>NZ_WEGL01000001.1 GCF_009604455.1 Streptomyces sp. RB17
TTGATGGGGTAAGGCTCCCAGTAGACGACTGGGTTGATAGGCCGGATCTGGAAGCCAGGTAACTGGTGGAGGTGACCGGTACTAATAGGCCGAGGGCTTGTCCTCAGTTGCTCGCGTCCACTGTGTTGGTTCTGAAACCACGAACAGCCCCGCGTTCCGTTTCACGGAGTGTGGTGCGGCAGGGTTCGACAGTTTCATAGTGTTTCGGTGGTCATAGCGTGAGGGAAACGCCCGGTTACATTCCGAACCCGGAAGCTAAGCCTCACAGCGCCGATGGTACTGCAGGGGGGACCCTGTGGGAGAGTAGGACACCGCCGAACAATTCTTGAGAAAACCCCGCACCGTTCCGGTGCGGGGTTTTCTGCATTTCAGGACCCCCCATACCCCCGAAGGGCGGCAGAGCCAGGGCGGATCAGAGCCGGCCCGCCGCCTTCAGAGCCAGATACGCATCCGCCAGTGCCGGCGCCAGATCCTCCGGCGTCGCGTCCACGACCGTTACGCCATGCCGTCGTAGCTGCTCAGCGGTGCGCTGACGCTCGCTCTGCGCCTGAGCCGCCGCCGCTGCCTCGTACACCGCCTCCGCGTTGCCCCGGGACTCTGCCATGCGTGCGATGTGCGGGTCGGCCACGGAGGCGATCAGAAGAGTGTGCCGTTGAGTGAGCTGCGGCAGTACGGGGAGCAGGCCCTGCTCCACGGGAGCGGCGTCGAGCGTCGTGAGCAGCACGATCAGCGATCGGCGGGGCGCCGTGCGCAGAGCCGCCGCGGTGAGGCCCCGGGCGTCTGTCTCGACGAGTTCGGGTTCCAGCGTGGCCATCGCGTTCACCAAGCCTGGCAGTACGTCGCCTGCCGAGCGGCCTTGGACCAGGGCCCGTACCCGGCGGTCGTACGCGAGGAGGGCCACGCGGTCGCCGGCTCGGGACGCCAGGGCCGCGAGGAGGAGTGCCGCGTCCATGGAGGCGTCCAGACGCGGTGCGTCGCCCACACGGCCGGCCGAGGTGCGGCCGGTGTCCAGGACGAGCAGGATGTGGCGGTCGCGTTCCGGGCGCCAGGTACGGACGGCAACGGCAGACTGGCGGGCAGTGGCTCGCCAGTCGATCGAGCGGGTGTCGTCCCCGGGGACGTACTCGCGCAGGCTGTCGAACTCCGTTCCCTCGCCGCGGGTCAGCACGCTGGTGCGGCCGTCGAGTTCACGCAATCGGGCGAGTTTCGACGGGAGATGCTTTCGGCTGGTGAACGGGGGCAGAACTCGTACGGACCAGGGCAGCTTGTGTGCGCCTTGGCGGGAGAACAGCCCCAGGGGGCCGTAGGAGCGGATCGTCACGCGGTCGGCCTGGCGGTCGCCGCGGCGGGTGGGACGCAGCCTGGTCGTCACGCGCCGGCGTTCGCCCGGGGGGACGGTCAGGCGGTGGCGGGAGGCCTCGATCTCGGTGCCCGGCTGCCAGCTGCTGGGCGGCCACCCGTCCCGCAGCTGTGCCCGTAGGGGGCGGCGGGAGGGGTTGGTGATCGTGAGCGTGACGTCGGCGGTCTCCCCGAGCCGGGTGGAGGTGTCGCCGGACCGGGACAGGAGAAGGCGTCGTACGGGGGCGGCGAGCGCGTAGTCGCAGGCGCAGGCGAGGGCCAGGGGGCCGTTGACCGCGAGGATGCCTGTCCAGCCGGGTTCCAGGATGCCGACGGGGATGGAGCCGAGGGCCGCGAGGAGGGCGGCGCGTCCGGTGAGTGCCATCAGCGGGGGACCGGGACGTGGGCAAGGATGGCGTTGATGACGGAGTCCGCCGTCACGCCTTCCATCTCGGCTTCGGGGCGCAGCTGGACCCGGTGGCGCAGGGTGGGCAGGGCGAGGGCCTTGACGTCGTCGGGGATGACGTAGTCGCGGCCCGTCAGCCAGGCCCAGGCGCGCGAGGTGGCCAGGAGGGCGGTGGCACCGCGCGGGGAGACGCCGAGGGTGAGCGAGGGCGACTCGCGGGTGGCGCGGCAGATGTCCACGACGTAGGCGGTGATCTCGGGGGACACGGTCGTCTTGGCGACGGAGGCGCGGGCCGCATCCAGGTCGGCGGGTCCGGCGACGGGGCGTACGCCGGCGGCGCGCAGGTCGCGCGGGTTGAAGCCCGAGGCGTGCCGGGTCAGGACGTCGATCTCGTCCTGCCGGGAGGGCAGAGGGATCGTCAGTTTCAGGAGAAAACGGTCCAGTTGGGCTTCGGGGAGGGGGTAGGTGCCCTCGTACTCGACCGGGTTCTGCGTCGCGGCGACGAGGAACGGTTCGGGGAGCGGGCGCGGGGTGCCGTCGACCGTGACCTGGCGTTCCTCCATGGCTTCGAGGAGGGAGGACTGGGTCTTGGGCGGGGTGCGGTTGATCTCGTCCGCGAGCAGGAGATTCGTGAAGACCGGGCCTTCCTGGAAGGAGAACTCGGCGGTGCGCGTGTCGTAGACGAGGGAGCCGGTGACATCGCTCGGCATGAGGTCGGGGGTGAACTGGACGCGCTTGGTGTCGAGTTCGAGGGCGGATGCCAGGGCGCGGACGAGCAACGTTTTGGCGACTCCGGGGACTCCTTCAAGGAGAACGTGTCCGCGGCAGAGGAGGGCGACGACGAGGCCGGTCACGGCGGGGTCCTGGCCGACCACGGCTTTGGCGATCTCGGTGCGCAGGGCTTCGAGGGAGGCTCGGGCGGTGCCCGCGTCCCCGGTGTTCCCGGCGTTGTCAGTGGTCGGGTCCATCATGAACGGCGTACCTCTCTTTCGAGGGCGTCGAGTCGGTCGGTGAGTGT
Source organism: Streptomyces sp. RB17 (assembly GCF_009604455.1). Classification (GTDB taxonomy): domain Bacteria; phylum Actinomycetota; class Actinomycetes; order Streptomycetales; family Streptomycetaceae; genus Streptomyces. Next base: position 2,763 of record NZ_WEGL01000001.1, read on the forward strand.
GATGAGGGCCGCGTCGTCGCCGGGCGGCGGTCCGAAGAGGAGGGAATGCAGGGCCTGTTGCTCGCCGGTGAGGTGGGCGGACAGGGCGGGGAGCAGGGCCTCGGGCGTGTGTGCCTGGGTGACGGGGACGCCGACGAGGGGGGCGAGGCGGGTGCGGGCGGTGGAGCGAAGAGCGGTGGCCGCGCGGTCGCGTGCGTCGGCCTTGCGGTAGAGGCGGGCGCGGCCTTCGGCGGTCTCGGAGGCGCGGATCGCGACGGGGAGTTTTTCGGGCACGAGGGGGCCGAAGCGGCGTGCCCGCCAGAAGGCGGCGAGGCCCGCTGCGACGAAGAGCTGCAGGGTGCCCCAGAGCCAGCCCGAGGGGAGCAGGTCGAGGAAGTTCTTGCGGTCGCCGGCGCCGGTGGCCGCGGTGTCGGAGAGCGAGGGGAGGTACCAGACCAGATGGGGGCGGGAGCCGAGGAGTTGGAGGGCGAGCGAGGCGTTGCCCTGCTTGTCGAGTTGGTCGTTGTAGAGGATGTCGGGCGCGCCGAGCACGACGGTGTCGCCGCCCCCGGATGTCTCGGGGATGCGCAGCAGGGTGGCGAGACGCGCGCTGGTGTAGCAGCGGTCGGTGTCGGGGCGGCTGGTGGTGTAGCGGATGCCGCCGGTGTCGGCGCTGCCCGCTCGCCGGGCCTCCGGCAGGGTGCAGTCAGGGGCGAGCGTGGTGGCGCCGCTGGTCGCGGGGTCTGCGGTGACCCCAGGGGCGAGTCCTTCGACGGAGGGGCTGCCGGCAGCGACCAGGACGGTGCGTCCTGCGGAGGCCGCGGTGGCTCTGCGCAGCTGGGCCTGTTGACGGCTCGTCAGCAGGTCGGGTGCAGCGACCAGAAGCGTGGTGTCCGGCCCGGTGGCGTTCCGCGCGGCGCCGAGCGTGGTGACCACGTGCGTGGAAACACCCCGGTCGGCGAGGAGTTGAGCGACGGCACGGCTGCCGTAGGGATCGGCGGAGCGCGGGTCCAGTTCGCCGTGCCGGGCGGTGGAGCGTACGGCAGCCATGGCGACGGCCGCCACCAGGATGAGCACGGCGGCGAGTGCGATGCCTCGCGCGCGGGTCCACACCTGACGGACGGTGGGCGCGGTGGAGGTCGTCGGCAGCGTGGCCTCGGCGGTCACTCGGCGGCCCCCTGGTGGGTGGTGTGGGCCGTGTTGCTGGTGCTGTGGGCGAGGGTTGGCCTGGCGCGCTCCAGGTCGCTGTCGAGTTCGGCGATGCGGTGGTACGACTGCTCGGTCGCCCTGCGTCCGCCGTATGTCACGTCGTCGAACTCGCGGGCCGCGGCCCGCAGCCGGTCGGCGTGTGCGGGGAGGGTCCGGCCGGCCTCGTCGGCCGCCTCGTCGGCGGTGCGGCCCGGGCGGACGTCGAGCAGGGTGCGTTCCTCCAGGGAGCGGACGATGGCCCGCATGCGTTCCTGCACGGCCTGGTTCCAGTGGCCCTGGGCCGCGTGTGCCTCGGCGGCCGCGCGGTGTTCGGCGGCGCTTCGGGGGCGGTCGTCGAACAGGGCGGCGGCGGTGGAGGAGGGTTGCCGGCGTGGGGTGCCCAGGCGCCACCACAGGGCGGCCAGCACGGCGACGACGAACAGGACCACGACAACCAGGCCGATCGTACCGCCGGGTGTCGCCGAGGCGGCCGAGTTGAACATCCGGTCGAGCCAGTCCCAGAAAGCGTTCAGTGCGCGCTGGAACAGCCCGGGGTCGTTCTCGTGGTACATCCGCTTGGACAGCTCGCGGCGAGCCGCATCCCGCGCGGGACCACGCGGGATGGTGACGGGCGGCTCGTCTCCCGAGCCGCCCGCCGCGCGGACGGCCGTGTCCGCCGCGCGCAGCAGGCCTTGTACGACCGTGCCGCCGGCGCCGGACAGGTCCGCCGCCGTGAGCGCTCCCCCCGTGAGACTCACCGCATCAGCTCCCCGGGACGGGACCGGGGCCGCCCGTGCTCTGGACACCGGCGGCGCGGGCCAGTTCGAGGTCGAGTGCCTCGCGGCGGATGCGCTGGTCGATGTAGAGGAGCACGGTGACGCCCGCGCTGATCGGCAGGGTGAGCGTGGTGCCGATCAGCGCGCCGATGCCCCGGATGATCAGGGCGGTCCAGCCGATGTGTCCGCCGGTGGTGCCGAATACGTCGCCCGTGCTGTCGCCGCTGACGGCGGCCCCGATGAGGGTGAATGGGATGGAGATGACCGACGCGACGATGACGGTGATGAGCAGGGTGAGGAGCACGATGCCGAAGGTTCGCCACCAGGAGCCGCGGACGAGCTTCGCGGAGCGCTTCAGGGACTTCACGATGCCCTGCCGTTCCAGCATCAGGGCAGGCGCGGCCAGGTAGAAGCGGATCCCCAGCCACACCGCTACGACGGTGGCCGCGAGGAAGCCCAGGGCGAGCAGAGCGGCTCCGCCGCCGCTGTTGCCGGCGAGCAGGACGAGGATGCCGGGCAGTCCGCCGACGAGCACGACACCGGCGAAGATCAGGCCGAGCAGGATCAGCAGTCCGAAGAGTTTCAGGATCTGCGGGCGGGATTCGCGCCAGGCCTCGCCGGCGGTGACCGACCTGCCGAGGACGGCTCGGCTGGTGATGGTCGTGAGCAGGGCGGTCAAGAGGATGATGGCGATCGTGCGAATCACCGAGACGATGCCGGTGCCGATCATGGTCTCGCGCAGGGCGTGGAGCGCTTCGTCGGGGCTGGCGTTGTTCGGATCGTTGAACGTCGACTGAACGGCGGTGTCGTTCAGGACGAGGCCCTGCAGCAGGACCATGCTGGTGTTCAGGAGCAGAGACACCGCCAGCGAGATGCCGAGGACCGTGCGCCAGTGGGTGCGCATGGTGGAGACGGCGCCGTCAAGGATCTCGCCGACGCCGAGCGGGCGCAGCGGGATGACGCCGGGCTTGGCCGCGGGCGGGGGGCCGCCCCAGCCGCCGCCCCAGGCTCCGTAGCCGTGGGGGGTGCCGTAACCGCCGCTGCCGCCGGGAGGGCCGCCGTAACCGCCGGGAGGGCCGTACCCGCCTCCGTAGCCGCCGGGGCCGCCGGGCGGCTGTCCGGTCCAGCCCGGGCCGGGGGGCGCGGGTGGCGGGGGCTGGTGGGGGCTGGGGGCACCGGTGGGCGCGGACCACTGGCCGGGTGCCGGCTGCTCCTTGGACCACTTCACGCCTGGGCCCTGCGGATGGGCGTCCGGCTGCTGCGGGGCGGGTGCGGTGTCGCCGGGGCGGTCGGCAGGCTCGGCGGGACCGGACGCGCCGGGTTCCCGCCCCTCGTTCGACGGGGCGGTTCCGGGCGAGGCCCAGCCCGGAGTGTCTGTCATCGAAGCTCCTTCTCGGTGCCCGTCCGCGGTCGCGGCGGCAGGTTGGCAGACATCGTGCCATGGGGTGGTCATCAAGGGACCGGCCGCGGTGGGCGCTGGATGCCTTCAATTGTCCGCCGGATCCGGGGCAGACTGACCGCATGGCTGATCAGCAGGAGCGAACCGACAGGGACAAGCGGCCGACCGAGATACCTGCGATCCGATGGGAGGAACCACCCGAAGGCCCTGTACTGGTGCTTCTCGATCAGACACGGCTGCCGGCCGAGGAGGTCGAGCTGGTGTGCACGGACGCGCCGGCGCTGGTGGAGGCGATCCGTTCGCTCGCCGTGCGCGGGGCGCCGCTGCTCGGGATCGCCGGGGCGTACGGTGTCGCGCTCGCCGCCGCGCGCGGATTCGACGTGGCCGAGGCGGCGGGGGCCCTCGAGGGTGCCCGGCCCACCGCGGTGAACCTGTCCGTCGGCGTGCGCCGGGCCAGGGCCGCGTATCAGGCCGCCCTGGCGAAGAGCGGTGATCCCACCGAGGCGGCGACGGCGGCGCTGGCCGCCGCGCGGGCGCTGCACCGGGAGGACGCCGAGGCCAGCGCGCGGATGGCGGCTCACGGACTGGCGCTGCTGGACGAGCTGGTGCCCGGCGGCGGGCATCGGATCCTCACCCACTGCAACAGCGGTTCGCTGGTGTCGGGGGGCGAGGGCACGGCCTTCGCGGTGGCCCTCAAGGCGCACCGTGAGGGGCGGCTGCGGCGGCTGTGGGTGGACGAGACGCGGCCGTTGCTGCAAGGTGCCCGCCTCACGGCGTACGAAGCAGCCCGCACCGGCATGGCGTACACCCTGCTCACCGACAACGCGGCGGGTTCGCTGCTCGCGGCCGGTGAGGTGGACGCGGTGCTGATCGGGGCGGACCGGATCGCGGCCGACGGGTCGGTGGCGAACAAGGTGGGGAGTTATCCGCTCGCTGTGCTGGCGCGGTACCACCATGTGCCGTTCATCGTGGTGGCCCCGGTGACGACGGTCGATCCGGACACTCCCGACGGGGCGTCCATCGAGGTCGAGCAGCGGCCCGGCTTCGAGGTCACCGAGATCGCGGCGCCGCAGGTGCCGCTGACGGGAGCGGGAGGCGGTGTTCCGGTGGCGCCCCTGGGGACCCAGGCGTACAACCCGGCGTTCGACGTGACGCCGCCGGAGCTGGTGACGGCCATCGTCACCGAGGAGGGCGCCGTTTCCCCCGTGACGGCCGAGGCTCTTGCGGAGCTGTGCGCCAGGTCGCGCCAGGTGACGATCAGCTGATGCGCTGATGCCGGCTCGACCGCACCCCGCGAGGAACCACCCTGGCCCCTCGCGTTTCCCCTGCTCCACGGTCGGCATCGGTGGGCGGGGGCAGACAGTGACGGCTCCGTACGACTATCGTCACCGGCCAGTGACCTCCCTCACCAGGGCGCCTGTCGCTGTTATGAGAATGGGATGATGTCGTTTATGAAGGGACGAGTCCTTGTCGTCGACGACGACACCGCACTGGCCGAGATGCTCGGCATTGTGCTGCGTGGTGAAGGTTTTGAGCCGTCTTTCGTAGCCGACGGCGACAAGGCGCTGGCCGCTTTCCGGGAGACCAAGCCCGATCTGGTCCTGCTCGACCTGATGCTGCCCGGCCGGGACGGCATCGAGGTGTGCCGGCTGATCCGGGCCGAGTCCGGGGTGCCGATTGTGATGCTCACGGCGAAGAGCGACACCGTCGATGTGGTCGTGGGCCTGGAGTCGGGCGCTGACGACTACATCGTCAAGCCGTTCAAGCCGAAGGAGCTCGTCGCCCGGATCCGGGCGCGGCTGCGGAGGTCGGAGGAGCCGGCGCCGGAGCAGCTGACCATCGGTGACCTGGTCATCGATGTGGCCGGGCACTCGGTGAAGCGGGACGGGCAGTCGATCGCGCTGACCCCGCTGGAGTTCGACCTGCTGGTCGCGCTCGCCCGCAAGCCGTGGCAGGTGTTCACCCGTGAGGTGCTGCTCGAGCAGGTGTGGGGCTACCGGCACGCCGCCGACACACGGCTGGTCAACGTGCACGTCCAGCGGCTGCGTTCCAAGGTCGAGAAGGACCCGGAGCGGCCCGAGATCGTGGTGACCGTCCGTGGTGTCGGTTACAAGGCCGGGCCGAGCTGACATGTCCGGGGACAGCGCCGCTTCGGCCCCCGGCCGGTCCGGGGCCCGTCCGGGGCGGCCTGTCGGCCGGACGCCGGGCGCCCGGGTCAGGAATGTCTTCGAGGGCGGCCTGCTCGAGGGCGGGGTCCAGGGCAGCCCGGTCATCAGGCTGCTCCTGCGCTGGGTGCGCCGTCCGCTGCTGCCGGTGATGCGGCTGTGGCGGCGCAACATCCAGCTGCGGGTCGTCGCCACGACGCTGGTGATGTCCCTGGGCGTCGTCCTGCTGCTCGGCTTCGTGGTGATCGGGCAGGTGCGCAACGGCCTGCTGGACGCGAAGGTGAAGGCCTCGCAGAGCCAGGCCACCGGCGGATTCGCGGTGGCCAAGCAGAAGGCCGACGAGGCGGCAAGTGGCGCCGGTACGGGTGCGGCCGCCGGCAGCGGTACCGCCGACGGCACCGCCTCCGCGGACGGTCGGCAGTCGCAGAACGTCATCCAGTGGATGAGTGACCTCGTGGAGTCGCTGTCCAGCGGCGGTGCGGGTGCCTTCGACGTCGTCACGCTGCCCGTCGGAGACGACAGCGGCGGCGGCCGCAGCCCCCGCGGCTCCGGGAACGTCAACCCGACCTCCAGCATCCCCGACGACCTGCGCGAGCGCGTCAACAGTGGTACGACGGCCGCCCAGAGCTACACCCGGATCGTCTACGCCAACGGCAAGGAGTCGCAGCCGGCGCTGGTCATCGGCAAGCAGGTCAGCGACCCCAACGGGCGGCCGTACGAGCTGTACTACCTCTTCCCGCTCACGCAGGAGGAGAAGTCCCTGAGTCTGGTCAAGGGCACCCTCGCGACCGCCGGGCTGTTCGTCGTCGTCCTGCTCGGGGCCATCGCCTGGCTGGTGGTGCGCCAGGTCGTCACGCCGGTGCGGATGGCGGCCGGGATCGCGGAGCGGCTGTCCGCCGGGCGGCTGCAGGAGCGGATGAAGGTCACTGGCGAGGACGACATCGCCCGCCTGGGCGAGGCCTTCAACAAGATGGCCCAGAACCTCCAGGTGAAGATCCAGCAGCTGGAGGACCTGTCGCGGATGCAGCGCCGGTTCGTCTCGGACGTCTCGCACGAGCTGCGCACCCCGCTGACCACCGTCCGCATGGCCGCCGACGTCATCCATGAGGCGCGCGAGGACTTCGACCCCGTGACCGCGCGCTCGGCCGAGCTGCTCGCCGACCAGCTGGACCGGTTCGAGTCGCTGCTCGCGGATCTGCTGGAGATCAGCCGCTTCGACGCGGGCGCGGCGGCGCTGGAGGCCGAGCCGATAGACCTCAGGGAGGTCGTCCGGCGTGTGGTGAGCGGCGCCGAGCCGCTCGCAGAGCGCAAGGGCACGCACATACGCGTGGTCGGCGATCAGCAGCCTGTCGTCGCAGAGGCCGACGCCCGCCGTGTGGAGCGCGTGCTGCGCAACCTCGTCGTCAACGCCGTCGAGCACGGCGAGGGCAAGGACGTCGTGGTCAAGCTGGCCGCCGCGGGTGGCGCGGTCGCGGTCGCGGTGCGCGACTACGGCGTGGGGCTCAAGCCGGGCGAGGCGACGCGGGTCTTCAGCCGCTTCTGGCGGGCGGATCCGGCACGCGCGCGTACCACGGGCGGTACCGGCCTCGGGCTGTCGATCGCCCTGGAGGACGCGCGGCTGCACGGCGGCTGGCTGCAGGCCTGGGGCGAGCCGGGCGGTGGCTCGCAGTTCCGGCTGACGCTGCCCAGGACCGCGGACGAGCCGCTGCGGGGCTCGCCGATACCGCTGGAGCCCAAGGACTCGCGCCGCAATCGCGGCCTCGACGAGGCCGGTCTGCCCGGCGGAGGCGACGAGAAGCGCGCGACCGTTCCCGTGCAGCCGAGCGGCTCGCATGGCGCCGCACTGCCGCCGCGCGCCGCGGTCGCGCCGCGGTTGGGCGCTGCCGGGCCCGCGGCCGGTCCGGCGGCGCTGCCCGGCAACGGCAACGGCGCGCGCGTGGTGCCCCGGCCCGCCGGTGGCGCACGGCGCGCGGACGACAGGCCCACCACGCGCCCGGCAGCCGACGCGGGCGCGGCGCGGCCGGATGCGGCCGCAGCGGAGGACTCGACCGAGCCAGGGGAGGCATTTCGTGGGCGCTGACCGCAAGGGGGGCGCCCGGCACCGGCCGGGTCGCGCGGTGGCGTACGCAGCCGTGGGGGCCGTACTGCTGGCCGGGTGCGCCTCGATGCCCGACAGCGGGGATCTGCGGAACGTGGAGTCCACGCCGCGGCAGGACACCGGGGTCCGGGTGTTCGCCATGCCGCCGGCCGAGGGCGCCGGCCCCGCCGAGATCATGCAGGGCTTCCTGGAGGCGCTGACCAGCGACGACCCGGCGTACGACACGGCCCGCAAGTACCTGACGCCCGATGCGGCGCACGCCTGGCGGCCGGAGCAGTCGACCACGGTCCTCGCCAATGGGCCGAGCATCGAGCCGGACTGCCGAGCGGGCAGCGGCCGCGAGACGGCCAACAGCGTCACCTGTGTCCTTGCGGGCAGCAGGGTCGCGACGGTGGACGCGCAGCAGGCGTACGAGCCGGCCGACGGCTCCTTCAGCAAGAAGGTGCATCTGACCCGGGACCCCAAGAACGGGCAGTGGCGCATCGACGCGCTGCCCGACGGTGTCGTCATGGGCAAGTCGGACTTCCAGCGCAACTACACGTCCGTCGACAAGTACTACTTCGCCTCCGACACGACGGTCGGGTCCACGGGGGAGCCCGTGGCGGTCGCCGATCCGGTGTTCGTGCGCAGCAAGGTCGACCCGATGACGCAGATGGTGCGCTCGCTGCTGAGCGGCCCCACCAGCTGGCTCGGGCCGGTCGTCAGGTCCAGCTTCCCGACCGGTACGGCCCTGCAGAAGGACGTGTCGGGGCTGGCGCCGGACGACCAGAACAAGCTGACCGTTCCGCTGAACCTCAAGGTGTCCCAGGTCGCGGCGACCAAGTGCACCGAGATGGCGACGCAGCTGCTGTTCACGCTGCGGAACCTGGCGCCGACGCTGGAGTCCGTCGAGTTGCAGGGCGGCGGCGGCCACCGGTTGTGCGACCTGAGCGAGGAACGCGCCGAGGCCACCGCCTGGCGCGGGTCGGCCAAGAGCCCCGAGAACCTGTACTACCTCGACGCCAAGCACCGGCTGGTGCGGATACCGACCGGGAGCACCACCACCAGTGCCGTACCGGTGCCGGGTCCGCTGGGCGAGGGCGGCAAGGCGCTCGAGTCGGTGGCGGTGTCGCGGGACGAGCACAGCGGGGCAGGCGTCGGCGACCAGGGCAGGTCGTTGTACGTGACGTCGCTGGCGTCGGGCGGTTCGCTGGGTCAGGCCCTGGTGAGCAGCCAGGGAGGTCCGACCGCGGACGACCGGCTGACGACACCGAGCTGGGACGCCCGCGGCGACCTGTGGGTGGCCGACCGGGACCCGAACCGTCCGCGCCTGTACGTCCTGGAACAGGGCGCCACCAAACCGGAGCAGGTCGCCGTGCCGGACCTGTCCGGCCGGATCAGGGACGCGCGGGTCGCCGCCGACGGGGTGCGGATCGCGCTGGTGGTGGAGAAGGCCGGCAAGCAGTCCCTGCTCATAGGCCGGATCCAGCGCGACGACGGCACCGGGCAGGGCACGTCGGTGGTCGAGCTGCGATCGGCCGCGCCCGACCTGGAGCAGGTCAGCGCCCTGTCGTGGGCCGGGGACAGCAGGCTGCTCGTCGTGGGCCGGGAGCAGGGCGGTGTGCTGCAGATGCGGTACGTCCAGGTCGACGGTTCCACGCTCGACGGGCCGGCGCCGGGAGCGCTCACCGGCGTGAAGTCGATCGCCGCGTCCGAGGACGAGCGGGTGCCGCTGGTGGCCTGCTCGGAGGACGGGATCGTACGGCTGCCGTCCGGATCGCAGTGGCAGAAGGTGGACAAGGACGGAACGGCGCCGGTCTATCCGGGCTGAGCGCCGCGCCAGGCACCGCCCCTCCCCCCATGTGGGTGAGGGGCAGTGCGCGTTTCTCCGCGTTGTCCACAGGGCGTTGTCCACAGGGGTGGCCGGGCCGCCCCGGCCTTGGCACAGTGGTGGACATGCGGGGGTGGTGGCAGGACCTCACCGACCTGGTGTTGCCGACCGACTGCACGGGCTGCGGAGCACCTCGTACGGTGCTCTGCCCGCGGTGCCGGGCCGCGCTGTGCGGACGCGCGCCGCGGCGGGTGCGGCCGGTGCCGGAGCCGGCCGGGCTGCCGGTGGTGCATGCGGTGGCGCCGTACGCGGAGCAGGTGCGCACACTGCTTCTCGCGCACAAGGAACGGGGCGCGCTGGCCCTCACGGGAGCCCTGGGCGCGGCCCTGGCGGGAGCCGTGCGGGCGGGGCTCGGCGGGAGTTTCCGGCCCGTGCTGCTCGTGCCCGTGCCCTCCGCCCGGTGGGCCGTACGGGCGCGTGGGCACGATCCGGTGCGGCGGATGGCGCTCGCTGCGGCCGGGGAGCTGCGGCGCACCGGGACGCCGGCCCGGGTGGCGGCGGTGCTGCGTCAGCGGCGGCCGGTGGCGGACCAGGCGGGGCTGGACGCGCGGAGCCGCCTGGCGAACCTCGCGGGTGCGCTGGAGGTGACGGCGGGCGGCGGCCGGCTGCTCGGGGAGGGGCACGTCGTGCTTGTCGACGACCTGATCACCACCGGCGCCAGTCTCGCGGAGGCGGCGCGGGCCGTCCGAGAGGTGGCAGAGGAGGGAACTGGAGTGAGAACAGTCGTGTACGGAGCCGTAACTCGGGAAGGAAGGGATGAACGACGGAACGGAGCACGCTGGGAGAGCGGGAAGTGGGTGCACGGTGCACCGGAAAAGGCGGCCGTGAACATCCTCCGGCATGCGCTTCATGCGGCCGTGATCGCCGCTCCGCTGGATTCTTTCGAAATGAACAGGCACTGACCGCAGACCTGCATCGTTGCAGGTAGTGAGAGGGGTAATTCACCTGAACGGAGGTACGCCGGAGTAGAGGGTGACGACATCCGTCCGGGCGAGATATGTTCGGTTGTGAGGAAAGGCGCAGGCCACACCTCTCATATCGGAATGCCGTGCCACGGGTTTTCGGCAATCACCCGTGCCGGTGGGGTGGAGATCTCGCCCTTGGGGGAGGAGGAGGTGGAAGTCACCGAGTCCGAGGTCCGGTGCTCACCGGACCTGGTGCAAAAGGGAGATGCTCCGCCGATGGAGCGGAGCGATCCGGGAACGGAGTTCTGCGTGGACATCGTCGTCAAAGGCCGCAAGACCGAGGTGCCCGAGCGGTTCCGCAAGCACGTGGCCGAGAAGCTGAAGCTGGAGAAGATCCAGAGGCTCGATGCCAAGGTGATCAGCCTCGACGTCGAGGTGTCCAAGGAGCCCAACCCCCGACAGGCCGACCGCTGTGACCGAGTGGAGATCACCCTCCGCTCCCGCGGTCCGGTGATCCGGGCGGAGGCCGCGGCCAGCGACCCGTACGCGGCACTCGACCTGGCGGCGGAGAAGCTGGACGCCAGGCTTCGCAAGCAGCACGACAAGCGTTTCTCCCGCCGAGGCGCACGCCGGATCTCGGCGGCCGAGGTTCCCGACCACGTCCCGGGCGCGGCGACGTTGAACGGCAACGGCCTCGCCGTGCAGGAGGAAGAGACGGACGGCGTGCCGACGAAGAAGATCGGCTCGCTGGAGGTCAAGGGAGAAGGCCCCCTGGTCGTCCGCGAGAAGACCCACGTCGCCGCCCCGATGAGCCTCGACCAGGCTCTTTACGAGATGGAACTGGTCGGCCACGACTTCTATCTGTTCGTCGACGCCGAGACGAAGGAACCCAGCGTCGTCTACCGGCGACACGCCTACGACTACGGCGTGATCCACCTCAGCACGGACCCGATGGTCGCTGAGGCGCAGTCCCCCGCGGCAGGTGGCATGCTGGGCGGCTGACCCGTCCGGCCCCTATCGTGCCGGTGCCCCTGGAAGCGCGTGTGCGCCCCCAGGGGCACCAGTGTGCGACCAGATCACGCCTCGTCCGTCACCCCGGCGTAGCCCGGGCATGAAATCATGGCCGGACCGGCCCAACCGGTGGGCCGCTGCCTTGGGTTGGCGATGGCACAGGACCACAGGCCACAGCCTTCAGGGGGAGGAACGATGGCGGACACCTTCGGACCGATGCGGGACGAGGATGGCGACGACGGTGTCATCGGCATGGACCCGGACGCTGGCTCCGTACCTGCGGAGCCGATCAGGGTCCTGGTCGTGGACGACCACGCCCTCTTCCGGCGCGGCCTGGAGATCGTGCTCGCGGCCGAGGAGGACATCCAGGTCGTCGGCGAGGCCGGTGACGGGGCCGAGGCCGTGGACAAGGCCGCCGACCTGCTGCCCGACATCGTGCTGATGGACGTCCGCATGCCCAAGCGCGGCGGGATCGAGGCCTGCACCTCCATCAAGGAGGTCGCGCCCAGCGCCAAGATCATCATGTTGACGATCAGCGACGAGGAGGCCGACCTCTACGACGCGATCAAGGCGGGCGCGACCGGATACCTTCTGAAGGAGATCTCCACGGACGAGGTGGCGACCGCCATCCGCGCGGTGGCCGACGGGCAGTCGCAGATCAGCCCGTCCATGGCGTCCAAGCTCCTCACCGAGTTCAAGTCGATGATCCAGCGCACCGACGAGCGCCGGCTGGTGCCCGCGCCGCGGCTGACCGACCGGGAGCTGGAGGTGCTCAAGCTCGTCGCCACCGGGATGAACAACCGGGACATCGCCAAGGAGCTGTTCATCTCCGAGAACACCGTGAAGAACCACGTCCGCAACATCCTGGAGAAGCTCCAGCTGCACTCCAGGATGGAAGCCGTGGTCTACGCGATGCGGGAGAAGATCCTCGAGATCCGCTAGCGCCTACCCGAGCAGGACGGCGAGTTCCCTCGTCAGCGGCTCGCGCAGGCCGGGCTCGTCCACCCGCTCCACGCGGACGTCCGCGCAGTTCACCCAGCTCGCCGCTTCGACCAGGGCCTCGGCGACCGCCGGGACCGCCTTGGGGCCGTCCAGGGTGACCTGCCTGGCCACCAGCGTGCGGCCCTCGCGCGCCGGGTCCACCCGCCCGACCAGCCGGCCGCCCGCGAGCACCGGCATCGCGAAGTAGCCGTGGACCCGCTTCGGCTTCGGTACGTACGCCTCCAGGCGGTGGGTGAAGCCGAAGATCCGTTCCGTGCGAGCCCGCTCCCAGATCAGCGAGTCGAACGGCGACAGCAGGGTGGTGCGGTGCCTGCCGCGCGGCGGTGTCGCCACGGCCGCCGGATCGGCCCAGGCCGGCCTCCCCCAGCCCTCGACCTCGACCGGCACCAGACCCGAGTCGGCGATCACCGCGTCGACCTGCTCGCCCTTGAGGCGGTGGTAGTCGGCGATGTCCGCACGTGTGCCGACGCCGAGGGACTCGCCGGCCAGCCGGACCAGGCGGCGCAGGCACTCGGTGTCGTCCAGCTCGTCGTGCAGCAGCGCCTCCGGGACGGCGCGCTCGGCCAGGTCGTACACCCGCTTCCAGCCGCGTCGCTCGACGCACACCACCTCGCCGTACATCAGCGCGCGCTCCACCGCGACCTTGGTGCCGGACCAGTCCCACCAGTCGCTCGTCTTCTTCGCGCCGCCCAGTTCCGTGGAGGTCAGCGGGCCTTCCGTGCGCAGCTGCTTGATGACCTGGTCGTAGACGCCCTCGGGCAGCTCGTGGTTCCAGTGCGGGCGGTCGCGGTAGGCGCGGCGGCGGAAGGCGAAGTGCGGCCACTCCTCGACGGGCAGGATGCACGCCGCGTGCGACCAGTACTCGAAGGCGTGGGTGCCCTGCCAGTAGGCGGCCTCGACCGTCTTGCGGCCGACCGCGCCGAGCCGGGCGTACGGCACGAGTTCGTGGGAGCGGGCGAGGACCGAGATCGTGTCGAGCTGGACCGCGCCGAGGTGGCGCAGCACGCCGCGCACTCCGGCCCGCCGGTCGGGCGCGCCGAGGAAGCCCTGGGCCCGCAGGGCGATGCGGCGGGCGTCGTCCGCGGTGAGGGTGGTGGTCGGGCGCGGAAGGGTCGTCATGCCCCGGACGATAGAGGGCGCCACTGACAATCCGCCGTGACCTGCGGCTTCGCTAGCCGCGCGCGGGCAGGTACGGCGCCGTGGACGGCAGGCCCAGGTCCGAGGGGAGCAGGGAGCCGACCCAGCAGTCCCGGCGCACCCCCTTGTTGTTGAGCGCGGAGCGCAGGGTGCCCTCGATGGTGAACCCCGCGCGTTCCGCCACCGCGCGGGAGGCGCGGTTGCCGACCTCGGCACGCCATTCGACCCGGTCGACGCCGACCGCGGTGAAGATCCACCGGCAGGCGGTCAACGTGGCCTCGGTGACGTAACCGTGGCCGCGGTGCTCCTTGGCCGCCCAGAAGCCGACCTCCGCCACGCCGAGCGAACGCATCGTGAGACCGAGCATGCCGGCGAGGTCCCCGCCGGTCAGGAACACACCGAAGGTGAACATCGAGCCCTGCGCCCAGCCGTCGGGGACCAGCTCCTCGGTGAAGCCGCTCGCGTGCTCGGGCAGATACGGCGAGGGCACCGTGGTCCAGCGCTGGATCTCGGGGTCCTGCGCGGCGTCGTACACCGCCTGGGTGTCGTGCGTGCCGACCGTGCGCAGGATCAGGCGGTCCGTGGTGAGTGTGACGGGTTCCATCGGCTGATTGTGCTCGGCGGTACGCGGCCGGGCCATCGATTTTCGCTATACGTGAGCACGTGACCACGGTTCGCGCAAATCCTCGCGCCGATGCGGCACTATCCGCGTGTCCCGTCCGTTGTCGTGGATGAGGCAGCGATGAAGCAGCCACGATGCAGCCGTCAGGGCGCCAGGCCTCCCGGCCCAGCCGGGGTCTCGCATACGATGGCCGTTGCTCAGTACGTCAAATGGAAACCGACCGTCCCAGGCCCGACCGGCAAGGAGACAAACCCCCGTGTCCGTCCTCTCGAAGATCATGCGTGCAGGCGAAGGCAAGATCCTGCGCAAGCTGCACCGCATCGCGGACCAGGTCAACTCCATCGAAGAGGACTTCGTGAACCTCTCCGACGCCGAGCTGCGGGCCCTCACCGATGAGTACAAGCAGCGGTACGCAGACGGTGAGAGCCTGGACGACCTGCTCCCCGAGGCTTTCGCCACGGTCCGCGAGGCCGCCAAGCGCGTCCTCGGCCAGCGGCACTACGACGTGCAGCTGATGGGCGGAGCCGCCCTCCACCTCGGCTATGTGGCCGAGATGAAGACCGGTGAGGGCAAGACCCTCGTCGGCACCCTGCCCGCGTATCTGAACGCCCTGTCCGGCGAGGGCGTCCACATCGTCACGGTCAACGACTACCTGGCCGAGCGCGACTCCGAGATGATGGGCCGCGTCCACAAGTTCCTGGGCCTGAACGTCGGCTGCATTCTCGCCAGCATGACCCCGGCCCAGCGCCGCGAGCAGTACAACTGCGACATCACCTACGGCACGAACAACGAGTTCGGCTTCGACTACCTGCGCGACAACATGGCGTGGTCCAAGGACGAGCTCGTCCAGCGCGGACACAACTTCGCCATCGTCGACGAGGTCGACTCCATCCTCGTCGACGAGGCCCGTACGCCGCTGATCATCTCGGGCCCGGCCGACCAGGCCACCAAGTGGTACGGCGACTTCGCCAAGCTGGTCACGCGCCTGAAGAGGGGCGAGGCGGGCAACCCGCTGAAGGGCATGGAGGAGACCGGCGACTACGACGTCGACGAGAAGAAGCGCACGGTCGCCATCCACGAGGCCGGCGTCAGCAAGGTCGAGGACTGGCTGGGCATCGACAACCTCTACGAGTCGGTGAACACCCCGCTCGTGGGCTACCTGAACAACGCCATCAAGGCCAAGGAGCTCTTCAAGCGCGACAAGGACTACGTCGTCCTCGACGGCGAAGTCATGATCGTCGACGAGCACACCGGCCGTATCCTCGCCGGCCGCCGCTACAACGAGGGCATGCACCAGGCGATCGAGGCGAAGGAAGGGGTGGACATCAAGGACGAGAACCAGACGCTCGCCACGATCACCCTGCAGAACTTCTTCCGCCTCTACGGCAAGCTCTCCGGCATGACCGGTACGGCGATGACCGAGGCAGCCGAGTTCCACCAGATCTACAAGCTCGGCGTGGTCCCGATCCCGACCAACAGGCCGATGGTGCGCAAGGACCAGTCGGACTTGATCTACCGCACCGAGGTCGCCAAGTTCGAGGCGGTCGTCGACGACATCGCCGAGAAGCACGAGAAGGGCCAGCCGATCCTCGTCGGCACGACGTCCGTCGAGAAGTCGGAGTACCTCTCGCAGCAGCTCAGCAAGCGCGGCATCCAGCACGAGGTGCTGAACGCCAAGCACCACGAGCGCGAGGCGTCGATCGTCGCGCAGGCCGGCCGCAAGGGCGCGGTGACCGTGGCCACCAACATGGCCGGTCGTGGTACCGACATCAAGCTCGGCGGCAACCCCGACGACCTCGCCGAGGCCGAGCTGCGCCAGCGCGGCCTCGACCCCGAGGAGCACATCGAGGAGTGGGCGGCGGCCCTGCCGGCCGCCCTGGAGAAGGCCGAGCAGGCCGTCAAGGCCGAGTTCGAAGAGGTCAAGGAGCTCGGCGGCCTCTACGTCCTCGGCACCGAGCGGCACGAGTCGCGGCGCATCGACAACCAGCTGCGCGGTCGTTCCGGCCGGCAGGGCGACCCGGGCGAGTCCCGCTTCTACCTCTCCCTCGGTGACGACCTGATGCGCCTGTTCAAGGCCCAGATGGTCGAGCGCGTGATGGCCATGGCCAACGTGCCGGACGACGTGCCGATCGAGAACAAGATGGTCACGCGCGCGATCGCGTCCGCGCAGTCGCAGGTCGAGCAGCAGAACTTCGAGACCCGTAAGAACGTCCTGAAGTACGACGAGGTCCTCAACCGGCAGCGCGAGGTCATCTACGGCGAGCGCCGGCGCGTGCTGGAGGGCGAGGATCTGCACGAGCAGGTCCAGCACTTCATGGACGACACGATCGACGCGTACATCCACGCGGAGACCTCCGAGGGCTTCCCCGAGGACTGGGACCTGGACCGGCTGTGGGGTGCGTTCAAGCAGCTCTACCCGGTGAAGGTCACCATCGAGGAGCTGGAGGAGGCCGCCGGCGACCGGGCCGGTCTGACCGCGGAGTTCATCTCCGAGTCCATCAAGGACGACATCCACCAGCAGTACGAGGCGCGCGAGGAGCAGCTCGGCTCCGAGATCATGCGTGAGCTGGAGCGCCGGGTCGTGCTGTCGGTCCTCGACCGCAAGTGGCGCGAGCACCTCTACGAGATGGACTACCTCCAGGAGGGCATCGGCCTGCGCGCGATGGCGCAGAAGGACCCGCTGGTCGAGTACCAGCGTGAGGGCTTCGACATGTTCACCGCGATGATGGACGGCATCAAGGAGGAGTCCGTCGGCTATCTGTTCAACCTGGAGGTCCAGGTCGAGCAGCAGGTCGAGGAGGTCCCGGTCGAGGCCGCGGAGCCGGTCGGCGAGGGTGTTCCGGAGACGGTTCCGGCGCAGGCCGGGGCGCGTCCGGAGATCCGCGCGAAGGGGCTGGACGTTCCGCAGCGGCGGGATCTGCACTTCTCGGCGCCGACCGTCGACGGTGAGGGCGGCATCGTGGAGCGCGACCTCGAGGACGACGAGCCGGTGCGGTCCGAGGCGGACGGGCTGACGCGGGCGGAGCGGCGGCGGCAGGCCAAGGGTGGGCGGCGCCGTAAGAAGTAGCGGGTCGTCCGCGGCGCTTCAGCCGTGTGCGAAGGGCCGGGTTCCTTTGGGGACCCGGCCCTTCTGCGTGGCTCCTTCAGGGGCGGGGGCCGGTTTCCACTGCTGTGCAGCGCCAGCGGAGGTCCTGGCCGCGTTCCAGGCGGAAGGCGAGGGCGCGGAGTTGGCCGCCGGCGGCGATGCGGGCGAAGACCTCCAGGGCACCCTCGGCGGGGACGTAGTAGCCGATGTCGTGGACGACGGGGCGGGCTCCGCGGGTGCGCAGGGGGCTGCGTTCGGCGAGGCGGGTCAGGTCGTCGTAGGCCTGGCCGGTGGTGTGGCGGAGCATCCAGTGGACGGGCCGCTGACCGCTCAGGACGGCCAGCAGGCGGTCGGCGAAGAGGTCGGTGGGGCGTGCCGGCGGCAGGGCGGTCTCCGGCGTTGCGCGGGCCGTGTCGGTGTTCCGGGGCACGACCGGTGGCATGTCGTCCCGTAGGCCCCTGATCGACGGCTTGCGGGGCGGGGCGCCACCTGGGCGGCGGGTGTCGTGGCGGGTCGGCGGGCGGTGGCGGGGGTGGGGAGTGCGGTTCGTCGCCTTGGGTGCGGTGCGGCTCATGACCTTGTTCATGGGGTCCCCGTTCGGCGGGCCCGGGCGATACCGGGCGGTAACTCGCTGCTGGGGATCTTGTACGGGGACCGGGAGCGGGGTGGCAAGGAGGGCGGGGACGGCTCGGAAGGGGCGGGGAGGTTCACCTATCCGAGGGGTGCGGGGCGCGTCGGACCCCGAGGCGTGGCGGGTGCACCGGGTGAATGCGTGGCCTGGAATGGACGGCTCCCGGGGCCTGGGCACAGACCCGAAAGGGGACCCGGCGCACGTATCCTGAAGGCCCTCGGGAGACGCGGCAGCGGGCCTTCCCGGGGCCTCAGCGGAGCCATTGAGCAGGAAAGAGCGGCCAGCATGCGCGTCTACGTCCCCCTGACCCTCCCCGGTCTCGCCGAGGCGCACAAGACGGGCGAGCTGGGCAGCGGCCCCTTCCTGGCGTACGCCGTCACGCCCGCGCTGCGCGAGTGGTATCTCTCCGAGGACATCGAGGAGCTGGAGTACGCGGCGCTCAGCAGGGCCGCGCTGGCCTCGCTGCGGCTGCTGGCGGCGGATCCGGGTGCGGTACGGCGCCGGGTCGTGGTCGCCGTGGACGTGGCCGACGGCGCCGCGAGCGCCGACCCGGACCGCGGGCTGGACCCGGCCGCCCTCGGCGAGGTGACCGTCACGGCGACCTTGCCGCTCGCCAAGGCGGCCGCGGTGCATGTCGACGCCGATGACGCGGAGCAGGACGTGGCCGCGGCGGCGGACGCGCTGGAGGCCGCCGACGGTGGGGACGACGACGCGCAGTTCGTCGTGGACGGCGCGGACGACCATGAGCTGCTGTGGTACGCCACGCAGGAGATCCCCCACCTCGTCGGACTCGCCTGACCCGACCTGACCTGGGCGGATTCATCGGCCGGTCCCGTTGTCAGTGGGGGCGGGTACGGTTTTGGCATGGGGATGAAGGGGAGCGCGCACATCGTCTGGGACTGGAACGGCACGCTGTTCCACGACAATGACGCGATCATCGGGGCGACGAACGCGGCCTTCGCCGAGCTCGGGCTGGAACCGATCACGCTGGAGCAGTACCGGTCGCTGTACTGCGTGCCGGTGCCGAAGTTCTACGAGCGGCTCATCGGCCGGCTGCCGACCGATGCCGAGTGGGAGCTGATGGACGAGGTCTTCCACCGGTACTACGCCGAGCACCGGGCGCGGTGTGGTCTGACCGAAGGCGCGGTGGAATTGCTCGCGGGGTGGACGTCGGCGGGGCACAGTCAGTCGCTGCTGAGTATGTATGTGCACGAGGAACTGGTGCCGCTCGTGCGGGGGTTCGGGATAGAGACGCACTTTCTGCGGGTCGACGGGCGCACCGGGCCGTCCGGCGGGAGCAAGGCCGCGCACATGGTGCGGCATCTGGGCGCGTTGAGCGAGGTTGTGAAGCCTGCGCGGACCGTGGTGATCGGGGACGCGGCGGACGACGCCGTCGCGGCGCTAGGTGCGGGGGCGCGGGCGGTTCTCTACACCGGGGGGTCGCACAGCCGGGCCAGTCTGGAGGAAGTGGGGGTGCCGGTGGTGGACACGTTGGCCGAGGCGGTGGAGGAAGCGCAGCGAATAGCGGCGTAGCCGCGGGGCCGTGCGCGGCGGTGGGGCGGCGCTTGCGAGGTGCCCTGTGCTGCAGCTGGGCGACGGGGTGGCTCGCTCGCCGGCGCTGGTGGGGTGCCGCCTCCCCGGCGGTGCGACCGCCCTCAGCGGTGGGGGTGAGGCCAGTGGTGCTGCGTTTTCCCCAGGGGCGCGGGGAACTGCGCGAGCGGCCACGACGGGTCAGCCGTCCGGCGGGGTACCGCAACCCCGACGGCGAGACCTCGCCCCCACCGCCCCTCAGCTCGCCGGTGCCTTCGAGCGCAGCACCTTGAGGAACTCGCGCATCCAGGTCGGATGGTCGGGCCAGGCTCGGGAGGAGACCAACGTGCCATCGACCACGGCTTCGGTGTCCTGGAAGCTCGCGCCGGCCGCCTGCATGTCCGGCTCCAGCGCGGGGTACGCCGTGACCCGGCGGCCGCGCAGACTGTCGATCGCCGCGGTGAGCAGCGGGCCGTGGCAGATCTGGGCGACGGGCCGGTCGGAGTCGAAGAACGCCTTGAGGATCTTGCGAAGCTCGGGGTCGTTGCGCAGATACTCGGGGGCCCGGCCGCCGGGGATGACGAGGGCCACGTACTCGCCGGGGTCCACGTCGGCGAAGGCCAGGTCGGCGGGCCAGGTGTAGCCGGGCTTCTCGGTGTAGGTGTCGTAGCCGGGCTCGAAGTCGTGGACGACGAAGCGGAGGGTCTTGCGGGAAGGGGCCGCGATATGGACCTCGTAGCCTTCCTCGCGCAGGCGCTGGTACGGGTAGAGGACTTCCAGGGACTCCGCCGCGTCGCCGGTGACGATCAGGATCTTCGCGGGCATGTCGGCTCCTCCGGGTGCTCCGGTGCTCCTGTACTCCTGGGCGGGACGCACTGTCCCTGGGCAACGTGCCGACACCGGGCGTGCTTGCCAAGGGGGCCGTCGCGGTTCCGGCCCTCGGCCGAGCGCCGGGGCCCCACCTGGCGGCAGGGTGCCCTGTTCTCAGAGTGCGGTCCGCGCCCCACCGGCGCGACCGGACGCCCGCCGCCGTACAACCGGACACCCCGCCGCCCGACCGAACGCATGTCCCACCCCAGCCCCCACGCCATTCCAGCCGCCCCGCCGCACCTCACCCACCCAAACCCCACGAACCCCACCCGACCGAATACGTCACCACGCCTCACGCCACCCCTGTGCAGAACGTCAAACTTCACCCCTCGGTTTTGTACACATACGGCTCATGACGGGCCCCGGGTGCGGAGCGATAGCCTGGTGGCGTGATCAGCGCGATATCTCGCGGGGGCGACGCTGCCCCTGCCCTGCGCCCGGGTTGCACGGAGCACCTCCGTGACCGGGCGGCGGTCGCTGGTCTTCGCGGGCGGGTCGGGGCCGCAGGAGCCTCTGGGACGCCGAGGACAACCCTGGACACGGCGGCGCAGAGAACGGCGTCACACCCGACAGGTGTGTCGAGAATGGCCGAAAACCCCCCGCTCATCTCACCTCGCGGCATAGCGTCGAAGCGGACCGGACACCCCGGGCCGTGGCGTCGAGCCGGAGGGAAAGAGACCGTACTTCCTTCTACGTCACGCAACGGCGCGCGACAGGAGTCAGAGGACAATGCAGACCAAGCTGGACGAAGCCAAGGCCGAGTTGCTCGAGAGGGCTGCCCGGGTAGCTGAGAACAGCCCGGTCGGGGGGCACCTACCGACCGGGACCGAGGGCGAGGGCTCCCCGGGTACCCCGGACAGCGAGTCCATGCTCGCGTTCCTCCAGCGCTACTACCTGCACACCGCCCCGGAAGACCTCACCGACCGCGACCCGGTCGACGTCTTCGGCGCCGCGGTCTCGCACTACCGTCTCGCCGAGAACCGCCCCCAGGGCACGGCGAACGTGCGGGTCCACACCCCGACCGTGGAGGAGAACGGGTGGACCTGCAGCCACTCGGTCGTGGAGGTCGTCACCGACGACATGCCCTTCCTCGTCGACTCGGTCACCAATGAGCTGACCCGGCGGGGCCGCGGGATCCACGTCGTCGTCCACCCGCAGTTCGTGGTCCGGCGCGACCTCACCGGCAAGCTGATCGAGGTCCTGCCGACCCCGCCGGGCGGTGACCTGCCGCACGACGCGCACTTCGAGTCCTGGATCCACGTCGAGACCGACCGGGAGACCGACCGCGCCGACCTGAAGCAGATCACCGCCGATCTGCTGCGCGTGCTGTCCGACGTGCGCGAGGCCGTCGAGGACTGGGAGAAGATGCGGGAGTCGGCGACCCGGATCGCCGACGGCCTGGAGAGCGAGCCCGTCCCGGGCGATCTGCCCCGGCCCGAGGTCGCGGAGGCCCGCGAACTGCTGCGCTGGCTCGCCGACGACCACTTCACCTTCCTCGGCTTCCGCGAGTACCAGCTGCGCGAGGACGACACGCTCGCCGCCGTGCCCGGCACCGGTCTCGGCATACTGCGCTCGGACCCGCACCACGCAGAGGACGAGAAGCACCCGGTCAGCCCCTCCTTCGAGCGGCTGCCGGCGGACGCCCGCGCCAAGGCCCGCGAGCACAAGCTGCTCGTGCTGACCAAGGCCAACAGCCGGGCCACCGTGCACCGGCCGTCGTACCTGGACTACATCGGCGTCAAGAAGTTCGACGCGGACGGCAGCGTCGTGGGGGAGCGGCGCTTCCTCGGTCTGTTCTCCTCGGCCGCGTACACCGAGTCCGTGCGCCGTGTCCCGGTCATCCGCCGCAAGGTCGACGAGGTGCTGGAGCGCGCCGGGTTCTCGCCCCACAGCCACGACGGCCGTGACCTGCTGCAGATCCTGGAGACCTACCCGCGCGACGAGCTGTTCCAGACGCCCGTCGCCGAGCTGCAGTCCATCGTCACGAGCGTCCTCTACCTGCAGGAGCGGCGGCGGCTGCGGCTCTACCTGCGCCAGGACGAGTACGGCCGCTACTACTCGGCCCTCGTCTACCTCCCGCGCGACCGCTACACCACCGGTGTCCGGCTGCGGATCATCGACATCCTGAAGGAGGAGCTCGGCGGCGTCAGCGTCGACTTCACCGCCTGGAACACCGAGTCGATCCTCTCGCGGCTGCACTTCGTCGTCCGCGTCCCACCGGGCACCGTGCTGCCCGAGCTGTCGGACGCCGACAAGGACCGCATCGAGGCCCGCCTGGTCGAGGCCGCCCGGTCCTGGGCCGACGCGTTCGCCGAGGCGCTGACCGCCGAGTGCGGTGAGGAGCACGCGGCCGAGGTGCTGCGCCGCTACAACCACGCCTTCCCCGAGGGCTACAAGGCCGACCACACCCCGCGCGCCGCGGTCGCCGACCTGGTCCACCTGGAGCAGCTCAGCGAGGACAAGACGTTCAGCCTGAGCCTGTACGAGCCGGTGGGCGCCGGGCCGGAGGAGCGCCGGTTCAAGATCTACCAGAAGGGCGGCTCGGTCTCCCTCTCGCACGTGCTGCCGGTGCTCAGCCGCCTCGGCGTCGAGGTCACCGACGAGCGGCCGTACGAACTGCGCTGCGCGGACCGCACCACGGCCTGGATCTACGACTTCGGTCTGCGCATGCCCAAGGCGGGCAGCGGCGACCACCTCGCCGACGACGCCCGCGAGCGCTTCCAGGACGCCTTCGCCGCCACCTGGACCGGCAAGGCGGAGAACGACGGCTTCAACGCCCTGGTACTGAGCGCCGGGCTGACCTGGCGGCAGGCGATGGTGCTGCGCGCCTACGCCAAGTACCTGCGGCAGGCCGGTTCGACCTTCTCGCAGGACTACATGGAGGACACCCTCCGCAACAACGTCCACACCACCCGGCTCCTGGTCTCGCTGTTCGAGGCCCGGATGTCGCCGGACCGGCAGAAGGCCGGTCTCGAGATCACCGACGCCCTGCTGGAGGAGCTGGACGCGGCCCTGGACCAGGTGGCGAGCCTGGACGAGGACCGGATCCTCAGGTCCTTCCTGACCGTCATCAAGGCGACCCTGCGCACGAACTTCTTCCAGGAAGCGCGCGGCGGCAAGCCGCACGACTACGTGTCCATGAAGTTCGACCCGCAGGCCATCCCGGACCTGCCGGCGCCGCGCCCGGCGTACGAGATCTGGGTGTACTCGCCGCGCGTCGAGGGCGTGCACCTGCGCTTCGGCAAGGTCGCCCGAGGAGGCTTGCGCTGGTCCGACCGGCGTGAGGACTTCCGCACCGAGATCCTCGGCCTGGTCAAGGCGCAGATGGTGAAGAACACCGTCATCGTGCCGGTCGGCGCCAAGGGCGGGTTCGTCGCCAAGCAGCTGCCGGACCCGAGCGTGGACCGGGACGCGTGGCTGGCCGAGGGCATCGCCAGCTACAAGATGTTCATCTCGGGCCTGCTCGACATCACCGACAACATGGTCGCCGGCGAGGTCGTGCCGCCGCAGGACGTGGTCCGGCACGACGGCGACGACACCTACCTGGTCGTCGCGGCCGACAAGGGCACCGCGACCTTCTCCGACATCGCCAACGGGGTCGCCGAGAAGTACAACTTCTGGCTCGGCGACGCCTTCGCCTCCGGCGGCTCGGCCGGTTACGACCACAAGGGCATGGGCATCACCGCGCGCGGTGCCTGGGAGTCCGTGAAGCGGCACTTCCGTGAGCTGGGCGTGGACACGCAGACCGAGGACTTCACGGTCGTCGGCATCGGTGACATGTCCGGTGACGTGTTCGGCAACGGCATGCTGCTGTCCGAGCACATCCGCCTGGTCGCCGCCTTCGACCATCGGCACATCTTCATCGACCCCACCCCGGACGCGGCGACGGGCTACGCCGAGCGCCGCCGCCTGTTCGAGCTGCCCCGTTCCAGCTGGGCCGACTACAACACCGAGCTGCTGTCGGCGGGCGGCGGGATCTTCCCGCGCAGCGCCAAGTCGATCCCGGTCAACAGCCACATCCGCGAGGCCCTCGGCATCGAGGGCAAGGTCACCAAGATGACCCCGGCCGACCTGATGAAGGCGATCCTGCAGTCGCCGGTCGACCTGCTGTGGAACGGCGGCATCGGCACCTATGTGAAGGCGTCGGCGGAGTCGAACGCGGACGTCGGCGACAAGGCCAA
Organism: Streptomyces sp. RB17; assembly: GCF_009604455.1. Taxonomy (GTDB): domain Bacteria; phylum Actinomycetota; class Actinomycetes; order Streptomycetales; family Streptomycetaceae; genus Streptomyces. Next base: position 27,212 of record NZ_WEGL01000001.1, read on the forward strand.
CGACGCCATCCGCGTCGACGGCAAGGACCTGAGGGTCAAGGTCGTCGGCGAGGGCGGCAACCTGGGCCTGACCCAGCTCGGCCGGATCGAGTTCGCCACGCACGGCGGCAAGATCAACACCGACGCGATCGACAACAGCGCGGGCGTGGACACCTCCGACCACGAGGTGAACATCAAGATCCTGCTGAACGGCCTGGTCGCGGACGGCGACATGACGGTCAAGCAGCGCAACAAGCTGCTCGCCGAGATGACCGACGAGGTCGGTGCGCTGGTCCTGCGCAACAACTACGCGCAGAACACCGCCCTGGCCAACGCCCTGTTCCAGGCCAAGGACATGCTCCACGCCCAGCAGCGGTTCCTGCGTCACCTGGTGCGCGAGGGCCACCTGGACCGGGCGCTGGAGTTCCTGCCGGCGGACCGTCAGATCCGCGAGCGCCTCGGCCAGGGCCTGGGCCTGACCGGCCCGGAGACGGCCGTCGTCATGGCGTACACGAAGATCACGGTTGCCGAGGAGCTGCTGGCGACCTCCCTGCCGGACGACCCGTACCTGCGCGGCCTGCTGCACGCGTACTTCCCGACGGCCCTGCGCGAGCGGTTCGCCGAGGCCGTCGACAACCACCCGCTGCGCCGTGAGATCACCACGACCGTGCTGGTCAACGACACGGTCAACACGGGCGGTACGACCTATCTGCACCGGCTGCGCGAGGAGACCGGCGCCTCCCTGGAGGAGATCGTCCGGGCCCAGACCGCGGCCCGCGCGATCTTCTGCTCGGCGCCGGTGTGGGACGCGGTCGAGGCGCTGGACAACAAGGTCGACGCGGCCGTCCAGACCCGGATCCGGCTGCACTCTCGGCGGCTGGTCGAGCGCGGCACGCGCTGGCTGCTCAACAACCGGCCGCAGCCGCTGCGGCTCGCCGAGACGGTCGAGTTCTTCGCCGAGCGGGTCGAGCGGGTCTGGCAGGAGCTGCCGAAGCTGCTGCGCGGCGCGGACCTGGAGTGGTACCAGCACGTGTACGACGAGCTGTCCGCGGCCGGCGTCCCGGACGAACTCGCCACGCGCGTGGCCGGGTTCTCCTCCGCCTTCCCGTCGCTCGACATCGTGTCGGTGGCCGACCGCATGGGCAAGGAGCCGCTGGACGTCGCCGAGATCTACTACGACCTCGCCGACCGGCTCGACATCACCCAGCTGATGGACCGCATCATCGAGCTGCCCCGCGCCGACCGCTGGCAGTCCATGGCCCGTGCCTCCATCCGCGAGGACCTGTACGCGGCGCACGCGGCGCTCACCGCGGACGTCCTCGCGGCCGGCAACGGCACCTCCACCCCCGAGCAGCGCTTCAAGGCCTGGGAGCAGAAGAACGCGCCCATCCTGAGCCGGGCGCGCAGCACCCTGGAGGAGATCCGCGGTTCGGAGACCTTCGACCTCGCCAACCTGTCGGTGGCGATGCGGACGATGCGGACGCTGCTGCGCACGCATTCGTAGCCGTACGACGGCGAGTTCGTAGCCGTACGACCGAGAGCGCCCCGGGCCGACGTGAAATCGGCCCGGGGCGTTCCCGTTCTTGCCGACCCTTATACAAAAACGATCAGCGAATTTACCGTTTCCTGCTAATCGGCGCCTTTCGGATAGGGTCGGCGCTGTGACTGTTCAACTCACCGAGATCACCGAGATCACCGAGACCCGCCCGGCAGCGCCCCCCGCGCCGGCTCCGGCCCGGCGGCCCGTCAGGCGGGTCGTGCTGGAGGTCGTGAAATTCGGGATCGTCGGCGGCAGCGGGGTCCTCGTCAATTTCCTGGTCTTCAACCTGCTGTTGCACGGCCTGGGTTGGCAGGCGATGACCGCGACCGTCCTGGCCAGCTGTATCGCGATGGCGACCAATTACCTGGGCTTCCGGTATTTCGCCTATCGCGACCGGTCCTCGCGCACCCGCAGCCAGATCGTCCTGTTCTTCGTCTTCAGCGGCCTGGGCGTGGTGATGGAAATCGGCCTGTTCTGGGTCGGTTACCACGGTCTCGGCCTGCACAGCGTGCTGGCATCGAATGTGGCGAAGGCCCTGTCGATCGTGCTCGCCTCCGCCTTCCGGTTCCTCGTCTACCGCACCTGGGTGTTCCGGCAGGATGCGCACCGCACCGTCTGACACCGAGCCGGTGAGCCGCACACCGTCCCCGCCGGGCGCCGCGCGGGCCGGCCGGGTGCTGCCGCAGGCCGCCGCCGCGCTCGTCGTGGTGCTGCTGCTCCTGGTGATCGTCCGCCTGCCCTGGGCGGGCGACCTCGGCATGCACGCGGCCACCGTCCAGCGCCTGAGCCACCATCTGCTCCATCCCGGCAACCCGCTGGTCGACGCGGACACGCCGAGCCCCTACTACTCGCCGTGGATGCTGGTCCTGGGCCTGGTCGCCAGGCTGACCGGCCTGTCGGTGTTCGTGGTCCTGCGGCTCGCCGCGCTCGTCGGGCTGACACTGCTGGTCACCGGGGTCTGGCGCTACGTCCGCACGCTCAGCTCCCATGCCACGGCACCCGCGCTTGCCCTGCTCAGCCTGCTCTTCCTCTGGGGCCCGCTGCTGTTCAACTGGTCCGGCTTCCTGGGCCTGAACTCCCTTGCGCTGACGGTGTCGTACCCCAGCGTTCTCGCGCTCGGCCTCACCTTCCACTTCTGGGCCTGGCTCACGCGGGCGACGCGGGAGGAGACCGCGTGGGGAAGGTGGCTGTGGCTCGGTGTGCTCTGGGCGCTGATCCTGCTGTGCCACCAGTTCACCGGCGTGGTGGCCTCTCTGGGCGCCCTGGCGACGGTGATTGCGGCGCGGCCGTCCCGACCGGCGCTGTTGCGCCTGTCCGCCGCGCTGGCCCTCGGCATGCTCCTGCTCTGGCTGTGGCCGTACTACGACTTCTTCTCCCTCTTCTCCGCCGGCGCGGACCTGGAGGCCATCCACAAGCCGCTGTACGAGCACCTGGCCGCGCGGTTCGGTCTGGTGCTGCTCGGGGTGGCGGCGCTGGTGCTGCGCTTCCGCCGCGACCGCTGGGACCCGCTGGTGCTGTTCTTCGTCCTCGGCGTGCTGGTGTTCGCCGCGGGCGGGCTGACCGGCCACTACTCCTGGGGCCGCGCCCTGCCCGCCGCGCTGATCCCGGCGCAGCTCGCGGCCGCGCTGGAGGCCGTCTCGGCCGGGCGGCGGGCGATGGGGAGGGTGGGCTGGGCGTGTGTCCTGGGTGTCGCCCTGCTTGTCGGCGCGTGGACGCAGGCCGGGACGCTCGGTTATGTGACGGGGCGTGCTGCGCTTCCCTCTGCCATCGCCGCGAAGTACCGGACGCCGTGGGTGGGGTACCACTGGATCACGCCGTGGGTGAAGTACGGGGACGTGGTGATGGCCCGGACGACTCCGGCGCGGCAGATCCCCGCGTACGGGCCGTACACCGTGGCGCCGGGGTATCCGGATGTGTTCCTGCGGGACGCTGCGCGGCGGGAGGCGGCGGTCGAGCGGTACTTCGCTGCGGGGACGTCTGCTTCTGCGCGGGCGGGGGTGCTGCGGGAGTACGGCGTGAAGTGGGTCGTGGGCTCGGAGAGTCTTGCCGGACCCGGGCTTCGGAAGGTGACGGCGGGACCGGCCGGACAGGTCCTGTACCGAGTGGTCCCCTGAGCTGTGGCCGGCGGGGTGGGTATCGCCTGCCCGCGCCGGCCGGGTTGCCTCCTGAAGCCGACGGTGCTGCAGTTCCCCAAGGGGCGCGGGGAACTGCGCGACCAGCCGAACCGGACCCGCAGTCGCCCACGCCCTTCAAGTACAACGGCGCTTCGGAACCGGCCCTTTACCTCAGCACGCTCGACAACAGCTTCGCCGCCTTGCGGACCCGGGGACGGGCCACCTTCTGGACCACCGGTCGGATCACCCGCGCCGTCACTCCCACCGGGCGCCAGCGGAGCTGCAGCCGCCCGGGGTTGCGGCCCTCCGGCTCGATGGTGAGTTCGTGCGGGGTCGCGCCGGAGCGGTACTCGATGCGGGCGGTGAGGGTGGGGAAGGTCAGCGGGGCCAGCAGCAGGCCGGAGTTGGACAGGCCCTGCTGCTGGAGGCGGACCACGGGGTGGCGTACGCCCGAGAAGCCCTGGAGAGGGAGGGGGGCCTCGGTCAGGTCCAGGTGAACCCTGCCCTCGAAGACGCCGGGGCGGACCGGGTCCAGCCGGAACGGCACCGTCATCCGGCGGCTGCCGGGGGAGAGGACCAGGCCCGCTCGCTGCGGACCGACCGGCAGCCGCAGGCCCGGGTCGTACGTGCGGATCGCCAGGGTGAGCGAGCCACCGGCTCCGGGAGTCAGCTCCGTGATCTCGTGGCGGAACTGTGCGCTCGGGAACGGCCGCGTGTCCAACTCCAGGTCGGACACGTCCAGTTCGCGGCGCGAGCGGTCGGACGAGGGCGCGCTGTCGCCCCAGTACGGCACACCGGACGCGTCGGCCGTGACCTGCCGCGGCGCCGCCCCGTGCCCGAGACCGCGGGCCGCGATCCGGACCTCCTCCAGACGGCCTTCCCGCAGCAGCTCCAGCACCACCCGCTCCGGGCGGGGCAGGCGGGCGTACGCGCCGGGCGACAGGGTGTCCAGGTAGGGGTTCATGATGTCCGCGAACGCGGTCAGCCACTCCTCGTCCCGGTAGGGCAGGTCGCCCGCGTACATCCGGAAGTCGTGCTTGAGGAACTTGTAGTCCTTGTCCTCGCGCAGCCCCGCGTGCCCGCTCGCCACCAGGAAGTCGTCGATCAGCCGCTGCACGTGGACGCGGTCGCGGACGTTGGTGACCTTGTGCCGCTGGTTCGAGATCGAGGCGGTCGCCGCCGCCGCGAACGGGTCGATGTACCAGACGTACACCGGGTCCGGAATGATCGTGAACGCCTTCGCCAGGCAGTACGCCTGCGCCGAGAACAGCTGGTCCTCGTAGTGGATGCCCTCCGGGAAGCGCAGCTCGTGCCGGTCCAGGAAGGAACGCGCGTACATCTTGCTCGTCGACAGGTGCTCGAACAGCAGCCGCGGGTCCGCCTCGATGCCCTCCACCGTGCGGCGCTCGGCGACCAGGTGCGGCATCCACGTCGTGCGCCGGCCGTTGTCCACCCGCACCCGGCGCACCGCGCCCATGGTGAAGTCCACCTCGCGCTCACGGTGCGCGGCGAGCAGCAACTCGACCGCGCGGGGTGGGAGTTCGTCGTCGCTGTCGAGGAACATCAGATACGGCGCCCGGGCGATCTCGACGGCCCGGTTGCGCGGGGCGCTGCAGCCGCCGCTGTTCTCCGGCAGGCGGAGATAGCGGATGCGGGAGTCCTCCGACTCCAGGCGGCGCGCCACCGTCGGCGTGTCGTCCGTCGAGTGGTCGTCGCTGATGATGATCTCGATGTTCGCGTGGGTCTGCGCGCGCAGCGAGGCGACCGCCCGGGGCAGGCGGGCGGCGTCGTTGTAGACGATGACCGTCACCGTCACGTCGGGGGTCGTCATGCCGTGGCCTCCTCGGGGGTCGGGGCGGGGGTGCGTTCCTCGAGCGGGATCACCGGTGGCAGTGACTCCTCCGGTTCGCCCAGGAACACCCGTCGTACGACCCGTTCGGCGGCGCGGCCGTCGTCGTACTCGCAGAACCGGCGCCGGAAGGCGGCCCGTGCCTTGGCCGCGCTCTCGTCGCGCCAGGCGCCGGAGGCGAAGATCTCCGTCAGCTCCTCCTGGGTGCGGGCGACCTGGCCGGGGTGGTCGGTCATGAGGTCGAAGTAGACGCCCCGGGTGGTCCGGTAGGTCTCCCAGTCGTCGGCGTAGACGACGATCGGGCGGTCGAGGTTGGCGTAGTCGAACATGATCGACGAGTAGTCCGTGACCAGCGCGTCGGCGGCCAGGCACAGCTCCTCGACGGGGTCGTAGGAGGAGACGTCGACGATCCGGCCGGAGCGGCGCAGACCGGTCAGCGGTGAGGCGGCGCCGCCGTAGAAGTAGTGGGCGCGGACCAGGAGGACGGTGTCCTCGCCGAGGCGGTCGGCGAGGGCCGCGAGGTCCAGGCGGGGGGTGAAGCCGGCCTCGTAGTCGCGGTGGGTCGGGGCGTACAGGACGGCCGTCTTGCCGGGCGCGATGCCGAGGCGTTCACGCGCGGCACGTACCTCCTCGGCACCGCTTGTGTAAAAGACGTCGTTGCGCGGATAGCCGTGGTCGAGGGAGGTGTAGCGGGCCGGGTAGGCGCGCTCCCACATGCGGGTCGAGTGGCTGTTGGCGCTGACGCTGTAGTCCCACTTGTCGATGCGGGCCAGCAGGGCGTTGAAGTCCAGGCCCTTGGCGGCGGCCGGGTGTTCCTTCTGGTCCAGGCCCATGCGCTTGAGGGGGGTGCCGTGATGGGTCTGGAGGTGGATCGCGTCGGGGCGTTTGACCACCGCGTTGGGGAAGTTGACGTTGTTCGTCAGGTACCTGGCGGTGGCCAGCGTCTCCCAGTAGCGGCGGGTGCCGGGGACGACGAAGTCGGTGCCGGGCGGTAGCAGGGCCGCGTTCTCCTTCGACACCGTCCACACCTGGCGGATGTGCGGGGCGAGTTCGGCGAGCTTGGCGGCGATCGCGGCCGGGTTGCAGGCCACCCCGCGGTCCCAGTAGGCGGCGAACACGGCCAGGTCCGGGTCGACCGGGCGGGTCAGGGCGCGGTGGTACTGCTGGTCGCGGAGCTTGGCGCCGATCTGCTTCTTACGCGTCCGTACGGCCTTCTTGGCGGCCCGGCGCGTGCGGTTGGCGGCCTGGAACGCGCGGTACTTGGTGTACGCGCCCTCCTCCAGCAGGGCGTGCCGTACGCCCTCCACACCGGCCGGGCGCTCATGCTGCTCGGGGCGCCAGCGGACCGCGGCGAGGGAGGCGCGGCGGAAGAACTCGCGGGCGACGGCGTCGGGCAGGTTCTCGCCGGCGAAGGTGCGCACGAGGTCGCGCATCATCAGGTCGTACAGCACCGTGCGGGCGGCGCGGCGGTCCTTGGCGAGGGCGAGCAGCGACTCGTAGCGCTCGATCAGGTCGAAGCGGTCCTCGGGGGCGAGCGGCGGCAGGCTCTCGGGACGCAGTTCGCGCATCTCGTACGCCACCTGGTTCAGGCAGGCGACGCGGCCGGCGTGCAGCAGGGCGGCGTGGGCGGCCTGCGGTTCGTCCTCGGTGGTGAGGTGCTCCTCGTGCGCCCGCCAGAACTCGGCGCGCACGGCGCGGTTGCCGAGCAGCGGGGTGAGGCGCAGCAGGTCGGCGGACTCGTCCAGGGGCAGGCTGTCGCGGCCGACGGCGGCGAGGAGCCGGCCGTCGCGCGAGGGGGTGCCGGCGGTCTGCCAGGTGGTGGTGACGTGGTCGAAGACGAGTACGTCCACCAAGGCGCCGTCGGCGGTGTCCGTCCCGGTGCCGTCGCCGGCGTCCAGCTCGGCGGTCCGTTCGGCGATCAGCCGGGGGGCGCCGGCCGGCAGGCTGTCCTTGGCGTGGACGAAGTGCAGCCAGCGGCCGGTCGCGCGGGCGGCGCCGGCGGCCCGGGCCGCCGCGTCACCGGTGCCCTCCGGCAGCGGTACGACCACCGTCTCGGGGGCGTGGCCCGCGGCCGTCTCCCGCGCCCAGTCGCCGACCGCCGCGACGATGACCTCGGCGGCGGGCAGCGGGCGGGCTTCCAGGGAGTCCAGCAACTCTGTCAGGTGCCCCTGTGCGTTCGGTCCGTAGACGATGACGCTGAGTTGGGGCATCGCAGTGGACTCCTTCGACTCGTCGGCTTCGGTCACCCTTCATAACATACTGTCACTAAGCGGATGAAAGGGATAACCGCGCGGGGAGTAAGAGACGGCCCGAAAAGGAAGAGGGCGTTCCGTGGTCTGCGGTTTCCCTCCCGGCAACTTTCGTGCCGCCTTCTTACTCCGATCACTCCTACTCCGATCGCTCCGGGCCGGTCAGGCCGCCTTCTTGGGGGCCGGCTTCTTCGCCGTCCTGTCGCTCTTGTCGCCGGTGAAGGCCTCGTACTCCTTCATGACGTCCTCGGTCGGCCCGTCCATGCGCAGCTCGCCGCGCTCCAGCCACAGGACCCGCTCGCAGGTGTCGCGGATCGACTTGTTGTTGTGGCTGACCAGGAAGACCGTGCCCGCCTTCTCGCGCAGCTCGCGGATCCGGTCCTCCGAGCGCATCTGGAACTTGCGGTCGCCGGTGGCCAGGGCCTCGTCGATCAGCAGGACGTCGTGGTCCTTGGCGGCGGCGATGGAGAACCGCAGCCGGGCCGCCATGCCGGAGGAGTACGTGCGCATCGGCAGGGTGATGAAGTCGCCCTTCTCGTTGATCCCGGAGAAGTCGACGATGTCCTCGTAGCGCTCCCTGACCTGCTCCCGGGACATGCCCATGGCGAGACCGCCGAGATAGACGTTGCGTTCACCCGTCAGGTCGTTCATCAGCGCCGCGTTGACGCCGAGCAGGGAGGGCTGGCCGTGGGTGTAGATGTGTCCGTTCTCCACCGGCAGCAGTCCGGCGACGGCCTTCAGCAGCGTCGACTTGCCGGAGCCGTTGGTGCCGATGAGCCCGATCGCCTCGCCCTTGTAGGCGACGAACGACACCTTCTTCACCGCGTGCACCCGGCGCACGCCGGCCGCCTGCTCGGCCTGCTTGCGGCGCAGCATGCGGTTGAGGGCGGCGGTGGCGGTGCCACGGCCGGCGCCGGTGCCGTTGACCCGGTACACGATGTCGACGTCGTCGCAGACGACGGTGGGGATGTCGCTGGTGCGGGTGGTGCCGGTGGTGTCGGTGGGGAGGTTGTCGAAGGGGGCGTTGTCGATGGGGGTCTGCTCAGCCACGGCCGTACGTCTCCTCAGCCTTCCAGAAGTAGATGAAGCCGCCGATGCCGGCGAGCAGGGCCCAGCCCGTGGCCGCCGCCCAGACGTGCGGGGGCAGCTGCTTGCCGTGGAAGCTGTGGATCAGCGCGTACCGCATGAGGTCGATGTAGACCGCGGCCGGGTTGGTCTCCAGCATCACCGTGACGATGTGCGGCAGGTGGTCCTTCTTGGTGAGCTTGCTGATGCTCCACATCACGCCGGACACGTACATCCAGGTGCGCAGGATGAACGGCATCAGCTGGGCGATGTCCGGGGTCTTGGCGCCCCAACGGGCCATGATCATCGACACGCCCGCGTTGAACAGGGACTGCAGGATCAGCGCGGGGATGGCGACCAGCCAGCGGGGGGTGATCGGGAGTCCGAAGGACAGGATGATCACGACCAGCGCGGTCATCGAGAACAGCAGCTGCTGGAGCTGCTGGAGGCAGAACGAGATCGGCAGCGAGGCGCGCGGGAAGTGCAGGGCGCGGACCAGGCCGAGGTTGCCGGAGATCGCGCGCGTGCCCGCCATGATCGAGCTCTGTGTGAACGTCCAGATGAACACACCCGTGACCAGGAACGGGATGTAGTCCGGCACCCCGTGGCTGGTGCCCAGCAGCACACCGAAGATGAAGTAGTAGACCGCGGCGTTCAGCAGGGGGTTCATGACCTGCCAGACCTGGCCCAGCTTCGCCTGGCTGTACTGCGCGGTGAGCTTGGCTGTGGCGAAGGCGGTGATGAAGTGGCGCCGGGCCCACAGCTGGCGGACGTACTCCGGCAGGGAGGGGCGGGCGCCGCTCACCGACAGGCCGTACCGGGCGGCCAGCGCCGCGAGGTCGTCGTCGGCCGGGGCCTGGGTGGGGGGCGGTGTGTCGAGGACCTGGCTCACATCCGCTGCTTTCGCTCGGGGGGAGGGGGTGGCGCGTCCGGCTGGGGGCCGGGGCGCGTCGGGGCCCGCCGGTCCGACGTGCGTTCGTTTCCTTACGCTTCTCTTCACGTTCTCTTACGTCGGAACGGGACCGTATCGTCGCAACGCGAGCGTAGAACCAATCGACGTCGGAACGCAACCGTTTCGTCGTAACGGCCTATGCTGTGGGTCATGACGACGAACGCCGACGAGCCGCCGACGCGTACGCGCCGCCGGACCCCCGCCGGGGCCGCGGTCCTCCGGGAGGATGTGACAGAGGCCATCCGGGCGGCGGTCTTCGAGGAACTCGCGTCCGTCGGATACGCGCGGATGTCCATCGAGGGCATCGCGCGGCGGGCGGGCGTCGGCAAGACCGCGGTGTACCGGCGGTGGCGGTCCAAGCTGCACCTGGTCCTGGACGTCGTGTCGGCGATGGCGGTCCTGGGCCTCCCGGTACCCGACACGGGCTCCCTCGAGGGCGACCTCCGCCTCCTCTACGAGGTGACGTCCCGCGCCCTGCGCCACCCGGTCGCCTCGCAGATCATCCCCGACCTCCAGGCGGAGGCGGCCCGCAATCCCGACATCGCCGACGCGTTCCAGAAGGCGCTGCGGGACGGCCAGGAGGGCGTGGCCAGCAAGATCGTGGCGGCGGCGGAGGAGCGGGGGGAGGTGCGGGCGGGTGTCGATCCCGACCTCGCGCTCGACCTGATCTCCGGGCCGCTGTACTGGCGCGCGGTGGTCATCCGCTCACCGAAACTGCCGAAGGGCTACCTGGAGAATCTGGCGCGGGCGACGGCGGGGGCGCTCAAGGCGTTGTGAGGGTGTCCGGTCCCGAGGCCGGCCGCTCGGCGGGCACGACCAGCCGCTCAGCCAGTTCGGCCAGATCCTGAGAGCGCAGTACCCGGCCGTCGAACCCCGGTAGCGGCACGTGCAGGGGCTCGGTCCAGCGTGCCGGTATGGATCCGGCGCCGTACACCGCCCCCGCGAGCGCCCCCGTGACCGCCGCGACCGTGTCCGCGTCTCCGCCGAGGTCGATGGCCGCCCGGACCGCTTCCTCGTACGACGTCGTGGTCCGCAGTGCCCACACCGCCGAGCCCAGGCAGGGCCACACCGCGCCGTTGAACTCGGTTGCCTGGTCGGGGTGCCAGTCGGGGGAGAGGACCACCGAGTATCGCTGCCGGTGGTCGGGGCGCAGGGCGGTGAGGATTGCCGGTACGGCTGTGAGCGGGTCCCGGCCCGCCAGGGCCACCTCGATCAGCGCGTGCAGTGCCGCCGTGCCCTCCCAGGCCGCGGCGTCGCCGTGGGTGAGCGCCGAGAGGCGGCGGGCGGCGTAAATCGTGGGCTCGCGGCCGTCGCGGGCGAAGTACACCGCCGAAGGAGCCGCTCGCATCAGTGCGCCGTTACCTGCTGCGCGCAGGTTGACCTGGAAGTGCAGGGCGGCGGCCGTGTCCCAGGGGTCGCCGCTGGTCAGGACCGCCTCCGTCTGGAGGCCGATGTCCTTGGGGTCGGCTGCCGCCCAGCGCCGGAAGCGACGGAAGACGTCCGGCAGGTCCAGGCCGCCGTGGTCCAGCAGGGACTCGGCGGTCAGGACGGCCATCTGGGTGTCGTCCGTCGCCTCGCCCGGCTCCCAGCCGCCGCCTCCGCACATCTCGCCGCCGTGTCCGGGACGGGGGAAGCGGGCGGAGAAGGCGCCCTCGGGGCCGAACTCGAAGGGCGCTCCGAGCGCGTCACCGACGGCCGAGCCGAGCACGGCGCCGACCGCGCGTGGGAGAACTCCGGGAACGGTCACGGGCGGAGCCTACGACCGCGCCGCCTCCGGGTGGTGGTGCACCCAGCCCTCCCAGGCCGAGGCGATCATGTCCTGGACGTCGTACTTGGCCTGCCAGCCCAGTTCCGTGGCGATGCGGGCGGCCGAGGCGACGACGCGTGCCGGGTCGCCGGGGCGGCGCGGGGTGACGGTCGGCGGGCGGTTGTAGCCGGTGACCGCGTTGATGCGGTCGATCATCTCGCGGACCGACACGCCCTCGCCGCGGCCGATGTTGAGGGTGGTGTCGGTGCCGGGGGAGGAGGCCAGGGCGCGGGCGACGGTGACATGGGCCTCGGCCAGGTCGGCCACGTGGATGTAGTCGCGCACGCACGTGCCGTCGGGCGTCGGGTAGTCGTCGCCGAAGATGCGCGGCGGCGCGCCCTCGGTGAGCTTCTCGAAGACCATGGGGATGAGGTTGAAGACGCCGGTGTCGGCGAGTTCGGGGGCGGCCGCGCCCGCCACGTTGAAGTAGCGCAGGGACGCCGTGGACATGCCGGTCGCCCTGCCCGTCGCGCGGACCAGCCACTCGCCCGCAAGCTTCGTCTCGCCGTACGGGGACATCGGCAGGCACGGGGTCTCCTCCGTGACCAGGGCGACGTCCGGCATGCCGTAGACGGCCGCCGAGGAGGAGAAGACGAAGGAGGGGATCTCCGCCCGCGTCACCGCGTCCAGGAGGGTGCGCAGGCCCTCGACGTTCTCCCGGTAGTAGTGCAGCGGGCGGTCCACCGACTCGCCCACCTGCTTCTTCGCCGCCAGGTGCACGACCCCGCTGATCTCGTGCTCGGCGAGCGTGCGGGCCACCAGCTCCGCGTCCAGGACCGAGCCGCGTACCAGCGGGACCTCCGCCGGTACGCGCGCGGCGACGCCCGTGGTCAGGTCGTCGTAGACGACCGTGCGCTCGCCCGCCTCGGTCATCGCCCGTACGACGTGTGCCCCGATGTATCCGGCACCGCCGGTGATCAGCCAGGTCATTGCGGCCGTCTCCTCGTCAGTTGGCCCGTTCAGCCGCTCGGTGGAGCAGCGGGCGTCTTTCAGTGAAGCAGTGGGCGTCTCAGTGAAGCAGGCGGCGGAGCCGCCCGCGCGCCACCTGTGCGACCCCGCGCACGCCGGTCGCCATGCGTATGGCCAGTGCGCCGGAGTGCGTGGCGTACGGCTGCACCAGGAGCACACCGTGCCGGACGCTCGGGACGGCGCGCCGGCGCAGCCGGCCCGCGCCCGCCAGCGCGTGCGCCGTGACGTCCCGCTGAGTGCCGTCGGCGAAGCGCACGGTCAGTCGCAGATCCCAGGTGCCCGCACCGAGCCCGGCCAGGTCGACGGGCAGCTCGGCCGACCACCAGCTGTCCGCGCCGGTCTCCTCGCCGGTCTCCGCGTCGGTCTCCACAACGCTTTCCGCGCCGGAGCGCGTGAGCGGGACCGTCGTGCGCCCGAGCCTCCGCTCGTCGTCGTCCCGCGCCTGCCACTCCACGTCCATCTCGCGCGGGCCCGCCTCGGCCAGCCTGCCGTACAGCTCGTGCAGCCGCAGACGGAGCAGCGAGGTACGCGCGCGTGGCCGCAGTTCCGCGTCGACCGCGAGCGGGAGGACACCGGTGGGGCGGGTCAGGAACGGTGTGAGGGTGACCTGGGGGAGGTCGGGGGACCAGACCGGGACGCCGTCGGGGGTGCGGGCGTACGGCGGCAGCAGACGCGCCGGCCGGGCGGCCAGTTCGCGCAGCCGGGGCAGGTCGCGGGGCTCGGGCGACTCCAGGACGACCCGGGCGAGTATCCGGCCCGGAGCGCTCGGGTTCAGCTCCCAGTCGGCGGCGTCGTAGCGCGCGAGGTACTCCCGGGTGTGCGCCCACCAGGCGTGCCGGTAGTGCGCGTCGCGCAACCCCAGCTCACGCGCGTACATACGCACCTCGTGGTCGAGGAACTTGGCCCGCGCCGCCCGTGCCAGCTCCTTCTGCCCGGCGCCCAGCAGAATCTCGTACGCCAGCGCGCACGCCTCCACGCGCGCCTTCCAGTTGTCGATGTGCTCCCGGTCCAGCGAGAGCGACAGCTGCTCGGCGGTCCGGCGCACATGCCACACGTACACGCGGTCCGGTACGAGCGCGATGCGCGGGCCGGCGGCCAGCACGCGCGCGGTGAAGACGATGTCCTCGTAGAGGAAGCGGCCCTCGGGGAAGCGGATGCCGTGCCCGCGCAGGAAGTCCGTGCGGTACAGCTTGTTCACGCACAGCGTGTCGTGGACCAGGCGCGGCCGCTGCGCGGGGCGCGCGAGGACGGTGTGCGCCGTGTAGAGGGGCGCCTGCCAGGGCTGTTCGCGCCCCGAGGGCAGCTCCCTGCGCACGCACAGCCCGCTCGCGACCTCGGCGTGCGCCCCCGCGGCCGCCGCCAGCAGCGCGTCCACCGCACCGGGCGGCAGCACGTCGTCGCTGTCCAGGAACATCACGTACGGCGTGGTCACCGCGTCGATCCCGGTGTTGCGCGGGCTGCCGCAGCCGCCGCTGTTCACGTCCCGGCGCACCACCCGCAGCCGGGGCTCGTCGGCGGCCAGCCGGTCGAGCAGCTCGGCGCTGCCGTCGGTGGAGCAGTCGTCCACGGCGACGACCTCGGCGACCGCCGGCCCCTGGGCGAGCGCAGAACGCACGGCGTCACCCACGTGGGTACTGTCGTTGTAGCCGATGACGACGACACCGACCTGCGCCGCGCGCGGCGACTCGGTGGTGCCTGCTGTATCGGGCGTGTCGGTCGGATCTGATCGCATCGAGTCCACAGGCCGGGAGCGTAGAAATGTTCGGTAATACTCCGTTAAGAGAGGCTTAGCGCTCGGTCCGGAAGACGGTCGGAATCGGGTCGGGGTTCCGTTGTTTGCACGCTCTTTTCATCCGGTCCCGTCGATCGCCACAACCGCATGAACGACAGCACGGACGCACCGGCCAGGATTCCGTTGCGGGCCAGCATCAGCAGACAGCCGGTCCAGGTGCCGTCGACCACCTCGGCGTAGAGCATCGGGAACACCAGGGTGCTCAGCGCGGCAGCCGCCAGGACCAGCGCCGCCACCGGCCGCTGGCTGGTGTGCCGCGAGGTCAGGCACACCGCGGCGAGACCGATCAGCCAGATCATGTACTGCGGGCTGATCACCCGGCTGGTGACCGTGAACAGCAGCACCGCGCTCAGTGCCGCGTCGAACGGCGTGGCCTCGTTCCACCGCTGCGCCTGCAGCCGCCACAGCACCAGCAGCGTGAAGGCGATCGCCGTCAGCGCGATGGAGGCGGTGGCGACGGCCGGCACATGCGGGCCGACCAGCTCGACGGCGCCGTACTGGAGGCGCGGGCGGCCCGGCCAGCCGGCGTGCCGCGCCAGGTTCAGCGCCGTACCGCCCAGCGACTCGATCTGCACGCCCCGGCTGCCCTGCTCCCGCAGAAAGGACAGGGGATGGTCGAACGCCAGGGCGAGCAGGCCGAACGCGGCGCATCCGGCGGCCGCCGCCCATCCCCAGGCCCGGTGCGTCACCCGCCCCCGGGGCGTGCCCAGCAGCACCAGCGCCGGCCACACCTTCACCAGCGCGCCCAGCGCCGCGCACACCCCGCTCGCGCGCGGGGAGCGGCCCACCGCCAGCAGGGAGAGCACGGCGAGGGCGGTGACCTGGACGTCGTACCGGGCGAGCGGGAGGTGCAGCAGCAGCGGGAGGCCGCCCGTCCACAGGGCCGCGCCGAGCAGGCTGCGCCCGGGACGTCCGCCCGCGCGGGTCAGCGCCGCCGTGACCAGCGCGTCCATGGCCAGGGTGAGCAGCACGAACGCCTGGAAGTACGTCAGCCACGGCAGCAGGCCCGGTGCCAGCAGCACCACGCCGGCGCCCGGCGGGTACTGCCACAGCGTGTCGTGCGTCGGGAACGAGCCGTGCGTGAGGAGGCCGTACCAGTCGGCGTACAGCCGCCACACCTCACGGGTCACGGCGCCCCCGCCCAGCAGCGGGACGCTGTCGTGGGTGAGCAGCCACAGCATCAGGGCGCGG
This sequence comes from Streptomyces sp. RB17, assembly GCF_009604455.1. Classification (GTDB taxonomy): domain Bacteria; phylum Actinomycetota; class Actinomycetes; order Streptomycetales; family Streptomycetaceae; genus Streptomyces. The sequence continues at coordinate 42,719 of NZ_WEGL01000001.1, forward strand.
GTGGCCAGCCAGAGAGCGGTGACGCCGAGCACCGGACCGGAGTTGACACGGAGACGGTTCATCGCATGGGAGCCTAAGCCGCACTGATGGTGTATCCATGCCGATACGCCGTCATGACCGCAAAAGGGTTGGCGAATCGCAAAAGATCGGGCGGACCGTGGTGAACGTCGGGCTTCCTGTGACACCGCAGTCGCGCAGGGCGGCTGCGACGGCAGTCGTCGCGCGGGCCGGCGGGGGGCCGGGCGGGCACCGGGCGGGGATCCGCCGCCGGACCGCAGTGGGGCTGCCCGGGCTGGTGATGCTCGCGGTCGGGCTCTGGGGGCTGGACCGGGGCGGGATGTGGCGCGACGAGGCCGTCAGCTTCCAGGTCGGGCGGCGTACGGTGCCGCAGATCTGGCGGCTGCTGCACGACGTGGACGCCGTGCACGGCGTCTACTACTTCCTCGTGCACGCCGTCCTCGCCGTCCACCCCGGCGAGGTCGTGCTGCGGCTGCCGTCGGTGTGCGCGGCGGCGGTGACGGCCGCGCTGGTGGCGGCGCTCGGTGCCCGGCTGGCCCGGCCGCGCGTCGGGCTGTGGGCCGGGCTGCTGTACGCCGTCACGCCGATGGCCGGCCACTATGCGCAGGAAGGCCGCTCGTACGCCCTGGTGGCGGCCGGGGCGACCTTGGCGACGCTGCTCTTCGTCCGGGCCGTGCAGGGCGCCTCGGGTTCCTGGCCTGCGTACGGCGCCGTCCTCGGACTCACCTGCTGGCTGCACGAGTTCGCGGTGCTGCTGCTGTGCGCGCACGCGGGATCGCTGGCGCTGGCCCGGGCCGGGGGCAGGGTGTGGCGGGGGTGGGGGTGCGCGGCGGGCGGGGTCGTGGTGTCGCTGGTGCCGATGGCGCTGGTGTCGCGGGGGCAGGCGGCGCAGGTGGCGTGGCTGCGGAGGCCCACGACGGTGACGGCGGAAGCGCTGTTGCGGGGGTTTCTCGGGCCTTCGGGTGCCGTGTACACGGTGTGTCTGGGGCTTGTGGTGGCCGGGTTGGTGGGGCTTGTGGGGCGGCGGGGCGACATCACTCTTGTGGGGGTGGCGTTGCCGTTGACCGTGGTACCGCCTGTGGTGCTGATGCTGGCTTCTCAGGCCTCGCCGCTGTTTGTGGGCCGGTATGTGCTGTACGCGCTGAGCGGGGCGCCGTTGCTGGTGGCGGCGGGGGCCGAGTGGGTGGCCGGGGTGGTGGGGCGCCTGCGGCCGGCCGGCCGTCCGGGCAGGCGACCTCTGCCGCGGCTCCGCAAGGTCTCGCCGTCCCCCCTCGTCACCCTCACCGGTGTCTTCGCGATCGCGCTCGCCTTCGTGCATCAGCTCCCCCTCCTCCGCGCGGACCGCAACCCCGGTGCCCGGCCCGACGATCTCGGTGCCGTGTCCCGGGTCGTGGCACGGGAGTTGGTGCCCGGGGACGCCGTGCTGTTTCTGCCGGCGCATGCGCGGAACGTGGCCCTGGCCTATCCGGGGGCGTTCAAAGGGGTGCGGGACGTTGCGTTGGTGGAGGGGGCAGCCGGGTCGGGGACGCTGTACGGGCGGGAGGCCGGTCCGCGGGAGGTGCGGCGGCGGATGGAGCGGCTGGACCGGGTGTGGGTCGTCGCGGACCCGGATCTGCTCGCCGGCCGCTGGAGCCCGCGCAGACCCGTCGAGCGGGCCAAACTCGCCGCCCTGCGCCGGGAGTTCACCGGGAGGCAGGAGATCCTGCGGGGCGGGATGGCCGTACGGCTGTACGTCCGTGACCCGCTGCCGGCGGCTGGTGGGCCTCGTCTGCCGCTGCCTCTGCCGCGGCCGCCGCGTCCAGCGCGGTCGTGAGCCGGTCGAGGCGTTCGCGCAGCTCGCCGATCTCCGCCAGGTCGAAGCCGGTCGCCCCCATGATGCGGCGCGGCACCTCCAGTGCCCGCTCCCGCAGCGCCGCGCCCTCCTCGGTGAGCCGGACCCGGACCGAGCGCTCGTCCTGGGCGCTGCGCTCCCGGCGCACCAGACCGGCCCCCTCCAGCCGCTTGACCAGCGGGGACAGCGTGCCCGAGTCGAGTCGCAGGTGCTCACCGAGTGCCTTCACGGGCAGGTCGCCCTGCTCCCAGAGGACCAACATCACCAGGTACTGCGGATAAGTGAGCCCGAGGTCCTTGAGGACCACGCGGTAGACGCCGTTGAAGGCGCGCGAAGCCGCGTGCAGGGAGAAGCAGATCTGGCGGTCCAGGCGCAGCCATTCGATGTCGGTCATGCGTCCAGGGTAGCTCTGGCGAGCCATTTAGTTGTGCACAACTTAATTGTGTGCTCTACTTGTGGTCACAGCGAACCCCGCACCCAAGAGGGATGGTCTTCATGGACGCGCTCTACACCGCAGTCGCCACCGCCACCCACGGCCGTGACGGTCGTGCCGTCTCCTCCGACGGCAAGATCGACCTGAAGCTGGCGCCGCCCGTGGAGCTGGGCGGCAACGGCGAGGGCACCAACCCCGAGCAGCTCTTCGCCGCCGGTTACGCCGCCTGCTTCGGCAGCGCCCTCGGCCTCGTCGGCCGGCAGGCCAAGGTCGACGTCAGCGACGCGGCGGTGACCGCCGAGGTCGGCATCGGCAAGCAGGGCGAGGGCTTCGGGCTGAAGGTGACGCTGCGCGTCGAGCTGCCCGGCACCGTGGACGAGGAGACCGGCCGCAAGCTGGTCGAGACCGCCCACCAGGTCTGCCCCTACTCCAACGCCACCCGCGGCAACATCGACGTGGACCTCGTCATCGAGTGACCCATGCGGCGCGGGGTGCCGGTGCCGCCCGGACACCGGCACCCCCGCGCGTGTGAGCCCGTGCCCTACGCCGACGCCAGCGCGTCCTGGCCGGCCGTCTGCCCCGGGATCCGGGCCGCGCCCGGGCCGGTCATCGGCTCGCCCAGCAGCAGCGTCCGTACGACGCGCTCGGCGGCCCCGCCGTCGTCGAACTCGCAGAAGCGGGACCGGAAGTCCGCCCGCAGCCGCGCCGACTCCTCGTCCCGCCAGGACCCCGAGGCGAACAGCCAGGCCAGCTCCCGGCAGGAGCGCGCGACATGGCCCGGCGGCTCGGCCGTGATGTCGAAGTAGGCGCCCCGGCTCGCCGTGTACGCGGGCCAGTCGTCGGCGTGCACCACGATCGGCCGGTCCAGGCAGGCGTAGTCGAACATCACCGCCGAGTAGTCCGTGACCAGCACGTCCGCCGCGAGCAGGACGTCCTCCACGCGCGGCTCGTCGGTCGCGTCGACCACGATCCCGCGCCGGGCCAGCTCGGCCAGACCCATGCCGCGCGCGGGACCGGTCGCCAGCGAAGGGTGCAGCCGGACCACCAGGGTGCACCCCGCGCCCGCGCCCCCGTTCAGGCCTCCGCCCGCGCCCCCGCCCAGGCTCTCGCCCAGGTCCGCGGCGAACCGGGCGAGGTCGATCCGGTCCACATGCCCGCTGCGGCGGTAGTCCCGGCGGGTCGGCGCGTACAGCACGACCGTGTCCGTCTCCGGGATGCCGTACCGCTGCCGGAAGTCGCTGTCGCCGCCGTTCACCAGCACGTCGTTGCGCGGGCTGCCGGTGCGCAGCGAGGTGAAGTGGCAGGGGTAGGCCCGCTCCCAGACCAGTTCGGAGTGGCGGTTGGCGACCAGGCTGTAGTCCCAGCGGTCGGCCCGGCGCAGCATCTGCGGCACGTCGAAGCCGAGCCGGGCGCCCGGCTTGTCCAGCAGGTCGGCGCCCATGTACTTCAGCGGGGTGCCCTGGTGGGTCTGGATGTGCACGCTGCCGGGCCGCTTGGCGAGCGTGCCGGGCCAGTTGACGTCGTTCACGAAGAACGTCGCCCGCGCCGTCACCTCCAGATAGCGCCGGGAGCCCACGATCACGTGCTCCACCTCGGGCGGCAGCTGCGCGGCGGTCTCCTCGTCCTTCACCACCCACACCCCGCGCAGCTGCGGGGCGATCTCCCGGGCCTTGGCGTAGACGGCGGCCGGGTCGCCGAGCACGCCCCGGTGCGAGGACGCCGAGTAGACGACCAGATGCGGGTCCAGCGGCCGGTGCGCGTGCACGGCCGCCCAGCCGGCGCGGGCCCGCGCGGCGGCCGCACCGCGGACCTGACCCGCCCGCCGCGCCACCTCCTGCCCGGCCCGCGCCGCCTGCCGCCTGATCCGGTACGCCGTCCAGGAGCCCTCCAGCAGGCCGGTCTCGCCGTCGGTCAGGGCGCCCTCCGCCGGCTTGTGGCGCCGGAACGTCTCCCGCGTACGCCGGAAGAACTCGGCCTTGTCGGCGGGCGGCAGCCGGTCCGGCTTGGCCAGGATGTCCAGGCAGTGCTCGCCCATCTTGCGGTGCAGATACGGCCGCCAGTGCGCGAGCCGGGGGTGCTGCTCGACGAATGCGAAGACCCGCTCGTACTGGTCGTGGATGTCGAAGTGCTTGCGGCTGGTCGTCGAGAGGATGTTGCCCTGCCGGCGCTGCCGGTAGTTCAGGCAGATCCGGTCCAGTGCGGCGATGCTCCGGGCGCTGAGCATGGCCGGGAAGGTCCAGGGGGTGTCCTCGTAGTAGCCGGGCGGGAACTCGAAGCCCTCCGACTCCACGAACTCCCTGCGGTAGACCTTGTTCCACACCACCATCAGCAGGTCCAGGATCCGCGGATACGCGTCCACGGTGAAGGTGCCCGGGCCGGCCTCGGCGAGCACCTCGGACAGTGCGTTGCGGCGGGTGCCGCCCCACCAGTAGGTGCGCGCGTAGTCGAAGACCAGCACGTCCGGTTCCTCGGCCTCCGCCAGCCGGTCGGCGATCGCCCGCAGCGCGCCCGGGGTGAGGGTGTCGTCGCTGTCCAGGAAGAACAGGTAGTCGCCGGTGGCGTGCGGCATTCCGGCGTTGCGGGCCCGGCCGAGGCCCACGTTCTCCGGCAGGTGCAGCACCTTCACGCGCGGGTCGCGCTCGGCGTACTCGTCGAGGATCGCGCCGCAGCCGTCCGGGGAGCGGTCGTCCACGGCGATCAGCTCGAAGTCGTGGAAGGACTGCAGCAGCACCGAGTCCAGGCATTCGCGCAGAAAGCCCTGCACCTTGAAACAGGGCACGATCAGACTGAAGCGGGGCACGGCGGGTCAGCTCCTCACGAGGGTCGCGGCGGCGGGGGCGGGGACGCGCTGCGCGAGCGGGACCACGGGCGGGATCGCCTCGGGCGGCTCGCCGAGCAGCACCCGCCGTACGACGCGCTCGGCGGCCCGGCCGTCGTCGAACTCGCAGAACCGTTCCCGGAACGCGGCCCGCAGCGCCGTGGCCTCCGCGCCCGCGTACGAGCCGTCGCGGAAGACGGCGGCCAGCTCCTCCTGGGTGCGCGCGACCGGTCCGGGCGGCTCGGCCATCAGATCGAAGTAGACGCCCCGGGTCTCCCGGTAGACGTCCCAGTCGTCGGCGTACACGACGATCGGCCGGTCCAGGTTGGCGTAGTCGAACATGATCGACGAGTAGTCGGTGACCAGCGCGTCCGCGGCGAGGCACACGTCCTCGGAGGAGCGGTGCGTGGTGACGTCGATGATCCGGCCGGTGCTCTTCGCGAGCCCCCGGTCGTAGAAGTAGTGGGCGCGCAGGAGGATGACCACGTCCTCGCCGGCCGCCTCGCAGAAGGCCTCCAGGTCCAGGCCGGGCTCGAAGCCGGTGTGGTGGTCGCGGTGGGTCGGCGCGTACAGCACGGCCGTCCTGTCCTCCGGGACGCCCAGCCGCCGCCGGATGCGGGCCACGTCCTCGGCGGTCGCCGTGTAGTAGACGTCGTTGCGCGGATAGCCGTACTCCAGGGACTCCCAGGAGCCGGGGAAGGCGCGCTCCCACATCTGGGTGGAGTGGCGGTTGGCGGAGAGGTTGAAGTCCCAGCGGTCGACCCGGCCGAGCAGCCGGGTGAAACTGCCCGACTGGGCTGCCACCACCGGGTAGGTCGACTGGTCCACGCCCATCGTCTTCAGCGGGGTGCCGTGCTGGGTCTGCAGATGCACGCTGCCGGGCCGCTTGACGATCCCCTCGGCGAAGTTGGCGTTGTTGACCAGGTACTTCGCGCGGGCCAGCACCTCCCAGCAGCAGCGGGAGCCGATCACCGCGTACTCCACGTCCTCCGGCATCGCGTGCGCCTGGTCGGCCTCGACCAGGAACACCGAGCGGAGGTGCGGGGCGAGTTCGCGGGCCTTGGCGTGGATGGCGGCCGGGTTGCAGGCGTAGCCGCGGCCCCAGTAGGCGCAGTACACGGCCAGGTTCTCGTCGAGCGGACGGTGCAGGTCGCGGGCGTAGCGCAGCCGGGTGCGCACCGCGCGCGGGTGTGGCAGGCCCTCGGCCGCACCGACCGCGAGCTGGTTGGCGCCGCGCAGCGCACGGAACGCGCTGTACGCCCCGGTCGCCAGCAGCCGGTGCTGCACGCCCAGGCTGCCGCCGGGCGCCCGGAAACCGGCCGGCCGGTGGCGCCGGTGGAGGCGGCCGGCGCGGCGGAAGAACGCCCGGTGCCCGGACGGCAGCCGCTCGGGCCGGGACGCGGTCTTCAGCACATGGGTGAACAGCTGCTCGAAGAGCGCGCGCGTCCGCTCGGCGGGCAGATCCTGCTCCGCGGCCCGGGTGAGCACCAGGTCCACCTGGTCGAGCAGGTCGTGCTGGTGCGGCCCCGGCAGATTGAGCCGACTGCCCTGCCGGCGCAGCCGGTGCCGTACGACGACCCGGCGCAGCACCGCGATCCGCACGGCCGCGAGCGTGGTCAGCCCGCCCCAGCCGAGGTCGGTGAAGTGGCTGTCGGGAAAGGAGAGTTCGTGCTCGGTGAGGAAGCCGAGGCGGTAGACCGCGCTCCACGCCGGAAGCTGCACGCCGGTCAGCTCCGGCAGGTCGGCGGGGGCGAAGGCGCCCTTGGGGGCCCCGGCGAACAGCGGCCTGGCCGGGTTGGTGGGCTCGCCCTCCCACCAGGGGACGCGCTCGTGCTCGACGTAGAGCACGTCCACGCCGGCGGTCTCGGTCAGCCGGGCGTCCAGCGCGGTGAGCGCGCCCGGCAGCAGCAGGTCGTCGCCGTCGAGGAACAGCACATACGCGCCGGTCGCCGCCCGGATCCCCGCGTTGCGCGCCCCGCTCAGACCGGCGGAGGGCGGCGAGTCGACCGGGGTCACCCTGGAGTCCCGCTCCGCGTATCCGGCGGCCACGCCGGCGGCGGGGGAGCCGGGGGCGTCGCAGACGGGGATCAGCTGCAGATCGCCGAACGACTGGCCGAGGACCGAGTCCAGCGCCTGGGACAGCCGGGCGGCGACCCCGTGGGACGGGACGATGATGCTGAAGCGGGGCATTCTGCTCTTTCTGTTGTCTTGCGGACGCGTGTCCTGCGGGCGAGGAGGCCTGCCGTGCGACCGGGCCGCCCCGCCGGACGCCAGGTGGACGGCCGGCTCGGGGTGGGCCGCGTCGAGCCGAGGGGCACGGGAACTCCCGGAAGGACCAACGCCGTTCAGCGCCTCTCGGTGACGGGGAGGGGACCGGCGGGTTGCGGCACGGTGGCCTGCGGCGAACGGGCACAGGCCGACGGCACCGTCTTGCGCTCACCGAGCGGGATCACCGGCGGCAGCTCCGTCTCGCCCAGCACCACATGCCGTACGACCCGCTCGGCGGCGCGTCCGTCGTCGTACGGGCAGAACCGCTGCCGGAACACCGACCGCAGCTGGGTCGAGCGCGAGCCGCGCCAGTGCCCGGTCGCGAAGATGTCGATCAGCTCGTCCTCGCTGCGCGCGACCGCGCCCGGCGGGAAGGTGTGCAGGTCGAAGTAGGTCCCGCGGGCCGCCCGGTACTCGTCCCAGTCTTCGGTGTGCACCACGATCGGCCGGTCCAGGCCCGCGTAGTCGAACATGATCGACGCGTAGTCGGTGAGCAGGGCGTCCGAGGCCAGACACAGCGACTGGACGCTCGGGTGGTCGCCGACGTCGATGATCCGGGCGCCCTCGGGACGCCGGTGGCCGTGGGTGCGGGCCAGGACCAAGAAGCGGGGGCCGAGGCGGCGCACGATCCGCTCCAGGTCCAGCAGCGGGCGCTGGGTGCGCAGATAGTCACGGTGGGCCGGCGCGTACAGGATCGCCACCGCGCCCTCCGGGATGCCCAGCGATGCGCGCAACCGGGTCACGTCCGCCGAGGTGGCCCGCTGGAAGACGTCGTTGCGCGGGGCGCCGTACTCCAGGGTCCGGTACCGGCCCGGGAGGGCCCGCTCCCCGGTCAGGGTCGAGTGCCGGTTGCCGGACAGCGCGAGGTCCCACTGGTCGACGTCGCGCAGCAGCCGGGCGAAGTCGGTGTCGCGGGCCGCCGCCGGGCGCTCCCGGAGGTCCAGGCCGATGTGCCCCAGCGGGGTGCCCTGCCGGGTCTGGACCAGGATCTGCCCGGGTCGTTTGCGCAGGCCCGGGTCCAGGACGTCGTCGGTGACCAGGTACCTGGCGCGGGCCAGCGCCGTCCAGTAGGCGGCGGTGCCGGGCCGCAGCGGGCGCGGCCCCGGCGGGACCGTGTGCCGGTGCTCGGGGCGGGCGATCCAGGCGGTGCGGATGTGCGGGGCGTGGCTGCGGAAGGCCTCCTCCAGGGCGCCCGGGTCGCCGCCGTGGCCCTGTCCCGCACCGGAGCCGAACACCGCCCGGTCGGCACGAACGGGCAGCCGCAGCTGGATCCGGTAGTGCAGCCGCAGTACGCCGGTGCGCACGGCGCGGGCCAGCTTCACCGCCGCCTTGCCCAGGCGCCGGCGCACGGCCGAGACCAGCTGGAACGCGCGGAAGGTGCGGTGCAGACCGAAGCGGACCAGGACGTTGCGGCGCCGCATCCGGGTGCCGGGGACGCGATAGCGGCGGTAGTGGGCGCGGGCCCGGCGCAGGAAGGCGCCGTGGCTGCCGCGCGGCAGCCGGTCCCGCTTGGTGAACACCGTGGCGTAGTGGTCGATCATGCGGCGGAACAATTCGGGCCGCCACCGGGCCAGTTCCGGATGCCGCTCGACGTACGCGAACACCCGGTCGTACTGCTCGAACAGATCGAAGTGCTTACGACTGGTGGTGCCGAGGATGTTGCCCTGCCGGCGCTGCCGGTAGTGCACGCACACCCGGTCCAGCGTGGCGATCGACTCCGCCGTCATCAGCACCGGGAAGGTCCACGGGGTGTCCTCGTAGTAGCCCGGCGGGAAGGTGAAGCCGTGGCCCTCGACGAACTCCCGCCGGTACGCCTTGTTCCAGGCCACCATCAGCACCCTGAGCAGCCCCGGCCGGTCCTCCAGCCGGAATGGCGCCGGGCCCTGCTCGGTGAGCTGGCCGGCGAGCGCGTTGCGCACCTCCCGGCCGTCCCAGTAGGTGCGCGCGTAGTCGTACACCAGGACGTCCGGCTCCCCGGCCTCCTTGATCCGGTCGGCGATCGAGCGCAGCGCGTGCGGAGTGAGAGTGTCGTCGCTGTCCAGGAAGACCAGGTAGTCACCGGTCGCCTCGGCCAGCCCCGCGTTCCGGGCCCGCCCGAGCCCCTGGTTCTCGGCCAGGTGCACCGGCCGCACCCGCGCGTCCCGGGCCGCGTACTCGTCGATGATCGTCCCGCAGGCATCCGGTGAGCAGTCGTCCACGGCGATCAGTTCCAGATCGGGATACGACTGCGTGAGCACCGAGTCCAGGCACTCGGAGAGATACGCCTGGACCTGGTACGCGGGGACAATGACACTGAACCTGGGCAAGGGACATCCATGGGTCGTCGGTCGGCGCGGGGGTTCTGACCGGAAACGGCCGATGGAGTGAATTGGTTACGGTTCGTACGGCATGTGGGGGACGGCCGGGGGACAACGGGTGAACGGCGAGGGGCGGGCCCCCTGCGGGCCCGCCCCGGAGAAGTGCCGAGAACTGCCGTTACTTGACCGCGCCCGCCATCACCCCGGACACGAACTGCCGCTGGAACGCGAAGAACACGGCCAGCGGGATCACCATGGAGATGAACGCGCCGGGTGCCAGCACGTCGATGTTGTTGCCGAACTGCCGTACCTGCGTCTGCAGCGCGACCGTGATCGGCTGGGTGCCCGACTTGGTGAACACCAGCGCGACCAGCATGTCGTTCCACACCCACAGGAACTGGAAGATGCCGAGGCTCGCGATGGCCGGCCCGCCGAGCGGCATCACCACCCGGGCGAACAGCCGCAGTTCACCCGCGCCGTCCAGCCGGGCGGCCTCCAGCAGTTCGCGCGGGATCTCCGCGAAGAAGTTCCGCAGCAGGAACACCGCGAACGGTAGACCGAACCCGGTGTGGAACAGGATCACGCCGAGGATGGTCCCGAACAGGCCGACTTTGCCGAACAGTTCGGCGATCGGGATCAGCGCCACCTGCACCGGCACCACCAGCAGGCTCACCACACCCAGGAACCACCAGTCCCGGCCCGGGAACTCCATCCACGCGAACGCGTAGCCCGCGAGGGAGCCGACCACGACGACCAGGACGGTGGCCGGGACCGTGATCAGCACGGTGTTCCAGAGGGAGTGGGTGATGTCGCCGTTCTCCAGCAGCTTCCGGTAGCTGTCGAACGTCAGCTGGGACGGCTGGGAGAGCACCTTCCACCAGCCGCTCGCGCTCATGTCCTCGGGCGCGCGCAGCGAGGAGATGAGCAGACCGATCGTCGGCACCAGCCAGAACAGGCCCACGACGATCAGGAACACGCGGACCAGGCCGCCGCCCAGCTTCTCGGTGATCCTCGTGCCGAGGGACTGGCGTGCCTTCACCGTCCGGACGGGCCCGACCTTCCCGATGCTCCCGGCGGTCGCCGTCATCGCCGCACCTCCCGCCGCAGCCGACGAATGTTGAACAGCATCACGGGAATCACGAGCACCAGCAGCAGCACCGCGATCGCGCTCGCGACGCCCGGCTGGTTCTCCGCGAAACCCTTGCGGTACAGCTCCAGGGCGAGCACGTCGGCGTCGTCCTGGGAGGAGCCCGGCGCGATGATGTAGACGAGGTCGAACACCTTCAGCACGTTGATCATCAGGGTGACGACGACGACCGCGAGGACCGGCGCGAGCAGCGGCACGGTGACCCTGCGGAACACCTGCCACTCGTTGGCGCCGTCCACCCGCGCTGCCTCCAGCAGCTCCCGGGGCACGCCCGCGAGCCCGGCCGCGATCAGCACCATCGCGAAGCCCGCCCACATCCAGACGTACGCCCCGATGATCGCCGGGGTGACCAGCGCAGGGCCGAGCCACTCGACGCCGTTGTACGGCTCCTTGAAGTTGCTCGCCGGCAGCCGCAGCCGGGCCCCGTCGGCGGAGGCGGGCAGCGTGAAGGTGCCGTCGCCGGCCGCCTTGGTGGAGGCGACCACCGTGCCGCCCTTCACCGCCTCGATCCGCATCCCGGCATAGCCCAGCTCGGACGGGTCCGGCGCGCCGAGCCGGCCCACGCCCTTGCCGCGCGTGAAGTCCTGCCAGGTGGTGCCGGTGATCCTCCCCGGCTCCGGCCTGGCCGCCACGGCCTTCTTCGCGCCGTCCGGCATCTGGTCCGGGGCGACACCGACGAGGGGGAGGGTGACCGGCTGCCCGGCGCGGACGGTGGCCCTGGTGACGAAGCCGCCGTTCTGCGCGACGAGCGGCGACTCGCGGCCCGGGTGGGCCATCGGGAACGCCGACGACTGCGCGAAGGTGTCATGAACCCCCACCCACACCGCGTTCGCGACGCCCTTGTGCGGATCCTGGTCGTACACCAGCCGGAAGATGATCCCGGCCGCCAGCATCGAGATCGCCATCGGCATGAAGACGACCAGCTTGAACGCCGTTCCCCAGCGCACCCGTTCGGTCAGCACCGCGAAGACCAGACCGAGCGCGGTGGACACCGTCGGTGCGAACACCACCCAGATGACGTTGTTCTTCAGGGCGGTGCGGATGCCGTCGTCGGTGAAGAGCGTCTTGTAGTTGTCGACGCCGGCGAAGCCGTTGCCCGAGGCGTTGTAGAAGCTGCGGATCAGCGAGTACCCGATCGGGTAGACCACGAGCGCGCCGAGCAGCACCAGGGCGGGCAGCAGGAACAGCACTGCCACCGTCCTGCGGGTGCCGGTCACGCTCCTACGACTGCGGGGTGCGGCGGGACCCGCTGAGGCCCCCGCCGCCGTTGCCGCCGACGCCATCGCCGGATCAGCTCCCGCTTCCGTACGCGGCCGCCGCGTCCTTCTCCAGCTTCGCCTGGGTGCCCGCCACGTCCGTCGGGTTCTTCAGGAAGTCCTGCAGGTCCTTCCACTCACCCTTGCCGGGGGTGCCGCCGAAGGCCTGCGGGGCCTGGTCGGACATGTCGAAGCGGAAGTCGTCGCCGGACGCGATCAGCGCCTTGGCGATCTTCTGCTGCACCGCGTTCGGGTACGCCGAGACCGGCACGTTCTTGTTCGGCGAGAGGAATCCGCCGAGCCTCGCCTCGATCGTCGCCGCGTCCGGGGAGGCGAGGAAGGTGACCAGGGCCTGGGCCGCCTTGGAGTCCTTCAGGACCACCGCCGCGTCACCGCCGGAGACCACCGGTGCGGTGGACCCGACCGCCGGGAACGGGAACACCTTCGCGTCCGTGCCCACCTTCGCCTTGGTCTCGCCGATGTTGACCTGCACGAAGTCACCCTCGTACACCATCGCCGACTTCGGCTGGTCACCGCCGGTGAAGGTCTGGGTGACCGAGGCCGGGAACTCCGTCTGCAGCGCGCCGTCCTGGCCGCCCGCGAGGTAGTCCTTCTTGCCCCAGATCTGGGCGAGGGTCGTCAGCGCCTGCTTGACCGAGGGATCCGTCCACTTGATCTTGTGCTGGGCGAGCTCGTCGTACTTCTGCGGCCCCGCCTGGGACAGATAGACGTTCTCGAACCAGTCCGTCAGCGGCCAGCCGTCCGCGCCGGCCACCGAGAACGGGGTGACTCCGGAGTCGTACACCGCCCGGGTCGTGGTCAGCAGATCCTGCCAGGTCTTCGGCTCCTTCGCGCCGGCGTTCGCGAAGACCTTGGCGTTGTACCAGATCAGCGACTTGTTGGCGGCCTTGTAGTAGACGCCGTACTGCTTGCCGTCGACCTTGCCGATGTCCTGCCAGCCCTGGGAGTAGTTCTTCTGCAGCTCCTTCAGGGCGTCCGGCCCGATCGGCTTGGCCCACCCCCGCTGCACGGCCTGCTTGATGGCGCCGGGCTGCGGCAGCATGGCCACGTCCGGCGGCTGGCCACCCGCGATCTTCGAACCGACGAAGTTGATGATCGGGTCCTGGGCGGGCACGAACGTGACCTTCGCGCCGGTGCGCTTCTCGAACTCGGCCAGGACCTGCTTGAAGTTCTTCTGCTCCTGGCCGGTCCAGACGGCGGCGATCTCCAGGTTCGCGCCGTTCAGCTTCGGCAGGGTGAGGGTGGAGCCGGTGGCTTCGCCGGTCTGCCCGCCGCTGCCCTTCTCACCGTTGTCATTGCTGCTGGAGCAGGCGCTCAGGGCGAGGGCTCCCGTGAGCAGCGCGGCGAATGTGGTGACGGTCCTGCGTGTCCGGATGGTGCTGCTCTTGCTGTGCATCACTTCCCCGTTCGTCGTTCTCCATTGAACGTCAGAAGACTGTCCCGTGCGGTCCGGTGTACGCCGGGCCACTCGGGGTGGGCAAGGGCGCCTGCTGTGTCGAACGGGTCATCGTGACCGGCTCGTGACCGGCGGTGTATGCGTGCCTCTTCGGCCAGGGCCGGACAGGTCCTAGAGCAGGGACGGCACCTCCGCCGCCGACACCTCCCGGGCCGCCCGCTCCACCGCGCTCGCCAACAGGGCCAGGTCGGTGGGGCCGTTGCCCAGCTCCCGCACCGGCCGGCGGGCCGGCGGGTCGCCCATGCGCTGCCAGTCCAGTGGGACCACTGTGGGCCGCTGGGTCGCGGTGCGCGGGATACGGCCCGTCACGCGGCCGCCCTGGAAACCGACGGCCCGCCCGTCCGCGTACACCAGCCGGCCACGCCCCGGAGCCGGTTCGTCCGGCCCCTGCTGGGGGGCGTCCAGCACGACCCGCAGGGCCGCCCGCCGCGCGGGCTCGGTCTCCGCCGTACGGCCGCCGGTCCCGGCCGCCGCCACCAGATGCACCCCGAGCCGCTCGCCCTCCCGGGCCACCGCCTCCAGCGCGCGCATCACCGAACCGGCGGCGGGCCGGCCCGGCGAGCCGAGCGGGGGTGAGACCAGGGCGTCCAGGTCGTCCACGACGACCACGAGCCGCGGCAACGGCGGCGCCGCCTCGGCCCGCTGCCGCGCGGCCGCCCCCGGCCGCAGCCGCAGGGTGGAGCTGGGCGGTGCCTCTATGTCGCCGGTCGCGGCGGAGGGCGTGCGCTGGGCGACGATCCGGCCGGACAGCTCACTGCCCGCGTGCCACTGGGCGAAATCGGTCCGCCCCAGCAGCTCCGCCCGCCGCTTCAGCTCGGCGGCCAGCGACTGGGCGAACTCCCGCATGCGGACGGGGTCGTTGGCGACGAGGTGGGTGGTGACGTGCGGTATGTCGGTGCACACGCGCAGCCCTTCACCGTGCGCGGCGCTGGTGCCGACGCCGTCCCGGCCGTCGATCAGCACGATGCCCAGCCGGTCCGGCCGCTCGGCTGCCGCCAGCGAGGCCACCACGGCCCGCAGCACCTCCGTACGACCGCTGCCGGCCGGCCCCTCGATCAGCAGATGCGGTCCGTCGGCCACCAGGTCGGCGGTGAGCGGCCCGCGCGGCCCGGCACCGAGCACCGCCCGGGCCCGGCCGCCCAGGGCCTGGGTGTCGTCGGCCGCGTCGGCCCAGCGCGCCATCAGCGACGCCGGGGTGGCCCGGGCCAGGCCCAACTCGTCCAGCAGCCGCGCCGACTGCGGCAACGGCGCCGCCACGCGCGTGTCCCGCTCGCCGGTCGGGCCGTCCGGCCGCAGCGGGGCCAGCGCCCGGGCGAACCGCTCCGCCCAGGCGAGGGACACGGCGTCCACGGCGGCGAGCGTGCCCGGTTCGACGGGTCCGCCCGGCGCCACCCGCAGCAACTGCAGCGCCGTGGCGACATCCCCGCCGAGCAGTGCCACGGCACCGCAGTGCCGGAACGCCGGCGTCACCGCGCACGCGGCCTCGTACGTCCGCGCCACGGGGGAGGCCGGCGAGGCGGGCTCGGTCTCGGCGAGACAGACGACATGAATCCCGGCCCGCGGCCCGGCCACGGCCAGCCGCGCGACCGCGTCCCGCAGCGCGCTGCCTCCGGGGTCTCCGTCCACCACGACGACGGTGTACGGCCCGGAGAACCCACTGCCCCCACCGACCTCGGCGTCTTCCCTGGCCCAGGAGGGGCGGCGGGACGGGGTGGCCGACGGGTGGGTGCCGTTCCGGCCAGCGGCAGGGGCACCGGAGGGGTGTGCGGTGGTGCCGTGGTGGCCGGTGGACTGGGTGGTGCGCGTGGGGTGTGCGGCGCCGGTGTGGCCGAGGGCCGGGTCCTGGCTGGATGCGCCGGGGGCCTGGGTGGTGCCGGAGGTGTGTGTGGTGGCTCCGTGGGGGCCGGGATCGAGTCCCTGGAGCGGTGTGCCCGGCACGGCGGCGGTGCCGTGGGTGCTGGAGGTGGGGCCGTGCACGGTGGCGTCGGAACCGAGTCCCGGGGTGCCGGGGTGGCCGGGAAAGCCGCCCTGGGCGGGGCTGCCCGGCGTGGTGGGGGTGTCCCACTCGGCGGTCGCCGGGGACTGGGGCTGGGCTGCGGAGGACTCGGAGGGGGTGCCGGGCAGACCGGAGACGGCGCCTTGGGCCCGGGTGCCCTGCGTGCCGATCGACGGGCCGTGCGCGGCCGTGCCGGGGTGGCCGGGAAAGCCCCCCTGGGCGGACATGCCCATGGGGGAGCCGGATGTGGCTGGGCTGGTCGGCTCGCTGGGCGTGGGGTCGCCCGGTGCGGTACCGGGGGCCGGAACTCGGGCGGAGACGGGGCGGGCCGCGGTTCTGCCGGTCGCCGCGTGGTCGTCGACCCGGCGCAGGAGTTCCTCCGTGCGGGCCGCCGCCTGCTCGCGGTCGTAGGCCAGCAGCAGCCGGCAGTCCTGGCCGTGGCCCGGCCGGACATGCGGGAGCCAGCCCAGCCAGGACCACTCGGCCGTGCGCTCCTCCACGGGGCGGGAGCGGTCGGCGCTGATCAGCACGATCTCCAGCAGGTCGGGGGAGTGCAGTGCGGCCAGCTGGGCCAGCACCGCGCGGGTCAGCCCGGACAGCCGGGGACGCGGACCGGCCAGACCCAGCGCCCCCGCCTCGAGCAGTGCCGCCGTCAC
This sequence comes from Streptomyces sp. RB17, assembly GCF_009604455.1. Lineage (GTDB taxonomy): Bacteria > Actinomycetota > Actinomycetes > Streptomycetales > Streptomycetaceae > Streptomyces. The sequence goes on from NZ_WEGL01000001.1 coordinate 58,916, forward strand.
GGGCACCGCGGGCACCAGTCCGGAGCCGTCCGGTGCGCTCCGGTCCGCCGTGCCGAGCCGCACGGTCAGCGTCTCCGGATGACCGGGCCCGCGCTCCCACAGCCGGGGCCCGGGACCGAGTGCCGACAACAGCAGTGCGGCGGGGTCCGGCCAGGTCTCGGGCTGCTGCGTCGCGGTGGCCGCCGGGCCGGTGCCGGCTCGGGCGTCGGCGGCGCCGTACGCCTCGGGCCGGGCGGGCTGTTCGCCGCGCCCACCGGCCAGCCGGCGCGCCCAGGCGCCGAGCCCACGCCGCCGTACGCCCTGCGGGACGTCGATGCCCCGGACGGGAGTGCCCTTGCGGCCACCACTCCCCAGTGGCTCCCCGTCCGCCCCGCCGGCCCCGAGGCGCCCCGCGTGCGTGTCCCCGCCGAACGCGCCACCGGACGTGTTCTCGATCCGGGGTGCCCCGCCCTGCCCCGGCACCACGGTCGACCCCCGCTGATGCTCCTGCGCCCCGCTGCCGGAAGTCCCCCAGTCGTCGGAGCCGTAGCCGTGCTGCCCGATTCCGGAGGCGCCGGCAGCACTCACGGACGTCGGTCCGCTCACACCGCCGTCCCCCGCGGCCGCCGACGGTGATCCCGCCCCACGAGGGCCACCCGCACCCGACGACGCTGCCTGCACGCGTGGTGCGGGCCGGAAGCCGGAGCCGGCCGAGGGCCGGTCCGCGGAGCCGCCCGCCAGGGCGACCCGGACGCACCCCTCACCGTCGGAGACGGTCCGCACCCGCGCGGCCGGTCCCCCGGACGGAGCAACCCGAAGCGCCGACTCCCCGATCCGCAGCAGGCCCCCGGCAGGGACCCGCACCGGGCGCTCGCCCACCCGCACCCCGTCCAGCGCCGTGCCGTTCGTGGAGCCGAGGTCGGCGACGGACACCCGCCCGTCCGCCCCGACGGTGACCACGCAGTGCAGCCGGGACACGTCGGGGTCGTCCAGCGGCACGTCCGCATCGGCCGAGCGGCCCACGGTGATCCGGCCGCCGTGCAGCAGATGGACCCCGCCCGCGTCCGGGCCCGCGACGACATGCAGCTGGGTCGGCGCGTCGTCCAGCTCGGGATGTGGCTCGGCGGCCGCCGGGGCGCCCAGGGACAGCACGGCGCCGTCGACCAGCGGAGGCTCTCCGAGCGTGCAGCGGCGTGGATCCAGCCGCTCGGGGCCGGCGTAGAGGACGACGGAGGAGTTCGCGGCGTCGCGGCCCTCCCCGGTGACCGCTCCTGCCAGCGCCGACGCGACCGCGCCCAGGTCCGTGCCGACGGGCGCCGTGACCAGCACGTCGCGGCTCGCGGCGCGGCCCCGCTGCGGGGACGCGCCCAGCGGGTCTACGACGGTCAGCCGGATCTGCATCCCCACCCCACACGAGCACGTCGGCAAGTACTGCAAGGCATCCTCGCACCTGCCACTGACAACGCGCCCGGTACCCGGCATCAAGTGATCTTGATTGGTCGGCTCTGCCCCCAAAAGTGCCTGACCAGTGCCGCACAAGCGATCACTTGAGATCGGTCACGTCCGGCCCCCGGCAACCGGCGGACCGACATGAGCGTCTTCCCGTCGAACACATCGAACAAGCTCGGGAACGCTTACGTAGTGCCCTCGGGGGCGGCACTACAGTGGATCGGAACAACCGGAACGACAACCGGAATGCAGGCAAGCAAGCATCAGCAAGCAGCAGGGAGCGCGTGACGTGCGGCCAGTCGGCAGCAAGTACCTGCTTGAGGAGCCGCTCGGACGCGGCGCCACAGGCACCGTCTGGCGTGCCCGCCAGCGCGAGACCGCGGGCGCCGAGGCGGCCGTACCCGGACAGCCGGGCGAGACGGTCGCGATCAAGGTCCTCAAGGAGGAACTGGCGAGCGACCCGGACATCGTGATGCGCTTCCTGCGCGAGCGCTCCGTCCTGCTCCGCCTCACCCACCCGAACATCGTCCGGGTCCGCGACCTGGTCGTCGAGGGCGATCTGCTGGCGCTGGTCATGGACCTCGTCGACGGCCCCGACCTGCACCGCTACCTGCGCGAGAGCGGCCCGCTCACCCCGGTCGCCGCCGCGCTGATGACCGCGCAGATCGCCGACGCGCTCGCCGCCAGCCACGCCGACGGCGTCGTGCACCGCGACCTGAAGCCCGCCAACGTCCTGCTCAAGCAGGACGGCGGCCAGATGCACCCGATGCTCACCGACTTCGGCATCGCCCGCCTCGCCGACTCCCCGGGCCTGACCCGCACCCAGGAGTTCGTCGGCACGCCCGCGTACGTGGCACCGGAGTCCGCCGAGGGCCGCCCGCAGACCTCCGCCGTGGACATCTACGGCGCCGGCATCCTGCTGTACGAGCTGGTCACCGGCCGCCCGCCGTTCTCCGGCAGCACCGCGCTGGAGGTGCTGCACCAGCACCTGAGCGCCGAGCCGCGCCGCCCCTCAACCGTCCCGGACCCGCTGTGGACGGTCATAGAACGCTGTCTGCGCAAGAACCCCGACGAACGGCCCAGCGCAGAGAACCTCGCGCGCGGCCTCAGGGTCGTCGCCGAGGGCATCGGGGTGCATGCGAACGCCGCACAGATCGCCGCCGCCGAGGGCGTGGGCGCGCTGCTGGCCCCGGACCCGGCCCCGACCGCCGTCCCGGGCGTGCCCGGCGCCGCCGACCCCACCCAGGTGCTGCCGAACACCGGCCCCCGCGCGTACGACCCGAACGCCGCGACCAGCGTGCTGCCGCACACCGGCGGCCCCGCCGGCGCCGCCGACCCCACCGCCGTGCTGCCGAACACCGGCGCGGCGGACCCGACGGCGGTGCTGCCGAACACCGGCCCGCAGGGGCAGCCCGAGCAGCCGCACCCCTGGCAGACCCAGCTGCGCGCCGCCCGCGACCGCAACGAGCAGACGCAGATCCAGTACCTGTCCCCGGAGGACGACCCGCTGCACCACCGGCCCCAGCGGCAGGTGGCCCGTCCCCAGCAGCAGCCGCGGCAGGCCCCGCAGTCCCGTCCGCAGCAGCCGCAGCCGCGCGGCCGGCAGCAGGGGTACCAGCAGGGGTACGGCTATGCGCCGCAGCAGCAGCCCCAGCAGTACGCCCCGCCACAGGCGCCGCAGCGGTACGCGCCGCCCGCACCGGAGCCGCAGCGGCCCGCCCGCGAGCCCCGGGCGCCCCGGCAGCGCAGCGCCAACCCGATGAAGATCCCGGGGCTCGGCTGCCTGAAGGGCTGCCTGTTCACGATCGTCATCCTGGTCGTGGCGAGCTGGCTGATCTATGAGCTGACCCCGCTGCACACCTGGATCGGCCAGGGCCGCAGCTACTGGCACGAGGTGAGCCACTGGGCCGGCCAGGTGAGCAAGTGGGTCAAGGACCTGGGCGGCTCCTCCGGCGGCGGCAACTGAGCGCACGGAGGGTGAGCGGGGGCGTGAACTCGCGGTAACCGACGACGAGTTTGCGGATTTGTCGACATCTGGCGGGTGATTTCCGCCTCCGCGGTGAAGGTTGGCGCGCCGGACGCGTAGTTTTATCGGCAACACGCGTCTGGTAGGAGCAGCCTTGGCACGGAAGATCGGCAGCCGGTACACCGCGAACCAGATCCTGGGGCGGGGCAGCGCCGGCACGGTGTGGCTGGGCGAGGGGCCGGAGGGTCCCGTCGCCGTCAAGCTGCTGCGCGAGGACCTCGCCTCCGACCAGGAGCTCGTCGGACGCTTCGTGCAGGAGCGCACCGCGCTGCTCGGCCTGGAGCACCCGCACATCGTCACCGTGCGCGACCTGGTGGTCGACGGCAACGACCTGGCCCTGGTCATGGACCTCGTGCGCGGCACCGACCTGCGCACCCGGCTGGAGCGCGAGCGGAGGCTCGCCCCCGAGGCGGCCGTGGCGATCGCCGCCGACATCGCCGACGCGCTGGCCGCGGCCCACGCGGCCGGGGTCGTCCACCGGGACGTCAAGCCCGAGAACGTGCTCCTCGACATGCAGGGCCCACTCGGCCCCGGCGGAGCCCATCCGGCCCTGCTCACCGACTTCGGCGTGGCCAAGCTGATCGACACGCCGAAGCGGACCCGGGCGACGAAGATCATCGGTACGCCGGACTACCTCGCCCCCGAGATCGTCGAGGGCCTGCCGCCGCGCGCGTCCGTGGACATCTACGCCCTGGCGACGGTCCTGTACGAGCTGCTCGCGGGCTTCACCCCGTTCGGCGGGGGCCACCCGGGTGCGGTCCTGCGCAGGCACGTCACGGAGACGGTGGTACCGCTGCCCGGTATCCCGGAGGAGCTGTGGCAGCTGATCGTGCAGTGCCTGGCCAAGGCGCCCGCGTCCCGGCTGCGCGCCTCCGAGCTGGCGGTGCGGCTGCGGGAGCAGCTGCCGACGCTGGCCGGGCTGCCGCCGCTGGACGTGGACGAGCCGGAACTTTCCGAGGAGGCCGCCGACGAGCCCGTGCCGTCGGCCCCGCCGGGGGACGATCCGGTACGGCGGCGCGGGGCGGTGTCGCTGGTGCCGGGCGCCAAGCCGGACTCCAACCGGGACACGCACACCTCGATGCGCGTGCCGGGGCCGGACGAGCTGGCGGGCGGCGCGCACGGGACCGCTCGCGCCCCCCGGGCCGCCGGCGCGCCCCGGCCGGGGTCGGCCAGGCACCGGGCCGCGGTGCGGCGGCGCCGGGTGACGCTGGGAGTGGCCGGGGTCGTCCTGGCCGCAGTGGTGGGCGTCGGCGCGTGGCTGGCGTCCGCCGACGGGGACTCGGACACCCCGTCGGGCACCCACAGCACATCGACCCCCTGACCCGCCCCAGGGAGCGAAGCCCCCTGGACCCCCCGCTTGCCCACCCGCCCATCCGACTCGCTCCGCTGAGAAGTGGCCGCCGGCCGGGCTATCGCGGTTCGGCCGGCCTGCAGGCGGCACCCCGCTCCCCCTGGCACCCTCGCCCGGGACGGTGCGCTCTGGGCCGACGGAGTCGGGTGGGAGGGTGGGCGAGGCACGGGGGTCTGAGGGCGGAGCCCCCGGCGGAGGGCGCCGCAGCACAGGGCGCCCCAGCAGCTCGCAAGCACCCGGGTCTCGCTGCTCGGCGGAGCCGTTACGCTGGATGCGTGGCAGTCGTCGATGTATCCGAAGAGCTGAAGTCCCTCTCCTCGACCATGGAGTCGATCGAGGCCGTCCTGGACCTCGACAAGTTGAGGGCAGACGTCGCCGTGCTCGAGGAGCAGGCGGCCGCGCCGTCCCTCTGGGACAACCCGGACGAGGCGCAGAAGATCACCAGCAAGCTCTCCCACCTCCAGGCCGAGGTCAGGAAGGCGGAGGCGCTGCGCGGCCGGATCGACGATCTCGCCGTCCTCTTCGAGATGGCCGAGGAGGAGGACGACCCGGACACCCGTGCCGAGGCCGAGGCCGAGCTGGCCCAGGTGAAGAAGGCGCTGGACGAGATGGAGGTCCGTACGCTGCTCAGCGGTGAGTACGACTCCCGTGAGGCGCTCGTCAACATCCGCGCCGAGGCCGGTGGCGTCGACGCCGCCGACTTCGCCGAGCGGCTCCAGCGCATGTACCTGCGCTGGGCCGAGCAGCGCGGCTACAAGACCGAGCTGATCGAGACGTCGTACGCCGAAGAGGCCGGCATCAAGTCGACCACCTTCGCCGTCCAGGCGCCGTACGCCTACGGCACCCTCTCCGTCGAGCAGGGCACGCACCGCCTGGTGCGCATCTCGCCGTTCGACAACCAGGGCCGCCGCCAGACCTCCTTCGCCGGTGTGGAGGTGCTGCCCGTCGTCGAGCAGTCCGACCACGTCGAGATCGACGAGAGCGATCTCCGGATCGATGTCTACCGGTCCTCGGGCCCGGGCGGCCAGGGCGTCAACACCACCGACTCCGCGGTCCGGATCACCCACCTCCCCACCGGTATCGTGGTCTCCTGTCAGAACGAGCGGTCGCAGATCCAGAACAAGGCCACCGCCATGAATGTCCTCCAGGCCAAACTGCTGGAGCGGCGCCGGCAGGAGGAGCAGGCCAAGATGGACGCCCTCAAGGGCGACGGCGGCAACTCCTGGGGCAACCAGATGCGTTCGTACGTGCTGCACCCGTACCAGATGGTCAAGGACCTGCGCACCGAGTACGAGGTCGGCAACCCCGAGGCCGTGTTCAACGGTGAGATCGACGGGTTCCTGGAGGCCGGTATTCGCTGGCGCAAGCAGCAGGAGAAGTAACTTTGTCGACATGACAACTGCCGCCCGAGAGGCGGCAGTTTGTCTTTTGTCTGGGTTTTACATCACACTCACAGGCTTCAACTCACTGCAAACACCCCCCGAAGGGACATTGCGCCCGCAACGGCCTTGACGTTGCTTTGAAAAATCGGAAGGGTGAAGCGTGGCATGCGTACTTCAAGGGGCGCATGTGAACCGGGGGAATGAGTTGACGCGACTTCGTCACCGGCTGCCTCCCGTCGATCACGGCAACGCCCCATGCGCCGCCTCATTGACGATCAGCTACTGGGGGTAGCAACCATATGACGAAGAAGACGCGGATCCGGGTCGCGCGGATAGCCGCCGGCGCCGTGATCGCGGCCGGTGCGTCACTGACCGCGGCCGGCGCGGCCTCCGCCCTGGATCTCGATGTCCAGGCGGGCCCGATCAGCCTCGGTGTCACGACGGACGGCAACGACACCGACGGCACGACCGACGGTTCGACCCAGGGGACGACCGACGGTTCCATCCAGGGCGCCACTCTCGGGGTGACCGAGGGCACGACCCAGGGCAGCACCGAGGGTGACACCCAGGGCTCGACCCAGGGTGACACTCAGGGCTCGACCCAGGGTGACACCCAGGGCAGCACCGAGGGTGACACTCAGGGCAGCACCCAGGGTGACACCCAGGGCAGCACCGAGGGTGACACCCAGGGCTCGACGCAGGGGTCCACCCAGGGCTCGACCCAGGGGTCCACCCAGGGCTCGACGCAGGGCAGCACCCAGGGCTCGACCCAGGGCAGCACCCAGGGCTCGACGCAGGGCAGCACCCAGGGCTCGACCCAGGGCAGCACCGAGGGCGGTTCCGGTAACGGTGGCTCCGGTAACGGTGGCTCGGGCAACGGCGGCTCGGGCAACGGCGGCAACACCGGCGGCAACGGCGGTTCCGGCACGGGTGGCAGCAGCACCGGCGGCAGCAGCACGGGCGGCAACAACGACACCCCGCAGGGCGGCGGCAACGACAACGCCTCGCAGGAGGAGGGCTCCTCGACCCTCACCGACACCGGTTCCGACACCCAGGCCCAGGGCAACGGCAAGCAGCTCGCCGAGACCGGTGCCGGCCAGACCGCGTTCCTGGTCATCGGTGCCGCGACAATGATCGCCGGCGGCATCGGCTTCCGCATCCTGCCGCGTCTGGCGGGCGGCCGGGGCGGCGCGGCCGCCTGAGCGTAGCCGTACGGTCACGCAGCGCGCTCGGCGCGCACACCGAAGGGCCCGGAGCCTGACGCTCCGGGCCCTGACGGGTTTCCGGGACTTTTCTTACGCGATCCGCGTCACGCGGTCTGGTGCGCCAGCAGCGCCACCGCGGCGATCAGCACCGCCAGCAGGGCGACCAGCGCCATCGGGTTCACCCCGCCCAGGAAGCCCTCTTGCTGCAGTCGCTCGCGGTTGGCACGGCACACCGAGCACCGGCCCTCGCTCACGGGCGCCGCGCAGTTCGCGCACACCAACCGGTCGTACGTCATGCGCTCGCCCTCCTCGCACCGGCATTCACTCGTCACAACGCTCATGGGAACGAGAACGTTCCCCCTCCACTGTGCCAGGTTCGCGGAGCGCGTGCGCGGGCCCCGGGAGAGTCGGGGGAGGACAGGGTCCGGGACAAAAGCGTACAAGCCTTACCCAACCTCGACCTGCGACTGCACTTGCACACCCGGTTCGCGTATGGTCACGCTCATCTACCCCCGGCGACCCGTGGTGCATCCGTGATCCGATTCGACAACGTCTCCAAGGTCTACCCCAAGCAGACCCGCCCCGCACTCAGGGATGTCTCCCTCGAGGTGGAGAAGGGCGAGTTCGTGTTCCTCGTGGGGTCCTCCGGCTCCGGAAAGTCCACCTTCCTGCGACTGGTCCTCCGCGAGGAGCGGTGCAGCCACGGACAGGTGCACGTGCTGGGCAAGGACCTCGCGCGCCTCTCCAACTGGAAGGTGCCGCAGATGCGCCGCCAGCTGGGGACGGTGTTCCAGGACTTCCGGCTCCTTCCGAACAAGACCGTCGCGGAGAACGTGGCCTTCGCCCAGGAGGTCATCGGCAAGTCCCGCGGCGAGATCCGCAAGTCCGTGCCGCAGGTGCTCGATCTCGTCGGGCTCGGCGGCAAGGAGGACCGGATGCCCGGCGAGCTCTCCGGCGGTGAGCAGCAGCGCGTGGCCATCGCGCGGGCCTTCGTCAACCGGCCCAAGCTGCTGATCGCCGACGAGCCCACCGGCAACCTCGACCCGCAGACCTCCGTCGGCATCATGAAGCTGCTCGACCGCATCAACCGGACGGGCACCACCGTCATCATGGCGACACACGATCAGAACATCGTGGACCAGATGCGCAAGCGCGTCATCGAGCTGGAGAAGGGCCGCCTCGTCCGCGACCAGGCCCGCGGCGTCTACGGCTACCAGCACTAAGCAAGTTCACGACGGAAAGGCTCGACCAGACGCCATGCGCGCCCAGTTCGTCCTGTCGGAGATCGGTGTCGGTCTCCGCCGCAATCTGACGATGACCTTCGCCGTCATCGTCTCCGTCGCCCTGTCCCTGGCGCTCTTCGGCGGCTCGCTGCTGATGAGCGACCAGGTGAGCACCATGAAGGGCTACTGGTACGACAAGGTCAACGTCTCGATCTTCCTGTGCAACAAGCACGACGCCGACTCGGACGTCAACTGCGCCAAGGGCGCGGTGACCGAGGACCAGAAGAAGCAGATCCTCTCGGACCTGCACAAGATGCCGGTCGTCGAGAAGGTCGCCTACGAGTCGCAGGACCAGGCGTACAAGCACTACAAGGAGCAGTTCGGCAACTCCCCGCTGGCCAGCTCGCTGACGCCGGACCAGATGCAGGAGTCGTACCGGATCAAGCTCAAGGACCCGCAGAAGTACCAGGTGATCGCGTCCGCCTTCAACGGGCGCCCCGGTGTGCAGTCCGTGCAGGACCAGAAGGGCATCCTGGACAACCTCTTCCAGCTGCTGAACCTGATGAACCGGGGCGCGCTCGGCGTGATGGCGATGATGCTGATCGTCGCGCTGCTGCTGATCGTCAACACCGTGCGCGTGTCGGCGTTCAGCCGCCGGCGCGAAACCGGGATCATGCGCCTGGTCGGTGCCTCGGGCTTCTACATCCAGGCGCCGTTCATCGCCGAGGCCGCGGTCGCCGGACTCATCGGCGGCGGACTCGCCTGTGTGGCCCTGGTGGTCGGCCGGTACTTCACCATCGACCACGGCATGGACCTCGCCCACAAGCTCACGCTGATCAACTTCGTGGGCTGGGACGCGGTGTTGACCAAGCTGCCGCTGATCCTCGCAACGAGCGTTCTCATGCCGTCACTTGCGGCGTTCTTCGCGTTGCGCAAGTACCTGAAGGTGTGACGCACGCCAAAAGGGCCGTACGGGCATCCGCCCGTACGGCCCTTCGCGTTGTCCTAGACTCACCGCCATGTCAGGTCGCGACCTGTTCTGTCCGCCCCGCCGCATGCGCCGCGGGGCCGCCCTGACATTGGTCTTCGCCGGCGTCCTGGTCACCGGCGCCGCCACCGGCTCCTTCCCGGAGCCCGACGCCACCGCGCCCGCGGCGTCCGCGCGGAAGATCCTCGCCCCTGCGGGGGGTTCGGACACCGGGCACGAGGACGTCCGGAAGGCCGCCGCCGAGGCGATGGCCGACGGCAAGTCCCCGATGGAGGCCGCCGAGCAGGCCGTCAGCCGCAGCGGGGACCGCTGGGGCGCGGTGTACTCGGAGGGCGAGTACCAGGAGTTCCAGGAGGCGCTCGACGGCCGCTACACCGGCGTCGGCCTGTGGGCCAGGCGCGAGCGGGACGGCCGGATCGAGGTGACCCGGGTGCGGCCCGGCTCACCGGCCGCCGAGGCCGGGATCCGCGAGGGCGACCGGCTGCGCAGCGTGGACGGCAGCAAGGTCGACGGGCGGCCGGTCACCGAGGTGGTCTCCTTACTGCGCGGCGACGCCGACGACGCGGCCGCGGGCACGCCCGTCACCCTGGGCCTTCAGCGCGGCACGCGCGCGTGGACCGAGACGCTGCACCGGGCCAGTCTGTCCACCGACTCCGTGACCGTGCGCCGACTGCCCGGCGGGGTCACCGTCATCAAGATCGCCGCCTTCACCAAGGGCTCCGGAGACGCCGTACGCGCCGCCCTGCGGCAGACCCCGGCCGACGACGGGATCGTCCTCGACCTGCGCGGCAACTCCGGCGGCCTGGTCACCGAGGCGGTGGACACCGCCTCCGCCTTCCTCGACGGCGGCCTGGTCGCCACCTACGACGTCAAGGGCGCCCCGCGCTCCCTGCACGCCGCACCCGGCGGCGACACCGGCCGGCCGCTGGTCACCCTGGTCGACGGCGGCACGATGAGCGCCGCCGAGATGCTCACCGGCGCGCTCCAGGACCGGGGCCGCGCGGTGGTGATCGGCTCGCGCACCTTCGGCAAGGGCTCCATCCAGATGCCGACCGAGCTGCCCGACGGCTCGGTGGCCGAGCTGACCGTCGGCCACTACCGCACCCCCTCCGGCCACGCGGTCGACGGCCGGGGCATCACCCCCGACCTGGAGGCGGGCCCGGAGGCGCTGAACCGGGCCGAGACGGTCCTCACCGGCCTGGGCGCCCCCTCGTAACCAGTCGTGCGGCCCCACGTAATCGGCTGTACTCACACCCCCTGTGTGGTGCGAAAATGGTCGGCACTATGAGCAAGGGAATGTACGTACCCAAGGAGTCCCAGCCCAAGCAGGGCGGCGGGGCCGCCAAGGCCCGGGACGGCGAGAAGGGCGGCAAGCGCAAGATCGTCGCCCAGAACAAGAAGGCCCGGCACGACTACGCGATCATCGACACCTACGAGGCCGGGCTCGTGCTCATGGGTACCGAGGTCAAGTCGCTGCGCGAGGGGCGGACGTCGCTTACCGACGGCTTCGTCCAGATCGACCGCGGTGAGGCGTGGCTGCACAACGCCCACATCCCCGAGTACCACCAGGGCAGCTGGACCAACCACTCCGCGCGCCGCAAGCGCAAGCTGCTCCTGCACCGCGAGGAGATCGACAAGCTGGAGTCGAAGTCCCAGGAGACGGGTCACACGATCGTGCCCCTCGCCATCTACTTCAAGGACGGCCGGGCGAAGGCCGAGATCGCCCTCGCGCGAGGCAAGAAGGAGTACGACAAGCGGCAGACTCTGCGGGAGAAGCAGGACCGGCGGGAGTCGGACCGGGCGATCGCGGCGGCGAAGCGCAGGCAGCGCGGCGTCTAGCCGGCCGCCGGGGAATAGGCTGGCATCGTCGTGCGTAGGTCACGTACGATGGCAGTGCACTCCACAGAGGGTGCGCAGACCCTCCGCGGAGGGGATTGAAAAATCAACATGGGGATGATCGGTTTCGACAGCGGCTGTCGAAGCAGGGGAAGCGTGTCGAGGAAGCGGCAATGATCTCGTAAACCATATGTCGCAAAAAATAATCGCCAACACCAAGCGCGATTCCTTCGCCCTCGCTGCCTAAGTAGCGACTTGCGAAGTGTCAGCCCGGGGCTGTTCCCGACCCGGATCCTGGCATCAGCTAGGGGACTAAACCTTGATCCCGGTCACGGGGTGAAGAGGGAAACCACACAGTGACTGAGCCCGTCGGCGACTTGTTCGCGTGATCGCCGGGGCCGAGAAAAGCGAAGCGGACTGCACACGGAGAAGCCCTGATTCCGCACCGTTGGACGCGGGTTCGATTCCCGCCATCTCCACCAGGCCCCTTAGGGGGTCACCCCATGTGGGCGAAGGCCCCGTCGCGTTCAGCGGCGGGGCCTTCGTCATGCCCGGAACCGCGCGAACCGCGCACGCACACCCCCTTGCCGGATTGGTCTGGACCTGCCACGCTGCCGGCGCCACCTCCCGCGTCCCGCAGGCCGCTCCTCTCCCGGAGGTTCGTATGCGCACCCGGTTCCGCCGCAGACTGCTCCTCGCCCTCGGGCTGCTCGGCGCTGTGATCGTCCCGCAGGCCCCCGCCGCCTCGGCCGCGGCCACCACCCCGATGCAGATCTACGGCGCCTGGCACTGCTCGAACGACGCCTGCCTCTGGGGCACCGTCCGGACGGTGAGCGAGTTCGACAGCCAGAACCACTGGCTGATCGACCGCGGCGACGGCCGGCCCTCGGTCAACCTCGTCGTCCTCAGCTTCGTCGAACCCCTCAAACTGCTGCACGGCACCACCGACGCCACCACCCTGAACGGCGTGCCCCGCGGCATGACAAAGGACATCGTCCAGTACTTCACCTCCCACGGGATCCGGGTGATGCTCTCCATCGGCGGCATCACCTACACCAACTCCTGGGACAGCGCGCTCGCCGAGAATCCGACCCTCCTCGGACAGCGGGCCGCCGCTGTGGCGAGCGACCTCGGCGTCGGCATCGAGATCGACTACGAGCAGAACACCGGCCCCGACCTCACCGGCCTGCAGTCCTTCATCGACGCCTACCGGGCCGTCCACGCCTACGACGCCTCCGGTGCCGACCCCGCCGCCCGCCTCACCATCGACGTGGCCGCCGGCGACCGCTGGCTGATCGACCTCGACCGCAAGGCGACCACTGACTGGCTGCGCACCGACACGCCGGTCCTCGACTACGCCAACGCGATGGTGCCCTCCCGGCAGCCCTCCACCAGCTCGGCCATCGCCAACTGGCAGGAACACGTGGACGGCAAGCCGACCTACGCGCCCCCGATCCCGCCGCTCGCACCCGCCAAGTTCACCGGCGCCGTCTACATCAGTGACCAGAGCAAGACCCTGCCCGAGTGCACGAACTTCGCGAACTCCCTGGAGAACTCCACCGGTTCGTTCGTCCAGTCGGTCGCCCCGAACGGCGCCGGCAGCACCTCCGGCATGCTCGGCCAGATGTTCTGGGCCGCCGAACGCCCCTCCACCCGGGGCAGCGGCACGACCCCGCCGAACACCTGTGAGGGCGGCGTGGGCGCGGGCGCGACCGCGTACGGCATCTCGCTGCCGATGCCCGCGCTACGACAGAACTGATCCGCGCGCCACCGCTCGGCGGTGTGAACCGGCCGCCCGCGCGCAGGAGTCGATGAGCAGCGCGAGGGCGGCCGCGACGGCCGGTACGGCGAAGGCCGCGACCGGCGAGAGGTGCTCGGTCGCCCAGCCGCCCGTCGCCGAGCCGCAGGCGATGCCGGTCAGCAGCCCGGTCACCACCAGGCTCATTCCCTCGTTGAGGCGGTCGGCGGGGGTGCGCCGCTGCACCAGCCCCATCGCCGTCACCATGGTCGGCGCGGTCGCCATGCCCGCCACCAGCAGCGCCCCCGCCAGCACCGGGAGGGCCCCGGCGGTCGCGGCGGCCACCCACGGCAGGGTCATCAGCACGGCCATCGCAGCCAGCCAGCGCGAGAGACCGGGCCCGGCCGCCAAGGGCTCCCCACCCGAACCTTCCGGCACCGGCCCCCCGTGCGCGGGGTGCACGGCGCACTCCGGGGCCTGGGCGGGGTCTGGGTGGGTTGCGGTGTGCTTCGGGGTGAGGGCGGGGTCTGGGTGGGTTGCGGTGCGCTGGGGGGTCTGGGCAGGGCCTGCGTGGGTTGCGGTGCGCTGCGGGGTGAGGGCCGTGTCTGTGCGGGTCGCCGTGCGCTGCGGGGTGAGGGCCGGGGCCGCATGGGGCGCCGTGCTCCTCGGGGTGAAGGCCGCGTCCGCGTGGGTCGCTGTGCGGTCGGGGGTGAGGGTCGGGTCTGTGTGGGTTGTCGTGCGGTCGGGGGTGGGGGCCGGGTCCCGGCGGGTCGCTGTGCGGTCGGGGGTGAGAGCCGTGCCGGGGTGAGTTGTCCTGCGGTCGGGGGTGTGGGTCGGGGTTGCGTGGGTTGCTGTGCGCTTCGAGGTGAGGGTCGAGTCGGCGTGGGTGGCTGTGCGTTTAGGGGTGAGGGCGGGGTCCGCGTGGAGTGCCGCGCTTCCCGGAGCAGGGGGTGCGTCCGCGTGGGTTGCCGTGTGCTTCGGCTTCAGTGCTCCGAAGGCCAGGCCCGCCGCGCACGAGCCCGCTGCCTGGAGAGCGAGGATCACGCCCGCCGCCGTACGGTGACCCTGCGCGTCGGCGTAGGCGATCGTGACGACCTCCATCGAGCCGAACACCGCCCCGGTCGCGGTGAAACAGGCCAGCAGGGGCGGGATGCCCGGGCTGCGCAGCGGCGAGGGCGCCTGGGTGCGGGCCCGTGGCGGCGGCTCGGTGGCCCGCTGGGCGGTGAACAGCAGCATGCCGGCGAGCAGCAGCACCGCGCCGGTGAGCGTGCCCGCCTCCGGGAAGAACGTGCCGGTGAGGAAGGACGCCAGCACCGGGCCGAGCATGAAGCACAGCTCGTCGGCGGCCTGTTCGAAGGAGTTCGCGGTGTGCAGCGCGCCGGCGTCCTCGCCCAGCAGATGGGCCCAGCGGGCGCGGGACAGGCCGCCGATGTTCGGGGTGGCCGCGGTGAGGGCGTACGCGGCGAACAGGGTCCAGTCCGGGGCGCCGTAGCGGACACAGAGCAGCAGGGTCAGGCTGCCGAGCACGGAGACCAGCGTGGCCGGTACGGCAACCCGGGCCTGTCCGTGCCGGTCGACGAGCCGGGCGAGCCACGGTCCGGCCAGTGCGGTCGCCGCGAGACCGGTCGCGGTGACGGCACCGGCCAGGGCGTACGAGCCCCGCGAGCCGGCGATCATCACGACGGCGCTCACGCTGAACATGCCCATGGGCAGCCGGGCGAGGACGTTGCCGGTGGTGAAGGCACGGGCGCCGGGGAGGGCGAAGAGGCGGCGGTAGCCGCTGGTGGTGGAGGATATGGCCGAGGGCATGGACTCACCCTCGCCCCGAGTGGATCACGGGGTCCAACACCTTCTCGGTGCCGATTCACGCACCCGCGTTGTAAGTTCACGTGCATGCCCGTTCCCGCCGACATCGATCCCCGGCTGCTGCGCGCCTTCGTCGCCGTGGCCGAGGAACTGCACTTCACCCGGGCCGCGGCCCGTCTGTACGTCGCCCAGCAGGCGCTCAGCCGGGATGTACGGCGGCTGGAGCGGGAGTTGGGCGCCGAGCTGTTCGTGCGGACGACCCGGCAGGTGACGCCGACCGCGGACGCCGAACGGCTGCTGCCGTACGCCCGGCGGGTCCTCGCCGCCCAGGACGACCTGCGTGCCGCCTTCGCCTCCGGCCCCTCCCGCCCGCTGCTGGTGGACCTCAACTCGCCGGGCCTGGTCACCGGCCGCCGCGTGCTGCACCGGGCCCGTGAACTGGCCCCGGACCGCGAGCTGATGGCCCGCTACGAGAGCGGTCTGACCGGTGCCGCCGCCGACCTGCTCGCCGGCCGGCTCGACGCCTCCTTCGGCCGTTTCGCCGGCCTGGACCCGGCGCTCAGGTCCGGGCTCGAACAGCAGCCGGTGCGCCACGAGCCGATGGCCGTCGTCCTGCCCGAGGACCATCCACTGGCCGCCCGCGCCGAGGTGCCGGTGGCCACGCTGGCCGGCGAGACGGTGTACGCCGGTGCCGGGAACCCGCGCACCCTGGAGTGGACCGACCTGGGGAGCCGGCTCTTCGCGGAGCACGGCATCCGGCTCGCCCCGCCCCTGCCGCTGGCCGTCGGGGACGAGGAGTTCGAGCGGATCATGGCCAAGACCAGGCATCCGGTCCTGGCCGTCGTGGACTTTCCGGCGATGCCCCGCACGGTACGACGCCCCCTCGTCGACCCCGTACCGCTGTCGCCGGTCTCCCTGGTGTGGCGCAGGGGGCTGGTCCATCCCGGACTGGACGCGCTGCGCCGGGCGGCGGCCGAGCTCGCGGCGGCGGAGGGGTGGCTGCGGCGGCCGCACGGGAGCTGGATGCCTGCCGTCGACGAGACGGCGATGACGGGCGCCGGGGGGAGCGGAACGCGCACGGGACCGCCCGGGTCGTAGTCACCCGGGCGGTCCCGTGCGCGCGTCGCGGATCAGCCCTGCGGACCCGCCGGGGTCGTCGTGGTGGTGAAGCCCTCCTTCTTGTTGGCCGCGAGGGCGAAGTCGTTGGTGAACGTCGTGCCGAGGTCGACCTTCGAGGTCGCGTGGCCAACCAGCTCCTCCGTGGCCAGCACGTTCTTCGGGCCGCCCGCCGGCATGAGGCCGTCCGGCAGGAACTGCCCCTTGTCCTGGGTCAGGGCCGAGACGTAGTCGGCCTTCGTCACGAGCTGGTTCTGCACGAACGACTGCGGCAGCTTGTCGGCGATCTGGGCCGCGCTGTGCGTGTCGATCCAGTGCATGGTGGCCACGAGCGCGTCGACGACCTTCTGCACCGAGTCCTTGTGCGCGTTCACCCAGTCGGTACGGGCGATGACACCCGCGGCCGGCCAGGCGCCGCCCGTCGCGGCCTTGGCACCCGTGGTGGTGGCCACGTCGACCGCCGAGTAGCCGACCTTCTTCTTCTCGATCGCGGCGACCGTCGGCTGCGTCGTCATCACACAGGCGACCTTGCCGTTCTGCAGCGCGGCGATGGCGGTCGAGCCCGCGCCGACCCCGATCCGGTGGAAGTCGCCGGTCTTCACGCTGTTCCTGGCGGCCAGGAACTGGGTGAGGGTGTCGGTGCCGGAGCCCAGGTCGGTGACACCGAGCGTCTTGCCCTTGAAGTCGGCGGCCGAGCGCACCCCGCTCTTCGTGGCGCACATCTCCCGCTCGCCCGGAGCGCCGGACAGCTGGACGACGTCCTCGACCGCCTTGCCCTTCACCTGGAAGTCGATCGTGTGGTTGTACCAGGCGCCCGCCATGTCCACCTGCCCCGAGGCCATGGCGTCCTCGGCACCGGTGCCGCCGTCCTGCTCGGTGCTCAGCACGACATTGACGCCGTACTTCTTGTAGTAGCCGAGGTTCTGGGCGAGCTGGTACGGCAGGTAGATCTGCTTGTCGATGCCGCCGACCATGAGCTTGACGGTCGGGGTGCCGCCCGAACCGGAGGCGGAGGGGCTGCCGGAGCAGGCGGTGGCGGCGCCGAGGGTGAGGGCGGTGACGAGGGATGCGGTGAGGGCTCTCTTCAGCATGACGGCTCTTTCCTTTCGGACATGCGGGGGACGCGCAACGCGGGGGAGAGGGAAGGGAGTTGGCAGGGAGGTCAGAGGGAGTTCGCCTCGGTCGGGGCCGGCGGGCGCCAGGCCAGCAGCCGGTGTTCGAGCTTGCCGATCAGCCACTCCGCGCCCAGCACGATGACCGCGATGACGAGCATCGTCGCGAACACACCGTTGGGGTCGAAGTTGTTCTGCGCGGTCTTGATGACGAGGCCGAGGCCGCTCTGTGCGCCGAGCACCTCGCCGACCAGGGCGCCGACGATGGCGAAGCCGAACGCGCTGTGCAGACTGGCGATGATCCAGGTGAGCGCGGAGGGCACGACGACGTGCCGGATGATCTGCGTCTGGGAGGCCCCGAGCACCTTGGCGTTGGCGAGGATGTTGCGGTCGACCTCGCGGACGCCCTGGAAGGCGTTGAAGAAGACGATGAAGAACACCAGCACGGCGGCGAGCAGGATCTTCGGGGTGACGCCGATGCCGAAGGCGACGATGAAGATCGAGCCGAGCACGATCCGGGGGATCGCGTTGACCATCTTGATGTACGGCCCGAGGACGTCGGACAGATAGCGGCTCTGGCCCAGCGCCACGCCGACGACGACTCCGGCGACGGAACCGACGGCGAAGCCGAGGAGCGCCTCCTGGATGGTGGTCCAGATGTTGGCGTAGAAGGAGCCGAACTCGGTGCCGTGCTGGAAGAGATCGATCAGCCGCTTCCAGATGCCCGACGGCTGCCCGAAGAAGAACGGGTCGACGAGGCCCCAGGTGGTGAAGGCCTGCCAGCCGCCGATGACGAACGCCGCGATGCCGATGCGGCCCGCCCACACCGAGGCGACGCGACGCCGGGCGGCCCGCTTGGCGGCGGCCGCCGCCGAGGTCTGCCCGCCGCCGGTGACCGGCGCGGCGGAAGCGGTGGACGTCGTGCTCATGCCGTGCCTCCTGCGGTGCGTGCGTACGCGCGCTCGACCTCTTCGCGCAGCGTTTCCCAGATCTGGTGCTGGAGTTCGATGAAGCGGGGGTCGAAGCGGATCTCCTGGACGGAGCCGCGCGGCCGCGGCAGGTCGATGTCGAAGACCGCCTTGACCGAACCGGGGCTTGAGGTCATCACGACGACCCGGTCGGCGAGCGCCACGGCCTCGTCGAGGTCGTGGGTGATGAAGACGACGGACGGACGGATCTGCTCCCACAGGCCCAGCAGCTCGGTCGACATGATCGCCTTGGTCTGCACGTCCAGGGCGCCGAACGGCTCGTCCATGATCAGGATCTTGGGTTCGTTGATCAGCGCCGCGGCCATCGCCACGCGCTTGCGCATGCCGCCGGAGAGCTGGTGCGGATAGCGGTCCTCGAACCCGGAGAGACCGACCCGGCGCAGCCAGTCCCGGGCCGAGGCCTGCGCCTGCTGCTTGGGCACGCCACGGAAGACCGGGCCCATCAGCACGTTGCCGAGGACGGTCTTCCAGGGCAGCAGCGCGTCCGCCTGGAACATGAAGCTGACGCCGTCGGTGATGCCGTCCACCTCACGGCCGCCGACCTTCACCGAGCCCTCGCTGGGCCGGTCGAGCCCGGACACCAAGCCCAGGGTGGTCGACTTGCCGCAGCCGGTGGGACCGACCACCGCACAGAACTGACCCGGCTCCACGGTGAACGAAACGCCTTGCAGCGCCGTGAACACCTCACCGGCAGGAGTCAGGAATCGCTTGGTGAGCCCGGATATCTCGATGCGCGCGTCCTCGCGCTCCGCCGCAGCGGCGGCCGGGCTCTTCGCGACATCGTTTCGCGAAGCCATGTGAGGCCGTCTCCTTCCACCTCGTCAGGTCGGGTTCCGCACCTCGTCGGGGCGGGGGAAGGCAGACGCTAGAGGCGGCCGGACGTTACGTCGCTGTTTCCGAGGTATCCCGCGATAGCCGCGAAAACCAGGGTTCTGCTCGTTTAGCTCAGCGCCTCGGGGGTGGGCAGCAATTCGGCCATCAGGCACAATCACGCCACCACGGGTACGGCGCAGGGCCGGCCCAGTACCACCCCCGACCGGGGCGAAGAGGCACCTGTGACACCCATCCGTATTCGGATCGGCCGCGGCGGGAGGGGGAGACTGTCCGCGCGGATCCTCGTCAGCCAGCTCGTCATCCTGGCGCTCACGGGCGCCATCGGTTTCCTGCTGTTCGCCTTCGCGCAGCGCTCCGCGCTCGACCGTACCTACGAAGGGCGGGCCGTGGCCCTCGCGCAGACGACGGCCGCCGACCCGCAGATCCGCCGGGCCATGGCGGACGGCGACGGCACAGACGTGGTGCAGCACGTCGCCGAGCGGATCCGGCGGGCGTCGGGGGCGAGGTACGTCGTGGTGATCGACCTGCACGGCATCCGCCACTCGCACCCCATCCCGCAGCTGGTCGGCGAGCCGGTGACCGAGCCGGTCGTGGCGCGGGACGGGCGGACGCACGTCGGCACCGACCAGGGCGCGACCGGGCGGTCCGCCAACGGCAAGGCCCCGCTGTACGGCCCGGCGGGCGAACTGGTCGGCGAGGTGTCGGTGGGCATCCCGGAACACGACGTCCTCGGCGAGCTGTGGCGTGAGCTGCCCACCTTCGCCGTGTACGCCACGATCGCCACCGCGCTCGGCTGCGCGGCCGCGTATCTGCTGGCCAGGCGGCTGAAGCGGATCACGTTCGGGCTCGAGCTGGAGGAGATCGCCGGGCTGCTGCAGGACCGGGAGGCCATGCTGCACGGGATCCGGGAGGGCGTGCTCGCCTTCGATCCGGACGGCCGGATCACCGTGGTGAACGACGAGGCGCGCCGCCTGCTCGGCCTCGGCACCGCGCTCGGCAGCACCCTGGACGAGGTGCTGCCCGACGGGCGGCTGCGCCGGGCCCTGGACGGCACCCTGACCGGCACCGACATCAGCGTGCTGACCGACGAGCACTGTCTGGCCGTCAACCGGATGCCGGTGACCCTGCGCGGGCGCGAACTGGGCGCGGTGGTGACCGTCCGCGACCGCACCGAGCTGGTCGGACTGCTGCGGGAACTGGACTCCGTGCGCGGGCTGACCGACGCGCTCAGGGCGCAGCAGCACGAGTTCACCAACCGCATGCACACGCTCGCCGGGCTGCTGGACATCGGGGCGTACGACGACGCGTACGAGGTGGCCGTCGAGTCGGCCGGCGCCGGGCAGGCGCTCACCGAGTCCGTGCGCCGGCGGATCGGGAACCCGCTGATGGTCGGCCTGGTCGTGGCCAAGACGACGGTCGCCGCCGAACGCGGGGTACGGGTCGAGCTGGACGAGGACTCCGCGCTGGGCGAGGACCCGCCGCAGCTGCGCCGGCTGCTGACGATCGTCGGCAATCTGCTGGACAACGCGATCGACGCGGCGGGCGACGGGCCGCCCCCGGCGGGCGGACGCGCGGTGCGGCTCACGCTCGACGGGGACGGGGACGGGGACGGGACGACCGTGCGGGTGGCGGACACCGGCCCCGGCATCCCGCCCGGCGCCCACGAGTCGATCTTCGAGGACGGCTGGTCGACCCGGCCCGACCGGGGCACCGCCCGGCGCGGCCTCGGCCTGGCGCTGGTCCACCGCCTGGTGTCGCGGCACGGCGGCACGATCACCGTCAGCGAGGGTCCGGGCGCGGTCTTCACCGTACGACTCCCGGACCTCGCCGTACCGCAGCGGGAGAGCCGCCGGGAAAGCCAGGGCGACATCCAGGGGGAACGTGTCACGAAGGCGCTGCCCGTGGGAGGTGAGAGCCGATGATCCGCACCCTGGTCGTGGACGACGACTTCCGGGTCAGCCACATCCACTGCGACTACGTGTCCCGGGTCCCGGGCTACGAGGTGGTGGGCGAGGCGGCGAGCGTGGCCGAGGCACTCCGGGCGGCCCACGACCTGCGCCCCGACCTTCTCCTCCTCGACATCTTCCTGCCCGACGGCAGCGGACTGGACGTGCTGCGCCGGCTCACCGGGGACGCGGGCGGCGCCCGCCCCGACGCCATCGTGATCACCGCGGACCGGGACATCGCCTCGGTGCGCACCGCCATGAAACTCGGCGCCGTGGGCTATCTGGTCAAGCCCTTCGGCGCCGCCGACCTGGCCGAGCGGCTCACCTCGTACCGCGAACTCCAGCACCGCGTGGACACCCTCGGGGAGACCACGGAGACCGAACAGGCCGATGTGGACGCCCTGTTCAGCGCCGTCCGGCCACCGGCCGTGCCCCGGGTCCCGGCCAAGGGCCACTCCGCGCCCACGCTCGCCCTCGTCCAGCAGGCGCTGCGCGCCGCCCACCGCGACCTGTCGGCCGCCGAGGCCGCCGAGCTGACCGGCGTCTCCCGGGCCACGGCCCAGCGCTATCTGTCGTACCTCGTCAAGGAGGGCACGGTTCGCCTGGTGCTCCGGTACGGGGCGACGGGCCGCCCGGAGCACCGGTACAAGATCGCGTCCTGAGCTCCCGGGGCTTCCCCTCACCGGCCGCCCCCGCGCCGAGTGAGAGCAACGTTCCCTTCCGGTCACCCACAGCCACAGGCAGGAAACGCGCCCTCCCTACCTTCGGGCTGAGCCGGTCGATGGCAGGTCGACGGCAGACCGTGCAGCCGGAGCCCCGTGGAGGCGTGATGACAGCCCCAGCCCCAACAGCCCCAACCCGTCGCAGTGGCCGCTGGATCGAGCGCTGGGACCCGGAGGACGAGGGATTCTGGACGGCGACCGGGCAGCGGATCGCCAACCGCAACCTGTGGTTCTCCGTCCTCTCCGAGCACATCGGCTTCTCGATCTGGACCCTGTGGTCCGTCCTCGTCCTGTTCATGGGCCCGGAGTACGGCCTCACGCCCGCCGACAAGTTCCTGCTGACCTCGATGGTCACCCTCGTCGGCGCCGCCGTCCGCGTCCCCTACACCTTCGCCGTGGCCGTCTTCGGCGGCCGCAACTGGACGATCATCTCGGCGAGTCTGCTGCTGATCCCGACGATCGCGGCCTTCGCGGTGATGAAGCCGGGCACGTCCTTCACCACGTTCCTCGTCGTCGGCCTGCTGGCCGGCATCGGCGGCGGCAACTTCGCCTCTTCCATGACCAACATCAACGCCTTCTTCCCGCTGCGGAAGAAGGGCTGGGCGCTCGGCCTGAACGCGGGCGGCGGCAACATCGGCGTGGCGGCGATCCAGCTGGTGGCGCTCGCGGTCATCGGCGCGAACGGCGGACCGCGCCTCCTGCTCGGCATCTACATCCCGCTGATCGTCGTCGCCGCCGTGCTCGCCGCCCTCTTCATGGACAACCTGGCGACGGTGAAGAACGACACCGGCGCGGCCAAGGACGCGGCCAGGGACGCCCACACCTGGATCATGTCCTTCCTCTACGTCGGCACCTTCGGTTCCTTCATCGGCTACAGCTTCGCCTTCGGCCAGGTGCTGACGAACCAGTTCGGGCGGACCCCGCTGCAGGCGACGTACCTCACCTTCATCGGCCCGCTGCTCGGTTCCCTGGTCCGGCCCGTGGGCGGCCGGCTCGCCGACCGCTACGGCGGCGCACGGATCACCCTCTGGAACTACGTCGCCATGGCTGCCGCCACCGCCGTCCTGGTCGCCGCCAGTGTGCAGAAGTCGCTGCCGCTGTTCGTCGTGGCGTTCGTGGTGCTGTTCGCCCTCACCGGGATCGGCAACGGCTCGACGTACAAGATGATCCCGGGCATCTTCCAGGCAAAGGCCCTGGCCAAGGGCCTGGAGGGGGAGGCCGCGGCGCTCTACGGCCGCCGGCTGTCCGGTGCCTCCATGGGCCTGATCGGCGCGGTCGGCGCGCTCGGCGGAGTCGGCATCAACCTCGCCTTCCGCCAGTCCTTCCTCTCCTACGGCACCGGCACCGGAGCGTTCGTCGCCTTCCTCGCCTTCTACGGCGCCTGCTTCGTGGTGACCTGGGCCGTATACCTTCGCCGCGCGGCGCGACCGGCTGTGGCGGTGGCGGCTTCGGAGACAAAGGCGCAGCTCAGCTATGCCGAAGTGTGACGTAACACCGGTGCAATGAAGCGGAACCGAGCCTGTCACGCGCTGTTGACAGGCTCGGTTCGCGCGCCGGTCAGCTAGGAGATGCCCCATGTACGACGAAGAGCAGCAACCCGGAGCCGTCGAGCACGGTCCGCTCGCGGGATTCACCGTGGGTGTCACCGCCGCGCGCCGGGCCGACGAGCTGGGCGCCCTGCTCCAGCGGCGCGGCGCCTCCGTCCTGCACGCACCCGCCCTGCGCATCGTGCCGCTGGCCGACGACGGCGAACTCCTCGCCGCGACGAAGGAGATCATCGACCAGGTGCCCGACGTGGTCGTGGCCACCACGGCGATCGGCTTCCGGGGCTGGATCGAGGCCGCCGACGGCTGGGGCCTCGGCGAGCAGCTGCTCGGCGGGCTGCGCGGCGCCGAGCTGCTGGCCCGGGGCCCCAAGGTCAAGGGTGCGATCCGCGCGGCGGGCCTGACGGAGGAGTGGTCGCCGTCCTCGGAATCGCTGGCCGAGGTCCTGGACCGCCTGCTGGAGGAGGGCGTCGACGGCCGCCGTATCGCCGTACAGCTGCACGGCGAGCCGCTCCCGGGGTTCGTCGAATCCCTGCGGGCCGGGGGAGCGGAGGTCGTCCCGGTCCCGGTGTACCGCTGGATGCCGCCGGAGGACATCACCCCGCTGGACCGCCTCCTCGACGCGACGATCACCCGCTCCCTGGACGCCCTCACCTTCACGAGCGCCCCCGCGGCAGCGTCCTTGCTCTCCCGGGCGGAGACCCGGGGCCTGCTGGAGGAGCTGCTGTCGGCCCTCGCCCACGACGTCCTGCCGGCCTGCGTGGGCCCGGTCACGGCGATCCCCCTCCAGGGCCACGGCGTGGACACGGTCCAGCCGGAACGCTTCCGCCTGGGCCCCCTGGTCCAGCTCCTCTGCCAGGAACTCCCGGCCCGCGCCCGCGCGTTGCCGGTCGCCGGCCACCGGGTGGAGATCCGGGGCCACGCGGTCCTGGTCGACGGCACCCTCAAGCCGGTCCCCCCGGCGGGCATGGCTCTGCTCCGAGCCCTGTCCCGCCGCCCCGGCTGGGTGGTACCGCGGGCGGACCTGCTCCGCGCGTTGCCGGGCTCCGGCCGCGACGAACACGCGGTGGAGACGGCGATGGCCCGCCTCCGTACGGCCCTGGGCGCGCCCAAGCTGATCCAGACGGTGGTGAAGCGGGGCTACCGCCTGGCCCTGGACCCGGCGACGGACGCGAAGTACGCGGACGCGTGAGCTTTTCCCTGTCGTTCCTCGTCGTCCTCACACTCTTGACGTCGATGGTTCTCATCGGCCTGCCTCACGGCTGGAAGACGGCGACGTCCTGGGCCGACATCTGGCTGTGCTTCTCCTGGATCGCCCGGATCCTCGTCCCGGCCACCGTCTTCACCCACCTCGTGATCCGCCTCTGCCGTCACGCGTGGACGCCCCGGCCCCGGCCCTCTTGGCGGGACGGCCCGCACCGTTGACGTGCCCCGTCCTCGTCCAAGCCCCCACCTCGAACCACAGCAGCTTCCCGGCACCGCGCTCCAGCGGACCGTCCCCGATGCGGAAGCCGCCCCACCAGTCGGCGTACTCCTGCACGAGGTGCAGCCCACGCCCGCTTTCGGCGTCCGCCGGGACGGGCGGCAGACGATCCCAAGGAGGGTCGCCGAAGGGCGCGGGGATGCGCGGATGACTGTCCCAGACCCCGACCCTGAGCCTCCCGTCCGCGAGGGCGGTGAGCCGGAGGGAGGCGGGGCCGTGGGTGTGCCGGTACGCGTTGGTGACCAACTCCGACGTCAACAACTCGACAGCCTCCAGCGCTTCGTGTCTCCCGTGACTGCCCAGCACCGTCCGCACGGTCATACGTGCGACGCGTGCCGCGCGGGGATCATGCGGCAGGCGAAGGGCGTACACCCAGGTGTCGGGCAGGGATACGGTGCCCATGAAAACCTCCGACGAGAGAAGGGACTTCGGGCTCGCTCAACCATTCCGCCCGGCGGTGGCTCTGCCTGGGGAGGTGCGCTTCCGGCTTTGGAGTGAGGGGAGTTGGGCGATGCTGTGTACGCTAGCGCAGTCTTGAGATACTTCTCGGTGGATCGAGGGAAGTTCATCAGTGATTACCTCCTGTGGGGTACAACAGGTGACGGGAAGGAGGGTCCTTGCCACTCACCAGCACACCCACCCTGCGTCAACGGCGGCTGGGCGCTGAACTGCGGAAACTCCGTGAGCGAGCAGGCCTCACGGCGACTGGAGCCGCTGCCCGGCTCGGCGTCAACCAAGGCCGCGTCAGCATGATCGAGACTGGCCGCAGTCCCCTGAGCTCCGACCGCGTTCGCTCTCTGGCTCGTGCCTACGACTGCCAGGACAGGGACCTGGTGGACGCGCTCGCCGCGATGACTCAGCGCGTGCACGGATGGTGGGACACCTACCGTGACCACCTGCCGATCGGCCTTATCGACCTTGCCGAGTTGGAGTATCACGCGGCAGAGCTGCGTGTTGCCCTGGTCATCCACATCCCGGCGCTGCTCCAGACGACCGATCACGCTCGCGCCCTCTTCAAGGAGGCGGTGCCGCCGCTACGGCAGTACGAGATCGAGCACCGGGTCAGTCACCGCATCAAGCGGCAGGAGATCCTGCATCGTGACGACCCGCCCCCGTACTCGGCGGTGATCCATGAGTGTGCTCTGCACATGGGGTACGGCGGCCCGACCACCGTACGCGCTCAGCTCGAACACCTCCTGGACATGAGCGAGCTGGAACACGTGACCGTGAGGGTCATCCCCTTCGGTAAGGGCTGCTTTCCCGGCACCGGACAGTCCATCGACTACCTGGTGGGGCACGTTCCTCAGCTCGACACCGTTCAACTGGACACCCATCACGGCTGTGAGTTCCTGGATGCCGAGGCGCAGTTGGACAAGTACCGTTTCGTCCTCGACCGCATGGAGGCGAACGCCCTCAAACCCGCAGAGTCCCGTGATCTGATCCACCGCATCGCCCAGACCGTCTGAGGAAACCGTGCCCGAACTCCACTGGAAGAAGTCCAGCTACAGCCCCGACGCCTCGAACTGCGTCGAAATAGCCCCCACCCCCACCACCATCCACATCCGCGACTCCAAGACCCCCACCGCCCCCCACCTCACCGTCACCCCCACCACCTGGTCGGACTTCCTCCAGTACGCGGCAGACAGCACAGCCGCGTAAATGGGGTGCGAGCGAGCGCAGCCGTTGGCACTCTGCACAGGTGAATCGTGAAGAGACGTCGCGGATCGCCCATCGCGGACACCCGATCAAATCCCCCCTCGACGACGACTCCGTGCGTCGGCTGCTGGAGCGCGGTCTCCCCAGGGGCGACGAGCGTGTGCTCGACCTCGGCTGCGGCCCGGCGGAATGGCTTCTGCGGGCCCTGGTCATGCGACCGGGTGTAAGGGCCGAGGGCGTGGACATGTCCGGGGACGCCCTGGGCCAGGCCGCCGCCTCGGCGCGCGGTCTCGGGGTGCAGGACCGTCTCGTCCTCCACCGCCAGAAGGCCGAGGAGTTCATCTCCGACGAGCCGTTCGACGTGATCCTCAGCTTCGGGGCCGCGCATGCCTTCGGCGGACTGCTTCCCACCCTCGCCGCGGCCCGCCGGCATCTGGCCCCCGGTGGCCGTGTGCTCATCGGAGACGGTTTCTGGGAGCGCCCTCCGTCGCCGGAGACCGTCGAGATCCTCGGGGACTTCACCGATCTCGCGAGCACGGTGGACCGTGTCGTCGCCGACGGCTGGACTCCTGTCGACGGGCACGTCAGCACGCGTCAGGAGCTGGACGACTACGAATGGGCCTGCTGGGGTTCGCTGGCCGCGTGGGCCCTGGACCATCCTGATGATCCGGACAGTTCGCAGGTGCTCGCGACCGCGACCGCCCGTCGCACCGAGTGGCTGCGCGGCTACCGGGACGCCTTCGGCTTCGTCTCGCTGGTCCTGCGCCCGACCCCGGACCTCGCCTGAAGTACAGGTACGAGGGGTTCCGGCCGAGGCCCGGGGCGGGCACTGTGAGGAGGAGAGCCCCACCGAGAAGCGCCCCACGCTTCCTGCCTAGGCGGTGACAGGCACATGGCACTGGGTACGGCCACGCCCCCGTACGAGCCGCGGTTCGATGCCGGACGGATCTGTCTCGACCTGCTGGCGACCATGCATCCGGCCGAACGGCTGGACGGCGTCGAGGCGTTGTGCGCGTGGATCGGTGGGGTGGGGCTCGTGCCGGAGGGGACGGCGCTCGGGCAAGCCGACGCCTCCTGGCTGGTCGGGTTCCGGGAACTGCGCGCGAACATCGGGCAATTGGTACGCAATCCGCACGTGCCGGACACGCCGTCGTACGAGAGCGCGCTCCTGCGGGTCAATGAGGTCGCCCAAGCCCCTCCCCCCGTTCTGTGTGCCGTACGCCGTGGAGACGGCAGGCTCACCAGGGAGTTGACCCACCCGCCGAGCTGCGCCGGGCTGCTCGCGCTCGTCGCGCGGGACGCCGTGGAGCTGCTCACCGACCCCGTCGCGCGGGCGGCCGTGCGGGAGTGTGAGGGGGACAACTGCCCGCTCGTGTACCTGGACACCTCCCGGGGGCGGCGCCGGCGGTGGTGTTCCAGTGAGGTCTGCGGAAACCGGGAGCGGGTGGCCCGGCACCGGCGGCGGGCCGCGCTCGCGCGGGCGTGATTTCCGTAACACCGGGTTTGGGTGTGTCGTGCACGGGAAGCGGTGGCCGCCCCCGACCCTGTGTCTGAATTGTAAAGATCGCGCGGTGGGATTGTGCACGCATGTCCCGCTCGTCACGTCACCCCTGAGAAAACTGTCATCTCCGTTTGAACGCCGCGCCGTTTCCTTCCGTACGGGTGGGCGAGCGACCGACTGGGGGAACCCCCGGACACCGGAGGTGGGCGTGCGCAAGGATGCGGCCGTGGCCAATGAACGTGGATCGAGGGCCCGACATCGCATGTCCTCACAGCCCTCGGAACCCGATGAGGAGCTGATGCGTGCCCTCTATCGAGAGCACGCCGGACCTCTGCTTGCGTATGTCCTGCGGCTGGTCGCCGGTGATCGGCAGCGCGCCGAGGACGTCGTACAGGAAACGCTCATCCGTGCCTGGAAGAACGCCGGTCAGCTCAATCGGGCGACCGGTTCGGTACGCCCCTGGCTGGTGACGGTCGCACGCCGCATCGTCATCGACGGCCACCGCAGCCGGCAGGCCCGGCCGCAGGAGGTCGATCCGTCGCCGCTGGAGGTCATCCCCGCGGAGGACGAGATCGACAAGGCGCTGTGGCTGATGACGCTGTCGGACGCGCTCGACGACCTGACCCCGGCCCACCGGGAGGTGCTCGTCGAGACGTACTTCAAGGGGCGTACGGTCAATGAGGCGGCCGAGACGCTGGGCATTCCCAGCGGCACGGTGCGGTCTCGGGTGTTCTACGCCCTGCGATCGATGAAGCTGGCACTGGAGGAGCGGGGGGTGACGGCGTGATGAGCAGTGGTTACGGGGGAATGCAGGGATTCGGTGCAGGTGGTCCGGGTATGTCTGGGCCCATGAGCCCCCAATCGGGATCTTCGGTGCCGAGCGAACACGAGACCGTCGGCGCCTACGCCCTCGGGATTCTCGACGACGCCGAGGCAACCGCTTTCGAAGCGCACCTCGCCGGCTGCGAGTGGTGTGCCCAGCAGCTGGACGAGCTGGCCGGGATGGAGCCGATGCTGGCCGCGCTCGCGGACCTGCCGGGCTCCGGCAGCACCCCCGCGATCGGCGAGTCGCTGTCCGCCAGGCCCAGCCCGCGGATCGTGGAGAAGCTCGTCGACGAGGTCGCCGAGAAGCGCGCCCAGAAGCGCCGGCGCAGCTTCTACATGATCGCGGCGGCCGCTGCCCTGATCATCGCCGGGCCGCTGGCGGCGGTGGCGGTGAACAGTGGGTCGGGCGGCGGCGGTCAGGTGACCGCGTCCTCGGCGCAGACCACGTTCGAGGCCATGCCCGACAAGACGTCGGCCACGGACCCCTCGTCCCAGATCAGCGCGACCATCGGGATGGCGCAGAAGGACTGGGGTACCCAGGCGGTGCTGCAGCTGAAGAACGCCAAGGGGCCGCTGAAGTGCTCGCTGGTGCTCGTCGCGAAGAACGGGCAGCGCGTGACGATGTCCTCCTGGTCGGTGCCGAACTGGGGCTACGGCATCCCGAACGGGAAGACGCCGGAGTCGAAGAAACCGCTCTACATCGGCGGCGCGGCGGCCTTCAAGCCCAATGAGATCGACCACTTCGAGGTGGTGACCTTCGAGGGCAAGAAGCTGGTGCAGGTCCCGGCGTAGGCGCCGTAGCCTCCACGGGCCCCCTTCGCGTACGGTTGACGGCTGCCCAGCACGTCAGAAGGGGGCCAGGTGGCCGCTCAGGTTCAGCAGTCCGCGGTCGGCTCGGTACGCGACGCACACGACTCCGTGCGCGACCGAGAGATCAGCGTCGAACAGGAACACCTGGACCGGGTGTACCGGCGGCTCGAGGAGAAGATCCATGAGGCCGAGTTCCTGATGCACGACGCGGCCAAGCGCGGCCAGGTCGGCACCCCGGGCGCGCTGGCCGAGCGGGACGCGCAGGTCTTCCGGGCCGGCATCCACCTGAACCGGCTGAACAACGAGTTCGAGGACTTTCTCTTCGGGCGGATCGACCTGCTGCTCGGCAAGGACGGGAAGAAGGGGCCCGACGGGGCCTACACCGCCGTGGAGCCCGCCGAGGGCGCCGTGCGGGACGACAACACCGCCGACATCGCCGAGACCCTGCACATCGGGCGCATCGGTGTGCTCGACGCGGACTACGCGCCGCTGGTCATCGACTGGCGGGCACCCGCCGCCGCGCCCTTCTACCGGGCCACCCCGGTGGAGCCCGGGCGGGTCGTACGGCGCCGGGTGATCCGGTCCAAGGGGCGCCGGGTGCTCGGCGTCGAGGACGATCTGATGCGGCCCGAGCTGACCGCCCGCCTCGACGGCCGTGAGCTGCCCGTGATCGGCGACGGCGCCCTCATGGCCGCCCTCGGCCAGGCCCGCGGCCACACCATGCGGGACATCGTCTCCTCCATCCAGGCCGAGCAGGACCTGGTCATCCGGGCCCCCGCCGCCTCGATCACGTACGTGGAGGGCGGCCCGGGCACCGGCAAGACCGCCGTCGCCCTGCACCGCGCCGCCTACCTGCTCTACCAGGACCGTCGCCGGTACGCGGGCGGCATCCTGATCGTCTCCCCGACCCCGCTGCTCGTCGCCTACACCGAGGGCGTGCTGCCCTCGCTCGGCGAGGAGGGCCAGGTCGCGATCCGCGCGATCGGCTCGCTCGTCGACGGCGCCGAGGCCACGCTGTACGACTCCCCGTCCGTGGCCCGCGCCAAGGGCTCGTACCGGATGCTGAAGGTGCTGCGGAAGGCCGCCCGTGGCGCCCTGGAACTGGGACCGGCCGGCACCCGGGCGGCCGGGCAGCTCGCCCTGGACGACGCCGCCGACGCCGCCGACGCCGCCGACGACAGGGGCGACACCGGCGGCACCGGCGACAGGACGGCGCGGGCCTTCGGCGGGCCGCCCACCCGCCTGCGCGTCGTCGCCTTCGGACGCCGCCTGGAGCTGGAGGCGGAGGAGCTGGAACGCGTCCGCCGCAACGCTCTCGGCGGCACCGCGCCGGTCAACCTGCTCCGCCCGCGCGCCCGCAAGCTGCTGCTGGACGCCCTGTGGGCCAAGTCCGGGGCGGCCGCCCGGCACACCGACCCGGAGCTGGCCGCCGAGCTGCGCTCCTCCTTCGACGAGGACGTCACGACCGAGGACTCCTTCATCGCCTTCCTCGACGCCTGGTGGCCCGAGCTCACCCCGAAGGCCGTGCTCGCCGCCATGGCCGACGAGCGGCGGCTCGGCCGCTGGGCCCGCCGGATCCTCAACCCCGGCGAGGTCCGCAGGGTCGCCCGCTCGCTCCAGCGCACCGGGCACTCCGTGCACGACATCGCCATGCTGGACGAGCTCCAGGCGATCCTCGGCGCCCCGGCCCGCCCGAGGAAGAGGCGCGAGTTCGATCCGCTGGACCAGCTCACCGGGCTGGAGGAGCTGATGCCCGTGCGCGAGGAGTCGCAGCGGGAGCGGGCCGAGCGCCTCGCGCAGGAGCGCACCGAGTACGCGCACGTCATCGTGGACGAGGCGCAGGACCTCACGCCGATGCAGTGGCGCATGGTCGGCCGCCGTGGCCGGCACGCCACCTGGACGGTCGTCGGCGATCCGGCCCAGTCCTCCTGGTCCGACCCGGACGAGGCGGCCGAGGCCCGCGACGAGGCCCTCGGCACCCGCCCCCGGCGCCGCTTCCAGCTCACCGTGAACTACCGCAACCCGGCGGAGATCGCCGAGCTGGCCGCCAGGGTGCTCGCGCTCGCCATGCCCGGCTCCGAGGCGCCCAGCGCGGTGCGTTCCACCGGGGTCGAGCCGCGTTTTGTGAGAACGAACACGGAACAGGGCACCGTCGTACGGGACTCCCTGCAGCGGAGCGTGCGGGCGGAGGCCGAGCGGCTGCTGGGCCTGGTGGACGGCACGATCGGCGTGGTCGTCGCCATGAAACGGCGCGAGGAGGCCCGGCGCTGGCTGGCCGGGCTCGGCGACCGGGTCGTCGCGCTCGGCAGCCTGGAGGCCAAGGGCCTGGAGTACGACGCGACCGTGGTCGTCTCGCCCGCGGAGATCGCCGACGAGTCCCCGGCCGGCCTGCGCGTGCTCTACGTGGCGCTGACCCGGGCCACCCAGCAGCTGACGGTGGTGTCGGGCGACCGGGACGAGCCGGACGCGGCCGGGGTGCCGGATCTGCTGAGGGACTGAGATTCCTGTGAACTCCGCGCGAGGGGAATGGTCCTCGGCATCCGTTTGTTAGCCTGGATGCGACACCGGCTCGATCCAAGCCCCCGGGCCCAACCTTTGTCCCTGCGAGGGACCACTTGCCGCGAGGCGAGCATGGCGGGTCGGTGTCGTCAGCGTGAGAGAGGCCCACGTCCGTGTGACGTGGGCCTCTTTCTTTGTCTGATCGTCTCTCGTATGGTGGAAGTGGTTTTCCGAAACCATGCACCAACCAGGCACCGCTCATGAACAAAACGTCCGCAATCCAGGGCGACTACCACGTACTCCGCGGTAGGTGCGACGATCGGACGGCACAACTCGCGACACGGTGAAAGCAGAGGAAGTCGGCCATGGCAACGGCGCCCAGCGTCTCCTACTCGATGACCATCCGGCTGGAGGTGCCCGCGAGCGGAACCGCCGTCTCGCAGCTCACCACCGCCGTGGAGTCCTCCGGAGGCTCGGTCACCGGCCTCGACGTCACCGCGTCCGGCCACGAGAAGCTCCGTATCGACGTGACCATCGCGGCCACCTCCACGGCCCACGCCGAGGAGATCGTCGAGAAGCTGCGCGGGATCGAGGGCGTCACCCTCGGCAAGGTCTCCGACCGTACGTTCCTGATGCACCTCGGCGGCAAGATCGAGATGGCGTCGAAACACCCCATCCGCAACCGTGACGACCTGTCCATGGTCTACACGCCGGGCGTGGCCCGCGTCTGCATGGCGATCGCCGAGAACCCCGAGGACGCCCGCCGCCTCACCATCAAGCGCAACTCCGTTGCGGTCGTGACGGACGGCTCCGCCGTGCTCGGCCTCGGCAACATCGGCCCCAAGGCCGCGCTGCCCGTCATGGAGGGCAAAGCGGCCCTCTTCAAGCGCTTCGCCGGCATCGACGCCTGGCCGATCTGCCTGGACACCCAGGACAGCGACGCGATCGTGGAGATCGTCAAGGCGATCGCCCCCGGGTTCGCCGGCATCAACCTGGAGGACATCTCCGCGCCGCGCTGCTTCGAGATCGAGGCCCGGCTGCGCGAGGCCCTCGACATCCCCGTCTTCCACGACGACCAGCACGGCACCGCGATCGTCGTCCTCGCCGCCCTGACCAACGCCCTGCGCGTCACGGACAAGGCGATCGAGAACATCCGGGTCGTGATGTCCGGCGCCGGCGCGGCCGGTACGGCCATCCTCAAGCTGCTGCTCGCCGCCGGTGTGAAGAACGCCGTCGTCGCCGACATCCACGGCGTCGTCCACTCCGGGCGCGAGGACCTGGTGGACGCCCCGGCCGACTCGCCGCTGCGCTGGATCGCCGACAACACCAACCCCGAGGGCCTCACCGGCACCCTCAAGGAGGCCGTGCGGGGCGCCGACGTCTTCATCGGCGTCTCCGCCCCGAACGTCCTCGACGGCGACGACGTGGCCGCCATGGCCGACGGCGCCATCGTGTTCGCGCTCGCGAACCCAGACCCCGAGGTGGACCCCGCAATCGCCCGCCAGACGGCGGCCGTTGTGGCCACCGGCCGCTCCGACTTCCCGAACCAGATCAACAACGTGCTGGTCTTCCCGGGCGTCTTCCGCGGCCTGCTGGACGCCCAGTCCCGCACCGTCAACACCGAGATGATGCTGGCCGCCGCGAAGGCCCTCGCCGACGTGGTCAGCCAGGACGAGCTGAACCCGAACTACATCATCCCGAGCGTCTTCAACGACAAGGTCGCGGGCGCCGTCGCCGGCGCGGTCCGCGAGGCCGCGAAGGCCGCCGGCGCGACGGTCTAGTCCCTTCCGCGCCGCTCTGTCGGGTGACGGCTGAGCGGCGCCCGGGCGACGTCCCGGTGACGGCGTGCCGTACTGTGCAGGGGCTGTGAGGATCACCACGGCGGCCCCCGTACCGGCGCGTCGTGGAACCAGCCGATGCCGGGCGCCCTCTAGGGTGACGCCGAGCGGGCGCTTTTCGTGTGACTCCCCAGGGTGTTCTCACGACTCCTACGGGTGCCGGATTGGCTTTACCGCCGCAGGTAGGGGCAGGATGCGTCCCTGGGCGCGAGCGCATCGGCATCGCAGTGCCTCGGGCGTCTCCGCCGCGTGGCACACCCCAACGGCAAGAAAAACACGGGAGTAACAACATGAACCGCAGTGAGCTGGTGGCCGCGCTGGCCGACCGCGCCGAGGTGACCCGCAAGGACGCCGACGCCGTGCTGGCCGCGTTCGCCGAGACCGTCGGCGAGATCGTCGCCAAGGGCGACGAGAAGGTCACCATCCCCGGCTTCCTGACCTTCGAGCGCACCCACCGTGCCGCTCGCACCGCGCGCAACCCGCAGACCGGCGAGCCGATCAACATCCCCGCCGGCTACAGCGTGAAGGTCACCGCGGGCTCCAAGCTCAAGGAAGCCGCCAAGGGCAAGTAAGCGCTCCGCTTCGAGCGCCGGTCCACTGGAGCGCCGTTCGACTTGAGCGCCGTGGGTGGCTGCGGGCCGGTTGCGGCTGGTCGCGCCCACGCGGCGGAGCCGCAGATCCGACACGGTCCGCGCCCCTTCGGGCGCCGCCGCCGAGGACGTCGAAAAGGGCGGCCCCCCTTCCACCGAGGGGGGCCGCCCTTTTGCCGTTCGTGCCTGCCCGGGGGCAACCTCCGGACCCCCGGCCGGGAGCGGTGTTGTCCCGGGCCGGAGTGGCGCGAAGATGCCGAGACGGTCAGCCGAGGGCCTTGCCGGGAAGTTCCACCTTGGCCCCCAGCTCCACGAGCTTCTCCATGCTGTGCCTGCCCGGGGGCAACCCCCGGACCCCCGGCCGGGAGCGGCGTTGTCCCGGGCCGGAGTGGCGCGAAGATGCCGAGACGGTCAGCCGAGGGCCTTGCCGGGAAGTTCCACCTTGGCCCCCAGCTCCACGAGCTTCTCCATGAAGTTCTCGTAGCCGCGGTTGATGAGCTCGATGCCGTGGACGCGGGACGTGCCCTCGGCCGCGAGGGCCGCGATGAGGTACGAGAAGCCGCCCCGCAGGTCGGGGATGACCAGGTCGGCGCCCTGGAGCTTGGTGGGCCCGGAGACGACCGCGGAGTGCAGGAAGTTGCGCTGCCCGAAGCGGCAGTCGGAGCCGCCCAGGCACTCGCGGTAGAGCTGGATGTGCGCGCCCATCTGGTTCAGCGCGGACGTGAAGCCCAGGCGGGACTCGTAGACCGTCTCGTGGATGATGGACAGGCCCGTGGCCTGGGTCAGGGCCACGACCAGCGGCTGCTGCCAGTCGGTCTGGAAACCGGGGTGCACGTCCGTCTCCAGCGCGATGGACTTCAACTGGCCACCGGGGTGCCAGAAACGGATGCCCTCGTCGTCGATCTCGAAGGCGCCGCCCACCTTCCGGTAGGTGTTCAGGAACGTCATCATCGAGCGCTGCTGGGCGCCGCGGACGTAGATGTTGCCGTTGGTCGCGAGCGCGGCGGAGGCCCAGGAGGCGGCCTCCAGGCGGTCCGAGAGGGCCCGGTGGGTGTAGCCGCCGAGCCTGTCCACGCCGGTGATGCGGATCGTGCGGTCGGTGTCCATCGCGATGATCGCGCCCATCTTCTGCAGCACGCAGATGAGGTCCTCGATCTCCGGCTCGACGGCCGCGTTGGACAACTCGGTGACGCCTTCGGCGAGTACGGCCGTCAGCAGCACCTGCTCGGTCGCGCCGACGGACGGGTACGGCAGCCGGATCTTCGTGCCGCGCAGGCCCTTCGGAGCCTCCAGGTACTGCCCGTCCGCGCGCTTCTCGATGGTCGCGCCGAACTGCCGGAGCACGTCGAAGTGGAAGTCGATGGGCCGGCCGCCGATGTCACAGCCGCCGAGGCCGGGGATGAACGCGTGCCCGAGGCGGTGCAGCAGCGGACCGCAGAAGAGGATCGGGATACGGCTGGAGCCCGCGTGGGCATCGATGTCAGCCACGTTGGCGCTCTCGACGTGCGTCGGATCGAGCACCAGCTCGCCGGGTTCCTCGCCCGGCCGGACCGTCACCCCGTGCAGCTGCAGCAGGCCGCGGACGACCCGCACGTCACGGATGTCGGGAACGTTGCGCAGTCGGCTCGGCGCGCTGCCCAGGAGGGCGGCGACCATGGCCTTCGGTACGAGGTTCTTCGCACCGCGGACACGGATCTCGCCCTCCAGCGGGGTTCCGCCGTGGACAAGCAGGACATCGTCGTTGACGGTCATGTATCTCGCGTTCCGATGAGTTGGGCAGGGGCCGGCCGGTCACTGTGCGCGGGGGCCGGGAAGACAGGGTAATCGCCGATCACCCCCCGTCCGTAAGCCCAAGGACCGCCCAGTCGCGTCATAGGTGTGTCACAACACGAACCGTGCCCTATCGGGCACATGGGGTCACCGGGCCCGGAGTGCGCCCGGGGCGCTTCCGTCCTCCCTGAGCTGCGTTCACTCCCGCACCCCGATTGGCTCCCCACCGAAGGGGAAGATGCGGGATCATGTCTGGCATGACCGAGGTGTCCTCGCTCACAGGGCGGCTGCTCGTGGCCACTCCCGCCCTGGCGGACCCGAACTTCGACCGCGCGGTGGTGCTCCTTCTCGACCACGACGAGGAGGGTTCCCTCGGTGTCGTCCTCAACCGCCCCACCCCGGTGGACGTGGGCGACATCCTGGAAGGCTGGGCCGATCTGACCGGCGAGCCCGGGGTGGTCTTCCAGGGCGGCCCCGTCTCGCTGGACTCCGCGCTCGGTGTCGCGGTCATCCCGGGCGGCGCGAACGGCGACCTCGCCCCGCTGGGCTGGCGCCGGGTGCACGGCGCGATCGGCCTGGTCGACCTGGAGGCCCCGCCGGAACTGCTCGCCTCGGCCCTCGGGTCCCTGAGGATCTTCGCCGGATACGCCGGCTGGGGCCCGGGCCAGCTGGAGGACGAGCTGGTCGAGGGAGCCTGGTACGTGGTCGAGTCGGAGCCCGGGGACGTCTCCTCGCCGGCCCCGGAGAGACTCTGGCGGGAAGTGCTGCGCCGTCAGCGCAACGAGCTGGCGATGGTGGCCACGTATCCGGACGACCCTTCGCTCAACTGAATACGTGTGCGCCCCAGTACCCTGGGGCTTATGAGCACTCTTGAGCCCGAGCGCGGGACTGGTACGGGGACCCTCGTAGAGCCGACGCCACAGGTGTCCCACGGCGACGGTGACCACGAGCGCTTCGCCCACTACGTCCAGAAGGACAAGATCATGGCGAGCGCCCTCGACGGCACCCCCGTCGTGGCGCTGTGCGGCAAGGTCTGGGTGCCGGGCCGCGACCCGAAGAAGTACCCCGTGTGCCCCATGTGCAAGGAGATCTACGAGTCCATGGGCAGCGGCGGCGACGACAAGGGCGGCGACAAGTAAGGCCTCCGTACCCGGCCTGCTCGCTGGGCCCCGGCGCACTTCCGCGTGCGCCGGGGCCTCGCCGTGCCCTGACCCGGGGCGCGGAATGGTCGAGACCTCTTGTCCGCGGCGCGGAGAGTCCGTAGCGTCCGTACGCGGCTGTAGGCAGCGCAACAGTCGTGGGCACGCAGGGCAACGCCGGTGCGGAGGGGCGACGACGGCATGAGCGGCACACCCGAATTCGTGGAACCCGACAAGACGCTGATCCCGGCGCCGAGCCGCGTGGTCTGGAACGCGGCCGGCTACACGAGCCTGGACGGCGAGACCGCGCTGGAGGCGCGGCCCGGGACCGAGGGCGTCGCGCGCTGGCTGCGGGCCACGGTCGGAGCGGCGACCGGCCTGGCCTTCCCCGACCGGCCCGACCGCCTCAACCGCATCGTGCTGAGCATCGAGCCCGGCCTGCCGCCGGAGGGCTACCGGGTCGTCGTCGACGACCGGCCGTTCCGCATCGAGGGCGGCAGTGCCGCCGGCGTCTTCTGGGGCGCCCAGACCTTCCGGCAGCTGCTGGGCCCCGACGCGTTCCGCCGCGCGCCGCTGCGGCCGGACCAGGACTGGGACCTTCCGGAGGTCACCGTCGAGGACAGCCCCCGTTTCGGCTGGCGGGGTCTCCTCCTGGACGTCGCCCGGCACTTCATGCCCAAGGAAGGCGTGCTGCGCTATCTCGACCTGATGGCCGCGCACAAACTCAACGTCTTCCACTTCCATCTGACCGATGACCAGGGCTGGCGGATCGAGATCGAGCGGTATCCGAAGCTGACCGAAACCGCCTCCTGGCGGGCGCGGTCGAAATTCGGTCACCGGGCCTCTCCACTGTGGGAGGAGAAACCGCACGGGGGTTACTACACCCACGACGACATCCGGGAGATCGTCGCCTATGCCGCCGAGCGGCATATCACCGTCGTCCCGGAAATCGACGTACCCGGCCATTCGCAGGCCGCCATCGCCGCGTACCCGGAACTCGGGAACACCGACGTCATCGACACCACCGCCCTCACCGTCTGGGACAACTGGGGGATCTCCGCCAACGTACTCGCCCCCACCGACAGCACCCTGCGCTTCTACGAGGGGGTGTTCGAGGAGGTCCTGGAGCTGTTCCCCTCGCAGTTCATCCATGTCGGCGGCGACGAGTGCCGCAAGGAGCAGTGGGCGGACTCGGTGACGGCCAAGACCCGCATCGCGGACCTCGGTCTCGCCGACGAGGACGAGCTGCAGTCGTGGTTCATCGGCCACTTCGACGCCTGGCTCGCCGCGCGCGGGCGCCGGCTCATCGGCTGGGACGAGATCCTGGAGGGCGGGCTCGCCGAGGGCGCGGCGGTGTCGTCCTGGCGCGGTTACGGCGGTGGGATCGCGGCCGCGCGGGCCGGCCACGACGTCGTCATGTGCCCGGAGCAGTACGTGTATCTGGACCACCGTCAGGCCCCGGGCGAGGACGAACCGGTGCCGATCGGGTTCGTGCGCACCCTGGAGGACGTCTACCGGTTCGAACCCGTTCCGGAGGGGCTCACCGAGGACGAGGCCCGGCATGTGCTGGGCACTCAGGCCAATGTCTGGACCGAGGTGATGGAGGACACCGCGCGCGTGGACTACCAGACGTTCCCCCGGCTCGCGGCCTTCGCCGAGGTGGCCTGGAGCCGGCTGCCCGCCCCCGCGGAACGGGACTTCGCCGGCTTCGAACACCGTATGACCGCCCATTACGCCCGACTTGACGCCCTCGGCGTGGCCTACCGGCCGCCCACCGGGCCCCGGCCGTGGCAGAAACGCCCCGGTGTGCTCGGTCGCCCCATCGAGGGACCTCCGCCGAACAGGTGACCGCCCGGCCCGGCCGATCATCCCGAACAAGTGCTGGAAAACCGCGCCAAGTGTCACCGAGGAGTGTCAATCGGCGCGCACCGGCGATGCCGTACAAAAACGGACCATCTCCCCGATGAGGTGGGCGAATGCCCCTTACTGCCTCCTAGCGGACCCCCGTCTTCGGTACTTGCGAAGATGTGCCAGAGTTGCCACGTCCGCCCTGTGAGCACGTACCGTACGGCCACACAGGTGGGACCAGGTGGGGCAGCGGGAAGGGGCAGCCGGTTTGACCACGCACGCACCGCAGGCGGAGCAGGCCGTCACGCTGCCCACGACGCTGGACGAGGCCGTGGCGGCCCTCGCGGCCATGCCCACCGCCGTGCCCGTCGCGGGCGGCACCGACCTGATGGCCGCCGTCAACTCCGGTCAGCTCAGGCCCGCCGCCCTGGTGGGGCTCGGGCGGATCAGTGAGATCCGCGGCTGGCAGTACCAGGACGGCCACGCGCTGCTCGGCGCGGGCCTCACGCATGCGCGCATGGGCCGCCCCGACTTCGCGGCCCTGATCCCGGCGCTCGCCGCCGCCGCGCGCGCCGCGGGTCCGCCGCACATTCGCAACGCGGGCACCCTGGGCGGAAACATCGCCTCGGCCGCGCCCACCGGGGACGCGCTGCCGGTGCTGGCCGCCCTGGAGGCGACGCTGATCATCGCGGGCCCGGGCGGAGCCCGCCGGGAGATCCCGGTGTCGCACCTGCTGGCCGGCATGGAGATGCTGCGCGGCGGCGAACTCATCGGGTACGTGCGCGTGCCGCTGCTGCACGCCCCGCAGGTCTTCCTGAAGGCGACCGGACGCACCGGGCCGGGCCGTGCCCTGGCCTCCGTGGCGCTCGTCCTGGACCCCGCCCGGCGCGGAGTGCGGTGCGCCGTCGGAGCCATAGCGCCGATGCCGCTGCGGCCGCTGGAGGCCGAGCAGTGGGTCGCCCAGCTGATCGACTGGGACAACGACCGCGCGCTCGTCCCGGAGGCCCTGAACGCCTTCGGTGAGTACGTCGCCGCGGCCTGCATCCCGGACCCGGTACCGGAGGCCGACGGCTCGGTGGCCCCGCTTCCGCCCGCCGTACTGCACCTGCGGCGCACCGTCGCCGCACTGGCCCGACGAGCACTGGGGAGGGCGCTGTCGTGACCGACGACCAGCACGGAGAGGGCGCGCCCCAGGGCGGCGGACGCTGGGACCCGCTGCCCCAGGGCGACTACGACGACGGCGCGACGGCCTTCGTGAAGCTCCCCGAGGGCGGCATCGACGCCCTGCTGTCCGGCGACAGCCCGCTGGCCGCGCCGGGTCACGGCTATGTGCCGCCCCGGATAGCGGTCGCCCCCGGCACCGGCGACCCCGGCCAGGCCGGCACCTGGACCGCGCCCGCGGGCGGCGCCGAGTGGCCCGACCCGAACGCGACGCCCCGGACGCAGCCCGCGGACGACCGGTTCACCTACAACCCCGGCGCGACCCAGCACTGGACCTTCGAGGAGCCCGCGGCGCCGGCCGCGCCCGGGCACGACGTCACCGGGCAGTGGTCGATCCCGGTCGCCGGTGGCGACCTTCCTGACGAATCGGGCGAGTTCACCACGTCCGCTCTGGTCGAGCAGTGGGGCGGCACCCCGCC
The DNA here is from genome assembly GCF_009604455.1 of Streptomyces sp. RB17. Taxonomy (GTDB): domain Bacteria; phylum Actinomycetota; class Actinomycetes; order Streptomycetales; family Streptomycetaceae; genus Streptomyces. The sequence goes on from NZ_WEGL01000001.1 coordinate 99,761, forward strand.
CGCCACCCTGCCCGGCGGCGCGTCCGCGCCCTGGGCGACACAGGATTCGGGCCGTCCCTGGGACCGGCCCGCCGACACCGGCCTGCCCGACCACACCGACGCCCATCCCGCGGGTACGCCGGCGCCGGGGTACGCACCCGCATCCGACGAGCGGTACGGGCAGCCCCCGGCCGGCCACGCCCCGGCCGCGCAGGAGGAGCCCGGGACGGGAGAACCCGGCCAGGCGGACGCGGGGTACCCGCCGGCTGCTCACGGCGGCGCCGGACATGCACTAGGTGGTCACGAGGGCGCCGGGAACGCGCCGGCCGGGCACGCGGACGGTCGGCGGGCCGGGGCCGCCGAGGGGCGTGGCGAGGCTCAGCGCGCCGAGGCTCAGCGCGCCGAGGCCGGCCACCCCGGCGCGTTCGGTGAGCCTGCCGAGTACGGCGAGTTCGGTTCGTCCGCCGAGGCCGACGATTACCGGGAGGTCGGCGATTCCGCCGAGCCCGCCGATTACCGGCAGTTCGGCGAGTCCGCGGAGCCGGTGCGGCCGGGCGGGCGGGCCGCGGTCCCCGGGCGGCCGGCCGAGTCGGCGACGGGACCGCGAGCGGACGCGGACGGCCACGGCCCCGCGGAGGGCCCTGAGCGCCCCGCTGGCGGCCCAGCAGCCCAGCACGGACCCGCGACCCCCACCGGAGTCCCACAGGCAGCCACAGCGCCCACGAGGCCCGCACGCCCCGCCCCGGCCGAGGGGGCGACGGCCGACCCCGCGACAGCGCGGACCCCGGCCCGCACAGCCGTACCGGAGCGCGCAGCCGACGCGCCCGAGGCCGCCGGAGCAGCCGCGCCCGGAGCGGACGAAGGCGCCACCGAGGAGACGGCGCCCGGGCCGCAGGATGCCGCCGCCGAGGACCACGCGGAGCACAGCGCCCCCCTCCCGCCGCACGACGACCACCCGCTCGCCTCCTACGTCCTGCGTGTCAACGGCGTCGACCGGCCCGTCACCGACGCCTGGATCGGCGAGTCGCTGCTGTACGTGCTGCGGGAGCGGCTCGGGCTCGCGGGCGCCAAGGACGGCTGCTCGCAGGGCGAGTGCGGGGCGTGCAACGTCCAGGTCGACGGCCGTCTGGTGGCCTCCTGCCTGGTCCCGGCGGTCACCGCGGCCGGCAGCGAGGTGCGTACGGTCGAGGGCCTGGCCGCCGACGGACAGCCCTCCGACGTACAGCGCGCGCTCGCCCGGCGCGGCGCCGTGCAGTGCGGTTTCTGCGTGCCCGGCATGGCGATGACCCTCCACGACCTGCTGGAGGGCAACCCCGCGCCGACCGAGCTGGAGACCCGGCAGGCGCTGTGCGGCAACCTGTGCCGCTGCTCCGGCTACCGGGGCGTTCTGGAGGCCGTCAAGGAGGTCGTCACCGAACGCGAGGCCTCGCACGCCGCCGACGCCGAGACGAACGCGGAAGAGGCCCGTATTCCCCACCAGGCGGGCCCCGGAGCGGGCGGGGTCAACCCGTCGGCGTTCGAGGCACCCGGCGCGTTCGGCACACCGCAGGCCGGCGGCTACGCCGACACGCCGCCGTACGGCACGCCCGACCCGTACGGCACACCGCCGCACGGCACCCCCGGACCGCACGACCCGCACTACGGCCAGGACGGAGGCCAGGCGTGAGCAACGAAGCCGCCACGGCGACGACCGCCGAGGAACCCGCCCCCGAGGCCGAGGCGTTGCCGCACGGCCTCGGCGCCTCCCTGCCGCACGCCGACGCCCGCGCCAAGACCGAGGGCACCTTCCCGTACGCTGCCGACCTGTGGGCCGAGGGCCTGCTGTGGGCGGCCGTCCTGCGCTCTCCGCACGCGCACGCGCGCATCGTGTCCATCGACACCAGCCACGCGCGCGAGATGCCCGGCGTACGCGCCGTCATCACCCACGAGGACGTGCCCGGCACTCCGCGCCACGGCCGGGGCACCCCCGACCGGCCCGTCTTCGCCTCCGAGGTCGTACGGCACCACGGCGAGCCCATCGCCGCCGTCGCCGCCGACCACCCGGACACCGCGCGGATGGCCGCGGCGGCCGTCATCGTCGAGTACGAAGTACTCGACCCGGTCACCGACCCCGAGCAGGCCTTCGAGGCCGAGCCGCTGCACCCCGACGGCAACCTGATCCGGCACATCCCGCTCCGGCACGGCGACCCGGAGGCGGTCGGCGAGGTCGTCGTGGAGGGCCTGTACCGGATAGGGCGCCAGGACCCGGCCCCGATCGGCGCCGAGGCAGGCCTCGCCGTGCCGCGCCCCGACGGCGGCGTGGAGCTGTACCTGGCCTCCACCGACCCGCACACCGACCGCAACACCGCGGCCGCCTGCTACGGCCTGTCCCCTGATCGGGTGAAGATCGTCGTCACCGGGGTGCCGGGCGCCACCGCCGACCGCGAGGACCAGGGCTTCCAGCTCCCGCTCGGCCTGCTCGCCCTGAAGACCGGCTGCCCGGTGAAGCTCACGGCGACCCGCGAGGAGTCCTTCCTCGGCCACGCCCACCGCCACCCGACGCTGCTCCGGTACCGCCACCACGCGGACGCCGAGGGCAAGCTGGTGAAGGTCGAGGCGCAGATCCTGCTGGACGCGGGCGCGTACGCCGACACCTCCTCCGACGCCCTGGCCGCCGCCGTCTCCTTCGCGTGCGGCCCGTACGTCGTCCCGAACGCCTTCATCGAGGGCTGGGCCGTGCGCACCAACAACCCGCCCTCCGGCCATGTGCGCGGCGAGGGCGCGATGCAGGTGTGCGCCGCCTACGAGGCGCAGATGGACAAGCTGGCCAAGAAGCTGGGCCTGGACCCGGCCGAGCTGCGGCTGCGCAACCTGCTCGCGACGGGGGACGTCCTGCCGATCGGCCAGACGGTGACCTGCCCGGCACCGGTCGCCGAACTCCTGCAGGCCGTACGGGACTTCCCGCTCCCGGCACTCCCCAAGGACACGCCCGAGGAGGAGTGGCTGCTGCCCGGCGGCCCCGAGGGCGCGGGCGAGCCGGGCGCGGTGCGCCGGGGCGTCGGCTACGGCCTCGGCATGGTGCACATGCTCGGCGCGGAGGGCGCCGACGAGGTGTCCACGGCGACGGTCAAGGTCCACGACGGCGTCGCGACGGTCCTCTGCGCCGCCGTCGAGACCGGCCAGGGCTTCACCACCCTCGCCCGGCAGATCGTCCAGGAGACCCTCGGCATCGAGGAAGTCCATGTGGCGCCGGTCGACACCGACCAGCCGCCCGCCGGTCCGGGCTGCCGCGGCCGCCACACCTGGGTGTCGGGCGGCGCGGTGGAACGCGCGGCGAAGATGGTCCGCACCCAGCTCCTGCAGCCGCTCGCCCACAAGTTCGGCATGTCCACGGAGCTGCTCCAGATCACCGACGGCAAGATCACCTCGTACGACGGCGTGCTCTCGACGACCGTCACCGAGGCCATGGACGGCAAGGAGCTGTGGGCGACGGCGCAGTGCCGGCCGCATCCCACCGAGCCGCTGAACGCCTCCGGTCAGGGCGACGCCTTCGTGGGCCTCGCGTTCTGCGCGATCCGCGCGGTGGTGGACGTCGACATCGAGCTGGGCTCGGTGCGGGTGGTGGAGCTGGCGGTCGCCCAGGACGTGGGCCGCATCCTCAACCCCACCCAGCTGGCGGCCCGGATCGAGGCGGGCGTGACCCAGGGCGTGGGCATCGCGCTGACGGAGAACCTCCGTACGCCCCGTGGCCTGATCCGCCACCCCGACCTGACCGGATACGCCCTGCCGACCGCCCTGGACGCCCCGGACATCCAGATCGTCAAACTGGTCGAGGAACGGGACGTGGTCGCCCCCTTCGGCGCCAAGTCGGTCAGCGCGGTCCCGGTCGTCACGGCGCCGGCCGCGATCGCCTCCGCCGTCCGCGCGGCCACCGGCCGCCCGGTCAACCGGCTCCCGATCCGGCCGCAGGCGGCGGTGGTGACCGCGCAGTGAGCGGCCGTATCCGATCGACGGGGTCGTGGTCGTCACCGGCGTGGTGGCCGCGGGCACGTCGACGGTGGCGCGGCTCCTGGCGATGGGGGGCTGCCGAGGCGGTGGGGAGGCCGCCGGGTGCGGCGCACGTGGCCCGACTCCGGCCGTGACACCCGACCGAGCCACTCCTCGCGGACGCGCAACGTACCCGGGCGGTCCGACGTCCTTCCAGATGAGGGCCGTTGTCAGTGGGGCGGCGTAGGCTGCGGAAGCAGTGGGGGCAGTCGCGCTCACGGACGCAGGTGGGGCACGGGGAAGATCGCGGGGGAGCGATGAGCACGACCGATGCCGGGATTCCGGCGATCACGCTGACCGAGGCGGAGCTGGACCGCTATGTCACGCACGGGCCGACGCGCGGCCTGCTCAGCGGCAGCGGACTGCCTGCGGGCACCGACCTGTTGACCTTCTCCCCGCTGCGCACGCACGGCCTGCGCACGCTCGCCGACGCCACGGACGGCCCGTTCCGGGTGGCGGACGAGCTGCGGAACCGGCTGGTGATAGGCGAACTCCTCAACCCGGCGGGCATGCGGCGCGAGTCGATCCTGCTCGACGGCGGCACCGGCGAGCTGACGACGGCGTATCTGTTCGCCCCGGCCGAGCCCCGCCCCTTCGCGCCCTCCCTGGCCACGCTGCTGCGCTTCGCCGCGGTCACCGAGGAACTGGCGGGCCTGCGCGGCCGTTTCGCGTCCCTGGCGGGTCAGTACGGCCCCAGGACGGCCGCCGAGGCGACCCGCCGTCTGCTCTCCCTCTTCGAGGAGGACGCGGGTGGCGAGGTCCCGCCGTACTGGAAGGCGGCGGCCCTGATCCGCCCGCTCGTCCTCGTCGCCGGCCCCGGCACCGCCTCCGGCCTCACCCTGGCCGTCCCCGCCCGCGTCCTGGACCAGGAGTTCGGGCACGGCAGGGTGACCCGCTTCGAAGAGGTCGACTTCCCCACGACCCTCACCCACGAGCCGACCCGTTGCTTCCTGCGCGAGACCGGGCTGCCGGAGGAGGCGGTCCTCTTCCACGCCGACACGGACGTCCCGCTGCCGACGCTCCGCGAGTACTTCACCGAGGAGTACGCCGGGGACTACCCCCTCGACGAACTCCCCGCCCACGCCGATCACTTGATCCGCCTCGGCCACCTCGCCGAGGACAACAGCCTGGTGGTCGACGGCAGAACGGGCGCGGTGCTGACCTTCAGCGGGCCGGAGGCCACCCTCTACCCCCTCAACACCGACGTCTCCACCCTGGCCTTCACGCTCTGGCTGCTCCACCACGAGCGCACCATCGACGAACACCTCGCCCACGAACTGACGACGGCGGCGTACGACCAGCTGGCCGCGGCGATGCTGCACACCCTGTCGGCCGTCGACCCCACGGGCAGAGCGCCCGGCACCGACTGGCACTACTGGACGGACCTGTTCCAGGACGAGGCGGGCGGGGCGCTGTGAGGTGACGGGGGCGGCGCCGGACGCCTTCATCAGCCGCAGAGACCACTGGAAATGCTCGGTGAATGATCGGTGACGGAGATCCGCCTCCTGGCGCTGAGAGTTGTGCAACCGTTGCCCGAGTCAACGTCGCCGAAGGCGAAGTTCGCCTGAGGCGCCCAGATTTCTGCTTCTCAGGGTGGGACGCAAACCTGCGGCCACAGCGTCTTCAGAGTGTGGACGACGAACAGGATCTCGGATGAAGCGCCGGTACGAAGAGGAATTCATGGCGTTCGCCGCTGCGCGATCCGCACCTCTGTTCCGCTCTGCGTGCGTGCTCACCAGCGGTGATGTGCACCTCGCGGAGGACCTGGTGCAGGACACGCTGGGCCGGATGTATGCCAACTGGCGCAAGATCGCGCAGGCGGACGACCCGGCGGCCTACACCCACACCGTCCTCGTACGGACCTACCTGTCCTACCGCCGCCGGCGCAGCAGCTCCGAGCAGCCCACCGACACGCTGCCGGACTCCGGTGTCGTCACCGAGCACGACGCCACGCTCCGGGTCACGTTGCTCGACGCTCTCGGCCGGCTCTCCGCCCGGGACCGGGCCGTGCTGCTCCTGCGCTACTGGGAGGACCGCAGCGTCGAGCAGACCGCCGCGATCCTTCAGGTCCGGCCGGGCGCGGTACGCAACCAGAGCATGCGCGCGCTCGCCCGTATCCGGGACCTTCTGGGCCACGACCTGTCCGAGCTCGTCAGCCCCTGACCCCGGTGCCGCGGCACCTACCTCGCCCTCATCACCGAGCCCCGAAACGCGGTGACCCGCCATGCCCATCGAAGAAGACTTCACCGAAGCCCTTCACACCACCCTCTTGACCATTGAGCCGCCCAACACTCCATCACTTGTGCAGGCCAGTGTCCGCAACGGTCGGCGCAGGCGCCGCCGCCGCGCCACGGCCGTCGGCGTGAGCGGAGCAGCCGTACTCGCGCTCGTCGGGCTCGGCGCGGCGGTGGTTCCCGGAGTGCTGTCCGGCCGGCCGACAGCCGACCACACGCTCGCCGGTCCGGCGGCCTCGGCCACGACCGGCTCGGCCACGGCATCCGCCACCCCGAAGCCGACCTTCACCGGCACACTGCCCGCCGACCGCGCCCTTGCCACTCTGACCGCGCTGCTGCCGACCGGTCTGTCCCGTTCGAGCCCGCCCGGCGGTCGGCAGTCCGGGCAGCTGTGGGTGGACGACGGCCACGGCAAGTCGCTGCTCGAGGTGCACGTCTCCCGGCAGACCTCCACCACCGCGATCCGCAGCCACGTCTTCGCCGGCACGACGCCCTTGGCCGACGGCACCCTGATCGAGTCCCGGCAGGCACCACCCGGAACGGGCCCCGGGCACGAGGCGGTGAGCGTACTGCATCCCGACGGGCTCTACGTCACCCTCATGGAGTGGCAGGCACCGAGCCAGAACGCCCCCTCGACCCGTACCACGCCGATCCTGACACTGGCCCAGCTGCGGGCCATCGCAACCAGCTCGCAGTGGCAGTAACTGCCTGTTCGAGGCACCTAGAGGCCGTGGCGGGATTCGAACCCACGTAACTCGCTTTGCAGGCGAGCCCCTGAACCACTCGGGCACACGGCCATGTCCAGTTGTCGTTGCTCGGCCGTGGCGGGGTTCGCACCCGCGTGACTCCCCGCGAGCGGAGCTCGCTGATGGATGCAGCGCAGGCGAGCCCCTGAACCACTCGGGCACACGGCCGTGTTCGTGGGAATGACGTTATGGCGGCGGGCTTCGAGGGCTCAAGGGGACCGGCGGGGCTGCAATGCGACTGCCACACGGCGTTCATGAAGGGGCAGGAGGCGTACGACCAAGGTCGCAGGGCGAGGGGGACCACCGACAGGGGTCAAACCGAGCCGTGGACCTTACTCTGACGGCCATGAGTGCCCTTGAGTCGCGTGACGCCGATGTCGTGAAGCCCGTCGAGCAGGGCGACGGCGTACTGGGCCGGACCTACCGGGCGCTCAGTGTCGGGATCGTCTCCGTCGTGCTGCTGATCGCCTTCGAGGCGACCGCCGTCGGCACCGCGATGCCGGTCGCGGCGCGGGAGCTGGACGGCGTGGCCCTGTACGCGTTCGCCTTCTCCGGGTACTTCACGACCAGCCTGTTCGGCATGGTGCTGGCCGGTCAGTGGTCCGACCGGCGAGGGCCGCTCGGGGCGTTGACCACGGGGATCGGTGCCTTCGCAGCGGGGCTCGTCGTCGCCGGGACCGCGCAGGTCATGTGGGTGTTCATCCTCGGGCGGGCCGTGCAGGGGCTCGGCGGCGGACTGGTCATCGTCGCGCTGTACGTCGTCGTCGGCCGCGCCTACCCCGAGCGGCTGCGGCCCGCGATCATGGCCGCGTTCGCGGCCTCCTGGGTCGTACCGTCCATCGTCGGCCCGCTCGCCTCCGGCACCGTCACCGAGCACCTCGGCTGGCGCTGGGTCTTCCTCGGCATCCCGGTCCTCGTCGTGTTCCCGCTCGCCCTCGCGCTGCCGCAGATACGGCGGAGGGCATCGGGCCCGGTGGACGTGGAGGCCGGTGCCCTCGCCTTCGACCGGCGGCGGATCCGGCTCGCCCTCGGCATCTCCCTCGGCGCCGGCCTGCTGCAGTACGCCGCCGAGGACCTGCGCCGTCTGTCCCTGCTCCCGGGGCTGGCCGGCGCCGCCCTGCTCGTTCCCGCCGTCCTCGGTCTCCTGCCGCGCGGCACCTACCGGGCGGCCCGTGGCCTGCCCTCCGTCGTGCTGCTGCGCGGTTTGTCCGCCGGTTCCTTCATCGCCGCCGAGTCCTTCGTGCCGCTGATGCTGGTCACCCAGCGCGGCCTGTCGCCGACCCTCGCCGGGTTCTCGCTGGCGGCGGGCGGCGGCACCTGGGCGCTGGGCTCCTGGGTGCAGTGCCGGCCGGGCGTGCAGCCGTACCGGGAGCGGCTGATGACCGCCGGCATGGTGCTGGTCGCCGCCGCGATCACGGCCGCGCCCAGTGTGCTGCTGCACTCCGTGCCTGTCTGGACCGTCGCCGTCGCCTGGGCCTTCGGCTGCTTCGGCATGGGCCTGGTGATCTCCTCGACCAGCGTGCTCCTGCTGAAGCTGTCCGCCCCGGGGGAGGCCGGCGCCAACTCCGCCGCACTGCAGATCTCCGACGGCCTCTCCAACGCCGTCCTCCTCGCCGCGACCGGCGCCGGGTTCGCCGCGCTGGGCGGCGGCAGTGCGACGGCCACGGCCGCCGAGGGCGGCCACCCCGCCGCCTTCGCCGCCGTCTTCCTGCCGATGGCGGGGGTGGCGCTGGTGGGGGCCTGGGTGACGACTCGGTTGCGGAAGAGCTGAACGTGGTACCACTGTGACCCCACGCGGGGGCAGGAGGCCGCGGTGCGCGATGTGGGCTTGCTCAGCTCTGCGGCACTGGACGACGTGGGGATGATCGCCCGGCGACTGAGGGCGCTGCACGAGGCGATGTGAGCTGGCTCCCACCCACGGGCGACCCGGCCCGGTTCGCGCGTTGACACCGCCGGGACGCCGGTAGGGTGGCCCGGTTGTCATACGTAGCCGATCCCGCCCGTCACCCACCACCGCCCCAACGGACGCGCTGCGCGCGGCCCCTGAATTCCAGCCCCAATAAACGGAGACCGTGACTACCACCGCCGCTTCCTCCACCGCTTCCTCCGCCCACTCCCACCACCTGTCGCCCGCCTTCCCGGGCCGCGCGCCCTGGGGTACCGCCAGCAAGCTGCGTGCCTGGCAGCAGGGGGCGATGGAGAAGTACATCCAGGAGCAGCCGCGTGACTTCCTGGCCGTCGCCACGCCCGGCGCCGGCAAGACCACCTTCGCGCTGACGCTGGCCTCCTGGCTGCTGCACCACCACGTCGTGCAGCAGGTGACCGTGGTCGCGCCGACCGAGCACCTGAAGAAGCAGTGGGCCGAGGCGGCCGCAAGGATAGGGATCAAACTCGATCCCGAGTACAGCGCGGGGCCCCTCGGCCGGGAGTACGACGGCGTCGCGGTCACCTACGCCGGTGTCGGCGTGCGGCCCATGCTGCACCGCAACCGCGTCGAGCAGCGCAAGACGCTCGTCATCCTCGACGAGATCCACCATGCCGGTGACTCCAAGTCCTGGGGCGAGGCCTGCCTGGAGGCCTTCGAGCCCGCCACGCGCCGCCTCGCCCTGACCGGTACGCCCTTCCGGTCCGACACCAACCCCATCCCCTTCGTGACGTACGAGGAGGACAACGCCGGCATCCGGCGGTCCGCCGCCGACTACACCTACGGGTACGGGTCCGCCCTGTCGGACGGCGTCGTCCGGCCGGTCATCTTCCTCTCCTACAGTGGCAACATGCGCTGGCGCACCAAGGCCGGCGACGAGATCGCCGCCCGGCTCGGCGAGCCGATGACCAAGGACGCGGTCAGCCAGGCCTGGCGTACGGCGCTCGATCCGCGCGGTGACTGGATGCCCAGCGTGCTGCGCGCCGCCGACCAGCGGCTGACCGAGGTCAGGAAGGCCATCCCGGACGCCGGTGCCCTCGTCATCGCCTCCGACCAGGACTCCGCCCGCGCCTACGCCAAGCTGATCCGCGAGATCACGGGCACGAAGGCGACGCTCGTCCTGTCCGACGACGCCGGCGCCTCGAAGAGGATCGACGACTTCAGCGCCGGCAACGACCGGTGGATGGTCGCGGTGCGCATGGTGTCCGAGGGCGTCGACGTGCCCCGGCTCGCGGTCGGCGTGTACGCGACGACGATCTCCACTCCGCTCTTCTTCGCCCAGGCCGTCGGCCGTTTCGTACGGTCCCGGCGGCGCGGCGAGACCGCGTCCGTGTTCCTGCCCACCATCCCCGACCTGCTCACCTTCGCCAACGAGATGGAGGTCGAGCGCGACCACGCCCTCGACAAGCCGAAGAAGGAGGGCGAGGAGGACCCGTACGCCGAATCCGAGAAGGAGATGGAGGAGGCGAACAAGCAGCAGGACGAGGACACCGGCGAGCAGGACATGCTGCCCTTCGAGGCGCTGGAGTCCGACGCCGTCTTCGACCGGGTGCTGTACGACGGCGCCGAGTTCGGTATGCAGGCGCACCCGGGCAGCGAGGAGGAGCAGGACTACCTCGGCATTCCGGGGCTGTTGGAGCCCGAGCAGGTGCAGTTGCTGCTGCAGAAGCGGCAGGCCCGGCAGATCGCGCACAGCCGGAAGAAGCCGGACAGCGAGGCCGACCTGCTGGAGCTGCCGGCCGAGCGGCGGCCGGTGGTCACGCACAAGGAGATGATGGAGCTGCGCAAGCAGCTCAACACGATGGTCAGCGCGTACGTGCACCAGAGCGGCAAGCCGCACGGGGTCATCCACACCGAGCTGCGGCGGGTGTGCGGGGGTCCGCCCAGCGCGGAGGCCACGGCTGGGCAGCTGCGGCAGCGGATCGCCAAGGTGCAGGAGTGGGCCACGCGCATGCGGTGACGCTCACGGGTGGCCAGGAGGTGGCCGCCTCGGGGCTTCGCCCCGGACCCCCAGGGACTGGCGTGTGTCAGTTCCTGGGGCCTGTGCTTTTCCGGACGAATCGCGGCAGGCCGGAAGTAGTCTTGCCCGGATTCTGGACGAAGGCTTCCGCTCAGCGAACCTGCTTCGCTACTGTCCCGCTACGCACACGCCCCGTGGCAGCGCCGCCGCGGAGCGCAGCCGTGAAGCGACATGCCCGGAGCCGCCGGGCCTTCCTGCCGATCGGCGGCCTCTGAAGCGCGTCGCCGACGGGACTCGGCGACGCATCCGCCGCTCAGGGGCCCGCCGACCTCACCGCCGAAGGAGTGGGCGTCGTGACCGCGGAGACCTCGCAGACGCTCGACCGGGGACTGCGTGTCCTCAAACTGCTGGCCGACACCGACCACGGGCTGACCGTCACCGAGTTGTCCACGAAACTGGGCGTGAACCGTACGGTGGTGTACCGGCTGCTCGCCACTCTGGAACAACACGCGCTCGTACGGCGTGACTTGGGCGGGCGAGCCAGGGTCGGGCTCGGGGTGCTGAGGCTCGGCCGGCAGGTGCATCCGCTGGTGCGGGAGGCCGCGTTGCCCGCGCTGCGGTCGCTCGCCGAGGACATCGGGGCCACGGCGCACCTGACGCTGGTGGACGGGACGGAGGCGCTGGCCGTCGCCGTCGTCGAACCGACGTGGACCGACTATCACGTGGCGTATCGCGCCGGGTTCCGGCATCCGCTGGACCGGGGGGCGGCCGGCAGGGCGATCCTCGCCGCGCGGCAGTCGCCGTCCATGGAGCCCGGGTACACCCTCACGCACGGCGAGCTGGAGGCCGGGGCGAGCGGGGCCGCGGCGCCGCTGGTGGGCGTCACCGGCGTCGAGGGCAGCGTGGGCGTGGTGATGCTGGCGGATTCCGTACCGGAACGGGTGGGACCGAGGGTGGTCGAGGCGGCCCGAGAGGTCGCCGAGGCCCTGCGCTGACGCCGACCGCAGCGGCGGCGGCGCCTCCAGGGCGACGGCACCGCAGCTCCCCAGGGGCGCGGGGCCGCATCTGATATGCGGCTCCGCCCCGTGGGCGCGACCAACCCCCGCTCACCCGCACCCGGCATACGAACCCAGGCACCCCTTTTCTCATCCGGCCAATCACCAACCCGCACCTTTGGCCGATCCGCACACCCCACCGCACCCCCACCTCCGCATCATCAAGGGCCATACAGCCCCGAGGCGGAGGGAACAGCGCGGTGGACACAGTAGGTACCCGGCCGGAGGCCAGAGCACAGGGAACACCGACACGTCGGCTCACCCGCCGCCAGCCGGTGCAACGCCTCGTCGGGGAAGCCGCCGGCAGCCCGCTCAGGCGGACCATGGGCGTGGCCCAGCTGACGCTGCTCAGCGTGGGCGCCACCCTCGGCACCGGCATCTTCGTCGTGCTGGGCCAGGCGGTGCCGGAGGCCGGACCGGCGATCGTCGTCTCCTTCGTCCTCGCCGGCGTCACCGCCCTGTTCTCGGCGCTGTCGTACGCCGAGCTGGCCGGCATGATTCCCGGCTCGGGATCCTCGTACAGCTACGCCTACGCCACCCTCGGCGAGCTGGTCGCCTGGGTGTGCGGCTGGTGTCTGATCCTGGAGTACGGGGTGTCGGTCGCCGCCGTCGCCGTCGGCTGGGGGCAGTACGTCAACGAGTTGCTCGACCTCACCTTCGGGGTCACCCTCCCCGACTCGCTCAGCGCCCCGCCCGGGGCCGGCGGCACCCTGAACATCCCCGCCGCCCTCATCGTCGTACTCGCGATGGTCGTCCTGCTGCGCGGGGCCAGGGAGAGCGCCGTCGCCAACACCATCATGGTCGGCGTCAAGATCGCCGCCCTCGTGCTGTTCTGCGCCGTCGCCTTCACCGCCTTCCGCGCCGGGAACTTCCACCCCCTCTTCCCGCTCGGCGCCGCCGGCATGAGCGCCGGAGCCGCCTCGCTCTTCTTCTCCTACATCGGGTTCGACGCCGCCTCCACCGCGGGCGAAGAGGCACGCAACCCGCAAAAGGACCTGCCGCGCGCCATCATCCTGTCCCTCGTCCTCGTCACCGCCCTGTACGTGCTCGTCGCCGTCGCCGCGCTCGGCGCCATGCCGTGGAAGCAGTTCGCGGGCACCGAGGCCACGCTCAGCGAGGTGCTCGTACGGTCGGTCGGCGGCGGGAACCTGTGGCCGATCCTGCTGTCCGTCGGCGCGGTCGTCGCCACCACCAGCGTGGTGCTCACCGTGCAGTACGGGCAGATCCGGATTCTGTTCGCCATGGCACGGGACGGGCTCGTGCCGCCCCTGTTCGCCAAGGTCCACCCGCGCACCGGCGTGCCCCGCGCCAACACCGTGATCGTGTCCGGCTTCATCGCGGTCCTCGCCGCCCTCGTCCCGCTGGGCAGCCTCGCCGACGCCACCAGCATCGGCACCCTCTTCGCGTTCATGCTGGTCAATCTGGCGGTGGTGCTGCTGCGCCGGCGCAGTCCCGACACCCCGCGCTCCTTCCGGGTGCCCTTCTCGCCCGTCACGCCCCTGCTCGGCGTCGGCTTCTGCGTCTACATGCTGGGCAGTCTGGGCGCCGACACCTGGATCGCCTTCGGGGCCTGGATGGCGGCCGGGCTCGTCGTCTACGGCCTCTACGGCATCCGGCACTCCAAGCTCAACACCCCGCACGAGGACCTCGCATGACCGCCCCCGCCCCCACCCTCGACCTCGCCGCCGACGTCGTCACCCTCACCCGTGCCCTGGTCGACCTGCCCTCCGAGAGCGGGCGGGAGGCGGAGATCGCGGATGCCGTCGAGGCCGCTCTGCGTGCCCTTCCCCATCTCACCGTCGACCGGGTCGGCAACTCCGTCGTCGCCCGTACCCACCTCGGACGCGGCGAACGTGCCCTGATCGCCGGCCACCTGGACACCGTCCCGGCCGCCGGGAACCTGCCCTCCCGGCTCGCCGGCGACCGTGTGCACGGGCTCGGCGCCTGCGACATGAAGGGCGGGGTGGCCGTGGCACTCCGGCTGGCCGCCACCGTTGCGGCGCCCGTGCGCGACCTCACCTACGTCTTCTACGAGTGCGAGGAGGTGGAAGGGGACCGCAACGGGCTCGCCCGTATCGGTGCCGAGCGGCCGGACCTGCTCGCGGACGCCTCACTCGCCGTCCTCATGGAACCCTCCGACGCGGGCGTGGAGGCCGGCTGCCAGGGCATCCTCACCGCCGACATCGTGGTCAAGGGCGCCCGCGCCCACACCGCCCGCGCCTGGCAGGGCGTCAACGCCGCCCACAAGGCCGGCCCGGTCCTGCAACGGCTCGACGCGCACCGGCCCGAGCGGGTCGTCGTCGACGGGCTGGAGTACCGGGAGGGGCTCGGTGCCGTCGCCGTACGGGCCGGGGTCGCCGGGAACGTCGTACCCGACGAGTGTGTCGTCACCGTCAACTGCCGGTTCGCGCCCAGTCGTTCGCCGGAGGAGGCCGAGGCGTACGTGCGGTCGCTCTTCCCCGAGTACGAGGTGCGCGTCACCGAGGTCGTCGGCGGCGCCCTGCCGCATCTGGACCGGGTCGGCGGGCTCGTCGCCGCGCTCGGTGCCGAGCCGCGGCCCAAGCTCGGCTGGACGGACGTCGCCCGGTTCGCCGCGCTGGGCGTGCCCGCGCTCAACTACGGCCCCGGGGACCCCTCCCTCGCCCACACGGCCGGGGAGTACGTCCCCGTGGAGCACCTGCGGCGGTGCGAGGACCGGCTCAGGCAGTGGCTCCGGTGAGCCCCGCCAGCACCCGCAACTGAAGCCAGAGCACCAGCCGTTCGTCGGGGTCGGCCAGATCGACCCCGGCGTGCTGCTGGAGCTGCCGGAGCCGGTAGCGGCAGGTGTTGGGGTGCACGGCGAGCAGCTTCGCCGCGCCCGCCATGTCACAGCCCGCGTCGAACCAGCAGACCAGCGTGCGGGCGTACTCCGTGCCGTGCGCGGTGTCGTACGCCAGCACCCGGCGCCAGGCGCCCGCGTTCAACTCCCGCCGCTCGCCCATCACTTCGGCCAGCCGCAGCAGTGCCACGCGGGCCCGTACCTCGTCCACCGTGGCCACCGGCAGGTCCGCGTCCAGCACCCGCAGCACCAGGTCGGCGTCCGCCCGGGAGTCCGCCAGCCCCGCCGCGTCCGGCACGACCTCACCGAGCGCCGCCCGCACCGGCACCCGCAGCGCCTGCCCCGCCCGCGCCACGATGTCCTCGGCCAGTTTCTTGTGCCGCTCCCCGGGACCGGGCAGCACCGCGTACACCACCCCGTCCACCAGCACCCCCGCGTGCCGCCCGTAGCGGGCCTCGCACTGCAGCCGTACGACGTCCAGCAGGCGCAGCGCCGTGCGCTCGGCGTCCGGGACGCTCGCGGCCGAGTCCAGCACGAAGGCCGCCACCCGGGCGGGACCGGCCAGGCCCAGGCGTTCGGCGGCCGTCGGCGCGTCCACCGCCGTGCCGTCCAGCAGGCGGCGCAGCAGTTCGCTGCCCCGGTGCCGGGCCAGTTCCCGGGCGGCGCGCGCCCGCAGCAGGAGCAGGGCGGCGGTGGAGACGCCCTGGGCGAGAGTGTCCTCGGCGTCCGGGGCGAGCGAGCCGCCGTCGATCACCCACACCGAGCCGAGCGTCTCCCCGCCGGCCCGTACCGGCATCGCGAGGCGGGGCAGGTCGCCGTCCGCGAGCGCGGGCAGCCTCAGCGGGCGGTCGGCGGCGAACAGCCGGCGGTACTGCTCGGTGTTCTCCGCGCTGGCCGGCACCTGCCGGCCGAGGATGCCCTGCCGACGGTCCTCGTCCACCGGCTGGCCTGGGACGGTGGAGTAGGCCAGGATCCGCTGCCGGGGGTCCTCGATGGCCGTCGCCCCGCCGGTCGCCGTCGCGATCGCGTCGGCCAGCGCGAACAGGTCGCCGAGCCCGGTGTCGGAGGGCACGGCGGCGGGCTGGGCGGCGATGGCCGAGGCCAGCAGCAGATGGACGTGGTGCCAGGCCGCGTCCTCGGCGACCGACAGCAGGGCCACGCCGTGCTCCTCTGCCTCCGCGACCGGGCCGTCCGCGCCGCGCACCACCACCCCGGTCAGCCCGGCCCGGGCCGCCGCCCGCAGCAGCGGCCCGGACTCCGCCGCCGGCACGCCCACCGCGAGCAGCAGCGCGCCGGGCTGCCGGGGGAGCGGGGTGCGGCCGTCGTGCAGCACCGCCTCGGTCACCGGGACGGCCTGCCCGGCGGGGGCCGTGTGCAGGCGCAGGGCGGGGCCGCCGACGACGTCCAGGAGGTCACCGAGGGTGCAGGCGTCCATGAGGGTCCCCAGCGGGCTGTTGGCGGATGGTGAAACGAACGTACGCGTGCGTTGGCCGCTCGCACAACACGCGCCGGGCCGGCTTTTCCGAGACTCGTGCCATGACAGCAGGAGTCACCATCCGTACCGTCCAGGACGTCGCCTCCCTCGCGGCCGTGGCCGACTACTTCAGCGACGTCTGGCAGACGCCCCGCACCGCACCGCCCTACCCGGCCGAGGTCCTGCACAGCCTGGTGCACGCCGGCGGCGCGGTGCACGCCGCGTACGACGGGCAGCGGCTGGCCGGCGCGTCCGTCGCCGTCCTCGGCGCCGACCGCGGCACATACTCGCTGGTGGCCGCCGCCGACCAGGGGCTCGGGTACGCCGTGAAGCTGGCCCAGCGCGACTGGGCCCTCGGCCTGGGCGCCCGCACCATGCGCTGGACCTTCGACCCGCTGGTCGGCCGCAACGCCCGCTTCAACCTGGTCAAGCTGGGCGCCACCGGCACGGAGTACCTGGTCGACTTCTACGGCCCGATGACCGACGGCGTGAACGACGGTGACGAGAGCGACCGGCTGACGGTGACCTGGGACCTGGACGCGCCACCGGCGTCGTACGACGGCGCACCCCAGGGACCGGTCGTCGCCACCGCCCCCGACGGCGACCCGCTCGCCCGCCGCGACGAGCGGCACATCTGGTGCCGGGTGCCGGAGGACGTCGTCAAGCTGCGCGCCGGCCACCCGGCGCTGGCGCTGCGCTGGCGGCACGCGGTGCGCGAGGTGCTGCTGACGGCCTTCGCGGAGGGCTTCCGGGCCACCGGGATGTCCCGCGACGGCTGGTACACGCTGACCCGGACGGAGGGGGCCTCGTGAAGCTGGAGCGCGTCGAGATCGTGCACGTCGCGATCCCGCTGGTCACCCCCTTCCGAACGTCCTTCGGGACGATGACGACGAAGGACACCTTCCTCCTGCACGTCGTCACCGACTCCGCCGAGGGCTGGTCGGAGTTCGCCGCCGACCCCGAGCCGCTGTACTGCTCGGAGTTCGTCGCCGGTGCCGAGATCGTGCTGCGCGACTTCCTGATCCCGCGCGTGGCGGCGCTGGGCGAGGTCACGGCCGCCGCCCTCGCCCCGGCCATGGCGAGGATCAAGGGCCACGAACTGGCGAAGGCGGCCCTGGAGACGGCCCTGCTGGACGCCGAGCTGCGCACGTACGGCATGCCACTGGCGGTCTATCTGGGCGCGGTACGGGACCGGGTGCCCGCCGGGGTGTCGGTCGGCATCAAGAACTCGGTGCCGGAGCTGCTGGACGACGTCGAGCGCTATCTCGCCGAGGGGTACGTCCGTATCAAGCTGAAGATCGAGCCGGGCTGGGACGTGGAGCCGGTACGGGCGGTCCGCGACCGCTTCGGCGATGCCCTGCCCCTCCAGGTGGACGCCAACACCGCGTACACCCTGGCGGACGCCGGGCATCTGCGGCGCCTCGACGACTTCGGGCTGCTGCTGATCGAGGAGCCGCTGGAGGAGAACAACCTGCACGCCCACGCCCAGCTGCAACAGCGCCTGCGCACCCCGGTCTGCCTGGACGAGTCCCTGCACCACGCCTCCGACACCGCCGCCGCCATCGCGATGGACGCCTGCCGGGTGGTGAACGTCAAGCCCGCCCGGGTCGGCGGCTATCTGGAGGCCCGCCGGGTCCATGACGTGGCGCACGCGCACGGCGTCCCGGTGTGGTGCGGCGGCATGCTGGAGACGGGCATCGGCCGCGCTCCCAACCTCGCCCTGGCCGCCCTCCCCGGCTGCACGCTCCCCGGGGACACCTCGGCCTCCGCCCGCTACTTCGCCGAGGACATCACCGAGCCGTTCGTCCTCCGGGACGGCCATCTGCCGGTCCCGACCGCCCCCGGCATCGGCATCGAGCCCCTTCCGGAGGCCCTGCGCCGCTTCACCCTGGGGCGACGGGACCTGTACGCGGCCTGAGGCACCGCCGCTGGTCACGTTAGATTGATTCCGTGCTCTCACGTCTCACACGTCCCCAGGCCGTAGCCGTCTGCGCGCTGCCCGTCGTGGCCCTGCTGGCCACGGCGGCGTTCGCGCCGTTGCCGTTCTCGGTGGCGCAGCCGGGGATGACGGCGAACGTGCTCGGCGAGAACAAGGGCACACAGGTGATCAACGTCTCCGGCGCGCCGGTCCGGACGACCAGCGGGCAGCTGCGCATGGTCACGATCGAGGCGACCGGACCGGACGCCAGGGTGACCCTCGGTGACGTGGCCGACAACTGGTTCCGCACCGACCGGGCCGTCATGCCGCGCGACGCGGTCTACCCGAGCGGCAACACCGTCAAGGAGATCGAGAAGCACAACGAGGCGCAGATGAGGCAGTCCCAGGACGCGGCGACCCAGGCCGCGCTGACGTACCTCGGGCTCAGCGCCGACAAGGTCAAGGTCACCCTGAAGCTCGCCGACGTGGGCGGGCCGAGCGCGGGCCTGCTGTTCACCCTGGGGATCATCGACAAGCTGCACGGCGACGGCAGCGGCGGCGACCTCACCGGCGGCCGCACCATCGCCGGCACGGGCACGATCGACGCCTCCGGCAAGGTCGGCGCGGTCGGCGGGGTGGCCCTGAAGACCCAGGCCGCCCGACGCGACGGCGCCACCGTCTTCCTGGTCCCGAAGGCCGAGTGCACCGACGCCAGGGCGGAACTCCCGAAGGGCCTGCGCCTGATCCCGGTCACCACGCTCAAGGGGGCGGTGAACTCCCTGGAGGCGCTGGAGAAGGGCAGGGGCTCGGTGCCGAGCTGCTGACACCTGCCCTGCTCGGCAAGGGTCAGCCGGCTTCCAGTGGATGCTGCCAGCGCAGACCGGGGAAGCGGGCGACGTCGCGGTCTGCGGTGTAGAGCGTCGCGCCGTGCTCGATGGCGAGGGCGGCGATATATGCGTCGGGGATGAGATTGCCGCGAGCGCCGCCTTTCAGGATCAAGCGCTCGAAGATGTCCCAGTGCCGGGGGCCCTCCTGGACCAGGGTGGCGACCGGCGTGCCGCGCATGTCCTGCAGGAAGGTGAGGGCCGTCTTCGGCTCGCTCGGCGGCTGGTAGATCCGCTGGTGGGTGACGATGCGTAGGAACCCGCTGTCGATGACCCCGTTGTAGCCGACAGGCTCGTCGCCCCGCAGTCGCTCGATGAGCCATGCGTGGTAGCGGTCGTGGTCCTTGCTGTCCTCGCGGAAGGCGTACACGAGGACGTTCACGTCGCAGAGAATCACTCGAGTCCGTCCATGAGGTCGCGCACGGAGGCGTTGTCATCGAGGTTGACGCCCGGGCGCGGTCCCCGGCCGCCCGGGTCGGTGGTCAGCTTCACGATGTTCTTGGCCGCCACCACATCCCGCGCGAACGACGCCCGCAACGCATCCTCTATCACCGCACTGACCGTGACGCGCCTGCGCGCGGCCCGCAGTTTGGCTTCCTGGATCAGGTCCTGGGGGAGGTCGACTGTGGTCCTCATGCATCAGAGTGTAGAGAGTGTGCATCATGATGCGCCACTGCTGTTCGTGTCCGCAGCCGCCTGCTCCACCAGCGGGATGATCCGCAGCGGAACCGGGTTCTCCATGACGATCGCCGTGGAGGCCCGGACGATGCCGTCGAAACCGACGACCCGGTCGATCACCCGCTGGAGATCGGCGTTGGAGCGGGCCACCAGGCGGCACAGCATGTCGCCGCTGCCGGTGGTGGTCAGCAGCTCCAGCACCTCCGGCACGGTCGCCAGGTGCGCCCGGACATCGGACCCCTGGCCCTGCCGGATCTGCAGCGTGGCGAAGGCCGTCACCGGGTAACCGAGGGCCGCCGGGTCCACCTGCGGACCGAAGCCCCGGATGACCCCGTTCGACTGGAGCCGGTCCAGGCGTGCCTGCACCGTGCCCCGGGCGACGCCGAGCCGCCGGGACATCTCCAGCACGCCGATGCGCGGCTCCCGGGCGAGGAGCACGATGATCCGCCCGTCCAGATGATCGATCGTCACGGCACCCCCAGGGATGGGCATCCTGTACAGAAAGGCCGACAACACGGCCGTATCACTGAACAGGTTGCCCAGTGAATGCGGAAACTATTGCGCACCTTGCAGGGCGGGTCCACGCTTCCGCTATGACGCAGACCACTCACCACACTCCCGACACCGCCCGGCAGGCCGACCCCTTCCCGGTCAAGGGAATGGACGCGGTCGTCTTCGCCGTGGGCAACGCCAAGCAGGCGGCGCACTACTACTCCACCGCCTTCGGCATGCAGCTGGTCGCCTACTCCGGACCGGAGAACGGCAGCCGCGAGACCGCCAGTTACGTGCTCGAGAACGGCTCCGCCCGCTTCGTGTTCACCTCGGTGATCAAGCCGACCGGCGCCTGGGGCACCTTCCTCGCCCAGCACGTGGCCGAGCACGGCGACGGCGTCATCGACCTGGCCATCGAGGTCCCGGACGCCCGCGCCGCCCACGCCTACGCCGTCGAGCACGGCGCCCGCTCGGTCGTCGAGCCGTACGAGGTGAAGGACGAGCACGGCACCGTCGTCCTCGCCGCGATCGCCACCTACGGCGAGACCCGCCACACCCTGGTCGACCGCTCCGGCTACGACGGCCCCTACCTGCCCGGTTACGTCGCCGCGAAGCCGATCGTCGAACCGCCCGCCCAGCGCACCTTCCAGGCCATCGACCACTGCGTCGGCAACGTCGAACTCGGCCGGATGAACGAGTGGGTCGGGTTCTACAACAAGGTCATGGGCTTCACGAACATGAAGGAGTTCGTGGGCGACGACATCGCCACCGAGTACAGCGCGCTGATGTCGAAGGTCGTCGCGGACGGCACCCTCAAGGTCAAGTTCCCGATCAACGAGCCCGCGATCGCCAAGAAGAAGTCCCAGATCGACGAGTACCTCGAGTTCTACGGCGGCGCCGGCGTCCAGCACATCGCGCTGAACACGGGCGACATCGTGCAGACCGTCCGCACCATGCGCGCGGCCGGCGTCGAGTTCCTGGACACCCCCGACTCCTACTACGACACCCTCGGTGAGTGGGTCGGCGACACCCGGGTGCCGATCGAGACCCTGCGCGAGCTGAAGATCCTCGCCGACCGCGACGAGGACGGCTATCTGCTGCAGATCTTCACCAAGCCGGTCCAGGACCGCCCGACGGTCTTCTTCGAGATCATCGAACGGCACGGCTCGATGGGCTTCGGCAAGGGCAACTTCAAGGCCCTGTTCGAGGCGATCGAGCGCGAGCAGGCCAAGCGCGGCAACCTCTAGGCGTAGAAGACGGCCACGGCCCTCGCGATGGCCGTGGCCGTCTCGCGCGGGTGGGGAGCGGCGCCCGGCAGCTCCCGCTCGTGCCGGTCGATCAGCTGCCAGAGGCCGGCGAGGGTGCGCCCCGGCGGGATCTCCAGGTACCAGGTGAAGCCGGGCGGGCGCGGCGGGATTCCGGCGTCCGCAAGGTAGGAGTTGGCCTCCTCCTCGACGATCGCCCGGTCGGCCGCGGCGCGTTCGGGAACCGGATCACCGGGCACGCGCACGGAGTGGCCGGGCCCGGCGTACCAGCAGACGGTCATGTGCCAGCCGGAGTCGCCCGTACGCGCGTAGGTCCGGCCCTCTTGGCCGATCTCGACGGGGACTTCCCGCCCGCGCGCCGACGAGGGCCGCGCGAGCGGGACGTCCGACCAGGTGTGCGGCGGCCGGTGCACTGCTGTCACCCCTTCGTGCCCCTCACTCCCGCGTCACTCCGGCGGGAAGTAGCAGGGATCCGAGCCGTAGCAGTTGAAGTACGGCGTCTCGAAGAGCCTGCCGGACAACGGCGCGTACCCGGTGGGAACCCACGAGGCGTCCAGCGCATGGTAGTACTCGTTGGAGTTCTCCAGCCGGTCCCCGTAACGCGGCCCGCTGTCCCAGCGGGCCATCGGCCCGTTGAGGTAGGCGCCGCCCATGGTGTCGGTGCCGCAGGGGTTGTCCGGCCAGAAGGAGATCTCCTCGTAGCACTGGGTGCTGACGGTCGGGAAGTACAGGGGCGGCCCCTCGTCGAGGATGAGGGTGGTGGTCAGGCGGGGCTGGCGGCCGTTGAGGTTGTTGCGCAGGACCGCGTCGTAGGAGCCGACGGTCCGGTCCCCGTAGCCGTACCAGATGTTCGCCTTGGTCTCGCGGATGTAGTCGCTGATCAGCCGGGTGCACAGGCCGGTCGGCTCGCACCAGGAGTCCTCGTCGTCGGCGGGCGAGGCCTGCGTCGTGACGGTCGGTTTCGCGGCGGAGCCGTCGAGCTGTTCCACCTTGCCGTTCGCCAGCAGGGTCGAGCCGGCACAGGCCCAGGAGGCCAGGTCGCGCTGCTCGGCCGTGGTGACGCAGTGCCTGGTCGGTCCCGCGGGTACGTCGGCGGTCAGGTCGCGGTGGTCGCCGTGGCCGGCGGCCGACGCCGTGCCCACGCTCAGCAGGACGGCGGCCAGGGCGGCGACGGTGGCCGCGATGATTCTGCGCATGTTCCCTCCCCGTACGGACATCACCGTGCGAACTCGGTCGAAGGGGATGCTATGGAGCCTCGACCGGCCGCGGACAGAAGGGTTTTCGGTGCCTTCGCCCACTGCCCGGAAGCGGGACCGCCGGTTGTGCCGGGGAGGTGCCGGGCAGCGGCGGGGCCCCTGGTGGGGGAGAGGGGCGTGCCCCGGCCGGTCACACGGGGGACAGGCGGGGCACGACATCGGCACGCACCGGGCACACCGGCCCCCGAGGGCCACCACAGCCTCGCGGTGCGATCCGCGGCACCGGTGGCCGAAAGCCTGCCCCGGCGGCCCGGACCCCGCCGAGCACGGACGGGTTCACACCGATGGCCGTGAGTGCGAACCTGAGATCATGAGCCGTATCGAAGCGCCCCGTTCCGAAGACGCTGTGGCGACCGGCAGCCTCACCGACCGGCTCCTGTCCGGCCTGCCCGCCGAGGCCGTCCTGACCGACCCCGAGGTCACCACCTCCTACGCCAACGACATGGCGAGCTTCTGCCCGGCCGGCTCCCCGGCCGTCGTCGTCCTGCCGCGCACCGTCGAACAGGTCCAGCACGTCATGCGCACCGCCACCGAACTGCGCGTCCCGGTGGTCCCGCAGGGCGCCCGCAGCGGCCTGTCCGGCGCGGCGAACGCCACCGACGGCTGCATCGTGCTGTCGCTCACCAAGATGGACCGCATCCTGGAGATCAGCCCCGTCGACCGGATCGCCGTGGTCGAACCCGGCGTGATCAACGCGACCCTGTCCCGCGCGGTCGAGGAACACGGCCTGTACTACCCGCCGGACCCCTCCAGCTGGGAGATGTGCACCATCGGCGGCAACATCGGCACGGGGTCCGGCGGCCTGTGCTGCGTCAAGTACGGGGTCACGGCCGAGTACGTGCTCGGCCTCGACGTGGTCCTGGCCGACGGCCGTCTGCTGTCCACCGGCCGCCGTACGGCGAAGGGGGTCGCGGGCTACGACCTCACCCGCCTGTTCGTCGGCTCCGAGGGCTCGCTCGGCATCGTCGTACGTGCCGTGCTCGCGCTCAGGCCCAAGCCGCCGCAGCAGCTGGTGCTGGCCGCCGAGTTCCCCTCCGCGGCGGCCGCCTGCGACGCCGTCTGCCGGATCATGGAGGGCGGTCACGTCCCGTCCCTCCTCGAACTGATGGACCGTACGACCGTCAAGGCGGTCAACGACCTCGCCCGCATGGACCTCCCGGAGACCACCGAGGCGCTGCTGCTGGCCGCCTTCGACACCCCGGACCCGGCCGCCGACCTCGCCGCCGTCGGCGCGCTGTGCGAGGCCGCCGGCGCCACCGAGGTGGTCCCGGCCGAGGACGCCGCCGAGTCCGAGATGCTGCTGAAGGCCCGGCGGCTCTCGCTGACCGCGCTGGAGGCGGTCAAGGGCACGACGATGATCGACGACGTGTGCGTGCCCCGCTCGCAGCTCGCCGCGATGCTGGAGGGCGTCGAGCGGATCGCCGAGAAGTACGACCTGACCATCGGCGTCTGCGCGCACGCCGGCGACGGCAACACCCACCCCACCGTCTGCTTCGACGCGGCGGACCCCGACGAGTCCCGGCGGGCCCGCGAGTCCTTCGACGAGATCATGGCCCTCGGCCTGCAGCTCGGCGGCACCATCACCGGCGAACACGGCGTCGGCGTGCTGAAGAAGGAGTGGCTGGCCCGGGAGATCGGCCCGGTCGGGGTCGAGATGCAGCGCGCGGTGAAGCAGGCCTTCGACCCCTTGGGCATCCTCAACCCGGGCAAGGTGCTCTGAGTCCCCGGTACCGCGCCTCACCGGGCGAGCAGCTGGTCGAGCGCGTCGTCGATGCCCAGCTGCCCGCCCTCGGCCCCCGGCGGCACGGCCCGCAGCGTCCGCTCCAGCCAGGCCGACACCTGCGGGACCGGCGCCTCCAGCAGCGCGTCCCCGTCCGGCGAGCTCAGCGCCATCAGCACGACACTGCGCCCCTCCGCCTTCGACGGCCACACCCGCACGTCCCCCTGCCCGCACGGCCGGAACACGCCCTCCACCAGCAGATCGCGGGCGAACGTCCAGTTGACGGGGGAGTCGGAGTTGATGTGGAAGGTGATGTGGACGGCGTACGGATCGTCGGAGCGGTAGCTCAGCCGGGCCGGCACCGGGATGCCGCGCTCCGGCGACAGGATGAGCCTCAGTTCCAGCTCCCGTTCCACCACGGTGTGATGCATGACCTGCGGGTCCTTTCTGCCAGGGGTCTGCCGGGTCCGCTCGGAACGGGCCCGCACCGGGGGAGAGGGGGCAGGGGCCGGGCCATTACGCGGGTTCGGGAGAATTTTTTTCGCTTCACGTGTGAGGGCCGGGTACGGGATTGCCCGGAAAGGGGTGGGTCCTGCGGGACTGGCGCTGCGGGCTGCCGCGGTCTGATAGATGTGGAGGCCCCCATCCCACCCCCGAGCAGATACGGGACGACGGACATGAGCGCCCCAACCCCGGCCCCAGGTGACGACAGGCCCCGCGAGGGCTACTACCCGGACCCGTCCATCCCCGGATACGTCCGGTACTGGAACGGCGCCTCCTGGGTGCCCGGCACCAGCCGCCCGGCGCCGAAGGACGGCGAACCGCTCATCCCGCCGCCCGGTGTCCGTCCCGCGGCCCCGGCCGTCGAAGAGACGGGCCCGCACTTCTTCGACGAGGATCCCCAGCCGATGCCCTCCGGCCAGGACGGGCCGGGTACGTGGGCGCCCGACGGCCAGGGCGGGGCCGGTGCCGCCTGGGGCACCGACGGCCCAATCGGTGCGGGGCACGCCGGGTACGGCGACCAGGGCACGGGTGGGCAGGCCGGCGCCGCCGGCCGGGGCGCCGGATCGACGGGCGCCGGCGGTCGGGCGGGGCCGGGTGACTGGGGCGCCGGGCCATCGGCTGCCCAGGGCCCGCACGGGCAGCAGGGCGCCGGCGGCCACGGCGTGGGGCAGCCCGGCGCCGGTGGTCATGGTGCAGGGCAGCACGGAGCCCGTGACGGGCGCACCGCCTGGGGCGCCGACCCGAGGGTGTCCGCGGAAGGCGCGGACCGGCCGGCCGGCCAGGCGAGCGGCGCCGGCGGCCCGACGACGCCCGCGGAGGGCGACGACCAGGACCCCGGCGGCACCTTCATCTTCCGCCGCCCGATCCCGGGGCCCGCGGCTGTCAGGGACGACGGCACGATGACGTTCCGCCCGGTGCCCGGCCAGAGCCGGCAGGGCGCACAGCCCGCGTCCGGCCCGCAGACCTCAGGCCCGCAGACCTCCGGCCCGGAATTCGGGGCGGACTCCGGTGCCGGGTCGCACGGCGCGGCCGGCGGCACGGGATACGGCGCCCGGGGACCGGGGTCCCCTTTCGACGCACAGGGGGCGCGGAGCGCCGGCGCCGACCCGCGTGCTTCCGGCTCGCCGGCGCCCGACGGGGCGGGGGCGTCGGGCTCGGGTGCGGGTGCGGCCGGTTCGTCCGCGGCGCCCGGTGGCTTCGGCCCGCAGGGTCCCGTCGGCGCGTCCACGCCGCCCTCCGCCGGGAACCCCGCTGCCTCGAACCCCTCCGCCGGTTTCCCGGCCGCAGGCCCCGGCTTCGGTGCCGGCAAGGCCGCCTCCGCCCGCGCCGCCGCGCAGGCACCGCAGGCCCAGCCCGCACAGCCTGCCCAGTCGGCCGTGGCGCCCTCGGTGCCGGCGCAGGCCGGTGTCCCGGTCGCCCCGGTGACCAGCGGGCCCGGCGGCGGGCAGGCGTCCTGGGCGCAGCAGGTGCACCAGCTGGCCGGTGGTGCGGACGAACAGCCCGTGGCGCCGTGGAAGCCGCCGGTGGAGGACGTGTTCCAGGCGGCCGCGCGCCGGCAGGCCGCCGCCCGTCCGGCCGGACTCGGCAAGCGGTTCGCCGCCCGGCTGATCGACACCCTGGCCGTGTGCGCCGTGACGGGCGTCGCCGCCGTACCGCTCGGCAGCAGGGCCGTCGACCACGTCCAGCAGAAGATCGACGCGGCCAGGCTGTCCGGCCACGAGGTCACCGTCTGGCTGCTCGACGGCACGACCGCCACCAGCCTCGGCGTCGTGCTCGCCGTCCTGCTGCTCGTCGGCGTCGGGTACGAGGTGCTGCCGACCGTCAAGTGGGGCCGCACCCTCGGCAAGAAGCTGCTCGGCATCGAGGTCCGGGACATCGAGGCGCACGAGCCGCCGGCCTTCGGCCCGGCGCTGCGCCGCTGGCTGGTCTACAGCGTGCCCGGCCTGCTCGGCATCGGGATCGTGGGCGTGCTGTGGTGCCTGTTCGACCGGCCCTGGCACCAGTGCTGGCACGACAAGGCGGCGCACACCTTCGTCGCGGGCTGAACGCGGGGCACGGCCGTCATCCGGACGGCCGTACTCCGTAAGGCGGTCCGCCGGATGCGGAGCCGAGGCGTTCGCGGTCCACTCGGGCCATGAGCAGCGAACCGCCCCCCGGCTCCGGAGAGCAGCCCCCCGAGGACGACCCGTTCAGGAAGCGGCCCCCGTCGGACCAGGGGGCGGGCTCGCCGTACGACACCCCGCCCGGCGGCGCCCAGCAGCCCCCGGGCGGCAACCAGCCACCCCCGTACGGCAGCGGCGAGCCACCGCCGCCGTACGGCGACCAGCCACCTCCGCCGTACGGCGGAGAACAGCCCCCTCCTTACGGCGGCGGCCCGTACGGAGGCGCAGGTCCCTACGGCACCGGCCCCTATGGCGCCGGCGGTTACCCCACCGACCCGCTCGCCGGCATGCCCCCGCTCGCCGGCAGCGGCAAGCGGACGCTGGCGAGGATCATCGACATGATCCTCGTCGGCATCGTCGTCTGGCTGCTCACCTGGGCGTTCGGCGTGCGCGAGTACACCATGAACAACGACCGTGTCGAGGTCGGCCGGTCCGTGGCCCAGTCCTTCGTCGCGGCCGTGCTGTACATCGCGTACGACACGTTCATGATGACCCAGTACGGCCAGACCCTCGGCAAGAAGTGGTTCAACATGCGGGTGGCGAACCTGGACAACGGTGCCACCCCCTCGGTGCAGACCAACCTGATCCGCGCCCTGGTGCTGTGGGTGCCGTTCGCCTTCTGCTGCGCCTGCATCTGGACTGCGATCTGCGGCGGTTGGAGCTACTTCGACAAGCCCTACAAGCAGGGGCTGCACGACAAGGCGGCCAAGACGGTGGTGGTCAGCACCGGTTGAGCGCCGGCGGTACACGGTTCACAGTGCGGTGGACACCGGCTGCTCCTGAGGCGCGGACTCGGGGGATCCGTCCGGTGCCCCGGCCGGCAGCTCGGTCGTGCGGACCTTCGGCAGCGGTACCGTCATGGCCACGAGCAGCCCGAGGGCCAGCGCCGCGAGGGCGATGACGGTGACCCCGAGGCCCGAACTCGTCTGGGACAGCAGCAGCATGGCGAGCGTCGAGAAGATCACGGTGCACGAACCGTAAGCGAGCTGTGCGGCAGTCGGACGAGGCATGGCAATCGTGTCCTCGGAAGTCTTCGGGGATTCTTCGGATGGGGGCACCATTCGACTCTCTTCGCGTGCATGCCCGAGCCGGACACCCGGTAAGCGTGACCTAACCCACGGTACCGGTGCACGGGGGGCGCACGGAGTCATGGGCCCGGCAGATCCTGGAGTGGGTCACCTCCCAGGCGGACAACGACACCAACTCCGCCAACGGCCACCCGGGTTCCGGTGCGACCCTGCCGATCGACTCGCACACCAGCACCTCCTGCGACCCGGCGAACCCCACCGGGGGCGTGAAGATCACTGACACCGGCACCAAGATCGTGATCACCGGGGGGCAGGGAACGGCTCGACGATCTTGCTCAAGATCGGCCCCGCGGTGAAGCAGTCCACGTTTTCGCAGGTCAGACACGTATCGACGGCAACCCCTTGGCGGGTCGCCATCGGTCGTGTTTAGGTGCGTCCTGTGGACCGCTTATTGACACCGACCGAAACGGGGATGTGACCGCATGGCCGCTGGAGGCTTCTGCAAGCTGCCGAACGGGACGGTCGTGGTGGCACTGAACCTGCCCTACGACTCCGCCGGGGTGCGGGTACTGGTGCACGCCCACAACCGTGCCCGGGCCCTGACCAGGCTGCGCAACCTGGGGTTCCGCGCGATCTACCTGCGGGGGAACGCCGCGCCTCCGACGCCGGACGAGATCACGGCCGTGCTGCACCACCCGGACGGCCTGATATGGCGCACGGCCCCGACCGACAACGGTGTCATCGTGACCGAGCTGTGGCATCCCATCCGGGCGCTGCTGCGCAGGTCGGCGGTGGTTCAGTGACCCCTAGCCACTGACCACGGGCTTACCGGTGAGCTCCACCCCGGCCTCCCGCAGCTCCTCCAGCGCCCTCTCCGTCGTCTCCGGTGCCACCCCCGCCGTGAGGTCCAGCAGGACCTGGGTGCGGAAGCCCTCTCTCAAGGCGTCCAGGGCGGTGGCCCGTACGCAGTGGTCCGTGGCTATGCCGACCACGTCGACCTCGTCGATGTGGCGGGCGCGGAGCCAGTCGGCCAGGGACGTGCCGTTCTCCTCCTGGCCCTCGAAGCCGCTGTAGGCCGCCGAGTACTCCCCCTTGGAGAACACCGCGTCGACGGCGCCGGAGGCGACGGCGGGGGCGAAGTTGGGGTGGAAGCCCACCCCCTCCGTGCCCGCGACACAGTGCGCGGGCCAGGAGTGGACGAAGTCGGGGTTGTCGGCGAAGTGGCCGCCGGGGGCGATGTGGTGGTCCCGGGTGGCCACCACATGGCGGTATCCGGTGCCCGCCGCCTGGCCGATCAGCTCGGTGATCGCGGCGGCCACGTCCGCGCCGCCCGCCACCGCGAGGCTGCCCCCCTCGCAGAAGTCGTTCTGCACGTCTACGACGATCAAGGCGCGGCGCATGGTGGGTGTCCTTCGACTGAGGATTAAGTAACTGAGCCTAGAGACTTACGGCCCCGTAGGGGAGGGGGCGCGGGTGGAGCGGACGGCGGTCCCGCTTTAGCTACCCGAGCGCCCCTGGACGTACTCCGTCGGAATGACAGGTTCCCCTCGGGAGAGCTGGATCGCCGAGAGGGGGAGGTTCGCGCGCGCGGCGGTGTGGCGGTCGCGCGGTACGTCCAGGGGTTCGCGGGCGACGACGTCCCCGCCCTTGATCAGCTCCACCAGGAGCTGCCGGTCGGCGAGCTCCGCCGGTACCGCGCCGGTGCCCACGACCTCGGCTTCCGCCACCCCGTCCTCGTCCAGCCGGCGCGCCGCCCACTTGCGGCCCCCGAGGGAGGTCTTGCCGCCGCTGGACTTCTTCGCGACCGGCATCAGCGGCGCCTTCGGGTCGGCGGTCTCGGCGCGGGCGACCAGCTTGTAGACCATGGAGGCGGTCGGGTGCCCGGAGCCGGTCACCAGCTGGGTGCCGACGCCGTACGCGTCCACGGGTGCGGCGGCGAGGGAGGCGATCGCGTACTCGTCCAGGTCGGAGGTGACCACGATCTTGGTGTTCGTCGCGCCCAGCTCGTCCAGCTGCTGCCGCACCCGGTGCGCCACGAGCAGCAGGTCGCCGGAGTCGATGCGGACCGCGCCCAGCTCGGGGCCGGCCACCTCCACCGCCGTACGGACGGCCTCGGCGACGTCGTAGGTGTCCACGAGCAGGGTGGTGCCCCGGCCGAGGGTGTCGACCTGGGCCTGGAAGGCGTCCCGTTCGCGGTCGTGGAGCAGGGTGAAGGCGTGGGCCGAGGTGCCGACCGTCGGGATGCCGTAGCGGAAGCCGGCCGCGAGGTCGGAGGTGGTCGCGAAACCGCCGACGTACGCGGCGCGCGCGGCGGCGACCGCCGCCAGCTCGTGGGTGCGGCGGGCGCCCATCTCGATCAGCGGGCGGTCCCCGGCGGCGGAGGCCATCCGGGAGGCCGCGGCGGCGATCGCGGAGTCGTGGTTGAGGATGGAGAGGATCACCGTCTCCAGCAGCACGCACTCGGCGAAGGTGCCCTCGACCCGCACGATCGGCGAGCCGGGGAAGTAGACCTCGCCCTCGGGGTAGCCCCAGACGTCCCCGCCGAAGCGGTAGTCGGCGAGCCACTTCAGGGTCTCCTCGTCGACGATCTGCCGCTCGCGCAGGAAGCCGAGGACGTCCGCGTCGAAGCGGAAGTTCTCCACCGCGTCCAGGACGCGCCCGGTGCCCGCCACGACGCCGTAGCGACGCCCGTCCGGCAGCCGCCTGGTGAAGACCTCGAACACGCTCCGCCGTTCGGCCGTTCCGGCCTTCAGGGCGGCCTGCAGCATCGTCAGCTCGTACTGGTCCGTGAAGAGCGCCGTCGACGGAACATCCACCGGCAGCCCAAGGTCCGCTGTGTTCATGACGACAGATCGTACTCCCTTTTCGTCGGTGTGACGATTTCCGGGCCGCGTGGCAGCATGGGCACTGTGACGTCACCCGCGCCCCTAGAGATCGAACGCACCGAGTCGGCGGAGGAGGTCTTCGCCGTACCCGAGCCCGACGTCCCTTGGGTCACGATCGTGCACAACGACCCGGTCAACCTCATGAGCTATGTGACGTACGTCTTCCAGACGTATTTCGGGTACTCCAAGGACAAGGCCACCAAGCTCATGCTCGACGTCCACCACAAGGGCCGGGCGGTCGTCTCCAGCGGGAGCCGCGAGGAGATGGAGCGCGACGTGCAGGCGATGCACGGCTACGGTCTGTGGGCCACCCTGCAGCAGGACCGGAAGTAGCGAACTCATTTACATGCCCGGACATTTCGAACCGCTCCCCGGCGGCGGCGCGGCCGTCGCGCTCGACGACGTCGAGATCTCCATCATCCGGTCGCTGGCCGTCCAGCTCCTGGAGCTCATCGGCCCCGGGCCGGGTGCCGACAGCCCCAAGGACCCGCTCGCCGAGCTGTTCGCGGAGGGCCCGAGCGAGCCGCCCGCCGATCCGGTGCTCAGAAGGCTCTTCCCGGACGCCTACAGCGACCCCGAGCAGGCCCCGGACTCGCCCGCCGAGGCGGAGGAGCGGCAGGCGCACTCCGCCGAGTTCCGCCGGTACACCGAGAACGACCTGCGCGCGGGCAAACGCGAGAACGCGCTCGCGGTCATCCGCGCCCTGGACGCGCTCGCCCCGGTGGACGAGGGCGGGGCGGTGCTGAAGCTGAACCCGGACGACTCGAAGCTGTGGCTCGGTGCCCTCAACGACCTGCGGCTCGCGATCGGCATCCGGCTGGAGATCACCGACGAGGACGACACCGACCTGCTCTACCGGCTCCCGGACGAGGACCCGCGCAAGCCGATGGTGATGGCCTACCTGTGGCTGGGCGGACTCCAGGAGACCCTGGTGAACACCCTGATGCCCTGACCTGTCGGGTTTTGCGGTGGACGAGTGTTCGCTCAGCGGACGCTCAAATCCGGATAACGATCGCGTTACCGTTGCGGCCTGTTTTGCCGCATTCGAGCGCTCTTTGTCCGCTTTTCCCTGTGTGATGCGCCACATCGCGCCCCTGTGATCAATATTGCGGCCGTGATAGATCTTCACGACCGCCCGGCCGACACCACCCATGTCCGGCCGGGTGCGCCACCGAGCCGACGACCGTCGGCCAGGCAACAACTCCAGCAATCCGGGGGGATCGAAACCCGATCCGAGGCCGACGAAAGGTCCGGATCGGCATGGAGAAAGGCGCACCACACATGACCTCAGCGCAGGTCGACCAGCATCGCGACGGCAAGGACGCCGCGCGGGCCGACAGCGAGGGCGGCGAGGGATACCAGCGCGGGCTCGGGTCCCGGCAGATCCAGATGATCGCCATCGGCGGTGCCATCGGCACCGGCCTGTTCCTCGGCGCGGGCAAGGGCATTTCCAAGGCCGGCCCCAGTCTGATCCTGGCCTACGCCATCGCGGGCCTCGTCATCTTCCTGATCATGCGGGCCCTCGGCGAGCTGCTGATGTACCGCCCGGTGTCGGGCTCGTTCTCGGAGTACGCGCGCGAGTTCATCGGCCCCTTCGCGGGCTTCGTCACCGGCTGGACGTACTGGCTGTTCTGGGTGGTCACGGGCATCACCGAGGTCACGGCCGCGGCTGCCTACATGACGTACTGGTTCGACATCCCGCAGTGGGTCTCGGCCCTGATCTTCACGGTCGTGCTGTACGGCGCCAACCTGATCTCCGTGAAGCTCTTCGGCGAGCTGGAGTTCTGGTTCTCCATGGTCAAGGTCACCGCGATCATCGGCATGATCCTGATCTGCGCCGGCATCCTGACGATCGGCTTCTCCGACGCCGGTGACACCGCCTCCGTCGCCCACCTGTGGAACGACGGCGGCTTCTTCCCGCACGGCGTCGGCAACACGCTGATGACCCTGCAGATGGTCATGTTCGCCTTCCTCGCCGTCGAGCTGGTCGGAGTCACCGCGGGCGAGTCCAAGGACCCCAAGAAGGTGCTGCCCAAGGCGATCAACACCGTGCCGTGGCGGATCGCCGTCTTCTACGTCGGCGCACTGATCATGATCCTGTCGGTCGTGCCGTGGACCAACTTCCACCCGGGTGTGAGCCCCTTCGTCGCCGCCTTCCAGAAGATGGGCCTGGCCGCCGGCGCCGGCATCGTGAACTTCGTCGTCCTCACGGCCGCGCTCTCCTCCTGCAACTCCGGCATGTACTCCACCGGCCGCATGCTGCGTGACCTGGCGCTCAACAGCCAGGGCCCGAAGTTCTTCACCAAGCTGACACGCAGCGGCACCCCGCTGGTCGGCACGACGTTCTCCGCCGCGCTGATGCTGGTCGGCGTCTGGATCAACTACCAGTGGCCGGGCAAAGCGTTCGACTACGTCGTCTCCTTCGCGACCATCTCCGGCATGTGGGCCTGGATCGTCATCCTGGTCTGCCAGATCCGCTACCGGTCGAAGGCGAACCGCGGGCTGCTGCCGCAGAGCGAGTTCCGCGCGCCGGGGGCGCCGTACACGAGCGTCTTCGCCCTGCTGTTCATCTTCATGGTGATCGTGCTCATGGGCATCGACAAGGACGCCCGGGTGTCGCTTTACTGTGCTCCGCT
Source organism: Streptomyces sp. RB17 (assembly GCF_009604455.1). Lineage (GTDB taxonomy): Bacteria > Actinomycetota > Actinomycetes > Streptomycetales > Streptomycetaceae > Streptomyces. Next base: position 133,405 of record NZ_WEGL01000001.1, read on the forward strand.
GTGGGCCGCGATCCTCGGCGTCTCCTACTGGGTGCTCAGGCGCCGCAACCCGGAGGCCGCGGCCTTCCGCAAGCGCTGACCATCCCCCAAGGGACGTCCAGCCGCACGGGGCTCTCGTGGTGCCCCGCTGCGGCTGCCGCTCAGGACGTCCGGCATATGGGCCGTTCCGTACCAGCCATCGGTACGGAACGGCCCTTCTGCTTATCCTGACCGACATGCTGACCATCACCCAGGCCCTCTACGACCAGATCGTCGCCCACGCCCGCAAGGACCACCCCGACGAGGCGTGCGGCGTCGTCGCGGGCCCGGCGGGCGCGGACCGCCCCGAGCGCTTCATCCCCATGCTGAACGCGGCCATGTCGCCCACCTTCTACGAGTTCGACTCGGGCGACCTGCTCAAGCTCTACCGCGAGCTGGACGACCGCGACGAGGACCCGGTGGTCATCTACCACTCCCACACCGCCACCGAGGCCTACCCCTCGCGCACCGACATCTCCTACGCCAACGAACCCGGCGCCCACTACGTCCTCGTCTCCACCGCCGACACCGACGGCCTCGGCGAGTTCCAGTTCCGCTCCTTCCGGATCGTGGACGGCGAGGTCACGGAGGAGGAGGTCGCGGTGGTGGACTCCTACTGATCCCGCGATGCGGTCAGATTTCATCCAGCATGCGAGATCACACTCCGATGTCCGGACCGGGAATCGTTACGATGAGCGCATGGTTCTGAACGACGTGAGCGAGAAGGCGCCGGGCACGCTGCTCGTGGCGCGGCTGCACGTCGACCTGTGCAGGCTGAACAGCGCCATCTGTTGACGTTTCCCGCCGCCGTACGGCCGTGAGCCGCGGCGTGCGCCGCCGCGTGCCCATCTTTTCCGATACTCCCGACAGGAGCCCTGAGCCATGGCCATCGAGGTCCGCATCCCCACCATCCTCCGCACCTACACGGACGGCCAGAAGGCGGTGGAGGGCAGCGGGAACACCCTCACCGAGCTGTTCGCCGACCTCGAGACCCGGCACGCGGGCATCCAGGCCCGCATCGTGGACGAGGGCAAGCTGCGCCGCTTCGTCAACGTGTACCTGAACGACGAGGACGTCCGCTTCATCGACGGCATCGACACCAAGCTGTCCGACGGCGACACCGTGACGATCCTGCCGGCCGTGGCCGGCGGCATGCGCTGATCGGCCGCTGAGCAGCGATGCGCTACGACTCCCCGCTGGCCGCGGTGGGCAACACCCCTCTGGTGCGCCTGCCGCGGCTCTCGCCGTCCGCCGACGTCCGTATCTGGGCCAAGCTGGAGGACCGCAACCCCACCGGCTCGGTCAAGGACCGTCCCGCGCTGCACATGATCGAGCAGGCGGAGAAGGACGGCCGGCTCACCCCGGGCTGCACCATCCTCGAGCCCACCTCCGGCAACACCGGCATCTCCCTGGCCATGGCGGCCAAGCTCAAGGGCTACCGCATGGTGTGCGTGATGCCGGAGAACACCTCGCAGGAGCGCCGGGACCTGCTCGGCATGTGGGGCGCGGAGATCATCTCGTCCCCGGCCGCGGGCGGCTCCAACACCGCCGTGCGCGTGGCCAAGGAACTGGCCGCCGAGCACCCCGACTGGGTGATGCTCTACCAGTACGGCAACCCGGACAACGCGGGCGCCCACTACGCCACCACGGGCCCCGAGATCCTCGCCGACCTCCCCTCGATCACCCACTTCGTCGCGGGCCTCGGCACCACCGGCACCCTGATGGGCGTCGGCCGCTATCTGCGCGAGCAGAAGCCGGGCATCCAGATCGTGGCCGCCGAACCGCGCTACGACGACCTGGTGTACGGCCTGCGGAACCTGGACGAGGGCTTCGTCCCCGAGCTGTACGACGCCTCGGTCCTCACCACCCGCTTCTCGGTCGGCTCGGCCGACGCGGTCACCCGCACCCGCGAACTCCTGCAGCAGGAGGGCATCTTCGCGGGCGTCTCGACCGGCGCCGCCCTGCACGCGGCGATCGGTGTGGGCCGCAAGGCGGTCAAGGCGGGGGAGTCCGCCGACATCGTCTTCATCGTGGCCGACGGCGGCTGGAAGTACCTGTCGACCGGCGTCTACACGGCGGCCACCACCGAGGAGGCCATCGAGACGCTGCAGGGTCAGCTCTGGGCCTGATCCCGCCGCAGGCCCGCCCCAGCCCCCTCCATGAGGGGGCTAAGCCATTCCTATGGCCGGGCAAAGAATTGCTTTGAGTACTGCCGGTGGCCCCGGGGCCAGAACTACGGTTCCTCCCGCAGCCTGACATGTCACGCTCACTCGGCGGGACTGTCAGGTGCCTGCGAGTGTCATGCTCATGACTGCGCGGTTCTGCCGCCGCTACGCGCGTCACGGGCCTGCCAATCCAGTGCGATACCCCACGTCTACCGGAGGCAGTACCCATGCGTGAGTCACGCCCGACGCGGCGGAGACGGAGTCTGCGAAGACTCGTCGCCGTCGCCTTCCCCGCCCTCGCCCTCACCGTCGCCGGATTCACCGCCGCACCGACGGCCGGCGCGCAGACCGCAGCGGCCCACCCGCACACCTCGAAGGTCGCGCAGAACGCCAAGGCGCTGACCGCGCCCGAGCGGCAGACCTTCCACGCCACCGGCAAGGCCGGCCAGAAGGTGCCGACCCAGCACCTGTGCGCCCAGGCCAAGCCGGGCTACGCGTCCTGCTTCGCCCAGCGCCGCACCGACATCAAGCAGCGCCTGACCGCCGCGCTCGCGGCCGCGCCCTCCGGCCTCTCCCCGGCCAACCTGCACAGCGCCTACAACCTGCCCACCGCGGCCGGTTCGGGCATGACCGTCGGCATCGTGGACGCCTACAACGACCCCAACGCCGAGTCGGACCTGGCCACCTACCGCTCCACGTACGGCCTGTCGTCCTGCACCAAGGCCAACGGCTGCTTCAAGCAGGTCAGCCAGACCGGCTCCACCACCTCGCTGCCGACCAACGACACCGGCTGGGCCGGTGAAGAGATGCTCGACATCGACATGGTCAGCGCGGTCTGCCCGAACTGCAGCATCATCCTGGTCGAGGCCAACTCCGCGAACGACACCGACCTCGGTATCGCCGAGAACGAGGCCGTCTCGCTGGGCGCCAAGTTCGTGTCCAACAGCTGGGGCGGCTCCGAGTCCTCCTCCCAGACCAGCGAGGACACCTCGTACTTCAAGCACCCGGGCGTCGCGATCACCGTCTCCGCGGGTGACTCCGCCTACGGCGCCGAGTACCCGGCGACCTCCCAGTACGTGACCGCTGTCGGCGGCACCGCTCTCACCACCGCCTCCAACTCCCGTGGCTGGAGCGAGTCGGTGTGGCACACCAACTCCACGGAAGGCACCGGTTCCGGCTGCTCGGCCTACGACCCGAAGCCGAGCTGGCAGACCGACACCGGCTGCTCCAAGCGCATGGAGGCCGACGTCTCCGCCGTCGCCGACCCGGCCACCGGTGTGGCGGTCTACGACACCTACGGCGGCTCCGGCTGGGCGGTCTACGGCGGCACCAGCGCCAGCTCGCCGATCATCGCGAGCGTCTACGCCCTCGCGGGCACCCCGGGCGCCAGCGACTACCCGGCGAAGTACCCGTACTCGCACACGAGCAACCTGTACGACGTGACCAGCGGCAACAACGGCTCCTGCTCCACCTCGTACTTCTGCACCGCGGGCACCGGCTACGACGGCCCGACCGGCTGGGGCACCCCGAACGGCACCGCCGCCTTCACCTCCGGCAGCTCCAGCGGCAACACGGTGACCGTCACCAACCCCGGCAGCCAGTCGACGACCACCGGCAGCTCGGTCAGCCTGCAGATACAGGCCGGCGACAGCGCGGGCGCGGCCCTGACCTACAGCGCCTCCGGCCTGCCGACCGGGCTGTCCATCAACAGCTCCACCGGCCTGATCTCGGGTACGGCGTCCACCGCGGGCACCTACCAGGTCACGGTCACCGCGAAGGACTCCACCGGCGCCTCCGGCTCGACCTCCTTCACGTGGACCGTCGGTTCCGGCGGGGGCGGCTGCACCTCCTCCCAGCTGCTGGCCAACCCGGGCTTCGAGTCGGGCAACACCGGCTGGAGCGCGACCAGCGGTGTCATCACCAACGACACCGGTGAGGCCGCCCACAGCGGCTCCTACAAGGCCTGGCTGGACGGCTACGGCTCGTCGCACACCGACACGCTGTCCCAGTCGGTGACGATCCCGGCCGGCTGCAAGGCCACGCTCACCTTCTACCTGCACATCGACACCGCCGAGACCGGCAGCACCGCGTACGACAAGCTGACGGTGACCGCCGGTTCGACCACCCTCGCGACGTACTCGAACGTCAACGCGAACTCGGGTTACGCGCAGAAGACCTTCGACCTGTCCTCGCTGGCGGGCCAGACGGTCACCCTGAAGTTCAACGGAGTGGAGGACTCCTCCCTCCAGACCAGCTTCGTCGTGGACGACACCGCCCTGACGACCAGCTGATCCGCATCCTGTGAGCAAGGGGTCCCGCACGCGGAAACAGTCCGCGTGCGGGATCCTTTTTCGGTACTGGTACGTCACATCTGCACCAGGCGGCCGACCCCCTCACGGCCACGCACGGCAGAAAGGCGAACCCCCATGCGCCGTACGACCCTCTGCGCCCTCGCGGCGGCAGCGCTGCTCCTCGCCGGCTGCGGCTCCCAGAGCGGCAAGGACACCGGCGGCAGTGACGGCAAGGTGTCACCGTCCGCGTCCCCGAGCGGCGCCGGCTGCGCCGCCCTCGTCCAGCTCAGGGCCTCCGACAGTGGCCGTACCGTGTGCGTGGCCAAGGGCGGCGAGGTCCGGGTCACCCTCGACGGCACCAAGTCCCGCCCCTGGAAGCCGCTCATGGCCGGCGGCAGCGCGCTGAAGGGCATCAACGCCGGCTTCGTCATCCAGCCGGGCCAGGCCACGGCCGCGTACCAGGCGGTGCACACCGGCACCGAGAAACTGACGTCCTCCCGCCCGCTGTGCGCCCAGCCGACGGCACCCGGTCAGATGTCGTGCAAGGGCATCCAGGAGTGGACGGTGACGGTGAACGTGAAGTGATCAGCCGGCCAGGTGCCGTACCTGGTCCCACAGAACCGGGTCCACCACACCCACCCGTCGCCGGAAGTCGCCGACAGGCACCTCGCGCAGCTCGTCGGTCTCCAGGAAGCTCGGCCGGCCTCGGGCGTCGCCGACCGCGCCCGGCGGCAGGGGGATCACGCCAGCGCGCTCGTCGTGGTACTTGCTGGTGATCTTGGCGACCGTGGCCCGGTTCCCGCGCACGGCCAGCACCAGACACGGCCGGTCCTTGGCGTCGGCACGGTCCTCGTAGGGGACGTCCGCCCACCAGATGTCCCCGGGGGCCGGCCGGGCGGACTTGGCCGGGCGCGTTCCCGCGCGGCCGAGCGGCCTCAGGCGCCGTCCGGCGTACCGGCGACCGCGTCCCCAGCCGTCGATGAGCGTGGCGACCAGCGCGAGCAGTACCACCGCCGCGAGCGCCAGCCACCAGGACGTGTCCATACGACGACGTTACCGGCGCGCGCCAAGGATTGCGCGCCCTCTACGGATCCTTCTGCGCCCCCGGTCCAGCCGAACCGGTGACAGCGCAGGTGAGTTCGCCCACAACGGCCCCTGGCGGAGGCGCGACCCGCGCTTTTGCGCCTTACGCTCGACGAACCGCACGACCCCCGTTTCCTGCCCTTTTGATCTTGCCGTTCGATCTTCCCGCCAACGGAGGTTTCTGCTTCATGAAGCTCACCGTCGTCGGCTGCTCGGGGTCGTTCCCGTCCGCGGAATCGGCCTGCTCGAGCTACCTCCTCGAGGCCGACGGCTTCCGGTTGCTCCTCGACATGGGCAACGGCGCCCTGGGCGAGCTGCAGCGCCACTGCGGTCTCTACGACCTCGACGCGATCTTCCTGAGCCATCTGCATCCCGATCACTGCATCGACATGCTCGCGTACTTCGTCGCGCGCTACTACCGGCACGACGGCGGCCGCTGCGCGCCGATACCGGTCTACGGCCCCGAGGGCACCGAACACCGCCTGACCACCGCGTACGACGACACCCCCTCCGCCTCCGCCATGAGCGAGGTCTTCGACTTCCACACCCTGAAGCCGTCCACGTTCGAGATCGGCCCGTTCACGGTGCACACCGAGCGGGTCCGCCATCCCGTGGAGGCGTACGGCGTCCGCGTCGAGCACGGCGGGCGGTCGCTGACGTACTCCGGCGACACGGGGGTCACCGAGGCGCTGGACGAGCTGGCCCGGGACACCGACCTGTTCCTGTGCGAGGCCGCGTTCACGCACGGCAAGGAGAGCATCCCGGACCTGCATCTCAACGGCCGCGAGGCGGGCGAGACCGCCGCGCGGGCCGGCGCGCGGCGCCTGGTGCTCACGCATATCCCGCCGTGGACCGACCCGCAGGTGAACCTCCGGGACGCGCGTGAGGTGTTCGACGGCCCGGTCGAGCTGGCCGAGCCCAGGGTGACGTACGAGATCTGACGTCCGCGTTTCCGCGTACGACGAAGGCCCCGGAACCTGATCGGTTCCGGGGCCTTCCTCATGTGACTGCCGTCAGGCCTTGGTGAGGTCCTCGACCTCTTCCTCGGGCTCGCGGCCCGGGGTGGGGAGGTTGAACCGGACGATCGCGAAGCGGAAGACCGTGTAGTAGATCGCCGCGAAGACCAGGCCGATCGGGATGATGAGCCACGGCTTGGTCGCCAGGTTCCAGTTGAGCGCGTAGTCGATGAAGCCCGCGGAGAAGGTGAAGCCCGCGTGGACGCCCAGCGCCCAGGTGATCGCCATGGACAGGGCCGTCAGCACCGCGTGGATCGCGTACAGCAGCGGCGCGATGAACATGAACGAGAACTCGATGGGCTCGGTGACGCCGGTGACGAACGAGGTCAGCGCGAGGGAGATCATCATGCCGAGGACGGCCTTGCGGCGCTCGGGGCGGGCGGAGTGCGCGATGGCGATCGCGGCGGCCGGCAGGCCGAACATCATGATCGGGAAGAAGCCGGACATGAACATACCGGCGTGCGGGTCACCGGCGAAGAAGCGGTTGAGGTCACCGTGCACGACCTGGCCGGCCGCGTTCTTGTAGTCGCCGATCTGGAACCAGGAGACGGTGTTCACGAACTGGTGCATGCCGACCGGGATCAGCGCGCGGTTGACCAGACCGAACAGACCCGCGCCGAACGCGCCGAGACCGGTGATCCACTCGCCGGCGTTGGAGATGCCCTCACCGATGGGCTTCCAGACCAGGCCGAAGAAGACGCCCATGGCGGTGCCGACGAAGGCCATGATGATCGGCACCAGCCGGCGGCCGTTGAAGAAGCCGAGCCAGTCCACCAGCTTCTTGCGGTGGTAGCGCTGCCACAGCACGGCGGCCAGCAGACCCATCAGGATGCCGCCGAGGACACCGGGGTTGTTGTAGGTCGCGGCTATGTCCGCGCCCTTCTGGATCTTGGCCTCGGTGACCGGGAACGCCTTCAGCACGTTGCTGTAGACCAGGAAGCCGACCAGGGCGGCCAGTGCCGTCGAGCCGTCCGACTTCTTGGCGAAGCCGATCGCGACACCGATGCAGAACAGCATCGGCAGATTGTCGAAGATCGCGCCACCGGCCGTGGCGAACACCGCCGTGACCTTGTCGGGCAGGTTCAGCTTGTCGTGGATGTCCTGCTGGCCCAGACGCAGCAGGATGCCCGCCGCCGGCAGTACGGCGATGGGCAGCTGCAGGCTGCGGCCGACCTTCTGCAGGCCCTGGAAGAGGCCTGATCCCCGCTTCTTCGCGGGAGCCGCCGTGGCGGTGGCGGTGCTCATGGAATGGTTCCTCCATCAGTGGTGGTCTACACCACTCAGTGGTGTAGACCTGTTGTACACGATGAAGGCGGGATAAGGAACCACGAAATCCGCTACCACTACGCTACGCGCCGTGCCGATGTGCTAAAGAGGTCACGCCTTGGTGATGTCCTCGACCTGGTCCTCCGGCTCACGGCCCGGTGTCTTCAGGTCGAACTTCGTGATCGCGAGACGGAAGACGACGTAATAGACCGCCGCGAAGCACAGGCCGATCGGGATGATCAGCCAGGGTTTCGTCGCCAGGCGCCAGTTGATGACGTAGTCGATCAGGCCGGCCGAGAAGCTGAACCCGTCGTGCACCCCGAGCGCCCAGGTCACCGCCATCGAGACGCCGGTCAGCAGCGCGTGCACGGCGTACAGCAGCGGTGCGATGAACATGAACGAGTACTCGATCGGTTCGGTGATGCCGGTCACGAACGACGTCAGCGCCACCGACAGCATCAGACCGCCGACCTCCTTGCGCCGGCCCGGCCGGGCGCAGTGCGTGATGGCCAGCGCGGCGGCCGGCAGCGCGAACATCATGATCGGGAAGAAGCCCGAGGTGAACTGGCCGGCGTGCGGGTCGCCCTGCAGGAACATGTTGATGTCGCCGTGCACCACCGTGCCGTCGGGCTTGGTGTAGCTGCCGAACTGGAACCAGATGGGCACGTTCAGGAACTGGTGCAGACCGACGACGAGCAGCGCCCGGTTGGCGACACCGAAGACGCCCGCGCCCCAGGAGCCGGCGTCCCGCAGCCACTTGCCGAAGCTCTCCAGTCCGCCGCCGATCGGCGGCCAGATCCACAGACACAGCGCCGCGAAGACGATGGCGACGAACGCCATGATGATCGGCACGAGCCGGCGGCCGTTGAAGAAGCCCAGCCAGTCCACCAGCCTGGTGCGGTGGAACCGGGCCCAGAAGAAGGCGGCCAGCAGGCCCAGCACGATCCCGCCGAAGACGCCCGGGTTCTGGAAGGTGAACGGCGTCACCGAACCCGTGCCCGCGCCGACCGTCACCTGACAGCCGATCTGCGGGATCGCCCTGGAACCGCCGGGGCAGGACCGAGGGAACTGGTGCAGCACCCCGTAATAGACGAGGAAGCCCGTCACCGCCGCCAGCGCCGTCGAGCCGTCCGCCTTCTTCGCCATGCCGATCGCCACGCCCACGCAGAACAGCAGCGGAAGCCCGATCGAGCCGTCGAGCAGGGCACCGCCCGCGCCCGCCATGACCTTGGAGACGTTCGTCCAGCCCAGACCGTCCTTGCCGAACACGTCCGGCTGGCCCAGCCGGTTGATGATGCCCGCCGCGGGCAGCACCGCGATCGGCAACTGCAGGCTGCGGCCCATCTTCTGCAGGCCCTGGAACAACCGGTTCCAGCGTTCCCGCGCCGGGCCGGCCGTGCTGTCGGCGGGCGCGCTGTCGGCACTCATGGCGTCCTCCCGGCCACTCGACTCGGAGGCGGTTTGGCGACCGTACCCCCTGTGGTGTAGACCAGTCGGCGGACGGTTCCGCTGTCGTGATCGCCATCCTTCGGCACGCACGGCATGACCGCTCGCGAAGATGGGCCAACTGTGGGTTACTGCGACAAAGCGGTTCGGATCAGGGAGAAGGAACATGGCCAGCAAGGCTGAGAAGATCGTCGCCGGCCTCGGCGGTATCGACAACATCGAGGAGATCGAGGGCTGCATCACCCGGCTGCGCACCGAGGTGTCCGACCCCTCCCTGGTCGACGAGGCCGCCCTGAAGGCCGCCGGCGCCCACGGCGTCGTCAAGATGGGCACCGCCATCCAGGTCGTCATCGGCACCGACGCCGACCCGATCGCCGCGGAGATCGAAGACATGATGTGAGCCCACCGGCTCACCTCCGAGGGGACTCTTCCCGACGCGGGAGGAGCCCCCTCTCCATGTGCGGCTAGGCTCCTTGCCATGTCTCGCATCGACGGCCGTACCCCGCAACAGCTCCGCCCGGTCACCATCGAACGCGGCTGGAGCAAGCACGCCGAGGGCTCCGTCCTCGTCTCCTTCGGCGACACCAAGGTGTTCTGCACCGCCTCCGTGACCGAGGGCGTCCCGCGCTGGCGCAAGGGCAGCGGCGAGGGCTGGGTCACCGCGGAGTACGCCATGCTGCCCCGCGCCACCAACACCCGCGGCGACCGCGAGTCCGTCAAGGGCAAGATCGGCGGCCGTACCCACGAGATCTCCCGGCTCATCGGCCGCTCGCTGCGCGCCGTCATCGACTACAAGGCGCTCGGCGAGAACACCGTCGTCCTCGACTGCGACGTTCTGCAGGCGGACGGCGGGACGCGTACGGCCGCCATCACCGGCGCCTATGTGGCGCTCGCCGACGCCGTCGCCTGGGCCCAGGGCAAGAAGCTGATCAAGGCCGGCCGCCAGCCGCTCACCGGCACCGTCTCCGCCGTCTCGGTCGGCATCGTCGGCGGCGTCCCGCTGCTCGACCTCTGCTACGAGGAGGACGTGCGCGCCGAGACCGACATGAACGTCGTCTGCACCGGCGACGGCCGCTTCGTCGAGGTCCAGGGCACCGCCGAGGCCGAGCCCTTCGCCCGCGACGAACTGAACGCCCTGCTCGACCTCGCCGTCACCGGCTGCGCCGAGCTCACCGCCCACCAGCGCGCGGCGCTGGAGGCCACGCTCACGAAGTAGCCGGAGGCCACGCTCACGAAGTAAAGGGCGGCCAAAAGCAAGGAGGGCGCGCGGGCAACCCGCGCGCCCTCCGTGACGTCATAGGTACGGACAGCCCACCCGGGGAGGGGAACACCGCCATGTCCGTCAGCCCACGCCGACGCCGTCTCACCGCAGTCGCCGCCGTGGCGCTCGCCGCGCTCACCGTCGGCCTCACCACCGGCTGCGACGCCGTGAACAAGGCCCTGGACTGCGTGCAGACCGCCGACTCCATCGCCGACAGCGTCACCGATCTCCAGCAGGCGGTGGAGAACGCGGCGAATGATCCGACCCAGGCGGACGCTTCCCTCGACGCCATCGAGAAGAACCTGAGGCAGATCGGCGACAAGACCGACAACGCCGACGTCAACAAGGCGGTCGACGACTTGGACAAGGCCGTGGGCAACGTGCGTACCGCCATCAGGAACGGGGACCGGACGCCGGATGTGAGCCCGGTGACGGACGCCGCCGGCGAACTGACCAAGGTCTGCACCAAGTAACCCAGGGGCGGGCCCCGGGCCGTATCGACACGGCGCTCAGTGCTCCCGACGCCGCTCCCGCTCCTCGCGCCGCTCCTCACGCCGTGCCCGGTGCAGCTCGTGCCGGGACTCCCTGTGCTCCAGCCTCTCCTGACGGCGCTGCTCCTTCAGGCGGAGCCGCTCCGCTCGGGTGATCTTGCGGACCACGTCCACACCGCCCCAGAACGCGAGACCCCCGATGATCACGCGCGGAGCACCCGGCTCGGGCGAGCCGTCGTCCCTGGGGTGGTCGAAGCCGCCCATGACGCCGATACCCCGGACGACGACCTCGACCCCCGGCGGCACGATGACCTGCACTCCGCCCATGATCGCCACGCAGTTGATCTCGACCTCGCGGTCCGCGAAGTCCGCCTCCCGCAGGTCGATCTCGCCGCCGCCCCAGAACGCGAAGCAGTTGAACCGCCTCGGCACCGTCCAGCGGCCCTTGCGCTGGAAGCCGGCCATGATGGCGACCGCACCCGTCGAGGAACCCTCGCCCCCGACGATCCGGCCGGCCCAACTCCCGCTGTCCGCCGGTTCCTTGGAGAAGGAGACCGGAGCGGGCGCCGGCGCGCCGGCCGCCGGCAGATCGCGGGTGAGCGGCGCCAGCTCGCCGTACGTACGCGCCTTGTACGCCGCCTCCAGGCGCTCCTCGAACTCCTCCATGTCGAGCCGGCCCTCGGCCAGGGCGTCCCGCAGGACCTCGGCGACCCGTTCCCGGTCGCTGTCGGACGCCCGGAGATCCGGACTTGCGTCGTCGGTCATGGCAGAAGCCTACGAGACCGCCTTCTCCGCGTACATCTTGGCGATGACCGCCTCGATGTCCGGCTCCCGCACCGACAGGTCCACCAGTGGATACTCCGCCGCGAGATGGGCGACGAGCGGCGCCGCCGACTGTCCCGCCGGGAACGCCAGCCACTGCCGTGGCCCCTCCACCCGCACCACCCGCGCCGACGGCACCTGAACCGGCGGCAACTCCCGCTCCAGGTCCACCACCAGCGTCCGCTCGCTCTCCCCGGCCTCGTGCAGCCCCGCGAGCGGACCGTCGTACATCAGCCGGCCGTGGTCGATCACCATCACCCGCGAGCACAACTGCTCGATGTCCTGCAGATCGTGCGTGGTCAGCAGCACGGTCGTGCCCTGCTCGGCGTTCAACTCCCGCAGAAAGCCCCGGACTTTCGCCTTCGACACGACATCCAGTCCGATCGTCGGCTCGTCCAGGTACAGCACCTCCGGATCGTGCAGCAGGGCCGCCGCGATGTCCCCGCGCATCCGCTGCCCCAGCGAGAGCTGCCGCACCGGCACGTCCAACAAAGCGCCCAGCTCCAGAAGTTCGACGCACCGGTCCAGGTTCTCCCGGTACCGGGCCTCCGGGATCCGGTACATGCGGTGCGCCAGCCGGTAGGAGTCGATCAGCGGCAGGTCCCACCACAGGGTCGTACGCTGCCCGAACACCACCCCGATCCGGTGCGCGAGCCGCCGCCGCTCCCGGGACGGGTCGATGCCCGCCACCCGCAGCCGCCCCGCGCTCGGCGTCAGGATCCCGGTCAGCATCTTGATCGTGGTCGACTTGCCGGCGCCGTTCGGCCCGATGTACCCGACCATCTCCCCACGCGCCACCGTGAACGAGAGCGAGTCCACCGCCCGCACCTCACGCCGCTCCCGTTTCAGGAACCCGGTCTTCCTGCGCACCTCGAAGACCTTCTCGACCTTCTCCAGTGAGATGAAATCGCCGTCCGCCACCGCGTTAGCTCCCTGTACTCCGATACGAACGAAGTCCCGCCCGCCAGGCCAGCCCCGCCACCGCGCAGCACCCCACCGCCACCAGCGGCGGAGCGAACGCCAGCCACCCGGGCAGCCCCAGCGGATACGACCGCCCCAGCACATAGGTCGCGGGCAGCCAGTTGACGAAGGCCAGCGGCAGCACGAACGTCACCCCGCGCACCAGTTCCTTCGCGAACACCGTCGGCGGATACTGCAGCAGCGTTCCGCCGCCGTAGGTGAAGGCGTTCTGCACCTCCGAGGCGTCCGACGCCAGGAACTGGAAGGCCGCCCCCGCCACGAACACGGCGCAGAAGATCCCGCAGCCGCTCACCAGGGCCACCGGCATCAGCAGCAGCTTCAGCGGCGTCCAGTCGACGTCGAGCCGGGCCACCGCCCAGGTCAGCACCAGCAGGCCCTGCACCACCCGGCCCAGCCTGCGCAGGGCGAACTGGTCGGCCGCCACCTGCGCCAGCACCGGCGCCGGACGCACCAGCAGCGTGTCCAGCGTGCCGTCGCGCACCCGCCGCCCCAGCCGCTCCATCGACCCGATCACCAGGTCGGCCAGACCGAAGGCCGTCCCCGACAGGCCGTACAGGAACGCCACCTCGGGCAGCGACCAGCCGCCGAGGGCGTCCACCCGCGAGAACATCAGCATGATCGCGACGAAGTCGAAGAAGGTCGCCGCGAAGTTGCCGAACGTGGTCATCACGAACGAGGCCCGGTAGGCCATGGTCGACCGGATCCACATCCCGGCGATCATCAGATAGGCCCGCACCCCGTCCCGCAGCCGGCCGGTACCGCCCTCACCCACCCTGGACCACCACCCTGCGCGTCGCCGCCGACTGCACCAGCCGCCCGGCGCCCAGCAGCACCACCGCCCACACCCCCTGGAACACATACGTGCCCAGCGGATCCGCATGCCCCAGCAGGATCTGGGCCGGCGCCTGCAGCAGCGAGGACCACGGCAGCGCCCGTACGACCTCGCCGAGCGCCCCCGGGAAGATGTTCAGTGGCAGCAGCATGCCCGAGCAGAAGTAGCCGACGAGCCAGGACATCTGCGTCACACCCGTACCGTCCAGGAACCAGAACGTGCTGAGCGCCACCAGATACCGGATGCCGAACCCGACGACCATCGCCAGCAGCACGGCCACGAAGAAGGCGACCCAGGTGCCCACGTCCTTCGGCAGGTACACCGGAAAACACAGCGCACCGAAGACGAAGGGCACGATCCCCCGTCCCAACAACTGAAAAAACGCCCGGCCCAGATCCGTGGCCAGCCACCACATCTGCAGATCGGCGGGGCGATAAAGGTCGATCGCCACGTCCCCCGTACGGATGCGTTCCATCAACTCGTTCTCGACGCCCCCGCCGCCGATCGCGAGCGTCGAAAGGAACGCCTGCCCCAGCCACACATACGTCACGACCTGCGCCTGATCCCACCCACCCAGGTGCGGCCGCTCGTCCCACAGCGCGCGATAGGTGTACACGAGGATCAGTCCGAAGACCGTGTTCGTGAACACCCCTGCCACAGTGGCGGCCCGATACGTCGCGTACCGTCTGAATCCCCCCGCCGCGACGGCCACGTACAACCGTCCCGCGCCCACGCCAGTCCACCTCCCGGGACCGCTCGACACCGAAGCGCAGGAGCCTAGTCCCGGGCCCGGCGGACGGCCACGCAATTTCGTGCCCGAAGCGTGCTGGAATCCGGGAACGGAACGCCAGGTGCGAGAGTCTTCCAACTGGGGGCGCAGAAGAGCGTACGAGGCGTACGGGAACGTACGACGCGAAACAGGAGTCCGTGCACGAGATGAGCGACGAGCCGCAGCCGCAGCAGCCGAACGAAGGCGTGCCGCCGAGAGAGCCGCTGCCGGCTGAAGCGCCCGGCGACCCCGGCACCCACCCCGAACCGGCCCCCTCCCAGTCCAGGCCGGCCGAGCCCAAGAGGGCCGGCGGGCAGGCAGCCGCCGAGGGAACGAGCGCGAGGCCAGGGTCCGAGGGGGCCGACGCTGTGGCGGGGCCCGCGGGGACCGGCCGTCCGGCAGCCGCCGAGGGAACGAGCGCGAGGCCAGGGTCCGAGGGGGCCGACGCTGTGGCGGGGCCCGCGGGGTCCGAGCGGCCCGGCAGGCGGGCAGAGTCCCCGGAGATGCCGGGTGCGGCGGGGACGTCGGGTACGGCAGAGGCCGCGCGGGCCGAGCGGGGCGGTGCGGCTGAGCGGGGCGGTGCGGCTGAGCGGGGCGGTACGGCTGAGCGAGGCGGTGCGGCCGAGCGGGGCGATGCGGCCGAGCACGGCGGTACGGCTGAGCGGGCTGGGCAGCCCGAGCCGGTTGGGCGGGGCGGGGGCTCTGGGCAGGTCGAGCAGGGTGGTCAGGACCGGGGGACCGGGCTCGGGCGAACGGGTGACCGTGCGGCGTCCCAGGACCCCTCCTCTTCGGCCGTTCCGTCGGCTCCGGCCGGCCCGTCGACGTCGGCGGACCGCTCGGCCCTGGACCGGACGGCCTCCATGGCCCGGGCCCGCCAGGCGGCCCGAGGTGGCAGGTCGGAACAGCAGGGAGAGACCGCGTCCAGCGGGGAGACCGCGTCCGGCGGGCGTTCGGCGTCCGGCGGTGGCTCGGCGGACCAGGGTGGGCCGGTGTCCGGCGGTGGCTCTGCGGCTCGTGAGGTCCCGGCGTCCGATGCGTCCACCGCGTCCCAGGCCTCCGGTACCTCCGGCGGGGGCTCGGGGGACCAGGGCGGGCCGGTGTCCGGCGATGGCTCTGCGGCTCGTGCGGTCTCGGCGTCCGGTGCGTCCACCGCGTCCCAGGCCTCCGCTGCGTCCGGCGGGGGTTCGGGGGACCAGGGCGGGCCGGTGTCCGGCGATGGCTCTGCGGCTCGTGCGGTCTCGGCGTCCGGTGCGTCCACCGCGTCCCAGGCCTCCGGTACCTCCGGTGCCGGCGCCGCGGCACAGGGCTCCGGGAGGCCCCGTACCGACTCCGGGAAGCCGCAGGTACCGGCGGCCCGGGGCGACTCCGAGCAGGCGCAGTCGGCCGAGAGCACGCAGGTGCTCCGGCGTGTCACGGCGCCCCGGACAGCTCAGGGAGACCGGTCCGGGAAGGCGGCGCCCGGTGAGGCGCCCGCGCCCGAGACCACCCAGGTTCTCCGGCGGATCAACGCACCCCGAGCGGCCGAGCCGGGCGGCCCCGAGAAGACGACGTCCGCCTCTCCGGCCGGCCGGCCGAACACCACCGGCCGTACGCCCCGGGCGACCGGACCGGACGCCGCCGGGCGCACCCCCCGTACGACCGGCCCCGACATCGCCCCCAGCGCCGCACGTCCGGGCGCCGGAGCGGTCGGCGCAGCCGCCGGTGCCGCCGGCCAGGCTTCCCAGGCCGGCCCCGCGGGCGCCGCGGGCGTGGCCGGATCGGCCGGAGCAGCCATCCGCCGCCCCCGAGCCGGAACCAACACCAACACCACCGGCCCCGAGGAAGCCACCGCCCTCCTCGCCGCCACCCCCGGCGACGGCCGCCCCACCGGAAACCCCGGCGGCCCCGGAGACAACGGCACGGCGAAGGGGAAGAAGGCCAGGCGCAAGCGGACCGGATGGCGGCGGATCATCCCCACCTGGCGCATGGTGCTGGGCACCTTCGTGATCGGCGTGCTCCTGCTGATCGGACTGTTCTTCCTCGGCTACTCCCTCGTGAACATCCCGCCCGCCAACGCGCTCGCCACCAAACAGGCCAACGTCTACCTCTACGCCGACGGCTCCCAGATCGCCCGCGACACCCGCGACAGCCAGGTCAACCGCGAGAACGTCAGCCTCGCCGAGGTCTCCAAGGACGCCCAGCACGCCGTACTGGCCGCCGAGGACCGCGACTTCTACAGCGAGTCCGCCGTCGACCCCAAGGCGATGCTGCGCGCCGCCTGGAACACCGCCACCGGCAAGGGCAAGCAGTCCGGCTCCACGATCACCCAGCAGTACGTGAAGAACTACTACCTGGCCCAGGAACAGACGGTCACCCGCAAGGCCAAGGAGTTCTTCATCGCGATCAAGCTGGACCGCACCAAGTCCAAGGACGAGATCTTCGAGGGCTACCTGAACACCAGCTACTTCGGCCGCAACGCCTACGGCATCCAGGCCGCCGCCCAGGCCTACTACGGCATGGACGCCAAGGACCTCGACCCGGCCCGCGCCGCCTACCTCGCCGCGCTCGTCAACGCCCCCAGCGAGTACGACGTCGTCGCGCACCCGGAGAACAAGGCCGCGGCCGTCGCCCGCTGGAACTACGTCCTGGACGGCATGGTCAAGAAGGGCTGGCTCAGCGCGTCCGAGCGCGTCGGCATGAAGTTCCCGATGCCGAAGGAGCAGACGCTCTCCACCGGGATGTCCGGCCAGCGCGGCTACCTCGTAGACGCCGTCAAGCACTACCTGATCGCGAACCACATCCTCGACTCCGACCAGCTTGAAGCCGGCGGCTACCGCATCACCACCACCATCCAGAAGAACAAGCAGAACGCCTTCGTCAAGGCGGTGAACGACCAGCTGATCTCCAAGCTGGACAAGAAGAACAACCCGGCCGACAAGTACGTCCGGGCCGGCGGCGCCTCCGTCGACCCCAAGACCGGCCAGGTCGTCGCCATGTACGGCGGCATCGACTACGTGAAGCAGTACACCAACGGCGCGACCCGCGGTGACTTCCAGGTCGGCTCCACCTTCAAGCCCTTCGTCTTCACCTCGGCGGTGCAGAACGGCTCGACCACCCAGGACGGCCGCACCATCACCCCGAACACCATGTACGACGGCACCAACGAGCGCCCCGTACAGGGCTGGAGCGGTGGCGCCTACGCCCCGCAGAACGAGGACCAGAAGTCGTACGGCCAGATCAACGTCACCAAGGCGACCGACCTGTCCGTGAACGCCGTCTACGCGCAGATGGCCGTCGACGTCGGCCCGTCCAAGGTCAAGCAGACCGCGATCGACCTGGGCGTCCCCTCCGACACCCCGGACCTCCAGCCGTACCCGTCGATCGCCCTCGGCACCGCCACCGCCAGCGTGCTGGACATGGCGGAGTCCTACGCGACGCTCGCCAACCACGGCAGGCACGGCACGTACACCCTGGTCGAGAAGATCACCAAGGAGGGCACGGACGAGGTCAAGCTGCCCGACCAGGCGGTCAAGCAGGCCGTCCCCCGGGAGGCCGCCGACACCACCACGTCCATCCTCAAGAGCGTGGTTGACAACGGCACCGCCACCGCCGCGCAGGCCGCGGGCCGCCCGGCGGCCGGCAAGACCGGTACCGCCGAGAACGACACCGCCGCCTGGTTCGCCGGTTACACCCCCGACCTGGCCACGGTGGTCTCGGTCATGGGCCAGGACCCGGTCACGGCCAAGCACATGCCGCTGTACGGCGCCCTCGGCCAGGCCCGTGTCAACGGCGGTGGCGCGCCGACCCAGATCTGGGCCCAGTACACGGGGGACGCGCTGAAGAACAAGCCGGCCTCCGACTTCGATCTCCAGCTGCAGCAGGGCGCCGACCAGCCGCAGCCGCCCAGCGCCACCGGCTCGGCCCCGCCGGGCACCACCGGTGGCCAGAACAACGGCGGCACCACCGGCACCCCGACCACCGGCGGTGCGACCACCAGCCCGACCACCGGCGGCACCACCGGCACCCCGACCAACGGCGGTACGACCACCACCGGCGGCACCGGCACCACCGGAGGCACCACGACGAACGGCGGCACCACCACCGGCGGGGACACCACGGGCGGCGGCACCACCAACGGCGGCACGACCGACGGAGGAACCACCGACGGAGGAACCGCCGGCGGCGGCACGACAGGCACGACCACCGGCGGCGGGACCGATGGCGGCGGCACGACAGGCACGACCGCCGGCGCCGGAGGCGGCGACCCCGCGGCCTGACGCCCCGGCTTGCCCGGTCATGGGCATGACAGGTATGAATAAGGCAAGACCACAGTGAGTGCCGCCCGTGAACAACGGGCGGCACTCCCATTGTTCACCTTGCCTAAAAGGGGGAATTCATGAGGAAGATGATGCAAGCCGTCCTGGCGGGCGGCATAGCCATCGGCATCGCTCTCACTTCCACTGCCGCATATGCCGACACCACGTACACCGAATACGCGGCGCCCGGCTGTGGAGCCAAGTCCACCTTCAAGACGTACGGCGACGTTCTGAAGGTTTACGACATCGAGGCCGACGGACACTCCGCCGTGGGCATCATCGAGAACGGCACCCAGTACTACTACTGGAACCACAGTGGCAACGGCACCGTGAAGACCTGGGACCTCGATCTGCCCGAGAACAGGGCGATCGCACTCGGCGCCATGCTCGGCGACTGGCAGGGCACCCCGACCGGCGGACTGATCTGGCCCTGCCTCAGCACCTCAACCGTCTCGACCTCGTAACTCGCACCACCTCACCGCGGTAGCGCGGTGTGACAGCAGGGGCCTGAGCAATGATCTCAGGCCCCTGCACCTTTCTGTATCCGACCACCGAGGAGAGGCGCAATGAAGGCAAGGCATCTCGCACGGCTGGGGGGCCTGATCATGACGTCCCTCCTGCTGGCTGCCTGCAATCAACACGAGGCGGGTGCAAAAAAGGAGAGCCACAGGCGACTCCCCAAAATAGAGTCGGCCGTCGGCAAAACCCTGAAACAAGGCATCGATGAAGCAGTCGACGCCGGCCTGGGAGTCTCACCGGTCGACGCGACAGACCAACACCGTTCCATCGACGTGGAATCCGCGGAACGCTACACGATCTGTTTCCAGCAGTCAGTTCCCGAGATGCAGGCCGTAAAGTTCTACGTCGTCCCGACTTCCACCCGGTGCCCGCACAGCATCGGCGGCAAAGGTTCGGCCTCCAGGATTCGCTGAGCGCATGGGATCAGTGACCCGAGGTCGCCTTCAGCCCCACCACGGCAACCAGCAACAGACACACGAAGAAGATCCGCGCGGCGGTCACCGGCTCACCCAGCACCACCATGCCCAGCACCGCCGCACCGGCCGCCCCGATGCCCACCCACACGCCGTACGCCGTACCGATGGGCAGGGACTTCGCGGCGTACGACAGCAACACCATGCTGGCGACGATCCCGGTGACGACGGTCACCAGCCCCTTACCGGAACGGACTCAGAGATACAGACCGGTGGAGTCCTCCGACCCCTCGAAACGGTCCGCGGCCACGGCATGCAGATCCCGCTCACGCATGAGCACGTACGCCACACCCCGAACCTCGACCTCTGCGCGGTCCTCCGGATCGAACAGCACCCGGTCACCCGGCTCCACCGTCCGTACGTTCTGCCCGACCGCGACGACCTCGGCCCAGGCCAGCCGCCGCCCGACCGCCGCGGTGGCGGGAATCAGAATGCCGCCCCCCGACCGCCGCTCACCCTCACCGGTCTCCTGCTTGACCAGAACCCGGTCGTGCAGCATCCGGATGGGAAGCTTGTCGTGATGGGGGGTGCGATGCTCGTTTCTGTTGGCGCTCACGCCTCGAACCTACCTGCCTTCGCCACGCTCGTCCGCGCCCGGGTCAGCGCTTGCGCCGCCTGCGGCCCACGGCAAGCAGCCCCACGACACCGACCGCGAGCAGCGCCACGGGCACGACCCGCTCCACCCGCAGCCCGCCCTCCTCATCGACGAACTGCGCCCGCACCTCACTCACCACCCGGTTGACCTGCACATAAGCCCGACCGACCGTGTGATCGACATTGGCGACGACCTTGGCCTTGGCATCCCCGATGATCGTCTGCGGATGCACCCGCACCCCGATCTCGTCGAGCGTCTCGGCCAGCACTTCGCGGCGGCGCTTGATGTCCGCCTCGATCTGCGCCGGGGTTCTGGTGTCCGACGTGTCCGCCACCGTACGGCCTCCGAAGTCTCTGATGCTGTTCCGGACAGTCTGTCAGCTTCTCCTCCCGGCGCACCGCAAGGCCCCCCGGTTACGCTGGCCCGATGAGCGAGCGACTCCAGCCGGGGGACGTGGCCCCCGCCTTCACCCTCCCCGACGCCGACGGCAACGAGGTCTCCCTGTCCGCCCACAAGGGCCGCAAGGTCATCGTCTACTTCTACCCGGCCGCCCTGACCCCCGGCTGCACCAAACAGGCCTGCGACTTCACCGACAACCTCTCCCTCCTGGCCTCCGCCGGCTACGACGTGCTCGGCATCAGCCCCGACGCCCCGGAGAAACTGGCGAAGTTCCGCGAGAAGGAATCCCTGAAGGTCACGCTGCTGGCCGACCCGGAGAAGAAGGTCACCGAGGCCTACGGCGCCTACGGCGAGAAGAAGAACTACGGCAAGACGTACATGGGCGTCATCCGCTCCACGATCGTGGTGGACGAGGACGGCAAGGTGGAACGAGCCCTGTACAACGTCCGGGCCACGGGCCACGTGGCCAAGATCATCAAGGATCTGGGCATCTGAGGACCTGAGCCTGTCGCTGGCGGCCCGCACCGGTTTGATGCCCGGTGCGGGCCGCTTTTCTCATTTCCGAGCGTGACTGTCCGATAACCGGTTCGTTACTCCGTACGGGCTGCGAACGCACGCCCGGAACGGAGGGGGCTCGATGGGGGCCAGCGCATACACGAAGGAGCGCCTGGAGGAGGCGGCTCGCGGGGCGCGGACGTTGTCGGAGGCGTTGGAGAGGTTGGGGGTGGATCCGAGGAGTTCGACGCGGCGGTATGTCCTGGACCGGATGAAGAAACTCGGGGTGGACGTCTCTCACTTCGAGCGGGAGGGGGTGAAGTGGACGAGGGAGGTCCTTGAGCGGGCCGTCGCCGCCTCTACGAACATGTGCGAGGTGCTGCGCCGGCTCGGCCTGGAGGTCGTCGGCGGCCATCACACGCACATCAGCCGCCGGATCAGGGCGTACGGGATCGACACCTCGCACTTCCAAGTGCCGACACAGCAAGGGAAACCCTGGCGCGCCCGAACACCGGAGGCTCTGCTCGTCGAGCAACCGGTCACCCAGGCCCGGCGCATCCAGAGCGACAGGCTCAAGTGGGCGATGACATCCGTCGGCATGCCGGAGCGCTGTGCCCGGTGCGGCACGGAGCCAGTGTGGCGCGGCCGCCCGCTCCCGCTGGAGGTCGATCACATCGACGGCAACTGGTGGGACAACCGGATCGAGAACCTTCGCTTCCTCTGCCCCAACTGCCATTCGACCACGGACAATTACCGGGGGCGCGGCAAGGGCCGTTCTCGGGGCGGCGTGGTATGAGCAGCGGCGTGCAGTACACCCGTGAGCGGTTGGTAGAGGCGGCCAAGGTGTGCTTCAGCATTGAAGAGGTCATCGCCTACTTCGGTACCGAGCGGTACAACAAGCTCGATCGCTATCTCGTGAAGCGTTTCGCTCACTTCGGGATCGACATCGCGCACATGCGCTGCGGCCGTAGGCGGCCTCGTCCCACCTCCTACGAGCTGCGTGCGGCGGTTGCTGCATCGACCTCCATCGCAAGTGTTCTGAGCAGACTCGGACGCCCCGACCACGGTGGGCAACGCGCGATGTTGCGGCAGTGGATCGCCGAGGAGAAGCTCACCACCACACACTTCTTGGGACAGGCGCATCAGAGGGGGAAGTTACGCCCGGAGTTCACCAAGCGCGCCGAGGACATCCTGGTGAAGCACGATGGCAAGTGCCGGACAAAGACCAGGCTGCTGCGCCGCGCGCTCCATGAGGTGGGTGTACCCGAGAAGTGTGCCGAGTGTGGAATTGGTCCGGAGTGGCTTGGGAAGCCGATGACGCTGGAAGTCGACCACATCAACGGCGACTGGAGCGACGACCGGCGCGCGAACCTCCGGCTGCTCTGCCCCAACTGCCACGCGACCACGAGCACCTGGTGCAGAGGGGGCGGACGCCGAACGGCGTAGCACAGTAAAGTAGGGCCCGGCTTACGCGCCCGTACGCCAACGGCCGAGCGGCGATCTTTAGGTGGTCGTGTTTGTCGGTTCGAATCCGACCGGGCGCACAGGCAAAAGCGGCCCCGCACCTTAGATTCCAAGGTGCGGGGCCTCTTCGTCATCTCAGCCCAACAACTGCCGAACCACCGGCACCAACGCCCGGAACGCCTTCCCCCGGTGGCTGATCGCGTTCTTCTCCTCGGGGCTCAGCTCGGCGCACGTGCGTGTCTCGCCCTCCGGCTGGAGGATCGGGTCGTAGCCGAAGCCGTTCGTGCCGGCCGGGGCGTGGCGCAGCACGCCCCGCAGCCGGCCCTCGACCACCCGCTCGCGCCCGTCCGGCAGGGCCAGCGCCGCCGCGCATGCGAAGTGGGCGCCGCGGTGTTCTTCCGCGATGTCGGCGAGCTGGGCCAGGAGGAGGTCCAGGTTGGCCTTGTCGTCGCCGTGGTGGCCGGACCAGCGGGCGGAGAAGATGCCGGGGGCGCCGTTCAGGACGTCGACGCAGAGGCCGGAGTCGTCGGCGACTGCGGGGAGCCCGGTGGCCTGGGCCAGGGCGTGGGCCTTGAGCAGGGCGTTCTCGGCGAAGGTGACGCCGGTTTCCTTGACGTCGGGGATGTCGGGGTAGGCGTCGGCGCCGATCAGCTCGTGGGGGAGTCCGGCCTCGGCGAGGATCGCCCTCAGCTCGGTGATCTTTCCGGCGTTGCGGGTGGCGAGGATCAAGCGGGTCATGCCAGTCAGTATCTCGTCAGCCCGTCGGTGTTCCTCGCGCCCGTGTCTACAGTTCCGCCTGGCCCGCGCCCTTGAGGGTGTTCAGGTCGAAGACCGTGGCCATCCTGGCGAAGCCGAGGTCGCTGGGGTGGAGGTGGTCGCCGGAGTCGTAGTCGGGGCGGAGGCGGTGGGGGGCGTACGGGTCGCGGAGGGCCTTGTCGAAGTCGACGACGGCGTCGTACACCCGGCCGGACCGGATCTCGGCGTTGACCTGCTGGCGGACGGTCTCCCGGGCCGCCGTCCAGCCTCGGTGGCCCTCAAAGGGCATCAGGGTGGCGCCGATGACCTTCAGGCCGTGGGCGTGGGCCTCGCGGACCAGGGTGCGCAGGCCGGCGATGATCTCGTCGGGGTCGGCGAGTTGCGGGTTGCGGAGGATGTCGTTGACGCCGAGGTCGATGACGACGACTTTGACGCCGGGGTGGGCGAGTGCGTCGCGGCCGAAGCGGTCGAGGCCGCTCTGGTTCTCGGCGGGCCGGCCGAGTCCGTCGGTGAGGACCTGGTTGCCGCTGATGCCCTCGTTCACGACGCTGTAGCGGGGCATGGGGCGTCCGGTTTCGAGGGCGGTGCGCAGGCGGCCGGCGAGGATGTCGGGCCAGCGGTGGTTGGCGCCGGTGGTGGAGGTGATGCCGTCGGTGATGGAGTCGCCGAAGACGACGACGGTGCCGTCGGCCTCGTTGCTGAGGACGTCCAGGCCGGTCACGTAGCGCCAGTGGGGAGTCTGTTGGGTGTAGGGGGTGCCGGTGGCGTCCTCGGTGGCGTCGCCTGCGGCGACGTAGGAGTTCTGCCGGGCGTGCGGGTGGTAGGTGACGGGGCCGGAGGGGGTGGGCGAGTAGGTGGTGATCAGGACGTCGCTGTCGTGTGGGACGGCGAGGTGTACGGCGTCGCTGACGATCTGTTCGCCGGCGGGGATGACCACGTTGGTGGCGCCGTTGAAGGTGAGGCGGCGCATCGAGTCGGGGTCGGCCGCGGCGGTGCCGTCGCCGGCGGAGAGTGCGATCGAGGCGTGGGTGATGGTCAGCGGTTCGTGGCCGTAGAGGTTGGAGAGCGTGATCCTGGCGTTGGTGCCGCCGGTGCTGGTGTGGACGACGTTGCGTACGGAGTGGCCTGCGAGGCCGGTGGTCTCGGTGCCGGGCTCGCCGCCCACCGGGGAGGCGGACCAGGCGCCGACCCAGGTGCCGGTGGAGGCGGGGGCGGCGGAGGAGCCGTGGTGGGGGCGGTCGTCGGTGAGGGCGCCGAGCGGGGTGCCGTTGTCGGCCGTCACGGTGAGGTAGATGGCGGCGGACACGGTGAGCACGAGTGCGACGAGCGCGCTCAGTACGGCATAACCACGACGTCTGGTCACGCTTGTGTTGTTCTCCTCGGGGATGGGAGCCCGAGGCTCCGATCTTGATGAGCCCATGATGCGTCATGGGTGGGGGAGGCTGTCAGGGCCCTGCTCAAACCCCCGTTCTGACAGACGCCGGGAACTCTTGTTCCGTTCCGGGAGTCGGTCAGGAAGGGACAATTGTGTGCGGGATCACCGAGCGGGTGGAGCTGGACGGGTGGAGCTGATGGAACCGACCGAGACGGAAGCGGCGCCGGCGCGAGGTGTGTCGTACAGGACCATGACGGCCTTCACCCCGGCCGACGAGGAGCGCCGGCGCGGGGTGCGGCGCATGAAGCTCACGGCGACGAGCATGCTGCTGTTCGTTGCGGTGGTCTACGTTCTGGCCAAGCTCGCCTCGCACGGGGGTGCCGGGCCGTGGGCCGGCTATGTCGCGGCGGCCGCGGAGGCCGGCATGGTGGGCGCGCTCGCGGACTGGTTCGCGGTGACCGCGCTGTTCCGGCATCCGCTGGGGCTGCCGATTCCGCACACCGCGATCATCCCCACGAAGAAGGATCAGCTGGGTGTCTCGCTGGGTGAGTTCGTGGGCGAGAACTTCCTGTCCGAGGACGTCGTACGGCAGCGGCTGCGCGCGGTCGGTATCGGCAGCCGGCTGGGGACGTGGCTGGCGGAGCCGGAGCACGCGGACCGGGTGACGGCGGAGCTGGCCACGGCGCTGCGCGGTGCGCTGACCGTGTTGCGGGACAGGGATGTGAAGGTGGTGGTGAGTGAGGCGATCACGCGGCGGGCCAACACCAAGGAGATCGCGCCGGGTATCGGCAAGTTGTTGGAGGGGATCGTCGCCGATGGCGGGCATCGGCGGGCGGTGGACCTGGTGGTGGCGCGTGCGCATGACTGGCTGGTGCTGCACCGGGACGATGTGATGGTGGCGGTGGAGGGTGGTGCGCCGGGCTGGACTCCGCGGTTCGTGGACCGGAAGGTGGGCGAGCGGGTCTACAAGGAGTTGCTGCGGTTCGTGACCGAGATGCGGGACATGCCGTCGCATCCGGCGCGTGGGGCGCTGGACCGTTTTCTCACCGACTTCGCCTCCGATCTGCAGTCCGACACGGACACCCGGGCGCGGGTGGAGCGGCTCAAGGGGGAGGTGCTGGGCCGGGGCGAGGTGCAGGATCTGATCGCGTCCGCGTGGACTGCCGTACGGGCGATGGTGGTGGCGGCGGCCGAGGACGAGCGGAGTGAGTTGCGGTTGCGGGTGCGGGCCGCGTTGTTGTCGCTGGGGACGCGGATGGCGACGGAGTCGAAGGTGCAGGGGAAGGTCGACAGCTGGGTCGAGGGCGCGGCGGTGCACGTGGTGACGACGTACCGCAGGGAGATCACCTCGCTGATCACGGACACGGTGGCGGGCTGGGATGCCGAGCACACGACCCGGAAGATCGAGGCGCACATCGGCCGCGACCTGCAGTTCATCCGGATCAATGGCACGGTGGTGGGGTCGCTGGCGGGGCTGTTGATCTATGTGGTGACGCGGACGCTCGGCGCCTGAAATCGCGGGGCCGGGGCACCCGTCCTGCTGTCCCCGCTGGTCGGGGGGACGTCCTTCGGCGAGGAGGGAGCCCATGGGCGCGAGCGCCGCCGCAGCGTCGCCGCAGGCCGGCCGGACCGTGATCACCGACATTCCCGCCAGGCTGGACCGGCTGCCCTGGTCCCGTTGGCACTGGACGATCGTGATCGGTCTGGGGACGGTCTGGATCCTGGACGGTCTGGAGGTCACGGTCGTCGGCAACATCGCGAGCCGGCTGGCCGAGCCGGGCAGCGGGGTGTCGATCACGTCGGGCCAGATCACGGGCACGGCCGCCGCGCTGTATGTGGCCGGTGCCTGTTCGGGTGCCTTGTTCTGGGGCCGCCTGACGGACCGCTTCGGCCGCAGGAAGCTGTTCATGATCACCCTGGGGGTGTATCTGGCGGCGACGGCGCTCACCGCGGTCTCCTGGGAGGCCTGGTGGTTCTTCCTGTTCCGCTTTCTGACGGGCTTCGGCATCGGCGGTGAGTACGCGGCGATCAACTCGGCGATCGACGAGCTGATCCCCGCGGACCACCGTGGCCGGGTCGATCTGATCATCAACGGCAGCTTCTGGCTGGGTGCGGTCGGCGGCTCGCTGTTGTCGATCGTGGCCCTGAACACGGACCTGCTGGCCAGGGACGTCGGCTGGCGGCTGACGTTCGCCCTCGGGGCCGTACTGGCCCTGGTCATCCTCCTGGTGCGCCGGCACGTCCCGGAGAGTCCGCGGTGGCTGCTGATCCACGGCAGGGACCGGGAGGCGGAGGAGATCGTCTCCGGGATCGAGCGGCGGGTGGAGCGGGAGAAGGGTGTGACGCTGCCCGGGCCGCGGGGCGAGCTGGAGATCCAGCAGCGCGAGAGTGTGACGTTCCGGGAGATCGCCCGCACGGTCTTCGGTCACTACCGCAGGCGTGCCGTCCTCGGTTTCTCCCTCTTCATCGGCCAGGCGTTCCTGTACAACGCGATCACCTTCGGTTTCGGCGCGATCCTGACCAGGTTCTTCAATGTGCCCTCCGGGCACACCGGTTACTACTTCGCGGTGATCGCGGTCGGCAACTTCTGCGGCCCGCTGCTGCTGGGCAGGCTGTTCGACACGGTGGGGCGCCGGGTGATGATCTCCTCGACGTATCTGCTGTCGGGCCTGCTCCTGTTCGGTACGGCGTGGCTGTTCGACCGGGGTGCGCTGAGCGCGGGCACGCTGACGGCCTGCTGGTGCGCGGTGCTGTTCTTCGCGTCGGCGGGCGCGTCCAGCGCGTATCTGACGGTGTCCGAGGTGTTCCCGATGGAGACGCGGGCGATGTCCATCGCCTTCTTCTACGCCCTCGGCACGGCGGCCGGCGGCATCAGCGGCCCCCTGTTGTTCGCCGACCTCACCGGCACGGGCCGGGTCGGCGACACGGCCCTGGCCTTCTCGATCGGGGCGGCCCTGATGTGTGCGGCGGGTCTGGTCGCCGCCTTGCTGGCGGTACGGGCGGAGCGCCGCTCCCTGGAGGACATCGCCCGTCCGCTGACGGCCGTGGCGAGCCGGGCGAAGTCGGCGACGGGGGGTGCGCCGAGCGCGAAGGGCGGGAGGGGTGCGGGGCCGTCGGCACCGCCGGCGCCGAGGGCGCCGTAAGGGGGTCAGGCTCCTGTCGTGGAGCCGGGTCGCACGATCATCAGGACGGTCACGGTGGCCCACAGCAGGTTGAACACCCCGGTGAACATGGCGAGCCGCGCGGTGTGCTCCTGCGTGCCCCGGCCCTCCACGACCGCGCTCTGGGCGGGAAGTACCAGCGCGGCCAGGACGACGGCGGCGAGGGCGGTCAGCACGATGGACGCGATCAGCCAGGCGCTCCCGAGTACGCCCATCTGGCTCGCGGTGGCGAACCCGAAGACCGGGACGACGACGCCGACGAGGGCGTACATCCGGCAGATGCGGTGCAGCAGGCCGAGGGTCCCGGTGGCGCTCTCGTCCTCCGGTGCTGAGAGCGCTCGGCGCGCGGCAGGCGGGAACATGCTGGCGGCGACGGTCACGGGGCCTACGGCGACGATGGCGGCGAGGACGTGGACGGCGAGGAGGAACTTGGTCACGCGGTGACGGTAGGCGGCGGGCGGGTGGTGCAGAAGTGGCGGGAGTGCCAGTCTTCAACGGATTCCCGCCAGACGGATGGGCCGGGCTGTTCTGCGGTTACGGCGGGTTGCGGCGGGTCACGGCGGTTACGGTACTGCTGGGCGCCGTTGGCGGTAATCCGCCGTACGTCTAGGATCCCGCCATGCACACCGTGGCCGTACTGGCGCTGGACGGCGTCATCCCCTTCGACCTCTCCGCCCCCGTCGACACCTTCGGCTGGGCGCGGCTGCCGGACGGCCGGGTGCCGTACCGGGTGCGGGTGTGCTCGGTGCGCCGGGAGGTGAGCGCGGGGGCCTTCACGGTGCGCGCGCCGTACGGCGTGGAGGCGTTGGCGGAGGCGGACACGATCATCCTGCCGGGCGTGGCGGAACCCCCGGAGGAACTCCCGCCGGGAGTGACGGAGGCCCTTCGCGCGGCGGCGGCGAACGGCACCCGGATCGCCTCGATCTGCGTGGGCGCGTTCCTGTTCGCGGCGACGGGCCTGCTGGACGGTCTGCGCGCGACGACCCACTGGTACGCGGCGGGTGACCTGGCGGCGCGCCACCCGAAGGTGACCGTCGACCCGAACGTCCTGTACGTCGACAACGGCCAGTTCCTGACGTCCGCGGGTGCCGCGGCCGCCCTGGACATGTGCCTGCACATGATCCGCAGGGACTTCGGCTCGGCGGTGGCCGCGCACGCGGCGAGGATGTCGGTGATGCCGCTGGAACGGGAGGGCGGCCAGGCCCAGTTCATCGTCCACGACCTGCCGCCGGCGCCGTCGGGCGCCACCTTGGAGCCTCTGCTGCACTGGCTGGAGGACCACTGCGATCGTGACATGACGGTGGACGAGATCGCGGACCGGGCGGGCATGAGCACTCGCACCCTCAACCGCCGCTTCCGCGAGCAGACCGGCACGACGCCGCTGCAGTGGCTGCACCGGGCCCGGGTGCGCCGTGCCCAGCACCTGCTGGAGACGACGCCGTATCCGGTGGAACGGATCGCGACCCAGACGGGCTTCGGCTCACCGACGGCATTCCGGGAGCGCTTCCGGAGGGTGGTAGGGACGAGCCCGCAGGCGTACCGGAGGGCGTTTCGGCAGGGTGACGGCTCTTCGGTGGAGCGGGGAGCGCCGGTGCGCTGACAGCTTTTCGGATATGGCTTTTCGGGTACGGCCTTTCGGGTACCGCACTTCGGGTACGGCACTCGGGTACGGCTGACGTTGTGTCAGCCGTACCCGAGTGGTCGTGGAACTGCGGCTGTGCGGGTCGATGTCCGGTCAAGCGGCGTCGAGGGCTTTGGTGATCTTGCGGGTCATGTCGGCCATGGTGGGGCTGGGCTCGCCCGTGCGGGCCCGGGTGGCTGCTTCGAGGGCGACGCCGATGATGCTGCGGAAGTTGTCGGCCTCTTCCGGATCCTGCTTCTTGAGCAGGATCACGGCTGCCGTCAGGGCCGGCAGCACGTGGTCGGCCAGTTCGGCCACGGTCTTGCCGTTCAGGTCGCCGGCCTTCGACCGCTCGGCGAGCACGTGCCCGACCGGGCCGGTCGCGGAGGCCAGGGCGATGGAGCCGTGGGTGGCGACCTTGTGGGGCGAGCCGGCGGCGTCGGCGGCGGCCAGCAGCGAGACGGCGCCGTAGGCGGCGGTCCGCAGGGTGAGCTTGTCCTGGTCGGTCAGGGCGAGGGACATGCTGGTGTGCTCCTTCGGTCGACGATGAGGGCGGGCCTGCGGGGACGGCGGGTCGGTGTCAGCCGTCGAGCGGGTGGGTGTCAGCCGTCGATGGCCTGGTAGAGCGTGGTCCAGAAGTCGTGCATGAGGTGAACCGGGTTCGGGACGGACGCTCCGACCTGGGTGAGCAGGATTCCGGTGAGGTTGTTGACCGGGTCGGCGTAGGTCGAGGCGCCGCTTCCGCCGTCCCAGCCGAACTGGCCGACGGGCGCGTAGTCGCCGCGATAGGTGCGCACCGCCATCCCGAAGCCCCAGCCGCCGTGCTGGCCTTGGCCGAAGGAGATGTGCACGTTGTTGGTGGCCAACTCCTGTCGGGCGGCTTGCTGTTCGGGTGTGAGGCGGTTCGTGGTCATCAGCTCGACGGCGGCCCGGGACAGGATCCGTTCGCCGCCGTGCACGCCGCCGTTCAGCAGCATTCGGAAGTAGGCGTGGTAGTCGTCGACCGTGGAGTTCAGGCCGCCGCCACCGCTCTGGAAGGCCGGAGGAGCGCTGTGGCGCCCGCCTTCGGCCTCGTCCCACACGTGGAACTCGCCGGTCTGCGGGTCGGGGGCGTACAGGGGCGGCAGCCGGTGGATCCGGTCGGCGGGCACGTGGAAGCCGGTGTCCTTCATCCCCAGCGGGTCGAAGATCCGCTCGCGCAGGAAGTCCTCGAACGACTGGCCGGTGACCCGGGCGACGAGCACGCCGAGCAGATCACTGGCGATGTGGTACTGCCAGCGCTCTCCCGGCTGGTGCATCAACGGCAGCTCACCCAGGCGCCGTATCCACTCGTCCGGCTCGGGCATCGGCGTCGGCAGATTGGGGGTGAGCCCCTGCTCGAAGACCGCGTTCATCACCGGAGTGCCGATCGACGTCATATCCATGCCGAGTCCGAAGGTGGAGGTCAGGACGTCCCGTGCGGTGATCGGCCGCCGCGCCGGCACGGTGTCGTCCAGCGGGCCGTCGATCCGCTTCAGCACCCGCCGGTCGGCGAGTTCGGGCAGCCATTCCTGCACCGGGTCGTCCAGGCGCAGCCGGCACTCGTCGAGCAGGACCATCGCCGCCGCGACCGAGACCGGTTTGGACGTCGAGGCCATCCGGAAGATCGTGTCCCGGCGCATCGGCTCGCCACCGTCGTGGCGCATCGTCCCGAGCGCTTCGACGTGTGTCTCGTCGCCCGTGCTGAACAGCGCGACGACCCCGGGGATCTTCCCGGAATCGACATGCCGTGCCAGTACGTCGCGCACTCTTTGCAGCCCTGTTTTGGAGAAGCCGCCGTTGCTCTGTCCCATCATGAACTCCCTCTGCGATGCCGTGGGTTGTGTCCCCGTCGGCGACGACGAGAACGCTAGGACGCTTGCCAGAGCGTTGGCAAGTAGTTGCCAAGACTGTTTGCCGGAGTGGCTCGAATTGCTTGAACGGGACACTCGCGAGCAGGCAAAGAATTGCCATGGCGTCGGCAAGCTGGTTAGCATCGGGTCGGGGGCAAAGGGACCACTCCGACGTCGAACGGCGTCGTCACCCGCGGGAGTACGGACATGCTCGAGCAGCCGGTTTTCGGCCGCCGACTCAGGCAACTGAGGACCGAGCGGGGCCTGACCCTCGCCGCCCTCGCGGGCGAGGGCATGTCGACCGGCTACCTGTCCCGGCTCGAATCCGGCGCCCGGCAGCCCACCGAGCGCGCCGTGGCCCATCTGGCCGCCCAGCTGGGCATCACCCCGGCCGAACTGGCGGAGTCCACGGCGACGTCGCTGGTGCAGAGCCTGACGCTGGCCACCGGCCTCGGCCAGGACGAAGCCGGTGAGGCGCTCGCCGAGGCACTGAAGGCCTCGGGCGG
Source organism: Streptomyces sp. RB17 (assembly GCF_009604455.1). Lineage (GTDB taxonomy): Bacteria > Actinomycetota > Actinomycetes > Streptomycetales > Streptomycetaceae > Streptomyces. The sequence goes on from NZ_WEGL01000001.1 coordinate 165,376, forward strand.
CGAGGATCCGCTCCTTCGCTGGCAGGCGCTGTGGCAGGTCGCCGAGTGGCGCCGCCGGCGCCGGGAGTTCGCGGAACAGCGGGTGAGCCTCGACGAACTGGTCGCGCTCGGCGCCGGCATCGGACTGCCCGAGCTGCAGGCCAGGGCGCTGGCCGAGCTGGCCCGCTGCATGCGCAGCACCGGCCAGATCGACGACGCGGTCACCACCTCGACGCGCGCCTACGAACTGGCGAAGAGCGAAGGCCTTCCCGGCCGGGTACTGACGTCCACGCTGCTGGCCCTGGTGTCGGCCCTCGGTGAGGCCGGGCGGCTTGCCGAGGCCGCGCGCTACGGCGACGAACTGCTCGCCCTGGTCGAGGGGCAGTCCGGAGTGCGCTGGGCCGAGGCCGTGTGGACCAAGGTGAATGTCCTGGGTCGCCAGGGCGATCTGGATGCCGCCGCGGACTTGATGGACCAGGCCGTCCGCGGGTTCGACGGCCGGGACGACCTCACGCTGTGGATGCGCCTGCGCCTCGATGCGGCGCTCCTCGATCTCCTGCACAGACCGCCGAAGATCCAGGCCGCTCAGCAGCGCGTCGAGGAGGTGCGGGCGTACATGCCGTTCGCGGCAACGCCGGCCATGGAACAGCAACTGCTGGCGCTGCGCGCCCGCCTGGCCGTCCACCAGGACCGCCCCGCCGAAGCGCGCGCGCTGCTGGACCAGCTCGAGGGCTTCGACGACGTGACGTCCTATCAGGAACAGGTCAGGCTCGACATGCTGCGCAACCGGGTGCTGCTCATGGAGGGCAACCGCGAGGAAGCCATCACCGGCCTGCGCGGCCTCGCCGAACAGGCCCAGTCGAACGGCAACATGGACCTCGCCGCGGAGATCTGGCGGCTGATCGCCGAGTCGGTGACGTAGCGAGGGGCTGGGAGGGGCGGGAGGGGCATCCGGGCCCAAGGGGCACTAGGGGCACTAGGGGCACTAGGGGTCCGAGGGGCCGCGGGGGTGCGAGGCCTTGTCGACTGCTCTGCCTTGACCGCTGTTCTGCCGCCGAGGTCGGACGTGCTCGGCAGGTGCCGGGGATCGGCAGGTGCCGGGGAACCGGGGTGCCGGGGGCCGGGGATCAGCCCCTGCGGTCGGCGACGGCCCAGGAGGCGAGGGCGACGGCGCCGGCGACCCCGAGGACGGACGGCCAGGCGCCGACCTTCTTGGCCAGCGGATGGGACCCGGCGAACGCGGCAACGTAAGCGGCCGTGAGCGCACCCGCGGCTTTCCCTCCGGCCTGCGCACGCCACTGCTGAGCGGCGGCGACCCCGGCGACGGCCAGCACGGCCCCACCCAGCTGCCGCTTCTTGGTCCAACGGGCCACGCCGTACCCACCGACAAGCCCGGTAGCGGCGACGACTGCACTGGGAACCCTGGCCACGACTGCCTCCTCTTTCATCACTTTTGCGGTGTCTCTGGGCCGAGGCTAACGCGCAGGTCGGCCCACTCGCCCAACCTGAGTCGAGGCTTGTCAACTTTCCGACTGGGGTGGACTGCGCCGACTGGGTGGACCGGGTGTACTGGGTGGCCATCCCCGGGTCATACGATCGCCGCCCCCTCACGGCCAGACACCAGACAGCAGACAGAAGCCCCCCGCGGAACTCGCCGTCGTCGCGGGGGGCTTGGTGGGTTGCTCGGTCCGTCATGCGGATGGGCGGCAACTTCGCGCGCATACGGGTTCCGTCAGGTGTACCCGTGCGCAGTGAGGTCGCGACAGCATCCCGGTGCCGCTGCCGAGCGGTTGGTGTTGCCGTTGGCAGTGCTGTTGGCGCTGCCTTCGGCAGTGCCTTCGGCAGTGCTTTGGTGAAGCGGCCGGCCGGCCCACCGGAAGCCTGGCCGGCCGCCGCTTTTCGGCCGCCGGGCGGTAGCGAACCGCCTCTCGGGCGGCTCTTAGAAGGCGCTGTTGTTGCAGCCCATCGTCGACCCGAGGTGGGTGGACTGCGCGCCCGGGTCGCCCTCGCCGCCGAGCGCGCTGCCCAGCGCGCCGCCGATGAGGTTGACCTCGCCGAGGACGTCGATGTTGAGGTCGTGCGACTTGCAGTTGGAGCTCTGCAGGACGCTGGCGCCCCCGCCCTCGCCGCCGCCTTCGCCGCCTGCGAAGGCGGTGCCTGAGGCCAGAAGCCCGACGCTCCCGACGGCGGCGACCAGGACGGCGGCCTTGTGAAGCTTGTGCATGTCATCTCCGTGGCGAGAAGTGGATGCGATCTGTGGCAGATCGACTTCTTTCAGTGACGGAGATTATGTGCAAATCACCCCATACCGGACGGCGACGCGCCGGTGGATGATGACACAGCTCAGTCCATCCCGCATCTCCGGATACCTCCACAACCCCCGAGCGCCGCAGGCGGCTCCTCCCGCGTGGAGGTGGGCGTCCAGCGCTTCCGCACCCCGCATGCCGGTCCAGGCAGGTGTGAAGCGACTGCTCCACACGGTCAAGCACCGATCAATCGGGCACAACCCGCAGGCGCCGGTCGACGGAGACAGACATACGACACTCCACGACGGCCATGCCGATCCTCAGCCCTCGTCCCAGAAGGCTGCGGCTTTGCTGATCAGTCCGCGGGCGGCATCCCCATAGTGTGCAGACCTGCTCAGGGCGTCGAATGCCTTTTCATGAAGGGCGAGTTCGTCCGGGTGTGTGATGTCCACGCCGGTCGACACGAGCTCATAGTGGGCACGCCCGCCGTCGTACAAGCTGAAGCCGGGCATGGGCACGACGCTCACTTCCGCGGCGGACGGGAGGATGCCAAGGGTGAGCGAGGGCAGCCCGATGTCGCGGAGCAGGCGTTCCATCTGCCCATGCATGACCTCCGGCCCCCCGACATTCGTGTACAGGGCTCGCTCCCCGAGGATCACGTCGTAGTGATGCTCGCCGTCGTACAGGACCTGCTGACGTTCCATGCGCTTGGCCGCACCCGCTGCCACGTCGTCAGGCACGCCGAGAAAATCGACGACCTTTCGGAGGATCACGCGCGCGTAGGCCTCCGTCTGCAGCGTGCCCCAGATCATTTCCGGCACGTACGCCTTGCCGTGCCGCGTCCGCTGGTACCAGCGAATGACCTCGTCCTGGATGCCTTCCGTACCGGTGGACAAGCGCTGCTGCCAGGGAATCAAGCTGCTCAAGCCGTCTCTCCTTCCTCGACGGGACAGTTCAGTTCAGGCTTCGAACGATTCGGAGAACACGCCACCACCGCGAGCGACAGGTACGAAGGCCGCTCAAGGTAGAAGCCGAGTGACACATCACTCCCCGAACCCAGCCTCCCAGCAGTGGAGTTGCCCAGTAATGCCAGATCGATGAAGTGGCGCTCCCATTCGGAGGCAAACCGGGGCGCGTACTCGGCCACGCGCGCCCCGACCCACCCGGCCGCATCTTTCGGCTCATCCCACGATCCACGCACCAACGAGCGCGGTTTGACGAGCCAGTACGCCGTCTCCAAGGGGGGCAGATCCACGGCCGGAAACGCCGCTGCCACCTCCCGGTAGCGCTCGATCAGCTCAGGCTTGCTTCCCGCCGGCGGTGGCTCGGGATGCGGGGGCCGCCGTAGGGCCTCCTGGTCGAAGCGCTCTTTCGCCCCGACCCATAGATAGCCGTGGTAGTGCACCAGTCATTCCTGTCGGGCATCGAAGGATCAGCGGGACCGGTCCCGGCTTCACCCACGGAAGCCGGGACCGGCCAGGGAGAATCAGACGGACAGCCCGAACCGCGCCGGATCGATGCCGGCCACGGCCAGTTCCTCCGTCGAGAACCGCAACGGCTCCGCGTCCGGACGCTTGCTGTCACCCAGCGCCCATGCGTCGTCGCCGATCCGAGCGAGGGTCACGCACCCCTCCGTGCAGGGTCCACCGCAGGCCTTCACGAACGAGGCCCCGCTGATGTCGAGCCCATACAGCTTGTTTCCGTCCAGCATCACTGCACCTTCCTGCTCAACTGATCGCGGCCATGGCAGACCGCCGCCGCCCCGGTGGGCGGGAGTTAATGGGAGGGGAGGCAGATGCGTCAGCGCCTGGAGTCCTTGCCGCGCCCGTCGCACCGCCGGCACTGACACGGTGGCCACTCCGCCGTCGTCAGGGGTGGAAGATCATCCGTGGCGAAGACAGTTCGCCGGGGTCCCCACGTTCTGCCGGAGTCATGCGAGATGCGGACGGTCATAAGCGGGCGGTCGAAAATGAACCCGGTCGCCTTACCGTGGCCCACGGGATGTTCCCCTTGACCCGCTGTCAGCACGCGTAATTCACCTGAGCTTTTCTGGATATCCGCCATTGCCTCTCCCTGGATTTGTTACGCACCCATGGTGCAGCTGTGGGAGGGGAAGGGCGAGACTTATTCCCGTTGTCTACTAAAGATCAACGGTAGAGTGCGGCCCATTCTTGAAGGAGGGTTCTGGCTGCGTCTCCAAAGTGGGCCTTCTGCTCGTACTGGCTGAACACGTCCAGATGTTCGGCAACATCACGGGAATCGCGGAAGACTGTCCGCCCGGTGAACGTCTCGACAGTGGCCAGCCTGTCGTCGTAGACCGTGAAAGTGTTCATGGGTCCACGACTTATGACTATGCCAGTAGGGATAAGACCTATTCGTATGTTGGGCAGGTGGGACAGCGAACTCAGCCGATCGATCTGCACGGCCATAGCAGGCGGAGGGACGACGGCCCATCGGACTGCCTGCTCTGTGAGGAGAAAAGTGAAGTGCTTGGTGGTGTCGTACAGCAATGCCTGCCGCTCCAGTTTCCGCGCTACTGTCCTCGAGATATCTCCAGGCGAGTACGCAAGGCTGGCGCGGATGTATTCAGGCGTGGCCAAGAGGCCAGTGATCATTGCAGGCAGGAAATAGCGAAGCTCCAGCGTGTCAGCCTCCAGGCCGGCCAACTCCGCCTGGCGTTTCTCCAGACCGCGCCGCCACGACGACCGGATGGGCTCCCACTCGGTGTTCGTCAGCCGCGCCAGCGACGTTATGTCGGCGACGAGCTGCTCTGGTGCGTCGAGCGCCCGAAGGATGAGTTCGACGTCGACCAGGCTCGGCGTAATCTCGGCAGTCTCGATCTTGCTGATCTTGGACTGCGACACATTGCAGCGCTTGGCGAGCCGGACTTGGGAGAGCCCGGCTCGCTTGCGCAGCGTTCGCAGCGTCTCGGCCAGGTCGGCCTTCAACTGCCCTAGCTGCTGAGGATCAAGCGTCAAGGCCTTTCACGTACTCCTCGAAGGGCACCGATTCCGCGAGGGCGATGCGCTGGTACTCCCGATACGGTACGGGGTCGCCCTCGTACACTTCCCGGCTGATCTGAGTTCCGTCCGGCTCATATTGCATCAGCACGATCCGCGATCGGTCGAACATCCAGAAGTCCTGAACGCCGTCGAGAGGATTGGGTCGATCGGTCACGTCGAGGATGCGGATCGCCTCGCCGGCCTCGATGTTGTGGCGGTAGTGCTCGAACTCGAAACGAAGGTAGTCGGTGAGGGGTTGAGTGACGATGTGCACTCGCCCGACACTGCGGCCGCTCGCCACGTACGCCTTGACCCGGTCGAACCAGGGCTGCGTCGCTTCACGCGTCACCGGTTCCCCGGCCAGGAACCGGCGGACGGCCTCTTCCTCCTGCGGCACACGGTAGGCGGGCAGAGTCTCCAGACGCCACGCCTCTTCTTGCATGGCATCGAACGTCCTCCGCCAGTCCTCACCAGCCAAGAGCACGGACAGCCTCCCTCAGGACCGCCTCCGGGATCTCCACGAGTGCCTCTCCCCCCGGAGGGTCGAAGGCATCTGACAGGTTCCCCTGGACCACGAACGACCCCGAGCTGGTCCGATACACGTTGGGGCAGTCATCGCCCCCGCACTCCCCGTTCCCATTGCCGGTCAGCCGTGTCAGATCCGCACGCGCCATTGTGCCCCCTGTACGACGGGCAGGGCCTGCCCCTGCCATCGGAGATGACGCTAGGGCGGCACGGCACAGGCCGTCCATGACGACAGGAGAATATTCCCGAAGTGGGGTAGTTGATCTAGGAAAGAAGTCTGTGCACGGCTGCTGGTGCCTCCTTCGGCCACGGATGCACTGTCGGCCGAGAAGGCCTGCTTACTACGCTGCGCCCATGATTCGTGCCGTTGTGTTCGACGTCGGCGAATGCCTGGTGGACGAAACCAGGGAGTACGGCACCTGGGCCGACTGGCTCGGCGTGGCCCGCCACACCTTCCACGCGATGTTCGGCGCCGTCATCGCCCAGGGACGTGACTACCGCGAGGTCTTCCAGGAGTTCCGCCCCGGCTTCGATCCGTACGAGGAACGTGAGAGACGAGCCGCGTCCGGACAGCCGGAGGTGTTCGGTGAAGAGGACCTGTACGAAGACGTCCGGCCGAGCCTGACCACACTGCGCTCGGATGGCCTCTGGCTGGGCATCGCAGGCAACCAGACGATCCGGGCCGGCAAGATCCTCCGGGAGCTGTTCGCGGATGACGTCGACTTGATCGGGACCTCGGACGACTGGGGCGCCAGCAAGCCAGACCCGGCCTTCTTCCACCGTGTTGCCGAGGTGGTCCCCTTCGGCAATGACGAGATCCTCTACGTTGGCGACCGCATCGACAACGACATCAGGCCGGCCGCCGCCGCAGGCATGCACACCGCCTTGATCCACCGAGGACCATGGGCCACGATCCAGTGGCGCTCGGCGGAGGCCGAGAGACTCCCGACCATCAGGGTCGAGAGTCTCGGAGAATTGTCCGGACTGATCAAGAACTTCAACGACTCAACGGACTGACGCACGCCGCCAGTGCCAAGCGTTGCGGCCCATACAGGCGGACCGATGTCGAGCATGGGGCATGGACGCCGTCGTCCTTGAGGTGGCACCCGGTCAGGATCTTCCAGGTCTTCATCCAGGCGAAGTCGACGAGCTCTCGGACCTTGAAGCGGGAGGCGTTGGGTCGGTCTCACCGGAGGAAGTGGTCCGCCTTGCCCGCCTTGATGTCCCGGATCATGGTGCGCAAGGCGTCCCGAGTGTCCTTGATGAAACGGTCCTCCTGGCCGAGCACCGCTATGTAGGCGTTGCCCGCCTCATCGACACCGATTCGGAAGCACGAGTTACCCTCCCCGCAGAACGGCTCTTCCCACTGGATCTCGGTCATCACGCCTCCTGGAGTTCGTGTGCGATGGCGCGGATGAAGTCCTTCGAGTCGCCGGGGGACAGCGTCAGTTCCTCCATCCGATCCAAGTGAGCACGGTACTTGGCCAACTCCGCCTCGCCGTAGAGGAAGTCCGGACCGTGGGAGTTGTCGATCTGCACGGTGTCCAGTTGCTCCGTCGGTCCCTCTGCGTACAGGACGGTTTGACCCGCACCGGGAAACCCACCATGAGCGAAGGGGACGACCAACACCGTCACGCCGTCCTTCTCGGCCTGCGCGAGCAGGTATTCGAGTTGTTCACGAGCTACCCGGGGCCCTCCGAACTGGATCCGCAGCGCCGCTTCGTGAACGATGCCGGTGAAGGCAGGAGCGGCGCTGCCGGAGAGGATCTCCTGGCGCCGGTTGCGATGGGCTGCCCTCATCGCCACTTCATGTTCGGGCAGTTGCGGTAGGACAGCACGGAACACGGCCAACGCGTAGTCCGTCGTCTGGAGCAGTCCCGGGATGTGCACAGTGCACGCTGCTCGCATGCGGGCGGCCCTGGACTCCAACTCGGCGATGTCCAGCAGGCCTTGGGGGAGAGCGCCTCGGTACTGCTCCCACCACCCGTGAGCGCCGGCCGAGGCCATGTCGATCAAGGCGCTCACGTACTTCTCGTCGGTGCAACCGCACTGATGGGCCAGGGTGCGCAGACGTTCCTCACTGACGTTCCGTACGCCGGACTCCATGTAGGAGATCTTCCCGCGGTCGACGCCGAGGAGCTTCGCTGCCTCCTCGGCGGACATGTCTGCCGCCATCCGCATTCTGCGCAACTCGTAGCCAAGGCGCTTCTGCCGCTGAGTCGGAACTTGCTTCGGGGGCATGTCGATCCTTCCGTGTTTGCTCGGACGGCAGTCTGCCGTGTGCTCGCCCCCCCATCCACGATCGAGTTAATTTGCCGGAACGTGTGGCAAATTTACCAATGGAGCTTCTAGGTTGAGCATCGAGCCGCTGGTCCACGGCGAACCGAAGTGCATCGCGCATGCCCGCCTGGTCTCTCCTGCCCTGGGGGAGGTGGGCGTGCGCCAGGGCGACAGGCCACTGCTTGCCGAGCAGCGCAAGACAACACACTGGAGCAGGAGTCGAGACATGGAATGCAGTGCATGTACGCCAAGAACGCCCTGGGAGTTGCCGTTCCTTGCTGTGCCGGAGGAAGTGGCCGCGCTCAGACGTGTGCTGAAGATCCATCTGCGTCTCTGGGGCCTACCGGAGCTGATCGAAAGTGTCCAGCTCTGCCTCAGCGAGCTGGTTTCCAACGTGATCACGCACGTTGGTCCAGGTACCCCTTCAACCCTTGCCGTCTCCATGTACGGCACCCACCTGCGCATCGAGATCCATGACCCCGACAGCCGGGCCTTACCGACGCTGATCGACGCGAAGGGCGATGCAGAGTCGGGGCGCGGCTTGGCACTTGTCGCTGCCTGCTCCGACCGCTGGGGTGTTCAGCTCCTGCTCGACCGGAAGGTCACGTGGGTCGAGTTCGCGACCGGCATGAATGCGCCGAACGGCCACGGCCAGAACCCAAGCGTCTCAAGGGCTGCGAGTGTCCTCGGCTTGTACGACGTGCAGCAGCCTGCGAGCCCGGCCCCATCGAGCAGACTGGCCACGATCATGGCCGAGACGGTGGTGGTCGCGGCCATCGCCGATCTTCTTCATTGGCTTCAGGCACACGGTCATGATGCCGACCAGGCTCTGGACAGGGCCCAACGCCAGTTCGAGGCCGAGGCGGAACAAGTTGCCAATTGGTAGGTAGGCACGGGCCGGCTGAGCTTCAGCGCTGCCCGTGCGGACGGCAGCCCGGACTTGAATTCCGAGCAGGATTCCGGGCTGCCGAACACACGGTGGCACGACTTTCAGCTGCGAAGATATGCGTATATTGACGCGGCGATCGCCTTGCCGAGAGGGATCGGGACTGCATTTCCGATCTGTGTGGCGATTTCGGTCTTCGAGCCGCACCAGCGGAAGCCGAGTGGGAACCCCTGGATGCGGGCGGCTTCGTAGTGAGTGATGGGACGAGGCAACTCGGGGTGCAGATAGCGCCCCTTTTCCGGCTTGAAGAACTCCGTACGAATGGTTACCGACGGCTCGCCGTAGCGGAGCCGGCCCATGACGTCGCCGGTCCCAGTGTTGTGGTTGTCCCAGCTTTTGGTCGAAAGGTATTCGACAGGTGTTCTCACGCCCGAGGGATTGGGTGTGTCGAAGACATGGATCTCGTTGAACTCATCCACTGTGTACCACTTGTCGCGCAGGTCCTTCCGGTTCCCGCCCGGCGGAATGGCGCGATAGCGGGCTCTGGAAAGTGCCTCCGGGTTCCGACCGAAGTGCAAATCAGGAGTAGTGAAGATCCCCGGTTGTACGGAATTTACCTCAGGAATGAACTCTTTTCCGTCCGGGAGTTCGGTTCCTCGCAGGTGGCGTGCCGCTGACTCGGTGAAAATATCGTCCACCGCCTGCCAGTACGACAATCCTGCATCCAGCCCGTCGAACTGCTGGGCAGCGGTGGTGTGCAGGTGTTTTGGCCGCCGGTGGTGCGTTCTAAGGGGGTACGTCAGAGTCCGACCGTTGCTGAGATCCCGGCGAACGCCGATGACAATGGCGCGCCGACGCGCCTGTGCTGCACCGTAATCGGCCGAGTTGAGCAGGTATCGCTTGATCTTCTCTTCGCTGGTGTCGGAGGGTGCGTGGCCGGGTGGATTCACCAGCCGATATTCGGAAAGTTTGCCACCCGCCTCAACCTCGTTGAGCAAATTGCGAAACTCGTCCGACTTCAGGAAGCGATCGACGTTCTCGATGACGAATACCTTGGGGCGGATCTCTGCAACGACCCTGACGTACTCCTCCCAGAGGCGATTGCGTTCACTGCCCTTTTTGTCGCGGTTCAACGCCGAAAAGCCTTGGCATGGTGGTCCTCCCACTACAACATCCGCGTGGAGAGCTTCCGGCGTCGGCTGCCACTCCTCGATGTCGCCCACGTGGACGCGAGCAGCGGGGATCCGCTCGTCGGGTCGGAGGCTTCCGAAGTTCACGGCGTACGTGGCAGCCGCGGCGGCATTGTGTTCGACGGCCGCGATGCTGTGGAAGACGGGTCCGTCCGCGTCTCCTCCTGCAGGGCGAAACTCGTGAAATCCCTGAGTAAACCCACCACAGCCGCTGAACAGGTCGACGACTGTGATGGGATCGTGAGCTACGGGACGGGGCGTGACCATGGGGCGATTTTAGCCTCGGAGTGCAGCCGCGATGGCGAGACCGACAGCGGTGGCCAGAGGTGGAGGCATCGCGTGCCCCACCTGGCGATACCGCGACGTCTTGCCGCCATGGAGCTTCCAGTCGGCAGGGAACGACTGAATCATCGCAGCTTGCTGGACTGTGAGCTTGGGCTCATCGTCGACCGGGAAGTCCGGTCCAGGCGGTTCGTCGCCGAGGCTGTTGCCGTTCACGCCCAGCGCAGCCCAGGCCTTTTTACTGCCGGTTGGGCCGAGGTCGGCGCCCCCTCGTCGGTCGGATCCTCCGACCAGCGCGGGGGCGATGCGATTCGCCCTCCGGATCCAGTGCCCTGCTCCCGGCCAGCCTCGGGCAGACATGGATGGGCCGAGGACCTGGCCCACGGTCGGCGCCGGCGCTCCATTCGGCTCCGGCCAGGTGAAGCGAGCGAAGTAAGGGTCGCGAAGGGCTATCAAGAAGCCGCTCTTGCGGTTCTGCGGGACACTGAAGTCTGCGGCGTTGAGCACCTTCCAGCTCGAACGTAGGCCGGCCTTGAGTAGTTCCGTCTCGATCCAAGCAAGATCGGCGTCGAATTCAGCATCCTCGACGAGATCGGGAACGTTCTCGAAGAGTACGGCCTTCGGCCTGATCTCACATACCAGGCAAATTGCTGCGCGCAGCACCCGGCGTTCCTCGGTGTCTGCTGTCCGGCCGACGGTCGCCAGCGACTTCACGCGCGGCAACCCGCCGCTCACAAGATCGACTTCCATGACATCAGGACGCAGACCAGGATGGAATTGAAGGACATCCATGCAGACGATGTCCCATTCAGGGCGATTCAGGCCAATGGTGAAGCAGGCGTCGGCCTTGGTTTCTATGAGCATCACCGGGTCGAAGCCGGCACGTTCGAGCCCAAGTGCTTGTGCACCTGCACCAGCGCAGATCTCCAGGAAGCTGAACCGCCCAGTGCCGCCTTGAGTCCCGGGGACGGACTCCAAGATCGGTTGTTCATCCTGAACCGGGACCACAGAAGGGGAAGCTTCCCGGGCATCGCTTGGGACGAGGTTCTTCACGCACGCCCCAGGGACGTCCGTGGCCGTCGGGGAGTCGGGACGTTGCGCTTCGACAGACTCTCGGGCGACTGCGCGCAGCTCGTCATCGAGTGCATGCTCTTCGATGCCGTCGAACAAGACGAATGGCGCGAGCCGAAGCAATCGCTTGAGGAAATCACGGAGTGTGTCGCGTTCGTTCAGGCCCCTGAGATCCAGGTCCTGCCAAACGCGGAGGATCGCGCGGACGAGGTAGGGGCTTCCGCCGAGCGCAGCACGGCGGGCGTAGATCTGGTCGAACGCGGCCTCACCGAGGATCTTGAGCGCAGCGTACGGTTCCGGATCGTCGGTGGAGCGCACGAGCTGAGCGCGCCACCAGAGCCGGCCGAATACGTGTCGTGTGAGGTCGGTACCGAGAACACGATCCTTGGGCGGCAGAGGATAGCGCCAGAATGCGACGTCCGGGAGGAGGACCAGCGCGAGAAAGGCCCATACGTCCCGGGAAGCGGCTTCAGCGGGCACCATTCCCATCTCGGCGTGGAGCAGCGCAGCCAACTGCAGATCGAAATCCGCATTATGGGTTCGGTCGGAGTCGTCCGGGAAGCCGGCCTGCTTCGCCAGGTCGAGAACACCCTCCCGCAGCTCGCGGAGTTGAGCAGGGGGGACGCGGTCACCGCCCGTTGCCACATAGACGGCTGAGTCGTGTGCGACCGCCACGCGGCGGGACAGTTCCCCGACAGTGAGCTCCCTGTACTCGTCGAAGAGTGGTCTCGCCTGCGCGGCGAGGAGCCGAGGGTATAGGAAGCTCATCACGACACCTCGAAGATTCTTACGGCAGCTTGCAGGTCTGAGGCGAACAAGGCCGGCGACTGCCGTTGGCGCAGGCGTACGTCAGTGATCGACTGCCCAGGGAAGAGTTGGTCGAACAGGCTGAGCAGCGTGGCACCCAGTGAGCCGTCCGGGAAGTCGGCATCCTCTCCAAAGTCCTCATCGGCGAGGGCGTGCTCGATCATGGTTCTGGCCGCGTCCGCGTAAACAGCGGAGAGCACGATTCGATCAATGGGGCGAGGCCTGGGGGCATTTTGGAACGCTGTGGCCGTGACCGCGTTTCGCTCATTGACCAGCAAGAGCAAAGCCCCCATGGTGGCGTGCTCCATGCCGTCACTGATCTGCAGATGCCATGCTGCGTCGTCCGGGAACGACGTCCGGGCGAAGTCGATGATGGCCATGGGGAATTGGGGCGCGTCGCCCTGAAGACGCAGTTCCGATCGGTCGCTCCAGAGCACGGATCCCGCTCGCCGTGGCGACGAGGGGCGGGCGTCGCTCCTCCGGTCGGCCAGCACGAGAGCGGTGTCCAGGAGCAGCAGACCACCGAGATCAGAACCACGTAGAAGCACGTCGAATTCAGTGCTGACGGTGCCTGCTCCCGTCAACCGCATGTGCTGAGCCGGGCCGCTCAGATTTGAACCGGTGGCCGTCCACACGACGGAGATCAGAAGAGCGGCATCTTGGGGCAGGCCGGACTGCCTGCGCGCCTGGTCCACATCGATGCGGACGTGCCTCCGCACGCGCAGATCCATGTGATAGTCCCAGTCCGGCAATGCCTCAGGCAGGGCTACCTCACCGTCCTCGACGACGAGTCGCCACGGCTCGGCATTGACCACGTCCTCCGACGGAACGCGGTAGGGAAGGACACGTCGAGTCACGGGCTTTTCACCGCCTCGACCTTGATACCGATCTCAGTCACGGTGTCCGGCGCCGGCCGAACGACTGCGCGCCAGATGGAATCGCCGCCATCAAGCACGTGAGGATCCGAGGTGTACAGGCGGCCCGTGTCGTCCTCCCAACCGACCAACTCGGGCATGCTCGCACCGATGGGCGGGTCGATCTCGCGCCCGCCGGCCCCGGGGAGAGTGACGGCAAGATCGATGCGTACGCGCTGGGGCACCGGCACGGGAAGCCGGAACTCCTGAATCAGCACCGAGCTGTCCCCGCGGTCGTCGTAATAGGGTTCGCCGACGTACTGCACCCGCGGCCGGGGGGTTGCGGGACCCCCGTTGGCGGGTTCCAGGCCCCCGGGAAGCGACGCGTTCGTGCCGTGGGACCCGAGACCGTCGAGCATTTCGGAATCGAGGCCTGCGCGTGCCCGTACCTGACGACCGGATGCCGCACGTTTCGGCTCGTCGGATTCCGAGCCGGTGCCGCGCGCCATGGTGCTGCCGGGCTTGGAGTAGGCCGTGGCGCCACCAATTCCCCAGGCGCCACCCACCAGGCCGGAGAACATTGAACTGGCGGCGCCGAGTGCCACGTTGCTCGCTCCAGGACGGGTCACGCCATTGAGGGACAGGAGGTGGCCCAGAGCCTCGTTGATGCGCCGGAAAGTCGTCTGCACAAAGGTGCTTTCCGGCCTGTCGAGGGAGTGCGGGTTCCATGCGTCGTGGGTGGGTGGCTCAGCCTTGGCGTAGATGTCATCCATCGACTCGTCGGCACGGAAGACACCGGCGTACCCCTGGTTCGCGCTGGGCGGTTTGGGTCCGGAGTGGTAGGTGACCACGAGTTCGGCGGGGCGCATCAGGCAGACATGATGGATCAGGTCTTCGATGTCCAACATGCGTGATGCCCGTGTTGCTTCGAGCGGCGGCATGATGCGTTTCACGAGACCAAGCCGTCCCAGATGTCGTTTCGGCTTGAGGCATTCGAGATCGGTGCCGTTCGGGCCCACCATCGCTTCGTATGCTGCGACGAACAGGTTCAGCGGGCGCGTGCTCCTGGGATCGGGCACCGGATGAGGAACACCGTCACGTGTGACAGAGAAACGCATGGCGGGCTGGGTGTCAGCGGTGCTGACCATCTTGGGCCAGAGGTGCCAGGCGATGGTGTCACTCAAGTAGTCGGCTGCTGCTTCCGGACTTTCGAGTTCGTCGAGGTTGGGATCGATGACGACGACGGTCGTACCGGTCTCACGGGCTCCGAAGGCCTTGAGGCCAAGGCGATGCGCTGTGGTTTCGGCCGCCTCACCGACAAGCGGTTCGACGACGCTGCCCGAAGTATCACCCCACCAGTGCCTTCCCGTGTAGCGACGTTGGCCCTGGTCCAAGGGCGTTACGTAGCTCTTCCACAAGGTGCAGCCGATGAGGCGGGTCTCGTACTCTCCCCGCGGCGTGCGGCAGCGGGAATGGACGAGCACCGTTCCTGCCTTGGAGAGCAGGTAGAAGATGCCCTTGCCGAACCCGTAGGTGCCTCCGCCCAGAGCCGTGTCGCGGGGCTCCCCGATGTTGCGGATGAAGGAGACGAAGTCGCGTTCAAGCCCCACGGCATCGTCTGCGCGGGTCGGTCCTCCGAGCCCGCGGGTACCCCGATCGGATACCGCCAGCACCCGGATGGAGCCGCGCTTGAGCGTTTCTCGGAGTGGAAACTTGTCGCTTCCAGGAGCGTCTGCAAGCAGTAGTTCCCTCCACGCACCCGCGTGGGCGGGACCGACGGTCCACATGTCGATGCGATAGTCGACCGGAACGTCGGACTGAGGAAGGCGGGCGTCCCAGCTGTTCTGGGCGGACTCGCGCACGAGGATGGTGAGCAGGTCGAGTTCCGGGCGTCCCAACTGGTTGCGGATGCCTTCGGCAGCGCTCGCACCTTCCGGAGGATAGGGCTGGGAGTACCACTGAGGAACCGTCACACGGACTCCCGGATCAGTTGATCGATTATTTGAACGGCATCGTCGGCGCTCATGGGGGCCGGCGTGTCCTGAGACAGGTCGATCGTGTATTCGACGTCCAAGACCGACACCGGAACGCCTGCACCACGAAGTGTTTGCGTGGTCAGCCGTGGGAAGTCGCACCCCACCACGTACCACCTCTCCTCCGTGACCACGAAGCGAGTGCTGCGGTACTTCTCGGCGTCGACGGGCCGATAGCCGGCCGCGGCCAGCATTTCGAGGAGGGCACTCTCGTCGTCGCATGCGTGAAGCGCCTGAGACAGCAACTCCAAGAAGCCGACTCCGGAATCCTGTGCGCCAGCCGCCTCCAAACGGAACCAAGCCAGGTAGAGGGTCCCACCGGCGGGTGCGTCGAGTTGGTCGAGTCCATGTATGCGGGGCTTGCGAGGTCCAGTCCCACCACTTGTCTTGACTTCTACGGCCGCTTTCCCCGCCAGGAAGTCGTGCGGGTGCCCTTCAGGCCCTCGCCAGATCCTGTGAGCGCTCGAGTCACGTGCAAGGAGTCGGCTCAGTACCAGCAGTTCGCCGAACAAGCCGGCGATCTGGTCAGGCCCGAGTGGAGCACTTTGTGCCTGGAAGAGAGCCTTCCATCGGTCGAGTACTCCATAAAGAGCCTTGACCGGGTTCTCGGGAAGCGCGGCGACTGCGCTCAGCACATCGACACACAGGTCCGTGAACAGGTCGTTGAGATCTCTACGCAGGCAGGCGAGGTCGGCATAGGCCTGATAGGTCTCATCGTCTTCCAACGGACGCTTGCACAGTCGGAGTACAGGACCGTCTGGATTGGTCCTGATCTTTCGGTGCGTGTGTACAGGAACCAGCACGTGGCGATAGCCCTCATGGTCGATGCCGGCGGCCAGGGGCCCCTGGCCCGTCATCACGGGCAGTTGCGACACACGCAGGCGGCGCTCACCTGTGGTCTGCTCGGCCTCAAGCGCAACCCAATGTTCTTCGAGCAGCTTTCGGAAGGCCTCGTCGTTCACGCGTCTTCGCCTTCGACGAGCAGGCTGTAGTCCTCGTCCTCGATGCGCAGTGTCGAAAGATTGGCAGAGATGTACTTCTCGACGGTGCTGTCCCCATGCTGGGGTCCGGGGAATACCAGGCCCACACCTATGACGTGCTCTTCTGCGTTGAGCGGGGCGCGACGCTCCTTGGTCGGACTGGGCGCGGAAACCTTGTCGATCGGATAGAGAACCAACAGGCCAGTGTCCGGGAGAAGCTCACCGCGCTTGTCCATGATGCCTTTCTCGGTCAGTTTCGCCGTGTCGCCGTCCAGATCCACAGCGGCATCACGACGGCTCATGAGGGTCTTGATGTCGGCGAAGTACGGATCGGGATTGCTCACGGCAAGACGTGCTCGGCTGTTGAGACCGACACTGATGCCCGGAGCAAGGTCGAACGGCTCACCTGCGGGATTCCCGACGATGGCCACATTCCATCGACGGAGCGAGTTGGCTTCTTTGACTCGTTTCTGGATATAGCCCGTGATCAAGTCGGCGTCGTTCTCGGGTGATTTATCATGGAACTTGTAGGCGGCCAGGAAATCAGTCACCACGTTGTGGGGCACGTCACGGAAGACGTACCGTCCCTCCGATGACCGGGTCTCAATACGAACCGCATTCGAGCGTGATGCAGCGACCAGATTGCGCGCTGCGGTGATGTTACCTCGGAGCCAGTCCGCGTCCGTGCGGAAGTAGTGGGTCTGGACTCGCTTGCCACCGTACGAAGAAGCTGCGGTGACGGCGTCGCGCATCTTGGCCGCCGCAGTGACGCGTAGAGCAGGGTGTGTGCGCAGGCGTACAGCGAAGGTGAGTGGTGTCTCGGCCTCGGTCATGTATATGTCGATGTCACGGCGCATTTCCGTCTCCACGGTGGCGAGGTGACGGAACCATTCGGCCAGCTCGTCGGTCATCCAGATCCGAGGTAGATCCGCGTAGCCGTTCCTGAAGCCGAACCAACGCCCCATCTGCAGCAGCGTGTCATACGCAGAGACGGCGCGGACGAAGTAGCTGACCGACAATCCTTCGAGAGTCAGTCCGCGCGAAAGTGTGTTGCCGCCGACTGCGATTGCCACGACTGGGCCGTTCTCGTAGTCCAGGCGATCCTCGCTGCTGGAGTTGTCCATGATGACGCGGCAGCCTCTAAGTACACCGGGCAGCTCGGGTGCCAAGGAGTCGAAGTCGACCTTCTTCTCGTCGAACTCTTCCGCAGGGACACGCGCGGTCTCCTCCTCCCAGAGGTCACGCAGCCGTGAGAGGAAGGTTGCGTCGGTGAGTGACTCGGCGGCGCACTTCAACAAGTGTTCCAACGGGCGCTTGAAGCTGTTGTGCACAGCCGTGTTGACGCTGGTGTGAACCAACATCGTGCTGTGTGGGTTGCCCTTGCGGCGTACACGACGAGCTGCCGTGGTCAGCCAGAAGTACTCGACGGCCCTGCGGAGCGTGTCGGTGATGACAGGTTCGAAGCCTTCGACGTCGGCCCTAGTCTCTGGGCGGACACACGGGACATCGTCGTCGGGGACCGAACGGATCATGTCGTATCCGTCGTCCACCTGCTCGGGATCTTCGCCGTCGAGCGCGTAGCGGCCGAACAGGACCTCCGTTCCGAAGTGCCCCTCCGGCTTTGGGAGGTTCACAACGAAGTCGCGTGGATACAGGTCCTGCGCGCTCGGATCAATGAGCAAGTTGGCGAAAGGGGATGCCGTGTAGCCCACGTAGGCGGACCGCGGCAGGCTGCTCATGATGTTGAGAATGAGCGGGTTGATGGACTTTGTCGCAACCGTGGCTTGGTCGGCCTCATCATCAATGATCAGCGCCGGGCAGTCCTTCAGGTAGTCCGAAGCCTTGTCCAGCCACCGCGCCAGCTTGCGAAGCACCGTCGCGTTCTTCTTCACCACGCACAGTACGTGTGTCTTGTTGTTCTTACCGAAGTAAGCAGCCGGATTTTCCGTGGGGACGAAGTCCTTGTCCAGACCGGTAAGTTGGGACCACAGAGACGGGTTCGGCTCTACGAGCTGCTGGACCAGTCGTGCTTGGGTCTGGCGCCGGAGGCCGTTGTGGATGCCTGCCAGGACGATGAAGAGCTTGTAGCCGCGGTCGGCCGCCTTGGCCATGACTGAGGTGAAGTTGGTTGTCTTGCCGGACTGTACGTAGCCCACGACCAGGCCCCGCGTGGAGAACGACTTCTCCTTCGGGTGGTTCAGGAGGGAAACGACGCGTGTCGAGGAGTCGTCGAGATTGCGGATGGCGGGCTCGACGGGCCAGCCGTCCTTGCGCAGCAGCTCAACGATCGCCGGCCAACACTTGTCCTTGTCCTGCGGCCCCGTGTACCACGTGTCGCGGTTCCCGAGGACGACGGCATGGGGCTCTTCGAGTTCTTTGATGCGTATCGTCTGCTGTTCGTGGCGCTCGCGGATCTCCTGGACGATCTCCGCCTTGACTCCCAGCATCTCCAGCCGCTTGACCGCTTCGGAGGGTGGGAAGGCGTCCAGGAGCGCCTTGAACGTGTCATACATGCCGTCGAACTCGTCGGTCATAGGTTCGACCGCCCCCGCTCCCACTCGTCACGTGTCTGGATTGGCTGGCCCTCGTGCCCAGGAAGCCCCGGCGTTCGGGATGTGCCCAGCGTCACCTTTACAAGGTCTACACATTATTCAGGTGGATGGTTGTCCCTACCAAGGACCGTGTCCTGATTGATGCTTGGCGCGGGCTTGGTCTGGGCTTCGAGGCGTGACCGCCCCGGTGCCACGGACTCCGCGATTCTGCGTGCCACGCCCTCGGGGGATTCGTGCTCCCAGAAGCGCAATACCGTCCACCCTGCGGCTTGCAAGTGCTCCGTCGTCTCCAGGTCACGCGCCATGTTCTTGTCCAGCTTGGCGCGCCACCACGCAGCGTTGACCTTCGGATGCGTAGCGTGTTCGGGGCAGCCGTGCCAGAAGCAGCCGTCCAGGAAGATCGCAACCTTGGCTTTGGTGAAGACGATGTCGATCGTCCGCCGAGGCATGCCCGGTACCGGCCGGTTCACTCGGTACCGCAGTCCTGCCGCGTGGAGGAGCCGACGGACCGCGACTTCGGGCGCCGTGTCGCGCGATCCTTGTCGGCTCATGCGAGCGGAAACGGCGGCGGATGAAGGCGCTGCATGTGACACGGCAGCAATTCTGCCGGCGTAACCAGAGCGGTGCGGTCCTACCTGGGAAAGGGGCCGCTTGGGATCGGAGCTATAGGGGCCGGGCTGGGCCGCCCGCTTCTCGGCATTGTCGTGCTTCCGCGGCCCACCTCAAGGGCGCGTCCGCTGCGCTCCCGCGTCGGCTGGCGCCGATGGCCCTCCGGGCCACCCCTGACCCGGGCCGCTTCAGCACTGGGGGAGAAGCGAGCGGGCGGCCCGGGGAGAGCGGGGCCAAGGGCCGGCTGCCGTTCGGTGGGCTGGGTGGGCGCCGGAGTCAGGGGCGCGTGGGCTGGGTGGCGGGACGCCCGGCCGGGCCGGCGGCTTGCGGTGGTGGGGGAGGGGCGCCCCGTCGGGCCATGGTTTTATGCGCCGTGACACCCCTCATACCTCTGAGTCGACCCACACCAACACCCCGCCCCCCTCACCGGCGGCCAAGCCACCGCTCGTCCCCGGGCGGCCAGCGTCGTCGCGTACTGCGGGAGCAGCGCGGCATCCGCCGGGGACGAGCCCTCCGAGGCCGCGAAGGCCTCGTACGACGGGACCGTGCCCGTGACGATGCCGAGGTTTCCCGTGCCCGAAGCGGACAGCTCGCGCAGGGACGACTCTATGGTCGACAGGTGGGTGTCGTGGGACGGGTACTCCGACGACAGGGTCGGGTATGCCGAGAGGAGTTCCGTCAGTTCCGGGGCCGGCCAGTGGAGGACGGCCACCGGGAAGGGGCGGGAGAGGGCCTCTCGGTAGGCGCCCAGTTCGGCGCGGAGGCGGGAGATCTCCGCGGCCAGTTCTGCGGGGTTGTCGGAGCCGAGGGACCACACGCGTTTGGGGTCGTGGAGTTCGTCCAGGGACACGGGGGACGTGTGGAGCGTGTCCGCCAGGGTGTCCCAGGTGTCGTGCGGCAGGCCCAGCATGCGGCGGACTCGGTGGCGGCCGTGGAGGAGGGGGTGGGTGGCCGGAGCCGGGTCCGTGTCCTCGACGTCCGGCAGGAGCAGGCGGGCGCCCTCCGTGAAGGTTTCCGCCGCCGCCTCCAGTTCGTCGTGCGACTCCAGGGACTCGGCGATGATCACCCAGGGGGCCGGGTCGCGGGGGGCGGCCACCCGGACACCCTCGATGATCGCCCTTGCCTCCGCCTCGTGGCCGTACTCCCAGAGGTTCGACGCCTTCAGGGCTCGTACGAGGGCGGGGTTGTCCAGGGCGTCCGTCGTGGACAGCAGGCGGTCGTAGAGCGCGGTGGCGGCGGGGCGGTCGCCGGACAGTTCGAGGTGGGCCGCCGCCCTCAGGAGCAGGGCCTCGGCGTCCTCCGGGTACAGTCCGACGGTTCGCTCCAGGCGAGCCGCTTCGGCGGTGTGGTCGACGTTCTCGGCAGGCGTGTCGGGGCGCATGGAGGACACGGTACTGCCGAGTGGTGACAGGGCGGAGTAAGGCCGGATCATTGACTTCCCTCCGGTTTCCTCACACCGTCACTCCGTCCACCTGCAGCGTCTGGACCGACTTCGCCGCGAAGGGGACCGACAGGGACTTACCGGAGAGATACGTGTCCGAGTGCGGTGTGTAGAGGTCCGCTCCGCCCGTCGTCACCGTGTTCCAGCGGGGGACCAGGCCGCCCGGGCCGCCGGTCACCGAGGAGAAGCGGGACAGGTCGAAGGTCAGGGTCGTCGCCGAGGACGAGGTGTTCGCCGCCACTATCACCAGGCGTTTGGCCTGCCGGTCCAGGGCCGCCGCCGCGTAGCTCGCTCCCGTGTCCAGGAGCGTCATCCCGGGGCGGATGTGGCGGGTGAATTGTGCCAGTACGTAGTACTTAGTCTGTACGACGCCCGGCTGCAAGGTGCTCGCGTCGTACGCGATCGTCGCCCAGCCCGCGCTCGGGTCCATCACCTGCCAGTAGACCCATGCCGTGGGGTGCAGCCAGCGGAAGTCGTAGAGGAGGTTGCCGGCCAGGGTCAGGCCGGTGGCGTCGCCGTCTCCCGTCTCCGAGTTCCACAGGGCCTTGCCCGCCGTTGTGACGACGTCGGTGTAGAGCAGGTCGCGGCGGCCGCCCGAGCCCTGGTAGCCGTGGACGTTCACCCGGTCCACATAGCCCTTGGTCGTCGACGAGAAGGAGTTCCAGGTGGTGCGGGCCAGGTCGTAGCTCGTCTCGTCCGACGCCGAGATCTTCGTCGTCGTCAGACCCCGTTTATTCAACTCGCTGCGGAGGTAGGGAAGTACGGCCGACTGGACCGTCGCGTCCATGTGGCAGCCCTCCTGGGTGCCCGTCGCCGTCCACCAGGAGGAGGACGGTTCGTTGAAGGCCTCCACCGTCGTGAAGGTCACGCCCCAGTTCTGCTTCGCGTACAGGGCCACCGACGCCAGGTGGGAGGCGTGCTGGCGGTAGTTCCAGGACTGGAGGTTGTTGCCGCCGTCCGAGGCGCCCGAGGGGTTGTGGTTCAGGCACATCCACCACATGGGGGAGTTGGCGAAGAGTTCTGACATCGCGCCGCGTTGGGCCGCCTTCTGCAGCATCGCGCGCTGCGTCGCGTCCGCGGTCCACTTCCAGGACGACGAGGTCGGGTCCTCGTTCGTCCAGTCCTGCCAGTAGCCCTCGATCTGCTTGAACGACGGGATGTCGGGGGACGCGACCATCGACTCGCCGCCCACGCTGTTCCAGCTGCACGCGCCGAGGTTGTAGCGGGCGATGTTCAGGCCCAGGCCGGGGAGCGCCGTGCCGTTGTACGTCGTCGTCTTCGTCGTGAAGAAGATGTCCGCGAAGTCGTCCCGCGCGCCGAAGACGTTCGCCCACCAGGCCAGGGACGTGCCCCAGCCCTCCCAAGTGCCGTACGTGGTCGATGGGTTGACCGAAATCGTCGCGTCCGCCCTCGCCGTGCCCGTGGCCAGGGCGCTGCCCAGGATGCCCCCGCCCGCTGCGGCCAACAGGGTTCTGCGTCGGATCATCGCTCTCTCCGCCCTCTGTGTCGCGGCTCCGGCAGCAGGAAGCATCGGGGGTGACGGGCGGGGTTGTCGAGGGTTCTGACAGCGGTTTCTAAAACCCGTTGAGGAAGCGGGCCGAGATGGTGGATCCGCTTGTGACTATGGCCAGTTGTGCCCGTTGCCCCTACCCTGCGGGCGGCTCCCGTGGAGGCCCATGGAGGTGGGGGCGGATGCCGGCATGGTGGTCGGGCGTGCGGGTCGTACGGCACAGCGATCGGCGTCGGCGTGCCCGGCGGCGGCGTGTGCTGTGGGGCGGGGCCGAGGTGCTCGTGACCGTCGGCGTGCTGCTCATGCTGCTGGTGGTGCACCAGCTGTGGTGGACCAACCGGGAGGCGCGGCGCGGCGCGGAGCGGCAGGTGGAGGCGCTGGAGCGGGAGTGGGGTCATGAGGGGGACGGCGCCGGCGGTGGGGACCCTTCGCCTGCTGTCTCCGGTTCGCCCACCGCCTCCGGTTCGCCCACGGACCCCGCACCGACCACCCCGTACGCCTCCCCGTCCCGTGCGCCGCAGCGGTCGTACACGCCCGTCGGCCTCCCCCGGCGCTCCCAGGCGTACGCCGTGCTCACCATCCCCCGGCTGGGGCTGCGCGTTCCCGTCGCCGAGGGTGTGAGCAAGGCCGACGTCCTGAACAAGGGGTACGTCGGCCATTACCGGGGGACCGGGCAGCCCGGGCAGGCGGGCAACTTCGCGCTCGCCGGGCACCGGAACACGCACGGCGAGCCCTTCCGCTACCTGCCCCGGCTGCGGCGCGGGGACGACATCGAGGTGGAGACGCGGACGGCGACGTACACGTACGACGTCGACCAGATCCTGCCGCAGACCTCCGCGACCGACTCGGGGGTCATCCGGCCCGTCCCGCGCTCCCTCGTGCGGCCCGCGTACGGGTACTCCGAGCCGGGTTACTACATCACCCTCACCACCTGCACCCCCGAGTTCACCTCGCGCTACCGGATGGTGGTGTGGGGGAAGCTGGTGTCGATGCGGCCCCGCTAGGCCCGCTCCCGCAGCACCAGCACGCTCACCGCCCCCACCGCCGCCAGCCCCGCCGACACCAGCAGGGCGATGTTCGCGCCGTGCGCCAGGCTTCCAGTGGACGTGGCGAGGGCGATGGTCAGGGCCACGCCGGCGCAGGAGCCGATGTAGCGGAGGGTCTGCTGGGCGCCGGAGCCCATCGCGGCGCGTTCGCGCGGGACCGACTCGACGGCCAGCAGGGGCAGCGCGCCGTTGAGCAGGCCGCTGCCGACACCGCTGATGATCAGGCCGGGCAGCAGCCGGGTCCAGGAGCCGGAGGCCACGGCACCGAGCATGGTCAGGACGGCGATCGTGTGCAGGGCGAAGCCGACGGCCAGCTGGGCGCGCGGGGCGATACGGCCGGCCAGGTGCTTGACCTGGAGGGCCACCGTGAAGCTCAGGCCGGACCAGAGCAGGAGCAGCCAGGCCGTCTGGATCGGGGACAGCCGGAGCGTCTGCTGGAGGAGGGCCGGCAGGAAGCTGAACATGCCGATCACCGCGAGGCCGGTGAACAGGCCGCCCGCGGCCGAGGCCAGGAAGCGGGTGTGGTGCAGCAGGGCGAGGTCGATCATGGGGGCGCGGGTCCGGTGTTCCACCGCGGCGAAGAGCGCGATCAGGAGTACGGCGGCGGCCAGCAGCAGTCCCACGGGTGCGCGGAGCCAGCCGTCGCGGCCCAGGGTCAGGGCCGCCACCAGGGAGACCAGGGCCAGGCCGAAGGTCAGGGCACCGAGGATGTCCGGGCGGCCGCCGCGCGCGGCGCGGGACTCGGCCAGCGTGCGGGTGCCCAGCGCGGCCACGACGACGGCGGCGGCGCCCAGGACGCCGTACGCCACCCGCCAGCTCGGCAGTGCGCCCGCGATCAGCGGGCCCACCGCGATGCCGCCGCTGACGAAGGCGCCCCACACGCCGGTCGCGTGCAGCCGGCCGCGTGGTGAGGGGAAGGCGGCCACCAGCAGGCCGAGGCTGCTCGCCAGGATCGCCGCGCTCGCGGCGCCCTGGGCGATACGGGCGAGGGTGAACTGCCAGGTCGAGGTGGTGAAGGCGCCGAGCGCGGTGGTGATGCCGAGGGCCAGGGTGCCGCCGAGGAAGATGCGGCGGCGGCCGTAGTCGTCGGCGAGGCTGCCGGCCACCAGCAGGAGGGCGGCGAGGCCCAGCGGGGTGCCGTTCAGCAGCCAGGCCTGGGCGGAGAGCGGGGTGTGCAGCGCGGTCGCCGTCTCCGGGAGCGTGACCATCGGGGCCGTGTACGTCATCAGCGCCACGGCGGTGGCCGCGCTGGTCAGGGCGAGGGTGGCCCGGGGGCGTGCGGGGACGTCCCGGGCGGTCGCGCCGCGTACGGAGGCCGTGGCGGCGGGGGTGGTGGTGGAGTCGAGCCCGGTCATGGCGTGGTCCTGTTCTTACGGGGCCTGCGGTGACGTGTCGATCACTCGGCGAACCGGTGGATCACTCGGCGAACCGACCTCTGGTTCAGTCATTGAACTGACGTGACTCCACCACCGTAACACCATCGGTTCGGTCATCGAACCAAGTCGTCGGAAAGTGGCTACAGTGGACGGCATGGCACTGGGCAAGGACTACGCGACACAGGAGTGCTCGATCGCCCGCGCGCTCGAGATCGTCGGCGAGCGCTGGACGCTGCTCGTCGTCCGGGACGCGCTCTACGGCGTGCGGCGCTACAACGACTTCCTGGTCCACCTCGGCATCCCGCGCGCCGTCCTGGCCGCCCGGCTGCAGGCCCTGACCGCCGAGGGCATTCTCGAAAAGCGCCGCTACCAGCAGTCGCCGCCGCGCGACGAGTACGTCCTCACCGAGCGCGGCATCGACCTGTGGCCCACCCTGCGCGCCCTCGGTCGGTGGGGCCGCGAGCACTTCACCGAGACACAGCTGCGGTACTTCCGGCACGCGGACTGCGGCACGGAACTCGGGCCGTACGGCGAGTGCCGCGCCTGCGGGGTCGTCGTACCGGTCGCGGACGTGGTCATGGAGCCCGGCCCGGGCCTCGACCCCGACCCGGCGGACCCGGTCAGCCGGGCGCTGCTGAAGCCGAAGCGGCTGCTGGAGCCGCTGGAGACGGAACCCGCCTGAGCGGCAGCGCGGGCGGGCCCGGGTGCCCTCGCCGGTCAGGCGGTGCCTTCGCCCCTGAGGACGTCGACGCCGGCCCGGTCGGTCGCCTCCGGTCGGCCGCCCAGCCGGTGCACGACCACCCAGCGGCCGTCCGCCATGGCGCCCGCGAAGACGGAGGCGTGGCGGGTCGCGCCGTTGTGCCAGAACAGCGCGCCGGCCGTCTGCCAGGAGGGAGCGGGATCTCCCAGCCGGCGTTCGATCACCAGCCGGACGAGCAGCTCGGCGACCGCACACGGGGTCGCCCACAGGCCGCCCGCCGGAAGGATCGCCCCGTCCATCGTCCAGGGCCTGCGGCCCCTGCCGAGGAACCCGGGTGCCAGTAGACGCCGCTCGGCGTCGGGCCGTGCGCTCACCTCGTGGACGTCCAGCGGCCGCAGAACGTGCTCGGCGAGCAGTTCCTCGTACGACGCACCGGCCGAGGCGACCAGTGCCGCGCCGAGGACGGCGTACCCGAGGTTGGAGTACTCCTCCCGCTTCCCCGGCGGCCGGACCACGACCCCGTCCAGCCGCCCGAGCAGCCGGTGCAGGGCTTCGCCGTCGAACGCGGCGTACGGATCGCGGCCCCCGGTGCCGGGCGGGAGGCGCGGCAGCCCGGACGTGTGCTCGGCCAGGTGCCGCAGCGTGATGCCGGTGCGCGGGGCGGTGGGGAGCAGGCGCTCGACCGGGTCGTCGACGTCCAGCAGGCCCGCGGCGGCCATGCGCATGAGCGCCGTACCGGTGAGCACCTTGGTGAAGGAGCCGATCTCGACGAACCGGTCCACCGCGTGACCGTCCCCGACGCGTGCGGGAGACGCGTCACTCAGGACGCAGGTGGGAGTACGGGGCATGGCGGGGCCCTTCAGGTGTCTGGTCAGGTCTACCTGTATAAAGGGCAAGCAGACATGGATGGTTGAGGCCGTGGGGAGGGAAGTGAAGTGGTCCGCACTCTCGCGCGGTCGCGTGCGTTCGCCCCGCTGCTGCTTCTCCTGCTGCTTCTCCTGCTGCCGGTCGTGCTGCTCGACACCGGCAATCTCTCCGCGACCGTGGCACTCGCCGCGACCACGGCGGCCGGGGTCGCGCTCACCGTCTGCACGCTGATCGCCGCCCGCACCGCGCCCGTCGTCCCGCCCACCCGGGTGCGCACGGCGATCCGCGACCGGGCCCGCCGTACGGCATTCCTGCCGCAACGTGATCCGGACGCGCCCGGCCGACGCCGGCCCAGGGCACCCGGGCACGCCCTTCCGGCGACCGCCGCGTAGGGCACGTTCTCTCCCTTCGTACGGGTGACCGTTTGTTCGGTGACCTTGTGTACGCGTGGCCCCACGCGGGTCGTCATGCCGTCGTTTCACTCCTTTCCGGCACGACGAGACCCCCGGAGGGCTCACCCATGTCCGTCTTCTCCCTCTTCGCGCGCCTGGTCGAGCAGCTCGCCCGACCTGCTGCAGCCGCTCTTCCACGCCTCCGCGGCCGCCGCCGCGATCGTCCTGTTCACCGCGCTCGTACGACTCCTCGTCCACCCGCTGTCCCGCGCCGCCGCCCGCGGTCAACGCGCCCGCGCCGAACTGCAGCCCCGCATCGCCGAGCTGCGCTCGAAGTACGCCAAGGACCCGAAACGGCTGCAGCGGGCGGTGCTCGAACTGCACGCCGAGGAAAAGGTGTCACCGCTGTCCGGCTGTCTGCCCAGCCTGCTCCAGCTGCCCGCCTTCTTCGTCCTCTACCACCTCTTCTCCAGCGCCACGATCGGCGGTGCGAGCAACCGGCTGCTCGGCCACCAGCTGTTCGCGGCGCCGCTCGGCGGGCGGTGGGCCGACGCGCTCGCCGGCGGTGGGGCGTTCGGTCCGGCGGGGCTGGTCTACCTCGGACTCTTCGTGATCGTCGCGGCCGTCGCCGCCTTCAACTACCGGCGCACCACGAGGACGATGGCCGCGGGCCCGGTCACGGTGGGCGCCGGGGACGGCGAGCCGGTGCCGGGGCTCGGCGCGGTCAACAAGGTCATGCCGTACATGTCCTTCTTCACGCTCGTCACGGTGGCGGTCGTACCGCTGGCCGCCGCGCTGTACGTCGTCACCAGCACGGCCTGGACCGCGGTGGAACGGGCGGCGCTGTACCGGTAGCAGGGCGCGGTTACGGTCCAGTACGTGAACAGGGTCTTGCGGAGTGGATGGTGCGATCGGAGGATCGACCAGTCCTCCGATGGCTGCACCCATCGGTCCGGGCGTCCGCGATCGAGGGAGATTGTGACCATGAAGCTGCTGCGAGTCGGTACGGCCGGGGCCGAGCGGCCCGCGCTGCTCGACGCCGAGGGGACCCTCCGCGACCTGTCGGGCCTGGTGGACGACATCGACGGCGCGCTCCTCGCCGACGAGGCCGCCCTCGACCGGGTACGGGCGGCGGCCGCGTCCGGTGAGCTGCCCGCGCTGGACGCGACGGGACTGCGGATCGGGCCGCCGCTCGCCCGCATCGGCAAGATCGTCTGCATCGGGCTCAACTACCACGACCACGCCCGCGAGACCGGCGCCGAACCGCCCGCCGAGCCGGTCGTCTTCTTCAAGGCGCCGGACACGGTCGTCGGGCCGAACGACACGGTGCTCGTGCCTCGCGGGTCGCGCAAGACCGACTGGGAGGTGGAGCTGGCCGTCGTCATCGGGCGTACGGCCCGCTATGTGGAGTCGGCCGAGGAGGCGCTCGCGCATGTCGCGGGGTACGCGGTGGCCCATGACGTGTCCGAGCGGGAGTTCCAGATCGAGCGCGGCGGCACCTGGGACAAGGGCAAGAACTGCGAGACGTTCAATCCGCTGGGGCCGTGGCTGGTGACGGCCGACGAGGTCGCCGACCCGCAGGCTCTGCCGCTGAAGCTGTGGGTCAACGGGGAGCTGAAGCAGGACGGCACGACGGCCGAGCAGATCTTTCCGGTCGGTGAAGTCGTGCGGTACGTCAGCCAGTTCATGACGCTGTATCCCGGGGACGTCATCAATACGGGGACGCCGGCGGGTGTGGCGATGGGGCGGCCCGAGCCGAAGCCGTACTTGAGGGCCGGGGATGTGGTCGAGCTGGAGATTCCCGGGCTCGGTCGGCAGCGGCAGGAGTTGAAAGACGCGTAATGGGGTGGGGCCGCGCGAGTACGGCGGGTGCGGGCCCGTCGTGGTTTCTCGCGCAGTTCCCCGCGCCCCTCGGGCCGGACCACTCACCCCAGTAGAGAGGCCAGCCTGCGCCATTCCTCCCTCGGCAGGGTGTCCCCCTGGGCGTCGGTGACGATCTGGAGGGCCACGTGGTCCGCGCCTGCCTCGTGGAAGGTGTTGATGCGGTCCCGGACGCGGCTGTCGTCGCCCCAGGCGAAGACCGCGTCGACCAGGCGGTCGCTGCCGCCGTCGGCCAGGTCGTCCTCGGTGAAGCCGTGCCGGAGGAAGTTGTTGGTGTAGTTCGGCAGGGCGAGGTACATCGCGAGGGTGTCGCGGGCGAGGGAGCGGGCGCGGGACGGGTCGGTCTCCAGGACCACCTTCAGCTCCGGGGCGAGCAGCGGTCCGGCGCCGAGGATCCCGCGGGCGCGGGCGGTGTGCTCGGGTGTGACCAGGTACGGCACCGCGCCCGCCGCCCGGTCGCGGGCCAACTCCAGGGTCTTCGGGCCGAGGGCGGCCAGTACCCGGCGGTCGGCGGGGACCCCGGCCGAGTCCAGGGCGTCGAGATAGGTGACCAGGGCCGAGTACGGGCGGCGGTACTGGTCGGCGAGTTTGGCGTGGCTCACGCCGAGGCCGAGCACGAAACGGCCCGGGTGGGCCGCGTCCACCTCGGCGAAGGACGCCGCGCTGGTCTCGGCGTCGTACTGCCAGATGCTCTGGATGCTGGTGCCGACGGTGAGGCGGTCGGTCGCCTCCAGAAGCGGTACGGCGTGCGGGGCGGCGCTGCTGCCGCCCAGCCATACGGCGCCGAAGCCGAGCTCCTCCAACTCGACTGCTGCCTCGGCCAGTTCGCCCCGCCGGGAGGGGTCCTCCGCGCGCAGGCCGATGCTCCAGATGCCGTACCGGCCGATCCGCTCCTTCAAGGGGCTCACGGTGCTCATGGGGTTGTCCCTCCGGGTGGGGCCGCGATCATCACGTCTGCAGCCATTCCCAACCGGAGGGATCCGTCACGTAATCCCCGAAGACGTAATCCGCGCGGGCGTCACACCTTCAGGAACCGCTCCAGCGCCTCCACCACGAACCTGTGGTCCTGGAGCTGAGGCAGGCCGGAGACCGTCACCGCGCCGATGACGCCCACGTTCTCGACGTTGACCGGGAACGAGCCGCCGTGGGCCGCGTAGGTGTCGGGGTCGAGGCGGGAGGAGTCCTCGAACGTCGTGCCCTTGGCGCGGAAGCGGGCGCCGACCAGGTAGGAGGAGGCGCCGTAGCGCTCGACGACCCGGCGCTTGCGGGCGATCCAGGCGTCGTTGTCCGGGGTGGAGCCCGGCAGGGCCGCGTGGAAGAGCTGCTGGCCGGCGCGGTGGATGTCGATGGCGACCGGGGCCTGGCGCTCCCTGGCCAGTTCGACCAGCAGCGAGCCGAGGGCCCAGGCGTCGTCGTATGTGAACTGCCGGAAGACCAGGCGGCGTTCCTGTGCCTCCAGCTCCTCGACGGAGGGGGTGAGTTCGGGGGTGGTCCTGGGGGTGAGCTGCGGATGATGGTGCTGCTGGCTGTGCTGGTGCTGCTGGTGGGGCATCAGAGGGTCACCGTCACCTTGTCCGTGGCCGATGTGCGGGCCGCTTCCAGTACGTCGAGGGCGGCGGCCGCCTCCAGGGCGGTCACCGGGTTGGGGCCGGCGCCGGTCAGGGCGCGGGCGACGGCCGCGTAGTAGGCGGGGTAGTCGCCGGGCAGGGTCGGTACGGGAGTGCCGCCGCCGGTCAGCGGGGACTCTCCGGCGCCGATACGGCCGTACAGGGACTCCGGCTCCGCGCCCCACCGGGGGCCCGGGCGCAGGCCTTCGCGCAGGGCCGCCTCCTGCGGGTCGAGGCCGTACTTCACATAGCCCGCGCGGGAGCCGAGCACGCGGAAGCGGGGGCCGAGCTGGGCGGCCGTCGCGGAGACGTAGAGGTGGGAGCGGACGCCGTTCGCGTGCGTGAGCGCGATGAAGGTGTCGTCGTCGGTCTCGGCGCCGGGGCGGCGGATGGCCGTCTCGGCGTACACCTCGGTGACCGGGCCGAAGAGGACCAGGGCCTGGTCGACGACATGGCTGCCGAGGTCGTAGAGCAGACCTCCGATCTCTGCCGGGTCGCCGGACTCGCGCCAGCCGCCCTTGGGCTGGGGGCGCCAGCGCTCGAAGCGGGACTCGAAGCGCCATACGTCGCCCAGGTCACCCTGCGAGATCAGCTTGCGGAGGGTCAGGAAGTCGTTGTCCCAGCGGCGGTTCTGGAAGACGGACAGGAGCAGGCCGCGTTCCTCGGCGAGGGCGGCGAGGTCGCGGGCCTCGGCCGCGGTGCCGGCCACCGGCTTGTCGACGACGACCGGCAGGCCCGCCTTCAGGGCGGCGGACGCGAGCGGGACGTGCGTCCTGTTCGGGGAGGCGATGACGACCAGGTCCAGCTCGTCCGCGCGGTCGAACAGCTCCTCGGCGGCCGCGGCGGTGGTCACGTCCGGGAACTCGGCGCGGGCCTGCTGCTGCCGCTCCGGGTTGGAGGTGACCACGGTGTCGAGAGCGAGGCCCTCGGTGGCGGCGATCAGCGGGGCGTGGAAGACGGAGCCGGCGAGGCCGTAGCCGATCAGGCCGACGCGGAGGGGGGTAGTGGTCGTGCGTCCTGTCATGGATCCCATGCACCTCACTTTCGCAACGCTGTTGCCAAAGTGCAAGTGCTGGGGACAATGGGTGGCGTGAACAGGACGAGCACGGGGAGCGGGGCGCAGGCGGGGTCCGGGCCGGAATCGGGTTCGGGGCCGGGGCCTGAGTCGGGTTCGGGGCCGGGGATGGGGACGGAGCCCGGGGCCGAGCAGGGGTCCGCGGCGAGGGCAGCGGCTGGGGCGCGGACGGGGTCCGGGGCGCGGATGGCTGGGGGTGCGTCGGCGGGGGCGAATCTCGGCGCGGTGCGGTCGCACAACACCGCGCTGGTGCTCGGGCTGCTGCGGGACGCCGGGACGGACGGGATCAGCCGGCTCGAACTGGCCGAGCGGACCGGGCTGACCCCGCAGGCCGTCAGCAAGATCACCGCGCGGCTGCGGGAGCAGGGGCTCGCGGCGGAGGCCGGGCGGCGGGCGTCGACCGGGGGCAAGCCGCGGACCGTGCTGCGGCTGGTGCCGGAGGCGGGGCACGCGGTGGGGGTGCATCTGGACCGGGACGAGCTACGGGTGGTGCTGGTCGATCTGGACGGGGCCGTGGTGGGGGAGCGGCGGGCCGAACTGGATCTGGGGGCCGGGTCGGAGGCCGTGCTGACGGTGGTCGGGCATGCGGTGCAGGGGGTGGTACGGGACGGCTTGGGCGGCGTTCCGGGCGCGATTCCGGGCGTGTTTACGGGCGCGCAGGGGCCTGGTGAGGAGGCGCCGGCCGGGGCCGGGTCGCTGGTCGGGGTGGGGGTGGCGCTTCCGGGGCCGCTCGATCACGCGAGCGGGGTGCTGCATCGGGTGACGGGGTTTCCCGAGTGGGAGGGCTTTCCGCTGCGCGACGCGCTCGGGGAGCGGTTGGGGGTGCCGGTGGTGGTGGACAAGGATACCAACGCGGCGGCGCTCGGGCTGTCGGTGGCGGGTCAGGGCGGAACGGGATCCTTCGCGTATCTGCATCTCGGCACGGGGCTCGGGGCCGGTCTGGTGATCGGTGGGCGCGTGCATCGGGGGGCGCGGACCGGGGCGGGGGAGTTCGGGCACCAGGTGATCCAGCTGGACGGGCCGCCGTGCGAATGCGGGAACCGCGGGTGCGTGGAGGCGCTGTGCCTGGCGGCGGTCGGGCGGGGGGAGGCCGGGGAGGCGGCGCGTGTGCTGGGGGTGGCGACGGCGAATCTGGTCGGGCTGCTGGACATCGATGCGGTGCTGCTCGGGGGGCGGACGATCGCGGGGGCGCCGGAGTGTTTTGTGCGGGGAGTCGGGGAGGTGCTCGATGCCCGGGCCCGACGGGAGGGGGTGCGTGGGGGAGCGGTGCCGGTGCGGGTCGCTCCGCGGGGGGAACGGGTGGTGGCCGAGGGGGCGGCGCAGTTGCTGTTGGCGCCGGTGTTCGGGCGGGGGGACGTGTGACGGGCGCTCAGCGCACCGAAGGGGCGCGGAGAACTGCGCGAGCGGCCAGGGCGGACCCGCAGTCGCGTACGGCCTCATGTGACCCGGCGGGTGGGCGTCGTTCAGGTGGCTCGGCAGGTGGGCGCGGTCCAGTGGTGGTGTGGCTCACTCCGGCAGGGTCGCGCTCACTTCGGCAGGGTCGCGCTCACTCCGGCAGGTTCAGCTGCCAGGAGACGCCGAAGCGGTCGTTGACCCAGGCGAACTTGGGGCTGAAGCCGTAGTTGCCCAGGGGCATGAGTTCCGTGCCCTGCTCGGTGAGGGCCGCGTGGAGGCGGTCGATCTCGGCCTCGTTCTCGCACTGCACGAAGAGCGAGATCGCGGGCGTGAAGGTGAAGTCGTGATGCGCGGGGCTGTCGATGCACATGAACTGCTGACCGGCGAGCGAGAACGTGGCGTGCTGCACGCTGCCCTCCTTGCCGGCGCCGTCGGCCCCGTAGCGAGAGACGTTGACGACCTCGGCGTCGTCGAAGAGCGAGGTGTAGAAGGCCATCGCGTCCTCGGCGTTGCCCTCGAACATCAGGAACGTGGTGATCTTCTGTGACGTCGCGATCTTCATGCTGCATGCTCCTCGGCGCTGTCGGGCAGGGTGCGCAGGCCTGTCCAAGTGTTCACAATGAACCCAAGCGCATCAACCGAATCAAACGGACACCGTCGTCTCACTGAACGCACCGTCGGTGCAGTGAGGAGTGATCATGCGCTGCTCTCGCATCACCACCGCCGTCCTCGTCGGCGCCAGTCTCGTGGCTGCCCTCGGCGGGACCGCCGCCGCCTCACCGGTCGGCACCGTCAGCCCCGCGAAGGCCAAGCCCGGGCAGACGGTTTCGCTCACGCTCAGGGGATGCAGTGATCCCAGCAAGGGCGGCCGCGCCGAAGGAGAGCAGGTCGGCCGGCACACCTCGGAACGCACCCCCATCCGCACCGTCGAGCTCAAGCCGGCGGCGAACGGCACGCTGGTCGGGATCGCCGCGATCGAGCGGAACACGCAAGCGGGCGTGGCGCAGATCTACATGGCCTGTGCCTCCGATCCGGACACCGTGGTCACGGTGGACGTCACCGTCACGGGCTGACCCCGCTCCGACCCGCTGATCGAGCGGACTTCCCGCTCCGTAGCGGAGTGGCGGGCCCAGACACGTCGACCGACCGGCATGGTCATGTGTTTATGCGACTGTCTACACCCCTGTCCCTGTCCCTGCCCCTCTGCCTCGCCGCAGCCGCCGTGTCCGCCTCCGCCTGGGTGATCGGCCCCGCGGCGCCGGCCGCCGCCGTCGTCGACCCGCCCCCGGCCTGCACCGGCGGCGACCCGCGGGCCTTCCCGCTGTCCGCCCGGATCCGCGGCGGGCCGCCCTCCTACGAGGCGGGTGGCGGATACGGCACCTGGTACATCGACCTCACCAACACCACTCGCCGGACCTGCACCGGCATTCACCCGGTGGTCGTCCTCGTCGACGACAAGCACGCGCTGGAGCCGGACCAGCCCCAGCTGGAGTTCTACGACGGCCCCACGGCCCGGCCGGTGACGTTCGAGACGACCGACGAGCAGGAGCTGGTCGGCGTGCTCGACGGCGCCGGGTTCGACGGGTTCGCCGTACCGGCCGGCCGGACCGTCAGCGTCAAGGTCAGGCTCGTGTTCCCCTCAGACACCGCATCCGACCAGGTCACCGTCAACGCCGCCGTTGTGCAGCGGCGGGGCGACGACGGGGACTGGGTCGGGGAGTCCAACGCCTACCGGTTCGGGATCGGGGAGTACGCCTCGCCGGCCCCGGACCCCACGCAGGACGGCGGCGTGGCCCCCAGCGCGGCCGGCAGCCCCCAGCCCACACCCGGCACAGGCGCAGGCGCAGGCACCAGTACCGCCACGGCCGGCACGGGCGCCGGTACCCCTACCCCCGGCCCCGGTACCGCCACCCCCGGTCCCGACGCCGACCCGGATCTGCCGTTCCCCGCCGGGGCGGAGGAGGCCGGAGAGCGGGCCAGTGAACTGGCGAGCACGGGCCCCGGCCTCGCCCACGGCCTGCTCGCGGCCGCCACCGCGCTCGCCGGGGTCGCCGGCGGCGCGCTGCTCCTGGCCCGAAGACGCCGCTGAGCCGTCCTGCTACGACGGCCACCCCTGTGGCTGCGGTCACCGCTGAGCCGGGGCCGTCGCACGACGGCCCGCTCCTCCCGCCTGCGCCCGCCACTGAGCCAGGGGCCGTACGACGCGCACTCCCCGCCTCCGACTTGCCGCCGACCCGGGGCTGTATGACGGACCACTCCTCCCGCCTCCGACTTGCCCCCGACCCGGGCCCGGACGACGGCGGGCCCCCGCCTGCGCCCACCGCTGAGCCAGGGGCCGTACGACGCGCACCCCCCGTCTCCGACTTGCCGCCGACCCGGGGCCGGGCCCGGACGACGACGGGCCCCCGCCTGCGACCACCGCTGAGCCAGGGCCGTACGACGCGCACTCCCCGCCTCCGACTTGCCGCCGACCCGGGGCTGTGTGACGGATCACTCCTCCCGCCTCCGACTTGCCCCGGACCCGGGACCGGGCCCGGACGACGACGGGCCCCCGCCTGCGCCCGCCGCTGAGCCAGGGCCGTACGAGGCGCACTCCCCGCCTCCGACTTGCCCCCGACCTGGGACCGGGTCCGGGCGGCGACGGGCCCCCGCGTACGACCACCGCTGAGCCAGGGGCCGTACGACGCGCGCCCCTCCCGCCTCCGACTGCCCCCGACCCGGGACCGGGTCCGGGCGGCGACGGGCCCCGTCTGCCGCCGCCCCTCAGTCAGAGGGCCGACGACGCGCACCCCTCCCGCCCCCGGCCATCCCTCCCGTCTGCGACGATCCCTGCGTGGACTACCCCAACGACCAGGCCCCCGGCGCCCCCGTCCGCTCCGGCATTCCCGAGCACGGGCGCATCCCCAAGTACTACGCGGTGAAGGCGCGCATCGCCGCGCTGCTGGAGGAGCTGGGGGAGGACAGCGTCATCCCCACCGAGCGGGACCTCGCGGAGCGGTACGACGTCGCCCGGGAGACCGTACGGCAGGCCGTGCGGGAGCTGGTACTGGAAGGGCGGTTGCGGCGGAAGGGGCGGGGGACCGTCGTCGCCGGGCCCAAGCTCGCCCAGCCGCTGTCCCTCGCGAGCTACACCGAGGGCGTGCGCAGGCAGGGCCGTACGCCGGGTCGTACGCTCGTCACCCTGGACCGTTTCCCCTGCCCGGACGCCCTCGCCGCCGAGACCGGGCTCACCCGGGGCGAGCCCGTATGGCACCTGGAGCGCGTGCTGCTCGCCGACGAGGAGCGGGTCGGTCTGGAGAGCACGTACGTCGCCGTGGAGCGGGTGCCCCGGCTGGACGCCGACTTCGACCCCGACTCCTCCTTCTACGGCTATCTCACCAGCCAGGGCATCTCCTTCGGCGACGCCGACGAGCGTGTCGAGACCGTGCTGGCCACGCCCCGCGAAGCGCTGCTCATCGGCACCCCGCCCGCCCTGCCGATGCTGCTGATCCACCGCGTCTCCCGGGACACGGAGGGCCGGCCCCTGGAGCGCGTGCGCTCGCTGTACCGGGGGGACCGGTTCTCCTTCACCACCCACCTCACGGGATGAAAACACTCGTCAACCAGTGAAAAGCGCCCTATATCGACCGCCGCGCAATATCACGGAAAGATAACGGGTCTAGCCCAAACGTGATGGGTCGTTCACGCTCTCGTTGTCAGCCGGATGTCTCCGGTTCCCCGATCGCGAGGAGCGTTGCCGTCGTGAAAGTGACAGTCGTCGGAGCAGGCGTGGTGGGCACCATGCACGCCTGGCATGCCCTGCAGCGTGGCCACCAGGTCGTCCAGATCGAGCGCGAGGCCGAGGCGCGCGGCGCCTCGCTGCGCAACTTCGGGCAGATCTGGGTCAGTGGCCGCGCCGGTGGAGAAGAACTGGAGACCGCGCTGCGGGCGCGGGAGCTGTGGGAGGGCATCGGCGCACGGGTGCCGGCGCTGGGCTTCCGGGCGAACGGGTCCCTGACCCCCGTCCGCGGCCCCCTGGAGCTCGCCGTCGCCGAGGCCGCCGTGGCCCGCGCGGACGCCGCCGCCCGCGGTTACAAGCTCCTCGTCCCGAGCGAGGCCCGCGCCCTCAACCCGGCCCTGCGGGGCGACTTCACCGCCGCCCTGTACTGCGAGCGGGACGCGGCCGTGGAGCCGCGCACCGCCCAACTCGCCCTGCGCGCCGAGCTGTCGAAGTCCCCGGACTACACCTTTCTGCCGGGCCGGGAGGTGCGCGAGGTCGTCGGCGCCGGGACCGTCCGGGACGACCACGGGGACGTGCACCGGGCCGACACGGTCGTCCTGTGCACCGGCGCCTGGCTCGGCGGACTGGTCCGCGAACTCGCGGGACCGGACCTTCCCGTGCGCCGGGTCCGCCTCCAGATGATGCAGACCGACCCGCTGGGCGAGCCGCTGCCGACCTCCGTCGCCGACGCCGACAGCTTCCGCTACTACCCGGCCTACGCCTCCCCGGCGCTCGACGAACTCACCACCCTGCAGCCGCAGCCGGAGACCGCCGCCACGCACAGGATGCAGCTGCTCATGGTGCAGCGCGCCGACGGCGGCCTGACCATCGGCGACACCCACGAGTACGAGCACCCCTTCGCCTTCGACACCGTCGAGGAGCCCTACGAGCACCTCGCCGGCGTCGTCGAATCCCTCCTCGGCCGGCCGCTGCCGCGCATCCGTCGCCGCTGGGCCGGTGTGTACGCGCAGTGCACCGAGCCCGGCCGGGTGGTGCACCGCCGGCAGGTGCACGAGGGGGTGTGGCTGGTCACCGGGCCCGGCGGGCGCGGCATGACCTGCGCCCCCGCGATAGCCGAGACCACCGCGAACGAACTGGGCTGGTGAGCACCCCCATGACCCCCTTGACCCCCATGCCCCCCATGCCCCCCGTGACCACCGACATCCGCCTCGTCGTCCTCGACATGGCCGGCACGACCGTCGCCGACGGCGGCCTGGTCGAGCGCGCCTTCGAGGCGGCCGCCGCCGAACTCGGCGTCGAACCCGGCTCGGCCGAGCACGCCGAGCACCTCGCCTACGTCCGCGCCACCATGGGCGAGTCCAAGATCTCCGTCTTCCGGCACCTGTTCGGCGCCGAGGACCGGGCCCGGCGCGCCAACACCGCCTTCGAGAAGGCGTACGGCGACCTGGTCGACGGCGGCCTGATCGCCCCGGTGCCGGGGGCCGAGGAGGCCATCCGGAAGCTGGCGGAGGGCGGCCGTACCGTCGTCCTGACCACCGGCTTCGCCCGTGTCACCCAGGACGCGATCCTCGACGCGCTCGGCTGGCAGGGCTCCTCGTTCCCCGTCTCGCTCACCCTGTGCCCGGCCGACGCCGGCGGGCGCGGGCGGCCGTACCCGGACATGGTCCTGGAGGCCTTCGTGCGCACCAAGGCCGCCGAGGACGTGAGGCAGGTCGCCGTCGTCGGGGACACCTCGTACGACGTGCTCAGCGGGGTGCGCGCCGGGGCCGGGCTGGTCGCCGGGGTGCGCACCGGCGCCCACGGCGACGCGGAGTTCCGCGCGGCCGGGGCCACGCACGTCCTCGACTCCGTCGCCGACCTGCCCGCGCTGTTGCTGGGAGACCGGTGAGATGGGCATCCGCTTCGACTCCGTCACCGTCGCCTACGACGGCAACGTCGTTCTCGACGCGCTCGACCTGACCGTCGAGCCCGGCGAGGTCATGGCGCTGCTCGGGCCGTCCGGCTCCGGCAAGACCACCGCGCTGCGGACGGTCGCCGGGTTCGTACGGCCCGTGTCCGGGCGGGTGCTCCTCGGCGGCCGGGACGTGACGGACCTGCCGCCGTACCAGCGCGGCATCGGGATGGTCGTCCAGAGTTACGCGCTGTTCCCGCACATGCGGGTGGACGAGAACGTGGCCTTCGGGCTCAGGGCCCGGAGGGTGGGCAAGGGCGAGATCCGGCAGCGGGTCGCCGAGGCGCTGGAGATGACCGGCATGGCCGCGTACGCCCGCCGGCATCCGCGCGAGCTGTCCGGCGGGCAGCAGCAGCGGGTCGCCATCGCCCGCGCGCTGGCCATCCGGCCGGACGTGCTCCTCCTGGACGAGCCGCTGTCCGCGCTGGACGCCCGGCTGCGGTCCGGGATGCTGGCCGAACTCGCCCGGCTGCACCGGGAGTTGCCGGACCTGTCGATGCTGTACGTCACCCACGACCAGGTCGAGGCGCTGACGCTGGCGGACCGGATCGCGGTGATGGACGCGGCGCGGCTGCAGCAGTGCGGGACACCTCGCGAGTTGTACCGGGCGCCGAAGAGCGAGTTCACGGCTTCCTTCGTGGGCGGCGCGAATCTGTTGCCGGTGACCGTGGGCTCCGGAGGGGTCGACTTCGCGGGGACCGAGCTGAAGGCCGACACGGGGGCGGTGGTCGCGGGGGCGCGGGCCACGCTGTGTGTACGGCCGCATGTCATCGGGCTGGGGCAGGGCCCCAACCAACTCGTGGGGGTCGTACGGGAGATCCAGTGGCGGGGGGCCACGCATCGGCTGTACGTCGAGGTCGACGGGCATTCCGTCATGGCGGACGTGCGTGAGCTGAAGGACCCGCCGCGGCACGGGGAATCGGTGAGCCTGCACTTTTCGGCGGAGGACGCGGTGTTGCTGCCCGCGGGGGTCGGCCATGAGTAGGCGGCTGCTGTGGGCCCTTCCTCCCGTGGCCCTCCTGGCCCTCTTCTTCGTCTACCCCCTCGCCCTCGTCGTCCAGCAGTCCTTCCAGCCCGACAGCGGAGGCACCTCCCTCCAGCCGTACGCCGATGTCTTCGCCTCCGAAGCCTTCCGGCACGCGCTGTGGACCACCGTGTGGCTGGCGCCGGCCTCCACCGCCGGATGTCTGGTGCTCGGGTTCCTGCTCGCGCTGGTCATCGCGTTCGTGCCGTTCCCGGGGGCCAAGGCGGTGGCGCGGTTCATCGACGTGTACCTGTCCTTCCCGTCCTTCCTCATCACGCTGGCGCTGCTGTTCATCTACGGCACCACGGGCATCATCGGTTCCTTCCAGTTCCTCACCACGCCCTGGGGCGTGCTGCTGGCGGAGGTCACCTACTTCACGCCGTTCGTGATGCGGCCGCTGCTCGCCGCCTTCTCGCAGCTCGACACCGCGCAGCTGGAGGCGGCCAGTTCACTGGGGGCGCGGGCGCCCCGGATCGTACGGCGGGTGATCCTGCCGGAGGCGCTGCCCGCGCTCGCGGCCGGCGGGAGTCTCGTCCTGGTGCTGTGCCTCAACGAGTTCGGGATCGTGCTGTTCACCGGCGCGAAGGGGGTCACCACCCTGCCGATGCTCGTCTACAGCAAGGCGATCCTCGAGTCCGACTACCCGGGCGCCTGCGTGGTCGCCGTCGTCAACGTCCTGATCTCCGTGGGTCTCTACGGCCTGTACCGGGTGGTGAGCCGTCGTGCTGGTGCATAGCCGCGGGGCCAGGTGGGCCGTGTGGGCGGTGTTCCTCGTCCTGTTCGTGCCGGTGTTCGCGCTTCCCCTGCTCGTCGTCCTCGGGGCCTCCTTCGCCACCCACTGGTCCGGCGTACTGCCCTCGGGGCTGACCACCGCCGACTACCGGGCGGCGACCCGGGGAGAGGCCCTGCAGGCCCTCACCACCAGCCTCCTCACGGCCACCGCCGCCAGCCTGCTCGCGCTGACCGCCGGGACCTGGGCCGCGCTGGCCGCCGCCGCGCTGAAGAAGCGGTACCGACGTCTCATGGACGCCCTGTTCGTGCTGCCGGTCGCCGTGCCGTCGGTCGTGGTCGGACTGTCCGTCCTGGTCGCCTTCTCCCAGCCGCCGATGCTGCTCAACGGCACCCGGTGGATCGTGATCCTCGCCCACACCGTGCTGGTCACCGCCTTCGCCCACCAGTCCGTGTCGGCGGCGATCACCCGCCTCGACCCGTCCTACGAACAGGCCGCCGCCTCCCTCGGCGCCCGGCCCGCCCACGTCCTGTGGCGGGTCCGCCTCCCCCTCCTCCTGCCCGCCCTCACCGCCGCCGCCGGCCTCTGCTTCGCCCTGTCCATGGGCGAGCTGAGCGCCACGATGATGCTCTATCCGCCCGACTGGACCCCGCTGCCCGTCCTGATCTACGCGGCCACCGACCGCGGTGCCCTGTTCACCGGCTCCGCCGTCGCCGTGGTGCTGATGGCCGCGACCCTGCTCGTCCTGTTCGCCGTCTCCCGGATCCGCACCCGGGCGTCGTACCGCTGAATCCCCCGGTAATTCCCGTCACCACCACGCCAGGAGTTGGCCTCGCCATGCCCAGAAACCGCCTCACGCTCGCCGTAGCCCTCGCCCTGCTCACGACCCCCCTGCTGTCCGCCTGCGGCGGCTCCTCCGCCGCCTCCGACGCCAAGGCCGTCACCGTCTACAGCGCCGACGGCCTCAAGGGCGAGAACGGCGACGGCTGGTACGACAAGGTCTTCGCCGACTTCACCAAGCAGACCGGCATCAAGGTCAAGTACGTCGAGGGCGGCTCGGGCGAGATGGTGCAGCGCGCCGTCCGCGAGAAGAGCAACCCGCAGGCCGACGTGCTGGTCACCCTGCCGCCGTTCATCCAGCAGGCGGACGGCAAGGGCCTGCTGCAGAAGTACAGCCCGAAGGACGCGGACCAGGTCGGCGGCGCCGACAAGGCCGCCGACGGCACCTGGACCTCCGTCGTGAACAACTACTTCGGGTTCGTCTACAACAAAAAGGAGCTGAAGCAGGCCCCCAAGACCTGGGACGAGCTGCTCGACGCCAGGTACAAGAACAAGCTCCAGTACTCCACCCCGGGCGTCGCCGGTGACGGCACCGCCGTGCTCATCAAGGCCATCCACGACTTCGGCGGCAAGGAGCAGGCCCTCGCCTACCTGAAGAAGCTCCAGGCCAACAACGTCGGCCCGTCCGCCTCCACGGGCAAGCTCGCGCCCAAGGTGGACAAGGGGGAACTGCTCGTCGCCAA
The DNA here is from genome assembly GCF_009604455.1 of Streptomyces sp. RB17. Lineage (GTDB taxonomy): Bacteria > Actinomycetota > Actinomycetes > Streptomycetales > Streptomycetaceae > Streptomyces. Next base: position 206,911 of record NZ_WEGL01000001.1, read on the forward strand.
CGGCGATGTGCAGATGAACTACGCCCAGTCCAAGAGCATGCCCGCCCTCGGCATCTGGTTCCCGGCCGGGAAGGACGGCAAGCCCACCACCTTCGCCCTGCCGTACGCGGCCGGCCTGGTCACCAAGGCCCCGCACAGCGAGAACGGCAAGAAGCTGCTGGACTTCATGCTCGCCCAGAAGCAGCAGCAGGAGGTCAGCGAGATCGGCGGCGGCTTCGCCGCCCGCCAGGACGTCAAGGCCACCGACGCCAACGCCATCGCCCTCACCAGGCTGATGGACGGCGTGGAGTCCTTCGAGCCGGACTGGAACGACATCGACAAGAACCTCACCTCCTACGTCGAGGACTGGCAGTCCGCAACCGGAAGCTGAGCCGGTCGGCCACCGTATGACGGGGTCAAGATCAGGCCACGCTGATTAGGCTGGGGGCGTCGGTACGCCGTGGTTCCGGCGCCCCCAGCTTTTCTTGACCGTACGCACGCCAGGAGACGCACAACATGGCAGACCGCAAGCCGATCGAGTCGTGGCTCACCGACATGGACGGTGTCCTGATCCACGAGGGCGTCCCGATCCCCGGCGCCGAGGCCTTCCTGAAGAAGCTGCGCGAGTCCGGGCGGCCCTTCCTGGTGCTCACCAACAACTCCATCTACACGGCCCGCGACCTGCACGCCCGGCTGAACCGCATGGGCCTCGAGGTGCCGGTGGAGAACATCTGGACCTCGGCGCTCGCCACCGCCCAGTTCCTGAACGACCAGCGGCCCGGCGGCAGCGCCTACGTCATCGGCGAGGCCGGCCTGACCACGGCGCTGCACGACATCGGCTACATCCTCACCGACCACGACCCCGACTTCGTCATCCTCGGCGAGACCCGCACCTACTCCTTCGAGGCGCTGACCAAGGCCGTACGGCTGATCAACGACGGCGCCCGGTTCATCGCCACCAACCCGGACAACGTCGGCCCCTCCACCGAGGGCGACCTGCCCGCCACCGGCTCGGTCGCCGCCCTGATCACCGCCGCGACCGGAAAGAAGCCGTACTTCGTCGGCAAGCCCAACCCGCTGATGATGCGGGCCGGGCTCAACGCCATCGGGGCCCACTCCGAGGCCTCCGCGATGATCGGCGACCGCATGGACACCGACGTCCTCGCGGGCCTGGAGGCCGGCATGCGCACCTTCCTGGTGCTGTCCGGCGTCACCCAGCCCGACGACGTCGACCGCTACCCCTTCCGCCCCTCGCAGGTCGTCGACTCCATCGCGGACCTGGTCGACCTCGTCTGAACCCCGGCCCGGGCCGGGTCAGACCGAGCCCTACCCGGCTGACCTGGGGCTTTCAAACTACTCTCCACCCGATTGGAGCAATCGGGCGCCTCCCGAGGATGCGGAGGCGCCCGGTGCGGGGGAGCCTCCTGATAACTGGAGGTTCACGATGGGCTCACTACGCCTCACTCTCTGTACGGGATTCCTGGCCGTCGCCGCGTTCGCCCCGGCGGCCCACGCGGCCGACGGAGGCTCGGTCTCCGTGACGCCCGCGGCCCCCGCGCCCGGGACCGACGTGTCCGTGCGCGTCCACGGCTGCTCCGGGCCGCAGGGCACCGCCGTCTCGACCGCGTTCGTCACCGACGCCCGGCTGACCGGCAGCGAGGGCACCCTGTCCGGCGAGACCCGCGTCCGCTCCTCCCTCAAGGTGGGCGCCTACGACGTCAGGGTCACCTGCGCCGACTACGTGATCACCGGGAAGATCACGGTGGTCGGCGGGGGCACGGCGCCCGGCCAGACGGCCGGACAGTACGCGGATCCCGGCCGCGGGCCCGCCGGGGCCACCTCGCCCGTCGCCCCCGTCCCCGCGGGCGGCGGCGGCACCGCCCACTTCGCCACGGTGGCCACCACCGAGTCCGGCCCCGACACCGCCCAGACGGTGACCGGCCTGGCCCTCGCCGGGATCGCGGCGGTCGCCGTCGCGCTCCGTGCCCGCCGCAACCGCGGCACCCGCTGAGCGCGGGCCATGTCCGCGGACCGGGAGCGCGGCACCGGCACCGAGCGGCTCATCACCTGCCTGACCTGGGCGGTGCTGCTGTTCGGGCTGTGGCTGTGGGGGCGCGGGCTGACCGGCGTACCGCACACCACGGACGGACCCGCCACCGGGAACCTCTTCGCGCTCACACCCGCCGAGGCCGCCCGGCTGCCCAGACCGGCCGAGCCGCTCGGGCAGCACGCCGTGCCCCAGCGCGTCGACATCCCCCAACTGGGCGTCCAGGCACCGGTGGTGAGCCGAGGCCTGGACACCCGCGGCGCCGTCGACCCGCCCCCGCTGGACCAGCCGGGCGTGGTCGGCTGGTACGGCGCCGGCCCCACACCCGGCGCCAAGGGCGCGGCGCTCCTGGTCGGGCACGTCGACACCGAGACCCGGCCCGCGGTCTTCTACAAGCTCAGCACCCTCAAGCCCGGCGAGACGGTCCGGGTGGTCCGTTCGGACGGCAAGGTCGCCCGGTTCACCATCGACGACGTCCGCGTCCTGCCCCGCACCGGCTTCGACGCCCGCCAGGCCTACGGCCCGCACACCCCCGGCCGCGCGGAACTCCGCCTGATCACCTGCGGCGGCGCCTTCGACCGCGTCACCCACAGCTACACGGCCAACGTCGTGGTCAACGCGTACTTCACCGGAACCGCCCGCTGACCCTCGCACACCCCGCCCCGTACGCCCCGCCACGCGACCTCGCGACCTCGTGACGGAGCGGCCGGATATGCCAGGATTGACACCCGGACCGGTGCGCCCAGGGGGGAATCGCATGTACGACAGCAGGGGGGCCCGTTCTTCCGCGTGGGCTTCGGCGGCGGTGGCGCTGGGGGCGGCACTGCTGCTCGCCGGATGCTCCTCCGACGGCGGGGACAAGAACGGCGACCCGGGAGCCCGGGTCACCCAACAGCCCAAGCCCGCCGACCCGTTCTGGGTGAACCCGGACGGCACCGCGGCCCGCCAGCTCGCCGCCTACGAGAAGTCCGGCAAGAAGGCCGAGGCCGCGCAGATCCGCAAGATCGCCGAGCAGCCGGTGGGGGAGTGGATCGGCCCGGAGAACCCCGAGAAGGAGGCGCGCGGCTTCACGCAGGCCGCCGAGAAGTCCGACCGTACGGCCCTGCTCGTGCTCTACAACATCCCGCACCGCGACTGCGGCCAGTACTCCCAGGGCGGCGCCGCCGACGGCAACGCCTACCGCGCCTGGATCGACGGCGTGGCCCGGGGCATCGACGACCGCTCCGCCACCGTGATCCTGGAACCGGACGCCGTGCTCCACCTCGTGGACGGCTGCACCCCGGCCCAGTTCCACGAGGAGCGCTACGACCTCCTCAAGGGCGCGATCGCCAAGCTCAAGTCCCTGAGGAACACCAAGGTCTACCTGGACGCGGGCAACGCCGGCTGGGGCCACCCCGACCAGATCTTCCAGCCCCTGCAGCAGGCCGGCGTCGACCAGGCCGACGGCTTCTCCGTCAACGTCTCCAACTTCTACTCCACCCAGGACTCCATCGCCTACGGCAAGCAGCTCTCGGCGAAGGTGGGCGGCAAGCACTTCGTCATCGACACCAGCAGGAACGGCAACGGCCCCGCCACAGCCGGCGACCCGTCCCAGCGCTGGTGCAACCCCCCGGGCCGGGCCCTGGGCGAGACCCCGACGACGAAGACGGCCGACCCCCTGGTGGACGCCTACCTGTGGGTCAAACGCCCGGGGGAGTCGGACGGCACGTGCAAGGGAGGCCCGAAGGCCGGGGACTGGTGGGCGAGTTATGCACTCGCCCTTGCCAAGAACAGTAAGTGAGCCCTACGGAACCTTCACCCACTGCGCCTTACTGGGGGTCCCCTGGTCATCGTCCACAAACAGCATGTACCACCCGGATGTCACCAGATTCCGGTTCTTCGGCACCGTCACCGTGATCTTGTTCCCGGACGTCCTGAAGTCCAACGCGATCGACCGCTGATCCACGTCCGTCACGTGCGTCGACGCACTCGGCCGGATCAACCGCACCTTCTTGATACTGGCCGCGTGGTCCGACGTGAACGTCCCCGAAGCGCCGCGGGCGATCGTCTGCGGACCTCCACCGAGCGTCGGCCGAGACCCTCGGTAGAGATACGGCGGCGTGTAGATCTCGATCCGCTGCTCGAACTTCCCCGGCTTGGTGTTCGCCTTGTCGCCGTACAGCGAGTCGGACCCGAAGAACATCACCCGCCCGTCCGGCAACAGGATCGACCCGGAGTGGTAGTTCCGGCCCACCAGCGGATCGGCGACCCGGGTGAAGCTGTTGCTGTCGGGGTGGTACAGCCGCGCCTGCAGGATGTTGGAGTCGCCGCGCCCCCGGTAGTCCTCCGAACCGCCCGACACCAGAACCGTGTCGTCGGGCAGGACCGAGGACTGCGGGTAGCGCGTGCCCTTCTCCAGCTCGGGCCCGTCCACGAACTGCGGGTTCTTCGCCTTCAGGTCGATCAGCCGCGTCTTCTTGCTGGACAGCTTCGACTCACCGACTCCGCCGCCCCCGATCACCATGAACGTCTCGTTCTGCGCCGGAGGCAGCAACACCGTCCCGGACGTCTCCATCATGTTCGGGTCGCTGAGCCCGGGCAGTCTGCTGAACGTGTTGGTGCCGACGTCCCAGATCCCGGGGACGCGGCCGACGTTGTCCGGTCCGTACCCCGCGTTAGAACCCGAATAGAAGATCTTCCCGTTCTGCATCAGGAACAGCGCCGGATACGTCGGGAACTGCCGGACCGACTTCGTGTACGTCCACTTCTTGGTCTTCGGGTCGAAGATCTCGTTCTTGCCCGGCACCAGCTGACCGATGTCGTCGAGGCCGGAGACGGAGAGGATCTTGCCGTCCGACAGCGTGGTGAGCGTCGGGTACCAGCGGGCCTCGTTCATCGGGTCGACCTTGATGTACCGCTCGGCGACCGGATCGAACTCGTAGGCGTCCTTGATCCCCTCGAAGTCCTTCTTGTCGAGGGCGAGCTTCTGCGCGATGCCGTAGGTGTTGCGCGCGTCGGCGCCGCTCAGGCCCTGGATCCGGTAGTTGTCCTGGGTGCCGGTCTCGTACTGGGTGCCCTCGCGCTGCGCCTCGACGTAGACACGGCCGTAACCGGGGTTGTTCCGCCGCCACTTGCCGGTCTTGTCGAAGACCTTCGTGGCGCGCGGGACCAGCACCGGGTCCTGGGAGACGAACGTCTTGCCGTTCTGCTTGCCGGTGAACCTGGTGCCCGCGGGCAGCGTGATCGGCTTGTCCGGGTTCTCGTTGTAGAGAATCATGACGCCACCGGCCTTCTTGACGTCGCCCTTGAGCTTCTCGTACCGCTTGGTGCCGCCGGCGATCAGCAGGTTTCCGTCGGCGAGCTGGGTGTGCCCGGTGCAGAACAGGTCGTTGGGCGTGGGGATCTTCTTGATCGTGCCCTTGAGCGGGTCCCAGATCCGGGTGTCGAACTTCTTCTTGTCGAAGTTGTCCTGGTTGTTGCCCGAGCCCGCGACCAGCAGCACCTTGCCGGTGTGCAGGAGCGCCGCGTGGATGGTGTCCTGGCGGTACTCCGGGGGGAACTCGATGATGTCCCAGTGGCCGTTCGCGGCCTTGTACTCGGGTCTGTTGATCTTGTACTGGTGGTACTGCGCGGTGCCGAAGCGGTAGACCCACGGCCCGTTCATCCCGGCCAGCGCGAGTACCACCGCCGTACCGATCGCGAGCCTGCGGGCGCGCCGGCGGCCTGCCTGGTCCTTCATTCCGTACGTCCCCCAAGTCCGCCAAGGGCGATCTGCATGGTCTGTTCGTCGTCCCCGGTCGCGCCGCCGTGCGAGGCCGCCACCCAGGTGGGCCGCTGCTGCGGAGCGTGGGCCGCGTACCCCGCGGGCACCGCGTCCTGCGGCTCGGCGACCGTCGCGGCCGCCACCGGCTTCGGCCTCTTCCTCTCCTGCCGCAGCGTGTAGCGCCAGGCGACGATCGGCGAGGCGGTGATCAGCAGGGCGAAGGACGCCCAGGTGATCATCGCGGGGTGGGAGTGCCCGAACACGAAGCCGGCGGCGAGTGAGCCGGCGAAGACCAGGATGAAGAACCAGTGGACCCGGAACGTCCCGAACAGCGTGTCCGGGCTTGCCGATCCGCCCTTGGGCGTCACCACGAACCTGCTCTTGCGGCGCAGTACGGCGTCCATGAGCGAGCGCGCGTAGATCGGCGCGGACAGGGCGGACATCACCATGCCCGCGACACCGCCGGAGCCCTCCGGCTCGTGCGGGGAGACGTTGTGCCGCCGGTTCCAGATGTACAGGCCGATCTGGAGCGCGGAGGCGTTGCCGTAGAGCATCAGCCAGACGGTCGGGTCGATGTTCACGCCGGAGGCGCCGAGGCCCAGGAAGAGGGCGCAACTCAGCGCGGCGAGGATCCAGTTGAGGGCGGACATCGGGTAGAAGATGATCATCATCGTGTAGTTGAAGAGCTTGCCCGGCGACAGCGTGAACAGGCCCTTCCAGTACTGCTTGAGGATCGTCTCGTAGGTGCCCCGGGACCAGCGCAGCTGCTGGGTGAAGAAGTCCGTCCAGGCGCTCGGGCCCTCGCCGACCGCGAGTACGTCCGGGGTGTAGACCGACTTCCACTTCCGGCCCGTCGCCGGGTTCTTGGCGCGGTGCATCTCGAAGCCCGTCGCCATGTCCTCGGTGATGGAGTCGTACAGGCCGCCGATCTGCTTGATGGCGCTGATGCGCACGGCGTTGGAGGTGCCGACGAACATGGGGGCGCCGTAGCGGTTGCCGGCGCGCTGGATCAGGGCGTGGAAGAGGAACTGCTGGGACTCGGCGGCCTTGGTGACGAAGGTGTCGTAGTTCCCGTACACCTGCGGGCCGATGACGAAGCCGACGTCCGGGTCGCGGAAGTAACCCAGCATCCGCTCCAGGTAGTTGGGCAGCGGCACATGGTCGGTGTCGACGGAGGCGAAGAAGTCGTAGGTGTCGCCGTGCGCCTCCAGCCAGGCGTTGTAGTTGCCGTGCTTGGTCTTCGCGCGGTGCGGGCCCTTGGGCCGGTTCCACTTCTCGACGCCCTTGCGGGTGAAGTGGTGCACGCCGAGCCGGGCGCAGACCTCCTTGACGGCCGGGTCGTCGCCCTCGTCCAGCAGCCACACGTGCAGCGGGCCCCGGTGACGGAGCTTCACCGCCGCCTCCAGGGTCTTCGTCACCATCTCCAGCGGCTCCTTGCCGGGCACATAGGTGGTGATGAAGGCGACTCTGGTGCCGGTCTCGGGGACCACCGGGACCGGGTCGCGGGCGACGAGGGTGGCGTGCGCGTTGGACAGCACGTTCATGCAGCGGAAGAACTCGATCAGGCCGATCGAGACGAGCATGACGACGTCGAGCGCCGGCAGGAAGTCGTGGGCGGGGTAGTCCCGCTCGGTCCAGTGCTCGGGCTGCAGCAGCCAGAACAGCAGCACCAGGGAGAGGATCGGGGCGGCGCCCAGCATGAGGGCGGCGCGGATGCGGTGCGGCTCCTGCGAGAGCAGCGACCGGTACTGCACCGTGTACGGAGTGGCCGGGTCGGGCTGGGTGAGGGGGCCCGCGAGCCGGCTGTAGTGCTCGTAGTCGTATCTCGGCAGGCTCTTCCTGATCCGGCGGAACTGGCCCGTCCGGTGGCCGATCACCCTGAGCTGTGTGGTCTGTGACGGGTCGTCGTGAACGTGGCTCTGTCCGGCGCCCGACGGCGTCGACGTCATGAGTCATTCCCCCCACACGCAGGTCACCGCGTGTTTCGTCGGTCCGTACCGCGCGGCCGGCTCCCCTTAAGCCCGTACGCACGGATCAGTGGTGGTGCGCAGTCCCCACGTCTTCCCCACCATGTAGACACGGGACGGCGACCTTCCGGTTGCATTGATGCCCCCCTCGGCATCGATTCATGGGCGGGGCCCCCTCCCCGCCGTCCGGCAACCGTTTGCTTCCCCCCAACTCCCGCCAAACGGCGGCAGCTTGGACATCCAGGGTTCTACGGCGCTCTGCATGATCGCAAGACGCGAAACGCGGTGTTTACCGATCAAACCCGTTCATTGTGGCGCTGGTGGGGCTCGGGAGGCGGGGGCGCGCCGGTGGTCCCGGACGGCCGGGGTGTGCCGGTGGTGGAGAGGCGGACGCGGATGTTGCCGAAGTGATCTCTTATGGCCTCCTCCGCCCGCAACGAGTCGCCGGACCGGACCGCGTCCAGGATCTCCCGGTGCTGGCGGCAGGTGACCCGGGGGTCCTGCGGCACGTCCACCAGATCCCGCTGCACCCGGTGGAAGGCGTCCCAGAACGCCTCCAGCACCTCGCTCAGCAGCACGTTGTCCAGCCCTCGGTAGAGGGTGGCGTGAAAGGCCCGGTCGGTCTCGGCGAGGCCCGCCCCCTCGGCGGCCTCCTGTTCCATACGGTTCACGAGGGCGTTCAGTTCAACGAGGTCCGCCTCGGGCAGCCGCCCGGCGAGGCGCGAGACCAGCCCGGTCTCCACGGCCTCGCGCAGCTCCAGCAGCTGCAGCAGGGAGTCCTCGCCGCGGTAGTGCCCGGCGACGGTGCGGAAGGCCAGCCCCTCGATCATGGGTGCGAACGACATCGAGCCGACGTACGTCCCGAACCCGTGCCGGATCTCCACGATGCCCATCGCCTGCAGTGCCTTCAGGGCCTCGCGCACGGAGTTCCGGCTCGCACCGAGGTACTCCATCAGCTCGGGCTCGGTCGGCAGCGGGGCACCCGAGGGCAGCCGTCGGTCGACGATCAGCTTCTTGATCCGCTCCTGGAGGTCCCGGGCTGCCATGGCGAGAGGGTATCCGGCCAGTCGGGGGGAGGGTCCTGTTCCGGACAGGGGTGATTTCCGGACATGCGAAAGACCCCCCGCTTTCGCGAGGGGCCATTCGGTCGTGTGCGCCGCCAGGGACTCGAACCCCGGACCCGCTGATTAAGAGTCAGCTGCTCTAACCAACTGAGCTAGCGGCGCCTGCTGACGGAGAAAACTCTACATGACCTTCAGGGGTGCTCCTGACCACCCAGGTGTGAGCGGGCGGCCGCCCACCGCCTCGCGTACATCATTCGGACCGTCAAAGTGGCGGTCCCGCCGCCAGTTGGAAAAATGATCAACGTGTACAGACACGGACAAAACTCCTGGGAATGTGAGGTAGATCGCATGACGGCTCCGGTGTTCGAGGAGTTCGCCCCCGCCGCCGACTGCGACTGCCCGGGCTGTGCCGACGGCAGGCGGGTGAGGCGGGTGAGTCCCCGCCCGTCGTCCGGTCGCCCCGGCGGCCACGCCGCGGTCTGCGGATTCGTGGCGATGGCCGCCGCATCCGCCGTCCTCGGCGCGGTCACCCCGGCGGCCGCCGCCGTCACCCCCGGCCGCCCCGCCGTGGCACGCCCCCACGTCCCCGGCGACGGGGAGCCCGACACCCCTCAGGGCCCCGTGAGCCCGCTGTACGGCCCCAAGGGCAAGCCGGCGGGGCCGGGGACCGTCCCGACCCCCGCCACCACCCGGACCAAGATCATCAGCCGGGCCAAGATCTGGGTGGCCGCACAGGTGCCGTACAGCATGACCGACTACTGGACCGACGGCTATCGGCAGGACTGCTCGGGCTATGTCTCCATGGCCTGGGGGCTGCCGGGCAACGAATGGACGGGCAGCCTCGACCAGTTCGGCGTGAAGATCGCCAAGGAGGAGCTCGAACCCGGCGACATCCTGCTCTACCACAACCCCGACAACCCCGAGAAAGGCTCCCACGTGGTGATCTTCGGCGGCTGGACGGACTACACGCACACCTCCTACACGGTCTACGAGCAGACGCCCCCGCACACCCGCAGCCAGGCCACCCCGTATCCCTACTGGAGCAACGCCGACAAGTACGTCCCCTACCGCTACAAGGGGCTGACCACCGTCACGGCGGGCGCGCGGCCGGCCGCGCTGAAGGGGCTCCCCGGCCGGCGCGCCTGGAACCTGCTGATCACCGGCAAGGGCAGGAGCATCGCCCCGCGGGGATTCGTGCGGCCCGCCGCACACCGGACGCCGGCTTCGCACCGGGTGCCCGGTTATCCGGGCCGGAGCCACTTCCGGCCGGGCGAGGAGAACGCCTTCGTCACGCAGTTGGGCCGCCGGCTGGTGGAGAAGGGGTTCGGGAGGTTCTACACCGCCGGGCCCGGTCCCCGCTGGGGCGAGGCGGACCGGCGTGCGGTGGAGGCCTTCCAGCGCACCCAGGGCTGGCTCGGCGGAGCGGCGGACGGCTACCCGGGGCCGGAGACCTGGCGCCGCCTGTTCGCGGATGCCGACGCGGCCCCCGACGGCGTGACGGCTCTCTGACCACCCGCACGCGCGGCCGCTCTCCGGTCCCGAGGGCGGCCGGTCCCGACCCCGGGGACCCGTCCGTTCGACCCCCTGTTCATGACATATCTGGCGCGGAAGCTGGAGGCACACCATGAGTACGACGACGTCATACACCCCGCCCGAATCCGAGGGGCAGCCCGCGGGTGCCCTGGAGGTGAGCGGGTATCCGGACCCGGTGATCCAGAGTGGGGACGCCGAGGTCCCCGTACGCCTGTTCCGCCGTGACGACCCCGACGCGCTGAACCCGATGACGGTGTCGCTCAGGTCCGCGGTGGTGGTCCGTCGGCAGGGCACCGGCGAGCAGCCGCGCCTGGCGGACCCGGGCCGCCGGCCGCTGCCGGAGATCGACCCGGAGCTGGTGGAGCGCCCGGCGCCGGCGGTGTCGGGGGCGGCCGGGGTGCTGGCCGGGGCGTGCGGGATCGCCGGCGGACTGGCCACCGCCTGGTGGACGGGGCAGCTCCCGTCGGCCGCGGTGCACGCGCTGCGGCTGCCCGCGTCCCTGCACGCGGGGCTCGGTCCGGCGCAGTGGGCGGCGTACGCCGGGGCCTGGCTGCTCGCGCTGCTGGGCTTCGGCGGGCTGACCCGGGGGCGGACCGGGCAGGCCTGGGTGCTCGGACTGTTCGGCCGCTATCGCGGGACGGTACGGCGCACCGGGCTGCTCTGGGTGAACCCGCTGCTGCAGCGCCACCGGGTCGATGTGCGGCTGCGGCACTGGCGCAGCGAGGCGATGCCGGCGGCGGATCCCGACGGAGCCTCGCTCAGGGTGGCCGTGCTGGTGGTGTGGCGGATGCGGGACACCGCGCGGGCGATGCTCGGCATCGACGACCACGAGACGTATCTGCGCGAGTGCGTGGAGGCGGCGCTGGCCCGGGTGCCGGTGGAGCCGGCGGGCGGTACGCAGGGTGGGCCTGCGGCGTCCGGGGACGCGCTGACCCGGCTGGTGGCGGAGGAGACCGCGCCGGTCGGTCTGGAGGTGTTCTCGGTGCAGCCGCTCCAGGTGGAGTACGCCCCGGAGGTCGCCCTCTGACGCATCGGCGCCGGATCGCCCGGCCGGCCGCGAGGGAGGCGTGGCAGCCGGGCCCGCGATTGGTATGGACATGTTCAACTGACGGCAATAATCTGACACTTGGTCTAGACCTACCTGCACAGCTCACCGAACTCCCCACGTTCTCCAGGAGCGGCAGTATGCACACCAGGACCAAGCTGTCCGCGGTCGTGCTGGGCGTGGTGACCGCCGGAGCGTTCGCGCTCTCCACCGGCGGCGCCAGCGGGCACGGCTACACCGACCTCCCCGTCAGCAGGCAGAAGCTCTGCGCCAACGGCACGGTGACGGGCTGCGGCGACATCCAGTACGAGCCGCAGAGCGTCGAGGGCCCCAAGGGCTTCCCGGCCGCCGGACCCGCCGACGGCCAGATCTGCAACGGCGGCCTGAGCCGGTTCGCCCAGCTCAGCTCGCCCGTCACCCCGTCCGGCGGCGCCTGGCCCACCACCAGGGTGACGGGCGGGCAGACGTACACCTTCCGCTGGCAGTTCACCGCCCAGCACGCCACGACGGACTTCGAGTACTACGTCACCAAGCAGGGCTGGAACCAGAACCACGCCCTGTCCCGCTCTGACCTCAACCTCACCCCGTTCCTGACGGTCCCGTACAACGGCCAGCGCCCGCCGGCCACCCTCAGCCACAGCGGCACCCTGCCGACCGGGCTGAGCGGGCACCACGTCATCCTCGCGGTGTGGACCATCGCCGACACGGGCAACGCGTTCTACGCCTGTTCGGACGTCACCTTCTGAGGACCGTTCCGCCACAGCACGGAAACTGAGGTTCCCTTGAGGCGGGCCGCCCCTACCGCCGGGTACGTTCCTCGCACGCCGACCGAGTGGAGCGGCGTACCGGACCTCGGGGGAACCTCATGTTCGAGCTCTTCTTCTACGCCATACCCACCGTCATGATCGCCGGCTTCGGGTACGCCGCCTTCCGGCTGCTGCGCCGCGCCCGGCGGATCAGCAGGACCTGGGCGCACGGTCTGACCGCCGAGGCGCGCTGTCTGCGGATGTACACGACGACCAGCGGGGGCGGCGGGGACACGTCCGTGCGGACGAGCCTGCACCACGTCTACGAGTTCACCACCCGCGAGGGCCGCACGGTCCGCTTCGAGGAGGAGAACGGCCCGGCGACCGTCGTCGAGGGCGACTTCGTCACCGTGCGGTATCTGCCCGGGCAGCCCCAGCGGGCCACCGCCCGCCCGCCCGCGCCGGCCAGGCTGGCCGTCGGCACCGGCTTCGGCGTGGCCTTCCTCGGGGCGGCCATCGCCTTCTGCGTCTTCTTCATCACCACCGCCCACATGATGTTCTCGGAGTCCGGCGGCCTGATGCCGTGACTCTCCTCATCTGACGACACGTCAGTTATCGTGCACCGCCATGGACGCCAGGGCGCGCACGGTCGCCGAGCTGGTCGCCGCGCGGTGGGGGGACCACCGCCCGGGGCTCAGGTGCGAGGAACGGACACTGACGCAGCACCAGTTCGCCGCGGGCGCCGCAGCCCGGGCCGCCCTGCTGGCCGACCTCCTGCCCCCGGGCGCCGTACCGCATGTCGGCGTGCTCCTCGACAACACCGAGGAGTTCCCGCTGTGGCTCGGCGCCGCCGCGCTCGCCGGAGCCGCCGTCGCCGGGATCAATCCCACGCGCCGGGGCCCCGAACTGGCCCGGGACATCCTGCACACCGAGTGCCCGCTCCTGGTCACCGAGCGGACGCAGCTGCCGTTGCTGGCCGGGCTCGACCTGCCCCGGGTACGGCTCCTCGTCACGGACACCCCGGAGTACGCCGCCCTTCTCGCCCCCTACGCCGACGCCGTGCCCGACCCGTCCCGCGCCGCACCCGCCGACCGGCTGCTGCTGTACTTCACCTCCGGCTCGACCGGCGCCCCCAAGGCCGCGCTCTGCTCCCAGGGCCGGCTCGCGGCGGCCGGGCAGGCGCTGGTGCGGCAGTTCGGGGTGCGGACGGACGACGTGCACTACATCTGCATGCCGATGTTCCACGGCAACGCGGTGATCGCCGACTGGGCGCCCGCGCTGGCCGCCGGCGCGGGGGTCGCGCTGCGGCGGCACTTCTCGGCGTCCGCCTTCCTGTCCGACGTGCGCCGGTACGGGGCGACGTACTTCACGTATGTCGGGCGGGCCATCCAGTACGTCCTCGCCACCGAGGAGGGTGCGGACGACCGCGACAACCCCCTGCGGCTCGGGTTCGGCACGGAGGCGGGTGCGGTGGACGCCGCGGCCTTCGAGCGGCGGTTCGGGGTACGGCTGGTGGAGGGGTACGGCTCGTCCGAGGGCGGCGCGGCGATCCAGTGGGCGCCGGGCACGCCGAAGGGGGCCGTGGGGCCGGCCGGCCCCGGGCTGGTGGTGCTCGACCACGCCACCGGGGATGTATGCCCGCCGGCCGTGTTCGACTCCGCCGGGCGGCTGCTCAACGGGGAGGAGGCGATCGGGGAGCTGGTGAACCGGGGCCCCAACCCCTTCGAGGGCTACTGGAGGAATCCGGCCGCCGAGGCCGAGCGGCGCAGGGACGGCGCGTACTGGACCGGTGACCTCTTCTACCGGGACGCCGACGGCTATCTGTACTTCGCGGGCCGTACCGACGACAGGATCCGCGTCGACGGGGAGAACCTGGCCGCCGCGATGATCGAGAACATCGTCGCCCGGTACGAGGGCGCGGTGGCCGTCGCCGTCTACGGCGTGCCGGATCCGGTGACCGGGGACCAGGTGATGGCCGCCATCGCCGGGTCCTTCGATCCGACGGGGTTCTCGGAGTTCCTGGCCGCACAGCCTGACCTGGGCACGAAGATGGCGCCCCGGTTCGTGCGGGTGGTGGAGCGGATGCCGGTGACGGCCACGAACAAGATCCACCGGGCGCTGCTGCGGCGGGAGGGGTGCGCCTGCGCCGATCCGGTGTGGTGGCGGCCGCCGGGAGAGGAGTCGTACCGAAGGCTTGTGGAGGGGGACGTCGAAGGGCCCCTCCGCGAAGGGCCCGCCTTAGGGGGTGTGAGTGACGAAGCCCCCACCACGCGCGGTGCAGCCGCGCAATAACAGAGATGGCGAGCCAGGTCCGCGTTTTTTGCGGACGTGGCTCGCCATCGTCATCGTGCGCCGCCAGGGACTCGAACCCCGGACCCGCTGATTAAGAGTCAGCTGCTCTAACCAACTGAGCTAGCGGCGCATGACTCCCGCCTGCTGCGGACTTTTCACTCCCGCGGCCGGCGACGAAGAAAATAATACCTGGTCCTGAGGGGTGCTCGTGACCACCTAGAGGGTGAGCGAGAGGAGGACCGGCGCGGCATTGCGGTTCAGCGTGTCCGCCGCCTGCTTCAGCCGGTGGGCATGCTCCACGGGAAGCGACAGCGCCAGGCAGCCCACCGAGGAGCCGGCCGTGATCGGGACCGCCGCGCAGACCGTGCCGATCGCGTACTCCTGCAGGTCCAGGACCGGAACCGTCGGCGGCTGGGACTCCAGGCGGGACAGCAGCAGCTTGTCGCTGGTGATGGTGCGCGAGGTGAGGCGGGCCATCTTGTGCCGGGAGAGATGGTCGCGGCGGCCGTTGTGGTCCAGCTGGGTCAGCAGGCTCTTGCCGACCGCCGTGGCGTGGGCGGCCGTGCGGAAGTCGACCCACTCGTTGACCGCCGGGGTGGTGGGCCCGGCGGCGTACTGGGTGACCTTGACCTCGCCGTCGACGTACCGGCTGATGTAGATCGCCGCGCCGACCGAGTCGCGCAGCCGGTCCAGGGTGTGCTGGAGCTTCTCGCGTACCGCCCGCTCCCGGTCGTGCGCGGAGGTGAGGCGGCGCAGGGTGTCGCCGGTGACGTACGCCCCGTCGGTGATCTGCTCGACATAGCCCTCCCGGCGCAGCATGCGCAGCAGGGCGGTGAGCCGCTCGGGGCCGAGGCCGGTGCGGCGGGCGAGCTCGGTGTCGGTGACGCCGGCGGAGTGGCGGGCGACGGTCTCCAGCACGCGCAGGGCGTCCTGGGCGGAGTGGTACGGGGCGGTCGGCTCGTTCCTCAGCGCCACGGTGGTCCCCCTGCGCTCGCCTGTGTGGGCCGCGAGATCCGGTCGGCGGATCGTTACCACGATAACGGGCAAACCCGCTGCGGGGAGAGGGGGTTGGCGAGATTGTTCCGCCCGCCAGACCCCTCCCAACTGCGAAGCAGACCCTCTGGCATATGCCAACGTCATGACCCAGCGGCCGGACCTCGGGATCTGCCGGATCCACGCATCCTCGTCACAGGACCGCGCTGAGGAATTCCCGGGTGCGGTCCTGCTCCGGTTCGTTGAAGATCTTCTCCGGAGAGCCCGATTCGATCACCCGGCCGCCGTCGAACATCAGCACCTGGTCGGAGATGTCGCGGGCGAAACCCATCTCGTGGGTCACGCAGAGCATGGTGATGTCCGTGCTGCGGGCGATGTCCCTGAGCAGGTCCAGCACGCCCGCGACCAGCTCCGGGTCGAGCGCGGAGGTCACCTCGTCCAGCAACAGCACCTGTGGCCGCATCGCCAGTGCCCGGGCGATCGCCACGCGCTGCTGCTGTCCGCCGGAGAGCCGGGTCGGCTTCGCGTCGCACTTGTCGGTCAGCCCCACCAGCTCCAGCAGTTCCCGGGCGCGCTCCTCGGCCTCGTCCTTGGACATGCCGAGGACCTGCACGGGTGCCTCGGTGATGTTCCGCAGCACGCTCATGTTCGGGAACAGGTTGAACTGCTGGAACACCATCCCGATCTTCTTGCGGACCTCCCGGACCTGCTTCTCCGGCGCCGGGAACAGCTGTTCCCCGTCGACGGTGATGGTGCCCTCGTCCGGCTTGGTGAGGGTCATCAGGAGTCTGAGGATCGTGGTCTTGCCGGATCCGGACGGGCCGATCAGGGTCACGTGCCGGCCGGCGTCGACGGAGAAGTTCAGCCGGTCGAGGACGGTGTTGGTGCCGAACCGCTTGGTCACGTTCTCCAGGCGGATCAGCTCGGTGGGCTGGGCGTCGGTGAGGGAGGGCTGCGGACGGGTCTCAACGGACAAGGCGTCGCTCCAGGGCTCGCATCAGAAGGGAGGCCAGATAGGAGATGAGGATGAAGGCCACCCCGATCACGGTCAGAGGCTCGGTGAACTGGAAGTGCTGCTGGGAGAAGAGCCGGGCACGCCCGAGCATGTCCAGCACGGTGATCGTCATCAGCATCGGTGTGTCCTTGAGCATGGAGATCACGTAGTTGCCGAGCGCGGGGACCACCCGGCGGATCGCCTGCGGCAGGATCACCACGGTCCAGGTCCGCCGCCGGGGCAGGTTCAGCGCGGTCGCCGCCTCCCACTGGCCGGCCGGTACCGCTTCGATGCCGGCCCGGTAGACCTGCATCGTGTACGTCGAGTAGTGCAGGCCGATCGCGAAGACACCGGTGGTCAGCGCGGAGAAGGTCACGTTCCACTCGGGCAGCACGTAGAACAGGAAGAACAGCTGCACCAGCAGTGGGGTGTTGCGCACGAACTCCGTGACCACCCCGACCGGCCAGCGCACCCACCGGCTCGGCGTCCGCATCAGCAGCGTCCACACCAGACCGAGGGTGAAGGAGAGCAGCGACCCCAGGGCCACGGCCTCCAGGGTGACCAGCAACCCCTGCCAGAAGTCCGGCATGAAGTCGCTCACGGCGTTCCAGTCCCACTTCATGCGACCCGACCCCCCACTCCGGTCGTCTGCGCGCGCTTGAGCTCACGCGCCGCCGAGAAGGTCCCGGCGTCCTTGCCGATCCCGGCCTTCAGCCGCTTCTCCAGGGAGCGCATCAGCCGCGTCAGGACGAAGGCGATCACGAAGTAGATCAGCAGCACGTACGTGTAGATCTCCGCGCTCTGCTGCAACGCCAGCCGCACGAGGTTCGCGCTGAACGTCAGATCGCCCATGCCCATGAGCGACACCAGCGCGGTGCCCTTGAGCAACTCGATCAGCAGGTTGCAGAAGGACGGGATCATCTCCGGCACGGCCTGCGGCAGCACGATCAGCCGCAGCCGCTGCCAGGGCGTGAAGCTGAGCGCGACGCCACCCTCCCGCTGCGCCGGGTCCACCGCGTTCAGCGCGCCGCGCACGATCTCCGAGCCGTACGCGCCGTAGGTCATCCCGAGCGCCAGTGTGCCCGCCCACATCGGCACCAGCTGCCAGCCGAAGGCGACGGGCAGCACGAAGAACACCCAGAAGATCATCACCAGCGCCGAGGTGCCACGGAACACCTCGGTGTAGAGGCCGGCGAGGAAGCGCACGATCCAGAGCCGGTGCGTCCGCGCGGTACCGACGACGAAGGACACGGCGGCGGCCAGCAGCGCGCTGAACACCAGCAGCTGGACGGTGGTCCAGACACCCTTCAGTACGAGTTCCCACAGTCCCGAGGTCATCCGCCGCACAGCTCCTTCGCGGTGAGGTCGGTCATCTCGGCCCTGGTGAACCCGAAGGGCCGGAGTATCCGGAACAGCTCCCCGCTCTTCTTGAGTGCCCGCAGCTCGACGTTGAAGGCGTCCCGGAGGCCCGTCTCGGTCGGCCGGAACGCGAACGCGCCCCCGTCGACGTGCGGTTTGCCCTTGACCAGCGGCGCGAACGGCGCGGTGGCCTCCGCCTTGCTCGACTTCTTCACGACCTCGCGGGTGGTGAGCGCCGTACCGGCGAAGACGTCGACACGGCCCGCCTCGACGGCGTTCAGCCCGGCGACCTGGTCCGGGACGATGAGGATGTCGCCCTGCTTGTACCCGGCCTCGACCGCGTACTGGATCTCGGCGTATCCGGTGCCGGTGGCGAACTTCGCCTTCTTCGCGACGACGTCCTTGTAGGAGTGCAACCCCAGCGGATTGCCCTTGCGCACGATGAACGAGTCCAGCATCTGGTAGTCCGGATCCGCGAAGATGACCTGCTGGCAGCGCTCCGGATTGACGTACATCCCGGCCGCCACGACGTCGAACTGCTGCGAGTTGAGCCCCGGGATCAGCGAGCCGAACTCGGTCGGCACCGGCTGGACCTTGTCGACGCCCAGCCGCTTGAAGATCACCTTGGCCAGCTCGGGGGCCTCACCGGTGAGATGGCCGTCCTTGTCGATGTACCCGAAGGGAATCTCACCCGCGATCCCGAGCCGTACGACGCCCTGCGCGCGAAGGCGGTCGAGCAGGTCGCCGCCCTCCTTGCCCGACGCCTCGGCCACCCGAGAGCAGCCCGCCGCGCCCAGCACACCGAGGGCGGCGAGGCCACCGAGCACCGAGCGCCGGGTGTGTCCGGTGTGTCTGAATTCCGATCGGAATGTGTGTACGTCGTTCCCAAGTGGTGGAGCCATGGCGGCGCGGCTACCCAAGCGGATCCCGGCTATGCACCCTTGTTTTCATGGCCGATCGATTTGTCACCGTCTCGCTCGACAAGCGGGACCTGCACTGCACGGCACGACTGCTGACCGACCGCGCACCCCTGACCTGCGCGACGGTATGGGACGCGCTCCCGCTTGCGGGTGACGTCTATCACGCCAAATACGCGCGCAACGAGATCTACGCCCTCTTCCCGCCGTTCGCCTCCACGGAACCCCCACTGGAGAACCCGACGGTCACCCCGATTCCTGGCGACCTCTGTTACTTCTCCTTCGCCAGCACCGAGCTGGGCACCAAGGCCTACGGCTACGACCGCGCGGTCCGCCCCGGCACCACGGTGGTCGACCTGGCCCTGTTCTACGAGCGCAACAACCTGCTCCTCAACGGTGACGTGGGCTGGGTGCCGGGCATCGTGTGGGGCCAGGTGGTGGAGGGGCTGGAGGCGATGGCGGAGGCGTGCAACGACCTGTGGCGCACGGGAGCCGCGGGGGAGACGCTCAGTTTCCGGCGGGCGTGAGGACCGGCCGGCGGGCGGCGACCGCCATCACGGCGAGCCCGGCCGGCACGATGGCCGAGCCGACGTGCAGCGGGGCCGTGTAGCCGAGGCCGGTGCTGATCGCGAGGCCGCCCAGCCAGGCGCCGAGGGCGTTGCCGACGTTGGAGGCCGACACGTTGGCGCCGGCGGCGAGCGGCACTCCGTGGGCGTGGTCGGTGACCCGGGTGAGGAAGCCGGGGACACCGGCGAACCCGAACAGCCCGGTGAGGAAGGCCAGGACCAGGCCGCGACCCGGCTGGTTGCCCGCAGCCCGAACACCCCGGCGAAGCCGGCGACCCGGGTGAAGGTGTACGCGAGATAGCTGAACGCCCCGAACATTCCGCCGTAGCCGAGCCCGGTGGCGGCGAGGGTCAGCCAGACCTGCCCGGAGCGGAAGGCGCGGAGCTGCGTGCGCAGGCCACCCGCTTCCGTACGCCGGTCCACGGCATCGGCCCACCCCGGCACCAGTACGGCGATGGCGACCGCCGCGACGACACCGATGCCGGTGATCGCCCAGAACGTGGCCCGCCACCCCCACCGCTCGCCCACCCACCGACCGCGAGCGCGACGAGCCCGGCGGGCAAGTGGCTTTTGCCGACGGTTGGTTGAAGGGTCATGGCAACTATCGTCGGGCACGGACGGCGGCCGGTGCAGTCCTGTCCCGCGGATACGGCCCTGGCCTCTGATGATCAGGCTGCGGCCACGCCGCGCTCCGTCGCCTGTCTCAAGGAAGCGGACAGGGCGGCGACACCACCCCGGCCTCGTACAGCGCGTGCGCCGCCCGTAGGACAAGGTCGTCGCGGTGGCGGGCGGCGACCAGTTGCAGCCCCACGGGCAGGCCGTCTCCGTCCGTGCCCACCGGGACGGTGGCGGCCGGCTGCTGGGTGAGGTTGAAGGGGTAGGTGAACGGGGTCCAGCCCGTCCAGCGGTGGTGGGCCGAGCCCCTGGGGGCCTCCACGCCCGCCTCGAACGCCGTCAGCGGCAGGGTCGGGGTGACCAGGAGGTCGTAGCGCTCGTGGAAGTGGCCCATGCGCCGGCCGAGGTCCATGCGGACGTCGACCGCGGCCAGATAGTCCAGCGCGCTGTAGCGGGCGCCCCGCACGCAGATCTCCCGCAGGCCCGGGTCCAGCAGCTGCCGTTTGCGTGGGGAGAACCGCTCGGTGAGCCGGGCCGCGCCGCTGAACCACAGGGTGTGGAACGCCTCCACCGGCTCGCTGAAGTCGGGGTCGGCCTCCTCGACATACGCGCCGAGGTCGGCCAGCCGGGCCACCGTCCGCCGTACCGCCGCCGCGACCGCAGGCTGCACCGCGACCTGGCCGCCCAGCGTCGGGGAGTACGCCACCCGGAGGCCGTGCACGCCGCCGCGCAGCCCTTCCGTGAAGGAGCCCGGCGCGGGCGGCAGGCCCGACCAGTCGCGGGGGTCCGGGGCGCCGATGACGTCCAGCAACAGGGCCGCGTCGGCCGCGTCCCGGGTCATCGGTCCGGCGTGGGAGAGGGTGCCGAAGGCGCTGGCCGGGTAGAGGGGCACGCGGCCGTACGTCGGCTTCAGGCCGAAGATGCCGCAGAACGCGGCCGGGATGCGGATGCTGCCCCCACCGTCCGTGCCGAGCGACATCGGGCCCGCGCCCAGCGCCACGGCCGCCGCGCTGCCCCCGCTGGAGCCGCCGGCGGTGCGGGAGTGGTCGTGCGGGTTGCGGGTGATCCCGGACAGCGGGGAGTCCGTCACGCCCTTCCAGCCGAACTCGGGGGTCGTCGTCTTGCCGAGGAACACCGCGCCGTGCTCCCGGAGCCGGGCCACCGAAGGGGCGTCCTCGGCCCAACTCCCCTGCTCGGAGATCGTCCTGGAGCCGCGCAGGGTCGGGTGGCCGCGCAGGAGGAGGATGTCCTTCACCGTCACCGGCACCCCGTCGAGCAGCCCGGCCGGCTCACCGCGCCGCCAGCGCTCCTCCGACTCCCGGGCCCGGGCGAGCGCGTCCTGCTCGGTGAGACGTACGAACGCGTTCACCTCCGGCTGGATCCGGCGCGCCCGCTGCAGCGCCTGTTCGGTGGCCTCCACGGGGCTGAACTCGCCCTTGCGGTAACCGTCGAGGAGCGCTACGGCGGTGAGGTCGGTGAGCTGCATGCACCCTCCAAGAGGCCAAGAGGTCCACGAGGTCCAACAGGTCAGTGACCGGGGACGTAACCCCGTTTCTTGTCGACCACGTTCACCAGTGATCTGCCCGCCGCCCACCGGTCGTACAACTCCACGAACTGCGCGCCCAGTTCGTCCCGCCAGCCGACCGTGTCCCCGCTCATGTGCGGGGAGACCAGCAGACCGGGCAGGTCCCACAGGGGGCTGTCCGGGGGGAGGGGCTCGGAGGTGAACACGTCCAGGGCGGCGCCCGCGATCCAGCGCCGGTTCAGGGCGTGGGCGAGGGCGTCCTCGTCGACGAGCTGACCCCGGCCGACGTTGACGAAGAACGTCGAGGGCTGCATCACGCCGAAGCGGTGGGTGTCGAACATGCGGTACGTCTGCTCGGTGAGCGGCGCCGCCGCGATCACCCAGTCCGCGCGGGAGATCAGCCGGTCCAGGTCGCCCGGGCCGTGGATCCCGGTGCGTGGGACGCGGCCGACCAGGGCCGTCGTCACACCGAGCGCCTTCAGGGTGCGTACGATCGCCCGGCCGATCGGACCCGAGCCGACCACGCACGCGCGCGTGCCCGACACCCGCCGGCCCTCCCGGTGCCGCCAGGCCCGCTCCCGCTGCAGCTCCAGGGTGCGCGGCAGGTCCTTGGCGGCCGCCAGCACCAGGGCCGCCACGTACTCGGCGATCGGCTGGTCGAAGATCCCGCGCGCGTTCGTGACCACCGTGTCGGACGCGGCCAGCTCCGGGCCTATCAGATGGTCCACGCCCGCGCTCGCCGTGTGTATCCAGCGGGGGCGGGGCCCCTGGCCGGGCCAGGCCTCGCGGACCGCGTGCGAGGTGAAGTCCCAGACCAGGAGCACGTCCGCCGTCGGCAGCCGCTCGGCCAGATGCGCGGCGTCCGTGTGCACGATCCGGGCGCGGCCGGTCAGCCGGCCGAGCCGCGGTGGCGGGTCGGCGTCCAGGACCAGGACGGTCGGCAGGGTCGTCATACGGGGCGGCTCCGGGCGTCTGACGTGCGCGGATCATGTGTGCTGCGCGCGGACCAAGTGCGCTGACGTGCGCGGACCAGGTGCGCTGACGTGCGCGGATTATGTGCGGATTGACCACGCTCGCACCCGAACCTACCTTCGTCAACACGGGCGCATTCGCGATCCGTTGCCTGCTCGTCTCCCAGCCCGAGGGTGGCAGCCATGGACGTCTCTTTTCTCGGCGGCCCCCGCCCCCAGCGCGGTGTGGGAGTCGTGGCCCCCTTCGACTTCGCCCTGGACCGCGAGCTGTGGCGCTGGGTGCCCGACGAGGTGTCGCTGCATCTGACCCGGACGCCGTTCGTGCCGGTCGAGGTGAGCCTGGACCTGGCCCGGCTGGTGAGCGAGCACGAGACCCTCGGGGACGCCGTGCACGCGCTGACCGCCGTCGCGCCCGAGGTCGTCGCCTACGCCTGCGCCTCCGGCAGCTTCGTCGGCGGGGTCGCCGGGGAGCGGGCGATGTGCGCGGCGATGAGCCTGGCGGGCGCGCCGCCCTCGGTGACCACCTCCGGGGCGCTGCTGGAGGCGCTGGACGAACTGCGGATACGCCGCGTCGCGCTGGTCACGCCGTACACCGTGTCGGTGACCCGGGCGCTGCAGGACTTCGTCGCCGAGGCCGGCGTCGTGGTCACCGGGTGCGCCTTCATGGGCCTGACCCGGCACATCTGGAAGGTGCCGTACCGGGACGTCGTGGCGATGGCCCGGCAGGCGGTACGGCCCGGCACCGCCGACGCGCTCTTCATCTCCTGCACCAACTTGCCGACGTACGACGTGATCCCCCAGCTGGAGGCCGAGCTGCGCATCCCCGTGCTGTCCGCCAACCAGGTCACGATGTGGGCTGCGCTGCGCCGGCTGGGTACCCGAGCCGTGGGGCCCTATCAGGCGCTGCTGGACGAGTCGGCGCGCGCCTGGCCCCCCGCACTGCCGGAAGAGACGCCGGAAGAGACGCAGGAAGGCTGGACATGACCGCACTCGGATTCCTCTACCCGGGCCACTCCGCCGAGGACGACTATCCACGCATCGAGCAGCTCCTGGGCAGCGACATCCGGGTGGACCTGGTCCACACCGACATCGGCGAGGACGCGCACCGGGTGGCGGCGCTGCGCGAGATGGGCTCCGCCGAACGGCTCGGGGTGGGCATGGAGCGCCTGCGGCTGACCGGGGCCGAGACGGTGGTGTGGGCGTGTACCAGCGGCGGCTTCGTGCACGGCTGGGAGGGCGCCCAGGACCAGGTGCGCACACTCGCCCGACTGGCCGGGATGCCGGCCTCCTCGACGTCCTTCGCCTTCGTGCACGCGGCCCGGGAGATCGGGGTACGGCGGGTCGCGGTCGGCGCGACCTACCCGGAGGACATCGCCGCGCTGTTCGCGGACTTCCTGCGGGCCGGCGGGATCGAGGTGACCGGGATGCGGTCCTCCGGGATCATCACGGCGGCGGAGGTCGGCACGTGGGGCGAGGAGGACGTGCTGACGCTGGCCCGTGCGGCGGACGTGCCGGACGCGGAGGCGGTCCTGCTGCCGGACACCGCCCTGCACACGGCCGCGCATCTGTCGCTGCTGGAGAAGGCGCTGTCCAAGCCGGTGCTCACGGCGAACCAGGTGACGGTGTGGGAGGGGCTGCGGCTGGCCGACCGCCGGGTGAACGCGCCGAGGCTGGGGACGCTGTTCACACGGGAGCCCCTGGTCCAGGTGCGGGAATAAGCGGGAATAAGCGGAGACTGCCTCCTGTTAGTGGGCTCTGGACAGCTCACGCCACAAATCAGGAGGCCCGCACCGTGTCGGCAGACGAGGCAGACGAGATCCGGGGCGAAGACGACGTCCGGGGCACAGACGAGATCCGGGGCATCACGCACGGGACCGCCCCCGTACCCCTCTCCGTACTGGACCTGGTGACCGTCGGCGCGGGCAGCACCGCCTCCGACGCCCTGCGCACAAGCGTGGCGCTGTCCCGGCTGACGGAGGCACGCGGCTTCCACCGGTACTGGGTCGCCGAGCACCACTCCATGCCCGGTGTCGCCTCCTCCTCGCCGGCCGTGATCCTCGCCCACCTCGCCGCCCACACCGAGCGCATCCGGCTCGGCTCGGGCGGCGTCATGCTGCCCAACCACGCGCCCCTGGTGATCGCCGAGCAGTTCGGCACGCTGGAGGCGCTGGCGCCGGGCCGGGTGGACCTCGGCCTCGGCCGCGCGCCGGGCACCGACGGGGCCACGGCCGCGGCCCTGCGCCGTACCGACACCCTGAACGAGGGCGCCGACGACTTCCCGCAGCAGCTCGCCGAACTCACCCGCTTCCTGGACGACGACTTCCCCGACGGGCACCCCTTCCGGCGGATCCACGCGATCCCGGGCCCGGTGCAGGGCAGCACCCCGGGTGGCGTCCAGTCCCCGCACCGCCCGCCGGTCTGGCTGCTCGGCTCCTCCGGCTTCAGCGCGCGCCTCGCCGGTCTGCTGGGCCTGCCGTTCGCCTTCGCGCACCACTTCTCCGCGCAGAACACCATCCCGGCCCTGGACCTGTACCGGCAGACCTTCCGCCCCTCGGAGGTCCTGGACGAGCCCTACGCCCTGATCGGCGTCTCCGCCCTCGCCACCGACGACGCGAGCGAGGCCCGCCGCCAGACCCGGGCGATGGCGCTCAACATGCTCCGGCTGCGCACCGGCCGGCCCGGTCTCTTCCCCGACCCGGACGAGGCCGAGAAGCACGAGTTCAGTCCGATGGAGGAGGAGTTCATCACCTCCTGGACGTCCAACATCGTGCACGGCACAGCCGACGAGGTCCGCGCCGGCCTGGACGACCTCCACAAGCGCACCGGCACCGACGAGCTGATGCTCGTCTCCCATGCCCACCGCGGCGAACTGCGCCTGCGCTCCTACGAGTTGATCGCGGACGCGTACGGCTTGCCGACGGCCTGAAGCCGCGAAACCGGGCGGTCCCGGGGGACCGGAGCCCCCGGCACCGCCCGCGCATCGCGTCCCACCGCTACCGCAGGAACGGCCCCGTCACCGGCACCCTCGCCGCCTGACCGTCAGCAGAGCGTGGCGCAGGCCGGCCGTCGGGGAGCCGCCGCCTGCGGAGGCGGTCGCGGCGAGGTCGGCGAGTGCCGAGCGTGGGACCTGTACGGACGCGCGGGCCGACCGGTGCTGACGGTGGGCCAGTCGGAGCTGGCGTCGGCGGGTCGGTCGGGGCCGGTTGCGGGTGGGCCGGAGCTGTCCGCCGGCCGGTCGGAGCCGGCTGCGGGCAGGCCGGAGGCTACGGCGGATCGGCCGGTGCTGGCGGTGGGTGGGTTGGGGCTGACGTCGGCGGGTCGGTCCGTGCCGATGGCGGCTGGTCGGGGCTGCCGGTGGGCGGGCTGGAGCTGACGTTGGCGGGCCGGTCGGGGCGATGGCGGATCGGCCGGAGCTGGTGGTGGGCGGGTCGGTCGGGCCGATTGCGGATCGGCCGGAGCTGGCGGCGGGCAGGCCGGGCTGGCCGAGGGCGGGCCGGAGCCGACGTCGGCGGGTCGGCCGGGCCGATTGCGGATCGGCCGGAGCTGGTGGTGGGCGGGCCGGTCGAAGCCGGCCGCGGGCCGGTCGGAGCCGGCTGCGGGTGGGACGGAGCTGGCCGGGGGCCGGCCGGAGGCTACGGCCGATCGGTTGGTGGCGGGGCCGGTGGCCCGCGGGGCGTCAGGGCTGGGGGCAGGCGTTGACGTCGAGTAGTTCGGAGATACGGTCCGGCGGCACCGGGCGGGAGTACAGCCAGCCCTGGCCGGTGTCGCAGCCGATGCGGCGCAGGCGGGTGGCCTGGGCCGAGGTCTCCACGCACTCGGCGGTGACGGTGATGCCGAGCCGGTGGGCGAGCTGGATCATCGCCTCGACGATGACCTCGTCGGCCGGGTTGGGGGCGATCGCGGGGTTCTTGTCGGCCTCGTACTGGAAGCCGCGGACGAAGGATCCGTCCAGCTTCAGCGTGGAGACCGGCAGACGGCTGAGGTAGGCGAGGTTGGAGTAGCCGGTGCCGAAGTCGTCGATGGCGATGCGGACGCCCATGTCGCTGAGCGCCTGCAGGGCCTGCAGCGGGCGGCCGGCCGAGCCCATTACCGCCGACTCGGTCAGCTCCAGCTGGAGGAGGTGCGGGGCGAGTCCCGTGTCGGCCAGGATCTCCGCCACGTCGGAGACCAGGTCGGAGTCCCACACCTGCCGGACGGCCACGTTGACGCTGACGAAGATGGGCGGCTCCTCGGGGTGGTCCAGCTGCCAGCGGCGGGCCTGGCGGCAGGCGGTGTTGAGCGCCCAGCGGCCGAGCTGCACGATCGAACCGTCCTCCTCGGCCAGTCCGATGAACCGATTCGGCGTCAGTGTGCCGAACTGAGGATGATTCCAGCGGATCAACGCCTCGACCCCGGACAGGCGTCCGTCCTCCATGCCGACCAACGGCTGGTATTCGAGCGCGAATTCGCCGCGGTCGATGGCGGGGCGCAAAGTGGACGACAGGGCCTGACGGGTCATCCGGTGCGCGTTGCGCTCGGGGTCGAACAGGGTCCAGCGGGCCTTGCCGTCGGCCTTCGCCCAGTACAGGGTCGTGTCGGCCGCCTGCATCAGGCCGGTGGCGGTCGCACCGGCCGCGTGGCGTTCCACGACCCCGATGGACGCCGTCAGCGACAGCCGCTGTCCGGCCAGGTCGAAGGGCTCCTCCAGGGCCTTGAGCGCCGAATCGGCGAGATCGGCGAGCTGTTCGGTGCCGGTGGAGTCCTCCACGAGCAGCGCGAACTCGTCGCCGCCGAGCCGGGCCACCAGCGGGGTCACCGTGCGGGCGTAGCCGGCCTCGTCGGCCACCCTGGTCAGGCGCTCTGCGACGGACGCGAGCAGCCGGTCGCCGACACGGTGGCCGAGGGTGTCGTTGACCGCCTTGAAGCCGTCGAGGTCCAGGTAGCACAGACCGATCCGGCCGGTGCCGCTCTGCTCGTACGACTCCGCCTCCAGCGCCGCCGACAGCCGCTCGAAGAACAGCGTGCGGTTGGGCAGCCGGGTCACCGGGTCGTGCATCTGCAAGTGCCGCAGCCGGGCCTGGAGTTCGCGGCGGGCGCTGATGTCGGCGACGGACAGCAGCACCCCGGGCTCTCCGTCGCCGAGCGGGCACACCGTGACCTGCACCCACACCGAGTGCCCCTCGGGGTGCTTCAGCCGGCGGGTGCAGCGCAGCCGGGCCTGCCGGCCGCGCAGGACCTCGCGGTAGGCGTGCCAGCTGCGAGCGTCCGAGGCCAGGTCGACGAGGTCGGCGGCCACCCGCCCGCTCAGTGTGTCCGGACCGGTGCCGAGCAGCTCGCCGAAGGCCGCGTTGGCGTCGGCGACGAGTCCGGCGCGGTCCACGACGGCCATGGCGACCGGCGCGGCCGTGAAGACACGATGGTAGGTGGTGTGGTCACTGTCTGTGACGGCTGACCGGTCGAGGTCTGCCGCGGGCGTCGGCCCTTCGGACGTTCCGCTCACCGCTCGCTCCCGCAGTGCACTCGATCGATGTCCGTGCCGGAAAGTGTGCCGATCATAGAGGCTGGCCCCGGGCCCTTCCAGCCACTCTCCAGTGTCCCGGACGGAGCACAGTTTCTGACAGATCGTTTCTGCCCGCACCTGGACGGGCTGTTGAGGCCCCCGACCAGTTGTGACGTTCAGTGAGTGTTTCGGGGTGTCGGGCGCCGGAGCGCGCCGGCGCGCCGGAGGGCGCGCTCACCCTTGTGGTGCAGACGAACAGGGCATAAAGCAATAAATAGCAGCAATCTGGATGCGCGTCCCGCGAACCGCGTCCGGAGGTCATGTCCGTGCCCAAGCTGCGCAGCACCGCCGCCGTGTGCACCACGCTGTCGGCGCTCGCCGCGACCTCGATCCTCACCAACCCGTCGGCCGCCGAGCCCTTCTCCACGACGCCCTGCGTCCTGCACCGGACCGACGCCCACCACTCCGAGGGCGTGGACACCTGGAACGCGGACTACACCCGCCCGGCCGGCAAGGTCGACGCCGTGATGGTGTTCCTGTCCTTCCCGGACGCCAGACCTCGCACCACCCCCGCCGAGCTGGCCGCGGACCACTTCCCGGCCACCAGCCGCTACTACCAGCAGGCCTCCTACGGCAGGCTCACCCTTCGCCCGCACCCGTTGAAGCGCTGGCTGCGCATGCCCCGGCCGTCCACGGCGTACGCCATGAAGCGGGACTGGGACATGGCCGACCGGGCCGCCTATCTGCAGGACGCGTTCGCGGTGGCCGACAAGGCGGTCGACTTCTCCCGCTACCAGGTCGTGTACTTCGTCGCCGATCCGGACGCGCCCGGCGTCGACTCGGACGCCACGAAGGTCGTGAACCTCGACACACCCGTCCATGTGGACGGCGTCGACGTCCGCCGGGTCGTCACGGTGTTCGAGAAGCACCCGCCGGACCGCCTCGTCCTCGCCCATGAGACCGGCCATGTGTTCGACCTGCCCGACCTCTACCACCGCCCGGTCGACGGCAAGGGTGACTGGGACACCCATGTCGGCGACTGGGACCTGATGGGCAGCCAGTTCGGGCTGTCGCCGGACCTGTTGGCCTGGCACAAGTGGAAGCTGGGCTGGCTGGATCCGCGCCAGGTGGTGTGCGTGCGCGGCGCGCGGCCGACCCGGCTGACCCTGGAACCGCTGGAGGCCGGCCCCGGTGTCCCGGTGCAGGGTACGGCGGGCGCCCCGGCCTTCGGCCTCGGGCACGGGGTGAAACTGGCGATCGTGCGCACGGGTCCCGACAGCGCCCTGGGCTTCGAGGCGCGCGGTGCGGCCGGCAACGACCGGGCAACCTGCCGGGAGGGTGTCCTGGTCTACCGGATCAGAAGCGGCGCGGAGTCCGGCGGCGGCCCGGTGGAGGTCGTCGACGCCCACCCGCACACCGAGGCCTGCTGGGAGAAGTCGGTCTACCCACCCCTCGCCGACGCCCCGGTCGCCCTCGGCGAGAGCTTCACCGTGCCCGGCGAGGACGTCCAGGTGGAGGTGGAGGGGAGAACGGCCTCGGGGGCGTGGACGGTCAGGATCACTCCGGAGATCACCGGCTGACGTCCGCGCCTACGGCTGCCGGCCCGGTGCGTTTCCTGTGTGCGGTCGCCGGGCCGACGTGTCTTCGGTCGACGGTCACCGAGCCGGGGCGCTTCCGGTCGCCGGCCCGGTGTGCTCCCGGCCGACGGACGCCGGCCCGGTGTGCTTCCGGCCGGCGATCACTGGCCCGGCGCGCTTTCGATCTGCGACCACTGGACCGGCGCGTATCCAGCGCCCCGGCCACCGGCCCGGCGCCCTCCCGGCCTACGGCCACCGGACCCACCTGATGGGGGGTGTGGGTGGCGAAGCCCCCACAACGCGCGGCGAAGCCGCGCAAAAACAGAGATGGCGAGGACCGTCCGCGCCTTCCGCGGACATGCCTCGCCATCGCCATCGTGCGCCGCCAGGGACTCGAACCCCGGACCCGCTGATTAAGAGTCAGCTGCTCTAACCAACTGAGCTAGCGGCGCCTGCTGACGTCGTAGACCTTAGCATCCTGGTCGGCGGGAGGAAAAATCGATATCCGCACCGCCGCGCGGGCCGCCCGTACGGCCGCCCAGAGGACCACCTCCGGGCCCGGCAGCCAGGGATGACGCGTGTCCGGGGCGACCAGCCAGCGGGACTCGCCGGGGGTGTCGCAGGCGGCCGGCGCCGGGACGGTCACCGCGTCGCCCGTGCCGTGGCACAGCAGCGGCGGCACCGCCTCCGTACGGTTGGAGCCCCATTCCTCCCACGCCAGCAGCGAGGGCAGCCGCTGGGCTGTGCCCGGCGCGGCGAACAGCAGTACGCGGCCCCGGAACACCGCGACCGGGCCCGAGCCCGGGCCGTCGTCCCACAGCCGGTCCAGCATCCGGCGGCCGAAGATCGCCGGCGCGCTCACCACGTCGAAGACGGTGCCGCAGGGCAGGACCACCGGGGCGTCCGGGCGCTCCTCCCACAGGGTCAGCGTGCTGCGCGGGTACGTGGCCGCCGAGGCGAGCCAGGTGACGCCGTCGGAGGTGACGCGGGTGACGTTCGGTGCGCTGCTCATGCCACCCAGATGTACCGGGCGTGAGCGGGCGGTTCTTCTGAGTTGCCGAAAATCGGGACAGAGACGGTGGGGGAGGAGTATCTTGCCCGCCTGGCATATGCCAGACGGGTTACTCAAGGGATTCGGGTTGACGCGGCCGCGGGGTCACACGGGATCGGGGGACGTCCGTCCCTCGGCGTTCCCGCGCATCAGATCCCGGCCGAACTCGACCATCCTCTTCGCGTAGTCCTCGGTCCACTCCGCGCGCTCGGCGATGTCCGCCGCGGTCAGCCGGTCGAACCGGCGCGGGTCGGCGAGCTGGGCCGCCGCGACGGCCTGGAACTCCACGGCCCGGTCGGCGGCCGCGCGGAACGCCTGGGTCAGCTCCGTGGCCCGGGACAGCAGCGCCCGCGGATCCTCGATCGACTCCAGGTCGAAGAAGTGCTCGGGATCGCCGGCCGCCTCCGCGGGCTCGAAGATCAGAGGCGCGGGGCGTAGCCGCGGTTCGTTACGACGCGGCGTGGGCTCCGCCATGTCCTGTCTCCTCCTCGTACGGTTTCGCTGGGCACCGCCTTCAGGTGGGCCACCGTCCATTGTCCCGCGCCCCCGCAAGAGGCCCTCAAGTCCACCGGCTCACCCTGTGCTCCGCCAGATGCGCGAGCACCGCGTGGTTCGCCTCCCAGCCGTCGGGAAACTTCACCAGCGTGCCCAGCTGGACCGGTTCCGTGGAGGGGTAGGCGTCCAGGAGGTCGCCGACGCCCGCGCGGCAGACCACGATGCAGGCGTGGCGGTGCCGGGAGGCCAGGACGCACAGGCGGCCGGTCTCCAGATGGAAGGCGGTGGCGTCGGGGCGACCGGAGAGCGGGTGCAGGACGACCGTGACGTCGTACTCCCGGCCCTGGAGACGGTTCGCGGTGTCCACCGTTACGTCCGTCACGCCCAGCTCGGCGAGCGCCGTGCGCACCGCGGCCGCCTGGTCGCGGTGGGCCGTGCCGACGGCGATGCGGTCGGCCGTGAGCGGGGTGGGGTCGTCCGAGCGCTCGGAGAGCGCCGCGCCGCCTCTGTCCAGCAGTCGGCGTACCACCGTCGCCACCGCCCGCACCGCCTCCGGGTCCGTGCGCGGGGTGTGCCGGGCGGGCAGTTCCAGCAGGCCCCAGCCGGATTCCGCCGCCTCGTCGATCACCTGGTCCGGGCCGGAGCCGTCCGAGCGGACCGCGAAGGTCAGCTGGCGGTCGCCGTGGCCGGTGCCGCTGCGGAAGGGCGTGTACGGGTAGAACGCGTCGGAGACGAGGGGCGCCGCCGACGCGGGCAGGCGCCAGGAGACCGGGAGGCGGTGCTGGGGAAGGCCGGGGTTGTGGGCCAGCAGAGTGGTCACGGCGGACGCCGAGGGGTCGTACGACAGGCCCGCCCACTGCTCGCTGCCGACGATCGCGAACGGGTCCAGCTGCCCGGGGTCACCGACGAACAGCGCCCGCTCGAACAGGCCCGCCACGGCCAGCAGGGAGTCCGAGCGCATCTGGTACGCCTCGTCCACGATCGCGTGCCGCCACGGCTCGTCCACCGTGACGTGCGCCCACTTCGCGGCCGTGGACAGGACCACCTGCAGGCCGTTCAGGTCGGCCGCCTTCGCCGACGTGCGGACCTGCGGCAGGTCGTCCAGCGCCTTGTCGTAGGGGTCGGTGTCACTGCTGTGCAGGCGGCCGACCGGCAGCTCCGGGTTCTTCTCGGCGAGCCGGAGGACAAGGTCGTCCACCTGGGCGTTCGTCTGTGCCACCACCATCAACGGGCGGCCCGCCTCGGCCAGTTCGAGGGCCGCGCGGACCACGAGCGTCGACTTGCCGGCGCCGGGCGGGGAGTCCACGACCACACCGCGCTCGGAGCCGTGCAGGGTGTCGTGGAGGATCGCGTCGGTGGCGCGGGCGGCAGCGGCTCCGGGGTCGAAGTCGACCGTCGTCAAAGTACGTCCTCCTCGGTGATGGGATCGGCGGCCTCCGACACGGCCTCACCGGGCGGGCCGCCGTGCGTCCACGGGGTCTCCTCCGGGTCGGGCAGCTTCGCGCCGCCGCGCTGCTCGTGCTCGAAGAGGGTGAAGCAGATCCGGTCGCCCTTCTCCGGAACCGAACCGGGCTCGGGCTCCTTGCCGCGGCCCATCTTGTCCAGGACGCGCAGGACCAGGACGCCTTCGGTCTCGTAGCCGACGAACTCCGCCGACTGCGGTTTGCCGCCCAGCGAGCGGTACGCCTTCGCCCGCTCGGCGAGATGCGGCCGGTCGTCCGTGCGGACCGTCACCAGCGGGCGCGGGCTCGGCCGCTTGCCCTCGCTGTACGCCATCACGACGTCGGTCACCTCGCCCGCGAACGCCTCCCCGGCCAGCCGCCGCCCCGCCATCACCAGCGGGTCGTCCAGCGCCTCCTGCGCCTCCAGCCGGGCCTGCTCGCGCTCGCGCGTGGCCAGCTTGTTCGCCGCCGTCACCGCGTCGTCCCGGCGCGGCTGCGGCGGCTCGCCCGCCAGCACCCGGTCGCGGTGCCCGGTGAAGGACCAGCGGTCCCGGGTCCAGCGCTCGGCCACATGCGCGCCCTCCGGCAGCGCCCGCAGCAGGTCCAGGCCCCGCCACACGGCGTCCCAGGTGGGCCGGGTGCGGCTCGCCACCAGGTCGCGGACCTCCCGCTCGGCCGCGGTGAGCGCGGCGAGCCGGTCGTCGGCGGCCAGGGCGTCCTCGGCGGCGGCGAGCGCGGTGCGCGCGCGGTCGTAGCGTTCGATCGCCGGGGCCAGCAGCTCGTTGTCGAACGCCGGGTCGGTGGCGGGACCGGCCGGCGGGCACAGCAACTGGCCGGCGGGGTTCCGCGCCAGCTCGGCCCGGCGCGCGGCCTCGGCGCCGGATTCGCCCTCCGGGGGGTCGATCCAGGCGAGCAGCGCGCCCAGGTGCTGGTCCTCCAGGCCGGACTGGCCGGTCGCCCAGTGCCGGGACAGCACATCGGTCAGGGCGAGCAGGAGGGAGGAGCCGGGGACCCGGGACCGCTCGCCGTAGTGGGTGAGCCAGCGGCCGAGCAGCGGCACCCGGGGCGGCGCCGGATGGGGGGTCTGCGGGTCCTGCTCGGCGGTACGGCGGAACCGCATCGAGCGGCCCAGCAGCCGCACGAAGTCCAGGCCGGCCCGGCTCGGCACGATCAGCTGGGCGGCGTCCGCGCACAGCTCGACCTCGACCTTGACCCGCTTGCCGGTCTCCGGGTCGGTCTCGGTGCGCTCGGCCGCCTCCACGGACCCGGCACAGGAGTCGATGTACGGCAGGACGACGTCGGCGAGGTCGGCGAGGAAGGAGAAACGCAGGTCGCGGTCGCGGGGCTGCGGGACGACCAGCAGGCGGGGCGCGTCCCGGTCGGTGCCGACCAGCGCGCCGAGCGGGGCGCCCGCCTCACCGGCGGTGGTGAGCGGCACGAACACCAGCGGGCGTGCCGACAGATGCCGGTGCCGGACGGTCGCGGCGGGCTGGGCGCGGCCGCTGCTGACGGCCTCGAGCCGGGCGAGGGTGGCGATCAGGGACACGGGGCGACCTCCCGGTGGGCCGCGTCCGTCAGCGCCTCCGCACGCGCCGGTGGTTCCGCGCTCGCCAGC
Organism: Streptomyces sp. RB17; assembly: GCF_009604455.1. Taxonomy (GTDB): domain Bacteria; phylum Actinomycetota; class Actinomycetes; order Streptomycetales; family Streptomycetaceae; genus Streptomyces. Next base: position 240,925 of record NZ_WEGL01000001.1, read on the forward strand.
GCCTCCGCGCGCAGGGCCGCCGCGCGGCGCAGGGCCGCGACCGCCGGGTCGTCCGGGTCGCCCTGCTCGCCGTGGGCCGCCGCGAGGACGTCCTCGACCGTGGTCAGACCGCCCAGCTCCGCGCGCAGCGGCCGGCCCAGACGGGTGACGGCACCCTCCTCGCGGGAGCGTTCCCGGCAGTGGAAGGCCAGTTCGCACGCGGAAAGGCACTCGGGTGCGTACGTCGCCGGGACCGCCGCCACGGCCTCCGTCAGCTCCTCGGCACCGCGGTCGGGTGCGAAGCAGGTGCCCTCGGGCAGGGTCCGGGCGATCTCCTCGATCCGGGTGAGCCGGGTCAGCTGGCGGGCGGTGACCGCGCGCTGCTTGCGGATGTCGACGGCGGACGCCGCGGGCAGGTTGGAGAAGTCCTTCGGGCACACCAGCAGGATCCGGTGCCGTACGACCGGAACGGCATCGAGCCGCGCGGCGACCTCCTCCAGGGCCAGCACGTACACCGCCGCCTGCCGGGCCGCCGCGCCGACCTTCGACGGGTCCGCCGAACCGTCCAGCATCGGGAAGGACTTGATCTCCACCACCGACCAGCTGCCGTCCGGGTGCACCACCACCGCGTCCGGCTCCAGGAAGGCGAGCGAGCCGGCCACGTCCAGGGCGAGCATCGGGTGGTCCAGCAGCGTCCAGCCGCCCGCCCGCGCGGCCTCGCGCAGCGCCAGCGCCGTACGGGCCGCACGCCCCTCGGGGCCGTGCGCGCTCAGGTCGGGTACGGCGGCCCCCTCGGGCGGTGCGGCGCCCGGGTCGAGGCGGGCGTGCGCCAGCCGCAGCAGCTCCGCGCCGCCGTCGGCCTTCACCTTCGCCTCGAACGCGTTCCCGCGGGTCAGCGCGAACTGCGACTGGCCGAACGCGGACGGCGCGCCCAGCGCGCTCGCCAGCCGTGCCTTGTCCACCCCGGCGCCGTCCAGGATCGCCCGCCGCGCGCACCCGGGGTTCGCGGCGAGCGCCGCGAGGGCGCGCGCATCCAGGGCCTTGGCCGGTACGTCGGGACCGCGCAGCTCAGCGAGCCGGTGCCGCAGCCCCTTCGCCCGCGTCGCTGGGGGAGGCGTCCGGTTCGGCCCCGGCGTCGAGCCGCGACTCGCGCTGCCGTGGAATTCGCTCACCCGCGGAAGTCTGGCATCCGCCACTGACAATCGGGGAACCCGTGCCGTCCGTGACCGGTGTGCGGCGCGGGAACAGGCGGTCCCGGACCAGGTCCGCGACCCGCGTCACGCGCGGCGCGAGCAGCAGGCCGACGCCCATCACGGCGACGCCCGCGACCGCGTCCAGGAAGTAGTGGTTGGCGGTACCCATCACCACGAGCGCGGTGCCCAGCGGATAGAGCACGCCGAGGATCTTCGCCACGCGCGTGCCGCCGTGCCGCCACAGCATCACACCGCACCACAGCGCCCAGCCGACGTGCAGGCTCGGCATGGCCGCGTACTGGTTGGTCATCCCGCCCATGCCGCGCGGCGCGCTCGCCTCGCCGCCCCACCAGCCGTACGAGCTGTAGTGGGCCATGGTGTCCACGAAGCCGTGGCCGTCGGACAGCAGCCGGGGCGGGCAGGTCGGCAGCAGGGTGAAGCCGATCAGGCCGATGAACGTGGACGTCATCAGCCAGGTGCGGGCCCGCCGGTAGTGCTCGGCGCGGGTCCGGAACAGCCAGACGAGGAGGGCGGGCGTGATCAGGTAGTGCAGCGAGGCGTACCAGAAGTCGGCCGGCACCCCGAGCCAGGGCTCGCGCGTGAACAGCCGGTTGAGCGGGTGCTCGGCGTTGAGGTCCAGGACCTTCTCGATGCGCAGGATCGCCAGGCCGTGGTCGACGGCGGAGGAGACGTCCCCGCGGGCCAGGAGGCGGCCGGCCGAGTAGCAGCCGTAGACGAGGAGGATCAGAGGCAGCTCGGTCCACCAGCGCAGCCCGGTACGCGGGACCCCTTCGGTGCCCGGTGTCTCGGTCTGCGGCATCTGATCGCCCTCCCCCTTCTGCAGTACGGCGCGCCCCCTGGAGGGCGACCGTGCCACTTTACGGTGTCCGTATCCCGCCCCTGAGGGCGCTCCGGCCCACAAAGACGCCGAGATCGCCCCCCAGGTTGCCCCGACCGGGGGTGAGCGATGATGGGAGGGTCCCTTCGCTTCCGGAAAGGTCTCTCATGGCACCGCGCATCCTGCTGGCCCGGCACGGACAGACGGAATGGTCACTGTCCGGCAAGCACACCGGCAGGACCGACGTGCCCCTGCTGGAGGAGGGCCGGCGGGGAGCCAAGCTGCTCGGCGAGCGACTGCACCGGGCCCCGCTGGACGGGCTGCCGGGGGCCGAGGTGCGCACCAGCCCGCTGGTGCGCGCGCGTGAGACGTGCGAACTCGCCGGTTTCGGCGACCGGGCCACCCCGTGGGACACGCTCATGGAGTGGGACTACGGCGCGTATGAGGGCATGACGCCGGCCGAGATCCAGGCGGTGCGGCCGGGGTGGCTGATCTGGCGGGACGGGGTGCCGGAGGGTGAGAGCCTCGCCGAGGTGACCGCACGCGCGGACGAGGTGGTGGCCTGGGCCCGCTCGGCCGACCGCGACGTCCTGGTCTTCGCCCACGGCCACATCCTCCGCTCCATCGGCGCGCGCTGGCTGGGCCTCCCGCTGGACTTCGCGGCCCGGATACGCCTGAACCCGACCTCGCTGTCCGTGCTGGGCTGGGCGTACGGGGAGCCGGCGATCGAGAGCTGGAACGACCTGGGGCACCTGGCGGGATAGAAACACTCTCCCGTACCGCCTACGCCCGCCCCGTCCTCGGCACCGAAGCATGCCGGTCGAGGAACTCGGAGACCCCCGAGGCGCGCCGGTGAGGCAACAGCACCCGCGCCGTCCCCGCCAGCATGCTCTGGATCCGTGAGGACTGGACCTGGTCCAGCAGCGACAGCACCTGCAAGCCCGCGGCGGCCGCCTCGTCCGGCCGCCCCTCACGGGCCAGGTCGTCGGCCAGTTCCGCGGTGTAGAGCGCGATGTTGCGCGTGAAGTGCGGATCCTGCAGATGCGCCGCACGGCGCGCGTGCCGGGCCGCCCGCCGCCAGTCGCCCAGCATGGACCAGCACTGCGCCTCCAGCCCCTCCAGCTCTGCCTCTCCGTAGAAGCTCATCCATTCGGGGTCGGCGTCCGAGCGGCCCCGGGTGAAGAGGGCCTGGGCCCGGACGAGGGCCTGTTCGCAGGCGGTGCGGTCGGCGAGCCCCGCCCAGCCGCCGGCCTCACGCAGCGCGAGCAGGGACATCAGGCGGGCCGAGCCCAGTGGAGCGGCGGCGCGCTGGGCGGCCTGCGCGGCGCGGACCGCCTCGCGGGGGCGGCCCGCGTCCCGGGCCAGGAACGCGGTGTTGCAGAAGGCGTGCGCCTCCAGCCCCGGATCCCCGGTCATCCGGGCCGTGGCCAGCGCCTCCGCGTAGTGCGAGCGTGCGTCGTCGAAGCGGCCGGAGTCGTGCGCCAGCCAGCCCACGGAGATCGCGAGTTCACCGGCGCCCGAGTGCAGCCGTTCGGCGGTGGTCTGCCGGGTCGCGCCGGCGTCCAGCAGCGCGTAGGCCGCGCGCAACGGAGCCGCAGCGCGCCGGTAGAGGCCGTCCGCGCCGTGCCGGTCGTCGAGCAGCCGGATCCGACGGACGGCCTCCTCCAGGGCCAGCGCCTCCGGGGTTCCGGGCCGGCGAGCGGTCCGGACCGCGGCCGTGGCGTCCGTGGTGAGCCCCAGCGGGCTCAGCGTGGCGGCGGCCACGGTGGCGCCGCCGCCGGTCATGAATGCGCGACGCAGCACGTCGCTCTCCTCGTGGTTCAGATGGTCTTTCACGTACGGTTCTGGTGCGCCGCACGGGTCTTGCGTGTCATACGGTTCGAAGGCCCCCCGCGACTCACCGGGCGGCTCCGCGGCACCGGGTTGCCCGGGCACCTCAGCCGCCGGACGCGCCGCGCGGCCGCGTACGGCCGAACGGGGCGCGAAGCCGAGGTCGGTGAGGGTGCGGCCGGGGAACATGTGCAGGAACACCCGTTCGTAGGCGTAGTTGGGGCAGCGGATCTCGCCCGCCTCGACCCTGCCGACGTACCGCGCGTCACAGCTCACCCGCTCACCGATCTCGCGCGCGGCGCGTCGTACGAGCGCCGCGAACTCGGCGGGTGAGCGCCTGCCGCGCAGTCGCCGGAAGGCGAGGTTCGGCCGGGGTGGCCGTTCGGGCTGTGACGCGGTCTCGGTTGACGACGCCATGGCCGGGTCCTCTCGTGCGAACCGTCGAACCATGCCGGATCCGGGGCGGATTCGGGACGAGTTGTCCGAGTGACGCCCTGGTTCCGGCGGGCATGAACGTACCTGCTGTGAAGGACCCGCCACGCTGTGTTTGGCTACAAACCGGATATCTCATCCACGATCTGCCATGAAGTGCCATCCTTTGCGGCGCACTTGTGCCGTAGCCGTTGACGCGATCGCGCGTTGGAGTCGATGGACCGCAACAGGGCTGTGTGGTGGAGGCCGGCATGGAGACCAGGGAGTCCAGCCAGAGCAACGAACCGTGTACGTCGCCGTCGTCGGCCGAGGGGGACGCGTCGGCCTGCGACCTCGTGACGGTGCCGGCCCGGCAGGGATTCGAGGCGGTCGACATCCTGCGGCGCGGCGCCGGTGAGGCGATGGGGCCCGTGCTGCACGACGGCGGCTGCGCCACCCTCGGCTTCCTGGTTCCGGCCGGCACGGCGGCCGGCTGGGACGTGCCCGGCAGCACCTGTACGGAGACCGACGGGCGCGGACTCAGGCTGAACCCCGAGCCGCCGGTGAAGGGCTCCGACTGGCTGCTGCCGCCCGGAGAGGCCGACCTCGCCACCGACCCGGTGGTGCTGCGCCGGGCCCTCGGGGAGGCGGCCCGGATGATCGAGGCGGCCGACGGCTGCCAGTGAGGCGGCCCGGGCCCGCCACCGGAGCCGGCGGCCGCCGGGGCGGCGAGCGGCCCGAGGGCCTGCGAAAATGGCCGGATGGGCAGGTCCAGGAGCACACGGCGCAGGTCGGCGGCCGTCGAAGCCGTCGTGGAGGCGGTCGACGGCGGGCTCGCACAGCTCGTGCCCGACCCGGACCGAGGCCGCGCCTGGACGCTGCTGATCGACGGCGCGCCCCAGTCGCACGTCGACCTGGACGACCCCGCGTATCTCTCCTTCGAGTACCAGCGCCGTCTCGGCCATGTCATCGACCTCGTCGCCCCGCCCGGCAAGCCCGTGCACGTCGTGCACCTCGGCGGCGGCGCGTTCACCCTCGCCCGGTACGCCGCCGCCACCCGCCCCCGCTCCACCCAGCAGGTCGTCGAGCGTGACGCGACCTTGGTCCAACTGGTCCGCCGGGAGCTGCCGTTGGATCCGAACGCGCGGATCCGGGTCAGGTCGGCGGACGCCCGTGAGGGCCTCGCCAAGGTGCCGGACGGCTGGGCTGACCTGGTCATCGCGGACGTCTTCAGCGGCGCCCGCACCCCGGCGCATCTCACCTCCACCGAGTTCCTGGACGAGGTCCGCCGGGCCCTGAAGCCGTCCGGGGTCTACGCCGCCAACCTCGCCGACGGCCCGCCGCTCGCGCATCTGCGCGGCCAGATCGCCACCGCCGCCGCCCGGTTCGCCGAACTCGCGCTGATCGCCGACCCGGCCGTGCTGCGCGGCAAGCGGTTCGGCAACGCCGTCCTGGTCGCCTCCGACGCCCCGCTCCCGGTCGCCGAACTCACCCGCCGCGCAGCCTCCGACCCGCACCCGGGCCGGGTCGAACACGGCAGGCCGCTCACGGACTTCACGGGCGGCGCGGCCCCCGTGACGGACGCGGCGGCCGTGGCCTCGCCGGCCCCGCCACCGTCGGTGTTCCGGTGAGTCCATCGGCGCGCACCCGGGTTCGGGCTCAGTAGTTCCCGACGTCCACGTGCGGCGGCCCGTCGTGCCAGGTGCACATCACCGACACCCGGTCCGTGCCCCTGGTGAACTCCACCCGGATCCACGTCTCGGTCTTCCACACCTGCATCGACCAGCCGGTCCCGGGCGTCGCCGAGACGAGGGTGGCGCTGGACGGGCCCAGGTCGAACACGGCCCGGCCGCCGTCGGTGTCGTACGACTTGACCTGGCCCGACCCGGACGCGGAAGCGGTGGGGGAGGTGCTCGGTGTCCGGACGGGTGTGGGGGTCGGGGCCGGCCGCCGGGGCGACGCACTGGTGGACGGGGACGGCCGGTGCGTCGGCGAGGGCAGGGTCGTCGAGCCCTGGGCCGTGGCGTCGGCGGCCGTGACCGGCAGGGCGCGCGGCGGCTCGTACGCCGTCCCGGCCATCACCGTGTGCACACCCCACCACGACAGCGTGACCGCCGCTCCCGTCGCGAGCAGCCACGCCAGTACGTGTACGAGTCCTCTGCGCATCGCAGGCCATACTGCCCCAGGGGCACCGCCGCGCGCACATGCCCCGAGTTGTCCACAGGCGCCCGCCCGGTGTGGGCCGCATGGCGTACGGTGCGGCGCATGGCAAGTGTGCTCGTGGTCGAGGACGACCAGTTCGTACGCTCGGCGCTCATCCGGCATCTGACCGACGCCGCACACACCGTGCGCAGCGTCGGTACGGCACTGGAGGCGCTGCGCGAGGTCGCCCATCTCCGTTTCGACGTGGTCATCCTGGACCTCGGACTGCCGGACCTGGACGGCTCCGAGGCGCTGAAGATGCTGCGCGGCATCACGGATGTCCCCGTGATCATCGCCACCGCACGGGACGACGAGACGGAGGTCGTCCGGCTGCTCAACGCCGGCGCGGACGATTACCTGACCAAGCCGTTCTCCGTCGAGCACCTCTCCGCGCGGATCGCGGCCGTGCTGCGCCGGGCCCGGCCGGGAGGCGGTGAGGCCCCGCCGTCCAGCGTCCTGCGCGTCGGCGGCCTGACCGTCGACCCGCTGCGCCGCCAGGCCGAGCTGGACGGGGTCAGCCTCGACCTCACCCGCCGCGAGTTCGACCTGCTCGCCTTCCTCGCCGGCCGCCCCGGGGTGGTCGTCCCGCGCAGGGAACTCCTCGCCGAGGTCTGGCAGCAGTCCTACGGCGACGACCAGACCATCGACGTGCATCTGTCCTGGTTGCGCCGGAAACTGGGGGAGACGGCCGCCCGGCCCCGCTATCTGCACACGCTCCGGGGCGTCGGTGTGAAGCTCGAACCCCCGGCGGAACCCACTGTGGACGGGGAGCCGGTGCGATGAGATGGGCCCTGGTCAAGGTCTGCCTGGCGGTCACCACGATGGTCGTGGTCGCATTCGCGGTCCCGCTCGGGCTGGTCGTCAAGGAGATGGCCCGCGACCGGGCGTTCTCCAACGCGGAGCGGGAGGCCGCCGCGGTCGCACCCGCGCTGTCCATCACCACCGACCGGGACAAGCTGGAGCGGGTCGTGGCCTCGGCCGGCGCCGACTCCGGGATGGCCGTGCATCTGCCCGCCACCGACGGCGGCCCCCCGCTGGACCTCGGCCGGCAGCGCGCCGCCGACCGCGACATCCAGGCGGTGCGGCGACTGGGCCGGGCCTCCACCACGTCCGTCGCCGGTGGATCGACCCTGCTGCAGCCGGTCGCGCTCGGCTCCGGTGACATCGCGGTCGTCGAGGTGTACGTCCCCGAGTCCGAGGTGACCAACGGCGTCGGCACGGCCTGGGCGGTGCTCGCGGCCGTCGGCCTCGCGCTGATCGTCGGCTCGGTCGCGGTCGCCGACCGGCTCGGGGTGCGCATGGTGCGGCCCGCTCGTCGGCTGGTGAAGGGGGCGCACGATCTGGGCGAGGGCAAGCTGGGCGCCCGGGTGCCGGAGGACGGCCCGACCGAACTGCGGCTCGCGGCCGTGGCGTTCAACTCCATGGCCGACCAGGTCGTCCAACTCCTCGCCAACGAGCGGGAGCTGGCGGCGGACCTCTCGCATCGCCTGCGTACGCCGCTGACCGTGCTGCGGCTCAACGCGGCCTCCCTGGGCGGCGGACCGGCCGCCGAGCAGACCCGGGCCGCGGTCGCCCAGCTGGAGCGCGAGGTCGACACCATCATCCGTACGGCCCGGGAGGCCAAGCCGCAGACGGCCGCCCTCGGCCCCGGAGCCGGGTGCGACGCGGCCGAAGTGGTGCGCGAGCGCATGGAGTTCTGGTCCGCGCTCGCCGAGGACGAGGGCCGCAAGTGGCGGGTGGCCGGCGTCGAGCGGCCGGTGCGCCTGCCCGTGGCGCGCGCCGATCTGGCCGCCGCCCTCGACGCCCTGCTCGGCAATGTGTTCCGGCACACCGCCGAGGGCACGGCCTTCGCGGTCGACGTGCACAACGGCGAGGACGCGGTGATCGTGCTGATCTCCGACGCGGGCCCCGGCATACCCGACCCGGACGCCGCGATGGCCCGTGGCCGCGGTTCCGGTAACGCCGGTTCGACCGGCCTCGGGCTCGACATCGTGCGCCGGCTCGCCGAGTCCACCGGTGGGGACGTCCGGATCGGCTCCTCCGTGCTGGGCGGCACCGAGGTGCGGATCTGGTTCCAGCTGGACGGGCGGCGGCCGGTGCGCGGGCGGGTGCGAAGGCGCCGAACGGGCAAACCGGTCCTCACTGGTCTCGACCATTAATCGTCCCCGATCCCTTCCTTAAGCGAACCCTAAGGTCTGCAACGGCCGTCCCGATCAGGCCGTTTGTCCGATTCCGGATCGCTAGCGTGCTGCCGCACCTCACCCCCGTGAACAGCGAAGGCAGGCACGCGCATGAGCACGCACCGGCGCAGGATCAGTGGCAGGAACAAGGCGATAGGCGGTCTGGTCGCCGCGGCCGTGGTCGGCGGTGGTGCGGTCCTGCTCAGCGGCACCGCCAACGCGGCCGGTGTGAACGCGGCCTACACCAAGACCAGCGACTGGTCGACCGGCTACACCGCGCAGTACGTCGTCACCAACAACAGCGGCCAGACCGAGAAGACCTGGACGCTGGAGTTCGACCTCCCGGCGGGCGCGAAGCTCAGCTCGCTGTGGAACGGCGAGTCGAGCGTCAGCGGATCGCACGTCACCGTGAAGCCCGCGAAGTGGGACACCGAGGGCCTCGCCCCCGGCAAGTCGGTGACCGTCGGCTTCGTGGTCGACGGCAAGGGCGACCCGGCCGGCTGTCGTATCGACAGCGCGCAGTGCTCCGCCGACGACGGCGCCACGCCCGAGCCGAGCGGCCGACCCACCCAGTCCCCGTCCCCGGCACCCACCGCCACCCCGAGCAAGAGCGCCACCGCGACCCCGACCCCGACCAGGAGCGCCACCCCCACCCCGACCGCGAGCCGGACCACCGGCAGCGGCACCACCGCCTCCGCCGGCTTCGCCCCGTACGTCGACACCTCCCTCTACCCGGCTTTCGACCTGGTCGGCGCGGCCGACGCGACCGGGGTGAAGAACTACAACCTCGCCTTCGTCACCGACGGCGGCGGCTGCACCCCCAAGTGGGGCGGTGTCACCGACCTGACCAGCGACGCCGTCGCCGCACAGATCGGCTCCCTGCGCGCCAAGGGCGGCGACGTCCGGGTGTCCTTCGGTGGCGCCTCCGGCTCCGAACTGGCCACCACCTGCTCCTCGGCGGACGCGCTGGCGGCGGCGTACGGCAAGGCGGTCGACGCGTTCAAGCTGACCAAGGTGGACTTCGACGTCGAGGGCGGCGCACTGCCCAACACCACGGCCAACACCCGCCGCGCCCAGGCCATCGCCAAGCTCCAGGCCCAGCACCCGGACCTGGACGTCTCCTTCACCCTCCCGGTGATGCCCGAGGGCCTCACCCAGGACGGCGTGAACCTGCTGACGAACGCCAAGTCCAACGGCGTGAGGATCTCCACCGTCAACATCATGGCCATGGACTACGGCGCCTCGTACAACGGCGACATGGGCGACTATGCCCAGCAGGCCGCCACGGCCACCCAGGCCCAGGTCAAGAGCGTCCTCGGCCTGTCCGACTCCGCCGCCTGGAAGACGGTCGCGGTCACCCCGATGATCGGCGTCAACGACGTCTCCTCCGAGATCTTCAAGGTGGACGACGCCACCCAGCTGGTGAACTTCGCCAAGTCCAAGGGCCTCGGCGGCCTGTCGATGTGGTCCGCCGCCCGCGACAAGCAGTGCCCCGGCGGCGCCAAGAACTCCGCCGACCCCACCTGCAGCTCGATCGTCCAGGACGCGTTCGCCTTCTCGAAGGCGTTCGGCGCCCTCAACTGACCCTCATCCCCAGAGCTCCTGAAGAGGGGCGCGGCAATCCGGGGGGACTGCCGCGCCCCTCTTCAGGTGTGTCAGGCCGCCGACTCCACCCCGGGCAACGTCCCCGTCCGGGCGACCTCCCCGTACCACCGGGCACTCGACTTCGGTGTCCGCTCCAGTGTCGCGTAGTCCACGTACACCGCGCCGAACCGCTTGCCGTAGCCGTACGCCCACTCGAAGTTGTCCATCAGGGACCACAGGTAGTAGCCGCGTACGTCCGCACCGTCCGCGATGGCCCGGCGGACCTCCGACAGATGGCCGCGCAGGTAGGCGATCCGCTCGGGATCGTGGACGCGGCCGTCCGGGTCGGGCTTGTCGTCGTAGGCGGCGCCGTTCTCCGTGACGTACAGCGGCAGACCGGGCGCCTCGCGGGAGTACCGCAGAAGCAGGTCGTACAGGCCCGTCGGATCGATCGTCCAGCCCATCTCCGTGCGTTCGCCCGGCGTCTGGTGGAAGACCACGTCGTCGGCGCCCGGCCAGGGGGAGTGCTCGCTGACGCCGTGGCCGTCCGCCCGGGGGCCCTTGGCCTCGCCCGAGGCGGCCGAGACCAGGGCCGGGGTGTAGTAGTTCAGGCCCAGCGCGTCCAGCGGGACGTTGATCGTGCGGGTGTCACCGTCCAGGACGTACGACCAGTCGGTGATCGAGGCCGTGGCCTCCAGCAACGACGCGGGGTACGCGCCGTGCAGCATCGGGCCGTGGAAGACGCCGTTGGCCAGGTCGTCGATCCGGCGGGCCGCAGCGAGGTCGGCCGGGTCCTGGGAAAGCGGCCGTACCACCGAGGAGTTGAGGCTGATCGCGATCTCGTTGCGGGCCGGCATCACCGAACGGAGGGCCGAGGCCGCGAGGCCGTGGGCCAGGTTGAGGTGGTGGGCGGCGCGCAGCGAGGCCGCCGGGTCGGTACGGCCGGGGGCGTGCACACCCGAGCCGTAGCCCAGGAAGGCGCTGCACCAGGGCTCGTTGAGGGTGATCCACTGCTCCACCCGGTCGCCCAGCGCCTCGCCGACCAGCTGCGCGTACTCGGCGAACCGGAGCGCGGTGTCCCGCTGCGGCCAGCCGCCCGCGTCCTCCAGCTCCTGCGGCAGGTCCCAGTGGTAGAGGGTGAGCGCCGGCTTGATGCCGTGGGCGAGGAGTTCGTCCACCAGGCGGCGGTAGAAGTCCAGGCCGCGCTGGACCGCGGGGCCCCGGCCGGTGGGCTGCACCCGGGACCAGGAGACCGAGAAGCGGTACGCGGTCAGGCCGAGCTCCGCCATCAGCGCCACGTCGTCGCGGAAGCGGTGGTAGTGGTCGACGGCGATGTCACCGGTCTCACCGCCGGCCGTCCGGCCCGGCGTATGGCTGAAGGTGTCCCAGATCGAGGGGGTGCGGCCGTCCTCCCGTACCGCCCCCTCGATCTGGTACGCCGAGGTCGCGGCACCCCAGAGGAAGGCGGGAGGAAAGGTCACGGGGGTAACGGGTTCAGGCATGGAAGCGCTCCCATTGGGGGTCGTAGGAGACCTGGCGTAGTTGGCGGGGGGAGAAGGGGGCCGGGACGGCGGTGGCCCGGCCCCCGGAAAGGAGACCGTCAGCCCTTGATCGCGCCCTGCATGATCCCGCCCACGATCTGCTTGCCGAACAGGATGAACGCGATCAGCAGCGGCAGCGTGCCCAGGAGCGCGCCCGCCATGATCACGGCCTGGTCGGGGACGTACCCGGTGCCGAGCGAGTTCAGGGCCACCTGCACGGTCGGGTTCTGCTGGTTCAGGGCGATGATCGGCCACAGGAAGTCGTTCCAGGCGAACACGAACGTCAGCAGGCCGAGCACCGCCATGGCCGGACGCGCCGCCGGGAAGACCACGTGCCAGACGACCCTGATGCTGCTCGCCCCGTCCACCCGGGCCGCCTCGATCAGCTCCGTCGGCAGCGCCTGCACCAGGTACTGCCGCATGAAGAACGTGCCGAAGGCGGTGACCAGACTCGGCAGGATCACCGTCTGCAGCTGGTTGGACCAGCCGAAGTCGGACATCCACAGATACAGCGGTACGACGGCCAGCTGCGGCGGGATCATCATCGTGCCGATGGTCAGCAGGAGCAGCAGGCTGGAGAACCGGAACCGCAGCTTGGCGAAGGCGAAGCCGGCCAGGGTGGCGAACAGCACCGTGCTCACGGTGATCGTGCCCGCCACGATCACCGAGTTGAACATCGCGGTGCCCAGCCCCGCCTGGTCCCAGGCCGTCTGCAGGTTGGTGAACAGGTTGCCGCCGAACCACAGCGGCGGCGGCGTCTGGGCGAGGCGCCGGTCGGTCCGGGAGGCGGCGATCGCCGTCCATATCAGCGGGGCGAGGGAGACCAGCGCGAAGACGGTGAGCACGACGTACGTCACCGGGCCCGCGTGCAGCTGCTTGCCCGCGCCTATCCGGCCCCGGGGCCGGACCGCCTTCCGGGGCAGCGTCAGTTCAGTGGTCGTCATTGGGACTTCCTCAGCCGTCGGGTGAGCAGCAGGTTGACCGCGGCGATGATCAACAGGATCAGGAACATCGACCAGGCGATCGCGGACGCCTTGCCGAGGTTGCCGATGATCCAGCCCTGGTCGTACATGTACAGGCCGAGCGTCTGGTACTGGTGCTCGGAGCCGCCCTTGGACCCGCTGACCCCGCCGAACAGCAGCGGCTCGCCGAAGAGCTGGGTCGCGCCGATCGTCGAGACCACGACCGTGAACAGGATCGTCGGCCGCAGCTGCGGGATCGTGACGTGCCGGAACTGCTGCCAGCGGTTCGCGCCGTCGAGCGCCGCCGACTCGTACAGGTCGGTCGGGATCGCCTGCATGGCGGCGAGGTAGATCAGCGCGTTGTACCCCGTCCACCGCCAGATCACGATCGACGACACCGCGAACTGTGAACCCCAGTCGGACTCACGCCAGTTGATCGGGTTCACACCGAAGAAGTGCAGGATCCAGTTGACCATGCCGCCGTCCCACGAGTACAGCAGCGTGAACACCAGGGTCGCGGCGGCCACCGAGGTGGCGTACGGGGTCAGCATCACCACACGCCAGACGGTCGAGCCGCGCAGCCGGTAGTTCAGCAGATGCGCCAGCCCGATCGCGGCCAGCAGTTGCGGCACGGTCGAGATGACACCGATGGTCAGCGTGTTCTTCAGGGCGTTCCAGAAGAAGTCCGAGGACCACAGGTTCTTGTAGTTGTCCAGGCCCGCCCAGGTCTGGTGGTCCAGAGAGGACAGCTGCACGTCGTGCAGCGAGTACCAGGCCGTGTAGAGCAGCGGGACCAGCGTGAACGCCCCGAACAGGATGAAGAACGGGGACACGAACGCGTACGGCGACGCCTTCATGTCCCAGCGGTACAGCCGGCTGCGCCAGGAGTCGGCGCCCGCCGGTGTACCGCGACCGTGAGCGCCCCGGGCCGCGCCCGGCGGGGTGCCGGGCGCGGCGTCGGCGCTCGACGCGGGATGCGCGAGAGCCTGCTTGGAGCTGGTCACTGGCCGAGCACGTCCTTGATCTCCTTGGACGCCGCGTCCCAGCCCTGGGACGGCGACTTGCCCTTCTGCTCGACCTGGAGGATGCCGACGTCGGTGATCGCGGAGTTGATCGGCTGGTCCTTGATGCCGAAGTACTGGACCGGGATGGTCTTCGCCGAGTCGGCGAAGATCTGCGTGATCGGCGCGTTCGAGAAGTACGCCGTGGTGTCCGCGGCCGGCTTCAGGTCCGCGTACGCCGACGGGGTCGACGGGAAACTGGCCTGCTTGGCGAAGACCTTGGCCTGCTGCTCGGGTGCGGTCAGCCACTTGGCCAGCGCGATGGCCTCCTTCTGGTGCTTGCCCGCCGTCGGCACACCGAGGAAGGAGCCGCCCCAGTTGGCCGCGGTGGGCGCCGCCGCCACGTCCCACTTGCCCTTGCCGGAGTCACCGGACTTCTGCTCGATGTAGCCGATCATCCAGGCCGGGCAGGCGACGGTGGCGAAGGTGCCGTTGGCGTATCCCTGGTCCCAGGTCGGGTCGAACTGCTTCAGCTTCGCCGACATGTCGCTGGTGGCGACGTCCATGGCGACGTCCCAGGCCTTCTTCACGCCGGTCGACTTGTCCCAGACGACGTTGCCGTCCTTGTCGTAGTACCGCTCACCGCCGCCGCCGAGGGCCGCGTTGTAGACGGAGGCCGCGGAGTCCACGAACTTGGTGCCCTTCGGCGCCTTCTTCATGTACTCCTTGCCGACGTCGGCGTACTTGGCCCAGTCGCCCTTCCACATCTCGGCGAGCTTGGTCCGGTCGGTGGGCAGGCCCGCCTTCTGGAACAGGTCCTTCCGGTAGCAGATGGCCATCGGCCCGATGTCGGTGCCGAGCCCGATGAGCTTGCCGTCCTTGGTGGTGGCCTGGGCGTTCTTCCAGTCCAGCCACTGGGACTTGTCGGCCTCCTTGCCGAGGTCGACGAACTTGCTCGCCTGCGTCTGCACGGCCTCGGTGATGTTGCCGACCTCGATGGCCTGGATGTCGTCGGTGCCGGAGCCGGCCTGGAGGCGGGTGAGCACCTTCGGCCAGTACACGTCGGTGCGGGTGGTGACGTTCTCCTTGATGTTGATGTTCGGATGCAGCTTCATGTACTCGTCGTAGAGGCCGGCCTGCTTGTAGCCGAAGACGCCGAAGGTGCCGATGGTCAGCGTTGTCTTGCCCTTGCCACTGCCGTTTCCGCCGCCGGAGCCGTCCGACGAGCCGTCGTTCGAGTCCTTGGCGCAGCCGGCCAGCAGCCCCGTGGCCAACGCGGCAACGGCCGCGAGGGCCATCAGCCGCTGGGACCGGCGGATGCTCGTGCGCATTGCGTCCTCCTGTTGCCTGACGTGCCGACCCCCCGGCCAACTGCATGGATTGGGCCCGTTCGTACTCGCTGCGGCTCGGGCGGGGAACGTGCGGGATGTGTAGGTGCCAGGTAGTGTGGGAGCGCTCCCATGAGTGATCTGTTGAAGAGTCGCCGGTCCGGGGCGGGGTGTCAAGGGAGCGGACAGCGCAACTGTGTTCAGTTATCGGAGCGTTAACTGCGTGCCCCTGACGGCACTGGTAGACGATATTCAGCCGGTGCGGCATTCGAGGGCGAGGCAGGGGGTCCGGGGGCCGGGACGGTCACTGCAGCGAACGGTGCTGTTAGATTCCAGGCCAGCATCAGGAGTCGGTCGAGAGAGGCGGAGCCCATGGCAAGCCACGCAGCGCGGGGCCGCAGCGGGGGTCGGCCCACGCTCGAGGAGGTCGCCGCTCGGGCCGGGGTCGGCCGGGGCACGGTCTCGCGGGTGATCAACGGCTCGCCCCGGGTCAGCGACGCCACCCGCGCCGTGGTCGAGGCGGCGGTCGCCGAACTCGGCTACGTCCCCAACACCGCCGCCCGCGCCCTCGCCGCCAACCGCACCGACGCCATAGCGCTGGTGGTCCCCGAGCCGGAGACCCGCTTCTTCGCGGAGCCGTACTTCTCGGACATGCTGCGCGGTGTCGGCTCCGAACTCTCCGACACCGAGATGCAGCTGCTGCTGATCTTCGCGGGCAGCGACCGCGAGCGTCGGCGCCTCGCGCAGTACCTGGCGGCGCACCGGGTGGACGGCGTCCTGCTGGTCTCGGTCCACGCCGACGACCCCCTCCCCGACCTGCTGGCCCA
This sequence comes from Streptomyces sp. RB17, assembly GCF_009604455.1. GTDB lineage: Bacteria > Actinomycetota > Actinomycetes > Streptomycetales > Streptomycetaceae > Streptomyces. The sequence continues at coordinate 256,801 of NZ_WEGL01000001.1, forward strand.
GCTGGAGATCCCGGCCGTGATCAGCGGCCCCCGCTCGGCCGGCGAGACGCTCACCTCGGTGGACTCGGACAACTACGGCGGTGCCCGCTCGGCCGTGGAGCACCTGCTCTCCCGGGGCCGCACCCGCATCGCGCACATCACCGGCCGCCTCGACGTCTACGGCGCCCAGCGCCGCGTCGACGGCTACCGCGACGCCCTGCGTGATGCGGGTCACGAGGCCGAGGAACTCCTCGTCGAGCTGGGGGACTTCACGGAGGAGGGCGGCCGCCGGGCGATGTCCGTGCTGCTCGAGCGCCGCCCCGACCTGGACGCGGTCTTCGCCGGCTCGGACGTGATGGCGGGCGGCGCCCGGCAGGTGCTGCGCGAGGCGGGCCGTCGTATACCGGACGACGTGGCCCTCGTCGGCTACGACGACTCCGCCATCGCCCGCCACATGGACCCGCCGCTGACCAGCGTCCGCCAGCCCATCGAGGAGATGGGCCGCGCGATGATCGACCTCCTCCTCACGGAGATCGCCGACCGCCGCTCACCCGTGTCCCGGGATCTGGGACGGCAGCATGCGGTACTGCCGACGGAGCTGGTGGCGCGGGCGTCGTCGTAGGCCATCGCCCACCGGGCAGCGCGCGACGACTCGCCCTGGCCCGGCTGGGGGTGGGTGTGGGGACTCTCGGGAGACAGGCCGAGCCCGAAACGCCCCAATTTGGCCTGTATTTTGCGCGATTGTCTCCGATGCTCCTTCACGGCGGCGGGGAAGTGATCGTGTACGACGGACAGCACCCGGAGTTGCGGAGGCGCACGGCGAACGGGCCCGGACCACCGACGGACAGCGTCACTGCCGCCGGGCCCTGCTCCGGTCCCGGTCATACTGGTGCCGTACCTCTCGGATACGCTGCCGAACGTCGTGCCGATCTTCGGAGGGGGGACTCCGTGGCGGGATCAGTGACGGAGAGGGACGCGGACGGATACCGGTCGCTGCTGTTCTCCATCGCCTACGGGATGACGGGATCGGTGGGCGACGCCGAGGACATCGTGCAGGACGCCTTTCTCGGCCTGACAAGGGCGCGCCGGGCCGGGGCCCCGGTCGCGAACCTGAAGGCGTACCTGACCACCTCGGTGACGCGACTGGGCATCAACTACCTGAGCTCGGCGCGGGTGAGGCGGGAGACCTATGTGGGCGACTGGCTGCCCGAGCCGGTCGTGGTGTCCGCCGACCGGCCCGGACCGGCCGAACACGCCGAACTGTCCGACTCGCTGTCGATGGCGTTCCTCGTGCTGCTGGAGGCCCTCGCTCCGGTCGAGCGGGCGGTGTTCGTGCTGCGCGAGGTCTTCGGGTACGGCTACCCGGAGGTGGCGGGGCTCACCGGCAAGTCCGAGGCGAACTGCCGGCAGATCTTCGCCCGCGCCCGAAAGCGCATCGCCCCCGGCGGCCAGGTGGCCGACGTCGCGCCGCCGCCCCCGGTGCGGCGGGCGGAGGGCGAGGAGCTCGCCCGTAGGTTCTTCGAGGCCGCCGAGGGCGGCGACATGGACGCGCTGCTCGACATGCTCGCCCCGGACGTGGTGTTCCACGGGGACGGCGGCGGCAAGGCGCGGGCGCTCGCGAAGTCGGTGACCGAGCCGCGCTCCATCGCCCAGCTGCTGGTCGGCGGCCTGCGCCGGGTCGGGAGACTGGGCGCCCTGCTCGAGGTGGTCCGGGTCAACGGCCGCCCGGGTGGCGTGATCCACGATGCCGAAGGCCGTGTGGCCAGCGTGATCGGGCTCGACATCGCCGACGGCAGGATCCGGGCGATCCGCGCCGTCTCCAACCCCGACAAGCTCGACCACCTCGGCCCGGTGTCGGACATCGGCCGGCTGCCGGAGAGGCGACCCGCCGATCAGTGACGGTCGGCGTCCCCCGGCGTGGGGTCCTGTACTGCCGGGAGGGTCATGTCCCGCACCGGCCGGTACACGGTGTTCCCGGTGCTCGGCACCCTGCTGTCGGCGGCCGGGGAAAATGGATCAGCCGGTGACCCGTCTCGCGACGGAGTCACCGGCTGATCGGTAAGGGTGAGTGACGGGACTCGAACCCGCGACATCCTGGACCACAACCAGGTGCTCTACCAGCTGAGCTACACCCACCACGACCGGCGGTTGAACTCGTCGTTTCCCCGACCGGCCGAGAAGAAGTCTACAGGGTCCGAAGGGGTGCTCGCGCACAGGTTTTCGCGCGGGCCGCCCAGCGGACCCCGAAAGGGTGCAGGTGTGCCGTCACCGCGCGGGCAGGACGTGCTTGGCGGCGATCGACTTCGCGGTCTCGGAGTCCGGGCCGGGCTGCGGGACGAAGACGGCCTCGCGGTAGTAACGCAGCTCGGCGATCGACTCGCGGATGTCGGCGAGGGCCCGGTGGTTGCCGTTCTTCTCCGGGCTGTTGAAGTACGCCCTCGGGTACCAGCGGCGTGCGAGCTCCTTGATGGAGGACACGTCGACGATCCGGTAGTGGAGGTAGTCCTCCAGGGTCGGCATGTCCCGCAGCAGGAAGCCGCGGTCGGTGCCGACGGAGTTGCCGCACAGCGGGGCCTTGCCGGGCTCCTTCACGTACTCCTTCACATAGGCGAGGACCCGCTCCTCGGCGTCCTGAAGGGTCGTGCCGTTCGGGAGCTCCGCGAGCAGCCCGGACGCGGTGTGCATCTGACGCACCACCTCCGGCATCGTCTCCAGCGCCCGGTCCGGCGGGCGGATGACGATGTCCACCCCCTCGCCGAGTACGTTCAGCTCGGAGTCGGTGACGAGGGCGGCCACCTCGATGAGCGCGTCGTCGGACAGCGAGAGGCCGGTCATCTCGCAGTCGATCCACACCATGCGATCGTTCATGCGTCCACCCTAAAGCGGACCTGAGCTTTTGTGGCTCCCCGTGCCGATGCCGGGCCGCTGCCGGCCCGCGCTGCACAAGGTGAAGGCCCGCGCTGTACAAGCTGAAAGGCCCGCGCTGCACAAGCTGAAAAAAGGGGGGCGAGCATGTGCTCGTCCCCCCTCTCTCCGTCACCGCTCCCGCTCAGCTACCGCTCCGCGGCCCCGGCAGCAGCCCCACCGCGCCCGCCGCCGTGCGGCGGCTCTGCATCGGTACCCCGTTGTCCCGGTCCGGGTGCAGCACGGGCGCGTGGCCCACCGGGCCGTGGCCCGCGAGGCCCGGCGGCGGGCCCGGCTGGCCGGACGGGTGCAGCGGCGGCTCCGCGTCGGCCGGCTTCTCGCCCTGCGGCCTGCGGGCCCGGTAGGCGGCCCGGTAGGCGGCGGGGGACGAGCCGAGCTGGCGGCGGAAGTGGCCGCGCAGCGCGACGGGGGAGCGGAAGCCGCAGCGGCCCGCCACCTCGTCCACGGAGTAGTCCGACGTCTCCAGCAGGCGCTGGGCCTGCAGCACACGCTGCGTGATCAGCCACTGCAGCGGCGCACTGCCCGTCAGCGAGCGGAACCGGCGGTCGAACGTACGGCGGCTCATGTAGGCGCGTGCCGCCAGCGTCTCCACGTCGAACTGCTCGTGGAGGTGTTCCAGCGCCCAGGCGACGACCTCGGCGAGCGGGTCGGCGCCGATCTCCTCCGGTAAAGACCGATCGAGGTAGCGCTCCTGACCGCCCGACCGGCGCGGTGGGACCACCAGACGGCGGGCCAGCGCGCCGGCCGCCTCGTTGCCGTGGTCCGTCCGCACGATGTGGAGACAGAGATCGATTCCGGCCGCCGTACCCGCCGATGTCAGCACGTCCCCGTCGTCGACGAACAGCTCCCGTGGATCGACGTGCACCGACGGATAGCGCTTGGCCAGCGTCGGCGCGTACATCCAGTGGGTCGTCGCCGGGCGGCCGTCCAGCAGGCCCGCCGCCGCGAGGACGAAGGCGCCGGTGCACAGCCCGACTATGCGGGCACCCTCCTCGTGCGCCCGGCGCAGCGCGTCGAGCGCCTCCTCCGGTGGTGGCGCGGTGATCGACCGCCAGGCCGGTACGACGACCGTCCCGGCGCGGGAGATCGCCTCCAGCCCATGCGGTGCGCTGAGTTCCAGGCCCCCTGTGGTCCGCAGCGGGCCCTCCTCGCCGGCGCACACCAGCAGTCGGTAGCGCGGCACGCCGGCGTCCTGGCGGTCGATCCCGAACACCGACAGCGGTATGGAACTCTCGAAGATGGGGCCGCCGCTGAACAGCAGCACCGCGACGATCTCCTTGCGCCGTCGCCCGGAGAGTTTCCGGGCCGCGGCTTCCGGCGCGGCAGTGGAGTCGTGGCTCATACTGCTAAGCCCCCCTCGGTGGTCGCGGCTCCTCGGTTGTGTCGCTCCTGCACGTTTCCCCTCGGTCCTGCACGAGTCCCCCGCCGTAAGACAGTCAAGATCGAATCTACTGGGTCCCGCGGTCTCACGGTGACCAGTTCCACACGCCCGAATTGTCGACATGACAACTTGGCGTGAAGCATTCGATCACGAAGCGTTGCACTCGCGGGCCGTGCAGGGAAGTGCGCCTTGTCGCTGTGGCCAAACCGCGTAGGGTGCACAGTCGCCCGTGGACCCTTTCCGTGCAGGTCGAACGGGGGTTGGAGGGTGGTCGGGGTCCCTGCACGGCGCCGTTCAGAAGTTGGCTGAAAAGAAGCGTTCAGGGGTACGGAAACAGGTCAGTCGACCGGTGTCTGTCGGCGGGTGTGACGTCCGCCTCTTTGCACGCCAGAACCCTCGCCGTCACACCCGTACCGCTGGGCACACCGCTCCGACCGGCGCAGCAGGTACCGGCACGCGGCCGTGACGCCGGCCAGGCCCAGGGCGGCGCCCGCCGCGCCGGCCGGCGAGGTGCCGTACCAGATCAGGACGACGGGGACGAGTGCGCAGCTGAAGACGGCCCAGCGGATCACATCGCCCACGGTGTCCGGCGCGGGCGGCGGCGCGGAGGTGGATCGACGACCGGGCATGACTCGTACTCCCTGTGGCGGCGGCTCAACCCGTTCAACGCCTGTTCGACCCATCGGTCACCGGCCGTACATCCGTTGATCCTGTGCAAACCGCCTGTACGGGGCAGCAACCATTGCGTTACGGGCGTCGCTCGTGCATGCTCCGGTGAACCCCTACGGACGTCGGGGGACCGCTTACGGAGCGTGCGCGGGATCTGTGCTCGGGAGGCGTGCCGCCGTACCCTTGGGGGTATGGGGTTGGGAAGATGTTTCCCGGACACAGCTCCGAGACGCAGTTCCGCGCACACTGTCGTCCCCACCCATAAAGGATCACAACGCCGAGACAGCCATGGCCGGTCACGAATTCTTCGAACCCGCGGACCGCAAGCGGCCGGTCGCCGACCCTACGGCGGCCGATCCCCTGGCGGCGCCAGAGTCACGCCCGCTCTGCGACCCAGCCTTCCGGCACGGAGTCGTCGTCGGCTTCGACGGCTCCACCTCCAGTGAGCGCGCCCTCGCCTACGCCATCGGCATGGCGCACCGCTCACACTCGGGGCTGATCATCGTCCATGTCGCCAATCGGCTGCCGACCACCGTGTGGGCCGGCTGCGAGCCACCCGTCTTCGTCGACGTGCCGGACCACCGCACCGAGGTCCTCGGCCTCGAGCTGGCGTGCGCGGACTATCTGGCCGAGGTGCCGTGGATCCTCGTCGAGCGGGGCGGCGACATCTGCCACGAACTCGAAGAGGTGGGGCGGGAGTACGAGGCGGACGCGATCGTCGTCGGCTCCACGCACGGCATCGTCGGCCGGATCTTCGGCTCTGTCGCCGGACGGCTCGCCAAGCGGGCGAAGCGGCCCGTGATCGTCATCCCCTGAGTCGCCCCACGTCCAACTCCCTTTGTGCAGCGCGAAACTACTCGCGCGTAGAGGTGGTTTGTGCCCTTGTGAAGGGCATATATCGGTCACCGCGCAACAGCACTGCATGAAGGGAGCCCGCCGTGGACAACGAAGTCTCTGCGGGAAGCGGAAACACCACCGTGGTCGGCCGACTCGCCCTGGGAATCACCCTGTTGGCGTTCGGGATCGGTACGACCGGTGTCATTCACGGCGTGGCCGCGTCCGACGCCGTCTCAGTCGCCCACTACGTGGGCGGAGTTGCCCTGTTCCTCGTCGGCCTGCTGGCCTTCCGTGGCGGTGACAGCGCCTCCGGTACGGGTTTTGTGGCCCTCGGTGCGCTGTGGTTCACCTGGGCCGTCGCGGACCACGGCTCGGCCGACGCGGCCGGACTCTTCCTGCTCCTCTTCGCCCTGGTGGCGCTCACCCTGACCGTCGCCGGCGGGGACAGCCTCGGACAGGTCATGCACGGGCTGCTGTTCCTGGCGATGCTGGTGCTGGCCGTCGCGGCCTTCGCCGACAGTTCGTCTCTGGCCAAGGTGGGTGGCTGGGTCGCCGCGGTGTCCGGTGCGGTGGCGTGGTACGCGGCGACGGCCACGCTGGCTCACTGGCCGACGGCCCTTCCGGGTCGTGCTGCGGGCCGGGGGGTGACGGCCGCCGGCTGATCCGTGCAGCACGGGAGGGTCCCCCACGTGACAGGTGGCACACGTGGGGGACCCCTTTTTGCGCCTAAACCGGCGCCGCTCTCGCGGACATGGTTGCTCGCCGCGGGGGTTGCTCAATTATCGCTGCCGTGGTGGGGCGGTCTCCTACTCCACCGTCACCGACTTCGCCAGGTTCCTCGGCTTGTCGATGTCGCGGCCCAGGGCCTTTGCCGTGTGGTAGGCCAGCAGCTGGAGCGGGATGCCCATCAGGATGGGGTCGAGTTCGTCCTCGTTCTTCGGGACGACGATCGTCTGGTCGGCCTTCTCCTGGTGCTGGTGGGCCACCGCGAGGATCTTGCCGCTGCGGGCCTTGATCTCCTCCAGGGCGGCGCGGTTCTTCTCCAGCAGGTCGTCGTCGGGGACGATCGCGACCGTGGGCAGGGCAGGCTCGATCAGGGCCAGCGGGCCGTGCTTCAGCTCGGAGGCGGGGTAGGCCTCGGCGTGGATGTAGGAGACCTCCTTGAGCTTCAGGGAGGCCTCGCGGGCCACCGGGTAGCCCCGCACGCGGCCGATGAACAGCATCGAGCGGGCGTCGGCGTACAGCTCGGCCAGCTCCTTGACCTTCTCCTCCTGCTCGAGGATCTCGGTGATCTGCTCGGGCAGCCGGCGCAGGCCCTCGATGATCCGCTTGCCGTCGCGGACCGAGAGGTCACGGGTGCGGCCCAGGTGCAGGGCGAGCAGCGCGAAGGCGACGGTGGTGTTGGTGAAGCACTTGGTGGAGACCACGCAGACCTCGGGGCCCGCGTGGACGTAGATGCCGGCGTCCGCCTCGCGGGCGATCGCCGAGCCCACCACGTTGACGATGCCGAAGACCCGGGCGCCCTTGCGCTTCAGCTCCTGGACGGCGGCGAGGACGTCGTACGTCTCACCGGACTGGGACACGGCGACGTAGAGGGTGTCGGGGTCGACGACCGCGTTGCGGTAGCGGAACTCGGAGGCCGGCTCGGCGTCCGCGGGGATGCGGGCCAGCTCCTCGATCATCTGGGCGCCGATCATGCCCGCGTGGTACGAGGTGCCGCAGCCGAGGATCTTCACGCGGCGGATCTGCCGGGCCTCGCGGGCGTCCAGGTTGAGGCCGCCGAGGTGCACGGTGGAGAAGCGGTCGTCGATGCGGCCGCGCAGCACCCGGTCCACCGCCTCGACCTGCTCGAAGATCTCCTTGTGCATGTAGGTGTCGTGGCCGCCCATGTCGTACGACTCGGCCTCCCACTCCACCGTGGTGGGCTCGGCGGTGGTGCGCGTGCCCTCGGTGGTGTAGGTGCGGAAGTCGTCGGCCTTGAGGGTGGCCATCTCGCCGTCGTCCAGGGTCACTATCTGACGGGTGTGCATGACCAGGGCGGCGATGTCGGAGGCGACGAACATCTCCTTCTCGCCGATGCCGAGCACGACCGGGGAGCCGTTGCGGGCCACCACGATCCGGTCGGGGAAGTCGGCGTGCAGGACCGCGATGCCGTACGTGCCCTCGATCACCCGCACCGCCTGGCGGACCTTGTCCTCGAGCTTCTCGGCGGTGGAGCGGGCGATGAGGTGGGTGAGGACCTCGGTGTCGGTCTCGGAGAGGAACTCGACGCCGTCCGCCTCCAGCTTGCGGCGCAGGTCGGCGGCGTTGTCGATGATGCCGTTGTGGACGACGGCGACCTTGTTGTCGGCCGACATGTGCGGGTGGGCGTTGACGTCGGAGGGGGCGCCGTGGGTGGCCCAGCGGGTGTGGGCGATGCCGGTGGTGCCCTTGAAGCGCGCCGGGACCTTCGCCTCCAGGTCGCGCACCCGGCCCTTGGCCTTGACCATCTTCAGGCCGGGCGCCTTCGGGGCGGTGACGACGATGCCCGCCGAGTCGTAGCCGCGGTACTCCAGCCGCTGCAGACCCTCCAGGAGGAGAGGGGCGACGTCACGCTTCCCGATGTATCCGACAATTCCGCACATGTAGAGGTATTCCTAGCCGTAGACAATGCGGCGCAGCTGCCTGAGCGTCAGCTCGGGCGGTGCCACCGCTCGGTATTTCAGATCCGCCCCGATCCGTTCGAAGATCTCCGCGTTCACCAGGCCCTGGGCCTGGAGCTCGCGGTGGCGGCGACGGACGTAGTCCTCCGTCGACTCGTCGAAGTAGGCGAGCACGTCCTGGATCACCCGCAGCGCCTCGCCCCTGGCGAGGGGAGTGGACCGCGTCAGATGATCAACGAGTTCGTCGTGCACCCGGTAGATCCTGGGGTACCGGCGACGGTTTCGCAAGAATCCTGCCCGATTTCGGGCAGTCACAGGGTCCCGACCTATGGATCATTTGTTCGCCGGGCGTCCATCTTGTGGCCTGAGTCTCGTTGAAGATGTGGACCATTTTCAGACGCCATGGACATTCCTCGTATGGGAGTACCCGACAAGCTGGCCGCGCGCATGAGCATGGCCGAGCAGCATGAGTACCTGCGCGCCAGATTCTCACGGCGCAATCTGATCAGAGGCGGCGCCGTCACCCTGGGCGCCGTCGCGGGTGGCGCGTTCGTGCCGGGCGCCACCGCCCAGGCGGCCGTGCCCACGCAGCGCACCGCGCCCGCCACCGAGACCGTCGACGGCGCGCTCGTCGCCCCCTTCGGCCGCCACCTCGCCTACGGCAACGACCCGCGCACCGAGATGACGGTCTCGTGGCAGGTCCCGGTCGCCGTGAAGAGGCCGTTCATCCGCATCGGCGCCCACCCCTGGGACCTCTCCCGCAAGATCGAGGCCGAGGTCCGCACCCTCTACACCCCGGCCGGTGTCGGCGCGAGCGGCGACCACACGCAGTACTACCTGCACGCCAAGCTCACCCACCTGCGCCCCGGCAGGACCTACTACTACGGCGTCGGCCACGACGGCTTCGACCCGGCCGAGCCGCACCTCGCGGGCACGCTGGGCACCTTCACCACCGCCCCCGCCCACAAGGCGCCGTTCACCTTCACCGCCTTCGGTGACCAGGGTGTCAGCTACCACGCCCTGGCCAACGACAGCCTGATCCTCGGCCAGAACCCGGCCTTCCACCTGCACGCCGGCGACATCGCCTACGGCGACCCGGCGGGCCAGGGCAAGGCGACCGACACCGGCTTCGACTCGCGTACCTGGGACCAGTTCCTCGCCCAGACCGAGTCGGTCGCCAAGCAGATCCCGTGGATGGTCAGTTACGGCAACCACGACATGGAGGCCTGGTACTCGCCCAACGGCTACGGCGGCGAGGAGGCCCGCTGGAGCCTCCCGGACAACGGCCCGGACGCGAAGAACCTGCCGGGTGTGTACTCCTTCGTCCACGGCAACACCGCGATCATCTCGCTGGACCCGAACGACGTCTCCTTCGAGATCCCGGCGAACCTGGGCATCTCCGGCGGAACCCAGACCACGTGGTTCGAGGCCCAGCTGAAGACGTACCGGGCGTCGAAGGACATCGACTTCATCATCGTGTTCTTCCACCACTGCGCCTACTGCACGTCCACGGCGCACGCCTCGGAGGGGGGCGTGCGCCAGGAGTGGGTGCCGCTGTTCGAGAAGTACCAGGTGGACCTGGTCATCAACGGCCACAACCACCAGTACGAGCGCACCGACGTCATCAAGGCCGGCGCCGTCACCAAGAAGCTTCCGATCGGCGGTACGGCGTACTCCGAGACCGAGGGCGTGGTCTACGTCACCGCCGGCGCGGCGGGCCGCAGCCTGTACGCGTTCAGCGCCCCTGACTCCTACGAGGGCCACGAGAACGAGGTCGACTCGGTCGCGTCCTTCATCAACACCAAGGACGGCAAGGTCAACGAGACCGTCACCTGGTCCCGGGTCCGCTACCTGAACTACTCCTTCCTGCGCGTGGACGTCTGCCCCGCGCCGAAGGGCCGCCAGACCACGCTGAAGGTGTCGGGCATCGCCGAGACCGGCGACCGCATCGACCACTTCACCGTCTCCCGCACGGCGAAGTAGGGCACCCGGCGGGCGGTCCTCACCCGCGCGCTCACCTGCGCTCTCACATGCGCTTGAGGACCGCCTGCTTGGCCAGGGCGAACTCGTCGTCCGTCAGCACCCCGTCGCGCCGCAGTTCGCCCAGCTCGCGCAGGCGCCGCAGCAGGGCGTCGTGCTCGTTCTCCGCGGGTTCCGGCTCCTTGGCGAGCCGCGGCGGCTCCCTCCGTACGCCCGCCTCGGCCGCCGGATGCGGCAGGCGCGCCTGTACGGCGGCGGCCACCAGGGCCATCAGCGGATCCTTCTTGAACCCCCACAGCTCGACGGCGTTCGGGTCGTACTTGGGCGGGGCGGTCACGGGGGCGCCGCGCACCAGGAAGCGCAGATGGCCGTTCTCCAGCCCGGCCGCCGGCTGCCACTCCACGCCGGTGACGTCCGCGAGGGGGATCGTGCGGGGGCCGCCGGAGGACTTGGCGTCCTCCGTCTTCCAGTTCCACTCCAGCCGCACCCGCTCCCCGTCGAAGCCCGCAGTGCCGTCCCCGGCGGAGGCGGACACCGGCAGCGGCGGCCCGGGCAGCAGGTACCCGTCGACCGGATCCGGTGAAACCCCGTCCAGCAGCAGCGCGTTGCGCACCTCGTCCGCGAGGTACTCGGCGACGCCGTACCGGTCGGACTCCACCGTCAGCTGGTACGGGTCGTCCGACTCGGCGAGCCGGCCGCCGGTGGCCTGCGTCAGCGGATCGGCGCCGTCGCGCAGCCGCAGCCTGAGCCGCCCCGACCGCCGCCCCTGCTCGACGGAGACACCGGCCAACGCCCCCAGTGGTACGACGAGTTCGCCCAGTTCACGGCGGAGCGGGCTCACGTTCTTGTCCCGCCCCGGGGTGAGCCGCAGGGCATCGCCGTCGAAGGCCCAGGTGCCGTCCTTCTGGATGATTTCCGCCATGGAGGGATTGTTTCACCGGATCTGCGGGAGAGTGGTCTCGACCACTTCTGAAGGGAGCGCATGTGAGACGGAACCACAGCACGACTCCCCGAACGCCCCGCATCCTCGGATCACTGCTGCTTCTGGCGGCGGCCGGGGTCTTCACCCTCACCGCGGCCCCCACGGCGCAGGCGGCCGCCCCGACAGAGCTGGACCGGGTCGTCCCGGCGCCCGCCTCGGTCGCGCCGGGCGGGCTTCCGTACCGCATCACCTGGGCGACGGGCGTCCACGTCGACGACTCCGCCGAGGTCCGCCGCATCGGCAGCTACCTCACCGGCATCCTGCGGCCCTCCACCGGCTACCCGCTGCCGATCACCACCGGCCAGGGCGCCGGAGGCATGGGCGGCATCCAACTCCACCTCACCCAGGGCGACTTCGGTGCCGAGGGCTACCGGCTGCACAGCGACCCGGCCGGCGTCACCATCACCGCGAGCGCCCCCGCCGGCCTCTTCCACGGTGTCCAGACCCTGCGTCAGCTCCTCCCGCCCGCCGTCGAGAAGAAGACCACCCAGCCCGGCCCCTGGCAGATCGCGGGCGGCACCGTCGAGGACCGCCCCCGCTACTCCTACCGGGGCGCCATGCTGGACGTCTCCCGGCACTTCTTCACCGTCGCGCAGGTCGAGCGGTACATCGACGAGCTGGCGATGTACAAGATCAACGAGCTGCATCTGCACCTCAGCGACGATCAGGGCTGGCGCATCGCCATCGACTCCTGGCCGCGCCTCGCGACCTACGGCGGCTCCACCGAGGTCGGCGGCGGCAAGGGCGGCTACTACACCAAGGACCAGTACCGGCAGATCGTCTCCTACGCCGCCTCCCGCTATCTGGAGGTCGTCCCCGAGATCGACATGCCCGGCCACACCAACGCGGCTCTCGCCTCCTACGCCCAGCTCAACTGCGACGGCGTGGCACCCCCGCTGTACACCGGCACACAGGTCGGGTTCAGCTCGCTGTGCGTGCCGAAGGACGTCACGTACACCTTCGCGGACGACGTGATCAGGGAGCTGGCCGCGCTCACCCCCGGCCGCTACCTCCACGTCGGAGGCGACGAGGCGCACTCCACCAGCCACGCCGACTACGTGACGTTCATGGACCGCGTGCAGCCGATCGTGGCCAAGTACGGCAAGACCGTCATCGGCTGGCACCAGCTCACCGGCGCGCACCCGGCCAAGGGCGCCCTCGCCCAGTACTGGGGCCTGGACAGCACCAGCGCGACCGAGAAGGCCCAGGTCGCCCAGGCCGCCCAGAACGGCACCGGGCTGATCCTGTCCCCGGCGGACCGGGTCTACCTCGACATGAAGTACACCAGCACCACCGGGCTGGGCACGAAGTGGGCCGGTTACGTCGAGGTGCAGCGGTCGTACGACTGGAACCCGGGCAGTTACCTTCCCGGCGCCCCGAGCTCGGCCATCCGGGGTGTGGAGGCACCCCTGTGGTCGGAGACGCTGAAGACATCGGCGAACATCGAGTACATGGCGTTCCCCCGCCTTCCCGGCGCGGCCGAACTGGGCTGGTCCCCGGCGGCCACCCACAACTGGAACACCTACAAGGTCCGCCTGGCCGCCCAGTCCCCCCGCTGGGACGCCCTCGGCATCACCTATTACCGCTCACCACAGGTCCCCTGGCCGAAGAACTGATCAATGACCGGCGGGCACCCCGGAGGACCGTGCTCCGGGGTGCCCGTTCATTTGCCGGTGCAATGCAGAGGTGTGTGTGACTGCACTGCGAACGGCATGTCGGTTGGGGGGAATTCGCGATCAGTACGCGCTGTTGACGTTGTCGATCGAGCCGTAGCGGTGGTACGCGTAGTTGCAGGCGGCGGTGATGTTGGCGACCGGGTCGTAGATGTCCGTCGAGGTGCCCGGCACGTGGTAGGTGTCGAACGTCGGCTGGATCACCTGGAGCAGGCCCTTGGACGGGGTGCCCTTGGCCGCGTTGGAGTCCCAGAGGTTGATGGCCTTCGGGTTGCCGGAGGACTCGCGGATGATGTTGCGGTAGATGCCGTTGTAGGTGCCCGGAATGCCCTTCTGGGCCATGATCGCCAGGGAGTGCTTGATCCAGCCGTCCAGGTTGTCGGTGTAGGTCTGACCGGCGGCGGACGTGGCGGAGGGCGTGCTGGTCGTGGCCGCCTTGGTCGTGGCCGCCTTGGTCGTGGCCGCCTTGGTCGTGGCCGCCTTGGTGGTGGCCGCCTTGGTCGAGGCCGACCCGGCGGGCAGGCTGAGGACCTGCCCCGGCTGGAGGGTGTAGGGGCTGGCGAGGTGGTTGGCCGACGCGATGGCCGGCCAGCCGCCCGGCACGTGGAGGGTCCGGGCGATCGACGCCAGGTGGTCGCCGGCCTTGACGGTGTAGCTGCTCGCGCCGGTGGACGTGGCGGCGGTGGCGGCCTGGGCGGTGCCCAGCGAGGCCGTGCAGGCCACGGCGAACGTGCCGGCGGTGATGGCGCCGCCGGCGAGGAATCGGCGCGCCCGGGACGAGGGCTTGCGGGCATGACGAGGCATGGAGCGGTCCTTTTCCGGGAATTGATCACCCGCAGTTGCCGTTTTTCCTCGGCAAACAGCATCGCATTTCGTTTAGCGGTGCCTGCGGCGGAAACATTCTTAGCCGCCAGGAAAAAACTCGGCAATTACCCTCTTTACTAAGCCGGCTAGTTGCCTTCGGTGCCGGCGAGGGTCAGACCGCTGGGAAATCCGGAAATAAAGGGCCGCTTGGGATCTTAGGAAGCTTCGTAAGTGAATTGGGTCACGCAATTTCGGTAAATCGACTCAACGACTTAAACCGGGAAATAGCGAGATTTGCGGCATGTCGGGGTAAGTCGGACATTACAGGTCAGTCATGGGGTTCTTCAGGGTGCCCGCCAGCTGGAGCGCGCCCGAGGGGTCGGCGAGGTCCACCATCTGCTGGTTGTCGCGCAACTGGAGGCGGTTCAGGCAGGAGCGGGCGAACTCCGGGGCGAAGAGGTCGTACCGCTCGAATTTGTCCATAAGGTCCTGGTTTGCGGCCTGGTACTCGCGGGTGACCTCCGCGACCGTGCGCCAGAAGGCCTCCTCCTCCGTGATCCCCTCGGCGGCGAGATGCGCGGCGAGGAAGCGGAAGAAGCAGTCGAAGACGTCCGTGAAGATCGACAGGAGCTTCTTGTCCTCCGGGACGTCGACACGGATCCGGCGCACCTCCGGCGGGAGGGCCGCGTCCGGGTCCATCACCGCGATCTCCTCGGCGATGTCCTTGTACACCGCCCGCTGTACGGCCCCGTCCTTCAGCACCAGGATCACGTTCTCGCCGTGCGGCATGAACACCAGGTCATAGGCGTAGAAGCTGTGCAGGAGCGGGACGTAGTACGCCCGTAGAAAGCGCCGTAGCCACTCCGTGGGCGTCAGCCCCGAGCGCTCGATCAGCGCGCCCGCGAAGGAGGCGCCGGTGTGGTCCACGTGCAGCAGGCAGGCCATGGTCGCGAGCGACTCGCCGTCCTGGAGCGAGGGGACCGGGCTCTCCCGCCACAGCGCGGCCAGCATCTTGCGGTACGGCGAGTAGCGGTCGGTGGCCTGCTCGTACTCCAGATGCCGGTAGCCGACGGCCGCCCGCTCCCGGATGATCGTGAGGCCGGTCGCGCTCAGCACGGGGTCGTTCTCGATCAGCCGGGCCAGCCAGTCGTTGATCGCCGGGGTCGCCTCCATGTAGGCGGCCGAGAGCCCGCGCATGAAGCCCATGTTGAGGACCGAGAGGGCCGTCTTCACATAGTGCTTGTGCGGGGCGCTGGTGTTGAAGAACGTCCGGATGGACTGCTGGGCCAGGTACTCGTCGTCGCCCTCGCCGAGGCAGACCAGGTGCCGGCGGGCCACCTCGGCGGCGAAGGTGACGGAGAGCTTGTTCCACCACTGCCAGGGGTGGACGGGGATGAACAGGTAGTCGGCGGGGTCCAGGCCCTGGCCGGTGAGGGTGGCGCGGAAACGGGTCAGCGTCCTTACGCCCAGCTCCTCCCGCAGGAACGACTCGTACTCGATCCCGGCACCCGCCGTGAACGCGGCCCGCGAGCGGTGCGCGGCCAGCCACACCAGCCGGACGGGACTCGCGGTCTCCGGGGCGTACGACAGGTATTCGTGGATGCCGAACCCGAGCCGCCCGTTGTTCGCGACGAAGCAGGGGTGGCCCTCGGTCATCCCGGTCTCGATGGCCTGGAAGCCGCTGCCCGCCAGCTCCGCCGAGGTGACGCGGGGCTTGGCGAGCTTGTAGCAGGTGCCGGAGAGGGTGGAGGAGATCTCCTCCAGGTAGACCGGCAGGATCTCGTCGCTCAGGCCCAGCGATGTCCTCAGCTCGATGAAGAAGTCCAGGGCGGACAGGGGGAGCTCGGCGTCCTCGCGGTGGCGGGTGATCGAGTCGGCGTCGATCTGCCAGTGGTCGAGCGCGCGGCGGACGGCGGAGAACCGGTAGGCCGTCCGCCCGTCGTCGCTGCGCACGGCGTAGCGCCCGTCGTCGAGGGAATCCGGCGTGATCAGGCGCTCGTGCGCGAACTCCGCGAGCGCCTTGCGTATCAGCAGCCGGCCGGCGGCCGCCCAGCGCTCGGCGGACAGATGGGCCACGGCGTCGGCGGGGCTCATGCGGCCACCCCCGTCGCGGCGGCGAACCGCTCCCGCGTGCAGAAACTCAGCAGGGCCTGCTTCTCCGGTTTCCGGATCTCCCGCTCGGCCACGAACCCGACGGCTTCGTTGAGCGCGTGCACGGCCGTGTTGCGCACGTCCGGCTCGACCACGACCCGCCGGGTCCGCGGGTCCTCGAAGAGGCGGGCCAGCACGGCGGTGATGACGGACCTGGTGAAGCCGTGGACGGGCGTGTCGGTCGCCGGGGTGAGGAAGTGCATGCCGATGTCACCGGGCCGCGCCTCGTACAGGCCCACCAGTTCCCGGTGCGCCGGGTCGTACGTCTCCATCAGGAACACCGGCTCCCCGGCGCGCAGCCCGAACAGCGCGTGGTGGTGCTCGTCCGCCGCGATCTCCATGTAGGCCCGCTCGACGTCCTCCGGCCTCGCGTCCTGCATCATCCAGAAGGCCGCCTTGGGATGGGTGACCCAGGAGTGCAGGAGCTCGCCGTCCTTCAGCGGGTCGACGGTACGGAACGTGAACGTCATGCTGCGAACTCCTGGAACGCGATGGTCTTCTCGACCGGGTAGTACGCGGTGCCGAGCAGCTCGCGGATGATGCACGAGTTGCGGTACGCGCCCATGCCCAGGTCGGGGCTGGTGATGCTGTGGGTGTGGACGCCGGCGTTCTGCAGGAAGACGCCGCGCCCGGTGACGTCGATGGCGTAGTTGCGCGCGACGTCGAAGCGGCCGTGCCCGTCGAAACGGAGGCGGTCCCGGATCGGGGCGAGGAAGGCCGGGGGCTCGTAGTGGTAGCCGGTGGCCAGCAGCAGGCCCTCGGTGCGGATCTCGAAGTCCTTGTCCTGCTCGTCCTGGTGGAAGCCGAGGGTGTAGCTGCCGTCCTGATAACTCGCCTGTGTGAGAGAGGAGTTGGTGAGGAGGCGGGTGGGGACCGGGCGGTCGCCGCTCTCGACGTCCTTCTGGTAGAGCAGATCGAAGATCGAGTCGATCAGATCCGAGTTGATGCCCTTGAACAGGCCCTTCTGCTGCTTCTCCAGCCGGTAGCGGGTCTCCTCGGGCAGCGCCCGGAAGTAGTCGATGTAGTCCGGGGAGGTCATCTCCAGGGTCAGCTTGGTGTACTCCAGCGGGAAGAACCGCGGGGAGCGGGTGACCCAGTTGAGCTGGTAGCCGTGGACGTCGATCTCGGCGAGCAGCTCGTGGTAGATCTCGGCCGCGCTCTGGCCGCTGCCGACGATCGTGAGGGACCTCTTCGCCTGCAACTCCGCCTTGCGGTGCATGTACTGGGAGGTGTGCACGACGTCGCCGGCCAGACCCTGGCAGGCCTGCGGGACATAGGGGGTCGTCCCCGTGCCCAGGACCAGGTGCCGGGCGCGGAACTCTGCACCGGCCTCCGTGCGGACGACGTACAGCTCGTCCTCGTACGTCACCTCGGTGACCGTCGTGCCGAAGCGGACGCTGCCGAGTCTGCTCGCCGCCCAGCGGCAGTAGTCGTCGTACTCGACCCGCAGCGGATAGAAGTTCTCGCGGATGTAGAACGAGTACAGTCTGCCCTTCTCCTTCAGGTAGTTGAGGAAGGAGTACGGCGAGGTCGGGTCGGCGAGGGTGACCAGGTCCGAGATGAACGGGGTCTGGAGGTGGGCGCCGTCCAGGAACATCCCGGCGTGCCACTCGAAGTCCGGCTTGGTCTCCAGGAAGACCCCGTTCAGGCCGGTGATGGGCTCGGTGAGGCAGGCGAGGCCGAGGTTGAAGGGGCCGAGCCCGATCCCCACGAAGTCGTACGTCTCAGCAAGCGCGGTCAAGGGACTCTCCCAGGTACTGCTCGGCGTGGCCGGCGATCAGGTCGAGGACGGCGGCGATGTCGGCCGGCCGGGTCTCGGGGTTGAGGAGGGTGAACTTCAGGTAGTGGCGGCCGCCCACCTTGGTGCCCGCGACCACGGCGTCACCGGAGGCGAACAGGGCCTTGCGGGCGTGGAGGTTGGCGCGGTCGATCTCCCCCGGGTCGGTGACGGCCGCCGGGATGTAGCGGAAGACCAGGGTGGAGAGGGCCGGCTCCACCACGACGTCGTAGCGCGGGTCGGCGGCCAGCATCCGCCAGCCCTCCGCCGCCAGGTCGCAGACCTCGTCGAAGAGCGCGCCGATGCCGTCAGCGCCCATGACCCTGAGGGTCATCCACAGCTTGAGGGCGTCGAAGCGGCGGGTGGTCTGCAGGGACTTGTCGACCTGGTTGGGGACGCGTTCGGTCACCGTGCGGCGCGGGTTGAGGTACTCCGCGTGGTAGGTGGCGTGGCGCAGGGTGGCGGCGTCCCGGACCAGCACGGCGGACGAACTCACCGGCTGGAAGAAGGACTTGTGGTAGTCGACGGTGACGGAGTCGGCGCGTTCGATGCCGGTGAGGCGGTCCCGGTGCTTGAGGGAGGCGAGCAGCCCGCAGCCGTAGGCCGCGTCGACGTGCAGCCACACGCCGTACTGGGCGCACAGCCCGGCGATCTCCGGCAGCGGATCGATGGAGCCGAAGTCGGTGGTGCCCGCGGTGGCGACGACGGCCATCGGGACCAGCCCGTCGCGCCGGCAGCGCTCCAGCTCGCGGGCGAGGGCGACGGTCCGCAGCCGCTTGTCGTGGTCGACGGGGACGGGGACGACCGCCTCCTGGCCCAGCCCGAGCAGCCGGGCGGACTTCTGCACGCTGAAGTGGCTGACCTCGGAGGCGAAGATCCGCAGCCGGGCGAGCGAGTGGGTCTTGGCCTCCTCCCTCGCCAGCAGCAGCGCCTGGAGGTTGGACTGGGTGCCGCCGGAGGTGAACACGCCGTCGGCGGCGGGGCCGAGGCCGATCCGGGCGGCCGTCCAGTCGATGAGTCTGCGCTCGATGAGGGTGCCGCCGGCCGACTGGTCCCAGGTGTCGAGGGACGAGTTGACCGCGCAGAGCACGGCCTCGCCGAGCACCGCCGGGATGACGACCGGGCAGTTGAGGTGGGCGAGGTAGCGGGGGTGGTGGAAGTAGACCGCGTCGCGGAGGTAGACGTCCTCCAGCTCGTCCAGGGCGGCCGCGGTGTCGCCGAGCGGGCGGTCCAGGTCGATGGCGTCGATCCGGGGGGAGAGGGCGTCGACGGCGACGCCGGTGAACGGACGGTCGGTGGCGGCGAGTTTGGCCGCCACCCGCTCGACTCCTTCGGTCACGGAGCTGCGGTAGTGCTCCGCGGTGAGGCCATTGAGCAGGTGCGAGCGCATGTGGGGGTCCTCCGAGGGGACATTCCGTGCGGGGGGTCCGAGCGGTCGGGAGCCGCTCTCGACTTAGGTTAGCCTAACCTAAGTTTTTTGGATCAAGGCATGCCTCACCCGTGACCGGTGTCACGCGCAAGGGAGTTACTCCGCGGTCCGCAGTTGTTCCTCGGTCATCCCCTGCCGCCAGTACCCGACGAAGGTCACCCGCCGCCGGTCGATGCCCCGCTCGCCGACGAAGTGCCGCCGCAGCGCCTTGACCCGCCCGGACTCACCGGCGAGCCACACGTACGGCCGCTCGGCGGCGGGCAGTCGAGCGGCTCGTACGGCGTCGACGGCCATGGGGGACCCGTCGTGCCGTACGAGCCACGTGATCTCCGCGTCCGCGTCCGTGCGCACGTCCTGGATGTCACCGGCGTGCGGCACCTCCAGCCAGGCCCGGACGCGGGCGCCGGCGGGGAGGGACTCCAGGATGGCGGTCGCGGCGGGTACGGCGGTCTCGTCGCCCCACAGCACGACCAGGTCGGTGTCCTCGGGCGGACGGAAGCGGATGGCACGGTTGTCGGCGATCGCAGGGCCGAGCAGCAGCACCCGGTCGCCGGGGGTGGCTCGGGAGGCCCAGCGGGAGGCGGGGCCGGCGGGGGTGGCGGCGCCGGGCTCGATGCCGTGCAGCGCGAAGTCGATGTCGATCTCGACCGTGCTGCCTTCGGCGTCCCGGCGCAGGGACCGGAGCGTGTACGAGCGCATCACGGCCCGTACGTCGAGGGGCAGTTCCCGCCAGGCCTGCCCCCAGCCGTCCCCCAGGTCCAGGGGTACGACGGGCTCCGGCTGGCCCGGGTGCGGAAGGAACAGGGAGAGGGACTGGTCGCGCCCGTCGGAGTGGAGCGCGTGCAGATCGGCTCCGCCGAAGGTGACACGGACGAGCGACGGCCCCAGCCGCCTCGTCCGTACGACCTGCAGGGAGAAGAAACGGAACGGAGCGGCTACGGCCGTCGTCATGAGAGGCTCCTCAGCTCACCTTCTTGGCCTTCTCCAAGGCCTCGGCCAGATTCGTCAGCAGCGGCACGCACTTGTCGTACGAGAGGATCGGCTCGGGAGAGCGGGCGATGACCTGGCCCGCCTTCACCGCGGGCAGCTTCTTCCAGGTCGGCTTGGTGATGTCGGCCGGCTGGATCGTCGACGACCGGTCGTCCATCATGATGATGTCGGCCCGGTACTTGTCGACGTTCTCCCAGCTCAGCGACTCGTACCAGCCGCCGCCCTGCTTCTTGGCGCTCTCCGGCGGCTCGACGAAGTCCACGCCGAGGGACTTGAAGTACTCCAGGTCGATGGAGAGGTTGGTGCCGGAGACGTAGAAGAGCTGGTCGCTCGCGCTGCCGGCCATCACCTTGATGCCGGGCCTGGACTTGGCCGCGGCGCGCAGCCGGGCGGCCGCGGCCTCGAACCGCTTCTTGGCGTCGGTCACCTTCGCGGCCTTCATGTCGGCACCGAGCGATTCGGCCAACTCCCACATGCGCTGCAGCGGCTCGGTGAGCCGGCGGTCGTAGACGGAGATGCCGATGCTGGGCGCCAGCTGGGCGATCTTCTTCTTCGACTCCTCGGGGACGTACCAGAGCGTGCCCGCGTCGTCGAACATCGTCGTGATCAGCACGTCCGGCGCGAGCGAGGCGTACTTCTCGATGTTGAACTGGCCCCAGGCGTTGCCGAGGACCGTCACCTTGCTGACGTCCATGTCGCCGGCCTGGACATCGGCCTTGCCGTCCTTGGTCGTCGTCGGCCCGAAGACGCCCTTGACCTGGACGCCGTAGTCGTGGAGCGCGGCGCCGACGCCGGTGAAGGCGACGATGTCCGCCGGGACCTTGTCGAGCCGCACGGTCGTACCGCGGTCGTCCTTGAAGGACCAGGGGCCGGACCCGGCGGCCTGCGTCCCGCTGCCGGAGCCGTTGTCTTTGCCCTTGTCGTCCCCGCAGGCGGCGAGCGCGGCGCCGAGTCCGACGGCGCCGCCCGCGGCGAGGAGGCCGCGGCGGGTGAGGTGGGTGGCACGGGCATGGGACATGGGTGTGACTGCTTTCGAACGGGGCGGAGCGCCCGCCGGACAGGTTCGAAGGTAGGTTAGCCTAACCTTCCTTGGCGTCCAGGGTCCGGGGTGGTCCGCGCGGCCCGCGCAAGGAGACGAATCCGGCCAACCTCGGTCGTCCGTCCCTCCGACTTCCTTCGCTTCCCTGGCTGTTTGGATCATGTCTCGCTACGTTCAGCCGCACGTCGGCTCCCGTGCGGAGCTGTTCCAGGCGGCCGGAGGTGGGCGTGACGACGATGTCGGGTGTGGATGTGGAGGCGGTGGTCCGCGAGGACGCCGCGCTCCTGGAGGCGGACCTGGACCGTTTCCTCGCGGGGCTGGCCCCGGCGCCGTCCGGCGCGGCGGAATCCGTCTACGCCGCCGCCCTCACGCGCGCCCTGTACGCGCCGGTCGCCGACGCCGTCGGCTCCAAGGTGGGCCAGGAGGCCCTGCGTCCCGCTCCCGGCGCGCCCGGCGGGGGACGGCCGCTGCGGCCGTCGATGGTCTACTGGGCCTACCGCAACTACCGGGGATTCGGCGAGCCGGACACAGCGGACGAGGGACTCGCCGCGGTCCGCCGGGCCGCCGTCGCCGTCCGCGTCCTGCTGAAGGCCGCCGTCGCGCTCGACGACGTCCAGGACGGCAGCGCCGTACGCTACGGCGAACCCGCCCTGCACAGCACCCACGGCGTGCCGCTCGCCGTCAACACCGGCTCATGGCTGATCGCGGCCGCCCTGGCGCACGCCGCCGATCCCGACGTCGTCGGCAGCCTGCTCGGGTCGGTGGCCCACGGCTTCCAGGGGCAGGCCGTCGACATCGCCACCCGCTCGCCCCGCACCCGCGCCGAGCTGGCCGGGGCGCCGCACGACGAGCGGGTCGCGTTCTGGGAGTCGACGGCCGCACTGAAGACCGGCACCCTGTTCCGGATGCCGCTCGACGCGGCGCTGGCGGCCCTGCGCGTCGTCGCGGAGGAGCGCGACACCCTGAACGAGGCCATGCGCCAACTCGGCCTCGCGAGCCAGCTGTTCAACGACCTGACGGACTTCGTGCCGGAGTTCGCGGGCGCCCGCACCCATGAGGACTTCGACGGGCTCAGCAACCGCGTCTTCCTCGAACTCCTCGGCTCCCCGCCCCCGGACGGCCTGTCCGAGCCGGGCGGCGAGCAGCTGCGGTCGTACGTCCTCGGCCATCCGGACCTGCACCGGACGCTCCTCGCCCTGTCCGCCGAAGCCGTCGAGCGCAAACAGGCCGCCAAGGACGCCGTGCGCAGCGTGTGCCGCTCCGCGGACAGCGCCGCCTACTTCGATCTCACCGTCGAGCGCAAGGGCCACCTCGTCGACCGCCTCCACGACACCCTCCGGCAGCGGAGCGCGACATGACGACGACCGCCTCCGCCTCGGCCCTGCTGCGCTCCGCCACCCGGGACCGGCACGACGAGCTGGAGCGCACCGGCTTCGCCGCCGCACTGTTCGCCGGCACGCTCCCGCTCACCCGATACACCGCCCAACTGGCCGCCCTGCGGCTGGTGCTGGACGAACTGGAGACGGAACTCTCCCGAGCCGCCGTCCCGTCCGTCGCCGATCTGTGGGCGGCGGAGGACCTGCGCAAGGTGCCGCTGATCGAGCGGGATCTGCGCCTTTTCGCCGACCGTGGCACCACCCCCGGACGGTGGCCGGCGGCGCACGCGGCGGCCTTCGCGGCGGACATCCGTACGACGGCCGCCGCGGACCCGCTCTCGCTGCTCGGTTTCCTGTACGTCCTGGAGGGTTCCACCCTCGGTGCCCTGCACCTGTGCCGGTACGTCAGCCGCGCCTACGGACTGGACGGCACCGACGGCATCGGCTACTACACGAGCGGTGACCGGGCCCGCTGGACCCGGTTCACCGCCCGGCTGGACGAGGCCCTGGCCGACCCGGCCGCCCAGGACCGCGCCCTGGCCGCCGCCCTGCGGGCCTACGGGCACACGGCCCGCCTCACCGAGGCCCTCTCGGCCGGGCTGACTCCCGCGCAGCCGCCTAGCTCACCAGGCCCAGTTCGCGCGCGATGAGCATCCGCTGGACCTCGCTCGTGCCCTCGCCGATCTCCAGGATCTTGGAGTCGCGCCACATGCGGGCCACCGGGTACTCGTTCATGAAGCCGTAGCCGCCGTGGATCTGGGTGGCGTCGCGGGCGTTGTCGACGGCGACCGTGGAGGAGTACAGCTTGGCCAGGGCCGCCTCCTTCTTGAAGGGCTCGCCCGCGACCAGCCGCGAGGCCGCGTCGCGCCAGGCCAGGCGGGCCGTGTGGGCCTTCATCTCCATGTCGGCGATCTTGAACTGGATGGCCTGGTTGGCGCCGATGGGCCGGCCGAAGGCCTGGCGCTCCTTGGCGTACTTCACCGACTCGTCGACACAGCCCTGGGCCAGGCCCGTCGCGAGGGCCGCGATCGCGATCCGGCCCTCGTCCAGGATGCGCAGGAACTGGGCGTAGCCGCGGCCCTCCTCGCCGAGCAGGTTGGCGGCCGGGACCCGGACATCGGCGAACGACAGCTCACGGGTGTCGGAGGCGTTCCAGCCGACCTTCGAGTAGGGCGCCGCCACCGTGAAGCCCGGGGTGCCGGACGGGACGATGATCGCCGAGATCTGCGGCCTGCCGTCCGGCTTGCGGCCGGTCACGGCGGTGACCGTCACCAAACCGGTGATGTCCGTGCCCGAGTTGGTGATGAAGCACTTCGTGCCGTTGATCACCCATTCGTCGGTGTCCGGGTCCAGGCGGGCCGTCGTACGGGTCGCGCCCGCGTCGCTGCCGCCGTCCGGCTCGGTCAGGCCGAAGGCGCCCAGCATCTCGCCCGAGCACAGGCGGGGCAGCCACGCGCGCTTCTGCTCCTCCGTGCCGAACAAGTGCAGGGGCATGGCGCCGAGCGAGACGCCCGCCTCCAGGGTGATGGCGACCGACGAGTCGACCCGGGCCAGTTCCTCCAGGGCGATGCCCAGCGCCAGATAGTCGCCGCCCATACCGCCGTACTCCTCGGGGAACGGCAGCCCGAACAGACCCATGCGGCCCATCTCGCGGACGATCTCGTACGGGAACTCGTGCCGCTCGTAGAAGTCGCCGATCTTCGGCGCCACGACATCGTGCGCGAACTCCTCCACCGTACGGCGGAGTTCCTCCAGCTCGGGGCTGAGACGGTGGTCCATGCTGATCACTGGTCCTTGTGGGAGAGAGCGCGGACGGTACGGGACGGGCTGGGCCGGTCCAGATGGGCGGCCATCCACACGCTGGTGGCGGTGAGACGGCCGAGGTCGACCCCGGTCTCGATGCCGAGTCCGTGCAGCATCCAGACGAGGTCCTCGGTGGCGAGGTTGCCGGTGGCGGACTTCGCGTACGGGCAGCCGCCGAGCCCGCCCGCCGAGGCGTCCACGGTGGTGACGCCGTGCTGGAGGGCGGCCAGGGTGTTCGCGAGCGCCTGGCCGTAGGTGTCGTGGAAGTGCACGCCGACCACGTTCGTCGGCACGCCCTTCTCGTTGAGGAGGGAGAGCAGTTCGAGCACGTGGCCCGGAGTGGCCACGCCGATCGTGTCGCCGAGGCTCAGCTCGTCGCAGCCCATGTCCCTCAGGGCCGTACAGACGCGGGCCACCTGGTGCAGCGGGACGGCACCCTCCCACGGGTCGCCGAAGCACATGGACACATAGCCGCGCACATGCACGCCCCGGTCCTTGGCCTGCCGCACCACCGGCTCGAACACGGCCAGCGACTCGTCCAGCGTGCGGTTGAGGTTGGCCTTCGCGAAGGACTCGGTGGCGCTGGCGAAGACGGCGACCCGGCCGGCGCCGAGCGCCAGCGCGCGGTCCAGGCCGCGCTGGTTGGGCACCAGGACCGGCAAGGCGACGTCCAGGTCCTTCACCAGGGGAAACAGCTGCTCCGCGTCCGCGAGTCGGGGCACCCACTTGGGGTGCACGAAGCTCGTCGCCTCGATCGTCGTCAGACCCGCGCCGGCGAGCCGGCGGATGAACTCCGCCTTGATCTCGGTCGGTACGGTCCGCTTCTCGTTCTGCAGCCCGTCGCGCGCGCCGACCTCGTGGATCCGCACCCGCGCGGGCAGTCCGGACGCCGGTACGACCATGGGGAGACCGTTCACGGTCACTGCGCCACCACCCCTTCTTCGTCGTGCGGTGCGATCACGGCGAGCACCTGGTCCATCGCGACCGTCGTGCCCGGGGTCACGTCCAGCTCGGCGACCGTGCCCGCGTGCGGGGCGGAGATGACGTGCTCCATCTTCATCGCCTCCACCACCAGCAGGCTCTGCCCGGCGGTCACCTCGTCGCCGACGGCCACCTTGACCACGGTCACCGTGCCGGGCATCGGCGCGGTGAGGGAGTCGGCGCCCGCGTGCGCGGACCGGCTGAGGGACGCGGCCACCGGGTCGTGGTCCCGTACCTGCCAGGCGTCGCCGGACCGGCCGATCCAGTCACCGGCGCGGTGGAAGGTGTGCCGTACGCCGTCGAGGGTGACGCGGACCGTGGCATCGGCGACGGTCGCCGTGCCGCGCGGGGTGTACGTCACCGGGTCCTGGACCCGGAGGTGGAAGGCGGGCGGCTTCGGGGTGCCGCCGAGCCGCCAGCCGCTCGGCACCGAGAAGGGGTCGATCCAGCCGTCCGCGTAGGGCTGCAGTGCCTTCGTGCGTACGGCGGCCGCCGCCTCGTACACCTCCTCCGGCACGTCCGTGGTGACCAGGTCGTCCACGACCCGTTCGACCAGTCCGGTGTCCAGGTCGCCCCGGACGACCGCCGGATGCGCCAGCAGCCGCCGCAGGAACCCCGCGTTGGTCTGCACGCCCAGCGTGACCGTCTCCGCCAGGGCCGCCCGCAGCTTCCGGAGCGCGGTCTCCCGGTCGGGGCCGTGGGCGATCACCTTGGACAGCATCGGGTCGTACAGGCTCCCGACCTCCGTGCCCTCACTGAGCCCCGAGTCGGTGCGGACGCCGTCGCCCCGCGGTTCGTTCAGGAGCAGGACCGTGCCGCCGGAGGGGAGGAAACCCCGCGCGGGGTCCTCGGCGCAGATGCGGGCCTCCACCGCGTGCCCGGTGAGCGTCACGTCGTCCTGCGTGAAGCCCAGCTCCTCGCCGGCCGCGACCCGCAGCTGCCACTCCACCAGGTCCAGTCCGGTGACGAGTTCGGTGACCGGGTGCTCCACCTGGAGGCGGGTGTTCATCTCCATGAAGTAGTACTGCGAGGGGTCGCTGCCCGGCACGATGAACTCCACCGTGCCCGCACCCCGGTACCCGCAGCTGCGGGCCGCCTGTACGGCCGCCTCGCCCATCGCCGCGCGCGTGGCCTCGTCGAGGAGCACGCTGGGCGCCTCCTCGATGATCTTCTGGTGCCGCCGCTGGAGCGAGCACTCGCGCTCGCCGAGGTGCACGACGTTTCCGTGGCCGTCGGCCAGCACCTGGATCTCGATGTGCCGGGGCCGGTCGATCCACCGCTCCACCAGCAGGGTGTCGTCGCCGAAGGAGGCGCGGGCCTCGCGGCGGGCGGCGGCGATCTCCTCCTCCAGCACGGTCATGTCCCGCACCAGCCGCATGCCCTTGCCGCCACCACCGGCGGAGGGCTTGAGCAGTACGGGTGCGCCGAGCGCGCGGGCCGCCTCGGCCAGCTCGGGGTCCCGGCCTCCCGGCACCACCGGCACCCCGGCCGCCTGCACCGTCTCCTTGGCGCGGATCTTGTCGCCCATGAGCGCGATCGCGTCCGCCGGCGGCCCGATGAAGACGAGCCCCGCCTCCTCGCACGAGCGCGCGAAGCCCGCGTTCTCGGCGAGGAAGCCGTACCCGGGATGGACCGCCTGCGCACCCGTACGGACGGCGGCCTCCAGCAGCCGCTCCACCGACAGATAGCTCTCGGCGGCCGGCGCAGGGCCGATCCGTACGGCCGTGTCGGCCTCCCGGACGTGCCGCGCGTCGGCGTCGGCGTCGGAGAAGACCGCCACCGAGCGCACGCCCAGCGAGCGGAGCGTACGGATGACGCGTACGGCGATCTCGCCCCGGTTGGCGACCAGCACTGTGTCGAACACGGTTCCCCTCCTCACATCCGGAAGACGCCGAACTGGGGCTCGCCCAGCGGCGCATTGGCACAAGCGGTCAGGGCCAGACCCAGCACCTGACGGGTCTCCAGCGGGTCGATCACGCCGTCGTCCCAGAGGCGGGCGGTGGCGTAGTAGGCGTTGCCCTGGCGCTCGTACTGCGCGCGGATCGGCGCCTTGAAGGCCTCCTCGTCCTCGGCGGGCCAGGCCTCTCCACGGGCCTCCAGCTGGTCCCGCTTGACGGTCGCGAGGACGGACGCGGCCTGCTCGCCGCCCATGACGGAGATCTTGGCGTTGGGCCACATCCACAGGAAGCGGGGGGAGTAGGCCCGGCCGCACATCGAGTAGTTGCCCGCGCCGTACGACCCGCCGACCACCACGGTCAGCTTGGGCACGCGCGTGCACGCCACCGCCGTCACCATCTTGGCGCCGTGCTTGGCGATACCGCCCGCCTCGTAGTCCCTGCCGACCATGAACCCGGAGATGTTCTGCAGGAACACCAGCGGGATCCCGCGCTGGTCGCACAGCTCGATGAAGTGGGCGCCCTTCTGGGCGGACTCGGAGAAGAGGATGCCGTTGTTGGCGACGATCCCGACCGGGTGGCCGTGGATCCGCGCGAACCCGGTGACGAGCGTCTGCCCGAACTCGCTCTTGAACTCGGCGAAACGGGAGCCGTCGGCGATACGGGCGATGATCTCGCGTACGTCGTAGGGGGTACGGGAGTCGACCGGGACCGCGCCGTACAGCCCGTAGGGGTCCACCTTGGGCTCGACGGCCGGCTGGGCCTCCCAGGGCAGCGACTGCCGGGCCGGGAGCGTGGCGACGATGTTCCGCACGATCCTGAGGGCGTGCGCGTCGTCCTCGGCGAGGTGGTCGGTGACGCCGGAGATCCGGGAGTGGACCTCGCCGCCGCCCAGCTCCTCCGCCGTGACGACCTCGCCGGTGGCGGCCTTCACCAGGGGCGGCCCGCCGAGGAAGATCGTCCCCTGATTGCGGACGATCACGGCCTCGTCGCTCATGGCGGGCACATACGCCCCGCCGGCCGTGCAGGAGCCGAGCACGGCGGCGATCTGCGGGATGCCGGCGCCGGACATCCGGGCCTGGTTGTAGAAGATCCGCCCGAAGTGGTCCCGGTCCGGGAACACCTCGTCCTGCATCGGCAGGAAGGCGCCGCCGGAGTCCACGAGGTAAACGCACGGCAGCCGGTTGTCGAGGGCCACCTCCTGGGCGCGCAGGTGCTTCTTCACGGTCATCGGGTAGTACGTCCCACCCTTCACCGTGGCGTCATTGGCGACGATCACGCACTCGCGCCCGCTGACCCGCCCGATCCCGGCGATCACCCCGGCGGCCGGGGCCTGCCCGTCGTACATCCCGTCGGCCGCGAGGGGCGCCAGCTCCAGGAACGGCGACCCCGCATCCAGCAGCGTGTCCACCCTGTCCCTCGGCAGCAGCTTGCCCCGCGCGGTGTGCCGGGCCCGCGCCTTCTCGCCGCCGCCGAGAGCCGCCGCGGCCAGCTTGCCGCGCAACTCCTCGACGAGCGCGAGATGCGCCTGTTCATTGGCCCGCCAGGCCTCCGACGCGGGATCTGCCGCGCTCCGAAGCTCCGGTGCCTCCTGCATCCTGCGGTCCCCTCACCGGTGATCGAACCTGTTGGTCGAACGTGTTAATGAGCGTTAACCATTTCCTCCAGGTTAACGACCGCTAACCTCGCTGTCTAGAATTGCCTGCATGGTCACCAGAACCGACGCCCCGACCCGCCGCGAGCAGATCCTCAAGGAGGCCGCCCGGCTCTTCGCCGAGCGCGGTTTCCACGGCGTCGGCGTCGACGAGATAGGCGCCGCTGTGGGCATCAGCGGCCCCGGTCTGTACCGGCACTTCGCGGGCAAGGACGCGATGCTCGCCGAGCTGCTGGTCGGCATCAGCGGCCAGCTGCTGACGGGCGCGAAGCGCCGCCTGGCGGAGGCGGACGGCCGGAGCGGCGCCTCGGCGGTCCTGGACTCCCTGATCGAGGGCCACATCGACTTCGCCCTGGACGACCGTCCCCTCATCACCCTGCACGATCGCGAGCTGGACCGCCTGCGCGACAGCGACCGCAAGCTGGTGCGCCAGCTCCAGCGGCAGTACGTCGAGCTGTGGGTGGAGGTGGTCCGCGAGGTCTACCCGGCCCTGTCCGAACCCTCGGCCCGCTCGGCCGTCCACTCGGTCTTCGGCCTCCTGAACTCCACCCCCCACCTGGGCCGCGCGGGCACCCTCCCGGGCCGCGGCGCCACGGCGGCCCTGCTGCACCGGATGGCCCGGGGGGCGTTCGAGGCGGCGGGGGAGGACTGAGCGCGCTGGGGGGACCGGGCGCGCTGGGGGAGGACTGAGCGCGGTGGCGGCGGGAGCGATGATCGCGTGACGCCCACCGCCCGGCCGTCCCTGACCGGGACCGTCCGCCGGTTCGGCGACTATGAGGGGGAGCGGCGGGCGCGGGCCACGCGTGCGTGGGTGCGCGAGCACCTGACTCAGCACCCGGGCCGCGACCTCCGCCACGGCATCACGCTCGACGGCGTGCTGATCCGCGCGCGTGCGGCCCTCCTCGCCCATGCACGCT
This sequence comes from Streptomyces sp. RB17, assembly GCF_009604455.1. GTDB lineage: Bacteria > Actinomycetota > Actinomycetes > Streptomycetales > Streptomycetaceae > Streptomyces. The sequence continues at coordinate 286,685 of NZ_WEGL01000001.1, forward strand.
TCCCGGCCCGTACGCGCTTCCGCAGCGCACTGTGAGTCCTGTCGCCTCCGCTCGAGAGTGACCTGGATCTCTGGACGCATCGCCGTACTCGCCGGTATCTTCGAGTCTGAGCAAGCGCTTAGACAGGAACGTGGAGGTGGGCGGCGTGCGCCGTACGGTGTTCAACGAGGATCACGAGGCGTTCCGGGAGACCCTGCGCGCCTTCATCGAGGCCGAGGTCGTGCCGGTCTACGACGAGTGGTTCGCCGCCGGCCAGGCGCCGCGCGACTTCTACTACAAGCTCGGCGAGCTGGGCATCTTCGGCATCAGCGTGCCCGAGGAGTTCGGCGGCGCGGGCATGGACACCCACAAGTTCGAGGCCGTCCTCTACGAGGAGACCGCCCGCGCGGGCGTGAGCTTCGGCGGCTCCGGCGTCCACGTCCTGCTCGCCCTGCCCTACATCAAGATGCTGGCCACGGACGAGCAGAAGAAGCGCTACCTGCCGAAGTTCGTCACCGGCGAGGAGATGTGGGCCATCGCCATGACCGAGCCGGGGACGGGCTCGGACCTGGCCGGCATGAAGACCACCGCCAAGCTCAGCGAGGACGGCACGCACTACGTCCTCAACGGCGCCAAGACCTTCATCACCGGCGGCGTGCACGCCGACAAGGTGATCGTCTGCGCCCGCACGGCAGCGCCCACCGCCGAGGACCGCCGCCACGGCATCTCCCTGTTCGCCGTGGACACCAAGTCCGAGGGCTACTCCGTCGGCCGCAAGCTGGACAAGCTGGGCCTGAAGACCTCCGACACCGCCGAGCTGGCCTTCGTCGACGTCAAGGTCCCGGTCGAGGACCTGCTCGGCGAGGAGAACAGGGGCTTCTCCTACCTCGGCCACAACCTCGCCTCCGAGCGCTGGGGCATCGCCTTCGGCGCCTACGCGCAGGCCAAGGCCGCCGTCCGGTTCGCCAAGCAGTACGTGCAGGAGCGCACCGTCTTCGGCAAGCCGGTCGCCCACTTCCAGAACACCAAGTTCGAACTGGCCGCCTGCCAGGCCGAGGTCGACGCCGCCGAGGCCGTCGCCGACCGCGCGACGGAGGCCCTGGACGCGGGCGAACTGACCCCCGCCGAGGCCGCTTCCGCGAAGCTGTTCTGCACCGAGGTCGCCCACCGCGTCATCGACCGCTGCCTCCAGCTGCACGGCGGCTACGGCTACATGAACGAGTACCCGATCGCCCGCCTGTACGCGGACAACCGCGTCAACCGCATCTACGGCGGCACCAGCGAGATCATGAAGACGATCATCGCGAAGGACATGGGCCTGTAAGACGGACCTGTCACCACCGCAATCACTGGCCTGTACAACTAGATGCCATGAGCCAGGCACTCCAGGATCTCCTCGATCTGCTCGACCTCGAGCAGATCGAGGAGAACATCTTCCGCGGCCAGTCCCGCTCCGCCGTCGTACCCCGCGTCTTCGGCGGGCAGGTCGCGGCGCAGGCGCTGGTCGCCGCCGGGCGTACGGTCCCCGCGGACCGGCCCGCCCATTCGCTGCACGCCTACTTCCTGCGCCCCGGCGACCCCGGCGCACCGATCGTCTACACCGTCGACCGCATCCGCGACGGCCGGTCCTTCACCACCCGCCGCGTGGTCGCCGTCCAGCACGGCAAGCCGATCTTCCATCTCTCGGCGTCCTTCCAGACGCTCGAGGAGGGCCTCGAGCACCAGGCGCCCATGCCCGCCTCGGCCGACCCGGCCACCCTGCCCACCTCGCAGGAGCGGTTGCGCGGCTACGGCCATCTCGCCCCCGAGGTCGTCGAGAAGTTCATCGAGGCCCGCGAGGCGATCGACCTCAGGTACGTGGAGGAGCCGCCGTACGGGCAGTTCGGCGAACCGCGTGAGCCGCACTCACAGGTCTGGTTCCGCACCAACGGCAAGCTGGACGACGACCCGTTGCTCCACGTCGTCCTCGCCACCTACGTCTCCGACATGACCCTCCTCGACTCCGTGCTGCTCGCGCACGGCCGCGGCGGCTGGGCGGTCGGTGACGTCGTGGGCGCCTCCCTGGACCACGCGATGTGGTTCCACCGTCCCTTCCGCGCCGACGACTGGCTGCTGTACGACCAGGAGTCGCCGTCCGCGCACGGCGGCCGCGGCCTCGGCCAGGCCCGGATCTACACACAGGACGGACAGCTCGCGATCACCGTCATCCAGGAGGGCGTGGTCCGCGTTCCGCGTGACTGAAGTTGCTCCGAGGTGCCGAGTGACGGGTGTGGCACTAATCTCTATGAGTGACAGCCGCAGTACATGGCGTAACCGGCCGGCGGTTCCGGTTTCCCGGAACGGCAGACGTCGGCGGCGACGTTCGTGGAGCACACCCGCTGCGGCGACACCTGAAGAGCGCGCCGTGCCTTCCTCTCAGTGAGCACGGCGCCGGCCATCCACACCGCGCCTTCCCCACGGAGCCGCGGGAGTTGATGGAGACAGAAGGGTAATCCCATGCGAGCTCAGCGCTTCAAGCGTTATGTCGTGATGTCCGCAACAGGCCTCCTGCTTGCCGGCGGGGCCGCGATCGGCACGGCCGGCACGGCCTCGGCGGCCCCCGCAACTCCCACGGCCCACGCCTACAGTTCCGGCTGGGGCGGCAACGGCTGGGGCCGTCACCACAACGGTCACCGTCGCCACCACTGCCGCGGCGGCGGCTGGGGCAACCGGGGCTGGGGCAACTGGGGTTGGGGCAACTGGGGCGGGGGCAACAGGGGTGGCGGCAACTGGGGTGGCGGCAACTGGGGTGGCAACTGGGGCGGCGGCGGGCGGTAACCGACCCGGCACGATCGCGCCCACACTGTGCGGCTCCGCTCACGGGGCCGCACAGTGCCGTGCCGACAGCACGGGACCGTCAGGAAAGTCCGGCAGCCGCCAGCAGATACGCCGTCATCGGGTCGTAGTGACGCGGGCTCACCACATGGTCGTCGAGCGGCACGACGGCCTGGAGGGTGCCCTCGGACTCGGCGAGGAACAGCGCCGGGTCGTTGCAGTCGGCGTATCCCACGGAGTCGATGCCGTGCTGACCCGCGTACCCCGCCCACCCGTGGTCGGCGACGACCAGGTCCGGCAGCGCGCGACCCTCGCGCTCAAGTCCCGTCAGAACGGCCCGCATCGGCTCCCCGGAGTGGGTGTGCCACAGCGTCGCCCCGTGCTCCAGCACCGCGACGTCCGCGAACTGCATGACGTACCCCTCGTCCGTCTGCAGCCCGTCCGGGATGACCACGATCTCGCAGCCGGCGGCCCGCAGCGCGGCGGCCGTCGCCCGGTGCACGTCCAGCAGGCCGCCCGGATGCCCGGTGGCGAACAGCACCCGCTGCCGGTCCTCGGCCGCCTTGCGCAGCCGCGCCGCCATCCGCTCCAGCGCGTCCACGGTCAGCTCGGGGTCGATCGTGTCCTGCCCGTACCGGTACTCGGGATCGTCGTTCACGCCGGCTCTCTCGGCCATCACCGCGAGCACGTCCTGCTCGTCCGCCCAGCGGTCGCCCAGCTCCAGGCCGAGCCAGAAGTTGCGGACACCGTTGGCGAGCTGACGGTAGTGGGAGAGGTTGTTCTCGCGGGGCGTGGCGACGTCCCCCGCGATACGGGTCCTCACCAGATGGTCGACGAGCTGGGCGCGGCTGGGTGTCCCGGGTATCGGCATGCCTCCATTGTGAGGCAGCGCGCCACGGCCCGTCCTCGGCATGTCGCCCGCTGGGACGCGCCTCACGCGCCCGGTCAGCCCCGGCGCAGCGCGAACCACAGTTCCATGCGGACGTCCGGGTCGTCCAGGTCGGTGTCCAGCAGGGCGGCGCAGCGGGCGATGCGCTGCCGCACGGTGTTGCGGTGCACGTCCATGGCCACCGCCGTACGGTCCCAGCTGCCGTGCAGCGCCAGCCAGTTGCGCAGGGTCTCGGCGAGCTCGGGCCGACCGGTGAGCGGGGCGAGCAGCGCGCGGGCGTGTGCCTCGGCGTCCGCCCGCGGCACCAGATCCTGCAGGCCCGGCCGGGCGCCGTGCCGGACCAGCGGGGTGCGGGTGGCCCGGGCCCGGGCGAGGGCACGGGCCGCCTGCGCATCGGCGGCCCGCCACTCGGACGCCTCCACGGCCGCGCTCACCCCGAGCGTCCACCCGGCCTGCGGCTCCGGCAACCGCCCGCCCGGCACCAGCACCCGTACGACGTCATGCCCGAGGTCGACCAGCGGTGAGCCCAGCGCGGCACCGAGCCCGGACGCCGCGACGGCATCGGGCAGCTGAGCCTCCGGCCGCGCGTGCACGACCAGCCACCGTCCGGTGCCGAGCAGCGGGGCCACCTCCTCGGGCGGGGAGCCCAGCAACAGCCGTACGAGAGCGGAGGAACGGGCGGCACCGGTGCCGCTGTGGTGCTCACCGGTCAGCAAGGACAGCAGGACGGCGGCGACGGACGCGATGGTGTGATCACCGGGGTCGCGCCGGGGGGAGGCCACGCCGAGCACGAACCCCTCGCCGGCGCCGAGGGCGTAGACGGCCAGGTGGGTGGCGCCGACGGTGTCGGTCGCGGAGGTGGCCCTGGGTGCCGTGCGCCCCGTGGGCCGCACCACGCCCGAGAGCTCCGCGAGCGCCTCCCTGACCCCCTCCGCCGGCTCCCGGCCCGCCGCCGCGATCTCGGTGCCGTCGGGGCCGTGCAGGACCGCGTGCCCGGCCAGGCGCTGGGCCAGCTGGCGCAGCACCGACGGCACCGGATCCGGGCGGGAGGCCGCCGCCGCCAGGCTCTGCTGGGCCTCCGTGACGCGGCGGAGTTCGGCCAGCCGGGCCTGGGCCATCAGCTGCCACACCGCGCGGGCCACGCCGGAGAACGTGGTCTGGGGCGGGACCTCCAGGAGGGGGAGGCCGTAGCGCTCGCAGGCCGCCACGAGCGCGCGCGGCACCGTGTCGTGGACGGGGGCGAGCCCGAAGCCGAGGGCGGCACCGCCCGCCGCCACGATCCGGGAGACATAGTCGTCGAAGTACGTGCCCGATCCGGCCGCCTCCGGGATGTGCACCCCCGCCGTGAGCAGCAGCTCGCCGCCCAGCAGATACGGGTACGGGTCGGCCATCTCCGAGGTGTGCGCCCAGTGGATCACGGTCGAGGGCTCGGACGGGCCCGCGATCTGGCGCAGGCCGAGGTCCTCCCGGGCCAGCAGGGCCGAGAGCGGGACCGGTGGGGTCGGTGGGACCGCCGGGGTCATCGGGGCGGTTGTTTCCGGCATGATGTGCGTACCCTTCACTCCGCCCTATTCATATGGATGAAACGTACACTTCGCAGTCGCTTTCCGGCCACCTAGTGTCAAGTCAGACCGGCGGCCGCGGGTACGGGCGGATGTCCCCGCGATCTGTCGCCGGCTCGTCCCCACCGCATCTGCACGACACGCCACCGGAATGTGCGCGAAGGAGGGCCCCATGGCCGTCGACTACACAGTGATCGTCGTCTATCTCGCCGGCATGCTGGCGATGGGCTGGTGGGGCATGCGCCGCGCCAAGTCCAAGAGCGATTTCCTCGTGGCGGGCCGCCGCCTGGGCCCGGCCATGTACTCCGGCACCATGGCGGCGATCGTCCTCGGCGGCGCCTCCACCATCGGCGGCGTGGGCCTCGGCTACCAGTACGGCCTCTCCGGCGCCTGGATGGTCTTCACCATCGGCCTCGGCCTGCTCGCCCTGTCCGTCTTCTTCTCCGCCCGCATCGCCCGGCTGAAGGTCTACACCGTCTCCGAGATGCTGGACCTGCGCTACGGCGGCCGGGCCGGGGTGATCTCCGGCGTGGTCATGTGGGCGTACACCCTGATGCTGGCGGTCACCTCGACCATCGCCTACGCCACGATCTTCGACGTCCTCTTCGACATGAACCGGACCGTCGCGATCATCCTCGGCGGCTCGATCGTCGTCGCCTACTCCACCCTCGGCGGCATGTGGTCGATCACCCTCACCGACATGGTGCAGTTCGTGGTCAAGACGATCGGTGTGCTGCTCCTGCTCCTGCCGATCGCGGTCGTCAAGGCGGGCGGCTTCTCCGAGATGAAGGCCAAGCTGCCGACCTCGTACTTCGACCCGCTGGGCATCGGCGGTCAGACGATCTTCACCTATGTCCTGATCTACACGTTCGGCATGCTGATCGGCCAGGACATCTGGCAGCGCGTGTTCACCGCCCGCAGCGACAGGACCGCCAAGTGGGGCGGCACGGTGGCCGGAACCTACTGTCTGGCCTACGCCCTCGCCGGCGCGGTGATCGGCACGGCCGCCAAGGTGCTCTACCCCAAGCTCGGCAGCCCCGACGACGCCTTCGCCACCATCGTCAAGGACGAACTCCCCGTCGGCGTGCGCGGCCTGGTCCTGGCCGCCGCCCTCGCCGCCGTGATGTCCACCTCCTCCGGCGCCCTGATCGCCTGCGCCACGGTCGCCAACAACGACATCTGGTCGCGCCTGAAGGGTGCCGTACGACGGGACGGCGAGGGGCACGACGAGGTCAGCGGCAACCGCGCCTTCATCCTGATCATGGGCGTGGTGGTGATCGGCACGGCGATCGCGCTGAACAACGTGGTCGAGGCGCTGACGGTCGCCTACAACCTCCTCGTCGGCGGCCTGCTCGTGCCCATCCTCGGCGGCCTGCTGTGGAAGCGCGGCACGGTGCAGGGCGCGCTGGCCTCCGTGATCGTCGGCGGCCTCGCGGTGATCGGCCTGATGGCCGGCTACGGCATCCTCGCCAACGAGCCCGTCTACTACGGCCTGCTCGCCTCCCTCGCCGCCTACGTCGCCGTCTCCCTGGCGACCAGGCCCACCGACGAGACGGTTCTCGCCACCTGGCGCGAGCGCCTCGCCGGACGGAACCCCGAACTCGCGTCCGAGCCGGTCCCGGCTCACCAGTAGAGTCGTATGACAAGCAGTACATGCGGCACAAACAGTACATGCGCGACGAAGCGCAAGAAAGAAGGCATTTGACCATGAGCAGCAACGAGACGCCCCGCGGCCCCGTCGACTCCTCCCGCATCCCGCGGTACGCCGGTCCCGCGACCTTCGCCCGGCTGCCCCGCCTGGACGAGGTCGGCACCGCCGACGTCGCCGTGGTGGGCGTGCCGTTCGACTCCGGCGTCTCGTACCGGCCGGGCGCCCGCTTCGGCGGCAACGCCATCCGCGAGGCGTCCCGGCTGCTGCGCCCGTACAACCCCGCGCAGGACGCCTCCCCCTTCGCCCTGGCGCAGGTCGCCGACGGCGGCGACATCGCGGTGAACCCGTTCAACATCAACGAGGCCGTCGAGACCGTCGAGGCCGCGGCGGACGAACTGCTCGGCACGGGCGCCCGTCTGATGACCCTGGGCGGCGACCACACCATCGCCCTCCCGCTGCTGCGCTCGGTGGCGAAGCAGCACGGCCCGGTCGCCCTGCTCCACTTCGACGCCCACCTCGACACCTGGGACACCTACTTCGGTGCCGAGTACACCCACGGCACCCCGTTCCGCCGCGCGGTGGAGGAGGGCATCCTCGACACCTCCGCCCTCTCCCACGTCGGCACCCGCGGCCCGCTGTACGGCAAGCAGGACCTGACGGACGACGAGAAGATGGGCTTCGGCATCGTCACCTCCGCCGACATCTACCGCCGGGGCGCCGACGAGGTCGCCGACCAGCTCCGCCAGCGCATCGGCGACCGCCCGCTGTACATCTCCATCGACATCGACTGCCTCGACCCGGCGCACGCGCCCGGCACGGGAACCCCGGAGGCGGGCGGCATGACCTCCCGCGAGCTGCTGGAGATCCTGCGCGGCCTGGCGTCCTGCAACCTGGTCTCGGCGGACGTCGTCGAGGTGGCGCCGGCGTACGACCACGCCGAGATCACCTCCGTGGCCGCCTCCCACACGGCCTACGAACTGACCACCATCATGAGCCGCCAGATCGCGGCGGCCCGGAAGGACTCGGAAGCGAAGTGACTCACGACCACGACCTGGTGCTCCGCCCGACCGATCAGCAGACGGCGGCCGCGCTGAATCCCCCTCCCGGCCGCAACGGCGGAGACCTGGTCGTGGAGACGCTGGCCGGGCTCGGCGCGACCACGGTCTTCGGCCTGCCCGGCCAGCACGCCCTCGGCATGTTCGACGCCCTGCGCAGGTCCTCCCTCCACTATGTCGGCCTGCGGGTGGAGAACAACGCGGGCTTCGCGGCGGACGCGTACGGCCGGATCACGGGTGAGGCGGCGCCCCTGCTGCTCTCGACGGGCCCGGGCGCGCTGACGTCGCTGGCCGCTCTGCAGGAGGCGGCGGCGGCCTCGGCCCCCGTGCTGGCGATCAGCAGCCAGATCCCGACGGCGGGCCTGGGCGGCGGCCGCCACGGCTATCTGCACGAACTCCCCGACCAGGCGGCCTCGTTCCGGGGCGTGGTGAAGTCGGTTCACACGGTCCGTACGCAGTCCCAGATCCCGTCCGCGATCGCGGCGGCCTGGAAGTCGGCGCTGACGGCACCGCACGGCCCGGTGTGGGTGGAGATCCCGCAGGACGTACTGCTCGCTGCGACCGCCCTGCCGGTGGTGACGGCACCGGACGCGACGCCGGAGGACCTTCTCCCGCGCCCCGAACTGACGGCGGTGGCCGCCGAGCTGCTGTCGCGGGCGGCCCGCCCGGCGATCATCGCGGGCGGTGGGGTCGTACGGTCGGACGCCGCCGGGAAGCTGAGGGCGCTGGCCGAGAAGCTGGACGCGCCGGTGGTGACGACGTTCGGCGGCAAGGGCGCGTTCCCGTGGGAGCACCCGCTGTCGATGCAGTCCTGGCTGGAGGACCGGTACACGACGGACTTCCTGGAGGACGCCGACGTTCTGCTGGTGGTCGGCTCGGGCCTGGGCGAACTCTCCTCCAACTACCACACGTTCAAGCCGCGCGGCCGGGTGATCCAGATCGAGGCCGACCTCGGCAAACTGGAGTCCAACCACCCTGCCCTCGGCATCCACGCGGACGCGCGCCTGGCTTTGCAGGCGCTGCTGGAGACGGTGCGGGAGCGCACGGACGAGTCGGCGCCGGAGCGCGTACGGGAGCTGCTGGAGAAGGTGGCGGCCCGTATCGCGGGCCAGGAACTCACCCTGGAGCAGGAGGCGTTGGGGGCCGTCCGGCGTGCGCTGCCCGCGGGTTCGCCGTCCTTCTGGGACATGACGATCCTGGCGTACTGGGCGTGGTCGGCCTTCGACCCCCGGGGTACCAACACCATGCACTCGGCCCAGGGAGCCGGCGGCCTCGGCTACGGCTTCCCGGCGGCGCTCGGCGCGGCGGCGGCGGATCCCACGCGCCCGGTGCTGGCGGTGTCGGGCGACGGCGGCGCGCTGTACTCGATCGCGGAACTGGCCACGGCCCGCCAGTACGACCTGCCGGTCACCTGGCTGATCGTCGACGACGGCGGCTACGGCATCCTCCGCGAGTACATGACGGACGCCTTCGGCCGGCCGACGGCGACGGAGCTGACGCGCCCGGACTACGTGGCGCTCGCGGAGTCCTTCGGTGTGCCGGGGGTCCGTACGACCCCGGAGACCCTGGAGGAGGACCTGGCGAAGGCGCTGGCGGCACCGGGGCCGTCGGTGGTCGTAGTCCCGGCGGTACTGCGGATGTTCGCGCCGACGCATCTCGGCTAGCGGCGCGGCCGGATCCGAGGGGTGTGCCTCACCGGCACCTGCTCGAGCCGGCGGGCGAGGATCCCGAGGTGTACGGCTGTGGAGCGGATCCCGTGCCGGTGAGGCGGATCGACTCCCTGGCCACCCCGATGGTCGCCGTCGCCCGGTCCGGCCTGGACCAGGTGCGCGCCTGCCTGCCCCGTGACGGCAAGCGGCACTGCTTCGGCCCGGAGGCGTGCGGGCCATGGCCCGCCCGGCGGATGAAGCCGGACGGGCCATGGCCCCGAGGAGGGCTCAGCGCTTGAGCGTGAAGGTGAAGTCGCCGGAGAGCCTGCCGCTCAGCCGGACTGCCGAGACGAGCTTCCCCTCCGCGATCAGCCTCTCGACCTCGGCCCGTGAAAGACCGCACCCTTCAGCGATCAGTCGCACCGGCCGGACAGGGATCCGTGCCGCGAAGCGGACCGAGACGTCGATCACCTCGCGGTCCAGGTGATCCGATCCGCCGGTGTCGAGGCGCCACGCGCCCGCCCAGTCGAGGGCGATGCGATTACGGCGCTGCACGACCGGATCCTGGAGCAGCTCAGCTGTCAGGCCAAGGTCGTTGTCGTGCAGCCGGTCCAGCAGCTCAGGTCGTACGGAGCGCACGTTCAGCCGCTCCAGGACCGAGAGCTTTGCGGTTTCCCCGCAAGCGGTACAGAGCACGAGGAGCCAGGCGTCGAGGAGCTTGTGGTTTGCGTTGACGCGAAATTTTCCGCTCGCCCGGAAGTACTCGGACGCGCACGCGTGGCAACGGCGGCGAACGAGCGGCAGGCAGGTGGGCGCGACCACCCAGTCATTGAGCACAGAAGTACACCGGTTTCAGTGAGAAGTCCGCAGCAAAAAGCAGCGCGGCGCACATGTGCGACGCGCGACCGATCAGCGCTCGGGAGGTCTCACACGGTGTACAACGGCACGTCCTTGACTAGACGACTTGGCTCGGCAGCACGGTAATGGCGCACAGCGGCGCCGCTCCACCGGTTTTCTTCAGGGCATCGAGGAACGGTGCGAAGGCTGTGGCCGGGAAGGTGAGGGCGGCGCCGGCCGGGGCCTTCGAGTCGCGGATGGCTATGTGGGTGTGCAGGTCGGCGACTTCGACGCAGGCGTTTCCCTCGCCGCCGCCGGAGTACGACGACTTCCGCCACGGGGATCGGGTGCTCATGGGGCGCCTCACAGCTCCTTGGCCAGCTTGTGGATGAAGTCACGCGAACGTTCGGGTTCGAGTGACACCGCTTCTACCCTACGGAAGAGCGTTCGAAAGCGGCCCAGTTGGGCTTCGGCGTCGATGAAGAGCGTGCCGTGAGGGCCGTCGCGTACCACCGTGTCCAGCTGGGGCACGGGACCGCCCGCATACACCATGGCGCTACCGGCGCCGGCGAAGGAGTCCAGCTCGAACGGAACGACGCGCACGGTGACATGAGTGGCGTCGGACAGCTCCAGGACCCGCGCGAGCTGCGCCCGGGTCGAGGCGCGGTCAACGACTCTGATGCGCAGTGCCGCCTCGTGGATCACGGCCTCGTACGGAACCGGGTCGGGGCGTTCGAGGATGGCCCGTCGCCTCATACGGTGCTCCACCCAGCGTTCCAGCTCGCCCTCAGGGAAGTCCGGGTTGACGTACGAGAAGAGTGCGCGCGCGTACTCCTCGGTCTGGAGGAGGCCGGGAACGTGCAGGAAGTCCACGTCCCACCGGTAGCTCGCGTGATGCTCCAGCTCGGAGAGATCGAGGAACGAGTTGGGCAACGTCCCCCGGTACTCCTCCCACCAGCCGCACGTCCGGTCCGTGGCCATGGCCGCCAGCGCTTCGATCAACTCGGTGCCGGTGCAGGCGTAATGCGCGGCAAGGCGTCGTACCCGCTCCTCGCTCACTCCCGCCGTGCCGAACGCGATCTGGCTCACCTGAGCCGAGTCCGTCCCCAGCAGCGCGGCGGCCTCACGGCCCTTGAGCCCTGCGGCTTCACGCAGTTTGCGCAGTTCGGCACCCAGACGCGCCTGGCGTGCGGTGGCCTCTTTCCTGCGTGCCATGTCTTCCTTCCCGCCGCCAACTTGCCTGAAGAACACCCTCGTTCGAGGGGCAGATTATGGCAACGACTTGCACGGTCCCAAATTGTGGCCCTACTGTCGGTGACGTAGCGCACACGCGACGGAAGTGCACCGTGTCGTCCTGCCGTGACGGCTGCGGCAATGCCACCGCGCGAAATCCCCACTCACTGACCGGAGTTGATGACGCATGCCTGAAAACGAGCCCACCGAGTCCTGGGACTACACCCTCTACATTCCGAACGACCTCAGAGCGGTGACGGTGTGCCGCCGCACCCTGCGCCTGATCCTGACCCTGCACGGGCTGATCGGTCTGGTGGACACGGCGGAGCTGCTGGCGGCGGAGCTGGTGTCGAACGCGGTTCGGCACACGAAGGGGCCGGCGGCGCTGAGGGTGCGCCGAACCCCGGAGGGCACCGTGTGGATCGGGGCGTGGGACAGCGATCCCGCGCCGCCGGATCCGCCGCGTCCGCTGGAGCAGGTGGCGGAGTTGGAGGAGGAGGGGAGGGGGCTGGGGTTGGTGAAGGCGTGCGCGCAGTACTGGGGGTGGCAGCCGACGGCGCGGTTCGGCGACCGGGGGAAGTTCGTGTGGTGCGAACTTGCGGCGGCGTAATGGTGACAGAAGGTGCTGCACGTGCCGTTTCCCGAGCCTCGGGAGATCGCGGCGCTGAACGTGGCGGAGCTGTTCGCCGAGGAGTGAACAAGTGGCCGTGGGGCCGCTCGCTTCAGCGTTGTGTCGACGGCGCAGCGCGCCAAGGGTTGTCGAAGCCCTTGGCGCGCTGTGTGGACGGCCGTCTCAGCTCACGTCCGACGGGTCGAGTCGGTAGACGGTCGACTGGTTGGTCTGCGACGAGGACGACTTGGATGCCGAGGAGGTCGAACTCTTGCTGTACGCGCTCTCCTTCACCTTCGTCCCGTGCTTCTGCACCCAGGACGTGACCGCCGAGCCGACGGTGTTGCCGCCACCGGGGCCGCCGCCCGTCATGCCGCCGCCCAGCTGGATGTAGTGCAGCTCGCCCTTCTTCACCAGTTCCGTCAGCCTGGCGACGGTCATGGCGTTGTCGCTGCCGGTGAAGCCCCACATCGAGATGACGGGCTCCTTGGTGGTCAGCTCCAGCTGCGCGGCGGACTGGGAGTTGGACACGGCCAGCAGCCAGGTGGCGCCGTCCTGGTGCTTCTTCAGGTAGGCGATCAGCTCGTCGCTCGTCTCGCCGCCCATTCCGCCACCGGGGCCGCCGCCGAAGCCACGCCGTCGGTCCGTGCCGGAGCCACTTGTGCCGCCGGGTGCCTGCCCGGATCCGGGGAACCCACCGTTCTGGCCGCCGGGGCCACCGCTCGGCAGCTCACCGTTCGCCCCGCGCGGCAGCTCGCCGTTCGCCCCGCCCGGGGCCGTCCGACCGCCCCCGGGCAGCTCGCCGTTCTCCGGCATGGCGCCCGCCTCGGCGTTCCCGCCACTCTGCTGGGAGCCGCCCGGAATCTCGCCGCCGCCCGGGAAGCCACCCCGGCCTCCGCCGGGCCCACCACCGAAACCGCCGCCTGTCGAAGGCCCCGCCGTGGGATTCGTACCGCCCATGCCGCCGCCGGAACCCGACGGCACCGACCAGGCGTACGCTGCCGGACCGGCCACCGCCGCCACCACCGCGACGGCGACCGACGCGGCCCAGAGCCGTGCCCTGCCGCCGGAGCGGAAGACCAGCATGCCCACGATGCCGGCCACCGTCAGCAGCCCGATCGCCGGCCACAGCCAGGTGTTCCAGCCGGAGGCCCGGCGCAACAACACGATCGCCCAGATGCCGGTGACGCCGAAGGCGAGCGGGAGCACCCACACCCACCGCTTGTCGGTGCGGAAGGCCTGCACCAGCATCACGCCACCGCCGCCGCACAGCACCGCGATGCCCGGGGCGAGCGCGGTCGTGTAGTAGGGGTGCATGGTGCCCTGGGCCGTGGCGAAGATGACGTAGTGGAGGACGGTCCAGCCGCCCCACAGGACCAGCGCCATCCGCTTCAGGTCCGTGCGCGGGGCGCGCCCGCACAGCACCAGGCCGCCGATCAGCGCGATCGCCGAGAAGGGCAGCAGCCACGAGATCTGGCCGCCGAGGACGTCGTTGAACATCCGGCCGAGGCCCGAGGTGCCGGAGAAGCTCGCGCCGCCCCCGCCACCTCCGCCGTTGCCCTCGCCGCCGAAGACCCGGCCGAGACCGTCGTAGCCCGTGATCAGATCCCAGGCGGTGCCGTCCGTCGAACCGCCGATGTACGGCCGGTCGGCGGCCGGGACCAGGGAGACGGCCAGCGCCCACCAGAAGCTGGCGACGGCCAGGACGACCGCCGAGAGCAGCAGGTGCACGAGCCGCTTCAGCCAGGGGGCCCGGGACGCGTAGAGGTGGACCGCGAAGACGGCCGGCAGTGCGATGTAGCCGGCGAGCAGCTTGGTGTTGAAGGCGAGGCCGAAGCAGGCCGCCGAGCCGAGCAGGGGCAGCAGCCTGTCGTCACGGGTGGCGCGCAGCGCCAGCGCCGCACCCGACACCATGAGGAACACCAGCAGTGTGTCGGGGTTGTTGTCGCGGTTGATGGCGACCGTGATCGGCGTCACGGCCAGGACCAGTGCGGCCACCGCCGCCGCGCCGTGCCCCCACACGCGCTTCACGGACGTGTGCAGGATCCAGATCGTGGCCAGCGCCACCACGATCATCGGCGCCATCATCTGCCAGGTGCCGAAGCCGAAGAGGCGGCACGACAGGCCCATGACCATGAGCGCGAACGGCGGTTTGTCGACGGTGAGGAAGTTGCCCGGGTCCAGTGACCCGAAGAACCAGGCCTTCCAGCTCTTCGTGCCGGCCCAGACGGCGCCGCTGTAGAAGGTGTTGAGGCTCGACCCGGAGAGGTTCCAGGTGTAGAGCACGGCGGCCAGCAGCAGGATCGCGAGCAGTACGGGCAGCGACCAGCGGGGCGCCCGGTCCGGCGGGCCGGCCGGGGGACGGCTGTCGGGGGTCGCGGTCGTCGCGTGGGAGAGGGGATCGGTGGCAGATGTCACCAGCGCACCATGCAGTCCGGCGATGGGTGCGGACTGTGGTGCGCCTGGGAGGGAGCTGTGGGGTGGCGAGAGTCACTCGCCGCCGTTGTGGACGCGGGTTCACCAAGAGGTCGTACAAGTTGCCTTCCCCCCGGGGTGGTCGGAACGCACTCCCTGGGACCATGCGTACAACTTCCGGCCACTCCGACGAGTCAACCCAACAGGCGCAGGTGTGCGCCCAGTCCACGTTCCCAGGGGGACCTTCCCATGACCCACCGCATGACCCGCCGCGCCAGAGTGCTGGCGGCAGCCCTCGGCGCCGGCGTGCTGATACCCACCGTGGCCGCCGCCACCCCGGCCGCCGCGGCCACGCCCGCCGTCAGCTGTACGTCGGCCAAGGCCGGCCTCGCCGCCAAGCTGCAGAAGGACATCACGGCCGCCCTGGCCACCCGCAAGGGCACGGTCGCGATCGGCCTGTACGACCGCAGCACCAGCACCACCTGCACCCTGCGCGCGTCCAGCTCCTACGACTCGGCCAGCACCGTCAAGGTGACCGTGCTCGCCACGCTGCTCTGGGACGCCAAGAAGCACAACCGTTATCTGACCGACCGTGAGGTGTCGCTCACCAAGGCCATGATCACGAAGTCGGACAACGACGCCACGACCGCGCTGTGGAAGCAGCTGGGCCTGACGAAGATCAAGGGCTTCCTGGCCGCCGCCGGGATGACCAGGACCGTGCCGGGCGCGAACGGCTACTGGGGCCTGACCCAGGAGAACGTCACCGACGAGCAGAAGCTGCTCAAGCTCGTCACCGCCAAGAACAGCGTGCTGAGCGACAACTCCCGCGCCTACATCCTGAAGCTGATGGGCGAGGTCATCTCCTCGCAGCGCTGGGGCACCCCGGCCGGTGCGCCGTCCACGGTCTCCGTGCACGTCAAGAACGGCTGGCTGCAGCGCGCGACACACGGCTGGCGGGTGCACAGCCTCGGCACCTTCAACGGCGCCGGCCACGACTACATGATCTCGGTGCTGACGCAGGACAACAGCACCATGAGCTACGGCGTCACCACCATCCAGAACGTCGCCAAGGCCATCCACAAGGACCTCGTGCCGACCACCTCCGCGACCGCGCTCTACACCCCGACCAGCCGGCCCAGCGAGGCCGTCGTCCCGGCGCCGTCGCAGGGCTGACGCCGCACGGGCCGGTTCACGGGCCGGTCTCCCGTAGGACATCCGCTCGCACGGAACCGCCGGCCTGGCGGCGGCCACCTCCCTGACCGCCGCCGGGCCCGCGAGCGCCACCAACTTCGTCGGCGGAAACGCCTGTTCGTGGACCGGGACGGTTCGCCGGCCGCGCTGGAGGACCGCTCCTCCCTGTGCGACCTGGACCCACAGACCCTCCAGCCGAGGTCCGCCGTCCACCTCGCCGACGAAAGGGGTGCCGATCTCGACTCCGAGGGTCTGGTGCCGGCCGCGCCATCCGCTTCCAGACCTGGCAGCGGCACAAGGGTCCGGCCATGACGATCACTGGGTACGGATCTGACAGCGCACCCGCACGTGGAAGACGGCCGAACCCGCGGAGCGATTTGTTGCGGAGGGATGAAATCCGCATCGCCTGACGTTGGTGCCTTCCGGTAGAGCAGGTCGACAGGAAGGCACCCGCGTGGCAGCGCAACGGGGATGGGCACGGCGCCTGGCGGCATACGCCTGGCGGTATCCGAAGGACGTCGTCCTCGCCCTCGGCTCCTCCCTGGGCGGCATGGCCGTCTTGGCCGTCGTCCCGCTGATCACCAAGGTGATCATCGACGACGTGATCGGGAACCACACCCGTTCCATGGCCCCCTGGGCCGGCGCCCTGATCGGCGCCGCCGTCCTCGTCTACGGCTTCACCTACATCCGCCGCTACTACGGCGGCCGCCTCGCCCTCGACGTCCAGCACGACCTGCGGACCGAGATGTACGGCACGATCACCCGCCTCGACGGCCGCCGCCAGGACGAGCTGTCCACGGGACAGGTCGTCGGCCGCGCCACCAGCGACCTGCAGCTGATCCAGGGCCTGCTCTTCATGCTCCCGATGACCATCGGGAACGTCCTGCTCTTCCTGATGTCCCTGGTGATCATGGCGTGGCTGTCGCTGCCGCTGACCCTGGTCGCCCTCGCCGTCGCGCCCGCGCTCGGCTGGATCGCCAGGCGCAGCCGCAGCAAGCTGCACCCCGCCACCTGGTACGCCCAGGCCCAGGCCGCCGCCGTCGCGGGCGTGGTCGACGGCGCGGTGAGCGGCGTACGCGTGGTGAAGGGCTTCGGGCAGGAGGAGCAGGAGACCGGGAAACTGAGGAAGGTCGGCCGCAAGCTCTTCGCCGGGCGGCTGCGGACCATCCGGCTGAACAGCAAGTACACCCCCGCCCTCCAGGCCGTCCCCGCCCTCGGCCAGGTCGCCATGCTGGCCCTCGGCGGCTGGCTGGCGGTGCGCGGGCACATCACGCTCGGCACCTTCGTCGCCTTCTCCAGCTACCTCGCCCAGCTGGTCGGGCCGGTCCGCATGCTCGCGATGGTCCTCACCGTCGGCCAGCAGGCCCGCGCCGGCACCGAGCGCGTCCTGGAGCTGATCGACACCGAGCCGACCATGAAGGACGGCGGCAAGGAGCTGCCCGCCGACGCGCCCGCGACCGTCGAGTTCGACGACGTGTCCTTCGGGTACGACGGCGGATCCACGGTCCTGGACGGGCTGACCTTCGAGATCCGCTCCGGCGAGACCCTCGCCGTCGTCGGCTCCTCCGGCTCCGGCAAGTCCACCCTCTCCCTGCTGCTGCCGCGCTTCTACGACGTCACCCACGGCGCGGTCCTGATCGGCGGCCACGACGTCCGCGAGCTCACCCTGGACAGCCTGCGGGCCGCGATCGGGCTCGTCCCCGAGGACTCCTTCCTCTTCTCCGACACCGTGCGCAACAACATCGCGTACGGCCGTCCGGACGCCACTCAGGAGGAGATCGAGGCCGCCGCCCGCGCCGCCCAGGCGGACCGTTTCATCAGGGAACTCCCCGAGGGCTACGACACCAAGGTCGGCGAGCAGGGCCTGACCCTCTCCGGCGGCCAGCGCCAGCGCGTCGCGCTCGCCCGCGCCCTGCTCACCGACCCCCGGCTCCTCGTCCTCGACGACGCCACCTCCGCCGTCGACGCCCGCGTGGAACACGAGATCCACGAGGCGCTGACGCAGGTGATGGAGGGCCGTACGACCCTGCTCATCGCGCACCGCCGCTCCACCCTCAACCTCGCCGACCGCATCGCCGTCCTCGACGGCGGCCGACTCGCCGACCTCGGCACCCACGAGGAACTCCAGGAGCGGTCCGCCCTGTACCGCCGGCTGCTCACCGACCCGGACGAGCTGGGCGGGGTCTCCCCGGGGCACGCCGAGCCCGCCGTACCGCAGGAGGACACCTCCGTCCGTGAGGAGCTGGACGCCGAGTTCGACGCCGAGCGGGGGGTGACCCCCAGGCTGTGGACCGGCGACCGCACACCCAAGGACCAGGCGCTCAGCGGCACCCCCGCCACCCCCGAGCTGCTCGCCCAGGTGGAGGCGCTGCCCCCGGCCACCGACACCCCCGGCATCGACGAGGCCCGCGCGGTCCTGCCGGAGGACTCCTACGGCCTGCGCCGCCTGCTGCACGGCTTCGGCCCGCCCCTCCTCCTCAGCCTGCTGCTGGTCGCCGTGGACGCGGGCGCGGGCCTGCTGCTGCCGGTGCTGATCCGGCACGGCATCGACGCGGGCGTCACGAAGATGGCGCTCGGCGCCGTCTGGGCGGCCTCCCTGCTCGGCCTGCTCACCGTCCTCGTCCAGTGGGCCGCGCAGATCGGCGAGACCCGGATGACCGGCCGGACCGGCGAGCGGGTGCTGTACACGCTGCGGCTGAAGATCTTCGCCCAGCTCCAGCGGCTCGGGCTCGACTACTACGAGCGCGAGCTGACCGGCCGGATCATGACCCGGATGACGACGGACGTCGACGCCCTGTCCACCTTCCTCCAGACGGGTCTGGTCACGGCCTTCGTCTCGGTCGTCACCTTCTTCGGCATCATGGTCGTCCTGCTGGTGATCGACCTCCAGCTCGCCCTCGTCGTCTTCGCCACCCTGCCCCCGCTGATCGTCGCGACCTTCTTCTTCCGCCGGGCGAGCGTGAAGGCGTACGAACTCGCCCGTGAACGCGTCTCGGTGGTCAACGCCGATCTTCAGGAGTCGGTCGCCGGGCTGCGGATCGTGCAGGCCTTCAGGCGCGAGCGGGACGGCGGGCGGCGGTTCGCCGGGCGCAGCGACAGCTACCGGCGCGCCCGCATCCGCGGCCAGCGGCTGATCTCCGTCTACTTCCCGTTCGTGCAGCTCCTGTCGTCCGTCGCGGCGGCCTCGGTGCTGATCGCGGGCGCGGGCCGGGTGGAGGCCGCCACCCTGACGACCGGCGCCCTGGTCGCCTACCTGCTCTACATCGACCTGTTCTTCGCCCCGGTCCAGCAGCTGTCCCAGGTCTTCGACGGCTACCAGCAGGCCACCGTCTCCCTGGGCCGCATCCAGGAGCTGCTGCGCGAGCCGACGTCCACCGTGTCGGCGGCCGAGCCCCGGGAGGTCCGGTCCCTGCGGGGCGACATCGCCTTCGAGGGCGTGCACTTCGCTTACGGCACCGACGAGGAGGCCCTGACCGGCATCGACCTGACGATCCCCGCCGGGCAGACGGTGGCCTTCGTCGGCGAGACGGGCGCCGGCAAGTCGACCCTCGTCAAGCTGGTCGCCCGGTTCTACGACCCCACCGCGGGGCGGGTCACGGCCGACGGCACGGATCTGCGCGCCCTGGACCTGACCTCGTACCGGCACCGGCTGGGCGTCGTACCGCAGGAGGCCTACCTGTTCCCCGGCACGATCCGGGACGCCATCGCCTACGGCCGCCCGGACGCCACCGACGCGGAGGTGGAGGCGGCGGCGCGGGCGGTCGGCGCGCACGAGATGATCGCCACGCTGGAGGGCGGATATCTGCACCAGGTCGCCGAGCGCGGCCGCAACCTCTCGGCCGGCCAGCGCCAGCTGATCGCGCTCGCCCGCGCCGAACTGGTCGACCCCGACATCCTGCTCCTCGACGAGGCCACGGCCGCGCTGGATCTGGCCACGGAGGCCCAGGTCAACCAGGCCACCGACCGCCTGGCGGGCCGCCGTACGACACTGGTGGTCGCCCACCGGCTCACCACGGCGGCCCGCGCGGACCGGGTGGTGGTGATGGACCGCGGCCGGGTCGCGGAGGACGGCACCCATGACGAACTCCTCGCCCGCGACGGCCGGTACGCCGAACTGTGGCGCACCTTCGTCGGCCGCCCCGAACCGGAGGAGCCGGTCACCGCGTCCCGCTGAGGCCGTCCGACGGGTCCCCTCCGACGCGTGTCGCTGACGGTCGTGCAACCATCCGGCATACGTCGTGCGTCCGTACATCAGTACGGACGCAGGGGGAGTACGACCGTGGTACGGGGAGGAACGAAGTGGACAGTGGTGGTATACGCCGGCGCCTGGCGCTCGGTGCGGCCTTGCTGGCCGCGAGCGGGGCGCTCGCCCTCGTGACGGCCGGCACCGCCGAGGCGGGCACGGCCGGCGGCTGCGCCGGGCAGGAGGTGCGGACCCTGCCGTTCAGCAGCGGGGTCACCCACGTCTACAAGGGCGACGGGTATGTCTGCGCCGTCACCGTCGCCCGGCATCCCGGCCCCGTTCGGACCATGTCCGTCAGCGTCCAGGCCCGCGGCAACCGCCCGGTCGTCGACAAGGGCCGCTACCGGCAGCTCGCCGGGCCGGTGACGGTCCACGCCGGCCACCGCTGTGTGTGGGTCAAGGGTGCGGTGGGGCCCCGGGGCTCGGTCGACTCGGGGTGGATCCTCTGCTGACGGCCGGCCCGGTCACCGTGCTTCCGGGAGCCTCGCGAACGCCTCGTGGAACCCCGGGAACGTCTTGCGGACGCACCCGGGATCGTCGTACGACAGGCCGGGGGTACGCAGGCCGGTCACCGCGAAGGACATCACGACGCGGTGGTCCCCGAAGGTCCTGATGCCGGTGCCGGGCGCGGGCGTGCCCGGCCGGATCCCGATCCAGTCGGGGCCGGTCGCCACCGGCACGCCGAGTCTGCGTAGATTGTCCGCGCAGGCCTCGAGCCGGTCGCACTCCTTCACCCGGGTGTTGGCCACGTCCTCGATGCGGACCGGGCCGGAGGCGAACGGCGCGATCGCGGCGAGCGTCGGCATGGTGTCGGAGATGTCCCGCATGTTCACCGTGAGGCCGCGCAGAACTCCCGTGCCGCGTACGGTCGTCCGGTCCGCCGCGACCTCCACCTCGGCGCCCATCCGCCGCAGTACCTCGACGAAGCGCAGGTCGCCCTGGAGGGCGCCCGTGCCGAGGCCCGGGACGGTCACCTCGCGGCCCGGGGTGACGGCGGCCGCGGCGAAGAAGTAGCTCGCGGTGGAGGCGTCCGGCTCGATGGCACAGGCGGGGGAACCCGGCGCGTGCCCGGCCCGTCCAACGCGCAGGTTGCCGGACGAGTCTTCCGTGCCGTGGTGTCGGCCCCTCGCGACTGGCCGCGAACGCCGACCCACCCTCTTCGCCGCGGCACGGCCGGCGGCCCGCCGCCACCGGCGCGCCCCCCTCCCGTGCGCCGGTGGCGGCCCCTTCCGCGGTTACTGTGCAGTCCCTTGACGGAAAGAAACTTCCCGGATATTGGTGACTCCTCGGAAGTTTCCTTCAGCGGTTCTCCTTCGGAAGGAGCGCACGTGCACGACGCCAGCACGGGAAGCGACACCAGCACGGGAAGCACGGGAAAGACCGCACGCCCCTCCAGACGCGCCGTCCTCGCCGCGACCGCCGGCCTCACCGCCGCGCTGGCCGTACCGACGACCGCCCGCGCCGCCGCGCCCGGCGACGACCGCCGGCTGCGCGCCCTGATCTCCCGGATGACGCTGGAGGAGAAGGTCGGCCAGCTCTTCGTGATGCGGGTCTACGGCCACTCCGCCACCGCCCCCGACCAGGCCGACATCGACGCCAACCGCAGCGAGATCGGCGTCGGCACGGCCGCCGAGCTGATCGCCAAGTACCGCGTCGGCGGGATCATCTACTTCACCTGGGCCCACAACACCCGCGACCCGCACCAGATCGCCGACCTCTCCGACGGCATCCAGAAAGCCTCCCTGGACCAGCCGCGCGGCCTGCCGGTGCTCATCGCCACCGACCAGGAGCACGGCGCGGTCTGCCGGGTCGGCAAGCCCGCCACCCTCTTCCCCGGCGCCATGGCGATCGGGGCCGCCGGCTCCCGCGCGGACGCGCACACCCTCGGCCGGATCTCCGGCGCCGAGCTGCGCGCGATCGGCATCAACCAGGACTACTCCCCGGACGCCGACGTCAACGTCAACCCGGCCAACCCGGTCATCGGCGTACGGTCCTTCGGCGCCGACCCGGACGCGGTCGCCGCGCTGGCGGCCGCCGAGGTGAAGGGCTATCAGGCGTCCCGGGTCGCGGCGACCGCCAAGCACTTCCCCGGTCACGGCGACACCGCCACCGACAGCCACACCGGCTTCCCGGTCATCACCCACAGCCGGGACCTGTGGGAGAAGCTGGACGCAGTGCCCTTCCGGGCCGCGATCGCCGCCGGCATCGACTCGATCATGACCGCGCACATCCAGTTCCCGGCCCTGGACGACTCCGGCGACCCGGCCACCCTCTCCCACCCGATCCTCACCGGCATCCTGCGCGGCGAACTCGGCTACGACGGGGTCGTGATCACCGACTCCCTCGGCATGGAGGGCGTCCGCACCAAGTACGGCGACGACCGGGTGCCGGTGCTCGCGCTGAAGGCCGGGGTGGACCAGCTGCTCAATCCGCCGTCCCTCGACGTGGCCTGGAACGCCGTGCTGAAGGCCGTCCAGGACGGCGAGCTGACCGAGGCCCGCCTCGACGAATCGATCCTGCGCATCCTGCGCCTGAAGGCCCGGCTCGGCCTCTTCGACGACCGGCGGGCCGGCCGGACGAGCATCGAGCACACGGTGGGCACCGAGGCGCACCTGGCCGCCGCCGACCGGATCGCCGAACGCACCACGACCCTCCTGGTCAACGAGGACGACACCCTCCCCTTCTCCCCCCGCACCGAGCCCCGCCTCCTGGTCGTCGGCGCGGACCCGGCCTCCCCCTCCGGCACCACCGGCCCGCCCACCGGCGTGCTGGCCGCCGCCCTCACCGAACTCGGCTTCACCGCCACGGCCCTGTCCACCGGCACCGCTCCCTCCGCCGCGACCGTCGCCCAGGCCGTCGAGGCCGCCCAGGACGCGGACGCGGTGGTCGTCGCGACCTACAACGTGACGGCGGGCAACGCCCAACGCACGCTGGTGGAACAGCTCCTGGCCACGGGCAAGCCCCTGGCGGCCCTCGCCGTCCGCAACCCCTACGACGTGGCCCAGCTCCCCTCCGTCAAGGCCTGCCTGGCCTCCTACGGCTGGACGGACGTCGAAGTGCGCGCCGCCGCACGGGTGATCGCCGGCAGCGTGCCCCCGCGCGGCAAGCTGCCGGTGCCGGTGCAGCGGGCCGACGACCCCACGCAGGTGCTGTACCCGATCGGGCACGGGCTGACGTACTAGCCGTACGCCACACACCGGGCGCAATACCCCCAACGGGGGGAAACCCTCCCACATGTCTGGCGTGGCCGTGCCGCCGAGGGCCACGCTGGACCGGGGTGTCAGGGGGGATGGCCATGCGTGGGAAAGGTGCGATGAGGGCCGCGTGTCTCGCCTGCCTGCTGCCGGCCGCCCTGCTGGCCGGCTGCCGGGGCACGGCGGGCACCCCCGTCGGCGACGCCCGCCCCACCCCGGCCACCACCGGCGGCTACGGCGCCGAGTTCCTCGCGGTCGGCGAGTGCAGTTCCTTCGGCACGGCCAGCTTCACCGAGGTGCCCTGCGCGAGCGAGCGGGCGGCGGCCAGGGTCGTCGCCCGCTACGACGGCGCGAGCGCCGACGGACCCCTGTGCCCGCCGACGACCGACTTCGTCCTGCACATCAGCGACCGGTCCACGGCCGCCGACGAGGACGGCGACGGCGCGATACCCCAGGGCTACGCCTGCATGCGCAACCTGGAGCCCCCGCACCCCGGCGACCCCGGCGGCGGGGGCGGACCCCGCACGATCCCCGGCGACTGCGTCTACTCCTCCGGCAAGGGCCAGGTCCGCGAGACCCCCTGCAACGGCACCGGCGCCCACCGCCCCCAGTACCGGATCACCAAGGCGACACCGGCGCGGGAGGACTGCCCGGGGTCGACGGCTTTGTACGTCCAGCTGGGGGGCCGGAACCCGGTGGGCTGCGCGCGGAGGCTCTGACCCGCCGACACCGGCTCCCTAGGCCCTGTCGTCAAACTCCCTCCTGCCCCGCGACGCCATGCACGCACTCTCGCCGCACCGGACCCAGGCCCAAGTACATCCAGTACGAGGGCCAGGGTCCGGCACGCCGAGAGCACGCACCTGACGCCGCAGGGCCCGCCCTTCGGGCGGACGGCTGGAGTTTGACGACCGGGCCTAGGCCCGCACCGCAGGCTCCCACTCAGGGGACTCCGTCAACTGGCGTGCCGCAGAACAGAGTTGCTCGCACACCGCCCCCAGTACCGGATCCGCCTCGGCCCCCGCCCGTACCGCCGCGAACACGTTCCGGGACGGTGGTTGTCCCGCCGCCGGACGTACGGCCAGGCGGCGGTGGGTGTACAGCGGGCGGACCAGGCGCGGCACCAGGGCCACCCCGATGCCCGTCTCCACCAGGGCGGTCAGGGCGCTCCAGTCGTTCACCGCGTGGCGGATGTCCGGGGTGAAGCCCGCCGCCGCGCACACGGCGCGGGCCACCGCGCCACAGCAGCTCCCTGCCGCGCCCACGATCCAGGGCTCGGCGGCCAGTTCGCGCAGCGGGACGCGGTCGCGAGCGGCCAGCGGGTGATCCTCGGGCAGCGCCAGGTCGAGGATGTCCGTCAGCAGGTCGGTGCGGGTGTAGCGGCGGTCGGTGTGCGGGGGAGTCGCCCCGAAGTCGACGGCCACCACCACGTCCAGCCGGCCCGCGTCGAGTGCGGTGAACACGTCCGGCGGCTCGGCCTCCACCACGTCCACCCGGACCCGGGGAAACCGCTCGGCCAGCGCGCGCAGCGCCGGCGGCAGCAGCCCGAGGATGCCGCTGCCGAAGCAGCCGACCGTGACCTGTCCGCGCCCACCGGACGCGTACGCGGCCAAGTCGGCCCGGGCCCGCTCCAGTTGGGCGGCGATGGTCGCGGCGTGGCCCAGCAGGATCCGGGCCTGCCCGGTCAGCCGTACGCCCCGTCCGTCCCGCTCGGTCAGCGGCGCCCCGAACTCCCGGGCCAGCGCCGCGATCTGCTGGGACACCGCCGACGGGGTCAGGTGCAGGGCCGCGGCGGTACGGGCCAGGCTGCCCCGGCGCTCCAGTTCGCGCAGCACGGTCAGCCGCCGCAGATCCATCGTGTAGGTTCCGCTCACCTGTTCCACCCGGAAACATTAACTGGACGGCGAGAGTCGGGTCGGAAATCATCGGCGGCATGACCACGCGCTCGTACCTCATCCTGCACGGCTGGCAGAACCACCGCCCCGAGGACCACTGGCAGCACTGGCTCGCCGACCGCCTCACCGAGCTGGGCCACCGGGTCACCTATCCGCAGCTGCCCGACCCGGACGACCCCGGCCTTGAGGTGTGGCTCACCGAGCTCGCCCGCCGTCTGGACGCGTTGGACGACTCGGGCGAGCGGGTCGTCGTCGCCCACAGCCTCTCCGCCGTGCTGTGGCTGCACGCCGCCGCCCGGGGCCTGAAGCAGCTGCGGTACGCAGACCGGGTACTGCTCGTCGCGCCGCCGTCCGGGTCCTTCCTCGCCGGGCAGCCGGAGGTCTCCGCCTTCGCCCCGCCCGCCCTCGACACCCCGCTTCCCGGCCCGGCCCGGCTGGTGGCGGGCACCGACGACCCGTACTGCCCGGAGGGCGCCCACCGCCTCTACGCCGAGCCCCTCGGCCTCCCCGCCGACATGCTCCCCGGCGCCGCCCACCTCGACCTCGACGCCGGGTACGGTCCCTGGCCGGCGGTCCTGGACTGGTGCCTGAACGGCACGACACCGCTGACGGCCCGCCCGGGCCAGAACGCCTGAGGCCCTTCAGACGGATCCCGTGGCCTGGGCGGCTCCGTCGGCCGGAGCGGGCGCCCGGTCCCGTAGCTCCGGTGTCGTCGCGGCGACCGCCCCTACCGCGAGCAGACACAGCGGGCCGCGGGTGATCAGTGGGGTTGCGCGGGTGGTCCGGCCGGCGGCCTCCCGGGCCCGGCCGCCGTTTGAGAGGCTCCTCAGACGGATCCCGTGGCCTGGGCGGCTCCGTCGGCCGGAGCCGGCGCCCGGTCCCGCAGCTCCGGTGTCGTCGCGGCGACCGCCCCTACCGCGAGCAGACACAGCAGGCCGCCGGTGACCAGTGAGGTCACTCCGCTGGTCCAGCCGGCGACCAGGCCGCCGCGCACGTTGCCGAGACTGGGACCCGCCTGGCCGACGATCTGCTCGGCCGCCGTGACCCGGCCGAGCAGCGCGTCCGGGGTGCGGGTCTGCACGATCGTGGACCGGGAGACAACCGAGGTGGCGTCCCCGGCGCCCGCGACGGCGAGCAGGGCGAGCCCCAGCCACGGGTTGGTCATCAGCCCGAAGAGGACCAGCGCCGCACCCCAGACGGCCGCCGCGCCCAGCATCACCGGACCCGGGCGGCCGAGCCGGGTCACCGCGCCCGACAGGGCGGTGGCCGTGACGCCGCCCACCGCCAGGGCCGACAGGAACAGGCCGAGGGTGCGTGGGTCGTCGCCGAACCGCTCGGCGTTGACCAGCGGGAACAGACTCACCGGGAAGGACAGCACGGTCGCGGCGAGGTCGGTGATCAGCGCGCCCCGCACCACCCGGTGCCCGGCCAGGAACCGCAGGCCGTCCAGCACCCCGTGCAGGCCCGCCCGCGACAGTTCGCCCCGCGGTGGCAGCGCGGGCAGCCCGAAGGCGCCGTAGAAGGCGACGCCGAAGCTGAGGGCGTCCAGCAGATAGCAGGCGCCGATGCCCAGCCGGCCCAGCAGCACACCGGCCAGGGCCGGGCCGAGCAGCATCATCGACTGGCCGGTGATCTGGTTCAGCGCCAGACCGGCCGCCACCTGGTCCTTCGGCAGCAGACGCGGCACGAAGACCCCGGCCGCCGGGGCGCCGAGCGCGCCGAATGCCGCCTGCGTGGCGACCAGCCCGAGAACGGCCCCCACCGGGACATGCCCGGTGAAGCCCTGCACGGCCAGCAGCACGGAACAGGCCGCCTGTCCCACGGTCGCCGTCAGATAGATCCGCCGCCGGTCCGCCCGGTCCACCCAGGCGCCCGCGAACAGCCCGAACACCACCAGCGGCAGCGCCTGCGCGAGCCCGACCGCACCGGTCCACGCCGTACTGCGGGTCATGTCCCACACCTGGTACATGACCGTCACCATGGTCATGAACCCACCGAGCACGGACACGGTCCGGCCGACCAGCAGCCGCCGGAAGACGGGGGAGGCGCGCAGGGGCCGTACATCGATGAGCGGCTGAATCACCGGGGGAGGCTAGCCGGGCGCCGATGACCGGGCCAGCGATTTAAACGGAGGGCCGGGGCAGCGCCCCGTGGGGGCGCGGGGCCGTATTCGATGTGCGGCTCCGCCGCGTGGGCGCGAGGTACCACAACGCACCCGCACCCGCACCCGGCGACGGCGATGCGGCCCCGAGCCAGTAGCCGCACATCACCCCGAACTACGCCGCCTCACCCAGCAAGCGCAGCAAGTGCTCCCGCCCCGCCCCCAACAACCCCGCAAGCGGCGCGGCAGCCTCGTACCACCGCTTCTCGTACTCCCAGCACAACCACCCGTCCCACCCACGCCGGCACAGCACATCCACGCACTCGGTGAGCGGAAGCACCCCCGAGCCCAGCGGCAGCGGCACCGTGTCCTGCGCCGAAGCGATGTCCTTGACCTGCACATACCCCAGATGCGGAGCAAGCGCCGCGTACGTGTCGGCGGGCTGCTCCCCGCCCAGCCAGGTGTGCATGACGTCCCACAGCGCACCCACCTGCCGGTGTCCGACCGGACCCAGCACCCGGATCACGTCGGCACCGGTGCGATACGAGTCGTGCGTCTCCAGCAGGATCCGCACCCCCAGCGCTGCGGCGTCCTCGGCCGCGGTGCCGAGCCGCCGGGCGGCCAGTGCGTCGGACTCCTCCAGGGGGCGGTCGGGGTCGGCGCCGGGGAACACCCGGACGTAGGGCGCGCCCAGGTCGTGGGCGAGGTGCAGGAGGTCCCGGATCTCCGCCAGGACGGGTGCGTCGTCACCCGGCGCGGCGACCCGCGCGTACCCGGCGAGGCCCAGCACCTCGACCCCGGCCTCCTTGAACCGGGCCGCGGTCTCGGCGCGTTCGGCGGGGGAGAGGCCGGTATGGACCGGCTCCTCCGGGTGGGCGCGCAGCTCGACGCCGTGGTAGCCGTGGGCGGTCGCGAGCGCCAGGACATCGGGGACGGGCAGGCCGGGGACACCGAGAGTGGAGAACGCCAGCTTCATGGGCCGGACCCTACTCGTCATCCGCCCGATCCGTGACTCGTCATTCACCCGATTCGTGCAGATCCAGTCGCCAGTCCTGGCCCACGAGATCCTTGCCGAAGGAGCGGTGCGGTTTCTCCGCGACGAGAACGAAGCCGTGCCGCTGGTAGATCCGGCGGGCGCCGCTGAGCACGTCGTTGGTCCACAGCACCAGGTCGCGGTAGCCGACCCCGCGCGCGAAGTCGATCACGGCCCGCACCAGCCGGTCGCCGACGCCGTGCCCGCGCGCCTCCGGCTCGACGAGCAGCAGCCGCAGCCGCGCGGTACCGGGCGCGTCGTCCCGTACACACATCACACAGCCCACCGGGCGCCCCGCCTGCTCGGCGATCCACACCCGCTCCAGATGCGGGTCGTGGTCCTCCGCGAAGTCGGCGACGATCCGGGCGACCAGTCCCTCGTAGTCGGCGTTCCAGCCGTACTCGGCCGCGTACAGCGCCGCGTTGCGCTGCACGATCCAGCCGAGGTCGCCGGGGCGCGGCTCGCGCAGCACGACCTCGTCGGACCGGGCGCCGCCCCCGCCCAGGGCCTCCCGGATGGTCCGCATGGCCTGCGCCAGCCGTGGCCGGTCGGCCGGGGGCACGGTGTCGAGCATGGCCCCGACCGTCTCCCGGGCCCGCTCGTCGAGCAGGGCGGCGGCCTCCCGTCCAGGCGCGGTGAGGCTCACCCGCCGTCGGCGCGGATCGCTCTCGGAGGGCCCGCGCTCGATCAGCCCGGCGTCCTCGAACTTGTTCAGGATCCGGCTCAGATACCCGGCGTCCAGGTCGAGCCGGGTGCGCAGATCGACCGCGTCCAGGTGCGGGACCTGGGCGAGTTCGTACAGCACGCGGGATTCGGTGAGGGTGTACGGGGCGTAGAGGTGGCGGCCGTAGTCGAGGGCGCCGATGAGGCCCGTGTAGAAGCGGTTGAAGGCCCGCACGTCCTGGACGGTCATGATCTCCCCCGGATGTTTGACTCAGTCAGAGATGCCGTCCCTCGGAGACTAGGCCCGCCGACCTGCCCGCGTCCACGGTTCGGCTCATCGGCGTACCAAATGCGCTTGACGTGCACGGGTGTTGACTGACCGGACCCGGGTCCGCTTCCTTTGCCTGTTCTTTAGGCGGGTGCAGAGTCCTGCTTTTGACTCCGCCGCAACCTCGTCGTAGCTTTAATAACGAACGTCACTTATGTCCGTTTTATCCACGGACGTGACGGTCCGCCGCCGGAGCGGAACAGTGGGCGGTGGGCGGCGCTCTGAGCGACGCGCAGGCTCTGGAGCGCACATGGACGGCCCGTCGAGGCCCCGGAAAGTCAATCACACCCTCCGGAGAGGGGCTCATCATGCGCGCGCACACCACCCGTATCAAGAGAGTGGCTATCGCCGTCTGCTCGGCACCGATCCTGGCGATCGCCGCCGGAGCCGGAGCCGCCCAGGCAGCCACCACCTCGTCCGCTCCTCAGCAGGTCGTCTCGTACCACCAAGGTGGCGGCGGCTGGGGCTGGGGAGACGACGGCGGCGGCTGGGGCTGGGGCGGCTGGGGCTGGGGCGACGGCGGCGGCTGGGGCTGGGGCCACGGCGGCGGCTGGGGCTGGGGCGGCGGCTGGGGCTGGGGCGGCGGCTGGGGCTGGGGCGGCTGGGACTGAGTGTCAGAAGTGAGCCGCACGCCCTGGCAAGCAACCCCCTGACAAACGAAGGGTGGATCCGGGTGCCCGACCCCACGGGCACCCGGATCCATATGCGGAACCCGTGACGGAAGTGATGTATCAGTGTGGCCGTGACAACGGAGGTACCGGATGAGGATCGTCTGCGTGGGCGGAGGCCCGGCCGGGTTGTACTTCTCGATCTCCGCGAAGCTGCGGGACGCCGGTCACGAGATCATCGTGATCGAGCGGGACCCGCCGGAGGCGACGTACGGCTGGGGCGTCGTGTACTGGAACGATCTGCTGGACATCCTGCACCTCAACGACCCCGAGAGCGCGCGGGCGGTGAGCGCCGGCTCCGTGCTCTGGCAGGACCAGGAGATCCGTGTGCACGGCAGCCGGCACGACGGCACGGCGTACTTCGGCGGCTACGGCTACAGCATGGGCAGGGCGGCCCTGCTGGAGGTGCTCACCCGTCGCGCGCGCTCGCTCGGCGTCGACGTCCGGCACGGGGAGCGGCTCGCCGACCCCGCCGACCTGCCCGAGGCCGACCTGATCGTGGCCGCCGACGGCGCGGGCAGCCGGATCCGGCAGAGCCGCGCCGAGCACTTCGGCACCAAGGTCGAGACCGGCCGCAACCCCTACATCTGGCTCGGCACGGACCGGCAGTTCGACAGCTTCGTGTTCGACTTCGAGGAGACCTCGGCCGGCTGGATCTGGTTCCACGCCTATCCGTCGTTCCACGGGATCAGCACCTGCATCGTGGAGTGCTCGCCGCAGACCTGGCAGGGCCTCGGCCTCGACACGCTCGACCCCGAGGACGCCATGCCCGTGCTGGAGAAGATCTTCCACCGCGCGCTCGACGGCCACTCCTTGATCAGCAGTTCACGCGGCGCACCGGCGAAATGGCAGCGCTTCCAGCACATCAGCAACCGGACGTGGGTCGACGGCAACGTCGTCCTGGCCGGCGACGCCGCGCACACCACCCACTTCACACTCGGCTCCGGGACCCGGCTCGCGATGATCGACGCGATCGTGCTGGCCCACAGCCTCTCGCGCACCCCGGATCCACGGGCGGCACTGCGCGACTACGACCAGCACCGCCGCGCCGAACTGCACCCCGTACAGGCGGGTGCGCGCTCCAGCATGGCCTGGTTCGAGCACCTGGACGACTACCTGGACCGCGACCCGGTCTCCTTCGCCTACGCCATGTCGGTACGCCAGGGCCACCAGAGCCCCTGGCGCTACCAGGTCCACCTCGCCACCCAGATCTCCGCCGTACGCAGGGCCCGCCGGGCCTACGACACCGGCAAACGCTGGTACCGGGACCGCAGGAGGGGCGAGGCGCCGATGCCGCTACTGAGACGGTCACTTCCTGGCTGACCGTGGGACTGACTCCCGAAGACCCTCGCATCACCCGGCCGGCCGTGGGACTCCCGAAGATCCCCGCACCATCAACTCGCCGTGCACGGTCGTGATCCGTCCGGGTGGTGCTTCCTCCCGCCCCATGGCGATGCGCCCGGCCCTGGCCCCGGCCTCGGCGAGCGGCAACCGCACAGTCGTCGGCGCGGGCACCGTGTCCGCTGCTGGGGCGGTCACTTCCCGGCCGGCCGTGGGACTCCCGAAGATCCCCGCACCATCAACTCGCCGCGCACGGTCGTGATCCCTCCGGGTGGTGCTTCCTCCCGCCCCATGGCGATGCGCCCGGCCCTGGCCCCGGCCTCGGCGAGCGGCAACCGCACGGTCGTCGGCGCGGGCACCGCGTCCGCTGCTGGGGCGGTCACCCGGCTGACCGTGGCGCTCCCGAAGATCCCCGCACCATCAACTCGCCGTGCACGGTCGTGATCCGTCCGGGTGGTGCTTCCTCCCGCCCCATGGCGATGCGCCCGGCCCTGGCCCCGGCCTCGGCGAGCGGCAACCGCACGGTCGTCAGCGCGGGCACCGTGTCCACGCTGAACGGCAGATCGTCGAACCCGGCCACCGACACGTCGTCCGGGATCGTCAGCCCGGAGTCCCGCAGCGCCGCACACGCCCCGAGCGCGACGGAGTCGTTCGCGGCCACCACGGCGGTCAGGGACGGATCACGGCGCAGCAGCTCCAGCGTCGCCTCGTACCCGGACTGCCGGTCGTAGCGGCCGTGCACCGTCCAGCGGGGGTCCTCCTCGGCCCCCGCCTCGGCCAGCGCCGCGCGGTGGCCCTCGAGCCGGTGCCGGGTCGTCGTACGCTCCTCGGGGCCCGCGATGTAGCCGAGGCGGCGGTGGCCGAGGCCGAGCAGATGCTCGGTGAGCCGGCGTGCGCCGCCCCGGTTGTCGAAGGTGAGCGCGACGGCCCCGGTGTCGGGCGCCGGCGGCCGCCCGCACAGCACCACCCGCGTGCCGGCCTCCGCGAGCTTGCGCAGCTTCGCCGCGACCGCCGCCGCGTGCGGCGCGTCCTCCACGGCCCCGCCGGTCAGCACCACGGCCGCCGCCCGCTGCCGCTGCAGCAGCGTCAGATACGTCAGTTCACGCTCGGGTGAGCCGCCCGTGTTGCAGACCACCGCGAGCCGCTCACCGCC
This sequence comes from Streptomyces sp. RB17, assembly GCF_009604455.1. Lineage (GTDB taxonomy): Bacteria > Actinomycetota > Actinomycetes > Streptomycetales > Streptomycetaceae > Streptomyces. The sequence continues at coordinate 319,186 of NZ_WEGL01000001.1, forward strand.
CGCCCGGCCACCCCCGACGCCCCCGATCTCGGCCTGGATCGCGCTCGCCATGATCCCGAAGAAGGGGTCGGCGATGTCGTTGACCAGGATGCCGACCAGGTCGGAGGTGGCCGCGGCGAGGGAGCTCGCCGGGCCGTTGAGGACGTAGTCCAGCTCGTCCACCGCCCGCAGCACCCGCTCGCGCGTGGAGGCGGCCACCGGGTAGTTGCCGTTCAGCACGCGCGACACCGTCGCGGGTGAGACCTGGGCGCGGGCCGCCACATCCGCCAGGGTCACCGTCATCTCGTCGTCCTCCGGTCGCGCATCGTGTCGTACGCCCTCGTAGACAGCCAGGTTGTGCTGCTGGTTCCGAGAATCTGTCGTGCAGACCTTAAAGCCATGGCCCCCGGTTGTTCGCCCCCTCGAACAACTCGAAGGGGACACGGTCTTGTACAGACAGCTGTGCGGAGGCTAGCTTCTCATTGTAGAAAGCGCTTGCTATTCGTGCTCGACAGAGGGGACTCACGTGACACGCAAGACGGTGCGAATCGCCATGAACGGCGTGACCGGGCGCATGGGCTACCGCCAGCACCTCGTCCGGTCGATCCTCGCCCTGCGCGACCAGGGCGGCCTCGACCTCGGCGACGGCACCGTGCTGTGGCCCGAGCCGATCCTGCTCGGCCGCCGTGAGCACGCCCTGCGGGAGATCGCCGACCGCCACGGCCTCGACCACGTCTCGACGGACGTCGACGCGGTCCTCGCGGACGACGGCGTCGACCTCTACTTCGACGCCCAGGTCACCTCCGCCCGCGAGGAGGCCATCAAGAAGGCGATCGCCGCCGGAAAGCACGTCTACACCGAGAAGCCGACGGCGACGGGGCTGGCCGGCGCCCTCGAACTCGCCCGCCTCGCCCAGGAGAAGGGCATCAAGCACGGCGTCGTCCAGGACAAGATCTTCCTGCCGGGCCTGCTGAAGCTGAAGCGGCTCATCGACGGCGGCTTCTTCGGCCGGATCCTCTCCGTCCGGGGCGAGTTCGGCTACTGGGTGTTCGAGGGCGACTGGCAGCCCGCCCAGCGCCCCTCCTGGAACTACCGCGCCGAGGACGGCGGCGGCATCGTCGTCGACATGTTCCCGCACTGGGAATACGTCCTGCACGAGCTGTTCGGCCGCGTGAAGTCCGTCCAGGCCCTCGCCACCACCCACGTCCCGCAGCGCTGGGACGAACAGGGCAAGCCCTACGACGCCACGGCGGACGACGCGGCCTACGGCATCTTCGAGCTGGAGGGCGGCGCCGTCGCCCAGATCAACTCCTCCTGGGCGGTCCGGGTCAACCGCGACGAACTGGTGGAGTTCCAGGTCGACGGCACCGAGGGTTCGGCGGTGGCGGGACTCAGGAACTGCCGGGTTCAGCACAGGTCGGCGACCCCCAAGCCGGTCTGGAACCCGGACATCCCGGCCACCGAGGTCTTCCGCGACCAGTGGCAGGAGGTGCCGGACAACGGCGACTTCGACAACGGCTTCAAGGCCCAGTGGGAGCTCTTCCTCAAGCACGTCTACGCCGACACGCCGTACCACTGGGACCTGCTGGCCGGCGCCCGTGGCGTCCAACTCGCCGAGCTGGGCCTGAAGTCCTCCGCCGAGGGCCGCCGCATCGACGTACCGGAGATCGGGCTGTGACCATCCAACTCCCCGACGCCCATAGCGGATTGCGGACGTATGAGCCCCGCACCGAGCCGCTGGTGCTGTCGCCGGGCACCCCCTTCACCTGCCGTACGGTCTTCTCGGCGGCGCACGTCGTGGCCGACCCCTACGCGGACGTCTCGCCCGACTCGTCGGCCGCCGTCGACTGGGACGCCACCCTCGCCTTCCGCCGCCACCTGTGGTCCCACGGACTCGGCGTCGCCGAGGCGATGGACACCGCCCAGCGCGGCATGGGCCTGGACTGGGCGGGCGCGGCCGAGCTGATCAGCCGGTCGGCGGCGGAGGCGCGTGGTGTGGGCGGCCGGATCGCCTGCGGCGTCGGCACCGACCAGATCGCGGACGGCTCCCTTTCGGAGATCCGCGCCGCCTACGAGGAACAGCTCGCGGTGGTGGAAGAGGCGGGCGCCCAGCCGATCCTGATGGCGTCGCGGGCCCTGGCCGCCGCCGCTTCCGGCCCCGAGGAGTACCTGGAGATCTACGGCCATCTCCTGCGCCAGTCCGCCGAGCCGGTGATCCTGCACTGGCTGGGCCCCATGTTCGACCCGGCGCTGGAGGGCTACTGGGGCTCGGCCGACCTGGACGCGGCGACGGAGACGTTCCTGGAGGTCATCGCCGCGCACCCGGACAAGGTGGACGGCATCAAGGTGTCGCTCCTGGACGCCGGACGCGAGATCGACCTGCGCCGCCGGCTGCCGCACGGCGTCCGCTGCTACACCGGCGACGACTTCCACTACCCCGAGCTGATCGCGGGCGACGGCCAGGGCTTCAGCCACGCCCTGCTCGGCATCTTCGACCCGCTGGGCCCGCTCGCGGCCGAGGCGGTACGGCTCCTGGACACCGCGGACACGGCCGGCTTCCGCGAGCTGCTCGACCCCACGGTGGAACTGTCCCGCCACCTCTTCCAGGCCCCGACCCGCTTCTACAAGACGGGCGTGGTCCTCCTGGCCTGGCTCGCGGGCCACCAGTCGCACTTCACGATGGTCGGCGGCCTGCAGTCGGCCCGCTCCCTCCCGCACCTGGCCCGCGCCTACGAACTCGCCGACGGCCTCGGCCTGTTCCCGGACCCCGAACTCGCCGAGGAACGCATGAAGACCCTGCTGTCGCTGTACGGGGTGAACCAGTGAGCGATCTCGCGCGCTTCAGCATCAACCAGATGACGGTGAAGCAGCTGTCCCTGCCCGAACTCGCCGACGCCTGCCGCCGGTCGGGCGTCGGGCAGGTGGGCCTGTGGCGCGAGCCGGTCCAGGAGTACGGCCTGGAGGCGACCGCGAAACTGATCCGCGACGCGGGCCTGACGGTGACGACCCTGTGCCGGGGCGGCTTTCTCACCGCGATCGACCCGGGGGAACGGGCGGCGGCGCTCGCGGACAACCGCCGCGCGATCGAGGAGGCGGCGACGCTCGGCACCGACACCCTGGTCCTGGTCTCCGGCGGCCTCCCGCCCGGCAGCAGGGACCTGCGGGCGGCCCGCGAACGCATCGCCGACGCCCTGGCCGAACTGGCGCCGTACGCCGAGGACCACGGCGTGCGCCTGGCCATCGAGCCGCTGCACCCCATGTACGCCGCCGACCGCTGCGTGGTCTCGACCCTGGCCCAGGCGCTGGACCTCGCCGAACGCTTCCCGGCTCATCAAGTGGGCGTCACGGTGGACACGTACCACATCTGGTGGGACGACCAGGCTCCCGCGCAGATCGCCCGCGCGGGGAAGGCCGGCCGTATCCACACCTTCCAGCTCGCCGACTGGATCACCCCGTTGCCCGAGGGCGTCCTCAACGGCCGCGGCCAGATCGGCGACGGCGCGATCGACATGCGCGAGTGGCGGGGCTATGTGGAGGCGGCCGGCTACACGGGCCCGATCGAGGTCGAACTCTTCAACGAGGACCTGTGGACCCGGGACGGCCGGGAGGTGCTGGCGGAGACGGCGGAGCGCTTTCACAGGGCATTCCCATAACCGCGGCTCAATTCTGAGGGCCGCCCGGCGGCTGAGTGAATCCCTGCGGGGCGTGAAGCGTGTGGCCGACAGCAGGGGCGCGCGGCTCGTTCATGCCGTCACTTGTGGTTACGCAGGAAGGCCGGGATCTCCTCGCGGGTGGGGTAGTCCGGCAGGGGCCCGGGCTGCCCTGGAGGAAAGCGCTGATGACAGTGGCGGCGCGATCGTCGTTGCCGTCCAGGCCGTTCCACATGTGATGTCCGACTCCGGGCATGTACTGCGTGCGCTGGATGGCGGGGTCATCGGCGAGGACGGTGGTCTCCCACTGGCGAATGAGGCCGAAGGCCACGGCGTACCGGGGGAGGCGCGTCGATCGCGGCCCGCTCACGCCGGGCGCGAGGCCGCGTGCGGACGGACGTCCCTGATGCCCGGTGATCCTGGAGGTGGGGCTGAAGCGCTTGTGGGTGTCGGACGGGCAAAGAATCTTGAGAACGCGTGCAACCCTTCCCGGGCCCTGAGTGTCGTACCTGTCATCAGAACCCGGGAGGGGACCCGGGGGGGATTCACGGGGTTCTGATACGGAGGGGAAAGCCGAGGGGGCGGCCCCGGTCGACGGACCGGGGCCGCCCCCTCGAAGTCGTACGGGCGCGCATCACCCGGATCCCCGCCTTGTTCACAGGGTCTCGACCTGTTCCGCCGTCGGATACGACTCCTGCGCACCCCGCTTCGTCACGGCCGCCGCGCCGACCCGGGCCGCGTAGGCCGCCGCCTCGGCCAGGGAAGTCCCCGTACCCAGCTTCCAGGCCAGTGCGGCCGCGAACGCGTCGCCCGCGCCCGTGGTGTCCACCGCGGCCACCTTCACCGACGCCACCCGCGTCACCTCCGAGGAGTCGCACACCAGCGCCCCCTCCGCGCCCAGCGTCACCACGACCGAGCGCGGCCCCTTGGCGAGCAGCAGCCGCGCCCAGTCCGCGGGGTCCTCGCTGACACACGCGTCCCCGAGGATCACCCGGGCCTCGTGCTCGTTGACGATCAGCGGGTCACAGGCCGCGAGCACCTCGGTCGGCAGGGGCCGCGGCGGGGACGGGTTCAGCACGAAACGGCCGTCCGGGGAAAGGTTCCGTACGACCTCCACGACCGTCTCCAGCGGGATCTCCAGCTGCGCCGACACCACCCGCGAGGCCAGGAACAGGCTGATCGCCGCCCGGACGTCCGCGGGGGCGAGCCGGGCGTTGGCGCCCGGCGACACCACGATGCTGTTGTCCCCCGAGGGGTCCACGGTGATCAGCGCGACCCCCGTCGGCGCCCCGCCCACCAGCACGCCGACCGTGTCGACGCCGGCCGCGTGCAGGGAGTCCAGCAGCAGCCGGCCGTGGCCGTCGTCGCCGACCCGGGCCAGCAGGGCCGTGGTCGCGCCGAGCCGGGCGGCGGCGACCGCCTGGTTGGCGCCCTTGCCGCCCGGGTGGACGGCCAGGTCGCCGCCGAGCACCGTCTCACCGGCGGCCGGCCGCCGCTCGACGCCGATCACCAGGTCGGCATTGGCCGAACCGACGACCAACAGGTCGTAGTCGTACATCAGTTGACTCCCCTGTTTCCGCTGAGAGATGACCCCGTTGTCAGCCGCTGAAGCCGGCCACGTCGTCCTTCGTGACCACCTTCACCGGTACCGTCACCGTCGGCTCCACCTTCTTGCCCGGACCGCCTTGAGCGCGTAGTCCACGGCGATCCTCCCCAACTGTGTCGGCCGCTGGGCGACCGACCCGTACAGCCTGCCGTTCTTCACCGCCGTCGGTGGGCGAGACGAGCAGGCATGACGTGGGATCAGGCGTCGCCGGGGCGTGCCAGGCCGGCCTTGGCCTGGCGGGTGCGCTCGTCGGCGAGGACTTCCGTACGACCGGCCCGGACGGCGTCGAGGGCCTGCGCGGCGATCGACTCCGGCGTGTTCTTGGGCCCGCTGACATGGGCGGCCATGTCCGTGTCGATGTAACCGCAGTGCACACCGACGACGAGCACACCGCTGTCCCGGAGCTCCTCCCGGATCCCGTTGGTCATGGCCCAGGCGGCGGCCTTGGAGGCGCTGTACGAGCCCATCGCCGGGTTGGTGAACCAGCTGGCGATGGACAGCACGTTGACGACGGCGCCGGGCGCGTTGCCGACGAGCAGCGGCGCGAAGGTGCGGCCCATGGCGAGCGTGCCGAAGTAGTTGACCTCCATCTCCGTGCGGGCGGCGGCCAGGTCGGGCGCGGCCAGCAGGGGGCTGTCGGTGAGAACTCCGGCGTTGTTGACGAGCAGGGTCAGGTCGGAACACGTCTCGGCAGCCGCGGCCACCTGGGCGGGATCGGTGACGTCGAGCCGCACCGGAACGACGCCGGGCTCCACGACCGAGCCCGGCTCACGGGCCCCGCCGTAGACACGCCGCGCCCCTCGCTCGACGAGCATCCGGGCCATCACCCGCCCCAGCCCACGGTTGGCGCCGGTCACCAGCGCGGTGACTCCCTCGATCCGCACGGCCCGGGTCACGACGTCACCCACTTCAGGTAGGAGGCGGTCTCCTGGAACCCCAGCCCGCGATAGAAACCGGCGGCCCGGCGGGTCGGCACGGTCACTTCGACATCGCGCGCGTCCTCGGCCCTCGCCTGTACGGCCCTGATGAGCGCGGAACCCGTACCGCGCCCACGCACGGTCGCGTCGACGGTGAGCTCCAGCACCTCCAGCACCGTCCCACCGGCGAACAGGGTGGGCATGCGCAGCCCGAGGACGTACCCGACGACCACGCCCGAGCCGTCCTCGGCGACGAGGAACTCGGCACTGCCGTTCGCGGCGGCATCGAGGACACGGGGAAGGGCGACGCGGTCGAAGAGGCCACGCTCGGGCCGGTAACTGGTCACGAACCCGCTGAGGAGCCGGTAGATGTCCTCGGCGTCGGCGGGGCGAGCGGGGCGGACGGTGAGCACGTCCGGCGGCTCGATGGGGTCGGGGTCGCTCACGGGGGTCAGATTACTAGGTGGTCGAATTGCTGGGTGGGGCAACGGAGTTGACCGAGTCCGGCCTTACGGGCGGGGTCTGGTCCGAGGTGCGCGGGGTGAGCAGGAGCAAGTGACCGTGAGGCCGCCCGCTCACTCCCCGGCGAACAACCCCGCCCGATCCGTGGACATCCGTGGACACCGTCACCCCCTGTCAGACCCCACCGGTACCGTCGGATCATGGCTCAACAGGCGGGGACCCAGACCGGTGAGCGGCGGCTCGCGACGCTGGAAGGCGTGCTGGAGCGCATCACGTACGCCAACGAGGAGAACGGCTACACGGTCGCCCGGGTCGACACGGGCAGAGGCGGCGGTGACCTTCTCACGGTCGTCGGTGCGCTGCTCGGTGCCCAGGTGGGGGAGTCCCTTCGCATGGAGGGCCGCTGGGGCTCGCACCCCCAGTACGGCAAGCAGTTCCATGTCGAGAACTACACGACCGTCCTGCCCGCCACCGTCCAGGGCATCCGGCGTTACCTCGGGTCCGGCCTCGTGAAAGGCATCGGGCCCGTCTTCGCCGACCGGATCACCCAGCACTTCGGCCTGGACACGCTCCGGATCATCGAGGAGGAGCCCAAGCGGCTCATCGAGGTCCCCGGTCTCGGCCCCAAGCGGACCAGGAAGATCGCCGACGCCTGGGAGGAGCAGAAGGCGATCAAGGAGGTCATGCTCTTCCTCCAGACCGTCGACGTGTCCACCTCGATCGCGGTCCGTATCTACAAGAAGTACGGGGACGCGTCGATCTCCGTCGTGAAGAACCACCCCTATCGCCTCGCCGCCGACGTCTGGGGCATCGGCTTCCTCACCGCCGACAAGATCGCCCAGTCCGTCGGTATCCCGCACGACAGCCCGGAGAGGGTGAAAGCCGGACTGCAGTACGCCCTGTCCCAGTCCGCCGACCAGGGGCACTGCTTCCTGCCCGAGGAGCGGCTGATCTCCGACGCGGTGAAGCTGCTCGCCGTCGACACCGGGCTTGTCATCGAGTGCCTCGCCGAGCTGGCCGAACCCGCTGAGGAAGGAGGCGACCCGGGTGTCGTACGGGAGAAGGTGCCCGGACCGGACGGCGACGACGCCGAACCCGTCACCGCCGTCTACCTCGTCCCCTTCCACCGCGCCGAACTCTCCCTGTCCTCCCAGCTCCTGCGCCTCCTGCGCACGGACGAGGACCGCATGCCCGGCTTCCAGGGCGTCGACTGGGGCAAGGCCCTCGGCTGGCTGAAGGGCCGTACCGGCGCCGATCTCGCCCCGGAGCAGGAAGCCGCCGTCAGGCTCGCGCTGACCGAGAAGGTCGCCGTGCTCACCGGTGGGCCCGGCTGCGGCAAGTCCTTCACCGTCCGCTCGATCGTGGAGCTGGCCCGGGCCAAGCAGGCCAAGGTGCTGCTCGCCGCCCCCACCGGGCGTGCCGCGAAGCGTCTGGCGGAGCTGACCGGTGCCGAGGCCTCCACCGTCCACCGGTTGCTCGAGCTCAGGCCCGGCGGGGACGCGGCGTACGACCGGGACCGGCCGCTCGATGCCGATCTGGTCGTGGTCGACGAGGCCTCCATGCTGGACCTTCTCCTCGCCAACAAGCTGGTGAAGGCCGTACCGCCCGGTGCGCATCTCCTCTTCGTCGGGGACGTCGACCAGTTGCCCAGCGTCGGGGCCGGGGAAGTGCTGCGGGACCTGCTCGCCGAGGGCAGTCCCCTTCCCGCCGTCCGGCTCACCCGGGTCTTCCGGCAGGCCCAGCAGTCCGGTGTCGTCACCAACGCGCACCGGATCAACGCGGGGCAGCATCCGCTCACCGACGGGATGAAGGACTTCTTCCTCTTCGTGGAGGACGACACGGAGGAGGCCGGCCGGCTCACCGTGGATGTGGCCGCCCGTCGGATTCCGGCCAGATTCGGGCTCGATCCGCGCCGGGATGTCCAGGTACTCGCGCCGATGCACCGGGGGCCGGCCGGTGCGGGCGCGCTGAACGGCCTGCTCCAGCAGGCCGTCACCCCCGGCCGGCCCGATCTGCCCGAGAAGCGGTTCGGCGGTCGGGTCTTCCGCGTCGGCGACAAGGTCACCCAGATTCGCAACAATTACGAGAAAGGGAAGAACGGTGTCTTCAACGGCACCGTGGGTGTCGTCACCTCGCTCGATCCGGTCGACCAGCGGCTCACGGTGCTGACGGACGAGGACGAGGAGGTTCCGTACGAATTCGACGAACTGGACGAACTGGCCCATGCGTACGCGGTCACCATCCATCGTTCGCAGGGGAGTGAATATCCCGCCGTGGTGATCCCCGTCACCACGGGGGCATGGATGATGCTCCAGCGGAACCTGTTGTACACGGCGGTGACACGGGCGAAGCGGCTGGTCGTCCTCGTCGGTTCACGCAAGGCGATCGGACAGGCGGTGCGCACGGTGTCGGCGGGGCGGCGATGTACGGCGCTGGACTTCAGACTTCGGGGCTCCTGACCACCTCTGACCAGGGGCGCCGGCCCGCATCACAAAAAATGATCGATCAAACGAGTCGTGAAGGTCACAGAGCCCTTCCAGATGCCGTTCGGAGGGGGCACGATGAATAAGTTGGCGGCACTGAGTGCCGCCAAAGGGCCCAACGGTCGACCCCGAGTGCACTCTCCTGAGCCAAATGGGGGATGGTAGAGACAGTCAGGGCACCTCGAAGATGAGGCACTACGTCGGTGAGGGAAGACGTGAGCGACAACTCTGTAGTACTGCGGTACGGCGACGGCGAGTACACCTACCCGGTGGTCGACAGCACCGTCGGCGACAAGGGCTTCGACATCGGGAAGCTCCGCGCCCAGACCGGTCTGGTGACTCTGGACAGCGGGTACGGCAACACGGCCGCCTATAAATCCGCTGTCACGTACCTCGACGGCGAGGCGGGCATCCTCCGCTACCGCGGCTACCCCATCGAGCAGCTGGCCGAGCGCTCCACCTTCCTCGAGGTGGCGTACCTGCTGATCAACGGCGAGCTGCCCACCGTCGACGAGCTCTCCATGTTCAAGAACGACATCACGCGGCACACCCTGCTGCACGAGGACGTCAAGAACTTCTACAAGGGCTTCCCGCGCGACGCGCACCCGATGGCCATGCTGTCCTCGGTCGTGTCGGCGCTGTCCACCTTCTACCAGGACAGCCACAACCCGCACGACGAGAAGCAGCGCGACCTCTCCACGATCCGGCTGCTCGCGAAGCTCCCGACGATCGCGGCGTACGCGTACAAGAAGTCGATCGGCCACCCGTTCGTCTACCCGCGCAACGACCTCGGTTACGTCGAGAACTTCCTGCGCATGACCTTCTCGGTCCCGGCGCAGGAGTTCGAGCTGGACCCGGTCGTCGTCGCGGCGCTGGACAAGCTGCTGATCCTGCACGCCGACCACGAGCAGAACTGCTCGACCTCCACGGTCCGCCTGGTCGGCTCCTCGCAGGCCAACATGTTCGCGTCGATCTCGGCCGGCATCAGCGCGCTGTGGGGCCCGCTGCACGGCGGCGCCAACCAGTCCGTGCTGGAGATGCTCGAGGGCATCCGCGACTCCGGCTCCGACGTCGACACCTTCATCCGCAAGGTGAAGAACAAGGAGGACGGCGTCCGTCTGATGGGCTTCGGCCACCGGGTCTACAAGAACTTCGACCCGCGCGCCAAGATCATCAAGGCCGCCGCGCACGACGTGCTCTCCGCGCTGGGCAAGGAGGACGAGCTCCTCGACATCGCCCTGAAGCTGGAGGAGCACGCGCTGTCCGACGACTACTTCGTCGAGCGCAAGCTGTACCCGAACGTGGACTTCTACACCGGTCTGATCTACCGGGCCATGGGCTTCCCGACCGAGATGTTCACGGTCCTGTTCGCCCTCGGCCGCCTGCCGGGCTGGATCGCCCAGTGGACCGAGATGATCAAGGAGCCGGGCTCCCGCATCGGCCGCCCGCGCCAGATCTACACGGGCGTGGAGCTGCGCGACTTCGTGCCGGTCGAGGAGCGCTGACACCTGCCGGTGAGGGGCGCCGCTTCGGTGGTGCCCCTGGCCCGGCAACCGAAGCACAGACAAGCGGAAGGCGCCCTGACGCCGGTCCCCCCACGGGCCGACGACCAGGGCGCCTTCCCATGTCCCGGTGCGGATTCCCCCCACGGGATCCGGCCGGGCGCTCGGAGAGGACAGCGCCTGAATCGCTGTCTTCGAGCAGAACGAGCAAAACTCGCCCTGCTTCAGTGACGCGCTGCGATCTGCCGGGACAACGCACGCTGGGAGGGCCGCTCAAAGCTTCCCGGCGCGCGTGCCCCGGCAACGCATCTCTGAGGAAGTCCCCCAAGACATCCCCAGATGCCAGTCAGCGCCCCCCAAGACGCTGGTCTGACATCGCCAACTTAGACCTTCGAACCCCTTCGATGGTTACGTTCGCATCACTGTGATCTGCGTCTCTTGCATATGTCCTTTAGGTGCGCAAGAGCCCCGATACGACGATCGGAGCCCAAGCGTAAGGATGATGCGCGAGCCTTGTGAAGAGCTTATGTGAGGCTCGCGTCTGACTCTAGGGGGTCTCTTACTTCGATGGCCCCTAACCGCCGGTAACCTCTTGGGACTTCAGCGGAAGCGGCGCAGCCGCAGGCTGTTGGTCACCACGAAGACCGACGAGAAGGCCATCGCGGCACCGGCGATCATCGGGTTGAGCAGCCCGGCGGCGGCCAGCGGCAGCGCGGCCACGTTGTAGCCGAAGGCCCACACCAGGTTGCCCTTGATGATGGCCAGCGTCCGCCGGGACAGCCGGATGGCGTCGGCCGCGACCCGCAGGTCCCCGCGCACGAGCGTCAGGTCGCCGGCCTCGATCGCCGCGTCCGTGCCGGTGCCCATGGCGAGGCCCAGGTCTGCGGTCGCGAGCGCGGCCGCGTCGTTCACGCCGTCGCCGACCATCGCCACGGCGCGCCCCTCGCGCTGCAGCCGTCGTACGACGTCCACCTTGTCCTCGGGCAGCACCTCGGCGAACACGTCCCCGGAGCCGATGCCGACGCTCTTCGCGACCGCCTCGGCGACGGTCCGGTTGTCCCCGGTGAGCAGCACCGGGGTGAGGCCGAGGCCGCGCAGTTCGCGCACCGCCTCGGCGCTGGTCCCCTTGACCGCGTCGGCGACGGCCAGGACTCCGCGCGCCCGCCCGTCCCAGCCGGCCACGAGGGCCGTACGGCCCTCCCGCTCGGCCTCGCGTGCGGCGCGGGCCACGCCCTCGGGGAGATCGTCGTAGAGGCGCCCCACGGCCACCTCGCGGCCGTCCACGCGCCCGCGTACACCCCGACCGGGAACGTTCTCGAAGTGCTCGACCGGAGGCAGGGTGCCGGTTCGCTCCTCGGCGCCCGCGGCGATCGCGCGGGCGACGGGGTGCTCGGAGGCGTGCTCCAGGGCGCCCGCCAGGCGCAGCAGCTCCTTCTCGTCCTCGCCGTCGGCGGCGTACACCGCCTGGAGGATCATCCGGCCGGTGGTGACGGTGCCGGTCTTGTCGAGGACGACCGTGTCGACGCGACGGGTGGACTCCAGGACCTCGGGCCCCTTGATGAGGATGCCGAGCTGGGCGCCGCGGCCCGTGCCGACCATCAGCGCGGTCGGCGTGGCGAGGCCCAGCGCGCAGGGGCAGGCGATGATCAGTACGGCGACGGCGGCGGTGAACGCGGCGACCGTGTCCCCGGTGACCCCCAGCCAGACGCCGAAGGTGCCGACCGCGATGAGGATGACCACGGGCACGAACACCGCGGAGATCCGGTCGGCGAGCCGCTGCACCTCGGCCTTGCCGTTCTGCGCGTCCTCGACCAGCTTGGCCATCCGGGCGAGCTGGGTGTCGGCGCCGACCCGGGTGGCCGCCACGACCAGCCGGCCGCCCGCGTTGACCGTGGCGCCGGTGACCCGGTCGCCCGGGCCGACGTCCACGGGCACCGACTCGCCGGTCAGCATGGCCGCGTCCACGGCGGATACGCCCTCGACGACCGTGCCGTCGGTGGCGATCTTCTCGCCGGGCCGTACGACGAACCGGTCGCCGACGGCCAGGTCCGCCACCGGAACGCGCACCTCACGTCTGTCGCGCAGCACGGCGACGTCCTTGGCGCCCAGCTCCATCAGGGCCCGCAGGGCCGCGCCCGCGCGGCGCTTGGAGCGGGCCTCCAGATAGCGTCCGAGTAGGATCAGCGCGACGACTCCGGCGGCGACCTCCAGGTAGATGGTGGAGGCGCCGTCCATGCGGGAGACGGTGAAGCGGAACTCGTCGTGCATACCGGGCATGCCCGCGTCACCGAAGAAAAGCGCCCACAACGACCAGCCGAACGCGGCCAGCGTGCCGACCGAGACCAGGGTGTCCATGGTGGCGGCACCGTGCCGGAGGTTGGTCCAGGCGGCCCGGTGGAAGGGCCATCCGCCCCAGACGACGACCGGCGCGGCAAGCGTCAGGGAGAGCCACTGCCAGTTGTCGAACTGCAGCGCCGGAACCATCGCGAGCAGCACCACGGGCGCGGCGAGCAGGGCGGAGACGAGCAGGCGGTGCCGCAGGGCGCCGAGTTCGGGGTCCTGCCCGGGGGCCTGTGCGGACGCCTCGGGCTCGGGTTGCGGCGGTGCCGGCTCCTCGGCGGTGTAGCCGGTCTTCTCCACGGTGGCGATCAGGTCGGCGATCCGCACGCCCGCGCCGTACGTGACCTTCGCCTTCTCCGTGGCGAAGTTGACCGTGGCACTGACGCCCTCCATCCGGTTGAGCTTCTTCTCCACCCGGGCGGCGCAGGAGGCGCAGGTCATCCCGCCGATCAGCAGCTCCGCTTCGGAGGTCTCACCCGTGGTTATGGCTGTCTCTGCGGTGGTGGTGCTGGTCATGTCCGGACTCCAGACATCGGACCGGACCGTGCGGAGGCAGTATCAGCTGGTCGGCACGGCCCGGTCGGGGAAAAGGAAAGCGGTGGGACGCTCAGGCCCGGCCGGCCAGCTCGAACCCGGCCTCGTCCACGGCGGCACGCACGGCCTCGTCGTCCAGCGGGGCCTCGGAGACCACGGTCACCTCGCCGGTGGACGCGACTGCCTTCACCGAGCTGACGCCCGGGATCTGGGAGATCTCGCCGGAGACGCTGCCCTCGCAGTGGCCACAGCTCATGCCGGTCACCTTGTAGACGGCGGTGACGGAGCCCGGGGTGTCGGTGTGGACGGTCATGTCGTTACTCCTCATCGAGGCATGTGGGGCCGATGGGGTCCGCAAGGGAGCCCACGCTCACCGACACTATACCCCTAGGGGGTACTCACCAAGAGGGATCCCGGCGCGCCAGTGACCGCACCCAGCCGATCCCGGCCAGTGCCACCAGGGCCAGCCCGCCGACCGAGAACAGCGTGAACAGGTGTTCCTGCTCGGCGCTCGGCCGGACGAGGTACCCCGGCATGAACAGCCGCTCCTCCGGTCCGGTGCCGGTCAGCCGGGCGACCACCCGGATTGCGATGCCGCGCGTGGCGTCCCACAGCGTGTGCAGCAGGGACACCGCCAGGCAGGTGCCGACGACCGGGGCGGAGCAGCGGAAGCGCCCGTTCAGGCGGCGCCGTGACAGCAGTACACCGCCGGCGATCGCGGTCCACAGTCCGTTCCCGAAGGGGGCGAGCAGCCCGCGCGGGATCTCCGTCTCCAGCAGGGCGCGCAGGTCGAGGCCCTCGGTGGAGACGGCCGCGTTGACGGCGTATCCGGCGCTCTCCAGGGCGGCGAAACCGAAGCCGACGGCCGCGCCGAGCACCAGTCCGGCCCGCAGACCGCGGACGGCCGGCTGGCGGCGCAGCACGAACACCAGCGCCGCGAGCTTGGCGGCCTCCTCGATCAGGCCGACGCCCGCGAACAGCGCCGCCGAGGGGTGCAGCAGATACGACTGGGTCAGCGAGGCGCCGAGCACGCCGAGGGTCCCGCCGGCCAGAAAGGAGCCGAGGATCGCGCTGACGCCCAGGTCACGGCCGTGCCGCTCGTACGCCCACAGTACGAAGGCGACCGGCACGAGAAAGCTGCCGAGCAGGATCAGCGTCGGCAGCAGCATGCTGATCCGCGTCTCGTAGGTGACCCACGCGGCCAGCCCCCACAGAGCGAGCCCCCCGCCCAGACAGCGCCGCCACAGTCCCGCGGCGATCCGGGGGTACGGCGGTGGCGGCTGCTGGGGGCCGGGAATGCGGGCCTTGGGCGTGCCGGGAGGCGGCGAGTGACTCACGGGGGGTCCCCTCGGACAACGGCTGGGCGATTTATCCGCACTTTAGGCAGATGCGCCGAGGGGGCGCAGTTCGGGTGATCTCCTGGGGTCACAGGGGCGGCCGGCGTCCGGGTGCCCTCCCGGATCGCTGGCGGCCGGGCCGGTCGCCCACCAGTGGGTGCAGGGAGCGGATCAGGACGTCATTGATCCCCTGGATGCCGTCCGCGCGCTCGGGGCCCTCGTGGGCGAGGACCGGTTCCAGGCCGGACTTGTGGATGCCGAGGCAGACGTGGGCCGTGCGGGTGACGTCGGCCGGGGCGCCGGGCATGAGGGAGGCGAGCAGGTCCTCGATCCGGCCGGTCGGCGTGACGTGCGGCTGGTCGTGCGTCTCGGCCATCCGACCCGGGATGCCGGGGCCGTGCATCAGCGTGAAGAAGACCGGGTGCTCCGTGTTGAAGGCCATGAACCGGTCGATGGCCGACCTGAGGCCTCCTCCAGCGGGGTGGCGGGGTCGACGGGGGCCGGCGCCTCGCCGTAGGTCTCCATGGACTACGGCGTGTTCCTGCTCTCCTGCCTCAAGGAGGAGTACGACCTCACGGGTGACCACGAAGCGGCGGTGCGGCACGGACTCCAGCGCACCGGCGGGCTGATCACCGCGGCGGCGGTCATCCTCGCGGTGGTGATGGACGCGATGGTGGTCCGGCGCCTGCTGGTACCGGCGATCAGGCGACTGACGGGGAGGGCCGCATGGTGGGCGCCGGCGCCGTTGCGGCGCTTCCACGAACGGTTCGGTGTGAGCCGGGGCGAGCTTCCGGCGCCCTCGAAGGGGCGGGGGGTCGGCCGCCGAACGTCAACTCCCGCCGAGCGCTAGCGTTCCGCAAGAGACGGTGGCCCGGACGCGGCCGGAAGGTGAGGCACACATGCGCGCGGTGGTGTTCGAACGGTTCGGCGAGCCGGCCGAAGTACGCGACGTACCCGACCCGGAACCCGCCGAGCACGGCGTCGTCGTGCGGGTCGCGGCGACCGGCCTGTGCCGCAGCGACTGGCACGGCTGGATGGGCCACGACCCCGACATCACGCTGCCGCACGTGCCCGGGCACGAACTCGCCGGGGTCGTCGAGTCGGTGGGCTCCCGGGTGACCGGGTGGCGGCCCGGCGACCGGGTCACCGTGCCGTTCGTCTGCGCCTGCGGCACCTGTCCGGCCTGCGCGGCGGGCGACCAGCAGGTGTGCGAACGCCAGACCCAGCCCGGCTTCCACCACTGGGGCTCCTTCGCCGAGTACGTCGCCCTCGACCACGCCGACGTCAACATGGTCGCGATCCCGCAGGGCATGGCGTACTCCACCGCCGCCGCCCTCGGCTGCCGTTTCGCCACCGCCTTCCGCGCGGTGGTGCAGCAGGGCCGGGTGGCGGCGGGGGAGTGGGTCGCGGTGCACGGCTGCGGCGGGGTCGGGCTGTCGGCTGTGATGATCGCGGCGGCGGCCGGGGCGCGCGTGATCGCCGTCGACGTGTCGCCCCAGGCCCTCGACCTGGCGCGGAGGTTCGGCGCCGCGGAGTGCCTCGACGCGACCGGCACACCGGACACGGCCGCCGCCGTGCGCGAGCTGACCGGAGGCGGCGCGCATCTCTCCCTGGACGCCCTCGGCTCGCCCGCCACCTGTGCCGCTTCCGTGAACGGCCTGCGCCGCCGCGGCCGGCACGTCCAGGTGGGCCTGCTGCCCTCGGCCGACGGCACCACCCCCGTCCCGCTGGCCCGCGCCATCGCCCTGGAGCTCGAACTCCTCGGCAGCCACGGCATGGCCGCCCACAGCTACCCCGAGATGCTCCGCCAGGTCCGCGCCGGCGCCCTGCGCCCCGACCTCCTGGTGACGTCCACCATCACGCTCGACGCCGCACCCGCGGCCCTCGCGGCGATGGGCACGGCACCGGGGGCCGGAGTGACCGTCATCGAGCCGTGGGGCTGAGGGCGTCGGAGCCGAGGGCGGCCCACTCGCGGTCCAGGATCGACATGATCACCTCGTCGGTCCACTCGCCGTCCCGCCGCTGCACTTCCCGCCGCACGCCCTCGACCACGAATCCGGCCTTCTCGTAGGCTCGCCGGGCCCGCGCATTGTGGGCGTACACCTCCAACTGGATGCGATGCAGACCGAGTTGCCGAAAGCCGTGGCCGACGATCAGGCGGGTCGCCTCGGTGCCGATCCCGCGGCCACGGCCCCGGGGGCCGATGAGCGTGCGGAAGGTGCAGCTCGCGGCGGCCGGGTCGTACTCGTACAGGACGACCTCGCCGAGGAGTTCACCGGTCTCGGGGTCCGTGACGGCCAGGTCGAGACGGTCGGGCGCGTCGGCCCGGGAGCCGTACCAGGACCGCACCCGCTCCAGGGTGAGTTCGGTGGACGGCTCGTAGGTGAAGCGGACGACCTCGGGATCGCCGATGATCTCCCACATGACGTCGGCATCGGCCTCGGTGAAGGGCCGCAGGACCGTCTTCCGGCCGGTGAGGGTGGGTTTGACGGAGAAGTTCATGGAGGGGACTGTGCCTCACGTGGCCGGTGAGGCACAGCCGATGTGCGGTGGAGGTCATTTACGGCCGCGGTTGCCCGGCCGGGAGGCGACCCAGGCGCGGACGGTGTCGGCGTACCAGTAGGGCTTGCCGCCCTCCACATGGTCGGGCGGGGGCAGCAGCCCGTGCTTGCGATAGGACCGTACGGTGTCGGGCTGCACCCGGATGTGCGCCGCGATCTCCTTGTAGGACCAGAGCCTTCGGTCGGTCATGAAGTGCACCTCCCTGCGCGCGCCACAGCGGCGACCGGGGGCGGCCGTCGGAGGAGCCGGGCGCTGCGCTGGCGATCACCAAGCCTGTGTCCGGTGAACGACGCAGAGTGACCGCAGGACAGCGCCTGTCGGCACGGTGTGACGCAGGGCCCGCGTACCCGCGACATGTGTGACACGGAGCGGGTGTTTGTGACACAGCCGGCGCAAAGCGTGCGCCGGGGCGTCGGCGGGGCGCGTTGACCTCGCCCCGATCCGGCGCGACGAATCAGGTGGGCCAGGGCCGGTGGAACCGGGGCGCGAGGGCGGGCCGGGTCCGCTGCGTCGGACCCGGCCCGCCGGCTTCCCCCGCACTCTCCGGCGGCCGCCTCCCAGGAATGCCCTCCCGGATCAGTCCTCCTGGCCGCCGGAGGCCCCCGCTTCCCCCGGGAGCCTGATGGCCGGGCGACCAGCGTGCCCGGCCCTGCCCGCGCGGGTCTTGGAAAAAAGCGCACCCGGCCCGGAGGCGAGGAGCAGGCTCGTGGCCTCGCCCGCCAGCCGGTCGGTCACGGCACCCGCCGCCGGCAGCCGCCGGGCCGCCAGGAACTCGCCCGGGGTGCAGCCCGTCATGCGGAGTCGGGCGCCGGTCCGATCCGGATACGGGACAGTGAGGAGGAGGGTGACAGTGACGTCATGGGCGTCAGCGTGCGGGCGCCTGGAAAGCGATGTCCAAGAGCTGGTCCGAATGTCTGGACAAACTATTGACAGGGTTCGTCGTGCGGGACTAGAAAGCCGGGGAGAGTCATGACGAAGGGAAGCCGATGGCCTACGACCTGATCACCATGGGGCGGATCGGAGTGGACCTCTACCCGCTGCAGACCGGCGTCCCGCTCGCCCAGGTGTCGACCTTCGGCAAGTTCCTCGGCGGGTCGGCGACGAACGTCGCGGTCGCCGCGGCCCGGCTCGGCCGGCACACCGCCGTGATCACCCGGACGGGCGACGACCCGTTCGGCGTCTATCTGCACGAGGCGCTGCGCGGCTTCGGCGTCGACGACCGCTGGGTCACCCCGGTCCCCGGCCTGCCGACCCCGGTCACCTTCTGCGAGGTCTTCCCGCCGGACGACTTCCCGCTCTACTTCTACCGGCAGCCCAAGGCGCCCGACCTGGAGATCGACGCCCATGAGCTCGATCTCGACGCGATCCGCGCCGCCCGGATCTTCTGGATGACCGGCACCGGACTGAGCGAGGAGCCCAGCCGTACGGCCACCCTCGCGGCCCTTGCCCACCGGGCGAAGGCGGGCACCACGGTCTTCGACCTCGACTGGCGGCCCATGTTCTGGAAGGACCCCGGCGCGGCCCGCCCCTTCTACGCCGAGGCCCTGAAGCACACGACCGTCGCCGTCGGCAATCTCGACGAGGTCGAGGTCGCCACCGGCGTACGCGAACCGCATGCGGCCGCCCGTGCGCTGCTCGACGCCGGGGTCGAGATCGCCGTCGTCAAGCAGGGACCCAAGGGCGTCCTCGCGGTCAGCTCTTCGGGCGAGTCCGCCGAGGTGCCGCCCCTGCCCGTCACCGTCCTCAACGGCCTCGGCGCCGGAGACGCCTTCGGCGGCTCCCTCTGCCACGGTCTCCTCGCGGGCTGGAACCTGGAGAGGGTCATGCGCCACGCCAACGCGGCCGGCGCCATCGTCGCCTCCCGCCTGGAGTGCTCCTCCGCGATGCCCACCCCGGACGAGGTGGCCGCCGCGCTCGACGCCGGAGCGGTGCTGTGAGGGCGGGCCGGGTCGCGGGCACGCACACCGAGGGCGGGGACGCCGGGCGGAGGCCCCGTGTCGACGTCGCCGAGCTCGTCCGCATCCGCACCCACCACCCCGAGGCGATCGCCGAGGCCGCCACCCGCCGCGCCCGCAGGCCGCTCCTCAACGAGAGCGGCAAGCTGATGATCGTCGCCGCCGACCACCCCGCCCGGGGCGCACTCGGCGTCGGCGACCGCAGGCTCGCCATGGCCAACCGCGCCGACCTGCTGGAACGGCTGTGCCTGGCACTGAGCCGCCCCGGCGTCGACGGCGTCCTCGCCACCGCCGACATCCTGGACGACCTGCTGCTGCTCGGCGCCCTCGACCACAAGGTGGTCATGGGCTCCATGAACCGGGGCGGGCTGCAGGGGGCCAGCTTCGAACTGGACGACCGGTTCACCGGTCACCGCCCCGAGGACCTCCAGCGCCTCGGCTTCGACGCGGGCAAGCTGCTGCTGCGCATCGACTACGACGACCCGGGCTCCCTGACCACCCTGGAGTCCACCGCCCGCGCCATCGACGACATGGCCGCGCGCCGGCTGCCGGTCTTCGTCGAGCCGTTCCTCAGCCGCCGCACCCCCGAGGGCAGGCTGCGCAACGACCTGTCCGCCGAGGCGGTCACCAAGTCCATCGCCATCGCCTCCGGCCTCGGCGGCTCCTCCGCCTACACCTGGCTGAAGGTGCCCGTCACCGAGAACCCCGACGACATGGCCCGGGTCATGGAGACCTCCACCCTGCCCGCCGTGCTGCTCGGCGGGGACATCGGCGACTCGCCCGAGGACCAGGTCGCCGCCTACGAGAAGTGGCGCGGCGCGCTCCAACTCCCCACCGTGCGCGGCCTGGTGGTCGGCCGCTCGCTGCTGTACCCGGCGGACGGCGATGTGGCCGCCGCCGTGGACACCGCCGTAGGACTGCTGTGAGGGCCGCATGACCAGCACCGATCTGCATCTGCCCAGGGGCGTCACCGCGAACGCCCGGTACGCCGTCGACATCGACCCCAAGTTGGCCGGCTGGTCACACAGCAGCCTGCGCGTGGTCGAGTCGGCGCCCGGCGGCAGCCATACGTTCACCACCGGGGGCAGCGAGTGGATCGTGCTTCCGCTGGAAGGCGGATGTACCGTACAAATTGAGACTGCGTCAAGCGAGCAGGAAGAGTTCCAACTCCTGGGCCGGGACAGCGTGTTCGCGGACGTCTCCGACTTCGCGTACGTTCCCCGGGACGCCCGGGTCCAGATCGCCTCCGGCGCGGGAGGCCGCTTCGCCCTGGCAGGAGCGAAGTGCGAGCGACGACTCCCCGCCCGCTACGGCCCCGCGCCGGAGGTCCCCGTCGAGGAGCGCGGCAGCGGCAGCTGCGCCCGCAAGGTGCGCAACTTCGCCTCCGCCGACTCCTTCGACTGCGACAGGCTGATCGCCGTGGAGGTGATCACGCCGGGCGGCAACTGGTCGTCGTACCCGCCGCACAAGCACGACGAGCACCGGCCGGGCGAGGAGTCCGAGCTGGAGGAGATCTACTACTTCGAGATCGACGGCCCGGGCGGGCTCGGCTACCAGCGCGTGTTCCCCTCGCGTGCGGGCGGCTCGGACGTCCTGGCCGAGGTCCGTTCCGGCGACGCCGTCCTCGTCCCCGACGGCTGGCACGGCCCGTCCATCGCCCAGCCCGGGCACGACATGTACTACCTGAACGTCATGGCGGGCCCGGGCGAGACCCGGGAGTGGCGGATCTGCTTCCATCCGGATCACGTAGAGAGCACAGGGGGGTACCGATGACCACGACCCGGCTGACCGTCGCCCAGGCGCTGGTCCGTTTCCTCGCCGCCCAGTACACCGAACGCGACGGCGCACGACAGCGGCTGATCGGCGCCACCTGGGGCATCTTCGGCCACGGCAATGTCGCGGGGCTCGGCCAGGCGCTGATCGAGTACGCCGGCGTCATGCCGTACCACCAGGGCCGCAACGAGCAGTCCATGGTGCACGCGGCCGTCGGCTACGCCCGCCAGTCGAACCGTCTGTCCACGCACGCGGTGACGACCTCGATCGGCCCCGGCGCGACCAACCTGGTCACCGGAGCCGCCCTCGCGACCATCAACCACCTCCCCGTCCTGCTCCTGCCGGGCGACGTCTTCGCCACCCGCCCCGCGGACCCGGTCCTGCAGCAGCTGGAGGTGCCGTACGCCGGCGATGTCTCGGTCAACGACACCCTGCGCCCGGTGTCGAAGTACTTCGACCGCGTCACCCGCCCCGAACAGCTGATCCCGAGCGCCCTGCAGGCCATGCGGGTCCTCACCGACCCGGTCGAGACCGGCGCGGTCACCCTCGCCCTGCCGCAGGACGTGCAGGCGGAGGCCTTCGACTGGCCGGAGGAGTTCTTCGCCGAGCGGGTGTGGACGGTACGACGGCCGGGCGCGGACCCGACCGAGCTGGCGGAGGCGGTCCGGGCGATCCGTCAGGCGCGCCGGCCGCTGGTCGTCGCGGGCGGCGGAGTCCACCACAGCCGCGCCGAACTGGCCCTCGCCGAGTTCGCGGCGGCCACCCGCATCCCGGTCGCCTCCACCCAGGCCGGCAAGGGCTCCCTCAGGTACGACCATCCGCAGGACGTCGGCGGGATCGGGCACACCGGCACCGCGACCGCCGACGAGCTGGCCCGCACCGCCGACCTGGTGATCGGCGTCGGCACCCGCTACACCGACTTCACCACCGCCTCCGGCACCCTCTTCGAGAGCCCGGACGTCCGCTTCCTCAACCTCAACATCGCGCCGTACGACGGACACAAGCTGTCCGGGCTCCCGCTGGTCGCCGACGCCCGCAGCGGCCTGGGCGAGCTGACCGAGGCGCTGGTGATGCACGGGCACAAGGTGGGGGAGTCGTACGTCACCGAGTACACCGAGGACAAGGAACGCTGGGAGCAGCGCGTCGAGGCCTGCTTCGAGGCCGACGAGATCGACGTACGGCCCACCCAGCCGCAGGTCATCGGGTCCCTGGACGCCCTGGTGGACGAGTCGGACGTCATCATCAACGCGGCCGGTTCACTCCCGGGCGACCTGCACAAGCTGTGGCGGGCGCGGTCCTACGACCAGTACCACCTGGAGTACGGCTACTCCTGCATGGGCTACGAGATCCCGGCCGCGCTCGGCGTGAAGCTCGCCGCGCCGGAGCGGAACGTGTGGGCGCTGGTCGGCGACGGCACGTATCTGATGATGCCGACGGAGATCGTGACGGCCGTGCAGGAGGGCATAGCGATCAAGATCCTGCTGGTGCAGAACCACGGGTACGCGTCCATCGGCGGGCTCTCGGAGTCGGTGGGCGGCGAGCGGTTCGGCACCGCCTACCGGTTCCAGGCCGGGGACGGGACGTACACGGGCGCCCCGCTGCCGGTCGACCTCGCGGCCAACGCGGCCAGCCTGGGCATGCGGGTCCTGCGCGCGAAGACCGTACGGGAACTGCGCGCGGCGCTCGCCGAGGCGCGCGCCGCCGACACTCCCACATGTGTCTACGTGGAGACCGAAACGTCCGACACTGTGTCGGGCGCGCCTCCGGCGCAGGCCTGGTGGGATGTTCCTGTGGCCGAGACCGCGACCCGACCGTCCGCGGTCAAGGCACGAGAGCTGTACGAACGGCACGTCTCGACCCGACGCCGCCATCTGTAATAAGGAGTCTCTGGGCATGACGAAGATCGTCAACCACTGGATCGGCGGGAAGACCGTCGAAGGCGCGTCGGGCACGTACGGGCCGGTCACCGACCCGGCGACCGGCGCGGTCACCACCAAGGTCGCGTTCGCGTCGGTCGAGGAGGTGGACACGGCGGTAGCGGCCGCCAAGGACGCCTTCACGACCTGGGGCCAGTCCTCGCTGGCCCAGCGCACGACCATCCTCTTCCGGTTCCGCGCGCTGCTCGACGCCCACCGCGACGAGATCGCCGAGCTGATCACGGCCGAGCACGGCAAGGTGCACTCCGACGCGCTCGGCGAGGTCGCGCGCGGCCTGGAGATCGTCGACCTGGCCTGTGGCATCAACGTGCAGCTGAAGGGCGAGCTGTCCACGCAGGTCGCGAGCCGGGTCGACGTGGCGGCGATCCGCCAGCCGCTCGGTGTCGTCGCCGGCATCACGCCGTTCAACTTCCCGGCGATGGTCCCGATGTGGATGTTCCCCATGGCCATCGCGTGCGGCAACACGTTCGTGCTGAAGCCGAGCGAGAAGGACCCGTCGGCGTCGATCAGGGTCGCCGAGCTGCTGGCGGAGGCCGGTCTGCCGGACGGCGTCTTCAACGTCGTCCACGGCGACAAGGTGGCCGTCGACCGCCTGCTGGAGCACCCCGACGTCAAGGCGGTGTCGTTCGTCGGCTCGACCCCGATCGCCCGCTACATCCACACCACGGCCTCCGCGAACGGCAAGCGGGTGCAGGCGCTCGGCGGCGCCAAGAACCACATGCTGGTGCTGCCGGACGCCGACCTGGACGCGGCCGCCGACGCGGCGGTCTCGGCGGCCTACGGCTCGGCGGGCGAGCGCTGCATGGCCATCTCGGCGGTCGTGGCCGTCGGTGCCATCGGTGACACGCTGGTGGAGAAGATCCGCGAGCGCGCCGAGAAGATCAAGATCGGTCCGGGCAACGACCCGACGTCCGAGATGGGCCCGCTGATCACCGCCGCGCACCGCGACAAGGTGGCGTCGTACGTCTCCGGCGCGGCCGACGAGGGCGCCGAGGTGGTGCTCGACGGCACCGGCTACACCGTGGAGGGCTTCGAGGACGGCCACTGGATCGGCATCTCGCTGCTGGACCGGGTGCCGACCAGCGCCAAGGCCTACCGGGACGAGATCTTCGGGCCGGTGCTGTGCGTGCTGCGCGTCGACACCTACGACGAGGGCGTGGCGCTCATCAACGCCTCGCCGTTCGGCAACGGCACCGCGATCTTCACCCGGGACGGCGGCGCGGCCCGCCGCTTCCAGCTGGAGATCGAGGCGGGCATGGTCGGCGTGAACGTGCCGATCCCGGTGCCGGTGGGCTACCACTCCTTCGGCGGCTGGAAGGACTCGCTCTTCGGCGACCACCACATCTACGGCAACGACGGCACGCACTTCTACACCCGCGGCAAGGTCGTCACCACCCGCTGGCCCGACCCGGCCGACGCCCCGGCAGGCGTGGACCTGGGCTTCCCGCGCAACCACTGAACGACCGCCAAGGGCCTGACAGGGCCGTCCGCTATGCGGACGGCCCTGTTTTTTTGGGCCGGGGCGCTGCGATTCTCGTACAGCCGCAACAGCCCGAGAATGTGGACCGTTGATACGGGAATCCGTTGTTGACCGCTTTTTTGCTACGGATTCCGTAGGTGAACACCCATTGACGCGGCGGTTTTCGTCGGGGTTCCCTAAGCACCGCCGGGAGCGGACGAGACACACACGCACCACGATCCGCCGGAGGCGATAGCGCGCTCCCGAGCCCCACCCTCACGTCACACGAGTCGATCGGAACCGCCGCATGACCGACACGTCCAGCCCTGCCGGGACATCCGCCGTGGGCGCTGCGCACAGTCCTCAGCAACTCAAGCGCTCCATCGGCGTGGTCGGCGGCACCCTGCTGACGCTGTCCTGCGTCACGCCCGCCTCCACGCTCTTCGTGATCGTGCCCGACCTGTTCTCCAGCCTGGGCACGGCGACGGCGCTCTGCCTCGCCATCGGCGCGCTCCTGTGTATCCCCGTGGCCTTCTGCTACTCCGAGCTGGGCACCCTCATCCCCAGCGCGGGCGGCGAGTACGCCATCGTCTCCACCCTCGCCGGGCGGCTCGCCGGCTGGCTGGCCTTCGTCATGTCGCTGCTCGTCGTGATGATCGTCCCTCCGGTCATCGCCATGGGCACCGCCGACTACCTCGCCCCGGTCGTCCACCTGGACCCGTCCATGACCGGCGCCGGCGTGATGATCGCGGCCACCCTCGCCGGTCTGCTGGACCTGCGCGCCAACGCCTGGATCACCGGCATCTTCCTGGTCCTGGAGGTCGTCGCCGCCGGAGTCGTCGCCGCGCTCGGCTTCACTCACTCCCACCGCGGCGCGGGCAGCCTCGTGAGCTCGCTGCAGGTGGCCGGCGAGCACACGCACGTCAACCCGGTCACGGCCATGATGGTCCTCTCCGGGCTCGCCATCGCCCTCTTCGCCACCCAGGGCTTCTCCACCGCCATCTACCTCTCCGAGGAGCTGGAGAACCCGCGCCGCAGCGTCGCCCGCACCGTCCTCGCGACCCTCGCCATCTCCAGCGTCGTCATCCTGGTGCCGGTCGTGGCGATCACCCTGGGCGCCGGTGACCTGAAGACCCTGACCGGCGGCGACATCTCCAGCATGGTCATCGCCTGGAGCAACTCCGCCGTCGGCACCTTCGTCAGCCTGTGCGTCGCCCTCGCGATCATCAACGCGGGCATCGTCATGGTCATCCAGAACTCCCGCGTCCTGTTCGCCTCCGCCCGCGACAAGGCCTGGCCCGCCCCGGTCAACACCGCCCTCGCCAAGCTCGGCCGGTTCGGCTCCCCCTGGGTCGCCACCCTCGTCGTCGGCGTCCCCGGTGCCTTCCTCTGCTTCGTCAACCTGGACACCCTCTACGGCGTCACCGGCGTCGCCGTCACCGGCCTCTACCTGCTGGTCGCGATCGCCTCGCTGCTCTCCCGGCGCGGCGCGCACAGCACCAAGAAGGCGTGGCGGATGCCGCTGTGGCCGGCGATGCCGGTCCTGCTGATCGCCGTCCTCGTCTACATCCTGGTCGAGCAGGACCCGACGTACCTGTGGTGGACCGGCGGCATCACCGCCGTCGCCACCCTCTACTGGGCCTTCTACCTCCGCCCGCGCCGCGAGACCCGCTGGCTGGTGTCCCTGCCGGAGGACATCCGGCTCGACGAGGAGGAGCAGGCCGCCGAGGGCACGCCGGTCGCTCCGGCCGCCGCGCTCACCGAGGGCGCGCAGGCGTAGTCAGAACTGCCACGCCATCACCGTGCACGCACCGTCGTCCTTGCCGCCCGCACTGCGATACGCGGCAAGGGCGACGTCGTTTCCGGCGTCCACCCCGACCCACATGCCGTAGCACCCCCGCTCCCGGGCCAGCACGGCAAGCCGCTCCACCAGCGCCCGCCCGATGCCCCGGCGCCGGTACGGCTCCGCGACCTCCAGCTCGTAGAGGAACATCTCGGTGCCCTTGTCCGGGTGGACCGTCTCGACGCCGCTGACGAAGCCGACCGGCCCGCCGTCGGCGTACGCCAGCAGCAGATGGTGTCCGGCAGTGGTGAGGAAACGCTCCGCCCACTCGGCGCGCGCCGGGTGGTCGAACAGGTGATCGGCGGCGACGACTTCGGCGACGGTGGTGGCCCGGCGAATGTCCATGCGCCTTCGTACCACGGCTGGTGTACGCCGGGCAGGCCCCGTACTCCTGGGGGAGGGCCGGGGGTTCAGCCCACCGGCTCCCGCGGTTGTCGGTGCCGCCCCGTACCGTTGAGGCATGGATCTTCGCCGGCTCTCGCTGCGGGGGCTGCTCAAGAGGCCGCGTCGGCTCGTCGCCGGCGCGGCCGCCGTCGTGGTGCTGGCAGGTGCCGGCACCTGGACGGCCGCCGCGTCCGCCGACACGCCCCCGGTGCACAGGACCGACCAGGTCATGGCGGTGGACGGCGTGCGCCTGGACACGTCGTTCTTCACCCCGGCCGGCGCCGGACGGCACCCCGCCGTCCTGCTGGCGCACGGCTTCGGCGGCAGCAAGGCCGACATGCGCCAGCAGGCCGAGGACCTCGCCGGGGACGGGTACGCGGTCCTCACGTGGTCCGCGCGCGGCTTCGGCGGGTCCACCGGAAAGATCGGGCTCAACGACCCGAAGGGCGAGGTCGCCGACGTCTCCCGGCTCATCGACTGGCTGGCGAAGCGGCCCGAGGTCCAGCTCGACAAACCCGGCGACCCGCGCGTGGGCATGGCCGGCGGCTCCTACGGCGGCGCGGTCTCCCTTCTCGCCGCCGGATACGACCACCGGGTGGACGCCATCGCCCCGGCCATCACCTACTGGAACCTCGCGGACGCCCTGTTCCCGGACGGCGTGTTCAAGAAGCTGTGGGCCGGGGTCTTCTTCAACACCGGCGGCGGCTGCGCCCGCTTCGAGCCCGCGCTGTGCCGGATGTACGACAGGGTCGCCGAGTCCGGCACCCCGGACGCGGCCGCCCGCGAGCTCCTTCAGGAGCGCTCGCCGTCCGCCGTCGGCGCGCGCATCAAGGTGCCCACGCTGCTGCTACAGGGCCAGACGGACTCCCTGTTCACCCTCGCCCAGTCCGACGCCGCCCAGAAGGCGATCCGCGCGAACGGCGCCCCCGTGGACGTCGACTGGATCGCGGGCGGCCATGACGGCGGCGACATGGAGACCGGCCGGGTGCAGGCACGCGTGCGTGCGTGGTTCGACCGGTATCTGAAGGGCGACAAGAGCTCCGGCACCGGCCCGGTCTTCCGCATCACCCGCACCGGCGGCGTGAACTCCACCGACGGCACCGCCCAGCTGCGCGGCGCGACCGCCGACGCCTACCCCGGCCTGCGCAGCCACCCGCGCGCCGTCCCCCTGACCGGCGGCACCCAGCACGTCACCAACCCGGCCGGCGCCAGCCCGCCCGGCGTCTCCGCCCTGCCCGGACTCGGCGGCACCGGCGGCCTCAGCCAGCTGTCCGCGCTCGGCCTCGGCGTCTCCCTCGACTTCCCCGGCCAGTACGCGAGGTTCGACTCGGCGCCACTCACCCGCGACCTGCAGATCACCGGCACCCCCACCGCGACCGTTCACATCACCTCGACCAGCGACGACGCCGTCCTCTTCGGCAAGGTCTACGACGTCGGCCCCGACGGCACCCGGCAGGTGCTGCCCTCCCAGCTCGTCGCCCCCTTCCGGGTGACCGGCGCCAAGGCCGGCAAGCACGTCACGCTCGCCCTCCCGGCGATCGACCACGAGGTGCAGAAGGGCCACCGGCTCCGCCTGGTCCTCGCCTCCACCGACCTCGGCTACGCCTCACCGGCCGCACCGGCGACGTACACCGTCTCCCTCGAGGGGGGAGCGCTGAGCGTGCCGACGGCCCCCGCCGTCACCACCGCCGCGGCACCCCTGCCCGCCTGGGTCTGGTGGCTGCCGGCGGCCGGCGCCGCGGTCGCGCTCGCCCTGCTGCTCACCGCCCGCCGCCGTACGGCCGGCCCGGCCCCCGACCCCGAGCTGGCCGAAGTCCCGCTCGTCATCAAGGACTTGAGCAAGCGGTACGCGAAGTCCGCCGACCGGTACGCGGTGCGCGAGGTGTCCTTCCGGGTGGAGAAGGGCCAGGTCCTCGGCCTGCTCGGCCCCAATGGCGCCGGCAAGACCACCACCCTGCGCATGCTGATGGGCCTGATCACCCCGGACGACGGCGAGATCCGCGTCTTCGGCCACGCCATCCGGCCCGGCGCCCCGGTGCTGTCGCGGGTCGGTGCCTTCGTGGAGGGCGCGGGCTTCCTGCCGCACCTGACCGGGCGGGAGAACCTGGAGCTGTACTGGAAGGCCACCGGCCGCCCGCCCGAGGACGCCCACCTGGACGAGGCGCTGGAGATCGCCGGGCTCGGCGACGCGCTCGCCCGCGCGGTGCGCACCTACTCGCAGGGCATGCGCCAGCGCCTCGCCATCGCTCAGGCCATGCTCGGCCTGCCCGACCTGCTCATCCTCGACGAGCCCACCAACGGCCTCGACCCGCCCCAGATACGCGAGATGCGCGAGGTGATGATCCGCTACGCGGCCGGCGGTCGTACGGTCATCGTCTCCAGCCATCTCCTCGCCGAGGTCGAGCAGTCCTGCACCCACCTGGTGGTGATGGACCGCGGCCGGCTCGTCCAGGCCGGTCCCGTCGGCGAGATCGTAGGCTCCGGCGACACGCTGCTGGTCGGCACCGCCACACCCGTGGAGGAGCCGGTCGTGGAGAAGGTGGCCGCGCTGTCCGGCGTCGCCTCCGCCGTGCGCACCGACGACGGGCTGCTGATCCGGCTGGACCCCGGCGGCACGGCCGAGCGGCTGGTCGCGGAGCTGGTGCGGCTGGAGGTGCCGGTCGCCTCGGTCGGCCCGCACCGCCGCCTGGAAGACGCCTTCCTCACCCTGATCGGAGGTTCAGCATGAGCGCGCTCACCGAGGTCGCCTCCGGCTTTTCGGCGCGGCACACCCTGCCCCTGCGGGTGGAGCTGGTCCGCCAGCTCAAGCGGCGCCGCACCCTGATCATGGGCGCCGTCCTGGCCCTGCTGCCGTTCGTGCTGCTGATCGCCTTCGCGATCGGCGGCGACCCCTCCAGCCGCGACGGCCAGATCACCCTGATGGACACGGCCACCGCGTCCGGCGCCAACTTCGCCGCGGTGAACCTGTTCGTCTCGGCCGGCTTTCTGCTGGTGATCCCGGTCGCCCTGTTCTGCGGGGACACGGTCGCCTCGGAGGCGAGCTGGTCCTCCCTGCGCTATCTGCTCGCCGCGCCCGTGCCCCGCGCCCGGCTGCTGTGGTCCAAGCTGGCCGTGGCGCTCGGGCTGAGCCTCGCCGCGATGATCCTGCTCCCGGTGATCGCCCTCGCGGTCGGTACGGCGGCCTACGGCTGGGGTCCGCTGCAGATACCGACGGGCGGTGCGCTGGACACGGGCACGGCGGTGCAGCGGCTGGTGGTGACCGTGGCGTACATCTTCGTGTCCCAACTGGTCACCGCCGGGCTGGCGTTCTGGCTGTCGACGAAGACGGACGCCCCGCTCGGCGCGGTGGGCGGCGCGGTCGGCCTGACCATCGTCGGCAACGTCCTGGACGCCGTCACCGCGCTCGGCCACTGGCGCGACTTCCTGCCCGCGCACTGGCAGTTCGCCTGGGCCGACGCCGTCCAGCCGCATCCGGAGTGGTCCGGCATGATCCAGGGCACCGCGATCTCCGTGACGTACGCGCTGGTGCTGTTCGCGCTGGCCTTCCGGGGATTCGCCAGAAAAGACGTGGTCTCATAGTTTTCTTTTACGATCAATCGATTCGCCGACCACATGTGAATAACTCCAGGGAATCCGAAGTAATGCGCTTCTTCACTCCCTTTGTATTCACGCGTATGGAGTAGCGCCTCGCTTTGAGCGGACTGCGGACTGCTATGTTCTGCATCTGTCGGATCAGAGGTAACTTCAAGTGAGGTGAATCATGAAGAAGGCAGTTTTCACCACTGCGGCGTTGGCCATTGGTGCGGGTCTTGTGGGTGGTTCCGCCGTGGCGGCTTCGGCCGTCACCAAGGCACCTGCCCAGGAAAACACCGGCCCGCTCGGCCTCATGTCCCAGACCGAGATGGCTCCGGCGCTCGTGCCCGCGGCAGACACCGTGATGCGGGTGGCCAAGCAGGGCAACCTCACCACGGGCAGCGCGTTCGACGCCCAGTCGTCGACGGTCACCGGCAAGAACAAGGCGGCCAAGGTCTCCGGGGTGTACCTGGACGGTATGGGCCGCAGGAGCAACAAGAAGCCCGCGATTCCGGTGAAGAACCCACTCGGCTCCGGCTCCGTTCAGGTCCACCCGCTGAACGGGCCGACCAGCGCCGGTGTCGGCAGCCTGCTCAACCAGGGGTGACACGGAAACCGTCAGGAGTCGGCGCGGCGGAAGTCTTCCCGTTCACCATGCTTTCGCTGCCATGTGCTCCCCTCTGTTCGCGAGACAGAGGTGGGACCGGAATTCCGACACTCTGATCCGGTTCCGGTCCGCCGGAGATCCCGATCCGCGGGCGACGCCGCAGTGCCGCGGGACGAATCGCCCGGTGGCCGCGTGGTACGGCCCCCGTCCGGCCCCTCGAAGCCGCAGGCCCAGAGGTCGCAGCCGGACCATTTAGCTGCACACCCACCCGGCGCTCGATGCGTGCGGGGGAAATGCCTTAAAGCCTGTCCGGCCCACTGGACTCCTCCTTGCCAGTGGGCCGGACGCACGTCGGTGAAATCCCGGCACGTGCGTCCGGGTGAACGGTGCGCGGCGTCGCTGCGCCATCCGGTGGAATCCAACGCGAATGGGCCTGGTCCGCGTGACTTTTCGCCGCATATTTCGGTTTCTTGCTATGTAAGCGCGGCTTACCGTGAATCCAGGAAGGAACCGAGTTGACCAGGAAGTTCGCGGTCGTCACTGCACTCGCCCTTAGCGCGCTCTGCGGCAGCGCTGGCGTTGCCTCCGCCCACTCGAACACGACGAACGTCACTGGTGGTGACGGCTTTTCGGAGTCCCCGGTCGTCGTGAACGCCCCTCAGCAGGGGGTGGTTGTCGTCAACGGCTCGCTCATCGACGGCCGCTGCATCGCGCCGTGGTCCAACGGCGCCGTCGGCGTCCTC
This sequence comes from Streptomyces sp. RB17, assembly GCF_009604455.1. Lineage (GTDB taxonomy): Bacteria > Actinomycetota > Actinomycetes > Streptomycetales > Streptomycetaceae > Streptomyces. The sequence continues at coordinate 350,832 of NZ_WEGL01000001.1, forward strand.
GGCGGCGCCGCGACCATCGCGCCGAACTCGCACTACGCCGCCTGCAACACGGCCAAGGTCGACCAGTCGCAGAAGGCCGGTTACCAGGGCGGCCTGCTCTTCTGACCCCTGCTTCGAGTCATTCCGAGCAGGTGAACCCCCTCGCAGTCCGGAAAGGACACTCCATGCGTAACAAGGTTACGGCCATCTCCGCCCTCGCCGCGGGCGTCGTCCTGGCGGCCGCCGGCACTGCCGCAGCCGACAACTGCACGACGGTCACCGGCGGCAACGGCTTCTCGTCGTCCCCGGTTGTCGTGAACGCCCCGCAGCAGGGCGCCGTCGTCTCCAACGGCACGCTCGTCGACCTGCGCTGCGTCGCGCCCTGGTCCAACGGCGCCGTCGGCGCCGTCATCGGCGGCGCCGCGACCATCGCGCCGAACTCGCACTACGCCGCCTGCAACACGGCCAAGGTCGACCAGTCGCAGAAGGCCGGTTACCAGGGCGGCCTGCTCTTCTGAGCCCCCTTTGCGCTCCGAACCATCCCGGAGCAGGGCGGGGACGTCGGCAGACGTTCCCGCTCGACCCTCCCCTTCCATCCGAAAGGCGCATCTATGCGTAAGAAGGTTACGGCCCTGTCCGTCCTGGCCGCCGGCCTCGTCCTGGCGACCGGTGGCGTCGCTACGGCCGACGACAACAACACCAACGTCACCGGCGGCGACGGCTTCTCGGAGTCCCCGGTCGTCGTGAACTCCCCTCAGCAGGGCCTCGTCGTCTCCAACGGCTCGCTCGTCGACGGCCGCTGCATCGCGCCGTGGTCCAACGGCGCCGTCGGCGTCCTCGGCGGCGCCGCGACCATCGCGCCGAACTCGCACTACGCCGCGTGCAACACGGAGAAGGTCGACCAGTCGCAGAAGGCCCCGTACGTCGGCGGCTTCCTGTTCTGAGCAGTCCTCGTCCTGGCGGCCCGCCGACGCTCGACGGGCCGCCATCTGCTTTTCCCGCACACGAAGAGGCCGGCTCCGCGGCAGGCGGAGCCGGCCTTTGCGGCCCGGCAGGGTATGTCCTCTACTTGAGGGCCGGAAGCGTGGGGGGCTTGCCGTTGAGGGGGTTCGGCAGGGCGCCGCCGAAGACGGGGGTCTTGACGACGCCGGACTTCTTCACGCCCTGCGCCGTCTGCTTGACGTTGCTGGCCAGTTCACCCGTCGGGATCTCGGCTGCGTTGGGCAGGGTACGGGCGACCGACTTCCCGTCCTCGAGGAGGCCCTGCCCCGGCAGGTCCGCGGCAACAGCGGGCGCCGCAGCGCCGGCGATGGCCAGAGCGCCGGCCACCAGCGCGGCAGCCTTCAGATTCTTCATTGGGTTCCTTTCATCTGGCTTCCGCTGGGCTAACGAGTGAAAGGCGCCGCGGGAAACTCCACGGAGACGGGTTCCCGGAACTCATACATCCTGAATGACTGCGCAACATTCTTATCGGATAAATCCCCTGAATGAGGGCGTGTTTCCGACACGGTTGACGGCTTCCCGGGAAAAGACGGATAAGCGGCTAGTGTTTCCTCACGGATCCGATGTGTTTATGCCGAACCCACGTTCACACGTTCAGTGACGGGTTCGGAATGTTTCTTCGGAAGGGAAGCCTTGGTCATGCGCATTCCCCTCGGTTCCGTCCCGCGTCGTACGACGCGGTCCGCCGCACCCGAGCCGCACGTCCTGCATGTCACGCAGCCCGTCGAGGGCGGTGTCGCCCGCTTCGTGACGGACCTGGCGGCGGCACAGGTGGCCGCCGGGCTGCGTGTCACCGTGGCCTGCCCGCGAGGCGGCACGCTGACGGACGCCCTGCGCGCGGCCGGCTGCAGGGTGCTGGCCTGGGACGCGACCCGCGCGCCGGGGCCCCGACTTCCCGGTGAGGTACGGCGGCTGGCGCGCCTCCTGCGCGAGGCGCGGCCCGACCTGGTGCACGCGCACAGCGCGAAGGCGGGGCTCGCGGCACGGCTCGCGGTGCGTGGCCGTCTCCCGACCGTCTTCCAGCCGCACGCGTGGTCGTTCGAGGCCGTGGACGGGGCCATGGCCCAAGCGGCCCTGCGGTGGGAGCAGTTCGGGGCGCGGTGGGCGACACGCGTCCTGTGCGTGAGCGAGGCGGAGCGGCGTACCGGGGAGCGGAGCGGCATCACCGCCCAGTGGCAGGTGATTCCCAACGGCATCGACACGCGCCGGTTCCGGCCGGAAGGGAGCATCGCCCGGCCCGGAGCGGGCCCACTCGTCGTATGCGTGGGACGGTTGTGCCGGCAGAAGGGCCAGGACGTGCTCCTTCAGGCCTGGCCCGCCGTGGTGCGGCAGGAGCCCGCCGCCCGGCTGGTGCTGGTCGGCGACGGTCCGGACGCGGGCCGACTGCGCGCGCTCGCGCCCGCGTCGGTGGAGTTCGCCGGCCCGGCATCCGACGCCGCCCCCTGGTACCGGTCCGCCGACGTCGTGGTCCTGCCGTCCCGCTGGGAGGGCATGGCGCTCGTCCCCCTGGAGGCCATGGCGTGTGCCCGGCCCGTCCTGGTCACGGACGTGGACGGGGCGCGCGAGAGCCTGCCGCCCGGCCATCTGCCGCACTGTCTGGTGCCGCCGGAGGACCCCGACACGCTGGCGCGGGCGCTGACCGCGCTGCTGCGGCGCGCACCGCTGCGCGCCGCACTGGGCGCGCAGGGCCGCGCGCATGTGCTCGCCGCCCACGACGCACAGCAGACCACGGACGCAGTGATCGACGTGTACCGCGAACTGCTCGGCACGCACCCCAAGCCGGTCCTGGTACCCAACCAGAGCAGGGAGTCCATCACCATGTGACCGGCTCCTTCAGCCGGTCACGTCGAGCGGCTTCGAGCGGGGCGTCGTGCGCCTTCCGTCGGTGACGGCGATCGTGTAGCGGTGGTGGGAGGCGGCAGGGACGGAATCCGTGTACGTCATGGTCGGCCGGTCCCATTCGACCGACCGCCGCTTCGGCGAGGCCACCAGAACACCGTCCCGGTAGATCAGGTACGTCAGCTCCGCGTCGTCCCTGTCCCATGTGGCCCGCCAGGTGAGTTTCACCTTTCCGGTGCGAGCGCGCTCGCCCGTGAGCCGGGGCGCCGCTTCCGGGGCGGTGTCGCCGGGGCCGGCACCGAAGCGCGTGAGACCCTGCTGGTGTTTGCCGTTGACCATGGTGAACTCGCCGCCCGCCCAGAGGATTCCGCCGGCCATCACGAGCGTTCGGGGGCCGACTCCCTCACCGATTCCGTCATCGGTGTCGGGGAACCAGTGCAGGATGGTCTTGTCACGGGTCGACTGAGCGAGGAAATGCCGTCGGGGTCCGTCGGGGAAGCCTCCGCGGGTGAGGCCGCAGTAGTGGGCGTGGGATGCGCTGTACAGGACGTCCTTGTACACGAGGACGTCCTGGGTGGCGCCCAGGCAGGTGTCCTTCCAGACCATCGTGCCGTCGGACAGCCGGCCCGCGATACGGCCGTCGAAGATGCCCGTCCCCTCGCCCTCGGCTCCCAGGTAGAAGCGGTTGCCGTTGCGGGTCAGCGACGTCACCGCGGATCGCTCCGGCAGCCAGCCCGGGAACGACTTCACCGTCGAACCGGTCGTGGGATTCAGCGAGACCAGTGCCTGCGCCGGCCTGCCGTTGACGTTGTGGAAGGTGCCGCCGACGAGCACCTGGTCACGGTCGGGCGCGGCGAGGAGGGCCCGGACCGGTTCGTCGACGTCGGCCTTGAACGGCAGCAGGACGCCGCCGCGGCTGAACGCCGCGACGCGCTTTCTCTCCCGGCCGTCGACGACCGTGAAGTCGCCGCCCAGGTACACGGTCGTGCCGGTCGTCTCGATGGCCCGTACGGGCGCCGCCACGGCGGGGCGGAAGTCCCGCCGCAGCGAGCAGTCGGCCGTGTTGAGCGCGACCGCACTGGCCACTCCGGTGTGGTCGACCCTGCCGAACGACCCGCCGACGTACAGCACTTTGCCGTCGCGCGACGCCTTCAGCGCCCGTACCGTCCCTGCGCTCCCCGTGAAGGAGTGGGCGCACGGCAGCAGTTTGCCGGTCACCGCGTCGAACGCGGCGAAGTTCTTCCGGGCGACCTCCTTCCGGCCGGGCTTCGCGCCGGGCGGGCGGACGCGGCCGAAGGTGCCGCCGACGTACACCACACCGCGTGCGTACTCGACCGACCAGACGATGCCGTCCGTCTGCCAGGTGGCCAACGGGGCGGCGGTCAGAGTGGTTTCACCATGCAGTGACTTCTCGCTACGCGGCGTTTTCACCTCGCGCAGGCTCTTTGTCTCGCGCGCCTGCGCGCCGAAAGCGGAGGTGAGCGATGCGGCCGCGAGGAGGACCACTGCGGAAGCCGTGGTGGCGGTCCTGGCCATGCTTTTCCTTGGATGCATGGAACTCGAAAGTAGACAGCCGGCCCCCGGATACCGCGGCGCCGCGACGGCGCGCTCAGCCCTTCAGGCTCTTACTGAAGCTCGAATGGCCTAGGAAAAGGAGTCGTAAGCCGCGACGGCATGTTATTCGTGCGAATGTCGGGCGAGATCAGGTACCCGAGCTCTGGTACCCAGGCAACGAGGAGGAGTGCTCGTCATGCGAGTAGCTGCCCGAACAAAGGCGCGTTCACGGCGATTGGGTTGGGGAGCGGGGCTCGTCGGCGCCGGCCTGACCGCGACCGTGGCATTCGGCACCGCTGTCGGCCCCGCGTCGGCCTACGCCGTGCCCCGAGCGGCGCAGGCGTGCACGTCGTGCAAGACGACGACCACCCCCACGACCGGGTGCTCGTCGTGCCAGACGAAGCCCCCCACGTCCGGGTGCGCGTGCCAGACGCCGCCACCTCCGCCGCCCTGCCCCTCGGGCACGACCGCGGTCAGCGTGACCAGCCCCGCGACCAGGAACGTGGCGATCCCCGGTGACGGCCGCTTCCAGCTCACCGTCAGCAGCACCAACCAGGGCCAGGTGTTCAGCTTCAGCATCCCCGGATCCGCTCACCGTGCCGCTGTCAGGGTCACCGCCACGGGTGGCACGGCCGGGTCCAGCGTGTTCACCTACGACAGCTCGAACGGTCACCCGGGCGGCATCGCCGCGGACGGACCGCTGCACGCCCCGGTCAAGTCGAACGGCAAGTACGCGCACCTCACCCGCATCGACTTCTGTCTCAAGCCCACCAACTACTCCTGAGCGACCCACGGCTGAGGGGGGCCCGGAACGTCCCGAGCCCCCCTCAGCGTCTGGGCGGGGCCGGGCCGGGCGACGCCGCGGGGGTGGTGGGCGCAGCCGGGGGGGCCATGGCGCCCGTGGACCCGGTGTCGATGCAGTCGATGAACCGTACGAAGGGGGCGGGGCCGGGGCCGTCGGTGACGGCGAACTCGGCCCGGGGGTGGTTCCGCAGCAGGCACATGTCGTAGCGGACGACGGTCGGCAGGGCCTCCTGCCGGTGGGTCGTCCGGTACTGGTGGCGGCCCACGAGCTGGCAGGAGTCGTAGCGGATCAGAGGTCCCCGCGGGCCCACCGTGTACTGGTGCGGGCGGACTTCGGCGGAGAAGTCCTTGAAGGCGTTCGCGGTGTCGTCGCAGTCGGTGAAGTGGACCGTTCCGCTGCTCCACACGCAGTCGATGACCCGCGCGTCCGGGTTGCGCACCTCGAACCGGATGTCCTGGGCGTGGAAGCGCTGCACCGAGTCGTGGTGCTCGCTGACCGGGAAGCGGAAGAAGGTGCTGGTGGTGCCGTACTCCTTGGTGCTCACAGGGCGTTTGCCGGTGATGATGTAGGAGCCGCCGCGGCAGGTGATGGATCCGCCGTAGGGGAACTCAAGGAAGTTGCCCCACTCGTATTCGACCTTTATGTCGGTGAACCAGTAGTTCAGGAACTGGTCCTGGTCGTTCGGGCTGGTTTGCTTGTGCCCGGTGAGCCCCGAGTAGAGGAACGCCCTTCGGTAGCTGCCGGCGACCGTGCAGGCCTGCCACAGCATCTCCGAGTTGGTGTTCGTTCCGTCGAGGGCCAGGCCGTACTCCCATTCCCCGAGCCACTCGCACTCGTAGAACCGGTAGTCCTGGGCCTCCCCGGTGGAGTACGAACTGAAGAAGGACGCGCCCGGTGTTGCGGAGCGGAACTGCATGCGCTCGAAGGAGATGTTCGCCCAGCTGTCCTCGTTGCGGCACAAGTAGGAGCCCGGGCCGGTGCCCGGGCGGAAGACGAGGGTGGTCATGTTCTTGCCCGCCCCGACGAAGCGCAGACCGTTCGCGGGCCGGGGCGGGGCGACGCCGTTCAGCAGGGCGTACGGGCGGGTGATGAGGAAGTCGCCGGCGGGAATCTCCACCACCAGCCGGCCGACCCCGTCGCGGACGTGGGCGGCGGCGAGAGCGTAGGCGGTTTCGAATGCCCGTGTGTCATCGGTGCATCCGTCGCCCACGGCGCCGAGATCGACGACGTTGATCGACGACATCGGCCCGACGCGCTTGTCTTTGGCGGACGCACTTTTGGCGCAAGCGCTGCTCGCGGGCAGGGCCGCCGCGACCAGCAACGATGTTCCGCCGCGCAGAATACCCCGACGATTTTGGGCCTTATCGCCACTCACTTCTGTCATAGTTGCCTTCCTTTCTCACGTGGTTGTCACCAAGGAGGGTTATGGCCGAGTTCGCGGAGATGCTGAGGCAACTGTCGACGGCACAGAAGCCGGCGAAGGGGGTGTCGGTCTACACCCGGTTCGTCAATCGCCCGGCCGGCCGTGTGATGGCGGCGCTCGCCTTCCAGGTCGGTGCGACCCCCAATCAGCTGACGCTGCTCGGTGCCCTGTTCACTTTTCCCGCCCTGGCGGCCGTGGCCCTGCTGCGGCCCGAGCCCGTGATGTCGGTCTGTGTCGGCGTGGCCCTGGCCCTGGGCTTCGCCCTGGACGCCGCGGACGGTCAGCTCGCGCGGAGCCGGAGCGCCACGAGCATGTCGGGCGAATGGCTGGACCATGTGCTGGACTGCGTCAAGATCGTCACTCTGCATCTGGTGGTGCTGGTGGCGTTCTACCGTTTCTTCGCCCTTCCCGACCCGCTTTTCCTGCTGGCGCCCATGGTGTTCCAGGTCGCGGCGGTGGTGATCTTCTTCGCCGGTATTCTCACGCAGCAGCTCAAGGGCCGGGTGGTGGCGGGGACGGGGCGGGGTGCCGCCTCGGCGTGGGGATCTGTCCTGCTCCTGCCCGTCGACTACGGCACGACCTGCGTCTGCTTCCTATTTCTGGGCAGTCCGGACCTCTTCCTTGCCCTGTACTGCTTGCTGACAGTGGCTCATGTCCTCTTCCTGCCCGCCTTCTTGCTGAAGTGGTTTCGCGAGCTGCATGAGCTCCAGCACGCTGCGCAGTAGCGTGCTTGAGGTGTGGACGGTGTAGGGGAAGTAGACGACTTCTACACCGACCTTCGCGAAACGGCGTTCGAGGATGTCCCATTTCGGGGTGCCCTTCCAGTCGTCTCCCTTGAACACGACGTGAAAGCCGACCTGCTTCCAGATCTGCAGTTTGTCCCCGTGCGTCTCCACGACGACGTCGTCGACGTGCCGGACACCGCGGACGATCTCCAGACGCTCGGCCAGCGGGATCACCGGCGGCCTGCCTTTGAGGTGACTGGTCAGCTCGTCGGAGGCCACTCCTGCCACGAGGCGGTCGCAGCGCTGGCGTGCCTCGCGCAGGATGGTGAGGTGCCCGATGTGGAACAGGTCCCAGACGCCGGGCGCATACCCGGTGAGTGTCGTTTCCACGGCTGTCACGTCCCGTTCGTCCGGCCGCCCCGCGCGGGCACCGTCACGGACAGCGAGGAGGGCCGGGGGGAGGTGCGGGTGGCGTTCGTGACCTCGATCGCGTACCGGTGGCGGGTGCCGGCGGCCACGGAGTCGGTGTAGCTCATGTCCGGCAGTTCCCAGGACGTGGATGCCGCGGTCTGCCGGGAGATCAGCTTTCCGTCCCGGTAGAGCCGGTACGTCAGGGCCGAGGTGTTGCGGTCCCACGCGGCACGCCAGCCGAGGGTGACCTCCCCGGGGCGTGTGGACAGGAGCCTGAGCGCGGGGGCCCGGGGCACGCTCGCGGGGGCCGCGGTGCCGAAGCGGGTGAGTCCCTGCTGTGGCCGGTCGTTGACCCGGGTGAACTCACCTCCGACCCACAGGGTGCTCCCCGCCACGGTCAGGGCGCGTGGACCCACTCCCTCGCCGAGTCCGCCGTCGGTGTCGGGGAACCAGTGCAGGATTCTCCTGTCGGTGACCGATTGCGCCAGGAGGGTGTGCCGGATGCCTCGTTCGGGAAAGCCTCCGGGGGTCCGGGAGCAGTCGTGCGCGTGGGAGGCGCTGTAGAGGACACCGTTGTGGGGCAGCACGGCCTGCGTGGCGCCGAGGCACGTGTCCTTCCACACCATCGTGCCGTCACGGAGCCGGCCCGCGATGCGTCCGTCGAAGACGCCCAGCCCATCCCCCTCGGCGCCGATGTAGAAGCGGGAGGTGCCCGGGGCGATCGATTTGACCCTGGAACCGGGTGGCAGCCAGCCCGGAAAGGTGCGCACCGTCGCTCCGTCGGTGCCGTCCAGCGCGACCAGGGAGTGGGCCTGTGCGCCGTTGACCCACTCGAAGTCGCCTCCGACCAGGAGCTCGTGCTGCCCGGGAACGGCCGCCAGGGCACGGACGGGAAGGTCGACGTCCGCCTTGAAGGGCAGGAGGGAACCCGTGCGGGACAGGGCGGCGACGCGATGCCTGCTTTGGCCGTCGACCTGGTCGAAGTCGCCGCCGAGGTACACCGTTTTCCCGGTCGTGTCGATGGCGCGGACGGTGGCGGACACCGCGGGCCGGAAGTCCTTGCGCAGGGTGCAGTGGGCGGTGTCGAGGGCCACGGCGTTGGCCACGGCCGCGGAACCGACGTGGCCGAAGTTGCCGCCCACGTACAGGACCCGCCCGTCGGGGGAGGCTTTCAGGGCCCGTACCGTGCCACCGCTGTACGGGCCGACGCCGCCGGTGAAGGAGGGGGAGCAGGGCAGCAGCCGCCCGGTCACGGCGTCGAAGGCGGCGAAGTTGTGCCGTGGGATCTGCCGGGTGCCGGCGGCGGCACCCGGCGGGCGGACGGCGTGGAAGCTGCCCGCGGCGTAGACGACACCGCGGGCGTAGGCCAGGGACCAGACGATGCCGTCCGTCTGCCAGGTGGGCAGCGGATCGGCGGAGAACGTCGCCGGTTCGCGCGGCGTGGCCGCGGCGGCGGGAGAGCAGAGCAGGGCGCCTGCGCACATCAGGGCGGCAGCCGGACCCGTGACCGCTTTCTCGCGGAGCTTGCTCTGGTGCAAGAGACACCTCGGGGGAAAGGGGCGGGCAGGTTGAGGGCGATACCTCACACGGTGCGACGGCGCAGCACCTGGGCCAGCTCGCTCACTCCCAGCGGCGTACGGTATCGCCAGAGGAAAGTACCAAATACGAACATTCCGATAGTCAGGCTCAGTGCGAGTCCTGACGGAGTGTCACCCGTCAGGGTGCGCAGACCTGCCAGCACCACCGAGACGGCCGCGGCGATGCCGAGGGCGCGTGTGTAGCCGGCGGCCACGGTCGTGAAGCCGAGGCGCAGCCGGACCAGCAGGGCGGCCGAGAGGTTCTCCACGACGACGGCCGCACCCCAGGAGACGGCCGCGCCCAGGATGCCCCACCGGGGTACGGCGAGGAGGCCCACGGTGAGCTGCACCGCGAACGCCGCGGCGGTGCAGGCCAGGTGCCAGGCGCTCTTGCCGGCCATGAGAAGCACCGTCTGGGCGTTGCCGACCGCGACATTGACGACGGCTGCGGCACACAGGATGACCAGGGCGGGGGCTCCTTGCGTGAACTCCGGCCCGAACACGGCGAGGACGGTGCGCGGAAAGCCGGCGATCAGGACGAACAGCGGCCAGGAGAAGAGGACGGTCCAGCAGGTCGAGATGCGGTGCAGGTGATGGGCTTCGGCCGCCTCGCCGAGGGCGAGGAGCCGGCTGAGCTGGGGCGCGACGGCCAGGCGTACGGCGAGTTGGAGGAGGGTGCCCGCGGTGACGACGCGGCCGATGGCCGTGTAGATGCCCGCTTCGGCGTTGGTGGCCAGCGCCGACAGCAGGATGACTCCGACCCAGACCGCGCTGATGTCGAAGACGGAGGAGACCGCGCGAGGTGCCGAGAAGACCCAGAACTCCCTCCAGGACACGGCCGTTTCGCGCGCGGGGACAGCCGTGGGGGCGGGGGCCACCGTGGGGTGCGGAGCCCGGCAGCGGCGCAGGCCCAGCCACGCGGCCGCCAGGCCGGCCGTTGCCGGCAGCAGCCAGGCCGCCGCCAGGGACAGCATTCCGGGCGCCCAGTACGCCACGGGCACCGCGATCAGCACCCGGAGCACGGGCTTGCCGATCTGTTCCACGGAGACGAACGGCACCACCGTGCCGTAGCCCTGCGTGGCGCCGAGCAGGACGAGACTGACCGTGGCAGCCGGCAGGACCAGGCCGAAGAACCGGATCAGGGCGAGCGCGTCGGCGCGCGGCAGGTGCGGCAGGAGCGTCGTGGCCACACCGGGGCACAGCAGCAGCCCGGCGGTCGCGGTGGCGGCGGCCACCGCCGGCAGCACCGCCATGCGCAGCAAAGGGCCCACCGAGCGGCCGCCGTTGAGAGCGAGATCCCCGGGGATGAAACGGACGAGTCCGGTGTCTGCGCCGAGCTTGCAGACGTTGCTGGCGATGGTGAACACGGCGACGCCCGTGAAAATCGCCCCTGCTCCCTCGGCTCCGGCCGCCCGGGTGATCAGGCCGACCAGGAGGAAGGCGAACACGGCGTTCGTCACGGAACCCACCGCGCCCCACAGCCCGCCCCGGGCGGCGGCGGCGACCGTGCTGCGGGCAGTGGCTCCGGTGGTGGCGGGAGGGGCCGCCGCCCCGGGCGCCGTCATCCTCTGGTGGCCGTGAGCGTGTCGTGCTCCCCCGCGGGCTGCGTGGCCGGCAGGGCGCTCTCGGCCCCGGAGCGGGGCTGCGCGCGGTGGAGCAGGGCGGCAGCGCGCCACGCGCGTCCGGTGTCGACCACGGCGCCCAGCAGGCGCAGGCCCGAGCAGCTGATCAGTTCGCCCACCTGCCTGAGGTCGTCCCGCCGGGTGTCACTTCCGGTGACCACCAGGACACCGTCGCAGTGCTGGGCCGTCGCCAGCGCATGGGGGTGCTCCAGCAGGGGCCTGCCGGCGATGACCGTGGTGGGCGAGCCGGTGCCGGACGCCGCCTGGTCCATCGCCGGGGACTCGTCGGTGTGCGGGGGACGGCCGGCTGCGTCACCGGGGCAGAGGGCGAACCGTCCCGCGGAGCCCGCGTCGACGAGGACGCCCCCCACGGGCAGGGAGGTCTCCGATCCGGTGCGCTCCTCGGCCGGCACCAGAGGCAGGCAGGCCGCGAGGCCGGGCGTGTCGGGGGCGGCGTCCACGAGCACGACCTGCCGGCCGCACTCCGCGAAGGCCGCGGCCAGGTTCGCGGCGACCGCCCCGGCGGCGTCGTCGGCCTGCGGCGCCACCACGAGGAGGGAACCGGTGCCGCCCGAAAGCCCGGTGCGGACGGCCAGAGACCGATAGGCCTGGGCCCGGGCGCCGTCCGTGCGGCCGACGGTCAGCAGGGCGTCGCCCGTGCGGGGGCCGGGGGGCAGGATGGCCAGTACCGGAGCGCCCAGGGCGGCCTGGACCTCGCGGGCCGACCGTACCCGGCTGTCGAGGGCCGAGCACAGCCAGGCCAGCAGGACGCCCAGGACGGCACCTCCGGCCAGGCCGAGGAAGACCAGGCTCGCCGTCCCCGGCCCCGCGGGCCTGGTGGGTGCCACGGCCTCACGGACGACGTCGCCACCGTCGGTGTCGCGAGCGCTGATCTCGGACTTGCGCTTGCTCAGGCTGCTGATGTCGCTGTTCGCGGCGGAGGAGCCGCTGCTGTCGTCCCTGCCCTTCTTCGCCTGCCGGGTCAGGGCGGTGATCTGCTGCTCCACGCCGGCGACGGCCCGCCGCACCGCCGCGTCGTTACGGCTCCTGCGGTCGGCGAGATAAGCCTCGGCGAAGGCGTTGGCGCCCCGTGCGGCCTGCGCCGGGCCACCGGCGGTGAACTCGAAGCGCAGCACCTGGGACTTCCCCGGGTTGGTGACCCGGAGATGGTTCTGCAGGGCACCGGCCCGGCTCTCCGGCTGCCCCAGGGTGTGCGCGGCACGGACGGCGACGGTCGCGCCGGCGGCGATCTGCTCTTCCGTGGTCATGCTGATCTGGTTGTCGACGGGCACGCTGACCGTGTCGAAGGGGTCGGCGCCGGGGCGGACCAGAACCTCACTGGTGGAGCTGTAGGTGCCGGCGCCGTACCACGCCGCGGCCAGCCCGCCGAGCAGGCCCAGGGCGACTCCCAGCGCCATCGCGACGCGGTGGCGCAGCAGCAGACGCAGTTGCTCGCGGAGCTGTTCCGGTTCGTCGAAACGGTCGTCGAAGGGGATGGGGCCGGTCACAGGTGTCCTCCTGCGTGAGGAAGTGATGCGTGTGGGGTGGGGGCGGACAGCGGCGACGGTGTGGCGAGCCGGGCTGCCCGGCGAGCCGGCGCGGAGATGAGCAGCGGTACGGTCAGCAGCAGCAGCATCGGGCCGGTGATGCCGAGCAGGCTGCCGCGCAGGAACATCAACTGGTAGAAGGCGAAGGCGGGTACCACGAGAATCGCCACGGTGCCGGGCCGGTCGAGCAGGCGGTCCCGGACCTCGTCCATCCTGCGTGCTGCCACGCCCAGCAGGCAGAACACGAGGACCACGGCGGGCGGTCCGGCCCACAGGTAGCTCTCGATCCACAGGGGCGCCGACAGGTTGAGGAAGTCGTAACCCGCGTACTGCGCCAGCGCGATGCCGGTGTCGTCGGGTTTGTCGGGCCACACCGAGCGCGGCACCATGAAGAAGACCGGGCCGAGCGCCTGCCGGGGGGAGAACCCGTTCTCCCGCGCATAGTCGAGTCCCGTCTGCACCTGCTGGAAGGCGTCGTAGTCGCCCTTGGTGGTGAACTGCTCGGACAGCGAGACGACGGAGACCGCGTGCCGGTCGTCGTAGCGGAAGTAGTCGCTGTAGGGGAAGACGACGAGCACCGTGGCGAGGACCGCGACGGCGAGGGCGCGGGAGGCCCGGGGCCGGCACAGCCGGGGCACGCTGAACAGCAGCGTCAGCAGTACCGTGCCGGCCCAGAACCTCGGCTTGCTGATGGGGTTGTTGACGATGAGGTTCACCGCGGCGAGCAGGGGCAGCAGCAGCCACCGCAGGCGGCGCAGCAGGCGGTCACCGTTCGGCAGGCGCGGCAGGCGCAGCAGGCCCAGCAGGGCCCAGAAGGCGGGCACGGACAGGGACCAGCTGCGCAGCGGCTGCAGGAAGGCGTCCGGGCCCTCGTCCAGGGCGCCGGTTTCGTGGACGGCCTCGCGACTGGTGAAATAGGCGCCGATTCCACCGGGTTGACCGGGAATCAGCAGCGCCGCCACCGCCAGGGCGAAGCCGCACAACAGCAGGACCCGCCAGGGGGAGACGCGGCGCGCGAGCAGCCGTTCCAGCCTTCCGGGCCGGACGGCGCGGAGATGTGAGCGCCGGGCGGCGAGGGCGGTTCCGGCGCTGTAGGCGAGCAACCCCAGTTCGACCAGCGCCACGGCCCGCAGGGAGGTCTCCTCGCCGGCCCGGTAGGGCCAGGGATAGGTGTCCGAGGCGAGCATCGGCAGGGGAGCCAGGCCCAGCCAGATGTAGGAGAACATCCAGAAGCCGAGGCCGACGAGCCGGATCCTGGGCGCGGTGAGCACCCGGGTGAGGGCGCCACCGGCGTGCGCCACGACGACGCCCTGCAGCACGAGTGCCAGGGGCAGTGGCCCGTTGTGCGGCCGAAGGACCAGCACCGGCAGCAGGACGATCAGTACGACGGCCAGGACGCAGACCGCGGGCACGTTGCGGACGCGAGTGCCCCGCACCGGGACGGGGATGGTCGGCGAGTGCCGCTGCGGAAACCTCACCGGCAGAGATATAGCGCCGTTAGGCCGCAAATCGTCTCAGGCGCGAATAAATCCGGCGTGATCCGCCCCTGTTGGCGGCAGTGGGGATGCGGGAGCCGAGGGCGCGCCAATGCGGGCAAAAGGGACGTAAGTGAATATTCTGGGCGAGCGGACCTCGGCGGTGACACGGCCGGCCGCAGCCCAGATCCCCCCCTTCACCCGAGGAGTTGTCCATGAACGAGCAGGTAGACGCCGTCGTAGCCGGTGGCGGGGGGTTCATCGGCGGGCACCTCGTGGGAGCCCTGCTGGCCCAGGGGCTGACGGTCCGATCCGTCGACATCAAGCCCCGGCACGAGTGGTACCAGGTCCACGAGGACGCCGAGAACGTGACCGCGGACCTGTCGCTCCTGGACGGCGCGCGGGAGGGCGTCCAAGGGGCTCGGCACGTGTACATGTTGGCCGCGGACATGGGCGGCATGGGCTTCATCGAGAACAACAAGGCCGCGTGCATGATGTCGGTGCTCACCAGCACCCACATGCTGCAGGCCGCACACCAGGCGGGTGCCGAGCGCTACTTCTACTCCTCCTCCGCGTGCGTCTACGCCGCCGGCAAGCAGACGGACCCGGACGTCACCGCGCTCAAGGAGGAGGACGCCTACCCGGCGCAGCCGGAGGACGGCTACGGCTGGGAGAAGCTCTTCTCGGAGCGCATGTGCCGGCACTACGCGGAGGACTGCGGGTTCACCACCCGCGTCGCCCGCTACCACAATGTCTACGGCCCGCACGGCACATGGGCCGGCGGCCGTGAGAAGGCCCCGGCCGCGGTGTGCCGCAAGGTGGCCGAGGCCGTGCTCTCGGGCGACCACCGGATCGAGATCTGGGGCGATGGTCAGCAGACCCGTTCGTTCATGTACATCGACGACTGTCTGCACGGCACCCAGATGATCATGCGCGGGAACAGCGGCGCTCCGGTCAACCTCGGCTCCTCGGAGCTGGTGACCATCAACCAGCTCGTCGACGTCGTCGAGCGGATCGCGGGCATCCGCTGCGAGCGCAGCTACCGGACCGATGCGCCGCAGGGCGTGCGCGGCCGTAACTCCGACAACACCATGATCCGCGAGATCTACGGCTGGGAGCCCTCGATCCCGCTCGCGGACGGCCTGGAGAGGACCTATGCCTGGGTGTACGACCAGGTGAAGCGCACCCAGGGCTGAGCCCGGGTGCGAGGACGCGAAAAGCCGATGAGGATCTTCGTTCACGACTACAGCGGTCACCCCTTCCAGGCCCAGCTCAGCCGGGAGCTGGCACGCCGCGGACACGCGGTGGTCCACTCGACCTGCGCGGCCTATCGCAGCGGCAAGGGTGATCTCGCGGCCGATGTCGCCGGCCTGCGCTTCGCCACCATCGGAGAGCGCATGGTGCTGAGGAAGCAGGCCTATGTCCACCGGCTCTTCCAGGAGACCCGGCTGGGCATCGAACTGGCCCGGCAGGTCGGACGTGAGCGGCCCGACGTGGCGCTGCTGTCCAACCTGCCCATCCCGGTCCTCGCCGTGACCGCGGCGGTCCTGAAGCGGCTGCGCATCCCCTGGGTGCTGTGGCACCAGGACATCACCGCCGTCGCGCTCGAGAGCTTCGCCGCCGCCGACGTCGCAGGCGCGATGGGCGTCGCTGCGAAGGTGTTCGGGGCAGGCGAGAAGTGGGCGGCACGCCAGTCCGCGGCCATCGTGGTGATCGCCGACTCCTTCGTCCAGGTCCACCGCCGCTGGGGCACCGCCGACAAGGTCACCGTGATCCCCAACTGGGCGCCGCTGGACGAGATCGTCCCCGTGGCCAGGGACAACGCGTGGTCGCAGGAGCAGTGGCTGAGTGGCGTGAAGACCGTGCTCTACGCCGGCACCCTGGGTCTGAAGCACAATCCCGTGCTGTTGGTACAGCTGGTGGAGCGCCTGCGCCGGCGGGGCGAGCGGGTGCGCCTCGTCGTCGTCAACGAGGGCCCGGCCGTGTCCGTCCTCGAGGAGGCCGCCGCCGCCCGCGGGGTCGAGCTGACGCTGCTGCCCTTTCAGCCCTACCGGAGGCTGCCCGAGGTCCTGGGCACGGGCGACGTGCTCGTCGTCCTTCTCGAAGGGGACGCCGGGCTGTTCTCGGTCCCGTCGAAGACCCTGTCCTACCTGTGCGCCGGGCGCCCGGTTCTCGGTCTGATGCCCGCCGACAACCTGGCCGCCCAGCTGCTCGACCAGGCCGGCTCGGCGGTCTTCCCGCCGGACGAATCCTCGTTGGAGGACGCCGCCGACTGGGTCCGGGACGTCCTGTCCGACCCGGAACTCGCCGCATCCCTGGGCAAGCAGAGCCGCGTCCTGGCCGAGCGGGAGTTCGCCCTGGAGGGCTCCGCCTCCCGCTTCGAGGACATCCTCAGGACGGCGACCGGCACCTCGGCGCGCTGAGCCGGCACAGCCGTCCCGGCCGGCGGACGGTGTCCCCGCGGGACACCGTCCGCCGGTTCCGTCCTCCCCGTTACCGGGAGCGCACCGCGCGCCGAGACGCATCCCTCCCGCGGGACCGGTCCCGGTAGACGGCCTCCAGCCGGTCCACCACCGCGCGGATGGAGAAGACCTCCTCGACCGCCCGGTGGCCGGCGTCGACCAGCCGCCGGCGCAGCCCTTCGTCGGCGAGCAGCCGGCTCACCGCCTCGGCCAGGGCCTCCGCGCTGCCGTCGGTGACCTGTGCGGCCTGCCTGTCCGCCAGTTCCTCCGCGATGCCGCAGCTGGTCGTGCACACGACGGGCGTTCCTTCGGCCAGCGCCTCCAGAACCGTCATGGGGAACGGCTCGTTCACACTGGGCAGGACATAGACGGTGGCCTTGCGGTAGGCCTCCAGCGCCGCGGAGTGTTCCAGCGGACCGCCGTAGCGCACGACATCGGTCAGCCCGCGGTCGGCGATGAGCTGCTCCACCTGACCCAGCGATCCCTCGTCGGCGCCGTAGAGGGTGAACCGCGCCTCCGGGATCTCCTTGTGCACCAGGGCCGCCATCTCCACGAACACCTCGGGGCGTTTACGTGGGTGCAGCCGGGCCAGGAAGATCACCTCGCGGGTGTCGCGCGTCTGCTCGGGCCGCGCGTGGGGTGACGGGCGCAACCCGTTGGCCAGCGTCACCAGCGGTGGCCACGCGGTGCCCAGGACGGCGGACAGGGCCCGCCGTTCCCGTTCGGTGAGCACGAGGCAGCAGCGCGCCCGCCGGAGCAAGGGGACGTAGACGCTGTCGAAGACGCGCGCGACCGCAGCTGTCCGGGGCTCGACCATGCCGTGTGTCTGGACGACGAAGTCGACGCGCCGCAGCCGGGCGACCGCGAGCGCGGCAAGGGACACGAGGTCCCTGCCCACATGGAGATGCACGGCGTCGGCGCGGCCCATGGTCCGCCACAGGTCCCACAGCAGCGAGGGATGCATGAGGCCGAGGCACCCCTGTCCCGGGACGACGGTCCGCGCCCGGCGGGAGACGAAGGGCACGGCGCCGATGCGGGGCGGAGCCGGCGTGCCGCCCCGCCACAACGACACCAGCCGCACGTCGTGGCCGCGTTCGGCCAGCTCCTGCAACTGGGCGACCGCCACACTCGGCGGGCCCCCGAAGGTCCCGTCGTCGCTGACGAGCGTGACCACCTGGACCACTCTCATGCGCTGACCTCTTTCCCGGATGCGGACGGAGTCGTCGCGGACGCGCCGCCGCCCGCCGTCAGGACCGTGCCCGGCGCCAGATCCCGGTGTGCCACGGCACCGGCGCCCACCACGGCGCCCTCACCGACGGTGACACCGCGCAGGACGACCGCACGGGCGGCGACCCAGCTGGCCGGCCGCAGGCGGATGGGGCCGTTGTCGTACTCGAAGGCGGGGGAG
This sequence comes from Streptomyces sp. RB17, assembly GCF_009604455.1. GTDB lineage: Bacteria > Actinomycetota > Actinomycetes > Streptomycetales > Streptomycetaceae > Streptomyces. The sequence continues at coordinate 368,661 of NZ_WEGL01000001.1, forward strand.
CGGCGCAGATGGCTGCCCGTGCACAGCAGCGCGCCCTGCGAGACGCAGCAGTCGTTGCCGATCGTGACGGGTTCGAGGTTGAGGATCCAGGCCGACTCGCCGATCCACACGTCGTCGCCGACCTCCAGCTTCCACGGCCAGTGCACCCGCACCCCGTGCCGGATCAGCACGCGCCGGCCGATCCGGGCGCCGAAGGCCCGCAGCAACGCCGGACGCCAGCGGTCCGGGCACCACCACTTGACGAAGACGAGGTGCAGGACGGCGAACCAGGCGGCCTGGACCAGCAGGGGCCGCCCCTTGTCGTATCCGGCACCGGTGAAAGCACGCAGGGACCATGGTGCTGCCATGACGCTGTACCTTTCAGTAGGCGCCCTGGCCGTCCAGTACCGCGCGCACGGTGCGTGCCATCACGTTGACGTCTCCGGCCAGGGACCAGTTGTCGATGTACCGCAGATCGAGTGCGACGGTCTCGTTCCAGGACAGATCCGCGCGTCCGCTCACCTGCCACAGCCCCGTCAGCCCCGGCTTGACGCTGAGCCGGCGACTTTCCACCGGGTTGTACTTCACGACCTCTTCGGGCAGTGGGGGACGCGGCCCGACCAGCGACATGTGGCCGAGCAGGACGTTGAACAGCTGGGGCAGCTCGTCGAGCGAGTGGCGGCGCAGGAAGCCTCCGATGGGGGTGATGCGGGGGTCGCACCGCATCTTGAACATGTGCCCGTCGTGCTCGTTCGCCGCTTCCAGCTCGCTCTTGAGCCGGTCCGCACCCACGACCATGGTGCGGAACTTCCACATGGAGAAATGCGTGTTGTACCGGCCCACCCGCGTCTGCCGGTACAGGGCGGGACCGGGTGAGCTGAGCCGAACCGCCAGCCCCACCGCGACAAGCACAGGTGAGAGAAGGAGGAGCAGCAGCAGGGCGCCCACGCGGTCCACGACGGCCTTGAACAGGGCCGGCATCCCGTGGCGCGCGGGCGGCGCGATGTGCAGCATCGTCAGTCCGGCGGCAGAGACCGCCCGCAGCCGGCGGCGTGCGACGTCGACGATGCCGGGCAGCACGACGAGGGGGCAGCCCCGGTCGTGCAGCGCCCAGGACAGCCGGCGCAGCCGCTCGCCCGACATGTGGCGGCTGACCGCCACGAACACCACATCGGCCGCCAGTTCGTCGAGGGCACCGAGCACCCCCATCGCATCCGTCTCCGGCGCCTGGGATGCCTCGCCGGTCAGCCGTGCGCATACGGTGACCCCCGGGGACACCGGGGCCGCGCCCACCGGGCAGGCGCCGACGACGACGTATCCGTGGTCGGTGCGCTGAGCGAGCTGCGCGACCACGGCGTCCACCAAAGAGCCCTCGCCGACGACCAGGACGCGACGCAGTGCGCGGGCGTCCCTGCGGGCGGCCCGCAGCCGGCGGCGGATCACCTTCTGGCAGGCCGCGGTGAGGATCAGCACCGGCAGCAGCGCGGTGAACGCTTCGATGTGGCCCTCGCCCGGGCCGCACAGCACACTCAGCACGGCCAGGGCACCGACCAGGATCAGCCAGTCCCTCAGCACGGCCCGCAGATCGACCGTGTCGGCCCGGATCCCGGACGCGTAGCGATTGCTCGCCACTCCGATCAGGGGCCACAACACGGCGGCGGCACCGGTCAGGAGCAGCGCACGCGGCTCTCCGCCCCGGAGGACCGCGGCCGTCATGGGCAGCGCTGCGCCGGCGAGATCCACGCAGACGGAGAGCGCGCCGTACCCATGGGCCCGGCTGCCTTCGCGGTGAACAGGTGTGTACGGCGTGGAGAAGGGCGCCTGCCCAGACACCACGCTGGTGGACCGCCCCATGGCTCTCCTTAGAAGCCCCAGCCGTTCTCGTCGGCCACTACTTATATCAGGCGTTCTTCACAAAACACGCTATTAAGAGCGGGAGTGTGTTCGGTGATGAAGACACGCAAAAGGTGTATATGGGAAAGACGTCGAAAAAGTAACGCATGCGTATGATGAGGACATTGGCGAACCATCAGCCGATCCTTAGGGGCGCTTATGTGGAAGAGAGTGCTGGCGGTCGGGGCTCACCCGGACGACGTCGAGTTCGGCTGCGGAGGTGCCCTCTTGCGGCACGCGGCGTACGGCGCCTCGATCACCCTGGTCATCGTCAGCGACGGAGCCCTCGCCGGGGACGCCGTGCTGCGCGCCGCCGAACAGGAGCACGCCGCGCAGCTCTTGGGGGCGAAGATGGTGATGCTGCAGCGCCCGGATGGCCAACTCGGGCCCCTGCGCGCCCTGGTGAGCCGCCTCGAGGAGGAGATCGCGAACGCGGCGCCGGATCTGGTCTACACGCATCTGCCGGAGGACATCCACCAGGACCACGTCAGGACGCACCAGGCCATCAGCATCGCCGCACGACGCCTGGACAACGTTCTGCTGTACGAGTCCCCCCGCTCCTCCCTGCTGTCGTCGGGCATCAGCGTGGACATCAGCCCGGTGATCGAGCAGAAGACCGCCCTCCTCGCGGCACACGCCTCGCAGATCGGCACGCGCCGTGAGCTGGGCGCCGAGGCGGTCCGCGCCCGTGCCGTCCTGCACGGCAGCAGGGTCGGCTGCGGCTATGCCGAGATGTTCCGGCCCCTGCGCTTCACCATGCCGCTCGGCCACGTCGTGTGAGGCGGCCTCACCCGGTGGTGCCGGTACGGCCCCGCGGCGAGCGCGCCATTCGGGGGACGTCCCTCCCGCGCGTCAGCGAGCCCACGACACGACCGACGGCCTCCCGATCACCGTGGGGAGAGGCCGGTACCACCGAGGGAGGAGAGAACGATGCCGGTATTCGCCGTGCTCGCTCACACCGAGCCCGCGCTGTTCTCCCGGCTCGTCGAGCGCCTGGCGCCCTACCCGGTGGTCGTTCATGTGGACGCACGGTCACGAAGTGCCGACTTCGCGGGAGTGCCTCGCACCACCTACGTCCGCGACCGCGTCGCGGTGCGGTGGGGAGCCTTCTCGGTCGTCCGCGCCACGCTCGCCCTGTACCGCACGGCGCTGGAGTTCGCCCGGCCCTCCGAGCACATCGTTCTGCTGTCCGGGCAGTGCTACCCCACCCGGCCGGTGGGCGAGTTCGCCGCGTACCTCGCTTCGGCGCCGTTCCGTCAGCACTGCCGGGCGGCCGGGGTGCTCGACGACAAGGACACCGCCGGCCGAGTCCTCAAGCGGTGGTGTCTCGACGCCGTGCCGACCGGACCGGGTCCGACCTATCTTCCCCGCGCCCTGCTGCGCAGAGGGATCTCGGAGCTGACCCCCCGGCGCAGGCCCTCCGTGTTCGGTGACATCGAGCCGGTGGCCGGCAGTCAGTGGACGGCGTTGACCGCCGACTGCGTCGCGGACCTCCTGGGCAAGGCCGAGGACCCCGGCTGGGAGAACCTGTTCCGTACCACGCACGCGCCGGACGAGATGTTCTTCCACACGCTCGTCTGGAACAGCGGCTGGCGCGATGAGGTGGAGGACCCGGTACTGCGGCCACGAGCCGGGCGCGTCACCGCGGACTTCAGCAACTTCCACCATCTGGACCGGCAGTTGAGGGGCACGAGGACCCTCGCCGATCTCCCGGCGATCGAAGCCTCCCGGATGTACTTCGTCCGCAAGGTCGCCTCACCGCAGTCGGCGCAACTGCTCGACGCCCTCGACGGACGGACCTGACCCGATCTCCACCGGGGCGGGTGAAAGGGGGACGGCGAGCGCGGCGAGGCGGCGGGTGCCGGGCGCGAGGCGTCCGGCACCCGCTCGACTACTTCTGGGTCGCTGCCCGGCGGCCCCGCCGGTACAGGACGGTTCCGGCGACCAGCAGCACGCCGCCGGCGGCCGCGGCCGTGATGGTGCCCTCGGAGCCGGTGTGGGCCATCTGCGGGGGCGTGTGGTGCTGCGGCGGCGGAACGTGCCGGTGCGGCGGCGTCTGCGGCGGCTTGTGGTGCTGGGGCGGCGGAACGTGCCGGTGCGGCGGAGGCGGCTTCTCCTCCTCGCCGTAGCACCCGCAGTGCTCGTCGCCGCCGTAGCTGCTGCCGTAGCTCGACTCGTCGTCGCCGTAGCTCCCGGACTTGCCGTAGCCCGGCTTGTCGTCGTCGCCGTAGCTCCCGGACTTGCCGTAACTCGGCTTGTCGTCGTCGCCGTAGCTCTGGGAGGGCTTGTGGCTCGGCTCGTCGTCGCCGTGGCTCCCGGAACCCGCGGAGGAGCGCTGGAGGCTCGACCGGGACTCGGGGGCGGCCTCCTCGGTCATCCCCGCGTCCCTGTGGGCCGTCCGCACGGCGTCCTGCGCCTGCTCGATCGCCCTCATGGCGCTTGCCACGCCCGGGAGACCTTCGTCCTCGGTCATGCTGCCCGGAAGCGCCGCGGCACGTGAGTCCGTCACCGTCGACAGCGGATCGGAGTCCGCGAACGCCCATGGGGTGTACAGAGACAGGGCGCTTGTCGCGGCGGCAGCCACGACCAATCCCTTGCTCAGGGTCTGTCGCACTCTCGTTGTCTTCCTCTCGGAGGGAATCGGAAGCCGGCCACGGAGCCCGACGAAGGGGGCTTCACGCGTGCCACGACCTGCAGACTGTGAACGAGATATGGACGCCCGAAGAAACCGGAAGGGGATGGATTTCGGGTAATTCACCCGAATGGCACTTCTGTGCTGCTCGAAAGGCTCACCCGCCGTACAGTGCCTCGATCTGTTCCGCGTACGCGGCCGCCACCGCCTGCCGCCTGACCTTCAGGGACGGGGTCAGCAGCCCGTTCTCCTCGCTGAACTCGCCCTCGACCAGCGCGAAGGCGCGGATCGACTCGGCACGTGAGACGGCCTCGTTGGCGTAGTCCACGGCTCGCTGCACATCGGCCCGCATCCGTGGATCCCGGACCACCTCGGCCATCGGCGTGTCCGCGGGCAGTCTGCGGACCGACAGCCAGTGGGCCACCGCTTCCGGGTCGAGCGTGACGAGGGCGGCGACGAAGGGACGGTTGTCGCCGACGACCAGGCACTGCCCGACGGGCGGACGGCTGCGCAGCCGGTCCTCCAGGACGGCCGGGGAGACGTTCTTGCCGCCGGAGGTGACGAGGATGTCCTTCTTGCGGCCGGTGATGGTGAGATACCCGTCGCCGTCGAGGGAGCCGAGGTCACCGGTGGCGAACCAGCCTCCCCCAGACTCCGTCCGGGGGGACCCCCACAGTACCTCGTCCGTGGCCGCCGGGTTGTTCCAGTACGACCCGAAGACCACCCCGCCCTGGACGAGGACCTCCCCGTCGTCGGCGATGCGGACCGCGGTGCCGGGGACGGGCAGGCCGACGGTGCCAGGGCGCGGCTTCAGCGGCGGGACGATGGTCGCGGCGGCGCTCGTCTCCGTCAGGCCGTAGCCCTCGTAGACGATGATGCCGGCCGCGTAGAAGAAGAGGTTGAGGTTCCGGTCGAGCGGGGAGCCGCCGCTGATGGCGTAGCGCATCCGGCCGCCGAGCTCCTTGCGGATGCGCCGGTAGACCAGCAGGTCGTACAGCGCCCAGGCGGCGTACAGGCCGATCCCCGGACCCTTGCCCGTACCGAGGAACCTCCGCAGGTACGCCTCCCCGAAGCGCACCCCGATCCGGTCCGCCCGGTCGAAGGACGCACCCCGGCCGATCTTCTCGGCAGTGGCACGCCCGGTGTCATGGATCTTCTCGAAGAGGTACGGCACACCGACCAGGAAGGTGGGCCGGAACTCCCGCAGCATCGGGCGCAGTTCGTCCGGCTTGACGCTCGGGCAGTGGCCGAGCTCGATCCGGGCCAGCAGGCACGCGATCTGCAGGGTTCGGCCCAGGACGTGGGCGAGCGGCAGGAACAGGAGGGTCGACGCCACCTGGCCGGTGACCTCCTTGAAGACCGGGTGGAGCAGCTCGACCGTGTTGGCCGCCTCGGCGTACAGATTGGCGTGGGTGAGCACACAGCCCTTGGGCCGTCCGGTGGTCCCGGAGGTGTAGCAGATCGTGGCCACCGACTCGGGGGTCAGGGCCGTACGGCGCTTGGTGACCTCCTCGTCGGGGACGTCCCGGCCGAGGGCCGTGAGGTCGGCGAGCGCGTCCGCGTCGAGGGTGAGGACACGCGGCGGTTCGGGGTGACGGGCCGTGGCGGTGGTGACCGTCCCGGCGTTGGCGTCCGTCTCGGCGACGACGAGACGGACGCCGGAGTCGCGGACGATCCACTCCACCTGTTCGGCGGACGAGGTGGCGTAGACGGGGACGACCTGGCCGCCGGCGGCCCAGACCGCGAAGTCCAGGACCGTCCACTCGTAGCGGGTGCGGGACATCAGGGCGACGCGGCCGCCGGGTTCGAGGCCGGCCGCGATCAGCCCCTTGGCGACGGCGGTGACCTCACGGGCGAAGGCCAGGGCGGTCACCCGGCGCCAGGTGCCGTTCTCCCGGCGGCGCAGGACGACGGCGTCGGGTGCCTCCTGCGCGTTGGTGAACGGGATGCCGGCGATGCCCCCGCCGGTGCAGCGGGGCGCCAGCGCGGCGGCCCGGACCTCGCGCACGGTGCCGCTCTCGTCCCTGATCAGCTCGATGCGCGCACGCGCCGCCAGGTCGGTGCGCTGCTGAGCCCGTTTCAGGTCCCTGCGTACGCCCATGACGGCTCCCCGGTCGCGGCTCGGCTGACGCGGACTTACCGGGGAGTCAACTTACTCGGGCGTAGCGGATGGTCAAGGGGTCCGGCAGTGCCTATGCCGTGCCCCGAATGGACCGGTGGTTCACCGGAACGCCCTCGATCGGTTGCGGGGGGTGGTGGGCGATTTCACGGTGGGCACAAGATCCCGTTCATCAGCGAAAGGAACGTCCATGGGGGTTCCACCCGTTCGGCGCGTCGCGTCCACCGTGCTCTGTGCCGCCCTGCTGGCCGGCGTCACCGGCCCGGCCGCCTTCGCGGCCGACGCCACGCCGCACCGCAACCGTGCCGCGGCCCAAGAGCCCGTACCCGGTGCCGACAAGCTCCTCACGCATGTGAACAGCCTCGGCCTCTTCGGGACGGTGCTCCAGCCGGTCAGCACCCTGCTCGACGCCGTGCTCAAGGCCGACAGGGGACAGCTCTCCGCCGACCAGGCGAACAGGCTCGTCAAGGCCGCCAAGGACGCCGTCGCCAAGGCGGGCGCGGCAGCGCCGGGCACCTCCACGGGTTCCGCGGCCCAGGGCGAGCTGTCCCTGGCCGGCAGGAACGGCAGCGTGAGCGAGGCGCAAGTCACGCTCACCAAGGCGATCGACACCCTGCAGAAGGCCGCCACCGACGGGCAGGGCGACCAGGTGTCGGGAGCGGTCCACGGAGTCCTCTCCGGCCTCCTCGGCCTCCTCACCTCGCTGCTGGGCCTCTAGGTCCCCGCTCGCCGGGGTCGGCTCGCCCGGAGGGTCCTGTCGCTCCGAACCGGCGTGGTCCGGAGGGACCGGCGTGGTCCGGGGGGAGTGGCGTGGTCCGATGGGACCGGCGTGTCCCGGGGGACGGGCGTGGTCCGGAGGGACTGGCATGGTCCGGAGGGATCGGCATGGTCCGGGGGGACCGGCCTGGTCCGGGGGGATCGGCATGGTCCTGGGGGGACGGGCGTGGTCCGGGGGGATCGGCGTGGTCCGGGGGACGGGCGCGGTCCGGGGGACCGGCGTGGTCCGGAGGGACTGGCGTAGTCCGGGGGGACCGGCCTGGTCCGGGGGGAAGGTCCCACGGCGCCCTGTCCGGTCCCGGCCGGGCCGCGGGAGCCCGTCGGGCACGGCGCCGGCGATCCGTGCCGCCGCCGGAAGGCCCGGCGGCGGCCCGGTACGCTCACCGGCCGTCCTCCGATCGTGTGGTCGCCGGCCGCGCCCCACACGATCGGAGGAGCGCCCGACCGGGCCGTCCCGCGGGGTGCCATAAGGTCGCGCGGTGACCTCACCTCGCGGCGACTCGCACTCCTTCCGCCCCGGCGGCCAGGGCGGTCCGGCCCGGCCGGGCCCGGCGGTCCCGCTGTCGCCGGAGGCGGTCCGTGCGGTCGTCCCCATGCCGTCCCGGGTCGCCCGGTGCGGCATCCCGCCGCGACGGTCGGCCGCGGTCGCCGGCGCCGCCCCGCCGGAGCGGCCCGCAGTGGTCGCCGTCGCCGGGAGGCCCGTGCCGGCCGCTGCCCACGCCGTCCTGCCGGCCCTCGGCCGGGGCGCCTGATGGCGCCGGTGCAGGCACCCCGCGCGGCCGCCGGCAGCCGCGGTCTCGGGCTCCTCCTGGTCCTCACGGGGGCGGCCGGGCTGCTGGCCTCCTGGGTCATCACCCTCGACAAGTTCAAGCTGCTCGAGAACCCGAACTTCACGCCCGGGTGCAGCCTGAACCCGGTGGTGTCCTGCGGCAGCGTCATGAAGAGCGCGCAGGCCGCGGCCTTCGGCTTCCCCAACCCGATGCTCGGCCTCGTGACCTACGGCGTCGTGCTCTGCGTGGGCATGAGCCTGCTGGCCGGTGCCGCCTTCCCCCGCTGGTACTGGCTGACCTTCGACGCGGGCTGTCTGTTCGGGATCGGGTTCGTGTCCTGGCTGCAGTTCGAGTCGCTGTACCGGATCAACGCGCTGTGCCTGTGGTGCTGTCTGGCCTGGGTCGCCACGATCATCATGTTCTGGTACGTCACCTCGTTCGCCGTACGCCACCGGTTCCTGCCCGCGCCGGCCCCGGTACGGGCGTTCTTCGCGGAGTTCACCTGGGTGCTGCCCGTGCTGCACACCGGAGTCGTCGGCATGCTGATCCTGACGCGCTGGTGGGACTTCTGGACCGGCTGAGCACACTCCGGCACCCGTCCCGCTCCGGCCCCGGCCCGCGCGCACTCGTCACCGGTCCGGCCGCATGGCGGTGACCGGACGGGGCGTCCGGCGGTTACCGCTTCGGACCCCCGACCGGACGAGGAGTGAACGATGGTTTCAGACGTCGGAGCGGCGCCGGTGGCCGGACAGCGCGCAACGCCCGCCGAGGACGGAGCGCGGCCCGGGGACAGTACACGGCGGGACGTGACACGGAGGCTGCTCGCCTCGGCCGTCGGCGTCGCGTTCGTCCCGGTGGCCGCGGCCTGCGAGCCGCCCCCGAGGACCGTGGACGACAGCCGGCGGACCGCCGCCTTCGACGAGACCTACCGCGGGCGCCACATCCGCGGCGCCGAGGTCCGCACCGGTCGCCGGGCCGCAGCCGGCCAGTGGGAGGTCACGATCGACGGCCGCCCGCTGCACCTGATGCGCCGCGCCGACGGCAGCTGGCTCAGCATGGTCGACCACTACCGCTCGTACGAGACCCCGCTCGCCGCGGCCCGCGGTGCGGTCGACGAGCTGGGGCCCGAGGAGCAACTGCGCGATCTGGCACCGGGACCCATGGGCGGGCCGACGCACATGGGGGGCGGGCATGGCGTACACGCGTAAGAACGTCAGCAGACTGACCCGCACCGAGCGGCGGCGGTTCGTGGAAGCCCTGCTGGAGGTCAAACGGCGGGGTGAGTACGACGAGTTCGTGCGGCTGCACATGCAGTACAACGCCCCCGACGGCGAACGCGGGCTGCGCTCCGCCCACATGGCGCCCTCCTTCCTGCCCTGGCACCGCAAGCTCCTGCTGGAGCTGGAGCGGGCCCTGCGCCGGGTGGACGACTCGGTGACCGTGCCGTACTGGGACTGGACCCGGGACCGCACGGCCGGCTCCGTGCCGTGGACCGACGACCTGATGGGCGGCAACGGACGACGCTCGGACCGGCAGGTGATGACCGGACCTTTCGCCTACCGCGCGGGCCACTGGAGGATCAATGAGAACGTGACCGACATCCACTACCTCACCCGCGACCTCGGCCACCACAGCAACCCCATCCAGCTCCCGACCGCCCGTGACCTCCGGGCGGCGCTGGCCGACCCGGTGTACGACGTGGCGCCCTGGAACTCGACGGTCACCAAGGGTTTCCGCAACAAGCTGGAGGGGTGGGGGAGGGGCCGGGGCAGCGTCTCCTGGCGCAACCACAACCGGGTGCACCGCTGGGTGGGCGGGGTGATGGTCGGCGGCGCCTCCCCCAACGACCCCGTCTTCTGGCTGCATCACTCCTTCGTCGATCTGCAGTGGATCCGCTGGCAGTCGATGCACCGCAGCCACCGCTACCTCCCGGCCGACCCGCCCGGCTCGCGCGACGCCCAGCACGGCCGCATCGTGGCCCGGCACGAGCGACTGCGCCCGTGGGACGTGACGCCCGACGAACTGGAGGACCTCAGCCGGATCTACCGGTACGAGTGAGACCGGTTTCCCGGTCGCGCGGGGAGCGCCGGCGCGTGTGGCGCCGGCGCTCGGCTCCGCGCGTCCAAAGGCCCAGCAGGCCACGGCTGTTGTCGACACGGCCGACGTCACCGTTCGCTTCGCCGTTCGATGCGTCACACGTCCCGCTGAAAAGCCGGCGACACGGCAACCGCCGCTCGCGCACGGCTCCCTCCTGATCAAGTCTGGGTCTTCTGCGAAGGAGACGCCCTCGTGCGAATTTCTGACATTCAACGCTGCGAAGTCCGGCCCGGACGCCTGGTCGAGTGGACCTTCAGCCCGGCGGCCGTCGAGGCCGCGGCAGCGCGGCCGCCGGATCCGCGGCCGCCGGCGTACATCCAGGAGTCGCACATCAGAACCGCGCGCTCGGTGCGCGAGGACGGGATGTTCGTGCCGACCTGGCTCGGTACGGCGTTCGACCTGCCGGGCCGGGCCGATCCCGACGCCCTGGAAAGGGCGTTGCGCGGATGGACGCTGCGGCACGAGACGCTGCGCAGCGGCTTCCGATGGGCCGACGGCGACATGCACCGGTTCACGCTCGACGAGCACGACGTGTCCCTGCGCCGCGAGGTGGTCGGCGACTTCACCGACACGGACACGCTGGTCCGTTATCTGCAGGACCGGTTCGACGTCGCGGCCGACGCGCTCGGCTGGCCGAACTTCATCTACGCGGCCGTCTTCCGTGACGACTCCACCAGCGTGTACCTGGCCTTCGACCACACCAACGTGGACGCCTACTCGCTGCAGCGCATCCCGGACGACATCCGCGAGTTGTACCTGTCGGGTGTCACCGGGAGGCCCCCGGCCCGGACACCCGTGGGCAGTTACGTCGACTTCTGCGAGCAGGAGCGGACGAACGCCGACAACATCGACGGCACGCACGCGATCGTCTCCCGCTGGCGGGAGTTCATCGCCCGGTGCGACGGAAGGCTCCCGGACTTCCCCGTCGACCTCGGTCTGCGGCCCGGCGGCGCGTTGCCCGCCCAGAAGCTGCTGCGCGAGCCGCTCGTCGACGCGGACGCCGCCGCCGCGTTCGAGGCGTACTGCCGGCCCTACGGCGGCAGCATGGTGGGCGTCCTCGCCGCGACCAGCCTGATCGTGCACCAGCTCGGCGGGCAGCCGGTCTACCGCACGGTGGTGCCGTTCCACACCCGGGTGAAGTCCGCGTGGGCGGACTCCGTCGGCTGGTACGTCGGCGGTGCGCCGATCGAGGTGCCCACGACACGGGACTTCGACGGCGCACTCACCGCGGTCCGTGCCCAGTTGCAGGCCAACCGGTCGCTGGCGCGCATTCCGCTGGCCCGGGTACTGCGCCTGCTCGGCGCGGACTTCCGCCCGACCTCGCCCGACCTGTACTCGATCGTCTCGTACGTGGACGCCCGCATGATCCCCGGCTCCTCCCGCTGGAGCGAGCAGAAGGCCTACGCGCTGCTCCGGGTGTCCTACGGCGACCAGGTGTGCGTGTGGGTCAACCGGCTGCACGAGGGGCTGTGGCTGGCCTGCCGCTACCCGGACACCGACGTCGCGTACAAGAACATGCGGCGGTACGTCGAGGGGCTGCGGGATCTGGTCGTGTCCGTGTCCGTGCCCGCGCGCGACCGCGTACGGACCGCGCAACCCACATTGTCGTAAAAGCCGTTCGCACCGTCCCGTTGGCAACCCGCCACGCCGGAACGGCAGTTGGTGTCACCGTTCGCTACTGCTAGTGTTCGCTCAGTCACGGTAGGCAATCAGCCTCGATGTACCAGCAAGGAAGAACCGAGGGTTCCATGCGCAAGCTTCAGAAGGTCGTGGTCGCAGCAGTGGCGGCAGCCGGTGGTCTGTCCGCCATGGGTGCCGGCGCGGGTACCGCCTACGCCCACGGCCGCGGCGGGCTTGAGGTGAACGACCTCTACCGCCCCTACCAGGAGTGCAGCCCGCAGACGGTGGCCGAGAACGACCTCCCGATCGGCGTGCTCGGACTCGCTCAGACCCTGGACACCACCTGCGGCCAGTTCAACAACGCCTTCGGCGGCTGAGGCCGTCGGCGTCATCGTGCTCGGCGCCGCCCGCGGAACCCTTCGGGTCACCCCCCGGGGGGTTCCCTCGCACCAGGCCGGGCGCCCCTCACAAAGGAAAACGCAACGCATGTTCAGCAGCAAGAAGATCGCGGCCGTCGCGGGGTTCGTCGGCGGCCTCGCCGTGACCTGTGCAGGCGTCGCTCAGGCGCACGTCGGATGGGGCCCCGGTCCCTGCACGCGCGACATCCAGGGCAACGTCACCTGCATCCAGCGGATCCAGGGCGAGATCCCCGAGGACGGCAACCTCCCCCACCAGGACAACTGCCTGCCGACACAGCCCTTCACCCTGCCCGCCGCCCTGGGGAACGGGACCATGCGGATCGGCCCGGAGGTGACCTGTGCCCCCACGACGTCGGGGGCGCCCGACAAGGCCGACGGCAAGATGGAGTTTCCCGGCCTGTTGAGCTGACCTCCGGGGCCGAACCCCGCGCGAATAACCCGGTGAACCGACACGACGTATGGAGTACAGATCCCAAATTGCTACGGATTGTGTGTATATGCTCACAGCACGTAGTCAACCAGGGCTTTCCAGCCCGGTAGGAAAGGGTCAAACCATGCGTAAGTTCCAGCGTGCTGCGATCGTTGCGGCAGCGGTTGCGGGACTGTCCACCCTCGGTGTCGGCGTCAGCTTCGCCGGCGGTGACCACGACGAGCTTCCTCCGCAGCTCACCGCTGTGGCCAACTCGTCGGCCAACGCCGTCGCCACGTGGGGCGGCTACTACGCGGGGCCCGAGGGTCACAAGTCCTCGCCCGACGAGGGTTACGGCCAGGGCGCCGGTCAGGGCGACGACCAGTAACGCCGCCCCTCGGGTCCTCGGTGCGCAGGTGAGCGCCTCGCGGTCGCAGCGCACCGGCATCCTTTGGAACACCCCTTGCACATCCCCCGCACCGATCGTCCCCGTCCCCGGACCAACCCGGGTGGCGTGACGGTGTGTTGAGCAACACCTCATGGCGAAGGCAGCCCGGACGCGTGGCACCCCACTCGGGGGTGCGCGTCCGGGCTGCGGTCGTACCCCCACTTCCAGAGCTCTCCAAGCCGAAGGAAAGCAGCACATGTTCACTCGACAGAAGATCGCGACCCTCTCGGGGCTCGTCGGAAGTCTCGCGGTGGTCTGCGCCGGCGCCGCCGTTGCGCACGCCGACGGCCCCAGGGGCGACTGCAGGAGCACCGCCACGGGCGACACCGTCTGCGTGCGGAAGAGCGAGACCCGCACCGACGACCACGGCCGGCATGCCATCAGGCAGACGCAGGACTGTTCGACGATCGACCGGTCGCGCGTGGTGTTTCCCGACGACGACCTGCTCGACGGCGGTACGACGAAGGTGGGGCCCACCGTGGACTGCTCCAACCATGTGAAGCTGCCCAAAGGTTTCCAGAAGCCCCGGTTCAGGAAGCCGCACATCGCATTCTGAACCGCGCACGAAAATGCCGGACCGGGATCGTTCCCGGTCCGGCATTCGGCATTCGAGGGGCAGGGCCTTTCGGCATCATGGATTTCCCCGGTGCCCCCGCCTGTGGCCGGGGACACCGGGGAAAGAGGTCGGCTACTTGCCGACGCTGTTGTTGCAGCCCATGGACGAGCCGAGGTTCGACGCCTGGGCGCCGGCGTTGCCGTCGCCGTTCAGCGCGTTGCCCAGCAGGCCGTCGGCGATGCCGACTTCGCCGAGGACGTCGGCGTTGAGGTCGTGGGACTTGCAGGTGGTGCTCTGCAGGACGCTGAAGCGGGGGCCGTTGCCGCCCTTGCCCCAACCCTGATCGGCGTGAGCGGCACCGGCGCTCAGGAGCCCGACGCTCCCGAGGGCGGCGACCAGGACGGCGGCCTTGCGCAGCTTGTGCATGTCTACTCCGGTGGAAGTGAAGTGGATGCGATCTGTCAGAGATCGACTTAGTGCCGTTATGGAGGCTAATAGGAAATAACCGAAGACAACCAGCGACGCACCGAATTCAGAATTCTTGTCACCCTGAATGCTCACCGGTGCACAAAAATGATCCCGGCACCGAACCTCGGGTTCGGTGCCGGGACCATTTTCAGCTCTGGCCGCGCGCTGGCGGTGCGCCTCAGAAGGCGCTGTTGTTGCAGCCCATGGTCGAACCGAGGTGCGTGGCCTGCGCGCCCGGGTCGCCCTCGCCGTTCGCCAGGTCGCCCGCCAGGCCGTCGAGGAGGCCGACCTCACCGAGGATGTCCAGGTTCAGGTCGTGCGACTTGCAGTTGGAGCTCTGCAGGACGCTGAACTTGTCGCCGTGGCCGCCACCCTTGCCACCTTCCTGACCGCCGGCGTGGGCGGTGCCGCCCATGAGCCCGAGGCTGCTGACGGCGGCGATCAGGACGGCGGCCTTGCGAAGCTTGTGCATGTCTTCTCCGTGGAGTGAAGTGGGTGCGATCCGTGGCAGATCGCTGCCTTACAGTTACGGGAGATTAATCAGAAATAACCCAAAGCGGACAGCGACGCGCCGGTTTTGTGATCACACGTCGAAAGCGACCGAAAGTCGTATGAAATGCCGAACGGGCCCTTCGGGAGTATTCCTCGAAGGGCCCGTTCGGGACCTGGCATGCGGCCGTGCGTCGGGCCTGGTGAGTGCGGCCGTGCGGCGTACCTAGTGGGTGCTGGCGTGGGCGAGGGCGTTCGACTGCGTGTTGGCCTGGGTGCACTCGATGCCGTGGGTCTCGGACGCGGCGAGCAGGGCGACCGGGACGGCCGCGTTGAGCAGGGACTGCGGGCTGCACTCCTGGGACGGGCGGAAGAGGTTGGTCTGCCCCACCAGGCCGCCCGGCGCCGGCTGGGGGGCCGCCTGCGGGGAGAGCTGCGGGTTGACCTGCGGGCTCAGGTTCGGGTTCACCTGCGGGGTGACCTCGGCACCGTGCTGCGGGGCCGCATACGGGGCCGGTGAGCCGTAACTCTGCACGCTGGCCTGGGAGGAGGTCGCCGAGTCCGCCTGGGCGTCCGGCTGCGAAACGGGGAGCGGAGCGCCACCGCCGTACGCGGGAACGGCGGCGGAGCTCGGGCCGGCGCCGACGGCGGACAGACCGCCGGCTGCTGCGACGACGAGCGCGACCCTGTGAAGCTTGCGCATGAAACCCTCGGCCCTTCATTGACCTGTGCATCGGAACGTGTGGAAATGCTGCTGCTGTTGAGCGCAGGTGCTGCTGTTCTTGCTGCCCTGTACGGCTGTTGTGGACCATCGCTCTGACCGAGTTGGGAACGAGGCAAGCGGTGAAAGGGATACGGGATGCCGGGCGTGGTCACCCATTTGCCCCAGGCTCCGTGTGCCGTGACACCGAGGTCGCACCCCTCTGCAATTCTGGTCCGGCGCATCCGGCGGTCAACAGCAAATGGGTGACGCCGTTTTCGGCGCCGTGACCGCAACGGGGGAGAACTCGTTCCCAGCTGGGAGCAGGGCAGCGAGCACGGATCACGGAGGGCAAGGGAATTCGCTGTCGGCTCCGGCGTAGGTCCGTGTGCAGCCGATCGAGTCACTCCTGTAGCGGTGCAGTACGAACATCGGACTGTGCGCACGCGCGACCACACCGAATACAACGGATTTCCCTGTTCAGGTATTTGAAGGGCCGAGGGTTTCATGCGCAAGCTTCACAAGGCCGCGCTCGTCGCAGCAGCGGCCGGCGGTCTGTCCGCCATCGGCGCCGGCGTCAGCCAGGCCGCCGACTATCCCGCGGGGTACAGCGGTGCCGCTCCAGCGTCGGCTCCTGAGTACCCCGCACCGCAGTACTCGGCGCCGCAGTACCCGCCGCCCCAGTACGCGGCACCCCAGTACCCGCCGCCCCAGTACGCGGCGCCCCAGTACGCGCCGCAGTACCCGGCTCCCCAGTACGCGCCGCCGCCCAGTGGTCCGCAGGCCCAGGCCGTGTCCCGCTCGGTGGGCACCGCACAGGCCGCCGCCCCGCAGCCGTACTCCCCGCCGATGACGCAGGCCCCGCCGCCGCCCCCGGCACCGCCGCAGCAGCAGACCGGCTACGCCACCGCCTCCGCCTCGTCGGGCGGGTCCGCGCAGGCCTCCAACGGGCCGTACGCCCCGCAGCAGGCCCCTCAGCAGTCGGCGCCGCAGGTCATGCCGCAGGTCAGCCCGGAGTCGGCGCCGCAGGTCATGCCGCGGGTCGCCCCGCAGGTCTCGGTACCCCAGACCTTCGGCGCCACGGAGGCCCCGCCGCGGGTCGCCCCCCAGGTCAACCCGCAGGTGAACCCCCAGGTGAACCCGCTCGTCAACCCCCTGGTCGCGCCGGGCGAACCGCAGGTGGCCCCGCTCGGCCTCGGGCAGGTCGCGGCGCCCCCCGTCGGCCAGCTGGGTCTGCCCCGAATCGGCTGACGCTCCTCACGACGTCCGCCGTCCCACTCGGTCTGCCGCTCGTGACGTGCAGATCGCATCCGCTCGACCAACGGAGAAGTAATGCGCAAGTTCCACAAGGCCGTCCTCGTGGGTGCCGCCGTCCTCGGCAGCGTCGGCTCGCTCGGCCTCAACACCGCCTTCGCACACGGTGAGCCGGGCCATGACGAACTCGACGTCACCCAGGGCATCGAGTGCCGTTCGCACGACATGAACATCGATGTGCTCGGCAGCGTCGGCGCCTTCAACGGCCTGGCGGGCAACCTGCTGAACGGCGAAGGTTCCCCGGGTGCGCAGCAGACCCACCTCGGCTCGGACATGGGCTGCAACAGCAAGGCGCTCTGACCGGTCGCGCCGTACGCCGCAGCGGTGCGAGTCGGGCGGCACGGCGCCCTTGAGGTGCTGTGGCGACCCGGCGACAGCCGGACGGCGCCGGGCCTCCCCGACGACACGAGGGAGGTCCGGCGCTGTTGCGTGCGCGGCCACGGCCGGTCCGCCCGGGGCTCGGCGCAGGAGCCGTAGCACCGGACCGCCGGCGCTCAGGGCAGCAGCCGTAGCGGGGTCCCGGCCAGATAGCCGCGGATGTTCTCCACCGCCTGGCCGTAGTACGTCGCGTAGTTGGCCCGCGAGACATAGCCGAGGTGGGGCGTGGCGAGGAGGCGGGGCGCGGTGCGCAGGGGGTGGGCGGCGGGCAGCGGCTCGATGTCGAAGACGTCGACACCGGCGCCCGCGATCCTTCCCTCGTGCAGCGCGGCCAGCAGGGCGTCCTGGTCGACGACCGACGCCCGTGAGGTGTTGACGAGGTAGGCCGTCGGCTTCATCAGGGCGAGTTCGGCGGCGCCGATGAGGCCGCGGGTGCCGTCACCGCCGGGCACCTGGACGGAGACGAAGTCGCTCTTCGCGAGCAACTCCTCCTTGGACGCGGCGAGTTCGATGCCGTGCTCCGCGGCGCGCTCCTTGGTGAGGCGCGGGCTCCACGCGCTGACGCGCATGCCGAAGGCGAGCCCGACCCGGGCCACCCGGGTGCCGATCCTGCCGAGGCCGAGCACACCGAGCCGGGCGCCGTGCAGATCGGTGCCGACGGTGGACTGCCAGGGGCCGCCCGTGCGCAGCGCGGTGTTCTCCTGGACGATCCCGCGGGCCAGTCCGAGCAGCAGGGCCCAGGTCAGCTCGGCGGGCGGGATACCCGAGCTGTCGGTGCCGCACACGGTGACGCCGTGCTTCTCGGCGGCGGCGTAGTCGATGACGGTGTTGCGCATCCCGGAGGCGACGATGAGCTTCAGCCGCGGCAGGCGGGTGAGCAACGAGCCTGGAAACGGGACGCGTTCGCGCAGCGTGACCACGATGTCGTAGCCGGCGAGGGCCGCGGCGAGCGCGTTCTCGCCGTCGAGGTGCTCGCGCAGCGCCACTACCTCGACCTCGTCCTCGATCACCGACCAGTCGGCCGACTCGACGGCCACGCCCTGGAAGTCGTCCAGTACCGCACAGCGAAGTCGCACGTCGTCTCTCCTCCCGGGTAAACGGAACCCGAACTCCTTCTTCTTTCCTGGTATACAACTTCTCACCTTCTTCTTACGTCGAATGGGTGAACAGCGGCGCACGCCCCCGGCAGCGCGCCATCCCGGAAGAGGAAACCTGCCCATGACGATCCGTCGGCTGTGCGGAGTCCTGCGCGTGCGCAGGTCGACCGACCTGCTTCTCGTGCTCCTGCTCGGTGCCGCTTTCGCCGTGCTGCCGGTCTTCGCCCTGCTGCCGTCCCTGTGGGGTTTCGTGGCGGCGACGGCCGTGACGTACGTGGTGGACGAGGCGCTGCATGTGCGGGCTCCCGCTTTCGTGCGCCGGCTGGCGGCGCTCCATCTCGACCGCACCATGCGGTTCGCGGTACGTGCGGTGATGCTGCTGGCGTGGGCCAGCCGGCTGGACGCGCCGGACGCGGTGCTCGTCGCCGGACTCGCCGCCTTCAGCGCGCACTTCGCGATGATGATGTTCTACACGGCCGTCCACCACGCCGTCCGGCGCCGCCGCATCCTGCCGCTGGTGGTGCGCAACCTCGACATGAGCGAACTGCCCGTCCCGCAGCCGCCTCCGGCCCTCCTCTACCGCCATCACCTGCGCAAACTCCTCCACCTTGACCTGCCGGCCCATGCCGGGCTCCTGGTGGCGGCGGCCGTCGGGAGCGGGTGGGCCGCCTACGCGGGCTTCGCGCTGACGATCGGAGCGAGCACGGCGTCCGTGGTGGCCATCCTGGTCACGTACCGCAGGACGCGCCGCATGCCGACCCGGGACGAGGTGTTCGCCGCCGTGAACCGCCAACTGGCCGGACATCGCCCGGAGGTGGCCCTGTACTTCAGCTTCGCGGCCGTCTCCCGTGACTTCATGTACCAGGTCAACATGTGGATCGAGACGCTGGAGCAGCTGGACCTGCGCCCGGTGATCACCTGCGCGAGCGCGCCTCCTTCCGCTACCTGAGCCGCACCTGGATCCCGGTGGTGTGCGTCCCGAGGGCGGACGACCTGGCCGAGCTGGAACTCTCCGCCGTACGCGTCGTCCTCTATCCCGGCAACGCGGGCAAGAACGTCCACATGCTGCGCGTTGCCGAGGCCAAGCACGTCTTCATCGGGCACGGCGACAGCGACAAACTGGCCAGCAGCAACCGAGTCAGCAAGGTGTACGACGAGATCTGGGTGGCCGGCCGCGCGGGCCGCGACCGGTACCAGCGGGTCCGGCACGCCATCAGCGACAGTGCGATCGTGGAGGTGGGCCGCCCGCAGCTGTCCCCGGTCCGCCTGCACGCCGGCCACACCCCCGGTCCGCTCCACGTGGTCCTCTACGCCCCCACCTGGGAGGGCTGGAGCGACGACGACTGTCACACCTCCCTGATCCCGATGGGCGTGCCCCTGATCGAGAAGCTCCTCGCGCAGAACGTCCGGATCATCTACAAGCCCCATCCCCTCACCGGCAAGCGCTCGGCCGAGGCGGCGACGGCCGACCGGGCGATCCGGGAGCTGCTGCGCGCCGACAACGAGCGACGCGGCGCCGCGGAGGCGCAGGCGGCCGTCGCCGCGGCCCGTCCCCGGCTGCGCGAGATCCGGGCCCGTCTCGACGAACTCGCCGGCCGGCACGGGGGCGACGACGCGGCACAACTGCGCGAGGCGCGCGTCCCCGACCGCGCGGGGGAGACGGAGTGGCAGCAGCTGCGGTCGGAATGGCACCGCCTCTTCTGGGAGAGCAGCGGCCCGCTCTGCCACCACGTGATCACGGGACAACTCCCCTCCCTGTACGACTGCTTCAACCAGGCCGACATGCTGATCAGCGACGTCTCCTCGGTGGTCGCCGACTTCGTGGCGAGCCTCAAGCCGTACGTCCTGACCAATGCCCGCGACCTCCCCGACGCCGCGTTCCGCGCCGCCTACACCACGGCGGGCGGCGCCTACCTCCTGGACCGCGCCTGCACCCGCCTCCCGGACATCCTCACCGCGATCCGCTCCCCCCACCCGGACCCGATGGCCCCGGCCCGCCGCACCCTCAAGGACTACGTCCTGGGCCCCGACCACCCGACGCCGATGGAACGCTTCAACGCCGCGGTGAACGCGTTGGCGCAGAAGGCGATCACGGAAGAGTCCCAGCGCTCGTCGGACGTGGCGGCGTAACCCTCACGAGCCCTGTGCCCGGAAGTCGCGGGCGGCCCCCGGGGCTTCCATGCGCACCGCCCTTGACACTCACTTCCGGGTGCCGGCGAGGAAGGCGAGGACCTTGGGCCAGCCGTGTTCCTTCGCGACGGCGTTGCCGGCTCGACTGCCGCCCAGGGACTCGGCGCTACCTGTGGTCTCCGCGAGGAAGGGGAAGGTACCGACACCGTGTCCGGCGTTGGGGTAGACCGGCGCCTGATAGGGGTGCCGGTCGTGGTCCGCATGCAACTCGTCGGTGATCGCTTCGACATAGGTCGGTGATGGCCATAGGGCGTCGTCCGCGCCGGCGATGGCCAGCAGTGGTCCGCTGAGGTGATCCAGTGGGATGCCGCCCTGGGGAATGGGTTGCCCGTCCTTGGTCCAGGCGTTGCCCCTGCCTGGGTATCCCGGGTTGACGTTGGACGACGGCGAGTACACGACGACGCCGTGGATCAGATCGGGATAGTCCTCGGCGAGGAGCAGGGCGGGTTCGCTGCCTCGGGAGTAGCCCATGGCGATGATGTGTGCGGGGTCCGCACCAGGCTGGTCCGCCAGCAGGCGGGCGGCGGTGGCGAAGTACTCCAATGGGATGTTGTGCAGTCTGGCGGGCAGGCCGGGCATCGAGAAGTAGCCGAGAGCCAGCGTCGGGTAGCCGTGGGAGGCCAGCAGAGCCGCCGCGAACTTCATGCCGCTGACACCGCCTTCGGATCCGCCGAAGGCCAGCACGGTCGGGTGCCGGGGAGTGCCGGGGCGGGGCAGGAACATCTCTCCGACGACCTTGTCCTGGGCCAGGGTGAGCGTTCGGGCACTGACTCCTTCGGCCTCCCATTCACGGGTGAGCGTGCGGCTCGCCAACTGCCGCCCATGCGCTGTCACGGTGATCTTCACGGTGTATGAGGGGGAGAGCTCAGGGTAAAGAGGGGCGAAGTCTTCACTGTTCGGAACGCTGGTCGCGGGCCTCATCGACCAGAACAGGCCCATACCGTCGACCGTGTCGTACGTCCCCGACACCGGCCGCGTCGTGGAGAGGTCGACGAGGCCGTGGTCGTCCGCGGTGAATGTCGCCCGGCCATGCCATACCTTGCCGTCGTGCGTGGTCGCCGACGAGCCGACGGTGATCTCGTCGTGTGGCTCCAGACCACCGATCTTCAGGTGAACGACCTGATCAGCCAGGGCTGTCGGCGTGTCGACTGCGATGACCGCCCTGCTGCTGCCGTGCGCCCCCGACTCGCATCCCGCAGCCCCCCAGCCGATCACGACGGCCACCACCAGGGCCCACCCCCGCAACCTCCGCAACGACATGGTGCCCCCCATCACCAGGAATTGATCAACCACACTCATCCTGACGTGCCCGCCCAGTCAACCCAGAAGTCGCCGAAGTTGCCTTTCAGTACAGGGGCGGCGGCGCCATGGCCACCGAGTCGACTGCCGGAGGGGCGTTTCGACGGCGAAGTCAGTCCCCGCGCCGGAGGATCCGGCGTTGGCTGGTCTTCCTCGGGTCTCTGGTGATCGCTGTGTTGAGACGATCTCGCCGTCGGAGCTGCCTGGACAGGTCCGTTCTCGGGGACTGGTGACGATCACTCGATCCCGAGGGGCCCAACGCCCAGGTCCTCACGCATGAGACGACGCATCTGAGCCATGGCCGTGCGACGCGTTCCTATCAGGGACGCTTCCTCGTCGGAACCGACTGCCACCCCCCGAGCGTAAGCGTCGCGTATCGCGCGCAGGCCGTGAAACGCCTCGTTACCCGCCGCTACAACCTGCGGCGGGCCCACGAGCCAGAGGCGTTCGCTGGCTGTGTAGAGGCCGGTGCCACGGACGGCCTCCCTCACGGCCGCGTCACGCGCCGACTCGGACATGTGATCGCCCAAGGCGACGGCCCGCATCTCTTCTCCTGCCGCCTTGAGGGCGGACACGAACTCCGTGTACACCTCGCGTCGCACTTCCAGCG
Organism: Streptomyces sp. RB17; assembly: GCF_009604455.1. Lineage (GTDB taxonomy): Bacteria > Actinomycetota > Actinomycetes > Streptomycetales > Streptomycetaceae > Streptomyces. The sequence continues at coordinate 390,925 of NZ_WEGL01000001.1, forward strand.
CATGCCTGGCCTCCTCCCGCCGCCACCGGTTGCGATCGGCGATCAAGGTGGCTGTGATGCCGATGACGGCACCGGTCAGTGTGGAGAGAAGCGGCATCCAGTCCATGTGCCGCAGCTTGGCTCAACCAGTGCGCCGGCACCAGTGGCTCTCACCACGGAGGCGGCGCTCTCACCCACGGAGGCGGCGCTCTCACCCACGGAGGCGGCGCTCTCACCACGGAGGCGGGCGCTCTCACCACGGAGGCGGGCGCCGTAGGCCTTGGCGAGATCGTCTCGCGTGTACTTCGCTGCTGTGTCCCGATCGCCGGCCGGCGGCCCGTCCGGGGAAATCCCTCGGGCGGGCCGCCAGTGTGGCAGCGGGAGGTCTGGTGGCCCTCAGCTCATGGCGTACGCGTTGTACACCGTGGTCGTCGAGCTGTCGCCGTGGGTGTCGGTGACCGTCGAGCGCAGGCCGACGCGGCCGGAGGCCGGATTGTGGACGGCGATGGTCCAGTTGCCGCCGGACGGCTTCGCGGTGGCGGCGTGCCAGGTGGCGCCGCCGTCGGTGGTGTACCAGGCCTGCACGGACTTCACGCTGTCCGACAGCTGACGCACCGTGCTGTCGTCCGTGTCGTTGCGCTGCGTGCCCAGGACGACGGTCGTGGTTGACCCAGGGGCCGCCTGGTTCCTGGCGTTCAGCGCGTCGGGCCAGAACCGGGTGATGTAGTCCCGGATCCCGGCTCGTACCGCGCACCTGCGCCGGCACCGACCATGAGCCAACCATCGCACTGAGGGCAGGTGGGCGGTTCTTCGTCCCAGGCTGTTGGGCCCCCCGCTGTTCCCCGGGTTCCCCGGGGTTCCCCGGGGTTCCCCCTCAGGGTCTGGCACGCACCTGGCACGGGGCCCGTCGAGGTCAGCCGGGTCCTGGCCCTCACGCCGTTTCCTTACCCGAGTGCGGCGGCCGACCTCTCGGTGTGTAGCTTCACGTCATGCCCATCGCTCTCGGCGTCCTTGGCGCTCTTACGGCTCTGCTGGCCGCGATCAACGGTCTTCAGGTCCTTCTCGGCCGTCAACTCGTCAGGCCTTCAGCGAGCAGGCGTTCTGCTCGACAGCTTCGAGCTGAGTCGGCCGCTGCTGCCGTAGCCATGCTCGGTGCTTCCTTGGCGGCATTCGGCGTCCTGGTGGGTGGCCAGTGGCCCGCGACGGGCGCTCTCGTGATGCTGGCGGGCTGGATTGCTCTTGTGCTGGTTCGAAGGCAGTTCGCTGCCCAGCCGTAGCCGATGGGCTGCCATGACCGTGACGTCGGTGGGCCCCTCCAGCTCGGGCGGGTCGGCCGACCGCCGTCCTTCGCGTTCTTCACGTTCCGGGCCGCGCGGTCGGGTCGATCACGCCGCTCTACGGCGTCGGCGAGCCGACGCCGGGTCCAGGAAGAGCGTCCGCTGAGGATCGGCGCTGACCGCCGCTGTCCGCGCCTGTCGGCGTCGGGGTCCGCCGACCGGTCAGGCGCGCGTGTCAGCGAGGCAAGTTCCGGTCAGCTGGCGGACTACGTGGCGGACGTCATCCACCCGTTGGCCCGTCGCTACGGCAATATGCGGTGAGCCGTCGATCGCCTGAGTCGTGAGCATCCTGCGGCATTGCGGCCGATGACGTGGGTCGGCGGAGTCCTCATGGCCGATTCAAGGGCCTGTGCTGGGCCGCTGGTGCTGTCCCGCGTCGATGTCGGCGGCCTCTTCGAGCAGGTCCATGACGTAGTTGTGGAAGCGGCGTTCGGCGTCGCGGCACGGGGCGTTGAAGAAGGCTCGTTGAGCTTCGGCAAGATCGCAGTTCAGCAGGTTCATGGTGACGAACACGGCTTCCACTCCGTGGCATCCGTTGTCCTTGAGGAACTGCTGGAGTGCGTCCGTGTCGCGGGTTGCCTCCCAGACGGGCCGGGCGGTTTCCTGCATGGCAGCGATGCGCGCTGATCGTTCTGCGTCGAAGCCCACTGGACCCTCCCTTCTGATTCGGGCCGCAGGCTATCGCCAGATGGGCGGGATGCGCTGGCCCCGTGGAGGAGCTTGGGCGACGGGTGGATGGAAGGCGAAGGGTCTGCCGTCGGGCAGGAGGCCCACAGGACATCGACACGTCGCCGGGCGAGGGCGATGACGGCCTGGACGTGCTTGCGGCCCTCGGCTCGCTTCTTCAAGTAGTAGTCGGGGCTGGGGCCTTCGCGGATGGTGCTGGTCTGGGCGGACAGACAGAACGCGCGGCGCCGGGAGGACGCTCCCCCCGAGATGGCCACCATCCTGAAGTGGGTGGAGCGCAACACCTTGACCATGGAGGCATGGGAGGACGCCGCCAAGGTCGACGAGGTACTTCGGGCCGTCGGCTCGAAGTCGGACGGCACGCGTGCCGCGGCAAGCTCCGTCAAGCGCAACCGGCGGATCCTGAACGTGGCCATGGACTACGCCGTCAAGCACCGGATTCTGCGGGCGAACCCCCTGCCGAAGGAAGGAGGGGCGGCGCCCAAGACGTCATCCGCCGTCGACAAGAGGTCCCTGCTCAACCCGGAACAGGCGGCGCGCCTGCTGGGCTGGGTACGCCGGCGTCCCCGCAGCGGCGATCGGCTCCACGCCTTCTTCGCCACGATGCACTACGCCGGGTCACGGCCCGGAGGAGGTTGTGGCGATGGGCGTTGCGGACGTCCGCCTGCCTGCGGAGGACGCCGAAGACCCGTGGTGCGAGTTGCTGTTCCACACCGCTCAGCCGGAGGCCTGGAGGAACTGGACGGATGACGGCGAGATCCATGAAGAGGGCGGGCTGAAGCACGCGCTTCTGATGACACGCGCGTCGTGCCGAGGCACCCGTCGCTGACGCGGATCCTGCGCGAGCACATCAAGGCGGAGAGCTTGAAGCCGGGAGATTTCCTCTTCCAGGGCGAGAAGGGCGGCATGCTCGCGGGCTCAGCCATCCGCCGAGCGTGGCGGACCGCTCGCGCCGAAGTGCTCTTTCCGGAGGAATTCGCCTCGCCGCTCGGCAGGCAGGTGTACGACCTCCGGCACACCTGCCTGACCAACTGGCTCAACGACCGCATCCCACCGGCGCAGGTGGCCGAGTGGGCGGGCAACAGTGTCCCGGTACTGCCGGCCATCTACGCCCGATGCATCTCGGGGCAGCTCGGGGACCTCAAACAGCGGATTTTGGCTCGCGGGGACCTCCCCGACCTGGCTGAGACCGCCTGACGGCGCCTGGAGAACTTCTCCGCGTATTCACCGCAGCCACCCGCAGAAACCCGGTGACAGCCGGACAGCGCCGGACTGCCCCCGCGATCACCGGGGGAGTGTCCGGCGTTTTTTTGCGTCCGTCTGTACCCACTCTGACCAGCAAAAAGCCCTCCCGATGGGAGGGCTGAGGCTGGGCGCCCCCGGCAGGACTGGAACCTGCGGCCAAGCGCTAAGAAGGCGCATCGCTGGTTCGCCCGTAGTAGGCCTTTGACCTGTGCAGTCTTGCGGCCTGCTGGAGGCTTGCACCCTGACTTCGAGACGCATTCGACCCTGTGTCTGTCAGAGGCCACACAGTCATCAGCGGTCAAGGGCCGTCCTCGGTCAGGGAACGTGGCACGGGTGACAGGACGGGGCGCCGGTCTGGGCTGTTCGGCTGAGTCCCGGATGCCTCCTGTCGGCCGTCGGACGGAAAGGGCTCCACCGTCCGAGCGGCTTCCCTTCTCAACCCGTAACTGCCACGCGTCGACGAGGGCAACTCAACACCACTCCCCGAGATACGGCGCCGTGCCTTCGGTGCCGGGAGCAACCTGCGGACCCGGGACTTCCCGAAGGAGTCACCCATTCATGTTTACCCGTACGTCTTCGGCACTCGTTGCGCAGGCAATGTGTGCCGGAGCCCTCGCAACGGTCGTCGCCACCGCCACTCCCGCATCGGCGCAGACGATCGTCCCGTGCAGTCCGAGTGCCCTGTTCACCGCCATCACGGACGCCAACACCGCAGGGGGCGGAACCCTGGTACTGGCGCCGGGCTGCACCTATGGGCTCTCCGGACCGTTGCCGGAGATTGACACCCCGATCATCGTTGACGCCCGGCACAGCACCATCACCCGTGTGTCCACGGCCAGCTTCAGCATTCTGTCCGTCAGCCCCAACGGCAACCTGATGCTCACGGACGCCACGATCACCAACGGTGATGCGCCGGACTTCGGCGGCGGCATCGCGAACCACGGTCGGTTGACCGTGACGAACAGCGCCATCCGCAATAACCACGGCAACTTCTCAGGCGGAATCGGCGCCGGTTTCGGGACCACCACCCGCATCGTGGGAACCTCCATCATGGGCAACAGCGCCAACGTGAACGGCGGCGGCGTCGCCAACGACGGAAACATGACCATCTCCAACAGCCGCATCATCGATAACACAGCCGGCGCTGCCGGAGGTGGCGTGGCCAACGACAGAACCCTGCGAATCGTCGACACCAACGTCAACGAGAACAACGCCGGACGGGCCGGGGGCGTCGCCAACTTCGGAGGCGGCACGACGACCATTGTGTCCAGCAACGTCAACAACAACACGGCCAGCACCGCTCCCGGCGGCGTCCTCAACGCCGGCGGCAGCGTCGTCCTGACTTCCTCCCGGGTCAACGGCAACCGGCCCACCAACTGCGCGGGCAGCGACATTGCCATCCCGAACTGCACCGGCTGACCCAGCAAAGATCTCGCCCGCCGCGGTTGTGCTGTCACCCGTCGACGTGCCACACGGGCAGGAAGGCCCCGGACCAGGAATTGGTCCGGGGCCTCTTCCCTGGCAGGGTTCGTACCTGCGACACCCGCTTTAGGAGTTCGATCTCCCCTTGGCCTGGTCGGGGCTCGCCTCGTGAACCGGTGCCATACATGGCCGCTGTTTGCCGCCGCCGTCCGGGGTCGTTGATGTCAGCATTGGATGTCAGCGGAACATCGGCGTTGTCACGCAGTTAGACACTCACGTGCGGTCCGGCGTGGTTCCGGGCTGGCCTACCATCTGCGGTGCGGCCGCCGCCATGAGTGCTCGGCGAAGAGCGCGCCGGCCGTGCTTCCGCTCCAGGCCGCTCTCATCGATCGCCTTCTGAAGAACGGCCTCACTCACCTCGCAGGCGTATTGCAGATCCGCCCCTTCAGCATCGGCGTCAGGGCTCCAGTCACGCACGGGCCCGTTCGCCCGTACATGCTCAACCAGCCTCAGTCGAGCTGCATACACGTCGATCTGCAACGCGACCAAGCCCCGCGGAAGCTCGATGTCGGCCATGAGCGAAGGGTAGATGCCGGGCTCTCAGCTTGGGAAGCTGTGAAGATTTGCGGCGGGTTCGCGTGCTGAGCTGGGCGAAGGGCGACACGGTGGCCTCGTGGTGCGGGGCCGCTTTCACCGTGATTCCCCGCTGTTCCCCGCTCGATCTGGTGCGCTTGTGGTGCGCCAGTGGTGCGATGCTCGGCGGGTGGCGCCAGTGAGCGGTCCTACCACTTCCGCCACTTGTCCGTGAGCTGGTAGCGGCCCAGTCCGCGGCGGGCGGTCAGGACGACGACATCGACGCCGTGTTCGGTGAGCGACTGGTCGATGTAGTCGCACAGCTCCTCACGTTCGTCGGTCTCGAAGGCGTTTCCGTTGTGGGCTTTGTTCACCGCGTTGAGGGCCAGGACGACGCGTTCTACCACTGCGAAGACCTGCTCGTCGCTGGCCTCGCCAAGCCCGGCAAGCTCGCCCTCGAAGGTGTCGAGGACTGCGTCGGTCGCCGTAAGCAGCCCCTCGGGGAACAGCTCTGCCATACAGGCGCATTCGGGATCCAGGGTGCCCGCGGCAAGCTCCTCGGCTTCCTCCGCTATGCCATGACGCCAGCTTGTAGTTGGTCTCTCAGCCATGGGCGGGACGGTACAGCTCAGGACTGACAGCGAGGCTGACCACCCACGCGAGCAGTGCGCCGGCCTTAGCGCCATGTGCACGCTTTCCAACTGTGTTGGTGGGGTCTTGGGCTTTGTGTAGGGGCGTTCACCTGCGTTCATGGGCGGCCGGCTCGTACGTCGCGTCCGGCATGCGGTCTCCTCTGTACGGCCGTGAACCGGGCTGAATGAGACGGAAGCTGAGACGGCCAGGCCGACACTGCAACGTGTCGGTGCGCTGAGTGCGCCCCGTGCATCTGGCGCCTATCCGGCCGCGTACGCCTTGCGACACTCGCCTGGACGATGTCGATCGTCTTGGTGGCGAGCTGCTGATCCTCGGGAGCGAGCAAGGGAGACGAGTTGTACGCGGGATTGTGGCTGACGCTGCCCTGCTGCTGGGCGAGGCTCGGCTCTGTTGGTGGGTTACTGGGGGCGTACACCACCATTCAGCTGCGTACGCACTGGACCCTCTTCAGCCGCTGAGGGTTCGTGGATTCGCATACCTGGTCTGACCCACTGCCACCGCCATGGGTGCCCGGCCGGCTTCTCCGCGTCGGCCCCCGGACCGGACGAGGACTCAAGCTCCCGCCACGACGTGAAGGAGATTCAGTCCCACGACGTTCACACCCTGGACATGAGCGATGACCTGCGCGGATGCCGTCCGGTGCGATCGTGTGCCGTGGGCCGCCGAGCGTGCTCGATAGCGCGCACGCGCGCGTGAACCGGGTGGGTCCGGCACTCCGTCCGAAAAAGCTCGAGCAACGGCGAGGAACCGATGAACCCGAGCGACACCGACCGTCCTGAACAGGCCGTCGCCGAAGGCGACGCCGACACCACGGGTGGAGTCAAGCCGCTGCTCGACGCCCCGCAGACGGCTGCGGCGGGCGTCGCGATGTGGATCTTCGTCGTCGGTCCCCTGATCTGCCTGATCGGCGTGGTGCCGTTTGTGTGGGGATGGGGCTTGTCCGCGCTGGACCTCGGCATGGCCGTGGTTGCCTACCTCGTGTCCCTGGCCGGTCTCACGGTCGGCTATCACCGCCTCTTCACGCACCGCTCGTTCAAGGCAAGGCGGGGCCTGCGCATCGTCCTTGCCGTCGCGGGCTCGCTGGGGGTCGAGGGCTCGCCAATCCAATGGGTGGCGAACCACCGCCGCCATCACGCCTTCGCCGACCGCGAGGGCGACCCGCACTCGCCCTGGCGCTTCGGAACCGACACGCGCGCGCTGCTCAAGGGGCTTCTCCACGCGCACGTTGGGTGGATGCTGAAGCGTGAACTGAGCAACCGGGCCAGGTTCGCGCCCGACATCGCCGCCGATCCTGACCTGCGGCTCATCGGTCAGCTCTTCGGGCCACTGGCCGCCGTCTCGCTCCTGGCCCCCGCGCTGGTCGGTGGGCTCGTCACCGGCACCTGGACCGGCGCGCTGACCGGGTTCTTCTGGGCCGGCGTGATGCGGATGGCGTTGCTGCACCATGTCACCTGGTCGGTGAACTCGGTCTGCCATGTCGCGGGCAGGCGCCCGTTCGCCAGTCGGGACAAGGCCACCAACTTCTGGCCGCTCGCACTGCTGTCCTTCGGCGAGAGCTGGCACAACTCACATCACGCCGACCCCACGGGAGCGCGCCACGGCGTGCTGCCGGGCCAGCTCGACCCGGCGGCACGCCTGATCTGGGTATTCGAGAAGCTGGGCTGGGTCCACGACGTCCGCTGGCCGACCGCGGACCGTCTCAGCGCTCGACTGCTGCCCGAACCGGCCGGTCCGCACGAGTCCACACGCTGACGGCCCGATCAAGCGCCTGACGGTCCACAGGTGGCCCCCGGGCGCACCCAGAAGCCCCCTGCCCGCAGCAAAACCGCAGGCAGGGGGCTTGATCGTTCCACATTTGTTGCCCCGGAGGTCTTGTCGGGGATCTTGGGGAGCTGGGTTTTCCCTGCTCAGGAGCGGTGGGCCTGAGCGCCTGGCGGTCGCCGTCGGTCGTCATTGGCCACTGTTGAGCGGCCCCGGACGGCCCAGGGACGGCCCAGAAAGCGACCCGGCGGCCCGCTCGGCGGCCTAGTACTCCAGCCGTAGTTGTGGATCTTCATGGTGTGGCTGTGCGGCGGCGGTAGTGGCATGTGCGGGCCCGGGCTTGGTGCCGGCGGCGCCATAGGGACCAGCGCAGACGGTGTTCGCGTTGGTTGTCGGGCGGCGTTGAGGGGGTGGCGAACAGTCGCTGGATCTCGTTGCAGGTGAGTGCAATCAGCCCGTCGGGGACGGGGTGATCGCGGTGCTCGCGGGCGCGGACGACGGCGAGGAAGGCATGCGCGAGCATGGCCAGGGTGACCCAGCGCAGCCAGGGGGTGTAGCGGCGGACTTGGTGCTCGTCCAGGCCGGCGAGTCCTTTGCCGGCCTGGAAGGTCTCCTCGATCCTCCAGCGCATCCCGGCGACGCGTACCAGCGTGCCGATCGGCACCGGATGGGGGCTGAAGCAGCGGTAGTAGGCCAGTTCGCCGGTGGTGCGGTTGCGGCGGATGAGCAGCCGGTAGATGCCCGCGACGGCCTCCGGGAGCAGGCCGATGGCGGCCCAGTCGTAGTGGCGCGGCCCTTTCGCGCCGCCTCCGGCGGACATTCGCTGCCAGGCGGTGCGCGGCACCTTGCGTACCAGTGAATCGACGCGGAACTTCCCACCGGCCGTGCGGACTTCGGTGCGGCACGAGACGGCCATGACAGAACCGATCTGGCGCTCAGCCAGCATCTGCGCCAGGGCGGGGTTGCCTCCATAGACCTCGTCCCCGGTCACCCAGCCGACCGCGTGCCCGGCCTCGCAGAACCGCTCGATCATCGCCGCGGCCAGCTGCGTCTTGGTCCCAAAGCGCGTGGTGTCGGACTCCAGCCCGGCTGCCCGGCATCGCTGAGGGTCCTCGGCCTAGATACGGGGCAGGTACAACTCCCGGTCCACAGCGGCGTGTCCATGCTCGGTGGCATACACCAGGTAGACCGCCACCTGCGCATTTTCGATCCTGCCCGCCGTGCGGGTGTACTGACGCTGCACCCCGACCGTCGTCTGCCCCTTCTTCACATCGCCCGTCTCGTCGACGATTAGCACCGCCTGCTCCGCGCCCAGGTGGTCGACGACGTACTGACGCAGATCGTCACGGACTGCGTCCGCGTCCCACTTCGCCCGCTCCAGCAGATGCTGCATCCCATCGGGTGTGGCCTCACCGGCCCACTCCGCGATCGTCCAGCAGTTCTTCCGCGGCAGGTCCGCCAGTAGCCCTCGGACGAACTTCCCCACCCGACGACGGGGTTCGGCACGCGCGAACCGTCCGGCTATGCGCCGCATCAGCCCTGCGAAGTCATCGTCCCAACCCCCAGGGTCTACGCTGTGACCAGCGGCCACCGCCTGATCTTCAGTCTTCACACACCGATGATCACCGGTGGCCGCATCCGTCTCCGACCCCACCCCAGACCTCCCCCGACCTCGCTTACGGCTCCGACATCGCCAACATCGGCCTGACGATCACGGCGGTGGCCATCGCCGCGATCTGGCGCGAGGGTCCGCTCTTGCTGAGACTGGGCCCGACCCGCCTGGGGGTTACGGCCAGGGCCATAACCCCCAGGCGCCTTCTCCGTGCGTTTACTTGGCGCCCCCGCAGAGCGCCCCGTGCAGGAAGACCTCCACCAGCTCCTGCGGGGTCAGGTCGGGCTCGTCCTCCGTACGCGGCTGGATGAAGAGCAGTCCGTAGAAGAGGGCCGCGATCTGCTCCGGCGGCCGGCGCAGGGCGGCCTTGTCGGGCTCCAGCAGCTCCGCGAGGGCCGCGCGGATACGGGTCGTCGCCTCGCTGCGGCCCGCGCCGCGCACCGTGCCGGGGTGCTTGCCGCCTCGATGCCCCAGCGAGCCGGCGATCGCGCCCATCCTGGACATGTGCGCCTGCAGTGCCTCGGCCGCCTCCGCGAGCCGGTCGGGCAGCGGCTGGGATACGTCGATCGCGTCGAGCTCGCGGACCGCGTGCTCGGGGGAGAGCGCCTCGGCCACGCAGGCCTGCAGCAGCTCGTCCTTGTCGGCGAAGACCCGGAAGATCGTGCCCTCGCCAATGCCTGCTGCGCGGGCGATCTTCGCGGTCGTCACCGCGGCGCCGTACTCGGCGATCAGGGGGATCGCGGTCTGGATGATCATTTCGCGGCGCTGCTCCGGCGACATGCCGGGAGCGCGACGGCGGGTGGTCTGGTTCTCCTTGGGTGCTGTCATAACCGCGAGAGTACGGAGTGAGTACTCACTCCGTCAATGAGTGGGTACTCACTCCGCTCACTTTTCTCGTGCCCGGCCACTTGTCGATGGCGGCCCATCAAGATCCACAACTACGGCTGGAGTACTAGGAGCTGATGGGCAACTCAGCGTCTGGCACGACCTGTTCATGCCGAACTCTCGGCGGATGCGTTTCTTCTTCAGTGAGCGGCATGTACCTGCCCAATCCACTGATGCCGAGCCAACGCGACACAGGGCGTCGGAACTTCACCCCCCGTGATGGCGTCGGGGCCTAGCTATGGCCGTGCGCCCTGGTCGGCAGGGACGTAGCGTCAGCGCAAGGACTTCCGTATCACCGCTGAGCAGGAAGCGCTCGTCTTCCGGCTGGCGGAGCTCGTGGACGGCGGCACGCAACCGCTGGAGACGCAGCTCGTCGAGGAGCTGGGCCCGGACATTCGGCAGCAGCTCGACGGGCTCGAGGCGAAGGGCTGGATCCTCGCCCGCGAGGCTGCAGACGGAATGATGGTCGTCGATCTCACCGGGCCGGCGTGGCAGGCAGTCCGCAGCCGCCGCGACGTCGGCCGGTAACGGCCGTCGTGACGCTAAAGATTCGCCTACGCGATCCCATAAGACCTGTGATCTTCGGCCTCGCCCGGTGTAGCGTCGTTACAAGTAGTCGTGGTTCCGAAGTCCTGTTCGCCCGTGACACACGTCTCGGGCGTTCTTGCTGTTCAGCGCCTCTCCGGACCAAGGCGATCACCTCCGGATCCCGCACGGTGCGGGGCCCGAATTTCCTTGAGGGAGACAGGCATGGCGAGCGGTACCGTCAAGTGGTTCAACGGCGAAAAGGGCTTCGGCTTCATCGAGCAGGACGGCGGCGGCCCCGACGTCTTCGCCCACTACTCGAACATCGACGCCTCTGGCTTCCGCTCCCTGGAAGAGGGCCAGCGAGTCACGTTCGATGTCACGCAGGGGCAGAAGGGCCCGCAGGCGGAGCACATCCGCCCCGAGTAACAACGCATAGAGAGACCCCGGCCGGATGGTTACCGGCCGGGGTCTCTTGCTGCCCGGGTGAAAGGGGGACAAGCCAGTGTGAACCTTCACGGTACCCCGGGCGCAAGCGCAGGCTTTCCAACTGTGGTGGTGGGGTGGCGGGGTGCGTTCGGGGGCGTGCATCTGAGTTCATGGGCGGCTGGTCGGTGTGCAGGAATGGGCCTCTGGTCTCGCCTGAACGCCCGCGAACGGTGGTGAATGAGACGGAAACTGAGACGGTGCCGATATGGCTGAGTGCTTGCTCCTGCCCAGGTGGGCGTCTTCGGGAGAAGATCTTCTCCCAGGTTTCTCCCAGCGACATCCTTCCCACCCGCCCTACATGGCAAGCCAGTTCAGATGTCACCCGATCGTGCAGCAGACCCGGCGGCGGCACGGCCGCACTCATCATCTCTGCAAGTGGCTGGCCCATACAGCCTTGATCTGCTCACCCTGCTCGGCAGTGATGACGCCAGCTTCCATTGCCACGGCCACGAGATCGGTGCCGGCCGCGAGCTTGAGGGCGGTGAAGGCATCGTTCATGCGATCGGAGTTTCGGGGCGTCCCGACATGCCCGGGAGCCAAGTCCCCGGGGAGGAAGTTTGCCACCTCGCCGTCGTGGCTCTCAAACGCTGCCTTGTCCATCCTGACGTGGACTCGTTTGGTGCCGATGGTGACAACGGTCCCATGTGACCCTTGGTGGTACATGGGCCTGTCACTTGGCGCTCTTACCGTGACTTTGTCGCCGACCTTGAAGCTGCTCAGGGCTCTTCCACTACCGAGCATGTGCGTCCCCCCTCTAGGACAGGTGGATCAAGAAGCACTTCATATCGCCCCTCTGCCCCCGCACCATGGACGAGGTAAGGAAGCACCGCTTTAGGAGAGAGGCTGGATGATCTGGGGCCTGAGCTGCGGCTTCGCCAGCCCAGGAGCGGGCGTGTACTCGATCGCAGGACACCGGTGTTGACCGTGACTGACCCCTGCATCTGGCACGGTTGTGGCACGGACCTCAGCCGACGCAAGTCAGCCACGATGGCGGGCGCGCCGATCGATTAGGCGCGCGTGTGCCTCGCTGCACCCCCCTGACCTCAGCCACGCTGCTTGGAGTTGTCTGGCAGAGCAAGCCGCGACAGCGGAACCGTGATGGTGAAGCGTTGGACGTTGGCCTCTTCCAGAGCTGTGTGTGGGGGTCCTTCCCCGCCTTCGCTGCCACAGCGTCCTCACCAGGTGCCCGCAACTACAAGGGCGCCCGGAAGACCACGTACACGGTGCGTTGGGTGGTCGCGGGCAAGCGCTGGCGCGAGCCCTTCAACACCGTCGCGCTCGCTGAAGGCTTCCGCTCCGAACTCATCCGAGCCACGGGCAAGGGCGAGGCCTTCGTCGTCGCTACAGGCCTTCCGGTATCGCATCGTTCCAAGTCGGCTGCCATGAGCTGGTACAGGTTCGCAGTCGAGTACGTGGATGCCCGCTGGCCTCAACTCGGCGGCAACAGCCGCAAGAACATCGCCAAGACCCTGACCGCGACCACCATCGCTCTGCTACGGGCCAAGCCCACCCCGTTCGCGCCTGCGGCCGTGCGGACGGCCCTTCGCGAATGGGCGTTCAACACGAACCGACGCCCGGACGCGCCCCGAGACGTGGTGGCCATCCTGAAGTGGGTCGAGCGGAATTCCCTTCCCGTCTCGGCCTGGGAGGACCCGGAGAAGGTCGACCAGGTCCTGCAAGCCATCGACACCCGCCTCGACGGCAGGCAAGCGGCGGCCTGGTCCCGGAAGCGCAACCGCCGGATCCTCAACGTCGCCATGAAGTACGCGATCCGACGGCGCATCCTGCGGACCAACCCCCTTCCCAAGGGCAAGGATTCGACGGCGGTCACGAAGACCACGAATGCCGTCGACAAGCGGTCTTTGCTGAACCCCGAGCAGGCGGCGGCGATCCTCGACTGGATCCGGCGCCGGCCGCGCGGCGGCAAGCGGCTCCATGCCTTCTTCGCGACGCTGTACTACTGCGGCCCGCGGCCCGAGGAAGCCGTAGCCATGCGGGTGGAGGACGAGACCCTCCCCGAGCCCGACGCCGACGACCAGTGGTGCGAGCTGCTGATCCACACGGCGACCCCGGAGGTGGGCAAGCAGTGGACCGACACGGGGGAGATCCACGAGCAACGCGACCTGAAAGGCCGTGCTGAGGGCGAGACACGCACCGTACCGGGGCATCCGGCTCTGACGCGCATTCTGCGGCAGCACATCGAGGACGAGCAGCTCCAGCCGGGTGATTTGCTCTTCCAGGGGGAGACCGATGGCATCCTCGCCGGTTCCGTCATCCGTCGGGCGTGGCGCAGCGCGCGCAAAGCCGTACTGCCCCCGCACGTCTTCGAGTCGCCCACTGGGCGGCGCGTGTACGACAACCGGAACACGCGCCTGACGAAGTGGCTCAACGACGGCATCCCGCCCGCCCAGGTGGCCGAGTGGGCCGGGAACAGTGTCGCCGTGCTCCTGGCGACCTACGCCCGGTGCGTCGACGGGCAGCTGCCGGATCTCAAACGGCGGCTGGAAGCCGCGGGCGACCTCCCGGAGGCGGAGGAGTCGGGCGTTGGCTGATCTTCGACCGGTCGAGAACTTCGACACGTATTCGACACGGCCACCCGCGAAAACCCGCTGACAGCCGGACAGCCCCGGACCGCGCCCTTGATCACCAAGGGGGTGTCCGGGGCTGACCCGTGTCGAGCGAAACGTCCCCTGACCAGCAAAAAGCCCTCCCGATGGGAGGGCTGAGGCTGGGCGCCCCCGGCAGGACTCGAACCTGCGGCCAAGCGCTTAGAAGGCGCCTGCTCTATCCACTGAGCTACGGGGGCCTGGTGGCGGGACCAAGGATAAAGCTCCGTGTTCCTCGACCCTGTCGCTTCGCCTCCGTGGCTCGATGTGGAGGTTCAGTGAAGCGATCCCGATAATCGCAGGCAGGTACGAATCGTGCACCGCTTTTGGCGTCCGACGCACCGGGTGTTGTGCACTCGTTATGCCTGAGCTGTGCCCATGTCCCAGTCGCCCCTTGCGTCCTTTCTGTCCCGTCGGCACGCAGACATGTCTATATGCTTCAGAAATCCCCCAAAATTGGGCATTCTTCGCATGTGGTGACCTTGGACGTACGGCCTCAGCTGCTCGACACACTCTCCGCACTGCGCGACCGTGTCGCCGCCGCACGCTTTCCGCTGCCCCTGCCCGGCGCCCCACGCGCGCGTGCCAACCGCGACGAACTACTCGCACAGCTCGACGACTACCTGGTACCGCGCCTACGGGAGCCCGAGGCGCCGTTGCTGGCCGTCATCGGCGGGTCCACGGGCGCCGGGAAGTCGACGCTCGTCAACTCGCTCGTCGGCAGACGGGTGAGTGAGGCGGGCGTACTGCGGCCGACCACGCGCACGCCGGTGCTGGTCTGCCATCCGGAGGATCATCACTGGTTCAGCGAGATGCGCGTGCTGCCCGGCTTCACGCGCGTGTGGGCGCCCCAGGAGGATCCCGACGACCTCATGCCCCCGGGCGGCCACCCCGCGCGCGTGCTGCGCATCGAGAGCGCCGACACGCTCCCGCGCGGACTCGCCCTCCTCGACGCCCCCGACATCGACTCCCTGGTCGCCGGCAACCGCGTCCTCGCCGCCGAGCTCGTCTGCGCCGCCGACATCTGGATCATGGTCACCACGGCCGCCCGCTACGCCGACGCCGTCCCCTGGCAGCTGCTGCGCACCGCCAAGGAGTACGACGCCGCCCTCGTCACCGTCCTGGACCGCGTGCCCCACCAGGTCGTCTCCGAGGTCTCCCGGCAGTACGGCGCCCTGCTCACCAAGGCCGGGCTCGGCGACGTACCCCGCTTCACCGTGCCCGAGCTGCCCGAGTCCGCCTGGGGCGCCGGCCTGCTGCCCGCAACCGCGGTCGCGCCGCTGAAGGACTGGCTCGTGCACCACGCCCAGGACCCTGCCGCACGCGAGCAGGTCATGGCCCGTACGGCGTACGGCCTCCTCGACTCCCTCAAGTCCCGCATGCCCGAGCTGGCCAGTGCCGCCGCCGCCCAGCACGCCGCCGCCGTCCGGCTCGTCTCCGCCGTGGACGCCGCCTACGACGGTGAGCACGCGCGCGTGCGCGGCCGGCTCCAGTCCGGCGCCGTACTCGCCGGGGACGCCCTCAAACGATGGCGGGCCTTCCCGCTGGACTGCACCCCCGGCGAACTCCTCGACGCGCTCGTGGCGAGCCTGGCCGCCCTGCTGCTGTGCTCCGTCACCGCCGCCGACGAGAAGATCGACGAGGCCTGGCGACGCGAGCCGGCCGGAGCCGACCCGGCCCTCGCCGCCGGCGAGTCCACCGCGGAGAGCACCGAGCACCGTATCGGTGTCGCCGTACGGCGCTGGCGACGCGAGCTGGAGGAGTACGCCGAGGAGGAGGTGCGCGAACTGGAACGCGCCACCGCCGCACCCGATCCGGAAGCCGTCGGCGCCCTGGTCGCCACCGCACTGCTCGGCGGACGCCGGGCGCGCAGCGCGGGCGAGGGGCTCGCGGGGCGGATCGGCGCGCACGGCGCGCTACGGCTGCGCGACCGGGCCGGCCGACTGCTGGACGAGCACGTGGACCGCGTTCTGCATGCCGAACGCGAGCGGCGCCTCGCCCCGCTCGACGCCCTGGACGTCCATCCCGAGCCCCAGGCCGTGCTCATCGCCGCCTTGTCCGTACTGCAGAAGGAGAGGTGACCGGTGACGGCCGTCACTGACCAGGACCACACGGATCACACCGACCACATGAGGCGCGTGGGACACATGAGGGACATGGAGCGCGGCAGCCACGACAACGACACCGGTATCGGGCGAGTGGAGCAGGGCGGTCACTTGGGGTCTGAGCACGTCGAGTACGGCCGGCACATCGAGCAAGGCCGGCACATCGAGCAAGACCGGCACATCGAGCAAGACCGGCACATCGAGCACGTGGAACGCCTCGAGTACATGGATCGCCTGGAGCGCGTGGCCTACTTGGATCGCGACGATCACGGCGCGGGTTCCGGTGTCGCCGAGCGTGCAGAGCGTCTTGGGGGTGGCTCGAGCGGAGTGGGTGGCGGTTCCGGCGATGGAGCGGCGGTCAGGGACGGGTACCTCGCGGATCGGGAACGCGGCGTAGCGGATGCCTCCGACACGTCCTACGGCTCTGAGGTGTCCGAGGCCCGCGGAATCGCCGACGCCTCCGGCGGCTCCGACAACCCCGGCCGCGCTGTTGTCGCCGGACCCTACGCCCGCCCCGACGAAGCACACACTGTCGGCGGGCGGGCGGAAGACAGAGACATCGCCGACTCCGCCTCCGTCCCCGAGAGTCTGTGGAACGAGCGGCACGCGCGCGTGGGGGGCGAGGAAGGGCCGGAGACCACGGAGACCGGAGGCACCCAGCTCTGTCTGCCCGACCTGCTCCCACACCCCACAAACGACGCGTTCACCCCCGGAGCCAGAGCCACCCCGACAACCACTTCTACTCCCGCAGCCACACCGGCCCCTGCAAACAAGGCCAGCACGACAAGCAGAGACAACACGCCACGCACAGCCACCCCGACGGCCAAACCCCTGCCCCCGCTCCCGCCCATGCCGCCCCTCCCGCCCATGCCCGCATTCGCGTCGTCCCCCGCCTCCCCCGCCTCCCCCGCCTCCCGCGCCCCCGTGGACACAACCGCCGCCCCCGAGCAACACAGGCCCTCGCAGCCCTCGCAGCCCTCGCAGCCCTCGCAGCCCTCGCGGCCCTCGCAGCCGTCGCGGCCGTCGGAGTCCGCCCGATCCGGGGAGCCCTCCGACTCCTCCGACTCCTCCGAGCCCTCCGACTCCTCCGAGCCCTCCGGGCCCTGGGACGACGGCCTCATCGCCCGGCGCGTCACGGAGGCCACCACCGCGGCCCTCGCCGCCGAGCGCGCCTCCGCCCTGGAGAGCGGCGGCCGCGGACCGGGCAGCCAGATCCCGGCCCCGCTGGCGTACGACGGCCGACTGCGCTCCCGGCTGGACGCCCTGCGCGAGCTGGTCGGGCTGTCCCGGACCCGCCTGGACAGCGGTACCCTCGCCGAGGCGGCCCGGGTGCTGGACGAGGCGGCGGCCCGCCGCAAGCTCTCCGGCCGGCACACCGTCGTGGCCATCGCGGGCGCTACCGGCAGCGGTAAGTCGCAGTTGTTCAACGCCCTTGCCGGAGTGGCCATTTCGGAGACCGGCGTACGCCGCCCGACCACCGCGGCGCCCATCGCGTGCAGCTGGAGCGACGGCGCGGCGAGCCTCATCGACCGGCTCGGCATCCCGGGCCGGCTGCGTCGTCGTCCGCTGCAGAGCCCGGAGGCCGAGGCGCAGTTGCGCGGGCTGGTCCTGGTCGACCTGCCCGACCACGACTCCGCCGCCGCGGAGCACCGCAAGCAGGTCGACCGGATCCTGAAGCTGGTCGACGCGGTGATCTGGGTGGTCGACCCGGAGAAGTACGCCGACGCCGTGCTGCACGAGCGCTATCTGCGGCCCATGGCCGGCCACGCGGAGATCATGTTCGTCGTGCTGAACCAGATCGACCGGCTGCCCGGGGAGGCCGCCGATCAGGTCCTGGACGATCTGCGCCGGCTGCTGGACGAGGACGGCATCGCGCTCGGCGAGCACGGGGAACCGGGCGCCACCGTGCTCGCGCTGTCCGCGCTCACCGGCGACGGCGTCGGCGAACTGCGCGAGAGCCTCGGCCAGTTCGTGGCGGAGCGCGGCGCGGCGGCCCGCCGGGTGGCGGCCGACGTGGACGCCGCCGCGGCCGATCTGCGCCCTGTGTACGCCGCCGGGCGGCGGGTCGGCCTCAGCGAGGAGGCGCGTGAGGAGTTCGCCGACCGGCTCGCGGACGCGGTGGGCGCCATCGCGGCGGGTGACGCCGCCGAGCGGGCCTGGCTGCGCAACGCGGGCCGAGCCTGCGGCACACCCTGGCTGCGGCTGTGGCGCTGGTACCGGTTCCGGGGCGAATCCACCACGGGCCGCATCCCGGTGCGGACGGCCCAGCCCGACGAGGAGGCCACCGCCCGCCAGCGCGTCGAACAGGCGGTCCGTACGGTGTCCGACCGGGCCTCGGCCGGGCTGCCGGCGCCATGGGCGCAGGCGGTGCGCGAGGCGGCCGTACGCGGCTCGCAGGGGCTGTCGGAGGCGCTGGACGAGTTGGCGGCGCGGGCGGGACTGCCGCCTGGGCGGCCGCCGCGGCCGGGCTGGTGGCCGGCGGCCGTGCTGGTGCAGGCGGCGATGACCCTGCTGCAGGTCGTGGGCGGCCTGTGGCTGTTCGGCCAGATCGTCGGTGTCATGGCGCCCAACCTCGGGGTTCCGGTACTGCTGATGGCCTGCGGGATCGTCGGGGGACCGCTGGTGGAGTGGGGCTGCCGGATGGCGGCGAGAGGCCCGGCCCGGCGCTACGGCCAGGAGGCGGAACGCCGGCTCCGGGAGGCGGCCGCCGGCTGCGGCCGGGCCCGGGTGCTCGATCCGGTGGCGGCGGAGCTCCTGCGGTACCGGGAGGTACGGGAGCAGTACGTACGCGTCGTACGGAGCGGGACCGGAGTGGGGTGAGAGCCGGAGCGGGGGAGATCTGAGCGCAAGGGGAGATGCGGGCGCGGGGGGACGTGAACGCGGGGGAGATGTGAGCGCGAGGGGCCTCGGAAGGTGTTTCCGGGGCCCCTCGGCCGCTTTTCGGGGCTCGGGGCCGGGTGAGGCCGCGTGCGGGCACGGGGTGACAACGCCGGCCTGCGTCAGCGGTCACTCGTGCGGGTGGCGGGGTTTTCCACAGGTGGGGTGGTCGTCCACAGCTCTCAGCGGGCTCGGCCCGGCGGAGGCAGTCTGGGTTCGCGGCGCTCGCAGGGCGGGTCCGCATGACAGACCGGGATGACAGATCCGCATGACAGACACGGCCGTACGGGATGGGCCCGTGCGGGTGTCCGCCCGGCCGGAAGGGGCCGGGCGGGGGAGGGGAGCGAGGACATGAACGAGACGATCGTGTGCGTGGTGGGCAACGTGGCGACCCGGCCGGTGTACCGGGAGTCGGCGGCGGGGCCGTCGGCCCGGTTCCGGCTGGCGGTGACCGCGCGCTACTGGGACAGGGAGCGGAACGCCTGGACGGACGGGCACACCAACTTCTTCACGGTGTGGGCCAACCGACAGCTCGGGGCGAACGTGGCCGCGTGTGTGGAGGTGGGCCAGCCGGTCGTCGTACAGGGCCGGCTGAAGGTGCGCACGGAGGTGCGCGACGGGCAACAGCAGTGGGCCTCCGCCGACATCGACGCCGTGGCGATCGGCCACGACCTCTCCCGCGGTACGGCCGCCTTCCAGCGCTCGGCCAAGCCGGAGGCAGCGCCGACGGCGACCCGGCCGGAGCCGAACTGGGAGACACCGCCTGCCGCCGGCACCCCGGACGAGGGCAGCGGCATTTCTCAACAGGCTGCGGAGCCAGTGGCGGTGACGTGACATCAGCATCCCGGTTCAGGACGCTCAGGCCGCCAGGCGGAGCCGGACCGGGGCGCCCGGTTGCCGAACGCCCCGTACGAACCGGTGGATTTGTCGATATGCCCAGCTCATGGACGGTCCCGGCGATAACGATTATGGATCGGATCGCCCATCGGATCATCCGACCGGCGGGACAGGCTCCAGCTGATCCATAGGATGCCGGGCGTGCCCCTAGGGGCTGCCGATTCTGCTGGTGGGACCGTCCCCCACGTCCAACGGGTCCTGCTCGAAGGGGAATTCTGTGCTTGCTGCGTTCTGTGGGTTCCGCCGTTCCACCGGAGCGGCCCGCCTGGCCGCCGCCACGACGGTGACCGGCCTCATGGCAGCCGGTGTGCTGTCCGGCGCCGGTACGGCGGTGGCGGACGGGACCGCCGGGACACCGCAGACCCAGGGCGGGGCGACGGCCACGATCAACGGCCTGAAGACCTACGGCGAAGCGGTGATCCACGAGGACGGCGGCGACCAGCGTGTCGAGGCCGGCCTGTTCGAGATGTCCGTCGACGGCGGCGGCACCCTCCAGACGTACTGCGTCGACCTCAACAACCCGACCCAGCGCGACGCCCTCTACCAGGAGACGTCCTGGAGCGGCACCTCGCTGGGCGGCAACAAGGACGCCGGCCGGATCCGCTGGATCCTGCAGAACTCCTATCCCCAGGTCAACGACCTCGCCGCGCTCGCCCGCCAGGCCGGCACCGGCACCCTGACCGAGCAGGACGCGGCAGCCGGCACCCAGGTGGCCATCTGGCGCTACTCCGACCACGCGAAGGTCGACGCCGTCGACCCGCAGGCCGAGAAGCTCGCCGACTATCTGCAGAAGAGCGCCCGCGACCTCGGCGAACCGCAGGCCTCGCTGACCCTGGACCCGCCGGCGGTCTCCGGCCGGCCGGGGGACGTGCTGGGACCGGTGACCGTGCACACCAACGCGGGCACCGTCACGGTGAGCCCGCCGCCGGACGCGGCCACCAGCGGGGTGCGGATCATCGACAAGACCGGCAAGGTGATGACGTCCGCGCAGGACGGCACCCAGCTGTACTTCGACATTCCCGAGGACGCCACGAACGGCACGGCGCAGCTGACCGTGCAGGCGTCGACCACGGTGCCGGTGGGGCGTGCCTTCGCCTCCGACAGCCGCAGCCAGACCCAGATCCTGGCCGGCTCCAGCGAGTCCACGGTCTCCGCGACCGCGACCGCCACCTGGGCGGCCGAGGGCGCGATACCCGCGGTGTCGGCCCGGAAGAACTGCGCCAAGGGCGGTCTGGACATCTTCGCGGCCGACAAGGGCGACAAGCCCTTCACCTTCGAGCTGATGGGCGTCGAGCACACCATTCCCGCGGGCGCCTCCCGCACGGTGACCGTCCCGCTCCAGGAGGACCAGGCCTACGACTTCACGATCACCGGGGCCCACGGCTTCAGTCACCGCTTCACCGGGGTCCTCGACTGCAGGACGCAGGGCGTGATCACCACGCAGACGACCAAGGTCCACAACGAGCCCAGCCCCGCCTCGGTCGGCGGCACCACGGCCCCCGACACCAACCTCGCCGCGACGGGCGGCTCCGCGATCACCCCGCTGATCGCCGGCGTGGCCATCGGCTTCGTGGTGATCGGCGGCGCGGTCCTGGTCCTGCTGCGCAAGCGCGAACAGGCCGACGGCTGACACGCGGTCCGGCCGCACACCTCGTCGTTCTCGGCGCCGGGTCAGTCCTGAGGACTGCCGGGTCCGTCCTGAGGAGTGCCGGGTCCGTCGTGGGGGTATCGCAGGCGGCGCTGGGCCCAGCGGGCCAAGGCCTGCCCGGGCCTTCGCATCGCCTGGCCTTGCGGCTCAGCTCGGCGCGATGGCGCGGAGCCAAGCGGTGAGCGCGGAGAAGTCGGCTTCCACGAGTCCTTTGGCCGGGTCGACGCGATGGAGCAGCGACGGCCCAGGATGTCGGGCATCGACCCACAAGCGATCCATGGCGCTGATTTCGTCGTCGACCCAGACGAACGGTCGACCGTCGGCCCACTCGACCAAGGGGCGAGTCTTCCAGTGCAGGCCTCGGGGTCCCTCGTCGGCGCCGGAGTCCGGCCACTGCACCACGGGGAGCTTCTGCAGTCCCAGGCGCGGAGCGACGGCCTCGTTCGCATCCTCCATCCACGTCGTGGCCCACACGAGATGGCAGCCCAGGGCGAGGAGGCGCGATCCGATGCCGGGATCCAGTCGATCAAGCAGCGGGTTCCCCTGATCGAAAGACGTCGAGGAGTCGTACGACGCCCCGAACGGGATGAGCGGACCGTCGACGTCGAGGAAGAGGATGGGGCGCTCCGCTGCGCTGGTCACAGCGGCACGATAGCCCGGCGCGAGGGCGCGGGGACTCTGCTTCCTGGTCCGTCCGTGGGCCGTGCGAGGCTGCCCGAGGCCACCCGCGGACGACCGACAGTGACGGACAAGCCATCGCCGCCCCCACCGAAACCCCAGGTCACAGCCCCCGAACCAAACGGGTTAACACCCAAGCCTGGCGTTCAGGCAAGATGGGGTGTATCTGCCCACTGCCAGATTTCAAGCTGCCGGACGGTTTCTCTTGGCTGAGTTCATTTACACCATGCGCAAGACGCGCAAGGCGCACGGCGACAAGGTGATCCTCGATGATGTCACCCTGAACTTCCTGCCGGGAGCGAAGATCGGCGTCGTCGGGCCGAACGGTGCCGGTAAGTCGACCGTGCTGAAGATCATGGCGGGGCTGGAGCAGCCGTCGAACGGCGACGCGTTCCTGTCCCCGGGCTACAGCGTCGGCATCCTGCTCCAGGAGCCCCCGCTGAACGAGGAGAAGACGGTCCTGGAGAACGTCCAGGACGGTGTCGCCGAGATCAAGGGCAAGCTCGACCGGTTCAACGAGATCGCCGAGCTGATGGCGACCGACTACTCGGACGCGCTGCTCGACGAGATGGGCAAGCTGCAGGAGGAGCTGGACCACGCCAACGCGTGGGACCTGGACGCTCAGCTGGAGCAGGCCATGGACGCGCTCGGGTGCCCCCCGGGCGACTGGCCCGTCACCAACCTCTCCGGAGGTGAGAAGCGCCGCGTCGCGCTCTGCAAGCTGCTGCTGGAGCAGCCCGACCTGCTGCTCCTCGACGAGCCCACCAACCACCTCGACGCCGAGTCGGTGAACTGGCTGGAGCAGCACCTCGCCAAGTACCCGGGGACCGTGGTCGCCATTACGCACGACCGGTACTTCCTGGACAACGTGGCCGAGTGGATCCTGGAGCTCGACCGCGGGCGCGCGTACCCGTACCAGGGCAACTACTCCACCTACCTGGAGACCAAGGCCTCCCGTCTGAAGGTCGAGGGCCAGAAGGACGCCAAGCGGCAGAAGCGGCTCAAGGAAGAGCTGGAGTGGGTGCGGTCGAACGCCAAGGGGCGGCAGGCCAAGTCCAAGGCGCGTCTCGCCCGGTACGAGGAGATGGCCGCCGAGGCCGAGAAGATGCGGAAGCTGGACTTCGAGGAGATCCAGATCCCGCCGGGCCCGCGGCTCGGCAGCATCGTCGTCGAGGTCGACCAGCTCAACAAGGCCTTCGGGGAGAAGGTCCTCGTCGACAACCTCAGCTTCACGCTGCCGCGCAACGGCATCGTCGGTGTCATCGGCCCGAACGGCGCCGGCAAGACCACCCTGTTCAAGATGATCCAGGGCTTCGAGACCCCGGACTCCGGTGACATCAAGGTCGGCGAGACCGTCAAGATCTCGTACGTCGACCAGGGCCGCGCCAACCTCGACCCGAAGAAGACGCTGTGGGAGGTCGTGTCCGACGGGCTCGACTACATCAACGTCGGCCAGGTCGAGATGCCGAGCCGGGCGTACGTGTCCGCGTTCGGCTTCAAGGGCCCGGACCAGCAGAAGCCGACCGGTGTCCTCTCCGGTGGTGAGCGCAACCGCCTCAACCTGGCGCTCACCCTCAAGCAGGGCGGCAACCTGCTGCTCCTCGACGAGCCCACCAACGACCTGGACGTGGAGACCCTCAGCAGCCTGGAGAACGCTCTGCTGGAGTTCCCCGGGTGTGCCGTGGTCGTCTCCCACGACCGGTGGTTCCTCGACCGCGTCGCCACCCACATCCTCGCCTACGAGGGTGACTCCAAGTGGTTCTGGTTCGAGGGCAACTTCGAGTCGTACGAGAAGAACAAGATCGAGCGGCTCGGCCCGGACGCCGCGCGTCCGCACCGTGCCACCTACAAGAAGCTGACCCGGGGCTGATCGGTCTTGCGCCACATCTACCGCTGCCCGCTGCGCTGGGCGGACATGGACGCGTACGGCCACGTCAACAACGTGGTCTTCCTCCGCTACCTGGAGGAAGCCCGTATCGACTTCCTGTTCCGCCCGGACAAGGAGTTCAAGCAGGGGTCCGTGGTGGCGCGCCACGAGATCGACTACAAGCGCCAGCTCGTCCACCGGCACCACCCGGTCGACATCGAGCTGTGGGTCACCGGGATCAGGGCCGCGTCCTTCACCATCGCCTACGAGGTGAAGGACGCCGACCTGGTCTATGTGCGGGCCTCGACGGTGATCGTGCCGTTCGACTTCGAGGCCCAGCGGCCGCGCCGGATCACCCCGGAGGAGCGGGAGTTCCTCCAGGAGTACATGGACGCGGCCGACGACGCCGACGAGGAGGCCGTCGCCGCATGACGGTGCTCCACCTGGCCGACGAGACGGAGGCGGCCGACCTCGCCGCCTTCCTCTCCCGGCTGCTCCACTACGACCGTGGAGCCGCGGTGCGCCTGCAGGCGGCCGGGACCGCGCTCGCCGTGTTCGGCCGGCCGCCGTCCTTCGAGGTGCTGGCCGTCCGTGCGGTACGGCTGGCGAAGCCCTATGAGAAGGGCCTCGACGTCACCCTCGACGTGACCGTCTCCGCCGGTGAGTTCCTGGAGTCCGTGGACGAACGCGGGGGCACCGCCGCCGTGCCGGCCGCCGTCACCGGTCCGCCGTGGGCCGGAGTGCTGCCGCCGCGCGTCGGCTGGCAGCCCGTGCCGGGGCTGCCCGCGCCGGACGCGCTGCGGGCGACCGTCGCCGCGGCGGTCACCGAGTTCCGGTCCCGTACGGAGGAGCTGGCGCCGGAGGGCCGTACCCGCCCCGAGCTGGACCGGATCGGGCGGGACATCTGGTCCCGGGAGATCGGACCGACCGGGCTCCCGGTGCGGGCCGTGCACGCCGCACAGTCGCTGGGCTTCCTGCGGCCGGGCACCGATCCGGCCGACACCGCCCTGCTCTCCTCCGGGGCGTGGCTCAGGCTGCGCACCCCGTACGGGTCCGTCGCCGTACGGCGGGCCGGCCTCGGCTCGCTGGGTGTCAGCGTGCGCTGAGCCTCCGCGTTCACCGGGTTCCTCCGAGGATGCCCTGGCCTTCAGGCCGGGGAGGAATCGGACTCCTGCGGAGCAGGGCAGGGATAGCCGGGTCGCCGTCAGGGCGATCCGGCGTCCACCCCGCACGGCGGTGATGTCGCCCGCAATGATCAAGAACTCTCAACTGTCAGTCCTCTCAGGTAGGTTCGGATGCATGACGGCAGAGGCGACCACGAAGGACACCGGGCATGCCCGGTACACCTTCCGTGTGCGCCTGTCGGCTGCCGCGCGGCGCGCACTTGAGGCGGAGTGGGCGCGCTGCCGGTGGATCTGGAATGAGTGCGTCGCGAAGTCCCAGCAGGTGCACGCGAAGAACCGGGCGACGGGTGAGAAGGTGACCTGTGGTCCGGGGCAGTTGGACAAGATGCTGACCGAGGCACGCGGGGTGACGCCATGGCTGGCTGAGGGCGCGAGCGTGCCGCAGCAGCAGGTGATTCGGGACTTTGCCAACTCCCGTGCCAAAGCGCTGAAGGACATCAAGGACCGGTTGCCGATGCACCGCCGGGCCCAGATGCCCCGCTTCAAGAAGAAGCGGGAGGCCCGGTGCAGCCTCAACTACACGAAGCGCGGTTTCCGCCTCAAGGACGGCCGCCTGCACCTTGCGGGCCAGATCGTGCTGACGGTGGTGTGGTCGCGGGACCTGCCCGCCGACCCGTCGAGTGTGCGGGTGTACCAGGACAGCCTGGGCCACTGGTACGGGTCCTTCGTCGTCCCGGCTCAGGTTGAGCCGCTCTCTGAGACCGGCCGCGTCCTGGGCGTGGACTGGGGTGTGAAGGAGACCGCCACCACCACCGACGACGCCTACGATCTCCCCCATGCCGAGCACGGCAAGCGGGCCGCGCAGCGGCTGGCGAGGTACCAGCGGATGATGGCCCGGCGCCGGCCTTCGAAGGGACAGCCCGCATCCGCCGGCTACCGCAAGGCTCAGGCCCAGGCGGCGAAGCTGCACAAGAAGATCGCGAGGCAGCGGGAGGACACCGCCCGCAAGTGGGCCAAGCGGGTGATGCGCGGCCACGACGGGGTTGCGGTGGAGGACTTCAGGCCGAAGTTCCTGGCGAAGACCACCATGGCCCGCAAGGCGGCCGATGCCGCCATCGCCGCGACCAAGCGCGCCCTGGTCGAGATGGGCCGCAAGCACAGGCGGGACGTCCGTCTCGTGCACCCGGCGCACACCACGATGGACTGTGCCAAGTGCGGAGCGAGAACCAAGCACGCACTACCTCTGTCGATGAGAACGTATACCTGCACCGTGTGTGGAGCCGTGTCCCCCAGGGACAAGAACTCCGCCCGCGTGATGCTGGTCCGGGCAGGTTGGAACCCGGACGGTGTCGAGGGCGTAAGACCACCTGAGCCGCTGGCTCCGGTGGCGGCCTGAGCCGTAAATCCCCGCTCAGCCCCGGAGGGTGACCAATCCCCTCCCTTCAGGGAGGGGAGCCTTCAATGAGTGTCGTCCGGCCACACCCCGATGTGGTCCGACTCCAGTTCCAGGGCCACGCGCTCGCGCATGTCCAGGGCGCGGAGGTAGTCGGCGGGGAGCTGGAGGCGGCCGGCGCGGTCGAGCATGGCGTACTCGCGGGCGACGACCGTCTCGTGGCCGGTCGTCGCGTCGATCTCGCTGCGCCGCAGCACCTCGGTGGAGGTGCGGCCGTCGCGGATGGCGACCGTGCGGCGGACCTCGCCGGCCACGGCCTGGTCGTGGGTGACGATGACGATCGTGGTGCCGAGCGTCTCGTTGGCCGTGCGGAAGGCGTCGAAGATCTGCGCGGCCGTCCGGGAGTCGAGTTCGCCGGTGGGTTCGTCGGCGAGCAGCACCGCCGGGTCGTTCGCGAGGGCCACGGCGATCGCGACGCGCTGCTGCTGGCCGCCGGACAGCTCGTGCGGGGGGCGGTCGCGGCAGTCGGCCACCTGCAGCAACTCCAGGAGTTCTACGGCGCGTTCGGTGCGGGCGCGGCGGCTTTTACGGGTGCGGGTGCCGGAGAGCTGGAGGGGGAGGGCGACGTTCTGGGCGGCGGTGAGGTACGGGAGCAGGTTGCGGGAGGTCTGCTGCCAGACGAAGCCGACGGTGCTGCGGCGGTAGGCCAGGCGGTCCCGCGCGGTCATGGTGAGCAGGTCGTGGCCGGCGACTCGGGCGGCGCCGGCGGTGGGGGTGTCCAGGCCGGCGAGGATGTTCATCAGGGTGGACTTGCCGCTGCCCGAGGCGCCGACGAGGGCCATGAGCTCGCCTTCGCGGACGAGGAGGTCGAGGCCCTGGAGGGCTTGGACCTCGATGCCGTCCGCGGAGAAGATACGGACGAGGCGGTCGCAGGTGATCAGGGCGTCGTGGCCGTAGGCGGGTTGGTTCCGGGTTTCCGCGACGCGGTTCGCCAGGTCGGACAGGCTCGGGGGCGTTGCCATGAGGTCTCCTGAGTGGGTGCCCGGTGTTGCGGCGTGCGTACGTTCATCGGCCGTCCCCCGCCCGCAGTTCCGTCACGGAGCCCCTTCGACCCGTCCACCACGCCTGTAGCGCGGCAATCCCCACCGTCACCAGTACGACCACGGCCGACGGGACCGTCAGGGACCAGGTGTCCGGCTTCAACTCGGCTTCGGACAGCGGGGATTGGGCCGAGGAGAGGGCGATGGTCGTCAGGTCGATGCCGGGGGAGAGGAGGCGGATGGTGGACCAGCCGGTCACGGTGGAGCCGAGGGCGGCGAGGAGGGCCTGGGGGAGGGACTCCAGGATCAGCAGGCGGCGGCCTGCCGCGCGGGTGAGTCCCATCGTGCGCAGGCGGGCCAGCAGCGCAGCGCGTTCGGGGGCCGCGCGGAGGAGCGCCAGGAGCAGGGCCAGTACGGCGAAGCCGGCGCCCGCGGCCGCCGCCGCCGTGTAGACGTGTTCGGCGCCGGACTGCAGCGGTGAGTCGGCGTACCGGGCGCGCTCGGCGGCCAGGAGGTGGACGTCGGCGGAGCCGCCGGCCGCGTGCCGCAGCGCGCCCGCGTCCAGGCGGTCGCCGGTCAGCAGCAGGGCCGTCGGGCGGTCGGCGGGGGAGGTCAGGCCGGCCCGGTTCACGACGAGGAAGTTGCCGCCGGACACCGCCGGAGTGGCGTCGCGGACCAGTGCGATGCGCACGGTGACCGTGCTGCCGTCCGACAGCCGGACCGGGAGGGGCCGCCGGGTGCCGTACTCGGCGGCGACGGACGGGGAGGCCACGGCCTGCAGGGGGCCATGACCCGATGCCAGCGCGCCCGGAGGAAAGGCGCCGAGGCCCGTGCGGGACGTCAACACGCCGTAGGACGACGGGTCCGCGCCCACCAGTGCGATCGACTCCTGTCCGTCCACCGGCTTGGCCTGGTAGTCGATGCTCACGGCCGCCACGTCCCGCACCCCGTCCACGGCGCGCACCCGGGCCGCCACCGCCGCCGGGAGCGCGGCGTCGGAGTCCACGCGGGCGTCGGCGCCGACGGTCAGCAGCGCCGCCTGGTTCCGGGCGTCGGCCACGCCCGCCAGCACCGAGCCGCCGAACGCCGCCGTGGTCAGCGCGGTCAGCAGAGCCACCAGCGGCAGCACCGCGGAGGTCCGGGTGCGGCCCGCGCGGGCGAGGGAGAGATGGCCGGTGGCCCCGCGCAGGCGTGCCGCCGGGCCGGTCAGGCGGCGCAGCAGCAGCGGGTGGAGGCGGAGCAGGAGGAGTGCGGCGATGACGGCGACCAGGACCGGGGCCACGGCGGACAGCTGGTCGCCGGTCGCGCCCTGCCGCCGCAGCGCCGCGACCGCTCCGGCCGCCGCCACCAGCAGCGTCAGCTCGGCTACCGTACGGCGCCGGGAGGGCCGTACGGTCGCCACGTCCGCGCGGTCGGCCGTCGCCCGCACCGCGCGGTGCGCCAGGGCCGCGCGCAGCGGCAGGGCGGCACACGCGGCGACGGTGACGGCGGCCGCGGCGGCCACGGCGTGAGCGGTGCGGCCGGCCGGGACCGTGAGCAGGGCCGTGGCCAGGCCGAGTGCGCCGGCCGGTACGGCGACCACGGCGGTCTCGGCCAGCAGCCGGCCGGCGAGCGCGGGCAGGGACGCGCCACGGGCACGCAGCAGGGCGAGTTCGGCGCGGCGCCGGTCGGCGGCCAGGCCGCCCGTCATGAGCAGGACGACCACGACGACCGTACCGGTGCCGGCGGCGGCCACGGACACCAGCGGGGCGATGCCGGAGCGCAACTCGGCGAAGGAGGCGAGGGTGTCGTCCAGGCCGGTGCCGACGTCGGTGTTGTCGCCGGTGACGGCGCGGACGCGTTGCAGCCCGGGGCCGGACTCCAGTGCGGCCACGGACGACTTCAGCCGGCCCAGGTCGTGGGCGTGCAGGGTGTGCGGGTCAGGGGCGAGGAACCAGTAGCGGACCGGGCGCGTGACCGTGCCCAGCAGGGCGGGTGCCGCCTCCGGGGGGAGCAGCAGCGCGCCGAGCCAGTACGCCGGCGGGTCGCCGCCCGCGCTGGGGATCCTCACCAGGGACGGGGTGCGCATGCCGGGCACGGTCGACCAGTAGGCGCCGTCGGGGTCGCGCGGGTCGAGGATGCCGGTGACCCGGACCGCGAGTGGGCGCCGGCCGGCCCCGGGGACATGGATGACCGAACCGGGCTCGATGTGGAGGGACTTGGCGGTGGCGGCGGTCACGGCGGCCTCCACCCCGGGCGTGTTCGCGTCCACCGGGCGGCCGGCACGCGGCATGCGCCCGGCGCGGAGGCGCGCGTGCTCGCCGAGGCCGCTCGGCGCGAACAGCGAGACGCGGGCGGGCAGTCCGGAGGGGCGGGGCAGGAAGGCGTCCGGCACCTCCGGGTTCGCGGTGCCGGCGACGCCGTACGCCGACTGGGCGCGGTCGACGGTCAGTGGGCCGCGGACCGTGGGGAGGATCTGCCGGTACTGCCGTTCCAGGGCGGCCGGGCGCATCGCCGTGGCCCGCTGTCCGGCCGCCAGGCCGAGGTCGGGCGCGGGCGCCTCCACGAGCACGGTGGTGTGGTCGGGGCGCGCCTGCGCGAACGCGTGCCGCAGGCCGGCGTCCTCGTACCGGTCGACCGCGCGCGGGAAGGCGGCGGCCAGGCACGCGGCCAGCGCGACCAGCAGCGCGAGCGCGCCGGCGGCACCGGGCGCGGCCCGCAGCCGCGTCCGCACCCAGGGCGCGACGACACGCGGCGCCGGACGTCTCACGTCACCCACCTCCCTCGCGCCGGCGCGCCCTGACAGACACCGCCGCGCGCACGTCCCGCACCGAACGGCCCACGCGGCCCGCAGCACGCCCCGGTACGGCACCGGGCACGGCGGCACACGGGCCCTTACGGCCGAGCCCACCGGCCGCTTTCTCGGCGTGGGTCCCGCAGCACCGGAGCCGGTCGGTCTCGGCTGCCCTCTTCTCGGGGCGGTCCGCTTCTCCCGCCAGGTGGGCCGCGCGGCGTCCGAGCCGGCCGGTCTCGCCCGCCCCTTTCTCGGCACAGTCCACCTCACTCACCCCCCTGCTCACGCAACGCCCGAGCCGGGTCAGTGCGGCGCAGGGTCGGGAGGGCCGCCACCGTGAGGGGGACCACCGCGACCGCGCAGAGCAGCAACGCGACGCGGATGGGCGGGAGTTGGACCAGGAGGTCCGGTACCGGGAGGGTGGCCTCGCCGGTCAGGACGATCAGCGGCAGGACGGCACGGGCCAGTACGATGCCGAGGCCCAGGCCCACCGCGAGCGCCAGGCCCACCAGGACGGCCTGCTCGGCGGCGACCGTACGGGCCAGCCGGCGGCGGGGCACACCGAGCGCGCGCAGCACGGCGAACTCGGCGCCGCGGGCCCGCTGCGCGGCCGCCGCGCCGACCGCGAACCCGACCGCGGCGAGCGCCGCCGCCACCACGGCCGCCGCCGTGAACGCGGCCGTCGGACCCGCCCCGAACGGGTCGTCGCGCAGCTCGGCGGCGATCTCGTCGCGCACCACCACCTGCCCCGGGTCCACGTCCGGCAAGGCCCGTACGGCGGCCGCCACTCCCGCTGCGGCGCCCGGCGCGGTGCCCAGCCACCACTCGTCCGGCGTCGCGCTGTCGCCGTACCGCGCCTGCAGCACCTGGTTCACGGCGCGCAGGTCGAGCAGGACGGCGCCGCCGTCGCGGGCGCCGGTGGCCGTCGGGTCGGCGGTGGCGGGCAGCCCGCGCACCGCACGGACGATCCGGACCGGCAGCGTGTGGTCGCCGATCGTCAGGTCCACGCGCTGTCCGACCCGGGCCCCGGCTGACGCCAGATAGCGGTCGGTGGCCACGGCCGGCACCGCGGCCGGGGCGCGCTGCGGCACCGCGAGCCGGATCGTGACGGAGGCGACCTGCCATGCGTCGGTCCCGGGGAGGTAGCCGGTGCTGTAGACGAACGTGTGCGTGCCGGTGACCTCGGGGCGGGTCGGGCTGGTGGCCGGACTCGCGACGGCGTCGCCCGCGGCCTCCGCGGTGGTCCTCCAGCGGGCGGGCAGTGCGAGCGGGTGCGCCCGGCCGTCGGTGCCGGTCGCCGTCAACGCGCCGAGCGTGAGCCGGTGTTCGGCCCGCTTGCGGGGCTGGGTCATGTCCAGACGGAGCCCGGTGAGGGTCAGCGGGCCGGGCGCGGCGCTCACGTCGAGGCTCAGCGGGTGCGGGTGCCCGTCGGCGGGGAGCTGTCCGAACGACAGCTGGTACGGCACCCCGTACCGGTCGGCCAGGGTCACCGTCACATCGGTGACCACCCCAGGCCCCGCCGAGCTGTGCAGGCTCGCCGTCAGCCCGAGCCGGGCGGTGCCCGCGGGCACCCGGGTCCCGGCCAGGGAGCCCTGCGGCGCCAGCCCGGCGAGCAACGGCCGTACCGGCACATCGGCCAGGTCCGGGCGCATCAGCACCGCGTCCGCCGCGTGCCCGGTGTCCAGCGCCAGCACGGTCGCCGTACGGTCGCCGGACAGCGGCTGGGAGACGCGGACGGCCGGCGCCGCCTCGCGCACGTGCGGCAGCCGCGCGTACAGGTCGGTACGGCCGAGCCCGCCCTCCCCGGCGGACACCACCCGCACCGGCACCCCGGCGCGGAAGTCGGCCTGGTCGTCCTGCGAGCGGCCCCAGGACGCGGCCTGCCCGATCGCGAGCATGCCGAGCGCGACGGCGAGGACCAGCAGCAGCACCGGGCCCGCGGCGCGTGCGGTGCGCCGGCTGAACTGCCAGCCGGCCAGCGCCACCGGCAGCCCGCGCCCGCCCGCCGCCCATCGCTCGGCGAACCGCGCCACGGGCGGCAGCAGCCGCAGCGTGAGCACGGTCCCGGCGAGCAGCGCCAGCGCGGGCGCGGCCACCAGCAGCGGATCGACCCCGAGCGCCCCGGACCGGTCGGCGGCCACGCCTCCCGACCCCTGCCGCCCCAACTGCCAGTACGCCACCCCGGCGACCGCGAGCAGCCCGAGATCGGCACCCGCGCGGAGTGGAGCGGGGAGGAGCCCGCCGGAGGCGGGGCGGGCCGGGCGCGGGCCCCCGGGACGGCGCGGCCACGGCGAGCGGGCCTTGGCCGGGCGCCGCGTACCCGAACCGTACGGTGTCGAGCCGGCCTCCGTCGAGCGCCCTCGACTCCAGCCGTACGGTGTCGAGCCGGCCTGCGCCGAGCGCCGCACGCCCCGCCGCGGCGGCAGTGATCGCTGCCGGCCTCCGCCGTCCCACGCCCCCGTGCTCACCACCGCCGGGACCGTCACCGCCAGGGCACAGCCCAGGGCCGCCGTGGCTGCGACCAGCCAGACGAGGGGGCGGCCGGCCGGGGGCAGGTCGAGGTGCAGGCCGAGGCGGGCCAGCGGGCCGTGCCCGGCGAGCAGGGCGGTGAGCGGGCCGGAGAGGAGGGGCGCGCACCCGGCCGCGGGCAGCGCGAGCAGCAGCGCCTCCGCGGCGGCGAGGGCGGCGAGCCGGGTCCGGGAGGCACCGCGCGCCCGCAACACCCGGGTCTCGTCGGCCCGTTCGGTGCTGAGCAGCCGGGCCACCAGCAGCAGCGCGTAGCCGGCGAGCAGGACCAGCTGCAGGGTGACGATCAGCAGCGTGGAGCGGGCGACGAGCAACGAACGGTCCACCCGGTCCAGGACGTCCGGCAGCGAGGTCTGCGCCACCGTCGTACCGTGCAGCGCGGCCCGGTCGCGCAGCCCGGCGCTCCCCGCCCGCGCCGCCGTACGGAGCCGGCCGATCCGCGCGGTCGTCATCCGGCCGAAGTCCGCCGACGCGAGCCACGCCGTGGTCCCCGCGCTGACCCGGCCGCCGGTGAGGACGGAGGGGTCGGCGAGCAGCGGGCCGTACGTCGTGAATCCGGACTTCTTCACGCCACGGCCGAGCAGGTCGTCCAGTTGCCAGTACGGCGCCGTCACCGAGACGGGGCGGTACAGCCCGGTGATCCGCACCCGTACCGCCGGGCCGTCCAGCCGGTCGGTCAGGGTGAGCCGTGCGCCGGGGGCGAGCCGCAGCGCCCGGGCGGCGGACTGCGGGAGCGCGACCTCGACCGTGCCGTCGGTGCCCTCGGTACGGCGCGGGAGGCGGCCGGCGGTCAGCCGCAGCTGGGTGCGGTCCAGGGCCGCGAGGTAGGTCAGGTCCGGGTCGCCGGACCGGTCCGCGGGCGGCTGCAGCGAGCGGGGCAGCGCGTACGGGCCCGAGCGGCTCAGGGTCCTGAGCGTCACCGGCAGGCCGTCGAAGGTCTTCCGGGCACCCTTGCGGACGACGGCGTCGGCGGCGGCCCGCCCGGCAGCCGGCACGTCCGCCTTGACGATCAGCGCCGTGTCGGCGGCGCCCTGCGGATCGGCCAGCACATGGCGCAGCGCGGCGTCGCCGATCGCCGCCGAGTACGCGGTGAGAGTCGCCAGTACCGCGGTGGTCAGCACCACGGTGAGCAACGCGGCACCCAGCAGCAACCGGTGCGCACGCGCGCGTGAGAAGACGAACCCCGTCACCCGGCCCCCGTGTGTCCGGACCTGAACATCCCCAGACCTTCGGGTGATGCTGACAGAGCCGACCGGCTATGGGTAAGCGGTTGTCGAGCGGTCTATACCAGATCGTGACCGTAATCCGGCCACGCGTGACCGGAATGCGGCGTTCAGTGACCGCTGTTCGTCAGTCCGGCGTGTTGATCATCGACGCGGCGGCGTACGTCAGGTAGTTCCACAGCGTCGTCTCGTGCTCCTCGGACAGCCCGAGGTCCTCGACGGCCACGCGCATGTGCCGCAGCCACGCGTCGTGCGCCGCCCGGTCCACCGCGAACGGGGCGTGCCGCATGCGCAGTCGGGGGTGGCCGCGGTTGTCGCTGTAGGTGGTGGGGCCGCCCCAGTACTGCATCAGGAACAGGGTCAGCCGCTCCTCGGCCGGTCCCAGGTCCTCCTCCGGGTACATCGCCCGCAGGAACGGATCCCCGGCGACTCCCTCGTAGAAACGGTGGACCAGCCGGCGGAAGGTCTCCTCCCCGCCGACCTGCTCGTAGAAGGTCTGCTCCTGAAGCGTGCCGCGCCGAATCTCATTCACCCGTCCATCGTCTCAGACCGGGTGACCCAGGACTCGAGGCTTAGGACCCCGCGGCCCGGCCCGCCCCGGTCGCGGACCCGCTCACCCCTACTGTGGAGCCATGGGTCCCTACGACACCGAGACCGACCGCCTGGCCGCCGCCGCGCGGGAGGCGCTGGTGCGGGAGATCGACGCCGAGGGGGCCTGGGCCGGGGACCCGGTGTGGCGGGAGGCGTTCGCGGCGGTGCCCCGGCACGTGTTCGTGCCGTACTACTACGTCGTCGGGCCGCGCGGCTACGAGCGCCGCTGGGGCGAGAGCCCCGACCCGGAGGCCCGCGAGCGCTGGGTGCGCGGCGCCTACGCGGACGTTCCGCTGGCCACCCGGTTGCGCGACGGCGAGCTGGTCTCCTCCAGCAGCCAGCCCTCCCTGATGGCGCGGATGCTGGCCGCGCTGGAGGTCGAGGACGGCAACCGGGTCCTGGAGGTGGGCGCCGGCACCGGCTACAACGCGGCCCTGCTCGCCCACCGGCTCGGCGACGACGACCTCGTCACCACCGTCGATCTGGAACCGGAGATCACCGAGTCGGCCAGCCGGCACCTTCAGGCGGCCGGATTCCACCCGGCCGTCGTCACCGGCGACGGCGCGCGCGGAGTGCCCGAACGCGCCCCGTTCGACCGGATCATCGCCACCTGCGAGCTGTCCACGGTCCCGCGCGCCTGGCTCGCCCAGTGCCGCCCCGGCGCCCGCATCCTGACCCCGCTGGCCACCGGCCTGCTCGCGCTCACGGTGCGGGACGCGACCCACGGCGAGGGCCGTTTCCTGCCCACGGCCGCCTTCTTCGTACCGCTGCGCGGCGAGGGCAGGCCGGGGCCGGAGGTGGTGTCGCTCGCCGGGCTGCCGGGCCGGGCCCGCGAGCAGGACACGTTCCGTTTCCTGCTCGCGCTGACCCGGGGCACTCTCGATCCGCAGGAGGGCTACGCACTGTGGGAGCGCGAGGGCGAGCCGGAGCGCGAGCGGTACGGCGTCACGGTCGACGGCGAGCGTGCCTGGGCGTGGCTGCACGAGCCGGAGGGGCCCTACGCCTGGCCCCTCCCGTGACCGTCCCCGATGTCGCTCAGGCCCGGCGGATGGTGATCGTCGTCCAGGCGCCCACGTGCACCCGGTCGCCGTCCTGCAGCGGCACCGGCACGAACGGCTGGATGGGCTCCTCGGACATGTTGACCGTGGTGCCGTTGGTCGAGTTCTGGTCGACGACCGCCCAGCTGCCGTCCGGCTGCTGCACCAGCACCGCGTGCTGGTGCGAGACGCCCGGGTCCTCCGGTGGCGTCGACAGGTCGATGTCGGGGGTGTCGCCGGTGGAGTGCCGGCGGCGGCCGATGGTGACCTGGTTGCCGCCGAGCGTGCGCTGCTGCTCGGGCGAGTACGCGGGCAGGTTCAGGCCCGCGGCCTCGGGACCCGAGCGCTGCATCATCGCCATGAAGTAGTCGCGGTCCGGGCCGACGGTCGCCGTCCAGGTGACCCGCTGCTGCGGGAAACCCGGGCCGGGCGGGGCCTGCGTGGCGCCGGGCTGCGGGTAGCCGTACCCGCCGCCCTGACCGCCACCGGGGCCGGAGGCCGACGGCGGGGAGATCACCCAGTCGTCGTCACCGCCGAAGGCGGGGCCGGGAGACGGGGGACCGCCCGGCTGCCCACCGCCCGGACCCTGCGGCGGACCGCCGGCGGGCCGGCCGGGCTCGCCGGGGAACACGGGCGGCGCGGGCGGACCCGGCTGCTGGAACGCCTGAGCGGCACCGCCGGGACCGGGCGGGGGCGGCACCGGACGCGACGGGTCGCCGCCGAAGCCGGAGGGACCGGGCACACCGGGAGGAGTGGGGCCACCGGGACCGGAGGGCTCTCGACCGAAGGGGCCACCGGGACCGGACGGCTCACGACCGAAGGCCGGCGGACCGGAGGGTCCGCCGGGCCCCTGGCCCTGAGGCTGACCCGGTCCGCCGCCGAAACCGGACGGAGCGCCGGAGCCCGGACCACCCTGACCCGGTCCGCCGCCGAAACCGGAGGGACCGCCGGGCCCCTGGCCCTGAGGCTGACCCGGGCCGCCGCCGAAACCGGACGGACCGCCGGAACCCGGACCACCCTGCCCCGGGCCGCCGCCGAAGCCACCGGGAACACCCTGACCACCCGGGCCGGGTGAGGTCGGCGGTCCCGAAGGGCCGCGCTCGCCGGCGAACGGCGTCGGGCCCGACGGCTCGCTGCCGAAGGACGGGATCGGCTCGGCGGGCCGGTTCATCTGCGAGGGCCGCGAGCCCTGGTACTCGTACCCGTCATTGCCGCCGTACGTCGCGCTCGGCGGCTGGAACCGCGGCTGAGCCGGGCGCGGCGCGGCCGGGGTGTACGAGGTGGCCGTGTTGGTCAGGAAGTTCCACCGGCACTCCTCGCAGAAGGGCGCGCCGCCCTCGCGGGGCGTACGGCACTGCGGGCACAGCTCCGGCTCCGGGGCCGCCCCGGCCGGCGGGCGTCCGCCGGCCTGGGTGCCCTGCGGGGGCGGGAAGCCGTAACCGCCCGGCGGCGGGGGCGGCGGGGGCGGAGGTACGGCACCGGCCATGCGGTGACCGCAGACCTCGCACCAGTCGTCGGAACCCGACTGGTGTCCGTTCGGGCAGGTCGGCATGTCGGTGCTTCCCCTTCTCCTACGCTTCCAGGGTCACTTCTTCGAGGGTCACTTCTTTACACGAACAGTCTTTGTGGACCGGGTCTCCAGAGTCATCTCATCCGCCTCCGCGACCTTCGTCTTCAACCGCACAGTACCTGTCGCGGCGTCGACCACGTCCACCACCTTCGCAAGCAGTTTCGCAGTATCGGCGTTCCCGGAGGCGTTGGCGAGCTGAACGGCACGCCCCAGTTTGGCCGTTGCGCCATCGAAATCGCCCGCTTTGCGGAGATCGAGGCCCTGCTTGATGGCTTGTGCCAGTTCGGCCTGGCCGGTGTAGTGGGCGACCTGGGGGTTGATCGAGGTGGAGGCGGTCATGTCGTCGGTCCACACCGCCCGTACGAGGCCCTGCGCACCGAGGTTCTGCGCCGATCCGTCCGCTTGCGGCACGACCAGCGAGACCCGGGCGGCGAGCATCTCCTGGCCCAGGCCGGCCGCCGGGACCTCCACGCACAGGTGGTAGTCGCGGGACTCGTCGCCCCAGGATCCGGTCGGGTAGTCCCCGGCGCGCGGCCCGGCCTCGGTGCGGCGAGCGGTCAAGTCCTCGACGGTGGGGGCGACTTGCTTGACGAAGCGGATGGCCGTGCCGACCGGAGTCCACACCCGCAGGGAGACGTCCGCGACCTCCTTGCCCATCGCCGTCTCCATCATCCGCGTGAAGTCGGCGGCGAGACCGGCCGGGTCGGCGACGATGTCGGCGGTGCCGAGCAGCGCGGAGGCGATCCCTGTGACTTCTTTCACTTCCCAGTCGGTGCCCACGCCCCGCGCGTCACAGGTGAACCGTCCGGCGCACGCGTCCAGTGCCGCCCGCAGGTCCTGGGGCGACTCGTGTTCGTTGCGGCCGTCGGTGAGCAGGATGCCGTGCCGGATGGTGACGTCCGCCGAGTTCAGCAGCCGGTCGGCGAGTCTCAGCCAGGTGCCGATGGCCGTACCGCCGCCCGCGCTGAGCCGTCGTAGCGCCTGCTTGGCCTGCTCGCGGGTGGCGGGGTCGGCGACCGCGAGCCGTCCACCGCCCGGGTAGACCTCCTTGGCCACGTGCGTGCCGCCGATCACCGCGAAGTGCGTGCCGTCGCGCAGGGTGTCGATCGCGGCGGCCGTGGCGTCCCGGGCGTTGCGCATCTTGGTCGGCGGGTAGTCCATCGAACCGGAGCAGTCGACCATGAGCGCCACGGCGGCGGAGGGGCCCTGGCCCCGCGCGTACACCGGTGCCGCGGCGCTGCCGGCCGTGCCGCCGCCGGTCGAGGTCACCGTGACGATCGCGTTGACCTCGCGCCCGCCCTCCGGCAGGTACTCGTTCTGATAGACGTCCATCGAGAACTGCGGCACGTGCGACTTCGCGAAAATGGCCATGCGTACTCAAATCCCCCTTGACCGCCCTGCCGATGCAGGGTGCTGGCTGTGAACAGGCCGGTCCCCTCCGACCCGTGACCCCCGGCCCGTGGCCGCGGCCTCAGGCCGATCCTGCCCCCTGCGGCGGCGCCGGGAACGGTACGACGGCCACTGTTACGTTGTCGTGGCCCCCGCCGTCCAGGGCGTGACCGACCAGCACCCGGGCGCCGTGCAGCGGGCGCGCGGCCGCGTCCGACGGTACGACCTCGGACATCTCCTCGGCCGTCTCCGCGTAGTTCCACAGGCCGTCGGTGCACACCACCACGACTCCGGGCCGGTCCGGCTTGAACGACGCGGTGTGCGGCTCCAGTTCGTAGGCGTCCGCGCCGAGCCAGCCGGTGATCGCGTGGGCGCGCTCGTCGGCGTACGCCTCGGCCTCGCTCATCAGGCCGGCGGCGACCATCTGCGCGGCCCAGGAGTCGTCCTCGGTCAGCCGGGCCGGGGGCGCGCTGCGGTCGTCCGGCACCCAGTAGACGCGGCTGTCGCCGACCCAGCCGACGACCAGCAGCCCGGAGGCGACCACCGCGCCGACGATCGTGCAGGCCGGGGCGTTCTGGTGCGGGGCGTGCTCGCGGGCCGTGGCGGGCTCCTCGGCGAGCGCGTTGACGGCCTGGGCGGCGGCGACGATCGCCTCGTGCATGGCCGTCTGCGGATGCGTACCGCGCGGCAGGGCGGTCAGCAGCGCGTCACCGGCCGCCTGGGAGGCGGCCGTCGACGCGTCGTCGGGGCGGGTCGCGGAGGACACGCCGTCGCAGACGATCGCGACGGCGGCCGGGGTGCCGTCGGGCAGCGCGGTGTGGCCGACGGTGAAGGCGTCCTCGTTGCGGTGGTGGCGCAGGCCGCGGTCGCTGACGGCGGCCACCGGGCCCGACTCGCGCTCCATGTGGTCGCGTTCGCGGGGCTGGGCGTGCCCGCAGTTCTCGCAGTAGCCGTCGCTGTCCACCCGGCCGGTCCGGCACGCCACGCACACCTGTGCGGGCTCCTCCGGCACGGCCGTGTTCCCGGGGGTCTCGGCCACCCGCGGGTCCGGCGCCTGCAACGGGTACTCGTCGGGCTCCGCGGGCCGGTCGAAGCGCACTCCGGAACCGGCAGGCTGCCGTGCGGCCTCCTCGGCGCCTGGCTCGTGGTTGTGGTCGCCGGCGCCGGGCCCGTGGTGGTGGTCGCCGGTGCCGGGCTCGTGGCCGTGCGGGTCCGTGCCGGGCTCGTGCTCGGGCAGGGCACCGCCGCCGGAGTCGGTGCCGGCCAGGTCCGCCGGCAGATGCACCGCGGGCGGGGAGCCCGGTTCGGGGGCGGGCCAGTCCACGCCGTCCCCGGGAGAACCGGTCGCGGAGCCGCTCATGGTGAGCGTCGGATGGTCCGGCGGCGGCGCGGGTACGACGGAGAGGTCGTACCCGCACGCTCCGCAGAAGAGGTCACCCGGCTCGACGGGCTCCGCGCAGCTCGGGCACTTCGCCAGTGCGGCCTGCTGGGGCATCTGCGACATCAACTACACCCACGTTCGGGGGCGGTAACGGTTGGCCCGTTCCACCAGCTCGATCCTCTCCTCGCCGCCGGTCGCCAGCCGGGCCAGCGTGCGGTAGGCGCGCTCCAGGCCGAAGCGGAGGCCCCGCTCGTCCAGACCGCTGCCCAGCAGCACCCGACCGCCGGCCGCGGACGGGGTGCCCTGGCCACCGGAGAGTATCCAGTCCAGCGCACAGCCGAGGACTTCCGCCGACAACTGCTCGCGCCGCGCCGGGTCCAGACCGTACGCGTCCAGCGCCTCGACCTGCCCGGCGGCGGCCGTCAGGTCGTCCAGGAACGGTACGTCACCGGCAGTCGCGGTGCGCTGTCTGAGCCGCGCCCGGACGGCGGCGACCCGGGCGGCCGTGTAGTGGATGGAGGACTCCGGCACCGACTCCAGGGTGCGCACGGCGCCCTGCCGGTTGCCGGCCGCGAGCTGCACCCGGGCGAGCCCGAAGGCGGCGCTCACAAAACTCGGGTCGGTCGCCCACACCAGGTGGTAGTACTCGGACGCGTTGTCCAGTTGGCCCAGCACCTCCGCGCACAGACCGAGCGCCAGCTTCGGCGCGGCCTCGCCGGGGAAGGCGTCGTAGATGGCGTCGAAGGAGAGCGCGGCGCCCTCGAAGTCGCCGGTGACCAGGGCGGCCACGCCCCGGTACCACACCACCCGCCAGTCGTCGGGCCGCTCCTCCTCCAGTTGCGCCAGGCTCATCAGCGCGGCCTGGTGGTCGCCGCTCTCCAGCCGGGCGCGGACCTGCCTGAGCCGGGTCTCCACGGTCTGCGCGGGCGCCGCGTCCAGGGCCGCGATCAGCTCGGCCGGCGCGGAGGTCATCAGACCCGCCAGGAAACCCGCGTTGGGGTCGCCCGGATCGACCAGCGGAACCGGCAGGGCGAGCGCGCCGGCGGGGGTGTCGACGGGTTTGACGAGGGCGGGCGGGAGCGCGGCCGGGCCGGGGGGCGTGGCCTTGGACACGGGCCGCGTCCCCAGCCGGGACACATCCCCCTCCAGCCGGGGGAACAACTCGCGGTCGGTGACCTTCACTTCGGGCCCGAACAGCGTCGACAGCGCGGGCCGCGCCTGCCCGCTCTGCAGCGAGACGACCTCGCGCAGCACACCGGTCAGCTGCTCGGCCATCTCCTGCGCGGAGGCGAACCGGCGGGCCGGGTCGGGGTCGGTGGCGCGGACGAGCAGCCGGTAGAAGGACTCGTAGCGGCGGAAGACGTCGATGGTGTCCGGGTCGGGCAGCGAGTCCACGTAGACGTTGGTGTAGCCCTGGAAGTCGAACGTGAGCACCGCGAGCGTACGGCCCACCGTGTACAGGTCGCTCGCCACCGACGGGCCGACCTCCGCGACCTCGGGCGCCTGGTAGCCGACCGTGCCGTAGATCGCCGACTCGTCGTCGTCCATGCGGCGCACCGCGCCCATGTCGATCAGTTTGAGCTGGTCCTCGGTCTGGATGGCGTTGTCGACCTTGAAGTCGCAGTAGAGGAGGTTACGGCTGTGCAGGTGGCCGAGGGCCTCCAGCGCCTCGATGCCGTACGCGCAGGCCTGCTCCACCGGCAGCGGATCGCGCCTGCCGTCCGGTGTGCGGCGGGCGTTGGCGATCTCCTTCAGGGACTTGCCGCCGACGTACTCCATGACGATGTAGCCGTCGAGGGAGCCGGTGCGCTGGTCCAGGTGCTCCACGAAATTGTAGATCCGCACGATGTTGGCGTGCTCGATCTCCGCGAGGAAGCGCCGCTCGGAGATCGCGGCGGCCATCGCGTCCTGGTCACCGGTGTCCAGCAGGCCCTTGAGCACCACCCACCGGTCGGAGACGGCCCGGTCCACGGCGAGGTAGATCCAGCCGAGCCCGCCGTGCGCGAGACAGCCCACGACCTCGTACTGGCCGTGCACGATGTCCCCGGCCTTCAGCTTCGGCACAAAGGAGTACGGGTGCCCGCACTT
This sequence comes from Streptomyces sp. RB17, assembly GCF_009604455.1. Lineage (GTDB taxonomy): Bacteria > Actinomycetota > Actinomycetes > Streptomycetales > Streptomycetaceae > Streptomyces. Next base: position 432,907 of record NZ_WEGL01000001.1, read on the forward strand.
GGTGCAGAAACCTTCCGTACGGCCGGGACGGTCACCCCGCGCCCGCCCCACCGGAGCCCCGCAGTCCGAGCGCGAGCAGAACCGCTTCCGCTCCGGCACCTCCGGGTTCTCCAGCACCATCGCGCGCGGGTCGGGCCGCGGCACCTGCGGAACGTGCACCAGCCCGGCGCCCAGCCGCCCACGCGTCGACGTCCCCGACGCCGAACCGGAGCTGCGCACCGACACCGAACGCGCGCTGGACCGGCCCGACAGGGACCGCGAGAGCCGCCCGGACACCGAGCGGCGCGACTTCGACGACTGCGAGGACGTGCGCGAGCTGCTGCGCGAGCTGCCGCTGTCCGCCGCGCCCCTGGTGATCCCGGTCGCCTGCGAACCGACCATCCCTCCCCCAGAGGGGGGACCCCCAGACGACACCACCGGGGCGAGGCCGCAGGTGTCGCAGTAGAGCTCGCCGCCGCCGACGTCCTCGTACGCACCCTCGCAGCCCGGCCGCTGGCAGGTCTGCCCCGGCTGACTCATGACTGGTCCCCCTTACGGTCCTGAGGCGCGCCCGCGCCGCCGAGCAGCTCCGCCGCCAGCTGCTGGTAGCGCAGCACGGCCTGTTCGGCCACCCGCAGGTCGCAGGGCGCGCTCCACAGCATCCGCCGCGCCGCGTCGTACCGCTCGACCAGGAACGGGTCCTCCGCGAGTCCGTGCCGGGCGACCTTCGCCTTGTACGCGTCGAGCCGGCCGCGCAGCTCGGCGCGGACCGCGAGCGGCGCGGTGACCGCCGTCAACGACTCACGGGCCCGCAGCAGTTCGTCCTCCGCCTTCTGCTCCAGGGACTCCAGGAGCGGGGAGAGCCGGTGCCACTGGGCCTGCCTGCGGTACTCGGCCGCCGTCGCCAGCTGCTCCTGGAGCACGGTCGGCGGGCCGCTGACCACCGGCACCTCGGTCGCCGCGATCTTCGCCAGCACCTCGCCGCGCGCGGTGCGGGCCTCGGCGAGGGTGCGGTCGGCGCGCGAGAGCACGTCCCGCAGCCGGATCAGCCGCGCCTCCGCGTCCTGCCGGACCGTCAGCACGGCGTCGATCTCCCGGCGCACGTCCTCCAGGGCGCGCGCCTCACGGTCGTACACCGTGGTGTCGGGGCGGCCGCCGCCGGGCGCCGAACTGCCTTCCGTGGGCACCCAGAACGCGAGCGGATCGGAGACGACGTCTTCCCTGAGCCTGGTCAGCGTGCGGGTGATCCGCTCCAGGTCGTCACCGGCGGGGTGCTCGCCGGGGCGTACGCCGACGGAGTGCGCGAGCTTGCGGGTGCGCTGGAGTTCCGCGGCGAGTAAATCGATCCGCGCGGGCAGCGCCGACCACACCGCGTCGCAGGCCACGACCAGGTCCAGGCTCGTCGCGTACAGCTCGTTCATCCGGTCCACCAGCGCGGACAGCGAGTAGGACTCGCTGAGCACCCCGTTCCCGGCCACGGTGACGGACTCGCCGCGCAGCAGACCGGTCAGCTCCACCAGGTCCTCGCGGCTGGACCAGCGGCGCCGGGCGCGGATCTCGCGGGCGGAGCGCAGGGCGGCCGCGTAGGCGTCGAAGTAGCCCCACAGCTGGGTGATCCGCGCCTCCGTCGCCTGCCAGCGTGCCTCGGTGACACCGGTCAGCTCGGCGCCTTCGAGGAGTCTGCGGCCCGCGTGGTCCTGCAGGGCCAGCAGCGAGGTCTCGATCGCCTCGTGCTCCTGGCCGAGCCGCGCCAGCGCACGGTCCACCTCGTCCCGGTCCATCACCGGCCCGGCGGGGTCCGTGACGCCCATCGATCACCTCTCGCTGCTTCAAGTTCCCGGTCGGATGTGGCTCAACTCGCGCGCAGATACTGCGGCGCGGGCGGCTTGGACGCGCTGGAGTCCTTCCCCAGTGTCGCCGACAGCCACGTGTCGTAGGAGGCCTGCCAGCCGCTGGAGCGGTAGCCCACCAGAATGCGGTTGACCCGGCGTACCAGATCGGAGGCGTCCTTCTTCATCGCCACGCCGTAGTACTCGGTGGTGAACGCCCCGCCCTTCAGTTCGACGGTCGGGTCCTGCGCGGCCTGGCTGGCGGCGAGCGCGCCGTCGGTCACCACGGCGTCCACCTCGCCGAGTTGCAGCCGGACCAGGCAGTCGAGCTGGTTCGGGACGGTGGTGGAGATGTCCGTGGAGGCGGGCAGGGTGCCGTCCTTCTTGTCGGCGTCCAGCTTGGTGTACGCCGTCGAACCGGCCGCCGTGCAGATCCTCTTGTGCGCCAGCGTGCCGTTGTAGCCGGTGACGGACGACGACTTGGGTGCGAGGACCTGCTGCCCGGTCTTGAAGTAGGGCGCGGAGAACGCCACCTGGGACAGCCGGTCGCAGGTGATCGTCATGGTCCGTACGACCATGTCCACCCGCCCGTCCTGTATCGCGGAGATCCGCTGGCTGGTCGGGATCGCCTTGAACTGCACCGCGTCCGGGTCGCCGAGGATGTCCTGCGCTATCCGGTGCACCAGGTCGATGTCGAAGCCCTCCAGCTCCGCGCCCTGGGTGTTGGGGTTGCGGTAGCCCCAGTGGTAGCTGTTCTGGTCGACGCCGACGATCAGCTTCCGCTTGGCGCCCGTACGGGCCTTGATCGCGTCGATCGTCGGGCCGTCCGCGCCGGACGGCGACAGGGTCTGGTTCTGCGCCTCGGAGTCCTTGCAGTCCGCGGCACGGGCCTGCACACCGGCGGCCACGGCCTGACCGGTGCGCTGCGGACGGTGCTGCGGCAGCTGCTGCGTGCACGGCAGCAGCAGGACGAACGCCAGCGCCAGCGCGCACAGCACCGCCATCGCGCCGACGCCGCCCCAGCCCCGCAGGGAGGCCCGTACACGTGCCGCGTACATCGTCATGCCCCCTGTCACCGGTACTCCGAAAGCCTGCGGCCGATGCCGAAGACCGCGCCGGCCGCGCCGAGCACCGCGAGCACGGCCGCGCCCACCGGCAGCCCGGCCATGGCGTCCCGGCCGTCGCCGGCGGCCCGCGCGAACTCGTCCTGCTCATGCCCGATCGCCTGGGCGAGATTGCGGTCGACGCTGTCGAAGCACTCGCCGGTGGCGCCCTTGGCGCCGATCACCTTGTCCAGCGCCTGCTGGTAGTTGCCGTTCTCGTCCTCGGTGCGGGCCGCGGTGTGGCGCTGCTTCCACACCGCCATGTTGCCCTCGGCCGACTTCACCGGTGCGCTGCCGCCCTGGTCGTCGGCCAGCTTCGCGGCCTGGGTCAGGCCCTTGCCGAGGGTGGTCATGTCCTTGTCGAAGTCGTAGTAGTACGCGTCGTACGTCTGCCCGTCGACCGTGATGGTCTCGGCGCCGCGCGCCACCAGGCTCAGGTTCTCGTTGCCCCGCGCCTTCAGGGAGGCGATCCGGGCGTCGTGCAGCACGGTCAGCGAGCGGATGCCGTGGTCGTAGGAGCCGTTCAGCTCCGAGCGGGCCACCGCGTGCCCCACGACCAGCCACAGCAGGGCGATCGTGGTGGCGGCGGAGGCGGCGACCAGGCCGTGGTTGAGGACGCGGTTGGTGCGCCGGTACGTGCGGTGCTGGGCCCAGCCGAGCGCGGCCAGCGCGAGCACGCCGAGCGCGATGGCGACCCAGGGATACGGGGTGGCGTCGCCGTAGTCGGCGGCCAGCCGCTGGTTCTCCTTGGTGTAGAGGTCCTCCGCCGCCGGGAGCATCTCCTTCTGCATCTTCTCGTTGGCGTACCGCAGATACGCGCCGCCGACCGGGTAGCCCTGCCGGTTGTACGTCCGCGCCCGCTCGATGAGCCCCTTGTACTCGGGCAGCAGCTTGTTCAGCCGGGCGATGGTCGTCTCGGAGGCGGAGCCGGGCTCGGCGTTCGCGGCCGCGGTCACCAGCCCGGCGGCAGCGGTCCGGATGTCCTTCTCGTACCGGTCCCGGGAGGCGGCCGTCTCCTGTCCGCCGGCCAGGAACCCGCTGGAGGCGGCCGTGTTGGCGTCGGCCAGCGACCGGTAGATGTCCGCCGCGCCGGAACTGAGCGGCTGACTGCGGTGCAGCACGTCGTCGGCGGCGGCCGCCCGCTCACTGGCCTGCCAGGCCGTGACCGCGCCGAACGCCACGACCAGCAGCGCCAGTACGGCCCCGATGAGCCGCAGCCGGCCCGGCTCGGTGGTCGCCGCGCCCCGCAGCCGGTCGACGCCCTCGGCGAAGGCGGTGCGCCGGGCGGACGGCGCGGGCGGGCCGGCGGGGGCGGGATGGGCGGGCTGACGCGGGATGCCGGGGGCGGCGGCCATGCCGGGGCCCGCCGGTGGCGGCGCTGCTGTGCTCTTCGGCGGGTGTGTCACTCGACCTCCCCCAGGGTCATCCGTTCGCCGCCAAGTATCGCCGCCCGGACCGACATCCGCACCGGCCTTCACTGGATCTTGATCGGATCGCAGTGTGCGCTGCTCATGAATACGCCGTGTGCAACTGTTCGGTTCCCCCGGGTCGGCTACCTCTCGCAGTACCCCCGCTCACCCTTCCCAGTGACCCCGCGCCCGTTCCCCTGCCTCCGGGGCCGCGCCCAGTCGGTCCAGGCCCAGCAGGGCCGCGCCCAGGACCGGGCTCGCCGTGACCACGTGGACGTCGGCCTTGGGGGCGCGGGCGGTCAGCAGGTCGCGGATGCCGTCGTCGAGCAGGGCGTGACCGGCGGTCAGGACGCTGCCGCCCAGCAGGACCGGCGTCTCCTCGTCGAGCAGGTCCAGGCGGGTCAGCGCCACCGTGGCCATCACCGCGACCTCCTCCGCGAGCCGGTCGACGATCGAGCGGGCCACCGCGTCGCCCTCGGCGGCCGTCGCGAAGAGCACCGGGGTCAGCTCGTGCCGGCGGTCGTGGCCGACGTGCTCCAGGTGGAGTGCCTCGATCAGCGCGTACATCGTCGGCAGGCCGAAGTGGCCGGGCAGGGTGCGAGCGAGCGCCGTCGGCTCGCCGCGGCCGTCCTCCGCGCGGGCCGCGAACCACAGCGCCTCCTCCGCCAGGCCCCAGCCCCCGCCCCAGTCACCGGAGATACGGCCGATGGCGGGAAAGCGCGCGGTACGGCCGTCGGGGCGCATCCCGACGCAGTTGATGCCCGCCCCGCACACCACGGCCACCCCGCGCGGCTCGGCTACGCCCGCCCTCAGGATCGCGAAGGTGTCGTTGCGCACCTCCACCGACGCGCCCCAGCCGCGCGCCCGGAGCGCGGTCGCCAACTGCTCCTCCTCGACGGGGAGATCGGCGTTGGCGAGACACGCCGAGACGTGCGAGACGGACGTGACACCCGCGTCCGCGAAGGCGCGCCCCACCGGGTCGGCCAGCGCGTCCAGCGCCGCCGCAACCCCCACCGCGGGCGGCCGGAAACCACCGCCGCGGGCCGTGGCCAGTACCTCCCCGGCGGCGGTGACCACGGCCACGTCGGTCTTGCTGTTGCCGGCGTCGATGGCGAGAACCCCTGCGGGAAGAGGTGAGGTCAGGCCCACGCGAGGTGCTCCCGGTTGTGTGCGATCAGCTGGTCGGTGAGGGCGTCGGCGTACGTGTACTGGCCGATCAGCGGATGGGCGAGCAGGGCGCGGAAGACGCGGTCGCGGCCGCCGCGCAGCGCCGCCTCCAGGGCCAGGTCCTCGTACGCCGTCACGTTCGCGATCAGCCCGGAGAACAGGGGGTCCGGCTCCGGCACCGGCAGCGGGACCGGGCCGGCCGGCCCGACCGCCGCCTGCACCTCGATCACCGCGTCGTCGGGGAGGAAGGGCAGTGTGCCCTTGTTGAAGGCGTTCACCACCTGGTAGGGGCTGCCGCCCCCGCCCAGCAGCGCCGCCGCCAGGTCCACGGCCGCCTCCGAGTAGTAGGCGCCGCCGCGCCTGGCGAGCAGCGCCGGTTTCTCGTCCAGGGCCGGGTCGCCGTACATCGTCAGCAACTCCCGCTCCATGGCGGCCACTTCCGCGGCCCGGGACGGCTTGGTCCGCAGTTCGCGTACGACCTCGTCGTGGGCGTAGTAGTAGCGCAGGTAGTAGGAGGGGACCACGCCGAGGCGGTCCAGGAGGGGGCGCGGGAGGTGCAGGTCGTCGGCGACGGTGTCGCCGTGCTCGGCCAGCAGCTTGGGCAGGACGTTCTCGCCCTCGGGGCCGCCCAGCCGTACCGCCGTCTCCCAGGTGAGGTGGTTGAGCCCGACGTGGGCGAGATGGACGTCGGCCGGGGCCACGCCCAGCAGCCCCGCGAACTTCCGCTGGAAGCCGATCGCCACGTTGCACAGGCCGACCGCCCGGTGCCCGGCCTGGAGCAGGGCGCGGGTGACGATGCCGACCGGGTTGGTGAAGTCGATGATCCACGCGCGCGGGTTGGCACGGCGGACGCGTTCGGCGATGTCGAGGACGACCGGGACCGTGCGCAGCGCCTTGGCCAGGCCGCCCGCGCCGGTGGTCTCCTGGCCGACGCAGCCGCACTCCAGCGGCCAGGTCTCGTCCTGCTCGCGGGCCGCCTGGCCGCCGACGCGCAGTTGGAGCAGCACGGCGTCGGCGCCGTCGACGCCGGCGTCCAGGTCGGCGGTGGTGACGATCCGGCCGGGGTGACCCTGTTTGGCGAAGATCCGCCGGGCCAGCCCGCCCACCAGTTCCAGGCGCTCCGCCGCCGGATCCACGAGGACGAGTTCCTCGACCGGCAGGGTGTCCCTCAGGCGTGCGAAGCCGTCGATGAGTTCGGGGGTGTAGGTCGAGCCGCCGCCGACCACGGTGAGCTTCATGTATGGGTTAACCCTTCACTCCGGTGAGCGTGACGCCCTCGACGAACGCCTTCTGGGCGAAGAAGAACACGAGGATCACGGGGGCCATGACCAGCACGGTCGCGGCCATCGTGAGGTTCCAGTCGGTGTGGTGGGCGCCCTTGAAGGACTCCAGGCCGTAACTCAGCGTCCACGCGCCGGGGTTCTCGGACGCGTAGATCTGCGGGCCGAAGTAGTCGTTCCAGGCGTAGAAGAACTGGAAGAGTGCGACGGCGGCGATGCCCGGCCTGGCCATGGGCAGGACGACCTTCAGCAGCGTCCTGAGGTCTCCGCAGCCGTCCACCCGCGCCGCGTCCAGGTACTCGTTCGGGATCGTCATCAGGAACTGGCGCAGCAGGAAGATGGAGAACGCGTCGCCGAACGCCATCGGGATGATCAGCGGCCACAGCGTGCCGGACAGGTCCAGCTGCTTCGCCCAGAACAGGTACATCGGGATGATGATCACCTGTGGCGGCAGCATCATCATCGAGATCACCAGCATCAGCGACAGATTGCGGCCCCGGAAGCGGAACTTGGCGAGCGCGTACGCCACCGGGATCGAGGTGACGACGGTGAGCACGGTGCCCAGGCCGGCGTAGATCAGCGTGTTCTTCCACCAGGTCAGGAAGCCGGGCGTGTCGAAGACCTTCTGGTAGTTGCCCCACTCCCAGGTGTGCGGGATCAGATCGCGGCTGAGCGCCTGGGTGTCGCTCATCAGCGAGGTCAGGAACACGAACACGAAGGGAAGGGTGAAGAACAGCGCGGCGGCGACACCGAGGGAGTGGACCGCGATCCACTCGAACAGCGCCCTGCGCCGGGCCGCGCGCTCGGCCACGGACACGACCGGGGGTGCCGGCTTCACCGGCTGGTCCAGTACTTGGGTCATGGTCAGTCACCTGCCTGGATGAGACCGCCCCGGCGCCGCATCAGGAACCCGGTGAACACCATCGACAGGGCGAACAGCACCAGCGCCACCACGCAGGCCGAGCCGTAGTCGAAGCGCTGGAAGCCGAGGTTGTAGACGAGCTGGGGGAGGGTGAGGGTGGACTTGTCCGGGTAGCCGGGCTCGAACTGGGTGCCCGCGCCCTGGATCACCCCGGAGGCGACCTTCCCGGCGATCAGCGGCTGGGTGTAGTACTGCATGGTCTGGATCACGCCGGTGACGACCGCGAACATCACGATCGGGGAGATGTTCGGCAGGGTGACGTACCGGAAGCGCTGCCAGGCCGAGGCCCCGTCCAGCTCGGCCGCCTCGTACTGCTCGGTCGGCACGTCCAGCAGCGCGGCCATGAAGATGACCATGAGGTCGCCGATGCCCCACAGCGCCAGCAGGGTCAGGGCCGGCTTGGACCAGGCGGGGTCGTTGAACCAGCCCGGCGCCGGGATGCCCACCTTCTGCAGGATCGAGTTGACCGGGCCCGTGCCGGGGTTGAGCAGGAAGGCGAAGGCCATGGTCGCGGCGACCGGCGGGGCCAGGTACGGCAGGTAGAACAGGGTGCGGAAGACCCCCGTGCCCGCCTTGATCTTGGTGATGAGCAGTCCGATGCCGAGCCCGAAGACGACCCGGAGCGTCACCATCACCAGCACCAGCCACAGCGTGTTGCGCAGGGCCGGCCAGAAGAGAGGGTAGTGCTCGAAGACGTAACGCCAGTTCTTCCCTCCGCTCCACGTCGGCGGCCTGAAGCCGTCGTAGTGCATGAAGGAGAAATAGACCGTCGAGATCAGCGGATACGCGAAGAAGACCGCGAAGCCGATCAGCCAGGGCGACATGAAGGCGACGGTGCGAAGCGCCGCGCGGCGGCGCTTCGACGCCAGAGTGACCGTACTCATCGGCTACTTCGCCTGCGCGATGTCCGTGTCGATCTGCGCGGCCGTCTTCTTCAGCCCGGCCTTCAGATCGGTGACCTTGCCGCTTTCGTAGTCGTACCCGAACTGCTGGATCGTCACCAGGTACTGGCCGCCGTTGATGGAGGCGGGAGTCGTGGCCGAGTTCGGGTCGGCGGCGATGTCGAGAAACGTCTTGAAGCGAGGGTCGTACGTCAGCTTCGGGGATTTCAGCGCGGCCAGCGTGGACGGCACGTTGTGGATGTCGTCGGCGAATCCGACCACGGCGTTCGTGTCCGTCGTGATGTACTTGACGAATTCCCAGGCCGCGTTCTGCTTGTGGCTGGTGGCGGCGATGCCCGCGACGGTGCCGGTGATGTAGCCCTTGCCGTACTGCGCGACCTGCTCGTCGGGCACGGGCAGCGGGGCCACTCCGATCTCGAACTTCGGCTTGGCCTGCTCGGCCATCCCGAGCCGCCACTCGCCGTCGAGCTGCATGGCGACCTGACCGGTGTGGAAGGGGTGCTTGGGGCCCCACTCGTCACCCAGCGTCGCCCGGAACTTCTCCAGCTTCTGGAATCCGCCGAGTTCGTCCACGAGCCGCTTCTGGAGTGCGAAGCCCTTCTCGAAAGCCGGGTCCTTGGCGAGGTCCGACTTGCCGTCCTTGTCGAAGTACGTCGGCGAGAACTGGGCGAAGTAGTGCTCGGTGGTGGACTCCCAGCCGTGGTAGTCCGGCATGAATCCGAGCTGCTTGTAGGAGTCCCCGTCGGTGATGGTCAGCTTCTTGGCGTCGGCCTCGAACTCGGACCAGGTCTTCGGCGGATTCGCGATACCGGCCTTCTCGAACGCCGTCTTGTTGTAGTAGAGCCCGTACGCGTCACCGAGAAGCGGCACCGTGCAGCGGTTGCCGTCGAACTGGGTGTACTCGTTCATGGGCTTCGGGAACGTCTTCTCGGGGTCGATCCCGGACTTCTTGAAGAAGGGGTTGAGGTCGACCAGCGCGCCCGAGGAACAGAACTTGCCCACATTGTTGGTGGTGAACGAGGAGATCACGTCCGGCGCCTTGTCGCCGCCCGACCGCAGCGCCTGGTTGATCTTGTCGTCCGTCATGTTGCCGACGACGTTCACATGGATGTTGGGGTGCGCCTTCTCGAAGCCGGCGACCAGGGATGTGACGGCCTTCACCTCGTTCGGCGCGCTCCAGGCGTGCCAGAAGTTGATGGTGGTGTCCTTCGAGGCGTCGTCCGTGGCGCCCGAGTTGGACTGGCCGGTGCAGGCGGTGGTGAGCAGAGCCAGCGACGCGGTCAGGACAAAAGCCGTCTTTCGGGCAACTGAAGGTATGACGTCGGGCATGGCGAGGTCTCCCTGGGGCGGGTGGACGGAGGAGGGTGCTGCCGGGGGTCAGCGCGAGGTGTCGAAGACCTCGTCGCGGGTGGTCACGAGCGCGGACTCCAACGCGCCGCGCAGAACGGGGTGTTCGTGGACGTCGCCGACGACCAGCCGGGGGCGGGCCGCGGCCAGCTCCTCCAGCTCGGCCTGGACGAGGGCGCGCAGGCCCTCGCCGCCGGCCGTCAGCGCGGAGCCGCTCAGGACGACGAGTTCGGGGTCGAGGACGGAGACGAGCGAGGCGAGACCGGTGGCGAGCCGGGTCGCGTAGGTCCGCAGCAGCTCCCGGTAGGGGCCGGAGGCGTGATCGGCGCCCCGGGCCACGAGCTCGGCGGCGACCTCGGTGTACGACCCCGACGGCACATCCGGGATGCCGAGTTCCCGGGCCAGCTTCGGTACGGCCTGGGAGCCGGCCAGCTCCTGGTAGCCGCCGCTGTTGGCCTTGGTCACCTGCCGCACCAGGGGCGTGCCGGGTACCGGCAGGAAGCCGACCTCGCCGGCGCCGCCGGTCCAGCCGCGGTGCAGCCGGCCGCCGAGGACCAGGGCGGCGCCGAGGCCTTCCTGGTTCCACAGCAGCACGAAGTCCGCGTGGCCCTTGGCCGCCCCGAGCCGCTGTTCGGCGAGGGCGACGAGGTTGACGTCGTTCTCGTACTCCACCGGCATCGGCAGGGCGGCCGCGAGCTCGTCGAGCAGGGTGGGGGAGTGCCAGCCGGGGAGGTGGGAGGCGTAGCGCAGCCGCCCGGTGGTGGGGTCGAAGGCGCCCGGGGTGCCGATGACCAGCCGGTGCACATCGGACCGGGCGAGCCCGGCGGCCTTGACGGCCCCGTCGAGCGCCTCCGTGGCCTGCTGGACGACGGGCTGTGCGGGCCGCCGCCCGGGGGTGGGCAGCTCGTACTCCCCCACCGTCCGGCCGGTGATGTCGGCGACGGCGGCGCGGATGCGGGTGGGGGTGACATCGAGCCCGGCGGCGTGCGCGGCCGTGGGGTTGACGGCGTACAGCTGGGCGTTGGGGCCGGGCCGGCCCTCGCTGGTGCCGGTGACCCGGACCAGTCCGGCCGCCTCCAGGCGGGCCAGCAGTTGCGAGGCGGTGGGCTTGGACAGGCCGGTGAGCTTCCCGATCCGGGTGCGCGACAGCGGACCGTGCTCCAGCAGGAGGTCCAGGGCGGCACGGTCGTTCATGGCGCGCAGCACGCGCGGGGTGCCCGGCGTACCGGCGGTTCCTGCCATGGCGTCGACACCTGCCTTTCCAGCCGCCCAGCTTCTCAATGACCTGGCGGGAACGTCCAGTCTTGATCACTGGCCGTCCGGAGATCATTGTTAGGAAACTTTCCTATTGGGGTGGGAGGAACGTAAGCCCAGGACGAAGGGGGCGTCAATAGACAACGGCGCCGAGGAGACGGAGTCGTTATCTCAAAGGGCAGGGCTGTACATCCGCTTCACAGCGTGCTGATCTTTGATCCGCTTGTCCGGGTGAGTGGCCCGGCCGTTGACGAGCGGATGGTGAAGGTGCCCGACCGAAGACTCCTGTGGAAGCTGTGGACGGCCACGATGGCCGACTTCCTGCCGCTGATGATCACGCTGAGCATGTTGGACGCCGCGGACGACGGGCTGTCCTGGTCGGCGGTCGCCGACGTCAGCCTGGAGCCCGCCATCTGCGCGTTCATCTGCTTCCCCGTCGCCCTCTACCTGTACGGCGCCCTGGTCCGCCGGGCCCGCGGCACCGGCATACCGCTCACGGCCGAGGTGCTGGCCGCCACCCAGAGGCACACGTTTCCGCCCGACCGCGCCGCGCGCCTGAGGGCCGACCTGTGCACGTCGGAGCGGGCGTGGGATGTGCTGAACGGCGAGGAACTCCACTTCCGCTGGCGCCCGTTCCGGGGCCGGCGCTCCGTCAGGGGCACGGTGACCTTCGACGACTCCTCGGGAGAGGCCCACATGGAGATCCACACCGACGGCAACCTGACGAGCGGCTCAGGCCTGCGCAGGACGAGTGCGTTCGTCGCGCTGTGTCAGATAGCGCGGCTGGTCAGTCGGTGACGAAGGGGGCGGTGTCGAGGGTGGGGTACGGCTCCGGGAGGGGGAGTGGTTCGCCGAGGCTGACCTTGGTGTCGGTGTCGTAGTAGGCCTCGGTGGGGTCGTCGCCGGGGAGGACAGGGTCCGTGTAGCAGTGGGCCGTCTTGGAGTGGCGGTTGACCAGGACGTAGATCGGGACTCCCACGGCGGCGTAGGTGCGGAACTTGGGGCCGGTGTCGGTCTCGTGGTTGGTGGAGGTGACCTCGCCGACCAGCTTGAGCATGTCGGCGGGGTACCAGCCCGGGTGGGTCGCGAAGTGCGATTCGTCGGCACTGGTCGCCCTTAGGTGCCATGCGTACACGTCGGGGATGATCAGCGCTGTCGTGGTCCCGGGCCTGTCGGTGAACCGGTATCCGTTGCCCGTGCCGACGAGCGGGACTTCTGCCGACCGGAATCGGTGCTCATGGGCAGAACGATGGGGCACCCCACGCGCACCGCGCGCCGGAATGCCCCGCCTGTTCACTCGAACGAGTGTGCTGGAACCGTTCCCCTCGTTGCCCGGTCGTCGCCCGGCTACTTGCCCGGAGCCGCAGGAGGCTGCGGAGCGATCGGTGCCGTCGCCTTCGCCTGCGCGGAGTCCGCGTTGGAGTACACCGACGGGGCCGCCACCGAGGCCGCCGGGTCCGGGGTGTCCTCCGCGTCCTCGACCGACGTCGCGCCGCCCACGATGCGGATGTGCGCCGCGTCGAACGCCCGCTTGATCCGCCAGCGCAGCTCGCGTTCGACCGTCAGCGCCTTGCCCGGCATGGTCTTCGCCGAGACCCGCACCACCATGGAGTCGATCAGGACCGAGTCCAGGCCGAGGACCTCGACCGGGCCCCACAGCAGCTCGTTCCAGGGCTCCTCCTTGCTCAGGTGCTCGGCGACGTCGTCCAGCGTGGCCTTGACCCGGTCCAGGTCCTCGCTCGCCCGCACCGTCACGTCGACCCCCGCCGTCGCCCAGCCCTGCGAGAGGTTACCGATGCGCTTGACCTCACCGTTGCGGACGTACCAGATCTCGCCGTCGGCGCCCCGCAGCTTGGTCACGCGCAGCCCGACCTCGATCACCTCGCCGGTGGCCACGCCCGCGTCGATCACGTCACCGACGCCGTACTGGTCCTCCAGGATCATGAACACGCCGGAGAGGAAGTCGGTGACCAGGTTCCGGGCGCCGAAACCGATCGCCACACCGGCCACACCGGCCGACGCCAGCAGCGGCGCCAGGTTGATCTTGAAGGTGGACAGCACCATCAGCGCGGCCGTACCGAGGATCAGGAAGCTCGCCACCGACCGCAGCACCGAGCCGATCGCCTGCGAGCGCTGCCGGCGCCGCTCGGCGTTGACCAGCAGACCGCCCAGCGCCGTGCCGTTCACGGCCTCGGCGGTGCGGCCCATGCGGTCGATCAGCTTGGTGATCGCCCGCCGCACCATCGCGCGCAGCGCGACCGCGACCACCAGGATCAGCAGGATCTGCAGCCCCATCGCGAGCCATGTCGACCAGTTCTGCTCGACCCAGCTCGCCGCGTTCGTCGCGCTCTCCTGGGCGTCCTGGAGCGACGGCACGGCCGGCTCCGTCGAGCCGGAGGGGGAGGGGGACGGCGTCGGCGACGCACCGGCGGCCAGCAGGACGGCGGGCAAGGACGACACGGCAGATACCTCCAGGTGCTGCGCGGTCCGTGCCGGCGGGCGGTCAAGGTCTTCAAGGTCACGGAAAGGTCACCGGACGGACAGGGCCACCACACTAACGGGGCATTGTGTGTGCCTCGCGCGGATCTGCCAAGGAGGGGCACAGGAGAGACGGGACTCACCCTGGCTTGAACTGGTCATGATCCGGGGGATGAATGGGGTGTGGTCGAAAACACTCCCAGCCCGTTACCGGGACATGGTGGCGCTTCCACCAGGCATGAGGGGAGACTGACTGCAGATCGTCCCGGCGCGAGCCACGCGCCGCCGACGCCCAAGGAGGCACCCGTGCCGCATGTCCTGGTTCTCAACGCGTCGTACGAGCCGCTCGGCGTCGTACCGCTCCGCCGCGCGCTCATCCTCGTCCTGGAGAACAAGGCTGTCTCCCTCGAGGAATCCGGCGCCTTTATGCACAGCGCAACCGTCACAGTCCCCGCACCCAGCGTGGTCCGGCTCAAGCGATTCGTCCGGGTTCCCTATAGGGGGCCCGTTCCTCTCACCCGACGTGCGCTGTTCGCGCGCGACGGGGGCCGGTGCATGTACTGCGGTGGCGTCGCAACCAGCGTCGACCACGTCATCCCGCGCAGTCGCGGGGGCAAGCACGTCTGGGACAACGTGGTGGCCTCCTGCCGCCGCTGCAACCACGTGAAGGCCGACCGTCACCTCGTCGAACTGGGGTGGCGTCTGCGGCACAAACCGGCTCCGCCGACCGGGCTGGCCTGGCGCATCATCGGCACCGGGCATAGGGATCCGCGCTGGCTGCCCTACTTGCAGCCGTACGGCGCGGACGATGCCCTGGCCCGGATCGACGGCATTTCTGCCTGACGGCGATCCGGGCCTTCGCGTACCCGCCGGGACCTCGCGCAGGCGAGGCAAGGGCGCGAACCGGCTCCGGGAGCCCCCCGTGCCCCCGGAGCCTTGAGGCTCACGCGTACCGCAGTTCCCCCGGAGCCTCGAGGCTCACGCGTACCGCAGTTCCCCCGGGCGTGCCGAACGGCGCAGCAGGGGCAGCGAGGCGGCCGCCGCGAGCAGGCAGCAGGCGTACACGCCCACCGGCACCAGCAGCGCGGTGTACGGCACGCCCAGGGTGGGCCGGCCCTGGGTCAGCGAGGCGTACCAGAGGCCGATCGCCGTGCCGCCCGCGCCCGCCAGCACGACCGCCGGGGCCAGCGGCAGCGCCGTCTCCAGCAGCAGCGCCCGGCCGAGCACCGCCCAGGGGACCCCGGAGGCGATCTGTGCGGCCAGGCCCCGACGGCGGTTCGCCACCGACTCGGCGGTGCCGACGGCGAGACCGGAGAGGGTGATCAGGAGGGCGACGAGGATCGCGACGGCGGTCAGATCGATGCCCGTCGTGTAGAAGGCCATGTCCGTGCCGAGCGAGTGGTCGAGGCTCGCCCGGCGCAGGTCGGCCAGCAGCGTCCGCCGGACCCCGGCGAAGCCCGTGCCGACGACGGTGACCAGCAGCACCGCCGCGTGGGTGCGGGCCGCCGCCCAGGGGTCGTCGCGCAGCCGCTCCGCCGCGATCAGCGTCGCCGCACCGCGGGCCCGTGCCGCCAGCAGTCGCCCGACCGCCCCGGCCGTGCCCCCGGCCAGCCACACCGTGCCCGCGCCGACCGCGATGACCAGTGCGAACACCATCAGCGGCGCCTGGCCGCGGTCGGTGCCGGAGGTGTTCGTCACGGCCCACAGCGCCGGCAGCAGCACCAGCAGCACACCGGCGACGAACAGCAGCCCCGGACCGCGCCCGCTGCTCGGCCGTACCCGGCGCACCCAGCCCAGCGGCGAGGCCACCACCCGGCGCAGCGCCAGCGCGCCCGCCACCGCGCCCAGCACCGGCACCCCCAGCAGGACCAGCACGGTCCCGGCCCAGGCCCAGGAGGTCGGGCTGCTCCACACGCCCAGCAGGACGGCGACGCAGACGGCGGTGGCGAGGACCGAGCCCAGCAGACAGGCCGCCCCCGTCTCCAGCGCGGCGATCCGGCGCACCTGCGCCGGGCCGGCGCCCGCCAGCCGTAGCCCGGCCAGCCGCCGGTCGCGGTGCACGGCGCCGATCCGCGCGCACTGCCCGAGGAACCCCAGCACCGGCACCAGCAGGAGCAGCAGGCCGAAGACCGCCCCCGAGCGCTCGCCCGGCTGGTTCAGCAGGCCGTGGCCGAAGGACACCTGGTACTGGCCGTGCAGCGAGGCCAGCGCGACGGCCGCGAGCGCGAACCCGGTGGCGAGCGCGGCCCCGGCCGCCGTCAGCCCGAGCCGCCACCACTCCCGCCGGTCCGAGCCCCGGACCAGCCGCCAGGCCAGCCGGGCGTCGACCGACACACCGGCGCGGGTCCCGGGGCGTGCCTCTGCCGTCCTTCCGGGGAGAGTCCATGCCGTCATGCCGTCACCTCCGCCGGCACCACGGCGCCGTCGCTCAGCCGCACCTCGCGGTCCGCGTACGCCGCCACCTGGGCGTCGTGCGTGACCAGCAGCACCGCCGCGCCCGACTCGCGGGCCGTGTGGACCAGGGCCGTCATCACCTGCTCGGTCGCCAGCGAGTCCAGCGCGCCCGTCGGCTCGTCGGCGAAGACCACCCCGGGCCCGGTCACCAGCGCCCGGGCCAGGGCGACCCGCTGCGTCTGGCCGCCGCTCATCTCGCCGGGCCGCAACGCCTCCTGCCCGCGCACCCCGAACCGCTCCAGCCACGTACCGGCCCGCTCCCGGGCCTCGGCGCGGCCGGCGCCCGCCAGCATCAGCGGCAGCGCCACGTTGTCCACGGCGGTCAGCTCCGGGATCAGCTGCCCGAACTGGAAGACCACGCCGAAGTCGGTGCGGCGCAGCTCGCTCAGCCGCTTCTCCGGGAGCCGGTCCAGCCGCTGCCCGGCGTAGACCACCGAGCCCGCGTCCGGGCGGACGATGCCCGCGAGGCAGTGCAGCAACGTGGACTTGCCGCTGCCGCTGGGCCCCGTCACGGCGAGGATCTCGCCGGCGTGCAGGTCGGCGGAGGCGCCGCGCAGCGCCGGCGTCCTGCCGTGGTCCTTGACGATGCCCCGGCCCGTGAGAACCGGGGCCGAGGTGTCCCCCTGGTGGGTCATGCTCCGTCGACCTCCGCGGTCAGAATGGTCAGCCGGGCCGCCGTGGTGTTCATCCAGCGGAGGTCGGCGTCGAGGTGGTTGAGGGCGTAGTCGGCCGACAGCACGGTCGCCAGATCGGCGTTGCTGTCGGTCTTGACGGCCGTGAGCTGCCGCATCCGCTCCATGTGCGCGGCCCGCTGGGCACGCAGATAGGCGGCCGGGTCGCCGTCGGCCAGAATCGACACGACGACCTTGGCGAAGATCTCGTTCGCCACGAAGGGCGCCGGCGGGGCGATCTCCTGTGCCCAGCGGGCCAGTTCGCCCGCACCGGCGTCCGTCGAGCGGTACAGCGTGCGCTCCGGACCGCCGTCCGCGTCGGTGCCCTCCACCTCCGCGAGGCCGTCCCGGACCAGGCGCTGCAGGGTCGTGTAGACCTGCCCGTAGGCCAGCGGACGGGCCTGCGGGAAGCGTTCGTCGTGGCGTCGCTTCAGGTCGTAGCCATGGCTCGGCCCTGCCGCGAGCAGACCCAGAAGGATGTGGCGGGTGCTCATGGCGATCATTATGCACTCGATACATGTACTGAGTGAATAGTGATCAGTGGATCGGCGTGGAGGTGTGTTCGAGTGGCTCTCGGGAGTGCGGACGCCGACACGGGGTAGGCCTGCCGTAATCCGTTCAAAACCGCAGCATCCGACCGTCACCCGAAGGAGACCCCCGTGGTCGCACCGGCTCGACTCCCGATCCCGGCCCAGTGGAAACGCGGGGCGGCCCCGTCCGCCCCGACCGGCGACGCCGCGCTGTGCGTGTTCAGCGCGGAGAGCGCCTGCGCCCAGGCCCCGCTGACCAGCGAGCCGCCCCTGCCCGACGCCGAGCCCCTGACCAGCGAGCCGCCGCTCGCCGAGGCCACCCCGCTGACCAGCGAGTCGGACGCCTTCGGCGCGGGCTCGTACGAGTCCGACACCTACGGCGCGGGCTCGTACGAGTCCGGCGGCTCCGGCGCGAGGCCGTAGATGACCGCGGCGTTCGAGGACCCTGCGGACCTCGCGGACGAGGACCTGGCCCGGCTCGCCGGGCTGCACGGGGTCGCCACCTCATACAGCCCCGCCCCGGGCCGCGACGTCCCGGTCCCCGCCTCCGCCGTGGTCGCCGCCCTGGCCGCCCTCGGCGTCGACGCGGCCGGGCCCGCCGCCGTACGCACCGCCCTCGCCGCCCGTGAACGCGAGCTGCGCGAGCGCCTGCTGCCGCCGACGCTCGTGCACTGGGCCGGCGACCCGCAGGGCCCCGCCGCCCTCGCCGCACTGCCGCCCGGTACCCGCCTGCGCGTCGAGACCGAGGCGGGGGAGGACCGGGACACCACCGCGGACCTGCCGCTCGGCGTGCACCGGGTGACCGCCCTCGCACCCGACGGCCGCACCGGCCACGCGCACCTCGTCGTCGCCCCCGACCGGCTGCCCGCCCCGCCCGGCCGCTCGTACGGCCTCCTCGTCCAGCTGTACTCCCTGCTCTCCCGCCGCTCCTGGGGCATGGGAGACCTCGGCGACCTCGCCGAGCTGGCCGGCTGGGCCGGACGCACCGCCGGCGCCGGATTCGTCCAGGTCAACCCGCTGCACGCGGCCGTGCCCGGCGCCCCCACCGACCCCTCCCCGTACCGCCCGTCCTCCCGCCGCTTCCCCGACCCGGTGCATCTGCGGATCGAGGACATCCCCGAGTACGCGTACGCCCCGGACCGCGAGCGGCTGAGCGGCCTGCTGGAGCGGGCCGAACGGCTGCGCGCCGCCGTCCTCGACAAGGGCGCCCTCATCGACCGGGACGCGGTGTGGGAGGTCAAGCGCGAGGCGCTGGACCTGGTCCTGGCCGTCCCCCTCGGCCCCGGCCGCCGGGCCGCCTACGACGACTTCCGCGCCGCCCACGGCCAGGCCCTCGACGACCACGCCACCTGGTACGCCCTCGCCGAGATCCACGGCTGCGACTGGCGGCAGTGGCCGTCGGCCCTGCGGGACCCCCGCTCGGCCGAGACCGCGCGCGCCCGCGCCGGCCTCGCCGACCGGGTGGAGTTCCACGCCCGCCTCGCCTGGCTCACCGACGGCCAGCTGCGTGCCGCCCAGCGCGCCGCCCGCGAGGCAGGCATGCCCGTCGGGATCGTGCACGACCTCGCCGTCGGCGTGCACCCCGTCGGCGCCGACGCCTGGGCCCAGCAGGATGTGTTCGCCGCAGGCATGTCCGTCGGCGCCCCGCCCGACGCCTTCAACGCCCGCGGCCAGGACTGGGGCCTGCCGCCCTGGCGCCCCGACCGGCTCACCGCCACCGCCTACGCCCCCTACCGCGAGCTCCTGCGCGCCCTCTTCCGCTACGCCGGCGCCCTGCGCATCGACCACGTCATGGGCCTGTTCCGGCTGTGGTGGGTCCCCCAGGGCAGCCCGCCCACCGGAGGGACCTACGTCCGCTACGACGCCGACGCCATGCTCGCGATCCTCGCCCTGGAGGCCACCCGCGCCGGGGCCGTCGTCATCGGCGAGGACCTCGGCACCGTCGAGCCCGGGGTGCGCGAGACGCTGCAGCGGCGCGGGGTGCTCGGCACCTCGGTGCTGTGGTTCGAACGAGACTGGGAGGGCGACGGACGCCCGCTGCCGCCCGAGCGCTGGCGCGCCGACTGCCTGGCCACCGCCACCACCCACGACCTGCCGCCCACCGCCGCCCGGCTCACCGGCGACCACGTCGACCTGCGCGACCGGCTGGGCCTGCTCACCCGCCCGGCGACCGAGGAACGCGCCGAGGCCGTCGCCGACACCGCCGAGTGGCTCGCCCTGCTGGGCAGCCTCGGCCTGCTGGACCTGGCGGCCGCCGGACCGCCCGGCAGCGACGAGGAGGAGGAGATCCGCGCCGTCCACCGCTTCCTGCTGCGCACCCCGGCCCGGCTGATCGGCGTCTGGCTCCCGGACGGTGTCGGCGACCGCCGCCCGCAGAATCTCCCGGGGACCTGGGACCAGTACCCGAACTGGCGGCTGCCGATCGCGGACCGCGACGGCCGGCCCGTGCCGCTGGAGGAACTGACGGCCTCCCCGCGACTGCGGGCACTACTCCATGTGTTCGAGCAGGCCAAGGGCGTGTGAACCCCCGGTACGGGACCCCGGGCGCGCGCCCTTCCGGGTGGTTCGCTAACTTGAGATCGTGGACAAGAAGAACGCCCTGCGCGCCGGCGCCCTGGCCGCCGGTACGACGCTGATGATGCTGCTCATGTCGTCCCCCGCGCTCGCGCTGACCCGCGACGACGGCGACGACCCCGGCCCCGGCCTGAGCGTCATCCAGACGCTGGGCCTCTACGTGCTGATCCCGATCGCGCTGTTCGTGGTCATCGCCGGTCTGGTGATGGCGCTGGACAAGTCCAAGATCAGGACCATCAAGCCCTCGTCCAAGGTGAAGTCCGGGGCCGACGCCAAGGCCTGACCGGACACCGGTTCCCTCGCCGGGGGCGCCTGTCCTCCCGCCGGTACGCGTGCGACGCCGTACCCGGGTGGGGTCGGCGCCCTCGGTGTTTTCGTCGTGCGTGCCGTATTCGGTTCTTGCCGTGGCGGTCCCGCTCAAGGGCTCGGCGCGGTCAGATACCGCTGTACGGTCGGCCCGAGCCACGCCTGCAGTTCCTCGCGGTGCAGTTCCCGCGCCGCCGGCAGGCGCAGCACATAGCGGGTGAGGGCCAGTCCGAGCAGCTGCGCGGCACACAGCGCGGCCCGCGCCGGAACCTGCTCGGGGTCGGGGCACACCTGCCGGGCCAGCGGCAGCAGCTGGTCCCGGAAGACGCCCTGCATCCGCTCTGCCCCGGCCTGGTTGGTGGCGCCGACCCGGAGGACGGCCGTCAGCTCCTCGTTCTCCTCCCACATATCGAGGAAGTGGCTCACCAGCGCCCGGCCCACCTCGTCCCGCGGCACCCGCGTCAGGTCGGGCAGCCGCAGATCCAGCGCGACGGCCGCCGCGAAGAGGCCCTCCTTGCTGCCGTAGTAGCGCATCACCATGGACGGGTCGATGTGCGCGTCCCGGGCGATCGCCCGGATGGTGGCCCGCTCGTAGCCGTCGGCGGCGAAGCGCTCGCGGGCGGCGTCGAGGATGGCGGTGCGGGTGGCGTCGGAGCGGCGCGCCTGGTTCGTCTTCGTGCTGCCGGTCATGCCAACGAGCGTAGGCCAACGCGTGTGGGCCAACAAGTGTTGACTCCCCGGCAGACCGCTCCTACTGTTGCCAACAAGCGTTGACCAACAAGTGTTGGCCAACGGGCGTTGACATCCAGGAGGCCACCATGACCGGCACCACTGGCAACAACGGCACCAGCACCACCGATGTCACCGGCACGCCCGGATCCGTCATCGTCGTCGGCTCCGGCCCCACCGGCCTGCTCCTCGCCGGCGACCTCGCCACCGCCGGCGTCCCGGTCACCGTCCTCGAAAAGCGCCCCCACAAGATCAGCAACCTCTCCCGCGCCTTCGTCCTGCACGCCCGCACCCTGGAACAGCTCGACGCCCGCGCTCTCGCCGACGACCTCGAAAAGGCCGGTCAACCCCTCGACCGTCTCAACCTCTTCGGCCGGCTCACCGTCGACCTCGCCGCCCTCCCCTCCCGTTTCAACCACCTGCTCGTCCTCCCGCAGTACGAGGTCGAGAAGGTCCTGGAGCGCCGGGCGGTCGAGGCGGGGGCCGAGTTCCGCCATGAGACCGAGCTGACCGGGCTCACGCAGGACGCCGACGGGGTGACCGTGGAGGCGCGCGGGCCGGAGGGACGTACGGAGCGGCTGCGGGCGGCGTACGTCGTCGGCGCCGACGGCATGCGCAGCATCGTGCGGGACGCGATCGGGCTGCCGTTCCCGGGCAAGTCGGTGATCCGGTCCGTCGTCCTCGCCGACGTCCGGCTCGCGGAGAAGCCGCCGACCCTGCTCACCGTCAACGCCGTCGGCGACGCCTTCGCCTTCCTCGCGCCGTTCGGCGACGGCTACTACCGGGTGATCGGCTGGCACCGCGGCCGCAACGTCCCCGACACCGAGCCGCTGGACCTGGCGGAGGTCCAGGAGATCACCCGGCTCGCCCTCGGCCGGGACTACGGGATGCACGACGCCCGCTGGATGTCCCGCTTCCACAGCGACGAACGGCAGGCGCCCGCCTACCGGGCCGGCCGGGTCTTCCTGGCCGGCGACGCCGCGCACGTGCACACCCCGGCCGGCGGCCAGGGCATGAACACCGGCCTCCAGGACGCGGCCAACCTGAGCTGGAAGCTGGCCGCGGTCGTCACCGGCCACGCGGACCCCGCGCTGCTCGACACCTACCAGGCCGAGCGGCACCCCGTGGGCAGGTCGGTGCTGCGCAGCAGCGGCGGGATCGTCCGCCTCGCCATGGCCAAGCGCCCCTGGACCCTCGCGGCCCGCGCCGCACTCACCACGTTCCTGAACGCCGTCGGCCCCGCCCGGCGCAAGGTCGCCGGCCAGGTCACCGGCGTCGGCTACCGCTACCCCGCACCGCGCGGCGCCCACCGCCTCACCGGCACCCGGGTCCCGGACGTCGCCCTGTCCGGCGGCGGCCGCCTCTACGAGGCGCTGCGCGGCGGCCGGTTCGTGCTGGTCACCCCGCAGCCGTACGAGGCGGGGTCCGGCCGCGCGGACCGGCTGACCGTGGCGCACTGGGCGAGCGGCCGCCGTACGACCGTGCTGGTCCGCCCCGACGGATACGCGGCCTGGGCCGCCGACGCGGCGGACGCTGCGGACATCGAGGCGGCGGTCGCCGCGCACGTGGGCGGCTAGCCCTCTTCCCGGTGCGGCGCCTGCAGCGTCCCCGCGAGCAACTCCCTCAGCAGGTCGGCCAGTTGGCCGACCTGCTCGTCGTCGAGGCGCGACAGGGCCTCCGTCTGGACCGCGAGCCCCGCGCCGACCGCCCGGTCGATGACGTCCAGCCCCTTCTCGGTCAGGGTCACCTTCAGGCCCCGGCGGTCGTGCGGATCGGGGGAGCGGCGCAGCAGGCCGGCCTTCTCCAGCTTGTCGAGGCGCCCGGTCATCCCGCCGGTGGTGAGCATGAGGGTGGCCGACAGCTGGCGCGGCGAGAGGGTGTACGGCTCGCCGGCCCGGCGCAGGGTCGCGAGCACGTCGAACTCGCCGCGTGAGACGCCGTAGGGCTGGTACGCCTTCTCCATGCGGTCGCCCATGGTGCGGGAAAGGCCGTAGATCCGCCCGAAGACCTCCATCGCCCGGGAGTCGAGGTCGGGCCGTACAGCCGCCCACTGGTCGATGATCGCGTCCACCGAATCCTTGCCTGCGCTCATGTGCCGAGTATGGCCCTCCGGGTGATTGCCAGCAAGAAGGTAAGTGACTTGCCAGAAAGTTGCTTGATGCTAAGCTACTTTCTACCAAGTTACTTCAGGGGGTCATGGTGGCAGGAACGAACGAGCGCATCCCCGGCGAGTGGACCCTGCCGGTCACCGCCGCCGTCAACGGCATGGGCACCGGCATGTACGTCCCGTTCACGCTGGTCTTCTTCCATGCCGTCACCGGGCTGTCCTTCACGGTCGTGGGCGCCGTGCTCACCGTCACCGGCCTCGCGGGCATCGCGGCGCTCCCGCTCGCCGGGACGGCGGTGGACCGGTACGGCGCGAAGCGGGTGCAGTACGCGCTGTACGGCGTCCGGGTCGCCGGCTTCGCCCTCTATCCCTTCGCCCACTCCCTCCCCGCCTTCGCGGCCGTCGCCCTGGTCACGGCCGCCGCCGACCGGGCCTTCCCGGCGGCCCAGCAGTCCCTGATCGGCGAGGTGGCGAGCGGGGCGGGGCAGGACCGGCTGCAGGCGTCGACGCGCGCCCTGCAGAACGCCGGCAACGGGGCCGGCGCGCTCCTGGCCACGCTGGTCATCTCCCTCGCGGGCAGCGCCGGTTACACGTACGCGGCCTGGGGCAACGCCCTCTCCTTCGCGCTCGCGGCGCTGCTGCTGCGGCCCCTGAGGCACGCGCGTCAGGGGCGTACGGCAGGTGCGGCCCCGGTCGCGCGCCGGGCGAGCTCCGGCTACCGGCTCGTGCTCGCCGACCGGCCCTTCCTGGTCGTCACCGGCGCCAACTTCCTCAACGCGCTGAGCTATTCGGCCTTGTCGGTCCTCTTCCCCCTCTTCATGGTGGAGTGCCTGCACGGACCCTCGATGCTCACCGGCGCCGCGTTCACCCTCAACACCGTGCTGTGCGCGGTCGCCGGGGTCGGCGTCGGCGCACGGGTCCGCGGGGCCGGGGCCCGGCGTACCCGGGCGGCGGCGCTGGGCGGGGGCCTGTTCGCGACCGCCTTCGCCGCGCAGATCGTCCTCGGCACCGTACGGCCCGGCTCGGACACGGTGCTGGGCGGGGCCCTGGTCGCCGTGGTCGTCGTCTACACCCTCGGCGAGCTGATCCACAGCCCCGCCGCCCAGGTGCTCGCGGTGGCGGCGGCGCCCGAAGCGGTGCGCAGCCGGTATCTGGCGGCGTACCAGATGTCCTGGTCCCTGGCGAAGGCCGTGGCGCCCTCCCTGTTCACGGCCCTGCTCGCCCTGGACGGCCGTGCGCCCTGGGCCGTCCTCATCGTGACCTCGGCGGTCGCCGCAGCCCTCCTGATCCGAACGGAACCCCGACTTCCGGCGGAGGCGGTACGACCGCTGCCGGCGACGGTGGCCCGCGGCGGCACCCTTGCCCAGACCCCCGTCCGGGCCTCGACCTCCGCCCGGGCCTCGACCTCCGCCCAGTCCTCGGCCTCCGCCCGGACCCCGGCCCCTGTCCTCGCCGGTACCGAAGGAACCCGAAGGACCCGGCCGTGAACCGATCCCTGACCGTTCCGCTCACCGCGCTCGCGCCCGTCTCGTGGGGCACCACCTACGCCGTCACCACCGTGTTCCTTCCGCCGGACCGCCCCCTGTTCACGGCCCTGCTGCGGGCCCTGCCCGCCGGGCTGCTCCTGCTGGCGCTGACCCGGGTGTTGCCGCGGGGCGGCTGGTGGTGGCGGTCGGTGGTGCTCGGCGCGCTGAACATCGGCGCCTTCTTCCCGCTGCTGTTCGTGTCGGCGTACCGGCTCCCCGGCGGTACGGCCGCCGTCGTCGGCTCGGTCCAGCCGCTGTTCGTCGTCGGCCTCTCGGCGCTGCTGCTCGGGCAGCGGCCGGCCCCGCGCACGCTCGTCACCGGGGTCGCCGCCGCGAGCGGGGTCAGTCTCGTCGTCCTCCAGGGAACCGGAACCCTCGATGCCGTGGGCGTGCTCG
The DNA here is from genome assembly GCF_009604455.1 of Streptomyces sp. RB17. Taxonomy (GTDB): domain Bacteria; phylum Actinomycetota; class Actinomycetes; order Streptomycetales; family Streptomycetaceae; genus Streptomyces. Next base: position 457,870 of record NZ_WEGL01000001.1, read on the forward strand.
CGGCCGTAGCCGCCACCGCCTCCATGGCCGCCGGCACGGTGCTGACCAAGCGGTGGGGCCGCCCGGACGGCGTGGGTCCGCCGGCGCTCACCGGCTGGCAGCTCACCGCGGGCGGCCTGCTCATCGCGCCGCTCTCCGTCCTGGCCGAGGGGGCCCCGCCCGCCCTGGACGCCCGCGCCGTGGGCGGCTACCTCTACCTGGCCCTGGCCAACACGGCGGTGGCGTACTGGCTCTGGTTCCGTGGCATCGGCCGGCTCACCGCCACCCAGGTCGCCTTCCTCGGCCCGCTCTCCCCGCTCACGGCGGCCGCGGTCGGCTGGGCGGCCCTCGGTCAGGCGCTCACACCGGTGCAGGTGGCGGGCATGGTTCTGGCGTTCGGAGCGACGCTGGTGGGGCAGCTCGGTGGAGGCCGGCCCCGATCGTTCGGTTCAACTGAAAAGAATGGTCGGAAAGTTTCGATGGACCTGATGGATCGGGCGCTGCGACGGTAGGAGCACACCACCCACCGAAAGGAGCCCCGTGGCCGCCGTCCTGCCCAGGACCACCACCTCCGACGCACCCGCCTCCGCGCCCGCCCGCAAGGCCGCCGCCCCCGCGACCGGCCTGGCCCTCGCCGCCCTCGCCACCCTCGTCTGGTCCGGCAGCTTCGTCACCTCCCGCGGTCTGCACGACAGCGTCCCGCCCGTCCAGCACGCCTTCTGGCGCTGGGTCATCGCACTCCTCGCCGTAGCCCCCTTCGGCGCCCGCCAGGCCTGGCGGCAGCGGAGACTGTTGCGCCGTCACGCCCGTTACGTCCTCCTCGCCTCCCTCCTCGGCGTGGCCACCTACAACACCCTCGTCAACCAGGCGGGACTGACCACCCCGGCCGCCACCATGGGCCTGATCATGGCCGCGTCGCCGGTGCTCATGGCGGTCTTCGAACGGCTGGGCGGCGTACGCCTCGGCGCGCGCCGCACCACGGGCCTGCTCATCGCCTGCGCGGGCGTGACCCTGCTGTTCGGCGGCGGTACGGCGTTCTCACCCGGCAACCTGTGGATGGTCGCGGCGGCCTGCTGCTTCGCCGGCTACAGCGCGCTGCTGCGCCGCAGGCCCGTCGAACTCCACGGCACCGGCTTCCTGTTCGCCACGTTCCTGACCGGCGCGGTCCTGCTCCTGCCCGCGCAGGCGGTGAGCGTGACCGTGCAGGGCTCCTTCCACCCCACACCCGCCACCGTCCTGCCCCTCCTCTACGTCGGCGTCGCCTCCTCAGCGGTGGCCTTCTTCGCCTGGAACAGGGCCATCGCCCTGGTCGGCGCGACCCGCGCGGGCATCGTCTACCACCTCCAGCCGGTCTGCGTCGCCCTGCTCTCCTGGGCGGTACTCGGCGAGAGGACAGGGCTGCCGCAGCTGCTGTCGATGGCGCTGATCCTGGGCGGGGTGGTGCTGGGCGCGGGTTCACGGCGTTGACGTGTAGCTTTCCGGGCATGGCCGAGTGGGACATCCGGAAGCTGCAGATCCTGCGCACCCTGCGCGAGCGCGGCACCGTGACCGCGACGGCCGAGGCCCTGCACATGACCCCGTCCGCGGTCTCCCAGCAGCTCACCAATCTCGCCCGGCAGCTCGGCGTGACCCTGCTGGAGGCACAGGGCCGCCGGGTACGGCTCACCGACGCGGCCCGACTGGTGCTGGCCCATACCGAGCCGGTCTTCGAACAACTGGAGCGCACGGAGGCCGCGTTGGCGGCGTACACCCGGGGGGAGGCGGGGGAGGTCCGGGTCGCCGCGTTCTCCACTTCCGTACCCGCCCTGGTCGTACCCGCCGTACGGGCCCTGCGGGACACGCACCCCCGGGTGACGGTCCGGGTCCGGGAGGCGGAGGCCGCCGAGGCCTACGACCTCCTGACGGCCGGCGAGGTCGACCTCGCCCTGTCCCTCGCGGCGTCGGCCCCCAGCGCGGCGGACCCCCGCTTCTCCCAAGTCCCTCTGCTGGCCGACCCGTTGGACGTGGCCCTGCCCCCCGACCACCTCCTCGCCCGCGCGGACTCCCTGAACCTGACCGACCTGGCCGCGGACCCCTGGATCTTCGGCGGCAGCGGCCCCTGGTCGGACATCACCCGCCGCGCCTGCGAGGCGGCCGGCTTCACCCCCCACCAGGGCCACTCGGCCTCCGGCTGGACCGCGATCCTCGCCATGGTCGAGGCGGGCATGGGCGTGGCCCTGGTCCCCCGCATGGCCGCGACCCGCCGCGACGGAGTCGTCATGCGCGACCTCGGGGCGGACGGGCCGGTGCGGCATGTGACGGCGGCGGTGCGCAGGGGCGGCGAGACGGGGCCCGCGGTGACCCCTGTGCTGGAGGCTCTGCGGAACGCGGCTTCAGCCCATGGCCGCGCAGGTCATGCGAACACGACCGCGTGCTCCCCTTCCCAGGCACCGCCCGCCCTGTCTGCCGAGCTCGTGGCCGCGGCCCGTCGCATCCAGGAGGCCTGAGGTCCCGTTCCCCGCCGCTCTCAGCCGCGCCGCACCTCGTACAGGAAGCACCCGTACTCCACCGCCCGCACATGTACCAGCGCCACCTCCGGGTCGGTGAAGGCCTCGGTGAGGGCGGACGGGAAGTCGTCGGCCGTCAGGCGGCCGCCCAGGATCCGGCCGTCGGCCGAGTACCGGCGGAGCACGCGGTGGGCGTTCGTGAAGGGCAGGGCGGGGTCGGGCGCCGGGCCCGGGCACTCCTCGGCGTGGATGAAGACCGGGCCCTGCTCGTCGTACGCGCCGGGGTCGGCGCCCGTCTCGGCCGCCCAGCGGCGCAGCGGCGCGTACGAGACCAGGGCGATCCGCTCGCCGGGCTCGCTGCGGCGCAGGCAGCAGCGCAGCGGGGCGCCGCCCTCCTCGTCGGTGAAGGGCCGCAGAGGGCGGCCGGCGTCATCGGTGGCCCGCAGAGACCGAAGGACCGCGGGGGTGATGGGCCGGGCGGTGTACGCCGTCGTCGTGCCTGTGGGCCTGCGCGTCGTCGTCCGTGTCGTCGTCATACGTTCAGCGTCCTGCCGCGACGCCCCGCCCACCGGCGGGAACCGGACATCGCGTTCCCGGTGGGGGGCATGGAAGGATGGCGCAACCCACACATAACGAGGAGATGACCGCGTGCCTGGCACAAACCTGACTCGCGAAGAGGCGCAGCAGCGGGCCGAGCTGCTCACCGTTGACTCGTACGAGATCGATCTCGACCTCTCCGGCGCGCAGGAGGGCGGCACCTACCGGTCCGTGACCACGGTGCGCTTCGACGTCGCCCGGGGCGGGGCGGAGTCGTTCATCGACCTGGTGGCACCGGCCGTCCACGAGGTGGTCCTCAACGGCGACCAGCTGGATCCCGCCGAGGTCTTCAAGGACTCGCGGATCGCCCTGCCGGGGCTGCTGGAGGGGCGCAACATCCTGCGGGTCGTCGCGGATTGCGCCTACACCAACACCGGCGAGGGCCTCCACCGCTTCGTCGACCCGGTCGACGAGCAGGCCTACCTCTACACCCAGTTCGAGGTCCCGGACGCCCGCCGGGTGTTCGCCTCCTTCGAGCAGCCGGACCTGAAGGCCACCTTCCGGTTCACCGTGCGGGCGCCCGAGGGCTGGACGGTGATCTCGAACTCGCCGACCCCGGAGCCGCAGGACAACGTCTGGTCCTTCGAGCCGACCCCGCGCATCTCGTCGTACGTCACCGCGCTGATCGTCGGCCCGTACCACTCCGTGCACAGCGTGTACGAGAAGGACGGGCAGAGCGTGCCGCTCGGCATCTACTGCCGCCCCTCCCTCGCCGAGTTCCTGGACTCGGACGCGATCTTCGAGGTCACGCGGCAGGGCTTCGACTGGTTCCAGGAGAAGTTCGACTACGCCTACCCGTTCGCGAAGTACGACCAGCTGTTCGTGCCCGAGTTCAACGCGGGCGCGATGGAGAACGCGGGTGCCGTCACCATCCGTGACCAGTACGTCTTCCGGTCCAAGGTGACCGACGCGGCGTACGAGGTCCGCGCCGAGACGATCCTGCACGAGCTGGCCCACATGTGGTTCGGCGACCTCGTCACCATGGAGTGGTGGAACGACCTGTGGCTGAACGAGTCGTTCGCCACCTACACCTCCATCGCCTGCCAGTCCGCCGCCCCCGGCTCGCGCTGGCCGCACTCGTGGACCACGTTCGCCAACTCGATGAAGACGTGGGCGTACCGGCAGGACCAGCTGCCGTCCACGCACCCGATCATGGCGGACATCCGCGACCTGGACGACGTGCTCGTCAACTTCGACGGCATCACGTACGCCAAGGGGGCCTCCGTCCTCAAGCAGCTCGTCGCGTACGTCGGCCAGGACGAGTTCTTCAAGGGCGTGCAGGCCTACTTCAAGCGGCACGCGTACGGCAACACCCGCCTGTCCGACCTGCTCGGCGCCCTGGAGGAGACCTCCGGCCGCGACCTGAAGACCTGGTCGAAGAAATGGCTGGAGACGGCCGGCATCAACATCCTCCGCCCGGAGATCGCCACCGACGCCGACGGGGTCGTCACCTCCTTCGCCGTCCGCCAGGAGGCCCCGGCCCTGCCCGCCGGCGCCAAGGGCGAGCCGGTCCTGCGCCCGCACCGGATCGCCATCGGCCTGTACGACCTGGACGACGCGAGCGGCAAGCTGGTGCGCACCGAGCGGATCGAGCTGGATGTCGACGGCGAGCTGACGGCCGTACCGCAGCTGACGGGCAAGCGCCGTCCGGCGGTGATCCTCCTCAACGACGACGACCTCTCCTACGCCAAGGTCCGCCTGGACGAGGAGTCCCTGAAGACGGTCACCGAGCACCTCGGCGACTTCGAGCAGTCCCTGCCGCGGGCCCTGTGCTGGGCGTCCGCCTGGGACATGACGCGGGACGCGGAGCTGGCGACCCGGGACTACCTCTCCCTGGTCCTGTCCGGCATCGCCAAGGAGTCGGACATCGGCGTCGTGCAGTCGCTGCACCGCCAGGTCAAGCTCGCCGTCGACCTGTACGCCGACCCCGCCGCCCGCGAGGCCCTGCTGGCCCGCTGGACCGACGCCACGCTGGCCCACCTGCGTGCGGCGGAGCCGGCCGGTGACCACCAGCTGGCCTGGGCGCGTGCCTTCGCGGCGACGGCCCGCACCCCGGAGCAGCTGGACCTGCTGGAGGCCCTGCTGGAGGGCACCCAGACCGTCGAGGGCCTGGCCGTGGACACCGAGCTGCGCTGGGCGTTCGTGGAGCGGCTCGCGGCGGTCGGCCGCTTCGACGAGGCGGAGATCGCGGCCGAGTACGAGCGGGACAAGACCGCGGCCGGTGAGCGGCACGCGGCCACCGCTCGCGCGGCCCGCCCGACGCCGGAGGCGAAGGCGGAGGCCTGGGCCTCGGTGGTCGACTCCGACAAGCTGCCGAACGCGGTGCAGGAGGCGGTGATCGGCGGCTTCGTCCAGACCGACCAGCGCGAGCTGCTGGCGCCGTACGCCGACACGTACTTCGAGGTCGTCAAGGGCGTCTGGGAATCCCGTTCGCACGAGATCGCCCAGCAGATCGCCATCGGCCTGTACCCGGCGGTCCAGGTCTCCGAGGCGACCCTCGCCAAGACCGACACCTGGCTGGCGGCGGCCGAGCCGAACGCGGCCCTGCGCCGCCTGGTCTCGGAGTCCCGCGCGGGCGTCGAGCGGGCCCTGAAGGCCCAGGCGGCGGACGCGGCGGCCGGCAAGTAGCACGGCGGCAAGGGCGCCCGGCCTGCGTGCCGGGCGCCCTTTCGCATGCGCGGGGCTCGCCGGCACCGGGCCCCCTGCCCGGCTCAGCGGGCGACCATCCCGCCGGTGACGTTGACGAAGGTGCCCGTGATGCCGGCGGCCTGGTCGGAGGCGAGGAAGACGGCGGTGGCGGCGACCTCGGCGAGGGTGGGGTTGCGGCGGGTCATGCGCATGCCCGCGAGGTGGCCGACGATGCCCTGGACGGCGGCCTCGTCGATGGCCGGGTTGACGGCGGACAGCTTCTCGACGGTGAACGTCTCCGGCACCCCGGCCGCCCACAGCCCCACGGCCCGCACCCCGCGCGGACCCAGCTCGATCGCCAGATTCCGTACGAGCGTGTCGATCGCGGCATCGGCCGGTCCCGTGCCGCCCATCATCGGACTGCCGTGCGCGGAGCCGCTGTTGAGGGTGAGGACGACGCCCGAGCCGCGCTCGGCCATGCGGCGCCCGGCGGCCCGCGCGGTGATGAAGTTGGCGCGGACGCCGTTGATCACCGGCCGCAGGAAGTCGTCCACGGGCATCTCGGTGAGCGGCGCGCCCTGCACATCGCCGCGGGTGACGAGGTTGAACGAGATGTCGACGTCGCCGACCTGCCCGAGGTGCTCCTCCACCGCCGCCTCGTCGAGGGCGTCCACGACGGCGACCTCGGCGTCCTTGAGGCCGGCGGCCGCCGCCTGAAGCGTCTCGCGGGTACGGCCGACGAGATGGACGTGGGCGCCCTGTTCGGCGAAGGCGCGGGCCACCGCACCGCCGATCGAGCCGCCGGCGCCGTAGACGATCGCGGTCTTGTCCGTGAGCAGCATGGTGAACTCCCTGGGAGACGTTGTCCGGTTCACCTGTGCAGACGTACGGCACCCCGTGCGCTCATCGCTCACCGCCGCAGCGGCAGTCCGAACGCCGGGAAGAGGTGCGGTTCGAAGGACGTGACCTCCGCGATGCGGCCGGCGGCGTCGAAGCGGAGCACGTCCAGGACCTGGGCGCGGTAGACGTTCGTACCGGGGCGGCGGACGTAACCCCCGGCCGCGAGCTGCCCGTTGGCGCGGGCGGGCAGATGGCGCCAGTGGCCGAAGAACATGGGCGACGCGGGGTCGAGGCTCGGGCGGAGGAAGGCCAGCAGCGCCTCGCGGCCGGTGAACCAGAACGGATTGGGCGGCATCGTCAGCGTGACGTCCTCGGCCAGCAGCCCGGCCATCGCGTCGAAGTCGAGCCGCTCGGCGGCCGCCATGTACCGCTGGAGCGTGGCCCGCTGGGCGTCCGTGGGCGGGGTGGCCGTCCAGTCCGTACGGCTCGCCGGCAGATGCGCGCGCAGGGCCGGACGGGCGCGCTGCAGCGCGCTGTTGACCGAGGCCACGGAGGTGTCGAGGGCCTGCGCCGTCTCTGCGGCGGTGAGTCCGAGCAGGTCGCGCAGCACGAGCGCGGCGCGCTGGGGGGCGGGCAGGTGCTGGAGAGCGGCCAGCAGCACCAGTTCCACGGTCTCGCGCGCCTCCGCGGCACCGTCCGGCAGTTCGACGTCCGGACAGGGCTGCAGCCAGGTGATACGGGCGGGCGGCTCACCGGGGCCGTGGTCCATGCCGGGCAGCGGCTCGTAGTGCTGCGGGCGGCGGGCGGTACGGCGCTGGAAGTCCAGGCAGGCGTTGGTCGCGATGCGGTACAGCCAGGTACGGGCGCTCGCCCGGCCCTGATAGCCGTCCCGGGCCCGCCAGGCCCGCAGGAACGTCTCCTGGACCAGGTCCTCGGCGTCGTCGTAGGAGCCGGTCATGCGGTAGCAGTGGGCGCGGATCTCCCGGCGGTGCGATTCGGTGAGGGCGGCGAAGGCGGTCTCGTCGAAGGAGGTCTTGTCGAGTTGCGGTTCGCACAGGGCCGGCTCGTCGGATTCCGTCACGGGGGAGTGGGTGACGGAATCCGAGCTGCCGGACCCGCCGTCTTCCGTCACATGGATCTCCGTGACGGAATGGTCCCCGCTTCCCAGGGTCTCCTGCGCGACACGCGCGATACGGCGCAACCGGGCCACGGAGGCGGACAGTTCGGTCACGCCCGTGTACAGCGCGGAGGCCGGCCGCGGCACCAGCGCGCCCGCCTGCCGGCCGACCGACTCGATCAGCTCCTCCAGGCCCCCGCCGCCGTCCTGCCGCTCCCGGTAGGCCCTCTGCCGGCACGCCGCCGAGCAGTACACCGCACCACGGCCCCGGCGGCCGTCCCGCGCCGGAAGAGGGCCCCCACAGCTCGCGCACGTCTCCACGGCCACCTCCCGCTCGGAATCCGGGCCAGCGATCCTCGCACGGCGGCCGGGGGACACGACAGGGGCGGCCACGTGACCGTGACCGCCCCTGTGCCGTTCGGCAGGGTTACTTCGCGGACAGCTCCGCCGCCACCAGCTCCGCGATCTGCACCGCGTTCAGCGCGGCGCCCTTGCGGAGGTTGTCGTTGGAGACGAACAGGGCGAGGCCGTTGTCCACCGTCTCGTCGCGGCGGATGCGGCCGACGTACGACGGGTCCTGGCCGGCCGCCTGGAGCGGGGTCGGGATGTCGGACAGGGCGACGCCCGGGGCCCCCGCGAGCAGCTCGGTGGCGCGCTCCGGGGAGATCGGGCGGGCGAAGCGGGCGTTGACCTGGAGGGAGTGACCGGAGAAGACCGGGACGCGCACGCAGGTGCCGGAGACCTTCAGGGCGGGGATCTCCAGGATCTTGCGGGACTCGTTGCGCAGCTTCTGCTCCTCGTCGGTCTCGTTCAGACCGTCGTCGACGATGGAGCCCGCCAGCGGGAGCACGTTGAAGGCGATCGGCCGCTTGTAGACCTGCGGCTCGGGGAAGTCGACCGCCGCGCCGTCGTGGGTCAGCTTGTCGGCGTCGGCGACCACCTTCTGCGCCTGGCCGTGCAGCTCGGCCACGCCCGCGAGACCCGAGCCGGACACCGCCTGGTACGTGGCGACGACCAGCGCCTCGAGGCCCGCCTCCTCGTGCAGCGGCTTCAGGACGGGCATCGCGGCCATCGTGGTGCAGTTCGGGTTGGCGATGATGCCCTTGGGGCGGTCGGCGACCGCGTGCGGGTTCACCTCGGACACCACCAGCGGAACCTCGGGGTCACGCCGCCAGGCGGAGGAGTTGTCGATCACGACCGCGCCCTGGGAGGCGACCTTCTCGGCCAGCGCCTTCGAGGTCGCGCCGCCCGCGGAGAAGAGCACGATGTCGAGGCCGGTGTAGTCGGCGGTCGCCGCGTCCTCCACCGTCACCCCGTCCAGCACGGTGCCGGCCGAACGGGCCGAGGCGAACAGGCGCAGCTCGGTGACCGGGAAGTTCCGCTCCGCGAGGATCCTGCGCATGACCGTGCCGACCTGACCGGTGGCTCCGACGATTCCGACCCTCACAGCGACTCCCTCTTTGTGTCTCGTGCATGACCGGGGCTTTTCCATCATGCGGCCGACCCCGGTCCACCTGTCCAATTCTTTGCGCGGCGTGCCCGAGGAGTGGGACACGATCACCCGGCGGACGGTTCCGTACGTCCGACGGAACCCCCGCTGAGCTGGAGAAATTCCCCCCACCGCCCGCCCGGGCCGCAAGCTGTGCTGTCCCGCCCCTGCCCGTACGGTTCCCGGACACACTGCGGTGTGACGTACGCCTCTGCGGACCGCCGGAAACCGGTCCGAACGTTTCGGCCCGCTGCCGCGTCGTAGGGGCAAACGCGTGAGGGGGTGGCTTGTGCTGCGCGGAGGGGCGCGCCGCGACCAGGGGGCGTACGCCGCCGGTACGGACCGTGGGGAACGCGCGGACCGTACCGGCGACGACCCGCTGGACGCGGCCCAGGAACGCCGGGTGCGGGCGGTGCTCGCGCTCGGCGGGGTGCCGCAGTCGGACCTGCCGGACGGGGTGCAGCAGGTACGGCTGCGGCTGCTGGAGCGGACCGCGAGCGGCCGGGAGGCGCCGCGGGACGTGTCGGCGTGGGCGGCGGTCGTCGCCTCCAACCTCGCCATGGACTGGCACCGGGCCAAGCGGCGCCAGGAGCGGCTGGGGGAGCGGCTGGCCGCGCTGCGCGAGCCCGCGCACGCCTCCGGCGAGGAGACCAGCCTGCTCTCCCTCGCCGTCGCCCAGGGCCTGGACGACCTGCCCGCGGCCCAGCGGCAGGTGGTCGTCCTGCGCTTCTTCGCCGACCTGCCCGTCCGGGCCATCGCCGAGGAGCTGGACATCCCCGAGGGCACGTTCAAGAGCAGGCTGCACACGGCGGTCCGCGCGCTGCGCGACCGCCTGCACGAGGGCGAGGTGGTGTGACGTGACCGCCGGAGGAGGAGACGCCGGGGAGTACGGCGGTATGGACGCGCTGATGGCGGCCGTCACGGGGGAACCGCTGCCGGAGGAGGCCCAGCGCGATCCCGGCTTCCTTGCCGAACACCGGGCCGCCGAGGCCGATGTGGCGGTGCTGAAGGAGCAGCTGACCTGGATCGCGGAGGCGCTGACCGGTGAGGAGACGGTGCCCGAGGAGCGCGCCGGGCATCCCGGGCCGGTGTCCCGGCCGCGCGGCGGCACACGGCCGGCGCGTGCCGGGCGCCGCCCCCCGCGTCCCCCGCGCCCCGGCCGGCCCTCCGGACCGCGTCGGGCGTTGCGGGTCGCGTTCGGGGCGCTCGCCGGGGCCGCGGCCTTCGCGGTGGTCGTCGGGTTCGGCTGGATGGTGACGCAGTCCGGTGGCTCGGACGACAACAGTGCCGCCGCGGACTCCTCGGGCAAGAGCGTGGGCGACGCCCGGGCCAAGGTCTCCGGGGACGGCGGACGGCCGTCCGACCCGGAACTCGACCTGGCCTGCTCCAGGCTGGTCGTGGAGGGCACCGTGGCCGGGGTGGAGCCGCAGAAGGAGTCCCCCTGGAGCCGGATCACGCTGCAGGTGATCCGCTCCTACAAGCCCGCGTACCAGCCTCCGCACGGACCGTCCGAGGTCGGCTTCCTGCTCGACGGCGGTGCGCGGCCGGCCCCGCGCAAGGGCCAGCACGTGCTCGTCCAGGTCGGCGTGGGGCAGCAGAACGCGAGCCTGTGGGCCGTCGGCGACACCCGCGTGGCCGTCAACCGTGCCTGGATCACCGAGGCGCTGCCAACGTCCCGGCACGTGACCTGCCCCGCCGAGGAGGCGCCCACCGACAAGCCGTGAGGGGCGGGTGTCCCCCCGGACACCCGCCCCTCACCGGGCCACTCCGTTACGGTGTGACCTTCTCGATCTTCACGCTGCCGACGCCCGCGACCGTGCCGCGCGCGTTCACCAGCTGGACCTGGCCGAAGAACTCACGGCCCGCCGGGGCCGCGGCGGCGGCCGTGACCTGCCCGGTGACCGTGGCCGAGTCGCCCGTGCCGAGCGTGACCGGGGCCGAGTCGTCCACCGTGACGGAGCCGAGCGTGGGGGAGAAGAACACGTCCCGGTAGTCGTAGTCGGTCGCGCCGGACGGCACCGCGTAGCCGACGACCTTGATGGTGTACGTACCGGCCGCCGGCGACGGGAGGGAGACCGCCTCCTCGGAGTCGCCGTCGGCGGACTGCGCGACCTGCTTGCCGCTCGCGTCGTACACCGTCAGGTCCAGGTCGGCGGAGGCGTCCGAGACGTTGCCGATGGCGACGTCGAGGGACGTGGCGCCGGCCGGGACGTCCACCGTGGTGGTCTGTGTCTCGCCCTCCTTGATGGACGGGCGCGCCGTCCTGGCCGAGCCGAGCGGGCCGCCGGCCGGCTTGCCGGCCAGGGCGGCATACGTGTTGGTCACCTTCCAGGAGACGGCGGCCGGGCTGCCCACCTTCGCCTCGGGCACGGTCACGGTCTCCGGGTCGAAGGCCGCGCCGAGCACGGAGACGTCCAGCGTGTACGGGTTGTCCAGCAGCGGGGACGTACGGCGGGACTCCACCTCCACCTCCCAGACACCCGGCTGCGGGTCGGCGTAGGAGCGCACGTCGGGCTTGCAGCCGTTGCCGTCGAGGTAGTTCGGGTAGCAGTACGGGGTGCCGGTGTTGTCGACCGGGACGCCGTACGGGTGGACGGCGATGAACCGGGTCTGGCTCTTGTCCTTCAGTCCGCCGATCGCCACCTCCAGCGACTTCGCGCCCTCGGGCACGGTCAGGAAGTACGACCGGGTGCTGTTGCGCTGCACCGAACCGGAGGCCGAGTAGGTGTAGTCGACGGGGGCCGAGACGACGACGGTCGTCAGGATCTGCTTGTCGATCCCCTCCGTGAACGGGTCGTCGACGTCCAGGACGGCGCTCTTGATGCCGGCCGACCCCGGTGCCGCCTGCACCTTCACCGTCACCGGCCGGTTCAGCGGCAGCCGTACGGCGTCGTCGCCGAGGATCCGGAAGGTGCCGCCGGCGTTGTTCTCGAAGCTCAGCTCGTGCCGGACCGCCCGGTCCGGGCCGGAGGTGCGCGTGAGGGTGATGTCGTACGTCTTCTTCTCGCCGGCCTTCAGGCCGCCCTCGCGGTCGTACAGGCCGGTGCCGTGGCCGGGGGTCTTCAGCGCCTGGTCGAGCGCGGTGTCGACGGGTGCCTCGACGGTGTAGTCGTGCGCGGAGGCGCCGTCCTTGATCGCTTCCCAGGCGTCCACGATGTCGATCAGGCCCGCGCCCTCCTCGTAGGCCTGAACTCCCTTGATGTGGTCGGCCGTCGACGTGAGCGCCGTGCGCAGCCCGGCCGGCGTCAGGTCGATGCCCTTCTGCTCGGCGGCGCTCAGCAGCAGCGCACTCGCGCCGGCGGCCTGCGGGGAGGCCATCGAGGTGCCCTGGAGCATGGAGTAGCCGGCCGGCAGCGCGTAGCCCGCCTCCGGGACGGGGGAGCCGGGCAGCCAGGTCTGGGTGCTGTTGATCGCGGCGCCGGGCGCGACCAGCGTCGGGGCGAAGCCGCCGTCCTCACGCGGGCCGCGCGAGGAGAACGGCATCATCTGGTACTTCTTCTCCACGGCCGAGCCGTAGTTCGCCGCCCAGGTCTCCTTGGAGATGGCCGCGCCGACCGAGATCACCTTGTCCGCGAGGCCGGGGTCGCCGATGGTGTTGGCGCCGGGCCCGGAGTTGCCCGCGGAGATCACCAGCTGGACGCCGTAGGTGTCGATCAGCCGGGTGTACAGCTCGGCGCGCGCGTTGTTGCCGTCGTTCAGCGCCGGGAGGCCGCCGATCGACATGTTGACGATGTCGACACCGCGGTTGGCGACCAGGTCGATCATGCCCTCGGTGAGGGCCACGTTGGTGCAGCCGCCGGTCCAGGTGCAGGCGCGGGACGACACGATCTTCGCGCCGGGGGCGGCGCCGTTCATCTTCCCGCCGAACAGGCCGTTCGCGGCGGTGATGCCGGCGACATGCGTGCCGTGCTCGGACTCGATGACCCCGATGTTGACGAAGTCCGCCTTCTTGCCGACCCAGGACCCGCCGTAGGGGTCCATCGGCACGTCCTTGCGGATCTGCACGACGAACGGCACCCGCTCGACGACGTCGGTCTTCGGGTCGTCGGTGCCGAAGTACCCGACCTGGTAGCCGTCCTTGTACGGCTTCATGGCGGTGTCGTCGGTGAAGTCGTGGTCGTTGTCCAGGTCGACGGTGACCGTGCCGGCCGCCGGGTCGTACAGCACGCCCCAGCTGTCGGTCGTGTCGCCGTCCCGGTTCAGGTCGCCCTGCTCGTCGCCGCCGGTGGTCGCGGACTCCTTGAAGGTGCTGACCTCGTACGACCCGGAAGGCGCCGTCCAGGTCGCGCCGCCGTAGGAGAAGCTCGGCCCGGAGACGGCGGTGACCATCGGACGCCAGGTCGCGTCGCCGTCCACGATCGGGTCGGTCGAGGTCACCCAGTCGACGATCTTCCGCTCGCCGGTGGTGGTCTTCTGCAGCGCCGGGTGGCCGAGGTCGACTCCGGAGTCCAGGATGCCGATGGTGATGCCCCGGCCGTCCCACTTCGGGTGGTCCTGGACGAACTCGACGGCACCGGTCTCGAAGGACGGGTTGTACGGGTTCTTCGCCGGGGTGTTCTTGCCGGGAGCCTGGTAAGTACCCGTCGTGGAACCGGACGTGGTTCCGTTCGGCGACGGGTCGTCGAGCGGGATGTCCTGCTTGAGGTCGATGGCGTGCACCGAGGAGAGCTTCGCGGCGGCCTTGATCGCGGCGTCGGCCCTGGCCGTCGGCACGGTGGCGCGCACGTAACCGAGCTTGTCGTAGATACGGCCCACCGAGCCGCCCTTGACCGCGTCGAGCTCCTCGGCGACCTGCTCGGTCTGTCCCGGGGCGGTCGCGATCATCATCGTGACGTTCTTGTCGCCGTCGGCCTTGGCCTCGGCGAGCAGGTCCGCGTCGTCCGAACCGAGCTTGTCGTGGGCGGACTTGACGCCGGAGCCGGCGGCTGTGGCGGGGGGTGTGTCCGCGGCGAGGGCCAGGGGTATCGGCCCGGCCGCGGACAGGGCGGCCACCACGCCCACGGCCACGGCCACGCGGGCCAGGCGTCTCGGACCGGGCAGCGGGCTGCGCTCGGATATATGGGTCATCGGCATCCCTCAGGTAAAGGAGCGAGCGATCGAGAGCGCTCAGCTTTACCCAAGGGACAGAATTTTGGGGACCGTTGACCGAATCGATATCGAGGTATGGGGAAAACCCGCTAAGGGTCAACCCTCCCTCGAGCGCGCGTAATGCCGGGACGCCTTCGCGCGGTTGCCGCACGCGGCCATCGAGCACCAGCGGCGGGTGCCGTTCCGGGACGTGTCGAAGAAGTGCAGGATGCAGCTGCCGCCGGCGCAGGTCCGGATGCGTTCCGGGCCCCGGGTGAGCAGCTCCAGGTAGTTCCGGGCGGCGAGCCAGGCCGGCCCCCACGACGCATCGGCGAACTCCGGCTCCTCGGCCGGGCCGTCGGGGGTCAGCCGGGCCCGGATCCGCCCATGTGCGAGGACGGCGTCCACCAGCGGCGCGGCCTGGGCCGGTCCCCCGTCCACCGCGGACCTGAGCGCCGCGCGCGCCTCGCGCAGATGCTCCAGCACCTCCGCGTCGGCCGCGTGATCCCCGGCCAGCCCGTTGCTCAGGAGCCACACCGCCAGGCCCTCGGTGCCGTCGAGCAGGTCCTGGGTCACGCCTTCCCGGTTCCACCGGGTGTTGAGCAGGTCGAGCGCGAGGGGCTCTCCGGTGAGCGGGCGGGGATCGCGGGGGGTGGTCATCGGGCACTCCTTCTCGTCTAACCATTCAAGAGTACGTGACCGGTTGACGATCTCGCCTCTAACCGTCTAATCTCAAGTACAACGGTTAGATATATCGAAGGGATGAGCCCATGACCCCACGCATCGCGCACACCGGCCTGAACATCACCGACCTCGACCGCTCGCTCGCCTTCTACCGCGACCTGCTCGGCTTCGCCGTGCTCGCCGAGGGCAAGGAGGACGACCAGCGCTGGGCGATGCTGGGGGAGGCCGGTGGCGCCCCGCTCGTCACCCTCTGGCAGCAGGCGCGGGGGTCGTACGACAGCGGTCGCCCCGGACTGCACCACCTCGCCTTCGACGCCGACTCGATCGACCGCGTGCGGGAGTACGAGACCGCGCTGCGGGCCGCCGGGGTGGACTTCGCCCACGACGGCGTGGTCGCCCACCGCGAGGGCGGCACCTCGGGCGGGATCTTCTTCCACGACCCGGACGGCATCCGCCTGGAGATCTCCGCCCCCCTCGGCCCCGACGGCGCCCCGGCACCCCACTCGTCCGCACCGACCTGCGGTTTCTTCTAACCATGGCCACCTATCACGCGGGCTCGCTCGCCGTGCAGCAACTGCTCGGCGTCCGCGACCGCGCCGACCACGTGGGCCGCTCCCTCGGCCAGGACATCAAGCCGATCGCGGCCGCCTTCCTGGAACTCCAGCCCCTGCTGGTGGTGGGCGCGGCGGCCCCGGAGACGGGGAGGGTGTGGGCGTCGGCGCTCACGGGCAGTCCCGGGTTCGTCCGGGCGACGGGTCCGCGGCAGATGTCGGTCGTCACTGGTGCCGGGCATGGGTCTGGCGGGCGGCCGGACAGTCAACCTCGAGGGGCGCGGGGAACTGTGCGAGCAACCACGAACGACCCGCACCCGCGTGACGGCCTGCACACCCCCCTTGCGACCGCGCTGCAAACCCCCGGCACCCATACAGGAACCATCGCCCTGGACCCCCGAACCCGCCGCCGCATGCGATTGAACGGCCGGCTGAGGCCAACCCCCCGCGGCTTCGTCGTAGAGGCGGACCAGGTGTTCTCCAACTGCCCCAAATACATCCAGCGCAGGGAGACGTACGAGACACTCGACGACCGCACACCGGGCAACCCCCGCAGGCTGACCGAACTCGACCAGCAGGCAACGGAGTTCATCCGCTCGGCCGACACCTTCTTCATCGCCACCGCCCACCCCGGCGGAGCCGACGTCAGCCACCGCGGCGGCAACCCCGGCTTCGTCCAGGTCACCTCCCCCCACCAGCTGACCTGGCCCGACTACCCCGGCAACGCCATGTTCCTCACCCTCGGCAACCTGCGGAGCAACCCCCGCGCCGGACTGCTCTTCCTCGACTGGACCACGGGCACCACCCTCCAGCTCACCGGAGAGGCCCGCACCGAGTTCACGGCGGCCGGCGAGCGCAGCACAGGCTTCACCGTCACCGAGGCCCTGTGGACCCCCGCCGCTCTGCCGCTGCGCTGGTCGGCGCCGGAACACTCACCGGCGAATCCGGACATCGCGCGCTAACGTCCGTCCATGCGACGGAACTTGAGGGTGGCGGCCTACGCCGTGTGCGTCCGTGACGGACAGCTCCTCCTGGCCCGCTCACCCGGGCCCGACGGAACTCCCGAGTGGGTGCTGCCGGGTGGCGGCATGGAGCACGGCGAGGACCCGTACGACACCGTCCGCCGCGAGGTCACCGAGGAGACCGGCTACCGCATCGAGGTGACCGGTCTCCTCGGCGTGGACTCGCGCCGTCATCTCTTCACCCGCCGGGGCCTCACCCCGGAGACCGACCACCATGCCCTGCGCCTCATCTACGAGGGGGAGGTCGTCGGCGGCGAACTCCGGTACGAGATGGGCGGGTCCACCGATTTCGCGGCGTGGCAGGAGCTTTCGGTCGTACCGGACCTGAACCGGGTCCACCTGGTCGACGTCGCGCTGCGGCTCTGGCGGGAACGCCCCGCGAACGGTCGTCTCACCGCCGAGACCCCTCCCGTACCCCAGGAGATGAACGAGGAGTGACCGCCCCCCGGCCGCGCACAATCCACTCCATGACCGCGACCGGTACCCCGTGATCCACGTACGGTGATCGGCGCTGCGCGTTGCCGCCGCGTTCACGCGCAGGTCATCCCCGGTGCGAACCATCCAGAGCGAGCGGGTTGTTCGCGGAAGCGACGACCCGCGACCACTGCCGACGCGTTCGCACTCGGGGAGATCGCGCCAATGTCGCGCATACGCTCTGTCGCCGCCTCCGCCCTGGAGGTCAACCGCCGTACCGTCCTCGCCGCCGCCGGAGCGGTCTCGCTCTCCGCGGGCGTCGGCTACGCCCTCCGTCCCACGGACAGCCAGGCCGCCACCACCGCCGCGGCGCCGGTCGCCCACTCCCGGCAGGCCCCCGCGGCCGCCCCGCTCGCCCCCTACACCAAGGGCACGACCCTCGCCTCCGTGGCCGCGCCGCTGGGCAGCTCCGGCTACCGGCGGCTCGGCGACGGCGCGGGCTGGAGCCGGGTGGTGCGCGGCGAACTGGCCGCGCCCAAGTCGGGCCGGGCGGGCCGCCGTACGGCCCTCGCCGCGTTCGTGCAGTTCACCGACCTGCATCTGCAGGACGTCCAGCACCCGCTGCGCCTGGAGTACCTGCGCTCCCACGACGCGCACGCCTGGCGTCCGCACGAGGCGCTCACCGTGCCCGGCGCGATCTCGCTCGTCGAACGGGTCAACGCGCTGCGGGGCGCCCCCGTCACCGGTGCCCCACTGCACTTCGTCATGACCACCGGCGACAACACCGACAACAACGCCCACTCCGAACTGGAGTGGTTCATGAAGGTGATGAGCGGCGGCCGGATCACCCCCAACTCCGGTGACCCCAAGCACTACGAGGGCGTGCAGAACAGCGGTCTGAAGCTGTACTGGCAGCCGGACTCCACCCTGCGCGACGGCGACAAGGCGCTCGGCTTCCCGCAGCTGAAGGGCTTCCTGGCCGCCGCGGTCCGCGAGGTGCAGAGCCCCGGCCTGAAGCTGCCCTGGTACTCGACCGTCGGCAACCACGACGCCCTGCCGCTCGGCTGCTACGGCTCCCACGGCGACCCGTACCTCGCCGAGGCGGCCATCGGCGGCAAGAAGCTGTTCAGCGTCTCGGACGCGGACGCCAGGAAACTCCAGGACGCCATCAAGAACGCCACCGACCCCAAGGCCGCCGGCTACCGGGACTTCCTCAAGGCCCACGCCCGCTCGATGCGTTCGGTCACGCCGGACGAGAAGCGCGCGCCGTACACCCAGGCCGACTACCTCAAGGCCCACCTGGACCCCGCCCACCAGGGCCTCGGCCCGGTCGGGCACGGCTACTCCTCGGCGAACCTCGACGCGGGCACCCAGTACTACGCCTTCCGCATCTCCGACGACGTCATCGGCATCAGCCTCGACACCACCGACGCCGGCGGCCACTACGAGGGCTCCATCGGCACCGCCCAGCTGAACTGGCTGGACAAGACGCTGAAGGACAACAAGGACTCCTACGCCGTCGTCTTCAGCCACCACACCAGCAAGACGATGGACAACACCCGCCCCGACCCGGCCCGACCCGGCGAGAAGCGGCACGGCGGCGCCGAGGTGATCTCGGTCCTGTCCGCCCACGCGAACGTCCTGGCCTGGGTGAACGGCCACATCCACAAGAACGTCATCACCCCGCACCAGGCCTCCGGCGGCCGCTCCTTCTGGGAGATCTCCACCGCCTCGCACGTCGACTACCCCCACCTGGCCCGCATCATCGAGCTGGTGGACAACAAGGACGGCACGATCTCGCTGTTCACCACCCTGATCGAGTCCGCAGCCCCGCACCGCACCGACTTCGCCGACCTCTCCCAGACCGGCCTCGCCGCGCTCTACCGCGAGCTGGCCTACAACGCCCCCGGCGCCAACAAGACCCTCGCGGGCAGCGCGGCCGACCGGAACACGGAGCTGGTGCTGAAAAAGGGCTGAGGTTCACCCAACCGGGCTAGTCCGGGCAACCTTTGCCCGGCCGACGCAGGTTTCTTCCTCCGACCGCACGTACACCACAGGTTGGGGGAAGATATGCGCGTACGCACGACCCTGATGGCCACCACAGCCGTACTCCTCTCGGCGGCCCTGGCGGCCCTGGCGGCTCCGGCTGTGGCCGCGCCCGACGGCGACGGACACGCCGGCACCCGCAAGGCCGTCGAGGCCGCGGTCGCGGCCGGCGTGCCCGGGGTGACCGCCACCGCGAAGGACGGCCACGGCACCTGGTCCACCACCGCCGGGGTGGGTGACCTCAGGACGGGCCGGCCGCGCTCCACCGCCGACCGCTACCGCGTCGGCAGCGTCACCAAGACCTTCGTCGCCACCGTCCTGCTCCAACTGGAGGCGGAGGGCCGGCTGTCGCTGGACGACACCGTGGAGACGTGGCTGCCGGGCGTGGTCCACGGGCAGGGCCACGACGGCCGGCGGATCACCGTCCGGCAGCTGCTGAACCACACCAGCGGCATCTTCGACTACACCAGGGACGCGGACTTCGGCCGGGCGGTCTTCACCGCGGACGGCTTCTCGCGGCACCGCTACGACACGTTCGCCCCGGGAGAGCTGGTGGCGATCGCCATGAAGCACGCGCCGTACTTCGCGCCGGGCACGTCCTGGAAGTACTCCAACACCAACTACGTCCTGGCCGGAATGGTGATCGAGAAGGTGACGGGCCACTCGTACGCCACCGAGATCGACCGCCGCATCATCGCGCCGCTGCGACTGCGGGGCACCTCGCTCCCCGGCACCCGGGTCACCGTCCCCCGCCCGAGCAGCCGCGCCTACTCGAAATTCACCGATCCGACGGCGCCGGTGTACGACGTCACGAACCTCAATCCGTCGCTGGCCTCGGCCGCGGGAGAAATGATCTCCGATTCCGCCGATCTCGACCGCTTCTACAGCGCCCTGCTCGGCGGAAAGCTCCTGCCGCCCGAGCAGCTGAAGGAAATGAAGACCACCGTGGAGGCCAAGGGCATCCCGAACGCGCGCTACGGCCTCGGACTCATGGACACCCGGCTGACCTGCGGTGTTCATGTCTGGGGGCACAACGGCGGCATCCACGGGTCCGGGTCCTCGGTGATGACGACGGCCGACGGCAAGCATGCGATCGCCCTCAATTTCAACGGCGACTGGGCCGGGGACATGCAGTCGGTGATCGACGGGGAATTCTGTTAGCCACCGTTTCATCCGCGTCATTCCGCGTTAACCCGGACGCAATGTCCGTACCGCCTCATATCGGCTAACCCGCTTTGGACGGGGATGGCTCGATCTTCTCGATCATTGTTATGCAAGGCGGGTGGTCGCGTGCGTACGAGGCGCGGACTGCGGGTGCTGTCGGTCTACGAGGGCTTCTTCTCCGGAGGAGCCCGGATCGTGCACAGCGACGTCGTACTGGGACTGGCCGAGGGCGGCCAGTCCCACCGGGTGCTCAGCATCCATGGCGAGGTCCATCGCGAGGCCACCCGGCAGCGCATGGAGGACGACCACTGCTACCGGGCGCTGACCGCCGGCGGGGTCGGCGTCACCTCGCTCGGCCGCAGTGCGGGCCTGGTGGACGGCTCGCTCGCGGCGAACGTTTTCGGCGGGCCCGAGCTGGCCGAAACGGCTCGGTCGATGGCCGGTGCGGATGTGATCCTCTCGCTGAAGGAGCAGCCGCTGGCCCTGCTCAACCAGGGCGGCCTGCCCCGTCGGCCGATCGTGGTCGGCCTGCACCGCTCCGACCCGGAGAACCAGGGCCCGGCCCTGGACGAGCTGAAGGCCGCCATCGCCGACGGCAAGGTGGTGGCGTGCGTGTGCTGCGCGGAGTCGACCAGGGCGGCGTACGAGGCGGCGGGCGTCCCCGGTGAGGTGCTGCACGTCATCCCCAACGGGGTGGACCTCCTGCGCTTCCGCCCCGACGCGGCCGCGCGGCTGTCGTTCCGCGCGTCCCTGGGCATCCCGGCCCCGGCCCCGGTGGTCGTCTTCGCGGCCCGCTACGCCCCGATGAAGAACGTTCCGCTCTTCCTGCGGGCGGCCCGCGCCTGGCTGTCCCGTGAGCCCGAGGGCCGGGTCCTGATGTGCGGAGCGGGCATGAGCGGCGAGAACCCGGCGCTGCGGGCCGACATCGAGACCGCGTTCGGCGAGGACCGGCACCTGGCGGACCGGGTGCGCCTGCTCGGCGTGCGCGGCGACATGGAGACCGTCTACGCCGCGGCCGACGTCGTCGCCCTGACCTCCGCCTCCGGCGAGGCGGCGCCGCTGTGCCTGATCGAGGGCATGATGTGCGGGGCGGTCCCGGTGACCACCGACGTCGGCGACAGCGCGGCCATCGTCACCGGACACGGCTTCATCACCCCGCCGGACCCGGGTGCGATCGCGCTCGCGTGGTCCGCCGCGGCCGCCGGCCGCACGGAACTGGCCCCGGCCCTGGAGGCCGCCCGGGAGCGCTTCAGCCGCACCCGCATGATCGCGGCCTACGCCACCCTGCTGGACGAGGTGTACGCCTCACACGTCGGTGGGCAGCGGGTCGTGGCGCAGCACGCTGTAGGCGACGCCGTCGCGCCACCGGCCGTCCCGGAAGACGATGCCCCGCAGTACGCCCTCGCGGGTGAACCCGGCCTTCTCCAGGGCCCGCTGCTCGGCGATGTTCTCGGCCTCGGTGTCGGCCTCGATGCGCATCACGGGGGTGTGGGCGAAGAGGTAGCGGACGAGCTGTAGCTGGGCCCGGGTGCCGATGCCGCGGCCGCGGGCCTCGGGCAGCAGCTGGGCGCCCATGTTCCAGCAGTAGGTGGAGGCCGAGACGACGACCTTCCGCCAGGCGACGAACCCCAGCGGCTCGGTTCCGGCCGCGACGATCAGCTGGCCGCCGTCCTCACCGAGCAGCCGGTTCTCCGTCCAGCGTTGCCGGAACCGCCGCGGGTCGGCGTACCCGTACCACTGGAACGGCCCCGCCGTCTCGGGCTCACTGAGGAAGCGCTCCAGCAGGGGGAGGTCGTCCTCCCCGACGGGGCGCAGGGTCACGGATTCGGCAGGCATGGACCGGAGCGTACGGCTCGACCTGTCAGGACCCCGTCAGGAAACTCGGTCGAGTACCGGAAGGTAGCCGTGCGACTGGCCCGGTGACGTGGGGTGGTACGACTCGGTGGGAGCCAGCACGTCGACGCTGTGCAGCCAGGGGCTGCGGGAGCAGATCTCATGGCCGGCGAAGGCGGGCCTGACGTCGGCGAAGGTGAACCCGTGGGCCGCGGCGCGGCGGGCGATCAGCGCGTCGAGGTGGTCCACGCCGTCGTTGAGGGCGGCGCGCGCGCTGTCCTGGAGGCCGATTTCGCAGGTGCCTCTGAGGCGGTACAGGTGGGGATAGCCGAGCACCACGACACGGGCGGCGGGAGCCCGGTCCCTGATGGCCGAGTAGAGCCGGTCCAGGCTGTCCCCGAGGGACCTGTCCACCGCGGTGCGGGCGTCGGCGACGGCTGACAGACAGCGGCTGGTGCCGCCCAGTGCGCAGGTCGTCATGACCCCGGCGAAGCCCGCGTCCATGCCGCCGACGGTGAGGGTGACCAGCCTGGTGCCGGCGCCGAGCGCGCCGAGCTGGCCGGACAGGACGTCGCTCGTCCGGGCATGGTTGCACGCGGGGAAGGCGAAGGACGTCACCTTGTGCGCCGAGGCCCACAGGACCGGGTACGCCCGGCTGCTGCGCTTGCAGTTCGTGCCGGTGGGGAGGTAGTCGCCGGCGCCGAGCCCGGCGGAGTAGGAGTCACCGAGGGCCACATAGCCCACGGCCGGCGTCCGGGGTGCCGTCCGTGCCGTCTCGGGGGCGGCGGCGACGCAGGCCGTGGCGAGCAGGAGGGCCGCCGAACACGCGGCTGTCCGGGGATGTCGCATACCTCTCATCTTTCGTGGCCCGGACCGCGCCGCCCGCGAGGCTCCTCCGTTCGGGTGAGAACGCAGCGTCACGCGGGGACCGTGAGCACGAGGAGGGGCCACCGGAATCGCCCCGGCGGCCCCTCCTCTCCCCTCCTGAGGGCTCCCCGCGGCCTCTCGACGCCCCGGTCCGTCACTACCGGGGAAGCACCACGACATACGCGGCCGGATCGCGGTCCGCCGAGGCCATCAGGGCGGTACGGACCACCGCCGCCTGCTGTTCCATCGCGTCCCTGAGCTTCTTCGGCGTGACGTGGACGACCGTGATCCCGAGGCGTTCCAGGTGCTCGCGCTTGCGGGCGTACTCGGACCAGAGGGCGTCGTCGTCCTGGCGGGGCGCCCGGGTGTCGAGTTCGACGGCGACCGCCTGGTCCGGCCAGTACGCGTCCAGGCCGCCGAGGTGCGGGCCGCCGGGCAGCCGCAGGTCGACGTTCCAGACCGGGTCGGGCAGCCCGTACTCGCCGACCATCCGGTACAGGCGGTCCTCGGCGATCGAGCGGCCCTCCGCCACGAGCGCGTCCACCGCGTTCACCACGTGCGGGCGGTTGAGCAGCTTCGCCTGGGTCAACTCCCGTACGACGGCGGCCGGTTCACAGTGCCCACCGCGCACCGCCTCGGTCAGCAGCCGCCGCACCGCCTCCGCGTCCGTCAGCTCCGCCACCGCGTCCGCCAGCGCCCGTGGCACCGGCGCCACCGGCAGGCCCGTCACCGCGTTGGGCGTGGGCAGGGCCGGGGTGCGCAGGACGCGGACGTGGCCGGCGGAGCGCAGCCGGCGCAGCCGGGGGACCAGGACGTCGACGTGGTCCAGGGAGAGGAGCGGCGGGGTGGCGGAGAAGCCGTAGAGGGTGAGGGCCGCGAGGCCCGTGATCATCGCGTCCGCGTAGACCGGGCGGTGCGGTTCCTCGGCCGTCGGCTGGGCCGGGACACCGGGCGTGGACTCGCGCGCCGCGTACAGCAGCGCCCCGTGCAGACGTTCCTCGCTCGTCGGGGGGCCGGGGTGGAGGAGCACCACGTTCGGCAGCAGCAGCTGCCAGGGGCCACCGGGCCGGCACTGCTCGGTCAGCTCGGCCGTCGTCACACCGTGGGCGCGGAGCTGAGCCGCCGTCAGGACGCGGCGGTGGACCTCGGAGAGGTGGCGGAGGGGGCGGGGGGAGAGCGGGGTGTTGTGCGTCATGGCGTCGGGATTCCCGTGCCCGGTCCCACCTTTAACCGCTGTTACACGGCCGTCGAAGAATGCGGACAAGCTGGGACTAAAGGTCAGGTGTTCGGGTGCCGAATAGGGACGGAAAACCCCTGGTCCGATCAGGTGCGGACCAGGGGTTACGGCTATGTTTGCCTGAATTTCGTAACGGTCACCGACCGGGGAAGCTCAGGCCAAGGGTCAGTGGCCGGCCGCCGTCGCATCGCACTCCTGTGCCCGCAGCGCCCGCGCCAGGTCGTCCCGCGACTCGAGGACGAGACGGCGCAGCGCCGGAGCAGCGTCCCGGTGCGCCTCCAGCCACGCGTCCGTCGCCTCCAGCGTCCCGGCGCGGTCCTGCAGCGCCGGGAACAGGCCCCGTACCACGTCCATGCCGATCTGGATCGACCGCTCCCGCCACACCCGCTCGATCGCCGCGAAGTACTTCTCGGCGTACGGCGCGGTCAGCTCCCGCTGCGACGGCTGGTCGAAGCCCGCGATCGTCGCCTCCACCAGCGCGTTCGACAGCGCGTCGGACTCCACCACCTGCGCCCACGCCTGCGCCTTGACCGCCGCCGAAGGGCGGGCGGCCAGACAGCGGACCTGGTGGCGCTTGCCGGACGCCGTGTCGTCGCGGGCCAGTTCGGCGGCGAGCACGGACTCGTCGGCCACGCCGTGTGCCGCCAGCGGCTCCAGGAACGCCCAGCGCAGCTCCTGGTCCACCTCCAGGCCGTCGATCGCCTCCGTGCCGTCCAGCAGACCCTTCAGCAGGGCGAGGTCCGTCTCGCCGGACGCGACCGTCGCGAAGAACCGCGCCCACGCCAGCTGGTGCTCGCTGCCGGGCTCGGCCGCCTCCAGCTCCCGCAGCGCACCCTCCGCCAGCAGCTCACCGCCGGTCTCCCGCCACGCGGGCGCCGCGTAGTGCACCAGCGCCGAGTTCGCCCACGCGTGCAGCATCTGCAGCACCCCGATGTCGGACTCGCGGCCCGCGAACCGCAGCACCAGAGCGACGAAGTCCCGCGCCGGCAGCAGCGCGTCCCGGGTCATGTTCCACAGCGCCGACCAGCACAGGGCCCGCGCCAGCGGGTCGGTCAGCGCGCCCAGGTGCTCCTTGAGCGTGGCCAGCGAGGTGTCGTCGAAGCGGATCTTGCAGTACGTCAGGTCGTCGTCGTTGACCAGGACCAGCTCCGGGGCCTCGGCGCCGGCCAGGTCGGCGACGACCGTGCGCGGCTCGTGCACGTCCGTCTCCACGCGCGCGTACCGCTCCAGCGCGCCCTCGGGCGTACGCCGGTACAGGCCCACCGCGACCCGGTGCGGACGCTCCTCGGGATGCGCCTCCGGCGCCTCCTGCACCACCGCCAGCTCGGCCACCCTGCCCTCCGCGTCCAGCAGCACCTGCGGCGTCAGCGAGTTCACCCCGGCCGTCTGCAGCCACGAACGCGCCCACGCCGACATGTCCCGGCCGCTGGTCTCGCCCAGCACCGACAGCAGGTCGCCGAGGCGGGTGTTGCCGTACGCGTGCCGCTTGAAGTAGCGGCGGGCGCCCTCCAGGAACGCGTCCTGGCCGACGTACGCCACCAGCTGCTTGAGCACCGATGCGCCCTTGGCGTACGTGATGCCGTCGAAGTTCAGCTTGGCGTCCTCCAGGTCACGGATGTCCGCCGTGATCGGATGCGTCGACGGCAGCTGGTCCGCGCGGTACGCCCAGGCCTTGCGGCGGTTGGCGAAGGTGATCCAGGCGTCCTTGAAGCGGGTCGCGCCCACGTTCGCGAACGTCCCCATGAAGTCCGCGAAGGACTCCTTCAGCCACAGGTCGTCCCACCACTCCATGGTGACCAGGTCGCCGAACCACATGTGCGCCATCTCGTGCAGGACGACGTTGGCCCGGCCCTCGTACGACGCCTGCGTCACCTTGCCGCGGAAGATGTACTCCTCGCGGAAGGTCACCAGACCCGGGTTCTCCATCGCGCCCAGGTTGTACTCGGGCACGAACGCCTGGTCGTACTTCCCGAACGGGTACGGGTAGTCGAAGTGGTCGTGGAAGAAGTCCAGGCCCTGCTTGGTGACCAGGAAGACGTCGTCGGCGTCGAAGTGCGGGGCGAGACCCTTGCGGCACATCGCGCCGAGCGGGATCTCCAGCTTGGTGCCGTCCTCGAAGGTGCGGGTGTAGGAGTCGGTCACGTAGTGGTACGGCCCCGCCACCACACACGTGATGTACGTCGAGATCGGCTTGGTCTCCGCGAACTTCCAGACCCCGTCGGCCAGTTCGCCCGCGCCGTTGCTCCACACCGTCCAGCCCTCGGGGGCCTGGACCTCGAAGCGGTACGGCGCCTTCAGGTCCGGCTGCTCGAAGTTGGCGAAGACGCGACGGGAGTCGGCCGGCTCGTACTGGGTGTAGAGGTAGACCTCGCCGTCCTCGGGGTCGACGAAGCGGTGCAGGCCCTCGCCGGTGCGGGAGTAGGCGCACTGGGCGTCCACCACCAGCTCGTTCTCCGCGGCCAGGTCGTCCAGCGCGATCCGCGACCCGTCGAAGACCTCGCCCGGGTCCAGGTCCCGGCCGTTGAGCGAGACGGAGGTGACGCTCGGCGCGATCAGATCGGCGAAGCTCGCCGCGCCCGGCTCGTTGCAGCGGAAGCGGATCGTGGTCACCGAGCGGAACGTACGCGGCTCGCCGTTCCCGTCGCCGACGGCGGACCTGAGGTCCAGGGAAACGTCGTACCCGTCTACGGACAGCAGGGCGGCCCGCTCCCGGGCCTCGTCGCGGGACAGATTCTCACCGGGCACGGACGGCACTCCCTTGTGATCGCGTGGATGAGGCGGAACAGGACCGATCCTGCCACGTGCCCCTGACAGCGGGCAGCAGGGAATGCGGGTCGCGAGGACGTCGTTGAGCGCTGAAAAGAGTCTTTCGCTGAGGAGAACCATGTCCGAGACCGCCCCCGCGTCCGGCAAGACCCCCGTCGACTTCTGGTTCGACCCGCTGTGCCCCTGGGCCTGGATGACCTCCCGCTGGGTGCTGGAGGTGGAGAAGGTCCGCGACATCGAGGTCCGCTGGCACATCATGAGCCTCGCCGTCCTCAACGAGAACAGGCTGGACGAGCTGCCCGAGGAGTACCGGGACATGCTCGCGACCAAGGCCTGGCAGCCGGTCCGCGTGGTCACCGCGGCCTGGCAGAAGCACGGCCCCGACATCCTCGGCCCGCTGTACACCGCGCTCGGCACCCGCATCCACAACAACGGCGAGGGCCCGACCCTGGAGGCCGTCGCGGGCGCCCTCGCGGACGTCGGCCTGCCCGCCGACCTCATCGACTACGCCGAGCAGCAGGACTTCGCGTACGACGCCGAACTGCGCGCCTCCCACAAGGAGGGCATCGAGAAGGTCGGCCAGGACGTCGGCACCCCGGTCATCGCGGTGCCCGGCCCCGACGGCGAGCAGATCGCCTTCTTCGGCCCGGTCGTCACCCCCGCCCCGAAGGGCGAGGAGGCGGCCCGCCTGTGGGACGGAACGCTCGCCGTGGCCTCGGTGCCGGGCTTCTACGAGATCAAGCGGACGCGCACCAACGGTCCGGACTTCAGCAACCTGTAGGTCCCGGTCGGTGCTCGGGCCCGGTGCCGTTCAGCGCCGGGCCCGTTCCCTTGCCCGGGCCAGCAGCTCCAGGTGCTCCTCGTACCCCTTCGCGTAGTACGCCGTCCGGCCCGGGTCCGGCTCGATCACCCGGGCCGGCTCGGTCCAGGCGGCGGTGTCCAGGGGCGCGCCGTACCGTTCGGCCGCCGCCAGCACCGCGCCCCGCGCCCCGGTCTCGCCCTCCATCACCCTGAGCGGCCGGCCCAGCACGTCCGCCAGCAGCCGCATCCAGGCCGGGCTGCGGGTGCCGCCGCCGCACACCGCGAGCGTCCCGGTCAGGCCCGCCGCGTCCAGGCAGTGCCGGGCCGCGTAGCCGATGCCCTCGCAGGTGGCGCGCACCAGGTGGGCGGGCCGGGTCTCCAGCGAGACACCGAGCAGCTCGGCCCGCAGCCCCGGCTCCACGAAGGGCGCGCGCTCCCCCGAGGGCGCGAAGTAGGGCAGCACCCGCACCCCGAACGAGCCGGGCGGCGCCTCGGCCAGCAGGGCGTCCAGCTCCTGGTGCCGGGCGCCGGCCGTGGCCAGCACCCAGTCCAGGGCCGCCGTACCGACCATCGCGGGCATCGCGCGCAGCCAGTGGCCCGGCCGGTCGGTGGAGATGTACAGCCCGGCCGGTTCGCCGGCGAGGTCCAGCTCGGTGGTGGCGACCAGGCTCGCCAGACAGGTGCCGACGATCAGCAGCCCGTCGCCGGGTGCGGTGACGCCCGCGCCGAGCGCGCAGGCCGGCAGGTCGTACGGGCCGTTCGCCAGCCGGGTGCCGGGCGGCAGCCCCCCGCCGGCCGCCTCGCCGGTCGCGATCGGGTCGCCGATCGGGGGCAGCAGCCGCCCCCGGTGGGTCAGGCCGAGCAGCTCCACCACCTCGTTGTCGTAACGCCGGGTGCGCGGGTCCAGGAACGGCATCGACGCGTCCGACACGTCCGTCACCGCCCGCTCGGCACCGGTCAGCCGCTGGAACACCATGTCCTTGCAGGCGACGGCCGCCGCCGCCCGGTCCAGGGACGCCGGCTCGTGCCGGTCCAGCCAGGCCAGCAGCGGGCCCGGGCAGCCCGGGAACATCGCGCTGCCGGTGCGCCGGAAGACCGCCTCGAAGGTGCCGTCCGCCAGCCACTGGTCCACCAGCTCGTGCGCCCGGCCGTCCATCCAGGAGATCGCCGGCCGCACCTGACGGCCCTCCGCGTCCACCAGCCACACCCCGTCGCCCTGCCCGGTCAGCCCGGCCAGCTCCACGGGCTCCGCCAGCCGCCCGGTCAGGACCCCCAGCGTGCCGGACACGGCCGCGTACACCGCCGGCATCCACTGCTCCACGGCCCCGTGGCGCACATCGAGGTTCACCGGCCGTGCCTCGACGCCCAGTTGGCGGCCGGCCCGGTCGAAGGCGGCAGCCTTCACCAAAGACGTGCCCACATCGATCCCGACGAACATGACACCCCCGGGTGCTCTCAGGTCAGACAGTGCGCGAGCGGCTCCCCGCGCACCCAGCGGCCCACCTCCGCCGCCGCGATCCGTGCCGCCTTCTCCGCCACCGCCCGGCTCGCCCCACCGAGGTGCGGGGTCAGCACCACCCGCTCGGCGAGCGCGCGCAGCCGGGAGTCCGCGGGGAGCGGTTCGCGGGCGTAGGTGTCCAGGGCCGCCGCGCCGAGCCGCCCGTTCTCCAGCGCGTCGCACAGCGCGTCCTCGTCCAGCAGCGCCCCGCGGGCCGCGTTGACCACCACCGCGCCCGGCGGCAGCAGCGCCAGCTCACGGGCGCCGAGCAGGCCACGGGTCTCCTCCGTCAGCCGGGCGTGCAGGGTGACGACCTGCGAGCGGCGCAGCAGCTCGTCCAGCGAGGCCAGGCGCAGCCCGTGCATCTCGCCGCGCACGTACGGGTCGTGGACCATCACCCGCGCCCCGAAGGCGCACAGCACCCGCGCGACCCGGCTGCCCACCGCGCCGTACCCGACGAGCCCGACGGGCAGGTCCTCCAGCTCGACACCGCTGTGCTCGTACGTGTAGTACGCCGAACCGTCCCAACTCCCTTGTCCGGCAAGGAGACCGTGAGCCTGCGGGATGCGGCGCAGGGCGGCGAGCAGCAGGCCGACGGTGAACTCGGCGGTGGCCGCGGCGTTGCGGCCGGGCGCGAAGCACACCCGCACGTCGTGCCGCCCGGCCGCCTCCAGGTTGACGTTCACCGGTCCGCCCCGGCAGACCACGACCAGCCGCAGCGCGGGGCAGGCGGCGAGGACGCGGGCGGTGACCGGTCCCATCTGGGTGACCAGCACCTCGGCGCCGTCGAGGGCGGCGATCAGCTCGTCCTCCGCGTCGCTGGCCTCGCTGACCTCGGCGACCGGACCGAAGGGCTCCAGCGGCCAGCCGAGCATCAGCTCCCGCACCTCGCAGTCGGCCTCCTCGCCGAGGGCGGCCGTGATCAGCGGCGGCAGGACGAAGCGGTCGCCGGCGGCCACCACACGCACACGGGAGGTCGTCACGGGGATGCACGCTCCTTCGGGTCCGTGGCGCACACCTCGTGGCGCACCTTGTGCTCGTCCAGGTCTGCCAGCGCCTCGGGCGAGGCTCCGTCGTCCACCAGCAGCAGGTCGAAGCGGGAGAGCGGGGCCACCCGGTGCAGCGCGACCCGGCGCAGCTTGGTGTGGTCGACCAGCAGCACGCTGCGGGCGGCCGCGTCGAGCATGGCCCGCTTCACGGAGACGATGTGCTGCTCCTGGTGGTAGGCGTAGCCGCCGTGCACCCCGGACGTCGACAGGAAACCGACGTCCACGCGCAGCTGCTCCACCGCCTCCACGCAGGACACCCCGAGGAAGGAGGAGTGCAGCGGGTCGTAGTCGCCGCCCAGCGCCATCAGATGGATGCCGCGCTGCCCGGCGAGGAGATTGATCGCCTCCAGGAAGTTGGTGACGACCGTGAGCGGGGTGATCTCGCCGAGCCCCAGCCGCCGGGCCATCTCCAGGGCGGTGGTGGAGTCGTCCAGGAGGATCGCCATGCCGGGCTCGATGTGCCGCACGGCGTGCGCGGCGAGCGCGGCCTTCTGCGGGCGCATGGTCTTCAGCCGGTACTGCACGTTCGACTCGAACACCCCGGACGGCTGCGCAGTCACCCCGCCCCGGAACTTCCGTACGATCCCCTGCCGTTCGAGCTCGTCGAGGTCCCGGTGGATGGTCATCAGGCTGACCCCGAACCGCTCGGCCAGCTCGGCCGCGGCCGCCGAGCCCTCGGCGAGGACGAGTTCGGCCATGGCCGCCTGCCGGGCGGCGGGCCCCTGAGCCTGCCGTGCGCCAGTGCTCATCGCGTCCTGTCCGTCGTCCCGGTCGCCCGGCTGGGTCACAGGGCGAGTCGACTCGCCAACCGAGGGTGTAACGGCACGGGAAGGCCGTCAATCCCTTGTGCACGAAGAAAACAGGGGGAAATCTCAGTGGGGAGCGGGAACTTCACAGGGGCGTTCGCGATGTGCGGAGGTTCGGATGGCGGTGGCGTGGCTCGGGATCGACCTCGGTACCCAAGGGGTGCGGGCGCTGCTCGTGACGGCCGACGGCACGGTCCTCGGCGGCGGCGCCGCACCCCTGGTGCGCGGGCTGCGGGACGGGGTGCTGCACGAGCAGGACCCGGGCGAGTGGTGGGAGGCGGTGTGCGCGGCCTGCCGGAAGGCGCTCGCCGGGGTGCGCGCTCGGGTGGGCGGGCTCGCGGTGTGCGGGACCTCGGGGACCGTGCTGCTCACGGACGACACGGGACGCCCGGTCGGCCCCGCGCTCATGTACGACGACGGGCGCGCCTCGGCCGAGGCGGGCCGGCTGCGCTCGGCGGGCCTCGCCGTGCAGGACAGCTGGGCACTTCCGAAGGCGCGCTGGCTCGTCGGCCGGTACGGCGCCGGGCGGGTGGCGCACCAGCCGGACGTGATCACCGCACGGCTGACCGGCGGGCGCGTCCCGGCCGATTCCAGCCACGCCCTGAAGACGGCGTTCGACGTGGAGCGCGACCGCTGGCCCGACCTCACCGGACTCCCGGCCGGCGCCCTCCCGGACGTCGTACGGCCCGGCACCCCGCTCGGCGAGGTCTGCGCGGCCGCCGCCGACGCCACCGGGATCCCCGCCGGCACCCCGGTCGTCGCGGGCATGACCGACGGCTGCGCGGCCCAGATCGCCGCCGGAGCCCTGCACGAGGGCGCGTGGAACGCGGTGCTCGGCACGACGCTGGTGCTCAAGGGGGCCACCACCGAGCCGGTCCGCGACCCGGCCGGCGTGGTCTACAACCACCGCGCCCCGGACGGCACCTGGCTGCCCGGCGGCGCCTCCAGTGTCGGTGCCGGCGTCCTCACCGCCCGCTTCCCGGCCGCGGACCCGGCCGCACTGGACGCCCGCGCCGCCGCGTACGAGCCCTCGGGTGCCGTCGCCTACCCGCTGGTCTCACCAGGCGAACGCTTCCCCTTCCACGCCCCGCACGCCACCGCCCTCCTGCTCGGCGTCCCGGAGTCGGACGCCGACCTGTGGGCGGCCCTCCTGCAGGGCGTGGCCTTCGCCGAACGCCTCTGCCTGGACTACCTCCACCACCTCGGCGCCCGCGTGGACGGCCCCCTCACCTTCACCGGGGGCGCGGCCCGCAGCGCCTACTGGACCCAGGTGCGCGCGGACGTCCTGGGCCGCCCGGTCCGCGTCCCCGAGCGGCCGGAACCCGCGCTGGGCATGGCGGCGCTGGCCGCGTACGGCACGGGCGCGGGGCCGCGCCTCGCTGCCGTCGCCGACTCGATGGCCCGGGTGGGTACGACGGTCGAGCCGCGGCCCGGCCGCACGGCGCGGTTCGCCGAGCCGTACGCACGGCTGGTGGGGGAGCTGGAGCTGCGCGGATGGCTGCCGGCGGAGGTGGCGGCGCATGCGCTGGCCCGGTTGGAGCGGTGACTACGTGGGCGACGGCTTCGGGAGGGGCACGCCCGGCTTGAGGAAGAACAGGCCGGCGACGGCACCGGACTTGTCGAAGCTCAGGCGGAACTCGCCGGCACTGTGCTGCATGCGCAGGGGCACCCGGACCACGGTGTACCGGCCGGACTTGGCATCTTTGGGCTTCTGGTGCGACTTGTAGCGCCCGAACTGGGCCTGATAGCTCTTCCACACCTGTTCGAGCCCCTTCGGCGGCAGGTGTTTGCGCATGTCCTTGTCGAAGTGGGCGGTGGCGGCCTTGTAGTGGCCCTTGACGATGTCGTCGAGCGTCCGCAGGGCGACCTTGTCGTCCTTGGACGCGGCCGGCGCGGAACCCGCGGCCTGCAGCAGCGCACAGGCGGCCAGCGCGATCGTGACCGCGGCCCGGGCGAGTCGCCGCCCGCCGCCGCGTGCGATGTCTTGGGCGGACATGCGTTCATCGTGCGCCACCCACCCGCTCCTCGCATGCCGGGCGGTCACCACCAGCGCTTTCCGCCCGCGGCGATCCCCCGGGGATACTGCTGCCCATGACCTCCGCGACCCTGCTCCTCGCCCGTCATGGACAGACCGTCTGGCATGCCGGGAACCGGTATGCCGGAGTCAGCGATGTCGCGCTCACCGACACCGGGTACGCCCAGGCCGAGGCGTTGGGAAGGTGGGCCGCCGCGCACCCCGTGGACGCGGTGTGGACCTCGCCGCTGTCCCGGGCGATCGCCACCGCCGACCCCGCCTGCCGGGCGCTCGGCCTCGTCCCGCACCGCGAACCCGGCCTGCGCGAATGCGACTTCGGGGCGATGGAGGGCCGTACGCTCGCCGAGTTCGCGGCGCAGGACCCCGAGGCGGCGGACGCGTTCCGCGCGGACCCGGTGGCGCATCCCTTCCCCGGCGCCGAGGACCCCCGCGCGGCGGCCGGGCGCGGGAGTGCCGCCCTGCGCCGCATCGCCGCCGCCCACCCCGGCGGGCGGGTCCTGGTCGTCGCCCACAACACCCTGCTGCGGCTGACGCTGTGCTCGTTGCTCGGTGTCCCGCTCGCCGAATACCGCCGGGTCCTCCCGGCGTTGCGCAACGCGGCGGTGAGCGGGATCCGGGTCGACGGCGCGCACACCGCGCTGCTCTCCCTCAACGTGCCCTGCGAGCAGGAGTGAGGGGAGGACCCCCGCGCGTCACGTCCGCGCGGGGGCCCTCCTTTCATCCGCCTGCCGCCGTGAGGGGTGAGAAGACGATCACGGGGCCGGACGTTCTCAGGAGGCCAGCAGCAGCGCGTCGGTGCGGGACGTGGCGGCCGCGTGACGGCGGGCCACGTCCTGCCAGTCGACCACCTGCCACATGGCCTCGATGAAGTCCACCTTCTGGTTCCGGTACTGGAGGTAGAAGGCGTGCTCCCAGGCGTCGAAGACCAGGATCGGGGTGGAGCCCTGGCCGACGTTGCCCTGGTGGTCGTAGACCTGCTCCACGATCAGCCGGCCGCTCAGCGGCTCGTACGCCAGCACGCCCCAGCCGGAGCCCTGGGTGGTGGCGGCGGCCTTGGAGAGCTGGGCCTTGAAGGCGGCGAAGGAGCCGAAGGACTCCCTGATCGAGTCCGCCAGTTCGCCCACGCCGTCGGCCGCGAGCGGCTCGCCGCCACCGTCCTTCGGGCCGGTCATGTTCTGCCAGTAGATGCTGTGCAGGATGTGCCCGGAGAGGTGGAAGGCCAGGTTCTTCTCCAGCCCGTTGACGGATCCCCACGCCTCCTTCTCCCGCGCCTCGGCGAGCTGCTCCAGCGTGTCGTTGGCGCCCTGCACATAGGCCGCGTGGTGCTTGTCGTGGTGGAGCTCGATGATCTCCGGGCTGATCACGGGGGCGAGCGCGGAGTAGTCGTAGGGCAGGGCGGGCAGCGAGTAGACGGGCATGGGTGATCCCCTTCGAGAACCTTATTGCAAGTCTCTTGCAACTACACGCTAACAACAAGAGTGCTCGGGCGGCGGACTCGGGCAACGGAAGAGGCCCCCGCGTCGCACGCGGGGGCCTCTTCCGTCGCCGGGGTGTCAGCGCCGGGCGCGGGCCCGCTGCCAGAGGTAGCCCACGACCGCCAGGAACACGGTCATGCCGCCGGTGGAGTACAGCTGGACGCGGGTGCCCGGCTCGCGGGCCATCAGGACGAAGATCGCGACCATGCCGGCCAGGGCGACCCAGGTCAGCCACGGGAACGCCCACATGCGCACGACCAGCTTCTCGGGCGCCTCGCGCTCGATACGGCGGCGCAGCAGCAGCTGGGAGACGGCGATGAAGATCCAGACGACCAGGATGACCGCGCCGATCATGTTCAGCAGCCACGGGAAGACGTCGTTCGGGCGCCAGTAGCTGAGCAGCACGCAGACGAACCCGAAGAAGCAGGAGGTGAGGACCGCGATCCGGGGGACCCCGCCGGACAGCTTCACCAGCGCCTTCGGGCCCTGACCGCGCTCGACCAGCGAGTAGGCGATGCGCGAGGAGCCGTAGATGTTGGCGTTCATCGCGGACAGCAGGGCGACCAGGACGACCACGTTCATCAGCTGTCCCGCGCCGGGGATGCCGAGGTGGTCGAGCGTGGCGACGTACGGGCCCTTCGCCACGACCTCCTCGGAGTCCCACGGGACCAGGGTGACGACGACCGCCATCGAGCCGATGTAGAACAGGGCGATGCGCCACATGGCGGTGCGCACGGCGGACGCCACGCCCTTGACCGGGTTCTCGGACTCGGCGGCCGCGATGGTGACCGTCTCCAGGCCGCCGTAGGCGAACACGGAGGCGAGCAGGCCGACCAGCAGGCCCTGGTTGCCGTGCGGCATGAAGTCGTTCAGGTTCGCGGCGCCCGGGGAGTGGGTGCCGGGGAGCACCCCGGCGATGGCCAGCACGCCGAGGATCAGGAACAGGCTGATCGCGCCGACCTTCAGCGCGGCGAACCAGAACTCGAACTCGCCGAAGTTCTTCACCGCGGTCAGGTTCGCGCCGCAGAACACCACCATGAACAGGGCCACCCACATCCACTGCGGGGTGCCCGGCAGCCAGCCCTGGACGATCTTCGCGGCGCCGATGCCCTCCAGGCCGACGGCCGTGCACAGCAGCACCCAGAAGGACCAGCCGGCGGCGAAGCCCGCCCAGGGGCCGATCGCCCGCTCGGCGTGCGCGGAGAACGAGCCCGACGACGGGTAGGCGGCCGACATCTCGCCCAGCATCCGCATCACCAGCATCACCAGCAGGCCGGAGAGCGTGTAGGCGATGACGATGGACGGACCGGCGGCGGCGATGCCGGCGCCGGAGCCGACGAACAGACCCGCGCCGATGACCCCGCCCAGGGCGATCATCGACAGATGGCGCTGCTTGAGGCCGTGGGAGAGGGAGGCACCGCCGTCCCGTTGCTGTGGCGGTGTCTCGGTGGTCGTGCTGCTGGGCATGGGCGGGGCTCTCCCGGGCAAGGCAATGGGCGGGCAAAAACCCCGCCAGTCTGGGCGGCCCGTCCGCTCCGGCGAATGGGCCGCCCAGTATCCGGACACCCGCCGTACGGAGGGTGAACGGATCGCTACGCCGCCGCGAGCACCGGCGTGTAGTGCGAGGCGTCGCCCTCGATCGAGTAGCTCTCCTTGCCCTCGATGCCGGCCGGGACGTCACCGGCGACGGTCACCCGGTGCAGCCGGCGCGGCCGGCCGTCGTAGTTGTCGATGGCGTAGTGCTGGGTGATCCGGTTGTCGAAGAGGACGAGTTCGTTCTCCGCCCAGCGGTGGCGAAGGATGTTCTCCGGGCGGGTGACGTACGTCTGGAGCAGGTCGAGGATCTTGCGGGACTCGCCGACGGACAGGCCCACGATCCGCTGCGCGAACCCGCCGATGAACAGCCCGCGTTCCCCGGTCAGCGGATGGACCCGGACCACCGGGTGGGCGGTGCGGTACCTGATGGAGGTGAACTGGGCGCGCTGGGCGGCCTTCTCCTCGTCGATCTCCTCCTGCGGTACGGCGTAGTCGTAGTCGTTGGTGTGCTCGGCCCACAGGGTGTCGGCGAGCCGGCGCAGCGGCTCGGGCAGGTCCCGGTAGGCGGCGGCCGCGTTGGCGATCAGGGTCTCGCCGCCGTACGGCGGGATCGTGATGGAGCGCAGGGTGCTGGCCTGCGGCGGGTTGAGGACGAAGGTGACGTCGGTGTGCCAGTGGTTGGCGCGGCCCCGCTCGCTGTCCACGGGCAGCACGTTCGGGGCGCCGTCGACCGCGCCGACCGTCGGGTGCGCGGTGGTGAGGTCCCCGAAGTGGCGGGCGAAGGCCTGCTGCCCGGCGTCGTCCAGTCCGGCGGCGTCGAGGACGAGCGCCTTGTGGACGTTCAGTGCCTCGCGGATCGCGGCGACCTCCTCCGGGGCGAGTGGCTTGGTGATGTCGACGCCGGAGACGCGGGCGCCGATACGGGCGGTGACCTTGGTGATGTCGAGGGACATGTGCGGGTCCTTTCAGACGAGGGCGGGGGCCGGGCTCAGGTACTGGTTGGCGGGACGGGGGAGGCCGTAGCGCTCCCGGAGGGTCTGGCGGGGGCCGTACTCGTCGCGGAACAGGCCGCGGGCGCGCAGGAGCGGTACGACGTGCTCGACGAAGGCGTCCAGGCCGGAGGGCAGTACGGCGGGCATGATGTTGAAGCCGTCGGCGGCGCCCTGCGTGAACCAGGTCTCGATCTGGCCGGCCACCTGCTCGGGCGTCCCGGCGAAGGTCAGGTGGCCGCGCCCGCCGCCGAGCCGGCCGATCAGCTGCCGGACGGTGAGCCGCTCGCGCCGGGCCAGCTCGACCACGAGCGTGTAGCGGCTCTTGGCGCCCTCGACGGCGGACTCGGGCGGCAGGCCGGCCGGGAGCTGGGCATCCAACTGCAGGGTTCCGGCCGGGAGTTGCAGCAGTCCTTCCAGTCGTTCCACTCCGTGGTCGTACACGATGTGGTCCTCCAGCAGCTGCTCCGCCGCCCGTGCCTCCGCCTCGGTCGAGCCGAGGACGGGCACGATCCCGGGCAGCACCTTGATGTGCCCGGGATCCCTTCCGGCCTGTGCCGTACGGGACTTGAGGTCGGTGTAGAAGGCCTGGGCGTCGGCGAGGGTCTGCTGGGCGGTGAAGACCGCCTCCGCGTACCGGGCGGCGAAGGCCTTGCCGTCCTCGCTCGACCCCGCCTGCACGAGTAGCGGGTAACCCTGGGGTGTGCGCGGGACGTTGAGGGCACCGGCCACGCTGAAGTACGTGCCCCGGTGCCGGGGCGGGTGGATCTTGCGGTCGTCGCCCCAGACGCCGGCCGCCTTGTCGGCGACGATCGCGTCGTCCTCCCAGCTGTCCCACAGCTTCAGTGCCACGTCGAGGAACTCGGCCGCGCGGGCGTACCGCTCCGCGTGCGCGGGCTCGGCGTCGAGCCCGAAGTTCCGGGCGGCCTCGGCTCCGGCCGTGGTGACGATGTTCCAGCCGGCCCGCCCACCGCTGATGATGTCGAGCGAGGCGAACTTGCGGGCCAGGTTGTAGGGCGAGTTGTACGACGTGGACGCGGTGGCGATCAGCCCGATGTGCTCGGTGGCCGTCGCCAGCGCGGTCAGCAGGGTGAGCGGTTCCAGGGCGCCGGCCGGCCGCTGGGCGAGGTTGCTCCACAGCTGGGGGCCGTCGGCGAGAAAGAGGGAGTCGAAGGTGCCGCGCTCGGCGATCCGGGCGAGCCGTACATAGTGCTTCAGCTCGACGTGCGCATACGGGTCACTCTCCGGAAGCCGCCAGGAGGCCTCGTGATGGCCCGTGTTCATGAGGAACGCGTTCAGATGGAGCCTTCTCTGTGTCACCGGTGATCCTCCGTGACGCCCAGTGCGGTCAGCAGTCGTTCGCGGTATTCGCCCAGGACCGGCTCCCGGTAGGAGCGGGGGTGGGGGCGGTCGATGGTCAGGTCGAGGCCGATGCGGCCCTGGTCCAGGACGAGGACCCGGTCGGCGAGCACGATCGCCTCGTCGACGTCGTGAGTGACCAGCAGCACGGACGGCCGGTGGCGTCGCCACAGGTCGCGCAGCAGGCCGTGCATCCTGATCCGGGTCAGCGCGTCCAGCGCGCCGAACGGCTCGTCGGCCAGCAGGAGTTCGGGCTCGCGGACCAGGGAGCGGGCGAGCGCGGCCCGCTGGGCCTCGCCGCCGGACAGCTCGCCCGGCCAGGCCCGCTCGCGGCCCTTCAGGCCGACCTCCTCCAGCGCGGCCCGGCCTCGCTCCTCGGCGTCCCTGCCGTCCGTGCCGAGCAGCACGTTCTCCAGCACCCGGCGCCAGGGCAGCAGCCGGGAGTCCTGGAAGACGACCGAGACGCGCTCGGGGGCGCTGAGCCGCCCGCCGCCCGCGACCCCGTGGTCGAGTCCGGCGATGGCCCGCAGCAGGGTGCTCTTGCCCGAGCCGCTGTGCCCGAGCAGCGCCGTGAACTGGCCGGCGGGCAGGTCGAGGTCGATGCCGTCGAGCACCGTACGGCCGTCGAAGGACCGGGTCAGGCCGTGAATCCGGACGGCGGGGCGGGTCAGTTGCTCAGTGTGCGGCGCCACGACAGCACCCTCCGTTCGACGAGACGGACCACGCTGTCGGAGATCAGGCCGAAGACGCCGTAGATCAGCAGGCCGACCAGGATGACGTCGGTCTGGCCGTAGTTCTGGGCCTGGAACATCATGTAGCCGAGGCCGCTGGTGGCGTTGATCTGCTCCAGCACCACCAGGGCCAGCCAGGAGCCCGTCACACCGAGCCGGAGTCCCACGAAGAATCCGGGCAGTGCGCCGGGGATCACCACCTGGCGGATGAAGGTGAGCCTCGACAGGTCCTGGACCTCGGCGAGTTCGACGTACCGGCCGTCGATGCCGGACAGCGCGGCATGCGTGTTCAGATAGATCGGGATGTAGACGACGATCGCGATGATGGCGATCTTGAAGGTTTCCCCGATGCCCAGCCAGAGGATGAACAGCGGGATCAGGCCGAGCGTCGGGATCGCCCGGTTGAACTGCACGGTCCCGTCGATCAGCGCCTCCCCGGTGCGGCTGAGCCCGGAGGCGAGCGCGAGCAGCACGCCGGCGGCCAGACCGATCGCGAAGCCGTACCCGGCCCGCTTCAGCGAGGTCAGGATGTCGGTGGTCAGGGTGCCGTCGGTCCACAGGTGACCGGCGGTCCTGAGGACCGTCCAGGGCGCCGGGATCGCACCCGTGTCGAGCGTTCCGGCGGCGGAGGCGGCCGCCCACAGGGCGAGGACGAAGAGCGGTCCGATCAGCCGGGCGGCGGGCAGCCGGCGGCCGGGGGAGAGGCGGCGGCGCCGGCGGACCTGGGGTACGTCCTGGGCCTGCGCCGCCGCGACGGCGGTCGTCGTCGTGGTCACGGCGGTCATTTCCGGTACTCCTCGGGTACGGCCCTGGCGGCGATCGACTCGAAGCGGTGGTCGAAGAGCGAGGAGACGTCGAACTTCTTCACGAAGCCGCCCTCGGCGAGCAGGTCGGCCGTCTCCTGCTCCCACTTGATCGCCTCGTCCCAACGGGGTGGGAACAGCGGCTTGTTGGCGAGCCGGGTGATACCCCGGGCCTGCTCCAGGGTCAGGTTCTGCGTCTTGACGTAGAACTCCTCGTTCCAGACGTCCGGGTGCTCGTACTGCCACACCTGGCCCTTGGCCCACTGCGGGATGTAGGCGGCGATCGCGGCGGCCTTCGCGGGGTCGTTCAGCACGGACTGCGGTGCCCACAGCAGGTTGAGCAGGTCGACGACATCGGTGGGGATGGTGCGGGCGCCCTTCGGCTCGTACTGCTTCAGATACGCGGGCGCCTGGCTGTTGCCGAGCGGGGCCACGTCGACCTGCCCGGACTGCAGGGCGGTGAGGAACTGGTTGCTGGTCAGCGGGACCAGCTTCACCTCGTCGTACGCCAGTCCCGCCCGCTTCAGCGCCCGCAGCAGCACGACACCCTGCGCCTGGCCCTGGGAGAAGGCGAGCCGCTTGCCCTTGAAGTCGCCGACCGTGCGGATGTCGCTGCCGGGCTTGGTGGCGAAGAGGTAGTTGGGCTTGCGGGTGAGGTCGATCGCGACGATCTTCGCGTCGAAGCCCTGGTAGTGCGCCTGGATCGGCGGGATGCCCGCGTTGTTGGCGAGGTCCAGGGACTTGGCGCGGAAGGCGTTGATGACGTCCGGGCCCGCCCCGATGTTCAGCCAGTTCGACACCGTGAACGGCAGCCCGGGCAGCTTCGCCAGCCGGAACTGCAGCTGCTGGACGTTCTGGTAGGAGGCGATCTTCAGGCTGGTGCCGGCCGGGACCTTGTCGGCGAGCGGCCTGGTGGCGGCGCCCTTGGTGTCGGCGGACGCGTCGCCCTTGGCGCAGCCGCTGACGCCCACTGCGGCGGCGGACGCGCCCAGCAAGGAGGTGAGAAAGACACGACGGTGCATGGGAGTACTCCCCGGAGTAAAGGAGGGGAAGGCAGGGGAAAGGCAGTGGGAATTCCGGATCCGGAGACCGGGAGAAAGAGAGAGCAAAGAGCCGGAAACACGCGCTTCACGCGCGGCAATGTGTCAGCAACAAAGGGTGCGACAGCTGGTAAGCGGGCTCATGACCAGCATGTTCCTGCCTTCCGGTGATCCCTGTCAACATTCCGAGTTTCTGAATTAAATATCCTCAGGTGACACGTCCAGCGGATCCCGGAACAACACGTCCAGCAGTACCGACCCGGCGGCCACCGCCAGCACGGAATCCGGGAAACTCGTCGGCAGAACGGCCGCCGCACGGTGTGTCCCGACGGCTTCTCTGAGCGCGCTCAGGCAGTCCTCGAAGTGGATGACCCCCACCTCGGTCACCACGACCGTCTCCGGATTGAGCACGTCCAGCAGCAGCCCCGCCGCCCGCCCGGTCGCCCGGGACCGCTCCACCAGCAGCCGCCGCGCCACCGCGTCCCCGGCCGCCGCCGCGGCCACCACGTGCATCGGATTGGCCGAGCCGATCACCCCGGCCGCGCGGGCCCGCCGGCACAACGTCCGCTCGCTCAGCTCCACCTGGAGGCAGCCGGTACGAGAGCACGGGCACGGCTCGCTGCCGCCCGGCACCGGCAGATGCGCGATCGCCCCGGCCGCCGAACGCGGCCCGTGGTGCACCTCGTCATGGGTGGCGAAGGCCGCGTCGACCACATTGCCCACGAACAGATGCAGCACGCTCCCGCTGCCCCGGGCCCGTCCGAACAGCCGCTCCCCGTTGACCAACGCCCGCGCGTGCCCGTCCACATGGACCGGCAGGCCGGTGCGGGCGCCGAGCACCTCCCGCACCGGCACCTCGCGCCAGCCCAGCAGCTCGTGCTCGACCACGCTCCCCGTCTCCCGGTCCACCCAGCCGCCGACGGCCACCCCGACCCCCAGCGGCCGGCGGCCCGGCACCCCGGCGAGCAGCCCGGAGAGCCCCTCGGCGGCCCGCGCCAGCACCCAGCCGGGATCGGTCCGTTCGTGCTTCAGCTCACGCCGGGCCACCACCCGGCCGCGCAGGTCCAGCAGCGCGACCGTCGTGTACGGCACGGCCACATGCACCCCGCCGACCAGGAACCCCGTGTCGTCCAGGTCGACGGGGAGATGCGGCCGGCCGACCCCGCCCGAACGGCGCGGCTGCGCGGACTCCCGGATCAGACCGAGTTCGGTGAGCCGGGC
Organism: Streptomyces sp. RB17; assembly: GCF_009604455.1. Lineage (GTDB taxonomy): Bacteria > Actinomycetota > Actinomycetes > Streptomycetales > Streptomycetaceae > Streptomyces. Next base: position 500,000 of record NZ_WEGL01000001.1, read on the forward strand.
GCAGTGCTCGGTCACCGAGGCGGGCGACAGCCCGGTGAGCCGGGCGATGGTGCTGCGCGCCACCGGCCCGTGCTCCAGCACGGACCGCAGCACGACACTGGCGCTGGTGCGCCGCCGGTCGCTGTCGGCGGCACGCGGAACGGGAGAGACAAGGGTGGATACCGCGGTACGGGGCATGGAGGACCGTCCTCGGGAAACGGGGCCGACACGTCTCGGAGTTCGGGGGTGCGAAGGAGAGGCGTGCCGAGCGGTCCGCCCCTACCCCGGGCGGCGACAGGTGGCCGTGCCCTGGCGTCGCAGGTCGACATAGCGACGCGAGGTGAAGTACCGGGCCTGGGCAACCATGCGTTCGAAGCTAGCAAAACGCCCCGGCGCTGCCCAGACGGCGACCGACGGGCGAGACGGTCCCCGCGGCGCTTTGGCCGGACCTTACAGAGGCACCGTCAGATGGCGAGGTACCGCAGGCCACTCCACCTCAGTGACCGGCATCACGTCGAACCCGGTGTCACCGCCACCCTTTGTCCGGAGCCCACCAACCCCCGCCGCACGCCTTTGTCGACCGGTGACGGTGATCGACGCGGGCGGCGCGGTATAGCGTCACGGTGTTCCCGCCTGCCCACTCACCCGCGGAGTCCCCATGAGCACCGCCACCGCCACCGCCCGCCCCGGCGCAGTCCTCGCCGACCTGCTGCCTGCGTCCCGCGTCCGCGACGCGGCCCTCGTCGTCGGCGGCGCCGTGCTCACCGGCCTCGCGGCCCAGGTGGCCGTCCCGGTGCCCGGCTCCCCGGTGCCGGTGACCGGCCAGACCTTCGCCGCGCTGCTCGTCGGCACCGCGCTCGGCGCCCGCCGCGGCTTCCTCTCCCTCGCCCTGTACGCGCTCGCCGGTGTCGCGGGCGTGCCCTGGTTCGCGGACGGCACCTCCGGCGCGGCCTCGGTCTCCTTCGGCTACGTCCTCGGCATGCTGCTCGCCTCGGCCGCCGTCGGCGCGCTGGCCCGGCGCGGCGCCGACCGCTCGCCGCTGCGCACGGCGGGCACGATGCTCCTCGGCGAGGCCGTCATCTACGCCGTCGGCGTGCCCTACCTGGCCCTCGCGGCCCACCTCTCCCTCTCCCAGGCCGTCGCCGCCGGCCTCACCCCGTTCCTGTTCGGCGACGCCCTCAAGGCCGCCCTGGCGATGGGCGCCCTGCCCACCGCCTGGAAGTTCGCGAACAAGCGCTAGCACGAGGTGCGCTGACGCCGCAGCTCCTTCGGAAGAGGCTCGCCGGGTCGTAGGTCTCCTCGACCGGGGCGAGCCTCTTTCGGGTTTCACTGCTTCTGGCAGGTGGGGCACCAGAAGAGGTTCCGGGCGGCGAGGTCGGCCGTGCGGATCCCGGTTCCGCAGATGTGGCAGGGCAGGGTCGCCCGGCGGTAGACGTACACCTCGCCGCCGTGATCGTCCACGCGGGGCGGCCGGCCCATGGCCTCCGGGGTGTGCTCGGGCCGTACGGTGTCGATCCGGTTCCGCCGGACGCCTTCGTGCATCAGCTCGACGAGGTCGGCCCAGATGGCGTCCCACTCGGCCGGGGTGATGTCCTTGCCCGCGCGGTACGGGTCGATGCCGTGCCGGAACAGCACCTCGGCGCGGTAGACGTTGCCGACGCCGGCGACGATCTTCTGGTCCATGAGCAGCGCGGCGATCGTCGTACGGCTGCGGGAGATCCTGCGGTACGCCGCGTGCGGGTCGGCGTCCTCGCGGAGCGGGTCGGGGCCGAGGCGGTCGTGTACGGCCTGCTTCTCGGCGCCGGTGATCAGGGCGCAGGTGGTGGGGCCGCGGAGGTCCACGTACGACGTGTCGTTCGCGAGCCGGAGCCGGACGGTGTCCGTCGGCGGGGGTGCGGGGGCGTCGCCGAAGCCGACCTTGCCGAAGAGGCCGAGGTGGATGTGGACCCAGTCGGTGTCCCGGAAACGGAGGAAGAGGTGCTTGCCGTGGGCTTCGGTGGCCGTCAGTCCGGCGCGGTCCAGGAGGGCGGCGGCGTCCGAGAACTTGCCCTGGGGGCTGGTGACACGGGGGGCCGTGCCGTGGAAGCGCTCGGCGTAGTCCTGGGCCAGCCGATGGATGGTGTGCCCTTCCGGCAAGGCGGGGGTGTCCTTTCCTTCGCTTTCCGCCCGCCCGCCCACCCGTCTCGGCCGGCCGGGAGTGAACGGACAGGAAGGGCCGGGGCGGAGCCCCGAGACGGCGCCCTTCCGGCCGAGCGAGCCGGGTGAGTGGGTGGGCGAAACGGGGGGCTGGGGGCGGAGCCCCCAGGGGGTGGCCTGCCTGAGCCCTACGCCTGCGGGTGGTGCGCCGGGATCGGCGGCAGCTCGCCCGTCGTCTCGTACGCCGACAGCATGTCGATCCGCCGGATGTGGCGCTCGTCACCGGAGAACGGCGTGTTGAGGAAGACCTCGACGAACTTCGTCGCCTCCTCCGTGCTGTGCATGCGCGCACCCACAGCCACCACGTTGGCGTTGTTGTGCTGCCGCCCCAGCGTCGCCGTCTCCTCGCTCCAGGCCAGCGCCGCCCGCACGCCCTTCACCTTGTTCGCGGCGATCTGCTCACCGTTGCCGGAGCCGCCGATCACGATGCCGAGGGCGTCGGGGTCCGCGGCCGTCTTCTCGGCGGCGCGGAGGCAGAAGGGCGGGTAGTCGTCCTGGGCGTCGTAGATGTGCGGTCCGCAGTCGACGGGCTCGTGACCCGCCGCCTTGAGCCACTCGACGAGGTGGTTCTTGAGTTCGTAGCCAGCATGGTCGGAGCCGAGATACACGCGCATGCCATGAGTGTGACACGCCCCATTCCGGGCAGCAGCCTCGGGTCGCGGCACCCCGGCAGGTCCCGGTCAGGCCTCCGCCAGACCTCGAAGAACATTCCGTCCGACCTCGGCAAATGTGAGCAGGACCATAGAACCTCAAGGGAACCTCAAGTAACGATACGGATTCAGAGGTTCCCGAATCCGTTCGCCTCGGATTCACTGGACCGACTCGTACACCGCTCGTGCGAGATGCTCCTCCTCGCGTAAAGGAAATCCGTCCATGACCCCTGGTTCGGGCCTCCAAGCAGGACTCAAGAACCGCCACCTGACGATGATCGCGATCGGTGGTGTCATCGGAGCCGGCCTTTTCGTCGGTTCCAGCTCCGGTATCGCCACCGCCGGACCGGGCATCCTCCTGTCGTACGCGCTCGTCGGCACCCTCGTCGTCCTCGTGATGCGGATGCTCGGCGAGATGTCCGCCGCCAACCCCACCTCCGGCTCCTTCTCCGAGCACGCCGACCGTGCCCTCGGCCGCTGGGCCGGGTTCTCCATCGGCTGGCTCTACTGGTTCTTCTGGGTCGTCGTGCTGGCCGTCGAGGCCACCGCCGGCGCCAAGATCCTCTCGGGCTGGGTCCCGGGTGTGCCGCAGTGGGGCTGGGCGCTCATCGTGATGACCGTGCTGACCGCGACCAACCTGGTCTCCGTCGGCTCCTACGGCGAGTTCGAGTTCTGGTTCGCCGGTATCAAGGTCGTGGCGATCGGCGCGTTCATCGTCGTCGGCCTGCTGGCCATCTTCGGCGTGCTTCCGGGGGTGCACACCGACAAGGCCTCCTTCGGCAACCTCGCGAACCACGGCGGCTTCCTGCCGCACGGCCCCGGCTCGATCCTCACCGGTGTGCTGCTGGTCGTCTTCTCCTTCATGGGCAGCGAGATCGCCACGCTCGCGGCCGGTGAGTCGGAGGACCCGCAGCGGGCGGTCACCAAGTCCACCAACAGCATCATCTGGCGCATCGGCGTCTTCTACCTGGGCTCGATCCTGGTCGTGGTCTCGCTGCTGCCGTGGAACGACCCGTCCATCGCGAAGCAGGGCTCCTACGTCGCCGCGCTGAACTCGCTCGGCATCCCCAACGCCGGTCAGATCATGAACGTCATCATCCTGACCTCGGTGCTGTCCTGCCTCAACTCCGGCCTGTACACGGCCTCCCGCATGGCGTTCTCGCTGGGCCAGCGCGGTGACGCCCCCAAGGCGTTCGCCCGCACGACCTCCCGCGGTGTGCCGATGGCGGCGATCCTGGCCTCGGTCGTCTTCGGCTTCGTGGCGGTCTTCTTCAACTACGCGTACCCGGACACGGTCTTCCTCTTCCTGCTGAACTCCAGTGGCGCGGTCGCCCTGTTCGTGTGGCTGGCGATCTGCCTCTCGCAGCTGCGCATGCGCCGGATCATCCAGCGGGAGGCGCCGGAGAAGCTCGTCGTGAAGATGTGGCTCTACCCGTACCTGACCTGGGTGACGGCCGCCTTCATCGTCGGCGTCCTCGGCTACATGCTGACCGACACCAAGGGCGCGAGCAGCGGCCGTAACACCGTGCTGCTGTCGGTGGCCGTGGCAGCGGTCGTGGTGATCATCGCCCTGGTGAAGCAGAAGCTCACGGCGAACCGCCCGGCCCCCGCGGTCGGGGCCCCGGCCGACAAGGTCTCCGTGGGCTGATCCGCCCTCCTCCGCGACTGCAGCACGGTGAAGGACCCCCTTCGCCGTGCTGTACGTCGTCAAGGCCGGGGGTACGGCAAGCGAACCGGAACCCGGCGGTCTAGAAGCCGTGCGGCAGCCACGGCGACACCGGGGAGCCGAACGCCACCGACGCCTCCGGCAGCGCGCCCGGCCGCAGCTCCCGTACCCGTCCGGCCGCCGCGAGCGACAGCAGCGTCACGCCGCCGAGGTAGGACGCGCCCAACTCCCGTACGGAGAGGGAGAGATCGGCGGTGTCGGTCGTACGCTCGCAGGACGCGCCCTTCGGGTCCCCCGTCAGGCGCCAGCGCCCCGCGTTCCACGGGCAGAAGGCGTCCTCCACCTCCAGTACGACGTCCACCGGCGCCTGATACGTACGCGCCGACAGTGCCGCACCCACGTCGACGAGACGGACGTACGCGTCGTCCCTCAGGCGCGGCCGGCAGCGGCGGGTGTCCGAGACCAGGTAGCGCCAGGCGTCGTCGACCGGTCGCGATCCCACCGACAGCGTCGTCATCAGGTCGATGCCGAGCAGGAACCGCCACAGCGCCGCCTCGGTGACGGGATCGAGCGCGGCCAGGTCCTTCAGCTGGACCGTGCCGTCGTGCCCGGCCTCGCCCCAGCCGATCTTGGTCCTGAAGCGGACGTATCCCGTCACCTCGCCGTCCCGTTCGGCCACCACGCACTGCAGCGCCGACGCCCCGCCCCGCTCGCTCTCCGGGTCGAGGAGACCGGCCCGCTCCCAGCCGGGCTGCCGGGCCAGCATGCCGGGCCGCAGCGGCACCAGCGCCGCGTAGACCGCCTCGCAGGCGCCGAGGACGTCGGCGGGCGCGGCGTAGCGCAGTCGTACGTCGTCCACGCCGGGCGGCAGGGACAGCGTCACCCGGCCCGTGTCGATCTCGGCGGTCGTACGGAAGGTGGCCGCGCCGTACCCGAAGCGGCCGTAGATCGCGGGCTCGGACGCGGTCAGCGCCGCGAGCGGCTCGCCCAGCGCCCGTACGTCGTCCAGTTGCCGGCGCATCATCGAGGTCAGCACCCCGCGCCGCCGGTGGGTGGCCGCCACGCTCACCATGGTCACGCCGGCCGTCGGGACCGCGGCACCGCCCGGCACGGTCATCCGGAAGCTGAAGGCCCCCGTCGTGCCGACGATCTCGTCCCCGTTCCACGCGGCCAGGGAACGGTCGAACTCGGTCACCGACCTGTCCAGTTCGCGCTCCTCGGGCGATGCCGCCGAGGCGCCGAAGGCCCGGTACAGCACGTCGTACCACCGGTCCCAGTCGGACTCGCGCAGCACCTTCAACTCGGTTCGCCGGTCAGACGCCATGAGCCATGACTAGCAGGGCATCGCGGGGCGAGCCAGCGAATTTCTCCCGGACGGCGGCGCGATGGACTCGCGTGCCGTTCACTGTGAGGACGAACCGAGGACGAACCGACGACGAAACGACGACGAACGAACGACCACGAGCGACGACGAACCGCGAAGTCGAGCCTCGCACGGGGGACAAGTGAGACCTCCCGTGCCAAGCAGCCGGTCCGATGGATAGGGTCGCGAACTAATGGCAGCAGGACGAGAGCGGCGCGCGAAGGCCGAGACGTTCACGGCCCGGTGGAAGATGCAGTGGCACCGGGCCCGCACCGGCCTGCGCAGAAGCGCCGTGGACTACTTCCGCGGCGACGGCTCCGACTGGATCGCGTTCGCCGGACTGCTGCTCACCATCCCGGTCCTCATGGCCATGACCCTGGTCGACTCGGTGTGGTGCTCCCCGGCCACCCTGGTGCTGCCGATCATCGCCGGCGGCCTGCTGCTGCGCCCGGCGAGCCTGCTCGGCCTGTACGCGGCGGGGGCCACCGCGCTGATCGTGGAGTCGGTGCGGCTCGGGCCGTACACCGAGGGGCCGTCGCGGGTCACTCCGGGCGTGGTGCTGGTGGTGGCCGCGTGTGGTTTCTTCGGCCTGCTCACGGCCCAGTTCCGCAGCCGGGTCGGGGTGCCCTGGCGGCGTGGCGGCACCATGCTGTTCGACCTGCGCGAACGGATCCGGGTGCAGAGCAAGCTGCCGAAGCTGCCGCAGGGCTGGCACCACGAGATGGCGCTGCGGCCGGCGGGCGGTCAGTCCTTCTCCGGGGACTTCGTGGTCGCGGCCCGGACGAACGGCGGCCGGACGCTGGAGGTCGTGCTCACGGACGTGTCCGGCAAGGGCATGGACGCGGGATCGCGCGCCCTGCTGCTGTCGGGGGCCTTCGGCGGCCTCCTGGGCTCCCTTCCCCCGCACGCCTTCCTCCCGGCCGCGAACGGCTACCTCCTGCGCCAGGACTGGGACGAGGGCTTCGCCACCTCCATCCATCTCGTCCTGGACCTCGACTCCGGCGACTACGAGCTGTACACCGCCGGACATCCGCCGGGGCTGCAGCTGAGCGCGGGCAGCGGACGCTGGGAGGAGAAGGCCGCCGAGGGTCCGCTCCTCGGTGTGTACGACGGCGCCCAGTTCGACCCCGTGAAGGGCTCGCTGCGCCCCGGTGACGTGTTGATGCTGTTCACGGACGGTCTGGTGGAAACGTCCGACCGCGACATCGTCGAGGGCATCGACCGGCTCACCGGCGAGGCCGACCGCTATGTCGCCGGCGGCTTCCACGGTGCCGCCTGGCACCTCATCGAGGCGGTCGCGAAGGACGTCAACGACGACCGGGCCCTGCTGCTGATCTGCCGTCGGCCGGCCCCGCTGACGACCCACTGATCAGCCGACTTCGCGGACCCGGCCGACGGGGGTGGGGGCGGTGGGCCGTCGGCAGCTTCCGGTGGACGTTCGGAGGGCGTTCGGTGGCATTCGGCGGACGCCGGCCGGGCGTTCGGTGGGCTTTCGGCGGGTATGCGGTCCCCTGCCCGCTCGCCCGGCCTCCGCGCCGCGGGACACTGGGCCGATGACTCAGCTCACGCTCGCCGAGGTCGAGGCCGTCGCCCGCGCCGCCTACGAGGGCCAGACCGACAAGGCCGGACGGCCGTACGCCGAACATCTCGCCGCCGTCGCCGCCGGTGTGCGCGCCCGGGGCGGGGACGCGGAACAGATCGCGGCGGCCTGGCTGCACGACTCCGTCGAGGACGACGCGCTCACCCGGCAGTGGCTCGAACAGGCCGCCCTGAGCGCCCGCACCAAGGCCATCGTGGACGCCCTCACCAAGCGGCCGGGGGAGGAGCCGGAGGCGTATGCGGGGCGGATCCTCGCGACTCCGGGCGCACGGCTCGTGAAGGAGGCCGACCTGGCGCACAACGCCGATCCGGAGCGGCTCGCGGTCCTGGACGAGCCGACCCGGACACGACTGACCGAGAAGTACGCCCGGATGCGCGCACTTCTCGGTCAGTCGGAGCCGGGGGCCGGGGCGGCGAGCCGGGGTGCTAGGCGCTGACCTTCTCGCGCTCACGTTCCTTTCGCTGCCGGTCGCGGGCGAGTTCCGCCGCGTCCTGCTTGAACGCCCACTCCATCCTCGGCTCCATCGCGAACCGGAAGACGCGCTGTACGGGTTTGGTGCACAGCAGGGTGACGGCGGCGCCGAACGCGAGGGTCACCAGGATCTCGCCGAGCGGGCGGTGCAGCCAGGGGTGGTCGAACCAGCCGCGGTAGTCGGCGAACTTCACCAGGAAGCCGTGCAGCAGATAGCCGTAGAGGGTGCCAGCGCCCAGGGCCGTGAACCACGTCTTCCGGCCGGGCACCCAGGCGAAGAAGCACGCCGTCAGCAGCAGCGAGCAGCCCATCATCGCCAGCGTCATCACCGGGCCGCACCACCAGGGCGCGCCCAGCTCCTGTGCGGAGTCCCGGTGGTAGAACCAGGCGGTGTTCATGCGCGGTACCGCCCACCAGCCGACGGCCAGCGCGGCGGCGAACACCGGCACCGCGGCGATCCGCACCGAGCGCCGGCGCACCAGCTGGAAGTGCTCGGGCTTCATGCACAGGCCGAGCACGAAGTACGGCAGGAACTGCAGCACGCGCTGCAGATCGAGGTCGTCACCGATGTTCGGGGTGACGGACGCCAGCATGGCGATGCCGAGGGCGACCGCGAACGGCGAGCGCACCAGCTTCCAGATCGGCGTCGTCAGCCGCCAGATGAACAGGGCGACCAGGAACCAGGTCAGGTACCAGGGATCGAGGAGGCTGATCTCCTCGTGCGAGCCCGTGATCAGGTTCTTGAACGTCGGGTACGCCGTCTCGAAGAGGACGTACGGCACCACGACACCGGTGATCAGCCGCTTCAGCCGGTCGGGGCGCATGTCGAAACTGCGCGAGAAGAAGCCGGAGATGATGATGAACGCCGGCATGTGGAAGCAGTACACGACCGTGTACATGCCCTCCAGGATCCGGCTGTCGCCCTTCAGCGGCTCCCACGAGTGACCCATCGCGACGAGCACGATCGCCAGGTACTTGGCGTTGTCGAAGAACGAGTCGCGCTGTTTGCCGGCGCGCTGTTGGCTCTCACGCTGTTTGCCGGGTCTGTCCGCGTTCGTCTGCCGGTCCTGCGTACTCGGCGGGGTACGCGGACTGGGCACTCCCTCCGCCGGCGACTGTGCCGGGGGGAGCGGCCTGCGGTTCTGGCCGGGGGACGAGGCGGCGTCAAACATCTCAGGCACCCTAGCGTCGTCTGTGGGATTTCGTAAAACCCCAGCAGTCATTCCTGGTTAACGCCTTCGGATACCCGTCGATTTACAGAACTCGACATCTCTGTCTACGTGATGGTGCGCACACAGGGGCCGTCGACTCACCCTCGATGTCCCGATTCATCCCGACTAAATGGGGCATACGGCGTCTCTGTGCCATCAATTCGAATTACCTGCGCACAGGATGTGTGGAGGTGGAAACGAAGTCGCGTGATTTCCAGGGGAGTCATGCGTGGGCGGCCCGGTCGAATTACCGTGCGGTGCTTCGTCCGCGCCGGTCGGGTGTCCGACGTCGTGTCACGGGCCGCATGGGCGGGCCGGGTTGGTGGCACGATGGTTCTGGCGGGGGTGCGCGGGGCGTGCCTCCGGGCCGGGAGAGCGGACCGACCGAGGGTGTGATCAGTTGTGGCCATTTCACTGTCTGTGGTGGTGCTGTTGGCGATCATCCTGGTAGTGCTCCTGAGAGGGGGGAGCATCAAGGCGGGCCCCGCGATCGTCGCGGTCCTCTTCGGTTTCTTCCTCGCCTCGACCGGCATGGCCCCGTCCATCGACCGCTTCCTGAACTCGATAGCGGACTCGATCAGCTCGATCAAGTTCTGACCGGAGCTGCTGACCGGAGCGGGGCCCGCGCGTGCCGCCCGTGGCAGTTCGACGGGCCGTGCAGGGGGTGCGGACCGGCGATGCCGCACGGGCGGCGCCGCTCTCCGTCACAGGCGGATGACGACCAGCGCGATGTCGTCGCCGGCGCCCTCGGCGACCCCGAGGCGGGCCAGCAGCGTGTCGGCCAGCTGGTCGGGGGCGAGCGTGGTGATCTCGGCCAGGGCCTTGGTCAGGCGGGCCAGTCCGGCGTAGATGTCGTGGTCGCGGCGCTCGATGAGCCCGTCGGTGTAGAGCACCAGCGTGTCTCCCCGGGTGTAGGTCGCGCTGGCCTGGGGGCGGGGGACGTGGTGCGGACGGGCGCCGAGCGGCGGATCGGTGGCCTGGTCCAGAAACTCGGACCTGCCGTCGCGGTGGAGCAGGACGGGCGGTGGGTGCCCGGCGCTGCTGTAGATGATCAGTCTGGTGCGGGGGTCGACGAGTACCTTGACCGCGGTCGCGGCCGTCGCGCCCTCCATGGAGCGGGCGTACAGGCCCAGGATCTCCAGGGCCTGGGCCGGGCTGGGAAGGGCCCGGATGGCTGCGCTCAGAGCGCTGCGGAGCATGCCCATGACGGCCGCGGCGTGCAGGCCGTGGCCGACCACGTCTCCGACCGCCACCGAGTAGCGGTCGGGTGGCAGGTCGACGATGTCGTACCAGTCGCCGCACACGTTGAGTGAGGAGGTCGCGGGCAGGTACCGCACGGCGATGTTGGCGTGCCGGAGCAGGTCGGCGTCGTCGAGCATGGCCTCCTGCAAGGTCACGGCGACCTGGCGTTCGCGGGCGTGGGCCTGGCGCAGTTCCTGGTTCAGCCGGTGCAGCTCTCGCGCCCTGACGTAGAGCTCGGCCGCTATGCCTTCGTCCCGTCCGGTGGAGCGACCTGCCCGGCCCGAGCGGACGAAGGTGGTGACGTCGTCGGCCTGCTGGACGATCCACTCCACCGTGCCGTCCGGTCCGGGAATCGGGGTGTGGACCTCGGACCACCACCGCTCCTCGAACGTGCCCGGCTGGTGGCGGACGGGCATGTCGTACCGCTGCAGCGTCAGGGTGTGCGGCTTCCTGGTGTCCAGGACCTCCAGCATCGACGCCTTCAGGTGTCCGGCGTCGCCCCCGGGGGCGCCGGGGTTTTCCGGCAGGGCGTCGAAGAAGTACTTCCCCATCAGCTCGTCCCTGGTTCGCCCGGTGATCTGAAGATATGCCGGATTCACGTAGCGGATCACCAGATCCCTGTCCAGCACCAGATACGGGCTCGGTGCGGCCTCGCAGAAGGCCGTGAAATCTATGTCTCGTGGCATACGCGCTCTCCAGGGTTTGCGAGCGCGGCTGACTTAAATGTCATCTTACGGGCGATCCGCGGTCCGGGCTCTCCCTGTGTCCGGCGCGCCGGGGACGCGGCGCGCCGGGGGCGCGGAGGGCCGAACGGCCCCGGGAACGGCTGAAGGCCCAGGCAGCGGGAATCATCCTCTTGCCTGGGCCTTCGCCGTACAGAGCGGGCGACGGGAATCGAACCCGCGTAGCTAGTTTGGAAGACTAGGGCTCTACCATTGAGCTACGCCCGCACGAGCGCCGCAGGTCCGTGACCGCGGCACTGGAGTGCATCGTAGCGGGTCGCCCGCCGCCGAGGCCAACGAGTTCGACCAGGTGATCCGCCTCGAAGAATGCTGCCGACGGATCCGCCCGGGGCATGTACCCTACGTGTCGCACCAGACGGGGTGTGGCGCAGCTTGGTAGCGCGTCCGCTTTGGGAGCGGAAGGCCGTGGGTTCAAATCCCGCCACCCCGACCAATGCTCACGCATCTGCTCACGACGTCGTGATGATCGCCTTTTGGGGCGCTGACCCGCTGCGGTTACTATGCAAGCTGCGCGCCCGTGTGACCCGGCCCTCACGGCCTACGTACTCCTCCGGGCGGCGAATCCGCCGGACCTGTCTGGCTCCGGCGAAATCCAAGAAGTCAGCCACAAGGAGACCGAACCGTGAAGAGCGCCGTGGAGACCCTGAACCCGACCCGGGTTCGGCTCACTGTCGAGGTGCCCTTCGAGGAGCTCAAGGACAGCCTCGACGCGGCGTACAAGAAGATCAACCAGCAGGTCACGGTGAAGGGCTTCCGCAAGGGCAAGATCCCGGCCCGGGTCATCGACCAGCGGTTCGGTCGTGGCGCCGTTCTCGAGGAGGCCGTCAACGACGCGCTTCCGAAGTTCTACACCGAGGCGGTCAACGAGGCCGAGCTCAGCCCGCTGGGCCAGCCCGAGGTCGACATCACCGAGCTGAAGGACGGCGAGACGCTGAACTTCACCGCCGAGGTCGACATCCGCCCGGCCCTGGAGATCCCGGACTACTCCGGCATCGAGGTCGAGGTCGACGCCGTCGAGGTCACCGACGAGGACATCGAGAAGTCGGTCGAGCAGCTGCGCGAGCGCTTCGCCTCCACCGCCCCGGTCGAGCGTGCCGCCGAGGACGGCGACGTCGTCACCATCGACCTCGAGGCCAAGGTCGACGGCGAGGTGCTGGAGGACGGCATCGCCAACGGCGTCTCCTACACCATCGGCTCCGGCGAGCTGCTGGACGGCATCGACGACGCCGTGAAGGGCCTGGAGGCCGGTGGCGAGGCCACCTTCACCTCCGAGCTCAAGGGCGGCTCGGCGGCCGGCCAGGAGGCCGAGGTCACCGTCAAGGTCACCCAGGTCGCCGCCCGCGAACTGCCCGCGCTGGACGACGAGTTCGCGCAGCTCGCCTCCGAGTTCGACACCCTCGACGAGCTGAAGGCCGACAGCCGCAAGCGCCTGGCCAACATGAAGCAGTTCGACCAGGCCACCCAGGCCCAGGAGCGCGTCCTGGAGAAGCTCCTCGAGCTGGTCGAGGTCCCCGTCCCCGAGAAGCTGCTCGAGGACGAGATCAACACCCGCAAGCACAACCTGGAGCACCACCAGCTCGGCCAGATGGGCCTGACCCTCGACAAGTACCTGGAGATCCAGGGCAAGACCGCCGAGGAGTTCGACACCGAGACCCGCGAGGCCGCGGTCAAGGGCATCAAGACCCAGTTCGTCCTGGACGAGCTGGTCAAGAAGGAGCAGCTCAACGTCAACCAGGAGGAGCTCACCGAGCACCTCATGCGGCGCGCTGCCTCCTCCGGCATGTCCCCCGACCAGTTCGCCCAGGCCGTCGTCGAGGGCGGCCAGGTGCCGCTCCTGGTCGGCGAGGTCGCCCGCGGCAAGGCCCTGGCCGTCGTGGTCGAGGCCGCCACGGTGAAGGACACCAACGGCGAGATCGTCGACCTGGACGACGAGGAGGAGGAGACCGAGGCCGCCGAGGCGTCGGAGACCTCCGAGGAGAACGCCGAGGGCTGAGCAGCCCTACGGCGCCTCTGAAGCGCGTACACAGGCCCCTGAGAGTCTCTCCCGGGGGCCTGTGTCGTATGCGGGGGGAGCAGCCGACCGAAGGGGCGCGGGGAACTGCGCGAACAGCCCCCACCCACCCGCACCCCGACGATCACCCGCACCACCCCGCACGAACCGCACCGGCCCCCATGCGGAGCGCTACGCCCCCGGCGAACACCCCCATCTCCGGGATTCCCCGAAGGGACCCTCGCGTTAGGGTCCATGAAAGGCAGAACAATGAGACGGCCCGGCGCCGTCGTAAGACGAGCAGGTGGATACGTGACGAATCTGATGCCCTCAGCCGCCGGCGAGCCTTCCATCGGTGGTGGCCTCGGCGACCAGGTCTACAACCGGCTGCTCGGCGAGCGGATCATCTTCCTCGGCCAGCAGGTTGACGACGACATCGCCAACAAGATCACCGCGCAGCTGCTGCTCCTCGCCGCCGATCCGGACAAGGACATCTACCTCTACATCAACAGCCCCGGCGGCTCGGTGACGGCCGGCATGGCGATCTACGACACCATGCAGTACATCCCGAACGACGTCGTCACGATCGGCATGGGCATGGCGGCCTCGATGGGCCAGTTCCTGCTCACCGGCGGCACCGCCGGCAAGCGCTTCGCCCTGCCGCACACGGACATCATGATGCACCAGGGCTCCGCGGGCCTGGGCGGTACGGTCTCGGACATCAAGATCCAGGCCCAGTACCTGCTGCGCACGAAGAAGACCATGTCCGAGCTGACCGCGCAGCACTCCGGCCAGTCCGTCGAGACGATCATCCGCGATGGCGACCGCGACCGCTGGTTCACCCCGGAGGAGGCCAAGGAGTACGGTCTCATTGACGAGATCATCACGCACGCCTCGGGTGTTCCGGGAGGCGGCGGCACCGGTGCCTGACCGGCCCGGCCGCGCCACGCACCGACGAGACACCAGCCCCCGAACGCCACCAGGACGGTGAACCCCATGAGCAACTTCCCCGGCGCCGCCAGCGGCATGTACGAAGGGCCCCGCCCCGACAGTCGCTACGTCATTCCGCGCTTCGTCGAGCGCACCTCCCAGGGCATCCGCGAGTACGACCCGTACGCGAAGCTCTTCGAGGAGCGCGTGATCTTCCTGGGCGTCCAGATCGACGACGCCTCCGCCAACGACGTCATGGCGCAGCTGCTGTGCCTGGAGTCGATGGACCCGGACCGGGACATCTCGATCTACATCAACAGCCCCGGTGGCGACATGACCGCTCTCACGGCGATCTACGACACCATGCAGTTCGTGAAGCCCGACATCCAGACGGTCTGCATGGGTCAGGCGGCCTCCGCCGCGGCCATCCTGCTCGCCGCCGGCACCCCGGGCAAGCGCATGGCGCTGCCGAACTCCCGCGTGCTGATCCACCAGCCGGCGGGCTCCACCGGCCGCGGTCAGCTGTCCGACCTGGAGATCATCGCCAACGAGTTCACCCGGATGCGTGAGCAGCTGGAGAACATGCTGGCCAAGCACTCGAACCGGCCGATCGAGCAGGTCCGCGAGGACATCGAGCGCGACAAGATCCTCACGGCCGAGGAGGCGCTGGAGTACGGCCTCGTCGACCAGATCATCTCCACCCGCAAGCTGAACAACGCCGCGGTCCGCTGAGGCGGAGCGGCACACACCTTGCCCCTCTTGGCACGGTGCACGTCAAAGTGAACCCTGCCAAGAGGGGCCCGAACACCGGGCCCGGCAAGGTACCGTCGGACATAAGGCAGCACCAGGAGCCGCTGGATTCGAAAGCGTCCAGGCGTCTCCCAGGCGAAGGGGAAGCACACCGTGGCACGCATCGGTGACGGCGGCGATCTGCTCAAGTGCTCGTTCTGCGGCAAGAGCCAGAAGCAGGTCAAGAAGCTCATCGCAGGGCCCGGTGTGTACATCTGCGACGAGTGCATCGATCTCTGCAACGAGATCATCGAGGAGGAACTCGCCGAGACGAGCGAGGTGCGCTGGGAGGAACTCCCGAAGCCCCGCGAGATCTACGAGTTCCTCGAGGGCTACGTAGTCGGCCAGGAGGCGGCGAAGAAGGCCCTGTCCGTCGCGGTGTACAACCACTACAAGCGGGTCCAGGCGGGCGAGAACGGCGGCCCGGGCGGCCGTGACGACGCCATCGAGCTGGCGAAGTCCAACATCCTCCTGCTGGGCCCCACGGGCTCCGGCAAGACCCTGCTCGCGCAGACCCTGGCGCGCATGCTGAACGTCCCCTTCGCGATCGCCGACGCGACGGCGCTGACGGAGGCCGGTTATGTGGGCGAAGACGTCGAGAACATCCTCCTGAAACTGATCCAGGCGGCGGACTACGACGTCAAGAAGGCCGAGACCGGGATCATCTACATCGATGAGATCGACAAGGTGGCGAGGAAGAGCGAGAACCCCTCGATCACCCGGGACGTCTCGGGCGAAGGCGTCCAGCAGGCCCTCCTGAAGATCCTCGAAGGCACCACGGCCTCGGTCCCGCCCCAGGGCGGCCGCAAGCACCCGCACCAGGAGTTCATCCAGATCGACACGACGAACGTCCTGTTCATCGTGGGCGGTGCCTTCGCCGGCCTGGAGAAGATCATCGAGGCCCGCGCGGGCGCCAAGGGCATCGGCTTCGGCGCCACCATCCTCTCCAAGCGCGAGCTGGAGTCGAAGGACGTCTTCGAGGACGTCATGCCGGAGGACCTGGTCAAGTTCGGCATGATCCCGGAGTTCATCGGCCGCCTCCCGGTGATCACCTCGGTCCACAACCTCGACCGCGAAGCGCTCCTGAAGATCCTGGTGGAACCCCGCAACGCCCTGGTCAAGCAGTACCAGCGGCTCTTCGAACTCGACGGCGTGGAGCTGGACTTCGAGCGCGAGGCCCTGGAGGCCATCGCCGACCAGGCCATCCTCCGCCAGACCGGCGCCCGAGGCCTCCGCGCCATCATGGAGGAAGTCCTCCAGGGCGTCATGTACGAGGTCCCGTCCCGCAAGGACGTGGCCCGCGTCGTCATCACCGCCGACGTGGTCCTCTCCAACGTCAACCCGACCCTGATCCCGCGGGACGCCCGGGGCCGGGGCTCGGGCGAGCAGAAGTCGGCGTAGCCGTATCGGCGAAGCCGCGGACGGTGCCCGGCACGTACTGTGCCGGGCACCGTCCGTTTGAGGCCTGCCGCACACGCGGGTGGGTTCAAAGTGAATAGAGCGAGGCGGGCTTTGGCGGCAGCAGCCCTGGTGGCGGCTGCGGGGGTTGTGCCGCTCGTAACGGCTACTCCGGCAAGCGCGGACAGCGTTCGGGGGCGTCCCGCTGGATTGCGCGGGGCGCCCCCGAGGCTGTTGCCGACCGCTCAGGCTTTGACGCGTACGTCGTTGCGGATCTTGGCTGCCAGTTCCGCCGTGTCATCGATCGTGCCGCCGTTACCGGAGGCAAGCGCGGCGAGGCTGAACCCGGACACCCGGGCCACCGTGCTGTGGTCGGCCCAGATGCAGACCGGAACCTTGACCGTCTTCGGCGTTCCACCGGACCCCGCCGACGAACTGGTGTCGTCGACCTGGATCACCTGGCACTTCATGATGCCGTCGGAGAAGCCCGACGGGTTGACCGTCTGAGGGCTGCCGATCAGCTTGCCCTTCGTGTCCGAGCCGCCCTGGTCCTTCTCGGACGCCGCCTTGGCCTTGGCGAACACGGCGTCGAGGACCGCTCCCGGGTCGTCGATCGTGCCGTACACACCGCTGAACGAGAGGCCCCTGGCGGTGAAACCCTTGCCGTTCTGGTACGAGCCGCTGACACCCGTCGGGTTCTTGACGCCGGCCTTCTCGAAGTCCTTGAGGTCGGACGAGGTGACCTCGTCACCGTTTGAGGTCGCCGACTTCTTGTACGTCCCGTTGATCACCGTCGCCGGAGCGATCAGCTTGTGCGGGCCGTCGTCCGCGACGCTTCCGCTGCCACCGCTTCCGCTGCCGCTGATCGCGAAGTACACGCCCACCGCCACGGCCGCCACCACGGCCACCGCGCCGATGATCAGGCCCGTCTTCTTCTTGCCGCCGCCCGGAGCCGGGGGCTGGGGCATGCCGTAGGGCTGCTGGCCGTACGGGTTCGGCTGCTGCGGCGCGCCCTGCTGCGGGTAGCCGTAACCCGGCTGCGGGGGAGCCTGCTGGGGGTAGCCGTACCCCGGCTGCGGCGGAGCCGGAGGCGCCTGCTGGGGGTAGCCGTAGCCGGGCTGCGGGGCCTGCGGCTGCTGGCCGTAGGGGCCCGGCTGGCCGTAGGGCCCCGGCTGACCGTACGAACCCGGCTGCCCCTGCTGGCCGTACGGACCCGGCTGCTGGGGCGGCCCGCCGTACGGGCCCGGCTGGTTGTTGCTCATCTCTGGGTTCCCCTCCAGATGCTTATGTGTTCCTGACATCCTGGACCAGGCACAGGAAACGCACGGCACCGGGGGGCGCACCGTTACACAACAAACGCGTTTCGGGACCGCCCCGTGACACCTCTAAACTGACCCCCGTGACCGACAACGCTCAGCAGCAGCCACCCGCGCCCGACTCCGAACTGCCGACCCAGTACGCGCCGGCCGATGTAGAGGGGCCGCTGTACGAGCGCTGGGTAGAGCGCGGTTACTTCGAGGCGGACGCCAAGAGCGACAAGCCGCCGTACACGGTCGTCATCCCGCCGCCGAACGTCACGGGCAGCCTGCACCTGGGCCACGCCTTCGAGCACACCCTCATCGACGCCCTGACCCGCCGTAAGCGCATGCAGGGCTACGAGACGCTGTGGCAGCCCGGCATGGACCACGCCGGTATCGCCACGCAGAACGTCGTCGAGAGGGAGCTGGGCAAGGAGGGGAAGTCCCGGCACGACCTCGGTCGTGAGGCGTTCGTCGAGCGCGTCTGGCGGTGGAAGGGCGAGTCCGGCGGGCAGATCTCCGGCCAGATGCGCCGCCTCGGCGACGGTGTCGCCTGGTCGCGTGAGCGGTTCACCATGGACGAGGGGCTGTCCCAGGCCGTCCAGACCATCTTCAAGCGCCTGTACGACGACGAGCTGATCTACCGCGCCGAGCGCATCATCAACTGGTGCCCGCGCTGTCTGACGGCCATCTCGGACATCGAGGTCGAGTACCAGGACGACGACGGCGAGCTCGTCTCCATGAAGTACGGCGAGGGGGACGACACGATCGTCGTCGCCACCACCCGTGCCGAGACGATGCTCGGCGACACCGCCATCGCCGTCCACCCCGACGACGAGCGCTACCAGCACCTCGTCGGCAAGCTCATCAGGCTCCCGCTGACCGACCGTTCCATCCCGGTCGTCGCGGACACCCACGTCGACCCCGAGTTCGGCACCGGCGCCGTCAAGGTCACCCCGGCCCACGACCCGAACGACTTCGAGATCGGCCAGCGGCACGACCTGCCGTCCATCACGATCATGGACGAGCACGCCGTCATCACCGCTCACGGTCCCTTCCAGGGCCTGGACCGGCTCGAGGCCCGCTCCGCCATCGTCGCCGCGCTGCGCGCCGAGGGCCGGATCGTCGCCGAGAAGCGGCCGTACGTCCACTCCGTGGGTCACTGCTCGCGCTGCAAGACCACCATCGAGCCGCGTCTGTCGATGCAGTGGTGGGTCAAGGTCGGCCCGCTGGCCAAGGCCGCCGGCGACGCCGTCCGCGACGGCCGCGTCAAGATCCATCCGCAGGAGATGGAGAAGCGGTACTTCGACTGGGTCGACAACCTCCACGACTGGTGCATCTCGCGGCAGTTGTGGTGGGGACACCGGATCCCCGTCTGGTACGGCCCGAACGGCGAGGTCGTCTGCGTCGGCCCCGACGAGGAAGCCCCCACCGGCGAGGGCTGGCACCAGGACACCGACGTCCTCGACACCTGGTTCTCCTCCGGCCTGTGGCCCTTCTCCACCCTCGGCTGGCCCGAACAGACCGAGTCGCTCGCGAAGTTCTACCCGAACTCCGTCCTGGTCACCGGCTACGACATCCTCTTCTTCTGGGTCGCCCGGATGATGATGTTCGGCCTGTACGCGATGGACGGCACCCCGCCGTTCCACACCATCGCCCTGCACGGCATGGTCCGCGACCAGTTCGGCAAGAAGATGTCGAAGTCCTTCGGCAACGCGGTCAACCCGCTGGACTGGATGGACAAGTACGGCTCCGACGCGCTCCGCTTCACCCTCGCGCGCGGCGCCAATCCCGGCGTCGACGTCCCGATCGGCGAGGACTGGGTCCAGGGCTCCCGCAACTTCGCCAACAAGATCTGGAACGCCACCCGCTTCGCGCTGATGAACGGCGCGACGGTGGAGGGCGAGCTGCCGGACCCGTCGAAGATGTCGGCGACCGACCGCTGGATCCTCTCCCGCCTGAACTCGGTCGTCGCCGAAGTCGACGCGTACTACGACGACTTCCAGTTCGCCAAGCTGTCGGACACCCTCTTCCACTTCGCCTGGGACGAGGTCTTCGACTGGTACGTCGAGCTGTCCAAGACCGTCTTCCAGGCGGGCGGCGAGCCGGCCGAGGTCAGCAAGCGGGTCCTGGGCGAGGTCCTCGACGTCACCCTCAAGCTGCTCCACCCGGTGGTCCCGTTCGTCACGGAGACCCTGTGGACGACCCTCACCGGCGGCGAGTCGGTCGTCATCGCCGAGTGGCCGCAGGACAGCGGCTTCCGCGACGCCGACGCCGAGCGGGAGATCGAGACCCTGCAGTCGGTCATCACCGAGGTCCGCCGCTTCCGCGCCGACCAGGGCCTGCAGCCCGGCCAGCGCGTCCCGGCCCGCCTGACGCTCGACGGTACGGCTCTCGCCCCGCACGAGGCCGCCATCCGCCAGCTCCTGCGTCTGCAGCCGGAGGGCGAGTCCTTCACGGCCACGGCCACGCTGCCGGTCGCCGGTGCCGAGGTCGCCCTCGACCTCTCCGGCACGATCGACGTGGCCGCCGAGCGCAAGCGCCTCGCGAAGGACCTGGCGGCGGCGGAGAAGGAGCGCCAGCAGGCGGAGGCCAAGCTCGGCAACGAGGCGTTCCTCGCCAAGGCCCCGGAGAGCGTGGTGGACAAGATCCGCACGCGCCTGGCCAAGGCCGAGGAGGACATCGCGCGGATTGCCGCGCAGCTGGAGAGGCTGCCGCAGGCCTGACGGTTCGTACGGCGCTGAAGACCCCCGGAGCTGTTCAGGCACCGGGGGTCTTCGCGCACCCAGGGACGGGCGCTGCTCGCTGGGAGGTGCCTCCGCCGCCACTCTGGGCTTCGCTCGAGCGGGGGGACCCCCACCGCCCACTCGTGCCGCCTGAGGTCCCCCCAGGCCTTCATGGCGCTTGGGGGAGGCACGACTGCCCGCAGCGGCGGCGCTGACAAGCGGGCGGCACCGCAGCTCCCCAAGGGGCGCGGGGAACTGCGCGACCAGCCCCCGCGCACCCGCACGCGGGCGACAAGGCAAGCCACCCCATACCAGCGCCGCGAAGCCACCGCCCGCTCCGTAGACTGGCACCGTGAGCGACCACCCCGGCACCAGCGACACCCCCGACCCCCTCGACGGCTTCGACGAGATCATCGACGCCGAGACCACCCGCGACCCCGATCTCGCCGTGATCGAGGCCGGCAGCCGCACCCTGCGCACCCAGGGCGGGCTGTCGCAGGCCGACGTACCCACGCGGCCCGAGGACCCGGAGGTCGACAAGGCCCTGCGCGAGGTCGAGGCCGAGTTGGCCACCCGCTGGGGCGAGACCAAGCTGGAGCCCTCGGTCAGCCGCATCTCCGCGCTGATGGACGTCCTCGGCGAGCCCCAGCGCTCGTACCCCTCGATCCACATCACGGGCACGAACGGCAAGACCTCCACCGCCCGCATGATCGAGGCCCTGCTCGGTGCCTTCGAGCTGCGCACCGGCCGCTACACCAGCCCGCATGTGCAGTCGATCACCGAGCGCATCAGCCTGGACGGCGCCCCGGTCTCCGCCGAGCGGTTCATCGAGACGTACCAGGACATCAAGCCGTACGTCGAGATGGTGGACGGACAGCAGGAGTACCGGCTGTCCTTCTTCGAGGTCCTCACCGGCATGGCGTACGCCGCCTTCGCGGACGCCCCCGTGGACGTCGCCGTCGTCGAGGTCGGCATGGGCGGCTCCTGGGACGCCACCAACGTCATCGACGGCGATGTCGCCGTGATCACCCCGATCGACCTGGATCACACCGACCGCCTCGGCGAGACGCCCGCGGAGATCGCCGGCGAGAAGGGCGGGATCATCAAGCAGGACGCGACCGTGATCCTGGCCCAGCAGCCGGTCGACGCGGCGCAGGTGCTGCTGAAGAAGGCCGTCGAGGTGGACGCCACCGTGGCCCGCGAGGGGCTGGAGTTCGGGGTCGTCGCCCGGCAGGTCGCCGTCGGCGGGCAGCTGGTCACGCTGCGCGGCCTCGGCGGCGAGTACCCCGAGCTGTACCTCCCACTGCACGGCGCCCACCAGGCGCACAACGCGGCCGTCGCCCTCGCCGCCGTCGAGGCGTTCTTCGGCGTCGGCGCGCAGCGCGCGGAATCGCTGGACATCGACACCGTCCGGAAGGCCTTCGCCGCCGTGTCGTCACCGGGGCGCCTGGAGGTCGTACGGCGCTCCCCGACCGTCGTGCTGGACGCCGCGCACAACCCGGCGGGCGCCCGGGTGACCGCGGAGGCGGTGCAGGAGGCGTTCGATTTCAGCCGGCTGATCGGTGTCGTGGGCGCGAGCGGCGACAAGAACGTGCGGGGGCTGCTGGAGGCCTTCGAGCCGATCTTCGCCGAGATCGTCGTCACGCAGAACTCCACCCCTCGGGCGATGGACGCGGACGAGCTGGCCGCGATCGCGGTCGAGGTGTTCGGCGAGGAGCGGGTGCAGGTCGAGCCGCGGTTGCCGGACGCCCTGGAGGCCGCGATCACGCTGGCCGAGGAGGAGGGCGAGTTCGCGGGCGGCGGTGTGCTGGTCACCGGTTCCGTCATCACCGTCGGCGAGGCCCGGCTGCTGCTGGGGAAGGGCTGAGAGTCGAAGATGCGTACGCTCTGTGCATCGACCTTGATCGGCGAGTTCTTCGTCATCGGGTTCGCCGGGCTCGTCGCCATGAAGGACCCGAGCCTGTCCGTCTCCACGGTGTGGCTGGTCAGCGGGATCGCCATGCTGCTGTGTGTGCTGCTGTGCGGCATGGTGACCCGGCCCGGCGGGGTGGCCCTCGGCTGGGCCCTGCAGCTCGCCCTGATCGCCTCCGGCGTCTTCGTCCCGACCATGTACTTCATGGGCGCGGTGTTCGCGGCGCTGTGGTGGGCGTCGGTGCACTTCGGCAGAAAGGTGGACGAGGCGAAGGCGAGATTCGCCGCCCGGGCGGAGTCCGGTTCGTCTACACCTGACGCTGCGTAACGGGCGGGCCGACACGCCCTGTAACCTCGTCCCACCACCGCAGACGTCCGTCAGAAGGAGTCCTCCCGTGACCCAGCGCACCCTCGTCCTGCTCAAGCCCGACGCCGTCCGTCGAGGCCTGACCGGCGAGATCATCAGCCGTATCGAGCGCAAGGCCGGCTGGCAGATCACCGCGCTGGAGCTGCGCACCCTGGATCGCGCCACGCTGGAGCAGCACTACGCCGAGCACGTCGGCAAGCCGTTCTACGAGCCGCTGGTCGAGTTCATGTCCTCCGGCCCGGTCGTCGTGCTGATCGTCGAGGGCGAGCGGGTCATCGAGGGCGTGCGCGCGCTCGCCGGCCCGACCGACCCGATCGCCGCGGCGCCGGGCTCGATCCGCGGCGACTTCGGTGTGATCGTCCGCGAGAACCTGATCCACGCCTCCGACTCCGAGGAGTCCGCCGAGCGCGAGGTGAAGATCTTCTTCTCGGGCCGGGCGTGAGCGTCGGCGAGCTGAGTTTTCGGTAATTTTTCTGAGTGGGCGTCAGCTCTGTCCGGTGGCGCCTGAGCAGGGACGGCCGTACATTTCCGGCCGTCCCTTGGCATATGCCTTGCCGTTCGGGGGAACGCGTGCCTCCGTTGGACCGTCTCCACAAGCGGGGCGGGGCGCCACATGGTGACAATGGCGGAGACCCTCGCGCAGTGTTAGCGAAGGCACGTTTACGATGGAGGCCTTCGCGTCACCGCACCCGCCTCGCCGACCTGATATGCCCTCAAAAGCTCGGGAAGGCCAGATGAATCCGGATGGGGAACTCAATGTCGTTCATCGGCCGTGACATGGCTGTCGACCTCGGGACCGCCAACACGCTGGTGTACGTCAGGGGTCGCGGAATCGTACTCAACGAACCGTCCGTCGTCGCGATCAACACCAACACGGGTGGGATCCTCGCGGTCGGTGCCGAAGCGAAGAAGATGATCGGCCGGACGCCGGGCAACATCGTGGCCGTCCGCCCGCTGAAGGACGGCGTGATCGCCGACTTCGAGATCACCGAGCGGATGCTCCGCTATTTCATCCTGAAGATCCACAAGCGGCGCTATCTGGCCCGGCCGCGGGTGGTCGTCTGTGTGCCCTCGGGCATCACGGGCGTCGAGCGCCGCGCCGTGATCGAGGCGTCCTCCCAGGCGGGTGCGCGCCAGGTGCACATCATCGAGGAGCCCATGGCCGCCGCCATCGGCTCCGGCCTGCCGGTCCACGAGGCCACCGGCAACATGGTGGTGGACATCGGCGGTGGTACCACGGAGGTCGCGGTCATCTCGCTCGGCGGCATCGTCACCGCCCAGTCCATCCGGGTCGCGGGCGACGAACTGGACAACGCGATCATCCAGTACATCAAGAAGGAGTACAGCCTTCTGCTGGGTGAGCGCACGGCCGAGCAGATCAAGATCACCATCGGTTCGGCGTACGACGGCGACTCCGACGAGCACACCGAAGTCCGCGGCCGGGACCTGGTGTCCGGGCTGCCCAAGACCGTGGTCATCTCGGCCGCCGAGGTCCGCAAGGCGATCGAGGAGCCGGTCAACGCGATCGTCGACGCGGTCAAGACCACCCTCGACAAGTGCCCGCCGGAGCTGTCCGGCGACATCATGGACCGAGGAATCGTTCTGACCGGCGGCGGCGCCCTGCTGCGCGGGCTCGACGAGCGGCTGCGCCGGGAGACCGGCATGCCGATCCACATCGCCGAGGATCCGCTGGACAGCGTCGCGCTCGGTTCCGGCAAGTGCGTCGAGGAGTTCGAAGCGCTGCAGCAGGTCCTGGACGCCCAGCCGCGCAGATGACGTAACTCTTCGATTCCGCCGTACGAGACGTTCTCCTCTCGTGCGGCGGATCGTTGATATAGAGGCATAAGCTCCCCCAAATGGGCCCCTCGGGTTTGCGTTTCGCGTAACGCGTCGCGTATCGCCCCCAGCAAAGGGCCCCCGAATTCCTATTGAGGAAGGGCACGGCCGCCGCACGTGAGGGACACGAAAGAGAGCCGGCTGCTCCTGGTCCTGCTGGTTGCCATCGCATTCGCGCTGATCACGGTGGACATCCGCGGGGGCAGGAACTCCCCGGTCGATGGTGCCCGGCAGGCCGCGGCCGCGGTCTTCGGCCCCGTCGAGAACGGGCTGTCCTCGGCGGTCGAGCCGGTCGGCAACGCCGTCTCCGCGATCCGGGACTCCGGCGGCCGGCACGCCCGGCTCGCCCGGCTGGAGAAGGAGAACGCGGCTCTCAAGGCCAAACTCGGCAGCGACGACCGCAACCGCAGCCGGCTGAACCAGCTCGACAAGATGCTGAAGATCGCCGGCGAGGGCCAGTACGGCATCAAGGGTGCCCAGGTCATCGCCATAGGAGCGGCCCAGGGCTTCTCCTGGACCATCACCATCGACGCCGGCGCCAACGACGGCATCAAGCGCGACATGACCGTGCTCAACGGCGACGGCCTGGTCGGCCGCGTCACCACCGTCGGCCCGGACACCTCCACCGTGCTGCTCGCCAACGACCCCGACTTCACCGTCGGCACCCGCATGGAGGGCAGCGACGAACTCGGCTTCGCCTCCGGGCAGGGCGACCGGCCGCTGCGCGTGGAACTGCTCAACGCCAAGGCGGAGGTGAAGAAGGGCGACCGCCTGGTCACCTTCGGCTCGCAGGCCGACCGGCCGTTCGTGCCCGGTGTCCCGGTCGGCGTGGTCTCCCGTGTCGAGCCCTCCAACGGCGGCCTCACCCGCACCATCTACGTCACCCCGTACGTCGGCTTCACCAAGCTCGACATCGTCGGCGTGGTCGTCCAGGCCCCGAAGAAGGACCCGCGCGACGAGGTCCTGCCGGCCCAGCCCAAGCCCGTACCGACACCGACGGTGACCGTCACGGTGACCCCCTCGGCCAACGCGAACGACTCGACCGGCCCGCAGCAGTAGGAGCTGACCTTTCCATGCGCCTCAATCGGATCCTGCTCTCCAGCGCGCTGGTCGTCGTGGCCCTGGTGATCCAGGTGAGCGTCCTGTCCCGCCTGCATCTGCCCGGCGCCGTCCCCGACCTGCTGCTGCTCACCGTCCTGGGCCTTGCCATGGTGTACGGCCATGTCGGCGGCGCCCTGGTCGGCTTCGGCGCCGGCCTGCTCGCCGACCTCGCCCCGCCCGCCGACCACGCGGCCGGCCGCTACGCCCTCGTGCTGTGCGTCACCGGCTACTTCGCCGGGCTCATCAGGCCGGAGCACGGCCGCCTGAAGTCGGCGACCGGCCCGATGGCCGTCGTGGTCGCCGCCGCCATCGGGTCCACGCTGCTGTACGCGGGTGTGGGCGCGCTCGTCGGCGACACCGCCGCCCGCCATGTCGGCCTGCCCGGGCTGCTGTTCTCGGCGGCCCTGTACGACCTGCTGCTGGCCCCGTTCGTGGTCCCCGGGATCATGTGGCTGGCCCGCCGTGCGGACAACGACCCGCTGACCGAGTCCGGCCCCGCCGTCAAGGCCGGAGACATCTCCACCGGCTGGCTCTCCTCCGGCACCGGCCTGCGCATCGGCAGCCAGCGCGGCGGCTTCGGCGCGCTGAAGGCCAAGGCCCGCACCCGCTCCGCGCGGGTCGGCCGGATCAAGGGGGTCAAGCGGCTGTGAGGACGAGTCAGGCCGCCGGGGAATCCCCGGAGTTCACCCGAACGGGTCGGCTTTCGTGGAACGCGCGTTCACAGGCTGGTCGTTCATCATTCGTACGCGCTCTCGCACCATCGCACTGAGAGGGGGAGGCAGCCGCAGTGACCAACATCCCCGAGACCGGTCGGACCCCAAGGGTCCAGATCCGGCTCGTCGTGATCCAGATCCTCGTCCTCTCCCTGCTCGGCACGCTCGGCGGCCGGCTCTGGTACCTGCAGATCCGCGAGGGCGCCCAGTACCAGAAGGAGGCGTCCGGCAACCACGTCCAGCAGGTCGTCGACCCCGCCGTGCGCGGCGACATCCTGGACGCCCGCGGAGTGCCCCTCGCGGACAACGAGACCCGCCTGGTCGTCTCCGCCTCCCGCACCGACCTGCTCAAGCAGAAGGACGACGGCAGGGCGGTCCTCACCAAGCTGGCCGGCGTCCTCGGCGTGAAGCCCGAGGAGGTCATCCAGAAGGTCCGGCTGTGCGACGCCAAGACCCCCAAGCCGTGCTGGAACGGCTCGCCGTACCAGCCGATCCCGATCACCGACAAGGCCACGCCCAAGCAGGCCCTGCAGATCCGTGAGCGCGCCGAGGACTTCCCCGGCATCACCGCCGAGCCCGAGGCCGTGCGCCGCTACCCCGGCCCGGGCAATTCCAACACCGCGCAGGTGCTCGGCTACCTCTCGCCCGTCACCGACGCCGAGATCCAGCAGGCCAAGGGCACCGGCTCGCCCTACCTGCGCTCCGACATGGTCGGCCGCTCCGGCCTGGAGCGGGAGTACGACAAGGAGCTGCGCGGCAAGGCCGGCGTCACCCGCTACGAGGTCGACAACCTCGGCCGGGTCATCGGCAAGGCCAAGTCGGACGCCGCGGAGCCCGGCTCGAACCTGGTCACCAGCATCGACTCCCGCGTCCAGCGCGTCGCCGAGTACGAGCTGGACAAGGCGATGAAGGCCGCCCGCCAGCAGTACGACGACATCACCCACGAGAACTACAAGGCCGACTCCGGCGCCGTCGTCGTCATGGAGGCCAAGACCGGCCGGATCGTCGCGATGGCCTCCGCGCCGACCTACGACCCGAACGTGTGGGTGGGCGGCATCTCCGCCAAGGACTACAAGGCCCTCACCGGCAAGGACTCCGACTACCCGCTGCTCAACAGGGCCATCCAGGGCCAGGCGGCCCCCGGTTCGACGTTCAAGGTGGTCTCCACGGCCGCCGCGGTCAACGCCGGCTACGCCTGGGACGGCGGCTACCCCTGCACCAGCTCGTACTCGGTCGGCGGCCAGGTCTTCAAGAACTTCGAGGGCGAGAACTTCGGCGACATCTCCCTCGGGCGCGCGCTCGAGGTCTCCTGCGACACCGTCTTCTACGGCCTCGCCGACAAGGAGTGGAAGCGGGACGGCGGCATCAACCCCAAGAAGGGCCAGCCGAAGGACTACTTCTTCAAGACCGCCCACCAGTTCGGCCTCGGCAAGGAGACCGGCATCGACCTCCCCAACGAGGTCACCGGCCGGGTCCCCGACCGCCAGTGGAAGCTCGACTACTGGAAGGCCAACAAGGACGCCTGGTGCAAGAGCGGCAAGAAGGACGGTTCCTACGTCGAGAAGATCGCCTACGAGAACTGCCTCGAAGGCAACAAGATGCGCGAGGGTGACGAGATCAACTACTCCATCGGGCAGGGCGACACCCTCGTCACGCCGATACAGGAGGCGATGATCTACGGCGCCGTCGCCAACGGCGGCACCGAGTACGTCCCGGCCATCGGCAAGGCGATCATCAGCGGCGACGGCAAGAGCGTCCAGGAGATCAAACCCAAGGTGCAGCGCAAGCTGCCGGTCAGCCAGGCCACCCTCAAGGGCATGGACGACGCCTTCGCGGGCGTCATCACGCGCGGTACGGCCGCGTGGAAGTTCAACGGCTGGCCGCAGAACAAGATCCCGCTGCACGGCAAGACCGGTACGGCGGAGGTCTACGGCAAGCAGACCACCGGCTGGCTGGCCACGTACTCCAAGGACTACTCGGTGATCATGACGATCTCCCAGGCCGGTACGGGTTCCGGTTCCGCCGGTGAGGCCGTGCGCAACATCTACAGCGCGCTCTACGGCGTCCAGGGCGACGGCTCCATCGACACCAAGAAGGCGCTGCTGCCCGAGCCGCAGAAGGGCCTGCCGAAGGTCCGCACCGACGGCACGATCGACGCCCCGAAGGTGGCCGGCGACCCGGCGAAGGACACCGAGGCCTCCCAGCAGGGCAACCCCAGCAACGGCAACGACCAGCAGCCCGCCACCTCGCCCTCGCCCACCACGGGCAACCGCAACACCCGCAGGCGATCACGCAGGATCCCCGGGCGGGGAAGCCGGAGGATGCCCTCATGACCGGCGCGAACAGCTTCTCCGTCTCCGGGTACGGCCCCGAGCGGGCCGGCTGGACCAGGATCTTCGCCCGCGACTCGCTGGCCCGCAGGCTCGACTGGCCGATACTGCTGGCCGCCGTCGCGCTGTCCCTGATCGGGTCCGCGCTGGTGTTCTCGGCGACCCGCAACCGCACCGAGATCAACCAGGGTGATCCGTACTTCTTCCTGGAACGGCACCTGATGAACCTCGGCATCGGGTTCGCCCTGATGATCGGCACGCTCTGGCTGGGCCACCGCGCCCTGCGCAACGCCGTGCCGATCCTCTACGGCCTGTCGGTGCTGCTGGCGCTGACGGTCCTCACCCCGCTCGGCGCCACCATCAACGGCCAGCGCAACTGGCTCGTCGTCGGCGGCTTCTCGCTCCAGCCCGCCGAGTTCCTCAAGGTGACGATCATCCTGGGCATGGCGATGATGCTCGCCGCCCGGGTGGACGCCGGCGACAAGCCGTACCCCGACCACCGGACGGTGGCCCAGTCCCTGGGCCTCGCGGCCGTACCGTGCCTGATCCTGCTGCTCATGCCGGACCTCGGCTCGGTGCTCGCCATGGTGGCCATCATCCTGGGCGTGCTGCTCGCCTCCGGCGCCTCCAACCGCTGGATCTTCGGCCTGCTCATCATGGGTGTGATCGGCTGTGTCGCGATCTGGCAGCTGCACATCCTGGACCAGTACCAGATCAACCGCTTCGCCGCGTTCGCCAACCCGGACCTGGACCCGGCGGGCGTCGGCTACAACACCAACCAGGCCCGTATCGCCATCGGCTCCGGCGGCCTGACCGGGGCCGGCCTCTTCCACGGCTCGCAGACCACCGGCCAGTTCGTGCCCGAGCAGCAGACGGACTTCGTCTTCACGGTCGCGGGGGAGGAGCTGGGCTTCGTCGGCGCCGGCTTCATCATCTTCCTGCTCGGCGTGGTGCTGTGGCGGGCCTGCCGTATCGCCCGCGACTCCACCGAGCTGTACGGGACGATCGTGGCCGCCGGGATCGTCGCCTGGTTCGCCTTCCAGGCCTTCGAGAACATCGGCATGACCCTCGGCATCATGCCGGTCACCGGTCTGCCGCTGCCCTTCGTGTCGTACGGCGGCTCGT
This sequence comes from Streptomyces sp. RB17, assembly GCF_009604455.1. GTDB lineage: Bacteria > Actinomycetota > Actinomycetes > Streptomycetales > Streptomycetaceae > Streptomyces. The sequence continues at coordinate 529,635 of NZ_WEGL01000001.1, forward strand.
CGATGTTCGCGATCTGGGTGGCCGTGGGACTGCTGCAGTCGATCAAGGTCCAAAGACCCATGTCGGCGTAGGCCTCCGGCGGTCCGGCGGGGGCCTACGGGGTTGGCGTTCCCCGCGCGCTCCGGAGGGTCGTTCACCGGGTGGATGACGGGAATTTTCCGGCCATTCACCCCGGACCGCCCCTGCCGCACCGCCCCGCGGACAACTAGATTCGATCCATGGCGGATGCGAAACGCGAGATCGAGCGCAAGTACGAGTCCGACGACAGCGGGCTGCCCGACCTGACCGGCGTCGGCGGAGTGGCGGCCGTCCTGGACAAGGGCGTGGTGGAGCTCGACGCCACCTACTACGACACCGCCGACGAGCGCCTGGCCGCCGCCGCCCTCACCCTGCGCCGCCGCACCGGGGGCTCGGACGCCGGCTGGCATCTGAAGTTCCCGGTCGGACCGGGCGTGCGGGACGAGATTCGGGCCCCGCTCTCCGACACCGTCCCCGAGGAGATCGCCGCCCTGGTCCGGTCCCGGGTCCGGGACGACGAGCTGGTCCCGCTGGTCCGGCTGCGCTCCGCCCGGGACGTGCGCCACCTGGTCGACGCCGAGGGCGCCCTGCTGGCCGAGGCGAGCGTCGACGCCGTGACCGCCGAGCGGCTCGGCGGCAGGGGCGGGGCCGCCCAGTGGACCGAGATCGAGGTGGAGCTGGCCGACGACGGCGACCCCGCCTTCCTGGACCTGGTGGAGAAGCGGCTGCGCAGGGCGGGCGTACGGCCCTCGAAGTCGCCGTCGAAGCTCGCCCGGGCCCTGGAGCAGACGGGCGGACGGCGCCCCAGGAAGGACAAGCCCGCGCCGCAGGTGACCGCCGGCGACCACGTTCTCGCCTATCTGCGCGCCCAGCGGGACGTGCTGGTCGACCTCGATCCCGCCGTCCGCCGCGACATACCCGACTCGGTGCACCGTATGCGGGTCGCCACCCGTCGCGCCCGCAGCACCCTGCGCAGCTTCCGCTCCGTCCTCGACCGCGCCGTCACCGACCCCGTCGCGGCCGAGCTGAAGTGGCTCGCGGGCGAGCTGGGCGTGGGCCGCGACCAGGAGGTGATGGCCGAACGCCTGACGGCCGCCCTGGACGCCCTGCCGCCCCACCTGGTCGCCGGACCGGTCCCCGAACGCCTCGCCTCCTGGGCCCAGGCCCGCCGCGGCGGCGCACAGTCCCATCTGGCCGGCGTGCTGGACTCCCGCCGCTATCTGACCCTGCTGGACACCCTGGACGCGCTCCTCGCCGACCCGCCGCTGCGCAAGGCCGCCGGGAAGAAGCCGGGGAAGGTCCTCGCCAAGGCCGCGGCCAAGGACCTGGCGACCGTGTCCGCCCTGGTCGAGCAGGCGATCGACGTGCCGCCCGGCGAGGAACGCGACGTCGCCGTGCACGAGGCCCGCAAGAAGGCCAAGCGCACCCGGTACGCGGCCGAGGCGGCCGCCCCGGCCCTCGGCGGCCCGGCCCGCTCCCTCACCAAGGCCATGAAGTCCCTGACCACCCTCCTCGGCGACCACCAGGACAGCGTCATGACCCGCCTGACCCTGCGCGAGCTGTCCGCGGTGGCCCATGCGGCGGGGGAGAACACCTTCACGTACGGGGTGCTGTACGGGCGCGAGGAGGCCCGGGCGGCGCAGGCCGAGGCGGAGCTGCCGCGACTGTGGAAGGAGATCGGGTCCACGGCGGCCGTCTGAGCGTACGGGGGAGCCCTTCGGCCGGGTTACGCTTGATGGTCACCCCTGTCAGCTCACGAAGGTTCGCGAGATGCCTGCCGAAGCCGCCGAGTCGGTGTTCCCGCAGCTCGAAGCACTGCTCCCGCATGTGCAAAAGCCCATCCAGTACGTCGGCGGAGAGCTCAACTCCACCGTCAAGGACTGGGACGAGTGCGACGTCCGCTGGGCGCTCATGTACCCGGACGCATACGAGGTCGGTCTGCCCAACCAGGGCGTCCAGATCCTCTACGAGGTCCTCAACGAGCAGGAGGGCGTCCTCGCCGAGCGCACCTACAGCGTGTGGCCGGACCTGGAGGCGCTGATGCGCGAGCACGGCGTCCCGCAGTTCACGGTGGACAGCCACCGCCCGCTGCAGGCCTTCGACGTGTTCGGCCTCAGCTTCTCCACGGAGCTGGGCTACACGAACATGCTCGCCGCCCTGGACCTGGCCGGAATCCCCCTGGAGTCCAAGGACCGCACGGACGACGACCCGATCGTCCTGGCCGGCGGCCACGCGGCGTTCAACCCGGAGCCGATCGCCGACTTCATCGACGCGGCGGTCATCGGCGACGGCGAGCAGGCCGTGCTCGACATGACCCGGATCATCCGCGCGTGGAAGGCCGAGGGCCGCCCCGGCGGCCGCGAGGAGGCCCTGTTCCGCCTGGCGAGGACGGGCGGGGTGTACGTCCCGGCCTTCTACGACGTCGAGTACCTCCCCGACGGCCGTATCGCCCGCGTGGTCCCGAACAGAAGCGGTGTCCCCTGGCGCGTGTCCAAGCACACGGTCATGGACCTGGACGAGTGGCCGTACCCCAAGCAGCCCCTCGTCCCGCTGGCCGAGACGGTCCACGAGCGCATGTCGGTGGAGATCTTCCGCGGCTGCACCCGCGGCTGCCGCTTCTGCCAGGCCGGCATGATCACCCGCCCGGTGCGCGAGCGCTCGATCACGGGCATCGGCGAAATGGTCGACAAGGGCCTCAAGGCGACGGGCTTCGAGGAGGTGGGCCTCCTGTCCCTCTCCTCCGCGGACCACTCGGAGATCGGCGACATCGCCAAGGGCCTGGCCGACCGCTACGAGGACGACAAGATCGGCCTCTCGCTCCCTTCCACCCGCGTCGACGCCTTCAACATCGACCTGGCCAACGAGCTGACCCGCAACGGCCGCCGCTCGGGCCTGACCTTCGCCCCGGAGGGCGGCTCGGAGCGCATCCGCAAGGTCATCAACAAGATGGTCTCCGAGGACGACCTGATCCGCACGGTCGCCACGGCCTACGGCAACGGCTGGCGCCAGGTGAAGCTGTACTTCATGTGCGGCCTGCCGACGGAGACCGACGACGACGTCCTCCAGATCGCCGACATGGCGACGCACGTCATCCAGAAGGGCCGCGAGGTCTCCGGCTCGAACGACATCCGCTGCACGGTCTCGATCGGCGGTTTCGTTCCCAAGCCCCACACCCCCTTCCAGTGGGCCCCGCAGCTGAGCGCCGAGGAGACGGACGCGCGCCTGGCCAAGCTCCGCGACAAGATCCGCGGCGACAAGAAGTACGGCCGCTCGATCGGCTTCCGCTACCACGACGGCAAGCCGGGCATCGTCGAGGGCCTCCTCTCCCGCGGCGACCGCCGTATCGGCGCCGTCATCCGCGCGGTGTACGACGACGGCGGCCGCTTCGACGGCTGGCGCGAGCACTTCTCCTACGACCGCTGGATGGCCTGCGCGGACAAGGCCCTCGTCCCCTACGGCGTCGACGTCGACTGGTACACCACCCGCGAGCGCTCCTACGAGGAGGTCCTCCCCTGGGACCACCTCGACTCCGGCCTGGACAAGGACTGGCTCTGGGAGGACTGGCAGGACGCCCTCGACGAGACGGAGGTCGAGGACTGCCGCTGGACGCCCTGCTTCGACTGCGGTGTCTGCCCCCAGATGGACACGGCCATCCAAATCGGCCCGACCGGCAAGAAGTTGCTCCCCCTGACGGTCAAGAACGCCGGCCCGACCCCGGCTTCGAGTGGTCACGCGCACTGAGGTGGGCGAGGTACTCGATCGGGTGATGGAGGTGCTGGCGGGGGCGAGCGAGGAGGAGGTGGCTGCGGCGTTGGCTGCGGCCGGTGCTTCGAGCCCTCGTCCTTCGGCGCCGCCGGTGTTCTCTCGGACGCCGCTGCCGGGCCCTGGACGAGTTCCACACATCGTCTCCGAGGTGGAGTGGGTCTCAGGTCCCCTCCAGGTCTGTGCGCGACTGCCTGGCCCCGCGAGCCCTCTTTCCTGATTGGGAGGGGGCTCGTTGGTGTTCGGTGACTCGTGAGTCCGTGGGCGGCGCTGTGGAGTGCTCAACGCAACTGAGTTGCAACTTGTGCTCTACGTCGTCAGGGCGGCTGGCTCCGCTCACTGCGCGCGGCCCTCGCGACCGGGCTGACGATCGCCGCGTACACGGTGATCGACGATCCCGCGTACGCGCCGCGCACTCCAGGCTCGGGTACGTCGTCTGGGAGTCGGGCGACGCCGAGCATGGCCTGGTGAACGCCGTTGCCTTTGAGGCGGCCGCCATCCGGAAGCCTGTGAACGACTGGCGCGATGGCAATATGCCGGCTGCCCGGTAGCTGGACGGCAGAGCCGAAGGCTGCTTGTGCTGCCTAGGATCTTCGTACGTAGGCGAAACCTCAGGGGCGGAACCGCGAAGCCTAGGAGTGGAGCATGAGGAAGTACATCTGCGGCGCGGCGCTCATACTTGCGGTGGTGCCGGCGCTGGCCGGTTGCGGCGCTTTTGGGAAGGGCGCGCCCACACCGGTCGCGACAGGCCCGGTGACGATGCCCGATCTGGCCGGGAAGAACGCCGAGAAGGCCGAGGAACAGATGTCGAAGCTCGGTGTGCCCAAGAGCCGGATCAAGCTGCGGGCAGATGACGGAAACCACGTGGTGGTGCTGGTGGCATCGAACTGGGACGTGAACACCCAGTCGGTGAAGGCGGGCGCGCAGCTCGGAGTGAAGCAAGTGCTCGTGCTCGGCGTGGGCAAGTTGACGTGGCGCGAGCGTCATCACGGCCACCTGCTCTAGAGGTTGTCTCAGCCCGTACGCCGTCCTCGGCGCCCCCTGTCCGTCGCTGCGTGTGCCTTGTTCCTGTGGGCCAAGGCCCGCGCTGAGCAGTCCTCGGTCGAGCTCTGCTTACGCAGTAATAGCTTGGCTGGCTGCGGCGGCAAGTTTCTTAGCCGGGCACGCAGTCAATGACTTGCCAATGAACATGCCAACAATGGATCAAGTCCACTACTACAGCATGTAGTGTCCCCTACGAGTGCCGGGCATGGGCATGACGTCACAGGGGGACGGCCGTGAAGGACCTTCGCACGCCCACACGGGGCGACTTCCACGCTTACGCGGATCTCGCGAAAAAGCAGGGCAGCCATTTGAGCACCCTCGTGCAATGGAGCAGCAACGAGTGCGCCAAGGCCGACGGCCTGGACGGACTGCTCCTCCCGCTGCGCCCGCTCATCCCAGAAGTCTCGGCCTTCTTCCACGGCAAGTTCGCGCAGTGCGAGCGGGGCATGGTCCTGGTCGGTGAAAAGATCCACCGTACGAGTGCCGTCTATACGGAAACCGACCAGAACGTCGCGCTGCGACTGCGCAACATATACCCACAGGCTTCCTCCCACTTCCCGGACATCGGAGCGATTCCCGGCCTTCACCGCGTCGGCAACTTCAACGATGAAGAGGTCGAACTGAAGGCACCGGACAGCGCCGAGGACGACACGTCCAGGAACATCGAGCATCAGCTCTGGGCACTGGGCTGGAACAGCGACCTCAGGGGTGCAGACTCGATATTCAAGTTCTGTACTGGCAAGAGCCTCGTTGAGCTCCTACTCACCCCGCTGTCCGGCAAGTACGGCCGACTGCTCTACCTGCACGACGTCTACGATGCGTTGGGTGATGCCGCGTACACCGTGACCGGTACCTTGCGTAAAGGCTCCTGGGAGCTCGGGACGGAGTGGACGGGCCAGGCCGCGACTGCCTTCGACTCGTACCTGTTCAACTGGACGATGGGCATGGGTGGAGTCGGCGATGCGGCCAAGGAGGCGGCCAAGCTCTACAAGGTGGGCTACGAGACCATCGTCGTGCTTGTTCATCTCGCCCTCAGGGAAATCAATAAGTTGATCAACAATGAGATCAAGGAACTCGTCAAGCAGGCCGAAGAAATGGCCGCAGGCGATGCCATGATCGAGGGAATCGGCCTGGGGCCCGAGGATCCGTTGGCGGACGCCGTCGCAGGCTTCTTCACGGCGGACAAGATGTACAAGATCTACAAGATCGTCAAATACATCATCACCGGTATCGCGATCATCGAGGGTATATACGGCAAGATCTCGGACGCCGTAGAAGCGATCAATAAGGGCGTCCGGCAAATCGTCGAGTTCAGCAAGGCGCCCGAGATGCCCGAGATACCCAGCGTCAGCAGCCTCCTCGACGAGGTCGAGCAGCACGGCTTCGCATTCGAAAAGAGCGACGGCTGGAACGCTACCGTCGGCGCCGCCCGTATCGGCCTGCTCCCGGCAGCCTGAGCACTCGGAGTGTGACTCATGTCCTCCTACTACGACTATCGCCCACAGGGCCCCGAGCGCGCCCCCGCCGCGGGAGAGCAGGCAGAGCCGGCCGACCGGCTCAGCGACGTACTGCTGACAGGTCGGAGCCCGCAACAGGAAGAGATCGCCGACAGGATCTACCAGGAGTTGAAGGCCGGCGCCCAGGTCGATGACATCAAGCACCTCATCGGGCAGCTGAGCCGGACCGCCACCGAGGACGCCCGCCGTCGAGCCGTGGGACGGGGCGGAGGCGGCCGACGATGATCCAGTCGCTCAGCTCATTCACTGTCACGGCCGACTACGGTCGCGCGCACACCACGTACAACGTTCACGTCGACGGACAGCAGACTCCGGTGGCCCGCATGCACAAGGACACCGTATACAGCAGCCCAAGCGAATACCGGGTGTACACGGACCCGGGGCTCGACCAACTTGTCGGCTATGTAACCGACTTCAGCGCCAAGTTGGCCGACCGCACACCACTCGGCAAGGCCGAAACGCGGAATCGGGCGCTGCGTGACGTTGAGTGGACCGTCATTCAGAACGGACTGGGCGAGTTGATCGGTAAGTCGGCCGGCGTCAGCACCAAGCTGCGCCGCGACTCCAGACTGGGAAACCTCCTCGCGGTACCGGCGAGCGAGTTCGCCTTCACCACTCGCCTCCACTTCCGGTCACCGGAATCCGCCGGCTTCGAACTGACACGACTCCGTGGAGTCCGTGCACGATACGCCGCCACCATCCACGATGACCGCGTCAACAGGCTGCTCATCCTCGCCTGCGTCGCGCACTACGCCGAACACCATGCCCAGGACATCCGTCAGCCCCTCGCAGAGATGACCGCCAACCCCTTCAAACGCTGAGGCCAACGCCGGCCTTCTCCAGGATCGTCGGCGTCATCACTTCACCGCGCGGATGACGGAGACGGGACAGGCAGGCTCGGCAGTGCCCTCCGGCGCGCCGCACATCCGCAAGATCGTGTCAGGAGCTCTACGGGCGTCGTCAGTCGAGGGCTGGTCACTGGATGCCGCTGATTGACGTAGGGTGTTCCTACGCCGACGCGGGGTGGAGCAGCTCGGTAGCTCGCTGGGCTCATAACCCAGAGGTCGCAGGTTCAAATCCTGTCCCCGCTACTACATGAAGCAGAGCCTGGACATGCACGCCAGGTTCTGCCTTCATATGTTGCTAGAGATCTTTAACGGTGCGGGTTACGCCGGGTCGTGACGGGACGCTGTCCCACCGGGTGGTGTAGGCCGTGAGGATCTTCCCCCGCAGAGTCCAGCTCGAACATGACGCCGATCAGTGGTTCTGCTGCTTGTGTCACTTGCCGAGGACCTGCGACGGAAACCGCCGCTACGGCGGCACTGAATTCGGTCCACAACTCATGCGTGCGAAGGAATCGCTCCTCCCGCAGTGACGTGTAGGCCTGGCGTCGCATGTCGTCGCGCCAACGCGCCCGTTCAGCACGGCGTTGCTGTCACTGGCCAAGCAGGGTCAGCCAACCGCCTACCAACCCACCTGCCGCACCTACTGCTGCCTCGAGCACTGCTGCTATTCCAGAATCCACGACTGGCTATTAGATCGATGGGAGTGGACTAGCACAAGATCAGCAGAATGCTCAGCCCGGCGGTCTGAGACGAAGACACCGGCACCTGGTTGAGGGTGAGTGCCTTGGGCCCCGGTTGCGCCGACACCTTAGCGCCGGCAGGTCCCTCGCTTGTGCCCGCGAAGTCTCAGAGGCCTGTGCCTCGAGCGGGTGTGGGGATGCCTGCCCGCAGATGGACACTCGGATACAAATCGGCCCGACCGGCAAGAAGTTGCTCCCCCTGACGGTCAAGAACGCCGGCCCGACCCCGGCTTCGAGTGGCCACGCGCACTGAAGTGGGCGAGGCACTCGATCGGGTGATGGCGGTGCTGGCGGGGGCGAGCGAGGAGGAGGTGGCGATTGCGCTGGCCGCGGTCGGCGCTTCGCGTCCTCGCTTGCCAGACCGGTCGACCTTGTCCCGGACGCCGTTGCCGGGTCCTTTCCTCAAGCGCGAGTTGCTCCACGGAAGGCACTGGACCTCGAAGGCACAGACTCGGCTGGAGCTGTTCCGCTGGCTTTCGTACTACAACCGGCGCCGTCGGCATTCCGCGCTCGGCTACCTCACACCAGCCGAGTTCGAACAGCAACTGACCACATCACATACGCTGTCACTCGTCGCATGAAACCCGGTGTCCACTCCCAGGGATCAACCTCAGGTTCCGGATGCCATCATTTGCGTACACACTGGCGGGGCTGCGCCCACCCGTTAGGTTCGGTGTGACTACCGGTGTGATCGCGACGCGGACAGGGCGACTGTCGTCTTCGCCGGGACAGGCACAGCGCATCCTCTTGCGGCGATCAGATCTGGTTGAGTCCGCCATCCACGAAAAGCTCGGATCCGGTGACGAAGCTGCTCTCATTGCTGGCGAGGAACAGTGCGGCAGCAGCGGCCTCGTCCGGGTGCCCCATGCGACCCAGCGGAATCTGGCTGGCGAAGGCGTGCCTCATCTGTGCGGCCTGGTCGGCGTCGGCAGCCAGGCCGGTGATGCCCGGGGTGACGATCGGGCCGGGGACCAGGGTGTTCACCCGGATCGCGCGGCCGCTTAGTTCGTTGGCCCAGGTGCGCGAGAAGGAACGGACTGCGGCCTTGGACGCGGCGTACACGCCAAAGGCGGCGCCGCCTGAGGTTGCGGCAGTCGATCCGGTCAGGATCACCGAGGCGCCGTCGTTGAGCAGCGGAATGGCCTTCTGAACAGTGAAGAGCATTCCCCGTACGTTGATGTTGAAGGTGGCGTCGAAGTGCTCCTCGGTGACCTGCTCAAGAGCAGCGAACTGACCGCCGCCCGCGTTGGCGAACAGTACGTCGATGGGCTGGCCTCGCTCGGCGACAGCCGCGTAGAGGCGGTCGATGTCCGCGAGATCCGCGACGTCGCCCCTGACGGCGGTGGCTTCGCCGCCGATCTCGGCCAGTGCGGCGTCGAGGGCCTCCTGCCGGCGGCCGGTGATGAACACGTGGGCGCCTTCACGTGCGAATCGCTTGGCGGTGGCCAGTCCGATTCCGCTGTTGCCTCCGGTGATGACTGCCGTCTTCCCGTCAAGCTGCCCCATGATCGTTTACCCCTGTCCGGTGCGAACGCCAGAAGTCGTGCACCAAGTGTCACTGCGGTTTTACAGCCCGAACCGGACGGCCCCGAGCCCGGTTATGGACTATACGGTAAAGAACCTTGTTATGGACCGCACGGACAAAAACGTGACCGCGGGCACGCTGTCGAGGCGCGACAGGGCGGCCGGCACAGGCCTGTCCGCGAGGGCGCCGGGAAAACCCCTGACGGAGAGCCGTGCATTGCGCGCCCCCTATTGCCCGGCCTCACCCTGCACGGCGGCCCTGCACGGCGGCGACGAGGGGAACGCCCAGGGCGCGTCACCGCGAGCAGCCGGGCCTGTGCTGCGCGCCCGACGATCTGGACCGATGGGTCAAGAAGAACGTACGCTGCTTCCCATGGGACGACCGCGGAATTTCGATGACAACCAGGTACTGGAGTCTGCGCGCGAGCAGTTCTGGAATCAGGGGTACGCGGCTACATCACTGCAGAACCTGACGGACGCCACCGGGCTGGGCAAGGGAAGTCTGTACGGCGCCTTCGGCGACAAGCGGCAGCTGTTCTTGCACGTGCTGGACGGCTACCGCGAGGAACAGCTGAACGGCGTCCGGGCGGTCCTCACCGGGCCCGGGACGCCCTTCGAACGCCTGACCCTGCTCGTTGAGGGGGTGGCCAAGGGATTCACGGAGGACCCGCAGCGCCGCGGCTGTCTTCTGGCCAACAGCACGTCCGAGCTGCACAGCAACGATCCGGATGTGGTCTCCCAAGCCCGGACCACCTATCAGGCGGTCGAAGATCTTCTGATCGCCTGCGTAAAGGAAGCCCAGGACGACGGGACGGTCGAACCGAGCGCGGACGCCCAGGAGCTCGGGCGACTGCTCCTCGCCGTCATGCAGGGCATCGAGTTTCTCGCCAAGACCGACATGGACGGCTCAGCTCTGCTGCAGATAGGCCAGGCCGCCCTCAAGCAGCTGTCCCGGCACTGAACATCCTGCGGGTCGGCATCGTCCACAGGTGATATGCCGACAAACAGCGATCAGGGTGGGCCCGCCTAGGATCGGCGCGCGAGCGTCCAGCGCGCCTGCCCTCCGAACGTTCCCACGAGTGGCCCGGCCGCCCGCCCCGGCACAGTTGCCGACCCGCCCCTTTCGTCATGCCCTTGAGCGGGCCCTCTTCGGCCGTGCGGCTGCGCCATCGACTGCGCCTCACCGCGGGCCGGACGACGCTCTGGCAGCCGACGGCGCCGGACCGATTCACGCGAGCGCTGCGGGCGAGCTCTACAGATTCCCGCACAGGACCTTGTTCGCGGCTCTCTTTCGAATGCCGGCGGCGCGGCGAGCGCTCAAATAGTGGATTGATCGACTGACTTCGCAACGCATGTGAAGGAGACCTACGTTCTTGACTGAACGGTCCATAAGTTCTACCTTTGAAATGCGACCCGCGGATTCGCTACTGCAAGGGGACTTCGGGTCGGCGGTAGACAGGTACAGACTGTTCCGCTGCACGGCAGGGAAACCGCCGGGCGGGACTGCGCGAGGTCTCGCGTGCCCCTCCGCAAACGACTGCACACGCCCAACGAAAAGTGATCATCATGACCACCCCTCCCCAGCCGCTCTTCACCTACAGCCTCCACAACGTGACGATTTCCGTCAGTGACCTCGACGCGTCGATCCAGTGGTGGAACCGGGTGTTCGGCCTCACCCTGGTGGCGAAGTCCCGCTTCGACGCCATCGGAGCGGACGTTGCCTTCTTGGAGGGGCCCGGTTTCCGGCTCGAGCTCCTTCAGCCCGCAAACGGTGTGCGGATCCCTGAACTGACGGCAGAGCCCCCCGCCCACATCCGCCCGATCGGCAACAAGGCCCTGGTCTTCCGTGTCGAGGACCTCGAGAGCGTGACCCGCACCTTCCGTGATCTGGGGGTGACGACCGTCTGGGAGCAGATGGACCTCGGCGACGGCAGTATCTCGACCGCGATCCGTGACAACGACGGAAATCTCATCAACGTCTTCCAGCAAGGAGCAAGCCCGGTCGGCTGACACGGCGAACCGATCAACCTGGCCGCCGAGCCAGATTCAGCCGCTCCGGACGTAGTTGTCCGGGACATGGTTCGGGGGCGCCGCCGACCGCCGCCGCTGCCTCACGCAGGTTTGCGGCGGCCGGCCGGCGAATGCCCTTTGCGCATGCGGCCAACGCGCGGTCTGTCAGGCGATGAGCCGGCGCTCCCGGGCGGCCAATTCACAGCGCCGATTCCCAGCAGTTCCAGCGGTAGTGCTGCCGTTCACCGGGGCGCGAGCCGCCGCTAACTCCGCGCGAACTCAAGCAGGTCTTTGTTGAAGATCTCGGCGTACTTGGGCACCATCGCAAGGCCATGAGGTGCGCCCTCGTAGACCTTGTACTGCGCGCCCTTGACGATCTTGGATGATTTGGCGCCCGCGGAGACGATGGGCACGATCTGGTCGTCGTCGCCATGCACGATCAGTGTCGGCACATCGACCTTCTTCAGGTCCTCGGTCGTGTCCGTCTCGGAGAACGCCTTGATGCAGTCGTAGGCGCCCTTGATGCCGACTGTCATGCTCCAGAGCCAGAACTCGTCACGCGTTCCCTGGGAGACGGTCGAGCCCTCGCGGTTGGCACCGTAGAACGGGGCACTGAGGTCCTTGTAGTACTGCGAGCGGTCCGTGAGCACACCCTGGCGGATCTCGTCGAACACCTCGATCGGCAGGCCCTCAGGGTTGGCTTCCGTCTTGAGCATCAGCGGCGGGATCGCGCCGAGCAGGACCAGCTTGGCGACCCGTGCCGTGCCGTGCCGGCCGATGTAGCGGGTGACTTCGCCGCCGCCGGTGGAGTGCCCGACCAGAATGACGTCGTGCAGGTCTTCGGTTTCGATGACCGCGGCCAGGTCGTCGGCGTACGTGTCGAGGTTGTTGCCGTCCCAGGGCTGACCGGAGCGGCCGCCACCGCGCCGGTCGTGAGCGATGGCGCGGAATCCGTTGTCCACCATGAGCTTCATCTGGGGGTCCCAGGCGTCGGCGGTGAGCGGCCAGCCGTGGGAGAAGAGCACGGGCCGGCCCGAGCCCCAGTCCTTGTAGAAGATCTGCGTGCCGTCCTCGGCGGTGGCGAAGGGCATGGTTGCGCTCCTCTCGATGTCCGCTCGCGGGTCCCTTACGTCACGCCCTCCGGGGATGTGACGCGAAAGCGGCGCCGCATGAGATCAACATTAATTGCGGGGCAGCGATTCAGCGCGTCTGGAACCACCGCTTCGGTACGAGTGGGACGGTCGTTGCCTGACAGGCGAGGAAGTGGTCTGTCTCGTACGGTGGTCCTTGCGGTCAGGAGAATTCACCGCTTACGCCACCCGAGTGAACTCCGGGCACAGTCACCCACCCGCCCTGAACATCACCACCGGTGGCGGACGGCAGCCAGGTGATCACGGGTCGTTACTACTCCTTCTGTGGCACGCGGAGGGCAGGACATGGGATCCGACGTTGACGTGCTGGTCGTCGGTGCTGGTCCAGCGGGGTTGCTGCTCGCAGGTGACCTGGCCGAGGCCGGAGTGCGCTGCACCGTCGTGGAACGGCGAGAAGGGGAATCCCAGCTGACACGCGCATTCGCCGTTCACGCCCGAACGATGGAGCAACTGGACGCCCGCGGCCTGGCCGACGACCTGCTTCTGACCGGCCTCCGCAATCCGATCTTGCAATTTCTGCGGATCGATCTGTCGCACCTGCCGACCCGTTACCCCCACGTGCTCGTGACGCCCCAGTACAACACCGAGCGACTGCTCCTGTCCCGCGCCCTGACACACGGCGTGAACATCATGCGGGCCCACGAAGTGACTGGCGTCCAGCAAGACCCGAGCGGTGTCGACGTCACCGTGAAGACACCAGCCGGCACTGAACACAGCCTGCGCGCAGACTTCGTCGTCGGCGCAGACGGACGAAACAGCTGCGTGCGCCAGTCCCTCGGCCTCCCATTCCCCGGCCGCTCCGCCGTTCGCTCCATGATGCTCGCAGACGTCCGGATGGCTGATCCGCCGAAGCAGCCGCCCACCGTGGCGGCGACCGGAGACGCCTTCGCCATTGTCGTCCCGTTCGGCGACGGCTGGTTCAGGGTCATGGCCTGGAATCGCCACCACCCCATGCCCGACAACGCCTCGGTCGATCTGGAAGAAATCAAGGACGTCGCCCGCCAGGCGCTCGGCAGCGACTTCGGCATGCACGACCCTCGCTGGCTCTCCAGATTCCACAGCGACGAACGCCAGTCACCCCGCTACCGAGTAGGCCGAGTATTCCTCGTCGGCGACGCCGCCCACGTCCATTCCCCGGCCGGCGGCATGGGCCTCAACACCAGCATCCAGGACTCCGCAAACCTGAGCTGGAAACTCGCAGCCGTTCAGCGTGGCCGCGCACCAGACACCCTGCTCGACAGCTATCAGAACGAACGGCACCCGGTGGGACACCGGGTTCTGCGGATGAGCGGGGCACTGCTCCGCGGCGTCCTCACCACACCACGGGCATTGTGCGGCCTCCGTGACTTGTCAGCGCGTACGGTGCTGCAAATCCCACCAGTGGCCCGACGACTGGCCATGGCAATCTCGGGAATCGACATTTCCTACGCCGCCGCGGTCGGCGCGCATCCCCTTGTCGGGAAGCGGGCACCTGACGTCCCCCTCAGCGACGGACGCAGACTCTACGAAGCCCTCCGTAAGCGACGGTTCGTCCTTGTCACACCGTCCGACACGGAGGGCTTCCCCTCACTGATCACAGAGTGGGCCGGCGAGGTGGAGATCGTATCCCCGAAGGGCGCTACCAAAAAGAGTGTTCTGGTCAGACCAGACGCCTATATCGCATGGGCCATCTCGGACGAGTCACCTGAACATCGCATCGACGCGGCCCGTAAAGCATTGACCGAATGGTGCGGCACACAGGGCTCCAGCTCTGTAGCCCCTTCACCCGACTAGGGTCTGTCGTCAAATGATCTTGAGTGGTGGATCACGGTCGGATGATACGTCGCCATGAACTGTCCGATGCCGAACGGGAGTTCGTCCGGCTGTTGCTGCCCGTGTCGTCGCGGGGGCGCAAGCGGCTGGACGACCGCAGGGTCCTCAACGGGATCGTGTGGAAGTTCCGTACAGGCACGGCCTGGCGGGACGTGCCCGAGCGGTACGGGTCGTGGGCCACGCTGCACACCCGTTTTCGCCGGTGGGCGGCGGACGGCACGTTCGAGCGGATGCTCCGCGCCGCCCAGGTCCGGGCGGGCGCCGCCGGGGACATCGACTGGCTGGTGTCGGTCGACTCCACGATCGTCCGCGCCCACCAGCATGCCGCCGGCGCCCGAAAAGGGGGCTCCGCAACCCGGCGCTCGGACGCTCCCGAGGCGGCCTGACCAGCAAGATCCACCTGGGCTGCGACGGCGCGGGCCGCCCGCTCGCCTTCACCGTCACGGGCGGCAACACCAAGGACTGCACCCAGTTCATCGCCGTGATGGAGGCGATCCGGGTGCCCAGGACGGGTCCGGGACGGCCCCCGGTGCGGCCCTCACACGTCCTGGGCGACAAGGGCTACAGCTCCAGGGCGATCCGAAGCCGGCTGCGTCGGCGCGGGATCAGCCACACCATTCCCGAGCGAGCCGACCAGGTCCGCAACCGGTTGAACCGCGGCAGCCGTGGTGGACGGCCCCCGGCCTTCGATCGCGACGCCTACAAGCGGCGCAACGTGGTGGAACGGTGCTTCAACAAGCTGAAGCAGCGGCGCGGTGATTGGTAGCCCTCGACCGAACTGGCAGCTCGTTGATAGGTGTCGAGAAACGCCACTTCGTGCTGGTCGCACACGGCGTCAGTCGGTACCCAATGCTTCGCGTACGGCTTGCCGAAAGGCGGCCCGAGGCGCCTGGATCGCGTCCAGGGCGGTATCAAACCTCTCAACGAAGGCGGTCAAGCCGTGTTGTCGGCCGGCTTGCACCGCATCGCGCCAGTCGGTCCCCGCAGAGTCCAGCTCGAACATGACGCCGATCAGTGGTTCTGCTGCTTGTGTCACTTGCCGAGGACCTGCGACGGAAACCGCCGCTACGGCGGCACTGAATTCGGTCCACAACTCATGCGTGCGAAGGAAACGCTCCTCCCACAGGCCGTCATCACCCCTGTTGGACCGCAAGGTATCAGTGGCGAGCCACCAGCCGGCCGAGAGCCTCTCGCAGCAGTCCAGCAGTGACGTCGATGGGAGTGGACTAGTACAAGATCAGCAGAATGCTCAGCCCGGCGGTCTGAGACGAAGACGCCGGCACCTGGTTGAGGGTGAGTGCCTTGGGCCCCGGTTGCGCCGACACCTTAGCGCCGGCAGGTCCCTCGCTTGTGCCCGCGAAGTTTCAGAGGCCTGTGCCTCGAGCGGGTGTGGAGCTGCCTGCCCCCAGATGGACACGGCCATCCAAATCGGCTCGACCGGCAAGAAGTTGCTTCCTCTGACGGTCAAGAACGCCGGCCCGACCCCGGCTTCGAGTGGCCACGCGCACTGACGTGGGGTGAGGCACTCGATCGGGTGAGGGAGGCGCCGGCGGGGGCGAGCGAGGAGGAGGAGGTGGCGGCTGTGTCGGCTGCGGTCGGCGCTTCGGTCCCTCGCCCGTCGGCGCCGCCGGCGCCCTCTCGGACGCCGTTGCCGGGCCCTGGAAGTACCCCGTACATCGTTTCCGAGATGGAGTGGGTCTTGAGGGACCAGCCGGCTTGCGCGTGATCGGTCGGCCGTCGATCCCCCTTCCCTGTTTCCGCCCCGCTCCAG
Organism: Streptomyces sp. RB17; assembly: GCF_009604455.1. Classification (GTDB taxonomy): domain Bacteria; phylum Actinomycetota; class Actinomycetes; order Streptomycetales; family Streptomycetaceae; genus Streptomyces. The sequence goes on from NZ_WEGL01000001.1 coordinate 545,829, forward strand.
CCTGGCCGGCACCCGGGCCGTGCGCACAGCAATCAGCCACCAGGCGTCAGAAGGGGTACGTCGTGGCTGGGACGGTCGGCTCCACGGCTTTACGAGCCACTTTGGCGCGAGCCTCGAAGATCACGGCCCCAACGTCGTGCTTTACCGGGCAGGTCCACTACCTGCCCGACGCGGAGGGTAGGCCGTGCCCACTTGGAACCTACGACAGACCGCATGTCAAGCAGCGACTCGCCGACACTTCCCGGCGACCCACGGCCACCACGGGTGACTAGACGTCAGAAGATCACCTGTAAGGGCTAATTGCCAGTCAACCATCCTTACTGACAACAGTTTTGATGGTTCATCAGCACAACTTCGGAGCGCCGTAGCGGGCCTCCGTATACCCGATCAGCCCCACGAAGCCGGGATTCCGATTCGCTCGATATGACAGCAATAGGGGGTGTTAGTACGTTCAATCACGCACCGGCTGCCACAGCGGGCGCTCCTGCTCTCAGTCTCAGAGGGAGAACAAGCGACATGTTCATGACCCGTTCCCGCAAGATCGCCACGGCCGTCGCGGCCGCCGCGGCACTGACCGCGACTGGTATCACCTACGCCTCGGCCGTCTCAGCGCCGTCTCCCCAGTCCGCCCCGGCGGCTGTCGTGGCGGCGCCGCTCGGCGGTCCCAGCACCCCCAACAACAACGAAGGCAAGGGCAACGAAGGAAGAGAAGGAAGGGAGCACCGCCGCCACTTCGAGGGCAGGGTCTTCTTCAACGAGCGCGAATTCTCCGGCCGCCCCGACGGCTGCATCACCGTCGTCAGCGGCCTGGGTGCCAAGACCTTGAACATCCGCAACGACAGCCGCAACGTGGTCGAGGTCTTCCGTGGGGCCGTCTGCGACAACGGCGCCCCCATCGCCACCGTCGGCCCCCACAGCTCCGCCAACGGCGTCTGCCCGAGGTTCAAGGACGAGGACGAGAAGGAGAACGAGAACGGGAACTGCGAGGAGCGCGAGCACCACGAGAACGGCGAGCACCACGAGAACGGCGAGCACCACGAGAACGGCGAGCACCACGAGAACGGCGAGCACCACGAGAAGGGCGAGCACCACGAGAAGGGCGAGCACCACGAGGAGATGGAGGACGGCGTGAAGGTCAAGAACGGAGTCGTCGCCAGCTTCCGCGTCATCTGCCGCCACGGGAAGGGCGAGGGCGAATTCGGCGAGGGCGGCGGATTCGGCGAAGGCTAAAGCCGGCAACCGCCTGATGCGCATGCAGGAGGACGCCGGCCCACCGGAATCGGGCCGGCGCCCTCCGGCCAGGCGCACAATACAGGATCCCGGCCCGCCGTAATCGGGCCGGGATTCTCGATGCCCGGATGCCAGAGCATCAGGACGGACCGCGCCTCGGACCGTGCCGTGCCGACGCCCTGCTCCCCGAGCCGCCACCTGCAAACGGGGTTCGATTCCGGCGATTGGTTGCAGGTGACGGCGTCCTCTCGAATGTTCAGAAACTCAACGGTCCCCTGTGGTCGACCTGATAAAGATGAGGGGCGGCGGCCATGAACGGTCGGCAGTCCCGACGTCGTGGCTGACTGTCGTCGGTCGACGTACCAGTACGGTTCTCCGCCTCAGGCGGGAGGGCAGTGAAGTCGGCGTGAGCGATGACCATGGGAAAGGGCTACGCAATCTCGTCAGCCACTTGGGCGCCGACATCCGCGATCCCCACTACAGACCAGGTTCGAGAGCGGTCCCATTTCCTTGAATGAGGCGTGCCGTGGACCGCCTCTGTTTCCGTCTTATTCAGTCCGCAGACGGACACGGCCATCCAAATCGGCCCGACCGGCCAGAAGTTGCTGCCTCCGACGGTCAAGAACGCCGGCCCGACGCCGGCTTCGAGTGGCGCCGCGCACTGAGGTGGGGTGAGGCACTCGATCGGGTGAGGGAGGCGCCGGCGGGGGCGAGCGGGGCGGCGCAGCGGCCGCCTCCTTCGGTGCCGTGCCGCAGTATGTTCTCGGACAGTTCAACCCAGCACCTTGAGTATCAGGCGGTCACCCACGTCTCTGAGCAGATGAGCCGGGCAGGATGCGGGACGCGGTGGCGCGTGCGAGGCTGGCTCTGTGGATCATCGGTCGGCGTTCTTCCCCGATCCGACGCTCGGTATGGCCGCGCTGGACGGCGGCGGGCGGATCACGGCGTGGGGCGGTGCCGCGACCGCGATCCTCGGATACGACGCGGAGGCGGTGGTCGGCCGGAACGCGGCCGAGTTGCTGACGAGCGACGCGAACCGCGCGACGCTGCTCGCCACGGCGCGGCGGTGCCGGATGGGCGCGAGCGTGCGGGAAACGCTGGCCGTACGGCGCCGTGACGGTCACGGGGTGGAACTCGTGGTGCGGGCGTGGCCGGTGGTGGCCGGCGCGGGGGAGGTGCACTGGTACACGTTCTTCGTCGAGGTCGAGAGGGTGCGCGGCTGGGACACCGACCGGGCGGTGGTCGAGGGGCTCTTCGCCCAGGCCCCGATCGGGCTCGCGGTGCTGGACACCCGGTTGCGGTTCGTCCGCGTCAACGACGCGCTCGAACGCATCCACGGCCTGCCCCGGGAGAGGTCGCTGGGACAGCGTGTCAGCGCCCTGTTCCCCGGTCCCGAGGCCGACCGGATGGAGGACAGACTGCGCAAGGTGCTGGAGACCGGGGAACCGGTGACCACGGAGCACCGGGACTGGACGGCCGCGCCCGGTCAAGGGCATCGGGGGTGGAGCATCACCTCGTTCCGGCTCGTCGACCCGTGCGGCACGGTCCTCGGGGTGGCCTCGGCCATCCTCGACGTCACCGAGCGCAACCGGGCCCGGGACCGGCTGACGCTGCTCAACGAGGCCGGTGAGCGCATCGGCACCACCCTCGACGTCACCCGCACCGCCGCCGAGCTCGCCGAGGTGGCCGTCCCCCGCCTCGCCGACTACATCGCCGTCGACCTGCTGCGGGGCATCGCCCTGGGCGAGGAGTCCGGACCGGGGCCCGTCGGCGGTGGCGCCGTGCTGCGCCGCGCCGCCGTCCGCTCGGTGCAGGCGGGGGCTCCGGAGGCCAGCTACCCGGTGGGCGAACTGATCACCTTCCACCAGGCGACGCCCCAGGCGCGGGCGATGGCCACCGGGAAGCCCGTGCTGCTGACCACGCTGGAGGACTCCGAGGAGTGGCTGGCCCACGACCGGCACCGGGCCGCGAAGATGATCGAGGCGGGAATCCATTCGGTGATCGTCATCCCGCTGCGCGCCCGGGACGTCACGCTCGGCGTCGCCCACTTCTACCGGTGGCGGCGCCCTGAGCCCTTCGAGGCCGACGACCTCACCGTCGCCGAGGAGGTCGTGGCCCGCGCCGCCGTGTGCGTGGACAACGCCCGCCGCTTCACCCGCGAACGCCACGCGGCCCTCACCCTCCAGCACAGCCTGCTGCGGGTCACCACGCCCGAGCACAGCGCGGCGACCACCGCCTGCCGCCACCTGCCCGCCGCCTGCCCCACCGGGGTGGGCGGCGACTGGTTCGACGTCATCCCGCTCTCGGGGGCCCGCCTCGGCCTCATCGTCGGCGATGTCCCCGGCCGCGGCATCCACGCCGTCGCCGACGCGGCCCGCCTGCGTACGGCGGTCCGCGCCCTGGCCCAGCAGGACCCGCCCCCCGACGAAATGCTCGCCCAGCTCGACGACATCGTCGCCCAGGCCGCCGAAGCGGCCGAATACCACCCCGAGGCGCCCACGGCGGGCATCGGCACCACCTGCCTGTACGCCGTCTACGACCCCGTGGCCCGCCGCTGTTCCCTGGCCAGCGCGGCACACCTGCCCCCGGTCGCCGTCCAGCCGTCCGGCGTCCCGCTCTTTCCCGAGTTGCGCCCAGGACCGCCCCTCGGCCTCGGCGGCATGCCCTTCGAGACCACCGACCTCGACCTCCCCGAGGGCAGCACCCTCGCCCTGTACACCAACGGCCTGCTGCAGGGCGAGCGCGGCCACCGCGACATCGGTACGGTCCTGCACACCCTGCGCCGGACCCTCACCCACCCGGACAGCAGCCTGGAACACGCCTGCGACGCCGCTCTCGACACCCTGTTGCCCTCCCGCACACCGGACGACGACGCCATCCTGCTCCTCGCCCGCACCCACGCCCTCGGCCCGGACCGCGTCGCCACGTGGGATCTTCCCCGCGACCCGGCCATCGTCGGCCAGGCCCGCTCGCTGGCCGGCAGGCAGCTCGCCGCCTGGCAACTGGACGAGCTCGCCTTCACCACTGAACTCGTCGTCAGCGAACTGGTCACCAACGCCGTCCGCTACGCCCGCGCCCCCATCCAACTGCGCCTCATCCGGGCGGCGTCGCTCATCTGCGAGGTGTCCGACGCCAGCAGCACCTCGCCGCACATGCGCCAGGCGGCCGACACCGACGAGACCGGGCGCGGTCTCTTCATGATCGCGCAGATGGCCGACCGCTGGGGAACTCGCTACTCGCTCACCGGCAAGACGATCTGGGCGGAGTGCGCCATCCCCTCGTTCTCCGCCGTCGAAGGACTTCCGCGGGATCGCTGACCGCTCTCGCCCGCACCGGTCCACGGTCGATGCTCGCCGTCGGCCCAGAGGGGGAACGGGGACAGCGGGCGTCATGCGCGCCGACCGGCGGGGTGGCGGGCGGCGTCCCTGCCGTCCCGCGCTGTTGCGGAGGGAAGTGGCCCCGCGTTGCAATCAAGTGTGAGGCACTTTGGCGGCGCCGTGTCCGCCGGCCGCCCCGCTCCCGGGACGGGGGTCGGCCGGAAAGGGCTCAAGAACGACGCGCTGGGCACGTTCTCCTCGGTGGCCATGGGCCTTGCCTCCACCGGGCCGGCGTACAGCCTGGCCGCCACGCTGGGCGTCATCGTGGCCGGCGTCGGACTGCAGGCCCCGATCGTCACGATGCTGGCGTTCATACCGATGCTGCTGGTGGCGTACGCCTACCGGGAGCTCAACGCGACCAACGCCGACTGCGGGACCACGTTCACCTGGGCCACCCGCGCTTTCGGACCGCGCATCGGATGGATGGGCGGCTGGGGCCTCATCGTCGCCAACATCATCGTCATGGCGAACCTCGCCCAGATCGCCGCTGCCTACGGCTTCCGCCTGGTGGGGCTGGACGAACTCGCGGGCGACCGGCTCTGGACGACCGCCGCGGGCATCATCTGGATCGCCGTGCTGACCGGGATCTGCTACGTCGGCATCGAGGTCTCGGCGGCCGTCCAGCGCTGGCTGCTGTGCCTGGAAGTGGCGATGCTGATCCTTTTCGCCGTCGCCGCGCTGGTCAGGGTCTACACCGACCCTCCCGCGACGGCGATCCACGTGTCGGCCTCGTGGTTCAACCCCTTCGAGGTGCCCTCGGCAAGGGCCCTGACCGCGGGCATCCTCGCGGGGGTCTTCATCTACTGGGGCTGGGACACCGCCTTCGCGGTCAACGAGGAGACCATCGACAGCACGCGTATCCCCGGGCGCTCCGCGGTCATGACCACCGTGCTGCTCCTGGTCATGTACGGGCTCGTGTCCACCTCGGCACAGGCCTTCGCGGGAGTCGGCACCTCGGGCGTCGGGCTCCGCAACACGCACAACTCCGACGACGTGCTGTCCGGGCTGGGCAGGGCCGTGTTCGGGAGCCAGGGCACGGGGCTGCTCCTGTCGAGACTGCTGATCCTCATGGTGCTGACCTCCGCGCTGGCCTCCGCCGAGACCACCATCCTGCCCCTGGCCAGGACCGTCTTCTCCATGGCGGTCCACAAGGCGGTTCCCTCCCGGTTCGCCCGGGTCCACCGCAGGTTCCTCACTCCGACCTGGGGGACCCTCGGCATGGGAGCGGCCTCGATCGCCCTGTTCGTCCTGCTGGCGTCGGTCAGCCGGAACATCCTGGCCGACTCGATCGACTCGGTCGGTCTCGCGATCGCGTTCCAGTACGGTGTGACCGGTTTCGCCTGCCTCTGGCACTACCGCAAGGTCCTGACCCGCAGTACCAGAGACCTGCTCTTCAAGGGCGTACTGCCGGGGCTGGGCGGGCTGTTGATGATCTCGCTGTTCCTCTACGCGGCCTTCGTGGTCTACGCCGACCCCGGGTACGGCACGACCGCCGTCGACCTGCCGCTCATCGGCAGGACGGGCGGGGTGACCGTGCTCGGCCTGGGCGCCCTGCTGATCGGTCTCCTGCTGATGCCGTTGGTCACCCGTGGACACGGCGTGACCCTCAAACTCCAGCGGAGCCTGCTGCCGAGCCGCCTGCCACCGCACGCCGCCGTCGACTCGGCGAGCTGCTATCTGCCCGCCGACAGCGGTTCCGGGGTGGGCGGCGACTGGTACGACGTCATTCCCCTGTCGGGAACCCGGGTCGGCCTGGTCGTCGGGGACGTGCTCGGTCATGGCCTGCGTGCCGCGGCCACCATGGGACGCCTGCGCGCGGGGGTGCGCGTGCTGGCCCGGCTGGACCTGAGCCCGGACGAGGTGTTGTCCCGCCTGGCCGACCTGTTCGAGCAGACCACGCACGAGGGCGGGGTCGGCCCGGGCCCGGACCACGCGAGGCCGCACGCCGACGCGGCCACGGGCGTGAGCTGCCTGTACGCGGTGTACGACCCGGTCTCGGGAAAGTGCAGCGCCGCGCGGGCCGGAGACCTGGTGCTGGCCGTCGTCCAGGCGCACACGGGTGTCGTCGAGTATCCGGAGCTGCCGGTCGGGCCGCCGCTGGGGACCGGCGGACTGCCGTACCAGAGCACGGAACTGGATCTCGCGCAGGGCAGCCTCGTCGCCCTCTTCACGGACGGCCTCCTCCAGACGGCCGTCGACCGTGACGCCGGGCTCGTGCAGCTGTCCCGCGTCCTGGCAGGCGACCGGGCGTCCTTGGACGCGCTGTGCGACACAGCGATGGCCACCCTGCTGCCCGGGGCGGTGGACGTGGACGCGACGCTGCTCATGGTCCGCACGCGCCTGCTCGACCGGAACCAGCACGCCGAGTGGGCAGTGGCCCCGGACCCGGCGGCGGTGGCCACCATCCGCACCGCCGCCAGCAAGCAGCTCGGCGAGTGGGGGCTGGGCGACCTGGCGTTCACCACCGAGCTGATCATCAGCGAACTGGTCACCAACGCCATCCGCTACGTCGGCGGTCCGATCCAGGTGCGCCTGATCCGCGACCGGACCCTGATCTGCGAGGTCTCCGACACCGGCCACACCTCGCCCAATCTGCGGCACGCCGCGAGCGACGACGAGGGAGGCCGGGGCCTGTTCATCATCGCCCAGATGACCCACCACTGGGGCACGCGCTACACGCGCTCCGGCAAGACGATCTGGACCGAGCAGGACCTGCAGCAGAGCGGGACCCGCGCGTGATCCACAGCCAGGAGAGCCGGGAATTCCTTTTTCAGCCGGGTCCTGCTGGGCACCCCGCCGGCATGGGCAGCCCCAGGGCGCGGTGAAGTTCACCCAGCGCTATCCGGAGTCGTACAAGGCACGGATGCTCCAGCCGGATCGCCGGATCGCCGGATGCACTGGATCGCCGGATCCGAACGCGTGGCGCCGGCGTCTACCCCGGTATGGAACCGCAGCAGCCGCCTCCCCAGCCCCGGCAGCCGGAAGGTTGCCTCACCGTCGCGATCCGCGTGCCCTTGCGGATCGTCGTCCTGGTGCTGGTGGTGCCGGTACGAATGGCCTGGGACGCCCTCGTCGTCACCGGAAGGTTCCTGCGGGACACCGTGCTCAGACCCTTCGGCCGGGCACTGCAGTGGGTCGGAAAGGCCTTGTTCGTCTGGCCGTTCGCGGGTCTGTGGCGACATGCCCTGGTCCCCGTCGGCAGGGTGCTCGCCCGGCTCGGCACCGTCCTCGTCGTCGTACCGGCCGTGTGGTCGTACCGGTACATGCTCACGCCCGTGGGGCACGCCGTCGCCCGGCTGGCGCGCGGGGTGGGTGCCGGGCTCGCCCGGGGGTACGCGCGCGTGCTCACGCCCGTCGGGCATGCGGTCACCTGGCTGCTGACGGGCATCGGAGCGGTCCTCGCCGTCGTGGGTACCGGCGTGTACACGGTCCTCGCCCGGCTGGCCCGGTATCTGTTCGTCGTCCCGGCCCGTTGGCTGTACGACCGGGTCCTCACGCCCGTCGGACGTGCCGTCGCCTGGTGCGTACGAGGCCTGGGACGGCTGCTCGGTGCGCTCGGCACCGGCATCGAGGTCGCCCTGTACTGGACCCTCCGCGTCCTCTTCGTGCTGCCCGCCCTCGCGCTGTGGCGCTGGGTCCTCGCGCCGGTCGGCCGGTTCCTCGCCGTGGTGGCGCGCGAGATCGGCGACGCCCTCGGGCACGCCTGGCGGATCGCCGGACGGATCTCGCGGGCCGTCGGGCGCGCGCTCGGCACCCTCTTCCGGTGGATCTTCGTGGAGCCCCTGCGCCGGGTGTACCGGACCGTGCTCACCCCGGTCGGCCACCTCGTCCGGGACACCGTCCTGCGGCCCGCCGCCGAGGGGGCGCGGGTGGTGGGCCGGGCCGTCCGGGAGGCGCTGACCAGCGCCCGCGAGACGGTACGGCAGGCCCGCGCCGACGTCCGGCGGATGCTGTTCGGCGAGCCCCGGCAGCCGGCCGTCGTGGACCGGCGGGAACCTCAGGGGCCCGCGGCACGTACTCTTGGTAGCAGTACGACCGCACTCACGAAGGACTAGGACACTGGGCAAGCGACAGCCCGAAGGCCCGCCGCCCGCACCCGCGGTGCAGCGCATCCGACTGCGCTACACCAAGCGCGGCCGCCTGAGGTTCACCAGCCACCGAGACTTCCAGCGCGCCTTCGAGCGTGCGCTGCGCCGCGCCGAGGTGCCCATGGCGTACTCGGCCGGGTTCACGCCGCACCCGAAGGTGTCGTACGCCAATGCCGCACCCACCGGCACGGGCAGTGAGGCGGAGTACCTGGAGATCGCGCTCACCGCATCGCGCGACCCGGAGACCCTGCGTGTCCTCCTCGACGACTCGATGCCCACCGGGCTCGACATCGTCGAGGCGGTCGAGGCGCGGACCTCGGGCCTCGCCGACCGGCTGACGGCTTCCGTCTGGGAGCTGCGGCTGGACGGCGTCGACATGTCCGACGCCGAGCGCGCGGTCGACGTGTTCAACCGGGCGGAGACCGTCGAGGTCCAGCGGATGACCAAGAACGGCGTCCGCACCTTCGACGCCCGCCCGGCCGTGGTGAGCCTGGAAACGCACGGTTCACCGGCTGATAGGCCTACCGACCAGCCCTGTGCGATACTGCGGCTGGTTGTTCGGCACGTGACGCCTGCCGTACGACCCGACGACGTCCTGTCCGGTCTCCGCGCCGTGGCCGACCTGGCGCCGCCGGTCCCCGCAGCGGTGACCAGGCTGGCGCAGGGGCTGCTCGATGAAGAGACCGGCACGGTGACCGATCCGCTCGCGCCCGACCGCGAGGCAGCCGAGGCCCTGACGGCCACACCGGCCGCCGCCGCGACGGCGCCGGAAGGTGCCGCGTAGGGACGGACGTCGTAGCGCAGCCCTCGTACTCGGGAGCCACCTGGGTCGGGCAGCGCACCGACCAGAAGACTTTCGCCAGGCCGTACCGACAAGGCGTACGGAACCGGCGAGACAGGACACAGAGTGCTCCCGTGCGGCGCCCGCGCCCCGGACGGCGGCCATCGCGGAATGCGGGCCGTGGACGTCAACGGCGGACGGTCCCTGGTGACCGACGCCGGACCAGGCGCGGCGCCCGGGGGCCTGACGGGAGAAACGCCCGCATGCTCGAGCCGATCGAACCCCGCGAGGGTTCCGAACTGAACACTCCCAGCGACACCCTGCCGCCGCGCAGGCGTCGCCGTGCCGCCTCCCGCCCGGCGGGCCCGCCGGGCGCGGCCGAGGCTTCCGCCGAGGTGACCGTGCCGGCCATACCGGCCGCCGAATCCGACGAGGTCGCCGAGGTCCTCGACACCGCTGAGGCCGCTGCGGCCGAAGCCACTGAAGAGGCCGTGGCGGCGATCGAGGCGGAAGAGGCCGGTGCGCCGGCCGCCGAGGCCCAGGCCGAAACGGTCGAGGCCGCTGCGGCGCCTGCTGCCGACGAGGCAGCGCCCGCCGCCCGTTCGCGTCGCCGGGTCGCCCGTCGTGCGTCCGCGCCCGCCGGGGCGCCGGTCGCCGCCGAGGCCGCCGAGACCGTCGTTCCGGCCGCGTCCGCCGCCGAGACCGAGAAGCCCGCCACCGTCGCCGAGGGCGGCGAAGTCGTCTCCGGCGAGGAGGCCGCGCCCCGCCGCGCCCGCCGCCGCGCCACGCGCAGCGTCACTGCGCCGACCGCCGTCGCTTCCGGTGCCGATGAGACTGCCGTGACCGAGGAGGCTGCTGAGGCCACCGCCCCTGCCTCCGCCGCCGCGGAAGAGGCCGCGCCCGCCGGCCGTCCGCGTCGCCGGGTCGCCCGTCGTGCGTCCGCGCCCGCCGGGGCGCCGGTCGCCGCCGAGGCCGCCGAGACCGTCGTCCCGGCCGGTGTCGCGTCCGCCGCCGGCGAGGCCGAGAAGGCTCAGGAGGAAGCGGCGGTCGTCGAGGCGCCCGCTGCCGAGGAGACCGCTCCGGCCGCTCGTTCGCGTCGCCGGGTCGCCCGTCGTGCGTCCGCGCCCGCCGGTGCGCCGGTCGCCGCCGAGACCGTCGTTCCGGCCGCTGCCGCCGAGGCCGAGGAGCAGCCCGCCGTCGAGGCGCCCGCAGCCGCGGAGGAGGCCGCTTCCGCCGCGCGTCCGCGCCGCCGCGCGACCCGCCGTGCGTCCGCGCCCGCCGGTGCGCCGAAGGCGGCCGAGCCCGCCGCCGAGCCCGTTGCCGCCGAGGCCACGGCCGCCGCTGCCGAAGCCCCCGTGGCCGAGGCTGTCGCTGCCGCCGAGGTGAGCGGTGCCGGTGAGGAGGCCGCTGCCGGTCGTCCGCGTCGTCGGGTCGCCCGCCGTGCGTCCGCGCCCGCCGGTGCGCCGAAGGCCGTCGAGGAGGCTCCGGCCGCCGAAGCCGCCCCCGCCCCGGCCGTCCAGGAAGCGGAGGAGACCGCGGAAGCCGTCCAGGCGCCGGTCGCGGAGGAGGCGGCCCCGCGCCGTACCCGTCGCCGGTCCACCCGCCGGGTGTCCGCGCCCGCCACCGACATCGCCGAGTCCGCCGAGGCCGAGGCCGGCGCCCAGACCCCGGAGGCCCCCGTCACCACGCACACCACCGAGCCCGCCCCCGCCGCCCAGGCGCCGCAGGCTCCCGAGCCGCAGGCCCCCACCGAGGAGGCCGGCCCGCGTCGTACCCGGCGTCGGGTCGTGCGCCCCGTGTTCGGGTTCTCCGAGCCCGGGCAGCCCACGCAGCCCGCGCCGGAGGCCGAGGCGGAGACCCCCGAGGCCGAGGCCCCGCGCCGGCCCGCCCGCCCGGCCGTCGCCGTCTTCCAGGCGCCGGTGTTCACCGAACCGACCTTCCAGACCCCGGAGCGCGCCGCCGCCGAGGCCGCCGCCGTGGCCGCCGAGGTGGAGGAACCCGAGGAGGAGGCGGAGGAGCGCGCCGAGACCGGCACGCGCCGTCGCCGTCGCCGCCGGGGCGCCGCCGCCGAGGAGACCGGGGCCGTCGAGGCCGCCGCCGAGGAGGAGCCGGAGGAGTCCGCCGAGGGCGAGGAGGCCGAGGAGGCCGAGGACGCCGAGGAGACGGAGGACACGGAGGGCGCCGAGGGCTTCGAGGAGGCCGGTTCGCGCCGTCGCCGCCGGCGTGGCGGGCGGCGTCGTCGTCGCGGCGAGGCCGTCGAGGGCGAGGGCGCCGACGCGGAGGCCGAGGAACTGGCCGCGGAGCAGGCCGCGCAGGACGCCGAGGACACCGCCGAGCAGGAGGAGGAGGACGCCGAGGAGGCCCACGACGAGGCCGGCGCCTCCACCGCCGGCAGCCGCCGTCGTCGCCGTCGCCGGCGCCGCGCCGGCGACACCGGCGTCGACACCGAGCCCGGCGATGGCGACCCGGAGCGCACGGTCGTCAAGGTCCGCGAGCCCCGCAAGCCGGCCGAGCCGTCCGACGAGGTGCAGTCCATCAAGGGCTCGACCCGTCTGGAGGCCAAGAAGCAGCGCCGTCGCGAGGGCCGTGAGCAGGGGCGCCGCCGCGTCCCGATCATCACCGAGGCCGAGTTCCTGGCCCGCCGCGAGGCCGTCGAGCGCGTGATGGTCGTGCGTCAGCACGGCGAGCGCACGCAGATCGGCGTCCTGGAGGACGGCGTGCTCGTCGAGCACTACGTCAACAAGGAGCAGTCGACCTCGTACGTCGGCAATGTCTACCTGGGCAAGGTGCAGAACGTCCTGCCGTCGATGGAGGCCGCCTTCATCGACATCGGCAAGGGCCGCAACGCCGTCCTGTACGCCGGTGAGGTCAACTTCGAGGCGCTGGGCATGGCCAACGGCCCGCGCCGTATCGAGTCCGCCCTGAAGTCCGGCCAGTCGGTCCTCGTGCAGGTCACCAAGGACCCGATCGGTCACAAGGGCGCCCGATTGACCAGCCAGGTCTCCCTCCCGGGCCGCTACCTCGTGTACGTCCCCGAGGGCTCGATGACCGGCATCAGCCGCAAGCTGCCCGACACCGAGCGGGCCCGGCTGAAGACCATCCTCAAGAAGATCGTCCCCGAGGACGCGGGCGTGATCGTGCGCACCGCGGCCGAGGGCGCGAGCGAGGACGAGCTGCGCCGGGACGTCGAGCGGCTGCAGGCGCAGTGGGAGGAGATCCAGAAGAAGTCGAAGAACGGCAACGCCCCGACGCTGCTGTACGGCGAGCCGGACATGACCGTCCGGGTCGTCCGCGACATCTTCAACGAGGACTTCTCCAAGGTCATCGTCAGCGGTGACGACGCCTGGGAGACCGTCCACGGGTACGTCTCGCACGTCGCCCCGGACCTCGCCGGCCGGCTGTCGAAGTGGACCTCCGAGGTCGACGTCTTCGCCACCTACCGGATCGACGAGCAGCTCGCCAAGGCCCTGGACCGCAAGGTCTGGCTGCCCAGCGGCGGTTCGCTGGTGATCGACAAGACCGAGGCGATGGTCGTCATCGATGTCAACACCGGCAAGTTCACCGGCCAGGGCGGCAACCTGGAGGAGACGGTCACCAGGAACAACCTGGAGGCGGCCGAGGAGATCGTGCGCCAGCTGCGGCTGCGCGACCTCGGCGGCATCGTCGTCATCGACTTCATCGACATGGTCCTGGAGTCCAACCGCGACCTGGTGCTGCGCCGTCTGCTGGAGTGCCTGGGCCGCGACCGTACGAAGCACCAGGTGGCCGAGGTGACCTCGCTGGGCCTGGTGCAGATGACCCGCAAGCGGGTCGGCCAGGGCCTGCTGGAGTCCTTCTCCGAGACCTGCGTCCACTGCAACGGCCGCGGTGTCATCGTGCACATGGAGCAGCCGGTGTCCGCCGGCGGCGGTGGCGGCAAGCGCAAGAAGCGCGGCCGGGGCGCCGACGCCCAGGAGCACGTGCACGAGACCGCCGCGGTGGCCGTGGAGACCGGCGAGGCCGTCGAGCCCGAGGCGGAGACCGCCGCCGAGGTGGCCGCCGCGGCCGCCGTGCCGGTCGCCCTGCCGGCCCCGGACTTCGCGCCGGACGAGGAGCTGTACAGCAGCGTCGCCGAAGCGGAGGCGGCGGCCACCCGTGGCCGTACGCGGCGCCGGGCGAGCCGCCGGGCCTCTGCTCCGGCGGGCGCGCCCAAGGGCGAGGCCCGTCGCCAGGCGGCCCCGAAGACCGAGGCCGCTGTGGCCGCCGAGGCGCCGACCGCGCAGGACGTCACCGCCGAGCAGGCGGCGGCGCGCCCGGTGCGTCCGGAGCCGGCCGCCGAGGCCCTGGCCGAGCCCACGGCCGTCGAGGACCAGATGGTCCCGGCGCCGCAGCCCGCGGCCGTCGAGGAGGCCGCGCCCAAGGGCCGTACGCGCCGTCGTGCGACCCGGAAGGTGTCGGCGCCGGCCGGTTCCCCGGCGGCCGTCGAGGCGGCCGTGGTGACCGTCACCGAGCCGGTGGCCGAGCCCGCCGCCGAGGCACCTGCCGAGAAGGCCCCGGCCCCGGTCGCCGCCGAGGAGGCGCCCGCCGAGCCCGCTGCCCCGGCCCGTCCGCGCCGTCGCGCTGTCCGTGAGGTCGCCGCGCCGACCGCGTCCGAGGAGACGGCCGTCGTGGTCGTCCCGTCGGCCGCGGCGGAGGAGGCCCCGGCCGGCGACGTCACGGCCGAGGAGGTGGCCGAGGTGACGGCTCCGGCCAAGAAGGCGGTCCGCAAGACCGCCAAGAAGGCCACGGCGAAGAAGGCCGCCGCCAAGAAGACCGCGGCGAAGAAGACCGCGGCGAAGAAGACGGCGGCCAAGAAGACCACGGCCAAGAAGGCGGCCAAGACGGCCGCTGCGAAGTCGACGGCGAAGAAGACCACCACGGTCGCCGCCGCTTCGGAGGCCACCGACGAGGGCTGACGCCCGCGCTGTGGGGCTGGTCCGCGTGACCGGCCCCACACCCGGCGGGGCCCGGTTTGACCCTCCAGGTCATGGCCCCGTAACCTTGACCGTCGGCGTGTCCACTGAGCACGCCACATCCCCGTAAACCTCTTCCTCCTGGACGCAAGGCGGGCCGGGAGAGGTCGTCCGTGGTGTTTTGGGCGGCTGGCCTGCGGGGGTGCCGTTTCTTCGAGCGAAAGAGAGATCCGCGTGTACGCCATCGTGCGCAGCGGTGGTCGCCAGCACAAGGTTGCTGTCGGCGACATCGTTGAGGTTGACAAGATTTCCACTGCCAAGGTTGGCGACACGGTCGAGCTCTCGACCCTGCTCGTTGTCGACGGCGACGCTGTGACCAGCGACCCGTGGGTGCTGGCCGGCATCAAGGTCCAGGCCGAGGTCGTGGACCACCACAAGGGCCAGAAGATCGACATTCTGCGCTACAAGAACAAGACCGGCTACCGCCGTCGGCAGGGCCACCGCCAGCAGTACACGGCGATCAAGGTCACGTCGATCCCCACGGCTGCGAAGTAAGGGACTGAGAAGAGATGGCACACAAGAAGGGCGCATCGTCCACCCGGAACGGTCGCGACTCCAATGCCCAGCGGCTCGGCGTGAAGCGCTTCGGCGGTCAGGTCGTCAACGCGGGTGAGATCCTGGTCCGCCAGCGCGGCACCCACTTCCACCCCGGCGCCGGTGTCGGCCGTGGCGGCGACGACACGCTGTTCGCCCTGCAGGCCGGTGCGGTGGAGTTCGGTACCCACCGCGGCCGCAAGGTCGTGAACGTCGTTCCGGTCGCCTGAGTCCTCGGACTTCACGGCTCAGACCGAACGTTTCGCGAGGCGGACCTCACTTCCCGGACGGGAAGGCGGGTCCGCCTTTCGCGTGTTAAGAGCTAGACATACCGATCGTTTTCTGGAGGCACCCAACCATGACCACCTTCGTGGACCGCGTCGAACTGCATGTCGCCGCGGGTAACGGAGGTCACGGCTGTGCCTCCGTACACCGCGAGAAGTTCAAGCCGCTCGGCGGCCCGGACGGCGGCAACGGCGGCCGTGGCGGTGACGTCATCCTCACCGTCGACCAGTCGGTGACGACACTTCTCGACTACCACCACTCCCCGCACCGCAAGGCCACCAACGGCAAGCCCGGCGAGGGCGGCAACCGTTCCGGCAAGGACGGCCAGGACCTGGTCCTGCCGGTGCCGGACGGCACGGTCGTGCTGGACAAGGCGGGCAACGTGCTCGCCGACCTGGTCGGCCACGGCACCTCGTACATCGCGGCGCAGGGCGGCCGGGGCGGCCTCGGCAACGCGGCGCTGGCCTCCGCCCGCCGCAAGGCGCCCGGCTTCGCGCTGCTCGGCGAGCCCGGTGACCTCCATGACATCGTCCTGGAGCTGAAGACCGTCGCCGACGTGGCCCTCGTCGGCTACCCGAGCGCCGGCAAGTCCTCGCTGATCTCCGTGCTCAGCGCGGCCAAGCCGAAGATCGCCGACTATCCGTTCACGACGCTCGTGCCGAACCTCGGTGTCGTCACCGCCGGTTCGACCGTCTACACCATCGCCGACGTGCCGGGTCTGATCCCGGGCGCCAGCCAGGGCAAGGGCCTGGGCCTGGAGTTCCTGCGGCACGTGGAGCGCTGCAGCGTGCTGGTGCACGTGCTGGACACCGCGACCCTGGAGTCCGACCGCGACCCGCTCTCCGACCTCGACATCATCGAGGCAGAGCTGCGGGAGTACGGCGGCCTGGACAACCGGCCCCGGATCGTCGTCCTGAACAAGGTCGACGTGCCGGACGGCAAGGACCTCGCCGAGATGGTCCGACCCGATCTGGAGGCCCGCGGCTACCGCGTGTTCGAGGTTTCGGCGGTCGCCCACATCGGGCTGCGCGAGCTGTCGTTCGCGCTCGGTGAGCTGGTCGCCACGGCGCGCGCCGCGAAGCCGAAGGAGGAGGCGACCCGGATCGTCATCCGGCCCAAGGCCGTGGACGACGCCGGATTCACCGTCACCCGCGAGGAGATCGGCGGCGAGCCGCTGTTCCGGGTGCGCGGCGAGAAGCCCGAGCGCTGGGTCCGCCAGACCGACTTCAACAACGACGAGGCCGTCGGCTACCTCGCCGACCGGCTGGGCCGCCTCGGTGTCGAGGAGCAGCTGATGAAGGCGGGCGCCCGGGCCGGCGACGGTGTCGCCATCGGTCCCGAGGACAACGCGGTCGTCTTCGACTGGGAGCCGACGGTGATGGCCGGCGCGGAGATGCTGGGCCGCCGCGGCGAGGACCACCGTTTCGACGCGCCGAGGCCCGCGGCGCAGCGCCGCCGGGACAAGCAGGCGGAGCGGGACGAGGCGCACCGCGAGTACGACGACTTCGACCCGTTCGAGTAAGACTCGGTCGGCTGCCGTTGCCGCCTGGATCTGCCGCCCCCGGGCGGCGGGACGGGCCACCGAGATGAACGTCGGCCGAACACCCGGCACACTCCAGGGCAACCGCATCCCGCCCCGGTGAGTCGAACTGTGCGGCGTGGAGAGGTACTTCAGCCTCGCCACGCCGCACTTCTCTGTCTCCACGACTCCCGGAGCCGACGTGTCCCAGTCGTCCCAGCCCCGTCCCTTCCACCCGCGCACGCTCGCGATCGCCACGGGTATCGCCCTGGCCGCCGCCGGTGCGCTGCCGGCCTCCGCCGCGAGCGCCGCCCCGCAGCGGCCCGCCCAGCACCTGCGCGCGGACTTCAACGGTGACGGCTATGAGGACCTCGCGGTCGGCGCGCCGTACGCCACCGTGGGCGGCAGGACCCGCGCCGGATACGTGGCGGTGCTGTACGGGTCCGCCAAGGGGCTCTCGGCGAAGAAGGTGTACACACAGGCGTCCCCCGGCATACCCGGCACCGCCGAGAAGGACGGCTTCTTCGGCTCCCGGCTGGTCACGGCGGACCTCGACGGGGACGGGTACACCGACCTGCTGGTGGAGGCCGGGAACGAACGGTGGCGGCAGGACGGCATCGACCGGGCCGGCAGCCGGACCGTGCTGTGGGGCGGCCCCAAGGGGTTCGTCTCGGGCCGGGTGCTGCCCGCGGAGGGCACCGGTATCGGCCAGGCCTATATGACCGTCGCCGGTGACTTCGACGGCGACGGGCACCAGGACCTCGCCCGCAACGGCCGTGTCCTGCTCGGCCCCTTCGGCCGGGACGGTCGCCCCGCGGGGACCCAGGAGGGCGCGGACTTCACCGACGGCGACCTGAACACGGTCGCGGCGGCGGCCGGCGACACCGACGGCGACGGCATCGACGACATCGTGACGATCGCCCGGACGTACGACTGGGACGACGAGGGCAACTACGGCAACTTCGTGTACACCACGCGCGGCAGCCACGCCGGGCTGCGGGCCCCCGTCGAGCTGAAGAGCCTGTACGGGCCGAAGGCCGACGCCGTGGCGCTCGGCGATCTCAACGGCGACGGCCGCGCTGACCTCGTCGTCGGCGAGGACTCCCTGCGCATCGTGTACGCCGGCAAGCAGGGCCTCGGCGCCGGTGCCCCGCAGGTGATCACCCAGGACACGCCCGGGGTGCCCGGCGTCCAGGAGGCCGGGGACGAGTTCGGCCGGTCCGTGTCGGTCCGGGACGTCGACGGCGACGGCTGTGCGGACATCCTCGCGGGCGTCCCGTACGAGGACTTCGGCCGGGTGAAGAACGCCGGCACCTTCGCCCTCGTACCGGGGGGCCGCTCGGGGGCGACCGGTGCCGGGGCCAAGGTGTTCAGCCAGGACAGCGCGGGTGTACCGGGGACCGCCGAGTCGGGGGACATGTTCGGGGCCACCGCATACCTGGTGGACGGCAACGGCGACGGCAGGGCCGAGCCGGTGGTCGGCGCGCCGCGGGAGGACTCGGGCGCCGGCGCGTTCTGGGTGTTCCCGGGCCGTACGACCGCCCGGGGCTCCTACGCGGTCACCGCCCGCACCCTCGGCACGACCGCCTCCGGCGCGGGCCTCGGTACCGCGTTCCCGAACTGACGCTTCTGGCATGTCGTCACATCCGGCGTGCGGCCCGTGGGTCCGTGCGGCCCGTGTGTCCGTGCGGCGCGTGTGTCCGTGCGGCGCGTGTGTCCGTGCGCGCGCCGTGGGACTCAGCGGGGTCCCACGGCGCTCTCAGGTAAGCCTCAGGTAAGTCTCTTACCGTCTCGTGACCATGGAAACGGACTGTACGAAACCCACACCCCTGCCGCCCGGCACCCGGCTGCTGCACATCGGCCCGCACAAGACCGGGACCACGGCCCTCCAGGGCGCACTGTTCGCCGCGAAGGACCGGCTGGGGGAGCACGGTGTCGCGTTCCCGGCCCACACCCGGCACCCGATGGAAGCCGCCCTCGCCGCCTGCGCCCGGCCCGCGATGATGGGCGACCCCGTGCCCACCGACCGGCACTGGCGGCGGCTGCTGGACCAGGTGGCAGCTCGGTGGCGACCGGGTGCATGTGCTGGTCACGTTGCGTCCCCTGGTGAAGATCATGCCCTCGCAGTGGCAGCAGTACGTGCAGAACGGGCTGCGCATGGGCTACGCCGACTGGCTGGAGCACATGCTCCGCAGGCCGCCGTACGAGAAGCCCAATCCGAGCTTCTGGCACCGGCACCGGCACGACCGGCTGGTCGAGCGCTGGGCGCGGGCCGTCGGTCCGGGGCGGGTGACCGTGGTCGTGGTGGACGACCGTGACCGCGGTGGTCTGCCGCGCACCCTCGAGGTGCTGCTCGGGCTGCCGGAGAAACTCCTCCGGCCCGTTCCGGACGCCGCCAATCGGTCTCTTACCCTCGCCGAGACCGAAATGCTGCGGAATCTTAATGTCGAATTCCGCGGCAATGGACTGCCGGACGAGCTGTATTCCCGTCTTGTGCGGGGCGGCGCCGTGCCCCATATGAAGAACGCAAGCCCTCCCGCGCCCGGAGAGGTGAAGATCGTGACCCCGCGCTGGGCGGTCGAGCGGGCGGCCGCGATCGGCGTGGAGTCGGCCGGACGGATCGCCGCGCTGGGCGTGCGGGTCCTCGGCGATCCGGCGCTGCTGTCCGCCGTTCCCGAGCAGCCGGAGCCCGGGCCGGCCGAGCCCCGGATCGCCCCGGAGGCCGCGGCCCGGGCGCTGTACGGAGCCCTGGCCGCGGCGGCCGGGCAGGCTTCCGTCCGGGACGTGCACCAGGCGTCGTCGAGGGAACTCGTGCGGATACTCGGACACCGCCGCCTGAAGCGGCTCGGGCGGCGCTGAAGGGGTCTTGGCGCTCTCCCGTGACCGACCTGTGGACTTACTCACAGCAAATTCACGGGGGTTCGCGAGACCCGGACCCAATCACCAGGAGCGCAAGGTGAATGACAGGTTGCGCTCACATATGCATGGGATGTCGCTCACCTTGCACTGCCCTTACCTGAAGTGGGACCATTTCCCGGTTCCCTGTCGCCCCAAGGTAGGTCAGCCTGTGTCACAGCACATAGCCAAGCCCCGAACCACCGCAGTGATCCTGGCCGGTGGCACCGGCCAGCGGGTGGGTCTGTCGATCCCCAAGCAGCTGCTGAAGATCGCCGGCAAGGCAGTCATCGAGCACACCCTGACCACGTTCGAGAAGGCCGACTCCATCGACGACGTCATCGTGCTGATGGCGCCGGGCTATGTGCCGGACGTCGAGAAGATCGTCGCCAAGGCCGGCTTCACCAAGGTGAAGAAGATCATCGAGGGCGGCTCGACGCGGAACGAGACCACCGAGCGTGCCATCTCCGCGCTTCGAGAGGGCCTGGCCGAGGGTGAGGACCTCAACGTCCTCTTCCACGACGCCGTACGCCCCCTGCTCTCGCAGCGCGTCATCGACGACTGTGTGGCCGCGCTCGAGCGCTACCAGGCCGTGGACGTCGCCATCCCGTCCGCGGACACCATCATCGTCACGCGCACGCACGGCGAGGACGGCGAGTTCATCACCGAGATCCCGGACCGTTCCCGGCTGCGCCGCGGCCAGACCCCGCAGGCCTTCAAGCTGTCCACGATCCGCCGTGCCTACGACGTCGCCGCCGGTGACCCCAACTTCCAGGCCACGGACGACTGTTCCGTCGTGCTCAAGTACCTGCCGGACGTGCCGATCCACGTCGTCGCGGGTGACGAGTACAACATGAAGGTGACCCAGCCGGTCGACGTCTTCATCGCGGACAAGCTGTTCCAGCTCGCCTCCACCGCCGCCCCCGAGCAGAACGGCGAGGACGACTACCGCGCCCTGCTCACCGGCAAGACGCTCGTCATCTTCGGCGGCTCCTACGGCATCGGCAAGGACATCGCCGAACTCGCCGAGTCCTACGGTGCGAAGGTCTACGCGCTGGGCCGCTCCACCACCGGCACCCACGTGGAGAACCCGGAGGAGGTCGACGACGCGCTGTCCAAGGCGTACGCGGAGACCGGCCGGATCGACTACGTCGTCAACACCGCGGGCGTGCTGCGCATCGGCAAGCTCGCCGAGACCGACAACGCCACCATCGAGGAGGCGCTGAAGGTCAACTACCTGGCCCCGGTGCAGATCGCCCGTTCCAGCTACAAGTACCTGGCCGAGACCAAGGGCCAGCTGCTGCTGTACACCTCCAGCAGCTACACCCGCGGCCGCGCCGAGTACTCCCTGTACTCCTCCACCAAGGCCGCCATGGTGAACCTCACCCAGGCGCTGTCCGACGAGTGGGCGGGCGACGGCATCCGCGTCAACTGCATCAACCCCGAGCGCACCGCCACCCCGATGCGCACCAAGGCCTTCGGCCAGGAGCCCGCGGGTTCGCTGCTCTCCTCCGAGGCCGTGGCCCGTACCTCCCTGGACGTGCTGCTGTCGGAACTGACCGGCCACGTCATCGACGTCCGCCAGCAGGACCCGACGGCGGGCGCCGCCCAGGCCTCCGGTTTCGAGCAGGCACTGGCCACCGTTCTGGACCGCCAGGACGGCGTGTAATAATTCGTCAATAGCTTTTTAGGAATTTCAGGCCTCTGCTGTCGCTCGTTCACCGGGCGTTAGCAGAGGCCTGAATCCGTACATCTCTCACATCTCTCACATCTCTCACATCTCTCATATTTCTCATAATTTCCAGCGAACCGGCACTCCCCCTCCCAGAGCAGGTTTCTCCGTGATATCCACCGCTATTCGCGTAGCCCGGGTGGGCAGCGCGGCCGAGCTGACCGCGGCGGCGCTCATGATCCTGGGCTTCCCGGCGCTCATGCTGGCCGCGCTCGTCCCGAGCGTTCCCGCCTTCGCGGCGCTGGCCGCCGTGACGTACCTGGCGGACCACTATCTGCACCGCAAGGGCAGCTATCTGATCAACCGCCTCAGCAAGATCCGGGCGGGTCTGTCGATCCGCTTCCTGATCCGGCAGCTGCTGCTGATCCTGCTGCTGGCCCGCCTGTCGCACGCGGACGACCTGATCTTCTACGGTGCCGTCGCCTGCTTCATCGCCTTCTACGGCCTCCAGGCCCCGCACGGCGCGCTGGTCACCCTGATCCGCAACCGCCGTCGGATGCCGGTCGCCACCCGCAACATCGACCTGAAGTCCCGCATCCGCATCCCGGACGCCCCGCCGCACCGCCTGCTGCACCGCAGCGCGGAGAAGATGCTCCACCTCGACCTGTTCGCGATGGTCGGCATTCTGGTCTCCGCGGGGCAGGACTCACCCGCCGCCCCGGGCTTCGCCGGCGTCGGCCTCACCGTCGGCCTCGGCGTCCTGTACGTCCTGGTGCTCGTGCCGTACGTGCGCGGCCGGAAGATCCCGCCGAGGGCCGAGGTCGTCCTCGCCGCCGTCGACGACTGGCTGGCCGGCTACAAGCCGCAGACGGTCCTGTACTTCTCCGGCTCCAAGGACTCCGCTTACCAGGTCAACATGTGGCTGGAGACGATGGAGCAGCTGGACACCCGGCCGCTGATCATCCTCCGCGAGCGGGCCATCCTGAACAGCCTCGCGCCGACCACGGTCCCCGTCATCTGCGTGCCCGGAGGGGTGCACCTGATGAACCTGGACCTGTCGACCGTGCGCGTCGCCCTGTACGCCGCGAACGTGGGCAAGAACATCCACCTGCTGCGCGTGCCCACCATGAAACACGTCTTCATCGGCCACGGCGACAGCGACAAGCTCGCCAGCGTCAACCCGTACAGCAAGGTCTACGACGAGGTGTGGACCGCCGGCCGCGCCGGCCGCGACCGGTACGCCATCGCCGACGTCGGCGTCCGCGACGACGACATCGTGGAGGTCGGCCGCCCGCAGCTCGCGCCCATCGAGAACTGGCAGGGCGTGCCCGACGGACGTGTCCCGACCGTGCTGTACGCGCCCACCTGGGAGGGCTGGGACGGCAACCCGGGCAACACCTCGATCGTGCTCGCCGGCGTGAACATCGTGAAGAAGCTGGTCAAGGCCGATCCGCCGGTCCGCGTCCTGTACAAGCCGCACCCGTTCACCGGCACTGTCAGCAAGGAGGCCGGCGCCGCGCACAAGCGGATCACCGCCCTGGTCGAGAAGGCCGCCGCCGAGCGCGCCGCCGACTCCCGCTTCACCGCCGACGGCAAGGCGGTGGCCCAGGCCAAGGCCGACCTGGCCCGGATCGAGGCCCGGCTCGCCGAGCTGACCGCGGCCGGCGGCGACAGGGGCGACGAGGCCGAGGCCACCCGCGACGGCGTGGTCGACGTGGCCAGGCACGAGGAGACCGCCCGGCTGCGCGCCGAGTGGAACACCGCCTACTGGCGTTCCTTCCCGTCGTACGAGCACCGCGTCATCACCGGCGCCGAGCCGCGCCTGTACGACTGCTTCAACGTCTCCGACGCGATGGTCTCCGACATCTCCTCCGTGGTCTCCGACTTCATCGCGAGCGGCAAGCCGTACGCGGTCACCGACTCCGCCGAGCTCGGCCACGAGGAGTTCAAGCGCCAGAACACGGCGGTGCGCGCCGCCGTGATCCTGTCCAACGACGCCCGTGAGCTGGGTGGCCTGCTGGACGCCGTGCGCGATCCGTCCGCCGATCCGCTGATGGACGCCCGCACCCAGCTCAAGCGGTATCTGCTGGGCCCGGACGAGCCGACGTCCATCGTCCAGTTCAACACCGCGGTGGACGACCTCGCCCTCAAGGCCGAGGCCCGCAACGTCGGCCAGCAGTCCCGGCTCGGCGCCGCGAACGCCGACCCGGCCGAGGCCGTCGAGCTGACCAACGCGGTGCCCGGCCAGCGGACCGCGTCCGCCGACGACCAGGACGGTGCGAACGCGGGCTGACAGCCCCTACTGCCGACGAGGGCCGGCCCCGGGAACGATCCCGCGGCCGGCCCTTCTCGTTGTGCGGAATCCGTTGTTCAGGCTTCTTACGGGCGCTCTTACCCCGGCCGCCGGCCGACGGTGAGCAACTCTTACCGACCCTACGTACTGTCAGGTGAACACCCGAACCCCGTGTGACGTGCGCCACTGATCTCCCCGCGCAGGGCAACCGCTCCCATGAGAAGTCCGTCTAACAAGTTGCCATTGCGGCAATACGGGGAAAATTGTCATTTGGTAAGTAAGGGGGAAGTGTGACCGTCGTGACGCAGCCTGATGTGAGTGTGATCATCGGGGCGTACGAAGCGATGCCGTACCTGGTCGAGTGCCTGGCCTCCGTCGAGGCGCAGACCATCGACCCGGCACGCCTCGAGGTCATCGCGGTCGACGACGGCTCGACGGACGGCACCGGGGAGTACCTGGAGCAGTTCGCCGCCCGCGCCCCCATGCACGTCACCGTCATCCGCCAGGAGAACTCCGGCGGCCCCAGCGGCCCCCGCAACGTCGGCCTCGGCAAGGCGGCCGGCCGGTACGTGTTCTTCCTCGACGCCGACGACCGGCTCGGCCCCGAGGCACTTCAGCGCATGGTGGCCATGGCCGACGAGAACGGCACGGACGTGGTGCTCGGCAAGGTCGAGGGCATCAACCGCATCCCGCCGAAGTCCATGTGGGGCAAGACCCTCGGCCGTACCGACGTCTTCTCCTCCAACATCAAGTTCACGCTGAGCGCGCAGAAGCTGTTCCGCCGCGAGCTGCTGGACAGGCACGGCATGCGGTTCGACGAGTCGCTGTTCACCGGTGAGGACGCCCTCTTCACCATGGAGGCGTACCTGCGCGCGGACGGCGTCTCCGTCCTCGCCGACTACCCCTGCTACTACCTGGTCGGCCGCGACGACGGCAAGCACGTCACCAAGAGCGGCAGCTACACGCTCCGCTTCGACTCGGCGCGCGCCCTGATGAGGCTGATCGCGGACCTGGTGCCGGCCGGGGACAAGCGCGACACCCTCATGGTCCGGCCCTTCCTCATCACCCTGCTGCCGCAGTTCGGGCCCAGGTTCCTCAGGGACGGCGAGAAGGTCCGCCGGCACAAGCTGGAGCTGGCCAAGCCGCTGACGGACGCCTATTGGACGCCCGGAGTGGCCCGGCGGCTGAAGGTGCACGAGCGGCTGCGACTGCACCTGGTCGCCCTGCAGCGCGCCGAACTCCTCCTGGACGTCGTGGAGTTCGTCAAGGCGAAGCAGGAGGCCGGCGCGATCCTGGAGAAGCGCGGCACCCGCGTCTACCTCGCCTACCCGCACTTCCGGTCGGAGACGGCCGGCATCCCGGACGACATCTACCTCGCCGCACCCCGTGAGGCCCGCACCGTCCACGGCTACCGCGAGGCCGCCGCCAACTCCTTCCTGCGCCGGGCCGTCCGCAAGGTACGGCGGACGCTGTCGGCGAAGGACTTCAAAACAGCGGCGGCCTGACCACCCCGGCTCCCCACGGCCGGGGCCGTACGCCGAGCCTTCCCGGTGTCGAATGCGGCCTGCCGAGCGGCCGGCCGCCGTACAGCAGGGCTGGCTGCACCGCGGTCTGAGCGGGCCGGGCCCTACTGCTTGCCCGGCTGCAGGGCCCGGCGCAGCGGGCGGCCCACCACGCGGCGGGCGCGCCGGTAGACGGAGGCGGCGGGCGCGGCCGTGCCCTGCGCCTTGCTCGACCGGGCCAGCTCCTTGCGCAACTGCGCATTGTCCTGGGCCAGTTCGCTGACCTGGCTGTGCAGCCAGCCGAAGCGGCTGCTGAGCGAGGCCAGGTCGGTGTCGTTCCACGGCCGGATGCCCGGCGGGAAGGACAGCGACCGCAGCCGCTCCTCGAAGACGGCGCCGCCGTCGCCGTGCGTGAATGTGTTCCGCAGCCCGTTCTTGTCCAGGAAGCCGACGAACCGGTCGAACCGCTCCCGGTGGTTGCCCACCAGGCCGCCGAGGTCCGCCTGCTCGTACAGCCGCGCCGGATCCGCCGCCTCCGGGTCCTTGGCGGCCCTGTCCAGCCGCTGGTGCGGGATCTCGAAGTACCGGCACAGCTCCAGGGTGCGCGAGTCACCGCACAGCACGGTCGCGGGCGTCCCCGCCAGCAGCGCCGCGATGTTGCCGTGGATGCGCGAGCCGAAGGAGAAGTCGAAGCCGCGCAGATCGTCGATCCAGGTGACCGGGTCGACGTACACCCGCACCTTGTCCTCCCGGTACATCGGGTGGTCGGGGTGTGTCGGCATGGCGGTCACCCGGGAGTTGGGATCCGTGAGGTCCCGCCAGTGCAACTGCCGTGCGTCGCTGAGGTTCTGGCCGATGAACCGCAGGTTCGGATAGCGCGCGTGGGCACGGCCGATGATCCGGTCCAGGCCCTGCTTCTGCACCGCGCTGTGCGAACCGTTGAGCGCGATCCGCGACTCGGCACTCAGCGCCGGCACCCGCTTGCGGACCTCGAGCTCGGGGCCGTACAGGAACATCGACGGGCAGCCGATGACCTCGACGTCACGAAAGCCCATGTCCCGCAGGTACTGCTCGGTGAACTCGCCCCGGACGCCGATCGACGAGCTGCGCTCCAGCACCGCCGTGCAGAACTCGCGCACCGACTGTTCCATCGGCTTCAGCCGGGCCGGGTCGTAGCTCACCCCGGTCTGCGCGCCGACGCCCAGCACCACCACCGGGATCCGGAGCCTGCCGATCAGCCGGGTCAGCCGCTTCAGCCGGCCCTCGAAGGACGGCCGGAAGGCGTTGGCCAGTGGGACGACGAACGCGTCGTACTCCTCGTTGATCCGGACGGCCGCGGCCAGGTCCGTGCCGATGCCGTTGGAGACGACCTCGGTGCCCGGTGTCTGAAGGATCTTGTGCGCCGCGTCGCTGAAGATCAGATTGCCTGAGTTGGTGGCGATGACGTCCCGGTGCAGGGCCTCCTCGACGGACAGGACGTCGTACGGGCTCTTGCCCGATCTGAGCAGAATGCGTTTCACGAACTTCAACTTATGTTTGGATCAGTTTTAATTTCTATACGGAATCAGTACAACCTTTTTGCCGTACGCAAATAGTGAAAGCACAGTCACGGACCGCGTGTCCGGAGGCTGGACCGATGGGCGAGGGGCGATCCACTTCGCGTAGATTGCCGCTCAGGCAGCCGGAACAGCGCGCGGGACCACGAGGGAACAGAGGGCAAGGTGGCAAGGGCAAGGCAGGCCGTGGGTGAGGCCCGCAGGATCGTCGTCAAGGTGGGCTCCTCGTCGCTGACCACCGCCGCCGGCGGTCTGGACGCCGACCGCGTCGACGCCCTGGTCGACGTGCTGGCCAAGATCCGCAGTGGGGGAGAGCGGGAGATCGTCCTCGTGTCCTCCGGTGCCATCGCCGCCGGCCTCGCCCCGCTCGGGCTGCGCCGCCGGCCCAAGGACCTCGCCCGCCAGCAGGCCGCCGCCAGCGTCGGCCAGGGCCTGCTCGTCGCCCGCTACACCGCCTCCTTCGCCCGCTACGGCGTCCGTGTCGGCCAAGTCCTGCTCACCTCCGACGACATGAGCCGCCGCGCCCATCACCGCAATGCCTCCCGCACCCTCGACAAGCTGCTCGCGATGGGCGCCTTCCCGATCGTCAACGAGAACGACACGGTCGCCACCGACGAGATCCGCTTCGGCGACAACGACCGCCTCGCCGCCCTCGTCGCCCACCTCGTCCACGCCGACCTCCTCGTCCTCCTCTCCGACGTCGACGGCGTCTACGACGGCGACCCCAGCAGGCCCGGCACCTCGCGGATAGCGGAGGTGAAGGGCCCGGAGGACCTCGCGGGCGTCGAGATCGGCAGCGCGGGCAAGGCCGGGGTGGGCACCGGCGGGATGGTCACCAAGGTCGAGGCCGCCCGGATCGCGGCCGCGGCAGGCATCCCCGTGGTCCTCACCAGCACGGTCCACGCGGCGGACGCCCTCGGTGGCGGCGACACCGGAACCTACTTCCACCCCGCCGGCAAGCGCTCCGCCGACCGCCTCCTCTGGCTCCAGCACGCCTCCACCCCGCAGGGCGCGCTGACCCTGGACGACGGCGCGGTGGACGCCGTCGTGAAGCGCCGTACGTCGCTGCTGCCCGCCGGAATCGCCGCCGTGGAGGGCGAGTTCAGCGCCGGCGACCCCGTCGAACTGCGCGACACCTCCGGGCGTGCGGTGGCCCGTGGACTGGTCAACTTCGACGCCAAGGAGATCCCCCGGCTGATCGGGCGCTCGACCCGCGAACTGGCCCGGGAACTCGGCCCGGCGTACGAACGCGAGGTCGTACACAGGGACGACCTGGTGCTCTTGCACGCGTAAAACGGGACGTAACGACAACCCTCGGTGGGGGACGTTCCGTAAAACCGCCCCGCGCCGCCGTAGGGCCTGCTCAACTTTGTCTCAGAGACGCGTTCCGAGGGACGTTCCCGAACACTGGGTGAAGGAGGCCGTCGTGAGACGAGTGCGCACTGGGGTGGCCACCCGCGGTGCCCTGACGAGCGTCGCGGCCGGTGACACCTTCGAGCCCAGGGACCTGCCCCGGCTGTGGCACGTCACGCTCAGCGTCGCCGGGCCCGACGTCCCCCTCACCGACCTGCGGCGCGCCCTCGAACAGCTGGCCCACGACCACCCCTTCCTGCTGACCAGCCGGTACGCGAGCGACCACGCTGAGATCCGGTACTGGGAGGAGGCCCGCGACCTGCACGACGCCGCGGCCGTCGCCCTGCGCCTGTGGGGCGAGCACCGGCAGACCGCGGGTCTGCCCCCGTGGGAGATCGTCGGCCTGGAGGTCATCGACCGCGAGACCTACCACCAGCGCATCGCCGAGGGCTACGGCCCGCCGCCCGCGACACCGGTCGGGGTCCACCCCTTTTGATCCTCCTTGATCCCTCTTGAGCCCTCCTGAGACCTTGTCTCGGGGTTTGGGATGAGCGGTGACCGACCCGCCCCGCGCACTACCCTTCCCTCATGACCACGCTCTCGCCGTACGACTCGATGTCTCCGGTCACCCGGGCCGCCTACCGGGCCAAGGCCGCCGCCGCCGACCTCGCGCCGCTCCCGCGGGCCCTGAAGGACGACGCGCTGCTCGCCATCGCCGACGCCCTCGAGGTCCGGACCGGCGAGATCGTCGAGGCCAACGCCAAGGACGTCGCCAAGGCCCGGGAGAACGGCACCAGCGAGGCCATCGTCGATCGGCTCACCCTCACCCCCGAGCGGGTCCGCGCCATCGCCTCGGACGTCCGTGACGTGGCCAAGCTGCCCGACCCGGTCGGCGAGGTCGTCCGCGGCTCCACCCTCCCCAACGGCATCGACCTGCGCCAGGTCCGCGTCCCGCTCGGCGTCGTCGGCATCATCTACGAGGCCCGTCCGAACGTCACCGTGGACGCCGCCGCCCTCTGCCTGAAGTCCGGCAACGCCGTCCTGCTGCGCGGCTCCGCCTCCGCCTACGAGTCCAACACCGCCCTCGTCCGCGTCATCCGGGACGCCGTCGGCGGCGCCGGGCTGCCCGCCGACGCCGTCCAGCTGGTGCCCGGCGAGAGCCGCGAGTCCATCCGCGAGCTGATGCGCGCCCGGGGCCTGGTCGACGTGCTGATCCCGCGGGGCGGTGCCTCCCTCATCCAGACCGTGGTGAGCGAGTCCACCGTCCCGGTCATCGAGACCGGCACCGGCAACTGCCACGTCTACGTCGACGCGCGCGCCGACATCGACATGGCCATCGACATCCTGATCAACTCCAAGGCCCAGCGGGTCAGCGTCTGCAACGCCGCCGAGACCCTCCTCGTCCACCAGGACATCGCCGCCGAGTTCCTGCCGCGCGCCCTCGACGCCCTCGCCGAGGCCGGCGTCACCGTGCACGCCGACGAGCGGGTGATGGCCTACGCCAAGGACTCCAAGGCGACGGTCGTGGAGGCCGTGGCCGAGGACTGGGAGACCGAGTACCTCTCGTACGACATCGCCGCCGCGGTCGTCGACTCCCTGGACAAGGCCGTCGAGCACATCCGGCTGTGGACCTCCGGGCACACCGAGGCGATCGTCACCACCTCCCAGCAGGCCGCCCGCCGCTTCACCCAGCTGGTCGACTCCACCACCGTCGCCGTGAACGCCTCCACCCGCTTCACCGACGGCGGCCAGTTCGGCTTCGGCGCCGAGATCGGCATCTCCACCCAGAAGCTCCACGCCCGCGGTCCGATGGGTCTGCCGGAGCTGACCAGCACCAAGTACATCGTCACCGGCGACGGCCACGTGCGCCCCTGACATTCACCCGTCCGGCCGTACGCCCGGGGAGCCTTGGCGGGCGGCCGAAACGGCATCTCACCAGTCAGACGAATTTCCATACCGTCTGCCCAAATTGACCCCCCAGGTCTACTCTGGATGCGTGCCGGAGGACGTGGGGGGCACGCCGTTCCCTGACGGCTGGGAGCCCGACGACGACCACGACCGCGGGGTGTCGGACGAAGAGTTCGCCTCCGTGGTCTTCGACGAGGCCTTCGTACAGGCGGCCACGGTCCATGAGCCGACCGCCGTCGAGCGCCTCCTGGCCGCCGCACAGGCGAGAGCCGAGGCCTCCGAGGCGGAGGCCCGCCGCGCCCACGCCCGAGGCGAGCGCTACGACGACGCCTACGGTCCCGAGGGGACCGAATTCGGCCAAGATCTCGACGACGACGAGCTGGAGGACACCTACGTCCTCGGCGACCGCCACTTCGGGGGATACGGCAAGCAGGTCCGCTGGCACCGCCCCGTGGCCTGGGTACTGGCCGTCGTGATGGGCATCGGCATGGTCGCCCTGGCCTTCGCGGCCGTCTACCGGGGCGGCTCCGCCGGCACCCGGGACGGGGTCCCCACACCCGCCTCGACCGGCCTGGAACAGGGCAGCGCCGCCGCGCCCTCCGTCTCCGCCGACACCTCCCAGCCGGCGGCCTCGGCCATCCCGCGCTCCCCCTGAACGCCTGCCTTCGCTTTTGGTGAGCACCTGTCAGAACTTGTCGTGTAGCAGGGCGTTTACCTGAGGCTCGTGCGACCTACTCTGAAAGTATGGGCGGGCCTGGAGACCCACCGGAGGGCACACCCGAGGGCGGCCCCGCAGGTGGAGAGGACGAGTACCGATCCGTCGTGTTCGACGAGTCGTTCGTCCGTGCTGCCCGCCTCCAGGAGTACTCCGCCGAGGAGCGGATGGCCGACCACGCGCCCGCCGTACGCCGCCGCCCGCCCCTGCACCGCGGACTGACCCGGCAGGCCCTGATCCTCGTCCTGCTGATCGCCGTCGCCTTCGGCACCGCGATCTACATGGGCGTCCGCCACCCCTACGGCTCCCCTGAGACCCGGCGCCCCGTCGAGCCCCTGCGGATGACGGTGATCCCGCTCGCCCCCACGGGCAAGGTGCCCGGCACCGCCGACGCCGAGTACCTGTACGCACACAGTCCCGCCGCCCAGTACGAGGTCGGCGCCGAGGGTATACCCCTGCCGGCCTCCCGCAGCACCGCCCACTTCTCCGACAGCGAGGTGGTGACCGCGCTCACCACCGCCAAGGACTACATCGTCCGCTCCTCGCTCTACCCCGAGGTGCTCACCGGCCGCCAGGTCCGCCCCGCCCGGTCCCTCCTCGACGCCGACCAGCTCGACCAGTTCGACCAGAGCTTCGACCGCCCGGCCGGGGACGGCCGGCACGCCCCCACCGGCTGGCTGGTCCGTCTCGACCCCTCCCGCGCCCAGCTCGCCGACGACCGGATCCGCGTCCAGGGCGACCTTCAGGCGTCCGAGAGCGACTCGGGCACCCTGGAGGTCACCGCCGACCACACCTTCGTCTACGCCCTGCGCCCCACCGGGGCCGCGGCGAACGCGCCGGTGTCCCTGTTCACGGTCCGCCGCGAGCTGACCTTCCGCTTCACCCGCGACGACCTGCGCACCCACCAGGTCCAGCTGCTCGCGTCCTACGTCCAGGCCGGCCCCCTCGCCTGCGCCGAGGACTCCACGTCCTACTTCCGCCCTCTCCTGGCCGGCCAGACCGCCCACACCGGCGGCCCCGCGGGCACCGACCCCTACGAGACGGACAGCCCCACGGCCCTGTGCGGGACGCTGGCCGCTGGGGCTGAGCCGAAGGTGTGAGCCGGGAGTTTCGGGGGCCGGCGGGGCGGGGGTGAGGGTGTTCGGGTGCGGCGGCGTGTGGTGCTTTCCGGTCGCCCGGGGTGTGGGGCGATTTCGGGTCGCCCGGGGTGTGCGGCGTTTTCCGGGTGTCCGGGGTTGGTCTTTCGGGCTGAGGAGGGTTCGGCGCCGCCCGGATCCGCCGTCGTGGCTGAGCGCCGTTGCGGCGGGGAAGACAAGGCCGAGGGTGTCATGGCGGCAGATGAGCCGGACGCGGGTGCCGCGCCGGTAGGCGAGCAGGAGGCGGGTGCCGTTGTGGAGAGGGGTGTCAGCCCTCGGCCGGGGCGTCTGTCGGGCCTTCCTTCGCGGGAGGCGGGCTGCGGAAGCCGTCGAAGCCGCGGCGAACCCGGCCGCCCAGGTCACCCGCACCGCCCGCGAGGTCCGTGACCAGCTTCATCAGCGGGTCCTTGGAGGTCTTCACATCGCTCGCGTAGCTGGCCGCCGACTCGCGGAAGGAGTCGCTGACCGAGGTGTCCTTGTCCTCGTCACGCCGCGGGTAGTGGCCGTCCATGATCCGCTGGAAATCCCGGGACTCGGCCCACTTCTTCAGCTCGGCCGCACGGATCGTGGCGAAGGGGTGCGAGCGGGGCAGCACGTTCAGGATCTTCAGCACGGAGTCGCGCAGGTCGCCCCCGGCGTCGTACTCCTCGGCCTGCTCCAGGAACGCGTCCACGTTCATCTCGTGCAGATGGTTGCCGCCCGCGATCTTCATCAGGCCGCGCATCGAGGCCTTGACGTCCTGCCCGACCAGCAGCCCCGCCCGGTCCGCGGACAGCTCCGACTTGCGGAACCACTCCCGCAGCGCCGTCACGAGCGCCATGATCGCGAGGTTGCCCAGCGGAATCCAGGCCACCCTCAGCGCGAGGGTGGTCAGGAACAGCAGGATCGTGCGGTACACCGAGTGACCGGACAGCGCGTGTCCCACCTCGTGCCCGACGACCGCCCGCATCTCCTCCTCGTCGAGGAGTTCCACGAGCCCCGTGGTGACCACGATGATCGGCTCGTCCAGGCCGATGCACATCGCGTTCGGCTGCGGGTCCTGGTTGACGTACATGGGCGGGACCTTCTCCAGGTCCAGGATGTAACAGGCGTCCAGCAGCATGTGATGCAGATGCTGGAACTGCCGCTCGGAGACGCGCACCGAGTCGGACAGGAACAGCAGTCTCAGGCTCCGCTCGGGCAGCAGCCCGCTGAGCGCCTTGAAGACGGTGTCGAATCCGCTCAGCTTGCGCAGCGCGACCAGGGCCGAGCGGTCGGCCGGATGCTCGTAGGCACGCGAGGAGATCCCCGGGAAGCGCCTGCGCTGCCTGCTCGGCACGCTCTCGTGCCCTGTCTGCTGCTGGCCGTCGTCGGACATGTCTTCCCCCATGTGCGTGTGAGTGCCCACTGTGCCCCCGAAGCAGAGCCCAGCCTAGGCGGAGATACCGTGGACGGGCAGTACAGCCGAAGGAGTCCACAGATGGAGCACCACCCCGCAGCCGCGTGGCTGACCGAGGCCGCCACGAGCGCCGTCCAGCAGCACGGATCGGGCGATCTGCTCCGTATCGTCCTGATCGTGATGATCCTGGGCTGTGCACTGACCGCCTGGTTCCTGCTGAGCGGCTACAAGCGGAAAGACGACTGACAGCTCGCGGAAGTTCCCCGCGCGGCGCGAACGGCGGAGTCGGCGTGATCGTCGCCGGGGCGCCCGCATACGATGAGCCGACATCTTTATCCCGCCCACACGCGTTAGGTCCTGCCGAAGATGAGCCTTCACAGCGCCGCAGCCCAGCTGGTCACCCTCGCCGAAGCCGAGGGCGGCCACCACAACAGCCTCAACCCGGCGGTCACCGGCGGCAGCGCCCTCGCCATCCTGCTGCTTCTGCTGTGGATCACCACCCGCTTCAACCGCGACCGCTGAGCAGGGACCCCGTCCCCGGCCGGACACCAGAGGCCGGGCCGGTAGGGTCTGCACGCATGGGAGAGCAGGACATGCCTACCGGCCCGGCGTACGAGACCGCCGACGACACGGTCAAGCACCCGCAGTACCGCCGGCACCGGCCGGGCCACGGCCCCGCCGACACGGGCAAGCGGCGCCTGGGCGTCATGGGCGGAACCTTCGACCCGATCCACCACGGGCACCTGGTGGCGGCCAGCGAGGTCGCCGCGCAGTTCCAGCTCGACGAGGTGGTGTTCGTGCCCACCGGCCAGCCGTGGCAGAAGTCGCACCGCAAGGTCTCCCCGGCCGAGGACCGCTATCTGATGACGGTCATCGCCACCGCCGAGAACCCGCAGTTCTCCGTCAGCCGCATCGACATCGACCGCGGCGGCCCCACCTACACCGTGGACACCCTGCGCGACCTCCGCGCGCTCAACCCCGACACGGACCTGTTCTTCATCACCGGCGCCGACGCCCTCGCCCAGTTGCTGACCTGGCGGGACAGCGAGGAACTGTTCTCCCTCGCGCACTTCATCGGCGTCACCCGGCCCGGCCACCATCTGTCCGACCCCGGCCTGCCGGAGGGCGGCGTCTCGTTCGTCGAGGTGCCCGCGCTGGCCATCTCCTCCACGGACTGCCGTGCGAGAGTCGCCAAGGGAGAACCCATCTGGTACATGGTGCCGGACGGAGTCGTGCGCTACATCGACAAGCGCGAGCTGTACCGCGGCGAGTGAGCCGAGAGGGGCACCGGTGAACGACCGATACGACGCGGGTGACGCCGGCTACGGCACGGGCCCGTACGAAATCGTCGGCTACGACGAGTACGGCCGGCCCGTGTACCGGCAGGTCCCGGCACAGCAGGCACAGCAGGCTCAGCAGACGACCTACGACCCGTACGCCCAGCAGCAGGGCTACGGCTACGACCCGTACGCCACCGGCCAGCAGCCGCCGGTGACCTCCCACGACCCCGGCCGGCCCGCGCCCGGGTACGACCCCTATGGCTCCCAGGCCCCGTACGACCCCTACGGCACCGGCACCCAGCACCCCGCCGGCTACGACCCCTACGGGCAGGCCGCGAGCAGCGGACAGCAGCCCCGGGTCACCGAGCAGACCGCCTACATCCCGCAGCAGGCGGGCCCGGCGGAGCACTCGCACGCCCCGGCGCAGCCCGAGCGGCCGCACGACGACGGTGACCGGGACTACCACACCGAGCAGTTCGCGTTCGTCGAGGAGCCGGACGGTGACTCCGAGGACGTCATCGACTGGCTGAAGTTCACCGAGAACCGCACCGAGCGCCGCGAGGAGGCCCGGCGCCGCGCCCGCAGCCGGATCATCGCCCTCCTCGTCGTCCTCGCCCTCGTCGCCGTCGGCGGCGTCGGCTACCTCTGGTACGCCGGGAAGCTGCCCGGCCTGTCCTCCTCCGGCTCCAAGCCCGGCGCGGCCATTCCGGTCGGCGCCCAGAAACGCGACGTGATCGTCGTCCACCTGCACAACACCGGCAAGGGCGGTACCTCCACGGCGCTGCTGGTCGACAACACCACCACCAAGCAGGGCAGCACCGTGCTGCTGCCCAACTCCCTCGCCCTGAGCGACGACGACGGCTCCACCACCACCCTCGCCAAGTCGGTGGACGACGACGGCTCCTCCGGCACCCGCGACCAGCTCGGCACTGTCCTCGGCACCGACATCCAGGGCACGTGGCGCCTGGACACCCCCTACCTGCAGAACCTGGTCGACCTGGTCGGCAACATCGACATCGACACCAATACCGACGTGCCCGACCCGGACGCGAAGAAGAAGGGCGCCGAGCCCCTCGTCCACAAGGGCAGCGACCAGACCCTCAGCGGCAAGACGGCCGTCGCCTATGCCACCTACCGCGCCGCCGGCGAGTCCCAGAACGCTCAGCTGGAGCGGTTCGGCCAGGTCATGCAGGGCGTGCTGCGCAAGCTGTCCTCCGACCCGTCGTCGGCCACGACCACCGTGCAGACCCTCGCGCAGATCCTCGACCCGCCGCTCACCGACAAGGACCTCGGCACCTTCCTCGCCAAGCTCGCCGACCTCGCCAAGAGCGGCGCCTACAAGACGGCCCTGCTGCCCGTGCAGGCCGACGGCACCCTGAGCGCCAAGACCAGCGACAGCGTGGTGAGGGACATCCTCGGCGGCACCGCCAAGAGCCCCGACGCCGGTTCCGCGGTCCGGGTCTCCGTGCAGAACGCCACCGGTGTGAAGGACGACACGGAGAAGGCCCGCGTGGTGCTGCTCAACGGCGGCTTCACCTTCCTGGAAGGCGGCACCGCCTCCGGCACGCAGGCCACCTCGAAGGTGGTCTACGCGGGCGCCTCCCACAAGTCGGACGCCACCGAGGTCGCCAAGACCCTCGGTCTGCCCGCCGGCTCCGTCACCAAGGGCACCGTCTCCTCCGGCGCGGACGTCTCGGTCGTCCTCGGTCAGGACTACAAGCCCGCCAGTTCCTGACCCGGTCCCGGCCACCCCACGTGCCACCGTAATCACGTGGGGTGCGCCGGGCGGTCCGTGAGACCCTTGAGGTCCAGTGACCGCCGACCCGAAAGCTTCGTAGTGACCGCCACCGACCGTTCCCTTGAGCTCATCAACACCGCCGCCCAGGCGGCGGCTGACAAGCTCGCCCACGACGTCATCGCCTACGACGTCAGCGACGTACTGTCGATCACGGACGCCTTCCTGCTGGCCTCCGCGCCGAACGACCGCCAGGTCAGGGCCATCGTCGACGAGATCGAGGAGCGCCTGCTCAAGGAGCTCGGCGCCAAGCCGGTGCGCCGCGAGGGCGACCGCGAGTCCCGCTGGATCCTGCTCGACTACGTCGACATCGTCGTGCACGTCCAGCACAGCGAGGAGCGGGTCTTCTACGCCCTGGAGCGGCTGTGGAAGGACTGCCCCGAGCTGGAGCTGCCCGCCGACGCCAAGGCCACCCGCGGCAAGGCGGAGGAGCACGCGAAGCTGCAGGCCGCCGAGGCCGAGCAGGAGTCGGGCGGGGAGTGGTGATGAGCTCCACCGGCGAGGTGACCGACCGCAAGAGCCGCGGCCGTCGCATCATCCTGTGGCGGCACGGCCAGACCGCCTGGAACGTGGAGCGACGCTTCCAGGGCAGCACGGACGTCGCGCTGACCGAGACCGGCATCGGCCAGGCCCGCCGGGCCGCCCGGCTGCTGGCCTCGCTGGGGCCGGACGCGATCATCTCCTCGGACCTGCAGCGGGCGGCGGACACGGCCGCCGAGCTGGCCGTCCTCACCGGCCTCGACGTCACCCGCGAGGAGGGCCTGCGCGAGACCTACGCGGGCGTCTGGCAGGGGCTGACGCACGAGGAGATCATCGCCCGCTACGGCGAGGAGTACACCGCCTGGAAGCGCGGCGAGGCGGTCCGCCGCGGCGGCGGCGAACTGGAGACCGAGGTCGCCGAGCGCGCCGCGCCCGTCGTCCTGCGGCACCTCGAGAAGCTGCCCGAGGACGGCACGCTCGTCGTCGTCAGCCACGGCGGCACCATCCGCACCACCATCGGCCGGCTGCTCGGCCTGGAGGCCGGGCACTGGGAGAGCCTCGGTGGCCTCTCCAACTGCTGCTGGTCCGTGCTCGGTCAGGGCGCCCGCGGCTGGCGCCTGCTGGAGCACAACGCCGGCACCCTCCCGGAGCCGGTCCTCGGCGACGACGACTGAGCCTCAGGAGGCTCGCGGACGCCGGATTTCACTTTCTGGCAGGTCACAGGCTAAAGTTCTTCTTGTTCGCCCCGCCGAGCGGGGCGAGACACCATGCGGCTCCGCCGCGTGGCGTGAGGGGCTATAGCTCAGTTGGTAGAGCGCCTGCATGGCATGCAGGAGGTCAGGAGTTCAATTCTCCTTAGCTCCACTGATCGGCACTCTGTTGAGTTGTCAAAGATCGGTGATGAAGGTCCCGTCCCCTCAGGGGGCGGGATTTTCTGTTGTGGACGACGGTGGCCACAGTCGCTCTCTTCGCTCCCGCAACATCGTGACCTTCTCGCGCGACTCCTCGTCCTTCGGGGTGTAGACGACGATCCGGCACTCGGGCATCCCGTCGATGGACAGCGACTGTGAGGTCATCCGCATCTCGCCCACCGCCGCGTGACGGAACGTCTTCACCCGAGGGCCCGGCGGTATCACCTCACCGCTCGCCCACAGCTGCGCGAACCAGGGGCTCGCCGCCGACAGCGCGCGTATGTACTCCTCCCAGGCCGGCTCGCCCACGTGTCTGCCGTACGCCGACCGCAGCGTCGCCACCATCACCGGCAGCTCGCGCTCCCGGTGCACCACCGGACAGGCCCTCTCGGGCACCGTGAACAGCGTCCACAGGGCGTTCGGCGCGCCGATCCCGGCTGTCTGCGGCACAGTGAACAGGTCGAGGTAGGCGGAGTTGGCGGCCAGGATGTCGTAACGCGAGTTGTAGACCACCGCCAGCAGTGGGTCGAGGGTGTCGATGATGGCCTGCACCTCGGAGGTGACGCGTCGGGGCAGGGCATCCGGGGCCGCCTCGAACGGCACCTCCGCCAGCCGGTAGAGATGCTCCCGCTCCGGCGCGTCCAGCCGCAGTGTGCGGGCGACCGCGTCCAGCACCTGTGGTGAGGCGTTGATCGCCCGGCCCTGCTCCAGCCAGGTGTACCAGGTGACACCCACACCGGAGAGCTGGGCGACCTCCTCCCGGCGCAGCCCGGGTGTGCGCCGCCGCAGGCCCGGCGGCATGCCCACGTCGGCCGGTGTCACCCGCGCCCGCCTGGTGCGCAGGAAGGAGGCCAGCTCCGGCCTGCGGCGCCGAGCGCTCGCCGGCCGGACCGTCTCCGCCGTCCGCGCCCTGTGCGCTGTGCTCGTCGTTTGCGCTGTGCTCGCCGTCTTCGCTGCGTTCACCGTGTTCGTCGTTTTCGCGGTGTCCGTCGTGTTCGTCGCGTGCGTCGTCATCGCGCGTGTCCCCCCGCCATCCCCCGTCGTCCCCGCCATCCTCGGCATCCCCCGATCCCCGTCATCCCCGACGTCCCCGTCCTCATCGTCCGCACCCTGACCCGGCCCTGCCAGGTGCTGGCAGTACCAGCATCGCCGGGCTCTCGGCACCGGTACCGGACCGTCGTCAGGCTCGACGCCATGACGACGACATCCCGAACCGGGCCCGTTCCGAACCCTGCGATCAGTGAAACACCCGCCACTGACAGTGACCCCTCGATCGCCGAGGGTTCCTCATCAACCGTCACCGACAGTGAAGCACCCCGCACTGACAACGGGTCCCGGCTGCTGCTGCCGGTCCTGCTCACCGCCCTGTTCATGGCGGCCCTCGACGTCTTCATCGTGAACGTCGCGGCCCCCACCATCGGTTCCGCACTCCATGCCTCGGGCGCCGACCTGCAGCTGGTCATCGCCGGCTACGCCATCTCCTACTCCGTGCTGCTGATCACCGGCGCCAGGCTCGGCGACAGGCTCGGCCACGGCCGGGTCCACCTCGCCGGTGTCGCCCTGTTCACCGCCGCCTCGCTCGCCTGCGGTCTGGCGCAGGGGGCGACCGAACTGATCGTCTTCCGGCTGGTGCAGGGTGCCGGTGCGGCGCTGGCCATCCCGCAGGTGCTCAGCCTGATCCAGCGCACCTTCGCCGGCGAGGCCCGGGCCCGGGCGCTCGGCGCCTATTCCGCGGTTCTCGCCGTCGGTGCGGCGGCCGGGCAGATCGTGGGCGGTGTGCTGGTCAGCGCCGATCTGTTCGGCACCGGGTGGCGGCCGGTCTTCCTCGTCAACGTGCCGGTGGGCGCCGTACTGCTCGTACTCGGCCGCCGGGTGCTGCCGCTCGGCGGCGTGCGCGGGAAGGAGCGGGCCCGTGCGCTCGACCTGCCCGGACTGGTGCTGCTGGGCGCGGGCGTGTCGCTGCTGACGGTGCCGCTGGTGCTCGGGCAGGAGGAGGGCTGGCCGCTGTGGTCCTGGCTGTCGCTGGCCGGTGCGGTCGTGCTGTTCGCGCTGTTCTGCGGGTACGAGACCCGGCTGGCCCGGCACGGCGGCGCCCCGCTGATTGCTCCCCGAGTGCTGCGCCATCCGGGCATCGGCCTGGCCGTCTTCCGCATCCTCGCCGTGATGTCGGTCAACGCGGGCTTCCTCTTCGCGCTGACCCTGCACGTCCAGGGCGGCCTCGGCTACAGCGCGCTGCGGGCCGGACTGAGCTTCGCCCCGACCGCCGGCGTCTTCGGCGCCGTCAGCCTGACCTGGCGGAGGTGGCCCGCCGGGCTGCAACGGGCGCTGACCCCGGCCGGGTTCGTGCTGACCGCGGTGTCCGTGGCCGTCGTCGGGCTGGCCTTCCACGGGGGCGGCGACGGGGGAGCGGTCCTGTACGCCGGGTACACGGGCTTGGGCGCCGGGCTGGCGCTCGCCTTCAGCCCGACGCTCACCGGTGCGCTCGCCACCGTGCGGCCCGAGGACGCGGCGGACGCCAGCGGTCTGCTGGCGACGGTCACCCAGCTCGGTCAGCTGATCGGCGTGGCGTCTTTCGGCACACTGTTCCTGAACCGGGTTGAGTCGCTCGGGGTTCTGCGCTCGTATACCTCTGCGGAGGCGTTCTCGGTGTGTGCCTGGGCGCTGGCCTCAGCGGCTGCGGCGGGCGCCGTGTCCGGACTGGTACTGAGGCGTCGCTGACCGTATTGCTCCGGCCGTGGCAGAATCAAACGGCCGGAAGGGGGCGCGGCCCGACGGGAGGGAGTAGCGATGCCTGCGAGCATCCTTGAGGAGGTCCGCCACCTCCTCGGTGCAGCCTTGATACGGGACACGACCACCCGGCTGAGCTGCCCTTCCTGTGGTTCCGCGCATGTCGCCCAAGTTCTCGGCGACAACGGCGGAATCTCCTACGTGTGCACGGCCTGCGGCCACAGCTGGAGCTGATCGATGGGTGCACACAGGCGAAAGTGTGACTGGTGTGGGAGCGGTACGCCGATCGTCCGTGACATGGAGCCGATCAATCCCGACTACCAGTACTGGTGCGAGGAATGCGCGCGGGCGCTGATCATAAAAGGCGACCCGATCGAGACGTACCGGGAATTGGAGGGCGAGCCGATCTACGGCCGCCTTCTCGAGGAGCACTGCACACTCAAGCGGTTCTACTCCTTCGTGACCGCCTGACACCGGGCGCATCGCTGTCGCGTTCCGGCGACGTCGACCGGGCCGGCACGAGGAACGGCGCACCGGTTGCCGCGTAGAGGGCCGAGAGCATCAATTCCTCGGCCTTCTGGTGCAGTTCCGCCCGTCCGGTTCCGTGCGGTACCCACCAGGGCGTACGAACAGAAGATCAGGAGCGTGCCCAGGGGCGCTGCCTTGTGCCGGTGTGTCCACAGGACCAGGACGAGTGGCACGCACCACACCTGGCGGTCGGCCCACGACACCGGACTGACGGCCCGCACCACACGGCTGGCGCCGCGACCCGCCAGACGGCGTCCACGCGCGAACGGCGGGTACGTGGGCGGCCGTCGCCCGCAGACACATGCCCAGCGCGACCGGCACCCGGCGGTGGGCTGCGGACGGCACGGTCAGGGCCGCAAAAGCAGACATTGGCGACTGTATCGGTTCGAAGGGGAAACCGATTTGGTGCTGCGGTCCCGGGCCTGTAATGTTTACGTCGTCGCCGGGGGAACCGGGCGAAACAACAGAACAAGGGGCTATAGCTCAGTTGGTAGAGCGCCTGCATGGCATGCAGGAGGTCAGGAGTTCAATTCTCCTTAGCTCCACAGAAGTCGAAGGCGGATCATCCCGACGGATGATCCGCCTTCGGCGTGTTGCGTTGCCTCGGAACCGCGGTCGTGCGATAGGGGCGGTCACCTGGACCGGGTGACCGCCCCTTCCTGTGCTCAGCGACCGAGCGCGCGCCGGCCGCGGCCCTGGGAGACGACCGGCAGGTTGCGTGACGGTGCCTGCCCGCGCGTGTCCTCCTCGATGCGCAGGGCGAGCGCGGGGCAGCGTCGGACCGCGCGCAGCGCCTTCGCCTCCGCGTATCGCGGCACCTGCGCCTGGGCTACGGTCGGGAAACCGTCGGCGCCGAGTTCGAACACCTCCGGGAGGATGTCGGCGCACAGGCCGTGCCCCCGGCACAGCGTCCAGTCGACGTAGATCTTCTGGCGGCTGGCGCCGGTCTCCTCGGGCTCTCCGCCGCCCGGGATGCCCGCAGGCGCCCTGCCCCCCTCGAAGAGCGGCAGAACCCCCTCCACGGCCCGTCCGCAGCCGTTTCCGAGGACGTGCGCGGCCAGGTCGTCGGTGAACGCCTTGATGGTCGACTCCAGGAACATCGCCGAGCCGTCCGGATGCGAACACGCGCCACGGCGCTTGACGTTCTTCGCGACCTGCTTCAGTGCTTCCAGGGCGGCCGGACCGCCGCCGTTCAGGATGTCCTCCATGCCGCGCGCGGCAGCCGGCAGTCCGAGGTAGCAGGGCCCGCACTGGCCCGCGCTCTCCTCGGCCAGCCACTGGGCCACCCGCAGCGACTCGCCCAGCGGGCAGGTCTCCTGGCTGATCGGCAGGATCGCACCCGCGCCCAGCGAACCGCCCACCGCGTCCAGCGAGTTGCGGGAGACGATCGCCTCGTTGACGGTCGCCGCGTCGATCCACTTGCCGTGATAGCCGCCGGTCAGCACGCCCTGCGGCACCGGCGGGGCGCCCGCCAGCTGCAGGACGTACCGCAGCGGCACGCCCGTGGGGACCTCGATCACCATCGGGCGGGCGACCGCGCCGGACACGGTGAGCATGACGGTGCCCGGCTCGTCGTACAGGCCGGTGTTGCCGTAGCGCTCGGGGCCGATGCGGGCGGCGATGGCCAGCTGCGCGAACGTCTCCGCGTTGGACAGCAGCGTCGGCGCGCCGCCGACGCCGCTCTGCGAGGCGCTGATCTTGCGGCCGGGCGGGATCGCCGGGCCGCCGTCGACCGAGCGGATCAGCGAAGCGGCGGCGCCGGTGACCATCCGTACCGGGTTGCGCTGCACCCACGCGCGTAGCGCCGATCTACGGCTGTTGCTCAGTCCGCGTTCGGCGAGCGCGGCCTCCATGGAGCGCTGCGTGGACTCGCGTGTGACACCGATCACCAGCGTCCGTGCGCCGAGGGCCTCGGCGCACAGCAGTGCGCCGTCCAGGATCAGGTGCGGGGCGCGGTTGATCAGTACCGTGTCCTTGCGGCAGGCAGGCTCGTCCTCGCTGCCGTTGACGACGACGACCGGCCGCACCCCGCGCTTGATCGCCGACTCGGCGACCGAGCGCAGCTTCTTGTGGAAGGGGAAGCCCGCGCCGCCGCGGCCCCTGAGGTTGATGCGTTCGGCGAGCTGCGCGAGCTGCTCGCCGCCGAGCGGGTCGAGCGGCCCGTGCACCTTGAGGTGCATGGGCAGATCGAGCCGTTCCACAAGGTCGAAGCCCGACGTGAGCTGCGGAAGACCGACCACGCGGACTTCGGGGACGTCGGGCAGGGCCTCGTTCACTAAAAGCCTCCGGACGGCGTGTTCCAAGGTTCGCCCGAACCCGGAGTGTCGTAGGACGCGCCGGGCAGCGTTTCGGTAGCGGGACCGCTGTTGTACGTGTCACTGGCGTTGTACGCGCCATAGAGGCCGTTTGTCTCACCGGTGTCGTACATGTCACTTCCGCCGTATCCGGCGGTGCCCGAATTGCCGTAGACCGGAATGGTCTGCCCGGTGTCCTGGAAGGGGTCGTACGCGGACGGCGGGGCC
This sequence comes from Streptomyces sp. RB17, assembly GCF_009604455.1. Taxonomy (GTDB): domain Bacteria; phylum Actinomycetota; class Actinomycetes; order Streptomycetales; family Streptomycetaceae; genus Streptomyces. The sequence goes on from NZ_WEGL01000001.1 coordinate 589,285, forward strand.
TCGCCGACCGGCGGCGGGGACGGGATCGGCCAGCTGCCCGAGGTGCCGGCGGGGCCGTCGACGCGCGGGATGGCATCCGTGGCCTGCATGTCCAGCGGCAGATCCATGCGGGCGGTCTGGCCGGCCTGGTACGACGGCCGGGCGCGGCCCGGTGTGGAGACGGCGCGGTAGGCCGCCGCGAAGCCCGACGCGGATTCCGCCGCGGGGGCCGCGGGGGACTGGTACAGCGGCGCCGAGGGGGCGGCGGCTCCCCTGGGCTCGCGCCGGCCCTCGAAGCCCCCCGGGGCCGGCTCGGCCGCCCGGGAACGGCTCGCGTCCAGCTCCTCGAGGCCCGCCCGCTCCGAGCTGCCGAACAGCGCCACGAGCCGGTCGGCGACCCTGCGCTTGACCGGGCGCGGGGCGGCGCGCAGGGCGAGGGCGGCCATCACGCCCAGCAGTGACAGGCCGTAGGAGATCACGAAGAACGGCTTGGCCGCGCGTCCCGCGTACAGGCCGTGGATCAGCGCGGCGCACCAGGCCGGGTAGGCGAGCATGTGCATGGCGCGCCAGCGGGCGGCGACCGGGGCCGGGGTGGCGAAGTTGCTGCGCAGGGCGCCGGTGACGCCCACGAAGATCATCAGCAGGCCCGCCAGTGAGCCCAGTCCGATCAGGCCGCCGATACCGGTGACGCCGAGCGCGAACGGAATGATCGCCGCGATCGCCTTCGTGTGGCCGAGCGCGACCTTCGTGGTGATGTGCAGCAGGAGGAACGCGATCGAGGCGACCCCCAGCGTGCGGTGCACCGCCTGGCCGACGATCCGCTGCCGGATGTTCAGGAAGATCCGGTCCTGCGCGAACAGGCCCCAGATCACCGAGCAGCTGAGTGAGACCAGGGACAACACGCCCGCGCCGAAGTTCAGGAAGTCGCGGAACTGGTTGCCTCCCGCCAGCACGGCCACGGGTATGAGCAGCAGGACGACAGCCGACGCCACCCCATAGGCCGAGCGGCCCGGTTTGGGGAGGGAGCGGGTACTACGACGAGGGTTCATGGGGGCAACTCCGAGCAGTTTCGGGAAAGCGGTCCCGCTGCCGAACTCTAAGTGGCGCCATACCGATCAGTACGGGGTTTGAGTTATTGCGTTGTTATCAACGGACAATGCGACTGAGGTGATGTCCCTTAGCGGACGGTACGCGAAGTAACTTTTGACCTTGGTTCAGCTCCCCTCGTGGTTCCTGGCATGTCCACAAGGGATACGGAAGCGGATCGCGGCTTGCTCAAGGCCGTCGCCGCTCGCTCAAGGCCTGCGGTACCCTAACGCCATGCGTGCCGTACGCCTTCTGCTTAGCGGGCCGCGCTGATCAGTACCGACCCCGGTCGAACCGTGAGGTCGGCATCGGCGCGGCGTCCCCTCCTGTGCGAGGGGTTTTTTCGTTTCTTTGGATGTCACAGCCGCAGGCAGAGACGATCGATGGAGCTTTGAGGATCATGAGCGAGACGAACCCCGCTGCCGCCGCCACGTCGACGGAGGCCGCGCCGCACCGCTACACGGCCGCCATGGCAGCCGAGATCGAGGCACGCTGGCAGGACTTCTGGGACGTCGACGGCACCTACGCGGCGCCGAACCCCAAGGGGGATCTGGCGGGCGACCCCGAGCTGGCCGCCAAGCCCAAGAAGTTCATCATGGACATGTTCCCGTACCCCTCGGGTGCGGGCCTGCACGTCGGTCACCCGCTGGGCTACATCGCCACCGACGTCTTCGCCCGGTTCCAGCGCATGACCGGCCACAACGTCCTGCACACCCTGGGCTTCGACGCCTTCGGCCTGCCCGCCGAGCAGTACGCCGTGCAGACCGGCACGCACCCGCGCGTGTCCACCGAAGGCAACATCGAGAACATGAAGGCCCAGCTGCGCCGGCTGGGCCTGGGCCACGACAAGCGCCGGTCCTTCGCCACGATCGACCCGGACTACTACAAGTGGACCCAGTGGATCTTCCTGCAGATCTTCAACTCCTGGTACGACGACGAGGCGAAGAAGGCCCGCCCGATCTCCGAGCTGATCGCACAGTTCGAGTCCGGTGAGCGTGCGGTTCCGGGCACCACGCGCGCGTGGAGCGAGCTGAACGCCCGCGAGCGCGCCGACATCCTGGGCGAGTACCGCCTGGCCTACGCCTCCGACGCGCCGGTCAACTGGTGCCCGGGGCTGGGCACCGTACTGGCCAACGAGGAGGTCACCGCCGACGGCCGCTCCGAGCGCGGCAACTACCCGGTCTTCAAGGCCAAGCTGCGCCAGTGGAACATGCGCATCACCGCCTACGCCGACCGGCTGCTGGAGGACCTGGAGGAGCTGGACTGGCCCGAGGCCATCAAGCTGCAGCAGCGCAACTGGATCGGCCGCAGCGAGGGCGCCCGCGTCGACTTCCCGATCGACGGCGAGCACATCACGATCTTCACCACCCGCCAGGACACCCTGTTCGGCGCGACCTACATGGTGCTGGCGCCCGAGCACCCGCTGGTCGAGAAGTTCACCCCCGAGGCCTGGCCCGAGGGCACGCACGCGGTGTGGACCGGCGGACACGCCACCCCGGCCGAGGCCGTCGCCGCCTACCGCGCGCAGGCAGCGTCGAAGTCCGACGTCGAGCGCCAGGCCGAGGCCAAGGACAAGACCGGCGTCTTCACCGGCGCGTTCGCCACCAACCCGGTCAACGGCGAGCAGATCCCCGTCTTCATCGCCGACTACGTCCTGATGGGCTACGGCACCGGCGCGATCATGGCCGTCCCGGCGCACGACACCCGCGACTTCGCCTTCGCGCGCGCCTTCGAGCTGCCGATCCGCTGCGTGGTCGAGCCCACCGACGGCCGCGGCACCGACTCCGCGACCTGGGACGACGCCTTCGTGTCGTACGAGGCGAAGCTGGTCAACTCCGCGAGCGACGAGGTGTCCCTGGACGGCCTGGGTGTCGTCGAGGCCAAGGCGCGCATCACCGGTTGGCTGCAGGACAGGGGCATCGGCGAGGGCACCGTCAACTTCCGCCTGCGGGACTGGCTGTTCAGCCGCCAGCGCTACTGGGGCGAGCCCTTCCCGATCGTCTACGACGAGGACGGCGTCGCCCACCCGCTGCCCGAGTCGATGCTGCCGCTGGAGCTGCCCGAGGTCGAGGACTACAGCCCGCGCACCTTCGACCCGGACGACGCCGACACCCAGCCCGAGACCCCGCTGTCGCGCAACGCGGAATGGGTCGACGTCACACTGGACCTGGGCGACGGGCCGAAGAAGTACCGCCGCGAGACCAACACCATGCCCAACTGGGCGGGTTCCTGCTGGTACGAGTTCCGCTACCTGGACCCGCACAACGAGCGGCAGCTGGTCGACCCCGAGATCGAGCAGTACTGGATGGGCCCGCGCGAGGGCCGGCCGCACGGCGGTGTCGACCTGTACGTCGGCGGCGCCGAGCACGCCGTGCTGCACCTGCTGTACGCGCGTTTCTGGTCCAAGGTCCTGTACGACCTGGGGTACGTGTCGTCGGCCGAACCGTTCCACAAGCTGTTCAACCAGGGCATGATCCAGGCCTACGTCTACCGCGACAGCCGCGGCATCGCGGTGCCGGCCGCCGAGGTGGAGGAGCGCGACGGCGCGTACTACTACCAGGGCGAGAAGGTCACCCGCCTGCTGGGCAAGATGGGCAAGTCGCTGAAGAACGCGGTGACCCCGGACGAGATCGCTGCCGAGTACGGCGCCGACACGCTGCGCCTGTACGAGATGGCGATGGGCCCGCTGGACGTATCCCGGCCGTGGGACACGCGCGCGGTGGTCGGTCAGTTCCGGCTGCTGCAGCGGCTGTGGCGCAACATCGTCGACGAGGCGACCGGTGAGGTCACCGTCACCGACGCAGAGCCCGACGAGGAGACCCTGCGCGCTCTGCACAAGGCGATCGACGGCGTCCGCCAGGACCTGGAGGGCCTGCGCTTCAACACCGCCATCGCCAAGGTCACCGAGCTGAACAACCATCTGACCAAGGCCGGCACCGCCGTGCCGCGTTCGGTGGCCGAGCCGCTGGTGCTGATGGTCGCCCCGCTGGCCCCGCACATCGCCGAGGAACTGTGGCGCCGGCTGGGCCGCACCGACTCGGTCGTCCACCAGGACTTCCCGGTCGCCGACCCGGACTACGTGGTGGACGAGACCGTGACCTGCGTCGTGCAGATCAAGGGCAAGGTCAAGGCCCGCCTGGAGGTGCCGCCGGCCATCTCCGAGGAGGACCTGGAGAAGGTGGCACTGGCCGACGAAAAGGTCGTCGCGGCGCTGGGCGGCGCGGGCATCCGCAAGGTGATCGTCCGGGCGCCGAAGCTGGTGAACATCGTTCCGGCGTGACGACCGGCGCGCGGTGAGCAGGTTCTCGGGGTGGTCCCCTACGGGCAGGTTCAGGGTTCTTCCGGAACTCCGGGCCTGCCCGCTGCGTTTACCGTGGAAAGCACAGCGGCGTGTGCCGCACCACCCGGAGGAGGAGCGTCGTGGAAGCACTGATCGCCGTGTTCGCCCTGCTCTTCCTGCTCTTCATCGGCCTGGGCGCGTACGCCACGGTCAAGGCGGTCGGCGCCGCCAAGCGCGGGGTGGACCGGACGATCGAACAGGCCCGCCGCACCGTCGAGGACCACACGCTGCGCGCCAAGTCGTTCGTCCAGGTCGGTCCGGCCGCCGAGATCGCGCAGCTGAGACTCGCGCTGCGCACCTCCATGCGAGCCACCCAGGACGCCTTGCGCGCGGGCGCCGCCGAGGACGAGTCGCTGAAGGAGTCCCTCGGGCTCTTCCAGCGGCTCAGCGCGCACGGGCAGGAGCTCGACGCCGACCTCAGGCGGCTGGAGTCGGAGCCGGACCGGGCCGAGCTCGGCGCACGGCTGGCCGAGCTGCGCAGCCGCACCGAGCGCATCACCAAGTCCGCGGACGCACTGCGCCGGGCGGTCCGCGACCGGGCGCGCCGCTTCGTCGACGACGATCTGGGCGCGCTCAGCGACCAGATAGGCATGGAGGCCGACGCCCTGCGCCACTGGACCCCGGCCGGTCCCGCACCGGCGCGGGGACAGCGACCCGACCCATCCGCCGCGTCCACATCCGACGGCCCGGCGGCCCAGCACACCCGCACGCGGACGCCCCGCCCCGCCGAGGAGCAGGCGCGCCAGGCGATCACCCCGCCGTCGCCGCGCCTTGCCCACCCCTGGCAGAAGAAGCCGCGCCCCGAGAGCACCACCTGACCTGGCCGCTCCGGGCCCGCACCATGGGGGGCCGGGCTGCCGCGCGAGCACTACGGCAGGTAACCTCCAGCTCATGTCCCGCCATGTCGCGATCGTCACCGATTCAACGGCCTACCTGCCGCCGCGGACGATGGAGCGTCACGGCATCACCGCGGTGCCCCTGACCGTGGTCCTCGGCGACCAGGCACTCGAAGAGGGCACCGAGATCTCGACGCGCTCCCTGGCCCAGGCGCTGCAGAAGCGGCGTCCCGTCACCACCTCGCGCCCGAGCCCCGAGACGTTCGCGGCAACCTACCGCAGGATCGCCGAGTCCGGCGCGAGCGGCATCGTCTCCCTACATCTGTCCGCCGAGCTGTCCGGCACCTACGACGCGGCGGTCCTCGCGGCCCGCGAGGCGCCGGTTCCGGTACGCGTGGTGGACACCGGGATGGTGGCGATGGCCCTCGGTTTCTGTGCGCTCGCCGCGGCCGAGGCGGCCGGGGCCGGCGGCACGGTGGACGAGGCCGTCACGGCCGCCGAGAAGCGGGCCGCCGGCACGTCCGCCTACTTCTACGTCGACACCCTCGACTATCTGCGCCGTGGCGGCCGCATCGGAGCCGCACAAGCCCTGCTCGGTTCCGCACTGGCCGTCAAACCCCTCCTCCAGCTGGACGGTGGCCGCATCGAACTGCTCGAGAAGGTCCGTACGGCGTCCAAGGCCATCGCGCGACTCGAGGAGATCGCCGCCGAACGGGCGGGCGGCGCCGAGGTCGACATCGCCGTCCACCACCTCGCCGCGCCCGAACGCGCCGCAGCACTCGCCGACCGGCTGCGGGAGCGGGTGCCGGGCCTGGCCGACCTCCATGTCAGCGAGGTCGGGGCGGTGATCGGGGCACACACCGGACCCGGGCTGCTCGGAGCGGTGGTCTCCCCCCGCTGAGCCAGTCACTCGCAGGGGTGACGGAGTTATCCACAACGGGTTTGTCATCCCCGGGAATTGACCAAGATCATCGCGAATCGGCGGGATGTCCCATCCTCGTCGCATGGCACTTCGATCACGTTCACGCACCGTGACTCCTACCAGTGGCCCCGGCCGTGGCCCCACCTCCGACGGTCGCATCCGTCACCGCCGTGGCATCGACCGCGGCCGAGCACCCCACCGCCCGCCGGCACCGGCCGAGGAACTGCGCCGCCGAACGGAACTCCTCTTCGGCGAACGAGCCGTGCGGAGGCGGGAGTCGGGGAACGGACCACCGCAGGGGGAGGGGTCCCCCAGGCCGGCGACCGCGAGGGCACCCGAGGCAGCGACCGAGGCCGCGGAGGCAGGGACCGAGGTCGCCGAGGCGGTGACCGGGCCCACCCAGGCGATGACCGGTGCCACCGAGGCGGCGACCAGGGCCACCCATGCGGCGCCCAGGGCGGCTACGGCATCGGTCATGGGCCGGGCGCCCGGGCTGAGTCCGGTGAGGACGGTGACCGCCATGGCCGCGCTTGTACCGACCGAGCCTCCGCTCACGGTGCCGGCTGACAGGCCGACGTCGACTCCGACGCCGACGCTCATGCCGGCTCCGGCTCCGGCTCCGAGTACGACTCACGACCCGGAACCAGCCGGTGGTCCGAGCCCGTTGGAGCTCCCCGACCCGGTCGGACCGGGCTGGCGGGAGCGGGTCGGGCCGGCGCTGCGGGAGCGGATGCCGGTGTGGTTGCAGGCGCGGTGCGGGGTGGAGCGGCGGGGAGTCGTGGCGCTCGCGGTGGTGCTCGTGGCTGCCGCGGTGTTTGCCGTACAGCACTTCTGGGCCGGGCGGACCGAGTCCGTCAGCGCCCCTCAAGTGGTGCGCGCGGAGGCGCCCTACGCCAAGGGGGACAAGGGGGACACGCCCTACGCCAAGAAGGAGGACGACTCCAGGGCCGCCGGTGCGGGCACAGGCGCCTCGGCGACACCGGGCGGGCAGATCGTCGTGGACGTCAGCGGCAAGGTCCGCCACCCGGGGATCCAGCGGTTGCCGGCCGGTTCCCGGGTGGCCGACGCGCTGCGGGCGGCGGGCGGTGTCCGTCCGGGCGTGAGCACCGAGGGCCTCAACCGGGCACGCTTCCTGGTCGACGGCGAACAGGTCGTCGTCGGCGCGCCCGCCGGGGCGCTGGCCCCTCCCGGCCCGTCGGCCGGGCCCGTCGCCGGGCCGGCCGGTAGGGGCCCCGCGGCGCCCGTCTCCCTCAACACGGCCACCGCGGACCAGCTCGACGCGCTGCCGGGAGTCGGCCCGGTCCTCGCTCAGCACATCGTCGACTACCGCACCCAGCACGGCGGTTTCCGCTCGGTGGACGAACTGCGCGAGGTCAACGGCATCGGCGATCCGAGATGTCAATGCTAATCTACGAACCATGAAGCCAAGAGCCGCGATCCTCCTCGTGCGGATCTCAGACGACAAAGCTGGTGATGCTGCTGGGGTTGGACGGCAGGAAGATGACGGCCGCACCCTTGCTGACCGGCTCGGATGGACTATCGCCGAGGTCATCGTCGAGAACGACACGAGCGCCTACAAGAGGCGGAAGGTACGCCTTCCTGACGGTACGACAGCCCTCCGCACCGTGCGCCCCGGATTCCGAAGCGCGCTCGACAAACTGGCGTCGGGGGAGCGTGACGGACTTCTCGCCTGGGACCTCGACCGCACCGCCCGTGATCCCCGCGACCTTGAAGACCTGATCGACATCGTCGAGTCGAGGAATCCGCGCATCCCCGTCACGTCCGTCACGGGCTCGCTCAGGCTCGACACCGACGGCGACATCACCATGGCGCGCGTCCTCGTAGCTGTGGCCAACAAGTCGAGCCGAGACACTGCGCGCCGAGTCGCACGGAAGCATGAGGCACTCGCCGCCGAGGGCAAGCCGGGCGGGGGAGGGTTCCGCGGCTACGGCTTCACTGCGGAGGGGCACGAGGTCGTCGAGGACGAGGCGAAGGTGCTGCGGGAGATCGGCGCGCGCATCCTCGGCGACTGGGACGGCTGGACCGACGAGCAGAGGGGGCGCATCGACCCAGAGCTCGGCGAGAGCCTGCACTCCATCGCCGAAGACCTCAACTATCGGGAAGTGCCTACCGCTACGGGCGTGCCCTGGTCTGGCCGCAGCGTCGGTTCCGTGGTCTCCAAGGCATCCGTCGCGGGCCTGCGCTCGCATAAGGGTGAGGTAGTAGGGCCGGCCGTCTGGGACGCCATCGTCCCAAAGGACCGATGGGAAGAGATCTGTCTGCGTCTCGCGCAGCGGGCCGGTACGACAGACCTGACGCTGCAGCGGTGGCTCAACGGGGTTCTGCGCTGCTCCAAGTGCGGCCGGATGCTCGAGGGTTCGCACGGCAACGGCGGCCCTCGCTACTGGTGCGCCACGCCCCGCGGCGGCTGCGGGAAGATCGCGGTGAAGGCGTCGTTCGTCGAGGACGAGGTTGAGCGCCAGGTTCTCGACCTGCTGTCGCGTCCGAAGGTCCTGCACCGGCTGCAGCGGGTCGCCACGACTGAGGTGTCCGAGGCTGCCCGTCAGGAGCTCGCAGAAGACGAAGAGCAACTGAAGGAGCTCGCCCGCATGTGGGCGAAACGCGAGATCACGTTCGCCGAGTACAGGGAGGCCCGATCTCTCATCGACGAACGCGTGAAGGCGTCGCGCGCCCTGGTCGTGTCCGCTACCCCGCGGATCCTCCGCGGCCTGCTCGCGGGCGACGTACAGGCCAGCTGGAAGCGCCTGACTCCCGCCGACAAGCGGGAAGTGATCCTCGCTCTCATCCCCGGATACGACGTCCTGCCGCACGATCGCAGATACGGGAACAAGTTCAACCCGGATCGGCTGGCACCGATCAAGTCCAAATAGCGAAGCCCCCGGCGCCGGCCGGGGGCTTTTTGCTGCAGCGGGTCAGCCCTTCCCGCGCGACGCTGGCGGCAGGAACCCGCGGAGCCTCGCCTCTCTCACCCATCCGTGAACGGTGGGCGGCTTCACGCCGGCGTCCGCCGCCATAGCGGCCACGGGATGCGGCACGATTGCGGCCCACGCCTTGTAGTGCTCGGCGACCAGCTGGGCGAACGCTTCCGGGGTCCTGCCGGCGCGCTCCAGTTTGGGGAGACCCCTTATCTCCTCGCGGGCGGCCTCGCTCTTCGTCAGATTCCAACTGTTCTCGAGCGCCCGGACCGGCACCGACTTGAGGCGGTCCGTCGTGATCGCGTCGTCGAGCACCAGCAGGCCGGACATGACCAGGCGGCCGTCCTTGCCCTCGGTGAACTGTGCAGCGGCTCGCTTGAACGGCGCCTTCTCTGACACCCATGACCGCCACATGCCGCCGAAAGAGCTGGTGAGGGCGGCTTCGATCTCGCCCTCGTCCATGTCCTGCCACTGATCAGCCATGCCCGAACGGTACGGGCGTCCACGCGTGTGCGTCAATGTCCGTGAGAGTGTGCATGAGATTCCGTGGACTAATGCATGATCTCGCGTGTACTCTGCCCAGCAGATGAGCCATGAGGCTCCGTGGATTCATTGGGAGAGATCCATGGTCGAGAAGATCGCCATGTCCGTGGACGAAACCGTGCAGGCATCCGGCCTCAGCAGGTCGACCGTCTACGAGCTGATCCGCTCCGGTGACCTCCAGAGCGTCAAGGAGGGCAGCCGGCGCCTGGTCATCGCCGCGAGCGTCCGCGCGTACTTCCAGCGGCGCCTCGAAGAGCAGAGCCAGAGGGCGGCATGAACAACCCCCTGGCCGACGCGATCGGCGAACCCACCGACGAGCAACTGCGGCGCATAGCAGCCCTGCTGGGACTGCGACAGCTGCCGGAAGAGGCCCCACAAGAAGGGCAGCGAGCGGCATGACCCATAACGCAGAGAAGGGCCTGCTCGGCACAGGCCCATCTCCGAAAGTCTCCGCGGACGGCGGGTCGACTGCACTCACCGTAGCGCAGGACAACCCACCCCGTGTAGCAGGTCGCCTCGACACGTACCGTTCCCGCTCCGCGACGTGGCACCGGCAGGTCAAGGTAGACCGCTGCCCCCGCTGCGGGCACCCCCACCTGCACCGGGCCCCACTTCCCCTCGTCCGCTCCGTCCTCAAGGTCGCGCCGTGCGGCGTCGAGTACCTCGTCGTCCTGCGCCCCCAGGCGGTGACGGCGTGAGCAGGTTCAAGACGGCATCCGTGCTGGCCGACACCGGCGTGACCGGCGAATGGCTGAAGACCCAGTTCGGCGAGGCCGGCGGCCTCATCGCCCTCAGCTGCGTAGGCGACTGGTCCGGCGTACAGGTCGAATCAGTCGACCAGGCGCTGAACGCCATCGCTCGCTGGAACGGGCAGGGCGTCAGCGGCATCTACGCCCGCGCAACCACCGTGCGGGAACGGCTCGCCCCGGGTAAGCGCGGCGGCGCCGCCGACACGCACGCCCTGATCGATATGTGGTCGGACATCGACATCGCCGGCCCGGGCCACAAGGACCAAAACCTTCCCCTGGACGACGAGCAGGCGCTGCGCGTCTACACCGAGTCCGGACTGCCGCCCCACACGCAGCTCATTCACTCTGGTGGCGGCCTGTACGTGCGGACCAGCTTCATGGTGCCGCTCGTCGTCGGCGAGGACGTCGACCTCGACGAGGCGTCGCGGCTCGCTGCGGACTGGCAGCGCGTCCTCGGCCTGTCCGCCGAGCGCCTCGGCTGCAGCTACGGAACCGGCGTTGGCGACCTCTCCCGCGTCCTCCGCGTACCTGGCACGGTCAACCGGAAGATCGTCACCGAGCCGCGAGTGTGCCGCGTCCTTGAGTCCGGCGGCCCCCGCTACAGCTTCGCCGAGCTCCGCGAGACCGTCGACGGGCTGCTGCCGAAGACGCCGACCCCGCGACGCTCTGACAAAACTGACGCAACCCAGCTGGCGTCTCGCCGAGCGGACCGCAAACAGGGTTCTGTCAGTTCTGTCAGTGGAAATCGGGGACCGCTGGGAATCCTCGGCGAGCACAACGCCGTGCCCGACGTCCTGTCGGCCGCCGGCTGGACCTACCGCGAGCAGGCGCCCGGCGGCTGTGGCTACTGCGGCGGCTCCGATCAGCTGTGGAGCTACCCCGGCTGGGACGCCCAGACGTCCGGAACCGGCGCCAACGTCCACAAGGACGGTGCCGCGATCACCATCTGGTCCGAAACCCCGGGCCTGCCCACCGGCCACGTGATGAGCGCAGGACAGCTGTTCGCGCACCTTCACCACAACGGCAGCGAGTCCGAGGCGGCGCGGGACATCCTGCGCGCCGCCCACGGGCGGCAGTCGTCGACGGCCGCCGCGGCGCTTCCTGCCGAGGTTCTGGCCGAGGTCCGCGAAGCAACCACCGAGAGGGGCCGAGTGCCTGACAAAACTGACGCAACCCCTGCCAGGGGCCACGATGCGGACCCCGAGGACGGTTCTGTCAGTTCTGTCAGGGAAGTTGAGCCCGTCTGGGACGCGCCCGTACCCATCGACCGGCCGCCGCTGCCCGGCTTCCCCCTGATGCTGCTCGGAAAGAGCCTCTCCGGCATGGTCGAGGCGATCGCAAAGGCCACCCAGGTAGCCCCCGACCTGCCCGCGATGATGGCGCTGCCCTGCATCACCACAGCCATCGGCGGACGCGCCTACGTGCGCATCCGGCCCGGCTGGAGCGAGCCCGTCACCCTGTGGACTGTCGGCGTCGCCCTGCCCGGCGAGCGCAAGACCGGCGTAGAGGAACGGCTCACCGGCCCTCTGCGTGAGGAAGAGATCCGGCTGCGCGCCGAAACAGAGCCCGTCATCGAGCAGACGAAGCAGCGCATCCGGATCGCCGAGGAACGGCTGAAGGACGCCGAGAAGAACGCCATCAAGGCAAAGCCTGAGAATGCCCAGCTGGCCGCCGATGACGCGGTCATCGCCCTGCAGACGCTTCAGGACATCGGCCAGCCTCCCGCGCTCCCCTCGCTGTTCTGGGGAGACATCACGCCGGCCGCGATGCCCGTAAAGGCATCGGAGAACGCCGGCCGCGGCGCCGTCCTCGACAGCGAGGGCGTGTTCTTCGCGAACGTCACCGGACGCAGGTTCGGCAACGGCTCACCCGACACTACGTTCGCCCTGCAGGCATACGACGGGAAAGCCGTCCCGGTGCACCGCGTCCAGCGCGGCAGCACCGAGCTGACGAACGCGCACCTGACCCTCGGTTTGCTCGTGCAGCCCGTCATCCTGCAGGGCCTGGCCCGCAGCGAGGACGACGAGGTGCTGCACAACGGGTTCGTGCAGCGGCCCCTCTACAGCTACCCCGAGTCGAATCTCGGGCAGCGCGACCCGAGGGCGGCCGTGCCCGTGCCGGACACGATCGCGGCCGACTACGGCCAGCGCATCAAGAATCTTGTGGCGAAGCTGTGGGAGGCCGAGGCGCCGCGCGTCCTCGCCTTCACGCCAGAGGCCAATGAGTTCATGTACCGGTTCGAGGAACACCTCGAGCCCCGCATGGGGAACCTCGGAGACCTGCGCCCAATCATGTCGTGGGCGTCGAAGCTGCCGGCCAAGCTCGCTCGCATCGCCGCGGCGCTGACCCTCTATGACAATTCTGACGCAACCGAGGTAACCGGCCCGTACATGGCTGCAGCCATCAGCATGGCGCCGTACTTCATCGCCCACGCCCGGCTCTGCCTCGACCTGATGGGCGCCAACCGGGACGCCCAACTCACCCCGGGCCGTGACGTGCTGGCGTGGCTGCGAGGCCGAGAGAAGCCCGCAGAGCCGTTCTCCCTGCGCGACGTACAGCGCGGCGTGCAGAAGAAATGGGCTCTGGACGGCGGCGCCGACGCCATCAAAGCGGCCGTCGACCACCTGGAAGACCTCGGCTGGGTCGCCCGGAAGCCCGACCCCGAGCGGGAGGGGAAGACCGGCCGCAAGCCCTCACCCAGGTACGACGTGCACCCCTGGATCTACGACCCGCCGAAGGAGTCCGCGTGACCGCCCGCCAGTTCCTCACCGACGCAGAACTCGACGAGCTCATGGGCACGATGCCCGGGGCGGACTCTTTCCCGGTCGCCACCCTCGACCAGCTGCAGGCGGCCACCCGCGAAGCGGGTGCCATGGGGCAGAACATGGCCCTAGCGGCGATCGCCCGGGGCGGCTGGGCGCTCCTTGGCGACGCCCCGAAAGACGCCGCCCTGCTGCGCCGCATGGTCAAGCCCCGGCTGCGGATGCTCCTCGCCGCCTTCAGCAGCGGCCACGTCACCCACCTGTGCGAGCACACCCGGCAGATCCGCCCCGTGCTCATCCTGTGCGACCCGCCCACGCTCGTCTGCATGCAGCCCGCTTGCATCGCCCGGCTGCAGCAGACCCGAGAGACCACGCAGTTCCTGTGGGACCACCACTGCGACTGCTGCGGCCGGCGCACCGAGACCGTCACCCCGCACCTGACCTCCCTCGGCCCGCTCAGCATCAGCGGGCACCTGTGCGGCGCCTGCACTGCCCTGATGGCAGAGAACGCCGTACAGGCCGCCGAGGACGTCCACGTCATCACCCGCAAGAGCCCGTGCCCTTGCGGTTCCGGCCGGCGCTACAAGCGCTGCCACGGCCGACAGGAGGCCTCATGACCGAGTCGCACGTCGAGCAGCGGATACAGGCCCGTATCGCCGCAGCCAAGAGGAAGCGGGAGCGCAGGCGGCAGCAGCGCTCCGAACTCGCCGAAGCCCGCGCGCACGGCCTCAAGGCCCGGTACGCCGCGAAGCTGGCCCGCTGGGCCACGGAGGACGACGAGTGACCCGGGCGCGCAGCCGCTGCGCCGTCTGCGACCGGCCCCTGAAGACCGGACGCGGCCGGCCGTGCGTCCGCAGCTGCGGCGCCCGCCTCTGCCGCAGCACCCACATCCCCCTGTGCACCGACGTTCACGGCGGACAGTGCCCGAACCTCCAACTCCCCCCGGAGATGCCATGACCACCACCGACGCCATACAGCAGCTGGTCGACAACGAGCAGGTCGACCCCTCGTTCGCAGCGTTTGCCCGCACCGTCCTGCGCGTCTACGGAATCCACTCCGGCACCGCGCCCCACCCCCCGGCCATCGAGGGCGCGCAGCTCGACCTCACCGCAGAGTTCACCCAGGAGATAGGCGAACAGGACGCCATCGACGCCGACTGGCTCATCTGGTGGCTCGGCCGCACCAGCCGCGACAGCAAACCGCGCCTGCTCTGGGAAGCGTTCACCAGCGGCAAGCTCTCGACCGACACCCTGCTCGCTGTACTCCCGGCGACATGGCGCGTGTCCGACACGCTGCAGCTGCCGCCCTCACAGTGGCTCGCCCTGTTCAGGGCAACCGGCTACACCGAGGACGGCCGCCCCTGGTACCGGCCCCCGCAGCCCGTCGAGCTGTGGCGAGGCGCCACCGGCGACCACCGAACCGGGCCCTACTGGACCGTCGACCGCGCATACGCCGAACACATCATGACCAGGCGCGCCGGCCGGACTCGGCTATGGCACACGGTCGCCGAACCCTGGCGCCTGCTCGCCCACTTCTCCGCCCCGACCGGAGACGAGTACGTCGTCGACACCTACGGACTGCCCATCACCCCCGTCGGCTGAACAGGAGAAACCCCATGTACGAAACCGAAGAGGCCAAGCGCGCGGCCCGCGCCGCCGTCGCCGAAGCGCTCGCCACCGAGGACGTCAACCCGTTCGAGCCCACGCCGGACGGCTACTACGCCCGGCCCGAAGTCACCCACGACGAAGTCCGCGCCGCCCTCGCCAAGGTCGGCATCTACCCGCCCACCCGCTTCTAACCCACAGGAGAAATCATGCTCTACGACCCCATTCAGCAGCTCAACGACAGCGGCACCACCGCCCTCGCCGGCAACGCCCGCTTCGGCTACCACACCATGCCCGACGAGTTCCTCGAGCACTACGCGGCTGCCGAGGAATACCTCGAAGCCCACCGCGACGGGCGCAACCAGATCCACCTCAACGCCAAGCAGCAGCTCGAAGTCGAACCCATGGCCAACAAGGCGATCGGCTTCCTGGCCTGGGGCGGCGCCGACCAGGTCATCACCGAACACCTGCAGCCCGCTCTCGCCGAACTCCTCGACCAGGTGCGAGCCGACCGCAAGACCGCAGCCAGGTACGCCATGCAGGAATCGCCGAGCATCAACATGCTGGAAGAGGACGAGGACGTGCGCGCCGCCATCGTCCGCCTGCACAGTCTCGTGCCCCGCTACGGCGCCCTGCGCGCCAGCTGGGAGATCTGCCGGCGCCGCGCCATGCGTGAGACCGCCGACCCGCTGCAGCTGCTCAGCCCGCTCGCCGAAGTCGGCAACCTCCCCGACCTGTTCAGCGACTGGGAGAAGGCGCGGCACGGCGCGGCGCCGTGGCCGTGGCACTCCCACGTCCTGCACATCAAGCTCGGCTGGCTCCTCGACAACGGCGGGAAGATCTGGCTGCCGACCTGCGCCCAGCAGGACGAGGCCTACCACCGCTACCACCCGCAGGCCATGACGTCCCGACCGCGGGTCGCCTGACACCCACAGACCGGCGGCCGGCGCGGGGCCCTACTCCTCCTCTGCGCCGGCCGCCACCACGGCAGACCAGGCAAGGCCAGGCAGGCAAGGCACAACACGATGCGCATCAGCACGCGCTCATCGTCTTCTCATCCTCGGTCTCGACCTCGATCGGTCGAGGCCGAGCACAACAGGCAAGGCAGGAGGCACCGATGCCACGACGACCAGGCTGGAGAGTGTGCACCGTCCCCGGCTGCCCAGAGCTCACCGACCAAGGCGGACGCTGCCCCGAGCACCGACGCGAAGCAGAGCAGAAGCGCGGCAGCGCCAGGCAGCGCGGCTACGGCGGCCGCGGCTGGCAGTCGGTGCGGCGCCTCGTCCTCGACCGCGACCCGCAGTGCGTGTGCACCGACCAGGCGCACGGGCATGGCGAGCGATGCGGCCAGCCGTCGACCGTCGCCGACCACCACCCCGACGAACGCCGGGACCTGGTGGCTGCCGGCGTGCCCGACCCGGACGCGCCGCACCGGCTCCGCGGCATCTGCCGCGGCTGCCACTCACGGAAGACAGGCACGACGACCCCGGGCGGCTGGGCAGCGTCGTGACCAGCAGTGACGGCCGCAGCGTCACCACCCACCGGGGGGAAGGTCCAGGACGCCAGGATTTTGACCGACGGGGAGGTGTGTCGCTGGTCGCGATCCCAGATAGACCAAACCGGTTTCCGGTCCATAGTTGATCAGTAACTGAAAGTGAGGTGTCTCGGATGCCCGGACCCCTGCCGAATCCTGGGAAAGACCGCTCCCGGTACACCGCGAGCCGCAGCAGTGAGCGGGCCGGCGGGAACCGCCGCCGGATCGTTCTGCCGCCCGTGTGTACCGACCCCGTGCCCGATCTGCCGCCTGGCCGTGCCTGGTCGGATGCCGAGCGGGAGATGTGGGAGATGCTGTGGGAGGGCCCGCAGGCCAACGAGTGGGACGACTCGTTCATCATGGCCGTGGCCCTGTACGTCTCGTACACGTTCGCCGTACTGGCTGGGCAGGCTGCGGCCTGGCATGCGCAGGAAGCGCGGCACCTGGGCGACCGGTTGGGGCTCACGCCGCAGGGCATGGCGGCGCTGGGTTGGCAGCTGCCGCCTTCGGCGCCGGCCCCTGTGGTGCCTCTCAGGGGGGCATGATGGTCTCGGCCCGCCGTGCGGCCCGCGCGGGCCTGGATCGGCCGCCGGAGCAGGACGAGGACGGCGTACCGGAGTGGGTATGGGGCCGGGAGTTCATGGCCCGCAACTGGGCGCGCGACCACGACGGCCAGCTCGAGGGCCGCTACGAGGCGATCCTGGAATGGCGACAGAAGCGGGATGCGTGGCTGCGGGAGCACGGCCTGGTCGTGCGCGGCATGGCCGGCCTGGACTATGAGGAGTTCAAGCGGATCGAGCAGACGGAGCCTCACCGGATCCTGCGTGGGGTCAGGGCCTGACAGGACGGGTAGAACGTCAGCGCTCAGCCTGGCGGGCGTATAGCGCTCGGACACGCGCCGAGAGGGCGTCGGAGGCGTCGCTGACGGCCCGGTTCACCGCGAGGTAGTCGACTGCCTGTCCGCCGATGGCGCGGGTAGCTGCGTCCTCGATTGTTTTGGTGGCTTGTCGGACCGATGCCCGGACGGTGTCGTCGAGGATGAAGCCGACGTTCCCGTTGAGACCGAGCTCGCAGGCATTCAGTGCTTCGTTTGCCACCTCCAGGGCGTGGCGACGCGCGGCACTGTCCCGTCCATCGGAAGAGTCGGCTTCCGCGGCCGCATTGGTGAAGTCCAGGAACTTCTCGCGGTAGTCGTGCAACTTCTGGTTCGTCGCCATGAGGTGCTCGAGTTCGAACTCGGCTCGCCGTTGTTCAGCAGCGTCCGCTGCGTCAGCAGCCTTGTCCTTGCGCTGCCGCCGATACGCGAGCCAACCATTCAGCTGCGTTGCCAGGCCGCCCAGGAAGAACGCCGCGATCCCCCACCAGAACTTCCACCCCTCCATGCGCGAAGTGTAGGGAAACGCGAAAGGCCCCCGTCCTCGAGACCCGAGGCGGGGGCCGTTGCTTGGGACCGACTGAGCGGGGTCACAGTCCGGCAATACGCGCCCGCCCTCCGTGTGCAGGTGCCACTCTGTTCCCGCACTTCGCACAGCCGAGGAAGAGGGGGGCCCGTGCGCCGCACCATCCTGCCCATCGCCGCCATCCTGCTGACCGCCGCGTGTAGTTCCGGAGGATCGGACACCGCGTCGAAGCCGGCGCATACGTCGACCCCGCGGGCCACACGGAGCAGCCATTCCGCCGCACCCGAGCCCAGCGCATCCCACGTGGCCAAGCCGAAGCCGAAGCCCAAGCCGTCGCGCTCGAAGGGCTGCGGGCCTGAGCGGGACGTCATCGTCTGGTACAAGACGCCTGGCGCCCCCAACAGCGCCCAGGTCATCGGGAACTACAACGTGACCTCTTGCCAGACCACGTTCGACGAGCTGCAGCAGGATTCGCCGACCGGGGATGGCTACTGCACGGAGGCAGCGTGGGCGAGCGACAACCCCGGCTACAACGCTGATGCCGACTCGCCCAAGCGGCTGAAGAACGTACAGGTCTCGGTCGGACCCGCCTGCTGACCCCCGAAAACACGAAAGGCCCCCGTCCTCGATGAACGAGGCGGGGGCCGTCTGGCTTCGGGCTGGGCCAGTGTGGCGGGGGTTCTAAGGCGCGACGGCGGGTGCTCCGGGAGGCGGCGTCGTCCAGTCGTCGAAGTAGCCGAGGATCTGACCGCATGGCGTCCAGCGGTCGCGGGGGACGATTCCGCGGGCGTCGGCGTCGGTACAGGCGGTCGGGGTGGGGATGTCGTTCAGTTCGTTGTCGATGACGTCGTCGGGGACGTCGGTGGCCAGCGGCGAGGGGCCGAAGGTTTCGGTGACCGTGACAGTCGGCGCGGGCCGGGGCTCGTCGTCAGGGCCGAAGAGGCTGGAGATGAAGTTGATGCCGCCGAGGAACATCACGATGGCGCAGGCGGCGAGGAATATCCACCAGATGGCGACGAGCAGGCTCGGCTCGTTGGATGAAGACCGTCGTGAGGGCACGGCTCATCTTCCCGTTCAGCGGGTGCCGGCGTCATGGGTTCGGCGCCATGCGTTGTGGGCACGCCGGCCGACGCGCAGTCTGAGCTTGCGGCCGTGGCAGCGCGGGCACGTCCGCGGCTTGCCGAACCGCTCTATCTGGCCCAGGCCGCGGCACTTCCGGCACGGGGCGAACGGCTTAGCCCAGCACAACACGGCGTAACCACCGGCCCACAGCAGCGTCGCGGCCATCGCAGTCAGCATGAGGTCTCTCCCCCTTCGATCCGGGCGTTTCCCGGGGTTTCAGCGGCGCCCCTGCTAGGCGCTAGGCGCCTGCTCAAGGGCCGGATTCGGTGCTAGCGGGGCTGCTAGGCCTAGCAGGGCTGTCTGCTAGGCCTAGCAGCGGTCCGAGGGTCAGGCGGCGAGCCTGTCGGCCTCACGGCGCGTGACGGCGGCGACCACATCGGCGCGGCGGAAGCCTCGACGGGTGGCCTTCTCCCCGTCGTCGGTCTCGCCCCACACATCGCGGATGGTGACGCCCCACGGCTTCAGCGCCGTCGTCACGTTGGCGGCCGTCCAGCCGTCGTACACGTCCGGGCGGAGCTCGGCGAGACGGCCGGCCACCCGCTCGTTCCACACCTGCTCTTCGCTGGCGGCGACCACCTTCAGGACGTCGCCGAGGACGTCCATGCCGACCGTGGCGGCCGGGCCCTCGCCGAGGGCGTGACCGGTGATGTTGCCGTACTCCTCGCGCATCTTCCGGGCACGGGCAACAACCAGCTCGGCCTTGGGCGCGTCGACGAACGCGGACGCGACGATGCGCGGGTCGTCGCCCTCACCGGCCATGTAGCAGATGCCCAGGTCACGGCGGCTGAACATGGTGGCGCGAATGCCGGACTTGTAGGCGCCGGTGCTGAGAACCATGTCGTTGGCCTGGTGGCCCATGACCTTCAGGCAGAACCGCAGGACGGCGTTGGCGGAGATGCCCGGCGGGAGGCTCTTGGCGTCGGGGCGCTGCGTGGCGTACATGCCCACGATGCCCAGCGCCGGCCCGCGCTTGGTGATGTCGGTGCAGATGCTCTCCAGCTCGGCGCCGTACTTCTCGTGCTCGAACAGCACCTGGCATTCGTCGATGCCGATGACGATGGGGTGCAGGCCAAGGCTCTTGTCGTCGGCGAGGGCCGGGGTGACCTTCGACTCGGGGCAGCGCGAGCGGGGCAGGGACTTGATGACCTTCGCCCGGCGCCGCAGCTCCTCCTTGATCTCACGGAGGGCGTGAAGGATGTACTCGATGTCCTCGTCTTCCTCGCCCGCCCGGTAGCGGTGGGCGACCGGTTCGAGGGCGCCCAGGTCGCCTGTGCCCTTCAGGTCGAAGGCCAGCAGCCATGCCCGCGGGTCGAGGGCGCCGATGAGCATCAGCAGCCTGAGCAGGAACGTCTTGCCCATGCGGGGGATGGAGCCGATGACGATGGACGCGAACATCAGCGTCACCTCGACCCAGCGCATCCGCTGGTCGTTGCCGAACACGACGGGGCGGAACAGGTCGACGCGTCCGTCCTTCAGCAGCGGCCAGGCCGGCTTCGTCGTCTCGTTCATGGGCCGGTCGCCGACCCACAGCACCAGGCGGCCTTCGTGCTCGTCGGGATCGCCGGACGGCCACACGCAGCCGACCTTGCGGCGCAGCCCCGAGGCCAGGGCCTCACGCTTCTCCATGACGTCGTCCGGAGTGACGCCGTAAGGCAGGTCGAGGTCGGCCCGGTAGCCGGGCCCGTCACGCGTGATTTCGCTGGTGAAGCGCATCCCGTCCATGGCGCCGCCCTTCTTGATGGCAGCCGAGATCTTCGGGTTGCCGATGGCGTCCAGGGCGCGCAGCACGATCGTGCCGGTCAGTTTCTGCAGCTCGGTGCGCATCACCGCGGGACCGATGACCGGGGCGTCCGGCTGCTGGCCGAAGTAGCCGAGGGTCAGCACCCCGCCGGCCGCGAACACCCACAGGTACGCCGGGGCCATGACGTACAGCCACAGGGCGAAGCCGACGCCGAACACGCAGGCCACGACCGTCACCAGGCCGCGCAGGCGGACGCGGTTGCCGCGCAGCCGGGCCAGGTGCAGGTACTCCTCGACGTCCTCGGTGCGTACCGCGTGGTCGCGCAGCGGTGCGGCCTCCCGGTCCCACAACCAGCGATTGGTCGAGGCGATGAACCGGCAGGCGCCGCGCGGGGACATTGAGGCCAGCTGAAGCCCGTACCAGGGCAGGCGCGCGCCGTGGTACATCGAGGCGTATCCGAGACGGCTGGCCGTGTGCTTGGCGGCCGTAGCGAACTCGGTGCTGTCCTTCAGCCAGGCAGGCAGTATCGGCTTGCGCTTCTCCTCGGTGACGCCGGGAGCGGGCAGGTTCGGGTTGTCGACAGGTTCGGGCGCCGCCGGCTGCTCGGGGGTGAACTTCAGCAGGGACACCTGCGGTTCGACGTGCCCGTTTACCTGCTCCGGGACGGTGTCGGTCATGATGTGATCTCCAGTTGCTCTAGCTGTGTGACTGGGAGCACGGGGCGGCCGGTTGCCTTGCCTGGGTGACGGCCGCCCCGTGGCGTAGCTACTTCTTGCGGCCCTTGGCTCGGGCGTTCTCGCGGGCCTCAGCGGCGGCGATGATCCGGTCGGCTTCGCGTTCCCAGCGGGCCGCCTCACGGTGGCTGCGGGCCCTCAAGACCTTGTGGCCGCACCGGATGACCTTGGCGATCTCCCACGGGGTCAGGGCGTCGTGCTTGCTGGCGGGCTGCATGGTCACTTCCCTTTCTCGTAGTCGCGCCAGATGGATCGCAGGACGAGCACGCAGACCGTTGCGGACACGGCGCCGACCGTGACGGCGATCGCCAGGAGCGCCGCGGCCATGGCCAGGAACGACAGGGCCACCGCTCCGCCGATGCCCGCGGCCACGTACAGGCCGATAGGCCGGGACACCGGCATGGGCGCCGGCTGCTGCGGCTGCTGCTGGTTGAGCAGCTGCTGCGCGGCGAGGATCGCCAGGATCTGCTGGGTCATCTGGCTGTTGTCGGCGGCCTCGACGGCGTCGCGGGCGGCCTTCTCCAGGTTGCTCACGGCTGGCCCCCGCCCGGGCCGGCGAGGGCCTTCTCCCGGTCGTACAGGGCGTCGATCGTCTCCCATGACCCGGTCAGGTGGCGGGCGTTCATCTGGGCGCGCATGGCCTCCCGGAACTTCCGCTTCGACGGCGGCGGGTTCGTCGCGTACAGCTGCGCGGCGAGCAGCGCCACCGCCTGGTCGTTGGCGGCCTTCGCCGACTGTGCCGACGGCGTGCCGCCGCCCGTGCCGGACGGGTCGGACACCCCCGTGCCAAGTGCGGGAACACCCTCCGGCACACCCCCAGAGAGCAGGGCCTCCAGCTCACTGTCGGAGACCAGCCCGGGCAGCTCCCCGGCAGGCTCCGGCAGGGGGTGCCGGTCCATCACCTCGGCGTACCGCTCATAGGCGTCATGCGTGACGGTGACGGCCTCGGCCTCGGCCTCCCGCGTCGCCTTCAGGATCTCCGCCGCGGCCTTCGTCTCGTCGGCCCGGGCGGCAGCCACGGCACGGGACACGGCGATGCGGTCACGGGTCGCGGCACGGGTCCGGTCGATGGCGGCCTGGGCGCGGGCGCTGATGCGGGTGCGGTCCCTGTCGATGGCCATCACCAGCGTCACCTTGGCCAGCACGGGGATCAGGGCGCCGACGGCCGCCGCGAGGACGTCACCGGCGAGCAGCCCGCGGGCGGCCAGCACGGCGACGGTGAGCGGCAGGAACACCCAGCCGATGGCCTTGGGCAGGCGGGCGTTGGAGCCCTGCCGGCGGTGCGCGGTCTCCTGCGCCAGGGCGTACAGCCAGACGGCGTCGTACAGGACGGCGACGCTGTACGCGAACGGGGCCGCCGCCTGGTGGGAGAGGATCCCGCCGATGGCGTCGACCGCCCACGCCACAGCGACGCTGGTGAGGACGGCGGGCAGCACCCAGGGCGCCGCCTTCTTCAGCTTGCTCATTCGCCCAACTCCTTCGGGGCAGCAGCGCGCACCACACGGTGCGCGGCGAGACAAACGCCCTCGAGGTCGCGGCGGTCGACGGCATCGATCAACGCGGACATCAGGGCAGGAACAGGGGGGATCGGCCGGGCCGACCGGCACACCGCACGGAGGGCGGCATGCTCGGTCGGCCGGCGAACAGGCCAGCGGGCGGTCATCGCTGCCCGCCCTCGGCGCGGTAGCCGACGGGCGGCTTCTCCGCCAGCCGGGATCGCAGGTAGTCCGCGGACCAGCCGGCGTCGTCGCCGCGGCGCAGGACGCCCTCCAGGGCGACCCGGGCGTCCATCACGCGGCTCAGCAGGATGGGGTCGTGGACCTCGGCGTCCCCGACCGTGGCCGGGTACGGGATGGCGATGGCCTCCAGGACGGCCTGCAGCAGCTCGCGCTCGTCGCTCACGACAGCTCACCCCGCAGACGGAGCGCCTCGGTGGCGAGGGCCTCGACGCGGGTGGCGGCCAGGCGCAGGCCCTCGGCGATGTGGCGGCCGTCCTCGGCCGGGAAGTCGCCTTCGACGTCCAGCACCAGCGAGATGACCGGCACCTGCTCCGTGTACGGCGCCCAGGAGATGCAGGCGGTCAGCATCGGCAGCCACTCGTCGGCGTCGGTCGCCGTGCCGGCCTTCACCCGCACCGACCGGTGCGTGATGTCGTTCCGGCCGATCCCGCCGCCCATCTGCCAGCCGTGACCGATACACCACGACGGGCACTCGACCTCGACGCGGCCATGGTCCATCGTCTGCAGCAGCCACTTCCTCGGCTCGGCGATCACGCGGACCACCGCCTGCGGCGGGCCTTCGCGGCCAGACGGCGGGCGTCCCTCGGGGACAGCAGATCCGGCTCCACGCGCTCACGCGTCCGGACGACGTTTCCGTTGCGGCGCGGCATCAGACGGCACCGCCCTGGCGGACGCGGCGCAGGGCCTCGTCCATGTCCGGGTCGGAGTCGCCGGCCGTCGCCTCCGCGGCCTCGGCGAGCGCCCGCAGCTGCGCGATGGCGGCCTCGGTGCGGTCGCAGAAGTCCCGGATGTGCTGCGGGTCCATGTAGCGGCCGTCGACGCTGTCGCCGTCCTCGCCGTACACGAACGTGCGCCGCTTCGCCGGGTCGCTGCTGTACGGGTCCAAGCCGAGCCGGAAGTACGCGAGCAGCTCCTTGCCGCCGCGGTGCGGCAGCTCCAGGTCGACGAAGTCCCCGGAGTGCCACACGTCCTCGACGGCCACCTGGCGGTCGTTGGCGTGATCGATGTGGCACCACGTCGGGCACTGGATCCACACCGTGGCCACGTTGCCCGGGCGCCCTATCAGGGTCGGCACCAGACGGAAGCCGGCGGGGACGGCCGGGGCGATGGGCTGCGACTGGCCGGCGGCCTTCGGCTGCGCCGGGATCGCGGGGAGGCAAGCCTCGATGTGCTGGCTGATGGCAGACTGTGCCATAGCGGTCTCCTGTGTTGGCAGGTAGATCCGTTAGGCCCCATCACGGTGCTGGTAACACCTGGTGGGGCCGCCGCACGTTCTGAAGTGCGGACTTTGCGCTTTGCTAGATACCCATAGAACACTCGGCGACCGCCGCTTCAGCGATCTGCGGAACCTGGTACGGCCATGAGCCGCACGATCGTCGACGGATTGCCGGGGCGCGGGAGGACGGGCGTGCTCGGGCGTGCCCGGCGAGGAGGAGAGCGGTCGGGAGACCCGGGGTCCGGTGGCACCGCCCGCGACACCGGCGAGGACGGGACCGCCGCTCGTGGCGAACGGGCCGGACCCATGGACCTGCGCCTGGTGCCGCCCGCGCTCGCGGCCTGGGTCACGGCGGCCCTGACGTTGGACACCTCGGCGGGCTGGACGGCCGGGATCGCGATCGCCTGCCTGGTGGCCGGGGTCGCCCTGTTGGCGGCGCGGAAGTCCCCACGGCCCGCACAGCCCGTACCGGCCGGGCGGGTCACGCGGAGAGCGCAGGCCGTGAGGCCGCTCGGACGGTTCGCCTGGGCGCGTGCGTCCAGCGCCGCCGTGCTGCTGTGCGTCGCAGCGGCGGCCGCCTCGGCCGGACTGCACGGGGCGGACCTGCGCCGCGGGCCGTTACCCGAACTGGCCCGGCGGTACGCGACGGTGACCGCCGAGGTCGAGGTCAGCGGCGACCCCTGGCTGAGCCGGCCACGGGTGCGCGGCGATCACGCCGCCCCGCAGGCGGTACTGGTCCGGGCGGAGGTGCGGCGCGTCGAACAGAGCGACGGGACGAGCGTGCGGACGCGGACTCCGGTGCTGCTGGTCGTCGACGCGGACGTTCCGGCATCGGAAGGGGCTGCCGCTCGGGACGGCGGCTCTCCGACAGGCGGGAGCGCGGCACGGTCCGCCGGCCCGGGCGCACCAGGCGTGTGGGGTGCGCAGGGCGCCTGGGATGCGCGGGGCGCGCAGCGCAAGCAGGGTGCACAGGCTGCTCATGACGCCTGGCTCGGGCTGTTGCCGTCCACGCGGCTGCGGGTCGGCGGGCGGTTGGCGCCCGCGCTGGCGGGCGGCGAGCGGACCGCGGCCGTGCTGCGGGTGCGTGGCCGGCCGGGGCCGCGGATCGTGGCGGGGCCCAGC
Organism: Streptomyces sp. RB17; assembly: GCF_009604455.1. GTDB lineage: Bacteria > Actinomycetota > Actinomycetes > Streptomycetales > Streptomycetaceae > Streptomyces. The sequence goes on from NZ_WEGL01000001.1 coordinate 614,650, forward strand.
GGGGTGCAACGACTCGCGGGACGGCTCAGGGCCGGGCTACGGGAGGCGACCGACGGTCTGCCGGGGGATGCGCGGGCGCTCCTTCCCGGGCTGGTCGTCGGGGACACCTCACGGATCACGCCCGAGCTGGACGAGGTGTTCAAGCAGACGGACCTGGCGCACACGCTCGCCGTGTCCGGCAGCAACCTCACCGTCCTGCTCGCCCTGCTCATCGGGCCGCCCGGACTGGCCCGGTTGGTCGAACGCCGTGGTCTCGCCGCGCGCCTCGGGCTCTCGCTGCGGGCGACCGCGCTGCTCGCCGGAGCGCTCACGTCGGGATTCGTGGTCGTCTGCCGACCCGACCCCAGCGTGCTGCGGGCCGCCGCGTGTGGCGCGGTCGCGCTGCTCGCCCTTGCCACCGGGCGCCGCAGATCCCTGATCCCAGCACTGGCCACGGCCGCTCTGCTGCTGGTGCTCTACGACCCGTGGCTGGCCCGCAGTTACGGCTTCCTGCTCTCCGTGCTGGCCACCGGCGCGCTGCTCGTCCTGGCACCGGGCTGGAGCGAGGCGCTGCGGCGGCGCCGGGTGCCGCCGAGGCTCGCGGAGGCGCTGGCGACGGCCGCCGCGGCACAGGCGGTGTGCGCCCCGGTCACGACGGTGCTGTCGGCGCGGGTGAGCCTGGTGGCGGTGCCGTGCAACCTGCTGGCCGAGGTGGCGGTGGCACCGGCCACGGTGCTGGGATTCGTGGCGCTCATGACGGCGCCGGTGGCGATGGCACCGGCCAAGGCGCTGGCCTGGTGCGCGAGTTGGCCCGCAGGGTGGATCGCCGCTGTGGCCCGGACGGGCGCGGCGCTGCCCGGCGCGGGTGTGGACTGGCCGGGGAGCTGGCCGGGGGCGCTGCTGCTCGCGGCGGTCACTGTCGCCGTCGTCCTGGCCGGGCGGCGGCTCACGCGGCATCCGTGGTGGTGCGGGCTGCTCGGGGTGCTGCTCCTGCTGGCGCTGGTGCGGCCGGCGCCGCTGACCCGGGTGATCACGGGCTGGCCGCCGCCGGGCTGGCGGTTCGCGATGTGCGATGTCGGGCAGGGCGACGCGACCGTACTGGCGGCGGGCGAGGGGGCCGGGGTGGTCGTGGACGCCGGCCCCGATCCGGCGCTGGTCGACCACTGTCTGCGCCAGCTGGGCATCACGCGCATCCCGCTGCTCGTCCTGACCCACTTCCACGCCGACCATGTGGCGGGACTGCCCGGGGTGCTGCGGGGCCGCTCTGTGGCCGCGATCGAGACCACGGGTTTCGAGGAGCCCGCCGACCAGGCCGAGTTCGTCAGTAGGGAGGCGACGGCGCGGCACATCCCGGTCACGCGGGCCGTGGCGGGAGAGGAACGGCGTGCCGGACAGCTGTCCTGGCGGGTCCTGTGGCCCCCACCGAACACCCGGCCGCCCGGAGACACGCAGACCCCCGCCTGGCCGGACCCGGTGCCCGAGCCGGACGGACCGAACGACGCCAGCGTCGCGATGCTGGTGCGCACGGGCGGGCTGCGGCTGCTGTTGCTGGGCGACCTCGAACCGCCGGCCCAGCAGGCGTTGGTGCAGTCGCCGGCCGCGGCCGAGCTGGCCGGTGTGGACGTCTTGAAAGTGGCGCATCACGGCTCGGCCTATCAGGACCCAGAGCTGATACGGCTCGCGGCTCCCCGAGTGGCGCTGATCTCCGTGGGCGCCGACAACCCCTATGGCCACCCGGCACCGGCGACCGTGGCCGCGCTGAGGGCGGGCGGCGCGCTGGTGCTGCGCACCGACCGGGACGGAGAACTCGCGGTCGGCGGGACGGGAGGGGCGGGCGGCGAGGTGCGGGTGGCAAGAGACCGATGACGGGGTGTTCGCCCAGACTGGGTCCATGAACTCAAGCCAGGTCGAGGCCTATCTCCGCCGGATCGGTGCCGAGCGCCCGCAGAAGCCCACCGGCCGGGCGCTGCGCGGACTGCAGCTGCGCCATCTGCGGACCGTCCCCTTCGAGAACCTGTCGATCCACCTCGGCGAGGAGATCGTCCTGGAGGAGGAGCGGCTGCTGGACAAGGTGATCGGACGCGGGCGGGGTGGCTTCTGCTACGAACTGAACGGCACGTTCGGCGCGTTGCTCGCCGCGCTCGGCTATGAGGTCGAGCTGCTCGCGGCGCGCGTGTACGGCGTCGAGGGGCGGCTCGGGATTCCGTACGACCATCTCGCCCTGCGGGTGCGGACGGCGGAGGGGGAGACCTGGCTCGCGGACGTCGGGTTCGGTGCGCACAGTCACTACCCGCTGAGCTGCACGGAACGCGAGGAGCAGACGGACCCGGTCGGCGTGTTCCGGGTGGTGGCGGCAGGGCCGGACGCGGCAGGGCCCGACGCGGCGGGGGTGAGCGGCGGCCCGGCCGGTTCCGGGGACCTGGACGTCGTACGGGACGGCAGGCCGCAGTACCGGCTGGAGACGCGGCCCCGGGTGCTCGGGGACTTCGCGGCCGGTGCGTGGTGGCACAGCACCTCGCCGCTGTCGCACTTCACCCGGTCACTGGTCTGCTCACGGGTCAGTGACGACGGAGGGAGGGTCACGCTCAGCGGGCGGGAACTGAAGACGACGGCGGGCGACGGTACGCGCGGGACACGGGAGTTGGAGACGGACGAGGAGGTGCTGACGGCGTACCGGGAGCGGTTCGGGATCGAGCTGGACTGCGTGCCGGCTGTGCGAAACCGGAACCTGGACTTCTGATTCGGGCGAGTTGCTGCGAATGTGTCGGATTTCTAGGGCCTGTCGTGCCGTCCCCATAATCGGACCCGTCCGCTCCGGTGGGCGGTCTGACCTGGCGGTTCGGTTCTGGTGCGGTGCCGGAGAATGGGCCCGTGAGCGATGTGAGACACGTGCTGGTGCTGCCTGACCGGGATGCCGCCGAGGAGGTGGCCGAGGCGCTCGGGGAGCGGTTCGGGATGGACGAGGAGCCCCGGATCATCCGGGACGCGCTGGCCGGCGAGGACGACGCCGAGGACGCCCAGTGGCTGGTGGTCCTGCGGGACGAGGACGAGCGGCTGGACCCGGCGGAGCTGGACGAGTTCGCTGGACGGTGGGACGGCTGGCGCGAGGAGCCGTAACCCCGAGACCGACTCCGGGTCCGCTCCGGGACCGGTCAGGGTGCCGGGGTCGGTTGGTTGTCAGTGCCGCGTGGGATGCTGTCAGTGATGGCCAGGAAGACTGTGAATGACGACCCTCTCGCCCCGGTGACACTCGCCGTGGGCCAGGAGGACCTTCTGCTCGACCGTGCCGTGCAGGAGGTGGTGGCCGCCACCAAGGCCGCCGACGCCGACACGGACGTACGCGACCTCACCCCGGACCAGTTGCAGCCCGGCACGCTCGCCGAGCTCACCAGTCCTTCGCTCTTCGCCGAGCGGAAAGTCGTGGTCGTACGCAATGCGCAGGACCTGTCCGCCGACACGGTCAAGGACGTGAAGGCATATCTCGGAGCGCCCGCCGAGGAGATCACGCTCGTGCTGCTGCACGCGGGCGGAGCCAAGGGCAAGGGACTGCTCGATGCCGCGCGCAAGGCGGGAGCGCGGGAGGTGGCCTGCCCGAAGATGACCAAGCCGGCGGACCGGCTGGCCTTTGTGCGGGGCGAGTTCCGCTCCTTCGGGCGGTCGGCCACGCCCGAGGCGTGCCAGGCGCTCTGCGACGCCATCGGCAGCGATCTGCGGGAGCTGGCCTCGGCGGTGTCCCAGCTGGTCGCCGACGTGGAGGGGACGATCGACGAGGCGGTCGTCGGACGCTACTACACCGGCCGGGCCGAGGCCTCCAGCTTCACGGTCGCCGACCGGGCCGTGGAGGGGCGTACGGCGGAGGCGCTGGAGGCGCTCAGATGGTCGCTGGCGACGGGCGTGGCGCCGGTGATGATCACTAGTGCGCTGGCCCAGGGCGTGCGGGCGATCGGGAAGCTGTCCTCCGCGCGCGGGGGGCGGCCGGCGGATCTGGCGAGGGAGCTGGGGATGCCGCCGTGGAAGATCGACCGGGTGCGACAGCAGATGAGGGGGTGGACGCCGGACGGGGTCGCGGCGGCGATGCGGGCCGTTGCCGAGGCCGACGCCGGGGTGAAGGGCGGCGGCGATGACCCTGAGTACGCCCTGGAGAAGGCGGTCGTGACGATCGCCCGGGCGGCCCGGTCGAGAGGCCGAGGCTGATCCACCACCGCCGCGAGGCGGCCCACCGCCGCCTGGGGGAGGACCCGGTGCCGACTTGGGGGAGGACCCGGTGTCGACTCGGGGGAGGACCCGGTGTCGACTCGGGAGGGATCCGGTGCCGACATGGGGAGGACCCGGTGCTGACCTGGGTGGCTAGGGGGTCGCCCGGGGGAGGACCCGGTGGCCCGGGTGGATCAGGGGAGGGGCGTGGCCCCGACTGGGGATCGGGTGGGGCCCGAGCGGATCCGGGGGAGGACCCCGATTCATCTCGGGGTGGATCCCGGAGGGACCGGCGCTGACGCGCGCAGCCCCTCGCTGACGCGCCCGTTGCCCGGCACTGACGCGCGCCACCCCGCACCGACGCGTGCCACCCCGCACCGCCGCGCGCTATCCCGTACCCACGTGCCCGTTGCCCGGCACCGACGCGACTTACCCCGTACCGACACGCACCCACCCAGACATGCCCACCCGCCGCCCGGCACTGACGCGCACCACCCTGCACCGACCCGCACGCTACCTCCCACAGACGTGCGCAACCCCCCGCACCCACGCACGCCCACCCCGCACCAACGCACGCGACGCGACCTGACACGACGGGCGCGCCCCCGCACCCACGCAAGCCCACCCCGCACCAACGCACGCGACGCGACCTGACACGACGGGCGCGACCCCGCACCGACCCACGCGACCTGACACCGACACGCGCAACCCCCGCACCGACACGCGCAACCCCCGCACCGACGCGCACGCTATCCCCCACAGACGCGAGCCACCCCGCACCCACGCGTGCACCCGCACCCACGCGTGCACCCCGCACCCACGCGCGCACCCCGCACCCACGCACGCCCACCCCGCACCCACGCACGCCCACCCCGCACCAACGCACGCGACCTGACACCGACGCGAGCCACCCCGCACCTACATGCGCCACCCCGCACCAACGCACGCACCCCGGCACCGATGCCCACCACCCCCCACCAACGCAAGACGGGCGCATGCCGAAGGCCCCGGTGGCCGCCCTGGGGAAGGGAGGCTGCCGGGGCCTTCGGATCAAGCTGGTGGACTCGCACCCGCGTGGCGAACGCAGGCCGCGTGCGAATCCGGGGGTGCCGGCCGGGAGCGGATGAGAGAGGGCCCGCTCTGGGTCCTTCCGGCGGTCAGATCAAAAAGGAGGTTCAGCCCTTGAGGGACGTGACCTTGGAAGCAAGCGCCGACTTCTTGTTGGCGGCCTGGTTCTTGTGGATGACGCCCTTCGAGACGGCCTTGTCGAGCGCACGCGCGGCAGCGCGCTGCAGCTCGGTGGCCTTCTCGACGTCACCCGCGGCAGCGGCCTCGCGAGCCTTGCGGATCGCGGTCTTCAGGGAGGACTTGACGGCCTTGTTGCGCAGCCGAGCCTTCTCGTTGGTCTTGATCCGCTTGATCTGGGACTTGATGTTCGCCACGAAGGAGCCTTTTCAGGTTCTGGTGCGGGGCCAGGAAGGTCCCGCTACCGGTGATCCAAAATTTCTCTGACGCACCTCACGCCGAGAGGGCAAGAGGCACAGCCATCTACAGTACCAGTGGCCCTGCGAGCGGCCCAAAACGGTGCCCGGTCCCCGCGCGTGGGACCATGGAGACTACGTATCGATCCGACCCGAGGCATAAGGCGCCTCAAGAGACAGGACCCTGCGTGCCCGCGACCCCTAACCATGTGCCCGAGCCGAGCCGTACCGACCCGGCTCTGATCCGCAATTTCTGCATCATCGCGCACATCGACCACGGCAAGTCCACGCTCGCCGACCGGATGCTCCAGTTGACCGGCGTGGTCGAGCAGCGGCAGATGCGTGCTCAGTACCTCGACCGGATGGACATCGAGCGCGAGCGCGGCATCACGATCAAGTCCCAGGCGGTGCGTCTGCCCTGGGCCCCCACCGAGGGCCCCGACCAGGGCACGACCCACATCCTCAACATGATCGACACCCCGGGTCACGTCGACTTCACCTACGAGGTCTCGCGGTCGCTCGCCGCCTGTGAGGGGACCATCCTCCTCGTCGACGCCGCCCAGGGCATCGAGGCGCAGACCCTCGCCAACCTCTACCTGGCGATGGAGAACGACCTCACGATCATCCCCGTGCTGAACAAGATCGACCTGCCGGCCGCCCAGCCGGAGAAGTTCGCCGAGGAGCTGGCGAACCTGGTCGGGTGCGACCCGGAGGACGTCCTCAAGGTCTCCGCCAAGACCGGTCTCGGCGTGGACGCGCTGCTGAACAAGGTCGTCAAGGAGATCCCGGCGCCGGTGGGTGTCGCCGACGCGCCCGCCCGCGCGATGATCTTCGACTCGGTCTATGACTCCTACCGCGGTGTCGTGACGTACGTCCGTGTCATCGACGGCCAGCTCAACAAGCGCGAGCGCATCAAGATGATGTCGACCGGCGCCACGCACGAACTGCTGGAGATCGGCGTCAACTCGCCCGAGATGCTGCCGGCCGACGGCCTCGGCGTCGGCGAGGTGGGCTATCTGATCACCGGTGTGAAGGACGTCCGGCAGTCCAAGGTCGGTGACACCGTCACCAGCCAGAGCAAGGGGGCGACCGAGGCGCTCGGCGGGTACAAGGACCCGAAGCCGATGGTCTTCTCCGGTCTGTATCCGCTGGACGGCTCCGACTACCCCGAGCTGCGCGAGGCCCTGGACAAGCTGCAGCTCAACGACGCCGCGCTGGTCTACGAGCCGGAGACCTCCGCCGCCCTCGGCTTCGGTTTCCGCGTCGGCTTCCTCGGCCTGCTGCACCTGGACGTGATCCGGGAGCGGCTGGAGCGCGAGTTCGGCCTCGATCTGATCGCCACCGCGCCCAACGTGGTCTACCGCGTGGTCATGGAGGACCGCAGCGAGCACATCGTCACCAACCCGAGCGAGTTCCCGGAGGGGAAGATCGGCGAGGTGTACGAGCCGGTCGTGCGCGCCACCATCCTGGCGCCGACCGAGTTCATCGGCTCGATCATGGAGCTGTGCCAGACCCGGCGCGGCACCCTGCTCGGCATGGACTACCTCTCCGAGGACCGGGTCGAGATCCGCTACACCCTCCCGCTCGCGGAGATCGTCTTCGACTTCTTCGACCAGCTGAAGTCCAAGACCCGCGGTTATGCGTCCCTCGACTACGAGCCCACCGGCGAGCAGACCTCCAGCCTGGTCAAGGTCGACATCCTGCTGCACGGCGACAAGGTGGACGCCTTCTCGGCGATCACCCACAAGGACGCCGCGTACGCGTACGGGGTGCGGCTCGTCGCCAAGCTGCGCGAGCTCATCCCGCGGCAGGCCTTCGAGGTGCCGATCCAGGCCGCCATCGGCTCCCGGGTCATCGCCCGCGAGACCATCCGCGCCATCCGCAAGGACGTCCTCGCCAAGTGCTACGGCGGCGACATCTCCCGTAAGCGGAAGCTGCTGGAGAAGCAGAAGGAAGGCAAGAAGCGGATGAAGATGGTGGGTTCCGTGGAGGTTCCGCAGGAAGCCTTCATCGCCGTCCTGTCCAGCGATGACAGCGCGGGGTCGGCCAAGGGCAAGAAGTAACCAGCGGTAACAAAGGGTTACGTCCACAAACGGGACACAAGGGGGTCCGTCGCGGCAAAGCGCGACGGGCCCCTACGCGTGCGTAGCGTCGCTCTGCGTGGAAGATGCGTGGAAACAGACAGGCCGATGCCTCTTACGCAGCGGCCGGTCGCGGCTTACTCTGATCCCTGCTCGATAGTTACTCGCGAGTTAAACAACAGCGATACAACAGCTCGTACCCCCACCGTGAGTTAACCCCAGCCGCACCGAGTACAGCCGCACCGTCGCGGGCCCGGAGGATGTCGTGAGCGACACACAGACCCTGATCGAGAACCGTCCGCCGTCCGTGGCGGCCCTCTTCCTGGAGCGCGTGGCGGCCACACCGGACGCCGAGGCCTACCGCTACCCGGTGCCGCCCGCGTCCGGCCAGGGCCCCGACGACTGGAAGTCGCTCAGCTGGGCGCAGGCGGCCGGGCGGGTGTTCGCGATCGCGGCCGGCCTCATCGAACTCGGCGTGCAGTCCGAGCAGCGGGTGGCGCTCGCCTCCTCCACCCGGGTCGAGTGGATCCTCGCCGACCTCGGCATCCTGTGCGCCGGCGGCGCCACGACCACCGTCTACCCGCAGACCAATGCCGACGAGTCGGCCTTCATCCTCTCCGACTCCGAGAGCCGGGTGCTGATCGCCGAGGACGCGGCCCAGGTCGCCAAGGCGGTCGAGAAGCGCGCCGAGCTGCCCGAGCTGACCAGGGTCGTCGTCATCGACCCGGCCGGCGTCGAGACGGACGACTGGGTGATCACCCTCGCCGAGCTGGAGCGTCGCGGCGCCGCCTACCTGGAGCAGCACCCCGAGCTGATCAAGGAGCGGGTCGGCGCGATCACCAAGGACCAGCTCGCCACTCTCATCTACACCTCCGGGACCACCGGCCGCCCCAAGGGTGTGCGCCTGCCGCACGACAACTGGGCGTACATGGCGAAGGCGATCGCCGCCACCGGCCTGGTCACCATGGACGACGTGCAGTACCTGTGGCTGCCGCTCGCGCACGTCTTCGGCAAGGTCCTCACCTCCGGGCAGATCGAGGTCGGCCACGTCACGGCCGTCGACGGCCGCGTCGACAAGATCATCGAGAACCTTCCGGTGGTGCAGCCGACGTACATGGCGGCCGTGCCGCGCATCTTCGAGAAGGTCTACAACGGCGTCGCCGCCAAGGCTCGCGAGGGCGGACCGGCCAAGTACAAGATCTTCCAGTGGGCCGCCGAGGTCGCCCGCGAGTACGCAAAGGTCAGCCAGGACAACTTCCGGCGCACCGGCACCGCCGCGGTGCCCTTCGGCCTCGCCGCCAAGCACAAGGTCGCCGACACCCTCGTCTACGCCAAGCTCCGTGAGGCCTTCGGCGGCCGGCTGCGCGCCTGTGTCTCCGGGGCCTCCGCGCTGGCGCCCGAGATCGGCTACTTCTTCGCCGGCGCCGGCATCCACATCCTGGAGGGCTACGGCCTCACCGAGTCGTCCGCGGCCTCCTTCGTCAACCCCGGCGAGGCCTACCGCACCGGCACGGTCGGCAAGCCGCTGCCCGGCACGGAGGTGCGCATCGCCGACGACGGCGAGATCCTGCTGCGCGGCCCCGGCATCATGGAGGGCTACCACGGGCTGCCCGAGAAGACCGCCGAGGTGCTGGAGTCCGACGGCTGGTTCCACACCGGCGACATCGGCGAGCTCTCGCCCGACGGCTATCTGCGCATCACCGACCGCAAGAAGGACCTCATCAAGACCTCCGGTGGCAAGTACGTCGCCCCGGCCGAGGTCGAGGGCCAGTTCAAGGCGGTGTGCCCGTACGTCTCCAACATCCTGGTGCACGGCGCCGACCGGAACTACTGCACCGCCCTCATCGCCCTGGACGAGCTCGCGATCGCGGACTGGGCGAAGGAGAACGGCCTGGCGGGCAAGCCGTACGCCGAGATCGTCGCCGCCTCGCAGACCGTGGAGATGGTCGACGGGTATGTGCAGCAGCTCAACGCGGGGCTGCAGAAGTGGCAGACGATCAAGAAGTTCCGGCTGCTGCCGCGGGACCTCGATGTGGAGCACGGCGAGATCACGCCGAGCCTGAAGCTGAAGCGGCCCGTCGTGGAGCGGGAGTACAAGGACCTCATCGAGGACATGTACGCCGGGACGCGGGAGAAGTGACGCGGGAGAAGTGACGCGGGAGAAGTGACGCGGGGGAAGTAAGGGCCGGTTCGGCAGGTGTGCGGCTCCGTCGTGGTTGCTCGTTGCCACGCGGCGGAGCCGCGGATCGGGTACAGCCCCGCGCCCCTGAGTAGGTTGCGCTCGCCGACGTTCGAAAGTGGCCCTCTTCTGTCCACTTCGGTAACTCAGCGCTTATAGGTGCCCTCGGTCTGTCACCCTGGCCGCATGGACATGGCGGCCATACCGACACAACGGGAGAGCGAGCCCCGGGCCCGGGAGGTGCGGGGGCGGGCCACGCTGCCCGGAAGCCCCCTCGCGCCCGGGGCGGCCCGTGCGCTGGTGCGGGCCGCGCTGACCGAGGCGTCCGGGGTGTCGGAGATCCCGGCGCGGCTCGTCGACGACGCCATGGCCGTCGTCAGCGAGCTGGTCACCAACGCCGTCGTGCACGCCGGCACGGACGTGGAGGTCGACTGGCTGCTGGAGGAGACCGGCGCGTTCGTCCTGGAGGTGGGCGACCGGCATCCCTCCCGCGCCCCGCGCGACCCGCTCGGCGCCGAGGGGCCGTACGACACCCCCGAGTACGGGCGCGGCCTGCGGCTGGTCACCACGCTCGCCGAGTCCTGGGGTGTCACCTACCGCGCCGGCGCCAAGACCGTCTGGGCGCGGCTGCCCCCGGGCGGTGTCGAGGACCCGGACGCCCCCGCCCCGGACGCCGCCCTGGAGGTCGCCGAGGACCTGGCCCCGCAGCCGCACCGCGCCGGCGGCGACCGGGACTGGCTCGGCCGGGGCGCGCTGTCGTTCCTCGCCGAGGCTTCCGACCTGCTCGCCGGACAGCTGGACGAGAACCTGGTCACCGCCCTCACCGGCCAGCTCATCGTGCCGCGGCTCGCCGACTGGTGCGCGGTGTGGCTGGAGGACGAGGCGACCGTGCGCGGTGGCGCCGGCAGCGGCCCCGACCGGGTCTGGCACGCCAGCGAGAACCGCATCGAGGAACTGCGGTGCGCCCTGGAGAAGGAGCCGCCCTGCCCGGGCGAGGGGCTGCGTTCCGGCCCCGAGCCGTACCCGTGGCCCGGCCATGCGCTCGGCCCGCAGGGCGCCGACGGCACGGCGCTGGCGTACCGGCTGATCGCGGGCGGCCGGCCGCTCGGCACGCTGGTCATCGGCCGGTGCGGGCTCGAGCGCTTCCCCGACGAGGTCACCGGGCTCGTGGAGGACCTCAGCCGCCGGGTGGCCCTCGCCATCGGCGCGGCCCGCCAGTACGCCCGCCAGGCCACCATCAGCGCCGTCCTGCAGCGCGGCCTGCTGCCCGGCGCGGTCGCCGAGATCCCCGGCGTGAGCAGCGCGCTCGTCTACGAGCCCTGCGACAAGGGCGGCCCCAGCGGCGACTTCTACGACCTGTTCCCGGCCGGCGACGGCCGCTGGTGCTTCGCCGTCGGCGACGTCCAGGGCAAGGGGCCCGAGGCGGCGGTCGTGATCGGCCTCGCCCGCCCCTGGCTGCGCCTGCTCGCCCGCGAGGGCTACCGGGTCGCCGACGTCCTGGACCGCCTCAACCAGCTCCTCCTGGACGACGCCACCGAGGCCGCCGACGCCGCCGCCCGCGCCCTCGTCGCCGCCGGAGGCCGGCCGGTGGCCACCGGGGACGGCCCGCAGACCCGTTTCCTGTCCCTGCTCTACGGCGAGCTGACCCCGTACGACGGCGGGGTCCGCTGCACCCTCGCCTCCGCCGGCCACCCGCTCCCGCTGGTCCTGAGCCCCGACGGCACCGTGCGCACCGCCGCCGGCCCGCAGACCCTGCTCGGCGTGGTCGAGGACGAGACCTACACCAGCGAGACCATCGACCTGCGGCCCGGCGACAGCCTGCTGTGCGTCACCGACGGCGTGACCGAGCGGCGCTCGGGCTCCCGCCAGTTCGACGACGGCGACGGCCTCGCCAGCGCCCTGTCCGGCTGCGCCGGGCTCAGCGCCGAACTGATCGCGGAAAGGATCCGCCGCCTCGTCCACGACTTCGGCGGGGGCCTGCCCGAGGACGACCTCGCCCTGCTGGTGCTCCAGGCGGAGTAACGGCCCCCGTGCTGGACAATGGAAGGCATGCCTTCCGCACTCCCCGACGGCGAGCCCGTCCCCGCCGACGGCGCACTGCCCGCGCACGCGCTCGCCGGGGCCGCCGCCCGACCGCTCGGCTTCTACCTGCACGTGCCGTACTGCGCGACCCGCTGCGGCTACTGCGACTTCAACACCTACACCGCGACCGAGCTGCGCGGCACCGGCGGCGTGCTGGCCTCCCGCGACAACTACGCGGACACGCTGACGGACGAGATCCGGCTCGCCCGGAAAGTGCTCGGCGACGACCCGCGCCAGGTCCGCACGGTGTTCGTCGGCGGCGGTACGCCCACGCTGCTGGCGGCGGACGATCTCGTACGGATGCTGGGGGCCATCCGCGACGAGTTCGGCCTGGCTCCGGACGCCGAGATCACGACGGAGGCGAACCCGGAGTCGGTCGACCCCGCGTACCTCGCCACCCTCCGGGAGGGCGGCTTCAACCGGATCTCCTTCGGCATGCAGAGCGCGAAGCAGCATGTGCTGCGCGTGCTCGACCGCACCCACACCCCGGGCCGCCCCGAGGCGTGCGTCGCGGAGGCGCGGGCGGCGGGCTTCGAGCACGTGAACCTGGACCTGATCTACGGCACCCCGGGCGAGAGCGACGACGACTGGCGGGCCTCGCTGGAGGCGGCGATCGGGGCGGGCCCGGATCACGTCAGCGCCTACGCGCTCATCGTCGAGGAGGGCACGCAGCTGGCCCGCCGGATCCGCCGGGGCGAGGTCCCGATGACCGACGACGACGTGCACGCCGACCGCTACCTGATCGCCGAGGAGGTGCTGTCCGGGGCGGGCTTCGACTGGTACGAGGTCTCCAACTGGGCCACCTCTCGGGCGGGCCGCTGCCTGCACAACGAGCTGTACTGGCGCGGCGCCGACTGGTGGGGCGCGGGTCCCGGGGCGCACTCGCACGTGGGCGGGGTGCGCTGGTGGAACGTCAAGCATCCGGGGGCGTACGCGGCGGCGCTGGCCTCCGGCCGCTCACCGGGGGCGGGCCGGGAGCTGCTGTCCGACGAGGACCGGCGGGTGGAGCGGATCCTGCTTGAGCTGCGGCTGCGGGAAGGGGTACCGCTGTCGCTGCTGAAGGAGGAGGGGTGTGCGGCTTCGCGCCGGGCGCTGGCGGAGGGGCTCCTCCAGGAAGGGCCGTACGAGGAGGGGCGGGCCGTGCTGACGCTGCGGGGGCGGTTGCTGGCGGACGCGGTGGTGCGGGACCTGGTGGACTGATCACTCCGGCGGGTGAATCGCCGCGGAACGCCGGTTCGGTCCCTAACCTGGTTCGTAGGCTGCCGCCGACAGGACGCGGCGGATGTGGAGGCCACGGAGATGACCGCTGTGGACGAGCGTGGGATTGCCAAGTTCTTCGAGGAGTTCGAGCCTCCCGAGGGCATCAAGGCCGAGCTTCTCCGGGGGGAAATCGTGATGATGGCCACTCCCGATCTGGTGCACAACCGGATCGTGGCGGACGTGGTGGACCAGATCCCGCGTAAGCGCTGGGAACGACTCCAGGTGACGGACGTGGACATCATCGATGAGACCAGCGAGCCCATTCCGGACTTGGTGGTGTTGGAACGTGGTGTTGCCCCGGACTCAGGCCGTCTGCTGCCGTCCCAGTTGGTCACGATGGTGGTCGAAGTGGTCTCCAAGACCAGCGTCCAGCGGGACTACGAAGTCAAGCGGTCGATCTACGCCGCCGGCGAGGTGCCTGCCTACCTCATCGTGGACCCGATCATGGCGCAGTGTGTCCTGCTGACGCGGCCAGTCGGGAAAGGGGAGAACGCCGACTATCAGAGGCAACAGATCACCAAGTTCGGGGCGCCCCTGCCACTGGAGGATCTGGGACTGGAACTGGACACCACCGAATTCGGTACCTACAAGAACGTCAGGCCCCACCGCTACCCGTGACGAAGTCGATCAGCTCCTCCACCCGCCCCAGCAACTCCGGCTCCAGGTCCCGGTAGGACCCCACCCGCTTCAGGATCGCCTGCCACACCGCCCCGGTGTTCTCCGACGGCCAGCCCAGCGCCCGGCACACCCCCGTCTTCCAGTCCTGACCGCGTGGGACCGTGGGCCAGGCCTCGATTCCCAGCGCGGCCGGCTTCACCGCCTGCCAGATGTCGATGTACGGGTGGCCGACCACCAGCGCGTGCTCGCAGGTCACCGACTCCGCGATCCGCCACTCCTTCGTGCCCGGCAGCAGGTGGTCCACCAGGACCCCGAGCCGCGCGTCCGGACCCGGTGCGAAGGAGGACACGATCGACGGCAGGTCGTCCACGCCCTCCAGGTACTCCACCACCACGCCCTCGATGCGCAGGTCGTCGCCCCACACCTTCTCGACCAGCTCGGCGTCGTGCCGGCCCTCGACGTAGATGCGGCCGGCGCGGGCCACACGGGCGCGGGCGGCGGGGACGGCGACCGAACCGGAGGCGGTACGGGTGGGCCGTACGGGAGCCGAGGACGAAGACGGCCGTACGAGCGTCACCACCCGGCCCTCCAGCAGAAAGCCCCGCGGCTCCAGCGGGAACACCCGGTGCTTGCCGAAGCGGTCCTCCAGTGTCACCGTGCCCGCCTCGCAGCGGATCACCGCCCCGCAGAACCCGGTGCCGGGCTCCTCCACCACCAGGCCCGGCTCCGCCGGTATCTCCGGCGCCGGCTTCGGCTTCTTCCACGGTGGGGTCAGATCGGCGGAGTACTGGCGCATTCGGATGACGATAGGAGAACCGGCGGACCCCCGCTCACGACACGCCGAAACGGGCTGCCAAGGCGTCCCGTTGCCGTCGGACGAACGCCGCGTCCACCACCGCTCCGTGACCGGGCACGTACGCAGCGTCCTCGCCGCCGAGCGCCAGCAGCCGGTCCAGTGCGGACGGCCATCGCGACGGTACGGCGTCCGGGCCCGCCTGCGGTTCCCCGGACTCCTCGACCAGGTCGCCGCAGAAGACCACCTCCGGTGAACCGGGGATCAGTACCGCCAGGTCGTGGCCCGTGTGGCCCGGACCCACGTTCGCCAGCAGGACCTGGCGGCCGCCTCCCAGGTCCAGCGTCCACTCGCCGGAGACCGGATGCCGGGGCGGCGCCAGCGCGTCCACCGCCGCGTCGGCGTCGGCGACCGGCAGTCCGTTGCGTACGGCGTCCAGGCGCAGCTCCTCGCGCTCGTACGCGAACACCGCGTCGACGCCCACCGCCCCGTACACCTCCGCCCCGGCGAACGCCGCCGCCCCGAAGACGTGATCGAAGTGCGGATGGGTCAGCGCGAGATGGGTCACACGGCCACCGGCCAGTTCCTCGGCCCGTGCCCGCAGCCGCGCGCCCTCGGCCAGGCTGGAGCCGGCGTCCACCATCAGCGCCGTACCCTCCCCGAGGACCAGACCGGCCGTGCAGTCCCAGCCGGGCAGCCGGCACCGGCCGACCCCCGCGGCGAGCCGTTCCCACCCCAGCTCTTCCCAAGTCACCGTCATACCGCGACGCTAGCCGCACGAGCCGCCGGGACCGCACCGACCTTGCCCTCGGTGTACCCGACAGCCGTACACTGGGCCGGGGAACGCTGGCACTCCCATGCGAAGAGTGCCAGGCGGGTGAATCGCAGGCCCGAGTGGAACCGAGGGGACACGTGCTGGAGGTGCGCGCGGATGCTGAGTGAACGCAGGCTGCAGGTGCTGCGCGCCATCGTCCAGGACTACGTCGGCACCGAGGAGCCGGTCGGGTCGAAGGCCCTGACCGAGCGGCACAGCCTCGGCGTGTCCCCCGCGACGGTCCGTAACGACATGGCGGCCCTGGAGGACGAGGGGTACATCGCACAGCCGCACACCAGCGCCGGGCGGATCCCCACGGACAAGGGCTACCGGCTGTTCGTCGACAAGCTGGCGGGCGTCAAGCCCATGACCGCGCCCGAGCGGCGTGCCATCCAGAACTTCCTGGAGGGCGCCGTCGACCTCGACGACGTGGTGGCGCGGACCGTGCGGCTGCTCGCGCAGCTCACCCGGCAGGTCGCCGTCGTGCAGTACCCGTCCCTGACCCGGTCCACCGTGCGGCACGTGGAGCTGCTCTCGCTCGCCCCCGCGCGCGTGATGCTCGTGCTGATCACGGACACCGGCCGGGTCGAGCAGCGGATGGTCGACTGCCCGGCGCCCTTCGGCGAGACCTCCCTCGCCGATCTGCGCGCGCGGCTGAACAGCCGGGTCGCCGGCCGCCGGTTCGCGGACGTGCCGAGGCTGGTCGAGGACCTGCCGGAGGCCTTCGAGGCCGAGGACCGCGGTACGGTCTCGACAGTGCTCTCCACTCTCCTGGAGACACTCGTCGAGGAGAACGAGGAGCGGCTGATGATCGGCGGTACCGCCAATCTCACCCGCTTCCCGCATGACTTTCCCCTCACGATCCGGCCCGTCCTGGAGGCCTTGGAGGAGCAGGTCGTGCTCCTCAAGCTCCTCGGCGAGGCGAAGGATCCGGGCGTGACCGTGCGCATCGGGCACGAGAACGCCTACGAGGGACTCAACTCCACCTCCGTGGTGTCGGTCGGCTACGGTTCGGGCGGCGAGGCGGTTGCCAAGCTCGGCGTGGTCGGACCGACCCGCATGGACTATCCGGGAACGATGGGAGCGGTACGCGCAGTGGCACGGTACGTCGGACAGATCCTGGCGGAGTCGTAAGTGGCCACGGACTACTACGCCGTTCTCGGCGTGCGCCGCGACGCTTCGCAGGATGAGATCAAGAAGGCGTTCCGCCGGCTCGCGCGCGAGCTGCACCCGGACGTCAACCCGGATCCGAAGACCCAGGAGCGGTTCAAGGAGATCAACGCCGCTTACGAGGTGCTGTCGGACCCGCAGAAGAAGCAGGTCTACGACCTCGGCGGCGACCCCCTCTCGCAGGCCGGCGGCGCCGGCGCGGGCGGCTTCGGGGCCGGCGGCTTCGGCAACTTCTCCGACATCATGGACGCGTTCTTCGGTACGGCGTCCCAGCGCGGCCCGCGCTCGCGCACCCGGCGCGGCCAGGACGCGATGATCCGCATCGACGTCGAGCTGGACGAGGCGGCCTTCGGGACCACCAAGGACATCCAGGTCGACACCGCGGTCGTCTGCAACACCTGCAACGGTGAGGGCGCGGCGCCCGGTACGACCGCTCAGACGTGTGACATGTGCCGGGGCCGCGGTGAGGTCTCGCAGGTCACCCGGTCCTTCCTGGGCCAGGTCATGACCTCGCGTCCGTGCCCGCAGTGCCAGGGCTTCGGGACTGTCGTGCCGACGCCGTGCCCGGAGTGCGCCGGCGACGGCCGCGTGCGCTCGCGCCGCACGCTGACCGTGAAGATCCCGGCCGGTGTCGACAACGGCACGCGGATCCAGCTCGCCGGTGAGGGCGAGGTCGGGCCGGGCGGCGGTCCGGCGGGTGACCTGTACGTCGAGATCCACGAGCTGCCGCACTCGACCTTCCAGCGGCGCGGTGACGATCTGCACTGCACGGTGACGATCCCGATGACGGCGGCGGCGCTCGGCACCAAGGTGCCGCTGGAGACGCTGGACGGCATGGAGGAGGTCGACATCCGGCCCGGCACCCAGTCCGGCCAGTCGATCCCGCTGCACAACCGGGGAGTCACGCACCTGCGCGGCGGCGGCCGGGGTGACCTGGTCGTGCACGTCGAGGTGCAGACGCCGAGCAAGCTGGACCCCGAGCAGGAGCGGTTGCTGCGCGAGCTGGCCAAACTGCGCGGCGAGGAGCGACCGCAGGGGCAGTTCCAGCCGGGGCAGCAGGGGTTGTTCTCGCGGCTGAAGGATGCCTTCAACGGGCGCTGAGCCTCGCCGGACCAGGCGCGTACGGGGTGCTTCGGCACCCCGTATGCCGTTGTCCTATGCCGCGGGAAGCCCCGATTCGGACTCTTTCAGAGGACGTGACAACATGCGGTCATGTCCTCCGCGCTGACCGATCTCTTCCCCTACCCGATCGTGCAGGCCCCCATGGCGGGCGGCGTCTCCGTACCGCAGCTCGCCGCCGCGGTCTCCGAGGCCGGTGGCCTCGGGTTTCTCGCCGCCGGGTACAAGACCGCCGACGGCATGTACCAGGAGATCAAGCAGCTGCGGGGGCTCACGAGCCGCCCGTTCGGCGTGAACGTGTTCATGCCCCAGTCCGAGTATGCCGAGTCCGGCGCGGTAGAGGTCTACGCCCATCAGCTGGCCGGTGAGGCCGCCTGGTACGAGACCGAGCTGGGCGACCCGGACAGCGGCCGGGACGACGGCTACGACGCCAAGCTCGCCGTCCTCCTCGACAACCCGGTGCCGGTGGTCTCCTTCCACTTCGGCGTGCCGAGCCGCGAGGTATTCGACAACCTGCGCCGCGTCGGCACCCGCACCCTGGTCACCGCCACCACCGCCGAGGAGGCCCGCGCCGTCGAGCGGGCCGGGGCGGACGCGGTGATCGCGCAGGGCGTGGAGGCGGGCGGCCACCAGGGGACCCACCGGGACCTCCCCGAGAACGACGGGGCCGGCATCGGGCTGCTGTCGCTGGTCGCGCAGATCCGGGAGGCCGTGAGCATCCCGGTCGTCGCCGCCGGCGGCATCATGCGCGGCAGCCAGATCGCCGCCGTCCTCGCGGCCGGCGCGAGCGCGGCGCAGCTGGGCACCGCCTTCCTCGCCACCCCCGAGTCCGGGGCCCAGGACGTGCACAAGCAGGCGCTGACCAACCCCCTGTTCGCGCGCACCGAGTTGACCCGCGCCTTCTCCGGCCGCCCGGCGCGCGGACTGGTCAACCGCTTCCTGCGCGAGCACGGCCCGTACGCCCCCGCCGCCTACCCGGAGATCCACCACCTCACCGCGCCGCTGCGCAAGGCCGCCGGCAAGGCCGGGGACGCGCAGGGCATGGCGCTGTGGGCCGGGCAGGGGCACCGGCTGGCCCGCGAGCTGCCCGCCGGGGAGCTCGTGGAGGTGCTGGCCGCCGAACTCGACGCCGCCCGGACAGCGTTGTCGGCCAAGGGGGGCCTGCGATGACCGCGCCGGTGTTCGTCGTCGAGGACTTCGGCTCGGACCGTTACCGCTATGTGCTGGACGGCCCCGAGGGCCGGCACGCGGTCTCGGTCAAGCGGCTGCAGCCCGGCGAGGAGGTCGTCCTCACCGACGGCGCCGGGCGCTACGCGGTGTGCGAGGTGATCGGCAGCGAGGGCAAGGACCGGCTGATCGTTCACATGGGCGGGATCTCCGAGGAGCCGGCGCCCAGCCCCCGGATCACCGTCGTGCAGGCCCTGCCCAAGGGCGACCGGGGCGAACTCGCCGTCGAGACGATGACGGAGGTCGGTGTCGACGCCGTCGTGCCGTGGCAGGCGGCCCGCTGCATCACCCAGTGGAAGGGCGACCGGGGGCTGAAGTCCCTCGGCAAGTGGCGGGCCACCGCACGGGAGGCCGGCAAGCAGTCCCGCCGGGTCCGCTTCCCTCAGGTCGCGGACGCCGCAACCACCAAGCAGGTTGCCGCACTTCTCGCCAAGGCCGACTTCGCCGCCGTGCTGCACTCCGACTTCGAGCACGAGAGCGGGCGGCTGGCGACCGCCGAACTCCCCGCCGAGGGCGAGATCGTGCTGGTCGTCGGGCCCGAAGGAGGCGTCGCGCGGGACGAGTTGGCGCTGTTCGAGGAGGCGGGTGCGAAGGCGTACGTACTCGGTCCTACCGTGTTGCGTACATCAACCGCCGGCACCGCCGCCGTGGCCCTGCTGCTGGGCCGCACCGGCCGCTGGTCCTGACCCACCCGGGGGACACCGTGGAACTCGCCCAAGTCCGGCTCCTCGTCACCGACTTCGCCGCCTGCTACCGCTTCTACGCCGACGTCCTCGGCCTCAAGCCGCAGTCCGGGGCGACCGGGGGCCCGTACGAGAAGTTCAGCCCGCACACCGGCTCGGCGGGGATCGCCCTGCAGGACCGCGCGATGATGGCCGAGGTCCTGAACGAGCTGGGCGAGACGGCCACCGGTCACCGCTCCCTCGTCGTCCTGCGCGTCGACGACCTGGACGCCTACGTGTCGCAGATCACCGCCCGCGGCGCGCAGCTGCTCCACGGCCCGGCCCCCATGACCGACCGTATGCGCGTCGCCCACCTCAAGGACCCGGAGGGCAACCTGGTGGAACTCCAGGAGTGGCTGCTGCTGCGAGGGTGACGGCGGCGGCTTCAAGGAGGCCCCCGCGGCCGTCCGCCACACACCCCGCGTACCAGTAGCCGCCGGCGACATATCGGCCGGAGCCGGCCTCGCCCTCTCGGAAAACGATCCGGGTGTAGCCGCCGTCGCGGTAGAGGCCCAGCACCTCGCGGCAGCTGTCGCCGTCGGCGTGCTTGTGTCGGACGGTCCACCGGTACACCGTTCCGTCCGGCAGGACAAGCCGCCTGAGCCTGTGATGATCGCGCATCGGCCCAGCCTGGGCCGCCCGTTGGTTCGGCGGCGATGGGAAGTGCCGGGATGTGTCGTCGGGCGGGTGCGGCGTCGTGGTTGCCCGCGCCCGAGCGGCGGTAGCCGCATATCCGATACGGCCGCGCGCCCCTTCGCGAGCGCGTCCCGCGCCCCGTACGGGTGAGTGGCCGTATGCGGCCTTCCCCGGTGCCTGTGTCGGTGGCACGCTGCCCTGCATGGGGGTTTTGAGAGGGAATCGGCGTGGGATGCGCGTGGTGGCCGCAGCGGGTGTCGTCATGGGAGCCGGCGCGGCCCTGGTGGCCTGTCAGCCCGACGATCTCAGCAGCGCGACCGTCGCCTACACCACCGACACCACCGCGACGGCCGAGCTCCGGCAGCATCGTGTCGACGTCAGTTGGCTCACCTGTACCGGCAACGACGGCAACGGCGGCAGCGCGGCGGGGCGGCGGCCCTCGCCGTCCGAGACCACCGTGGTCTCCGTCGACTGCCAGGGCGAGACCAAGGACGGGCGGAAGATCACCGTCACCGGGAAGGTGACCAAGGCCGTCGACGGCGCCTGTGTACGCGGGGATCTGACCTCCAGGGTCGCGGGCAGACAGGTGTTCCACGTCAGCGGGCTCGGCGACTGCGGCGCCACGCACGGACCGACGTTCAGGCCGCCCACCTACCGGCCCGGCGGTGGCCGGCCCACCGTGACGGTCACCGTCACCCGCACCGTCTGGTGCAAGGGCGACCCCACCTGCTGGCCCGCCGAAGGCAAGTGAAGTGATCGGAAGGGGAGCGGGGTGTGCCCGGCGCTGCGTACAGTGACGGGGTGACCCAGGGTGCTTCGACGGTGACCACGACGTCCGCCGCCTATCTCCGATTCCCCCATGTGCATGGCGACTTGGTGGCCTTCGTCGCCGAGGACGACGTCTGGCTCGCGCCTCTCGACGGCGGCCGGGCCTGGCGGGTCAGCGCCGACAACATGCCGGTCACCAAACCCCGGATGTCCCCCGACGGACGCCTCCTCGCCTGGACCTCCACCCGGGACGGCGCGCCCGAGGTGCATGTCGCCCCCGTCGACGGCGGCCCCGCCGACCGGCTGACCCACTGGGGCAACCGCCGTACCGAGGTGCTCGGCTGGACCGCCGACGGGCGGGTGCTCGCGCTCGGCGCGCACGGCCGGCACAGCTTCCGCCACAGCTGGGCGCACGCCGTCCCGCTGGACGGCGGACCCGCCGAGACCCTCCCCTACGGCCCGGTCGGCGATGTGACCTTCGGCCCGGCCACCGTGCTGCTGTCCGCACCCATGGGCCGCGAGGCCGCCCACTGGAAGCGCTACCGGGGCGGCACGGCGGGCAAGTTGTGGATCGACCGGGAGGGGAACGGGGAGTTCGTCCGGCTGCACGAGGACGTCGACGGGAACATCGAGTGCCCGGTGTGGGCGGGGGAGCGGATCGCCTTCCTCTCCGACCACGAGGGCACCGGCGCCCTGTACTCCTCCCTCGCCGACGGCTCCGACCTGCGCCGCCACACGCCCCTGGACGGCTTCTACGCCCGGCACGCCTCCGGCGACGGCACCCGGGTCGTCTACAGCAGTGCCGGTGAACTGTGGCTGCTGGACGACCTGGAGGGTGCCGAGCCGCGCCGGCTGGACGTGCGCCTCGGCGGGCCCCGGATCGATCTGCGGCCCCGTCCGGTGAACGCCGCCCGCTGGTTCGGCGAGGCGGCCCCGGACCACACCGCGCGCGGCAGCGCCGTCTGCGTGCGCGGCGGGATCCACTGGATCACCCACCGCTCCGGGCCCGCCCGCGCCCTCGCCGCGAACCCCGGGGTCCGCGCCCGGATGCCGCGCGCCTTCCGCGCCGAGGGCGAGGAGTGGGTGGTGTGGGTGACGGACGCGGAGGGCGACGACGCCCTGGAGTTCGCCCCGGCCACCGGCACCGTGCCCGGTGCCACCCCGCGCCGGCTCGCCGCCGGACAGCTCGGCCGGGTCCTGGAGCTGGCCATGGCCCCCGACGGCAGCCGGGCCGCCGTGGCCGCGCACGACGGACGCCTGCTGCTCGTCGAGCGGGAGACCGGAGAGGTCCGCGTGGTCGACAGCAGCGACGACGGCGAGGTCTCCGGCCTCGCCTTCTCACCCGACTCCGCCTGGCTCGCCTGGGCCCACCCCGGCCCCCGCCCGCTCTCCCAGCTGCGCATCGCCCACACCACCGACCTGTCGGTCACCGAGGCGACCCCGCTCCGCTTCCAGGACTATGCCCCCGCCTTCACCCTCGACGGCAAACACCTCGCCTTCCTCTCCAACCGCGCCTTCGACCCGGTCTACGACGAGCATGTCTTCGACCTCGCCTTCGTGGTCGGCGCCCGCCCGCACCTGATCACCCTCGCCGCCACCACACCCTCGCCCTTCGGCCCGCAGCGCCACGGCCGCCCCTTCGAGACGCCCGACAAGGACGAGACCCCCGACAGCGAGGGCACCCCCGCCACCCGCATCGACCTCGAGGGCCTCGCCGACCGGATCGTCCCGTTCCCGGTCGAGGCCGGCCGCTACTCCACCCTGCGCGCCGCCAAGGACGGCGTGCTCTGGCTGCGCCACCCCGTGCACGGCGTCCTCGGCACCGCCCGCGCCCACCCCGAGGACCCCGGCCCGCACACCGAGCTGGAGCGCTACGACCTCGCCCAGCGACGCCTGGAACACCTCGCCTCCGACGCCGACCACTTCGAGGTCAGCGGCGACGGCAAACGCGTCCTGCTGTGGAGCGACGACCGGCTCCGGGTCGTCCCCAGCGACCGCCGCGCCGGCACCGACGACGACGGCGACACCAGCGTCACCGTCGACCTCGCCCGCATCCGGCAGACCCTCGACCCGGCCGCCGAGTGGCGGCAGATGTACGACGAGACCGGCCGCCTGATGCGCGACCACTTCTGGCGGCCCGACCTCGGCGGCGTCGACTGGACCGGCGTCCTCGCCCGCTACCGCCCGCTCCTGTCCCGCCTCGCCACCCACAGCGACCTCGTCGACCTGCTGTGGGAGCTGCACGGCGAACTCGGCACCTCGCACGCCTACGTCCTCCCCTCCGGCGGCCGTGGCGGCGGCCCCCGGCACGGCCTGCTCGGCGCCGACATCTCCCGCCATCCGGACGGCAGTTGGCGCATCGACCGCATCCTGCCCTCGGAGACCTCCGACCCGGACGCCCGCTCGCCGCTCGCCGCACCCGGCGTCGCCGTCCGCCCCGGAGACGCGATCATCGCGGTCGCCGGCCACCAGGTCGAGCCGGTGACGGGCCCCGGTCCGCTGCTCGTCGGCACCGCGGGCCACCCGGTGGAGCTGACCGTCTCCCCGGCGGGCGGCGGCGAACCCCGCCACACCGTCGTCATCCCGATCGCCGACGAGGAGCCCCTGCGCTACCACGCCTGGGTCGCAGGTCGCCGCGCCCACGTCCACGCCGCCTCCGACGGCCGGCTCGGCTACCTCCACATCCCCGACATGCAGGCCCCCGGCTGGGCGCAGATCCACCGGGACCTGCGCGTGGAGGTGGCCCGCGAAGGGCTCGTGGTCGACGTCCGCGAGAACCGCGGGGGCCACACCTCCCAGCTGGTCGTCGAGAAGCTGGCCCGCCGCGTCATCGGCTGGGACCTTCCGCGCGGCATGCGCCCCACCAGCTATCCCCTCGATGCCCCGCGCGGCCCGGTCGTCGCCGTCGCCAATGAGTTCTCCGGCTCCGACGGCGACATCGTCAACGCGGCGATCAGGGCCCTCGGCATCGGCCCGGTCGTCGGCACCCGCACGTGGGGCGGCGTCATCGGCATCGACAGCCGCTACCACCTGGTCGACGGCACCCTGGTCACCCAGCCGAAGTACGCGATGTGGCTGGAGGGGGTGGGCTGGGACGTGGAGAACCACGGGGTGGACCCGGATGTGGAGGTCGTGCAGAGGCCTCAGGACTGGGCGGAGGGCAGGGACGCCCAACTCGACGAGGCGATCCGGCTCGCCCTGGAGGCACTGGAGGAACGGCCCGCGAAAACCCCGCCGGGAATGCCGACCTGATACGACTACGATGCACCGGTATCGATCACCAGCGTGAGGAGGCACACGCATGGCGGGAGAAGCGCAGGACGACTGCCTGTTCTGCAAGATCGTCGCGGGCACGATCCCGGCGACGATCGTCCGCGAGACAGACACCACCGTCGCCTTCCGGGACATAAACCCCCAGGCCCCGACCCACATCCTGGTGATCCCCAAGGCCCACTACAAGAACGCCGCCGTCCTCGGCGCCGAAGCGCCGCAACTCGCCGCCGACGTCCTCGCCGAGACCCAGGCCGTGGCCGACGAGGAAAAGCTCGAAAGCTACCGCACGGTCTTCAACACCGGCAGCGGCGCGGGCCAGACCGTCTGGCACGCCCACGCGCACGTCCTCGGCGGCCGTGGCATGCAGTGGCCCCCCGGGTAAGACACCGTGTCCGTACGTGAACTGGTGGTCCTCGGCACCGCCAGCCAGGTTCCGACCCGGCACCGCAACCACAACGGCTATCTGCTGAGGTGGGACGGCGAGGGCATCCTGTTCGACCCCGGCGAGGGCACACAGCGGCAGATGGTGCGCGCCGGGGTCGCCGCCCACGACCTGAACCGGATCTGCGTCACCCACTTCCACGGCGACCACTCCCTCGGCCTGGCCGGCGTCATCCAGCGGATCAACCTCGACCAGGTGCCGCACGAGATCACCGCGCACTACCCGCGCTCCGGGCAACGCTTCTTCGACCGGCTGCGGTATGCCACGGCCTACCGGGAGACCGTCGGCGTCACCGAGGCGCCGGTGGCCGCCGACGGCATCCTCGCGGTGACCCCGTCGTACACCCTGGAGGCCCGCAGGCTGTCGCACCCGGTCGAGTCCTACGGCTACCGGCTGATCGAACCCGACGGCCGCCGCATGCTGCCCGACCGGCTCGCCGCGCACGGGATCAAGGGCCCGGACGTCGGCCGGCTGCAGCGCGAGGGACGGCTGGGGGAGGTCACGCTGGAGGACGTCAGCGAGGTGCGGCGCGGCCAGCGGTTCGCGTTCGTCATGGACACCCGGCTGTGCGACGGCGTGCACGCCCTCGCGGAGGGCTGCGACCTGCTCGTCATCGAGTCGACGTTCCTGGACGAGGACGTCGAACTGGCCGTGGAGCACGGGCACCTGACCGCAGGGCAGGCCGCCGCCGTCGCCCGGGAGGCGGGCGTACGGCATCTCGTCCTCACCCACTTCAGCCAGCGCTACACCGAACCCGAGGAGTTCGAGCGGCAGGCGCGGGCCGCCGGTTTCGAGGGCGAGCTGACCGTGGCGCACGACCTGCTGCGGGTGCCGGTTCCGAAACGGCGGTAAAAGATCCGTACGATGCTCTGATGCCCCTCCCGAAAGCAGAACTGCACCTCCACATCGAAGGCACCCTGGAGCCGGAGCTGGCGTTCGAGCTGGCCGCCCGCAACGGCGTGACCCTGCCGTACGCGGACACGGACGAGCTCCGCAAGGCCTACCGGTTCGAGGACCTCCAGTCCTTCCTGAACCTGTACTACGAGCTGATGGCCGTCCTGCGCACCGAGCAGGACTTCGCCGACCTGGCGAACGCCTACCTCGCCCGGGCCGCCGCGCAGGGCGTGCGGCACGCGGAGATCTTCTTCGATCCGCAGGCCCATGTGGTGCGGGGCGTTCCCCTGGGCACGGTCGTGGAGGGGCTGTGGCGGGCGCTGGGTAGCAGCGAGCGGAACCACGGCGTCTCCACCGGGCTGATCCTGTGTTTCCTGCGGGACGAGTCCGCCGAGTCGGCCCTGGAGATCCTCCAGGCAGCCCGGCCGTACCTGGACCGGATCACCGGCGTCGGCCTGGACTCCGCCGAGGTCGGGCATCCGCCGGTGAAGTTCCGGGAGGTGTACGAGGCCGCCGCCGGGCTCGGCCTGCGGCGCGTCGCGCACGCCGGTGAGGAGGGGCCGCCGGAGTACATCACCGAGGCCCTGGACGTGCTCGGCGTCGAGCGCGTCGACCACGGGCTGCGCTGCATGGAGGATCCGGCACTGGTCGAGCGGCTGGTGCGGGAGCGGATCCCGCTCACCCTGTGCCCGCTGTCCAACGTCCGCCTGCGCACCGTCGACACGCTGGCCGACCACCCGCTGCCGGCCATGCTGGACGCCGGCCTGCTGTGCACGGTCAACTCCGACGACCCGGCGTACTTCGGCGGGTACGCCGGCGACAACTTCGACGCCGTTCAGCGGACCCTGGGGCTCGGTGAAGACCGGCTGCGCGAGCTGGCCCGCAACTCCTTCCTCGCCTCCTTCCTGGAGGACGACGAGGAACGGCGGGCCCGCTACATCGCCGAGGTCGACGCGTACGAGTTCGGGGACGCCGTGTCGTAGGCACGCTGCGCGGGTACGGCGGGCGACTCCACCGGGACTTCCACGACCGGCAGGGGCCGCCTGCCCGCCCGCAGCGCCACCGCCGTCATCGGTACGGCGATCAGCAGCAGCCCGGCGCCGAGCACCCGTCCCATCACCGGGAAGCCCGCGCCCGCCGCCAGCATGTTCCCCGTGAGCGGTCCCGCCGCCGTACCCAGTGAGGCCGCCGAGCCGACCAGGACCGCCCAGCGGCCGCGCGGGTCGAGGGAGGCGGCGAGGCCGATGACGTATGACAGGACGACCGGGTAGAGCAGGTTCCAGGAGATCTCGCCCGCTGCGAAGGCCGTCAGATCGGTCGCGGACGCGCTGAGCGCGATGCAGCCCGCGATCAGTGCCGTACCGGCGCCGATGGGCACCGCCCGGCCCAGCCGGGGGCCGAGCGCGCCCGCGCCGACGACCCCGACGAGTCCGGCGCCGAGCGCGACCGCGAACACCGCGCCGACGGTGACCTCGGTGAGGTGGGCCTGGGCGAGTCCGATCCGGCCGCTGACGCCCCAGAGGGAGTTCTGGGCGAGCGACCAGCAGGGCATGGCGGCGGCCAGCAGCAGCCCGGTGCGGGGGCGGGGGAGCCGGCCGTGCGCGACGGTCGTACGGGCCGGTGCGGTACGACCGGACAGGCGGCCGGTGACCGGGAGGACGGCGAGTGCCGTGAGCGCGATGGCGGCCAGCGGCAGGCCGTGGCCGGGGCCGAGGTGGGGGATCGTCAGGTACAGGGCGCCGGCCAGGGCGGAGACGCCGAGCAGACCCAGTGTGGTGACCCGGTGCGGATCGCGGTGTGCCGCGATGCCGCTCGCGGCGACCGCCGTGACCGTGCCGGAGCCGAATCCGCCGACGACCGCGCCCGCGACGACGGCCGGCACGAAGGCGGTGAGGGCGGCGCCGCCGTAGCCGAGGACGGCGAGCGCGAGGCCGAGCCGGGCGAGCGTGCGGGGGCCGATGCGGTCGACCCGGGAGGCCAGCAGGAAGCCGGCCGCCGCCGAACTCAGCAGCAGCGCACTGCCGATCGCCCCGGCCTGGGTGGGGTTGAGCGGAAGCGCGGAATCGAGCCGCCCGACGGTGGTCGGCAGCAGATAGGGCGCGAGATACCCGGCCGTGAAGAGGGCGACGAGGGGCCAGGGCAGGGGGCGGGGCGCGGACACGGGCGTTCCAGGGCAGGCGAAAGGAAGGGATTGCAGAAGGGGAAGGGCGACGCCTGTCGACGGACAGGAACCCGCGAAAAAGTTGTACCAAGCACGCGGTTCCGGGAAGAAGGGCGGCGGGTGCGATCTGCGTCACTTTTCGGTTTGTGTGGGATGGGGTCGGGTAGGAGCCGCTAGGCTCGTTCTCATATGTGGACGTCATTCATAAGGGGAGATGGTCAAGGTGGGCGGCGATCCGAGTCCCGAGGCAGTGGCGCGGCGGCTGCGGGAGGGGATGGCGCGCGGGGTGCTGTCCTTCCCGCTCACCGCGTTCCATGACGACGGCTCCCTCGATCCCGACGGCTTCCGCACCCATGTCGCCGGCCGGCTCGCCGCCGGGCCCGGCGCCGTCTTCCCGGCCTGCGGCACCGGGGAGTTCTTCTCGCTGGACGAGGAGGAGTACCGGACGGTCGTCCGGGTCACGGTCGAGGAGGCGGCCGGACGCGTGCCGGTCGTGGCCGGGACCGGGTACGGCTGGGCGCAGGCCGCCCGGTTCGCGCGGATCGCCGAGGAGGCCGGTGCCGACGCCCTGCTCGTGCTGCCGCACTACCTGGTCGACGCCCCGCAGGACGGCCTCGCCGCCCAGCTGGAGCGGCTCGCCGAGCGCACCCGGCTGCCGCTGATCGCCTACCAGCGCGGCCAAGTCGCCTATACGGCGGACTCCTTGCGGCGCATCGCGCGCATCCCGAACGTCATCGGGCTCAAGGACGGCCACAGCGACCTCGACCGGCTCCAGCGCCTCACCCTCGCCGCCCCCGACGGCTTCCTCTTCTTCAACGGCGCCGCCACCGCCGAGATCCAGGCCCGCGCCTACGCCACCGTCGGCGTCCCCGCCTACTCCTCCGCCGTGCATGCCTTCGCCCCCGAGATCGCCGGCGCCTTCTTCGCCGCCCTGCGGGACGCCGACAACGGGACCGTCGACAAGCTGCTGCGGGACTTCTACGTGCCGTTCGTGGAACTCCGTGACCGCGCCCCCGGATACGCCGTGTCCCTGGTGAAGGCGGCGGCCCGGCTGCGCGGACAGCGCGTCGGCCCCGTGCGCGCCCCGCTCACCGGCCCCGGGCCCGCCGACCTCACCGACCTCAAGGCCCTGCTCACCGCCGGACTCGACCTCGTAGGAGCCTCCCTGTGACCCGTGACCTGACCATCGCCGAGGTGCGGCTGACGCCGATCCTGGTCGCCGACCCGCCGCTGCTCAACACCCAGGGCGTGCACCAGCCGTACACCCCGCGGCTGATCGTGGAGATCGTCACCGCCGACGGGATCACCGGGCTCGGCGAGACCTACGGCGACACCAAGTACCTGGAACTCGCCCGCCCGCTGGCCGAACGGCTCACCGGTCGCTCGGTCATGGACGTGAACGGACTGTTCGCGATCGACCTCGGCGTGGACGCGTCCCGGGTCGAGGGACAGGTCGACGCCGGCGGGCTGCGCGGGGTGCAGAGCGCCGACAAGCTCCGGCTGTCGGTGCTGTCCGCCTTCGAGGTCGCCTGCCTGGACGCCCAGGGCAAGGCGCTCGGGCTGCCCGTGCACGCGCTGCTCGGCGGCAAGGTGCGGGACGCCGTCGAGTACAGCGCCTACCTGTTCTACAAGTGGGCCGGCCACCCGGAGGGTGTGGTCTGCGAGGAGGACGACTGGGGCGCCGCCCTCGATCCGGCCGGAGTCGTGGAACAGGCGCGGAAGTTCAAGGAGCGGCACGGCTTCACGTCGTTCAAGCTCAAGGGCGGTGTCTTCCCGCCCGAGGAGGAGATCGCGGCCGTACGGGCCCTCGCCGAGGCCTTCCCCGGGCATCCGTTGCGCCTGGACCCCAACGGCGCCTGGTCGGTCGAGACCTCGCTGAAGGTGGCGAAGGAACTCGGGGACGTCCTGGAGTACCTGGAGGACCCGACGCTGAGTACGGCGGCCATGGCCGAGGTGTCGGCGGGGACGGAGGTGCCGCTCGCGACCAACATGTGCGTGACCACCTTCGGGGAGATCAAGGAGGCGTTCACGCGTGACGCCGTGCAGGTCGTGCTCTCCGACCACCACTACTGGGGCGGGCTGCGCAACACCCAGCGGCTCGCCGCGGTCTGCGCCGCCTTCGGGGTCGGGGTGTCGATGCACTCCAACACGCATCTGGGCATCAGCCTGGCGGCGATGACCCAGGTCGCGGCCACGGTCCCCGGGCTTCACTACGCGTGCGACTCCCACTATCCCTGGCAGTCCGAGGACGTCCTCACCGAGCGGCTGGAGTTCCGGGGCGGGAAGGCCGAGGTCTCGGACGCCCCCGGCCTCGGGGTCGAGCTCGACCGGGACGAACTGGCCCGGCTGCACCGGCGGTGGGACGACGACGGTTCGCTGCGCGACCGTGACGACGCGGCCGCGATGCGGGTGGCCGAACCGGGCTGGCGGCAGCCGGTGATGCCCCGCTGGTAACGCCCTGTGCGGCGGGGTGATTGGTGCACACTGGCCAGATCCGCACCACGCCAGGGAGCGCACCGTGACCCCGTCGCACACGATCCTCGGAGAGGAACCGGAACACCTCACCCCCGCCGCGCGCTGTCAGGCCCAGGTCGACCCGCTCGCCGCGCTGCGCCGGCCCGGGGACCCGCCCTGGGACGTCTATCTGACGGGCACGGTCTTCCTCGACATCATCTTCACCGGGCTGGATTCGGCACCCGTGCGTGGCACCGAGTCCTGGGCCCGGGGCATGGGCTCCAGCCCCGGCGGGGTCGCCAACATGGCCACGGCGCTGGCCCGGCTCGGGCTGCGGACCTCCCTGGCGGCTGCCTTCGGGGACGACCACTACGGCGAGTACTGCTGGGACGCGCTCGACCGGGGCGAGGGCATCGATCTGTCGCGGTCGCGGACCGTGCCCGGCTGGCACTCGCCGGTGACGGTGTCGATGGCGTACGAGGGTGAGCGGACGATGGTGTCCCACGGGCACGAGCCGCCGCCGGAGGCCGTGCTCATCCAGGAGGGGGCCGCGCAGTGCCCGCCACGCGCGCGTGCGGCCGTGGCCTCTCTGACGCCCGGTACGCACGCGCCGTGGATCGCGCAGGCCGCGCGGGCGGGGACGCGGATCTTCGCCGACGTGGGGTGGGACGACACGGGGGCGTGGGATCTGGCCGGGCTCGCCGATCTGGAGCACTGCGAGGCGTTTCTGCCGAACGCGGAGGAGGCGAAGCGGTACACCGGGGCCGACTGTCCGCGGCTCGCCGCGCATGCGTTGACCGAGTACGTGCCGGTGGCCGTGGTGACGCTGGGGCCGGAGGGGGCGTACGCCGTGGACCGGCGGACGGGGGAGGCGGCGGAGGTGCCGGCGATCGCCGTGGAGGCGCTGGATCCGACGGGGGCGGGGGACGTCTTCGTCGCCGGGTTCGTGACGGGGTCGCTGGCGGGGTGGCCGCTGGCGGACCGGCTGGCCTTCGCCGGGCTCACGGCGGCGCTGTCGGTGCAGGAGTTCGGGGGGTCCCTGTCGGCGCCGGGGTGGTCGGAGATCGGGGCGTGGTGGCGTCGCGTTCAGGCCCTTCCCGGGCAGGATCCGGCGGCGTTGCAGAGGTATGCGTTTCTCGAGGGGCTGGTGCCGGAGGAGCTGGACCGGCCGTGGCCCTTGCGCCGTGCCGTGCCGACCATCGGGTTCCGTCGGTCCAGCTGACGTCCAGGGGGCTTCGCCCCCTGGACCCCCGTTCGCCCACCCGTCTCGGGCGGCTGAGAGGTGGCCCTCGGGGGGTCGCCGCTCGGTCGGCCGAGAAGTCACCCGTTCGAAAAGCCCTACGGGCTTGTCTGTGCACCGTCGTACCCTGGAATCGCGAGGCCGCCCTCAGCTACGCGGCCGTGACGAGGAGGAAGCGCAGGCCTTCAGCGCCGGCCCATGACACAGACACCCACAGCTCACACCACCCCCGCGCAGGAGCAGGCGAGAGCGCAGTTCACCGTCCCCGCCCAGCACCCCATGGTGACCGTGCTGGGTTCCGGCGACTCCCTCCTGCGTGTGATCGAGAGGGCCTTCCCGGGGGCCGACATACACGTCCGGGGCAATGAGATCAGCGCGGTCGGCGACCCTGCCGACGTCGCCCTCATTTCGCGCGTGTTCGACGAGATGATGCTGGTGCTCCGCACCGGGCAGCCGATGACGGAGGACGCAGTGGAACGCTCGATCGCCATGCTCAAGGCGAGCGAGAACGGGACGAGCGACGGGCCTGAGACCCCGGCGCAGGTACTGACGCAGAACATCCTGTCCTCGCGGGGCCGGACCATCCGCCCCAAGACCCTCAACCAGAAGCGGTACGTCGACGCGATCGACAAGCACACCATCGTGTTCGGCATCGGACCGGCCGGTACCGGCAAGACCTACCTGGCCATGGCCAAGGCCGTACAGGCCCTGCAGTCCAAGCAGGTCAACCGGATCATCCTGACCCGGCCGGCCGTGGAGGCGGGGGAGCGGCTCGGATTCCTGCCGGGCACGCTGTACGAGAAGATCGACCCCTACCTGCGCCCGCTGTACGACGCGCTGCACGACATGCTCGACCCCGATTCCATCCCGCGGCTCATGGCGGCGGGGACGATCGAGGTCGCGCCGCTCGCGTACATGCGTGGCCGGACCCTCAACGACGCCTTCATCATCCTGGACGAGGCCCAGAACACGAGCCCCGAGCAGATGAAGATGTTCCTCACCCGCCTCGGCTTCGACTCGAAGATCGTCATCACCGGTGACGTGACCCAGGTCGACCTGCCGAACGGCACCAAGAGCGGTCTGCGGCAGGTGCAGGAGATCCTGGAGGGCGTCGAGGACGTCCACTTCTCCCGGTTGTCGTCCCACGATGTCGTACGGCACAAGCTGGTGGGCCGTATCGTCGACGCGTACGAGCTATACGACAGCAAGTACGGCACCGAGAACGGCACCCACAAGGGCGGCCGGGGCAAGTCCGGCGCCAAGGGCTCCAAGGGGAAGTAGACCAGCACGACCATGTCGATCGACGTCAACAACGAGTCCGGAACCGAGGTCGACGAGCAGGCGATCCTCGACATCGCCCGCTACGCACTCGCGCGGATGCGCATCCACCCGCTCTCCGAGCTCTCGGTGATCGTCGTGGACGCCGACGCCATGGAGCAGCTGCACATCCAGTGGATGGACCTGCCCGGGCCGACCGATGTCATGTCGTTCCCGATGGACGAGCTCAGGCCGCCGTCCAAGGACGACGACGAGCCGCCGCAGGGGCTGCTCGGCGACATCGTGCTGTGCCCGGAGGTCGCCGCCAAGCAGGGGACCGAAGCCCCGACGCAGCACTCCATGGACGAGGAGCTTCAGCTGCTCACCGTCCATGGGGTGCTGCACCTGCTGGGATACGACCACGAGGAGCCCGACGAGAAGGCCGAGATGTTCGGGCTCCAGGCCGCCATCGTGGACGGCTGGCGGGCCGAGCGCGGGCTGACCGGGCCGTCCCCGGCGCCGACCGTCTCGTAAGCGGCCCGCATGTCTCCGCAGATCGTGATCGGCGCGATCGCGCTGGTCGTCGTCGCCTGGCTCGCCGCCTGCGCGGAGGCGGGCATCGCCCGGATGTCCAGCTTCCGCGCCGAGGAGGCCGTCAAGTCCGGCCGCCGCGGCAGCGCCAGGCTCGCCCAGATCGCCGCCGACCCCACCCGCTATCTGAACGTGGCCCTGCTGGTCCGCGTCGCCTGCGAGATGGCGGCCGCGGCCCTCGTGACCTACGCCTGCCTGGAGGAGTTCACCGCCACCTGGCAGGCCCTGCTGATCGCCATCGGCGTCATGGTCCTGGTGTCGTACGTCGCCGTGGGTGTCTCGCCGCGCACCATCGGCCGCCAGCATCCGCTGAACACCGCGACCGCGGCGGCGTACGTGCTGCTGCCGCTGGCCCGGATCATGGGACCGATCCCGTCCCTGCTCATCCTCATCGGTAACGCCCTCACCCCCGGCAAGGGCTTCCGCCGCGGCCCGTTCGCCTCCGAGGCGGAGCTGCGCGCGCTGGTCGACCTCGCCGAGAAGGAGTCACTGATCGAGGACGAGGAGCGCCGCATGGTGCACTCGGTCTTCGAGCTGGGCGACACCCTCGTCCGCGAGGTCATGGTGCCGCGCACCGACCTGGTCACCATCGAGCGCTTCAAGACCATCCGGCAGGCCCTCACCCTCGCCCTGCGCTCCGGGTTCTCCCGGATCCCGGTCACCGGTGAGAGCGAGGACGACATCGTCGGGATCGTGTATCTGAAGGACCTGGTCCGCAAGACGCACATCAGCCGGGAGGCGGAGGGCGACCTGGTCTCCACCGCCATGCGGCCGGCCGCCTTCGTGCCGGACACCAAGAACGCCGGTGACCTGCTGCGCGAGATGCAGAAGGAACGCAACCACGTCGCCGTCGTCATCGACGAGTACGGCGGCACCGCCGGCATCGTCACCATCGAGGACATCCTCGAGGAGATCGTCGGCGAGATCACCGACGAGTACGACCGTGAACTCCCCCCGGTCGAGGACCTCGGCGACGACCGCTTCCGGGTCACCGCCCGCCTGGACATCACCGACCTCGGCGAGCTGTACGGCCTGGAGGAGTACGACGACGAGGACGTGGAGACCGTCGGCGGACTGCTCGCCAAGGCCCTCGGCCGCGTCCCCATCGCGGGCGCGTCCGCCGAGGTCGAGCTGCCCGACGAGCGCCGGCTGAAACTGACCGCCGAGGCCGCGGCCGGACGCCGGAACAAGATCGTCACGGTCCTGGTGGAACCCGTACCCGTGCCGGCCGCCGAGGAGGCGAAACCCGAGTGACGCCCGAGAAGCTGCGCGCCTTCTGCCTGTCCTTCAACGCGGCGGTGGAGGACTTCCCGTTCAACCCGGAGACCTCGGTCTTCAAGGTGCTGGGCAAGATGTTCGCCCTGACGAACCTGGGCGCGCGGCCTCTCACGGTCAACCTCAAGTGCGACCCGGAGGACGCGGTCAGGCTGCGCGAGGAGCACGAGGGGCTGATCATCCCCGGGTACCACATGAACAAGCGGCACTGGAACACCGTGACCGTCGACGGCCAGCTGCCGGACCGGCTGGTGAAAGAGCTGATCGAGGACTCGTACGACCTCGTCGCCGCCGGCCTGCCCCGGGCGGAGCGGCTGCGGCTGGACCGGGCGTAATTCCGTTGCCGGGGCGGGTGGTGAGGGGTCGCCCCTGCGCCCCCGTGAGCGTGGCGGTGTGACCTCTCCCTCCGCTGGAGTGGCAAGGAGCTGCAGGGGCGGCTCGATGTCGCTGCGGGAGATCGAGGCGCGGGGGTACGAGGGGGTCGTCGGCCGGTGCATGGACAGTTCCGGGCACATGAGCGCCCGGACCATCGCCTGTGTGGTTGAGCTGACCGACGCGGCGATGCGGGTCGCGTGCACGGCAACAACCTCGTGACTCCGCTCCCCACCTGAAAGAGAGGGCTTCCAACCCGAAGGTTGCGGTCCAGCCCGAACCGACCTCGTGCGGGGTGCCAAGACCCCACCAGATCGGGGAAGTTGGCGGACACCCCGTATCGGGCGCCCGATGGCCTCAAGTCCGGGCTGAACAACGTGGCCGCGCCGCAGGGGGAGCCGTTCTCGCAGCCGCCGCCCGGGCGATACCGGTCCGGGGGCACGACGACTGGCGGCGCCACCCGGAGATCCGCGACCTCACTCTGGACGCCGAGGGCGCCTGGACCCGGCTCGACGGGGACGGTGACGTCGACGTCGAGGGTCGGCTGATCGGAGGGTGCGTCGAGACCCTCGCCCCTCTCGCGGGGACGCCGTACCTCGACACCTCGCGGTTCGCCGGGGACGAGCCGCTGCTCGTCTACGTCGAGGCGTGCGAGGACAACGCGTACACCATCTGCCGTCATCTGCACGGCATGCGCCTCGCCGGCTTCTTCGACCGCGCCGCCGCCGTCCTGGTCGGCCGCACCCGCGCCCCCGCAGGCCGCACCCTCACCCAGCACGAGGCCGTGCTCGACGCGCTCGGCCCGCTCGGGGCGCCGATCGTCGCCGATGTCGAGTGCGGGCATGTCGCCCCCTGCCTTCCCCTGGTCAACGGCGCGCGCGGCCGTGTGGTGCACACGGCCGCGCGGAGCGAGATCGTTCAGACCCTGGACTGACGCCGGCCCTGGCGCAGGCCCAGGCCGACCAGTACGGCGGCGGCCAGGACGATCGCCGCGTCCAGGACGAGGACCGTGTGGACGCCGGTCAGCAGGTCGTGGGACGTGGTGGCCAGGACGCCCAGCAGCGGGATGCCGACCGTGATGCCGACCTGCTGGGTGGAGGTCACCAGGCCGGTGGCCAGGCCCTGCTCCTCGTCCGGGACGCCGGAGGTGACGGTCAGGCCGTACGAGATGATCGCGCCCAGGTGGAACATGCTGGCCAGGGACACGGCGGCCGTGGCGAGCCAGACCGACCAGGTGTGGGCGTTCAGCAGGAGCAGCGTCGCGATCAGCGCGCCCTGGCCGGTCAGCGAGCCGACCAGGGTGCGGCGGGCGCCGAAGCGGCCGATGACCTTCGGGGCGAGGGTGCCGGCGACGGCCGACAGCACGCCCTGGACGCCGAAGACCAGGCCCGTCTCGAAGGCCGACAGGTGCAGTATCTCCTGGAGGTACAGGGTCAGGACGAAGATGACGGTGGACATCATCGAGAAGGTGACCAGACCGCCCACGTTCCCCCAGGCCACCGTGCGGCGGCGCAGCATCGGCAGGGAGACGAGCGGGGCGGCCGTACGGGACTCGACGACCGTGAACGTGGCCAGCAGGAGCACGCCGGCGATCAGCCCCGTGACGACGTCGGGGCGGCCGAAGCCGTGGTCGGCGGCCGTGGACAGGGCGTAGATCAGGGACAGCAGACCTGCGGTGACGGTGAGCGCGCCGGGCACGTCCAGGCGCGGCCGCTCCGGGGTGCGCGACTCCGGCAGCAGGCCCGGCGCCAGCGGCAGCACGATCAGCGCGAACACCGACAGCAGGGCCATCGTGGAGCGCCAGCCGAGCGCGTCCGTCAGCACGCCGCCCGCGATCATGCCGACGGTGAAGCCCAGTGATAGCAGCGTGCCGGAGATGCCGAGGGCGCGGTCGCGGGCCGGGCCCTCCGGGAAGGTGGTGGTCAGCAGGGACATGCCCGTCGGGACGATCGCCGCCGCGCCGAGGCCCTGCAGCGCGCGTCCGGTGAGGAAGGACGCCGGGTCCCAGGCCAGGGTCGCCAGCAGCGAGGCCGCGCCGAACAGGGCCAGGCCGGTCAGGAACAGTCTGCGGCGGCCGTACAGGTCGCCGATACGGCCGAAGAGGAGCAGGAAGCCGCCGGACGGGAGCGCGAACGCGGTGACCGCCCACTGCAGGGCCGAGCGGCTCATGCCGAGGTCGGTGCCGAGTGCCGGCAGGGCCACGTTCAGGACGGAGAAGTCCAGCGCGACCATGAACTGGGCGGCGCACAGGACGAACAGGACGAGCTTGTCACGCGTCGACAACCGGGGCGGCCGGGAGGTGTCGAGTGTCGAGCCCGCGGTGGGGGTGGACTGGGTGGTGGTGTCGATCGCCATGTCCTGAGCTTCGGGCGCGCGGAACACCGGTGGGGAGTCGGAACTTATGGTGGTGGTGGCACCACCAGACACGACGGGGCCCATCACGACGGGGCCCATCATGACGGGGGAGGAACGGTACGTGCCTGCTGTTGAGGCGACGAGGAGTCACCGGCGCGAGGAGCTGCGCGAGTTCCTGATCAGCCGACGGGCCCGGGTCAGCCCCGAGGAGGCCGGGCTGCCCGTCGGCGGCGGCCGGCGCCGTACGCCCGGACTGCGCCGGGAGGAGGTCGCGGTGCTCGCCGGTGTGGGCGCCTCCTGGTACCAGTGGCTGGAGCAGGGGCGGGAGATCTCCGTCTCCCCGCAGGTGCTCGACGCCGTCGCCCGCGTGCTGCGGCTGAGCGACGCCGAGCGCCGGCATCTGTACCTGCTGGCCGGGATGAACCCGCCGGCGCCCGAAGTGGCGCCCGAGCGGAAGCGGGCGAACTGCGACGGGCTGCGGCGGCTGATCGACACCTGGATGCCGTATCCGGCGCACATCATGGATGCGTACTACAACTGCGTGATGTACAACGACGCGGCCGCGATCGTGCTCGGCATGCGGCCGGACAACACGCAGAACTGTCTCGTCGACTTCTTCGCCGACCCGCTGTACCGCGCGCGCAGCCACAGCTGGGAGCAGAACGCGCGGACGGTCGTGGCACAGTTCCGCGCGGCGTGTGCGGCACGGCCGGACGACGAGGGCTTCCGTGCGGTGCTCGACGAGGTGAGCGAGGCCAGTGCCGAGTTCCGGGAGATGTGGGCCGAGCGGGACATCGAGGACCAGGGGCAGATCCGCAAGGAGCTGGAGCATCCGCTGGCCGGGCTGCTGGTGGTGGAGTCGACCGTGATGAAGGTGCCGGCCCGGCCCGATCTGATGATCGTGCTGCACACTCCGCTGGAGGAGGCGAACACCGCGGCGAAGCTGGAGTGGCTGGCCTCTCCGGAGGGGCGGCGGGGCGCGATGTACCCCGTGGCGGGGTGACGGGGCTCGGGCTTCGTATGCTCGGGGCATGACCGAGAGCAACGCGCTTGACCCCGAGGACCGCAAGATCGTGACCCTGGCCCGTTCCGTGCGGGTCCGTAACGGTGTGCCGGAGGGGGCGGCCGTACGGGACGAGACCGGGCGCACGTATGCCGCCGGGTCGGTCGCGCTGCCCTCGCTGAAGCTGAGCGCGCTCCGTACTGCCGTGGCCATGGCGGTGGCCTCGGGGGCTACGTCGTTGGAGGCGGCGGCGCTTGTGACGGAGGCGGAGTCTGTGGCGGCCGAGGACCTGGCTGCTGTTGCCGACCTCGGGGGTGCGGGGACGCCGGTGTTGCTGGCCGGGGCCGACGGTGCTGTGCGGGTGACCGTCTCCGCAGGCTGACGTACCAGGGGGCCCCGCCCCCTGGGCCCCCGTTTGCCACCCGCCCACCCGTCTCGCTCGGCCGAGAGCGCACCGACCGAAAGGTCGGCCGGATTTCAACCTTGTCGCCGTCTTGCACTCGCGCATCAATAAAGCCGTACCTTTCCGACGGGTCGTCAGATCCGCACCCGCCCGTCGGTGTCCCCCCACATCGCACTCCCCACAGGGAAGGGAAGCGGATCCCCATGAGAGGCAAGCGCACGACCACGGGTGCGGCACTGGCCGCCGGGGCCCTCGCGGTCACCGGTCTCGCCTTCGCACCCTCCGCGGCCGCCGTCACCCCACAGTCGGCGACCATCACCGCGAGCTGCGGCGTCTTCGGCGGCGGCGCGGCCACGCTCACCGCCACCCAGAGCGGTACCTCGGCCACCATCACCCTCACCTCCTCCGCGATCACCGCGCCGGTCGCGGTCGCGCAGGACTCCATCTCCTCCACCCTCACCCTGGCCAAGGCCGGTGGCGGATCGGTGGTGTTCAGCGGGACCAAGAACCCCGCCATGAACACCGGCGACTCCGTCAGCGTCGGCCCGCTCCCCGGCACCGTCGCCTCCGGTGACAGCCTGGACGCCTACGGCGGCTCGCTGAAGATGGTGATCTTCGGGGTCACCGTGACCTGCACGGCGAACGGCCCGCAGTCGCCCGGCCCCTTCGTCTTCGACTGATCCCGCCGGCCTGCCGAACTGAGCGATCTGTTCCGGATGCCGCAGAAACCGACGAGAACTGATGATCCGTCAGGTTTCTGCGGCATCTCCATTGACTTCTCACTTCCGCTCCACATCAATGCCCCCTGTCGGCGCAGACGATCCGCTGCGCCCGCAACCCTCAGGAGGGGGCCCCATGGGTTCCACACCCCCAAGACCACGAAGATCCCGACGGTGGCGCTGGGCGTCCCTGTTCGGGGCGACCGCGCTCGCGGTCGCCGCGGGCGGCCCGCTGGCCTGTCCGGCCGGTGCCGCCGGCACGAACGTGGACTTCGCCACGCACTGCATCCCGCCCGCCGTCGCGGGCATCCCGCCGATCGACGGCACCACGACCGCCAACGTGTCGGTGGACAACGCCGATCCCAAGGTCGGCGACACCGTCACCGTGACCTACACCGTGGTGACGGCCGCCGCGAGCAACCCCACCGACCTCGCCCTGCCCGCCGACATCATGACCCCGACCGGGAAGGTCACCCTCGGTGGCGCCCAGACGGGGGACGTGACCGTCGCCGGGCCGAAGAAGAACCCGCCGGTGCCGGGGAAGGCCGCGTTCCCGTCCTTCTCCATGACCGGCACGTTCACCGTCACCAAGGCCGGGCAGATCACCCTCTCGCCCGGCGACTACAACATCCACACCAGCTACATCCTCGAGCTGGACACCCCGTGCACGGTCACCAACCCGCCCGCCCCGGTGTCGCAGACCGTCACCGCGACCGACGGCACTCCGGCCAACACCCGGGCCATCTCGCTGAGTTCGGCCTCCGGTGACCCCGGCGCCAGTGTCACGGTGAACGGGACGAACTTCACGCCGGGCGCCACCGTCACCCTGGCCGGGCGCTCCGGGGACCGGCAGACGGCCGACACGGCCACCGTGACCGCGAACGCCCAGGGTTCCTTCAGCGGTTCGCTGGTCGTCAATGACAAGACGACGACCGGGATCGTGGCCTACGAAGACGGTTCCTGGAGTGCGGACAAGGGCGCCGGGCCCGCGGCCTACGCCGTCGACGACAACACCCCCGCCCCGCCCGGCAGCCAGAAGCTGACCACCACGGTCAAGGCGGGCACGCTGTCCATGTCCCAGGCCGGGGACTCCGTCGCGCTGTCGGCGGTCGACTTCGGCAAGGGCGGGGCCTCGACGGGCAAGCTGCAGACGGTGACCGTCCAGGACTTCCGCGGCGGGCCCGCGGGCTGGTCCCTGACCGGCAAGGTCACCGACTTCACCGGTCCCGGCGGCACGATCGGCGCCGGGAAGCTGAGCTGGACACCCGCGTGCGCGACCAAGGCGGGCAGCCCCAGCACCTGCAAGGCCGGCTCGGCGGGCGCCGTGAGCTCCTCGGGCGCGACCCTGGCGTCCACCTCCGACGGCACGCTCACCGGCGGCGAGTTCACCGTCGACGCCGGGCTCTCCCTGGACGTGCCGGCGTTCACGCCTCCGGGCGCGTACTCCGGCGTGCTCACGCTGACGCTCACCTGAGCGTGCGGGCGTCCGCACCCGCCCGTTCCCCCGTCTCCCATCCGTGCCCGTCCGTGGGGGTCCGCACCCATGCGCAAGCTGTACGTCCTCCTCCTGGGCCTGTTGCTGGCATGGCAGGCCACACCCGCCCACGCCGCCGACAACGGCAGCTGGTCCGTCTACCCGGTCGCCTCGAAGATCGCCGCGCGGCCCTACTTCTACCTCTCCGCCGACCCCGGCCAGACCCTCACCGACAAGGTCGCCGTCCAGAACAGGACGGGCGGGCCGCTCACCTTCCGCCTCTACGCGGCCGACGCCTACAACACCGCCCGGGACGGCGGTTTCGCCGTACGCACGCTGAAGGAGCGGATGCTCGGGGTGGGTGCCTGGGCGCGGCTCGCGAAGTCCCGGATCACCGTGCCCGGCCACAAGACCGTCACCGTGCCCTTCACCCTGCGCGTGCCCGACGGGGCCGAACCCGGCGACCACCCCGGTGCGATCGTCGCCCTGGACGAACGTGTCGATCCCGGCGGCGGCTCCTTGGCCCTCGGCGTGCAGCGGGCCGTCGGCGCCCGTGTCTACCTCCGGGTCAGCGGGCCCACGCTGCCCGCGCTCTCCGTCGGACAGCTGCACATCAGCCACCACCAGCCCCCGATCCCGGGGTTCGGCACCGGCACGGCGACCGTCTCCTACACCCTGCGCAACACCGGGAACGTCACTCTCGATCCCAAGGTGGAGCTGAAGGCACGCGGGCTGTTCGGCCGTACACTGCTCGACCGCGAGCTGACCCGGGTGCCGTCCGAGCTGCTGCCGGGGCAGTCGGTACGGCTCACCGAGACCTGGCGCGGAGCGCCCCAACTCGACCGGACGGACGTGACGTTGAGTGCGAGCGCGCCCGGCACCCGGCAGTCGGCGAGCGCCGCCTTCCTCGCACTGCCCTGGCTGGTCGCGGCGCTGGTGTTCGCCGCGGGCCTGGCGGCCGGGATGCTGCTGGTCAGAGCGCGTCGGGGCCGCGTTCGCCGGTCCGCACGCGGACGACCGTCTCCACGGGTACGGCCCACACCTTCCCGTCCCCGATCTTTCCCGTCTGTGCGGCCCTGACGATCGCATCGATCACGGGTTCGGCGTCCGCGTCCTCCACGACGACCTCGATGCGCACCTTCGGCACCAGGTCGACCCGGTACTCGGCGCCCCGGTACACCTCGGTGTGGCCGCGCTGCCGGCCGTAGCCGCTCGCCTCGGTCACGGTCAGACCGTGCACACCCAGCTCCTGCAGGGCGGTCTTGACCTCGTCCAGACGGTACGGCTTGACGATCGCGGTGATGAGCTTCATGCCTGGGTGTCGACCTTCTGCGTGCTGATGCCGGTGAGGACGGAGTGGGAGACCGGGGCGCCGTGGCCCAGGACCCCGTGATCGTAAGCCGTCTCGGCGTGCACCGTAAGGTCCAGGCCGGTGTGCTCCTGCTCCTCGCTCGCGCGGAAGCCCAGCGCCTTGTCGAGCAGCTTGCCGAGGCCGTACGTCACCGCGAAGGCGTACACGGCCACGACCACCACGGCGAGCGCCTGCTTGCCGAGCGGGGCGAGCCCGCCGCCGTAGAAAAGGCCCTCGGTGCCGCCGGTCATCGCCTTCTCGGCGAACAGGCCGATCAGCAGGGTGCCGATGACGCCGCCGACCAGGTGGACGCCGACGACGTCCAGGGAGTCGTCGTAGTTCAGCCTGAACTTCCAGCTCACCGCGTAGGAGCAGACGACACCGGCGGCGAGGCCGACGACCAGTGCGCCGAGCAGGGACACCGTGCCGCAGGACGGGGTGATCGCGACCAGGCCGGCGACCGCGCCGGAGGCGGCGCCCAGGGTGGTGGGGTGGCCGTCCCGCTTCTGCTCGACGAACAGCCAGCCCAGCAGGCCGGTGCAGCCGGCGGCCAGGGTGTTGAGGAAGGCGGCCGCGGCGAGGCCGTTCGCGCCGAGCGCGCTGCCCGCGTTGAAGCCGAACCAGCCGAACCAGAGCAGACCGGCGCCGAGGATCACCATGGGCAGGTTGTGCGGCCGCATGGCGTCCTTCTTGAAGCCGAGCCGGGGCCCGAGGACCAGGCACAGGGCGAGACCGGAGGCGCCGGAGGTGATCTCGACGGGCAGACCGCCCGCGAAGTCGAGCGCGCCGAGCGCGTTCGCGATCCAGCCGCCCGGTCCCCACACCCAGTGCGTGATCGGAACGTATACGAGGAGGGTCCAGACGGGGACGAAGACCAGCCACGCCGAGAAGTTCGTCCGGTCGGCGACCGCACCGCTGATCAGCGCGGCCGTGATGATCGCGAAGGTGAGCTGGAAGGTGGCGAAGAGGAGGGTGGGGACCGTGCCGTGCACGCTGCCGGGGCCGAGGTGCGCCATTCCGGCCTGGTCGAGTCCGCCGATGAGCCCGCCGAACGCGTCGTCGCCGAAGGCGAGGGAGTAGCCGGCCGCCAGCCACACCACCGTGACCAGGGCGATCGACACGAAGCTCATCATCAGCATGTTGAGGACGCTCTTCGTGCGGACCATGCCGCCGTAGAACAGGGCCAGACCCGGCGTCATCAGCAGGACGAGGGCGGTCGCGGCGAGCAGCCAGGCGGTGTCGCCGGTGTTCACGTGCGCGGCGGCGAAGGTCACGGGCGTCTCCAACGGGTGGGCGGGCTCGTCAGAGGGTCACCGGTGAGCGTTTCCGGATGCGTACAGGTGTGTTTCCGTGACGTTTCATTGCCTGAGGGTTACCGAAACCTCACGGTACGGCGGGGCTCGAGGATCAGGGACAATGAACGGCATGAGCGTTCGTACCCCGTCATCCGAAGAGCCGGCCGAGACCGTCCACCGCGCCGGCTTCGCCTGCTTCGTGGGCCGTCCCAACGCGGGCAAGTCCACCCTCACGAACGCTCTGGTCGGGCAGAAGGTGGCGATCACCGCCAACCAGCCGCAGACGACGCGGCATACGGTGCGCGGGATCGTGCACCGTCCGGACGCCCAGCTGATCCTGGTGGACACCCCGGGGCTCCACAAGCCGCGCACGCTGCTCGGCGAGCGGCTCAACGACGTCGTACGGACGACGTGGGCCGAGGTCGACGTGATCGGCTTCTGTCTGCCGGCGAACGAGAAGATCGGTCCCGGTGACCGCTTCATCGCCAAGGAGCTGGCCGGGATCCGGAAGACCCCGAAGGTCGCCATCGTCACCAAGACCGACCTGGTCGACTCCA
Organism: Streptomyces sp. RB17; assembly: GCF_009604455.1. Classification (GTDB taxonomy): domain Bacteria; phylum Actinomycetota; class Actinomycetes; order Streptomycetales; family Streptomycetaceae; genus Streptomyces. The sequence goes on from NZ_WEGL01000001.1 coordinate 658,889, forward strand.
AGACCCTCGCCGAGCAGCTGATCGCCATCGACCAGCTCGGCAAGGACCTGGGCATCGAGTGGGCGGAGATCGTGCCGGTGTCGGCGGTGGGCGCCAAGCAGGTGGACCTCCTGGCCGACCTGCTGATCCCGCTGCTGCCCGAGGGCCCGGCGCTCTACCCCGAGGGTGACCTCACGGACGAGCCCGAGCAGGTCATGATCGCGGAACTGATCCGCGAGGCCGCGCTGGAGGGCGTGCGGGACGAACTGCCGCACTCCATCGCCGTGGTCGTGGAGGAGATGCTCCCGCGCGAGGACCGCCCCGCGGACCGTCCCCTGCTGGACATCCACGCCAACGTCTACATCGAGCGCCCCAGCCAGAAGGGCATCATCATCGGCCCCAAGGGCAAGCGCCTGAAGGAGGTCGGCATCAAGTCCCGCAAGCACATCGAGGCACTGCTGGGGACGCCGGTCTTCCTGGATCTGCATGTCAAGGTGGCGAAGGACTGGCAGCGGGATCCCAAGCAGCTGAGGAAGCTCGGCTTCTAACCGACAGCGCCCTGTGGGGCCATGTCCTGCAACCCCACCACCCTGAGCAACTGCAGCCGCTCGTACGACTCCGTGCCCGGGCGGGCCGTGTGGAGGACGAGGTGGTGGCGGTGGTCGGCGGACAGCAGGACCTCGCAGTCGAGTTCCAGGAGGCCCACCACCGGGTGCCGGAAGCGTTTGGTCGAGCTGCGGCGTACCGCCACCTCGTGGGTCTCCCACAGGCAGCTGAACTCCTCGCTGGCGGCGCGGAGTTCGGCGACCAGGGCGGTCGGCTCGGGGTCGTCGGGGCGGGCGGCGGCCACCGCGCGCAGGTTCGCCACGTGCTGGCGCGCGTGTTCCGGCCGGTCCTCCGGCGGGAAGATCTCGCGCGCCGCCGGGTCCAGGAAGTAGCGCCGGACCAGATTGCGCTCTCGCGCCGGGCGGGCCAGCACGTCTCCTGACAGCGCCCGCGACAGCGCGTTCTGCGCCAGCACCTCGCCGCAGTCCGTCACCACCAGCGCCGGCGCGTCGTACAGCCGGTCCAGGACCAGCAGCAGCCCGGGACAGACATGGGCCGACACCCTGTCGCGGCGCGGCGGCTCCTCGCCCGACAGATGGAAGAGGTGGTCCCGCTCGTCGTCGGTCAGACGCAGCGCCCGGGCCAGTGCCGTGAGCATCTGGCGGGACGGGCGCGGGCCCCGGCACTGTTCCAGCCGGGTGTAGTAGTCGACCGACATGCCGGCCAGCGACGCCACCTCCTCCCGCCGCAGGCCCGGGGTACGGCGGCGGGCGCCGGGCGCGAGCCCCACGTCGGTCGGGTCCAGCCGGGCACGGCCACGGCGCAGGAAGTCGGCGAGTTCGGCTCGGTTCACCTCTTCAGGGTGGAGCAGAAGGCAGGGGTTATCCAGGGAGTGCCGATCCCCTGATCGGGAGGTCTCTCCCGCACCTCGCGGCCCCGTCCGACAGTGGTGGCACCGGACCGAGAGGAGCAGAACATGCTGACACTGGTGACGGGCACGACGGGACAGGTCGGCCGGCGCTTCGTACCCAGGCTGCTGGCGCAGCGACAGCCGGGCGAGCAGGTACGGGTCCTGGTGCGGGACGCGGCGCGCGGCGATGCCTTCGCGGACCTGGGCGCCCAGGTCGCCGTCGGCGATCTGCGGGACGACGAGACGCTCGGCAAGGCGCTCACCGGAGTGGACGCGGTCGTGAACATCGCGGCGTCCTTCCGCGGGGTGCCGGACGAGGAGGCGTGGGCCGTCAACCGGGACGCGGCCGTGGCCCTGGGCCGCGCCGCGCTCGCCTCGGGCGTACGACGCTTCGTGCAGGTCAGCACCGGACTCGTGTACGGCGTCGGGCGGGGCCGCCCGCTGACCGAGGACGACGAGACCCGGCCCGGCGGCGCGATGTGGGGCGCCTACCCCGAGTCCAAGGCGGCGGCCGAACGGGAACTGCTCGCGCTGGAGGGCATGGAGGTGCGGGTCGGCCGGCTGCCCTTCGTCTACGGCGACGGCGACCCGCACCTCGCCCAGTCCCTGCGCTGGGCCGCGCACTGGGCGTCCACCCAGCGGCTGCACATGGGCCACCACGCCGACGTCGCCCAGGGCCTGCTGCGCCTGCTGTACGCACCGGCGGTGAGCGGCCCGGTCTACAACATCGCCGACGACGCCCCGGTCACGGCGGTCGACCTGCACCGGCTCAACGGCGCCGAGCCGCCCGCCGACATGCACACCCGGACCGACCCCGACCCGTGGCTGGGCATCATGTCCACCGAGCGGATCCGCCGGGACCTCGGTTACCGGCCCCTCCACCCCACAGTCTGGTCGGCCCGTGACGCCGGAGTTCTCTGAGCCGCCTAGTCCACGCCCCTGATCCGCCCCACCAGCACCGCTCCCGCCAGCCCGATCACCGCCGCGACCAGGTACAGCACCGTGTAGCCGCCCAGGTAGGTCACGATCGGGGCCGCCAGCGCGGGGGCCGCCACCTGGGGCAGGGCGTTGGCCACGTTGATCACGCCGAGGTCCTTGCCCCGGTCCAGCGCCCTCGGCAGGACGTCCGTCATCAGCGCGAAGTCGACAGAGGTGAACACGCCGAAGCCGACGCCGAGGACGGCCGCCGCCACGATCGCGCCGGGCCAGGTCTGCCAGCCGGCCAGGGCCGCCGTGGCCACCGCCATCAGCACGCCCGACCAGACGACGAACGGCTTGCGCCGGCCCGTCCGGTCCGACCAGACGCCGCCCGCCACGACCGTCGCCATCAGCGTCAGACTGTTGACGGCCGTCAGGATGAGCACGCCCTGGCCGGGGTCGGCGTAGTGCAGACGGTCCCGCAGGTAGTAGAGGAGGTACAACAGCACCAGCGAGTTGCTGAGGTTGATCAGGAACCGGGTCAGCCAGGCCCAGCCCAGGTCGGGATATCGGCTCGGGCTCAGCCAGAAGCCCGCGAGGAAGCCGCGCCAGGACCACGGCGGCCGGTCGTCGGCCGTCAGCTGCAGATCCGGATACCGCAGCACGTACGGCAGCACCCCCACCGCCGTGAACACCGCGCACGCCGCATACCCGGCCCCCACTCCGCCCGCCACGGTCGCGAGCCCCGTGCCGCCGACCACGCCCAGGATCTGCGCCGCGCCCAGCCAGCCGCCCACCGCACCCCGTTGGAGCCGGGGCACCCGGTCCGGCACGGCCGCGGTCACCGCCGCGAACGCCGCGTTCAGCGTGAGCTGCACCAGGCACCAGCCCACCGCCATGGTCCACATCCCGCCCGCCCTCGCGAGCAGCAGCAGGGACAGCGCGCCGCCCGCCGCCCCGGCGACGATCCACGGCGTACGGCGGCCGGGGCGGGCCGTCGTACGGTCGGACAGGGCGCCGAAGAGCGGGTTGGCGAGCAGGGAGACCACCGCGCCGGCGCCGGTCACCCAGGCCAGCATCGTCTCCTTGGACATCCCGGAGCCGGGCGCGAAGTCCCCCGCCTGGGAGGCGAGCAGGATCTGCAGCGGGCCGAACCAGCCGACCCAGATCGCCCCGTTGGCCAGCGAGAGGGCCGCCGTCCAGCCCCGGCCGACCGGTTCGACTGGCTCGGCGAGCGCGCCCGAGACGCGGACCGTGGTCATCCGTGTGCCGTCATCTCTGGGCCCGGAGCATGTCCCGGAACCAGTGGTAGGAGGCCTTGGGAGTGCGCTTCAGCGTGTCGTAGTCCATGTGCACGAGCCCGAAGCGCCGCTGATACCCCTCGGCCCACTCGAAGTTGTCCATCAGGGACCACACGAAGTACCCGCGCACGTCCACGCCGGCCTCCATGGCGGCGTGCAGGGCGCGGACGTGGGCGTCCAGGTAGGCGATGCGGTCCTGGTCGTCGAGGCCGTCGTAGGAGCAGCCGTTCTCGGTGATGACGACCGGCGGGAGCTTGTCGCCGTAGGTCTCGCGGAAGCCGCACAGCAGCTCGGTGAGGCCCTCCGGGACGACCGGCCAGCCGAAGTCGGTCACCGGCCGGCCCTCGATCTCCCGTACCGAGAAGGGGAGTTCGGCGGGCAGCGCCAGTCCGCCGTACTCGCTGTCGGTGCCGCTCGGGGCACCCACCCGCGTCGGCGCGTAGTAGTTGATCCCGTACCAGTCGACCGGTTCGCCGATGATCTCGAGGTCGGCCGCGACGTCTCCGGGCATCAACTCGGCCATTCCCTCGGGGTACTGGCCGAGGATGACCGGCTCGGCGAAGAGGCGGTTGAGCAGGACGTCGTAGAAGCCGGCCGCCTCCACGTCGGCCGGTTCGGCGGAGGCGGGCCAGGTGGGGCCGTGGGAGTTGGCGATGCCGATGTCCGCCGCCCCGGCCGCGCGCAGGGCCCGTACCGCGAGGCCGTGGGCGAGGAGCTGGTGGTGGGCGACCGGGAGCGCGTCGAAGAGGAGCTGTTCGCCCGGGGCGTGGGCGCCGAGGGCGTGGCCGAGGAGGGTGTGCTCGGCGGGCTCGTTGAGGGTGATCCACTTGGTTACGCGGTCGCCGAGCCGTTCGGCCACGACGGAGACGTACTCGGCGAACCGGTCCGCCGTGTCCCGCCGGAGCCAGTCCAGGGAGGCGGGCAGGTCCCAGTGGAAGAGGGTGGGTACGGGCCGTACGCCCGCCGCGCACAGCTCGTCCACGAGGCGGTCGTAGAAGTCAAGGCCCCCGGGGGAGTTCACCCGGGGCCAGGAGACGGAGAACCGGTACGCGTCCACGCCGAGGCCGGCGAGGAGGTCCACGTCCTCCTGATGGCGGTGGTAGTGGTCACAGGCCACCGCCGCCGTCGACCCGTCCTTCACCCGCCCCGGCTCGGCGGTGAACACGTCCCACACGGACGCCTCGCGCTCGTCCGCCGCCCCCTCGATCTGATGGGCGGAGGTCGACACACCCCACAGGAAGCCGGCCGGGAACCGAGGTATCGGATTGCCTGCGTCAGTCGCCATGGCCGGATCATCCTTACCCCCGGTAACGTAAGTCAACGCCCCGGCGGAAACCCGTTGTCACGCACCTTCCTTCAGCACCTTCGTGATCAACTCCCGCTGTTCCTCGGTGAGTCGGGGATCCGCCGCGTACACCGTGCGGCCGTCCACGGTGATCTCGTACCGGAAGCCGTCCGGGACGCCGGCGGGTGGGGTGCTCCGGCCGGACGCGAGGACGCGCTCGGCCAGGGCGTGCCACGCGAGAGCGTCGGGCCGGCCCGAGGTGTCCACCTCGGCCCGGCGTTCGATGCCCGCGAAACCGCCCGTGCGCCGTACTCGAATACGCATGGGCTCAGTGTCGCAGCGCTACAGCGTCCGCACCCCGACCTGTTCCCACGCCTTCTGCGCGGCCTGGAGCTCGTCCCCGGCGCCGTACCGCTCCCGGGCGGCCTTCACCGTCAGCGTGGCGAAGTCGGTGAACTGCGCGTCCGTCTTGAGCTCGCCGCCGGTGAGCACGTCGTACCAGATCTGCCCGGCCTTCTCCCAGGCGTTGCCGCCGATGGCCGTGGCGACCAGGTAGAAGGCGTGGTTGGGGATGCCCGAGTTGATGTGCACGCCGCCGTTGTCGCGGCCGGTGCGGACATAGTGGTCCATGCTCGCCGGCTGCGGGTCCTTGCCCAGGTTCGGGTCGTCGTACGCGGTGCCCGGGGCCTTCATCGAGCGCAGCGCGGTGCCGTGGACGTGCGGGGCGAGCAGGCCCGCGCCGATCAGCCAGTCGGCCTCGGCGGCGGTCTGGCCGAGGGTGTACTGCTTGATCAGCGAGCCGAAGACATCCGAGACCGACTCGTTGAGCGCGCCGGACTGACCGAAGTACTCCAGGTTCGCGGTGTGCTGGGTGACGCCGTGGGTCAGCTCGTGGCCGATGACGTCGACCGGGATGGTGAAGTCGAGGAAGATCTCGCCGTCGCCGTCGCCGAACACCATCTGCTCGCCGTTCCAGAACGCGTTGTCGTAGTTCTGGTCGTAGTGGACGCTGGCGTCCAGCGGCAGCCCGTTGCCGTCGATGGAGTGCCGGCCGTACGCCTTCAGATACAGCTCGAAGGTGGCGCCGAGGCCCGCGTAGGCGCGGTTGACGGTGGCGTCCGGGACCGCGTCGGCACCCTCCGCGCGGACCTGGGTGCCGGGCAGGTCCTGGGTGTGGTGGGCGTCGTAGATCGTGCGGTGCGGCTGGTCGGCGGCGGTGTCCTTGGGCGCGGCGACGGAGGGCGCACCGATGACCGTGGTCAGGCGGCGCTTGGTGCGCTGGTAGGCGTCGTGCTCCAGGGACCTCCGGGCCGGCCCGGAGAGCGCGGAGTCCTCGGCCTGCGCGAGCTTGTCGAGGACGTGCGGCGGCACGATCGTGCAGAAGACGGGCTCGAAGCCCCCGTTGGTCGTCATGCCCCGCACCATTGCACTCCGTGACACTGATGTCACTAGAGGCCACCGTGATTGGTGAAATACCGGGACAGGAGGGCGACGCTCCGTGACGATGTGCTAGGGCAATGTGGTGCTGCGCACTGTTTGTCCCTTTTGGGGTGGCGGTCCCGCATACTGATACACGTCCCCGAGTCCGGGGCGGCTCGGATAGGCTGCCACGCATCATGCGTTTCGGGCTGCTTCTTCTTAGCTGCCGCGGCGAGGGCCTGTAGTCACAAGGCCGACTCCCTCCCCGCGGAGCTCTGGCGTTGCGTCGTCGGCCGTCCACCCCGGACATCCGGATCCCTCGACCATCCGGACACCCTGAGGAGCCCACGCCATCATGGCCAACCGCCAGCAGCCCACTTCCATGCCGATCCACAAGTACGGCCGCTACGAGCAGGTGGACATCCCGGACCGCACCTGGCCGGACCAGCGGATCACCGTCGCCCCGCGCTGGCTCTCCACCGACCTGCGCGACGGCAACCAGGCCCTGATCGACCCGATGTCGCCCGAGCGCAAGCGCCGGATGTTCGACCAGCTGGTCAAGATGGGCTACAAGGAGATCGAGGTCGGCTTCCCCGCCTCCGGCCAGACCGACTTCGACTTCGTGCGCTCGATCATCGAGGAAGAGGGCGCGATCCCCGACGACGTCACGATCTCCGTACTGACCCAGGCCCGCGAGGACCTGATCGAGCGGACCGTGGAGTCCCTGAAGGGCGCCAAGCGGGCCACCGTCCACCTGTACAACGCCACCGCCCCGGTCTTCCGCCGGGTCGTCTTCCGCGGCTCCAAGGACGACATCAAGCAGATCGCCGTCGACGGCACCCGCCTGGTGATGGAGTACGCCGAGAAGCTGCTGGGCCCGGAGACGGAGTTCGGCTACCAGTACAGCCCCGAGATCTTCACCGACACCGAGCTGGACTTCGCCCTGGAGGTCTGCGAGGCGGTCATGGACGTCTGGCAGCCCGGCCCGGGCCGCGAGATCATCCTCAACCTGCCCGCCACCGTGGAGCGTTCGACCCCGTCCACGCACGCGGACCGCTTCGAGTGGATGCACCGCAACCTGTCGCGCCGCGAGCACGTCTGCCTGTCCATCCACCCGCACAACGACCGCGGTACGGCCGTGGCGGCGGCCGAGCTGGCGCTGATGGCCGGCGCCGACCGCGTCGAGGGCTGTCTGTTCGGGCAGGGCGAGCGCACCGGCAACGTCGACCTGGTCACCCTGGGCATGAACCTGTTCTCCCAGGGCGTCGACCCGCAGATCGACTTCTCCGACATCGACGAGATCCGTCGTACGTGGGAGTACTGCAACCAGATGGAGGTCCACCCGCGCCACCCGTACGTGGGCGACCTGGTCTACACGTCCTTCTCCGGCTCCCACCAGGACGCCATCAAGAAGGGCTTCGACGCGATGGAGGCCGACGCGGCGGCTCGCGGGGTCACGGTCGACGACATCGAGTGGGCGGTGCCGTACCTGCCCATCGACCCGAAGGACGTCGGCCGCTCCTACGAGGCCGTCATCCGCGTCAACTCGCAGTCCGGCAAGGGCGGTATCTCCTACGTCCTGAAGAACGACCACAAGCTGGACCTGCCGCGCCGGATGCAGATCGAGTTCTCCAGGCTGATCCAGGCGAAGACGGACGCCGAGGGCGGCGAGATCACGCCGAAGGAGATCTGGGCGGTCTTCCAGGACGAGTACCTGCCGAACCCGGAGAACCCCTGGGGCCGCATCCAGGTCAGGACGGGGCAGTCGACGACGGACACGGACGGCGTGGACACCCTGACCGTCGAGGCGACGGTCGACGGCGAGGACACCGTCCTGACCGGTACCGGCAACGGTCCGATCTCGGCCTTCTTCGACGCCCTGGAGTCCATCGGCATCGACGTACGCCTGCTGGACTACCAGGAGCACACGATGAGCGAGGGCGCCTCCGCGCAGGCCGCCTCCTACATCGAATGCGCGATCGACGGCAAGGTTCTGTGGGGAATCGGCATCGACGCGAACACGACGCGTGCGTCGCTGAAGGCGGTCGTCTCGGCGGTCAACCGCGCGGCTCGCTGACCCTTCTGACCGGGAGTTTCGTGGCCCCGGCCGCTGTATACGGCGGCCGGGGCCACGGCTGTTCTCGGCCATGGGGCCGGCCAGGTCACAGAAAGGTCTCTTACGGGGTACTGACTCAGCCTTGGTGATGTGGCTAACATCACGCCAGCGCCGCGATGTTGCGGCGTCGTTACGGAGGTGCGACGTGCTGCCAGTACGGGGACGAGACGGCCGTGCCACCAGGGCTGCGCACATCCTGCGCGTCCGCACCGCGTGGACACCCGTCGGGGACGGCGAGTTCTACTGCCCCGGCTGCGGCGGCGACCGCAACTACCAACGGCTCACCGGGCGCCGCAGGCTCACCCTGCTCGGCGTTCCCCTGCTGCCGCGCGGCACCGCGGGCCCGGTCGTGGAGTGTGCCGCCTGCCGCCACCACTACGGCACCGACGTCCTCGACCACCCCACCACCCGCCGCTTCTCCGCGATGCTCCGCGACGCCGTGCACACCGTCGCCCTCGCCGTCCTCGCCGCGGGCGGCACGTCCTCCCGTACGGCCCTGGAGACGGCCGCCGCCGCCGTGCGCGCCGCCGGCTTCGACGGCTGCACCGAGGAACAGCTGGCCGCCCTGGTCGACGCCCTCGCCGCCGACACCGGCCGGGTCCTCGGCGCCGAATGCGGCACCAGCCTGACGATAGAGCTCCACGAGGCACTGGACCCGCTCGCCCCGCACCTCGCCCCGGCCGGCCGCGAGTCCCTCCTCCTCCAGGCCGCCCGCATCGCCCTGGCCGACGGCCCCTACACCCCCGCCGAACGCGACGCCCTCACCACGGTGGGCGCGGCCCTGACCATCTGCGCCGACGACGTGACCCGCCTGCTGGCGGCGGCGCGGACACCGTCCTGAGGGGGGCCACCTCGTAGGCGCGGGTGTGTACTCCCCTGGGAGTAATCGGGCCGTCCCGTCACCCTGTGCAGTACCGGCGAACTCGCTCCCGGGCCCGACGAACGGCGTCCCCTTCGCCGGAAGTCTGGAAGCCGTATCCAGACATCCGCAGCGGAGGGGAGGCCCGATCCATGGAATCCGTGGGGGGCGCGAAAACACGGAGGAGCCGGGGGCTGCCCTGGCTGGTGGTCGGGCTGTGGGCGGTGCTGCTGGCCGTCGTCGCCCCGTTCGCCGCCAAGCTGGGCGACGTCCAGCACGACCGGGCCACCGACTATCTGCCGGCGTCCGCCGACTCCACCCAGGTCGCCAAGCTGCAGGACCGGCTGCCCGGCGGCGAGACCACCGAGCTCGTCCTCGTCTACCACCGGGCGACCGGTCTCACCGCCGCCGACCGGACCACGGCACAGGCCCAGGTCGCCGAGATCGGCCGGCGGCACCGGCCGGCCCAGGGCACCCCGCACGGCATCCCGTCCGCCGACGGCACCACCCTCATGTACCCGGTCACCAGCAACGAGCCCGGCACCGACGAGAAGAAGCGGAACACCTTCGTCGACGACGTCCGCCAAGTCGCCCATGGCCATGGCGGGTTGAGCGTGCGGGTCGGCGGGCCCGCCGCCCTCGCCACCGACGCCTCCGGCGTCTACGCCTCGCTCGGCGGGCCCCTGCTCTACACCACCGTCGCCGTCGTCGCGATCCTGCTCATCCTCATCTACCGCAGCCCCCTGCTGTGGCTGGTCCCGCTCGTCGTCGCCGGCGTCGGCGACTTCCTCGCCCGCGCCGCCGCCTACGGCCTCAACCAGGCCTTCGGCACCACCGTCTCCGGCCAGGGCGCCGGCATCATGACCATCCTCGTCTTCGGCGCCGGCACCGACTACGCCCTGCTCCTCGTCTCCCGCTACCGCGAGGAGCTACGGCGCCACGAGCGCCCGTACGACGCGATGCGCGCCGCCCTGCGCGGCTGCGGGCCCGCCGTCCTCGCCTCCTCCGGCACGGTGGCCGTCGGACTGCTCTGTCTGCTCGCCGCCGACCTCAACTCCAGCCGGGGCATGGGCCCCCTCGGCACGGTCGGTGTGCTGTGTGCGCTCGCCGCGATGCTGACCCTGCTGCCGGGCCTCCTGGTGCTGCTGGGCCGCCGGGTCTTCTGGCCGCTCGTCCCCGCCTACGGCAGCACGCCCAAGGTCCGCCGGTCCCTGTTCGCCGCGATGGGCACCTCGGCCGGGCGGCGCCCGCTGACCGTCCTCGCCTCCGGCGCCGTCCTGCTCGGCGCGCTCGCGCTGGGCACCCTCAACCTGCCCGGCGCGATCAAGCAACTGGACACCTTCGTGGACCGGCCCGAGTCCGTGACCGCCATGGAGACGGTGGCCAAGGCCTACCCGGAGCGGTCCGCGCAGCCCATCGAGATCATGACCCCGGCCGGGCGTGCCGACGCGACCCTCGCCGTGGTCAAGGGCACCCGGGGAGTGGCCGATGCACGGGAGGGCCGTACCGGCGGAGGCTGGACCGAGATCACCGTGACCGCGTCCGCGCCGCCCCAGACCGCCGCCGAGACCGCCACCATCGAGGCGCTCCGGCACCGGCTGCCCGGCTCCCACGTCGGCGGGCCCAGCGCCCAGCAGCTCGACCTGAAGGACACCAGCGCCCGCGACCGCCTGGTGGTCGTCCCGATCGTGCTCCTGTCCGTGCTGCTGATCCTCATCGTCCTGCTGCGCTCCCTGGCCGCCCCGCTGCTCCTCGTCGCCGCCGTGGTCGCCGTGTGGGGCGCGGCCCTCGGCCTCGGCGGGCTCGTCTTCGGTCCGCTGTTCGGCTTCCCCGGCACCGATCCCGGCCTCGGCCTGCTGTCCTTCGTCTTCCTGGTCGCCCTCGGTGTCGACTACGGCATCTTCCTGATGCACCGGATGCGGGAGGAGGCCTTGCAAGGTGCCGAACCCGTCGCAGCCGCCCTTACCGCGCTGCGCACCACCGGCGGGGTCATCGCCTCCGCCGGGCTGGTCCTCGCGGCCACCTTCGCCGTGCTGACGAACATGGGCCTGGTGTCCCTGGTCGAGCTGGGCTTCGTCATCGCCGTCGGCGTCCTGCTGGACACCTTCCTCGTCCGCACCTACCTGGTGACCAGCGCGAGCGTCGCGCTCGGGCGCAGGGTGTGGTGGCCGGGCCGGCTGTCCCGCCCGGCACCGGACGCCGACCGCACGCCGGAGCCGGTGAGCGCGTAGCGGAAGATGAATCCCGTGCAGGCAACCGTCACGAACCCCGTGCAGGCAACCATCACCGCGTCCCGGCCCGGCCGGACCCTCGCGTCCCTGGATCCCCTGCGGCAGGACGCGCTCCTGGCCGCCGCGCTCGCCGCGCTCGCCTCCGTCATCGCCGTCACCATCGGCAGCGGCCGGCACCCGGACGCGCTCGGCTGGGCCCTGCTGCTCGGGCTGCACGTGCCGCTGCTGTGGCGCCGGCGGGCCCCGCTGACCGTGCTGGCGGTCATGATCGTCATGATCGCGACCTACCACCAGCTGGACTACAACCACTCGGCGCCCACCGCCGCCTCGATGGTCGTCCTCTACACGGTCGCGGTGACCCACGGCCCCCGGCGCACGGCCCTCATCGGCGCCGCCGTCGTCTCGCTGATGCTGCTCCTGAAGATCCGCCACGGCATGGCCGGGGTCCAGGTGAGCTTCCAGATCACCGGCTGGATCGTCTCCATGCTCGTCCTCGGCGGCTACATCCGCGTCCACCGGGAGAACGCCGCCGCCGCCGTGGAACGCGCCGAACGCGCCGAACGCACCCGTGAGGAGGAGGCCCGGCGCCGGGTCGCCGAGGAGCGCCTGCGCATCGCCCGCGACCTGCACGACCTGCTCGCCCACACCATCACCCTCATCGGCGTGCAGACCTCGGTCGCCGCGCACGTCCTGGCGGCCGACCCCGATCGCCTGGACCGCACGGCCGTCGCGCAGGCCCTCGACGACATCGCCGAGACCTGCCGCACGGCCCGCGGTGAACTCCGTACGACCCTGGAGGTGCTGCGCGACCCCGGCACCCCGGACGCCCGCGGCCCGCTGCCCGGCCTCGCGGGCCTCGCCGAACTGGCGAAGTCGGCGGGCGCCCGGGTGGAGCTGGCCGTGCGGGCCGACGGGGTGCCGCCGGCCGTCGGCGCCGCCGCCTACCGGATCGTGCAGGAGGCACTCACCAACGCGGTACGGCACGGCGGCCGGGCCGACCTGACCGTGCGGGTGGGCGTGCACGAGGAGGTGGACGGCCTGCGCGTCCGGGTCACCGACGACGGGGTGGGCGGCCCCGGTGACGGCCCGCCCGGCTTCGGGCTCGTCGGGATGCGGGAGCGGGCCCGCAGCGTCGGCGGCACGGTCGACGCCGGACCGCGCGACGACGGACCCGGTTTCGAGGTGAGCGCCGTACTGCCGCTCGGGGAGAAGCCGGGGGAGCAGAGATGATCCGGGTACTGCTCGCCGACGACCAGACCCTGGTGCGGGCCGCGTTCGCGATGCTCGTGGAGTCGGCGCCGGACATGGAGGTCGTCGGGCAGGCCGGCACCGGCCGCGAGGCCGTCGACCTGGCCCGCGCCGAGCGCGCCGACGTCGTCCTGATGGACATCCGCATGCCCGGCCTGGACGGCATCGAGGCGACTCGGCTGATCGCCGCCGACGAGGACCTCGCCGGGGTCAGGGTCCTGGTGCTCACCACCTACGACACCGACGAGCACGTGGTGGAGGCGCTGCGGGCCGGCGCCTCCGGCTTCCTGGTGAAGGACACCCGTCCGGCCGACCTCCTGGACGCGATCCGCACGGTCGCGGCGGGCGAGGCACTGCTCTCCCCGGGTCCCACGGCACGCCTGATCGAGCGGTTCCTGCGCAGCCCGTCGGCGCCCGTGACCGGCGGCCCCGAGTGCCTGTCGGACCGGGAGCGTGAGGTGCTCGCCCTGGTCGCGCGCGGCCTCAACAACGCCGAGATCGCCGAGGTGTTGGGCCTCAGCCCGCTCACCGCCAAGACCCATGTCAGCCGGATCATGGGCAAGCTCGGCGCCCGCGACCGCGCCCAGCTGGTGATCGTCGGCTACGAGTCGGGGCTGGTGATCCCTGGCAGCATGGGCGGGTGACACCGAAGAGCCGCACCCTGCTCACCGCCGCCCTCGCGCTCCTCACCACACTCACCGCCCGCCTGCCCGCCCACGCCGCACCGGCGTCGGCGCGGGCGGTCGCCCGCTGCGTCTCGTCGGTGCCGTACGTCACCGGCCGGGGCGGCTACGCCGCCTACCGCATCCCCGCGGTCGTGAAGACCCGGCGCGGCACCTTGCTGGCCTTCGCCGAGGGGCGGCGGAACGGCGTCGGCGACACCGGTGACATCGACGTCGTCCTGCGCCGCTCCACCGACGGCGGCTGCACCTGGGGCCCGCTGACCGTCGTGACCGCCGGACACGGGGACACCCGGGGCAACCCGGCACCGGTCGTGGACCCGCGCACCGGTGCCGTCGTCCTGGTGACCTGCGCCAACAGCGGGAAGGCGACGGAGGAGCAGATCCGGCGCGGTGCGGGGGAGCGCCGGGTGTTCGTGCAGCGCAGCCGGGACGACGGCCGGCACTTCACACCTCCGCAGGACATCACGGCACAGGTGAAGCGGCCCGGCTGGGGCTGGTACGCCACCGGCCCCGGCCACGCCGTCGCCCTGACCCGGGGCCCGCACGCCGGCCGGCTGCTCGTCCCCGCCAACCACTCCGTCGCCTCGCCCGCCACGTCCTCGCGCCCCGGGTCCCGGTACGACGGCGGGCACGCGCTCTACAGCGACGACGGCGGCCGCACCTGGCGGCTCGGCTTCGTGACCCGGGCCGACGACGGCGTGACCAACGTCAACGAGACGACCGCCGCCCAACTCCCCGACGGCCGCCTCTACTTCAACGCCCGCGACCAGTACGGCACCGCCCCCGGCAACCGCCTCGACACCTACTCCGACGACGGCGGCACCACCCTCGTCCGCCCCTACGCCGTCCAGCCCACCCTCGACGCCGTCCCGGTCGTCCAGGGCAGTGTCCTCCAACTCCACGGCCGCAAAGCCCCGTTGCTGTTCTCCGCCCCGTCCGTACCGACCGCCCGCCGCGCCCTGGCACTCTGGTCCAGCCCGGACTGCGGCCACACCTTCACCAGGCTCATCACCCTCTCGGACCGCCCGGCCGCCTACTCGGACCTGGTCCAGCTGGGCCCCAGCACGGTCGGCGTCCTGTTCGAGACGGGCGCGGCACACAGCTACGACACCGTGGAGTTCCGGAGACTAGCCGTGCCCCGATAGGGGCGCGGGGCTACAACAACCCCGCCGCCGCCAAGAACTTCCCCACCCTCTCCGTCTCTTCCCCCGACAGTGGCACCTGCGGCTCCGCCGTGACGGCACAGTCGATGACGCCCCGCACATGCAGCGCAGCCTTGAACGCGCCCAGTGCCGACGAGCTGCCCCCCATCCGCGCCGGATCCCCGACCGTGACCATCCCGAACAGCGCGCACAGCCGTTCCTGCTCCACCCGCGCCCCCTCCCAGTCGCCGGCGCGGCACATCCGGTACAGCCGGACGTACCCGTGCGGGTCGACGTTGGCCAGCCCCGGCACCGCCCCGTCGGCGCCCAGTGCCAGCGCGGAGTCGACGATCAGCTCGGAGCCGGTCAGCACGCTGAACCCGGGGTGCACGCGGGCGCCGGTGACGATCTCGCGGAAGGCGGCCAGGTCCCCGCTGGAGTCCTTGACCCCGGCCAGCACCCGGTCGGCGGCGAGCCCCAGCACCACGTCGGCGGGGAGCTTGGTGTGCACGGCGACGGGGATGTCGTAGGCGATGACCGGCACCTCGGACGCGGCGGCGATCCGGCGGTAGTGGTGGACGATCTCGGCGCGGTGGGTGCGGGCGTAGAAGGGAGCGGTGACGACCACCGCGTCCGCTCCGGCCGCCGTCACCGCCGTGACATGGTCCAGGACGCGTGG
The DNA here is from genome assembly GCF_009604455.1 of Streptomyces sp. RB17. Taxonomy (GTDB): domain Bacteria; phylum Actinomycetota; class Actinomycetes; order Streptomycetales; family Streptomycetaceae; genus Streptomyces. Next base: position 674,205 of record NZ_WEGL01000001.1, read on the forward strand.
CGTGGTCATGTCGATGGCGCCGGCGAGGATCGGCAGCCGGCCGCCCACATGGGCGGCGACCGCCTCCACGACCTGCCTGCGCTGCCGGTCCGTGAGGAACGCCGCCTCGGACGTGGACCCGAGCAGGAACAGCCCGTGCACCCCGCCCTCCGTCAGATGGTCGACCAGTCGGAGCAGCGAGCGCACATCCACCTCGCGCTCCGGTGTCAGGGGCGTACAGACGGGCGGGACGACACCGGTGAGCGGGGTGGGGAAGGGCATGTCAGGGCTCCTGGCGTGCTAGGTCTGCTAGGTCTCGGGTCGATTCCTCCTCCTCAACAGGATGGTGGCACCGGTAGCGGTGTCCGGGCCGCGACGCGGCCGAGAAGTCCGGCATCACCTCGGCACACAACCCGTCCGCCTTCCAGCAGCGGGTGCGGAACGGACAGCCGCTCGGCGGCCGGGTCGCCGAGGGCACCGGCCCGGTCAGCGGGATCGGGTCGATCGGGTCCAGCAGGCCGGGCGTGGCGGAGAACAGGGCGCGGGTGTACGGGTGCCGGGCAGCGTCGGTGACCCGGTCGGCCGGGGTCTCCTCCACGATCCGGCCCAGGTACATGGTGATCACCCGGTCGCTCATCCGCCGTACCGTCTGGATGTCGTGCGAGACGAACACCAGGGCCAGGGCGAGGCGTTCCTTCAGGTCCAGCAGGAGGTTCAGGATCTGGGCGCGGACCGACACGTCCAGGGCGCTGGTCGGCTCGTCGGCGACGACCAGCGCCGGATCCAGCGCGAGCGCGCGGGCGATGGCGACGCGCTGCCGCTGCCCGCCGGAGAGCTGCCCGGGCAGGGCGTCGGCCAGCGCCCGGGGAAGCCCGACCAGACTCATCAACTCCCTTACCCGCTCCTCCCGTTCGGCCCGGGCGCCACGCTGGTGCACATCCAGCGGGTCACGCAGGATCCGTCGTACGGTCAGCCGCCGGTTGAGCGCGGTCGACGGGTCCTGGAAGACCAGCCCGACGCCCGCGCCGACCGTGGCCCGGCGCTCGGCGGGCGGCATCGTCCACAGGTCACGGCCCCGGAACGCCACCGAGCCCGACACCGGCCGCTGGATGCCCACCAGCACCCGCGCCAGTGTCGACTTCCCGCACCCCGACTCGCCGACCACGCCCACCGTCTCCCCGGCGGCCACGGTGAGATCGGCACCGGTCAGGGCGTACACCCGGTCACGGCGGAACAACCCGCCGCTGCGGGCCTTGTGCACGACATGGGCGTCCCGGACCTCGACGACGGCGTTCACTGGAGAACCTCCCCCACGGGCACGGCCGGATGATGGCAGGCGGCCGCGTGGGTGGCCGTACCGGCGAGGACGGGGGCGTGCGCATGGCACACCTCGCTCGCCAGCGGGCAGCGGTCGGCGAAGCGGCAGCCCGCCGGGAAGTCGGCCGGGGCCGGTACGACCCCCTTGATCTGCGTCATCCGTTCCTCGGCCGACTCCAGCGAGAGCACGCTGCCGAGCAGGCCGCGCGTGTAGTGGTGGGCCGGCGCCGCCACCAGGTCGGCGGTCACCCCGCTCTCCACGATCTGCCCGCCGTACATCACCACCACCCGGTCGGTGATGTCGGCGACCAGCGCCAGATCGTGCGAGACCAGGATCAGCGCGAACCCCAGCTCCTCGCGCAGCCTGAGCAGCAGCTCCATCACCTGGGCCTGCACGGTGACGTCCAGGGCGGTCGTCGGCTCGTCCGCGACGATCAGCCGCGGGTCGCGCGAGAGGGCCATGGCGATGAGCACACGCTGCCGCTGCCCGCCGGACAGCTCGTGCGGATAGCTGCGCAGGGTGCGCTCGGGGTCCAGCCCGACCAGCTCCATGAGCTCGCGCGGACCGCGGCTGCCCCCGCGTCGGACGAGCTGTTTCAGCTGGGCGCGGATGGTCATCGCCGGGTTCAGCGAGGACAGGGCGTCCTGGTAGACCATCGCCATCTCGTGCCCGAGCAGCCGCCGCCGTACCCGCATCGGCTCGGCGAGCAGGTCCCGCTGCCGGAACCGCACCTGCCCGCCGATGCGCGCCTGCCTCGGCTGGAGCCCCATGACGGTGAGCGCGGTCAGCGACTTCCCGCAGCCCGACTCGCCCACCAGACCGAGCACCTCACCCGGGTACACCTCGAAGCTGACCCCGGCGACGATGTCCACGCCCCGGTGCCGGTCCGGGAAGCCGATGGTCAGGTTCTCCACGGCGAGCACCGGCTGCCCGCTCCGGTCGGGCAGCGGCCGGGCCCGGGACCGCAGCCGCCGCGCGGCCTCGGTCAGCCCGGGCAGCTGCAGCACCTCACCGCTGCCCGGATCCGGCGCCTCCAGCCGGTCCTCCGGTGTCTCGACCTCGCGTGCCGCGGGTGCCGCCCAGGCGTCGGACACGCCCTCGGAGAGGATGTTCAGCGACAGCACGGTCAGCAGGATCAGCAGCCCGGGGAAGACGGTCGCCCACCAGCCGCCGGTCAGCACCATGTTCTTGCCGTCGGCGATGACACTGCCCCAGGACGGGTCCGGCGGCCGCACCCCGGCGCCGATGAAGGACAGCGACGCCTCGAACACGATCGCCTCGGCGACCTGCACCGTGCAGAACACCAGCACCGGGGCGGCGCAGTTGACGGCCACGTGCCGCACCACGACATGGGGCGTACGGGCGCCGATCACCCGTTCCGCCGTGACGTAGTCCTCGCCGTACTGATCGAGGACATTGGCCCGTACCACCCGCGCCACGGGCGGCGTGAACAGGAAGGCGATGGCGCAGATCAGCACGCCGATCCCGCCGCCGAACACCGCGACCAGCACGGCCGCGAGCGCGATCCCCGGGAACGCCATCACCACGTCGAGGCAGCGCATCAGCGTCTCGTCGACGCCCTTGCGGGAGGTGGCCGCGACCGCCCCGATGACGGCACCCACGACCAGCGCGAGCGCCGTGGCCCCCAGCCCGATCGCCAGCGACCACCGGGCGCCGTACATCAGCCGGCTCAGGATGTCCCGGCCGAGGCTGTCCTGCCCCAGCCAGTGCGCGGCGGACGGATGGCCGCTGCCGCCGACCGGGTCCTGCTGGTCGAGGGGATCGTCGGGTGCGAGGAGCGGGGCCAGTACGGCGACGAGGATGACGAAGGCCAGGAAACAGACGGCGACCTTCGACAGCAGGGGCAGCCGACGCCGGCCCCGCAGCCGTACGCCGCCGGGCCGGGAGAGCCGCTCGGCAAGAGTCGCGCGCGTGACCATCAGCCCGCCCTCAGACGTGGGTTGACCAGCAGATACAGGATGTCGATAACGAGATTGACGACGACGAACCCGGTGGCGGTCGTCAGCACCACCCCCTGCACCACCGCCGGGTCGCCGTTCTGCACGGCGTCGATCATCAGCTTGCCCATGCCGGGCAGCGAGAAGATCGTCTCGATGACGACCGCACCGCCGAGGAGATAGCCGACCCGAAGCCCGAGCACGGTCAGCGGATTGACCAGGGCGTTCCTGAGCACATTCCGCCCGACGACGACCCAGGGCGGCAACCCGCTCCCGATCGCCGTCCGCACATAGTCCTTGTCCAGCTCCTCCACGACCGAGGTGCGGACGATCCTCGTCAGCTGCGCGGCCACCGGCAGCGAGAGGGCGAAGGCGGGCAGCGCCATGGTCTTCAGCCAGCCGGTGACCGAGTCGGCCGGGTTGATGTAACCGCCGGTCGGGAACCAGCCCCGGTCCACCGCCAGGTACTGGATCATCAGCAGCGCCAGCCAGAAGCCGGGCGCGGCCACCCCGACCAGCGACACGACCCGGATGAACTGGTCCGGGATCCGGTCCCGGTACACGGCGGCCGTCACCCCGCCCACCAACGCCAGCACCACCGCGACGGCGAGGCCGAGGAAGGTCAGCTGGAGGGTGAGCGGCAGCGCGGTGGTGACCTGGTCGACCACCGGCGCCCGGGTCAGGGCGCTGGTGCCGAGGTCGCCGTGGAGCAGGGCGCCGACGAAGTGGACGTACCGCACCGGGAGCGGGTCGAGCAGCCCGTTCCGTTCCCGGAAGTCGTGCAGCTGCTGCGGAGTCGGATTCGCCCCCTGGAAGAACGCGGACGCCGGATCGACGTCCGAGAACCGCATCACCAGGAACACGAACAGCACGATCCCGAGCATCAGCGGCACGAGCAGCGCGATACGGCGGAGCAGGATCCGTACGACGGCTGTCATGCCCTCAGACCCACTTGGCCTGGAGGAGATTGATGCCCGGGTAGGGCTGCGCCCTTATGCCCGTGAGCTTCCGGGCATCCCAGGCGGTCATCAGCTCGTTGTGAACGACCGGGTACAGCACGGCCTGCTCGGCGACGACGTCGATGTAGTCCTGGATGATCGCCTTCTTCTTCTGTGGGTCCGGCTCCCGGGTGGCCCGGTCCATGTCCTTGAACAGCTGCTGGGCGACGGGGTCGCCGGCCCACCGGGTGTACCCCATCCACAGATTCTGCGGCCCGTAGTTGTAATGCATGATCAGGTCGGCATCGAGCCCGAACTGATTGGGATTGGAGGCCGCGGCGACGACCTGGTAGTCCTGCTTCTGGTCCATCTTGGTGAACACGGCGGTGGTCTCCTGCGGCGCCAGGGAAGTCTCCACCCCGATCGCGTCCCACGACGCCTTGATGGTCGGCAGACAGTCCACGATCCAACTGACGTTCACCGCGAGGATGTTGACCTTGAGGTTGCTGACGCCGGCGGCTTTGAGGAGGGCCTTGGCCTTCTGCGGGTCGTAGTCGTAGACGGTCTTGGCCCGCCGGTAGGCCGGGTTCCCCTCGTTCAGGAACGACGAGGCGGGCTTCCCGTGCCCCTTGAGGGCGACCTGCACCATTTTCTCGGTGTCGATGGCGTAGTGCAGCGCCTGCCGCACCCGCACGTCGTCGAAGGGCTTGTGCTGGGTGTTGAACATCAGGAACAGGTTGTTCATCCCGGCGCCGCCCGCGACCTTCAGGCCCCCTTGTTCCAGCCGGGCGATGTTGGCGTACGGGATGTTGTCGGCGATCTGCGCCCCGGCGTCGCTGCCCGAGATCTTCGCGACGCGCGGAGCGGCGTCCACGATGGTCAGCCAGTTCATGCGTTTGAAGGCGGGCGGGCGGGGCCCGTTGTAGGCGGCGAAGGCCTCGAAGGTGGTGTTGGACTTCGGGTGGTGCGCGGTCTGCCGGTACGGCCCCGAGCCGACGGCCAGCCCCTTGATGGCGTCGTCCCAGGCGCCGGGCCTGGAGAAGACGTGCTTCGGCATGATCTTGGCGAGGGTGAGCCGGGAAAGACCGTCGGGGAAGGGGAACTTGAGCGTGAGCTCGACGGTGCGCGGGTCGACCTTCCTGGCGCCGCTGAGCCAGCCGGCGAAGAACCCCTTGGCGAGCGTCTGTGTGCCCGGGTCGAGGATCCGGTCGAAGACGAACACGACGTCGTCGGCGGTGACGGGCTTGCCGTCGTGAAAGGTCGCCCCCGACCGCAGGGTGAACCGCCAGGTGGTGGCGTTCCGGTCCTTCGGCACCTCGGTGGCGAGCGCCGGATACGGCACCCGGGTGATCGGGTCGGTGTCCAGCAGCCCCTCGTAGACATGGTTGTTGGCGGCCATGCAGAACGCCGACGCCGTCTGTGTCGGATCCCAGCTGCCGTCGTTTCCGTAGCCGATGACGGCGGTCAGCGTCCGGTCCTTGCCGCTGCCACCACCCCCGGTGTCGTTCGTGGACTGAGGCCCTGCGGAGCAGCCCGCCAGCACGGGCGGCAGTACGGCGGCCGCGCCCAGTGCCCCCGTGTACTTCAGGAACGACCGGCGGCGCGGTGCCGGTACGTCGGGATTCACGTCGGTCACGTCGTCGCGCACGGGTCCTCCAGCAGTCGTTGGGGGAGGGGAGGAGGGGTGGCAGGAGGGGAGTGGGGAGATACGACGTCCTACGTCCTACGTCCGGTCGGTAGCGCGACCATAGGAGGGGGCGTGGGGGTGGTCAAGACGGCGCACACGAATGGGCTAGCCGCCAGAGGTCGGCACCAATGGCGTGGCTCAAATGGGGGCGTCAGCGGCGAGTTGACGGCAGTGCGGGTCTTTGGGGGCGATGTGGGTCCGGGGGCTTGGGGGCATAGGGGTCTCGGGAGCGTTGGGGCCCTGGGAGCGCTGGCCCACCGCAACCGCCGCGGTGAAGACGACGTTGACCAGGGACTCGCCGACGTTGTGCGCGGCCGCGCCGTCGGCACCGAGCCGGGCGGCGGCGAAGGTCAGCACGCCCAGCACGGTGAACTTCACCAGCACCGTCCCGGCGAGCGGCAGCCCCACTCGGGCGAGCCGCAGTACCTGGCGTGGATCGGGTCGCCCGGGACGGATGCGGCGGCCGGCGAGCACCGTGCGGCGGCGCAGCGCGTCAGGGTGGAGGTGAGTATGGCGACACCCGCGCCGGTCAGGCCGTGGCTCGGCAGTGTCCCAGGCTCGCCGACCAGCAGCACCGACAGCGTGACCGACACGGCGGTGCCGAGCATCCCGGACCTCATCACCTGGGCGGAGTGCCCGAGGGCCACCAGCACGGAGGTGGCCGACTGGCCGACCGCGATCAGCAGCACACTCGCCGCCAACAGCCAGGGGAACACGCCGAGTTGGTCCAGCATGCGCGGTGGGACGCCCCACACCCCACCGATCAGCGGCACCGCCGCCACCGCGGCCGCGCACAGCCCGCCCACCGTGAACGCCAGCCACATGCCGGCACGCACCAGCGGCAGCCAACTGCCCGGGATCGTCACGGTGCGGCGCGACGAACGGCATCACACCGCGCAGGGCGCCCGCCACGGTGGCCGTCGCCGGACTGAACACCGCCACGGTCACCGCGAAGGCGGCGAGTGACACGGTGGCGTACCGGCCGAGCAGCGCGGTGTCGACGAGCGAGCCGGCCGACGCGGCCAGGGTGGTCGCGTAGAGCGGCGCGGCTGCACGGGCGATGGTCCAGAACGCGGTGCGATCACTCACGTACGCCGATCCTGCCACGCAACTCGGCCGACAGGTCGGCGCGTTGGGTACCTGACGCACTCCCGACACCGGCCAGCTGATCAGTTGCCGTGGGGCCGCCCGCTTCTCCCTCAGTGTCGTGCTTCCGCGAGCCGAGTAAAGGGCGCTGCGCGTCGCCTTCGGCGATGGCCCTCCGGGCCACCCTTGACTCGGCTCACTCCAGCACGGGCGAGAAGCGAGCGGGCAGCCCGGAGAAAGTGGCCGCCTTACCGGGGTCGGGCCCTGAGCCGGGCTGCGTCCGCACCGCCGGCGAAGGCACGCCCCAGCGCCTCGCCTGCACGCCGGGTGGGGTTGGCGGGTTGCGGCTGGTGGGTGGGGGCGGGGTCGGGGGTGGTGGCGGCGTGCCGGGTGGGCTGAGCGGCGGCCGGTTGGTGGGTGGGGGCGGGTTGCGGCTGGTGGGTGGGGCGCGGTCGGGGGTGGCGGCGTGCCGGGTGGGCTGAGCGGCGGCCGGTTGGTGGGTGGGGGCGGATCGCGGCTGGTGGGTGGGGCGCGGTCGGGGGTGGCGGCGGCGCGCGGCTGGTGGCTGGCGGCGCGCGGCTGGTGGCTGGCGGCGTGCGGCTGGTGGACCCCATGGCCCACGGGCCTCTCTTGCCCCTTCGGCCCCTCTGGGCCCCTGACCCTCTGGCCCCTCCGGCACCCAGGGCCTCTCATCGGTCAGTGATTGGCAGATTTGTTCCGCCCTCCTCCAGCAACCACCCCCCTGACCAGCCACTTTACCTTCGGAGCCTTGCCCAAATCTTCCAATCACCGCCTCGGCGGAGCGCGTGAGGTCTGTCGCGGGCGAGGGCACGCCGGGGAAACTTGGCGGCTTGCGGCCGGGGGGTAGGGGCGCAGTCGCGGGCGGCGGCATGCCGGGGGAGCTTGAGGGCTTGCGGTTGGGGCGGGTGCAGTGGCTCTCCCCGGTCGCCCACTCGGGCGTGTTCGGCAGCCGCACCACCACCCGTCGGCCGGGCTCGACGCCGCGCAGCCGCAGCCCGGCCGTCATCCGGCTCACCCGGCGGTCCAGCTGGAAGTAGGTCAGGCGGGTCGTGCCGCGGACGAGCGCGATGCGTGGGCCGTGCTCGCGCGTCCAGTCGTGCAGCAGCTCGGGCAGGGGGCGGCCCTGCCAGAAGCCGGCGCGGCGGTAGGCGAGGGCGGTGTCCTCGGGCCAGGGGGTGAAGCCGTCAAGCGGCACGGGCTCCACCTTCTTCCCACGTCGTGTCCGTCACGCCCATCTTCAACATATTGTTTAACGGCATCGACAGGGGAGCGCTTGGGCGAGAATGGTGCCCATGAGTCTGTTCCGCGACGACGGCATCGTGCTGCGCACCCAGAAACTGGGTGAGGCGGACCGGATCATCACCCTGCTCACACGCGGCCACGGACGGGTACGTGCCGTGGCCCGGGGCGTGCGGCGGACCAAGTCGAAGTTCGGGGCCCGGCTGGAACCCTTCTCCCACGTCGACGTGCAGTTCTTCGCGCGCGGGAGCGAGCTGATCGGGCGGGGTCTGCCACTGTGCACACAGAGTGAGACCATCGCGCCGTACGGTGGCGGGATCGTCACCGACTACGCCCGGTACACCGCCGGGACGGCCATGCTGGAGACCGCCGAACGGTTCACCGATCACGAGGGGGAGCCGGCGGTGCAGCAGTATCTGCTGCTGGTCGGCGCCCTGCGCACCCTCGCTCGGGGCGAGCACGCGCCCCACCTCGTCCTCGACGCCTTCCTGCTCCGCTCCCTCGCCGTCAACGGGTACGCGCCCAGTTTCAGCGACTGCGCGAAGTGCGGGATGCCCGGTCCGAGCCGGTTCTTCTCCGTGGCCTCCGGTGGCTCCGTCTGCGTCGACTGCCGGGTGCCCGGGAGTGTCGTACCGTCGCCGCAGACCCTGGTGCTCCTCGGTGCGCTGCTTACGGGAGACTGGGAGACGGCGGACGCCTGCGAGGCGCGGTACGTCCGCGAGGGCAGCGGGCTGGTGTCCGCCTACCTGCACTGGCATCTGGAGCGCGGGCTGCGGTCGCTCAGGTACGTCGAGAAGTAAGCGCCCAGGTACGTCGGGAAACAAGAGCGAGAAGCAAGAGCGAGAAGCAAGAGGGAGACGAGAAGCACATGGTCGTACGCGGGATCCTGGGGCGCCAGCGGCGCGAGTACAAGGCGCCGGAGCCGCACCCGTCCGGTGCCCGCGTGCCCAAGCTCCCCGGCGAGCTGGTCCCGAACCACGTGGCCATCGTCATGGACGGCAACGGGCGCTGGGCGAAGGAGCGGGGCCTGCCCCGTACGGAGGGCCACAAGGTCGGTGCCGAGCGCGTCCTCGACGTGCTCCAGGGATCCATCGAGGTCGGCGTCCGCAACATCTCCCTCTACGCCTTCTCCACCGAGAACTGGAAGCGGTCGCCCGACGAGGTCCGCTTCCTGATGAACTTCAACCGCGACTTCATCCGCAAGACGCGGGACCAGCTCGACGAACTCGGCATCCGGGTGCGCTGGGTGGGCCGTATGCCCAAGCTGTGGAAGTCGGTCGCCAAGGAACTGCAGGTCGCCCAGGAGCAGACCAAGGGGAACGACCTGCTCACCCTGTACTTCTGCATGAACTACGGCGGCCGGGCCGAGCTCGCCGACGCGGCGAAGGCGCTGGCCGAGGACGTCGCGGCGGGACGGCTGGACCCGGCGAAGGTCAACGAGAAGACCATCCAGAGGTACCTGTACTACCCGGACATGCCGGACGTGGACCTCTTCCTCCGCCCCAGCGGGGAGCAGCGCACCTCCAACTATCTGCTCTGGCAGAGCGCCTACGCCGAGATGGTCTTCCAGGACGTGCTGTGGCCCGACTTCGACCGCCGTGACCTGTGGCGGGCCTGCGTCGAATTCGCCTCCCGCGACCGGCGGTTCGGCGGTGCCGTCCCGAACGAGGAACTCCTCGCCATGGAGGCGGCGATGAAGGGCGACGAGTCCATCTCGTAGCCACCGGCGGTTCAGGCGGGCCGCCGAGGATGCGGGACTCATGAGACGTCTCACGCCTGTCCTCGCCCTCGGCGCCCTGCTGCTCACCGCGCTGCCCGCGCACGCAGCCGCCGGCCCCGCGCACCGCGAGAGTTACGGCACCAAGGCCCCGTACGAGCCCGAGCAGAGCGCACACACCTACCAGTGGCCCCCGGCCGGTTACACCGCCGTCTTCACCGAGAACGTCTCCCGGCACGGCTCCCGTTCGGCGACCGGCGGCGAGGACGGCGACCTGATCCTCGGGCTGTGGGACAAGGCTCAGGAGGAGGGGCAACTCACTGGTAGGGGCGGGGAGTTCGGGCCGACGGTGCGGGCGCTCATGGCGGCCATGGAGAAGGTCGGGTACGGCAACCTCAGCGGGCGCGGCCGGCAGGAGATGCGGGACACCGCGACGCGCATGCAGCAGCGCCTGCCCGCGCTGTTCGCGCGGATCGCCGACCGGGGCGAGAAGATCGACGTGGTCAGCTCCGGGCAGGGGCGGGCCGTGGACAGCGCGAGCGAGTACACCGGTGCCCTCGCCTTTGCCGACCCCGCGCTGCGGCCGCTGATCGGGGCGACCCGGCGGACAAGGACCTGCTGTACTTCCACAAGGCGGCGGGCGGTGCGGCGTACCGCGACTACATTGCCAACGACCAGCGCCTCAAGGACACGCTGAACGCCATCACCGACCAGCCCAGGACGCACGAGGCCGCGCGCAGTGTGCTGCGGCGGATCTTCGAGGAGCCGTTCGTCGACGGGATCAGCGACCAGGCCGGCGCCGCGCAGGCCGTCTACAACCTGTACGCGATCGCTCCGGCGATGATCCAGGAGAGCCCTGCCCCGGACGGCAAGGGCTGGGACATGGACCGATTCGTCTCCCGCTCGGACGCCGCCTGGTTCGGCTACCTCGGGGACGTGGAGGACTTCTACGAGAAGGGCCCCGGCTTCTCCGACAGCGACATCACGTACAAGATGGCGGACGTCCTCCTGGACGACTTCTTCAAGCAGGTGGAGGCCAAGCGCGCCGACGCCAGCGACCTCGGCGCCGAACTGCGCTTCACCCACGCCGAAGAGATCATCCCCCTGGCCGCGCTGATGGGCCTGCCGGGCAGCACGAAGCCGACGACACCGGAGGAGGCGTACACGTACGGCAACAATCCCTGGCGGGGCGCGTCCGTCGCTCCCCTCGGCGCCAACATCCAGTGGGACGTGTACGAGAAGGACGGCCGTTACCTGGTCCGTATGCTCTACAACGAGCGGGAGACGCCGTTCAAGGCGGGCTGCCGTCCGATCGCCAGGGGCAGCGCCTTCTACGACCTGGACGAACTGGAGCACTGCTTCGGACGAGGCTGAGGCGAGCGACCCGACGCACCCCCGCGGCGTTCAGCCGGCCGCGCAATCAGCACACGTGCCGAAGATCTCCACCGTGTGGGCCACGTTGACGTAACCGTGCTCCGCCGCGATCGCCTCCGCCCACTTCTCCACGGCCGGCCCCTCCACCTCCACCGCCTTGCCACACGCGCGGCAGACGAGATGGTGATGGTGTTCACCGGTCGAGCAGCGGCGGTACACGGACTCGCCGTCGGACGTGCGCAGGACGTCGACCTCGCCGGCGTCGGCGAGGGACTGGAGGGTGCGATAGACCGTGGTCAGGCCGACCGAGTCGCCCTTGTGCTTGAGCATGTCGTGCAGTTCCTGCGCGCTGCGGAACTCGTCGACCTCGTTCAGGCACGCCGCCACGGCTGCACGCTGTCGGGTCGCGCGGCCCTTCACGGGCGGTCCAGCGGTCGTCACCGTTGTCTCCTCACGTCTCGCTTCTGCCCGGGCGGCCATTGTGCCAGCCCGGGCTGGCAGCGGTCAGACGACGATCTCGTCCCCGGCTCCTCGCGTGGCCGGAATCGTGCACTCCGCCGGATCTCCGGCTGGCTGTGCCGCGGCCGCCGCACGGGCGCGGCGGCGGGCCAGCGGCGTGGCCAGGGCCGTCAGTACGACGAACGCGGCGATGGTCAGCAGGACGATCGTCGCGCCGGGCGGAACGTCCTGGTAGAACGAGGTGATCGTGCCGCTGACCGTCACGGTGACACCCAGGGCGACGGCGATCGCGAAGGTCGCGGCGAAGCTGCGGGTGAGCTGCTGCGCGGCGGCGACCGGTACGACCATGAGCGCGGAGATCAGGATCAGGCCGACCACCCGCATGGCCACGGTCACCGTGACCGCCGCGGTGACCGCCGTGAGCAGGTTCAGGGCGCGCACGGGCAGCCCGGCGACCCGGGCGAACTCCTCGTCCTGGCTGACCGCGAACAGCTGGCGGCGCAGGCCCAGGGTCACGGCGACCACGAACGCCGACAGGATCACGATGGCGGTGACGTCCGACGGGGCCACCGTCGACAGCGAGCCGAACAGGTACGACATCAGGTTCGCGTTGGAGCCGCCCGGCGCGATGTTGACGAACATCACGCCGCCGGCCATACCGCCGTAGAAGAGCATGGCGAGGGCGATGTCGCCGCGCGTCTTGCCGTACCAGCGGATCAGCTCCATCAGCACCGAGCCGAGCGCGGAGACGGCCGTGGCCATCCACACCGGTGAGGCGTGCAGCAGGAAGCCGAGACCGACGCCGGTCATCGCCACGTGCCCGATGCCGTCGCCCATCAGGGGCTGGCGGCGCTGCACGAGGTAGATGCCGATCGCGGGCGCGGTGATGCCGACCAGGACGGCCGCGACGAGCGCCCGCTGCATGAAGGCGTAGTTCAGGAGGTCCATCAGCTCAGCAGTCCCGTGCGGATCGGTTCGGCGCCCGCGGGCGCGTGCGGGTGTACGTGGTCGTGGCCCGGCAGGGCATGCTGGCCCAGAGCCTTCGGCGGCGGGCCGTCGTGCAGGACGCAGCCGTCGCGCAGGACGACCGCCCGGTCGATCAGGGGCTCCAGGGGGCCCAGTTCGTGCAGGACCAGGAGGACCGTCGTACCCGCCGCGACCTGTTCGCGCAAGGTCGCCGCCAGCACCTCCTGGCTGGCCAGGTCGACGCCCGCCATCGGCTCGTCCATGATCAGCAGCTCGGGCTCGGCGACGAGGGCGCGGGCGATCAGGACGCGCTGGTGCTGGCCGCCGGACAGGGCGTTCACCGAGTCCTTGGCGCGGTCGGCCATCCCGACCAGTTCCAGGGCCCGGTGCACGGCCTCCCGGTCGGCCCTGCGGAAGACGCCGAACCGGGTGCGGGAGAGGCGCCCGGACGACACGATCTCGGTGACCGTCGCGGGGACGCCGCCCGCCGCCGTCGTCCGCTGCGGTACGTACCCCACGCGCGCCCAGTCGCGGAAGGCGCGGCGCGGGGTGCCGAACAGCTCGACGGTGCCGCCGCTGACCGGTACCTGGCCGATGATGGTGCGGATCGCCGTGGACTTGCCGGAGCCGTTGGCGCCGAGCAGCGCGACGACCTCGCCGCGGCCGACCGTGAGGTCGATGCCGCGCAGCACGGGACGCGCGCCGAGTTCGGCGGTGACCCCACGCAGGGCTATGACGGGCTCTGCCATGATCCCCTCTTCCCTTTCGGTCACTTGGCGCCCAGCGCCTGCTGCAGGGCCTTGAGGTTGGCCTCCTGGACGGAGAAGTAGTCCTTGCCGCGGGACTTCGAGGTGATGCCCTCGATCGGGTCGAGGACGTCAGTCCTCAGGCCCGCGTCGCCCGCGATGGTCTGCGCGGTCTTGTCGCTGACGAGCGTCTCGTAGAAGACGGTGCTGACGCCGTCGGCCTTGGCCATGTCCTCCAGGTCCCTCACCCGCGCGGCACTCGGCTCGGACTCGGGGTCGAGGCCGTTGATGGCCTCCTCGGTCAGGCCGTAGCGCTCGGCGAGGTAGCCGAAGGCGGCGTGGGTGGTGATGAAGACCTTGGTCCTCGTGTGCGCGAGCCCCGTCTTGAACTGCGTGTTCAGGTCGTCGAGCCGCTTGACCAGGGTCGCGGTGTTCTTCCGGTAGTCGGCGGCGTGCTGGGGGTCGGCCTTCTCGAAGGCCTTGCCGACGCCCTCGGCGACCTGGGCGTAGCGCACCGGGTCGAGCCAGATGTGCGGGTCCTCGGCGCCGGCCTCCTCGCCCTGGTGGGTGTCGTGGGCGGCGGCGTGGCCGCCGACCTCGTTGCCGTGCTCCTCCAGCGTGGTCAGGGTGGTCGCGTCGATCTTCGTCCCGATGGAGGACTGGGACACCGCGTCGTCGACGGAGGGCTGGAGGTTCTTCAGGTACAGGACCGCGTCGGAGTCCTGGAGCATGGCGATCTGCTTGGGGCTGATCTCCAGGTCGTGCGGCTCCTGGCCGGGGGAGGTGAGACTGGTGACGTGGACGTGGTCCCCGCCGATCCGCTCGGCGAGGAAGGCCATGGGGTAGAAGGACGCGACGACGTCGAACTTGCCGGTGTTCGCCGCCTCCGCCGTGTCGCCGGAGCAGGCGGTGAGGGTGCCGAGGCCGAGGGCGGTCACGGCGGTGATCGCGGCGGCGGGTATGAGGCGTCGTCGTACGTTCATGACAGTCATTTTCAACAAATATGGAAACCGTTGTCAATAAACGCCGGTGAGCGCCCGGTCGGAGCCCGGGGAGGAGGCCGGGGAGGAGGCCGGGGAAGGGGGGCCGATTTGGTCCGGGGGGAGCCTGCGCCGGTAACCTGAATCATTCGCTGGAAGCATCTCGCTTCAACGCCCGTCGTCGTAATGAAGAGAGCACCGTGGCCGCCGACAAGATCGACACCATCGTCAGCCTGAGCAAGCGCCGTGGCTTCGTTTTCCCGTGCAGTGAGATCTACGGCGGACAGCGTGCCGCCTGGGACTACGGACCGCTGGGTGTCGAGCTCAAGGAGAACATCAAGCGCCAGTGGTGGCGCTACATGGTGACGTCGCGCGAGGACGTGGTCGGTATCGACTCGTCCGTCATCCTGGCCTCCGAGGTCTGGGTCGCCTCCGGCCACGTCGCCACCTTCACGGATCCGCTGACCGAGTGCACCGCGTGTCACAAGCGGTTCCGCGCCGACCACCTGGAAGAGGCCTACGAGGAGAAGAAGGG
Organism: Streptomyces sp. RB17; assembly: GCF_009604455.1. Lineage (GTDB taxonomy): Bacteria > Actinomycetota > Actinomycetes > Streptomycetales > Streptomycetaceae > Streptomyces. The sequence continues at coordinate 689,208 of NZ_WEGL01000001.1, forward strand.
CCACGCCCCGGCGAACGGCCTGGCCGACATCAACTGCCCGAACTGCGGCAACAAGGGCCAGTTCACCGAGCCCAAGCAGTTCTCGGGTCTGCTGTCGACGCACCTCGGCCCGACGCAGGACAGCGGCTCCATCGCCTACCTGCGCCCGGAGACCGCCCAGGGCATCTTCACCAACTTCGCCCAGGTGCAGACCACCTCGCGCCGCAAGCCGCCGTTCGGCATCGCCCAGATGGGCAAGTCGTTCCGCAACGAGATCACGCCGGGCAACTTCATCTTCCGCACCCGTGAGTTCGAGCAGATGGAGATGGAGTTCTTCGTCAAGCCGGGCGAGGACGAGAAGTGGCAGGAGTACTGGATGGAGCAGCGCTGGAACTGGTACACCGGCCTGGGCCTCCGTACTGAGAACATGCGCTGGTACGAGCACCCGAAGGAGAAGCTCTCCCACTACTCCAAGCGCACCGCCGACATCGAGTACCGCTTCCAGTTCGGCGGCAGCGAGTGGGGCGAGCTGGAGGGTGTCGCCAACCGGACCGACTACGACCTCGGCGCCCACTCCAAGGCCTCCGGCCAGGACCTGTCCTACTTCGACCAGGAGGCCGGCGAGCGCTGGACGCCGTACGTCATCGAGCCCGCGGCGGGTGTCGGCCGGACCATGCTGGCCTTCCTGCTCGACGCCTACGTCGAGGACGAGGCGCCGAACGCCAAGGGCAAGATGGAGAAGCGGACGGTGCTGCGCCTCGACCACCGTCTCGCCCCGGTGAAGGTCGCCGTCCTCCCGCTGTCCCGCAACCCCGAGCTGTCCCCGAAGGCCAAGGGGCTCGCCCAGGCGCTGCGGCAGAACTGGAACATCGAGTTCGACGACGCGGGCGCGATCGGCCGCCGGTACCGGCGCCAGGACGAGATCGGTACACCGTACTGCGTGACCGTGGACTTCGACACGCTCGAGGACAACGCGGTTACGGTGCGTGAGCGGGACTCGATGAAGCAGGAGCGGGTGTCGCTGGACCAGATCGAGGGCTACCTGGCTCAGCGTCTGCTCGGCTGCTGAGGCCTGCGGCGCCTCAGTCGTTTTTGCCCACCCACCCGCCCGAATCCATCGGCTGGGTGGGTGGGCCTTTGTGTTCACCGGAGCCTTGTGTTCACGACCTGGCCGCCGCCACCCCCACGCCGTCCATGTAGTCCCGTACTCGCGTGAGCAGGCCCTCGTGGACGTGGAGGACCAGGAGGCCGGGGACGCTGAAGGAGGTGCCGGTGGCCGGCAGGGTGCCCACCACCACCTGCTCGGCGACAAGCACTCCCGGCTCGGTGGTCTCGTAGGCCGAGATCCTCCTGATCTCCTCCACCCGGGCAGGACTCGCGCCCCAGGCCGCCCGGTAGCCCGCGCGCACCGCCTCGCGCCCCTCGAAGCGCGGGGGAAAGCCGGGGGACGTGAACGGGAACTCGTGCACCGCGTCCACGGCGTACAGATCGGCGAGATCGTCCGCGGACTTGTCGAGCATGGCCCGGTAGTAGCGGTCCAGCACCTCGCGTAGGGTGCGCGGGGCGGGTGACTGAAGGTCGTCCGGCACGGGTCACTCCGTTCGCTCAACAGGCGTTGACCCAATCACCCTAGGGATCGGCCGGACATTCGGTCAACGACTGTAGAGTGAACTTGTGCCCGCCCCTCGCCAGACCCGCGCCGACCGCCGCCGTACCACCGAGGCGCGCATCCTGGACCGGGCCCGGGAGCTGTTCGCCGAGAAGGGGTTCGACCGCACCACCATCCGCGCCGTGGCGACCGCGGCGGGCGTCGATCCGGCGCTGGTCATGCAGTACTTCGGCTCCAAGCGCGAGCTGTTCACCCGGGCCGTGCAGGCCGTTCCCGCGCTGCCGACGGCCACCGACGCCGACGCGCTCGTCGATCAGCTGCTGGCCACGCTCGGCCTCAAGCTGGGCGGCCTGCCCGAGGGCGCGCTGGCGATGCTGCGCTCCATGCTCACCGACCCGGCGGCCGCCGAGCAGGCCCGCGAGACCCTGGGCCGGCAGATCGGCGGCGTCGGCGGCGTGCTGCCCGGGGCCGAGGACCGCGAGCTGCGCGCCGCACTGCTCGTCACCACCCTGCTGGGCGTCACGATCGGCCACCAGCTCCTCGGCCTGACCCCGCTGCGTGACGCCCCCGCCGACCGCGTCGCCGCCCTGCTCCGGCCGGCGATCAAGGCGCTGGTGGAACCGGAGGGCTGACGGCCGGTGTCGCTCAACGGTGCTGCAAGGCCCTGACGTTGTCGCCGAAGGTCCAGTTCTTCGAGCCGTCCCAGTTGATCGACCAGGTCATCAGGCCCTTGAGAGACGTGCCGTAGTGGTTCCAGGCCTGGGCGACCAGGGACGGTGACAGGTAGCCGCCGCCCGCGCCGGGCTGGGCCGGCAGGCCGGGGACCTGTTTGTCGTAGGGCACCTTGATCGTCGTACCCTGCACGACCAGGCCCTTGTTCAGGCAGTCGGTCTGGGCGGTGAAGCCCGCGACCGTGCCGGCCTCGTAGGAGTCGCCGGAGCAGCCGTACATGCTGCCGTTGTAGTACTGCATGTTCAGCCACCACAGCCGGCCGTCGTCGGCGTACTTCTTGATGATCGGCAGGTAGGCGCCCCAGATCGAGCCGTAGGTGATGCTGCCGCCGGTGACGTACGCGGTCTCGGGGGCCATCGTCAGGCCGAAGCCGGAGGGCATCTGCGCCAGGATGCCGTCGATGATGCGGATCAAGTTGGCCTGGGACGTGGACAGTTGGCTGATGTTCCCGCTGTTCGTCAGGCCCGTCTCGATGTCGATGTCGATGCCGTCGAAGTTGTACTTCTTCAGGATCGGGACGATCGTCGAGACGAAACGGTCGGCCACGGCGGTCGAGTTCAGGTCGATGCCGGCCGCCGCGCCGCCGATGGAGAGCAGGATCGTCTCGCCCGACGCCTTCGCCGCGCACATCTCCGCGGGCGTCGCCACCTTCACGCCCGCGTCCATGCCGTCCTCCCACAGGGCCGTGCCGTCGGAGCGGATGACCGGGAAGGCCGCGTTGATCACGTTGTAACCGTGCGTGGGGATAAGGGAGTCGGTGATCGGGGTCCAGCCGAAGGGCGGATGGACGCCGTTGGCGGAGCCGTCCCAGTTCTCCCAGTAGCCCTGGAGCACCTTCCCGGCCGGCCGGGACTTCACCGTGCAGGTGTCGGTGGCGGAGGCGGTGGGGGCGGTGGCGATTCCCAGGGGGACGAGGGCGGCCGCGGTGAGCGCGGTGGCGAGCAGACGTCTGATCATGCGAGGCCTCCCGGTGGGGGTGCGGTGAGGTGTCGTAGGCATGACAGTGCTCTGGTCCAGACCTCTCGTCAATAGGTCTGGACCAAAGTCCCGTCGACGGCTGACAAGAATGGAATGACAGATATTGAAATCTGTCAGCTGTCATGGCACAGTGAACGGCATGACGATGCGAACCCGAACCCTCGGAACCACCGGCCCCCAGACCTCCGCCCTCGGCCTCGGCTGCATGGGCATGTCCGCGCTCTACGGCGACGCCGACCGCGCGGAGTCCATCGCGACCATCCACGCCGCCCTGGAAGCGGGCGTCACGCTGCTCGACACCGGCGACTTCTACGCCATGGGGCACAACGAGATGCTGATCGGCGAGGCCCTGCGCACCGCCCCGGCCGCCCTCCGCGAGCAGGCCCTGACCAGCGTGAAGTTCGGCGCCCTGCGCGACCCGGAGGGCAACTGGAGCGGCTACGACGGCCGCCCCGCCGCCGTGAAGAACTTCGCCGCCTACTCCCTGCAGCGCCTCGGCGTCGACCACATCGACGTCTACCGGATCGCCCGTCTCGACCCGGACGTGCCGATCGAGGAGACCGTCGGCGCGATCGCCGAACTGATCGAGAAGGGGTACGTCCGGCACGTCGGCCTGAGCGAGGTCGGCGCCGACACCATCCGCCGGGCCGCCGCCACCGCCCCCGTCTCCGACCTGCAGATCGAGTACTCGCTGATCAGCCGGGGCATCGAGCGGGACATCCTGCCGACCACCCGCGAACTGGGCATCGGCATCACGGCGTACGGCGTGCTCTCGCGCGGGCTGATCTCGGGGCACTTCGCCCGTGACCGGCAGCTCGCCGCGAACGACTTCCGCGCCCACTCGCCCCGCTTCCAGGGCGAGAACCTCCAGCACAACCTGAACCTGGTCGAGGCCCTGCGCAAGATCGCCGAGCAGCAGGGCGTCACCGTCGCGCAGACCGCCATCGCCTGGGTGCTCTCCCGCGGCGAGGACATCGTGCCGCTGGTCGGCGCCCGCACCCGCGAGCGGCTCTCCGAGTCGCTGGGCGCGCTGGACGTCACCCTGGACGCGGCCGACCTGGCGGCGATCGAGGAGGCCGTGCCAGCGGACGCGGCGGCCGGCGACCGCTACCCGACCGCGCAGATGACACACCTCGACAGCGAGCGCTGACCATGGTTCCACGGCGGCGAGCGCTGGCCATGGCTCCAGGTACGGTCTAAGGCATGGCACCGCCCACCGAGACCCTGACCGCCGAGCGCATCCTCGAAGCGACCGAGGAGGTGCTGCGCCGCCACGGCCCGGCCAAGGCCACCGTGGTCGACGTGGCCCGCGCGCTCGGCGTCAGCCACGGCAGTGTCTACCGTCACTTCCGTACCAAGGCGGCGCTGCGCGAGGCGGTCACCAAGCGCTGGCTGGACCGCACGTCGGAGAGACTGGCCGTCATCGTCGCGGCGGACGGCACCGCCGAGGAGCGGCTGCGGTCCTGGCTCGCGGCGCTGTTCGCGGCCAAACGGCACAAGGCGGGCGACGATCCCGAACTCTTCGCCACCTACACGGTGCTGACCGACGAGAACGGCACGGCGGTCGGCGAGCACATCGCCGACCTGACCGCGCAGTTGACCCGGATCATCGCGGACGGGGCCGGGTCGGGCACCTTCCCGGTGCCCGACCCGGCCGCCGCGGCCCGAGCCGTCTTCCAGGCCACCGGCCGTTTCCACGACCCCTGCTACGCCCGGGAGTGGACCGCCCCCGGCGTGGACGAGGAGTTCACGGCCGTCGTGGACCTGCTGATACGGGGGCTCAGCTCACCTTCACGGTGACCGGCGAGGAGTGGATCGCGCCGGACTTGGTCGCCACCCGTACGTGATGGGTGCCCTTGTCGCTGAAGGTCCGCTTGATCGTGTAGGTGCCGTTCTTGTTGACGACCCCCGTGTACTTGAGCGTGGCCCACTTGCCGTTCTTCAGGTGCTGGAGCACCACCGTGGAGCCGGACTTGACGGCCCTGACCCGACCGGTGAACACCACGGTGCTCCCGACCTTGACGGCCTTGTGGTTGGCCGAGACGGTGATCATGCCCATCGCGGGCGCGGTCCGCGGCGGCCTCATGGTGGGCGTGCCGGTGCGGGTCCTCGTGGGGGTGGAGGTCGGCGTCCGCGACGGCCTCATGGTGGCCATGCCGCTGCGGGTCATCGTGGGTGAGGCGGTCGGCGAGCCGGTCGACGTGGGGGTCGGCGAGCCGGTCGACGTGGGGGTCGGGGTGGGGGTCGGGGTGCTGGTCTGGGCGAAGGCTCCGGTCGTACCGCCGGAGAGCAACGCCACGGTCAGAACGCCGGTGCCCAGCGTGCGGCCATAGCGGTGGTGGCGGAGTACGGAGGTCATGTTCATCTCCTGTCGATCGCTCGATCGGACGTATCCCAGGCTGACCCGACTTCACTCCGTCGGCCACTCGAAACGCTCGGTAACCGGCCGAGCGATCAGGAAAGTGCGCAGGTCAGTGGGGACGTCCGGGGTCTCTTCGGACCCGCGCGGTCAACGGGAGGGCTGTCGGTCCGCCGACGGATCGACCGTCGCCTGATGGGCCTCGGCCAGATGCTCCTCCGCCTTCAGCCACGGCAGGAACTGGGCGCCCCTGCGCCAGCCGCACGTGTCGCATCTGATCGTGCGCTGCACCCCCGTGCGCTGTACCCGGACGACGTGCTCCCGGCCGTGCCCGTCCCAGCGGCTGACCTTGCTCGTGCTGTTGCCCTGCGCCATGACGCCTCACGCCCTCTCGTCTGCTTGTGGCACACCCCGGCCGCGACAGGAGTGTGCAGCAAGACGAACATCAACAGGGGGAGCTTCACATGGAGTTGTCCAAGCCGTGGCCGGAGCCTTCCGGCCCCGGCCCGGCTCAGCCGACCTCACGCGGCAGCCGCAGGCTGAGCAGTCCGGTCAGCACGACCCCGGCCAACTGCACCAGCAGCGTCGTGACCAGCGCGTCCCGCATGCCCATGCTCGGTACGAGGGTGAGGAACAGCGTGCCGAGCGTGGCCACGCCGAGGGCGAGCGCGGACTGCTGGGTGGTGACCATCACACCGCTGCCGACACCGGCCCGGGCGGGCGGCACCTCGGACATCACGATCCGGAAGACATTGGGCAGTTGGAGCGCCTGTCCGGCACCGGCCACAGCCGCGCCAGGCAGCAGCGCACCGAAGTCCAGGTGCGGCCAGTCCCGCCAGGCGGCCAGCACGATCAGCAGCACCCCCACGCCCTGGACCACCGCGCCGGCGGTGACGACCCGGGTTCCATGGCGGGCCGTCAGTCGGGGCCCGGCGAGGGAGACGAACAGGAACACCACGGCCATCGGCGCGAGCGCGAGCCCGGCCGCGACCGGGCCGAGCCCGGCGCCCTGCTGCAGCGCCAGCGCGATGACGAACATGAACCCGCTGAAGCCGATCGAGAACGGCAGGATCAGGAGCAGACCGCGCCGCAGCGAGGCCAGCGCCAGCAGACTCGGCGGCACCAGCGGGGTCCGTCCCGCCCGGTCCGCCCGCCGCTCCACGGCCCAGAACGCCCCGGCGGCGAACGGGAACGCGGCCAGCGACAGCCACGTCCACAGCGGCCAGCCGGCGGCCCGGCCCTCGGTGAGCGGGGCGAGCAGCGTCAGCAGGGACGCCGCGAGCAGGACCGTGCCGGGGCAGTCGACGGGCTCGGGGTGCTGCGACCGGGTCTCCGGCACGAACCGCACGGCGAGGAACAGACCGAGAGCGACCACGGGCACGTTGACGAGGAACACCGACCGCCAGCCGGTGCCCGCGACATCGGCGGCGACGAGCACCCCGCCGAGTATCTGACCGGCGACCATGGACAGTCCGGCGGTCGCGCCGTACAGGCTCATGGCCTTCGCGCGGCGTGCGCCGCGGGTGGTGGCCTGGATGGTGGCGAGCACCTGCGGCAGCATCGCGGCGGCCGAGGCGCCCTGCGCGATCCGCGCCGCGACCAGGCTCCAGGCGTCGGGCGCCAGCCCGCAGGCCAGCGAGGTCAGTCCGAACGCGGCCATTCCGCCGAGGAACAGCCGGCGCCGTCCGAACAGGTCCCCGAGCCGCCCGCCGAGCACCAGCAGCACGGCGTAGGCGACCCCGTACCCGGCCACCACCAGCTCCAGGACCGCCTCGCTCGCGGCGAGGTCGGTGCCGATGGTCGGCAGGGCGACGTTGACGATGAAGAAGTCGATGAGCGGCAGTGCCGCGGCCAGCAGTACGGTGAACAGCCCGAGCCCGCCGAGTGCGGGCGGTGCGGCCGTCGTACGGACGGCCGGGGTGGTGACGGTTTCACTCATGCCCCCGAGCCTGAGCCCCCGCGCAGACGGGTACCAGAGTGTCCTCATCCTGGTACAAGAACTACCTGGCAACAGGATGACGGGGCGGGCACCCTGGAACCATGACCACCATGGCCACGGACCGCACGACGCCCGCCCCGCAGCCGACGACCCGCGGCTCGGAGATCCGGCGCAACGAGCTGGCCGCGTTCCTGCGCAGCCGCCGCGAGCGCATCAGCCCCGAGCAGGTCGGCCTGCCGCGCGGGGCCCGGCGCCGTACGCCGGGACTGCGCCGGGAGGAGGTCGCGCAGCTCTCCGCGGTCGGCGTCACCTGGTACACCTGGCTCGAACAGGCCCGTGACATCCAGGTCTCCGTGCAGGTCCTGGACGCCCTGGCCCGCACCCTGATGCTGGACGCCAGCGAACGTGCCCACCTCTTCCGGCTCGCCGGCACCACCGATCCCAGCCCGGCGGCGAGCTGCCCGAGCGTCACCCCGGCCCTGCGCGAGGTGCTGCGCCGGCTGGAGCCGGTCCCGGCGTGCATCCAGAACAGCCGGTACGACATCCTCGCCTACAACCTCACCTACGGCCGCATGCTCAGCGACCTGGACGCGATACCGGCGGAGGACCGCAACAGCATGCTCCTCGTGTACACGAACAAGGACTGGCAGTCGGCGGTCGTGCACCTGGAGGAGACCCAGCGCCTGATGGCCGCCCGGCTGCGCGCGTCCATGGCCGGCCATCTCGGCGAGCCGGCCTGGAAGATGCTGCTGAAGCGCCTGAAGGCCGAATCTCCCGACTTCCGCGAGAACTGGGAGCGTTACGAGGTCGTCGGCACCCGCTCCAAGACCAAGGAGTTCCTCAACGCCCATGTCGGGCACCTCAAACTGGAGCACACGGACCTGTGGCTCGGCCCCGAACAAGGCGCCCGCATGGTGACGTACACCCCCGCCGACGAGGAGACCCGCGAGCGCCTGGAGAGGCTGTACGGCATCGCCCGCGGGGCCACCACGAGGACCTGAGGGCCTGAGGGATCCGAGAGGGAGGGGGGACCGATGGCGCTGCCCCGCAAGGGGGCCCGCCGGATCGTCGTCGACCGCACGACCTACCGCTGGCGCCTTCGGCACAGGCCCACCTACGCCCAGGCCATGGCCTGGACCGCGTGCACCTTCGCGGTCGAACACGCCGGCACCCCCGGTACCACGCCGGCCGTCACGACGGGCCACGCTCACCCCGGCAACCGCCTCGGCCACGCTCCCGTCCCGGTCCGCCCCTCCGATGTGGCCGAGGCAGTCCGGCACGCCCTGGCCAAGGGCTGGACCCCGACGAACCGGGGATCGCCGTTCCGCCTGGACACGGCCGGCGACTAGCCGCGCCCGGTCGCTCCCACGGTCTGGCGGATCTCCGCCGACTCCAGGGTCTCGGCCGTGCGTTCCGCGGTGCGGTGGGCCCAGTGGCCGCTGGTGAGGAGGCCGAGGACGAGGACGGCCAGGCCGCAGGCGGTGAGGATCCACCAGCCGGGGCGGGCCGCGGAGACGAAGGCGTGCTTCATGGGCGACGAGCCGATGCCGGAGGCCAGGACCGCGCCGATCACCGCGACGCCGAGCGTCTGGCCCAGCTGCCGGCTCGTGGAGGCGACGGCGGCGGCGACCCCGGCCTGGGCGCGGGGCATGCCGGAGACGGCCGTGTTGGTGATCGGCGCGTTCACGAAGCCGAAGCCGATGCCGAACAGGACGTAGCCGACGAGCAGGGTGGCGTTCGACGTCTCCGCCTCGAAGGCCGCGAAGAAGACGCCGCTCACCGTCATCGCCGTACCGGCGATCAGCAGGGGCAGACGGGGGCCGCGGCTGCCCACCAGGCGGCCGGACAGCGGGGCGCACAGGAAGGTCGGCGCGGCCATCGGCAGCATCCACAGGCCCGCGTGCAGGGCGTCGAGACCGCGGACGTTCTGCAGATAGAGCGTGGACAGGAAGAGGAATCCGCCGAGCGCCGCGAACGCGCTGATCGCGATCACCGTGGCGCCGCTGAACGGAGCCGAGCGGAAGAAGCGCAGGTCGATGAGGGGTTCGTCGCGGCGGGGCTCGTACCAGAGCAGACCGAGGAGAGCCACGAAGGCGAGCGCCATGAACGGGGCCACCGCGGTCAGGCCCGAGTCCGGCGCCTCGATGATCGCGTACGTCAGCGAGCCGAACAGGGCGATGACCAGGAGCTGGCCGAGCGGATCGGGGCGGCGGGCCTTGGGCGCGCGGGACTCGGGGACGAAGCGCAGGGTGAGCAGCAGGGCGGCGAGGCCGACCGGGAGGTTGATCCAGAAGATCGCGCGCCAGCTCACCGACTGCACCAGCAGGCCGCCGACCAGCGGCCCTGCCGCCATGGAGATGCCGACCACCGCGCCCCAGACACCGATCGCGCGGGCCCGCTCCCGGGACTCGGTGAAGGTGTTGGTGATGATCGACATGGCGACCGGGTTGAGCATCGAGCCGCCGATCGCCTGCACCATGCGGAACACCACCAGCAGGGACAGGTTCGGCGCGAGCGAGCACAGCAGCGAGCCGACGGAGAAGATCACCAGGCCGGTCATGAAGACCCGCTTGCGGCCGATCCGGTCGGCCGTCGAGCCCGCGAGCATCAGCAGCGAGGCGAGCACCAGGGTGTAGGCGTCGATCGTCCACTGCAGGCCGGAGGTGGTGGCGTGCAGATCGCGCTGCAGGGAGGGCAGCGCCACGTTCAGCACGGTGTTGTCCAGGCTCACGATCAGCAGGCTCATGCAGCAGATCGCGAGCACGAGGAGACGACGTCGGTGGCTCAGCTCGGGCATGGATTCCATCGTACGCTCAACTCGATAGTGCGTCTAACTAATAGTGTGCCTAAATGATGCGCTCTACACGATCATCGTGGGCGTCCCCCCGCCCGGCGCCGCGGCCGGAGCGGCCTGCCGAGCTGTCGGGGCGGTGAGGGACAATGGGACCTTGCCCAGTGTCCTGTGCCGCACATCCGTCCCGGAGCCCTGACGATGACCCACCCGCTCTCCATCGGCCCGCACGCCGTCGCGCCGCCCGTCGTGCTCGCACCCATGGCGGGGATCACCAACGCGCCCTTCCGCACCCTGTGCCGTGAGTTCAGCGGCGGCAAGGGCCTGTTCGTCAGCGAGATGATCACGACCCGGGCGCTGGTCGAGCGCAACGACAAGACCATGCAGCTGATCAGGTTCGACGCGAGCGAGACACCGCGCTCGATCCAGCTGTACGGCGTCGACCCGGCCACCGTCGGCAAGGCCGTCCGCATGATCGCGGAGGAGGACCTGGCCGACCACATCGACCTGAACTTCGGCTGCCCGGTCCCGAAGGTGACGAGGAAGGGCGGCGGCTCGGCCCTCCCGTACAAGCGGAACCTGCTGCGGGCGATCCTCCGGGAGGCCGTGAGCGGCGCCGGTGACCTCCCGGTCACGATGAAGATGCGCAAGGGCATCGACGACGACCACATCACCTACCTCGACGCCGGCCGCATCGCCGTCGAGGAGGGCGTCACGGCCATCGCGCTGCACGGCCGCACGGCCGCCCAGCACTACGGCGGCACCGCCGACTGGGACGCCATCGCCCGGCTGAAGGAGCACGTCCCGGAGGTCCCCGTGCTCGGCAACGGCGACATCTGGTCGGCGGAGGACGCGCTGCGAATGGTGCGCCGCACCGGCTGCGACGGGGTGGTGGTCGGGCGCGGGTGCCTGGGGCGGCCGTGGCTGTTCGCGGACCTGGTCGCCGCCTTCGAGGGGCGGACGTCCTTCGCGCGGCCGACGCTCCGGGAAGTCGCCGGCGTCATGGTCCGGCACGCCACCCTGCTCGGCGAGTGGATCGGCGACGAGTCCAAGGGCGTGGTGGACTTCCGCAAGCATGTCGCCTGGTACCTGAAGGGCTTCGCGGTCGGCTCGGAGATGCGCAAGCGGCTCGCGATCACGTCCTCGCTCCAGGAACTGCGGGCCGGCCTGGACGAGCTGGACCTCGACCAGCCGTGGCCGGCCGGCGCGGACGGGCCGCGCGGCCGTACGTCCGGCAACAACCGGGTGGTGCTGCCGGACGGCTGGCTGAAGGACCCGTACGACTGCGCGGGCGTCAGCGAGGACGCGGAACTCGACACATCCGGAGGGTGATCAGCCCTTCTTCGGGTGCGGTGTCGAGCCGTACGCCGTCAGGAAGCGGTCCCGGAACGCGCTCATCTTCCACACCGGGGCGTTGTGCGCGGGACGCAGGCCGTCCGTCCAGCCCCAGTCGGCGATCTCGTCCAGCACCTTCGGGTCCTTGGCGACGATCGAGACCGGCACGTCACGGCTGGCGTGGTTGCCGCTGACCCGGGCGATGGGCTGGTGGTCGCCGAGGAAGACCAGCACGGTGTCCTTGCTGCCGTAGCGCGTCAGCCACTGGGTCAGGGCGGTCACCGAGTACTGGATCGACTTGCCGTACTCCTGACGGGACTTGGTGGTGTCGGCGATGACGTCGGCCGGCTTGTTGCCCGCCGCCTGGATGCCCTTGAAGATCGAGCCGTCGCCCAGCTGGTCCCAGCCGACCATCTTCGGGATCGGCGCCCACGGCTGATGGCTGGAGGTGAGGATGAGCAGCGACATCCGTGCCTTGCCGTCGGCGGGCTTCTTGCTGTGCACCCGGTCCTGGTACTGCTGCAGCGCGTACTGGTCCGGCATGGTCGACCAGCTGAACTTCGGTCCCTTGTAGCCGAGTTCGAAGGCGTTGTAGACCTTGTCGAGGCCGTACCACTTCTGCTCCGGCCATGCCTTCTGCACGCCCGGCATCACCCCGACCGTGTCGAACGCGCCGGTCTTCTTGAACGCCTCGGTCAGACTGAGGTGGTCGCTGGCCATGACCGTGCGGTAGCGCTGCTGGTTGCTGATCCACAGGCCCGACATGGTGGTGGAGTGGCCGAGCCAGCTGCTGCCGCCGTAGGTCGCCGAGGTCAGCCAGCCGCTCTTGGCGTGGAAGCCGGCCTTCGCCAGCGCCTTGGTGCGCGCGTCGAGTGTGCTGTCCACACCGGGCGCCATGATCGGGTCCTCGACCGCGCTGCGGCCGTAGCTCTCGATGAACGTGAAGATCATGTCCTTGCCCCGCAGATCCGGGACCAGCTGGCTGCCCGGGGTGTTCCCGAAGGCGTCGACCTTCGCGACCTTCCGGAACTCCGCCTCGTCCTTGAGCGTGGCCGAGACCAGGTGGGCCTGGGCCTTCAGCGCGGTGGCGGTGCTGTCGGAGGCGAGCGGTACGCCGGACAGCTGCAGGCCGAGGGAGGAGCAGGTGATCCAGACGACCCCGGCGACCAGCGTGCCCCGGGTCGCGATGGCGGTGTGCCGGGCGAGCAGATCGCTCAGCCGGACCATGGACAGCGCCAGCAGCACGAACAGCAGCAGCACGAGGGCGATCACACCGGCCACGGCGGCCAGGGTCTCCGTACGGCCGAGCGAGTCCTCCAGATACGACTCCGCGTCGCCGAACAGGCTCCAGTCGAGAACGACGTTGAAGCCACGGCCGAGGTACTGCTTGAAGCCCATGTCGAGCGCGTTCAGCACGGTCATCGCGCCCAGCGCCACCCCGGACACGGCGGCCAGCACCACCCGCGGCCGGCGCGGCAGCGCGATCATCACGGCCGCCCCGATCACGGCTTCCGCCGGTATCCGCAAAAACGCGGAAGGCCCCAGCCGCACCACGGAGTTCGGCATCACCAGCGCGGCGACGACGAGGGCGGCGGCGAGCACGGTGACGGTGACGGACAGGGCCTGGGCGGCCGTCGGATGTGCCTCGCGCCACCGCCGCACCCACGCCGACCAGGCGGTCCAGGGGCGCGGGAAGGGGCGGCGCGGGCCGGGTATGGACTCGGGGGACTCCTCCGGCTCGGCCGCTTCGGCTTCCGCTACGGCTGATTCGCGCGTGCTCATGTCCTGGGACAACCCGGCGTCCTTCCCTGTGAGACCCGATCTGCCGTCCCGTACGGTCATCGGCCGGCCCCTGTTCAGGGCACTGAGCAAACACCGGGCAAATACAGTTCCCTAAGCCCCACCCACCGCTGTCAACAGCGCGAGCGGCACCGCGGCCGACCGTGACTCCCGCACACACGCATGCGGATACGGCACCGGCTCCGGATGCGTGTCCCTCCCGTACCCGGCCAGCACCTCCGGCAGCCGATGCCCGGCAACGACCGCCGCATCCACCAGCGCACGCGCCACCGCCCGGGCCTCGTCATGCAACCCGTAACGCGCAAGCCCCAACGTGATCAGCGCGTTGTCGTGCGGCCACACGGAACCCCGGTGATACGACAGCGGGTGGTACGCCGCCTGCCCCGCGGCCAGCGTCCGCACACCCCAGCCGGAGAAGAAGTCCGGCTCCAGCAGCCGCCGGCCCACCACCTCGCCGTACTCCTTGTCCAGCAGCCCGGACCACAGCAGATGCCCGGCGTCGGACGCCAGCGCGTCCACCTGGCGGCCCTCGCCGTCCAGCGCGAGCGCCGGGAAGGAGTGCTCCCGCATCCAGAAGTCCCGCTGGAACCGGTCCCGCAGATCGGCGGCGGCCTGCTCCAGCAGGGCGCCGTACGTCTCGTCGCCCCACGCCGTCCGCGCCAGCCACGCCGTGCGGCGCAGCGCGTCGTACGCGTAGCCCTGCGCGCCTGCCGCCATCACCGCGCCGGTGGGCCGGGTGCCGTCGGCGCAGCAGATCGCGCCGGGGGAGTCCTTCCAGTTCTGGTTGGCGAGGCCGCCCTCGTCGGCGCGGTAGACGAGATAGCCGCGCGAGGTCAGACCGCCGTGGTCCAGCATCCAGCCGACGGCGGCACGCGCGTGCGGCTCCAGGCGCCGGGCCGGGCCGGTGTCCCCGGTCTGCTCGACGTAGGCGCCGAGCAGGATCAGGAACAGCGGGGTCGCGTCGACCGAGCCGTAGTACCGCCCGAACGGCACCTGCCCGAAGTGGGCCAGCTCGCCGTGCCGTACCTCGTGCACGATCTTGCCGGGCTGGGCGAGCGGGGACGGGCCGGTGCCGGTCGCCTGGGTCGCGGCGAGCGCGGGCAGCGTGGCGGCGGCCAGTTCCGGGCGGTACGGCAGCGCGAACAGGGAGGTGAGCAGGGCGTCCCGGGCCAGGAGGGCGAGGAACCAGGGGGCGCCGCCGGCCGGGACGCGCACCTCCTCGCCGTCGGGCCCGCGCGCCGGCACCTGGAGCGCGGCCAGGTCGGCGAGGCCCCGCGCGCAGGCCGCCGCCAGTTCCGGCCAGCCGGTCGGGAAGGCCACGCCCTCCGCGAACTCTCCTTCCAGCGCCAGGAGTTGCTCGCGCATGGACGCCGGGTCGCGAGGCACGCGCAGGGCGCGTTTGTCGCCGTGCGGTCGGGCGATCACCCGCAGCAGCAGCTCGGTCGTGCCGTGCGGTGCCAGGTCGAGGGTCCACACCAGGCGCCGGGCGCCCGTGCCGGTCTCCTCCACGGCGTCGGGGGCCGGGTCGGCGGTGATGGTCGTACGGGACAGCCACTCGGCGCGCCGGTAGGTGAACTCGATGCCGTCGTCGAGGACTTCACGGGAGCGTACGGCGCCGGGCTTGGCGTAGGTGCGGTGGTCGGAGCGGAGTTCGAACTGGTCGGTGAAGTCGGCGTCGGCGGTGAGGGCGAGCCGGACGGTGGTGGGCACCGGGCGGTTGCTGGTCACCCGGAGCGACTCCACGAACGAGCTGTCGCCGACGGCCTGCCGGCGGAAGAGGGTGTGCGCGGGGGGCTCCTGCCGGCCGCCGCGCGGGACCAGGACGCAGCCGGCCGCGTCATCGTCGGTGACCGGGGTGAGCACCTCGGGCACGGCGCCGTCGACGGTGAGCTGCCAGCGGCTGAGGTGCCGGGCGTCCCGTACGAACAACCCGTCCGGGGAGCCGCTGCCCCGGACCCCGCTGATGTCGCCCCGGTCGCCCACGGCGGCGAACGTCGCCCCGTGCACGAGCAGATGATGCCGGTCCGTCATGCCCGGTCGCCTCCTTCGTCATTTCTGTCGAACGTGCCGGTGGCCGCCTCGGACACGCCCTCGCGGGCGCCCTTGAGAAGCTCTTTGTGCAGCTCGTGGTGCAGGTCGAGGGCGAGCGCCGCGGTCCAGCCGAAGCCGGTCGCGCCGCAGGCCTCGCCGGTGTACGGGTCGACGTACTCCGCGAAGCCGGTGGCCTCGGCGAGGTGCAGCACGGCCGCGCGCAGCGCGTCGGCCCGCTCCCGCTCGCCGTGCACCCGCAGTCCCCGCTCCAGCAGCCAGCTCGTGTTGAACCAGGCCGGGCCGCGCCAGTACCGGTGCGGATCGAAGGCCTCGCCGAGCAGGTCGTAGCTGGGCACGAGCCGGGTGCGCCCGCCGAACCCGAAGTGCGGCCCGCACAGCGTGCGCACGAGCGCGGCGGCGACCTCGCGCGGCAGCCCGGGCAGCAGGAGCGGCACCAGCCCGGAGACACTCCGCTCACGGATCGGCCCACCGTGCAGGTCCCGGCACAGGAACATTCCGGACGCCGGGTCCCACAGCCGCCGCACCAGCGTCTCCGTCAGCCGTTCGGCGCGGGCGTGCCGGGCGGTGCCGGGCGCGCCCAGTTCCTCGGCGATCCGGGCCAGCGCGTGTTCGGAGGCGATGAGCAGGGCGTTGAACGCCGGGTCCTCCACGGCGAACTCCCCATGCCCGGCCCCGTTGCTCGCACCCGCCCCGTCCCCCCGCCTCCCACCCGTCCCGTCCCCCGGCCTCCCACCCGTCCCGTCCCTGTACCCCGCGTCCCGGTAGTCGGCTGCCAGCCGCACATACCGTCCGTAGTCCAGATCCGTCGGCCGGTCCTCGGGCGCCCCGTGGTCGAGGTCGGCGCGGCGGAAGGAGCGGGCCGGGGCGGGGGTGATCCGGGCCAGCGGGGCGTCCCAGCAGGGGCTGTTGTCCATACCCTGCTCCCAGGGGTGGACCACGGACACCAGCCCCGCGCGGCCCAGGTCCCGGCGGTGCAGCAGATAGCGGTGCCAGGCGGCCAGCCGCGGGTACATCCGGGCCAGGAAGCCGCGGGCGTGCGACAGCCCCGGGTCGGCGCGGTGCACCAGCCAGGCCGCGAGCGCGTGCACCGGTGGCTGCACGATCCCCGACGTCTGTACGGTGCGCGGGGCGCCCGCCGCGCGGCCGGCGGTGGAGGAGCGCCAGAAGTCGGGGCTGGGGAAGTAGGCGTCGAGCGGTACGGAGGGGTTGAACACGATGTGTGGGACGCGCCCGTCGCCCCACTGGGCGGCCAGCAGTGTCTCCAGCTCGGTCTGGGCCCGCAGCGGCGAGACGTGCCGGAGGCCGATCGCGATGAACGCCGAGTCCCAGGACCACTGGTGCGGATACAGGCTGCGGGAGGGGACCGTCGAGCCGCCCGTCCAGTTCGCGTCGAGCACCTGCGCCGCCCTGACGCGCAGGGAGCCGCCGGAGACCGGGGGACCACCCGCGGTCCGGTACGTCGCGGGCCCCGCGGGACGGACGGTGAGCTGCGTGCTGCGATCCACTCGGGACTCCCCGAAGACGAAGACGCCCGGCCGGCCCGACCGGGTTTGGCGTTGACTGTCGTAGAGTTACGTCTATTTAACACGCAAAACTCAATATGTAATGCAGGCTTGGGAAACACAAGGGGGTGCGCATGACCGGAACTCCGGGAAGACTCGGGAAGAGCGGCGGTCCGGCCGGTGCCGGGGAGCTGCTCCAACTCGTCCGCAGCGGACGGGCGGTGACCCGTGGTGCGCTCCAGCAGGCCACCGGACTGTCCCGCGCGACCGTCGGCCAGCGACTCGACCGCCTCTTCCGGGCCGGCTGGCTGCGCGAGGGCGCCGGCGGCCCGGTCGACTCGCCGCTCGGCGGCCGCCCCTCCATCACCCTGGAGTTTGACGACTCCCACGCTGTGGTGCTCGCCGCCGACCTGGACACCCGGCACGCCCGCGCGGCGGTCCTCTCCCTGACCGGCGAGATCCTCGCCGAGCACTCGGGGACGCTCGTGATCGGGGACGGCCCGGAGGCCGTACTGCCCGAACTGGGGCGATGGTTCGGCGAGTTGCTGGAGAAGGCCGGGCGTCCGGCGGCGGAGGCCTGCGGCATCGGGCTCGCCGTGCCCGGCCCGGTGGACACCGGGACCGGCCGCGTGGTGCAGCCGCCGATGATGCCGGGCTGGGACGGCTACGACATAACGGGCCGCCTCTCCCGCGCCTTCACCGAACACACCGGCGCTCCGGCCGTCCCCGTCCTGGTCGACAACGACGCGAATCTCATGGCGTACGGCGAACAGCGCGCCGGCCACCCCGACTGCGCGGCCTTCGTGCTGGTCAAGGTGTCCACGGGCATCGGCGCCGGGGTGGTCGTGGACGGCTCGATCTACCGGGGGATCGACGGCGGCGCCGGCGACATCGGGCACATCCGGGTCGGCGCGGACGCGCTGTGCCGCTGCGGTTCGCACGGCTGTCTCGCCGCCGTCGCGAGCGGGGGCGCCGTGGCCCGGCGGCTGGCGGAGAGCGGGGTGCCGGCCGCCTCCGGCGCGGACGTACGGGATCTGCTGGCGGCCGGACATCCGGAGGCGGCGGCGCTGGCCCGGGAGGCCGGGCGGCGGGTCGGTGACGTACTGGCGACGGTGGTGACCCTGTTGAACCCCGGGGTCCTGATGATCGCGGGCGACCTGGCCGGAACCCCCTTCCTCACCGGGGTGCGCGAGCTGCTCTACCAGCGGGCCCTGCCGCGCTCCACGGCCCACCTGCAGGTCGTGACCTCCCGGCTGGGGGAGCGGGCCGCGCTCATCGGAGCGGGGGCGCTGGTCGTGGAACACCTCTACGCGCCGGAGCGGGCTGAGCAGCGGCTGCGGGCGCTGGGCGTCTGAGGCGGGCGTGTGACGTGGGTGTTTCCGGGTACCGGGAAGCGGTCCGCATGGTGAAATCAGGCGGGCTGTGGCAGCGTGATTCTCGCCACCCTTGATAAGGGTTGCGCTCAGATGAGCGGATCATGGGCGACTGCACTTCTCCAAGGGGTGGCACTGGGTGCCACCCCTTGATTGTTCATCGATCGAAATCAGACGTGCGGGATGGGCGCTCATCTGAGCGAAATTCCGGCCCCTTGGAGGAGCTTGCGTTCAAGAAGTGAACACATCTGGCGGTGCTGGCTTGCCAAGCCTTGACTTTCGATCCGCTGGCGGACGACTGGTTACGGGCTCATGACGCACAAGTGGACGTACCCATGCGCCTTCGATCTGGGTATGTTCCTGGCCGTCAGGGCAGCCACCGTGGCCTCAAGGAGTCGAGACCCGTGTCGGAAAACAAAGAACCCCACGTAGTGAAGTTCGTTTACGACTTCACCGAGGGCAACAAGGACCTCAAGGACCTCCTCGGCGGCAAGGGCGCCAACCTCGCCGAGATGACCAACCTCGGTCTGCCGGTCCCTCCCGGCTTCACCATCACCACCGAGGCCTGCAAGGTCTACCTGGAGAGCGGCGAGGAGCCCGCGGCACTGCGTGACGAGGTGAGTGCGCACCTCGACGCCCTCGAGTCCCGCATGGGCAAGAAGCTCGGCCAGCCCGACAACCCGCTGCTGGTGTCCGTCCGCTCCGGCGCCAAGTTCTCCATGCCCGGCATGATGGACACGGTCCTGAACATCGGCCTGTCGGACAAGTCGGTGCAGGGCCTGGCCAAGCAGGCCGGCGACGACCGGTTCGCCTGGGACTCCTACCGCCGCCTGATCCAGATGTTCGGCAAGACCGTCCTCGGCGTCGACGGTGACCTCTTCGAAGAGGCCCTCGAGGCGGCCAAGGAGGCCAAGAAGGTCACGGTCGACACCGACCTGGAGGCCGCCGACCTGAAGAAGCTGGTCACCACCTTCAAGAAGATCGTCAAGAAGGAGGCCGGCCGGGACTTCCCGCAGGACCCGCGCGAGCAGATGGACCTCGCCATCAAGGCGGTCTTCGACTCGTGGAACGGCGACCGGGCCAAGCTCTACCGCCGCCAGGAGCGCATCCCGCACGACCTCGGCACGGCCGTCAATGTCTGCTCGATGGTCTTCGGCAACCTGGGCCCCGACTCCGGCACGGGCGTCGCCTTCACCCGTGACCCCGCCTCCGGCCACCAGGGCGTCTACGGCGACTACCTGCAGAACGCCCAGGGCGAGGACGTCGTCGCGGGCATCCGCAACACCGTCCCCCTGGCCGAGCTGGAGTCGATCGACAAGAAGTCGTACGACCAGCTCATGCAGATCATGGAGACGCTGGAGAACCACTACAAGGACCTGTGCGACATCGAGTTCACGATCGAGCGCGGTCAGCTGTGGATGCTCCAGACCCGCGTCGGCAAGCGCACCGCCGGCGCCGCCTTCCGCATCGCGACCCAGCTCGTCGACCAGGGCCTGATCGACGAGACGGAGGCCCTCCAGCGCGTCACCGGCGCTCAGTTGGCCCAGCTGATGTTCCCGCGCTTCGACGAGCAGGCGAAGGTCGACAAGGTGGCGCGCGGCATCGCCGCGTCTCCTGGCGCGGCGGTGGGCAGGGCGGTCTTCGACTCCTACACGGCCGTCAAGTGGTCCCGCTCCGGCGAGAAGGTCATCCTGGTCCGCCGCGAGACGAACCCCGACGACCTGGACGGCATGATCGCGGCGGAAGGCATCCTCACCTCCCGCGGCGGCAAGACCTCCCACGCGGCCGTGGTGGCCCGAGGCATGGGCAAGACCTGTGTCTGCGGCGCGGAGGAGCTGGAGGTCGACACCAAGCGCCGCCGTATGACGGTCCCCGGCGGACACGTCGTCGAGGAGGGCGACGTGATCTCCATCGACGGCTCGTCGGGCAAGGTCTACCTGGGCGAGGTCCCGGTGGTTCCGTCCCCCGTGGTGGAGTACTTCGAGGGCCGGATGCACCCGGGCGCCGACGACGCGGACGAACTGGTCGAGGCGGTCCACCGCATGATGGCCTTCGCCGACCGCAAGCGCCGCCTGCGCGTCCGCGCCAACGCGGACAACGCCGAGGACGCGCTGCGCGCCCGCCGCTTCGGCGCCCAGGGCATCGGCCTGTGCCGCACGGAGCACATGTTCCTCGGTGAGCGTCGCGAGATGGTCGAGAAGCTGATCCTGGCGGACACGGAGAGTGAGCGCGAGGCGGCCCTGTCCGAGCTGCTCCCCCTCCAGAAGAAGGACTTCGTCGAACTCTTCGAGGCGATGGACGGCCTCCCGGTCACCATCCGCCTCCTCGACCCCCCGCTGCACGAGTTCCTCCCCGACATCACGGAGCTGTCGGTCCGCGTGGCCCTGGCCGAGTCCCGCCAGGAGCCGCACGAGAACGAGCTGCGCCTGCTCCAGGCGGTGCACCGCCTGCACGAGCAGAACCCGATGCTGGGCCTGCGCGGCGTACGCCTCGGCCTCGTCATCCCCGGCCTCTTCACGATGCAGGTCCGCGCGATCGCCGAGGCGGCGGCGGAGCGCAAGTCCGCGAAGGGCGACCCGCGCGCGGAGGTCATGATCCCGCTCGTCGGCACGGTCCAGGAGCTGGAGATCGTCCGCGAGGAGGCCGACAAGGTCATCGCGGAGGTCGAGGCGGCGACGGGTACGCAGCTGAAGCTGGCGATCGGCACGATGATCGAACTCCCGCGAGCCGCCCTGACGGCGGGTCAGATCGCCGAGGCGGCGGAGTTCTTCTCCTTCGGCACGAACGACCTGACGCAGACGGTGTGGGGCTTCAGCCGCGACGACGTGGAAGCGAGCTTCTTCACCGCATACCTGGAGAAGGGCATCTTCGGCGTCAGCCCCTTCGAGACGATCGACAGGGACGGCGTCGGCTCCCTGGTGAAGTCGGCGGCGGAGGCGGGCCGGCGTACCCGCCCCGACCTGAAGCTCGGCGTCTGCGGCGAGCACGGCGGCGACCCCGAGTCCGTCCACTTCTTCCACGAGGTCGGCCTGGACTACGTCTCCTGCTCCCCCTTCCGCATCCCGGTGGCCCGCCTGGAGGCAGGGCGCGCGGCGACGCAGTCAGCGGGCAGCGACCACCGCTAGGCCCACCCGGCCCCGCGAGCCCCGGAGCCGCCGTCGGTCCCCGACCCTCACCGATCGGCGACGGCTCCGGCGCACGAAAGAGGAGAGGCGACACCCTGTGCGGGGGTGCCGCCTCTCTGTGCATCATCCGCGGAGACTGTCGAGGCTGCGTCGCTGACCAGGCAAAATGGTGTTCGTTGGCGTCGGTTGCCGTTGCACCAGCGTGAAGCCGTTGGGCTACCGCGGAGGTCTGCCATGCCCCGAACCATCTGGAGCGGCGCGATCAGCTTCGGAGTCGTCACGCAAGGGCCACGAGCTGTCGAAGACGCAGGTCATCCCTATCACGGATGAGGAACTGAGCAACCTCCCGCTGCCGACCGCGAAGGCCATCGAGATCGCCGCCTTCGTGCCCCAGGAGTCCGTATCGAAGGTGAAGGCCGCCCGCGGCGAGGACACCGGGCCGGCCGAGGTACACGAGCTGCCGCAGCCGAGGAAGAAGACGGCCGCGAAGAAGCAGCCTGCCAAGAAGGCTACGGCGAAGAAGACGACGGCGAAGAAGACCACGGGGCGACGGCCGCGCAGCGCCTGATCTCGGCGCGTCGGGTCCGCTGCGTCCCGTCTTTTCATGGGCATATCCCCCGTTTGTGAGGGGCCGTGCTGGGCACACGGGACTCACCGCTGAACGCGGACAAGTCGTTGACCACGGCAGGAGGCGTGTCTGCCATGTCGGCTGGTGAGAAGGCGAAGGCCAAGGCCGAGCAGGCCAAAGGAAAGATCAAGAGGGCCACGGGACGAGCCGCCGTTGATGACCCGATGGTCGCCGAGGGCCAGGCGGAAAAGTCCAAGGGTGACGCACGCCAGGCCAAGGAGAAGATCAAGGACATGTTCAAGCGCTGATCCCTGGCGCCGCTCATGAGTGCTGGGCCCTCACCCCGACAAGGGGTGAGGGCCCTTTCTGCTGCCGAAGTCGTCGCGGAACCGAACGCCGGACACACGGCCCACTTTCAAAGGGGAGGGGAACACCATGGGATGGATCAAAGAAGCCAAGGCGAACGCCATCAAGGAACACGCCGCAACGCGCCATAGTTGAAGGCTGAACCACAACAGCAGATCCCAGCAGACTGACGCGACGCGACGCCCGACGAGCTGGGTCGCTCAGCAGTAGCCGGAGAAGCGGGCGTGCTGCCAGGCGCCGCCATCCCGGTGGAGAGCCTGAACGCTCCCCTCGAACACGGCCCGACGGAGTCGGTTGTGCCGCAGAGGCGGCGAAGGGGCTGTCCCACCCGGCAACCGGTGGAACAGCCCCTTCAACCTCGTCCGCCAGCGCAGCGGTTCGGACAGCCGATCTCCGAGGCGCATCCCGCCGTCCCCCAGCCGATCACAACGGCCACCGCCAGGGCCCGTCTCCGCAACCGCCGTAAGGACCCGTTGCCCCCATCACCAGGAACCGACCCACCGCACTGATCTTGAAGTGCCCGCCGAGTCAACCCTGGGACTGCAACTTGGCGTGCGGACGGCGGAGTCTCAATGGCCTGGCACCGCGCCAGCACGCCGGCGCCCTGGTTCGGAAGATCGCGTGATCGGATCCGGCCCGATCTGGCAAGACGCTGACCTGCGCGTCCCTGGGACGCGCCCGGCGTTCCCCGCTGTTCCCCATCGCTCGCTGTCCGATCAGGCACGCAGAAGGCACGTGTGACCCTCTCTCGTGGGCTTGCGCCGCCCTGTGCGCGCAGCGGTGAACCGCGATGGCGCACCGTGATCCTAGTGGTGGATCGCGCGGCGCTTTGGGACACACGTGACGTTACGATCGCGCGATGGAAGTCGCTCAGGCGGTGCAGGAAAATGGGCAGGTTCCGGGTTGGTTGCTGCTGGCGTTGTTCGCCGCCGGAACGTCCTGCCTCTGCTTGGGGCTGGCATTCGTGCGGGACTTCCGGGGCCTGTCGAGCCATATTGCGGCTGCCGCGCGCGACCAGGACGCGCAGCGCATCATCAACAAGATCATTGGATGGATCTTCATCATCGGTGGTGCCGTCTTCGTGTATGGCGCGACGACTGTCACGATTGAGTTGATCACAAGCTGACAGGTGGTGCCCTCAGCAGACCCGCCAACCCGCCGGCGCACCGTCTGGGGCCTGTCAGTTGGCCACGAGGTCGGTGGAACGGCTTTGGCAGGGAGCTGCTTTGGCGCGAGTGATCTGGGGAAGCGCTGGCAGGTGCGCTACCGGGACTTGTCCGGCAAGCAGCGCAAGGAGAACCTCGAGAAGAAGGCTGCCGCGGACTCCCGTGCCGCCTAGGCGGCGACTGAGCTCGACGACGGCACCTTCGTGAACCGGGAGTTGGGCAAGCAGAAATTCAGAACCATCGCTGAACGCTGGCAGGAGACGGTCGTACACCGCGAGCGGACGGAGACGAACGTTGAGCGGTCGGCGTTCATCGCGCCGTCGACCTTTGCGACGCCCTGGAACGTCTGCACCAGCAGACCTGAAGATGGCTCACAATGAAGCCGTCAGAGGTCTTCTATCCGGAGACCAACCGCTTCATCCGGAGGCGGTGAAGGCACTCATCGTGACGGCGTCTCCCTGGTACCGCGCCCTGTTTAAAGGTTGTCCCGTAAGTGACTTTCGGGGTCCTGGATCCTGGCCGGCCTTGTGCTGAAAACTGCGTGACATCGTCCGTCATGCGCGTGGATCATGGGCGGATGGCGCGACTCCGTGACATCGTCTTCGACTGCGCTCATCCCGCTGCCACGGCCCGCTTCTGGGCCGCGGCTCTCGACGGTTACGCCGTCGCACCCTACGACGATGCGGAACTGGCACGTCTGCGCTCTCTGGGGATCACCAGCACCGAAGACGACGTTCTGCCTGTCCCTGACAGACTGATTACCACCAGCGGCTGCCCAGCCCCGGAATGATCTGTACTGATCGTGGACGGCACCCTGGTCCCCACCCGCGACCACACCATCGCCGAGCAGTCGAAGAACTACCGCTACTCGACCGATCACCAAGTCCCCATCGACGCCGACACCCGGCTGATCGTCACCGTCGGCCAGCCTGTCCCGGGCAACCGAAACGACTGCAAGGCATGGGAGATGTCCGGCGCGAAAGATGCCGTCGGCCGCACGACGGTGATCGCCGACGGCGGTTACCGGGGTACCGGCCTGGTCGTTCCGCATCGCCGCGAACGTGGCCAGGCCGAACTCCCTGCCTGGAAGGAGGAACACAACACCTCTCACCGCAAGGTCCGTGCCCGGGTCGAGCACGCCTTCGCCCGCATGAAGGGCTGGATGATTCTCCGCGACTGCCGCTTGAAAGGCGCCGGTGTCCACCACGCCATGCTCGGCATCGCCCGCCTGCACTGCTCGTTTGCTGTACATCAGCGGGACTGGCGGAGCGATCCGGCGTGGCAGTTGGGCGAAAGTGTGGGCCCGGAACGTCAAGCGGCCGAACGTCCACCTGAAGAAGTCGGGCAGCAAGGTCCGGTGCCCGAGGACACGACGCTTCACGATCTGCGGCACTTCTACGCCTCAGTCCTGATCAAGAATGGGGCGACCCCGAAGCAGGTGCAGATGAGGCTTGGTCACGCCAAGCCATCGACCCTCCAGGTATGAGAGACGGCTGACTTCCCAGCTCAGGAAGTCAGCCGTACACACTGTGCGGGGGATGCCGCCTCTCCGTGCACTTGGGTGTGTCGGCGTCGGCTGCCGTCGGTACGGTCCGAAGCCGAAGACCTCGTCGTGCCCTGCGGGTGCGGCCGGCGTACGTCGACGTAGTAGCCGCCTGCGGTGGTGGCGGCGACGTCGGTCGGTCAGCTCCATCAGGCCACGGGAGCCGTGGAACCCGGCACCCACCCGGCGCGAACAGCCGGGGCACCGGCCTGCCCATGGCCGGACGGGCAAACAGAAACGGCCTGCCGGACAAACCGACGGGCCGTCATGTCAATTTGAGCTGATCACTTTATCGCCTGGCCTCCAGAGGCGCCATCGGCGCTGAGCCACATATCGCAGACATGCCAGCGTCTGGCCTAAAACCGCAGGTCGAGCCGTTATTTCAGGCAGTTCGCACGGAAAGCGTGATGAGGCTGGATGCAACTCAACGCTTGCATCCTCGAATCAATCGGACAGTTCCCTCGGCTATGCGAGGAGAGAGGACGTGACGCAAGATGTTCCCCAAGCGCAAGGTGACGCGCAACCGGCGCCCGGACGAGGACACTCCCTCGAGGCGTGCCCGCCTGAGTGCGAGGTCGGCGGCCCTGATCGTGCTCGGCAGCGGGATGGTAGGTCTCTCGGCGGCGCCTATGGCGCACGCCGCAGGTCATGATTCGCTCAAGACCTTCCGCTCAAGCAGTACCTTCACCGCCCCCGAGCATGGTGCGCACGACACCGACGACGACGCTGCTGCCGACGACCGGGCGGGCTTCAAGGACGACACCGACGACGACGCTGCTGTCGACGACCGGGCGGGCTTCAAGGACGACACCGACGACGACGCTGCTGCCGACGACCGGGCGGGCTTCAAGGACGACACCGACGACGACGCTGCTGCCGACGACCGGGCGGAGTTCAAGGATGGCGCCGACGACCGGATGGACTTCGTCGACGATGACGGGCTGCGGATTACCGTCATCGTCAACAACAATAACAACAATGCCGCCGGAAACAACAACAACAACAATAATAATGTGGGCGGTCGCACGAACACCAACAACAACAACAACGGCTGATTTCAGGGTCTGGGTGGATGGAAAAAGTCATACGCCCAGACCCTGAATGCTCTTCAGCAACACGACATGCGCGGCTGCTTCGCGCGAACCTTAATGCCGGCCGAGTGGCCATCGCGTTCCCAGCACGTTCTTTCGCGTGGGCGGCGATCGGCCCGCCGGCCAGCACGATGCTTCACGATCTGCGGCAAACGACGCCTAAGCAGGTGTGACAGGGGCTTGGGCACGCTGAGCCAGGCGACTCTGAGCGATGTGCCGTGAGCGTGCCCTTCGGGGACCGGGGAATCTCGAATTCCCAGCTCAGGGCGCTGGTCATACACCTTGTGCGGGGGTGCCGCCTCTCCGGCGTGACGGTCGCCCCACCGGCGGCCCGCCGCCAAGCCGTCCCGTGTGCCGTCGCAACCGATGGCCGCTCGGCTCCAACGGCACCTAGCGGAGACGGCCCGCTGTGCCGAGGGGCGCCGAGAGGGATCCGGGAGAACAACTCCCACTCGTACGCCTGGTTGCCGCCGTGGATCACGATGATTTCGGCGCGGGAGACGCGGCCGTGCGCCGATGCTGCGCCCGAGCCGCTGAGGGCCTGACTGATCGGTTCGGCCGGGCCGTCGTTCGCGCCTCTTGAACACACCGAAGTGATCCGCGTGGTTTCCCTTTCGCGAGGTCAGGCTATGTGAAGGCCCAGCCGCTCCACCGTCTGACCCGAACGGCGACCGCGGGACCCTGAGGAGGGAACTCCTTGTACTGGTCGTACTTGCCGCACAGCAGTTCCACTGCGTGAAGTCGCTCCTGTCCCTCCTCCAGGACTTCCGCCTGACCGTCGGCGCGCACCCACCACAGTCTTGACCATTCGTCGTCGTAGTGGTCCACCAGCACCGTCACCGCCGGGTTCTCCCGGATGTTGCGCAACCGCCGCAGATTCCATGTGCTTTTGGGCTTGTGGTCGACTGCGAAGTACACGACGTCGTCGTGCACGACGAACGTCACGGGCACCGCGTGAGGCACTCCCTCGGCGTCGGCGGTCGCCAGCCGGGCGACGGGCGCCGCAGAAAACCTTTCCCGGGCGGCGAGCGGTGAGAGCTTCATCGTCCCACGGTAGTGAGGCCCTGGGCATGCCGAGGAAGACAGGCGGTTTTTGGTCGGTGTCTGGTTGCGGATCACCTGATGTGATGGTGATTGAGGAGGCAGATCGTTTCTTTGCGCTTTCATGGCGTTACATTCCGTGATCTCGCGGTGGCTGTCGGAGCCGCCGGTGATGACGGAGGTACCGAGATGAAGAAGGCGTTGGCGGGCTTGGCGGCGGCCGGTCTGATCCTTACGGCTGCGGGGACGGCGGCCGCGGCTTGGGGCTCACCGATCCCGACGCTCAAGTCGGAGGGTGTCAGGTTGACGGAGGGGCAGTACAGGTTCAACCCGGCCGGAACCAACCACGGAGCTTTCGAGTGGCAGGGGCGGCTCTCCGACTTTGACTCGGCCGATGGGCACAACGTCTATCTCCAGGTCCGCGTCGAGGGTCACGACTGGGTTCGGTACTACGGGATGCAGAAGCAATCAGTGTGGATGCACCACTCCAACTGGGACGGCGCTCAGCGCTACACCGAGAACGCGTACATGCGTGCGTGTCGTGACCGTGGAAGCCTCCGTCCGGACAACTGCTCTCCCGGGCAGCACTTCGCCAACCACTAGGAATTACCGACATCCAGAGCCCGGATCCCTGCATCCGGGCTCGCACTCTCCCTAGGGGAAGCCATCAACACGTCAGAAGTCCTGTCCGCCGCGGGCGTCGACCTCTTCTACGGTGATACACCGGCGGTCCGAAAGGCGGAGATTTCCTTGCGCCGCGGAGAGGTCGCGGTGATCACCGGGCAGAGCGGCTCGGGCAAGTCGTCGTTGCTGTACTGCCTGGCCGGAGTGCTGCCCGTCGCCCGCGGCGAGGTCCGCTTCGAGGGGCAGATCCTCGCTGAACTGAGCGACGAGGAACTCAGCGCCCTCCGCCGCGAGCGGTTCGGGTTCGTCTTCCAGTACGGCGAACTGCTTCCGGAGCTGACCATCGAGGAGAACGCAGCCCTGCCTCTTCGCCTGGCCGGACAACGCAAGGCCTCCGCGCTCGCCGCCGCGGGCGAGGTACTCGGTCGGCTCGGCCTCGCGGATCTGCGGCGGCGCCGGCCCTCGCAGGTATCCGGAGGACAGAACCAACGCGTAGCCGTCGCCCGGGCGTTGGTCCACCGGCCGGCCGTCGTGTTCGCAGACGAGCCCACCGGCTCCCTCGACAGCGCCAACGCCACGGCCGTACTGGAGGAGTTCCTGAGCCTCGCGCGCACTCAGGGGACAGCCGTGGTGCTCGTCACGCACGACGAGCAGGTGGCAGCCGGCGCGGACAGCCACTACACGATGCGCGACGGAGTTCTCGCCGCCCGAGCCCGGGAGGCGACGTGAGAGAGCTGCTCCTAGGGCTGCGCCTGCTCCTGGGCAGCGGGCGAGGGAACCGGGTGAGGTTTCTCCTCATGACCCTGGGCAGCGCGATCGGCGTGAGCTGCCTCGCCGTAGTCCTGACCATCCCGGGGATCCTGGCAGCCCAGGACGCTCGCATGGCAGCGCGACAGCCGACCTGCGCCAGGGACTCGCAGGGGCACTGCACCGGCATCAAGGGGGCCCCACGGGAGCTGACCAGGACGGACCCGCTCGGCTCCCGGCCCATGACCCGCGTTTTCATCGCACCCGGTACCAAACACATCGAGCCGCCACCGGGGCTGGGGGAACTCCCGTCCCCAGGTGAGATCGTCCTGTCGCCGCGGTTGCGCGAGGTGCTCCACGCGGAGCCAGGTCTGGCCAAACTCCTCCCAGGGCGGGAGCGACGACTCATCGGAGCCCATGGCCTCGCACACCCCGACGAGCTGTACGCGTACATCGGCGTCTCCCCGCACAATCTCAAGGAAGCCGATGTTGTAACGCTCTTCGGCACGCCCTACCCGCCCAGCCCCACAGTGGAGAACTCGACGCTCGACATTGTGCGGTTCACCCTCGCCGGTGTGGTATTGCTGCCACTCGCGGTCTTCCTCTCCGTGTGCGCCAGGCTTTCTGCGGCCGTCCGCGTACGGCGGTTGGCTGCCCTACGACTTCTCGGCCTGAGTACGAAAGCCGTTCAACGGGTGAATGCGGCCGAGACGGTGGCTGCTGCAGTGCTCGGTACCGTACTCGGCATCGGAATCTACGAGTTGGCCAACCAACTTGTCAGTCGGGCAGGCCTTCCCGGCTTCAAGTGGTATCCGAGTGACGGTGCCCTCAGCTTCTCGACGATTCTCGTCTGTCTGGTCGGCTGCCCTACCCTCGCATGGTTTGCGGGCCGGACAAGTGCTCGAAAGGCAGCGTCGAACCCGCTGGCAGTACGGCGCAGGGCCGTTCAGAAACCGCCTGCTAAATGGGGGATGCTCTCTCTCGTCCCCGGGCTCGGTATTGTCGCAGGGTACTGCGTGGCGGGTGCGACGGGCCATGCGCCGCGGGACACTCGAGTCTCCGCCGTCCTCATGCCACTCGCCGTTGTACTGGTCGGTGTCGGTCTCGTACTGACGCTTCCGCTCCTCTCACGAGCCCTCGCCCGCAGGGTGGGGCGCTGGAGCGGCTCGCTGTTCTTGGGTCTCGCCATGCGTCGCAACGAGGCGGAACCGGGCGGGGCCCTCCGCGTGGCGACGGGCCTGGTCCTGTTGGTGTATGCCGCCTCGCTCGTCCAAGGCGTGTTGATCGAACTCGACCAGGTGTCCAAGAGCGAATCACCCGTGCAGATCTACAGCATCGGGCTCGACGGTGTGACGGCCAAGCAACAGCACGCTCTGGAGAGCATTACAGGCATCCGGGGACACGCCGTCCAAATGAGTTCATGGATCGATCCCCACACCGACGTATTCGAGCCCACCATCCACGCGGTGGTCGCTACCTGCGGTCAGTTGCACAAGTTGGTTCCGAGTGCCGACGGATGCGTGGGCGGCCGTCCCGTTCGGCTCCTGGACCAGGCCCAAGGAGCCAGCTGGGACGGTAATCCGGGAGATGCCTTTGCTTTCCACCTGCGGAAGGCGGGTCATGGCCGCTTCATGCACCTCAGGGTTCCGAAAGAGACCCTTCGGTACCGCGACTGGGACGGCATTTCGGCGCTTGATGCCGGCGTTCTGCTTCCGCCGTCGTTTCTCCCTACGGGCTATCGGCCCGAGGATGCGTCTCTCGTCCTGCTCAGCAGTTCTGACCCGGGAACGGTGCGAGCCGTACTGGACGGGATCGGCGGCGTCGACCCCACGATCGCGGTCGACCCCTACGGCATCAACGTAACTGCCCTCCAACAGATCGCTGTCGTCAAAACCCTGCTTGCCATCGGCATGGTGCTCGGCCTGATCATCGGTGTGGCCGCCTACCTGGTGGCGGCCACGGACCGGGCCATGGAACGGAAGCCGCAGGTAACGGCGCTGGCCTTGCTCGGTGCGCGGCCCCGCACCCTGCGGGCCGTGCAGGTTGCGCAGGTCGTGTTGCCGTTGACCTTCGGGCTGGTGTTGGCGGTCGTCACCGGGAAGGCCGCCGAGTCGAGTTACCTCGTCACGGGAGGTGGTGCGATCTTCTGGGACGGGAAGGGCGTGCCGTTGCTGCTCGCGTCTGCGCTCGGGGCGGTTGTCGTCGCCGTGCTCGGCTCGTTGCCGCTGATCGGGCGGAGGATCGATCCGGAGTTGATCCGACGGGACTGAGAGGCGCGGGAGTCGTTCGGGGCGGTACCCGGTATGGGTGCCGCCCCTTCGGCTTTTCTGCCCCTCTGGGAATGCGCCCCGGGACCTCCCCCTCAGAACGCGCCCTGCGTGTTCACCGGCCCGACCTGGAACACCGCCGAGCAGATCGTCCAGGGGGCCGGGACCAGGGTCGCGGTGTGGGAGGCCGGGGGGTAGACGCGCAGGTAGGTGCCGGTGCGGAGGCAGGGGCCGCCGATCGGGCCGTTGGTGGTGCGGGCGATCGCCGACGCCGAGTGGGCGGGGGCGAGCGTGACCGTGCCGTACGACCGGCCGCTGCGGGTGGCGGCCGGGCCTGTCTGGTGGTGCGCGGTGTCAAGGGCGCTGACGCCCGGGTAGCCGCGCAGGGCGCAGCTCGTCGTGCTGGTGTTGGTGAACCGGATCGGCCAGTACAGCGACCCCGCCGCGCCTTCCTTGCGGCCCATGGAGAGGTACAGGTCGCTCACGGTGCAGGTCCGGACGGTGGACGAGGTCCGTGCCGCCGCCGGGGTCGCGCTCCACGCGGCTCCCGCGGCCGTGAGGCCCAGGAGAGCGGCGGTCAGTACGGCCGCCGGGCCGCGCCCGGAGAGTCTCCGGAGGGATTTCAGGGTATTCAGAGGATACGGAAACATGACACATCCGCCTCCATCGGGCGAACGGGTGGATGAACGTCACTGTGTTCGATGCATCCCGGGCCGGAAAAGTTGTGCCCACCTGCCCACCCCCTTGCGGGTCCCCTGACACGCGGCCGCAGCACACCTTTCGTCATCGACTCGCATGGTTGATCGTTGGGCCGTGCATCAATGACGAAGAGGATCGACGAAGACGATCGACGTCAGGGGGCACCGACGATGACGATGAGCCGTAGGGGACTGCTGGTCGCGGGAGCCGGGACGGTGGCAGGGGGCGGGTTACTCGCCGGTTGTGGGTCCAACACCGGGCGGGAGAGTGGAAGTTCGGCCGAGTTGTCGCAGTGGTACCACCAGTACGGTGAGGCCGGTACCGAGCAGGCCGTCGAGCGGTACGCCGGCGCCTACCGCAAGGCGCGCGTCAGGGTGCAGTGGCGGCCGGGGAACTACGACCAGCAGACCGCCGCCGCCCTGCTGACCGACTCCGGACCGGACGTCTTCGAGGTCAACGGGCCGACGCTGGACCAGATTCAGGGTGGGCAGGTCGTCGACCTCAGTGATCTGCTCAAGGGCGTCCAGGACGACGTCAATCCGGCCGTGCTCGCGCCCAAGACGTACGACGGCCGGGTCTGGGGCGTTCCGCAGGTCATCGACATGCAGATGCTCTACTACCGCAAGAGCCTGCTGCGGGACGCCGGGGTCGAGCCGCCGGACACGCTGGACGCCCTCGTGGACGCGGCCCGCAGGCTCACCAGCAGCAAGGTCAAGGGGCTGTTCCTGGGGAACGACGGGGGAGCCGGTGTGCTCGGCGGTACGCCCCTGTACGCCGCCGGGCTGGAGCTCGTCACCGAGGACGGCAAGGTCGGCTTCGACGATCCCGCCGCCGCCCGCACCCTCGGCAAGCTGCACCGGCTGTACGCCGACAAGTCCCTCCTCCTCGGCGCGCCCGCCGACTGGTCCGACCCGTCCGCCTTCACCCAGGGGCTGACCGCGATGCAGTGGTCCGGGCTGTGGGCGCTGCCGCAGATCAAGAAGGAGCTGGGGGACGACTTCGGGGTGCTGCCGTTTCCCAGGGACGGCGGCCAGGGGAAGCCTGCCGTACCCGTCGGGGCGTACGGTGCCGCCGTCAGCGCGCGGAGCAGGCACAAGGAGGCCGCGAAGGAGTACGTGCGCTGGCTCTGGGTCCAGCGGACCGACTATCAGGAGGACTTCGCGCTGTCGTACGGCTTTCACATCCCGGCCCGGATCTCCCTCGCCAGGAAGGCCACCGCGCTGCGGTCGGGGGCCGCTGCCGACGCCGTGCGTTTCACCACCGACCACGGCTACGCCCAGCCGCTGCTGTGGACGCCGGCCGCCCAGACCGCCTATCAGGACGCGCTGAGTCGGATCATCAGGAGCGGGGCCAGCCCCGAGGGTGAACTGCGGTCCGTCGTACGGAAGGTGGCCGCCGAACTCGACCGCGTGAAGAACGCGAAGAGTGCGAACAGTGCGAAGAAGGTGAAGAAGGCGTCGTGAGGCGGCGCAGGGCGCTCTGGTTCTGGGTGTTCGTCGGGCCGTTCGCGCTCGGGCTCGGGGTGTTCACCTACGTTCCGCTGCTGTGGAGCGTGGGCCTCAGCCTCTTCGACGCGCACAACACCGTCACGCCCACGCACTTCGTCGGCCTGGACAACTACACGGCGATGCTGAAGGACGACGCGTTCGTCGACAGCCTGCGGACCTTTCTTCTCTTCACCGCCTTCATCGTGCCGGTCACGTACCTCCTTTCCCTCTCGCTCGCCCTGATGGTCAACCGGCTGAAACACGCTCGCGCCTTCTTCCGGTCGGTCTTCTTCCTCCCGGCCGCGTGCAGTTACGTCGTCGCCGCGCTGGTGTGGAAGATGTCGATCTTCAATGGGGTGCGGTTCGGACTGGCCAACACCGTTCTCGGGTGGTTCGGCCAGGATCCCGTCGCCTGGCTGGCCGGCGCCGATCCGCCGTGGTACTGGCTGGTCATCGTGACCGTACGGCTGTGGCTGCAGGCCGGTTTCTACATGATTCTCCTCCTGGCGGGGCTGCAGCGGATCGACCCGGTGCTGTACGAGGCGGCCGCCGTGGACGGGGCCCGGCCGGGCTGGACGGTGCTGCGGCACATCACCCTGCCCCAGCTGCGGGCCACCTCGGTCGCGGTGGTGCTGCTGCTCGTCATCAACGCCTTCCAGGCCTTCGACGAGTTCTACAACCTGCTGTCGGACGCGCGGGGCTATCCGCCGTACGCCCGCCCGCCGCTGGTCTACCTCTACTACACCGCCCTCGGGCAGGGGCAGAACCTCGGGCTCGGCAGCGCGGGCGCGGTGATCCTCGCGCTGATCATCGCCATCGTCACGGTGGGGCAGGCGCGCTGGCTGAAGCTGGGAAGGACGGACGCCGATGGATGACGCCCTGGTACGGGCGGGGCGGGCGCTCAGGCTGGCACTGGTCGTCGTGCTCGCGCTGGTCTTTCTGATCCCGTTCTATCTGCTCGTGCGCAACGGGCTGTCGAGCGAACGGGACATCACTTCGCCCGAATGGACCTTCTTTCCCCGGGAGTTGAGATGGGGGAACGTCCGCGAGCTGTTCGACGACCCGTCCGTCCCGTTCGCGCGCTCGCTGCTCAACTCCGCGCTGATCGCCGTCGCGACCACACTGGGCACCCTGCTCCTGTCGTCGCTCGCGGGCTACGGCCTCGCCCGCATCCCGTACCGGCACGCGAACAAGGTCTTCTACGGCATCCTGGGCACCCTTCTGGTCCCGGCCGCCGTCACCTTCGTACCCAGCTTTGTCCTGGTGTCGTCGCTGGGCTGGATCTCCACGCTGCGGGGACTGATCGTCCCCACCCTGTTCTCGGCCTTCGCCTGTTTCGTCTTCCGCCAGTACTTCCTCGGCTTTCCACGGGAGCTGGAGGACGCGGCGCAGGTCGACGGGCTCGGGTACTGGCGGACGTACTGGCTCGTCGTCGTCCCGAACGCGCGCCCGGTGTTCGCCGCCGTCGGGACGATCGTGTTCCTCGGCGCCTGGAACTCCTTCCTGTGGCCGCTGGTCATCGGGCAGGACCAGAGCGCCTGGACGGTGCAGGTGGCCCTGTCGTCCTTCACCACCTCCCAGGTCATCCGGCTGCACGAGCTGTTCGTCGCGGCCGTCGTGTCGATCCTGCCGCTGCTGCTGGTGTTCCTGTGCTTCCAGCGGTGGATCGTGGCGGGAGTGGAGCGGTCGGGGATCGACTGACCCCCGACACCGGTTACGGCGGCTACAGCGTGGCGCCGCCGTCCACCACCAGGTCCGTGCCGACGACCGAGGCCGCGTCGTCCGAGGCCAGGTAGAGGACGGCGGCGGCGACCTCCTGGGTGGCGACGATCCGGCCGAGCGGGAGGGTGGCACGCGCACGCTCGGCCCGGTCGGACTCGGTCTCGCCCGGGCGCAGGGACATGGGGGTCTCGGTGGCGCCGGGGCTGACCACGTTGATCCGGACGCCGTCCCGGATGTGGTCCAGGGCGGCGCCCCGGCTGAGCGCGGTCACCGCGGCCTTGGTCGCGGAGTAGGCGGCGGCCCCGGGGGAGGCGGTGTGCGGGCCGAAGGTGGAGGAGATGTTCACGATCGCGCCGCCCGCCGGCTGGGTGCGCATCCGGCGGATCTGCGCCTGGAGGGCCAGGAAGACACCGGTGACGTTGGTCGCGAGCTGGGTGTGCCAGTCCTCCTCCGGGAGGTCCACGAGGGGCTGCCCGCCGCGGAAGACGCCCGCGTTGTTGACCGCCACGTCGAGCGAGCCGATGGGGGTCCCCCCGCCCGAGCGAAGCCGAGGGTGGGGGAGGTCGGCGGCCGCCCGGACCAGCGTCTCGGCGTCGGACGCACGGGAGACGTCGGCACTCACCGCGAGGGCCTTGCCGCCCTGTTCCTCGATCAGCCGGACGGTCTCCGCCAAGGGCTCGGGCCGCCGGCCGGCGACGACCACCTGGGCCCCTTCGGCGGCGAAGGCGACGGCGACGGCCCGGCCGATACCGGATCCGGCGCCGGTGACGAGGGCCGTCCGGCCG
The DNA here is from genome assembly GCF_009604455.1 of Streptomyces sp. RB17. Lineage (GTDB taxonomy): Bacteria > Actinomycetota > Actinomycetes > Streptomycetales > Streptomycetaceae > Streptomyces. The sequence goes on from NZ_WEGL01000001.1 coordinate 724,888, forward strand.
GTGAAGCGAGCCATGAGGATCTCCTTTATATTGAACGATCGTTTCAGTATGAGAGCGCGAAAAACGCCCTCCGGACGGAGGGCGTTCGTCAGTCGAGCAGCGCCAGCGCCTGCTCCGCCGCGTCCCGGACGCGGGCCGGGTCCGCCGACGCCTTGCCGACGACCCGCAGGCCCTGCATCAGCACCAGCAGCGTGCGCGCCAGGGCGAGCGGATCGCGGCCCGCCGGCAGCTCGCCCTGGTTCTGGGCGCGGACCAGTGCGGAGTGCAGCAGTGTCTCCAGGTGGTCCCAGTTGCGTTCCACACGCCGGGCGGCCGCCGGGTCGTGCGGGGCCAGCTCGGCGGCCGTGTTGGTGACCAGGCAGCCGCTGAGCCGCAGCCGCTCGTCGGCCGCCTCCGCCGCGTACCGCCGTACGACCGCTCGCACGGCCGGCAGGGCGGGGCCCGGCTGGGACAGCTCGCGCACGATCCGGGAGAGCCCCGACTCCTCGTAGCGCTCCAGCGCCTTCAGATACAGCGCGTGCTTGTTCCCGAAGGTCGCGTACAGGCTCGCCCTGCCGATGCCGAGGTGCTCGACCAGATCGGCCATCGACGTGGCCTCGTAGCCCCGCCGCCAGAACAGCTCCAGGGCCGACTGCAGCGCGGCTTCGGGGTCGAATTCCTTGGTTCTGGCCACGTACGGCAGCCTAGGCTTATCTGGAACGACCGGTCAAGCAAGCCGGGATCGGGAGCTATGCCGCCCGCACCTCGTACGCCGCCACCCGTACCTCCCCGTCGTCCAGGCACTCCCCGCTGACCAGGTCGAAGCGCTGCTTCAGCAGGGGCGAGGCGACGAACGGGCGGCCGACATGGGTGCCGGTCAGGCCGCGGGAGAGGACGGCCGCGCCGGTGAAGGGATCGCGGTTGTCGACGGCGTAGAGGCGGTCGGCGCGGTCCCGGAAGAGGGCCACCTGGCGCCCGTCCGGCAGCAGGGCGGCCACCCCGCGGCCCGGGGTGAGCACGCTCAGGTCGCAGGCCGTGAACCAGTCGTCGTCGGCGAGCCGGAGCTGGACCTTCAGGTCGGTGGTCTCGACAGCCAGGGTCATCGGGCGCTTCCTTCCAGGACGTCGTCGGCGGGCCGCAGGCCAATGTTCAGCAGCGGCAGGTCGGGCTTGATCTGGTCGCGCTCGGGGACGAAGGCGACGACCGGGTCCGGGGTGTCCGGGGCGTTGACGAAGGACACGAACCGGGCGAGCTTCTCGGGGTCGTTGACGGTCTCCGCCCACTCGTCGCGGTAGTGCGCGACATGTGCCCGCATCAGCTGCTCCAGCTCGTCGCAGATGCCGAGTGAATCGTGCACCACCACGTCGCGTACGTGGTCCAGGCCTCCCGGGATCCGCTCCAGCCAGGTCGAGGTGCGCTCCAGGCGGTCAGCGGTGCGGATGTAGAACATCAGGAACCGGTCGATGAGGCGGACGAGTTCGGCGTCGGACAGGTCCTGGGCCAGCAGGTCCGCGTGGCGCGGGGTGGCGCCGCCGTTGCCGCCGACGTACAGGTTCCAGCCGTTGGCCGTGGCGATCACCCCGAAGTCCTTCGACTGGGCCTCGGCGCACTCGCGCTGGCAGCCGGAGACCGCCGACTTCAGCTTGTGCGGGGAGCGCAGGCCCCGGTAGCGCAGCTCCAGGTCGATCGCCATCCTGACCGAGTCCTGGACGCCGTAGCGGCACCAGGTGGAGCCCACGCAGGACTTCACCGTGCGCAGCGCCTTGCCGTACGCGTGGCCCGACTCGAAGCCGGCATCCACCAAACGGGCCCAGATCAACGGCAGTTGCTCCACCCGGGCGCCGAACATGTCGATCCGCTGACCGCCGGTGATCTTCGTGTAGAGGCCGAAGTCGCGGGCGATCTCGCCGATCACGATCAGCTTCTCGGGCGCGATCTCACCGCCGGGGATGCGCGGCACGACCGAGTACGAACCGTTCTTCTGCAGGTTGGCCAGGAAGTGGTCGTTGGTGTCCTGCAGGGCCGCCTGCTCGCCGTCCAGGACATAGCCGCTCGCGCCGATCGTCGGGGCGAGCGAGGCGATGACCGAGCCGACGGCCGGCTTGCAGACCTCGCAGCCCTCCCCGCCCCGGGCGCCCTCACGGCCGTACCGGTCCAGCAGCTCCTGGTACGACGTGATGCGCAGGGCGCGGACGATCTCGTACAGCTCCTCGCGGGTCTGGGAGAAGCAGCCGCACAGGCCCTTGTCGACCTCGACGCCGGACGCCTCCAGCTCGGCGTTGACGAGCTGGCCGAGCACCTTGACGCAGGAGCCGCAGCCCGTGCCCGCCTTGGTGCACTTCTTCACCTCGGGCACGGTGGTGCACTTGTGCTCCGTCACCGCGCCCCGGATGGTGCCCTTGCTGACGTTGTGGCACGAGCAGATGATCGCCTCGTCCGGCAGGGCGGACGGGCCGAGCTGGGCCCCCGAGTCGGCTCCGGCGGGCAGGACGAGCGACTCGGGGGAGATGGGCGGCACCGAACCGGTCAGCGCGCGCAGGGTGCCGTACGCGTCGGCGTCGCCCACGAGGATGCCGCCGAGCAGCGTGCCGTCCGGGCCGATGACCAGCTTCTTGTACAGGCCGGCGCGGGAGTCGGAGTAGACGACGTCCAGGCAGTCCTCCGTGCGGCCGTGCGCGTCGCCGAAGGACGCCACGTCCACGCCGAGCAGCTTCAGCTTGGTGGAGAGGTCGGCGCCGGTGAACGCCGCCTCGTCCTCGGCGATGGTGGCCGCGGCCGTCTCCGCCTGCTCGTAGCCGGGGGCCACCAGGCCGTACACCCGGCCGTCCGCCGCCAGCGCGCACTCGCCGATCGCGAAGACGTGCGGGTCGGTCACCGTACGGCACTGCTCGTCGACCGTGATGCCGCCGCGCTCGCCGACCGTCAGGCCGCAGTCCCGGGCCAGCTGGTCGCGGGGGCGCACGCCGGCACTGAACACCACCATGTCGGCGGCGAGTTCGGAGCCGTCGGACAGCTTCATGCCGGTGACGGAACCGGAGTCGCCCGTGAGGATCTCCTGCGTGCCCACACCCGTGTGCACGCTCAGGCCCATGCCCTCGATGGTCCGCAGCAGCGCCGCACCACCGCCCTCGTCGACCTGCACCGGCATCAGCCGCGGCGCGAACTCCACGACGTGCGTGGTCAGCCCGAGCCCCTTCAGCGCACCGGCCGCCTCCAGCCCGAGCAGACCGCCACCGACCACGGCGCCGGTCGTCGCCCGCGTCGTCGCGTACTCCTCGATGGCGAGCAGGTCCTCGATCGTGCGGTAGACGAAACAGCCCTCGGCGTCCTTGCCCGGCACCGGCGGAACGAACGGGTACGAGCCGGTGGCCAGCACGAGGGTGTCGTACGCGAAGACCAGACCGGACCTGGCCGTGACCGTCCGAGCCTCGCGGTCGATCGTCTCGGCCGGGTCGCCGACGTACAGCTCGATGCCGTGGTCCTTGATGAACTCCATGTCCGTCATGGAGAGGTCCTCGGCGGTCCTGCCCGAGAAGTACGAGGTGAGGGCGACGCGGTCGTACGCGGGACGCGGCTCCTCGCACAGCACGACCACGCGGTGCGTGGCGGTCAGGCCGCGCTCGGCGAGCGCTTCGAGGAAGCGCTGGCCGACCATGCCGTGGCCGACGAGCACGATCGTGGGGGTGACCCCCAGGGCGCTGGTCATCAGGAGCCTCCATCATTGGTGAGCAGGTGGAGCAGGGGGCCGCCGTCGGAGGGCAGCGGCTCTGCTCCCTCCCAGGCGCGGGCGAGCGCGCCGACGGTCCCGAGTTCGCCGACGAGCACCCCGCCGACCAGGCGGTCGTCGCGGACGACGACCTTGCGGTAGGTGCCGCGGGTGGCGTCGGCGAGCCGTACGACGTCGTCGCCGGGGCGCGCCTCGGTCTCGCCGAACGCGGCCAGGTCGAAGGGGGAGCCCGGGCCGGTGAGGGTCAGCCGGGTCAGGGAACGGGTACCGGAATAGCGTGCGTCCGGGTCCACGGCGAGCAACTCGGCCAGGGCGTCGGCTTGTTCGAGTGCCGGGGCCGCCAGGCCGTAGACCGTGCCATCGTGCTGGACGCAGTCGCCCACGGCGTGGATGTGCGGGTCGGAGGTGCGCAGCGCGTCGTCGACGAGGATGCCCTTGTGCACGGCGAGACCGGCCTGTTCGGCGAGTCCGGTGCGCGGGCGCACCCCGCAGGCGAGTACGACGAGGTCGGCGTCGAGCGCGTACCCGTCGGACATCTCCACGGATCGGACGGCCCCCGCGACACAGCGCACGTCCCGCACCCGGCACTCGGTGTGCACCTCGACGCCCAGGTCCGTCAGGTGCCGCAGCACCAGCCGGGAGGCGTCCGGGTCGAGCTGGCGCTCCATGAGCCGCTCGGCCTGCTGGGCGAGGACCACCTGGGCGCCGCGCACGGCGAGCGCGCGGGCGGCGGAGACACCGAGCAGCCCGCCGCCGATGACGACCGCGCGCACCCCCGGCCGGACGGCCTTGGCCAGCCCCAGGCAGTCGTCCAGCGTGCGGAACGCGTGGACGCCCTCGGGGAGTTGGTGGTCCGGGGTGAACAGGCCGCGCAGCGGGGGCAGCACCGGGTTGGAGCCGGTGGCGAGAACGAGCGTGTCGTATGCGATCGACGTGCCGTCGGCGCACTCGACGGTCCGGGCGCCCCGGTCGATACCGGTGACCCGGGCGCGCAGCAGCCCCTCGGGCGCCGGCAGGCCGATCACCTCGGGGGCGTACCGGCCGGCCAGCACCTCGGCGAGCAGCACCCGGTTGTACGGGGGGTGCTCCTCCTCGCCGACGAGCAGCGTGGGCGTGCCCAGCTCGCCGAGCCGCCGGGCGAGCCGTACGCCCGCGAGGCCGGCGCCGATCACCACCACACGCGTATTCGAGGTCATGCCCTTGAGCGTGCGGTCCGGACGTTACCCGGCCGCATCACCTCTGTTTCCCGTGAGGAACGCTGCCCTCAGCTGCCGCCGGCCCGGCGTGTGAGGTCCCGGGTGCGGTGGGCCGGGTTTCGGCTGCGGCGCCGTCGGGGCACTGCTCTCAGCGGCTCCCGGTGAGGTGGGCGAACACCACCACGTTGCCCTGGTAGCCGGTGGCCCTGGAGTAGCCGCCGCCGCAGGTGATGACGCGGAGCTCGGGGCGGGGCGCCGCGCCGTAGACCTTCTCGTCGGGGAAGTTGCTCGCCGCGTACACCTCCACCGCGTCCACGGTGAACACGGCCACGGAGCCGTCGCGGCGGTCGATGTCGATGCGGGCGCCGCGCTTGAGCGCGCCCAGGTCGTAGAAGACGGCGGGCCCCTCGGTGTTGTCGACATGGCCGGCGACGATCGCGGTGCCCGTCTCGCCGGGTATGGTGCCGGCCTCGTACCAGCCGGCCAGGTTCTTGTTCTGCGCAGGGGGGACGTCCAGGCTGCCGGAGCGGGTGAGGGACAGACCCATCAGCGGGGCGTTCACACGTATCTCGGGTATGCGGATGCGGGTGGGTATGGACGGGACGAGGGCGGGGGCCGCGAGCCGCCCGCCACTCGGCTCGGGGCGTCCCTCGGCCGCGGCGGGCTGCGGCGGCGTGTGCGTCCCGGCGCCGTCGCCGAGCAGCCACACCCCGGAGCCGAGGGCCACGACGGTGACCGCGGCTATCGCGGTGTCGCCGAGCCTGTCGCGCCTGGTTCTGGTGCGCATACGAACCCTCTCCCGGAGTCGGTCCCCCGCGGATCGGGGACGGATCCCCGAGGGCCGGGGATGGACCCCCGGGGACTGGGGGACCATCCCCGTGGATCGGGGGCGGATCCCCGTGGTCCGGGGGTGGTCCCCCGAGGACCGGGGGCGGATCCCCTTTCACCCCCTCCCCCTCCGGGCCGCGAGGGGCGGTCGGACCCGGAGGGGGCGGGATGAGCGGTACCGGCTGACGGACAGCGGAGGGTGTCCGTCAGATCCCGTCGCCTCTCGCCCGGCGATGCAGGAGCCAGGTACCGCCCGCGGCGGCGACGGCAAGCGCCGCCACACCCGCCGCGGTCTGCACGGGGTCGGCGCCGAGTGCGCCGCCGACCCCCGTCTTCACACTTCCTCGCGGCTGCACCTGTTCGTGCGCCGCGCTCAAGGCCACCACCAGGTCGCCGGTCACCTGCTTGTCGCCCTCGGCACACTTGGCGACGATCTCGTACGTCCCCGGCTGCGCGCCCTCGGGCACCTGGAACTGCCCGATCGCCTCGCCCTGGTGCGAGCTGGGCGCCAGCGTGAAGGTGCCGGCGCCGACCGCGCCGGCGTTCCCGACCGCCGAGCCCTTCTCGCCGCACGCGGCGGTGTTCACCGTGACCTGGCCGCCGGGCACCACGCTGGAGGGGTACACGTCCAGGCTGCCGGTGCCGGCCCGGGCGGGTGCCGCGGCCACCACGACGAGCGCGGTGCCGGTCAGCAGACGAGCGGTGCGTCGCATGGTGCTCCCCAGGTGGTCCGACTGGTGTGTCCCTCTGCCCTTCCGAGGAAAATGGCTTTCGCCCGGGCCCGCTCCCTGAGTGCCCGTCAGGAACGTGGTGAACGGGTGCCGCGACCCGCCCCACACGGAGTAACCGTCGTGGAGTTCCAGCAGGTCACGGGCGCACGGAAGGGCCGGTGACCCGGCCGTGCGAAGAGCACACGAATGGAGCGCCGCCGGGCGTTGAACGGGTGACGGCGGGTCACGGGTGACGGCGGGTCGCGGGTGACGGCAGGTCATCGCGGCGAGCGCACCGCGGCCGCCCCGGACCCAGCACCGGGGCGGCCGCGACCGTCGTATCCGCTGTGGGGTTCAGTTCACGTTGACGGCGCTCCACGCCGCCGCCACCGCGTTGTACTCCGTGCTGCCCGCGCCGTACAGGTCCTTGGCGGCGTTCAGGGTCGCCGTGCGGGCCCCCGCGTAGTTCGTGGAGGAGGTCATGTAGACCGTCAGCGCCCGGTACCAGATCTTGCCGACCTTGTCCCGGCCGATGCCGGTGACCGTGGAGCCGTTGTACGTCGGTGAGTCGTAGCTGACGCCGTTGATGGTCTTCGGGCCGCTGCCCTCCGCCAGCAGATAGGCGAAGTGGTTGGCGACGCCGGAGGAGTAGTGGACGTCGAGGTTGCCGACCGAACTGCTCCAGTAGTCCGCCGAGTTGCCGTCCTTCGACGGCTTGTCCATGTAGCGCAGGGCGGTGTGGCCGAAGCCGGGCTTCACGATCTTCTCGCCGATGAGGTAGTCACCGGGGTCGGACGGGTTGTTCGCGTACCACTCCACCATGGTGCCGAGGATGTCCGAGGTGGCCTCGTTGAGCCCGCCGGACTCACCGGAGTAGGTCAGCGCGGCGGTCTTCGCCGTCACCCCGTGGGTCATCTCGTGCCCGGCGACGTCGAGGGCGACCAGCGGCCCGAAGGTGGTCCCGTCACCGTCGCCGTACGTCATGCAGAAGCAACTGTCGTCCCAGAAGGCGTTGTTGTAGTTGCTGCCGTAGTGAACGCGGTTGTACGAGCCCTTGCCGTCGCCCCCGATGCCGTTCCGGCCCTGGACGTTCTTGTAGTAGTCCCAGGTCATGTTGGTGCCGTACTGGGCGTCGACGGCGGCCGAGGCGCGGTCGGAGGTGGTGCCGCTGCCCCAGTGGTTGTCGGCGTCCGTGAACAGGTCCGCGGGGGCCCGGCTGAAACAGATGCTGAGGAAGCACAGGTCCGTCTTGCCCTCGGCGTCACCGGTGTAGGTGTTGCCGCGCGTCGGGTCCTTGAGCTGGTACGACGATCCCGACGGGGTCGTCTCCAGCGGCACCGTCCCGCTGTAGAGCGACTTTCCGTCGCCGGCGGCGGTCTCGATGCTGTCCCAGGCGTCGATCTGCCGGCCGGTGCGGGCGTCGGTCAGCACGGTCCGGGCGACCGGGTTGCCGAGCGAGTCCAGGCCGGCCGCGTCGGTGCGCCAGGCGAGCTTCGGGCTGCCGTGCAGGGCGTCGACGATCAGCTCGGGCCTGGCCTTGACCTGCTTCAGCGCGTCGCCGAGGTTGACGGCCCGCAGGGCGTTCACGGCGAGGTCGGCGGCCTTGGCGGCGGAGACCTTCGGGAGGACCGAGGCGAGGGATATCTCGCTGCGGGTGGCCCGGTTCGCGCTGCGGTAGGCGCCGTCCGGGGTGAGGTGGACCACGAAGTCGCCGCCCAGCACGGGCAGTCCGTGGTACGTGCGGTCGTAGCGGACGTGCTGGGTGCCGTCCTTGTCCACGATCACGTCGCGGACGCTGGTGTCCTCGGCGGAGGTCAGCCCGAGGCTCGTGGCATGGGCCAGGAGCGCCGACGCCGCGTTCTGGATCGCGGTGGCCCGGGTCGGACCGGCGTCGGCGTGGGCGGTGGGGGAGAGGGCCACGGACAGCAGGGTCGCGGTGGTGACGGCGACGCCGGCGGTGGTGGCGAGACGACGGGATCCTCGGACGTGCTGGCGTATCCGGCTCATCGGTCTCCTCGGGGAAGCGCCCGGCTAGGCGTGGGGGCGGCGCTGTGTCCTCAGAGATTTAAGGGACCATGACATGTCATGTCCATAGCCCCTCCATGGAGATGTGTGAGGAGCCGAAGGGGGTCCAGAATCGTTTCCGTGATCACTTCGGACCCCGAGGAGCCCGGAACCCCGCTGCCCTTCTTCGTCTACGGCACCCTGCGCCCCGGCGAGCCCAACCACGACCTGTTCCTGCGCGACCGCACCGCGGCGGAGGAACCTGCCCGCCTGCCCGGCGCCGCGCTCTACGCCGGCCCTGGCTACCCCTACGCCGTGGAACGGCCGGGCGGCGAGATCCGGGGCGAACTGGTCACGGCCCGCCCGGAGACGTACGCCGCCCTGCTCGCCGCCCTGGACCGCCTGGAGGAGTACACCCCGGGCGACCCCCGCAACCTCTACGAACGCGTGGCCCGCCACGTCATCCGCACCGACGGCACCACCGCCCTGGCCTGGGTCTACCTGGCCGCCCCACGGGTCGCCGGCCAACTGCGCGCCCAGGGAAAGCCGATCGAGGGCGGCGACTGGCTGTCCCGGCGCTGACGGTCATGGTGCGGCGTGTTCATGTGCAGGGCCTGGATGCGCGGAGGGGGCGTACGGCCCGCGGTGAGCCGTGCGCCCCTTGGTCGGTCGGCGCCCTTACGAGGCGGGGTTTGCGAGTCCCGGCACTGGACATCATGGGGACGCTTGATGCCGGTACACGGAGGACTCTCAGAGGGCGGCTGGAAAGCGCGGTTGAAACCTTTGGGAAAGTGACTGGGTTTACCGGAAAAAGCGGTGGTGAGTACAGGGAGTTTCGCTTGGACGTTGACCCGGAGAAGGGTGCACACATCAACGTGATGACCGGAAAGGGTTCAGCCGTCCGTAAATATGCCATTAGGTGGCCGTCTGATACCGTTGCGCCCTGGTTGAAGGTGCTCCAAGATGACTGAGAACAACGAATATGCAAGTCGCCCAGACTATCTTCCGGATTTTATGAACGATCCTGAGGATCGCGACGGCCGTCAGGTTGTGAAGTTGGGATGGACCGATAGTCGGAAATTGGAGACGATGAGCCTTAATCGGTTTCCGCCGACTTTCAGTGCAGCTCTTGACTGGGACTCCGCTTCGTATGAGGATCGTCTTTGGTGGGATGATGAGGAGGGCTGGACGAGGATGGCATCGGAATTGCTGTCGCCTTACGTGGAAAGTGGGGTGCGAGTCGCAATCTTCTGGGGGAATCTCGTACTACCCACTGTCACGCTGCCTGCGGATGTTGCCGTCCGGCATGCACGGGAGATCCTTGATGTGGGGCCGCACTTCTGGATTTACCCGCTTGGTAGTTCCGTTCTCATAGAATGCCTGATGGATGGGCAAGTGACGGTCGCAACTATTCCGACAGTATAAGCCCTCGGCGGAGTCACAGATTTACTTGGTGGCCAGAGCGCCGGACAGCGTAAGCCTTTTCTACTCTGCTTGACATCGCCAGGCCAAACGTGCGGATCGCCTTGACCGACTCGGTGTTGCGACCCGTCCGCCCGTGCCACGGTTGCGCTGCGTTTGCCGACATCTGGGCATCAGCTCCTTAATCACTCGCAGTCTTGTGCGCTGGTGTCTCAATGGCGTTCGCTGTGGCCTGTGCAGGAAATGACTCCAAGCCTATTGAGCGGTCAGGTGGTGGGGTCGCGGCTGCAAAAGGAACCTCCTCAGGCAAGAACGCCTCGCCGGCGCTGACGCGCAAGCAACTCGAGGGCGCTGCGATCAAGAGTGGTGACGTGTCCGGATGGGAGGTGAGCGTTCCCAAGTCGTCGGCCTGGCCGATTGGCGGTCAGCGGATGATGGCTGACAAGCCGGCATGCCAGCCCATCGCCGACGCGCTGAGCGAGAGTGGGGCCGTCAAGGCGGTTGCTGCGGTGGAACGGAGCGCTGTGGCGAAGGACCGTTCCGGCGTCATGGTGCGGATTCGTCTCGCCTCGTATCCCGGTGGCGGTGCCGAGAAGGTCATGTCGGGCCTGTCGAATGCGGACACCAGCTGCAAGGGCTTCACCGGTACGGGGAACGGCGTGCGACAGCACATGGAGGTGGCGGAATATGGCGGCCACCTCACCGCTCAGAGCAGCATCGCTCTCCGGTTGACGACAAGGATCGGCCAGCAAACCGTGCCCGTGTATCTGGACGCCGGCCGAGTCGGAAGCTCGGTGGAGTACTTCATGACTTTCAACGTCACAGGTGACGACCCTGGCACCGGCTGGACACCTGCGGAGGTTCAGCAGCACGTCAAGCTGAGTGCAGTTCATTGATGCGGCGGCGTTGGGCAACGAGCGAGTACAGCCTCGGGCCGGGCAGGGTAACCCTGTCCGGCCTGGCTGCGCGCTCGTACGCCGCTACGTCGGACGCACTGCCGCAGCACGTTCTGTAGATCGACGGATCCGACCTCTGGTCAGACGGACCCCAGGGCCCGTCGAAGGCGTCCGCTCGCAAGGGCGGTCTGGAAGGTCCTCCACGCAATGGGTGGGACTCGGAGTGCCGGTCCGATGGCGTTCTTGGAGTCGCGTATGGCGATGATCGTCGGGATGTTGGTGGCTACCTCGACGCACTCCTCTTCGTGGTCGCTGTAGCTGGACTTGCGGTACTCGAATGCAGGCACGGCTCACAGATCCTTACGTAGCTTACTGAGGAGCGACACCGACTCTCTCTCGGAGAGGGAGCATTCGGCAATCTTCTGGAACAGGTTGTCGTAGGAGGTCGCCGCTTCTCCCCCTTCCGCCCATCGCCTGGCGAAGGGAGCCTCTACGTATACGACGTCCATGGCCCCAGGGGCAGCGAACGAAAGGATGTTGAACGACCCGTTGAGGCCCGCGTGCGCTCCGCCGCTGAACGGGAAGACCCGCAAGCTGATGTTGGACAGGTCGGCCACCCTCACCAGCTCGTCAAGCTGTGCTTTGGCCGTCTCAGCGCCTCCAGGGATGCTGCGGAACACCGCTTCGTAGATCACCACCCGCAGCTTCAGCGGCGGGTCATCGGTAAGGCGGTGCTTGCGGGCGAGCCGGGCCGCGATGAAGTCGTCATCCGGCTGCACGCCCTCCCTCAATGCAGCCACGGGCGTGTTCCTCACAGCCCGTACGTACTCCGGCGTTTGAAGCAGTCCCGGAACGAACGCGGGTTGCCACACCCTGATGACCGTTGCCGCGCTCTCCAGTGCGACGTACTCCTGCATGAGGCCGGAGATCGTGTAGTCGTCCCACCAGCCCTTCGCTCTGCGACGCTCCCGGTCGACTCGGGCCAACTCCAGTAACGCGCCGACGACTCCGGGATCACGGACGCCGTACAGCTCGCACAGGGCGCGGATGTCCGGATCCCGCATCGACACCCAACCACCCTCCATCTTGGCCACCTTGGTTGTGGACGCCGTCAGTGTCTTGGCGGCATGGCTCTGCGTAAGGCCAGCTGCCATGCGCAACTTGGCAAGCTCGCCGCCGAGTCGGCGCCCAAGGACTGAGGACGTGCAGTTGCCCTGCGTCATGTGCTGTGTGCTCACGGCGATCAGTCTGGGCCTTGTGCGGAGTGCCACACAAACCTCATATGGATGAATTCCTCCATCGATAACTTGCAATGGAGGCACGCCCCTACTACTTTCCGTGACGCATCGAACACACGGCGCTGGAGGTGCGCCGCATGTCTGCCCCCGAAACACCCCTGCGTCACGACCGCCTCGACTACACCCCGCTCCCCAGGAGCGTCACCCTGGCCCGGCAGAGAGCCCAGCGCCTGCTCACCGAGTGGGGTTATCCGGAACTCGCCGCCGATGCCGCCCAGTTGGTCTCCGAGCTGGGCGGCAACGCCGTACTGCACGGATGCCTCCGAGAGCGGCTCTTCCGCGTCGAACTCACTCTTATGGAACGTGTTCTGCGAATTTCCCTGTCCGACCCGAGGGGGGAATTACGGCCGCACCTCCGCGAGGCCGCCGCAGATGACATGTTCGGGCGCGGGCTGCTGATCGTGCGCGAGGTCGCCGACCGGTGGGGTGTGGATGAGCTGACCGTTGGCAAGTCCGTATGGTGCGAGCTCGATGTCGTATCCCGGGTGGCTCCGGCCGGTTACGGTGGCGGCAGGGTACCCCCGCCATCAAGGAGGACGACCATGGCCGAACCGTTGAAGACCTTCGTCAACGGCATCGAGGTCGAGGTCCCCAACAGCATCCCCGACATCCGCGCGGCCCTGCCGGAGGAACGGCGCGAGGAGTTCGACCGTGCCGTCAATGACGCCGGGGTGCACGAGATCCATGCCGTGATGCGCCACTGGATGCTGGAAGCCGTGCCGGACCCCGAGGCTGAAGCACTGCTGGAGCGTCTTGCCGCCGACGAGGCCGAGAGGCGGGGCGCGGCTTGAGCTACCGCATCACCTACGCCCCGCCCGCCGACGATGTCCTGGCCAAGATGCCGGATGCCGAGGCGTTCAGGGAGGCCATGGCGCGGTCCATCGGCCTGGATCCGTACGGCCACGGCTCGACGGCCGTCAGGGGCGAGCGCGATCGACGTGAGGCCACTGTCCTCGGGGCCATCGTGCTGTATTACGTCTCGGGATCCGTGCTGACTGTGACGGTGGTCAGGCTCATTCCTTCCCTTTGAGCTGCTCCCGGCGCTGAGTCACCCCAGCAACCGCACCCCCTCCGGCACCGCGATCCCGAACTCCTCCTCCACCACGCGCCGCGCCTCGGCCTCGTCCGTCAGCTTGCGGTCGGTCACCGTGCCGTCGGCGTCGGTTTCCGTCAATTGGGTGCCATCCAGGGAGAGATGGCGGTCGGGGGTGGTGCGCTGGAGGTAGGGACGGCGAGTGAAGGGGGAGCGGGGGCTGGTGCTGACGTACCAGTTGAACACCTCCAGGTCCGAGGCGGCGAACGGCTCCAGGGTGAAGGCGTACTGGCCGGTCCATTCCCGCGCCCGGCGGTCGTACGCCTGCAACTCCAACTGCTCCAGCGGGCCCTGATGGTTCGGCAGCGGCATCAGTCGGTGCCGGCGTCCGGCGCCCTCGAACTCCTCGCCGGTGATCAGCGGCACCGGCAGCAGCAGTGCGCCGGCCGCGCCGAAACCGACGTCCGCGAGGTACGGCTGCGGGTCACCCGGCACCGCCACCTGCAGCATCGCGTGGGTGCGCGGGCGGCTCTCGGGTGTGTCCGCGCCCACCACCACGCGCCCGGCCAGCGGTGTCACGCCGAACCCCAGCGCCAGGAGTGCCAGCCGGAGCAGGGTGTTGTGCTCGTAGCAGTAGCCGCCGCGCCGGCCGTGGATCATCTTGGCCAGCAGGTCGGCAGGTGCCAGTGAGGGGGCCCGGCCCGACACGGCGTCCAGGTTCTCGAAGGGGAGAGACAGCGCGTGTGCGAGATGCACGCCGCGCAGGGTCTCCAGGGCGGGCCGGCGGGCGCCCTTCCAGCCGATGCGGTCCAGGTAGGCGTCCAGGTCGGACTGCTCGAAGTCGGACATACACCGAACCTAACGCGCTCCGGCCGCTGCCAGCCGTGACCGGCGGACCGATCCGGGCTACTTCCGTGGTCCTACGACCTCCACCCGCACCGCACACGACTTGAACTCCGGCATCCGGGAAGTGGGGTCGAGAGCGGGGTTGGTGAGTGTGTTGGCGCGGCCCTCGCCCGGCCAGTGGAACGGCATGAAGACCGTGTCCGGGCGGATGGACGTGGTGATCCGGGCGGGGGCGGTCGCCCGGCCACGGCGGGAGGTCACGGTCACCGGGTCGCCCTCGGCCGCGCCGATCCGGGCCGCCAGGCGCGGATGCAGCTCCACGAAGGGGCCCGGCGCGGCGGCGTTCAGCTCGGCGACCCGCCGGGTCTGTGCGCCCGACTGGTACTGGGACACCACCCGGCCGGTGGTCAGCAGGAGCGGGTACTCGGCGTCCGGCTCCTCCGCCGTCGGGCGGTGGGTCACGGGGGCGAACCGGGCCCGGCCGTCGGGAGTGGCGAACCGGTCCAGGAACAGGCGCGGGGTGCCCGGGTGAGCCACCGCGTCTTCCGGATCCGCGTCCGCGTTCTGCGGGCACGGCCAGTACACCCCGTTCTCCCCCGCCAGCCGCCCGTAGGTGATCCCGGAATAGTCCGCCGGACCGCCCGCGCTCGCCCGGCGGAGTTCCTCGAAGGCCTCCTCCGCGTCTGTCGGGAAGCCCTTCTCCACCCCCAGCCGGGCCGCCAGCTCATGCAGGACGTACAGGTCGCTGTGGACCCCGGGCGGCGGCGTGATGGCCTGGCGGCGCAGCAGGACCCTGCCCTCGAGGCTGGTCGTCGTGCCCGTCTCCTCCGCCCACTGGGTGACCGGCAGGACGACGTCCGCCAGCTGAGCCGTCTCGGACATCACCACATCGCAGACGGCGAGAAAACCAAGGGACCTGATCCGCTCCTCGACATGCGCCGCGCGCGGTGCCGACACCACCGGGTTGGAGCCCATGAGCAGCAGCGCCCGGATGTCCGTGCCCAGGGCGTCGAGGAGTTCGTACGCGCTGCGTCCGGGGGCGGGCAGGGTGTCCGGGGCGACGCCCCACACGCCGGCCACGTGTGCCCGCGCCGCGGGGTCGTCCAGCTTGCGGTAGCCGGGCAACTGGTCGGCCTTCTGGCCGTGCTCGCGGCCGCCCTGCCCGTTGCCCTGCCCGGTCAGGCAGCCGTAACCACTCAGCGGCCGCCCCGCGCGCCCCGTCGCCAGGCACAGATTGATCCACGCGCCCACCGTGTCCGTGCCCTTGGACTGCTGCTCCGGCCCGCGGGCGGTGAGCACCATCGCCGACTCCGGCTCGCAGAACAGCCGTACCGCCTCCCGGAGCTGCGGAACGGACACCCCCGTGATCCGCTCCACCTGCTCCGGCCAGTGCGCCATCGCCGCCGCCCGGGCCTGCTCCCAGCCGGTGGTCCGTTCCTGGATGTACGCCTCGTCCGTCCGCCCCTCGGCCACCACCAGGTGCAACAGGCCGAGGGCCAGGGCGAGATCGGTGCCGGGGCGGGGGGCCAGGTGCAGGTCAGCCTGCTCGGCCGTCCTCGTCCGGCGGGGGTCGACGACGATCAGCGTGCCGCCGTTCTCCCGGAGTTCGGTGAAGAAGCGCAGGGACGGGGGCATGGTCTCCGCGAGGTTCGACCCGACGAGGATCACGCACCCGGTCCTCGGGATGTCCTCCAGGGGGAAGGGGAGGCCCCGGTCGAGGCCGAACGCCTTCGTGCCCGCCGCCGCGGCGGACGACATGCAGAACCGGCCGTTGTAGTCGATCTGCGAGGTGCCGAGCACCACCCGGGCGAACTTGCCGAGCGTGTACGCCTTCTCGTTCGTCAGCCCACCCCCGCCGAACACGCCCAGCGCGTCGGCGCCGTACTCCGCCCGTATCCCCCCGAGCCGCTCCGCGATCCGGTCCAGGGCCTCGGTCCAGCTCGCCTCGACCAGCCGGCCACCGGACCGCACCAGCGGCGAGGTCAGCCGTACCGCGGGCGACAGCACCTCGGCCGCCGTACGGCCCTTGCCGCACAGTGCGCCCCGGTTCACCGGGAAGTCCGTCCGTTCGGTCACCTCGACGCCCCCCTGCGGCAGGGGCGTGATGTTCATCCCGCACTGCAGGGCGCAGTACGGGCAGTGGGTGGGCGTCGAGGCGATCGTTTCCATGCCGCCAGGGTGCGTCGGGCGTGTTACGGCCCCGACCGCCTCCCGTTACGCGCCCGGCACGGCGACCTCCCCGCCGGGCCGGGCGCGCCGTGAGGTCCGCGTCCCCCTCCTCGTGCCCTACTGCCTGCTCAGCGAGCGGCTGACGCCCGCCGCGATCGTCGTCGCCAGCACCCAGCCGGTGACGATCAGCAGATACGACAGCCACTGGTACCAGCCGTCCGGCGCGAACGCCCCCTCCTGGCCGAAGTCGATGATCGGCAGCAGCAGGTCGAGGGTGTAGAAGAGCGGGTTGAACGCGGGCGCCTCGGAGGGCTTGAGCGCGGGCGGATGGTGCAGGGCGAAGGCGAGCGTGCCGGTGCACAGCAGGAGCAGCAGCCAGCCCGCGGCCCGCATCGGGCGGAAGCCGTAGCCGACGGCCGCGTCCTGGAGCCGGCCCCACAGGCGGGCGTACGGCGGCAGGGTGCGCCGGTGGCGGCGGAGCTTGGCCAGCTGGACGGTGCGTGCGGCGGCGTCGTCGCCGACCGTGCGGTAGGCCGTGGTCAGCTGCTCGTAGGGGTGGGGAAGGAAACCGTCCGGCTCGCGTTCCAGCAGCGGCAGACGCTGCTCGGCCGGGAGGTGCGGGGTCAGGACGCGGTAGGTGAGCCCGTCGATCCGCACCCGCCCGGGCCACACCTCGGGGGGCACGTGCAGCAGGTCGAGCTGGGCGCGGCGCAGATTGACGGCTCCCTCGACCGGCGCGGCCTCCCGCAGCCACAGCTCGCCGATGGCGCTGCTGCTGGCGCGCAGGGCCACTCCCTCCGGATGGGACAGACGGGCGTACGCGAGGTTGAGCTGGTGGGGAATGCGGGCGCCGCGCAGATTGAACCGCCCGTGGGTGCGCAGCCGCATCCCCCGCAGATCGGTGCCGACCGAAAGGGTCTCGGCGTCCAGCGCCGTGCCGCCGGGGTTCTGCAGCACGGCGTCGTCGAGGTTCACCTGCCCGCCCACGGTGGTCCCCTTGAGCCGGACCTCGCCGTGGGCGACGAGCCCGACGGCCCACACATCCGCACCCACCTCCGCGTGGCCGAGCTGGAGGACGGGTTCCTCTGAGACCTCGTCGAGGCGGCCGAGCCGTGCCTGGTTGGCGAAGAACGCCCCGGAGATCTTCGCGCCCGCCAGCCGTACGCGACCCGCGATGCGGCAGCAGGTGATCCGCAGCGCCCCGTCGACGCGGAGGGCGCCCGCGGTGAGCCCCGGAAGGACCGAATCGGTCAGTACCAGGGCGGGGACCCTCGCCCCGTACAGGTTCGGGGTCTCGTCGAAGAAGCAGGCCCGCAGCCGGACCGGGTGGTCGACCGTCCCGTACATCAGATGCAGTACGCCGGTGATGCGCGCGCCCCACACCTTCAGTCCGGCGATGCGTCCCTCCCGCACCGGCCCGTCCAGCAGCAGCTCCCGCAGCACCTCCGCCCGCAGCGTGCGCTCCGGGCCCCATGAGGCGCCCTGTGCGGGGTCCTCGTCCTCGCTCTCCCGGAAGTCGACCCCCTCACCGAGCGGGAAGGCGTCCCGGACGCGGCGCTCGGCGGGCGTCAGCTCCGTGATCTCCATGTCAGTCCCGCGCCCCTGCCAGCGCCTGGCTGACCCCGTTCTCCCGTGGCCCGAGGAACGTCGGGTCCGGGCGGAACACCGCGTCCAGCACCGCCTTGCCGGCCGCGAACACCTCGCGCGTCCCGCCGTAGTACCAGGTCACATCGTGCTTGTCGGCGACCCCGACCCCGTACGAGTCCACCCCCGCCGCCTCGCACAGCGCCACCGCCCGCCGGATGTGGAAACCCTGGCTGATCAGCACGGCCCGGTCCACGCCGAAGATCTTCCTGGCCCGCACGCAGGAGTCCCAGGTGTCGAACCCGGCGTAGTCACGGACGATCCGCCGGCCCGGCACCCCGTGTTTTTCGAGATAGGCGCGCATGGCGTCGGGCTCGTCGTAGTCCTTGCGGCTGTTGTCCCCGGTGACCAGGACGACCTCGACCCGGCCCGCCCGGTACAGCTTCGCCGCCGCGTCCAGCCGGTGCGCGAGATACGGCGACGGCTCCCCGTTCCACAGACCGGCCCCGAACACCATGGCGACCTGTGTCCGCGGGGCGTCCGCCGTCGTGCGCAGCCGGTCCGCCGTGGACACGAACAGCCAGGTCGCCGGCAGCAGCGCCAGCACACACCCGGCCATCACGGCCTGCACCAGCCGGCGCTGCCCCGTGCGGGTGCGCGGCAGCCGCGGTCGACGGATCTTCATACGGCCCCCCAGGGATCGGTTCCGACCGGTTCCTCCGACCGGTTCCGACCATGGAGGACGTCACCGGCGGCCGTCCGGTTCGCCTCACATCGAGCATCCGTACGACGTGAAGCCGCGGAAAACGCTCGTGACGGCCCGGCAACGGCCACGCAACCTGGCGCCGTCAGGATCCTTGCATGACGGCGTCGCATCCTCCCCGGTCCGAGTCCCGCGTCCACCTCGACAGCACGGCGCACCTCATGAACAGCATCGGCAGCCAGCTCGCCGGCCGGCTCCGGCTGGTCTCCCCGCTCGGCCACCGCCGCACGCCCCCGCCCGCCCTCGTCCTGGTCGCCCACGGCAGCCGCGACCCCCGCGCGCTGGACACCGTACGGACCCTGGCGGACCGGGTACGCGAACTGCGCCCCGGCCTCGCCGTCCACCTGGGCCACATCGAGCTGAACGAACCGCTGCTCCCGGACACCCTCGCCGCGCTCGGGGACACCCCCGCCGTCCTGGTCCCGCTGCTCCTCTCCCACGGCTACCACGTCAAGCAGGACATCCCCGAGATGGCGGCCACGGCCAGGGCGAGCACCCGGGTGGCCGCCCCACTGGGCCCGCACCCGCTCCTCGTGGAGACCCTGTACGACCGGTTGCTGGAGGCAGGCTGGCCGACGGCCATGGACGCGGCCACCCGCCGGTCGAGCGCGGTCGTCCTGGCAGCCGCCGGCTCCCGCGACCCCGACTCGGCCACCGACACCCGCCGCACGGCCCGCCTCCTCGCGGACCGGTTGGGAGTCCCGGTCGTCCCGGCCTACGCCTCGGCGGCGACCCCGACCGTCCCGACGGCGGTACGCGCACTGGCGGCGAGGGGCCGACACCGGGTGGCGCTCGCCTCGTGCTTCACGGCGCCGGGACGTTTCGCGACGCAGTGCGGTGAGCGAGCTCCGTGGATAGCGGCGGACCCGCTGGGGGCGCATCCGGCGATGGCCCGACTCATCCTGCACCGCTACGACGAAGCACGGGTGATCAGGCAGGTGGAACTGGCTTCAGCCTGAAAGAAGCAGCGGGGAAGTACCGATAAGGGGCGCGGGGCTGTATCGATATGCGGCTCCGCCGCGTGGGCGCGATCAGCCACACAACCCCGCAGCCGCCCAAAGACAGAACTCGGCAGATGAGTAGGCATACTGTCGAGGAATGGAAGGCACACCCAACGGCACCTACGACCCCACCTCAGCGGAGCGTTGGGCCCCGGAACCAGACAAACGCCCCGGCCGCACCGCCTTCCAACGCGATCGCGCCCGCATCCTCCACTCCGCCGCCCTCCGAAGGCTCGCCGGCAAGACACAGGTCGTCACGCCGGGCGAGCGCAGCGCCAGCGCCTGGGACGCCAGCCCCAGAACACGGCTCACCCACTCACTCGAATGCGCCCAGGTCGGCCGGGAGCTCGGCGCCGCCCTCGGCTGTGACCCCGACCTGGTGGAGGCCGCCTGTCTGGCCCACGACCTCGGTCACCCACCCTTCGGTCACAACGGCGAACAGGCGCTGAACGCCTTCGCGGACGACTGCGGCGGCTTCGAGGGCAACGCCCAGTCGCTCAGAATCCTGACCCGCATCGAGCCCAAACGGTTCACCGACGAACACTCCGTCGGCCTCAACCTCACCCGCGCCACACTCGACGCCGCCACCAAATACCCCTGGCCGCGCGGCGCGCACCCCACCGACCCGGCGTCCCCGAAATTCGGCGTGTACGAGGACGACCGCCCGGTGTTCGACTGGGTCCGCAGGACCGCTCCCCGCACCCGCACCTGCTTCGAGGCCCAGGTCATGGACTGGTCGGACGACGTGGCGTACTCGGTGCACGACGTCGAGGACGGCCTGCACGCCGGTCACATCGACCCCAACTGCCTGCACGCCGAGCCCGAACGGCAGGCGGTCTTCGAGGTCGCCATCGGCCGGTACGTCCCCGCCGGCACCGATCCGGCCGAACTCTCCGCCGCCCTGGACCGCCTCCAGGACGAGGAATGGTGGCCGCACGGCTACGACGGCACGGCGGTCGCCCAGGCCCGCCTGAAGGACGCCACCAGCCAGCTCATCGGCCGGTTCTGCCTGGCCGCCGAGGGCGCCACCCGCACCGCGTACGGCACCGGCCGGCTCACCCGGTACGACGCCGAACTCGTCGTACCCCGCGAGGCCCGCATGGAGTGCGCGGTGCTCAAGGCGGTCGCGGACCGGTATGTGATGCAGCGCGCCGAGCAGGAGCGGCTGCGCGCGGACCAGCGGGTCGTCGTGGCGGAACTGGCGGAGGCGCTCACCGCCCGCGCGCCGGACGGGCTGGATCCACAGTTTCGGGCACTGTTCGACGGGGCAGGCGACGACCACGCACGCAAGCGGGTGATCGTCGACCAGATCGCCTCCCTCACCGACGCCTCCGCACGCTCGCTGCACGCGAGACTTACGGGGCATATGTGAGAGGAACATGACCGTCCGTGGCCTGATCGGGTCACTCCCTCTTCCCGCATCACGTTGCGTGCGGGACGCTCGCATGTGGCGGCACCCTTACGAGGAGGCATCAAGTGGTCGACGCGGATCAGACATTCGTCATCGTCGGGGGCGGACTCGCCGGCGCGAAGGCGGCCGAGACGCTCCGGGCGGAGGGCTTCACCGGCCGGGTGATACTGATCAGTGACGAGCGCGACCACCCCTACGAGCGACCGCCGCTGTCCAAGGGGTATCTGCTCGGCAAGGAGGAGCGCGACAGCGTCTTCGTGCACGAGCCGGCCTGGTACGCGCAGAACGACATCGAGCTGCACCTCGGCCAGTTCGTCGACCGCATCGACCGCAGCGCGAAGACGGTCCGCTTCGGTGACGACGGCACCCTCGTCCGCTACGACAAGCTGCTGCTCGTCACCGGCGCCGAGCCCCGCCGCCTGGACATCCCGGGCACCGACCTGGCGGGCGTGCACCATCTGCGCCGGCTCGCGCACGCCGAGCGGCTCAAGGGCGTGCTGAGCTCGCTCGGCCGGGACAACGGGCACATCGTGATCGCGGGCGCCGGCTGGATCGGCCTGGAGGTCGCGGCGGCGGCCCGCGAGTACGGCGCGGAGGTCACCGTGATCGAACCGGCGCCGACCCCGCTGCACGGCGTCCTCGGCCCCGAGCTGGGCGGCGTCTTCGCGGAGCTGCACCGCGAGCACGGCGTCCGCTTCCACTTCGGGCGGCAGCTCACCGAGATCGTCGGCCAGGACGGCATGGTCCTCGCGGCCCGCACCGACGACGGCGAGGAGCACCCGGCGCACGACGTCCTCGCCGCGATCGGGGCGGCGCCCCGCGTCGGCCTCGCGGAAGCGGCGGGCCTGGAGATCGCCGACCGGGCGTACGGCGGCGGCATCGTCGTCGACGAGCGGCTGCGCACGTCCGACCCGGACATCTACGCGGCCGGCGACGTGGCGAACTTCCCGCTCGGCCTGTTCGACACCCGGGTACGGGTCGAGCACTGGGCCAACGCCCTGAACGGCGGACCTGCGGCGGCACGCTCGATGCTCGGCCAGGAGGCGACGTACGACCGTGTGCCGTACTTCTTCACCGACCAGTACGACCTGGGCATGGAGTACAGCGGGTGGGCGCCGGCTGGGTCGTACGACCAGGTGGTGATCCGGGGCGACGCCGGGAAGCGGGAGTTCATCGCGTTCTGGGTGAAGGAGGGACGCGTGCTCGCCGGGATGAACGTGAACGTGTGGGATGTCACAGAGCAGATCCAGAAGCTGATCCGTTCCAAGGCCCAGATGGACACCGAGGCCCTGGCCGACCCGCACGTACCGCTGGACAGCCTCACTTCCTGAGGCCGGGGCTGTCACACCACCCCCGTAGAATTCACGCGTGGCTGGACGGATCAACGACGAGGACGTGAAGGCGGTACGGGACGCGGTCCCGATCGACGCCGTGGTCTCCGAGTACCTCCAGCTGCGCAACGCGGGCGGTGGCAACCTCAAGGGCCTGTGTCCGTTCCACGACGAGAAGTCGCCGTCCTTCCAGGTCAGCCCCAGCAAGGGACTCTTCCACTGCTTCGGCTGCCAGGAGGGCGGCGACACCATCACCTTCGTGATGAAGGTGGACCACCTCTCCTTCTCGGAGGCGGTGGAGCGGCTCGCGGCCCAGGCCGGCATCACGCTGCGCTACGAGGAGGGCGGGTACAACCCGGCCCACCAGCGCGGCGAGCGCATCCGCCTGGTCGAGGCGCACAAGATCGCCGCGCAGTGGTATGCCGAGCAGCTCGCCACCAGCCCCGAGGCCGAGACCGGCCGGATCTTCCTCGCCGAGCGCGGCTTCGACCAGGCCGCCGCCGTCCACTTCGGCGTCGGCTACAGCCCCCAGGGCTGGGACCACCTCACCCGCTACCTGCGCGGCAAGGGCTTCAGCGACAAGGAGCTGCTGCTGTCCGGGCTCGCGCAGGAGGGACGCCGGGGGCCCATCGACCGCTTCCGGGGCCGCCTGATGTGGCCGATCCGGGACATCGGCGGCGAGGTCGTCGGCTTCGGCGCCCGCAAGCTGTACGAGGCGGACAACGGCCCGAAGTACCTGAACACGCCCGACACGGCGATCTACCGCAAGAGCCAAGTGCTGTACGGCATCGACCTGGCGAAGAAGGAGATCGCCAAGGCCAGCCGCGCTGTCGTGGTCGAGGGCTACACCGACGTCATGGCCTGCCACCTCGCCGGGGTGACGACCGCGATCGCGACCTGCGGCACGGCCTTCGGCGGCGAGCACATCAAGATCCTCCGCCGCCTGCTGATGGACAACGGCAGCGCCCGCGTCATCTTCACCTTCGACGGTGACGCCGCCGGCCAGAAGGCCGCCCTGCGCGCCTTCGAGGACGACCAGAAATTCGCCGCCGAGACCTACATCGCGATCGCCCCCGACGGCATGGACCCCTGCGAGCTGCGCCTGGCCAAGGGCGACGAGGCGGTCGCGGACCTGGCCGAACCGCGCACCCCGCTCTTCGAGTTCGCACTGCGCCAGATCGTGAGCCGCTACGACCTGGACACCCCGGCCGGCCGCGCCGCCGCGCTGGACGAGGCCGCGCCGATCGTCGCCCGCATCAAGAACAGCGGCGCCCAGCACGAGGTCGCCGTCGAACTGGCCGGCCTGCTCGGCATCCTCGACACCCAGTTCGTGGTCCGGCGGGTGGCCCAGCTGGCCCGCTGGGCCCGGGAGGGCAAGGGCCCGCAGCAGCAGGGCCGCTCCCGCCCGGCCGACCAGCAGTGGCAGGCCGCCCCGCGCACGACGAACTCCGGCCCGGCCCTCACCCTGCGCAACCCCGTCTACGCCGCCGAACGCGAACTGCTCAAGCTCGCCCTCCAGCGCCCCGAGCTGGTCTCCCCGGCCTTTGACGCCTACGGCCTGGACGAGTTCACCGCGCCGCCGTACGCGGCCGTGTGCCAGGCCGTCGCGGAGGCGGGCGGCGCCGAGTACGGCGTATCCGACCCGCAGGAGTACCTGGTCCGGGTCCGGGAGGCCGCGCCCGACGACACCGTCCGCGCGATGGTCACCGAACTGGCCGTCGAGCCGATCCTGCGCCGTACGGTCGACGAGACCTACGCGGGCACGGTCCTGGTCCAGATCCGCCGCCGCGCCGTCGAGCGCCGCATCCACGACATCCAGTCCCAGCTGACCCGCCTGGCCACCGGGGGCGACCCCGCCCAGCTGGCCGCCGTGCAGAACGAGATGTGGGTCCTCCAGCAGTACGACCAGACACTGCGGGAGCGGGGGGCGGAGGCGCTCTAGGTCCTGTCGTCGAACGACAGGGCCTGGCCGGCGTCGGGCGGGAAGGCCGGGGTCACCGCGCGCAGCAGCCGGTCCGCGAACTCCCGCTCGCGGTCGGCGAACTGGGGGTACTCGGTGACGAAGTGGTGCCACTCGACGTGCCGGGCCGCCTCCACGACCTCCGTCAGGGGGATCGGCTTCTCCAGGGAGGGGTTGGGCCACTCGCCGGACAGCCTGACCACCCGCTGCAGCAGTTCATGGGAGAGCGGATGGGCCTCGGCGAGGAGGACGGCGTCGTACAGGTCCTTGCCCTGCGGGTAGAGGTCGGTGATCAGCCACATCAGCTTCCACGCGAGCGACAGTCCCGGCGTAGCTCCGAGCAGCACCGCGCCGCCCGGCAGCTCCACGGGCTGCGGCGCCTGCGGGAGCTGCTCGTTGAAGACGAAGTCCAGCTGCACGTGCCCGCCGGGCAGGCCGGGCGCCGACCAGGGCAGGACCATGCGGCGGCCGGGCACCCGCTCGTACGTCCAGATGTCCTCCACGACCGCGTCCCGCGCACAGAAGGCGACCTCGCCGTAATGGTCCTGCGCGGCCTCGGCGATACCCCGGATCATCCGGTCCGTGCGCTTCTCGTCGATCCGCCAGTCGGCCGGTACGACGACGAAGTCCAGGTCACCGGGTTCGCGGGCGGCCTCCCCGAACCACACCGACATCAGCAGGCTGCCGCGCAGCACCAGGGATCCGGCCCACTCCGAACCGGCGATCGCGGCCAGGACCAGATGCAGCGCCCGTCGGCGGGCGCTGCGCCAGGCCTCGCCGCGCGCCGGGTCGGCGAAGACGGGGTCGGCGGCCCGGTAGGCGTTCTGGTACTGCTTGAGGGCCGGCTCGAAGACGGGGCGCTGGGTGACGTCGCCGCCGGGTACCCAGGTCAGCGTCCGAGGTACATCCCTGGTCGGCCGCTCCCGCTCCGTCCCGCTCACGCGGACACCTCCCGTTCCTCGATCCACCCGTCGTCCACCGACTCGTCGCTGTCGTGGAGCACGAACTCCCGCTCCACGCCGAGCACTTCGAACCCGTCCAGCTCCGCGAGCAGCAGCCGCAGCGCCTCTTCGGCCTCCGCGCCACGGACGCCCCGGCAGCGCTGCGTCACGAACCGCTCGTGCCGTCCGCCGTCGCGGACCCGGCGCGCGTTCCACGACAGGTGGGCGCCGTGCGGGACGACCCGCGCGGTCAGCGAGGCCAGATCGGCGTCCGCGTCCAGGAGCAGCTTCACGTGGTGCTCGAAATACTGTCCGCCGGACCGCCCGCCCCCGCACGGCCCGTCCGGCACCTCCGGCGCCCACGGCACCGACTCCGTCTTCACCCGGACCGGAGTGAAACCGGCCGACCGCAGCGCCGCCACCGTCCCGTCCGCCCGCGCCGACTGCTCGGCGTACGAGGTCGAACCGGCCAGGGTCAGCATCGGCTGGTCCCGCATCCGGCCGCGGGCCAGCACGATGTGCGTCAGCTTCAGCCCGGCCGCCTCCGCCCAGCGGCGCAGCCGCTCCGTCTCCGCGGGGCCGGTGCAGCGGACGGTGACATGGGTTTCGTACAGAAGTCCGGGCACCCGGGGATCCTCCCAGATCAGGGCGGAAGGCGGCGCCCGGTTTTCCTCCTCCGATCACCGTCCGGTCACGGACCGGACGCAAAAAGTCACCGCAAGCCCCTCGTGGCGGGGATGTGTCGTACTCCACACTGGGTCCGGTGCCCGAGTCCTCGGAGCGCAGGCCGTCGACTCTCCGCTCCCGAAGTGCCGCTGCCGCACAGCTTCAGCAGCGATCATCCTGGAGGTCGCCCCCGTGCAGACCCAGACCCTCACCCAGACCGACAGCGCCGCCCGTGCCACCAGTACCACCGGCACGACCTCGGACGAGCCGGACGCAGAGCTGGATGTCCTCGTGGCCGTGCCCCCGCAGAGCCGAGCCGTCCGCCACCCGGAGGCGGTGCCCGCCGAGCCGGCGGAACCACCGGCGGACGCGCTCGTGGACGAGCCCGAGGAGGACGGCGAACCGCTGGAGGCCGCCGAGCCCGTCGAGCCCGTCGAGACACGGGTCTCAGCCCGGGCCGAGACCGGCGGCCCCTCGGCCGACCTGTTCCGCCAGTACCTGCGCGAGATCGGCCGTATCCCGCTGCTCACCGCCGCCGAGGAGGTCGAACTCGCCCGCCGGGTCGAGGCCGGCCTGTTCGCCGAGGAGAAGCTGAGCAACACCCCTGATCTGGACACCGAGTTGGGGCTCGACCTGGACCGGCTCG
Source organism: Streptomyces sp. RB17 (assembly GCF_009604455.1). Lineage (GTDB taxonomy): Bacteria > Actinomycetota > Actinomycetes > Streptomycetales > Streptomycetaceae > Streptomyces. Next base: position 751,299 of record NZ_WEGL01000001.1, read on the forward strand.
TGGTCATGGGGCGCATGGCCAAGCGGCGGCTCATCGAGGCCAACCTACGGCTCGTGGTCTCCGTCGCCAAGCGGTACGTCGGGCGCGGCCTGACCATGCTCGACCTCGTGCAGGAGGGCAATCTCGGGCTGATCCGGGCGGTGGAGAAGTTCGACTACGCCCGCGGCTACAAGTTCTCGACGTACGCCACCTGGTGGATCCGCCAGGCCATGTCCCGGGCCCTGGCCGACCAGGCCCGCACCATCCGCGTGCCGGTGCACGTGGTCGAGCTGATCAACCGGGTCGTGCGCGTCCAGCGGCGGATGCTGCAGGAGCGGGGGTACGAGCCGACGCCCGAAGAGGTCGCCGCGCACCTCGAGCTGCCGCCCGAGCGGGTCTCCGAGGTACTGCGCCTGGCCCAGGAGCCGGTCTCGCTGCACGCCCCGGTCGGCGAGGAGGACGACGTGGCCCTCGGCGACCTGATCGAGGACGGGGATGCCGCATCGCCGGTCGAGTCGGCGGCGTTCCTGCTGCTCAGGGAGCATCTGGAGGCCGTGCTGTCCACGCTGGGCGAGCGGGAGCGGAAGGTCGTACAGCTCCGCTACGGCCTCATCGACGGCCGGCCCCGCACGCTGGAGGAGATAGGCCGGCTGTTCGGGGTGACCCGGGAGCGGATACGGCAGATCGAGTCCAAGACCCTCAACAAGCTCCGGGACCACGCCTTCGCGGACCAGTTGAGGGGTTATCTGGACTGAAGGGCTGGACTGAAGGGGCTGCACTGGAAGAGCTGGACCGAGGGGGGCCGCCTGCCGGCGGCCCCCCGCGCGGCTAGTCCACCTCCGCAACAGCCTGCGCGAACTGGGCCTTGTACAGCCGCGCATACGCACCGTCGGCCGCCAGCAGCTCCGCGTGCGCGCCCTGTTCGACGATCGACCCGTTCTCCATGACGAGAATCGTGTCGGCGTCCCGGATCGTCGACAGCCGGTGCGCGATCACGAACGACGTCCGCCCCGCCGCCAGCTTGGCCATCGCCTTCTGGATCAGCACCTCGGTCCGGGTGTCGACCGAACTCGTCGCCTCGTCCAGCACCAGGATCGTCGGGTCGGACAGGAACGCCCGCGCGATGGTGATGAGCTGCTTCTCACCCGCGCTGACGCCCGTGCCCTCGTCGTCGATCACGGTGTCGTACCCGTCGGGGAGGGTGCGGACGAACCGGTCGGCATGGGCCGCCCGTGCCGCCTCCTCGATCTCCCCGCGGGTGACCTCCCGGGACGCCCCGTACGCGATGTTCTCCGCGATCGTGCCGCCGAACAGCCAGGTGTCCTGCAGCACCATGCCGATCCCGGACCGGAGTTCGTCGCGGGACATCTTCCGGATGTCGACGTCGTCGAGGGTGATCCGGCCGCCCGACACGTCGTAGAACCGCATCAGCAGGTTGACCAGCGTGGTCTTGCCCGCACCCGTCGGACCGACGATCGCCACCGTGTGACCGGGCTCCACCGTGAGGGAGAGGTCCTCGATCAGCGGCTTCTCCGGGTCGTACCGGAAGGACACGTGCTCCAGCCGGACCCGGCCGCGCAGCTCCGCCGGCCGCTCGCCCGGCACCGGATCCGCCTCCTGCTCCTCCGCGTCGAGGAGTTCGAAGATCCGCTCGGCCGAGGCGACACCGGACTGCACCAGGTTCGCCATCGACGCGACCTGCGTCAGCGGCATGGAGAACTGCCGCGAGTACTGGATGAAGGCCTGGACGTCACCGATGGACAGCGACCCGGAGGCCACGCGCAGGCCGCCCACGACCGCCACCAGCACATAGTTCAGGTTCGACACGAACATCATCAGCGGCTGCATGATCCCGCTGTTGAACTGCGCCTTGAACCCGGCCTCGTACAGCGCCTCGTTCTGCTCGGCGAACTGCTTCGCCGACTCCGCCTGCCGGCCGAACACCTTCACCAGGGTGTGCCCGGTGTACATCTCCTCGACGTGGGCGTTCAGCTTGCCGGTGGAGCGCCACTGCTGCACGAAGTGCGGCTGCGACCGCTTGCCGACCCGAGTGGCCACCACGAACGACAGCGGCACGGTGACCAGCGCGACCAGCGCGAGGATCCAGGAGACGTAGAACATCATCACGAGCACGCCGATGATGGTCAGCAGCGAGTTGATGAGCTGGCCCATCGACTGCTGGAGCGTCTGCCCGATGTTGTCGATGTCGTTGGTCGCGCGGGACAGCACCTCGCCGCGCTGGCGCTTGTCGAAGTACGACAGCGGCAGCCGCGACAGCTTCGCCTGCACGGACTCGCGCATCCGGTACATCGTGCGGTTCACGGCCCGGTTGACCAGCCGGGTGGCCACCGCCATCAGCAGGCCGGCGACCATGAACGTACAGAGCGCGAGCAGCAGGACGTTCCCGACGGCACCGAAGTCGATGCCCTTGCCGGGCGTGAAGTCGGTGCTCTTGAGCATGTCCGCGATGGTGCCCTGGCCGTGGGCCCGCATCTGGTCGAGGACCTGCTGCTTGGTGGTGCCGGCCGGCATCTGCCGGCCGATGATGCCGGAGAAGACCAGGTCGGTGGCCCTGCCGAGGATCTTCGGGCCGATCACGCTCAGGGTCACGCTGACGACCACGCACAGCAGCAGGCCGTAGATGGTGAGCCGTTCCGGTCTGAACTGGGAGACGAGCCGTTTGCCCGATCCCTTGAAGTCCATCGAGCGCTGGTCGGGGCCGCCCCCGGCCATCATGCGTCCCATGGGCCCGGCCATCAGGCAGCCTCCGCTTCCGTCAGCTGGGAGAGCACGATCTCCCGGTAGGTCTCATTGGCCGCCATCAGCTCCCGGTGCCGGCCGGAGCCGACCACGCGGCCCTCGTCCAGCACGATGATCCGGTCGGCTTCCCGGATGGTCGCCACCCGCTGGGCGACGATGACGACGGTCGCCTCGGCGGTCTCGCGGGCGAGCGCGGTGCGCAGGGCCGCGTCGGTGGCGTAGTCGAGCGCGGAGAAGGAGTCGTCGAAGAGGTAGATCTCGGGACGCTGGACCAGGGTGCGGGCGATGGCGAGCCGCTGGCGCTGGCCGCCGGAGACGTTCGTACCGCCCTGGGCGATCGGCGCGTCCAGGCCGCCCTCCAGCTTGCTCACGAAGTCCTTGGCCTGCGCCACCTCCAGCGCGTGCCACAGCTCCTCGTCGGTGGCGTCCGGATTGCCGTAGCGCAGGTTGGTCGCGACCGTCCCCGCGAACAGGTACGGCTTCTGCGGCACCAGCCCGACCGTCTTCGCGAGCAGCCTCGGCTCGACCCGCTGGACGTCGACGCCGTCGACCAGCACCTCGCCCTCGGTGGCGTCGAACAGCCGCGGGACCAGCCCGAGCAGCGTCGACTTGCCGCTGCCGGTGGAGCCGATCACGGCGGTCGTCTCACCGGGCCGGGCCACCAGGTCGATGGACTTCAGCACCGGCTCCTCGGCACCCGGATAGCGGAAGCCCGCCCCACGGATCTCCAGATGCCCGTGCCGGCGCAGCTCGGTGACCGGTGCGGCCGGCGGCACCACGCTGGAGTCGGTCCCGAGGACCTCCTCGATGCGCTCCGCGCACACCTCCGCGCGCGGCACCATCATGAACATGAAGGTGGCCATCATCACGGACATGACGATCTGCATCAGATAGGCGAGGAACGCGGTCAGGTCACCGATCTGCATCCCGCCGCTGTCGATGCGGTGGGCGCCGAACCACACGACCGCGATCGACGACAGGTTCACCACCGTCATGACGATCGGGAACATCAGCGCGAGCATCCGGCCGGTGGCCAGCTGCATCTCGGTGAGATCGCCGTTGGCCTTCCCGAACCGGCCCTGCTCGTACTCGTCGCGCACGAAGGCGCGGATCACCCGGTTGCCGGTGATCTGCTCGCGCAGCACCCGGTTCACCGTGTCCAGGCGGACCTGCATCGACCGGAACAGCGGCCGCAGCCGGCGCACGATCAGGGTGACGCAGATGGCCAGCACCGGCACGACGGCGACCAGCACGCCGGACAGCGGCACGTCCAGGCCGAGTGCCAGGACGATGCCGCCCACGCACATGATGGGCGCCGACACCATCAGGGTGAACGTCATCAGGGCCAGCATCTGGACCTGCTGTACGTCATTCGTCGTACGCGTGATGAGCGAGGGCGCCCCGAAGTGACCCACCTCGCGCGCGGAGAAGGACTGCACCCGGTCGAAGACGGCACCGCGCACGTCCCGGCCGAGCGCGGAGGCGGTCCGCGCACCGAAGTACACGGCGCCCATGTTGCAGACGACCTGGGCCAGCGAGATGCCGATCATCAGGGCGCCGAAGGACAGGATGTAATCCGTGTCACCCTTCACGACACCGTTGTCGATGATGTGCGCGTTCAACGTGGGCAGGTAGAGGGTGGCGCAAGTCTGCAGGAACTGCAGCAGCACCAGGAGGGCTATGGGTTTCTTGTAGGGCCTGAGATAGGTCCGCAGGAGTCGTATGAGCACGCTTGGTCTCTCGGAGTCGGCGGGTGGGGGCTGATCGGTTGCCCTTGGCCCCTATCGTCGGACACTCCACCCGCGTTACCTCAACCGATTAACCCGCGAACAGGCCCCTTGAGCTGAGAGCGGAATGCTCCCGCGCCGAGCCGAGAGCGGGGACGCTTCCGGGGTGAGCCGAGAGCGGGAAGCTTCCGGGCCGAGCTAGGAGCGGGATGCTTCCGGGGTGAGCTAGGAGCGGGACGCTTCCGGGTCGAGCTAGGAGCGGGACGCTTCCGGGCGGAGCCGAGAGTGGGACGCTCCCGGGGCGAGCTAGGAGCGGAGGCGCTCTCGGGCCGTGTTAGGAGCGGAGCGCTCCCGGGGTGAGCCAGGAGCGGGACGCTTCCGGGGTGAGCCGAGAGCGGAATGCTCCCGGGCCGAGCCGAGAGCGGGGGCCCTTCCGGGGGGAGCCGAGAGTGGGACGCTTCCGGCCGAGCTAGGAGCGGAACGCTCCCGGGTGGGTCTGTTCGCGCACCGCCGTGAACTGCTGCCGCACCGCCTGCCCCACGGCCAGCTCGTCTCCCGGCTCCAGCACCTGCGCCGCCGCGCCCTGCCAGGCCGGCGGTGTGCGCGGATCGAGTGTGCCCTGCGACACACCGAGCGCCCAGGCCGCCTGCCGGGCCGCGCCGATCGCCGCGTAGTCCGCGGGCTGCGGTACGACGACCTGCGCGCCGAACAGCGAGGGCGCCGAGGCCTGTACGGCGGGCAACTCTGCGGCCGGGCCGAGCAGGAAGATCCGCCGCACGTCCACGCCCCGCCCGCGCAGCACGTCCAGCGCGTCGCCGAGCCCGCACAGCATGCCCTCGAACGCGGCCCGCGCCAGGTGCTCGGGCTTCATCGACTCGCGCCGCAGGCCCGCGAGCGTCCCGGCGGTGTGCGGCAGGTTCGGCGTCCGCTCACCCTCCAGATAGGGGAGCAGGACGAGTCCGTGGGCGCCAGGCGTGGACTTCATCGCCAGCTCGGACAGGCTCTCCAGGTCCGCCAGTCCGAGGAGTTCGGCGGTCCCGCGCAGGGTCCGCACGGCGTTGAGCGTGGTCACGACCGGCAGGTGCATGCCGGTGGCGTCGGCGAGCGAGGTGATCATCCCGGACTGGTCGGCGAGCGCCTCGGGGTGCACGGCCATCACGGACCCGGACGCCCCGAGGGACACGACCGCGTCCCCCAGCCCGATCCCGAGCCCGAACGCGGCGGCCATGGTCTCCCCGGTGCCGGCGGAGATCAGCAGCCCCTCCGGCGTCGTACCGGCCGCGTCCGACGGGCCGATCACCTCGGGCAGCATCGCCTGGTGGCCGAGCGCCAGCTCGACCAGGTCGGGCCGGTAGGCGCCGGTCCCGGCCGACCAGTACCCGGTGCCGGAGGCGCCACCGCGATCGGTGGTCCTGCGTACCGGCCGCCCGAGCAACTGCCAGACCAGCCAGTCGTGCGCCTGGAGCAGTACGGCCGTCCTGCGGGCGTTCTCCGGCTCGGTCTTCGCGAGCCAGCGCAGCTTGGTGACCGGCTGTGCGGCGGACGGCACGCACCCGACGGCCTGCGCCCAGGCCTCCCGGCCGCCGAGCGCGTCGACGAGATCCGCCGCCGCGACCTGCGCCCGCTTGTCGCCGCCGGCCAGCGCCGGGCGCACGGTGTTGCCCTGGGCGTCCAGCGGGACCAGGGCGTTCTGCTGGGCCGACACGCCGATGGCCTGCACGCCCTCCAGCAGGCCGCCGCCGGCCGCCTCGCCGAGGGAGAGCAGCCAGGCCTGCGGGTCCACGTCGCTGGGCCGGCCCTCCACCGGATGCGGGGCGTATCCCTGCCGCAGTACGGCACCGGTGTCCATGTCGCAGACGACGATGCGTGTGAATTCCGGTGAGCTGTCCAAGCCGGCGACTATCCCCATGCCCTGAATTTTGCAGCATCCCTGCGGTTACGGGAGCCGAGGGCGCCGAAGGGGGGTGGGGACACTGCGTGTGGGCGGGTGCGTGGGTCGGCGGGTGCGGGTCGTGCGTGGCTCGTCGCGCAGTCCCCGTGCCCCTGGGTGGTTCCGCTGGGTGGGTCCGCGCTCCCGTGCGCCGAAAAGTCCCGTTACGTGTTGCTGGTGCCCCAGTCGTCCTCGGGGGTGCCGTTGAGGTTCCGCTCCCGCAGGGACCTCACGCGCTGGGCCACCGTCTCCGGAACCCGGTCGCCGACCCGGTCGCTGACCGTGTGGAAGGCCCTGCCGGCGTACTGGCGGCCCTGCTGGGCGGCGGTCTCGGCCGTGTTGCGGACGGCCGGGTTCTGCGCGATCCGCTGAGCGGACTTCTTCAGCTGCTCGTAGCGCTCGCGTCCGGCCCTCGTGCCGAGTACGTAACCGAGGGCCAGTCCGGCGACGAACGTGAGCCGGTAGCGCATGGCTGCCACCCTTCCCTTGCCTTGGTCTGCGGTGCGACGTGGGCGCCGGGGGGAACCGATTGGCGGACCACCCCCCTGCTTGCGCTAATGTATGTGTCGCAGCGAGCGAGCGCCCCCTGGCGAATACCCAGGGAGGTACGTTCGATGCAATCGAGGCGATCCTCCGTAGCTCAATTGGCAGAGCAGCCGGCTGTTAACCGGCAGGTTACTGGTTCGAGTCCAGTCGGGGGAGCTTCGGTCCTCCGTAGCTCAATTGGCAGAGCAGCCGGCTGTTAACCGGCAGGTTACTGGTTCGAGTCCAGTCGGGGGAGCGCACTGAACGAGGGCCCCTTGGGGGTCCTTTTTCATGCCCGGGGGAACCGCCGTGCCTGCGCCGAAGTCCTCAAGGTCATGAGCAGCACGGAAGCCGACCATCCGAAGCAGGAGATCGTATGAGCGGCTATGCTGCGGCAACAGGCGCGCACACTTGTACGCGACACGCCGCTATGGGGCGGTAGCTCAGCCGGTTAGAGCAGCGGACTCATAATCCGTCGGCCGTGGGTTCGAGTCCCACCCGCCCCACCAGGCACCGCAGATGCAGAACCGTTTCTATCTGCGGAATCGTGAGAACGGGCGCTGCCGCACCAGCGTGGCGGCGTCCGTTCACTTACTCGGATCAAGATCCAGGGGACGCCCAGGGGACTCGGTTGGGCGACATCCGAGGCACAGCCGAAACAGGTCGTATCGTCTGATGGCGCCGTGCCCCGGAGTACCCGTAGTCCGCTGCCGGCTCGGCCACCGCTACGAACAGGCCGAACAGTTGGGTGCTGTGCGTCGGCGGAGGCGTCGCCCTTCCCATTCGAGGGATGCCGGCCCCGCCGCGCGAGCCGGCACTGAACGGCCTCGCCCCAGCGTCACCCGCTCTTCGGGACGGGTGATGGTTCTTCGGACCGTGTCAGTAGTGGTACCGAGCCCGGACGATGATCAACTCATCGTCGGCCGGCTTGTACACGAGCCGGTGCGTGTCGTCGATTCTCCGAGACCAGTAGCCCGGGAACTGCGTCTCGACGACGATCAGTGGGTCCACCTGTACGAGCTCGCGGCCAAGAGCGATACCGTCCGACCGCGCCGCAGACCGCGCCCCAAGGTCCAGCCGCAGTTGCAGCGCATGCTCAACGTGTGCCTTCGGCACTGCCGCAATCCCCGGCTGCTGCCGGGGCTCAGCGGCTCGATGCCGTCGACGGGCGGCATGTGACTGGCACCGGACCCAGAGTCCCCCGGTCCGCGCAGGGGACGGACGGGCCGCTGTGGGCCGCCATACTGCGCGCATGGAACGCATAGGGGGATACCTCGTTGAGCGGAAGCTCGGTGAGGGAGGGATGGGGGCCGTCTTTATCGCGCGCACGCGTGGCGGTCGTGCGGTCGCGCCGAAGGTCGCCGAGGCGGAGCTGGCGGCGGACCCCTCCTTCCGTGAGCGGCTCCGCAGCGAGGTCGAGGCGGCCCGTGCGGTCGGCGGTTTCCACCCGGCTCCCGTGGTGGACGCGGACGTCGACGGTGAGCCGCCGTGGCTCGCGACCGCCTGGACCACCTACATCCCCGGACCGAGCCTCGCGGCCCGGCTCGCTGCCCAGGGCGCGATGGACGAGCCGCAGCTGCGGGCGCTGGCCGCCGCGCTCGCCGAGGCGCTGGAGTCCATCCACTCCTGCGGTCTGGTGCACCGCGACATCAAGCCCGGCAACATCATCATGGCCGAGGACGGGCCGCGCGTCCTCGACTTCGGAATCGCCCGGGCCGTCGAGTCCACCCGCCTCACCGCCACCGGCACCGCCTTCGGCACGCCCGGCTTCCTCGCTCCCGAGCAGGCCCTCGGCCACGATGTGACCGGCGCCGCCGACGTGTTCGCCCTCGGTGCCGTCCTGGCCGCCGCGACAGGCGGCAGCGCCTGGGGCGAGGGCACGCCGATGGGGCTGATGTACCGCTCCGTCCACGAGCCGCCGAACGTGTCCGCCGTACCCGCCGCGCTGGTGGACCTGGTGTCGGCGTGCCTGGCGACGGATCCCGCGGCCCGGCCGACGCCCACCGAGGTGCTGGACCGGCTGACGGCGCTGCCGCAGTACCCGGCCCAGCCGGCCGTCCCGTCGCACACCCCGACGCTCGCCGCACCCGCGCAGCCCTTGACGCCCCCACAGATCCCGGCAACGCCCTGGACGCCCCCGCACTTCCCCGCGACCCCTACAGCGTCCCCGCACATGCCCTCGACCCCCTCGACCCCCTCGTACTTCCCCGCGGCCTCCTCGACGCCCCCACACATGCTGCCCGCGCCGTCCGCGGCTCCGCCGCAGGTCCCGTACGGGTTCGGGCCGCCGATGCCGTACGGCGCACCGGAGGCCGTGCTCGCCGACCGGGAGTCCGGCATCGTCGTCGACGCGACCGGGGGTGCTCTTCGAAATCGCCGGTGCGGCCGCCGACTTCGAATGGGCGGAGATCGCCCGTGTCAGCCGTACGCCCTCGGCACGCGGCAACCGGCTCACGGTGACGGTGCAGTTGTGGGACGGCGGCGTGTACTCCTGCGAGCTGAACGCCCGTCGGCCGGCCCGGCTCGCCGAGTGGATCGCCCACCTCGACCACGTCCTCGGCCAGCACCTGGCCGGCCGGCAGCCGTTCAGGAGCGAAGACCTGGCCCGTACTTGGCTTGGGCATGCCCAGTGCTGGGCACGGACCTCCTACCGGGAGCCGCCGGGGGGCGGCGCCGGCAGGAGGAGGGCGTCATGGACCGTCGGATCAGAGTGCGTGTCAGTCGTCGGCCCGCCGCCCCGCGCGGCCAGGAGATCGACCGCAGGACGCCTTCGGGGCGCATCCTGCCGTACTGACCACCGCTCACACCCAGCCGCCGGGCGTCACCACGCCCGGTGCGTTTTTTGACGCCGAGCGCGCCCTGAACGACCGAAACGCCCAGCGGCCCGGGAACTCCGGTGCCGCTGGGCGTCGTTGTGCTCGTGTGACCGTTCTTCCGCCGCAGGATCAGGAAGCCCGCGCCGTGTGTGCCGCGCGGGTCACCTCGGGCAGCGGGTCGGCGCGGCGGGCTACGTCGAGCAGGGCGTGCAGCGTGCGCTCGCCCGGCCCCAGCCGCGGACGCCACTGGGCCACGATGCTGACCGGGCGGATCCGCTCGGCCAGCCGCAGCTCGACCAGCTCGCCCTCCTGCAGCTCCCGGGTGACCGCCAGCTCCGGCAGCAGCGAGACCCCGTGCCCGTGCCCGGTGAGCCGCAGCAGCGCCGACAACGACCCCTGGATCATCGCCAGTTGGGCCCCGGCCAGCAGATCACGGCCGAAGCGGTCCACCAGCATCTCCGAGGTGCACCCGGGCTCGGCCACCAGGAAGTCGTACTGTCACCGGTCGGCTCGTGGCCCGCTACGGCCCCCGTCCGATCCTGCTGACCGGCATGTCCGCCTCCGTCGTCGCCGGTGTGCTGCTGGCCTTCTGCATCGGCCACCACCCGCCGCTGCCGCTGATCATCGCCGCCGAGCTGGCGCTCGCCGCCACCGGAACCCTGTCCATCCCGGGCGCCGCTGCCGCGATGGCCGTCTCGGCACCGCCCGAGTACGCCGCCACCAGCCAGGGCGCGCTCAACGGCATCCGGCAGGCGGGCTCGGCGCTGGGCATCGCGGTGCTCGGCACCCTCGGCGCGCTCACCACCTCCGGCTACGTCCTCATCGGCATCGGCCTGCTGGCCGTGCTGCTGGTGGCCAGGGCGACGGCCAGGCCCAGCGCCTGACGCGCGGTCACCGACGCTCACAGACCGACGCCCCGGGTAGTCCCCCGTCCCGGGGCGTCATGGAGCTTGCCCGGGGCGCGGGCACCAGCGGCTCCGCGGCATTCCCCGAGGGAGCCGTGCACGCCCGGAACGACTACGGGACACGGGACTTCGGCGGCGCCGCCCCGCCCGAGGGGGAGCGTCACCGCTACGTGTTCACGGTCCACGCGGTGGACCAGGAGCGGCTCGGCCCCGGTCCCGACGCCTCACCCGCGGTGGTCGGTTTCCATCTGCGCTTCCACACCCTGGCCCGCGCCCACCTGATCGCCGAGTACGCCGCCCCGTCCGCAACGAACGCGGCCTGACCCACTTCACCGCGGCGCCCGCAGAGGGGGGACGGGGTCGTCCGGCACGTGCTGCCGGCCCGGCTCAGGCGGCCAGCGGGTTCAGGACCAGGGGCTCGACCCGGCCCTCCAGCATGGCGCCGAGGCCCTCGGCCGCGCAGATGTCGGGCCGGTCGGCGATGTGCACCGGCATACCGGTGGCCTCCCGCAGCATCTGGTCGAAGCCGGGCAGCAGTGCCGAGCCGCCGACCATCGTGATCCCGCGGTCGGCGAGGTCGGCGACCAGGTCGGGCGGGCAGTCGCGGAGCACCTTGCCGATGCCGTCGAGGACGGCGGTCAGCGGGGTCTGGATCGCCTCCCGCACGGTCGCGGTGTCGACGCGCACGCTGCGGGCCAGCCCGGTGGCCACGTCCCGGCCGTGGATCTCCGTGGTCTCCGGGCCCTGGGGGGTCAGCCCGTTGCCGGACAGGGCCAGTTGCAGCGGCCGTACCGACTGGCTGGGCAGCATCAGCTCGTGATCGTGCCGCAGGAGCTGCACGATCGCGTGGTCCACGGCCTCGCCGCCCACCGGGATCCGCTCGGCGGTGACGATGGACCCGAGGGAGAGGACGGCCACCTGGGTGGCGGCGGCCCCGCACACCATGATCATCGAGGCCTCGGGGCGCTCCACCGGCAGCCCGCAACCCACCGCGGCGGCGATCAGCGTGTCCACCAGCTCGACCCTCCTGGCCCCCAGCCCGACCAGCGTCTCGATGGTCGCGCGCTGGGCCAGCGGATCGGCGTCGTGCGGGGTGCAGGCCGCCGCGCGCAGCCGGAGGTTACGGCGCAGTTGACGGCGTGTCTTGTCGCCGAGCAGTTGCCGCAGCATGCGCTGGGCCATCTCGATGTCGACCACCGTGCCGCCGGAGATGGGCCGGACGACCCGGATGTACCCCGGCGTCCGTCCCGTCATCTGCTCCGCGAAGTCGCCCACTGCTATGAGCGCGCCGCTACGGGTGTTCACGGCGGCGACCGAGGGCTGGTCGACGATGAGTCCGGCGCCCTTCACATACACCCGGGTGCGGGCCGCCCCCAGGTCGACGGCGAAGTGGCAGCGGCGCAACTGCTCCAGACTGACGGTCACGGCGGATCCTCCGAGTGCACGGGCCTTGGGCGCCCGCCCGGTCGGCGGGTGTCTTCCTCTCACTGCATCGTGCGCGGGACCCGGTGGCGGGCGCCTTCTGGAGGGGGCCGGGCGGGGTGCGGCCGAACGGGGGGTTTCCTGCGGCAGTCGGTGTGTCGCGTGGTCAGGAGGGGGTTTACGGGTCTGGCAGGGGCTGGCTGGCGGGTCAGGCGCGGGTTCGCGCGGTTGGGGGGTGCGGGGCCGGCGGGGCCGGCAGTTCAGGCAGGGTTCCGCGGGGCTGGGAGGGGTCGGCCGGTCGCGTTGGGGTCGGTGGGGTTGGCAGGGGTCCGCGGGTCAGGCAGGGCCCGTCGGTCGCGCTGGGGCCGTGGGGCTGGCGGGGGTCTGCGGGGTGGCGGGGGTCCGTCGGTCATGCCGGGGCCGCGGGGCAGGCAGGGGCGCCTGGAATTCGCCCACCCACGGCCTCGCGTCAGCGTCGGTTCGTGGCCGACCGTGCAGCCGGGCACCTCCCCTCCCGAGCCGGAGGGCGCGGGGCAACCTGCCCTCGTGGAAAAGGCACCCGCCGTTCGGTGGGGGTGACCAGGAAGCCCGCCCCGGCCATCGTGCCCCCGCACTCGAGCAGGGCGTGCCAGGTGGCACCGATCAACACCCAGGCGTGGGCTCCGGCCCGGCCGCCCCTGACGCCCAGCCCGGTCTGACCACCAACCGCCCTCTGTCGCGCCCCTGGGCGATCATCAGCCGCCCCTCCGCCCCTCCGCCGCGCCCCTCGGCGATCACCGCACCGGCCGCCGCAGTCACCGTCACCCCGAACGCCGGTCACGCCCTCACCCCGAACTCCGGTCACGCCCTCACCCCGAACCCCGGCCACAACCTCGCCCTGAATTCAGGCTTCGTCACGCCCGCGTGCTCGCCGCACAGCCAAATCCCCTGCGGCGTACCGCAACTGACACGCAGCTCCTTCACCCTGGCGGGAAGCCGCCACGACGCATTCCCGCCGCCGACGGTCAACGCCCCTGCAACACACGGCACATGACACTCGTCCCAGCACGCGACACGCTCGAACCCACACGAGAAGAGGCGTGGATGACCACAGGACCAGTCAGACGCTCGGCGGCCCTGGTGGCGGTGGGGCTGTTGGGTGCCCTGCTGCCGAACGGCCCGGCCGCCGCCGCCCCGAGAACCCCCGTTCCAGACTCCGCAGCTCCCAGCGCCACCGCTCCCGGCGCCATCGCTCCCGGCGCCACCGCCCCCCGCTCCGCCGCCCCCACCACCGTCACCCTCGTCACCGGCGACAAGGTGACCGTCACCGACCTCGGGCACGGGAAGAAGACGGTCACGGTGCAGCGGCCCAAGGGGGCCACCGGAGCCGTGCGGACGCAAGCGAGCGACGGCGAGATCAGCGTCGTACCGGACGAGGCGCTGCCGTATCTGCGGGCCGGGACGCTGGACCGGCGGCTGTTCGACGTGAGCGGGCTGATCCGGCAGGGGCTGAGCGACGCCAAGGCGGACGCGACGCCGCTCATCGTGGCCTATGGCAAGGGTGCGCGGGCCGCGACCCCGGCGGGGACCGAGCGGAAGCGGAACCTGCCCAGTCTGCGTGGCGCCGCGGTCGAGGCCGGCAAGGGGCGCACCTTCTGGCGGTCGTTCACGCACCGCGACGGCGTCGCCAAGGTCTGGCTGGACGGCAGGGTGAAGGCCGACATGGCCGAGAGCAACGCCCAGATCGGCACGCAGACGGCCTGGGACGCGGGGCTCACCGGCAAGGGCGTCACGGTCGCCGTCCTCGACACCGGGGTCGACCTCGGCCACCCGGATCTCAAGGACCGGGTCAGCACCACCAAGAGCTTCATCGACGGCGAGGAGGTCGCCGACCGCAACGGGCACGGGACGCATGTGACCTCCACCGTCGGCGGCAGCGGCGCCGCCTCCGACGGCAAGGAGAAGGGAGTCGCACCCGAGGCCACCCTCGCCGTGGGCAAGGTGCTCAGCGACCAGGGCTCGGGCAGCGAGTCGCAGATCATCGCCGGGATGGAGTGGGCGGCACGGGACGTGCACGCCCGGATCGTCTCCATGAGCCTGGGCTCGACGGAGGCCAGCGACGGCACGGACCCCATGGCCCAGGCCGTGGACACCCTCTCCCAGGAGACCGGCGCGCTCTTCGTCATCGCCGCGGGCAACACCGGCGCCCCGTCCTCCATCGGCTCGCCCGGCGCCGCCGACGCCGCCCTCACCGTCGGCGCGGTCGACTCCGCCGACCAGGCGGCCTACTTCACCAGCGCCGGACCCCGCTATGGTGACAACGCTCTCAAGCCGGACATATCAGCCCCCGGCGTCGACATCCTCGCCGCCCGCTCCCAGCTCATCGACGGCAGCGGCTACTACACCTCCCTGAGCGGTACGTCCATGGCGACCCCGCACGTCGCCGGGGTCGCCGCCCTGCTCGCCCAGGAGCACCCCGACTGGACCGGCGCCCAGTTGAAGGACGCGCTGATGTCCAGCTCGAAGCAACTGGACGCGTCCGGCTACCTGCTGGGTGCCGGACGGGTCAGTGTGCCGGACGCCGTCAGGGCGAAGGTCACGGCCACCGGCAGCGCGGACCTCGGCTTCTACAGCTGGCCGTACGACCAGGACAGGCCGGTCACCCGGACGGTCGCCTACACCAACTCGTCCGACGAGCCCGTGCAGTTGAAGCTGTCCGTGACCGGCGCCCCGGACGGAGTCGCCACCCTCGCCGACACCTCCCTCACCGTCCCGGCCCACGGCACCGCGTCCACCACGGTCACCGGCGACGGATCCAAGGCGCCGGTCGGTGAGACCAGCGGGCAGATCGTGGCCCGGGACCAGGCCGGGAACACCGTCGCGCACACCGCGTTCGGACTGGTCAAGGAGGAGGAGCGGTACACCCTCACGGTCCACGTCAAGGACCGCTCCGGCGCGCCCACCGCCGCCGACCTCACCGTGCAGCGGCTCACGGCGGGCGAGGACGCCGAGCCCGCCCACGTCGGCGACTCCGGCACGCTCCGGCTGCGCCTGAAGCCCGGCACGTACTCCCTCGCCACCTTCCTCGACGTGCACGGCAGCCACGGCGCCGACTCCCTCGGCCTCGGTTTCCTCGCGGCACCCGAGATCACCCTCGACCACGACCAGGACGTCACCCTGGACGGACGGCGGCTGCGGGAGATCAAGGCCCAGGTGGACCGGCGCACCGAGACCCACCAACTCCTCATGGAGTACGACCGGCAGGCGAACGGCGCCGACCTCTTCGGCGCGGTCCAGGTGCCCCTCACCTATGACAGTGTCTTCGCCGCGCCCACGGGCAAGGTCACCCATGGCGGCTTCGAGTGCCGGACCGTGTGGCGGCTGGCCGAGCCACAGTTGCAGGTCAAGGGGGTCGGCGAGGCGACCGTCCAGTCCGGTGGCACGCTGGCCGAGGGCCGGACCAGGCTGCCGCTCGTCGACGTCGGCGACGGCCCCTTCACCGGGGTCTCCGGCAAGGCGGTGCTCGTGCATCTCGCCGACGGCGCCGACCCGGCCGCGCTCGCCCAGGCCGCCCAGGACGCCGGCGCCAGGGCGCTGTTCGTGACGGACGACGCACCCGGCCGGCTGATGGCCTGGTGGGGCACCGAGGACAACGCCGACCGGCCGCTGCAGATCGCCACGGTGAACACGGCGGACGCGGCCCGGTTGCGCGCGATGCGCTCGGTCGACATGACCGGCACGGCCGACTCGCCGTACGTGTACGACCTGTCCGAGGGCCACCGGGGCACGGTCCCCGACCGCGACCTCACCTACCGGCCGACCACGCATCAACTGGCCGCGGTTCACGTCAGGTTCCACTCACCGCAGCCGGTGAGCGGGGGCGAGTACCGCTACTCCCTGACCGACACCTTCCCGATCGGCCTCGGTTTCCAGGAGCGCCTCCACCTGCCGGGCGAGCGCACCGACTACGTCTCCACCGGACCCGGCCAGCTGTGGCACGAGTCCGTGGCGATCGGCGACGGCACCCTGGAGGAGCGTAGCGGACTGGTGCGGTACGAGGGCGGATCGCATCCGGTGCTGAACTGGTTCCGGCCCGTGTGGCACCCGTGGCTCGGCACCGGGCTCGGCTGGGGACAGCAACGCATCGGGAACCAGATCGAGTTGAACACCCCCGGCTGGGGCGACTCCGGGCCCGACCACACCGGGTTCGGCGACGTGTGGAGCGCGGACAGCGGCATGAGCCAGACCACCGCCGTCTACCTGGACGGCACGCTCGTCGACCAGGGCCATGACTCCGCCGCGTACGTCTGGGAAGCGCCCGCCGACGAGCACACGTACAAGGTCGTCACCGACACCGCGCTCGACGCGGGGCGCTGGCCGCTGGGCTCGCGGGGGCACTCCGCGTGGACGTTCCGGTCGGCTGCGACTCCGGAGGACCACTGGACCTATCTGCCGCTGATCAACCTCGCGTACGACGTCGACACCGACCTTGCGGGGACCGTGCGGGGTGGCCAGCGGATTCCGGTGGGGCTCGGGGCGTCGTACGTGGCGCAGGCCGCGGGGACCGGCACGTTGAGCGGGGGGCGGCTGGAGGTGTCGTACGACGACGGCAGCACGTGGCGGACCGTTTCGCTCAAGGGTGCGGGTGCCTCCTGGCGCGGCACGCTGACCGTGCCGCGTGGTGCGGCCTCCGTCTCGCTGCGGGCCTCGGCCCACGACGACAAGGGCGGGTCGGTGACGCAGGAGATCATCCGGGCGGTGGGGGTGAAGTAGCGCTCCGGGGGCGCGGGACGGTCGTGGCTCGGCCGCGGGTCCGTCGTGGCCGGTCGCGCAGTTCCCCGCGCCCCTTCGGGGCGCTCAGACGATGCCCCGGATCACCCCCAGCTCCACCAGATCCTGCGGCCGGATCCGTAGCTGCTCGGCGGTGGTCTCGACCTGGTCGGGCGGCCGTTTGAGTATGGCGGCCGCCTGCTCCGGGGTGATCACGGAGAAGTAACTGTCCGGCGTGGCCCAGGTGTTGTCCGGTGCGGACAGCGCCAGGGCTCCACCGGAGCCGCCCTCGCCGATGACGAGCGTGGTGATCGGGACCCGGGCGGACGCCACCGCCCCGAACAGCTCCGCGATCGCCGCGCCGGCCCCCTGCCGCTCCGCCTCGGCGTCATTGGCCGCGCCCGGAGTGTCCACCAGCGTCAGCACCGGGATGTCGAGCCGGTCCGCGAGCCGGATCAGCCGGGCGGCGGTGCGGTACCCGGCGGGCCGGGTCGCGGTTCCGGTCTGCGCGGCGAACGCGACGGTACGGCCGTCACGCTCGCCGAACCCGCACAGCATGCCGTCGGTGTCGGTACCCCCGCACCGGTCCCCGCTGATGTCGCGGCGGTGGGTGAAGCAGGCGTCCAGGTAGGCCTGCGCGCGCGGGCGTTCGGCGGAGCGTGCCCGGCGGACGGCCTCCCAGCCGGTGGCGGGCAGGTCGGGGGCGCCGAGGGCCGCCGGTGCGGGAGCCTCCTGCGCGGGGGTGGTGAGCAGCCGGAGCCACTGCCCCAGCGTCTCCCGCAGTTCCTCGGGCCGTACCACCGCGTCCGCCGACCCCACGGCCACCTGGCCTTCGGCGGTGTAGGCCGCCGGGTCGGCGTCGGGCGGGCGGACCCGGGAGCCGGCGAAGCCGACCTGCGCGCCCGGCAGGGCCAGGACGACGTCCGCTCCGGCGCCGAGCGTGGCCCAGCCGCCGCCGGTCGTCGGGTCCCGCAGCACCGCGATCTGCGGCAGGCCGGCCTCCCGGGTGAGCGCCGACTGCCGGGCCACGCGCTGGAGTTGGCTCAGCGCGAGCATGCCCTCCTGCATCCGGCTGCCCCCGGTCGCGATCAACGGCACGACCGGCAGCCGGTGTGCGCGGGCGTGGGTGTACGCCGCCTCCAGCCGGTCTCCGGTGCGCTCGCCCAGGGAGCCGCCCAGGAAGCCGAACTCGAAGGCGATCAGCACGGCCGGGGTGCCCTCGACGCTCGCGGTGCCGCAGACCACCGACTCCTCCTCGCCGGTGCGTTCGGCGGCACGGGCGCGCGAGGCGTCGTAACCCTGCCAGCCGAGGGGGCCGTCCGGCTTCGGTCTGCCCGCTGGAGAGGGCAGCTCGCTGAAGCTTCCCGCGTCCGTGACCACGGCCAGGATCTCCCGGGCCGAGTGGCGTTCAGACATCGGCCAGCGCCCGCTTCATGATCTTGCCCATGTCGTTGCGGGGCAGGGCGTCCAGGTAGCGGACGACACGGGGGCGCTTGTGCGGGGCGAGGCGCCGGGCGACATGGTCCGCCAACTCCTCGGCGGCGGGCGGTGCCTGAGGATCCGCCGGGACGATCCAGGCGACGATCCGCTCGCCCAGGTCCGCGTCCGGCTCCCCGGTGACGGCCGCCTCCCGCACGCCCGGGTGCTCCAGCAGCGCGTTCTCGATCTCGCCGGCCCCGATCTTGTACCCGCCGCTCTTGATCAGATCCGTGGCCTTGCGCCCGACGATCCGCACATAGCCGTCGGGCTCGCGGACGGCCATGTCGCCGGTGCGGAAGAACCCGTCGGCGGTGAACGCGGCGGCCGTGGCGTCGGGCCGGTTCAGATACTCGGTGAACAGGTTCGGTCCGCGCACCTGGATCTCGCCGACGCTCTCCCCGTCGTACGCGGTGATCGGCGTCCCGTCCTCCTCCACCAGCCGCAGCTCGACACCGGGCAGCGGCACGCCCACGGTGCCCGCGCGCGGCTCGCCGTCGGCCCGCACGCTGGTGTTCATCAGCGTCTCCGTCATGCCGTACCGCTCGATCACCCGCCGCCCGGTCGCCGCCGCGATCCGCTCGTGGTCGTGCACGGGCAGCGCGGCCGAGCCGGAGACCAGCAGCCGCGCCCGCCCGAGGGCCTCGGCCAGCTCCGGGTCGCCCGGCAGCGCCTCGGCGATGCGGTGGTACATCGTCGGCACCCCGAACAGCATGGTCGCGCCTGCGTTCAGCTCCCGTGCCACGCCCTCGGTGGAGAACCGCCCCAGGTGCCGGACGCTGCCGCCCCGCCGCAGCGGACCGAGGATGCCCAGCACGAGCCCGTGCACATGGAACAGCGGCAGCCCCTGCACCAGCACGTCGTCCGCCGTCCACTGCCAGGCGTCGGCGAGCGCGTCCAGCGTGCCGGCGAGGGCCCGGCGGGGCAGGACGGCACCCTTGGGCGGGCCCGTGGTGCCGGAGGTGTAGACGATCAGCGCCGCGTCCTCGTCGCCGGCCGTCTCGTCCGGTACGGCGCCGGGCCCGGCGGACGCGTCCACGTCGACCCGCTCCAACGCGCCCAGTGCATCGGGGAGTTCGGCGCCCGGCGCGGCCAGCACCAGCCTCGGCGCGCTGTCGGAGACGATGTGCGCGAGTTCCTTCTCGCCCGACCTCGGGTTCAGCGGCACCGCGGCCGCCCCGGCGAGCAGCACGCCCGTCACGGCGACGGCGGTCTCCAGCTCCGGCGTGGCCCACACGGCCACCCGGCCGGCACCGCGCAGCCGGGCGGCGAGCGCACCGGCGGCCCCGGCCAGCTCGCCGTACGTCGCCGACCGTTCGCCGAACCGCAGGGCGATCCTCCCCCAGACTTCGTCCGGGGGGACCCCCGTCTCGCTGCGCTCGCCCGGACCGTCCGTCAGAGCGGGGAAGAGGGAGGACACGCGGCGCACTCCTCACTGTCGGTTGACCGTCGCCCCCCTTCCTACACCAGGAGCCCGCTCCACGACCGTGCGACCGAGGCGGCGCCCACCCGTCTGCCGGTCCTGAACGCTTGCGACCGCGGGTGAGCGGTGGCCTGGCCACGCCACGCGGCGGAGCCGCACATTGATACAGCCCCGCGCCCCTCAGGGAGCTGCAGCGCCGCCGGCCACCTCCACGAAGTCCGCCACGACGCAGCTGACGTTGTCGGGTCCGCCCGCCGCATTGGCCTCGTCGATCAGCGACCGCACCGCGTCCTCGGCCGCGAGCAGCTCCTTGATCCGTTCCTCGGGCACCGCTTCGGTGAGCCCGTCGGAGCACAGCAGATACCGGTCCCCCTCCCGTACCTCCTGCAACCGCACATCCGGAACCGGATCCATCCCGCCGGCCAGCGCCTTGAGCAGGAGCAGCGACTCCGGTTCCACCCGGTGATCCCGGGTCATCCGGATCAACTCCCCGTCGCGCAGCAGATACGCCCGCGAGTCCCCGATGTGGGCCAGCGCGAGCCGCGCCCCCGTCCACAGCAGTGCCGTCAGCGTGGTGCCGACCTCCTGGGCGCCCTCGGCCACGTCGCACACCGCCTCACCGGCGGAGCGCACCGCGTCCTCCAGCACGCTCAGCACACCGTCCGCGGGCAGTTCCTCGGCCTCGTCCAGGTGGCGCAGCGCCTCCACCGCCGCGCTGCTCGCGGGCGCCCCCGCCGGGCCGAAGCCGTCGGCCACGGCGAGCAGCCGGCGGCCCGCGTACACGGTGTCCTGGTTGGCCGGGCGGACGAGCCCGCGGTCGGAGCGGGCGGAATAGCGAAGTTCCAGCATGATGGTGTGGTCCCTTCTCGACGCGTCGGTCAGCTGGTCCACGAGGAACGCGGCGAGATCCCGCCGGACGGCCGTCTCCGTCTCGACCCGCGCCCAGTACGCCCGGATCTCCCGCGCCGCACATGCCGGTTCCAGGGCGCACACCGCGCGGATCTCGGCAAGCGGCATGCCCAGCCGCCGTAGCCAGGCCACGAGCCGGGCCTGCCCGAGCTGCTCGACTGCGTAGTACCGGTAGCCGGTGTCCGGGTCGACCCGGACGGGCCGCAGCAACGCAAGCTCGTCGTACAGCCGCAACGCCTTCGGCGAGAGCCGGCTCGCTCTCGCGAAGGCGCCTATGGTCAGCAACTCCATGAGCACCTCGCGCTCCTCGTCGTCCGCCACCGATGCTGGGGCCTCACCGAAGGTGAAGGTCAACCGCCGTGTTCCGGTTCCGGGCGAGGTTGTTAGCCTCGCTGGAGTTCGCACCCTCGTACGACAGGGAGTCCGCCGTGCCCCGCATCGCCCTCGCCACCTACGACCCCGGCGCCGAGCCCGGCAGGGACACCGACCTCCCGGAGCTGGTGCGGGCGCTCACGGACGCGGGGGCCGAGGCGGAGGCCCGGTACTGGGACGACCCGGACGCCGACTGGGGCGGCTACGACCTCGTCGTCATCCGCTCCACCTGGGACTACAGCTGGCGGGCCGCGGAGTTCGGGGCCTGGGTGGACCGGGTCGGCGCGCTGACCCGGCTCGCCAATCCGGCGCCCGTGGTGCGCTGGAACGCCGACAAGCGCTACCTCGGCGAGCTGGCGGCGGCAGGGGTGCCCACCGTCCCCACGCGCTACATCGCACCGGGCGAGCCGGCCGACCTGCCCGACGACCACGAGTACGTGATCAAGCCGACCTCGGGTGCCGGCGCCCGGTTCGCCGCCCGCTACACGCCTGGCGGGCACGAGACGGCGGTACGGCAGCTCGCCCGGATGCACGCCGAGGGCTTCACCGCGATGGTCCAGCCGTACGTGCGCGGCATAGACGTCAGCGGGGAGCGGGCGCTGCAGTTCTTCGGCGGGCGGCTGCTGCACGCCAGCCGCAAGGGCGCGGTGCTCACGCCGGGGACGGCGTACGACGCGGAGAAGGTGGCTCATCCGGATCTGGAACGGTGGCGGCCGACGGATGCGGAAGTGGCGGTCGCCGAGAAGGCGTTGGGTGCGGTGCCCGGTGGTTCTGAGGTGCTGTACGCGCGGGTGGATCTTGTGGACGGGGAGGACGGTGAGCCGCGGCTGATGGAGCTGGAGTTGGTGGAGCCGAACCTGTTTCTGTGGCTGCATCCGGGGTCGCTGGAGCGGGTGGTGGAGGCGGTGCTGGCGGCCGCGGAATAGCGCCTACTGGGGTGCCGGGAGGTGTCGTTCTTCGGCTGCGGCCGAGTCGTGGCTGGTCGCGCCGTTCCCCGCGCCCCTTCGGGCACTCTCCCGGCATGCCTGCGCATACGCCCGCACCAGAGGCCGGTGTCCGTCCTCCCTCCGCCAGGCCAGTGCATAGCGGCTCGGGCCGATGTCACGGACCGGGCGGGTGGTGACGCCGCCGCGGGTGATCAGGGGAGCGTTGCCCTCCGCCACCAGGCAGAGGCCCAGGCCCGCGACCAGGGCCTCGTACGTCTCCTCCGCGCCGGAGATCTCCGCGCCGATCCGGGGCGGCCGGCCGGCGCGGGCGTCCAGGGCGAGCCAGTGGTCCCGGAGCCGGCCCGCGCTCCGGGGCAGGGCGAGGAACGGCTCGTCCAGTACGTCGGCGAAGTCGAGTTCGGCGCGGGCGGCCAGTGGGTGCGACTCGGGCAGGGCGAGCAGTCGGGGTTCCTCGGCGACCACCGTCCAGGCGTAGCGCTCCTCGTCGGGCAGCGGCAGCCAGACGAAGGCGACGTCCGCGGTGCCGTCGGCCAGGCCCGCCGTCGGATCGTCCCAGCTCATCTGGCGCAGCCGGACCGTCGTCTCGGGGTGCGTGGCGGTGAAGCGGGAGCGGATGGCCGGCAGCAGGCCGCCCCGGCCCGGACTGGTGCTCATGCCCACGACCAGCGAGCTGCGCTGGGCCGCCTTGGCCGCCTCCACGGCCGCCGCCCCCGCCTCCCATGCGGCCAGCACCGTGCGCGCGTGCGGCAGCAGTGCCTCGCCCGCGGCCGTCAGCGCCACCCCGTGCCGGTCCCGCCGTAACAGTTCCGCCCCCAGCTGTCGCTCCAGCGCCCGGATCTGCTTGCTCAGTGCGGGCTGGGAGACGTACAGCCGCTCGGCGGCGCGCGTGAAGTGCAGTTCCTCGGCGACCGCGACGAAGTAGCGCAGATCGCGGGCGTGGACGTCCATGGTCATAGCCGTTGGTCATCACCGAGAGTCTTGGACGGGCAACGGTCTGCGGCCGCAGTGTTGTTCGTGTCGAACCCGACGAGAGCTATGGGGAGTTCCGATGAACAAGGTCTGGCTGGTGACCGGGGCGAGCAGCGGTTTCGGACGGGCGATCACCGAGGCGGCCGTCGCCGCCGGTGACGTGGTGGTCGGCGCGGCCCGGCGCCCCGAGGCCCTGGACGACCTGGTGGCCGCCCATCCCGACCAGGTCGAGGCGCTGCGACTGGACGTCACCGACGTGGCCGCGGCCGAGGCGGCGGTCCGCGATGTCGTGGCCCGGCACGGGCGGATCGACGTGCTGGTCAACAACGCGGGCCGCACCCACGTCGGCGCCGTGGAGGAGACCACCGAGGGGGAGCTGCGCGACCTGTTCGACCTGCACTTCTTCGGCCCGGCGGCGCTCGTGCGGGCGGTGCTGCCGTATCTGCGGGAGCGGCGCTCGGGCGCGATCGTGCAGATGAGCAGCATGGGCGGTCAGATGTCCTTCGCGGGCTTCGGAGCGTACAGCGCGACGAAGTTCGCCCTGGAGGGCCTGTCCGAGGCGCTCGCGGACGAGGTCGCCGAGTACGGGATCAAGGTCCTGATCGTGGAGCCCGGCGGATTCCGGACCTCGCTGATGGCCCCCGCCCGGGCCGGGGCCAGTGCGGACAGCGGGGTGTACGCGAAGGTCGCCGGGACGCGCGGCATGGTCGCCGGCGGTGACGGCACGCAGCCCGGCGACCCGGCCAAGGCGGCCGCCCTGATCCTGGCCGCGCTGGACGCGGAGGACACCCCGCTGCGGCTGCCGCTCGGTGACGACGGAGTCAGCGCCGTCCTGGGCCACCTGGACCAGGTCCGCGACGAGGTCACCGCCTGGGAGAAGCGCACCCGGGCCACCGCTTTCGACGCGTGAGCGCTTCGCTGGACGGGCCGGGACGGGCCGTGTTTCGGCCGCGGCGCCGTCGTGGCTGGTCGCGCCCACGCGGCGGAGCCGCGTATCGAACACAGCCCCGCGCCCCATCGGGCGCGGCGCCCCCTTCGGGACGCGGGCTCAGCCGATGACGGCCGTCCGCTGGAGCAGCCCCCAGGTGAACTCGGCGACCGCCTCGTGCCGTACGCCGTCCGGGCCGGGCGCGGTGAAGGCGAGCCCCCACCGGGTCGGTGCGGTGCCCTCCAGCGGGCGGGCCGGGGCGAAGGCGCGGGCGGCCTCGTCGACGGTGCAGGACCAGGGGAGAAGGTCGTCCAGGGTCTCCAGTCTGGGTGCCGGGGCGCCGGGGGCGCGTACCAGCCACTCGTTCCACACCGCCCCGTCCGGCCCGACCAGCACCTCGAAGCGCAGGTCGGGCCAGAGCGGCAGGGCCCAGCGCCGGGCCTCGCAGTCGGCGTCGCCGAGCCGGCGCGGGAGGACGGACTCGGGCTCGCCGAGGACCGAGCGGTACCGGGCCGCGGCGGACCGGGCGCGCGGGGAGCGGGCCATCGCCTGCCAGCGCTTGTTGGTCTCCCGCATCTCCGCGATGGACACCCCGAGCCGGTGCCGGGCGTCCTCGACCAGATCCGGGTTGTGGTCGGCCATGCGGCGCAGCAGCACCAGCTGGAAGTCGAGATCCATGGCACCCATGGTGCCCGGCGCACCCGGGTGTCCACTTCGACCCATTGCCCGCGCAACGCCGCATGACTAGCCTGTGTTCGTCATGCCGATCGCCTGTTGATATCTCGAACATCTCGGTGTCGAAATGTCGGACGGGCGCCTAGACCCAAGGGAGGGGGCCGGACGTGGGACGCCTCGTGCCTGCCGTAACCCGGGCTCTCGACATTCTTGAGCTGTTCCTCGACGGGGACGGGACGCTCTCCGCCCCCGACATCGTGCGCAAGCTCCAGCTGCCGCGCACCACCGTGCACGAGCTGGTCACCACGCTCGCCGCACGGTCGTACATCGTGCAAGTGCCGGGACAGCCCGGACGCTACCGGCTCGGCGTACGCCCGTACCAGCTCGGCAGCCGCTACGCCGAGCAGCTCGACCTCGCCGCCGAGGGCCAGCAGGTGGCCCGCTCGGTCGCCGAGACCTGCGACGAGACGGTGCACGTGGCGATCCTGGAGGGCACCGACGTCATCTACATCGCCAAGGTCGACTCCACGCACGCCGTCCGCATGGTCTCCGCGGCCGGCCGCCGGCTCCCGGCCCACTGCACCTCGGTCGGCAAGATGCTGCTGGCCTCGCTGCCGGAGCAGGAACTCGCGGCGCGGATCCCGGACGACGCCGAGCTGACCGCGATGACCCCCAACAGCATCACCGAACCCGCAGCGCTGCGCGAGGCCCTCGCGGAGATCCGGCAGCGGGGCATCGCGGTGGAGAGCCGCGAGTCCAACCCGGACGTGAGCTGTGTGGCCGCTCCCGTGCGCGACCGCACGGGTCAGGTGGTCGCGGCCCTGTCCATCTCGGTCCCCATGATCCGCTGGAGCGACGAGGGCCGGGCCGAGCTGGAGCAGCTGGCGGCGAAGGGCGCGGCGGAGCTGTCGGAGCGGCTGGGCCACCGGAGCGCGGCATGAGCGCCGGGTACGAGGTCGCCGTCCGGGCGGAGGCGGAGCTGGGCGAGGGCCCGACCTGGGATCCGGTGGCCGGCCGGCTGATCTGGCTCGACATCCTGGGCATGCGCGTCCACACGTACGACCCGGCCACGGGCCGTCGTACGGTGCGGACGACGGAGCAGCACGTGGGCGCGGTCAAGCCCCGCGCGGGCGGCGGCCTGGTCCTCAACCTCCGGGACGGCGTGGGCCTGCTGGACCCCGACGGCACGTTCCGCTGGCTGCACCACGAGCCGGTCGCGGGCCGGCGCGCGAACGACGCGGCGGTCGCCCCGGACGGCTCGCTGTGGGCGGGCACCATGCGCTACGACGAGGCGCGGGGCGGCGGCACGCTGACCCGGCTGACCGGCGCGGGCACGGCGGAGACGGTCCTGTCCGACGTCACGGTCAGCAACGGCACCGGCTGGAGCCCCGACGGGCGCCTCATGTACTACATCGACACACCCACCCGCCGCATCGACGTCTTCGACCACGACGCCGGGCGCGTCCGGGGCCGCCGCCCCTTCGTGGAGATCGAGGAGGGCGCGGGCTTCCCGGACGGCCTGACGGTCGACGCGGACGGCTGTGTGTGGGTGGCGCTGTGGGACGGGGGAGCGGTGCGGAGGTACACACCGGGCGGTGTCCTGGACCGGGTGATCCCGTTGCCGGCCCCGCGTACGACCGCCTGCGCGTTCGGCGGCGCCGGCTTGACCGACCTGTACGTCACGACAGCCCGCACCGGTCTGTCGGCCCCGCATCCCCTGTCGGGGTCCTTGCTGGTGATTCCGGGAGCGGGACAGGGCTTGCCCCAACCGGCGTTCCAGGGCTGACAGCGCCTGGCGGCGGTGCCTTGCAGCGGGCGGGGCTGCAGCTCCCTGGGGGCGCGGGGCCGTGTTCGACATGCGGCTCCGCCGCGTGGGCGCGACCAGCCACCGCGGACCCGCAGCCGGACGACGGCCTACGAGACCCCCGCCGCTTTCCTCTCCTCCGCGGTCAACGGCGGCTCCGTCAACGGGGGTTGCAGCGGCCCCACGGCCGTCGCGAGCAGCACGCCCGGTGTCAGCAGAACGTGCGCCCCGCGCTCCAGGGACGTCACGTCCGTCACCCGGCGTGCGATGCGGCCGTTGCCCGTCGCGGTGTACATCAGCCGCCCGACGTAGGCCGAAAGGAGCCGGTCCCGCAGTGTGGGACCGGCTTCCGTCGCGCCCGGGTGGAACACGTCCTGACCGAGCGCCAGGTCCCACGCCGCGCGGACCGGGCCGGCCACCGCCCGCTGCACGCGCCGCGCCAGCCCCGGTGTGCCCCAGCCGTGCCGCCGTATCACCTCGCGCAGCCGCACCGCGCTCTGTGCGGCGACGGCCAGCCCATGGCCGTAGACCGGGTTGAACACGGCGAGCGCGTCGCCGAGGACGGTGAAGTTCTCGGGCCAGGCCGGCATGCGCTCGTAGAAGTGACGGCGGTTGAGCGTGGAGCGGGTGACCGACACGTCGGACAGCGGCTCGGCGCGCTCCAGCAGTTCGCCCAGCACCGGATGCCGCAGCTTCTCGCGGGCGAAGGGGATGAAGTCCTCGTTCGCGGCGGTGGGTTCGCCGCCCCGGGTGCCCTGCAGGGTGACGATCCAGCGGCCGTTCTCGATGGGGAGCAGGAAGCCGGAGCGGCCGGGCCCGTCGCCGCGCGGATCGAGCTGCAGATTGACCACCGGGAAGCCCTCCCGGGCCGCCTCCGGGGCGAGGAAGAGCCGGCTCGCGTAGACCAGGCCCGGGTCGACCTCGCGGATCCGCGGTGCGGGCAGTCCCAGGTCCGCGAGCCAGCGCGCGGCCCGCGAGCCGCGCCCGGTGGCGTCGACCACGAGTTTGGCGGCGAGGGTGCGTTCGGCGCCGTCCCGGGTCCGGATCCGTACGCCGGTGACCGCGGCGCCGGTGCCGGTGAGGCCGAGCGCCTCGGTGCCGTCGAGGAGCTCGATCCGCTCGTCGGCGAGGACCTGTGCGCGGATCGTCGCGTCCAGCAGGTCCCGGCCGGCCAGGATCACATGGTGGGACTCGGGCCAGCGCCGGAACCAGCCCTGTGCGGAGAGGGCCACCACGCCGGTCGTGACCGGATGCCGGCGGCCCCCGGCGGCCTTCAGCGCGTCGGTGATCCCCGGCAGCAGTTCCTCCACCGCCCGCGCCCCGCCCGACCACAGCATGTGGGCGTGCCGGGCCTGCGGCAGCCCCTTGCGGGGCTCGGGGCCCTCGGGCAGGGTGTCGCGCTCCACGACGACGACCCGGTCGGCGGACTCGGCGAGCGCCCGCGCCGCGAGCAGGCCGGTGTGGGATCCCCCCAGCACGACGGCGGTTCTGGCGGGGGAGGAGGGTTCACTCATGCGCGGGCACGCTCTCTGCCGGGGCGGCCGCGCGGGCGCGTACCGCCGTGATCTCGTCGGGGTGGCGGAGGGCCTGGGACACGGCCTGGATCTCCTTGAGGAGGTACGTGGTGTCCGGGCCGGACGGCGAGCCGGCGTACTCGGCCCGTGGCGGACGTTCGCCGCCGGCCGCGTGCAGCAGCGTCACGGCGGCGGCGAGGGCCTTGGCCCGGTCGGGCTCGAAGCCGAGGGAGAGGGCCGCCCGGTACGACCGTTCGCGCAGGTCCTCGTCCAGGTGCCGGGAGAGTTGCAGCAGTGCGTCGCGGATGAAGGTCTCGCGGCGGATCAGGCGCAGTTCGGCGGGGGCGTGCGGGGCGAAGGGCTCGCGCTCGCCCGTGACGGCCCGCGTCAGCTGGTAGAGGGGGCCGAGGGCGCGGCGGCGCAACCGGACGTGCCAGCGCTCGTGCAGATACTGGCCGGCGTGCGGGACGATGAAGCCCACCGCGACCAGGGTGGCGGAGACGCACGCGCCCGCCGGGGCCACATCGGTGCTCAGCCAGTCCAGGTCGTGGCCGGTCCACCGGGCCACGACGGCGGTGAGCTTGGCCGCGTCGAAGCACAGGTTCGTGGCGTAGCCGACGCCCAGCAGCCTGAGCCCCCAGCGCAGCCAGCCGTCCAGGCCGTCGGTGCGGATCCAGTTCCAGATCAGCCGGGCCGTGACCGAGCAGGCCACGGTGTGCGCGACGAGGTAGAGCAGGATCTCCTCGCGCATGAAGGGGGTGGTGGCGTAGTACGTGTCCAGGTCCCGCAGCCGCTCCACGGGCACGTCCGCGAGGGCGAAGAGCACCCACAGGGCGACGACCACGCCCGCGTAGGCGGCCACCACCCAGCGGGTCACCCGGCGGGTCTGGGCCGAGTCGGAACGGCCGTTGCGCCAGGCGGTGATGAGTAGCAGCCAGGACGCGCACAGCGCGGTGAGCAGGGAGTACACCCAGGGCGCCGCGATGTTCGGCACCCCGGTGACGCGGTTGGTCCAGGCGATGGTCCTCGGGGCCGCGAAGACGAACACCGCGCAGGCGAACAGCAGCAGGCCGCCGACGGCACGCAGCATCGGGTCCCGCCACATCTTGATGATGCCGGGCAGCTTGATCGCCAGCGCGGCGGCCAGGACGGCCGTGGGGATCCAGAAGGAGACGGAGACCTCGCCGAGGAGTCCGGAGAGACCGAGCGCCAGGGTCACCGCGTGGCTCCCCCCTTGTGTGACGCCCGGTCCGCCTCAGGGGCGCGCCCCTTCGGCTCGCTCGCCTGGTCGCGTCCGCGATAGCCGAGGGTCCGCTGTACCGGGCCGAGAGACCGTTGCACCGGACCGGGAAGGGCGCCGGAGCCGGTGAGACGGGGCCGGAACAGGGCGGCCAGGCGGTGCCCGAAGTCGTCCGCCTCGGCCTCGTCGGCCTCCCGGGAGCCGTGCCGGGCGGCCACCGTGAGGGGCATGCCGTGCCAGCCGGGAGCGTCGGCGAACGCCCGGGCCGCCGCGTCGCCGGCCAGCCGGGGGTGCCGGCGCCCGGTGTGCAGATGCCACAACTCATGGCCCAGGATCACCAGTTGCTGCACGGCCTCGGCCCGCTCCTCCACGATCACCAGGTCGAAGTCGGCGAACTCCAGCCACAGCCCGGTGACCTCGATCTCGTCCGGGAAGCGCTCGAAGCGCACCTCGACCGGCCGTCCGCCGCGCAGCCCGCTCATCTCCTCGCCCAGCGCCCGGCACAACTCCCGTACATCCTTTGGTGTTTCCAGCCGCGCGTGGACGGCGGCGGCGAGGTCGCCTGCCAGGGCGCGCATCGCCGAGCCCGGTCGGGCGCGCCGCAGCCGTGCGGCCAGGCGTGCCGCCTGCTCGCGCGCGCCCGCGATGCCCATCGCCTCCCCTTCCGCTCGCCTCCCCCTTCCGCTGGGCAGAGCCTACGCGTCCGGGCGTGTCCCCGTCATGGGATGCGGCGACCGTCGCCGACCGCGGCCGAAGAGAGAACCAACTATGAGCTTGTGTCCCACCCATTGACGCGGAAGCGCTTCGAATCTACGGTCCCGTTCGAAGTTACGAGCAGCATTCGAAATGCCGAACAACACGGGACGATGGGGGCAAGGTATGGGACAACCTGGCCTGAATCGCAGGCAACTCCTCACAGTGGTGGGCGGCTTGGCCGTGGCCGGCAGCTTCGGTTTCGCCGCACTCGGCACCGGAGCCGACGCGCTCGCCTCCACCGCGCGCACCCGGGTGCGCTACTGGAACCTCTTCAGCGGCGGCGACGGCTACAACATGATCGCGATGCTGGACGCCTTCCGTAAGGCGCACCCGGACATCGACGTGAAGGACTCCACCCTCCAGTGGGGCAACCCCTTCTACACCAAGCTCGCCATGGCGGCCGCCTGCAACCGCGCACCGGACCTCGGCGTCATGCACATGGGCCGGGTCACCGGCTTCGCGCCGGGCCGGCTCCTGGACGCCTGGGACGTCGGCCTGCTCGCCAAGTACGGCGTGCGCCGGCAGGACTACAACCCCACGCTGTGGAAGCGCGGCGTCATCGACGGCAAGCTCTACGCCCTCCCGCTCGACATCCACGTCCAGCTCTGCTTCTAC
Organism: Streptomyces sp. RB17; assembly: GCF_009604455.1. Taxonomy (GTDB): domain Bacteria; phylum Actinomycetota; class Actinomycetes; order Streptomycetales; family Streptomycetaceae; genus Streptomyces. Next base: position 781,740 of record NZ_WEGL01000001.1, read on the forward strand.
CGCAAGGACGTGCTGAAGAAGGCGGGCCTGCTCGGCGCCGACGACCGGATCGTCCCGGTCACCTCCACCGACGACTGGTTCGGCGTGCTGAAGGAGGCGCAGAAGGCCACCAAGAAGGGCCTGCAGACCCTCGGCATCCACGCCAACGACCAGAACTTCATGTGGTGGTTCTTCGTCGCGTTCTACACCCAGCTCGGCGGTACCTGGTTCGACGACGCGAGGGCCGAGGTCACCTTCGACACCGGCAAGGCCACCCAGGTCCTGGAGTTCCTGCGCAAGCACGTCACCGACGGGTACAGCAGCGCGGGCGCCGCCGACGCCGAACAGTTCATCAACGGCGCGCCCTTCACCTGGGAGGGCGCGACCTCCGTGACCGGCCCCTACACCGACAGCACGGGCAAGCCGATGCTCGACGGCGGCGGAGACCTCTTCCTGGCCTCCCACGGCCGCTGCATCGGCCCCGGCGGCGAGTCGACGTTCCGCACCCACGGCGAGACCTGGCTGGCGTACCACTACTACGACGCAACGGACGACGGCACTCCGAAGCTGGGTCTGAACGAGCTCGGCTGGAAGGACGACTGGCCGGAACTCCGCTAGGGACGCGCGGAACCGCGCGACCAGCCACGAATCACCCGCACCCGCCAACGATTCACAAGCCACCCACCCCGAAAGGCGAAAATGCGCACCGCCCGCTTCACCCTCGACCCCGCCTTCACCGTCGGCCAGGTCAACGCCCGCATCTTCGGCTCCTTCGTGGAACACCTGGGCCGCTGCGTCTACACCGGCATCTACGAACCCGACCACCCCTCGGCGGACGAGGCCGGACTGCGCACCGACGTCCTCGACCTCGTCCGCGAACTCGGCGTCACCGCCGTCCGCTACCCCGGCGGCAACTTCGTCTCCGGCTACAAGTGGGAGGACTCCGTCGGCCCCGTCGAAGAGCGCCCCCGACGCCTCGACCTCGCCTGGCACTCCACCGAGACCAACCGTTTCGGCCTGTCCGAATACATCGCGTTCCTGAAGAAGCTCGGCCCCCAGGCCGAACCCATGATGGCCGTCAACCTCGGCACCAGAGGCGTCGCCGAAGCCCTCGAACTCCAGGAGTACGCCAACCACCCCTCCGGTACCGCCCTCTCCGACCTCCGCGCGGCTCACGGAGACAAGGAACCCTTCGGGATCAAGCTGTGGTGCCTCGGGAACGAGATGGACGGCCCCTGGCAGACCGGGCACAAGACGGCACAGGAATACGGCCGGCTCGCCGCCGAGACCGCACGGGCCATGCGCCAGGCAGACCCCTCCGTCGAACTCGTCGCCTGCGGTTCCTCCAGCCAGGCCATGCCCACCTTCGCCGCGTGGGAGGCGACCGTCCTGCAGGAGGCGTACGACCTGGTCGACCACATCTCCCTGCACGCCTACTACGAGCCCACCGACGGCGACGTGGACTCCTTCCTCGCCTCGGCCGTCGACATGGAGTCCTTCATCGAGAACGTGGTCGCGACGGCCGACCACATCGGCGCGAGGCTCAAGTCCAAGAAGAAGATCAACCTCTCCTTCGACGAGTGGAACGTCTGGTACCTCTCCCGCTGGGAGGAGCACTCCAAGACCTTCGCCCCGTCCGACTGGCCCGAGGCACCCCGGCTGCTGGAGGACAACTACAGCGTCACGGACGCCGTCGTCCTCGGCTCGCTCCTCATCGCCCTGCTCCGGCACGCCGACCGCGTCACCGTCGCCTGTCTCGCCCAGCTGGTCAACGTGATCGCCCCGATCATGACCGAACCGGGCGGCCCGGCCTGGCGGCAGACGACGTTCTTCCCGTTCGCGCAGGCGTCGCAGTACGGCCGGGGCGAGGTCCTCGACGTGCGCGTGGACTCACCGACGTACGAGACGAAGAAGTACGGCGAGACGGACCTGCTGCACGCCACGGCCGTCCGCGCGGCCGACGGCACGGTCACCGTGTTCGCCGTCAACCGCAGCCGCACGGCCACCCTGCCGCTCGAAGTCGCCCTCAACGGGATGGAGTTGACTACCGTCACCGAGCACAGCGCGCTCGCGGACGCCGACCCCGACGCCCGCAACACCCTGGACGCCCCCGAGCGGGTCGTCCCGCACCCGGTCGAGGGCACCGCCCTGGCGGACGGCACCCTCACCGCCGTACTGGAACCGCTGTCCTGGAACGTGATCAGGCTCGCGTGATCAGACCGGCGTGACCGGCAGCCCACCCGTCGCCCTGCCGAGCAGCGTCAGGCTGACCCGGCCCGGCCCCGACAGCGTGGTGAACTCCGAGAGGACCGCCAGCGCGAGGGTGTTGGTGCCCCGGGTGCGCAGGACGCCGTTCGGCAGGACGAAGGTGTGCTGCGGGCCCACGTTGTTGATGTACTGGCCCATGTTCCAGCCGTTGAGGAAGATCTGGGCGCGGTAGGCCCGGTACGGGTCGTCCTCCAGGGTCAGGCCGACCGACGCGTCGACGTCGGCCGGCACCGACAGCCGGAACGTCGTCCGGTACCAGGTCACGCCCTGGTACCGGGCGGCCCGCGGGAAGCTCACCTGCTCCCAGTCGTGGTCCCGGAAGCCGGGCAGATGCCAGCCCTCGCGCTCGCCGTACAGGCCGCCGTTGTTCATCGGGCCGCGCACCGGGTCGGGGGCGGCCGCGCCCTGGATCCGCCAGCTCACCTGCGGCGAGGCCCCCTTGAAGGCGGCCGCCGTCAGGCCGCGGGCCGCCTTGTGGGTGTCGAGCCCTTTGCCGTCCTGGTCGTGCTGCATGCGCCGGACCAGGACCGACAGCACATGCCGGCCGGAAGAGCGCAGCCGCTCGCGCACGGGGAAGACGGCCGTGTCCGCCCAACTCCCCTTCCGCACAGTCGTGTTCTTGTCCGGCACCGGCATCCGGTGGGTGCCCAGCGGCTCCCCGTCCAGCCAGGCCGTCAACAGGCCCTGGGTGCCGGTGCTGTAGGCGAGCGACACCTCCTCCAGGCCGGTGGCGTCGGTGAAGGAGCCGCGGTACCAGACGTCCCCGTAGTGGAAGCCGTAGTCGTCGGCGAACAACACCGGCTGCCCCGGGGGCACAGGGGTCGTACTGAACGAGGTCTTCTTGTCCGCGACCGCCCAGGCCGAGTCGTCGAAGCCGGGTCCGGCCTCCGGGTTCTCCGTGCGCATGCGCCAGCCGCCCAGCGCGGGCAGCTTGACCTCGGGGGTGGCGGGCAGCAGGCCGGTGGTCATCAGGCTGCCGGACAGGGTGACCCGGGTGGGCAGGGTACGGCCGTTCCACACCAGCGTGTCGATCCCGCGCGGCCCCCACACCTCGATGGTGGTCGTCTCGGTGACGTCGCCGGTCAGGTGGACCTCGGATCCGCGCAGTTCGGCGTGGCGCAGCAGCGCCGGGCCGTACACCAGCAGGGACCCGGACGGGGTGTCGTACGGGAACATGCGGACGGCGGTGGCGTCGTCGGCGAAGAGCAGCACCAGCGGGGTCTCGGTCTCGCCCTTCTCCACCAGCACCCGGGTCAGTCCGCCCTCGCCGAGCGGGACGTTCACATGCAGATCGTCGTCGTTGTCGAAGACCCAGGCGGCCTCCGGGTCCAGCCGCATGACGTTCGGCTCCACCGGGCACTTCAGCACCAGCTCGGCCATGTCACCGAGGCGTCCCGAGAACAGCGCGATGTCCTGCCGGCCGGCCTTCAGGCACAGCACGGGCTCGGCGGTGGAGTACTTCAGCGTCCGCTCGCCCAGCTTCAGTCCGGTCGTGAGCAGCCTGGCGTCCTTGCCGGGCACGGTGACGCGCACCCGGCCCGCGTCGGTCGGCAGATCGGTGGTGACCGCGTCCGTGCCGTCGTTGCGGGCGACGTAGACATGGGCGCCGGTGTCCGGGTTGGTCAGGTGGTAGACCTTCAGGCCCTCGGCCTTCACGTCCGCCGCCCGGTCCAGCTTGGCGAAGTCGGGCACGCGCTGCAGCAGATGCCCGAGCTGGTGCATCGGCGCGATCTTGTCGGTGACGTTCCGTCCCTCGTCGATGGCGGCGCCGTAGTCGTACGACGTGTAGACGACCGGCGCGGGCAGCCAGCCCCAGGAGGTCCCGCCGAAGGTCATGTAGACGTTGTGCAGGGTGAGGCCGTTGGCGAGGTTGGTCAGATAGAAGCGGCGCTCGTACGCGGCGTCCCGGGTGCGCCGGGACTCGGCGTACCCCTTGCCGTCGAACCACGCCCCGCCCCACGGGTCGAACCAGCCGCCGCCGAACTCGGGCACGAACCCGGGCGTGGCCGGCGAGGCACTGGCCCCGCCCTTCGCCCCACCGGGGCCGTAGTGCCCCCAGTCGGGCGGGGTCTGCGACGGCGACGGATACCCGTCGAACCCGTACAGCCAGCCGCCCTTCTCACCGCCGGTGCCGAACGATCCGGGCACCCAGTACCCGTTCCTGCCCTTGTCGTTGTGGAACAGCGGGACGTCGATGCCGTCCGCCCGCACCTTCTTGTACAGGTGGGACATGTAGGCCCGGCCGGCCTCGTCGACGTGGGCGTCGTACTCGTTCTCGATCTGGTACAGCAGGATCGTGCCGGTGCCCTGGGTGAACAGGTGCCGGCGGGCGATCCGGTTCACCTGGGTCAGCCACTCGTCGACGTACGACAGATAGGTGGGGTCGTCGGTCCGGGCCGTGCCCTTCGTCGCCGTCAGCCAGCCGGGGAAGCCGCCGCCGTCCACCTCGGCGTTGATGTACGGGCCGGGCCGCAGGATGACGTACAGACCGGTCTCGGCGGCCATGCGCAGGAACAGGTCCAGGTCCCGGACGCCGGTGAAGTCGTAGTGGCCGGGCGCGGGGGAGTGGTAGTTCCAGGCCACGTAGATGCTCACGGCGTTGTACCCGTGGGCCCGCATCTTCTGCAGCACGTCCCGCCACAGGGACGGGCTCGGCAGCCGGAAGGGGTGCATCTCGCCGGACCACACCACCAGCCGCCGGCCGTCCACGAGCAGCGAGTAGTGGTCGTAGCCGATGGTGTGCCGGCGGCCGTCGGCGCTCGGCGGGGCGGGCGCCGGGCCGGTCGGCACACTGCGCGCCGCGTACGCCGAGGGCGCCCCGGGGCCGCCGCTGCCGCCCAGGGCGAGCCCGAGCGCGGTCGAACCGGCCAGGGCACTGAAAGTACGTCTGCTGAGCGCCAAGGTGGATCCTCCGCGGGCGATCTTACGGGGCGCGGGTGCAGGCCATTCTCCATGCGACGACGCCGCACAATGGGACCCATGAGGATCTCGGCGCGGGCGGATTACGCGGTACGGGCGGTACTGGAGCTGGCCGTACGGCAGGGTAACGGCCCGGTGAAGGCAGAGGAAATCGCCGCCGCCCAGGGCATCCCGCACAAGTTCCTCGAAGGGATCCTGGGCGACCTGAGGCGGGGCGGGATCGTCGACAGCAGGCGGGGCGGGGGCGGGGGTTACCGCCTGGTGCGGGACGCGGCCGGCGTCACGGTCGCCGATGTGATCCGCGCGGTGGACGGCCCGATCGTCTCGGTCCGCGGCGAACGCCCGACGGGCCTCGCCTACACCGGCACCGCACAGCCCCTCCTTCCGCTGTGGATCGCGCTGCGCGCCAACGTCCGCCGGATCCTGGAGGGCGTCACCATCGCCGACCTTGCGGCGGACGCGCTGCCGGAGCCGGTACGGGCCCTGGCGGCGGAACCGGAGTCCTGGGAGAACCCGTAGGAGCCAGGTGTGAACGGCGGCTTGTGAATGGCCGGAGTTGACCCTCCCGGGGGCGACGGGGGCTTCCTACGATGCGGAGCGCTTCACAGGTTCCACACAGACCCCCCACATCCGACCCCGGGAGAAACGCATGGCTGGTGGACTCCTCCTCAGCGGCGCCGTAGCCGCTCTCCTCTCCACCGCGCTACCCGCTCAGTCCTCGTCCCCCGTCTTCGACAACCCGCCCCCGGACAAGATCGTCATCGACGTGGCGACGGTGAACGGCTCCGGCTGCCCCGCGGGCACGGCCGCGGTGGCCGTCTCCCCGGACAACACCGCCTTCACGGTGACCTACAGCAACTACCTGGCCCAGGCCGGCGGCGCCTCCGACCCCACGGCCTTCCGCAAGAACTGCCAGCTCAACCTGGTGGTGCACGTCCCCCAGGGCTTCACCTACGCGATAGCCGAGGCCGACTACCGCGGCTTCCTCTCACTCCAGCCCGGCGCGAGCGGCACCCAGAAGGCCTCGTACTACTTCCAGGGCTCCTCGCAGACCGTACCCAGGACCCACCCCTTCAACGGCCCCTACAACGACGACTGGCAGGCCACCGACAGCACGGACTGGGCCCAGCTGGTCTGGGCGCCCTGCGGGGTGCTGCGCAACTTCAACATCAACACCGAGCTGCGGGTGAACGCGGGCACGCAGGCCTCGGACAAGGTCAGCTTCATGACCATGGACTCCACGGACGGAGACATCAGCACGGTGTACCACCTGGCGTGGAAGGACTGCCCGAGCACATAGGCGGGAGCGCCGCGCCACACCTCACTCTGAGTGGAGCGGTGTCCTTCGCCGATGGTTGACGTTCTCGCAGGTCCACCGTCATCCGCCGGTTGACCTGCGGAATCGTTCGAGCAGGAGTGATGTCCGCAAGAGGCGCGCGAGGGGCGCAATTCGAACACGACGTTGGCCCTCGCGCGCCTCCCGGCTTGCTCACTCAACGTAAGCACGGCTCTGCTACTTCTGTGTACGCAGCGTGACGACAGCAGGTCGTCGCGTTCCCCGCGCCATGGAAGACGAGGTAGAGCCATGCCCCTCGACACGGTCACCGCACCGGCCGCGACCCCGGAGTCGGAGCAGCAGCAGCGCGAGCAGCAGAGCCTCAGCACCGCGGCGGCGCGCAATCTCGCCACCACCACCAAGTCCGAACCCCAGATGCAGGGCATCAGCTCCCGCTGGGCGACCCGCATCCTGCCCTGGGTGAACGTGCCCGGCGCCACCTACCGGGTCAACCGCCGCCTCTCCTACACCCTCGGCGACGGCCGGGTGAGCTTCGTGAAGAACGGCTCCAAGGTGCAGGTGGTCCCCGCCGAACTGGGCGAACTGCCGCTCCTGCGCGGCTTCGCCGACAAGGACGCGCTCGGCGCGCTGGCCGACAAGTTCGTGCAGAAGGAGTTCGCCCCCGGCCAGATCATCGTGCAGCAGGGCCGCAAGGCCGACCACGTGTACCTGATCGCGCACGGCAAGGTCGAGAAGCTCGGCGAAGGCCCGTACGGCGACGAGTCCATGATCGGACTGATGGCCGACGGGGACACCTTCGGCGGCCAGGTGCTCGACGGCGGCTCCAAGAAGTGGGAGTTCACGGCCCGCTCCGCGACCGCCACGACGGTGCTCGCGCTGCCGCTGACGGCGTACAGGGCGGTCGCCGACCGCCACCAGGCGCTGCGCCGGCACGTGCAGCACATCAGCTCCAACGGGCAGCGGAAACTGAACCGGTCGGGCGAGGCGGAGATCGAGCTCAGCGCGGGGCACGCGGGCGAGGAGACGCTGCCGCAGACCTTCGCAGACTACGAACTGGAGCCGCGCCACTATGAGTTGAGCGTGGCGCAGACGGTGCTGCGGGTGCACAGCAGGGTCGCCGACCTCTACAACGAGCCGATGAACCAGACGCAGCAGCAGCTGCGGCTGACCATCGAGGCGCTGCGCGAACGGCAGGAGCACGAGCTGATCAACAACGAGGACTTCGGTCTGCTCCACAACGCCGACTTCGACCAGCGGATCTCCACCTACTCGGGGCCGCCGACCCCGGACGACATGGACGAGCTGCTCAGCATGCGGCGCAAGACCCGCTGCTTCCTCGCCCACCCCAAGGCCATCGCCGCGTTCGGCCGCCAGTGCAACAAGCGGGGCCTCTACTTCGGCAGCATCGACCTCCACGGCAACCAGATTCCCGCGTGGCGCGGCGTGCCCCTGCTGCCGTGCGGCAAGATCCCGATCAGCGAGCAGGGCACGACGTCGATCATCGCGATGCGCACCGGCGAGGACGACCAGGGCGTCATCGGCCTCCACCAGACCGGCATCCCGGACGAGGTCGAGCCCGGCCTGAACGTCCGCTTCATGGGCATCAACGAGCAGGCGGTCATCTCCTACCTGGTCAGCACCTACTACTCGGCGGCCGTCCTGGTGCCCGACGCCCTCGGCGTCCTGGAGAACGTCGAGATCGCCCGCACGAACGGGAGCTGACGACCGTGTCGTTGATCTCCCGGGTCACGGCACCGCCCGCGACCCACGACATGGCGGGCCTGGTCCAGGCCCTGCTGTCGGGTCCCCTGTCCCACCCGCAGTCCGCCGCCCCGCCCGAGCCGACACTGCCCCCGGGCCCGACCGGGCCGGGTACCTCGGCAGCGCGCACCCCCTTCGGCGCGGCGACCACCCCACGCCGCTCGCGGACCGGTCGCGGCGCAGCCCACGCCACGAAGCTTGCCCTGCCGCTGCCGCTGCCGCTGCCGCTGCCGACTCCGGCGATGGGGGATCGGCTTGCGGGGGCGCGTCCGACGGAGCTGGGTCCGACGGGGCTGCGTCCGACGGGGCCGCGTCCGACGGGGCCGCGTTCGGGGGGTGCGGATCCGGCGGGTGCGCACCCGCCGGCCGGTGTGGCGGAGGCTGGCCGTGCGGCGGAGACCGGTCCTGCGGGCGGGGCCGGGCCCCAGCCGACGGCCGTGCATCCGCTCGCGGCTTTGCGGCCGTCGGCAGCAGGGCATCAGTGGGCGGCCGCCGGGCGGCCGGAGGCCGGTCATGCGCCGTCGACCGCAGGGCATCCATCCCGGGCCTCCCATGACACGCCGGCCTCGGCCGGCAGGCCGCCGTCGGCCCCCGAGGACGCGTCGGCAGCGGTGCCCCCGCTCGGGGACGCGCCTCGTCCGGCCCTCGCCGCGCCTCCGACCGGCCCCACCGGTCCGGGCACGTCGGCGGCAGCCCTCGGCCGCACCCTTTCTGGCGCGCCGGCGGCAGCAGCCCGTACCGGCCCCGGCACCTGGGCGGCGGCCGCCCTCGCCCCCACCGGCCTCGGCGCCTCGCCTGCGGACCGCCACACCACGACCCACGAGCCCGGCCGGCCGGCCTCGGCCTCCGACCCCGGTCCCCGGCTGCACTGTCCACCCGCCGTACGGGACGATCCCGCCCTCGGCGAGACCGTCACCGAGCGTCTGGTGGAGTGGGCCGAGGAGATCGGGATCTACCCGGGCCAGTTGGACAAGATCCGCAAGGCCGACTTCGGGCGGCTGATCATGCTCGCTCACCCCGAGTCCGACGACCCCGATCGCCTGCTCGCGGCGGCCAAGTGCGCGCTGTCCGAGTGGGCCGTGGACGACCACTACGTGGACGGCGAGGTCGAGGAGGCCCGGCCGCAAGAACTCGGCCAACGGCTCGCCATCGCCCACTCGGTGATCGACCAGGCCCACCTCCCGCTCGCCTACGCCCCCCAGCTGGAGCAGGTCGTCCGGGCGGACCCCGTCATGCGGGCCCTCAGGGACAGCCTGCGCAACCTCCACGCGTACGCCACGACCTCACAGGTGCGCCGGCTCCGCCACGAGCTGGGCATCATGTTCGTCGCCTACAACCAGGAGGGCTATTGGCAGGCCTCCGGACACGTCCCTCCCGTCTGGGAGTTCCTGATGCACCGGCACGAGAACAGCTTCGTGCCGTGCATGGTCCTCGTCGACGCGATCGCCGGATACGAGGTGCCCTACGGCGAGTTCTCCGACCCCCGGGTACGGCGCGCGTTCACCCTGGCGGGCACCGCCAGCGTCATCGTCAACGACCTCTACTCCATGGCCAAGGAGGACCCGACGGACTTCAGCCTCCCCCGGCTGATCGCCGCCGAGGACGGCTGCTCGCTGGAGGAGGCGGTCGACCGCACCGTCGACATCCACAACGAGTTGATGCTCACCTTCGAGGCCGAGGCGGCCGCGCTGACCCAGACCGGCTCCCCGGAACTGCGCCGCTTCCTGGCCGGCACCTGGGCCTGGGTCGGCGGCAGCCGTGAGTGGCACGCGAGCAGCGGCCGCTACCACGAGGCCGGGACCGGGACCGGAACCGGAACCGGAACCGAGACCGCGAACGCCGCCTGACTCCCGCCCCGCCCCCATAGCCCACCCTCCCACAGCCCCCGCCAAGGAATTCCCATGTCCAAGATCGCCACCCAGATGGAAAGCATCGCCATGGGCGATGTCCTGCGCACCGACTACCAGAAGTCGGTCGCGGAGTACTGGAACAAGGAGAAGGACCCCGTCAACATCAAGCTCGGCGAGGTCGACGGCCTCTTCCACCACCACTACGGCCTCGGCGAGTGGGACCCCTCGGTCCTCGCCGGTCCGCCCGAGACCCGCGACCAGCGCATCATCGAGGAGCTGCACCGCCTGGAGACCGCCCAGGCCGACGTCCTCCTCGACCACCTCGGCGACATCACCCCCGACGCCCACCTCCTGGACGCCGGCTCCGGCCGGGGCGGCAGCAGTTTCATGGCCAACGCGCGCTTCGGCTGCCACGTCGACGGTGTCAGCATCTCCGAGCAGCAGGTCGCCTTCGCCAACGACCAGGCGAAGCAACGCGGGGTCATGGACAAGGTCCGCTTCCACTTCCGTAACATGCTCGACACCCGTCTGGAGACCGGCTCACGCCGCGCGATCTGGACCAACGAAACGACGATGTACGTCGACCTGTTCGAGCTCTTCGCCGAGTTCTCCCGCCTGCTGGAGTACGGCGGACGCTACGTCTGCATCACCGGCTGCTCCAACGACGTCACCGGCATGCGTTCCAAGGCGGTCAGCAGGATCGACGAGCACTACACCTGCAACATCCACCCGCGCAGCGAGTACTTCAGGGCGCTGGCGGCGAACAACCTGGTGCCGATCCAGGTGGTGGACCTGACCCCCGACACGATCCCCTACTGGGAACTGCGCGCCAAGTCGTCGGTCGCCACGGGCATCGAGGCCCCGTTCCTGACGGCCTACAAGGAGGGCAGCTTCCACTACCTCCTCATCGCGGCCGACCGGATCTGATCCCAAGGAGGCCGCCCGCTTCCTGGCGCGGACGGCCCGGAAAGTGGGCGCCTCAGCGGCACCGGGCCCCTGGGCACGCTGCGTCCGCACCCTGCACCACGGAGGGCGCGGACGCGCCTCACCAGCACGCCGGGCGGGCCTGGCGGCGGACGGCCGGTGGGCGGTGCACGTCGGTGCTGGAGCTGCGAGCTCCTCCTACCGGCGGCAGACCGGAGGAGCTTGGTCACCGGCGGCGACTGGACGTGATGGGCAGATCTGTTCCACCCCCAGCCACCCTCCAACCCCCCTGACCTGCACTTTCTTCACGAGTGCTTCGCGAGCGCCTTGCCCAAACCTTCCAATCACCGCCTCGGTGGGGCGCGTGAGGTCTCCGAAGCGACCGGGGAGAGCTGCCGCGTCCGCCCCGCGTGCCACCGTCGGAGTCCGCGCCCCCGCCGACGGGACTGGGCAGCCGGCCTCGGGGCCCGTTGCCGGGCGGCTACCCCGCCTGCTGCCCCATCCCCGCCGCATTCGGCCAGCTCTGCGCGTTGGGCCAGCCCGTGGCCGGGGCCGGGGTCAAGTCGCTCGCCGGGGCCGTCATGCCGCGCACCTGGGCCGCCGTGAGCCCGCCGCGGGCCGGGACACCGGGCGGAGTGGGCGCGACCGCGGCCGCAGGCGCCGGTACCGCAGTGGGAGCGGGCACGGGACTCGGTGCAGGCACCGGAGCCATCGGCTGCTGCACCGGCACCGGCACCGGTTGAGGCGCCGGCACCGGCTGGGGCACCGGCACCGGCTGGGGCGCCGGCACCGGCTGGGGCACCGGCACCGGCACCGGCTGGGGCGCCGGCACCGGTTGAGGCGCCGGCACCGGCTGGGGCGCCGGCACCGGCTGCTGCACTGCGGGCAAAGGCATCGCGGGCAAAGGCGCCGCGGGCAAGGGCGCCGGTGCGGCCGTGGCGGCAGGGGCCGGCTGAGGCGCCGCCGGCATCGGCATCCCGGCGCCGGGCTGTACGGCGGCGGGGAGCGGCATGCCGGTGCCGGCGGCCGGGGCGGGTGCGGGGGCCAGGGACTGGGCCTGTGCGGCCAGCCCCTGGACACCGGACCCGTTGGTCTCGCTCACCAGCCGGTCCACCGCCGCCGTACCCGAGCTGTAGCTGGTCCCGGTGCCCAGCTCGGGTACGGCGGCTCCCCTCCTGGACCCGTAGAGCACCTGCTCCAGGCCGGTCACCAGGCGACGCACGTCGACCTGGGGGCGCACCACGAGTCTCAGGAAGCGGCTGGACGAGCCGATCTTGTTGCCGCACTCGCGGACCAGGATCCGGTGCTCGGTGAGCATCCGGTCCCGGACCACCGTGCCCTCGGCGCCGACGGGCAGTCGTACGAAGAGGAAGTTGCCCTGGGAGGGGTAGACCGTCAGGCCGGGCAGGGCCGACAGGTGGCTGGCCATCTCCAGGCGGTCGCGGCGGACCTGGTGCAGGCTCTGGGCGTACTCGGGGCCGTGTTCCTTCAGCATGAACACCACGTGCTCGGCGAAGGAGTTGAGGTTCCACTTCGGGAGCATCCCGCGCACCTTCCCCGCGAGCGCCGGGTTGGCCACCAGGTAGCCGAAGCGGACTCCGTGCAGGCCGAAGTTCTTGCCGAGGCTGCGCAGCACGATCACGTTGGGGCGCAGCATGGCCTCCTGGACGACGCTCGGTTCGGCCTCCGCGTCGGCGAACTCCAGGAAGGACTCGTCGACGATCACCAGGTCCAGGTCCGCCATCGCGTCCATGAACTGCACCACCTGCTGCTTGCGCAGATAGCCGCCGTCGGGGTTGTTGGGGTTGCAGATCACCGCCACCCGGGTGCCGCGCCGCCGGATGAACTCGGCGTACTGGGCAAGGTCCAGCGCGAAGCCGCTCGCCTCCTGGAGTGGGAACATGTCGACCCGTTTGCCGGTCTCCATCGGCTGGTCGGTCCAGCGGCCGAAGGTCGGGACGGGGATCGCCAGGGACTCGCGGACCAGCAAGTGGTCGATCCAGGTGATGAGTTCCGTAGATCCGTTGCCCATCGCCACACACTGCGGCGGCAGTTGGAGGAGACCGCACAGCTCGGCGGTGATGGCGTCGGCGCTGCTCGGGTAGTACGTGATGATCTCGCGCAGCCGGGCCGCCAGTTCGTCGTACATGGCCGGGGTGGGGAAGTACGGGTTGCACGGGATGCAGAAGTCCACCGGGCCGGTTCCGTCGCCGCCCTCCCGCGTCAGCGCCGCCATCGAGGGGCTGTGCGCGGCGGTGCCACGGAACAACGAGGTGACGCTGCCGGCCAAAGGGACCTCCGTCTCGGGGTGGCCCGTGCGGGGGAGCACGGGCCACCCTTCAGTACGGAGACGGCGGAGACTCCGTTCAACTCATGTGTCGAACCTGTGGATTGTCGTCGTCCGGTACGTCTGGCCGGGCCGCAGCACGGTGGACGGGAACGACGGCTCGTTCGGCGAGTCCGGGAAGTGCTGGGTCTCCAGGGCCAGGCCGTCGCCCTGCCGGTAGGTGTGGCCGGACTGGCCGACGAGGGTGCCGTCGAGGAAGTTGCCCGAGTAGAACTGCACACCGGGCTGGTCGGTGAGGATCTTCAGGGTGCGGCCCGACCCCGGATCGCGAAGGGTCACCACGTGCTCCGGACGCCCGGTCACCCCCTTGTCGAGCACGAAGTTGTGGTCGTAGCCCTTGGCGGTGACCAGCTGCGGGTGGCCGATGCGGATGTCCCGGCCGATCGGCTTGGGGTGGGTGAAGTCGAAGGGGGTGCCCTTGACCTTCGCCAGCTCACCCGTGGGGATCAGGCCCGAGTCGGTGGGGGTGAACCGGCCTGCGGCGAGCCAGAGTTCGTGGTCGTAGATGCTGCCGCTGCCCTCGCCCGCGAGGTTGTAGTACGTGTGGTTGGTCAGGTTGACGACGGTCGGCTTGTCGGTGGTGGCCTCGTAGTCGATCCGCCAGTCGCCGTGCCGGGTGAGGGTGAAGGTGACCTTCGTCTTGAGCGTGCCGGGGTAGCCCATCTCGCCGTCGACGCTCGTGTAGTACAGGTGCAGGCCGACGTCGGAGCCGGAGGTGAAGGGCTCGATGTCCCACACCTTGGTGTTGAAGCCCTTGGCGCCGCCGTGCAGGCTGTTCACGCCGTCGTTGACGGACAGCTGGTACTTCGTGCCGTCCAGGGTGAACTGGCCCTTGGCTATGCGGTTGCCGTAGCGGCCGATGGTGGCGCCGAAGAAGGTGGTGCCCTTGACGTACGCGTCGAGGTTGTCGTACCCGAGGGAGACGTTGGCGTACCGGCCGTGCCGGTCCGGGATCTCCAGGGACTGGATGATGCCGCCGTAGGACAGGACCTTCAGGCGGGTGCCGCCGTTCTGCAGCGACCAGCGGTGGACCTTGGTGCCGTCGGCGAGCGTGCCGAAGAGCTCCTTCACCGGCTTGCGGCCCCCTGACGAAGCGGACGCGGCCTGGGCACTGCCCGAGCCGAGGGTGGTGGCGGCGAGGCCCGCGGCCGCCGCGCCTGCAATGACCGTGCGTCTGTTCAGTTCCATGGATGCGGCTCCCGAAAGAGGAGGGGCCCCGCCTCATGCGGCGGGGCCCGATCTGACTTACGAACCGGACTTGCGCTTGTTCCACACGTCGAACCCGACCGCCGCCAACAGGGCCAGGCCCTTGATGACCTGCTGCCAGTCGGTGCCGACGCTGAGGAGGTTCATGCCGTTGTTCAGCACGCCGAGGACGAGACCGCCGATGATGGCGCCGAGCACGGTGCCGACACCGCCGCTCATGGAGGCGCCGCCGATGAACGAGGAGGCGATGGCCTCCAGTTCGAAGCCGTCGCCCGCCTTCGGTGAGGCCGCGTTCAGGCGGGCGGCGACCACCAGACCCGCCAGGGCCGCGAGCACGCCCATGTTCAGGAACACCTGGAAGGTGATGCGCTTGTCCTTCACACCGGACAGCTTGGCCGCCGGCAGGTTGCCGCCGATGGCGTAGATGTGCCGGCCGAAGACCGAGTTGCGCATGACGTAGCCGTAGCCGCCCACCAGGACGCCGAGGATGATCAGCACGATCGGCGCGCCGTCGTAGCTGGCGAGCAGCATCGTGAGGGTGACGATCGCGGCGACCAGGGCGACGAGCTTGAGCAGGAAGAGGTTCCTCGGCACCACGTCGAGGGAGAACTCCTGCTGGCGGCGCCGGTCGCGCACCTCCTGCCACACCACGGCGGCGACCAGGACGATGCCGAGGAGCAGGGTGAGGTTGTGGTAGTTGGTGTTCGGGCCGACCGCGGGCAGGAAGCCGTTGCCGATCTTCTGCAGGCCGTTCGGGAACGGGCCGAGGGTCTGGCCCTTGAGGAGGATCTCCGTCAGGCCGCGGAAGAGCAGCATCCCGGCGAGTGTGACGATGAACGACGGTATGCCGAAATACGCGATCAGGAAGCCCTGTACGGAGCCCGCCACCGCGCCCACCAGCAGGCACAGCACCAGGGCGACGGGCCACGCCATATGGTGCTGCACCGTGAGCACGGCCGCGAACGCGCCCACGAACGCCGTGATCGAGCCGACCGACAGATCGATGTGCCCGGCGATGATCACCAGCATCATGCCGATCGCGAGGATCAGGATGTAGCTGTTCTGCAGCACCAGGTTGGAGACGTTGCGGGGCAGCAGCAGGTCGCCGCCGGTCCAGATCTGGAAGAGGACGACGATCAGACCGAGGGCGATCAGCATGCCGTACTGGCGCATGTTGCGGCGCAGGCCGCCGAGCACCAGCTGCAACAGACTCTCGCCGGCGGTCGGTCCGCCCTTGCCCGGCGGCGCGGCGGCCGGGCTCTTGTCGGTGACGTCCGTGCTCATCGCGTTACCTCTTTGTCCTTCGTCATCTGGCGCATCAGCACTTCCTGCGTGGCTTCGGCCCGCGGCACCTCACCGGTCAGCCGCCCGGCGGCCATCGTGTAGATGCGGTCGCACATGCCGAGCAGTTCGGGCAGCTCGGAGGAGATGAAGACGACCGCCTTGCCCTGGGCGGCCAGTTGGTCGATGACCGTGTAGATCTCGTACTTGGCGCCCACGTCGATGCCGCGGGTGGGCTCGTCGAGGATCAGCACGTCCGGACCCGCGAAGATCCACTTGCTGAGGACGACCTTCTGCTGGTTGCCGCCGGACAGCTTGCCCACCGGCTCGAACACCGTCGGTGCCTTGATGTTCATGGACTTGCGGAAGCCCTCGGAGACCTGCCGCTCCGCCTGCTCGTCCACCACGCCCCGCTTGGCGACCTTCTTCAGCGCGGTCAGCGAGATGTTCCGGTTGATGGTGTCGATGAGGTTGAGGCCGTAGTGCTTGCGGTCCTCGGTGACGTACGCGATGCCGTGCTCCACCGCCTCCGCGACGGTCTTCGTGCGGATCTCCGTGCCGTCCTTGAGGACCGTGCCGCCCGCGTACCGGCCGTAGGTGCGGCCGAAGACGCTCATCGCGAGTTCGGTGCGGCCGGCGCCCATCAGGCCCGCGATGCCGACGATCTCGCCGCGCCGGACGCTGATCGACACATCGTCCACGACCTTGCGCTGCTGGTCGATGGGGTGATGGACGGTCCAGTTCCGGATCTCCAGCGCGGGCGCCGCGCCCTTCTCCGCCTCGTGCGGGGTGCGCTCGGGGAAGCGGTGGTCGAGGTCGCGGCCCACCATGCCGCTGATGATCCGGTCCTCGGTGGTCTCCTCCGCCTTCACGTCGAGCGTCTCGATGGACCGCCCGTCGCGGATGATCGTCACCGAGTCGGCGACCCGGCGGATCTCGTTGAGCTTGTGGGAGATGATGATCGAGGTGATGCCCTGGCTCTTCAGCTCCAGGATCAGATCGAGGAGTTTGCCGCTGTCCTCGTCGTTCAGCGCCGCCGTCGGCTCGTCGAGGATGAGCAGCTTCACCTCCTTCGACAGTGCCTTGGCGATCTCCACGAGCTGCTGCTTGCCCACGCCGATGTCGGCGACGCGGGTCTCCGGGTGCTCGTCGAGACCGACCCGGCGCAGCAGTTCGGTGGCGTGGCGCAGGGTCTCGCGCCAGTTGATGAGTCCGCGCGTGGCGTGCTCGTTGCCGAGGAAGATGTTCTCCGCGATGGAGAGGTACGGCACCAGCGCCAGCTCCTGGTGGATGATGACGATGCCGTGCTGCTCGCTCGCCCGGATGTCCTTGAACCGGCAGACCTCCCCCTCGAAGAGGATCTCGCCCTCGTAGGTGCCGTGCGGATGGACGCCGGAGAGCACCTTCATCAGGGTCGACTTGCCGGCGCCGTTCTCCCCGCAGATGGCGTGGACCTCGCCCTGCCGGACGGTCAGGGTGACGTCCGACAGCGCCTTGACACCGGGAAAGGTCTTGACGATCGAGCGCATTTCCAGGACGGGTCCCGCCATGGTCGTGCCTTCCAATCAGTGTGTGTCGGGCAGGTGGGCGGGCTTACTTGAGCTGGGACTCGGTGTAGTAACCGCCCTTGACCAGGACGTCCTCGTAGTTGGTCTTGTCCACGCTCACCGGCTGGAGCAGGTAGGAGGGCACGACCTTGGCGCCGTTGGTGTAGGTCTTGGTGTCGTTGACCTGCGGCTTCTTGCCGTGCAGGACGTCGTCGACCATGGTCACCGCGACCGCGGTCTCCTTGCGGCTGTCCTTGAAGACGGTCTGCGACTGCTGGCCGGCGATGATCGACTTCACCGAGGCCAGCTCGGCGTCCTGGCCGGTGATGACGGGCAGCGGCTGGCTGCTGGTGCCGTAACCGTCGGACTTCAGCGCGGAGATGATGCCGATGGAGATGCCGTCGTAGGGCGAGAGCACCGCGTCGACCTTGCCGCTCTTGTAGGAGGAGGTGAGGATGTCCTCCATGCGCTTCTGCGCGGTGGTGCCGTCCCAGCGCAGGGTGGTGACCTGGCTGAGCTTGGTCTGCCCGGACTTGACGACCAGCTCCTTCTTGTCGATGTACGGCTGGAGCACCTTCATCGCGCCGTTGAAGAAGTACTGGGTGTTGTTGTCGTCGTTGGACCCGGCGAACAGCTCGATGTTGAACGGGCCCTTCTTGCCGCTGTCCAGGCCGAGCTTGTGCACGATGTAGGTGCCCTGGAGGGTGCCGACCTTCTCGTTGTCGAACGAGGCGTAGTAGTCGACGTTCTTGGTGCCGAGGATGAGCCGGTCGTAGGCGATGACCGGGATGTTGGCCTGGGCGGCCTCCTGGAGCACGTTGTTCAGGGACTTGTTGTCGATGGCCGCGATGATCAGGCCCTTGACGCCCTGCGTGATCATGTTCTCGATCTGCGAGACCTGGGTGCTCGGGTCGTCCTCGCCGTAGACCAGCTTGGTCTTGTAGCCCTTGGCCTTGAGGTTCTTGACCATGTCGTTGCCGTCGTTGATCCACCGCTCGGAGGACTTGGTCGGCATCGCGATGCCGATGGTGGCGCCCTTGACGTCACCCGTCTTCTCCTTGCTGCCGCCCGAGCTGCTCTGCCCGCAGGCGGTCAGGGTGAGGGCGAGGGAGGCGGCTCCGGCTATGGCGGTGAGTGCGGCTCTGCGGTTGCGCATGGTGATCCGTCCTTGGTCGTCTCGGTCGTCTCGTCGTTGAGGGGTCACGCGGTGGTGGGGAAACGGTTGAGCTTTCCGGGCAGCCGGGAGCCGAGCGGCGCCATGTCGCCGTCCGCGCCGTGCCGGGTGAGCAGGTCCAGGGCGAGCCGGCCGCGCCGCACCCGCTCCCGGGCGGTGTCCAGGGTCACGTCCCTGAGGTGGGTGCCCCACGGGTAGATGCCGGGCGCCTTGGACAGGCCGAACTTCAGATAGAGCGGGGCGCCGCGTCTGATCAGCTCGGCGACCTCGTACATCCGCACATAGCCGCCCAGGTCGTCCGGGGCCTCGATATACATGTCCATCGGAGCCGCGGAGACCCGGCGGATCTCGGTGAGGTGATCCAGCGTCAGATCGCTGGGCACGTTGATCGAGTCGGCGCCGAGATGCTCGAAGACGGCGTACGACGCCGGGTTGACGGGGCCGATGAGCGCGGAGACCTTCAGCGTGGTGTCGGCCGGGATGATGCCGTTCTCCCGGGCCCGGTGCAGCGTCCACAGCACGCCCTCGTCGGCGACCAGCAGGCACTTGACGCCCAACTCCGTTGCCCGTACGGCGTCCTCGACGCACCCGGCGACGGCGTCGTGGCCTCGTGCGCGCAGTCCGGCCCCCCGTGAGTCGGAGCGCACCGAGCCACCGATGTCCCAGGTGCCGCGCGGGCCGGTGAACAGGCAGAGTTCGATGTCGCGTGCCGCGGTGGCCTCGACCATCTCGGTGATCTCGGCGTCGGTGAGCATCCACACGCCGCTGCCCTGGCTGATCCGGTGGATCGGCACATCGAGGCGCGAGGACTCCTTCAGGACGACCGCCAGCGCTTCGGGACCCTCGCACGAGGGGATCTCGGTGCGCCAGCGGCCGCCGCCGGGGAAGCTGTGTGCGGAGGCGTCGGCGGGGTCGAGGGCGGGCGCGCCCAGGCCGAGCGCGGTGAGTGCCTGCTCACCGGGTCGGCGGGCCGCCGTGGCGGAAGCGTCGGTCGTCACAAGCTGTCCTTCGTGTTCGGTATTTCGGACGAGGTTCGCGGCTCTGGGTATGAAAACGGCACTGCGTCCGAAGACGCCTTGGTGGTACGCCGGTCAGGGCGCCGTCAGGTCACGCCCTGACCGGCGTACGTCTTCAGGGACGGAGCAGCACCTTGCCCACCTTCGGATCGCCGGCCCCGACCAGCTCGATGGCCTGCGGGAACTCGGTCAGCGGCAGCTCGTGCGTGACCAGCGGCAACGGGTCCAGCAGCCCGGTGCCGAACACCCGCACGGTGTGCGCCCAGGCGTCCGGCGGCGCCCCGAAGACGGTGTGCACCTCCAACTGCCGTACGACCAGATCGGTCGGGTCGAGCCCGTCCGCGCCCGGCGCCGGGATCCCGGTCAGGACCAGCCGTCCGCCACGCCGGAGCAGCGAGGCGGCGGTGCGCGCGGCGGAGGCGGAGCCGGCCGTCTCGATGACCACGTCGAAGTCGGCCGGCAGTTCCCGGTCCTTCAGCCGGAAGTCGGTCGCCCCGAACTGCCGCGCCAGCGCCTCCCGGTCGTTCCTGGTGCCGACCACGAGCAGCTCCGCCGGCGAGACCGCCTTCAGGAACTGCACGGCGAACATCCCGAGCGTGCCGGTGCCGACCACCGCGACCCGCTCGCCCGGCAGGGCGCGGGCCTTCAGCGCGGCCGCCGCGATACAGGCGGCCGGCTCCAGCAGGGCGGCGGCGGTGAGGTCGGCGTCGTCCGGCAGGACGTGCAGCAGCCGGGCCGGGAGGGTCAGGGTGCCGGCCATGGCGCCGGGCTGGGTGAACCCGGTCTCCTCGTAGCCGTGGGTGCACAGGGTGGTCTCGCCGGCGTGGCAGCGGTCGCAGACCTGGCAGTTGCGGAAGCCCTCGCCGACGACCTTGCGCCCGACGAGTCCAGCCGGAACCCCGGCGCCCACCTCGGAGACCGTCCCCGACCACTCGTGGCCGGGGGTGAGCGGGTAACGGACGTACCCCTCGGGCCGGTTGCCCTGGTACACCTCGCGGTCGCTGCCGCAGATGCCGACCGCGTGCACGGTCACCAGTGCCTCGCCGGGAGCGGGCTCGCGAGGCGTGTGCGCCACGAGCCGGTGCCGGCCGGGGGCCTCGACGACGACGGCGGTGCTCACTTGGTCCCCTTCGGCTTGCGCTGTTCCCAGCCCTCGGCCCACAGGTCGAACCGGGCCTGCTGCTGCGGGAACTCGGCGGCGGCGTCGACGTCCAGCTCCACGCCCAGACCGGGCGCGTCGGAGAGCTGGAAGTACCCGTCCACGACCTGCGGGGCGCCCTTGACCACCTTCTTGATCTCCGCGTCCGCGAAGTCGTTGAAGTGCTCGAGGATCTTGAAGTTC
This sequence comes from Streptomyces sp. RB17, assembly GCF_009604455.1. Classification (GTDB taxonomy): domain Bacteria; phylum Actinomycetota; class Actinomycetes; order Streptomycetales; family Streptomycetaceae; genus Streptomyces. The sequence continues at coordinate 802,651 of NZ_WEGL01000001.1, forward strand.
GGGGAGGTGAAGCCGACCTGGAGCGAGGCGGCGGTCAGCACCGGGCCACCGACGTTGTGCGGGGCCACCAGCATGTAGTGGGCCTCGGCGGTGGCGGCGAGCTTCCGCGTCTCCCAGATGCCGCCGATGTGGCCGACGTCGGGCTGGATGATGTCCACGGCCTGGCTGTCGAACAGCTCGCGGAACTCGATCCGGTCGTGGATCCGCTCACCGGTGGCGACCGGGATGTCCACCTTGGCCGCGACCTTCTCCAGCGCCTTCAGGTTCTCCGGCGGAACCGGCTCCTCCAGCCAGGCCGGCCGATACGGCGCCAGTTCCTTGGCCAGCCGGACGGCGGTGGCGGGGGAGAAACGGCCGTGCATCTCCAGCATCAGCTCGGCGTCCGGGCCGATCGCGTCCCGCACGGCCTCGATGAGCGAGACGGCGTACAGGGTCCCCTGGTGGTCCAGCTCGAAGTGCCCGGTGCCGAAGGGGTCGATCTTCAACGCCTGGTAACCGCGCTCCATGACCCCCTGGGCGGCCTTGTGGTAGGCCTCCGGGGTTCGCTCGGTCGTGTACCACCCGTTGGCGTACGCCTTGACCCGGTCCGTCACCTTGCCGCCGAGCAGCTGCCACACCGGCACGCCGAGCGCCTTGCCCTTGATGTCCCAGCAGGCCATCTCGACGACCGCGATGCCGGACATGACGATCTCACCCGCACGGCCGTAGTCGCCGTACTTCATCCGGCGGACCAGGTCCTCGACCGCGAACGGATCCGAGCCGAGAATGTGATTGGCCTCGGCCTCCCGCAAGTAGCCGATCAGCGCGTCGGTGTGACCGAGCATCCGGGTCTCGCCGACTCCCGTGATCCCCTCGTCGGTGTGCACCTGGACGTAGGTCAGGTTGCGCCACGGCGTGCCGACCACGTGTGTGCTGATTCCGGTGATGCGCACGGCAGTTGCCCTTCAGCTGTTCGAGATTTCGTCACACGTTCGAAATGCTGGCGTGACAGTAAGGACGGGGCGGCGGGGGTGTCAATGGGTCGAACAGGTAACGGTTTCGGCAAGCCTTTCGAGAATTCTTTCGCTTTCTACGAAACCTTCACAGTGGTGCCTAGGAACGTGACCCATGGGGAATCTAGTCTTCCGGCGTCATGGACTACTGCCACCCGTGCCAACGGCACCTCAACGGCGCCCTGGCCTGTCCCGGGTGCGGAACTCCGGCGCGCGCCGCCGCGGAGGTGCCGCCCGCGTACGCGCACGCGGGCTCGGGTGAGACGCCGGGGTACGGCGCTCCCCAGCCCTCTCCGCAGCAGTACGGGTCCCAGCAGTACGCGCCCCAGCAGTACGCCTCCCAGGAGTACCGGGTCCCCCAGCAGTACGAGCCGGCGGCGCCGGAACAGGCGGCCTGGGCGGCGGATCCGGAGCCGCGCGAGGACTGGGCTCCCGGGGCCGGGTCCGCGGCCGGCACGGACACGGATACCGAGGCGGCCGACGGCGACCCCGAGTCCGATTCCCCGGCCGACCCCGGTTCCGGTGGCCGGTCCGTCCGGCGCCGGGCGCGCGGCAGCAGCGCCGGTCCCGCCGACGCCGACGCCAGCCGCCGCGACCGCAAGGCCGCCGCACACCGGCGCCGGCGCCGCCGTGCCGTGCTGATCACCGCGGGTTTCGTGCTGGCCGCGGGCAGCCTCGGCCTCGCCGAACTCGGCACGGACGCGCCCTTCTCGCCCTTCTCCAGCGGACAGCCGGACACCACCCGGGACACCGCGGCCGACGGCGGCACGTCCTCCGCGTCCCCCGGCGTCACGGCCGACCCGGCCTCCGACACCTCCGGCGCGACCCCGGGTGCGGCCGGCTCCGCCTCCCCCGACGCCTCCGCGTCCACCTCCAAGTCCCCGAAGGACAAGCGCTCCGCGTCGCCCGACGCCAAGGACACCGGAAAGGCGCAGCAGACCGCCACGGCGGGCTCCGGCGGCACCGCCCAGGCCCCGGCGCCCACCGCCTCCTCCCAGCCGGCCTCCACCCCCTCCAGCGGCCCGACGGCGCCACCTCCGTCCCCGACCCCGTCGCCCACCAAGACGTGCACGCGTTTCCTGTGGTGGTGCACCTGAGCCCGGCCGCGCATCCGCGTGCCACCCCCACCACGTCCTCCGGCCCTGTTCTGCGGTCGTGCAGCTGAGCCCCGTCCCGCGCTCCGCGCCACCATCCGCCATCCGCCATCCGGGGCAGTGGTGACACCCACGGGCGTTCGCGGCGGTTGAGTCGAACAGGTACATCGCGCCGTACCGGTCTCGGGAACGTCCCGAGCGGGAACGGGCGTTGTGCCGAGAGGGAGCAGCGAGCAGCGGCTCAGGTTGAGGAGAGCGGATGACGCAGCAGATCACCGTCCAGGGCACGGTCGCCGAGGGGTTCGAGGCGGTGCGTGAGGAGTTCGCCGCCTTCGTCGAGGGAGAACGGGACGACTACGAGGGCCAGTTGTGCGCGTATGTGCACGGGCGGCGGGTCGTCGACCTGTGGGCGGGCGCGGAGGCGGACTCGCTGTACGGCGTGTTCTCGTCCACCAAGGGCGCCGCCCATCTCGTGGTCGCGCTGCTGGTGCAGGAGGGCACGCTGGAACTCGACCGCAAAGTGACCTACTACTGGCCCGAGTTCGGCGCCGAGGGCAAGGGCTCCGTCACACTGAGAGACCTGCTGGCGCACCGGGCGGGCCTGGTCGGGATCGACGCCGGGTTCTCCGCCGAGGAGCTGGCCGACGACCGGGCGATGGCCGAACGGCTCGCCGACCAGAAGCCCTACTGGCGGCCCGGTACCGCCTTCGGCTATCACGCCGTCGTCATCGGCGCCCTCAGCGGCGAGGTGGTCCGCCGGGCCACGGGGCACACGCTCCAGGAGGTGTACGAGGAGCGGGTGCGCGCGCCGTACGCGCTCGACTTCTACCTGGGGCTGCCGGAGGCCGAGGAGCCGCGCTTCCGGACCGTGCAGCCGATGGCCCCGACCCCCGAGCAGCAGGCGCTGCTGGACGCCCGGCCGGCCGGACCGCACACGCTGACCTCGATCGCCTTCAACACGCATGTGCCGGACCCGGGCACCCTGGAGGACCACGCCAACTCCCGTCTCGTACGGGCCAAGGGACCGGCGTCGGCGGGCGGCGTGGCCTCCGCGCGCGGTCTGGCCACGATGTACGCGGCGGCGATCAGCGAACTGGAGGACCGCCCGCCGCTGCTCAAGCCCGACACGATCGCCGAGGTGGGCCAGATCCACTCCGTCGGCTACGACCTGGTGGCCCGCGTACACAAGGCCTTCGGCCTCGGCTTCCAGGCCACCGCCGACGTGTGGCACCCGTTCCTGGGCGCCGGCACCTTCGGCCACAGCGGCGCAGGCGGCTCCCAGGCCTTCGCGGACCCGCGCAGCGGCCTGGCTTACGGCTATACGCGCCGGAGGATGGCGTTCCCGGGCGGGGCGGCACCGGAGAACGACGGGTTCGCGCGCGTGCTGCACCGGGTGGCGGTGGCGCCCTGAGGGGGCGCGGGGCCGTATCGAAGTGCGGCTCCGCCGCGTGGGCGCGAGCAACTCACGACGAGCCGCACCCGGCAGACGCCCCCCGCCGAAAAGGAGACCGCACCCCACGTCCAAGGGTGCGGTCCCCGCAGTACGCAACGACGACGGTCAGACCAGCGTCACGCTGATGTTCCCCCGCGTCGCCTTCGAGTACGGGCACACCTGGTGAGCCTTCTCGACCAGCTCCCGGGCCACCTCGGCGGAAACGTCGGGAATGCTCGCCGAGATCTCCACGATGATCCCGAACCCGTCCTCGTTCTTGCCGATACCGACCTTCGCGGTCACGGTCGAGCCGGAGACATCGGCCCCCTCCTGCCGGGCGACGACCCCCAGCGCGCCCTGGAAGCAGGCGGAGTACCCGGCGGCGAACAGCTGCTCCGGGTTGGTCCCGGACCCGCTGCCGCCCATTTCCTTGGGCGGGTTGACGACGACGTCGAGTCGGCCGTCGTCCGTGGCGACCCGGCCGTCCCGGCCGTTCTCGGCGGTGGCGACGGCGGTGTACAGGACGTCGGACTGCGTGATGGGCATGCGGTTGTCCTCCTCCTCGGTCCGCCACGACTCGCGCCCACGATCGACGGCGGTTTCGGAAAGAAGTTACCGCATGCCGAAAACACAGCAGAAGTCCTGGCCGGTCAGAGCTTCACGATCATCTTGCCGATGTTGTCGCCGCGCAGCACCCCGAGGAACGCCTCGAGGGTGTTCTCGATGCCCTCGACGACCGTCTCGCGGTACTTCAGCTCGCCCGAGGCGACCCACGGCCCGACCTTCTGGACGAACTCCTGCTGCAGGTCGTAGTGGTCGCCGACCAGGAAGCCCTCGATGCGGCCCCGGGTCTGGATCAGCCGGGCGAGGTTGCGCGGGCCGGGCGCGGGCTCGGTGTTGTTGTAGACCGAGATCATGCCGCAGACGGCGATCCGGCCACCCTGGCGGAGCGAGCCGATGGCGGCCTCGAGGTGGTCGCCGCCGACGTTGTCGAAGTAGACGTCGATGCCGTCCGGCGCGGCCGCGCGCAGCTGCTCGCTCACGGAGCCGCTCTTGTAGTTGAACGCGGCGTCGAAGCCGTACTCCTCGACCAGCAGCTTGACCTTGTCGTCGGACCCGGCCGAGCCGATGACCCGCGAGGCGCCCATGAGCTTGGCGAGCTGGCCGACCTGGCTGCCGACGGCGCCCGCCGCGCCGGACACGAAGACGATGTCGCCCTCCTTGAAGGAGGCGGTGCGCAGCAGGCCGGCATAGGCGGTCAGGCCGGTCATGCCGAGCACGCCGAGGTACGTCGAGAGGGGCGCGGCCTCGGGGTCGACCTTGACGGCGTTCTTCGCGTCCAGGACCCCGTACTCGCGCCAGCCGAAGAAGTGCAGGACGTGGTCGCCGGTCTCGATGCCCTCGGCGTTGGAGGCGATCACCTCGCCGACCGCGCCGCCCTGCATGACCTTGCCCAGTTCGTAGGGGGCGGCGTACGACTTCGCGGCACTCATTCGGCCGCGCATGTACGGGTCCACGGAGAGGTACTTGTTCCGCACCAGCACCTGGCCCTCGCCGGGGGTCGGGACGGGGGTCTCGACGAGGGCGAAGTCCTCGGGCTTCGGCCAGCCGACGGGACGGCTGACGAGGTGCCACTCACGGTTGGTCATGACAGGGCCTTTCTCAAAATACTTCAGAACCTGAAACAACCCTGCACCTGAATATTTCAGGATGTCAAGTAACCGGGTATCCTGGAGGCCATGTCCACCCCATCGAAGACCCGCCGCCCCGACGCCCTGACCATGGAGGTCGTCGAACTGATCGGTGACGTCGTCGCCCGCTTCTACGCGGACTACGAGAAGGCGGCGGGCGAGCACACCCTGACCGGACCGCAGGCCCGGCTGCTCAGCCTGCTCGCGCTGGAGCCGCTGCCCATGCGCAAGCTGGCCCAGAAGCTCAAGTGCGAGCCGTCCAACGTGACCGGGATAGTGGACCGCCTGGAGTCCCGGGGGCTGGTCGAGCGCCGCCCGGACTCCGCCGACCGTCGTGTGAAGCTGGCCGTCGCCACGGACGAGGGCGTGCGCATGGCCAGGGACCTGCGCGAGGGCCTCCGCTTCGCCCGCGAGCCCCTCGCCGGTCTGTCGGAGGAGGAACGCCGCTCCCTGCGCGACCTGCTGCGCCGGATGCTGGACGCCTGAGAGGCCGTATGCCGCCCGCAGGGGAATCGGTAAAGTCTCCGCCATGCGGGATCTTGGGGTGGGGTTCGGTCATCTGCTGAAGGGCCAGCGCTGGATGACCCGGCACGGCCGGAGTTACGGCTTCGGGCTGCTGCCCGGGCTGATCACTCTGGTGCTCTACGCGGCGGCGCTGGTCGCGCTCGCGATGTGGGGCGAGGACGCGGTGGCCTGGGCGACGCCGTTCGCGGACCACTGGTCCAGCCCCTGGCAGGGCCTGTTCCGCGGCTTCCTGACGGCCGTGCTCTTCGCCCTCGGGCTGCTGCTGGCCGTGCTGACGTTCACGGCCGTCACCCTGCTGATCGGCCAGCCCTTCTACGAGAACCTGTCGGAGACGGTCGACGCCGACGTCTCACCCGACGGCACCGCACCGCGGTCGGACCTGCCGCTGTGGCGCGAGCTGTGGATCTCCGCCCGGGACAGCCTGCGCGTCCTGGTGCGGGCCGCGCTGTGGGGCGTGCTGCTCTTCGCCCTCGGCTTCCTGCCGGTCGTCGGGCAGACCGCCGTCCCCGTGCTCGGCTTCTTCGTCACCGGGTTCTTCCTCACCGAGGAGCTCACCGCCGTCGCCCTCCAGCGCCGTGGCGTCGAACTGCGCGCCCGGCTCGCCCTGCTCCGCTCCCGCAAGACCCTGGTCTGGGGCTTCGGTGCCCCTCTCGCCCTGGCCTTCCTGGTCCCGTTCGTCGCGGTGTTCCTGATGCCGGGCGCGGTCGCGGGCGCGACCCTGCTCGCGCGCGACCTGCTGGGGGAGGAGCGCGAGGGGGACTCCACGGCCGACGTCGCCCGCACCGCACCGGAGTAGCACCGCCCAGCCGCCGGCGCAGGGCGCCCAAGAAGCAATGGTCAGTCCACCGGCTCGCCCAGCAACCGCAGGAAGTCCCGGAACGCCCCCGGCATGTCCACCGACTCCGGGTCCAGCAGCCACTGGTACTGCAGCCCGTCCATCACCGCGACCAGTAGCGGAGCGGTGCGTTCGGGGGTGAGGCCGTTCGGCAGCCGGTCGCCGTACTCGGTGCGCAGTACCGCCGCCATGGACTCCCGCACCCGCACATACCGCTCGGTGAAGTACGAACGCGCCGGATGCCCCTCCGTCACGCTCTCGCCGAGCAGGGCCGAGAACGTCTGGATGATCGCCGGCCGCATCGCGTTGTACTCCACCAGCGAGGCCAGCAGATCCACCCGCCACTGCGTGTCCGGCACCGCGTCCCACCGGTCCCGCTCCTGGAGCACGGCCACCAGCAGGGCGTCCTTGGTGGGGAAGTAGTGCAGCAGGCCCTGCTGGGTGAGGCCGACCCGCTCGGCCACGGCGGCGAGGCTCGCCCCCCGGTAACCGCGCTCGGCGATCACCTCCAGGGCCGCCCCGACGATCTCCGCGCGCCGCTCCTCGCTCCTGACCCTCGCGTTCATGTCGCCACCGTAAGGCATCCCGGGCAGCCGAAAGTAACGGCAAGATAACGAAACCTACCGCTCTACAGGTAACGGATGCACGATGGGAGGACCTGCACGGACGTCAACGAGGAGGCACCCCGATGGCGGGACCCCAGCCCACCCCGGCCGACACGGCCCGCGAGGCGGTCGTCGAGGCCGCTCTCGGCAAGCTCGACCTGGACGCCAAGGCACGGCTGCTGGCCGGCCAGGACATGTGGACCCTGCCCGCGCTGCCGCAGATCGGCCTGGACTCCCTGGTCATGTCGGACGGCCCGATCGGCGTGCGGGGTGTGCGCTGGAGCGCCGACGACCCGTCCGTCGCGCTGCCCTCGCCGACCGCGCTCGCCGCCACCTGGGACCCCGAACTCGCCCGCCGCGCAGGTGTGCTGCTCGCCCAGGAGGCCCGGCGCAAGGGCGTCCACGTCCTGCTCGCGCCCACGGTCAACCTGCACCGCTCCCCGCTCGGCGGCCGGCACTTCGAGTGCTACAGCGAGGACCCGTACCTGACCGGTGCCCTCGGCACCGGCTATGTCACCGGCGTCCAGTCCGGCGGAGTCGGCACCACCGTCAAGCACTTCGTCGCCAACGACGCCGAGACCGACCGCCTCACCGTCGACAACCTGATCTCCGCACGCGCCCTGCGCGAGCTGTACCTGGCCCCCTTCGAGACCATCGTCGAGAACGCCCACCCGTGGGGCATCATGACCGCCTACAACTCGGTCAACGGCACGACCATGACCGAGCACCACTACCTGGTCAACGAGGTCCTGCGCGGCGAATGGGGCTTCGACGGGTTCAACGTCTCCGACTGGACGGCCGCCCGGGACACCGTCGGCGCCATCGACGGCGGTCTGGACGTCGCCATGCCCGGGCCGCGCACCGTCTACGGCGACGCCCTCGCGCAGGCCGTCCGGGACGGCAAGGTCGCCGAGGCCACCGTCGACGCGGCCGTACGGCGCGTCCTGCGCCTCGCCGCCCGCGTCGGGATCCTGGAGGGCGCCGAACCGGTCGTCACCGAGCTGCCGGAGACCGTCGACGGGACCGAACTGGCCCGGGAGATCGCCCGCCGCTCCTTCGTCCTCGTCCGCAACGAACGCGGCGCCCTCCCGTTGAAGGCCGGCACCGTCGCCCTGATCGGCGCCGCCGCCCGCGACGCGCGCATCCTCGGCGGCGGCTCGGCCACCGTCTTCCCGGCCCGGATCGTCTCCCCGCTCGACGGCCTCACCGCAGCCCTCCCCGAGGGCACCCTCACCTACGCCGTCGGCGCCGACCCGGCCACCGAACTCGCCGTCGCCGACCAGGGGTTCGGCCTCCGGGCCGTCTGCCGTGACGTGGCCGGTCAGGTCATCGGCACCCGCTCGGCCCCGAACGGCCTGATCCAGTGGATGGGGTCGGACCTCCCCGAGGGCGTCACCCACGACACCCTGCACACCGTCGAACTCACCGGCACCTTCACCCCGCGTGTCACCGGCCCGCACACCATCGGCATCAAGGGCATGGGCGCCTTCACCCTCACCGTCGACGGCGCCACGTACTTCGACGACGTCCAGCGCCCCGACAAGGACGACCCCTTCGAGGCCTTCTTCGGCGCCCCCGTACCCCGCGCACAGGCCGAACTCACCGCCGGCGAGCCGGTCGACGTCTCCCTCACGTACGTCGTCCAGCTCCCCGAGGACATCCCCATGAAGGTCGTCACCTTCGCGCTCGCCCACGCCGAGCCGCAGCGCGACCCCGACGAGCTGATCGCCGAGGCGGTCGAAGTGGCCCGCGCCGCCGACACGGCCGTCGTCATGGTCGCCACCACCGACCGCGTCGAGTCCGAGGGCTTCGACCGCACCGACCTGAGGCTCCCCGGCCGCCAGGACGACCTGGTCCGCGTGGTCGCCGCCGCAAACCCGAACACCGTGGTCGTGGTCAACTCCGGCTCCCCGGTGGAACTTCCCTGGCGCGAGGACGTCGCCGCCGTGCTGCTCAGCTGGTTCCCCGGCCAGGAGGGCGGCGCCGCCCTGGCCGACGTCCTCACCGGCGCCCACGAGCCCGGCGGACGGCTCCCCACCACCTGGGGTTCCCTCGCCGACGCCCCGGTCACCCAGGTCGTCCCGACCGACGGCGAACTGCCGTACGGGGAGGACCTGTTCATCGGCTACCGCGCCTGGGAGAAAGTCGGCCGCACCCCCTCCTACCCCTTCGGCCACGGCCTCGGCTACACCGAGTGGACCTACGAGTCCCTGGACGCGGACGGCACCACCGCGCGCATCCGCCTCCGCAACACGGGCGAGCGGCCCGGCCGCGAGGTCGTCCAGGTCTACGTCTCCCAGGCCGAGCCCGACCCCGGACGCCCGGCCCGCCGGCTCGCCGGATTCGTCTCCGCCGCGGCCGGTCCCGGCGAGAGCGTCGAGGTGACCGTCGCCCTGCCGCGCCGTGCCTTCGAGATCTGGGACGAGGAAGCGAACGCGTGGGCGTTTGTGAAGGGTTCGTACGAGATCACCGCCGGACGCTCGATCGCGGACCGCAGGCTCACCGCCCCGATTAACGTCTGATCCGGGACAAGTCCCCCACGAACAGCCCCGGTCCGGGACCTGACCCCTGGACCGGGGCTCGTCGTCGCCGGGTACGTATAGACTCCCCGCCCGCGCACACCGCAAGACACGGGCACGGGGGAGAGACATCGTGTATCCAGGCCGGCAGCAGCCAGGGCCGTACGGCCCGCAGCAGCCGACGGGGCCGTACGGGCAGCCGCCGCAGTACCAACAGCCGTATCCGCAGCAGCCGTATCCTTCGCAGGGATACCCGCAGCAGCAGTACCCGCAGCAGCAGTACCCGCAGCAGCAGTACCCGCCGCAACAGCCCTATCCGCCCCAGCAGCCCTACCCGCCGCAGCAGGCCCCCCAGCCACCCGCCCAGCACATCGGCGAGGGCCGGATGCGGCTGGACCCGAACCTCAGCCCCGCCCAGCGTGATCTGGTGCTGAAGATCCAGGCGAAGTCCAAGCCCATGGCCTACGGCATGGTGCTCGGCATCCCGCTCACCTTCGGCGGAGTCCACTACGGCATCACCCAGAAGCCCCTCGGATTCGTCGCCGCGCTCGCCGGACTGGCGCTGCTGGCCTTCGGAGCCTTCTCGCTGCTGCAGATGCAGGCCCTGAAGCGGCAGCTGCGGCTGATCACGGCGGACGCCTGGCGGTCCCCGGCCGCGCATCTGCCCGGCGCCCGCAAGGCCGCCACGCAGGCCGCGTATCTCAACGGCCTGCTGGTCCTGCTGTCCCTCGCCGCGACCGGCTATCTGCTCTACAAGGGCGCCGGCTGGGGCGCGTACGGCAACTCCCTCGGCTTCGGCGCGCTTGCGCTGGGCGCGGCCCTGCCGTTCGGGATGGCGGTGGCCGCCGCGACCACCGTCCCGCAGCTGCTTCAGGTGATCCCGGCCGGGGCGAAGGTCGGGCGAAGCCTGTACTCGATCATCTTCGTGCTGGCCACGACGGTGACGGGGGAGGGCATCAAGGGGGGCTCGGTCGGGCCGGTCGTGGCCGGGGGATCGACGTTGTTGATCTGCGGGGCCGCGATGTCCCTGCTGGGCAAGGCGGCCAAGCGGATGAGGGGGGAGACCCCCTAGGCCCTGTCGGCAAACTCCCTCTCCCAGCCTTCGGCCGGGGGGGGACCCTCAGAGCACGCACCTTCGACGTACATGGCCGCGCCGCGGCGGGCGCGAGGCACGCCCTCCGGGCGGGCGACGGGAGTTTGACGACAGGACCTAGCGGACCCCGAAGCCGTACACCGTCTGCGAGCGGAACACCTCTCCCGGCCTCAGTGCCGTGGTCGGGAACTCCGGGCGGTTCGGGGAGTCCGGGAAGTGCTGGGTCTCCAAGGCGATGCCGTCGGCCGGGGCGAACGGTTCGCCGAGATGGTCGGCGGTGTACAGCTGGAGGCCCGGCTCGGTCGTCGCCACGGTCAGGGTGCGGCCGGAGGCCGGGTCGTGGAGCTCGGCGACCTCCTGCGGGGCGTCGGTCACGCCCTTGTCCAGGACGAAGTTGTGGTCGTAGCCCGAGCCGACCTTGCGGGAGGCGCGGAAGTCGAACCGGGAGCCGGTGACGTCCCGCAGGGCGCCCGTGGGGATCAGATCCGCGTCGACCGGGGTGAAACGGGAGGCGGCGAGCCGCAGTTCGTGCCCGCCGGCATGACCCGCCCCGGCCAGGTTGAAGTAGCTGTGGTTGGTGAGGTTGATCACGGTCGGCGCGTCCGTGACCGCCTCGTAGGCGATCCGCAGCGCGCCGGCCCCGTCCAGGGTGTAGGTCGCCGACACGTCCAGGCGGCCCGGGAAGCCCTCCTCGCCGTGCGGGCTCACCCGGCTCAGCCGCACCCCGTGCTCGACGGGCTCCGCGGCCCACACCCGCTTGTCGAAGCCGAGCACGCCGCCGTGCAGGGAGTTCGGGCCGTCGTTCGGCTCCAGGGAGTACACCGCGCCGTCCAGCGGGAAGCGGGCGTGCGCGATCCGGTTGGCATACCGGCCTGCGAGGGCGCCGAGGTACGGCTCCGGGTGCGCGAGATAGCCGTCGAGGTCCGGGAAGCCCAGCACCACGTTCGCCGTCCGGCCCTCCCGGTCCGGCACCTGGACCGACCGCACGATCCCGCCGTACGTCAGGACCTCCACGCGTGTCCCGGCGCGCTCCAGCGTCCAGCGATGGACCTCGGTGCCGTCGGAAAGTGTGCCGAAAAGTTCGCTCATGTGGAAAACGGTAAGCGATGAGTGACTAGGCGGGCGGATCGGCCGCTGTGATCGTCCGGTACGCGATCGCCGCGAGCCGCGCCTGACCGTCCCTGCTGGGGTGGAACCAGTCCCAGCGGCTGAGCTGGTCGGTGCCGAAGCGGTAGTCGTAGACCGCGTCGTTGTCGAAGCGGCAGCGGCTGTCCTTGGCGCAGACCTCCTTCAGCACCTTGTTGTACTCCACCACCCGCTGCTGCACCCGGTCCCGGCGGAGCATGGCCGCGCTGGTCAGATCGTCCGCGTCGGACAGCATCGACGGGCAGATGCCGAGCTTCCACACCTCCCTGCCCAGCGGATCGGTCCGCCCTTCGGACCACAGCCGCTTCAGGTTCGGCACGCTCGCGACGTACACCTGCGTCTTCGGCGACGCCGCACGCAGGGTGTGCAGCGCCTCCTCGAAGTCGGCGCGGAAGCCGGCCACCGAGGTCATCGCCCGCGCCGAGGACCGGCAGGCGTCGTTCGCGCCCGCCATCACCGTCACCAACTGCGGGTCGTGCGCCGCCGCCTGCGCCATCTGCTCGGGCAGATCCGCCATACGGGCGCCGGTCACCGCGTAGTTCCAGCTGCGCTCCGCCGCGCCCGTGGCCCCGAGCAGCCGCACCGCCAGGCTGTCCACCTGCTCGTCGCTGCCGGTCGCCCAGGACACCTCGGGGCAGTCCGACAGCACCGTGCACGCGTCGAAGCCACGGGTGATGGAGTCGCCGACCGCGGCGATCGAGTCGGGGCTGCGGTTCCACACCGGCGCCGGTCTGGCCGCGCGCGCCTTGGTGCCCTCGGGCGCGGGCGCGCCCCCGCCGCCGGCGTCGCACCCGGCGAGGCCCAGCACCGCGGCCGCCACGAGGCTGAGAGCGGCTCGCGTACGGCTGCTCGGCTTCCGCATCCCCTGTCGGTCCCCTCGTCGTCGAACCCGGCGCCACCGGGTCGTGGTCTGTGCTCCCTCCCATGACAACGTGCGAGGGTTCCCGACCGGCCGCGCTGGAACGGAGCACCCCCGTACAAGCGTCCCCCTGGGTGAATGGCGGAGGTTTCCTGGCACCGGGACCGACGGTACGTCACACTCCTTGCACCGCCGCAGGGTAGCCTCGCCATCAACGCGGCCGTCGGGCCGCTGCCGCCAGCCAGTCCGCAAGATGTCCCGCTCTGCCCGGAGGTTCCGGTGACGACACGTGGAGTTCTGTACGTGCACTCCGCGCCGCGCGCGCTGTGCCCACACGTCGAGTGGGCCGTCGCCGGGGTGCTCGGCACGCGCGTCAACCTCGACTGGATCCGGCAGCCCGCGGCCCCCGGCACCTGGCGTTCGGAGTTCTCCTGGCAGGGCGAGGCCGGCACCGCCTCCAAGCTCGCCTCCGCCCTGCGCGGCTGGCACCTGCTCCGCTTCGAGGTCACCGCCGAGCCCTGCCCGACCGCCGAGGGCGAGCGCTACAGCTGCACGCCCGACCTCGGCATCTTCCACGCCGTCACCGGCATCCACGGCGACATCCTCATCCCCGAGGACCGCCTCCGCGCGGCCCTGATCCGCTCCCAGCGCGGCGAGACCGACCTGGAGGCCGAGATCGCCAAGCTCCTCGGCAAGCCCTGGGACGACGAGCTGGAGCCCTTCAGGTACGCCGGCGAGGGCGCCCCGGTGCGCTGGCTGCACCAGGTGGTCTGACCGGGCCGTACGAAAGGGGCCCCCACCTGCTGGTGGGGGCCCCTTCGGCTATGTCTCAGATCGTCTTCAGCTACGTTCTCAGATCGTCCGGAACGCCAGGACCACGTTGTGCCCGCCGAACCCGAACGAGTCGTTCAGCGCTGCGATACGGCCGTCGACCGGCAGCTTGCGGGCCTCCCCGCGGACGACGTCCGCGTTGGCCTCGGCCTCGGGGTCGATGTTCTCGACGTTGATCGTCGGCGGCGCCACCCGGTTGTACAGCGCGAGTACGGTCGCGACCGACTCCACACCACCGGCGCCACCGAGCAGGTGACCGGTCATCGACTTGGTCGCGGACACCGCCATGTGGTCGGCGTCGTCACCGAACACCTTCCGCAGCGCCTTCAGTTCGGCCACGTCACCGGCCGGCGTCGACGTGGCGTGCGCGTTCACGTGCACGATCTCGGCCGGGTCGAGGTCGGTGTTGTCCAGCAGGTTCTGCAGCGCGTGCGAGATGCCGCGGCCCTCGGGCTCCGGCTGCACGATGTCGTGGCTGTCGGCGGAGATGCCCTGCCCGACCGCCTCCGCGTACACCCGGGCACCGCGCTTGGCGGCGTGCTCGGCGGACTCCAGGACGAGCACACCGGCGCCCTCGCCGAGGACGAAGCCGTCGCGGTCGACGTCGTAGGGACGCGAGGCACCCTGCGGGTTCTCGTTGTTCTTGGACATCGCCATCATGTTGCCGAACGCGGCGATCGGCAGCGGGTGGATGGCGGCCTCCGTACCGCCGGCGACGACGACGTCGGCGCGGCCGGTGCGGATCATCTCGATGGCGTAGCCGATGGCCTCGGCGCCCGACGCGCACGCGGAGACCGGCGTGTGCACGCCCGCACGGGCGCCCACGAGCAGGCCCACGTTGGCCGAGGGGCTGTTCGGCATCAGCATGGGGACGGTGTGCGGGGAGACGCGGCGGACGCCCTTCTCCTTGAGCACGTCGTACTGGCCGAGCAGCGTGGTCACGCCGCCGATGCCGGAGGCGATGACGGCGCCGAGCCGGTCCGGGTCGATGCTGCCGTCCTCACCGGCCTTGGCGGTGAAGCCCGCGTCCTTCCAGGCCTCCTGAGCGGCGATCAACGCGAACTGCGCCGAACGGTCCAGGCGGCGGGCCTGCGGCCGCGGGATGACCTCGGTGGGCTCCACGGCGACGGGGGCGGCGATCTTGACGGCCTGCTCGGCCGCCCAGTCCTGTTCCAGGGGCTTGACACCGGACGTGCCGGCGAGCAGACCCTCCCAGGTCGAGGCTGCGTCGCCACCCAGCGGTGTGGTTGCGCCGATACCGGTGACGACCACGGTGCGATTGGTCGGGCTCACGGGAATTCTTTCTCCAACGGATGCGGGAATCTACGGCGCCACCGCCGGGTGGCGGGGCCTTGCAGCCTTAAGGCCTAAGGGGTGGCTCAGGCCTGGTGCTTGAGGATGTACTCGGTCGCGTCACCGACGGTCTTGAGGTTCTTGACGTCCTCGTCCGGGATCTTCACGTCGAAGCGCTCCTCGGCGGCGACGACGACCTCGACCATGGACAGCGAGTCGACGTCCAGGTCGTCGGTGAAGGACTTGTCCAGCTGGACGTCCTCGGTGGGGATCCCGGCGATCTCGTTCACGATCTCGGCGAGACCGGCGACGATCTCTTCCTGAGTGGCGGCCATGTCAGGCGCTCCTTCTTCGATGTTCCAGACGGTTTGTGGCGATTGCTGCCGTGCCCGATCGCAAGATCTGGCACGGAGTGCCTAGGGGAGGGTAACGACCGTTGCGGCGTAGACGAGACCCGCCCCGAATCCGATGACGAGCGCGGTGTCGCCGCTCTTCGCCTCCCCGGTCGCCAGGAGCCGCTCCATCGCGAGCGGAATCGAGGCGGCCGAGGTGTTGCCGGTGGTGCGGATGTCACGGGCGACCGTGACGTGCTCCGGCAGTTTGAGAGTCTTCACCATCGAGTCGATGATCCGCACGTTGGCCTGGTGCGGGATGAAGACGTCCAGCTCCTCCGGGCTGATCCCGGCCGCGTCCAGCGCCTGCTGGGCGACCTTCGCCATCTCGAACACGGCCCAGCGGAACACCGCTTGGCCCTCCTGCGTGATGGCGGGGAACTTGACGTTGCCGTCGCTGTCGAGCGGCAGCTCGGAGAGGTCGCCGAGCCGGAAGCGGTCCCAGGGGACGGTCTGCTTGATCGTCTCGGCCTTGTCGCCCTCGGAGCCCCATACGGTGGGGCCGATCGCGGGCTCCTGCGAGGGACCGACGACGACCGCGCCGGCGCCGTCGCCGAACAGGAAGGCCGTGGCCCGGTCCTCCAGGTCGGTCAGGTCGCTGAGCCGCTCCACGCCGATGACGAGCACGTACTCGGCGGAACCTTCCACCACCATGCCCTTGGCGAGCGTCAGGCCGTACCCGAAGCCCGCGCAGCCGGCCGAGATGTCGAAGGCGGCGGCCTTGTCCGTGCCCAGCTTGTCCGCGATCTCGGTGGCGACGGCCGGGGTCTGGCTGAAGTGCGAGACCGTCGAGACGACCACGGCACCGATCTGCTCGGCGCCGATACCGGCGTCCGCGATCGCCTTCCCGGCGGCCTCGACGGACATCGCGGCCACGGTCTCCTCGGGACCGGCCCAGTGCCGGGTCTCGATGCCGGAGCGGGAGCGGATCCACTCGTCGGACGAGTCGATCTTCTCCAGGATCACCTCGTTGGGCACCACCCGCGTCGGCCGGTACCCGCCGACACCGAGGATGCGCGCATACGGGGCGCCCTTGCTGGGCTTGATCTTCGCCATGTACGGCTCCTTAGGCGCCGGCGTGCTCGGTGATGAGCGCGCGGGCCGTGTCGAGATCGTCGGGGGTCTTCAGGGCCAGCGTCGTGACGCCGGGCAGTGCCCGCTTGGCCAGGCCGGTCAGCGTGCCGCCCGGGCACACCTCGATGAGCGCGGTGACGCCCAGCTCCTTGAAGGTCTCCATGCACAGGTCCCAGCGCACGGGGTTGGCGACCTGGCCGACCAGCCGCTCCAGCACCTCGGTACCGGTCGCGACGGCCCGGCCGTCCTTGTTGGAGACGTAGCGGACCTTCGGGTCGGCCGGGGTCAGCTCCGCGGCGGCCTTGGCCAGCGTCTCGACGGCCGGAGCCATGTGGTGGGTGTGGAAGGCACCGGCGACCTTCAGCGCGACGACCTTGCGGACGCCCTCGGGCTTGTCCTCCGCCAGCGCGGCCAGCTGCTCCAGCGTGCCCGCGGCGACGATCTGGCCCGCGCCGTTGATGTTCGCCGGGGTCAGGCCCAGCTTCTCCAGGTGCGCGACCGAGGTCTCGGGGTCGCCGCCGAGCAGCGCCGACATGCCGGTCTCGGTGACCGCGGCGGCGTCGGCCATCGCCAGACCCCGCTTGCGGACCAGACCCAGCGCGGCGGTGTCGTCCAGGACGCCCGCGAACGCGGCGGCCGTGATCTCACCGACGCTGTGGCCGGCGACGGCGTCCGGGGCCGTGTCACCCAGTGCCGCGGCGGACAGGATTCCGGCGGCGACCAGCAGCGGCTGGGCCACCGACGTGTCACGGATGGCGTCGGCGTCGGCCTGGGTGCCGTAGTGGGCCAGGTCCAGTCCGATGGCGTCCGACCACGCGGCAACGCGGTCGGCGGCGCCGGGCAGTTCGAGCCAGGGGGTCAGGAAGCCGGGCGTCTGGGCGCCCTGGCCGGGAGCGACGAGTACGAGCACTCTCACACTCTCTCTTGGGGACGGCCGGGGCCGCCCGTGGGGACAGGGACGAAGAACACGAAGGGCTTTTGTGGGGCTTCGACAAAACCCTATGTCTGGGGTTCACCGTCGACCAGACGCCCCAGGATGAGTGCAATCCGCAGTGTGAACGCGGATCGTACATCCGAGGGCGACCAGCCGGTGACGTCTGTCACACGTCGGAGCCGGTAGCGGACGGTATTCGGGTGAACGAAGAGCATCCGGGCCGCGCCTTCCAGGCTGCTCGCCTGCTCCAGATAGACACTCAAGGTTTCCAGCAGCGCCGAACCGGCCTCTTCCAGAGGTCTGTAGATCTCCTCCACCAACTGCTCGCGGGCGCTCGGATCGCCCGCGATCGCGCGCTCCGGCAGGAGATCGTCCGCCAGCACCGGCCGCGGCGCGTCCTGCCAGGCAGAACACGCCTTCAGGCCCGCGGCGGCGGCCTGCGCGGACCGTGTGGCGGCCAGCAGATCGGGTACGACGGGCCCCGCGACGACCGGCCCGGCGGCAAAGGGCCCGATCAGCGACCTGGCGACGGCGAGCGGGTTGGGACTGCCGCCCGCGATGACGACGAGCCGGTCCCCGAGCACCCCGGTGAGCACCTGGAGCTTGGCATGCCGAGCGGCCCGCCGAATCGCGTCGACGGTCAGCTCGCTGTCCCCGTCCGGCGCGGTCCCGAGCACGACGCACACGTGCTCCGGCGAGTTCCACCCCAGCGCGGCGGCCCGGCTGACGGCCCCTTCGTCCGCCTCCCCGCTCAGTACGGCGTTGACGACCAGCGACTCCAGCCGGGCGTCCCAGGCACCGCGTGCCTCGGCGGCCTGCGCGTACACCTGCGCGGTGGCGAAGGCGATCTCCCGGGCGTACACGAGCAGCGCCTCCCGCAGCACTCTCTCGTCGCCCGGGGCGGCCACCTCGTCGATGGCGCTCTCCATGACCTCGATGGTGGTCCGCACCATCTCCACGGTCTGCCGCAGCGTGATGGCCCGGGTCAGCTCGCGCGGCGCGGTGCCGAAGACATCGGTGGAGATGGCCTGCGGGGCGTCCGGGTGCCGGAACCACTCGGTGAAGGCCGCGATGCCCGCCTGGGCCACGAGCCCGATCCAGGAACGGTTCTCCGGGGGCATGGCCCGGTACCACGGCAGGGTCTCGTCCATCCGCGCGATGGCCTGCGCGGCGAGGGACCCGGAGGACTTCTCCAGCCGCCTGAGGGTCGCGGAGTGCGGGTGGACCTGCAGTGCGCGGTGATCGGGGTGGGGCTCGTGGCTGCGGGATTCGGGTTCGGGCACGGGACAAGACTGCCTTATCCGGACGCCGGTGCGTGCCGCCGGGTCGGGCTCGGGCCATGGGGCGGGGTCTACCGTGGTGCGCGTGATGGACGTACGGCGCGCCGACGAGCGCTATCCAGGGGGTGAGCCGGAGGCGGGGATCGAGTCGTGGCACGCCTTCTCCTTCGGGCCCCACTACGACCCCGACAACCTCCGCTTCGGCGCGGTCATCGCCTGCAACGAGGAGCGGCTCGCGCCCGGTGCCGGTTTCGACGAACACCCGCACAGCCACACCGAGATCGTCACCTGGGTCGTCGAGGGCGAGCTGACCCACCGCGACTCCACCGGCCATACGACGAAGGTCCGTGCCGGTGACGTCCAGCACCTCAGCGCGGCGGCGGGCATCCGGCACATGGAGCGCAACGAGGGGTCGTCGCCGCTCACCTTCATCCAGATGTGGCTGGCGCCACACGTCCCCGGCGGGGAGCCGTCGTACGAGATCATCCCGGGCATCGCCGACTCCACGCCGTACGCGGTGCCGGGAGCCGGCGCGATGCTGCACGTACGGCGCCTGGCAGCGGGGGAGCGGACGGCGGTGCCGGACGGGGCGTTCGTGTACGTGCATGTGGTGCGGGGTGCCGTCCGGCTGGGCGGCGAGGAACTGGGCGCGGGGGACTCGGCGCGGATCGCTGACGCGGATGGCCTGGAGACGGTGGCCGTCGCGCCGGCCGAAGTGCTGCTGTGGGAGATGGGGACGTAGCACCCGGCCGGCGCCGGTGAGCGACCCAAGCCCCGCCCGGCCCCGGCGAGCCTCAGCCCCGCAGCTCCGCCAGCACCGCGTCCGTGAACACCGGCCACGCCTCGATCGCCCACGGCCCGAACGCCCGGTCCGTCAGCGCGGCGCACGCCACACCCGCATCCGGGTCGATCCAGACAAACGTACCGGACTGCCCGAAGTGCCCGAAGGTGCGCGGTGACGAGGAACTCCCCGTCCAGTGCGGCGACTTGGAGTCGCGGATCTCGAAGCCCAGCCCCCAGTCGTTCGGGCTCTGGTGGCCGTATCCCGGAAGCACACCCTTCGTCCCGGGGTACTGCACGCTCATCGCCTCCGCGACCGTCCGCGGATCCAGCAGCCGCGGCGCCTGCACCTCCGCCGCGAACCGCAGCAGGTCGGCCACCGTGGACACGCCGTCCTTCGCCGGCGAGCCCTCCAGCGACGTCGACGTCATGCCCAGCGGCTGAAGCACCGCCTGCCGCAGGTACTCCGGGAAGGGGATGTCCGTGGCCTTCGCGATGTGGTCGCCGAGCTGCTCGAACCCGGCGTTGGAGTAGAGACGGCGCTCACCGGGGGGCGCCGTCACCCTGTGCTCGTCGAAGGCGAGCCCGGAGGTGTGCGCGAGCAGGTGGCGGACGGTCGAGCCGGGTGGCCCGGCCGGCTCGTCCAGCTCGATCGCGCCCTCCTCGTACGCGACCAGCGCCGCATACGCCGCGAGCGGCTTGGTGACCGAGGCGAGCGGAAAGCGGTGCCCGACGGGTCCGTGCGTCCCGAGGACGGTCCCGTCGGCTCGTACGACACCCGCCGCCGCGGTGGGGACGGGCCACTTCTCGATCGACGCCAAGCTCGTCAGGCTGTTCAGGCTGTTCCACGACATGCTGCCGAGCCTATGCGGCTCACAGCAGCAGCCGCATCGACGGGTCCGGGTCACGCGTGAAGCCGAGCGAGGCGTACAGCGGCTCGGCCTCCGCGGAGGCGTTCAGCAGCACATGACCCGCGCCCCGCTCCCGGAACCAGGCCAGCAGTTCCTCCATGCACGCGCGCGCGTACCCGCGCCGCCGGGCGTCCGGGTCGGTCGCGACGCTGAAGACGTGCCCGACCCGCCCGTGCGGATTGCCGGCCTTCCCGATGCGGTACTCCAGCGTTCCGACCGCCAGCGCGGCCAGCGCCCGCGGCCGGTCCGGATGGTCCACGACGAAGGCGACGAAGTCACCGTCCGGCTCGGCCAGCCGCTCCCGCAGCGTCGGCAGCGATTCGGCATGCCAGTCCGTCGGCCCGCCGCCTCCCGCGCTCCACAGGGAGTCGATCATCACCTGGCGCAGACGCAGCACTTCCATGGCATCCTCGGGCAGGGCCCGGCGTACAAGACTCATGTGCCGCACGCTAGCCAGACGCCCCCGTCCGCGTCCCGGGTATTTCTTACCGGATTCGCTTGCTTGGAGTGCACTCCAACCTCATAGCGTGGGGGCCATGACGGTGATGCAGACCACGCCGACGGACACCGCAGGCACGGCCCCCGCAGACATCTGCTCCGCCCCGCCCAGACGCCATCCACGCCCCGACGGCCAGGACCGCTACACGATCAGCGAGGTCGTCGCGTTCACCGGCCTGACCGCGCACACCCTGCGCTGGTACGAGCGGATCGGCCTGATGCCGCACGTCGACCGCTCGCACACCGGTCAGCGGCGCTACAGCAACCGCGACCTGGACTGGCTGGACTTCGTGACCAAGCTGCGGCTGACCGGCATGCCGGTGGCGGACATGGTCCGGTACGCGGAACTGGTCCGCGAGGGCGAGAGCACCTACGGGGAACGCCGGGAACTGCTGGAGTCGACCCGCCAGGACGTCCTGAACAGGATCGCCGAGCTGCGGGACACGCTCGCCGTGCTCGACCGCAAGATCAGCTTCTACGCGATGGAGGGAGCCACGCGATGACCGACGCGAGGATTCCGACGGTACGGCTCGGCGAGGGCGGACCGGAGGTGGGCGTACAGGGCCTCGGCTGCATGGGCATGAGCTTCGCGTACGGCCCCACCGACGCCGGCCAGGCGCGCGCCGCGCTGGAGCGGGCCCTGGAGCTCGGCGTGACCCTGTACGACACGGCGGACGCCTACGGCGCGGGCGAGAACGAGCGATTCCTCTCCCCCTTCTTCAGCGCGCACCGGGACGAGGTGGTCATCGCCACCAAGTTCGCCCTGTCGATCCCGAAGGACGACCCGACCAGGCGGATCATCCGCAACGACGCGCCCTACATCCGCGAGGCCGTCGAGGCCAGCCTGAAGCGGCTCGGCGTCGAGGTGATCGACCTCTACTACATGCACCGCCGCGATCCGGAGGTCCCCGTCGAGGAGACCGTCGGCACGATGGCGGAGCTGGTCCGCGCGGGCAAGGTCAAGCACCTCGGGCTGAGCGAGGTCACCGCCGACGAACTGCGCGCCGCGCACGCCGTGCACCCGATCGCGGCCGTGCAGTCGGAGTGGTCGCTGTTCAGCCGGGACATCGAGGCGAAGGTGGTACCGGCCGCGCGGGAGCTGGGCGTCGCGCTGGTGCCGTACTCGCCGCTCGGGCGCGGCTTCCTCACCGGCTCCTTCACCCATGCCGAACAGGAGCTCACGGCCGACGACTTCCGCCGTCAGCAGCCCCGCTTCACCGGTGACAACGCGGCCGCCAACGCGGCCCTCCTGGAGCCGATCCGCGCGATCGCCGAGGCCCGCGACGCCACCCTCGGCCAGATCGCCCTGGCCTGGGTGCAGCAGCGGGCGACGGTCGACGCCCTCCCGGTCGTCCCGATCCCGGGCACCCGCAAGCCGAACAGGGTGGAGGAGAACGCGGCGGCGACGGCGATCGTCCTGACGGACGAGGAACTGTCCCGACTGGAGCCGATCGCAGGCAAGGTGGCGGGCGACCGGTACGCCGACATGACGTTCACTTCCGCGGGCCGCGAATAGCTCAGAGCTCCGCCAGCAACTCCGCCTTCTTGGAGGAGAACTCCTCATCGGTGACCAACCCGGCCTGATGCAACTCCCCGAGATGCCGGATCCGTTCGGCGATGTCCGCGGGGTCGCGGCGTGACGGGGCCGGTGCCACAGGCACCGGCCCCCGCGTGCGTACGGCGGCGAGGACTGCCGCGGCGAACGGCAGTGACTCGTGTACCGGCCCGTACCCGAGACCGAAAACCACCGCCGCCGGGTCCTGATCGGGTTGCACGGCAGCCGATTCGACCGAGCGTCCGACCAACCGCAGATGCCCCTCGAACACCTCCGGCGACCGCCACTCCACCCCGCTCAGCTCCGTGACCGGAAAGCTCTGGTCGCCGGCCTTCCACTTCGCCGACGACGCGCCCGTCCACGACCAGCGGAACTGCACGGCCGTACCGTCGAAGCTCGCTTTCCCGTCGTACGCCTTGAACGACAGCGGAGCCTCGGGCGCCGCCACCAGATACCGGTCGGTGGACCCGGACTCGGTCAACAGCCCCTTCAGCTCGTCGGCGTAGTACTCGGCGAGCGTCTCCCGCTCGGCCGGCAGCACCAGCCGGTACGGATCGGAGCCCTCCTTCAGCTGCCCGGCCGCCGCCTCCATCAGCGGATCCGCGCCGGCGCGCGGCAGCAGCCGCAGCACGACGGTGCCGCGCTTGCCCGGGGAGAGCGTCACGCCCTCGACCGCGGACAGCGGGATCCGCCGTTCCCCGAGCGCCTGGAAGAGCTTCGGTGTTCGAATCCCCCGTTCGTAACGGATGAGCACGGAGTCGGACTCGAACTCCCAGACGGCATGAAAACCCGCCAGTACGTCACCCATGCGGCTCATCGTATGCGGCACGTGCCCCTCCGTCGCCACCCGCGCAGACCGCACTTCCTGCTGTTTCTACGCGCGTCCGGCCGTACTGGTGCCGGGCACACCGGCCCGGCACAGGTCGTTCTCGCGTGCGCACGTCACCGCGTCGTACGCCCCGACGCCCACGGCGGCGAGGTTGCGCAGGCTGTCCGTGCCCGGCTGGAAATAGCCGGCGTGGCCCTGCGCGTCCCGGGCGGACAGCACCCGCGCACCGAACGCCGAGGACACCGGATCGGCCCCGTGCCCGAGCCCGCCGAGCTCCAGATACGGCACGTCCTGGATCCAGTCGCTGGCGTCCCGCATGGCCCACACCCGGGCGGTGGTGCCCAGGTGGGAGGCGTCGGAGACCCGCATGCCGGGGCTCGCGGCCACCGCTATGTCGGTCACCCGGCGCGGCATGTCGTGCGCGGCCACCCCGCAGACCACGGTGCCGTAGCTGTGGCAGACCATCGCCACCGGGGCACGGCCGGGCAGGCCGCCCAGCAGCGCGTTCAGCCGTACGGCGCCGTCCTCGGCGCGCAGCCCGGTGGCCGCGTCCACGCCGAGTCCGTCGGGGGCGGTGTAGTCGGCCCAGGCGATCACGGCCGTACGGGTCGCGGGGCTCTGTGCGCGCTCCGCCGCGTACAGCGCCTTGGCCATGCCGACCGGGGCGGTGTACTGGCGGTTGGTCTTCTGGAAGGTGAGCAGATCGGTGTCGACGCCGGGAACGACGACCGAGATCCGCTGCGCCTTTTCCAGGTTTCCGAACACCTCCGCGACACGGCCCGAGCCCTCGGGGTCGAAGGCCAGGATCTGCCGGCCGGGGCTCACGAGATCCTCGTAGCGGTGCATACGACGGCCCGCGTCCTGCTGTCCGACCGTGCTGAGCCGGCCGTCGTGCATGCGTTTCTTCTCGACCTTGCGTTGCTGCTCCAGCGCGATGTGGTTGGCGCGGTAGCGCAAGGCGACGGGGGCGCCGTTCATGTTGCCGACCGCGAGCGGGTAGCGGTGGACGAGACGGCCCTGGTCCTCGGGGGAGAGGGAAGCGAAGAAACGGCTGAGCACGGTCGGTGCGGCCTGGGGGTCCGGCAGATGCAGGCCGTGGATGCTGCCGTGCTCCCACTTGGCGAGCGAGGCCTGCAGCGCGGTCGACTCCCGGTGGCTGTGCAGTGCGGTCCAGCCGGTGGTCGCGAGCATCACGAACACCACGGCCAGCGCCAGCAGTGCGCGCCAGACGTTCAGTTGCGGGGAGGTGTCGAAGGAAGTCACTGGGAGGACACACTAGGAGAACGGGAGGGTCTCGGGGTAACCGAGTGACAGGTATCACGTTTCGTGAAGGGTCGAACGCCTTGTCAACGATCTCTGTCGGAGCGCCAGTTCCCGGTGAGCGCCGAACCCACCTGATCGAGGTAGGACGCGGTGAGTTGACGGATCGCCACCAGACTGAAGTCGCCGCCCGTGCACCACTGCCGTTCGGTGACCCTTATCACGCCGCCGAACACGGCCACGGCCAGCCGCGGTCGCGGGTCGGCGTCCACGTCCACGCCCTCGCGCTCGGCCAGCAGGCGCGCGATCGTCTCCTCCGTGGCCGCCGAGCGGCGCAGATGGGCGGCGAGCAGCGCGGGCGTCGACTCGATCGTCCGGTACATGCGCAGATACAGCTCGACCGGGACGGCCGACTCGACGGTCTCCCGGATCTCGTCCCAGCCCTCCAGGACCGCCTGGCGCAACGCCTCCAGCGGCGCCTCGTGTGCCGGACGCGCGCGTACGGCCTCGACGAAGCGGGCCTCCGTCATCTCCTGGACCGCGAGAGCCGCGTCCTCCTTGCCGGCGAAGTAACGGAAGAAGGTGCGCTGCGAGACGTCGACGGCCTCGGCGATCTCGTCGACGGTCGTGTGCTCGTACCCCTGGGTCGTGAACAGCTCCAGAGCGGCCCGCAGCAGCGCTTCCCGGGTGCGCTGTTTCTTGCGTTCGCGCAGTGTTTCCATATGTGTCAGTTACTGACGGATGAAATTATTTGTCAAATGTCAGAGACTGTCACTAGCCTCGACGGTATGACTAGTCAGACCACCATCGACGCGACGGGGCCGGGGGACGCGGCACCGGAAGCCCCGCTCGAGTCGCCTCCGGCCGCGGGGCTGCGCGGCCACCCCTGGCTCACCCTGATCACCGTCGCCGTGGGCGTCATGATGGTGGCCCTGGACGGCACCATCGTGGCGATCGCCAACCCGGCGATCCAGAAGGACCTGGGGGCCACCTTCGCCCAGGTGCAGTGGATCACCAACGGATACTTCCTCGCCCTCGCGGTCTCCCTGATCACCGCGGGCAAGCTCGGTGACCGCTTCGGCCACCGGCAGACCTTCCTCATCGGCGTGACCGGCTTCGCCGCCGCCTCCGGCGCCATCGGCCTGTCCCACAGCATCGCCGCGGTCGTCACCTTCCGTGTCTTCCAGGGCCTGTTCGGCGCGCTGCTGATGCCGGCCGCGCTCGGCCTGCTGCGGGCCACCTTCCCGGCCGAGAAGCTCAACATGGCCATCGGCATCTGGGGCATGGTGATCGGCGCGTCCACCGCGGGCGGCCCGATCCTCGGCGGCGTCCTCGTCGAGCACGTCAACTGGCAGTCGGTGTTCTTCATCAACGTCCCGGTCGGAGCGCTCGCCCTGGTGCTGGGCGTGCTGATCCTGCGCGACCACCGCGCCGAGAACGCGCCGCGCTCCTTCGACATCCTCGGCATCGCCCTGCTCTCCGGCGCGATGTTCTGCCTGGTCTGGGCGCTGATCAAGGCCCCGACCTGGGGCTGGGGCGACAGCAAGACGTGGATCTTCATCGCCGCGTCGGTGGTGCTCTTCGCCCTGTTCTCCTTCTGGGAGACGCGGGTCGCCGAGCCCCTGATCCCCCTGGGCCTCTTCCGCTCGGTCCCGCTGTCGGCGGGCGTGGTCCTGATGGTCCTCATGGCCATCGCGTTCATGGGCGGACTGTTCTTCGTGACGTTCTACCTCCAGAACGTCCACGGCATGAGCCCCATCGACGCCGGCCTGCACCTGCTGCCGCTCACCGGCATGATGATCGTCGGCTCGCCGCTCGCCGGTGCCGCGATCACCAAGCTCGGCCCGCGCATCCCGCTGGCCGGCGGCATGGCCGCGACCGCGATCGCCATGTACGGCATGTCGACGCTCGAGGCCGACACCGGCAGCGGCGTGATGTCGGTCTGGTTCGCGCTTCTCGGCCTCGGCCTCGCGCCGGTCATGGTCGGCGCGACAGAGGTCATCGTCGGCAACGCCCCGATGGAGCTCTCCGGTGTGGCGGGCGGCCTCCAGCAGGCGGCCATGCAGATCGGTGGCAGCCTCGGTACGGCCGTGCTGGGCGCCGTGATGGCCTCCAAGGTCGACAGCGACCTGCCGGGCAACTGGACCGGTGCCGGGCTGCAGCAGCTGACCCCGGGTCAGCTGGACAAGGCCTCGGAGGCGGTCCAGGTCGGCGTCGCCCCGGTGCCGAAGGGGGTCCCGGACCAGATCGCCGCGAAGATCACCGAGGTCGCGCACCACACCTTCATCTCCGGCATGAGCCTCGCCTCCCTGGTCGCGGCGGGCGTGGCGGCGGTCGCCGTCCTCGTCGCGCTGCTCACCAAGCGGGGCGCGAACACGGAGGCGGGCGCGGGCGTGGGCCACATCTGAGGACCGCCGCCCGGGCCCCTGCCAGGCCTCTTCCGCTCGGAGTTCCCCTATCAGGGTGACTCCGCTAAAGATCGCTCGCACCGGGCGCGCGCCGCAGGTCACAGTGGGTCAGGTCCTCCGCAGGGCACGGGAGGACGGCCGGGCTGTGGCGCGCGCTGCGGAGGGGGCTGCGCGCGCCTTTGCCTGCGGCGCTCTGGCCGTGCGGCAACTGGGGTGGGATTCCTCGCCGTTGCCGGGTGCGGGTCCGCTGTGGCTGGTCGCGCAGTTCCCCGCGCCCCTTACGGGGCGCTCCCCGCAGTCGTCATCGGCGTGAATGACGGCCACACCGCGTCACCCAGCGTCCGGATGTTCCCGTTCGAGGCGCACCCGCGCCCGAAGGGGCGCGGGGAACTGCGCGACCAGCCCCCACACGCCCGCACCCGGCGTCGAACCTGCAGGCCCTCCCCGGTTGCCCCGGCCAAAGCGGAGCGCCGCGGCTACGCGTCGCCGCCCGCCGCCCCCGGATGCGCCGCCGACACGTCCAGCAGCTGGTAGCGGTCGATGGCCTGCTTCAGCACCGACCGGTCCACCTTGCCCTCGCGGGCCAGTTCGGTGAGCACCGCGACGACGATCGACTGGGCGTCGATGTGGAAGAAGCGCCGCGCCGCACCCCGGGTGTCGGCGAAGCCGAAGCCGTCCGCGCCCAGCGACTGGTACGTGCCCGGCACCCACCGCGCGATCTGGTCCGGAACCGATCGCATCCAGTCGGACACGGCCACGAACGGGCCCTCCGCGCCGCTGAGCTTGCGCGTCACATACGGCACCCGCTGCTCCTCCTCCGGATGCAGCAGGTTGTGCTCCTCGCAGGCCACGGCCTCGCGGCGCAGCTCGTTCCAGGAGGTGGCCGACCAGACGTCGGCGCGCACGTTCCAGTCCGCGGCCAGCATCCGCTGCGCCTCCAGCGCCCACGGAACCGCGACGCCGGACGCCATGATCTGCGCCGGGACCGAGCCGTTCGTGCCCTCGCTGAGCTTGTGGACGCCCTTGAGGATGCCCTCGACGTCCACGTTCGCCGGCTCGGCCGGGTGCTGGATGGGCTCGTTGTAGACGGTCAGGTAGTAGAAGACGTCCTCGCCGTGCGGGTGCTCGGCGTCGCCGCCGTACATGCGGCGCAGGCCGTCCTGGACGATGTGCGCGATCTCGTAGGCGTACGCCGGGTCGTAGGCCACGCACGCCGGGTTGGTCGAGGCGAGCAGCTGCGAGTGGCCGTCCGCATGCTGCAGGCCCTCACCGGTCAGGGTCGTACGGCCGGCGGTCGCGCCCAGTACGAATCCGCGCGCCAGCTGGTCGGCCATCTGCCAGAACTGGTCGCCCGTGCGCTGGAAACCGAACATCGAGTAGAAGACGTAGACCGGGATCAGCGGCTCGCCGTGCGTGGCGTAGGCCGAGCCCGCCGCGATCAGGGAGGCCGTGCAGCCCGCCTCGGAGATGCCGTCGTGCAGCATCTGGCCGGTCGGCGACTCCTTGTAGGCCAGGAGCAGCTCCCGGTCCACCGACTCGTACTGCTGGCCGAGCGGGTTGTAGATCTTCGCGCTCGGGAAGAAGGAGTCCATGCCGAACGTG
Source organism: Streptomyces sp. RB17 (assembly GCF_009604455.1). GTDB lineage: Bacteria > Actinomycetota > Actinomycetes > Streptomycetales > Streptomycetaceae > Streptomyces. The sequence continues at coordinate 831,089 of NZ_WEGL01000001.1, forward strand.
CGGTACTCGTCCGGCGCGATCAGCACGAACCGCTTGCCGATCTCCTTGTCCCGCATGAGGTCCTTGAGGAGCCGGACGAAGGCCATGGTCGTGGCGATGGACTGCTGGCCCGTGCCCTTCTTCACGGTCGCGTACGCCTTGTCGTCCGGTAGCGCGAGCGGCTGGGAGCGCACGACGCGCGTCGGGACGTACCCGCCGCACTGCTTGCGCATGTCGTGCATGTACTGGATCTCGTCGGTGTTCCGCCCCGGGTGGTAGTACGGCGGCGCGCCGGACTCCAGCTCCCTGTCGGAGATCGGCAGGTGCAGCCGGTCCCGGAAGCGCTTGAGGTCGTCGACCGTCAGCTTCTTCATCTGGTGCGTGGCGTTGCGGCCCTCGAAGTTGGGGCCCAGCGTCCAGCCCTTGATCGTCTTGGCCAGGATGACCGTCGGCTGACCCTTGTGCTCCGTGGCCGCCTTGAAGGCGGCGTAGATCTTGCGGTGGTCGTGACCGCCGCGGCCCAGGTGCAGGATCTGGTCGTCGGTCATGTTCTCGACCATCGCGCGCAGCCGGTGGTCGTCGCCGAAGAAGTGCTCGCGGATGTACGCGCCGGACTCCGTGGCGTACGTCTGGAACTGGCCGTCCGGGGTCGTGTTCATCTTGTTGACGAGGATGCCGTCCCGGTCCTGCGCGAGCAGCGGGTCCCAGGTGCGGTCCCAGATCAGCTTGATCACGTTCCAGCCGGCGCCGCGGAAGATCGACTCCAGCTCCTGGATGATCTTGCCGTTGCCGCGCACCGGGCCGTCGAGCCGCTGCAGGTTGCAGTTGACGACGAAGGTCAGGTTGTCCAGGCCCTCCCGGGCCGCGATGGACAGCTGGCCGAGCGACTCCGGCTCGTCCATCTCGCCGTCACCGAGGAACGCCCACACGTGCGACCTGGAGGTGTCGGCGATGCCGCGCGCCTCCATGTAGCGGTTCATCCGCGCCTGGTAGATCGCGCCGAGCGGGCCGAGGCCCATGGAGACCGTCGGGAACTCCCAGAAGTCCGGCATCGAGCGCGGGTGCGGGTAGCTGGACAGGCCGTCGGGGTACTTCGACTTCTCCTGGCGGAAGCCGTCGAGCTGGTCCGCGGTGAGCCGGTCGAGCAGGTACGCGCGGGCGTAGATGCCCGGGGAGGCGTGGCCCTGGAAGAAGACCTGGTCGCCGCCGTCGCCCTGGTCCTTGCCGCGGAAGAAGTGGTTGAAGCCGACGTCGTACAGCGAGGCCGAGGAGGCGAAGGTCGCGATGTGGCCGCCGACGCCGATGCCGGGGCGCTGGGCGCGCGAGACCATCACGGCCGCGTTCCAGCGGGTGGCGTTGAGGATCTTGCGCTCGATCTCCTCGTTGCCCGGGAAGAACGGCTCGCTCTTGGTGGGGATCGTGTTGACGTAGTCCGTGCTGCGCATCTCGGGCACGGCCACGCGCCGCTCGCGGGCCCGCTCGATCAGCCGGAGCATGAGATAGCGGGCCCTCTCCCGGCCGCGCTCGTCCACGGCGGCGTCGAGGGAGTCGAGCCACTCCTGGGTCTCTTCGGGATCGAAGTCAGGAACCTGACTCGGAAGGCCGCCAATGATGATCGGATTGCGATCGGATCCGGAAGCCACGCTGTTCCTTACCTGTCAGAGGGCCGATTTTTTGCACCTGCCTACACCGTTCCCCATCGTGTACCTCGGGACGGCGTACGTCATCTCCTCGGCACGCATCGTGTCCGCACCGGTCAAAACGCAACGATACGCCCGGGGTGTGACGTGCTTGGCAAAGGTGTTCGAGAGGCGTACGGCTGGATGATTCCGCGAGGATTCCGAACGGTGCAAAGCGGGCACATCGGTGTGATGTGGGTCGCGCGGAATCGGGGTACGGTGCCAGGAGTTGCGACGACACGGCCGGGATCGTCACCGTTTCGGCGGTCCGGACGGCCGGGTACTTGCGCGATCGGTCCCGCCCGTGTGGACTACGGCCAATGCTTCGCGCACGCGCGTGGCTGAGATACTCATCAAGACATGATCAGGAGGCAACCCGTGAGCGCGACCGCGGACCACGCGGAGGAGCGGACGAACCCTGCCGCCAGGCTGGGGTTCCAGCCCGGGCAGGTGGTCCAGGAGATCGGCTACGACGACGACGTCGATCAGGAGCTCCGTGAGGCCATCGAGGAAACCATCGAAGGCGACCTCATGGACGAGGACTACGACGACGTGGCCGACGCCGTTGTGCTGTGGTTCCGTGACGACGACGGCGACCTGACGGATGCGCTGGTGGATGCCACCACGTACATCGAAGAGGGTGGCGCGATCCTGCTCCTGACGCCGAAGACCGGCCGTACGGGGTACGTGGAGCCGAGCGACATCTCGGAAGCCGCGACGACCGCCGGCCTGACGGCGTCCAAGAGCGTCAGCGTCGGCAAGGACTGGAGCGGCTCGCGTCTGGCGACGCCCAAGGCGGCGAAGTCCGGCAAGAAGTAAACGCCTCGTCCACGAGCACCGGACGGGCTGGTTCTCGGCCCAGCCCGTCCGTGGTGCCGCGGTGATCGCTGCGTAGGGTGGACCCGAGGGTGTGCTGTGCGCTCACCCGAACGGCCCACCGAAGGGATGCACGACGATGGCGATCCAGGTCGGCGACAAGGCGCCCGACTTCGAGCTCAAGGACAACCACGGCCGGACCGTGAAGCTGTCGGACCTCCGCGGCGAGAAGAACGTGGTCCTGCTCTTCTACCCCTTCGCCTTCACCGGCGTCTGCACCGGCGAGCTGTGCGAGCTGCGCGACAACCTGCCGAAGTTCGAAGGCCGCGACACCCAGCTGCTCGCCGTCTCCAACGACTCCATCCACACCCTGCGCGTCTTCGCCGAGCAGGAGGGCCTGGAGTACCCGCTGCTCAGCGACTTCTGGCCGCACGGCAACGTCTCGCGCGCGTACGGCGTCTTCGACGAGGACAAGGGATGCGCCGTCCGGGGCACCTTCATCATCGACAAGGAGGGCGTCGTGCGGTGGACCGTGGTCAACGGCCTGCCCGACGCGCGCGACCTGAACGACTACGTGAAGGCGCTCGACACCCTGTAGGCCGCTGTAGGCCGACCGTGGCCGACACCTGTGATTCTCCGGGTCCAGGGTCTGCGGGGGGCGGGAACCCGTCACTAGGATCGGCTCGTTGATCCCATATCCGAAGCACGACGGGGCTCCCCGCCCCTGGAGACCACATGGAGGACCCGTGGGAGTCAGCCTCAGCAAGGGCGGCAACGTATCGCTGACGAAGGAGGCCCCGGGCCTGACCGCCGTCATCGTCGGTCTGGGGTGGGACGTGCGCACCACGACCGGCTCCGACTTCGACCTCGACGCGAGCGCACTGCTGCTGAACAACACCGGCAAGGTCGCCAGCGACCAGCACTTCGTCTTCTTCAACAACCTCAAGAGCCCCGACGGCTCGGTCGAGCACACCGGTGACAACATCACCGGTGAGGGCGAGGGCGACGACGAACAGATCAAGATCAACCTGGCCGGCGTCCCGGCCGACATCGAGAAGATCGTCTTCCCGGTGTCGATCTACGACGCCGAGAACCGCCAGCAGTCCTTCGGCCAGGTCCGCAACGCCTTCATCCGCGTCGTGAACCAGGCGGGCGAGCAGGAGATCGCCCGCTACGACCTGAGCGAGGACGCCTCCACCGAGACCGCCATGGTCTTCGGCGAGCTGTACCGGCACGGCGCGGAGTGGAAGTTCCGCGCCATCGGCCAGGGCTACGCCTCGGGCCTGCGCGGCATCGCGCAGGACTTCGGCGTCAACGTCTGATCCCGGCAGGGTTACGACACCTGCACCGTCCGGCGCCGCACCGTTTACGGTCGGCGCCGGACGGTGCAGGACAACCAGGGAAGCACCACTAGGGGAGGACCACCATCATGGGCGTCACGCTCGCCAAGGGAGGCAACGTCTCCCTCTCCAAAGCCGCACCGAACCTCACCAACGTCATGATCGGGCTCGGCTGGGACGCGCGTTCCACCACCGGCGCCCCCTTCGACCTGGACGCCAGCGCGCTGCTGTGCGGCGCCGGCAACCGCGTCCTGGGCGACGAGTGGTTCGTGTTCTACAACCAGCTCAAGAGCCCGGACGGCTCGGTGGAGCACACCGGTGACAACCTCACCGGTGAGGGCGAGGGCGACGACGAGTCGATCCTGGTGGACCTGGCCAAGGTGCCGGCGCACTGCGAGAAGATCGCCTTCCCTGTCTCCATCCACATGGCGGACGAGCGCGGCCAGACCTTCGGCCAGGTCTCCAACGCCTTCATCCGGGTCGTGAACCAGGCCGACGGCCAGGAACTGGCCCGCTACGACCTCAGCGAGGACGCCTCCACCGAGACCGCCATGATCTTCGGCGAGCTGTACCGCTACCAGGGCGAATGGAAGTTCCGCGCCGTCGGGCAGGGGTATGCCTCGGGCCTGCGCGGCATCGCCCTGGACTTCGGGGTGAACGTCTCGTAGCCGAGCACGCTCCCAGGAGCCTGTGCTGTGGCTTTTCGGTGAGGGTTGCCCTGGGCGGTACCGCCGGTAGGGTGCACCTCTAGACTCGGGGTCAACGTTTAGCAAAGCCGAGTACGGCGCGGGGGAGCCTCTCCCCCAGACTTCGTCTGGGAGGGACCCCCAGACACGATTGGGTAGCCAGTGCTTCTGAAAACCTTCGGCTGGTCGTTCGCGGTCACCGCGCTCGGCCTCGTCGCCGCGGTCTTCTACGGGGGGTGGGAGGCCTTCGGTGTCGTCGCGATCCTGGCCGTCCTCGAGATCTCGCTGTCGTTCGACAACGCGGTGGTCAACGCCGGCATCCTGAAGAAGATGAACGCCTTCTGGCAGAAGATCTTCCTCACGGTCGGCGTTCTCATCGCGGTGTTCGGCATGCGGCTGGTCTTCCCCGTCGTGATCGTCGCCCTCACCGCCAAGCTCAACCCCGTCGACGCGGTCCACCTGGCCTTCGCCGACAAGGACCGCTACCAGCAGCTGGTCACCGACGCCCACCCGGCGATCGCCGCGTTCGGCGGGATGTTCCTGCTGATGATCTTCCTGGACTTCATCTTCGAGGACCGGGACATCCAGTGGCTGCGCTGGATCGAGCGGCCGCTCGCCAAGCTCGGCAAGGTCGACATGCTGGCGGTCTGCATCGCCCTGATCGTCCTGCTGATCACCTCCTTCACCTTCGCCACCCACGCCCACCAGCACGGCGGCGCCCATGTCGACAAGGCCCAGACGGTCCTGATCGCCGGCATCGCCGGCCTGATCACGTACATGATCGTCGGCGGTCTGTCCGGCTACTTCGAGGACCGGCTGGAGGAAGAGGAGGAGCGCGAGCACGAGGAGGAGGAAGAGGCCGCCCGCACCGGCAAGAAGAAGTCGGCGGTGCTGCTGGCCGGCCAGGCCGCGTTCTTCATGTTCCTCTACCTGGAGGTCCTGGACGCGTCCTTCTCCTTCGACGGCGTGATCGGCGCCTTCGCCATCACCAACGACATCGTGATGATGGCCCTCGGCCTCGGCATCGGCGCGATGTACGTCCGGTCGCTCACCGTCTACCTGGTCCGCCAGGGCACCCTCGACGACTACGTCTTCCTGGAGCACGGCGCCCACTACGCCATCGGCGCCCTGGCCGTGATCCTCATGGTCACCATCCAGTACGAGATCAACGAGGTCATCACCGGCCTGGTCGGCGTCGTCCTGATCGCCTTGTCCTTCTGGTCCTCCGTCCGGCGCAACCGCGCACTGGCCGCCGAGGGCGAGGGCACCGACGAGAAGGCCGAGGTCTCCTCAGGGGTGTGATCCGGATCCCCTACGGGACAGCTCCGGGCCGTGACGGGGTGTGACACCCCGCCCGGCGAGGAACGCTCTGGATCGGGGCGGCCGACGCGGTCGGCCGCCCCGACGGCGTTGAGGACGAGTACGTGACCACCTGGGGGCGGGAATGGGTTTCTTCGACGGGCTGCGGGGCGCCAGCGCCGCCGACTTCGACGCGGGCAACGCGACGAACGCCATCGAACTGACCAGGCGGCACCAGACGGTGTCCCTCACCAAGCAGGACGCGGCCACCGGCCACCTGCGCGTCAACCTCACCTGGCGGATGCGCACCTCCGACTTCGACGGCAACCAGCGCACGAGCCTCTTCAGGCACCCCTTCAAGGCCCTCAAGCCGCCGGAGGTCCTCGGCCACGGCCAGAGCATGGTCAACGTCGACCTCGACCTGGGCTGCCTGTACGAACTGACCGACGGCACCAAGGGCGTCGTCCAGCCGCTGGGCAACTACCTCGGCGACGTCAACGCCCCGCCGTACATCAAGCTCAGCGGCGACGACCGGTTCGGCTCGGCGTCCGGCGAGACGATGTACGTCAACCTCGACCACCGCGACGCCATCAAGCGCCTCCTGGTCTTCGTCTACATCTACGACCAGACCCCGGCCTTCGACCGCACCCACGCCATCGTCACCCTGTACCCCAGCAACGGCCCCCGCATCGAGATAGGCCTCGACGAACGCCATCCCCAGGCCCGCTCCTGCGCCGTGGTGATGATCGAGAACATCAAGGGCGAACTGGTCGTCCGCCGAGAGGTGAAGTTCGTGTACGGCTTCCAGGGGGAGCTGGACCGGTTGTACGGATGGGGGTTGCAGTGGGGGAGGGGTTACAAGACGAAGGTGGATCGCTGAGCGGTAGGACCGCTCACCGCCCGATGAACTGCGGCCCCTGCGGCGGCAACCGGAAGTTCGGATCCACCGGCCCCACAGCCACCGGCACCGGCTGGGGGTATCCGTACGCCGGCGGAGCCGACGCCGGCTGCGGATAGCCGTAGGCTGGCGGCTGCTGCGGCACGGCGGACGTCGGCTGCTCGGGCGGAAGCGGCTGAGAAGGCTGCGGCTCCTCCATGTCCGCCTCGTCCACCGAGATACCGAAGTCCGTGGCGAGCCCCTTCAGCCCGTTCGAATACCCCTCGCCCAGCGCCCGGAACTTCCAGCCCTCCCCGCGCCGGTACAGCTCACCGCAGATCAGCGCCGTCTCCGCGCCCGTCTCCGGCTTGATCTCGAACCGGGCCAGCGGCTCGGCGTCGGCCACCGCGGCGTCGTACAGCAGGATGCACAGCGCGGGCACCCGGTCGAAGGTGACGCCGTCCGCGGACGCGACCAGCAGGATCCGGCCGACGTCCGGCTCGACACCGGGCAGGTCCGTCTGGACCGTGTCGGTCAGCCCCTCGGCGACGCGCTTCTTGCCCAGCCGCCACACCTTTCCGGAGGGGTGCCGGGGCTGGTTGTAGAAGACGAAGTCCTCGTCGGAGCGCACACGGCCGTCGGGGCCCAGCAGCAGCGCCGACGCGTCCACGTCCGGGACGCCCTGCCCGGGCGCCCAGCGCAGCACGGCGCGCACCGTGTCGGCCTCCAGCGGGACGTTCGACCCCTTCAGCATCGCGTGCGTCATGCGGTCATCCTGCCTTCTCCGTCCTGGCCACGACAATGCGGGGGGTGGTTGCCCAGTGCATCGCCGACACGGGCGAGTTACCGGAAATTCATGCCCGCCGGGAACCCCTGACATGGATCCCTACGTACTATTACCGGCCACCCTTTACCGAACACTGAGACTCGGGCTCACACCCTGAGGGAGTCCTATGCGTCATTTCGGGCACATCGCCCCCGAGGTGCGGCAGCGCCTCTTCCACCGGGAGCCGTGCGCGTTCACCGCCGACTCTCCGGCCCGGCTGCTCGCCACCGCCCTCGGCGCCACCCTGTACAGCCCGGCCACCCGGCCGCGGCTCGCCGACGACATCGTCAAGCAGGCCGGGAACGGCGTGGTCTCGATGGTGCTGTGCCTGGAGGACTCGATCGACGACGCGGACGTCGTGGCGGGCGAGGAGAACCTTGTCGAGCAGTTCGCCGACCTGGCCGCTCGCCCCGGGACCGAGCCGCCGCTGCTCTTCATCCGGGTGCGCACCCCCGGACAGATCCCCGATCTCGTCCGGCGCCTCGGCCCGTCCGCGCGGCTGCTCTCCGGCTTCGTGCTGCCGAAGTTCACCGAGGAGCGCGGCATCCCCTTCCTGGAGGCCCTCACGGCCGCCGAGGCGGTCAGCGGGCGCCGGCTGTTCGCCATGCCCGTCCTGGAGTCCCCGGAGCTGCTCTACCGCGAGTCCCGCGTGGACACCCTGGAGGGCATCGCCCGCGCCGTCGACAAGTACCGCGACCGAGTGCTGGCGCTGCGCCTCGGCGTGACCGACTTCTGCTCCTCCTACGGCCTGCGCCGCGCCCCCGACATGACCGCCTACGACGTGCAGATCGTCGCCTCGGTGATCGCGGACGTCGTGAACATGCTGGGCCGGGCCGATGGCACCGGATTCACCGTGACCGGGCCCGTGTGGGAGTACTTCCGGGTCTCGGAGCGCATGTTCAAGCCGCAGCTCAGGCAGAGCCCCTTCCTGGAGGTGCAGGCCGTCGAGCTGCGCGAGAGGCTGATCGAGCACGCCATGGACGGACTGCTGCGGGAGATCTCCCTCGACCAGGCCAACGGCCTGCTCGGCAAGACCTGCATCCACCCCTCCCACGTGCTGCCCGTGCACGCGCTGTCCGTGGTCAGCCACGAGGAGTACAGCGACGCCCAGGACATCCTGCGGCCGGAACGCGGCGGCGGGGGTGTACTCCGGTCGGCCTACACGAACAAGATGAACGAAGTGAAGCCGCACCGCGCCTGGGCCGAGCGGACCCTGCTGCGCGCCGAGGTCTTCGGCGTGGCCCACGAGGACGTCGGCTTCGTGGAGCTGCTCGCCGCAGGGATACCCGGCTGAGCCGGGCCGATCTTTCAACGACGTCAAGGAACGCATGAAGAACGCTGTGAACGACGGGGTCTGGTCCGGCAGCTGGGTCGCCGAGCGGCTCGGGGTCGAACTCGTGGGGGAGGACGGCCTGCGGGCCCTGCTGGGGCTCGCCCTGCGCCGCAACCCCAAGCGGGCCCATCTGCTGGTCTCGAACGTCCTCGGCAAGCATGTGCCGCAGTCGCCGACGGTGGTGTACGGGCACGGCTACCGCCTGGGCCGCCAGGTCGCCGCGCTGCTCGGCGAGGCGGAGGCCGGTGCCGCCGTCGTCCTCGGCTATGCGGAGACCGCGACCGGGCTGGGGCACGCGGTGGCCGACGGTCTGGGTACGGCGCCGTATCTGCACTCCACGCGTCGCCCGGTGGCCGGGGTCGCCCGTGCGGGCGGCTTCGAGGAGTCGCACTCGCATGCCACGTCTCACCTCCTGCTGCCCGAGGATCCGGAGCTGCTGTCCGGCCAGGGCCCGCTGGTCTTGGTCGACGACGAGTTCTCCACCGGTAACACCGTGTTGAACACCATCCGTGACCTGCATGAGCGGTATCCGCGGGGGCGGTACGTGGTGGTTGCGCTTGTCGATATGCGCTCGGCTGAGGACGTCGAGCGGATGGAGCGGTTCGCCGACGAGATCGGGGCGCGGGTGGATCTGGTCGCCGCCGCGTCCGGGATCGTACGGTTGCCGGAGGGCGTGCTGGAGAAGGGGCAGCAACTGGTCGGTCGCTATGAGTCCGCCGGGCGCGGCTCCGGTGTGGTTGATCGCGCCCACGCGGCGGTAGCCGCACATCAGACACAGTCCCGCGCCCCTGAAGGGGTGCACCAGCCCAGGCGGATAGAACTCCACTGGCCTCACCGTCTCCCCGACGGCGCTCGGCACGGCTTCACCCCCGCCCACCGGGCCCGCCTGGAATCCGCGCTGCCCGCCATGGCCGCCCGAATTGCCGACGCCCTGCCCGCCGACGCCTACCGCGTCCTCGTCCTCGGCTTCGAAGAGCTGATGTACGCCCCCCTGCGCCTGGCCCGGGAGCTGGAGCAGGTCGTATCGGCCGAGGTGCGGTTCTCCACCACCACCCGCTCGCCCGTCCTCGCGCTGGACGACCCGGGGTATGCGATCCGTACCCGCCTGGTCTTCCCCGCCCACGACGACCCGGCCGACGGCCCCGGCGAGAGGTACGCCTACAACGTCGCGGGCGGCGGCTTCGACGCCGTGGTGGCCGTGGTCGACTCCGTCGCCGACACCCCCGCCCTGCACGCGCCCGACGGCCTGCTGGCCCGCCTCGCCGCACACACCCCGCACGTCCTGCTCGCGGTCGTCCCGTCGTACGTACCGCACGCTTCCGAAAGGCCGGCCATGCTGCCCGAGCCCCTCCGTGGCCCCGCATTCTCCAGTTACGCGCCGGAGGAGGTCGGATGGCTGCTCCAGGACCTCTCCGACGTCACGCTGGAGGCGCCGACCGAGGAACGGGAGGAGGCCATCCAGAGCGGCGGCGCGCACTACGCCGAGTCGCTGCCGGTGGAGTACCAGCCGAGCGAGCAGTACCAGGAGCTGTTCCACACGGCCCTCGACACCTCCGCCGCCCGGATCGCCCAGGCCGTCGGTGTGGTGACCGAGGCCGTCATCGCCGAGCGGTCGCCCCGTCCCGTCCTGGTCTCGCTCGCCCGCGCGGGCACCCCGGTCGGCATCCTGATGCGCCGCTGGGCCCAGTACCGGTACGGCCTCGACCTGCCGCACTACGCGGTGTCGATCGTGCGCGGCCGGGGCATCGACGCGAACGCGCTGCGCTGGCTCGCCGCCCACCACGACCCCCGCGATGTCGTCTTCGTCGACGGCTGGACCGGCAAGGGCGCCATCACCCGCGAACTCACCCAGGCCGTCGAGGAGTTCGAGGCGAAGGAGGGCGTCACCGGCTTCGACCCGGAGATCGCCGTACTCGCCGACCCGGGCTCCTGTGTACGTACCTACGGCACCCGTGAGGACTTCCTCATACCCTCCGCCTGCCTCAACTCGACCGTCTCCGGCCTGATTTCCCGTACGGTGCTGCGCGCCGACCTGGTCGGCCCGGACGACTTCCACGGCGCGAAGTTCTACCGCGAACTCGCCGGCGCCGACGTCTCCGTGGCCTTCCTCGACGCCGTCTCCGCCCGCTTCCCGGAGGTCGCCGACACCGTCGACACCGCGGTCAAGGAGCTGATGGCCGAGGACCGCGCCCCGACGTGGGCCGGCTGGCGGGCCGTCGAGCGGATCAGCGAGGAGTACGGCATCCACGACGTGAACCTCGTCAAGCCCGGCGTCGGCGAGACCACCCGGGTGCTGCTGCGCCGGGTGCCGTGGAAGATCCTGGCCCGCGCAGGGGCCGGCGCCGACCTCGACCACGTGCGCATGCTCGCCGAGCAGCGGGGTGTGCCCGTCGAGGAGGTCGGTGACCTGCCGTACACCTGCGTCGGCTTGATCCACCCCAAGTACACGCGCGGTGCCACGGGCGCCGACGGCAAGGCGGTGAGTGTCTGATGCCGGTACTGGTGGCGAGCGACCTCGACCGTACGCTGATCTACTCCTCGGCGGCCCTCGCGCTGACCATGCCGGACGCGCGGGCGCCCCGGCTGCTGTGCGTGGAGGTGCACGAGAGCAAGCCGCTCTCCTACATGACGGAGACGGCGGCCCAGCTGCTGACCGACCTCGGTGACACGGCCGTCTTCGTGCCGACGACGACCCGCACGCGCAAGCAGTACCAAAGGATCAACCTGCCCGGGCCGCCCCCGAAGTACGCGATCTGCGCCAACGGCGGCCATCTGCTCGTCGACGGTGTGACGGACGCCGACTGGCATGCCGGTGTGCTGGCCCGTCTCGCCGACGAGTGCGCGCCGCTGGCCGAGGTCCACGACCATCTGATGCGCTCGGCGGACCCGGTCTGGGTGCGCAAGCACCGCATCGCCGAGGACCTGTTCACCTACCTGGTCGTCGAGCGCGAACTGCTGCCCGAGGACTGGGTCAAGGAGCTGGCGGTGTGGGCGGAGAACCGCGGCTGGACCGTCTCGCTCCAGGGCCGCAAGATCTACGCCGTCCCGAAGCCCCTCACCAAGAGCGCGGCCGTTCACGAACTCGCCCGTCGCACCGGCGCGGAGCTGACCCTGGCCGCCGGGGACTCCCTCCTGGACGCCGACCTCCTCCTCGCCGCCGACCGCGGCTGGCGCCCGGGGCATGGCGAACTGGCGGACACGGGCTGGGCAGCGCCGGAGGTCAGCGCGCTGCCGGAGCGAGGGGTGCTGGCGGGGGAGAGAATCGTGCGGGAGTTTCTGAGGGCGGTACGGCAGCCAACCCAGGGGCGCGGGGCCGTGTCAGATATGCGGCTGCCGCCGCGTGGGCGCGACTAGCCACGACAGTGCCGCACTCGCGCGACGGCATTGCGTGGCACCCCGTAGGCGACTAACCGCAACAGCCCCCACCACAGCAGCCTCCGCCGGCTGCGGGGGCTGGGGCGCTCGTACCGCCCACCGCCACCGTCGACAGCAACTTCACCGTGTCGTCATGCCCCGCAGGGCACGTCGCGGGGGCGGCGGACTCGGCCATGGGACGGCTCAGTTCGAACGTGTCGCCGCAGGTACGGCAGCGGTACTCATAGCGAGGCATGGGCACAGATTAGCTGCCGACCTGGGGATGCTCCTGCCCGCCCGCATCGGGATGGCGGGCCCGCCAGTACGGATTGTCGTGCGGCAGGGTCGAGCCGACCCGGCCGTACATGCCGAAGGTCATCAGCAGCAGGCCCACGATGAAGCTGAAGAACACGTTCTGGATCTTGAACGCCAGGAAGTTGTTCGGGGTGTCCAGCAGGGCGAGGTTCAGGAAGCCGTTCAGCAGGAACAGCATCCCGAACACCAGGTTCAGCGTGGACGCCACGTTTCCGCCGATCACCATGCCGGCGAGCAGGATCGCCCCGACGACGATGGACAGCACGCTCAGCGTTCCGTTGGTGTTCAGCCCGGCGACCGAGTTACCGCCGGTGTCGAAGAAACCGATGTGGTTGATCAGACCCAGGATGCCGAATGCGACGAGGAACGCGCCGATCAGGCCCGCACCGATGCGGTAGACCGTGTTCAGCCGGTGGTCGACGGGCAGGTGCTTGTCGAACTCCATCCGCCGCCGCGGTTTCGTGTGCACTGCGTGTGTGGCCATGTCCGCCTCCCTCGGGCGCTAGCGGAGGCCATGCGTCCATCCAATATCCGCCTGCCCGGGCATACCCGGCAACACGCACGGCTCTGCTCGGCCCGCACCCGGCACACCACAGGCCCCCTACGGCGCGCCCCCGCTCAGTGCCCCCCGCGCTCTTCCCGGATCTGCGCCACCACCCGAGCCACCGTCTGCCGGACGGCGTCCGTCTCGGTCAGGAAGTGCCAGAAATCGGGATGCCGCCCGGTCTCCAGCGAACCGATCGCCCGCTCCAGCCGCCCCACCGCGTCGTCCAGCGGCCGGGCGTGCCGGGGATCGGGGGTCGTACGGCCCGTCATGGCCAGCCGCTGGGCGTCCCGGATCGCGAACCGGGTCCGCTCGATCTCCGCCTGCGGATCCTTCTGTACCTCGTTCAGCCGCCGCAGCCGCTCACCCGCGGCCGACACGGCCTCGTCGGTGGTGTTCAGCAGGGCCCGTACCGTCGACAGCAGCGATGTGGCGTCCGGCCAGCGCTGGGCGTCCCGCGCCGTCTGGGCCTCGCGGAGCTTGAGCTCGGCCTGCCGTACGTTCTCCGCGGCCTGCGCGGGCACGTGCTGCAGGTCCTGCCAGCAGGCGGCCGCGAACCGGCGCCGCAGCTCGCTCAGCACCGGGTCCACCTGCCCGGCCCTGGTGGTCAGCGCCTGGGCCCGGGTGCGCAGGCTGACCAGCCGGTGATCGATCTCGGCGGCCTTCTCCGGCAGCCGCTCGGCCTCGGCCCGGATCGCCCCGGCCTCCCGCTGCACCCGCTCGGCCCGTTCCACCGTCTGCGCCACGCCGTGCTGTCCGGCGCCCTGGTTCAGCTTGGTCAGCTCGGGAGACAGCGCGGCGAGCCGGCCGGCCAGGTCATCGGCCCGCAGCCCCTGCTCCCGTACGGCGTCCAGGGCGTTGCTCGCGCCGAGCAGCGCCTGCCGGGCCCGCTCCACGGCGGGCGCCAGCCGGGCCAGCTGGGTCTCGGCCTTGCCCAGCAGCGGCCCGAGCGAGGTGCCGAAACGGTCCAGCTCCTGTTTGACCCGGACCAGTTCGTCCTTGGCGGTCGTCAGCTCCGAGCGCGCCCGGGAGGCGGCCGAGGCCTCCAGGTCGTCCCGGTCGAGATCATGGGCGTCGACGGCCTGGATGTACCGCTGGCTGGCCTCGTCGATGCGCTGCCCGAGCGCCGTGAAGTCGGTGACGGCACGGCGGGCGGCGGGCGAGTCGTCCACGGCCGTGATGGTCTCGATGGAGATCCGCAGGTCACGCTGGGCGGTGTCCAGTTCGTAGAACGCGGCCGCCGCGGCGTCCTTCGCGGCCTGCGCCTCGGCCCGCTGGCTCTCCGCCCGGCCGCCGAACCAGCGCCGGGTGCCGCCGCCGGCGAACGCGGCGGGCAGGGCGAGCGCGGCCAGGACCGGCAGGCCGATCAGGGTGAGGGTGTCGCGCAGGGCCGTGGACCCGGACCGGGCCCTTACGGTCGACGGCGGGTACGTCCGCGTCGCTGGCGTGCCCGGTGTCGCCGTCACATCCCTCTCCCGTGCTGTGGTCCGCCGTGGGTGGTGTCATTCTCCCACCCGTTGTAGACGAAACACATGGGCCGGTCAGTTCGCGCTCGGCGCCCTCGGTTTCCCGAGTGTGACGGCGCCGTTGACGCTGGAGGCGTCCACCCGGTCGGGCACGCCGGACAGCTGCACATACACGGAACCGTCGCCGGAGTCCGCCGGTGCCTCACGGGTTTGCCGCCCACCGGCTCCGGCAAGGTAGGCTGTCGACTCGTCCTGGGCGCACAGCCCGGATGTCGGGGTGCGTAGCTCAGGGGTAGAGCGCCTGCCTTACAAGCAGGATGTCGGCGGTTCGAAACCGTCCGCGCCCACCGACGGAGCCCCCGGCCGCACGGCCGGGGGCTCTTCTCATTCCCCTCCGCTCGACCGCTCGTGTGCGTGCTTGAGCCCGGTGCGGGCGTCCATGCGGTCCGCTGCGGCGACGTCGGCCCAGAAGCGGTGTGTGCTGACGAAGACCGCGAGTTCGTGCTCGCGGCGGCGCAGCTTCTCCACCTCGGCCTGTTCGTCCGCCGTCCAGCCCGGGGACGCGGGCCGCTCCACCTTCCGCCAGCCGGTGTCGTCGCTGAAGCCGTCCATCGGCTCGACCGACCAGGGCAGGCGCTTGAGCAGGGCCGACAGCTCGGCCCGGACCTGATGCAGCTCCTCCTGACCGGCGAGGAGGTCACTGGGGAATTCATAGGTCGTAGCCACATGGCAATGCTACGCCTGTTCGATTTTGAGTGGCGAGTTCGTTCATGGGGTCCGAGGGAGGTTCAGCCGAACGGGTGGCCTCGAACAGGTGCCCAGAAGCCGGGTGGCCCCAGAAGGCAGGTGGCCTCGGAAGCGCCCCCGGTCCGCGTCACTCGGCCGGTGAGGGTGAGTGCGCGGCGGGGGTCCCGTGGGTCGCGCACCCGCTGTACCGTGCCGAGGGACTCCAGCTGATCGTCGCGGGCCTCGCGCAGCTGGGCGATGCCGCGGTCGGTGCCGCCCGCCGTAACACCGGCATGCTGATCACCACGTGCGGGCTCGCCGCCGTGCATCCGGTGTCGGCTCAGTGGCTGTCGACCCACTGAGCCGACGCACGTCCTCAGTGGCCGGCGGCGCGCAGTTCGGTGACCAGGCGGGCCGTCGTCGGCGCCGGGACGCCGTGCCGGTCGGCCGCGCGGAGCAGTGCGCCGCCGATGGCGTCGAGTTCGAGCGGCCGGCCCGCCTCGGCGTCGCGCTGCATGGATGACTTGGCGCCGGGCTGGAAGGCGTCGTACCGGGCCAGTGCCTGGGCCGGGTCGGCGGGGGCGCCGCAGGCCCGGCTGACCGCGGCGGTCTCGGCGACCAGGGACTCCAGCTCGGCCCGGTGTCGGGTGCGGACCTCGCCGAGCGGGAGGCCGTACCGCGTGGTCAGCAGGGCGAAGGGGGCGAGGAACGCCATCTTGGCCCACAGGGCCGCCGTCTCGTCCTCGACCACCCGGGCCGTCACACCGGCGGAGACGAGGGCGGCCGCGAACTCCTCGAGACGAGGGCGGGGTACGGCGTCCCCGGCCAGGTCCATCTCCGTGAACGGGCTGCCGTGTTCGATCACCCCCGGGGCGACCCGGGTGGACTCCACGCGGATCACCGCCGGGGCGACCCGGTCGGGGCGGTAGCGGGAGCGCAGGGCGGCGGGGTGTTCGACGCCGTTCAGGAGCGGTACGACCAGGGCGTCCCCGAGAGCCTCGGGCGGCACCCGGGTGAGGGCGGCGTCCAGCGCGGTGTGCTTGACGGCGATCAGACAGGCGTCCACCGGCTCGCGCAGCTCGGTGTCCGCCTCGACGTCCGCGGTGAACTCACCGAACTGCGGGCTGTGGACCGTGATTCCGGTACGGCGCAGGGCGTCGGCCGTACGGTCCTGGGCCAGGCAGACGACGCGGTGTCCGGAGCGGGAGAGCAGGGCGGCGAGGAGCCCGCCGGTGCCGCCGGGGCCGAGCACGGCCAAACTGCGCTTTTCCGCCGGGGAGTTGGCCAGGGGGTTCGCCATGAGGCTGTCCTTTCGACGGTCGGCCCCGTGAGTCGGTGGCCGCCTTCGGTGTGATCATCGCACCTGACGCGGGCAGTGTGCGTGAGACTGGGGGCATGTGCCGGAGTATCAAGACATTGCGTCCGCCCGTGCTGCCCGGTGAGGCCACGGAAGAGGACATCCACGCCGCCGCGCTGCAGTACGTGCGGAAGATCTCGGGGTTCCGGGCCCCCGCCGCGCACAACCGCGAGGTCTTCGACCGCGCGGTGGCCGCGGTGGCCGAGGCCACCGCGGAGCTGCTCGGGGGGCTGGAGGTGCGGGGGCAGTCGGCGCGAAGCGCCCCGTAGGCGCGGGGTCCTGTTCGGCAGGCGGTTCCGCCGCGTGGGTGCGACCGGCCACGGCGCACCCGCACGGGAATCGGTCACGTTGCCGCGCGCCGACGCCGGCCGCGCGGGTCGTCCTGCGTGCGGCGTTTCACGAAGCGGAGCCGCAAGCGGAGTCACCCCTATGGCCAAATGTTGAACTTGCAAGCATTGATTAGGTAGCCCTAACCTGGGTCCCTCATTCGGTACCGCCGCCCCCACCGCGACCGGCCACTCGGACGTCCCCGGCCGGTCAGACCGACACCGAAGAGGAGAACCCCCCTCATGACCGCACGTCTCAACTCCGCTCAGCCCTATGTCCTCGGGCTCTTCCGCATCGTCGTAGGCCTGCTCTTCACGGTGCACGGCGCCGCGTCCCTCTTCGGCGTCCTCGGCGGTGCCGCCGGCACCCAGGGCGGGACGATCCCGGCCGGCACCTGGCCCGGCTGGTACGCGGCCGTGATCCAGCTGGTCGCCGGCGGCCTGGTGCTCCTCGGCCTCGGCACCCGCGGTGCCGCGCTGATCGCCTCGGGCTCGATGGCGTTCGCCTACTTCGACGTGCACCAGCAGGCCGCGCTGTGGCCCATCCAGAACGGCGGCGAGCTGTCGGTCCAGTTCTGCTGGGCCTTCCTCCTGCTGGTCTTCACCGGGTCCGGCGCCTTCGGGCTCGACCGGCTCGTCGCCCGCCGCACCGTCGCGGACGGCCGGGCCGCCACCGAGCAGACCCCGATAGCCGCCTGATCCGGCGCGGCGCCCTTCCCCGCCACGAGGGGGGAGGGCGCCGCCCGGCTCCGGCCGGCCCCGCCTACGACGTTCCGAACGGCACGGTGAAGCAGGCCACCCGGCTGCCCTTGAGGCCGGGCTCGTTGTGGATCACCACCGAGCCCGCCTGGCCCTTCCGGAAGGCCCAGGCGTGCTTGGCGCCGGCGCTGCCGATCCCGTTGGCGTTGGACTTGAAGTCCAGCCAGACCTCGTTGTCCTTGGTGGTGTGGGAGGCGTCCGTGCCGGGGTGGTTCTGGTAGTGCTTGCCGGCGGCGGCGGGATCGGCGCCGCAGGCCTTCTGATGGATGTGGACCCCGAAGAGATGGTTGGGCTTGACGCCGGCCACCCGCAGCTGGACGGTCGTGACACCATTCGCCCCGGTGATCTGCCGGACCTGGATCAGGGCGCCCGCCGGGACGAGGGCCCGGTCGTACGCCACCGCGCTCGACTTGCCGGACGCGGCCGGCGCGGAGAACACGCCGTAGTTCTCCAGCGTGGAGGCATGGGGGGCGCTTCCGGTCCCGGTCGCGAACAGGACTGCGGCGAGGGTGCCCGCGGATATGGCTGCTGCCACCATGATGTGCACCTTTTTCTGCGCTTATGCGCTGCTTCGTTCAGATGTTGTGCCTGATGTTCCGGACAGGTCTCTCTTCTATTGCGACGGATGCGGAGGGGCTCCGCCGCACAGCGTGCGCTGTTCGGGTGACGGAGCGTGTCCGAGGTCACGGAAACCCGCCTGCGCCTTGTTCGCCCCCCTAGCCCCTTCTGTCACACCCCGGGCGTACGCTGTATGGCTGTCAACGGGGGAGCAACGGGAGTCGTGGTGTTCGAGAACGTGGGGGCTTTGGCCGCCGGACCGTGGATCTATGCCGCGGTCGTCCTGTCCGTTCTGCTCGACGTGTTCGTGCCGGTGCTGCCCAGCGGCGTGCTCGTCATCACGGCGGGTACGGCAGCGGCGGCGGGCTCGGGCGCGGCGGCCGGCCAGGTCCCGCACAATGTGCCGGACCTCCTGGTCCTGATCCTCGCCGCGGCGACCGCCTCGGTCCTCGGCGATCTGGTGGCGTACCGCCTGGCCTGGCGGGGTGGCGCGCGGCTGGACCGGGCGATAGCGCGCTCCCGGCGGCTGACCACCGCGCAGGAACGTCTCGGCGATGCCCTGGCCCGGGGCGGCGGCGCGCTGGTCGTGCTCGCCCGGTTCGCCCCGGCGGGCCGCTCGGTGGTCTCCTTCTGCGCCGGCGCCGCCCATCGCCGCGCCCGCGACTTCGTCCCCTGGTCCGCCCTGGCCGGCCTCTCCTGGGCCGCGTACAGCGTCGCCCTCGGCTACTACGGCGCCCAGTGGCTCGGCGCGACGTGGCTGGCCACCGCCGTCTCCTTCGCGGCCCTTTTCGCCGCGGGCGCGGCTGCGGGGTTCCTCATGCGGCGCCAGGCCGTGTAGGTCGTTCGGTCCAGCCGGGCCATGTCGGTCGTTCCAGGGGGCGAGCCCCCTGGAACGGGCACTGCGGCGAGCGGCACCGGACAGCCGGCGGCGGCTCGGTCAGCAGCTCGCCAGGTAGTTCGTCAGTGCCGTCTTCTCCGCGGAGTCGACCGAGAGGTCGTAGTAGTACTTCACCTGCACCCAGGCGCGGACGTAGGTGCAGACGTAGGCGGACCGGGACGGGATCCAGGTCGCCGGGTCCTGGTCGCCCTTGGCCTGGTTCACGTTGTCGGTGACGGCGAGGAGCTGGGGGCGGGTGACGTCGTTGGCGAAGGCCTGCCGCTGCGCGGTGGTCCACTTGCTCGCGCCGGAGTCCCAGGCCTCGGCCAGCGGGACGAGGTGGTCGATGTCGACGTCGGAGGGGGAGGTCCAGGTGGCGCCGTCGTACGGGGAGTACCAGCTGCCGCTCTTGGCCACGCAGGAGGAGTCGGTGACGACGTTCGTGCCGTCCCGCTTGAGGATCCACTCACGGGTGTTGCAGGTGCCCGAGATGGTGATCCAGGTCGGGAAGAGGTCGCGGCTGTAGCCGGTGCGGTTCTCCGTGGCCACGGTGAGCTGGGAGAGGTAGCTGCGGGCGGTGCTTGCGCTGACCGGCGTGGGCAGCGCGGCGGAGGCGCTCGGGGAGTTGAACAGGGCGGCGGAGGCTATGAAACCGGTAAGAGCGGCGACTATGCTCAGTCGTCGACGCGCGTAGCACCTGGGCATGCGAACTCCCTTGTGACGTGGGGATGTTGGGCGCGGGCGGGGGAAATGCTCGCGAGCCCGTGTTGCCGGAAGGTGAGCGCTCGGTAAGAAGGTAATGACGCGTGCATGACACAACAAGCCTTACGGCGGCAATTGGGGGCCGAACCTTCGTATCCCTTACGATGGGGGGCGCAGAAGGGGAGTAGCTCTTCGCCGGACCGTCGACATACTGCTCAGCCAGCCTGAGCCGGCGCCCGGAGGCGGGCCCTCGAGTCTTTCGAGGACCGCCAGCGAGACCTTCGGCAAGCAGTGCACGTCCGTGTCCCCCCGACACGGGCGCCGAGTGTGCTGCCGTGCCGAGGTGTCATCGCGTGACGTACCGCACTCTCGGTGGGCAGCCCCGACCGATTGAGGAACCTTGATCAGCATCACCGTGACGGCGCTCGTCTTCGGCGTCATCTTCCTCGCCGAACTGCCGGACAAGACCGCGCTCGCCGGCCTCGTCCTCGGCACCCGCTACCGCGCGAGCTACGTCTTCGCGGGTGTCGCCGCCGCCTTCCTGCTGCACGTCGTGCTCGCCGTAGCGGCCGGCAGCGTGCTGACCCTGCTGCCGCAGCGGATCGTGCACGCCCTCACCGGCGTCCTCTTCCTCGGCGGAGCCGCGATGCTGCTGCTGAGCAAGGGCGAGGACGAGGAGGAGATCAAGAAGCCCGCCGACCAGTCCTTCTGGAAGGTCGCGGGTACGGGTTTCATGCTGATCCTCGTCGCCGAGTTCGGCGATCTCACCCAGATCATGACCGCCAACCTCGCCGCCCGCTACGACGACCCGATCTCCGTCGGCCTCGGCGCCGTGCTCGGCCTGTGGGCCGTCGCCGGACTCGGCATCGTCGGCGGAAAGGCCCTGATGAAGAAGGTGCCGCTGCGGCTGATCACCCAGATCGCGGCGCTGCTGATGCTCGCGCTGGGTGTGTGGAGTCTGTACGAGGCGGTGGCGGGCTGAACTTCGGGGGCAGGCGTGGTCGGAACGCCGGCCGTGCGGCCCGGCCGAGCTGAACGGTCGGTGAACCCTTTCGGGAGCGGTGGCGGGATCCGCCCCCGGTTTTGTACCGTGGAGGAACAAAGTGGCTCCCGCCCGTTTTCCCTGACCGGCGGGCGGGGCCGCCTTGTCCCTCCCTGACGGGGTTCATTCCGCCCTGTCGGGGTCCGTACGTTCCTGGAGCTGCCCGATGACGGCCACCCCCACGCCCACCGTCCTCACCGCCCGCGCCCTCCTGCTCGACATGGACGGCACCCTCGTCAACTCGGACGCCGTCGTCGAGCGCATCTGGCGCCGCTGGGCCGAGCGGCACGGGCAGGACGGAGACGAGGTGATGAAGGTCGTCCACGGCCGGCAGGGACACGCCTCCATGGCCGTACTGCTGCCCGACCGGCCCATGGAGCAGAACCTCGCCGACAACGCCCGCATGCTCGCCGAGGAGACCGCCGACACCGACGGCGTGGTCGAGATCCCCGGTGCGAGCGCCTTCCTCGCCTCCCTGCGCGCGCTCCCGCACGCGCTGGTGACCTCCGCCGACGTCGCGCTGTCCACCGCGCGCATGAACGCCGCCGGGCTGCCGCTGCCGGAGGTCCGCGTGACCGCCGAGTCGGTGGGTGCGAGCAAGCCCGATCCCGAGGGGTTCCTGAAGGGCGCGGCCGAGCTGGGCGTGGATCCGGCGGACTGCGTGGTCTTCGAGGACTCCGGCGCGGGGATCGCGGCGGGGCGCTCCGCGGGGATGACGGTCGTGGGGGTCGGGCCCCGCGCCGGTCTGCACGGACCTGATGTGGTCGTGCCGGACATTACGCGCGTACGGGTCGAGGCGACGGGTGACGGCACGATCCGGCTGCACATCGGC
Organism: Streptomyces sp. RB17; assembly: GCF_009604455.1. Lineage (GTDB taxonomy): Bacteria > Actinomycetota > Actinomycetes > Streptomycetales > Streptomycetaceae > Streptomyces. Next base: position 852,782 of record NZ_WEGL01000001.1, read on the forward strand.
TGACGGGGCGCTCCGTCGACCTCCAGAGGGCTCTCACGGCTCTCAGGGCTCGGACGTCTCCCCCTCCAGGCTCTTCCGGGTCGCCGGCCCGTACACGCCGAGGGTGTCGCCCTGGATACCCCGTGCCAGTTGGTAGTTGCGTACGGCGTCCTCCACCGGGCGGGTGAAGCTGCCGTTGACCTGGTCGCCGTAGAGGTTCAACTGCCGTAGTCGCTCCTGGAGTTCGGTCACCTGCTCACCATGGTCGCCGCGCTGCAGCACAGGGGTGACGGCGGGAGTGGTCAGTGCGGTGGCGGACGCTGTGGGGGAGGCCCGGCGGGTCGTAGCAGGGGAAGTGGTCGGCGTCGGTGACGTGGTCGGCGTCGCCGGTGGGCTCGGGAGTCTCGCCGAGGCGGCGGGCGGCGGCACCGGCGGGTGGGACGGGGCCGGGGACGAGGGTGCCGGCGGTGACGTCGGGGCCGGTGTGCTCACCTCCGGGACGCTCTCCCTGATCTCCGGGGCCGCCCGATCCCGCGACGGCGTGTGATACGAGAACACCCCACTTGCGAACCCGGCCGCCGATACGAGCGCCGTGCCCGCGGCTGCGACGGACAACAGGACGGTGCGGCGAGCGCGGCGCCGGTTCGGCGGTGGTACGGCGTCGTCGTTCGGCCGCGGTGGGTCGCCGTCCGGCTGCGGCGCCGATGTGGCTGGTCGCGCCCACGCGGCGGCAGCCGCATATCGAACGCGGCCCCGCGCCCCTTCGGGGTACTGCAACGGCAGCGTCGCCTCGACCGCCTCGACCGCCTCGACCTCCACATACGGCCGGATCCGCAGCGGATCGAAGTCCTCCGCCGCTGCCGCCTCGGCCGTACGCGTCTCGCGCAGGGCCGCGGCCGCGCGCTCGGTGCAGTCGCAGGACGGGCTCAGGTCCGGGCCCCTCGGTGCACCGCACTGCGGGCAGCCGCGGCCCTCGGATTCACTCACGTGTTCGCCCCTCCCCTCACGAACTACCGACACTATGCGCATCTTCTTCGCATCCGCCGCCGGAAACGCGGGACTCGACAGGCCATGGACGGTGACACCGACCACGATGGAAGGTGCACCCGAGCCCTCGAGTCCCGGGAGGTCTCCATGGCCCTGGACACGCCCGCCACGCAGGAGGAGATCAAGGCCGCCGAGCACGTCTCCGGCAACGTGTTCGTTCCGATCGGCGCCCTGCTCCTCGGGCTGCTGCTCGCCGCGCTCGACCAGACGATCGTGTCGACCGCGCTGCCCACCATCGTCAGCGACCTCGGCGGCCTGGAGCACCTGTCCTGGGTGGTCACCGCCTATCTGCTGGCCTCGACCGCAGCGACCCCGCTGTGGGGCAAGCTCGGCGACCAGTACGGGCGGAAACGGCTGTTCCAGACCGCCATCGTGATCTTCCTCGTCGGCTCGGCGCTGTGCGGCATGGCGCAGAACATGGGCGAGCTGATCGGGTTCCGGGCGCTGCAGGGGCTGGGCGGCGGCGGGCTGATGGTGCTGTCGATGGCCATCGTCGGCGACATCGTGCCGCCCCGTGAACGCGGGCGATATCAGGGGCTGTTCGGGGCCGTGTTCGGGGCGACCAGCGTGCTGGGCCCGCTGCTCGGCGGGCTGTTCACCGAGCATCTGAGCTGGCGCTGGGTGTTCTACGTCAACCTGCCCGTCGGCGTGGTCGCGCTCGCGGTGATCGCCGCGGCCCTGCACATCCCGCGCCACACCGCGCACCACGTCGTCGACTACCTGGGCACGCTCCTGATCGCGTCCGTCGCCACCTGCCTGGTCCTCGTCGCCTCGCTCGGCGGCACGACCTGGGCCTGGGGCTCGACGCAGATCGTCGGGCTGGCCCTGCTGGGCGTCCTGCTGGCCGTGGCGTTCGTCGTCGTGGAGCGGCGGGCCGCCGAACCGGTGCTGCCGCTGAAGCTGTTCGGCGTCCGCACCTTCAGTCTCGCCGCCGTCATCAGCTTCATCGTCGGTTTCGCCATGTTCGGCGCGATGACCTATCTGCCGACCTTCCTGCAGGTCGTGCACGGCATCTCGCCGACCCTGTCCGGCGTGCACATGCTGCCCATGGTGGTCGGCCTGCTGCTGTCCTCCACGATCTCCGGGCAGATCGTCAGCCGCACCGGCCGCTGGAAGGTGTTCCCGCTCACCGGCACCGCCGTCACCACCCTCGGCCTGCTCCTCCTCCACCGGCTCGACGAACACAGCTCCACCGCCGAGATGAGCGGCTACTTCTTCGTGTTCGGCCTCGGGCTCGGCCTGGTCATGCAGGTGCTCGTCCTGATCGTGCAGAACGCGGTGTCGTACGAGGACCTGGGCGTCGCCACCTCCGGCGCGACCTTCTTCCGCTCCATCGGCGCCTCCTTCGGCGTGGCGATCTTCGGCACGGTGTTCGCGAGCCGGCTCGGCGACAAACTCGCCGCCGCCTTCCGGGGCGTGAGCCTGCCCCCGGGCACGTCCCCGAACGCCCTCAAGTCCGACCCCCGCGGCATCGCCGCCCTGCCACCCACCCTGCGCCCGGCGGCCCTGCACGCGTACGCCTCCGCCATCACCGACGTCTTCCTCTACGCCGCCCCCGTCGCCCTCCTCGGCTTCCTGCTGGCCTGGTTCCTGAAGGAGGACCGGCTGCGCGGCTCGGTCACCGCGCCGGACGCCTCAGAGACCATCCCGCCCAACCCGGTCGAGCGGTCCTCCTACGACGAGTGCTGCCGGGCCCTGTCCCTCCTCGGCACCCGGGCGGGCCGCCGCGAGATCTACCGGACGATCACCGAGCGGGCCGGGTACGACCTGCTGCCCGCCGCCAGCTGGCTGCTGCTGCGCATCCGCAAGTACGGCTCCGTCGAGCCCTGTGTGCTCGCCGAGCGCAGCCCCGTCCCGCTGGAGGCCGTCCTGGCCGCCGCCCGCCAGGTCGAGGAACGGCGGCTGGCCGAACGCCGGGGCCTGGACCTGTACTTGACCTCCTCGGGCCGCGTGGTCGCCGAACGCCTCGCCAAGGCCCGCGAGGAGTCCCTCGCCGAGCTCCTCGGCGACTGGTGGCAGCCCGGCCGTTCCACCGACCTGACCCAGCTGGTCAGGGAACTCACCGGCGAACTGTGCGGCACCGAGCGCGAGCGGCCGCACGACGCGACGACCGCCGAGGTCAGCTGAGCGCCAGCTCCTTGCGGAACCAGTGCTCGGCGTAGACGTCGTCGTTGTGCGGGTCGGTCTCCGCGTAGCCGAGGCGGGCGTACAGGGCGCGGGCCTCGACCAGGTCGCTGCGCGTGTCCAGGACCAGCCACCGGGCGCCGAGGGCGCGGGCGGCCTGCTCGGCGGCCGCCACCAGCAACGGGGCCCCGCCCCGGCCGCGCAGCCGCTCGTACACGAACACCCGGGTCAGTTCCGCCGTGTCCGGCTCCAGCAGCCGTACCCCCGCGCAGCCGGCCGGCTCACCCTCGTACCGGCCGACGAGCAACTGGCCGGTCGGCGGCGCCAGTTCGGCGCCGGTCGTGGCCGCGATCCCCCGCTCCAGCTCGTCGGGGTCGGTCGGGCGGCCCTCGTGCAGCAGATACCAGCGGTCGCTGACCTCCGTGTAGTACGCCCGCCACAGCGCGGCGGCGACCGGGGAGTCGTACGGTTCCGCAGTGATCGTCCACGTCATGGCGGCCATTGTCGGCGGCCGGCGCTGCACCGCCGAGCGAATTTCCGCAGACTGTCTGCCGTGAACCGCACCGACCGTCTCTACGCCCTCGTCGAGGAGCTGCGCGCCGCCGCTCCCCGGCCCCGCAGCGCCCGCGCGCTCGCCCGGCGCTTCGAGGTCAGTGTCCGCACGATCGAGCGGGACCTTGCCGCGTTGCAGCAGTCCGGGGTGCCCATCCATGCCGAGCCGGGCCGCAGCGGCGGGTACGTCCTCGACCGGGAACGGACGCTGCCGCCGCTGGCCATCACCCCGGCCGAGGCGACCGCCCTCGCCGTGGGCCTGCACGCCCTGACCGGGACGCCGTTCGCGGCGGACGCGCGCAGTGCGCTGCACAAGGTGCTGGCCGTGATGCCGGAACGGGAGCGGACGGCGGCGGCGGAGCTGACCGGGCGGGTACGGCTGCTCGTCCCGCCCGCCCGCCCGGCGCGGCCCGCCGGCCCCGTGGTGCCCGCCGCGCTGCGGGAGGCGCTGACGGCCGGCCGGGTGTTGCGCCTGGAGTACGCCGACGCGGCGGGCCGTATCACCGCGCGGGACGTGGAACCGCTCGGCTTCCTCGGGGGCGAGGAGCACTGGTATCTGGCCGGCTGGTGCCGGCTGCGGGACGCGCCGCGCGGCTTCCGGCTGGACCGGGTCCGCGCGGCGGCGGCCCTGGACGAGCGGGCCCCGCACCGGGCCGTCGACCTCGCCGCGCTCGACACGCTCGGCTCCGACGTCGTACCGCTCGACGCGGCGACGGTGGTCTGATCGACGCGGCGACGGCGGTGGGACGGATGTGACGGCAATCACCGACAGGGGGGTGTCGCGGCCGCGGCGGAGGCTGCTGCCCATGACAACGACACAGCAGACAAGCGCCCTCACCCGTGCCGCCGGCATCGCCCTCTTCGACCGTTGGACCGCGCTGTGGAACGGCGACCTCAGCGACCCGGAGGCCTTCCTCGCGCCCGGCTTCCGCATCCACTTCGGCAACGACCCCGAGCGCGGGGCGGTCATGGACGAGGTGTACGGCCCGGCCGGGATGGCCGGCCTGGTCTCCGCCTTCCGCGAGGAGAAGCCCGGACTGCGGTTCTTCGTCGACGGCACACCGACGGTGGACGGCGCGCTCGGCCGGACCGCCTGCTGCTGGTACGTGACCCTGCCGGACGGCGCCCAGAAGAGCGGGATCGACCTGCTGGAGGTGGTGGACGGGCGCATCACCACCGTCTGGTCGGTGACCGGACTGCGCCGCTTCGCCGACTGACCACCGTTTGTGGCTCCCCTTCCGGGTCACCCGGCAGGGGAGCCGGCCACCTGGGCCGGCCGATCGGAAGGCAACCATGTCCACAGGCATGATCGTGTTCGTCGTGATCGCGGCGGCCGTGGTCATCGCCGCGGCCACCTCCCTGGTGGTGCGCGGCAGCGGACGGCACGGCGGCCCCGGCCTGAAGCGGCGCTTCGGACCCGAGTACGAGCGGACCGTCGCCCGCTACGGCGGGGACACCAAGGCCGCCGAACAGGAGCTGGCCGAGCGCGTCGAACGCCACGGCGACCTGCTCGAACGGCCACTGGACCCGGCAGGGCGTGAGCACTACACCGCCCGCTGGACGGCCGTACAGGAACACTTCGTCGACTCCCCGCGGCAGGCGGTGACCGAGGCCGACCAGCTGCTCGCGGACCTCGCTGCAGCGCGCGGCTACCCGGACGGCAGGCGCTACGAGGAGCAGTTCGCCGCGCTGTCCGTGCACCACGCCGACCACGTCGACGGCTATCGGCAGGTGCACCGGGTGGCCCGCGCCGGGGCGCGCGACGGGCTGACCGAGGCGGGCTCCGGGACCGAGGAGATGCGTACGGCGCTGGTCGGCGCCCGCGCCCTCTTCGACGACCTGACCCACCCCTCCCGGGAAACCGGCCGCCACCGCGCGGTCCACGCCGGCACCGGCCACGCGAAGGAGGGTTGAGCATCATGTCGGACAGGACGAGCGGCCCCGGCGACGATCGTCCCACCGGCCGCTTCCGTCGGCCGCCGGACGAGGACTGGACCCCGGAGGACACGCCCCTCGGCCGGGCCGTCCCGAGCGACCCCCTGCCGGAGGAACGCCTCCCCGGCGAACCGCCGCCGGGCGCCACGTCCCGCCTCCCCGGCTCGGTCGGCCCCGGCAGAGACGGCCTGACAGCCGACGACCTCACCCCGGAGGACACGCCCCCACACCCACCGGCCCCCACGAACGCCCGCCCCGGGACAGAGCCGCCAAGGCCCGAGACCGGCACACCGGGCGAGGGCCGGATGCCGGGTGAGAGCGGAATGCCGGGCGAGGGTGTCATGCCGGGGGAGGGCCGGATGCCGGGTGTCGGCGGTATCGCCGGCGAGCGGCGGATGCCCGGAGAGGGCCGTGTTCCGGGCGGCGGCCGCATGCCGGATGAGGGCCGGATGCCGGGCGAGGGCGTGCGGCCGATCGAGCCCGGGGTGCCGGTTGAGCCCGTGGCGCGGCGTGAGAGGCCGGGGCCGGGGGTGAGGGGTATGCCGTCGGGCGGGGAGCGCGTGCCGGATGAGAGTCGGAGGGGGCGTATGCCGGATGAGGGCCGGATGCCGGGCGAGGGCGGGCCGATCGAGCCTGGGGTGCCGGTTGAGCCCGTGGCGCGGCGTGAGAGGCCGGGGCCGGGGGTGAGGGGTATGCCGCCGGGTGAGGGGCGGATGCCCGCGGGGAGCGGGTTGCCGAGTGGGCGCGGGGGACCGCGCGAGAGCCGCCGCATGCCTGGTGAGAGGCGCATGTCCGGTGAGGGCGGTACGGCGTACGAGAGCCCGATGCCGGACGACGGGCTGGGGGTTCCGTCCTCCGGTGAGGTGAGCGCGCGCGACGCGCACACCACCGAGTCCACGGCACCGGACGCCTGGCCGACGGCGCCCGGCGGTGCCGGCGCGCGTCGGCCCGCGACCGCAGCCGGAGGCGCACCGGCCCCCGCTCCCTCCGGCACCGGTGCCCCCCTGCTGCCCCACGACGAGACCGACCGCTGGGAGCAGGCGATGCGGCAGCTGGCCGTCGGGTTCGTGGACGAGCCCCGGGGCGCGGTCGAACAGGCCGATCACATGCTGGAGGAGATCGCGGGGCGGTTCGAAGAGGCCGTGGAGCGGCGGCGCCGTACGCTGCGGCGGTCCTGGGAGGCCTCCGAGGACCGTGGACCCGGCTCGGACACCGACACCGAGCAGCTCAGGCTGGCTCTGCGCGACTACCGGGAACTGGCCGACCGCCTGCTACACATCTGAGGGACCACGCCTGGCGGCAGCCCTGCGCTGCCGCCACTCGCGTACGACCGCCTCGACGTCGTACGGCTTCCTGCCCAGCGGCGGACCGGGCGGCGGCTTGAACATCATGTCCTTGATCTTGACGTTGACGTCCTCGATGATCTTCCGCGCGATCCGCTCGGAGGGCGCCGCGTAGGCCGCCGCGAGCGCGTCCTCGGCCTCCTTGCGCAGGGCGAGGGCGGGCGGCAGGACGGACAGGCCCTCGCGCGCCATCTTCCGCTTGATCCACCACAGTTCGTCGTAGGTGGAGTCGAGCTCGGCGGGCAGCGGCTCACCCGTGCCCGGCAGCCGCTCGAACTCACCGAGCCCCTGCGCGTCGCGGATCTGCTTGTCGACCCAGGACTCGAACGGCACGCCCGGTGGCTTTCGCTCGGTCATGAACCCCATTGTGCCGGACGCGGCCCGGCCGGGCGTTTTATCATGCGGCGGCGGTCCGCAGACGCGGCCGCCGGACAACGACGGTCGTGCAGTTGGTCGTACAGGGGGAAACGCTCGTGCTCGAACTCACCATGGCCACCGTCTCCGGGGCCGACGCGGGCTCCACGGCCGGCATGACGATGGCCGAGGCGCCCAGCGCACCGGGCGCCGTGCTCCGGGTCGGCCGCGACGCGTCCATGTGCCGGCTGGTCACCCCGGAGGACTGGCTGTTCGTCTCCCGGGTCCATCTCGAGTTCCTGTGCGGCCAGGACGGCGGCTGGCAACTCACCTGGATGCGCGGCTCACAGGCCGAGCCGTCGTCCGAAGTACGGCTGATGGTCGGGGAGTACGCGCAGCCCCTCGGCTACGGCGCGACCGTACCGCTGCCGCGCGGCGGGTCCGGCGAGATCGTCGTCCAGGACCGCACCGCGCCGCGCAGTGTCAACGTCGGCTTCTACCACGAGGCCTGAGCCCCGGCCGGGCGGCGAGGGGGGCGGCGGCTCAGTCCAGCACCCGGGCCAGCGCGAAGCCGTCGTAGCCCTTGCTGCCGACCGTCTGGATGGCGGTGCCGCTCAGCCTCGGATGCGTGGCGATCAGCTCGATCGCGGCGCGTGTGCCCACGACGTCGGGCTCGGTGCTGCCCGCGTCGACGACCCGGCCGGCGCGCACCACGTTGTCCACGACGATCAGGCTGCCGGTGCGGGTGAGCCGCAGCGCCCACTCCACGTAGTGCGCGTTGTTGGCCTTGTCGGCGTCGATGAACACCAGGTCGAACGGGGCCGGGTTCTCGTCGGCGAGCTTGGGCAGCGACTCCAGGGCCGGGCCCACCCGCACCTCCGCGATCCGGTCCAGGCCGGCCCGGGCGAGGTTCCGGGTGGCCACCTCCGCGTGCCGGGCGCTGTACTCCAGCGACACCAGCCTGCCGTCCTCGGGCAGGGCCCGGGCCAGCCAGATCGTGCTGTAACCGCCGAGTGTGCCGATCTCCAGGATGTGCCGCGCGCCCTGCACCTGGGCGAGTAGCTGGAGGAACTTGCCCTGCGCCGCCGTGACGGCGATGTGCGGCAGACCGGCTGCGTCGTTCTCCCGCAGGGCCGCTCGCAGCGCCTCGTCATCCGGGGCGAGCCGGCTGGTGAAGTAGTCGTCGACGTCGTCCCAGAGCTGGGAGTCGCTCATGCTCCTGCTGCCTTTCCCGAGTGCCTGCCCTTCCCACGGACATCGTCTCAGCCGACGGGCGCCGACGGGGTGATCACCGACGGATTCGGCGGCCGAAGGGGCGCGGGCCGTATCGATATGCGGCTCCGCCATCGATATGCGGCTCCGTCGCGTGGGCGCGATCAGCCCCCACGCACCCGCCCCCGGCACACAACCGGCATCCCTGCGGTGCTCAGCTCCGGCCCTCCACCGACGGCGCCGAACCCGGCAGCGGCCGCCCCGCACACTCGGACATCCGCCACACGGCGAACCCGCCCACCACGGCCGCGGCCATCATGTAGTACGCGGGCATCATCATGTTCCCCGTCGCCCCGATCAGCGCGGTCACGACCAGCGGAGTCGTACCGCCGAACAGGGAAACGGACACGTTGAACCCGATGGACAGGGACCCGTACCGCACCCGCGTCGGGAAGAGAGCGGGCAGCGCGGCCGGCATGGCCGCCGTGAAGCACACCAGGAGCAGACCCAGCGCGCCCATCCCCAGCCCCACCGCCGGCAGACTGCCCTGGCGGATCAACAGCACGGCGGGGATGGACAGGAACAGGAAGCCCGCGCAGCCCGCCGCGATCACCGGACGCCGGCCGACCCGGTCGGTCAGCGCGCCCGCGAACGGCTGGACGATCATCATCAGTGCCATCACGCCGAGCACGACCAGCAGACCGTGCGTCTCGTCGTACTTCAGCTCACTGGTGAGGTAGCTCGGCATGTACGACAGCAGCATGTAGTCGGTGACGTTGAAGACCAGCACCAGCCCCATGCACAGCAGCAGGGCCTTCCACTGGCCCGCGACCATCTCGCGCAGCGGCACCTTCGGCCGGGCGGCCTCCGCCTTCTCCACCTCCGCCGCGAACGCGGGGGTCTCCTCGAGACGCATCCGCAGATACAGGCCGATGATGCCCATCGGGCCCGCGATCAGGAACGGGACCCGCCAGCCCCAGGACACCAGGTCGTGCGTGGACAGCAGAGCCGTCATCAGGGTGACCAGACCCGCACCGCCGATGTACCCGGCCAGCGTGCCGAACTCCAGCCAGCTGCCGAAGAAGCCGCGCTTCTTGTCGGGGGCGTACTCGGCGATGAAGGTCGACGCGCCCGCGTACTCACCACCGGTCGAGAAGCCCTGCACCAGCCGGGCGGCCAGGAGCAGCAGCGGCGCGCCCACGCCGATCGTCGCGTACGACGGGATCAGGCCGATGGCGAACGTGCCCGCCGCCATCATGATCATCGTGAGGGCGAGCACCTTCTGGCGGCCCACGCGGTCGCCCAGCGGACCGAAGACCATGCCGCCGAGCGGCCGGACCAGGAAGGCCGCCGCGAAGGCCCCGAAGGTCGACAGCAGCTGCGCGGTCGGGTTGCCGGACGGGAAGAAGACCTTGCCCAGTGTGACCGCGATGTAGCTGTAGACACCGAAGTCGAACCACTCCATCGCGTTGCCGAGCGCGGCCGCCTTCACGGCGCGCTTGACGAGCGCGGGGTCGGTGACGGTGACGTCGCGGGCCTGGGTGGCCCGCCGGGTCTTCGGAAGGGACGGGGAGACTGCTGCGGCGGTCGCCAAAACGGGGCTCGCCTACCTTTCGACGGGGACAGTGACGCGGTCCGTACGGCGACGCTGCCGGGGGACGGGCCGAAAAGCGACCATAGGCGGACATCGGCTCCTTACGTCCTGTATGCAGTTAGCTGCATAGTGCAGTTAAACGGTGGATACGCAGGTACGTCTGCCCACTCGCGATCAGGCATGCCGGTCCCGCGCTGTGATCCTTGTCGCGCCCCGGAGGGGGAACCAGCCCTGCCACGGACTATCGTCATCCGGACAAAAGGAGAACGGACGTCAGGTGAAGTGCGGGTTTCCTGCGTCCTTCACCGGGGGCCGGGAGCCTCATAGGGTTCTCGGAAGTACCCGGCGTCACCGGTGCCGGGACCTGACGGGGCGGGAGGCCGACGAGGCGTGGCGAACGTGGAGCACAGCGGGCGACCGGCGGACACCTTCGGCGGCGCCCCGGCAGAGGCGCGGTTGCGCGCCGCCCGGCTCGCCCTGTGGGCGGTGGCCGCGATCCTCGCGATACGGCAGCTGACCGTCGTCCTCACCACGCCGAGCGGCGAGCGGCTGACCGACCTGGAGACCTGGGTCGGCCCCCACGGCGTCCTGCACGTGAAGGGCTCGCTCTACGACTCCACCCGGTTCACCGGCACCCCCTTCGCCGGCCTGGTCCTCAAGCCCCTCACCCGCTCCGCGCAGGCCGCCCTCGGCTGGGGCTGGACCTTCGGCACCCTGCTGCTGGTCGTCGCCCTCGGCCTGGTGGCCGCCCGCGCGCTGCCCCAGCCCGTCGGCCGCCGCACCTCCCTGCTGGCCGCGCCCGTCGCGATCAGCCTGCTCATGCTGTCGCTGCCGGTCCGCAACGCCCTGTGGCTCGGCCAGACCAGCATCATCCCGGTCCTGCTCGTCCTGCTCGGCTGCTTCGCCGTACGCAGCGAGCGTGAGAGCGGGCTGTGCATAGGCCTGGCCGCCGCTCTGCAGCCGACCATGCTGCTCTTCGCCCCGCTGCTGTGGTTCACCGGCCGCCGCCGGGCCACCGCCGCCACGGCCGGCACCTTCGCCGCCTGCACCGCGCTCGCCTGGGCGGCGCTGCCGCACGACTCGTACACGTACTGGGTGCACCACATGGCCGGGGTGGGCCTCGGTGGCAAGGCCGACGCCCTCGGCAACCAGTCCCTGCACGGCGCCCTGCTCCGCCTGGGCCTGACCGGCCCGCTGGAGATCGCCCTCTTCCTGGTGCTCGCCGCCGCCGTCGCCGCGCTCGCCCTGCGCCGCGCCGTCCACTACGCCCACGACGGCCAGCTGCTGCTCGCCGTGGCCGTCACCGGCTGTGCCGTCGTCGCCGTCTCGCCCACCGCCTGGCAGTACCAGCTGCTGTGGGTGCTGCTCGCGATGGTCGGCCGGGTCGGCAGGCGGGCCTCCGACCGGTACGTCTGGCCGGTCGCGATGATCCTGGTCACCACCCTGCCGGCGAAGATGATGCTGCCGAACATGGCGGTGATGTACCCGCTGCGCGACAACCTCGTCCTGCTGGCGGCCCTGGCCGCCGCCACGGCCGTCCCCTTCCTGTCCCGGACCTCCCCCCACTACCAGCGGCCGATCCCGGCGCAGTACGCGCCGGCGCTCCCGGCCCGCTTCCGCCGGGTCCCCCTCCTGCCCTTCCTCCGCCGCGTCCTCACCCGCCCGAACCTCCTCCTGGAACTGCTGCTCATCCGGGTCGTGTACGCCGCTTACCAGCAGGTACGCCTGGCCGCGACCGGTGGCAGCAACACCGGGGGCCGGGCGACGGCCGAGCAGCACGGCCGTCTCGTCCTCGACCTCGAACGGTTCCTGCACATCGACATCGAGCACGGGGTCAACCACGCGGTGGCCACGATCGGCTGGCTGCGGGACTTCTTCGGCTTCTACTACGAGTCCTTCCACTTCGTGGTCCCGCTGGCGGTCCTCGCCGTCCTCTACTGGCGCCGCCCCGTCGACTACCGCTGGGCCCGCGCCTCCCTGGGCTTCGCCACCTTCCTCGCCCTGATCGGCTTCTGGCTCTTCCCACTGGCGCCGCCGCGCCTGATGCCGACCCTCGGCATCATCGACACCGTCCACGGCGTCCAGGACTTCTCCAAGCCGGACTACGGCACCCTGACCGCGGTCACCAACCAGTACGCGGCGATGCCGTCGCTGCACTTCGGCTGGGCCCTGTGGTGCGGCGTGGTGATCGCGGTGATCGCCCCGAAGTGGTGGATGAAGGCCCTCGGCCTGCTGCACCCCCTCTTCACCGTCTCGGCCATCATCGCCACCGGCAACCACTGGGTGCTCGACGCGGTCGGCGGCGCGGCGGTGGTGTCGGCGGGGTTCGGGCTGTCGTACGCGTTCCAGGGCCCGAGGGCGAAGACGGTTACGGCGGCTACGGGCGCCCAAGAGGCACAGAAGGTGACCGTCGGCAGCACGTGACCGTCGGGCCGCCCGGTACCGGGGCCTCAGGGCGCTGCCTCGGCGCCGTCAGCTGCGGCTCCGGCGGTGATTGGAGGCTTTGGGCCAACGGGCGCCAGTAAGGCGGCCACTTTTCCCGGGCGGCCCCGCGGTCACGCCTCAGTCAGCCTGGGAGGAACACCCTCGGCCCCGCACTCGAACCAGACCGTCTTTCCGACGCCGCCGGCCGCTGACACGCCCCACTTGTCGACCACGGCATCGAGCAGGGCCAGGCCCCGGCCGCTCTCCGAGTCGTGGTCGACTTCGCTTGGCGGAGAGGGGAGTTGCGCGACACCGTCGGTCACCTCGGCGCGTACGCCCGCCGTCAGCCGCGCGAGCAGTACCGTGCAGCGGCGGTCAGGTACGTGCCGTACGACGTTGGTGACCAGCTCGCTGACGCCCAGCTCGACGGCGAACGTCAGCTCCGTCAGCTGCCATTCGTTCAGTAGCGAGCGGACGATACGGCGAATGTGGCGGACCGAGTGTTCTCCGACGGTGAGGTTCATGCGGTACTGGGGAGTGTGGGGAAAGTTGAGTTTCACAGGACGAGGCTGACCTCGGATCACTACGCTCGGCTACAGCCTGAACACAACGGGTCCGAGAGGGGACTTGCCGTGGTGAACATCAACACCCTCGACCCGAGCGCCTCACCGCTCGACTACTACGGCTTCGAGTTGCGTCGCTTCCGGGAGGCGGCGGGGCTCACGCAGAAGCAGCTCGGGGACATCATCAACTACACGGGGTCGATGGTCGGCCAGGTGGAGACGGCACGGAAGCTGCCGACCCTCGACTTCAGCCAGCGGGCGGATGCGGCGCTGTGTACGGGCGGGTTACTGACACGGCTCCACCCCCTGGTGATGCGAAGCCAACTCCCGGCGTGGTTTCAGCAGGTGGCGGAGTTGGAGGTGCGGGCGGCGGAGATCTGTACGTTTCAGATGGGCATGATCCACGGGCTGTTGCAGACTCCGGAGTACGTGCGTGCGGTGCTCGGCGCGCTGGACGACACCGACCTCGACGACCGCACGGCCGTCCGGCTGGCACGCCAGCGCATCTTCGAGAAGGGGGAGCCGCCGGTCTTCTGGCCGGTCCTCAGTGAGGCCGCGCTGAAGCAGGAGATCGGCGCACCGGAGATCATGCGCGGGCAGTTGGCTCACCTGTTGACCTTCGAGAACAACCCGCGGATCAACATCCAGGTGCTGCCGTTTTCGGCGGGGGCGCATGCGGGACTGACAGGCTCGTTCACCGCCTTCCGCTTCGCTGGCGATCCGACCATCGTTTACACCGAGGGATATGGCAGTGGGCATCCGACCGCGAACCCGGACACTGTCAAGGACTGCTCGCTCCGATACGATCATCTTCGAGCCGCCGCGCTCTCGATCAAGGACTCGGCGGGGCTGATCCGAGAGGTGATGGAGGACCGCTATGGGGAGCAAGTGGCGTAAGTCCAGCTACAGCAGCGACCAGGGCGGCGAATGCGTCGAGTGCGCGCCGCTCGGTCCGCTCGCCTGGCGCAAGTCGTCGTACAGCGGAGACCAGGGCGGTGATTGCGTCGAGATCGCAGAAGCCCCCACCGCCGTCGCCATCCGCGACTCCAAGACCCCGGCGGGACCGATCCTCACCCTCGACCCCGCCGCCTTCACCACCTTCGTGAACTGGGCCTCTACAACCGCTGAATGATCGTCCCGGTAGCCAGTCCACCGCCCGCGCACATGGTGATCAGCGCGAACTCCTTGTCCGTGCGCTCCAGTTCGTGCAGGGCGGTGGTGATCAGGCGGGCGCCTGTCGCCCCCACCGGATGGCCCAAGGCAATCGCACCGCCGTTGACGTTGACCTTGTCCAGGTCCTGTTCGAAGACCTGGGCCCAGCTCAACACCACGGACGCGAACGCCTCGTTGATCTCGACCAGGTCGATGTCCTTCAGCGACATACCCGCCTTGCCCAGCACCGCGCGCGTCGCGTCGATCGGGCCGTCCAGGTGGAAGTGCGGGTTGGCGCCGACCAACGCCTGGGCGACGATCCTTGCCCTCGGCCTGAGCTTCAGTGCGCGAGCCATCCGCTTGGACGCCCACACGATGGCCGCCGCCCCGTCCGAGATCTGCGACGAGTTGCCCGCCGTATGGACGGCCGTCGGCATCACCGGCTTCAGGCCGGCCAGCGCCTCCGTCGACGTGTCCCGCAGGCCCTCGTCCTTGTCGACCAGGCGCCACATGCCCTGACCGGCGTACTGCTCCTCCTCGGTCGTCGGCACCTGGACCGCGAATGTCTCGCGCTTGAAGCGTTCCTCCGCCCACGCCAGCGCCGCCCGCTCCTGTGACCGCAGGCCCAGCGCGTCGACGTTCTCCCGCGTAAGGCCCCGGTGCCGGGCGATCCGCTCCGCCGCCTCGAACTGGTTCGGCAGGTCGACGTTCCACTCGTCGGGGAACGGTTTGCCGGGGCCGTGCTTCGAACCCGATCCCAGCGGGACCCGGGACATGGCCTCCACGCCGCAGCTGATCCCGACGTCGATCACACCCGCGGCGACCATGTTGGCCACCATGTGCGAGGCCTGCTGCGAGGAGCCGCACTGACAGTCGACCGTCGTGGCCGCCGTCTCGTACGGCAGCCCCATGGTCAGCCAGGCCGTGCGCGCGGGGTTCATGGACTGTTCGCCGGCGTGGGTGACCGTGCCGCCGACGATCTGCTCGACCGCGTCGGCGGGGATGCCGGTGCGGCCGAGGAGTTCACGGTAGGTCTCGCCCAGGAGATAGGCGGGGTGCAGGTTGGCGAGCGCGCCGCCGCGCTTGCCGATCGGGGTGCGGACGGCTTCGACGATCACGGGTTCGGCGGCCATGGGTGCGGGTCCTCTCCGAGAGGGCTCTCCTCCAGAACTAGTACGCGTTCTAGTTCTGCCCAGCAGTCTGCTGACGTGATGTCCATCACCGCAAGGGTCGTGCAGCTGCCGAAGTCGCGATCTGCACGAATTCCGCACGGATTGGGGATGCCGTACCTCTTGCGACTTGTAGAACCCGTTACTACCTTCACGGCACTCGCTGATGGGCCGTCAGAACCGACTCGGAACCGACTCGGAACCGACTCGGAACGGAACTCAGAACGGACGACGGGAGCCGACCGATGCACTGTCCCGCGCTGCCCGACGGGTTCGACTTCACCGACCCCGACCTGCTGCACCACCGTGTGCCCCTCCCGGAGTTCGCCGAGCTGCGCCGCACCGAGCCGGTCCGCTGGATCCCGCAGCCGCACGGCATCGCGGGCTTCGCCGACGACGGCTACTGGGCCGTGACCCGGCACGCGGACGTCCGGTACGTCTCCACGCACCCGGAACTCTTCTCCTCCACCGTCAACACCGCGATCATCCGCTTCAACGAGCACATCGAGCGCGACGCGATCGACGTGCAGCGGCTGATCCTGCTCAACATGGATCCTCCGGAACATACGCGGGTGCGGCAGATCGTGCAGCGCGGCTTCACGCCACGTTCCATCCGCGCCCTGGAGGAGCGACTCCGCGCGCGTGCGCAGGCCATCGTCTCGGCCGCCTGTGCCCGCTCCGGGCCCTTCGACTTCGTCACCGAGGTCGCCTGCGAACTGCCCCTGCAGGCCATCGCCGAGCTGATCGGCGTGCCGCAGGAGGACCGGTCGAAGATCTTCGACTGGTCCAACAAGATGATCGCCTACGACGATCCCGAGTACGCCATCACCGAGGAGGTCGGCGCGGAGTCGGCCACCGAGATCATCGCCTACGCGATGAACATGGCCGCCGAGCGGAAGAAGTGCCCGGCCCACGACATCGTCACGACGCTCGTCGCGGCGGAGGACGAGGGCAATCTGAACTCGGACGAGTTCGGCTTCTTCGTGCTGATGCTGGCGGTGGCCGGGAACGAGACCACCCGGAATGCCATCACGCACGGGATGCACGCGTTCCTGACCCATCCCGAGCAGTGGGAGCTGTTCAAGCGGGAGCGGCCGGCCACGACGGCCGAGGAGATCGTGCGCTGGGCGACCCCGGTCAACGCCTTCCAGCGGACGGCCACCCAGGACACGGAGCTGGGCGGGGTCCAGATCAAGAAGGGCGATCGCGTCGGGCTGTTCTACGCCTCCGCCAACCACGACCCCGAGGTCTTCACCGACCCCGACGCCTTCGACATCACCCGTGACCCCAACCCCCACCTCGGCTTCGGCGGTGGCGGGCCCCACTACTGCCTCGGCAAGTCCCTGGCCGTCCTGGAGATCGACCTGATCTTCACCGCGATCGCCGACGCGATGCCGGACCTGCGGCCGGCCGACACGCCCCGCCGGCTGCGCTCGGCCTGGATCAACGGCGTCAAGGAACTTCAGGTCACCACCGGCTGACCCGCACGGGTCGGCCCACCCCGAGGGAGGCAGGAGCACCCCTACCCCAACGCCCCGTTCCTGCCTCCCCCGAGGTCGCAGACCTTGTCAGTGACCTGCGGTCCGAGGGTCGTACGGCTCATTCCCTGCCGGATGCCACCACCGCCAGCACTCCCGAGGTGAGGGCCGCGATCAGCAGGGGGATGCCCAGGCCGTGATGCAGGACCAGCCACGCGCCCAGGAAGGCGCCGGCGAGCATGGCGATCACCGAGGCCGTACGGCGCGGTGAGCGGTGGCCGGTGGCGTCGCCGAGGCGGGACTCGGAGGCCAGGCCGGTCAGGGTCATGGTCAGGACGGTGGTGGTGAGGTCGGCGACGCCCAGCTTGCGGACGGTCGCGTTGCGCAGGCCCATCGCGGACCCCGTCAGGGCGATCAGGGCGTAGACCGTGCCGGTGGCGTGCGGCCAGGTGAAGGCGACCGCTGCCGACAGGGCCACCAGGACCGCTTCTGCGGCGAGGGTGAGGCGGGTCCAGGTGCGGCGAGAGCCCTTGCCGACGCGGGCCGCCAGCCGGCCGCCGGTCACCGCGCCCAGCAGGAAGCACCCCAGCGAGGTTGCCGTGTGGGGCACGGAGAATCCGGGCGCGCCGGCCGCCGCGAAGCCGAGGACGACCACGTTGCCGGTCATGTTGGCCGTGAAGACCCGGCCGAGGCCCAGATAGCTGACGGCGTCGATCAGCCCGCTGACCACCGTCAGGGCCAGCAGCACGAGCACCAGCCGCAGCCCGCGCGCCTCCGGGTCGTACGTCTCGTCCGGCGATGCTTCTTCTGCTGCGCTCACCGCCCCAGTTGACCACGCGGAGGTGCGGGAACGCCGAAGGCGGCGGCCCGGGGATCGGGGGCCGCCGCCTTCGGCGGCTTTTGTGCGCGCTGCGGTTGGCTCAGTACCAGTGGTTGGTCTGCCAGAAGTTCCAGGCCTTCACCGGGCTGCCGTAGCGGGAGTTCATGTAGTCCAGGCCCCACTTGATCTGGGTGGCCGGGTTGGTCTTCCAGTCGGAACCGGCGGAGGCCATCTTCGAGCCCGGCAGCGCCTGGACCAGGCCGTAGGCGCCGGAGGAGCTGTTGGTGGCGGACGGGTTCCAACCGCTCTCATGCGAGACGATCTTGCTGAACGCGGTGAACTGCGCGGCGTCCGGGATCATCTTGTGCGCGATCGCCTGAGCGGAGGAAGCCGACGACGGGGCGGCCTGGGCGGGCGCCGCGGTCAGAGCCAGGCCGGCGGTGGCGGCGGCCACGACGGCGGTGGTGAGGGCCTTCTTCGGGGAAGCGATGCGGCGGATGAAGGAGACGGACACGGAGTACCTCTTGCGTCGGGGACAGGGGATCGCCCGCATGGGACGGGCCACGCGATGTGGCCGCATGCGTCGGCGCCTCGGCCCGGGTGGGCTCGTGGCGCCTGGCGACGTCGTCCAGAGAAGCAGCCCGGAAAGCCGTCCGCAATGACCCCTTTTACTAGTTGTGGCCGGATAGATGGCGAACGCGTGCCGTGTGACGTGGGTCGCAAAGTGCAGGTCAGTGGGGGTACGCTAAGGGATGTATCGGGCATATGGGACTACGGCCCCGCCTCGTAGGTGACCTGCGTCATGTGGGGTGCCTCACCGTCACGGTCGCGGACCGGATGCGAGGCCTCACACAGCGGGACCGTTCGCTGTGCCGCCCGTCACGCGGCGGGGCCGTCGAATGTGACCGCGGTCTCGAAAGCGGCGCGCCGGGTCGCCCGGCGCAGCGCGCGCAGCACGGCCGGGCCGAGGACGAGGGTCAGCACCAGCGTGCACAGGGCCCGGCCCAGGTCCCAGCCGAGCGAGGTGGCCAGGCAGTAGGCCACGAAACGGGCCAGGTTGGCAGGGACGGAGGCATGGGCGTCGAAGGAGATGTTCGAGGCGATGCCTGCCATGAAGGGCCAGCCGGCCAGATCCATGACGGCGCCGTAGGCGAAGGCGGCGAGGAAGCCGTAGGCCGCGAGGAGCAGCAGTTCGGCGCGGCCGCGCAGCCGGACCGGGCCCGGGAGCAGCCCGGCACCCATCGTGAACCAGCCCATCGACAGCATCTGGAACGGCAGCCATGGTCCGACCCCGCCCGTGAGCAGGGCGGACGCGAACATGGTCACCGAGCCCAGCGTGAAGCCGAAGCCGGGGCCCAGCACCCGTCCGCTGAGCACCATCAGGAAGAACATCGGCTCGATCCCCGCCGTACCCGCGCCGATCGGCCGCAGCGCGGCCCCCGTCGCGGCGAGCACGCCCAGCATGGCCACGGCCTTCGGCCCGAGATCCGACTCCGAGATCGTCGCCGCCACGACCGCGACCAGGAGGACCAGGAGCCCCGCGAAGAGCCAGGGCGCGTCCTGGGCGTGGGCGCTCAGCTGCGAGCCGGGCGGAGCGAGGAAGGGCCACCCGAAGCCGACCACCCCGACCGCGCTGACCAGGACGAGTGCGGCGAGGGAGCGGGGGCCGAGACGGATGGCGTGCAGGCGGGCCGGGCGTACGGGGCTGAGGGGGGTTGTGCGGCTCATGCGAGGGCCTCGCGTACCTCGGCCACGGTGAGCCACTGCTGCGGGGCGAGGATCTTCGTCACCTGCGGCGCGAAGGACGGCGAGGAGACGACGATGTGCGCGGTCGGCCCGTCGGCTATGACCTCCCCCTCGGCCAGCAGCACCACCCGGTGCGCGATCTCGGCCGCGAGTTCCACGTCATGCGTGGCCAGCACGATCGCGTGCCCCTCGGCGGCGAGGCCGCGCAGGACGGTCACCAGGCGGGCCTTGGCCGCGTAGTCCAGGCCGCGGGTCGGCTCGTCGAGCAGGAGCAGGGGCGGGCGGGCGGTCAGCACGACGGCCAGGGCGAGCGTCAGACACTGCCCCTCGGACAAATCGCGCGGGTGGGTGCCGTCCGTGATCCCCGGCAGCAGCTCGGACACGAGGGCCCGGCAGGTCCCGGGCTCGGCGCCGGCGTCCCGGTCGGCCGCCGCGCATTCGTCGGCGACCGTGTCGGCGTAGAGGAGGTCCCGCGGTTCCTGGGGGACGAGGCCGACGCGGCGTACGAGGGCCGGGGGTGCGGTGCGGTGGGGTTCGACTCCGCCGACGGTGACGGTTCCCGTGGTGGGTGGGAGGAGGCCGACGAGGGAGCTGAGCAGGGTGGACTTTCCGGCGCCGTTGCGGCCCATGAGCGCGATGGTCTCGCCGGCGGCGACGGTGAGATCGATGTGCCGGAGGGCGTCGACGCGGGCTCGGCGGACGGAGAGGGAGCGGACTTCGGCGATGTGCGTCCGCCGGGGTTCCGGGGTGGGGAAGGTGGAGCGGCGACGGAAG
Source organism: Streptomyces sp. RB17 (assembly GCF_009604455.1). GTDB lineage: Bacteria > Actinomycetota > Actinomycetes > Streptomycetales > Streptomycetaceae > Streptomyces. Next base: position 873,048 of record NZ_WEGL01000001.1, read on the forward strand.
AGGAAGCGGCGCCCGGTAACTGTGGGGAACTGCGCGACCAGCCCCGACGGGCCCGCAGCCGCGGTCGCAGGAGTGCCGTCCGCCGCGGAGGCGGCCAGGCGTTCCTTCAGGTCACTGGCCCTGCGGCGGGCGTCTCGCACCGTCAGGGGAAGGGGCGACCAGCCTGCCAGGCGGCCCAGGGCCACCACCGGGGGGAAGACGGGGGAGACGGCCATCACCTCCGGCGGGGTGCCGACGACCGGCGGCTCGCCGGGGGCCGGGAGGAGCACCACCCTGTCGGCGTAGTGAAGGACGCGTTCAAGGCGGTGCTCGGCCATCAGGATCGTCGTGCCGAGGTCGTGCACCAGACGCTGGAGCACCGCCAGGACCTCCTCCGCCGCGGCCGGATCCAGGGCCGAGGTCGGCTCGTCCAGGACCAGTACCCGCGGGTGCGGGGTGAGGACCGAGCCGATCGCGACCCGCTGCCGCTGGCCACCGGAGAGCGTGGCGATCGGGCGGTCGCGCAGTCCGGCCAGGCCCAGCAGGTCGAGGGTCTCCTCGACCCGGCGCCGCATCACCTCCGGAGCGAGGCCCAACGACTCCATGCCGTAGGCGAGTTCGTCCTCCACGGTGTCGGTCACGAAGTGGGCGAGCGGATCCTGCCCCACCGTGCCGACCACGTCGGCGAGTTCGCGCGGCTTGTGGGTACGGGTGTCCCGGCCGGCCACCGTGACGCGGCCGCGCAGGGTGCCGCCGGTGAAGTGCGGCACGAGACCGCTCACCGCGCCGAGCACGGTCGACTTGCCGACCCCGGACGGGCCGACGAGCAGTACGAGTTCACCCTCCGGCACCTCGAAGTCGACGCCGTGGACGACCGGTTCGGCCGCACCGTCGTACGTCACGCTGACATCGTCGAAGCGGATCACGACGGCTCCTTGGGGACGACGAAGGCGGGCAGGAGGGCGAGGAGGATCGCCGCGGCCGGCCACAGGGGGAGACTGGGCGCGACGAGGGGGACGACCCCGGGGTGCAGTGCCTCCGGATCGCGCGCGGAGGCCAGGCCGAGCAGGGCGGCGACCGCGGCGCCGGAGCCGGTGACCAGCCAGGCCCGTACGTCCCACGGGTCGGGGCGGTACCGGGTGCGCGGCGAACGCCGGCCGCCGAGGCGCAGCCCCGCGAGGGCGGCGACGACACCGACGAGCAGCAGCGGGATGCCGTACGTGCCGCCCTCCGCGGTGAGCAGCCCGTACGTTCCCGCGCACACGCCGAGCAGGCCGCCGAGGGTGAGCGCGGCCGTCGTACGGCGGATGCGGGCGGGGACCTCGACCGTACGGCCGTAACCGCGGGCCTCCATCGCGGCGGCGAGCGCGACCGAACGCTCCAAGGCGCCCTCCAAAACCGGCAGTCCGACCTGGAGCAGGCCCCGCAGGCCCCGGTCCGGGCGGCCGCGCAGCCGACGGGCGGCGCGCAGGCGCTGGACGTCGGCGATGAGATGCGGGGCGAAGGTGAGCGCGACGACCACGGCGACGCCGGTCTCGTACAGGGCGCCGGGGAGGGACTTGAGGAGACGGACGGGGCTCGCGAGCGCGTTCGCCGCGCCGACGCAGATCAGGAGGGTGGCCAGCTTCAGCCCGTCGTAGGCGGCGAAGACGAGCGCCTCCGCCGTGACCTTTCCGCCCAGGCGGATGCCCTGCGCCCAGTGGGGGAGGGGGACCTCGGGGAGCGTGAGGAGGATGTGGGTGCCGGGGACGGGGGAGCCCAGCGCCACCGCGAACAGGACGCGGATCAGCAGCACGGCGAGGGCGAGTTTGGCGAAGGCCGGGTAGGCGTGGGCGGCCGGGGTGCCGGTGCGGTGCGTTGCCACGACGTAGGCGGAGGCGGATATGAGGAGGGCGAGGAGGAGGGGGTTGGTGGTGCGGGTGGCGGCGGTACCGAGGGAGAGCGCCCAGAGCCACCAGGCACCGGGGTGGACAGCACTTCGCAGTGCGCGGTGCTGCGACTCCCCAGGGGCGCGGGCCGTGTCGATATGCGGCTCCGCGGCGTGGGCGCGACCAGCCCGCACCCGGCCGCAGTCAGACGGAGTCATTGCGTCGCCGTCGGAACTGCCACACCGCCGCGCCTCCCAGGAGGACGACCACCCCGGCACCGACCGGCAACCCCAGAGAAGGCCCGCTGTCCGAGCCGCCGCCGCTCTTTTCCTTGTCGGCGCTCGGCTTCCGGCCGGAGGCCACCTGCTCCCCGCACCCCTTCTTCGGATACCCCGAGATCGCACACAACAGGGCGTTGGTGTCGTAGCGCAGGGGCGGTGCGACGGCCGCCAGGGCGTCCGCGGTCGTCGCGTCGGCCGGGACCCTCACGCAGGCCGTGCGGCGGCGCGGCGACACCTCCCCGGACGGCGCGTCCGCGGGGGTGCCGAAGTCGAGGACGAGCGCCACCCGCTTCGTACCGGACCTGGCGGGCGTACCCGAACAGATCGTGCCGAAGTCCGCCGCACCGCGCGGCCGGCTCGCGTCCGCCGAGTCCGCGCTCACCGCGAACCGGAAGCCCTCCACGGCGCCGTCGTCGGGGCGGGCGGTCGACGGGCCCTGCGTGGCATACGTCCAGCGTCCGCCGGACCGCTCCCAGAAGGACCAGTAGCGGTAGCCGGCGGCGTGCGCCTGCCCCGCCCCGGCCAGCAGGACGAGCGCGGCGCACAGCAGGCTCGCGGCGCGGTGGACGGTCCTCACGGCTGCCGCTTCTTCCGGCCGCTGAGCAGGAAGCCGACGCCGATGCCCGCGACGAGGCAGACGCCGACGAACCACCAGACGCCGAAGCCCGGGCCGCTGTCGGACTTCTCGGCCTTCTCGGCCTTCCTGGTCTCGTGCCCGGCGGAGTCCATGGCCGGGGCCGGGCCGAGTTCGTCGAGGGACCGGACCAGGCTGGTGCCGCCGAAGTCACCGGGCTGCGCGCCGACCGCGTGCGCGGCGAGGATCAGCTGGGCGTACGCCGCCGGGCCGCTCTGCGCCGCCCAGTGCCCGGCGTTGTTCTCCAGCCAGCCGTACGCCTTCTTCGCCTGCTCGGTCCGGCCGTCCGCGGCGAGCGCGACGACCGTGTCCGCGGTGTTGCCGAAGTCCGGCTGGTCCTTGGCGCCGGGGAGGGCGGACTGCAGGTGCCCGGTCCTGCCGACGGCGGCGGCCAGATAGGCGCCGGCGTTGTCGGCGACCTGGGCGGGGGTGGGGCGGTCGGCCTTGGTGCACGTGTCCTGCGCGGGCGCCTTGCCGGCCGTCGCCACGAACCCCTTGCCGAGGGCGCCCAGCACCGCGGCCGCCGTGGCGTCCGCGTTGGCGGCCAACGTGCCCTTCTTGTCCGGCTGGTAGGCGAGGGCACCGCCGCCGTCCTGCCCGCACGGGAGGGACATGGCGGCGAGGAGGTCGTAGGGGGACCTGCCCGCCCTGCTGACGCTCGCCGGATCCGTACCCACCGCCGAGAGCGCGCCGATGACGACGGAGGTGGAGTTGGTGTCGCTGGCGCCGCCCGGCGAGTAGCCCCAGCCGCCGTCCTTGTTCTGCACGGACTTGAGCCAGGTCACCGCCTTGCCGACGGCGTCGTCGTGCCCGCCGGCCGCCTTCAGGGCCTGGACCGCGGCGGCCGTGCTGTTGGTGTCCACCATGACCTTGCCGTCGCAGGCCTTGGCGGGGGCGGCGCGGAACGCGGCGAAGGCGCCGTTCGCGCACTGCTGGCCGGCGAGCCAGTCCACGGCCTTCGCCGCCGGCCGGTAGCCGAGGGTCCGCTGGGCGACGAGCGTCAGGGACTGGCGCCACACGCCGTCGTAGGCCGGGTCGGACGTGCCGTACAGCCCGGACGGGATCGCGACCTTCGGAGAGGGGGACGGGGACTGGCCGGCGGCCGTGGCGGGCGCGGCGGCGGCCAGCACGCCTATGGCGGCGAGAGCCGCGGCACTGCGGCGGACGTTCATGGTCGGCGACTGCCTCTCCTGCGGGGAACCGGCAGCGCACGGGAGCACCCGGGCGGCTCGGCTCCGTAAACCTCGACGGTGCCGTGCGCGGCGGACCACCGACGCACGCGAGCCGATCAACATCCCGCCGGGGCGTTCCGGCTCACCGTCCGGCGACGGGTCACGGTGGGGTGCCCCCGGCTCGAGCGAAGCCGAGAGTTGGGGGAGGGTCAGCGCCGGAATTGCACCGGCTTCCCCCCGTACGGGTGTGATGACGACGCCGCCACTTTACCGGCCGCCCCGAGCGCGCTGAGGAGTGGCTGTGCACACGGGGTCGGGGTGACGACGGTCACGATCATGACGGAGACGGGGAGACTGCCGGGCTCCGGCCGCTCGGCCGACGTGTACGAGATCGACGAGGCCTGGGTGTTGCGCCGCGACCGGCACGGTCGGGGGGACGCGGCTGCCGAGGGGGCCGTGATGGCACACGTGCGGCAGCACGGCCGTCCGGCACCCCGGGTACGGCCCACCGGCTCACGCACCGGACTGGTGCTGGAGCGGCTGTCCGGGCCCACCCTGCTCGGCGCCCTCGGGGACGGGCGGGTCGGCGTGCAGGAGGCGGGCGCTCTGCTCGCCGGTCTGCTGCGTCGGCTGCACGCCGTACCCGGTCGGGACGCGACGCGGCCGGAGGCCCGGGTGCTGCACCTGGGTCTGCATCCGGACAACGTGATGCCGACCCCGGACGGAGGCCGGCCTGCCCCAGGCACGCAGGCGCCGAGCCGCCAACCCGACGATGAGCGGGCGAGAGGCCAAACTGCTGGACCCGGCTGATGAGTTGATCAGGAAGCTGGCCCTCCTGTGAGTCCGGAAGGCGCCGTCGGGGTCGGGCCGCCGAAGGGCAGGTGCAGGACGCGGGAGGCGATCAGCCACGAGCCGTCGACCCGGCGGAAGGTGTCCTCGTAGTGGCCGACCTGGACGGGTGGTCCGGCGGGGATGGGGCCGCCTGTCTCGTATCCGTCGACGCGGTACGTCGTGAAGTACGCCGTGGAGGTCGCTGTGTCCGGGCCGGTCACCGTGACCAGCAGGTTGGACACCAGGCGGCGGGAGAGCCGGTCGGCGGGGCGGGAGCCGAAGTACGTGCGCAGGGCCTCCCGGCCCTGGATGCGGCGCCCGTCTCCCGGCGGGGGCCACTCCCAGCTGCCGTCCTCGGTGAACAACTCGGCCACGGAGGACGGTTCACCGAGGTCGAGGTGGAGGACGAAGTCGGTGATCGCGCGCTCGCAGGCGCGTTCGGCGAGAAGTCGCTGCAAGGGGTCCATGAGGCTGTGTAACAGGGGCACCCGAGCAGCGGCGAACCATTATTCACACCGCCACGTAGGCCACCGGCTCGCTCCCCGCCAACGGCTCCGCCCGGCCCTGCTTCACCAGGCGGCGCAGATGGGACTCGGCCTCCGAGACGGCGATGTTCCGGGAGCCGTACGGGATCTCGGCCCAGGGGCGGTTCCACTCCATGCGCTCGGCGAGCTGCCAGGGCGTGAGCGGCTCGGCGAGCAGGGCGAGCAGGCCGGCCAGGCGCTCCTCGTGGTGGGCGAGCAACTCCCGGACCCGGCCCGGCGCGTCGGTGAAGGCGTGCTGGTGTGCGGGGAGGACCTCGGCGGGTGCGAGGCGGCCGATCCGCTCCAGGGAGTCGAGGTAGTCGCCGAGGGGGTCGGTGACGGTCGCGTCGTCCGGGTCCTCGTACAGGCCGATGTGCGGGGTGATCCGGGGGAGGAGGTGGTCGCCGCTGAACAGCCGCCCGCGGCCCGGGAGCCGGCGGTCGGGATGGTCCTCCTCCAGGTGCAGGCAGACGTGGCCCGGCGTGTGGCCCGGGGTCCAGATCGCGCGCAGCCTGCGGCCGGGCAGGTCGAGAAGCTCACCGGGGACGATCTCCCGGTCCGGGAGCGCCGGGGAGAGGCCGGGCAGGGTGCGGGGGGTGCGGGGAGTGCGCAGCGGCGCCAGGTGGTCCTCCGGGGCGCCGGCGGCCGCGAGTTTGGCGCTCATGTAGCGGAACCAGCGCTCCGGCGGGGCCTCCCGGGTGCGTCGTACGACCGCGGTGTCGGCGGCGTGCATCGCCACCCAGGCGCCGGAGGCCTCGCGCATCCGGGCCGACAGGCCGTGGTGGTCCGGATGGTGATGCGTGATGACGACGCCGTACACCTCCGCCACCGCCGTACCGCATGCGGCCAGTCCCGCCGCGAGTGTGTCCCAGGACGCCGGATCGTCCCACCCGGTGTCGACCAGCACCGGCCCGCGGTCGGTCTCCACCACGTAGACCAGCGTGTGGCCGAGGGGGTTGTCCGGGATGGGCACCGCCACCGACCGTACGCCTCCGCCGTGCTCGAACGTCGTCGCCGTCGCCATGTGCCCTCCACCCCTCCACCCCACCGCCCGCAGCCGGACCATGGCCCACTATAACGAGAACTGATGGAACGTCAGATAGTAGATGCTGCTCAGCGTCGGCGGCTCTCGCGCGACCCGGGGACGGCCCGGACCACGGCGTGGTCGGAGGGCCGAAGCTGCAAGGAGCTTCGGCCCTCCGGTCGGGTTGGTCTAGCGGCCGTGCCGGCTATGACGACGGGTGGCGGTGGATGTGGGCCTCCGCGTCACAGCACGGCCTGCACGGCGGGCCGGCTAGCGGTGGCCGAGGTAGCGGTCGTGGTCCCCGTGCCGGTCCCAGCCCCGGTCGTGGTCCCCGTGCCGGTCCCAGCCCCGGTCGTGGTCCCAGTCCCGGTTGTGGTGCCAGCCTCGGTCGTGGTGCCGGCCGCGGTCGTGGTCCCGGTCCCAGCGGCCGTCCCGGCCCCAGCCCCAGCCCCAGCCCCGGCCCCGGTCCCGGTCGCCGAAGTGGCGGCCGTGGTCGTGGTCGCTCCAGTAGCTGTGCGAGTAGCCCCTGTCATGGTCGCGGTCGTGGCCGGCTCCGACGGCCAGGGCGGGCAGGGCGGCCGCGCCGACGAGAGCGCCCGAAGCCACGAAGGTGGCGATCAGGCGTACTGTCGTACGAGAAACAGACATGAATCTGTCACCTCACGTTCGTGCACGCCGACCCTGGTCGGGGCCGGACGTGCAATCCGAAATTCCCGGCTCGGTGCCGAGGCCCCACACTGTGGCCCTCCACGGCGACACCGGACGACGGAAAGAATCCGCGTTACAAAGCGCAGATATATCCGTAGCCCTCCCTTGTACGGGCCATTCAAGCTGGGGAGGGGCTCGGGTACCGGTCCTGTCCCGGCTTGGAATCACGCGGAGAGCAGGGAAAAGAGCGGTTGACGGCCCGAGACGCTCTTGGCGGTTCCGTGGCCTCGACTCCTTCGAACGGCCCAATAGCTTCCGTAACGACGGAGAGCCTCCGTTCGGGGGAACCGTCGCGGGTCGTGCAAAAGGGCACCTACGGCGATTCGTAGGTGCCCTTTTTCTCTCGGAGATGCCTTCGGCGGAGAGGGCGGATCACTTGCCCCGGCGGGCATACTCCTCGATCACGTCCGCTGGAACAGTGACGCTCGACCGCTCATCGCCGCGCGCCTCGACCACCGCTCGGCCGCGCCGCGCGTATGTCCAAGGTGGCCTCCGGTGTGTCCTCGGGCGGCAGGGTTTCGTCCTCCCCGAAGTCGGGGGCCTGGAAGGGGTTGGTCGTCGGGGGCGGCGATGTTGCGGCGGGGTAGCGGGGCTGCCCTTCCGGGGCGGAGAACAGTGACGTCAGATCGATGAGGGGACTCTCTTTCGTTGCAGGCCCCTGAAGGGGTCTGGTGCGCCATGACCGGGCGCGGCGGTTCTACAGCTTGGTCATCTTGGCGTACGGGCTCGAGACCCGCACTTGCGCCGAGCCGAAATCCACGAGGGCCGCGACTCCGTCCTCGATGCCGATCACTCGGCCGAGGCCGTACATGTCGTGGGAGACCTGGTCGCCCACGGAGAAGTGCTTGGGAGCCGGTGTGACCGGGGCCTTGAAGGGGCTGGTGGGCAGATGACGCTTCGGCGCAGCAGGCTTTGTCATGACTCAGTATGAGCCTACGCGCATCCCGTTCGCTGTGGCCGTCGGCACAGATCCGGATGGGACCAGCCGCCGCACGCCGCTGACCTGGGGTTTCGAGGCACGGGCGCGGCGAAAATGGACCGTAGATCTCCTTCGCGTGCGGCCGGTGAAGGCAACGACGGCACACGGACGGGCCACGGCCAGTCCACGACAGTCCATGCACGGGCCCACGACCGGTCCACGGCCGGGTCCACGGCCGGTCCACGCACGGGTCCACGACCGGTCCACGGACGGGCCCACGGAAGGTGCGTGACACTCCGCGGACGGCCCAGCGGCATGACGGCCCCCGCCCTACGGCGCCGGCGGCGAATGCGCTGGTGCGGGCCTATTCGGTGGTGGCCATTGCTCCCTATAACTAGAACTGATATCAGTTCTGAAACAGCGTCAGAAACGTGCGGTGCGGTGGGAGGCAGTCGGCCATGACCGAGCTCGTGGAACACGGACAGCTGTTCATCGGCGGGGAGTTGACCGAACCCCTGGGCAAGGACGTCATCGAGGTGATCTCCCCGCACACCGAGGAGGTCATCGGCCGGGTGCCGCACGCCTCCCGGCAGGACGTGGACCGGGCCGTGGCCGTCGCGCGCCGCGCCTTCGACGAGGGGCCGTGGCCGCGGGCGACCCTTCAGGAGCGGATCGAGGTCGTCACCCGGATCAAGGACGGCATCGCGGCCCGGCACGAGGAGATCGCCCGGGTGATCTCCGCCCAGAACGGCTCCCCGTACTCCTGGAGCGTCCTCGCCCAGGCGCTCGGTGCCATGATGGTGTGGGACGCAGCGATCAGGGTCGCGCGGGACTACACGTACGAGGAGCGCCGGGACGGCGTTCTCGGGCCGATCCTCGTCCGCCGCGAACCGGTCGGTGTGGTCGCGGCCGTCGTCCCGTGGAACGTCCCGCAGTTCGTCGCCGCCGCCAAGCTCGCGCCCGCGCTGCTGGCCGGCTGCACGGTCGTCCTGAAGCCGTCCCCGGAGTCCCCGCTCGACGCGTATCTCCTGGGGGAGATCGCGCGGGAGGCCGGACTGCCCGAGGGCGTGCTCTCCATCCTCCCCGCCGACCGCGAGGTCAGCGAGTACCTGGTCGGCCACCCCGGCATCGACAAGATCTCCTTCACCGGTTCGGTCGCGGCCGGCAAGCGGGTGATGGAGGTCGCCGCCCGCAACCTCACCCGGGTCACGCTGGAGCTGGGCGGGAAGTCTGCGGCGGTCGTCCTGCCGGACGCGGACGTGCAGACGGCGGTGGCCGGGATCGTCCCGGCGGCCTGGATGAACAACGGGCAGGCGTGCGTGGCCCAGACCCGCATCCTCGTCCCGCGCGCCCGCTACGACGAGTTCGCCGAGGCCTTCGCGGCAGCGGCCGGCGCGCTGAAGGTCGGCGACCCGCTGGACCCGGCGACCCAGGTCGGCCCGCTGGTCGCCCGGCGCCAGCAGCAGCGCAATCTGGACTACATCCGGATCGGCCAGGAGGAGGGCGCCAAGGTGCTCACGGGCGGCGGCCGCCCGGCCGGGCTGGAGCGCGGCTGGTACGTCGAACCGACCCTCTTCGGCGACGTCGACAACACCATGCGCATCGCCCGCGAGGAGATCTTCGGCCCGGTGATCTGCCTGCTGCCGTACGGCGACGAGCAGGAGGCGGTGAAGATCGCCAACGACTCCGACTACGGCCTGTCCGGCAGCGTGTGGACGGCGGACGTCGAGCACGGCATCGACGTGGCGAGGCAGGTCCGCACCGGCACCTACTCGGTCAACACCTTCAGCCTGGACATGCTGGGCCCGTTCGGCGGCTACAAGAACTCCGGGCTGGGACGGGAGTTCGGCCCGGAGGGGTACGGCGCCTACCTCGAGCACAAGATGATCCACCTGCCGGCGGGGGCGTAGGGCCATGGGCGACCGCTGGCACGTCGAGGTCGACCGGTCGGTGTGCATCGGCTCGGCCCAGTGCCTCCACCACGCCCCGCACGCCTTCCGCCTGGACTCCGCCCGCCAGTCCCACCCGGTCCAGGCGGACACCGACGCCGGCGAACCCCTCCTGGAGGCGGCCGAGAGCTGCCCGGTGGAGGCGATCGTGATCACGCTGCTGGAGAGCGGGGAGGCGGTGTTCCCGCCGGAGGAGTAGGCGTGTCGGTGCCTCGGGTTACCCTCCTGCGGTCGCGGCTGTCGCGGCGGAACGAGCGGGGTGGGGAAGCGTGGACAGGTCCGAGGCGGTCGAGCTGATCAAGCGGGCTCGGCGGGAGTGGCAGGCCGAGGAGTGGCTGCGGGCGGCCGACCTCTACGAGCCGGTGCTCGCGCACTACCCGGACGAGGAGCCGAGCGCGGTGTGGTGGTACGACGCCGCGCTCGCCCACAAGTTCCTGCGCAACTGGGCGAAGGCGTACGAGCTGGGCCGCGAGGCCGCCGCACGTGCCCCGCGCGGTGAGGGCGACCCGGCGTACTGGAACCTGGGCATCGCCGCCACCATCCAGCGCGACTGGGCCGCCGCGCGGGACGCCTGGACGGGCTTCGGCATCGAACTCCCGGACGGCGAGGGCGAGATCAACGGCCGGTTCGGCCTGGCCTGCGTGCGGCTCGACACGGGCGGGGAGCGTGAGGTGGTCTGGCTCGACCGGCTGTGCCCGACCCGGGGCCGGGTGATGAACGTGCCCGTGACCGCCGGCCGCCGCTTCGGCGAGATCGTCGTCCACGACGGCGAGCCGAAGGGCCACCGGGTCGTGGACGGCCGTGAATACCCCGTCTTCGACGAACTCCTCCTCTTCGAGGCCTCCGGCCTGCCGACGCACACCGTGACGGTGAACGCCGCCGCGGCCGCCGACGTCGAAGCCCTGATCGACCTGTTCGTGGACCGGGACTACGGCGCCGAGCCGTACAGCAGCTTCGAGCTGCTGTGCGCATGCTGCAGCGAGGGCACGCTGGAACGCGAACGCAAGACCCACGGCGGCACCCAGCAGGTGTCCCTGGCGGCACCGGAGGAGGAGGCACGGCGGCTGCTGGACCTGTGGGCCGGCGAGAACTCCGCCCACCGCACGTGGAGTGAGCTGACCCCGGCCGGCTGAGTGCCGCCCCGGGAGCGTCAAGGGCGCGTGCTCAGGCGTGCGCGCCCGGATCCGTCAGGTCGATCAGGCGGCACACCGTCTCGATGTCGATCTTCACCTGGGCGATGGAGGCGCGGCCGGAGAGCCAGGTGATCAGGGCCGAGTGCCAGGTGTGCTCGATGACGCGGACCGCCGAGAGCTGCTCGGGAGTGGGGTTCTCCAGGCCCATCGCGTCCAGGATGATCAGGGTCGTCTGGCGGGAGACCTGGTCGACCTCCGGCGAGACACTGCGGTCGGCGAAGGTCAGAGCCCGGACCATCGCGTCGGCCAGGTGCGGCTCGCGCTGCAGGGCGCGGAAGGCCCGCATCAGGGTCTCCGCCACCCGCTCGGCCGCCCTGTCACCCGCGGGGGGCTTCTTCCGCAGGGTGCCGTGCATGTGCTCCAGCTGGTCCTGCATCGTCGCCACCAGCAGGTGGACCTTGGACGGGAAGTAGCGGTACAGGGTGCCGAGGGCCACCTGCGAGGACTCGGCGACCTCGCGCATCTGCACGGCGTCGAAACCGCCCCGGCTGGCCAGCTGGGCGCTCGCGTGCAGGATCCGGCGGCGGCGGGCCTCCTGGCGCTCGGTGAGCGGCGGTGAGGCAGGCCTCGAAACACTGGCTTCCGCAGGCATGGGTCCCGTTCCGTGACAGTCGGTGAAGGCGTCTGTGGGGCACGTGATCAGACAGCATGGCAGGGCGACGCGCCGTGGCGCGAATCACCTGATCCACTGCTCACAGCACCCCTACCTGCCGGTAGATTCAGAGCCTCTTGAACGATCAAGTCTGAAACTTGTTCTAGATTAGCGTCCCGACGTAGTCTCGCGGGGCAGAGCAGGCAGAAGGGGGCACGGAGTGACCGCTGAGGCCCGTGTGGCGGGCGTCGATCAGGGCCCCGCTGCCGACGGCGAGCGACCGCTCGACATCGCGCTCCTCACCTATAAAGGGAACCCGTTCTGCGGCGGCCAGGGTGTCTACGTACGGCATCTCTCGCGCGAGCTGGCCCGGCTCGGACACCGCGTCGAGGTCATCGGCTCGCAGCCGTACCCCGTCCTCGACGAGGGATATCCCGCGCTTACTCTGACCGAGCTGCCCAGCCTCGACCTCTACCGCCAGCCCGACCCCTTCCGCACCCCCGGGCGGGACGAGTACCGGGACTGGGTCGACGCCCTGGAAGTCGCGACGATGTGGACCGGCGGCTTTCCCGAGCCGCTGACCTTCTCCCTGCGTGCGCGCCGCCATCTCCGCGCCCGGCGCGGTGAGTTCGACGTCGTCCACGACAACCAGACGCTCGGGTACGGGTTGTTGGGGGACATCGGCGCGCCCCTGGTGACCACCATCCACCATCCCATCACCGTCGACCGGCAGCTGGAGCTGGACGCGGCCGAGGGCTGGCAGCGCCGCTACTCGGTGCGCCGCTGGTACGCCTTCACCCGGATGCAGAAGCGCGTCTCACGCCGGCTGCCCTCGGTCCTCACCGTCTCCGGCAGCTCCAAGCAGGAGATCGTCGACCACCTCGGCGTCCGCGACGACCGCGTGCACGTGGTCCACATCGGCGCCGACACCGATCTGTTCGCGCCGAATCCGGCCGTGCCCGAGGTGCCGGGCCGGATCGTCACCACCTCCAGCGCCGATGTGCCGCTCAAGGGGCTGGTGTTCCTGGTGGAGGCGCTGGCCAAGGTCCGCACCGAGCACCCGGCCGCCCATCTCGTCGTCGTCGGCAAGCGCCCCGAGGAGGGGCCGGTCGCGACGGCGATCGAGCGGTACGGCCTCGAAGGCGCCGTCGAGTTCGTCAAGGGCATCTCCGACGCCGAACTGGTCGACCTGATCCGCTCGGCCGAGGTCGCCTGCGTGCCCTCGCTGTACGAGGGCTTCTCGCTGCCCGCCGCCGAGGCCATGGCCACCGGCACCCCGCTGCTCGCCACGACCGGCGGCGCGATCCCCGAGGTCGCCGGCCACGACGGCGAGACCTGCCTGGCCGTACCGCCCGGCGACGCGGGGGCGCTGGCCGCCGGGCTCGGCCGGCTGCTGGGGGACCGTGAGCTGCGGGTGCGGCTCGGCCGCGCCGGCCGGGAGCGGGTCCTGCGGAAGTTCACCTGGGCCCGCGCCGCGGAGGGCACGGTGGCCCACTACCGCGAGGCCATCGCCCGCTCCGCGCGCTCCCGCCGCCCCCACGCCCGCACAGGCTCGCGCGGCGGGACCCCCACCGCGGCCCCGACTCCCGGCCGCTCCGCGGCCTCACCGAGTGCTGCGTCCGCGACCCCGCCGAGTGTCGCCTCCGCAGCCTCAGCGAGCGTCGCCCCGGCGACCTCGGCAAGTGTTGTCTCCTCCGAAAGCAGGGCCACGTGCTGACCGTCGACTTCTCCCGGTTCCCGCTCGCCCCGGGCGACCGAGTCCTGGACCTCGGCTGCGGGGCCGGCCGGCACGCCTTCGAGTGCTACCGGCGCGGCGCCCAGGTCGTGGCCCTGGACCAGAACGGCGAGGAGATCCGCGAGGTCGCCAAGTGGTTCGCGGCGATGAAGGAGGCCGGGGAGGCACCCGAGGGCGCCACCGCCACGGCCATGGAGGGCGACGCGCTCGCCCTTCCCTTCCCGGACGAGTCCTTCGACGTGATCATCATCTCCGAGGTGATGGAGCACATCCCCGACGACAAGGGCGTGCTCGCCGAGATGGTCCGCGTGCTCAGGCCGGGCGGCCGTATCGCCGTCACCGTGCCGCGCTACGGGCCGGAGAAGGTCTGCTGGGCACTGTCCGACGCCTACCACGAGGTCGAGGGCGGCCACATCCGCATCTACAAGGCCGACGAACTCGTCGCGAAGGTCCGCGAGGCGGGCCTGAAGCCGTACGGCAGCCACCACGCGCACGCGCTGCACTCGCCGTACTGGTGGCTGAAGTGCGCGTTCGGCGTCGACAACGACAAGGCGCTGCCGGTGCGGGCGTACCACAAGCTGCTGGTCTGGGACATCATGAAGAAGCCGCTCGCCACGCGGGTCGCCGAACAGGCGCTGAACCCGCTGATCGGCAAGAGCTTCGTGGTCTACGCGACCAAGCCCCACCTGCCCCGGCTGGACGAGACCGCCGAGGCGGCCGCCAAGTGACCACTCCCCGGACAGAACACCTCGTCCTGCCCGGGGTCCTCACCGCCGAGGAGGCAGCCGCGACCGTCCGCGGCATCCTCGCCGTGCAGCGGGAGGACGGCGCGATCCCGTGGTTCCGCGGGCACCACCTGGACCCGTGGGACCACACCGAGGCCGCGATGGCCCTGGACGCGGCCGGCGAACACGAGGCCGCCGAGCGGGCGTACGGCTGGCTGGCCCGGCACCAGAACGAGGACGGCTCCTGGTACGCCGCCTACGCCGACGGCGCCCACGACGACGTCACCGACCGCGCCCGCGAGTCGAACTTCGTCGCCTACATAGCCGTCGGCGTGTGGCACCACTATCTCTCCACCGGCGACGACACGTTCCTGGACCGCATGTGGCCCTGCGTCTACGCGGCCATGGAATGGGTGCTCGCCCTGCAGCAGCCCGGCGGCCAGATCGGCTGGCGCCGCGAGGACGACGGCACGCCCACCGCCGACGCCCTGCTCACCGGCAGCTCCTCGGTCCACCACGCGCTGCGCTGCGCGCTCGCCATCGCCGAGCAGCGTGAAGAGCCGCAGCCGGACTGGGAGTTGGCCGTCGGGGGACTGCGGCACGCGATCCGCCGGCATCCCGAGCGCTTCCTCGACAAGGACCGCTACTCGATGGACTGGTACTACCCGGTCCTCGGCGGCGCGCTGACCGGCGAGGAGGCCAGGGTCCGCATAGCGGAGTCCTGGGACCGTTTCGTCGTGCCCCGCTTCGGCGTGCGCTGCGTCGTGCCCAACCCCTGGGTCACCGGCGGCGAGTCCAGCGAGCTCGCCCTGGCCCTGTGGGCGGTGGGGGAGTCGGACCGCGCCCTGGAGATCCTCCAGTCCATCCAGCACCTGCGCGACCCGAAGAGCGGTCTGTACTGGACGGGCTACGTCTTCGAGGACGACGCGATCTGGCCCCGCGAACTCACCACGTGGACGGCGGGCTCCCTGCTCCTCGCCGTCGCGGCGCTGGGCGGGCACGAGGCGACGTGCGCGGTGTTCGGCGGGGAGCACCTGCCGACCGGCCTGGACCCCGACTGCTGCGGCTAGCCCGACGGCCGCGGCCGGGCCCACCGGTTCAGTGCCGGTGGATCCGGTTGGCGATGGCGTGGCCCACGAACAGGTACACGACCGCCGCCAGGCCGTACCCGGCCACCACCCTCGCCCACGTCTCGTCGAAGGTGAACAGGTCGTGGGACCAGCCCGCCAGCCAGGCGGCGGCGTGGTGGACGAACTGGACCAGGCTGTTGGCGCGGTTGGCGTCCAGCAGGTACATCAGGATCCACAGGCCGAGGATCAGCGCCATGACGTCGGCGACGATCGCGATCACTGTCCCGGCCTGATTCGCGCTGTTGCGATATCGAGGCGACATACCTTCCGGATTGCCGGGCGGCGGCCGGTGAAACCCGAACGGCGGCGGCCGACTGGCGTACCCGGCCCTCCGGGGTGAGGCTGCCGGAGGAAGCAGACCGCTCGGGGAGGACACGCCGGGAGGACCCCGTGCCCGTACCGATACGGCGCCTCGTCGTGGCGCTCACGCTGTGCTGCGCCCTGGTGGCCGGTGCCACCGCCTGCGGCAGCAGCGAGAAGACCAGCACGAAGGACACCGCGGCGGTGCAGGCCGTCCCCGCCGCCGACACCCCCAGCCCGAGCACCTCCGCGCAACGGCAGAAGTTCGCCAAGACCCGGTTCGTGGCGAACGCCGGCCTCGCGGCGGGCGCGACCTACCAGTGGATCGTGAAGCCCTGGAAGGCGGGCAAGTTCAAGAAGGGCGCCCACGGCCGCAAGATGGCCCTGGTCAAGGCCGCTCTGGCCGGTGGCTTCACCTACAACCGGCTCAAGGCCGCCCAGAAGAACGCCCAGGGCGATCCGACGCTGTCCAAGGCGCTCGCCCCGCTCAGTGCCGGTATCGACGCCCTGAAGGGCCTGCCGGCCAAGCTCCGCGGCGGCGACACGGACGCGGCCAGTTCCTTCAACGACGTGATCAACAAGGTCAAGGACGCGGGCAGCAGCGCCGGCGCCCCGGTCAAGAACCAGGTGCCCTCGGCGTCCCAGCTCTCCAAGGGGAGCTAGGAGTTCAGCTCCGCCAGCACCCTGAGGGAGTGCGGGTCCGGGGACAGGGCCAGCAGGTCCGTCACTGGGCCCGCGCGCCACAACTCGAGCCGTTCGGCGATGCGTTCACGCGGCCCGACCAGCGAGATCTCGTCGGCGAAGGCGTCCGGCACGGCCAGCACGGCCTCCTCCCGCCGCCCCGCCTGGAACAGCTCCTGGATCCGCCGGGCCTCCTTCTCGTACCCCATGCGCGCCATGAGGTCGGCGTGGAAGTTGCGGGAGGCGTGGCCCATGCCGCCGATGTAGAAGCCGAGCATGGCCTTCACGGGCAGCAGCCCCTCGGCCACGTCGTCACACACCGTCACTCGGGCCATGGGAGCCACCAGGAACCCCTCCGGCAGCCCCCGCACCACGTCCCCGTACACCTCGGGCCGGCTCGGCGCCCAGTACAACGGCAGCCAGCCGTCGGCGATGCGGACCGTCTGCGCCACGTTCTTCGGCCCCTCGGCGCCGAGCAGGACGGGCAGACCGGCCCGCAGGGGATGGGTGATCGGCTTGAGCGGCCTGCCCAGCCCGGTGCCGTCCGGCCCCCGGTACGGCAGCGGATGGAACCGCCCGTCGACCTCCACCGGCGCCTCCCGCCGCAGCACCTGCCGTACGACGTCCACGTACTCCCGGGTCGCGGTCAGCGGCGACGCCGGGAACGGGCGGCCGTACCAGCCCTCCACCACCTGCGGCCCGGACAGCCCGAGGCCGAGCATCATCCGCCCGCCGGACAGGTGGTCCAGGGTGAGCGCGTGCATCGCGGTGGTGGCCGGCGAGCGGGCGGCCATCTGGGCAACGGCCGTACCGATCCTGATCGTTGAGGTCTGCGCGGCGATCCAGGTGAGCGGCGTGAACGCGTCCGAGCCCCACGACTCGGCAGTCCACACGGAGTCGTACCCGAGCCGCTCAGCCTCCTGGGCGAGCGGCACATGACCGGCGTCCGGGCCGCGTCCCCAGTAACCGAGTGCGAGACCGAGCCGCATATGCCTGCCTCCTGACGGATCGTCAGATCACCGGTCACGGGCGACTGTACGACAACGGCCCCCCGCCCGGAAGGGCGAGGGGCCGTGCGACGGCGTGCGGGGCTCAGCCGCGCTGGATGCCGGAGGTGTCCTGGAGCACGCCGCGGCGGCCGTCCTGGGTCTGCGCGACGAGGGCGGCACCGCGCTGCTCGACGGCCAGGTACCAGGTGCCCGGCGCCAGTTCGGCGATCGGGGTCGGCGAGCCGTCCTCCGCGAACAGCGGACGGGTCACCGGCACGGCGAACCAGAACGGCGAGAAGTCCGCGGCGGGCGGCTGCGCGGCCGCCGGAGCACCGTGCGGGGCAGGCTGCTGCCCGAACGGCTGGCCCGGCTGCGGCTGGGCACCGTACGGCTGGCCCGGCTGCGGCTGGGCACCCGGGTAGCCGTAACCAGCGGGCGGCTGGGCGCCGTAGGGCTGCGGGGCGACCGGCTTGGGGGCCGGGAGGAGGGCGGCCTGCAGCGGCGGGGAGAGCGGGGTGGCGATGGCGGCGCCCGCGAGAACCAGGGCGGCGATGAGGCCGAGGATGAGACCGGCGCCGACGTTCACTCCGTCGGGCACGTCGATCAGCGTCCACAGCAGCGTCCAGGCCGCCAGCACCGGGAACGCGGTGCCGACCTGTCCGAGGTCGAGTCCGAGCACCTTGCGGGGCTGCGGCAGGCAGCGGTTGACGACGATGAGGACGGCACCGATCACCGCGCCCATGTAGATGCCCAGGCCCGTACCCAGGCTGTCCCACGCGTTCCGGCTCTCGCTGGCGCCGAAAGCGGAGAAGCTCTCGAAATTGAGGAACGACGCGATGAACAGCACCACCGCTGCTCCGATCACCACGCCGTCGCCTCTAGTGAGGGAGCGGATATTCACTTCAGGTCCTTCGTAGGTCGTCTCGTCGTCGGTAGACACTACCGTCCGCAAGATCCGGCTGTCCGGCCGGTTCCGCCCGCCGGTCACGAACCGTGCAGGAAACTCACGATTCCCTCAGAGATCCCCTGCGCCGCCTTCTGCCGCCAGGCGCCGCTGGTCAGCAGTGCCGCGTCCTTGCTATCGCGCATGTTGCCGCACTCGATGAACACCTTGGGAACCGTTGACAGATTGAGACCGCCGAGGTCCGTACGTGTGACGAGACCGGTACCGTCGCCGAGGTAGTTGGACGGCGGCTCGTCGGTGTCGCGCAGGAAGTTCCCGGCGATGCGCGTGCCGAGGTCGCGCGAGGGTCCGACGATGCGACGGGTGTCCGCGGCGCCGGAGTGCACCGAGCCCGGCAGGATGACATGGAAGCCGCGGTTGCCCTGCGCCGAGCCGTCGGCGTGGATGGAGATCGCCGCATCCGCGTGCGCCGCGTTGCCGATCCGCGCCCGCTCGTCCACACACGGCCCCCAGGCCGGGCTGTCGCCGTCGTGGGTCAGCTTCACCGTGGCGCCCTGCTTCTCCAGCAGCGTGCGCAGCCGGTGGGCGACGTCGAGGGTGAACCGGGCCTCGGTGTAACCGTCGTTGGTGGACGTCCCGGTGGTGTCGCACTCCTTCCAGTTCGTGCCGATGTCCACCTTGCGGTCGATCTCGGCCGTGTGCTGGAAGTTGCCCGGGTTGTGCCCGGGGTCGATGACGACGACCTTGCCCCTGAGCGGACCGGAGGCGGAGCCTCCCGAGGGCCGCTTGCCGTCGTCCGGCGCGGAAGGCGAGGCGGAGTCGGCGGACGGAGAGGGCACGGCGGACGTACCGGACGCCGAAGCCGGGGCGGCCGTACGGTCCGCACCACCACTGCCGGCACCGGCGCCCACCGCCTCGTACACCACCCAGCCGAGCAACGCACCGGGCACCAGCGCGGCGAGCGCCACGGTCAACGGTCCACGCCGGGACCGACGCGGCTGGGGGGGATCGAACTCCGGGCCTAGGTACGACACGTCTGCGACTCTAACCGGGGCCCTTAGATCCCCGCTCCCGTTCGCCGCAGGACACGCAGGGAGCCGGTCGCCGAGGTCTCCGTGAACGCTCCGGACTCAAGTGCCCGCAGGTACACGCGGTACGGCGCCTGCCCGGTGAACTCGTCCTCGGGCTCGGGGAAGACGTCGTGGATGACGAGGAAGCCGCCCTCGGCCACATGGGGTGCCCAGCCCTCGTAGTCGGCGGTGGCGTGTTCGTCGGTGTGGCCGCCGTCGACGAAGACGAGACCGAGCGGGGACTTCCAGATCGCCGCGATCTGCGGGGAGCGGCCCACGAGGGCGACCACGTGTTCCTCCAGCCCCGCCTTGAACAGCGTGCGCCGGAAGGTGGGCAGGGTGTCCATCAGGCCGGTCTCCGGGTCGACCGTCTCGGGGTCGTGATAGTCCCAGCCGGGCTGCTGCTCCTCGCTGCCCCGGTGATGGTCCACGGTCAGTGCCGTGACCCCGGCCGCGCGGGCCGCGTCGGCGAGCAGCACGGTGGACCGCCCGCAGTACGTCCCGACCTCCAGCAACGCCAGCCCCAGCCGCCCCGCCTCCACCGCGGCCTCGTACAACGCCAGCCCCTCGTCCACGGGCATGAACCCCTTCGCCGCCTCGAAGGCGGCGAGGATGTCGGGCTTGGGAGCGCTGGCGGGCATGGGCGGCGGCCTTCCGGTCGTACGACTGTTCCAGCCGCCCATGCTGCCGCACCCCCCGGTAACTTATCGACGGGGGGTGCGTATCCAAGGGGCGCGGGGCTGTATTGATATGCGGCTCCGCCGCGCGGGCGCGAAGGGCCACGACGGCGGGTCGGCCGCCGGGCGGCAGTACCCGCCGAGCTCTCAGGCGCTCACAGTCTCCCCGGGCAATGACAGATCCAGATCGACAGCCCGCTCCTCACCCGAATGCGTGGCGGAAGAGGCAAGCGGCCCATGCCCCGCGGCCCGTGCGGCAAGCACATACGCCCCCTGGGCCGGCACGGCAAGCACATAGCCGCCGTCCTCGTCGGAGACGGCCGCCCCGGCCTGCCGCCCCCGCCGGTCGATCAGCGTGACCTTGGCCCGGGCGACCGGAACGCCGTCGGCGCCCAGAACCCGGCCCCGGAAGCCTCGCAGCACCTCCTCGGCCCGCTCCAGCGAAGCGTCCTCCTCACTGCTGGCCCGCAGCTGAGTGTGCTGCTGACCCGGCCGGGGGGCCTTCGGCAGGAACAGGGCCATCAGCAGGCCCGCCGCCACCGCGGCCGTGGCGATCAGGAAGGACACCCGGAACCCGTGCATGGTCGGGATCGCGATGCCGCCCACGTTGTTCGCCGTGTTGGCGAGCACCATGCCGATGACGGCGCTCGACACCGACGTACCGATGGACCGCATCAGGGTGTTGAGGCCGTTCGCCGCGCCGGTCTCCGAGGCCGGGACCGCGCCGACGATCAGGGCGGGCAGCGAGGAGTAGGCGAGGCCGATGCCCGCGCCGAGGACCACGGACGTGACGATCGTCTGCCAGGCGGCGTCCATCAGGCCGAGCCCGCCGCCGTAGCCGAGCGCGATGATCAGCAGGCCGAGGATGAGGGTGGTCTTCGGGCCGTACTTGGCGGACAGCCGGGCGTACACCGGGGCCGTGAACATCATCGTCAGGCCCAGCGGGGCCACGCACAGGCCCGCGACGACCATGGACTGGCCGAGGCCGTATCCGGTGGCCTTGGGCAGCTGGAGCAGCTGGGGCAGGACCAGGGAGACGACGTAGAACGCCACGCCGACCATGATCGACGCGAGGTTGGTGAAGAGGACGGCCGGGCGTGCGGTGGTGCGCAGGTCGACCAGGGGCGCCCGGTGGCGCAGCTCGAACAGGCCCCACAGGAGGAGGACGACGACCGACGCGGCGAACAGGCCGAGCGTCCTGCCCGAGGACCAGCCCCAGTCGCTGCCCTTGGTGATGGGCAGCAGGAGCAGCACCAGGCCGGTGGACAGGCCGAGCGCGCCGAGCAGGTCGAAGGAGCCCTTCGCCCGCATCGGGGACTCGGGGACGACCAGGAGGGTGAGGACGATGGACAGCGCGCCGAGGCCGGCGGCGCCGTAGAACAGGGCGTGCCAGTCCGTGTGCTGGGCGACCAGGGCCGCGGCGGGCAGCGCGAGGCCGCCGCCGACGCCGATCGAGGAGCTCATCAGGGCCATGGCCGAGCCGAGCCGCTCGCGCGGCAGCATGTCCCGCATCAGGCCGATGCCGAGCGGGATCGCACCCATGGCGAAGCCCTGCAGCGTACGGCCGACGATCATGGTGAGCAGCTGGCTGGTGAGGGCGCTGACCAGGGCGCCGACCACCATCACGGCGAGGCTGAGGATCAGCATGCGCCGCTTGCCGTAGAGGTCGCCGAGCCGGCCCATGATCGGGGTGGCCACGGCGCCGGACAGGAGGGTCGAGGTGAGGACCCAGGTGGCGTTGGAGGGCGCGGTGTGCAGCAGCTGCGGCAGGTCCTTGATGACCGGCACGAGCAGGGTCTGCATCACCGCGACGACGATGCCCGCGAAGGCGAGCACCGGGACCACGGCGCCGCTCGCCCTCCGGGCCGGCTGGTCGGTCGTCGTGTGGGTCATGGAGTCGAGGCCTCCCCGTAGTGATAAGTGCCGGGTAAACCTCGTATGCACAGGCAACTATTCCGTTGCTTCGAGCCTCTAACGAATCCTTGACCAGGCCATGGGTTTCTGATTCGGTGTCAGGGGCTGGTGGGTTTATGGAACACGTTCTATTCTGCGCGCCATGAAGGCCTATGTCGCCGGGGTCGGGATGACCAGGTTCGAGAAGCCCGAGACCCGTTCATGGCAGTACTGGGACATGGTGCGCGAGGCGGGGACGGCAGCACTGGCGGACGCGGGCGTTGTCTACGGCGACGTGGAACAGGTTCCCGTCGGCTACTGTTTCCAGCCCTCGACCGCCGGCCAGCGCGCCGCCTACGAACTCGGCCTCACCGGCATCCCCGTCTGCAACGTCAACAACAACTGCGCCACCGGCTCGACCGCGCTGATGCTCGCCCGTCAGCTCGTCGAGGGCGGCGCCGCCGACTGCGTACTGGCGCTGGGCTTCGAGAAGATGAAGAAGGGCGCGCTGGGCGGGGGAGCCGACGGCGGAGACTTCTCTGTGTCCCCCGTCGCCCGGCACTACGGCATCATGGCCGCCCGGCACGGCTTCGAACCCGCCCCGCCGACCGCGCAGATCTTCGGCGCCGCGGCCCGCGAGCACATGGAGCGGTACGGCACGACCGAGGCCCAGCTCGCCGCGGTCGCCGCCAAGAACCACCGCCACTCCGCGCACAACCCCTACGCGCAGTTCCGGGACGTGTACGACATCGCCGACATCCTCGCCTCCCGTACCGTCCACCGGCCGCTCACCAAGCTCCAGTGCTCGCCGACCTCGGACGGTGCGGCGGCGGCAGTGGTCGTGTCGGACCGGTTCGCTTCGCGGCGCGGCCTCACCGGTCTCGTGGAGATCGCCGGACAGGCCATGACCACGGACACCGAGGAGTCCTTCGCGTCCGGCTCCTGCATCGACGTCGTCGGGCAGCCCATGTCCAGGGAGGCGGCCCGGCAGGCGTACGAGCGCGCCGGGCTCGGCATCGAGGACGTGGACGTCATCGAGCTGCACGACTGCTTCTCGGTCAACGAACTGCTGACGTACGAGGCACTCGGCATGTGCGCCCCCGGGGAGTCCGGAAAGCTCGTCGAGTCGGGCGCGACGACCTACGGCGGCCGGTGGGTGGTGAACCCGTCGGGCGGGCTGATCTCCAAAGGGCATCCGCTGGGCGCGACCGGCCTGGCCCAGACGGCCGAGCTGGTGTGGCAACTGCGCGGCACGGCGGGGGAGCGGCAGGTGCCGGGCGCGCGGGTGGGGCTCGCGCACAACATCGGGCTGGGCGGCGCGGCGGTGGTGACGGTACTGCGCGCAGTGTAGGACGCACGACCTGGGCACCCGCGGTCCGAAATGCCGATGCAAGGACCGTAACCGGGTTGAGAGCATGACCCCCATGCTGGAAGCCGCCGACACCACACCCCTTATATCCCGCCGTACGGCCCCGCCGACCTGGCTGGTGGTGGCGCTCGCCTGCGCCGGACAGTTCCTGGTCGTCCTCGACGTGTCGGTGGTGAACGTCGCCCTGCCGTCCATGCGGTCCGGCCTCGGCCTGAGCGCGTCCGGTCTGCAGTGGGTGGTGAACGCCTACGCCATCGCCTTCGCCGGTTTCATGCTGCTCGGCGGCCGGGCCGGCGACCTGTACGGGCGCAAGCGGATGTTCCTGGTCGGCCTCGGTCTGTTCACGCTGGCCTCGCTGGGCGGCGGCCTCGCCCAGGAGGGCCGGCAGCTGCTGCTGGCGCGGGCCGTGCAGGGGCTGGGCGCGGCGGTGCTGGCCCCCTCGACGCTGACCCTGCTGACGTCCGCGGTGCCGGAGGGGGCGGCGCGGGCGCGCGCGATCGCCACCTGGACCGCGGTCGGTGCCGGGGGCGGGGCCGCGGGCGGACTGGTCGGCGGGGTGCTCGTGGACGTGCTGTCCTGGCGCTGGGTGCTGCTGATCAACGTGCCGGTGGGCGCGCTGGTGCTGGCCGGCTCGGTGGTCTGGCTGAGCGAGAGCCGAGCCGGCGACGGGCGGCGGCTGGACCTGCCGGGCGCGCTGCTGGTCACGGCGGGCCTCGCGACCCTGGCCTACGGCATCTCGCAGACGGAGGCGGAGGGCTGGGCGGCCCGGGCCACGCTGCTCCCACTGCTCGCCGGGGCGGCGCTCATCGTCCTGTTCCTGCTGGTCGAGGCGCGTACGGCGGCCCCGCTGATGCCGCTCGGCCTGCTCCGGCTGCGCTCGGTCGCCTCGGCGAACGCGGCGATGTTCCTCTCCGGCTCGGCCATGTTCTGCATGTGGTACTTCATGACGCTCTACGCCCAGAACGTCCTCGGCTACACGCCGCTGGAGGCCGGATTCGCCCTGGTTCCCAGCTCGCTGTCCGTGGTCGTCGGCTCGAAGCTCGCGCCGCGCCTGATGCGGTCGGCCGGTCCGCGGACCGTGGCGGTGCTGGGCACGCTGGTGGCCGCGGCCGGCTTCGGCTGGCAGTCGACGATGAGCGCGCACGAGGCGTACCTCACCGCGATCATGATCCCGGGGGTCCTGATGATGCTGGGCGCGGGTCTCGCGGCGACCCCGCTCGCCTCCCTGGCCACGTCCGGCGCGGCACCGGGCGAGGCCGGTGTGGTGTCGGGGCTTGTCAACACCTCGCGCACGATGGGCGGTTCGCTCGGCCTCGCCGTGATGTCGACCGTCGCCGCGGCCGGCACGGGCAGTGGGCACGGCCCCGGTGCGCTGACCGACGGCTATGCGCTGGCCTTCCAGGCCAGTACGGCGGTGCTGCTGGGCGGGGCGGTGCTGATGCTGCTGTGGCTGCCGCGGAAAATTTCCTCGACGTGAGGCAACGGTCCGAGCCGCTCATGGACTCCTTCTGACATCTAGGAGGTGCCCATGGGGGACGGGAAGCAGGCTCGGAACGAGGAGTTCCAGAGCTTCATGATCGGCCGCTGGCCGCGGCTGATGCGTACGGCATTTCTCCTCACGGGGGAGCAGCACGCCGCCGAGGACCTGGTGCAGTCGACCCTGGAGCGGGTCTATGTGTCCTGGCGCAAGGTCGGCGCCGCCGACGAACCGGAGGCGTACGTACGGCGCGTGATGATCAACCTGCATGCGCGCAAGCACCGGAGAAAACTCAAGGAGTTCCTGGCCCCCAAGGACGACTCGGGCCTGGTGCACGAGATCGCCGACACCGGGGACCGGATCGCGCAGGCCGACGACCGCGGCGCGCTGCTCGAGGCGCTCGCCCGACTGCCGGTGCGGCAGCGGGAGGCGGTGGTCCTGCGCTACTGGGAGGACCTGACGGAGGCTCAGGCGGCGGAGGCGATGGGCTGCTCGGTCGGCGCGGTGAAGAGCAACGCGGCCAAGGGGATCGCCAAACTCCGGGCCATACCGGAACTGGCGGAGACGGTGACGCACGGAGGGCGGAAGTGATGAGCGCGGACCGGGAGAGCCACGACATGAACGGGATGACCGACATGACGCAGACGGACATCGCCTTCCTCCTCGCGGACGCCGCGGACGAGGTCGAGATCGGCATAGCCCCCGTCCAGGCGGTCATCCGCGGCGGCCGGCGGCGCAGAGCCCGCCGCTGGGCGGTGGCGGCGGCCACGACACTGGTGCTGACGGGGTCGACGGGAGCGACCCTGGCGGTGACGGGGCTGCCGGGCGGGGGGTCGGGGGACCGGACGGCGCCAGTGGCAATCCGCCCGGCGCTTCCTCGCGCCCGGCAGGTGGACGAGCCGCAGCGCACGGATCTGGCGAGCGGCCTGTACCGGGGAAAGCAATGGCGTGTGGAGCTCCAGGTGTGGGATGCGCCGCGCGACCGGACGGAGGCGGTCCGGCAGTACAACGCGATGAAAAGGCTGGGGCTGGAGGCGGCGCAGGTCCACAGGGCGGCCGACCTGATCGGCAAGAGCTCTTTCTTCGTCACGCGTGCCTGGGGTGAACACCCGCAGCAGCAGGTCATGTTCAACACCGCGGAGACCTTGGACCGTCCGTCGGGCACCGATCTCGAATCCATCGCCACGCGGCTGGGCTGGGGCCCCGAAAGCTCCGGACGGCTGGTGATCGGAGAGGTGGCCCAGACGGCCGGCCAGGTCAAATGCACCTGGAACGACGGCACCAGCACCGTGGCGGTGCCCCGAGCCGGTGTCGGGGCTTCGTCGGCCTGGTTCGTCTGCGTGGCACCGGAAGGCAGGCACTATCGGAGCGCGGAGGTGATGCGGTGACCCGGCACGGCCGGACCGGCGCTCACAGCCACCCCTGCTGCCGGGCCTCCCGTACCGCCTCCGCCCGGTTGCGGGTGCCCGTCTTGCCGATCGCCGAGGACAGGTAGTTGCGGACGGTGGACTCGGACAGATGCAGCCTGCCGGCGATGTCGGCGACGGTCGCCCCGTCCACCGACGCCTTCAGCACATCGCACTCGCGGGCCGTCAGCGGACTGGGCCCGGCGCTGAGCGCGGCAGCGGCGAGCGCCGGGTCGACCACGGTCTCCCCGGTGAGTACGCGCCGGATCGCCGCGGCCAGTTCCTCCACGGGCCCGTCCTTGACGAGGAACCCGGCCGCACCCGCCTCCATGGCCCGGCGCAGATAGCCGGGCCGGCCGAAGGTGGTCAGGATCAACACCCGGCAGTCGGGCGCCTGTTCCCGCAGTTCGGCCGCCGCGTCCAGCCCGCTGATGCCCGGCAGCTCGATGTCCAGCAGCGCCACGTCCGGCCGGTGGGTGAGCACGGCGTCCACGATGCCGTCGCCCGAGCCCAGTTGGGACACCACCTCGATGTCCTCCTCCATGCCGAGCAGCAGAGCGAGCGCACCCCGCATCATGCCCTGGTCCTCGGCGAGCAGCACCCGAATGGACTTGCCGGTCCGGTGCTCCCGGGGCATCTCGTTCATGGCCTCAGGTTACGGCCGGAAACCCGTCGCGGCGGCCGGCGTACTCGAGCGTCGGCAGCCGCAGGATCTCGCCGAACCAGTCGGCCGTGACACCTCGGCCTCGTCGTCGCCGAACTCGAACCAGGGAACCGTCCCGACGGCACCGTACAGCGGCGGACGTGCGGGGCGGCCGACTTCGCCTGGGTGATGCCCGAAGGGAACAGGTTTCTTTCGGCCGTTGCTCATGGCACGGGCAGTCGTCGGCGATTAAAGACTTGGCATGGTCCGATGCGGCGGGGGTTGACGGTCTCCGGCCGTACTCAAACAATCGCCCCTGCCTTTCCAGAAATCCATGGAATTTCCACCGTCGAATAGGTTCGGTATTTCGATCGAACGACGTCCGAGATATCGAACGCCGAGAATCCGAGGTGCACCGTGCCCATGAGATCCCCCCACATCCGCCCCGGGCGGCTGAGAAGCGCCGCCCTGTCCGTGCTCGCCGTCTGCGCGACCCTCGCCGCGCTGCTCCTCGGAGTCGGCGCGCCCCAGGCCGCCGCCGCCAGTTCGCTGCCCTGTGACGTCTACGCCACTGCCGGCACCCCCTGCGTCGCCGCGCACAGCCTGGTCCGGGCGCTGTACGCGTCGTACAACGGCCCGCTCTACCAGGTGCAGCGGGCCTCGGACAGCGCCACGAAGGACATCGGGCTGCTGACCGCCGGCGGATACGCCAACGCGGCCGCCCAGGACACCTTCTGTTCCGGCACGACCTGCATCATCACCAAGATCTACGACCAGTCCTCCCGCCACAACGACCTCACGGTCGAGGGCGCGGGCGGGGCCGGCGCGGCCGATGTCGGGGCGCCCGCCGACGCACTGCCGGTGACCGTCGGCGGCCACCAGGTCTACGGCCTGGAGATCTCCGCCGGCATGGGCTACCGGGACAACTCCACCTCCGGCGTCGCCACCAACGGCGCGGCCGAGGGGATGTACATGGTGACCTCCGGCACCCACGTCAACAACCGCTGCTGCTTCGACTACGGCAACGCCGAGACCAACAACAAGGACACCGGCAACGGCCACATGGACGCCATCAACTTCGGCACCGAGTGCTGGTTCTCCCCCTGCTACGGGCAGGGCCCCTGGGTGCAGGCCGACCTGGAGAACGGGCTGTTCCAGTCCGACGCCGGATACAGCAAGAACTCCTCCAACACCGGCACGGGCTCACTGCCGTTCGTGACCGCGCTGCTCAAGAACAACGGCCAGAACCATTTCGCGCTCAAATGGGGTAATGCACAATCCGGTGGGCTCACGACCACCTATTCCGGAGGTGAGCCGACCACGAGCGGATACTCGCCCATGCACCAGGAAGGCGCGATCGTCCTGGGCACCGGCGGCGACAACAGCAACGGATCCATCGGCTCGTTCTTCGAGGGCGTCATGACCTCCGGCATCCCGACGGACGCCGCCGACAACGCCGTCCAGGCCGACATCGTCTCCGTCGGCTACGGCGGCGCGACCGGCAGCACCGGCACGCTCAGCCCCGGCTCGGAGATCTCGCTGCGCGCCACCACCTCCTGCTGCACCAGCGACTACGTCCGCCACCAGAACGACGCCGGCGTCGTCTCCGCCATCACCTCCAGCAGCTCCAGCCTGGACAAGAACGACGCCACCTGGATCGTCCGCAAGGGCCTCGCGAGCAGTTCCTGCGTCTCCTTCGAGTCGCGCAACTACCCCGGCGACTACCTGCGCCACTACAACTACAAGCTCTACCGGCAGCCCATGGACGGCACCGCCCAGTTCCGGGCCGACGCCACCTTCTGCCCGACGACCGGCAAGAGCGGCACCGGCACCTCGTTCGCCTCGTACAACTACCCGACGAGATATCTGCGCCACTACGACTACAACCTGTACATAGCGAGCGACGGCGGCTCCAACGACTTCGACAGCAGCACGTCCTGGACCGACGACGTCAGCTGGGCGGTCAGCTCGCCCTGGGCGCCGTAGCCGTAGCCGTCACCACCAGATCCGCGAACTCCGCCGACTCCACAGGGAGTTCCGCGGTCACCGTGAAACCGCCGCGCGGCGACGGGCCGGCCGTGAGTGAGCCGCCCGCCGCCGCGAGGCGCTCGGTGAGCCCCTTCAGTCCGGTGCCGCCGATGCCTTGCTGAGGCCGGCTGACCGGCTTGCCGTTGCCGCTGCCGTTGTCGGTGACGGTGAGCCGGACCTGCTCGGCGCCGCTCTCGACGGTGATCTCACAGCGGCTCGCGTCGCTGTGCCGGACCACGTTCGTCACCGCCTCGCGCACCACCCAGCCCAGCAGCGCCTCCGCCTGCGGTTCCAGCGGCGCCCCCGACTGCCGTACCACCGGCTCCAGGCTCGCCGCCGACAGCGCCGAGCGAGCCCGGGTCAGCTCGGTGGCCAGGCTTCCCTCCCGGTAGCCGGTCACCGCCTCGCGGATCTCGGTGAGCGCCTGCCGGCCCACCGACTCGATGTCCGTGATCTGGCCCAGCGCCGCGTCCATGTCGCGCGGGGCCAGCCGCCGGGCCGCCTCCGACTTCACCACGATCACCGACAGCGTGTGCCCCAGCAGATCGTGCAGATCCCGGGAGAAACGCAGCCGCTCCTTCTCCACCGCGCGGCGGGCCAGCTCCTCGCGGGCGGCGCGCAGTTCCCGTACCGCCTCGGACAGGCCGAGGATCGCGGCGGTCACCATGCTGGAGAGAAAGGTGCCGTAGGCGATGTTCACCGCGTCCGAGCCGTCGTGGGCAGCGGAGATCGCACCCGCGTACGCGGCCAGCAGTACACCCGTACGGCCGAGCCACGGGCCGCGCAGCGCCGCACCCGTCGCCAGCCCCAGCAACGGGAAGAACATCAGCCAGTTGCCGCCGTAGCCGAGCGCCAGACCGGTGGTCACCAGGCCCATGACGAGCAGCGCCACCCGGGTGGAGAGCGCCTCGCGCTTCTCCCGTTCGAAGGAGCGGAAGGTGACGTAGATGTAGAGAGTGTTGAACGTGACCAGGCCCACGCTGCCGATCCACGGGTTCGGGGTGCTGCCCTGGAGGAGATTGGAGAAGGATCCCATCCCCATCAGCAGCCAGGGCAGCAGGGCGAAGCCGGTGGGTGGCGGCCCCGGATGGTCGACGTCCGGGGCCTTGCCCTTCTTCCGGGCGGCCCGTTGTGCGGCCTTGAAGCGCTCGTGCTCGGCTTTCCACCGGCGGCGTTCGGCCCGAAGGGCCTGTATCTCGCACCGAACGCCCAGTCCCCACGTCATGTCTTTGTTTCCCCCGGTCAGATGGTCCCCGCCCGACGGCGGTACGACAGCACAGCGTACGAACCGAACAGAACGAGCCAAGCGGTCAGCACGATGATGGCACCGACCCCGGGTGCGTGCCCCTCGGATACGGCGGTGCCCAGCTGGGCGAACCGATGCGTGGGGGTGTACGCCGACACGGCCCGCAGCCAGGCGGGGAAGAGGCTGACCGGGAACCACAGGCCGCCGAGCACCGCGAGCCCCAGATTGCACACCATGTTCACCACGCCGGTGCTCGGCCCGGTCAGCCGGTAGCCGTTGCCGAGGCCGAGCAGCGTGAACGGGACCGAGCCGAGCCAGAGCAGCAGCGCGATCGCCGCCCAGTGACTCGGCGCCAGACGTACCCCGTTGACCAGTCCGCCCGCTGTCAGTACGGCGACGATCGAGGGCAGTACGGTCACCACGCCGGTCAGGGTCCGGCCGGTCACGACCTCGCGTGGGGTCATGGGGGTCACGCGGAGTTGGCGCAGCCAGCCGGTCGCGCGGTCCTCGGCGACGGCACCTCCGGTGTTCAGCGCGGAGCCGAGCGCGCCGTAGGCGGCCATGCCCACCATTGCTGCGGTGCGCCAACTCCGGTCGTTTTCACCGAGGTTGGTGAACAGGAGATAAATCATCACCGGCATGGCCATGCCACCGATGACGAAGCCTGGATCGCGGAGGGTGCGGAGGGTTTCCAGACGGATGTAGGCGAGCATCAGACGGTCGTCCTTCGGGTGCGGGTTGCCGTGGGTTGCTCGCGCAGTTCCCCGCGCCCCTTGAGGGCGCCGGCGCCTCCCCCGGCTGTCAAAGCGAGGAACGCATCGTCCAAAGACGCCGGGGTCACCTCCAGGTTCCTGATCGCGCCCAGCTCCGCCAGCGCCATCACCGTCGCGTCGGAGTCGTCCGTGCGGAGCCGGACCCGGTCGCCGTGCACCTCCACCGAGCGGACTCCCGGCAGCAGGCCGAAGGACTCCGGCTCCCGCCCCGCGAGATCCACGCAGACCAGGTTCCCGCCCGCCGCGCGCCGCAGTTCCTCTCCCGTGCCGTCGGCGACGATCCGGCCCCGGTCGATGACCACGATCCGGTCGGCGTGGGCGTCCGCCTCCTCCAGGTAGTGCGTGGAGAAGAGCACGGTGTGGCCACGGCGGGCGTACGTGCGCATCGACTCCCAGAAGGCGTGCCGGGCCTCCACGTCCAGCGCCGCCGTCGGCTCGTCCAGCACCAGCAGCGCCGGGTCGCCGGCCAGTGCGAGGGCGAACCGCACCCGCTGGACCTGCCCGCCGGACAACCGGTCCACCCGCCGCCCGGCCAGATCCGCGATCCCGGCCAGCTCCAGCGCCCGTGCCACCGGCATGGGTGCGGGATAGCGGGAGGCCAGGAAGGTGACCAGTTCGCCCACGGTGACCCGGGGCACCGGCCGGGCGTCCTGGAGCATCGCGCCCACCCGCCCCGCGCGCACCGACCGCTCGGGCGCGGCGCCGAACAGTTCCACGGTCCCGGCGTCGGGCTCGTACAGCCCGAGCAGCAGGCCGATCGCGGTCGACTTGCCGGCACCGTTGCGGCCCAGCAGGGCCACGGTCTGTCCGGGCGGGATGTCCAGGTCGACACCGTCCACGGCGCGCACCGTGCCGTACGTCCTGACCGCCCGCGTGAAGCAGACGGCGCTTCCGCGTGGTCCCCGTGCTCCCCGTGGTCCCCGTTGTAGTCCCCGTCGTCCCCGTTGTGTCATGTCTAGGACGCTACGGATCCGGTCCTCGCCCCGGCAGATGCGCATGTACGGACTCGGGCAGTACAAATGTCACTACCCCCCGAGCCATCACCCACTGAGCTGACACGGCGTCAGGAGCCTTCACAAGTATGGAGCGCTGGGCTATACAGAGGGCGCCGGACTGGAACGCGTTCTAGGTCGGCCCGTAGCGACCTCGGTGCGGCCGACGGTGCGGACGTCCGCGCCGGGGTCTTGAACCGCCAGTTGAACCGCGAGTGTCAGGAGTCGTATGCCCATCGACGCAAGCCGAGCCCTCGCGGCCGAACCCCGGACCGGCGAGATCTCCTGGACCACCAAGGACGTCCAGCTCTACCACCTCGGCATCGGCGCGGGCGCCAACCCCGACAAGGACGCCCCCGCCACCGACCCCGACGAGCTGCGCTACACCCTGGAGTCCCGGCTGCACGTCCTGCCGAGCTTCGCCACCGTCGCGGGCTCCGGCGCGCCCGGCGTGATCAGCGGGCTGTCCATGCCCGGCGTGGAGGTCGAGCTCGCCAAGGTGCTGCACGGCGGACAGAGGCTGGAGATCCACCGCCCCATCCCGGCCCAGGGCACGGCGACCGCGACCCACCGGCTCGCCGCCGTCTACGACAAGGGCAAGGCCGCCATCCTGGTCCTGCGCACCGAGGTCGCCGACGCCGACGGCCCGCTGTGGACGAACGACGCCCAGATCTTCGTACGGGGAGAGGGCGGATGGGGTGGCGATCGCGGCCCCTCGGTCCGGCTCGATCCGCCCACCGGCGACCCCGACAAGACCGTCGAACGCCCCGTCCGCGAGGACCAGGCCCTGCTCTACCGCCTCTCCGGCGACTGGAACCCGCTGCACGCCGACCCCGAGTTCGCCAAGCTCGCCGGCTTCGACAAGCCGATCCTGCACGGGCTGTGCACCTACGGCATCACGCTCAAGGCGGTCGTGGACACGCTGCTCGGCGGGGATGTGAGCCGGGTGCGGTCGTACACCACCCGGTTCGCGGGCGTCGTGTACCCGGGAGAGACCCTGCGCATCCGCATGTGGCGGCAGGAGGGGAGCGTCCGGGCGGAGGTGAGCGCCGTGGAGCGTCAGGACGCGCCGGTCCTCGCGGACACCGTCGTAGAGCACTCCTGAAACGTGCACTCCTGAAACGTGCACTCCTGAACCCAGCATCGAGGGGAGCCGCACCATGCGCGCAGCCGTACTGCACGAGATCGGCCAGGAAAAGCTGGAGGTCCTCGACGACGTCGAGGCGGTGGGCTTCGGCCCCGGCAAGGTCAGGGTCCGGGTGCGGGCGACCGGGCTGTGCCACTCGGACCTGTCCGCGATGAGCGGGGTGCTGCCGCAGCCCGCGCCGTTCGTGCCGGGCCACGAGGGCGCGGGCGAGATCCTCGAAGTGGGGGAGGGCGTACGGCACCTGAAGGCCGGCGACCGGGTCGTCATCTGCTGGCTGCCCGCCTGCGGCACCTGTCCGGCCTGCAGGCGCGGCCAGACCGAGCTGTGCCTGGCCGGGTTCATGAACGCGGGCACCCCCAACTTCCAGCGCTCCGGCGGTGACGTCTTCGGCTTCGCCGGCACCGGCACCTTCGCCGAGGAGGTCGTGGTCGACGCCGGCTGCGCGGTGCCGATCCCGGACGACGTGCCCTACGACATCGCCGCACTGATCGGCTGCGGGGTCACCACCGGTCTCGGCGCCGCCCTCAACACCGCCGACGTGGAGGCCGGTTCGTCGGTCGCCGTCATCGGGTGCGGGGGCGTCGGCATCTCGGCGGTTCAGGGGGCCCGGCTGAAGGGCGCCGCCGAGATCGTCGCCGTCGACCCGGTCGCCTCCCGGCGCGAGTCCGCCCTCAGGTTCGGCGCCACGAAGGCGATATCACCGGATGAGCTGGCCGACGCCAAGCAGCAGGTCACCGGCGGCGAGGGATTCGACTACGTCTTCGAGGTCGTCGGCAGGTCGGCCACCGCCCGCACCGCCTACGAGAACACCCGGCGCGGCGGCACCCTCGTCGTGGTCGGCGCCGGCGCCATGGACGACTTCCTGCAGCTCAACATGTTCGAGCTGTTCTTCGACGAGAAGCGCATCCTGCCGTCCATGTACGGCGGCGGCGACGTGCTGCGCTCCTACGAGCGCACGATCGCCCTGTGGCGGGCCGGCCGGGTCGACCTGGCAGGACTGATCACCCACCGGGTCCAACTGGCCGAGATCAACGAGGCACTGGACCAGATGCGCACCGGGACGGCCCTGCGTACGTGCATCGAGATCTGAGGACGGGGACCGGTATGGCACTGCCACTGGAAGGTCTGTCCGCCGTCGTCACCGGCGCCGGACGCGGGCTCGGGCGGGCCGAGGCCCTGGAACTCGCCCGGCTGGGCGCGGCCGTCGTCGTCAACGACTACGGGCAGCCGGGCCGGGACGGTTCGGGCGGGGCCTCGGCGGGACCGGCAGAGGAGGTGGCCGCCGGGATACGCGCACAGGGCGGGCGGGCGGTCGCCCACACCGGGGACGTCGCCGACTTCCGGCAGGCGCGGGAACTCGTCCAGTTGGCGATCGGCGAGTTCGGCAAGCTGGACATCCTCGTCAACAACGCCGGCATCCTGCGCGACCGCATGGTCTTCTCCATGGCCGAGGACGAGTGGGACTCGGTGATCCGCGTCCATCTCAAGGGCCACTTCAACACCACCCGCTTCGCCGCCGCGCACTGGCGGGAGCGGTCCAAGGCGGCCGGGGGAGAGCAGGTCCACGGGCGGATCGTGAACACCTCCTCCGAGGCGTTCCTCGCCGGTTCCGCGGGGCAGCCGAACTACGCGGCCGCGAAAGGCGGAATCGTCGGCCTGACCACCTCCACCGCCCTCGCCCTCGCCAAGTACGGCGTCACGGCCAACGCGATATGCCCGCGCGCCCGGACCCGCATGACCGAGGACGTCTTCGCCGGGTTCGAGCGGCCCGCCGAGGGCCTGGACCCGCTGGCCCCCGAACATGTCGCCCCGCTCGTCGGCTACCTGGCCTCGCCGGCCGCGGCCGGGGTCAACGGCCAGTTGTTCGTCGTCCACGGCGGCATGGTCGCGATCGTCGAACGGCCGCGGGTGCAGGCGAAGTTCGACAGCAAGCAGGAGACGTTCAGCTACGACGAACTCGACGCGCTCCTCACCCCGCACTACGCGGACCGGCCGCCGGGGGAGACCTTCGCGGCGGCCGAGGTGCTGGGACTCAAACGGGGCTGAGGAGGCTTCCGGACGCGAAAGAGGGGGCGCCGGTCGGGCGCCCCCTCTTCCGTCACCGCTGTCAGGCAGCGGCTTCCGCGGTCTGCTGGGCCGGCTTGCGGTGCCGGCCGTGCGGAGCCGTCTCGCTCTCCTGGGCCGCGATCGGGCCCCGGTGCCGGCCGTGGCCGGCAGCCTCCTGCGAGTCGGCAGACAGCTGGTCCGTCGTGCTGGTGTCGCTCATCGGAAGTATTCACCCCGTCAACATGATCTTTCGTACAGCCGGGCGAGTCTAACCGGCGCACCGCGGGCCGAATCCAGGCGCACACGCCAACCGGCACTAGTTCGTTACAAGACGTCCCAGAGGCGCCTGCTGCAACGGCACCGGACGTGCCACCAGGGGCTCCGGAACAAACGGTTCCACCACTTCCGGAACAAGATGTTCCGCCGACTCGGGAACAAGGGGTTCCACGGACGCCGGACCGACCGTTTCCGCAGGCTCCGGAATCTTCGGCTCCGCAGGCACCGAGGCATCCCACCTCACAAATGCCGGAGCTTCCCGCCCCGCAGGTTCCGAAGCTTCCCGCCCCGCAGGTTCCGAGGTGTCCCGTCCGGCAGGTTCCGAGGCATCCCACCCCGCAGGTTCCGAACCGTCCCGTCCGGCAGGTTCCGTAGCAGCCCACCCCGCAGGTTCCGAACCGTCCCGTCCGGCAGGTTCCGCGGCATCCCACCCCGCAGGTTCCGGAGGATCCGGTTCCGTCGGCCCCGGTGACGCCCCGAGCGCCCCCGCAGCCGTGCCGTCCCGGACCGGACCCTCCGGACCCGCCTCCCCCCGTGCCGCGGCGGTACTGCTCCCCGCGGCCGTCTCCCCCCTGGGCACCGTCAGCTCCGCCACGCCGCACGGAGTCTCCCCCGTGGCGTACGGCAGCCGCAGCACCCCGTCCCGTGTCCACAGCCCGGCCCCGGTCAGCCAGCCCTCGGGCGCCGGGAGATGGCTCGTCTGCCGCCCCGCCGGCCGCCAGACGCCCACCCAGCTGTTGCCGAACGGCCCGTCGACGCGCAACGCCACCGCGCAGTGCTCCGGCGTCAGCACCTGCTCGGGCTGGATCGCGAACGGCGTCACCGCGCAGTCCGGCACCCTGAGGCTCTCCGGGAAGCGCACCGGCAGCATGCTGCCGAGCACCCCCCAGCCCAATCGTTCCTGCCCCGGCGAGGGCGCGTCGGAGGAGATGAGCAGCAGCCCGCTGTCGGGGTCGGCGAGCAGCAGCCGGTCGGCGCTGCCGGCCGCGATCTGCAGCAGCGGCGAGACCTCCGCGCGCTCCAGGTCCACCACGACCGTCTTGACCGGGCCGCCGCTCAGCTCCCGGTCCAGCGCCAGCATCCGCCCCGCACGGTCCAGCCAGACCCCGCCCGAACAGCGTCCCGGCACCTCGGCGAGCCGCTCGGGCCCGAACGCCCCGCCCGCCACCAGCCACACCACGCTCGACCGCGGCCCGACGGCGAGGGCGTACGCCCGTACACCGCCGGGGGCGGGCGGCAGCAGGGTGAGCCGGGTGCCGGGCTCGGGGCATTCCACCGTGCCCAGTGGCAGCTCTCCGGTGCCGGGCCCGGTCGGGTACAGCAGCGAGAAGGCGTGCCGCTGCTCGACCAGCCGGTGGATCAGCACCCGGCCGTCGGACAGCGGCTGCACCTCGGTGCCGGGCTCCTCCGGCTGGTTGCCGGGCAGCGGCACCGCGTACGGCTCCGGGCCGTCCAGGGTCCAGCGCTCCGGGAACCAGCAGTCGCCGGCCGGCGCGAGCCGGGCCGCGTACGCACCGTCCGCCGTCACGGCGAACGCCG
Organism: Streptomyces sp. RB17; assembly: GCF_009604455.1. Taxonomy (GTDB): domain Bacteria; phylum Actinomycetota; class Actinomycetes; order Streptomycetales; family Streptomycetaceae; genus Streptomyces. Next base: position 909,768 of record NZ_WEGL01000001.1, read on the forward strand.
TCCCCGGCGCACCGTCGGCCCCGCCCGTCGACGGGGGTTCGATCGCACAGGCCGTCATCGTTCGCTCACCTCCGGCGACGAAGCTAGTTTTCGCACGTGCAGGCGTGGGACGGGCCGACCCCGGCTTCACACATACGGGTGGTGCAGAAGCGATTCACCTGAGGAAAACGGGACCTTTGTGCTGAGGAGGGTCAGAGCGGCCGGATGCGGTACGGCCCGGCAGACCGGCCAGGTAGCCTTTGCTACGTGCCCCGTCTGTCTGAAGTCATCGCCGCGCTGGAGAGCCTGTGGCCCGCCGAGCGGGCCGAGTCCTGGGACGCGGTCGGCACGGTCGTGGGCGACCCCGAGCAGGAGGTCACCCGGGTCCTGTTCGCCGTCGACCCCGTGCAGGAGATCGTCGACGAGGCGGTGAAGCTCGGCGCCGACCTGCTGGTCACCCACCACCCGCTCTATCTGCGCGGGACGACCACGGTCGCGGCGACCCACTTCAAGGGCCGGGTCGTGCACACGCTGATCAAGAACGACATCGCGCTGCACGTGGCCCACACCAACGCCGACACGGCGGATCCGGGTGTCTCCGACGCGCTCGCGGGTGCGCTGGACCTGCGTGTCGTACGGCCCCTGGTCCCGGACCCCACCGATCCGGAGGGCCGCCGCGGGCTCGGCCGCGTCTGCGAACTGGACCACCCGCTGACCGTCCGCGAGCTGGCCGAGCGCGCCGCCCAGCGGCTGCCCGCCACCGCGCAGGGCGTCCGGGTGGCCGGCGACGCCGAGGCCGTCGTCCGCACGGTCGCCGTCAGCGGCGGCTCCGGCGACAGCCTCTTCGAGGACGTACGCGCCGCCGGGGTGGACGTCTTCCTCACCGCCGACCTGCGCCACCACCCGGCCTCCGAGGCCGTCGCGCAGAGCCCCCTCGCGCTGCTCGACGCGGCGCACTGGGCCACCGAGTGGCCCTGGTGCGAGCTGGCCGCGAGCCAGCTCGACGAGATCTCCGACCGTCACGGCTGGGACCTCCGGGTCCACGTCTCCAAGACGGTCACCGACCCCTGGACCGCCCACGCGGCGTCCACGACGAAAACCGCAGGAGCCCCCAACTGAACGCCGCGCCCGCCGACCAGATCCGACTCCTCGACGTCCAGGGCCTCGACGTCCGCCTGCAGCAGCTGGCGCACAGGCGGAAGTCCCTGCCCGAGCACGCCGAGATCGACGCGCTGAACAAGGACCTCACCCAGCTGCGGGACCTCCTCGTCGCCGCGCAGACCGAGGAGAGCGACACCGCCCGCGAGCAGACCAAGGCGGAGCAGGACGTGGACCAGGTGCGCCAGCGCGCCGCCCGCGACCAGCAGCGCCTGGACTCGGGCGCGGTCACCTCGCCCAAGGACCTGTCCAACCTCCAGCACGAGATCGCCTCCCTCGCCAAGCGCCAGGGCGACCTGGAGGACGTGGTCCTGGAGGTCATGGAGCGCCGCGAGGCCGCGCAGGAGCGGGTGAGCGAGCTGACCGAGCGGGTCGCGTCGGTGCAGTCGAAGATCGACGACGCGGGCGGCCGCCGCGACGCCGCGTTCGAGGAGATCGACGGCGAGGTCGCCTCGGTGACGAAGGAGCGCGAGGTCATCGCGGGTTCCGTGCCCGCTGATCTGCTGAAGCTCTACGACAAGCTGCGCGCGCAGCAGGGCGGCATCGGCGCGGCCAAGCTGTACGCCCGCACCTGCCAGGGCTGCCGCCAGGAGCTGGCGATCACCGAGCTGAACGAGATCCGTGCGGCGGCGCCGGACACCGTGGTGCGCTGCGAGAACTGCCGCCGCATCCTGGTGCGTACGGCCGAGTCGGGCCTGTAAGGGTCGGTAAGGGGCTTCTGGGGTGCGGGAGTTCATCGTCGAGGCGGACGGCGGGTCACGGGGCAACCCGGGTCCCGCCGGTTACGGCACGGTGGTCCGCGACGCGGCCACGGGTGAGCCGCTGACCGAGGTGGCCGAGTACATCGGCGTCGCCACCAACAACGTGGCCGAGTACCGGGGCCTGCTGGCCGGCCTGCGCGCCGCCCACACCCTCGACCCGGCCGCGTCGGTGCACGTCCGGATGGACTCCAAGCTCGTCATCGAGCAGATGTCGGGCCGCTGGAAGATCAAACACCCCGGCATGAAGCCCCTGGCGACGGAGGCGAAGACCGTCTTCCCCCCGGACCAGGTCACCTACGAGTGGATCCCCCGCGAGCAGAACAAGCACGCGGACCGCTTGGCGAACGAGGCGATGGACGCGGGCGCGAAGGGGGAGCAGTGGTCGCCCTCGCAGTCCAGGGCGGCTCTGGACATCTCGTCATCCACCGCAGCCGAGGGCGCCACGGCCGCAGCTGCGAGCAGCGACACCGCCGCAGCTGTGGGCAGTCGTGCGACTGAGGCGGCGCCCGTCCCGCAGAAAGCGGCACCTTCCGGGGAGCGCCGCCCTGCCACCCCTGACGAGCAGCACGTCTCGACACCGGGTTGGAGCAGCGCCCCCGACCTCGGCGCCCCCGCCACCTTCGTGCTGCTCCGGCACGGCGAAACCCCCCTGACCCCCCAGAAGCGCTTCTCCGGCAGCGGTGGCACCAACCCCTCCCTCTCCGCCGCCGGCCGAGAACAGGCCCACCGTACAGCCGAGGCCCTGGCCAAGCGCGGCACCATCCAGGCCGTCATCGCCTCCCCCCTCGCCCGCACCCGCGAAACCGCGGGCATCGTCGCCACCCGCCTCGGCCTGGACGTGACGATCGAAGACGGCCTGCGCGAGACGGACTTCGGCGCCTGGGAGGGCCTCACCTTCGGCGAGGTCCGCGAGCACTACCCCGACGACCTGAACGCCTGGCTCGCCGACCCGGAGGCCCACCCCACCGGCGGCGGCGAGAGCTTCGCCGAGACGGCCACCCGGATCGCCGCCACCCGCGACAAGCTGGTCGCGGCCCACGCCGGCCGCACGGTCCTGCTGGTCAGCCATGTGACCCCGATCAAGACCTTCCTCCGCCTCGCCCTCGGCGCACCGCCCGAGTCCCTGTTCCGCATGGAACTGTCGGCGGCCTCCCTGTCGGCGGTGGCGTACTACGCGGACGGCAACGCGAGCGTACGGCTGTTCAACGACACGTCCCACCTGCGTCCCTGAGCCTGCCGCCGTCAACCGCCGCTACGTCCCGGGTCCCGCCCGAGCCGCGCCGCGCCCCGCGCCAGCTCCTCGACCCGCGCCCAGTCCCCGGCGGCCACCGCGTCCGCCGGGACCATCCAACTGCCGCCGACACAGCCCACGTTGGGCAGCGAGAGATACTCGGGCGCGTTGGCCGGACCGATCCCACCCGTGGGACAGAACCGGGCCTGCGGCAACGGACCGGCCAGCGACCGCAGATACGCCGTACCGCCCGCCGCCTGCGCCGGGAAGAACTTCATCTCCCGCACCCCGCGCTCCAGCAGCGCCACGACCTCCGAGGTGGTCGACACCCCGGGCAGGAACGGCACCCCGGCCCCCCGCATCGCCTCCAGCAGCGCGTCCGTCCACCCCGGGCTGACCAGAAACCGAGCCCCCGCCGCCATGCACGCCCCCACCTGCTCCGGCGTGATCACCGTGCCTGCGCCGACCACGGCCTCGGGCACCTCACCGGCGATCGCCCGGATCGCGTCCAGCGCCCCCGGTGTCCTGAGCGTCACCTCGATGGCCGGCAGGCCGCCCGCCACGAGTGCCCGCGCCAGCGGTACGGCGTCGGCGGCGTCGGAGACGACCACCACGGGCACGACAGGGGCGAGATCCAGCACGGAGGCAGCCGAGGAGGAGGGCAGCGGTGAGGTCATGCCCTCATCGTGCCCAGCGGCTGCAGTACATGCAATGAGCGTTGCGCATGCTGCAATGAAGCGAGGTTCTCTTAATGGATCTCCTCCACCAGCACGTCCAGCGACCACGCCCGGCCCGCCCTGCCGGGCGCCTCCGCCTCCACGACGTACCCCAGCTCCCGCAGCACCTCCACCAGCTCGGCGGGGTCCTTCGGCGCGGCACCGGCTGTCAGCAGGCTTCGTACCATCCGGCCCTTGGTCGCCTTGTTGAAGTGGCTGACCACCTTCCGGGTCGGCGCGTGCAGCACCCGTACGGTCGCCGTGCGCCCCGCGAGCTCGCCCTTGGGCTTCCAGGCGGCCGCGTAGGCGGAGGACCGCAGGTCCAGCACCAGCCCGTCCCCGGCCGCCTCCGGCAGCACTTCGGCCATCGGCGCCCGCCAGTGCCCGGCCAGCGCGCCGAGCCCCGGCAGCTTCACGCCCATCGAGCAGCGGTAGGAGGGGATCGGGTCCGTCACCCGCACCGCGCCCCACAGCCCCGAGAAGACGAGCAGCGACCGGGCCGCACGCCCCTTCGCCGCCGCGTCCAGGGTGGCCAGGCCGAGAGCGTCGTAGAGGACACCGGTGTAGATCTCCCCGGCGGGGCGGGCGCCGGCCGTCGGCAGGCCGGCGTTCTTCGCGACCTCGCCGCGCAGCCCCTCGCTCAGCCCGAGCACCTCGCGCGCCTTCTCCTCGTCGCCGGTGCACAGCTCGACCAGCTCGGTGAGCACGGCCTCCCGTGCGGCGGTCAGCCCCGGCAGGGACAGCGACCGAAGCTCCAGCGGGGCGCCCTCGCCCGAGTTCGCCTTGCCTTCCGAGGGCGGCAGCAGGACCAGCAACACGTACTCCTCACGTAGACCTCCGCGACAGCGTACGGCGTGCCGCCCTCGCGCCCCCGACCGCACGGCCTGCCCGGCGGATCCTGCCGGAGACGCGGGGTCTGCCACGCCCATCTGCGGCGTTGTCGTCGGTTGTCGACTCCCCCACGCTCGGCTTCTCCCCCCTCTCGGCTTCGCTCGAGCGGGAGGGGCCCCCACCGCGGGGGGACCCCCATCGCGTCGCCGCCCTCCTCCGCCTTGCATCTGGACGCACCAGACCCCGCTCACCTCTTCGGATCAGATTCCGTCGGCTTCCTCCGACCTGATCCGCCGGACAGGCCCTACGCTCGCTGTATGCCCCGCCGCAAGATCCGCGTGACCGGCGCCCCCGAGGCCCCGCTGCGGGCTGCCCTCGCCGCGCTGCGCGTCGAGCTCGGCCTCCCGGACGCCTTCCCGCCGGAGGCCCAGGCGGAGGCCGAGCGCGCGGCGAAAGCGCCCGCCCTGCCGTCGTACGACGCCACGGACATCCCCTTCTTCACCCTCGACCCCCCGGCCGCCACCGACCTCGACCAGGCGACCCACCTGTCCCGGCAGGGCACCGGCTACCGGGTCCGGTACGCCATCGCCGACGTCGCCGCCTTCGTCGTACCCGGTGGAGCGCTGGACGCCGAGGCGCACCGCCGGGTGAACACCCTGTACTTCCCCGACGGGAAGGTCCCGCTGCACCCCACCGTGCTCAGCGAGGGCGCGGCCAGCCTGCTGCCGGACCAGGTCCGCGCGGCCGTGCTGTGGACGATCGACCTGGACGCGGAGGGCCGTACCGTAGCCGTCGACGTGCGCCGTGCCCTGGTCCGCAGCCGGGCCAAGCTCGACTACGCGGGCGTGCAGAAGCGGATCGACGCCGGGACCGCCGAGGAGCCTCTCGCGCTGCTCAAGGAGATCGGCGAGGCCCGGGAGCGGCAGGAGGCCGAGCGCGGCGGCATCTCCCTGAACGTGCCCGAGCAGGAGATCACCGAGCGGGACCACACCTACGTCCTCGGCTACCGGGCCCCGCTGCCCGCCGACGGCTGGAACGCCCAGCTCTCCCTCCTCACGGGCATGGCCGCCGCCGACCTGATGCTCGCGTACGGCACCGGTGTCCTGCGCACGCTCCCGGCGGCCCCGGACGGCGCCGTGGCCCGCCTCCGCCACACCGCGACCGCGCTGCACATCGACTGGCCGCACCATGTGTCGTACGCCGCCCTGATCCGCACCCTCGACCCGCACGACACCCACCACGCGGCCTTCCTCCAGGAGTGCACCACCCTGCTGCGCGGCGCCGGTTACACCGTCTTCCGCGACGGCGTCCTCCCCGCGATCACGACCCACTCCGCCGTCGCCGCCCCCTACACCCACTGCACCGCCCCGCTGCGCCGCCTCGCCGACCGCTACGCCTCGGAGATCTGCCTCGCCGCCGTGGCCGGTCAGTCCCCGCCCGACTGGGTGCTCGACGCGCTCGACGCGCTGCCCCGGCGGATGGCCGACGGCTCCCGGATCGCCGGCACGGTCGAGCGCGAGTGCGTGGACATCGTGGAGGCGGCCCTGCTCAAGGACCGGGTCGGGGACGTCTTCGACGGCTGTGTGGTGGACGTCGACGAGCACCGGCCGACCGTCGGCACCGTCCAGGTCGACTCCCCGGCGGTCATCGGCCGCATCGAGGGCGACCGGCTGCCGCTCGGCGAACGCCTGCGGGTCCGGCTCAGCCGGGCCGACCCGGGGACGGCGAAGATCCTCTTCACTGTGGCGTGAGGGCCCGCACGAGACTGCCGGGCTCGCCGGCACCCACAGCGACTCCGGTGTCGCTCCCGGCACCCTCATCTCCCTCGCCCGCCCCTGGAGCCACCCGGCCCCGGCCGTCCTGAATGCCGCCGGGGCGCTGTCGGCCGGTCCTCCCGCGGACGCCGACCTGGACGCGGCATGAAGCGGGCCCTGAAGGCGTTGCACTCTTGGCAGAACTGGCGGGAACTGGCGGGAAGGGGTGACGGGGATGGCGGAGCAGGCGCTGTGGACGCGCGCCCGGCTGGGCGACGGCGGCCCGCCGCTGGACCTCCTGACGGCCAACTTCCGCCGGCACACCTACGCCCCGCACGCCCACGACGAGTACACGATCGGCGTCTGCGTCGGCGGCTCCGAGGTCATCGACTACCGGGGCGGCCACATCCGTACCGGCCCCGGCACGATCGTCGTCCTCGATCCCGGCGAGATGCACACCGGCGGCCCCGGCAACGCCACCGACGGCTACGCCTACCGTGCCCTGTACGCCGAGCCGTCCCTGCTGGCCGACGGCACCCTCGGCGGCCTTCCGCACTTCCGCGAGCCCCTCCTCGACGACCCCGAACTGGCCATGGCCCTCCGCCTCGCGCACACCGAACTCAGCAGCTGCCCCGACCCCCTGGAGGCCGAATCCCGCCTCCCCTGGCTGCTGATGGCCCTGGCCCGCCGCCACTCCACCGCCAGGTCCGCGTCGGACGAGATCCCCGGCGCGGGCGCGATCGCCCTGACGGTCCGAAACCGCCTCGCCGACGAACTCACCGCACCGCCCCCGCTGGCCGGCCTGGCCGCCGAACTGGGCCTGTCCCGCTACCAGCTGCTGAGGGCCTTCCGTACGACGATGGGCATACCGCCGTACGCCTGGCTCGCCCAGTACCGGGTGAACAGGGCGCGGGCCTTGCTGGAGGCGGGCCTGCGCCCCGCGGAGGTGGCCGGCCTGGTGGGCTTCGCCGACCAGGCGCACCTGACCCGCTGGTTCCGCCGGGTGCTCGGGGTGACGCCGGCGGCGTACCGCAACAGCGTTCAAGACGCCCGGTGAGACGGCGGCCGAAACTCGCCGTATGACTGCACGCGGCTGGTTCCTGTTCTCCCTGATGGGAGTCGTCTGGGGCATCCCCTATCTGCTGATCAAGGTGGCGGTGGCCGAGGTGTCCCCGCCGGCGCTGGTGTTCACGCGCTGTGCGCTCGGCGCGGCCCTCCTGCTGCCGTTCGCCGTACGCCAGGGCGGCCTTCTGGCGACCGTACGCACCCACTGGCGCCCCATGCTGGCCTTCGCGTGCCTGGAGATCATGATCCCCTGGTTCACCCTCACCGACGCCGAACGGCACCTGTCCAGTTCGACGTCGGGGCTGCTGATCGCGGGCGTACCGATCGTGGGCCTGATCGGCGCCCGCTTTCTGGGCGACACGGAACACCTGGGCGCCCGCCGCCTGACCGGCCTCACCCTGGGCCTGGCCGGCGTGACGGTCCTGACCCTGCCCCACCTGACCGGGGGCGACGCCCGCTCCCTGGCGGAGGTGCTGGTGACGGTCGTGGGCTACGCGACGGCTCCACTGATAGCCGCGCGCCGCATGAAGGACGTCCCCTCACTCCATCTGACCTCGGCCTGCCTGACCCTGGCGGCGCTGGTCTACGCCCCGATGGCGATCGCGACGCGCCCCTCCTCCCTCCCGTCCTCCTCCACCCTGGCGGCCCTGGCCGGCCTGGGCGTGCTCTGCACGGCGGTGGCCTTCGTGGCGTTCCTGGAGCTGATCAAGGAGGCGGGCCCGACACGGGCGACGGTGATCACGTACGTCAACCCGGCGGTGGCGGTCGCGGCGGGCGCGCTCTTCCTGAACGAGCGCCTGACCACGACGGTCCTGGCGGCCTTCGCCCTGATCCTGACGGGCTCGGTCCTGGCGACGGCGGCCGCCGGTCCACGCCGCTCCCGGCGCCCGGTACCATGGTCGACACGGCAGACGAGCCGGGCGGACGGCCGCGTGGAGTCCCCCTAGGGGCTTCCCGAGGAACGTCCGGGCTCCACAGGGCAGGGTGGTGGCTAACGGCCACCCGGGGTGACCCGCGGGACAGTGCCACAGAAAGCAGACCGCCCGGGGCTTCGGCCCCTGGTAAGGGTGAAACGGTGGTGTAAGAGACCACCAGTGCCCAGGGTGACCTGGGCAGCTAGGTAAACCCCACCCGGAGCAAGGTCAAAAGGAAACACTCCGGTGTTTCTGCGCGGACGTTCGAGGGCTGCCCGCCCGAGTCCGCGGGTAGACCGCACGAGACCGGTGGCAACACCGGCCCTAGATGGATGGCCGTCGCCCCGGCGCCCGCGAGGGCTCCGGGGAACAGAACCCGGCGTACAGCCCGACTCGTCTGCCGGCCAGGTTCTCTTTGGGGGCGCGTGGGGAAATCACGCCGGGTTGCCGGGCCGAAGGGGACGGGCGCTCACCCTTGCCAGATGCCCCTCGAACACCTCCCGCGCCTCCGGCGTCAGCGTCCGCAAGGCCACCAGTGCCGTGATCACCACGTCGCACAGTTCCGCCTGGACGTCCTCCCACGTGTGGGTGACGCCCTTGCGGGGGTTCTGGCCGGTGGCCCCGATCACCGCCTCCGCGACTTCGCCGACCTCTTCCGACAGCTTGAGGACGCGCAGGAGGACGCCTTCCTGGCCTGCGTGCTTGCGGGTGGCCTCCAGGCGGGACCAGAGGGCGTCGATGGTCGGCCAGAGGGCGGCGGCGGAATCATGATCGGTCATGCCGGGCAGCTTCCCATGCCCCCGTTCCCATGCCCTCGGCACTGCGCCGTACCGGCTGCTACTCCTCGAACAGCACCTCCTGCTCCCCCTCCTTCTTCGCCCGTACCCGCTGGTTCCGCGCGCCGATCACCACCGCCGTGGCCGCCGCCGTGACTCCCAGGGCGACCGGCACCATCCAGCCCCGGTCGAAGACGTGGCCGAGGGCGTGGTCGAGGGAGAGGCGGCCGGGGCCCGTCACCGCGAGGCCGGCTGCCGCCAGGCCCAGGCTCGCCGCGTACTCGTAGCCGCCCTCCTGGGCGAAGAAGCCGTTGGGCATGTGGACGGTCGCCGCCCCGGCCATCGCTCCGGCCGCAGCCGCGCCCGCCGCCGGGGTCGCGAGGCCCAGGGCGAGGAGGGTGCCGCCGCCGGCTTCCGCGAGGCCCGCCGCCGTGGCGCTCGCCTTGCCGGGCGCGTAGCCGACGGACTCCATGAACTGGCCGGTGCCCTCCAGGCCGTGCCCGCCGAACCAGCCGAACAGCTTCTGCGCGCCGTGCGCGGCCAGCACCCCGCCGGTCCCCAGCCGGAGCAGCAGCAGGCCCAGATCACGTCGGTCGAAACAGGTCACGGTCACTCCCCATCAGCAGGTAAGCAGCTCCCCCTCGCGTATCCACCGTCGCAGGTCCGGCACTCGTCGGCCCGCTGTGGACGGCGTTCGGGTGGCGGAGCCGGAGTGGCGGTGTGAATCTGGCGCCATGACGATTCAGCCAGCCAAACTCAGCGATCCGGCCGTCCGGGCCTTCGTCAACGCGGTCAACTCCCATGACCGGGAGGGCTTCATGGCGCTGCTCGCCCCCGGCGCCACCATGTCCGACGACGGCTCCGACCGTGACCTCGCCGAGTGGATCGACCGGGAGATCTTCACCTCCCACGGCCATATGGAGGTCGACAACGAGTCCTCCGGCGGCCGGGCCCTGGTCGCCCGCTACCGCAACGACACCTGGGGCGAGATGCGCACCAAGTGGACGTTCACCGTGGAGGACGACGGGCGGATCTCCCGGTTCGAGACCGGGCAGGCGTGAACACCGGTCAGCCGGCCGGCCGTACATTGCTTCCGGGGGTCTTGCCTTAGCGTGCGCTCCAACTCCTACCGTCCTTGGGCATGGAGACGACAAGGACCCTGGGACGCAGCAGTATCGGCATCAGCCCGCTCGGCTTCGGCTGCTGGGCCATCGGTGGGGAGTGGCAGTCCGCCGACGGGCAGCCGCTCGGGTGGGGGAAGGTGGACGACGAGGAGTCCGTGCGGGCGGTACGCCGTGCGCTCGATCTCGGCGTCACCTTCTTCGACACCGCCGACGTCTACGGCACCGGGCACAGTGAGGAAGTCCTCGGCCGTGCCCTCGGCAAGCGGCGCGACGACGTCGTGCTCGCCACCAAGTGGGGCAACGTCTTCGACCCGGACACCCGCACCCTCACCGGCAGCGACGACACCCCGGAGTACGCCCGCCGCGCACTCACCGCCTCCCTGCGCCGCCTCGGCACCGACCACATCGATCTGTACCAGTTCCATCTGTCCGACGCCGATCCGGTACGGGCTGCCGAACTCCGGGATCTGTGCGAGGAGTTGGTCGGGGAGGGACTCGTCCGCGCCTACGCGTGGAGCACCGACGACCCCGACCGTGCCGCCGTCTTCGCCGAGGGGCCGCACTGCACGGCCGTACAGCACGCCCTCAACGTCCTCCAGGACGCGCCCCAACTCCTCGAACTGTGCGAGCGGATGGGGCTTGCGAGCATCAACCGCAGCCCGTTGGCCATGGGGTTGCTCGCCGGGAGGAGGGGCGGGCCGCTGGAGGCCGGGGACATCCGGAGCCGGCCGCCGGCCTGGATGCAGGGGTACGACGGTGGCGGGTCCGGTGCCGACGAAGACTGGCTGACCCGCATCGACGCCCTGCGGGACATCCTCACCAGCGGCGATCGCACCCTCGCCCAGGGCGCCCTGGCGTGGATCTGGGCCCGCAGTCCGCGTACCGTGCCCATCCCCGGCTTCCGGTCGGTCGCGCAGGCCGAGGCGAACGCGGGGGCGATCGAGAAGGGGCCGCTCACCGCCGGGCAACTGGCCGAGATCGACCGGATCCTGGGCAGGTGAGCGGCCCCGCCTCAGCCGGTCTCAGCGGCGGGCGATGGAGGAGTCGTGGGTGACGACGAAGGTGGCCGGGTAGCTCATCGGATTTTCATAACGTGGCAAATTCCACGGCGGTGACGGACCCGCGGTGCGGAAACCGCTGCTGGGCGCGGTGTACCGTCCCCGAGTGCGCGAATGTTCCCGGCTCAGCCGACGTGCCGTCCTCGGACTGACGGCCGCCGCCCTTCCCCTGTCCGCGACCACTCCGGCGTCCGCCGCGACCGTGATCGGCGGCGAGCAACTGGCCCGTACCGGCGTCCAGGTGCGCGGTGCCTCCGGACTGCCCGGGAAGCTCACCGCCCGCTCCTGGCTGATCGCCGACTGCGAGAGCGGCGAGGTGCTCGCCTCGTTCAACGCGCACCGGCGGCTCCCGCCCGCGTCCACGCTGAAGATGCTGTTCGCGGACACCTTGCTGAAGAAGTTCGACCGCACCGAGCGGTACACCGTCAAGGACTCCGATGTCGCCGACGTGCCGCTCGGCTCCAGCCTGGTCGGCATCAAGCCCGGCCTCACCTACACCGTCGAGCAGTTGTGGCAGGGCGTGTTCCTGCGCTCCGGAAACGACGCCGTGCACGTGCTCGCGCACATGAACGGCGGCATCGCCGGGACCGTCGCCGAGATGCAGGCCAAGGCCGAGGACCTGCAGGCCCTGGACACCCATGTGGTCAGCCCCGACGGCTTCGACCATCCGGGCCAGATCTCCTCGGCGTACGACCTCACGCTGTTCGCCCGCCACGGCCTGAAGGACGCCGACTTCCGCGGCTACTGCGGCACGCGCACCGCGAACTTCCCGGCGGGCGGCAAGAAGACCTTCCAGATCCAGAACACCGACCGCCTGTTGACCGGGGCGTGGGGCCTGAGGACGTACGACGGCCTGATCGGCGTGAAGAACGGCTACACCAGCCACGCCGGCAACACCTTCACCGGCGCGGCCACCCGGGGCGGACGCACCCTGCTGGTCACCGTGATGCACCCGGCCACCGGGAGCAACGCCGTCTACGAGCAGACCGCCGCGCTGCTCGACTGGGGTTTCGGGCACGGGCGTTCGGCGCAGGCCGTAGGCACGCTGGTCGATCCGCTCAGCGAGGGAGGGGCGAAGGCGAGTCCGGCGCCCGCGAAGACGGCGGCGCAGGCGGCGGCCGGCGCGGCGGACTCGGGCTCCGGCGGCCCGTCCACCGGCCGGCTGGTGGAGGGCGCGGGAGGTACGACGCTGCTGCTGGCGGCGGCGGGGGCGCTGGTGGTCAGGCGGCGGCGCAGGGCGGCCGCGGCGGCAGCGATGGCCGAGACGGCAGCGATGGCCGACGCGGCCGAAGAGGCCGAGACGTCCGAGGGGTCAGCGGAGCCCGGCGGGCGGCACCGGCGCTGAACAGTGCGACGGCCGTTCCACCGACCGGCGTGCACCTCGCGTCCCGTGGCGAGGTCCACCCCCAACTCCGGCCCGGTGGAACGGCCGTCGCCTCCCCCTCGGTGTTGGCCGCGGAATCCACTAGCTCCAACTGTGAAGCTCTCGTGAAGGAGAGTTGAGCATATAGGCTGGATGCGCCGCAATACCGCGGATGTTCGAATTCCGCTTGGGGTCGGGTCCAGCCCGGTCCCTCAGCCCCGCCCGATGTACGGCATCGCCGTCGCCAGCACCGTCGCGAACTGCACGTTCGCCTCCAGCGGCAGCTCGGCCATGTGCCGCACGGTCCGCGCCACGTCGGCCACGTCCATCACCGGCTCCGGGACCACCTCACCGTTCGCCTGCAGCGCGCCGGTCTCCATCCGGGCCGTCATGTCGGTCGCCGCGTTGCCGATGTCGATCTGCCCGACGGCGATGCGGTACGGCCGCCCGTCCAGGGACAGCGACTTGGTGAGGCCGGTCAGGGCGTGCTTGGTCGCGGTGTAGGCGACCGAGAGCGGGCGGGGCGTGTGGGCCGAGATGGAGCCGTTGTTGATGATCCGGCCGCCCTGCGGATCCTGCTCCTTCATCCGCCGGTACGCTGCCCGGGCGCACAGGAACGCCCCGTTGAGGTTGGTGTCCACCACGTGCCGCCAGGCGTCGTACGACAGTTCCTCGACCGGGACCCCGCCGGGCCCGAAGGTCCCCGCGTTGTTGAACAGCAGGTCCACCCGGCCGAACCGGTCCACGGTCGCCGCGAACAGCGCGTCCACGTCCTCGGGCCGCGACACGTCGGTGCGTACGGCGAGGGAGGTGCCCTCCGGCACCAGAGCCGCGGTCTTTGCGAGCGTCTCGGTGCGCCGGCCGGCCATCGCCACCGACCAGCCGGCCCGCAGCAGTTCCACGGCGACGGCCCGCCCGATGCCGGAACCGGCGCCGGTCACCACCGCGATCTTCGATTGCCTGTCAGTCATGGCACCGCAGCGTAGGCGGCAAGTCCGCCATGCGGAATGCCATGTCCGCCATACGGTTGTCCGAGAGTGGTGGCTACCCCGCGACGGCGGCCGCGCCCACGCCCGCCTCTCCCGGATACCGCACCCCGATCCGCTCCCGAACCGCGTCCAGCGTGCGCATCACCGCCAGCGAACCCTCCAGCGGCACCAGCGGCGACTCCTTCTCGCCCGCCCGCAGGGCCCGCATCACCTCGATCGCCTCGTGGCGCAGGGTGGTGCGCGGACCGTCGGCCGGGTCGGCGGCGAACTCCTCGGGTTCACTCCCGTCGCGGCGCAGCACGAACCGCTCCGGGTGGAAGAAGCCGGACGGCACGTCGATCCGGCCGCGCGACCCGGTCACCGAGGCCGTGCCGCCCGTACCGCCGACGATCGAGCAGTGCAGCGCGGCCATCCCCCCGCTCTCCCAGGACAGCACCGCGCCCGTCTGCAGGTCGACGCCCTCCGGCGACAGCAGCGCGCTCGCCGTGACCGCGTCCGGCTCACCCAGCAGCAGCTGCGCGAACGACACCGGGTACACACCGAGGTCCAGCAGCGCCCCGCCGCCGAGGGCCGGATCCCGCAGCCGGTGCGCCGGCGGGAAGGGACCGGCGAGGCCGAAGTCGGCCTGCACGGTGCGGACCTCGCCGATCGCCCCGTCGTCCACCAGCGCCTTCAACCGCCGGACCAGCGGGTTGCAGTACATCCACATGGCCTCCATCAGGAAGCGGTCGTGCTCGCGGGCCAGCGCGACGAGTTCCTCCGTCTCGCGCAGGTTCAGCGTGAACGGCTTCTCGCACAGCACGTTCCGCCCCGCCTCCAGGCACAGCCCGGCCGCCGCGCGGTGCGCCGCGTGCGGAGTGGCGACGTACACGACATCGATGTCCGGATCCGCCGCCAGCGACTCCCAGTCGCCGTACGCCCGCGCCGCCCCGAACCGCTCCCCGAACGCCTCCGCCGACTCCCGGCGCCGCGAGGCCACCGCCACGATCTCCGCGTCCGGCAGATCCACCAGGTCCGCCGCGAACGCCGCCGCGATCCCGCCCGTCGCGAGAATCCCCCAGCGCACCTTCTGCTCCACCATCGCCCCGCCCTCGGTCATGTGTGCCCCGGCAGTGTGTACGAGCTGAGAGCATAGGTGCCGGTTGGTTGAAACAGGGAGGGACACATGACCGAGCATGCGGCGGCACCGACACCGGACACCCAGCACTCGACCCCGTCCCCGCTGTCCGCCGCCACCCACCGCACCGGCCTGCTCGTCACCCTCCTCCTCGGCGGCCTCACCGCGACCACACCGCTCGCGATGGACATGTACCTCCCGTCCCTGCCCGAGGTCACCCGCTCCCTGCACGCCCCAGCCGTCACCGTCCAGCTCACCCTCACCGCCTGCATGGCCGGGCTGGCCCTCGGGCAGCTGGTCATCGGCCCGATGAGCGACCGCTGGGGCCGCCGCCGCCCGCTGCTGGCCGGCCTCGCCGGCTACCTCCTCGCGACCGCCCTGTGCGCCCTCGCCCCGAACGCCGAGACGCTGATCGCCGTGCGCCTGCTGCAGGGCCTCGCCGGCTCCGCCGGGGTCGTCATCGCCCGGGCCGTCGTACGCGACCTCTACGACGGCGTGGCCATGGCCCGCTTCTTCTCCACCCTGATGCTGATATCGGGAGCCGCCCCGATCGTGGCGCCGCTGATCGGCGGCCAGATCCTGCGGGTGACGGACTGGCGGGGCGTCTTCGTGGTCCTCACGGCGGTCGGCGTCCTGCTCACCGCGCTGGTCTGGCTGCGGCTGCCCGAGACCCTGCCTGCCGCGCACAGACACAGCGGGGGAGTGGGACACGCCCTGCGCTCCATGCGCACCCTGCTCGCCGATCTCCCCTTCACCGGCTACATGCTGGCCGGCGGCTTCGCCTTCGCCGCGCTGTTCGCCTATGTGAGCGCCTCCCCCTTCGTCATCCAGGAGATCTACGGCGCTTCCCCGCAGACCTTCAGCCTGCTGTTCGGCCTCAACTCGGTCGGCCTGGTGGTCGCCGGGCAGGTCAACGGCAAGCTGCTGGTCGGGCGGGTCGCCCTGGAGAAGGTGCTGGCCTGCGGCCTCGCGGTGATCGTGCTCGCCGCGAGCGCCCTGCTGCTGATGGCCACCGGCGTCCTCGGCCAGGTCGGTCTGCCGCCGATCGCCGCCGCGCTCTTCGTCCTCATGTCCGCCATGGGCATCACCCTCCCCAACGCCCAGTCCCTCGCCCTGCTGCGCACCCGGCACGCCGCCGGCTCCGCCTCCGCGCTGCTCGGCACCTCCTCCTTCCTCGTCGGAGCGGTCGCCTCACCGCTCGTCGGCGTCGCCGGAGAGCACACCGCCGTACCCATGGCGGTGGTCCAACTGGCGGGAGCACTGGTCGCGGCGGCCTGCTTCATGGGAATGTGCCGTCCCTGGAACACACGTGGGAACACACGTGCGGGGTCGGAGGGAGACGAGAACTGAGCGCACCGAGACTGCGCGCCGACACACCGGAACGCGCCGGGCTCGACCCGGTGGAACTCGGGCACCTGGTCGGCGAGGTGCACGCCCTCACCGCCGGAGACCGCCCCTGGGCGGCCGGCGCCGTCGTGCTGGCCGCACGCGGACCCGTGATCGCCGTGGCCGAGGCCACGGGCTGGGCCGTCCGCTACTCCGCCTACGACCCCGAGACCGACACCGGTGTCGAACTGCCGCCCGCCGCCCGGGTCCCGGCCACCGTCGACACGCCCTTCGACCTCGCGTCCCTCACCAAGCTGTTCACCTCCGTCGCCGCCGTGCAGCAGATCGAGCGCGGCACGCTCGGCATGGACGCCCGGGTCGGCGACTACCTGCCCGACTTCCACGCCGCCGCCGCACACGGCATCACCGTGCGGCAGCTGCTCACCCACACCTCCGGGCTGCGCCCCGAGCTGCCGCTGTACGACTGCCCGGACGACGCGAGCCGACTGGCCCTGCTGCGCGCCGAGCCCCCCACGGGTGAGCCGGGCCGCCATCTGTACTCGGACCTGAACATGCTCCTGCTCCAGTCCGTGCTGGAGCGCATCACCGGCCGTGCCCTCGACGTCCTCGTCCAGGACGGCATCACCCGCCCGCTCGGCATGACGGCGACCTGCTTCGGGCCCTGCCCCGGGGCGGCCGCCACCGAGGACCAGCGGCGCCCCTGGGCCAAGGCGGACCGGGGGATGCTGCGGGGCGTGGTCCACGACGAGAACGCCTTCGCGCTCGGCGGGGTCGCCGGGCACGCGGGCCTGTTCTCCACCGCCCGCGACCTGGCCGTCTTCTGCCGCACCCTGCTCGCCGGCGGCTCCTACGGCCCCGCCCGCATCCTCGGCCCCGACTTCGTCGAGCTCCTGCTCACCCCGCCGGGGCTGGGCTTCGCCGTCGACCAGCCCGGGTTCATGGGCGAACTCGCGGGCAACGGGGCGGCGGGCCACACGGGCTTCACCGGTACGTCCCTGGTCGTGGACCCGAGGACGGACACGTTCCTGGTACTGCTGGCCAACACGGTCCACCCGCGGCGCAGACCGTCGAACAGCGCCCCGAGGGCGAGACTGGCGACGCATCTGGCGAGGGCGGTGATCTGACCCCCACCTGCCGGCCGACCGAGCCGGACCGGCGGACGGGTGGGGAACCGGGGATCTGGGGGCGGAGCCCCCAGCCCGGCACGACCCCGCCCAGCCATACAATCGCCAGGTGAACGACACCCTCCGTAGCACCCTCGCGGAGCTTCTCGCCGGGCTCCCGCCCACCCAAGCCGCAGGCGCCGTCGACCGGCTCATCGCCAACTACCGGGGCGACACCCCCACCCACACCCCGATCCTCCGCGACCGTGCCGACGTGGCCGCCTATGCCGCCTACCGCATGCCGGCCACCTTCGAAGCGGTCCACTCGGCGCTGGAGGCGTTCGCACAGGCCGTCCCCGACTGGACGCCCCGCAGCCACGTCGACCTCGGCGGCGGCACCGGCGCCGCCACCTGGGCCGTCACCGCGACCTGGCCCGGCGAGCGCAGCGTCACCGTGCTGGACTGGGCCGAGCCCGCCCTCGCCCTCGGCCGGGAGATCGCCGCCGCCAACCCGGACCTGCGCGGCGCCCGCTGGCAGCGCGCCCGGATCGGTGCCGACCTCACCCTGGACGACACCGACCTCGTCACGGTGTCGTACGTCCTCAACGAGCTCTCCGAGCCCGACCGCGCCGCCCTCGTCGACGCCGCCGCGGCCGCCGCCCGGGCCGTGGTGATCGTGGAGGCCGGCACCCCGGCCGGCTACGCCCGCGTCATCGAGGCCCGCGACCACCTGATCCGCGCCGGACTGCACATCGTCGCCCCCTGCCCGCACAGCGCCGCGTGCCCCATCGAGCCCGGCACGGACTGGTGCCACTTCTCCGCCCGGGTGGCCCGCTCCTCCCTGCACCGCCAGGTCAAGGGCGGCAGCCTGCCGTACGAGGACGAGAAATTCTCGTACGTCGCCGCGACCCGCCTGCCCGCCGCGCCGGCCCCCTCCCGGGTGATCCGGCGCCCGCAGATCCGCAAGGGCCAGGTGCTCCTGGACCTGTGCGAGGCCGACGAGCAGCTGAGCCGCACGACGGTCACCAAGCGGCACGGCCCCCTCTACAAGGCGGCCCGGGACGCCGAGTGGGGAGACCCATGGCCGCCGCAGGACTCCTCGGAGGAGCCACCCGCGTAGCCGCCGTGGCTTGTTAGCGTCGTCTCATGGTCAAGAAGCCGTCTCCCGACGCCGCCCGCCGCAGCGAGAAGTCCCGCAGAGCGATCTACGCCGCCGCCCTCGCGCTGGTCGGCGAGGTCGGCTACCCGAAGACCACCGTCGAGGGGATCGCCGCGCGGGCCGGCGTCGGCAAGCAGACGATCTACCGCTGGTGGTCCTCCAAGGCGGACGTGCTGCTGGAGGCGTTCCTCGACCTCTCCGCGCAGGCGGCACGGGAAGCGGGCCAGGAGCCGTACGTCATCCCGGACACCGGTGACCTGGCCGCCGACCTCAAGGCGGTGCTGCGGATCACCGTGGACCAGCTCCTCGACCCACGTTTCGAGGTGCCCTCCCGGGCGCTGGCCGCCGAGGGCGTGGTCAACGAGCCGCTCGGCCGCGAGTTCGTCGCCAAGCTCCTCGAACCCCAGCTCCAGCTGTACGTCGACCGGCTGCGCGCCGCACAGGACGCCGGGGACGTACGGGCCGGCGTCGATCCCCGTATCGCCCTGGAGCTGTTCGTCTCGCCGCTCGCGCAGCGCTGGCTGCAACGGACGGGACCGATCTCGTACGACTACACGGACACCCTGGTCGAGTACGCACTGCACGGAATCGCACCCCCAGCCACCCCGAAGCGCACGAAGACGGGACGATAAGGCACACTGTCCGCACACCAGCGAGGCGACCACCAGACTGAGGGGATAGATGAGCGCGACGTTCGGCGGCCGGTCCGGCCGGCAGGGCAAACTCTCCCAGTGGCTGCTCGGACGCCGCCCGAAGGAGGCCGCCGACGACGGGGGCCGGGAGACCCTGCTGCTCGCCGCCGCCGCCGCGGGCCTGCCGCTCGCCCCCGCCGCGCACCCCGCCCCCGGCTACCGCTGTTCCTGCGACCGCGTCGGCTGTCCCACCCCGGCCCGGCACCCGGTGTCGTTCGCCTGGCAGACGCAGTCCACCACCGACCGCGCGCAGATCGAACGCTGGGCCCGGCACCAGCCGCAGGCCAACTTCATCACCGCGACCGGCATGGTCCACGACGTGCTCGACGTCCCCCTGGAAGCCGGGCGGGAGGCCCTGGAGCGGCTGCTCTCCTCCGGTGTCGAGGTGGGGCCCGTCGCCGAGAGCGACGACGGCCGCATGCTGTTCTTCACCCTCACCCGCGGCACCCCCGAGGACGAGGACGAGTGGTGGCCGTGCGAGCTGGACTGCCACCCCGAGACCATGGACGAGCATCCGGGGCTGCGCTGGCATTGCCGGGGGTCGTACGTGCTGGTGCCGCCGGCCCGGCTGCCCGGTGACGAGCAGCGGGTGCGGTGGGTGCGGGGGCCGGAGCACGCGTTGCCGGATCCCCTGAGTCTGCTGGAGGTGCTCACGGACGCGTGTGCGCGACACGCCGGCGCCGGCACCGACCAACATGGGGCAGCCTGGCCGTTGCGGCACTGAGCGCGCCAGGGGATGCCGGGCGCGGATCACTCCCCTTGTGCAGAAGTCAGCCCCGGCACTCTTCCCAGCACTGACACCTTGCCGCTTCCCGCCGGGTCGAGGGCGACTTCCGCCGACATGAACTCCAGCGTCAGGGACTGTCTCACCTCGCCCTCGGTCAGGGCCTGGACGTCCTTGCTCTGGGTGGGCACCGTCGTGCCGGTGGCGGCGGTCTGCTTCTCGTAGTGGTGGGTGGTGAAGAACACGAGCGCCCCGCCGTCCGCCGTGCGCAGCGCCAGCGGTGCGTAGCCGCCGTTCGCCAGCGACCCGTCGATGAACTGGGTGACCAGGCCCGGCTTACGGGCCCGCTTGGCCCGGTCGGCGCGTTCGACGCTGGTGTACCTGCCGTCGGCGAAGGTCTGACCGCCCTTCTTCAGGTACGTCGTGTACTCCCGGCCCAGCTTCCCCGGGGCGACGGCGAGCTGCCGGGAGCCGGCCGGTACCGCCTCGGCCCAGCCGTCCTTGTCGGTCTTGAACTCCGGTACGGCGCCGGGCGCCACGAGGGTGACGTACGCCACCCGCCAGCGCTCGCCGAGGTCGCCCCGGGTGAACACCATCAGCCAGCGGACCGTGCCGGTCTTGTTGCCCTGCGCGTCGGCGACGAACCAGCGCGGCCAGCCCGCCTTCTCAGGGATCGTGATCTTCACGTCCGTCAGCTTCAGCGGCACGTGGTTCGGGTTGCCCGAGGGGCTGTTGGCGTGCCCGGCCTTCAGCCGCGCGGCCGTGATGTCGCCGAACGGGCCGGTGAGGTAGGGCGCGTCCAGGGAGTTGTCGTAGGCCTTGTCGGCCTTGTTGTACGCGGTCGTGAACGCGGTGAGCGCCTTGGCGGCCTCGGCGCGGGTGGCGGCGGGGAGCACCTCGCGCTCCCCGTGCACCACCACGCATCCGCTCGCCGTCAGCGACAAAGCGGTCAGCGAGGCCGCTATGAGTGCGTTCCGGTCACGCCTGCGGAGCCTGCGCGGGCTGCGTTCCCTGCTCATCGGGTCCCTTCACCTTCCCCTTCCCGGAGGCGAACCCTACCGGGGCGAGGAAGATCGCGAGCGTCGGGACCAGGTACAGCAGCCACACCGTGATCTGGAGGACGGTCGGGTCGGGCTGGAAGTTGAACACGCCCTTCAGCAGCGTGCCGTACCAGCTGTCCGGCGGGATGGTGTCGCTGATGTCGAAGGCAAGGTGCGTCAGGCCCGGGAGCCAGTCGGCCTCCTGCAGGTCGTGGAAGCCGTAGGCGAGGACGCCGGCCGCGACCACCACCAGCATGCCGCCGGTCCAGGTGAAGAACTTCGCCAGGTTGATCCTCAGGGCGCCCCGGTAGAACAGCCAGCCGAGCAGGACGGCCGTGGCGAGGCCCAGCGCCACGCCGATCAGCGGGCGCGGGGTGCCGTCGGACGCCGCGTGCACCGACGCCCACACGAACAACGCGGTCTCCAGGCCCTCCCGGCCGACGGCGAGGAAGGCGGTGGCGACCAGCGCGCCCGTGCCCATGGCGAGGGCAGCGTCCAGCCTGCCGTGCAGCTCCGACCTCAGGTGCCGGGCGGTGCGCCGCATCCAGAACACCATCCAGGTCACGAGGCCCACGGCGACGATCGACAGGGAGCCGCCGAGCGCCTCCTGCGCCTCGAACGTCAGCTCCTGGGAGCCGAATTCGAGGGCGCAGCCGAAGCCCATCGCGAGGGCGATCGCGATGCCGATGCCGATCCAGATCGGCTTCAGGGCGTCCCGGCGGCCGGTCTTGACGAGGTAGGCGATCAGGATGCAGACGACGAGCGACGCCTCGAGACCCTCGCGCAGGCCGATCAGGTAGTTGGAGAACACGGGCTAGGCCTCCTTGGAGAACAGCGGGCGGCCCCACCAGTCGTCCGCGTCCCGGACGCCGGGCGGTATCGCGAAGAGCGCCGAACCCACGTGCTGGATGTATTCGTTGAGGGCGTCGTGCGCGGACAGCCTGCGCTGCAGCGGGATGAACCCCTCGCGCACGTCGCGCTGGTAGGCCAGGAAGAACAGGCCGGCGTCGAGGCGGCCGAGGCCGTCGGTGCCGTCGGTGAAGGAGTAGCCCCGGCGAAGGATGGTGATCCCGTTGTTCGCGTCCGGGTGCGCGAGGCGCACATGCGCGTCCGGTTTCATCGCCTTCAGGAACGGCGCGTCGTGCTCCTCGGCCTTGCCGACCGGGGCGCCCTCGCGCTTGTCCCGCCCGAACACGTCCTCCTGCTCCTGCAGCGAGGTCCGGTCCCAGGTCTCGATGTTCATGCGGATGCGCCGGGCGACGAGGTACGACCCACCGGCCATCCAGGCGTCCTTGTCGCCGGCGTCCCCGTCGCCGACCCAGACGAACTTCTTCAACCGGTCGGTCTCGGTGCCCGCGATGTTGCGGGTGCCGTCCTTGAACCCGAAGAGGTTGCGCGGGGTCTGCGCGTCCGGGGTGGTCGAGGAGGTCTTGCCGAAGCCCAGCTGGGACCAGCGCACGGCGACCTTGCCGAAGCCGATGCGGGCGAGGTTGCGGATGGCGTGCACGGCGGCCTGCGGGTCGTCGGCGCAGGCCTGGATGCACAGGTCGCCGCCGGTGCGGGCCTTCTCCAGGTTGTCACCCGGGAACGTGGGCAGGTCGACCAGGGCCTCGGGCCGCCGGTCCCGCAGCCCGAACCTGTCGAACAGCGACGGCCCGAAGCCGATGGTCAGGGTCAGCCGCGACGGCTTGAGGCCCATCGCCTCGCCGGTGTCGTCCGGCGGGGCCTCCGCGAGCCCGTCGAAGGCGCCCTCGCCGACGGGTTTTCCGGCGGTCATCCGCCGGGCCGCCGCCGTCCAGTCCTTCAGCATCCGGACGAACTCTTCGCGGTCGTCGGTCTTCACGTCGAACGCGGCGAAATGCAGCCGGTCCTGCACCGGGGTGGCGATACCGGCCTGGTGGGCGCCGTGGAACTGCACCGCGGCGCCGGTCTCGGCCGCCACCGGGTCCGCGTCGTCGCCCGCCCCGGTCATCGCCACGGCCCCACCGGCTACGGCGGCGCCGAGCGCGAGCCCGGCACCGCCCCAGCCGATCAGCGCACGGCGCGACGGACCGCTGTCGTTGGTGTGGCCGGTCATGGCTACTTCACCACCGCGGCGGCGAGCTTGGACAGCGGCTCGGCGAGCGCGTTCACCGCGTCCGACAGCTCCTTGCGCCGGTCCTCGGTGACCTTGTCGTAGGAGACGAAGCCGTAGGAGTCCTTGCCGGAGCGGTAGGTGTCCAGCAGCGCGTTCAGCGCGGCGAACTGCTTGTCCAGTTCCTCGGTCAGCGCCGGGTCGTTCTCGGCGGCGACCGGCTTCAGCAGCTCGTACGCCTTCTGGGCGCCCTCGACGTTGCCCTTGAAGTCGACCAGGTCGGTGTGCGCGTAGCGGTCCTCCTCGCCGGTGACCTTGCCGGTGGCGACCTCGTCCAGCAGTTCCTTGGCGCCGTTGGCCATGGAGGTCGGGGTGATCTCGGCCTTGCCGACCCGCTTCTGCCAGTCCTTCAGGTCGGTCACCAGCCGGCCGGCGAGCGCCTTCTCCTCGGCGCCGGTCTTCTTGTCCTGCCAGAGGGCCTTCTCCAGCCGGTGCCAGCCGGTCCACTTCTGGCCGTCCTCCAGGCCGTCCTCGCGGACGTCGACCTTCGGATCGATGTCACCGAAGGACTCGGCGACCGGCTCGGTGCGCTCCCAGCCCAGGCGGGAGAGGCCGTAGGCCTTCTTCGCGGCGTCCAGGTCGCCGTCCTTGACCGCCTGGGCGAAACTCTCGACCCGCGGCAGCGTCTCGTCGGCCTGGTCCTGGGCGTACTGGCGGTACTCGGCGACGGCCTTGTCCAGCCTCGGGTCCCGCTCGGCGCTGCTGCCGCCACCGGTGACGGTGAGCCTCTGCCGGACGCCGTGCCCCTTCATGCCCGGGCGGCAGGCGATCTCGTACGAGCCTGCCTTCACCTCGGCGGTCAGCGTGTACTTGGTCCCCGGTCCGATGTTCTCCTTCTCGGAGACGATCCGGTCGTCCGGGAACAGGATCTCGACCTCGGTGGCCTTGGCACCCTTGTTCTCTATCTTCAGCGTGACCTGGCCGGCCGGTACCGACTTGGCCGAGGTGTCGCACGTGGAGTCGGCCGCGGTGACCTGGATCGCGCCGCCGCCCTTGGCATCGCTCTTCGCGGTGCAGGCCGTGAGGGCGGTCAGAGCGGCCACGGTGGTGGCGGCGGTGACGGTCAGTCGGACGGCTCGCATGCGGGCTCCTGGTAGGTCTGGTTTGGTGAGGCTGCCCTAACTTACCTGAGCCTTACCTTCCTCCTACCCTTCGGGGTCGTGATTCAGGTCTCAACAGCGACCGGCACATCCGCGTGACCGTCATCCACCTCGGGCGCGTGCGCTGACCGAGCCGGCGGTGAGAGGCTGACCGGCGTGGGAAACGCGCGCAGGGAGTTGCTGGGGGCCGGGGCCCTGGTGCTCGACGTGCGGGGATGTCCGGGGCCGCCGCCGCTCCGCTTCGAAGTGGCCGACGGCGGCCGGATGCTGCTGCGGCAGAGTGAGCGCGCTGTCCTGCTGGGCCGGGTCGAGGAGTGGAACCAGGGCGTGTACGTCAGCCGGTACGACGGCTACCGCCCGCCGCTCCCGCCGATCGGTTCGGCGCTGATGCGCAACCCCGCCAACTGGGTCCACACGTACGCCGGATGGCTGGCGGAAGCCCGCGAAGGGCCGTTGCACGACTCCCGCTGGCTCCTCGGAGCGCGCTCCGCCTTCCCGCCGTACGTCTGGCACGGCGAGGACTTCGTGCGTGCGTGGCCCCACTGCCACCTCGACTGGTCCGCTGCCGGCTGGCACGGCGTCGTACCCCTGCGTCCGCTCTCGCCGGAGGACGCGCCTCGGGTGAAGGCCTACCGCAAGCACGCCCGTGACGGCACCCTGGCGCCGGTTCTGCTGTGGTGGGTCACCGCCCTCGACGGCTGGCTGCTCCTCGACGGGCACGACCGGGCCGTGGCGGCGCTCGCGGAGGGGCTGACCCCGCCGTGTGTGGTGCTCACCCGGGTGCCGGAAGAGGAGGACTGGCGTCACACCGCCGACGAGGTGACCGACTCGCACGAGGCACGGCTGGAACGACTCGCTGCCCGCCCCGCCGCCCCCGGCATCGAGCGGCAGCGGGAGACCATGCTGCGGGCCTACGCCGACACCCTGTCCTCGCTGCCCTACGAGCCGGCGCGCACCCGCTCCTGGCCCCTCCCCGGCGGCGCCCCCGCCTGGGACGCGCTCGCGGCCGCCGCGATGTTTCAATTCCCCCGTGACTGACTACGACGTACTCCGCGTCTTCTGCGGACCCGACGGCGGCTACGGCAACGAACTCGGTGTCGTCCGCGACGGCTCGGTACTGCCCGAGCGGAGCGACCGGCAGGAGCTGGCGGCCAAACTCGGCTTCAGCGAGACCGTGTTCGTGGACGACCCCGAGCGCGGCGTGATCGACATCTACACCCCCACCCTGCGCCTGCCCTTCGCCGGTCACCCCTGCGTCGGCACCGCCTGGCTGCTCGACGTGCCCGAACTGGTCACGCCCGCCGGGGTCGTCGGCGCCCGCTTGGACGGCGAGTTCAGCTGGATCGAGGCGCGCGCGGAGTGGGCGCCGCCGCGCACCCTGCGCCAGTACGCGAGCGCCGCCGAGGTCGACGCGCTCGATGTGCCGCCGCCCGGCGAGTGGATCTACGCCTGGGCCTGGGAGGACGAGGCGGCCGGCCGGATCCGCGCCCGCGCCTTCCCCGGCCGGAACGACGGCATCGACGAGGACGAGGCCACCGGCGCCGCCGCCCTCCTCCTCACCGACCGACTGGGCCGCGCCCTCAACATCACCCAGGGCGGCGGCTCCCAGATCCTGACGGCACCCCAGCCGGAGGGCTGGGTGGAGGTCGGGGGGCGGGTGTTCCTGGAGCGCTGACCGCTCCGAACGCTAGGCGCTCAGCGGGAACTCGTCCCCGAGCGCCCGGAACACGGCGGTGTTCAGCGCGAAGGCCCGCTTGCACTCGGCCACGATCCGCTGCTTCTCCAGCTCGTCCACCCGCATGTCGTCCAGCAGCGCGCGGTAACTCCGCTTGAACGAAGCCGGGTTGGAGACGCCCTCGAAGACGTAGAAGCGGACGCCGTCGCCCTTCCTCGTGAATCCCCAGGTCTTCTCCGCCCGGTCGCGGATGACCTGGCCGCCGGACAGGTCGCCCAGGTAGCGGGTGTAGTGGTGGGCGACATAGCCGCCGGGCCAGTGCTCGGTGCACTCGCGGACCCGGTCCGCGTACTCTCGCGTGGCGGGCAGCGCGCTCAGCCCAGCCCGCCACCCCGGCCCCCGCAGATGCGCCAGATCCCGCTCCAGCGCGGCCAGCCGGAACAGTTCGGGCCGGACGAACGGTCCCGCGACCGGATCAGCCGCCAGTCGTCCGGCGCCGCTCTCCAGCGCCTCGTACACGAACCACAACTGCTCGGTGTAGCGCGCGTAGGCGGCCACGCCCAGCCGGCCGCCGAGCAGGTCGCTCATGAACGCCGATGTCTCCGCCTCCCTGTGTGCCTCATGGGACGCGGTACGGATGAGGGTCGAGAAGGAGTCCATGTGGCCGTCCCCTGCATCTTGCCGACATCGTGTCGGTAAAAGTCTACAAGAGAAAGCCCGCCCTCGCAGAGGGCGGGCCGTGCGGTCGTGGCCGGAGCGAGCGCGGCGTTACGGCAGGGTCAGGATGTCCGCGCCGGTCTCCGTCACCACCAGCGTGTGCTCGAACTGGGCGGTCCGCTTGCGGTCCCTCGTCACGACCGTCCAGCCGTCCTCCCACATGTCGTACTCGTGGGTGCCCAGCGTCAGCATCGGCTCGATCGTGAACGTCATGCCCGGCTGCATGACCGTCGTCGCGTGCGGGCTGTCGTAGTGCGGGATGATCAGCCCCGAGTGGAAGGAGGAGCTGATGCCGTGGCCGGTGAAGTCACGGACGACTCCGTAGCCGAACCGCTTGGCGTACGACTCGATGACACGGCCGATGACATTGATCTGCCGGCCCGGCCTGACCGCCTTGATCGCCCGGTTCAGCGCCTCCCGGGTCCGCTCCACCAGCAGCCGGGACTCCTCGTCCACGTCCCCGACCAGATAGGTGGCGTTGTTGTCGCCGTGCACCCCGCCGATGTACGCCGTCACGTCCAGGTTGACGATGTCGCCGTCCCTGAGGACCGTCGAGTCCGGGATGCCGTGGCAGATGACCTCGTTGACGGAGGTGCACAGGGACTTGGGGAAGCCGCGGTAGCCGAGCGTGGAGGGGTAGGCCCCGTGGTCGCACATGTACTCGTGCGCGACCTTGTCCAGCCGGTCCGTGGTGACCCCCGGCGCGATGATCCTCGCGGCCTCCTCCATCGCCTGCGCGGCGATACGGCCGGCGGTCCGCATCGCCTCGATGGTCTCGGGGCTCTGCACCTCCGGACCGGTGTACGGCGCCGGCGCGGGCTTGCCGACGTACTCCGGGCGGCGGATGTTTCCGGGGACGGAACGGGTGGGGGACAGCTCCCCCGGTACGAGCAGCGACTGGCCAGACATGACAGCGAGTCTATCCAGCCGACATGGGGCACCATGTCGTTGGCGAGAGGAGCTGTTCATGCCCCTGTTCAAGAAGCGCACCGTCGGTAAGCCCGGCGAGTGGTACTACTGCCTGGAGCACAAGAAGGTCGAGGAGGGCCCGGACTGCCCGGGCAAGGACCGGTTCGGGCCGTACGCCTCCCCGCAGGAGGCCCAGCACGCCATGGAGACCGCCGCCGAGCGCAACCTGCAGTGGGAGAACGACCCGCGCTGGCACGACGCGCCGGCCGGCGGAAGCGGCGACGAGGAGTGATCACACCTCCGTGGATACGGCGGCGGCGCGCTGCTCGCGCATCCGGACCGCGTGCTCGTTGGTGCGGACGTCGTACTTCATGAGTCCCGGCAGGCACAGGGCGAGCAGCCCCATGGCGCCCGCGCACGCCAGCCCGCCGGAGACGACGGAGGTCCGTACGCCCGCCCAGGCGGCCATGCCTCCCGCCCGGACCTGGCCGAGCTGGGGGCCGACCGAGTAGGACAGCAGCTCGATCCCGGCGAGCCGGCCGCGCAGCTCGTCCGGGATGGTCTGGTTCCACATCGCGGCCCGGAAGATCCCGCTGACCATGTCGAAGCCGCCGCCGACGGTCAGGAAGACCAGGACCAGCCACACGTTCCCGCACAGGCCTGCCGCCGCGACCGCCAGGCCCCAGCCGGCCGCCGACAGCACCACCATCAGCCCGTGCCGGTGGATCCGCGACGCCCAGCCGCTGGTCAGGCTCACCAGCATCGCCCCGGCCGGGACGCTCGCGTACATCAGCCCGAGCGCCCAGTCGGCGTGCAGCTCGTCGGCGAGGAACGGCAGCACCGCGAGCGGCATGGCCAGGAACATCGCCGCGAGGTCGACGACGTAGGTGCCGAGGAGTTCCTTGCGGCTCCACGCGTACCGGGCGCCTTCCAGGATGGCGCTCAGGGAGGGCTTCGCCGCCTCGTGGGAGGCGGGGGAGGGGGCGATCCGGACGATGTACGCCAGCGAGACGACGAAGGTCAGCAGGTCCGCGGCGTACGCCCAGCCGAGGCCCGCGTAGGCGACGACGACGCCGGCGAGCGCCGGTCCCGCGACTCCGCCGACGGTCCAGCGCAGGGAGTTCAGCGAGGCCGCGGCGGGCATGTCGGCGTGGGCGACGATCCGGGGCCACAGGGAGTCGAGCGCCGGGCGCTGGACGGAGACCAGGGCGGAGGAGAGGGCGGCGACGGCGTACAGCGGCCAGACGGCCGGGTGCGGGAGCAGGGCGTTGAGCAGCAGGGCCGCGCTCAGCACGCCCTGCCCGGCCTCCGTCCACACGATGAGCTTCCGCTTGTCGAGCGCGTCGGCGAGGGCACCGCCGTACAGGCCGCACACGATGAGCGGCAGCAGCTCTACGGCGCCGATCGCTCCGACCGCTGCCGCGGACCCGGTGAGGTCCTTCAGCTGGACCGGCAGCGCGACGAAGGTGAGGAAGCTGCCGAAGTTGCTGATCAGCCCCGACTTCCAGAGCCGGCGGAAGTCCGCGGAGGCCTTCCAGGGGGAGAGATCGGGGAGGAGAGCGGGGGTCACTTCAGGCATGTTCGGCTGCCCGAGATCACCGGGCAACTGCTTTTCCCGGGCGCCACGTCACCAAGGGGTCGGCGGCGGTGCCGTCAAAGCCTCCGCGAGCCGAGAGAGACGGTCCCGGAACCCCCGTCGAACCCTCGGAGAGACACCGCCACCGTTCTCACCCGCCGCCGCGCTGACCAGGTGCTGGACGGTGTCCAGGTCCAGCTCCGCCCCCTGGGGTACGGCCAGCGTGTCGTGGGCCAGCGCCGCGAGGTCGCCGTCAGCCGGGCCGAGGGCCAGGACCGTCACCCCGGCCCGCCGGGCCGAGTGGACACGCTCGAGCAGCGGCGCGGGCTCCGAGGGGGCCACGACCAGCAGGGTCTCACCCCGCCGCGCCGCCTCGATCCGGCCCGGTCCCACGGCCAGGTGAGCCGGGTCGGAGGGGCGCGCGTCATGCCGTACCAGGGTCGGGGCCAGCTCGGGCGTCCCGGACCACGCGGCCTCGTCCACCAGATGCGCCGCCAGATGCCACGGCTCGTACTCCGGCGTGCCCACCAGCAACAACCCGCCCCCGTGCGCCACCACCGACCCGCGCAGCGCCCCCGCGAATCTCCGGGTGGCCCCCAGCCACTCGGTCCCGGCGAGCACTTCCCGCAGCAACGCGACCCGTACGGCGTCCATGCGCCCGCATCCTGCCGCAACCGGTCACTCGTGACGCGGAGTTCACCCGGAATTCGCCCGCCCCGGGGACATGCACCGGTCACCGTGCGAACAGATCTCCGTGCGAACAGATCTCCGTACGAACCGGTCGCCGTACGCACCCGTCGCCGTACGCACCCGTCGCCTTACGAACCGGTTCCCCCTCCCCCCAGCCCCGAGGAGCCGCCCCATGACCGACGTCACCGTCCCCTTCCGTGCCGGACACGAGGGCTATGCCGGCTTCCGGATCCCGGCCGTCGTCGCCACCGAGGCGGGCACACTGCTCGCCTTCTGCGAGGGCCGCGTCACCTCCGCCGCCGACCACGGGCACATCGGCATCGTGCTCAAGCGGTCCACGGACGGCGGACGCACCTGGGGGCCGCTCCAGGTCGCCGCGAGCAACGGCGACGACCTCGCCGGAAACCCCGCCCCCGTCGTCCTCGACACCGGCCGCGTCCTGCTCGTGCACATCCGGGCCGCCGCCGGCGCCACCGAGGCCGCGATCCTGCGCGGCCAGGTGCCGGACGCGGACGGGCGGCGGGTGTGGGTGCAGCACAGTGACGACGAGGGGGCGACCTGGTCCGCGCCCCGGGAGATCACCGCGCAGGTGAAGAGGCCCGGCTGGCGCTGGTACGCCACCACCCCCGGCCACGCCCTCCAGCTGAGCACCGGCCGGGTCCTCGTCCCCGCCAACCACACCCTGCCGCCCACCGGCACCGACACCGGCGCCGAACCGCGGTACAACAGCGGCCACTGCCTGCTCAGCGACGACCGCGGAGAGTCCTGGTACCTCGGGTACGTCGACGAGAACACCGACGGGTACATCAACGTCAACGAGACCACCGCCGCCGAACTGTCCGACGGGCGCGTCTACTTCAACACCCGCAACGACTCTCCCTCGCCCGGCAACCGCGCCGACGCCCATTCCGAGGACGGCGGGAGGACGCTCGTCACACCCTTCCGGCCCCAGGCGGGGCTGACCGCACCCGTCTGCGAGGCCTCGGTCCTGCAACTCCGAGACCCGGACCTGCTCCTCTGCTCCGGCCCCGCCGACCCCGCCTTCCGCGCCCTGATGACGATCCGCGCCTCCGCCGACGGCGGCACCACCTGGCGCCCGGCGTTCACCGTCGACGGGCTGCCCGCCGCCTACTCCGACCTGGTCCGCGTCGACCGGGACACGGTGGGACTCCTCTACGAGACCGGCGACTTCAGCGCCAACGAGACCATCACCTTCCGCCGGGTGCCCGTGCGCCGCCTCGCTTGAGCGTGCCGCAAGGGCCACGGACGTAGGCTCGCACCATGACCACTACCGACAGTGCACAGACCCCTGCCAAGGCCCCCGCCAAAGACCCCTGGGACCTGCCCGACGTCTCCGGACACGTCGTCGGCGTGCTCGGCGGCACCGGACCGCAGGGCAAGGGCCTCGCCTACCGGCTCGCCCGGTCCGGCCAGAAGGTGATCATCGGCTCCCGCTCCGCCGACCGCGCCCACGCCGCCGCCCAGGAATGCGGTCACGGCGTCGAGGGCGCCGACAACGCCGAGGCCGCGCGCCGCAGCGACATCGTCGTCGTCGCCGTACCGTGGGACGGCCACGGCGACACCCTGAAGGCCCTGCGCGACGAACTGGCCGGAAAGCTCGTCGTGGACTGCGTCAACCCGCTCGGCTTCGACAAGAAGGGCGCCTACGCGATCCGGCCCGAGGAGGGCAGCGCCGCCGAGCAGGCCGCCGCCCTGCTGCCGGACTCCCGGGTCACCGCCGCCTTCCACCACCTGTCGGCCGTGCTGCTCCAGGACCCGGAGATCGAGCAGATCGACACCGATGTCATGGTGCTCGGAGAGGAGCGGGCCGACGTCGAGATCGTGCAGGCCCTCGCCGGGCGCATCCCCGGCATGCGCGGCGTCTTCGCCGGGCGGCTGCGCAACGCCCACCAGGTCGAGTCGCTGGTCGCGAACCTGATCTCCGTCAACCGCCGCTACAAGGCACACGCCGGGCTCCGCATCACCGACGTCTGAGCGATGGGGGACACTGGTCGGCGAAGCAGTTCCGAGCAGTGTCCCCGACAGGAGCCGACCCCATGCCCCGCATCGCCCTCTACGCCCTCGTCGTCTGCGTCCTCTCCGTGGCCGCCGCCGTCGTCTCGTTCGTCCAGGGCAGCTGGCTGGGGATCGTCTGGGTGTTGCTGGCGGGCCTGACGTCCAACATGACCTGGTACTACATCAAGCGCGACCGGGCGGCCTAGGCCCAGAAGCGGTACAGGCTCCAGCCGAACGAGACGTCCGTGTCGCTGACCCCCAGTCCGCGCAGGATCGCGTCGATCATGTCGAAGAACGGCCCGTTGACCGACGGCAGCCACAGCAGCGCGAACACGAACAGCAGGCCGAACGGCGCGAACGGCTGCACCTGCCGCTTGACCTTGGACGACAGCCAGGGCTCGATCACTCCGTAGCCGTCCAGGCCGGGCACCGGCAGGAAGTTCAGGATCGCCGCCGTCACCTGCAGCAGGGCCAGGAAGGCGAGCGCGAACCGGAAGTCGCTCGGTACGCCGTCCAGCGCGTGCAGCCAGAAGGGGGCCGTGCACACCGCCGCGAACAGCGCGTTCGTCAGCGGGCCCGCCGCCGAGACCAGGCTGTGCCGCCAGCGGCCCCGGATCCGGCCGCGCTCGATGAACACCGCGCCGCCGGGCAGACCGATCCCACCCATGATCACGAAGAGCACCGGGAGCACGATGCTCAGCAGCGCGTGCGTGTACTTCAGCGGGTTCAGCGTGAGGTAGCCCTTCGCGCCGACCGTGATGTCGCCGCTGTGCAGGGCCGTGCGCGCGTGCGCGTACTCGTGCAGGCACAGGGAGACGATCCAGGCCGCCGTCACGAACAGGAACACCGGGACGCCCGGCCGTGCCGCCCACCCCGTCCAGGTGGCCCAGCCCGCCACCGCCGTCACGGCCAGGATCCCGACGAACACGGGGCTGACCCGGCGGTCGCCGCGGCGGGTGGAGGCGATGGTCATCGGCGGGCTCCTGTGCGGTCGGGACGGTGCGGAGTGCGACCGTACCGGCCGCGCCCTCGCGGGGGAAACGTCTCGCGCTCGCCGTCGGGTTCCTGGACCCTGGGGGGATGCCACGAATGAGGGTGTTCTACGAGAACTGGCAGATGGAGTGCTGCGGCACACCCTTCGCGGTGGGCGACGAGGTGTCCTGGCCGCTGGTCGCCTACGACGCCGAAGGCGTCCGGGAGGGTCACGGCTACGGCGCCCGGGCGTGGGTGGAGAACCACGGCGGTCCGGACCGGCCGGCCGTCGGCCGGGTCCACGCCGTCGACCTGGTCCACGAGGAGTACAGCTTCAGCCTGCCCGACCCGGCGCCCGAACCCGTGGAGCCGCGGGACGGAGTCGTGTTCCGGAGCACGGGGCGCGGCCTCGAACCGGTGCCCGGCACCCTCACCCTGGAGCCCTCCGACAGCTGTCCGAAGTGGTTCGAGGAGGTGGACCGCGGCACGGTGGACGGCCTCGGCAGGGTGCGCCGCACCCGCGGCGCCCTCGTCACCCTGGACGTTCCCGACGCCACGCCGCCCCAACCCGGTGACCACCGGTGACCGCTCCGGGGACAATGGACCCCGTGCGCCTTTCCCTGCTCGGCACCACCCAGGTACTCCGCCCCGACGGTACGGCCGTCCCGGTCGGCGGGGCGCGGCTGCGTGCCCTGCTGGGCGTGCTCGCGCTCCGGGCCGGGCGGACCGTGCCCGTGGGCGTGCTCGTCGACGAGGTCTGGGGCGCCGAACCGCCCGCCGACGCCGCCGGGGCGCTCCAGGCGCTGGTCGGCCGGCTGCGCCGTACCCTCGGCGCGGACGCCGTCGCCTCCGCCGAGGGCGGCTACCGGCTGACCGCCGCGCCCGACGACGTCGACCTCACCCGCTTCGAGCGGCTGACCGGCGACGGCCTGCGGGCCCTCGCCGACGGCGACCCCGCCAAGGCCGCCGGCGTCCTGGACGACGCGCTCGCCCTGTGGCGCGGCCCCGCCCTCGCCGACCTGCCCGACCACCACGCTGAGGCGGCCCGCTGGGAGACCCGCCGGCTGGACGCCCTGCGTGCCCGGCACACCGCCGCCCTCGCCCTCGGACACGCCGAGCAGGTGCTGCCCGAGCTGACCGCCCTGTGCGACGACCACCCGCTGGACGAGCCGCTCCAGGCGCTGCGGCTGCGCGCCCTGCGCGACGCCGGCCGCCCGGCCCAGGCGCTCGCCGCCTACGAGGACGTACGACGGCTGCTCGCGGACCGGCTCGGCTCCGACCCGGGGCCCGAACTGCGGGCCCTGCACGCCGAGTTGCTGACCGCGAAGGAAACCCCGGCGTCGAGGCCCGTGCCGACGGCTCCGGGCAATCTGCCCGCCCGGCTCACCTCCTTCGTCGGCCGGGAGTCCGACATCGAGGCCATCCGCGCCGACCTGGCCGCCGCCCGCCTGGTCACCCTGCTCGGTCCGGGCGGCGCCGGAAAGACCCGGCTGTCCCAGGAGGCCGCCGAGGCGGTACGGCACACCGTCCCGGACGGGCTGTGGCTGGCCGAGCTGGCGCCCGTGGACGACCCCGGGGCCGTACCGCAGGCCGTGCTCACCGCGATCGGCGCCCGCGACACCGTGCTGCACGGTGCCGGCGCCGAGAGCATCCGCGCCGTCACCGACCGGCACGACGACCCCCTCGAACGGATCGTGGAGCACTGCGCCCGGCGCCGGATGCTGATCGTCCTGGACAACTGCGAGCATGTGATCGAGGCCGCCGCCCACCTCACCGAGCGCCTGCTGGCCCGCTGCCCGCAGCTGACCGTCCTCGCCACCAGCCGCGAACCCCTCGGCGTGCCGGGGGAGCTGGTGCGTCCCGTGGAGCCGCTGCCGGAGCCGGTCGCGCTGCGGCTGCTCGCCGACCGGGGTGCCGCGGCCCGGCCCGGATTCCGTGTCGAGGACCACCCCGAGGCCTGCGCGGAGATCTGCCGGCGGCTCGACGGACTCCCGCTCGCGATCGAGCTGGCGGCGGCCCGGCTGCGGATGCTGACCCCGCGCCAGATAGCCGACCGCCTCGACGACCGTTTCCGGCTGCTCACCTCCGGCAGCCGCACCGTGCTGCCCCGCCAGCAGACCCTGCGGGCCGTCGTGGACTGGTCCTGGGAGCTGCTGGACGCGGACGAACGGGACGTCCTCGCCCGGCTGTCCGTCTTCGCGGGCGGCTGCGACCTGGCCGCCGCCGAGGCCGTGTGCGGGCCGGTCGCCCTGGACGCGCTCGGCTCCCTGGTCGACAAGTCCCTGGTGGTGGCCGCACCTTTGCCAGGTGAGGGGGCCGAGGGCGGGATGCGCTACCGGCTCCTGGAGACCGTCGCCGAGTACGCCGGCGAACGGCTCGACGAGGCCGGGCGCCGCAGCGAGGCCGGGCGCGCCCATCTGACGTACTACCGCGAACTCGCCCGCACCACCGACCCGTTGCTGCGCGGCCCCGAGCAGCGCACCGCCATCGACCGGTTCCAGCTGGAGTACGAGAACCTGCGCACGGCGCTGCGGCACGCCGTCGCCGCGGAGGACGAGCAGGAGGCGCTGTGCCTGGTGCTGTCCCTGGTGTGGTTCTGGCAGATGCGCGACCAGCGCATCGAGACCCGCAACTGGTGCCGGGAGGTCATGGAGCTCGGCCCCGACCCCTTCACCGAACCCGTCCGGCCCGCGCAGCCGGTGTGGCAGCGCTGCACCGACGACCCGCCCCCGTACACCGGCGAGGTCCTCGCCGAGGCCCGGCGCGGCGTCCACCTCGCCCACCTCGCCTGCATGGACCACGAGCTGGACGCCTGGCAGACCCCCGAGGCGCAGGCCAAGCTGCGTGCCGTCACCCAGGTCTACCACCCCGGGCTGCCGCAGACCTGCCGGGCGCCCGGCATGGTGTGGTTCTACGCCGTGATCCTGGTCGGCGGCGGGGCGGACCGGATGCGGGAGGTCGTCGACGCCTGCGTGCGGACCTGCCGGGAGACCCCCGGCTTCGAGTGGGAGCTGGCCGGCGCCCTGCAGTTGCGCGCCAACCTGCTCGCCAACCGCGCCGCCTGGGCCGGCAACGCCACCCGTGACGCCGAGGAGGCCCTGGAGATCTTCCGGCGCCTCGGTGACGCCTGGGGCACCGCCGAGGCGCTGTCCGCCCGTGGCGAGGCCCATGAACGCCAGGGCGCCAACCGGGAGGCCGCCGCCGACTACCGGGCGGCCATCGAACACGCCGAACGCCTCGGCGCCCGCGGCCAGATGGCCATCCTCCGCGCCCGCCTCGGCAGCGTGCTCATGGAGGCGGGGGACATGGAGCGCGGCGAGCAGCTGCTCCGGGACGTCGTCGCGAGCAGGGACGGATCCCTCAACGAGGCCATGCCCGCCGCCCGGCTGTTCCTCGCCTGCTGGCTCGGCCTGACCGGCCGTACCGCCGAGGCCCGTGAGCAACTGCGGGTGCTGCGCGAGGAGTTCAAGATCGCGCACTTCGTCGTCTTCGACTCCATGATCCTCACCCAGGAGGCCTGGCTGGACGCCCTCGACGGCTGTGCCGAGGACGCCCTGAACGGGATCAGGCAGGCGCTGCGACTCGCTCAGGACCCGCTGACCACGGCCATCGCCCCGCACATGTTCTCCATCTGCCTCTACACCGCGGCGATGGCCCTCGCCCGCGTCGATGCCGGCGGCCGCGCCGTCGACGCCGCCCGCTGCCTGGGCGCCGCCCACGCCCTGCTGCCGTCCGGGCACGTCCTCTCCGGAGTCGAGCGCCGGTGCCAGGACATGGCCGAGAGCCGGATCCGGGAGATCCTGGACGACGCCGCCTACCGGGCCGCGTACGCCGAGGGCGGTGGCCTCTCCCTCGCGGAGGCCACCGCCCTGGTGTGACACCGGGGGTGTCAGCTCTTCGTACGGAACTTGTGGATGGCCACCGGCGCCATGACCACGGTGATGCCCACCGACCAGGCCAGTGTCACCCACAGGCCGTGCGCGATCGGTCCGCCGTTCATCAGCCCGCGTGCGGCGTCGGCCAGGCCCGACATCGGGTTGTAGTCGGTGAAGCGGCGCAGCCAGCCCGGCATCGAGTTCGTCGGCGCGAAGATCGACGAGCCGAACTGGAGCGGGAACAGCGTCAGAAAGCCCATCGCCTGCACGGACTGTGCGTTCTTCATGATCACACCGAGGGTCAGGAACACCCACATGATGGACGAGGCGAAGAGGGTCGCCAGACCCACGGCGGCGAACAGCCCGGCCCAGTGGGTGATGTCGAAGCCCACCAGGACACCGACGACCAACAGCACGGCCGTCGCGATCAGCATCCGGGCCAGCTCCACCGCGATCTTCGCGAAGAGCACGGAGCCGCGTCCGATCGGCAGGGACCGGAAGCGGTCCATGACCCCGCTGTTGAAGTCCTGGTTGAAGCCGGTGCCGACGCCCTGGGCCATGGACAGGCTGGTCATGGCCAGGAGGCCGGGCACGACGTACTGGACGTAGGCCTGCTGTCCGCCGCCCAGCGCCTTCCCGATCGAGCCGCCGAAGACGTACACGAACAGCAGGGTGAAGATGACCGGCATCAGCAGCGCGTCGAACATCGACTCCGGGTCCTGGCGGATCCAGAGCAGATTGCGGCGCAGCAGGGCTCCGGTGTGCCGCAGGTGCCCGCGCAGCGGGATGCGGGTGTCGGTCGAAGTGATCGGGAACGCGGGTGCGGCGCGAAGCGCCTCGTTCAGGGTGGTGGCGGGCGACGGGTGGGAACTCATACGGCGACCTCCTCGCGGGCGTCGGCGGGCACGGCGTCCTGCGGGGCACTGGCGCGGTGGCCGGTGAGCGACAGGAACACCTCGTCCAGGCTGGGCAGTTCGGTGGTGATGGAGGAGATGGTGATGCCGCGCGCGGTGACCGCGCCGACCACGGCGGTCAGCTGCTCGTCGCTGAGGATCGGCACCAGCAGGGTCCCGGACTCGGTGTCGACGGTGGTGGTCGCAAGCCCGGTGATGCCGAGCTCGTCCAGCATCGCGGAGAGCGGGCGCAGCTGCAGCGGGTCGACGGTCCGGACCCGGAGCGTGCGCCCGCCGACGCGGGCCTTCAGCTCCTCGATCCCACCCGTGGCGATGACCTTGCCGCGATCGACCACGGTCAGCTCGGAGGCGAGCTGTTCGGCCTCCTCCATGTACTGGGTGGTCAGCAGCACGGTGACGCCGTCGCCGACCATCGCCTTCACCTCGTCCCACACCTCGTTGCGGGTACGGGGGTCGAGTCCGGTGGTCGGCTCATCGAGGTAGAGGACGGCCGGCCGGCCGATCATCGAGGCGGCGAGATCGAGTCGCCGCCGCATACCGCCCGAGTAGGTGCTCGCCGGCCGCTTGGCCGCCTCCGTCAGGGAGAACCGCTCCAGCAGCTCGTCGGCGCGGGCGCGGGCGTCCTTCCGGGACAGGTCCAGCAGCCGGCCGATCATGTACAGGTTCTCCCAGCCCGGGAGCTTCTCGTCGACGGAGGCGTACTGCCCGGTGAGCCCTATGACCCGGCGCAGCTGCCTCGGCTGCCGTACGACGTCGTAGCCGGCCACGGTGGCCTGGCCGGCGTCCGGGGTGATCAGGGTGGACAGGATCCGCACGAGGGTGGTCTTGCCGGCGCCGTTCGGACCGAGGACGCCCATCACGGTGCCCTCGCGCACGTCCAGGTCGACACCGTCCAGCGCCTTGGTCTCGCCGTAGTGCTTGACCAGCCCCCGTACCGTCACTGCGTGGCTCGCGCCGACGGGGTTCTCATGGATTCGCGTCATGACAGAGACGGTGCCAGGGCCTGCCGACAAACCACCGACAGGCCACCGACAGCCACCGACAACCTGCCGACGACCACCGCAACCATCGATCGAGGAACCACGACGGCGAGCAACCAGCCCCGCGAGAGCGGCGCCGGCTCAGGCGCAAACGGCGACAGCCCCGCTGACGGGGGAAGATCAGCGGGGCTGCCGGGGTGTTGCCGCAGTGGCTCAGTGGACGGAGTTCTCCTCCAGCGGGAAGGTCCCGGAGACGACGTCCTCGGCGAACGACTTCACCGCGTCGCCCATGACCTCACGCAGATCGGCGTACTTCTTCACGAACTTCGGCACCCGGCCGGAGGTCAGCCCGAGCATGTCCGTCCAGACCAGGACCTGCGCGTCCGTGTCGGGCCCGGCACCGATACCGACCGTCGGGATGTGCAGCACCCGCGTCACCTCGGCCGCCAGCTCCGCCGGAACCAGTTCGAGGACGACGGCGAACGCGCCCGCGTCCTGGACGGACTTCGCGTCGCGCAGGAGCTGCTGTGCCGCCTCCTCGCCCCGCCCCTGCACGCGGTAGCCCATCGCGTTGACGGACTGCGGGGTCAGGCCGATGTGCGCCATGACCGGGATGCCGGACTCGACCAGCAGCCGGATCTGCTCGTGCGAGCGCTCGCCGCCCTCCAGCTTGACCGCGCCGACCCCCGCCTCCTTCACCAGCCGGGTCGCCGAGCGCAGCGCCTGCACCGGGCCCTCCTGGTAGGAGCCGAAGGGGAGGTCGCCGACGATCAGGGAGCGCTGCGTGCCGCGTACCACGGCCGCCGACAGCATGGTCATCTCGTCGAGGGTGACGGGCACGGTCGTCTCGTACCCGAGGTGGCAGTTGCCCGCCGAGTCGCCGACCAGGATCACCGGGATCCCGGCCTCGTCGAAGACGGACGCGGTCATCGCGTCGTAGGCGGTGAGCATGGGCCACTTCTCGCCCCGCTCCTTGGCGAGGGCGATGTCGCGAACGGTGATGCGGCGGGTGCCCTTCCCCCCGTACAGCGCCTTGCTGCCGTCGGAGGACTTGTGCGGCGCGCTCTGCGCGTTCTGGGCAGCCGAGAGCTGCGTCATGGCAACGGCTCCTTCAGTCATCTCGAGGCGCCCTGACGGCGTCCCCGGATCGCCTCCATGGTGGCACTTCGTGCCGGGCAGGGCCAGAGGGACCCCTTGTGATCCCCGCCGATGGCCGGTACCGGCCCCTGTGTAAGGCCTTGGTAAAGAACAAAGATACGAGACCGTTCCGTATCGAAATGGCTTTAGGCTCGAACACATGACAAGTCCCGTCCCTGTCTCCCGGATACCGGAAGCGGTGCACCGGCGCCGCTGGGCGATCCTCGGCGTTCTGATGCTGAGCCTGCTGATCGTGGTGCTCGACAACTCGATCCTGAACGTCGCCATCAAGACCATCTCCAGCCCCGCGCCGACCGGTCTCGGTGCCACCCAGGGGCAGATCGAGTGGGCGATCAACGCCTACACCCTCGTCTTCGCCGGCCTGCTGTTCACCTCCGGCCTCATCGGTGACCGCCTCGGCCGCAAGAAGGTGCTGCTCGGCGGCATCGCCGTGTTCGGCATCGGCTCGGCCCTGGCCGCCGAGTCCGGCTCGCCGGGCCAGCTGATCGCCTACCGCGCCCTGATGGCCCTCGGTGCCGCCTTCGTCATGCCCGCCACCCTCGCCGTGCTGATGAACGTCTTCGAGCGCGGGGAGCAGCCCAAGGCCATCGGCATCTGGGCCGGCGGCGTCGGCCTCGCCATCGCCATCGGACCGATCACCGGCGGCGCACTCCTCGACCACTTCTGGTGGGGCTCGGTCTTCTTCGTCAACGTGCCGATCGTGATCGTCGCGCTGATCCTGATGACCTGGCTGGTACCCGACTCCCGCGACCCCAGGCCGGGCCGCCTCGACCCCGTCGGTGTCGTCCTGTCCGTCGTCGGCCTTGTCCTGCTGGTCTACGGCATCATCAAGGGCGGCGAACTCGCCGACTTCACCGACGCCAAGGTGCTCGCCACCATCGTCGCCGGTCTTGTCGTCCTGGCCGGCTTCGTCGTCTTCGAGAAGCGCAGCGACCACCCGTCGCTCGACGTCACCTACTTCAAGAACAAGGTCTTCTCGGCCGCCATGACCGCCATCGCGCTGGTCTTCTTCGCGCTGATGGGCGTCACGTTCTTCGGTGTCTTCTACACCCAGAGCGTGCGCGGCTACTCGCCGCTGGAGTCCGGTGTGCTGATGCTGCCGCTCGCCTGCGCCCAGCTGATCTTCGCGCCGCGCGCCCGGCTGCTGGTCGACCGGTTCGGCAACAAGGCCACCACCACCGCCGGCCTGGTCCTGATCGCCGCCACCCTGGCCGCGTTCGCCACGTTCGAGGCCGACACGCCGATCTGGATCCTCGAGGTCGTCTTCTTCCTCATGGGCACCGGCATGGCGCACATCATGACGCCGACCTCCGTCGTCATCATGCAGGCGCTGCCGCGCGAGAAGGCCGGCTCCGCCTCCGCGCTCAGCAACACCTTCCGGCAGGTCGGCGGCGCGCTCGGCATCGCCGTCCTCGGCTCGGTGCTGGCCACGTCCTACCGCAACGGCATCGACGGCAAGCTCGGCATGCTGCCGCCCGCCCTGCGCGACAAGGCCGCCGAGTCCATCGAGGCCACGCTCGGCATCGCCGGCAAGCTCGGCCCGCAGGGCAAGGCCCTGGTCACGCCCGCCAATGACGCGTTCCTGCACGCCATGCACGTCACCGCCCTGTGCGGCGTGGGCGTCGCGCTGATCGGCGCCGTGGTGACGGCCCTGTTCCTGCCCGGCAAGCCGCCGGCCGCACAGGAGGGCGAACAGGAAGCGGAGTTGGTCGCGGCCGCGGACTGACGCGGAACCGCGGTCGTACACGGTCGTACGCAGTCGTACACGGGGGAAGGAGGCGTGCTGCGGGACAATTCCCGCAGCACAGTGAGAGGACGGAACGACGTGAGCCTTGCCGACAGCCGGCCGCGACCCGACGGACCCGTGCGGGGACGACCCCGCAGCGAGGCCGTGGAACGGGCCATTCTGGAAGGCGTGATGAAGCTCCTGGAGGACGGCGTACCGCTCGCCGAACTCTCCATCGAGCGCGTCGCGCGGACGGCCGGTGTCGGCAAGGCCACCATCTACCGCCGCTGGAGCGGCAAGGAGGAACTGTTCGTCGACGTCGTACGCGCCGCCGAACCCCCCGACCCCGAACTCCCCGGCACCTCCCTGCGCGACGACCTCGTCGTGCTGCTGGAGTCCCTGCGCCGGCGCGGGCTCGTCCACCGCTCCTCGGTGATCCTGCACAACGTCTACGCGCAGATGAAGCACAGCCCGAAGATCTGGTCGGCGTACCACGCCAGTGTCGTCGCGCCCCGCCGTGCACTCGCGCTGGAGGTGCTGCGCCGAGGGCGGGAGAACGGCGAACTGCGCCCGGACGTCGACCTGGAACTCGCCAACGACCTGTTCGTCGGCCCCATGCTCGTGCGCACCATCATGCGCCCCGACGGCGACCTGCCCGAGGACCTGGCGGAGCGGATCGTCGACACGGTCCTGGACGGCCTACGGCCCGTCAGCTCGACAGCCTCGTAGCGCTCATGTGCGCGTTTCGTCACAAACCCCGGGTGTCCCGGGGATAACGGAACTCCCTGTCCCGCTTCCCTCGTCCTCGTCTTCCGTACGGCCGTCATGGACGGCGGGAACCGAGCCGATCATCCCCTAGGGTCGGAAGAACACAGGGGAACGACGGTGTGCACGGCAGGCAGTGAGGCAGACGGTATGGCGCAGCAGGCATACGTGACGGAGACGGACAACGGCGGCTCGGGGCCCGAGCGACCCGGAACCCGGCTTCGGCGCCTGCTGCACCGCCTGCTCGCCGGCTGGCGCGGCGACCCGCGCATCTGGCGCCGGGGCGCCGTCCTCGCGGCCCTCGCCCTCCTCCTCGCCCTGGTGATGCTGCTCCACTCGCACATCCCGAACCGGGTGGGCAACCTCGGCAGCCTCACCGAGACGTTTCTGCCGTGGCTGGGCCTCGCCGTCCCGGTCCTGCTGCTCCTCGGGCTGCTGCGGAGGTCGGCGACCGCGCTGATCGCCGTACTCCTCCCGGCGATCGTGTGGCTGAACCTCTTCGGCGGGCTGCTCACCGACAGGACGGGCGCGGGCGGCGACCTGATGGTGGCGACCCACAACGTCAACGCCGAGAACCCCGACCCCGTCGGGACCGCCCGCCAGGTGGCCGCCTCGGGCGCCGACGTCCTGGCCCTGGAGGAGGTCCCCGCCACGGCCGTGTCCACCTACGAGAAGGCGCTCGCGCCGACGTACAAGTACCACGCGGTCGAGGGCACGGTCGGCCTGTGGAGCAGGTACCCGATGAGCGAGGTGCGCGCGGTGGACATCAAGCTCGGCTGGAAGCGCGCGATGCGGGCCACGGTCACCACCCCGCACGGCCCCATCGCGGTGTACGTCGCCCACATGCCCTCGGTGCGGGTGAAGGTGAAGGCCGGGTTCACCGCCCGGGAGCGCGACAGGAGCGCCGACGCGCTCGGCGAGGCCATCGCCGACGAGCCGCTGAAGCGGGTGGTGCTGCTCGGCGACCTGAACGGCACGATGAACGACCGTTCGCTCAACGCCGTCACCTCCCAGATGCGCTCCACCCAGGGCGCGGCGGGCAGCGGCTTCGGGTTCAGCTGGCCGGCGTCGTTCCCGATGGCGCGGATCGACCAGATCATGGTCAGGGGCGTGGAGCCGGAGAGCTCCTGGACGCTGCCGCGCACCGGCAGCGACCACCTTCCGGTGGCCGCCCGTGTGAAGCTCGACACGTCCTCGTAACCCCTTGGAATACTGGGCCTGAGAGGCTTTGTTCCGCAGCTGAACATATGCTGGTACGGAACTCCGCTCTCGTCGACTCTCCCGTCGAGTCGACTCCCACCTGGAAAGGCACAGGCCCTTCATGCCCCTGGCCCTGCTCGCTCTGGCCGTCGGCGCTTTCGGAATCGGTACGACCGAGTTCGTGATGATGGGCCTGCTGCCCGACGTCGCGGACGACCTGCACATCTCGATCCCCACCGCCGGACACCTGGTCTCGGCGTACGCGCTCGGCGTCGTCATCGGCGCCCCGCTGCTGGCCGCACTCACCGCCCGCATGTCCCGCCGCACGGTGCTGATCGCCCTGATGGCGCTGTTCGTGTTGGGCAACGCCCTGTCGGCGTTCGCCCCCGGCAACGACGCGTTGCTGGCCGCCCGCTTCCTCAGCGGCCTGCCGCACGGCGCCTTCTTCGGCGTGGGAGCGGTCGTCGCCACGACGATGGTCCCGCCGGAGCGCAAGGCGCGCTCGGTCTCCCTGATGTTCCTCGGTCTGACCGTCGCCAACATCGCGGGCGTACCGGTGGCCACGCTGGTCGGCCAGCACCTGGGCTGGCGGGCCACCTTCCTGGGCGTGAGCGTCATCGGCCTCGCGGCGATCGCGTCGCTGGCGCTGCTCGTTCCGCGGGACGGGGCGCACGCGTCCGCTCCGACGGGCCTGCGCGGCGAACTGGCCGCGCTGAAGTCCCTGCCGGTCTGGCTGGCTCTGGGTACGACGGTCGCCGGCTTCGGCGCGCTCTTCGCGGCGTACAGCTATGTGACCCCGATGCTGACGCGGACTGCGGGGTACGCCGAGACGAACGTGACGCTGCTCCTGGCGCTGTTCGGCGTGGGCGCGACGGCGGGCAACCTGCTGGGCGGCCGCCTCGCGGACCACTCCCTGCGGGGAACGCTGTTCGGCGGCCTGACTTCGCTGGGGCTCGTGCTGCTCCTGTTCCCGGTGCTGATGCGGGCGGAGTGGAGCGCGGCGCCGGCGGTCGCCCTGCTGGGCATGGCGGCGTTCATCACGGGCTCGCCGCTCCAGCTGATGGTGATGGAGAAGGCGGCCGCGGCCCCGTCCCTGGCCTCCTCCGCCAACCAGGCCGCCTTCAACCTGGCCAACGCCGGCGGCGCCTGGATCGGCGGCCTGGCACTGGCGGCGGGCTTCGGTACGACGTCCCCGGCACTGGCGGGCGCGATGCTCGCGGTGCTGGGTCTGGGCGTGGCGAGCGTGGCGTGGGCGGTGGACCGTCGCCGGGGGACTCCGTCGGTGGGGCGGGAGAGGTTGGTTGCCTCTCACTTGCCGGAGGGGGCGGCGGCACTGCACCACTGACCCAGGGGGCTGTGCCCTCCTGGACCCCCGTTTTCCGCCCACCCGCCCACCCGACTCCGGAGTACTGGGCGATCCTGCATGAGTCGCTGGTCACCGCTCCGATCCTGTCGCCGCCGGAGATGGCCGAACGACTCGACCGGCTGGTGGCATTGGCCGAGCGGCACCGGATCACTCCGCAGATCGTTCCGCGGACGTGTGGGGCGTATCCCCTGATGGCCGCATCCATCAAGGTCACGGCCTTCCCGGACGCGCCGCCGCTGCTCTGCATCGAGGCGTCGT
This sequence comes from Streptomyces sp. RB17, assembly GCF_009604455.1. Classification (GTDB taxonomy): domain Bacteria; phylum Actinomycetota; class Actinomycetes; order Streptomycetales; family Streptomycetaceae; genus Streptomyces. The sequence goes on from NZ_WEGL01000001.1 coordinate 954,700, forward strand.
ACAGCGGTGACACCATCGACGATCCGGCCCTCGTGAAGCAGTACCGCAAGGCAAACGATCGGCTCAGGGCCGTCGCGCTGTCACCAGACACGTCCCTGGCCATGATCAAGGCAGCGGCAGAGGATTACCGAAATGGCAAGCGACCGGATCGACTTGAGTGATGCGCTCTGGTTCAAGAGCAGCTACAGCAACGGTGACGGCGGGGACTGCGTAGAAGTGGCCAGCGACTTCCCCGGTGCCGCCCTCTGGCGCAAGTCGAGCCACAGCAACGAAAGCGGCGGCAACCGCGTCGAAGTAGCAGCCAATATCCCGAACCTCATCCCCCTCCGCGACTCCAAGACCGCCCCCCACGGCCCCACCCTCCTCCTCCCCCCCACCGCCTGGACCCCTTTCATCACCGCGCTCAAGTCCGAGTAACGCAAAGGGGGCCCGGGGTCTTCGCGACCCCGGGCCCCCGCCCCTCAGCGGAGCGTCAGTGCTTCTTCGCGTACGACTGCACGTACCCGTCCGCCGGTGAACCGACGCCCGTCACGTCGTCGTAGCCCTTCACCGCGGACAGCGAGCTGTCCTTGCCCAGGCTGCGGACCGAGGTCAGCAGGCCGTCGGCGGCGCTGTAGCCGTTGGCGAAGTCCACGCGGGCGACCGCCAGGCCGGAGCCGGTCGGGTTGTCCGTGACGTCGTGGAAGACGCCCTGCTTGCCGTACTTGGCGTAGATCGTCGGGTTGGCGAAGCCGATCGCCTTGCCGCCGCGCGCCTCCTGGGCCAGGGCCTGGACCGCCGCGATGACCGGAGCGGCGAGCGAGGTGCCGCCGATGCGGTACTCGCTGTACTGCTCCGAGCCGTCCGCGAAGGTCTGGGTCTGGCCGACCAGGAAGCCGGTGTTCGGGTCGGCGATGGCCGCGATGTCCGGGACGACGCGGTTGCCGGCGGCGTTGTTCGCCGTCGCGAGTGCGTCCGGGACCACGCCCTTCTGGTAGTACGGCTCGGCGACCGTCTTGCTGGTGCCGCCGCCCGCGCCCGAGGTGAAGGCGCCGGGGAAGCCCACCCAGCTCTTGCCGTCGGTCGACAGGGTCGCCTTCTCGGTGCCCCAGCCGGTCTCCCACTCGTACGCGTCACCCTTGCCGACGGCCAGGGACGTACCGCCGACCGCCGTCACCCAGGCGGAGTTGGCCGGGGTGTCGACCTGCTTCACCTTGGTGTGGGCGACCTCGTCGCCGTTGTCACCGGAGGAGAAGTAGAAGCCGATGCCCTGCACCGCGCCCAGCTGGAAGACCTGGTCGTAGGCGGCCGCGAGGTCCGGGGTCTGGTTGGCCTCGACGTCGCCCCAGGAGTTGGAGACGATGTCGGCCAGGTGGTTGTCGACGACCTTGCTGAGCGAGTCCAGCAGGTCGTCGTCGTAGCAGGAGGCCGCACCGACGTACGTGACGTCGGCGGACGGGGCGACCGCGTGGACGGCCTCGACGTCGAGGGTCTCCTCGCCGTACCAGCCGGCCGCGCCGCACTCCTTGGTCTTGGTGTAGTTCTTCGGCAGCACCTGGTGCAGCTGGCCGGTCTTCCAGGCCGCGTCACCGTGCTTGACCGCGTACGTGCCGGCGTCGTAGGCGATGGTCGGCGAGGCGTAGGCGTCGGTGATGGCGACCCGGACGCCCTTGCCGGTGTAGGAGCCCGCGCCGTACGCGGCGCGCAGCTGCTTGCCGGTGTAGCCCTTGATCGCGTACGGGATCTTGCCGCCGTACGCGTCCGGCAGCGTGCTCGCGGTGTTCGAGCCGTAGTACGAGGAGAACGGCCCGGCGTTCTTGAACACGGCGTCCGGCGGCGGCAGCTGGTCGTCGTGGTCGGACCTGTGCGGGGCGTTGTCCAGGCCGGTGACGGTCAGGACGGTGCCCTTGAGGCCGGTCGGCACGGTGGCCGTCTGCGCCGGGGCGCGATAGGTCGCCGAGCCCTTGGCGTAGTTGTGCAGCTGGGTGCCGAACGCCTTCTCGGCGGCGGCGACGTCACCGGAGACGGCGACGTAGTGCTGGGTGACCTCGGTGACCTTCAGACCGGCCGACGTCAGCCAGGTCTTGACGGCGGCCACCTGGGCCTTGGTGGCCCCGAAGGCGGCCTGCGCCTTCTTGGCGCTGAGGTACTTGCCGTAGAGCGGCGAGCTGGGGTCGGACACGGACTTGGCGTAGGCGGCGAGGCCCGCCGCGTTCTTGCCGGCCAGGTAGACCCGGGCGTTCACCTGGGCGCTGTTCGAGGTCGCGCCCTTGTCCGCCTTGGCCGTGGCCCACAGCGGCTTGGTGCCCTTGAGTGTTTCACGAGCGGGGCTGTCCGCAGCGTGTGCCGCGGGTATGCCCAGCGCCAGCGCGCCGGCGACCATGGGCAGCGTCGCTGCCATGCTCATGGCGCGCAGCTTGGCGCGGTTGGATCTCATAGAACCCCCTGCGATGCGGTTCGCATGCATGTCGTGGTCGGTACGTCATGCGTCCGCGTGCCGGCCCGCGGCGGTTTCGGCCGACCGTATGGATCACACGATGGGGGTCACTCTTTCGATGAACCGTTCATGCCAGGGGAACGGAAAGGTCAAGAGAAGCTCAAGGAACCGTCAGTTGGGGTGATTTGAGGCTTTCGTCCGTGCGGCGGTGTTGTGAAAGGGGTTGCCCGCCGTTCACGAACGCGGTTTCGCGCCCCGCTCCTTGAGCATCTGGGCCATTATCCGGAGTTCGGACTGCTGCGCGTCGACCATGCCCTGCGCGAGCCGCTTCTCCACCCCGACGGCGCACTTGGCGACACAGCCCTCGGCCATGTGGATCCCGCCCTTGTGATGGTCCGTCATCAGCTGCAGGTAGAAGACCTCGGCCTGCCCGCCGCTCAGCGACTGGAGCTTCTTCAGCTCCGTGTCGGTCGCCATACCCGGCATCAGCGAGCCGTCCCCGCGCTCGGGCATGTCGCCCATACCCATCCAGGCCATAGGCGGCTTCGCCGACACCTTCGGCAGCCCCCACAGGTCCAGCCAGCCGAGCAGCATGCCGCGCTGGTTGGCCTGCGTCTGCGCGATGTCGTAGGCGAGCCGCCGCACTTCCGCGTTCTGCGTGCGGTCCCGGACGATGTACGACATCTCGACGGCCTGCTGGTGGTGCACGGCCATGTCCCGGGCGAACCCGGCGTCCGCCGATTCGGCGGCCGGCGTCTGCACGGACGAGCCGCCGCTCGTGTCCTCGGCGACCGCGTACGTGATCGCACCGGCCGCGACGAGCACCGCCGCCGCGGCCCCGGCGACCCAGCCGACGTGCCGACGCTTCACTACATCGCCCCGCTGGTGCAGGCGGCGCCCGGCTCCGGGGTCTGCGGGCCCTGGACGTAGGCGGCGAAGAACTTGCTCACTTCGGGGTCGTCCGCGCTCTTGACGGTCACCTGGTGGCCCCAGGCCGAGAGGATCAGCGGCGCGGCCTGGTTCTCGTACGGGCTCATCAGCGAGTACGGCGTCTTCTTCACCTTCGCCGCGAGCGCGTCGACGTCGGCCTTCTTCGCCTTGCTGGTGTACGTCACCCAGACCGCGCCGTGCTCCAGCGAGTGCACGGCGTTCTCGTCCTGCAGCGGCTTGGTGTAGACGGTGCCGTCGCAGGTCGCCCAGATCGGGTTGTGGTTGCCGCCGACCGGGGGGTGCATCGGGTAGGACACCTTGGTCTGCACGTGCGTCCGCGACAGCTTGCCGGACCAGGTCTTCACGCCGTCCTTGTCGGCGGTCCAGTGCCCGGAGTCCCCGGCACTCCCGGAGCCCTTGGAGTCGCTCGCGGCGTCCTTCTTCTTCCCGGACTGGGAGTTCACGAGGACGACGCCGCCGACGACGAGGCCGGCGACGATCACCACGCTCGCGGCGATGGTGAGTACGCGGCTGCGGCGCTCGCGCGCACGCTCGGCGCGGCGCATCTCCTCTATGCGCGCCTTGCGCGCCGCGCTGCTGTTCTTGGCGGAACCCATGAGGTGTCCTTCTGGGGAAAGGGGCGGCAACGGGAAGGGTGGGGCCCGCTGATCGTAATGGGGCAGGGGTCGACTTCCGTAGAGAGGGCTCGGCAAAGAGGCAACCGGGAGCGGGGGGAGGGATGGGGCGATCGGGGGCGGGGCGACTGGGGCGGGATAATTTGAACCGTGGATGCGTATTACCTACGCTCGTGACATGCGGCTCCTGCGCTCCACCGACCTCGCCCTGCGCGTCCTGATGCGCCTGGCCGTGGCCGCCGACACCATGCCCACCACCCGCCAGGTCGCGGCGGACATGGACGTGCCCTACACGCACGCCGCGAAGGTCGTCGCCGAACTCCAGCACCTGGGCCTCGTCGACGCCCGGCGCGGCCGGGGCGGCGGCCTCACCCTCACCGCCGAGGGCCGTACGGCCTCGGTCGGCGCGGTGGTGCGCACCTTCGAGGGCGACGGTGACGTGGTCGACTGCGAGGGTACGACGGGTACGGCCCCTTGCCCGCTGAACACCGGCTGCCGGCTGCGCGGCGCCCTGCGCCGGGCCCAGGAGGCCTTCTACGCGGCGCTGGACCCGGTCACCGTCGCCGAGATCGTCGCCGAGCCGACGGGCTCGCTGCTGCTGGGCATCTCCCGGGGGCCGCAAGCCGGTTGACGGCTCTCGACGCGGCGCGTTCACCGGTGGCCGTTAAGGTGCGCGTGTGATGGAGGGGAACCAGGGGACGGATGACGAACGGTGGAACGAGTTCGTCAGAGAGTTCGAGAAGAGCAGGGGGATCCACAGCGGGGGGATCCACGAGCCGGGCGCGGCTGAGCGCGAGGCCCCTGCGAAGCGTCCGCCACGCCGCAAGCTCGCAGCGGTGACTGCCACGGTCGGTGCCGTGGCCGTGGTGGCCGTGGTGGCCGGGGTGGGATTCTGGCTGAGCGCGGGGCACGGAACGCGGCACGAGACAGCGGCGAAGGCGGCGGGGTACGCGCCGGTCGCTCCCTCGGAGGGGCCGTCGGAACCGGCGAAGTCCGCGGTGCCGATGTCCATGGTCACCGCGGACCAGGCGTTCCCGGCACACGTCGACGGTTACACCAAGGTCAAGCAGTCGGGCGGACCGAACTGCACCGGCTCGGGCATGGTCGGTCCGAACCTGACCGCGCTGATCGGGGCGAGCAAGGGCTGCCGTGGCGTGATCGGGGCTTTGTACAAGGACGCGTCGGACGACCAGTACACGATCGTCGCGTTCGGCATGAAGGACCAGGCCGACGTCCCCCACCTGGTCGGCGCGCTGGGCTCGCACCCCACCGACTACGAAGTGGGCGTGCTGGTGCCGCCCGCCGGATCCGGTCTGAGGACGCTGCCGGCGGACAGCGGGCTGGTGCAGTCCTTCACCGGTTACGGCAGGTTGCTGGTGGTCGGCCTGGCCCAGTGGTCGGACGGCCGCAGCGCCGACTACCAGGGCCTGGTCGCCAAGCTCCAGCCGCTCCTGGACAAGGTGACCGAGGCGGCCGCCGGACACGACCAGGGCTGAGCCCGTCAGGCGCCCTGCTGCGCCAGCCACAGGTCCGGGCCGAACACCTCGTAGTGGATGTCGGCCGGGGCCACGCCCTTCTCGATCAGCTGGGCACGCACCGCGCGCATGAACGGCAGCGGGCCGCACAGGTACGCGCGCGTGCCTGCCGGTACGGCGATGTCGGCGAGGTCGACCAGGCCGGTGCGGGTGCCCGGCTCGGCGTCCCGCCCGTAGAAGAAGTGCACGGACGCGTCCGCGAGCTTCCCGGCGTACGTCTCGTGTTCGGTGCGCAGGGCGTGGTCGGCGGGGGAGCGGTCGCCGTGGACGACGGTGACCGGGGCGCCGTGGCCGCCCGCCGCGAGGTCGGCCAGCATCGCGATCATCGGGGTCACGCCGATGCCGGCGGAGGCGAGCAGCAGGGGGGTCTCGGCGCCGGCGTCCAGGACGAGGTCGCCGTACGGCTCGGACAGGTCCAGGACGTCGCCGACGCGCACGCGCGCGTGGAGGTGGTTCGAGACCTCGCCGTCGGGGGCGTCGTCGCCCTCCACGCGCTTGACGCTGAACTGGCGGAGCGTCTCGCCGGGCGCGCCGGACAGGCTGTACTGCCGTATCTGGCGGGCGCCGTCGGCCAGCCCGACCTGGACGGAGACGTACTGTCCGGCGCGGAAGTCGCGCACCGGGCCGCCGTCGGCGGGCCGCAGCCGGAAGGTGACGACGTCCGCCGTCTCATGGATGCGCTCCACGACCTCCCAGGGGCGGCGCTCCGTGCTGCCACTCTCCTCGTACAGGCGCTTCTCGACGGCGATGAGCGCGTTGGCCATCAGCCAGTAGACCTCGGTCCAGGCGGCGGCGACCTCGGGCGTGACGGCCTCGCCGAGGACCTCGGCGATGGCGCCGAAGAGGTGCTCGTGCACGATCGGGTAGTGCTCGGGGGCCACGCCCAGGGAGGCGTGCTTGTGCGCGATGCGGCTGAGCATCCCGTCCGGCCGCTGGTCCGGGTTGTTCACCAGGTACGTGGCGAAGGCGGCGATGGAGCCGGCGAGGGCCTGCTTCTGGGCGCCGGAGGCCTGGTTGCCGCGGTTGAACAGGTCCCGCAGCAGCTCGGGGTGGGCGGCGAAGAGGCGGGCGTAGAAGCGCTCGGTGATCTCGCCGATGGCCGCGCCGACTGCGGGAAGGGTGGCGCGGACGGTGGCTGCGGACCGCTCGGTCAGCATCAGTGCTCCTTACGTCTGAACTGATCCGAACGTAAGAAAAGTTGCATCTGAGATGCAAATTAAACGGACGTGGCATCCCTCACGTCGGAAAGCGGATCGGCCATTACGGATGTCGGTCCGAGCAGGCAAGATGGGCGACACAGCAGTACACCTGCCGTACGAGAGGCGTTCAGGCCGGGTACGCGTCCGCGATCAAGGTCCGCAACGCGCGTGAAATGGTGTTGTGGTGGGATGCTCAAGTGCCCGACCGCCTCCCGCGGGATCGGGGACAGGCGGCCTGACCAGCAAGGATGGGGTAGCGGAAGATGGACAAGCAGCAGGAGTTCGTGCTCCGGACGTTGGAGGAGCGCGACATCCGGTTCGTACGCCTGTGGTTCACGGACGTGCTGGGCTTCCTGAAGTCCGTCGCCGTGGCCCCCGCCGAGTTGGAGCAGGCCTTCGACGAGGGCATCGGCTTCGACGGCTCGGCCATCGAGGGCTTCGCCCGGGTCTACGAGTCCGACATGATCGCCAAGCCGGACCCGTCCACCTTCCAGGTCCTGCCCTGGCGCGCGGAGACCCCCGGCACCGCCCGCATGTTCTGCGACATCCTCATGCCGGACGGCTCCCCGTCCTTCGCCGACCCCCGCTACGTGCTGAAGCGCGCCCTGGCCCGCACCTCGGACCTGGGCTTCACCTTCTACACCCACCCCGAGATCGAGTTCTTCCTGCTGAAGGACCGCCCGCTGGACGGCTCACGCCCCACCCCGGCCGACAACTCGGGCTACTTCGACCACACGCCCACCAACGTCGGCATGGACTTCCGCCGCCAGGCGATCACCATGCTGGAGTCGATGGGCATCTCGGTGGAGTTCTCCCACCACGAGGGCGCCCCGGGCCAGCAGGAGATCGACCTGCGCTACGCCGACGCGCTGTCGACGGCGGACAACATCATGACGTTCCGCCTGGTCATGAAGCAGGTGGCGCTGGAGCAGGGGGTGCAGGCGACCTTCATGCCGAAGCCCTTCTCCGAGCACCCGGGCTCCGGCATGCACACGCACCTGTCCCTCTTCGAGGGCGACCGCAACGCGTTCTACGAGTCCGGCGCCGAGTACCAGCTCTCCAAGGTCGGCCGCTCCTTCATCGCGGGCCTGCTGCGGCACGCGGCGGAGATCTCCGCGGTCACCAACCAGTGGGTGAACTCCTACAAGCGCATCTGGGGCGGCTCCGAGCGCACGGCCGGCGCCGGCGGCGAGGCCCCGTCGTACATCTGCTGGGGCCACAACAACCGCAGCGCCCTGGTCCGCGTCCCGATGTACAAGCCCGGCAAGACCGGCTCGGCCCGCGTCGAGGTCCGCTCCCTGGACTCGGGCGCGAACCCCTACCTGGCCTACGCCGTCCTCCTGGCGGCCGGCCTGAAGGGCATCGAGGAGGGCTACGAGCTCCCGCCGGGCGCCGAGGACGACGTCTGGGCCCTCTCCGACGCCGAGCGCCGCGCGATGGGCATCGAGCCCCTCCCGCAGAACCTCGGCGAGTCCCTGACCCTCATGGAACGCAGCGACCTGGTCGCCGAGACCCTCGGCGAGCACGTCTTCGACTTCTTCCTGCGCAACAAGCGCCAGGAGTGGGAGGAGTACCGCTCCGAGGTCACGGCGTTCGAGCTGCGCAAGAACCTGCCGGTGCTGTAGGCGCAGGTCAGGGCGGGCTTCCCGCCCGCCCACAGCTGACGGCCCGCCCACAGCTGACGGCCCGCCTCTCGGGGCGGGCCGCTGCCTGCTTGTTCACCGCCACTCCGAGTCGGAGGCGGACTCGGGGCGGGGCTGCTGGGACCGCTCGGGATGGACGTGCTTGCGGTTGTTGCAGGCGTCGTACACCGAGCTGCCCGTCCACGGCGCGGTGAGCGGGACGAGCCCGAGGGCCGTCTCGCAGAGCTTGTTCGGGGTCAGGGGCCGGCCGGCGATGTTGATGCGGCCGTGGGTGCCGTCGTCGGCGTGGGCGGGGGCGGCGAGCGCGAGACCGGTGACGGTGAGCGCGGCGAGAGCGGTGATCTTCTTCACACCCTGGTCAACGAGACCGAATCCGCCCAGGTCACGCGGCCGACGCCGGTGCGGTTATCCGACGTACGCGGGCGACACCGCAGCCATGCTGATCCGCCGCGCCGCCCCCGACCCGTCCGCCGGAGCCTCGTACAGATCGGCGGCACCCCGGGCGCGGCCCCGAGTGACAACGATCGGGAAGGCGTCATCCGGGCTGCAGACACCGAGGCAACTGCCTTGGACGGCGCTACGGTGTCTGGCCTGGCGCGTCGCGGTGGCCGCAGGCGGGACGCGATGGCACTGGACGGCAATACCCGCCGGAAAGACCGGTCCACCGGCACCGGGGCGTGACGACGATCAGCGCACCCACGGCCGGCCGACACCGGCCACGAGGAGCGGCACGTGGCGCAGGATTCCACCTGCACGCCCATGCCACCCCTCCCCGTTGGGCACAACCCGTGCAAGACACCATCTGCTGCATAGAATCACTTAGCTGATCAGAGACGTTCTGGCCAGGACGACCTAGCGCCAGGGGAGGCCACGGAGATGACGCCGGGGCGCAGAAGCAGCACCTTCACCCGCCTGCTCCGACACGGCTTCACCGACCCCTCCGCCGCCGAGCGCCTCCTCGACGGCCCGGAACTCACCCCCGTCCGCGACGACCCCGTCCTCCTGGAAGCCCTCGGCGCCACCGCCGACCCCGACCTCGCCCTGCACGGCCTGGTCCGCCTCCTGGAGGCCCAGGACGGCCCCACCGCCCACCGCGAACTGCTGGACACCCTCATCGCGGCCAAGCCGCTGCGAGACCGCCTCCTCGGCGTCCTCGGCGCCTCCGCCGCCCTCGCCGACCACCTGGCCCGCCACCCGGCCGACTGGCACGCCCTGGTCACCTACGAGCCACAGGACCTGCACCCGGGCCTCGCGGAGTTCGAGCGCGGCCTGGCCGAGGCCACCGACCCCGTCTCCCTCCGCGTCGCCTACCGCCGCTGCCTGCTCTCCATCGCCGCCCGCGACGTCTGCGGCACCACGGACGTCGCCGAGGCGGCCGCCGAACTCGCCGACCTCGCCACGGCCACCCTCCGCGCCGCCCTGGCCATCGCGCGGACGAACGCCCCGGCCGACGCCGCCGCCTGCCGCCTCGCGGTGATCGCGATGGGCAAGTGCGGCGGCCACGAACTGAACTACGTCTCCGACGTGGACGTGATCTTCGTGGCCGAAGCGGCCGAAGGCACCACCGAGGCCAAGGCACTCACCGCCGCCACCCGCCTCGCCAGCCACCTCATGCGGATCTGCTCCGAGACCACGGTGGAGGGCTCCATCTGGCCGGTGGACGCCAACCTCCGCCCCGAGGGCCGCAACGGCCCCCTGGTCCGCACCCTCTCCTCCCACCTCGCCTACTACCAACGCTGGGCGAAGACCTGGGAGTTCCAGGCCCTGCTCAAGGCCCGCCCGGTAGCGGGGGACGCGGAACTCGGTCACGCCTACGTGGACGCACTCGAACCCCTGGTCTGGAAGGCCGCCGAACGCGAGAACTTCGTAGCGGACGTCCAGAAGATGCGCCGGCGCGTGGTCGAGAACATCCCCGCGTCCGAGATCGAACGCGAACTCAAGCTCGGTCCCGGCGGCCTGCGCGACGTCGAATTCGCCGTCCAGCTCCTGCAGTTGGTCCACGGCCGCACCGACCAGTCCCTCCGCAGCGGCACCACCCTCCACGCCCTGCAGGCCCTGGCCGCCGGCGGCTACGTCGGCCGGGAGGACGCCGCCCGCCTGGACGAGGCCTACCGCTTCCTGCGCTCGATGGAACACCGCATCCAGCTCTACCGCCTGCGCCGCACCCACCTCGTCCCGGTCGCCGAGGAGGACCAGCGGCGCCTCGGCCGCTCCCTGGGCCTGCGCACCGACCCGGCGGCCGGGCTGATCCGCGAGTGGAAGCGGCACACCGGCGTCGTACGACGGCTGCACGAGAAGCTCTTCTACCGCCCGCTGCTCGACGCGGTCGCCCAACTCGCCCCCGGCGAGGCGCGCCTGAGCCCCGAGGCGGCCCGCGAGCGCCTCGTGGCACTCGGCTACGCCGACCCGGCGGCCGCCCTGCGCCACCTCGAGGCACTCGCCTCCGGCGTGACCCGCAAGGCGGCGATCCAGCGCACCCTGCTCCCCGTCCTCCTCGGCTGGTTCGCCGACTCGGCGGACCCGGACGCGGGCCTGCTGAACTTCCGCAAGGTCTCCGACGCGCTCGGCAAGACCCCCTGGTACCTGCGCCTCCTGCGCGACGAGGGCGCGGCCGCCGAGAACCTGGCCCGCGTGCTGTCGGCGGGCCGCCTGGCGCCCGACCTCCTCATGCGCGCCCCCGAGGCGGTGGCCCTGCTGGGCGACGGCGACGGCGGCGGCCTCGACCCGCGCGGGCGCCCCCACCTGGAGCAGGAGATCCTGGCCGCCGTGGGCCGCGCCGAGAACGCCGAGCACGGCGTCACCGCGGCCCGCGGCGTGCGCCGCCGGGAGCTGTTCCGGACGGCTGCCGCCGACATCGTCGGCTCCTACGGCACCGAGACCAGCCCCGCCGAGGCCGACCAGGGCGCGCTGGTGGACCGGGTCGGCGCGGCGGTCTCCGACCTCACCGCCGCCACCCTCGCCGGCACCCTGCGCGCGGTGGTCCGCGACGGCTGGGGCGACACGCTGCCGACCCGGTTCGCGATGATAGGGATGGGCCGGTTCGGCGGTCACGAGCTGGGCTACGGCTCCGACGCGGACGTCGTCTTCGTACACGAGCCGCAGGACGGCGTGGACGAGCACGAGGCGGCCGCCGCCGCGAACAAGGTCGTCGCCGAGATGCGCCGCCTGCTGGCGCTGCCCAGCGCCGACCCGCCGCTGCTCATCGACGCCGACCTGCGCCCGGAGGGCAAGTCGGGCCCGCTGGTGCGCACCCTGAAGTCGTACGAGGCGTACTACCGCCGCTGGTCCCTGGCCTGGGAGTCCCATGCGCTGCTGCGGGCCGAGCCGGTCGCCGGGGACGAGGACCTGGGCCGCCGCTTCACCGAGCTGATCGACCCCCTGCGCTACCCCCGGCGGGGCCTCGACGAGGACGCCGTACGCGAGATCCGCCGGCTGAAGGCCCGTATGGAGTCCGAGCGCCTCCCGCGCGGCGCCGACCCCAAGCTGCACACCAAACTCGGTCCGGGCGGGCTGTCCGACGTCGAGTGGACCGTGCAGCTGTTCCAGCTCCGGCACGGCTGGGAGCAGCCGGGGCTGCGCACCACCCGCACCCGGGAGGCGCTGGCCGCCGCCCGCGAGGCCGGGCTGCTGTCCGCCGAGGAGGCGGAGATCCTGGACGAGGCCTGGGTGCTGGCGACGAGGGTGCGCAACGCGGTGATGCTGGTGCGTGGCCGGGCCGGGGACACGTTCCCCACCGAGCCGCGCGAGCTGTCCGCCGTGGGCCGCTACCTGGGCTACGGCGCCGGGCACGCCGGGGACATGCTGGACGCCTACCGCCGTACCACCCGCAGGGCGCGCACGGTGGTCGAGGAGTTGTTCTACGGCAACGGAGGATGACACCGGGCCGGAGCCACGGTGCTCACACCCGGGCCGCCGCCCGCTCCGGCCCGGTCCTGCGGACCGGCACCAGCCTGGGCAGGGCGTACGGCAGCGCGCCGTACCACACCCGGGCCACCGTGAACCCGAAGGCCAGGCACAGCACACCGCCCACCGCGTCCAGCCAGAAGTGGTTGGCCGTGGCAACGATGACCAGCAGGGTGGCCGCCGGATAGAGCAGCCCCAGCACCCGCACCCACGGCACGGACGACAGCGCGAAGATCGTCAGCCCGCACCACAGCGACCAGCCGATGTGCATCGACGGCATCGCCGCGTACTGGTTCGACATGTGCTTCAGGTCGCCGGAGGCCATCGAGCCCCACGTGTGGTGCACCATCACGGTGTCCACGAAGTGCCCGCCGCGCATCAACCGGGGCGGCGCGAGCGGGAACAGGTAGTAACCGGCGAGAGCCACGCCGGTGGTCGCGAACAGCGCCAGCCGCGCCGCCGCGTAACGCCCCGGATGCCACCGGTACAACCACACCAGCACACCGATCGTGATGATGAAGTGCAGTGTGGCGTAGTAGTAGTTCATGCCGATGATCAGCCAAGTCACCGAGTTCACGGCGTGGTTGACGGACTGTTCGACGGCGACGCCGAGATGGTGTTCGACCCGCCAGATCCAGTCGGCGTCGCGCAGCGCCTTGCCCCGCTGCTCCGGGACGGCGTTGCGGATCAGTGAGTACGTCCAGTAACTCACCGCGATCAGAAGGATCTCGAACCAGAGCCGCGGCCGGCGCGGACTTCGCATCCGCCGCAGCAAACCCCCGCCGTCCTCGCCCGTGTCGGTGCGCGGAACGGCCACCTCCTCGCGACCTTCCGACTGCGTCACGGTCGAGTCACTCATGGGCATCAAGTCTGCCAGAAAAGGGTCCTTCGCCCGATCATCCCAAGGTCGGGTCCGCCACGCACCTTCTACGACGTACGGACGACATTCGGCGCGGAATCGGTCGAACCGCGCACCACCAACTCCGGCATGAACACGAACTCGCTGTGTGGCGCGGGTGTCCCGCCGATCTCCTCGAGCAACGTGCGCACCGCGGCCTGGCCCATCGCCGGCACCGGCTTGCGGACCGTGGTCAGCGGCGGGTCGGTGAAGGCGATCAGCGGGGAGTCGTCGAAGCCCACCACCGACACGTCCCGGGGCACCTGGAGGCCCTGCTGCCGGGCCGCCCGTATCGCGCCGAGCGCCATCATGTCGCTGGCGCACACCACGGCCGTGCAGTCCCGGTCGATCAGCGCGGTCGCGGCCGCCTGGCCGCCCTCCAGCGTGTACAGCGAGTGCTGGATCAGCTCCGTCTCGACCGTCTCGGCGGCGAGCCCCAACTGGTCCTGCATGGCCCGCACGAAGCCCTCGATCTTGCGCTGCACCGGCACGAACCGCTTCGGCCCGAGGGCGAGCCCGATCCGGGTGTGTCCGAGCGACACCAGATGGGTCACAGCGAGCGTCATCGCGGCCCGGTCGTCGGGGGAGATGAACGGCGCCTGCACCTTCGGCGAGAACCCGTCCACCAGCACGAACGGCACGCCCTGCGCCCGCAGCCGCTCATAGCGCTGCATGTCGGCGGTGGTGTCGGCGTGCAGCCCGGAGACATAGATGATCCCCGCGACCCCCCGGTCCACCAGCATCTCGGTCAGCTCGTCCTCGGTCGACCCGCCGGGGGTCTGCGTGGCGAGCACCGGCGTATAGCCCTGGCGGGTCAGCGCCTGGCCGATGACCTGGGCCAGCGCCGGGAATATCGGGTTCTCCAGCTCCGGCGTGATCAGCCCGACCAGGCCCTCGCTGCGCTGCCGCAGCCGTACCGGGCGCTCATAGCCCAGGACGTCCAGCGCGGCGAGCACGGACTGGCGGGTGGTGGCGGCGACGCCCGGCTTCCCGTTGAGGACCCGGCTGACGGTCGCTTCGCTCACCCCCGCCTGCGCAGCGATGTCCGCAAGCCGTGTGGTCACGGCACTGGACTGTACCGGTCGTATGTCGCCTTGCACACCGACGGGACGCCGTGCGCGAGCGGCCGGACGGCCCGCCCTGGGTTGCTGCCTCATCGGGCTCCCTCGAATTGGTGGCGGCAAGAGCTTGCAGAGTCTTGCACACGGGTTGTCTCCACGCTGAGCGGTAACGACAGGGTAACCATCGTGTTCCCTTGCACTTTTTTTCTGCAAGGTCTTTCGCAACGCTTACAACGCTGTTACGTTCCTGGTCGCTCGGCGGCAGCAACGGCGCAGTCGGCATCACACGGGCTAAACCCTCAAGGAGAACTCATGCGGCGTGGCATAGCGGCCTCCGCGCTGGTGGCGTCCCTCGCCCTCGCGGCGACGGCCTGCGGCGGCGGGAGCAGCAGCGACAGCGGTAAGTCGGACGGCCCGGTGACCATCACCTGGTGGGACACCTCCAACGCCACGAACGAGGCGCCGACGTACCAGGGCCTGATCAAGCAGTTCGAGGCTGCCAACAAGAACATCAAGGTCAAGTACGTCAACGTCCCCTTCGACCAGGCGCAGAACAAGTTCGACACCGCGGCCGGCTCCAAGGGTGCCCCGGACGTGCTGCGCTCCGAGGTCGGCTGGACCCCGGCCTTCGCCAAGAAGGGCTACTTCCTGCCGCTGGACGGCACCGAGGCCCTCACCGACCAGGCCAAGTTCCAGCCCAGCCTGATCAAGCAGGCCCAGTACCAGGGCAAGACCTACGGCGTGCCGCTGGTCACCGACACCCTGGCCCTCGTCTACAACAAGGCGCTGTTCCAGAAGGCCGGCATCACCGACGCCCCCAAGACCTGGGACGAGCTGAAGTCCGACGCCGCCAAGGTCCAGGCCAAGACGGGCCAGTACGGCTACTGGGGCTCGACCCAGGCCTACTACGCGCAGACCTTCCTCTACGGCGAGGGCACCGACACCGTCGACGCCACCGCCAAGAAGATCACCGTGAACTCGGCGGCCGCGAAGAAGGCCTACGGCACCTGGCTGAGCACGTTCTCCGGCAAGGGCCTGCACAAGGCCGACACCACCGCCGACGCCTACGCCCACATCCAGGACGCGTTCGTCAACGGCAAGGTCGCCGCGATCATCCAGGGCCCCTGGGAGATCACGAACTTCTACAAGGGCAGCGCCTTCACGGACAAGTCCAACCTCGGCATCGCCACCGTCCCGGCCGGCTCCACCGGCAAGGCGGGCGCCCCGACCGGCGGCCACAACCTCGCGGTCTACGCCGGCTCGGACAAGGCCCACCAGACCGCGGCGCTGAAGTTCGTGAAGTTCATGACCTCGGCGGCCTCCCAGGAGACCATCGCCCTGAAGAACTCCACCCTGCCCACGCGTGAGGACGCCTACACCGACAAGGTCAAGGCCGACCCCGGTATCGCTGGCTACCAGGCCGTCCTGCCCGCCGCCCAGCCCCGCCCGGCGCTGCCCGAGTACAGCAGCCTGTGGGGTCCGCTCGACACCGAGCTGCCCAAGATCGCCGGCGGCAAGGAGTCGCTGGACAAGGGTCTGAGCAACGCCGAGGTCGCCATCGGCAAGCTGGTGCCCGACTTCAGCAAGTGATGCCCGCGTGGCCGCCGGATCCTCTCGTAAGGAGGGGAAGGATCCGGCGGCCACCGCCCTGTGCCCGGCCCAACTCCTTGATCTTTTGAAGGTGTCGAACCATGACAGTCGCCATCGACCGCGCGACCGGCAAGCGCCGCGGTGACCGCGCGCCTCGGCCCGGGCTGGGGCAGCGCATCAAGAACGGTTACCAGAGGTACTGGTACGCGTACGCGATGATCGCCCCGGTGGTCGTCGTGCTCGCCGTGATCGTGGGCTACCCGCTGCTCCGCGGTGTCTACCTGACCCTCACCGATGCCAACAGCCTCAACTCGGCGCGCACGATCGGCGTCAACCACATCCCGGCCACCTACAAGTTCATCGGGTTCGGCAACTACAAGGACATCCTGTTCGGCCCGCTGTCGTACGACCGGTTCTGGTCGCACTTCCTGTGGACCGTCGTCTGGACGGCCGCCTGTGTCGCCCTGCACTACACCATCGGCCTGGGCCTCGCGCTCATGCTCAACGAGAAGCTGCGCGGCCGCACCATCTACCGGGTGCTGCTGGTCCTGCCCTGGGCCGTGCCGACCTTCGTCACCGTCTTCTCCTGGCGGATCATGCTCTCCGACTCCGGAGTGATCAACCAGATCCTGCACGCCGTCCACCTGCCCGAGCCGCAGTGGCTGGAGGACACCTTCTGGCAGCGGTTCGCCGCGATCATGGTCAACACCTGGTGCGGCGTGCCGTTCATGATGCTCTCGCTGCTCGGCGGACTGCAGTCCATCGACTCCTCGCTCTACGAGGCCGCCGAGATGGACGGCGCCAGCGCCTGGCAGCGCTTCCGGCACGTGACCCTGCCGGGGCTGAGGTCGGTCAGCTCCACCGTCGTACTCCTCGGCATCATCTGGACCTTCAACCAGTTCGCCATCATCTTCCTGCTGTTCGGCCCGACCAGTGCCCCGGACGCCCAGATCCTCGTCACCTGGGCCTACTTCCTGGGCTTCGGCCAGCAGCCGCGCGACTTCGCCCAGTCCGCCGCGTACGGCGTACTGCTGCTGTCGATCATCACCGTCTTCACCTCCTTCTACTTCCGCTGGCTGAAGCGCAATGACCAGCTCGCCGTCTGACGCCGCAGGAGCCGCCATGAGCACCACGACCCTGGAAAAGACCGAGGCCGGGCCCGCCCCCGCCGCGCAGGCCCCGCGCCGGACCCGCCGCCGCGGCGAACGCGGCCCGCTCGGCGCCGCCGTCCTGCACGGCGGCCTCGCCGTCGCGAGCCTGATCGCGCTCGCCCCGGTGGCCTGGCTGATCTTCCTGTCGCTCGGCCCCGAGAAGGACGACTACCTGCACCCGGGCAAGATCCTGGGCAAGATCAGCTTCTCCAACTACAGCTTCGTGCTGGAGCACACCGGCTTCTTCGACTGGTTCAAGTCGACGATGATCGTGGCCGGCGGCACCACCCTGATCGGCGTCTTCGTCGCCGCCACCACCGGCTACGCCGTCTCCCGGATGCGCTTTCCCGGCTACAAGCAGCTGATGTGGGTCCTGCTGCTCACCCAGGCCTTCCCGATCGCCATCCTGATCGTGCCGATGTACGAGATCTTCAGCCAGCTCGATCTCATCGACACCTACTGGGCGCTGATCGTCATCAACTGCACCACCGCGGTGCCGTACAGCGCCTGGCTGCTCAAGGGGTACTTCGACACCATCCCCTTCGAGATCGACGAGGCCGGACGCGTCGACGGGCTCTCCCCGTTCGGCACCTTCTTCCGGCTGATCCTGCCGCTGGCCCGGCCGGGCCTCGCCGTCGCCGCCTTCTACAACTTCATCACCGCCGTCGGTGAGGTCGCCTTCGCGACCACCTTCATGCTGGACGACTCCAAGTACACCTTCGCCGTCGGTCTGCAGACCTTCGTCAGCGAGCACGACGCCCAGTGGAACTACATGGCCGCCACCGCGGTGCTGATCGCGATACCCGTGTCGGTGTTCTTCTACCTCGTGCAGAAGAACCTCGTCACCGGCCTCACCGCCGGTGGCACCAAGGGCTGACGCCCGCCCCGGGACTCCCGCGCGCCTCACCGCGCGGGTAGGCGGCCGCGGTGTCCATCCGACCCCGCTGTCACCGCGGCCGCCTCGCACACCCCGCCGGTGCCGCATCCTCCGGCCCGCACCCGCCGTCGTACCGCACCCACGCGCCCATGACCCGAACTCGTTTACCTCTCAAGGACGCCATGAGCCAGCAGCACCCTGCCGCACCGGCCCCCCACTCCGCCGTGGCCGCCGTCGCCGACCGCCGCCGCGACTGGTGGCGGGACGCCGTCATCTACCAGGTCTATCCGCGCAGCTTCGCCGACAGCAACGGCGACGGCATGGGCGACCTGGAAGGCGTGCGCTCCCGCCTGCCGTACCTGCGTGACCTCGGCGTCGACGCCGTGTGGCTCAGCCCCTTCTACGCCTCCCCGCAGGCCGACGCGGGCTACGACGTCGCCGACTACCGCGCCGTCGACCCGATGTTCGGCAACCTGCTCGACGCCGACGCGCTGATCCGCGACGCCCACGAACTGGGGCTCAGGATCATCGTCGACCTCGTCCCGAACCATTCCTCCGACCAGCACGAGTGGTTCAAGCGCGCCCTCGCCGAGGGCCCCGGCTCCCCGCTGCGCGAGCGCTACCACTTCCGCCCCGGCAAGGGAGAGAACGGCGAACTCCCGCCCAACGACTGGGAGTCCATCTTCGGCGGCCCCGCCTGGACGCGGGTGACCGAGCCGGATGGCACGCCCGGCGAGTGGTACCTGCACCTCTTCGCCCCCGAGCAGCCCGACTTCAACTGGGAGCACCCGGCCGTCGGCGACGAGTTCCGCTCCATCCTGCGCTTCTGGCTGGACATGGGCGTGGACGGGTTCCGCATCGACGTGGCCCACGGCCTGGTCAAGGCAGACGGCCTGCCCGACCTCGGCTCCCACGACCAGCTCAAACTGCTGGGCAACGATGTCATGCCGTTCTTCGACCAGGACGGCGTCCACGCGATCTACCGCCAGTGGCGGCGGATCCTGGACGAGTACGCGGGCGAGCGCATTTTCGTGGCCGAGGCCTGGACGCCGACCGTCGAGCGCACCGCCAACTACGTCCGCCCGGACGAGCTGCACCAGGCCTTCAACTTCCAGTACCTGTCGACGGAATGGGACGCGAGGGAACTCCGTACCGTCATCGACCGCACCCTGGAGGCCATGCGCCCCGTCGGCGCCCCCGCCACCTGGGTCCTGTCCAACCACGACGTCACCCGGCACGCCACCCGCTTCGCCAACCCGCCCGGCCTCGGCACCCAGATCCGCACCGCCGGAGACCGGGAGCTGGGCCTGCGCCGCGCCCGCGCCGCCACCCTCCTCATGCTGGCGCTGCCCGGCTCGGCGTACGTCTACCAGGGCGAGGAACTGGGCCTCCCGGACGTCGTCGACCTGCCCGACGAGGTGCGCCAGGACCCGGCGTACTTCCGCGGCGCCGGCCAGGACGGCTTCCGCGACGGCTGCCGGGTGCCGATCCCGTGGACCCGCGAGGGCTCCTCGTACGGCTTCGGCAGCGGCGGCAGCTGGCTCCCGCAGCCGGCGAGCTGGGGCGAGCTGAGTGTGGAGGCGCAGACGGGTGCCGCGGGCTCGACGCTGGAGCTGTACCGGTCCGCGCTGAGCGTGCGCCGTTCCCAGCCCGACCTCGGCGCGGGAGACGCGGTGGAATGGCTGCGGGCGCCCGAGGGTGTGCTGGCCTTCCGGCGGGGCGAGTTCGTGTGCGTCGCGAACACGACCGGCGAGTCCGTGACGACCACGTCCTACGGCCGTGTCCTGCTCGCCAGCGGTGAGGTGACCGAGGCCGACGACGAGACGAAGGTACCCGCCGACACGACGGTGTGGTTCACGACCGTCTGACTGGGTGGTCTGACGGCCCGTCGGCAAGTTCTTGCATCAACTTCACACCGGCCCGCTGCCTTTCAGGCAGCGGGCCTTTAACATCTGCGTCACCGCAAGTTTGCTGAAACATTGCAGCAAGCGCCTTCAAGGACGAAGGAACCCCCACATGGCACGCAGAACCCTCCCCGCGGCGCTCGCCCTCGCCGCCGCCGTTACGGTTGGCATGTACCCGACTACAGCGCAGGCCTCCCCGCCCGGCACCAAGGACGTCACCGCCGTCCTCTTCGAGTGGAACTACGCCTCGGTGGCCCGCGAGTGCACCACCACCCTGGGCCCCGCCGGCTACGGCTACGTCCAGGTCTCCCCGCCGGCCGAGCACATACAGGGCTCGCAGTGGTGGACGTCGTACCAGCCGGTGTCGTACAAGATCGCGGGCCGGCTCGGCGACCGCACCGCGTTCAAGAACATGATCGACACCTGTCACGCCGCCGGTCTGAAGGTCGTCGTCGACACGGTCATCAACCACATGTCGGCGGGCAGCGGCACCGGCACCGGCGGCTCGACGTACTCGAAGTACGACTACCCCGGCCTGTACTCGTACCCGGACTTCGACGACTGCACCTCCCAGGTCACCAACTACCAGGACCGCTGGAACGTCCAGCACTGCGAACTCGTCGGCCTGGCCGACCTGGACACCGGCGAGGAGTACGTCCGCAAGACCATCGCCGGCTACATGAACGACCTGCTCTCCCTGGGTGCCGACGGCTTCCGCATCGACGCGGCCAAGCACATCCCGGCGGACGACCTGGCGAACATCAAGTCCCGTCTGACCAACCCCTCCGTCTACTGGAAGCAGGAGGTCATCTACGGCGCGAACGAGGCCGTCCAGCCCTCCGAGTACACCGGCAACGGAGACGTCCAGGAGTTCCGCTACGCCTACGACCTCAAACGCGTCTTCAACAACGAGAAGCTGGCCTACCTCACCAACTTCGGCGAGGGCTGGGGCTATCTGAGCAGCTCCGTGGCCGGCGTCTTCGTCGACAACCACGACACCGAGCGCAACGGCTCCACCCTCAACTACAAGGACGGCGCCAACTACACCCTGGCCAACGTCTTCATGCTCGCCTGGCCCTACGGCGCCCCGGACATCAACTCCGGCTACGAGTGGTCCGACGCGGACGCCGGCCCGCCCAACAACGGGCAGGTCAACGCCTGCTGGCAGGACGGCTGGAAGTGCCAGCACGCCTGGCCGGAGATCATCCGCATGGTCGCCTTCCGCAACACGACCCGCGGCCAGGCCGTCTCCAACTGGTGGGACGACGGCAACAACGCGATCGCGTTCGGCCGGGGAGGCAAGGGCTACGTGGCGATCAACCACGAGTCCGGCAGCCTGACCAGGACGTACCAGACGTCACTGCCCGCGGGCACGTACTGCAACGTCCAGAGCAACACGACGGTGACGGTGAACTCCAGTGGGCAGTTCACCGCCACCTTGGGCTCGAACACGGCGCTCGCGATCTACGCCGGGAAGTCGAGCTGCTGAGCCCGGAGAACCACTTCCAGGTGTCACTCGTCGTGCAGCCGGACGAACTGTCCGTCGTCACGAGCGGTTCGTCCCGGAATCCCAGGTCACGTTCCCGGAGCCGTCCTTCTTGACGTACTCGTACGCGAAGGTCGTGCTCTTGGGGACGATGACCGGTCGGCTCCAGTTCGGGTGAGACGCCGAGGACAGGGGGATGGCGTCCGCCAGGAAATGAGGGGACGGAAAGCAACAGCCCGTGAGGGTCGGGGAGTTGAGAAGGGCGCGCCAAGGTTGACGCTGAAACTTCTTGCTATGAGTTTCAAGACTCTTGCTGTAAACCTTTCGTCGGCGATACGGTCGCGCGGGGTCGGACCCAAGGGATCCAAAAGAGCCGCATCCGCTAGGAGTTACCGCCTGTGATACCGAGAGCGAAACGGGCCGCGGCCGTCACCGCCGTGGCCCTTGCCGCCGCCCTGATCCAGCCACTGGCCGCACACGCGGCCACCCCGCCTCCGCCGCCTCCCACGGACGCCAAGCTCGCCGCCGTACCCGCCCGGCACGACAACACGCGCGAGCAGTTCTACTTCGTCATGCCGGACCGTTTCGCCAACGGGGACACGTCCAACGACAAGGGCGGACTGACCGGCTCCCGGCTCAGCACCGGCTACGACCCCACCGACAAGGGCTTCTACCAGGGCGGCGACCTCAAGGGCCTGACGAAGAAGCTGGACTACATCAAGGGGCTCGGCACCACCGCCATCTGGATGGCCCCCATCTTCAAGAACCGCCCGGTGCAGGGCACGGGCAGCAATGCCTCCGCCGGCTACCACGGCTACTGGATCACCGACTTCACCCAGGTCGACCCGCACTTCGGCACCAACCAGGATCTCAAGGCCCTCATCTCCAAGGCCCACGCCAAGGGCATGAAGGTCTTCTTCGACGTCATCACCAACCACACCGCCGACGTCGTGGACTACCAGGAGAAGGCGTACGACTACCTCTCCAAGGGTGCCTTCCCCTATCTGACCAAGGACGGGCGGCCGTTCGACGACGCCGACTACGCGGACGGCGCGAAGAAGTTCCCGGCCGTCTCCGGAGCGTCCTTCCCGTACACCCCGAAGGTCACCAGTCGGTCCAAGGTTCCGGCCTGGCTCAACGACCCGACGATGTACCACAACCGGGGCGACTCGACCTTCGCCGGCGAGTCCGCGACCTACGGCGACTTCTCCGGCCTGGACGACCTGTGGACCGAGCGTCCCGAGGTCGTGCACGGCATGGAGAAGATCTACGAGCGGTGGGTGAAGGACTTCGCCGTCGACGGCTTCCGGATCGACACCGTCAAGAACGTCGACATGGAGTTCTGGACGCAGTGGGCCACCGCGCTCGACACGTACGCGGCGGCGCACGGCCGGAAGAACTTCTTCATGTTCGGCGAGACCTACTCGGCGGACACGAACGTCACGTCCCCGTACGTCACCCAGGGCCGCCTCGACGCCACCCTCGACTTCCCCTTCCAGGACGCGGCCCGCTCCTACGCCTCCCAGGGCGCGAGCGCGCGGAAGCTCGCGAGCGTCTTCGGTGACGACTACAAGTACACGACCGACAAGGCCAACGCGTACGAGCAGGTCACCTTCCTCGGCAACCACGACATGGGCCGGATCGGGTACTTCCTGAAACAGGACAACCCGAAGGCCACCGACGCCGAGATCCTGAAGAAGGACGAGCTCGCCAACCAGCTGATGTTCCTCAGCCGCGGCAACCCGGTCGTCTACTACGGCGACGAGCAGGGCTTCACCGGCTCCGGCGGCGACAAGGACGCCCGCCAGACCATGTTCGCCTCCAAGGTCGCCGACTACCTGGACGACGACGAGATCGGCACCGACCGCACCCACGCCAGCGACTCCTACGACAAGAGCGCCCCGCTCTACCGCCAGATCGCCGCGCTCTCGAAGCTCCGCAAGGCCAACCCGGCCCTGACCGACGGCGTCCAGACGCAGCGGTACGCGGCCGACGGCGCCGGGGTCTACGCCTTCACCCGCACGGACGCGAAGACCGGGCAGGAATACGTCGTCGCCCTCAACAACGCCGGCACCGCGCGGACGGCGACCTTCGCGACCGGGTCCGCCGGCATGGCGTACGAGGGCGTCTACGGCGCCGACGACACCGTGAAGTCCGACGCCGACCGCAAGGTCACCGTCACCGTGCCGGCCGAGTCCGCCGTCGTCTACAAGGCGTCCGGCACCCTCGACAAGCCGGCCGCCGAGCCGACCGTCACCCTCGAGGCTCCGGCCGCCGGAGCCACCGGCACCGTGGACGTCACCGCCGACGTCGACGGTGGTCAGCTGAACCGGGTCGTCTTCGCCGCGCAGGTCGGCAACGCCAAGTGGCAGGTACTGGGCTCCGCCGACCACGCCCCGTACAAGGTCACCCAGACCCTCGGCAAGGACATCCCCGCAGGGGCCGCGCTGCGCTACAAGGCCGTCGTGATCGACTCGGCCGGGCACACCGCGAGCGCCACGGCGAGCAGCACCTCCGGGACCCCGCCCGCGCCCGAGGTCCCCACGGCCTCCTCCCGCGACTATGCGATCGTCCACTACAAGCGCACCGACGGCGACTACGGCAACTGGGGCCTGTACGCCTGGGGCGACATCGCCGACGGCGAGACCACGAACTGGCCGGCCAGCCACCCCTTCGTCGGCCGGGACGCCTACGGTGCCTTCGCCTACGTCAAGCTCAAGCCCGGCGCCTCCGGCGTCGGCTTCCTGGTCATCGACAAGGACGGCAACAAGGACGTCTCCGCCGACCGGAGCATCGACGTCACCAAGACGGGTGAGGTGTGGGTCGAGCAGGGGAAGCCGGACGTACTGACGCAGAAGCCCGACTACCCGGCGCAGGACAGGACCAAGGCGGTCATCCACTACCACCGGGCCGACGGTGACTACGACGGCTGGGGCCTGCACGTCTGGACGGGCGCCGCGAACCCCACCGACTGGTCGAACCCGCTGAAGCCGGTGAAGACTGATGCCTATGGCGCGGTCTACGAGGTGCCGCTCACCGAGGGTGCCACCAGCCTCAGCTACATCATCCACAAGGGCGACGAGAAGGACCTCGCCGCCGACCAGTCCCTCGACCTCAAGTCCGACGGCTACGAGGTGTGGCTGTTGAACGGCCAGGAGAAGTACCTGCTGCCGCAGCCGGCGGGCAGCTCGGCCGCCCTCGACCTGAGCACCTCCAAGGCGATCTGGATCGACCGCGACACGGTTGCCTTCAACGGCGTGGACGGCGCCGCCTCCACCCAGCTGCTGTACTCCCTGGACGGCTCGATCGCCGTCAAGGACGGGGCGCTGACCAGCGACGACGAGCGCTGGATCCGGCTGGAGAAGACCACGCTGACCGACGCCCAGAAGGCGAGGTTCCCGCATCTGAAGGACTACACCGCCTGGTCCGTCGACCCGCGTGACCGGGACCGGGTGCGCGGGGCGCTCAAGGGCCAGCTCGTCGCCTCGCAGCGTGCCGCCAACGGCGCCGTCCTGGCGGCGACCGGCGTGCAGATCGCGGGCGTGCTGGACGACCTCTACCCGGCCGCGGCCAAGGCACAGCTCGGCCCGGTCTTCCACGACGGAAAGCCCACCCTCTCCGTCTGGGCGCCGACCGCGCAGCACGTCTCCCTGGAGCTGGGCGGCTCCACCGTGCCCATGCACCGCGACGACACCACCGGTGTCTGGTCCGTCACCGGCCCGGCGTCCTGGAAGGGCAAGCCCTACCGGTACGTGGTGAAGGTGTGGGCGCCCAGCGTCCACAAGATGGTGACCAACAAGGTGACCGACCCCTACTCGGTCGCCCTCACCGCGAACTCCGAGCGCAGCCTCGTCGTCGACCTGAACGACAAGGCCCTCGCCCCGAGCGGCTGGTCGGCCCTGCACAAGCCCAAGGCCGTACCGCTGAGGGACGCGCAGATCCAGGAGCTGCACATCCGGGACTTCTCGGTCGCCGACAAGAGCGTCCCGGCGAAGGACCAGGGCACCTACCTGGCCTTCACCGACAAGAACAGCGACGGCTCCAAGCACCTGAAGGAGCTGGCGAAGTCCGGCACGTCGTACGTCCACCTGCTGCCCGCGTTCGACTTCGCCACCGTCCCCGAGAAGAAGGCCGACCAGGCGAGCCCCGACTGCGACCTCGCCTCCTACGCGGCCGACTCCGACAAGCAGCAGGAGTGCGTGGCGAAGAGCGCCGCGAAGGACGCCTACAACTGGGGGTACGACCCGTACCACTTCACCGTCCCCGAGGGCTCGTACGCCACCGACCCGGACGGCACCGCCCGTACGGTCCAGTTCCGCGAGATGGTGCAGGGGCTCAACCAGGACGGCCTGCGGGTCGTCATGGACGTCGTCTACAACCACACGGCGGCCGGCGGCCAGGCCGACACCAGCGTGCTGGACAGGATCGTGCCCGGCTACTACCAGCGGCTGCTCGCCGACGGGTCGGTGGCCAACAGCACCTGCTGCGCCAACACCGCGCCGGAGAACGCGATGATGGGCAAGCTGGTCGTGGACTCGATCGTCACCTGGGCCAAGGAGTACAAGGTCGACGGGTTCCGCTTCGACCTCATGGGCCACCACCCGAAGGCCAACATCCTCGCCGTCAGGAAGGCCCTCGACGCGCTCACCCTGAAGAAGGACGGCGTCGACGGGAAGAAGATCATCCTGTACGGCGAGGGCTGGAACTTCGGGGAGGTCGCGAACGACGCCCGGTTCGTGCAGGCCACGCAGGCCAACATGGCCGGCACCGGCATCGCCACCTTCTCCGACCGCGCCCGTGACGCGGTGCGCGGCGGCAGCCCCTTCGACTCCGACCCCGGCATCCAGGGCTTCGCGTCCGGGCTGTACACCGACCCGAACGGGTCCACCGCCAACGGTTCGAAGGACGAGCAGAAGGCCCGGCTCCTGCACTACCAGGACCTGATCAAGGTCGGGCTGAGCGGAAACCTGGCGAAGTACCACTTCACGGACACCGACGGCAAGGAGGTCACCGGAGCGGAGATCGACTACAACGGCTCGCCCGCCGGCTACGCGGACGCGCCCGGCGACGCCCTCGCCTATGTGGACGCGCACGACAACGAGTCGCTGTTCGACGCCCTGACCTACAAGCTCCCGAAGGACACCTCCGCGTCCGACCGAGCCCGCATGCAGGTCCTGGCGATGGCCACGGCCGCCCTGTCGCAGGGGCCGGCCCTGTCCCAGGCGGGCACCGACCTGCTGCGCTCGAAGTCGCTGGACCGCAACTCCTTCGACAGCGGGGACTGGTTCAACGCCATCCACTGGAACTGCGCCGACGGCAACGGCTTCGGGCGCGGGCTGCCCATGGCGGCCGACAACCAGTCCAAGTGGGACTACGCCCGGCCGCTGCTCACGAGCGTGAAGGTGGGCTGCCCGCAGATCAGCGGCGCCTCCGCCGCCTACCAGGACCTGCTGAGGATCCGGACGACCGAGCAGGCGTTCTCGCTCGGTACGGCCACGCAGGTGCAGGACCGGCTCTCCTTCCCGCTGTCGGGGAAGGACGAGACGCCGGGGGTGATCACCATGAAGCTCGGTGACCTCGTCGTCGTCTTCAACGCCACGCCGCAGCGGCAGGAGCAAAAGATCGACAGCCTGGCGGGGACGTCGTACCGGCTGCACCCGGTGCAGGCCTCCGGCGCCGACCCGGTGGTGAAGACCTCCTCCTATGCGGCCGATTCGGGCACGTTCAGCGTCCCGGCGCGGACGGTGGCGGTGTTCGGCCGGGCGACGAAGTAGGGTCGGGGCCGTTGCCGTAGAACAGGAGTGCGCAATGCCGCAGATCACCGTCGACTACTCCGACACCATGGAGAACGCCTTCGACCGCGCTGGTTTCGCGCGGGCACTGCACGAGGCGACCGTGGAGATCGCGGCGGCGAAGCCGGAGGCCTGCAAGACGCAGTTCCGGCCGAGCGCGCAGACGGCGTACGGGTACGAGGACCCGGGGGTGCGCGGGCACGCCATCGTGCACGTGACCATCGGGCTCCTCGCCGGCCGCAGCGACGAGACCAAGGCGAGGCTGACGGAGGCGGCGCTGGAACTGCTGCGCAGGCATGTGGCGGACGTGGCGTTCCCGCTGCTGCACGCCTCCGCCGAGGTCCGCGACCTCGACCCGTCGTACCGGAAGTTCGACCGGTGACGGTCTAGGAACCGAGGGCGATCAGCCGGCCGACGAGCTCCGCGAAGGGGCCGTCGGCCGGTTCGTCCCTGACCATCTCCTTCAAGAGGGTCGCCATGCCCTCGTCGTAGGCGGCGCTGACCGCGGCCAGCGCGGCGAGGTCGTGCACCAGCTGGACCTCCAACTCGGCGCGCGGGATGCGCCGGCCGTCCAGCCAGATCAGCGCCGTGGACTCGGCGAGCGAGATCCAGGAGCGGACGACCAGCTCCAGGCGCGGGGGCGCGTCGGAGACCCCGAGGTGGGACAGAATCTGTTCGTAGGCGGCCTGGCGCACCGAGTCGATGAGCGCGTTGGTGGCCGAAGAGCCTACGGCCGGGCCGCCGCGCATCAATGCCGCGAATCCAGGGCCGTGCTCGTCGACGAAGTCGAAGAAGCGGCCCATCACCCGCAGCAGGCGCGCGCCGAGCGGGCCCTCGTGCGGCTCGGTGAAGCGGCCCGCGAGATCCTCCGAGGCACGCTTCAACGCGGCCTCGTACAGGCTGAGTTTGCCGGGGAAGTAGTGATACACGAGCGGGCGTGAGATGCCCGCCGCAGACGCTATCTCGTCGATGGAGACCTCGTCGGGCGAGCGTCGGCTGAACAGGTCGAGGGCGACGCCGATCAACTGCTGCCGCCGCTCCTCGACACCCATCCTGCGGCGAACCCCGGTACTCATGCGAACACCTTACCGATCGGATTCGGCCGCAGGCGTTCACATGTCGAGCACCAAACGATCGCCGCGGGCTCGCGAGACGCAGATCAGCATCGAGTCGGCGCGCTCCTCGTCGGTCAGCAGCTCGTCGCGGTGGTCGATCTCCCCTTCCAGCACCCGCTGTTGGCAGGTCCCGCAGAAGCCCTGCTCGCAGGAGTAGGCGGTGTCCGGCAGTTCCCGGCGCACGGCGGCCAGCACGGTGGAGTCGGCGGGAACGGCCAACGTCCGTCCGCTGCGCCTGAGTTCGAGCTCGAACTCCGCGTTGCCGTCGGACGACGCACGGGGCGCGAACCGTTCGAGGCGGACGTCCGGGAAGCGGGCCGCGACGGCCGTCATGAGTCCCTCGGGGCCGCAACAGTAGACGGCAGCGCCCTCGCCCACCTCCAGCGCATCGAGGTCCGGCCGCCCCTCCACGACGGTCACCCTCCCCCAGGCTCGGCTTCGCTCGCCCGGGGGGACCCCCATCCGGCCCAGCTTCTCGACCTCCTCCAGGAACGGCATCGAGGCCCTGTCGCGCCCCGCGTACAGCAACCGCCAGTCGGCGTTCTCCGGAAGTGTCCGCAGCATCGCCAGCAGCGGGGTGATCCCGATCCCGCCGGCGACGAAGACGTACGACTCCGCCTCGACCAGCGGGAAGCGGTTCCGCGGCCCCCGCACCTCCAGCTCCATGCCCTCCGTCACCTGCTCGTGCACCTCGCGCGAGCCGCCCCGCCCGTCCGCGACCAGCCGGGTCGCGACGGTGTACGAGGAGGTGTCCTCGGGGTCGCCGCACAACGAGTACTGCCGCACGAGTCCGGACGGCAGGACGAGGTCGAGATGCGCGCCGGGCTCCCAGCGCGGCAAGTCCCGGCCTTCCAGGCGGAGTTGGACGACGCCGTCGGCGATCGTCTCGTGCGAGGTCACCAACAGCCGTAGGGCCCGCGAGCGCGGCCGGCCCGAGGTGGGCTCCTCCAGCGCGGGCATCGGCCACAGCGGCGAGGCCTGGATCCGGCGGCGCAGGGCCCGCCGGGCCAGCAGGGCGGCACCCGCGGCGAGTACGACAGTACGCAGCTTCGGCATCAGGCGGCCCTCTTCTCCGCCGCCGTCGCGGCGGGCGAGGCGGCCAGGTAGGCGACGGCCTGCTCGGTGTCGCCCTCCTGCGAGGGGTGGTAGTCGCGGCTCAGGTAGCGGGGGATGGAGCGGATCATGTCTCCGGTCGAGGGGAGTACGCCCCGCCTGCCACGGACGTAGAAGTCCTTGAAGGACGCCTTGCCGTCGATCAGGGTCGGGTCGTTCTCCATGAAGAACCGCGCCCCGCGCTGCCACAGGAACACCAGTGCCGTGAAGGCCGTGGCCCAGGTCCGTACGCGCCGGCGGTAGCTGCCGTCGACGTGCAGGAACAGCTCGAAGGCGACCGAGCGGTGCTCGACCTCCTCCGCGCCGTGCCAGCGCAGCAGGTCCAGCATGGTCGGGTCGGCTCCGCGGCGGTCCAACTCGTCCGCGTTGAGCACCCAGTTGCCGAGGAACGCGGTGTAGTGCTCGATGGCCGCGATGAGCGCGACCCGCTCCATCAGCCACCACCGGCGCGGCCTGCCCGGCGGCAGCGTGCGGTCGCCGAGCAGCTTCTCGAAGAACCAGTCGACCTGCGCGGTGTACGGCGTCGGGTCGAGGCCCTGCTCGCGCAGGTGCGGCAGCACCTCGTCGTGGGCCTGCGAGTGCATGGCCTCCTGGCCGATGAACCCGATGACGTCCTCGCGGAGCCGCTCGTCGCGGATGTACGGCAGCACCTGCTTGTACACATGCACGAACCACCGCTCACCGGCGGGCAGCAGCAGGTGCAGCACGTTGATGGTGTGCGTGGTGAACGGATCCTCCGGCACCCAGTGCAACGGCGTGCCGTCCCAGGAGAAGGACACCTTGCGTGCCTTGAGCGGCACCCGGGCCTGCGTGTTAGACATGGCGTCAATGTACTGACGGGTAGGCCCGCTGAGAACCCCTGGGACGGCGCTTGTTTACGTCGGTGTCAATAAAGGCTGTCACTGTCGATGAGCCAGCGGTGTCGATGCAGAGCTGCCGCAACCGCCCTACCGCAGCCCGCCGACCTCGGTTCCGTCCGCCAGCGTGGCCTTCAGCGTGGCCCGGGCGCCCTGCTTGGTCCGGGCCACCAGGAACTGCCCCTGTCCGGCCGCGGTGACGGCGCCGCCCGCCCGGATCGACGCCGTGTCCTTGTCGCCCGCCGCCAGCAGATACCAGTGCCCGGCTGCGGACTTCCACAGCACCCCGGCGAGCACATGGGGATCACGCGGACCGCAGGACCGCGCGTCCGTGCCCCTGGCGACCACGGCGCCGACCGGATGGCCCGGCAGACCGAACAGGGCCAGCGAGCCCGTACCGTCGCCGCGCCAGGTCTCGGCCCTGGCGCACACCCAGGCGGCCGACCCGCTGCCGTCGGGCAGCGGCTGGTCGGCGAACGACCAGGCGTTGACGCTGCGCACCCCGCCGGAGCGCTCCGCGTTCAGCGCGCAGGCGAACGGCGCCCAGGCCCGCAGCCCGGCGGACCCGGACGCCTCGCCGGGCGAACCGGGCCGCCCCGCGGTCAGGTGGGCCGGTACCAGCTCGCCCAGGTCGGTGGTGAGTACGGTGCCGGAGGCGCCGGTCAGCTGGAGCGCGGTCCAGGAGGTGCACCTGCCGGGCTGCAGCGCGGAGCTGGCCAGCGGCGCGGTGACGCCGTCCGTGACCGTCACCCGGGTCGCGGCCGAGTCCGGCTTCGTCAGGTTCCGGGTGGCCACCTTCTTCACCCAGGGCGCGGTCAGGTACTGGACGTTGCCGTCGGAGCGGCCCAGCACCAGCGCGCTCGCCTCGGCGCCGGTCGCGCCGTCGGCCCGGGCGAGGTCGAGGGCCGCGCCCTGGGTGCCGTCGGCCGGTTCGGCGTAACGGGCGATGCGCAGACCGTCGTAGAGCATCACCACGCGGGCGCCCGCGACCTGGCCCGCGTACAGCAGCTGGGGCGGGCCGGCCGGGCCGCCGGTCTGGGTGCCGGGGGTCGCCGACACGCGGACCGTCGCGCCGGGGCGGGCCCACACCGCGAGGGCGCGGCGCAGCAGGGCCGTGTCCCCGGTGAGCGGGCCGCGCGCGGGCCACACCGAGAAGTCGGTGCGGGCGGCGGACTTCCAATCGGCGGGGGAGACCTGGATCAGCCGGGCGGGGTCGAGGGCGGCCTCGGCGGCAGGGTTCTCGGCGTAGACGGGCGCGGCGGCGCCGTCCGGGCCCCAGCCGCCCGAGGGCAGGGTGAGCAGCGCCCCGCACACCGCGAGCGCCGCGGCGGCGGCCAGGGCGGCCTTGGTGTGCTGGCGGCGGCGCATCAGATCGGTCGGCCTGGCCTGCAGCAGACAGGGGTCGAACTCGGCGGAGGAGAGCAGCGCCGGCTGGGTGGGCACGCCGTTCGCCGAGGCCAGCGCGCCGCCCGCGTCGTCCACCCCGACCGCGGTGAGCAGTCCCCGGATCTCGGCGTCGGACAGCTTCTCCAGGCCGCGCAGCACATACGCGGCGCGGGCCGGGCCGGACAGGGCGGACAGCCGCTGGTCCAGGGCGAGTTCGTCGGCGCCGCCCGAGCGCGGGAACAGTTTCAGTCCCCACACCTGGGGCAGCAGCGGCGGCAGCTGGGACAGCCGGGGCAGGCCCTTGCGGGGCCGGGCCGCCTCCAGGGCCCCACGCACGACGCGCTCGCGCAGGAAGGCGTACCCGGGGTCGTCGTCCCGCCCGGGGGTCTGGGCAGGGATCACGGGCTGCTGCCCCCGGCCTCTAGGCAGGGCGCGCTGGACGAGCGCGTGTGCGGTCAGTACCCGGCGGCTGCGGCCGAGACTCGCAGGCAGCACCAGATAGGCGATCCGGACCAGCCGTGGATAGTGCTCGACGAGCGCGGCCTCGGCCTGCTCGACATCGACCGGTCCGGTGTTCTCGGAGGTGGGTGCGTGACGCTGGGCTACATCCTGTGACTGCACGTCATGGAGAACGAGCGAGTCGTGGGTTGGTCACCACCGGATGGGTGATTCGGCAGATGGGACGCCGGTCGCACACCCGGTCACCGGATTTGAGCATACGGAGGCCCGGGGCCGTATCCGAAGGAGCTGAGGCATGCTTGGCCCACTGGACCGGAGGAACTGATGAGGGTGACACGACTGCTGCCGGCCGCCGTGGCCGTACTGGCGCTGGCGGGCTGCGGTTCGGGCGGTGACACCAAGGCGGTCCCGCCCGCCGCGACCGGCAGCCTGGAGAGCCTGGCCGCCGAGGTGAAGTGCACGCCGAACATGCAGACCGACGCCGACGACATCCGCCAGGCCATCTGCAGGAACGGCGACGGCCGGTTCATCCTCGCCACCTTCGCCACCGACCGCGGGCAGCGCGAGTGGATCAACGACGCGAAGGACTACGGCGGTTACTACCTCGTGGGCCGCAAGTGGGTCGCCGTCGGCGACGACGGGGTCGTCAAGGCGCTGCGCGGCACCCTCGGCGGGGACGTGGAGATCGGCACGAACCACGCCGCCCACGCCGGGCACGGCGGCTGAGACACACGGGAAGGCCGGTGACGGGAGGGGGATCCGTCACCGGCCTTGTTCATGGCCCGGGTCAGAAGGTCATGCGCAGTTCTGCCCGCGGTTGATGCAGTCGGCGATCTTGTTGGCCAGACCGCCGGTCGTGACGCTGATGAAGTCGTCGTGGTCGGTGATCGCCTTGTGCAGCTGCTCCGGGAAGCCGTCGACGGCGTAGGCGTTCTTCACCGTGCCGTCCGCCTGGACGACCGGCTGCGGCACGTTGTACACCAGACGCATCGTCAGCTGCGGGATCGCCTTGAAGCCGTTCGGGCAGACACCGCTCCCGGGGTCGGCGAACGCCACGTGCGTACGGTGGTTGGCGCTGTCGATGTTCTGGCCGTCCCAGCAGCTCTGGAAGGCGAACGTGCGCACCACCTTGCTGCCCGTCGGACAGATCGGGTACTTGTCCGTCAGCTGCACCCTGTTCTCGAAGCCGGTGCAGCTCCAGTGCGCGTTGGCGTTGGCCGTGCCGTTGGTGGCCGCCTTGGCGTCACCGGTGATGATCCGCAGGAACTGCGGCATCGCGACGACCTTGCTCGCCGGGCTGCCCACGTACTTGATCTGGGCCTGCTGGGCGACCAGGATCTTGCCGACGTTGAGGTCCTTGCCACCGCCGTCCGCGTTCGCGTCCTTCTCCTGGGTGCCGTCCTGCTCGCGGATGACCGGCCAGTAGTACGCCGACAGGTCGTTCCGGTTCTGGCAGCTGCTGCCGCCCTGCAGGAACGTCTGGTTGCTGGAGAACGCGTTGACCTTCTGGTTGCCGACGTAGTCGTGCACGTGGTGGGCACCGTTGGTCACACCGGGCGCGACGATCACGTTGTCGCTGTTGTGGTTCTGGTTGGCGTTCACACCGCAGCGCGTGGTGAAGGTGCCCGTCGAGGCGTTGGGGGTCTTGTTCGGCTTGGACAGGACGTTCGGTGCGACCTTGGTGATGTCCACGAAGTCCGCCGCGGAGGGCCCGTCACCGCCCTGGCCACCGTTGTTGCCCTGCTGCTGACCGCCCTGCTGCTGACCGCCCTGCTGCTGGCCACCTTGTTGCTGACCGCCCTGCTGCTGACCGCCGTTGTTCTGCTGCTGGCCATCGCTGTTCCCCCCAGCGGTGGTCTGGTCGGCGGTCTGCGTCGTACAGGCGGCGAGCTGCTTGATCGCGTTGTCGAAGGAACCACCGACCCGCTGGATGTCGATGCGGATCCGGTCGATCGTCGCCGCCCGCTTCTCCTTGAGCGGGCCGACGATCGCGTTCTGCACGAAGCTCGGGTCCTTGGTCTGCGCGTCGCGCGTGGAGGCGAGCCGGGTGTAGGCCTCGGTGATCTGCTTGTCGAGGTTCGACAGCTCCGTCGCCACGCCCTGGCGGGCCCGCCAGGGGACGTTGGTCAGTTTCTGGCCGACGTCCGGGCACGAGATGGTCGCGACCTGCGCCGTCGCGGCCTTCGTCTGATTGCCTCCCCACGTCTGGTTGTTCGACTCGTGCGCAGAGGCGTAGAAGTTCGCCCAGATCAGCCCGCCCCCACCGAGCGCTAGGGCCGCCGATGCGGCTATGGCCTTGGTGGCCAGCGGCGTACGGCGTTTTCGTGTGTTGCGTCCCATGGAACTCCTCTGACTTCCTTGCGGGGCAGCATCGAGGCGCCCGACAGGAGTGAAGCGGCGCCCTTCCATACGGACGCCGCCCCAGAGGTGTTCACCGGTCTCACAAATTCCTCGCAGAACAGGCGAGTTGGCAGGTCAGCGGTCCCGGTCCAGATAGGCGAGGACGGCCAGCACGCGCCGGTTGTCGTCGTCCGACACCTCCAGGCCCAGCTTGGTGAAGATGTTGGAGGTGTGCTTGGCCACGGCGCGTTCGGTCACCACCAGCTGGGCCGCGATGCCCGCGTTCGACCGGCCCTGCGCCATCAGCTCCAGCACCTCCAGCTCGCGCGGGGTGAGGCCCGCGAGCGGCCGGTCGCCGCCGGCCCGCCGGGACAGCAGCTGCTGGATCACCTGCGGGTCCATCGCCGTACCCCCGGCCGCGACCCGCCGTACGGCGTCGATGAACTGCTCGGCGTCGAACACCCGGTCCTTGAGCAGATACCCGATCCCGCCGTTGCCGTCGGCGAGCAGCTCGCGCGCGTACAGCTGCTCCACGTGCTGGGAGAGGACCAGCACCGGCAGCCCGGGCCGGGCCTTGCGGGCCGCGAGCGCGCACTGCAGGCCCTCGTCGGTGTGCGTGGGCGGCAGCCGTACGTCGACCACGGCCACGTCCGGGTCCGACTCGGCGAGTGCCCGGGTGAGTTCGGGACCGGACTCGACGGCGGCCGCGATCTCGAAGCCGAACGCCTCCAGCATCCGCACCAGCCCGTCGCGCAGCAGGAAGAGGTCTTCGGCTAGGACAACGCGCACGGGATCTCCATGGTCACCAGGGTGGGGCCGCCGGCGGGGCTGCTGACGGCCAGGACGCCGTCGAATGTACCGAGCCGGCGCTCGACCCCGGCGAGACCCGACCCGGCGCCGACCGCCGCGCCGCCCCTGCCGTTGTCGGTGACCGTGATCCGCAGCCGGCCGTCGGTGTGGTGCACGTCGACCCAGATCCGGTCGGCGCCGGAGTGTTTGGTGGCGTTGGTGAGCACCTCGCTGACCGCGAAGTAGGCCGCCGACTCGACCGGCGCGTCCGGCCGGCCGGGCAGCTCCACGGTCACCTCGGCCGGCAGCGGCAGCCGCAACGCCAGCGCCCGCACGGCGTCGCCGAGCCCCCGTTCGGCGAGGACCGGCGGGTGGATGCCGCGCACCAGGTCGCGCAGCTCGTCCAGGGCCTCGGCGGAGTTCCGGCGGGCCTGGGCGAGCAGCCGCTTCGCCTGGGCCGGGTCCCGTTCCACCAGCATCTCGATGGTGCCCAGGTCCATGCCCATGGCGACCAGCCGGGCCTGCGCCCCGTCGTGCAGGTCCCGCTCGATGCGCCGCAGCTCGGCGGCGGAGGTGTCGACGGCGTCGCGCCTGGTCTCGGTCAACACCCTCACACGTTCGGTGAGTTCGGCGTCGGCCGGGCTGAGGACGGCCCGGGTGAGATGGAAGTGGACGCGGATCAGCCGAGGGGTGTGGCGGAAGGCGAGGACCAGGAGCCCGGCGGCCAGCGCGGCGGCGGCCAGCGCGGTCAGGGGGCCGTCGACCGGCACGAACAGATACCAGTACGGCCCGTCCGTCACCCGCCACAGTCCGGCCGCCACCGCGAACCCCTCGAACGGGTAGAACAGCAGCAGGGCCGGGAGCAGCGCGGTGACGAAGCCCGCCGTCATGTCCACCGGCAGCCACAGCACGTCCCGCCGGACCTGTGGGTCCCCGAGCAGGGCGAAGGTCCGTGTCCAGGGGTTGGCGCTGCTGGGCAGCGGCCGGTACACCGCCGGGATCCGCACCCCGCACCACTCCGCCGCGAGCCTCCTGCGGGCATCCGCCAGCGCCCGTACGCCGGTCAGGATCGCCGGAGTCGTGACGAGCCCGACGCCGACCGGCACGAGCGCGACGGAGACGAGGGTCAGCACGAGGAACGCCACACCGCAGGGCAGCACGGCCAGGGCCAGGGCCAGGCCCTGTACGGCGGCCAGCACCGCGCTCCGGGCCCGGCTGCGGAAGTCGTCGCTGTCGGTGTCGGTGCTCATGCCGCCAGTCTTGCCGACGGCCGGACGCGCGTCAGTCGTCCGAAGTCGCCTCTTCGGGGGTGGTGCCAGGTACACCCCCGCCGCCGGCCAGGACCCTTGCCTCCACCTCCGGATCGACGCCCGTGGCAGTCCGGTCCGGCCGGATCGGCGCCTCGCCGCCGATCTCCGTGAGCCAGCGCCAGGTGTCCGCGACCGTCTCCGCCGGCGGCCGGCACACCAGGCCGGTCGCCAGCGCCCGTGACACGTCGGTGCGGTGCACGCACGCGTACAGCTCGGTGTCCGGCGGCACCCACACCGGCAGCTCCGTCCACGGTTCGATCCCGGCGGCCAGGATCACCTCCGGGTCGGTCCAGCGCAGCTCGGCGTCCGCGCCGGTGACCCGGACGCACTGGTCGAGCAACTCGCCCATGGTGCCGTGCCCGGGCGGGCCGATCAGGTCGTACGGCCCGCTCAGCGACTGTTCGACCGCCCCGAGGAGCCAGCCGGCCAGGTCGCGGGCGTCGATGAACTGCACCGGCAGCTCGCGCGGCCCGGGGGCCAGCACCGGCCCGCCGCGGGCGATCCGGGTCAGCCACCAGGGCAGCCGGCCCACGTTCTCGTGCGGGCCGAGGATCAGCCCGGCCCGCACCAGCAGCGAGTCCTCCTCGCCGAACGCCTCCACGGCGGCCAGCTCGCCGCCCCGCTTGTCGCGCGCGTAGTCGGTCGGCCCGGCGTCGGCGGCGGCGCCCTCGACCAGCGCCCCGGCCCCCGGGGTGCCGTCCAGGGTGGGCCAGGGCCAGGCGTACACCGACCGGCTGGAGACGTACACGTACCGCGCGGCACGGCCCCGCAGCAGCCGTGCCGCCGCAAGCACGGCACGCGGTTCCGCCGACCAGGTGTCGATCACGGCGTCCCAGCCGCCCGGGTCGGCGGCGAGCACGGCGAGACCGTCCGGGGCGGTGCGGTCGCCGTGCAGCGACCGCACTCCGGGCGGGGGCCGGTGCCGTCCCCGGTGGAAGACGGTCACCTCCCAGCCGCGCGCCACCGCCGCCTGAGCGACCGCCCGTCCCACGAACTCCGTACCGCCCAGCACCAGAAGTCTCATACCGGTGATCGTGCCCGCTCCGGGCGCCCGGCGGTACGGGACTCTGCCGAGGGCAGAGAAGACCTGTCGACGGGCGGTCAGCGGCCGGTCGGCGGGGTGTACTTGTAGCCCACCCGGCGCACCGTCTGGATCGTCTGCCGGTGCTCGGCGCCCAGCTTGCGGCGCAGCCGGGCGATGTGCACGTCGACGGTGCGGCCGTCGCCGACATGGCCGTAGCCCCACACCGTGGTGACCAGCTGGTCGCGGGTGTGCACCCGGTGCGGATGGGCCACCAGGTGCGCGAGCAGCTCGAACTCCAGGTAGGTGAGGTCGAGTTCACGGCCGTCGACGCTGGCGGTGCGCTGCGCGGGATCGATCCGCACGAGCGGCCGCCCGCCCGCATCGCCGCCTGCCTCGGCGCCCGTCTCCGGCTCGTCCGGCACCGCGACCGGCAGGAACGGCGGGCGCTGGTCGGCCGGGACCAGCACCAGGTAGCCGACCATCGGCGGCTGTCCGGGGAGGGTGGGCAGGGTGTGCTGCGGCGCGGGCAGCCAGGTGGCGCCCGGCGGCAGGAGGTCCGCGACGTCGACCACCTCGTCCCGGTCGACGGCGCGCAGCCGGTGCCGGGCGGGGGTGGGGCTGGTCAGGGAACGGGTGATCGCCATGAGAGGTCAGCTCTTTCGCGCGAGAGGGGCGTGACAGGACACGTACGTCGCTTCGCGCTGGCCGAAGGCCGGGGGTACGGCTTTAGAGGGCCCGCGCGTTCACCGCGCGGCAACACACCCGGTCGAAATCGTGGTGCTGACGGGAAGGCCAGAAGGGCTCGAGGTCATGGCGACCCGTCGCGGTGTACTCCTGGAAGCCGGCCATGGGTTCATTGAAGCAGACGCGGGCGCCGGAGAGGACCCCTGCGCGAGATGGTGTCTCGGTATCCGGACAAGCGGTGACCACCATGGGCACGGCGGAGCAGGCAGGCATCGTGGAGCGGCAGCCGATCTTCCGGGTCAGGCATGGCCGGCCGGGCCGCGTACACCTGTGTGTCGCGGACCGGCCGGCCGAGGCGTCAGGGTGCGGGCCTGAGCCCGGGTCAGCGCAGCGGCAGGGCGAACTCGCTGTCCGGTCCGGTCCCCCCGCTCGCGGGTTTGGGGACGAGGAGGAGGCGGATGCCTCCGGACGGCCGGCGCTGCTGCTGCGCGGCCCTGCGGCCAGCGCCTCGATGGCGAGTTCGGCCTGGGTCCCACTGCCCCACTGCCCGGGCGTCTCCGGTTGGACGCACGCCTCCTGATGGGCAGGATCCGTGCGGAGGATGAGGTCGGGGAAGCCGGCCGCGATCGGGCCGGCCTGCTCGTCGGGGACGGGCCGGCACCACTCGACCGGGCCGTCGCTGTCGCCGCTCACAGGCGGTGGATGAACAGCTCCCGCCCCATGGGCACCAGCTCGTCCTGGTGCACCCGGCGGACGACGCTGAGCAGGCTTCGGGCGGGCATGTCGCGGACGGTGACCTCGTACATGGCGGACTTCTCTCCGTGAAGGCGGTCAACGAGGCGGCCGACCAGTTCGCGCTGGGCGGCGTGCTCGACCTCGGTTCCGGCCCAATAGGCGCGGATCTCCTCGGCGGCCGACCCTGCGTGCAGGGCCAGGATGTCCCGGATCCGGGCCAAGGGGACGCGGATCCGGCGCAGCGAGGCCACCAGGCGGGCCTGATCGAGTTGCGTGGCCGCGTACCAGCGGTAGCCGGTGTCCGGGTCGACGCGGGCGGGCACCAGCAGCCCGAGTTCGTCGTACAGCCGCAGCGCCTTGGGCGACAGACGCGACAGACGCGTGAACTCACCGATGCTGACCAGGCCCATGGACGGCTCCCTGGTTCCGGGCGGTCGCCCGCTCGCGACCACTGTGCGGCTTCCCCAAAGGTCAAGGTCAAGCGCACGACGGACACGATGACGGTGCCCCGAGCGGGAACCCCCGAAGGACTTCCGGAGCCGACCACCAAATCGGTCTCCACGACAGCGCACGATACGCAGCAGGGGCGCCCGCCAAGACGGCGGGCGCCCCTTTCCCGAAGCGGGAGGTCAGACCTGGCCGGCCTTCTCCAGTGCGGTGCAGCAGGTGTCCACCAGCAGGCGGGTCACCACGTACGGGTCGACGTTGGCGTTCGGGCGGCGGTCCTCGATGTAGCCCTTGCCGTCCTTCTCGACCTGCCACGGGATGCGGACCGAGGCGCCGCGGTCGGAGACGCCGTAGGAGAACTTGTCCCACGGGGCGGTCTCGTGCAGACCCGTCAGGCGCTCGTCGATGCCCGCGCCGTAGTTCTTGACGTGGTCCAGCGGCTTGGAGCCCTCGCCGAGCGACTCGCACGCGGTGACGATCGCGTCGTAGCCCTCGCGCATGGCCTTGGTCGAGAAGTTGGTGTGCGCGCCCGCGCCG
Organism: Streptomyces sp. RB17; assembly: GCF_009604455.1. Classification (GTDB taxonomy): domain Bacteria; phylum Actinomycetota; class Actinomycetes; order Streptomycetales; family Streptomycetaceae; genus Streptomyces. The sequence goes on from NZ_WEGL01000001.1 coordinate 994,516, forward strand.
TTCCAGTCGCCCTTGACCGGCTTGGGGTCGAGGGTCGCGGAGATGCCGAAGTCCTCGGCGGTGCGGTACAGCAGCCAGCGGGCCACCCACAGCTGGTCGGAGACCTCCAGCGGGGCGAGCGGGCCGACCTGGAACTCCCACTGGCCCGGCATGACCTCGGCGTTGATGCCGGAGATGCCGAGGCCGGCCTTCAGGCAGTTCTCCAGGTGCGCCTCGACGATGTCACGGCCGAAGATCTCGTCGGCGCCGACACCGCAGTAGTAGCCGCCCTGCGGGGCCGGGAAGCCGCCCTCGGGGAAGCCCAGCGGGCGGGAGCCGTCGAAGAAGGTGTACTCCTGCTCGATGCCGAAGACCGGCTCCTGAGCGGCGAACCGCTCGGCGACCTCGGCCAGCGCGGCCCGCGAGTTGGACGGGTGCGGCTTCATGTCCGTGTCCAGGACCTCGCACAGCACCAGCACGTCGTCGCCGCCGCGGATCGGGTCCGGGCAGGTGAAGACCGGCTTGAGCACGCAGTCCGAGGAGTGGCCCTCGGCCTGGTTGGTGGAGGAGCCGTCGAAGCCCCAGACGGGCAGCGCGTCGAGACCGGCCGGAGTACCCGCGATGATCTTCGTCTTGGAACGGAGCTTGGCCGTCGGCGCGGTGCCGTCGATCCAGATGTACTCAGCCTTGAAGGTCACGGGGCCACATCCTTCGGGGGTCGGGCGCACTCGGTGCGGGTGCTGCGGCGCTGCGGCACTGGGGCGCCGCTCGAACTGCCGGGCAGCCTGTCAACAGGCGATTTCCCGTCCGTTGCTCTCGTGTGAACCCCGTGTTACCTGGTCGTTCCGTGTCACGGCTCACGTTGTGAGGCGTCGCCGGGAGGGGTATGGGCGCCCTCCGCCGCGGCCTGCCGCACCCCGTCGAGGAAGTCCCGGATCGCGGCCCGCTGGTGGTCGTCGTAGCCGCGCAGCAGCTCCACCGACCGCTCGATCAGCGGCCCGAACGACGCCTGTCCGAGGCTCACGGCGTGTTCCGTCACCTCGACGACGACCTTCCGCCGGTCGGTCGTGCCGCGCACCCGTCGGACATGGCCTGCCCGCTCCAGCCGGTCCAGCAGCGCGGTCGTCCCGGCCGAGTTGAGCCCGAGCACGGCCCCGAGCCGCCCGGCGGTGAGTTCCTCGCCGGCCCGCCGCGCGTCCATGAGCGCGATCAGGGCGCGTACGTCCGTGGGGTGCATGCCGTTCGCCTGCGCGAACCGGGCGCTGTGCAGGCCGAGTTCGACGGCGACGGCACGCAAGAGGTGGACGATCTCCGTCTCGCGCTGCACGCGGGGCCTCCGAAGCTATTATCTCGCTGAGCGAATGTCTTGCTGGGCGAGATAATAGGGGGCGGTGTGGTGCCGGGACACGACAGCGAGGCCTTCCGGGTTGCGTACGACAAGGTGTTGGCGAAATGGCCCGCCGACCGGGAGGCGCTGACGGTCGCCACGCCCTTCGGCGACACCCGCGTCAACTCCTGCGGCCCTCGCGACGCGCCCCCGCTGGTCCTGCTCCCGGGCGGCGGCGGGGCCACCTCCGTCTCCTGGTACGCCCAGGTCGCGGAGCTGGCCCGGGTGCGCCGGGTGCACGCGGTCGACGTGATCGGCGCCCCGGGCCTGAGCGTCCCGGCCGGCGACCGCCACCCCCGTACGGTCGCCGACCTGACGCTCTGGCTGGACGCGGTGCTGGACGGCCTGGGCGCCGCGTCGGCCGACCTGGGCGGCCACTCCTACGGCGGCTGGATCGCCCTGCACCACGCCCTGCATGCCCCCGACCGGACACGCCGCCTGTTCCTCCTGGACCCGACCCAGTGCTTCGCCGGGTACAAGGCGGCGTATCTGCTGCGCGCCCTGCCGATGCTGCTGCGGCCCACGCCCCGCCGGGTCCGCGCGTTCCTGGAGTGGGAGACCGGGGGAGGGGCAGCCCTGGACCCGGGCTGGCTCGCCCTCCAGGAGGCGGCCGCCGGCTTCCCGGCCGCGAAGCCGGTGACCGGCCCGCGCCCGGCGCCGGACGCGCTGCGGGCGCTGGAGACACGGGTCCTGCTGCTCGTGGCGGCGAACAGCAGGACCCACGACTCCCGCGAGGTGGCTGCCGGGGCGGAGGCGCTGCTGCCGCACGTGGAGACGGCCGTGCTGCCGGACGTCTCGCACCACGCACTGCCGCAGGCCGCGCCTGCCGTCCTGGTCCGCCGCCTCACGGATTTCCTGTCCGGACCCTGAACCTCACCCCACCTTCTCGATCCGGGCGTGCCGGATGAGGAACTTGCCGGGTTCCCTGACCTGTTCGAAGGCCGCGTTGTTGAGCAGCACGCAGCTGCCGGAGACCGAGGTCACCTTCACCGTCGTGGACTTGTTGTTGTCCAGGTTGGTGACCTTCAGCGTCGTCCCGGCCGGGAACTGGTTGCTGGACGCGGCCGGCGCGCCGGCCTCACCGGAGAGCGTGACCGTGGAGCCGTTGCAGACCTGCTGGCCGGCGGCCGCGGCGGCGCCACCGCCGTTGCTCCCCGCGGCGGCGGACTGCGAGGGCTGCGCGCTCTGCTGGCCTGCGCCCTGCTGGCCTGTGCCTTGCTGTCCGACCTGCTGTCCGGCGCCCTGCTGGCCGTTCTGCGTCTGCTGCCCGGTCTGGGAGCCCTGAGCCGACTCCCCAACCGTGCAACCCGCCGCCTTCTGCTGGAGCTCGATCTGCTTGATGACCGCCTCACGGTTGGCGATCCGGGCGGCCGACTGCGCGTCCGGATGAGCCTTTTGGTCCGCGATGAACCGGTCGTTGTTGCCGTGGGCCGTGGCCAGTCCCTGGCACACCGTCGAGTCCGCCGCGGACAGGGTCTTCGCGCCCTGTGCGGGCTGGGCGGCGTTGGACGTCGTGGCGAGCGCGAAGGCCCCGCCGCCCGCCACCGCCGCGGCACCGACGAGCAGCGCGATCTTCTTCTTCGTACCGAGAGTTCTCCTGCGCGACATGCGCGCCTCCTGAAGAGGTAGGGGAGCGTACGCCGCTATGTACGAGATACCGAACGGGGTTACTCAGCGGTTGCAGGAGTCGGTGAAGTGGGCTGCGTCACAGCGGAGTTGAGCGGCCGCTCAGTCCTTGTTGTGGGACAGGGCTTCCCGTACCGCGTCCTCGGAGCGGGCGACCAGGGCCGTTCCGTCGTCGGCGGTGATGATCGGGCGCTGGATGAGCTTGGGGTGCCCGGAGAGCGCGGCGATCCACCGGTCCCGGGAGTTCTCGTCCCGCGGCCAGTCCTTCAGCCCCAGCTCCTTGGCGACCGCCTCGCCGGTCCGGGTGATGTCCCACGGCTCCAGGTTCAGCCGCTCCAGCACGGCCCTGATCTCGTCCTCGCTCGGCACGTCCTCCAGATAGCGGCGGACGGTGTACTCGGCTCCCTCGGCGTCGAGCAGGCTGATGGCGCTGCGGCACTTGGAGCAGGCCGGGTTGATCCAGATTTCCATGCGGGACACGGTACTCGGTACCGGGTCTGTTCGATTCTCCGACGCCTCGGCAGCCCCTCCTCGACCGGCTGTCACAGAACCTCAACCACCGTGTCCACCAGGGGCTTTACCGACCATCTGTAGCCAACCGATTGTCAGTGCCCGGCAGTAGACTGGAGGCAGTGTTCGAGGGCATCGCCGGACTGTCCGGACGGTGCCCTGACCGCGACAGGAGGATGCCCGTGCCCGCTGCCGCCCTGAAGCCGAAGCCGTTGCCCACCCAGTCCACCGCCAAGCACCCCGTGCTGTTCGACTCGCCCTACGAGCCCGTGGTGAAGCGGCCGCTGCCGGCCGGACGGCCGCGCGAGTGGTATGTCACCCACAACCGCCGTCTGAAGGCCATGCGCCTCGCCATAGCCCTGCTCGACTCGGGCATCTACTTCCCGGCCCAGGCCCGCGACGAGAAGATCCGCAGCACGGCGGAGGAGATCGGCATGCGTCCGCCGTCCGACACGACGTGCCACATGGTGCGCGCGTTCATGCGCTACAACCGCTGAGGCCGGCGGACACCGGGTGCCCTTCCCGTCGGCGGGGCACCCGGCGGCCTCTCACGCCGACACGGCCTCGACCGGCTCGCGCTCGGCCGACTCCGCCAGCAGGTGGGTCACGAACCTCCGCCGGTCCTCCGCATGGCCCTGGAACCAGAGGCCCAACCGGTGCTCGGCGTGCGGGAGTTCGAAACGGGTGTACCGGGCCCGGGTGGACAGCGCGTCCTGTACGGCCTCGGTCACGGCCGGCGGGATGACGGCGTCGGTGCCGGGGACCGCCGGCACCGCCCGGCCCGCGTACGCCCGGTACGCCTCCAGGGCGGCTGAGGTCCGCCGGCTGTCCGGACTGCGGATGATCTCGCTGAACCGGCCCCGGCCGTTCTCGAACGGCACCTGCCAGGCCTCGGCGGAGTAGACGGCGGGGGAGCACAGCGCGACGGCCGCCACCCGGGGGCCGTAGTGCCGTACGAGATCGGTGGCGTGTGCGTCGAGCACCGCCACCGCCTGCTCGAACCGGTGGCGCGGGCTCAGTTCCGCGAGCGACCCGGTGCTGTCGCCGTGCCCCGAGAAGTCGAACGCCACAGCGTGGCAGCCGTGCCCGGCCAACTCGGTGAGCAGCGGCAGGAGGCGCTCCTTGCTGCCGTTGCCCGCGCCGTGCAGCAGGGCCACGGTGGCCCGGCCGGGCGCGCCGGTGCGCACCGCGCTGAGTCGTTCGCCGTCGAAGTCGTAGGTGAAGTACGCGAGTTCGCTCATGGGGCCATGCACTCAGGGCTGCCCCGCGCCGGGCGGAAAACGGGATGCGGTCCCTGCCACCGCGTCCCTACGCTGAACAAACGGCACGAAGCCGACACACCCCACCCCCGCCACACTCACCCCACGGAGGTCCGTCATGCGTGGCATCCTCGCGTCCGGGACCGTCGTCCTGGTGATCCTCGGAATCGGAAACCATCTGTGGTGGCTCGCCGCCGTCGCGTTGCTGTACCTGTACGTGACGCACGGGCGTGGTTCGCCCGGCACGCCACCACCCGCCGGCGCGAGCACCCCGCCCCCGCCGGAGAGCTACCGCGCCTACCGCGAGCGCCGGGACCGGCAGGCGAAGTGGGAGCGCCGCTACCGCCGGGAGCGGCCCTTCGAGGCCCGCCGGCAGGAGCGTGAGAAGAGCAGGTGAAGTGCGTAGGGCGGCCCCGGTCACAGGCCGGGGGCGCCCCACACCGGGAACCAGCGGCCGAGGTCCTGCTCGATCCGCAGATCGTTCGCGAGCGTCGCCTTCACCTGGAGCTCCAGCGCGTTGTCGCGCCGCTCGGCCGCGCCGGGCAGCGGAGCGAAGGGATAGAACGTGCCTCGCTTGTAGAGATAGACCAGCGCCAGCCTGCGGCCGCCGTCGTCCGTGAAGGCGGCCAGTGAGCACAGCAGCTGCGGGCCGAAGCCGTTGATCTCCATCGCGCTGTTCACCGCGTGCAGATCGTTCACCAGCTCCGGCAGCTGCTCGGGGCTGCGCGCGGACACCAGCCAGGAGTACCCGTAGTCGTCCCGGCGCAGCTCCACCGGCGGGCCGGAGCGGTCGGTGTCCGCGTCCAGCAGCGCCTGCACCTCCCGGTGGGTCTGCTCGAAGGCCGCGCCCTCCACCGTGGCGAAGCACACCGCGCCGGTCCCGGTCGGTGTGAAACCGGCCGCTGCCTCAAGGGTCACGGCCGCCGAGGGCAGCGCGAAGAGCTGGTCGAGATCGGGCGCGACCGGTTTCGTACGGCCCAGCAGGATGTCCAGCAGCCCCAATGCTCAGCCCGCCTTCCCGGGGGTGGCGGCCTCGCCCAGCTCCGCCGAGATCCGGCCGAGCTGCTCCAGCCGCTGCTCCAGGGACGGGTGTGTGGAGAAGAACCGCTCGATGCCCGGCTCCTTCCCGGTCGCCGGGGTGAAATAGAAGGCGTTGAAGGCCTGGGCGGTGCGCAGATCCTTGGTCGGGATCCGGGCGATGTCGCCGCTGACCTTGGTGAGCGCCGAGGCCAGGGCCGACGGGCGGCCGGTGAGATGCGCGGCCGCACGGTCCGCCGCCAGCTCCCGGTACCGGGACAGCGCACGGATCAGCAGGAAGCTGATCGCGTACACCGCCGCGGAGACGCCCATGATCGCGGCGAAGACGGCGGCGGTGTTCTGGTCCCGGCGGCCCCCGCCGAAGACCTGCGAGTAGAAGGCGAACCGCACGATCAGGCCCGCCAGCACACCGAGGAAGGACGCGACCGTGATCACGGCGACGTCCTTGTGCGCCACGTGCGACAGCTCGTGCGCCAGCACGCCCTCCAGCTCGGCCGGCTCGAGCCGCCGTAGCAGCCCCGTGGTCACGCAGACCACGGCGTGGTCGGGATTACGGCCGGTAGCGAACGCGTTCGGCATGTCCATGTCGGATACGGCGACCACCGGTTTGGGCATGTCCGCGATCGCGCACAGCCGGTCGACCACCGCGTGCAGCTCGGGATACTCCTCGCGCTCCACGACCCGGCCGTGCATCGCGAACATGGCGATCCGGTCGGAGAACCAGAACTGCGCCACGAACATCGCCCCGACCACCACGACGACCAGCACCCAGGACTTCAGCAGCGCGATCAGCGCTGCGATGAAGGCCACGTACAGCAGACCGAGCAGGAACATCGTCAGACCCATGCGCACGGTCAGCCGTCGGTCGCTCCGGAAGCGGCTCTGCATCTTGCATCACCCCGCAGTCAGGCACTCGTCCCGCTGTCCAGTGTGCACCAGCCGACTCCCATGAACAGGTCCTGAACGGCCCTAGGAGCAGCAAAACGTACCTGTGGGTCGGCCGGCTGTCGCTGAGCGTCCCCGGCGCCCGAGCGCCGGGTACGACCCGTCCTAGTACGACGATCCGAACTGCAGCAGCCCGATCAGCACGATGACCGCGATCACACAGCCGAAGACCACGGCCGTGGACGCCCATGACGCCCGGCGCGGCACCGGACCGGGGTCTGCGCGGAAGGGCGCCGGATTCGGCGGGCTCTCCTTCCAGCGCGCGGCCAGCATCCGCGCCCGGGCCGAGGGCTCCTTGTGCACGGCGGAATTGGCCCAGCGGTGATCGAACTCCCGCTCCCAGTCGTCCTGTCCCGTCATCCCCGTTCAACCTCTCTCGTCCGGCAGGGTCAGGAGGGATGATCCCCCGGAAGTAGGAAGTCCGGGAAGCGCGAAAAAGTTCCCTCACCCGGTGTCCCACCGGCTGAAACACACCGAAGGCCCCCCGGCGGAGCCGAGGGGCCTTTCAGGTGGCGTCTGTCACACGTCGAAGTACAGCTCGAACTCGTGCGGGTGCGGACGCAGCTGCAGCGGCGCGATCTCGTTGGTGCGCTTGAAGTCGATCCACGTCTCGATCAGGTCCGGCGTGAAGACGTCGCCCTGGAGGAGGAACTCGTGGTCGGCCTCGAGCGAGTCGAGGACGGCCGGCAGCGAGGTCGGGACCTGGGCGACGTTCGCGTGCTCCTCGGGAGCCAGCTCGTACAGGTCCTTGTCGATCGGCTCGGCCGGCTCGATCTTGTTCTTGATGCCGTCCAGACCCGCGAGAAGCAGGGCGGAGAAGGCCAGGTACGGGTTGCCGGAGGAGTCCGGGGCGCGGAACTCGACGCGCTTGGCCTTCGGGTTCGAGCCCGTGATCGGGATACGCATCGCGGCGGAGCGGTTGCGCTGCGAGTACACCAGGTTGATCGGCGCCTCGAAGCCCGGCACCAGGCGGTGGTACGAGTTCACCGTCGGGTTGGTGAAGGCCAGCAGCGACGGGGCGTGCCTGAGGATGCCGCCGATGTAGTAGCGGGCGGTGTCCGACAGGCCCGCGTAACCGGCCTCGTCGTAGAACAGCGGGTCGCCGTTGCTCCACAGCGACTGGTGCACGTGCATGCCCGAGCCGTTGTCGCCGAAGATCGGCTTCGGCATGAAGGTCGCGGTCTTGCCGTTGCGCCAGGCCACGTTCTTCACGATGTACTTGAACAGCTGCAGGTCGTCGGCGGCGGCCAGCAGGGTGTTGAACTTGTAGTTGATCTCAGCCTGGCCGGCGGTGCCCACCTCGTGGTGCTGGCGCTCGACCTTCAGGCCGTTCTTCTCCAGCTCCAGGGAGATCTCGGCGCGCAGGTCGGCGAAGTGGTCGACCGGCGGGACCGGGAAGTAGCCGCCCTTGTAGCGGACCTTGTAACCACGGTTGTCCTCGAGGGCACCGGTGTTCCAGGCGCCCGCCTCGGAGTCGATGTGGTAGAAGCTCTCGTTCGCCGAGGTGGCGAAACGGACGCTGTCGAAGACGTAGAACTCGGCCTCCGGACCAAAGTACGCGGTGTCCGCGATACCGGTCGACGCGAGGTAGGCCTCGGCCTTCTTCGCCACGTTGCGCGGGTCACGGGAGTACTGCTCGCCCGTGATCGGGTCGTGGATGAAGAAGTTGATGTTGAGGGTCTTGTCGCGGCGGAACGGGTCCACGCGGGCCGTCGAGAGGTCGGCGCGCAGGGCCATGTCGGACTCGTGGATGGCCTGGAAACCGCGGATCGACGATCCGTCGAAGGCCAGCTCCTCGTCCGGGTCGAACGCCTCGACGGGCACCGTGAAGTGCTGCATGACGCCCGGCAGGTCGCAGAAGCGGACGTCGACGAACTTGACGTCCTCGTCCGCGATGAACTTCTTGGCCTCGTCGGCGTTCTGGAACATCCAGCTCCTCCTACTCCCGACCGTCCTCGCCGGGGTGGTAGATCGTTCGTGCGGCCAGTGCGGTGGCACACGCTGGTCATGACCCTAGGGACGGGTGATTTCTCGGGCGTGACCCATTTGTTTCGCAGAAGTTAACCGGCCACATGTCCACCCTAGCTCCGGGACACCCCGGCGTACCCCGGTCATTTCGGGCCCAGTACCGTGGACGGGTGGACAACAGGCAGGCACTCGGATCGTGGCTCTCCGGGCCCCGCGCGGCCATGGAAGAGGCCGGTGCGGACTTCGGCTACCGGGGTGAGCAGCTGGGTCTCCCGGAGGAGGGGCCGAACTCGATCGCACGCCCGGGGCGGCGGCTCGGCGCGCTCGCCGTGGACTGGGGGCTGAGCGTTCTGATCGCATACGGCCTGATCACGAATGGCTATCGGGTGCCTGCGACGAGCAACTGGGCGCTCGGCGTCTTCTTCGTCATGAGCGTGCTGACCGTCGGCACGATCGGCTTCACCCCGGGCAAGCGTATCTTCGGCGTCCGGGTGGTGGCCCTGGAGACCGGCACGGTCAATCCGCTGCGGTCACTGCTGCGCACGGCCCTGCTGTGCCTCGCGATTCCGGCGCTGATCTGGGACCGGGACGGGCGGGGGCTGCACGACCGGCTCGCGAAGACCGTAGAGGTCCGTATCTGACCGTTCTCGGCTGCGCGAGCAACCCCCACGCTCCCGCATCCGGCGATGGCCCGGATGCCCCCATCCGGTTGCCCGGTCACACCGCCGGCTGCATCGTCGCGGTATGACCGATGCTCAGGATGTGATGGCGGCGGAGGTGACGCCGGAGGAGTTCCGGAACGCCATGGCGCGTTTTCCGTCGGGCGTGGTGGTGGTGACTGCCAGCTGCGAGGACGACACCCCGCGCGGCTTCACGGCGAGCTCTTTCTGTTCCGTCTCCCTGGAGCCACCCCTGGTCCTGGTGTGTCTCGCGGACGCGGCCGACTCGTCGGCGGTCTTCGCGCGGTGCGACCACTTCGCGGTGAGCGTGCTGGCGCCGGAGCATCAGCCGCTGGCCCTGCTGTTCGCCACCAAGGGCGCCGACAAGTTCTCCGACGCCCTGCTGCAGCCGAGCCCCTTCGGGCTGCCGACCGTGCGGGAGGCGCCCGTACAGCTGGACTGTGCCGCATACGCGCGTTACCCGGCCGGGGATCACACGATCCTGATCGGCCGGGTAACGGGGGTGCGGCTGGGCGAGGGTTCGCCGATGGTCTATTGCGAGCGGGAGTTCCGGCGCCTGTGCTGACAGGCCGGTAGCCGCGGGGCTCAGCGGCCCTTCGGCATCCGCATGCCCTTGGGCATGGGGCCCTTCGGCACCGGCATGTTGCTCATCAGGTCGCCCAGAGCCCGCAGTCGGTCGTTGGTGGCCGTCACCTGGGGGCCGGTGAGCACGCGCGGGAACTTCAGCATCGTCGTGCGCAGCTTCTTCAGCTCGACCTGGCCCTCGCCGTCGCCGACGATCACGTCGTGCACCGGTACGTCCGCGACGATCCGGTTCATCTTCTTCTTCTCGGCGGCCAGCAGGCTCTTCACCCGGTTCGGGTTGCCCTCGGCGACCAGCACGATGCCGGCCTTGCCGACCGCCCGGTGCACCACGTCCTGGCTGCGGTTCATCGCCACCGCCGGAGTCGTGGTCCAGCCCCGGCCGATGTTGTCCAGCACGGCGGCCGCGGCGCCCGGCTGGCCCTCCATCTGGCCGAACGCGGCGCGCTCGGCCCGGCGGCCGAACACGATCGCCATCGCCAGCAGCGCGATCAGCAGGCCGAAGATGCCCAGGTAGACCGGGTGGCCGAGCAAGAAGCCGATCACAAGGAAGACAGCGAGGGTGCCGATGCCTACGGCCCCGAGTACAAGACCGATCTTCTTGTCGACCTTGCGGGTCATCTTGTAGGTGAGAGCGATCTGCTTCAGTCGCCCTGCGTTCGCGGCGTCCGCCGCGGTTTCCTTCCTCGCCATGTCAGGAAGTCTACGTGGCCCCGGGAGTGCGGACGACGGCAGTGTCCGTCGGGACGGGGCCGGCGGGGGATCAGGAGCGGCCGGCGGCCTGCTCCAGGACACGCTGCGCCTCGACCCGGTCCTTGGCCCGCCGGCGGTCCTCCAGCACGGAGGTCCAGGCGTTGCGCCGGGCGGTGCGCTGACCGCCGCTCATGAGCAGGGACTCGACGGCGCGGAGAGCGTCGGTGAAGGACGGGATGGCGGTGGCGCGTACGGGCGCGGCCTGCATGATCGAGGTCCCCCCTCGGATCGGGTGGTGTACGAGGCGTGATACCAGAGTCACTGATTGGTGTTACCAGGGCGTGTCCGACCGGTCAAACACCAATGAAGCCTTGATACAGAGCACTGAAACGCTGACGCGGCCCTGACGCCCGCCCTCATCAGCGAGGACGGTCAGGACCGCGTCGACTCGGCCATTACTGGCCAGTAGCTATTTGTGCGCGAATTCACACAGCCTGCGTGGCGACGAAGGCGCCACGCTTCTCGACGGCCATCTGGTACAGGCGCCCGGCCCGGTACGAGGACCGCACCAGCGGACCCGACATCACACCGGAGAAGCCGATCTGCTCGGCCTCCTCCTTCAGCTCCACGAACTCCTGCGGCTTCACCCAGCGCTCGACGGGGTGGTGCCGGACGGAGGGGCGCAGGTACTGGGTGATGGTGACCAGCTCGCAGCCGGCGTCGTGCAGCTGCCGCAGCGCCTCGCCGACCTCCTCGCGGGTCTCGCCCATGCCGAGGATCAGGTTGGACTTGGTCACCAGGCCAAAGTCGCGGGCCTCGGTGATGACCTTCAGGGAGCGCTCGTAGCGGAAGCCGGGGCGGATCCGCTTGAAGATCCGCGGGACCGTCTCGACGTTGTGCGCGAAGACCTCGGGGCGGGCGGAGAAGACCTCGGCGAGCTGTTCCGGGACCGCGTTGAAGTCGGGGGCCAGCAGCTCCACCTTCGTACGGCCGCCCTCGCGGCCGGCGGTCTGGGCGTGGATCTGGCGCACCGTCTCGGCGTACAGCCAGGCGCCGCCGTCCTCCAGGTCGTCGCGGGCGACGCCGGTGATGGTGGCGTAGTTCAGGTCCATGGTGACCACGGACTCGCCGACGCGGCGCGGCTCGTCACGGTCCAGGGCCTCGGGCTTGCCGGTGTCGATCTGGCAGAAGTCACAGCGCCGGGTGCACTGGTCGCCGCCGATGAGGAAGGTCGCCTCGCGGTCCTCCCAGCACTCGTAGATGTTCGGGCAGCCGGCTTCCTGGCAGACCGTGTGCAGGCCCTCGCTCTTCACGAGGTTCTGCATCTTCGTGTACTCGGGGCCCATTTTCGCCCGGGTCTTGATCCACTCGGGCTTGCGCTCGATGGGGGTCTGGCTGTTGCGGACCTCCAGGCGCAGCATCTTGCGTCCGTCGGGTGCGACTGCGGACACGACCGGCTCCCTGTGACTTCGATTCTTCGGCGCACACCAGGGTACGCCCGTGCGTTTCACGCCCTGCCCGTGAGGCCAACCCCGGGACCGCAGGGCTCATTCCCGGTCAGGCCGTCGCCTTCTCGATCACCCGCGGCTTGAGCTCCGCGTTCTCCAGGATGTCCTTCAGGTGCTTCTCGGCCACCGGCAGGACCTCCTCGATGGTGACGTCCCGGCCCAGCTCGCCCGCGAGGGAGGCGACCCCCGCGTCCCGGATGCCGCACGGGATGATCCGGTCGAACCACTTGTTGTCGGGGTTCACGTTGAGGGCGAAGCCATGCATCGTGACGCCCTTGGCGACCCGGATGCCGATCGCGGCGATCTTGCGGTCCTCGCGGCGCTGGCCCGCGTTGGAGGGGGCGTACTCGGGGCCGTTGAGCCGGGGGTCGAACTCGTCGTCCGTCAGTCGCGGGTCGAAGTCCAGGGACAATCCCCCGAGCGCCGGCCGCTGCTCGACCGGGTCGCCGAGCACCCACACGCCGCTGCGGCCCTCGACCCGGGTGGTCTCCAGACCGAACTCGGCGCAGGTGCGGATCAGGGCCTCCTCCAGGCGCCGTACGTGCGCGACGACGTCCACCGGGCGCGGGAGCTTCTGGATCGGGTAGCCCACCAGCTGGCCGGGGCCGTGCCAGGTGATCTTGCCGCCGCGGTCCACGTCGATGACCGGGGTGCCGTCCAGCGGACGCTCGCTGTCCTCGGTGCGGCGGCCCGCCGTGTACACCGGGGGGTGCTCCAGGAGGATCACGGTGTCCGGGACCTCGTCGGCGAACCGTGCCGCGTGCACCCGGCGCTGCTCGTCCCAGGCTTCCTGGTAATCGACGGCATCCGCACCGAACCCCATGCGGACGAACCGCAACTCACTCACGGCAAGCGCCTCCCTCAGCGACCGGTGTGTCAGGCACGTAACGCGCCCACGCCACTGTACGTCCGTCCGGCGTACGTCAGCCCTGCGGGCGTTTCTCACACGATCGGATGAATGCCTGGCGGAATGTGCGATCGCCTGCTCACTCTCCGCTACATTCGCGCCGTTCATGAGGCCATAAGGGCTGCTCAACGGCAAACCGGGCACTTCGGCGGCCCGGAAGGCAGGAGACCGCACCGCAGATGACGGACCGACCCGCGCAGCGCACCCCCAACCGCCAGCTCGCCGCGCTCATCGCAGAAGCGGGATTCTCCAACGCGGGTCTGGCCCGTCGCGTCGACCAGCTCGGCCTGGAGCACGGGCTGGACCTCAGATACGACAAGACCTCGGTCACCCGCTGGCTGCGCGGACAGCAGCCGCGCGGTACGACCCCCGCCCTCATCGCCGAGGTCTTCACGCGCCGGCTCGGGCGCCGGCTCACGGCCCAGGATCTCGGCCTGGACGCCTGCGCGCCGGTGTACGCGGGGCTGGAGTTCGCGGCCACCCCGGAGGAGGCCGTCGACATCGTCAGCGGGCTGTGGCGCAAGGACTCCGGCAGCCACGCCGAGCTGCGCAAGATCGCGTTCACCCCGGCGGGGCTCGTGGTGCCCAGCCGGGACTGGCTGATCGGCAAGGCCGACGACAAGGTGGCCCGCGAACAGGTAGCCCGGGTTCCCGCGCAGGGCCGCGCGGCGCCGGCCAAGCCCCCGGGCCGGCCTGCGCTCGCGGTCCCGCCCCGGGCGCGCGGGCACGCCGAGCGCGCCCCCGGCAACAGGGTCACGGGCGGCGACATCAACGCGCTGCGCTCGGTCGGCGAGCTGTTCCGCACCCTCGACGACCGGTACGGCGGCGGCCACGCCCGGCAGGCCCTGGTGCGCTACCTGGAGCACGAGTGCGAGCCGATGCTCCGCGGCAGCTACGACGAGCAGACCGGCCGCAAGCTGTTCGCCGCGGCCGCCGACCTCACCCGGCTGGCCGGCTGGACCTCGTACGACATCGCCGCCCACGGACTCGCCCAGCGCTACTTCGTGCAGGCTCTGCGGCTCGCCCAGGCGGCCGGTGACCGGGCGTACGGCTCCTATGTCCTGGTCACCATGAGCCGCCAGGCGGTCTACCTCGGCCACGGCAGGGAGGCCGTGCAGCTGGCCCGGGTCGCCCAGCAGGGCGCGGGGACCGGTGGCCCGCCGGTCGTGCAGGCGCTGCTGCACGCCTCCGAGGCGCGGGCGCACGGCGTGCTCGGGGAGGTGCGGGCGTGCACGGCGGCGCTCGTGCGGGCCGAGCGCGCTCTGGAGGCGGCCCGGCCCGGGGACGAGGTGCCGTACTGGGCCAGGTTCTTCGACGAGGCGCAGCTCGCCGACGAGTTGGGGCACTGCCACCGGGATCTGCAGCAGTTCCGGGCCTCCGCCCAGCACGCCGAGCGTTCGCTCCAGCTCCGCGCGCCCTCCTACGCCCGCAGCCGGCTCTTCTGCCGCGTCGTCCTCGCCACGGCCCGCCTCGGCCTCGGCGAGCTCGACCAGGCGTGCGCGCTGGCCGCGGAGGCGGCGGGGCAGGCCGCGGAAATGCGGAGCGCTCGGGCGATCGAGTACGTGAGGGACTTCGAGCGCCGGCTCGAGCCGTACCGGGACGCGGCACCGGTGCGGGGGTATCGGGAGAAGGTGGCGGCGTTGGGGTAGCCGGTTGCCACTCGCCGTCGTGGGTTGCGGTCGTTCGCTTGGTGACGCGCCGTCGCTTGGTGACGCGCCGTCGTGGCTTGTCGCGCCCACGCGGCGGAGCCGCGTATCGACACAGTCCCGCGCCCCTTGGGGCGCCTACGCCGCCCTTGGCAACGTCGGTGCCGGATCCGCGCGGTTCAGGGAGCCCGACGCACCGAGGTCGGCCAGGATCGCCGCCGTCGCCCGGTGGGCGGAGTGCAGGGCGCCCTGGACCGTGCTGGTGTCGCGGTGGTCGCCGCAGACGTAGAGGCCGGCCAGGAGGCGGACCGGACGGCGCAGGTCGTGGGGTGGGCGCATCGCCGGGACCGCCTCCGGGGTGTGGTGCACCGCCAGCGTCTCCCAGCGGCGCGTCGAGGTGCCGTAGAGACGGGAGAGGTGGATGCGGACGGCGGTGTCGATCCCCTCGGGCGGGGTGCCGAGCACGGTCGAGGAGATCAGCACCCGGCCGACCGGCGCCCGGTTCGGGTCCACGTTGCTGAGCACCGCGGTGTGTGCGACCGGGCCACCGCGGTCGGCGTCCAGCAGCAGGGAGGTGCCGGTCGAGAAGGCCGCCGCCGGGTCGTCGGTGGTGTGGTGGACCACGGTCACGGGGTGGAAGTCCGGCACCCTGAGGCCCGGCAGCAGCTCCGCCGCGGCGCGCGCGTCGGTCGCCAGCAGTACCGCCCGGCAGCGGATCTCGCCGTGTTCGGCGGTGGCGACGGACGTCGTGGAGACCGAGGTGACGCGTACCCCGGTGTGCACGGTGCCCGGCGGCAGCGCCCGCGCCAGCAGCTCCGGCAGTACCTCCGCGCCGCCCTCCGGCACGCACAGCCGGCCGCTCGCGAAGGCGCGCAGCGCGAGGTCGGCGCACCGGCTGGAGGTGGTCAGCTCCGGGTCGCACAGCAGGCAGGCGAGCAGCGGGCGCAGGAAGCCGTCCACCGTGCGCGGCGGCATCCCGCGCTGGGCGAGGGCCTTGCGGGCGGGCATCTCGGGCCGCGCCAGGATGCGTTCGACCGGCGTGGCGGCGATCCGCCCCAGCGCCGCGCCGAGCCGGGCCTGGTCGACGGCGCCGCCCACCGGTGCGCCGGCCCGGCCGGGGGTGGCCGCCGGTCCCCTTGGGGCGCTCGCGAGGGCGCGCACCACATGGAGTGCGCCCCTTGTGCTCCCCCCGGACGCCGGTGCGCCCGCGCGGTGGGTGCGTCCGTCGCGGTGCAGCAGGACGCCCGGCGCGAAACTGCGCAGGACCAGGGAGTCCAGGCCCGGGGTCGTGCGGAGTTCGGGGTAGGACGTGGACAGCAGCTGTCCGATGCGGTCGAGCCGGAAGCCGTCGACCTTCTCCGTCGACATGCGGCCGCCGACGTAAGGGGCGGCCTCGAGGACGGCGGTCGAGATTCCTGCGCTGGTCAGCCGATGGGCCGCCGAGAGTCCGGCGATTCCGGCTCCCACGATGACGACGTCGACCTGGTACGCGGGCTCAAGCACGAGGCCCCTCCTGTGGTTGCGCGGCCGGTGGAGACGTCATGCCCCCAACTGGCTCCGGGGATACCCGAGTTCGGATCGAGGTTAGGTCCGTGATCGGTCACGAACAGTCGCGCATCAACAGGGCACGGTCGCATGCAGGTCGCATACGGTCACGGCTGTTCGCCGGTGTTGCAGCCGAACCGGGCGCAGCCTGGAGCCGGCTCACCCCGCGGAGCGGATCGCCTCCTCGATCCCCGGGAACGCGAACCGGAACCCCGACTCCAACAGCCGCTTCGGCACCACCCGTTGGCTGCCCAGCACATCCCCGGCCATCTCACCCAGCACCGCCCGCAGCACCGGCGCCGGCACCGCGAACGGGGCCGGCCGGTGCAGCACCCGGGCCATCGCCGCCGTGATCTCACGGTTCGTCAGAGGCTGCGGGGACGTCAGGTTGAACGGCCCGGAAAGGGTGTCGTCGTCGATGAGATGGCGGATCGCGGCGACCTCGTCGTGCAGCGCGATGTACGACCAGTACTGCCGCCCGTCGCCCAGCCGCCCCCCGAGCCCGGCCCGGAACAACGGGAACAGCCGCCCCCAGGCCCCGCCGCCCCGCGCCACCACCAGGCCGGTGCGCGGGAACACCGTCCGCACGCCCGCCTCCTGCGCGGGCGCCGCCGCCTCCTCCCACTCCACGCACAGCGAGGGCAGGAACCCGTCGCCCGGCGGCGCCTCCTCGTCCACCGCCCGGTCGCCGGTGTCGCCGTAGATGCCGATCGCGCTGCCGCTGACGAAGACCCGGGGCGGCTCGGGGAGCGCGGCCACCGCTTCCGCCAGCGCGGCGGTGCCCAGCACCCGGCTGTCCCGCAGCAGCCGCTTGTACGACGGCGTCCAGCGCCGGTCGCCGATCCCGGCCCCGGCCAGGTTCACCACCACGGCACAGCTGATCAACCCGCCCGCGTCGACGTACTGGCCCTCGGGGTCCCAGCAGACCTCCTCCGGCCCCGCGGCCGCCCGGCGCACCAGACGAACCACCTCGTGCCCGTCCGCGGTCAGAGACCGCACCAGGGCGCTGCCGATGAGCCCGGACGCACCGGCCACCGCGATACGAAGACGTTCCATGCCCCCAGCATGACCGCCCGCCCCACCTGCCATGCCCCGCCACGACGGCCCGGCGGGCACGCGGTGCGTCTGGCACGGCGGTACGGCCCACGCGCTGTGCCCCCGGCGCGTGGGGTGCGTCACGCTCGGCGTGTCTCTGGCGCGACTGTGCGGCGCGCACGCGGTGCGTTCGGCGCGGAGCGTGTGGCGGCCACGCGGTGCCTCCGTCGCGGAGCGTGCGGCGCGCACGCGGTGCCTCTGGGGCGGCGGTACGGCTCCCGCGCTGTGTCTCTGGCGCGTGGGTGCGTCACGCACGATGTGCCCTCGGCCGGACAGTGCGGCGCGCACGCGGTGCGTCTGGGGCGGCGGTACGGCTCACGCGCTGTGCCCCCGGCGCGTGGGGTGCGTCACGCTCGGCGTGTCTCTGGCGCGACTGTGCGGCGCGCACGACGTGCCTCCGGCCCCGGCGGTACGGCCCACGCGTCGTCCCTCCGGCCGAGGGTGCGGCGCGCGCCCAACCTGTCTCTGGCGCGAACCGTGCGGCCCGCACGTCATGTCCTCGGCCGAACCCGCGCAGCCCGTGGAAAGCCCAGTGAGGGTTCCGTTCGGAATCGTGGTGGGACGTCGTGGGCCGGCGCCGTAGGGTGATCGTCATGGCCGAGCCGTTCATACGCATCGCCGTGCCCGACGACGAAGAGGAGCTGGCCCTCCTCGACCGGTCCAGCTGGTCCACCGTGCACGCGGTGTCGCCCCCGCCGGAGGGGCCGTTCTTCGACGAGCGCCATGCCCCGGAGGACTACCTGGTCGCCGAGGCGGACGGGCGGATCGTCGGCTATGTCCGTGTCGGCCGCCCGACCCCGCTCACCTCCAACGCGCACGTCCTGCAGATCCAGGGCCTCGCCGTCGCCGAGGAGGCGCGCGGCCGCGGCCTCGGGCGCGCGCTGATCCGGGCCGCCGTCGAGGAGGCTCGCGGGCGTGGTGCACGGCGGCTGAGCCTGCGCGTCCTCGGACACAACGCCCCGGCCCGCGCGCTGTACGAGTCCGAGGGGTTCGCCGTCGAGGGAGTGCAGCCCGAGGAGTTCCTCCTCGACGGCGCCTACGTCGACGACGTGCTCATGGGCCGGCGCCTGTGACCGTCAGGAGCTGACCAGCTGGCCCGTGTTCACCGCCACCGTAGCCCCGGACGCGCGCCGGGCGTCGCCCGCCACCTCGTCCGCCGTCAGCGCATACCCCGTCTCGGCGTCCGAGGTGGAGCGCGCGAAGACCACGCCGAACACCTTGCCGTCCGTGGTCAGCAGCGGCCCGCCGGAGTTGCCCGGCCGGACTGTGGAGCGGATCGAATAGATGTCCCGGGTGACCGTGCCGTCGTTGTAGATGTTCTGGCCGATCGCCCGCACCCGGCTCGCCACGGTCGCCGCCTGCAGGTTCAGGCCGCCGTCCTGCGGATAGCCCGCGACCACCGCCGAGTCCCCGCGGGTCGCGCTGGTGTCGAAGTGCAGCACCGGGGCGCGCAGCCCGGACACATACAGCACCGCCACGTCCCGGTCGGGGTCGAAGAGCACCACCCGGGCCGGGTACGACCGCCCGACGCCACCGATCCGCACGCTCGGGTGGTCGATGCCCGCCACCACGTGCGCGTTGGTCATCACACGCTGTGCGGCGAAGACGAAACCGCTGCCCTCGCGGCCCTCGTTGCCCGAGGCGCCCTCGATCTTCACCGTGCTCAGCTTCGCGGCGCTCGTCGCGGCCGGTGTGACGCTGTCGCCGGAGGGGCGGGCCACCCGGGCCGTCGACTCGTTCTCGAACGGGTTGAAGACCTGCGGGAAGCCCGCCTCGGTCAGCGCCGACGTGGCCCGCGAGAACCACGCGGGCGTGGTGTCCGGCATCGCGTCCTGCACCGCGCCCAGCAGCGTCGAGTTCCGTATCGCCGAGTTCAGCGTCTGCGACGGGGCCGCCCCCAGCACGCTCGCCGCCACCCAGGCCACGATCAGCACCGCGGCCGCGTTCGCCCCCGCGCCCCCCATCCCGTCCAGCACCCGCAGCGGGCCCCGGTCCAGTTCCCCGCGCAGCCGCAGCGCCAGCCGGCCCGCCAGTTCGTGCCCCACCACCGCGGGCACCAGCACCGTCACCACCGCGAGTGCCGTCGCCTGCGTCGTGCCGCGCTCCACCAGGCCGGTCACCCAGGGGAGCACCCACACGCCGACGACGGCACCGCCGACGAACCCGGCCAGCGAGACACAGCCGGCCACCAGCCCGCGCCGGTAACCGGACGCCGCGTAGACGAGCATCACCAGCACAAGCACCAGGTCGAGCAGGTCCACGGAGCCGCCTTTCTCTCGGACCCCTCAGTACGGACGGGACGGGTCCGGTGATCAGTCACCCACACAAGGGCACGGCCACCGGACGGCGAACCGGCCACGTCTGTATGTACCCCCAGAAACGTCCTGGACCGGGATGATGGTTCCGCCAGGTGGCAGAGTGCACATCGCGGGCGCGACCCGGCCGCCCGACAGTGGGACCATGCACGCCGTCCGAAGAACACGGGAGACACCGGGGGACCCACAGACCCCGGGAACGCTGGACATGCCGGAGACCGGCGCGACGCCGGAGGCCCGGGGCATATCGGAGACCGCCGGTGCCGAGCGGGCGCCGGACACGCAGGAACTGCCGGAGGAGACCGCCGGGCCGCCGGGCACGTCGGAGCCGACGGAGACCGCCGGGACGTCGCGGAGGACCGAGACGCCGGAGACCTCCCAGGCCCGGCCTGCGCCGGGGATACGGAGACTTCTGGGCCTCCTGAGACGCGGGCGACAAAAACCGGCCGAACCGGGGACGGCGCAGATACCTCCCGCGGAGACCGAGGACACGCTCGACACCCCCCAGAAGCCAGGACCGCCGCAGCCGCCGAGGACCTGGCGCCGGTCCGCCCGGCGGATATCCCCGGCCCTGCTGGTGCTGCTCGGCTGTCTGCCCGGGCTGGTGGCCGCCTTCGTGCTCGCCCTGTGCGCCCGCGGCGCCGAGCGCTCCGCCGCGGCCCGCTTCGACCGGCCGGTCCCGGTTCGCCCGGCCACCCATCGCGCCCCGCGGCCGCACATCCTGCCCCGCTCCGTGTGGCTGGGCACTGCGGGGCGCACTCAGCCGCCGCCGCGCTACGACGACAAGGTGGTCGCCGTCTTCCTGCACCACACCGACTCGCCGAACGCGTACGACTGCGCCGCCGCGCCGGAGATCATCCGCCGCCTGTACGCCGGCCAGATCGGCGCCCGGAAGTGGGACGACATCGGCTACAACTTCATCGTCGACCGCTGCGGCACCATCTACGAAGGCCGCGCCGGAGGCACCGACCGGCCCGTCACCGGAGCCCACACCCAGGGCTTCAACCACCGCTCCGCCGGCATCGCCGCCCTCGGCACCTTCACCGCGGGCGCGACGGTGCCGAAGGCCATGACCGACGCGATCGCCGCTCTGGCCGCCTGGAAACTCGGCCTCGCCGACGTCGACCCGCGCTCGCTGGTCCACCTGGTCTCCAGCAACAGCCTGAGCCGCTACAAGGCCGGCACCACCGCCCTGCTGCCCGCCCTGGCAGGCCACATGGACGGCTTCATGACCAGCTGCCCCGGCGCCGCCCTCACCGCCCGCCTCCCCGAGATCAGGGAGAAGGCCGCTCGCCTGCAGGGCCGGTCCGTCACGGCACGGCTCATAGCGATTCCGTAGGGAGCACGCAGCCCGCTCCGAGCCGCGCGCCCTACGGTCGAGGACATCACGAGCCGACTGGAGGCGGGGATCATGAACAGCAGTCGTACGGGTGAAAAGACCACGGCCGAGGGCACCGCCGAGAGCACGGAGCGGGCGCACCGGAAGCGGACCGCGCGCGGGCCCTGGGCGGTGCTCTGCGCGGTCGCGACCGTCGTCCTCGGCCCGGCCGCGGCCACCGCGTCCGCCCTCGGCCAGGCCAACGCCGCGCCGCTGCACCACGCGGTGCGGGCCGACCAGCCGCAGGCCTACCTGCCGGCCGACAGCCTCCGCAGGCGTACGGCCGGCTGAGCCGGAGCGGGCTAGGCCCTGTCGTCAAACTCCCTCCTGCCCCGCGACGCCATGCACGCACTCTCGCCGCACCGGACCCAGGCCCAAGTACATCCAAGTACGAGGGCCAGGGTCCGGCACGCCGAGAGCACGCACCTGACGCCGCAGGGCCCGCCCTTCGGGCGGACGGCTGGAGTTTGACGACAGGGCCTAGTCCCGGAAGCGGTCCCACAGCCGGGGGAACCGTGCGGCGAGCGCCCGCTCGTTCTCGAAGTCCACCGGCGAGCCCTCCGGTTCGACGGGTGCCGGGGCGATGCCCAGATCGGGCGCGACGGTGCCGGTCAGCTGCTCGTAGGCCTCGTCCGCCGCGTAGCCCAGCTCCTCGCCGTCGCCGTCGATCTCCTCGTCGAACTCGCCGAGCAGCTCCGCCAGCGCGTCGGGATCGTGCAGGGCGCCCTCGTAGACCTCCCGGCCCTGGCCGATCAGCCAGCACCGGAAGAAGTCGAACGCGTCGTCGCTGGCCCCGTCCAGCAGCACCCAGGCGGCGCCCCACAGGTCCCAGCGGTAGGCGCGGTTGTAGCGGGCCTCGAAGTGACGGGCGAAGTCCAGCACCAGGTCGGGGTCCAGCTGGAGCAGCCGGTCCACGAGTACGTCGGCCTGTTCCTCGGGGTCACCCTCGGCGGCCTCGCGGGCGGCGTCGATCAGCTCCCAGAACTCCGTCTCGTCCATCACGCCACCAGCATCGGGCTTCCACCGGTGGGGCGCACGCGGAGTGCGCCGGAGTACGGCGGATCGTTATCCGGCCCGTCGTTCGGCGTCCGTACGGCCGGGCCGGCGCGGGCCGCCGTACAGCTCGGCCAGTCGCGCCGCGTCCGCCGCGAACCGCTCCCGCAGACCCTGCGGGGCCAGCACCTCCGCCTCCGCGCCGAGCGCCGTCAGCTGCGTGTGCGCGACCTCCTCGGACTCCACCGGCAGCGTCACCGTCACCCAGCCGGCCCCGTCCGGCTCGCCTGCGCCGCTCAGCGCCGCACGGGCCGCCGGCGGATCGACGGCGTACCGCAGCAGGCGCACCCCCTCCGGGGACAGCCGTACGACGACCTCGGCGCGCAGGATCGAGCGCGCGAACCGCTCGGCCTGCTCGGCCCAGTGGCCGGGCAGATCGAAGTCCGGGTCACGGGTGAAGCGTTCCTCCAGGGCTTCCACGGCCTTGAACCGGTCGATCCGGTAGGTGCGGTAGGGGCGGTAGGTCCGGCCGGTCCTGGAGGAGTCGCCGTCGGCGACCCGCGCGCACAGGTACCAGACACCCGCCTTCAGCACGAGCCCGTACGGCTCCAGCACCCGCTGCACCTCGTCCTCGCCGCGCCGGTAGCGGGCGGTGACGCGGCGGTCGTCCCACACCGCCTCCGCGACCGCCGGCAGCAGCGCGGGTGTCTCCGGCTCCCGGAACCAGGCCGGCGCGTCCAGATGGAACCGCTGGGCGGCGCTGTCCGGGGCGTCCCGGAGGGACGGCAACAGCGCCGCGGACACCTTCAGCCGGGCCGCGGAGGCGGCGTCCGCCAGCCCCATCTCCCGCAGCGCCCCCGGCACCCCGCTCAGGAACAGGGCCTCCGCCTCGCTCCTGGCCAGCCCCGTCAGCCGCGTCCGGTATCCGCCGACCAACCGGTAGCCGCCGGCCCGCCCCCGGTCCGCGTACACCGGCACGCCCGCCTCCGACAGCGCCTGCGCGTCCCGGGTGACCGTCCGCTCCGACACCTGCAGCTCCCGCGCGAGTTCGGCGGCGGTCATGGTCTGCCGGGACTGGAGAAGGAGCACCATCTGGATGAGCCGGGCCGCACGCATGCGTTCATGATGCCGGGGGCCACTGACAGAAGAAGGGGTACGGCAGGACGCCGTACCCCTTCCTCCAGGGCCTCGGTGGCAGGCCCCGGTGCTTACAGCCCGTACTTCTCGCGTGCTTCCTTCACGGCCGTCGCCTTCACCTCGCCGCGCTTGGCGAGGTGGGCCAGGGCCGCGACGACGATCGACCGGGCGTCGACGCCGAAGTGGCGGCGGGCGGCGTCACGGGTGTCCGACAGGCCGAAGCCGTCGGCGCCCAGGGAGGACCAGTCCTGTTCCACCCACTGCGCGATCTGGTCGGGAACCTGGCGCATGTAGTCGGAGACGGCCAGCACCGGACCCTCGGCACCCTGCAGCGCCTGGCGGACGTACGGCACCCGCTCCTCGCCGCGCAGGAGGGCGGCGTCCGCCTCCATGGCGTCGCGGCGCAGCTCGGTCCAGGAGGTCGCCGACCAGACGTCGGCCGCGACACCCCACTCGTCGGCGAGCAGCTTCTGCGCCTCAAGGGCCCAGTGGATCGCCGTACCGGAGCCCAGCAGCTGGATGCGCGGGGCGTTGGCGGCCGGGGACAGGCCCGCCGACTCCGCCGTGTTGAAGCGGTACAGGCCCTTGACGATGCCCTCGTCGATGCCGAGGCCGGCCGGCTTGGCCGGCTGCGGCAGCGGCTCGTTGTAGACCGTCAGGTAGTAGAAGACGTTCTGGTCCTCGCCCGGCTTGGCCTCGCCGTACATCCGGCGCAGACCCTCACGGACGATCACCGCGATCTCGTAGGCGAACGCGGGGTCGTACGTCAGCGCGGCCGGGTTGGTCGCGGCGATGACCGGGGAGTGGCCGTCGGCGTGCTGCAGGCCCTCGCCCGTCAGGGTCGTACGGCCCGCCGTCGCGCCGACGAGGAAGCCGCGGCCGAGCTGGTCGCCGAGCTGCCACATCTGGTCGGCGGTGCGCTGCCAGCCGAACATCGAGTAGAAGATGTAGAACGGGATCATCGCCTCGCCGTGCGTCGCGTACGCGCTGGACGCGGCGATGAAGTCGGCCATCGAACCGGCCTCGGTGATCCCCTCGTTGAGGATCTGGCCGTTCTTGGCCTCCTTGTAGTACATCAGCTGGTCGCGGTCGACCGGCTCGTACGTCTGGCCCTTGGGGGAGTAGATCCCGAGGGACGGGAACAGCGACTCCATGCCGAAGGTGCGCGCCTCGTCGGGGACGATCGGCACCCAGCGCTTGCCCGTCTCCTTGTCGCGGACCAGGTCCTTGACCAGGCGGACGAAGGCCATCGTGGTGGCCACGTTCTGCGAGCCGGAGCCCTTGTCGAAGGCGGCGAACGCCTTCTCCGCCGGGGCCGGCAGCGGGGCCAGCGCGTGCGTGCGGCGGGCCGGGGCCAGGCCGCCGAGGGCCGCGCGGCGCTCCTGGAGGTAGCGGACCTCGGGGGAGTCGGCGCCGGGGTGGCCGTAGGGGACCACGCCGTCGGCGAAGTCGCTGTCCTTGATCGGCAGCTCGAGCAGGTCGCGCATCGCCTTGAACTCGTCCACCGTCAGCTTCTTCATCTGGTGGTTGGCGTTCTTCGACGCGAAGCCCTCGCCGAGGGTGTGGCCCTTGACCGTCTGGGCCAGGATCACGGTCGGCGCGCCCTTGTGCTCGACGGCGGCCTTGTACGCGGCGTAGACCTTGCGGGCCTCGTGACCGCCGCGCGAGAGGTGGAAGCACTCGAGGATCTTGTCGTCGCTCAGCAGCTTCGCCATCTCGGCGAGCGCCGGGTCCTTGCCGAAGAAGTCGGCGCGGATGTAGGCGGCGTCGCGGGTCTGGTACGTCTGGATCTGCGCGTCCGGTACCTCGCGCAGGCGGCGTACGAGCGCGCCCGTGGTGTCGAGGGCGAACAGCTCGTCCCAGGCGGAGCCCCACAGCGTCTTGACGACGTTCCAGCCGGCGCCGCGGAACTGGGCCTCCAGCTCCTGCACGATCTTGAAGTTGGCGCGCACCGGGCCGTCGAGGCGCTGCAGGTTGCAGTTGATGACGAAGGTGAGGTTGTCCAGCTCCTCACGGGCGGCGAGCGCGAGGGCCGCCGTCGACTCCGGCTCGTCCATCTCGCCGTCGCCCAGGAAGGCCCAGACGTGGGAGGCGGAGACGTCCTTGATGCCGCGGTTGGTGAGGTAGCGGTTGAAGCGCGCCTGGTAGATCGCGGAGAGCGGGCCGAGACCCATCGACACCGTCGGGAACTCCCACAGCCAGGGCAGGCGGCGCGGGTGCGGGTACGACGGCAGGCCGTTGCCGCCGGCCTCCTGGCGGAAGTTGTCCAGGTGCGCCTCGTTCAGGCGGCCGTCGAGGAAGGCGCGGGCGTAGATGCCGGGGGAGGCGTGGCCCTGGATGTACAGCTGGTCGCCGGAGCCATCGCCTTCCTTGCCCTTGAAGAAGTGGTTGAAGCCGGTCTCGTAGAGCCAGGCCGCGGAGGCGAAGGTGGCGATGTGCCCGCCGACGCCGTGCTTGCTGCCCCGGGTCACCATCGCGGCCGCGTTCCAGCGGTTCCAGGCGGTGATCCGGGCCTCCATCTCCGGGTCGCCGGGCAGGGCCGGCTCGGCGGAGGTGGGGATGGTGTTGACGTAGTCGGTCTCGAGGAGCTTCGGCAGCGCGATGCCGCCCGCCTCGGCGCGTTCCAGCGTGCGGCGCATCAGGTATGCGGCGCGGTGCGGCCCGGCCTCCCTAGCGACGGCGTCGAGGGAGGCCTGCCATTCGGCGGTCTCCTCCGGGTCGCGGTCCGGGAGCTGGTCGAGCGCGCTCGGCTGGATGGCGTTGGGGTCGGTCATGTCGCCGCCTTCCTCAGTCGAAGGGGGTTCCCTCATCGGTAAGGGTTCGGGGGTGCCCTAGGTCTTTGGCAGGACAGGGCTGGGACTTCGGTGGAAGTCCGTCGGCGACTGTAACTCCCTGATCGATGATCGATCAAAGGGTTGAGGCCGAAAACTCCTCGATTGCCAGAAAGTCGGCACGCGGTGCCTTGGGTGATGGCACCGGGTGACGCCGAATGGCCTTGTTTTCGCAGGTGGGGCGGCGTTTGAGCGGGGGTCCGCTCGACTGAACCAAGCGGGTGTCAAGCCCGCGGGGCGCAGCCCAGGACGTGCGCTTTCACGATCTCCGGGATGCGGGGGTCCCGCCTCTTGAAGGCGGCCACCAGCTCCTCGTGCTCCTCCGCGTACGACTGCTGGACCGTGCCCAGCCAGCGGATGGACAGCGCCGTGAAGACCTCGATGCCCAGGCCCTCCCAGGTGTGCAGCAGCACCGAGTTGTGCGCGGCGCGCACGAGTTCGCGGTGGAAGCCGACGGTGTGGCGGACCTGGGCGGTGCCGTCGGCCTTGCGGTCGGCCTCGTACAGGGCCAGGACGTGGGGCTCCAGGGCCGAGCAGTCCTCGGCGAGGCGGGCGGCCGCCAGCTCCGCGGCGATGGCCTCCAGGCCGGCCCGGACGGGGTAGCTCTCCTCCAGGTCGGCCGCGGTCAGGTTCCGTACCCGGACGCCCTTGTTCGGTGCGGACTCGATCAGCCGGAGGGACTCCAGCTCCCGCAGGGCCTCGCGGACCGGGGTCTGGCTGACCTCCAGCTCGGTGGCGATCCGGCGCTCCACGATCCGCTCGCCCGGCTGCCAGCGCCCGCTGACGATTCCCTCCACGATGTGCTCGCGGATCTGTTCGCGCAGCGAGTGGACGACGGGCGCGGTCATGGGGGCTCCTTAGGGAGGGCTGACGTTTAGACAATAAGGCCGGTTCGCTCCGCGGGTAGGGCGCGTGGGGTGCTTTCGTGCAGGTGAGACGAGGCGCACATGGACTTTGTGGCGCATTCCAGCTCGGTCTCGTCCGTGTTCGGGCGGGTGCGGGCGTCTGTGGCTGGTCGCGCAGTTCCCCGCGCCCCTGAAGAGCGATGCCCTTGCCCGGGACTTTCCAGGCAAGGGCACCGATGTGCTGCGCAGGCTGACCGGCGATTACAGGCCGAGCTCGACCTCGAACTCGCCCGCCTCCAGGATGGCCTTGACGGCCGTCAGGTAACGGGCCGCGTCGGCGCCGTCGACCAGGCGGTGGTCGTAGGAGAGGGTCAGGTAGGTCATGTCGCGGACGCCGATGACCGTGCCCTCCTCGGTCTCGATGACGGCCGGGCGCTTGACCGTGGCACCGATGCCGAGGATCGCGACCTGGCCCGGCGGCACGATGATCGTGTCGAACAGCGCGCCGCGCGAACCGGTGTTGGAGATGGTGAAGGTCGCGCCGGACAGCTCGTCCGGGGTGATCTTGTTGGCGCGGACCTTGCCCGCCAGCTCCGCCGTGGCCTTGGCGATGCCCGCGATGTTGAGGTCGCCGGCGTGCTTGATGACCGGGGTCATCAGGCCCTTCTCGGAGTCCACCGCGATACCGACGTTCTCGGTGTCGAAGTAGGTGATGGTGCCGTCGGCCTCGTTGATCTTGGCGTTGATGACCGGGTGGGCCTTCAGCGCCTGGGCCGCCGCCTTCACGAAGAACGGCATCGGGGAGAGCTTGACGCCCTCGCGCGCGGCGAAGGAGTCCTTGGCCTGGGCGCGCAGCCGCATCAGACGGGTGACGTCGACCTCGACGACCGACGACAGCTGGGCCTGCTCGTGCAGCGCCTTGACCATGTTGTCGCCGATGACCTTGCGGATGCGGGTCATCTTGACGGTCTGGCCACGCAGCGGGGAGACCTCCAGGGCCGGGGCCTTCTTCGCAGCGGCGGCGGCCGGAGCGGCGGCGGGCGCCGGGGCGACGGCGGCCTTCGCGGCCTCGGCGGCGGCGATGACGTCCTGCTTGCGGATACGGCCGCCGACGCCGGTGCCCTTGACGGTGGCCAGGTCGACGCCATTCTCGGCGGCGAGCTTGCGCACCAGCGGGGTGACGTAGGCGCCCTCGTCCGTCGCCTGGGTGGCGGTCGGGTGGGTCGGCGCGGTGGCCGGGGTGACCGGGGCCGGGGCGGGCGCCGGAGCCGCGGGCTGGGCCGGGGCCGGGGCGGCAGCGGCGGGCGCGGCCGGAGCGGCGGGGGCCGGAGCCGGGGCGGCGGGCGCTGCCGGGGCGGCCGGAGCCGGAGCCGGAGCCGGAGCCGGAGCCGGGGCAGCGGCGGCGGGGGCCGGGGCGGCCGGAGCCGGAGCGGCGGCCGGGGCGGCACCGGGGGCACCGATGACGGCGAGCTTGGCGCCGACCTCGGCGGACTCGTCCTCGTTCACCACGATCTCCAGCAGCACGCCGGAGGCGGGCGCCGGGATCTCGGTGTCGACCTTGTCCGTGGAGACCTCGAGCAGCGGCTCGTCGGCCTCGACGGAGTCACCGACCGACTTCAGCCAGCGGGTGACGGTGCCCTCGGTGACGGACTCACCGAGCGCGGGCAGGACCACGTCCGTGCCCTGGGCGCCGCCGGCAGGGGCGGCGGCCGGAGCGGCGGCGGGGGCCGGAGCGGCCGCCGCCTCGGCGACCGGGGCCGGGGCGACCGGGGCCGGGGCGGCCGGAGCCGGAGCGGCCTCGGCGGCGGGGGCCGGGGCGGCCGCGGGGGCGCCGGTGCCGTCGTCGATGACGGCCAGCTCGGCGCCGACCTCGACCGTCTCGTCCTCGGCGACCTTGATGGAGGACAGCACACCGGAGACGGGCGAGGGGATCTCGGTGTCGACCTTGTCGGTCGACACCTCGAGCAGCGGCTCGTCGGCCTCGACGCGCTCGCCCTCGGCCTTCAGCCAGCGGGTGACTGTGCCCTCTGTGACGCTCTCACCGAGCGCCGGAAGGGTTACGGAAACCGCCATGGTTTCGGTTGCTCCTTACGAATTGCGGAAGTCTGTGTCGTCGCGCCCGTGGACCGAAGGCTCAGTCGTGGGAGTGCAGGGGCTTGCCGGCCAGGGCCAGGTGGGCCTCGCCGAGCGCCTCGTTCTGCGTCGGGTGGGCGTGGATGAGCTGGGCGACCTCGGCCGGCAGCGCCTCCCAGTTGTAGATCAGCTGGGCCTCGCCGACCTGCTCACCCATGCGGTCGCCGACCATGTGGACGCCGACCACGGCACCGTCCTTGACCTGGACGAGCTTGATCTCGCCCGCGGTCTTCAGGATCTTGCTCTTGCCGTTGCCCGCCAGGTTGTACTTCAGAGCGACGACCTTGTCCGCGCCGTAGATCTCCTTGGCCTTGGCCTCGGAGATACCGACGGAGGCGACCTCCGGGTGGCAGTACGTCACCCGCGGGACACCGTCGTAGTCGATCGGAACGACCTTCAGACCGGCCAGACGCTCCGCCACCAGGATGCCCTCGGCGAAGCCGACGTGCGCGAGCTGGAGCGTCGGGACGAGGTCGCCGACGGCGGAGATGGTCGGAACGTTGGTCCGCATGTACTCGTCGACGAGGACGTAACCGCGGTCCATGGCGACCCCGGCCTCCTCGTAGCCCAGGCCCTGCGAGACCGGGCCGCGGCCGACGGCGACGAGGAGGACCTCGGCCTCGAACTCCTTGCCGTCCGCCAGGGTGACCTTCACGCCGTCCTGGGTGTACTCGGCCTTCTGGAAGAAGGTGCCGAGGTTGAACTTGATGCCGCGCTTGCGGAACGCGCGCTCGAGAAGCTTCGAGGAGTTCTCGTCCTCGACCGGGACGAGGTGCTTCAGGCCCTCGATGACCGTGACGTCCGAGCCGAAGGACTTCCACGCCGAGGCGAACTCGACGCCGATGACACCGCCGCCCAGGATGATCGCGGACTTCGGCACGCGGTCCAGGACGAGGGCGTGGTCGGAGGAGATGATCCGGTTGCCGTCGATCTCCAGGCCCGGCAGCGACTTCGGCACGGAGCCGGTCGCCAGCAGGACGTGGCGGCCCTGGATGCGCTGGCCGTTCACGTCGACGGAGGTGGGGGAGGACAGGCGACCCGCACCCTCGATGTACGTCACCTTGCGGGACGCGATGAGACCCTGCAGACCCTTGTACAGGCCCGAGATCACGTCGTCCTTGTACTTGTGGACGGCCGGGACGTCGATGCCCTCGAAGGTCGCCTTGACACCGAACTGCTCGCTCTCGCGGGCCTGGTCGGCGATCTCGCCCGCGTGGAGCAGGGCCTTGGTGGGGATGCAACCCCGGTGCAGGCAGGTGCCGCCGACCTTGTCCTTCTCGATCAGGGCGACGTCCAGGCCCAGCTGCGCCCCGCGCAGGGCCGCGGCATAACCACCGCTACCACCGCCGAGGATCACTAGGTCGAAAACGGTGCTGGCGTCGTTCGCCACGTCACGTCCTCCATGCATGTGCGCCTTGCGCCGATCTCCTGTGACCGGCGGGCGGCTGGTGTCCGGCCGCTTGATGCTTCGGCCCTTCGGTGGGGGCCCTGTCCTGCCGGGCTCCATCTTTGCACTTGTTCGAGGCGGACGAGACGCCGGGCTGGAGTGTGAGACACCCCACGTACCGGCGCCCCGAAGGGGCGCGGGGCCGTATTCGACATGCGGCTCCGCCGCGTGGGCGCGACCGGCCCCCACGCGGCGAGCTGCGGGACAATCAGCCGAACCGGGCTGTCGGGCGACCCGTTATCCCAGGTCACCCGCGGCCGTGAGCTCAGCCAGACGGACCAGCGTCCGTACCGCGGAACCCGTGCCTCCCTTGGGCGTGTACCCGAACGGCCCACCCTCGTTGAACGCCGGGCCGGCGATGTCGAGGTGCGCCCAGGTGATCCCCTCGCCCACGAACTCGCGCAGGAAGAGACCGGCGACCAGGCCGCCGCCCATCCGCTCACCCATGTTCGCGATGTCGGCGACCTGGGACTCCATGCCCTTGCGCAGGTGCTCCGGGAGCGGCATCGGCCAGGCCGGCTCGCCGACCTCCTCCGCCGCCTCGTGCACCGCGGAGCGGAACGCGTCGTCGTTGGCCATGACACCGAACGTCCGGCTGCCGAGGGCCAGCATCATCGCGCCGGTGAGGGTCGCGACGTCCACGATCGCGTCCGGGGTCTCCTGCGAGGCCGCCCACAGCGCGTCCGCGAGCACCAGCCGGCCCTCGGCGTCGGTGTTGAGGACCTCCACCGTCTTGCCGCTGTACATGCGCAGCACGTCACCCGGGCGCACGGCGGAGCCGGACGGCATGTTCTCGGCCAGCGCCAGCCAGCCGGTGACCTTGACCTCCAGGCCGAGACGCGCGGCGGCGACGACGGCGGCGAACACGGCGGCGGCACCGCTCATGTCGCACTTCATCGTCTCGTTGTGCCCGGCCGGCTTCAGCGAGATGCCGCCCGAGTCGTAGGTGATGCCCTTGCCGACGAAGGCGAGGTGCTTGTCCGCCTTCGGGTGGGAGTACGACAGCTTCACCAGGCGCGGCGTGGCCGACGAGCCGCTGCCGACGCCCAGGATGCCGCCGTAGCCGCCCTTGGCCAGGGCCTTGTCGTCGAGCACCTGCACCTTGATGCCGTGCTCCTTCGCCGCGGCCTGCGCGATGCCGGCGAAGTCGGC
This sequence comes from Streptomyces sp. RB17, assembly GCF_009604455.1. Classification (GTDB taxonomy): domain Bacteria; phylum Actinomycetota; class Actinomycetes; order Streptomycetales; family Streptomycetaceae; genus Streptomyces. The sequence continues at coordinate 1,026,115 of NZ_WEGL01000001.1, forward strand.
GGGGGTGAGGTCGTTCGGCGGGGTGTTGATCAGGTCGCGGGCGCGGTTCAGCTCCTCGGCGACGGCGACGGCGCGGGCGACGGCCCCCTTGTGGGCGGCGTCGCGCGGCTTGCCGCCGAGCAGCGCGGCCTCGGCCAGCGGCGCCTTGCCGTTCTTGGCCTTGGCGTCCTTGCCGTTGCCGTTCTCCTTGTAGACGTCGAAGGAGTACGCGCCGAGCAGGATGCCCTCGGCGATCGCGCCGAGGGCGCCGGGGCTGTCGACCGGCAGCGCGAACGCGGCCTTCTTGGAGCCGGCGAGCGCGCGGGCGGCCACGCCGGCGGCCCTGCGCAGCGCCTCGGCGTCGTAGCCCCCGTCGCCCTCGTCCTCGCTCTTGGCGTCCGGCTCCGCGCCGAGGCCGACCGCCACGACGATCGGTGCCTTGAAGCCGGCCGGAGCGGGCAGCTTCGTCAGCTCGCCCTCGGCACCCGAGGCGCCGAGGGTCTCCAGGACGCCGGCCAGCTTGCCGTCGTACGCCTTGTCCACGGCCTCGGCGCCCGGCGTTACCACGGGGCCCTTGGTGCCCTTGGCGACACCGATCACGATCGCGTCGGCCCGCAGGCCGGGCGCCGCTGCGGTGCTGAGAGTCAGAGCAGTCACGGTGGTGAAATCTCGCTTCCGATGTGAAGTTGCTGTGGCCGAAGTGGGGTGGGTCGACCGGGCCCGAGAGCCGACCCTAGGTCCATGCCTGGGCGAAGGTGGCAACCGGGGCCTTCACCCTGTCGGCGAACACCCGGGACGAGACTACGCGCGTGTGCGCGTCCGCTCATTCCTGCGGGCGTTCACCTGTGCGTGGCGTCATGGTCACTTCCGCCGTTGCCGAGAGCGTCGGCTGTTCTCGGTGATCCGGGCATTACGGCCCGGACGGTCCGTCGCATCACCAAAGTGTGAGGGCTTCGAGTGGAGTGCGGTCTCTCACTTCCTCCCGTCGCTGGTGCGGCAGGGTTGCGCGACCTGCCCGCCCCGGCCCGGCCTGGCGGCCGGGTCGGGTGAGGGCGCGGAGCGCCGCCGTGCACTGTGCGGTGCCCGGCACGGGTGCTCACCCCTGGGGCACGCTGCCCACCGGGCTGGAGTGCGCCCGCTGAAAGGCGCCCACGACCGAGGTGCCGGCCAGCCGGTCGGCGAGGGAACGGCGGCCGGGGAAGACCACCGTGAGCGCGTTGACCACGAACAGCACCACCGCGAGGGCCCACACCAGCAGCGACAGTCCGAACTGCGCCTCGATCAGCAGCACACAGGCCAGCGCGTACACCGCGACGTCGGCGGCGGTGGTGACGGCGGCGCGGCGCAGGGCGTGCCGGGACAGCCGCGGGGTGACGCGCAGGCCGAGCAGGCCCTTGCCGAGGGTGCGGCCGAGCAGCGCGATGCAGGCCCACTGGTAGAGGAACGTGACGACGACCAGCGCGCCGAAGGCCTCCTCGACGTCCAGGATCACCTTGTCCCACAGGGACAGACCGAGGTGTTCGGAGGCGCCTATGACGTCACCGCGCGAGGTCACGAGATCGAGACCGCCCTTGGTGGCCAACTCCGGTACGTCGGTCACCAGGGCGGTGATCCTGTGGAACGTCAGGATCGCCAGCAGTGCGGCCGCGGCCGCCACGAGCGCGAAGTCTATGAACCAGGCCAGGGCACGGCGCAGCCTCAGCACGGAATCCCCCCGAATCACAACGCTCTTGTCCGTGTACGGCCCCGAAGCCTAACGGCCGAGGGAGAGCACCACGAGAGCAGTTGTCGCCGCCGTCTCCGCCAACGCGCCGAAGACGTCCCCGGTGACTCCGCCGAAGCGGCTCACGCAACGGCGCAGCAGGAGTTCGGCCACGCTTAGGGACAGCAGGACCGCTGCCGCCGTGCGTACGGCGACGTACGGGCCGAGGGCCGTCCCCCAGGCCGCCGCACCGATCGTGCAGACCGCCGTGACGGCCAGCGCGCCCGGTACCGGCACCACCCCGGCGACCGCCGCCCCCAGCCCCTCCGGGCGGGCGGCCGGCACGCCGGTGCGGGCGGCCAGGGTGAGGGCGAGGCGGGCCGTGACCGCCGCGACGACGGCCGCCAGGGCACCCCGGGTCCAGGAGTCGCCGTACAGCTGGGCGAGGACGGCGGCCTGGGCCAGGAGCACCAGGACCAGGGTGAGGACGCCGAACGGGCCGATGTCCGACTGCTTCATGATCCGCAGCGCGTCCTCAGCGGGCTTGCCGCTGCCCAGACCGTCGGCGGTGTCGGCGAGGCCGTCGAGGTGCAGCCCTCGGGTCAGGGCGGCGGGTACGGCGACGGAGGCGACGGCGGCGAGCAGCGGGCCGGCACCCAGGAGGAGCAGCAGCAGCCCGAGTCCGGCCGCGCAGAGGCCCACGACCAGTCCGGCGACCGGGGCGTTCAGCATCCCGCCGCGTGCGGCCTCGCGGTCCCAGCGGTGCACCCGGACGGGCAGCACGGTGAGGGTGCCGAAGGCGAAGCGGAGGCCGTGCAGCGGCGAGGACTTGAGCACCGGCGCAGGTTACCCGGCGGTCGCGGGGCCGCATTCCACCCCCGGGGATAAGGTGCGCATATGGGGCACTGGTGGGTACGGAACATCGTCGAACCGGGCAAGCTCCCACTGCTGCTCGCCCTCGCCGCCTTCCTGCTCACCTTCGTCGTCACCCGGGTGATCACCCGGCTGATCCGGGCCGGCAAGGGCCCCTTCGGCAACGTCAGGGCGGGCGGGCTGCACATCCACCACGTCGTCCCCGGGGTCGTCCTCACCGTCGTCGGCGGGTTCGGCGCGGTCGCCAGCGACCGGCACGGCGCGGGCGGTGCCGTCGCCGCCGTGGTGTTCGGCATGGGGGTCGGACTGGTGCTGGACGAGTTCGCGCTGATCCTGCATCTGGACGACGTCTACTGGACCGAGGAGGGCCGCAAGAGCGTCGAGGTCGTCGTGCTCACCGCCGCGCTCGTCGGGCTGCTGCTCGCCGGGTTCGCCCCCTTCGGCGTCAACGACCTGTCCGCGCAGGAACTGCAGGACCGCGGCGGTGCCCTCAGCACCATCGCCCTGAACTTCCTCTTCGCCCTCGTCGCGCTGAGCAAGGGCAAGGCGCGCATCGCGGTCTTCGGGGCGATCGTGCCGCTGGTCGCGCTGGTCGGCGCGCTACGACTGGCCCGCCCCGGCTCCGCGTGGTCCCGCCGCTTCTACGGCCGCCGCCCCCGCGCCCGCGCCAAGGCCGTCCTGCGCGCCTACCACCACGACCGCCGCTGGGCCCGGCGGACCCGCGCCGTTCAGGACTGGATCGGTGGCAGGCCCGATCCGCGGCCGGCCCGGTTGCCGGACCGCCGTTGAACGCGCCCGCGCCGGGGCCGTCCTGGGTGCGTACTGGCACCTGGGCCGGGTGGACCCGCGCCGTTCAGGACTGGATCGGTGGCAGGCCCGATCCGCGGCCGGCCCGGTTGCCGGACCGCCGTTGAACGCGCCCGCGCCGGGGCCGTCCTGGGTGCGTACTGGCACCTGGGCCGGGTGGAGCCGCGTCGTTCAGGACTGGATCGGTGGCAGGCCCGATCCGCGGCCGGCCCGGTTGCCGGACCGCCGTTGAACGCGGCGCGCCAGGCGGCCGTACGGGTGGCGTGTCCGCAGCCGCAGCCCGTGGCCGTAGCGGTGCCGCACCGCCGCCGCGAGGCAGATCAGCCCCACGGCCATCAGCGCGGCCAGATGCTCCTTGCCCGCCAGGTTCTGCTTGACCAGCACCTCGGCGACCATCGCCAGGGTCACCGCGCCCGAGGTGACGTACGCGCCGTAGCGCCAGCTCGCGTACACGGCGAGCCCCACCACGGCCGCCGACGGACCGGTGTCGACCACCTGCGCGTCCGTCCACGGCAGCCCGAACGGGGCGTGCGCACCGAGCGAGATGCCGACGCGCGCGTAGAGAGTTCCGGCGAGCGTGGCGGCGTACGCGATGACCAGGGTCCGCCACCAGCCGATGCAGATCTCGGCGATCCCGAACACCAGCAGGATCTGCGCCAGCGCGCCCCACACCGGCAGGTCCAGCGCCGGCACGAAGAGGGAGAGGGGCGTGCGCAGCACGGCCAGCCACAGCGGGTCCTCGGCCCGTACGGCGCCCACGTCCTGCACGAACTGATAGCCCCACGGCCGGTTCTGCACGTACTGCAGCAGGGCCGTCAGACACACCGCGCCGAGCGTCATCGGGACCGCCCGCAGGTGCCGCTTCGGCAGGGCCGACCGTACGGTGACGTACAGCAGCCCCCACTCCTCACGGGCCCAGCGGGCGAGCGCTCTCATCAGACGATCCTCATCGGCCGTTGCTCAGCGGTGTGTGTCCAGGTGCCTGCGGTGCAGCCACTTCGGCAGTCCCGGCGCCTCCAGGAACCCTTCGGCACGCGCTGACGCGAGGCCGATGCGCAGCAGGTCCGCGCTCTTCTCGAAGAGCAGGAACCGCGGCTCCCAGATGGGCCGGTACTTTGCGTTGGCGCGGTACAGCGACTCGATCTGCCACCAGCGGGAGAAGAAGCTGAGCAGCGACCGCCACAGCCTCAGCACCGGACCGGCACCGAGGCGCGCGCCACGTTCGAAGACCGACCTGAACATCGCGAAGTTGAGCGACACCTGGGTGATCTCGATCTCGTCGGCCCGCCGCAGCAGCTCGATGACCATGAACTCCATCAGCCCGTTGTCGGAGTCGCGGTCGCGCCGCATGAGGTCGAGGGACAGCCCGTGCGGCCCCCACGGCACGAAGGACAGCAGCGCGCGCAGCCTCCCCTCGGCGTCCGTGCACTCCAGCATCACGCACCGCCCGTCCTCGGGGTCCCCGAGCCGGCCGAGCGCCATGCTGAACCCGCGCTCGGTAGCCCCGTCCCGCCAGTCGTCCGCACGCTCGACGAGGTACGCCATCTCGTCCGCCGGGACGTCCTCGTGGCGCCGGATCCGCACCTCGTACCCGGCCCGCTTCACCCGGTTGTACGCCTGCCGGACCGTGCGCATCGCCCGGCCCTCCAGCGTGAAGTCGGCGACCTCCACGATCGCCTCGTCGCCGAGTTCTAGGGCGTCGAGCCCGTGCCGGGCGTAGATCGTCCCCGCCTCCTCGCTCGCCCCCATCACCGCCGGGATCCACCCGTGTGACCGCGCCTCCGCGAGCCATGGCGCGATCGCACCCGGCCACGCCTCCGGATCGCCGAGCGGATCCCCGGAGGCCAGGCTCACCCCGCCGACCACCCGGTAGGCGACGGCCGCCTTGCCCGTGGGCGACCACACCACGCTCTTCTCCCGGCGCAGCGCGAAGTAGCCGAGTGAGTCCCGCTCACCGTGCCGCTCCAGCAGGGCCCGCAGCTGTTTCTCGTCGTCCTCGGTGAGCGGATCCACGGCGCGCCGGGAGCGGAACGCGGCGTAGAACACGGCGAGGACGAGGGCCGTGCTGAGCACGTTGACGGCGACGTTGGCCCAGTTCGGCGGGGCGATGCCGGGGAAGCGGTTCTCGTCGGCGGCCACCGACACCAGGCGCAGGGTGCCGTAGTGCCAGCGCTCCAGGAAGGTCGAACGGGCCGCGTCCGGCGCCTGGTTGGTGACCGTCACCAGCAGCCCGGCCAGCAGGCTCGCGGCCAGCCCGCCGCCGACGGCGACCGTCGCCGCGAGCCGCGGGTTGGACCGGTCGCCCTTGGCGTAGAACTCCCGGCGGCCCACGAGGAGCGCGCCGACGAACACGGCCGTGAGCCCCAGCGAGATCCAGTTCTGCGGGTACCGCCGGATCTCCGGGAACGCCATGGCGAACGCGAACAGCGCGAGGAAGGCCCCGCTGATCACCAGGTTGAGGATCCAGGCGGCCCGCTTTCTGCGCCGCATGGTGGTCGCCAGGAACGCGGTGAACACACCCGAGGCGAAGCCGGCCGTCAGCAGGTACGGGGTGAAGAAGTCGTCCTGGTTGTGCCGGCGCACGTCCTGGCCGAGCGAGACCCAGACCGCGCTGAGGAAGTTGATGAAGGCGACGGTCCGCAGATACCAGACGGCGCAGGCGGCGGCCCGCCGGGAGGTCCCGGTGGACCGCCGCCCCTGCTCGTCCGGACGCCCCGGTTCGGCATGCTGCGGCACGGCATTTCGGGCATCTCCCATGAGCCAGGATCATATGGGTGCCGCCCTGGCGAACCACACATCGGACCGTGCGTGTGCTGTGCGTACGCTATTGATGTCCCGCGTCTTTTGTGCCTTTGGTTACTCCTTCGGCTCCTTCTCCGGAAGCTCCGCCGCCAACGCGGCGGCGGCCCGTACCAAAGGCAGCGCCAGCAACGCTCCCGTACCCTCGCCGACCTTCACCCCCTGCTCCAGCAGCGGCACCAGAGCCATCCGGTCCAGTGCCTTCGCCTGCCCCGGCTCCCCGCTGTCGTGGCCGGCCAGCCACCAGTCCGGTGCCCTGAAGGCGACCCGCTGGGCGACCAGCGCACACGCGGCGGCCACCACGCCGTCGAGAATCACCGGCAGCTTCCGCACCGCGCACTGCAGCAGGAACCCGGTCATCGCCGCGAGGTCCGCCCCGCCCACGGTCGCCAGCAGTTGCACCTGGTCACCGAGCACCGGCCGGGCCCGCCGGAGCGCGTCCCGGATCGCGGCGCACTTGCGCATCCACGCCAGGTCGTCGATCGCGAGCCCGCCCCGCCCGGTCACCACCGACGCGTCGGTCCCGCACAGCGCCGCGATCAGCACCGCCGCGGCCGTGGTGCCGCCCACGCTGATGTCACCGAGCACCACAAGGTCCGTACCCGAGTCGGCCTCCTCGTCGGCGACGGCGATGCCCGCGCGCAGCGCCGCCTCGGCCTCCTCCAGGGTGAGCGCGTCCTCGACGTCGATACGGCCGCTGCCGCGCCGCACCCGGTGCCGTACGACGTCCTCCGGGAAGGCGTCCGGGGCGCAGTCCAGGGCCATGTCGACGATCCGTACGGGCACCTCCTGCCGCCGCGCGAGCACGGACACCGGGCTCGCGCCCTCCAGCACGGCCCGTACCAGCTGCTCCGCACTGCCGGCGGGGCGCGCCGAGACGCCCAGCCCCGCGACACCGTGGTCACCGGCGAAGAGGATCACCTTCGGCCGCTCCACGGTCCGTACCGGTACGGCACTCTGCGCGGCGGCCAGCCATTCGCCCAGCTCGTCGAGGCGGCCGAGCGCCCCGGGCGGCACGATCTGGCGCTCCCGCCGGGCCTCGGCGTCACGGCGCACGCCCCCGTCCGGGCGCTCGATCAGATCGGTGAAGTCGTCCAGATTAAGCCTGCTCATTCGCCGAACAGTACCGCCAGAGAACGAACGCTTCCGCGCCACATGGCCACCACACCCCCACGACGTCATTGCACCCAAGATCGAGATCCCATACGTTCCGGTTTGCAGCGGAATGTCGCCCAGGGAGCCGCCCATGCCGACCTCGCCCCCCACCCCACCCCGGGTCGCCGACCTGTTCCAGGACCCGCGCCGCGAGAACTGCCCCTGGTGCGGCTCCGGGAACCTGCGCACCCGGGCGCGGGCCGCCGCCCCGGGACCGGGCGATCCCGGCATGTTCGTCATGGACCAGTGCCGCGCGTGCGGGCACGCCTTCCAGAACCCGCGGCTCACGGCGGAGGGCCTCGCCTTCCACCAGCTGGACTTCTTCGCGCGCCGGCTGGACGACTTCGCCGAGCGGAGCCTGTCCCCCGGGGCGGTCCGCCGCCGGCACCTGGCCGCGGCCCGCACGATCCTGCCGCTGGCCGCCGAACCGGAGAGCTGGCTGGACGTCGGCACCGGCCACGGCCGCTTCCCGGAGACGGCGAAGGAGGTCTTCCCCTACACGTCCTTCGACGGCCTCGACCCGACCCCCCGCGTCGAAGAGGCCCTCCGGGCGGAGCGCGTCGAGGAGGCGCACATCGGCGACCTCACCAGTCCCTGGGTCCTGGCCCGGCTGCGCTCCCGCTACGACGTGGTCAGCATGTTCCACCACCTGGAGCACGCGCCCAACCCGCGCGCCGAACTCCGCGCGGCCCTGGCCGTCCTGCGGCCCGGCGGCCACCTGCTCATCGAACTCCCGGACCCGCGCAGCGCGTTCGCGACACTCCTGCGCAGATGGTGGCTCCCCTACGGCCAGCCCCGCCATCTGCATCTGCTGCCGCCGGCCAACCTGTGCGCGGAACTCCGGGCCCGGGGCTGCGAGATCCTCACGACGGACCGCCGCGCCCCGCACATCCCCTACGACCTCTCGGGGGCGCTGGCCATCTTCCTGACCCACGTCCCCGGGCCGGTTCGCCGGGCCGCGGCCCCTCTCCTGGCCGCCGCCTCCGCGCTGGACCGCGCGCTGGCCCCCTTGCTCCGCCACACGTGTTTCTCGAACGCATACAGAATCGTGGCCCGCAAACCGTCGGCACCCCGTCAGCGCGGGCAAGCGACCTGACCCCCGGCCGACACCAGCACCGGGCACCCCTCAACCCCGGAGCACCAACGCCTGCCCCGCCACCACCAACACAACTTCCTCGCACTCCGCCCCGAACGCCGCGTTCAACCGCCCGAGTTCATCCCGGTACCGGCGGCCGGACGCCGTCGCCGGCACGATCCCCGACCCCACCTCGTTGGACACGGCGACCACCGTCCGCCGAGTACGGCGCACCGCTTCCGTCAACTCCTGCACCCGCTCCCGCAGGGACTTCTCGCCCCCGCCGGCCCACTCCGCGTCGTCCCACGCCCCCACGGAGTCCATGACGTCCGTCAGCCACAGCGACAGACAGTCGATCAGCAGCGGCGGCCCGTCCTCGCGCAGCAGCGGCACCAGGTCCGTCGTCTCCGCCGTACGCCACGACCCCGGCCGCCGCTCCCGGTGCAGAGCCACCCGCGCGGCCCACTCGGTGTCCCCGCCCCGCGTTCCGCCGGTCGCCACGTACAGCACCTCGGGGAAGGATTCCAGCCGCCGCTCGGCCTCCACCGACTTGCCCGAGCGCGCCCCGCCCAGCACCAGCGTCCGGCGCGGCACGTCCGGCACGTCCTCGTACGCGCCGACCGCCAGCGTCGTACCGTCCGGCACCGCCCGCGCCCCGGCCGCGGCCAGCCGGCGCCGCAACTCCGGGCCGGGCGGCACGTCGTGGTCGAGGTGGACCGCCAGGACGTCCGTCGTCGGGCCGACCGAGCCGACCGCCCGCAGGCGCGCCAGCGCGTCCGGACGGTCCACCACGTCCGCCAGGACCATGTCGTACGACTCCGCCGTCGCCTCCTCCAGGCCCGCCGGTGCCCCGCCCGGCGGCAGATACAGCAGCCGCTGCCCGTCCGGCCCGGTCACCGCGTACCCGGTGCCGCCCGCGTCCATCGCCACGGCCCGCACCCGGTGCCCCGTCAGCAGCGCCAACTCCCGGCCGTCCGGCACCCGCCCGGGCTGCGGCAGCCCGGCCGGCACCTCCACCGCGGGTCCGTCGTGCGGATGCGACAGCAGCACCTGCCGTACCCCGGCGAGCGAATGCCCGGCCCGCGCCGCCGCGAACGCCGCCCCCGGCGTCAGGTCGAGGAGCAGCGCCCCGTCCACCAGCACGGCGGTGGCCGCCCGCGCGTCCGGTCCGAGCGCCCTCGCACAGACGGCGCACGGGCAGTCGGGGCGGGGCAGGCCGGCCGGGGCGCCGGTACCGAGCAGAGTGATTTCCACAGGACCGATTCTCACCTGCCCTGCGGGGCACCGCTCACCGCGGCGCCCCGCGGATGATCCACAGCCTCTAACGGCCGAACCCGCGGAGCGAATACCCTTCGAGCAGGTGTTGGATCGAAGGAGGCCCACATGACGGCATGGACGTGGCGGTTCGAGAAGGCCGACGGGACGGAGGTCCAGCCCGCGGTGCAGCCCGAGGAGTTCACCACGCAGGGGGATGCCGAGTCCTGGATCGGCGAGCACTGGAAGGCGCTCCTGGAGGGCGGCGTCGACCAGGTGCGGCTGTTCGAGGAGAACACCGAGATCTACGGGCCGATGAGCCTGCACGCCGACGCGGCGTAGCGGGTGCGCAGGGGTGCGGCCCCCGCGGCCGTAGGTGTCGTACCCCTCGTCACTGCTCGCCCAGCGTCACCTCCACCGTCTTCTCGGCGCCGCTCCGCTGGTAGGTCACCGACGTCTTCGCGCCCGGCTTGTCCGCCGCCAGCGCCTCCGAGAGGGAGGTGACGGTGGCGACCGGCCGGTCACCCACCTTGGTGATGATGTCGCCCGGGCGCAGGCCCGCCTTGTCGGCCGCGCCGCCGGGCCTGACGGTGACCACCGCCGCCCCGGCGGGCCGGAGGTTGCCGTCCACGACGGTCCGCGCAGTGATGCCGAGCGCGGCCTGCCCCGAGTTCACGACCTTGCCCTTCTCGACGATCTGCCCGGCGATCGTCTTGACCATCGACGCCGGGATGGCGAACCCGATGCCGGGTGCCGCACTGCCCCCGAGTTGGGGGTCGGCGGCGGCGAGCGTCGGGATGCCGATGACCTGCCCGTTCAGATTGACCAGGGCGCCACCGCTGTTGCCCGGGTTGATGGGGGCCGAGGTCTGCACCATGTTCGCGAGGGTCGCGCCCGTACCCCCGTGAGGGGCCTCGCTGACGGTCCGTCCGGTCGCCGAGACGATGCCCTGGGTCACGCTGGAGGACAGCCCCAGCGGCGAGCCCATGGCCAGTACGATCTGGCCGACCTCCACCTTCGTGGAATCGCCGAGCACCGCCGCCTTCATCCCGGCCGGCACCTTGTCCAGCTTGATCACGGCGAGGTCCTGCTGGGGGTAGGAGTACACCAGGCGCGCGGTGAGCGGCTCCTCGCTGTTGGCCGCGGTCACCTTGAAGGTCTTCGCCGACGCGACCACGTGCGCGTTGGTGACGATGTGTCCCTTGCCGTCGTACACCACCCCGGAGCCCAGCTCGTTGCTGGACTGGATCTGCACGACCGACGGCAGGACCTCCTTGATGACCTTCTGGAACTGGCTCTGCAGATCACTCGCGGCCATCGGCATGTCCGCCCGCGCGGTCGGACCGGTGTCCTGCCCGGCCTCGGGAGCGTGCGACGTACAGCCCGCCGCCACGCAGCACAGCAGCGCGGCCGCCACGGCGACCCTGCGCAGGGAACGGATCGGGGAAGCGTCCATACCCCGAGTGTCAGCGCGCGCTGGTCAGCCGGCGCGTGGTGTTGGCCCGAACGGTCTCAGCCCCGTACGCCGCACAGGTGCAGCAGTGCCGCCACTCCGCGGTAGGGGTCCGTCCGCCCGGCCCGCTCCTCGACCGCCAGCAGGGTCTGCAGGTCGTCCGGGACCTCCGCGTCGTCCGCCGCCGTGTCCGTGAACACCCGGACGCCGTACCAGGCGTGCAGCGGGGCCGCGATCCCGGCGAGCGTGGCGGTGAGGGAGGCCAGCCGGTCGGCCCGTACGTCCAGGCCGAGGCGGTTGCGATACGCCGTGCCGTCGAAGGCGGACAGGGCGCCCGCCCAGTCGCCGGAGAGGCCCGGCCGCATGGCGAGCGCGTCGCCGTTGCGGACGAGCAGGGACAGGAGCCCGCCGGGGGCGAGCATCCGCGCCAGGCCCGCCACCAGTGGGTCCGGCTCCTCGACGTACATCAGCACCCCGTGGCACAGCACCACGTCGAAACTGCCCGGCAGGAAGTGCACACCGGTGTCCCGCCCGTCGCCCTGCACCAGCCGGACCCGCTCACGGATGCCCTCCGGCTGCGCGGCCAGCGCCTCGCGCGCGGCGGCGATCATCGTCGCGTCCTGCTCGACGCCGGTCACCTGATGGCCGAGCCGGGCCAGCCGCAGCGCCTGCGTGCCCTGGCCCATCCCGACGTCCAGCACCCGCAGCCGCTGCCCGACCGGGAACCGCCCGGCTATCTGCTCGTCCAGCTGGCGCGCCACCAGCTCCTGTCGTACGACATCACGCAGCTGGCCCAGCTTGCTCAGCCAGGCCTCGGCCGCACCCCCGGTGAAGGCGTCTGCGCTCAGGGCCGCTCTCCGCGCTTGACCTGCGGCTTCGGCAGCCGGAGCCGGCGCATCTGGAGGGAGCGCATCAGGGCGTAGGCGACCGCGCCACGCGTGTTGTCGTCCGGGAAGCGCTCCGCCAGCCGCTTCTTCAGCCGGAAGCCGCTGAACGCCGCGTCGAGCACGATCAGCACGATCACCACCAGCCACAGCAGCAGCGCGATCGACTGGATCGCCGGCACCCGCACCACGCTCAGCACCAGGATCACCACGGCGAGCGGCAGGAAGAACTCCGCCACGTTGAACCGCGAGTCCACCCAGTTGCGGGCGAACTTGCGGACCGGGCCCTTGTCCCGGGCGGGCAGATAGCGCTCGTCACCCGTGGCGAGCGCCTGGCGCTGCCGGTTCAGGGCCTGGCGCCGGTCCTCGCGCTGGCGCTTGGCGGCCTCCTTGCGGTTGGTCGGCGTGTGGGCCACGCTGCGCCGCTGGGACTGGGCCTCACTGCGCTTGGGCGTGGGCCTGCCCTTCGGGGCCTGCGGGTCACGGGGCTGCTTGGAGAGGTTCACCTGCGCCTTGTCGGCGGTCGGGGCCTTCTCGTCCTTGGCACGGCTACGGAACACAAAACCCAAGGGTACGGGCTTCAGCGGCATGGACCCCAGCCCGGCGGGGAACGATCCGGCAACACCGGACGTCATGAGGGGACAGAGGGGGCGTTTCGGTGAGGGCCGGTGGGGGATCACCTACTCCTCACGCCGGAGCGATGATGTCCGCAGTCGTCCTCGGGGATGAGCGCATCCGTCCCCGGACAGTGCGGTAATGGAGTCAGGGCCCGTACTGTGGGTCCTGTCGCAGGATCTGTGAGCTGGAGTCCGTCAGAAGGGGGCGCGCGAAGCCCATGAGCGGTGTCATGAAGCGTATGGGGATGATCTTCCGCGCGAAGGCGAACAAGGCCCTTGACCGGGCCGAGGACCCGCGCGAGACCCTCGATTACTCGTACCAGAAGCAGTTGGAGCTGCTGCAGAAGGTCCGCCGCGGCGTCGCAGACGTGGCGACCAGCCGCAAGCGCCTGGAACTCCAGCTCAACCAGTTGCAGCAGCAGTCCACCAAGCTGGAGGACCAGGGCCGCAAGGCGCTCGCGCTCGGCCGCGAGGACCTGGCTCGCGAGGCGCTGTCCCGGCGCGCCGCGCTCCAGCAGCAGGTCACCGACCTGGAGACGCAGCACGCCACCCTGCAGGGCGAGGAGGAGAAGCTCACCCTCGCGGCCCAGCGCCTGCAGGCCAAGGTGGACGCGTTCCGTACGAAGAAGGAGACCATCAAGGCCACGTACACCGCCGCCCAGGCCCAGACCCGGATCGGCGAGGCCTTCTCCGGCATCTCCGAGGAGATGGGCGACGTCGGCCTGGCCATCCAGCGTGCCGAGGACAAGACGCAGCAGCTCCAGGCCCGCGCCGGCGCCATCGACGAGTTGCTCGCCTCCGGCGCCCTGGACGACCCGACGGGCATGGCCAAGGACGACATCGCCGCCGAGCTGGACCGCCTCTCCGGTGGTACGGATGTGGAGCTGGAACTGCAGCGCATGAAGGCCGAGCTGGCCGGCGGCCAGCCGCAGCAGGCCATCGAGGGCGGCACCGGGCAGGGGCAGTCCCAGCAGCAGCCGCAGGACACCCCGCGCTTCGACAAGCAGTAGTCCGGCGCGGACCCGAGCCGAGGAGGCCGACGTGATCGTACGGATCATGGGGGAGGGCCAGGTCAAGCTGGACGACTCCCACTTCGTCGAGCTGAACAAGCTGGACGACGAGCTGCTGGAGCAGATGGAGGCCGGCGACGAGGCGGGCTTCCGCCGCACCCTCGGCGCCCTCCTCGACTCCGTCCGCCGTCTGGGCACGCCTCTGCCGGACGACGCCCTGGAACCCTCGGAGCTGATCCTTCCGGCGCCGGACGCGTCGCTGGAGGAGGTCCGGGAGATGCTCGCCGACGACGGGCTGATTCCGGGGTAGCGCCGTCGGGGCCGGCCGTTCCCGGGTGCGGGTCCGTGGTGGGCTGCTCGCGCCCACGCGGCGGTAGCCGCACATCGGCCACAGCCCCGCGCCCCTCGGGGGCGCAGGGCACCTTGCCGGCACCCGTACTGTTCAACACGTGAGCACTCTCGACCGCGCCCGGTGCAGCCTCAGGGCCCACCCGCTCGCGCTGGACGCCTCCGTCGCCGCCGGCGTGCTGGTATGCATGGTCGCCGGCTCCTTCGCCGTCCCCCACGGGGCGCACGGAGTCACCTGGGGCATCCGCACCCCCGACCCGCTCAGCCTCCTCCTCATGCTGCTCGCCGCGGCCACGCTGGTCTTCCGGCGCCGCGCCGCCAAGACGGTCCTCGCGGTCACCGGCGCCCTCTCCGTGGTCGAGTGCGTCACCGGCGACCCCCGCGCCCCGGTCGCGATGTCCGCCGTGGTCGCCCTGTACACCGTCGCCTCGACCACCGACCGCACCACCACCCTGCGCGTCGGCCTGCTCACCATGACCGTGCTGACCGCCGCCGCGATGCTCGGCGGCCCGCTCCCCTGGTACGCGCAGGAGAACCTCGGTGTGCTCGCCTGGACCGGCATCGGCGCCACCGCGGGGGACGCCGTACGCAGCCGGCGCGCGGTCGTCCGGGCCATCCGGGAGCGGGCGGAGAGAGCCGAACGCACCCGCGAGGAGGAGGCCCGCCGCCGGGTCGCCGAGGAGCGGCTGCGCATCGCCCGCGATCTGCACGACGTCGTCGCCCATCACATCGCCCTCGTGAACGTGCAGGCGGGAGTGGCCGCGCACGTCATGGACAAGCGGCCCGACCAGGCCAAGGAGGCCCTGGCCCACGTCCGCGAAGCCAGCCGGTCGGCGCTGGAGGAACTGCGCGCCACCGTCGGCCTGCTCCGTCAGTCCGGCGACCCCGAGGCCCCGACCGAGCCCGCACCCGGTCTGAGCCGGCTGGACGAGCTGGCCGATACCTTCCGCAACGCGGGCCTGCCGGTGGAGGTGGCCCGCGCCGACCAGGGCACCGAGCTGCCCGCAGCCGTCGACCTGGCCGCCTACCGGATCGTCCAGGAGGCCCTGACCAACGTGCAGAAACACGCCGGACCGCAGGCCAAGGCCGAGGTCAGCGTCGTACGGGTGGGGACGGACATCGAGGTCACCGTGCTGGACGACGGCGCGGGCGCGGCGGGCCGGCCCGGGGCCGGCGGCGGGCACGGACTGCTCGGCATGCGCGAGCGGGTCACCGCCGTCGGCGGCACCCTCACCACCGGGCCCCGCTACGGCGGCGGCTTCCGCGTCCATGCGATCCTGCCCCTCAAGACCCGCACAGACGCCCACTGAGACCCGTACGACGGCCCCCGGGGGAGCCCGCATGACGATCCGTGTCCTGCTCGCCGACGACCAGGCCCTGCTGCGCAGCGCGTTCCGGGTGCTGGTCGACTCCGAGTCCGACATGGAGGTGGTGGGGGAGGCCTCCGACGGGGCGCAAGCGGTCCGGCTGGCGAAGGAGCAGGGCGCCGACGTCGTCCTCATGGACATCCGGATGCCGGGGACCGACGGGCTGGCCGCCACCCGGATGATCAGCTCCGATCCCTCCCTGGCACAGGTCCGCGTGGTCATCCTGACCACCTTCGAGGTCGACGACTACGTCGTCCAGGCCCTGCGCGCGGGTGCCTCCGGCTTCCTCGGCAAGGGCAGCGAACCGGAGGAGCTGCTGAACGCCATCCGGGTCGCCGCGGGCGGTGAGGCCCTGCTGTCCCCGGCCGCGACCAAGGGGCTGATCGCCCGGTTCCTCGCCCAGGGCGACGGCGACGACGGCCGTGACCCCGCCCGCTCCGAGCGGCTCGGCGCGCTCACCGGGCGGGAGCGCGAGGTCCTGGTCCAGGTCGCCGGCGGCCACTCCAACGACGAGATCGCCGAGCGCCTCCAGGTCAGCCCGCTGACGGTGAAGACGCACGTCAACCGGGCCATGGCCAAGCTGGGCGCACGCGACCGTGCGCAGCTGGTGGTGATCGCGTACGAGTCGGGGCTGGTACGTCCGAGGACGGACTGATCCCACCGGGCGTACCGCGGGTCTCCACCCGGGCGTACTGCGGGTGCAGTAGGGCCCGGATAAGGAAATGGACTCAGGGCTTACAAGAGCGCGCTCTGCCATGGCCCAGGGTGAGAGGGTCTGCCGCTCACAGATTGAGAGACCCTGATCCATGTCCTGGCTGTCGAGATTCAGCCTCCGGCAACGGGCCCTGATCGGCCTGATGTCGCTCGTCGCGCTCGTCTTCGGGCTGATCGCGATACCCCAGATCAAGCAGCAGCTGCTGCCGACCATCAACCTGCCCATGGTGTCGGTGATCGCGCCGTACCAGGGCGCCTCGCCCGACGTCGTCGAGAAGCAGGTCGTCGAGCCGATCGAGAACAACCTCCAGGGCGTCTCCGGCGTCAAGGGCGTCACCTCGACCGCCAGTGAGGGCAACGCCGTGATCATGGCGTCCTTCGACTACGACAACGACACCAAGCAGATCGTCTCCGACGTCCAGCAGGCCGTGAACCGAGCCCGCAACCAGCTCCCGGACGACGTCGACCCGCAGGTCGTCTCCGGGTCCACCGACGACATGCCGACCGTGGTCCTCGCCGTCACCTCCGACAAGGACCAGCAGGCGCTCGCGGACCAGCTGGACAACACCGTCGTACCGACGCTGAAGGACATCGACGGCGTCGGCCGCGTCCAGGTCACCGGCGTCCGCGACGTCCAGGTCACCGTCACCGCGGACGACGGCAGGCTGGCGCGGGCCGGCCTCACCTCCGCCGCGCTCGGCCAGGCCCTCCAGGCGGGCGGCGCGACGGTCCCGGCCGGTTCCTTCGACGAGGACGGCGCCAACCGCACGGTCCAGGTCGGCGGCGGCTTCACCTCGCTGCAGCAGATCCAGGACCTCATGGTCACCGGCCAGAGCGGGAAGAGGCCCGTACGCCTCGGTGACGTGGCCACCGTCAAGGAGCAGCCGGCCCCGGCGGACTCCATCACCCGCACCGACGGCAGGCCCAGCCTCGCCGTCAACGTGACCATGGACCACGACGGCAGCGCGGTCACCATCTCGAACGCGGTCAAGGACAAGCTGCCCGACCTGCGCCGGCAGCTCGGCTCGGGCGCGAAGCTCACGGTCGTCAGCGACCAGGGCCCGGCGGTGTCGAAGTCCATCAAGGGCCTGACCACGGAGGGCGCGCTCGGCCTGCTCTTCGCGGTGCTCGTCATCCTGGTCTTCCTCGCGTCGATCCGCTCGACGCTGGTCACGGCGGTGTCCATCCCGTTGTCCGTCGTCCTGGCCCTGATCGTGCTGTGGACGCGCGGCCTGTCCCTGAACATGCTCACGCTCGGCGCGCTGACCATCGCCATCGGCCGGGTCGTGGACGACTCGATCGTGGTCCTGGAGAACATCAAGCGGCACCTGGGCTACGGCGAGGAGCGCAGGGACGCCATCGTCAACGCCGTGCGCGAGGTGGCCGGCGCGGTCACCTCCTCCACCCTCACCACGGTCGCGGTGTTCCTGCCGATCGGTCTGGTCGGCGGCATGGTGGGCGCCCTGTTCGGCTCGTTCAGCATCACGGTGACGGCGGCCCTGCTGGCCTCCCTGCTCGTCTCGCTGACGGTCGTCCCCGTTCTGTCGTACTGGTTCCTGCGCGCCCCGAAGGGCACCCCTGAGGACGCCGTGGAGGCCCGCCGCCGGGCCGAGGAGAAGGAGGCGAAGAGCCGCCTCCAGCGCGCCTACGTCCCCGTCCTGCGCTTCGCCACGCGGCGTCGCCTGACCAGTGTCCTGATCGCGATCGTGGTCCTGGTGGTGACCTTCGGCATGGGCGGCCTGCTGAAGACCAACTTCTTCGACCAGGGCGAGCAGGAGGTCATCACCGTCAAGCAGGAGCTGAAGCCCGGCACGAGCCTGGCCGCCACCGACGCGCAGGCCAAGCGGGTCGAGAAGCTGCTCGCCTCCACCGAGGGCGTCAAGGACTACCAGGTCACCGTCGGCTCCTCCGGCTTCATGGCGGCCTTCGGCGGCAGCACGGCCACGAACCAGGCGTCCTACCAGGTGATGCTGAAGGACTCGAAGTCGTACGACACCGTGCAGAAGCACATCGAGGACGGCCTCAAGCAGCTCGAGGGCATCGGCACGACCACCGTGTCGGCCGGTGACGGATTCGGCAACCAGAACCTGAGCGTGGTGGTCAAGGCCTCCGACCCGCAGGCGCTGCGCACGGCGGCCGAGCAGGTCCGCTCCACGGTCGCCGGCCTCGACGGCGTCACGGACGTCAGCAGCGACCTCGCGACCAGCGTGCCCCGGATCTCGGTCAAGGCGGGCGCGAAGGCCGCGGCGGCCGGTTTCGACGACCAGAAGCTGGGTGCGGCGGTCGCCCAGGCGGTGCGCGGTACGACGGCGGCGAAGGCGATCCTCGACGGCACCGAGCGCGATGTCGTCGTGAAGTCGGCGAAGCCCGCGACCACGCTGGCCCAGCTGAAGGCGCTGCGCCTCGGCCCGGTGAAGCTCGGCGACATCGCCACGGTGAAGCTGGTGGACGGCCCGGTGTCGCTGACCCGGATCGACGGCCGGCGTGCCGCCACCATCACGGCCAAGCCGACCGGTGACAACACGGGCGCCATCAGCAGCAAGCTGCAGTCGAAGATCAAGGCCCTGAAGCTCCCGGCGGGCGCGAAGGCCGAGATCGGCGGCGTGACCTCGGACCAGAACGACGCGTTCAAGAACCTGGGCCTGGCCATGCTGGCGGCGATCGCGATCGTCTTCATGCTGCTGGTCGCGACCTTCCGCTCGCTGGCCCAGCCGCTGATCCTGCTGGTGTCGATCCCCTTCGCGGCGACGGGCGCGATCGGCCTGCTGGTCGCCACCGGCACCCCGATGGGCGTCCCGGCGATGATCGGCATGCTGATGCTGATCGGCATCGTGGTGACCAACGCGATCGTCCTGATCGACCTGATCAACCAGTACAGGAGGCAGGGCTACGGCGTCGTCGAGGCCGTCGTCGAGGGCGGTCGCCACCGCCTCCGCCCGATCCTGATGACGGCGCTGGCGACGATCTTCGCTCTCCTCCCGATGGCCCTGGGCGTCACCGGCGAGGGCGGCTTCATCGCCCAGCCGCTCGCGGTGGTCGTCATCGGCGGCCTGATCACCTCCACCCTGCTGACGCTCCTGCTGGTGCCGACGCTCTACGCGATGCTGGAGCTCCGCAAGGAGCGGCGGGCGAAGAAGCGGGCGGCGAAGAGGGAGGCCAAGCAGGAGAAGGTCCTGGAGCCGGCCGGCGTCTGAGCGCTCCTCCAAGCACCGAGGCTCGGCCCGCTGGACGCGGGCCGAGCCTCGGTGTTCGTGCTGCTGAAGCCCTACGGCAGGGCGAGCATCCGCTCGAGCGCCAGCTTGGCGAACGCCTCCGTCTCCTTGTCGACCTCGATCCGGTTGACCAGGTTGCCCTCGGCCAGGGACTCCAGGGCCCAGACCAGGTGGGGCAGGTCGATACGGTTCATGGTCGAGCAGAAGCAGACCGTCTTGTCGAGGAAGACGATCTCCTTGTCCTCGGGCGCGAAACGGTTCGCCAGCCGCCGGACCAGGTTCAGCTCGGTGCCGATCGCCCACTTGGAACCGGCCGGGGCCGCCTCCAGGGCCTTGATGATGTACTCGGTGGAGCCGACGTAGTCCGCCGCGGCCACGACCTCGTGCTTGCACTCGGGGTGGACCAGGACGTTCACGCCGGGGATGCGCTCACGGACGTCGTTGACCGAGTCCAGGCTGAAGCGGCCGTGGACGGAACAGTGCCCGCGCCACAGGATCATCTTCGCGGCGCGCAGCTCCTGAGCCGTCAGCCCGCCGTTCGGCTTGTGCGGGTTGTAGACCACGCAGTCGTCCAGGGACATGCCCATGTCCCGGACGGCGGTGTTGCGGCCGAGGTGCTGGTCGGGCAGGAACAGCACCTTCTCGCCCTGCTCGAAGGCCCAGTCGAGGGCGCGCTTGGCGTTGGAGGAGGTGCAGATCGTGCCGCCGTGCTTGCCGGTGAACGCCTTGATGTCGGCGGAGGAGTTCATGTACGAGACCGGCACGACCTGCTCGGCGACGCCCGCCTCGGTCAGCACGTCCCAGCACTCCGCGACCTGCTCGGCCGTCGCCATGTCGGCCATCGAGCAGCCGGCGGCGAGGTCGGGCAGGACGACCTTCTGCTCGTCGGAGGTGAGGATGTCCGCCGACTCGGCCATGAAGTGCACACCGCAGAAGACGATGTACTCGGCCTCGGGGCGCGCGGCCGCGTCCCGGGCCAGCTTGAAGGAGTCGCCCGTGACGTCGGCGAACTGGATGACCTCGTCGCGCTGGTAGTGGTGGCCGAGCACGAAGACCTTGTCGCCGAGCTTCTCCTTGGCCGCGCGGGCGCGCGCGACCAGGTCCGGGTCGGACGGCGAGGGCAGGTCACCGGGGCACTCGACGCCCCGCTCGCTCTTCGGGTCGGCCTCACGGCCGAGCAGCAGCAGGGCGAGCGGAGTCGGCTGCACGTCGAGTTCCGGGGTCTGGGCGGTGGTCACGGCACGCACCCTTTCTACTTTTCGTCTAACTGACGCTATCTATCATAACCGGTTCACGTCAGTTTGACGATGGCCATAGCGTCGATGTGACGTGAATCCCGCTCGGGCCCTCCACAGGTCGCTGTCGGCCTCGTTGGGCATGTGCGAGCATGAAGGCGGAACCAAAAACGCGACAACGCGACTGCCCGGCCCGGAATGAATCCGCGGAAGCGCCGGTTGCACTCGTCGGCAAGCAGTCTCCGTACAACCCGGGAGAGATGTAGATGTCCGTATCGGACGAGACCACCACCGTCACCGACGGCATCATCCTGACCGACGCCGCCGCGGCCAAGGTGAAGGCCCTGCTCGACCAGGAAGGCCGCGACGACCTCGCGCTGCGCGTCGCCGTCCAGCCCGGCGGCTGCTCCGGCCTGCGCTACCAGCTCTTCTTCGACGAGCGCTCGCTCGACGGTGACGTGGAGAAGGACTTCGGCGGGGTCAAGGTCGTCACGGATCGCATGAGCGCTCCGTACCTGGGTGGCGCGACCATCGACTTCGTGGACACGATCGAGAAGCAGGGCTTCACGATCGACAACCCGAACGCGACCGGCTCCTGCGCCTGCGGCGACTCCTTCAGCTGAGCCGGCGGCACACATTCCGACGGTTTGAGAAAGGCGGCGGCCCCCTGCGAGGGGGCCGCCGCCTTCGTCGTGTCCCGGGAGGCTAACGCGCCCGTGCCGAGACGTCCGGCCGCAGCGCGCCCGGCTTGCCCTGCGGAATACGGCTGCCGTCGGCACCGACCACCGCCCGCCCGTCCAGCGGCGCAGCCAGCCGTACGGTCTTCACGTACTCCTTGGCGATCAGCACGCACACCTTGTTCGGCCAGGGATGCTCGGTCACGGTCACGGTCACCCGCTCGCCGCTCTCCTTCGCCGCCACCGTGTAGTCCGCGCACACCCCGCCGTAGAAGCTCACGGTCAGCTCACTGTCCTCGGCCAGGTAGCCGGTGACCTTCACGTCCCGGGGCGCCGCCGATGCCGTAGGCGCCGAGGGTGTCGCCGCCGACGCCAGATACCGGGGATCGACCGCCGGATACGAAACCGTCGACGCGCCCTGGCCGGCAGGCCCCCGCACCTCGAACAGCCAGGACGGCACCAGCGTCTGCCGCCCCGCGACGGAGTGCGCGGCCAGCCCGAACACCGCCTTCTCCACGGTGACCGCCGTGTCCGTGCCCGCGTCCGCCCCCCGCTTCGGCACCCCCGTGGTCCCGCCGCAGGGCTGCTCCAGCCGGTCCTTCAGCGGCACCGGACTGGCACAGCCGCCGATGCCCATGCGGTGGTCGCTCCTCGGTGCCGCGTTCATCCGCTTCAGCGTCTGCGCGGCGCTCAGCACGGGGTACGTGTCGCCCTTCACCGGCGCCCCGAGCAACCCGTGCCCGTCGACCAGCTCGCCCCGTCGGTCCACGGTCAGGCCGGTCGTCCAGCCGTACGTCGGCAGCCCGCCGACCACCGGATCGGCGTTGACCACCCGCCGGCTCCCCATGACCTGGCTCGCGTCGATCTTCGCGTCGTCCAGCCCCGCCGCCTTCAGCACCGGCGCGGCCGCCTCGGTCGCCTTCCGCAGGCTCACCGGGGCGCCGGTCGGGCCCATCGGGTCGTGCGTGCACAGCACGCCCTTCTTGCAGTCGTCGGCGCCCGGCGCGTACCGGCTGAACGTCCAGCTGCCCGGCGTGTCCCGGTTCACCGTCAGGCTCGGCCCGGAGCCGTCCTTGCCGCCGACCCGCCAGATCCGGCCCTCGGCCACCGGCGCGCCGTCGACGCCCAGCGCCCTGGCCAGCCGGGCCACCGCGTCCTTGCCGACCTCGCCCTTCGGCACGTACACCGGCGCGGAGCCGGGGCCGGCCGGCAGCTCCCCCTGGGCGACGTAGGTGGCGCCGTACGGGTCCGGCTCGCCCACCGCGATTCCGCCCGTGCCGCCGAAGCCGTCCAGCGCGAGCGGCGGGGGAGTGGCGCCGGAGCCGGCCGCGCCGGATCCGCCGGTACGGCCGCCGGTGTCGCTGCTCGCCGCGAGATAGGCGCCACCGCCGCCGACCAGCAGGACGGCGGCGGCGACGGAGACGACGACGAGCCGCGACCGCCGCCGGCCGGCCTGCCCGCCCTCCGTGTCGCCGGCGCCTTCCGCCGCAGCGGGCACCGGCTCAGGCTTCCCCGAGCCCTCGAAACCCTCCTGGCTCCCGGCGTTCCCTGCGCTCCCGGCGTTCCCTGCGCTCCCGGCGTTCCCTGCGCTCTCGGCGGTCCCTGCGCTCTCGGCGGTCTCTGCGCTCTCGGTGGTCTCTGCGCCCTCGGCGTGCTCGGAGCTCTCGGGGTGCTCGCGGTTCTCGGGTCGCTCGGTGTTCACCGCATCGCTCCTCGCTGGTCGTAACCCGCCTCCCTCGCCTGGGGGACGGCGATGGGACGCGCGAGGGGAGCGTGCGGTTCCCCGTGAAATGCGCCCCGCGTCAGTCGCCGTAGTCGGACATCGCGTCCAGCAGCCGCGCGGACCGCACCGGCACGGTCACCCCGTGGATCAGGGACGGCGGCACCGGCCGGGGCTCGGCGTGCTCGGGGACCGCCCAGTGGGGAGCCATCCGGGCGCAGTCGCCGCGCAGTGCGGCGAGGTCGCCCTCCGGCTCGCTCCCGAGGTGGGCGGGGGCGGTGTGGCGGAACTTGAGGTTCGTCATGACCGCACCGTAGGCCTGCTCCGGGCCGCGAAGAAAGATCTACTATCGGGTAGTTTCGCCAGCTACTGCGTGGGCGGCCGAGCGGGTAGCGTGAACTGTCAATCCCGCCTCCCGCAGGAGATTCCCCGTCGTGCGCATCGCAGTCACCGGCTCCATCGCCACCGACCACCTCATGACATTCCCCGGCCGTTTCGCCGACCAGTTCGTCGCGGACCAGCTGCACACGGTTTCGCTCTCCTTCCTCGTCGACAACCTGGACGTGCGCCGCGGCGGCGTCGGGGCCAACATCGCCTTCGGCATGGGCCAGCTCGGCACCGGGCCGATCCTGGTCGGCGCCGCCGGCTTCGACTTCGACGAGTACCGCGCCTGGCTCGACCGGCACGGCGTGGACACCGATTCGGTCCGGATCTCCGAGACCCTGCACACCGCCCGCTTCGTGTGCACCACCGACGCCGACCACAACCAGATCGGCTCGTTCTACACCGGCGCGATGAGCGAGGCCCGCCTCATCGAGCTGAAGACCGTCGCCGACCGCGTGGGCGGCCTGGACCTGGTCCTCATCGGCGCCGACGACCCCGAGGCGATGCTCCGCCACACGGAGGAGTGCCGCTCCCGCGGGATCCCCTTCGCCGCCGACTTCTCCCAGCAGATCGCCCGGATGGACGGCGACGAGATCCGGGTGCTGCTGGACGGGGCGACGTACCTGTTCTCCAACGAGTACGAGAAGGGTCTCATCGAGACCAAGACCGGCTGGAGCGGCGCCGAGATCCTCGCCAAGGTCGGCCACCGCGTCACCACGCTCGGCTCGCGCGGCGTGCGCATCGAGCGGGTCGGCGAAGACCCGATCGAGGTCGGCGTCCCCGAGGAGGAGCGCAAGGCCGACCCCACGGGCGTCGGCGACGCCTTCCGTGCGGGGTTCCTGTCGGGACTGGCCTGGGGTGTCTCGCTGGAGCGCGCCGCTCAGGTGGGCTGCATGCTGGCGACCCTCGTCATCGAGACGGTGGGGACGCAGGAGTACCGGCTGCGGCGGGGGCACTTCATGGAGCGGTTCGTGAAGGCGTACGGAGATTCGGCCGGCGAGGAGGTTCAGGCCCACCTGCGCTGACGCGGCGGCAGCTGGGGCGTTCAGCTCACCCGGCGTACCACGTACGCCGTACCCCGCTCCGCAGGCTCCTCCCCGACGTACTCCTGTCCCCGCATCTCGCACCACGCCGGGATGTCCAGGCGGGCCGCCTCGTCGTCGGAGAGGACCCGTACGGTCCCGCCGACCGGCACCTGGCCGAACACCTTGGCCAGCTCGATGACCGGGATCGGGCACCGCTTGCCCAGGGAGTCGACGAGGACTTCCCCGCGGCCCTCCTGGGCGGCCGGTGCGGTCGGCGCGCCCAGCTTCTCGCGGACCCCGGCCACGGCCCCCGGCAGCACCGCCAGGAACCGCTCCACGTCCTCCTCGGCCGTCCCCGCCGGCAGGGACACCCGTACGTTCCCCTCGCTCAGCACGCCCATCGCCTTCAGTACATGGCTGGGCGTCAGCGTGCTGCTCGTGCAGGAGGAACCGGAGGAGACGGAGAAGCCCTCCCGGTCCAGTTCGTGCAGCAGCGCCTCGCCGTCGACGTAGAGGCAGGAGAAGGTGACGATCCCGGGCAGCCGGCGCTCGGGGTCGCCGACGACCTCCACGTCCGGCACCAACAGCGGCACCCGGGCCCGGATCCGCTCCGTCAGCTCCCGCAGCCGTACCGCCTCCTGGGCCGCCTCGGCCCGCACCGCGCGCAGGGAGGCCGCGGCCGCCACGATCGCCGGGATGTTCTCGAACCCGGGTGCTCGCCCCGACTCCCGTTCGTCGACGGGCCCTTGGGCGGCGAACCGCACCCCCTTGCGCACGACGAGCAGCCCGACCCCGGACGGCCCGCCCCATTTGTGCGCGCTGGCCGCCAGCAGCGACCAGTCGCCCTCGACGGGCCCCCACCCCAGCGACTGCGCCGCGTCCACCAGCAGCGGCACCCCGGCGGCCCGGCACACCTCGGCCACCTCGGCGACCGGCTGCACGGTCCCCACCTCATGGTTGGCCGACTGCAGACACGCCAGCGCGGTGTCCGGACGCAGGGCGGAGGCGTAGTCCGATGGAGTGACGGCTCCGGCCCGGTCGACGGCCACCTGGGTGACCGTCCCCCCGTCCCGCTCGAACACCTCCGCCGCATGGAGCACGGAGGAGTGTTCGACGGCTGACACGATCAGGTGGCGCCCGACCCGGCGCCGCGCGGCCAACGCCCCCGCGACACCCGTGTGCAGGGCCCGCGTACCGGAGGAGGCGAACACCACCTCGTCCGCCCGACACCCAACGGCTTCGGCAGCCGCCTCCCGCGCGGCGTCGAGCAGCATCCGCGCCTTGCGCCCTTCCCGGTACAACCGCGCGGGATCGGCCCACCCCTCATCCAAAGAGGCCAACAACGCCTGATGGGCCACGGGATGGAGGGGAGCGGCGGAAGCAGCATCAAAGTAGGCCATACGGCAACGCTAAACCGCCGGTCAGGGCAGCGTCCCGAAGGGGCGCGGGGAACTGCGCGACCAGCTACGACGGACCCGCAGCCGCCAATTCAGCGAACCACCCGAGTTAGTAGGCACCCCTCCCCGCGAACCCCCCGAGGGCGTCGGCTAGGGTTTGGTCCGCATAAACATCCAAACCCCTGCCCGACGCAGGGCGGCGACCGACCAGCGAGAAGAAGGCCGCAGCCGACCGCGCGGGCGAGACTCTCGGGAAGGCGCTACGTGAGTCCCAACGGCTCCGACCGCTCGCCGCGGCGCCCGATGCGGCGGAAGCTGCTGCAGGCACTGACCGCGGGCCTGGTCCTGGCGACCGCAACCGGTTGCACATACAAGGACTTCCCCCGCCTTGGCATGCCCACCCCGACCACGGAAGAGGCTCCGCGGATCCTCTCCCTGTGGCAGGGCTCCTGGGCTGCCGCGCTCGCCGTCGGCGTGCTGGTGTGGGGCCTGATCCTGTGGAGCGCCATGTTCCACCGGCGCAGCCGCACCAAGGTCGAGGTACCTCCGCAGACCCGGTACAACATGCCGATCGAGGCCCTGTACACGGTGGTCCCGATCATCATCATCTCGGTGCTCTTCTACTTCACGGCCCGGGACGAGACGAAGCTCCTCAGCCTCGACAAGAAGCCCGACGTCACGGTCAACGTGGTCGGCTTCCAGTGGAGCTGGGGCTTCAACTACGTCGAGAACGTCCCCGGCGTCTCCGGCAACGCCAAGACCGACCCGAACCTGAACGCCATCCCGGACCGGTTCAAGAACCAGTTCCCGGCGAACGCCGGTGGTGTCTACGACGTCGGTACGCCGGGCACGCGGAACCCGCAGACCGGCAACCCCGGTCCGACGCTGTGGCTCCCCAAGGGCAAGACGGTCCGCTTCATCCTCACCTCGCGTGACGTCATCCACTCCTTCTGGGTGGTGCCGTTCCTCATGAAGCAGGACGTCATCCCGGGTCACACCAACGCGTTCCAGGTGACCCCGAACCACGAGGGCACCTTCCTCGGCAAGTGCGCCGAGCTCTGCGGCGTCGACCACTCCCGGATGCTGTTCAACGTGAAGGTCGTCTCCCCGGCGGCGTACCAGAAGCACCTCCAGGACCTCGCCAAGAAGGGGCAGACCGGTTACGTTCCCGCCGGCATCGCGCAGACGAGCCACGAGAAGAACCGGGAGACGAACAACCTGTGAGCATCCTCAACGAACCCCAGGGTGCCGCGGCAGCTGAAGGCGCGTTCGCGGACGAGCTGCCGGTCAGGCGTAAGCAGCCCGGCAATGTCGTGGTGAAGTGGCTGACGACCACCGACCACAAGACGATCGGGACGATGTACCTCGTGACGTCGTTCGCGTTCTTCCTGATCGGTGGCGTGATGGCGCTGCTCATGCGCGCCGAGCTGGCCCGGCCGGGCCTGCAGATCATGTCGAACGAGCAGTTCAACCAGGCGTTCACGATGCACGGCACGATCATGCTGCTGATGTTCGCGACGCCGCTGTTCGCCGGCTTCACGAACTGGATCATGCCGCTGCAGATCGGCGCGCCGGACGTGGCGTTCCCGCGGCTGAACATGTTCGCCTACTGGCTGTACCTGTTCGGCTCGACCATCGCGGTGGGCGGCTTCCTCACCCCGCAGGGTGCGGCCGACTTCGGCTGGTTCGCCTACTCGCCGCTGTCGGACGCGGTCCGCAGCCCGGGCATCGGCGCCGACATGTGGATCATGGGTCTGGCCTTCTCCGGCTTCGGCACCATCCTCGGTGCGGTCAACTTCATCACCACGATCATCTGCATGCGCGCCCCGGGCATGACCATGTTCCGCATGCCGATCTTCGTGTGGAACGTGCTGCTGACCGCCGTGCTGGTCCTGCTGGCCTTCCCGGTCCTGGCGGCCGCGCTGTTCGCCCTGGAGGCGGACCGCAAGTTCGGCGCCCATGTCTTCGACGCCACCAACGGCGGCGCACTCCTGTGGCAACACCTCTTCTGGTTCTTCGGCCATCCAGAGGTGTACATCATCGCGCTGCCGTTCTTCGGCATCATCAGCGAAGTCATCCCGGTGTTCTCCCGCAAGCCGATGTTCGGCTACATGGGTCTGATCGCCGCGACCATCTCCATCGCCGGTCTGTCCGTGACCGTGTGGGCCCACCACATGTACGTCACCGGTGGTGTGCTGCTGCCGTTCTTCTCCTTCATGACGTTCCTGATCGCCGTGCCGACCGGCGTGAAGTTCTTCAACTGGATCGGCACGATGTGGAAGGGCTCGCTGTCCTTCGAGACACCGATGCTCTGGGCCGTCGGCTTCCTGATCACCTTCACGTTCGGTGGTCTGACCGGTGTCATCCTGGCCTCGCCCCCGATGGACTTCCACGTCTCCGACTCGTACTTCGTGGTGGCCCACTTCCACTACGTGGTCTTCGGTACGGTCGTCTTCGCCATGTTCTCCGGCTTCCACTTCTGGTGGCCGAAGATGACCGGCAAGATGCTGGACGAACGCCTCGGCAAGATCACCTTCTGGACGCTGTTCGTCGGCTTCCACGGCACCTTCCTGGTCCAGCACTGGCTGGGCGTGGAGGGCATGCCGCGCCGCTACGCCGACTACCTGGCGGCCGACGGCTTCACCGCCCTGAACACGGTCTCCACCATCTGCTCCTTCCTGCTCGGCCTGTCGATCCTGCCGTTCCTCTACAACGTCTGGAAGACGGCCAAGTACGGCAAGCCGGTCGACGTGGACGACCCCTGGGGCTACGGCCGTTCGCTGGAGTGGGCGACCTCCTGCCCGCCGCCGCGGCACAACTTCCTCACCCTGCCGCGGATCCGCAGCGAATCCCCGGCGTTCGACCTGCACCACCCTGAGATCGCCGCGCTCGAGCAGCTCGCGCACAGCGGTCACGGCACCGCCATCGCGGGCAGCAAGGAGGCCGGCAAGTGAAGATCCAGGGTCGGATGTTCGTCTGGCTGAGCGCCTTCCTCCTGATCATGGCCATCGTGTATGGCGTGTG
Organism: Streptomyces sp. RB17; assembly: GCF_009604455.1. Lineage (GTDB taxonomy): Bacteria > Actinomycetota > Actinomycetes > Streptomycetales > Streptomycetaceae > Streptomyces. Next base: position 1,054,826 of record NZ_WEGL01000001.1, read on the forward strand.
GTCGAAGGAGCCGGCCGGCACCACCGCACTGTTCCTGGCCTTCGGCCTGAGCATCATGATCGGCTTCTACCTGGGCTTCACCGCCCGGCGGGTCGACGCGGGCGCCCAGGACGACAAGGAGGCCGACGTCGCGGACGACGCGGGCGAGCTGGGCTTCTTCAGCCCGCACAGCTGGCAGCCGCTCATGCTGGGCTTCGGCGGTGCGATCGCCTTCCTCAGCATCGCGGTCGGCTGGTGGCTGATCTACTTCTCCGCCCCGTTCATCGTGGTCGGTCTGTTCGGCTGGGTGTTCGAGTACTACCACGGTGAGAACCGCACCCAGTAGCACGCACCCCGCGCGCACGTACCGGAGGCCCGGACGCTCCCTCAGGAGGGTCCGGGCCTCCGGCTTTTCCACAGGCTGTCCGGGCGCGGTTCGGTCGTTTGCCGCAGTGTCGGTCGCCCGTACGGGTTACTCACCGCGCAAATGGGGTCAACGCCTCATAGCGTGATCGTATGAACCACTCTCCGCGGACCCGCACCGTCGTCGGCTGCACCCTGCTGGTGACCGCGCTCGGCGCGGGCGTCACCGCCTGCGGTTCGGACGGCGACCCTCTGTCGTCCAAGCCGTACGACGCGGCGGACATAATCTCCTTCAACGGCCCCACCGACGCGAAGCAGCGGGCCGATCCGGACAAGCCCCTGGAGATCACCGCCAACGATGACGACGTCATCACCGACGTCACCGTTCAGGACTCCGCAGGGCGCTATGTGGCGGGCGAACTCGCCGCCGACGGCAGCAGATGGCACAGCACCGCCCCGCTGGCCGCCAACACCCACTACACGGTCACCGTGAGCACCGAGGACGACGACGGCGCGCCCGGCCGCAAGGTCTACACGTTCGACACCAGCAACCCCAGCAGCAAGAAGCGCCTGACCGTCACCCTCGGCCCGAAGTCGGGCGAGTACGGCGTCGGCCAGCCCATCACCGCCCAACTCGACCAGCCGGTCAAGGACAAGGCGCAGCGCGCCGTCGTGGAACGTGCCCTCCGGGTGGACTCCGTGCCGGCCGTGGAGGGCTCCTGGTACTGGGTGAGCGACAAGGAACTCCACTACCGGCCCGAGGCGTACTGGCCCGTCCACACCACCATCACCGTGCACAGCAACCTGAACGGCATCAAGATCAGTGACCGGCTGTGGGGCGGCCCGTCGAAACCGCTGAAGCTCACCATCGGTGACCGGATCGAGGCCATCACCGACGCCGCGGCGCACCGACTGACGTTCTACAAGGACGGCCAGGCCATCAAGCAGATCCCGGTCACCACCGGCCGACCCGGCTTCGACACCCGCAACGGCATCAAGGTCGTCCTGGAGAAGGCGTACGTCGTCCGCATGCGCAGCTCCACGATCGGCATCGCCGCGGGCAGCTCGGACTCCTTCGACCTGTCGGTCTACTACTCCACCCGGGTGACCTGGTCCGGCGAGTACGTGCACGCCGCGCCCTGGTCCGTGGGCTCGCAGGGCTACGCCAACGTCAGCCACGGCTGCACGGGCATGAGCACCGGCAACGCCAAGTGGTTCTTCGACAACATCCACCAGGGCGACATCGTCAAGGTCGTCAACTCCAGAGGCCGCGAAATGGAGGACTTCGGCAACGGCTTCGGCGACTGGAACGTCGACTGGAACAAGTGGCGCAAGGGCAGCGCCCTGACCAACGGCAAGCAGGACGGCCCGTCCGATGCGGACACGGTGAGACTGCAGCCAACGGCCACGTGAGCGCCCTGAAGCGGCGCGAGAAGGCCCCATGGACCCGCTCTCGCGCACGACCATCGCGCCCCGGGCTCCTAGGCGCTCAGCAACCGCTTCTGACGGAGCAGCGAAGCGAGGGCCGAGGCGAACTCCACAGGATCCACCGGAAGAGTCACAGCCGCGTCAGCCCGGCTCCACGTGGCCAACCAGGCATCCTGCGGCCGGCCCATGAGGACGAGCACCGGCGGGCAGTTGAACACCTCGTCCTTGATCTGCCGGCACACCCCCATGCCCCCCATCGGCACGGCCTCGCCGTCGAGCACGCACACGTCGATACCGCCCTTGCCCAGCTCGCGCAGCACCGCGTCGGGCGTCGCGCACTCCACGAACTCGACCAGGGGGACGTCGGGAGCCGGCCTGCGGCCGGTGGCCAGCCGTACTTGCTCGCGGGTGTTGGAGTCGTCGCTGTAGACCAGCACCGTGGCGGTCGGCTGCATTGTTCCTCCGGGACGTCAGCGTCGTACGGACGGGACGGACAGGGCCGTTCGGGGCGGAGCTTACTCCCGTCGAAGTCCCCATGAACACCACGTCAACACCGGTTCGGCGGGCAGCAACACTCCGAACGGCACCCCCCGGAGTGAGGGCGGGATAAGCGACCGACATAATGTCGGTCGTGGCGACAGCAACGACAGTAGAAACCGGGCACGCGCACCCGTCGGTCAACCGGCCGAACCTCACCAGCGTCGGAACCATCATCTGGCTGAGTTCCGAGCTGATGTTCTTCGCGGCCCTCTTCGCGATGTACTTCACCCTGCGATCGGTGACGGGTCCGGCGCACTGGAAGCACATGGCCGACGCGCTCAATGTGCCCTTCTCCGCGACGAACACCACGATCCTGGTGCTCTCCTCGCTCACCTGCCAGCTCGGCGTGTTCGCGGCCGAGCGCGGTGACGTGAAGAAGCTCAGAGGGTGGTTCATCGTCACCTTCATCATGGGTGCGATCTTCATCGGCGGTCAGATCTACGAGTACACGAGCCTGGTGAGGGACGAGGGCATCTCGCTCTCCTCCGACCCGTACGGCTCGGTGTTCTACCTGACCACCGGCTTCCACGGCCTGCACGTGACGGGCGGCCTCATCGCCTTCCTGCTGGTCCTCGGCCGCACCTACATGGCCAAGAGGTTCACCCACGAGCAGGCGACCGCCGCCATCGTCGTGTCCTACTACTGGCACTTCGTCGATGTGGTCTGGATCGGCCTTTTCGCCACGATCTACCTGATCAAGTAGCCGGGACCGGCTCCCGCACATCCAGAAGCACCGACGCAGAAGATCCTGACACCGGGGTAATCCGTGAAAAAGCTCTCCGCACGACGACGCCATCCGCTGGCGGCGGTCGTCGTCCTACTCCTCGCGCTGGCGGCCACTGGGGGGCTGTACGCCGCGTTCGCACCCGCGGGCAAGGCGCAGGCCGATGATTCCGCCCAGTCCCTGACCATCAAGGAGGGCAAGAAGCTCTACGAGGTCGGCTGCGCCAGCTGCCACGGCACCGGTGGCCAGGGCTCCTCCGACGGGCCGAGCCTGGTCGGCGTGGGTGCCGCGGCCGTCGACTTCCAGGTCGGCACCGGCCGTATGCCGGCCGCCACCTCGCAGGGCGCCCAGGTCCCGCGCAAGAAGGTCGTCTACAACCAGACGCAGATCGACCAGCTCGCCGCGTACATCGCCTCGCTGGGCGCCGGCCCGAGCGTGCCGACCAAGGACCAGTACGGTCCCGCCGGCGCGGACATCGCCAAGGGTGGCGAGCTGTTCCGCACCAACTGCGCGCAGTGCCACAACTTCACCGGCAAGGGCGGCGCCCTGACCAAGGGCAAGTTCGCGCCGACTCTCGAGGGTGTCGACCCGAAGCACATCTACGAGGCCATGCAGACCGGCCCGCAGAACATGCCGTCCTTCCCCGACACCACGCTGTCCTCCAAGAACAAGAAGGACATCATCGCGTACCTGCACGCGGTCGACAGCAGCGAGACGACGAACCCCGGCGGTCTGGAGCTGGGCGGCCTCGGGCCGGTCAGTGAGGGTCTGTTCGCCTGGATCTTCGGACTCGGCGCGCTGATCGTGGTCGCCGTCTGGGTCGCCGCTCGGACCGCAAAGGCCAAGAAGTCATGAGTAGCCAAGACATTCCAGAAGAGAGCCTGCCCGCAGAGCAGGACCACGCCCACGGCACGGTAGCGGTCGCGGACGAGAAGAACCCGTTCGCCGACCCGGGGCTGCCGCCTCACGAGCACCGGATCCAGGACATCGACGAGCGGGCCGCCAAGCGGTCCGAGCGCGTGGTCGCCCTGCTGTTCACGGTGTCGATGCTGGCCACCGTCGGCTTCATCGTCTCGTACGTGACGATCCCGCACGACAAGAGCATCTTCGTCTTCCCGATCGGGCACCTCAGCGCGCTGAACTTCGCGCTGGGCCTGACCCTCGGGGCGTCGCTGTTCTGCATCGGCGCGGGCGCGGTCCACTGGGCCCGCACCCTGATGTCCGACGTCGAGGTCGCCGACGACCGGCACGCCATCGAGGCCCCGGCCGACGTCCGCGCGAAGGTGCACGCGGACTTCCGGCAGGGCGCCAAGGAGTCGGCGCTCGGCCGCCGCAAGCTGCTGCGCAACACGATGTTCGGCGCGCTGGCCCTGTTCCCGCTCTCCAGCCTCATGCTGCTGCGCGACCTGGGGCCGCTGCCCGGCACCTCGCTGCGGCACACGCTGTGGGCCAAGGGCAAGCGCCTGGTCAACATGAACACGGGCCTGCCGCTGCGCCCCGAGGACGTCGCCGTCGGTTCCCTCACCTTCGCCAAGCCCGACGGGCTTCAGGAGACGGACGAGGAGTTCCAGACGGAGATCGCCAAGGCCGCGCTGATGATCGTCCGGCTGCAGCCGGGCAACATCAAGGACAAGCGCGAGCTCGACTGGTCGCACGAGGGCATCGTCGCCTTCTCGAAGATCTGCACCCACGTCGGCTGCCCGATCTCGCTGTACGAGCAGCAGACGCACCACGTGCTGTGCCCGTGCCACCAGTCCACCTTCGACCTCTCCGACGGTGCCCGAGTGATCTTCGGCCCCGCCGGCCACGCCCTGCCGCAGCTGCGCATCGGCGTGGACAGCGACGGTTACCTCCAGGCGCTCGGCGACTTCGAGGAGCCCGTCGGTCCTGCATTCTGGGAGCGCGGATGAGTACTGCTGCGAACGAGACGCCCCGCTCTCGCGGGAAGGCACCGGCCGGCGAGCGGATCGCCGACTGGGCCGACGGCCGGCTCGGGATCTACTCCCTGGCCAAGTCCAACATGCGCAAGATCTTCCCCGACCACTGGTCGTTCATGTTGGGCGAAGTGTGCATGTACAGCTTCATCATCATCATCCTGACGGGTGTCTATCTGACGCTGTTCTTCCACCCGTCGATGAACGAGGTCGTGTACCACGGCTCGTATGTCCCGCTCCAGGGACAGCTGATGTCCGAGGCGTTCAACTCGACCCTGCACATCTCCTTCGACGTGCGCGGTGGTCTGCTCATCCGGCAGATCCACCACTGGGCCGCGCTGATCTTCCTCGCCGGCATGTTCGTGCACATGATGCGCGTGTTCTTCACCGGCGCGTTCCGCAAGCCGCGTGAGATCAACTGGCTGTTCGGCTTCCTGCTGTTCGTCCTCGGCATGTTCACCGGCTTCACCGGTTACTCGCTCCCGGACGACCTGCTCTCCGGCACCGGTGTCCGCTTCATGGAGGGCGCGATCCTGTCCGTGCCGATCGTCGGCACGTACCTGTCGTTCTTCCTCTTCGGCGGCCAGTTCCCCGGTCACGACTTCGTCGCCCGGTTCTACTCGATCCACATCCTGCTGCTGCCGGGCATCATGCTCGGCCTGATGGTGGGCCACCTGATCCTGGTCTTCTACCACAAGCACACGCAGTTCGCGGGTCCCGGAAAGACCGAGAAGAACGTCGTCGGCATGCCGCTGCTGCCGGTGTACATGGCCAAGGCCGGAGGCTTCTTCTTCCTGGTCTTCGGTGTCATCGCGGCCATCGCGGCGGTCGCCCAGATCAACCCGATCTGGGCCATGGGCCCCTACCGTCCGGACCAGGTGTCCACCGGCGCCCAGCCCGACTGGTACATGGGCTTCTCCGAGGGCCTGATCCGCTTCATGCCGGGCTGGGAGATCAACTTCTGGGGTCACACGCTCGTCCTGGGCGTCTTCATCCCGCTGATGATCTTCCCGTTGGTCCTCGTGGCGATCGCGGTCTACCCGTTCATCGAGTCCTGGGTCACCGGCGACAAGAGCGAGCACCACATCCTGGACCGCCCGCGCAACGCCCCGACGCGCACCGGTCTCGGTGTCGCCTGGATGGTGCTGTACCTGACGCTGCTGGTCGGCGGCGGCAACGACCTGTGGGCCACGCACTTCCACCTGTCGATCAACGCCGTGACCTGGTTCGTCCGGATCGCCTTCTTCGTCGGCCCGGTCTTCGCGTTCCTCGTCACCAAGCGGATCTGCCTGGGTCTGCAGCGTCGCGACCGCGACAAGGTGCTGCACGGTCGCGAGACCGGCATCATCAAGCGGCTGCCGCACGGTGAGTTCATCGAGGTGCACGAGCCGCTCAGCCAGGAGCAGCTGCACACGCTCACGGCTCACCACCAGTACGAGCCGGCCGAGATCGGCCCGACGGTCGACGAGAACGGTGTCGAGCGCAAGATTCCGGCCTCGGAGAAGCTCCGGGTGAAGCTGTCCAGCGGCTACTACGGCGAGGACAACCAGATCCCGAAGCCGACCGTCGAGGAGTACAAGGAGATCACGAGCGGCCACGGCCACCACTGATCCCCGCGTCGCCACGCCACGCTGAAGGGCCCCGTCCGGCTTACGGACGGGGCCCTTCGCCGTGTCCGGAGGTGGATAGGCTGGGATCACACTCTTTCTCACGACACCAGGAGCGGCTGATGAGCGCTGTGACCCCCGCTGGAGGCGACACCGCGGCGGGCCGTTCCTGGCCCGAGGTACTGAACGCCCTGCTGGCAGGCCGCGACCAGAGCGCGGACGCCACCGCCTGGGCGATGGACCGGATCATGCGCGGGGAGGCGACGGACGCGCAGATCGCCGGGTTCGCCGTGGCCCTGCGGGCCAAGGGCGAGACGGTGGAGGAGATCACCGGGCTGGTCCGCGCCATGTACGACCACGCGAACGTCATCGAGGTGCCGGGGGAGACCGTCGACATCGTGGGCACCGGCGGTGACGGTGCCAAGACGGTGAACATCTCCACCATGTCCGCGATCGTCGTCGCCGGCACCGGCGCGAAGGTCGTCAAGCACGGCAACCGGGCCGCGTCCTCGGCGTCGGGCGCGTCGGACGTGCTGGAGAAGCTGGGCGTGAATCTGAACCTCCCGCTGGAGCGGGTCCCGCAGGTCGCCGAGGAGGCCGGGATCACCTTCTGCTTCGCGGTGAAGTTCCACCCGGCGCTGCGCCATGTGGCCGCCGCCCGTGGCCAGTTGGGCATCCGTACGACCTTCAACGTCCTCGGTCCGCTGACGAATCCGGCGAAGGTCCGCGCCCAGGCCGTCGGCGTGGCGGACCTCCGGATGGCCCCGATCGTGGCCGGCGTCCTCGCCGAGCGCGGCAACTCCTCCCTGGTCTTCCGCGGCGACGACGGCTTGGACGAGCTGACCACGACCGCCACCTCGCGGATCTGGGTCGTCCGGGACGGCAAGGTCACCGAGGAGGCCTTCGACCCGAGGGACGTCGGTATCGATCTCGTCCCCGTGGAGGCCCTGCGCGGCGCGGACGCGTCGTACAACGCGGAGGTCGCCCGCCGCCTGCTCGACGGTGAGAAGGGGGCCGTACGGGACGCCGTGCTGCTGAACTCCGCGGCGGCTCTCGTCGCCCTGCACCCGACGGACGCCCCGCTCGCCGCGCAGCTGCGGGCCGGCATGGCGAAGGCGGCGGAGTCCATCGACTCGGGGGCGGCGAAGCGAACGCTGGAGCGGTGGGTGGCGGCGAGCAACGCCTAGCGGTGATCGGCGGTCGTCCCGCAATCCGGACTCGGGTTGCGGGACGACGATCTTTTCCCGTACGTTCCTGTACCAGGTCATGAGTGACAGCCATTCGGCCCCGGCCGGCTGTCCGGCAACCCTCCGTCCGTGGCGGGGTGCCCCGGGTGAGGACCAGGTCGTAGGCAGCGAGGTCTACGGCAAGCGCGGACCCCTCGCGCGCCGCTGAGCGCGGGACCAGGGGTCCTGGTCATCGAGGGAGCCTTCCGTGAGCAAGCGAATGCGATAGGGCCGCAGAGCCCCGCCTCCGCACACCCCTTCTCACCTTTCCCGTACGCCGTCTTCGGTGTGCGTCCTCACGGGAGTTCCCCCATGTCTGTCTTCACCGCTGCCTCCGACCAGTCCGTCTGCGCCCCGCTGCCCGTTCTGGGCCGGGATGTCACCGTCCCGCTCGTCACCGGCGGCGAGGTCACCTACGCGGCCCTCGACTACGCGGCCAGCGCCCCCGCCCTGCAGCGCGTCTGGGACGACGTGGCCGCCTACGCGCCGTACTACGGCAGCGTCCACCGCGGCGCCGGCTACCTCTCCCAGCTCTCCACCGACCTCTTCGAGAACGCCCGCAGGACGGTCGCCGCGTTCCTGGACTGCCGCGCCGACGACCAGTTGGTCTTCACCCGCTCCACCACGGACTCCCTGAATCTCCTGGCCCGTGCTCTCCCCGCCGACTGCCAGGTCTTCGTCTTCGAGACCGAGCACCACGCGAGCCTGCTGCCCTGGCAGGACGCCCGGGTCACCTACCTGAACGCCCCCCGCACCCCGCAGCAGGCCGTCACGACCCTGGAGCGCGCCCTTGCCGACCGCGACCCCTACGGCCCGGCCCTGGTCTGCGTCACCGGCGCCTCGAACGTCACCGGCGAGCTGTGGCCCGTACGGGAGCTGGCGGCAGCCGCCCACGCGCACGGCGCCCGTATCGTCCTGGACGCCGCCCAGCTGGCCCCGCACCACCCCGTGTCCGTCCGTGACCTGGATGTCGACTGGGTCGCCTTCTCGGGCCACAAGCTGTACGCCCCCTTCGGCTCCGGCGTCCTGGCCGGCCGCGCCGACTGGCTGCGCGTGGCCGAGCCGTACCTGGCGGGCGGCGGCGCCAGCCGCAAGGTGACCCGGCGTCAGGACGGCGGCGTGGACGTGGAGTGGCACGAGAGCGCCGCGCGGCACGAGGCGGGGTCGCCCAATGTGATCGGCGCCTACTCCATCGCGTCGGCCTGCAAGGCACTCACCGAGGCCGGCTGGGACACCCTGGTCGCCCGTGAGCAGCACCTCGTCCGTACGGTCCGCGCGGGTCTGGCCGAGGTGCCCCAGGTGAAGGTGCTGTCCCTCTTCGGCGACGACGCCCCGCGCGTGGGCGTGATCTCCTTCGTGGTGGAGGGCTGGAACAGCTCCCACTTCGCCGCCGCGCTCTCCGCCGAGTACGGCATCGGCGTCCGCGACGGCCTCTTCTGCGCCCACCCCCTGGTCCGCACCCTGCTCGGCACCGACCCCCAGACCCAGGGCGAATGCGGCGCCCCCGAGGCCGCACCGGGCGAGAAGTCCCTCAACGCCATCCGCGTGAGCTTCGGCGCGGGCACGCCGGACGAGCATGTCGACCGCTTTGTCACGGCGGTGAAGGAACTGATCACCGAGGGTGCCAAGTGGACCTACCGCACGGAGGACGGCCGCTGCGTCCCGGCGGTGTGAGGCCGACGCCAAGGGCAGCTCCCCGAAGGGGCGCGGGGCTGTGTCTGATGAGCGGCTGCCGTCGCGTGGGCACGAGCAACCAGGCACGGCCCGTGCCCGCCGGCGCATCTCGCCCGGCAGACGAGAAGGCACCGCCTGAGCGGCGCAGCCCCTAGTTGTCCAGGCCGATCGAGAAAGCCGCCTCCAGGTCGTGCTGCGAGTACGTCCGGAACGCCACGTGCGTGTCCGTGCCCTCCACACCAGGGATCTTGCTGATCCGCCCGGGGATGACATCGGCGAGATCATCGTGCTGCCGCACCCGGACCATCGCGATCAAGTCATACGTACCGGTGACGGAGAAGACCTCGCTGACCGAGTCCAGCGAAGCGATCTGCTCCGCGATCTCGGGGATCCGGTCCACGCTGGTCTTGATCAGGACGATCGCGGTGATCACGGCAGGTTCTCTCCCTCGGGGGCCTGAGCAGGGGCGGCTTTCACTCTAGTCGCCCGCCCGTCTCCCACCACCGCCCTTCCAGGGCCGCCCTTCGGGCTCTTCTTTTTCCCGTAGCGCACCCACGCGTAGACGAACCCCAGCACGAATCCCACCAGGTGTGCCAGATAGGCCACCCCCGGCCCCTGCGCGGAGCGCCCCGCCGCCGCCCACTGCAGCGCCGCCCAGAACGGCAGCACGATCCACGCGGGGAACCGCAGTGGCAGGAAGAACAGGAACGGCAGAAGACTGGTCACACGGGCCCGGGGGAACAGGTAGAGGAACGCTCCGAGGACCGCTGAGATCGCCCCGGACGCGCCCACCAGCGACTGCTCGGAGGTGGCGTTGGCGGCCGCGTAGCCGAGCAGGGCGAGATAGCCGCAGCCGACGTAGAAGAGGGTGAACTGGACCCGGCCCATCCGTTCCTCGGTCATCACGCCGAAGACGAAGAGGAAGAGCATGTTGCCGAGCAGATGCACCCAGCTGCCGTGCACGAACAGCGCCGTGGCGGGGGTCAGGGCCTCCCGCACCGGCCTGGCGAACAGCTCGGCCGGCACCACGCCCCAGCCCCGGAAGTACGCCCGCTGCGCGGCGAGCAGGCCCGCCCCGGAGCCGTACCCCGGTGTGAGCCCCGAGGCCGGGCCCAGGACGAAGAGCAGACAGCACAGGGCGATGAGGCCGTGCGTCATGGGGGCCGATGTGCTCCGGACCGCTCTGCAGGCCCTGCCGGCCGCCGTGCTCCACTGGCTGATCATGACTACAGAGCATGACGTAACGGGACGCAAGCTGACAGACCGCCTCGCCGCCATGGACGGACCAGCGGGGGGTTGCCGCCAGGCCGTAGGGTTACGGCCACACGCGTCGGCCGGCGGCGCGGTGAGGACTACGAGAAGGAAGCGGACTGCCACGATGACGGTTCCCCTGCCGACCGCCACCACCCGATGGCGCTGCACCCTGTGCGGCAACCTCACCCGGTTCGACGTGACGCGTTCCTCGAAGGTCGTCGAGTATGTCCACCTCGATCTGGCCGGCGAGCCGACCGTGGAGGAGCGCGAGGTGGTCAGTGAGACCATCGAGTCGGTGCGGTGCCGCTGGTGCAACGCGGTGGACCAGGTGGAACTCGTGGACAGGCCGGGTGCCGGCTCCTGAGCGGAGCGGCCCCGAAGAAGTTGAAGTAGTGGGGTGTGACGGATGGTGGAGACCGCAGGCGGGGGGCCGGGCGACGGCACCGCTGAGGTGCTTGACCGTCCGCTGCCCGACGGGGTGCGACGCAGAGTCGTCCAGATCGTCTCGGACGGCTTCGGCGGTCTGACCGTCATGGAACTGCCCGCACAACTCAGGCAGTACGCCCGGTTCACCCCCACTCGCCGGGCCAAGTTCGCCGGGAACGCGATGGCGGCGGCGCTGGAGACCGACGCGCTGTTCCGGCAGCGGATCGGGGAGAAGTTCAGAGAGGCGCAGCCGGAACTCGCCGGCGCCCTCGACTCCGGCTCGCCGCTCCCGGCCGCGGACCCGCTCGACGTGGCGGCCGCGGCCTACGTACTGCGCCCGGCGGGCTGGGTGAAGCTGGTCACGGCGGCCGGCGAGGAGGTCCAGCGCGCGGACGCCGAGCGCGCCGACGAGGAGAGCCGGGCCGAGCTGGAACGGCTGCGCGCCGAGCTCGCCCAGGCCCGCGAACACACCCGAGCCGAGACCGAACGGCTGCGTACGGAGCTGGAGTCGACGAAGAAGGAAGCGGACTCGCTGCACCGTAAGCTCCGGGCCGCCCTCAGCGACGTCAAGCGGGGCGAGGCCGCCCTGCGCAAGGCCCAGGGCGAGATGGACGCCGTACGCGCCGAGGCGCACTTGCGTGTGTCGGCCGCGGAGAGCGAGGCGCGTCGGCTCAAGGCCCGGCTCGGCGAGGCCGAGGCCGCGCTGGAGGCCACCCGCCGCGCGGCCCGTGAGGGCCGCAGCGTGGAGGACATGCGGGTGCGGCTGCTGCTCGACACCCTGCTGGAAGCGACCCAGGGCCTCCGGCGCGAACTCGCCCTGCCGCCCGTGTCCGTACGGCCCGCCGAGACCGTCGACGCGGTCGAACCGGGCCGCATGACACCGAAGGACATCGCGGCGCGCGCCCTGTCGGAGAACGATCCCGCGATTCTCGACCAGTTGCTGGCGCTGCCCCAGGCGCATCTGGTGGTCGACGGCTACAACGTCACCAAGACCGGCTATCCGCAGATGCCGCTGGAGAAGCAGCGGCTCCGGCTCCTCGGGCAGCTCTCCGCGCTCTCCGCGCAGACCGGCGCCGAGGTGACCTGTGTCTTCGACGGCGCCGAACTGGCCGCCCCGGTGCTGCTGGCCCCGCCGCGCGGCGTGCGCGTGCTGTTCTCGAAGCCGGGTGTCACGGCCGACGAGCTGATCCGGCAGCTCGTGCGCGCGGAGCCGCCGGGCCGTCCGGTCATCGTCGCCTCCACCGACCGGGAGGTGGCCGACGGGGTCGCCAGGGCGGGTGCCCGTCCGGTCGCCTCTGCGGTGCTTCTGAAGCGACTGTCCTGAAGGTCCAAGCGGCATATGCAATGCCCGAATTGGTCGTATCGTCACGCAACGTAGCGTCAAGCAGGCCTCACCCCGTGTGAGTTGAGTGCAAAGAATGCATTGCGTGACCAGATTTTCTGGTGTGAGGATTTGATCTGATCACAAGAAGGTCACTAGGGTCTGGGCTCGAACCTCCGAACGGGTGATCGCTCACTCACTCACGAGAAGGAGTTCGTCCTCCGTGGCGTCCCATCGTCGACCCAAGCAGCAGAGTCGCGCCCGCGTGACCGTGCTGACCACCGCAGCCGCCGCAGCCGTCGTCCTGAGCGCGAACGCCGCCAACGCCGCGCCGAGCCAGAAGCTCACCAAGGACCAGGTCAAGGCCAAGGTCGACGAGCTCTACCAGCAGGCAGAGCAGGCCTCGGAGAAGTTCGACGGGGCGAAGGAGAAGCAGCAGAAGCTGCAGAAGGAAATCTCCACCATCCAGGACAACGTCGCTCGGGGTCAGCAGGACCTCAACAAGCTGCGCGACGGCCTGGGTTCGCTGGCCACCTCGCAGTACCGCTCCGGCGGCATCGACCCCTCGGTCCAGCTCTTCCTGTCCTCCAACCCGGACGACTTCCTCGACAAGGCCTCCACGCTCGACCAGTTGAGCGCCCAGCAGGTCGACGCCCTGAAGAAGATTCAGGACAAACAGCGCGAACTGGCCCAGGAGCGGGCGGAAGCCGCCGACAAGCTCAAGGACCTCTCCTCCACGCGCACCCAGCTGGAGCAGAAGAAGAAGGAAGTCCAGGCCAAGCTGGCCGCCGCGCAGAAGATCCTCAACACCCTGACGGCCAAGGAGAAGGCGGAGCTCGCCGCCCAGCAGGCGCGCGCCGACCGCTCCTCCAGCCAGCGCGTGAACCTCGGCGACGCCCCGCCGGCCTCCGGCCGCGCCGCGGCGGCCTTCTCCGCCGCCCAGAGCGTGCTCGGCTCGCCGTACGTCTACGGCGCCTCCGGCCCGTCCTCCTTCGACTGCTCGGGCCTGACCTCCTGGGCCTACGCCCAGGCCGGTGTCTCCATACCGCGCACCTCCGAGTCGCAGGCCACCATCGGCACCCGGATCTACGACCAGAGCCAGCTCAAGGTCGGCGACCTGGTCTTCTTCTACGGCGACATCCACCACGTGGGCCTGTACGCCGGCAACGGCCAGGTGCTGCACGCCCCGCACACCGGTGCTGTGGTCCGCTACGAGGCGATGAGCGACATGCCGTTCCAGTTCGGCGTCCGGGTCTGACACCCCTGACGAGAACGACCCCGCGAAACCGGGTCTGATACCCCCGCCATCCCGGCGGAACGCTCGCCCGGGGGCGCCCGAACGGGCGAATCCCGTGGACCGAAGGTGACTCGACGCCCCGCCAATGACCTGGGTCAGCGGCGGGGCGTCACCGTATGTTGCCGCCACGGCCGTTGGTCCGGCCCCTTCCGCACGGCTACTGTCTGCCGCGTTTCCCCGGCGCCGGGGCCTCCCCGTCCCCAGGCGCCGGGGAAACGGTCTCTGTCCGCCAGCAGAAGGACTGCCGTGGGGTCTCATCGCCGTCTTGCCTCCTCCGGATTCGACCGGGGCGCCGTCGCCCTGTGCGTCCTGTCGGCCACGGCCGCCGCGCTGGGCGCCGTACCGGCACAGGCCGCACCGCACGCCGACACCCGGGCCGAGGTGGACCGGCTCTACCAGGAGGCCGAGCAGGCGACCCAGGCCTTCGACAAGGCCCAGGAGCGGGCCGGCACGCTGCGCCGCGAGGTACGCGACGCCCAGGACCTCATCGCCCGGCAGCAGCAGCGCGTCAACACCCTGCGCGAGCAGCTGGGTTCGCTCGCCGGCGCCCAGTACCGCGCGGGCGGCATCGACCCGGCCGTGGCGCTGCTCTTCTCCGCCAACCCCGACGACTACCTCGACAGGGCGTCCACCCTCGACCGCATCACCGCCCAACAGGCCGGTCAGCTGCGCGAGTTGCAGTCGGCGCTGCGGGACCTCGCCCAGGAGCGCACGGTGGCGGTCGGGAAGCTCGCCGAGCTGGAGAGCAGCCGCAAGGCCGTGACCGTGCACAAGCGGACCGTGGTGCAGAAGCTCGCCAAGGCCCGGCAGCTGCTCGACGCGCTCCCGCCCGCCGAACGCGCCGCATTCGGCCGCGCCTCGCGCTCCGACGGCGACGGCCGTCTCGACCTGTCCGACCTGACCGGCCTCCTCGCCCCCGACACCGCGGACTCTCCCGACCCCCGCGCCGCCGCCGCGGTGGCCGCCGCCCGTTCCGCCCTCGGCCGGCCGTATGTGTGGGGCGCCAGCGGCCCCTCCGGCTTCGACTGCTCGGGCCTGATGCAGTGGTCGTACGCGCACGCCGGGGTCCAGCTGCCGCGCACCTCGCAGGAGCAGCGCTTCGCCGGCCGGCAGGTCCCGCTCTCCCAGGCCCGCCCCGGCGACCTGGTGATCTACCGCTCCGACGCCAGCCATGTGGGCATGTACGTGGGCGACGGCCAGGTCATCCACGCCCCCTATCCGGGCGCCGCGGTGCGCTACGACCCGGTCGGCATGATGCCGGTCTCCTCGGTCACCCGGCCCTGAACCGGGCCGGGCGCCGTTACGATCGGGAAGTGGCTGGTCGCAGGCGGGCGTGGAGCATCGGGGTCGTGGGGCTGGGGCTGCTGCTGCCCCTGGCCGGCTGCGGCGGCACCCCCGCCGACTCCGCCCGCACCGAGGTGCAGCAGCTGCTCGACCGGCGCTCCGCCGCGCTTCTCCACCACGACGAGACGGCGTACGGGGCGACGGGCACCCGCACGGAGTACACCCGGCTGCGTGCCCTGCCGCTGGCCTCCTGGGCCTACCGGGTCACCGCCGTGCACCGCACCTCCTCCGGCGCCACCGCCGACGCCGACCTGGGGTACCGGGTCGCCGGGTACGACAAGGCCCCCGTCGACGCCCGCCGCACCCTCACCCTGGGCCGCACCGCCGACGGCAGGTGGTACGTCACCGCCGACAGGCCCGCCAAGGACACCGGACAGCAGCTGTGGGACCAGGGCCTCGTGACCGCCGTCAGGGGCACGCACAGCCTGGTGCTGGGCACCGGCCGGCCCGCCGCCCAACTGCGCCGGTACGCCACGCTGGCCGACCGCGCCGTACCCGCCGTCTCCCGGGCCTGGGGCACCGACTGGAGCCGCCATGTCGTGGTCCTCGTCCCGCGTTCGCTACAGGGCATGGCGGGGCTTCTCGGCTCGCCCGCGGCGAACTACCGGGGGATAGCCGCAGTCACCACCGGTGAGGCGGGCGGCTCCGGCACGGCGCCGGCGGACCGGGTGGTCGTCAACCCGGAGGCGTACGCCATCCTCGGCGACCTCGGCAAGCAGGTGGTGCTCACCCATGAGACCACTCATGTGGCCACCCGCGCGCACACCACCGCCGCGACCCCGCTGTGGCTCTCCGAGGGCTACGCGGACTGGATCGGCTACCTCGGCACCGGCCGCACCCCCACCGAGGCCGCGCCGGAACTCACCCGCGCCGTGCAGGACGGCCACCCGCCCACCCGGCTCCCCACCGACAAGGACTTCGGCTTCACCAGCGACCCGGCCGAGCTCGCCCAGGCCTACGAGGGCGGCTGGCTGGCCTGCCGGATGATCGCCGACCACTGGGGCACGGCCCGCCTCGGCGCCTTCTACCGTGCCGTCGGCACCCACGAGAAGCGCCCGGGCGCGGTCGAGGACGCGCTGAAAAAGGTGCTGGGGACGACACCGGGGGCGTTCACCGAGCAGTGGCGGCAGTATGTCCGGGAGCAGCTGATCCGGAGCGAGTGACGTCCGATTCCGTCGTGGAGCTTCTCAGGACAGGCCAGGCCCGGGGCGCCTCGGGGCGTCGTCAGGTCGGCCGGGTCAGGAGGAGACCGGGGTCTGCCGGGGGTGGGTCGGTCGCGGTGGCAGCGGGGCGGTGGGGGACGGCGGCACGGTCGAGCGCCACAGCCGGCGGGCTGCCGTCACCGAGGCCGCGACCAGCAGGCCGTTGCGCAGCAGCAGGAGCAGAACGCCGTACCGGTCGCTCGTCACCACGTGCAGGAAGCCGAGCGGGAACTCCAGCACCGTCAGGAAGGACGCGGCCACCACCATCAGTGCGGGCGCCCCCATGCGGCTCGCCCGGTAGGAGACACAGACCGCGGCCAGGCCGATCAGCCACACCAGGTACTGCGGGCTGATCACCCGGCTGGTGACCGTGAACAGCAGGACGGCGGTGAAGGCCGCCTCCGCGAGGGTGTGCGGCGCCCTGCGGGTCGCGCGCAGCCGCCACAGCAGCAGCCAGCCGAACGCGGTCACGGTCAGCGCCAGTGCCGCCGTGCTGACCTGGTCCACATACGGGCCGACGAACTCGATCGACCCGTAGTTCAGCAGCACCTGGCCCTGCCAGCCGAAGTGCCGGGCCACATGGAAGACCAGGGCGCCCAGCGACTCCACCTCGGTGCCCCGGTCCCGCTGGAAGGTCAGGAAGGCGAAGGCACCCGGCATGGACACCGAGAACAGCGCCGCGATTCCCGTCGCGGTCACCGCCGCCGACCACCACGCCCGCCGCCGCACGGCACCGACCAGCAGCAGCGCCGGCCACACCTTCAGCAGCGCCCCGAACGCGGTCAGCGCCCCCATCACCCGCGGATGCCGGGCCCCGGCGAGCAGCGCCGCCACGGCAACCGCGGTCACCATCACGTCGTAGCGCGCGTACACCGTCGGACCGAGCAGCGGCACGCCCGCCACCCACACCCAGGCGCCGCGCTGGGAGCGGCCGGGGCGTCGGCGCGGATACAGCAGCAGCGCCAGCACGACCACGTCGGCGAGGAAGGCCAGCACGAAGAAGGCGTGCGCGTACGACAGGAAGGGCAGGGCGGCGGGGGAGAGCACCGGGAGGGCGGCGGCCGGCGGGTACTGCCAGGTCACGTCGTCCAGCGGAAACGTTCCCTGGCGCAGCACCTCGTACCAGCCCCGGTAGATCACCGACACGTCGGAGGTGACGTCCGGGCCCGGGAACAGGTACACCTGGAAGACGAACAGCAGCAGCATCGCGCGGGTGACGCCCCAGGTCGCGAGCAGCCATGCCAGGGACCGCCCGGCGCCTTTCGTCTCCACGTGATCCCCTGCCGTTCGGTTGCCGGTCGGGGACCATGATGTCGTGCGCGTCTGTGTGCATGCCACAAACTCGGCCACACCCGGCTCCGGACGGCTGAACCGGTAGGGTCGGCGGCGATGCACAAGACCCTGATCGTCACCAACGACTTCCCGCCCCGGCCGGGCGGCATCCAGGCCTTCCTGCACAACATGGCCCTCCGCCTGGACCCCGGCCGGCTGGTCGTCTACGCCTCCACCTGGAAGCGCAGCCGGGAGGGCATCGAGGCCACCACCGCCTTCGACGCCGAGCAGGCCTTCACCGTCGTACGCGACCGTACGACCATGCTGCTGCCGACCCCGCAGGCGACCCGGCGGGCGGTCGGCCTGCTGCGCGAGCACGGCTGCACCTCGGTGTGGTTCGGGGCGGCGGCACCGCTCGGCCTCATGGCCCCCGCACTCCGCACGGCGGGCGCCGAGCGGCTGGTGGCCACCACCCACGGCCACGAGGCCGGCTGGGCCCAGCTGCCCGCGGCCCGGCAACTGCTGCGCCGGATCGGGGAGTCGACGGACACGATCACCTACCTGGGGGAGTACACGCGGTCGAGGATCGCCACGGCACTCACCCCGGCCGCGGCCGCCCGCATGGTCCAGCTGCCGCCCGGCGTGGACGAGAAGACGTTCCACCCCGGCTCCGGCGGCGACGAGATCCGCGCCCGCCTCGGCCTCACCGACCGCCCGGTCGTGGTCTGTGTCTCCCGGCTGGTCCCGCGCAAGGGCCAGGACACCCTCATCCAGGCGATGCCCCGCATCCTCGCCGCCGAGCCCGACACCGTCCTGCTCGTCGTCGGCGGCGGACCGTACGAGCGGGACCTGCGCCGCATGGCCGCCGAGACCGGCGTCGCCGGCTCCGTCCGCTTCACCGGCGCCGTCCCCTGGTCCGACCTGCCCGCCCACTACGGCGCCGGCGACGTCTTCGCCATGCCCTGCCGAACGCGGCGGGGCGGCCTCGACGTGGAGGGCCTGGGCATCGTCTACCTGGAGGCCTCGGCAACCGGCCTGCCGGTGGTGGCGGGCGACTCGGGCGGGGCTCCGGACGCGGTGCTCGACGGGGAGACGGGGTGGGTGGTCAAGGGCGGCGACCCGGGGGCGGCCGCAGAGCGGATCGTGGCTTTGCTGGGCGACCCCGAGCTGCGCCGCCGCATGGGCGAGCGAGGCCGCCAGTGGGTGGAGGAGCGCTGGCGCTGGGACCTGCTCGCCGAGAAACTCAAAGACGTGCTGTAGGGCAAACGGGCCCCAAAGGGGCGCGGGGAACTGTGCGATCAACCACGAACGACCCGCATTCGCCGACGAATCGCACCCGGCACCCCAGATGGCGCCCTCGCCCCCTGGCGGAGCCCTTGGCGGAACCGAAAAATCCGCCCATGCTGCGCCCATGACAGCAAACCTGATGAGACGTCAGCTGACGAGACGTCACATACTCGGTATGGCCGCACTGCAGACCGCGGCCACCCTCGGCTTCACCCGCATCGGCCTCCAGTCAGCCCACGCCGCCGAGCCCGACGCAGTCGAATCGGCCCCGGCGATCGTCATCGGCTCCGGCTACGGCGGCGCCGTCGCCGCCCTCCGCCTCGGCCAGGCCGGCATCCGTACCCTCGTCCTCGAAATGGGCCGCCTGTGGAACACCACCGGCGGTGACGGCAAGATCTTCTGCTCCACCACCGCCCCCGACCAGCGCTCGATGTGGTTCCGCACCCGCACCGAGGCCCCGCTCGCCACCTTCCTCTGGCTGGACGTGGTCAACAAGGACATCAGCTCCTACCCGGGCGTCCTGGACCGCGTCCACTACGACCACATGTCCGTCTACGTCGGCCGCGGCGTCGGCGGCGGCTCCCTCGTCAACGGCGGCATGGCGGTCACGCCCCTGAAGTCGTACTTCACCGAGCAGTTCCCGACCGTCGACGCCGACGAGATGTACGGCACCTACTACCCCCGCGCCCGCGCCATGCTCGGCGTCAACACCATCGACCCGGCCTGGTTCGAGTCCACCGACTGGTACCGGTTCGCCCGCACCTCCCGTAAGGCCGCCGGCAACGCGGGCCTGAAGACCACCTTCGTGCCGAACGTCTACGACTTCGGCTACATGCAGCAGGAGGCCGCCGGCACGGCCACGAGGTCCGCGCTCGCCGGCGAGGTCATCTACGGGAACAACCACGGCAAGCGCAGCCTCGACAAGACCTATCTGGCCGCCGCCCTCGGCACCGGCAACGTCACGATCCACACCCTGGAGAAGGTGAGGTCCATCAGCCGGGCGGGCGACGGGTCGTACGTGCTGACCGCCGACCGGATCGACGCCACCGGCACGGTCGTCGAGACCAAGAGCTACAGCTGCACGTATCTCTTCCTCGGCGGCGGCAGCCTCGGCACCACCGAACTCCTCGTCCGCGCCCGGGACACCGGCACCCTGCCCGACCTGAACTCCGCCGTGGGCGCGGGCTGGGGCACCAACGGCAACACCATGCTCGGCCGCGCCAACCACGTCTGGGACACCGTCGGCGCCGACGAGGCCACCATGCCGGTGATGGGCATCGACGACTGGGCCAACACCGACAACCCGGTCTTCGCCGAGATCGCCCCGCTGCCCATGGGCTTCGAGCACTGGATCAGCCTCTATCTGGCGATCACCAAGAATCCCGAACGGGCGTCCTTCACGTACGACTCCGCCTCCGGCGCGGTGCGGCTCGGCTGGAGCGAAGCCCAGAGCGCGGTGTCGGTGAGCATGGCCAAGAAGCTGTTCGACCGGATCAACCTGGCCAACGCCACCATCTACCGCTACGACCTGTTCGGCTCGGCCGGCAAGGTCTTCGCCGACGACTTCACGTACCACCCGCTGGGCGGCTGCGTCCTCGGGAAGGCCACCGACGACCACGGCCGGGTCAGGGGGTACTCACACCTCTATGTCACCGACGGCTCGCTCGTGCCCGGCAACATCGGCGTGAACCCCTTCGTCACCATCACCGCGCTCGCCGAACGCACGATGGCGCGGGTCCTCGCCGAGGACACCGCGCCATGACACACCGTCAGGAGGCGTGCTACTTCGCGTAGATCGCCTCGATCTCGGCCGCGTAGTCCTTCGCCACCACGTTCCGCTTGAGCTTCAGCGACGGGGTGAGGTGGCCCGACTCCTCCGTGAACTGGGAGGGCAGAATGCGGAACTTCCGCACCGATTCCGCCTTCGACACCGCGGCGTTGCCGTCGTCGACCGCCGTCTGGATCGCCGCGTTCAGATCCGGGTCGTCCTTCAGCGACGCCGCGGTGGAGCCCGCCGGCTTGCCGTGCTCGGCGGCCCAACGGTCCAGGAACTCCTCGTCGATGGTGACCAGCGCGCCCACGAACGGCCGCCCGTCGCCCACCACCATGCACTCCGCGACCAGCGCGTGCGCGCGGATCCGGTCCTCGATCACCGCGGGCGCCACGTTCTTGCCGCCCGCCGTGACGATGATCTCCTTCTTCCGGCCGGTGATCCTGAGATAGCCGTCCTCGTCCAGGGTGCCGATGTCACCGGTGTGGAACCAGCCGTCGGCCAGCGCCTCCGCCGTCGCGCCCGGGTTGTTCCAGTACTCCTTGAACAGGTGCTCGCCGTGCAGCAGCACCTCGCCGTCGTCCGCTATCCGCACCACCGAGCCGGGCAGCGGCTGACCGACCGTGCCGATCTTCTGCCGGTCCCACGGGTTGAAGGCCGTGGCCGCGCAGGACTCGGTGAGGCCGTACCCCTCCAGCACCGTGAAGCCGATGCCGCGGAAGAAGTGGCCGAGCCGCTCGCCCAGCGGGGCGCCGCCGGAGATGGCGTACTCGCCCCGGCCGCCGAGGACCGCGCGCAGCTTGCTGTAGACCAGCCTGTCGAAGACCTTGTGCTTGACCTTCAGGCCGATCGACGGGCCGGAGGCGCTGTCCAGCGCCTTGCTGTAGGCGATCGCGGTGTCCGCCGCCCTGTCGAAGATCGCGCCCTTGCCGTCCGCCTGCGCCTTGGCGCGCGCCGTGTTGTAGACCTTCTCGAAGACACGCGGGACACCGAGGATCAGCGTCGGCCGGAAGGCGGCCAGCTCGTCGGTGAGGTGCTTGATGTCCGGGACGCAGCCCAGCTTGATCGGCGCCATCATCGGCGCGATCTGCACCAGGCGGCCGAAGACGTGCGCCAGCGGCAGGAAGAGCAGGACCGAGCACTCGCCGGTACGGAACAGCGGGCGCAGCCGCTCCACGATGTTGCCGCACTCGGCGAAGAAGCTGCGGTGGGTGAGGACACAGCCCTTGGGGCGGCCCGTGGTGCCGGAGGTGTACACGATGGTCGCCGGGTCATCGGCCCGGGCGAGCGAGCTGCGCTCCTCCACCGTCTGGTCCGACACGTCCTGGCCGAGCCGCCCCAGCTCCTCCACGCCGCCGGCCTCGATCTGCCAGACGTGCTTGAGGGCGGGCAGCGACTCGCGCACCGACTCCACGGCCCCGGCGTGGTTGTCCAGTTCCACGATGCAGGCGGTCGCGCCCGAGTCGGACAGGATCCACTGCACCTGCTCCGGCGAGCTGGTCTCGTACACCGGCACGGTGACCGCGCCCGCGCTCCAGATCGCGAAGTCGAGCAGGGTCCACTCGTACCGGGTCCGGGACATCAGGCCCACCCGGTCGCCGGGCTGGACGCCGGAGGCGATGAGACCCTTGGCGGCGGCGCGCACCTCGGCGAGGAAGGCGGCGGCCGTCACGTCCTGCCAGGTGCCCCCGGTCTTGCGGGCGATGACGGCGACGTCGGGATGCTGCGCGGCGTTTCTACGGACGATGTCGGTCAGATTGCCGTCCGCAGGGACCTCGTACAAAGCCGGAAGGCTGAACTCGCGCAAGACTGCTGCTCCTCATAGGGCGCCGGCGCCACGACTCTGTGTGATGCGACGGTGCGGTCCAAGGCTCGGGCAGGTGCTCGGGAATTCAGCTGTTGAAATCCAGAGCACGACTGGACTGCCCGGACGTTACCCGCCGGTATGGCGTTCCCGACAGGGGTTCCCGGTGAGATGTTCGCTGCGTCACACATGTTGGCGTTCCTTCGCGCACAGTAGTCCACGGCTGAACCGACCGGCGAGTAACCGCAGGCGGGGCCGACACTGTTCACGCACACCGCACACGCCTACGCTTGATCGCCATGGCATCCACACCCTCCGGTAACCGAGACGCCGGGCGACGCAGCACGCGCGTCCACGTGGTCAGCGACGTGCACGGCAACGCGCGGGACCTGGCCCGGGCGGGCGAGGGTGCGGACGCCTTGATCTGCCTGGGCGATCTCGTCCTCTTCCTCGACTACGCCGACCACTCGCGCGGCATCTTCCCGGACCTGTTCGGCAAGGAGAACGCCGACCGCATCGTCGCGCTGCGCACCGCCCGCCGCTTCGAGGAGGCCCGGGAGTTCGGCGCCCGGCTGTGGGGCGACATCGGCACGGACCGGGCCGCGGCCGTCGAGAGGGCGGTGCGCAAGCAGTACGCCGAGCTGTTCGCCGCGTTCCCGACCCCGACGTACGCCACCTACGGCAACGTCGACATGCCGCCGCTCTGGAAGGACTACGCCCATCCCGGCACCACCGTGCTCGACGGGCAACGGGTGGAGATCGGCGGCTGGACCTTCGGCTTCGTCGGCGGCGGTCTGCGCACGCCCATGCGGACGCCGTACGAGATCGGTGACGAGGAGTACGCGGCGAAGATCGAGGCGGTCGGCGAGGTCGACGTGCTGTGCACGCACATCCCGCCGGAGGTTCCCGAGCTGGTCTACGACACCGTCGCGCGCCGCTTCGAGCGGGGCAGCCGGGCCCTGCTGGCCGCGATCCGCCGCACGAAGCCTCGTTATGCGCTCTTCGGGCATGTCCATCAGCCGCTCGTGCGCCGTATGCGGATCGGCGCGACGGAGTGCGTGAACGTGGGCCACTTCGCGGGGACGGGCCGCCCCTGGGCGCTCGAATGGTGACGTGAACGGTGACCGGTCGAGGGTGGGTGGGACATGGGGTGAAGGCGGCAGGTCGGCGGCGCGGTAGCCTTCACGCTGCACACACGTGCGCACGACGACCTCTGTACCGGCCCGCATCTGGAGGAGCCACGGCGATGGCGGAACACACCAGCTCGAGCATCACCATCGAGGCGGCACCGGCCGACGTCATGGGGGTGATCGCCGACTTCGCCCGTTACCCGGACTGGACCGGCGAGGTGAAGGAGGCGGAGGTCCTCAAGACCGACGACCAGGGCCGCGCCGAGCAGGTCCGGCTCGTCATGGACGCGGGCGCCATCAAGGACGACCAGACGCTGGCCTACACCTGGACCGGCGACAACGAGGTCTCCTGGACCCTGGTCAAGTCCCAGATGCTGCGCTCCCTGGACGGCTCGTACATCCTCAAGCCGACGGGCCCCGCCACGACGGAGGTCACCTACCTCCTCACGGTGGACGTCAAGATCCCCATGCTCGGCATGATCAAGCGCAAGGCGGAGAAGGTCATCATCGACCGCGCCCTGGCGGGCCTGAAGAAGAGGGTGGAGTCGGCGGAGTAGCCGCCCCTGGAGCCACCACGACGTCCGGCTAGCCACCGGTCGCGTCCGCCCACCCGGCCGCGGGCGGCCACGTGTCCACGGCCCGACCCGCCGCATACGGCCGCGCGCCTCCACGCCCCCATCCAGTCGCGGTTGACCGCGCACCGCATGCCGCTCGTGGAGCCGGGGTGCGTGCGCCGCATCCCGCCCGTCCCGCCGTGGTCGGCAGCGCATCGAACCGCCTCGCCCAGCGGCGGGCGGTCGGCCAGCCATCCGTCGGGTCCGGTCGCCCGGCCGCGGGCGGTCATGTGTCCACTGCCGCCACTCGCCGTGTTCACGGCCCCATCCCGCCCGTCCAGTCGTGGTTGGCCGCGCACCGCGTTCGTCGTGCCGTGGGTGGCCGTGCGCCGCATGCCGCTCGTGGAGCCGGGGTGCGTGCGCCGCATCCCACTCGACCGGCCGTGGTCGGTCGCGCATCGAACCGCCTCGCCCAGCGGCGGGCGGTCGGCTGGCCATCCGTCGGGTCCGGTCGCCCGGCCGCGGGCGGTCATGTGTCCATTGCCGCCACTCGCCGTGTTCACGGCCCCATCCCGCCCGTCCAGTGGCGGTTGGCCGCGCACCGCGTTGGTCGTGCTGTGGGTGGCCGTGCGCTGCATGCCGCTCGTGGAGCCGGGGTGCGTGCGCCGCATCCCACTCGACCGGCCGTGGTCGGTCGCGCATCGAACCGCCTCGCCCAGCGGTGGGCGGTCGGCCAGCCATCCGTCGGGTCCGGTCGCCCGGCCGCGGGCGGTCATGTGTCCATTGCGCCACTCGCCGTGTTCACGGCCCCATCCCGCCCGTCCAGTGGCGGTTGGCCGCGCACCGCGTTGGTCGTGCTGTGGGTGGCCGTGCGCTGCATGCCGCTCGTGGAGCCGGGGTGCGTGCGCCGCATCCCACTCGACCGGCCGTGGTCGGTCGCGCATCGAACCGCCTCGCCCAGCGGTGGGCGGTCGGCCAGCCATCCGTCGGGTCCGGTCGCCCGGCCGCGGGCGGTCATGTGTCCATTGCGCCACTCGCCGTGTTCACGGCCCCATCCCGCCCGTCCAGTCGTGGTTGGCCGCGCACCGCGTTCGTCGTGCCGTGGGTGGCCGTGCGCCGCATGCCGCTCGTGGAGCCGGGGTGCCCGCGCGCCGCATCCCGCCCGTCCCGTCGTGGTCGGCCGCGCTTCGAACCCGCCCGCCCAGCCGCGGGCGGCAAGCCGTCGGTGCCGGGTGGCGCGACCGGCCCCCGGCCGGCCGCCGTCCGGCAGCGCCGGCCACCCGTTGCCTCGGCCCGGGCGCCGTCCAGCGCTTCCGCGTCGGCTACGGCCAACACCCCGTGCCCCCGCCCTCCGTTACCGTTCAGCCTCATGCGCACCATCCTGATCACGGGCCCGGGCGGCAGCGGTCGTACGACCGTCGCCGCCGCCACCGCACAGCGCGCCGCAGGCGAGGGCGTCCGCACGCTTCTCCTGAGTGCCGACCGCACCGACAGCCTCGGCACCGCGCTGGGCTTCGCGACAGGACCGGCGCCCAGGGAGGCCGCCGTGAACCTCACCGCCTGGCGTCCCGACGCCGTCGCCCGGTTCCGGGAGGACCTCACCGGCTTCCAGAACCGCGCAGCAAGCGCCCTCGACCTGCTCGGCGCCGCCCGGCTGGACGAAGAGGAGGTCACCCCGCTGCCCGGCGCCGAGGAGCTGTCCTTCCTGCGGGCCGTCAGGGACGCGGCGCTGTCGGAGCGCTACGACCTGCTCGTCGTGGACCTCCCGCCCCTCCCGCAGGCCCTCGCCCTGCTCGCCCTCCCCGAGGAGCTGCGCCGCTATCTGCGCCGCCTGCTCCCGCCCGAGCGGCAGGCGGCCCGCGCCCTGCGCCCGGTCCTCGGCCGGCTGGCCGGCGTGCCGATGCCCTCCGAGTGGCTGTACGAGACGGCCGCCCGCTGGGACCTCGAACTCGCCGCCGTGGAGGCCGTCCTCACCGACCGGCACACCGCCGTGCGCCTGGTCGCCGAACCCGGCCCGGCCGGCGCCGACGCCGTACGGACCGCGGGCCTCGGCCTCGCCCTGCGCGGCCTGCGCACCGAGGCCCTGATCGCCAACCGCACCCTGCCCGAGACCGACCCGGAGAGCCTGCTCGCCGGACTCCTCGCCCAGCAGCGCAAGGCCCTCGCCGACTGGCAGGAGCAGCCGTACGACGTCCACCCCGTCCCGCACCTCGGCCACGACCCGCGCGGCGCCGACGACCTCGCCGCCCTCGCCGTACCGGACGTCAACCCGTCGCCCACCCCCGTCGAGTGGCCCGTCACCGACCGGCGAGGCGAGGACGGCGTACTGGTCTGGCACATCCCGCTGCCCGGCGCGATACGGGACGAGCTGGACCTGATCAGGCGCGGCGACGAGCTCGTGATCACCGTGGGCCCGTTTCGGCGGATCGTCCCGCTGCCCTCCGCCCTGCGCCGCTGCACCGTCGCCGGGGCCGGCCTGCGCGAGGGCGAGCTGCGCGTCCGGTTCGTCCCGGACCCCGGCCTGTGGCCCGCAACCGGACGGTGATGATCCGGGTACGCCAGTTCGGGTAACGTCGTAAAGGCGAACCGTAGTCAGGAGTCCGCCATGAGCGAAGAGCGTCCCGCATCCGACTCGTCCGAGGGATATGAGGCACAGGGGCGGGCGACCGACGCCGACGCCTGGGCCACGGCCTGCGCCGAGGACCTCGCCGCCGAGAAGACCCGCCGCCGCGCGGAGCACGGCCCGCAGCCGGGCTCGGCCGCGGAGGAACTGAAGAAACTCGTGGACACGGTGGCCGACAAGCTGTCCGGCCTCCAGTCACCGCTCCTCGGTGGCCTCGCCGGGCCCGCCGCCCAGCAGGTGGTGCGCCAGGTCGTCCAGCAGGCCAAGGCCGCCGTCGAGCCCGTCATAGACCGCAACCCGGACGTCTTCGACCACCTGGCCGCGGCCGGCGGCGAACTGCTCGCCGCCTACCGCTCCGCCGTCCAGGCCCAGGAGCGCCGCTGGACCGCCCGCACCGCCGACGACCTGACCCGCGAGGGGCCGGACGACCGGCGGGACGGGGGCGAGGGCACCGGCCCGGGGGAGCGGATCGACCTGGACTGAAGCGCTTTCCCGGCAGGGCCTCGGGTACGGTTGGCCGTAGCGGGGCTCGACCGAAACTGAGGGATTCATGGGACTCACCATCGGCGTCGACATCGGCGGCACCAAGATCGCGGCCGGCGTGGTCGACGAGGAAGGCAACATCCTCTCGACCTTCAAGGTGCCGACCCCCACCACGCCCGAGGCCATCGTGGACGCCATCGCCTCGGCGGTGGAGGGTGCGCGCGCCGGGCACGAGATCGTCGGCGTGGGCATCGGTGCGGCCGGTTACGTCAACCGGCAGCGCTCGACGGTGTACTTCGCGCCGAACATCGACTGGCGCCAGGAGCCGCTGAAGGAGAAGGTCGAGGCCCGCGTGGGCCTCCCGGTCGTGGTCGAGAACGACGCCAACGCCGCCGCCTGGGGCGAGTACAAGTTCGGCGCCGGCAAGGGCCACCGCAACGTCATCTGCATCACGCTCGGCACCGGTCTCGGCGGCGGCATCATCATCGGCAACAAGCTGCGCCGCGGCCACTTCGGCGTGGCCGCTGAGTTCGGTCACATCCGGATGGTCCCGGACGGCCTGCTGTGCGGTTGCGGTTCGCAGGGCTGCTGGGAGCAGTACGCCTCCGGCCGCGCCCTGGTCCGCTACGCCAAGCAGCGCGCCAACGCCACCCCCGAGCACGCGGAGCTGCTGCTCTCGCTCGGTGACGGCACCCCCGACGGCATCGAGGGCAAGCACATCTCCATGGCCGCCCGCCAGGGCGACCCGGTCGCCGTCGACTCCTACCGCGAGCTGGCCCGCTGGGCCGGCGCGGGCCTCGCCGACCTCGCCTCCCTCTTCGACCCGTCCGCGTTCATCGTCGGCGGCGGCCTCTCCGACGAGGGCGAACTCGTCCTCGACCCGATCCGCAAGTCCTACAAGCGCTGGCTGGTCGGCGGCAACTGGCGCCCGGTGGCCGACGTGATCGCCGCCCAACTCGGCAACAAGGCGGGCCTGGTGGGTGCGGCGGACCTGGCCCGTGAGCCCGACCCGATCATGTAGTGGGGTTCTGCGACAGTGCCCGCCGCGTCCGGTCCCGGGACGGGCGGGCATCGTCGTATGTTGATCGGCATGGCGACCAGCACGCTGCTTCCCAACTCCCGTACCGAATCCGACGGTTCCGTGGTCATCCGTGTCCTGAGCTACAACATCCGCTCGATGCGAGACGACACCGACGCCCTGGCCAGGATCATCACCGCCTGCGCCCCCGACCTGGTCCTCGTCCAGGAGGCCCCCCGCTTCTTCCGCTGGCGCAAGAAGCTGGCCCGGCTGGCGGCGGCCTCCGGCCAGGTGATCCTCACCGGCGGCGCCACCGCGGCGGGCCCGGCGATCCTCTGCTCGCTCCGGGCCACCGTGGAGCGGACGGAGGACGTCCTGCTGCCCCTCACCCCCGGGCTGCACCGGCGCGGCTTCGCCACGGGGGTGGTCCGTTTCGGAGGGGCCCGGCTGGGTGTGATCAGCTGCCATCTGAGCCTGGACGGCAAAGAGCGGTACGACCAGGGTGGCCTGCTCCTGGACCGGCTCGCCGGACTCGGCGTCGAGCACGCCATCGCCGGCGGCGACCTGAACGAAGGACCCGGCGGCCCGACCTTCGGGCTGCTCTCCGCGAGCCTCCAGGACTGCCGCGCCGTGGCCCCTTGGGGCGGCGAGACCACCTGGCCGCACAGCGCCCCCCCGCGGCGCATCGACGCCGTCTTCGCGACGAAGGGCATCGAGGTGCTCGGCTGCGGCGTCCCTCTGGACCAACCGGGCGTCACCCGGGCCGACTTGACGGCGGCCACGGACCATCTCCCGGTCCTCGCCGCCCTGCGCGTACCGGTGGCGTGAGCTCCGCTTGCACTCACTGCAGGAAACCCCTTGTGCGCCCCTGTCGCACCCACCTACAGTCCTTCCTGTACTTAGTTCAAGTGGCCAGGAGGGGGAACCTGATGTCCGGTGAGCGTGAGTCGCTGGCCGCGTTCGTGGAGACCGCGGCGAAGGAGTTCGGGGTGCCGGGGGCCGCCGTAGCCGTGCTGACCGGCGGCGAGGAGATCCATGTCGACCACGGCGTGACGAACGTGGAGCACCCCCTGCCGATCGACGAGCACACGCTCTTCCATCTGGCCTCGGTCAGCAAGACCTTCACGGCGACCGCGCTGATGCGCCTGGTCGAGCAGGGCAGGGTGGATCTCGACGCGCCGGTCCGCCGGTACGTTCCCGAGCTGCGCCTCGCCGACGAGGAGACCGCCGCCCGGATCACCGTGCTGAACCTGCTCAACCACACGGCGGGCCTGGACTGGAACCTGGTCGGCGCCGACGAGGGCGACGGCTCGCTCGCCGCGTTCGTCGGACAGTTGGACCGGCTGCCGCTGATCGGCCCGCCCGGCGCCCGGGCCTCCTACAGCCAGGCCGGATACAACCTGCTCGGCCGGGTCGTGGAGAACGTCACCGGGCTGCCGTTCGAGCAGGCGCTGGCCGAACTGGTCCTGGAGCCGCTGGGGCTGTCCGACACCGTCTTCGACCTGGACGACGTCGTGGTCCGTCGCTTCGCCGCCGGCCACAACCGCGCCGAGGACGGCTCCCTCACCCTCGCCCGCCCCTGGAAGTCGTGGCGGGCCGGACTGCGCGGCAACAACCCCGGCGGCGGAGTCGTCTCCTCGGCGAGCGATCTGCTGCGCTGGGCGCGCTTCCAGCTGGGCGACGCACAGGGGCTGCCGGCCGCCGAGACGCTGCACCGCATGAAGGAGCCGACCGTCGAACTGCGGGGCAGCACGCTCGGCGACGCCTTCGGCATCTGCTGGTTCCTTCGGGACGTGGAGGGCGTGCGCACGGTCGGGCACGGGGGTTCGGGCAACGGGCAGTTCGCCGAGCTGCTGCTGGTGCCGGAGCGGGACTTCGCCGTCGTCTCGCTCGCCAACTCCGGCCCGGACGGCTACCAGTTCAACCAGGCGGTGCTGAAGCGGGCACTGGAGCTGTTCCTCGGTGTGGTCGAGCGGGAACCCGAGCCGCTGCCGTACGACGAGGAGCGGGCGCGGGAGGTCACCGGGCGGTACGAGATCGACGCCATGAATCTCGACATCGCGGCGGAGGGTGGCCGGGTCACGCTGGCCGTCGGCATCAAGCCGGAGATCCGCGCGGCGTCGGATGCGGAGATGCCGCCGGATTATCCGGCCGCGGGGATCGGCTTCCTGCCGGGGGACGAGTACATCGTCATGGAGGGTGGCTTGAAGGGGCAGAAGGGCTTCTTCTCGCGCGCGGACGACGGGACGGTGACGGGGGTCGACCTGGCCGGGCGCCTCTTCACCCGGGCCTGAGTCGCCGCACGCGACTGCGGGTGCGCGGGGCTGGTCGCGCAGTTCCCCGCGCCCCTTCGGGGCGCAGCGGCGCCTCTCAGCGAGCAGCGCCCACAGCCGTTCCGTCAGTACCGGGCCCGGCATCGACCCCGCCCGGCCGCAGCCCGTCCAGCAGCGCCCGCAACCCCGCCGCGTAGCTGCCGTCGGGTGCCTTTCCATACTCCGCGGCCGCCGCCGTCCCCAGCCGCTCCCGCAACCGCGGAAACGGCTCCGCCGCCTCCGCCGCCTTGGCCAGGGTCTCCGAGACCAACCCCTCGGCATCCTCCCCGGCCCGCCGCAGCTTCCGCGTCAGGGAGGCGGCAGCAGAGGTGCCGAGCGCGTTGCCCAGGACGTACGTCACCAGCGCGCCCGCCGCCCGGTCCGCCTCCTCCGGGGTGAACCCGGCGGTCTCGAAGACGCCGAGGAGTCGGTCGTCGTAGCGGGCCTTGCCGGTGCCGTAGAGGACATGGGAGCCGATCGCCTGCACCAGCCACGGATGGCGTACGAGCATCGCGTGCAGCCGGTCGGCCATCACCGTGGCCGTGGCCCGCCAGTCGGCCCCGTCGAGCGCCGGCAGGTCGATCTCGTGCCACACCCGGTCCGCGGCCAGCAGCAGGAGGTCGTCCTTGTTCTTCACATGCCAGTAGACGGCGGTCGCCGCGGCCCCCAGCCGCTTGCCCAGGCTGCGCATGTTGAGGCCTTCGAGGCCCTCGTCGTCCAGCAGCCGCACGGCCGTCCGGACGATCTGTTCCTGGGTGAGCGTGTCGCGCGGCATGGGCTCACCCTAGGTGAGCCCCGCAGTACTTGCACAAAGTTCAGACCACCGCGCCCCGCCCCGGGTCGTCGTCCTCCTCGTCGCCCGTGCGCATCCGCATCACCAGCGTGGCGAAGCCGCCGAGGAAGCCGCCGACGCCGAGGGTCGTCAGCCACCAGGTCATGTCCCAGCCGAGCACCACCGCCAGCAGGAGCAGGAGCGGCCCGCCGACGACACCCAGCCAGGCGAACTTCGCCGTGGCGTCGGCGTCCGGCAGCGGCGGCGGCTCCGGCGGGACGAAGTGGCCCTCGTCGTCCTCGTCGAAGTCGTGCTCGGAGGGCTCGGGCGGGCTGTGGTCGCGCGGGCCGACACCGGGCGCGAAGGAGACCGAGCTGCCCAGCGGGCGGGCGGGCGCCGTGTCGGTGTCGCTCCCGGCGTCCTGCTCCGGCTCCGGCAGCGCCAGGTCCTCCACCGGCTTGAAGGGCCTGGCGCCCGGCGGGTCCGGCGGCTCCTCGCCGTACCCCGCGACGATGGCCCGCCAGGCGGCGTCCTCGTCGAAGGGCACCTTCTGCTCGTCCGGCTCGCGATCCTCGCGGTCGGACTCGTGCTCAGCCACCTGTGGCCGCCCCTTCCTTGCCGAGACCGGGTGCGAGCCGGCCCATGAAGGCGAGGCTCTCCTCGAAGATCCGGTCCGCATCCTGGTCCAACGTCGCCACGTGGTAACTCTGTTCCAGCACGATCTCCGTCACGTCCGTGGACGACACCCGGCACAGCACCCGGGCCGAGTCGGCCGCCGGGACCACATGGTCCTGGGCGCTGCGCAGCAGCAGCAAGGGCTGGGTGACCTGGGGCAGCTCGCCGTCCAGCCGGCGCAGGAACCCGCGCAGCGAGTGCGCCGCGTGCAGCGGCACCCGGTCGTAGCCCAGCTCGGCCGCGCCTTCCTTGGCGATGTCGCTCGCGATGCCCTTCGTCGTCCGCACGAGATGCCGGGCCACCGGAAGGGCGTACGCCGACAGGCCGTGCACCTTGTTCGCCGGGTTGACGACCACGACGCCCCGCACCCGCTCGCCGTGCCGAGCGGCCAGCCTGAGCGCCAGCGCGCCGCCCATCGACAGGCCGGCGACGAACACCTGGGAGCAGCGTTCGGCGAGCAGGCGCAGCTCGCGGTCCACCTCCGCGTACCAGTCCTGCCAGCCCGTGACCTGCATGTCCTCCCAGCGGGTGCCATGGCCGGGCAGCAGGGGCAGCGACACGGTCAGGCCGCGCGCCGCATGGTGCTCCGCCCAGGGGCGCAGCGACTGGGGCGAGCCGGTGAAGCCGTGGCAGAGGAGGACCCCCACCTCCCCGCCCTGGTGGCGGTACGGCTCGGCTCCGGGGAGGACCGGCACCTTCGACGCTCCTGTTCCTGAAGGGGCCCCGACCGGCGACCGGCGGAGGCGTGAGGGAAACGTGCGGATGTGCTTCACCGTACGCGACCGCACTGACACCGACCAGGGTCGTCGGGGCCTTTGACGCTCCTGAAGGGTTAAGGTCTGTTCGACGGAAACAGGAGGCAAGCGGGTGTTGTACGGCACGATGAAGGTCGCCATCGGCGGGCCGCTGAAGGTCGCCTTCAGGCCCTGGGTGGAGGGCCTGGAGAACATCCCGGCCGAGGGCCCCGCCATACTGGCGAGCAATCACCTGTCCTTCTCGGACTCGTTCTTCCTGCCCGCGGTCCTGGACCGCAAGGTGACCTTCATCGCGAAGGCCGAGTACTTCACCACCCCCGGTGTGAAGGGCCGGCTGACCGCCGCCTTCTTCAAGGGCGTCGGACAGCTCCCGGTGGACCGCTCCGGGGCGCGCGGCGCCGGCGAGGCCGCGATCAAGAGCGGCATAGAGGTGCTGGAGCGCGGCGAGCTGTTCGGCATCTACCCCGAGGGCACCCGCTCGCCCGACGGCCGGCTCTACCGGGGCAAGCCGGGCGGCCTCGCGCGCGTGGCGCTCGCCACCGGGGCTCCGGTCATCCCGGTGGCGATGATCGACACCGAGAAGATCCAGCCGCCCGGCAAGGTGATGCCGAAGCTGATGCGGCCCGGCATCCGCATCGGCAAGCCGCTGGACTTCAGCCGCTACCACGGCATGGAGCACGACCGCTTCGTACTGCGCGCCCTGACCGACGAGGTCATGTACGAGATCATGAAGCTGTCCGGCCAGGAGTACGTCGACATGTACGCGACGGCTGCCAAGCGGCAGATCTCGGAGGCGGCCAAGGCGGCCAAGGAGGCCGAGAAGAAGGAAGCCGAGAAGAAGGCAGAGGCCTGACGGAGAGGCCGGGGGGAACGGGGGACATGGCCAGGCGCGAGCGCGTGCTGAGGATGTCGGTCGAGCTGCCGCTGTGGCGCGCGCTCGCCGGCTACCGCGTCCTGACCATGCTGTACGCGATCGGTCTGGGCGCCACCAGGCACGGCCTCTTCACGCGCCCCTGGGTCGCCGTCTGCTACTTCGCCGTCATGTTCGTCTGGACCCTCGCCACCCTGCCGTGGGTGCGCAACGCGGCGAGCTGCACCAAGCCCTTCCTGGCCGCCGACCTGACCATCGCCCTCGCCGGTGTCCTGATCACCCCGCTCGCCGACAGCCACCAGCGGATCGCGGGCGGCCCCACGCTGCCGTCGATATGGACCGCCGGTGCGGTGCTGGCCTTCGCGATCAAGGGCGGCTGGCGCTGGGCCGCCGCCGCCTCCACACCGGTCGCGCTGGCCAACCTGGTCGAACGCGGCCACCCCGCCCGGGACACCGTGCACAGCCTGATCCTCGTCTGGGTGGCCTCGATCGCCATCGGCTACGTCGTGGAGGTCGCCCGCGCCTCCGAGCGCACCCTCGCCCGCGCCCTGGAGATCGAGGCAGCGACCCGGGAACGGGAGCGGCTGGCCCGGGACATCCACGACAGCGTGCTCCAGGTGCTGGCGATGGTGCAGCGGCGCGGCGCGGTCAGCGGCGGTGAGGCGGCGGAGCTGGGGCGGCTCGCCGGGGAGCAGGAGGTGGCACTGCGCACGCTGGTCTCCGGCGGCCTGCTGCCGGTCTCCCGGGTGTCGGAGGACGCCTCGGCGGGAGCCGTCGTACGCGCGGTGGAAGAACCCGACGACGAGGGACCGGTCGATCTGCGCGCCCTGCTGGCGCCGTACGCCGGTTCGCGGGTGAGCCTCGCCGAGCCCGGTGCGCCGGTCGTGCTGCCCCGGCCGGCCGCGCGGGAGCTGGCCGCCGCGGTCGGCGCCGCCCTGGACAACGTGCGCAGGCACGCGGGCGAGGGGGCCCGGGCCTGGATCCTGGTCGAGGACGAGCCGGACGAGGTCGTCGTGACCGTCCGGGACGACGGCCCCGGCATCCCCGAGGGCCGGCTCGCCGAGGCCGAGGGGGAGGGCCGGCTCGGCGTGGCCCAGTCGATCCGGGGGCGGCTGCGCGACCTGGGCGGCAGCGCCGAACTCGGCTCCGTGCCCGGGCAGGGCACGGAAGTGGAACTGAAGGTACCGAGGAACGCGAAGGCGGGACGTCGATGAGCGAGCAGCAGGACCCGATCAAGGTCATGGTGGTGGACGACCACCCCATGTGGCGCGACGCGGTCGCCCGGGACCTGACCGAGTCCGGCTTCCACGTGGTCGCCACCGCCGGCGACGGCGAACAGGCGGTCCGCCGTGCCAAGGCCGCCGCCCCCGACGTCCTCGTGCTGGACCTCAACCTGCCCGCCAAGCCGGGCGTCCAGGTGTGCAAGGAACTGGTCGCCCACAATCCGGCGTTGCGCGTCCTCGTCCTCTCGGCGAGCGGTGAGCACGCCGATGTGCTGGAGGCGGTGAAGTCCGGCGCGACCGGCTATCTGCTGAAGTCGGCGTCCACGGAGGAGCTGTTGGACGCGGTGCGCCGTACCGCCGTGGGCGACCCGGTGTTCACGCCGGGCCTCGCCGGGCTGGTCCTCGGCGAGTACCGTCGGCTGGCCTCCGAACCCGCCGCCGCCCCCGGCACCGACGAGCCCGGCGCGCCCCGGCTGACGGACCGGGAGACGGAGGTGCTGCGGCTGGTCGCCAAGGGCCTGAGCTACAAGCAGATCGCCGAACGCCTCGTCATCTCCCACCGCACGGTGCAGAACCATGTGCAGAACACCCTCGGCAAGCTGCAGTTGCACAACAGGGTCGAGCTGGTGCGGTACGCCATAGAGCGCGGACTGGACGAGGAGTAGGGCCCGCCGCGCAGCCGTTCATCCGGAATCACCCTTCCCGCCTCTCCCGATGTGACGGGAATCACCATTAGCGTGACTCTGTGTCAGGGAACCGCGGTGAAGGGACATTTCCATGCGGGTCGGAGTACTGACCGGAGGCGGCGACTGCCCCGGGCTCAACGCCGTCATCCGGGGCATCGTCCGCAAGGGCGTGCAGGAGTACGGCTATGACTTCGTCGGCTTCCGGGACGGCTGGCGAGGCCCCCTCGAAGGCGACACCGTCCGTCTCGACATCCCCGCGGTGCGCGGCATCCTGCCCCGCGGCGGCACCATCCTGGGCTCCTCGCGCACCAACCCCCTCAAGGCGGAGAACGGCATCCGCCGGATCAAGGACAACCTGGCCAAGCTGGACGTGCAGGCCCTCATCGCGATCGGCGGCGAGGACACCCTGGGCGTCGCCGCGCGGCTGTCCGACGAGTACGGGGTGCCCTGCGTCGGGGTACCCAAGACCATCGACAACGACCTGTCGGCCACCGACTACACCTTCGGCTTCGACACCGCCGTCAACATCGCCACCGAGGCCATCGACCGGCTGCACACCACCGCCGAGTCCCATATGCGGGTCCTGGTCGTGGAGGTGATGGGCCGGCACGCCGGCTGGATCGCCCTGCACTCCGGGCTGGCCGGCGGCGCCAACGTCATCCTCATCCCCGAGCAGCGCTTCGACGTCGGCCAGGTCTGCGCCTGGGTGACCTCCCGCTTCCGGGCGTCGTACGCGCCGATCGTGGTCGTCGCCGAGGGCGCCATGCCCAAGGACGGCGACATGGTGCTCAAGGACGGGTCGCTGGACTCCTTCGGGCATGTCCGGCTCTCCGGCGTCGGCGAGTGGCTGGCCAAGGAGATCGAGGGCCGCACCGGCAAGGAGGCACGGACCACGGTCCTCGGCCATGTCCAGCGCGGCGGCACGCCGAGCGCCTTCGACCGCTGGCTGGCCACCCGCTTCGGCCTGCACGCCATCGACTGCGTCCACGACGGCGACTTCGGCAGGATGGTCGCCCTGCGCGCCACCGACATCGTCCGGGTCCCGATCTCCGACGCCACGGCCAAGCTGAAGACGGTGGACCCGAAGCTGTACGAGGAGGTCGGGGTGTTCTTCGGCTGACCGCGGCGCCGGGACGGCTACACGGTCGTGCGGCGCAGCTGGCCCACCAGCTCCCGTACGACCGTTGCCCCGTTCAGCGTCAGGATCGACTCCGGGTGGAACTGCACGCCGGCGAAGTGGGGCCCTCGTACGGCATGGACCTCCCCATTGCCGGCCCGGCTCACCTCGACCCCGTGCGCGGACAACTCCTCCGCCACCTCGTCGTCGCAGCGCGCCACGAAGCTGTTGTAGAAGCCGACCGTCTCGGGCCGCCCGAACAGGTCGATCGTGGTCTGCGCCCCCTGGTACGGCACCTCCTTGCGGACGATGTCCAGTCCCAGCTCGGCCGCGATCAGCTCGTGGCCGAGGCAGACCCCGAGGACACCGTGCCGGTGATCCCGGAGCACCGTGGCGGTCAGCTCCCGCAGGAAGCGCATCTTCGGGTCGGCCACGTCGGAGGGATCACCGGGACCGGGCCCGAGCACCACCGGCCCCTCGTGCGCGAGCACCGCCGCCCGCAGTCCCGGCTCGTCGTACCGCCGGACGGTGACGTCCAGGCCGCTCGACCGCAGCACGTGCGCGAGCATCGCCGTGAAGGTGTCCTCGCCGTCGACCACCAGGGCATGGCCCTCCAGGGCCGTCGACCGCTCCTGCATCCGCAGCCAGAACGGCGCCAGCGCGGACCGCCGCCCGTCCAGCGCCGACCGCACCCGGGGGTCGTCGGCCAGCCGGGGCCGCTCGCGCTCCTCGCGCGGCCGGGACGGCCGTACCCCGAGGGCCGCCAGCACGCCCGCCGCCTTCGCGTGCGTCTCCGCGACCTCGCCCGCCGGGTCGGAGCCGCGCACCAGGGTCGCCCCGACCGGGACGCGCAGATGTCCTTCGGCGGAGATGTCGGCGGTGCGGATCAGGATGGGGGAGTCTAGGGTCTGCGCGCCCCCGGAGTCCCGGCCGAGCAGGGCCAGCGCGCCCGCGTAGTAACCCCGGCCACCGACCTCGTGCCGCTCGATCACCCGGCACGCGTTCTGCACCGGTGAGCCGGTCACCGTCGCCGCGAACATGGTCTCCCGCAGCACCTCCCGCGCATCCAGGGAGGACTTCCCGCGCAGCTCGTACTCGGTGTGCGCGAGGTGCGCCATCTCCTTCAGGCGCGGCCCGACGACCACCCCGCCCATGTCGCCGACGGTGCACATCATCTTCAGTTCCTCGTCGACCACCATCGACAGCTCCTCGATCTCCTTGCCGTCGGCGAGGAAGGAGAGGAGATGCCCGGGGGTCGGGCCCTCCGCGGGATAGCGGTAGGTCCCGCTGATCGGGTTCATGACGACCGTGCCGCCGGACATCCGCACGTGCACCTCGGGGCTGGCTCCCACCAGGGTGCGGTCCCCGGTGTGTACGACGAACGTCCAGTACGCGCCCCGCTCGCCCTCCAGCAGCCGCCGGAACAGCGCGAGCGCGTCGGCGCGGCCGAACCCCGCGATCCCGCCCTCGTACGTGCGCCGGATCACGAAGTTCGCGCCCTCGCCCCGGCCGATCTCCTCCGCCAGCACCCGCCCGACGATCTCGCCGTACTCCTCGTCGCCGACGTCGAAGCCGCCGCCCTCGACGCGCACCTCGTGCGCCGGGAGCTGTGACAGCGCCACGTCGAGCGGGAGCTCGTACGACTCCTCGGGGGTGAGCACCAGCAGCGGGGTGCCGTCGTCGCGGACGTCGAAGCCGCGCTCGCGGATCTGCCGGAACGGGACCAGCGCGAGGCCCTCGTCGGGCAGGTCGGCGAGCCGGTCGCGGCGGGTCACCGGGCCGAGCAGCACCTCCACCGGGTGCTCGTCGCGGCCGGGCGTACGGCGGCGGAGCAGGGCGAAGGGGCGGTCGTCGTGCAGGAGCTGTGCCAGGTCCATGGGTCCTCTTCCGTCGCTGGAGATACCGATGCCGGTAGCGATGTCGGTGAGGAACGACCCCGGGAACGCCGAAGGCCGCCCCTCGGGCGGCCTTCGCGAAGTCTTGCGTACGCGCGATCAGTGGGCCGCCGGAGAAGCGGTCCACCACCAGTTCTGGGTGCAGTTCTGGATCGAAAGCGCGAACATGGCAGGAACCCTACCGCACCCGTCGCCGGTCGGCCCCGTCCACAGGACAACCGGCGCGTCTCACCCTTCGAGCCAGAAGATGGGGCATGCGACACGACCCCGTAATGTTTACGAGGTGACCGTGAACGCTAAGACCAGCCCGAGCGCTGGCAACACCTGGCGAGACCTGCCCGCGGCGCAGCAGCCCGAGTACCCCGACCCCGAGGCTCTGCGCGCAGTGATCGCGGACCTCGAGTCGTATCCGCCGCTCGTCTTCGCGGGCGAGTGCGACCAGCTGCGCGCCCGGATGGCGGCCGTCGCCAAGGGAGAGGCGTTCCTTCTCCAGGGCGGCGACTGTGCCGAGGCCTTCGACGCGGTGTCCGCGGACCACATCCGCAACAAACTGAAGACGCTGCTCCAGATGGGTGCCGTCCTCACCTACGCGGCCGCCGTGCCCGTGGTGAAGGTCGGCCGTATCGCCGGGCAGTACTCCAAGCCCCGCTCCAAGCCGACCGAGACCCGCGACGGTGTGACGCTCCCGGTGTACCGGGGCGACTCCGTCAACGGCTTCGAGTTCACCGAGGCGTCCCGCATCCCGGACCCCGAGCGGCTGAAGCGCATGTACCACGCCTCGGCGTCCACGCTGAACCTGGTGCGCGCCTTCACCACCGGCGGTTACGCGGACCTGCGCCAGGTGCACGCCTGGAACCAGGACTTCGTGAAGACCTCCCCGTCGGGCCAGCGCTACGAGCAGCTCGCGCGGGAGATCGACAACGCGCTGAACTTCATGCGGGCCTGCGGCACTGACCCGGAGGAGTTCAAGACCGTCGAGCTGTACTCCTCGCACGAGGCGCTGCTGCTGGACTACGAGTCCGCCCTGACCCGGGTCGACTCGCGCACCGGCAAGCTGTACGACGTCTCCGCGCACATGGTGTGGGTCGGCGAGCGCACCCGCCAGATGGACGGGGCGCACATCGAGTTCGCCTCGAAGATCCGCAACCCGCTCGGCATCAAGCTCGGCCCGACGACGACGGCCGAGGAGGCGCTGCAGTACATCGACCGCCTCGACCCCGAGCGCGAGCCGGGCCGGCTGACCTTCATCGTCCGGATGGGTGCCGACAAGATCCGCGACCGGCTGCCCGAGCTGGTGGAGAAGGTCACGGCGTCCGGCGCGACGGTGGCCTGGGTGACGGACCCGATGCACGGCAACACCTTCGAGGCGGCCTCCGGGCACAAGACCCGCCGCTTCGACGACGTGCTCGACGAGGTCAAGGGCTTCTTCGAGGTCCACAAGGCGCTCGGCACCCACCCGGGCGGCATCCATGTGGAGCTGACCGGCGACGACGTCACCGAGTGCGTGGGCGGCGGAGACGAGATCTTCGTCGACGACCTGCACCAGCGCTACGAGACGGCCTGCGACCCGCGGCTGAACCGCAGCCAGTCGCTGGACCTGGCGTTCCTGGTCGCGGAGATGTACCGGGACCAGTAGGACCCCGCCGGACCTGTGGGCGATCTGGGGCGCGGATCACATCCGATCCGCGCCCTTCCCCACTTTTGCGCGCCCTGTGCGGCGGGTAAGGTTAGGTTTGCCTCACCGATCAAGGGGATGGCAGCAATACAGCGATCCCGTCGGGAGGTGAGTCCGCGTGTACGTCTGCAGCTGCTTCGGCATCACCGAGGCCCAGGTCAAGCAGCACGCGGAGGACGGTGCCTGCACCCCCCGCCAGATTGCCTCCGCCTGCAAGGCGGGCACGGACTGCGGGAACTGCGTACGGCGCATTCAGGCGCTGCTCGGCCGGGGCGCCTGCCCCCGCCGGGAGCTCGTCGAACGGCGTGTCCCGGCTCTGGAGCGGCTGGACGACGCGGCCTAGCAGTCGTGCGGGCCGGCGCTCAGTGTGCGGAGAAGCCGCCGGTGCCGGGGCCCGAGGGATCGGGCTGGCTCTGCTCGATCAGGGTCGAGATGTACAGCGCCTCGCCCAGCTTGTCCACGAGTTCCAGCTGGGTGTCCAGGTAGTCGATGTGGTGCTCCTCGTCGGCGAGGATCGCCTCGAAGACGTTGGCCGACGTGATGTCGTCCTTCTCGCGCATCACCCGGACGCCCCGGCGCAGCCGGTCGATCGCCTCGACCTCGATCTGCCGGTCCGCCTGGAACATCTCGGTCACCGTCTGCCCGACCCGGACGTGGAAGAGCCGCTGGTAGTTCGGCAGGCCGTCCAGCAGCAGGATGCGGTCGGTGAGGATCTCCGCGTGCCGCATCTCGTCGAACGACTCGGCCCGGGTGTACTCGGCGAGCTTCGACCATCCCTTGTGGTCCTGCAGCTTGGCGTGCAGGAAGTACTGGTTGATTGCGGTCAGCTCGGCGGTCAGCTGCTCGTTGAGCAGTTCGATGATCTCGGGGTCGCCCTGCATCGCAATGGACTCCTTCCAGGTAAACCGGACCCGGCCGATAGCGCCGCATGATGGCATCGGCGGCGAAGATCGTCCAGTAAGTGTGCACTTAGTAAGTAAGTCACTTGTTGTTGGTTCTTGTCCGGTTTCAGAGAGGGTGGTCAAGGGCACTGCCCGAGGTCTGTCAGGATGGATACATGGGTCATCCGGTGGAGCGAGAGTCTGGAGCAACGGCAGGGTTCGCGCTTCCGCCGGGTCAGCGGCTCCAGCGCGGCTGGCCGGTCACGCACTACGGTCCCGTCCCGAAGTTCCGCCCCGAGCGCTGGGAGTTCCGCGTCTTCGGCGCCACCGCCGACGGTGACAAGCACATCTGGAACCACGAGGAGTTCACGGCCCTGCCGTACACCACCGTGGTGGCCGATCTGCACTGCGTGACGAAGTTCAGCATGATCGGCGCGGAGTGGGGCGGCGCCCCCGCCCGCACCATCCTGGAACTGGCCCCGCCGGCGCCGGACGTCACCCATGTGATGGTCTGGGCGGAGTACGGCTTCAGTTCGAACCTGCGCCTGTCCGACTTCGCCTCCGACCGCACCCTCTTCGCCACCCACAAGGACGGCGAACTCCTCACCGCCGAGCACGGCTTCCCGGTCCGCCTGGTCGTGCCGCACCTGTACGCCTGGAAGGGCCCCAAGTGGGTCCGCGGCATCGAGTACATGACCGCCGACCGCCGCGGCTTCTGGGAGGAACGCGGCTACCACAACGTCGGCGATCCGTGGAAGGAACAGCGGTACTCGTACCAGGAGGAGCCCGGGGAGGGGCCGGAGCTCTGACCGGGCCGTCAAGCTCATCGCCGGTTACTGCGACAACCGTGCGAGGAGCCTCGACGGCCGTCTTCGAC
This sequence comes from Streptomyces sp. RB17, assembly GCF_009604455.1. Taxonomy (GTDB): domain Bacteria; phylum Actinomycetota; class Actinomycetes; order Streptomycetales; family Streptomycetaceae; genus Streptomyces. Next base: position 1,096,826 of record NZ_WEGL01000001.1, read on the forward strand.
GTGATCTTCTCGGAGGCCGCGGCGCGCGTGCGCGACAGCCTTTCGGAGGACCGCCGGGAACTGCTTCAGCGCGGCCTCGCCATACTGTCCACTGATCCCCGCACCAAGATCTCGTCGCCCATCCGGTGGCGCTCGTGGTGCACATCGTAGACACGACACACGTACTGTTCGAAGACGAGGACTGACCCCGCGCCTCAGCCGTCCCTGAGCCTCTTCAGCCGCTCCACGTCCGCCGCGTGCCCCTCCTTGCCGCCGGGCGTCTCGATGATCAGCGGTACGCCCGCCGTCGCGGGATGGGTCATCAGGGCCCGGAACGGGTCCTCGCCGATGTGGCCGGCGCCGATGTTCTCGTGCCGGTCCTTGTGCGCGCCGACCACGTCCTTGGAGTCGTTGGCGTGGATCAGCTTCAGCCGGCCCTCGCCGACGGTGTCCACCAGCAGGTCCAGGGTCTGGTGCATGCCGCTCGGGCCGGTCAGGTCGTGGCCGGCGGCGAAGATGTGGCAGGTGTCCAGGCAGACCCCGAGCTTCGGATGGGCGTCCAGCGCCTCGAAGTACGGGCCGAAGTCCCAGGTGCGCGAGCAGAGCGAGGCCCCCTGCCCGGCCGTCGACTCCAGGAGCAGGAACGGGTCGTCGTCGTGCGTCAGCTCGTCCAGCAGCGGCAGCATGTGCTCCCGCACCTGCTTCAGCGCCACCTCCCGGGCCCGCCCGCCGGTCGCGCTGCCGGTGTGCACGACCACACCCAGCGCACCGATCTCCCGCCCGCGCCGCAGCGAGTGCCGCAGCGACTCCACCGACCGCTCCACGGTCGCCTCGGTGTGCGAGCCGAAGTTGATCAGGTAGGGGGCATGGACGTACGCCGGGACCGACTCCTCGGCGCAGGCCGCGCGAAAGACCTCGTCCTGCCGCGGATTCCCGGCGGGCGTGGCCCAGCCCCGCGGATTGGCCACGAAGACCTGCACGGTCTCCGCCCGCAGGTCACGGGCGTAGGACAGCCCCACGGAGTGCAGACCGCCGGCCACGGGGACATGTCCGCCGACGGGGTTGCGCGGAGGGGAGGCCGGGAGCGAGGGCGAAGAGGGTGAGGTCATGGCACACCCAGCATGCCAGGACGTGGGGGGACGCCCCCGATCAGGGTGCGACTGCGCGGGCTCACCGGCGGCCCGCCGCCGCTGTTGCCGACGGGTCCGCGAGAGCCCTGGTCAGCGAATGGTGATCGTGATGGTCGAGCCCTTGGGCGCCTTGTCGCCGCCCTGCACGGACTGCTTCTTCACGGTGTCGCCGAACAGCCCGAGCAGGCCGCGGTCCTCCTCCACCTTGAACCCGGCGCCCTCCAGTGCCTTGTGGGCGTCGCCGACGCTGTCGCCGACCACGTCCGGCACCTCGAGCATCTCCGGGCCCTTGGAGAGCGTCAGCGTCACCGTGTCACCCTCGGCCGCCTGGCTGCCGTCGCCCGGGCTCTGCTGGGCCACCTTGCCCTTGTCGTACTCGGAGTTGACCTGCTGGGGGGCGATCTTCACCTTCAGCCCGGCGTCCGTCAGCTCCTGCCTGGCGTCGGCCAGGTCGTCACCGCTGACGTCCGGCACGTCGATCGGGCGGCCCCTGCTGACGGTCAGCGCGATCGCCGACCCGGCGTGCCGCTGGGTGCCGGCCTGCGGAGTCGTGGCGATCACCGAGCCCTTGGCGACGTCCTCGCTGAACTCCCGGGTGACCATGCCCGGTTCCAGCCCGTCGGCCTTCAGCCGCGCCCGCGCCTCGGCCAGCGGGCGGCCCGTGACATCCGGCACGTTCACCGTCTCCGGGCCCAGCGAGATGGTCAGCGTCACCGAGTCGTGGTCGCGGATCCGGGCGCCGGGCGCGGGGTCGGTGCCGATGACCGTGCCCCGCCGCACGGTGTCGTTGTACGCGCGCTTGACCTGACCGACCTCGAGCCCGGCCGACTCCAGCCGGTCCCGGGCCTGTGCCTCCGTCTTCGACAGCAGCGGCGGGACCTTCGTGAACTGGCCGGAGTTGATGTACCAGACCCCGGCGCCCACGCCGAACACCACCAGCACGGCGGCGGCGATCGTCAGCACCAGCCGCCTCGACCTGCGGGGCGGGACAGGCGGGGCCTGCAGCCGGCTGGTGTGCCGGACGTCACCCCCGTCGGGCCCCTCCTCGTTGACGGGCAGCGGCCGGGACGGGGGTCCCCCCGCGCGAGCGAAGCCGGGCGTGGGGGAGGTCAGCGAGCGCGGTATCACGCTCGTACGGTCGCCCGCGTTGTCGTGCTGCGCGGACAGCGCCTGCGGCGGCACCGCGTCCAGTTGCTCCTCGCTCAGCCTCTGACGAGCCTCGCGCACCTGGGCGAGCAGCGCCACGGCGTCGTGCGGCCGGATGTCCGGGGTGCGCGCGGTCGCCGAGGCGACCAGCTCGTCCAACTCGTACGGCAGCGCCGGTACCAGCGCCGAGGGCGGCGGCACGTCCTCGTGGATGTGCTTGTAGAGGACCTGGGCGGGGGAGTCCCCGGAGTGCGGCTTGCCGCCGGTCAGCATCTCGTAGAGCACGACACCGCACGCGTAGACGTCGACGCGTGGATCGGCGGTGCCCTGCTCGATCTGCTCGGGCGCGAGATACGACACGGTCCCGAGGACGGCGCCGGTCGTGCTGGTCTGGGTGTCCACGGACCGCACGAGGCCGAAGTCGGCGACCTTGACCCGCCCGTCGTCGCCTATCAGCACGTTCTCGGGCTTCATGTCCCGGTGCACGAACCCGGCCCGGTGCGCGGCGCCGAGCGCGGCGAGAACGGGTTCGAGGATGTCGAGGGCGGCGCGGGGCTGCAGCGCCCCGCGCTCGCGCAGCACGTCCCGCAGGGTGCACCCGGCGACGTACTCCATCGCCAGATACACGTACGACCCGTCGGTCCCCTGGTCGAAGACCTGGACGACATTGGGGTGGGCGAGCCGGGCGACGGACTTCGCCTCCCGTATGAACCGCTCCACGAAGGATCCGTCGGCCGCGAGCGTCGGGTGCATCACCTTCAGCGCGAGCACACGGTCCAGACGGGTGTCCAGGGCCCGGTAGACCGTGGCCATCCCGCCGACCGCGATCCGCGCGTCGACGCGATAACGGCCGTCGAGCACCTGCCCGACGAGGGGGTCCTGAAGGGTCGTATCCACGCAGGGGAGTCTACGAGGGACGACCGACACTTCCCCCGCCGAGACCGCTTTTCCCCTTCCACTGAAGCCGACCTGTGACGCGACACACCACCAAACCCCCGCCCCACCCGCCCACCGGCAGCCGCCCCCCCAATCACCAGCGGCCGGGCCCCCAATCACCCGCTGCCGGCCCCCACGATCCCCCGCGGCCGGGCCCCCGCGATCACCCGCGGCCGGGCCTCACGATCCCCCGCGGCCGGGGCCCCACGACCACTCGCGGCCGAGTCCCCAAGCACCCGCAACGGGGGCCCAATTGCCCGCGGCCGAGGTCCTTCCATGCCCCGCCCGGGGCCCCACGATCCCCCGCGGCCGGGGCCCCGCGATCCCCCGCGGCCGGGGCCCCACGACCACTCGCGGCCGAGTCCCCAAGCACCCGCAGCAGGGGCCCCAATTGCCCGCGGCCGAGGTCCTTCCATGCCCCGCCCGGGGCCTCACGATCCCCCGCGGCCGGGCCCCCGCGATCACTCGCGGTAGGGGCCCACGATCACTCGCGGCCGAGCCCCCAAGACACCCGCAGCAGGGGCCCCAATTGCCCGCGGCCGAGGTCCTTCCATGCCCCGCCCGGGGCCCCACGATCCCCCGCGGCCGGGGACCCCCACGACCCCCTACGCCCCTCCCACGCCCCCATGCCCCCACGCCCCCCTCACGACCCCCCGCGGCCGCCGACGGGGAGGGCGCCCCGCGGGAAAGTCCAGCCTTCCAGTAGGCGGTGACGGGTGGTGCGTGGGTGGGAGAGCAGGGGGCAACCGCAACACCGGCTCAGAACGCAGGACGCTCCGGATCCAACACGGCCAAGCCCTCCGCAGGAGACGACGCCTCCGCGAGATACCGCCGCGGGATCCGCCCCGCCGACCGAGCCAGCCGGCCCCCCTCCACCGCATGCCTCATCGCCGCCGCCATAACCTCCGGCTCCTGCGCCCGCGTCACCGCGGACGCGAGCATCACCCCCGCACACCCCAGCTCCATGGCCAGCGCCACATCGGACGCCGTACCGGCCCCCGCATCAAGAATCACCGGCACACGCGCGTGCTCGACGATCAGCTGGAAGTTGTGCGGATTGCGGATTCCCAGCCCGGACCCGATCGGCGACCCCAGCGGCATCACCGCCGCACACCCCACGTCCTCCAGCTTCCGCGCCAGCACAGGGTCGTCGTTGGTGTACGGCAGCACCGTGAACCCGTCGTCGACCAGCGTCTCCGCCGCCTCCAGCAGCTCCACCGGATCCGGCAGCAGCGTCCGCTCGTCGGCGATGACCTCCAGCTTGATCAGGTCCGTGCCCAGCGCCTCCCGCGCCAGCCGCGCGGTCAGCACGGCCTCGCCCGCGGTGAAACAGCCCGCCGTGTTCGGCAGCACCCGGATGCCCAGCTTCTCCAGCACCGACAGCACCGAGCCGTGCACGGAGGGGTCCACCCGCCGCATCGCGACCGTCGTCAGCTCCGTACCGGAGGCGACCAGCGCCCGTTCCAGCACCTCCAGGCTGGGCGCACCTCCCGTACCCATGATCAGCCGCGACGAGAAGGTCGTACCCCCGAGGACCAAGGGATCGTCGGCCATGGCTCAGCCTCCCTGGACCGCGGTGAGGACTTCGACCCGGTCGCCCTCGGCCAGCGCCGTGGACGCCCACTGCGCGCGCGGGACGACGGTCTCGTTGACGGCGGCGGCCACCCCGGAGGGCACCGACACCAGTGACCGTACGACGGCGTCGAGAGCGGTACCCGGAACGATCTCCCGGCGCTCTCCGTTGACGGAGATGGACACAGTGACGGAGATGCTCATGCGGGCTGCTCCATGAGGACGGCGGCGCCGAAACGCTGCGGCGTGAAGGGACGGGCTTCTTCCGGGAGCCGGCCGTTCGCCAGGACCTCGGCCATCACATCCCCGGTGACCGGCGTGAGCAGCACCCCGTTGCGGTAGTGCCCGGTGGCCAGCAGCAGACCGTCCAGCCCGGAGGGGCCGAGCAGCGGTGCGTTGTCGGGGGAGCCGGGGCGCAGCCCGGCCCGGGTCTCGGTGAGCGGCAGTTCGGTGATGCCCGGCACCAGGTCATGGGCGTCGCGCAGCAGCTCGTACACCCCGCCCGCGGTGACGGTCGTGTCCCAGCCCAGCTCCTCGCTGGTGGCGCCGACGACCAGTTCGCCGTTCTCGCGGGGCACCAGGTAGACATGGCTGCCGCGGACCACGGCCCGTACGGTACGGCTGAGGAACGGCGCGTACCGGCGCGGCACCGTCAGCCGCAGCACCTGCCCCTTCACCGGCCGCACCGGCGGCAGCAGCGCCTCCGGCACGCCCGCGAGCCGCCCGCTCATGCTCCCGGCCGCGAGCACCACCCGCCCGGCGCGCAGCCCGGTGCCGTCCGCGGTGGTCACCCCGGCGGCCCGGTCCCCTGCGACGTCCAGCCGCTCGGCCCACGCGCGGTGGAAGGTGACGCCCGCCCGCTCACACGCGGCCACCAGCGCCGCCGCCAGCCGCCGCGGGTCGATCTGGTGGTCGCCGTCCACCCGCAGCCCGCCGCGCACCCCGGGCGCCAGCATCGGCTCCAGGCGCCGGCACTCCCGCCCGGACAGCCACTCCGAGTCCAGGCCGGACCGCTGCTGCAGGGCGTGCAGTTCGCGCAGATGGGCGCGGTCGTCGGCGTCGAGCGCGACCGCGAGGGTGCCGCAGCGGCGGTAGCCGAGGTCGTGGCCGGTCAGCTCGCTCAGCTCGGCCGCGAAGTCCGGGTAACGGCGGGCCGATTCCAGGTTCAGGGCGAGCAGCCGCTCCTCGCCGTAGTGCAGTTCGGTGACCGCGGCCAGCATTCCGGCCGCGACCCGCGCGGCCCCGCCGCCGGGCTCGGGGTCCACCACGGCGGTCGCGAGCCCGCGCTGCGCCGCGCGCCAGGCCGTGACCAGGCCGATGATTCCGCCCCCGATGACGAGGACGTCGGACGTATCGGACGTACGTGACGACATGGGCGTCCAGCCCCTCCCTTCGCCGGCATGACCCGGATCAGGTTCGTACGGTCGGAGGCCGCCAGCCTCCCTCTCAGCCCGGTGCGTCCGGGCTCCCGCGAGTGCTTGTACGGTGGCCACCCTAGCCCGCCCCCCTCGTCACCCGTAAGGGAGCCCCCTGCCCATGACCCGCTCGCTGGACGGACTGATCCTCGCCCCCGTGGCTGACCAAGCCCCAGGTCAGGTGGGCACCCGCACCCGGTTCGCGTACCACGAGCAGGACGGCGAGATCTGGGCCGAGTACGCGGGCGGCGATGTCGTGCGCGGTCATCTGGTCGGCACCCGGGAGGGTGACCGGCTGGACTTCCGGTACGTGCAGCTGAAGACCGACGGGACGACCTCCTCCGGGCACTGTGTGTCCACGGTCCTGGAACTGCCGGACGGGCGGGTGCGGCTGGAGGAGACCTGGGAGTGGGAGTCCCAGGCGGGCGCCGGTACGAGCGTTGTGGAACAGGTCACCGGGCACGCCCGCTGACTGACGCGTTGTCACGTGTCTATGGTGATCGGGTGAGCGAGCAGACAGGGCAAGGGGGCACGTCGGCGGGGCGGCGCGTGGTCGTCGTCGGCGCGGGCATGGCCGGGGTGCAGACCGCGGTCGCGCTGCGGGAGCAGGGCTTCAAGGGGCCCGTCGCCGTGATCGGCGCGGAGCCGCACCAGCCGTACGACCGCCCGCCCCTGTCGAAGGCCGTGCTGCTCGGCAAGGCCGAGGACTCCGCCTTCGACGTGGACTTCGAGTCCCTCGGCGTCGAGCTGCGGCTCGGCTGCGAGGTGCTGGGCCTGCGCCCCGCCGAGCGCGAGCTGGACACCGAGGCGGGCCCGGTGCCGTACGACGTCCTGGTCCTCGCCACCGGCGCCGAGCCGATCACCATGCCCGGCACCGAGGGGGTGCCCGGCGTGCATCTGCTGCGCACCCTGGACGACGCCGAACGGCTGAAGCCGGTGCTCGCCCGGCAGCACGAGATCGTGGTCGTCGGGGCCGGCTGGATCGGCGCCGAGTTCGCCACGGCCGCCCGCCAGGCCGGCTGCGCGGTGACCGTCGTGGAGGCCGCCGACCGGCCCCTCGCCGGCGCCCTGCCCGCCGAGGTCGCGGCGCCCATGACCGCCTGGTACGCCGACGCGGGCGTGGAACTGCGCACCCACGCGCGCGTGGAGCACATCGAGCCCGGCGCGGTGGTGCTCGCCGACGGCACCCGGCTGCCCGCGGGCGCCGTCGTCGTCGGCATCGGCGCCCGCCCCGCCACCGCCTGGCTGGCCGGCTCCGGCGTGGAGCTGGGCCCGCACGGCGACGTCCTCGCCGACGACCGGCTGCGTACCTCCGTCGAGGACGTGTACGCCGTCGGTGACTGTGCCTCCTTCCCCTCCGCCCGCTACGGCGAACGGCTGCTCGTCCACCACTGGGACAACGCCCTGCAGGGCCCGCGCACGGTCGCCGGGAACATCCTCGGCGAGACCCCGGCGGTCTACGACCCGGTGCCGTACTTCTGGTCCGAGCAGTTCGGCCGGTTCGTGCAGTACGCCGGCCACCACGCCGCGGCCGACCAGATGGTCTGGCGCGGCGACCCGACGAGCCCGGCCTGGACGGTGTGCTGGCTGCGCGAGGACCGCCTGATCGCCCTGCTGGCGGTCGGCCGACCGCGTGATCTGGCGCAGGGGCGCCGGCTGATCGAGGCAGGCCGCAGCATGAACGCGGAGGCGCTGGCAGATCCGGCAAAGTCCCTGAAGGACGCCACGGCCACCTGATCAGCGCCTTGGGGCAGCATGCCCGAGGGGCGCGCGGAACTGTGCGACCAGCCACGACGCACCCGCAGCCGACCGACGACACGTCCCCGGTACTACCCTGTTTCCGTGACCGAGATTGACGCAAAGATCGATGCTCTCGTCCCCGCCTGGCTCACCCTCCCCGACATCGCCGAACAGTTCGGCGTCGAGGTGACGCGCGTGCGGCAGCTGGTCAAGGAGGGCCAGCTCATCGCCGTACGCCGAGGTGAGAACCGCGCACTGCACGTCCCCGCCGCCTTCATCGACGGGGACAAGGTCGTCAAGGGCCTGTCCGGCACCCTGACGCTGCTGAGGGACGACGGCTTCACGGTCGAAGAGATGATCGAGTGGCTCTTCACCCCCGACCCGACCCTGCCCGGCACGCCCGCGCAGGCCCTGAGCGAGAATCGCGGCACGGAGGTGAAGCGCCGCGCCCAGGCGCTCGCCGTCTGAGCCGAATCGCACCTGAGGGGTGGCGTGCGGGCCGTCGCAGCCCGTACGCCGCCCGCCGAAGCCGTCAGGGACGCCGACCAGGGGGGACCCACGTATGTCCGACACCGCACGCGCCGCGCTCGCCGACGCCCGTCTGTACCTCTGTACGGACGCGCGCAGGCGCCAGGGCGACCTTCCCGAGTTCCTGGACGCGGTCCTGGCCGGTGGTGTCGACATCGTGCAGCTGCGCGACAAGGGCATGGAGGCCGCCGAGGAGCTGGCGCACCTGGAGGTCTTCGCGGACGCCTGCGCCCGGCACGGCAAGCTTCTCGCGGTGAACGACCGCGCGGACGTCGCCCATGCCGCCGGCGCCGACGTGCTGCACCTCGGCCAGGGCGATCTGCCGGTCCCGGCGGCCCGCGCCGTCCTCGGCGACGAGGTGCTGATCGGCCGTTCCACGCACGCCGAGTCCGAGGCCGCCGCGGCCGCCGTGCAGGACGGCGTGGACTACTTCTGCACCGGCCCCTGCTGGCCCACCCCGACCAAGCCGGGCCGGCCCGCGCCCGGCCTGGACCTGGTGCGGTACACGGCCGGCCTGGGCACCGACCGCCCCTGGTTCGCGATCGGCGGGATCGACCTCGCCCATCTCGACCAGGTGCTGGACGCGGGTGCCCGCAGGGTGGTCGTGGTGCGTGCGATCACCGAGGCCGACGACCCGGGGGCGGCCGCGGCTGAGTTCGCCAAGCGGTTGCGGCAGGGCTGACGGCACCGTCGTCCGAGTTTTTGTCCAAGGAGTGGACGAGAAAGCGACAATTCGGCTAAATCTCCGTCGTCCGGTTGGGGGACCGCCCACCCCTGGCTAACCTGCCCGTATGGCCCTTGGAACCCCCTCCACCAGGACTGATCGCGCACGCACCGTGCGCGACATGCTCGCCACCGGCAAGACGACGTACTCGTTCGAGTTCTACGCGCCGAAGACCCCCCAGGGCGAGCGGAACTTGTGGAACGCGCTCAGGAGGGTCGAGGCCGTCGCCCCCGACTTCGTCTCCGTCACGTACGGCGCCGGCGGTTCCACGCGGACGACCACGGTCCGGGAGACGCAGCAGATCGTCGTGGACACGACGCTCACGCCCGTCGCCCACCTCACCGCGGTCGACCACTCGATCGCCGAACTACGGAACATCATCGGCCAGTATGCGGACGCCGGGATCCGCAACATGCTCGCCGTGCGGGGCGACCCGCCCGGCGACCCGATGGGCGAGTGGGTGCCGCATCCCCGGGGACTGGCGTACGCGGCCGAACTCGTCCGCCTCATCAAGGAGTCGGGCGACTTCTGTGTGGGGGTCGCCGCCTTCCCGGAGATGCACCCCCGCTCCGCGGACTGGGACACCGACGTCGCCCACTTCGTGGACAAGTGCCGTGCGGGGGCGGACTACGCCATCACACAGATGTTCTTCCACCCGGAGTCGTATCTTCGGCTGCGTGACCGTGTGGTGGCCGCGGGCTGTGAGACCCCTGTCATCCCCGAGGTGCTGCCGGTCACCAGCGTGAAGATGCTGCAACGGGTGCCCAAGCTGAGCACCGCCCTGTTCCCGGACGCCCTGAAAGAGCGGATCCTCACAGCGAAGGACGATCCGGCGGCGGTACGCTCCATCGGTATCGAGTTCGCCACGGAGTTCTGCGCTCGGCTGCTCGCCGAGGGAGTGCCCGGACTGCACTTCATCACGCTCAACAACTCCACGGCGACCCTGGAAATCTACGAGAACCTGGGCCTGCACCACCCCCCGCAGGCCTAGACCGGCCGCACCGTAATACGACACACTGCGTAGCGGTCACTGGGAGAGGGGCGTACATGGGCTGGACGGTCCTCTACATCGCGTTCGGCATCGTCGCACTGTGGTTGCTGGGCGAGGTGCTGCTGCAGTACAAGGCGCGCCTGCGCTGGCGGCTGCTCGCATTCGCCGGCTTCCTCGGGGTCGTGGTCGGTGTGCTGATGCCGTCCGTGATCGTGATCGGCGTCGGCGCCATCGCCTTCGCGGTGGGCCAGACCTATGTCACGCTCTCGTTCCGTCGCGGCTTCGCCGCCGGCTGGGCGGTCAAACGACCCGACCCCGGGGCCGAGGCGGCGGGCGGCAGCAAGCGCCGCCGCGGCAGGGCCGACCGGCACGACCCGGCGCTGGACGACCCCGACCAGGAGCTCCTGGGCCCGGAGGACGACCGGGACGCCGACCGGGCCGGCTACGGCCAGGGACACGGCGACTACGGCGACTACGACGACTACGACCGCGACGACGTCTTCACCCCGGCCGGCCAGCCGGCCATGGAGCCCACCGCGGCCGAGAGCACCGCCGTCTACGAACCCCAGCCCATGCCCGAGGACACCGGCTCCTACGGCGTCTACGGCGACACCGCCTACGCGGGCGCCGCCCAGCACCAGGGCGCCGAGCAGCAGAACTACGCCTACGACTACTCGGGCTACGGCCAGCAGGCCTACGGCTACGACACCGGCGGCCAGCAGGGCTACGCCAACTACTCCGACCCGTACATCGGCAGCCAGTCCTACGGCGGCGCCGCGTACGACAACACCGGCTACGCCGGGCAGTACGACCAGCAGGGCTACGCCCAGGCGCCGTACGGCGGCTACGGCGAGACGACCCCGCCCGGCGGGGTGTGGGTGCCGCAGCAGCGCACCGACGAGACCTACGGCGGCGAACTCCCCCAGGAGCAGCCGTACCCGTACCAGAACCAGGGGCAGGCCCAGCAGCAGCCCGGCGCCGGGTACGACGAGCAGTACCGCTTCTGAGCCCGCACCGCTGGTGAGGGCCGGGCCCAGCTCACTGGGAGCCCGGCCCGGCTCACTGGGAGCCGGGCCCGGCTCACTGGGAGCCGCGGAAGCCCGGGCCCTCCACGATCAGCCCCGCGACCAGCGCGCCCGACATGCCCGCGTGCGGCAGGCCGCCGCCGGGGTGGGACCAGCCGCCGACCCGGTACAGACCGGGCAGCCGCGTGGTGTTCGACGGATGCAGGAAATGTCCCCGGCCGGCGGCGAGTGCAGGGGCGGGCACCGCGCCGAGGAAGGCGCCCGTCTCCGCGTCGGTGCGCTCGGGTGTGCGCACCTCCTGCCACAGGACGCGGCCCCGCAGCCCCGGCATCGCGGCCTCGGCGGCAGCGAGGAGATGCTCCGTGTACCGCCGCACCGTGCCCTCCCGGTCCCAGCCGGCCTCGGTCGGCACGACCGCGGACAGCACCACGGACTCGTGCCCGTCGTCCGGTCTGAGCGCCGGGTCGTCGGGGCGCAGCACCGTCACCGTGGGACGCGGGGGCAGGTCCCCGCCCGGAGAAGCCAGGAAGTCCAGCTCCGACTCGGGGGCCGGAGGGTGGACGACCGTCCGGTGCGGGGCACCGGTCTCGCGCCCGCCGCGCAGGGCCAGCAGCACGGTGAACCGCCCCGGCCAGGGTCTGAAAGGATCGGCTCGTACGTCCCCTTCCTCGTCCAGCGCATGCTCCGTCAGCGTCCTCAGCCGAGCCGGGTCCACGTCCGCCACGACCTGGTCCGCCTCGGCGACCTCGCCGCCTCTCAACTCCACGCCCACCGCCCGGCCGTCCTTCTCCAGGACCCGGGTGACCTCCGCACCGAAGACGAACTCCACCCGCCGCTGCACACAGCGCTCGTACACCGCGCGTGCCAACTCCCGGATTCCGCCGCGCACATACCAGGTGCCGAAGGCGTGCTCCATGTAGGGCAGGACGGCAGCGCTCGCCGGAGTCGTCCGCGGATCGAGGCCGTGGGCGAGCGCGGAACCCTCCAGCAGGGCCGCGAGGCGTGCGTCGCGCAGCTCCCAGGTGCCGATCTCGGACAGCGTGCTCGCGCGCCGGGTGCGCAGCAGCCGCTTGTGCGGGACGGCCGGATACGGCTCCTTCTGCGCCAGCACCCGCCAGTCGGTCCACAGCGGCTCCTCCAGCAGCGGTCTGCGGGTCCGGTCCCAGGCCTCCCGGGCCCGCACCAGGAACGCGCCCCAGCGCTCGCCCGCGCCCCCGCCCAGCGCCTCGTCCAGGGCAGCGACCACACCCGCGCGCGAGGCGTTCGGCAGCGACACCTCGGTGCCGTCCGCGAAGAGGTGCCGCGAGGACGGATCGACCTGGACCAGCTCGACGCGGTCCTCCAGCGGCTCCTTGCCGGTCTTGACGAACAGATCGCGGTACACGGCGGGCAGCGTCAGCAGGCCCGGGCCGGTGTCGAAGCCGAACCCGTCCCGCTCGAAGCGGCGCACCGCGCCGCCGTACGTGTCCGTGCGTTCGTACACCACCACCCGGTGGCCCGCGACGGCCAGCCGGGCGGCGGCCGCCATCGCGCCCATCCCGGCGCCGATCACCGCAATCCGTGCCATGCCTGCGACTTTATCGACCGCCGCTGACAATCCGGTCCTCGGGAGGTGAGCGCGGACGCGATCGCGGCCGGGCGGCGGGCCGTGAGCGTGGGCATGCGTGCGCAGGCCTGAGTATCCGTACCTAGGTTGCGAGATGAGTATGCGCGCGGATGGGCCGCGACCCGTGCGAACGGGACAGTGGAGACACGGCAAGGGGGCGCGGCCCGGCACCGCCGACACGGGGCGGCGGAACGGCGCCCGCCACCCGGCCGCTCCTTCCGCCGATCCGTCGGCGGAAGCGAGTCGGGGGACCCGGGGACGACCACCCACGGGGGACCACAGGGGGTACGGGGGAACAGGAGGCGCCGGTCCGGCAGCGGACCGGCGCCTTCCCAGGTGCTCAGCCCTTTCCGCTCACGCGTCCCTGGAGCAGCCGGGACAGGGCCGCGTGGACGTCGTCCAGGGAGCGCTCCGGCTGGAAGGACTTCCAGTCCAGCGCGGCCACCAGGACCATGCCGACCAGCGCGGCCGCCGTCAGCTGGACGTCGATCTCGTCGCTGAACTCGCCGGCCGCCACACCCGCGCGCAGCACCCCCTCGACCACCGCGACGGCCTCCTGCCGGACCACCATCAGCGTGGACTGCCAGGCCCGGTTGGTGCGCCACAGCTCGGCCACGTACAGCTGGGTGAAGGCCGGATAGCGGTCGATGAAGACCAGGCCCGCGCGGACCATCGCGTCCAGCGCGTCCACCTTGCTGCCGCCCGCCCGCGCGGTCCGCTCCGCCGCCTCCTTCAGCGAGGCGGTGAGCAGGCCCACCCCGTGCCGCAGCAGTTCCTCGAAGAGGACCGACTTGCTCGCGAAGTTGTAGTAGACCGTTCCCTTCGCGACCCCGGCCCGCTCCGCGATCTCGTCCACCGTGGTCGCGGAGAAGCCCTGCTCGGCGATGAGCGTGACGGCCGCCTCGTAGAGCTTCTGCCGGGTGGCCTCGCGGCGCGTGCTGCCGCCGGACCTGGCGCTGCTGCTTTCCATGGCCCCGATTGTCACAGGTACGCGCGCGTGCGGGGCGTCCCCCCGGTTCACAGGCTCAGTTCCGGGTGCAGCCGGTCCAGCGTCCACACCTGGCGGCGCCGGGCCGCGAGGGCGGTCAGCGCGAGCGCGCCCACGGTGAACGCGGCCAGCACACCGCACGCCTGCCAGACCGGGCCGAGCCCGCCGCCGGTGATCAGCCGGCGCAGCGCCGCCACGATGTAGCTCATCGGCAGGAACGGGTGGATCGCGTTGAAGAAGCCGGGGCTGGTCTGCACCGGGTAGGTGCCGCCCGCCGAGGTCAGCTGGAGCATCAGCAGCGCGAGCACCAGGATCCGGCCGGCCGCGCCGAAGCGGGCGTTCAGCCACTGCACGATCGCCGCGAAGCAGGCCGTGACCAGGCACAGGAAGCTGATCGTGCCGACCGCGCGGAGCAGTTGCAGACCGATCGCCCAGTGCAGTACGGCCATCAGCGCGGCCACCTGGAGCACGCCCAGGGCGGCCACCGGCAGCCATCCGGCGAGCGCGATCCGCCGGCCCGGCGAACCGGCCGCCAGGGCACGCCGGTTGAGCGGCGGGATCAGCATGTAGGCGACCATCGCGCCCACCCACAGGGACAGCGGGATGAAGTACGGGGCGAATCCGGTGCCGTAGTTCGGCGCCCTGTGCAGGTCGTGGGAGGCCAGCTGGACCGGGTCGGCCATCACGCCGGTGCGCCGGTCGCGGTCCTTCTTGTCGTAGTCCGGGATCTTCCCGGCGCCGTCGTGCAGTCCGCCGGCGAGCTTTCCGGAGCCGTCGGACAGCCGGTACAGGCCGCCGTTCAGGGTCTTGGCGCCCGACGCGGCCGTGCCGATGCCCTTGTCCAGCGTGGTCGCGCCGGTCTGGGCAGTGCCGAGACCGGTGTGCAGTTTCTCGGCGCCGTCGGCGACCTTCTGTGCGCCGGTGTTCAGCTTGTCGATCTTCTTGACGGCGTCGTCGACGTCCTCGTACAGGTGCGGTGCGCGCTTCTCCAGGGCCGTGGCCTGCTTCTGGAGGGTGCCGAGGTTGTCCCGCATCTTCTTCAGGTCGCCGTCCTGGTCCGCGATCAGCGTGTTGAGATCGTCGGCGACGGTGGCCACCTCGGCCGCGGCCGTCCTGGCCCGCTTCAGGTCCGGGCAGATCGGGTCGGGGAGGGCCGCACCCTCGCAGCGCGTCTTGTAGACGCCGGCCAGGACGTCCGCGTTCGTGTGGGCGGCCTGCGCGGCGCCCGGCGCGAGCTTCACCAGGACGTCCAGGTTGTCCTTGACGGTCCTGGCCGAGTCCGCGACCAGGCGGGCGGTGTCCCCGATGGTCTTCTCGTTGTCCTTCAGGTAGGGGCCGGCCTGGTCATGGACGCCGTTGACCTTGTCGGCGAGGGCCTGGATGCCGTCGGCGACCCGGCGGGAGCCGTCCTGGAGGGCGCCGGCGCCCTTGTCCAGCTTCTTCAGGCCCTTGGCCAGTTTGCCGCTGCCGCTCTTGGCGTCCTTCAGCCCGTCGGCGAGGTCCTCGGAACCCTTCTCCGCCTTCCCGATGCCGGTGTTCAGCCGGTCGGCGCCCTCGGCGGCGGTGACGGTCTTGTCGTGGATGTCGGAGAACGAGACGAAGATCTTGTCCAGGAACGTGCGGGATGCCTTGGCGGAGGCGGCCGAGCGGACCTCGTTGAAGACGGTGCGGGAGATCTGGCCGACGATGTAGTTGTTGGCGTCGTTGGTGCGCACCTGGAGGGCGCCGGTCTCCGGGGAGCCGCCGGAGCTGGAGGCGATCCGC
The DNA here is from genome assembly GCF_009604455.1 of Streptomyces sp. RB17. Lineage (GTDB taxonomy): Bacteria > Actinomycetota > Actinomycetes > Streptomycetales > Streptomycetaceae > Streptomyces. The sequence goes on from NZ_WEGL01000001.1 coordinate 1,112,370, forward strand.
CGGCTGAAGTCGGCCGGCATGGTCAGCGACAGGTAGTACGTGCCGTTCTCGACGCCCTCCCGGGCCTCGTCGTCGCTCACCTCGTGCCAGTCGAAGGTCCGGCTGTCGCGCAGCCCGTCCACGATGCCGGCACCGGCGGTGATCCGCTTCCCGCCCGCGGTGGCGCCCTTGTCGTCGTTCACCAGGGCCACCGGGATACGGTCCAGACGGCCGTACGGGTCCCAGAAGGACCACAGGTACAGGGCGCCGTAGAGCAGCGGCAGCACGAGCAGCGCGACCAGGGCGGCACGCGGCAGGCGCCCGCGCCCGAAGCGCCTGAGCTCGAGCACGGCCAGCCTAGGCGAGCGCATCGGCGTCCTCCTTCGGGTCGCTCTTCACGATCGGCTCGCCCTTCTCGATCTCGTCGCCCCGGTGCTCGTCGCCCTTGTCGCTCGCGTCGCCCGTGCCGGCCTCCGCGCCGGTGTCCTTCGGCCCGGTCGGTACGACGACGCAGCCGTCGGGGGCCGTGCGGCACACGACCGCCACCGTCGTCCCCGCGCGCGTGAGCGAGCGGAGCAGCGCCCACAGCTCGGCGCGCTCGGCGTCCGAGAGCTTGGTGTCGAGGTCGTCGACGCCGAGCAGCCCGGGCCTGCCGAGCAGCGCCAGGGCGATGGACAGGCGCAGTTCCTGCGGCCGCTCCAGGTCGCGCACGGCCGTCCGGGAGCCCTTGGGCAACGTTTCGAGGTCGAGTCCGGCGGCGGCCAGGGCCGCGTCGACGCGCAGCCGTGCCTCGTGCACGCGCTGGGTGCGCGGGCGCAGCAGCTCGCGCAGGGAGTCGCCGAAGCGGCTCTGCAGCAGGGCCCGTTCGCGCAGGTGCTCGCCGACGGTCAGGGCCGGCTCCAGGTCGGTCACCCCGGCCACGTTGGCGACCGCGCTGACGCGGCGCAGCCGGGCCATGTGCCGAGGAAGTCCGAACCCGCCGACGGTGGCCGCTCCCTCGGTGGGTTTCATCCGTCCCGTGAGCGCGAGCAGCAGACACGTGCGCCCGGAGCCGGACGGTCCCTCGATCGCGATGAGTGAGCCGGGCTCCGCGTCGAGGGTGACGCCCCGGAAGGCCCACCCCCGCGGCCCCTTGAGCCCGAGGCCCTCGGCCCTGACGTCCACGCCGTCCACAAGCCCCCCTGCGGTTTGTGTTTTGAACTGACTGGTCAGTGCAAAAAATACGCCCGAACCTACGATCGAAGCAAAACCCCAGGTCAGAACGGATTGTCAGTGCCATACCCCACGATGGACACATACGGCACCCGTGCCGTCACCCAGACGACAGGAGGTTCGTCATGGCCAATCCGTCCGCAGCCGCCGCTCGCCGGCGCCGCGCCACCGGCCCTGCCCCCTCACTGACCGGCCCGGCGAGCGATGTGCACCCCGTGCTCCGCCGGGCCACGGCCCCGCCCGCCGTCCTCGACCTGCTCGCCCAGGCCCGCGCCGCACTCGACGAGGCCACCGTCCTGGAAACGCCCAACGAGCGCTATGCGACGGCCCACCTCGCCGCCCTGCGCACCGCCGCCGCCGTGCTCGCCGCCCGCGGCCGCCCCGAGACCTCACCGCGCCGCCGCGCCCGGATCCGCAGCGCCTGGGAGGTGCTGCCCGAGATCGCCCCCGAACTGACCGAGTGGAGCGCGCTGTTCGCCTCCGGCGCCGCCCGCCGGGCCCGTGCCGAGGCCGGCATACAGGGCGCGGCGAGCCGTCGCGACGCCGACGACCTGATACGGGACGTGGCGATGTTCCTGCGCATCGTCGAGCGGATGCTCGTCCTCCAGCCGGTGCTGCCCCAGCCCCGCCAGGACCCCGGGGAACCGGACGGCCCGAGAGCGCGCGGTGACCTTCCGGACGCGGGCTGACCACCGGAAGTCCGGCGTACGAGACGCGCCCGGCCGGATCCGCCCGCGGTGACCGGCAGGGCGGCGGAGGCAATAGGGTGGACTCGCCTGAAGCGATGCCGCCCTGCCGAGGAGTCAACTGCCGTGTCGGACCCGAGCCGCCCCCGCGCCTCCCTGCGTACCGCCGTGGTCTGGGAGGTCCTCCAGGACGCTCTCGACCGCCGGGTCAAGGCCACGGGACGGGAGTCGCTGGACGTCCTCGACACCGGAGGCGGCAGCGGCAACTTCGCCGTACCGGTCGCCCGGCTCGGTCATCGCGTCACCGTCGTCGACCCCAGCCCGAACGCGCTGTTCGCGCTGGAGCGCCGGGCCGCCGAGGCCGGCGTCGCCGAGCGGGTCCGGGGCGTCCAGGGCGATGCGCACGGCCTGTTCGACGTGGTCGAGCGCGGTGGCTACGACGCCGTGCTGTGCCATGGCGTCCTCGAGTACGTGGACGACCCGGCCGAGGGCATCCGCAACGCGGTCGCCGCGCTGCGCTCCGAGGGCGTCCTCAGCCTGCTCGCCGCCGGCCTCGGCGGCGCCGTGCTCGCCCGCGCCCTCGCCGGCCACTTCACCGAGGCCCGGCAGGCACTGCAGGACCCCGAGGGCCGCTGGGGCGCCGGCGACCCGATGCCGCGCCGGTTCACCGCCGAGCAGCTCACCGCGCTGGTCGAGGGCGCGGGCCTCAGGGTCGGCGCGGTGCACGGCGTGCGGGTCTTCGCCGACCTGGTCCCCGGCGTCCTCGTGGACACCGAGCCCGGCGCCCTGGACGCGCTCCTCAGGCTGGAGGCCGCCGCGGCCGAGTTGCCCGCGTTCCATTCCGTCGCCACCCAGCTGCATGTGCTCGGTGAGACGCCGGGTGCCGCCGAGGCCTGAGCCGACTGCCGTGACCCGCCGCTGATCAGGGCCTCGGCGGCGGATGGAGTACGCCACAAGACCCCCGATCGAGGGGTTTGCGCCGTATGATCGAGGTACACCACCCGGCATGACGGGTCGGCCGCCGGGGAATGGAAGCCTCAGCGAGTCGGGACGGCCATGACGGATTCCGGTTGGCCAATTGGCGTAGAGGGGCGGGTTTCACGGGGGCGATTCCCTGCCTATCCTGAAGGGACCCCCCGGGTCGCCCCGGCGACTGCACGATGAGGAGGACTCCGTGCCGCTCTCGGAGCACGAGCAGCGCATGCTCGAGCAAATGGAGCGAGCGCTGTACGCCGAAGATCCCAAGTTCGCGTCAGCGCTTGAGGGAAACGGGCTGCGGACGTACACCCGGCGGCGGGTCTACCAGGCGGTTGCGGGCTTCCTCATTGGTATCGCGCTCCTCATGACCGGAATGGTCATGCAGCTGATCTGGGTCAGCGTGGTGGGTTTCCTCGTCATGCTGGGTTGTGCCGTACTCGCCGTCACCGGCTGGCGCAAGGCCCCGAAGCCGGGCGAGCAGCCCGCGGGCGCCGTCCGTCGCCAGGCGCGGCCGAAGCGCTCCATGATGGAGCGGATCGAGGAGCGCTGGCAGCGCCGCCGGGACGAACACGGCCGTTAGCCGGCCAACGGTTTCCCCGGGCTCTCCCGGACGCCGACAGACAACGTGTGAGGGGCGACCACCAGCGGTGGTCGCCCCTCACACATGCCCTCAGCCCTGCTGCTGCGACGGCCGGCGCGGGCCGGGCCGGGCCGCCGTCACCCTGGTCCTGAGCGCCGACCAGCGCGCCGACACCGCCCACAGCACCCGCACCGAGGAGCGGGGCAGGAACAGCGCCCGCAGCCGGGCGCCGGTGCTCGCCGTGCCGCGCAGCCCGTCGATCACCCTGCGCACGGCCTCCGCCGTACCCGCCGCCGGGCGTGGCCGGGGCGCGTACAGCACCTGCTCCACCGCGTCCGCGACCCGGTGCACCGCGGCACCGGTCGCCGGATCCAGCCGGCCCAGCTCGACGATCCGGGCGGCCGCCCGGCGCGGCGTCAGCGACTCGTCCGGCGCGATGCCGTGGTCCCAGGCGGTGTCCGTCAACTCCTGCCAGGCCGCGAGGGCGTGGGCGGCCGCGCCCTGCTCGGTACGGGCGTGCCCGCCGAGCCGCACCGAGCGCACCCGCAACCTCCACAGCAACGGGGACAGCGGAATCGCCAGGACCACCAGGGCGGCCAGGCCGATCAGCAGGTACCACCACGGGCCCGTGCCACCGCCACCGCTGTGCGGGGCCGCCGCGGCGGATGCGCCGCCGCAGTCCTGCAGCCTGACCAGAGCGGCCGGACAGCTCTGGCTCGGCGAGGCCGCCGCCGAGGGCGCCGAGGACGACTGGTGCGAGGGCAGGGTCTGGTCCGGCAGCGAGGTGCCGGGCGTGTCCGACTGGGTGTACGACGGTGTGGTGCCGCGCGTCGGGGTCGGCTCGAAACGGGTCCAGCCGACGCCCTCGAAGTACAGCTCGGGCCAGGCATGCGCGTCCTTCTGGTTCACCGCGACCGTGCCGTCGGGCTGCGGGGTGCCGGGCGCGAAGCCCACCGCGACCCGGGCCGGGATGCCGAGCGTGCGGGCCATCGCCGCCATGGCGAAGGAGAAGTGGACGCAGAAGCCCTCCTTCTTCTTCAGGAAGTTCGCGATGGCGCCGGGGCCGCGGCCGACCTCGACCTGGGTGTCGTACTGGAAGCCGCCCGTGACGGCGAAGTAGTCCTGGAGCTTGACGGCCTCCTCGTAGTGGCTCCGCGCGCCCGACGTGATCTCCTTGGCGGTTCTGGCCACCACCTTCGGCAGCGAGGACGGCACCTTCGTGTACTCGCGCTCCAGGGCCGCCGGCGGCTCCGGCGCGGTGGACAGCTGCTCGGCGGTCGGCTGCACGTCCAGGCTGGTCACCTGGTAGGTCTCGCCACGCGTGGTCTGGCCGTGGTCGCCGACCAGGGTCATGCCGACCGGCTCGTAGCGCCAGCGGCCGCCGATCTTCACACCGCTCGGCGGGTACGGCATCGGCAGCCAGTCCTGGGCGTACCAGTCCGACGCCGAGATGGTGGTCGTCACCGTGCCGCGCTTGATGTCGCCGCCGAGGCCGATCGGTGTGGGGAACTGAGCCGGCACGCCGACGATGTGCCGCTGGGCCGGCTTCCATGTGGTGCCGTCGAAGTCGTCCAGGGACACTATCCGCAGATACAGGTCCGAGATGTCGTTCGTGCTGGTCTTCACGGACAGCACCTGGCGGTCGTCGTTCGTGTTCAGGCTGTCGCGCAGGGACACCAGCGGGTTGACGGCGGAGATCGTGCCGCCGTTGCCGTTGCCCGCTCCCACGCCCGTGCCGGCGGCGTCCAGCAGGCCTCCCTGCATCGCGGGCAGGGCGAGCGGCACCACCAGGGCCGCGCCGAGCGCGACCGCGCCGATCCGGCGTCCGGTGCGCACCGGGGCCACCGCGCCGCCCTCCGGGGCGCCCGGCGTCCGGGGAGCGCCGCCGAAGACCCGGCCCCACTGGGCCAGCCGGTCCCGGCCCTCCGCGAGCAGCAGCATCAGATAGCCGGCCGCCGCCACCAGGAACCACAGCCAGTCGGCCCCGCCGTCGGACAGCCCCGCGGCGACCGAGTACAGCGCGAGCAGCGGCAGCCCGGCCGGCGCCGCGCTGCGGAAGGTCACCGCGAGCATGTCCACCAGCAGACCGATCACCAGCACGCCGCCGATCAGCATCAGCTTGATGCCGTCGGTCAGCGGCGCCGGTATCGCGTACTCGCTGACGTCGGTCGAGCCCTGCTGCAGCAGGTCGGCGAGGTGCCGGAAGGCGTCCGGGCCCGGGATCAGCCCGACGACCGCGTACTCCCGGGCGAAGACCAGGGTCAGCAGCACCAGGGTGACCAGCGCCTGCGCCGCCACGGTCAGCGGCCGGCCCAGCGGCACCCGGCGGGCCGCCGCGCCCACCCCGGTCTGCACGGCCACCAGCGGGACCAGCTGCAGCAGCCAGGTCGGCTCGGCCACCAAGGGCAGCAGCGCGCAGGAGGCCATCAGCGTGGCCGCTGCCGCGCACAGCGCCAGTCGTGCCCGTCCGCTCATCGCGTCGCCTCCCCGCCCACCGCGGCCAGGCCCGAGCGCTCCCGGTCCGCCTGCTGCCACAGCGCGTTCAGCGCGGCGCCGCGCGGCACGCTCAGCGCCGTCCAGCCCGCCTCGCGCAGCGCCCGCAGCCGCTCGGCGTGCCGTTCGCCCGCCCGCGGCACATCGGTCGCCTCCCGCACCCAGGTGTCCGGGTCCAGCACGAAGGCGACGGCGCCGCCGCTGCGCCGGCTCATCTTGGCGACCGTCGCGGCCTGCTCCTCGTCCAGGTCGCCGAGGAAGGCGATCAGCAGTCCCTGGTTGCCGCCGCGCAGCACGTCGTACGCCCGGGACAGGCCCGTGCCGTCGGAGTGGTCGATCACCGCGAGGGTGTCCATCATCAGCCCGGCCGCCTCCGCGGTCTCCTGGCCGGTGCCCGCGAACCCGTCGGCGCCCTCGCCCGGCACCACACTGCCGCTGTCGGTCAGCAGCCGTACCGAGAAGCCGCGTTCGAGCATGTGCACCAGCACCGAGGCGGCACCGGAGACGGCCCACTCGAAGGCCGAGTCGGGGCCCGCGCCCTCGAAGGCGCCGCCCCGGGTGTCCAGCAGGACCGTGCACCGGGAGCGCCGGGGCTGCTCCTCGCGGCGCACCATCAGCTCGCCGTAACGCGCGGTGGACCGCCAGTGCACCCGGCGCAGGTCGTCGCCGTAGCGGTAGCCGCGCGGGATCGCGTCGTCCTCGCCGGCCAGGGCCAGCGAGCGCTGCCGCCCGTCGCCGTACCCCCTGGCCTCGCCGCTGAAGCGGACCGGGGCGAGCGGTTCCACGCGCGGGACGACCGTGAGGGTGTCGAACGTCGAGAAGGAACGGGTGAGTTCGCACATTCCGAAGGGGTCCGTGAGCCGCAGCTGCAGCGGGCCCAGCGGATAGCGGCCGCGCAGATCGGAGCGGACCCGGTAGGACACCTCGCGGCGGCCGCCCGGCTCCACCCGGTCCAGCACGAATCTCGGGCGCGGCCCGAGGACGTAGGGCACCCGGTCCTGGAGCATCAGCAGGCCGGTGGGCAGCCGGGAGACGTTGTCCATCCGCAGATGCACCCGGGCCTCGCTGCCCGCCGGCACGCGCGCGGGGGAGAGCCGGCGGGTGCCGGCCACCCGGTAACGCGTGCGGTACACCACGGTCGCGCAGGTCAGCGGCAGCGCGGCCAGCAGCAGGCCGACCCGCAGCAGATCGCTCTGGCCCAGGACGTACGCGCAGATCGCGGCCGCGACCCCGGCCGCCAGGAAGGAACGGCCACGGGTCGTCAGCCCCGCGAGGGCCGTGCGGACGCCACCGGACTCTCCGCGGTCGGCCTCGGCCTGCCCCGTCCCCCCGGCGCTCATCACAGACTCCGCGGCGGCTGCTGGGGATATGCCGGAACGCCCTGCCCGAAGCCGCCGAAGCCGCTGTGCGGGCCCGGTGCCGCGGGCACCGGGGTGTGCTGGAGGATCTCCTGCACGACCTGCTCGGCCGTACGTCGGTTCAGCTGGGCCTGTGCGGTGGGCAGCAGGCGGTGCGCGAGGACGGCGACGGCGAGCGTCTGGACGTCGTCCGGCAGCGCGAACTCCCGGCCGGCGAGGGCCGCGGACGCCTTGGCCGCGCGCAGCAGATGCAGCGTCGCGCGCGGGGAGGCGCCGAGTCTGAGGTCGGGGTGGGTGCGGGTGGCGGCGACCAGTTCCACCGCGTACCGCCGGACCGGCTCGGAGACGTGCACGGTGCGCACCGCCTCGATCAGCTTCACGATCTCGTGCGCGTGCGCCACCGGCTGCAGGTCCTCCAGCGGGCTCACCCCGCCGTGGATGTCCAGCATCTGCAACTCGGCCTCCACGCTCGGGTAGCCGACGGAGACGCGGGCCATGAAACGGTCGCGCTGGGCCTCGGGCAGCGGGTAGGTGCCCTCCATCTCGACCGGGTTCTGCGTGGCCACCACCATGAAGGGGCTGGGCAGTTCGTACGTCTGCCCGTCGATGGTGACCTGCCGCTCCTCCATGGACTCCAGCAGCGCCGACTGGGTCTTGGGCGAGGCGCGGTTGATCTCGTCGCCGATCACGATCTGCGCGAAGATGGCGCCCGGCTTGAACTCGAAGTCCCGGCGCTGCTGGTCCCAGATGGACACACCGGTGATGTCCGAGGGCAGCAGGTCGGGCGTGAACTGGATGCGCCGCACCGAGCAGTCGATGGACCGCGCCAGCGCCTTGGCCAGCATCGTCTTGCCCACTCCGGGGACGTCCTCGATCAGCAGGTGGCCCTCGGCGAGCAGCACGGTCAGCGCGAGCCGTACGACCTCGGGCTTGCCCTCGATCACGCCCTCCACCGAACCGCGTACCCGCTCCACCGTGGCGGTCAGATCTGTGAGGCTCGCTCGATCGTCATAGGTCGTCACCCGGCCCTCCTCGGCCCGTTCTTTCCGGGCCGACGCTGCATGCGAAACCGGCCCACCCCGAAACACGGACACCACGCGGGAATAGTTCCGCGTGACGCCACACCCCGCATTCTTGCCGCCGTTACCGATTCGTGTCACTCGCCTGTGGACAACTGCCCGCAGGATGTCGGTGTTACGTCTTTTTCGACCGTCTTTTCGATACGGTGAGACGGTGATACGGCGACGGCGGGATGCTTCCGGCGCGGTGGGCCGGTGTGCCCGGTCAGGCCGGGTCGACCTCGCGCAGCAGGCCGGCGCGCACGTCGAACACGAAACCGCGCACGTCGTCGGTGTGCAGCAGGAACGGCGAGGTGCGCACGCGCTGCATGGACTGGCGCACGTCCTGGTCGACGTCCCGGAAGGACTCCACCGCCCAGGCCGGCCGCTGGCCGACCTCCATCTCCAGGTCGTGCCGGAAGTCCTCGGTGATGCTCTCCATGCCGCACCCGGTGTGGTGGATGAGCACGACGCTGCGGGTGCCGAGTGCCCGCTGGCTGATGGTCAGGGAGCGGATCACGTCGTCGGTGACGACACCGCCCGCGTTGCGGATGGTGTGACAGTCACCGAGTTGCAGGCCGAGCGCGGCGTGCAGGTCGAGGCGGGCGTCCATACAGGCCACGACCGCGACCTTGAGAACGGGGCGGGCGTCCATGCCGGGGTCGGTGAACTCGGCGGCGTACGCCTGGTTGGCCTCGACCAGGCGATCCGTCACGGTGCCGCCGTCGGTTATGGCGCCTTCGGGTCCAGTGGGCACTGCTGCGGAAGTCGTCATACTCATGACGTTACTGGTCACCCCTGGTGCCGTCCTGCTGTGAGAGCGGGACAAAAAACGTCATCGTGGCTTGTTGTGAGCTACCCCACAGGGAGGGTAAACCTGCCCCGGACGGGTGAATCCGGCCGAATCGCGGCACTCGATGCGATGCGGTGGGCGACGCGCAGGCCGGTTGATTGACCGCGAGACAGGGTGGACTAAAGTGACGCGAAGCGGGAGACGTGGCTCTCCCTGCTGGTGAAACCCCCGGAGACGCCGGCTCACCCCCGGGCCGTCTCCCCACGTGCGCGGCGCGTACGTACGGCTCGGCCTCCTCCCGCTCCCGGTCCGGCTGACGCTTCCGGCGCCGGCAGGCCTTCACCGCACGAGCTGGCGGGGACCCGGCGGTGCGTGCGGCCCGCCGGACGATGAGAGGCCCCCTGAATGAATGGGCGCGAAGCGCTTCCGCTGAAGGGCGGTGGCGGGCGACGGGAGGGACAGAGTCGACACGTCCCGGTCATGCTCCAGCGGTGCCTGGACCTGCTGGCGCCCGCCCTGGAGCGCCCGGGAGCGGTGGTCGTCGACTGCACCCTCGGCCTCGGCGGACACAGCGAGGCGCTGCTGACCCGGTTCCCCGCGGCACGGCTGATCGGACTCGACCGGGACAAGGAGGCGCTGCGCCTGTCGGGCGAGCGGCTGGCGCCCTACGGTGAGCGTGCCACCCTCGTGCACGCCGTCTACGACGAGCTGCCCGAGGTACTGCAGAAGCTCCGCATCGCGCGCGTGCAGGGCGTTCTGTTCGACCTCGGGGTCTCCTCCATGCAGCTGGACGAGGCCGACCGCGGCTTCGCCTACGCGCAGGACGCGCCCCTGGACATGCGGATGGACCAGACGACCGGCATGAGCGCCGCCGAGGTCCTCAACACCTACCCGGCGGGCGAACTCGTGCGGATCCTGCGCGCGTACGGCGAGGAGAAGCAGGCCAAGCGGATCGTGGCCGCGATCGTGCGCGAGCGCGAGAAGGAGCCGTTCAGCAACAGCGCGCGGCTGGTCGAGCTGATCCGGGACGCCCTGCCGCAGGCCGTCAAGCGCACCGGCGGCAATCCCGCCAAGCGCACCTTCCAGGCGCTGCGCATCGAGGTCAACGGCGAACTGTCCGTCCTGGAGCGGGCGATCCCGGCGGCGGTGAAGGCCCTGGACGTCGGCGGGCGGATCGCGGTCCTGTCGTACCACTCGCTGGAGGACCGCCTGGTCAAGCAGGTCTTCGCGGCCGGCGCGGCGTCCACGGCGCCCCCCGGCCTCCCGGTCGTGCCGGAGCGCTACCAGCCGCGGCTCAAGCTGCTCACCCGGGGTGCCGAACTTCCCACCGAGGAAGAGGTCGCCGAGAACCGCCGGGCCGCACCGGCCAGGCTGCGCGGCGCCGAGCGCATCAGGGAGGACGCCGAGTGACCGAGACGGGTCGGTTGGATTCCCGAACTCATCGGGGGGCGCGGGGCGATTCCCGGCCTCACCAGGGGGGCCGGGGGCATTCCCGGACCTGCCAGGGGGGATGCGGGGATTCCCGGACGTACCGGGTGGCGCGTGGGGGTTGCCGGGCTCTCCCGGGGGACCGTGGGAGTTGCCGGGCTCTCCCGGGGGATCATGGGGATTCCCGGACGCACCGGGGGACCGGTGACCGGCCCCGGAATCACCGGGCGACCGCTGAGGAGGCCTCCCGGACCCACCGGCCGCACCACGCGGACCTCGAAACTCACCAGGGGCGCCGCGAGGGTTCCGGAACTCACCGGGAGTGCCGCGCGGACTTCGGGGGTCACCGGGAGCGCCGCGAGGATCCTCGGCTCCGCCCGGAGCGCCACGCGGACTGCGGAACTCACTGGGAGTGCCGCGCGGACTTCGGGGCTCACCGGGGGCGCCGCGAGGGTTCCGGAACTCACCGGGAGTGCCGCGCGGACTTCGGGGGTCACCGGGAGCGCCGCGAGGATCCTCGGCTCCGCCCGGAGCGCCACGCGGACTGCGGAACTCACTGGGAGCGCCACGCGGACCTCGAAACTCACCAGGGGCGCCGCGAGGGTTCCGGAACTCACCGGGAGTGCCGCGCGGACTTCGGGGGTCACCGGGAGCGCCGCGAGGATCCCCGGCTCCGCCCGGAGCGCCACGCGGACTGCGGAACTCACCGGGAGCGCCACGCGGACTGCGGGACGTACCGGCAGCGCCGCGAGGGTTCCGGAACTCACCGGGAGTGCCGCGCGGACTTCGGGGGTCACCGGGAGCGCCGCGAGGATCCTCGGCTCCGCCCGGAGCGCCACGTGGACTGCGAGACTCGTCGGGAGCCTCACGCGGACTGCGGGACGTACCGGGAGCGCCACGCGGACTGCGGGACTCGGGAGCGACGCGAGGATCCCCGATCCTGCCCGGAGCCCCACGCGGACTGCGTGACGTACCGGGTGCACCCTGCGGATCCCTGTACCCGCCCGGAGTGCCACGCCCCCGATGTGCGGCCGGCCCGGTGCGGTGGCGAGGAGCGCAGGAGCAAGCGGGGGAGCCGTGAGTAGGAGACCACAGCTGAGGGGGCGGGCCGCGCGGCTCGTCCGGCTTTTTCCGGCGGGCCGGGCCCGGGCCGCCCGCACCCCGTTCGTGCTGCTCGTCGTCCTGCTCCTCGGCGGCGGCCTGATCGGACTGCTGGTGCTCAACTCGGCGCTCAGCGAAGGCTCGTTCAAACTCGCCGACCTGCAGAAGCGGACGAAGAACCTCACCGACGAGGAACAGGCCCTCCAGCGGGACATCGACGCCTACTCGTCTCCCGACGCCCTCCAGCGCCGCGCCCGCGAACTGGGCATGGTCCCCGGCGGCGACCCGGCCTTCCTCGGCTCCGACGGCAAGATCAAGGGCGTCCCGAGCGCCGCCCCCGAGTCCGCCGTCCTCAGCGACCCGGTCGCCCCCGAGGCCCTGCCCCCGGCCGGGGCCCCCTCCGCGACCCCGGCCACGCCCACCGGCCCGACCTCGGCCATGCCCACCACCCCGGCCTCGTCCACGAACACCACCCGGGCCTCGGCCACGCCCTCCGCCACCGCATCGGCACAGGGCCGGCCCGAGTCCGTCCCCACCGCCTCGGCCTTCGCGGGTGCCATTCCCCCGCCCCCCTCCACCCCCCAGCCCATCCCCACCCCGACCCCCGGCAGGTGACGGAAGTGTCCGACAGGGAACCGCCGCGCCGTCGTGTGCCCGGGCCGGCCGGGCCGCCGCGGCCGCGGAGTGCCGTGCGGCGGCAGCCCGGGCCCGGTGCGCGCCCGGCGCGGCGGCCGAGCGCTGCTCGGCCGCCGTATCAGCGCCCGCTCCGGCTCGGCAGACCACGGCCCCGGCTGCGCTTGGTCAGCCTCACGCTCACCCTGGTCCTGATCGCCTTCGTCCTACGGCTGCTCCAGGTGCAGGCCGTCGACGCCAGCGCGTACGCCGCGCGCGCCGAGCAGAACCGGTATGTCGTGCACACGCTGGCCGCCGAGCGCGGCGGGATCACCGACCGCAGCGGTGTGGCCCTCGCCATCAGCGAGGACGCGTACGACATCACGGCCGATCCGACGATGTTCAGCAGGAAGCAGCTGAAGATCGACGACGGCCCGGAGCAGGCCGCCGCGCTGCTTTCGCCGATCCTCGGGCAGAGCCAGCGGGACATCGTGAACAAGCTGCGGCCGAAGAACCAGAGCTCCCGGTACGCCCGGCTCGCCACCCGCCAGACCCCACAGGTCTGGAAGCAGATCAAGGACCTGAAGAGCGCGCTCGCCAAGAAGTCGGAGACGGACAAGAACACCGTCAACGTGCTCGCCGGCGTCTTCGCCGACCCGAGCAGCCAGCGGGTGTACCCCAACGGTGACCTCGCCGCCGGGATACTGGGCTGGGTCAACGCCGACGGCCAGGGCGGCGGCGGCATCGAGCAGGAGCTGAACAAGCAGCTCGCGGGGAAGGACGGCAAGATCCGGTACGCCCAGTCCGGTGGGCGGGAGGTGCCCACGGCCGGGTCCACCGAGACGCCCGCCGTGCCCGGTTCCGACGTCGAGCTGACCATCGACCGCGACATCCAGTGGGCCGCGCAGAACGCCATCACCGAGCAGGTGAAGAAGTCCAGGGCCGACCGCGGTTACGTCGTCGTCCAGGACACCCGGACCGGGCAGATCCTGGCCATGGCCAACTCGCCCGGCTTCGACCCGAACAACCTGTCCAAGGCGGACTCCGCCGCCCTGGGCAACGCGGCCGTCCAGGACGCCTACGAGCCCGGCTCCACCGCCAAGGTGATGTCCATGGCGGCCGTGCTGGAGGAGAACGCGGCCACCCCGCTCACCCATGTCGTCGTACCGAACCGGCTGCACCGGGGCGACCGGCTCTTCTCCGACGACGTCGACCACGCCACCTGGTACCTCACGCTGAACGGCGTCCTCGCCAAGTCCAGCAACATCGGCACCATCCTGGCCACCGGTCAGCTCGGCAAGACGCAGTCCGAGGCCGACAAGGTCCTCTACTCCTATCTGCGCAAGTTCGGCATCGGCAGCTACACCGGACTCGGCTTCCCGGGCGAGACCCCGGGCATCCTCGCGCCGTACCAGAAGTGGTCCACCTCGCAGCAGTACACGATTCCTTTCGGCCAGGGCTTCTCCATCAACGCCGTCCAGGCCGCCTCCGTCTACTCGACCATCGCCAACGGCGGGGTCCGGATCGAGCCGACCCTGGTGCGCGGAACCAAGGGCGCCGACGGCCGCTTCACCCCCGCGCCCAAGGCCAAGGAGACCCGCGTGGTCAGCGAGAAGACGGCGAAGACGGTTGCCCGGATGCTGGAGTCCGTCGTGGACGACGAGCAGGGCACCGGCATCAAGGCCCGCATCCCCGGCTACAACGTCGCCGGCAAGACCGGCACGGCCAACCGCGTTGATCCGGCCACCGGCAGGTACCGCGGCTACACCTCGTCCTTCGCCGGTTTCGCGCCCGCCGACAACCCCCGCATCACCGTCTACTGCGCCATCCAGAACGCCACCTCCGGCAGCTACTTCGGCGGGCAGATCTGCGGTCCCATCTACAAGCAGGTGATGGAGTTCGCCCTGAAGACCCTCCAGGTCCCGCCGACCGGCGTGCCGGCCGCGAACCTGCCGGTCGACTACAAGCCCTGAGACAGCCCCTGATCAGCACCCGAAACACCAGGAACGAGCTCGTGACGACGATCACCCCCGACGCCGGGAACCAAGGGGCCGGCAAGCCCTCACTTCGCTCCGGAGCGGGTACGCCCGGTACGCTCACCGCCGTGCCACACGCTGATCAGTCCCAAACCACCCAGAAGGGCCAACCCGTGACATATCCGGGACTGCCCAGGCCGTCGCTGCTCCCCGCCACACCTCTCGCGGAGCTCGCCGACCAGCTGGGTGTCACCGCGCCGGAGGGCGCCGCCGAGATCAAGGGCATCACCCATGACTCGCGCGCCGTCCGCCCCGGCGACCTGTACGCCGCCCTCCCGGGCGCACGGCTGCACGGCGCCGACTTCGTCACCCAGGCCGCGAGCCTGGGCGCCGTCGCCGTGCTCACCGACCCCACGGGCGCCGAGCGCGCCACCGCGACCGGACTGCCCGTCCTGGTCGTCGAGAACCCGCGCGCACGGATGGGGGAGCTGGCGGCGACGATCTACCGCCACCCGGGCCGAGACCTGCTCCAGATCGGCATCACCGGCACCTCCGGCAAGACCACCACCGCCTATCTCGTCGAGGGCGGCCTGGACGCCTCCCGCCCCGCCGGTCTCATCGGCACGGTGGAGATCCGCATCGGCGACGAGAGCATCAAGTCGGAGCGCACCACTCCCGAGGCCACCGACCTCCAGGCCCTGTTCGCCGTCATGCGCGAGGGGGGCGTCGAGGCGGTCGCCATGGAGGTCTCCAGCCACGCCCTGGTCCTCGGCCGGGTCGACGCCTGTGTCTTCGACGTCGCCGTGTTCACCAACCTCAGCCCGGAACACATGGAGTTCCACTCCGACATGGAGGACTACTTCCGGGCCAAGGCGCAGCTGTTCACCCCGAAACGCAGCAGACTGGGCGTGATCAACGCCGACGACGCCTACGGCCGCCGGCTGGCGGAGGAGGCCACGGTCCCCGTCGTCACGTTCTCCGCCGAGGGCCACCCCGACGCCGACTGGCGCGCGGAGGACGTCCACGTCGGCCCCATGGACTCGACGTTCACCGTCCTCGGCCCGAACGGCGAGCGGATCCACGCCAGGTCTCCGATCCCCGGTCCCTTCAACGTGGCGAACACCCTCGCCGCGATCGTCGCCCTCGCCGCCGCCGGTCTCGACCCGCAGACCGCCGCCGACGGCGTCGCCGCCGTCCCGGGCGTCCCCGGACGGCTGGAGCGCGTGGACGCCGGGCAGCCCTACCTCGCGGTCGTCGACTACGCGCACAAGACCGACGCCGTCGAGTCCGTGCTCAAGGCGCTGCGCAAGGTCACCAAGGGCCGTCTGCACGTGGTTCTCGGCTGCGGCGGCGACCGCGACCAGACCAAGCGTGCCCCGATGGGCGCCGCCGCGGCACGGCTCGCCGACACGGCCGTACTGACCTCCGACAACCCCCGCTCCGAGGATCCCCTCGCGATCCTCGCGACCATGCTGCAGGGCGCCGCCTCCGTGCCCGCGCACGAGCGTGGCGAGGTGCTCCTGTTCGAGGACCGGGCCGCCGCGATCGCGGCCGCCGTGGGCCGTGCCCAGGCCGGCGACACCGTGCTGGTCGCAGGCAAGGGCCATGAGCAGGGCCAGGACATCGCCGGCGTCGTCCGTCCCTTCGACGACCGCCAGGTGCTCCGCGAAGCCATCCAGAAAACCCAGGGATGAAAATCCAGAAGACCCAGGGGATGAACTTGTGATCGCCCTCTCCCTCGCCGAGATCGCAGCAGTCGTCGGCGGGCAGACGCACGACATACCGGATCCGTCCGTGCAGGTCACGGGACCGGTCGTCCGGGACTCCCGCGAGGTGGTGCCCGGCAGTCTGTTCGCCGCCTTCGTCGGCGAACGCGTGGACGGCCACGACTACGCACCGCAGGTGATCGAGGCGGGCGCGGTCGCCGTACTGGCGTCGCGCCCGGTCGGCGTGCCCGCGATCGTCGTCGACGACGTCCAGACCGCGCTCGGTGCCCTCGCCCGGCACGTCGTACGCCGGCTCGGCGCGACCCTCGTCGCCCTGACCGGCTCGGCGGGCAAGACCAGCACCAAGGACCTGATCGCGCAGGTGCTCCGGCGCAAGGCGCCGACCGTGTTCACGCCCGGCTCGCTCAACAACGAGATCGGGCTGCCGCTGACCGCCCTGTCCGCCACCGAGGAGACACAGTTCCTCGTGCTGGAGATGGGCGCCCGCGGCATCGGGCACATCCGCTACCTCACCGGCCTCACGCCCCCCAGGATCGGCCTGGTCCTCAACGTCGGCACCGCTCACATCGGCGAGTTCGGCGGCCGGGAGCAGATCGCGCAGGCCAAGGGCGAGCTCGTCGAAGGCCTTCCCGAGGACGGCGCCGCGATCCTCAACGCCGACGACCCGCTGGTCCGTGCCATGGCCTCCCGTACCAAGGCGAAGGTGGTCCTTTTCGGAGAGTCGGCCGAAGCGGACGTACGCGCCGAGAACGTGCGACTCACGGACAGCGGACAGCCCGCCTTCAGACTTCACACACCCTCCGGTGCAAGCGATGTGACCATGCGCCTGTACGGTGAGCACCACGTGTCGAACGCGCTCGCCGCGGCCGCCGTCGCCCATGAGCTGGGCATGTCCGCGGAAGAGATCGCCACCGCGCTCTCCGAGGCGGGCTCCCTCTCCCGCTGGCGGATGGAGGTCACCGAGCGCCCGGACGGCGTGACCATCGTCAACGACGCCTACAACGCCAACCCCGAGTCCATGCGGGCCGCCCTCAGGGCGCTCGCGGCCATGGGCCAGGGGCGCCGCACGTGGGCGGTGCTCGGCAAGATGGCCGAGCTGGGGGACGAGGCGCTCGCCGAGCACGACGCCGTCGGACGGCTCGCCGTCCGGCTCAACGTCAGCAAGCTCGTCGCGGTCGGGGGGACTGAGGCCTCCTGGCTGCAACTGGGCGCATATAACGAGGGTTCGTGGGGTGAGGAGTCGGTGCACGTGTCCGACGCACAGGCGGCGGTCGACCTGTTGCGCAGCGAGTTGCGCCCGGGGGACGTCGTACTCGTGAAGGCGTCCCGTTCGGTGGGGCTCGAAAGCGTCGCCCAGGCGCTGATCGAGACCGGCGCCGAGGGTGAGGTTGCCGCCCGATGATGAACCAGATCCTGTTCTCGGGAGTCATTGGCCTCTTCCTGACGCTGGTCGGCACTCCGCTGCTGATCAAGCTGCTCGCCCGCAAGGGCTACGGCCAGTACATCCGTGACGACGGCCCGCGCGAGCACGCCAGCAAGCGCGGTACGCCGACCATGGGCGGTATCGCCTTCATCCTGGCGACGGTCGCCGCCTACTTCCTCAGCAAGGTGATCACCGGCAAGCCGCCGACGTTCTCCGGGCTGCTGGTGCTCGGGCTGATGGTCGGCATGGGCCTGGTCGGCTTCCTGGACGACTACATCAAGATCGTCAAGCGGCGTTCGCTGGGTCTGCGGGCCAAGGCGAAGATGGCCGGCCAGCTGATCGTCGGCATCGCCTTCGCCGTACTGTCGCTGATGTTCTCCGACTCGCGCGGCAACACCCCGGCCTCCACCAAGCTGTCGTTCATCACGGACTTCGGCTGGTCGATCGGCCCGGTGCTGTTCGTGATCTGGGCGCTGTTCATGATCCTCGCGATGTCGAACGGCGTGAACCTCACCGACGGTCTGGACGGCCTCGCCACCGGCGCCTCCGTGCTCGTCTTCGGCGCCTACACGTTCATCGGTGTCTGGCAGTTCCAGGAGTCCTGCGCCAACGCGCAGACGCTGACCAACCCGGCCGCCTGCTACGAGGTGCGCGACCCGCTCGACCTCGCGGTGGTCGCCTCCGCGCTGATGGGTGCCTGCCTGGGCTTCCTGTGGTGGAACACCTCGCCCGCGAAGATCTTCATGGGTGACACCGGCTCGCTCGCCCTCGGCGGTGTCCTCACCGGCCTGGCCATCCTCTCCCGCACGGAGCTGCTGGTGGCCATCATGGGCGGTCTGTTCGTCCTCATCACCATGTCGGTCGTCATCCAGGTCGGCTCCTTCCGGCTCACCGGGAAGCGTGTCTTCCGGATGGCGCCGCTCCAGCATCACTTCGAACTCAAAGGCTGGTCCGAGGTCCTGGTGGTGGTCCGGTTCTGGATCATCCAGGGCATCTGTGTGATTGTCGGACTGGGCCTCTTCTACGCAGGATGGGCAGCGGAAAAGTGACCTCCTCGGTGCCTTCTGGGTCTTCTGGGTTCCAGGGCAAGCACGTCACCGTCGCCGGGCTCGGCGTCTCGGGCGTACCGGCGGCCAAGGCGCTGCACGCGCGCGGGGCGATCGTCACGGTCGTCAACGACGGCGACGACGCACGCGCGCGTGAACAGGCCGCCGAACTCCGGGCGCTCGGCATCACCGTGCGCCTCGGCGACGGGGCGACCCTGCCGGAGGGCACCGAGCTGATCGTCACCGCGCCAGGCTGGAAGCCGGACAAGCCCCTGTTCACCGCGGCGGCCGAAGCGGGCGTGCCGGTATGGGGCGACGTCGAGCTGGCCTGGCGCCTGCGGGGGCCCGATGCGGCGCCCTGGCTGGCAGTCACGGGCACCAACGGCAAGACCACGACCGTGCAGATGCTCGCGTCGATCCTCAGGGCCGCGGGCCTGCGCACGGCCGCCGTCGGCAACATCGGCGTCTCCCTGCTGGACGTGGTGCTCGGGGACGAGCCGTACCGCGATCTCGATGTACTCGCCGTGGAGCTGTCCAGCTACCAGCTGCACTGGGCGCCCTCGCTGCGCGCCCACTCGGCCGTCGTCCTCAACGTCGCCCCGGACCACCTCGACTGGCACGGCTCCATGGAGGCGTACGCCGCCGACAAGGGCCGTATCTACGAAGGCAATCGGGTCGCCTGCGTCTACAACGCGGCCGACAAGCTCACCGAGGACCTGGTGCGCGAGGCCGACGTCGAGGAGGGCTGCCGGGCCATCGGTTTCACCCTCGGCACCCCCGGGCCCTCCCAACTCGGTGTCGTGGAGGGCATCCTGGTCGACCGCGCCTTCGTGGAGAACCGGCAGAAGAGCGCCCAGGAGCTGGCCGAGGTCTCCGACATCAACCCGCCGGCCCCGCACAACATCGCCAACGCCCTTGCCGCGGCGGCCCTCGCGCGCGCCTTCGGGGTGCCCGCCAAGGCCGTACGCGACGGCCTCCGGGCCTTCCGCCCGGACGCGCACCGCATCGCGCACGTCGCCGACCTCGACGGGGTCGCGTACATCGACGACTCCAAGGCGACCAACACCCATGCCGCGGAAGCCTCGTTGGCGGCATATGAACCGATCGTATGGATTGCGGGCGGTCTGGGGAAGGGTGCGACCTTCGACGAACTCGTCGCCAAGTCCGCACAGCGGCTGCGCGGTGCCGTCCTGATCGGCGCCGATCGTGCCCTCATCCGCGACGCCCTCGCGCGACACGCGCCGGAAGTACCCGTGGTCGAGCTCGACCGGACCGACACTGGGGCGATGCTCCAGGCGGTGACGGAGGCCAGGCGGCTCGCTCAGCCCGGTGACACGGTACTGCTGGCCCCGGCCTGCGCCTCCATGGACATGTTCACCAACTACAACCAGCGCGGTGACGCGTTCGCGGCGGCGGTCCGCGAACTCGGCGCGGGCGCCTGACGACGGGTCTCGGTCACCTGGGGTGCTTCGGGACCCTTGGAGGGACGCGTGAGGCGGATGTGGCTCGGGTTTGGTCGGCGGGTGCGAGGAGCTGGTGATGTCCGGTAGCCGTACAGGCCGTCCACCGGTTCAGGGCGCCGCCAGAAGGCCCGCGGCACCCCGTCCGCCGCGCGAGAGCTCCGTGCAACGGTTCTACATCCGCGCGCGGAAGGCCTGGGACCGGCCGCTGACCGCCTACTACCTGATCGTCGGCGGCACCCTGCTGATCATGGTGCTGGGTCTGGTGATGGTCTACTCGGCCTCCCAGATCACCGCGCTGCAGCTGTCGCTGCCCGGGTCGTACTTCTTCCGCAAGCAGTTCCTCGCCGCGCTCATCGGCGGTGCCCTGCTGTTCGCGGCCTCCCGCATGCCGGTGAAGCTGCACCGGGCGCTGGCGTACCCGATCCTCGCCGGCGCCGTGTTCCTGATGGTCCTGGTGCAGATCCCCGGGATAGGGATGGCGGTCAACGGCAACCAGAACTGGATCTCCCTGGGCGGCTCCTTCCAGATCCAGCCCAGCGAGTTCGGCAAGCTGGCCCTGGTGCTGTGGGGCGCGGACCTGATCGCCCGCAAGCAGGAGAAGAGGCTGCTGACCCAGTGGAAGCACATGCTGGTGCCGCTGGTGCCGGTCGCCTTCCTGCTGCTCGGGCTGATCATGCTCGGCGGCGACATGGGTACGACGATCATCCTGACCGCGATCCTGTTCGGGCTGCTGTGGCTCGCGGGAGCGCCGACCCGGCTGTTCTCCGGGGTGCTGAGCATCGCCGGGGTGCTCGCCGCGCTCGCCATCTGGTCCAGTCCGCACCGGCTGAACCGACTCAGCTGCATCGCCGCAACCGACCCCGGCCCGAACGACATGTGCTGGCAGGGCGCGCACGGCATCTACGCCCTGGCCTCCGGCGGGCTGTTCGGTTCCGGTCTCGGTGCGAGTGTGGAAAAATGGGGGCAACTCCCGGAAGCCCACACCGACTTCATCTTCGCCGTCACCGGTGAGGAACTGGGCCTGGCGGGGACACTGTCGGTGCTCGCCCTGTTCGCGGCTCTAGGCTATGCGGGTATCCGCGTGGCCGGACGCACGGAGGACCCCTTCGTGAGGTACGCCGCGGGAGGCGTGACCACCTGGATCACCGCCCAGGCGGTGATCAACATCGGTGCGGTGCTCGGTCTGCTGCCGATCGCCGGCGTCCCTCTCCCGCTGTTCTCCTACGGAGGGTCCGCCCTGCTGCCGACCATGTTCGCCATCGGGCTGCTGATCGCCTTCGCGCGCGACGAGCCCGCTGCGCGGGCGGCGCTTGCCATGCGGCAACCTCGCTTTGGTAGAAAACGGGGTGCCGGGGGCTCCGGGTCCGGTCGGAGTCCCCGGAGATGGAACACGATGCGACGGCGTGCCTCGGCGGCGCGTTCGTCCGGAGAGCGGTGAATTTCGGTGCATGTCGTACTCGCCGGTGGGGGGACCGCCGGCCACATCGAGCCCGCGCTCGCCCTCGCGGACGCCCTGCGCAGGCAGGACCCGACCGTGGGGATCACGGCCCTGGGCACGGAGCGCGGCCTGGAGACCCGGCTCGTCCCGGAGCGCGGCTACGAGCTGGCGCTGATCCCGGCGGTGCCGCTGCCCCGTAAGCCGACTCCCGAGCTGATCACCGTCCCGGGCCGGCTGCGCGGCACCATCAAGGCCGCCGAGCAGATCCTGGAGCGCACGAAGGCGGACTGCGTCGTCGGTTTCGGCGGTTATGTCGCGCTGCCCGGCTACCTGGCGGCCAAGCGGCTCGGTGTGCCCATCGTGATCCACGAGGCCAACGCCCGCCCGGGCCTGGCCAACAAGATCGGCTCGCGCTACGCGGCCCGGGTCGCCGTCTCCACGCCGGACAGCAAGCTGCGCGACGCCCGCTACATCGGCATCCCGTTGCGCCGTTCCATCGCCACCCTGGACCGCGCGGCCGCGCGTCCGGAGGCCCGGCACCGCTTCGGCCTCGACCCGAACCTGCCCACGCTGCTCGTCTCCGGCGGCTCCCAGGGTGCCCGGCGCCTCAACGAGGTGGTCCAGCAGGTCGCCCCGTGGCTCCAGCAGGCCGGCATCCAGATCCTGCACGCGGTCGGCCCGAAGAACGAACTGCCGCAAGTGCACCAGATGCCGGGTATGCCGCCCTACATCCCGGTAAGTTACCTGGACCGGATGGATCTCGCGTACGCCGCGGCCGACATGATGCTCTGCCGCGCGGGTGCGATGACCGTCGCCGAACTCTCCGCCGTCGGACTCCCGGCCGCCTATGTCCCGCTGCCCATCGGCAACGGCGAACAGCGGCTCAACGCCCAGCCGGTGGTGAAGGCCGGCGGTGGACTCCTCGTCGACGACGCGGAACTCACGCCCGAGTGGGTGCAGCAGAACGTCCTGCCCGTGCTCGCCGACCCGCACCGGCTGTACGAGATGTCCCGCGCGGCAAGCGAGTTCGGCCGCCGGGACGCCGACGAGCTGCTCGTCGGCATGGTGTACGAGGCGATCGCCTCGCGCCACCACTAGCATCGGCGAGTGAGCCGAAGGGGCGCGCCGGTGTCGAGAGACCGAACGCGCGGAGGCGCGCGGCGCTGAGCACGATCGGGCTCTCGACACGGGCTTGGGCGCCCTGGAGGTGAACCGAGCCAAGAAAGGGAGCGCGCGTGGCCGGACCCTCCACCGCCGAGCGCGGTGAACGCCAGCAGGAGTCGTCCGGCCCGCCGCTCGTCCGCGGGCTCAGGAGACCAGGCCTTCGTGTGATCGTCATTCTGGCCGCACTCGTCGTGCTCCTCGGGGGCGGTGGCACCTGGGTGTTGTACGGCTCGAACTGGCTGCGCGTCCGGCACGTCTCGGTGTCCGGCACGCTCGTGCTGACCCCCGCCGAGGTACGGGACGCGGCGGCCGTACCGGTCGGGGCGCCGATGATTTCCGTCGACACCGAGGGCATCGAGGCCCGACTTCGCCGGAAATTGCCCAGAATTGACACCGTTGATGTGGTCCGCTCCTGGCCCCAGGGAATCGGTCTGAAAGTGACCGAGCGCACTCCGGTTCTGCTGGTCCGAAAAGGCGGGAACTTCGTCGAAGTCGACGACGAAGGTGTCCGATTCGCTACGGTTTCGCAAGCGCCGAAAGGCGTTCCCGCGTTGGAATTGTCCGTTTCTCGGACCGGTTCCGGCGTCGCCAGCTTCCGTCGTTTCGGAGCCGACCGGCTGGTGCGCGAGGCGGTCCGGGTCGCCGGTGAGCTGCCGGCCGCCGTGGCGGGGGACACCCGGACCGTCCAAGTCCGTTCCTACGACGACATCTCGCTGGAGTTGGCCGACGGCCGCACGGTCGCGTGGGGCAGCGGCGAGAACGGCCCCGCCAAGGCGCGGGCCCTCACGGCTCTCATGAAAGCAGCTCCCCGCGTGCGGCACTTCGACGTCAGCGTTCCCACCGCCCCTGCGTCATCGGGGAGTTGACGCGCATCAGCGCAGGCCAGCACCCTGGTTGGGCACTGCTACGGCTGATCACATAGGGTGAAAAGAAAAACGGGAGGTTCGGCGTGTTCGTTGAACGGGCGCCACTTGTCGACTTAGTGTCCTGTTCAGAAGACTCCAGGGAACAGACACACTGGTAACCCTAAACTTCAGGGTTAGGGTTCGGGTCGGCGCTATGGACCGTCCCATTCGGCATCCGTCGTCCCGGCGCGGGGCACCGCCCCGGTGGCGACAACGTAATTCGAGGCGAGAGGCCTTCGACGTGGCAGCACCGCAGAACTACCTCGCAGTCATCAAGGTCATCGGTGTCGGCGGCGGTGGTGTCAATGCCATCAACCGGATGATCGAGGTCGGTCTCAAGGGTGTCGAGTTCATCGCCATCAACACCGACGCACAGGCGCTGTTGATGAGCGACGCCGACGTCAAGCTGGACGTCGGCCGCGAACTCACCCGCGGACTCGGCGCCGGAGCCAACCCGGCCGTCGGCCGCAAGGCCGCCGAGGACCACCGCGAGGAGATCGAGGAGGTCCTCAAGGGGGCCGACATGGTCTTCGTGACGGCCGGTGAAGGCGGCGGCACCGGCACCGGCGGCGCGCCCGTCGTGGCCAACATCGCGCGCTCGCTCGGCGCCCTCACCATCGGCGTGGTCACGCGCCCGTTCACCTTCGAGGGACGGCGCCGGGCGAACCAGGCCGAGGACGGCATCGCCGAACTGCGCGAAGAGGTCGACACCCTCATCGTCATCCCCAACGACCGGCTGCTGTCCATCTCGGACCGCCAGGTCTCGGTCCTGGACGCCTTCAAGTCCGCCGACCAGGTCCTGCTCTCCGGTGTCCAGGGCATCACCGACCTCATCACCACGCCCGGCCTGATCAACCTCGACTTCGCCGACGTGAAGTCGGTCATGTCCGAGGCCGGTTCGGCCCTCATGGGTATCGGCTCTGCCCGCGGCGACGACCGCGCGGTGGCCGCGGCCGAGATGGCGATCTCCTCGCCGCTGCTGGAGGCGTCCATCGACGGCGCCCGCGGTGTGCTGCTCTCCATCTCCGGCGGCTCCGACCTCGGTCTGTTCGAGATCAACGAGGCGGCCCAGCTGGTCAGCGAGGCCGCCCACCCCGAGGCCAACATCATCTTCGGCGCGGTCATCGACGACGCCCTCGGCGACGAGGTCCGGGTCACCGTGATCGCGGCCGGCTTCGATGGGGGCCAGCCGCCGGCCCGCCGGGACAACGTCCTCGGCTCGGCCTCGACTTCGGCGGGCTCCCGCCGCGACGAGCCCGCTCCGGCCCGGTCGAGCGAGCCCAGCCGTCCGTCCTTCGGCTCGCTGGGCAGCGTCAAGCCCAAGGAGGAGCCGGAGCCGGCGCCCGAACCGGTGGCCGACATCCCGGCTCCGCAGGTCCCCCCGGCGCCGCGGCCCTCCTACGCGGACAGCGCGGCCGAGGAACTGGACGTCCCGGACTTCCTCAAGTGATAGGACGGCGCGAGAGCGTGAGCGGCGCGCACTTCGCCTTCACCGACCGGTGGGGCGGGGTGAGCGCCGCTCCGTATGAGGAGCTCAACCTCGGCGGCGCGGTCGGCGACGACCCCGGGGCCGTGCGGACCAACCGGGACATCGCGGCCAAGTCGCTCGGTATCGACCCGGTCCGGGTCGTCTGGATGAACCAGGTGCACGGCGCCGACGTGGCCGTGGTGGACGAGCCCTGGGGAGTGGGGGTCCCCCCGCTCGAGCGAAGCCGGGAGTGGGGGAGTCCGGTGCCGGAGGTCGACGCGATCGTCACCGCCCGCCGCGGACTCGCCCTCGCCGTCCTCACCGCCGACTGCGTGCCGGTGCTGCTGGCCGATCCCGTCGCCGGTGTCGCCGCGGCGGCGCACGCGGGCCGGCCCGGCATGGTGAAGGGGATCGTCCCCGCCGCCGTGCGGGCCATGGTCGAACTCGGCGCCGAACCGGGCCGGATCGTCGCCCGCACCGGACCGGCCGTGTGCGGGCGGTGCTACGAGGTGCCGCAGGCGATGCGCGCCGAGGTGGCGGCCGTCGAGCCGGCGGCGCACGCCGAAACCAGCTGGGGCACGCCGGCGGTCGACGTGAGCGCCGGGGTGCACGCGCAGCTCGACCGGCTCGGGGTGCGCGACCGGGCGCAGTCGCCGGAGTGCACGCTGGAGTCGGGTGACCACTTCTCGTACCGCCGTGACCGCACCACCGGGCGGCTCGCGGGCTATGTATGGCTGGACTGATGGGGCATGACGGACCGTAGGACCCAACTCGCCGCGAATCTGGCGAAAGTGGAGGAGCGCATCACCGCCGCGTGTGTGGCGGCCGGGCGCAAGCGGGAGGAGGTGACCCTGATCGTGGTCACCAAGACCTACCCGGCGAGCGATGTGCGGATCCTGTCGGAACTCGGTGTGCGGCATGTCGCCGAGAACCGCGACCAGGACGCGGCGCCGAAGGCCGCGGCTTGCGCGGACCTGCCCCTCAAATGGCACTTTGTCGGTCAGTTGCAGACCAACAAAGTCCGTTCCGTGGTCGGTTACGCGGATGTCGTGCAGTCCGTGGATCGTTCCAAGCTCGTCACAGCTCTCTCGAAGGAGGCCGTACGGGCCGGGCGCGAGGTGGGCTGTCTCATCCAGGTGGCGCTGGACGCGGGCGAGGGCGGCAGAGGCGAGCGCGGAGGCGTGGCCCCGGGCGGAATCGAAGAGTTGGCCGACCTCGTCGGCGAGGCAACGGGACTGCGGCTCGACGGGCTGATGACCGTCGCCCCGCTCACCGGGGAGTACGCGGGACGCGAACGGGCCGCGTTTGAACGCCTCATGGATTTGTCGACCGACCTGCGCCGAGCCCATCCGGCTGCAACCATGGTGTCGGCAGGGATGAGTGCGGACCTCGAACAGGCCGTGGCCGCCGGTGCGACACATGTGCGCGTCGGCACTGCGGTACTCGGAGTCCGCCCCAGGCTCGGGTAACGTCGCCAAGAAGTCGGACCACAGCAGAAAATATGGTCAGTACCTGCGAAGGCGGGCACAACGACCACGTGGATCGCGGGCACTTGGCAGTCGTCAGCCGATCCACCACAGAGCGGAGGACTCAGAGCATGGCCGGCGCGATGCGCAAGATGGCGGTCTACCTCGGCCTCGTGGAGGACGATGGGTACGACGGCCGCGGATTCGACCCCGACGACGACTTCGAGCCCGAGTTGGACCCGGAACCCGAGCGGGATCACCGACGGCACGAACCTTCACACCAATCGCACGGTGCACATCAGTCCCAAAGGGACGAAGAGGTGCGAATCGTGCAACCGCCCGCGCCGCGCGAGCCGGTGGTCCGATCGACTTCGCTCGCCGCGGAATCCGGGCGTCCGGCGCGGATCGCGCCCGTGGCGTCCATCACACAAGAACGTCAGCCCCTCGAGAAGAACGCACCGGTGATCATGCCCAAGGTTGTGTCCGAGCGAGAGCCTTACCGGATCACCACGCTTCACCCCCGGACCTACAACGAGGCCCGTACCATCGGGGAACACTTCCGTGAGGGCACCCCGGTGATCATGAATCTGACTGAGATGGATGACACAGACGCGAAGCGACTTGTCGACTTTGCGGCCGGTTTGGTGTTTGGTCTTCACGGCAGCATCGAGCGGGTGACGCAGAAGGTGTTCCTGTTGTCGCCTGCTAACGTCGATGTCACGGCGGAGGACAAGGCCCGCATCGCAGAGGGCGGGTTCTTCAACCAGAGCTGAGACGCAACAACCGGATCGAGGCTCGGAAGAGCACGGAACAGGGGAGAGGGAAGCGCAGGCCATGAGCGTGTTCGTCACGGTGGTGCACACCGCGCTGCTGGTGTTCCTCGCCGTGCTCATCTTCCGGCTGGTCATGGATTACGTGTTCCAGTTCGCCCGCTCGTGGCAACCCGGCAAGGCGATGGTGGTCGTACTGGAGGCCACCTACACTGTCACCGATCCACCGCTGAAGCTTCTGCGGCGGTTCATCCCGCCGCTGCGTCTCGGGGGCGTGGCGCTCGACCTGTCCTTCTTCGTACTGATGATCATCGTCTACATCCTCCTCTCCATCACGGGGAGCTTCATGTGATGAGGGTGGACGATACGGTCTTGCCGACTGCCGATGACTACGTTGAGGTGAAGAGATGCCGTTGACCCCCGAGGACGTGCGGAACAAGCAGTTCACGACCGTCCGCCTCCGAGAAGGCTATGACGAGGACGAGGTCGATGCCTTCCTCGATGAGGTCGAAGCCGAACTGACCCGTCTGCTCCGCGAGAACGAGGACCTGCGCGCCAAGCTGGCCGCCGCGACCCGTGCGGCCGCGCAGAACCAGCAGAACATGCGCAAGGGCCCGCCGGAGCAGGACCAGCAGCCGCACCCGCAGCAGCAGGGCATGCAGCAGCAGGGCATGCCCCAGCAGGGCATGCCCCAGCAGGGCATGCCTCAGCAGGGCATGCGAGGTCCCGGCGGGCCGGTGCCCGCCGGGATATCGGGCCCGCCGCAGCAGCAGATGGGCGGCCCCATGGGTGGCCCGCCCCAGCTGCCGAGCGGCGCCCCGCAGCTGCCCGCCGGTCCCGGCGGTCAGGGCGGCCCGCAGGGTCCCGGCCCGATGGGCCAGGGTCCGATGGGTCAGGGCCCGATGGGTCAGGGTCCGATGGGCGGCCAGCCGCCCATGCAGCAGCAGATGGGTGGCCCCATGGGCGGTCCCATGGGTATGCCCGGTCAGGGCCCCGGTGGCGACAGCGCCGCCCGTGTCCTCTCGCTGGCCCAGCAGACCGCCGACCAGGCGATCGCCGAGGCCCGGTCCGAGGCCAACAAGATCGTCGGCGAGGCCCGCAGCCGCGCCGAGGGTCTGGAGCGCGACGCCCGTGCCAAGGCCGACGCCCTGGAGCGGGACGCGCAGGAGAAGCACCGCGTTGCGATGGGCTCCCTGGAGTCCGCCCGCGCCACGCTGGAGCGCAAGGTCGAGGACCTGCGCGGCTTCGAGCGCGAGTACCGCACGCGCCTGAAGTCGTACCTCGAGTCCCAGCTGCGCCAGCTGGAGACCCAGGCCGACGACTCCCTGGCCCCGCCGCGTACCCCGGCGACCGCGTCGCTGCCGCCGTCCCCGGCGCCCTCCATGGCCCCGGCCGGCGCGAGCGCCCCGTCCTACGGCGGTAACCAGACGATGGGCGGCAACCCCGGTCCGTCCGCCCCGTCCTACGGCGGCCAGCAGCAGATGACCCCGGCCATGACCCAGCCCATGGCCCCGGTCCGCCCGCAGGGCCCGTCCCCGATGGGTCAGGCACCCTCGCCGATGCGCGGGTTCCTGATCGACGAGGACGACAACTGAGCACCGGGCACTAGTACGACAACGGCGTCGGCAGCGCTCAATAGGGCGGGCCCCTTGGACTTCGGTCCCGGGGGCCCGCCCTTTTTACTCGGGTTGAGAGGTGAGCGCCGGGCGCGCTCAGACGAAGGGCCCGGTCTCCGTCCTGGAGACCGGGCCCTTCTCGAACCGCTCGGCGCTTACGCCTTGCGCAGCCGGAACGTCAGCGACAGCCCCTCATCGGTGAACGGCTCACCGAAGCTGTCGTCCGCCTCGCCCTGCCGGAAGTCCGTCGACAGAACCTCTTCGGCGATCAACTCACTGTGCTCAGCCAGCGCAGCGACCACCGCCGGGTCCGTCGACACCCAGCGCAGAGCGATCCGGTCGGCCACATCCAGACCGCTGTTCTTGCGGGCGTCCTGGATCAGCCGGATCGCGTCACGGGCCAGACCCGCCTGCCGCAGCTCCTCGGTGATCTCCAGGTCCAGCGCCACCGTGGCACCCGAGTCGGAGGCCACCGACCAGCCCTCACGCGGGGTCTCGGTGATGATCACCTCGTCGGGAGCGAGGCTGACCGTCTCACCGTCGACCTCCACCGAGGCCGTGCCCTCACGCAGCGCGAGGGAGAGCGCGGCCGCGTCGGCGGCGGCGATCGCCTTGGCGACGTCCTGCACCCGCTTGCCGAACCGCTTGCCCAGGGCGCGGAAGTTGGCCTTGGCGGTGGTGTCCACCAGGCTGCCGCCGACCTCGCTCAGCGACGCCAGCGACGAGACGTTCAGCTCCTCGGTGATCTGGGTGTGCAGCTCGCGGTCCAGGGTCTCGAAACCGCTCGCGGCGATCAGCGCGCGGGACAGCGGCTGACGCGTCTTGACGCCCGACTCCGCGCGCGTGGCCCGGCCCAGCTCCACCAGCCGGCGCACCAGGACCATCTGCCTCGACAGCTCCGGGTCGATCGCGGCGAGGTCCGCCTCCGGCCAGGAGGCCAGGTGCACCGACTCCGGCGCGCCCGGGGTCACGGGCACGACCAGGTCCTGCCACACCCGCTCGGTGATGAACGGGGTGATCGGCGCCATCAGCTTGGTGACCGTCTCCAGCACCTCGTGCAGCGTGCGCAGCGCGGCCTTGTCGCCCTGCCAGAAGCGGCGGCGCGAACGGCGGACGTACCAGTTGGACAGGTCGTCGACGAACGCGGACAGCAGCTTGCCGGCGCGCTGGGTGTCGTACGTCTCCAGCGCCTCGGTGACCTCGCCGGTGAGCGCGTGCAGTTCGGACAGCAGCCAGCGGTCGATCAGCGGGCGCTCGGCCGGGGCCGGGTCGGCGGCGCCGGGCGCCCAGTTCGACGTACGGGCGTACAGCGCCTGGAAGGCGACGGTGTTCCAGTACGTCAGCAGGGTCTTGCGGACGACCTCCTGGATGGTGCCGTGGCCGACCCGGCGGGCCGCCCACGGGGAGCCGCCGGCCGCCATGAACCAGCGCACCGCGTCCGCGCCGTGCTGGTCCATGAGCGGGATCGGCTGCAGGATGTTGCCCAGGTGCTTGGACATCTTGCGGCCGTCCTCGGCAAGGATGTGGCCCAGGCAGACGACGTTCTCGTACGACGACTTGTCGAAGACCAGGGTGCCGACGGCCATCAGCGTGTAGAACCAGCCGCGGGTCTGGTCGATCGCCTCGGAGATGAACTGCGCCGGGTAGCGGCTCTCGAACAGCTCCTTGTTCTTGTACGGGTAGCCCCACTGCGCGAACGGCATCGAACCCGAGTCGTACCAGGCGTCGATGACCTCCGGCACGCGCGTGGCCGTCCTGCCGCAGCCGTCGTGGCGGCAGGCGAAGGTGACATCGTCGATGTACGGCCGGTGCGGGTCGAGGCCCGACTGGTCGGTGCCGGTCAGCTCGGTCAGCTCCGCGCGGGAGCCGACGCAGGTGAGGTGGTCGTCCTCGCAGCGCCAGATCGGCAGCGGGGTACCCCAGTAGCGGTTGCGGGACAGCGCCCAGTCGATGTTGTTGTTCAGCCAGTCGCCGAAGCGGCCGTGCTTGACCGTCTCCGGGAACCAGTTGGTGTTCTCGTTCTCCTGGATCAGGCGGTCCTTGATCGCCGTCGTGCGGATGTACCAGGAGGGCTGCGCGTAGTAGAGCAGCGCGGTGTGGCAGCGCCAGCAGTGTGGGTAGCTGTGCTCGTACGCGACGTGCTTGAAGAGGAGGCCGCGCTGCTGGAGGTCCTCGGTGAGCTTTTCGTCGGCCTTCTTGAAGAAGACGCCGCCGACCAGCGGGACGTCCTCCTCGAAGGTGCCGTCCGGGCGGACCGGGTTCACGACGGGCAGGCCGTAGGAGCGGCAGACCTTGAGGTCGTCCTCACCGAAGGCGGGGGACTGGTGGACCAGACCCGTACCGTCCTCGGTCGTCACGTAGTCGGCGTTCACCACGTAGTGGGCCGGCCCGGGACTGTGCCCGTTGGTTCCCTCGCTGACGCTCGGGAACTCCACGAGCTCGAACGGACGTTGATACGTCCAGCGCTCCATCTCGGCACCGGTGAAGGTCTGGCCCGTGGCCTCCCAGCCCTCGCCGAGCGCCTTGGCGAGCAGCGGCTTGGCGACGACGAGCTTCTCCTCGCCGTCGGTCGCGACGACGTAGGTGACCTCCGGGTGCGCGGCGACCGCCGTGTTGGACACCAGGGTCCAGGGGGTCGTCGTCCACACCAGGAGCGCGGCCTCGCCGGCGAGCGGACCGGAGGTGAGCGGGAAACGGACGTACACGGAGGGGTCGACGACCGTCTCGTAGCCCTGCGCCAGCTCGTGGTCGGACAGGCCGGTGCCGCAGCGCGGGCACCAGGGGGCGACACGGTGGTCCTGGACCAGCAGGCCCTTGGTGAAGATCTCCTTCAGCGACCACCAGACCGACTCCACGTACTCGGGGTCCATGGTCCGGTAGGCGTCGTCCAGGTCCACCCAGTAGCCCATGCGGGTCGTCAGCTCGGCGAAGGCGTCGGTGTGCCGGGTCACGGACTCGCGGCACTTCGCGTTGAACTCGGCGATGCCGTACGCCTCGATGTCCTGCTTGCCGGAGAAGCCCAGCTCCTTCTCGACGGCCAGCTCCACGGGCAGGCCGTGGCAGTCCCAGCCGGCCTTGCGCGCCACGTGGTAGCCGCGCATGGTGCGGAAGCGCGGGAAGACGTCCTTGAAGACGCGCGCCTCGATGTGGTGGGCGCCGGGCATGCCGTTGGCGGTGGGCGGGCCCTCGTAGAACACCCATTCCGGGCGGCCCTCGGACTGCTCCAGGCTCTTGGCGAAGATCTTCTGATCGCGCCAGAAGTCGAGCACGGCGTGCTCAAGAGCGGGCAGGTCGACCTGTGCGGGCACCTGGCGGTACGTCGGCGCTGTCATCTGCGAGCATCCTCCAACGGACTTGCTGCCTTCCGTCGGAGGGACGAGAGCCTTCGATCCTGCCTACGCCGTGTGCGGCGCGCTCCCGCGGTACCACCCTCCTTGGCCCTCCGACGCGCCGTACGCGCCGGTGAGCCCCCTCATTGGGGTCGCGAAGCCGGTTCTACTGGCCCTCGCCCTGCGGCTACGGCTTTCTTCCGGCGGCTCCGGGGTGATCTTCACGTCGCGCTCGCCCCCGGGCTCACACCGTCCCCGGGTCGCTCTGGGCTGCGTACGCCGCTACTCGTCCCCATCCACGCTTTTCGCTCCGCCCAGTGTACGGCGCCGCGCCGACAGCGGCGGACCGGTTTTCCGCAGGGTGCGGCCGCCGGCCGTGTGACGGGCCGGGATGACCCGAATGGCCAGGGGCGGGCGTTCGGGTCAGGGCGGGCCGGGCCCGGCGGATTACCCGGCGGGGAGCTGGGCACAACGGATGCAGGCCCGCTGCGCGGGGGAGTGCGGGCGGGCGAATCGGGCGGTGTGCCCCGTTGCCGCGGGACTCAAGTCGATTTATCGTCCCAGCACGATTCGCGTGCAACATCACAATATGTGAAGGGGTCGCGGCCATGGTGGCGAAAAGGACCGCCGTACAGCAGCCGGCGACCGGTAGGCGCGGGGGCGCGGCCGCCTCCGGCGCCGAGGCCGCCACCGGTGGCGAGGCCAAGGAATTGGACGGCAGGAAGAGGCCGACCGGGGGGAGGCGCACGCAGTCGGCCGCGAGGACGGCGATCGGTGAGCCGGCCGTGAAGGAGCCGGCCACCGGGAAGACGGCTGCCGGCAGGACGGTCGCGGCGAAGGAGCCGGCGGACCCGGCCGCGAGGAGGACCACGGCGAAGAAGACGGCCGCCGCAGAGGAGAGGGCTCCCAGGAAGTCCGTGGACAGGGCGACGACGGCTGGGAAGAAGGCGGCCGGGAAGAAGGCGGCCGCGTCTGCCGTGAGGTCGGCCGGGTCTGCCGCGAAGGCGGCCGGCAAGGAGACCGGCGCCGAGGAGGCGCCGGTCAGGAAGGCCGCTGCCAAGAAGGCCGCTGCCAAGAGGGCGTCGGCCGCCAAGAAGGCGTCGGCCGGGAAGGCGGCAGCCGAGAAGACGGTCGCCGGTGACGTGGCCGAGGCGGTCCCGAAGAAGGCGGTGGCCAAGAAGACCGGCGGTAAGAAGCCGGCGGCGAAGGGAGCGGCGCAGGAGAAGGCCGTCAAGAAGGCGGCGGCCAGCAAGACCGGCGGCGGGAAGGCGGCCGCGCTGGACGCCACGGAGGCGGCCGACACGAGCAGGGCCAAGAAAGCGGGCGCGGCGCGGGCCGCGAAGCAGACGGGAGCCACGACAGTGGTTGCGAAGAAGACTCCTGGCACGGCCACGGCGGAGACCGCCGTCCCCAAAGCGCGGGTCGCCGCGGCGGAGCCCGGCGAGCTGGCGGTCCGCCCCGGCGAGGACCCCTGGACGCCGGAAGAGGTCACCGAGGCCCGCGCCGAGCTGCTGTCCGAGGTGGAGCGGCTGCGCGCCGAGATCAGCTCCTCCGAGGCGTCCCTCGCGGGCCTGATGCGGGACTCAGGGGACGGCGCCGGAGACGACCAGGCCGACACCGGCACCAAGAACATCACGCGCGAGCACGAGCTGGCGCTCGCCGCCAACGCGCGCGAGATGCTGGTCCAGAACGAGCACGCCCTGGAGCGGCTGGACGCGGGCACCTACGGCCTGTGCGAGAACTGCGGCAACCCCATCGGCAAGGCCCGGATGCAGGCCTTCCCCAGGGCAACGCTGTGCGTCGAGTGCAAGCAGAAGCAGGAACGCCGCTCCTGAGTGTGCGGGGCCGTGCCGTAGTCTCGTCCTCAGTCAGGCACCTAGGTTGAGGGACTCACGTGGCAGAGGCGGAGCGCATCATCGGTACGCCGGACACCCCGGACGACGGCGGCGAGCAGACGGCTGCAGCAGGAGCGCCCGCCGGCTCCGGCGCGTCCACCCCGGCCGAGACCCGGAGGGGTCGCGGGCGCCGGATCGCCCTGCTGTTCGCGGTGGCCGCGTTCGCGTACGCCCTCGACCTGATCAGCAAGCTGCTCGTGGTCGCCAAGCTGGAGGGCCATGAGCCGATCAGGCTGGTCGGGGACTGGCTGGAGCTGAACGCCACCCGCAACCCGGGTGCGGCCTTCGGCTTCGGCGCGGCCTTCACGGTCATCTTCACCCTGATCGCCGCGGCCGTGATCGTGGTGATCATGCGCCTGGCCCGCAAGCTCTACAGCTACCCCTGGGCCATCGCGCTCGGCCTGCTGCTCGGCGGCGCCCTCGGCAACCTCACCGACCGGATCTTCCGCTCGCCCGGCGTCTTCGAGGGCAAGGTCGTGGACTTCATCGCGCCCAAGGGCTTCGCCGTGTTCAACCTGGCCGACTCGGCCATCGTGTGCGGCGGCATCCTGATCGTCCTGCTGTCCTTCCGGGGCCTGGACCCGGACGGCACGGTCCACAAGGACTGACGGCACGGTCCACAAGGACTGAGGCCGGGACCGTCCACAGACGGTTTTCCACAGGCTCGTGCGGGCCGGTTCCCCCCGTCCGGCATACTCGACGGGTGAGCACGATTCCCGAGATCCGAACCCTGCCCGTGCCCGACGGCCTGGAGGGCGAGCGCGTCGACGCCGCCATCTCCCGCATGTTCGGCTTCTCCCGCACCAAGGCGGCGGAGCTGGCCGCGGCCGGCAAGGTCCAGGTCGACGGCGCCGTGGTCGGCAAGTCCGAGCGGGTGAGCGGCGGTGCCTGGCTCGAGGTCGAGATGCCGCAGGCGCCCGCGCCGGTGCAGGTGGTCGCCGAGCCTGTCGAGGGCATGGAGATCGTGCACGACGACGAGGACGTGGTCGTGATCGTCAAGCCGGTCGGCGTGGCCGCGCATCCGTCGCCGGGCTGGAGCGGCCCCACCGTCATCGGCGGTCTCGCCGCCGCCGGGTACCGGATCTCCACCTCCGGCGCCGCCGAGCGCCAGGGCATCGTGCACCGCCTGGACGTCGGCACCTCGGGCCTGATGGTGGTCGCCAAGTCGGAGCGGGCGTACACCTCGCTCAAGCGCCAGTTCAAGGAGCGCACGGTCGACAAGCGCTACCACACCCTGGTCCAGGGCCACCCGGACCCGACGAGCGGCACGATCGACGCGCCGATCGGCCGCCACCCGAACCACGACTACAAGTGGGCGGTCACGGCCGACGGCAAGCCCTCCGTGACGCACTACGACCTCATCGAGGCGTTCCGCGCCGCCTCCCTGCTGGACGTGAAGCTGGAGACCGGCCGCACCCACCAGATCCGCGTCCACATGTCCGCCCACCGGCACCCCTGCGTCGGTGACCTCACCTACGGCGCCGACCCCACCCTCGCCAAGCGGCTGCGCCTGACCCGCCAGTGGCTGCACGCCGTGCGCCTCGGCTTCGAGCACCCCGGGGACGGCGGGTGGGTGGAGTTCGAGAGCGCCTATCCCGAGGACCTGCAGACGGCCCTCGACCAGGTCCGTGAGGAGACGTACGCGTGAGCGCGCCGTTCGCCGTCCGGGTCGCCGAGGAGCCGGCCGACCGCGACGCCTGCTTCGCGGTCCGCAAGGAGGTCTTCGTCGCGGAGCAGGGCGTCGACGAGGCCATCGAGTACGACGCCTACGACGCGGTCGCCGTGCATGTGCTGGCGGTCCGCGAGGACGGTGTGCCGCTCGGCACCGGCCGGCTGCTGCACGGCGAGGCCGCGGCGGCGAAGACCGGTGCGGACACCTCGGTGGGCTCCCTGGGGCGGCTCGCCGTCGCCCGCGAGGCCCGTGGGCTCGGCATCGGCGTGGCCCTGGTGCGGGCCATCGAGGACGCGGCACGCGCGCGTGGCCTCACCGCGGTGGACCTGCACGCCCAGACCCACGCGCTGGGCTTCTACGAGCGGCTCGGCTACGCGGCGTACGGCCCGGAGTTCCCGGACGCCGGCATTCCCCACCGGGCGATGCGCCGCGCCCTGTAGGCCTTCGCGCCGGGCCCCGCAGGCCCTGCGCCGCGGCCCCGTGGCGGCGGGCGCCGCCGCCGGTCGGATGGCAGGCTTGAGGCCTGCCGTGTGATCGTCGACCCCCGGAGCGCCGTCCGTGGATCAGTTGGCTCTGTTGTTCGTCCTGCTGCTCGGGGCTCTGGTGAGCGTCCCGCTGGGGGATCGGTTCAGGGTGCCGGCGCCGGTGCTGATGACCCTGTTCGGCGGCGCCCTCGCGGTGGCCGACTTCGTGCCCAACGTGAACATCCCGCCCGAGCTGATCCTGCCCGGGCTGCTTCCGCCGCTGCTCTACGCCGCCGTACGGCGCACCTCCTGGCGGCAGTTCGCGGCCAACGTCCGCCCGATCCTCCTGCTGGCCGTCGCGCTGGTGTTCGTGACGATGGCGTGTGTGGCGTTCGTCGCCAGCGCGATCGTGCCGGGGCTGCCGATCGCCGCCGCCTTCGCGCTCGGCGCGCTGATCGCCCCGCCCGACCCGGTCGCCGCGACCAGCGTCGCCGGGCAGCTCGGGCTGCCGCGCCGCCTGGTGTCGATCCTGGAGGGCGAGGGGCTCTTCAACGACGTCACCGCCATCGTGCTGTACCACGTGGCGATCGCCGCGGTCGTGAGCGGCTCGTTCTCGGCGTGGCGAGCCGGCCTGGACCTGGTGCTGTCCGCAGTCGTCGCGGTGGCCGTGGGCCTGGTGCTCGGCTGGGGCGCGAACAGGCTCATGGACCTGCTGGGCGATCCGACCCTGCAGATCGGCATGACCCTGCTGGTGCCGTACGCCTCCTACGTGCTCGCGGAGAAGCTGCACGGCTCCGGGGTGCTCGCGGTGCTCACCACGGCGCTGTTCCTCGCCGAGTACGCCACCGGCGCCGACGACGTGATGACCCGGCTGGCCGGGCACACCTTCTGGGACATCATCGACACCCTGGTCACCGGTGTGGCGTTCGGGCTCATCGGCCTCGAACTGCACAACGCCATCCGGACGGCCCAGGGCCGCTGGGGCGAGTTGCTGGGCTGGGCCGCCGCCGTCGTGGGTGTGGTGATCGTCGTACGGCTGGTGTGGCTGCTGCCCGCCACCTGGCTGACCAAGCGGCTGCACGCGCGGCGGGACTACGACGAGGAGATCCCGGTCAGCTGGCGGGAGACCGTCGTGATGTGGTGGTCCGGGATGCGCGGGGTGGCCTCGGTGGCGCTGGCGCTGGCGGTCCCGCTGAAGACCGACGACGGCTCCCCGTTCCCCGACCGCGACGAGATCGTCTTCATCGCCTTCGGGGTCATCATCGTCACCCTGGTCCTGCAGGGGCTCACGCTGCCGTCCCTCGTGCAGTGGCTCGGGGTGCGGGCCGACTCCGAGCGGGAGCAGGAGTTCGAGAAGGAGCTGGCGGTGCGGGCCGCGAAGGCGGCCAAGCGCAGGCTGCGGGAGATCGAACAGGTGGAGGAGCTGCCCGAGGACCTGTCGGAGCAGATGCTGCGGCGCGCCTTCGACATCGGGATCCGGATCAGTCCCGACATGGGCGAGGAGGAGCGGCGGGAGGCCCAGCATCAGCGGGCCAGGCGGCTGAAGCGGGTCCGGAACATCCAGAACGAGATGCTGAGCGCGGCCCGGCACGAGGTCCTGGCGGCGCGGAGCGAGCCGGGGGCGGATCCGGAGATCGTGGACCGGGTGCTCAGACATCTCGACGTGCGCAGCCTGCGGTGATCCTCGCGGCTGGACGGCCGCTGTGGATGAACAGCCACTGTGCACGAATAGTCGTACAAACATGCCGGACCTGTGGATAAATCCCGGCATCGTCGGCGGTTCGCTCCTACTCTCGGATCATGACTCGCAACATCGTGATCAGTGGTGGTGGTACGGGCATCGGGCTGGCGACGGCGCAGATGTTCGCGGCGGACGGCGACCGGGTGCTGTTGCTGGGGCGGCGTGCGGAGGTGCTGGAGAAGGCGGGGGTGCCCGGCTCCGTCACCTGTGCGGCGGACCTGACCCGGCCGGCGGACGTACGGCGGGTGGCCGAGTTCGTCGCCCGGGAACTCGGCACGGTCGACGTGCTCGTGCACAGCGCCGGCGGCGCCGGGGGCCAGCATCCGCCGGCCGGTGCCGACGACCCCCTGGAGCAGGTGGCCCACGCCTGGACGGACAACTTCCGGCTCAACACCCTGACCGCCGCTCTCCTCACCGAAGCCCTGAAGGACCGGCTCGCCGAACCGGGCGGGCGGGTGCTCTTCCTGAGTTCCATCGCCGCCTACCGCGGTTCGGGCAGCGGCGCCTACGCGGCGTCCAAGGCAGCGCTGCACCCGTACGCCCACGATCTGGCCCGGCAGCTGGGACCGCACGGCATCACCGTGAACGTGGTCGCGCCCGGTTACATCGAGGACACCGAGTTCTTCGGCGCCGGCCCGGCGCCGGAGCGGCGGGCGCAGCTCATCGCCGAGACCTCGACCGGCCGCGCCGGGATACCGGGAGACGTGGCCGCGACCCTGCACTGGCTGGCCTCGCCCGCCGCCGCTCACGTCACCTCACAGATCATCCAGGTCAACGGGGGCGCGGAACGCGGCCACTGACCGGGTCCGAGGGACGCGGCACCGCCTCGGAGGTGTTGACGCGGGGCAGCGCGTAGGGGTGCTCCGCCGCCAGCCAGGCGATCATCTGCTCGCGCACCGCGACCCGCACGGTCCAGATGTCGTCGGCGTCCTTCGCGGTCATCAGGGCCCGCACCTGGACGGTGTTCGGCGTGCTGTCCGTCATCACCAGGCCGTAGGCGCGGCCGTCCCAGGCGGGGCTCTCGCGCAGGATGTCGCGCAGCTTCTCGCGCATTGCCTCGACGGGCGCGGTGTGGTCGAGGTGCCAGAAGACGGTACCGGTCATCTGCGGGGTGCCCCGCGACCAGTTCTCGAAGGGTTTGGAGGTGAAGTACGACACCGGCATGGTGATCCGCCGCTCGTCCCAGGTCCGTACCGTCAGAAAGGTCAGGGTGATCTCCTCGACCGTGCCCCACTCGCCGTCCACGACCACCGTGTCGCCGATGCGCACCATGTCGCCGAAGGCGATCTGCAGCCCGGCGAACATGTTGGACAGGGTCGACTGGGCGGCGACACCGGCCACGATGCCGAGGATGCCCGCCGAGGCCAGCAGTGAGGCGCCGGCCGCGCGCATCGCCGGGAACGCCAGCAGCATGGCGGCGATCGCCACGACGATGACGATCGCGGACACCACCCGCATGATCAGCTCCACCTGGGTGCGGACCCTGCGCACGCGGGCCGGATCCCGGTGTGCGCGGGCGTAGCGGCTGTAGGAGGTCTCGACGATCGCCGCGGCGATCCGGATCACCAGCCAGGCGGCGGAACCGATGAGCACCAGCGTCAGCGTCCGGCCGATGCCGGGCTGGTGCCGCTCGAGCAGCTTCGCCTGGTCGTACGACCCGCGGAGCAGGGCGGCGCACAGCACGAGCTGGTAGGGGACACGGCCGCGGCGCAGCAGCGCCCACAGCGGTGAGTCATGGTCGCGTTCGTCGGCCTTGCACAGCACCCGGTCGGTGGCCCAGCCGATGACGAGCGTGAGCAGCACCGAGCCGCCGATCACGATCACAGGACGGACTAGGTTCTCCATGCCTGCGCTCCTAACCGGTGCCGCGCGGCCATGAACATGCGAATTCCGCGCGTTCCTGGGCCACGGGCGCTCGGCGGTGTCGCACCGGCTGGCACCATGGCCTCATGAACATCATGCTTTTTCACTCGACCTACGGCCTCAGGCCCGCGGTGCGCGAGGCCGCGGACCGACTGCGCGCGGCCGGTCACGAGGTGTGGACGCCGGACCTCTTCGAGGGGCGCACGTTCGACACCGTCGAGGAGGGCATGGGTTTCAAGGAGTCGATCGGCAAGGAGGAGCTGCTCAAGCGAGCCGTGCTGGCGGCGGCCCCGTACTCGGACCGCGGGCTGGTGTACGCCGGGTTCTCGCTCGGCGCATCGATCGCCCAGACCCTCGCCCTCGGTGACGACAAGGCGCGCGGGCTGCTGCTTCTGCACGGCACGTCGGACATCGCGCCCACGGCGCACGTGGACGAGCTGCCGGTGCAGCTGCATGTGGCCGAGCCGGACCCGTTCGAGACGGACGACTGGCTGACCGCCTGGTATCTGCAGATGGGCCGGGCCGGAGCCGATGTGGAGGTCTACCGGTACGCGGGTGCCGGGCACCTCTACACCGACCCCGAGTTGCCGGACTACGACCGCGAGGCCGCCGAGGCCACCTGGCGGGTGGCGCTCGGCTTCCTCGACGGCCTGCGGTCCGAGTAGCCGCCGGCTACACCGGGGCGTAGGTCCGCTCGACCTTCTGCGTGCCGCTGCGGGTGCGGTAGGAGCGCACCCATGTGGAGGTCGCGTTCCGGTCGGTGCGGTCGGAGAGGACGTAATAGTCCATCTGCGCGCGCTCGTCGGTGATGTCCAGCACGCCGTAGCCGTGCCGGTCGGTGTCCACCCAGTGGACGTGCCGGTTGGCGGCCTCGATGAGCGGCGCGGCGATGGCGGAGACGGTGCCCTCGGGCACCTTGACGATGTCGTCGAGGTTGTCGGACGTTACCGAGGTGATCACGAACTCGGTGGCCGCCGACGGCGACAGCGGGTAGGTGCCCGCGTTCACCGGCACGTCGTTGGCCCAGGACATGTGGATGTCACCGGTCAGGAAGACGGTGTTGCCGATGGCGTTCGAGCGCAGGTGGTCGAGGAGTTCGCGGCGGTCGTGGGTGTAGCCGTCCCACTGGTCGGTGTTGACGCCGATGCCGTCCTGCGGCAGGTCGAGCAGCTTGGCGAGCGGCTTGAGCAGGTCGGCGGTGAGCGAGCCGATGACGAACGGCGCGATCATCACCGAGTTGCCGACAAGACGCCACCTGGTGTCGGAGGCCTTCAGGCCCGCCTTCAGCCAGTCGAGCTGGGCCCGGCCGGTGATCGTCCGGCTCGGGTCGTCCACCGAACCGCTGCCCGCCGACGCCTGCTGGGAGCGGAAGGAACGCAGGTCCAGCAGCGACAGATCGGCGAGCTTGCCGAACCGCAGCCGCCGGTAGGTGGTCCCCTCGATCGCGGGACGGACCGGCATCCACTCGAAGTAGGCCTGCTTGGCGGCCGCCTTGCGGGCGGTCCAGGTGCCCTCGGCGCCCTCGGTGTGGTTGACCGCCCCGCCCGACCAGGCGTTGTCGGCGAACTCGTGGTCGTCCCAGATCGCGACGACCGGCGCCTTCAGGTGCAGGGCCTGCAGATCGGGGTCCGTCTTGTACTTCGCGTGCCGGATCCGGTAGTCGGTGAGCGTGATGATCTCGTTGGCCGGTGCGTGCGGGCGGACGACCGTGCCGCGCGCCGCGTACTCGCCGGACTTGTACTCGTAGATGTAGTCGCCGAGGTGCAGCCAGGCGTCCAGGTCGTTCCGGGCCGCGAGGTGGCGGTAGGCGGCGAAGTAGCCGGCCTCCCAGTTGGCGCAGGTGACCACGCCGAAGCGCAGGCCGGACACGCTCGCGTCGGCGGCCGGCGCGGTGCGCGTACGCGCCACCGGGGAGTCGGTGCCGCCGGCGGAGAACCGGAACCAGTAGTCGGTCGCCGGGTCCAGGCCGCGGATGTCGGCCTTCACGGTGTGGTCGGAGGCGGCGGTCGCGGTGAGCGAACCCTTGGCGACGACGTTCGCCAGCGTCTTGTCCGTGGCGACGACCCAGCTGACCTCGGTGTCCGGGCCGACGCCGGAGCCGGGTGTCGCGTCCGGGGCCGGGGTCACCCGGGTCCACAGCAGGATGCCGTCGGGCAGCGGGTCACCGGAGGCGACACCGTGCAGAAAGGCGGGGGCCTGGTCGGCCGCGCGCGCCGGCAGGCCGACGGCGAGCGGGCCGGCCAGTACAGCCGTCGCCGCCGCGGCCTTGACGACCGTACGGCGGCGGGGCGAGAGGGAGTTGAGGCCCTTTGATGCCTCGGATGATCTGCTTCGACTGGTCACGGCCGATCAGGTTACTGACCGGTACGCACACAAGAGCGGGCGAACGCTCAATGTTCGCCCGCTCTTCACGGGAACGTCGGATTCCGCCGGGTGGTCAGCCCTTGAGCGCCGCGTC
Organism: Streptomyces sp. RB17; assembly: GCF_009604455.1. Classification (GTDB taxonomy): domain Bacteria; phylum Actinomycetota; class Actinomycetes; order Streptomycetales; family Streptomycetaceae; genus Streptomyces. The sequence continues at coordinate 1,154,532 of NZ_WEGL01000001.1, forward strand.
GATGGCCGTGTTGAACTCGGCCACGGTCATCGGCGGGTTCTTGCCGTCGGAGCCCGTCAGCGTCTTGCCGTCCATCTTCAGGGTCGGGGTGCCCTGTATGCCGTCCTTGTCGAAGATCTTGGACTCCTCCAGCGCCCACCGGTCGTAGGTGCCGTCCTTCACGGCCTTCTGGAACGCCGCGTTGCCCTTCAGGGCGGGCACCGTGTCGGCGATCTTGATCAGATAGGCGTCGTCCTTGAACTTGTCGTCGTTCTCGTCGGGGTGCCACTTCGTCGAGTACATGGCGGCCTTGTACTCGAGGAACGCCTCAGGGCTGACGTTGAGCGCGGCGCCGAGGGCGCTGAGCCCGTTCTTCGAGCCCACCCCCGGCAGGTTCTTGTCGAGGAAGGTCGCACCGACGTACCGGAGCTTGAACTTGCCGTCGTCGATGTCCTTCTTCACCGTCGAGCCGACGGTCTGTTCGAACTGCGCGCAGACCGGGCAGCGCGGGTCCTCGTAGATGGTGAGGGTCTTCGTGGCGGTGCTCTTGCCGATGACGACGGTCGTGCCGTCCGCGCCCGTGGTGTTGGCCGGCTTCACGAGCGGCTCGGTCTTCGCGGCGTCCCACCCGGTGGGCTTGTTCTCCTGGACGACGGCATAGCCGATGCCGCCGGCCGCGGCCAGCACGGCCACGACCGAGGCGGCCACGATGACCTGCCGTTTGGCCTTGTCGCGCTTGGCCTGGCGCTCGCGCTCCTCGCGCAGCCGCTCCCGCGCCGCCGTCTTCGCCGTCTGGCTGTTCCGCTTGCTCATATTCGTGATCTCCATATGGGACGCGCACATGCCGTACGCGGGATACGTGTGGGGGACTGGAAGTGCTCAGGCCTCGGCGCCGAGGGCGAGGGCGGGCGAGCACGGCGGTCCACGCCGTCCCAGGGAGTGCACGAGAAGCCGGTCGCGGGCGGCGGCCCGGCGCGGGGCCGGGCGCGGCAGCCGGGGCGCCGGGGTCAGCCGGACGGTGACGGCGGCGCCCGCGAGCAGCAGCGGCCGGAAGGTGGTGGTGGCGACCGCGCGCAGCAGCTGCACCAGCGCCCGCTCGCCCCGGCGCAGCCAGGCGGCGGCGAGCAGGCCCACGCCGACGTGCGCGGCGAGCAGCAGCCAGGCGGCCGCCGGACTGGCGTGCGCGAGCAGCGCCCCGGGGCGGCCGTGCGCCCCGGCCATCTGGGCCAGCGGAGAGCCGACGGCACCGCCCTGGCACAGCACGTCGAAGCCGACCGCGTGCAGCGGGCCGGCGATCGGGCCGCCCGCCCTGCCGTAACAGGTGTTCTGCCCGGTGGTGAACACCGTGTCGGCGGCCAGTTCCAGCGGGATCAGCAGGGCCGCGATCCGGCCGAAGCCGCGCTCGCGGCCCGCCAGCGCGTACGCGCCGGCGAACACTCCGGCGGCGACCGCGAGCACGGTCGCCACCGGCAGCGGGGCCCGGGACAGCAGCACGTGCGACGCGGTGCTGAGCGTCACGACGACAGCCGTGAACAGCGCCGCGCGCACGGCTCTGAGCTGGGTCCCGGATATGTCCATAGCGAGAGAAGAGTCTGACACGTAGCCGGTTAAGGGACCCCTAAAGGGTGCCTGTGAGTGCCGAAGGTTACAGCCCCGGAATCCGGCCGTTGCGGAACAGGTCGACGAAGATCTGGTGGTCGGCACGCGCGCGTGCGCCGTACTCGTGCGCGAAGTCCACCAGGAGGGGCGCGAAGCCCTCCTCGTCGGCGGCGATGGCCGCGTCGATGGCCCGCTCGGTGGAGAACGGCACCAGGGACTCGCCGGAGGTGTCGTCCGCCGCCGCGTGCATCGTCGCCGTGGCCCGGCCCAGGTCGGCGACGACCTGCGCGATCTCCTCCGGGTCGTCGATGTCGCCCCAGTCCAGGTCGACGGCGTACGGCGAGACCTCGGCCACCAGCTGGCCCGCGCCGTCCAGCTCGGTCCAGCCCAGCCACGGGTCGGCGTGCGCCTGCAGGGCGCGCTGGGAGATCACCGTGCGGTGGCCCTCGTGCTGGAAGTAGCCGGCGATGGCCGGATCGGTGATGTGCCGGGAGACGGCCGGGGTCTGGGCCTGCTTGATGTAGATCACGACGTCGTTCTCCAGGGCGTCGCTGTGCCCCTCCAGCAGGATGTTGTACGACGGCAGACCGGCCGAGCCGATGCCGATGCCGCGGCGGCCGACGACGTCCTTCACGCGGTAGGAGTCGGGGCGGGCCAGGGACGAGTCCGGCAGCGTCTCCAGATAGCCGTCGAAGGCCGCGAGGACCTTGTAGCGGGTGGCCGCGTCCAGCTCGATGGAGCCGCCGCCCGGCGCGAAGCGGCGCTCGAAGTCGCGGATCTCGGTCATCGAGTCCAGCAGCTCGAAGCGGGTCAGCGAGCGGGCGGCGCGCAGGGCGCCCAGCAGCGGGCCCTCGGCACTGTCCAGGGTGAACGGCGGCACCTCGTCGCTCTTGGCGCCCGTGGCCAGGGCGTGGACGCGCTCGCGGTAGGCGGCGGCGTAGACCGTCACCAGCTCGGTGATCTGCTCGTCGCTGAGCGCCTTCGCGTACCCGATGAGCGCGATCGACGCCGAGAACCGCTTCAGGTCCCAGGTGAAGGGGCCGACGTAGGCCTCGTCGAAGTCGTTGACGTTGAAGACCAGCCGGCCGTTGGAGTCCATGTACGTGCCGAAGTTCTCCGCGTGCAGATCGCCGTGGATCCACACGCGCGAGGTGCGGTCGTCCAGGAATGGACCACCGCGCTTCTCGGCGTCGAGGTCGTGGTAGAAGAGGCCCGCGGTGCCCCGGTAGAACGCGAAGGCCGAGGCCGCCATCTTCCGGAACTTCACCCGGAACGCGGCCGGGTCGGCGGCCAGGAGCCGGCCGAAGGCGGTGTCGAAGACGGCGAGGATCTCCTCGCCGCGCTGCTCGTCGTTGAGCTGGGGGACCGACATCGCGGGGTGCCTCCTGGTGCTTTCCGTGCCTACCTGAACGACAGCGTTTCTGCCGTCTCCAACGGGCGACGCCACGCGGGAGTGCCCGGTTCCCGCACGAAGGTACGCAGAGACTCCCCGCGAGTGTCAGTCCCGGGGCATAGACTTCGACGCTGACCCCAGAACTGTCCGCCAGCCCGTCGCCGAGTGCCCACCCGTCACCCGACCGCCGCCCCTCATCGAGGCGCTACGCGCCGCTGCGTTTAATTGTTGGAGGCCATACCGTGTCAAAGCCGCCGTTCACGCACCTGCACGTCCACACCCAGTACTCGCTGCTGGACGGTGCCGCGCGGCTCAAGGACATGTTCAACGCCTGCAACGAGATGGGCATGACGCACATCGCCATGTCCGACCACGGCAACCTCCACGGGGCGTACGACTTCTTCCACTCCGCGAAGAAGGCCGGAATCACCCCGATCATCGGGATCGAGGCGTATGTCGCCCCCGAGTCCCGGCGCAACAAGCGCAAGATCCTCTGGGGCCAGCCGCACCAGAAGCGGGACGACATCTCCGGTTCCGGTGGTTACACCCACAAGACGATGTGGGCCGTGAACAGGACCGGCCTGCACAACCTCTTCCGTCTCTCCTCCGACGCCTACGCCGAGGGCTGGCTGCAGAAGTGGCCCCGGATGGACAAGGAGACCATCGCCCAGTGGTCCGAGGGCATCGTCGCCTCCACCGGCTGCCCCTCCGGCGAGGTGCAGACCCGGCTGCGCCTCGGCCACTTCGACGAGGCACTGAAGGCCGCCGCCGACTACCAGGACATCTTCGGCAAGGACCGGTACTTCCTGGAGCTGATGGACCACGGTATCGAGATCGAGCGCCGGGTCCGCGACGGCCTGCTGGAGATCGGCAAGAAGCTCGGCATCCCCCCGCTGGTCACCAACGACTCGCACTACACCTACGCGCACGAGGCCGGCGCCCACGACGCCCTGCTGTGCATCCAGACCGGCAAGAACCTCTCCGACCCCGACCGCTTCAAGTTCGACGGCACCGGCTACTACCTGAAGTCCACGGACGAGATGTACGCCATCGACTCCTCGGACGCCTGGCAGGAGGGCTGCGCCAACACGCTCCTCGTCGCCGAGATGGTCGACACGGACGGCATGTTCGAGAAGCGCGACCTCATGCCCAAGTTCGACATCCCGGAGGGCTACACCGAGGTCACCTGGTTCAAGGAGGAGGTCCGCCGCGGCATGGAGCGCCGCTACCCGGGCGGCGTCCCCGAGGACCGCCAGAAGCAGGCCGACTACGAGATGGACGTCATCATCTCGATGGGCTTCCCCGGCTACTTCCTCGTCGTCGCCGACTTCATCATGTGGGCCAAGAACAACGGCATCGCCGTCGGCCCCGGCCGAGGCTCCGCGGCCGGCTCGATCGTCGCCTACGCCATGGGCATCACCGACCTCGACCCGATCCCGCACGGCCTGATCTTCGAGCGGTTCCTCAACCCCGAGCGCATCTCGATGCCCGATGTCGACATCGACTTCGACGAGCGCCGGCGCGTCGAGGTGATCCGGTACGTGACCGAGAAGTACGGCGCCGACAAGGTCGCCATGATCGGCACCTACGGCACCATCAAGGCCAAGAACGCGATCAAGGACTCCGCGCGCGTGCTGGGCTACCCGTACGCGATGGGCGACCGCATCACCAAGGCCATGCCCGCCGACGTCCTCGGCAAGGGCATCCCGCTGTCCGGCATCACCGACCCCGAGCACCCCCGGTACTCGGAGGCGGGCGAGGTCCGCTCGATGTACGAGAACGAGCCGGACGTGAAGAAGGTCATCGACACCGCGCGCGGCGTGGAGGGCCTGGTCCGGCAGATGGGCGTGCACGCGGCCGGCGTGATCATGTCCAGCGAGACCATCACCGAGCACGTCCCGGTCTGGGTCAGGCACACCGACGGCGTGACCATCACGCAGTGGGACTACCCGAGCTGTGAGTCGCTCGGCCTGCTGAAGATGGACTTCCTGGGCCTGCGCAACCTCACGATCATGGACGACGCGGTCAAGATGGTGAAGGCCAACAAGGGCCTCGACATCGACCTGCTGTCCCTGCCCCTCGACGACCCCACGACCTTCGATCTGCTCCAGCGCGGCGACACCCTCGGCGTCTTCCAGTTCGACGGCGGCCCCATGCGGTCCCTGCTGCGGCTGATGAAGCCCGACAACTTCGAAGACATCTCCGCCGTGTCGGCCCTGTACCGGCCGGGCCCGATGGGCATGAACTCCCACACGAACTACGCGCTGCGCAAGAACGGGCAGCAGGAGATCACGCCGATCCACAAGGAGCTCGAAGAGCCCCTGAAGGAAGTCCTGGACGTCACCTACGGCCTGATCGTCTATCAGGAGCAGGTGCAGAAGGCCGCCCAGATCATCGCGGGCTACTCGCTCGGCGAGGCCGACATCCTCCGCCGCGTGATGGGCAAGAAGAAGCCCGAGGAACTGGCGAAGAACTTCGTCCTCTTCCAGGAGGGCGCGCGCAAGAAGGGTTTCAGCGACGAGGCCATCCAGGCCCTGTGGGACGTGCTGGTCCCGTTCGCGGGATACGCCTTCAACAAGGCGCACTCCGCCGCGTACGGCCTGGTGTCGTACTGGACGGCCTACCTCAAGGCGAACCACCCCGCCGAGTACATGGCCGCGCTCCTGACCTCGGTCAAGGACGACAAGGACAAGTCGGCGGTCTACCTCAACGAGTGCCGTCGCATGGGCATTCGGGTGCTCCCGCCGAACGTCAACGAGTCCGAGGCCAACTTCGCCGCCCAGGGCGACGACGTGATCCTCTTCGGCCTCTCCGCCGTCCGCAACGTCGGCACCAACGTGGTCGAGTCGATCATCAAGTGCCGCAAGGCGAAGGGGAAGTACGCCTCCTTCCCCGACTACCTCGACAAGGTCGAGGCGGTGGTCTGCAACAAGCGCACCACCGAATCGCTCATCAAGGCCGGCGCCTTCGACACCATGGGCCACACCCGCAAGGGGCTCACGGCGCAGTACGAGCCGATGATCGACAACGTGGTCGCGGTCAAACGCAAGGAGGCCGAGGGGCAGTTCGACCTCTTCGGCGGCATGGGCGAGGACACCGGCAGCGAGCCCGGCTTCGGACTCGACGTGGAGTTCTCCACCGACGAGTGGGACAAGACCTATCTCCTCGCCCAGGAACGGGAGATGCTCGGTCTGTACGTCTCCGACCACCCGCTCTTCGGCCTGGAACACGTCCTCGCCGACAAGGCCGACGCGGGCATCGCCCAGCTCACCGGAGGCGAGCACGCCGACGGCGCGGTCGTCACCATCGGCGGCATCATCTCCGGCCTGCAGCGCAAGATGACCAAGCAGGGCAACGCCTGGGCCATCGCCACCGTCGAGGACCTCGCCGGCTCCATCGAGTGCATGTTCTTCCCGGCGACCTACCAGCTGGTGTCGACCCAACTCGTCGAGGACGCCGTGGTGTTCGTCAAGGGACGCCTCGACAAGCGGGAGGACGTGCCCCGGCTCGTCGCCATGGAGCTGATGGTCCCGGACCTGTCCAACGCGGGCACCAACGCGCCGGTGATCCTCACCATTCCGGCCACCAGGGTCACCCCGCCCATGGTCAGCCGCCTCGGCGAGATCCTCAGCCACCACAAGGGCGACAGCGAGGTCCGCATCAGGCTCCAGGGCCCGCGCAAGACCACCGTGCTGCGCCTGGACCGGCACCGGGTCAAGCCCGACCCCGCGCTCTTCGGCGACTTGAAGGTGCTCCTCGGCCCCTCCTGCCTGGCCGGCTGACCCGTGACAACATGAGCACGCGCGAAGGGGCGCACCCGCCAAGGGTGCGCCCCTCCTGTGTGCCTGGGCTTCAACTGCCCTTTAGTTGTGGCCGAAGCTCTTTCGCTTCTTGCCGGCAACATCCGCCGGGCTGCCCTGGATGTGCGACACCGGCGACTCGTGGGCCTCCGTCTGCCGCTGCGCGTGCTCGTGGGCCTGCTCGGCCTGGGGCGCGCGGTTCTGCGGGCCGGCCTGCTTGCGGTTCTTGTTCTTGGCCATGGTGATCTGCCTCCTGTGGGGGATCTAGGGGCCAGGGCCGGGACCAGATTCACATACGCTGACATCAAGCGCATGTCGGATAATTACCGTGTGTGACAGGGGTGGTGGGGGAACGGGATCCGGAAACGCCACGCCGAAGATCGAGTTCGGGCCGTTAACCCCCGCGGCGTCGGGCAGACTCGAAGGAAGTCCGAAGCAAAACCTCCCGGGAAGAGGGTGAGTCGCGTGGACCGCTGCATCGTCCTGGTGGACGCCGGGTACCTGCTGGGAGCCGCCGCCAGTCTCCTCGCCGGTGAGCCCTCGCGGTCCCGGATCACCGTCGACCACACCGCGCTGATCCAGGCGTTGCGGGTGCGCGCGGAGTCCGACACCGAGCGTCCCCTGCTGCGCATCTACTGGTTCGACGGCGCCCCCGACCGCGTCCCCCAACCGGAGCATCGCCGGCTGCGCGTGATGCCCCGGGTCACCGTCCGGCTCGGCGCCCTCACCCGCAGCGACGGACGCTGGGCGCAGAAGGGCGTGGACGCCGCCATGCACGCCGAGCTGACCGAGCTGGCCCGCAACCGCGCCTGCTCCGACGTCGTCCTCGTCACCGGCGACGGCGATCTGCTGCCCGGCATGATGGCCGCCAAGGAGCACGGCGTCGCCGTCCACCTGTGGGCCGTCCAGGCCGCCGACGGCGACTACAACCAGTCCGAGGACCTGGTCGCCGAGGCCGACGAGCGGCGCGTGCTGGACCGCGCCTGGATCACCCAGGCCGTCCGCGCCAAGGAACTGACCGGCGTCTGTGCCCCGCCGCCCGCGCCCCGGCCCGAGATCGCCGCGATCCTCTCCGCGCCGCTGCCCGAGTCCGCGCTCGCGGCCGCCGAGCGGCAGGACGAACAGGGCGCGCCCCCGCAGGCCGTGGCGGGGACCGAGAACGGCACCCAGGAGCGGGCCGGCGCCCACAAGGGCGTCCCCACCCCCAAGGACCTCGCCGCGCTGCGCGCCCCCGGCGCCCAGCCCGCCCAGCAGCCGGCGACCGCCACCCTGCGCTGGTCCTCCGACAAGGGCTGGGTGGACCGGCCCGGCGTGGTCGCCGAGCCGCCCGAGGTCGCCTCCATGCCGACGCTCGCCCAGCTCACCACGGCGGAGCAGCGCTGGGCCGACCGCGAGGAGGACATCACCACCGTAGGCGGCGACCCGTACGAGGTGGGACAGGTCTTCGCACGCCGCTGGATTTCCCGGCTCGGCGACCAGAGCCAGCTGCAGAGGCTCTCGCAGCTGTATCCCCGGATCCCGCACCGCATCGACGGCGAGCTGCTGCGCTACGCCGCGCGGTTCGGGCTGCTCGCCCACAAGGACGACCAGATCGACGAGCACGACCGCTACGCCATTCGGGCGGGGTTCTGGCGGGAGATCGACGTGCCGGCGGCGGCGGAGAGCGTGACGGGGGAGTGACGGCTGGCACTTCTTACCGGTCGCGTACGGAAGTGGCCCCAAAGGCGAGTAAAGCGGTCCGACCCCGTACCCTCGTCCCTTGTGAGTACGCGCGCGGCACAGGCACCTTGGCATGACGAGGTCGTACGCGTGCGCGGGCTCGGCAAGACCTACCCGGCCGTGAAGGGCCGGCGCGGCGCGCCCGGCACCCCCGAGGTGCGGGCCACCGACGATGTCGAGCTGGACGTGCGGCGCGGCGAGGTCTTCGGGCTGCTCGGGCCGAACGGCGCCGGCAAGTCCACGCTCGTACGGCAGCTCACCGGGCTGCTGCGGCCGGACACCGGCAGCATCGAGATCCTCGGGCACGACATCGTCCGGCACCCCGAGCGGGCCGCGCGCCTCCTCGCCTACCTGGGGCAGGAGTCCTCCGCGCTGGACGAGCTGACCGTCTCCCTCGCCGCCGAGACCACCGGACGCCTGCGCGGCCTGGACCTGCGGCAGGCTCGGGCCGAGCGGGACGCCGTACTGGAGGAGCTGGGGCTCACGCCGATCGCCGGGCGGGCGCTGAAGAAGCTGTCCGGCGGGCAGCGGCGGCTCGCCTGCTTCGCGGCCGCCCTCGTCGGCGAGCGGCCGCTGCTCGTGCTGGACGAGCCGACCACCGGCATGGACCCGGTGGCCCGACGCGCGGTCTGGGCGGCCGTCGACCGGCGGCGCGCCGAGCGCGGTACGACCGTGCTGCTGGTCACCCACAACGTCATCGAGGCCGAGACCGTGCTGGACCGGGTCGCCGTCGTCGACCAGGGCCGGGTGATCGCCTGTGACACCCCGGCCGGGCTGAAGGAACAGGTCGCCGGCGAGGTGCGGGTCGAGCTGGTGTGGCGGGACCGGGCGCCGCTTCAGGTGCCCGAGGTCGCCGCACTGCGCGAGCGCGCCGTGGAGTCCGGCCGGCGCTGGACGCTGCGGCTCGCGCCCGAGGAGGCCCGCGCCGCTGTCGCCACCGTGACCGGCGGGGCCGCCTTCACCGCCCTGGACGACTTCACCCTCGCCACGCCCAGCCTGGAGGACGTCTACCTGGCGCTCGGCGGCGCGGCCCGGCAGGGGTTGGTGAAGGCGTGAGCGCGCGGACCGCGGCATACGTATGGGTGTGCGCGACTGCCGTACGGAAGAGGAGCAGCTCGTCGTGAGTGTCGTACCCGCGGAGGTTCTGCCGGGCGGTGCCCGGGCGGTGCCGGAGACGGCGACCGGCGCGGCCGAACTCGGCCCGGCCGCGCGGCTGTGGCCGTCCCTGGCGGCCGTCTACCGGGCGCAGCTGTCCCGTGCCCGGGTGGCACGGATCCCGCTGCTGTTCGTGGCCACCTTCCAGTCCGTCGGCATCGCCGTGATGATGCGCGGTGTCGTCGACAGCGGGAGCGAGGCCCAGTCCGTGGTGGCGGGATCGTCGGTGCTCGTCGTCGCCTATGTGGCGCTGAACCTGCTGTCGCAGTACTTCGGGCAGCTGCGGGCGAGCGGCGGGCTCGATCATTACGCCACCCTGCCGGTGCCGCCGGCCGCCGTGGTGCTCGGCGCGGCGGCGGCCTATGCCTCGTTCACGGTGCCGGGGACGCTGGTGACCGCCGTCTTCGGGTGCGTGCTGTTCGGGCTGCCGCTGGGCAATCTGTGGATTCTGCTGGCCGTGATCCCGCTCGCCGGGGCCGCGCTGTCCGGGCTCGGCGCCGCCTGCGGACTGCTCGCGCCACGGCCCGAGCTGGCCACCCTGCTCGGGCAGCTGGGCATGTCGGCGGCGCTGCTGCTGGGTGTGCTGCCGGCCGACCGGATGCCGGAGGCCGTACGGCTGGCCCGGGATCTGCTGCCGTCGACGTACGGTGTGGAGGCGTACGCCAGGACCTTCGGGGCCCATCCGGACTGGGCCGTCGTCCTGTTCGACCTGGGGGTGTGCGCGGGTGTCGGGGTCGTTTCGCTGGCCGTGGCGGCCCGGGCGTACCGCAGGGCCGCCGTCCGGTGACGCGGCGCACAGCGCGACCTGGCACGATGTCAGGGTGACCGCACCGTTGACTCCGCCTACGCCGCCGCACAACCAGTCCCCGAACGACGTCTGGCAGGCGCCGCCGCCTGCCGGGCTGTCCGGGGGCGTGTACGAACAGGACGGCCCCGGGATGAAGACCGAACTGCGGGATGCCGCCGTGATCACGGTGGCCGTGGCGTTGGGCGGGGTGCTGTTCGGGCTGCTGTGGTGGTGGCTGGCGCCGCAGGTGCCGCTGGTCGGTGACGTGGTCGACAAGAGCTGGGTCGTCTACCTCAAGGACAGCGAGGGCGAGCAGGCGGTGGGGGTGGACGGAACGTTCGCTCTGCTGGGGCTGGGCTTCGGGCTCGTCAGCGCGGTGGTCGTCTCTCTGCTGCGGCGGCGTGGGGGTGTGCCGGTCGTGGTGGCGCTCGGGCTCGGGGCGCTGCTCGGGTCGGTGCTGGCGTGGCGGCTGGGGGTGTGGCTCGGGCCCACGTCCGACGTGCTGGCGCACGCCAAGCAGGTGGGGAAGGGGGTCACCTTCTCGGCGCCGCTGAAGCTGGGGGCCAAGGGGGCGCTGCTGGCCTGGCCGTTGGGTGCGTTGCTGGTTCACCTCGGGCTCACGGCGCTGTTCGGGCCCCGCGATCCCGAGATACCGGCACCGTGACCAGGGGGCTCCGCCCCCCTGTACCCCCGTTTCGCACCCACCCACCGGTCTCGGTCGGCTGAGAAGGCACCGCGCCCGCCGAGCCCCTCAGGCAGGGCACCCGGCGTCAGCCCCGCCCGGCAGCCGCCCGATCCGCCTGCCGCAGGCGATGGGTGCGAGCAGCGTGTTCGTCAGCCCCGCCCGATCGGCGCCAGCACCGCTCCCGTCAGCTTCGCCAGGGCCTCCGGTGCCAGCTCCACCTCCAGGCCCCGGCGTCCGGCCGACACGCAGATCGTCTCGTGGGCCTCGGCCGAGTCGTCGAGGACGGTCGGCAGCCGCTTGCGCTGGCCGAGTAGGTGACTTGTCAGACACCTCGTGTATCCCTACCCTGCCGTCATGGCCAAGCTACGCGCAGTGCTGGCGCTGCGGATCTCAGACCTCAAGGACGAGTCCACCAGCATCACCAGGCAACGGGACATCACCAGCCGTAAGGCTGGTGAGCGGGGTATGGAAGTCGTAGGCGAAGCGTGCGACGAAGACGTAAGCGCGTCTAAGGTCGCGCCTCAGGATCGGCCGGAGCTAGGCGCATGGATGCGCCGGCCAGATGAATTCGATGCCTTCATTTTCTGGCGTCAGGATCGCGCGTTGCGATCCATGGCAGATGCGGCAGATCTCTGCCGTTGGGCCAAGGACCACAAAAAGCGGCTCATCTTCTGTGAGGGTGGCATTGAAGAACTGGACCTGACTAACGCCGCTTCAGAGTTCATGGTCATGGCGTTTGCCTTTGCTGCGCAGATGGAGGCGCAGGCAATCAAGGACCGTGTCAATTCATGGTATCGCCATGCCAGGAAGACCACTCGTTCAACAGGTGGCGCTGCACCCTTCGGCTACAGGTACGTCAATCTTCCTGGTGGCGGAGTCGGGTACGAGATTGACCCCGAAAGCGCGGAGCTTGTCCGCGAGGCAGCGCAGAGGGTATTGGATGGGGACTCTCTTAACGAGATCTCCCAAGACTGGAACGCCCGCGGCATTCCGACGAACCTTGACCGGGCCAGGATTGGTAAGGGCAAGGAAACGAAGAGCGGAGCATGGACAGGGAATAGGATTGGTCTCATCCTGCGTTCCGAAGGGACGCTAGGCAGAAAGATGGAAGCCAAGAAGGACGAGAACGGCAATAAGATCGGCATGAAACCCGTTCTCGTCAATGGGGAGTATGTCAAGGTTGCTGATCCCGTTCTCACGCTGTCTGAGTGGCAGCAAGTGAACGAGGTGCTAGACGCTCGTTCCGTCAAGAAGGTACGTAGCGACCAGACATCCGCCTTGCTAGGCGTTGTCTTCTGCGCGTGTGGCGCTCCGATGCGTCACAACTACCGCCGTAGGCAGAATAAGAACGGAACTTTCCGAGAGTACCGGTACTACATGTGCCGTGGGGCGAAGGACAGTAAGCCTTGTCCTCAGCATGCATTCCGTACCGATACGCCAGACGGTGTTGAGGCAATCGTAGAGTTCATCTTCCTTGGGAAGCTTGGCGGCGTTGAGGTTATGCGCCGCAAGTACATTCCTGGCGAGGATCACACAGCGGAACTGGAGTCCGTCAAGGCCAGAATCAAGGCCATGCGTTCCGACCGTGCGGCCGGCGCCTACGACGGACCCGAAGACGAAGCTGAGTACCAGGAAGACATGCGGTATCTCGTTTCGGAGCGAAAGCGCCTTGAGGCGCTGCCCAAAGTCCCCGCTCGGTACGTCCAAGAGCCAACGGGGGAGACCTTCGGGGAACTGTGGCAGCGACTGGACCAGGAAGGGCGCCGACGGTTGATGCTCAACTCTGGTGCTCGCTTCATGTTCAAGCACCATCAGGGAACCCGACAGACCATCTTGGGCACGTCGGTGCCGTGGGAAGGCCCCGTGATGGCCTTCCATCTGCCTGAGGACTTGGAGCAGCGCGCCCAAGAGCACGTCCAGGGAGGCACTGTGGCGCCCGTGGGAGCTGACGTGCTGTCCGCCCTGTCTGAGGGAGCTTGGGTGCCCCTGGAGTCCATCCAGAAGTTCATGCCTGTCGGAGTGTCGGCAGACGCTTAGGGGAGTAGAAGGGTTGACAGTGACGACACATGTCGTCATGCTCATCCCAGCAACACGACGAAGGGCCGCGAGGCGGCAACCTCAACGGCCCTTCTGACCGATCACCTTGGCTAGAAGGAGAGCGGCTGTGTCCGATGCTACAGCCCTGCCCACGGGGCAGGAACAGCAGTCTGAGCGCTTCACGTTCGGACTCATCAGCGACGTGTTCGCCGTGCTCAATCAGCACGGCTACGTCAGGGGCAGCAACGGCGACGTCGGCAAGGCCGTTGGAATCATGATGGACCTGGTCCGCGCCTACGAGGGCGGCGACCGGTGAACCCCACACGAGTCATCGAAGACGAAGATGACCTCCAAGTCTTGGAGGTCGATTACGGCAAGTCCGTTGGATGGCTGGTCTTCCTGGCGGAAGACATGGCGGACGCAGACCTAGACATCCTGCCGGCCGATGCCGTAAGGGTCGAGCAGAGCTTTACCAATGGTGTGGTATTCCGCTCCTATTGGCTTCCGCGGCCTCTGACAGCCGCTGAGGAGCGATACGAGCCACCCATGGCGGTACGAGACGCATGATGCGCTGAAAGGCGCTCACAAACGAATACAGAGCCTCAGGGCGCCCCCAATGTGAAGGCATTGGGGGCGCTTTGTTATTGCCTACCAACCGACCGAAGGGAGAAAGCATGCTTACTGGCGTTGACGTCCACCGCATGGAGGACGATGACCCTACGAAGTTCATCATGATTCAGTTTGAGGGCGCCTCAGACAAGGAGATTGCCGATGCAGTCCGCGGCATGCGCCATGAGGCGCAGCGTATCGGGCCTCTTCTCGTCATGGCTTTCCTGGACGTGCCGAACGATGGTGATAGTGAGTGAGTATCACTATCAACGGCCCTTGGGTGGCCGTGTCTCAGAGCGTCGCGCGAGAGCGCGCGATGGACCACACCATCAAGCCCTTGGCCATGCGCGTCTACTTCATCGCGGTAGCCGAGATGAACCGCATTGGACATGCTGAGTTCGCCCCTGGCGCCCTGGGGAGCGCCCTGGGCACTGTGGACGCCAGGACGGGCGAGATGGCGCCTGTGCACCCTGTGACGCTCTCTAAGGCCATCAAACAAGCCAAGGGATGGGGACTCATCTCTGAGGACTCCTCAGCGCGTTGCCTGGTGATTCCTGCCTACGCAGCCCAGAAGGGCAGCAACGGCACAGGGTTCTGCCGACACCATGGCGTCAGGGTTCGTGACCTTAGTCCAGTGCCTACGGAGTGAGTTTTTAGCCTGTCAGGCTAAGGCCTTTAGCCTACGAGGCTAAACGGCAACCCTGTGATCAGGGGAAACGTAGTTTTGCTCTCTATTCTTTTAGGGCACCTTCGGTGCCCATCCCATGACCGATGAATCACAAGACATACAGGCGCCTACGGGCGCCATTGAACTATGACTATCAATCAACGCCGTGCCGGCCGAAGAGCCGGCACGGCTTATCCATGACTAGATAAGTTACTTATCAGTAGCAAGCCATGGGCTTGCATGGTTATTGATCAGTAATTGATCCGGCCCTAGGCCATGAGGCCATGGGCCGCTAACTGATGGATTGATGCGCCGTAGCCACGGCGCTATTTGACGCGTTGGCCTTGAATGATCGGCCAACGGTATATGTCTAGTGATGTTGATTTGATCGGCCATCGCCTCACGATGGCCTCTGTCTTTATTGTGAACTGATCGGCCGTAGTCACGGCCGTTATTTGTCAGCCATCGATTCGCCATCGAAGAGATGGCTTCTCTCTGTCTTGCCAAGGAGGTTCTTCAATGAGCATTGATATAGCCGACGTCATGGACGCCGGCCTGACGATTCATAATCCCATCGCCCCGAGACGTTCGGGGCGGAAGCATGACATCACGCAGCCTTGCGCTGCGGTGGAAGTGAGAAGAATGAAAATCCCTGAGAGCCCTCCTGACGCCATGGAGGGCGTTCCCCTGTGGGAGATACCGGCCGCACAGCGTTCGGCCGTTATACGAGCTAGAGAGCGTGCCGCAGCACGCGCAAGACAGAAGGCATGGAACACGGCCCATGGCCGTGTTGAGTTGAGTGATGGAATGAAGAGCTATACCGGCACCTGTCAGGAGTGCCGGGAGTCTTTCGCTGTCCAGCGTTCCGCGGCCTCAAGCCGCAAGTGGCCAAGCGTTTGCGACGGCTGCAAGGATCACCGTCGCCGGAAGCAGACTGCCGCGCGAGTACGTAAACATCGCGCGGTCAAGGCAGAACTAGGTATGTAACGCTTTACCTAGACTAATAGAGGGAAAAACCCAAGGAGACTCCTTCGAGTCGTCGCAACTGGACGTGCCCCTACATAGGCTCGTCTGTCCTATGGCGTGTTGAAAGCGCATAGGCGCGCAGTGGAACCCACTTGAGATGTGGCACTGCACTTATACCCGCGACTGCTCATCGCGGGGTCCTCCTTTGGTTGGGTGGTTAGCCGCCTGTCGACGCTGCATCTGGTCTTTAAGTTTCCAGAACCGCCGGCAGGCGGCGTCCTTTTATCCTCTCGGAACCAAGAATCGACCATCAAAGGAGTCTGATCCATGAGCGAATTTGCATCCCTGCGCGAGACCATCAGGAAGATGTCTCCGCGTCAGCGGTACCTCACTGCTCTCGTATGCCGCGAGAGCGAAAACGAGCTTTGGCATGCCCTTGCGATTGACATTCTGCACTTCGGCGCCTTTGAGCGCGCCAGGGAAGACGCAGTGATTGCGAGCTATGAGCAAGAGCTGAGAACGGCGCATCGCGCCGAGATGGAGCACATAGAAGCTTCTCTGCCACCGCTACCGCGGTGGTCGGAGATCTCGGGAGTTAAGGGGCTGGAGAGCCAGGCTGACGAGACAAACAAGTAACAACCCATATTGAGTCAAGGCCCGGTCCGTGGATTCGGATTCGGGCCTTTGTCATGCCGTATGTCGGTGGACTCCGACTTAAAGCGTGGCCATGTGGGCTTCCAAATTTCGACCCTTTTGGAGGTCCATCAAAATGACTAAGTACCAGATGCTTGCCGATCTGCGCACCAAGCGCACTGAGGCACGCAACGCGATTGATTCCATTCTGGCGGTTGCCGAGAAGCACAATCGATCGCTGTCCAGTGGCCAGCAGAGCCGGTTTGATGCTCTGTCCACTGAAGTTCGCGGCTATGACGAGCGTATCCAGGAGCTTGAAGAGCAGATTGCCGCGGAAGCGGCGGCAGCTCCTATGGCTCGTAAGTACGCTCCGTCTGTCAGCGTGACGCGCAATGAGTCGACTTACCGCAAGGATGGTAGTCACTCCTACTTCCGGGATCTCTACCAGTCCCGCAACGGCAACGCAGATGCGGCTGACAGGCTCCGCAGGAATAACGAAGAGCGCGCCATCTCGACCACGAATGGCGCTGGCGGTGAATTCGCTCCGCCGATGTGGCTTGAGGATGAGTACGTGAAGTTTGCGCGTCCTGGACGCGTGACTGCCAACCTCATTCCGACCGAGGATCTGCCGGCCGGAACGGACGTTCTGAACGTCCCGAAGATTACTGGTGGAACGGGTGTTGCGTCTCAGGCTGCTCAGAATACTGGAATCCAGCAGACTGACATTACGACCAGCAGCATTGCTGCCCCGGTCGTGACCATTGCTGGTGGTCAGACGGTTTCTCTCCAGCTTCTGGAGCAGAGCCCTCTGAACATCGACAATGTGATCCTGTCGGATCTCGCTGCCGCGTATGCGCAGACCCTTGACACTCAGGTTCTTTCGGGTCCGGGTACGGGTGGTCAGCTCACTGGCCTCACGACCCTGAGCGGCACGCATAGCGTGACGTACACCAGCGCATCCCCGACTCTGTTCGGTGCTGGGAATCTGTATAACCAGATGGCGAATGCCATTCAGCAGATCAACGCGTCTCGCTACCTGCCGCCGGATGCCATTGTGATGCATCCGCGGCGTTGGGCCTGGATTTCCACTCAAGTGGATTCCCAGAACCGGCCGGCCATCCTCCCTCACGATCAGGGACCCTTCAACTCGATGGGTATCCAGACTGAGCAGACTGCCGAAGGCGCCGTTGGCCGGATGTTCGGACTCCCGGTTTTCCTGGACAACAACATCCCGACCAACCTTGGTGCTGGCACGAATCAGGATCAGATTCTGATTGCCAGGCTTGCAGACTCGATGCTCTTCGAGTCTCACATCAGGGCGGAAGCCTTCCAGCAGACGTACGCTCAGAACATGAGCGTCTTCGTCCGCCTCTACAACTACGCCTCTTTCGTGACGTCGCGATACGCTCCGTCTATCGCTGTGATTCAGGGAACTGGCCTGGTTAACCCGACCTTCTAAGGTCAAGCGTGCTGGGATGTCAAAGTCCCAGCACGCACCAATGCCGACGTCAAAGTCACCCATGACTGAGTACTAGCAATCAGCTCAGTCGAGCACAAGGGAATCCAAGCTTGGCTAGGGTCTTTTAACTTCCTGCCCGTTGATCCTCGCTGCGTCGGTACGGCGCCCACTAGTCCTCAGCTAGTGGGCGCCTCTTTTTTCTATCTCGCTTACCAAGAACGGAGCACTATGAAGGAATGCAATAGCTGCCTCACCCTACTGCCTGCGACAGCAGAGTACTTCTACTTCCATAGCCACACAGGCGCCCTGCGCGCCCGCTGTAAGTCATGCCTGAAGTCTGAGGCCAGGCAGCAATATCAGAAGACTCGTGAGACGCGAGTACAGAAGGCAAGGGAATACAGGGCGCGCAAGCGCCGGCAGGTAGTTCCCGATGACTGAGCCAAAGAAGGAGTGTTGCGGATCATGCCGCCAATGGCGGCCGGCCAATGAGTTCCTTCGGCCGCCCCGCGGCTATGCGATTCCTTCTAGCTGTAATCACTGCGTGAGAAGAGCATTCAACCTGACTGAGTTGGTGCATGGCAGCAAAAAGACGCGTGTGGCTATGGCCGGAGTCATGCAGGTATCTGAGGCTCTAGAACTGTACTCAGGTGACTTACTCGGCCTGGCCGTGGCCGACACGTTGGACGGCAAGCGTCAAGACGACAGCTACCCGGACCTTCTAGAGTCCATCAGACTGCATGGCGTTCAGCGTCCGATCCTCGTACGCCGTGGCGAGCTGATGGATGGCCACCACCGCGTAGCGGCCTGCCTTGATCTCGGCATCACTCAAGTGCCGTTCACCGATGACTTTGCTATTGGCTGGGATCGTTGACCTGCATAAACAGCAGGTCCATTCGTCACCGCTCGTTACTGTGAGCGGCTGTAGCCGCATACCGGGGGGTGAGTATATCTCGTTGATCTTGTACGCAGAAGACCCGGCCCCCATGACTCGACACATTTTCGCAGGTTCCGATAGGGGGGGTCTAGATCAAATCGGACATGCCCAGATGACAGCCTGTGACGGCATTTCAAAGGGATGCATAAAATCCCGAATATCGATGCAAACGGCCTGAGAACGGCTCAGGAAGACGTAAACGCCTCCTGCCGGAGCAAGAGGCGTCGCGTCACGCAGTGACAGGCGTCGCCCGTCCCCAAAGCTCTTCTGCGTGTTCGGTGAACCGGTCGAAGAGTCCACCAGAGTCCCGCTTGCGGAGATGCAAGAGGGGCGAGTCATGGCCAACGAGCCGTGCAAGGTGAGGCGTCACAAGCGCCTCAGAGCCAAACCTGAAGACTGACAGGCTCACATGGTTCGCCGCGTCCTCTGGCGCGCTGTAGCGCGCTTCCAGGCCTTCTGCGTTGCCCAGCTTCCGCAGGTTCTCAAGTGTGATGCGGATGCGTGTGGAGACAGACAGGGCTACGTCTTCGATGGCCTCACGCTGACGCGTGATCTCGCCCTCAGGGTCCCCTAGAAGGAAGCGGACTCGACAGCCGCTCTCTAGCTTGCCGCGCAGGGTGGAGACGAAGTTGGGCTGATCGATGAACAGGAAGTAGTTCGTGTAGCCGGCGAAGAACAGTTCTTCCTTCGTACTGGCTACAAGCTCACCCCAGACCGTTGAAGGGCAGGCAGACCGGTAGGGGTATGACCGCACGATCTCTAGGTCTCCGCCCGTCTTCACGCGGTCTCTTACTGCCTGAGGCCAGAGCATTCCTTCATCTACCTTCAGTGCTTCGGCGGCATCTGCCCTGTTTCTGGCATGCGGGATCAGGTTTTCGTCCGCAACCCAGCGATCAATCGTCTTGCTCGTGACCCTGACAAGGGTTGCCAGTTGTCGCGGGGACATGCCCGCGTCGTCCATAGCGGATCTTAGCGCTTGGTTCAAGTCCCCCTCCTTGGACGTTTGGGCGTTTTCAACGGTACCGCCCAGACGCTCCAACTGTCCCTCAACGTCGGCAGATACGGCCGTGAAGGCGCAGGACGATGGAGGACATGAAGGACCCCCGCGATCACGGCGGGTGATCCGGGGGCGTGGCCATCCTGAGAGGACAGGACGACGTGAGAGAGAGTAGTCGTTGGACGGCGCCAAGCGCGCCCGTCTACCTTTCCGAACCGGCTCCGGATCCTGAGCCGGCAGAGAACTGTGTCACCTGTGCCGTACTCAAGAAGCGCCGCGCCGCGGCGCGTGCGGCCGGCGACTGGTCCAAGGCCTCAGACTGCAATGTCGAGATCTGGCTTCACCCCCATGACCACAGGGGGCGGTCGTGATCCCGATGGAGGTCTACAAGAGCAGCCGTAAGGCTGCCTCTGACGCACACGAGGCGCTGCGACAGGCATTGCTAGCCATCGGCGTCCCGAACCGTGATCTGATCCGACTCGTGCCGCGGGTGGCGCCCGATGGCCGACCGATGGTCGCCATGGGCACCTGGAACGCTGACGTAGTGCAGAAGGTGGCGGCTCACATCATGGCGTCACCTGCGTACGTCAAGACGCTGCCTGATGGCCGTGTGGTGCCCGATCACCCGTATGCCCCGCGGGGCGAATGAGCTCCGGCATCTTCCGGTGCCGGTAGGGGCGACTGGACGGCAAGCAACATGACAGGTGCCCTGAGACCCCCGGCTTCCGGCCGGGGGTCTCGTCTTGTCTCAGACTAGCGAGCGATGTTGGCCGTTACGGCGCCTGTCAGCGCCACTAGATCGGTCGGAGACAGCTCTACTTCAAGGCCGCGCCTACCTGCGGAAACGAACATCGTGGGGTGAGTCAGGGCGGACTCGTCAACAACCGTCGTGAGGTGTTTGCCATGTCGCTCGCTGCGCTGGCCCAGCGGTGAGATGCCGCCCCGCACATACCCGGTCGTCCGCTCCGCCAGCGTCGGGTCGGCCATGGTCGCCCGTTTGCCGCCCACCGCCGCCGCGAGGGCCTTCAGGTCGAGGGAGCCGGACACCGGGACCACGGCCACGGTCAGGGTGCCGTCGACGTCGGCCACCAGGGTCTTGAAGACGCGGTCGGGGGAGACGCCCATCGCCTCCGCCGCCTCCTCGCCGTAGGAGGGGTGGGAGGGGTCGTGGTCGTAGGAGTGGACCGTGAAGTCCACGCCGGCCGAGGACAGGGCGACCGTCGCGGGGGTGCCTCCGGACTGCTGCTGTTTCTTCGACTTCTTCGCCATCGGTGCGTGCAGGTCCCTCAGTTCAGGCTCGTCGGCGCCCGAGTCAGCTCGAACGCGGGCAGTGACGGAAGACTACGGATGATGGCCGTCTCGGAGCGAAGGAGTTTCAGCTCGTCGCGCAGGCGGGACGCGGTGTCGGGGGCCTGGAGCAGGCGCTGTTTCGTCGGCGTGTCATGCACCATCGCCGCCGCCACCAGGTACGACACCACGCCGGGGTCGTCCGGGAGGTCCGCGCCCGTCGACAGCGAGCGCTCGCGGGCGCCCGCCAGCCGCTTCTGGTACTGGCGGAAGGAGCGCAGCACCCCCTCGGCCAGCGCGCCCGCCTCGTCGCCCGGTTCCTCCGGCAGTTCCTCCAACTCCGCAGTCAGGAAGGGGCCCGACGCGTCGACGGACAGCAGCCGCACCCGGGTCGTCCCCGTCGCCAGCACCTCGAACGTGCCGTCGGCCCGCTCCCGGACGGTCGCCGCGTCCGCCACACAGCCCACGCCGTGGAAGGCCTTGAGGGGGTCCTGGCCGAAGCCCGCGGCCGGGCCCCGGTCGGGCTGTGCCGTGGGGTCCGGCATGCCGGGGGCGCTCGGCGCCACCTCGTAGCCGTCGCGGATGGCCACGACGGCGAACCGGCGCGGCTCGTCCTCGGGTGTCTTGAGCAACTCGCGCATCATGGCGCGATAGCGCTCCTCGAAGATGTTCAGCGGCAGCACGAGCCCCGGGAACAGCACCGTGTTCAGCGGGAAGAGCGGGAGACGGACGGTGGTCACGACGCCCCAGCCTAGTGGTCACCGGCGGGAGTGTGTCCGCCGCGCCCGCCCTGAGTGACGCCGGGCGTGCTCATCAGCGCCATGAGGCCTGCGCGGGCGGGCCGGGACCCCGCTGTCAGCAGGTGCTCGCGCAGCCGCAGGAAGTGGCCGAGCGGATCCTCGGAGAACCGGTCCCAGGGGAAGGAGGTGGCGTACGGGCCGATCCGGCTCAGCTCGCCGCGCGCGTCCTCCCAGCGGTGCAGGCGCAGCAGGACGTACAGGAGCTTGTTGCGGATCTGGGCGGTCCACGGATCGGCCGCCGGGAAGCGGGCGGAGAGCGCGAGCGCCTGGTCGGCCGCGATGTCCAGCCGGGCGCGCGGGATCTCGGGGTCGTGCCCGTCGATCAGGCAGCCGAAGGCGGCCCGGGCCGGCAGGGCCTGGACGAGCGAGTCGGCCGGGGCGTCCTGCGCGGCCCGCTCGGCGAAGTCGAAGCAGGCGTCGTGGGAACCGCGCCGGAAGCCGGCCAGGTAGCGCAGGGCGGCCACATGGCAGCCGTAGTGGTGCGGGGCGCGGCGCACGGCCGCCTCCCACAGCTCCTCGAAGTACCGGTGGCCGGCCCGTGAGCCGCGCGCGTGGTCCAGCGCGATCCGCCAGGGCACCGGGTCGCGGTCGTCGGCCCGGGCGGCGGCGGTGATCAGCGGGCTCACCTCGCGCAGCAGCTCGGCGCGGGCCGGCGAGGGCCAGGCGCGGTCCACGGCCAGCTGCGCCTCGACCACCAGGGCGTCGGGCGTCCCCGGGGTGCTCGCCCGCCAGGAGTCGAACCACTCGGGACGCGAACGGGCGAAGGCCGCCAGATACCGGACGTACCGGTCGTGGTTCTCCCACTCGCCGCCGGCGCGGGTGGCGGCGATCAGCTCGGCCGCGGGCCGGTACTCGCCCCGTCCGGCCGCGACCAGTGCGGGCGAGAGACGGTCGTCGGGTGCGTCGAGCACGACCTCGTCCCCGGCCTGCGGTCGGCCGGCCGGGCGCGGGGGGCGTTTGGTCATCCGGGTGGGGCGGATGAACGGTGGGAGCGCAACCATGGTGCCGACCATTGAAAGACCGCAGGTCGGCGGCGCGCCAGAGGGACGGGCGAAGTCGCGGAAAGTTGTACGGTCCGGGGTCAAGGACCGGCAAAAGGTGACTGTTCCACCTTTGTACCGCCGTCGGGCGGAAAGCGGTCAGCTCCGCCGCAGCAGCCGTGTCGCCCCCGCCGCCACCGTCGTCGCCAGGATCCAGCCGAGCAGGATCATCACGGCCGCCAGCCACTGCCAGCCGCCCCGCAGCTGCCACTGGCCGGCCTGGCCCAGGTCGACCACCGGCAGCAGCAGGTCCAGCGTGAACAGGGCCGGGCTCCAGTACGGATGGCCGTCGTGGTTCACCGGCGGATGGTCCGCGTGGGCGAACGCCAGCGTGCCCGCCGCCCACAGCACCGCCATCCACACCGCGGCCCGGCCGGGACGGTAGCCGTAGGCCACGGTCCAGTCCTGCACGAATCCCCAGACCTTCGCGGCCGGCGGCAGCGTCTCGCGGCGCCGGCGCTGCTTGGCGAGCAGCACCTCCCGCGCGTCCTCGTCCTCCCCGGCCGCCCGCAGCACCGCCGCCAGCCGCTCGTACGGCTCCGGGGCGTACTCCGCGGTGGCCGCCGCCACCCAGTCCAGCCGGCCGGCCAGCGGGAACGGGCCGCGCGGGACGAGGTTCTCGTACACGAAGCCGCCCATGTGCAGATTGCCGGGGCCCGGCCAGCTCGCCGCCCGGTCCACCAGGCTGACGATCCGCGCGCCGGACAGCACCACCTTGCCGCGCTGCGGTCCCTCCCCGAGGAAGCGCAGCTCCGAGGCGTGCACCCGGCGCAGCGACAGCTCCTGGTCGTCGCTGAGGGCGAAGCGGGCCCGCTCGAGGTCGACGGCGTCCCCGAACCGCCCGTCGTCCAGGCGTATCCCGCCCCGGCACTCGAAGCGCTGGATCCGCGTCCCGCGCGCCGGTGTCGTGCCGCTCAGCAGCGGGCTGCCCACGCCGGCCGGGGTCAGGTACAGGGTGCGCTCGACGGTCAGCTGGGGGGCGTTCAGGGCGTAGCGGGAGTAGGGGTTGTCCAGGTTCGCGCCGCGCAGGCTGAGCGAGACGCCGACCTTGGCGCCGCGCAGCCGCAGCTCGCCGTGCGACTGGAGCATCTCCGCCTGGAGGTCCTGGCCCACGGTCATGCCGTCCGCCGAGATCGACCGCCCGCTGCGGTCGCGGTACACCACGGCCTGGTTGAGCATCAGGTCGGTGCCGATGTGCGCGTCCGTCAGCCGGGCCCCGTTCTGGAACCGGCAGCGCGGAAAATGCAGGTCGCCCTCGGTGTGCACGCGGGCCGCCTCCAGCCGGGGCACCGCGCAGTCCACCATGCGCAGGGTGGTGAACCGGGCCTCCGGCAGCAGGACCTCCTCGTCGAAGCGGCAGCCGCGCAGTTCGACGTACGGCCGTACCGTGCCGCCCGAGAGGTCCAGGGTGCCGGTGATCCGCACGCCGGTCAGCTTCAGCGCGGACACCCGGCCCGCGAGCGCCGGCGGGCCGTCCAGCAGCAGCCAGGCCACGATCCGCGCCCGCACCGTGCGCTCCGGACCCCAGGGGTGTCCGCCGTGCGGATCGTCCACCTCGGCGTCCCCACGGCTCAGGTCGTACACACTGCCGTTGCGGAAGGCCTGCCACATGCCCGCCTCGGCCGCGGTCAGCTCGTCCGGCAGGTCCCCGGCTGCGACGCCGGCCCCCTCGGTCACCTTTGTCCTCTCCCGGTCCAGTGCGTCCAGTGCTTTCGTACAGCCGTTCATGCCCGCTCAGTGACTGCCGGAACACTAGAGGTGAAGGAGATCTTCCGAGTTCCGCCACGTTCTGTATCAGCCATTGATACGCGTCCGCGGCTCGCGACGGCGGTCTGAGAGAATTGGGACCGTGATCTCCCGAATCGATCTGCGCGGCGACGCCCTTCCCGAGGGACTCGCCCTGCGCGACCTGCTGCCCCGAGCCGACTTCGACGTTTCGGCCGCCCTGGAGAAGGTGCGTCCGATCTGCGAGGCCGTGCATCATCGTGGCGACGCGGCGCTGATCGACTTCGCCGAGAAGTTCGACGGAGTACGGCTGGAATCCGTCCGTGTCCCGGCCCGGGCCCTCACCGACGCCCTCGAGGCCCTCGACCCGGCCGTGCGCGCCGCGCTGGAGGAGTCCATCCGCCGTGCCCGCCTGGTCCACCGCGAGCAGCGCCGCAGCACCCACACCACCCAGGTGGTGCCGGGCGGCTCGGTGACCGAGAAGTGGGTGCCGGTCGAGCGCGTCGGGCTGTACGCGCCGGGCGGCCGGTCCGTCTACCCGTCCTCCGTGATCATGAACGCCGTACCGGCCCAGGAGGCCGGGGTCGGGTCGATCGCGCTCGCCTCCCCGCCGCAGGCCGAGTTCGGTGGCCTTCCGCACCCGACGATCCTCGCCGCCTGCGCGCTGCTCGGCGTGGACGAGGTCTACGCGGCCGGCGGCGCCACCGCCGTCGCGATGTTCGCCTACGGCACCGAGTCCTGCCCGCCGGCCAACATGGTCACCGGCCCCGGCAACATCTGGGTGGCCGCCGCCAAGCGCTTCTTCACCGGCAGGATCGGCATCGACGCCGAGGCCGGCCCGACCGAGATCGCGATCCTCGCGGACGACACCGCCGACCCGGTGCACGTGGCCTCGGACCTGATCAGCCAGGCCGAGCACGACCCGCTCGCGGCGGCCGTCCTGGTCACCGACTCCGTCGAGCTGGCCGAGGCGGTGGAGAAGGAGCTTCAGCCGCAGGTCACGGCCACCAAGCACGTCGAGGACCGGATCGTGCCCGCGCTCAAGGGCCGGCAGTCCGCGATCGTGCTGGTCGACGGCGTCGAGGAGGGCCTGAGGGTCGTCGACGCGTACGGCGCCGAGCACCTGGAGATCCAGACCGCCGACGCCGCCGCGGTCGCCGACCGGGTGAAGAACGCGGGCGCGATCTTCATCGGCCCGTGGGCCCCGGTCTCCCTCGGCGACTACGCGGCCGGGTCGAACCACGTCCTGCCCACCGGCGGCTGTGCCTGCCACTCCTCGGGCCTGTCCGTCCAGTCCTTCCTGCGCGGCATCCACATCGTGGACTACACGAGGGACGCGCTCGCCGAGGTCGCCCATCACGTGGTGACGCTGGCGGAGGCGGAGGACCTCCCGGCGCACGGCGCGGCGATCAAGGCTCGTTTCGGGTGGAAGGTTCCTGAAGGCAAGTGACCCGCATCGACGATCTCCCCGTACGGGACGAGCTGCGCGGCAAGTCCCCCTACGGCGCGCCCCAGTTGGACGTCCCCGTACGGCTGAACACCAACGAGAACCCCTACCCGCTGCCCGAGCCGCTGGTCGAGCGGATCACGGAGCGGGTGCGGGAGGCCGCCCGCGACCTGAACCGCTACCCGGACCGGGACGCGGTCCAGCTGCGCACCGAGCTGGCCGCGTACCTGACGAAGACGGGCAAGTACCCGCTCGGCATCGAGAACGTGTGGGCCGCCAACGGCTCCAACGAGGTCATCCAGCAGTTGCTGCAGACCTTCGGCGGGCCGGGCCGTACGGCGATCGGCTTCGAGCCGTCGTACTCGATGCACGCGCTCATCGCGCGCGGGACCGGGACGGGCTGGATCCCGGGTCCCCGCAACGAGGACTTCACCATCGACCTCGCCGCCGCCGAGCGGGCCATCGCCGAGCACAAGCCGGACGTCGTCTTCATCACCACCCCCAACAACCCCACGGGCAACGCGGTCCCGCCGCAGACGGTGCTCGCGCTGTTCGAGGCGGCGCAGGCGGCCAAGCCGTCGATGGTGATCGTGG
The DNA here is from genome assembly GCF_009604455.1 of Streptomyces sp. RB17. GTDB lineage: Bacteria > Actinomycetota > Actinomycetes > Streptomycetales > Streptomycetaceae > Streptomyces. Next base: position 1,180,844 of record NZ_WEGL01000001.1, read on the forward strand.
ACGAGGCGTACATCGAGTTCAGCCACGGCGACTCGCTGCTGCCGCTGCTCGAGGGCCGCCCGAACCTGGTCATCTCCCGCACGATGTCCAAGGCGTTCGGCGCGGCGGGTCTGCGCCTGGGCTATCTCGCCGCCGACCCGGCGGTCGTGGACGCCGTCCAGCTCGTCCGGCTGCCCTACCACCTGTCGGCGATCACCCAGGCGACCGCCCTGGCCGCCCTGGAGCACACCGACACCCTGCTGGGGTACGTCGAGCAGCTGAAGGCGGAGCGGGACCGGCTGGTCGCCGAGCTGCGCGCGATCGGCTACGAGGTCACGGAGTCCGACGCGAACTTCGTGCAGTTCGGCCGGTTTCCGGACGCCCACACCGCCTGGCGGAAGATCCTCGACCGGGGCGTCCTGGTCCGGGACAACGGCGTACCGGGGTGGCTGCGGGTGTCCGCCGGAACCCCGGAGGAGAACGACGCGTTCCTCGACGCGGTCCGTGAAGTGAAGAAGGAGCTGTAAGGCATGAGCCGCGTAGGACGCATAGAGCGCACCACGAAGGAGACCTCGGTGCTGGTCGAGATCGATCTCGACGGCACCGGGCGGACCGACATCGCCACCGGCGTCGGCTTCTACGACCACATGCTCGACCAGCTCGGCCGGCACGGTCTGTTCGACCTGACCGTGAAGACCGACGGCGACCTGCACATCGACTCCCACCACACCATCGAGGACACCGCCCTCGCGCTCGGCGCCGCCTTCAAGCAGGCGCTCGGCGACAAGGTGGGGATCTATCGGTTCGGCAACTGCACGGTCCCGCTGGACGAGTCCCTCGCCCAGGTGACCGTCGACCTGTCCGGCCGCCCGTACCTCGTGCACACCGAGCCCGAGAACATGGCGCCGATGATCGGCGAGTACGACACCACGATGACCCGGCACATCCTGGAGTCCTTCGTCGCCCAGGCGCAGATCGCGCTGCACGTGCACGTGCCGTACGGGCGCAACGCGCACCACATCGTGGAGTGCCAGTTCAAGGCCCTGGCCCGGGCGCTGCGGTACGCCTCCGAGCGCGACCCGCGCGCGGCCGGCATCCTCCCCTCCACGAAGGGCGCGCTGTAACCCCATGAACGGTCTCTCGACCCTGCTGATCGTCGTCGGTCTCTTCCTGGTCGGCGGCATCATCTCCTTCGCCAAGCAGCAGATGCCCAGGAGCCTGATCGTGCTGCTCTCCATCGGCGCGGGCATGTGCCTGGTCGCGGGCGTGATGCGGCTGGGGGTGTGGAATTGAGCACAGGCGGCAAGAAGGTCGTCGTCTTCGACTACGGCTTCGGCAACGTCCGCTCGGCCGAACGCGCCCTCGCGCGGGTGGGCGCCGATGTCGAGATCACCCGTGACTTCGACAAGGCCATGAACGCCGACGGCCTGCTGGTGCCGGGCGTCGGGGCCTTCGCCGCCTGCATGCAGGGCCTGCGCGCGGCCCGCGGTGACTGGGTGGTCGACCGGCGCCTGTCCGGAGGTCGGCCCGTGATGGGCATCTGCGTCGGCATGCAGATCCTCTTCGCGCGCGGCATCGAGCACGGCGTGGAGGCCGAGGGCCTGGACGAGTGGCCCGGTACGGTCGCGCCGCTCCAGGCCGAGGTCGTGCCCCACATGGGCTGGAACACCGTCGAAGCCCCCGCCGACTCGGAGCTGTTCGCCGGCCTCGACGCCGACGCCCGCTTCTACTTCGTGCACTCCTACGCCGTCCACGACTGGGCCCTGGAATCGCACAACCCGCTGATCGCGGCGCCCAAGGTGACCTGGTCGACGCACGGCAAGCCGTTCGTGGCCGCCGTGGAGAACGGCGCCCTGTGGGCCACGCAGTTCCACCCCGAGAAGTCCGGCGACGCCGGCGCCCAGCTCCTCACCAACTGGATCGGAACCCTGTAGAGACATGGCCAAGCTCGAACTCCTCCCCGCCGTCGACGTCCGCGACGGCCAGGCCGTCCGCCTCGTGCACGGCGAGTCCGGGACCGAGACCTCCTACGGCTCCCCGCTGGAGGCCGCCCTCGCCTGGCAGCGCTCGGGCGCCGAGTGGCTGCACCTGGTCGACCTGGACGCGGCCTTCGGCACCGGCGACAACCGCGACCTGATCGCCGAGGTCACCAGGGCGATGGACATCAAGGTGGAGCTGTCCGGCGGCATCCGCGACGACGCCTCGCTGGCCGCCGCCCTGGCCACCGGCTGCACGCGCGTGAACCTCGGCACCGCCGCCCTGGAGACCCCGGAGTGGGTCGCCAAGGTCATCGCCCAGCACGGCGACAAGATCGCCGTCGGCCTCGACGTACGGGGCACGACCCTGCGCGGCCGCGGCTGGACCCGCGACGGCGGCGACCTCTACGAGACGCTGGAGCGCCTCAACAACGAGGGCTGCGCCCGCTACGTCGTCACCGACATCGCCAAGGACGGCACGCTGCAGGGCCCCAACCTGGAGCTGCTGAAGAACGTCTGCGCGGCGACGGACCGCCCGGTCGTGGCCTCCGGCGGCGTGTCGTCCCTGGACGACCTGCGCGCCATCGCCGCGCTGGTACCCCTCGGTGTCGAGGGCTCCATCGTCGGGAAGGCCCTGTACGCGAAGGCGTTCACCCTGGAAGAGGCCTTGGAGGCTGTGTCGTCATGAGCGATGCCGTGCGGCGCGTGCAGAGCGGAAGTCCCTGGGAAGAGAGTTTCGGTTTCGCACGTGCCGTCGCGGCGGGCGACCGGGTGCTGGTGGCGGGCACGACGTCCTTCAAGGGCACCGTGCTGTACGGCGAGGGCGACCCGTACGAACAGGCCAAGGTGGCCTTCACCAGCGCCCTCGAGGCGCTCGGCGAGTTCGGACTCGATGTCGCGTCCGTGATCCGTACACGCATGTACCTGACCCATGTGCGGGACGTGGACGCCGTGGGCCGGGCGCACAAGGAGATGTTCGACTCGGTGCGCCCGGTGTCGACCCTGCTGGTCGTCGAGGGGTTCGTCGATCCGCGGATCCTGGTCGAAGTGGAAATCGAAGCATTCAGAGGAGCCTGAACAGTCATGACCCTGGCGGTCCGAGTCATCCCCTGCCTGGACGTGGACAACGGCCGGGTCGTCAAGGGCGTCAACTTCCAGAACCTGCGCGACGCGGGCGACCCCGTCGAGATGGCGAAGGTGTACGACGCCGAGGGCGCCGACGAGCTGACGTTCCTGGACATCACCGCGTCCTCGGGCGACCGGGAGACGACGTACGACGTGGTGCGGCGCACGGCGGAGCAGGTGTTCATCCCGCTGACGGTCGGCGGCGGCGTCCGTACCGCCGAGGACGTGGACAAGCTGCTGCGGGCGGGCGCCGACAAGGTGGGCGTGAACACCGCCGCGATCGCCCGCCCCGACCTGATCCGCGAGATCGCCGAGCGCTTCGGCCGGCAGGTGCTGGTCCTGTCGGTGGACGCGCGCCGCACCGGGGCGGGCTCCTTCGAGGTCACGACCCACGGCGGCCGGCGCGGCACCGGCATCGACGCCGTCGAGTGGGCGCACCGGGCGGCCGAGCTGGGCGCCGGGGAGATCCTCCTGAACTCCATGGACGCGGACGGCACGAAGGACGGCTACGACCTGGAGATGATCGCGGCGGTCCGCAAGCACGTGACCGTCCCGGTGATCGCCTCCGGCGGCGCCGGCAAGCTGGCCGACTTCCCCCCTGCCATCGCCGCCGGCGCCGACGCGGTCCTGGCCGCCTCCGTCTTCCACTTCGGCGACCTCCGGATCCCCGAGGTGAAGCAGACCCTCCGCGAGGCGGGCCACCCCGTGCGCTGACACGGCGCCGAGCCCCGGTTGCCTCTTTGGGGTGGGCCGGGGCTTTCTCATGCACGGACGCGAAAGACAAGTTGCGCAAAATCTATTGCGCAACTTTTCTTGCGTATCTACGGTGAGGGCATGGCGAGCAAAGAGAACCGCCGGATCACGGACGTGGGCACGCTCAAGGCCCTCGCGCACCCGCTGCGCGCCAACCTGTACCGGCTGCTGTGCATGGAGCGGGTGGCCACGGCCTCCCAGTTGGCCGAGCACGTGGACGAGGCGGTGTCCCTGGTCAGCTACCACCTGCGCAAACTCGCCGACCACGGGCTGATCGAGGAGGCCCGGCCGCAGACGGCGGACGGCCGGGAGCGCTGGTGGCAGCCGGCGTCGGACGGGGTGAGCATCCGGGACGAGGACTTCCGGGGCGAGCCGGGAAAGGCCGCCGCACACCTCGCGGCCACGCGTCTCTTCCACGACCAGCGGGCCGACCAGTACCGCCGTTACCTCGACGAACGCCCCGCCTGGGGGCCCGAGTGGAACACCGCGTCCGTGGACACGGAGTCGTGGCTGCGGCTGACGCCGGCGGAACTCACCGCGCTGAAGGAAGAACTGGACGCGGTCCTGCGCAGGTACGACGAACGAGGTCAGGCCGCCGAGGCCGCGGGCGAGACCGAGGGACGCGAGCACGTCGCCCTCTACCTGTACGGCTTCCCGTTCCGCGTCTGAGAGGACCCCCTCCCGTGACCGCCACGCTCATACCGTCGGCGACCGCTCCGCAGGCCCACCGCGACCCCAACGTCCTGCGCTGGCTCGCCGCCTACACCTGCTCGATGCTCGGCGACAGCGTCTACTACCTCGCCCTGTCCTGGGCCGCCGTACAGGCCGGAACGCCCGCGCAGGCCGGTCTCGTGACGTCCGCGAGCGCGCTGCCCCGGGCCGTGCTGATGCTCGGCGGCGGAGTGATCGCCGACCGGTTCGGGCCGCGCCGGGTCGTCATCGGCAGCGACGCCGTGCGCTGCGCGGCCGTCCTCGCCGTGGCGGCCCTGCTCTTCCTCACCAGCCCGGGACTGTGGCCGCTCGCCCTGCTGGCGCTGGTCTTCGGCGCGGTCGACGCCGTGTTCATGCCGGCCGTGGGCGCCCTGCCGGCCCGCCTCACCGAGAAGGGACAGCTCGCCCGGGTCCAGGGCATGCGCGGCCTCGCGATCCGGTTCTCCGCCGTGGTCGGCGCTCCGCTCGGCGGGCTCGGCGTGGCCGTCGGTGGTGCCCCGGCCGCGTTCGCCTTCGCCGGGATGCTCATCGCCGTCTCCGTTCCGCTGCTGCTCTCGGTGCGGGTACGGGATCTGCCGAAGGACGACACGGCCGAGGTGGCGGGTACCGCCTGGAACGATCTGCGCGCCGGTCTCGGCCACATCCGCCGCCATCGCGTCCTCGCCCCGCTGATGCTGGCCATCGCCCTCGGTGACCTCGGCTTCGTCGGACCGCTGAACATCGGGCTGACGCTGCTCGCCGACCGGCGGGGCTGGGGTGCCTCGGGCATGGGCTGGGTGCTGGCCGGATTCGGGGTCGGGGCCGGAGCCTCCGCGCTGCTGCTCACGGTCCGGGGGCGACTGCCCCGCGCGGGGCAGGTCACCGGGTCGGCGTGTGTCGCGGGAGCCGTGGCCATCGGCGCCCTCGCGTTCGTGCCCGCGCTCGCCGCCGCCGTCGGCGTGGCCGGGCTCGTGGGCCTGCTCGCCGGGCTCAGCGGCGCCCTGTGCGGTGCCCTGCTCCAGACCCATGCCGACCCCGCCTACCTGGGCCGCGTCACCGCCGTCTCCAGCCTGGTCAGCCTCGGCCTGGCCCCGCTCGGCATGCCGCTCGCTGCGGCTGCGATCGGGGGCTTCGGGCTCGGGCCGGTCTACGTCGTCAGCGCGGGTGTCTGTGGCCTCGGCGGGCTCGTCGCCCTTGTCGTGCCGGCACTGCGGCGCGCGGAACTGCCGGGCTGACCGCGGGGCCGCTCCCGCGGCCGGACCAGCGCACTCCCGGACCGTCGGCCGGCCGGCTCAGATCCCGAGCTGCTTCGATTCGTTCAGTTTGGTGATCGCGTCCGGCTCGCCCTCGACCTCCACCTCGGCCGCGTTCTGCCGGCCGAACGCGAACATCAGCAGCTCGGACGGCTCGCCGGTCACCGTCACCACCGGCGTGCCCCGGTGCGCCACCGTCGTCTGCCCGTCCGGGCGGCGCAGCACCAGGCCCGTCGGCACACCACGGGCCACCAGCCGTGCCGTGCGTTCCAGGCGGGACCACAGGGCGTCCTGGAAGACGGAGTCCAGCTCCCGCGGGCTCCAGTCCGGCTGGGCGCGGCGTACGTCCTCGGTGTGGACGTAGAACTCGACGATGTTGGCCGCCTCGTCGACCTGCTTGAGCTGGAACGGCGAGAAGCGCGGCGGGCCGGTACGGATCAGCTGGATGAGCTCCTCGTACGGCTTCGCGGTGTACTCGGCCATCACCTTCTCCAGGCGCGGCACGAGCTGCTTGATCAGCGTGCCCCCGGCCGCGTCCGGGCGGCGCTCGCGCACGATCACATGCGCGGCCAGGTCCCGGGTCCGCCAGCCCGCGCAGAGGGTGTCGGCATCCGGACCGACGGTTTCCAAGAGGTCGGCGAGCAGGAGCCGTTCACGCTTGGCGAAGGTCGACATGGGATCAGCCTACGGCCAGGCAGCGAGTCCGCGCAGTGGACACGGCACCGGCACTGTCGTACCCGCGCGGCACAATGGCACCCATGACCAGTACGACCGGGACTCCCGCCCGTCGCCCGACCGCCGCCCCTGATCGAGGCGCTTCGCGCCGCAGCGTTCCCCCCAGCAGCCTCGACCCGGAGATCGCCGCCCGCCTCAAGCGCGCCGCGGACGGTCTCCTGCCCGCCATCGCCCAGCAGTACGACACCGGTGAGGTGCTCATGCTCGGCTGGATGGACGACGAGGCGCTGCACCGCACCCTGACCACCGGCCGCTGCACCTACTGGTCGCGCAGCCGCCAGGAGTACTGGGTCAAGGGCGACACCTCGGGCCACGTCCAGTGGGTGAAGTCGGTCGCGCTGGACTGCGACGCCGACACCGTGCTCGTCAAGGTCGACCAGGTGGGCGCGGCATGCCACACCGGCGCGCGCACCTGCTTCGACGAGGACGTGCTCCTCAAGGACGCCGATTCCGGCGCGACCACCCCGGATCAGTAGGGTCAGCCGCCATGGACCTCGAGACCTTCCGCAAACTCGCCACCGACCGGCGCGTCATCCCGGTGACGCGCAAGCTCCTCGCCGACGGCGACACCCCGGTCGCGCTGTACCGCAAACTGGCCGCCGAGCGCCCCGGCACCTTCCTGCTGGAGTCCGCGGAGAACGGCCGCTCCTGGTCCCGGTACTCCTTCGTCGGTGTCCGGTCCGCCGGGACGCTGACGGAACGCGACGGACAGGCGCACTGGCTCGGCACCCCGCCGGTCGGCGTGCCCGTGGACGGCGACCCCCTGAAGGCCCTGCGGGCCACGATCCAGGCCCTGCACACCCCACGCCAGGAGGGTCTGCCGCCCTTCACCGGCGGCATGGTCGGCTATCTCGGCTACGACATCGTCCGCCGCCTGGAGAAGATCGGCCCCGGCGAGCGCGACGACCTGCAGCTGCCCGAGCTGACCATGCTCCTGACCAGTGACCTCGCCGTCATGGACCACTGGGAGGGCTCGGTCCTGCTGATCGCCAACGCGATCAACCACAACGACCTCGACACCGGCGTGGACGAGGCCTACGCCGATGCCGTGGCCCGGCTCGACGCCATGGAGGCCGACCTCACGCGCGCGGTGGCCCAGCCCCCGGCCGTGCTGCCGCCGTCCGAGCTGCCCGAGTACACCGCGCTGTGGGGCGGTCCCGACTTCCAGGTGGCCGTCGAGGACGTCAAGGAGCGCATCCGCGCGGGCGAGGCCTTCCAGGTCGTGCCCTCCCAGCGCTTCGAGACCCCGTGCGCCGCCAGTGCCCTTGACGTCTACCGGGTGCTGCGGGCGACCAACCCGTCCCCGTACATGTACCTGTTCCGCTTCGAGGGATTCGACGTCGTCGGCTCGTCCCCCGAGGCCCTGGTCAAGGTCGAGGACGGGCGGGCCATGGTGCACCCCATCGCCGGCACCCGGCCCCGCGGGACGACCCCGCAGGAGGACCAGGCCCTCGCCGAGGAGCTGATGGCCGACCCCAAGGAGCGCGCCGAGCACCTGATGCTCGTCGACCTCGGCCGCAACGATCTGGGACGGGTCTGCGAGCCCGGCTCGGTCGAGGTGGTCGACTTCATGTCCGTCGAGCGCTACTCGCACGTGATGCACATCGTCTCGACCGTCACCGGCCGGGTGGCCGCGGGCCGCACCGCCTTTGACGTGCTCACCGCCTGCTTCCCGGCGGGCACCCTCTCCGGCGCCCCCAAACCCCGCGCGATGCAGATCATCGACGAACTGGAGCCGTCCCGGCGCGGCCTGTACGGCGGCTGCGTCGGCTATCTGGACTTCGCGGGCGACTCCGACACCGCGATCGCCATCCGTACGGCCCTGCTCCGGAACGGCACGGCATACGTGCAGGCCGGAGCCGGCATCGTCGCCGACTCCGACCCGGTGGCGGAGGACCAGGAGTGCCGCAACAAGGCGGCGGCGGTCCTCCGCGCGGTGCACACGGCCAACCGGCTCAACTCATAGGAGAGTTCAGCCGGTGAACGCGGCGGTGCCGTTCGGGGTGCCGAGCCCGGACGGCCCGTCGTACCCGGTGGTGCCGGTGCACAGGTACGAGCCGCTGCAGCTGCCGTTGGAGCCGCTCGTCACGTCGTTCAGCGACGAGGTGTGCGCGTACGGGAAGGACGCCGGGTAGGAGCCGGCCGACGGGGCGCCCGCCAGCGCGTAGGTCGCCGCGATCAGCGGAGAGGAGGCGCTGGTGCCGCCGAAGACCATCCAGCCACTGCCCTGGCTGTACGTGTCGTACACCGCGACACCGGTGTTGGGGTCGGCGACCGCCGAGACGTCCGCGACCGTGCGCCGGGCGCAGCCGGTGTCCTTCTGCCAGCTGGGCTTGGCGTCGTACGCGGAGCAGCCGGAGCCGGCCCCGCTCCACACCGTGTCCGTCCAGCCGCGGGAGTTGGAGGCCGTCTTCAGGGACGTACCGCCCACCGCCGTCACGTACTTGGACGCCGCCGGGTACTCGACGCCATAGCCGTTGTCACCGGAGGAGACGGTGATGGCGACACCCGGGTGGTTGAAGTAGGTGGAGTCGTACGTCGTGTCGCTGGAGGACTCGGAGCCGCCGTAGCTGTTGGAGACGAACTTGGCGCCCAGGTTCACGGCGGTGTTCACGGCCGTGCCCAGGTTGGTCATGCTGGCCGAACTGGCCTCCACCAGCAGGATCTTGCAGTTCGGGCAGGCCGCGCTGACCATGTCGAGGTCGAGCGAGATCTCCTCGGCCCAGCCGGAGTTGCCACGCGGGTACTTGGTGCCGCCGGTCTGGTCCACCTTCTTGAAGCAGCCGTTGGCCGTGGTGCAGGCGGACAGCCCGTACTGGGAGCGGTAGACGGCGAGGTCGGACTCGGCGCTCGGGTCGTCGTAGGCGTCGACGATCGCCACCGTCTGGCCCGAACCGCCGGTCGCGGAGGGCAGGTTGTACGCCGCCTGCAGCGAGGAGGGGCCGTAACCGGAGGGAGTGGCGGCGGCCGTCAGATCGCTCTCGGCGTGCGCGGACATCGGGGTGCCCGAGGTGACCTGCAGGGCGTTGCAGGCCATCTGGTCCTTCTTCGTCGGGGTGGCGCAGGCGTGCGCGACGGTGACGCCGTGGGACGAGGAGGTGGACTGGGCCGCCTGGCCGACCGGGGTGGCCAGGGCGAGGGCGGCCGTGGCGAGCGTGGCCACGGCGACGAGGGAAGTGGTTCTGCGCAACGTACGTCCTCCACGAGGTGGGTGAACCGGGAAGGGCTGTGTGGGGGGTGCGCGGTGCCACCACGGCGCGGGGTGTCACGCCGGGGTCGCGCAGAACGTACGGATGGCGGGGTCACGTCAACAAGATGAATGTTGAAGCAGGGACGTTACTTTGCCGTTCCTGAGACGTTCATGTGCCGTTTCTGGGCGGATCATGGTCGAAACTCGACCCGCCCATGGCTTGACGGACCCGGGTGACGGTTCGCACGGGGTTCAGGCGATAGTGGAGTACGTGACTGCCGTACCTCACCCCCGTTCCGAAGCCGCCGCGCCCGTCCGGTCCGGCCGGCGGAGCCTCGCCGTGGCCCTCCTGTGCGGTGCGCTCGGCGCGGCCGTGGCGCTGCTCGCGACCCGGCAGCGCTGGGCGGAGGGCACCGCGACGGTGGCCGGCGGCGCGTTCCCGCTGACCGCCAAGGGCAGCGACGTCACGGGCGTCCCCGCGGCCCTCGCCATAGTGGGCCTCGCCGCGCTCGTCGCCGTATTCGCCGTCCGCCGGGCCGGCCGGCTCGTCGTCGCCGGGCTGCTCGCGCTGTCCGGCGCCGGCATCTCGGCCGCCGCCCTCGTGGCCGCCTCCGACAGCTCCGCGCTGGACGAGAAGGCCGCCCGGGCCAGCGGCGACACCTCCGCCACCGTCGCCGCGCTCAGCCACACCGGCTGGCCCTACGTCGCGGCCGCCGGTGGCCTGCTGATCCTGCTGGCCGGCCTGCTGGCGCTGCGCTTCGGCAACCGGTGGCCCGCCATGTCCGGCCGCTACGAGCGTGGCACCGACCGTCCGCGCCGCGCGGCCCGCCCGGTCGACCCGGAACGGCCCGAGGAGATGTGGAAGGCCCTGGACCGGGGCGAGGACCCGACGGGAGCCTGACGCGCACGGCGGGTGTGGCGAACCAGACGCCACCCCCGAGTCCGGAACGGGTGCGCCGTACGGGACAATGGAGGGCGAGCGTCCGGCTCGGACAGTGACCGGTCGGGCTCGGAGCCGTACGACACGTACGCCGCTCTTCTGGGACACGTACACAGCAATGAGGAGCACAGACATGGCGGGCAGCAGCCACGGCCACGGTCACACCCCGGCCGCCTGGACCGGTGTCATCATTTCCTTCATCGGTTTCTGCGTCGCGGGCGCCTTCATGGTGATGGCCCAGCCGGTCGGCTTCTGGGCCGGCATGGTGCTCATCCTCGGCGGCGCGGTGGTCGGCGGCATCATGCGCGCCATGGGCCTCGGTGCGAAGCAGGTCCCCCTCAAGATGGCCGGTGCCCCCCTCGCGACCCGTGAGCCGGCCGGCGTCGAGAGCTGAACCGACGGTTTCCCCGAGGGGCGGCCCGGCACCTGCGGAAGGTGCGGGCCGCCCCTCGTCGTCCCCGGCGGGCGGGCCAGCGCGCGCGTGGTGCCGACTCGGCGGGGAGAATGTTCCTGTGAACACCGAGAGCCGTCCGTTCCCGCTGGTGGCCCCGAACGCCACCGTCGGCCCCGCCGCCATCGGCCCCCCGCTGCGGCGGCGCCTCGCCGTCCCGGCGGGAGTCCTCGCGGCCGTCGCCGGGGCCTTCGTGTACGTGGGCGCCGTCGACCCGAACGAACCCGGGCACTACCCCGTCTGCCCGCTGTACCGGCTCACCGGCCTGTACTGCCCCGGCTGCGGCGGACTGCGCAGCGCGCACGCCTTCGTCCACGGCGACCTGCTCGCCGCGCTGCGGGACAACGCGCTGGGTGTGGCCGCCTACCTGGGCTTCGCGGTGCTGTGGACCGTATGGGTGGTCCGCGCCGTACGCGGCCGGCCGCTGCGGCTGGACCCGCGGCCGGCGCACCTGTGGGCGATCGGCGCCCTGCTGCTGGTGTTCACGGCCGTCCGGAACCTGCCGTCGGGGGGCTGGCTGCATCCTTGAGCACACGGTGAACGTCCAGGTGGTGGGACCGGGGTCGACTGGATGCGAGGGGTCCGCCCTCCTGCGGATACCATCGCAGTGACCACGGGTTTTCAAAACCTGAAGGAACGACCGTCAGGAAAGGGGGCCGCTCGCGTGAGTGTGCTCGACGAGATCATCGACGGAGTCCGTGCCGACCTCGCGGAGCGGCAGGCACGCGTCAGCCTCGACGAGCTCAAGGAGCGCGCGGCCAAGGCTCCCGCCGCCAAGGACGGGGTGGCCGCGCTCAAGGGCGACGGCGTCAAGGTGATCTGCGAGGTCAAGCGCTCCAGCCCCTCCAAGGGCGCGCTGGCCGCGATCGCCGACCCTGCCGGGCTCGCCGCGGACTACGAGGCGGGCGGTGCGGCCGTCATCTCCGTCCTCACCGAACAGCGCCGCTTCGGCGGCTCGCTGGCCGACCTGGAGGCCGTCCGCGCGCGCGTGGACATCCCGGTGCTCCGCAAGGACTTCATCGTCACGTCCTACCAGCTGTGGGAGGCCCGGGCGTACGGCGCCGACCTCGCGCTGCTGATCGTGGCCGCCCTGGATCAGCCGGCCCTGGAGTCGCTGATCGAGCGCGCGGTGTCGATCGGGCTCACCCCGCTCGTCGAGGTGCACGACGAGGACGAGGTCGAGCGGGCCGTGGACGCGGGCGCCAAGGTCATCGGCGTCAACGCGCGCAACCTGAAGACCCTTGAGGTCGACCGCGGCACGTTCGAGCGGGTCGCGCCGGAGATCCCGGACCACCTCGTCAAGGTCGCCGAATCCGGTGTCCGTGGCCCGCACGACCTGATCGCCTACGCCAACGCCGGCGCCGACGCGGTCCTGGTCGGCGAGTCCCTGGTCACCGGCCGCGACCCCAAGACCGCCGTCGCCGACCTGGTCGCCGCGGGCGAACATCCCGCACTGCGCCACGGCCGGAGCTGATCACCCGGTAGGCTGACCCCGATGACTGTCACCGTGACGACCGTGGACCGCTACGCCCGCCTGGCGCGTGGCTGCCGCCCGAGGGGCTGCCGCGCCCCGGCGCGGCGCGTCCACGGCCGCCGCGTGCGGTACGTCATCGGTGACGAACCTGGACAGGTGAACGGACGTCGATGGCAGCGCGCCCCACAGGGGCGCGGGGAACTGCGCGACCAGCCACATATGGCCTGAGGTCGTACGACAAACTCCGCCCCCACGGCGAATAGTGTCTTTTCACACGCACTCACCGTGAGGTTCCGGCATGCCCAGCAACTTCTTCTTCCCTGACCCACAGGGGCAAGTCCCCAGCGCCGAAGGGTACTTCGGCGCGTTCGGCGGCAAGTTCATCCCGGAGGCCCTCGTCGCCGCCGTGGACGAGGTCGCCGTCGAGTACGACAAGGCCAAGCACGACCCCGAGTTCGCCCGAGAGCTCGACGACCTGATGGTCAACTACACCGGTCGCCCCAGCTCCCTCACCGAGGTCCCCCGTTTTGCCGCGGAAGCGGGTGGCGCGCGCGTGTTCCTCAAGCGCGAGGACCTCAACCACACCGGCTCCCACAAGATCAACAACGTCCTCGGCCAGGCGCTGCTCACCAAGCGGATGGGCAAGACGCGCGTGATCGCGGAGACCGGCGCCGGTCAGCACGGCGTCGCGACCGCGACCGCCTGCGCCCTGTTCGGCCTCGACTGCACCATCTACATGGGCGAGGTCGACACCAGGCGCCAGGCCCTGAACGTGGCCCGCATGCGCATGCTCGGCGCCGAGGTCGTCTCCGTGAAGTCCGGCAGCCGCACCCTGAAGGACGCCATCAACGAGGCGTTCCGCGACTGGGTCGCCAACGTCGACCACACCCACTACCTGTTCGGTACGGTCGCCGGCCCGCACCCCTTCCCGGCCATGGTCCGCGACTTCCACCGGGTCATCGGCGTCGAGGCCCGCCGGCAGCTGCTGGAGCGCGCCGGACGCCTCCCGGACGCCGCGATCGCCTGCGTCGGCGGCGGCTCCAACGCCATCGGCCTCTTCCACGCCTTCATCCCCGACGAGGGCGTCCGTCTCATCGGCTGCGAGCCCGCTGGGCACGGCATCGAGACCGGCGAGCACGCGGCCACCCTGACCGCGGGCGAGCCGGGCATCCTGCACGGTTCCCGCTCGTACGTCCTGCAGGACGACGAGGGCCAGATCACCGAGCCGTACTCCATCTCGGCCGGCCTTGACTACCCGGGCATCGGCCCCGAGCACTCCTTCCTCAAGGACTCCGGCCGCGGTGAGTACCGCGCGATCACCGACGACGCGGCCATGCAGGCCCTGCGCCTGCTGTCCCGCACCGAGGGCATCATCCCGGCCATCGAGAGCGCCCACGCCCTCGCCGGCGCCCTGGAGGTCGGCAGGGAGCTGGGCGAGGACGGCCTGATCGTGGTCAACCTGTCCGGCCGCGGCGACAAGGACATGGACACCGCCGCCCGCTACTTCGGCCTGTACGACACCGACGCCGAGGTGGCCGCCGACGAAGCCGACACCGCCGAGATCGAGGGGGACGCCAAGTGAGCGGGAAGATCCAGCTGCTGTCGGACACCCTCGCCGCCGCCAGGGCCGAGGGCCGGTCCGCGCTCATCGCCTACCTCCCGGCCGGGTTCCCGACCGTGGACGGCGGCATCGAGGCGATCAAGGCCGTCTTCGACGGCGGGGCCGACGTCGTGGAGGTCGGTCTGCCGCACAGCGACCCCGTCCTCGACGGTCCGGTCATCCAGACCGCCGACGACATCGCGTTGCGCGGTGGGGTCAAGATCGCCGATGTGATGCGTACGGTCCGTGAGGCGTACGCGGCGACCGGCAAGCCCGTGCTCGTCATGACGTACTGGAACCCCATCGACCGCTACGGCGTCGAGCGGTTCACCGCCGAGCTGGCCGAGGCGGGCGGCGCGGGCTGCATCCTGCCCGACCTGCCCGTCCAGGAGTCGGCGCTGTGGCGGGAGCACGCCGAGAAGCACGGCCTCGCGACCGTCTTCGTCGTCGCGCCGAGCAGCAAGGACGAGCGGCTCGCCCAGATCACCGCGGCGGGCAGCGGCTTCGTCTACGCGGCCTCGCTGATGGGCGTCACCGGCACCCGCGAATCCGTCGGGGCGCAGGCCCAGAACCTGGTCGAGCGCACCCGCGCCACCGGCAGCGCGCTGCCCGTCTGCGTCGGACTCGGCGTCTCCAACGGCGCCCAGGCCGCCGAGGTCGCCGGCTTCGCCGACGGCGTCATCGTCGGCTCGGCCTTCGTGAAGCGGATGCTGGACGCACCCGACCGCGCGACCGGCGTCGAGGCGGTCCGCGAGCTGGCCGGGGAGCTGGCGAAGGGCGTGCGCGGACAGGTGTGACCGCAGGTCGGTTTCCCTATCAGAACACTCCCGTCAGAACATTCGGTCACTCGAACGAGTGGACCTGTGACCGGGGAGGCGCGCTGCGCCTCCCCGGTTCGTTCTGGGGGTGTGAGCGAGAAGAACCGTGACGGAAAGCGCACCGCCCGGGAGCGGCTGGCGGTCGAGCGAGAGAAGCAGAGGCACGCGGAGAGGCGGCGGCGCACCCTGATCGTGGGCGCGAGCATCGTCTGCGTGCTGGGCCTCGCGGCGGTGATCGGCGTGCTCGCCGCGAACGCCGGCAAGAACAAGAGCAGCGAGAAGGCGGGCCCGGTCGTGGTGCCCTCGGGCGCGCAGGGCAAGGACAGCCTCGCCATCCCGGTCGGCAAGGACGGCGCCAGGTCGACGCTCACCGTCTGGGAGGACGTCCGCTGCCCGGCCTGCCAGGCCTTCGAGGTGGCCTACCGCCCGACGCTCCACGAACTGGTCGACTCCGGCAAGCTCAGAATCGAGTACCACCTGGTCCGATTGATCGACGGCAACCTGGGCGGCACCGGCTCCCTGCGCGGTGCCAACGCCGCCGCCTGCGCCCAGGACGCCGGAAAGTTCCGCGACTACCACGACGTGCTGTACGCGAACCAGCCCAAGGAGACCGACGACGCGTACGCCGACAACGCCAAGCTGATCGACCTGGCCGGCAAGGTCGGCGGCCTGGACACCCCCGCCTTCCGGAAGTGCGTCAAGGACGGCACCCACGACAGCTGGGTGAACAAGGCCCACAAGGCCTTCCAGACCAGCGGCTTCAACGCCACTCCCACGGTCCTGTTGGGCGGCAAGAACATCTACCAGGACCAGACCATGACCCCGGCCAAGCTCAAGCAGATGGTGGAGGCGGCCGACCACGGGTAAGGATCTTCCTTCCGCCGCCGCGTTTCTCACGCCCCCGTTATGGACCCGTAGCCGGGCAGCTTGCCGTCACCACGGCCCGGCACGGTAGCGTCGGACTTGCCATGGAACTTGCCTACATTCCCAGCCCGTCGCGCGGGGTGCTGTATCTCGGCCCCATCCCGCTGCGCGGCTACGCCTTCTGCATCATCATCGGCGTCTTCGTCGCCGTCTGGCTCGGCAACAAGCGCTGGATCGCCCGCGGCGGTCGGGCCGGCACGGTCGCCGACATCGCGGTCTGGGCCGTGCCGTTCGGTCTGGTCGGCGGCCGGCTCTACCACGTGATCACGGACTACGAGCTGTACTTCAGCCCGGGCCGTGACTGGGTGGACGCCTTCAAGGTGTGGCAGGGCGGCCTGGGCATCTGGGGCGCGATCGCGCTCGGCGCGCTCGGCGCGTGGATCGGCGCGCGCCGCCGCGGCGTCCCGATGCCTGCGTACGCCGACGCCGTCGCGCCCGGCATCGCGTTCGCGCAGGCCATCGGCCGCTGGGGCAACTGGTTCAACCAGGAGCTGTACGGCCGTGAGACGCATGTTCCCTGGGCGCTGCACATCACCTCCTCCGAGGGCGGCCGGGTGCCGGGCTACTACCACCCGACCTTCCTGTACGAGTCCCTGTGGTGCATCGGCGTCGGCCTGCTGGTCATCTGGGCCGACCGCCGCTTCAAGCTCGGCCATGGCCGCGCGTTCGCCCTCTACGTCGCGTCCTACTGTGTGGGCCGCGGCTGGATCGAGTACATGCGCGTGGACGACGCGCACCACATCCTGGGCCTGCGGCTGAACGACTGGACCGCGCTGATCGTGTTCCTGCTGGCGGTGGCGTACATGGTGGTGTCGTCGAAGAAGCGTCCGGGCAGGGAAGCCGTGGTCGAGCCGGGTGTCTCCGAGGGTTCGGCCGACGCTGCGGAAGGTGCCGACGGGGTCGAGGACAAGACCGATCCGGAGACTGCGGGGGCCGTGGAGTCTGCGGAGGCAGAGGAGACTGCGGAGGCAGTGGAGACTGCCGAGGCCGTGGAGGCGAAGGACGAGGCCGGGTCGGCGACGAAGAAGAGCTGACGGCTGGTGGTACGACGCCGAGGGCGCCCGGGTTCTTCCTGGGCGCCCTCGGCATGTGCGGGCGACTGGCCGGGGGATGCGGCGGGGAAACGCCGAGGTCATGGCCGAAGTGTCAATGACAAGGTCCGCTGGGCCATCGTCACCATCGCCGCGTCGATGAAGCGGCCGTCGGGCAGGGCCTGGGCGCCCTCTTTCGCTGCGGCCGCCTTGAGGATCGTCTCGGCGTGTTCGATCTCTGCCATCGTCGGACGGTAGGCCCGTTCGATCACCGGGAGCTGCCGGGGATGGATGGCGGCGCGGCCCAGGAAGCCGAGGGCACGGCCATGGGCGCAGGAGGCGGCGAGGCCGTCCTGATCCCGGATGTCGGGGTGGACCGACTGGGGCGGTGGGGCGAGGCCGGCCGCGCGGGCGGCGACGATCACCCGGGAGCGTGGCCAGTCGAGGCCCGCGTCGGCCCGGACCCCCAGGTCGGCCCGCAGATCCGTCTCGCCGATCGCGATGCCCCGCAGGGCGGGGTGGGCGATGGCGATGGCGTAGGCGTTCTCGATGCCGAGGGCCGTCTCCAGCAGGGCGTACAGCGGCACCGGGGTGGCGGCGGCGACCTGCCTGATCTCGGCCGGGGCGGTCACCTTCGGCAGCCGCAGGCCCGCCAGGCCCGGGAGTGCGGCCAGGGCGGCCAGGTCGCCGGCGGACCAAGGGCTGTCCAGGGCGTTGACACGGACGTGGACCGGGACCGGCGGGAGGTCGGTGAGGAGCTCGGCCGTGGCCGCGCGGGCGTACTCCTTGCGGTCCGGCGCGACGGCGTCCTCCAGGTCGATCACCACCACGTCGGCGCCCGCGGCCAGCGCCTTGGCCACCACAGGCGGGCGGTCGCCGGGGACGTAGAGCCAGGTCAGCGGGTGCGGGGTCACAGGGCGCCCGCCTCGCGCAGGGCGCGCAGTTCGGCGGGGGTGAGGCCCAGCTCGGTGAGCACGGCGTCGGTGTCGGCGCCGTGCGGGCGGCCGGCCCAGCGGATCGCGCCGGGCGTCGCGGAGAGCCGGAAGAGGACGTTCTGCATGCGCAGCGGGCCCAGCTCGGGGTCGTCGACGGTGGTGACCGTCCGCAGGGCCTGGTACTGGGGGTCGGCGAGCACGTCCCGGACGTCCTGGACCGGGGCCACGGCCGCCTGCGCCTTCTCGAAGGCCGCGAGGACCTCGGCGCGGGTGCGGGCGGCGATCCAGGAGCCGACCGCCTGGTCCAGGACGTCCGCGTGGGCGGCGCGGTCCGCGCCGCAGGCGAACCACGGCTCCCCGATCAGCTCCGGGCGCCCCACCAGGCGCATCACCCGCTCCGCGACCGACTGCGCGGAGGTGGAGACGGCGACCCAGAACCCGTCGGCGGTGCGGTAGGTGTTGCGGGGGGCGTTGTTCGCGGACCGGTTTCCGGTGCGTTCCTGGACGTGGCCGAGCTGGTCGTACCAGGTGAGGTGGGGGCCGAGGACCGACAGGATCGGCTCGATGATCGCCATGTCGACGACCTGCCCGGCGCCGGTGCGCTCCCGTGCGGCCAGCGCCGTGAGCACGGCGTAGGCGGTGGCCAGGCCCGCGACCGAGTCCGCGAGCCCGAAGGGCGGGAGCGTGGGCGGCGCGTCCGGTTCACCGGTGATCGCGGCGAACCCGCTCATCGCCTCGGCGAGGGTGCCGAAACCGGGCCGGCGGGCGTACGGCCCGAACTGGCCGAAAGCCGTCACCCGGGCGAGGACCAGCCGGGGGTTGGCGGCCGCCAGTTCCGTCCAGCCCAGCTCCCACTTCTCCAGTGTGCCCGGGCGGAAGTTCTCGATCACCACGTCGGCGGTGGCGGCGAGCCGGAGCAGTACGGCACGGCCACCGGGCGTGGACAGGTCCAGGGTCATGGTCCGCTTGTTGCGGCCGAGCACCTTCCACCACAGGCCGACCCCGTGCTTGGCCGGGCCGTGCCCGCGGGAGGGGTCGGGCCGTTCCGGATGCTCGACCTTGATCACCTCGGCGCCGAAGTCGCCGAGCAGGGTGGCGGCCATCGGGCCGGCGAAGAGGGTCGCGAGGTCCAGCACCCGCAGACCGGAGAGCGGCGGTGGAGCCGTCGTACTCATGCGTCGTACCTCCGCGTCGTACTCATGCGTCGTCCTTCACGCGGTGAACTGGGCGTCGATCTCCGGGCGGTACGGCATGGACACCGACGCCCCGGCCCGCTGGACGGAGATCGACGCTGCGGCCGCCGCCCAGGACAGGGCCTCCCGCACCGGCTTCTCCTCGGCGAGGGCCACCGCGAGCGCGCCGACGAAGGTGTCACCGGCGCCAGTGGAGTCGACGGCGGTCACCTGCGGTGCCGGGATCACCAGCGGGTCGGTGCCGCGGGCCAGATAGAGGCTGCCCGTGGCGCCCAGGGTGACGACGACCTCCGGCACCAGGTCCAGCAGGGCGGCCGCGGCCTCGCGCGGGTCGGTGCGGCCGGTGAGGGTGATCGCCTCGTACTCGTTGGACACCAACAGGTCGGTCGTGTCGAGGAGTTCGGGCGGCAGCGGCTGGGCGGGCGACGGGGTGAGCACCGTACGGACCCTGTGCCGGCGCGCCGCCTGAGCGCCCAGGACGACCGCGCGCAGCGGGATCTCCAGCTGCAGCAGCAGGGCGTCGGCGGAGGCGATCACGCCCTCGTCGCCGGGGGAGAGGTGGTCGACGGTGCCGTTCGCGCCGGGGATGACGACGATGGAGTTGGCGCCCTCGTCGTCCACCACGATGTGCGCGGTGCCGGACGGGCCCTCGACCGTCCGCAGGAAGTCGGTGTCCACGCCGGAGTGTTCGAGGGTGTCGCGCAGCCGCAGACCGAAGGCGTCGTTGCCGACCGCGCCGATCATCGAGACGGTGGCGCCGGCCCGGGCCGCGGCGATCGCCTGGTTGGATCCCTTGCCGCCGGGGATCGTACGGAACTCCCGCCCCGTCACGGTCTCGCCGCGCTGCGGCGCCTTCGCGACATAGGTGACGAGGTCCATGTTCGTGCTGCCGAGGACGACGATATGGGTCATGGTCGGGTCGCCTCCAGGTGGGTGAGATGGGCGAGGGTGTCGAAGCCGGTGCCGTCGAGGTCGGCGACGGTGGTGGCGAGCCGGTTCTTCAGCGGGGCCCGCCAGCGGTCGGGGAGCGCGGCGGGGTCGCCCGCGAGCAGCCCGGCGACGCTGCCGGCCGTCGCCCCGTTGGAGTCGGTGTCCAGGCCGCCCGAGACCGCACGGCAGACGGAGCCGGTGAAGTCGCCGTCCGCGTGGGTGAGGGCGGCGGTGAGCAGGGCGGTGTTGGGGATGGCGTGCACCCAGTGATGGGCGGGCACGTAGCGGGCGTGGAGCGCGTCCACGACGTCGTCGAAGTCCTCGTGGGACTCGGCAAGACGGACGGCGTCGTCGATCGCCCGCGCGAGCCGGGAGCGGGGCGGGATCACCCGGCGGCCGGTGCGCAGGCAGGAGTGGACGTCGTGGTCGCCGGTGGCGGCGGTGGCGATGACGGCGGCCGTGAACATCGCCGCGTAGACGCCGTTGGCGGTGTGGGTGAGGACCGCGTCGCGGTACGCCTGTTCGGCGGCGGCCCCCGGGTCGCCGGGGTTGGTCCAGCCGTGCACGTCGGCGCGGATCAGGGCGCCGATCCACTCGCGGAAGGGGTTGCGGTGGCGGGCGGTGTGCGGGGGTTCGATGCCGCTGAGGAGGTTGCGGTAGGCGACGCGTTCGGCGGTGAAGGTGCGGCCGGGCGGGAGCTCGTCCAGCCAGAGCCGGGCGACGTCGACGGTGCTGAAGGCCTTGCCGTGCCGGCGCAGGAGCAGGAGGTTCAGGAGGGGGTAGTCGAGGTCGTCGTCCTCCGGCATCCCGTCGATGTTCTCGGCGAGGGAGGTGGCGGCGGAGCGGCGGTTCCAAGGGTGGGCGGCGAGGAGGTCCTGCGGAACGCCGCGGGCTGTGAAGTATGTGGTGAGGGGCCAGTTGCCTGCGGCCTGCGCGAGGGCGCGGATGCCGTCGAGGGGCAGCTTCTCGACGGGTTTGCCGAGGAGGCATCCGATGGCCCGGCCGAGCCAGGCGGCTTCGAGGGCTTCGCGAGTGGGTGCTGACCTGGTATGGGTTTCGCTTGCCGGTGCCGGCGGATCCGGCCAGTCCGGGCACAGGGCCTTGATGCGGGCGAGGTTCGTCGGCTCGTCGTGGGACAAGCCGCTGGGGAGGTCCGCCAGTTCGTCCAGGAGGTCCTCTGCCAGCAGGCGCAGATACCGCGAGACACCGTGGGCGGACGCCCCCGCCCGGGGCGGCGCGTCCGGGCCGCCCGCGGCCCGCCAGCGTGCCTCGACCGCCGACGGTTCCCGCCCGTCGAGGCGGGCCTGGCGGAGTTCGTGGCCGAGCAGGTCCTCCGGCTGGACCCAGGTCAGTCGGAGCATGCGGTGCCTCCGAGAGCCGTGAACGCCCGCTCGTGGGCGCGCCGCCGGCGCACGTCACGTTCGAACACCTCGCACGCGACCTCGGTGAGCGTGCGGGCCGGCTCCCACAGGTCCAGCCGGCTGGCCTCCGCCACCGACTTCGCCCAGTCCTCCGGAACGGGCGAGCCCAGTGCGCCCGCGAGAGCGCCGGCCATCGTCGCGATCGAGTCGCAGTCGCGGCCGTAGTTGACCGCGCCGAGCACGGCGTGCCGGTAGTCGCCTCCGGAGACCAGCAACATGCCCAACGCGATGGGCAGTTCCTCGACCGAGTGGAGACGGGAGGGGCGGCGGGCGGCCAGGGAGGGGGCGCGGTAGTCGGGGCCGACGGTGTCGTACGGGGCCACCGCCGCGCGCAGCGGCCGTAGCGCCGACTCGAAGTCCCGGTGTCGTACGGCCACTTCGCAGACCTTCTCGATCGCCTCGCGCGTGCCGTCCTTCGCCAGGGACAGGCAGGCGGTGACGACCGCGTCCGGGGTCGCGCCCGGTGCCGTGGCGGCGGCGACGGCCGCGGCGAGGACACCGGCCGCCTCACGGCCGTACGACGACTGGTGCGCACCGGCGACGTCCAGCGCCTCGGCGTAGGCGGCGGCCGGGTTGGCCGCGTTGACCAGGCCGACGGGGGCCATGTACATCGCCGCGCCACAGTTGACGATGTTGCCGGCGCCCGCCTCCCGGGGGTCGACGTGGCCGTAGGCGAGCCGGGCCACGAGCCACTTCTCGGCGAGGAAGAGGCGGTGCAGGGGCAGGGCCTCGGCCTCCAGCTCCGGGATCCAGCGCGGGTTCGTCATCAGGTCCGGGACCAGGTGCTCGGCGATCGCGTACGCGTCGAGGTGGTCGCGGACGCGGGCGTAGACCCGGATCAGCGCGTGGGTCATCAGGGTGTCGTCGGTGACATGGCCGTCGCCCTTGTGGTAGGGGGCGATGGGGCGGGCGGTGCGCCAGTCGTCGCCGTGCCAGGGGCCGACGATGCCGTGGACGCGGCCGCCGTGGCGCTCGGCGATCTGGTCCGGGGAGTACCCCTCGACCGGGCCGCCGAGGGCGTCGCCGACGGCGGCTCCGACGAGGGCGCCGGTGATCCGGTCGCCGAGGCCGAGCAGGGGGGGTCTGTTGCTTTCTTCTTCTTTGAGTCCTTTGGACTCCTTGGGCGTCATGCCCCGAATCATCCTCCTGGGCGGGCCGGTTGCGCGGCTTCCAGGAGTCCGGCGAGTTCCACCAGGTCGGTGCCGGTGAGGCGGGGCAGCGCGCAGCCGGACAGGGTGCGGCAGGCGTCCCGCCAGGTCTGCGGGAGGGCCGCGCCGCCGCCGAGGGCTCCGGTGAGGGCGCCCGTGAGGGCGGGGGCGGAGTCGGCGACCCGGGACAGGCACGCGGCGGCGGGTACGGCCTCGGCGATCCGGCCGTGGGCGGCGGTGGCCAGGGCGAGGGCGACCGGGACGGTCTCGGCGGCGGCGATGCCGTAGCTGTAGACGTGGTCGACGATCTGGTGCTCGAGGAGCGGTACGAGGGCGAAGGCGGACTCACTGTCGCCGGCGAGGGCGAGCGCATGGCGGGCGTTGCGGCCGATCTCGGTGTCGGGCGGGAGTTCGGCGAGCGCGGCGGTCACACAGGCGTCCGTCTCGGCGTCGGCGAGGGCGAGCGCGAGGGCCGCGGCCATGGCGCGGGCGCCGTGCACGCCGTCGCCGTCCTGGGTGTAGCGGGCGTCGAACTCGGCGAGGGCGGCCGCGCGTTCGGGGTCGCCGGGGTGGGCGACGGCGAGGACGCAGGCGCGGACGCAGGCGGCGTCGTCGAAGTAGTGCGGGTTGTCGTGGCCGGTGGCGGGCGGGCGCAGGCCGGCGGCGAGGTTGCCGAGGCCGGCGCGGACGGAGATGCGGGCACGCAGGGGGAGGACGGCGGACTCGACCTCGGGTGCACGGTCCTCCGCGGCGGCGACCTCCGCGGCCACGGCGGTCCAGGTGAGGTCGATGGCGGCGCGGGTACGGCGCTCCCGGCTGAGGTCGCCGAGGGCGTCGTCGGCGCCGGCCCGCAGCACCGCCTCGGCGGCGAAGGCCGCCCACTCGGCGTCGTCGGAGGGGCCGAGGCGCAGCGGTTCGGGGGGTTGGTTGAGGGCGATCGGCACCGGGAGGGTGGTGGTGGCGTTCTGCTCGGCGAAGGTGTCCAGCTCGCGGGTGAGGCGGCGGGTCCACTCGGGCATGCGGGCGGCTCGGTGCCGGGCGGCGGGCCAACCGGCGGCGTCGCCGGCGGCCAGGCCGAGCAGGAGTCCCTCGATACGGCGCGCTGTCATGACTGCACCTCGCTGTCCGGGTGCCCGGCCTTCCCCACCTCAACCAGGGGACTCCGCCCCCTGACCCCCCGTCCGCCCACCTCCACCGGCGCCGCGCCCGTCGCCTGGCCCGGCGCCGCCTTCGTCGCTTGGCCCGGTGCCGCTTCCTGCCCTTCCGTCGGCACTGCCTCCGTTGTTTCGCCCGGCATCAACTCCGGCACCCCGACTGGCACCGCCCTCTGCGCTTCCGCAGGCGCTGCCTCCGTCACTTCGCCCGACACCGCCTCCAGTACCTTGTCTGGCGACGCCTCCCGCGCTTCCGCAGGCGCCGCCTCCGTTGTTTCGCCCGGCACCGCCCTCCGTGCATCCGCCGGCACTGCCTCCGCCGCTTCGCCCGGCACCACCTGCCGGGCCTGGGCTGGCGCCGCCTTCGTCGCTTGGCCCGGTGCCGCTTCCTGCCCTTCCGTCGGCACTGCCTCCGTTGTTTCGCCCGGCATCAACTCCGGCACCCCGACTGGCACCGCCCTCTGCGCTTCCGCAGGCGCTGCCTCCGTCACTTCGCCCGACACCGCCTCCAGTACCTTGTCTGGCGACGCCTCCCGCGCTTCCGCAGGCGCCGCCTCCGTTGTTTCGCCCGGCACCGCCCTCCGTGCATCCGCCGGCACTGCCTCCGCCGCTTCGCCCGGCACCACCTGCCGGGCCTGGGCTGGCGCCGCCTTCGTCGCTTGGCCCGGTGCCGCTTCCTGCCCTTCCGCCGGCACTGCCTTCGTCGCGTCGCCCGGCATCAACTCCGGCACCCCGACTGGCACCGCCCTCTGCGCTTCCGCAGGCGCTGCCTCCGTCACTTCGCCCGACACCGCCTCCAGTACCTTGTCTGGCGACGCCTCCCGCGCTTCCGCAGGCGCCGCCTCCGTTGTTTCGACCCGCACCGCCCTCCGTACATCCGCAGGTGCCGCCTGCCTCGCTTCGTCCGGCGCCGCGTCCCGCAGTTCGACCGGCACCCCCTCCGCCGCCGCGTCCCGCAGTTCGACCGGCACCCCCTCCGGCGCCGCGGCCGTCACCTCGCCCCGTAGCGCCTTCGTCACTTCCCCCGGCACCCCCTGCGCCGCCTCCCCCCGTGCCCCATCCCGCACCACCCCCGGCAGCACCCCAGGAAGCACCACCCTCACCCCCCACTTCCCGCCCTCCCCCGGGACCAGCAGTTCCGCCACGTCCAGGATGTGGTGGCCGGCCATGGACGGCAGGCAGCGGCCGCGGGCCGGGCCGATGGCGGCGGACCAGGTGGGCGGGATCGCCGAGATGCCGTGGGTCGCGCCGGACAGGGCGCCGGCCAGCGCCGCCGTCGTATCCGCGTCGCGGCCCATGTTGACGGCCGTCAGGACCGCCTCCCTGAAGTCGCCGTCGGCCGCCGCGTACGCGCCGAAGGAGAGGGCGACGGCCTCGGGGGCCAGGTCGGTCCAGGGATAGCCGCCGATGACGACCGCGGAGCGCACCGCGCGTTCGCCGCGGTGGGCGACGGCCACCGCCCGGCGCAGGGAGCGCGCCGTCCAGGAGTCCTCGGGGATCACCGCCAGCGCGGAGGCGATCACCACCGGAACCGGGGCGCCCGCCATCGCCGCCGCCACCCCCGCGGCGACCGCCTGGCCGCCGTAGATCCCCTCGCCCTCGTGGCTCACCGAGCCGTCGATCGCCACCAGCCGGGCCGCTTCGGCGGGGCGGCCGGCGGCGAAGACGCCGAAGGGGGCCGCCCGCATGGCCAGACCGTCGCTCCAGGCGTGCCGGTGCTGGGCCGAGATCGGGGCGGCGAGGCCCCGGCGCAGGTTCTCCAGCGTGCCGCGTTCGCTGAAGCCCGCGCCCCGGAAGGGACCCTCGGCCCGGTCGGCGATCCACTCGTGCCAGGCCGCCTCCACGTGCGCCGGGGTGAGTGCCGAGCCGTGGCGGGCCAGCAGCAGGCCCGAGAAGATCGCGTACTCCGTGTCGTCCGTGCCGGACGGAACCTCGGCCACGTAGCCCGTGACACGGCCCCAGCGCGCGCGGATCTCCGACGGCTTGAG
Organism: Streptomyces sp. RB17; assembly: GCF_009604455.1. Taxonomy (GTDB): domain Bacteria; phylum Actinomycetota; class Actinomycetes; order Streptomycetales; family Streptomycetaceae; genus Streptomyces. The sequence continues at coordinate 1,206,552 of NZ_WEGL01000001.1, forward strand.
ATTCTCCGCGGGCGCTCCCAGCGCGTCCCCGACGGCCAGGCCGAGCAGCGCGCCCCGGGCCCTCTCCCGGAGCCCGACGGCGTCGTCGGGCGCCGGAACCGGGGGAGTGCAGGCGATCGATGCCATGGGCGGACTCCTTCGCGGCGGGAACGCGCTTTGCGGATGTGTGCCACGGGGCGCGCGCCCGCGAGCCTCCCCGTCTCGAAGTCACCCGCTTGGCAATTGAGCGTGATCATGCACGGATGAGCAAAGCCGGGTAAAGGTGCAGGTTAGCCCAGCCTTTCCTTGCTGGCGGGAGTGGCAGAAGGGGGGTAGGTTCGGTGTTGTCGAAAAGTAGAACTCGTCCAAAGTTAGCTTTGGCTAAGCTATCCGGGGGGCCCGCATGGCCATCATCGAGACCCAGGCCGCGCTGCATGAAGCGCACCGTGACAACCACACGCACCGCGACGTCAACGGCGGCTGGCTGCGCCCCGCCGTCTTCGGTGCGATGGACGGCCTCGTCTCCAACCTCGCCCTGATGACCGGTGTGGCCGGCGGGTCCGTGAGCCACCAGACCATTGTCATCACCGGGCTCGCCGGGCTGGCGGCGGGCGCCTTCTCCATGGCGGCCGGCGAGTACACCTCGGTCGCCTCCCAGCGGGAGCTGGTCGAGGCCGAGCTCGATGTCGAGCGCCGGGAGCTGCGCAAGCACCCGCAGGACGAGGAGGACGAGCTCGCGGCGCTGTACGTCGCGCGGGGCGTGGAGCCCGCCCTGGCCCGGGAGGTCGCGCGGCAGCTGTCGAAGGATCCCGAGCAGGCCCTGGAGATCCACGCCCGCGAGGAGCTGGGCATCGACCCCGGTGACCTGCCCTCGCCGCTGGTCGCCGCCGTCTCCTCCTTCGGGTCCTTCGCCCTCGGCGCCCTGCTGCCCGTGCTGCCGTTTCTGCTCGGCGCGGCCGCGCTGTGGCCCTCCGTGCTGCTCGCCCTCGCCGGGCTCTTCGGCTGCGGTGCCGTCGTGGCCAAGGTGACCGCGCGGAGCTGGTGGTACAGCGGTCTGAGGCAGCTCGCGCTGGGCGGCGCGGCGGCCGGTGTGACGTACGCCCTGGGTACCCTGTTCGGAACGGCCGTAGGATAGCGCCGCCGGTACTTATGCGTTGGGCCGCATAAGTAGCCGCGATCGCCCGTTACTCACTGGTTTCGACTGCGTGACCACCGGGCATGAGCCGTAAGCGCTGTGGGCAATGACGCCTGCCGCACCCCCGTGGGGTGAGTGAAGACGCTCCCCCCGCCCCCATCGGGCCGCCGGACGCCGATCCGACCGATCTCGTCCGCTCGGTCCCCCTCACACGTTCGCCGTCACCGCGCGGCACCCCAGGCCGTCACGCGCGGTCCCGCCGCCACGCGCGGCACCCGGGCCGCCCTGGGCGGTCCCGCCGCCCCCGTGCGGCACCTACGCCACGGACCCCGTGGCGTCCGCATGCTGGAACGGGCTATCCGCTTCCCGGGAACCGCCCCATCATGTAACCTGCACGAAATTTTGAGATCACGCAGAGGGCCAACGTCGTCCCTCGGCACTTGCCACATGCCTCATGACGACGACGGGAGAGCCGATGCGTACGCCGCGCCAGCCGTCCCAGCATTCCGCGAATGGCCAGAACTGGTCGTTCATGGATGCTCGCCCTGCTGCGCAGGGTATGTACGACCCCCGCAACGAACACGACGCCTGTGGCGTCGGTTTCGTCGCCACCCTCACCGGCGAGGCGTCCCACACCCTGGTCGAGCAGGCACTCACCGTCCTGCGCAACCTGGAGCACCGCGGCGCCACCGGCTCCGAGCCCGACTCGGGCGACGGCGCGGGTCTCCTCTCCCAGGTGCCCGACGCCTTCTTCCGCGAGGTGGCCGGATTCGAGCTGCCCGCCGCCGGTTCCTACGCCGTCGGTATCGCCTTCCTGCCCGAGGACGGGACCGCCGAGGCCGTCTCGAAGATCGAGACGATCGCCCGCGAGGAGAGCCTCACCGTCCTCGGCTGGCGCGAGGTCCCGGTCGCGCCCGAGCTGCTCGGCGCCACCGCCCGCTCCACCATGCCGGTGTTCCGGCAGATCTTCGTCGCCGACGGCGGCGCCAGCGAGGGCATCGCGCTGGACCGCAAGGCGTTCGTGCTGCGCAAGCGTGCCGAGCGCGAGGCCGGTGTCTACTTCCCGTCGCTCTCCGCGCGCACGATCGTGTACAAGGGCATGCTGACCACCGGCCAGCTGGAGCCCTTCTTCCCGGACCTGTCCGACCGCCGCTTCGCGTCCGCCATCGCGCTGGTGCACTCGCGCTTCTCCACGAACACCTTCCCGTCGTGGCCGCTCGCGCACCCCTACCGCTTCGTCGCGCACAACGGTGAGATCAACACCGTCAAGGGCAACCGCAACTGGATGCGCGCCCGCGAGTCGCAGTTGGTGTCCGACCTGTTCGGCCCCGAGGAGAAGCTGGACCGGATCTTCCCGGTCTGTACGCCGGACGCCTCCGACTCCGCCTCCTTCGACGAGGTGCTGGAGCTGCTGCACCTGGGCGGCCGTTCGCTGCCGCACTCGGTGCTGATGATGATCCCGGAGGCGTGGGAGAACCACGACTCCATGGACCCGGCCCGCCGCGCCTTCTACAACTTCCACTCCACGATGATGGAGCCCTGGGACGGCCCCGCCTGCGTCTGCTTCACCGACGGCACCCAGGTCGGCGCCGTGCTCGACCGCAACGGCCTGCGTCCCGGCCGCTACTGGGTCACCGACGACGGCCTGGTCGTCCTCGGCTCCGAGGTCGGCGTCCTCGACATCGACCCGGCCAAGGTCGTCCGCAAGGGCCGCCTGCAGCCCGGCAGGATGTTCCTCGTCGACACCGCCGAGCACCGCATCATCGAGGACGACGAGATCAAGGCGACCCTCGCCGGCGAGAAGCCGTACGCCGAGTGGCTGGAGGCCGGCGAGATCGAGCTGGGCGACCTGCCCGAGCGCGAGCACATCGTCCACACCCACGCCTCGGTCACCCGCCGCCAGCAGACCTTCGGCTACACCGAGGAGGAGCTGCGCGTCATCCTCGCCCCGATGGCCCGCACCGGCGCCGAGCCGATCGGCTCGATGGGCACGGACTCGCCGATCGCGGCCCTGTCCGAGCGCCCGCGGCTGCTCTTCGACTACTTCACCCAGCTGTTCGCGCAGGTCACCAACCCGCCGCTGGACGCGATCCGCGAGGAGCTGGTCACCTCGCTGCGCTCCTCGCTGGGCCCGGAGGGCAACCTGCTGGACCCGACGGCCGCCTCCTGCCGCTCGGTCACCCTGCCCTTCCCGGTGATCGACAACGACGAGCTGGCCAAGCTCATCCACATCAACGCCGACGGCGACCTGCCCGGCTTCAAGGCCGCGACCCTCTCGGGCCTGTACCGGGTCTCCGGCGGCGGTGACTCGCTCGCCGCGCGCATCGCGGAGATCTGCGCCGAGGCCGACGCGGCGATCGAGAACGGCGCCCGCCTGATCGTCCTGTCCGACCGGCACTCGGACGCCGAGCACGCGCCGATCCCGTCGCTGCTGCTCACCTCGGCCGTCCACCACCACCTCATCCGCACCAAGCAGCGCACCCACGTGGGCCTGCTGGTCGAGGCCGGCGACGTCCGCGAGGTCCACCACGTCGCCCTGCTCATCGGCTTCGGCGCCGCCGCCGTCAACCCGTACCTGGCGATGGAGTCGGTGGAGGACCTGCTGCGCGCCGGCACCTTCCTGAACGGCCTGGAGCCGGAGAAGGCCATCAAGAACCTGATCTACGCCCTGGGCAAGGGCGTGCTGAAGGTCATGTCGAAGATGGGCATCTCCACCGTCGCCTCCTACCGCGGCGCCCAGGTCTTCGAGGCCGTCGGCCTGGACGAGGCCTTCGTCGAGAAGTACTTCAACGGCACCGCCACCAAGATCGGCGGCGTCGGCATCGACGTCATCGCCGAGGAGGTCGCCGCCCGCCACGCCAAGGCCTACCCGGCCTCCGGCATCGCTCCCGCGCACCGCGCGCTGGAGATCGGCGGCGAGTACCAGTGGCGCCGCGAGGGCGAACCGCACCTGTTCGACCCGGACACGGTCTTCCGCCTGCAGCACTCCACCCGCTCGGGCCGCTACGACATCTTCAAGAAGTACACGTCCCGCGTGAACGAGCAGTCCGAGCGCCTGATGACGCTGCGCGGCCTGTTCGGCTTCACGTCCGACCGCGCCCCGATCTCCATCGACGAGGTGGAGCCGGTCAGCGAGATCGTCAAGCGGTTCTCGACGGGCGCCATGTCGTACGGCTCCATCTCCAAGGAGGCGCACGAGACCCTCGCCATCGCCATGAACCAGCTGGGCGGCAAGTCCAACACCGGTGAGGGCGGCGAGGACCCGGAGCGCCTGTACGACCCGGCCCGCCGGTCCGCCATCAAGCAGGTCGCCTCCGGCCGCTTCGGCGTGACCTCGGAGTACCTGGTCAACGCGGACGACATCCAGATCAAGATGGCCCAGGGCGCCAAGCCCGGGGAGGGCGGCCAGCTGCCCGGCCACAAGGTCTACCCGTGGGTGGCCAAGACCCGGCACAGCACCCCCGGTGTCGGTCTCATCTCCCCGCCGCCGCACCACGACATCTACTCCATCGAGGACCTGGCGCAGCTGATCCACGACCTCAAGAACGCGAACCCGCAGGCGCGGATCCACGTCAAGCTGGTCTCCGAGGTCGGCGTCGGCACGGTCGCCGCGGGTGTCTCCAAGGCGCACGCGGACGTGGTCCTGATCTCCGGTCACGACGGCGGTACGGGTGCCTCCCCGCTGACGTCGCTCAAGCACGCGGGCGGCCCCTGGGAGCTGGGCCTGGCCGAGACCCAGCAGACCCTGCTGCTCAACGGCCTGCGCGACCGCATCGTCGTCCAGACCGACGGTCAGCTGAAGACCGGCCGTGACGTGGTCATCGCCGCGCTGCTCGGCGCCGAGGAGTTCGGTTTCGCGACCGCGCCGCTCGTCGTCTCCGGCTGTGTGATGATGCGCGTCTGCCACCTGGACACCTGCCCGGTCGGCATCGCCACCCAGAACCCGGTCCTGCGTGAGCGCTTCGCCGGCAAGGCCGAGTACGTGGTGAACTTCTTCCAGTTCATCGCCGAGGAGGTCCGCGAGCTGCTGGCCGAGCTGGGCTTCCGCTCCATCGAGGAGGCCGTCGGCCACGCCGAGGTGCTGGACGTCGAGCGCGCGGTCGACCACTGGAAGGCACAGGGCCTGGACCTGGCCCCGCTGTTCCACGTGCCGGACCTGCCCGAGGGCGCCGTCCGCCACCGGCTGATCGAGCAGGACCACGGCCTGGAGAAGGCGCTGGACAACGAGCTGATCAAGCTCGCCGCCGACGCCCTGGCCGCGAACGACGCGACCGAGGCCCAGCCGGTGCGCGCCCAGGTCGCCATCCGCAACATCAACCGCACGGTCGGCACCATGCTCGGCCACGAGGTGACGAAGAAGTTCGGCGGTGCGGGCCTGCCCGACGACACCATCGACATCACCTTCACCGGTTCGGCCGGCCAGTCCTTCGGCGCGTTCCTGCCGCGCGGCGTCACGCTGCGCCTGGAGGGCGACGCCAACGACTACGTCGGCAAGGGCCTGTCCGGCGGCCGTATCGTCGTCCGCCCGGACCGCGCGGCCGACCACCTCGCCGAGTTCTCGACCATCGCGGGCAACACCATCGGCTACGGCGCCACCGGCGGCGAGCTGTTCCTGCGCGGCCGTACCGGTGAGCGGTTCTGCGTCCGCAACTCCGGCGCGCTGGTCGTCTCCGAGGGCGTGGGCGACCACGGCTGCGAGTACATGACCGGTGGTCACGCGGTCGTCCTCGGCCCGACCGGCCGCAACTTCGCGGCCGGCATGTCCGGCGGCATCGCGTACGTCATCGACCTCGACCGCGACAACGTCAACGCCGGCAACGTCGAGTCGGTCCAGGCGCTGGACGACAGCGACAAGCAGTGGCTGCACGACGTGGTGCGCCGCCACGCCGAGGAGACCGGCTCGACGGTCGCCGAGAAGCTGCTCGCCGACTGGGAAGCGGCCGTGGAGCGGTTCAGCAAGATCATCCCCAGCACGTACAAGGCAGTGCTCGCCGCCAAGGACGCCGCCGAGCGAGCCGGTCTGTCCGAGACCGAGATCACCGAGAAGATGATGGAGGCGGCGATCAATGGCTGACCCGAAGGGCTTCCTGAACCACGGCCGCGAGGTCGCCAAGACCCGTCCCGTCGGTGAGCGCGTCAAGGACTGGAACGAGGTCTACGTCCCCGGCTCCCTGCTGCCGATCATCAGCAAGCAGGCCAGCCGGTGCATGGACTGCGGCATCCCGTTCTGCCACAACGGCTGCCCGCTGGGGAACCTGATCCCCGAGTGGAACGACTACGCCTACCGCGAGGACTGGGCCGCCGCCCAGGAGCGCCTGCACGCGACCAACAACTTCCCGGAGTTCACCGGTCGCCTCTGCCCGGCCCCCTGCGAGTCGGCGTGCGTGCTCGGCATCAACCAGCCGCCGGTCACCATCAAGAACGTCGAGGTCTCGATCATCGACAAGGCGTGGGAGACCGGGGACGTCGCCCCGCAGATCCCCGAGCGCCTGTCCGGCAAGACGGTCGCGGTCATCGGCTCGGGGCCGTCGGGTCTCGCCGCCGCCCAGCAGCTGACCCGCGCCGGCCACACGGTCGCCGTCTACGAGCGCGCGGACCGCGTCGGAGGCCTCCTCCGGTACGGCATCCCCGAGTTCAAGATGGAGAAGCGGCACATCAACCGCCGCATCGAGCAGATGCGCGCGGAGGGCACCCGCTTCCGCACCGGCGTCGAGATCGGCCGCGACATCAACGCCCGCGACCTGAAGAAGCGGTACGACGCGATCGTCATCGCCGCCGGCGCGACCATGGCCCGTGACCTGCCCGTTCCCGGACGCGAGCTCAAGGGCATCCACCAGGCGATGGAGTACCTGCCCCTGGCCAACAAGGTGCAGGAGGGCGACTACGTCACCACGCCGATCTCGGCCGAGGGCAAGCACGTCGTCGTCATCGGCGGCGGTGACACCGGCGCGGACTGCGTGGGCACCGCCCACCGCCAGGGCGCGGCCTCCGTCACCCAGCTGGAGATCATGCCCCGCCCGAACGACGAGCGGCACCCGACCAACCAGCCCTGGCCGACCTTCCCGATCCTGTACAAGGTCACCTCGGCCCACGAGGAGGGCGGCGAGCGGATCTACTCCGCCTCCACCACCCACTTCGAGGGCGACGAGGACGGCAACGTGCAGTGGCTGCACCTCACCGAGGTGGAGTTCGTGGACGGCAAGCTGACCTCCAAGCCGGGCACCGAGCGCAAGATCCCGGCCCAGCTGGTGACGCTGGCCATGGGCTTCACCGGCACCGACCGGGAGAACGGCCTGGTCGAGCAGTTCGGCCTGGACCTCGACGAACGCGGTAACATCGCCCGCGACGCCGACTTCCAGACCAACGTGCCGGGTGTGTTCGTCGCCGGTGACGCCGGCCGCGGCCAGTCCCTCATCGTGTGGGCGATCGCGGAGGGCCGCTCGGCCGCCCGCGGTGTCGACCGGTTCCTGACCGGTGCCAGCGACCTGCCGGCCCCGATCCGCCCGACCGACCGCGCCCTGGCGGTCTGACGGCACCCCGATAGACGTCCCGTACAACGGCGTACGGAACACTGACGACGCCTGCCCTGTCCCCGACCGGACGCCTGGGCAGGCGTCGTTGCATGTCCGGTAAGGGGCGCTACTCGTACCAGACGCCCGCGAGGGGCCCGCGCTCGGTGACGGGCCGCCCCCCGGCGGCAGAACGGCCCGGCCCAGATCGCCGCGGACGTGCTGGTACAGCGTGGGCGTGGGCAGGCCGACCGTCTGGATCCAGCCACGGGCGTGCACCTGGCCGGCCGCGATCAGGGCATACCGGTCGTCGTTCAGCCAGACGTGGAGCACGACGGGCTTGTCCGGCACCGTGCGGAATCACCGCGCCGATCGGTCGGCCAGTTCCTCGACGGTGCCGGTGGCCCCAGACCCCGGCCGGCGGTACGTTCCCGCAGCGCGGCCGCGGAGGCGCGCTCGGCATCGGTGACTCGAACTCCGCGTCGTCCTCCGGTTCGATGACGAACCACGGCTGCTCAGGCATGGCCGGAAGCATACGGTCGGCCCCTTCGGCCGGGCACCCGGTCTTCCCGTGCCCGCTCAGGCCGTCAGCGAGGTCACCTTCATCCAGGTGAGCACCAGCAGCAGCGCCAGCAGGGCCACGCACACGCCCGCCTGGACCAGGGTGCGCCGGCCGTCCCGGGGCGCGTACGCGTAGGCCAGCGTCACCACGCCGCCCGCGAGCAGGCCGCCGAGGTGGGCCTGCCAGGAGGTCAGCCATGCGGAGATCACCAGCCACGCCAGCAGCCCGCCCATGTGCTGGTTGACCGCCCGCATGTCGTAGCCGAGGCGACGGCCCATCACGTAGTACGCCGCACCCAGGCCGAAGATCGCGCCGGACGCGCCGACCGTGCCCGTCTCGGGGGCGAGCAGCAGCACCAGCACCGAGCCGCCCAGCGCCGACAGCAGATACAGGGCGGCATAGCGGACCCGGCCCAGCTGGGCCTCGACCACCCGCCCGACGTTCCACAGCGCGAGCATGTTGAACAGGATGTGGGTGAGGCCGAACGTGCCCTCGCCGGGCGTCAGATGCAGGAAGGCGCCGGTCAGCAGCCGGTACCACTCGCCGTGCGCGACGCCTTCCGGGAGGTAGCCCGCCGGCACGGTGCCGAGCATGTCGAAGCGGTCCTCGATCGACGGACGCGCCAACTCGGCCAGATAGGCGAGCACGTTGAGACCGATGAGGACGTACGTCACCACCGGCACCGCGCCGATCCGGCCGCCGAACGCCGTGCGCGCCTGCCGGACCGACCGCGCACCCTCCTTCACGCACTCCACGCACTGGTGGCCGACGGCCGCCTCCCGCATGCAGTCCGGGCAGATGTAGCGGTCGCAACGGGTGCAGCGGACGTGGGACTCCACCTTGGGGTGACGAAAACAGGTGGTGACGGCGGACTCGGCGGTCACGGCCGGCTCCTTGGAGGAAGATCGGGACGGGGTGAGCCGGTGGGGACGGCGGCGAACAAAATAGCGAACTGTTGTGACGGGAGCGACAACAGGGCCCAGTGATCACATAAGCTTCCCGGAAAGCCGAGGGGGGACCATGGCCGCGATCAGTCTGCGCAAGGTGGAGGAGACCGCGCCCGCGCTCGTCGGCGCCTACCGGTCGGCCGGGGTGTCGCTCACCAAGCACGGCCTGGACGGCCTGCGCGCCGCCGTCTACCTGGTGGTCGACTACTCCGGCTCGATGAAGCCGTACTACCAGGACGGCAGCGTGCAGACGCTCGCCGACCGGGTGCTGGGCCTGGCCGCGCACCTGGACGACGACGGCCGGGTACCGGTCGTGTTCTTCTCCACGGACGTCGACACGGTCACCGACATCGCCCTCGACGGCCACGAGGGCCGGATCGAGCGGATCGTGGCCGGGCTCGGGCACATGGGCAGGACCAGCTACCACCTGGCGATGGACGCCGTCATCGACCACTACCTGGACAGCGGCGCCACCGACCCCGCCCTGGTCGTCTTCCAGACCGACGGCGGCCCGATCAACAAGCTCGCCGCCGAACGCCATCTGTGCAAGGCGGCCAAGCTGCCGCTGTTCTGGCAGTTCGTCGGCTTCGGTGACCCGGGCAGCCGGCAGTTCGACTTCCTGCGGAAGCTGGACGAACTGGCCGTACCGGACAAGCGGATCGTGGACAACGCCGGCTTCTTCCACGCCGGCCAGGACCCGCGGCACCTGTCCGACGCCGAACTGTACGACCGGCTCGTCGGCGAGTGCCCGCAGTGGCTGACGTCCGCACGCGCCGCGGGCGTCGTACGGACTCCCTAACAGGTGTTTGAAACAATGGGTGCGTGCCGACCAAGAAGAAGCCCCAGGTGACCGCGGCGGTGGCCCGGCGCGGTGAACTCCTCGGTATCGCCGCCGAGGTGTTCGCCGAGCACGGCTACGACGCCACCACCGTCCGCAGGATCGCCGACCACGCCGGGATGCTCGCGGGCAGCCTGTACTACCACTTCGACTCCAAGGAGTCGATGCTCGAGGAGATCCTGCGGACCTTCCTCGACGAGCTGTGGGACGGCTACGACACCGTCCTCGGCTCCGGACTCGGGCCGCGCGAGACGCTGGAGGCGCTCGTCACCGAGTCCTTCCGGGAGATCGACCGGCACCGCGCCGCCGTCGCGATCTACCAGAAGGAGAGCAGGCAACTCGTCGCCCAGGAGCGGTTCGCGTTCCTCGCCGAGTCGCAGGCGCGGTTCGAGAAGGCATGGCTCGGCACGCTGGAACGCGGGGTCGCCGAGCACGTCTTCCGCGCCGACCTCGACATCCGTCTCACCTACCGGTTCGTGCGTGACACCGTGTGGGTCGCCGCCTCCTGGTACCGGCCCGGCGGCGGGCACAGCCCCGAGGAGATCGCCCGCCAGTATCTGTCGATGGTGCTGGACGGGATCGCCGTACGCGCCTAGGCCCTGTCGTCAAACTCCCTCCTGCCCCGCGACGCCATGCGCGCACTGACGTCGCAGGGCCCGCCCTTCGGGCGGACGGCTGGAGTTTGACGACAGGGCCTAGCGCGCCGCAGGTTCAGCCGGTCAGGCGGGCCGCTGCGGCGCGCTGGCGCTCGCTCATGACGGACAGGAAGCGGATGACGGTCCGCAGTTCGTCCGTGCTGAACTCCTCGCAGGCCTCGACGATGTCCCGCGCCCAGTCCTCGAAGAACACCGCGAGTTCGGCGATCTTCTGCTGGTTCAGCTCGACCAGCACCCGGCGCTTGTCCGTCGGGTGCTTGACCCTGTGGGCGAAGCCCTTGGTCTCCAGCCGGTCGATCAGTCCGGTGACGGAGGCGGGGGCGAGTCCGGTCAACTCGGCGAGGTCCTTCGCGGTGAGCGCGCCGTGCCGCTGGAGGAGGTCCAGGGTCTTCTCCTCCGTCGCGTTCAGCCCCTGCTCGGCGGCGACGGCCGAGTGGAACATCACCGTGACCCCGCTGTGGACCCGGCCCACCTCCATCAGCTGCTGCAGCGTCTCGGACCGCGCCGCCTCGTCACGCTTCTCGTCTGCCTTGGCCATGTTCCCAGGTTAGCAAAAATTTCGTTCGGTCGAACTAACTACTTGCGCCGGGTCTCGTGCCGATGCGACTCTTTCGTTAGTCCGAACGAAATAAACGGAGCCGACGAGGAGACCTCCATGACCACGCTCACCGAACCCGCCGCGACCACGGCGGAACCCCATCCGCGTCGCTGGGCCGCGGCCGTCGTGATGATGATCGCGGCGCTGATGGACCTGCTGGACGGCACGATCGTGAACGTGGCCGTGCCCTCGGTCAGCCGGGATCTGCACGCCTCGGCGAGCGACCTGCAGTGGGTCGTCTCCGCCTATCTGCTGGGCTTCGCCGCCGCCCTGATCGTCTCCGGCCACCTCGGCGACCGCATCGGCCGCCGCCCGCTCTTCCTCGCCGGGACGGCCGGCTTCGGACTGGCGAGCCTCGCCTGCGGGATCGCCCAGTCGCCGGGACAGCTGATCGCCGCACGCGCGGTCCAGGGTGTCCTCGCCGCCGTGCTGGTGCCGCAGGTGATCGGCTCGTTCCGGACCCTCTTCCAGGGCAAGGAACGCGGGGCCGCCTTTGGGATGTACGGCGCCGTCGCCGGCTTCGCCTCCGCCGTCGGGCTGCTGCTCGGCGGGGTGCTCACGGACGCCGATCTGTTCGGCTGGGGCTGGCGTTCGGTGTTCCTGGTGAACGTGCCGGTGGCCGTGGCGACCTTCGTCGGCGGACTGCTGCTGGTCCCGGTCACGCGTGAGCGGTCGGCGGGCCGGCCGGACGTCCTGGGCAGCCTGCTGCTGGCCGCCGGCCTGGTCGCGATCGTGCTGCCGCTGGTGCAGGGCCGGGACAACGGCTGGCCGCTGTGGGGCTGGATCTGCCTCGGCGCGGGGCTGGTGGCGGTGGTGGGACTCGGCGTGTACGAGGCGCGACGCCACCGGCCCGGAACGGTGCCGCTGCTGCCGGCCCGCGCCTTCCGGCTGCCCGCGTTCTCCGTGGGCGTGCTCGTCCAACTGCTGTTCTCCGTCGGCATGCAGGGCTTCTTCCTGGTCTTCGCGGTCTGGCTGCAGGCCGGCGAGCGGTACACGCCGATGCAGGCCGGGCTGGTGACGGTCGCCTTCTCGGCCGGCGGTTTCCTCACCGCGCCCGCCGCGGACGGGCTCGCCGTACGGTACGGACGGCTGGTGCTCGGTGCCGGGGCGCTGCTGATGGCGGGCGGCTTCGGCTGGGTGTGGTCCGTGATCGACGGCGCGCCGGCCGTACGCACGGGGGCGTGGCCGCTGGTGCCGGGGCTGGTCGTCGCGGGTGCCGGGCTCGGGTTCCTGGTGGTGCCGCTGGTGAACGTCGTGTTGTCGGCGGTGCCGGGGGAGTTGGCCGGCGGGGCGTCCGGGATCTTCTCCACGGCCCAGCAGTTCGGGGGAGCGGTGGGTGCCGCCGTGGTCGGCACGGTGTTCTTCGGGCGGGTGTCCACGGGGATGACCGGGGCGTTGGGCGATGCGATGCCGTGGGTGGTGGGGGCGTTCGTTGTGTGCGGGGGGTTGTGTGCGGCGCTTCCCCGGCGGGCGGCCTCCGAACACCTCGGCTGACACACCGCCCCTGGGGGTCCGCCCCCAGGGGCGGTGTGTGGCCCTACGTGTCGCACTCCAGGACCGTCCGGCACAACCCGCACCGCGCCCGTACCCGCCCCTTCACCGGCACCCTGATCCGCTGATGACAGGTGGGGCAGGAGAAGGAGACGCGGAGCTGGCCGGCGGTGTCGGGGGAGAACGCGTAGGGGGCCGTCGGCTGGACGCCGGCGACGTGCCGGCGGTCGTGGGCGTACCGGCGCCGCCCCGCCCAGCCGGCCCCCGTCAGCGGCGGCTGCTGTTCGTCCCGCCGGGCCAGGGCCATCCCCTTGACGTACGCGTCGTAGGCCTGCGGGCTGGTGAACCACACCGAGGGGTCCTCGTGGAACAGCAGCGCCCGCTTGGCCAGGACGTAACCGAACTCCTCCGGGGTGAGGTACCCGAGCTTCTGCGAGGACACCGCGTCCTCCCGGAAGGCGTCCAGCAGCAGCCAGCCCGCGCCCAGATACGTCGTCACCGTGTCCGTCAGGATCTCGTTCTCCGCCGTCGTGGGGAAGGTGAGGTCCAGGCGGTGCAGATACACGTGCGCCACCTCGTGCGCGAGCGCCGCACCGATGTCCCGGCGATGCGTGCGGAAACGGTCGTTCAGCTCCACGAAGTACTCGGGACCCGCCGCCAGTTCGACGTTCGCCGCATGGGTCATCTCCCGGAAGCCGACGATCAGCCGCGCGTCCGGCAGCCTGAAGTGCCGCACGATCTCGCGGGCCACCCGCTGCGCGCCCAGATGCAGGTCGTCGGTGTCGCAGAAGGCCACGTCGGCCGGGGCCACGCTGGTGGAGAAGGTCTGGACGGTGTCGTAGGACAGGCGCTTGTACAGCGCGGTGATGGCGGCCCGCACCGTCTCCAGGTGCGGACAGCCGTGCTGGACCGGTCCGCCGTTCGCCACGTCCGCACCCCCAAAGACGCCGGAACCCCTCTCCACTGTAGGCGGGGCGCGCGGCCGGTCACACCGGCAGGAGGCGAGGCGCCGGGCAGTCCGGGCCGGTCTCCTGCAGCTCCAGCACCCACACCTCGTTCTCGCCCTCCCGCAGCACCGGTCCGGGGACGTACAGCGACCGCTGCGGGCCCACCGACCAGTAGCGGCCCAGGTTGAAGCCGTTGATCCAGACGAACCCGCGCGTCCGGCCGGGCAGCTCCAGCCGGGCGTCCCCGGCCCCGCGGACGACGACCGTGCCCCGGTACAGCCCCGGTGCGCCCTCCGGCGGCAGCGTGCCGAACCGCACCGCGTCCACGCCGTCGTCGAACGCGCGCAGATCCAGTCCACGCGCGCGTACCCCGTGCAGAAACTGCCGCTCGTGCAGGATGCCGCCCGTGATCCCCTTCGCCTCCCCGAAGCGCGGCCCGTAGTTCACCCGCCCGAGGGACTCTACCCACAGCTCCACGCGCGCGGGCCCCGCGACGGGCTCCTTCAGCTGCGGCTCCTCCTCGGTGAGCACCCCGGCCCGCTCGCCGTCGACGTACACCACCGCGAGGTCCCGCAGTCCGCGCAGGGTCAGCGGGTACGGCTGCCGGGGGCCGGGCACGTCCACCTGATAGCGCACCAGGCCCCGGGTGACGTGCAGTTCCTCGAAGGTGGGCGGCAGGGGGGCGACTCTCTCCTCGGCGCCCAGAGCCGCCAGGACCTCGGCCAGGGGCGCCCAGCCGGCGAGCTTCACCTCCGCCGGGCGGGCCAACGGCGTCGGCGTCGGCGGCGGTTCGGGCAGCGGCCCGCAGTGGTACTCGGCCAGCACCTCGCGGAAGCGCCAGAACTTCTCCGTCGGGCGCCCGTACTCGTCCACGGGGGCGTCGTAGTCGTAGGAGGTCACGTCTGGCTCCAGCGGGCCCTCGTGCAGCTCCCCGCCGCCCCGGTTCGCGCCCGCCCAGCCGCCGAAACTCGTGCCGCCGTGCGCCATGTAGAGGTTCACCGACGCCCCGCACTCCAGGATCTCCCGCAGCGCGCCCGCGGCCTCCTCCGGATCCCGTACGACATGCTCGCCGGCCCAGTGGTCGAACCAGCCGCACCAGAACTCCATGCACATCAACGGTCCCTCGGGGCGGTGGCGGCGCAGCGTCTCGAAGGCCACGCGCGCGTGGGAGCCGAAATTCACCGTGGCGAGCACCCCGGACAGCGAACCGCCGGTCAGCATGTGGTCCTCGGGGCCGTCCGAGGTGAACAGCGGGACCGTGACCCCCTCGGCGCGCAGCAGACCGGCCAGCGCCTCCAGATAGCCGGTGTCACTGCCGTAGCTGCCGTACTCGTTCTCCACCTGCACCAGGACCACCGGGCCGCCGCGGTCGATCTGCCGGGGCACGACCTCGTGCATCAGTTGGTGGAACCAGTGCTCCACACGGGACAGATACCGCTCGTCACGCGTGCGCACGCGCGTGCCCGGCTCACCCGTCACCCAGGACGGCAGCCCGCCGTTCTCCCACTCGGCGCAGATGTAGGGGCCAGGCCGGACGATCGCCCACAGGCCGGCCTCCCGCACCGCGTCCAGGAACCGGCCGAGCGCCTGCACGTCCCGGTAGCCGCCCGGCACCGGCTCGTGCAGGTTCCACGGGACGTACGTCTCCACACAGTTCAGGCCCATCGCCCGCAGCATGCCCAGCCGGTGCCGCCAGTGCCCCTCGTGCACCCGGAAGTAGTGCAGCGCCCCGGACATCAGCCGTACCGGCCGCCCGTCCAGCAGGAAGTCGGATTCCCCCACCGTGAACTCGCTCATGCGCCCCACCCTCACCCCTTCCGGCGGCCGGCGCCATGGACGAAGATCGGCACTGCTTGGACAAAACGCCGCGCGACGCCTGGACGGACGACCGCGGTCGCCGACGCGGGGAGGAGCACCGATGTACCAGACCTGGATGCGGTTCTTCAGCCCCGCCCCCGCCCACCACCGCCTCGGCCTGGTCTGCCTCGGCGTCGGCCTCCAGCACGGCGCGCTGCCCACCGTCGGCCCGCGCACCCTCGACCACCACGTCGCCGTCGTGATCAGCGCGGGCCGCGGCTGGTACCGGGGCGCCGACGGCCGCCGTACGACCGTCACCGCGCCCGCGCTGCTCTGGCTCACCCCCGGCGTGCCCCACCACTACGCGCCCGATCCGGACACCGGCTGGGACGAGGGCTTCGTCGACTTCGCAGGGCCCGCGACGACGACGTACACCGAGCTCGGCTACGTCGAGCCGGACCGGCCCGTCGTCCCGCTCTCCGACGCCTCCGGGCCGCGCGCGGTCATCGCCCGCATCGCCCGCGCCGCCCGCCGCGGCAACCCGCTGCTGGAGGTGGAGACCGGCGCCGCCGTGCACGAGCTCCTCGTCGCCCTGCGCAGGGCCCGCGCCGACCTCGCCCCGGACGGCGACCAGGTGCTCCAGGCGCTCGCGCGGGACGCCTGTACGCCGATGAGCGTCGCCGACCACGCGCGCGTGCACGGCATGACCCCCGCCGAGCTGCGCAGCGCCGTCCGCCGGGCTGCCGGGTGCAGCCCCAAGGACTACCTGCTCGGGATCCGGCTCGGCCGCGCCAAGGAACTCCTCGCCGCCACCGAGCTGCCGGTCGCCGCCGTCGCCCGCCGCGTCGGCTACGACGACCCCGCGTACTTCTCCCGGCTGTTCACCCGCCGCGTCGGCCTCGCCCCGGTCCGCTTCCGCGCCCAGCAGGGCCGCAGCGTGCCCGGCGGCTGGAGCGACCGGGTCCCGGACCCGGACGATCCACCGATGATCCACTCTCCGGACAGCCCCGAGGCCCGGCCCGGAGAACCCATAGGCTGACGTGCATGACCACCAGCGACATCGGAACCGGTGACGTGGACCCCGAGGTCCGCCAGGAACTGGAGCGGCTGCGCGACAGCATCGACAACATCGACGCGGCCGTCGTCCACCTGCTCGCCGAGCGGTTCAAGGCCACCCAGCAGGTCGGCCGGCTCAAGGCGGTGCACCAGCTGCCGCCCGCCGACCCGGCCCGCGAGGCCCGCCAGATCGCCCGGCTGCGCCGCCTCGCCGAGAACGCCAAGCTCGACCCGGGCTTCGCCGAGAAGTTCCTGAACTTCATCATCGCGGAGGTGATCCGGCACCACGAGCGCATCGCCGAGGACACCGCGAACGGACAGCAGGCGGACGTCTGATCCCGGCCGCGGCCGCCGAGAGGGCCGGAGTCCGGCGGGGCGCTCGGGAACCGGCCCCGGCCGGTCGCACCCCCGCCGCATCCCCGCCGCACCGGCGCCGGACGGCGACCGGGACGCGGGCGGCAGCGGCGTGGGCGGGGCCAGGCCGGACCGGACTGGAGCGGTCGAGAGCGAGCGAGAACCCTTCAGGCTCGGGCGCGAACGGTCGGATGCGGGCCATGTGATCAAGGAGCGGGCGGGAAGGGTCCGGAGCGGTCGGGAACCGTCCGGGGTCGGTCGGTGGCGTGCAAGAGGTGGCGAGGGAGCGTACGGAAACGGTCCGGGGAGCCGGCCCGGGAGCGGCGCGGCGAGCCGGACATAAGCCGTGAAGCAGGCCACCCTCTGTGCGCTGTCAGTGCGATCAGGCAGCATGGCCTGCATGTCCGCACTCACGCGCGATGAAGCGCAGCTCCGAGCACAGCTCCTCGACGTCCACCGCTACACGCTCGAACTGGACCTCACGACCGGGGACGAGACCTTCGACTCCCGCACCGTGATCCGGTTCACCGCGCGGACCGCCGGGGACACGTTCGTGGAGCTGAAGCCCGCGGAGTTGCGCGCCGTCACGCTCGACGGGGAACCCCTCGACCCCGAGTCCCTCGACGACGGCAGGCTGCCGCTGAAGAACCTCTCCGCCGGGGAGCACGAGCTGCGCGTCGACGCCGCCATGCGCTACTCCCGCACCGGCGAGGGCATGCACCGCTTCACCGACCCGAGCGACGGCGAGACGTACATCTACACGCAGATGTTCATGGACGACGTCCAGCGCGTCTTCGCCGCCTTCGACCAGCCCGACCTGAAGGCCGTCTTCGAGGTCTCCGTCACGGCACCCGAGGGCTGGACCGTGCTCGCCAACGGCATCACCGAGCGCCGCGGCGACGGCGTCTGGCAGGCCGCGCCCACCCCGCTGATCTCCACCTACCTCGTCGCCGTCGCCGCCGGCCCCTGGCACTCGGTGCGCACCGAGCACCGCGGACTGCCCTTCGGCATCCACTGCCGCCGCTCCCTCGCCCCCCACCTGGAAGCCGACGCCGACGAGATCCTCGACGTCACACGCGCGTGCTTCGACCGCTACCACGAGAAGTTCGAGGAGCCCTACCCCTTCGACTCCTACGACCAGGCGTTCGTCCCCGAGTTCAACGCCGGCGCCATGGAGAACCCCGGCCTGGTCACCTTCCGCGACGACTTCGTCTACCGCTCCGCCGTCACCGACACCGAGCGGCAGACCCGCGCCATGGT
Organism: Streptomyces sp. RB17; assembly: GCF_009604455.1. Classification (GTDB taxonomy): domain Bacteria; phylum Actinomycetota; class Actinomycetes; order Streptomycetales; family Streptomycetaceae; genus Streptomyces. The sequence continues at coordinate 1,224,681 of NZ_WEGL01000001.1, forward strand.
CATCGCGCACGAGATGGCCCACATGTGGTTCGGCGACCTCGTCACCCTCAAGTGGTGGGACGACATCTGGCTGAACGAGTCCTTCGCCGAGTACATGGGCTACCAGACCACCGCCGAGGCCACCCGCTTCACCGACCCGTGGACCGAGTTCGGCGTCACCCGCAAGGCCTGGGGCTACGACGCCGACCAGCGCCCCACCACCCACCCCGTCGCCCCCGAGAAGGTCGACGACACCGCCTCCGCCCTGCTCAACTTCGACGGCATCTCCTACGCCAAGGGCGCCTCCGCACTGCGCCAACTGGCCGCCTGGCTCGGCGAGAAGGACTTCCTCGCCGGCATCAACACCCACTTCAACCGGCACAAGTTCGGCAACGCCACCCTCGCCGACTTCATCGACTCCCTCGCCTCGGCCACCGAACGCGACGTGCACGCCTGGGCCGACAGCTGGCTGCGCACCACCGGAGTGGACAAACTCACCCCCCTCGTCTCCACCGCCGACGGCACCTGCACGCTGACCGTCGACCGCGCGGGCAGCCGCCCGCACCGCCTCACCGCCGGCCTGTACGACCACGACGTCGCCGACCAGGGCCGGCTCGTACTGCGCGAGCGCCTCGACCTCGACATCCCGCACAGCGCCCCGCAGCCCATCGGCAAACGCCCCGCGCTGCTCGTACCCAACGACGGCGACCTCACCTACGCCAAGGTCCGCTTCGACCCCGAGTCCTTCGAGACGATCCGCGCCGGCCTGTCCGGCCTGCCCGACCCAGTCACCCGCGCCGTCGTCTGGAACGCCCTCAGGGACGCCGTACGCGACGGCGAACTGGCGCCCGCCGCCTACCTGGAGACCGCCCGCGCCCACCTCCCGCGCGAGACCGACCTCGCCCTCGTCCAGGGCGTCCTCGCCTTCGCCTCCGGCCAGATCGCCGACCAGTACCTGAAGCCCGAGGACCGCCCGGCCGCCCTCGCGACCCTCACCACCCTCTGCCGCGACCTGCTGCGCCGCACCGAGGACGGCGACCACCCCGGCCTCCGGCTGATCGCCGTACGGCACCTGATCTCCGTGGCCGCCCACCCCGACACCATCGCCGCCTGGCTCGCCGACGGCATCGTGCCCGGCGGCCCGGAACTCGACCCCGAACTGCGCTGGCGCATCCTCGGCCGGCTCGCCGTGCTCGGCGCCACCGACGAGACCGCCATCGCCGCCGAGCTGGAACGCGACCCGAGCGCCACCGGCCAGGAGGGCGCCGCCCGCTGCCGTGCCGCCCTGCCCGACCCGCAGGCCAAGCAGGCGGCCTGGGAGGCCATGTTCGCCGGCGACGACCTGTCCAACTACCTCTTCACCGCCACCGCCCAGGGCTTCTGGCAGCCCGAACAGGCCGATCTCGTACGGCAGTACGTGCCCCGCTTCTACCCGGACGCCGTCGCCGTCGCCGCCCGGCGCGGGCCCGCCATAGCCGCCGCCGCCGCCCGCTGGGCCTTCCCGGCCCATGCCGTCGACACCGAGAACCTGCGCCTCGGCGAGGCCTGTCTGCAGGGCGCCGACCCCACCCCGGCCCTGCGCCGCACCCTCGCCGACCGCCTCGACGACCTGGCCCGCGCCCTGCGGGCGCGCGGTGAGCACGAGGCGCCGGTGGAACAGGGGGCGGATGCGGAGTAGGTCCGCCCGCCCGGGTCGCGGCTGGTCCCTGCGGACGATGCGCCGGCCCGGACCGCCTTCCTAGGATCGAGCTGTCAGAAACGATCAGCCGAGCCCTGGGAGGCACCTTCCGTGATCGTCGTGACCGGCGCGACCGGCAACGTCGGCCGTGCCCTCGTCGACCGTCTCCTCGCCGCAGGCCGGCCCGTGCGCGCGCTCACCCGCGACCCGCAGCGGGCCACCCTGCCCGCCGGCGCCGAAGTCGTCCGCTTCCGGCCGGACGACCCCGCCGCACTGTTCGGCGGGGCGACGGCCCTCTTCCTGTACGCACAGGCCGGCACGGCCGACCTCCTGGCGGCCGCCCGCGCCCACGGAGTGCGGCACGTCGTCCTGCTCTCCAGCGGCATCATCCAGGAAGGCGCCGACGAGACCCACCCCATCCACATCATGCACGCCACCGCGGAACAGCAGATCCGGGACAGCGGGCTCCAGTGGACCTTCCTCCGCCCCAACGCCTTCGCCACCAACGCCCTGCAGTGGGCGCCGCAGATCCGCGCCGGCGACACCGTCCGCGGCGTCTTCGCGAACGGGCTCTCCGCACCGATCCACGAGGACGACATCGCGGCCGTCGCCGAACGAGCCCTGCTCGACGGCGGACACGAGGGCGCCACACACCGGCTGACCGGCCCCGAAGCGATCACCAACGCCGGGCAGGTCGCGGCGATCGGTACGGCCCTCGGCAGGGAACTGACGTTCCTGGAGACCGACCCACGCGAAGCGGGCCCGGAGCTGTTCCCGCACGTCCCACCGCACATGCTGCAACGGCTGCTGCAGACCTTCGAGGAGACGGTCGGCGTACCACCGGAGATCACCGACACCGTGCACAAGCTCACCGGCACCCCCGCGCGGACCTTCACCCAATGGGCGCGGGATCACACGGAGGACTTCACCGGAAAGGCCTGAGCACCCCGCCGCCACCGTACCCCCTTTCGGGTTTCGATCGTTGGGCTTCCAGGACACACGGGGCTCCACCCGTACAAGCTGGAAGCCCAAGGACCCGTACACGCCGGAAGCACTGGGCGGATCCATGAGCGGAGGGACAGCCGATGAACGGTGAACAGCCTCTGCGCACCGCGCCCCTCGCCTCGGGCCCCCACGGCCCCGCCGCCCTGCGCCCCCTGCTCGACACCGTCCTCGACGCGCTCGCGGCCGGGACCCGGGCGCGCGGCGGCCCGCTGCCCGGCGGAGGACCGCAGGCCGTCGCCGCGCGGATCACCGACGTGCTCGGCGACGTGCTCCCGGACCACGGCGACCCCGACGCCCTGCACACCCTCGTACACGCCCTCGCGGAGGGCGCCGCCGACCCCGCCGACCCCCTGTGCGCCGCCCATCTGCACTGCCCACCGCTCGCCGTGGCCACCGCCGCCGACCTCGCCGTCAGCGCCCTCAACCCCTCCCTGGACTCCTGGGACCAGGCCCCCGCCGCCTCCGCCCTGGAAACCGCCGTCACCCGCGCCCTCGCCCACACCGCCGGCCTCGCCGACGCCCTCGTCACCACCGGCGGCACCGAGTCCAACCAACTCGCCCTGCTGCTCGCCCGCGAGACACACGGCGGCAGCGTCCGGCTCATCTGCGGGGCCAACGCCCACCACTCGCTGCCGCGCGCCGCCTGGCTGCTCGGCCTGCCCGACCCCGTCATCGTCCCGGCAGCAGGCGGCACCCTCGACCTCGCCGCCCTCGACGAAGCCCTCACCACGCTCTCCGGCCCGCTCCTGGTCGCCGCCACCGCCGGCACCACCGACGCCGGCCTCATCGACCCGCTGCCCGAGATCGCCGCCCTGTGCGCCACGCACCGCGCCCGCCTGCACATCGACGCCGCCTACGGCGGAGGACTGCTCCTCAGCGACCGGCACCGGCAGAAACTCACCGGACTGGAAGCCGCCCACACCGTCACCCTCGACCTGCACAAACTCGGCTGGCAGCCGGTCGCCGCCGGCCTCCTCGCCGTCGCCCACCCCGCCGAACTCGCCGTACTCCACCAGCACGCCGACTATCTGAACGCCGACGACGACACCGAAGCCGGCCTCCCCGACCTCCTCGACCGCTCCCTGCGCACCACCCGCCGCCCCGACGTCCTCAAGATCGCCGTCACCCTGAAGACCCTCGGCCGCACCGGACTCGGCACCCTGATCGACCACGTCTGCGACCACGCCCGCGCATTCGCCGCACTCGTCGAGGAACACCCCGGCTTCGAGCTGTACGACCGGCCCATGATCAGCACCGTCCTGTTCCGCCCCACAGGCGCCACCGACACCGCCGTGGCCGCCGTACGCCGCAGACTGCTGCACGACGGGCGAGCCGTCCTCGGGCGCGCCCGGCTCGACGGCCACCTCTGGCTCAAGGCCACCCTCCTCAACCCCCACACCCGGCCGGACGACCTGGCCCAGCTCCTGAAACTCGTCGAAGAAGGCACCCTCGCATGACCAACCCCCCACGCCACGAGCCCACCTCCCCCCGCGACCTCGTCGGCATCGGCATCGGCCCCTGCAACCTCTCCCTGGCCGCCCTCGCCCACCCACTCGCCGAACTCGACGCCGTCTTCTACGAACAGCACCCCGGCTTCGACTGGCACCCCGGCCTGCTCATCGACGGCGCCACCATCCAAGTGCCCTACCTGGCCGACCTGGTGACCCTCGCCGACCCGACCAGCCCCTGGAGCTTCCTCAACTACCTCAGGAACCGCGAACGGCTCTTCCCCTTCTACTTCGCCGAGCGCTTCCACATCCAGCGCGCCGAGTACGACGCCTACTGCCGCTGGGTCGCCCAGAGCCTGCCCGGACTGCACTTCCGCCACCAGGTCGACGCGGTCCGCTGGAACCCCGAACGAGACGTCTTCGAGGTCGACTTCACCCAACTCGACACCGACGGTGAAGCCGAGGCCCTGGGCCGAACCTACACGCGCAACGTCGTCCTGGGCGTCGGCACCGAACCCTACGTACCCGATCCGCTCCAGCCCCTCGTCGACGCCCCCGGCGTGCCGGTCATCCACGCCGCCGACTACCTGGAACACCGCTCCGACATCCTCTCCGCCGGACACGTCACCGTCGTCGGCTCCGGACAGTCCGGCGCCGAGGTCTTCCTCGACCTGCTCCGGCACCGCCCCACCGGGAGCGAGAAACTGCACTGGGTCGGCCGCAGCGAGGCCTTTGCCCCGATGGAGTACTCCAAACTCGGCCTGGAGCACTTCACCCCCGACTACACCCGCTACTTCCACGCCCTCGCCGAACCCGTCCGGGACCGGCTGATCGCCGCCCAGTGGCAGCTCCACAAGGGCATCGACGCCGGCACCCTCGCCGCCATCCACGACGAGCTGTACCGGCGCACCCTGCACGGCGGCTGGCCCGACGCCGTCCTCACCCCCGGCGTCCGCGTCCGCACGGCGGGCCGGATCGCCACCACCAAGATCGAGCTGCACCTGGAACACCTCCAGCAGGACAGCCGCTCCCGGCTCACCACCGACGCCGTGGTCCTCGCCACCGGCTACCGCGAACGCCCACTCGGCCGCATCCTCGCCGGGCTCGACCCCTACATCCGGCGCGACAGCGGCGAACGCCCACGCATCGACGAGGATTTCCGGCTCGTCCTCGACCCGTCCGTGACCGGCTCGGTGTACGTCCAGAACGCCGAACTGCACACCCACGGCGTCGGCGCCCCCGACCTCGGCCTCGCCGCCTGGCGCAGCGCCACCATCCTCAACTCCCTCACCGGCAAGGAGACGTACCCGCAGCCCTCGCGAACCGCCTTCACCTCATTCGGCCTCGAAACACCCCGACCCCGCATGCCACAGACCCGCCAGGCGCAACATCTCACGCCCCTCGTCGAGGGAAGATGACAGGCACCGGCTCGACAGGTCCCGGATCGTCACCTCGCCGGCCGGGACTTTTGACGGCCGGATCCGCCCAGGCCTCACACGGATGGAAATCGCTCATCGGAGCGAGCGGTCGCACAATTCAACACTTGTCAATGACCCTTTACTCAAAGGTTGTTGAGTGGTCATGTGAGGCCGATTCTCTACCCACGGGTAAGGCCTAGGCTCGACATATGCGCCGAGCAAAGATCGTCTGTACTCTGGGGCCCGCCACCGACACGTACGACCAGATCAAGGCACTGGTCGACGCCGGAATGGACGTCGCCCGGTTCAATCTCAGCCACGGCACCCACGCCGAACACGAGGAGCGCTACCGACGAGTGCGCAAGGCCGCCGACGAAACCGGCCGCAGCGTCGGAATTCTCGCCGACCTTCAAGGCCCGAAGATCCGCCTCGGCCGATTCGAAGAAGGACCGGTACTCCTTGAACGCGGCGACACCTTCACCATCACCGTCGAAGACGGCATCGAAGGCGACCGCCACCAATGCGGCACCACCTACGCCGGCCTCGCCGCCGACGTCACCCCCGGCGAACGCATCCTCGTCGACGACGGCAAGGTCTGCCTCGAGGTCACCACCGTCGACGGCCCACGCGTCCACACCAGCGTCGTCGAAGGCGGCATGATCTCCGACCACAAAGGCCTCAACCTCCCCGGCGTCTCCGTCTCCGTCCCCGCCCTCTCCCAGAAGGACGAGGAAGACCTGCGCTGGGCGCTGCGCACCGGCTTCGACGTCATCGCACTCTCCTTCGTCCGCAGCGGCGACGACGCCAACGGCGTACGCCGCATCATGACCGAAGAAGGCCGCCGCCTCCCGATCATCGCCAAAGTCGAGAAACCGCAGGCCGTGGCCAACCTCGACGACATCGTGGCCGCCTTCGACGGACTCATGATCGCCCGCGGCGACCTCGGCGTGGAGATGCCCCTGGAACAGGTACCGATCGTGCAGAAACGCGCGATCAAGCTCGCCAAACGCAACGCCAAACCGGTCATCGTCGCCACCCAGATGCTCGACTCCATGGTCGACAACGCCCGGCCGACCCGCGCCGAAGCCTCCGACGTCGCCAACGCCGTCCTCGACGGCACCGACGCGGTGATGCTCTCCGGCGAGACCAGCGTCGGAAAGTACCCGGTCGAGACCGTACGCACCATGGCGAAGATCGTCGCAGCGGCCGAGGAAGACATGCTCGCCAAGGGCCTGCCCCCGCTGACCGAACGCAACAAACCCCGCACCCAGGGCGGCGCCGTCGCCCGCGCGGCCGCCGAGATGGGCGACTTCCTGGGCGCCAAGTTCCTGGTGGCCTTCACCCAGTCCGGAGACACCGCCCGCCGCCTCTCCCGCTACCGCTCCCCGATCCCCCTCCTGGCCTTCACCCCCGAACCGGCCACCCGCTCCCAGCTCAGCCTCACCTGGGGCGCCGAGACCTTCCTCGGCCCGCACGTCGACTCCACCGACGCCATGGTCGACCAGGTGGACGAGCTGCTCCTGAAGTACGGCCGCTGCGAGAAGGGCGACGTCGTGGTCATCACCGCCGGCTCCCCGCCCGGCGTCTCCGGCTCGACCAACATGGTCCGCGTCCACCACATCGGCGAGGACGACAGCCCGAAGTGACACCCCGGGGCCCCTGTCGTGGGGCCCTCTTCAGCGCTTGGGGCCGACGTGGGTGTCCATGAGGGTTACGGAGGCTTTGCGGGCGATGGAGATGCTGAACGGGTCGCTGCCGCGGGCCAAGGTGGTCCACTCGACGCCGACCAGGTCGAGGGCATCGGTGAAGAGCTTCCGGATGTCGTCCGACTTGTTGGTGAAGTAGTAGCGCGGGTATTCGTACCGCTTGCGCTCACCGGCGACCATGCGGATAGTCCAGTTGGTTGTGTTTTTTGCCCGGGCCGTGTTGGGGGAAGAGCTGTGGCCAGTGTCGGGAATAGCTGGTCACCATCGAGTAGACCTGCTTCTGAAGGGCGTAGACGCCGATGCCGGGGCGCACCCTCGTGATGGCCTCGCGGCATTGCTGCATCAGGCCGGGCCACGCGCCGGCGCGGTCGTCAGCGGGGGACCGGGGTCTGGGGTTGCCATGCCCGGCAGGGGCTCCAAGCGGTGCTGCCAGGAGCGGATCGCGGCCCGGGATATGCCTGTCTCCTTGCTGACGGAGTTGAGGCTGCGGCCCTGAGCCACCAGTGCGAGAGCTCGCTTGCGTGTGCTGACGTCGTACATATGACTACTCTGAGTCACTGTTCAGTGTTGGATGCAGCAAAAAGCGGAGAATCACGAGAACGTGACCCTCCGCTTGCAATCCCGACCTTGGAATCCAAGGAAAAGTGCCCCGGGTCGGACTCGAACCGACACTGTACGGGTTTTGAATCCGTTGCCTGCTGCCAATTGGGCTACCGGGGCTCGCAGAATCCAAGGTTTCCCCTGACCCTCCGCGCGTCCACCATACCGTAGCTAGGTAGGCTCTTGTCAGCAGTACCCCTGCCTGGAACGAGGAGCCCCCGTGACCCCCGAGTCGCCCCAGCCCGTAGACGTGCCCGACGACGACAAGTCGCACGTGCCTCCGCTGACGACCCGTGTCGTCATCGCCGAGGACGAGGCGCTGATCCGGCTCGATCTGAAAGAGATGCTGGAGGAGGAGGGGTACACCGTCGTCGGTGAGGCCGGGGACGGTGAGCAGGCCGTCGAGCTGGCCCGCGAGCACCGGCCGGACCTGGTCATCCTGGACGTGAAGATGCCCAAGCTCGATGGGATCTCGGCGGCCGAGAAGATCGCCGAGGAGTCCATCGCGCCGGTGCTGATGCTGACCGCCTTCTCGCAGCGCGACCTCGTCGAGCGTGCCCGGGACGCCGGTGCGATGGCGTACCTGGTGAAGCCGTTCAGCAAGAGCGATGTCGTCCCGGCCATCGAGATGGCCGTCTCGCGTTTCACCGAGTTGAAGCAGCTGGAGCAGGAGGTCGCCGACCTCACCCAGCGCCTGGAGACCCGCAAGCTGGTCGACCGTGCGAAGTCGATCCTGCAGACGGAGTACGGGCTGACCGAGCCGGCCGCGTTCCGGTGGATCCAGAAGACCTCGATGGACCGGCGGATGTCGATGCAGCAGGTTGCGGAGGCTGTGATCGCGGACAACGAGGAGAAGAAGTCGGCCAAGAAGGGCTGATCCGTACGACAGAGGCCCGCGCCCCGGAGAAGGGGGCGCGGGCCTCTGCCGTTGTGCGGGTCAGTCCTCGCCGAGGTAGGCCTTGCGGACCGACTCGTCGTGCAGCAGGTCCTGGCCGGTGCCGGACAGGACGATGTTGCCGACTTCCATGACGTGTCCCTGGTCGGCGAGTGAGAGCGCCGCTTGGGCGTTCTGTTCGACCAGGAGGATGGTCGTGCCCTGGGACTTCAGTTCGGCGATCGTGGACATGATCTTCTGCATCATGATCGGCGACAGGCCCATGGACGGCTCGTCCAGCATCAGCAGTTTCGGCTGGGACATCAGCGCCCTGCCCATTGCCAGCATCTGTTGTTCGCCGCCGGAGAGGGTGCCTGCGGCCTGCTTGCGGCGTTCGCCGAGGATGGGGAAGAGGTCGTAGGCGCGTTGGATGTCCTTCTCGATGGCCTCCTTGTCCTTGCGGAGGAAGGCGCCGAGTTGGAGGTTCTCGGTGATGCTGAGGCGCGGGAAGATGTGCCGGCCCTCGGGGGAGTGGGCGAGTCCGAGTGCGACGATCTTGTGCGCGGGTACGGCGGCGAGTGGCTTGCCGTCGAAGACGATCTTTCCGGATGTGGGCTTGAGCAGGCCCGACAGGGTGCGCAGGGTGGTCGTCTTGCCGGCGCCGTTGGTGCCGATGAGGGTGACGACCTGGCCGGCTTCGACGCTGAACGAAATGCCCTTGACGGCCTCGATCTTGCCGTAGGCGACCCTGAGGTCCTCGACCTCCAGCAGTGCGGTCACTGGGCCTCTCCCTCGGTGGTGCTGTTGCTCTCCGCGTCGGCGGGTTCGGTTGCGGGGTCGGCCGTGGCTTCGGCGGCCTCGGTCTCCGCGGCCTCGACCTCCGCGACTTCCGCCGCGCCCGGGTCGCCCTCGAAGGGCTCGCCCAGGTAGGCGGCGACGACGCGTTCGTCGGCCTGTACGACGTCGGAGGTGCCCTCGATGAGCTTCTCGCCCTGGACGAGCACGGCGACCCGGTCGCACAGGTTGAAGATGAACCGCATGTCGTGCTCGATGACGAGGACGGCGATGCCCTTGTCGCGGATGGCGAAGACCAGTTCCTCGGTGGAGCGGGTCTCCTGCGGGTTCATGCCGGCCGTCGGTTCGTCGAGCAGGAGCAGGCCCGGTTCGCTCGCGAGTGCCCGGGCGATCTCCAGCTTGCGCTGCTCGCCGTAGGGCAGGTTGCGTGCGAGGTGGTCGCGCTTGGCGGCGAGGCCGACGAACTCGAGGAGTTCCATGGCCTTCGCCTCGGACTCCTTCTCGGCCTTGCGGAAGCCGGGGCCGCGCAGCAGTGCGGACCACAGGCCCTCTTTGGTCCGCGTGTGGCGGCCCACGAGGACGTTCTCCAGGACGGTCATGTTGGCGAAGAGCCGGATGTTCTGGAAGGTGCGGGCGATGCCCGCCTGCGTCACCAGGTGCGGCTTGGGCGGCAGCACCTTGCCCTGGTAGGCGACCGTTCCCTCGGTGGGGATGTACAGGCCGGTGAGGCAGTTGAAGAAGGTGGTCTTGCCGGCGCCGTTCGGGCCGATGAGGCCGACGATCTCGCCGCTGTTGACGGTGAAGTCGACGGATCGGACGGCGGTGAGGCCGCCGAAGCGCATCGTGACGTCGCGGGCTTCGAGTACAGGTGTCGTCATGGTTCCTTACGCCCCTGCCTTGCTGACGGCCGCCTCGTCGGTCAGCGTCTGCTGTTCCGGTATGTCGAGCTGGCCGGTCTCGTGGAACTCCAGCTGGCGGCGGCGGTTGGCGATGATGCCCTCCGGGCGGAAGCGCATGAGCAGGACCAGCGCGATGCCGAAGGCCAACAGCTCGTAGTTCTGCAGGAACTGGAGCTTTTCCGGGACCAGGTAGAGCACGCTCGCGCCGAGCAGCGGGCCGCTGACGGTGCCCATGCCGCCGAGGACGACGGCGGCCAGGAGGAAGGCCGAGTTGGGCGGGGCGGCGCCGGCGAACTGGTACGGCTGCGGGTTGACGCTGTAGTTGACGTGCGCCATCACGGTGCCGGCGAGGCCGGCGAGGGAGGCGCCGAGTGCGAAGGCGATGAGCTTGACCCGGAAGCCGTTGATGCCCATGGCGGTGGCGGCGGTCTCGTCCTCGCGGATGGCGATCCACGAGCGGCCGATGCGGGAGTCGGCGGCGCGGGTGAAGACGAGGACGACGATGGCCGTGATGAGGAGCATCAGGAAGAGGTAGTTGGCGAAGCGGCCGAGGGTGAAGCCGGCGACGTCGTGGGCGTCACCGAGGTTGAACCCGAAGATCTTGATGTCGGGGATCTGGGTGATGCCGTTGGGGCCGCGGGTGACGTTGGGTCCGGAGTCGCCGTCCAGGCTGTTGACGGTGATGCGGAAGATCTCTCCGAAGCCGAGGGTGACGATGGCCAGGTAGTCGCCGCGCAGCCGCAGTGTGGGGCCGCCGATCAGGACACCGAAGACCAGCGAGGCGGCCATGCCGGTGAGGGCGGCGGCCCAGAAGGGGAAGTGGACGTTGTAGGGGGAGTATTCGGAGCCGGAGACCAGGGCGGCGGCGTAGGCGCCGACGCCGAGGAAGGCGACGTAACCGAGGTCGAGCAGGCCGGTGAGGCCGACGACGATGTTCAGGCCGAGGGCGACGGTGGCGAAGATGAGGATGTTGACGCCGATGTTGGCGTTGTGGTCGTCGCTCTGGGTGAAGGGGAAGATCACGGCGGCGACGAAGGCCAGGGTGGTGGCGAAGCCCTTGTGGCGGGCGGACATGGTCGCGTACCGGTCGAGGAGGCCGGCGTGGACGAAGCCCCAGGCGCCGAAGGCGAGGGCGAGCAGGAAGCCGATGAAGGTCTCGCTGTCGTCGTCGTTGATGCCGATGCCGTAGGTGAAGATGATCAGGGCGAGGGCGGTGCCGACGGTGATGGCGAGGCGTTCCGCCAGAGCGGTGGTGGTGGCCGCCCGTGGGATCGCCGGCTTGGTGAGCCGCAGATGGCGCAGCGCGCGGTAGAACACGCCGAGCGCGCGACGCGCGGCCCAGCTGGGGGGCTGGAGGGATGCGGCGGTGCGCCGGTTCAGCGGGAGGCCGAGCGTGCCGATGGCGAGCAGGAGTGCGGCGGCTGCCGCGACGAACCCGCCGGGGTCGACGTTGACGAGGCCGCCGAGGTCGACGGTGATGGCGATGACGGTGAACCAGACGACGGCGAAGGTGCCGATCCCGAACAGTGCCAGGGTGTTGTTGCTGCCGCTGGGGTTGATGCGGGCGAGGCCGGGGATGCCGTAGCCGGAGAGGGCGTACACGAGGGCGATCGCGGCGCTGACCAGGGTGATCACCTGGAGGCCGGCCGGATAGCCGTAGACGGTCAGGTCGCCGGGGAAGGTGGCGGTCCAGGTCCAGGAGAGGAACGTGGAGGCGATGGTGAGGACGGCGCCTGCCGCGGCCAGCGGTCGTGCGAGGGCCGGGGGCAGCGGGATGACGGGGGTCTTCTCGGTGTCGGTCATGCTGCTCACGCCCTGTCCGCGACGCGTTCGCCGAGCAGGCCCTGTGGCCTGAAGAGGAGTACGAGGATGAGGAGGACGAAGGCCCACACGGGAGCCCAGCTGCCGCCGCCGAGCTGGTGCATGCCGGGGATGTCGGCGATGTAGGCGGTGGCCATGGCTTCGGCGAGGCCGAGGACGAGGCCGCCGAGCATGGCGCCGTAGATGTTGCCGATGCCGCCGAGGACGGCCGCGGTGAACGCCTTGAGGCCGGCGAGGAAGCCCATGTCGTAGGAGACCGAGCCGTACTTGAGGCCGTAGGAGACGCCGGCGACGGCTGCGAAGAAGCCGCCGATGGCGAAGGCGATGACGATGATGCGGTTGGTGTCGATGCCCATCAGCTGGGCGGTGTCGGGGTCCTGGGCGGTGGCCTGCATGGCGCGGCCGGTGCGGGAGAGCCGGACGAAGAAGGCGAGGACCGCCATGCACACCGGGGCGGCGATGATCAGGAAGACGTCACCGCTCTGCACGGTCACGGAGCCGATGTGCAGGGGGCCGAAGGGCAACTGCGGGAAGACGCGGGCGGACTTGGCGTCGCCGTCGACGTGGTACCAGTTGAAGACCGCCTGCTGCAGGGCGAGCGACAGGCCGATCGCGGTGATCAGTGGGGCGAGGCGTGGTGCGCCGCGCAGGGGGCGGTAGGCGAAACGCTCGGCGCCGACGGCGATGAGCACGGCGACCAGTGCACCGCCGATCAGCATCACCGGCAGGGCTATCCACATGGATATGCCGTCCGGCAGGACGAGGTAGACCGTGAGGGCGCCGAAGCCTCCGGTCATGAAGATCTCGCCGTGGGCGAAGTTGATGAGCTGGACGATGCCGTACACCATCGTGTAGCCGATGGCGATCAGCCCGTACATCGAGCCGAGGAACAGCCCGTTGGCCAGCTGCTGCGGCAGGGTGTTCACCGCATGGCCTCCATGTGGTGGGGAGAGTCAAGGGGGCGGTAGAAGGCGGGCCGCGCGGTGACGGTGGTCTGCGCCGCGCGGCCCTGGTGAGGCGATGTGTTTCGGTGGCTTACTTCGGGCTGGCCGTTCCGCTCTTGACGGACTTCCACTCACCGTTCTTGACCTGGTAGACGGTCAGCTGCTTGTTCGTGGTGTCGCCGTACTCGTCGAACGAGATGTTGCCGGAGATGCCGTCGAAGGAGGTCTTCTGGACGCCGTCGACGATCTGGCTGCGGGCGTCGGACGGAATCTTGCCGTCCTTCACGACCTGGCCGACGGCCTTGATGATGGCGGTGGCGGCGTCGTAGGCGTAGGAGCCGTAAGTGCCGTAGTCGCCGGGGTACTTCTTGGCCTTGTAGGTGGCTACGAAGTCCTTGGCGGCGGGCAGGGTGTCGACGGGGACGCCGATGGAGGTGACGAGGTCGCCCTCGGCGGCCTTGCCGGCGGTCTTGATGTAGGTCGGGGTGAACATTCCGTCACCGCCGAACAGCGGGATCTTGGCGCCGGCTTCCTTGAGCTGCTTGGTCAGCACCTCGGACTCGTCGTACTGGCCGCCGTAGTAGAGCAGGTCGGCACCCGAGTTCTTGATCTTGGTGACCAGGGTGGAGAAGTCACGGTCACCGGTGTTGACGTGGTCGGTGCCGATGACCTTGCCGCCCTGCTTGGTGAACTGCTCCGTGAAGATCTTGGAGAGGCCCGCGCCGTAGGTCTGCTTGTCGTCGACGACGAACGCCTTCTTCGCGTGGACGCCGTTGTAGGCGTAGTCCGCCGCGTAGGCGCCCTGCAGGGCGTCGGTGGTGGCGGTGCGGAAGTAGGTCTTGAACGGGCGGGACTTGCTGGTCTGCCAGTTCTTGCCCTGGGTGAGCTCGGGGTTGGTGTTGGACGGGGAGATCTCCACCAGGTTGGCGGTGGCGAAGACCTGCTGCATCTGCGTGGCCACACCGGAGTTGAGCGGGCCGACGACGCCGAGCACGCTCTTGTCGGAGACGAGCTGGGTGGCGTTCTGCTGGCCGGTGGCGGGGATCGCCTTGTCGTCCAGCGCCTTGATCTTGAAGGTGACGCCCGGGACCGTCTTGTTCTTGTTGGCATCGTCGACGGCGATCTGGGCGCCGTACTGAATGCCCAGGCCCGTCGCGGAGTTCTGGCCGGTCAGCGGAGCGTCGACGCCGATCGTGACGGTCACGTTGCCACTGTCGCCGCCCTTGCTGTCGTTGTTGCGGGAGCCGCAAGCGGTGAGAGTCAGAGCTCCGGTGGTCAGCACGGAGGTAAGAATCACCAGAGAACGCTGTCGCACTATCGATCCTTTCCGCAGGCACGTTCCGCCCCTCGAGGGGCGGAGCTGCCGCGCCGGTACCGAACTCCCTATGGAGCGGTGACTGGCCGTGACTCTAAGCGGGTGTGAGGAACGTGGAGGAGTGCTTGACCAAGGCTGTGACGCTCTTGTTATGACACGAGGTAATGCAGAGCGGTACAGCGTGGGGGAAAAGCAGGAATTCGGCCCGATTCACCCCGTCCGCATTCTGAGAAACTGCAGGCCTTGCCGCAATCGGTTCAGGCGTCTCGGTGGTTTTGGTGATTACACGACACCGTTGCTCCGGGTGACTTCCGTGGGCCCGGGTGGTGTTGTGCGGCAATGGGTGCAGAAGTGAAAGTATGAATGCGTATTGCACGCATATTACCCAGCGTTACATGCAGGAAAAAGAAGTCGCCGCTGGAAGGCGGACGGAAGGCGCGGACGGAAGGCGCGACTGGATGCGGGGCTTCGGAACTTCTTCGCGTTTCCGCGCCGCGGGGCGGAGACGCGCGACGGGCGGCCGGCTGGGCGGGCCGCGGGCCGTGGGCGACGGGTGGTGGGTCGCGGGGGTGTGCAGCGGGCGGTGCGTGCACGTGGGCTGGGGCGGCCGTACCCCCGTGCCGCCGGCTGGGCTCCGTCGATTCTGTCGGCCCGCCAATTCGGCGGTGGGATCCGCCCGTTGAGTTTTCGTATGCGAGGTCCGTGCCCGGCGGCGGGCCGCTGCGGGGAGCAGCCGTTTCGCCGGGCGCGACGGCTCGGCGGGGTCGGCCGACCCCGCCGGTCACGGTCAGGCGCGGGTGCCCTGGACGCGTGCGGCGTCGTCCTGGTTCACGTCCCGCAGCAGGCAGGTCAGCCGGGCGCTGCACACCCGGCGGCCCTGCTCGTCGCTGATCACGATCTCGTACGTCGCCGTCGAACGGCCCCGGTGCACCGGCGTGGCCACACCGGTCACCAGGCCCGAGCGGACCCCGCGGTGGTGCGTGCAGTTCAGGTCCACGCCCACGGCGATCTTCGAGCTGCCGCCGTGCAGCATGGAGCCGACCGAGCCGAGCGTCTCCGCCAGTACCGCGGACGCGCCGCCGTGCAGCAGGCCGTACGGCTGGGTGTTGCCCTCCACCGGCATGGTCCCGACGACCTTCTCCGCCGAGGCCTCCAGGATCTGCACACCCATACGCGTGCCGAGATGCCCGGCCGAGAACAGGGCGGGCAGGTCGACACCGAGCGCGGCGTACTCGTCGATGACCTCCTGCGGGAACTTCACTCGCTGCTGCTCGCCCATGGGCCCGGCTCCGTCCTCGGATCGCTGTCTGCTCGCTGAGCAAACGCTCAGTCGGTCACCGATTGTTCCAGACGGCCCTCCGGGGCCGCGGTGTGACCTTCGAGACGTACGACCACGGACTTGCTGGCCGGCGTGTTGCTGGTGTCGGCCGTGGCGTCGAGCGGGACCAGGACGTTCGTCTCCGGGTAGTACGCCGCCGCGCAGCCCCGGGGTGTCGGGTAGTGCACGACCCGGAAACCGGGCGCCCGCCGCTCCACGCCGTCCTTCCACTCGCTCACCAGATCGACGTACGACCCCTCGGTGAACCCGAGCGCCCGCGCGTCCTCGGGATGCACGAGAACCACCCGTCGGCCGCCGGTGATGCCCCGGTAGCGGTCGTCCAGGCCGTAGATCGTGGTGTTGTACTGGTCGTGCGAGCGCAGGGTCTGCAACAGCAGCCGGCCCTCGGGCAGTTCGGGGTACTCCACCGGCGCCGCCGTGAAGTTCGCCTTGCCCGTGGCGGTCGGGAAGCGGCGCTCGTCGCGCGGGGCGTGCGGCAGGGCGAAGCCGCCCGGCCGGGCCACGCGCGCGTTGAAGTCCTGGAAACCGGGGACCACGCGCGCGATGCGGTCACGGATCGTCGCGTAGTCCTTCTCGAACTCCTCCCACGGCACGACGCTGTCCGCGCCGAGGACACGGCGCGCGAGAGCGCAGATGATGGCCGGCTCCGACCGCAGGTGCGCGCCCGCGGGCGCGAGCCGGCCGCGCGAGGCGTGCACCATGCCCATCGAGTCCTCGACGGTCACGAACTGCTCGCCGCTCGCCTGCAGGTCCCGCTCGGTGCGGCCCAGCGTGGGCAGGATCAGCGCCCGCGCGCCGGTGACCACGTGCGAGCGGTTGAGCTTGGTCGACACGTGCACCGTCAGCCGCGCGCGCCGCATCGCGGCCTCGGTGACCTCCGTGTCGGGGGAGGCGGAGACGAAGTTGCCGCCCATGGCGAAGAACACCTTCGCCTCGCCGTCGCGCAGCGCGCGGATGGCCCGTACGACGTCGAAGCCGTGCTCCCGCGGCGGCGCGAACCCGAACTCCTTCTCCAGCGCGTCCAGGAAGGCCGGCGCCGGGCGCTCGAAGATTCCCATGGTGCGGTCGCCCTGGACGTTGCTGTGCCCGCGCACCGGGCACACACCGGCGCCCGGCCGGCCGATGTTGCCGCGCAGCAGCAGGAAGTTGACCACCTCGCGGATGGTCGGTACGGCGTGCTTGTGCTGGGTGAGGCCCATGGCCCAGCAGACGATCGTCCGCTTCGAGGCGAGCGCCATGCCGAGGGCCTGCTCGATCTCCGCGCGCGTGAGGCCCGTCGCCTTCAGGGTCTCGTCCCAGTCGGCGGCACGGGCGGCCGCGGCGAACTCCTCGAAGCCATGGGTGTGTTCGCGGACGAACTCCTCGTCGACCGCGCCGTCCGTCTCAAGGATCAGCTTGTTGAGGAGCCGGAAGAGGGCCTGGTCGCCGCCGATGCGGATCTGCAGGAACAGATCGGTGAGGGCGGCGCCCTTCAGCAGGCCCTGCGGGGTCTGCGGGTTCTTGAACCGCTCCAGGCCGGCCTCGGGCAGCGGATTGACGCTGATGATCCGCGCGCCGTTCGCCTTGGCCTTCTCCAGCGCGGAGAGCATGCGCGGATGGTTCGTCCCCGGGTTCTGCCCCGCGACGATGATCAGGTCGGCCTTGTGGAGGTCCTCCAGCAGGACGCTGCCCTTGCCGACGCCGATGGTCTCGCCGAGCGCCGACCCGGACGACTCGTGGCACATGTTCGAGCAGTCCGGCAGGTTGTTCGTGCCCAGCTCGCGCGCGAACAGCTGGTACAGGAACGCGGCCTCGTTGCTGGTACGGCCCGAGGTGTAGAAGACGGCCTCGTCGGGGGAGGAGAGGTGGGAGATCTCCTCGGCGACGATGTCGAAGGCGCGGTCCCAGCCGACCGGCTCGTAGTGCGAGCCGCCCTCGGGCAGATACATGGGGTGGGTGAGCCGCCCCTGCTGCCCAAGCCAGTACCCGCTCCTGGTCGCCAGGTCGGCGACGGGGTGCGCGGCGAAGAACTCCGGGGTGACCCGGCGCAGGGTGGCCTCCTCGGCGACCGCCTTCGCGCCGTTCTCGCAGAACTCCGCCTTGTGCCGGTGCTCCGGCTCCGGCCAGGCGCAGCCCGGGCAGTCGAACCCGTCCTTCTGGTTCACCCGCAGCAGCGTCAGCGCCGTGCGCCGCACGCCCATCTGCTGCTGGGCGATGCGCAGCGTGTGCCCGATCGCGGGCAGCCCCGCCGCTGCGTGCTTCGGCTCCGCGACCTGCGGCGCGTCCTGAACCGGATCACCCTTGGGCGGCTTCGTCGCCATCGCACGCTCCCCTTCGACTGCGTGTGAGAAGTACGCTGCCGATCCTCCCACGGGGCACCGACAACCGTGCCGGAGGGCATACAAGAACACCGGCACTCTCGGTGACCGGGGGCAACCCTGCGCAGCCCTCCACTCGGTCTCGGACCGGAGTGTCAGTGCGGCGTGGCAGGATCGAGGGCGTGGCAGAGACAGCATCGAAGCAGACCGACAAGAACCCCGGCGGCACCCGTCCCCGGCTGATGCTCATGGACGGGCACTCGCTGGCCTACCGCGCGTTCTTCGCGCTGCCCGCGGAGAACTTCACGACCGCGACCGGCCAGCCGACGAACGCGATCTACGGCTTCGCGTCGATGCTGGCCAACACCCTGCGTGACGAGGCGCCGACGCACTTCGCGGTGGCCTTCGACGTCTCGCGCAAGACCTGGCGCTCGGAGCGGTTCACCGAGTACAAGGCGAACCGTTCCAAGACGCCGGACGAGTTCAAGGGCCAGGTGGAGCTGATCGGCGAGCTCCTCGACGCGATGCACGCCCCGCGTTTCGCCGTGGAGGGGTTCGAGGCGGACGACGTCATCGCCACCCTCGCCACCAGGGCCGAGGCCGAGGGCTTCGAGGTGCTGATCGTCACCGGCGACCGCGACTCCTTCCAGCTGGTCACCGACAACATCACCGTGCTCTACCCGACGAAGGGCGTCTCGGAGCTGACACGGTTCACCCCGGAGAAGGTCTTCGAGAAGTACGGATTGACGCCCGCCCAGTACCCGGACTTCGCGGCCCTGCGCGGCGACCCGTCCGACAACCTCCCCGGCATCCCCGGCGTCGGCGAGAAGACAGCGGCGAAGTGGATCAACCAGTTCGGCTCCTTCGCCGAGCTGGTCGAGCGCGTCGACGAGGTCAAGGGCAAGGCCGGGCAGAACCTCCGCGACCACCTGGAGTCGGTCAAGCTCAACCGCGTCCTCACCGAGCTGGAGCGCCAGGTCGAGCTGCCCAAGGCGGTCGCCGACCTGGAGCGGGCCGCGTACGACCGCAAGGGCGTCACGATGGTCCTGGACACCCTGGAGATCCGCAACCCGTCCCTGCGCGAGCGTCTCTTCGCCGTCGACCCCGGCGCCGAGGAGGCCGAGGTCACCCCGATCACCACCGACGGCGTGGAAATCGACGGCAAGATCCTGCGCACCGGCGAGCTGGCCCCCTGGCTCGCCGAGCACGGCGCCGAGACCCTGGGCGTGGCCACCGTCGACACCTGGGCGCTGGGCGCCGGCTCGGTCGCCGAGGTCGCCCTTGCCGCGGCCGGGGGAGCGGCCGCCTGGTTCGACCCGGCCGAGATGGACGAGGCCGACGAGAACGCGTTCGCGGCCTGGCTGGCCGACACCGGCCGCCCCAAGGTGTTCCACAACGCCAAGGGCGCCATGCGCGTCTTCGCCGAGCACGGCTGGTCCGTCGAGGGCGTGACCATGGACACCGCGCTCGCCGCCTACCTGGTCAAGCCGGGCCGCCGCTCCTTCGACCTGGACGCGCTGTCCCTGGAGTACCTGCACCGCGAGCTGGCGCCCGCCGCCGCGGCCGACGGCCAGCTGGCCTTCGGTGCCGACGACGGCGCGGAGGCCGAGGCGCTGATGATCCAGGCCCGCGCGGTCCTCGACCTCGGCGAGGCCTTCGGGACCCGCCTCGAGGAGGTCGGCGCGGCCGACCTCCTGCGCGACATGGAGCTGCCCACCTCCGCCCTGCTCGCCCGCATGGAGCGCCACGGCATCGCGGCCGACCGCGCGCACCTCGAAGCGATGGAGCAGATGTTCGCGGGTGCGGTGCAGCAGGCCGTGAAGGAGGCCCACGCGGCCGCCGGGCACGAGTTCAACCTGGGCTCGCCCAAGCAGCTGCAGGAAGTCCTCTTCGGTGAGCTGGCCCTGCCGAAGACCAAGAAGACCAAGACCGGCTACACCACCGACGC
Source organism: Streptomyces sp. RB17 (assembly GCF_009604455.1). Classification (GTDB taxonomy): domain Bacteria; phylum Actinomycetota; class Actinomycetes; order Streptomycetales; family Streptomycetaceae; genus Streptomyces. The sequence goes on from NZ_WEGL01000001.1 coordinate 1,244,747, forward strand.
CGACGCCCTGGCCTGGCTCGCCACCCAGACCGACAACGAACTGCCGGTGATCATGCTCCGCCACCGCGAGCAGGCGAAGCTGCGGGTCACGGTCGAGGGACTGATCAAGACCATCGCGGGCGACGGCCGTATCCACACCACCTTCAACCAGACGGTGGCCGCGACCGGTCGCCTGTCCTCCACGGACCCGAATCTGCAGAACATCCCGGTCCGCACGGACGAGGGCCGCGCGATCCGCCGCGGCTTCGTGGTCGGCGAGGGCTTCGAGTCCCTGATGACCGCCGACTACAGCCAGATCGAGCTGCGCGTGATGGCCCACCTGTCCGAGGACGAAGGCCTGATCCGGGCGTTCACCTCCGGCGAGGACCTGCACACCACGGCCGCCTCCCAGGTGTTCGGTGTCGAGCCCACCGCGGTGGACGCGGAGATGCGCCGCAAGATCAAGGCGATGTCGTACGGCCTGGCCTACGGCCTGTCCGCCTTCGGCCTGTCCCAGCAGCTGAACATCGAGGCCGCGGAGGCGCGTGGCCTGATGGACGCCTACTTCGAGCGTTTCGGCGGCGTCCGGGACTACCTGCGCCGGGCGGTCGACGAGGCGCGGGCGACGGGCTACACGGCGACCCTCTTCGGCCGCCGCCGCTACCTGCCGGACCTCAACAGCGACAACCGCCAGCGCCGCGAGGCCGCCGAGCGCATGGCCCTCAACGCGCCCATCCAGGGCACGGCCGCCGACATCGTCAAGATCGCCATGCTCAAGGTGGACAGCGCCCTGCGGGCAGCGGACCTGAAGTCCCGCATGCTGCTGCAGGTCCACGACGAAATCGTCCTGGAGATCGCCCCCGGCGAGCGGTCGGCCGCCGAGCAGATCGTCCGCCACGAGATGTCCGACGCCGTCCACCTCCGAGCCCCCCTGGACGTCTCGGTCGGCGTCGGCCCGGACTGGGAGTCGGCAGCGCACTAGCCTGCGTCGCCCGGGCGGAGCGGGCATGGCAACCGGCCTCGGCTGCAATGCCCCCTCCGCCACACCGCCCCGGCCCCCAACCACCGACACCGGCCCCACTTCTCCACCGGTGCCCCCTCCGCATCCCGCCCCGGCCTGCCACATCTCGCGGGCAACGGTGCTCGGCCCTCGCGGCCTGATCCGGCGGTGCCGAGCTGCTGCGGCACCGTGTCCGGGTCCATCCCGCACCCCGAATGCCCCGGCCCCCATATCCCGCCGGAACGCCGCTCAGCCCCTACGCCCCGACCCGGCGGTGCCGAACCCACCGCAACCTCACCCTGCCCCAGCCCCATCCTGCCCAGGCCCCATCCTGCCCAGGCCCCACCCCCGCCCACCGGCACAAGAACCCGGCGCCCACACCAGCAATTCGGCCGAGCCCCCGGAGGGACCCGTCACTCACGTGGCCCCCGCCAAAACGCCCCCCACCCCCCACAGCCGCAAAACTGCGGGCATGGGTATACGCATGCTTCACCGCCGGACGCCCGAGGCAGACACCCGGGCCTGGGCGGACGCCGCCTCGGCGCAGGCCATGCCCGCCTCGCCGGTCCCGGCCCTCGCGGCCGACGCAAGCACCGCCCGCATCCCCGCCGACCTGACCGCGACCGTCCGCAGGGCCGCCACGAACCTCCGGCACAGACTCGCCGGCCTGACCGCCCCTGTGGACCGCGCCCCCGACTGGCGCCAGTGGGCCGACCTCGCCCGCGGCTACCTCGCCCTCGCGCTCACCGCGATCCCGAGACGGCGCCCCCGGTGCACCCTCACGGTCTTCGTCGCGTCCCTCACCGATCGACCGGCCGCCCCCGGCCCGCACCGACCATCCCACCGGGATCAACTGGATCACCGGGATCACCACGATCACCGAGACCCCCAGAACCGTCCGGAACCGGGCCCCGACGCCGCGCCCTGACCCGACGGCGTACAGCACCGTCCCCAGGACCCAGGACCAGTCCGGCGCCCACCCCGAAGCACTGGGTGGGCACCAGTTCCCACGGCCGCTCCGGCGCCTCCGTGAGCGCCCCCGGCGCGCGGCCCGCCGCACCGCCCCGGCCACCGCACAGCCGCCGATCACCGCGCCGGCCCGCCATCGGTCCCGCGCGGACAGCACGGCGCCCCCGCCGCCCCTCCCACCGGCTCCCCGCCCGGCGCCCGCCGCAGCGCACGCACGGCGGACACCGCGATCACGACCGCGCCCACCACGGACGAGCCGTACCACAGCCACGAGGACGGCGGCATGCCCGCCAGCCGGCCCCGCCCGAGGGCCGGAACCAGCCGTGTCCCCCGCCGCCCTCGATGCGAGAACGCGTCCCGCGCCACATGGGTCAGCGCGCCCAGCACCGCGGAGACGTACCACCGCACCACCGTGACGCCGCGTGCCACGCGCGCGTGGCACACCACAACGCAGCAGCACGACCGGCCGCCCCTGCCGGTCCCGGGGCAGCAACGCGAGCATCGGCGCGCGGACGAGCAGCCACAGCCCCACCCGTGCCCAGGAGATGAGCACGCCGGCCCGTGAGGACCCCGGCGAACGCGTGTGTGACCGCGCCGAATTCCATGCCTTTCGGCAGGACACTCGCCGCATAGAGGGGCATGCCGGGCGTGAAGGAACCGCGAGGAGCACCGCCGGCATCAGCGGGCCGCGGCCGGTTCCGTCCCGGCGGACCGCGGGCAGCACGGTCGCCGCATGGCTGAGCGTGAGCGGCAACAGCGCCCCCAGGAGCGCTCGTCGGCCGTGGCGCCGACCGTTGATCGCGTCCGTCCGGGGATGCGCCGATCAGGTCGTCCGGAGTCCGGCTGACCGGGACCGTCCGGTATGCGGGACCACCACCTTCCGAGGTCCTGCGGGACAACGGCAGTTGGCCGACGGGTGAAAAGCGGGCGTGAACGGGTCCCGGCTCAAGGCAAGTTGCCGTAGGGTCACGTGCGGCGCGCCCTGCCGGGCGCACGGTCACACACACGTCGCGCAGATGGAAGGACGCCACAGGGGCAACCGAAACACCGGGTCAACCGTCACACCAGGGCGAGGCAGACAGACGGAGACGGACGCACACAGTCCACAGGAGGGGTTCACTCGATGGCGGCGCATTTCGGAAGGCGGCTGCGCAAGGGCGCGGCGACCACCGCCGTGGCCGCGGCGGCGGTCGCGGCTCTGTCGGCGTCCCAGGCTCCGGGAGTGCCCGGGGAGGACCACGGCAGACAGGCGACGGCCGGTGCCTCCGCCCCCGTACCCGACCCGTCCTCCGGCGGCAACGCCACCGGCAACTCGCCGTACTACACGGACCTGCCGCCGCTCAACAGCCCCGACCCCAGCCCCTCGCCGACCGCCACCGGCACCCCCGTCGCCCAGGGCGACGCCGAGGCCGGCATCCCGGCGACGGTCCTCGACGCCTACAAGAAGGCCGAGGCCGAACTGCGTTCCGCCAAACCCGGCTGCAATCTGCCCTGGCAGTTGCTCGCCGCGATCGGCAAGGTCGAGTCGGGTCAGGCCCGCGGCGGCCGGGTCGACGCCGACGGCACCACGATCGGCCGGATCCTGGGCCCGGCGCTCGACGGCAACGGCTTCGCGCTCATCAAGGACACCGACCACGGCGTCTACGACGGCAACACCGCGTACGACCAGGCCGTCGGCCCCATGCAGTTCATCCCGTCGACCTGGGCCTGGGCCGGCCGCGACGGCAACGGCGACGGCAAGAAGGACCCCAACAACGTCTACGACGCCGCCCTCGCCGCGGGCCACTACCTGTGCCGCAACGGCTGGGACCTCTCGCGCGACGCCGACCTGCACAGCGCGATCCTCAGCTACAACAACTCGCAGGACTACCTGAACACCGTCCTGTCGTGGCTGGAGTACTACCGCAAGGGCACCCACTCCGTGCCCGACGGCACCGGCAGGGTGCCCACCCACCGCAGCGACGACGGCACCCCGGGAGCCAACTCCCCGAAGCACCCGAAGGCGCCGAAGACCAAGCCCGGCCACAAGCCGGACCCCAAGCCCAGCACGCCCGGCGGCGGGAGTGGCAGCCCCAGTCCGAACCCGCCGAAGCCGCCCGTCCCGCCGACGACCCCGCCGACCAACACCGACACCGTGGACCACCTGCAGGACGCGGGCACCGCCGAGCTCACCGCGATGGCCGGCCACGCCTTCACCGAACAGATCGGCACCCGCGCCGAGACCAAGGCCGGCAAGGCCGTCGCCAAGGTCAGGATCCGGTTCACCATCACCGGGGACACCGACGCCACCTTCGCCGGCGGCGAGACCGTGGCCACGGTCGCCACCGACACCAAGGGCGTCGCCCTCGCACCGGCCCTCCAGGCCGGCGAGAAGACCGGCGACTTCAAGGTCATGGCCACCGTCGTGGGCCGCACGGCCGGGGGCGTCGCCTACCCGGCCACCGTCACCGAGCGCGCCGCCGACGCGCTGGCGCGCACCAGTGACACCCCGCTGACCTGCACCCCGGGCGGCGAGTTCGCCGACCAGGTCCAGGTGAAGGCGACGTACAAGGGCGCCGCCGCGGACAAGGTCGCGGCCACCGCCACCCTCGTCAAGTCCGACACCGACGCCACCGAGAACGACAAGGGCCCGTACTTCAAGGACGCCGACGGCAAGCCCGTACGCACCCTCACCGGCCTCCAGACGGACGCCAAGGGCCTGCTGACCCTGCCGAAGCTGTACGCGGACGACACCAGCGGCACCTTCCTGCTCCGCATCACCACCGCCGGCGGGGCGACGCTCACCGTCGAACTGAAGGTCGCCGCCGCCGACTCCTCGGCGAGCCCCTCCCCGTCCCCGAGCCCGTCCGCCTCCTGACGCCAACCGAACCGGCAGGGCGCCCTCCCCGCACCGGCGGGGAGGGCGCCCCCGTTCGTACGTGCACCGCTGTTCTCATCTCACCCGCCCGTTGCTACGGTGCCGAACCTGACGACCCATCAGGAACCCATGACGACACGACCGCCCCCAGGGAGGCCCGTATGCGCGCCCTGATCGCCGCCGCGACCGGTCTCGCCCTCGCGCTCGCCCTGGTCCTGGCGATGACCGCCATGGGTACGCCGACGGGCCGGACATCGCCCAAGCCGCTGCTGACGACGGTGCCCTCGCACCCGTAGCCGCGCCCGTCCGGGAGGGAGGCCTTCCATGCGCCGCAAGGCAAGCCTGGTCCTGCTCGCCTGCGCCGTCTTCTGCGCGGCGCTCGCCCCGCTCATGCGCTGGTACGCCTTCCCGCGCCTGGCCAGGATCCCGGCGAACCAGTACCAGGACATGGTCCTTGAGGCCAAGGGCGCCACCCTCCTCGACTACGGCACCATGCGCGCGAGGAAGGTCTCCGAGGTCACCATCGTGCAGACCCTCAAGGGCGACGTGGCGGCCGCGCAGAGGATCGAGAAGACGGCGGGCCGGCCGGTCGTGGTCTGGGACAGCCTCTCCTACGTCCAGGGCCCCGACGGCAAGATGGTCTCCAAGGTCCCCGAGCGCTACATCTTCGACGCCCACAGCCAGGACCCCGTGCACGCCACCGGCGAGATGGTCGACGGCGACCCGGTCACCCGCCAGGGCATCGAGTTCAAGTGGCCCTTCCTGACCGAGAAGCGCGACTACGAGTACTTCGACGCGCAGACCCGCACCACCAGCCCCATCCACTACAAGGGCACCCGGACCTTCCGGGGCCTGCAGGTCTACTACTTCGAGCAGACCATCCCCTGGACCAAGGTCCCGATGCCCAAGACCATGCCCGTGCAGGGGATCACACCGGAATCGGTCGCCAGGACGGGCACCACCCGCTGGTACAGCACAGTCCGCAGGTTCTGGGTCGAACCCGTCACCGGCGCGCCCGTCTACGGCGAGGAGCTGCACAAGGAGGAACTGCGCGGCGGCACCCTGCTCGGCGGCCGGGACAGGGTCACCGCGTTCGCCGGGGACGTGAAGATGCGCGAGGACTACATCGAGCACACGGTCGCCCTGGTCGAGCACAACCGCACCCTGGTGCTGACGCTCACCTCGTACGTCCCCTGGGGCTCCCTGACCGCGGGCGTGCTGCTCCTCGCCCTCTCCCTCTACCTGGAGGCCCGCGCCCGCCGCCCCCGGGACCCGGCATCCACGGAACCGGCCGAACCCGAACCGGTCAGCTCCTGAGCCGCGCGTTGGTGTGCCGGGTGGGCTCGGCGGTCGCCGGGTCCTCGGGCCACGGATGCTTCGGGTACCGCCCGCGCAACTCGGCCCGTACGCCCCGGTAGCCGCCCTTCCAGAAGGAGGCGAGATCGGCCGTGACGGCGGCGGGCCGCCCGGCGGGCGAGAGCAGATGCACGAGCAGCGGCACCCCGGCGACGGCCGGCGTCTCGCGCAGCCCGAACATCTCCTGCAGCTTCACCGCGAGCACGGGCCGCTCCGGATCCCGATAGTCGATCCGAATTCTGGACCCACTCGGTACCGTGATCCGCTCGGGCGCCAGCTCGTCCAGCCGCGCGGCCTCCCCGCTCGCCCACGGCAGCAGCCGCGCGAGGGCCTGCCCGGCGTCGATCCGGCCGAGATCGGCCCGCAGCCGCGCCCTGCTCAGCTCCGGTTCCAGCCATTCGTCCACGCGCGCGTGCAGCGCGTCGTCGGACACGTCCGGCCACGGCTCGCCAAGGCGGGCGTGCAGGAACGCGAGCCGCTGCCGCAGCACCTCCGCCTCCGGCGACCAGCGCAGCAGCCCGAGCCCTTCCTGCCGCAGGCCGTCGAGCAGGGCGTCGCGTACGAGCGCCGGGTCGGCGTCCCTCAGCGGCCGTACGGCCAGCTCGATGGCGCCGAGCCGCTCGACATGCCGGGCCACGACATCCCCGCCGGCCCAGTGGACCTCGTCCCGCTCGCCGAGCAGACTCCCGGCGGCGGCCCGCGCCACGTCCTCGCTCACGGCCGCTCCGAGCCGCACACGCGCGTGCCCCTTCCCGGCGGGCCGATCGGCAACGGCCACGACGATCCACGGCGCACTCCGCAGCCCGGACCCCTCCACCAACTCGGCACGAGTCCCCGAAGCCATCAGATACGACCCACCGTCGGACTTGCCGACCCGCTCAGGAAAGGCCAGCGCAGCAACGACCCCGGCGAGCTGGTCCCCATCGCCGCCTGCTCCGACCTGCCCGAAGCCTTCCGCCGCACGGCCGCGCGCTCCGGCGGGGCCGCCTGGTCCGGTCCCGCCGGAGCCTTCCGCCTGGCGGCCGCGTACTCCGGTGGGGTCGCCTTCCGTCCTGCGGCTGCGTGTTTCGGTGGGGGCGTCTGGTCCGGTCTGTTCGGGGCCTTCTGGCTTGTGGCTGCGTGTTTCGGTGGGAGCGCTCGGTCCGGCCTGGCCGGGGCCTTCCGTCTTATGGCTGCCTGCTCCGGCGGGGGCGCCCGGTCCGGTCTGTTCGGGGCCTTCCGGCTTGCGGCCGCGTACTCCGGTGGGGTCGCTCGGTCCGGCCTGGCCGGGGCCTTCCGTCTTATGGCTGCGTGCTCCGGCGGGGGCGCCCGGTCCGGTCTGTTCGGGGCCTTCTGGCCGACGGTCACGGGCGGGTGGGTGGGAGAACTCCCCCGAGACGGCCCGCAGCCGCCGCACCTCCGCAGCCCACCGCGCAGCGTAGGCGTCACCCCCACGCCGAGCCCGCCGCAGCGCACCGGCGAGATCATCCCCGTAATCCCGCGGCACCTCTTCGGAGAGCAGAGCGACAACCTCCGCACCCTCACCGGCCGTATCCAACAACGCGCGCCCCAGCCGGGGATGCACCCCCAGCCGAGCCAGCCGCACACCGACCGACGTGGCCCGACCGACGGAGTCCACCGCGCCCACGGCCGACAGAACCTCCCGCGCCGCCGCCATGGCTCCACCCGGCGGAGGATCGAGCAACGCCAGCCCGGAGGCGTCCGGATCGCCCCAGCAAGCGGCCTGCAGGGCGAACGCGGTCAGGTCGGCCACCTTGATCTCCGGCGCCGGAAACGCCGGCAGCCGCCCGTCCTCAGCCTCGGCCCAGCACCGGTACACCGCCCCCGGCGCCTCCCGACCGGCCCGCCCCGCCCGCTGCCGCCCGGCCGCCCGCGACGCCCGTACCGTCGTCAGCCCGCTCAGCCCGCGCGCGTGGTCCACCCGCGGCTCGCGCGCGAGCCCCGAGTCCACCACCACGCGCACCCCGGGCACCGTCAGCGAGGACTCCGCCACCGAGGTCGCCAGCACCACCCGCCGCCGCCCTGCCGGAGAGAGCACCGCGTCCTGCACCGCGGCCGGCGCCCGCCCGTGCATCTGGAGCGCGTCCACCGCCCCGAGATCCCCGAGCTGCCCCGCCACGCGCGCGATCTCGCCCACACCCGGCAGGAAGCACAGCACGTCCCCGTCCCGCTCGGCCAGCGCCCGCCGCACCACCGAGGCCACATGCGCGAGCAGTGCCGGATCGACCCGCATCCCGTGCGGCGGCCGTACCGGACGCACCGGAGGCGCCCACACCACCTCCACCGGATGCGTGACGCCCTCCGCCTCGACCACGGGCGCCCCGCCCAGCAGCCGCGCCCACCCCTCCGCGTCCGTCGTCGCCGACGCGGCCACCAGCCGCAGCTCCGGCCGCAGCGCCTGCCGTACGTCCCACAGGAACGCGGCCACCGTGTCGGCGTCCAGATGCCGCTCGTGGCACTCGTCGAGGACCACGACGTCGACGCCCGGCAGCTCCTGGTCCCGTTGCAGCCGCTGCAGCAGCACACCGGTCGTGACGACCTCCACGCGCGTGTGCCGCCCCACGGCCCGTTCACCGCGCACCGTGAAGCCCACGCTCTCGCCGGGCTTCTCGCCCAGCAGCCACGCCATCCGCCGGGCCGCCGCCCGCACCGCGATCCGGCGCGGCTCGGCCACCACGACACGCCGTGCGGGCCCGTCCCCGACCAGCCCCGCCAGCACCAGCGGCACCAGCGTCGTCTTGCCGGTGCCGGGCGGCGCCACGAGCACGGCGGTGCCGCCGTCCTCCAGGGCGTCGGTCAGGGCCGGCAGGGCCGAGCGCACGGGCAGCGCGTCCAGGGCGTCGTAACGGATCACGCCCCTAGTGTCGTACGACGGCGAAACCGGCCTTCACGCGCGCGTGCGCGTAGGTATGGGTAAGCGCCCTCACGCGCGTGCCCCCGACGATCGGCCGAGGTCAGTCCCGCTCGCACACGAAGATCGCCGTCCCCGGGATCAGATGGCCGCGCAGCGGGGACCAGCCGCCCCACTCCGCGGTGTTCCAGGCCGGCCACTCCGGCTCCACCAGGTCCACCAGGCGGAAACCGGACGCCACGATGTCCCGGACCCGGTCGCCGAGCGTCCGGTGGTGCTCGACGTAGACCGCGCGGCCCTCCTCGTCCTGCTCCACGTAGGGCGTGCGGTCGAAGTAGGAGGACGACACCGACAGGCCCTCGGGGCCCGGCTCGTCCGGGAACGCCCAGCGGATCGGATGCGTCACCGAGAAGACGAACCGGCCACCCGGACGCAGCACCCGGCGCACCTCGCGCAGCACCAGCCGCGGGTCGGCGACGAAGGGCAGCGCCCCGTACGCCGAGCAGACCAGGTGGAAGGAGCCGTCCGCGAAGGGCAGCGCTCCGGCGTCCGCGCACACCAGCGGAAACGATCCGCCGATCCGCAGCGCGTGCTGCAGCTGGCGGTGCGAGAGGTCCAGGGCCACCGGGCGGGCCCCCTGGGCGGCCAGCCAGCGCGCGCACTGCGCCGCGCCCGCGCCGATCTCCAGGACCTCCTTGCCCTTCAGCTCCTCCGGCGGGCCGAGCAGCTCGGCCTCCACCTCGTCCAGGCCCTCCGGACCCCACACGAAGCGGTCGTCGCCGAGGAACGTGCCGTGCTCGACCTGGTACTCGTCCGCGTTGCGGTCCCACCAGCCCCGGTTCGCCCGTGCGCTCTCCGCGACACCGGCGTCACGGCGTGTCGCCTCCGGCTCGAACGCCTCGGATCCCTCGCGTTCGTACGCTTCCGGCTCTTGGATGATCGGCTCCCTCGTCGTACTCTTCCGTCCAACCCGCCAGGGTCCGACACGGAGGCGGCCCCACAGGCCTGTCTGGCCTCAAGGGACGTTTCTTCTGCCGGTTATGCGGTGATCCGCCCCGGGTGTGCGCCTTCGCGCATTGACCATGTCCGGCTGCCCCCGTATGCTACAAGTTGCGCTGCGGGCCTGCGCACCTCAGACGTAGCAGGCTGCGCTCGCATCTGTTGTATGTCCCCTCGGTTCTCGAGGCGCCATCGGGCATTCGTGCCCACAAGGTGGCGCTTCCTTGGCTGTCCGGCTTCTGCAGAGCGAAACGGGCTCCCGGCGTAAGCAGTACCTACGACTTCAATGTCCGTACCGGAGCCCTTTCCCACATGACGAGCAGCACCGAGACCACCGCCACCACCCCGCAGGTAGCGGTCAACGACATCGGTAACGAGGAAGCTTTCCTCGCAGCGATCGACGAGACGATCAAGTACTTCAACGACGGCGACATCGTCGACGGCGTCATCGTGAAGGTCGACCGGGACGAGGTCCTGCTCGACATCGGTTACAAGACCGAAGGTGTCATCCCGAGCCGCGAGCTCTCGATCAAGCACGACGTCGACCCGAACGAGGTCGTGGCCGTCGGCGACGAGATCGAGGCCCTGGTCCTCCAGAAGGAGGACAAGGAAGGCCGCCTGATCCTCTCGAAGAAGCGCGCCCAGTACGAGCGTGCCTGGGGCACCATCGAGAAGATCAAGGAAGAGGACGGCATCGTCACCGGTACCGTCATCGAGGTCGTCAAGGGTGGTCTCATCCTCGACATCGGCCTCCGTGGCTTCCTCCCGGCCTCCCTGGTCGAGATGCGCCGCGTCCGCGACCTTCAGCCGTACGTCGGCAAGGAGCTCGAGGCCAAGATCATCGAGCTGGACAAGAACCGCAACAACGTGGTCCTGTCCCGCCGCGCCTGGCTCGAGCAGACCCAGTCCGAGGTCCGCCAGACGTTCCTCACGACCCTCCAGAAGGGTCAGGTCCGCTCCGGCGTCGTCTCCTCGATCGTCAACTTCGGTGCCTTCGTGGACCTGGGTGGCGTCGACGGTCTGGTCCACGTCTCCGAGCTGTCCTGGAAGCACATCGACCACCCGTCCGAGGTCGTCGAGGTCGGCCAGGAGGTCACCGTCGAGGTCCTCGACGTCGACATGGACCGCGAGCGCGTCTCCCTGTCGCTGAAGGCGACCCAGGAAGACCCGTGGCAGCAGTTCGCCCGCACCCACCAGATCGGCCAGGTCGTGCCCGGCAAGGTCACGAAGCTGGTGCCGTTCGGTGCGTTCGTCCGTGTGGACGAGGGCATCGAGGGTCTGGTCCACATCTCCGAGCTGGCCGAGCGCCACGTGGAGATCCCGGAGCAGGTCGTGCAGGTCAACGACGAGATCTTCGTCAAGGTCATCGACATCGACCTCGAGCGTCGTCGCATCAGCCTCTCGCTGAAGCAGGCCAACGAGTCCTTCGGTGCCGACCCGGCCTCGGTCGAGTTCGACCCGACCCTGTACGGCATGGCCGCGTCCTACGACGACCAGGGCAACTACATCTACCCCGAGGGCTTCGACCCGGAGACCAACGACTGGCTGCCGGGCTACGAGAAGCAGCGCGAGGAGTGGGAGCGCCAGTACGCCGAGGCGCAGGCCCGCTTCGAGCAGCACCAGCAGCAGGTCATCAAGTCCCGCGAGGCCGACGCCGCTGCCGCGGCCGAGGGTGGCGAGGCTGCGGCTCCGGCCGCGACCGGCGGTTCGTACTCCTCTGAGGGCGCGGACACCTCCGGTGCGCTGGCCTCGGACGAGGCGCTGGCCGCGCTGCGCGAGAAGCTGGCCGGCGGCCAGAGCTGAGCGCTGCCGCTGAGGCTTAGCCGATAGCTGGTTCTGAGGGGCCGTACCTTTCGAGGTGCGGCCCCTCGGCATGTCCGGGGGCTGCAGGTCGTTCTTCGGGTGCGGGCCGTCCGTGGCTTTGGCGCGCCACGCGGCGGAGCCGCATATTGATACAGCCCCGCGCCCCTGGAGGATCGGAGTTGCCCGCGCCTTCTTCGTACGGTCTCCCCAAGATCATTGGTCAGTGGACTCTCGCGGGAATGCCCCCGCTCCACGACGCGTTGTCGATGAACGAACACGAGGAGGAGCGGTCACAGTGCTTGATCCGCAGGGTTTGTACGCATGGGAGCCGAAGGGCCTCGCCGTTGTCGACATGGCGCTGGCCCAGGAGTCGGCCGGACTTGTCATGCTCTACCACTTCGACGGATACATCGACGCGGGTGAGACCGGGGACCAGATCGTCGAACGGCTGCTCGACTCACTGCCCCACCAGCTCGTCGCCCGGTTCGACCACGACCGGCTCGTGGACTACCGGGCCCGCCGGCCCCTGCTGACCTTCAAGCGGGACCGCTGGACGGACTACGAGGTCCCGGCCATCGAGGTCCGCCTCGTCCAGGACACCACGGGCGCCCCCTTCCTGCTGCTGTCCGGGCCCGAGCCGGACGTGGAGTGGGAGCGGTTCGCGGCGGCCGTACGGCAGATCGTGGAGCGGCTCGGCGTCCGCCTCTCCGTGAACTTCCACGGCATCCCCATGGGCGTCCCGCACACCCGCCCGGTGGGTCTCACCCCGCACGGCAACCGCACCGACCTCGTCCCGGGCCACCGCAGCCCCTTCGAGGAGGCCCAGGTACCCGGCAGCGCCGAGTCGCTGGTGGAGTACCGCCTGATGGAGGCCGGGCACGACGTCCTGGGCGTCGCCGCGCACGTTCCGCACTACATCGCCCGTTCGGCCTACCCGGACGCCGCCCTGACCGTCCTGGAGGCCATCACGGCCGCCACCGGACTGGTCCTCCCGGGCATCGCGCACTCGCTGCGCACGGACGCGTACCGCACCCAGACGGAGATCGACCGCCAGATCCAGGAGGGCGACGAGGAGCTGACCGCGCTCGTCCAGGGCCTGGAGCACCAGTTCGACGCCGCCGCGGGCGCCGAGACCCGGGGCAACATGCTCGCCGAACCGGTGGACATCCCGTCGGCCGACGAGATCGGGCTCGAGTTCGAGCGGTTCCTGGCGGAGCGCGAGGGCGACGGTTGACCTCCGCCGGTCCCGTTGTCAGTTGCAGAGCCTAAGCTGGCGCTCATGCTGAAAGTGGGCCTGACCGGTGGGATCGGCGCCGGCAAGAGCGAGGTGTCACGGCTGCTGGTGGAGCACGGGGCCGTGCTGATCGACGCGGACCGCATCGCGCGCGAGGTCGTGGCGCCGGGCACCCCCGGCCTCGCCGCCGTGGTCGATGCCTTCGGCGCGGAGATCCTCACCGCGGACGGCAGCCTGGACCGGCCCGCACTGGGCTCGATCGTCTTCGCCGACCCCGAGAAGCTCGCCGTCCTCAACTCGATCGTGCACCCCCTGGTGGGCGCCCGCTCCCGCGAGCTGGAAGAGGCCGCGACCGCCGACGCCGTGGTGATCCACGACGTGCCCCTCCTCACCGAGAACGCCCTGGCGCCGCTCTACGACCTCGTGGTCGTCGTGGACGCGAGCCCCGAGACCCAGCTCGACCGGCTGGTCCGGCTGCGCGGGATGACCGAGGAGGACGCACGCGCGCGTATGGCTGCGCAGGCGACCCGCGAGCAGCGCAGACAGATCGCGGACATCGTGATCGACAACGACGTGCCGCTGGACGCGCTGCACAAGCGTGTCGCCGAGGTGTGGGAGGACCTCGTACGGCGTGCGCGCGAGCGCACCGCGCAGTAGCGCCGGAATAGCGGCCCCTTCCGGGGGCGTTGAAACGGTGCAGTGAGGGAAGGACTTCAGCCGTGCCCGAGATCAGCGGTTCCACCGGACGTACTCCGGAGACGCATGTCATCGACTTCCGTGCAGCCGAGCATCTGCTCAATTCACGGGACCCGCGGGGTGCGGTGAAGCTGCTCGACCCAGTCATCGCCGCCCACCCGGAGAACACCGCGGCTCGGCTGCTCCGCGCGCGTGCCTTCTTCGCCGCGGCGCAACTGCGGCCCGCCGAGCTGGAGTTCACGATCGTGCTGGAGCGCGAGCCGGACAACGCGTTCGCGCACTTCGCGCTGGCCCGCACCTACGAACGCCAGGGCCGCCCAGACCAGGCCAAACGCCACTTCCGCCTCGCGGCCGCCCTGGACCCGAACCCGGAATACGTGAGAGCGGCACGCTTCGACGACTGACCCGTCGGCGACCGAGCCGACCGTGCCGTGCGCGGGGCCGGTCAGGGATGCCGGTGCCTCGGCGGACCCGGGAACGGCGGTCCGTCCTCCGGCGGCGAGTACGGCGGCACGTCACGGCCCGGCTGATAGTGCGGGCCCTGCCGGATGTGTCTGACGATCACGGCCATGTCGACGCTGACCACCAGCCACAGCGCCCCGCAGGCCGCCGCCCAGCCGGGGCGCCCGACGAGCACGAACGCCACCGTGCCGAAGACCGCCCAGACCATTCCCCACACGGACAGCCAGAACCGCGCCCGCAGAGCACTGCGCGCGGTCGCCGGTTCACTGCCCGTACGCATCGGACCACCACTCCTCATTGCAACGTACTCTTCGGTGACGACGCACACCAACGGCGCTCGACCGTCGCTCGTCGAAGGGGGATCACGTGCTGCCGGACGCCGACGACCTGCCCGAACTGCTCCTCGACCTGGCCGTGCCGCACGAGGACATCAACGATCTGGTGGCCGCGCGGCGCCGGGTGACCGGTGACCCGGGAGTGCTGAGACTCCTGGGGGAGTGCGTCGAGGAACTGTTCCGCGATCCGGAGGAGACCGGCCGCACACCCGAGCTCACCGAACTCCTGGACGCGGCGCCGCCCGAGCTGGCCGGCACCTTCGCCGCGTACGTCTTCGTCGCCGCGCTCCCACACACCCTCGCCCGGCACCGGGAACGCGGCATACCGCCCGAGGTCTCCCGGCGCACCCTCGCCGACCTGGGACGTCAGATGGCTGTGCACCGCCGACGGCACGGGACGACCGGAGTGAACGCCCGGCGCTGGCTCGTCCGGCACTTCCGTGGTGAGCTGTACCAGCTGGGGCGGCTGCAGTTCGAGCGGGCGCAGCACGGACAGCGCACGTCAGCGGCGATCGCGGCGGCCGGACTGGACGTGGCGCCCGGCACCCCCTGCCTGAACCTGCACATCCCCGACTTCCTCGGCCCGCTGACCCCGTCCGCCTGCGACCGCTCCCTGGCCTGGGCCCGCGAGTTCTTCCCCCGGCACTTCCCGGAGGAGCGGCCGGTGGCCGCCCTGTGCCACTCCTGGCTGCTCGATGCGCAGTTGAAGCGGTACCTGCCGGCCGACTCCAACATCATTCGCTTCCAGGACCGGTTCCGCACCGCCCGCGAGGACGCCGAGCCGTCCGACAGCGAACCCGTCCAGTTCGTCTTCGGCGACCCCGACCTGCCGATCGCGGACCTGCCGCGCCGCACGTCCGTGGAGCGGGCCGTGGGGGACCACTTGCGGGCGGGCGGCCACTGGTACATCGGGCACGGCTGGTTCCCGTTCCGGTCGGACAGCAAGGACTGACCGGACCGCGCGGACTAACTCGAACGGGTGAACCACGGTCGAACGGGAACGGCCCTGCGGCGACAGGCCGTTGTTCGGGCATGACGGTCGAAATGCGTGAGGGATACGAGGGCACGGGACCCGGTGCGATCACCCCGGACGGCTGCCCGGTCGAGCTGTACGAGCGGCTGCCGGTGGGCGACGAGCCGGACGTCGTCGCCGCGGCGGTACCGGCCGGGGCGCACATCCTGGAGCTGGGCAGCGGAGTGGGCCGGATGACCCACCCCCTGCTCGAGCGCGGTTTCACGGTCACGGTGGTGGACGAGTCCGCCGACATGCTCGGCCGGGTCCGCGGGGCGCGCACGATATGCAGCCCCATCGAGCAACTGGACCTCGGCGGAGAGAAGTTCGACGCGGTGCTGCTCGCGTCGTTCCTCGTGCACGCCGGTGACGAGGAGTTGCGCAGGGGCCTGCTGCGCACCTGCGCCCGGCATGTGGCGAAGGACGGCTGCGTGCTCATCCAGCGGGAGGGAGAGGACTACCACACGAACGTGCCCAGGGAGCGGGTCGACCCGAGCGGCTTCACCATACGGATCGTCTCGTCGCAGCCGGCCGGGAACGGAGCGAACTCGGTCCACGTCGAGTACGACTTCCCGGACGCCCGGTGGACCCACACCTTCCTGGCCCGGCCGCTGACCAAGGAGCAGTTCGAATCGGCACTGGAGGAAGCGGGGCTGGAGGTGGACGCGTATCTGACACCGGACCGCATATGGGTGCGGGCGACAGCGAAGGCGTAGCGGGCACTCGGTCGCACCGGGCCGCCGGAGAGCGATGAGTTCCCGGACCGCGCTGGGTCTACCTCGGTGAAAGCAATCGGCACCGCTTCCCCAGGAGACCCTCATGTCCGAGACCACCGCTCCCGCCGGCCACACCGCATCCGTGACCTCCGCCGGCTCCCTCAGCGGCCGGAGGCGCGCGGCCCGGGTCGCGTTGCGGACCGTGCAGGTGCTGCTCGCGCTGTTCTACGGCATCGCGAGCGCGCTGCCCAAGCTCATCGCGCACCCCTCGGCTGTCGAGTCCTTCGACAAGATCGGCTGGGGCAGCGGGGCCATGTACACCATCGGAGCGCTCGAACTCGCAGGAGCCGTCGCGTTGTTGATCCCCGCGCTGCAGTCCGTGGCGGCGATCGCGCTCAGCACGCTGATGGTGGGCGCGTTCATCGTCCAGCTCACGGTTTTCCACGGCCAGAACGCGGTGACCCCGCTGATTCTGATGGTGCCGCTTGCCCTGATCGCCTGGGCCCGGCGCGAGCACAATGCGGAGCTGCTGCGGTTGGTGCGGCGTCAGTGACCCGGGTGGGCGGCGCCGGTGCCGCCGGCCGGGCCCCCGCGCCCGGCGGACGGCACCGGCGTGTGCATACGAGGTGGCAGCGCCGTCGGATCACCGTCCCCGGGGACGCCCACCGCTCCCGCCGGACCCGGATCCACCACGCCTGCCGGACCCACCGGACCCGCTGGATCGACCGCGTCCACCGGTCTCGGTCCGGCGTCCCGACCCGAACCCGTCCGGGCCGCCGGATCCGCCCCGGCCCCCGGATCCACCGGACTGGCCGAGTTCAGTAGGCCCGCCGGGGCCGGCGAAGCCTCCGGAGCCGCCGGGAAGACCTGGGCCCGCGAGGCCGCGGAGGCGTTCCATGTCGCGGCGGTCGCGCTTGGTGGGGCGGCCGGTGCCTCGGTCGCGAAGGCCGGCGGGGGCGACGGCCTCGCGGGGCGGAGGCGGCGGGGAGTTGTCGATGTAGCACTGGGCGGCCACGGGGGCGCCGACCCGCTTGCGGATCAGGCGCTTGACGATCACGATCCGTTCCCGGCCCTCGTGCCGCAGGCGCACCTCGTCACCGACGCGTACGGAATAGGCGGGCTTCACCCGCTCGCCGTTCACATGGACGTGGCCGCCCCGGCAGGCGGTGGCGCCCAGGGAACGCGTCTTGATCAGACGCACGGCCCAGATCCAGCTGTCGATCCGGACCGTCTCGCCCTTGGCCGGTCCCGCGGCCTCGGCGGCGGCCACCGCGGCGGCGATCTTCGGGTCGACGGGCTGCTCGGCGGCGGCACCGGATCCGTGGGTGCCTTGGGTGCCTTGGGCGTCCTGGGCGGTGCCGGGCGCGTCCGGTCCGCCGGTCTCACGGTTCACGTTCTCGCCCGCATCCTCGGAAGCCATGCCCCCGACCTTAACTCGCCGGGCCGGGTGAGCCGGGGGCGATTTTCCGGGGGTGCCCTGGTCCCGTGCGCTCACCGGCGAGAGGATGCGCCACCTCGTGCGGCTTCGAGCTCGACTTTCCCCTCCCGCAGCCGGCCGAGCTGATTCCACTGCTCCTGTCACGTTCTGTCACGGCCGTGCTGGTCGCGTCGGCCGAGGTCGGCGACGGTGGACATCCTGGGCTTCTGTGGCCGCGGCCGGCGATCCTGTCCGTGCTGATCCGCGGGTGAGTGGTCCTGGGCGCGGCGTGTTACGGAGGCCCGTGGGGCATACGGTGGCCCTATGGACGACAGCAGCGCCCTCGCCCGGCTCGACCGGCGGGTCGCGGACTGCCGGGCCTGTCCTCGGCTGGTCGCATGGCGCGAGGAGGTGGCCCGCACGAAACGGGCCGCGTTCGCCGACTGGACGTACTGGGGGCGGCCGGTGCCCGGCTTCGGCCCCGCCGACGCACGGCTGGTGATCATCGGGCTGGCCCCCGCCGCGCACGGCGGCAACCGCACCGGCCGGATGTTCACCGGCGACCGCTCCGGAGACGTGCTCTACCAGGCGCTGTACGACGAGGGGCTCGCCTCCCAGCCGACGTCCGTCAGCGCCGACGACGGGCTGGAGCTGTACGGCGTCCGTGTCACCGCGCCCGTGCGCTGCGCCCCGCCCGCCAACAAGCCGACCCCCGGCGAGCGGGACACCTGCCGTCCCTGGCTGGTCCAGGAGCTGAGGCTGCTGCGGCCGACGCTGAGGGCCGCGGTCGTGCTCGGTGCCTTCGGCTGGCAGGCCGCGCTGCCCGCGTTCAGCGAGGCGGGCTGGACCGTGCCCCGGCCCCGCCCGGCCTTCGCCCACGGCACCCGTGTCGCGCTCGACGACCTGGACCTCTTCGGCTGCTTCCACGTCAGCCAGCGCAACACCTTCACCGGCCGGCTCACCGCCGAGATGCTCCGCGAGGTACTGCGCACGGCGGCGGAGGCGGCCGGACTGCGTTGACCGGCCGTCATCGGCCGACCTCGGCCGACGGCCGCCGTTCGGCAACTCGCAGCGGCCCTTCAGCCGGCGTCGGCGGGGTCGGTTCCGAACAGGTGCCGTACCGTCGAGCGGTAGTTGGCGCGGACGTGGGCGAGTGCGTGGGCGCGGGCGCGGTCGGGGTCGCCGGAGGCGATCGACTCGTACAACTCGCGGTGTTCGGTGAGGAGTTGGGGCCATTCCTCGTTGCGTCGGGTGAGCCAGCGCAGGCGGCCGTCGACCGGCTCCATGACCGAGATCAGCAGGCTGTTGCCGGCCAGGGCGCGGATGCGGTCGTGGAAGCGGGTGTTGATGTCCGTGATCGCCTCGGCGTCGCCCTCCTTCGTCGCCCACGCCGCCTGGTCGAGCAGGTCCCGCAGCTCCGCCAGGGCCTCGGGGGTCACCCGGGACGCCGCCAGCCCCGCCGCGTACACCTCCAACGCCTCACGCAGTTCGAAGAGTTCCCTGACGTCGGTCGGATCCAGCCGGCGCACCACCGTGCGGCGGGCGGACTCGAAGAGGACGAAGCCCTCGGCGACCAGCGCACGGATCGCCTCCCGCACCGGTACCCGGGAGACGCCGAACCGCTCGGCGAGCTCCCGTTCGACGAGTCGGTCACCGGGTCCGAGGCGCCCCGCGATGATGTCCTCCCGCAGGCTCGCCAGGACGCGCTCGCGCACCGCGCCCAGGGGTTCGATCTTCGTCATGGGCCCATCTTCGCCGACGCGAGGCGACTTTTACGGGGCCGTAACGGCACGGACATCGCTCCGAACGCTTGACGACGGCACCATGTCGGCTGTTTGGTATACCAAACGCGGCTCGCTGTGGGCTCCCGGCCTGCAGTCCGTCCGAGTTCCTGCGGTACGGCCCCTTCGTCCCCTGTCCAGGAGGCCCCGTGTCCCTCGCCGACCGCGCCGAAGCCACCGGCGCCCCCGCGTTCGTCCCCGACCCCCGTCTCGTCAACGAGGACCTCGCCCCCGCCCAGCGGCGGAACTGGAAGGTCTTCGACCTCTTCGCCATGTGGATGTCCGACGTCCACAACCTCGGCAACTACACCTTCGCCGCCGGCCTGCTCGTCCTCGGCATGAACGTCTGGCAGGTCTTCACCTCCCTGCTCGCCGGCTTCGTGCTCATCTACGCCGGCATGAACTGGATGGGCAGGATCGGCCAGCGCCACGGCGTGCCCTTCCCGGTGGTCAGCCGGATCAGCTTCGGCGTCTGGGGCGCCAACATCCCCGCGCTGATCAGGGCCGTGATCGCCATCATGTGGTACGGAATCCAGACCTATCTGGCCTCCGTCGCCGTCAACGTGATGCTGCTGGCGGCCTGGCCGGGCCTCGACTCCCTCACCCACCACTCCTTCCTCGGCCTGGACGCGCTCGGCTGGATCTCCTTCGTCTCGCTCTGGGTGATCCAGGCGCTGATCATCAGCCAGGGCATGGAGGCCGTGCGGAAGTTCCAGGACTTCTGCGGTCCGGCCATCTGGCTGGTGATGATCGCGCTGGCGCTCTGGGTCCTGGCCAAGGCCCACTGGAGCATCTCGCTCACCTCCACCCCGCACCCGGTGTCCACCGGCGAGCAGTGGCGGCAGTGGTTCGGCGCGATCGGCCTGATCCTCGCCACCTACGGCACGCTGATGCTCAACTTCTGTGACTTCTCCCGCTTCGCGCCGGACTACAGGACCGTCCGGCGTGGCAACTTCTGGGGCCTGCCCATCAACTCCACCGCGTTCGTGGTCGTCTCCGTGATCGTCACGGCAGGCTCGCTGAAGGCGTTCGGACAGGCCATCACCGACCCGGCGGAACTGGTCGCCAAGGTCGGCAACACCTGGGTGCTCGTGATCGCCGCGTTCACGTTCGCCGTCGCCACCATGGGCGTCAACATCGTCGCCAACTTCGTCTCACCGGCGTACGACCTCGCCAACGTCTGGCCGCAGAAGATCACCTTCAAGGTCGGCGGCATGATCAGCACGGTGGCCGCGCTGGTCGTCACCCCCTGGAACCTCTTCTCCAACCCGACCGTCGTCAACTACTTCCTCGGCGGCCTCGGCGCCTTCCTGGGCCCCCTGTTCGGCGTGATCATGGTCGACTACTACCGGGTCAAGCGCGGCAAGATCGACGTCGACGCGCTGTTCGACGCCCGGCCGGGCACGCCGTACCACTACCGCAAGGGCGTCAACCCGACGGCATTGTGGGCGTTCCTGCCCTCCGCCGCGGTGGCCGCCGTGGTGGCGCTGGTCAAGAGCTTCAGCGAGGTGGCGCCGTACTCCTGGTTCATCGGCACCGGGCTCGCCGCCGCCCTGTACACGCTGCTGACCCGCCGGGAGCGCGCGACGACGGCGAAGGAGGCCTGACCGGCGTGCGGATCGTCGTCACCAACTGCAACACCACGCGGGAGATGACCGAGGAGATCGTCCGCGGCGCCCTGGCCGCCGCGGGCCCGGCCACCACGGTGACCGGCCTGACCCCCGCCTGGGGCCCGGCGTCCGCCGAGGGCTGGCTGGACAGCCATCTCTCCGCCGCGGCCGTCCTCGACACCCTGCGGACGTACGACGGACCCGCGTACGACGCCGTCGTCCTGGCCGGATTCGGTGAGCACGGCCGGGAAGGCGTACGGGAGTTGGTGGACGTCCCGGTCGTGGACATCACCGAGGCCGCCGCGCACCTCGCCTGCCTTCTCGGCCGCCGCTACGGCGTCGTCACCACCCTCGACCGCTCCTGCGGCCAGATCGAGGACAGCCTGGAGACCGCCGGGGTGGCCCGGAACTGCGCCGCCGTCGTCGGCACCGGCCTCGGCGTCCTCGACCTCGCCGACGATCCGGGCCGTACCGAGGCCGCGTTCCTGACGGCGGCCGAGCGGGCCCGGGACGCGGGCGCCGAGGTCCTGGTCCTGGGCTGCGCCGGGATGACGGGACTGCAGCGGGCGGTGGGGGAGAAGCTCGGGGTGCCCGTGGTCGACGGCGTGGCGGCGGCGGTCAAGCTCGCCGAGTCCCTGGTCGCCCTGGGCCTCACCACCAGCCGAGCGGGCAGCTACGCGCGGCCGCTGCCCAAGGAGAGGAGGTGGGGACGCCCGGCACGCTGAGCCACAAGGCGTCCGGCGGCCCACCACCCCCCGAAGCCGCCGGCCCTCGTTCGCTGCGGCGGCCCGGAACGTCGGGCTCACGGCCGCCAGACGTACCGTACGTCCGGCTCCCGCTCCTCGTTCCCGCTGCCGTCCGTGAACTCGACCGCGGCGAAACCGTGGCGTTCGTAGAAGCGGTGGGCCGGCTTGTTGACCTGGAAGGTCCACAGGGTCAGCCCGCCCGGGCTGCGCTCCTTGGCCAGTGCGACGAACCGGTCGCCGATACCGCGCCCCCGCCACTCCGGGTCGAGATACAGCTGCGACAGCAACTCCCCGTTCAGCACCATCAGTCCGACGATCCCGCCACCGTCGTCCTCCGCCACCCAGGTCTCCCGCAACGGCACCACGACATCCCGGATGTACTCCCGCACCTCGTCGTCGGCGCGCGGCCGGACGACGGTGGGCAGCGCGGCGTCGAAGGACCGCAGATACACATCCGCGGCGGCCCGGGCGTCCGCCGTCACGGCCCTGCGCAGCACTACCCCGCCCGTCACCGGTTCGCCCGTCACCGGTTCTCCGCCCGGCCCGGCACCACGGCCGTGCCCGGCTCCTCCGGCACCACGGCCGTGGCCGTGATCTCCACCAGCTGCCCGGTGTAGCCGAGGCAGGCGACCCCGAGCAGCGTGGACGAGTGCGGACCCGCGCTCAGCCCGGAGGCCTCCACCACCTCCCACACCGCCGACAGCACCGAGGGCTCGCTGCTCACCACGTACACGTCCGTCGCGACCACATGCGCCAAGTCGCTCCCCACGGCGACCAGTTGCTCCCGGAGATTGGCGATCACCTGCTCGGCCTGCCGCACCGGATCACCCGGGCCGACGAGCTCCCCCTCGGCGTCGAGAGGCACGGACCCGGCGAGGAAGGCGAGCTTCGTCCCGGCCTCGACGACGGAGGCGTGGGAATAGCGGGGCGGCGGGAAGAGGACCGGGACGGTGACGCGCTGGATCACGAGGGCTGCTCCCCTGGGTACGGCTGTGGACGACTTCGCGACGTTCCCGATGATGGGCCCCCTCGGCCCCTGCCCGCACCCGAATTACCGGGGTGCCTGCGGCGGCGGGACACCGACGGCGCAGGCGTCGGCGTACGGACTCTCCACCCGCCAACCGTCCTCCCGTGCCACGCGTTCGAACACCCCGATCTTGTAGGCCGGCCCCTCCGGCTCCCCGATGTCGCACCACCAGCCGGCCCTGGCCCACTCCTCCTCCCCGCGCACCAACGGACGCCCGTGGACGGCGAGATGCGGAGCGAGCGTGGAGCGTGCGTACACACCCATCACCTCACGTCCGCCGGCGATGCGCCGGTAGCCGGCGGTCTCCCGGAGCAGCAGCCGTCGCCCGTCGTCGCCGGCCACGAGCAGCGGCTCGCCCTCGACGAACAGGGTCAACTCGCCGCTGCGCGCCCGGACTTCGTACGCGGGCAGGGACGAGAGCCGGGCGAACCCGAGGGCGTGGTTCCACGAGGTCACCCACAGTCCGCGGTCGAGGTAGTAGCGGACGGCCTCCTGCCAGGTCCAGTAGGCGTCCAGACGGAATCCGTGCAGCCCTGCGGCGCGGCAGGCTTCGTACACCGTGTTCAGCGGGGAGTCCGCCGGACGTTCGTGCGCCCCGGCGGACCATACCCGGTGTCCATCCCCGGGCGCGCAGCCCCGCCATCGACACATGCGTGCGCGTATCCGCCGCGTCAGCCCGGCCCTTCTGCCAGTCCTCCTGCGGCTCCGGGGCTTCCCCCTCCCGCTCGTGCCCGCTCGCGTCCCGCTCCCTGCCGTCCTGGATCGTCATGACCGCCTCCCGTCGTCACACTGCGTTACGATCCCTTGATAACGCGTGCCACTGACAACGGGTCGTGACCAGGCGCGGAGCGGGACAGCGGGACAGCGGATCGCGGAGGGACTCGCGGGGTTGTCACGGGGTTGTCGCGGAGGGTCTCGCGGGAATTTCGGAAGCGGACTCCGGGACGCTGCGGCAGGCTGAGGCCATGCCCCCGCCCACTCCCACGCCCATGCCCTTGCCCGCGCACCGGAATCCCGATTCCGTCTTCCTCGCCCGTACCGCCGACCGCCTCGCCGCCCTCCCCACCGTCCGGGCGGTCGCCCTCGGCGGCTCCCGGGCCCAGGGAACCCACCGGGACGACAGCGACTGGGACCTGGCGATCTACTACCGCGGCCCCTTCGACCCCGACGACCTGCGGGCCGTCGGCTGGGAGGGCGAGGTGTCCGAGGTCGGCGGATGGGGCGGCGGGGTCTTCAACGGCGGGGCCTGGCTGACGATCGACGGACGCCGGGTCGACGTGCATTACCGGGACCTGGACGTGGTCGAGCACGAGCTGGCGGAGGCCGAGGCCGGACGGTTCCGGGTGGAGCCGCTGCTCTTCCATCTGGCGGGTGTCCCCACCTATCTGATCGTCGCCGAACTGGCCGTCAACCAGGTGCTTCGCGGCACCCTGCCCCGCCCGGCGGGCTACCCGGTCAGGCTGCGCGTCACCGCCGCCGAGCGCTGGCACGGAACCGCCCGCGCCACCCTCGCCTACGCGAAGGCCAACCACGCCCCGCACGGCCGCCTCACGGAGACCGCCGGCTGCCTCGCGACGGCCGCCGCCCAGGCCGCGCACGGGGTGCTCGCGGCACGCGGCGAGTGGGTGACGAACGAGAAGCGGCTGCTGGAGCGGGCGGGGCTGCGAGAGATCGACGCGGTGGTGGGTGCGCTGCGGGCCGAACCCGAGGCCCTCGTCGCCGCCGTGACCGAGGCCGAGGAGATCGTCGGCGGCGCATTGCGGTCGTAGGGGACCGGCGCATCACGTTCACAGGGGCATTGCGTTCATAAAGAAACCGGCCACACGGGCACCTTTCACATGCCCGAAACCCGATCACCGGGTTCGCCCCGGGAACGCCCCCTACCGTGGGAGCACAGCCCACCCGGCCACCGTCGTCCGAAGGCAAGGCACCTCCCGCCCGCCTACGACAGGAGCCCCGTGTCCCGGCCCGCCGCACCCCTCTGGCTCGCCCACGCCCTGCGCGCCCAGCGCGGTCCCGTTCCCTGGAGTGCGGTGACCCGGGGTGCGCTCGCCGCCGGGCCGCTGCTGCTCGCCGGCGTCGGCACGGAACACACCGCCCCCGGCGTCCTCGCCGCCATCGCCGCGATGCTCGCCGGCATCAACGACCGGCCCGGCAGCCGGCGCGCCTCCGTCAGGCGGCTCGGCGTGCCCGCGCTGGCCGGGGCGCTCGGGCTGCTCGCGGGGACGTACGCGGGGCAGGGGCCGGCCGCCGTACCGCTGACCCTGGCGCTCACCCTGCTGGGGCTGGTCGCCGGTGGCGTCAGCGCGGTCGGGCCCGTCGCCTCCGCCGCTGGAACGCAACTGCTCGTCGGCGCCGCGATCGGCGCCGGGATGCCGGCGGCCGACAGCGGCTGGCAGCGGGCCCTCGCCTTTCTCGCCGGGGCCGGCTGGCTGCTTCTGCTGCGGCTCGCCCTGCCCACGCCCGGTTCGCTCACCGGGGACTTCCGGTTCGATGGTGAGCGGGCGGCGGTCGCCGAGGTGTACGACGCCGTCGCCGCCCTCCTCGACGCCGTGGGCGGGGACCGGGCCACCGCCCGGCGGGCCGCGCTCACCGCCGCGCTCGACCAGGCCCAGGACGCCCTCGCCGGGCCCCGGCTGCGCCGTTGCGCCAGTTCCGCCGCCGAGCGCCGGCTGCACGCGCAGTACGTGGCCGCCCTCCCGCTCGCAGAGGCCGCCACCGCGCTGTTCTGGGCGGGCGAGCCGGTCTCCGCGCGGGCGGCGGAAGGGCCCCGGCGGCTCGCCGCCGCCGTCCGCGGCAACACCGGCACCGGCCCGCTGCCCGCCCCGCACCGGTCGGCCCCCGCCCTGCGCGCCCTCGACGACGCGCTGCTGCGCGCGGCCGAGACCTTCGACCAGGGCCAGGGCGCCCAGCACCGGCTGCTCACCCGACGCATGGGCCTCCGCGGCGCCCTGCGCGCCGCGTTCGGCACCGGCGGACGCGAGTACGGACTGCGGGTCGCCGTCTGCTTCGGGGCCAGCGCCGCCATCGCCCAGGCGCTGCACCACACCCGTTGGTACGGCCAGCACCAGCACTGGTACTGGCTGCCCGCCACCGCCGTCTTCCTCGTCAAGCCCGACCTCGGGCCGCTCGCCTCACGGGTGCTGTGCCGGGCCGCCGGAACCGTGCTGGGCGCCCTGGTGTTCGCCGGGCTCGCCGCGCTGCTGCCCCGGCCCGCCGGGCTGATCGCGCTGGTCGCGGTCTGCGGGGCGCTGGTGCCGGTCGCCACCCGGCACTTCGCCGCGCTGACCGCCGTCGTCACCGTCCTCGTCCTCGCCCTGGTGATGGCCGGTGGCGAGCCGCAGGCCTCCGTCAGCCGGATCGGCGAGACCCTGCTGGCCTGCGCGCTCGTGCTGGTGGTCGGGCATCTGCCGATGCCGGGGGAGCGCGGCGGCGGGGTACGGGCGCGGCTCGCCACGGCCGGAAGTGCCGCGCACGCCTATCTCGTGCACGTCCTCGGCGAGTCCGACGACCGCGCCGAGCGGTGGGTACTGCGCCGGGAGGCCTACCGCACCCTCGCCGAGGCCCGTAGCGCCATCGCGCTCGCTGCCGCCGAACTGCCCGCCCTCGCCCGCCACACCGCGGGCACGGACGCCGTCGCGGACGTCCTGGAGCGACTTGTCGACACGACCACGGCCTGTGCCGTACACCTCGACGAAACCGGCCGGCTCACGCCGCGGCATGTCGGGCAACTGCAGGATGCCCTGCACGAGTTGAGGCACCAGGGGGTCGAGGTGCCGCTGCCCGTCGCCGCGTAGTCGCACGCCTGAGGCCGGGGTAGCCCGGTAGCCCGCCCCGCCGCGTAGCCCCCGCCGCCGTGCAGCCCCGTACGCCGCCGTCCTGTAGCCGTACGGTGGGCCCATGCGTGCCACTCCCGCCGACCTCGTCATCACCGGCTGCACCGCGCTCGTCCATGACGAGGAGGAACAGGTCGGTTTCCGCCAGGACGCGGCGATCGTCGTACGTGACCGGGTCATCGAGTCGGTCACCTCCGCCGCGGCCGTGCGCGACCTGCCCGCCCTGCAGCGGATCGAGGCGTACGGGCAGGTCGCCATGCCGGGGCTGATCAACTGCCATACGCACGCCCCGATGGTGGCCCTGCGCGGACTCGCCGAGGACCTGCCGACCGAGGAGTGGTTCAACGACGTCGTCTGGCCCGTCGAGTCCAACCTCACCGCCGACGACGTGGAGCTGGGTGCCCGGCTCGCCTGCGCCGAGATGATCCGGGGCGGGGTGACCTGCTTCGCCGACCACTACTTCCACATGGACGCCGTCGCCGCCGTCGTCGCCGAGTGCGGCTTGCGCGCCCACCTCGGCGAGGCCTACTTCTCCAGCCAGGGCCCCGAAGGGCGGGAGCGCTCGGCCGAATTCGCCCTCCGCCACCGCGCCACCGCCGACGGCCGCATCACCACCGCCCTCGCCCCGCACGCCCCCTACACCGTCACCGGCACCGACCTCACCGCGACCGCCGAACTGGCCCGCGCCCACCACCTCCCCGTCCACATCCACGCCGCCGAGAACCGCGACCAGACCGACACCAGCCTCGCCCGGCACGGTCTCACCCCCATCGAGGTCCTCGACCGCGCCGGGCTCCTCGAGACCGACCTGCTCATCGCGCACGGCACCGGCATCGTGGCGCGCGACCTTCCGCTGCTCGCCGGCACGGGCGGCCGTACGGCCGTGGCGACCGCACCCCGCGGCTACCTCAAGTTCGCCTGGCCCACCACCACTCCGGTACGGGCCCTGCGCGCGGCCGGCGTCCCCGTCGGGCTCGCCACGGACGGCGCCGCCTCCAACAACTCCCTCGACGTCTGGGAGTCGATGGCGCTGACCTCCCTGATCCAGAAGTCCACCGAAGGCGATCCACGCTGGCTGACGTCCCGCCAGGCCCTGCACCACGCCACGCTGCAGAGCGCCCGAGCCGTCCGGCTCGGCGACCGCGTGGGCACCCTCGCGCCCGGCCGCCGCGCCGACATCGTCCTGGTCGACCTGACCGGCCCGCACACCCAGCCCGTCCACGACCTCGCCGCCACCCTCGTGCACAGCGCGCGCTCCTCGGACGTCCGCACGACCGTCGTCGACGGCCGGGTCCTGATGCGCGACCGGCAGCTCCTCACCCTCGACCTGCCCGCGGTCGTACAGGAGTTGGGCCGTCGGCTGCCCGCGCTGACCGACCGCAGTCATGGGCGGCGCATCCAGGAGTACGACACCTGAGCCGGCCGGTACCGCGCATGCGTGAGGTGGCGCCCAAAGGTCTCAGCGAAAGTCTTTGCGGAACTCCACGCGGACTCTCCGCGGAAATCTCCGCCAAAATCTCCGCGCACAGCGATGAGTTCCGCTCCCGGCGGCGGTCACCACCCCGTACCGACCGGCGGACAGGAGGGCCCATGTCGCATCCGGAGATCGTCTCGCGCGAGCAGTGGCGTGCGGCGCGCGAGGAATTGCTGCGCAAGGAGGAGGCGGTCAGGCGGGCCCGTGAGGTGCTCGGGGAGGCGCGGCGGCGGCTGCCCATGGTCGAGGTCGACGCGGAGTACGTCTTCGAGGGCGGCGACGGCAAGGCCACCCTGCTGGACCTCTTCGAGGGTCGCTCCCAGCTCGTCGTCCACCACTTCATGTTCGCCCCGGAGTGGGAGACCGGCTGCCCGTGCTGCTCGGCCTTCCTGGACCAGGTCGGCCACCTCGCCCATCTGCGGGCCCGGAACACCTCCTTCGCGGCCGTCTCCCGGGCCCCGTTCACCCGGATCCTGCCGTTCAAGGCGCGGATGGGCTGGGTGGTGCCCTGGTACTCCGCGTCGTGCTCCTCGTCCCACGGCGACTTCAACCTCGACTTCGGGGCCACGGTGGAGTCGGACGGGGGCCTCGTCGAGCGGCCGGGCGTCAGCTGCTTCCTGCGCGACCGGGACCGGGTCTTCCACACCTACTCGGCGTACGACGACGGGCTGGACGGACTCGGCACCCTCGCCGGCCTGCTCGACCTCACGCTCCTCGGCCGCAGCCCGGCGGGCAGTGACCGGCTGCGCCTTCACGACGAGTACGACTACTGACGCGGACGGTGCGGTTCATGTCACAAAGTGAACGATTCCTCACTCTCCGCGCCGAACGAGTGTAGGTAATGTCTCAGTCCCGTCACCGAGCGAGCCGTTTCCCTTCTCCAGGGCGTTAACTCCTACAAGTACGACGCTTCCTGGAGGTGTGCGAGATGGTGAACGGGCGAACGGTGCTCGAGCGCTTTCCCGCCGGTGGCCCGCGGGGATCCTGGCCCGCGGAGGAGTTCGCGCACGCGCGGCGTCTGGAAGGCCTGCCCGCCGAAGTGGTCATGGACCTCGCGACGGACACCTTCCTGGTGATCGTGCGGGGGGCCGAGGCGGCCGAGTGACCGACTAGTTCCGCGAGGCCGGGCCGTCAGCCGAGCGGCGGGGCAGCCGATCCAGGGGCGCGGGGAGCTGCGCGATCAGCCACGGAAAAGCCGCAGCCGCCTACGAAGCAGAACACGGCAGGCCGGTGGGCATGGGCCTCACGGCCGAGAAGCGCGCCGCGCTACGCCGCCCGGGACCAGTCCGGAGTCGTCCCCGTCACCCGGCACAGAGCCAGGTACAGAGGGATCGGCGGGGTGTACGGAACCGTGCCCTCCGGGCGGTGGATGAGCCGGGCGGTGCCGGTGACCAGGGCACCGGGGACGTAGTGGGCCGGGGACGGCCAGGGGAGGGCGTAGTCGGAGTCCGACGGAACGATCCACCACCAGTGGGCGCCGTCGGTGTACACACAGCCCAGCCGCGGCAGCCGGGGTACGACGAGCGGGCCGAGGCGATCGGGCACGGCCACGGCGTCGCAGCCGAGCGGTGCCGTCATGCCGTCCGGCACCGCGAGCCGACGGGGCGCGTCCGGGACGGGCCTGCGCCGCTGCAGCCGCACCAGGGTGTCCAGACCGAGGGACCCCTCAAGGCCCTGGCCTGCGGCACGGGCGGCGCTGGACGGGAAGGGGTTCGCGCCGTTGTCCCTGTCGCCGCCGAGCGGGTTGCTGGTGACACCCTGCCGGTGCGAGCCGTACTCGTCGGAGTCGTACCCGCCGGGGCCGTGGTCGCCGGAGCCGTACCGTGCGGTCACGGTCGCTCCCCGGTTCGGTGCTGCTCGGGCGCCCGGTGCGGAGACTGGTGCGGGAACCGGTCCAGCGGGCGGTGCCGGAAGGGGGCCGATGCGCCGTGGCGGTGCTCGGGCTCGGGTGCGAGGGGGTGTGCGTGCTCAGGCTCGGGTGCCAGAGGGTGCGCGTGTTCGGGCTCGGATGCGAGAGGGCGGGGGCGCCCGGCGGTCCGTTGCCGGCCCTCCGGTGTCTCGTCGGCGCCGGAGTCGTCCGGGCGGTCCGGCTTGGGGCGGGCGCCCCAGCCCAGGTCGTTGCGCGGCGCGGCGGTGTCGTCGGCGCCGGTCCGTCGGGCCAGTTCGGCCCAGACCAGCAGACCCGGCCCGTGCTCCTGGGCGCCCCAGGCCCGGCACAGTGCGTCGACGAGGAGCAATCCCCTCCCGTGCTCCTCATCGGGCCGCTGCGGGGACGGACGGGGTTCGCCGGGGGCGCAGCCCTCGTCACGTACGGCTATGCGCACGGTGTCGTCGTGGTCGTGCAGTTCGCACACCACGCTGCTGCTCGCGGTGTGCACGATCGCGTTCGTGACCAGCTCGGATATGACCAGGACCGCGCTGTCGCAGGTGTCCGTGCACACCGACCAGCCGGTCAGCCGGGCGTGCGCGAGGCGTCTCGCCTGGGCGACGGAACCCGGATGTGCGGCCAGCTCGAAGCGGAACCGGCGCCCGGCAGCGCCCCCATCAGGGGCTGCTCCCGTGGCTGCACCGAGACCGGGACGGTCTGCGGCGGTGTCTGTTCCTAAGGGCGCGGACGGAATCACGCTTGCCACTATCTCCCTGCCGCGAACACTTGGCAAGTATCACTATGAAAAATGCAGAGTGCTGTGTGACGCGGTCGGAGGCCGTGGCACACTGCTCGCAACAGCACGTCGAGCGGCGCCAATTGGGGGCATCGAGGATCCCGGTCCTCGAATGCATCTTCGAATGGCGCCGTAGGGCTGTCAGGAAACATTCGGTGGAGCCGCAGGTGAGGTCTTCGGTGGAGGTGAGAACGTGAGCGAACCGCGGTCCGCGCCGACGGTGGGCCAGGTGGTCCTCGGCCGACGCCTGTTGGACCTGCGGGAACGCGCCGGACTGAAGCGCGAGGAGGCCGCCCGCGTCCTGCGCGTCGCGCCCGCCACCGTCCGCCGCATGGAGATGGCCGAGGTCGCCCTCAAGATCCCGTACCTGCAACTGCTGCTGAAGGCCTACGGCGTACCCGACGACGAGGCCGAACTCTTCGTCCAGCTGGCCGAGGAGGCCAACAGGCCCGGCTGGTGGCAGCGCTTCCACGACATCCTGCCCGGCTGGTTCTCGATGTACGTCAGCCTGGAGGGCGCGGCCGGTCTCATCCGCTCCTACGAGCCGCACTTCGTCCCCGGCCTGCTCCAGACCGAGGACTACGCGCGCGGTGTGCTCAAGTCCGGCGCCGTCGGCCAGACCAGCCCGGACGACATCGAGCGGCACGTCGCCCTGCGCATGCAACGCCAGCAACTGCTCACCCGCCCCGACGCCCCCCGTTTCTGGGCGGTGATGGACGAGACCGCCCTGCGCCGCCCGGTCGGCCCTCCCGAGGTGATGCGCGCGCAGATCGACAAGTTGCTCGAAGCCACGAAGCTGCCCCATGTGACGCTCCAGGTCGCCCCGTTCGCGAGCGGGCCGCACCCGGGGACGTACGGGCCCTTCGTGCTGTTCCGATTCGCCATGCCGGAGCTGCCGGACATGGTCTACAGCGAGTACCTGACCGGCGCCGTCTATCTGGACGGGCGCACGGAGGTGGCGACCCACCTCGAGGTCATGGACCGCATGGCGGCGCAGGCCGCTACGGCACAACGCACGAAGGAGATCCTCCGGGATCTCCGCAAGGAGCTGTGAATGGACCGCATCATGCCGCGCGGACGCGTCTACAACGGCATGCCCGCACGGGAGTTGGGCAGCGAGGGCTGGCACAAGCCCTGGAGCGGCGGCAACGGCGGGAACTGCCTGGAGGCGATGAAGCTGGCCGACGGCCGGATCGCCGTACGCCAGTCCACCGACCCGGACGGGCCGGCGCTGATCTACACCACGGCCGAGATGACCGCGTTCATCGAGGGCGCCAAGGCGGGGGAGGCCGACTTCCTGCTGTCCTGACCTCGACCCGTGTGTTGGTTATCGCTCAACTTCTTTATCGTGGTGCCTACTTGATTACTCACCGTGTCGGACGTTGATCATTCACTGTGCCGGACGCGCGTGTCTCTGATGGTGCTGATGGCACTGGCGACGGGCCGGCAGATGCTGGCCCTCGCCCCTCCGCGTGCCGGTGATGGCCCGGGCCCACCGAGCCGAACCTGCACCAGATCGCCCAGCCGGTCGCGCCCGAGGCACGGGTCGTCCACTGTGACAACGACCCGATCGTGCCGGCCCACGCCGCGGCCCTGCTGCGCAGCACACCGAGGGCGCGAGCGAGTACCTGCAGGCCGCTGTTCCGGCCGGCCGGTCATGCCGGTCGCCGCAGCCTCGATGCCCGACGAACGGCACGCGAAGGTTCACGTCACCGCCGCCGATCCCGATCTCTGAACCACCGCTCCTCACTCGGCAGGCTCGGCGGGCTGCTGGACGGCCTCGGCAGGCTCGGGAACCTCGGGCGGCAGCACCCCGCACAGCGCCTCCAACGCCGCGCCGTAGGCGTGTTCCGCGGCGGACGCGTAGCCCACGACCAGTCCGTCACCCACGGTCGCCTCCGCCGCCGCCTCCGGATGCCGGAACGCGGCGAGTCCGTCCAGGGCCACGCCCTGCCACGCGGCGGCCTTCACCGTGGACCGCTCGGTGCCCGGCGGCAGCCGCAGCACCGCGTGCAGCCCGGCCGCGATGCCCGTCACCCGGACCTGCGGCGCGTGCGTGGCGAGCGCGGCGACGAGCCGGTCACGACGACGCCGGTAACGCTGCCGCATGCGCCGCACATGACGGTCGTACGCCCCGGAGACGATGAACTCCGCCAACGCCAGCTGGTCCAGGACGCTCGCCCAGCCCTCCCGCTCGCCCTTCGCCGTGAGTACAGGCCCGACATACCGCTCCGGCAGCACCATCCAGCCCAGCCGCAGCGCCGGCGACAGGCTCTTGCTGACCGACCCGAGGTGGATCACCCGCTCCGGATCGAGGCCCTGGAGCGCGCCGACCGGCTTGCGGTCGTACCGGAACTCGCCGTCGTAGTCGTCCTCCAGTACGACCGTTCCACGCGCGCGTGCCCAGTCGATCACGGCCGCCCTGCGCGCCGGGTGCAGCGGCCCGCCGGTCGGGAACTGGTGCGCCGGCGTGAGCAGCACGGCCCGCTCCCGTCCGAGTACGTCGACGCGCGCGCCGTGCTCGTCCAGCGGCAACGGCACCGTCCGCACCCCGGCCGTGGTGAGCAGTCCCCGGTGGAAGCCCAGCCCGTACGCCTCCACGCCCAGCGGACCGCGCAGCACCCCGCCCGCGCCCTGGCCGAACAGCAGCCGCAGCGCGTGCGCGAAGCCCGAGCAGATGACGATCCGGTCCGGCTCAGTCCGTACGCCACGCACGCGTGCCAGATATTCGGTCAGCGCCTCCCGCAGCTCCCGGCGCCCTGCCGGATCCCCCGGCCCGAACGCCTCGTTCGGCGCCGTCTGCAGCGCCCGCCGGTAGCAGGCCGACCAGGCCGCCCGCGGGAACGCCGACGCGTCCGGCGTGCCCTGCCGCAGATCGTGCCGCGGGCCACGCGCGCGTGGAGGCGTCTTCACCGGCGTCCTTACGGCGTGCCGCAGTGGCTCCGCCCGGTCGGCGACCCGGGTGCCCGAGCCCGGTGAGCCAGCCCTCAGCGACCAGCTCCGCATAGGCGTCGGCCACCGTGTTGCGGGCCACGCCCAGATCGGCGGCCAGCGACCGGTACGGCGGCAACCGGGTGCCCGGCGCCAGCCGCCCGCCGCGCACGGCCTCCCGCAGCGCCCGGGTCAGCGCCGCCCGCCGCCCGCCCGGACCCGACAGCTCCAGATGCAGATCGGCGCCGATCCGCTCCGCGGAATTGACCCATGATTCCGTCATGGAAATGCACCCTACCGACGGTCTATCGGGCTCATAGGTTGAAGCCATGACGACGTACACGACAGCCACCGCGACCGACATCACCACCGCGATCACCGAGGCCGAGGCCGCCCGCACCCGACTGGACTTCGCGAAGTCCGCCCCGAAGGTCTTCCGCGCCGTCATCGGCTTCGACGCCGCCGCCCGCGCCGGACTGGACCCGGCGCTGGTGGAGCTGATCCAGATCCGCTCCTCCCTCCTCAACCACTGCGCCTACTGCCTGCACATGCACACCAACGACGCCCGCAAGGCCGGCGAGAGCGAGGACCGGCTGCACATGGTCGCCGTCTGGCGCGAGGCCCGGCACTTCTTCACCGCCAAGGAACAGGCGGCCCTCGCGCTCACCGAGGCCCTGACCCTCGTCGCCGACGCCGGCGTCCCCGACACCGTCTACGCCGAGGCCGCGGCCCACTTCGACGAGCAGGAACTGGCCCACGTCATCGCCATGATCTGCGCGATCAACACGTGGAACCGGGTGGCCCTGTCGACGGGCAAGGTGGCGGGGACGGACGAGAGGAAGAGCTGAACCGAGCACGGCCGGCGGCGGCCCCGATCACCTGATCCCGCCGGCAACTGTCGTCCCGCCGCAAGGTGATCAACCACGAGGGGGCGAGCGGGCGGCGCCGAACCGGCAGCACCACCCCGTCGGCCAGGACGACCAACGGCCACAAGAAACCGTCGGCCACACCTACACCCTCATCCCTACACCCTCATCGGCCGATCCCTCGGAGAGACCGGTGCCGGCAGCCGTGAACTCCCGGTCAGGTAACGGTCGACGGCCGCCGCCACCGCCCGCCCTTCCGCGATCGCCCAGACGATGAGCGACTGCCCGCGCGCCGCGTCCCCGGCGGCGAACACCCCGGGGACGTTGGTCGCGAAGCCGTCGTCCCGGGCGATCGTGCCGCGCGGTTCGAGCGTCAGCCCCAATTGCCCGATCAGCCCGTCCTCCTGGTCCGGCCCGGAGAACCCCAGGGCGAGCAGCACGAGATCGGCGGGAATCGTCCGCTCGGTGCCCGGCACCGGACGGCGCATCTCGTCGACCTCCACCAGGTGCAGCGACCGCACCCGCCCGTCGTCGCCCCCGGTGAAGCGGAGCGTGGACGCCGCGAACAGCCGTGCGTCCGCGTCCGCCGCCGGTGCCGTACGCAGGTCCCGGGCCTCCTCGTGCGCGGCCGACAGCCGGTAGATCTTCGGGTACGTCGGCCACGGCTCGGCGTACTCGTCACGCTCGGCGCCCGGCTGCGCGTAGATGTCCAGCTGGGTCACGGACGCGGCCCCCTCGCGCACCGCGGTCCCCAGACAGTCCGCCCCGGTGTCCCCGCCGCCGACGATCACCACATGCCTGCCGGCCGCGGACAGCGGTGAAACCCCCAGGTCTCCCTCACACACCCGGTTCGACAGCGGCAGATACTCCATCGCCTGGTGTATCCCGTTCAACTCCCGGCCGGGCACCGGAAGTTCCCGCCACGCCGTGGCCCCCGTGGCGATGACGACGGCGTCGTACCGTCCCCGCAGTTCCGCCGCCCCGACATCCCGCCCGACGGCCGTCGACGTACGGAACTTCGTCCCCTCGGCCCGCATCTGCTCGATCCGCCGTTCCAGATGCCGCTTCTCCATCTTGAACTCGGGGATCCCGTACCGCATCAGCCCGCCGATCCGGTCGTCCTTCTCATACACGGCGACCGTGTGCCCGGCTCGGGTCAGCTGCTGAGCCGCGGCGAGCCCGGTGGGCCCCGAGCCGATGACGGCGACGGTATTCCCGGACAGCCGCTCGGGCGGCCGCGCCTGGGTGAAACCTTCCTCCCAAGCTCGGTCGGCGATCGCGCACTCGACGTTCTTGATGGTGACGGCAGGCTGGTTGATCGCGAGCACACATCCCGCCTCACAGGGCGCCGGACACAACCTTCCGGTGAACTCGGGGAAGTTGTTCGTCGCGTGCAGCCGGTCGCTCGCCGCACGCCAGTCCTCCCGCGAGACAAGGTCGTTCCACTCCGGGATCAGATTGCCCAGCGGACAGGCGTCGTGGCAGAACGGGATGCCGCAGTCCATGCACCGGTCGGCCTGCTTGCTGATGATGGGCAGCAGCGCACCCGGGACGTACACCTCGTCCCAGTCCCGCACCCGCTCCTCGACGGGCCGCCGCGGCCACTCCTGGCGCGGCGTCGTCATGAACCCCTTGGGATCGGCCATGGTCGTCTTCCTCGCGTACGGATACCGCGCGGGTGTCGGATATACGACGGCCGTACGCCATCGGGCGGCATCCTGCAGCCTCTTTCGGCCCTTTTGGTCTCTTTCGGCCACGATACGTCGGCGCCGACCACAGCGCAGAGTGATGGACAGCGCTTTCTCGCCGGGCTCCTCAGCTGGGTATCAGGGGCGTCGGGGCTCTCCTTCCAGCGGGGCCTGAGGGGTTCCACGGGGGGCCTATGGGGTTCCACGGGGGCCTGGGGGGCTGGTCGGTGGGTGATCAAGGGGTGATCGGGGAGTGCTGAGGGGCGGATCATGGAGCTGTCGGGTCGGGGAGTGATCAAGGGGTGCGGAGGGACAGATCATGAAGCTGTCGGTCAGGGACTGATCAGGGAGCGGTCAGGGAGCTGTCAGGGGCCTGCCGCAGGTGGTCGGGGGACGGTCGGGCATGACCAGGCCAGGGGGATCGTCGCTTGTCAGGAGCCGGTCAGGCCATGTCCTGTACCGGGATCAGGCGAGCGCCAGTACGTAGACCAGGGCGGCCGCCGCGGAGGCCGCGGTGCGAATGTGGTTCCAGAACGTCCACTCGCGCACATACGCCGGCCAGTACATGGCGGCCTCCGGGGTCCCCGGGGCCAGCCCGGCCAGCCTCTCGTTGCGCGGAACATTGGCGACGACCGTCAGGCCGAACGACCCGCACAGGTACAGCGCGCTCCCCAGCAGCAGTTCGAGCTTCCCCTCGTCCGGCCACACCACGAACGTCACCACCGCGATCATCGCGCTCAGCACCGCCGAGCCGGCGAACACCGTCATGAAGGCCGGTCGTACCGCGGCGGCATTGATCGCGTTCATCGCCGCGACGCCCTGCGCCGACGGCAGCGCGGCGAGCCCCCGCATCACAAAGGTCGAGAACGCGCAGAAGACCCCGGCCATCAGCCCGATGCCGAGAATGCCCACCACGACCAGCACGAAGAACGGCCCACCGATCATCTCCCCGCCCCATCTCGTCTCGTTCCACCCGGTACGCGCCCGGCACCACCATCCCCCCGATGAATGCCCAGGAACAGGCCCTGACCATGGCCGAACGCCGCTACGACATACGCGAGCGTCTCCTCTCACCTCCCCTCTCTCCCTCCCTCCCCCTCCCCCTCTCCCGGTTCACCCTGCCTCCGCCTCCGCGTCCTGCCAGGCTCGCAGCACGCTCTCCACGGCCGGGGCGATCCGGCGCCGTGCCTCGTACCGCGACACCCCGCTCATCAGCAGCTGGTCGTACGGTGTGTCCACATGCCGTACGGCCGCCACGACCGCCGAGGCCACCGCTCCCTCCGACAGCGCCCGCCCGGACGCGCTGCGCCCGACCCGCCCACTGCCGCGCGCGGACGCGTGCGCTGCGATGGCCCGCGCGCGATCGGCAGGGCAGCCAGGAAAGAGCCGCAGGATCTCGGCCGCGAACGCCGCCGCGAACCGCTCGTCCTCCGCCGCCCGGCGCCGTGCGTCCCGCGCCCGCCGCCTGCGCCGCGCCTCCGCGTCCGCCAGGCAGCGGGCCTCCGCCCGGGCCAGCGCCGCCTCCTCCACGAGCACGCCCTGCCGCTCGTAACGGCTCTTGCGCCGGTTGAACCGCACCACGACGACCGACAGCCCGCTCTCCTCCCTCGACCTGCGGGTCAGCGCGGTGTCCCCACGCGGCAGGAACACCAGGTGCCCGAGGTCCGCGCAGTCCAGGCAGCGCGGTGCCCCGTCCTCCAGCACGAGCAGCGACAGCGGCCCGCGCCGGCACCTGGCGCACCGCTTGGGCTTCTGCGCCTGGATGACGACAAGCCGACCGGGGGAGTGGGGAGTTGAGGGAAGCGCCATACGCGGTACTTTCCCCGCCACCGCCCGCGCCTCCCACGCCATGCCGACTCCGTCTTCTCCTTTGCCTCTTCCTGGCTGTCCTCCTCCCGGCCCAGCGCGCAGCCGGCCCTGACAGGCGCCGTGACCTCGCTCTCCCTCAGCCGGGATCGTGATCGGCTTCCGTGCGCCGCCTGTCCCTTGGCCGGTCGCCGTCACGTCTGGCAGGTTGCCATCACCTCGCTCTTCGTCGGCCAGGATCGGTGCCCGGCTTCGGCGCCCCGTCCACCTCCTGGCAGGCGCTGTCACCTCGCTCTCCGCCGGCCGGAACCCCCACCCGGCGTCGGCCCTCGCCCGACACCTGGCAGCTGCCTTCACCTCACTCTCCGCCGGCCCGAATATCGCGCCCGTCCCGCAGCGCCCCGTCCATCCGCCGGCAGATGCCAGCACTCGCCCACCTGCGGCGGGGCCCGTGCCCAGCACGCGCTGTCACCTCACGTTCCGCCACCCGGCATCATGGCCGTGTGCGACTCGAAGCGATCACCTGGGACCGGCTCGCCGAATTGCTC
The DNA here is from genome assembly GCF_009604455.1 of Streptomyces sp. RB17. Classification (GTDB taxonomy): domain Bacteria; phylum Actinomycetota; class Actinomycetes; order Streptomycetales; family Streptomycetaceae; genus Streptomyces. The sequence continues at coordinate 1,283,409 of NZ_WEGL01000001.1, forward strand.
GCCGATCGGCTGGCCGGGCTGGAGCCGGCCGATGGAAGCGCCTGGCCGCGTGTCGGTTTCGACGGGGCCCCGGCCGCTCGGCCCGGCGACCTCGCCGAACGCGTCGGGGAGGCGCTGCGGGTGCGCGGCCGGCCTTCGCTGGTGGTCGGTGCCGAGGGTTTCCTACGCCCCGCCTCGCTACGCCTGGAACACGGGCGGCGCGACGCGGAGTCGTACTACGGCGGTTGGTTCGACACCGGCGCCCTGTGGCGCGAGGTATTCGGCCCGCTCGACCCGGGCGGCAGCGGGCGTATCCTGCCCGACCTGTGGGATCCGGCCACCGACCGGGCCACCCGCAGCCCCTATGTCCATCTTCCGCCCGGCGGGGTCCTGTTGCTCCACGGCCCCCTCCTGCTGCGCCACTGGTTCCCCTTCGACCTGACCGTGCACCTCCTCCTGACTCCGGGTGCCCTGCGCCGCCGTACCCCCGAGACCGAGCACTGGACGCTCCCCGCCTTCGAGCGCTACGAATCCGAGACCGACCCCGCCGGCACGGCGGACGTGCTGGTACGCGCCGACGACCCGCGCCGTCCCGCCTGGAGCGGCTGATCCGAGCGGCCCGGCAGCGCGCCCTCGCGGCTCAGAGCCAGCCGTTGCGCCGGAAGCCCCGGTACAACACCAGACACGCCGCGGCCATCACGGCCATGACCAGCGGATAGCCGAACCGCCAGTGCAGCTCCGGCATGTGGTCGAAGTTCATGCCGTACACGCCGCACACCATCGTCGGCACGGCGATCACCGCGGCCCAGGCCGTGATCTTCCGCATGTCCTCGTTCTGTGCGACGGTGACCTGCGCGAGGTGGGCCTGCAGAATCGAGTTGAGCAGTTCGTCGAAGGCGGCGATCTGTTCCTTGGCCCGTATCAGGTGGTCGAGCACGTCCCGGAAGTAGGTCTGTATCTCCGGGGCGACGACCTTTATGGGCCGGGTGGCAAGGTCCTCCACCGGGCGGCCGAGCGGCATCACCGCCCGCTTCAGCTCCAGCAGCTCACGCTTCATCTGGTAGATGCGGCCGGGGTCGAGCCGTGCGCCGTTCTCCGAGAACACTGCCGTCTCAACCTGGTCGATGTCGGCCTGCACCGCATCTGTGACGTTCAGATAGTCGTCGACGACATGGTCGGCGATCGCGTGCAGCACCGCCGCCGGCCCCTTGGCGAGCTGATAAGGATGCGCCTCCAACTCCTCGCGCAGCGGGCCCAGCGAGCCGTGTCGGCCGTGTCGCACCGTGATGACGAAGTCCGCACCGACGAACACCATGATCTCGCCGGTGTTGACCACCTCGCTGGTCGCCGTCAGTTGCTCGTGCTCCACGTAGCAGACCGTCTTGAACACCGCGAAGAGCGTGTCGCCGTAGTGCTCCAGCTTCGGGCGCTGATGGGCCTCGACCGCGTCCTCCACCGCCAGGGGGTGCAGGTCGAAGAGTTCGGCGATGCCCGCGAACTCACGGTCCGTCGGCTCGTGCAGTCCGAGCCAGACGAACCCCTCGCCCGTCTTGCGCACCATCCGCACGGCATCCACCAGGTCCGTGCACTGCGGCACCCGCACGCCGTCCTGGTATGTCACACAGTTGACCACCGAGGAGCCCAGCGGTGACCGGGCGGGATGACTCAGGTCCACGCGCGGCCGCCGCCGGGCCAGCCGCGCCACCTTGCGCAGGCCGCCGACCCTGCCCAGCCCCGTGACCTTCCGCAGATTCCCCGCCATGGACATCTGGATCTCCTCGCTTGGATCTCCTCACGCAACGCTTTCGCGCCTTGCCCGGCAAGTCTGCCAGCCGAGAGCAAAACGCGGGTAAGCCTGTGGGAATGCGATGTTCCGCTTGGTTCCCGGCTGTGGACGGAGGATGGATGCCGGGGCGGCCCCGGCCCGGGCCGCCCGTGGCCGGAGCGTCGGCAGACCGGCCAGAGCCGGGTGACTGGGATGATCGTGACATGACCTCATCCGATGGATACCTCCTGGACAACCGGCAGAACGAGGCCGCTGAGCGCTTCGACGCCTTCACGGCCCTCTTCGATCCCACGACCTTCCGGCACATCGAGGCGGTCGGCATCGGGCCCGGCCGGCGCTGCTGGGAAGTCGGGGCCGGCGGCACTTCCGTGGTGTCCTGGCTCGCCGGGAAGGTGGGCTCCACCGGACAGGTCGTCGCCACCGACATCGACACCACGCGGCTTCCCGCCGCGGCCCGCCCGCCGGTGGAGGTCCGCGTCCACGACGTGGGTGCCGAGGAACCGCCGGGTGAGGGCTTCGACCTGGTCCACGCCCGGCTCGTCCTTGTCCATGTCCCGGACCGGGAAAGGGCGTTGCGGTCCATGATCCAGGCCCTGCGGCCCGGCGGGTGGCTGCTGATCGAGGACGCCGACCCCGCTCTCCAGCCTCTGACCTGCCCTGACGAGTACGGCCCCGAGCAGCGGCTCGCCAACCGCCTGCGCCAGGGCTTCCGCAAGCTGCTCGCCGAACGTGGCGCCGATCTGGCGTACGGCCGCAAGCTCCCGCGTCTGCTCCGCGAGGCCGGACTGAGCGGGGTGGAGGCCGATGCGTTCTTCCCGGTGACGTCACCTGCCTGCACCGCTCTCGAGGCCGCGACGGTCCGTCAGATCCGGGACCGGCTGGTCAGCGCGGGCCTCGCAACCGACGAGGACATCGACCAGCACCTGGCCAACGTGGAGGCAGGCGGCATGGACCTGGCCACCGCGCCGATGATCTCGGCGTGGGGGCGGAAGGACTAGCGGCGAGGAAGGCCTGGAGCCCGCGCCTCTGTTCGGCGTGGACCCCCGCGCCCCGCCACGGTGTTCGCGGTGCGGGCCGGGCCTTCTGCGCCGCTGTCCACGTGGTGCCGGCCGGCGGTCAGCCGTCGCGCTCGGGACGTGGTGGTCTGGCGCCCACCCGTTCGACCGCCTCCGCACCTGCCCGGCAGCCGCGTGCCGCTGCCTCTTCCGCGTCCGCGCCCGCGAGCAGGGCGGCGAGGAACGCGCCGGTGAAGGCGTCACCGGCGCCCGTGGTGTCCCGGGGGACCGCCGGCACGGCCGGGACCCTGGCCGGTGCGCCGCCGGAACGGGCCACCAGCGCACCGTCCGCTCCCGCCTTGGCGACCACCAGCGGGACGAGACGGCTCAACTTGGCCGCCGCGTCCACCGGATCCGGCAGTCCCGTCAGCAGACATGCCTCGTCCCGGCTGGGCAGCAGCACGTCCAGCTCCTCCGCGAAGGCCAGGAAACGGTCCAGCCCCAGCCGTACCAGGAAGCCGGCCGACGCCGGATCGAGGCTGACCGGCACGCCACGCGTGTGTGCCGCCGCGAGCGCCGTCCGTGCGAGCTCCCGGCTCGGCTCCGTGAACAGCAGATAGCCCGACAGGTGCAGTCGGCCGACGCCGTCGAGCAAGGCGTCCCTCCAGTCGGCGGGTTCGAGCCGCAAAGACGCCCCGCTGTCCGTGAGGAACGTACGCTCCGCCGCCGCACCCGCATCGACGAGGCAGATCACCGTCCCGGTCGCCGCCGTCGGATCGACCACCAGCCGGGGCCGCACTCCGGCCGCGACCAGCTCACGCTCGTGCCACGCGGCCGCGTCCTCCCCCACCCGCCCGAGCAGCCGTACGTCCGCGCAGCCCGTGTGCGCGGCCCAGCAGGCCACGTTCGCGCCCGCGCCGCCCGGCAGTGTGCGGATCTCCGCGGCGGTGTCCGTGCCGGCCGCGAGCGGCCTCCGGTGCCGGGCGACCACATCCGTGACCACGTCACCGACGACCAGCAGGGCCCCGTCCCGGCCCGCGGTCACCTCCTGGACCATGCCGTGGCGATCCTGGCCGCCAGCCGTACGTTGCCGCGCACGGCCGCCAGATTGGCGCTCAGCGAGGCCCCGGCGGTGTGCCGGACCAGGTAGTCCAGCAGGAACGGGGTCACCGCCTGACCGGAGATGCCCTGGTCCGCGCAGGCGCGCAGGCCGTCGGCCAGCACGCGCGCGTGGAGCTCGGGGTCGAGCTGCTCCGCCTCGGGGACGGGCTGGGCGACGATCAGGGCCGACGGCGGCGCGTCGAGCGCGTCCTGAGCCCGCATGACGTCCGCGACCTGTTCCGGGGTGTCCAGTCTCCAGTCGACCGGATGCCCCGAGTCGGACAGATAGAAGCCGGGGAACCGGTCGGTGCCGTACCCGGCGACGGCCACCCCCAGCGTCTCCAGGCGCTGCAGGGTCGCCGGCACGTCCAGGATCGACTTCACGCCGGCGCAGACCACCGTGATCCGGGTGCGGGCCAGCAGCCCCAGGTCGGCCGACTCGTCCTGGGTCACCGCCCACTCCCGGTGCACACCGCCCAGCCCGCCGGTGGCGAACACCCGCAGGCCCGCGAGCGCGGCCAGCTGCGCCGTCGCCGACACCGTGGTCGCCCCGCTCGCACCGCTCGCCACCGCGAGTGGCAGGTCGCGGTGGCCGAGCTTGCGGATGCCGTCCTCGTTGGCGACCCGCTCCAGCTGCTCCTTGTCCAGGCCGACACGGGGACGACCGTCGAGCACGGCGACGGTCGCCGGTACGGCGCCCTCCCGGCGCACCGCGTCCTCCAGCTCCAGCGCCACCTGCAGGTTGCGCGGGCGGGGCAGACCGTGCGCGATGATCGTGGACTCCAGGGCCACCACGGGCCGTCGTGCGTCGATCGCTTCCCGGACCTCTTCCGACACCATCAGCACCACGCGCACGCCTCCTGTCCGTCGGCCTTTCCTCATCTCTGGCGTGCACCGACCGCCGTTAAACGCTTACGGCCTGTTGCCCTTGCGGACTGCCGGCGACGCCACCAGCCTGGGGCGCATGACCAGGAACAGCACGCGTCTCGACCATGTCGTCCTGTGGGTGGCCGATCCCGTGGCCGCGGTCGGCTTCTATCAGAAGGCCGTCGGTCTGGAGCCGATCAGGGTCGCCGAGTTCACCGAGGGAAAGGTGGCTTTCCCCTCCGTGCGCGTCAACGAGGAGACCATCCTCGACCTCGCCCCGCTCACCATGGCGGCACGCATGCAGATGCTGCCCGGCGCGGCCGAGAGCGCCGGCCAGCCCGTCAACCACATCTGCCTGTCCCTGCCCGCCGACGCCTTCGACGCCCTCCGCGCCCGCCTGCAGGAACACGGTGTCGCCATGTCGGGCATCGACCACGACCTCTCCGGCGCCCGCGGCAACGCCACGCGCAGCTTCTACTTCCGCGACCCCGACGGCAACGTCTTCGAAGCCCGGCACTACGACGAGTAGCCGGGGCCGCGCAGAGACGGGCAGCCGGGACTGGGCAGGGACGAGCAGCCGGCCGGTCAGAACAGCGGCTCGGGCAGCACACCCTCCAGGGCGAGCAGTTTCCTCTTGGTCTCCAGCCCGCCCCCGAAGCCGCCGATCCCGCCGTCGCTCTCCACCACCCGGTGGCACGGAACGACCACCGGCAGCGGATTGGCACCCATCGCCGCGCCGACCGCCTGCGCCCCGCCGGGCTGCCCGACCCGCCCGGCGAGATCGCCGTACCCCACCACCGTGCCGTACGGCACACCGGTCGCCAGCTCGCGCAGCACCTGCCGGTTGAAGCCGGAGATCAACGACCAGTCCAGTGGCAGATCGAAGTCGTGCCGCTCGCCCGCGAAGTAGGCCCTCAGCTGGCGTATGGCCTCCGTCAGCAGCGGCGAGCCGGGATCCTCCACAGGAGCGGCGCCCAGCCGGGCCGCCAGCCGCTCCAGGGCGCGGTCACGCACCGTGTCCGTCGCGTGGAAGACGACGTTGACCAGGCCGTCACGGCTGGCCGCCAGCATCAGCGGTCCGACGTCCGTGCCCACCACGGCCCACTCGACCCGCTGCTCATCCTGCCCATGGCTGTCCATGCGCCCACGGTACGGCCCGCCACTGACAATGCCCGGCGCGCTCAGTCCGAGCCGAGCGCCGCCCGTACCACGTCGGGCTTGTTGGTGATGATCCCGTCGACGTCGTAGCCCGCGACCTTGCACGCGGTGGCCGCGTCGTTCACCGTCCAGGCGAACACCCTGAGCGGCCTGCCGTGCGGCCCGTCGAAGGAGTGCACGGTCGCGACGTACCCCTTGGAGAGCGAGCCGTACGAGGGGTTGACGAGATCGGTGAAACGCGCGTACTCGTGCAGCTGTGCCACGGTGGGCGAGCCGAGATAGCCGGTGGTGACCGCGGGCTTCAGCTCGTGCACGGTCCGGATGCTGTCGCCGCTGAAGCTCTGCACGATCAGCCGGTCCAGGTGCTTGTGGTCCAGCCAGCCCTCGTTCCCGAGGAGCTTCAGGGTCTGCTGCTCGATGCCGGGATACAGCTCGGGGTTCTTGATCTCCAGGAGCAGCTTCTCGTGGTTGTGCTCGATCCGGCGCATGTACTGCTTCAGTGTCGGCACACGCGTGCCCGCGTATGCGGGGGAGTACCAGCTTCCCGCGTCCAGCCGGGCGATCTCGGCTGCGGTGAAGTCCTTGACCTTCCACGGAGCCCGGCCGGGGAAGACCTTCTCGACGTTCGTGGTGCGCTGCAGGCTGTCGTCGTGGATCACGACCAGCTCGCCGTCCTTGGTGCGCTGGACGTCGTTCTCCATCCAGGAGAAGCCCAGCTGCGCCGCCTTGTCGATCGAGGCCAGCGTGTTCTCGGGAGCGTAGGCGGAGGCACCACGGTGGGCGATCACCGTGGGCTCGCCGGCATCGCCGGCCCGGGCATCGGAGCCGGGGCTCAGCAGGGCCGCCGTTCCCAGGATTGCGGCAACCGTGGCGGCGACTACGCGCGCGTGCATGCAGACTCCTCGCGTCGATCGAACACGGACAGCAACAAGACTGACAGCAGAAAGTCAACGGCACCCGGCGCACGACGGCCACAGACCGAATGGATATGTGCCGAGTCCGCTCACCGGTGCCGCACAACTGCGGCAAGGCCGTGTTTCTTTGCCGGAAAATCGTTCGACCATTCCGGTGGGGGTCATACTCTCTGCGACAACCCTGACCGCCCTGGCGGTCCTGGGCCGGGGGATTTTCAAGGATTCCGGGACGCAAGAGGGCGGAAGGGCAGCCGCGGATGCAAGGCACGGTCGACGGATTCAGCTACGGGGCCGTCACCCCGTTGGTGGCCTATCTGATGGCCTGCCTCGGCGGCGCCCTCGGCCTGCGCTGCACCACCAGGTCCCTGCTGGTCACACACTCCCGGCGGCCCGCCTGGCTGGCCCTCGGCTCGGCCGCGATCGGTTCCGGCATCTGGACCATGCACTTCGTCGCCATGATGGGCTTCGCCATCGAGGAGACGCCGATCCACTACGACACGCCGATCACCTACGCGAGCCTCGGCCTCGCCGTCGTCATGGTCGGTGTCGGGATCTTCATCGTCGGCTACCGGGGCGCCACCGGCACCGCGCTCTTCACCGGCGGCACGATCACCGGTCTGGGCGTCGCCTCGATGCACTACCTCGGCATGGCCGGCGTGCACTTCCACGGGCGGTTCACCTACAACACCTACACCGTCGCCGCCTCCGTCGTCATAGCGGTCGTGGCCGCCACCGCCGCGCTGTGGGCCGCCGGACAGGTCCGGGGCTTCACGTGGAGCGTGGGTGCGAGCCTCGTCATGGGGCTCGCGGTCAGCGGCATGCACTACACGGGCATGGCCGCCCTCGGTGTCCACCTCGACGGCGCCTCCCACACCGGCGGCGGCGCGCCGGAGCCCTCCGTGCTCGCGCCGATGCTGATCGGCCCGCTCGCCTTCCTGCTCCTCGCGGGCGTCGTGGTGGTCTTCGACCCGATGATGATCACGGGTCGGCCCGTCCCCAGGCCCGTCGAGCACAAACCGGGCGTCCCGGCCTCCGCCGTCCCCTCCCACCAGTACCGGCGTCCCGCCCTCCACGAGGAGCACCGGACCGAGCACCACGTCTCCCGGACCCCGCAGAACCGCTGATCCGGACCCGTTGTCAGTGCGGGGTCGTACGGTGGATGACATGCGGCCCGTTTCCCAGATCGAACGCACGGTGGCGCCCTTCGAGGTCGTCAGCCCCTACCAGCCCAGCGGCGACCAGCCGACGGCCATCGCCGACCTCGCCAAGCGCATCGAGGCCGGCGAGAAGGACGTCGTCCTGCTGGGCGCGACCGGCACCGGCAAGTCCGCCACCACGGCGTGGATGATCGAGAAGCTCCAGCGCCCCACGCTCGTGATGGCGCCGAACAAGACGTTGGCCGCCCAGCTGGCCAACGAGTTCCGCGAGCTGTTGCCGAACAACGCGGTCGAGTACTTCGTCTCGTACTACGACTACTACCAGCCCGAGGCCTACGTCCCCCAGTCGGACACCTACATCGAGAAGGACTCCTCGATCAACGAGGAGGTCGAGCGGCTGCGCCACTCGGCGACGAACTCGCTGCTCACCCGCCGCGACGTCATCGTGGTCGCCTCGGTGTCCTGCATCTACGGCCTCGGTACTCCGCAGGAGTACGTGGACCGGATGGTGCCCCTCAGGGTCGGCGACGAGATCGACCGGGACGAGCTGCTGCGCCGTTTCGTCGACATCCAGTACACGCGCAACGACATGGCCTTCAGCCGCGGCACCTTCCGCGTCCGCGGCGACACCATCGAGATCTTCCCGGTGTACGAGGAGCTGGCCGTCCGCATCGAGATGTTCGGCGACGAGATCGAGGCGTTGTCCACGCTGCACCCGCTCACCGGCGAGATCATCAGCGACGACCAGCAGCTGTACGTCTTCCCGGCCTCCCACTACGTCGCCGGCCCCGAGCGCATGGAGCGGGCTGTCAACGACATCGAGAAGGAGCTGGGGGAGCGCCTGGCCGAGCTGGAGAAGCAGGGCAAGCTCCTGGAGGCCCAGCGGCTGCGGATGCGCACCACGTACGACCTCGAGATGCTCCGCCAGATCGGCACCTGCTCCGGCGTGGAGAACTACTCGATGCACTTCGACGGCCGCTCGCCCGGCTCCCCGCCCAACACCCTGCTGGACTACTTCCCGGACGACTTCCTGCTCGTCATCGACGAGTCGCACGTCACCGTCCCGCAGATCGGCGCGATGTACGAGGGCGACGCCTCCCGCAAGCGCACCCTCGTGGAGCACGGCTTCCGCCTGCCCTCCGCACTGGACAACCGCCCCCTGAAGTGGGAGGAGTTCCAGGAGCGCATCGACCAGACCGTCTACCTGTCGGCCACCCCGGGCACCTACGAGCTGTCGCGCTCCGACGGCGTCGTCGAGCAGATCATTCGCCCGACCGGTCTGGTCGACCCGGAGGTCGTGGTCAAGCCCACCGAGGGCCAGATCGACGACCTGGTGCACGAGATCCGCAAGCGCACCGAGAAGGACGAGCGCGTCCTCGTCACCACGCTCACCAAGAAGATGGCCGAGGACCTCACCGACTACTTCCTGGAGCTCGGCATTCAGGTGCGCTATCTGCACAGCGACGTCGACACCCTGCGCCGCGTCGAGCTGCTGCGGGAACTGCGCTCCGGTGAGTACGACGTCCTGGTCGGCATCAACCTCCTGCGGGAAGGTCTCGACCTGCCCGAGGTGTCCCTGGTAGCGATCCTCGACGCCGACAAGGAAGGCTTCCTGCGCTCGGGCACCTCGCTGATCCAGACCATCGGCCGCGCGGCGCGCAATGTCTCCGGTCAGGTCCACATGTACGCCGACAAGATCACCCCGGCGATGGAGAAGGCCATCGAGGAGACCAACCGCCGCCGGGAGAAGCAGGTCGCCTACAACAAGGCCAACGGCATCGACCCGCAGCCGCTGCGCAAGAAGATCAACGACATCGTCGCGCAGATCGCCCGTGAGGAGGTCGACACCGAGCAGCTGCTCGGCACCGGCTACCGCAAGTCCAAGGACGGCAAGGGCGCCAAGGCGCCCGTCCCGGCGCTGGGCGACAAGGCGGCCAAGGCCGCGAAGGCCGGCAAGGCCGCCAAGGGCAAGGCGGCGGTCACGGTTCCCACGGACCGCCCGGCGGCCGAACTCGCCGAGCAGATCGAGGAGATGACCGAGCGGATGCGTGCGGCCGCCGCGGAGCTGCAGTTCGAGATCGCGGCCCGGCTGCGTGACGAGGTCTCGGAGATGAAGAAGGAACTGCGCCAGATGCGCGAGGCCGGCCTCGCCTGACCCCGCGCCACCCGGCCGGACCTCGGCAGATGCGCCAAGTGTTGCAACACCGACACAAAGCGCGGGCCGGGGTTCGGCGCTGTCGGTGCCCCTGCGTAGGGTTCTTGGCAACCGCGCACTGCGCGGCAACAGGGGACCTTCGAGAGGGGATTCAGCGGTGTCCGTCAACTTGAGCAAGGGTCAGGCCATCAGCCTGGAGAAGAAGGACGGGGGCACCCTGACCGCGGTCCGCATGGGGCTCGGCTGGCAGGCGGCGAAGCGCCGGGGTCTGTTCGGCTCCCGCACGCGCGAGATCGACCTGGACGCGTCGGCCGTCCTCTTCGCCGAGTCCCAGCCGGTCGATGTCGTCTTCTTCCGCCACCTGGTGAGCGACGACGGTTCCGTCCGCCACACCGGTGACAACCTCGTCGGCGGCGTCGGACAGGGCGGTGACGACGAGGCGATCCTCGTGGACCTGCAGCGGGTTCCGGTCCACATCGACCAGATCGTCTTCACCGTGAACTCCTTCACGGGCCAGACCTTCCAGGAGGTGCAGAACGCGTTCTGCCGTCTCGTGGACGAGACCAACGGCCAGGAACTTGCCCGCTACACGCTGGACGGCGGCGGCGACTACACCGCCCAGATCATGGCGAAGGTGCACCGCGCGGGCCCGGGCTGGACGTTGACCGCCCTGGGCGCCCCGGCCTACGGCCGTACGTTCCAGGATCTGATGCCGGCGATCCAGCAGCACCTGTAGGACGGCCCGCTCGACCGGCGGGGCGCACGACAGAACGACAACGACACAGGGGGCGACGGCGATGACGGCCGAGCTGGTGCGGGGGCAGAACCACCCGCTGTCTCAGGTCCGGCTGGTGATCCGGATCTCGGCCGGGGTGCCGGTCCTGGCAGGAGCCACGCTGGGCGACGAGAACGGCACGGTCCAGGGCCCCCAGCGGGTGGCCCACCCCGGCGTCCCCGTCCTGCCCGGTGTCGAGGTGTCCCGGCAGGCCGCCACCGGACATCGGCTCGCCGTCGATCTGGGCGCCCTGCCCGAGGCCGTCCACCGCGTCGACGTGTTCCTCGCCCTGCCCAACGGCGCCGGGGCACCGCTCCGGTTCGGTGCCCTCGCCGCCCCGCACACGACGGTCGAGGACCCCGACGGCACCGAACTCGCCTGCTACACCCTCACCGGCCTGGACGGCGAGACGGCCGTGCTCGCCCTGGAGCTGTACCGCAGACAGGGCACGTGGAAAGTGCGAGCGGTGGGCCAGGGCTACGCGGCCGGCCTCACCGCGCTGCTCACCGACCAGGGCCTGCGCGAGGCCACCGACGTCGCGGCCGCCGCCCATGCGGCGGCGGTCCCCGGCCAGGCGGCCGCCCACGGCCCGTTCCGCACGCTGTCGGCACCGACCTCGGCACCGTCAGCGCACGAGCCATCGGCTCCCGCGCCGCAGGACGCCTCCACGGCCCTGCCGCACGACGCGTCCGCCTCCCCCGCGCGCGTCACGCCGGCACTCGGGCCGTACGACACCGGCGCACCGGAGCCCCGGACCACCACCGCGTCCGGGACGCCCGGGCCCACGCCCTCCCTCGCACCGCAGCAGCCGGAGCCGGCACCGCCGTACGACGCGCGGAACCCGTACGACACCCCGGCCTCCGGCACCGCCCCGCGAGACCCCGGCGCCCGAGTCGACTACACGCACCCCGGGCGTCGCCCGCACGGCACGCCGCCCCCGGTGGCTCCGGCCGTCGATGACCGGCCCGCGCAGCCCGTCGCGGGCGACGCTGCGGGCTGGTCGATGGAGGAGCGGCTGTACAACCAGGTCTGGGGCATGTTCGAGGACCTGGCCCGCACGGCCGCCGCGTACCGCAGCGCCGTCGATTTCGCCGACTCCCGCCTGGAGAAGGAGCTCGACCAGGCCCTCACGGACCCCCGCGGCAGGCTCGGCACCGCGGGCGATGCCGCGCGCGAGGCGGCGCAGGCCCGTCGTACGCAGTTGGTGGACCAGGCGCGCGCGGTCCTCGACCGTGACCTCGCCCAGCTCACCGCCGAGTCCGAGGTGGTCGAGCCCGCGCTTCCGCCCGCCTACGCCCGCTGGGACAACCCCGTCTGGCACGGATACCGCGTGCCCGCCGAGCCGCCGATGGCCCTGCGCCTCGGCGACCTCCATCTGCCGGAGAGTGTGCCGCTGCGCATTCCTTTGCTGGTCAGGCTGCCGCTGGAACGCGGCCTGTGGCTCGACAGCGGCCCGGCGGCGGCATCCGGCGGTCTCCCGGACTCCGCCGAGCTGCGCCACCTGGCCATGGAGGCGGCGGTGGCGCTGACGGCGCGGCTGCTCGCCGTGCATCCGGCTGGGGACTTCGCCGTGCAGGTCATCGACCCGGCCGGCACCGGGTCCGCGGCGTTCGCCCCGCTCACCCGGACCGGCGTGCTCGCCGCGCCTCCCGCGACCGGCGCGGCCGGGGTGACGGAGATGCTGGAGCGGCTCACCCGGCGGGTCGACCTGGTGCAGATGGCGGTGCGCGGGGGCGCGCCCGAATCGCTGCCGGCCGATGTCGACACCGCGCGTCAGCTGCTGATCGTCAACGACTTCCCGCACGGTTTCGACGACCGGGCCGTGACCCGGCTGCGCTACCTCGCCGACGAGGGGCCCGACGTCGGTGTCCACCTCCTGCTGGTGGCGGACCGAGAGGACGCCGCCGGCTACGGCCCCCTGCTCGATCCGCTGTGGCGTTCGCTGATGCGACTCACGCCTGTGCCCGACGATCACTTCGCCGATCCCTGGGTGGGGCACGCCTGGACGTACGAACCGTCGCTGGTGCCGCCCGGGAGCCAGATCGTGCACCGGGTGCTCACCGAGGTGGCCAGGGACTTGACCAAGCCCAGGTAAAGGGGTGCTGACCGGCAGTTTCGGTCTTTATTTTACTTTTCGCTTTACCTTTCCTTGGTGATTGGGTACTGTCTTTCGTACGGAGGGGAGTACTCCCTGACTGCGGCGCACCCGTCAGTACGGACCGGTTCCGGTCCCGGGGCGTCGGCCCGAAGCGGGTGGAAGAGACCTCCGGCAGCGACGACGCTGACGTGTTTGCCGTTACGTAATGCCGGAGGTGCAGTGGAAGTCTCCGTGACCCTGTGGGTCCTGACCATCGTGGGCCTGGCCGCCCTGATCGCGGTCGATTTCTTCATCGGGCGCAGGCCCCATGAGGTGTCGATCAAGGAAGCCGGAATCTGGACCGTCGTCTGGATCGCCCTGGCCGGGCTGTTCGGCCTCGGTCTCCTCGTCTTCGGTGGTGGACAGCCGGCCGGCGAGTTCTTCGCGGGATTCATCACCGAGAAGTCCCTGAGCGTCGACAACCTCTTCGTCTTCGTCCTGATCATGGCGAAGTTCGCGGTGCCCGCGCAGTACCAGCAGCGCGTCCTGCTCGTCGGCGTGCTCATAGCGCTGGTCCTGCGGGCCGTCTTCATCGCCGCCGGAGCCGTGATCATCGCCGGCTTCTCCTGGGTCTTCTTCCTCTTCGGTGCCTTCCTGATCTGGACCGCCTGGAAGCTCGTCCAGGAGGCCCGCGCGGACCAAGAGGAAGAGGAGTACGAGGAGAACAAACTGCTGAAGGCCGCCGAGCGCAAGTTCGGAGTGGCCGAGCGGTACCACGGCACCAGGCTGTGGATACGGCAGAACGGCAAGCGGGTCATGACCCCGATGCTGGTCGTGATGCTCGCCATCGGGACCACGGACGTCCTGTTCGCCCTGGACTCCATACCCGCGATCTTCGGCCTGACCCAGGACCCGTACATCGTCTTCACCGCCAACGCCTTCGCCCTCATGGGTCTGCGACAGCTGTACTTCCTCATCGGCGGCCTGCTGAAGAAGCTGGTCCACCTCTCGTACGGCCTGTCCGTCATCCTCGGCTTCATCGGCGTCAAGCTGGTGCTGCACGCCCTGCACGAGTCCGGCGTCCATGTCCCCGAGATCAGCATCCCGGTCTCGCTCGGCGTGATCTGCGCGGTCCTGGTCGTCACCACCGTCACCAGCCTGATGGCCACCAGCAAGCAGGACGCCGTCGAGGCGGCGCACACCGGTGGCGAGGCCGCCCCGAAGGACAGCGTCGACGCCTGACCAAGCCTGAGGCCCCACAACGGAAGGACAACAAGTATCGGAAAAGAATGGAATGTGAGCCCTGTACGTCTCTGCGACCATCGCCGCATGATCACTCGGCTCCGGGCGCTCACCCGTCAATGGACGATCCTCGTGCCCGTCTTCGCGGTCGTCCTCCTCGGCTTCACCTGGGGCCGCAATCTGCCGGGCGCGGTCGTCGCCCTGGTGACCCTGGTGCTCGCCGCCTCCGTCCTGGCGGCCGTCCACCACGCCGAGGTCATCGCCCACCGAGTCGGCGAGCCCTTCGGCTCCCTGGTGCTCGCCGTCGCCGTCACGATCATCGAGGTGGCCCTGATCGTCACCCTGATGGCGGACGGCGGCGACAAGAGTTCCACTCTGGCCAGGGACACCGTCTTCGCCGCCGTGATGATCACCTGTAACGGCGTCGTCGGGCTCTGTCTGCTCGTCGCCTCGCTGCGGCACGGCACCGCCGTCTTCAACCCCGAGGGCACCGGCGCCGCCCTGGCGACCGTCGCGACACTCGCCACGCTCAGCCTGGTGCTGCCGACCTTCACCACCAGCAAGCCCGGACCCGAGTTCTCGTCGGTGCAGCTGACCTTCGCCGCGTTGTCCTCGCTGATCCTTTACGGACTGTTCGTGGCCACCCAGACCGTACGCCACCGCGACTACTTCCTGCCGATCACCCGGCAGGGCGAGGTCATCACCGGCGGCGACCACGCCCAGCCCCCGTCCGCGCGGACCGCCTGGCTCAGCCTCAGCCTGCTCGGCCTGGCTCTGATCGGCGTGGTCGGCCTGGCCAAGGGCGTGTCGCCCACCATCGAGTCGGGTGTGGAGGCGGCCGGACTGCACCACGCCGTCGTCGGTGTGATCATCGCTCTGCTCGTGCTGTTGCCGGAGACGATCGCCGCGCTGCGCGCCGCGCGCCGTGACCGGGTGCAGACCAGCCTCAATCTCGCACTCGGCTCGGCCATGGCCAGCATCGGCCTGACCATCCCGGCCGTCGCGCTCGCCTCCATCTGGCTGTCCGGACCGCTCCTCCTCGGCCTCGGCCCGACACACATGCTGCTGCTCGCGCTGACCATCGTGGTCAGTTCCCTGACCGTGGTGCCGGGACGGGCCACGCCGCTGCAGGGCGGTGTCCACCTGGTGCTCTTCGCGGCCTACCTGGAGTTGGCCATCAACCCGTAGCGCGCCCGGCCCCGTCACCGTGCGGGAGGCCCGCAGCCCGTCGCCGGCGTCCCGGGTCCCGGCCGGTCAGCCCGTCGCCGGCTCCACCGCCGGCGCGGGTACCGGCCGCGTCTCCGGAAGCAGAGCGAAGCACACCAGGCTGATCAGCCCGATGCCCGTCAGATACACGCCCACGGCCCAGGGCACACGGCCGCTCTGTCCCGCGAGCGCCGTGGCCACGAGCGGGGTGAGCGCGCCGCCGAGGACCCCGCCGAGGTTGTAGCCCACCGCCGCGCCCGTGCAGCGGACCCGCGCCTCGTACAGTTCCGGCAGGTAGGCGGCGATGACCGCGAACATGGTGACGAAGGCGATCAGCGCGCCCAGGATGCCCAGGAACATCAACAGCGGCTGGCCGGTGGCCAGCAGAGCCACCATCGGGAGCATCCACACGACGCAGGCCGCGCACCCCGTCAGACACATCGGCCGCCGCCCATAGCGGTCGCCGAGCAGCGCCACCAAGGGTGTGAGGGCCCCTTTCACGACCACCGCCGCCATGACACAGGTCAGCATCACCGTCCGGCTCACCCCGAGCCGCTCCGTCGCATACGCCAGCGACCAGGTCGTCACGGCGTAGAACACCGCGTACCCGATGGCCAGCGCGCCGGCCGTCAGCAGCACCAGCCGCCCGTGATGCCGTACGACCTCGACGAACGGCACGCGCGCGTGGTCGTCGATTTCCAGGAAGCGGGGGCTCTCGGCGAGCGACGAGCGCAGCCACAGCCCGGCGAGCGCCGGCGCACCGGCGACCCAGAACGGCACGCGCCATCCCCATTGCGCGAACTCCGCATCGGACAGCGCCGCCGACAGTGCGAGCATCACCCCGTTCGCGAGCACGAAGCCGACCGCGGGCCCCACTTGAGGGAAGCTCGACCACAGGGCGCGGCGCGCGGCCGGCGCGTGCTCGGCGGTCAGCAGCACCGCTCCGCCCCACTCCCCGCCGAGCCCCAGACCCTGCAGGAAGCGCAGCACGAGCAGCAACAGGGGCGCGGCGACGCCGATCGTCCCGTACGACGGCACACAGCCCACCGCGACGGTCGAGGCGCCCGTGAGCAGCAGTGAGGCGACCAGCACGGGCCGCCGTCCGTGCCGGTCGCCGAAATGCCCGAACACCACCGAGCCCAGCGGCCGGGCCACGAACCCCACCCCGAAGGTCCCGAACGCCGCCAGCGTCCCCGCGACCGGCGAGAACGTCGGGAAGAACAGCGGACCCAGGACCAGGGCCGCCGCGGTCCCGTAGACGAAGAAGTCATAGAACTCGATCGCGGTCCCCGCCAGGGACGCGGCGGCGAGTCTCGGCATCGAAGGGGCACTTACGGCACGTACAGGCTGCATGCCGCGTCAACCACCCACCGTGATCGACAGTTACGGGGCGCGCGGAGGCGATCGAGCGACCATGGCGTGCGCCGAGGCACCCGGCGCACGTGGCCCGCCCTGTGCTCGGGCCACCGTGATAGACCAGGTGCGAGCGGCGGTCGTCGACGTACCGCCCCGAACGGACCGGAGGAAACGTGCCCCGCACCCTGGCCAACGCCCCGATCATGATCCTCAACGGGCCCAACCTGAACCTGCTCGGCCAGCGCCAGCCCGAGATCTACGGCAGGGACACCCTGGCCGACATCGAGGCGCTGTGCGCCAAGGCGGCGGCCGTGCACGGCGGCACGGTGGACCTCCGGCAGTCCAACCATGAGGGTCAGTTGGTCGACTGGATCCACGAGGCGCGCCTGAACCACTGCGGGATCGTCATCAACCCCGGCGCCTACTCCCACACGTCGGTCGCGATTCTGGACGCACTCAACACCTGCGACGGCATGCCCGTGCTGGAGGTGCACATCTCCAACATCCACCAGCGTGAATCGTTCCGGCACCACTCGTACGTCTCGTTGCGCGCCGACGGCGTGATCGCCGGATGCGGAGTGCAGGGTTACGTGTTCGGCGTGGAGCGCGTGGCCGCCCTTGTGGGCGCGGCCCAGGCCGACGCGTAGCTACAGACGGCCCGCCTCCACGATGCGCCGCAGGAAGCGCCGCGTGCGCTCCTGCTGCGGATCGCCGAAGACCTGCTCGGCGGTGCCGCGTTCCAGCACGACGCCACCGTCCAGAAAGCAAACCTGGTCGGCGACGTCCCGCGCAAAGCCCATCTCGTGCGTCGCCAGCACCATGGTCATGCCGTCGTCCTTCAGGTCCCGGACCACCTCCAGCACCTCACCCACGAGTTCGGGATCGAGCGCCGCCGTGATCTCGTCCAGCAGCAACAGCCGGGGCCGTACGGCGAGCGCCCGCACGATCGCCACACGCTGCTGCTGACCGCCGCTGAGCCGGTCGGGGTAGGCATCCGCCTTGGCGGCGAGTCCCAGGCGCTCCAGCAGCCCCCTGGCCCGTCCCTCGGCCTCGTCGCGGGGGACGCCGTGCACCCGGCGCGGCGCCAGCGTGATGTTGTCCAGCACGGTCATGTGCGGGAACAGGTTGTACGCCTGGAAGACCACGCCGATCCGGCGCCGCACCGCGTCCTGGTCGACGCGGGGATCGGTGATCTCCTCGCCGTCCAGCCAGATCGCGCCGTCGTCGATCTCCTCCAGGAGGTTGGCGCAGCGCAGCAGCGTGGACTTGCCAGAACCGGAGGCGCCGATCAGCGCGGTCACCGTGTGCGGGGAGACCTCCAGACCGACGTCCCGCAGCACGACGGAGCCGCCGAAGGTCTTGCGGACGGACTCCATGCGCAGCACGGGCGCGACTGCGTCGCTCATAGCGATCCTCCCTGGGCCCGCTGCCGGTCCATCCGGGCCGTCACCCAGTCCGTGAAGCGGGTCATCGGAATGGTCAGCGCCACGAACACCAGCCCCGCGACGATGTACGGCGTGTAGTTGAGGCTGCGCTGGGCGATGATGTCGGCCGCCCGTACGGCGTCGACCGCGCCGCCGATCGACACGAGCCCGGTGTCCTTCTGGAGGGACACGAGGTCGTTCAGCAGGGGCGGAACCTGACGGCGTACGGCCTGGGGGAGCACCACGTGGCGCAGCGCCTGACGGTTGGTCAGGCCCAGCGAGCGTGCCGCGGCGCGCTGTGAGGGGTGCACGGACTCGATGCCGGCGCGGAACACCTCGGCGACGTAGGCGGAGTAGGTCAGCGTCAGCGCCGTACCCCCGAGCAGCACGGGATCGACGGTCACGCCCTGGAGGCGCAGCGCGGGCACCCCGAAGACCACGATCATCAGGTTGATGATCAGCGGCAGACCACGGAAGAAGTCCGTGTACGCGGCCGCCAGCACCCGCAGAGGGAAGAACACAGGCCCGGGCAGGGTGCGCGCGATGGCGATCAGCATGCCCAGGACGAGCACCAGCACGCCGCAGATCAGCAGCAGCCGGACGTTGAGCCACAGCCCTTCGAGGACCTTGGGGAACGCCTCGCGCGCGTACTGCCCGTCGAAGAAGGTCTCCTTGGTGCGCGGCCAGCCGGGCGCGTTGACGACGACCAGGTAGAGGACGACGCCGGTGACCAGGGTCGAGAGGGCGGCGATCGCCGTCGCGCGACGGGCACGCGCGCGCTTGTACCGCTCGCGCTCCAGGCGCCGCTCGGACGGGACGTACCCGTCGCGCATGTCGTCCTTGCCGGAGTCCTCCCCGGACTCCTCCTTCGTGACCGTCACTTGAGCACCGGAGCGTCGACGGCGTCGGACAGCCACTGCTGCTCCAGCTTCGCCAGCGTGCCGTCCTTGCGCAGGGCGTCCACCGCCGACGACACGCACGACGTGAGGCCGCTGCCCTTGTCGAGGACGAGCCCGAACTGCTCGGGCGTGCCGCCCTGGTTCTCGAACTGGCCGACGATCCTGGCGTTGGTGACCTGGGCCGAGGTGACGTAGAAGGCGGTCGGCAGATCGGCGACGATCGCGTCCACCTGTCCGTTCCTGAGCGCGGAGATGGCCTGGTCGTTCTTGGAGTACGCGGCCGCCTCCTGCGACGGCTTCACCACGTCGCTGATGTAGTCGAGGCTCGTGGTGCCCACCTGGGCGCCCAGCTTGAGGCCCTTCAGGTCCGCGATGCTCGTCGCCTTGGCGGCCTTGCTGCCCTTCAGCGCGATGACGGCCTGGCGCACGTCGTAGTAGCCGGGGGAGAAGTCGACGGCCTTCTTGCGCTCGGCGCTGATCGAGACCTGGTTGATGTCGAAGTCGAAGGTCTTCTCACCGGGCGCGAACGCCTTGTTGAACGGCACGCTCTGCCAGACGACCGCGCTCTTGCCGTAACCCAGTTGCCGGGCCACGGCGTAGGCGACCGCCGACTCGAAGCCCTCGCCGTTGGCGGGCTTGTCGTCCTTGAACCAGGGCTCGTACGCCGGTTCGTCCGTCGCGATCGTCAGCTTTCCGGACGTCCTGGTGGCCAACTTGCCCTTGGCGCAGCTCTTCGCGGCCGAGCCGGAGGGGGAGGCCGCCGCCTTCTCCTCCGGCTGCGGAGCACAGCCGACGGCGGTGGCGAGCAGGGCTACGGTGGCGGCAGCTGCCGCACGGCGCAGGACGCGAGGGGCTGTGTACATGGCGGGAGATTGGCAGCGAACCCTGCGTTTGTCCAGGTCACGACGGTAACTGTCCGCATACTGGGAACGGGTGTTGCGGTCGTGTGAACACCACCCTCATGGCGCGGGTCGTTGGCCTGGGCCGCCGGCCGAGGGCGGGGTTGGAGACCGGCGGCCCTGCCGCAGAGGAGCCGTCATCCTCTGCGGGGTTGCCACCAGTTGACCGCGTGACGGGGCGCGCGGGGAGCGGGTACGCGCCCCCGGCGTGTGTGAATCGTTCACACGGGGCGCGCGGAGGGAAACGTGCCCGGTGCTCAGAAGGAACGCGCCCGGCGCGCAGGACGGCAACGCGCTCTGCACTCTGGAGGGGGGCAGCGCCCGGCGCTCACCACCCGCGCGCGTGCCACTCCGGCAGATGCGGCCGCTCCGCGCCCAGCGTCGTGTCGTTGCCGTGCCCGGGATACACCCAGGTCTCGTCGGGCAGCACGTCGAAGATCTTCGTCTCCACGTCGTGGATCAGGCTGGCGAAGGCCTTCGGATCCTTGCGCGTGTTGCCCACGCCTCCCGGGAAGAGACAGTCGCCGGTGAAGACGTGCGGGTGGCCGTGCGGGTCGTCGTAGACCAGCGCGATGGAGCCCGGAGTGTGCCCGACGAGGTGCCGTGCGGTGAGCTCCACCTGTCCCACCCTGATGACGTCGCCGTCGTCCACGAGGACATCGGTGGGCACGGGAATGCCGGGTGCGTCCTCGCGGCCGGCGTGCGTACGCGCGCCCGTGGCCGCGACGACATCGGCGAGCGCCTGCCAGTGGTCGCCGTGCTGATGCGTGGTGACGACGGACGCGATGCCGTCGTCACCGATCATGCCGAGAAGCGCGTCCGCCTCGTTGGCGGCGTCGATCAGAAGCTGCTCGTCGGTGGCCCGGCAGCGCAGCAGATAGGCGTTGTTGTCCATCGGGCCGACCGCGATCTTCGTGATCATCAGGTCCTTCAGCTCGTGCACATCCGCCGGTCCGCCGACCCTGACCTCTCCGGTGTACGTCATGGTCATCAGCCTATAGCGGGGCAGGGCCCGCGGACCGGAGCGGACCTACAACGGAGGCAGCTTCGGCAGCGCGCCGTTCGTGGTCAGGCCGGAGCCGTCGCGCCGCCCTGCGAGCCAGCCCAGCAGATCGGCGGCCGTGCCCCGGACCGCGACCGGTGCGCCTTCCGCGCCGCCGCCGGTGGTCCAGGTGCGGCCATTGCCCGCGCTCAGGCCGGTCGAGGGTACGTCCTTGTGCCCGGCGAAGCGCTCCGCCAGGAAATCGATCTCCCGGTCCGTGAACTCGTCTGGAAGATCCTCCAGCTCGTATCCGATGCCGAGATCCACATGGTGCAGCTCGACCTCGGCCCACCGCCGGAACGGCATCCGCGACGCCGAGTCCGTGACCCCGTTGCGCAGCTCCACCGTGCGCGACCAGTCCGCCGGCGCGTCCCCCGCCGCCTGGAAGCGGGCAGCGGTCTCGCGCAGGTCGGTGAGCTGGGTGTCGAGCGGGCGCGGGGCGTCCCGCTCGATGTCGGCGTCCCGCGCCTCGGCGCTCGCGTACATGGGGCGGCCCTCGAGAACGTTCACGAGCGCGTCCGCGTTGCGGGCGAGGTGGGCGAGGATGTGCCCACGGGTCCAGCCGGGCAGCCGTGACGGCTCGGCGAGCGACGCGTTGTCCAGTTTGGCGACCGCGGTGAGGAGCCGTTCGGTCGCGTCACGTACACATGCCAGGTCATGAGCGTGATCAATCATGAGCCTGACATTAGCCCGGCCACACCTTCGGGTGAAGGTGGTGAACCTCGGCCGCAAATCGAAAGCACGTGCTATATCGTCGAGTGCGGCGTCGGGCATGCTGGATGGCCGGGGGTTGTTATGCAACCGGAGAATCCGACCGGCGTTGTCAGCGGCTCCCCCTAGTCTGAAGAAGCACGGGGGCCCCGCCCCTGTCACTTCTCTCAAGAAAGGTGCGGACCGGCGTGGCCGACCGTCTCATCGTCCGTGGCGCGCGCGAGCACAACCTGAAGAATGTCTCGCTCGACCTGCCGCGTGACTCGCTCATCGTCTTCACGGGCCTGTCCGGGTCGGGCAAGTCCTCCCTGGCCTTCGACACGATCTTCGCGGAGGGCCAGCGCCGGTACGTGGAGTCGCTCTCCTCGTACGCCCGGCAGTTCCTCGGCCAGATGGACAAGCCGGACGTCGACTTCATCGAGGGCCTGTCCCCAGCGGTTTCCATCGACCAGAAGTCGACCTCGCGCAACCCGCGCTCGACAGTCGGCACCATCACCGAGGTCTACGACTACCTGCGTCTGCTCTTCGCGCGCATCGGCAAGCCGCACTGCCCCGAGTGCGGCCGTCCGATCTCCCGCCAGTCGCCGCAGGCCATCGTCGACAAGGTCCTGGAGCTGCCGGAGGGGAGCCGCTTCCAGGTGCTGTCGCCGCTGGTCCGCGAGCGCAAGGGCGAGTTCGTCGACCTCTTCGCCGACCTGCAGACCAAGGGCTACTCCCGCGCGCGCGTGGACGGGCAGACCGTCCAGCTCTCCGACCCGCCGGCACTGAAGAAGCAGGAGAAGCACACCATCGAGGTGGTCGTGGACCGCCTCACGGTGAAGGAGTCCGCCAAGCGCCGCCTCACCGACTCCGTGGAGACCGCGCTCGGCCTGTCCGGCGGCATGGTCGTGCTCGACTTCGTCGACCTCCCCGAGGACGACCCCGAGCGCGAGCGCATGTACTCCGAGCACCTGTACTGCCCGTACGACGACCTGTCCTTCGAGGAGCTGGAGCCCCGCTCCTTCTCCTTCAACTCGCCCTTCGGCGCCTGCCCCGACTGCACCGGTATCGGCACGCGCATGGAGGTCGACCCCGAGCTCATCGTCCCGGACGAGGACAAGTCCCTCGACGAGGGCGCCATCCACCCCTGGTCGCACGGGCACACCAAGGACTACTTCGGCCGCCTGATCGGCGCCCTCGCGGACGCGCTCGGCTTCCGCACGGACATCCCGTTCGCGGGCCTGCCGCAGCGCGCCAAGAAGGCCCTGCTCCACGGCCACAAGACCCAGATCGAGGTCCGCTACCGCAATCGGTACGGCCGTGAGCGCGTGTACACCACGCCCTTCGAGGGCGCGGTGCCCTTCGTCAAGCGCCGGCACAGCGAGGCCGAGAGCGACGCCAGCCGCGAGCGCTTCGAGGGCTACATGCGCGAGGTGCCCTGCCCCTCCTGTGAGGGAACGCGCCTGAAGCCGATCGTCCTCGCGGTCACGATCATGGAGAAGTCGATCGCCGAGGTCTCCGCGATGTCGATCAGCGACTGCGCGGACTTCCTGGGCCGGCTGACGCTGAGCGCCCGCGACAAGAAGATCGCCGAGCGGGTGCTGAAGGAGGTCAACGAACGGCTGCGCTTCCTGGTCGACGTCGGCCTGGACTACCTGTCGCTGAACCGTGCGGCCGGCACTCTCTCCGGCGGCGAGGCCCAGCGCATCCGCCTGGCCACCCAGATCGGCTCCGGCCTCGTCGGCGTCCTGTACGTCCTGGACGAGCCGTCCATCGGCCTGCACCAGCGGGACAACCACCGGCTGATCGAGACCCTGGTCCGGCTGCGCGACATGGGCAACACGCTCATCGTCGTGGAGCACGACGAGGACACCATCAAGGTCGCCGACTGGGTCGTGGACATCGGTCCCGGCGCCGGTGAGCACGGCGGCAAGGTCGTGCACAGCGGCTCGCTGAAGGAACTGCTCACCAACACCGAGTCGCAGACCGGCGCGTATCTCTCGGGCCGCAAGGCGATCCCGCTTCCGGACATCCGCCGTCCCCGCGACCCGTCCCGCAAGCTCACGGTGCACGGCGCCCGCGAGAACAACCTGCAGGACATCGACGTCTCCTTCCCCCTGGGCGTCTTCACGGCCGTCACGGGCGTCTCCGGATCCGGCAAGTCGACGCTGGTCAACGACATCCTGTACACGCACCTCGCCCGCGAGCTGAACGGCGCGAGGAACGTCCCCGGACGGCACACGCGCGTGGACGGCGACGACCTGGTCGACAAGGTCGTGCACGTCGACCAGTCGCCGATCGGCCGCACCCCGCGGTCCAACCCGGCGACGTACACAGGCGTCTTCGACCACATCCGCAAGCTGTTCGCCGAGACCACCGAGGCGAAGGTCCGCGGCTACCTCCCCGGCCGCTTCTCCTTCAACGTCAAGGGCGGCCGCTGCGAGAACTGCGCGGGCGACGGCACCATCAAGATCGAGATGAACTTCCTCCCGGACGTCTACGTCCCGTGCGAGGTCTGCCACGGCGCCCGGTACAACCGGGAGACCCTGGAGGTCCACTACAAGGGCAAGTCCATCGCCGACGTGCTGAACATGCCGATCGAGGAGGCCACCGACTTCTTCGAGGCCGTCCCGGCCATCTCCCGGCACCTGAGGACGCTGAAGGACGTCGGCCTCGGCTACGTCCGACTCGGCCAGTCCGCCACCACGCTCTCGGGCGGTGAGGCCCAGCGCGTGAAGCTGGCCAGCGAGCTGCAGAAGCGATCCACCGGACGCACGGTCTACGTCCTGGACGAGCCGACCACCGGTCTGCACTTCGAGGACATCAGCAAGCTGCTGACGGTCCTCGGTGGCCTGGTCGACAAGGGCAACACGGTCATCGTCATCGAGCACAACCTCGACGTGATCAAGACCGCCGACTGGGTCGTGGACATGGGTCCGGAGGGCGGCGCCGGCGGTGGCCTCGTGGTCGCCGAGGGTACGCCCGAGGAGGTCGCCGGGGTTCCCGCCAGCCACACTGGCAAGTTCCTGCGCGAGATCCTCGGCGCCGACCGCATCAGCGACGCCGAACCCGTGCCGGCGCAGCGTGCCGCCTCGGCCAGGAAGACGGTCGCCGCGAAGACGGCGGCGAAGAAGTCGGTGACGGTGAAGGCCAACAACACGGCGACCAAGAAGGCCGACGCGGCCACGAAGAAGGCGACGCCCGCGAAGAAGACGACGCGGGCACGCAAGGCCTGACATATCACCAGAGAGGTTGGCGCCCCGCGGGAACTCCCCGCGGGGCGCCGCTCGTTCCACGATCAGCCACCCCGGCTCCGAGGTCCGGCAGGTCCCGTACTACGGATCCGGCCGCACCTTGACAACAGCAGAGAGGAAAACAGGAGAGAGAAGGGGCCGCTCACAGCCCACCGAGCTCGGCCGCGAACGGCGGCTCGGCCCCCGCCCGCGAACAGGTGATCGCAGCCGCGCGTGCCGCGAAGCGCAGCAGCCGCGTCCAGCCCTCCGTCGTGAGGGCGCCGAGCGCTTCCTCCGACAGCGCGCCCAGGGCGGAAAGCCCGTGCAGCAGGGCCGCGTTCACCGTGTCACCGGCGCCGATGGTGTCCACCACGGCGACCTTCTCACCCGGTACGGAGTACTCCGCACCGTCTCGGGTGAACGCGGTCAGACCGTCCCCGCCCCGGGTCACCACCACGGCCGCTGGTCCCGCGGCCAGCCACTCCCGCGGGCTGCCGCCCAGCCACTCGGCGTCCTCCGCGGACAGCTTCAGCAGCGTCACCGAGGGCAGCCAGTTCTTGAATCGCGCCCGGTAGGCGTCCGCGTCCGGGATCAGCCCCGCCCGGATGTTGGGGTCGAGCGCGGTGAACAGCCCCTGCCCGGACGCCGCGCGCATCAGCTCCTCATAGGCGCTCGCCCCGGGTTCCAGGACGAGCGAGCAGGTGCCGAAGGACACCGCGCGCGTGCCGGCGGGCAGCGCGCCAGGGGCGGTGAACAGACGGTCGGCGGTGCCGTCGACATAGAAGGAGTAGGCGGCCGAGCCACCGTCGTCGATCGTGGCCACCGCCAGCGTCGTCGGCTCCGCCCCGCGCTGCACGCCCGACACGTTCACCCCCGCGCGCCGCAGCCCGTCGAGCAGGGCCTCGCCGAAGGCGTCGTGCGACGTCCGGGAGCAGAATGCGGTGCGGGAACCGAGCCGGCCCAGGGCCACGGCGGTGTTGTACGGGCCGCCGCCGAGCGCCGGCTTCAGGGCCGCGAGGGCGCCCGGGCCCTGCGGTACCAGGTCGATCAATGCCTCACCTGCGACGACGATCACGAGGCGGTTCCCTTCTCCGACGGGGTGGACGATGCGGTGGGCCCGGGCTCATCGGACCCGCCCGGCTCCTCCGGGCACCCGCAGGACGTGCGATGGACGAACGCGCACGGCAGCCGTACCGTCCGGGCCGGCCGGCGCGGCTCGTCGAGACGGCCCAGGAGCACCTGGACGGCCTGCGCGCCCAACTCCCTGCTGGGCTGGGCGATGGCGGTGAGGCGGGGTGAGAACAGATCGGCCCAGGCGAAGTCGTCGAAGCAGCACAGGGCGATGTCGTCCGGCACGGACAGGCCGTGCCGGCGCAGGGCGCGCAGGGCGCCGATGGTCATGGTGTTGTTGGCGGTGACGAGTGCCGTGGGCGGTTGGGCGAGGGCGAGCAGGTCGGCCGTGGCCTGCTCGGCACCGGTGGACTCGGAGTTGCCGGACACCAGGAGCCGTTCATCGAGGTCCAGGCCGGCGGCGCTGAGGCCGTCCCGGTAGCCGGAGAGTCGCTCATTGGTGGTGCTGAGCCCGGGCAGACCCGCGACCAGGCCGATCCTGCGGTGGCCCAGCCCGGCGAGATGGGTGACCAGACGGGCGGTCGGCTCGGCGCTGTCGGCGCAGACCTGGTCGTACCAGGGCGCGTCCCGGTCGGGGGCGGCGTCCGCGCCACCGTCCACCGCGGAGCCGTTTGTCGCGCCCACGTCGATCATCCGGTCCAGGAACACGGTCGGCACGGAGTGGCGGCGGAGATAGCCGACCAGCTCGTGCGGGCGCGCGGAGGGAGCGACGATCATGCCGTCCACCCGGCGCTCATGGAGGAGCTGCACGACCTTGCGTTCGTGCCCGGGGTCGTCGTGCGGGTCCGCGATGAGCAGGCTGTAGCCCGCCTCCAGCGCGGCGGCCTCGACACCCTGGAGGATCTCCGTGAAGTACGGGTTGCTGATCGCCGACACCGCGAGCCCGATGGAGCGGGTGCGGGAGGTCACCAGGGACCGCGCCAGGGTGTTGGGGGTGTAGCCGAGGGCGTCGATGGCGTCGAGCACGGCCTGGCGGGTGTGGGGCAGCACCGGGCGCGTGCCGTTCAGGACGTGGGAGACGGTCGCCACGGAGACTCCGGCGCTCCTCGCGACGTCCGCCATGGTGGGCATCTCGTCTCCCTCCGAATGATCGAGCGCGGTCCTTCAGGCCGGGACGGTATCCCATCGACTGCCTTCGCGTAAACGCTTGCGCAAGCGTTTACGCGACTTCGTTCCGAGTCCTCCCGCCATCGCCCCCACGTTCCTCACTGACGCTCCGGGCGCCTTTTCCCACAGTCACCGCCCCGCCTCTGAGCCGGCCCTTGTGCCCGGGTATCGTCGCCCTGCACACCCCTTGAGCAGTGGAGTTCCAGATGCCCGCCCGACCGTCCGCACGCCGTCGTACCGTCCTTCGAGGGGCCGCCGTGGCCCCGGCCGCCGGGCTCGGCCTGGCCGCGTGCGCGGGTCCGGGCCAGGGTGGCTCGGCCGCGGCCACCCCGACCGCGCCGGTGGACCTCGGCGCCGAGAGCGAGGTCTCGAAGGGCGGCGCCAAGCTCTACCGGGACCACAACGTCGTCGTCAGCCGCGACCGGAACGGCGCGCTGAAGGCCTACAGCACGATCTGCACGCACGCGGGGTGCCCCATCAACAAGCTCCAGGGGACGACCCTGATCTGTCCCTGCCACGGCAGCCAGTTCGACGCCGTCACGGGCAAGGTGGTCCAGTCGCCCGCCACCGAGCCTCTGGCCGAGCTGCCCGTGAAGACCACGAACGGCAGGATCATCGCCGGTCCGGGCGCCTGAACGGACAGCACTTGGCACCCACCCGCCCGACGTACCCCCCGCCCCGTGAGCCCCGGCCGTCACCCTCGCGACGGGTCCGAAGCGCGCTGACAGGCTTGCATCGGACGCGATGTCATTCCCACTCCCACCCGATGCCGACGATCCCCGGGCGGATCCGCGGCTCGACCACGTGGACGTAGTGGTGGGGGCCCATGACCGGGAGCTCGTGGTGGCTGCTGCGGGGGGCCGCAGTCGAGTGCTGGGTGAAGCGATGGCAGCGGGCCGGCAGCGCGGCCGCGTCGAACCGCACCTGGAGGGCGTACTGGCCACCGGGGAAGCCGAAGCGGTGGAAGTACTCGCGGCAGGGCCCGGCGGTGCCGTCCTCGATGCCGTACCGGAAGAGGAAGGTGTCGCCGGCGCGCAGCCGGGTGTCGAACAGCAGCTCCGCGGCCAGCACGCCGGTGTCCTGGTCCCAGCGGACGCGTCCGGTGCGGCAGTTCTCCAGCGCCCGCACCCTGATGTCGTGCGGTCGGCAGCCCGGGTCGCCGTGGTGCACGGCGACGAAGCGGTCGACGCCGTTGCGGTGGGCCCGCACGATGTGGTGGGCCTCGCGGGCCGTCAGCTCGCGCCGGGCGCCGATGCGGACGCATTCGTGGTGGCCCAGGGTGTGCAGCCCGCCGTCGAGGGACCACCCCAGCTCGGCGCGGAGCCGGTCCAGGACGTCCGAGGCCGCGATCAGGGAGCGGTAGGAGCGTCCCGCGGGGCGGCCGGCCGCCGCGCGCCCGTCGGCCTCGGCGAGCAGCCGGATCAGTGACTCGTCCGGCAGCTGGAGGATCTCCTCCAGCGCCCGGACGGCCCGCAGCGACTCCGGGCGCTGGGGGCGGCGGGCACCCTGCTGCCAGTAACTCAGGCTGGTCACGCCGACCCTGACCCCGTGCCGGGACAGATGGTGCTGGACGCGCTGGAGCGGCAGCCCGCGTGCGGCGATCGCGGCGCGCAGCGCCACATGGAAGGGGCCGCCCCGCAGGGCCGTGTCCAGTTCCGCGGTGGGGACGTGCGCGTGCTCTGTGGCATGCCGCATGCCGGGGCGCCTTTCTATGAGGTGTCGCTACGGCTGGTCAGACCGCCTGCGCTGGTGTGCGGGGCCACCCCCGTGGGCGTCGTGGACGCCCCTGGCTGCGCACGCCACGCCTGTACGCGTGCGTGCACGGCCCCGAGTTCCCCCGCATTGAAGCGTGTTGACCAGACCCCGACAACACCTCGAACCCGCCACGACGATCCCTGGCCGGGCGGCGGCTCCGCGGCGGCGAGGGTCACGCCCGCCCGGCCTGCCGGTGGGAAGATCGACGTGTGACGGAGACCTGGGCCTTCGACGGTGAGCGCACGGCCGTGACGGCGGAGGAGGCGGTGGCCGTGCTCCGGCGGCGGATCGCCGGGGGCCGTCTCGAATCCTGGCTGACCGGGTCCACCGGGCGCCTGCTGTCGGTGCTGAGCAACACCGAACGCGCGCTGGTGATGCTTCTCGACGGAGAGGACGATCCGGGAGCCCACGCCGTCTCCGCGGACTCCGGAGGGGCGAGCGGAGGATTCCGGCTCGCGAACGGGCAGTGCGACACGTACCCGGACGAGGACACCGTGCCGCTCGACGAGGCGTTCCGGATCATCCGGCAGGTGATCGGCACGGGCCTGCCGCCCACGGACACCCGATGGGCTGTGGACAGCTGAGCGGCGCGAGCGCGGGCGTTGTCCACAGGCCCGACGCGGTGTCGGTGCTCGCCAGTAGGGTGTGAGACATGGCCGATCCCTCCAGCTACCGCCCCAGGCCGGGTGAGATCCCGGACTCCCCCGGGGTGTACAGGTTCCGTGACGAGCACCGCCGGGTGATCTACGTCGGAAAGGCGAAAAGCCTGCGCCAGCGCCTGGCGAACTACTTCCAGGACCTGGCGAACCTGCACCCGCGCACCCGGACGATGGTGACCACCGCCGCGTCTGTGGAGTGGACCGTGGTGTCCACGGAGGTCGAGGCCCTTCAGCTGGAGTACTCCTGGATCAAGGAGTACGACCCGCGGTTCAACGTCAAGTACCGCGACGACAAGAGCTACCCGTACCTCGCGGTGACCATGAACGAGGAGTTCCCGCGCGTGCAGGTGATGCGCGGTCACAAGAAGAAGGGCGTCCGGTACTTCGGGCCGTACGGGCACGCGTGGGCCATCCGGGACACCGTCGACCTGCTGCTGCGGGTGTTCCCGGTGCGCACCTGCTCGGCCGGCGTGTTCAAGAACGCCGCCCGCACCGGCCGCCCCTGCCTGCTCGGCTACATCGGCAAGTGCTCCGCCCCCTGCGTCGCCCGGATCAGTCCCGAGGACCACCGGGAGCTGGCCGAGGAGTTCTGCGACTTCATGGCCGGCCGCACCGGCACCTACCTCCGCCGTCTGGAGAGCCGGATGAGGGAGGCGGCCGAGGAGATGGAGTACGAACGGGCGGCGCGGCTGCGCGACGACATAGAGGCCCTGAAGAAGGCCATGGAGAAGAACGCCGTCGTGCTCGCCGACGCGACGGACGCCGACCTCATCGCCGTCGCCGAGGACGAGCTGGAGGCGGCCGTGCAGATCTTTCATGTGCGCGGCGGCCGGGTGCGCGGCCAGCGCGGCTGGGTCACCGACAAGGTCGAGGAGATCACCACCGGCGCCCTGGTCGAGCACGCCCTGCAGCAGCTCTACGGCGAGGAGACCGGGGACGCCGTCCCCAAGGAGGTCCTGGTCCCGGCGCTGCCCGAGCCCGTGGAGCCGGTCCAGGAGTGGCTGACCGGCCGCCGCGGGGCGAACGTCTCACTGCGCATCCCGCAGCGCGGCGACAAGAAGGCGCTCATGGAGACCGTGCAGCGCAACGCCCAGCAGGCGCTCGTACTGCACAAGACCAAGCGCGCCTCCGACCTGACCACGCGCTCGCGCGCCCTGGAGGAGATCGCCGAGGCACTCGACCTGGACAGCGCCCCGCTGCGCATCGAGTGCTACGACATCTCGCATCTTCAGGGGGACGACGTGGTCGCCTCCATGGTCGTCTTCGAGGACGGCCTGCAGCGCAAGAGCGAGTACCGCCGCTTCCAGATCAAGGGCTTCGCCGGTCAGGACGACGTCCGCTCCATGCACGAGGTGATCACCCGCCGCTTCAGGCGCTACCTCGCGGAGAAGGAGAGGACGGGGGAGTGGGCCGACGGCTCCGGCACCGAGGACGCCCTCACCGACGGCGAGGGCACGCTCACCGGCACGGACGAGATCGCCAACTCCCTCAAGGACGACGACGGCCGTCCCAAGAAGTTCGCCTATCCGCCGCAGCTCGTCGTGGTCGACGGCGGGCAGCCGCAGGTCGCGGCGGCCCGGCGCGCCTTGGACGAGCTGGGCATCGACGACATCGCCGTGTGCGGCCTCGCCAAGCGCCTGGAGGAGGTCTGGCTGCCCGGCGACGACGATCCGGTGGTCCTGCCCCGCACCAGCGAGGGTCTCTATCTGCTCCAGCGCGTGCGTGACGAGGCCCACCGGTTCGCGATCACCTACCAGCGCACCAGACGCGCCAAGCGCTTCCGGGCCGGCCCCCTGGACGAGGTCCCCGGCCTCGGCGATACCCGCAAACAGGCGCTCATCAAGCATTTCGGCTCGGTGAAGAAGCTGCGGTCCGCCACAATCGAACAGATCCAGGAGGTGCCCGGGATAGGCCGGAAGACGGCCGAGACCATCGCCGTGGCCCTCGCCCAGGCGGCCCCGGCCGCACCCGCCGTGAACACGGCGACCGGAGAGATCATTGAGGACGAGGAGCCCGATTCGACGGCGGGCTCCTCGGGGGAGCCCGTGACCGCGGGCCCCCCGGACGAACGACGGGGGCAGGAGAGATGACGGAGCACGACGCACAGCCCACAGCGGAGCGAGATCGGGCCCACAAGGAAGCGGGGCGGAATCAGCCGCACCCCGCGGCGGGAGAGCAGCCCGCGGCCCAGGAAAACGGAGCACAGGTGAGCACGGACGGTACGCCGGCCGCGGGCCCGGAAGCGGCCATCCCCGAACTGGTGATCATCTCCGGCATGTCCGGAGCGGGACGGTCGACGGCGGCGAAGTGTCTGGAGGACCTCGGCTGGTTCGTCGTGGACAACCTCCCGCCCGCCCTCATCCCCACCATGGTGGAGCTGGGCGCCCGCTCGCAGGGCAACGTGGCGCGGATCGCGGTCGTCGTGGACGTGCGCGGCCGGCGCTTCTTCGACAATCTGCGCGAGTCCCTCGCCGACCTGGACACCCGGGGCGTCACCCGGCGGATCGTCTTCCTCGAGTCCTCCGACGAGGCCCTGGTCCGCCGCTTCGAGTCGGTGCGCCGCCCGCACCCGCTGCAGGGTGACGGCCGCATCGTCGACGGCATCGCGGCCGAGCGGCACCTGCTGCGCGAGCTGCGCGGCGACGCCGACCTGGTGATCGACACCTCCAGCCTGAACGTGCACGAGCTGCGCGCCAAGATGGATGCCCAGTTCGCCGGCGAGGAGGAGCCCGAGCTGCGGGCCACGGTGATGTCCTTCGGCTTCAAGTACGGCCTCCCGGTCGACGCCGACCTGGTCGCGGACATGCGGTTCCTGCCCAACCCGCACTGGGTCCCGGAGCTGCGCCCGTTCACCGGCCTGAACGAGGAGGTGTCGGCGTATGTCTTCAACCAGCCCGGCGCGAAGGATTTCCTCGACCGGTACGCCGAACTGCTGCGGCTGATCGCGGCCGGCTACCGGCGTGAGGGCAAGCGGTATGTGACCATCGCCATCGGCTGTACGGGCGGCAAGCACCGCTCGGTCGCGATGTCGGAGAAGCTCGCCGCGCGCCTCGCGGCCGAGGGTGTGGAGACGGTGGTCGTGCACCGGGACATGGGACGGGAATGACGGAACGTACACGGCGGCTCGGCAGGCTGCGCCGGATGGTGCCCGAGGGGCGTTCGAGCCGTGCCACGGCCGAGGCGGCCGGGGTGGCCCGCCCCGCCGAGGCCCGCGGCGGCCGGCCCCGCCGCCGGGGCGCACAGCCCAAGGTGGTCGCGCTCGGCGGCGGCATGGGCCTGTCCGCCTCCCTCGCCGCGCTGCGCCGGATCACCGGGGACCTCACCGCCGTCGTCACCGTGGCCGACGACGGCGGGTCCAGCGGTCGGCTGCGCGACGAGCTGGGCGTGCTGCCGCCCGGCGATCTGCGCAAGGCACTGGCCGCGCTGTGCGGCGACGACGAGTGGGGCCAGACCTGGGCCCGGGTCATCCAGCACCGCTTCCAGTCCAAGGGCGATCTGCACGAGCACGCGGTCGGCAATCTGCTGATCGTCGCCCTGTGGGAGCAGCTCGGCGACCACGTCCAGGCCCTGGACCTGGTCGGCAAGCTGCTCGGTGCGCACGGCCGGGTGCTGCCCATGTCCGCCGTGCCGCTGGAGCTGCAGGCCCTGGTCAAGGGGCACGACCCGGAGCGCCCGGACGACGTGGACACCGTGCGCGGGCAGGCGAACGTCGCCCTGACGCCCGGCGAGGTCCAGTCGGTGCACCTGGTGCCGAACGACCCGCCGGCCGTGCCCGAGGCCGTGGCGGCGGTCCGCGACGCGGACTGGGTGGTGCTCGGTCCCGGCTCCTGGTTCTCCTCGGTGATCCCGCATCTGCTCGTCCCCGAGCTGCTGGACGCCCTCACCGAGACCAAGGCTCGCAAGGTGCTGTCGCTGAACCTCGCCCCGCAACCGGGAGAAACCGAGGGCTTCTCCCCGCAGCGTCATTTGGAGGTTTTGGGCCGACACGCCCCTAAACTCGCCCTGGACGTGGTGCTGGCCGACGAGGCCGCTGTGCCCGACCGCGACTCGCTCACCGAGGCCGCCAAACGGCTGGGAGCCGCGATCGAGCTGGCCCCGGTGGCCCGGACCGACGGAACACCCCGGCACGACCCGGAGCTGTTGGCCGCCGCGTACGACCGTATTTTTCGGATGCATGGAAGGATCGGCCCATGGCGATGACGGCAGCGGTGAAGGACGAGATCTCCCGGCTTCCCGTCACCCGGACCTGCTGCAGGAAGGCGGAGGTCTCCGCCATTCTGCGGTTCGCCGGCGGCCTTCACCTGGTGAGCGGGCGCATCGTGATCGAGGCGGAGCTGGACACCGCGATGGCGGCCCGCCGTCTCAAGCGGGACATCCTGGAGATCTTCGGCCACAGCTCCGAGCTGATCGTGATGGCGCCGGGCGGGCTGCGCCGCGGCTCGCGCTATGTCGTGCGGGTCGTCGCGGGCGGTGACCAGCTGGCCCGTCAGACGGGGCTCGTGGATGGCAGGGGCCGCCCGATCCGGGGCCTGCCCCCGCAGGTGGTCTCCGGGGCCACCTGTGACGCGGAGGCGGCCTGGCGTGGGGCCTTCCTGGCGCACGGCTCGCTGACCGAGCCCGGCCGCTCGTCCTCCCTGGAGGTGACCTGCCCGGGGCCGGAGGCCGCGCTCGCGCTGGTCGGTGCCGCCCGCCGGCTGTCGATCGCCGCGAAGGCCCGCGAGGTGCGGGGCGTGGACCGGGTGGTCGTCCGCGACGGCGACGCGATCGGCGCGCTGCTGACCCGGCTCGGCGCGCACGAGTCGGTGCTCGCCTGGGAGGAGCGCCGGATGCGCCGCGAGGTGCGGGCCACGGCCAACCGGCTCGCCAACTTCGACGACGCCAACCTGCGTCGCTCGGCCCGGGCCGCCGTGGCCGCCGGCGCCCGGGTGCAGCGCGCCCTGGAGATCCTCGGCGAGGAGGTCCCCGAGCACCTGGCCGCCGCCGGACGCCTGCGCATGGAGCACAAGCAGGCCTCGCTGGAGGAGCTGGGCGCGCTCGCCGACCCGCCGCTGACGAAGGACGCGGTCGCGGGCCGTATCCGCCGACTGCTGGCCATGGCCGACAAACGCGCCGCCGACCTGGGCATCCCGGGTACGGAGGCCAACCTCTCCGAGGAGCTGGCGGACAACCTGGCCGGCTGACCCGTCCGCACGCCAACAGGCCGGTGCCCAGGCCCAGTTGGGGCCTGGGTGCCGGCCTTCGTGTACCTGACAGCCCCTCATTTGCATGGCTATGAGGCGCTCTTGACTCGATCAAGAGGTGGCATGAACCTGGCAACCGTTCGCCGCTGTGGCGGACCACCGCTAGGGGGGTTCATGAGACACAGAGCGAGATCGATCCTCGCTGTCGGCGCGCTCCTGATCGGCGGAGCGAGCCTCGCACCCGTGGCCCAGGCGCAGAGCGGAAGTCCGGCGACGTCCGACCCGGACGCGGTCAAGGTGTTCCGAGCCGACGTCACCAAGCAGCAGATCCCGCTGCTCCTCAAGGCCGGCCAGGACGGCGAGGAACTCGCCGAGCAGGTCACCGGAGGCGGCAAGACCGGGAAGTCCCCGGTCGAGGTCTACCTCACCGACCAGCAGGCCGCGAAACTCCGCGCACAGGGCGTCGACCTGACCGAGCACACCGTCCCGGCCACGGCGGAGGCGCGCACCGAGAAGGCGTCCCAGGGCGTGTTCCGCCCGTACAGCGGCAACGGCGGGCTCAAGGAGGAGATCCTCCGCACCGCCCAGGCCAACCCCGGCCTGACCAAGGTCGAGTCCATCGGCAAGACCGTCGACGGCCAGGACATCCTCGCCCTCAAACTGACCAGGGAGGCCAGGAAGACGAAGGACGGCTCCAAGCCGTCGGTGCTGTATCTGTCCAACCAGCACGCGCGCGAGTGGATCACACCGGAGATGACCCGGCGTCTGATGCACTACTACCTGGACCGCTACAAGACGGACAAGCGCATCCGGAAGATCGTCGACTCCACCGAGCTGTGGTTCGTCATCTCGGCCAACCCCGACGGCTACGACTACACGTTCAAGAACCCCACGACCCGCCTGTGGCGCAAGAACCTGCGGGACGTCAACGGCGACGGGGTCATCGGCACGGGCGACGGCGTCGACCTCAACCGCAACTTCCCCTACAAGTGGGGCTACGACGACGAGGGTTCGTCCCCCGAGCCCACCAGCGAGACCTACCGCGGCGCGAGCCCCGAGTCCGAGCCCGAGACCAAGGCGCTGGACGGCTTCGAGAAACGCGTCGGGTTCAGGTATGCCGTCAACTACCACTCCGCCGCCGAACTCCTCCTCTACGGCGTCGGCTGGCAGGTCGCCACGCCCACCCCGGACGACGTCCTCTACAAGGCGCTCGCCGGCACCCCGGACGACCCGGCCATCCCGGGCTACCGTTCGCAGGTCTCCTCGGAGCTGTACACCACCAACGGCGAGGCGGACGGGCACGCGTCGAACGTCAACGGCATCGCGATGTTCACCCCCGAGATGTCGACCTGTCAGACCGCGTCGCAGATCGACCCGAACGACGCCTGGAGGCCCGAGGACTGCCAGTCGGTCTTCAACTTCCCCGACGACGAGAAGCTGATCCAGCAGGAGTTCGCCAAGAACATCCCGTTCGCGCTCTCCGTCGCCGAGACCGCCGTGCACCCGGACCGGCCGGTCTCCTCGGTCGGGCTGAGCGCCGCCGACTTCACCCCGGCCGCGTTCCCCACGTCGTACGCCCGGGGCGCGGACCAGCAGGTCTCCGTCGTCGTCCGCAAGGCGATCCACGACAAGGAGCTGAAGTACCGCGTCGACGGCGGCCGTACGCACGCACGGGCGCTCCGGCACTGGAAGGGCGGCACGACCTACGGCGGCCAGGACGACCTGTACTTCGACGAGTACCGGGCCACGGTGCACGGCGCCGAGCCGGGCGACAAGGTCGAGGTGTGGTTCACCGGCGAGACGAAGGGCGGCAGGAAGGTCTCCAGCTCGCACTTCACGTACACCGTCGCCGAGCGGCCGAAGGCCGACACGCTCGTCGTCGCCGAGGAGGGCGCGGCCGCCACGCAGGCGCAGAAGTACGTGGACGCGCTGAGGGCGGCCGGGCACCGGGCGCTCGTGTGGGACGTCGCCACCCAGGGCGCCCCGGACGCGCTCGGCGTACTGAAGCACTTCAAGACGGTCGTGCACTACTCGGGCGCCGTCGGCCCCGGCAACGCCACCCAGCTCCAGCTGCGCGCCTACCTCAACGAGGGCGGCAAGCTGATCGAGGCCGGTGAGCTGGCCGGCGGCAGCGTCGACCTCGGCGACGGCACCCTCTCGGACGACTTCAGCCAGTACTACCTGGGCGCCTACAGCCGTACGTCGACCAAGGGAGCCACCGGCCTCACCGGCACCGGTGCCCTGGACGGCTACTCCGGCGCCCTCGGCGACGCGCCCGGCAACCCCCTCGACAAGGCCGGCACCTACGGCGTCACCTCCGAGGAGCTTCCGGTGTCCGCGTATCCGCAGTTCAAGAGCGCGGGCGCGGGCCGGTTCACCGGGACGGTCAGCCCCTACGGGCCGTACTCCGGCTCGTACATGGCCGCCGCGGTGCACACTGACGACGCCTATAAGCGCCTCACCCGCACCATCGACCTCAGCGGTGTCGACGCCGCCGACAAGCCGGCCCTCACCACCCGGCTGTTGTGGGACACCGAGCCGGGCTACGACCATGCGGTGGTCGAGGCGCACACCGTGGGCGCCGACGACTGGACCACGCTGCCGGAGGCCGGGGGCGCCACGAAGGCGGCCGTACCGGCGGACTGCGGGCAAGGGTTCCTGATCGCCGAGCATCCGTGGCTGAAGCACTATCTGACGCTCGCGGCGGGCGCCTGCACCGCGACCGGCACGACCGGCTCCTGGAACAGCCTCACCGGCAGCTCCGGCGGCTGGCAGCAGGTCACCTTCGACCTGAGCGCGTACGCCGGGAAGTCCGTCGAGGTCTCGATCGGCTACATCACCGACCCGGGCACCGGCGGACACGGCGTGCTCGCGGACGACGCCTCGCTCGTCGTCGGCGGGACGGCGAAGGAGACCGAGGGATTCGAGTCGTCCCTGGGCGCCTGGCACGTGGCCGGACCGCCCGCGGGCAGCCCGCCGGTGCTGAAGGACTGGGCGCGTTCCGGGGCGTTGTTCCAGACGTACGGAGCGGTCACCACGGACGACACCGTGCTGCTCGGTTTCGGCCTGGAACAGGTGTCGTCGGCGGCCGACCGGGCAGCCCTGGTGAGGAAGGCGTTCGCGGCGCTCGGCGGGTGAGGGTCACCACACCCGACGGGTGAGGGCCGCCACGTTGACAGATCCCGCTCCCCTTGTTCCAACAGGTGAGCGGGAGTCGTCTCAACGGTGCGCGCAAGGGGTCCTGATCAAGTGAGCCGACCCGCTCACGAACGAGTGAAGACGACGCAAAAATCGCCCGGCATTCCGTACTAAATACGAGTGAATCCACTGCCGTTCCGGCACGGTCCGTACCCCTACTGACGGGTACGGACCGCCTGCCCGTGTATGGGCCATCTCGATGTCACCCCGGGGCCCTCAGAGAGGTAGGGTCGGTGGTGGTCGGGGACATCCCAAACAGAGCTCGCCGGCACCGCATGGCCGGCGTACCAACGAGGAGATCGGTTCGTGACGATCCGCGTAGGCATCAACGGCTTCGGCCGCATCGGGCGTAACTACTTCCGCGCGCTGCTGGAGCAGGGGGCGGACATCGAGGTCGTGGCAGTCAACGACCTGGGTGACACCGCGACCACCGCTCACCTGCTCAAGTACGACACGATCCTGGGTCGCCTCAAGCAGGAGGTCTCCCACACCGCCGACACCATCACCGTCGACGGCCACACCATCAAGGTGCTCTCCGAGCGCAACCCGGCCGACATCCCGTGGGGCGAGCTGGGCGTCGACATCGTCATCGAGTCGACCGGCATCTTCACGAAGAAGGAAGACGCCGCCAAGCACATCGCCGGTGGCGCCAAGAAGGTCCTCATCTCGGCTCCGGCCAAGGACGAGGACATCACCATCGTGATGGGCGTCAACCAGGACAAGTACGACCCGGCGAACCACCACGTCATCTCCAACGCCTCCTGCACCACCAACTGTGTGGCCCCGATGGCGAAGGTCCTCGACGAGAACTTCGGCATCGTCAAGGGCCTGATGACGACGGTGCACGCATACACGAACGACCAGCGCATCCTGGACTTCCCGCACAAGGACCTGCGCCGCGCCCGTGCCGCCGCGGAGAACATCATCCCGACCACCACCGGTGCCGCGAAGGCCACCGCCCTGGTGCTGCCGCAGCTCAAGGGCAAGCTGGACGGCATCGCCATGCGCGTCCCGGTCCCGACCGGCTCGGTCACCGACCTGGTCGTGGAGCTCGGCCGCGAGGTCACCAAGGAAGAGGTCAACGCCGCCTTCCAGAAGGCCGCCGAGGGCGAGCTGAAGGGCCTCCTCGACTACACCGAGGACCCGATCGTCTCCTCCGACATCGTCAACGCCCCGGCGTCCTGCACCTTCGACTCCTCCCTGACCATGGTCCAGGAGGGCAAGAACGTGAAGGTCATCGGTTGGTACGACAACGAGTGGGGCTACTCCAACCGCCTCGTCGACCTCACGGTCTTCGTCGGCAACCAGCTCTGATCGCCGCGAAGAGCGGCAGCAGGACCTTGATGTGAGAGCAGGGCTCGGGCAGCGCACCGCCGCGCTGTCCGGGCCCTGTCTCGCGTACGGACCACGTCCTTTTACGATCAGGTGCACCACGAGCCCTCCTTTGGAGTCCACTCAATGAAGACGATCGACGAACTTCTCGCCGCCGGCGTGAGCGGCAAGCGGGTCTTCGTCCGCGCCGACCTCAACGTGCCGCTGGACAGCGGCACCATCACCGACGACGGCCGGATCCGCGCCGTACTGCCCACCGTCAAGGCCCTCGCGGACGCGGGCGCCAAGGTGGTCGTCGCCTCGCACCTGGGCCGCCCCAAGGGCGCCCCGGACCCCGCGTTCTCCCTCGCGCCGGCCGCCTCCCGCCTGGGTGAACTCCTCGGCTCCGCCGTGGCCTTCGCGGCCGACACCGTGGGCCCCTCCGCCCAGGACACGGTCGCGGGCCTCAGCGACGGGCATGTCGCCGTCCTGGAGAACCTGCGCTTCAACCCCGGCGAGACCAGCAAGGACGACGCCGAGCGCGGCGCGTTCGCCGACCGGCTCGCCGCCCTGGCCGACGTCTACGTCGGCGACGGCTTCGGCGCGGTCCACCGCAAGCACGCCTCCGTGTACGACCTCCCGGCCAGGCTGCCGCACTACGCCGGCCACCTCATCGCCACCGAGGTCGGCGTCCTGAAGCAGCTCACCGAGGACGTCAAGCGCCCCTACGTCGTCGCGCTCGGCGGCGCCAAGGTCTCCGACAAGCTCGCCGTCATCGACCAGCTGCTCGGCAAGGCCGACCGGCTGCTGATCGGCGGCGGCATGGCCTACACCTTCCTCAAGGCCAAGGGCTACGAGGTCGGCATCTCCCTCCTGCAGGAGGACCAGATCCCGGCCGTCACCGAGTACATGGAGCGCGCCGAGAAGCTGGGCGTCGAGCTCGTGCTTCCCGTCGACGTCCTGGTCTCCCGGGAGTTCCCGGACCTGAAGACCAAGGCGCCGGCCGACTACGACGTGGTCGATGCGGACAAGATCCCCGCCGACCAGGAGGGCCTGGACATCGGCCCGAAGACCCGAGAGCTGTACGCCTCGAAGCTCGCCGACGCCGCGACCGTCTTCTGGAACGGTCCCATGGGCGTCTTCGAGCACCCCGACTACGCCGGAGGCACCCGGGCCGTCGCCCAGGCCCTCGTCGACTCGGACGGCTTCACCGTCGTCGGCGGCGGTGACTCCGCCGCCGCCGTGCGTACGCTCGGCTTCGACGAGAACGCATTCGGCCACATCTCGACCGGTGGCGGCGCCTCCCTCGAATACCTCGAGGGCAAGACGCTCCCCGGCCTCGCCGCACTGGAGGACTGACCTCGATGAGCACGCGCACGCCGCTGATGGCGGGCAACTGGAAGATGAACCTCAACCACCTCGAGGCCATCGCGCACGTCCAGAAGCTCGCCTTCGCCCTGGCCGACAAGGACTACGAGGCCGTCGAGGTCGCCGTCCTGCCCCCCTTCACCGACCTGCGCTCGGTGCAGACCCTGGTCGACGGTGACAAACTCAAGATCAAGTACGGTGCCCAGGACATCTCGCAGCACGACTCCGGGGCCTACACCGGCGAGATCTCCGGCCCGATGCTGGCCAAGCTGAAGTGCACCTACGTGGTCATCGGCCACTCCGAGCGCCGCCAGTACCACGACGAGAGCGACGAACTCGTGAACGCCAAGGTCAAGGCCGCCTACAAGCACGGCCTGACCCCGATCCTGTGCGTCGGCGAGGAGCTCGACGTCCGCGAGGCGGGCAACCACGTCGCCCACACCCTCGCCCAGGTCGAGGGCGGTCTGAAGGACCTTCCGGCCGAGCAGGCCGA
This sequence comes from Streptomyces sp. RB17, assembly GCF_009604455.1. GTDB lineage: Bacteria > Actinomycetota > Actinomycetes > Streptomycetales > Streptomycetaceae > Streptomyces. The sequence goes on from NZ_WEGL01000001.1 coordinate 1,324,566, forward strand.
GACCGTCGTGATCGCCTACGAGCCCGTGTGGGCCATCGGCACCGGCAAGGTCTGCGGCGCCGAGGACGCCCAGGAGGTCTGCGCCGCCATCCGCGCCAAGGTCGCCGAGCTGTACTCCCAGGACGTGGCCGACAAGATCCGCATCCAGTACGGCGGCTCCGTGAAGGCCGGCAACGTCGCCGAGATCATGGCGCAGGCCGACATCGACGGCGCCCTGGTCGGCGGCGCCTCGCTGGACGCCGACGAGTTCGTCAAGATCGTGCGCTTCCGCGATCAGTGACGCACGCTGTGAGTAGGCGGTAGCGGCGATACGTCGTACCCTTGCGGGGGCACAGCCGACATGCTGTGCCCCCGTCGTCCATCCGAATCCGAGGAAGTTGGTCCAGCCGTGGTTTTGGGGTTCTCGATCGCCCTGATCGTCTTCAGCCTGCTGCTGATGCTGCTGGTGCTGATGCACAAGGGAAAGGGCGGCGGCCTCTCCGACATGTTCGGTGGCGGCATGCAGTCCTCCGTCGGCGGCTCCTCGGTCGCCGAGCGCAACCTGGACCGGATCACCATCGTGGTCGGCCTGGGGTGGTTCGCGTGCATCATCGTCCTCGGCATGTTGATGAAGACGAACAGCTGACGCGAACAGCTGACACTCCGCGCAGCTCGCACATCACGCATATTCGGTACGTAAGGCCCCATGTTCGGTACGCGCTCCTGGGCGCGGCCTATCATGGGGCTTGCGTCTGGGAGCGGGGCCCGTGTAACTCCAATCACTGGACGCGCGTTGGGCCTTACGTAGACTGAGGCGCTCGCAGCGAAGCGGAACGCCGACTCGCTTCGCGGCACCATTACGCAGGGAGTTACGACCGTGGCAAGTGGCAACGCGATCCGAGGAAGCCGGGTCGGGGCGGGGCCGATGGGCGAGGCCGAGCGCGGCGAGTCCGCGCCGCGGCTGCGCATCTCCTTCTGGTGCTCCAACGGGCACGAGACGCAGCCGAGCTTCGCCAGCGACGCGCAGGTTCCCGACACCTGGGACTGCCCGCGCTGCGGCTTCCCGGCCGGACAGGACCGGGACAACCCGCCGGACCCGCCGCGCACCGAGCCGTACAAGACGCACCTCGCGTACGTACGGGAGCGGCGCAGCGACGCGGACGGGGAGGCGATCCTCGCCGAGGCGCTCGCCAAACTGCGGGGCGAGATCTAGCACTTGACACCGGCCGGGCGCCTCGATGTGCCTGGCCGGAACCGTATCCGCCCGCGCGCGGCCGGTCGACTGTCAGTGGCTCCCTCTACCTTGTGTCCATAGGCGCATCGTGAGGGGGAGCTGTGGCGACGGTCGGGGAAGGGCGCGCGGCGGCGCCCGTGTGGCGCGGGGGATTCGGGCGGCTGTGGACGGCCGCCGTGATCTCCCGGTTCGGGGACGCGCTACGGACCTCCGCGCTGCCCCTGCTCGCGGTACGGCTCAGCGACGACCCTCTGGTCATCGCCTCGGTGACGGCCTGTGGGTATGTGCCGTGGCTGCTGTTCGGGCTGTTCGGCGGGGCCGTGGCCGACCGGGTCGACGGGCGGCGGGCGATGTGGGCCGTCGACACGGTGCGGGGCCTGCTGGTGGCCGCGTTCGCCGTCGCCGTGGGACTGGGCCACGCTTCGATCCCTCTGCTGCTCGCCCTCGCCTTCGCGCTGACCACGCTCCAGACGCTCTTCGACAACGCTTCCACGGCCCTGCTGCCCGCGCTCGTGGACCGCGCGGCCCTGGGCGGCGCCAACGCCCGGCTGATGACCGGCCAGCAGATCGCCGGCGGTCTCCTGGCCGCCCCGCTGGTGCCGCTGCTGTTGACGGCGGGCGCGTTCATGCCGTTCGCGGCCGACGCGAGCACCTTCCTGGCGGCCGCCGCCCTGGTGGCCTCCCTGCGGGTACGGCCGCCGGAGCGCGCGCCACGCCCGGCGGGCAGCACCCTGCGGACGGAGATAGGGGAGGGCCTGCGCGCCCTGTGGGGCGACCGGGCACTGCGCGCGACCTGCGTGGCCACGCTGCTGTGCAACATCGGCATGGGCGCCCTGATCGCCACCCTGGCGCTGCACGTGACGCGCTGGCTGGACGCGGGCAACGCCGGATTCGCGGCCGCGATGACGGCGTTCTCGCTGGGCAGCATCACGGGCGGTTTCGGCGCCCAGCGCCTCGCGCGCCGCACCGGCCGGGTGCGGGCGCTGCTGGTCGCCGGCAGCGTCCAGACGTCGTCGCTGCTGCTCATCGGATCCGTTCGGCACCTGGCCGCGCTCGTCATCGGCATGTTCCTGCTCGGTGCCATGAACATGATCTGGAACGTCAACCAGGTCACCCTGATGCAGCAGCGCAGCCCCGAGGCGATGGTGGGCCGTATCGCCTCCGCCTTCCGCACGTCCTCGACGTCCGGCGCCCCGCTCGGCGCGCTCCTCGGCGGAGCGGCGGCCCGGACGTACGGACTGAACGGACCGGCCCTGCTCGCCGCCGTCCTCTTCGCCCTGGCCGTCACCTCGCTGATACCGGCCCGCAAGGCGGACGTACCTGTTGTTGCGCCGCACGACGACGCCATGACGGCTCGTACCGCGCAGTGATCAATTAGGTTGGAACAGCTGGGACAGGCACGAAAGAAGGCGGAAGTCGGAAATGAACGCAGACGGCCGTACCAGGCTCAACCAGACGCCCGAATGGACCGCTCTCGCCAAGCACCGGGAGGAGCTGGCCGACACCCGTCTCAGGGAGCTGTTCGCCGCAGATCCCGGGCGCGGTGAGGGGTACACGCTCCGCGTCGGCGATCTGTACCTCGACTACTCGAAGCACCTGGTCACCGACGAGACGCTGCGGCTGCTGCGTGAGCTGGCCGCCGCCACGGACGTGTTCGGGCTCAGGGACGCCATGTTCCGCGGCGAGAAGATCAACGTCACCGAGAACCGCGCGGTCCTGCACACCGCGCTGCGCGCCCCGCGCGACGCGGTGATCGAGGTCGACGGGGAGAACGTCGTCCCGAAGGTGCACGCCGTCCTCGACAAGATGGCCGGCTTCGCCGGCCGCGTCCGCTCCGGTGCCTGGACCGGCCACACCGGCAAGCGCATCAAGAACGTGATCAATGTCGGCATCGGCGGCTCCGACCTGGGCCCCGCGATGGCCTACGAGGTGCTGCGCAGCTTCACCGACCGCACGCTGACGGTCCGCTTCGTCTCCAACGTCGACGGCGCCGACCTGCACGAGGCCACGCGGGACCTGGACCCGGCCGAGACGCTGTTCATCATCGCCTCCAAGACCTTCACCACCATCGAGACCATCACCAACGCCACCTCCGCGCGGACGTGGCTGGTGGACGCACTCGGTGGGGGCACCTCCCGCTCGAGCGAAGCCGAGAGTGGGGGAGAGTCGGCGGTCGCCCGGCACTTCGTGGCGCTGTCCACGAACGCCGAGAAGGTCACGGAGTTCGGCATCGACCCGGACAACATGTTCGAGTTCTGGGACTGGGTCGGCGGCCGGTACTCGTACGACTCCGCGATCGGCCTGTCCCTGATGATCGCCATCGGCCCCGAGCGGTTCCGGGAGATGCTCGACGGCTTCCGGCTGGTCGACGACCACTTCCGCACCGCCCCCGCCGAGGCCAACGCGCCTTTGCTGCTGGGCCTGTTGGGCATCTGGTACGGCAACTTCCACGACGCCCAGTCGCACGCCGTGCTGCCGTACAGCCACTACCTGTCGAGGTTCACCGCCTACCTCCAGCAGCTGGACATGGAGTCCAACGGCAAGCACGTGGCACGGGACGGCCGCCCGGTGGAGTGGCAGACCGGGCCGGTGGTGTGGGGCACGCCGGGCACCAACGGGCAGCACGCGTACTACCAGTTGATCCACCAGGGCACCAAGCTGATCCCGGCGGACTTCATCGGCTTCGCCGAGCCGGTGGCCGAGCTGAGCGGTGAACTCAAGGCGCAGCACGACCTGTTGATGGCCAACTTCTTCGCCCAGACCCAGGCGCTCGCCTTCGGCAAGACTGCGGAGGAGGTCCGCGCGGAGGGCGTGCCGGAGGAGCTGGTCCCGCACAAGACCTTCCGGGGCAACCGGCCGACGACCACCATCCTGGCGAAGGAACTGACCCCGTCCGTCCTCGGCCAGCTGATCGCCCTCTACGAACACAAGGTGTTCGTGCAGGGCGCGGTGTGGCACATCGACTCCTTCGACCAGTGGGGCGTCGAGCTCGGCAAGGTCCTGGCCAAGCGGGTCGAACCCGCCCTGACCGAGGGCGCGGAGGTGCCTGGACTGGACGCCTCGACCAGGACGCTGGTCGCCACGTACCGGCAACTGCGCGGCCGCGGCTGACCACAGGCCCGGCCGGGGACGCGGACCACCGGGCGATGCCGGCCGCCCGGTACTCCCGTGGGTCAGGCCACCGCGCTCAGCGTGTCCGCGAGCCGGCTGCGGGCCGCGCGGGCCGCGGGCAGTGCCGCCAGCGCCGCCGCCCCGAGCACGGCGGCCGCGCCCAGTGCGAGCAGCAGCGCGGGCGACGGGGACTGGGCGATCCCGGCGCCGATGCCGCTGGAGCTGCCCTGGGCGTCGATCAGCCGGCGGCCCAGCGGCAGCCCCAGCGCCGTGCCGGCGAGCACCGCGGCCAGGGCCGTACAGCTCGTCGCCGTGACGGTGATCGCGGTGATCTGCCGTGGGGACATGCCGATCGCCTTCAGCGCCAGTACGTCCCGCTCGCCCTCGCGGACGCTGCCCCCGATGGCGGTGAGCAGCTCGACCAGCCCGATCAGGGCCAGTACGGCGATCAGCCCGGCGACGACTCCGCGCAGCGGGGACAGTCCGTCGGCCGGGTTCGTCACCATGTGCACGTCGAGGTGGCCCCGGCCGGCCCGGGCCAGCGCGGCGGTCACGGGCCGCGGGTCGGTGCCGGGGCGCAGCCGCAGTTCGTAGAAGGCGGGGGCCAGCGCGGGGTCGTTCTCGCGCAGGGTGTCCAGGGAGGTGGTCACCACCCGGCCGGCGTTCTGCGGTTCGATGCTGCGGCCCACGATGTGCAGGATCTGCGGCCGGTCGCCCACCGTCATGCGCACCCAGTCGCCGACCCGGGCGTGCAGCAGGTCCAGCAGGCCCTGGCCGGCCACCGCCTCGTCCGGTCCGCGCGCGGCCCGGCCCTCGGCGAGGGGGTAGGGGTAGGGCTCGGCGCGGGTGCCGACGCCACGCAGCGCGATGGTGCCGGTCTGGCCCGGGACCAGCGCGGCGACCTCGACTCCGGGATAGGCGGCGGCCACCCGGGAGTCGCCGGACAGCACGGACCGTACGTCGGACGAGGTCATGGCCCCGTCCGAACGGACTGTCAGCGAGGTCGGCAGCCCCATGCGGTCCGGGCTGTTGTGGAAGCGGTCGATCGTGGTCCAGGCGCTGAGTGCCACCACGATCAGCAGCAGCGGCAGCGTCAGCCGGGCCACGGTGGCCAGCGAGCGGCCGCGCCCCGCGAACGCCTTGTGGCAGCCGAGGACCAGCGGGGCCGGCAGCCGCAGGCCGAGCGCCCGCCGGGCCGGTCCGGTCAGCCGGCCGCGGCCCGGTGCGGCCGGGCGCGGCACCGGTACGGGCGGCACCCGCCCGGCCCGCCATGCCGCGAGCCCGGTGGTCAGCCCGATGAACAGCACCGCGCCCACGGGCACCACGCACAGCGCCACGGTGTGCCCGGGCAGCCCCTGCCACATGCCCACGGCGTCACCGAGCCTGCCGGGGATCCGGCGGCCCACGGCCTCGGTGAGCGCCGCGGCGGCCACCGCGCCGAGCAGCGCATACGCCAGGTGCTGGAGCAGGAAGATCCGGACGACCTGGCCGGGGGTGAAGCCGATCGCCTTCAGCACCGAGATGTCGCGCAGATGGCCGCGGATGCGGGTGGCGATCGCCCCGTGCACCGCGAGCCCCGCGGCGATCAGGGCGCCGAGACCGAACAGGCCGAGCACCTGCCCGAGCAGCCGGTTGTCGCCCTGGGCCGCCGAGCGCGCCTGCTGCCAGGTGGAGACCTCGCCGACCGCGCCCGCGCCGAGCACCGTGACGGCCCGCTGCACCGCGTAGTCCGTATCGGCCGGGTCGGCGAGCCGCAGCCCGATCACCTGGCCGCCGGGAGCGCGCACGGCGGAGGGCGGGGCCCACACCAGCCCCGGCTGCTCGCCCGGGCTGTAGCGGGGCTCGGCACTGTCCGCGATGCCCTCGACGGTCAGGGTCCGGGCCGTACCGGGCAGTGTGAGGGTGTCCCCGGGCTCGGCCAGCAGCGCCCGGGCCAGGCTGCTCTCCAGTACCACGCCGTCCGGTTCGGCCGCGTCCAGCCAGTGGCCGGCGGTGAGCAGTGGCCGCCCCACGGACGGCAGCTCCGGCGTGCCGCGCAGCTCCACGGAGGCGCGGGTGCCGCGTACGGCGACGGTGGCGGACTCGGTGCGGTAGGGGCCGGCCACGGACTCGACGCCGTCCAGCCGGGCCAGCCCGCGGGCGTCGGCCGACGGCACGGTGTGGATCCACACATGCGCCCCGCGGGCCTGCGTGAAGACCCGCTGCCAGGGGTTGGTCGCATACCCGAACAGCGCGGTGGCCAGCAGCAGCGAGACGACGATCCCGGCGGTGGCCAGCACGAGGAACAGCGCCTCGCCACGGTGGGTGCGGAGGTCTTTGTACGCCCAGCGGCGGCCGGCGGCGCCGCCGAGGAAGCCACGCCGCGCAGTCGGTTGTGTACGGCGCCGTTGTGGCTGGTCGCGCCCGCCCGGCGGTAGCCGCAGATCGGACACCGCCCCGCGCTCCTTCGGGGCGCCGCCCGGCCGGCGTGCGGCCATCAGTCCCTCAGCTCCAGCACGCCCGAGATCCCCGGCTTCCTGGGCGGCGGCGTGTCGTCCAGGGCGGCGTCGTCGGCTATGCGCCCGTCGAAGAAGCTGATCACGCGGTCGGCGGCGCTCGCCAGCCGGGCGTCGTGGGTGACCAGGACGATGCTCTGCCCACGGCCGTGGAAGCGGGACAGCAGCCGCATGACCTCGCGCGTGCCCTTGCTGTCCAGGCTCCCGGCAGGCTCGTCGGCCAGCAGCAGCGGCGGATGGTTGACCAGGGCCCGGGCGAGCGCGACCCGCTGCTGTTCACCGCCGGACAACTCGCCCGGCATACTGCGCTCCTTGCCGGCGAGCCCCAGCTCGGCCAGCAGCTCCTCACGCTCGGTGCGCGCCTTCTTCGGCGGGACGCCGGCGAGCAGGGCGGGCAGCTCGACGTTGTCGGCGACCGACAGGTTCGACACCAGGTTGAAGAACTGGAACACGATCCCGATGGCCTTGCGGCGCTCCACCGCCCAGCGCGCCTCGCTGAAGGCGTCCGTGCACCGGCCGTCCAGCCAGATGCTGCCCTCGTCGGGCCGCTGCAGCCCGCCGAGCAGATGCAGCAGCGTCGACTTGCCGGCGCCGGAGGGTCCGGTGATCGCCACGAACTCGCCCCGCGCCACGGACAGATCGACCCCGCGCACGGCACGCGCGGGCGCACCCTCGCCGTGATGGGTCTTCACCAGCCCCTCGGCCCGAAGCACCGGAACACGGTTCTCGCTCATTCCAGTTCCTCCTGGCACCGCTCCAGCCAGTCGAGATCGGCCTGCAGATGCAGCATCGCGCCCTCGATGAGCAGATGGGCGATGCGGTTGTCCCGGTTCTCGGCCGCGGCCAGCTTCGACAGGTTGCGCATGGTGGTGAGGTACTGGCGCCGCTGCCTGTTGATGAGGGCGATCTGGTCGGCGAGACCGGTCTGCGGGGCGAGGGCGAGCTTCATGAAGAACTCGTCCCGCACCCGCGGCTCGTCCTCGGTCTCCTCGAACCAGGCGTGCAGCGCCTCCCGCCCGGCGTCGGTGAGGTGGTAGACCTTCTTGTTGGGCCGGCCGGCCTGCTCGACGTCCTCGCCCTCGATCAGTCCCGACTTCTCGAGGCGGCCGAGGGTGACGTAGATCTGGCCGACGTTCGGCTGAGGGTACGCGGAGCCCAGCAGTAGCTCAAGGTCCTGCTTCAGCTCGTAGCCGTGGGCCGGGCCGCGGGCGAGCAGTGCCAGGAGGGGCAGGCGCACTCGTGCTCTCCTCCTAGTCCGCGTAATGTGCTCCAGGCCCTAGTATCGCCCATACCTAACAGGTATACATGGCCTCTGACTCCCGGGCGAGGGTGCCCGGAGCCGTGTGTACGTGTTCAGGGAGGAACCTATGCGGTGGATACGCACCGCCGGTAGGGGCCTCCTCGCACTCGCCGTGATCCTGACCGGGTACGTCGCCTCCGGCGCCCACGCCGACGAGGGCACGGGCCAGGGCCGCGGCCCGCTCACCCTGGCCACCGCCGGCGACCTCACCGGCTATCTCGCCCCGCTGCTCCAGGGCTGGAACCGCACCCACCCCGGCGAGAAGGTCACCCTCGTCGAGCTGCCGGACTCCGCCGACGAGACCCATGCGCAGATGACCACCGACCTGCGCGGCGGCGACCGGGGCCGGTTCGACGTCCTCAACATCGACGTCAACTGGACCTCGGAGTTCGCGGCGGCCGGCTGGATCCGCCCGCTGCCCCGCGATCGCTTCCCGCTGAAGAGCTTCCTGCCGCCGGTCGTGGACACGGCCACCTTCGACGGCCGGCTGTACGCCGTCCCGTACGTGACGAATGCCGGACTTCTCCTGTATCGCAAGGACGTTCTCGCCAAGGAGGGCGTGCCGCCGCCGCGCACCTGGGCCGAGCTGGAGCACGACGCGAGGACCATCGCGCCGAAGTACGGACTCGGCGGCTACGCGGGCCAGTTCCTGCCCTACGAGGGCCTCACCGTGAACGCGGCCGAGGCCGTGTACTCGGCGGGCGGCACGATCCTCGGCGACGAGGGCACCCGGGTCACCGTCGACTCCTCCGCCGCCCGCGAGGGCATCGGCTTCCTCGCCCGCGGCGTCCGCGAGGGCTGGATACCGAAGGCCGCGCTGACGTACAAGGAGGAGGAGTCCAAGCAGGCCTTCCAGGACGGCAGGCTGCTCTTCCTGCGCAACTGGCCCTACGCCTACGCCGTCGCCTCCGCCAGGGGCTCCAAGGTCGCCGGAAAGATCGGCGCCGTACCGCTGCCCGGCCCCGACGGACCGGGGACCAGCGTGCTCGGCGGCTCCAACCTCGCGGTCAACTCCCACACCCGGCACCCCGATTCGGCCGCCCGCCTGATCGCCTACCTCACCAGTGCGCCCGTCCAGCGCCAGGTGCTCACCCGGGGCGCGCTGCCTCCCGTACGTGCCGCGCTCTACGAGGATCCCGAACTCGTACGGCGGTTCCCCTATCTGCCGACCCTGCGCACCGCCGTGCTCACGGCCCGGCCGCGCCCCAAGAGCCCGCACTACGACCAGGTCAGCCTGGTGGTGCAGGCCGTGATGCAGGACGCGCTCAGTGGGCGGGAGACGCCCGAGCAGGCCGTGCGCCGGCTCGCGCGCGAGCTCGACGCGATCGCCCGTCGCTAGGTTCTCGCCGCCCCTGTCGGTAGTTACTTGTTAGGTAACGCGCGGATCTCATCTCGACGCGCGATGCCCGATTAAGTCCGCATTCGCACCCTCAACTCCCCGGTAGCTTGCGTTCTTTTCGTTGACACCCTCGCGACACGCCTACCTAACATGCATGCATGCTGAGTAAGTACCACTGGTGGCGTGACGCGGTGATCTACCAGGTCTACGTCCGCAGCTTTCTCGACAGCACCGGCGACGGCATCGGCGATCTGGCCGGCGTCCGGGCCGGGCTGCCGTATCTGAAGAAGCTGGGTGTCGACGGGATCTGGCTGAGCCCGTTCTACCCGTCGCCGCAGCACGACCACGGCTACGACGTGGCCGACTACTGCGACGTCGACCCGCTCTTCGGCGACCTCGCCGAGTTCGACCTGCTGATGGGCGCCGCGCACCGGCTCGGCATCAAGGTGCTCCTCGACATCGTCCCCAACCACTGCTCCAGCGAGCACCCGTGGTTCCGCGAGGCCCTGGACGGCGCGCCCGGCAGCCCGGCCCGCGCCCGCTTCCACTTCGCCGACGGCCGCGGCCCGGACGGCGGCGAGCCGCCCAACAACTGGCACGCCATGTTCGGCGGCCCCGCCTGGACCCGGGTCGGCGACGGCCAGTGGTACCTGCACATGTTCACGCCCGAGCAGCCCGACTGGAACTGGCGCACTCCCGAGGTCGCCGCCGAGTTCGACCGCGTCCTGCGCTTCTGGCTGGACCGGGGGGTCGACGGCTTCCGCATCGACGTCGCCGCCGGCCTCTACAAGCACCCCGGACTGCCCGACTCCGACGACCCGGAGGCCGACGCCCGCACCCGCGACTCGGTCAACCCGCTGGCCTGGAACCAGCCCGAGGTGCACGAGGTGTGGCGGCAGTGGCGCGCGACGTGCGAGGAGTACACGGCCCGCGACGGCCGCGAACGCCTCCTCGTCGGCGAGGTCTCCGTGCCCACCGCGCGCGAACACGCCCTGTACGTCCGCCCGGACGAGCTCCACCAGGCCTTCTTCTTCGACCTGCTCGGCGCCCCCTGGGACGCCGACGCCTTCCGCAAGGTCATCTCCGAGGCCATGCAGGACATCGCCGGCACCGGCTCGACGGTCACCTGGGTCCTCAACAACCACGACCAGGTCCGCACCGTCACCCGCTACTGCGAACCCGCCCCCGAGGGCAGCCGACTCGGCGCCGCCCGCGCCCGTGCCGCCGCTCTGCTGATGCTGGCGCTGCCCGGAGCCGCGTACATCTACCAGGGCGAGGAGCTGGGCCTGCCCGAGGTCGTCGACCTGCCCGACGACGTCCTCACCGACCCGATATTCCGCCGCACCGGCAGCCGTGCCCGCGTGCGCGACGGCTGCCGGGTGCCGCTGCCCTGGTCCGGTCAGGCCTCCCCGTTCGGCTTCACGTCGGGCGTGGAGGGCGCCAAGCCCTGGCTGCCGCAGCCCGACTACTTCGCCGAGTACGCCACCGACCGCGCCCTCGCCGACACCCGCTCGTTCTGGCACCTGTACCGCGACGGCCTCCAACTTCGTGCTTCGCTGCCCCAGTTGGGCGAGGGCACGCTCCAGTTTCTGGACACCCCGCCCGGCGTCCTCGCCTTCACCCGCGGCGACGGCCTGGTCTGCGCCGTCAACTTCGGTACGGCTCCCATGCCCGCCCCGGCCTCCGGTACCCCCCTGCTCTCCAGCGGCCCCTGCCCGGCCGGCGTCCTGCCCGGCGCCACGGCCGCCTGGTGGCTGGGCGACCTCTGATCAACCGCCTCTTGAAGGGACATCGATGATGATGCGACGACGTACGACCCTGCTCACCAGCTGCACCGCCCTCGCTCTGGCGCTCGGCGCGACCGCCTGCGGCGGCGGGCCGGTCTCGGCCGGCGGCGGCGACAAGGCGCTCAGCGGCCAGACCGTCACCGTGGCCGGCGTCTGGTCCGGCAGCGAACAGAAGAACTTCCAGAAGGTGCTGGACGCGTTCACCGCGAAGACCGGCGCCAAGACCCAGTTCGTCTCCACCGGCGACAACGTCTCCACGGTCGTCGGCAGCAAGATCGAGGGCGGCAACGCGCCCGACGTCGTGATGGTCCCGCAGGTCGGTGTACTCGACCAGTTCGCCAAGAAGGGCTGGCTCAAGCCGCTCTCGCCGACCGCCCAGCAGACGATCACCGCCGACTATGCGCCCGTGTGGAAGAAGTACGGCAGCGTCGACGGCACCCTGTACGGCCTCTACTTCAAGGCCGCCCACAAGTCCACCGTCTGGTACAGCCCCGACGCCCTCACCCAGGCCGGGGTCAAGCCGCCCACGACGTACGACGAGCTGCTGAAGGCCGGCCACACCGTCTCCGACTCCGGGCTCGCCGCCTTCGCCGTCGCCGGTGAGGACGGCTGGACCCTCACCGACTGGTTCGAGAACATCTACCTCTCCCAGGCCGGACCCGAGAAGTACGACGCCCTCGCCGCGCACAAGCTGAAGTGGACCGACGCGAGCGTGGTCAAGGCGCTGGGGACGCTCGGCAAGCTGTTCAAGGACAAGCAGCTGATCGCGGGCGGCCAGAAGGAGGCCCTGAACACCGACTTCCCCACCTCGGTGGAGAAGGTGTTCGGACCCAAGCCCGAGGCCGGCATGGTCTACGAGGGCGACTTCGTGGCCGGTGTCGCGCACGACCAGTTCGGCAGGACCATCGGCAAGGACGCGAACTTCTTCCCGTTCCCGGCGGTCGACGGCGGCACGGCACCCGTCGTCAGCGGCGGCGACGCGGCGGTCGTCCTCAAGGACGGCAAGAACGCCAAGGCCGGAATGAAGCTCCTGGAGTACCTGGCGAGCCCGGAGGCCGCGGCCGTGTGGGCGAAGGCGGGCGGCTTCCTGTCCCCGAACAAGAAGCTCGCCCTCACCTCCTACGGCGACGACGTCACCCGCGCCACCGCCAAGTCCCTGATCGACGCCGGCGACTCGGTCCGCTTCGACATGTCAGACCAGGCCCCGGCGGCCTTCGGCGGCACCAAGGGCGCCGGCGAGTGGAAGCTGCTCCAGGACTTCCTGCGCGACCCGTCGGACCCGAAGGGCACCGCGGCGAAGCTGGAGTCCGCCGCTGCCAAGGCCTACCAGGACCAGGGCTGAACGGCAGCGTCATGACCGCCACCACTCTCCTGGAACAGCAGGCGGGCCCCCGGGCCGCCGGCGTGGCGCGCGGGCGCCGCGGCCGGCGGCGCGCCCGGCTGATCGCCCTGCTCTTCGTCTTCCCCGCGCTGCTCCTGCTCGGCGCGCTCGTCGTCTACCCGGTGCTGTTCTCCGTCGGCCGCAGCTTCTTCGACGCCTCCGGCACCCGGTTCGTCGGCGGCGGCAACTACGCCGAGATGTTCCGCGACCCGGCCACGCTGAAGGCCATCCGCAACACCACCATCTGGGTGGTGGTGGCCCCGGCCCTGCTGACCGGCCTCGGCCTGATCCTGGCCGTCCTGGTCGAGAAGGTCCGCTGGGCCACCGCCTTCAAGCTGCTGCTCTTCATGCCGATGGCGGTGTCCTTCCTGGCCGCCGGCATCATCTTCCGGCTCGCCTACGACGAGGACCCGAACAAGGGTGTGCTGAACGCGGCCGTGGTCTCCGTCCACGACGCCTTCGAGGGCACGTCGTCGTACCCGACGGCACGCGGCCGCCAGGGCCTGCTGACCCAGGACCCCGACGGCTCCTACCGTACGACCGCCTCCGCCGGTCACTCGGTGACGCTCCCGATGGTCGGTGTGCTGCCCAAGGATCTGCCCAGGGGGGCCGAGCCCGCCGACGCGGCGGCCGCCCGCAAGGCCGCGCCCGGCGAGCTGCGCGGTGTCGTCTACCTGGACTTCACCCCCGGCGGGGGCGGCAGACAGGGCAAGGTCGACCCGATGGAGAGCGGTCTGCCCGGCATGAAGGTCCAGGCCGTGCGCGACGGGCGGACCGTCGCGAGCACGACCACCGCAGCCGACGGTTCCTTCCGCTTCTCCGGGCTGCGGGCGGGCTCGTACACGGTGAAACTTCCGGAGTCCAACTTCGCCCCGCCCTACCAGGGCGTCTCCTGGCTCGGGCCGACCCTCGTCACGCCGGCGATCATCGGCGCGTACCTGTGGATCTGGACGGGCTTCGCGATGGTGCTGATCGGCGCGGGCCTGTCGACGCTTCCCCGGGACACGCTGGAGGCGGCGCGGATGGACGGCGCGAACGAGTGGCAGATCTTCCGCAGGATCACGGTCCCCCTGCTGGCGCCCGTCCTGACGGTCGTCTTCGTCACCCTCGTGATCAACGTGATGAAGGTCTTCGACCTCGTCTACATCATCGCGCCCGGGCCGGTGCAGGAGGACGCCACGGTGCTCGCCACCCAGATGTGGCTCGTGTCCTTCGGCGGCGGCAACAACCAGGGCCTCGGCAGCGCGCTGGGCGTGCTGCTCCTGCTGCTGGTGATCCCCGCGATGGTCTTCAACGTCCGCCGCTTCCGCAACAGCCAACGATGAGGAGTCAGCGATGAACGCGATCAGGCGGGGCCTGGGCAACGGCCTGGTGCAGGCCTTCCTGGTGGTGATCGGCCTGGTCTGGCTGACCCCGCTCGCAGGCCTGTTCGTGTCCTCCCTGCGCTCGGCGCAGGACACCGCGAAGGGTGGCTGGTGGACGGCGCTCACCAGCCCCGGCCAGTTGTCCTTCGACAACTACTCGGCCCTGCTGAAGAACTCCGGCATGACGCAGGCCTTCTGGAACACGGTGCTGATCTCGGTGCCGGCCACGACGCTCGTCGTGGTCATCGCCGCCCTCGCCGGATACGCCTTCGCCTGGCTGGACTTCCCCCTCCGGGAACCCCTTTTCCTGCTGGTGGTGGCCCTGTTGGTGGTGCCGGTCCAGATCGGACTGCTGCCGGTGGCCAAACTCTTCGGCGCGCTGGGCCTGTTCGGCACGATCCCCGGAGTCGTCCTCTTCCACGTGGCGTACGGCCTGCCCTTCGCCGTGTTCCTGCTGCGCAACTACTTCGCGGAGATGCCGAAGGAGATGCTGGAGGCGGCTCGGATGGACGGCGGCAGCGAGTGGCGCATCTTCACCCGCCTGGTGCTGCCGGTGGGGCGTCCCGCGATCGCCTCCCTCGCGATCTTCCAGTTCCTCTGGGTCTGGAACGACATGCTGGTGGCGTTGCTGTTCGCCGACAGCTCGTCGCAGCCGCTGACCGTTGAACTCCAGTCCCAGATCCGCCAGTTCGGCAGCAACATCGACGTCCTGGCGCCGGGCGCGTTCCTGTCCCTGATCGTGCCGGTGGTGGTGTTCTTCGCCTTCCAGCGGCACTTCGTCCAGGGCGTGATGGCGGGCTCGGTCAAGTGACCGAGCCCGCTCGGCTCACGCGTACGTCCAGCGCCAGGAGCTGCCGCTGTAGGAGCACGTGATGGGCGTGCCACCCGCGGTGGTGGTCGTCGCCCCGTGGTCGCTGTTCCGGCAGAACTGGCCCGCCGAGTAGCAGTTGCCCGCGTTGGAGACGATGGAGCAGGTGCCGCCGCTGCCGGTACTGCGTACGGTGCCGGAGGCGGCCTTGGTGACGGTGACGGTCGGTCCGGGCGTGCGGACCGTCTTCGTCCTGGTGACCGTCGGGCCGGGCTCAGGCCGGGCGGTGACGGTGGTCGTCGCCGTGACGGTCACGGTGGGCCGGGGCGCGGGTGCCGACGCCCTGGTCGCGCTGTCGTGCGTGGACTGGCCGCAGCCGGCCGCGCCTGCGGCCAGCAGCGCGACGCAAGCGGCCCACAGCCGCACCCTCCTGGTTCGGCGTGGCATCAGCCGTGGAAGGTGATGTAGCCGTTGCCGTCCCGGTCGTCGCGGGACTTGGTGTAGGCGTGGGTGTCCGCGTGGGCCCCGGACGGCTTGTAGAGGTAGATGGTGTCCTTGTCGTTGTTCCACATGAAGTTGCAGTTCTGGCGGTAGACGACGTTGTTGGCGTCCGAGTCGGTGCCGTGGCCGCCGCGCAGCTTCACGTAGTCGCCGGGCTCGAGGTAGTGGTTCGAGGGAAAGACGAACCGGTTCCCGGCGGCGTCCTTGACGACGTAGCCCTTCAGGTTGACGGTCGCCGTGCGCGAGTAGTTCTTGATCGTCAGGTACTCGTCGCGGGTGTTGCCCGTACGGCAGTTGTTGGAGTCACGCCCGGGCGCGTCGTACTGGACGCCCTTGATCTTCAGGGCGGAGGAGTACTCGGTGGCCTGGGCCGGGGCAGCGATGACGACGGCGAGCGTTGCGGCCGTGACAGCGGTGGCGAGCGCGAAACGTATACGCATGAGGTCCCCCCTCAGTGGTGCGGATGCAGCGCCAGGAGCTTACACAGAAGTTGAGCGTTGCACGGATTTTTCGTGCAGAAACTGTGAAGCTCCGTCGAGGGGGGACCTCAGTGGTTCCTCAGCGGTTCACGGCGAAGCCGGCGGATACAGCGACCTCGGCAACTGCGAAGCCGCGGCCGAGTCCAGCAGCCACAGCGTGCGCGAGCGGCCGTGCGCGCCCGCCGCCGGGGCCTGGATCTCGCCCGCGCCGGACAGGGCGATGGCCGCGGCCTCAGCCTTGTCCGCGCCGGCCGCGAGGAGCCACACCTCGCGGGCCGCGCGGATCGCCGGCAGGGTGAGGGAGATCCGGGTCGGCGGCGGCTTGGGGGCGCCGTGGACGCCGATCACCGCGCGTTCCGTCTCCCGTACCCCCGGATGCTCCGGGAAGAGGGACGCCACATGGGTGTCCGGGCCGACGCCCAGCATCAGCACGTCGAAGGTGGGCACCGAACCGTGGTTCTCCGGTCCGGCCGCCTTCGCCAGCTCCGCCGCGTACGCCTCCGCCGCCGCCTCGACGTCCGTACCGTACGGGCCGTCGGAGGCGGGCATGGCGTGCACGCGCTCCGGGTCCAGCGGGACGGAGTCGAGCAGGGCCTCGCGGGCCTGCGTGACATTGCGCTCGGGGTCGCCCTCGGGGAGGTAGCGCTCGTCGCCCCACCACAGGTCGAGCCGGCCCCAGTCGATGGCGTCCCGGGCGGGCGCCGCCGCCAGCGCGGCCAGCAGGCCGTTGCCGTTGCGGCCGCCCGTGAGGACCACGGACGCGGTGCCCCGGGAGGCCTGCGCGTCCACGATCTTCGTGATCAGGCGGGCCGCGGCGGCCTGTGCCATCAGTTCCTTGTCGCGGTGGACGACCAGCTGCGGAGTGCTCACTTCGCCGCCGCCTTCCTCGCCGGAGTCTTCTTCGCGGTCTTCGCGGCCGCCTTCTTGGCCGGTGCCTTGGCCGCTTCCGCCACGGGCTCCGGCTCGGCCACCGGCCCACTTGCCGCAGGCTGCAGTTCCGGACCCGTGTTCAGCCGCTCCACGCCGTAGCGCAGCGCCGACGCGTAGGTGTCGTCCGGGTCGAGCCGGCGCAGCTCCTCCGCGATCAGCTCGGCGGTCTCCCGCCGCTTCAGCGCCACCGCGCGCGGCGGCTGACCCTCGATGGACAGCGTGGCCAGGGTGCCGTCCGCGCGGTCCAGGACGATCGGGCCGCAGGTGGTGTCCATACGGACCGCGGTGAGCCCCGGGCCGCCCGACAGCGACCGCCGCACCGGTACGTCCAGCCGGTCCGCGAGCCACATCGCCAGCAGCTCGCAGCTCGGGTTGAGCTCCTCGCCCGCCACCTCGACGGCCCTCACCTCGCAGGTGACCTGATCGAGCGCCGCCGCGAGCATCGAACGCCACGGCGTGATCCGCGTCCAGGACAGGTCGGTGTCGCCGGGCGTGTACGCCTCGGCGCGGGCGGACAGCTCCCGCACCGGCTGCTCGGCGGCGTAGGTGTCGGTGACCCGGCGCTGGGCCAGCGCGCCCAGCGGGTCCTTCGCCGGGTCCAGCGGGGCGTTCGCCGGCCACCACACGACCACCGGCGCGTCCGGCAGCAGCAGCGGCAGCACGACCGAGTCGGCGTGGCCCACGACCTCGCCGTACAGCCGCAGCACCACCGTCTCGCCGGTGCCCGCGTCCGCGCCCACCCGCACCTCGGCGTCCAGACGCGAGGAGGTGCGGTCGCGCGGGCTGCGCGAGACCCGCTTGATGACCACCAGCGTGCGCGAGGGGTGCTCGCGCGAGGCGTCGTTGGCGGCCTTCAGTGCGTCGTAGGCGTTCTCCTCGTCGGTGACGATGACGAGGGTCAGCACCATGCCGACGGCGGGGGTGCCGATGGCGCGGCGGCCCTGGACGAGCGCCTTGTTGATGTCGCCGGCGGTGGTGTCGGTCAGGTCTATCTTCATGGCCGGCGCCAGCTCCGTCCGTCTCGTGCGAGCATCTCGTCCGCCTCCGCGGGGCCCCAGGTGCCCGACGGGTACTGCGCGGGCCTGCCGTGCTTGTCCCAGTACTGCTCGATCGGGTCGAGGATCTTCCAGGACTGCTCGACCTCCTCCGTGCGCGGGAAGAGGTTGGCGTCGCCGAGCAGCACGTCCAGGATCAGTCGCTCGTACGCCTCCGGGCTGGACTCCGTGAAGGACTCGCCGTAGGCGAAGTCCATGGAGACGTCCCGGATCTCCATCGAGGTGCCCGGCACCTTCGAACCGAAGCGGACCGTGACGCCCTCGTCCGGCTGGACGCGGATGACGATCGCGTTCTGGCCCAGCTCCTCCGTCGCCGTGGTGTCGAAGGGGGAGTGCGGGGCCCGCTGGAAGACGACGGCGATCTCCGTCACCCGGCGGCCGAGGCGCTTGCCGGTGCGCAGATAGAAGGGGACGCCCGCCCAGCGGCGGTTGTCGATCTCCAGCTTGATCGCCGCGTACGTGTCGGTCTTCGACTTCGGGTCGATGCCCTCCTCTTCGAGGTAGCCGATGACCTTCTCGCCGCCCTGCCAGCCGGCCGCGTACTGCCCGCGCACGGTGTTGCGGCCCAGGTCCCTGGGCAGCCGTACCGCACCGAGCACCTTCTCCTTCTCCGCGGCCAGTGCGTCGGCGTCGAAGGAGGCGGGCTCCTCCATGGCGGTCAGCGCCATGAGCTGGAGCAGATGGTTCTGGATGACGTCACGGGCGGCGCCGATGCCGTCGTAGTAGCCGGCCCGGCCGCCGATGCCGATGTCCTCGGCCATGGTGATCTGCACGTGGTCCACGAAGGACCGGTTCCAGATCGGCTCGAACATCGTGTTGGCGAACCGCAGCGCCAGGATGTTCTGGACGGTCTCCTTGCCGAGGTAGTGGTCGATCCGGAACACCTGGTCCGGCTCGAACACCTCGTGCACGACCTTGTTCAGTTCCTCGGCCGACTTCAGGTCGTGCCCGAACGGCTTCTCGATGACCGCGCGCCGCCAGGAACCGCCCGACTGCTCGGCCAGCCCGTGCTTCTTCAGCTGCTGGATGACCACCGGGAAGGAACGCGGCGGCACCGACAGGTAGAAGGCGAAGTTGCCGCCCGTGCCCTGTGCCTTGTCCAGCTCCTCGATGGTGGAGCGCAGCCGCTCGAACGCGTCGTCGTCGTCGAAGGTGCCCTGGACGAAGCGCATCCCCTGGATGAGCTGCTGCCAGACCTCCTCACGGAACGGCGTACGGGCGTGCGCCTTGACCGAGTCGTGGACCTCCTGTGCGAAGTCCTCGTTCGCCCACTCACGGCGGGCGAAGCCCACCAGCGAGAAACCCGGCGGCAGCAGACCCCGGTTGGCGAGGTCGTACACCGCGGGCATCAGCTTCTTGCGGGACAGGTCGCCCGTGACCCCGAAGATGACCAGGCCCGACGGCCCCGCGATACGCGGGAGCCGTCGGTCGGCCGGGTCACGAAGCGGGTTGGCTCCGGAACCGGAAAGGGGTGACAAGTCAGCCCTCCGTAGGGGCGAGGCGCTCGAGCTCCGCCTGGGTGGACTTCAGCAGGTCGTTCCAGGACGCCGCGAACTTCTCGACGCCCTCGTCCTCCAGCACCTGCACGACGTCGTCGTACGAGATGCCGAGCTTCTCCAGCGCGTCGAGGTCGGCACGCGCCTGCTCGTAGGTGCCGGCGATGGTGTCGCCGCTGATCTCGCCGTGCTCCTCGGTGGCCTCCAGCGTGGCCTCCGGCATGGTGTTGACCGTGTTCGGCGCGACCAGCTCGGTGACGTACAGGGTGTCCGGGTACGCCGGGTCCTTCACGCCGGTCGACGCCCACAGCGGACGCTGCTTGTTGGCGCCCGCGTTCTCCAGCGCGCTCCAGCGGCTCGACGAGAAGACCTCCTCGTACGCCTGGTAGGCGAGGCGCGCGTTGGCGACGGCGGCCTTGCCGCGCAGCCCCTTGGCCTCGTCGGTGCCGATCCCGTCCAGCCGCTTGTCGATCTCGGTGTCCACGCGGGACACGAAGAAGGACGCCACGGAGCGGATCAGCGACAGGTCCAGGCCACGCTGCTGGGCCTTCTCCAGGCCGGCCAGGTAGGCGGCCATGACCTCGCGGTAGCGGTCCAGGGAGAAGATCAGCGTGACGTTGACGCTGATGCCGAGGCCGATGACCTCGGTGATCGCCGGCAGACCCGCCTTGGTCGCCGGGATCTTGATCAGCGTGTTGGGACGGTCGACCAGCCAGGCCAGCTGCTTGGCCTCGGCGACGGTGGCCGCCGTGTTGTGCGCGAGGCGCGGGTCGACCTCGATGGAGACCCGGCCGTCCTGACCGCCGGTGGCGTCGAAGACCGGGCGCAGGATGTCGGCGGCGTCACGGACGTCCGCCGTGGTGATCATCCGGATGGCCTCTTCCACGGTGACCTTGCGGGCGGCGAGGTCGGTGACCTGCTGCTGGTAGCCGTCGCCGCCGCTGATCGCCTTCTGGAAGATCGTCGGGTTGGTGGTGACGCCCACGACGTGCTGCTGGTCGATCAGCTCGGCGAGGTTGCCGGACGTGATCCGCTTGCGCGACAGGTCGTCCAGCCAGATCGCGACGCCTTCTTCGGAGAGGCGCTTCAGTGCGTCTGTCATGGAATTACATCTCCTACGTGTCGTATATGAGCGTCAGCGCTGGGCGGCGGCGATGGATTCCCGGGCCTTGGCGGCCACGTTCTCGGCAGTGAAGCCGAACTCGCGGAAGAGCACCTTGCCGTCGGCGGAAGCACCGAAGTGCTCCAGGGAAACGATGCGGCCGGCGTCTCCGACGTACCGGTACCAGGTCAGCCCGATGCCCGCCTCCACGGCCACACGGGCCCGGACGGACGGCGGGAGCACGGAGTCCCGGTACCCCTGGTCCTGCTCCTCGAACCACTCGACGCACGGCATCGACACGACCCGCGTCGGCACGCCCTCGGCCTGGAGCCGCTCACGCGCCTCCACGGCCACGTGCACCTCGGATCCGGTGGCGATCAGGATCACCTGCGGTGCTGCGCTCTGCCCGGAGGGCCCTTCGGCCTCGAACAGCACGTAGCCGCCCTTGGCCGCGTCCTCGTCGGGCTCGTACACCGGCACGCCCTGGCGGGTGAGCGCCAGGCCGTGCGGCTGCCCCTTGCCGAACTCCTTGGTGTACCGCTTGAGGATCTCGCGCCAGGCGATCGCGGTCTCGTTGGCGTCCGCCGGACGCACGATGTTCAGACCGGGGATCGCGCGCAGCGAGGCCAGGTGCTCGACCGGCTGGTGGGTGGGGCCGTCCTCGCCGAGGCCGATCGAGTCGTGCGTCCACACGTACGTCACCGGCAGGTGCATCAGGGCCGACAGGCGCACCGCGTTGCGCATGTAGTCGGAGAAGACGAGGAACGTGCCGCCGTAGACACGGGTGTTGCCGTGCAGCGTGATGCCGTTCAGCTCGGCGCCCATCGAGTGCTCGCGGATGCCGAAGTGGATGGTGCGGCCGTACGGCTTGGCCTCGGGCAGCGGGTTGCCCTCGGGCAGGAACGAGCTCTCCTTGTCGATGGTCGTGTTGTTCGACCCGGCGAGGTCGGCGGAACCGCCCCACAGCTCGGGGATCACCGCGCCGAGGGCCTGCAGCACCTTGCCGGAGGCGGCACGCGTCGCGACACCCTTGCCCGGCTCGAAGACCGGGATCTTCTCCTCCCAGCCGGTGGGCAGCTCGCCCCGGGCGATGCGGTCGAAGTCGGCGGCACGCTCGGGGTTGTCGTCCCGCCACACCTGCAGGGACTTCTCCCACTCGGCACGCGCCTGCGCACCGCGCTCCAGGGCCTTGCGGGTGTGGGTGATCACCTCGTCCTCGACCTGGAAGTGCTTCTCCGGGTCGAAGCCGAGGACGCGCTTGGTGGCCGCGACCTCCTCCTCGCCCAGCGCCGAGCCGTGCGCGGCCTCGGTGTTCTGGGCGCTCGGGGCCGGCCAGGCGATGATCGAGCGCATCGCGATGAAGGACGGCCGGTCGGTGACCGCCTTGGCCTTCTCGATCGCGGCGAAGATCGCCTGCGGGTCCAGGTCGCCGTTGTCCTGGGCCTCCACGCGCTGCACGTGCCAGCCGTAGGCCTCGTACCGCTTGACGGTGTCCTCGGAGACGGCCGTCTCGGTGTCGCCCTCGATCGAGATGTGGTTGTCGTCCCACAGCAGGATCAGATTGCCGAGCTTCTGGTGGCCGGCCAGCGAGGACGCCTCGGCGGAGATGCCCTCCTGGAGGCAGCCGTCACCGGCGATGCAGTAGATGAAGTGGTCGAAGGGCGACTCACCCTGCGGCGCCTCGGGGTCGAACAGACCGCGCTCGTAGCGCGCGGCCATCGCCATGCCCACCGCGTTGGCGACACCCTGGCCGAGCGGACCGGTGGTGGTCTCGACGCCCTTGGTGTGCCCGTACTCCGGGTGGCCCGGGGTCTTCGAGCCCCAGGTGCGGAAGGACTCCAGGTCTTCCAGCTCCAGGCCGAAGCCGGCCAGGTAGAGCTGCGTGTAGAGGGTCAGGGAAGAGTGGCCGGCGGACAGCACGAAGCGGTCACGCCCGACCCACTCCGGGTCGGCGGGGTCGTGCCGCATCACCTTCTGGAAGAGGGTGTAGGCGGCCGGGGCCAGGCTCATCGCCGTACCGGGATGGCCGTTGCCGACCTTCTGTACGGCGTCGGCGGCCAGGACCCGGGCGGTGTCCACGGCCCGCTGGTCCAGCTCGGTCCACTCAAGGTCTGTGGTGGTCGGCTTGGTGCTCACCCTGGGTCAGGGCTCCTCTCCACATGTCGGTCGCCGGTCTTCGGGGCATGCGCCCACCCGGCCGCCGGCGCGCTCGACGCCCGCCGGCCGGTGACGAGCCTACCCTCGCGAGGACGCGCATTTTTTCGAGTGTTTCCAGACTGCCGGGACTCTGTGGAATCCGCCTCCCGACTGGCCGACAGGGCCATTTGGCACATGAATACGGAGCCGGTCATCTGAGCGCTCAATCGAGTGCCGTGTCCCCTCTTATGGGGCGTGCGCCAACACGACCCCACCCCCGCGAAGGCCGGGGTATGGGCAGCGTCTAAAGTGGCGTGGTACGCGCGAGCCATTACCGCGACTTCACAGGGGAGGCTCGCTGGGAGTCTCTGTCAGGGGTGTGCGTGACGGCCGTCGAATCACGTCCAGCGGGCGTGCTGGGTGGTGCGAGCCAAGGCCCGGTTCACCGGCCGTTCGGGGCCCGTGTCAAGGCGTTCGTGGCTCTGACCAAGCCACGGATCATCGAGCTGCTGCTCATCACCACCGTTCCGGTGATGTTCCTGGCGCAGCAGGGCGTGCCCGACCTGAAGCTGGTGCTGCTCACCTGCGTCGGCGGCTACCTCTCGGCGGGCGGCGCCAACGCGCTGAACATGTACATCGACCGGGACATCGACGCCCTGATGGACCGCACCTCGCAGCGGCCGCTGGTGACCGGCATGGTCAGCCCGTCCGAGTGCCTTGTCTTCGGCATCACCCTCGCGGTCGTCTCGACGCTCCTCTTCGGCCTCACCGTCAACTGGCTGAGTGCCTGGCTCTCGCTCGGAGCGCTCCTCTTCTACGTCGTCGTCTACACGATGCTCCTCAAGCGGCGTACGTCGCAGAACATCGTGTGGGGCGGCATCGCGGGCTGCATGCCCGTGCTCATCGGCTGGTCGGCCGTGACGGACTCCCTGTCCTGGGCGCCGGTCGTCCTGTTCCTGGTGATCTTCTTCTGGACCCCGCCGCACTACTGGCCGCTGTCCATGAAGGTGAAGGACGACTACGCGCGCGTGGGCGTGCCGATGCTCCCGGTCATCGCCTCCAACAAGGTCGTCGCCCGGCAGATCGTCATCTACAGCTGGGTGATGGTGGCCGTCTCCCTGCTCCTGACCCCGCTCGGCTACACCGGCTGGTTCTACACGGCCGTCGCGCTGGCCGCCGGCGGCTGGTGGCTGTGGGAGGCACACGCGCTGCAGAACCGGGCCAGGGCCGAGGTCATGGGCGCCAAGCTGAAGGAGATGCGCCTCTTCCACTGGTCCATCACCTATGTGTCGCTGCTGTTCGTGGCGATCGCGGTGGACCCGTTCCTGCGCTGACGCCCTCTGGCTTCCTCGACGGGAGGGGTGCGTGGCCAAGGCCACGCACCCCTCCCGTCGCCGTTTGATCTACCCGTGGGTAGCATCCTGGCCATGGCAGACACGCAGCAGGTTGACCCCAAGGCCGAGCGCACGGCGGCCCGGCTCGCGCACCGGATCAGCGCCTTCGCCAAGGCCCACGGCGGCGCCGAGGGCCAGGTGGCCTACATCGGCGAGCGCGGCGCCCGCATCGTCCTCGTCGGCGAGGACGGCGGCTGGGGCGACCTCGTAGCACCTACGTACGCCATCGCCGAGCAGGCGGTGGAGAAGTCCGGCATCACGCGCCACGAGTCCTTCGACGGCGAGTTCGCCGCGAAGGTGAAGACGGGGTCGTACGAGTGGAAGCGGATGGCCGGCATTCAGGTCGGGGGCTGAGCAAGGCGCCCCCGAAGGGGCGCGGGGCTGTATCGACACGCGGCTCCGCCGCGATGAGGGTCCCCCGAGTTCGAGCGAAGCCGAGAATTTGGGGGAGCGCCCAGCCACATACGGTCTGAAGCCGCCAAATAACCCGCAGCCCCGAGCTCATCCGCGACCTCGAACCCCGTTCACCCGTTAGGCCGTTGAAGCCAGCGCACGCGGGGAGGCCCGGATGATCGAAACGCCGTCCCTCGTGGACCAGTACTGCCACGGCGTACTGCGAACAGAGCTGGGCCTCGGCACCTTCGAGGCCCAACTCGCCCGCACCGAGGGTCCGCCCGCCCCCGGCACCACCCTCTTCGACACCCAGACGGGATTCGCCGTACGGCGCTGGTGCCCACCCCTGCTCGGCCTGGAACCGCACTGTGCGCCCGCCCGCTATCTGGCCCGGCGCCGTGAACTGGGCGTCCTGGAAGTGGGCCGCAGGCTGCTGCGCGGCAGCGGGATCACCACCTACCTCGTCGACACCGGCCTGCCCGGCGACCTCACCGGCCCCGCCGAACTGGCCTCCACGGGCGATGCCGACGCCCGTGAGATCGTCCGGCTCGAGCAGCTGGCGGAGCAGGTCGCCGACACCTCCGGCACCGTCGAGTCCTTCCTCGCCAACCTCGCCGAGTCGGTGCACGGCGCCGCCGCGAACGCGGTCGCCTTCACCTCCGTCGCGGGGCTGGGACACGGCCTGGCGCTGGCGCCGGAGCCGCCGGGGCCCGGGGAGGTGCGGGGCGCGGCCGGCCGCTGGCTGGCCGGACGGCGGGTCGGCGGGGCGCTGACCGACCCGGTGCTGCTGCGGCACCTGCTGTGGATCGCGGTGGCCTCGGGTCTGCCGCTCCAGCTGCACGCCGGGCTCGGCGAGCCGAACTCCCGCATCGACCGCACCGACCCCGTGCTGCTCACCGACTTCGTGCGGGCCACGGCGGGCCTCGGCACGGACCTGATCCTGCTGCACGGCTACCCGTACCACCGCCACGCCGCCCATCTGGCCGGTGTCTTCCCGCACGTCTACACCGACTCCGGCGCCGCGCTCGTCCGCACCGGCGCCCGCGCGGCCACCGTCCTCGCCGAGATCCTGGAGCTGGCACCCTTCGGCAAGATCCTCTTCTCCACGGGCGCCCACGGCCTGCCCGAGCTGCACGTCGTGGGTGCCCGGCTGTTCCGCGAGGCCCTGGGCCGGGTCCTGGGGACCTGGGTCGCCGAGGGAGCCTGGTCCCTGGAGGACGCCCAGCGGGTGGCCCGCATGGTCGCGGCGGACAACGCGCGCCGGGTGTACGGGCTGAACGGCCGTGACGGGGGGACGGGCTGAGCGGCGGAAGAACGCTACGCGCGCGTGCCCACCGTCACCTCGGCCGAGGGGCCGGGCAGGTCCAGGGCGGCCTCCGGACGCTCCCGCAGCGCGAGCAGGACGCGCAGCACGCCGATCCACACCAGGCAGGAGCCGAGCATGTGCAGGCCCACCAGCAGCTCGGGCAGATGGGTGAAGTACTGCACGTACCCGATCACGCCCTGGCCGAGCAGGATCAGGAAGAGATCGCGGGTGCGCGCGTGCGGGCCCTTGGGCGCGTCCACCGCCTTCAGCACGAACCACAGCGCGAACGTCAGCGTCACCACGATCCAGGCGAGCACGGCGTGCAGCTTGGCCACCGTCTCCCAGTCGATCGGGATCCGCTTGACCTCGCTGGAGTCACCCGCGTGCGGCCCGGCTCCGGTCACCACCGTGCCGACCGCGATGAGCAGCAGGGACGCGGCCACCAGGAACCACACCAGCTGCTGCACGGCCTTGCCGACCAGTGGCCGGGGCGCGCCGTCGCCCTCGCGGGTGCGCTGCCACATCACCGTGGCGACCCAGACGAGGGCCGTCGCGAGCAGGAAGTGGGCCGCGACGGTGTACGGGTTGAGGCCCACGAGCACGACGATGCCGCCGAGGATCGCGTTGCTCATCACCAGCCAGAACTGCGCCCAGCCCAGCCGGGTCAGACTGCGCCGGTACGGCTTCTCGGAGCGTGCGGCGATGATCGCCCAGCCGACCGCGGCGCACAGCACGTACGTCAGCATCCGGTTGCCGAACTCGATCGCGCTGTGGTAGCTCAGCGCGGTCGTCGGCGTCAGCGAGCCGTCGGTGCACTCCGGCCAGGTCGGACAGCCGAGGCCGGAGCCGGTCAGGCGCACGGCGCCGCCGGTGACGACGATGACCACCGACATCACGAGCGCGGCGAGGGCCGCCCGCTGGACCGTCCGGGGGGACGGGGTCCAGCGTTCGGCGATGAAGGCGAGCGGGTTGCGCACGGCCGCTGCGGCGTCGGCGGGGTTCAGCTTGAGCACGCCCACCATCGTAGGCCGCCGCTTGTGCACGCTTTCACGAGGGTCCACCGTGACGCCTCACTCCCAGCGGAAGAACTTCCCGGCCGCGGCCAGCCCGACGACCGCCCACACCGCCAGGACGCCCAGGTCGCCCCATGGCATCCCGGAGCCGTGCTGGAGCACGTCCCGCAGCCCGTCCGACAGCGCGGAGATGGGCAGCAGCCCGAGCACGTGCTGCCCGGCCGAGCCGAACTTGTCCAGCGGCACGATGACCCCGCCGCCGACGAGCAGCAGCAGGAAGACCAGGTTGGCGGCGGCCAGGGTCGCCTCCGCCTTCAGCGTGCCCGCCATCAGCAGGCCGAGGCCGGAGAACGCGGCCGTGCCGAGGATGAGCAGCACGAGCACCGCGGCTGGGTTGCCGTGCGGGGACCAGCCCAGCGCGAAGGCGATCGCCGTCAGCAGGATCACCTGGAGGACCTCGGTGACCAGCACGGACGCGGTCTTGGCGGTCATCAGGCCCCAGCGGGGCAGCGGCGAGGAGGCGAGCCGCTTGAGCACGCCGTAGCGGCGTTCGAAGCCGGTCGCGATGGCCTGCCCGGTGAACGCCGTCGACATCACGGCGAGCGCCAGGATGCCGGGGGCGAGGAAGTCGACCGCCTTGCCCTTGCCGGTGTCCACGATGTCCACCGAGCTGAAGAGGGCCAGCAGCAGGGTCGGGATGACCACGGTCAGCAGCAGCTGCTCGCCGTTGCGCAGCAGCATCTTCGTCTCCAGGACCGCCTGGGCCCCGATCATGCGGGGGAGCGGCGCCGCACCCGGCCTGGGGGCGTATGTACCGGTTGCAGTCGTCACGAGCGCAGCTCCTTGCCGGTCAGCTCCAGGAAGACGTCCTCCAGCGTGTGCCGCTCCACCGAGATCCGGTCCGGCATCACTCCGTGCTGGGCGCACCAGGAGGTCACGGTGGCCAGCAGCTGCGGGTCGACCTTGCCGACGACCCGGTAGGAGCCCGGGGTGAGCTCGGCGGCCGTGCAGTCGGCCGGGAGGGCCTTCAGCAGGGAGCCCACGTCGAGGCCGGGGCGGCCGGTGAAGCGCAGGGTGTTCTCTGCGCCGCCCTTGCACAGCTCCTCAGGTGAGCCCTGGGCGATGACCCGGCCGCCGTCGATGATCGCCACGTCGTCGGCGAGCTGCTCGGCCTCTTCCATGTGGTGGGTGGTGAGGATCACCGAGACGCCGTCCGCGCGCAGGTCCTTCACCAGGTCCCAGGTGGCCCGGCGGGCCTGCGGGTCCAGGCCGGCCGTCGGCTCGTCCAGGAACACCAGCTCCGGGCGCCCGACGACGGCCATGGCGAGCGCGAGGCGCTGCTGCTGGCCGCCGGACAGCCGCCGGTAGGAGGTCCGGCCGCAGCTGTCCAGCCCCAGCCGCTCGATCAGGGCGTCCACGTCCAGCGGATGCGCGTGCAGCTTCGCGACATGCCGGAGCATCTCCTCGGCACGGGCGCCGGAGTACACGCCGCCGGACTGCAGCATCACGCCGATACGGGGACGCAGCTCGGCGGACTGCCGTACCGGGTCGAGGCCCAGGACGCGCACCGTGCCGGAATCCGGCTTCCGGTACCCCTCGCAGGTCTCGACCGTGGTCGTCTTCCCCGCCCCGTTGGGGCCGAGGACGGCGGTCACACCCGCCCCGGCCACCAGGTCGAGGCCGTCCACCGCGGTCTTCGTGCCGTACCGCTTCACCAGGGCCCGGACCTCGATGAGCGGGAGCGACGCGAAGCGTCTGCCTGAGGGGTGGTGGTCGGGAGACGGGCGGGCGGGCTCACTTCGCATGGGTCCAGAGTCTAGGGAGACCGCTTGCCGTCCGGACCGGCGGGTAGGTGAACTCACTCCTCCCGGGGCCGGTGCAGCGGCAGCCACCGCTCGGCGTAGGCCACCGCGTCCGCCACCGGGAACAGCCGGGCGTCCGCCGCGCCGACCCTGCCGCGCACGACGGGCCGGTCCCGCTCGAAGTCGTGCCCCAGCTCGTCGAACCGGTCGGAGTCGATCGACACCTCGACCACCGTCTCCCAGCCCCCGCCGGGAGCGGGCCGCCCGACCGCGACGAGCGGCCCGGTTATCCGGTACTCGGCCAGGTGGAAGCTGGTGCAGGAGTCGTAGCCCGCGCCGAGCAGCAGGACCCGCGCGCCCAGCTTCTCCAGCCGGGCCAGCGGGCTGTGCTCGCCGAGCCGGCAGTCGGGGGCGTGGCCGTCGGTGATCTCCCGCGCGCGCGGGCCGAGCGCCGCGAACGAGGTGTGCGGGTGCGCGCTGCGCAGGGCACCCGGCCAGGTCCGTACGGTTTCCGGAACCACGCCGACCCCGCGCGTGGGAGTGGTCAGCGGGTCGTACGGCGGCATGGTGGCCCGGATCCGGTCCCACCACTGCGCGGGCACCGGCGGCCTCGCCCACAGCGCCGGGTCGGACAGCTGGGCCGACTGGGCGGGGACGACGAGGGTGCCGGACGGGCCCAGGGCGTCGAGCAGTCCCTGGACGACCGCCACGGCCCCTCCGTTCACCCATCCGAGGGAGCTGAGCGAGGAGTGGACCAGGAGGGTCTCCCCGGTCTCGACGCCGAGCAGGCGCAGCTGTGCGGCGATCGTGTCGCGCGTGACAAGAGGGCCGGTCGGAAGGGGTGTCGGCATGGTCCGGGAGTCTTCCGGACGGCCCGGTGTGCCGCCACCGATTTGCCTGCTCAGGGGCGTTCGAATGATCGATCAAAGATCGTTTCCGCAGGTCGGATTAGGTATGCCTAAGTGACGCAGGGCACCGGTCGATGATCCGGACGGCGCTTGTCAGGCTCTCCGGAATTACGCAACAATGGCGTTGTGAAAAACGTCGGCGAGGCTCGGGAGACCCCCCTGGGGGCCCCGCAGGAGGAACTCGCGACCGGTGAGCGCTCCACGCGCAACCGCGTCGCGCGCTCCATCCTGGACCACGGCCCGTCGACCGTCGCCGAACTCGCCGGCCGGCTGGGACTGACCCAGGCGGCCGTCCGGCGCCACCTGGACGCACTGGTCGCCGACGACGTCGTGGAGGCCCGCGAACAGCGCGTGTACGGCACGCGTACGCGCGGCCGCCCCGCCAAGGTCTTCTCGCTGACCGACTGCGGCCGGGACGCCTTCGACCAGTCGTACGACAAGCTCGCCGCGGACGCGCTCCGCTGGATCGCCGAGCAGGGCGGCGGCCCCGAGGCGGTCGCCGCCTTCGCCCGCGCCCGGATCGCCGCCCAGGCGAACGCGTACCGCAAGGCGATCGAGGCCGTGAGCCCGGACGAGCGAGCCGAAGCACTGGCCAAGGCCTTGAGCGTCGACGGGTACGCTGCTACGGCGCGCAGCGCACCGGTCGGCGAGCAGCTGTGCCAGCACCACTGCCCGGTGGCCCATGTCGCGGAGCAGTTCCCGCAGCTGTGCGAGGCGGAGACGGAGATCTTCGCCGAGCTGCTGGGAACCCACGTCCAGCGACTGGCGACCATCGCGCACGGCGACGGCGTCTGTACGACGTTCATCCCCAAGATTTCCAAGACCAGCGACAACGCACCTGCAAGCACGGCCGGGAGGAACCCCGCATGACTCTCCCCACGGAGACTGCCCACCCTGAGCTCGAGGGCCTGGGCAAGTACGAATACGGCTGGGCCGACTCCGACGTGGCCGGTGCCTCCGCCAGGCGCGGCCTGAACGAGGAGGTCGTCCGCGACATCTCCGGCAAGAAGTCGGAGCCGGAGTGGATGACCAAGCTGCGCCTGAAGGGCCTGAAGCTCTTCGAGAAGAAGCCGATGCCGAACTGGGGCTCCGACCTCTCGGGCATCGACTTCGACAACATCAAGTACTTCGTGCGCTCCACGGAGAAGCAGGCGGAGTCCTGGGAGGACCTGCCCGAGGACATCAAGAACACCTACGACAAGCTGGGCATCCCGGAGGCCGAGAAGCAGCGCCTGGTCGCCGGTGTCGCCGCCCAGTACGAGTCCGAGGTCGTCTACCACCAGATCCGCGAGGACCTGGAGGAGCAGGGCGTCATCTTCCTCGACACCGACACCGCACTGAAGGAGCACCCGGAGCTCTTCAAGGAGTACTTCGGCACGGTCATCCCGGCCGGTGACAACAAGTTCGCCGCGCTGAACACGGCCGTGTGGTCCGGTGGCTCCTTCATCTACGTGCCGAAGGGCGTGCACGTCGAGATCCCGCTGCAGGCCTACTTCCGGATCAACACGGAGAACATGGGCCAGTTCGAGCGGACCCTGATCATCGTCGACGAGGGTGCCTACGTGCACTACGTCGAGGGTTGTACGGCCCCGATCTACAAGTCGGACTCGCTGCACTCCGCGGTCGTCGAGATCATCGTCAAGAAGAACGCACGCTGCCGCTACACGACCATCCAGAACTGGTCGAACAACGTCTACAACCTGGTCACCAAGCGCGCCGTGGCCTACGAGGGCGCGACCATGGAGTGGATCGACGGCAACATCGGCTCCAAGGTGACGATGAAGTACCCGGCCGTCTACCTGATGGGCGAGCACGCCAAGGGCGAGACCCTGTCCATCGCCTTCGCGGGCGAGGGCCAGCACCAGGACGCCGGTTCCAAGATGGTCCACATGGCGCCGAACACCTCGTCCAACATCGTCTCCAAGTCGGTGGCGCGCGGCGGCGGCCGTACCTCGTACCGCGGCCTGGTCGAGATCGGCGAGGGCGCCGCGGGCTCCAAGTCCAACGTGCTCTGCGACGCGCTGCTGGTCGACACGATCTCCCGCTCCGACACGTACCCCTATGTGGACGTCCGCGAGGACGACGTGTCCATGGGCCACGAGGCGACCGTCTCCAAGGTCTCCGAGGACCAGCTCTTCTACCTGATGAGCCGCGGTCTGACCGAGTTCGAGGCGATGGCGATGATCGTGCGCGGCTTCGTCGAGCCGATCGCCAAGGAGCTGCCGATGGAGTACGCCCTTGAGCTCAACCGGCTGATCGAGCTGCAGATGGAAGGCGCGGTGGGCTAGCCCCCGGCCGCAGTCCCCATCAAGCCACTCACGCAAGAAAGCGAGCACTACGACAGCCATGGCTGAGGCTCAGAACATCCCGGTGGGATCCACCACCGCCGGCCAGATCGCGGTCGCCGCCGAGTCGACCGTCGTCTCGCGCATGAGCGCGCCCCCGTCCTTCGACGTGGCGGACTTCCCGGTCCCGCACGGCCGTGAGGAGGAGTGGCGGTTCACCCCGCTGGAGCGCCTGCGCGGGCTGCACGACGGCACCGCGGTGGCGAACGGCGACGGTGTGAAGGTCGACGTGCAGGCCCCCGAGGGCGTCACCGTCGAGACCGTCGGCCGCGACGACGCGCGGCTCGGCAAGGCGGGCACCCCCGTGGACCGCGTGGCCGCGCAGGCGTACTCCGCCTTCGAGAAGGCCGGCGTGGTGACCGTCCCCAAGGAGACCGTCCTCACCGAGCCGATCCGCATCGCGGTGCACGGCCAGGGCGGCACCGCCTTCGGCCACCAGGTGATCGAGCTGGGCGCCTTCGCCGAGGCCGTCGTGGTCATCGACCACACCGGTGACGCGGTGCTCGCCGCCAACGTCGACTACGTCCTCGGCGACGGCGCCAAGCTGACCGTCGTCTCCGTCCAGGACTGGGACGACAAGGCCGTGCACGTGGCCCAGCACAACGCGCTGGTCGGCCGGGACGCCACCTTCAAGTCGATCGTCGTGACCTTCGGCGGTGACGTGGTCCGCCTGCACCCGCGCGTGACCTACGCCGGCCCCGGCGGCGAGGCCGAGCTGTACGGCCTGTACTTCACCGACGCCGGGCAGCACCAGGAGCACCGCCTCCTGGTCACCCACAACACCCCGCACTGCAAGTCGAACGTCGCGTACAAGGGCGCGCTGCAGGGCGACGACGCGCACGCGGTCTGGATCGGCGACGTGCTCATCGAGGCCACGGCCGAGGGCACGGACACGTACGAGATGAACCGCAACCTGGTCCTCACGGACGGCGCCCGCGTCGACTCGGTGCCGAACCTGGAGATCGAGACCGGCGAGATCGTCGGCGCCGGCCACGCCTCCGCCACCGGCCGCTTCGACGACGAGCAGCTCTTCTACCTGATGGCCCGCGGCATCCCGGAGCACGAGGCCCGCCGCCTGGTGGTCCGCGGCTTCTTCGCCGAGCTGGTCCAGCAGATCGGTGTCACCGACATCGAGGAGCGCCTGCTCGCCAAGATCGAGGAGGAGCTGGAGGCTTCGGTCGCATGACCTTCGTACGCGTCTGCGGGCTGAGCGAGCTGGAGGAGGACACCCCGAAGCGGGTGGAGATCGACAGCACGCCGGTCTCGGTCGTCAAGACCGAGGGCGAGGTGTTCGCGATCCACGACATCTGCTCCCACGCGAACGTCTCGCTCTCCGAGGGCGAGGTGGAGGACTGCCAGATCGAGTGCTGGCTGCACGGCTCCTCCTTCGACCTCCGCACCGGCAAGCCGTCCGGCCTCCCGGCCACGCGCCCCGTCCCCGTATACCCCGTAAAGATCGAAGGGGACGACGTTCTCGTCTCCCTCACCCAGGAGTCCTGAGGCACCCATGGCAACGCTTGAAATCCGAGACCTGCACGTCACCGTCGAGGCCGACAACGCCACGAAGGAGATCCTCAAGGGCGTCGACCTCACCGTGAAGCAGGGCGAGACGCACGCCATCATGGGCCCCAACGGCTCCGGCAAGTCGACCCTCGCCTACTCCCTCGCGGGTCACCCGAAGTACACGATCACCAGCGGCACCGTCACCCTCGACGGCGAGGACGTCCTGGAGATGTCCGTCGACGAGCGCGCCCGCGCCGGCCTGTTCCTGGCGATGCAGTACCCGGTCGAGGTCCCCGGCGTCTCGGTCTCCAACTTCCTGCGCACCTCCGCCACCGCGATCCGTGGCGAGGCACCCAAGCTGCGCACCTGGGTGAAGGAGGTCAAGGAGACCATGGAGCGCCTCAACATGGACCCGTCCTTCGCCGAGCGCAACGTCAACGAGGGCTTCTCCGGCGGTGAGAAGAAGCGCCACGAGATCCTCCAGCTGGAGCTGCTCAAGCCGAAGGTCGCGATCCTGGACGAGACCGACTCCGGCCTGGACGTCGACGCGCTCCGCATCGTCTCCGAGGGCGTCAACCGCGTCCGCGAGACCGGCGAGGTCGGCACCCTGCTGATCACGCACTACACGCGCATCCTGCGCTACATCAAGCCCGACTTCGTCCACGTCTTCTCCGGCGGCCGGATCGTCGAGTCCGGCGGTGCCGAACTCGCCGACAAGCTGGAGGACGAGGGCTACGAGGCATACACGAAGGGTGGCGCATCCGCGTGACACAGCTGCCGGGCCTCCTCGACACCGAGGCGATCCGCAAGGACTTCCCCGTACTGGACCGCGTGGTCCACGACGGCAAGAAGCTCGTGTACCTGGACAACGCGGCGACCTCGCAGAAGCCGCGCCAGGTGCTGGACGCCCTGAGCGAGTACTACGAGCGCTACAACGCCAACGTCCACCGCGGTGTGCATGTGCTCGCCGAGGAGGCCACGGCGCTGTACGAGGGCGCGCGCGACAAGGTCGCCGCGTTCATCAACGCGCCGAGCCGCGACGAGGTGATCTTCACCAAGAACGCCTCCGAGTCGCTGAACCTCGTGGCGAACATGCTGGGCTGGGCCGAGGAGCCCTACCGCGTGGACCACGAGACCGAGATCGTCATCACGGAGATGGAGCACCACTCCAACATCGTGCCGTGGCAGCTGCTCGCGCAGCGCACGGGCGCGAAGCTGAAGTGGTTCGGCCTGACCGACGACGGCCGCCTGGACCTGTCCAACATCGACGAGGTCATCACGGAGAAGACGAAGATCGTCTCCTTCGTGCTGGTGTCGAACATCCTGGGCACGGTCAACCCGGTCGAGGCGATAGTGCGCCGCGCCCAGGAGGTCGGCGCGCTGGTCTGCATCGACGCCTCCCAGGCCGCCCCGCACATGCCGCTGGACGTGCAGGCCCTGCAGGCCGACTTCGTGGCCTTCACCGGTCACAAGATGTGCGGCCCGACGGGCATCGGCGTCCTGTGGGGCCGCCAGGAGCTCCTGGAGGACCTTCCCCCCTTCCTGGGCGGCGGCGAGATGATCGAGACGGTCTCGATGCACTCGTCCACCTACGCCCCCGCGCCGCACAAGTTCGAGGCGGGCACGCCCCCGATCGCGCAGGCGGTCGGCCTGGGCGCGGCGATCGACTACCTCCAGTCGATCGGCATGGACAAGATCCTCGCCCATGAGCACGCGCTGACCGAGTACGCCGTCCAGCGTCTGCAGAAGGTCCCGGACCTGAAGATCATCGGCCCGACCACGGCCGAGGACCGGGGCGCCGCGATCTCCTTCACACTGGGCGACATCCACCCGCACGACGTGGGCCAGGTCCTGGACGAGCAGGGCATCGCGGTCCGCGTCGGCCACCACTGCGCGCGGCCGGTCTGCCTGCGGTACGGAATTCCTGCGACCACGCGAGCGTCGTTCTATCTGTA
The DNA here is from genome assembly GCF_009604455.1 of Streptomyces sp. RB17. GTDB lineage: Bacteria > Actinomycetota > Actinomycetes > Streptomycetales > Streptomycetaceae > Streptomyces. The sequence goes on from NZ_WEGL01000001.1 coordinate 1,359,682, forward strand.
CTCCACGCCGGCCGAGATCGACGCACTGGTCGAGGGGCTGGAGCACGTTCGGAACTTCTTCGGCTGAGGGGCGTGAGCTGAGACCGTGAAGCTGGATTCGATGTACCAGGAAGTCATCCTGGACCACTACAAGAACCCCCACGGGCGTGGTCTGCGGGATGGCGACGCCGAGGTGCACCATGTGAACCCGACATGCGGCGACGAGATCACCCTCCGCGTGAAGTACGACGGCACGCAGATCGCGGACGTCTCGTACGAGGGCCAGGGCTGCTCCATCAGCCAGGCCTCCGCCTCCGTGCTGAACGAGCTGCTGGTCGGCAAGGACCTGACCGAGGCGCAGAAGATCCAGGAGACCTTCCTGGAGCTGATGCAGTCCAAGGGCAGGATCGAGCCGGACGACGCGATGGAGGACATCCTGGAGGACGCGGTCGCGTTCGCCGGTGTCTCCAAGTACCCCGCGCGGGTCAAGTGCGCCCTCCTGAGCTGGATGGCGTGGAAGGACGCGACGGCCCAGGTGCTGGGTGGCGCCGACGCCGAAAGGAAGACGGCATGACCGACACCGTTGAGATGAAGCCGGCATCGGAGGAGGAACTCCGCGAGGCCCTGATGGACGTCGTCGACCCCGAGCTGGGCATCGACGTCGTCAACCTCGGCCTGATCTACGGCATCCACATCGACGACTCCAACGTGGCCACGGTCGACATGACCCTGACCTCGGCGGCCTGCCCGCTGACGGACGTCATCGAGGACCAGGCCAAGTCGGCGACGGACGGCCTCGTCAACGAGCTCCGCATCAACTGGGTCTGGATGCCCCCGTGGGGCCCCGACAAGATCACGGACGACGGTCGCGAGCAGCTTCGGGCGCTCGGGTTCAACGTCTGACACAGAGCCCGTGAAAGGGGCCACGGCCAGGTGCCGTGGCCCCTTTCGCATGCTCGGCCCACCCTGTGTACGACCGTACGCATCCGTTGTGTACGCTCGTACACATGGGATACCTGACACTCGCCGGCGCCATCGCCGCCGAGGTCGCCGCGACGACGGCGATGAAGTACAGCGAGGGATTCAGCCGCTTGTGGCCCTCGCTCGTGACGGCTCTGGGCTACCTCGTCTCCTTCGCGCTGCTCGCCCAGACGCTGAAGACCGTCCAGATCGGCACCGCGTACGCGATCTGGTCCGGCGTCGGCACCGCGACCATCGCCGTCCTCGGGCTGCTGCTGTTCGGGGAGGGGCTCAGCGTCGCCAAGGTCGGCGGGATCCTGCTGATCATCGGGGGAGTGGTCGTGCTGAACCTGGGCGGGGCGAGCCACTGATGCCCCGCCGCTACGACCCCGAGCGACGCCAGCGGATCATCGACGCGGCGCTCCGTGTGGCCGGCCGGGACGGCATCGCCGGGCTGAGCCACCGTACCGTCGCCGCCGAGGCGGACGTCCCGCTCGGCTCCACGACCTACCACTTCGCCACCCTCGACGAGCTGCTGGTGGCCGCCCTCTGCCAGGCCAACGAGGGGTTCGCGCAGGTGCTCGACGCGAGCGGGGTGCCGACGGACTCCGGCGGCGACCTCGCGGCCGGTCTCGCCCGTGTCCTCGGCGAGTGGCTCGGACGGGACCGGTCGGGTGTGGAGCTGGAGTACGAGCTGTATCTCGCGGCCCTGCGCCGCCCCGCCCTGCGTCCGGTGGCTGCCCAGTGGACGGAAGAGACGGCCCAGCGGCTGGCCGCGCGGGTGGACCCGGTGACGGCGCGGGCGCTGGTGGCCCTGTTGGACGGAATCTGTCTGCACGTGCTGCTGACGGGCGGTTCGTACGACGAGGAGTACGCCCGTGCCGTGCTGGCTCGGGTGATCCCCTGAACCCCCGCCCGGCAGGTGAGACGCGGTTCGCCCTCACCGCCCCGCCCACGTTAGGTTTGCCTGCATGACCGACTCTGCTTCCCGCACCACCGGCGCCGTCGCCGCCGGCCTCGCCACCCTCGCCTCCGACGGCACCGTTCTCGACACCTGGTTCCCGGCCCCCGAGCTGGTCGAGGAGCCGGGCCCGGCCGGAACCGAGCGGCTCACCGCCGAGCAGACGGCGGAGCTGCTGGGCGGTGGCGCGACCGCGGCGATCGGCCCGGACGCCCGCCGGGGCGTCGAGGTGGTCGCGGTCCGCACGGTCATCGCCTCGCTGGACGAGAAGCCGATCGACGCGCACGACGTCTATCTGCGTCTGCACCTGCTGTCGCACCGCCTGGTCAAGCCGCACGGCCAGAGCCTGGACGGCATCTTCGGCCACCTCGCCAACGTCGCCTGGACCTCGCTCGGCCCGGTCGCCGTGGACGACATCGAGAAGGTGCGGCTCAACGCCCGCGCCGAGGGCCTGCACCTGCAGGTCACCTCGATCGACAAGTTCCCGCGCATGACGGACTACGTCGCCCCCAAGGGCGTCCGCATCGCCGACGCCGACCGGGTCCGTCTCGGCGCCCACCTCGCCGAGGGCACCACGGTCATGCACGAGGGCTTCGTCAACTTCAACGCCGGCACGCTCGGCACCTCCATGGTCGAGGGCCGGATCTCCGCGGGCGTCGTGGTCGGCAACGGCTCCGACATCGGCGGCGGCGCCTCCACCATGGGCACCCTGTCCGGCGGCGGCAACGTGATCATCTCCATCGGCGAGCGCTGCCTGGTCGGCGCCGAGGCGGGCGTCGGCATCGCGCTCGGCGACGAGTGCGTGGTCGAGGCCGGCCTCTACATCACCGCGGGCACCCGGATCACCATGCCCGACGGCCAGATCGTCAAGGCCCGCGAGCTGAACGGCGCCTCCAACATCCTCTTCCGCCGCAACTCGGTCACCGGTGTGGTCGAGGCACGCCCGAACAACGCGGTCTGGGGCGGCCTGAACGACATCCTGCACAGCCACAACTGATCACCGGCGGCCGTGATTTGCGGCCGCCTCATCGATCAGTGCCCTGACCTGCTGTTGAGCTGTCGGCACCTGTCGACGTTGGTCACCATTGAGCGCCCTTCCACGGCCCGAGGACGGCCCGGAAGGGCGCTCGCGCTTGAGCACCGCACTAGGAGTTCGATCGCTCCCCGGTGCTGCTGGGGCCCGGCCATGCTGGCCATGCCAGACCGCCTAGGAGTGCTGACGTCCGGAGCTGTTGATGTCACTCATGGATGTCAGAACGGCGCAGCCACATGCGCTCACTGGCACGAGATCAACTGCGCTCGATAGCCGCGATACCTGCTTCCGACGAGGATGGGGACCGGGTTTGCGGACCCTTCGTCGCCAGTAATGAGGTGGCTCTGCAGGTCGAGTGGCAGGTGCGGAGTGGATCTGTGATGATACCCGGCCCCCCACCCGGCATCGGGGCGCGGCCGGTTCCGTCAGGCCAGCCGGATGCAGTGGAGGGCGCTTCGGCACATCGGTGATCACATGGCGGTGCGTGAGCTCCACAATTCGGGGAAGACGGTCTGGTCGAGGCCGCGGCGCAGCCATGCGACGGCGTCCGTGCCGTAGTAGCCCGGCTTGGCACCGAAAGTGCGTACCGTCACCGTGAGGTGTCTTTGCAGCCACAGGGTGAAGTGCTCGCTGACCTGGGTCAGTAACTCGCCCAGCGTCCGCAGTTCGGCGAAGGACTCCTCGCGGTATACCCGCACCCATGCCGCCTCGACCTCTGGCCGAGTCACGTATGGTTCGGCAAAGTCGCGGTGAACGACCGACTCGGGCAGCGGCAGCCCTCTGCGCTGCAACAGGGCCAGCACCTCGTCATACAGGCTGGGCGCGCTGAGCGCCTCCTGGAGCCCCTTGTGGATCAGCGGGGTGGACCGGTGCGGCTCCAGCATCTTGGAGGACTTCAGCCCCAGCAGGAACGCCATGTGCCGGTACATGTACGAGTGGACCGAGGAGGACTCGCCCTTTCCCAGTCGGGCCTTGATGGGGTTCCAGTCCGCAGGCGTCATGTCCGCGTAGCTTTCCCAGGTGCCCTCCAGGGCACGCAGATGGCTCACGCTCCGGCGCAGGGTGAGGGAGGCGGCGCAGACGTCGTCGTCACGGACTTCGCGTCGCGCTCGGGCGAGCTCATGGCACAGCAGCCCAAAGTAGAGCTCCATCACCTGCGAGCTCACCACGAAGCCCATGTCGTAGGCGGATTCCGTGGCCGGCCGTTGAAGCGTGTGCAACTGCCGTACCTGGAAGTACTCGATGTATCCGGTGGTGCCGTCGTCGTCACCCGATGTGGCAGACGGTGGACGCAGGTCACGCCAGGATTCGCTGGCCATGAGAAATGCCTCCCTCACAAGAGTCGATGGCGCCGCTCCAGACGGTCCGGGGCATGGCAGACCTATGCAGGAACCCCGAGCACGATCAGCGTATGGGCTGCCTTGCGCTGAGGCATTCGCTGCTGCCCCTGCAGGTCGCTGAGAGAGCCATAGGCGGGAAGCTGGACCACGGTGAGACAGTCTGCATGCAGAAGGGGTGCCCACACAGCACGCGTCGGGCGGCGCGGTTCTATTCGCCGTCTGTCCGATCGGACACGGCTGGTGGGACGCGCACTCAGCACCTGCAGCCGAGCCTGGGCGACGGGACAATAGAGGGGAAGTGCGCGCTCTTGCTCTAAGCTGCGGGGTGATGGTGATGGCGACCCCGACCATGCTGTGGTGGTGGCACCCCAATCCGCTCAGGGCGGCGTATCGACATCGCTGAGCAATGGTTGTTCCTCGCCGCGGGACTATGCGCTGCGGTGGGCAGCCTTCTGACCGGCTTGGTCACGGGGGTCACGACTGCCGGCCGCCTGGATGCGGAACCGGCTGGACAGCATCCGGTGCAGGCGGTTGTTGTGCGGGAGACTGCGGTCCGTGGGTCCGCTATCTCCTCCGGGCGTCTTCCCGTGCGGGCCACGGTGCAGTGGAGGGGGACGAGCGGTGTTCCCTGCACCAGCCGGACCGACGTCGGCGGCGGCGTCGCCGTTCCGGCGTCCTGCTGAGAGTTTTCTCCCGAGGATGACGCTGAGCCTGGGCACCTGGTGGTCGCCCGTCGTCAAAGATCATGAGGGTGTGCGAGAGGGGCCGATGATGTCGTCCGCTGTGACGCCAAGCAGGTCCAGAGCTCCCTGGATCGCGCGGTCGAACGGTTCTACGGACTGTTCAGCGCGCGCCAGTGTGTAGCCCCCTTGGACGACGGCCGCCAGGGCTGCGGCGGTCTGTTCCGGTCGCAGACGCGCCTCCAGTTCGCCGACCGCCCGGGCCTCGGTGATGGCCTCGGTCAGGCATCGGACGAGGACTGAGAAGGTCTCTCGCACTGGCTTCCGCAGCTCGTCGTCGGCGACGATCTCAGGATCACCCGCCAGTCGCCCGACACTGCATCCGCGCAGCACGTCCCGTTCCGACATCAGATAGGCGATGATCCGTCGCAGCCCCGAACCTTCACCGGCGAAGAGGCGGCGAATCTGCGCCTGCATCAGTTCCGCGCTGCGGCGCTCAGCGGCCAGGACCAGGTCCGGCTTTCCCTTGAAGTGGTGGTACATGCTGCCCTGGCCGACGCCCGACCGACGGAGGACCGCTGTCGGGCTCGTCCCTACGTACCCGCGGTCCCATATCAGTTGCCGAGCGCTTTCGATCAGGCGTTCCTTGGCGTCAGAGGATCGTTCCACGATCTCGACCATACATACATGTATGTATGATTGGCAACGTGCGGCGCGTTCGCGCCCTTCTCCACGCCGCTGCGCCCACCTTCAGGGCCCGTGCGGCCATGACTCGTCTAACCGATGGAGGTCTTCATGGCGTACGCGAATTCTGTCGAGATCGTCGAAGCGTTCTGGACGCAAGTATGGAATGCGCATGATCCTGAGAAGGTGGACGACTTCGTCGTGGAGGACTTCGTCGTCACCACCGCTGGCGAGCGCATCGAGGGACGAGAGAACTTCAAGAATTGGATCAGGACCTTCCTCGACCAGGTCGATGACCTGGTCCTGGAAGTCATCGAGACCTTCCAGAACCAGGACGGTAGCCGGGTCGCCTCGCGCTGGCGGGTAAAGGGACGCAACAACGGCGTCCTGGGCACCGAGGCTGACGGGCGCCTGATCTCTTTCACCGGCACTGCGATCTGGGCGGTCCGCGAAGACGGCAAGCTTCTGCACAACTGGGTGGAACGTGCGAGCTGGGAGTTGTACCAGCAACTCACCGCGACGCCCAAGCAAGCCCATTGACACGTGCACGGCAGCCCTTACGGTGTGGACTGACGTGCACGGCTCCCTCACGTCTACTCCCCTGTCCTCGACGCAAGTGGCGGTTGATGCTGGTGGGGCGGGCACCGCGGCTGCGGCCGGTGCGTCCATGGCAGCGCTGGGCGGGACCTGGGCCGTCCACCGCTTGCTGGACCAGCACCGTATGCGGCAGTGGGACAGAGATTGGGAACGGGCTGATACCCGAGCAACCTGAGGTGCCCTGCGGCGTCGCGGCGACTCCGTTCCTGCCACGAAGCGCATCATCGGACCGAACATCGGGGCGGTGAGTGAACCAGTGAAGTACAGGCTCGGAACAGACGATTCCAATGAAGCGAACAGATGGGTCGCCTTCGAATCCAGCACACGCGCCAAGGCGTCGCGCACTGTGGGTGACAGGAACGTCACCGCGTTCAAATCGAGTCGGTAGCCGGTGGCCGCGAGCACATGATCATCAGCGAGCGCCTCGAGACGAGGGCGGTGGAGCGGCTTTGGGCTGGAGCTGCTTTGGCGCGAGTGATCATGGCCCCGTAAGCCGCTACTCCACCACTCTCGGCGCCCTGCGCCAGGAACGCGCCGACTACCGCGCCGCTCAAGAGCACGCTGCCCTCGGCCTGGACGACGTCGAGCCGGACACCGTCCTGGTCCTGGCCGACTGGCAGTACGCCGGCCACGGCCACACCCCCGGCGAATCCGCCCTCGCCGCCACCATCGCCCGCGATCTCCAGCTCAACCGCGAAACCGCCCGCGAAGCCCTACGCGACCAACTCGCCTTGGAAGGAGCCGCAGCATGACCACCGCTACCGCTGAACTGCTGACCGTGCCGGAAGTCATGGTGCGGCTGAAGCTCGGACGCTCGAAGGTCTACGACCTGATCCGCTCGCGTCGCCTGACATCGATCAAGATCGATGGCGCCCGCCGCATTCCCGCCGACGCCGTCCAGGACTTCATCCTCGGCAAGATCGAGGAGGCTGCCTGATGGCCGGTCAGCGCAGGCGCAACCCGAACGGCGCGGGCACCATCACCAAGCGGAAGGACGGCCGCTACCAGTGCGCGGTCTACGTGCTGCAGCCGGACGGCACCCGCGCCCGCAAGTTTGCCTACGGCAAGACCTGGGCCGAGTGCGACGCCAAGCGCCGGGAACTGCTCGACAAGGTCGACCAGGGCGTGCCCGTGCCGACTCGGTCGGCCAAGCTCTCCGAGTGGCTGCCGTACTGGGTGGAGAACGTCATCAAGGCTCGCCGGAAGCTGAGCACGTACGACAAGTACGAGGCGCACGTCCGGCTGTACCTCGTGCCCATGCTTGGCGCCAAGCGGCTCGAATCTCTCAGCGTTCCCGACGTACGCCGGTTCCTCGTGGGCTTGGAGCAGGAGACGACAGCGGCAACGGCCAAAGAGTCGCACCGAGTTCTGCGGTCGGCGCTGTCCTCGGCCTACCGCGAGGAGATGATCACGCGGAACGTCGCCAAGCTCGTCGAGCCTCCCCGCACCGACAGCGGCGAGCTGAAGCCCTGGAGCCTGGACGAGACGCTCGACTTCCTGGCCGCCTCACGTAAGGACCCGCTCTACCGCGGCCTTCGTGCTCGCCATCGCCATGGGCCTCCGCCGGGGCGAGATCGTCGGTCTCCGCTGGTCGGACCTCGACCTCGACAACCGAGTCCTCTACGTCCGCCAGCAGACACAGCGCCGTCGTGGCGTCCTCTACGACGACGACCCCAAGAGCCGTCGTCGCCGTGCCGTCCCGCTGCCCGCGTTGTGCATCGCGCCCCTGCGCTGGCACCGGATGCGGCAGGCGGCGGCTCGGGCGAAAGCGGGGGAGACCTGGCAGGAGTCCGCCTACTGTCTTCACCACCCGCACCGGCCGCCCGGTCCGAGCCGCGCAACCTGTACCGCTCCTTCACCGGCATCGCCCAGCCCGCCGGCCTCCGCGTGATCCGGCTTAGGTCCCCGCGGATTCCGGGTCGGCCGGCATCTCCGGTTCGACCCTGACGACGTGCGCGCATGGGTCAAGTCCCGCATGGAAGGGGCTGCTGCCTGATGGCCGGACACATCCAAGACCGCTGGTACAAGAACGTCTCCGGCCCGGACGGCAAGACGGTCAGGGCCAAGACCGAGCGCTACGGCGTCGGTCATCGCTACCGGGCCCGGTACATCGCCCCGGACGGCTCCGAGAAGTCCAAGAGCTTCCCGGACAAGCAGAAACGCAAGGCAGAAGCCTGGTTGGCCAACATCGAAGCGGACATGTCCCAGGGGCGGTACATCGACCCGACGGCGGGCTCGATCACCTTCGGGCAGTACGTCAAGGACTGGATGGCGGCACTGACGATCGACCCGGTGACGCGCGAGGCCGTTGAGATCCGGCTGAGGGTCCACGCCCTTCCGTACCTCGGTGACCGCCCTATGGGGTCCTTCCGGCCGTTGCACCTGCGTGCCTGGATGCGAGAGCTGGAGGCAACGGGGCGTGCGGCGTCCTACCGGCGGTCGATCTTCGCCAACGTGTCCGCCGTGTTCACGGCCGCCGTGGAAGATCGGATCATCGCCGAGAACCCCTGCCGAGCTCGCTCGGTCCGGGCGCCGTCCCTCGACGGGCGCAAGGTCAAGCCCTGGTCCATCGAGCGCGTGATGGCGGTGCACGACGCACTACCGGATGCCTACCGAGAGATGGTCTCCCTGGGCGCGGGGTGCGGTCTTCGGCAAGGCGAGATCTTCGGCCTGGCCCTCGAAGACGTCGACTTCCTCGGCGGTACGGTCCACGTCGTCCGGCAGGTCAAGATGCTCCGAGGCACCCAGGCGGTCTTCGGCCCGCCCAAGGGAGGCAAGGAACGGCGCGTGCCCTTGCCCGAGACAGTCTCCTTCGCGCTGGCCGCTCACATCACGAAGCATGAGCCGGTTGAGGTCACGCTGCCCTGGAAGACACCGGACGGTCCGCCCGTGACGGCCTCGCTGCTGTTCGTCAATGTCCGGAACAAGGCTCTGGCTGTGCACCGAACTCGCTTCAACCGCTTTGTGTGGCGACCGGCTCTCACATCCGCCGGCATCCCCCTCGGACGCGAGAACGGCATGCACGCTCTTCGCCACTTCTACGCGTCCGTGCTCCTGGACGCGGGGGAGAGCATCAAGGCCCTGAGCGAATATCTCGGCCACCACGACTCCAGCTTCACTCTCCGGACCTACACGCACCTGATGCCGAACAGCGAGGCGCGCACCCGGGCCGCCGTGGATCGCGTCTTCCAGGACCCCGACAGCACCGAGGACGGCCCCGAGACGGCCCAGGGGGCAAGCTAGGCCCCTGACCTGTGTCTTACTCAGAACAGCCACAACTGATCACCGGCGGTTCCGAGCGCCCTCCCACGGCCCCACGGCGGCCCGGGAGGGCGCTCGTGCGTGGGGCGACAACAGCGGTGAGCACCGCATGGCGGAGTGTCCACGTCCATCCGAACGGCCACGGTCGACTCGCCGGTCGCGACCTCAGTGCGGAAGATGAGTGGGATCGCTCGTGCAAGGCGTGAAGGATGGCACATGTCCCCAGGCTTCCCCGGTCGTTCCGGCGGTGGCGGTCAGCCGCAGGGGGCCCGGCTGATGCCCGTCTTGCCAAGGCCCAGCGGTACCGACGTGCGGGAGGAGGAGCGGTGGGCAGCCTGGTCGTCGTAGGAGTGGACGGCTCGTCGTCGAGCCATGCCGCGGTGGTTCAGGCCGCACGGGAGGCCCAGCGTCGCCGGGCGGAGCTGCGGGTGGTGCACGCCTTCAGCTGGCCGGTCGGGCCCATGTACGCGCCGCTGGACCCGTCGCCGCTCAACAGCCTGGCGCACGACGCGGCGCAGGACGCCCGGAGTGTGGCGCCCGAGGTGGAGGTCGGCGAGGCCGTGATGATCGGCGGTGCGGTGTCGGTGCTGGTGGCCGAGTCGCGCGCCGCGGACCTCGTGGTCGTGGGCCGCCGGGGCATCGGGGGCTTCGTCGGCATGCTGCTGGGCTCGACGGCGGTGTCCCTGGCCGCCCACAGCCACTGTCCGGTGCTGGTGGTCCGCGAGGAACAGGCCGGCGCCGGCCCGGTCGTGCTGGCCGTCGACGGCTCGCCCGAAGGTGAGGGGGCGGTCGAATTCGCCTTCGCCGAGGCGGCGTTGCGGGGAACCGGGCTCCATGTCGTGCACGCGTGGCTGCCGGACCATGCGCCGGCCGGTACCGGCGTGGAGAGCGCGGAGCGTCTCCCCGCCCAGGCAGTCGCCGGTCATGGCGAGCGGTATCCGGACGTCACGGTCGGACAGGAAGTGCTGAGCGGCGAAACCCGCGAGGTCCTGATCGAGGCGAGCAGGAACGCCCAGTTGATGGTCGTCGGAGCCAGGGGGCGCGGCGGCTTTTCCGGGATGCTCCTGGGTTCGGTGAGCCAGGCGCTGCTGCACCACGCGCACTGCCCGGTCGCCGTGGTCCGCGGCAAGGCGTGAGCTCCGGTTGCCCGTCCCGGAGACGTCCCGGACCGTGTGAACACGCCTGTCCCGGCACCGGCCGTGGGCCGCGGGGTTCTCGGGTCGCGAGGCGGCTCGGACCTTGCGACAGTGGCAGGAGTGACGGCTGATGCCGGATGCCGGAGCCGATTCGGCCGGCAGCCATCGTCGCGGACGACGGTGGGCCGGGAGGAAGGGCAGGCGCATGAAGGCGTTCGTGATGAAGGAGATCGGCCGGGTCGGCTTCATGGAGAAGCCCGTTCCGGAACCGGGTCCGTGCGACGCGGTGGTCAGGACGACCAGGGCCCTGATCTGCACATCCGATTCCCACACGGTTCAAGGCGGTATCGGCCCGAGACAGAACCTGACGCTGGGTCACGAAGCGGTGGGCACCGTGTATGCCGTGGGCAGCGAGGTGCAGGACTTCCGGCCCGGCGACCGTGTTCTGGTCGGCGCCATCACTCCCGACTGGGGTGACCTGGCCGCTCAGAACGGGTTCCCGTCGCAGTCCGGCGGACCGCTCGGCGGATTCAAGTTCGCGAACCGCAAGGACGGGGTCTTCGCCGACTGCTTCCACGTCAACGACGCTGACGCCAACCTCGCCAGGATCCCGGACGCCATCAGCGACGACGCGGCGGTCTACTGCGCGGACATGATGTCGACCGGATTCATGGGAGCGGAGAAGGGGGACATCCCGATCGGCGGAACCGTGGCCGTCCTCGCGCAAGGACCGGTGGGCCTGATGGCGACGGCGGGAGCCAGGCTCCGCGGCGCCGGCCGGGTCATCGGGGTCGAGTCGGTGCCCAGCAGACAGAAGCTGGCGCGGGAGTACGGCGCCGACGAGATCGTGGACTTCAGCAGCGAGGACGTCGTCGAGCGGATCCACGAGCTGACCGGCGGCCAAGGGGTCGACACCGCCATCGAGGCACTGGGCGCGGACATCACCTTCCAGACCGCCGTGAAGATCACCAAGCCCGGCGGCACCATCTCCAACATCGGTTACTTCGGCGAGGGCGAGTTCATCCGCATCCCCCGCGTCGAGTGGGGCGTGGGCATGGCGGACCAGACGATCGCGACCGGGCTCTGCCCCGGCGGCCGGCTGCGCATGGAACGGCTGCTGCGGGTGCTGGAGGCGAAGCGCCTCGACCCCACGCACATGACCACCCACACGTTCTCCTTCGACGACATGGAGCGGGCCTTCGAGGTCTCGGACAAGAAACTCGAAGACGTCGTGAAGGTGCTGATCACCTTCTAGGCGCCGCGGAAGCGAGAAGCATGTACGATCCCGAGCCCCCGTTCCGCCCGGTCCGCAGGCGGCAGGGCTACCTGCCGCTGGAGGACCTCGGCCTCATCGGGGACGGTTCGACGGCTGCGCTGGTCGGCCTGGACGGCTCGATCCCGTGGATGTGCCTCCCCCGGTTCGACTCCGACCCCCTGTTCTGCGGCCTGCTGGACCACGCACGAGGCGGCCACTTCACCCTCGCGCCGGAGGACCTGGTGGAGGCCCGGCAGCGCTACGAGCCCGACACCGGCGTGCTGACCACGGAGCTGCGCAGTCCCACCGGCCTGGTGCGGGTCACCGACGCGCTGACCGTGCGGACCGGCGCCGACCTCACCGACGACGCTCCGGCCGGGCGGCGCGAACTCGTCCGGACGGCCGTGGTCCTGTCCGGGCACGTCCGACTGCGGGTGGATCTGGAGCCGCGCGGCGGCGGCACCGTGCAGGCGCTGTTCAGCGGCCTGGAACTGAGGCCCGCGCGGCGGCCGGACCTGCGCCTGCACCTGCGCTCCAACCGCCCCCTGACCGGCCTGCACAGCACGCACGACCTGAGGCAGGGCGAACACCTCGACCTCGTGCTGTCCTGGGGCCGCTTCCACCGCCACCACCGGTTCGAGGCCGACGCGACGCTGGCCGACACCGCCGACGCATGGCGGCGCTGGATGAAGCACTTCGACTACTCCGGCCCCCAGGAGGCACTGGTCCGGCGTGCCGCCATCACGTTGAAGCTGTGCGACGACTGGGCCAACGGCGCCGTGGTCGCGGCGCCCACCTCCTCCCTGCCCGCGCCGGTCGGCGGAGTCCGCAACTGGGACTACCGCTACGCCTGGATCCGGGACGCCGCCTACGCCGTGTTCGCCCTGCGGCGCATCGGCTTCACCGGCGAGGCGGACGCCTTCCTCGGTTGGGTCCTCGACGCCGTCGAGCAGAGCCGCAGCCCGCGGATCATGTACAACCTCGACGGCGGCCCCGTACCCGACGAGATCGAGGACCCCGAACTGGAGGGGTACCGGCGCTCCGGCCCGGTGCGATGGGGCAACGGCGCGGCCGACCAGCGCCAGCACGACGTCTACGGCGAGATCCTGGACTGCGCCGACCAGTGGCTGCGCGCCGACCGGTGGCAGCGCCCCGGCAGGCAGGTCGAGCCCGCGCTGTGGGCGGGCCTGGCGGCGCTGGCCGACACCGCGGAGCAGGCGTGGCGCCAGCCGGACCAGGGGATCTGGGAGGTCCGCAGTACGGGCCGGGTGTTCACCTACTCGGCCGGAATGTGCCAGGTGGCCCTGGACCGGGCCGCGGCCATCGGCGAGCGCCTCGGTCTGCCCGGGCCCACAACGGCTTGGCGAGCCTCCGCCGACCGGCTGCGCCGGCTCGTCCTGGAGGAGTCCTGGGACGACGACGCGCGGACGCTGAGCGCACACCTGGACGGCGGCGGCGTCCTCGACGCGAGCCTGCTCGCGCTCCCGCTGCGCCACGTGGTGCCCGCCGACCACCCGCGGATGGCGGCGACCACCACGGCCGTCGCCGAACGCCTGTCGGCCGGTGACGGCCTGCTCTACCGCTATCTGCACGAGGAGTCGCCCGACGGGCTGCCCGGAGACGAGGGCGCCTTCGTGCTGTGCAGCTTCTGGCTGGCCGACAACCTGACCGCCCAGGGCAGGCTCGACGAGGCCGAGCAGGTGTACGCCTCGCTGTGTGCCCGTACGAGCCCGCTGGGGCTGCTGCCGGAACAGATCGACCCCACCTCTGGAGAGTTCATGGGCAACTTCCCCCAGGCGTTCAGCCATATCGGGATCATCGCCAGCGGCGTGAACCTCGCGCGGGCGAGGGCAGGTGCTCGGGCATGATCGACCGGCTCGCCGTCTTCGGCGCCACGGGCGATCTCACCGCCCGCTATCTGCTGCCGGCCCTGGCCGCCCTGCGGGCCGCGGGACGGATCGGCGACGGCTTCCGGCTGACCGGCGCGAGCCGGGAGCGCTGGGGCACCGACCGGTTCCGCGACTGGTGCGCCGACCAGCTCGACCGCCACGGCGGCGCCTGCCCCGCCGATGCGAGAAGGGCCGTCGTGGCCTCGGCCCGCTACCGGCAGGCCGACGTCACCGACCCCGCGGACGTCGCCGCAGTCGTCGCGGGCGACGAACCGATCGCTGTGTACCTCGCCCTTCCCCCGGCGCTCTTCCCGCACATGGTCACCGCCCTGCACGAGGCGGGCCTGCCGCCGGGCAGCCGGCTCGTGCTGGAGAAGCCGTTCGGCGAGGACCTGGCGAGCGCGCGCGAGCTGAACCGGCTGCTCGCCGGTCTCGTGCCCGAGCAGGCCGTGTTCCGGGTCGACCACTTCCTGGCCATGACGACCGTGCAGAACGTGCTCGGAAGCCGGCTCGCCAACCGGGTGCTGGAGCCCATCTGGAACAGCACCCACATCGCGGAAGTGGAGATCGTCTGGGACGAGACGCTCGCCCTGGAGGGCCGGGCCGGCTACTACGACGGCGTCGGCGCGCTGAAGGACATGCTGCAGAACCACCTGCTGCAGTTGCTGTGCCTGGTGGCCATGGAACCCCCGATCACCCTCGGTGAACGGGACCTGCGGGACCGGAAGGTCGACGTGCTGCGGTCCGTGCGGCTTCTCACCGACTACGACGTCCTGCACCGCACGCGCCGCGCACGCTACCTGTCCGGCCGGATCGGCGAGCACGCCGTCCCCGCATACGTCGACGAGGAGGGCGTGGACCCCGGGCGGCGCACGGAGACCTTCGCCGAGGTCGAACTGGAACTGGACAGCTGGCGCTGGTCCGGGACGACGTTCCGGCTGCGCAGCGGCAAGGCGCTGGGACAGGACCGCAAGGAGGTCGCGGTGCGCTTCCGCGCCGTGCCCCACCTGCCCTTCGGCCACGAGGGAGAGGCCCTGCCCAACGTGCTGCGCTTCGGCCTGGAGCCCGAAGGGATGACCCTCGACATGACCGGCATCGGCGCCCGCGCCCAGGCCCTCACCCAGCTCTCGCTGACGGCACGGATGGAACCGCCCGACCTGCCCGCCTACGGCCGGCTCCTGCTGGACGTCATGAAGGGTGATCCGGCGCTGTCCATCCGCGGCGACGAGGCCGAGGAGTCATGGCGGGTCCTGACACCCGTCCTGAGCGCCTGGGAAAGGAACACGGTCCCGCTGGAGGAGTATCCGGCCGGCTCCGGCGGACCACCTCCCCGGCCGCACGAGGGCGCACAACGGCGGCGCAGCGACATGCTGCATCCCGAAGCGCTGCCGGACGATGGGCACCACTGAGCGTCGATCCCCGTGCGTCGTGGTCACGGGCGTCGCAGGGATCGGCAAGACGACGGTGGCTCGCCTGCTGGCGCAGCGGCTCGGCGTGCCCTTCGCGGACGGCGACGACTTCCACTCCCCGGCCGGCATCGCCAAGATGTCGGCCGGCACGCCGCTCGACGACACCGACCGTCTGCCCTGGCTGGAGTCCATCGGCCGCTGGCTGCACGAGCGTGACGTGGCGGGCACCGGTGCGGTGGTCGCATGTTCCGCACTCAGGCGGCGTTACCGGGACGTCCTGCGGGCGGCCTGCCCGGGCGCCTTCTTCCTGCACCTGACGTCCGACCGCGAGCTGCTGGCGGACCGGCTCGACCGGCGCACCGGCCACTTCATGCCGGGCTCGCTCCTCGACTCGCAACTGGCCACGCTGGAACCCCTGGAACCGGACGAGCACGGAGCCGAGCTCGACGCGACCCCGGCTCCCGACACCCTCGCCGACCTGGCGGCAGATCTGCTGGCGCGTCGGCTGTAGTGACGTCGGCCGACGTGTCGGCATGACGAGGGGTGCCCCTCAGGCCGACACGTCGGCCGCGAACTCCGCCAGCGTCCTGAGGTCGCTCTCGCGCAGCCCGGTGCGCGGGTCGACGTGGTGGAGGAGGGCAGGCCCGGGGTGATGCGCGCGCACGTACGCGGTGTCGGCCGCGCTCTGCTCGTCGTCCACCCAGGCGAACGGGCGGCCGTCGGCGTACGCCACGATTGCCTCCGTCTTCCAGTGCACGCCGTCGGGCCGCTCGGCGAACAGGCCGGTGCCGAAGTCGACGTACGGCAGCCCGGGCAGCCCGACGACCGGGGCGATCCAGACGTTGGCCTCGGCCATCCAGGTCGTCGCCCAGCACAGGTCGTAGCCGAGCCGGAGCAGGGCCGGGCCGTGGTCGGGGTTCAGCCAGACCCGCAGCGGGCGCCGCGAGAACCCGGGCACCCGGATCGTCGTATATCCCGCAGGCCGGCGTTCGGGCCGGGCCGCGTACGGATTGAACGGGCCGTCGACGTCCAGGAACAGCAGGGGGCGGCTCACGGGGACACCGTACGGCAGGGTGAGGGGCCGCTCGCCGGAAATTTCGACCGCAGATCAGCCCGCCATGAGTTCCTCGTACCGAGCCAGCAGGTCGTCGGACGCCTCGTGGCCGGCGGGGAGCAGGGGGGCGCGCACCGGGCCCGCGGGCAGGCCGAGCCGGGTGAGCAGGGCCTTGGCGGTGACCGTGCCGGGCAGGCCGGCGCCCGTCATCGCCTCGGTCAACGGCGTGACCCGCAGCTGGAGTTGGCGCGCGCGGGAGGTCTCGCCCGCGTCGAAGGCGTCGAGGATCGCGGCGATCCGGCCGGGCACGGCGTTCGCGACCGTGCTCACACAGCCCGCCGCGCCGACCGCGTACAGCGCCAGTACGTGCTCGTCGCAGCCCGCGTAGTACGCCAGGTCCGTGTGGGCCAGCACCTTCTGGGTGCCGAGGAAGTCGTAGGAGCAGTCCTTGACGGCCACGATCCGCGGGTGGGCGGCGAGGCGGATGATCGTCTCCGGTTCGATCCGGGTGCCGGTGCGGCCCGGGATGTCGTAGAGCATCACGGGCAGCGCGCTCGCGTCGGCGACCGTGCGGAAGTGCGCCTCGACCGCCTGCTGCGGCGGCCGGCTGTAGTAGGGCGTCACCACCAGCACGCCGTCGGCGCCCGCCTTCTCGGCGGCCAGGGACAGTTCGACGGTGTGCCGGGTGTCGGCGCTGCCCACGCCCGCGACGAGGGGCACCCGGTCGCCGACGGACTCCCGGACGGCCGCGAGCAGTTCCTGCTTCTCCGCGTCCGTGGTGGTGGGCGATTCGCCCGTGGTGCCGTTCAGCACCAGGCCGTCGCAGCCCTCGGCCACCAGGTGTGCGGCCAGCTTCTGGGCGCCGTCCAGGTCGAGGGTGCCGTTCTCGGTGAACGGCGTGATCATCGCGCAGAGGGTGCGGCCGAAGGGGTGGGTGGTGGGGTGTGAGGTCGTCATAGGGGTAGTCTCGGCACGCCCATGGTGAAGCTCTACTTAATTCCTCTACAGCATATTGTTAAGGATTGCTGATGTGTGGGGCGAGGCGGTGGGTGGAGGTCCTGTGTCCAACTCGGGCTCTCATGGGTCACTATGGCCGGAGGGGCACCGACGTCTGTCATGGGAGGCGCCATGAAGCTCGGCAAGGCACTGGCCACCGGAGTCGTGGAGGAGCGGCCGGTCGTTCGGGAAGAGGAGGCTGAGGGGCTGGTCGCCGAGGAGGCTGCCGCCTGCGTCGCCTCTGTAGAACCGGACGAGCCGGTCCGCGAAGAGGTCCCGGCCGTCCGATGAGGCTGCGGCTCCCGGCGGAACGTCCGACGGAGCCGCCGACCGGATACAAGATCGCCCACCCGGTGCTGTCCCAGGACGGCACCCGGGCCGGGTTCACGGGTGTGTCGCTCGGCGGCGCGCTGCCGTACGCCGTGCTCGACGACGCCTCCTGCGTCTACGGCCGCAGGCACCGACCGCCGGCCCGGTTGTGCGACTGCGGCTTCCACTGTGTGCACGACCGCAGTGCCGCCGAGGCCATGTTGTGCACCGCCGAGCACCGGGCCGCCCTGCTGCTGGAGGTCTCCGTGCTCGGCGCCTACATCCGCTTCGAGCGCGGGTTTCGTTATGCCCGGCAGCGGGTGCGTGTGGCTGTCGCCGG
Source organism: Streptomyces sp. RB17 (assembly GCF_009604455.1). Taxonomy (GTDB): domain Bacteria; phylum Actinomycetota; class Actinomycetes; order Streptomycetales; family Streptomycetaceae; genus Streptomyces. Next base: position 1,377,565 of record NZ_WEGL01000001.1, read on the forward strand.
ACCGTGCGGTTGTGGCGCCGCTGCTGTCGCGCTCGCCGATGCCGGGTGGGGCAGGCCCGGCTGGCGGGCCCTCGTGCCCGTCTGTGCCGGGTGTGTGCGGGGCCGTACGTCCGTCTCGCTCGCCGGGTTCGCCCGGCTGGCCGGGCAGGGGGTGCGGGTGGTGGCGCGGGGCGGGGGTGCCGGGTTTCCCGACGTCGGGTCCGGTGGGGCGGCGGCCGGGGCGGGGTTGGGGGTGCCCGAACTCGTCGCGGAGGCCGCGCTGTTGCAGGCGCGACTCGACTGGTTCCAGAGTCAGCTCGCGCGGCTGGGGGAGCGCGGCGGCGGGGGTGCCGAGCGGGACTGACCGTCTGCGGGCCGGGTACCCGAATGTGCGGGTGCGTGGGTGCAGTGCCTGCGGGCCCGTGCGGGTGCGTCGTGGCTGGGGTCGCGCCTACGGTGGTGTGTGAGTCGGTGCCGCGCCGGGGTGGTGTCCGTCCTCGGTCCGGTGGGCTGTTCGTTGCGTGGTGCGGGGAGTTTTCGCCGGCCGCTGCGGGCGGACACCACCCGCGACGTCCCCTCCCCGCCGTGCGCGGCCTCAGCAGGCATCACGCTCAGCGCAAGATCAGGGAAGGGGCACACCGATGAAGCACAGGGTTACGCACCGATCGGGCGCCAAGGGGCCCGACGAGCTGCGGCAGCAGATCGAGCACACCAGGCACCAACTCGGGCACACCGTCGCCCAGTTGGTCGGCAAGGCCGATGTGAAGGGCCGGGCGCGGGTGCGGGCCGCCGACCTGAGGGACAAGGCCGGTGCCATGACGGTGCAGCTGCGCGTCAGCGCCGCCCACGCCGGCCACGGCATGCAGGACAGGGCCTCCAGGGCCGGTCATGTCGTCCAGGGCGGTGTGGCCCAGGCGGGTCACGCGGTGCAGGGCAAGGCTGCGCGGGTGGGGCATGCGGTGCAGGGGCGGGCCGCGCATGCCGGGCATACGGCGCAGGGGCGGGCGAGTCGTGCTGGGCACGTCGTGCAGGGGCGGGGCGGGCGCGCCGGGCATGCCGCCGTGCCTCAGCCCCTGCGGGGTGCGTTGCGGGCGGGCATGCGTCATCCGGGGCCGGTCCTCGCGGTGGGGGTGCTGGGTGCGGCCGTGGTGGCGGCGGGTGTCGTCTGGCGTAGGCAGCATCACTGAGAAGCGCGGTGGTGGATCGCGCCGAAAGTTTGATCCGTCTGGACAAGAAAAGTTTTCGGTGCGAGAGTGGTCGCATGCTGGATGTGACCGTGATCGAGGACCCCGAGGCGGCGGCCGTGTCGCTGGACCCCATCCGGGCCCGGCTGCTTGCTGAGCTGGCCGCCGAGCCCGCGTCGGCGGCGATGCTGGCCGGTAAAGTCGGACTGCCCCGGCAGAAGGTGAACTACCACCTCAAGACGCTGGAGCGGCACGGCCTGGTCGAGCTGGCCGGAGAGCGCCGCAAGGGCAATGTCACCGAGCGGCTGATGCGCGCGACCGCGGCGTCGTACGTCATCTCGCCCGCCGCTCTGCCGGCCGTGCAGCCGGACCCGGAGCGCTTTCGTGATCAGTTGTCCGCGCGCTGGCTGCTGGCACTCGGCGCCCGCCTGGTGCGGGACGTCGGGGCGCTGATCACCGGCGCCGCCCGGGCCAGGAAGGGGCTGGCGACCTACGCGCTGGACGGCCAGGTCCGCTTCGCCTCCGCCGCCGACCGCGCGGCCTTCGTGCAGGAGCTGACGGCGGGCGTGAGCGCCTTGATCCGCAAGTACGACGCCCCGGATGCCGAGGGCGGCAGGGACCACCGGATCGTCGTCGCCCTCCACCCCACGGTCAAGGACCAGCAGTCCACCCCCGCACTGGAACAGTGAGCAGGAGCCCCGCCATGTCCAAGGAATTCGAGATCGTCCGTGAGTTCGAGGTCGACGTCCCGCCGGAGAAGGTCTGGGAAGCGGTCACCACCGGTACCGGTGGCTATCTGTGGCCGATGGACCCGCCCGAGCCCCGGGAGGGCGGAAAGGGGCCCTTCGGGTCCACCGTCACCGCCTGGGATCCGCCCCACCGCTACACCAACCGCAGCGAGGACGTCGGATTCCCGGTCCAGTCGGTCAATCAGCTGGATTACGTGATCGAGCCGCGCGACGAGGGGCGCCGGGCGTGGGTGCGCTACGTGCACAGCGGGATCTTCACCGACGACTGGAACAACCAGTACGACGGTGCGAGCAAGCACACCAACTTCTACCTGCACACGCTGTGCGAGTATCTCGTCCACTTCGCGCCCAGGCCGGTCACCTTCGCCCAGCTGAACGGGCCCGCGGCCTCGCAGACGACCGAGGCGCTCGGCGCCGTGGGCCGCGCCCTCGGACTGGCGGACGACGCGGCCGCGGGTACGAAGGTCGGGGTGCGGGGACCCGGCGGCCGGACCCTGGACGCCGTACTCGACTACCGCAACCCGTACTTCATCGGGCTGCGCACCGACGACGCCCTCATCCGGTTCTTCGGACGCGGCCACTGGGGCGCGCCGCTCGGCATCAGCGTCCACGACTTCGCGCCGGACGCCGATGCCGAGGCGAACGAGAGCGCCTGGCAGGGCTGGCTGAACGGGGTGTTCAGTCAGCCCTGAGACCGGCTTCGGCTACGGGCGGAAGCGCAGAACCTGCGGGTCGTGGTCGCTGATCTGGTCGTTGAACTCCGCGTTGATGTGCACGGAGTCGTAGTCGAAGTCGCAGCCGCGGCGGATCGCCGGGCTGATCAGGATCTGGTCCAGGACCTGCTGGTTGCCCTGGTAGTCGTAGGTGTAACGCTCGCTCTTCGGCAGCGACTTGATCGCCGACCACAGCTCGCCGTCACCCTCGAGGATCTTCGCGGTCTCGGAGAACTCGAAGTCGTTCATGTCGCCGAGCGCGATGACGTTCGCGTTCTTCTGGACCTTCAGGATGTCCTTGACGAACGCGTTCACCTCGGTGGCCTGCGCGTGACGCTGGATCTCCGAGCTGCGCGTGGGCGGCTGGTACTGCGAGGTCAGGCCCTGGTCACCGCCCTTGGAGATCAGGTGGTTGGCGATCACGAAGACGGTCTTGCCGCGGAAGACGAACTGGCCGACCAGCGGCTTGCGGCTGTCCTTCCAGGCCGCGTTCGCCGGGTCGATCCGGCCCGGGGAGGCCGTGAGCTCGGCCTTGCCGTTCTCCTTGGTGACGCCGACCGCGGTGGTGGAGTCGCCGCCCGCGCGGTCCACGAAGGACACCCGCTCCGGGTTGAACAGGAACACCTGGCGGATGTTGCCGCCCGGCTCGCCGCCGTCCTGGTCGTTGACCGGGTCGATCGAGCGCCAGTCGTACTTCGGGCCGCCCGCGGCCACGATCGCGTCGATCAGCTTGTTCACGGTCTGGCTCGCGTCGACCGTGCCGTCGTCCGTGGCGCCGTTGTTGTCCTGGATCTCCTCCAGGGACACGATGTCCGGCGACTGGAGGTTGTTCACGATCGCGGCGGCGTGCTTGTCGAAGGTGGCGTCGGAGGGGTCGAGGTTCTCGACGTTGTACGTCGCCACCGCCAGCTCGCGGCCGGACTGCTTCCGGGTCGTCTCGCGCTCCAGGCCGCCGCTCTCCAGCGTGCCGAGCTTGCTCGCGACCAGGGTGTAGCCGCCGTACTGGTTGAAGTCCAGCGGGCCGGTGGTGGTGCCCTCCAGGGTGTCGCCGACGTTCGCCCTCGGGAAGTCGGCGGTGGCGCCCAGCGACTGGATCTGCAGCCGGCCGGTGTTCTGCGCGTCGTAGGAGCCGTAGACCGTGCCGCCACTGGGGCTGGGGTGCTCCCACGGCTTCACCGTGACCCACAGCTCGCTGTAGGGGTCGGTGGCGGTGACCACACGGGTGTCGGCGACCTGGACGTTCATGCCCTCCAGGGACTCGTAGTAGTCCAGGGCGTACTTCGAGGGGTCCAGGGTCAGGCCGTTGATCGAGCCGCCGGCGGCGGTGTCGCCGTCCGGCGTGTACGCGTCGGGCACCGAGTCCTCGTCGATCACGACGGGTGCCGGGACCGCGTTGCCGGTGGAGACGGTGGTGATCGTCGGCTTGGTGATCTCCGTCAGCGACTGGTTGCCGGAGGAGGTGCCGCCCGGGACGTACTCGGAGACCGTGCCGGTCACCGTCACCGAGTCGCCGACCGCGACCTTCGGCGTGGAGCTGGTGAAGACGAAGACGCCCTCGCTGGTGCGCGGGTCGTTGTCCGGGTTCGGGTCCTGGAGCCAGAAACCTCTGGAGGAGCCGTAGGTGCGCGTGGCCGTGACGATGCCGGGCACGTCCGCCACCTTCTGGCCCGCGAACGGCGATATTCGGGTGGTGCCCTGAATGTCGTGGATGCGCACCGAGTCGGCGTGCGCGGGAGAGGTGAGGACGATGGCGGACGCCGCGCTGCAGACGGCGGCGACGGTGAGCGCGGCGAGGCGCGCGGAAGACCTGCTCGGCAAGGGATCCCTCCGGGGACGTGATGATGCGCCGGGACGAGGGTGGTGCGGGAGCGTGTAGGGGTCGTAGCCCTCCGTGACACGCGTAGAGCCGAGTGAACAGTTGTCCCCCCAACTTCTACGCGCGTCAATCTCCAGCCTGGCGGCGGGAGTTGTCAAGGTTTCGGCCATGTACGGCCGCTGACGAGGAGATGAACCGGGCGGCATGGGTGGAAATCCGTCTAGGCTGAGCGGCTGAGCCCGTTCACGGTCCGAGGAGAACCAGCCGATGTCAGACAGCTCCCCCCTGCCGCCCGTACGGCTGCACCCCGAAGCGGAGCTGGCGCGCGCCGCGCTGTCCACGCCGTTGCTCACCCGCGCCGCTCTCCTCGCCCGCTGGGCCGGGCCCGAGACCCGCGTGGACGCCGGCGGCGGACTGGTCGAGGAGCAGCTTCCCGCCGCCGCCGAGCTGCTGGGACTGAGCGGCGACGACGCCGCCGCGCACGCGAGCGAGGCCTGGCGGGTCGCCGTGGATGCCGGGCTGGTCGAGATCGTGGACGAGGAGGCCGGGACGGTCCGGGCCGGCGAGGAGCTGAAACTGCTCACGGGGGGCTCGCCGGCCGATGTGCTCGCGGTGTGGCTCACCGCGCTGGAGACCGTCGTCGCCGACGCGAGCGTCCCCGATCTGGACGATCTGGTCGGCGCCCTGGACGAGGGCGGCGAGATCGATTTCTCGTCACTCGACTGGGATCCCGAGGCCGAGGCGGCGTTCCTGGACGGCGTCCTCGGCAATCTGTATCTGCTGACGGTGAGTGAGGACGGCCCCGGCGAGGGCCCGGTCCCGCTGCCCGCCCTCGCCGCCTCGATGATCGTCCCCGACGACATGGGCGAGCCCACCAACGACGTCCTGGAGCAGGTCTCCGACGCGATGATGCGGCTCGACGACCAGTTCCGGGTGCTGGAGCCGGTCGGACTGGTGGAGTACCAGCCGGTGGACGAGGCGTTGATGGCCGACGCCGAGGAGGAGCCCGCGGCGTCGCTGGACGACACCGACGTCGCGCGGTACGGCATGGTCCGGCTCACCCCGCTCGGTGCGTACGGGCTGCGGGCGCGGCTGCTGGAGGCCGGGTTCCAGGCGCCGGCCGTCGGTGAACTCGCCGACAAGGGCGCGGACGCGCTGTTCGACGGTACGGCCGCGTTCGGCCGGACGGCGGCGCGCGCCGAGACCGAGCAGTGGCTCGACCGGCGGGAACCGCTCGCCGCGGCACGGGAGTTGCTGGCGGCGGCACGGGGTGCGGACGCGGGCGCGCCGCTGCGCCGGCTGCGCTGTCAGCAGGCACTGTCCCTGATCGGCGCGGAGGCCGAGCCGGCACTCCGGGAGGTGCTGGACGATCCGGAACTGGGCGGCCTGGCCCGGGTGTGGCTCAGCGAACGCGGTGCGGCGGGTGTGCCGGCGCCGTCCGAGGAGCTGGTGTTCTGGCTGACCATCGACACGGTGGCCGCGCAGCTGGCGGCCGAGGGCAACTCCGAGGAGCTGCAGGCGCTGGTGGAGGGGCTGGCCGCGCAGCACAGCGGGTTCTTCTCCGCGGCCTGGCGGGTGGAGCATCCGGCCACGGCCGATGTGCTGGAGGCGATGGGACGGCTGCATCCCGACAAGAAGGTGGCGAAGGAGGCGCGGAAGGCCGCGTTCAAGGCTCGTTCTCAGTACGGGGCTTGAAGAACTCCTTGAGCCGGTCATGGGACGACTTGGGTCCGCCATGGGGTGGAGCATACGGATTCTTGAACATGGGCCTGTGAAGTAGCCCGATGTTCAACTCCCGTTCAAGGTGCGACGGGAGCGTGTGCGCCGAACCGAGGTCCGCCACCCTCCACGGCACTCCCACCGTCTCAGGAGACACACCATGTCGCTCACCCGCAGGGACTTCGCCAGAAAATCCGCGATCGCCGGTGCCGGGATCGCCCTCGCGGGCAGCGTCGGCGCCCTCGCCACGGCGCCGAACGCCCTCGCCGCGACCGACGACGACAGCACCGGGGCGGAGTCGGACGGCGACCACCACGGCGTCGGCTACGGCCCGCTGGTCCCCGACCCGAACGGCATCCTCGCCCTGCCCGCCGGCTTCGCGTACGAGATCATCACCTACAGCGGCAGGACCACGCTGGAGTCCGGCGAGCTCACCCCGTCCAACCACGACGGCACCGCCACCTTCGAGGGTCCCCGGGGCACGACCCTCCTCGTCAACAACCACGAGCTCGCCGGTGCCCGCGCCCAGTGGCCGCACCCGGTGCCGCTGGCCGAGGGGCTCGTCTACGACCCGGCGGCGGCCGGCGGCTGCACCGTCGTCGAGGTCCGCCGCGGCGGAGAGGTCGCCGAGTGGGTCGGCATCGCCGGCACCGCCACCAACTGCGCGGGCGGCAGCACCCCGTGGGGCACCTGGCTGACCTGCGAGGAGACCGAGGACAAGGCCGGCAAGAACGGCTTCACCAAGGACCACGGCTATGTCTTCGAGGTCGACCCGGAGGACCGCCGGGCCAACCGCGACCCCAAGCCGATCAAGGCCCTCGGCCGCTACGCCCACGAGGCCGTCGTCGTCGACCCCAAGCGCGGCCACCTCTACCTGACCGAGGACGCCGCCGGCCCCAACGGCCTGCTCTACCGCTGGACCCCGCCGGAGGGCTTCCGCCACGGCCGCGGCCGGCTGCGCACCCTCGCCGACGACGCCGGTGTGCTCCAGGCCTTCAAGTGCTTCGACTCCGGCGGCAAGTTCGTGGACGACCTGTCCCGGGCCACGAGGATCGGCGCGGTCTACGGCGTCGACTGGGTGGACGTCCCGGACCGTGACGCCAAGGCCGTGTCGGTGCGCAAGCAGTTCACCGACGGCCAGGTCACCCGCGCCCGCAAGCTGGAGGGCATGTGGTGGGGTGACGGCGGCGCCTACATCGTCTCCTCCTACGCCCGTGCGGAGAGCCCGGTCCAGCACGACGGCCAGGTCTGGTTCTACGACCCGCGGCGCCGGACCCTCACCCTGAAGGTGCTGCTCGGTGTGAACCCGGACCCGAGCAAGGACGACGCGTTCGACGGCCCCGACAACATCACCGTCTCCCCGTACGGCGGCCTGGTCATCGCCGAGGACGGCGAGGGCGTCCAGCACCTGTTCGGCGCCACCGAGAGCGGCCGCACCTACCCGATCGCCCGCAACGAACTCAACATCGGCACCGAAGCGGAGCCGGAGTACAGCGAGTTCACCGGCGTCACCTTCTCGCCCGACGGGAAGACCCTGTTCGCCAACATCCAGACGCCCGGCATCATGCTCGCGATCACGGGGCCGTGGAAGCGGCAGAAGCGGTAACGCGCGACGCGGAGACTAATTCGCTCGCACGTCCACAGCTGCGCCTCCTACAGTGGGATCACAACGTCACGCACCTCCCGGTGCGAGGGCGGCGGCTACTTCCCTTTCCAGGAATGAAACAACAGCCGCAGCCGACATGATCTCGGGAGGCGCAGCTCATGGTGGGTGTCCGGTGCGCAGGCAGCGGATACTTCATGGGGATCAGAAGGTTGCGGGTTCGACTCCCGTCACCGGCTTCGGGTCGGTGTAGCTCAATGGACAGAGCATCTGACCAAGGACCGTCGCCGACTCTCGACCTCGGACACCCTCCATTTGCCGCGCCTCCCTCCGAAATGGCAAAGAATTCGGGGGAATTCACCATGGCGCGATTCAACACGCGGTTCGCCACGGCGCGGCCGACCTCGCCCGTCACCACCACCGGCCGCGCGCTGCGGACCTACGAGGGCGGCCGGGGCCACGAGCGCGACGCACGCTCCGAGCTCTTTCTGCTCGCCGTCTCCAACTTCGTGACGCGGAGCACCTTCTACGAGTCCGGCACCGACCGCGACGACCGGTTCGCGAAGCTCGTGCGCGACCTCGCGGTGACGGACCCGGACTGGACGGCCGGTCTGCTCGGCTGGCTGCGCGGTGAGGGCCACATGCGGACGGCGTCGATCGTCGGTGCCGCCGAGTACGTGCACGCCCGGCTCGCCGCCGGGGCCACCGACGGCCCGTCGAACCGGCAGGTCGTGGACTCCGTGCTCCAGCGCCCGGACGAGCCCGGCGAGTTGCTCGCGTACTGGACGTCCACATACGGCCGTGCCGTGCCCAAGCCCGTCAAGCGCGGGGTGGCCGACGCCGTACGACGGCTGTACCACGCCAAGTCGCTGCTGAAGTACGACACCGCGTCCAAGGGGTACCGCTTCGGCGACATCCTCAACCTGGTGCACGCGGCACCGGACCCGGACAAGCCGTGGCAGGGCGCGCTGTTCCAGTACGCGCTCGACCGCCGGCACCACCCGGAGACCGCCGCTCCGCCCGCGCCCCTGCCGGTGCTCACCGCGCACCGCGAGCTGATGGCACTGCCGGTCGGGGAGCGTCGGGCGGTCGTCACCTCGCCCGGCGGCGCCGAGCGGCTCGCGGCAGCCGGCCTCACCTGGGAGGCGCTGGCCGGCTGGCTCCAGGGCCCGATGGACAAGGCGGCCTGGGAGGCCGTGATCCCGTCCATGGGCGCGATGGCGCTCGTCCGCAACCTGCGCAACTTCGACGAGGCCGGGGTGTCCGACGAGGTCGCGGCCCGGGTGGCGGCGAGGATCAGCGACCCGGAACAGGTGGCGCGGTCGCGGCAGTTCCCCTTCCGCTATCTCGCCGCCTACCGGCACGCGCCGTCGCTGCGCTGGTCGTACCCGCTGGAGCGGGCGCTCGGCCACTCGCTGGCGAACGTGCCCGCGCTGCCGGGCCGGACGCTGGTGCTGGTCGACCGGTCGGGCTCGATGTTCTGGGCGCAGTCCCGGGACCGCTCGGAGCTCACCCGGGCCGACGCGGCGGCGATCTTCGGCACCGCGCTCGCGCTGCGGGCGGCCGACGCCGACCTCGTCCAGTTCGGCTCGACCAGCGACAAGGTGCGGTTCCGCAAGGGCGAGTCGGTGCTGAAGATCCTGGAGCGCTTCGGCAACCTGGGCGGCACCGACACCACCGACGCGCTGCGCCGGCACTACAGGAAGCACGACCGGGTGCTGATCGTCACCGACGAGCAGTACGCCCCGAACCGGCACGGCGACCCGACCGAGCAGATCCCGGCCCGGGTGCCCGTCTACACCTGGAACCTGGAGGGCTACCGGGCGGGCCACGGACCGTCGGGCACGGGCAACCGGCACACCTTCGGCGGCCTTTCGGACGCTGCCTTCCGGATGGTGCCCCTGCTCGAGGCGGCCGACGACAGCCGCTGGCCGTGGCAGGCCTGAACGGTGTCCGTCCCTGAACGTGGCCCGCACTTCTACGGGGGTGCGGGCCACACCGATGAGCAGGCCGAGCGGTACCCACGGGGGCACGTACGACATCTCCGGTGTCCACTCTGGGGCCCTGCGGCCGGCACGTGCGCCGAGGGCCTGCAGCGCCCTGTTCCAGCCCTGTTCCGGACGCGTTCGTGCCGACGCCGTGCCCGGGGGCGGGGGCATGATGGAACCACCGGTCCTCCTCCACCGTGTGGCTCGATCCCGCGGCGGCCGGCGCCGCGTCCTGGACGGAGCTGCAGCGCCTGCTGGCGGAGCCCTTTCCGTTCTGCACGGACCGCTTCCCGCGCTTCATCCCGCACCTCTCGCTCGGGCGCACCCGTGTCCCGCGCGTCCTCGCCGCCGAATGTGCCACCCGGCTCGGGACGCTGCACGTGGCCGAGATCGCCGTGCTGTCCCGCCGGGGTGACGGGCCCATGCGGACACGCGCCACGATCGGCCCGGGCACCGGCGCGGTACGCCGTCACCTCGGCCCGGAACCGGCGGCCGGCGGATACGAGCCACCCGAGCGGCACTGACCGGGCCGACTAGGTCTCGCTAGGATGTGGAGACAATCCCCGGTTTGCGAGGAGTTTCTGGATGCCGCGGGTCAGGCCCATGCGCGCGGACGCTCGGCGCAACTACGAGCGGTTGCTGAAGGTCGCGGCGGAGGCCTTCGCCGAGCACGGCGAGAACGCGTCACTGGACGACATCGCCAAGCGGGCGGGCGTCGGCTCCGGCACGCTCTACCGGCACTTCCCGACCCGGCAGGCGCTGCTGGAGGCCGCGTACGTGGACCGGATCGAGGCGCTGGGGGCACGGGCCGACGAACTGGCGAGGGAACTGCCGCCGGGTGAGGCGCTGGTGGAGTGGCTGGACGCGGTGTGTGTCGGGGTGATCCAGGTGCGCGGCCTGAAGGCCCTGCTGGGCTCGGCCGTCACCGACGGCGGTTCCCTCGCGGCCACGGCCTGCGGCACCCATATGAAGGACGCGGCGCGGCGGCTGGTGGAGGCGGCGCAGCGGGAGGGCGGCCTGCGGGGGGACGTCGAGCCGCTCGAGGTGCTGCGCCTGGCGCATGGCGTGGCGTCGGCGTCGGAGCTGGCGGACGGGGAGGGGAGGCAGCTCCGCCGGTATCTGTCACTGCTGATGGAGGGACTGCGGCCGGGCGGGGAGGCCTGAGAGCCGGGCGCCCCGGAGGGACGGGGCGCCGCCGGCTGTCGTACGACCGTCTACAGAGCCCGCGATCCCGGCTCCACCATGTTTCTCACCGTCCGGGCCTTGACGAAGTCGCCCAGTGCCGTCATGTCCCACTCGCCGGAGAACTGGCGGACCAGCTTGGCCATCATCACGCCCGTCTGGGGTTCGGCGTGGGTGAGGTCGAAGCGGACCAGTTCCTCGCCGGTGGTGGCGTCCAGCAGACGGCAGTAGGCCTTGGCGACCTCGGTGAACTTCTGTCCGGAGAAGGAGTTGACCGTGAAGACCAGGCCGGTGACCTCCTGGGAGAGGCGGCCGAGGTCGACCGTGATCACCTCGTCGTCGCCCGCGCCCTCACCGGTGAGGTTGTCGCCGGAGTGCCTGATCGCGCCGTTCAGGATGGTCAGCTTGCCGAAGTAGCAGCTGTCGATGTGGTTGCGCTGCGGGCCGTAGGCGATGACCGAGGCGTCCAGGTCGATGTCCCTGCTGTGGAACGCCGGCTCCCAGCCCAGCCCCATCTTGACCTGGGAGAGCAGCGGGCGGCCGCCCTTCGTCAGGGACACGGTCTGGTTCTTCTGGAGGCTGACCCGGCCCTTGTCGAGGTTGATCTTCCCGGCACCCGGCGCCGGCGCGGGCGGGACCGGGGGAGCGGACACCGGCGGGGCCGGCGGGGTGACCGGCGGTTGCATGGCGGGCGGCGGCGGAGCGACCGGCTGCTGCGGCGGGGCCACGGGGGCGGCGGCCGGCTGCGAGGGTGCCGCGGGCGTGGCCGCCGGCTCCTCGACCGTCACCCCGAAGTCCGTCGCGATGCCGGCCAGCCCGTTGGCGTACCCCTGGCCGACCGCGCGGGCCTTCCAGGAGCCGCCCCGGCGGTAGATCTCCACGACGACCAGTGCCGTCTCCGCGCCGAGCTGCGGTGGGGTGAACGTGGCGAGGACCGCGCCGCCGTCCGCGTCGCGGAGCGTGGCCGTCGGCTCGATGCCCTGGAAGGTCTGGCCGGCCGCGTCCGGGCTGGCCGTGACCACGATCTTCTCGATGTCCGGCGGGACGGCGGCGGTGTCGACCGTGATCGCGTCCGGTGCGGCACCGCCGCCGGAGGCGTACGTCACCCCCGGCCCGGCCGGCTGGTTGTAGAAGATGAAGTCGTCGTCCGAGCGGACCTTGCCGTCGGCCGTGAGCAGCAGGCCCGACACGTCGAGCCGCACCGGAGCGGCGACGTCCACCGTCACGCGCGCGGCGGGGAGAGGGATGTTCGAGCCAGGGGTCATAGCTGTCATGCCTGGTGAACGAACGACACCGCTTTACCGTTCCCTTACCCACCCCCAATCGGCTCAGGGGTCCGACCCCGAGTCCCCTCAGGGCACCACCACGATCTTCCGCCCCACCCCGGCCGCGAACTGCTCCAGCGCCTGCGGGTACCGCGCCAGCGGGATCCGGTCGCTGATGAACACCTGCGGGTCCAGCACTCCGTTCGCGAACAGCTCGGCCGCCCGCTCGAAGCTGTGCAGCACCGCCATGGAGCCGGTGATGGTGATCTCCTGGTTGTAGATGCGGTACGGGTCGATCGTCACCCGGGTCGCGTAGTCGGCCACCCCGAACTGCAGGAACGTGCCCGCCTTCGCCACCCGGCCCAGGCCGTCCTGGATCGCCGCCGCGTTGCCGGTCGCGTCCACGACCACGTCCCAGCCCTGCGGGCGGTCCAGTTCGTCCGCGCTCGCCGCCGAGGCGGACACGCCCAGCTGCCGGGCCGTCTCCAGCCGGGCCGGGTTCACGTCGATTACGTCCACGCTCGCCGCGCCGGTCCGCTTGGCCAGCTCCAGCATCATCAGTCCCATGGTCCCGGAGCCGTAGATCAGGACGTGCGCGCCGAGGCGGGACTGCAGGACGTCGTAGCCGCGCACCGCGCAGGACAGCGGCTCCACCAGGGCCGCGTCCTCGGTGCGCACGTGCTCGGGCAGTTTCACGCAGTTGGCCACGGGGGCGAGAGCGTACTGTGCGGCCCCGCCGGCCGTGGTCACGCCGATCGCGGCCCACCGTTCGCACAGGTTGTTGTGGCCGGTGCGGCAGTAACGGCACTCGTAGCAGTACAGGGAGGGGTCCACGGCCACCCGGTCGCCGACCGCGACCTCGGTGACCTGGCTGCCGACGCCGGCCACCTCGCCCGCGAACTCGTGCCCGGGGACGATCGGCAGCTTGGGCGCGAACTCGCCCTGGAGGATGTGCAGATCCGTGCCGCACAGGCCGCAGGCCGCCACCTCGACGACGACCTCGCGGGGTCCCGGCGTCGGGTCGGGCACCTCGGTGACGACGGCGCGGCCCACGGACTCGATGACGGCGGCCTTCATTTCACGGCTCCCAACGACAGGCCCTGGACCAGCTTGTCCTGGGCGGCGAACCCCGCGGCGAGCACCGGCAGGGAGACGACGAGCGACGCGGCGCACACCTTGGCCAGGAACAGGCCCTGGCTGGTGATGAAGCCGGTCAGGAAGACGGGGGCGGTCTCGGCGACCACGCCCGTGAGGACTCGGGCGAAGAGAAGCTCGTTCCAGCTGAAGATGAAGCAGATCAGCGCGGTGGCGGCGATGCCGGGCAGGGCGATCGGCGCGACCACGCGCGCGAGGACGGTCGGCAGCCGGGCGCCGTCGATCTGTGCCGCCTCGATCACCGCCACCGGGACCTCGGCGAGGAACGACTGCATCATCCACACCGCGATCGGCAGGTTCATGGAGGTGTAGAGGATGACCAGGAGCCAGATGTTGTCGAGCATCCCGGTGTTCTTCGCGAACAGGTAGATCGGCAGCAGACCGGCCACCACCGGCAGCATCTTCGTGGACAGGAAGAAGAACAGGACGTCCGTCCACTTGCGGACCCGCCGGACGGACAGCGCGTACGCCGCCGGCAGGGCGAGGAGCAGCACGCAGACCGTCGACACCACGGACGCCACCGTGGAGTTGATCAGGGCCGGCCAGGGGCTCGCGCCGCCGCCCGCCCCGAAGAACTCGCGGTAGCCGTCGAGGGTCAGCGAGGCGGCGAAGGACGGCGGGTTGGTCGCCGCGTCCGCCTCGGAGTGGAAGGACGTCAGCGCCATCCAGGCGATGGGCAGGAAGAACACGATCCCGACGAGCCAGGCAACGAGACCCAGCCCGTTACGGCGCAGTACGGCGTTCATGCGCGGGACACCTCCTCGCGGAACAGGGACGACACCACGCGCAGGGCGAAGGTGGCGATGATGATCGAGCCGATGACGACCAGGACGCCGGCGGCCGAGGCGAGACCGTTCTCGTGGGCCTGGTAGAAGCTCTGGTAGACGGTGTAGGGCAGGTTGGCGGTGCCGAGCCCGCCGGACGTGATCGTGAAGACCGCGTCGAAGTTCTGGACGATGTAGATCGAGCCCAGCAGCGCGCCGAGTTCGAGATAGCGGCGCAGATGCGGCAGCGTCAGATGGCGGAAGATCTGCCAGTCGTTCGCGCCGTCCACGCGTGCGGCCTCGATCTGCTCGGGGTCACGGCTCTGCAGTCCGGCGAGCAGGATCAGCATCATGAACGGCGTCCACTGCCACACCAGGGAGGCCTCGACCGCGAGCAGCGGGGTGTTGGAGATCCAGTCGGGCTGTGGGCCGCCCACATAGTGCAACAACCCATTGAGCAGGCCGTATTCGGGGTTGTAGAGCACATGCTTCCAGAGCAGGGCCGCGGCCACCGGGACGACGAGGAAGGGGGCGATCAGCAGGGTCCGTACGACGCCCCTGCCGCGGAACTTCCGGTTCAGCAGCAGCGCCAGCGCCAGCCCGAGGACCAGGCTGACCAGCACCACCGTCACCGTGAGCAGCACGGTCGTCCAGACCGAGTGGCGCAGGTCGGCGTCGGTCAGGACCTGGCGGTAGTTGTCCAGGCCGGTGAAGCGGCGGGCCTTGGGGTAGAGGGCGTTCCAGTCGAAGAGGGAGATGACCAGCGTGGCCACGAACGGCAGCTGGGTCACGACGATCATGAAGACGAGGGCGGGCATGAGGGGGGCCCGGGTGGCCCAGGCGCGCAGGCGGGCGGAGGGCTGCCGCGTGGCGCGTACCGGTGCGGTCGCAAGAGGTGCTGTCGTCGCGGTCATCGTCCCTCGTACTCCTTGGAGATCTTCTCGGCGAGCGCCTGCGATTTCTTCAGGGCCGACTCGACGGACTGGCGTCCGGCGATGGCCGCGCTGATCTCCTGGGAGACCTTGGTGCCGAGGTCGGTGAACTCGGGGATGTCGACGAACTGGATGCCGGGCGCGGGGCGCGGCTGTACGCCCGGGTCGTTCGGGCGGGCGCTCTCGATGGCCTGCTTCGTCATGTCCTGGAAGGCGGCGGCCGACCTGCGGTAGTCGGCGTTGGTGTAGGTCGACGCGCGCTTGCCCGCCGGGACGTTCGGCCAGCCGCTGGTCCGGCCGACCAGCTGCTCGTAGCCCTTGCCGGATGCCCATGACACGAACTTCCAGGCCTTGTCCGGGTTGCGGGAGGCCTTCTGGATGCCCCAGGCCCAGGTGTAGAGCCAGCCGGAGGACGGGGTCTTCTCCACGGGGGCGGGGGCGTAGCCGAGCTTGCCGCTGACGGGGGAGCCGTTCGCCTCCAGCAGGCCGGCCGCGGAGGTGGCGTCGTACCACATGGCGACCTTGCCCTGGGTCATGTCGTTGAGGCACTCGGCGAAGCCGGACTGGGCGGCGCCGGACTCGCCGTGCCCCCGCACCAGGTCGACATAGAACTTCGTCGCCTTCTCGAACTCGGGGGAGTCCAGGTGCGCCTTCCAGTTCTTGTCGAACCAGGTCCCGCCGAAGGTGTTCACCACCGTGGTCAGCGGCGCGATCATCTCGCCCCAGCCGGGCAGGCCGCGCAGGCAGATGCCCTTCATGCCGGGCCGGGCGCCGTCCACCTGCGCGGCGAGGCCGGCGACCTGCTGCCAGGTGGGATGCGCCGGCATCGTCAGGCCCTTCGCCGCGAACACGTCCTTGCGGTACATCAGGAAGGACGACTCGCCGTAGAAGGGCTGGCCGTAGAGCTTGCCGTCGGAGGCGGTCAGGGACTGGCGCATGGGCCCGAGGACGTCCTGTTCGTCGTACGACGGGTCCCTTGCGACGTACGAGTTCATCTCGTGCAGCCAGCCGTTGCGGGCGTAGATCGGTATCTCGTAGTTGCTCAGCGTCGCCACGTCGTACTGGCCCGCCTGGTTGGCGAAGTCCTGGCTGATCTTGTCGCGGACGTCGTTCTCGGGGAGGACGGTGAAGTTGACCTTGATGCCGGTCTCCTTGGTGAAGCGCGGGGCGAGCTTCTGGAGTTCGGTCATCTGGGGGTTGTTGACCATCAGCACGTTGATGGAGTTGCCACCACCGGTCCCGCCCGCACCGACCCAGCAGCCGGAGAGCAGCGGGGCGAGCAGCGTCCCTGCGGCGGCCATGGCGAGCGTGGCTCGCGGCCTCCGTCGGCTCTGGGTTCGCATGGGTCGCTCCTGGAGATATCGGGATATAAGGGGCACTTGGGGGTGTGAAGCACCCCTCAGGGAGTGGGTTGGACTTTCAGACCCGGATGACCTGCGGGCCCAGCAGGGAGTAGCGGTGTGCCTCGGCGGCCGGGAGCTGGGTGCTCGTCACGATCGTCTCCAGGGCGCCTATCTCGGCGAACCGGCAGAAGCTGACCGCGCCGAACTTGGTGTGCACGCCCGCGAAGACGGTGCGGCGCGCGGCCCGTATCGCCTGCGCCTTGACCTCGCTGACCGCCGGGTCGGGGGTGGTCAGGCCGTGCTCGCGGGAGATGCCGTTGGCGCCGATGTAGGCGAGGTCGATCACGAAACCGGCGAGCATCTTCGTCGTCCAGTGGTCGACGGTGGCCAGCGTGCCGGCCCGGACGCGGCCGCCGAGCAGCAGCACCGAGACGTGCTCGGCCTCCGCGAGGGCGCCCGCGACCGGCAGCGACGCGGTGACCACGGTCAGCGGCCGGCCGGCCGGCAGGGCCTCGGCGATGAGCTGCGGGGTGAAGCCCTCGTCCACGAAGACCGTCTCGGCGTCCCCGAGCAGCTCGGCCGCGGCGGCCGCGATCCGGCGCTTCTCGGGCACATGGCTGGTGGCGCGGAAGGCGAGCGTCGTCTCGAAACCGGCGCTCTCCACCGGATAGGCGCCGCCGTGCGTACGACGGACCAGTCCATGGTCCTCCAGGGCGCGCAGATCGCGCCGGATGGTCTCCCTGGCCACGCCCAGCTCGGCGGCGAGCGCGGTGACGTCGACCGAGCCGGTGGCGCGCGCGGCCCGCACGATCTCGCGCTGGCGTTCTTCCGCCGTCCTCGTGCTCATCTCGTCACCCACCTTCCCGCGGAACTGCCCGTTCGGGCCCATGGGGGAAGTTCTACAGCGGGTGCGCGGCACTGACCAGGCCTGTTGCGGGCCCGATACTGCCCGCTTGTGCCCGTTCACCGAGGGCGCTGCCCGGCGTGGACCTGCGCGGCCGTGTCCGGCGGGGTGGGAGCGGGCGTCCCGGATGCCCGTAGACGGCGGCGGGCGGGCCCGTTCGGTGCCCGCCCGCGCGCGTGAGCGATCGTTTTCCGCCTCCCGGGGCCTTCGCCGGGCTCAGTACGGCCAGATCGGCGGGTCGTTCACGAAGTGCCCGCCGAGGTGGCTGTGCGCCGGGTCGGCCGGGTCCAGCTCGCCCTGCTCGGCGATCAGCTTCTCGGCGTACGGCTCGGAGTCGTCCTGCGGCTCGTAGCCGAGCGCCCGCGCGGTGGTCAGGTCCCACCACAGCCGGGTGTTGGCGGAGGAGCCGTACACGACCGTGTGGCCGACCTCCTCGGCGGTCAGGGCCGCGTGGAAGAGACGGGCGCCGTCGGCCGGGCTCATCCACACCGAGAGCATGCGCACGCTGGTCGGCTCCGGGAAGCAGGAGCCGATCCGCACGGACACGGTCTCCAGTCCGTGCTTGTCCCAGTACAGCTGTGCGAGGTCCTCACCGAAGGACTTGGACAGGCCGTAGAAGGTGTCCGGGCGGCGCGGGGTGTCGACCGGGATCAGCGGCTCGCCCGCGCGCGGGGCGGGGGTGAAGCCGACGGCGTGGTTGGAGGAGGCGAAGACGATCCGGGGCACACCCTCCTCGCGGGCGGCCTCGTAGAGGTTGTAGGTGCCCTCGATGTTGGACCTCAGGATCTTCTCGAAGGGGGCCTCCAGGGAGATGCCCGCGAGGTGCAGGACCGCGTCCACGCCCCGTACGGCCTCGCGCAGGGCCGCCGTGTCGGTGAGGTCGGCGGTGATCGCGTCCGGCGCGTCCTCGACGGGCCGCACGTCGAACAGGCGCAGCGTGTAGCCGTACTCCGGCAGCAGGGATCGCATCAGGGTGCCGAGCCCCCCGGCGGCGCCGGTGAGCAGAACGGTGCGGGGTGCGGGCATCCTCGGTTCTCCTTGCGGCCGGTATTCACATACGTGGACACGCTAGAGAGTTTCTCCGCGCACCGTCAAGCGTCCCGTGATGTCGGTGAATTCGCTCCGGATGCTGCGGGTTTGCCTGCTTGACCTGCCATAAGAAGGCGCTTTAGCGTGGTCGCGTTCAGAAATATGGACGTGGATCAGAAACATGCACCGCGTGCCTCCATGCACCGGCATGTCCCAAGGGAGAGCCCGTGACGCCAGCCCCTCTCACCGAACGGCTCCGCGAACCGAGCGGGCCACTCTTCTTCCCCGTCACGGCCTACGGCCCCGACGGCTCGCTCGACCTCGACGTCTACCGCACCCACGTCCGCCGGGGCGTCGGCGCCGGTGCCGCCGCCGTCTTCGCCTGCTGCGGCACCGGGGAGTTCCACGCGCTGCTGCCGGAGGAGTTCGAGGCCTGCGTCCGGGTGGCCGTGGAGGCGGCCGAGGGGCGCGTTCCGGTCGTCGCGGGCGCCGGCTACGGCACCGCTCTCGCCGTCCGCTACGCCCGGCTCGCCGAGCAGGCCGGCGCGGACGGCCTCCTCGCCATGCCGCCGTATCTCGTCCTGGCCGGTCAGGAGGGCCTGCTGCGGCACTACCGTGAGCTCGCCGCGGCCACCGCCCTGCCGTTGATCGTCTACCAGCGCGACAACGCCGTCTTCACCCCGGGGACGGTGGCCGAACTCGCCCGCACCGACGGGATCATCGGCCTCAAGGACGGCCTCGGCGACCTCGACCTGATGCAGCGGATCATCAGTGCCGTACGCACCGAGGTCCCCGGCGACTTCCTGTACTTCAACGGCCTGCCCACCGCCGAGCAGACCCAGCTCGCCTACCACGCCCTCGGCGTCCCCCTCTACTCCTCGGCCGTCTTCTGCTTCGCCCCCGAGATCGCCCTCGCCTACCACCGGGCCCTGAACGCGGGCGACACCGCGACCCTCCGGCGTCTCCTCGACGGCTTCTACCGCCCGTTCGTGGAACTGCGCGCCCAGGGCCGCGGCTACGCCGTCTCGCTCGTCAAGGCGGGCGTACGGCTGCGCGGCCTGGACGTCGGCGAGGTCCGGCCCCCGCTGCACGAGCCGACGGAGGACCATGTCAAACAACTCGCCCATCTGATCGAGCGGGGCTATGCGCTACTGGAGGGGGACACGTGAACGCCCTCGGCCCGTGCTGGAGGAGGGCGCCTGGGCGGGTGTCGGGTGTTGTCCGGAGTGGGTGTGCCGGGCGGGCGTCGGGTGGCGTCCGGGGTGGGGCGTGTGGGCGGGCGTCGGGTGGCGTGCGGAGGAGGGTGTACGGGCGGGCGTCGGGTGGCGTGCGGGCGGGCGTCGGGTGGCGCCCAGAGGGGGTGTCTGGGCGGGCGTTGCGTGCCGTCCGGAGTGGGGCGTGTGGGCGGGCGTTGCGTGCGGTCCGGGGTGGGGCGCGTGGGCGGGTGTCGGGTGGCGTCCGGAGGCGTGTGTCCGGGCGGGCGTTGCGTGTGGTCTGGAGGGGGCGTGTGGTTGGCGCCGCGTGTCGTCCGGAGGCGGGCGCGTGCGGGAGTTCCGGGTGCCGTTGCCCGGCGGTTGGCGTGTGAGGGAGTTTTGGTGAGGCCTGGAGATGCGCGTGTGAACATCTGTCCCTGCACCACAGAGGAGGGCGTGTGAAGGCGTCGGCGTTCGTGTATCCCTGGGACGTGGGCGGGGACCCCGAGGCCCCCGCGCGCATCGCCGGGCTCGGCGTGGAACAGGTGACCCTCGCCGCCGCCTACCACTCCACCCGCGCCCTGACCCCCCGCCACCCCCGCCACCGCATCGTCACCGCCGAGTACGCGGCCGTCCTCTATCCGCCGGGCGACCGCTGGGCGGGCCGCGGCCTGCGCCCGTACCCCGCCGGCCGCTGGGCCCCCGGGGACGCCTACGGTGAGGCCGCACGGGCCCTGACCGCGGTGGGCCTGGAGGTGCACACCTGGGTCGTCCTCGCCCACAACTCCCGCATGGGCGCCGAACACCCGGACACCTCGGTGGTCAACGCCTACGGCGACCGCTACCCCTGGGCGCCCTGCATCGCCCAGCCCGCCACGCGCGCGTACCTGGTCGACCTGGCCGCCGAGGCCGCCGTACGCCCCGGCGCGCACGGCACCGAACTGGAGTCCCTCGGCTGGTACGGGCTGCAGCATCTGCACGCCCACGACAAGACGTCCGGGGTCGGTCTCGGCGAGGCCGGGCAGTACCTGATGTCGCTGTGCTTCTGCCCGTCCTGCCGCGCCGGGTACGCCGGACAGGGCCTGGACACCGACGGGCTGGCGGCGTCCGTGCGGGCCGCGCTGGAGCCGCTGTGGCGAGGCGCGGCGGACGACGAGGGCTGGCCGACGGTCGAGAAGCTGCTCGGCGAGGAGAACGCGGCCCGCACGCGCGCGTGGCGCGACGACACCGCCGGCACCCTCCAGGAGGAGGCCGTCGCCGCCGTACGCGCCGCCGCACCGGCCGGGTTCCAGGTCCTGCTGCACGCCGACCCGGTCTCCTACCACTGCGGCGCCAACGCCGGCGTCGACCCCGCCCGCGTCCTCGCCGTCGCCGACGGTGTGGTGGTGCCCTGCACCGGCGGTACGGACCTGCTGGCGCCCTTTGCCGCAGCGGCCCGGGAGCGGACGGTGCTGGCCGCCAACCTCACGGTCGTCTCGGGGATGGGCGGCAGCCCCGGCACCCTCGCCGCGGACGCGGCACGCGCCCGTGCCCGGGGCGCCACCGAACTGCGGCTCTATCACGCCGGGTTGGCGTCCGACCCGGACCTCGCCGCGGTGCGCGAGGCCCTGTCGGCGCGCTGAGCAAGGGAGGCGGCCGTCCCGAGCAGCGCGAGGCCGTACAGCGGCAACAGCAGCGCGGGGGAGGCGAGTTCCACCAGCCCCGCGCCCACGGCCAGTCCGATGACATTGGGTGTGAAGACCAGGGTGCCGGCGGTGGCCGTCGCCCGGCCGAGCAGCGGGCCGGGGGTCTCCCGCTGCACGGCGGTGAAGGCCGCGACGAGCACGCAGGGCAGACCGAGACCGGCCGCCGCGGAGGACGCGAGGGCCAGCGGGTCCGACGGCACGGCACGGGCGGCCGCAGCCAGTGCCGTCAGTGCGATCCCCGCCGCCGCGAACCGGCGCGCGCCCAGCCGCCGCAGCGCGACGCCCGAGAGGAGCCCGGCCGCCACCGAACCGGCGCCCTGGACGGCGTACAGCACGCCGGTGTACGCGGGGGAGTGGCCGAGCCGGTCGACGACGGCGTACAGCGTCGTGCTGCACAGCGAGGTGAGGAGCATCGTCGTACCGGCCGCGCCGACCAGCGGGCGCAGCCCCGGGTGACTCCACAGGTGCCGGACGCCCTCCGCGGTCTCCTGCCGCCAGTCGCCGCCGGACCGGGCGGGCCGTTCCTCGCGCACCCGCAGCAGCGCGTACAGCCCGGCGGCGACCGCGAAGGTGGCCGCGTCCAGGCAGGCGACGGCCGGGCCGCCGAAGGCCGTGTACAGACCCGCCCCGGTCAGCGGGGCGACGAGCTTCATGCCTTCGGTGACGGCCATGCGCAGCCCGTTGAAGTCGCCGAGGCGCTCCGGGCCGATCGCCGCGGTCACCAGGGCCGACTCGGCCGCGTCGTGAACGACCTCGGCGGCGCCGTAGACCAGCAGGACGGTGAAGAGCAGCCACAGGCCGCGCGGGGAGTGCACGGTGCACAGGGTGAGCAACAGGGCCGCCAGGCCCGCGTTCAGCGCCACCAGCAGCGGCCCCCGCCGTACGCGGTCGGCGATCGTGCCGAGCGGTGGGCCGGCCAGGGTGGGCGCCCACATGGCGAGCATGCACAGGGCGGCCAGGCCGTCGGACCCGGTGAGGTCCTTCACCCACACGCCCGATGCCAGAAACAGCGCGGAGTTGCCGAAGCCCGACACCACCACCGCCGCCAGATACAGCCCCGCGTTGCGGTCCCGCAGCACGCGGAGCAGGGTCCAGGAAGTCGTCATGCCTGCTCATCGTGGGTCTAAGGCAGGCGGGCGCGGATCGGTAAGGTGCCGTATCCGCGGGGCGGGGCGTGGCGGCGGCAATCCGGCGGAACCTGTCAGGAATGCCCCTGGGGCGTGCGCCGGCCCGAACCTACTGTCGGCGGCATGCGCTACCTCGCCCCGATTCTGATCGGTCTCGTCTACGTCCTGCTGACGTCCCTCGTCCCGGAGCCGCACCGGCGCCGCCTCAACGCGGTCATGGTGGCCGGCGCGGGCGCCGCCTACCTCAGCGGCGGGGGCCTCGGCGGCTGGGAGTTCGCGTTCACCGCGGTGGCCACCTATGTCGCCTACAAGGGCCTGGACTCCTGGGCCTGGATCGGCGTCGGCTGGCTGCTGCACACGGTCTGGGACGTCGTGCACCACCTCAAGGGCCACCCGATCATCCCGTTCGCGCACGACTCCTCCTTCGGCTGCGCGCTGTGCGACCCGGTGATCGCGGTGTGGTGCCTGGGCGGCGGACGATCGCCGTGGAAGTGGCTGCGCGGCAGCGATGAGTTCGGGCGGGCCGGCCGGTCAGTCCTTCGTACGAGGAGTGCGACCGTGAAGGAGTAGCGCATGACCGTGATCGACCTCGGCCCGCAGACCCGGATCGTGGCCGGGCTCGTCGAGTCCGTGACCGACGAGCAGCTGACCGCTCCCACACCGTGCCCGGACTACGCGGTGCGGAACCTGCTGGGCCACATCCAGATGCTCTCGGTGGCCTTCCGTGACGCCGCCCGCAAGGACCTCGGTACGAGGACCGACACCAACCCGAACGCCGCCGTACCGGACATCGGCCCCGGCTGGCGTGCGGAGCTGCCCAAGGTCCTGGACGAACTGGCCGACGCCTGGCGCGATCCGGACGCCTGGACGGGCATGACCCGCGCGGGTGGGGTGAACCTGCCCGGCGAGGTCGCCGGCGCCGTCGTCGCCGACGAACTGGTCATCCACGGCTGGGACTTGGCCCGCGCCGTCGGCCGGCCCTACGCTCCCGACCCCGCGGCCCTGGAGTCGGGCCACGGCTTCCTGCTCGCCGCCGCCGAGGACCCGAACCGCGGCGCCGGCCTCTTCGGCCCGGTCGTCCCCTGGCCCCCGGAGGCACCGCTGCTGGACCGGGCGGTGGGGCTGAGCGGGCGGTATCCGGGGTGGCGTCCGTAACAGAAACACCCACAGAAACACGCCGCAAAGACACCCACAAAGACAGCCAACAAAAACACACCACAAAAATACTGCGCAGAAACACCTCCCGAAGTATCGATCATCGCATTATCGCGAAAATAGATCAGGACATGTTCCGGCAACACTTCCCCGCGGCCGGAAAATCCTTTTTCCGTCCGCGGGGCGAGTCGGGAAAGGCGGGGAAGCCGGACCCGCGGAGGCAGACCGGGGGCGGCTCCCGGGAGTGCGCGGGGGGAGTGCGGACCGGGCCGGCTTCGAGGCGGCAGGCGCAAAATCAACCACCGGCCGGCGGCTCTCTTGCGGCCGGCTCGATTGCGCTGCGAAGGTCGTACCGGCCGATGAATCAATCGGTTTTCGTGCCGCATTCCCTTCTCGGAAAAGGAGTTGGTCATGCCCGCTCAGCACACCACGACGGATGTTTTCGACCTCGACGTCCGGGGCGTCGTGGACCCGACCGAGGAAGCGACCACCAGCATCGGCAGCAGCAGCGGCATCCCGACGCTGTGCAGCAACGAGTGCACCGGCGACTGCTGCACCATCTTCAACTGCAACTGACGCCAGGATCAGCCTGACGTGACACGTGGCTCTCCTTCCGGCGGCGGCCGGAAGGAGAGCTGCGGCCCACGCCCAGGAAGACGCTCAGGACGCCCAGAAAGCGGCAGAAAGCAGAGAAAATCCTGGTGACCGACAAGCCTTTGTACTCCTGTGCCGGCTTTGCTCTGTTGCGTATTCCGACGCTGCCCGAAAAGTGTTCCGAGGCAACCTCCGTAGACATCACGGAAGGTGCCGCCGACGAAATTCCGAAGAGTCTCGAATATCTCCGTGCGCTCGCCACCGACAGCCTGCTGCGGGAAGCGGTGGAGATCTCCAGCCCGCCCCTCGCCCGTCGCTGGGACGACATCCTGCGCGGGGACAGGCACGGCGCCGCCGAGATCCGGCGCGCCGTCCGTGCGGTCACCTCCTACCGACTGCGCATGGCGACGCGGTGCACCCCGTTCGGGATCATGGCGGGGGTCGCGCCGGCACGGTTCGCCGAGCGTGCGGGGGACACCCAGGTGCGGCTGGGACCGGCGCACCGCAAGGCGGTCCGGCTGGAGCGCGGCTGGGTCACCGCACTGACGGCCTCCTGGGCCGGCCGGCCCGAGGTGCTGCGCCGCCTGCGGCTCACGGCCAACAACCTGTGCCGGGTGCGCGGCGACCGGCTGGTGCTCTCCTACCTCCCGGACCTGGGCGTCGAGGGCACCGAAACCGTGCGCGAGGTCAGCGTGCGCCACACGCCTGCCGTCCGCGCCGCACTGGACGCCGTACGCACGCCCCTGCCCTACCCGGAAGTCGAGAAGCGCCTGGCCGAGCAGTTCCCTTCCGCCCCCGACGGTGCGATCGGCCGGATGCTCGCCGAACTGGTCCGCAAACAGGTGCTGCTCACCGACCTGACCCCGCCGGCGGAGGCCCCGGACGCGGCGGCACATGTGCTGGAAACCCTGGGCGCGCTGCCCGCGCGGTCCCTGCCCGAGCTGGCGGAGCTGCGGCAGATCACCCGGTGCCTGGAGACCTACCGGGACCGGCCGCTGGGCGCCGGTCGGGCCCTGTGGTCCGAGGCCTGCGCCCGGATGCGCCGGCTGCGGCCCGCTCAGCGGGGCGTCCAGGTGGATCTCGCGATGGACGCGGAGGTACGACTGCCCCCGGAGGTGGCGGCCGAGGCCGAGCGGGCGGCGGACCTGCTGTGGCGCCTGGCCCCGGACGGCGCCGGACACCTCGCGCTGCGGACCTACCACACGGAGTTCGTCGAGCGGTACGGCGTGGGACGGGCGGTGCCGGTCACCGAAGTACTGGACCCCGACGCCGGGTTGGGTCCGCCCGCCGGTTACGAGCACCCGCCCGGCAGCCGCCCCCTCCCGCCCCGGACGCCCGAGGTGACCCGACGGGACCGGCTGATGACACAGCTCGCCCAGGAGGCGCTGCTCTCCGGGACCCCGGAGGTGGTCCTCGACGAGGCGCACCCCCTGGTGGCCCGGCTCGCCCGCCCGAAGACCGGACACGCACCCTCGATCGAACTCGTCACGCGACTGGTCGCACCCTCGGTCCGGGCCCTGCGCGACGGCGAGTTCCGCCTGGTCGTCATGGGCGGCTCGGCCGGCCCCGCCGCCGCGGCCTTCGGGCGGTTCGCCGGTCTGCTCCCCGACGAGCTGCACCCGTCCCTGACCGGACTCGCCCGGGTCACCGACGGCGAGCGCGCGGGAGCCCTGCACGCCCAGCTCGTCTTCCAGGCCCGCCACGGCCGGGGCGACAACGTCACCCAGGTCCCCCAGTGGCTGGAACACCGGCTTCCGGTCGGGGTGTTCGCCGACCCCGCCGATCCGGGCACGCTGGCCCTCGACGACCTCGCCGTCTGCGCCGACCCCCATCGCCTGATGATCGTCGACACGGCCGGCGGCCGGGAGGTCGTAGCCACCGTGCTGCACAAGCTCAACACCCGCACCCTGGCCCCCAACGCGGCCCGGCTGCTGGACGAGATCGGGCGCGGCGGGGTGCGTGGCGTCCACTCCTGGGAGTGGGGCCGCGCCGAGGAA
This sequence comes from Streptomyces sp. RB17, assembly GCF_009604455.1. Lineage (GTDB taxonomy): Bacteria > Actinomycetota > Actinomycetes > Streptomycetales > Streptomycetaceae > Streptomyces. The sequence goes on from NZ_WEGL01000001.1 coordinate 1,403,641, forward strand.
CTGCCGTACGTCCCCCGGGTCCGCCACGGCCGTACCGTCCTCAGCCTGGCGCGCTGGCGCCCCACCGAAGCCGTACTGGACCGGGACACGCCGTACCCCGCATGGACCCGGGCCGTCGCGGAGTGGCGCGAGCGCTGGGCCGTACCCGACCGGATCTGCCTGGTCTACGCCGACCAGCGCCTCGAACTCGACCTGACCAGCCCCCTCCATCTGCGCCTGCTGCGCCACGAGTTGAAGCGGCGCCCGGAAGCCCTGGTGCTGGAGCCGTGGGACGCCCGCGGGGCGGGCGGGGGATGGCTGACCGGCCCGGACGGCACCCACCGCAACGAGCTGATCATCCCGCTGGTGGCACGGCCCGCCGAGCAGCCGCAGGAGGCTCCGGGCGCGGTCCGGGCAGTCCAGGCACCCCGGGCCGCTCCGCCCCGGACGCTCCCCGTCGAGCACCTGCCCGGCGGGGAGTGGCTGTACGCCACGGTGCACTGCACTCCCGCGCGGCAGAACGACCTGCTCGTCCACCACCTGGACGACCTGCTCGACGGCCTCCCCGAGGACGTGGACCGCTGGTTCTTCATCCGCTACCGCAACCCCGACGACCTGCTCCGGCTGCGCTTCCACGGCGCGCCCGGCACCCTCATGGCGACCCTGCTGCCCCGGCTGCACCGCTGGGCCGCCACGCTCCGGTCCGCCGCGCTGATCCGGGGCATCGGCCTCGGCACGTACGACCCCGAGCTGGAGCGCTACGGCGGCCCCCGGGCCATGGCGGCCGCCGAACGGGTCTTCCACGCCGACAGCCTGGCCGCCGTCGAGGCACTGAAGCTGTGGGAGACCGGGCGGCTCGCCCTCGATCCGGTCACCGTGGCGGCACTCGGCCAGGCCCACATCGCCCGGACGTTCTGGACGGCGTACACCGCCGAGAAGCCCGAGGGCGCCCAACCGGCGTGGCTGGGGCATGTGCTCGACGCCGTCCCGCGCGGCGAGATGCACCACGCCTTCCAGAAGCGCCGGCGCGAGGTGCTGCCGCTCGTGGACGTCCACGGCGACTGGCAGGGCCTGCGCGGCCGGCCGGGAGGCGCGGAACTGCTCGCCTCCTGGCGGGCCCGGACGGCGGCCGTGACCGACTACGCGCGCACCCTGCGCACGCTGGGCGACGACGCCTGGTCGGCGCCCGCCCCGGTGTTCCGCTCCCTGCTGCACATGCACCACAACCGGGTGATCGGCATCGGCCCACATGCCGAACAGGCCGCGACCGCCGTCATGCGCGGCGCCGTGCAAGCCCATCGAGACCGCATCAGGAGCTGCCCATGAGCGCCCCCGCCCAGGAGACCGTCGCAGCGGCGAGCCGGGAACGTATCGGCGCCGTCGTGCACGAACTCGCCGAACGGCTCCTCGACCCCGCGAGGGTGGCCACCGCCGCCCGTGCCGCCGACAACGTCGACCTGCTGCCCGGCATGCCCGCCGCGCAGCCCCCCTGGGGCACCCTCGGGCTGGGCGAGGCCCATGCCGGTGTCGCGCTGCTGTACGCCGAGCTGTCGCACACCGAGGAGCGGTTCCGCGGAGCCGCGCACGCCCATCTGACCGCAGCCGCCCGGGGACTGAGCGGGCCGACGGAGCGGGGGCTCTACGGCGGCGCCGCCTCGCTCGCGTTCGCGGCCCACACCGCCCGGCACGGCGCGGACGACTACGCCGGACTCCTCGACACCCTCGACGGGAGGGTGACGACCCAGGTGGACCGGCTGCTCGCCGACGAGGAACAACGGCTGGCGGCCGGCCGCGCGGGCGTCCGGATGAGCACGTACGACGTCATCGCCGGCGCCACCGGACTGGGCCGCTGGCTGATGCTGCGCGGCGCCCGGCACCGGGACGGGCTCCTCGACGTCCTGAGCTGTCTGGTGCGCCTGACCGAACCCGTCGAGGCGTACGGACAACAGGTACCCGGATGGTGGGTGCCGCTGGAGCCCGGCCACGGCCCCCAGTTCCCCCGCGGACACTTCAACCTCGGCCTGGCGCACGGCATCAGCGGGCCCCTCGCGCTGCTCTCGCTCGCCTGGAGCGAGGGCGTACGCGTCCCGGGCCAGAGCGATGCCATCTGCACGATCGCCGACCATCTCCTCGCCCACCGGACCGAGCAGGGCATGTGGCCCGGGGTGCTGAGCTTCGACGCCTTCGTGGGCGCGGCGGACCCGCACGCCGGCCACTCCCGCATGATCGCCTGGTGCTACGGGACGCCCGGCACCGCCCGCGCCCTCCAGCTCGCGGGCATCGCCCTGGACCGCCCGGACTGGCGGAAGGAGGCCGTCGACGCCCAGGTCACGGCGCTCGCGCGGATGCCGGCCACCGTCACCGACAGCTCGGTGTGCCACGGCTGGGCGGGCCTGCTGCACCTCACCGGCCTGATGGCCCGGGACAGCGGCGACCCCCGGCTGACGGAGCGGCTGCCCGCACTGGCCGCCGCCCTGCTGGCCGACTACCGTCCCGATCTCCCCTTCGGTTTCGCGTACGTGCGCCCGCAGCTGGGCGAAGGACTGCGGCAGGCACCCCACCGCGCCGGTTTCCTCGACGGAAGCGCCGGCATCGCGCTCGCCCTGCGCGCCTACGCGGCCGGCGGCTGCGCCTCCCCCTGGCAGACCGCCCTCCTGGTGGCCTGATGCGGCGCCCACATGTCCGGATCAGGTACCCCCACCTTCGTGAGAGGCGCCAACGCCCCCGCACCCGCCCTCAGTTGCCCCTCTCGGACAGCGAGCGGCTGCTCTTCGGCGGCGCACTGCGCTACGAATCGGCGTACGTGGGGCACGAGCTGCCCCTGCTGCGGATGGGCATGTGGACCATGGCCCGGCAGTTCCCGCAGATGATCGGGGCCGTGGCGAAGGCCGCCTGGCGCGAGGACCGGGCGGCGCTGCTCGCCCTGCTGGCCGTCGAACTCGGCCAGGGGCTGATGCGGGCCTTCGCCCTCGTGGCCACCAACAAGGTGCTGCTGGCACTGTTCGCGGCCGGTCCCACCCCCGCGCGGCTGCGCCAGGCCCTCCCCGGTCTCACGGCCATGGCAGCGGTCGCCGCCCTGCTCGCGCTGCTCGGGGCGGTGTCGACCGCGGCGTCCGGACGGCTCGAACCCAAGGTCGAGCGTGTGTGCACGGCCCGGTTCTACGAGGGCGTGATCCGCGTGGAACTGGCCGCCCTGGAGGATCAGTCGATCCGGCGCACGCTGGACGCGGGAAAGTTCGGCACCGATGCGATCCGCACGATGCTCGGTTCCTCCGTCCTCGTGCTCAACGCCCTGATCAGCCTGATCGCGGCGGCGGGTGTGCTGTTCCTGCTGCATCCGCTGCTCGTCCTCACGCTCCTGCTGATCGCCGCGCCCCAGGGGTGGGGCGCCGTCCGCTCCGCCCGGCGCCGGTACGCCTCCCGGCACGCCTGGATCGAGCACCGCAGGGCCATCGCCGTGCTCACCGAGAAGCTCACCGACCAGCGGTGCGCCGCCGAGATCCGGGTGCACGGCGCCGGGCGCCTGCTGGTCGACGCCTACGCCGACATGTCCCGGACCATGGAGCGCGAGCAGGGGCGGCTGGCCCGCGCGGAGGCGGTGACCCGGGCCGCCGCGTCGGCCGGTTCCGGAGCGGCGGCCCTGGTCGCCTACGGTCTGCTGTGGGCACTGCTGACCGGCGGCGGAATGCCCCTGGCCGTGGCCGGCACCGCCGTGATCGCAGTACGGACCTCCAGTGCCGGGCTGCAGTCCCTCGTCATGCAGGTCAACCGCCTCTACCAGGAGGCCATGTACCTCAAGGACTGGGAGCGTGCCTGCGCCACGGCACGGCAGCACGCCATCCCCGTCGGCGGTTCGCCCGTCCCCGGCCCGTTCAAGGCGGTCCGGCTGGAGGAGGTCTCGTTCACCTACCCCGGGGCCGGCACGCCCGCGCTGCACGCGGTGGACCTCACGATCCCGCGCGGGCAGGTCGTGGCCCTCGTGGGAGAGAACGGCTCGGGAAAGACGACCCTCGCCAAGCTCGTCGCCGGCCTCCACCTGCCCAGCGCGGGACGTCTGTGGTGGAACGGCACGGAGATCCGGGACGCCGACCGGGCGGCCGTCTTCGACCAGGTGGCCGTCCTCACCCAGGACTTCCCGCAGTGGCCGATGACCGCGCGCGCCAACGTCCACATCGGCCGCAGCGACCGGAACTGCGAACAGCACCGCATCGAGCGGGCCGCGGCCGACGCGGATGTCGCCGAGACCGTCGCCGCCCTGCCGTACGGCTGGGACAGCCTGGTGATCAAGGGATTCGAGCGCGGTACCGAGCTCTCCGGCGGCCAGTGGCAGCGACTCGGCAGCGCCCGGGCCCGCTACCGCTCGGCGCCGCTGCTCATCGTCGACGAGCCCACCTCGGCCCTGGACCCCAGGGCGGAGATCGAGGCCTTCCGCGCCCTGCGCGACCTGGCCGACCAGGGCACCACGGTCCTCCTGATCACCCACCGCCTCGCGGCCACCGCCACCGCCGACCTGATCTACGTCCTCGACCGAGGCCGGATCGTCGAACACGGCACCCACGCCCACCTCATGACCCTCCCGAACGGCCACTACCGCACCCTCTACGAGACCCAGGCCGCCCAGTACGCCCCCGTATCGGGCGCCTGACGCCGTATCGGCACTGAGTACGTGGTCCGGTGCGGCCTGAGTAGGCGCGCCGGTGTGCGGGACGGTTCCGTGCCGGTTCACTGAGCGCATGACACAGCACGTCGCGACGGTTCCGGGCCCGGTGGACGGGAACGCGCGGGACCCCAGGGGTTGGGTGGCCCCGACGGTCTCGACCGCCCTGATGGTGGTGCTCGGCCCGGCCGCGCTCCTCTTCGGCGGGCTGTCCGCCATGGCGACGGACAGCTGCGGCCCCGACGACTGCTCGGCGGCCCTCGACACGGCCCTTGCCTGGATCTACCGCCTGCTCACCTACGGTGGCGTCGTCTCGATCGCGGCACTGCTCACCGCCTGGCTGCTGCCCTGGAAACGCCGCTGGACGGCGGCCCGCGCCGCGGCGTCCCTCGTCGCCCTGCTGCCGCCCCTGAGCGTCCTGCTCCTGGTCTGCACCTTGCCCGCGCCCTAGCAGGGGTGGCTGGTCGCGCGCAGCCCGACTTTTCTTCGGCAGAAGGATTGACGAAACACCTGCCCCCTCCTACTTTCAACGCGTCATACTTCGTACGTCATATATGAGACGCGATACGTGAGATCCGAGAGGGCCGCATGACCTCTGTGCCCACGCCGATCCCGTCCCGCACGCAGTTCGTGCTGGACGCGATCAAACACCGCATCCTGACCGGGCAGCTGACGCCCGGTCAGGCCCTGGTCGAGACGGAGCTGGCCGCGCAGTTCGGGGTGTCGAAGACCCCCGTGCGCGAGGCGCTGAAGACCCTTGCAGGGACCGGACTCGTCGTGATGAACCAGTACAAGGGCGTCACGGTGCGCATGGTGGACGCGGACATGGCACGCGAGGTCTACGACGTGCGGCTGCTGCTGGAGCCCGAGGCGCTGCGAAGAGCCGTCCGCCGAGGCGCCTCCCTGGACGCCGCGCGCGATGCGCTGAGCCGGGCCGACGCCGCCCACGACACCGCAGAACGCTCCCTCGCCAACCGGGAGTTCCACCGCGCCCTCTACCTGCCGTGCGGCAACCCGCTGCTCGGCCGGATGCTGGACGAGGTCCGCGACCAGGCCGCGCTGGTCTCCGCCGTCGCCTGGGCCGCCGACCCCTCCTGGGAGCGGGAGGCCGCCGAGCACCGGGAGATCCTCCGGCTCGCGCTCCACGGCGACGCCGACGGCGCGGGACGCGCCCTGTACGCCCACATCGCCTCCTTCGTCCGGCGCGCATTCCCCTCGGACACCGAGGGCATCGAGGGCATCGAGGGCATCGAGGGCACCGGGCTCGCCGGCTCCCACGCAGAGGAAGGTCATTCATGAGCAGCGTGACGTTCGAGACCCAACGGGCGGCCCTGGCCGACGTGGTGGCCATCCCGGTGACCCCCTTCGCCGCGGACGGCTCCGTCGACACCGGCACCCACCGGGCCCTGCTGCGTCGCCTGCTCGACGGCGGGATCCGCACCCTCACCCCGAACGGCAACACCGGCGAGTTCTACGCCCTCACCCCCGAAGAGCGCCGCCTGGTCACCGAGCTGACCGTCGAGGAGGCCGGCGACCGCGCCGCGATCCTCGTCGGCGTCGGCCACGACCTGCCCACCGCCATCGCCTCCGCCCGGCACGCCCGCGACCTCGGCGCCCCGATGGTCATGGTCCACCAGCCCGTCCACCCGTACGTCTCGGCGGCCGGCTGGGTCGACTACCACCGCGCCATCGCCGAGTCCGTGCCCGAGCTGGGCGTGGTGCCGTACATCCGCAACGCCCAGCTGCCCGGCGCCCGGCTCGCCGAACTCGCCGACCACTGCCCGAACGTCATCGGCGTGAAGTACGCCGTACCGGACGCCGCCCGGTTCGCCGCCTTCGCCCGCGACGCCGGTCTCGACCGCTTCGTCTGGGTCGCCGGGCTCGCCGAGCCGTACGCCCCCTCCTACTTCTCCGCGGGTGCCACCGGTTTCACCTCCGGGCTCGTGAACGTCGCCCCGGCCGTTTCGCTGAACATGGTGGAAGCGCTGCGATCCGGTGACTATCCGGCCGCGATGAAGGTCTGGGAGCAGATCCGCCGCTTCGAGGAACTCCGCGCCGCGCACGGCTCGGCGAACAACGTCACCGTCGTCAAGGAAGCCCTCGCCGCCCTCGGCCTGTGCCGCCGCGACGTCCGCCCGCCGAGCAGGCCGCTGCCCGAGGACGAGCGCGCAGAGGTCGCCGCGATCGCCGCGGGGTGGTCCATATGAACCACCTCGCCGCGATCGCCGCTGGGTGGTCCGTATGAACCACCCCGTCGAGGAGCTGAGAAGCCATCAGTGGTACGGGACCGACGGGCTGCGGTCGTTCAGCCATCGGGCCCGGACCCGGCAGCTCGGGTATCTGCCCGAGGAGCATCTGGGCAAGCCCGTGATCGCCGTGCTCAACACCTGGTCCGACATCAACCCGTGCCATGTGCACCTGCGGGATCGCGCCCAGGCGGTGAAGCGGGGGGTGTGGCAGGCCGGGGGCTTCCCGCTCGAATTCCCGGTCTCCACCCTCAGCGAGACCTTCCAGAAGCCGACCCCGATGCTCTACCGCAACCTGCTGGCGATGGAGACCGAGGAGCTGCTGCGGTCCTATCCGGTCGACGGGGCCGTGCTGATGGGCGGGTGCGACAAGTCCACGCCCGCCCTGCTGATGGGTGCGGCCAGCGCCGATCTGCCCGCCGTCTTCGTGCCGGCCGGGCCCATGCTGCCGGGGCACTGGCGGGGCGAGGTGCTCGGGTCCGGCACGGACATGTGGAAGTACTGGGACGACAAGCGGGCCGGTCTGATCGGCGACTGCGAGATGGCCGAGCTGGAGAGCGGGCTCGCGCGCTCCCCGGGCCACTGCATGACCATGGGTACGGCGTCCACGCTGACCGCCGCCGCCGAAGCCCTCGGTGTGACCGTGCCGGGTGCGTCGAGCATTCCCGCCGTCGACTCCGGGCACGACCGGATGGCCGCCAAGGCCGGGATGACGGCCGTGGAGCTGGTGCGCAGCGACCGGAGGCTGTCGCGGATCCTCACCCGTGAGGCCTTCGAGGACGCGGTGACGACCGTCCTGGGCCTGGGCGGCTCCACCAACGCCGTGATCCATCTGATCGCCATGGCCGGCCGCGCCGGGGTGAAGCTCACCCTCGACGACTTCGACCGCATCGCCCGGACCGTGCCGGTCCTCGCCAACGTCCGCCCCGGCGGCCGGAAGTACCTCATGGAGGACTTCCACTTCGCGGGCGGCCTGCCCGGCTTCCTGTCCCGGATCACCGACCTGCTCCACCTGGACCGGCCCACGGTGTCGTACGACACCCTGCGCGAGCAGCTGCGGGGCGCCCAGGTGCACCACGACGACGTCATCCGCCCCCGCGACAACCCGGTCGCGGGGGCGGGCGGGGTCGCGGTCCTGCGCGGCAATCTCTGCCCGGACGGCTCCGTCATCAAGCACATCGCGGCCGAGCCCCACCTGCTCGAGCACACCGGCCCCGCGGTCGTCTTCGACGACTACAAGACCATGCAGCGCACCATCAACGACCCCGCGCTCGGCATCACCGCCGACAGCGTGCTGGTCCTCCGCAACGCCGGTCCCAAGGGCGGTCCCGGCATGCCCGAGTACGGCATGCTCCCCATCCCCGACCACCTGCTCAAGCAGGGCGTGCGGGACATGGTCCGGATCTCCGACGCCCGGATGAGCGGCACGAGTTACGGCGCCTGCGTGCTGCACGTGGCCCCGGAGTCGTACGTCGGCGGCCCGCTGGCGCTCGTGCGGACCGGGGACCTCATCACCCTGGACGTCGCGGCCCGCAGCCTCCATCTCCATGTGGACGACGCGGAGCTGGAGCGCCGGCGAGCCGCGTGGACGCCGCCGCCCGCTCGCTACGAGCGCGGCTACGGCGTCCTCTACAACAGCCAGATCACGCAGGCCGACACCGGCTGCGACTTCGAGTTCCTGGCCCGGCCGGGCCACGTGCCGGACCCCTACGCCGGCTGACCCACCGCATCGAGAGAGGTGAAGCGCTTCACCCATGTGTACGTAGCAAGCGCTTCCTACGCCCGTCGTACCACAGCCCCATTGAACGGAGAACAGTCATGGCCCAAGCCGCAGCCGTGGCGAAACCGCCCGCGCCTCCCCGGCGGCGCCGTGCCTCCGCGCCCCCGCGCAGGCTGCCGTACTTGCTGATCGCCCCGGCGGCACTGCTGATTACCTGGTCCAGCACCTGGAGCGCGGCGCGGAGCTGCTGGTACCGCGCCGGAGGACGCCTGGCGGACGCTGCCCGCCGAGCACCGCCGGGTCGTGCCCGGCATCGACGGCCTGGTCGCGGCCGCCGCCGACACCCTCGCCCTCTACTCCGAACTGGGCGCCGACTGGGCCCTGCCGAACGAGGTGAACACCTGATGACCTCCCCCGACACCCTGGTCCTGCGGGTCGCGGGCCGTCCGGTCGCCCGGTACGTCACCCGGCCCGAGCTGCCCGCGCGCCTCTCCCCGCGCCCGTATCTGCACCCCGTCACCACCCTGGCCGGCACGGTGGTCACCGAGCTGAGCCCCGGCGACCACACGCACCACCTCGGCGTCGGTGTCGCCGTTCCCGATGTCGAGGGGCACAACTTCTGGGGCGGCCGCACCTTCGTGCGCGACCAGGGCCCCACCGAGCTGGACAACCACGGCACCCAGCGGCACACCGGCTTCCAGCTGCGCGACCCCGACGGGTTCGTGTCGGAGCTGCGCTGGGTCGCCGCCGGACGCGAGCTGCTGCGCGAGCGGCGTACCGTCACGGCCACTGAACTCACCGAAGTGGCTTGGGCGTTGGACTTCACCTTTGCCCTGACCAACGTCACCCCGGGTGCGCTGTCGATCGGCAGCCCCGCCACCAACGGGCGGCCCGGCGCGGCCTACGGCGGCTTCTTCTGGCGGGCGCGCAGGGAGGACCGGGCGCCGGACGTCTTCACCGCCGACCGCGAGGGCGAGTCCGAGGTGCACGGCCGCTCCGCCGGCTGGCTGGCGCTCGCCGGGGCCGGCTGGACGCTGGTCTTCGCCGGGGCCACCGAGGAGACCCGCCGCGACCCGTGGTTCGTGCGCGCCGCCGAGTACCCCGGCGTCGGCTCGTCGCCGGCCCACACCGAGCGGCTGGCCGTCGAGCCCGGCGACACCGTCGTACGGCGGATCGTCACCGTCGTCGCCGACGGGCGGCTGGACCGGGACGAGGCGGCCGCGCTGGTCCGGAAGGCGGTGACACCGTGACGACGTACAGGAACCCGATCCTGAACGCCGACTGGTCCGACCCGGACGTGGTCCGCGTCGGCGACGACTTCTACCTCACCGCCTCCAGCTTCGGCCGCGCCCCCGGCCTGCCGCTTCTGCACTCGCGCGACCTGGTGCACTGGACCCTCGTGGGCCACGCCCTCGAACGTCTCGAACCCGAGGAGGAGTTCGCGCGTCCCCGGCAGGACTGCGGGGTCTGGGCACCCTCGATCCGGTACCACGACGACCGCTTCTGGATCTTCTGGGGCGACCCCGACCAGGGCATCTTCCAGATCAACGCTCCCGGGATCAGGGGCCCGTGGAGCCGGCCACACCTGCTCAAGGCCGGCCAGGGACTGATCGACCCCTGCCCGCTGTGGGACGACGAGACCGGCGAGGCCTACCTCGTGCACGCCTGGGCCAGGTCCCGCTCCGGCATCAAGAACCGGCTCACCGGCCACCGGATGCACCCCGACGGCACCTCCCTGCTGGACGAGGGCAAGGTGATCGTGGACGGCGACCGCATCCCCGGCTGGTTCACCCTGGAGGGCCCCAAGCTCTACCGGCACGACGGCTGGTTCTGGATCCTCGCGCCCGCCGGGGGAGTGGAGACCGGCTGGCAGGGCGCCTTCCGCTCACGCGGGTTCTTCGGGCCGTACGAGCAGCGGATCGTCCTGGAGCAGCAGGACACCGAGGTCAACGGGCCGCACCAGGGCGGCTGGGTGCGCACGCCGGCCGGCGAGGACTGGTTCCTGCACTTCCAGCAGCGCGGCGCGTACGGCCGGGTCGTCCACCTCCAGCCGATGCGCTGGGGTGACGACGGATGGCCGGTCCTGGGCGCCGAGGGCGCCCCCGTCGCCGTACACCGGCGCCCCGCGCTGCCGGCGCAGCCGCCCGCCGCGCCCGCCACCGACGACGGCTTCCCCGGCGGGCGCTACGGCCGCCAGTGGCAGTGGACCGCCAATCCGGGCGACGGCTGGGCCACCCAGCACTCCGGCGACGGACTACGGCTGACCTGCGTCCGCTCCGCCGACGCCGCAGACGTGCGGAGACTTCCGAACGTCCTGACCCAGCGGCTGCCCGGCGAGCCTTCCGTGGCGGAGGTCGAACTGCGGCTGGACAGCGGCGAACCGGGGGCGCGGGCCGGGCTCGTGGTGCTCGGGGACGCGTTCTGCTGGATCGGTCTGGAGCGGGCGGCCGACGGGACGGTCCGGCTCGTGCACCGGTTCGCGGAGGCGGTCGCCGACCGTGAGCGGGACGCCGGGGTGTCCCGGCCGGCGCCCGAGGGGCGGGCCCGGCTGCGGATCGAGGCCGGGACGGGCGCGCGCTGCCGGTTCTCGTACGACGTCGGGGGCGGCTTCCGCCCGTCCGGCCCGGTCTTCACGGCCACCCCCTGGCGCTGGGTCGGCGCCCTGCTCGGCCTGTTCGCCGTCGCACCCGAGGGACCGGGGAACGCGGGGGCGGCGACCTTCACCCAGTTCCGCATCACGTCCTTGTAATCCCTGCGCAGTCCTTCGAGAAGAAAAGATTCGAGAAGAAGAGAGCCGACACATGACGAGCAGCAGCAACCGCGGAAGCAGACGCGCCGCCACGGCCCTCGCCCTCGGTTCCGTCCTCGCGCTGACCGCCACCGCCTGCGGCGACGACGGCAGCGGCAGCGCGGGAATCGTGGAGTGGCAGGTGGCCTCCATGGTCATGACGACTTCGTGGTGGACGGCGCTCTGCGCGACGTCTGCATCCTCGGGACCACACTCGACGGCTGGCAGCATATGTCCGACGGGCTGAAGTGCTCCGGCCGGTACCGGGGTTCGGTCTCCCGGTGTCGTCCCCGTGCGGAGCGATCACGGAGAAAAGTGTATCGATCGGATAACAGGCCTCGCAGCGCTCGGTGTTATGCGCGTAGACAGTCTCCGACCTGGTACATCACTCTCATCCACCAGATCCGGAGAATCCATGCGGAAGTCCCACAGAGTCGTCGCCGCCGGTGCCGCCTGTGCTCTTGCCGGTGTCGCGCTGTACGGCGCGGGCGTGGCCACCGCCGGTCAGTCGACGGCGAACTCCACCCACGAGCCCTACAACATCGGGCAGTTGGTGAAGGACATCGACACCTACTACGGCACGACCGCCGACAGCAACGGCGTCTACCAGGCGTCCCCGGACAGCCCGTACGCCAAGGACCTGGCCGGCATCGACGCGGACGCCAAGCGGTACATCGACAAGGCCGCGCGGAAGGCACAGCACCGCGGCGAGAAGCCGGCCGTCGTGTTCGACATCGACGACACGCTGCTGCTCAGCCTCGACTACGAGAAGCGCTACAACTACACGTACAACTCCACCACGTGGAACGACTACGTGAACCGCGCCGACCGCCCCGAGGTGTTCGGCAGCCCCGAGCTGGTGCGCTACGCCGAGTCCCAGGGCGTCGAGGTCTTCTACAACTCCGGCCTGACCGAGGCCCAGCGCACCGCCGCCGTCGCGAACCTGAAGAAGGTCGGCGCCGATGTGAACCTCGACGCCGACCACATGTTCCTCAAGGACAAGGCCAACCCGCCGTCCTACCTGAGCGACTGCGCCACCCCGGGCACCTGGAACTGCACGACCGTGCAGTACAAGTCCGGCACGCGCAAGCACATCGAGGACGACCTGGGGTACGAGATCATCGCCGACTTCGGCGACCAGTACTCGGACCTCGACGGCGGCTACGCCGACCGCACGTACAAGCTGCCCAACCCGACGTACTTCGTCAGCTGAGCCCCAGCCGTACGTCCTGAGCAGCCGCTCGTCCTCGGCCCCCGTCACCGGCAGCACCGTGCCGTGGCGGGGGCCGGCGACGGCGCTGCCCGTTGTACGGGGACCGGACAACGTACGGTCCCCCGAACCGGATTCCGTAACACGGAGAAAACCTGAAACAGGTTGAACAGGGGAACAATCCAGCCAGCATCCGCATGCCGATCATCAGGCGACGAGGAGTGGGACCATGTCAGTGGACCGGTATTTCAGGATCTCCGAGCGGGGATCCACGTTCAGCCGGGAGATACGCGGCGGCTTCGCCACGTTCTTCACCATGGCCTACATCCTCGTCCTGAATCCGATCATCCTGGGCAGTGCCAAGGACAAGTACGGGCACACGCTCGACACCGGCCAGCTCGTGACCGCCACCGCGCTGGTGGCGTGCGTGATGACGATCGTCATGGGCGTCGGCGGAAACCTCCCCCTCGCCATCGCCGCCGGCCTCGGCCTCAACGCCGTCGTCGCCTTCCAGCTGGCCCCGCTGATGAGCTGGCCCGACGCGATGGGCCTGGTGGTCCTGGAGGGCCTGATCATCTGCCTGCTGGTCCTCACCGGACTCCGGGAGGCCATCATGAACGCGATCCCGCAGCAGCTGAAACAAGCCATCGGTGTCGGCATCGGCCTGTTCATCGCCTTCATCGGCCTGGTCGACGCCGGGTTCGTCAGCCGTATTCCGGACGCCGCGCACACCACCGTGCCCGTGCAACTGGGCGCCGTCGGACGGCTCACCGGCTGGCCCGTGCTCGTCTTCTGTCTTGGCGTCCTGCTGACCATCGCGCTGCTCGCCCGGAAGGTGAAGGGCGCGATCCTCATCAGCATCGTGACGATGACCGTCGTCGCGATCGTCATCAACGCCGTCGCCGACATCAAGAGCTGGGGCCTGACCACGCCCAAGGTCCCCGACAAGCTCGTGGCCGCCCCGGACTTCGGGCTCATCGGTCACTTCAGCCTGTTCGGCGGCTTCGCCAAGGCCGGCGTGCTCACCGCCGTCCTGCTGGTCTTCACCCTCATCCTGTCCGACTTCTTCGACGCCATGGGCACGATCGTCGGCATCAGCGCGGAGGCCGGACTGCTCGACGAGAAGGGGCAGGTGCCCGGCATCGGCCGGGTGCTGTTCATCGACGGCGCCGCGGCCGCCGTCGGCGGTATCGGCTCCGCCTCCTCCAACACCGCCTACATCGAGTCCGCGGCCGGCGTCGGCGAGGGCGCCCGAACCGGCCTCGCCAACCTCGTCACCGGCGGCCTGTTCGGCCTCGCCCTCTTCCTCACCCCGCTGCTCACCATCGTCCCGCTCCAGGCGGCGGCGCCCGCGCTGATCGCGGTGGGCTTCCTGATGATGACCCACGTCAAGCACATCGACTGGGACCGGTACGAGATCGCCATCCCGGCGTTCCTCACCATCGCCGCGATGCCGTTCACCTACTCCATCACCGACGGGATCGGCGCGGGTTTCCTCTCCTACGTCGTCATCAAGACGGTGCTGGGCAAGGCGCGGGAGGTCAACTGGCTGTTGTGGGCCGTGTCGGTGCTGTTCCTCGTGTACTTCGCGATCGATCCGATCGAGCAGGTGCTCGGGGTGAAGTGAGGACGCCGACGCTCACTTCAGCGCCGCCTGCATCATCGCCTTCGCCACCGGCGCCGCCAGACCGTTACCGCTCACCTCGGACCGGGCCGCGTCCGACTGCTCCACCAGCACGGCGACAGCCACTTCCTTGCCGGTGGTGTGGGACTTGGCGAAGGACGTGAACCAGGCGTACGGCGTCTTGCTGTTGTTCTCGCCGTGCTGGGCGGTGCCGGTCTTGCCGCCGACGGTGGCTCCGTCGATCAGGGCGTTCGTGCCGGTGCCGTCCTTGACCACCGTCTCCATGGCCGACCGGAGCTGCTCGGCGGTGGAGGAGCTGACGATCTCCTTGGTGTCCGCGCTGTCGTCGTAGTTCTGCAGCGCCTCACCGCCACTGTCGGCGATCTGCGACACCATATGCGGCGAGACCAGCTTGCCGCCGTTGGCTATGGCCGCGGACACCATGGCCATCTGCAGCGGGGTCGCGGTGACGTCGAACTGGCCGATGCCGGAGAACGCGGTCTGCGGCTGGTCCATGCCGGAGGGGTACACGCTGGCGTAGGCCCGCACCGGCACGTCCTGCTTGTCGTCGTTGAAGCCGAACTTCTCGGCCATGGCCTTCACCTTGTCCTGGCCGAGCTGGACGGCCATGTGCCCGAAGACGTTGTTGCAGGAGTACTGCAGGGCCTTGCGGATCGAGGCGTTCCTGCACGGCGCCGACTTGTTCTCGTTCACCAGCACGTGCGTCGTGCCCGGCGGGGTGTAGGGGTCCGGGCTGTCGGTCGGGTCGTCCACGTTCTTGTACAGCCCGTTCTCCAGCGCGGCCGCCGCCACCACCAGCTTGAACGTCGAGCCGGGCGGCAGCGGCTGGCGCAGCGCGCGGTTGGTGAGCGGCTTGTCCTTGTCCGCGTTGAGCTGCTTCCAGGCGGCGCCGGCCGTGTTGGCGTCGGTCAGCGCGGTGGGGTCGTACGACGGCGTGGACACCGCCGCGAGGATCTTGCCGGTCTTCGGGTCGATCGCGACCGCCCCGCCCTTCTTGTCGCCGAGCGCGCGGTACGCCGCCCTCTGCACGTCCGGATCGATCGTGGTGAGCACGTCACCCGGGTCGGCGCGTTTGCCGGTGAGCGTGTCCAGCACGTTCTTCAGCCGGGTGTCCGTGCCGTTGAGCAGGTCCTTGTAAATGCCCTCCAACTGGGTGGGGGCGTACGCCTGCGAGGCATAGCCCGTCACCGCCGCGTAGAGCCGGCCGTCCGTGTACGTCCGCTTGTACGCGAGGTCGCTCCCCTTGGTCCGGGTGGAGCCGGTGATCGCGTTTCCGGCCACGATGATGTTCCCGAGCGGCTGCGAGTACGTCTGGATCGCGTTCCGCCGGTTGTCGTTGTCGTCCGCGAGGGCCTTGCCGTCGTAGAACTGCACCCAGGTCGCCCTGACCAGCAGAGCGAGCACGAGCAGCAGAGCGAAGACGGAGGCCCGCCTGATCGTCTTGTTCATCCCGCTCCGAAGACGATCGAGAAGGGATCGATCGTTCCCGTACGCCCCGTTTTCTCATCGTGCGCTCAGGAAGCGACCCCGGAGCGGCTCACTCCGCGCGCAGGAAACCGGCCTCGTACGCGGCGATCACCGCCTGGGTGCGGTCCCGGGCGCCCGTCTTGGCCAGCACCGCCGCCACGTGGGACTTCACGGTGGCGGGGCCCACGTCCAGGCGCCGGGCGATCTCGGCGTTGGTCAGTCCGTCTGCCATGTGCCGCAGCACCTCGCGCTCGCGTCCGGTGAGCTTGCTCACCCAGGGCGCGGAAGGGGCGGTCCTGCGCCCGTGCTCGGCCGCGAGGGCCCGGACGGCCGAGGGGAACAGCAGGCTGTCGGTGTGCGCGACCAGCCGCACCGCCTGTACGAGAGCGTCGGCGTCCGCCCGCTTGAGCAGGAACCCGGAAGCGCCGGCGCGCAGCGCGTCGTACACGTAGGAGTCGTTCTCGAAGGTGGTCACGACCACGATCCGGGGCGGCTGGTCGAGGATGGCGAGGATCTGCTCGGTGGCCCGGATGCCGTCGATCTCCGGCATGCGGACGTCCATGAGGACGACGTCGGGCCGCAGCTCCCGGACGACGGACACGGCCTCGGCACCGGTCGCCGCCTCACCGACCACCTCCACGCCCGGCTCGACGGAGAGGATGGCACGCAGGGCGGTGCGGACCATGCGTTCGTCGTCGGCGAGGACGATCCGGATCGCGGGCCGGGGCATACGAGTCCTTTCAGCGGTCACGCCGCAGTGTCAGGCAGCCTTCAACGGAAGTCGTACGGACAGACGCCAGATGTCTCCTGCCGGTCCCGCCTGTGCCGTGCCGCCGAGCAGCCGCACCCGCTCGGCGATGCCCCGCAACCCGTGACCGCCGCCGCGGCGGGGAGCCGGGGCGGCGCCCAGGGGGTTCTCGACGGTGATCTCCAGGTGCCCGGCGGCGGTGGCGATGCGCACGGCGACGGCCGTGCCGGCGTGTCTCAGCGCATTGCTCAGGCCCTCCTGCACGATCCGGTACGCCTCCCGGGAGACCAGCGGTGGCAGTGCGGCGGGCTCGGTGCCGACGGTGGCCGTCACCGGCTGCCCGGCGGCCCGGGTCCGGCGCAGCAGCCCGTCCAGGTCGGTCTCCAGGGTCGGCGCGGGCGCGGTGCCCGGCGCGTCCCCGTCCCGCAACACGCCGAGCACGGCGTCGAGTTCGCCGACCGTGCGCCGGGTGGTCTCCTCGATGGCGGCGAGCGCCTCGCGGACGAACTCAAGGTCGGTGTCCAGGAGCCGGCGGGCCGCGCTCGCCTGGAGGGTGACGGCGCTCAGGGCGTGGCCCACGGAGTCGTGCAGCTCGCGGGCGAGCCGGTTGCGTACGGCGAGGTCGGCGGCGCGGGCCTCGGCGGCGGCCAGCCGGTCCTCGGGGGTGGGCCCGAGCAGCGCGGGCGCCCAGCGGGCCAGCAGGGCCCCGCAGCCGGCGGCGCAGGCGGCGAGCGCGAGCAGCATGGCCAGGCCCGCGACCGGGGTCAGCGCCAACGCCCAGCCATGGTGCAGGACTTCGGGCAGGGCGAGCCGGGAGTCGCGCAGCCCGGCGAACAGGGGCAGGACGATCAGCACCACCGCGAACGGCGGCACGGCGAGCGACATCCCGGCGGCGATCCCGCCGAAGCCCAGGTGCAGCGTGAACCAGGCCGCCGTACGGGCCCGTTCGGCGCGGGTCCGGGCCGGGCCGTGGGCGAGGAAGTCCGCGTCGACCCCGCACAGGGCGCGCACCGCCGCCGCTTCCAGCGGCCGGGTCAGCGGGAACAGCGAGGTGACGGCCGCGATCGGCAACCCGACCGCGAACGACCCGAGTTGCAGGGGCAGGGACCGGAAGACGTCGTCCGCGCCGGTGAGCGGCCCGACGATCACCGAGCCGACGAGGACGTACGGCATGGCGAGGGCGCCGCCCAGGATCAGATGGATCCAGCGGCGCCGTGCCCGCCCGCCGAAGAGCGGCCGCAACGCCCCTGTCACTGCGGGGCCTTGGCGGACCGGTCCGTCAGGAAGCGGGCGATGACGCTCGCCACGAGCACGCCGGTGACCATCTGCCCAGCGTAGGTGAGGCAGGTCGGCACCGTCGGCCGGTTGCCGGTCACCAGCGCCCCCAGTGCCATCCAGCCGCCCCAGCAGGCCACGGCCGCGGAGCCGGTCCAGGCCAGCGCCAGCGGCACGGCGACGGGCAGCGCACGGCCCCGGCGGTAGGCGAGCTGCCAGGCGCCGAGGACGGCCGCGGCGAGGAAGAGGAGGTAGACGCACTGCAGGGACCGGTCGCCGCTGCCGTCCGGGCTCGCCGCGCCGCAGGCCCGCAGCAGTCGCAGCGCGCCGGGGAACAGCGCGAGAAGCGCCGCCGCCACGGCCGTCCGCCCCTGTGCCCTCGGCGCGCCCCCGGCCGGCAGCTCCCGCACCCGACCCCGCCACAGAAGCCCCCAGCGCTCGCGGGCGTACCCCGTGAACAGCGCGCCCAGCGCCAGCCCCTGCGCGATGAACCCGCCGTACACCACCGCGAAGACCCAGTCGGCCAGGAAGGGTTTGCCGGCGCTGTGGCCGCCACCGCCGCCGTGCAGGACGAGCTGCAGCGGGAAGTCCACCATGATGGGCGCGAGGAGCCCCATGGCGAGCCACATCGGCACCGCGAGCAGCCAGGCGGGCACCCGCCGCCCCCACGGCCGGGTCAGCAGCAGGGCCAGCACGACGACGGCCGCGTCCATCAGCACGGTCAGGCCGTTGGCGAGCGCCAGGGCCAGCCGGTGCTCCAGCAGCGGGCTGCCGTCCGGGATGCCGAGGTGGCTCCCGGCGATCCAGGCGAGCTTGAGGGACAGATACGGCAGGCAGGCGGCGATGGCGACGAGGCGGAGCAGGCGCCGCCCGGCCGGGACGCGCAGAGGGACAGGGGCCGTGGAGATCGTCATGCCTCAACGCTCCCGCGCGGCAGGGGCCGTTCACCTCCTGCGGCCCGACGATCCGTCTCCGCCGCACGGGGGAGACGCTCAGTCCCGCAGGACGAGCACGACCTCCTCGATCTCCCGGCCCCGCCCGTTCGCGTACCCCCGGGCCCGGGCCGTCTCGCGGAAGCCGCACTTGTGCAGCACCCGCAGCGACGCGGTGTTGTCGGCCGCCGCCCGCGCGTACAGCGGCCGTTCGGGGACCTCGGCGAGCAGGGCCCGCAACGCCGCCGTGGCGACACCGCGGCCCCAGTGGGCGCGGTCGATCCAGTACGTCACCTCGCGCTCGCCCGGCTCGCCGTAGACCGCGGCACTGCCCACGACCTGCCCGTCGGCCAGCACCGTGCGCGGCACGTCGGAGGAGGCGCGTATGCGCTTCCACCGGGCGTCGAAGGCCTCCCGGTCGGCCGGGTCCGCGGGCCCGAACGCGGCCATGCGGAGGGCCTCTTGGTCCGTCATCTGCCGGTAGAACACCGGCAGGTCACCGTCCTCGACGGCACGCAATGCGATCTCCATGACGCCCGAGCCTACGACGGCCCGGGCGCCGGGCCCAGGAGGTGCGCGCTCAGAGCCGCCGGGTCGCCAGCGTCAGCCGGTCGCGGGCGTCGAACAGCGCGTCCCTGATCATCTGCTCGTGGGCGGGGGTCAGCCGGGCCACCGGCACCGAGCAGCTGATCGCGTCCCGGGCCGGGGTGCGGTAGGGGATCGCCACGCCGAAGCAGCGCAGGCCGAGGGTGTTCTCCTCACGGTCGACCGCGTAGCCCTGTTCGCGCACCTGGTGCAGCTCCTCGATGAGCTTCTCCCGGTCGGTGAGGGTGTTCTCGGTGAGCGCGGGCAGGGTCTCCGGCAGCAGCTTGCGCACCTGTTCGTCGGTGTACGTGGCGAGGATCGCCTTGCCGAGCGAGGTGGAGTGCGCGGGCAGCCGGCGCCCGACCCGGGTGAAGGGGCGCAGGTAGTGCTGGGACTGGCGGGTGGCCAGATAGACGACGTTGGTGCCGTCGAGCCGGGCCAGGTGGATGGTCTCCGTGGTGTCGTCGGAGAGCCGGTCCAGGGTCGGCCGGGCGGCGGCCACCACCTCGTCGCCGTCGATGTACGAGGTGCCGACCAGCAGCGCCCGCACCCCGATGCCGTACCGCGTGCCCGTCGCGTCGGTCTCCACCCAGCCCAGCTCCACGAGTGTGCGCAGCAGCATGTACAGGCTGGACTTGGGGTACCCCACGGCCTCCTGTACGGCCGCGAGGGAGTGCATGCCGGGCTTGCCGGCGAAGTACTCGAGCAATTCAACGGTCCGCACCGCGGACTTGACCTGGGCCCCGCCTGTCTCGCCAGCCGACATCGCCCTTGACCCCTTCAATCGCCGGGAAATAGTCTCCGAACAGCATATTCATCATCAGAGACAGTGTTCAGTATATCGAACGCGGCTGATCGGTGACCCTAGTTCTTGCGGCCTTACTGGAGGGACCCGCGGTGGCAGCAGCACCAGTCTGGAGTGTCGACCCGCGTACCGGGAAGCAGCGTGAACAGGTTGCGGTGGAGGCCACAGCCCAGGAGGTGGACACGGCGGTCCGCGCGGCCCACGCCGTGCGCGGCGCCCTCGCCGACCGCGCGGTGCGCTCCGCCTTCCTGCGCTCGGCCGCCGCGGGCCTGGAGGCGGCCAGGGACGGCCTGGTCGAGACCGCCGACGCCGAGACCGCCCTCGGCCCGGTCCGCCTCACCGGCGAACTCGCCCGCACCAGCTACCAGCTGCGGGCCTTCGCCGGCATCGTCGACGAGGGCGCCTTCCTCGACGTCGTCATCGACCACCCCGACGACACGGCGACCCCGCCCGTGCCGGACCTGCGCCGCTACAAGGTGCCGCTCGGCGTCGTCGCCGTCTACTCCGCCTCCAACTTCCCCTTCGCCTTCTCCGTCGCCGGCGGCGACACCGCGAGCGCGCTCGCCGCGGGCTGCCCGGTCGTCGTCAAGGCCCATCCCGACCACCCGGCCCTGTCCGAGCTGGTCGCCAAGGTGCTGCGCCGGGCCGCAGCCGAGCACGGCATCCCCGAGGGCGTCGTCGGCCTGGTGCACGGCTTCGAGGCGGGCGTCGAGCTGATCAAGCACCCCTTGGTCGCCGCGGCGGGCTTCACCGGTTCGGTACGGGGCGGACGCGCCCTCTTCGACGCGGCCGCCGCGCGGCCGGTGCCGATCCCGTTCCACGGCGAGCTGGGCTCGCTGAACCCGGTCCTGGTGACCGAGGCCGCCGCCGCCGAGCGCGCCGAGGAGATCGGCACCGGGCTCGCCGGGTCGATGACGCTGGGGGTCGGGCAGTTCTGCGTGAAGCCCGGTCTGGTGCTGGTGCCGTCCGGCGCGGCGGGCGACGGCCTGGTCAAGGCCCTGACGGCCGCGGTGAGCAACACCGAGGCGGGCGTGCTGCTGGACCACCGGATGCGGGACAACTTCATCGCCGGGGTGGCCGAGCGCGCCCAGCTCCCCGAGGTGGACTCCCCGGTCACCCCGGGCGCGGGCGGCGCGCACACGGTCAGCGCCGGGTTCCTCACGGTGCCGGCGGGCAGGCTGGCCGAAGAGGGGGCCTACGACCAACTCCTGGAGGAGTGCTTCGGGCCGGTCACCGTGGTGGTCCGCTATGAGGACGAGGGTGAGGCGGCGTCGGTCCTGTCCCGGCTGCCGGGCAACCTGACGGCGACCGTACAACTGTCCGCCGAGGAGGCGGCCGGCGAGGGGCGCGGCGCGGAGATCCTCACCGAGCTGACTCCGCTGGCCGGACGTGTGGTGGTCAACGCGTGGCCGACGGGGGTCGCGGTGGCACCGGCCCAGCACCACGGCGGGCCGTACCCCGCGACGACCTCCACCTCCACCTCCGTGGGCGGTACCGCCATCGAGCGGTGGCTGCGGCCGGTCGCCTACCAGAACGCGCCGTCGGCCCTGCTGCCGGCCGAGCTGAAGGACGACAACCCGCTGGGACTTCCCCGGAGGTTCAACGGGGTTCTGGAGCGATAGCGCGGACCCCGACCTTCCGCCGAGACGCGCTGAGACAATCGGACCATGGACGTGAAACTCCCTGAACTCCCCTTCCCCCTGCGCACATACGGGCCCGACGGGCACTGGTCCTACGAGGACGGCGTGCTCACCGGCTGGGCCGGCCCCCGGCAGGACCGGTTCGTCACGCCCACCGGGGAGGCCCTGGACCCCGCCTCCGACGCACCCCGGCTGCTCGGTGCGCCGGAAGGCGACTTCCAGTTGATCGCGCGGGTCACGGTCGGGTTCAACGCGTCCTTCGACGCGGGCGTGCTCTACGTCCATGTGGGCGAGCGGGCCTGGGCCAAGCTCTGTCTGGAGTACTCCCCGGACGTGCCCACCGTCTGCACGGTGGTCACCCGGGGACACTCCGACGACGCCAACTCCTTCACGGTGGAAGGGAGTTCGGTGTGGCTGCGGGTCAGCAGGACCGGGCGGGCCTTCGCCTTCCACGCCTCCCGGGACGGCGAGTGCTGGACCTTCGTCCGGCTGTTCACCCTCGGCGGCGAGAAGGAGACCGGTGACGCGCTGGTCGGCTTCATGACCCAGGCGCCGCTGGGGGAGGGGTGCGTGGTCACGTACGACCACCTCGAGTTCAGGACGTCCTGGCCGAGCGACCTGCGAGACGGAAGCTGAGCGCGAACGTCACCGTGAGCAGGGCCGCGCCGACGGCCAGGCTCCAGCGCATACCGGCCTGGAAGCCGTGTCCGAGCAGCGCTCCGAACACCGCGATGCCCAGGCCGCCGGCCACCTGCCGGGCCGAGTTGAGCACCCCGGCCGCCAGGCCCGCCCGCTCGGCGGGTACGGCGTCCATCATCGCGGCGGTCAGCGGCGGGACCGTCAGCGCGCAGCCCAGCGCCAGCGGCACCAGCAGCACGGACACCAGGGCCGGGGGCGTGCCGGCGTCGACGTACAGCAGCAGGAGCAGGCCGGCGACGGCGAGCGGCTGGCCCACCAGCATCGGCAGCCGGGGGCCGTAGCGGCCCGCGAGCTTGCCCGCCACCACGTTCGTCACCCCGATCAGACCCGTCATCGGCAGGAACATCAGCCCGGCGTACAGCGCGGAGTGGCCCTGGACCTGCTGGAAGAAGAGCGAGAAGACGAACACCATGCTGTAGAACGCCACGCTGACCGCGGAGCCCACCGCGACGGCCGTGGCCACGGTCCGGTCGCGGAACAGGCCGAGGGGCACCACCGGATGGGGCCGGCGCGCCTCGATGCGCAGGAACGCCGCGCCCGCGAGAACGGCCACCGCCAGTGCCGCCCGGCCCGCCGTCCCGCCCTCGATCACCGCGAAGGTCAGGGACACCAGGGCCGCCACCGCCGTCAGCTGGCCGGGCAGATCCAGCGGTGCCGGGCGCGGCCGCGAGCGCGGGGCGCGGACGAGCAGGGCCAGGATCGCGGCGCCCACCGGCAGGTTGACGAAGAAGATGCCGCGCCAGTCCCAGACGGTGGTCAGCGCACCGCCCGCCACCGGACCGAGGGCCACGGCGAGCGAACCGCCCGCCGCCCAGGCCGCCACCGCGCGGGCCCGCCGTGCCGGTTCCCGGTACGCCTGCCGCACCAGCGCCAGCGACGCCGGGAGCACCACGGCCGCCGCGACGCCCTGGACCACCCGCGCGCCGATCAGGGCCGGCAGATTCGGCGCCAGCCCGCAGGCCGCCGAGGCGAGCGTGAACACCGTGGTGCCCAGCGCGAACGCCCGGCTCGCCCCGGCCCGGTCGGAGAAGGCCCCGGTGGACAGCATCAGCGCCGCGAAGGCCAGCGTGTAGGCGTCGACCACCCACTGCAGGCCGGACATCCCGCCGCCCAGGGCCGAGCCGATGGCGGGCAGGGCCACGTTGACCACGGACGCGTCGAGGCAGATCAGCGCGAAGCCGAGCAGGGCGGCGGTGAGGGTGAGCGGGGCGGAGGACCGGGTGGGCTCCAAGTCACCTTCCGCAGGGGCGAGTTGGCCGACCCTGGGCATCTGATTCGTTGACATGCCCCCATGCTGCGGATTCCGGCTGCCGTACAGTAGTGGCCTGAATGCCACGCATCCGGAGGTTCTGGCCATGCCGCACCGTGTCGCCGTCATCGCGCCTTCGCCGGTGTCGATGTTCAACCTCGCGATCCCCGAGATGCTGTTCGGCAAGGTGGAGGTGGACGGCCGGCCGGGCTACGAGGTGCTCGTCTGCGCCGCCGACCCGGGCCCGGTCCCCACCACCGGCGGTCTCGACCTGTCCGTGCGCCACGGGCTCGACGCCCTGCGGGAGGCGGACACGGTGGTCGTCGCGGGCACCGGCGCCCCGTTCGAGCCGGAGCCCCGGATCGTGGCCGCCGTCCGGGAGGCCGCCGACGCCGGCAAGCGGATCGCCTCCATCTGCACCGGCGCCTTCCAGCTCGCCGAGGCGGGCCTGCTGCACGGCCGCAGGGCCACCACGTACTGGGCGCACGCCGACGAACTGCGCAAGCGGTACCCGCAGGTGCACCTCCAGGGCGACGTCCTGTACGTCCAGGACGGGCCGTACCTCACCTCCTCCGGCTACGCCGCCGGCATCGACCTGTGCCTGCACATCATCCGCACCGACTACGGCGCCGCCGTCGCCAACGAGGTCGCCCGCCTTGCCCTGGTCGCCCCGGTCCGCCCCGGCGGCCAGACCCAGTTCACCCACACCCCGCTGCCGCCCGAGCGCGGCACCGCCTGCGCCGACACCCGCGGCTGGGCCATGCGCAACCTCGACAAGCCGCTCACCCTCACCGACCTGGCCCGGCACTCCGGAGTCTCCGTACGCACGCTCACCCGCCGCTTCCACGCCGAGAGCGGCGTCAGCCCCCTGCAGTGGCTCCTCCACCAGCGCATCGAGCGCGCCAGGGAACTGCTGGAGACCACCACGCTGCCCATGGACCAGGTGGCCGCCGCCTGCGGCCTCGGCACCGCCGACTCCCTGCGCGCCCACATGGTCCGCCGCACCGGCCTCACCCCGAGCGCGTACCGGACCCAGTTCAGCCGCCTCGGAACCGGGCCGGATGCGGTCACGTCCTCCGTTGCATGATCAGTCAACGTGTGACGAGCGGCCGCGTGATCCGTACCGCCCTGCCCGCCGAAGCCGAGGTCATCGCCGAGCTGCACTTCCGGGCCCGTTCGACGTACTACCCGGACGGGGTCCCGCAGGACGACACCGACTGGGCCGCGGCCTGGCGCGGTTCCATCGAGCGCCCCGACGGCCATGTGCTGTGCGCCGTCGAGCAGGGCCGGATCGTCGGCATCGCCTCCTTCCGCACCCCCGACGGCGCCCCCGCGGAAACGGTCAAGCTCTTCCAGTTCCACGTCGACCCCGGCCACTGGCGCTCCGGCATCGGTACGGCCCTGCACGCGGCCTGTGTGGAGGAGTGGCGGGCCGACGGCAAGCGGGCGGCGGTCCTCGACGTGCACATGGACAACCGGCGCGCCCAGGCCTTCTACGCCCGCCTGGGCTGGGTGGCGGACCCCGACAACCCGCCCGCCGAGGGCGACCACCATCTCTTCCTGCGTTTGTCCGTACCCCGGGAATGAACCGCGCTGCTTGAACGTTCACGTACCGGCGGGAGAGAGCCTCCGCGCCCGTACGACCTGGAGAGAGCCGAAGACATGCGCGTCGAGATCTGGAGCGACATCGCCTGCCCCTGGTGCTACGTGGGCAAGGCCCGCTTCGAGAAGGCGCTCGCTGCCTTCCCGCACCGCGACGACGTCGAGGTCGTGCACCGCTCCTTCGAGCTGGACCCGCGCCGCGCCAAGGGCGACGTCCAGCCGGTGATCACCATGCTGACCAGGAAGTACGGCATGAGCGAGGCCCAGGCCCAGGCCGGCGAGGACAACCTCGGCGCCCAGGCCGCCGCCGAGGGACTGGACTACCGCACCCGGGGCCGCGACCACGGCAACACCTTCGACATGCACCGCCTGCTGCACTTCGCCAAGGAGCAGGGCAGGCAGGACGAGCTGATCCAGATCCTGTACCGGGCGAACTTCGCCGAGGAGCGGTCCGTCTTCACCGAGGGCGACGAGCGGCTCGTCGAGCTGGCCGTGGCGGCCGGTCTCGACGCCGAGGCCGTCCGCGCGGTGCTCGCCGACCCGTCCCGCTACGCCGACGACGTCCGCGCCGACGAGCGCGAGGCCGCCCAGCTCGGCGCGAACGGCGTGCCCTTCTTCGTCCTCGACCGGAAGTACGGCGTCTCCGGGGCCCAGCCCGCCGAGGTCTTCACCCGGGCGCTGACCCAGGCCTGGGGCGAGCACTCGCCGCTGAAGCTGGTCGATCAGGGAGACCAGGGGGACGGGGCGGCGTGCGGTCCGGACGGGTGCGCGGTGCCGCAGCACTGAGAAACCGCAGGTCGGCGCGGACGTATAAGGCTTTCTGAGCCGATCCACGTAGAAATCCGCAATGGACTACGACTTCATCGGGCCGCAGAGTGGTCCCATGGAGACCACGGAGACGTTCGAGAGCCTCGTCCGCGCCGAGTTCACCCCGAAGAGCATCTTCCTCAACACCGCGAGCAACGGCCTGCTGCCCGCCCGCACCGTCACCGCCCTCCAGCAGGCGGCGCTGCTGCGGGCCGAGGGCCGGCCGCTGACTGCGCTGTACGAGGACGTGGAGGCCTGCCGGACCGCGTACGCCCGGCTCGCCGGAGTCCCGGCCGGCCGGGTCGCGGCGGGTGCCTCGGTCGCCGCACACACCGGGGTGATCGCCGCCTCGCTGCCGGCGGGCGCCGAAGTCCTCACGGCCGACGACGACTTCACCTCCGTGCTGAACCCGTTCCATGTGCGCGGCGACCTCAAGGTCCGCTCGGTCCCGCTGGAGCGGATCGCCGAGTCCGTCCGCCCCGGCACCGCGCTCGTCGCGGTCAGCGCCGCCCAGTCCGCCGACGGCCGGATCGCCGACCTGGCCGCCCTGCGCGAGGCCGCCCGCGCCCATGGCGCCCGCACCTACGTCGACTTCTCCCAGGCCGCCGGCTGGCTGCCGATGCAGGCGGACGCCCACGACTTCACCGCGAGCGTCTCCTTCAAGTGGCTGCTGGGCCCGCACGGCACGGCGTTCCTCACCGTCCCCGAGGACTTCGGCGGACTGACCCCGCTGCTCGGGGGCTGGGTCGCGGCCGAGCAGCCGTGGGACAGCTGCTACGGGCCGGTGACCGAACTCGCCCGGTCCGCCCGGCGGTTCGACCTGACCCACTCCCTGTTCACCTTCGCGGGCCTGCGCCGCTCCCTCGAACTCGTCGAGGAACTCGGCGTGGCGGCGATCCACGCCCACGACGTCGCTCTCGCCGACCGGTTCCGCGCGGGGCTCGCGGACCTCGGCCACGAGCCGGTGCCCGCTCCGGGCTCGGCGATCGTCTCCGTGCCCGGGCTGGGCGCGCGCCAGCCGGAGTTGAGCCGAGCCGGGATCGAGGTCTCCGACCGCGCCGGCAACCTCCGCGCGGCCTTCCACCTCTACAACACGCCCGCCGACGTCGACCGCCTGCTGAACGTGCTGGCCGGCTGACGACATGACCGGGCCGGAGCCCCCCGTCCCACACGAGGAGGCCCCGGCCCGGTGCTGAAAGGGGGCTACTTCACCGGCGTGAAGTCTCGCGCCCCAATGCCGGGTTCTCCGGGGGACGACCCCCGGACCCCGGCCGGTCTCCACTCACCCCACGGGAGTGAAATCCCTTGCTCCGATGAACGTGGGCCGTCGTACCGGAGCCGCGAACGGCTCCACGGCCTTGTTCTCCACGCTGTTGAACACGATGAACACGTTGCTGCGCGGGAACGGCGTGATGTTGTCGCCCGAGCCGTGCATGCAGTTGCAGTCGAACCAGGTCGCCGAGCCGGCCTTGCCGGTGAACAGCTTGATGCCGTGCTCGCCCGCGAGCGCGGTCAGCGCCTCGTCCGAGGGCGTGCCCGCGTCCTGCATCTGCAGCGACTTCTTGTAGTTGTCCTCCGGCGTGGCGCCGGCGCAGCCCAGGAACGTCCGGTGCGAGCCCGGCATGATCATCAGGCCGCCGTTGGTGTCGTGGTTCTCGGTCAGCGCGATCGAGACCGACACCGTGCGCATGTTCGGCAGACCGTCCTCGGCGTGCCAGGTCTCGAAGTCCGAGTGCCAGTAGAAGCCGCTCGCGCCGAAAC
This sequence comes from Streptomyces sp. RB17, assembly GCF_009604455.1. GTDB lineage: Bacteria > Actinomycetota > Actinomycetes > Streptomycetales > Streptomycetaceae > Streptomyces. The sequence continues at coordinate 1,431,456 of NZ_WEGL01000001.1, forward strand.
CGGGCTTGACGTTGATCCGGGACTGGTGGACGTACACGTCCGAGCCGAGGATCTGCCGGGCGCGCCCGACGACCCGCGGATCGCGCACCAGGTCGGCGAACACCTCGCTGATCCGGTGCACCTCGAAGACCGAGCGGATCTCCTTCGACTTCGGCTCCACGATGGAGCGCTCGTCGGCGCGGATCGCCGGGTCGCCGACCAGCCGGTCCAGCTCGCGCTTGTAGACCTCGACCTCGTCCGGGGCGATCAGCTGGTCGACGGCGAGGAAGCCGTCACGCTCGTACGCCTGCAGATTGGCCGCCGGGACCGGTCCCGGGGTGTCCGGGGAACCCCAGACGACCGGGTCCTGGCGCGGGACGGTCACCTCGGTGGTGCCGCGGGTCGGGTAGAGATCGGTGACGCTGGCAGTGGTCATGGGTTCTCACACCTCCTCGGGCTCGGTGAGCAGCGGGTAGACGCCGTTCTCGTCGTGGTCCTCCCGTCCGGTCACCGGCGGGTTGAACACGCAGATGCAGTGGAAGTCCTCCTTGACGCGCAGCGTGTGCCGCTCGTGCCCGTCGAGGAGGTACATGGTGCCGGGCGTGATGGTGTACGTCTTCCCGGCCTCGTGGTCGGTGAGTTCGGCCTCGCCCCGGGTGCAGACGACGGCCTCGATGTGGTTGGCGTACCACATCGACGTCTCGGTGCCGGCGTACAGGATGGTCTCGTGCAGGGAGAAGCCGACCCGCTCCTTGGCGAGGACGATCCGCTTGCTCTCCCAGGTGCCGGACTTGGACCTGACGTGCCGGTCGGTGCCTTCGATGTCCTTGAACGATCGGACGATCACGGTGGTGTTCTCTCTCCGGGTTGATCACAGGGTCGGTCGGATGAGGTCGGACGGTGCCGGCCGGAGGGCGTCGGTCAGACGGTTTCCCGGACGGCGCGGGCGAGGACGCTCAGCCCCTCGTCCAGCTCTTCGGGGGTGATGGTGAGGGCGGGCAGCAGCTTGACGACCTCGCCCTCGGGGCCGGACGTCTCGATGAGCAGCCCGAGCTCGAAGGCCCGCCGCGCGATCCGCGAGGCCCGGTCCTTGTCGTGGAACTCCATGCCCCAGACCAGACCGCGCCCGCGGTACTCCTTCACGTCGGCGAGGTTCTCCTCGGTGATGGCGATCAGCGCCTGCTCGACCTGCTCGCCACGGGCGCGGGTCTGCTTCTCCATGGCCGAGCCGTCGGTCCAGTACGTCTCCAGCGCCGCGGTGGCGGTGACGAACGCGGGGTTGTTGCCCCGGAAGGTGCCGTTGTGCTCGCCCGGCTCCCAGACGTCCAGCTCCGGCTTGAACAGGCACAGCGACATCGGCAGCCCGTAGCCGCTGATGGACTTGGAGACCGTGACGATGTCGGGCGTGATCCCGGACTCCTCGAACGAGAAGAAGGCGCCCGTACGCCCGCAGCCCATCTGGATGTCGTCGACGATCAGCAGCATGTCCTGCCGCTCGCACAGCTCCTTCAGCGCGCGCAGCCACGCCGGCCTGGCCACATTGATGCCGCCCTCGCCCTGCACGGTCTCCACGATCACCGCGGCGGGCTTGTTGAGGCCGGAGCCCTGGTCCTCCAGCAGCCGCTCGAACCACAGGAAGTCCGGCACCGTGCCGTCGAAGTAGTTGTCGAACGGCATCGGCGTGCCGTGCACCAGCGGGATCCCGGCGCCGGCCCGCTTGAAGGCGTTGCCGGTCACCGCGAGCGAGCCCAGCGACATCCCGTGGAAGGCGTTGGTGAACGACACGATCGCCTCGCGCGACTTCACCTTGCGGGCCAGCTTCAGGGCCGACTCCACGGCGTTGGTACCGGTCGGCCCCGGGAACATGACCTTGTACGGCAGATCGCGCGGGCGCAGCACCAGATCCTGGAAGGCCTGCAGGAAGGACCGCTTGGCGGTGGTCGACATGTCGAGCCCGTGGGTCACCCCGTCGCGTGCCAGATAGTCGATCAACGCCCGTTTGAGTACGGGGTTGTTGTGACCGTAGTTGAGTGAGCCGGCACCGGCGAAGAAGTCGAGGTAGACATGACCGTCCTCGTCGAACATCCGGCTGCCCTGCGCGCGGTCGAAGACCGTGGGCCAGCCGCGGCAGTAGCTGCGCACCTCGGACTCGAGAGTCTCGAAGACGCTGAGGTCGGGCTGGGTGATGGTCACGGTGAATCGCTCCTCAGTGGGCTTCTGTGGGGGTGGCATCGGTCAGCGGGCCGATGCGGTAGAGGACTTCGGGGTCGTGCGGTCCGTCCGGGAACAGCTCGGTGGGGAACAGCACCGCACGCTCGACGCGCGCGCCGTGCCGGGCGGCGAACGAGGTGAACAGCCGCTCGGAGGCGGTGTTGCCGGGGGTGATGGTGGTCTCCACGTCGGTGATGCCGCGCTCGGCGGCCAGGCGTCCGGCCAGCCCGTCCAGCAGCGCGGCGGCGATACCGAGACCCCGGTGGGCGGAGTCGACGGCCACCTGCCAGACGAGCAGCGTGCGGGGGCGCTCCGGCCGCACATAGCCGGTGACGAAACCGACCGGCTCCCCGTCCGCACCGCGCGCCACCGCCGAGGTGCCGGCGAAGTCCCGGCACCACAGCAGATAACTGTACGAGGAGTTCAAGTCGAGGGTTTTCGAGTCCTTGGCGAGACGCCAGAGCGCGGCTCCGTCGGTCACCGCCGGTTGGTCGACGATCAGGTCTGCGGGTGCGGCAGTCATGCGGCACGAATTTAGCGAGGTGAATTAGGAAATGCACGGGCACCGTCGCTGTGCCGCACAGAGAGTCTGGTGAAATGTCGGAATTGACCCACATCAAATCGGGGCAAACGGGCCTTGCTGTGGAGTACGTCACAGCACGGAAACCGGCAGAAAACCGCTAGGAAATTCCCCCGTTTAGGTTTGCAAAAAGCGGGCAGAAGACCATGGGAAGCTGCCACCGGGAGAATTTGCGGGAATTGTGAAACTAACCCGAATATTGAATTCAGGCTCCGGTGGCCCCGTCGATTCGTTCACGCAGAATGTCGGCATGACCGTTGTGCCGGGCGTACTCCTCGATGAGGTGGATCAGCACCCAGCGCACACTGACCTCCATGCCGGTCATCGGCTCGTCGACGATCCGCCCGGTGTCCTCCAGAGAGCGCACGGCCAGCAGCTCGCGTCCGCGCGCGATCTCCCGCCGCCATACGCCGAGCGCCTCTTCGAGCCCCCGTGCGGGGTCGAGCGCGTACCCCGTCTCCTCCTCGAACACCGGCGGCACGTCCAGGCCGGCCAGCACCCGCTGGAACCAGTTCCGTTCGACCTCGGCGAGATGCTGCACCAGCCCGAGCAGCGTCAACTCCGACGGCTCCGCCGAGGCCAGCCGCACCTGCGCCTCGTCCAGCCCCCGGCACTTCAGCTCCAGCGTGGCCCGGTGAAAGTCCAGCCAGCCTTCCAGCAGGGCACGCTCGGAACCGGTCATCGGGGGGACGGGGCGGCCGTCGGGGAGGGTGAGGGGGGTTCGGGGTGTCTTGGGGGACTGGGGCGTCCGTGGCGTGGTCATGGGGGAAGGATGGCACCGGGTGCTGACATCGACAGGGCCGCGCATCCGCGGAGGGGCGCCCTTTTGGCCGACCGGGACGCGTGGGCGGGTGGGCGGACGGGGGTCTGGGGGCGGAGCCCCCAGGGGGCGACGTCAAACGCCGAGCGCCGCCCCGAGCGCCGCCAGACACCTCTCCACGGTCTCCGGCGAAGCATCCGCCCCGTAATGGTTGACCCGGATCATCTCCTTGGCCAGCGCCCCACCGCCGGCGGCGATCGGCAGCGTCGGATCGTCGGTCAGGGCCCGAGCCACCACCTCCGACGCCACTACCTGCGACGGCACCCGCAGTGTCGTGGCCACCGGCGCCGCATCCGCGGCCTCGTACACATAGGGCTCAAGCCCCCCGCCCAGCGAGACCGCACCCGCCCGCGTGGCCAGCGCGGCACTTCGATGCCGGGCCATGACCTCGTCCAGCCCCACCGACTCGATCCGCTCCAGACACGCCTCCAGTGCCAGCATCTCCAACTGCGCCGGAGCGTGCGGCAGCACCGCGCGGCCGGCGTCGAGCCAGCGCTCCTTCCAGTCCAGCAGCGACAGATAGGAGCGGCGCGGCGCGTTCGGGTTCGCCGCCATCCGGGCCCAGGCCCGCTCGCTCACCGAGATCGCCGACACCCCCGCCGGCCCACCCATCGCCTTCTGCGCCCCGATCACGCACAGGTCCACGCCCCACGCGTCGGGCAGCACCGGCTCCGCGCCCACGGAGGCGACCGCGTCCAGGTAGAACAGCGCGCCCTGCTCCCGTACCGCCTCGCCGATCTCCGCGACCGGATTGGTGTTGCCGGTCGCCGCCTCCGCGTGCACCAGCGACACGAAGTCGATCTCCGGGTGCTCGGCGAACGCCTCCCGGATCCGGTCGGCGGTCACCGCCGTGTGGAAGGGGACGCAGAGGTCGTACACCGTCGCACCCGCGTCCCGGAGCCAGTTGCCGAACGTCTGCCCGTACGGGCCCGTGATCACGTTCAGGGCCACCGTGCCGGAACCGGCCGCCGCGCGGATCGCGCCCTCCAGCGGCAGCAGCGCCTCGCCCTGCGTGACCAGCACGTCCTGCCGGGTGCCCAGCAGCCGGGCGACCCCGTCCTCGATGGCGGCGAAGCGCTCGGCACTCAGTGGGGGCAGGTCGAGGAAAGGGTGGGTCACGGCTGCGCTCTCTTCGTTCTCGGGGGCAATATTCGGCTCAACTCCACCGATCTTAGGTCCAAGCCCCCCTTAACCATCGGTTTGATTTGAGGTACTCAAACTCTTCCTTATAATCGGAACCCACAGTTCCCCCACAGAGAAGATCCCCCATGAAAACGCTCCTCGGACGCCGGTCCCGCCTCCTGGCTGCCACCACCGCGACCGCCGGGCTGGTCCTCGTCGTGGCCGGCTGCTCCTCGAACGGCAGCGGGGGGAGCGGCGGTGCCACCGTCAAGGGGGTCCACCTCGTCAAGGCCGGTCAGCTGACCACCTGCACCCACCTGCCGTACCCGCCGTTCCAGTCGGAGATCAACGGCAAGGTGCAGGGCTTCGACGTCTCCCTCATCGACCTCGTCGCCAAGAACCTCGGCGTCAAGCAGCAGATCGTCGACACGCCGTTCGAGAACTTCAAGACCGGCGCCTTCCTGAACTCCGGCCAGTGCGACCTGGCCGCCGCCGGCATGACGATCACGCCCGAGCGCAAGAAGAACGTCGACTTCTCCGCCCCGTACTTCGAGGCCACCCAGGCCGTCCTGGTCGCCAAGAGCAGCGGGATCAACTCGCTCGCCGACGTCAAGGCCAAGGGCGAGAAGCTCGGCGCCCAGGCGCAGACCACCGGCGAGGACTACGTCAAGGGCAAGGGCTACGACCCGGTCTCCTTCGAGTCCTCCGACGCGGTCCTCAACGGCCTGCGCACCGGCCAGGTCCAGGCCGTCGTCATCGACTACCCGGTCGTCCAGGGCTGGCTGAAGGACAAGGCCAACGCGGACAAGTTCAAGGTCGTCGACAACCTCAAGACCGGCGAGCAGTACGGCTTCACGGTCAAGAAGGGCAACACGGCGCTGCGCGAGGCCATCGACAAGGCCCTGAAGGACGCCAAGGCCGACGGCACCTACAAGAAGCTGTACGAGCAGTGGATCGGCCCGTACAACGCCTCCGTGGCCTCTCCCGCCGCCTCATGACGGATCTCGACGTACAACTGCGACCGAGGAAAAAGGGACTGACCCGCACTCAGAAGCGGCGACTGTCCCGGGGCATCCAGTACGTCGTCTTCGTCGCCGCCGTGATCGCCGTGGCGGTCACGGCGGACTGGGGGCGGCTGCAGAACCAGTTCGCGCAGGGCGGCATCGCGAAGCAGATGTGGCCGGACGTCATCACGCTGGCGCTGAAGAACACCGTGCTGTACACGGTGTCCGGATTCGTCCTCGGACTGGTGCTCGGCCTGGTCATCGCGCTGATGCGGTTGTCCTCCGTGGGGCCGTACCGGTGGGTGGCCGGCATCTACATCGAGGTCTTCCGCGGCCTGCCCGCCCTGCTGATCTTCGTCTTCATCGCGGTGGCCGTGCCGCTGGCCTTCCCCGGCACGGAGATCCCGGGCGGCACCTACGGCAAGGGTGCTCTCGGCCTCGGCCTCATCGGCGCCGCCTACATGGCGGAGACGTTCCGCGCCGGCATCCAGGCCGTGCCCAAGGGGCAGATGGAGGCGGCCCGTTCGCTGGGCTTCTCACCGGCCAGGGCCATGATCTCCATCATCATCCCGCAGGCCTTCCGGATCATCCTGCCGCCGCTCACCAACGAGCTGATCATGCTCTTCAAGGACTCCTCCCTGGTGCTGCTGCTCGGCGTGACCCTGGAGGAGCGCGAGCTGTCCAAGTACGGCCGGGACCTGGCCAGTACGACCGCCAACTCCACGCCGATCCTGGTCGCGGGCCTGTGCTACCTGCTGGTCACCATCCCGCTCGGCTTCGTCGCCCGCCGTCTGGAGGCCAAGGCCCAGAAGGAGATCAAGTGACCAGCCCCGAGATCCGCGTCCAGGACCTGCACAAGTCCTTCGGTGACAACCAGGTGCTCAAGGGCATCGACCTGGAGATCGGCTCGGGCGAGGTCGTCTGCGTCATCGGCCCTTCGGGTTCCGGCAAGTCGACCCTCCTGCGCTGTGTGAACCTGCTGGAGGAGCCCACCAAGGGCCAGGTCTTCGTCGGCGGCACCGAGCTGACGGACCCGGATGTCGACATCGACGCCGTACGCCGCCGCATCGGCATGGTCTTCCAGCAGTTCAACCTCTTCCCGCACCTGAGCGTCACCGAGAACCTCACGCTGCCGCAGCGCCGGGTCCTCGGGCGGGGCAAGGCGGAGGCCGCGAGGATCGCCGCCGAGAACCTCGCCCGGGTCGGCCTGGCCGAGAAGGCGGAGGCCTACCCGTCCTCCCTCTCCGGCGGCCAGCAGCAGCGGGTGGCCATCGCCCGGGCGCTGGCGATGGGCCCGAAGGTCATGCTCTTCGACGAGCCGACCTCGGCGCTCGACCCGGAGCTGGTCGGCGATGTCCTCGCCGTCATGCGCATGCTCGCCGACGAGGGCATGACCATGATGGTCGTCACCCACGAGATGACCTTCGCCCGCGAGGTCGCCGACCGGGTCGTCTTCATGGACGGCGGCGTGATCGTCGAGGACGGCAGCCCGGAGCAGGTCATCGGCAACCCGCAGCACGAGCGCACCCGCCACTTCCTGTCCCGGGTGCTGGACCCGGCGATGGCCGAGGTGGAGGAGGAGACCTCGGACCAGGCGGGGAAGCCCGCGCAGTAGCTGATTAAGGTGCAGTACATGAGCGATGGCGCCGTGCTGCACGTGAAGGGGCGGGTCCTGGCCGGGCCCGGGGACGTCCGCGACGAGCTGTGGGTGGTCGGGGGCCGGGTGTCGTACGACCGCCCCGCCGGCGCCCGGGACGTCCGGACCGTCGAGGGCTGGGCGCTGCCCGGCCTGGTCGACGCGCACTGCCATGTGGGCCTCGGCGCGCAGGGCCCGGTCGACTCCGCCACCGCCGAGAAGCAGGCGCTCACCGACCGGGAGGCGGGCACCCTGCTGATCCGGGACGCCGGCTCGCCCTCCGACACCCGCTGGGTCGACGACCGCGAGGACCTGCCGAAGATCGTCCGGGCCGGCCGGCACATCGCCCGCACCCGCCGCTACATCCGCAACTACGCCTGGGAGATCGAACCGGACGACCTGGTCGCGTACGTCGCCCAGGAGGCCCGGCGCGGCGACGGCTGGGTCAAGCTGGTCGGCGACTGGATCGACCGTGACCTCGGGGACCTGTCCGCCTGCTGGCCGCGCGACGCGGTGGAGGCGGCCATCGGCGAGGCCCACCGGCTCGGCGCCCGCGTCACCGCGCACTGCTTCGCCGAGAGCTCCCTGCGCGACCTGGTCGAGGCGGGCATCGACTGCATCGAGCACGCCACCGGCCTGACCGACGACCTGATCCCGCTCTTCGCCGAGCGCGGCGTCGCGATCGTCCCCACCCTCGTCAACATCGCCACCTTCCCGCAGCTCGCGGCCGGCGGCGACACCCGGTTCCCGCGCTGGTCCGCGCACATGCGGCGGCTGCACGAACGCCGCTATGACACCGTGCGCGGCGCCTACGACGCCGGGATCCCGGTGTTCGTCGGCACGGACGCCGGCGGCTCACTCGCCCACGGCCTGGTCGCGGAGGAGGTCGCCGAGCTGGTCACCGCGGGCATCCCCGCCGTGGCCGCCGTCTCGGCCGCGAGCTGGGGCGCCCGTGCCTGGCTCGGCCGCCCTGGCCTGGAGGAGGGCGCACCGGCCGACCTCGTGGTGTACGAGGCCGATCCGCGCGCGGACGTACGGGTGCTGGCGGCACCGCGCCGGGTGGTGCTGAACGGGATCGTCGTCGAGTAGCCGCGCAGGGGCGCGGGGAACGTGCGGGAACGCCTGTGCCCGCTGATTCGAATCGGTGTGCGGAAAATCCACGTTTGAGTGAAGTGACCCAGGATTGCTGACCGTTCACCCACAGTGCGTACAAGGTTGACGGGTCCCAAGCATGTTCCCACTGGGGGTCCCACCGCCTTGAACAGCAACAACTTCCGCATGCCCGCGCGCCGTCTCGCCACCGTCCTGACGGTCACCGCCCTCGCCGCCGCTCCGGCGGCCCTGGGCGCGGGCGCCGCGCACGCGACCGGTGACCACGGTCGCGCCTCCGCCGTCGTCCTGCGCACCGGGCTCGACGTGTCCCTGCTCAACAAGACCGTCGACGTCCCGCTCGCGGTCTCCCTCAACGAGGTCCAGGCACCGCAGAGCGCCGACAAGACCGCGCTGTCCGCCCGGCTCGAAGGGGTGGCGGGCGGCAGGCCGTTCACGGTCCTCGGCGCGGGCGTCGCCTCGGCGAAGGCCACCGTGACCGCCCGGCGCGCCGAGGGCTCGGTCCGGCTCGTCGACGCCAGGCTGCACGTCCCCGGCCTGCCCCTGCTGTCCCTGATCGAGGTCGGCACGGTCACCGCCAAGGCGACCTGCGAGGCCGGCCGGGCGCCCGCCGCCGACGCGAACGTCCTCGGCGCCGTCACCGTCCTCGGCAAGCGGGTCACCCTCACCGCCGGCGGCCCGACCGAGGTCAAGGTGCCCGGCGTCGGCGAGGTCCGCCTCGACCTCGCCCAGCGGCGTACCACGACCCGTACGGCCGCCGCCACCGCCCTCGAACTCAAGGTCTCCGTCAACCCCTTGAAGCTCAACGTGGCCGACGTCGAGGGCACGGTCATCCTGGCGAAGGCCACCTGCGAGACCCCGGCGGTCCCGCCCACCGCTCACCCCGTGCCGAGCCACGACCCGGCGGCCGGCGCGAAGCCCCAGGGAGACCGCGCGGACCTCGCGGAGACCGGGGGCAGCTCCGCGACCCCGTACATCGCGGGCGGCGCGCTGGTGCTGCTGCTGGCCGGCGGGGGAGCGGTGACGGTGGCCCGGCGCCGCAAGAACTGACACCACCTCCCCGCACCGCTCCCCACCCGGCCACCACGCCGGGCGGGGAGCGGCCCACCGGCGACGACCGACGTCCGTCCGGCCGGCGGCTCGGCCTTGGCCACGCCCCCGATGACGTCCGATGCCGCGTCGGTCACCGCAGGGCAGCCGACAGTGCCCGCAGGAAGCCGCTCGCGGTAGCCCGGTCCCGGACGGCGACCCGTACCCACTGTTCGTCCAGTCCCGGAAACGTGTCCCCCCGTCGCACCGCATAACCGAGCTCGCGCAACCGGTGTCGTACGGCGGCCGCGCCCGGCATCCGGACCAGCAGGAACGGCCCCTCCGCAGGGGACACGACCTGCACGCCCCGGTCGGCGAACGCCGTCAGACCCGCCACCAGGTGGGCCCGGTCCGCCGCGACGCGATGCGCCACGTGGCCCGCCTCCGCCAGCGCCCGTGGCGTGACACACGCCTCGGCCGCGGCCAGCGCCGGCGTCGACACCGGCCACAGCGGCTGGGCCCGCTCCAGTTCGGCGACGATCTCCGCGGGAGCCAGCACGTACCCGATCCGCAGCCCGGCCAGCCCCCACGTCTTGGTCAGACTGCGCAGCACGACCAGCCCCGGCACGTCGGCCCGCCCGGCCAGCGCCTCCCGCTCACCCGGCACCGCGTCCATGAACGCCTCGTCGACCACCAGCACCCGCCCAGGACGGGCCAGCCGGGCGATCGCTCCCACCGGATGCAGCACCGACGTCGGATTCGTCGGATTCCCGATCACCACCAGGTCCGCCTCCTCCGGCACCGCCGCCGGATCCAGCCGGAACCCGTCCTCCGCCCGCAGCAGCACCCGGTCCACGGTGTGCCCCGCGTTCCTGAGCGCAGCCTCCGGCTCGGTGAACTGCGGGTGCACGACGACCGGCCGCCGCACCTTCAGCGCGCGGGCGAGCAGTACGAACGCCTCCGCCGCGCCCGCCGTCAGCAGCACCCGCTCCACCGGCAGCCCGTGCCGCGCCGCCACCGCCGCCCGCGCGGCCCGCCCGTCCGGGTAGGCCGCGAGGGACGCCAGCGAGCCGGCGATCCGCTCCCGCAGCCACGAAGGAGGCGTGTCCGCACGGACGTTGACGGCGAGATCGACCAGCGCGGCCCCGTCGTCCCGCACCTCGGCGTCCCCGTGGTGACGCAGATCCGGTCCCGTGCCCTCAGTGCGCATGGCTGTGTGAGTGCCCCCCGTGCTGATGCCCGTGACCATGGCCGTGGTGGCCGTCGTCGTCCGGGTGGTAGTGCGGCTGCTGCGGCAGCCCCACCTTGTCCTCGAAGCCCGGCAGCGCGATCCGGTACACGCACGAGTCGCAGTTCATGCGCAGATCGCCCTCGACGGCCTCCTCGTACCGTTCCAGGACCAGATCCAGCAGTTCGGGCTCGGGCCCGATGACATCGGCCGACCGCACCTCGATCTCCGGGTGCGCGGCCGCCCACCCCTCGGTCTGCTGCCGCACCCGGTCCGGCAGGATCCCGGTGAACAGGAAGTAGGGGAGTACGACGATCCGCCGCGCCCCCAGCGCCGCGCACCGGTCCAGCCCGCTCGGCACGTCCGGCGCCGCCAGCGACACGAACGCCGTCTCCACCCCGGCGTACCCACGGCCCTCCCACAGCAGCCGCGCCGCCTTGAACACCTCGGCGTTGGCGTCGGGGTCCGTCGAGCCGCGGCCCACCAGCAGCACCGTCACATCGGCCCGGTCCTCGGGGCTCCGCGCGGAGGACCCCAGCGCGTCGTCCAGCCGCCGCTCCAGCACGCTCAGCAGCGCCGGATGCGGGCCCAGCGGACGGCCGTAGGTGTACGAGATGCCCGGGTGCCGTTCCTTCTCGCGGGCCAGCGCGGCCGGGATGTCGCCCTTGGCGTGCCCGGCGGACACCAGCATCAGCGGCACGGTGGCGAACCGGCGTACGCCCCGCGCCACCAGTCCGGCGACGGCCTCGCCCAGCGGTGGCGCGGACAGCTCGATGAAGCCGCCCGCGACCGGCATGCCGGAGCGGAGCTGCAGCTGCCGCACGAAGTCGCGGAACGCCTCGGCGCCGGCGTCGTCACGGGTGCCGTGGCCGGCGATGAGCAGGGCGGGCGGGGTGGTCACGAGGTCTCCTCAGACGAAACGGGGTGGTACAGCAGGGCGTTGAGCGCGGCGGCGGCGACCGCCGACCCGCCCTTCTCGGACACGTTGCTCACGGCGGGCAGCCCGCTCGTCCGCAGCGCGGCCTTGGACTCGGCGGCGCCGACGAAACCGACGGGCAGGCCGATGACGAGCGCGGGGGAGGCGTCCAGGGTGAGCAGCTCCTCCAGCGCGGTCGGCGCACAGCCGATCACCCAGAGCGCGCCCGGGCCGACCTGCTCGAACGCGAGCCGGACGGCATGGGCCGAACGGGTCAGCCCCGGGCCGGACCTGGCGTCCTTCAGCCGGCAGACGGTCTCCCGCCGAGTGATGCCGGCCGCGACCATCTCCACGTCCACGACGACGGGCGCCCCGGCGTGCAGCGCCGCGTGCGCCGTCACCAGGTCGTCCTCGTCCATGACGAGATCGGTCGCGTACTCCAGGTCGGCGGCGGAGTGGATGACCCGCTCCACCACCGCCCGGGTCAGCGGCGGGAAGTGCGAGGTGTCCAGGCGGGCGCGCAGCCGCCGGAAGGACTCCTGCTCGATGGGGTGGACGACACGAGCCACGGGGTTCACCGGGCGCCCTCCTGCCAGCGGTAGCCGCGCGGTGTCACCATGCGTCCCGCGACCGTGCGGGTCGCGGTGTTGCCCACGGTGACGACCGTCATCATGTCGACCGTCGCCGGGTCGAGCTCGGCGAGCGTGGTCACCCGGCTCGACTCGTCCGGCCGGGACGCGTTGCGCACGACACCCACCGGCGTCATCGGCTCCCGGTGCCCGGCCAGGATCGCCAGCGCCTTCGGCAGCTGCCAGTCGCGGCCCCGGGAGCGCGGGTTGTAGAAGGTGACGACGATGTCCGCCTCGGCCGCCGCCCGCACCCGCCGCTCGATGACCTCCCACGGCGTGTGCAGATCGGACAGGCTGATGGAGACGTGGTCGTGGCCCAGTGGCGCGCCCAGGACCGCCCCGGCGGCCAGCGCGGCCGTCACCCCGGGCACCCCGACCACGTCGATGTCGTCCGAGGCCTCGGCGAGCGCGGGGGAGGCCATGGCGTACACGCCCGCGTCCCCGCTGCCGATCAGCGCCACGGCATGCCCCTTGCGGGCCTCGGCGACCGCCGTGCGCGCCCGCTCCTCCTCGGCGCCGAGCCCCGACTCCAGCACCCGGGTGCCGGGCCGCAGCAGGTCGCGGATCTGGTCCACGTACTGGTCGAGCCCGACCAGCACCGAGGCCCGGCGCAGCTCGGCCGCCGCGCGCGGGGTCAGCAGGTCCCGGGCGCCGGGCCCCAGCCCGACCACCGCGAGCCGCCCGCGCCCCGCACGCCGTACGACGGCACAGGTCGCCATCGCCGACTTCCGCTTCGGGACGAGGAGTTCACCGCCCCGGAGCAGCGCCGCGGCCTCCGCGACCGACGGCGTGCCGAGGGCGGCGAGGGGCGCCTGCGACGGGTTGGGCACCTCGACCCCCGCGAGCTCCTCGGCGGAGTACGTCACCAGCGGCACCCCCAGCCGCTCCGCGGCGGCCACGATGCCCGGCTCCTCCGCCTTGGCGTGCACGGTGGCGAGTTCGGCCACGGACTTCGGCGAGAGCCCCGCCTCCCGCAGCGCCCCCTCGACCAGCCCGAGGACCTCCTCCACCGGCGCCCCCTTGGACGCGCCGACGCCGACCACCAGGGACGGCGGCCGCAGCAGCACCTCGCGCTCGCCGGGTACGACGGCCCGGTCGGTGAGCCGGACGGTGTACGCGCCCTGTGGCGAGGTCGGCAGCGGCGGCAGCGGCCACGGCACCTCGGCCTCCAGCGCCACCGGCTCGCCGTCGAGCAGGGCGCGGGAGACCGTCGCCACCGACCCCTCGAAGGGCAGCCCGAGCGTGTCCAGACCCGGCAGGCCGACGGAGTCCGTCGCGGTCGTCACCACCGGCTCGGCACCCAGCGACTCGCCCACCGCGCGGGCGAGTTCGTTGGCGCCGCCGCCGTGCCCGCCGAGCAGCGCCACCGCGAACCGGCCGCCCTCGTCCACGCACACCACGCCGGGGTCGGCCGCCTTGTCGCCGAGCAGCGGCGCGAGCAGCCGCACCACCGCGCCCGTCGCCAGGAAGCACACCAGCTGCTCGCACTCGGCGAACGCGGCCCGTGCCGCCTCCCCGACGGGCCCCTCGTACACCCGCGTCCGGCCCGGCCAGGCCGCGGCCAGCCGGTCCCGTGCCGCCGCCCCCGCCGCGGTGGCGGAAATCAGGCCGATCACTGGAGAACTCCTTCGCTAGGGACCGGGGTTCTGACGCCCCAGAGCAGAAACACAGGATTGGTCGCCGCGAGCCGGGTCACGTCCCCGGGCAGCGGCGCCAGGCGCGACGACTGCAGCAGCACCCCGTCGCAGGTGAACCCGGCGGCCGTGAGCGCCTCGCGGGCCGCCGGCACCCGGTCGAGGGCGGCCATGGCGACGACCACGGCCCGCCGGGCCCGCCGCGCGCACGCGCTCACGACGGCGGGCAGCTCGCGCCCGCCGCCCCCGACGAACACCGCGTCGGGATCGTCGAGCCCGTCCAGGACCCGCGGTGCCGCGCCGTGCACCACGTCCACGTCCACGCCGTGGGCATGCGCGTTGGCGCGGATCCGCTCCACCCCGTCCGCCGCCTTCTCCACGGCGACGACGGCCGCACCGAGCCGGGCGCACTCCACCGCCACCGAACCCGAGCCGGCGCCGACGTCCCACACCAGGTCGCCGAGGCTCGGCCCCAGCCGGGCCAGCGCCAGCGCCCGCACCTCGAACTTGGTGATCATCGAGTCGCGGTGGGCGAACTCGCCCTCGGCCAGCGCCCACCTGGACGGCCGCGCGGGAACCCCGGCCACCGTACGCACCGGCCCGAGCGCCCGCGCCTCGTCCAGACACAGCACCACGCTCACCGCCGTACCCCAGTCCCGGGCGGCGGCCTCGGCGGGAGTGACCCGTTCGACGCGCTCGTCCGCGGAGCCGACGGCGGAGACGACGACGAGGACACGCCCCGGCTCGCGCGCGTGGTGCAGCAGCGCCGCCCCCAGTTCCGCCGGCCCCGCGCCCGGCCCCGTCAGCACCGCCACCTTCGGCCGCGCCCGGCACACGTTGACCGCCATACGCAGCTCCCGGCCGTGCGCGCTGACGACCACGGCGTCGTCCCACGGCAGCCCCACCCGCGCGAACGCGGCGGCGACGGACGAGACCCCGGGCCGCACATCCAGCCGCCGCGGCCCGAACCGCTCGGCCAGCACCCGCACGATCCCGAAGAACCCCGGGTCACCGGAGGCCAGCACGACCACCGGAAGCTCTTTGTCGACATACTCGGCGATCGTGTCCAGGGCGGGCGCCAGCGGTCCGAGTACGACCCGCTCGGCGCCGTCCGGCAGCCGTACCGTGTCCAGGTGCCGCCGCCCGCCGACCACCAGCGCGGCCCCCGCGAGGACGTCCGCGGCGACCGGCGCGCCCGTCCCCGCGCCGACGACCGTGATCAACTCTTCGCCCGCTGCTCGCGCAGGGCCCGCCGGGCCTCCGGGTCGGCCTTGCGGTAGCCGTGGAAGTGTCCCGGGTGGTACAGGTGCGAACGCGTCCCGTGCGCGTCCAGCGCCGGGCCGACCAGGAAGAGCGTGTGCTTCCAGAGCTTGTGCTCCTTGACCGTCTCCTCCAGCGTGCCGACCGTGCACCGCACGACCAGCTCCTCCGGCCAGGTCGCCTGGTAGGCGACGACCACCGGGGTGTCCGTCGGGTAGCCGCCCTCCAGCAGCTCGCGCACCAGCTGCCCGCTGCGTGCGGCGGAGAGGAAGATCGCCATCGTCGTACCGTGCCGGGCGAACTCCCGTACCTCCTCCCCGGGCGGCATCGGCGTCTTGCCGCCGCCCAGCCGGGTGAGGACGACGGACTGCGCGACCTCGGGAATGGTCAGCTCCCGCCGTGCCAGAGCGGCGACGGCGGAGAAGGCCGAAACCCCGGGTACGACCTCGGTCTCGATCCCGATCTCCGCGCACCGGTCCAGCTGCTCCTGCGTGCCGCCCCACAGCGCCGGGTCGCCGGAGTGGATCCGGGCCACCCGCAGACCCTCGGCGCGGGCACGCCGGTAGACGGCGACGACGTCCTCCAGCGGCATGGCCGCCGAGTCCAGGATCTCCGCGTCCTCGCGCGCGTGGTCGAGGACCTCCGCCTGGACCAGGCTCGCCGCCCAGATCACCACGTCCGCCTCCGCGATGGCGCGCGCGGCGCGGAACGTCAGCAGATCGGCGGCGCCGGGGCCGGCACCGACGAACGTCACCTTGCCGGTGGGGGCATCGGCCATGGGGAGGGTCCTCTCGTACGGAAACTGCGGAGACTGCGGAAGCGGTGGGAGACCGCGGAATCAGAAGTCGGAATCGGTGAAATGTCAGGGTCTGGTGAGGTGTGAGCGGCGCCGGATGTGCGCGAAGGCGCCCTCATCGGATAGCAAGGGCCTATGGCGGTCTTCGTCGCGCTCGGCGCGTTCCTGATGACGCTGGCCGGCGGCTGGACGGCACAGCGCGTGACCGACCGTCGCCATCTCGTCCTGGGACTGGCCGGCGGACTGATGCTGGGCGTGGTCGGCCTGGACCTGCTGCCGGAGGCGCTGCACGCGGCCGGCCGCGAGATCTTCGGCGTACCCGCCGCCCTGCTGCTGTTCGTGGCCGGCTTTCTCCTGGCCCACCTGGTGGAGCGCACCCTGGCCGCCCGCCAGGCCGCGCACGGCGGCGCCGAGGGACACAACCACCGGGCGCCCGAGGTGGGCCTCACGGCCGCCGCCGCGATGGTCGGCCACAGCGCGATGGACGGCGTGGCGATCGGCGCGGCCTTCCAGGTGGGCAGTGGCATGGGCGCGGCCGTGGCGCTCGCCGTGATCGCGCACGACTTCGCCGACGGCTTCAACACCTTCACCATCACGAGCCTGTACGGCAACGCCCGCCGCCGG
The DNA here is from genome assembly GCF_009604455.1 of Streptomyces sp. RB17. Lineage (GTDB taxonomy): Bacteria > Actinomycetota > Actinomycetes > Streptomycetales > Streptomycetaceae > Streptomyces. The sequence goes on from NZ_WEGL01000001.1 coordinate 1,448,034, forward strand.
GCGATCGCGATGCTGGTGGCCGACGCCTGCGCACCCCTGGTGGGCGCGGTGTCCACCGTCTTCGTCCACATCCCGGAAGCGGTCCTCGGCGGCTATCTGGGCCTGTTCGGCGGCGTCCTGCTCTACCTCGCCGCCGCCGAGATCCTGCCCGAGGCCCACCACGAGCACCCCGCACGCTCCACCCTGCTGTGCACGGTGGCGGGCGCGGCGTTCATCTGGCTGGTGGTGGGTCTTTCCGGCGGCTGACCGCGCGGCGGCACAGCGGGTGCTCACAGCTTCCCGCCCCGTCCGCCGTCCCGCCGCGGCGGTGCGATCAGCGTCGACAGATACGGCAGCGGCGTCCCGTCCAGCTCGGCGGCCGGCCGCACCGACTCCTCCGGCAGCCCCAGCGCCGACCCCCACACCGCGTCCGCCAGCCGTCCGTTCTCCTTCAGCGCCTCGGCGACCTCGGCGGCCTGCCGCCCGAACTTGTACGCGACGACGGTCCCCGGCCCGGCCAGCGCCTCCTTGAGCACCGCGGACCCGGCGGTCACCGGCACCAGGGTCAGCGGCTCGGTGCCCTCGGTCAGCACGGCACCGGACCGGGCCGCCAGCTCCTGCATGGCGGTGATCCCGGGCACGGTCTCCACGACGATACCCGGCACCAGCCCGGCGATCGTCTGCGCGAGATAGGTGAACGTCGAGTACACGTTGGGATCGCCGATGGTGGCGAAGGCGACGGACGCGTGCCGCTCCAGCAGCCCGGCGACCCGCCCGCCCGCCGCATCCCAGGCGGCCTCCCGGCGCGCCCGGTCGCTCCGCTCGTTCAGCGCGAACACCACCCGGACGACCTTGTCCTCGGGCACGTAGTGCAACACGGTCGCCTCGGCCCGCCCGCGCTCCCCGCTGTCCATGACGGGTACGACGACCACCTCTGCGGCCCGCAGCGCGTTGACCCCCTTGACGGTCACCAGCTCCGGATCACCGGGACCGACCCCGACTCCGACCAGCCTGCTGCTCATGACGTCCGGCACCTCTCCACGAACCGACGGGCGACACCGGGCTCGGACGCCCAGTGCGTGTGCAGATAACTCGCGTGCACGCCCTGCTGTACGAAACCTTCGAGCCGCCGCACGGGCGCCCGCACGCCCCACGCCGGAGCGGCCCCGGCGCCGGGCTCGACGACGGTCCGATGGAACTCGTGCCCCCGCATCCGCGTCCCCGCGACGGCCAGCACGCTGTCCCCGACGGCGACGGCGTCCCGGTAGCCGAGCGTCAGCCGGTCCGTCATCCGCGCGGGGGCGTCCAGCACCCCGCACATGGGCCGCCCGTCCAGTTCCCGGCACAGATAGAGCAGCCCGGCGCACTCGGCGGCCACGGGAGCACCGTTCAGCGCCAGCTCGGCGATCGCCTTCCGCAGCGGCTCGTTGGCGGACAGTTCGGCCGCGTAGACCTCGGGGAAGCCGCCGCCGATGACCAACCCGGCGGTGCCCGGGGGCAGTTGCTCATCCCTCAAGGGGTCGAAGGTGACGACCTCGGCTCCGGCGGCGGTGAGCAGCTCGGTGTGCTCGGCATAGGAGAAGGTGAAGGCGGATCCACCGGCTACGGCGACGACGGGCGCCGGCCTTTCAGCCGACGGTTTCGGAACGGGGGTCCCCCCGCGCGAGCGAAGCCGAGCGTGGGGGAGGGTGGGCGAGGCGGGGGTCCAGAGCGCGGAGCCCCCTGGTACGGGACCCGCGGTACGGGCAAGTGCTTCCAGCGCCGCCAGGTCGCAGCCACGGGACACCTGCGCAGCCATCGCCGCCACAGCCTCCACCGCCGCGGCGCCCCGTTCCGCAACCGGCACCAACCCCAGATGCCGAGAAGGCGTCGACACCTGCTCAGCCCGCCGCAAGGCACCCAACACCGGCACCCCCGCCGAGTCCAACGCCTCCCGCAGCAGCTCCTCATGCCGGTCGGACGCGACCTTGTTCAGGATCACGCCCCCGACCCGCACCTCCGGATCCCAGGAGGCGAACCCGTGCACCAGCGCGGCGACGGACCGGGACTGCGACGACGCGTCGACCACCAGCACCACCGGAGCGCCCAGCAGCTTGGCGACATGCGCGGTGGACGCGAGTTCACCCTCCCCCGCCGCCCCGTCGTACAGTCCCATCACGCCCTCGACGACCGCGATGTCACACCCCCGCGCCCCGTGCAGGAACAGCGGAGCGACCAGCTCCGGCCCGCACAGGTACGCGTCCAGGTTGCGCCCCACCCGCCCGGTCGCGAGCGCGTGGTACCCGGGGTCGATGTAGTCCGGCCCGACCTTGTGCGGCGACACGGCGAGCCCCCGCGCGGCGAACGCGGCCATCAGCCCCGTGGCGACGGTGGTCTTGCCGCTGCCCGAGGAGGGCGCGGCGACGACCAGCCGGGGCACCGACGACGTCACCACTCGATGCCCTTCTGACCCTTCTGCCCCACGTCCATGGGGTGCTTGACCTTGGACATGTCGGTGACGAGGTCGGCGAAGTCCACCAGCTTCTCCGGCGCGTTGCGGCCGGTGATCACCACGTGCTGGGTACCGGTCCGGTTCCGCAGCACGTCAACGACCTCGTCGGTGTCCACCCACCCCCAGTGCATCGGGTAGGCGAACTCGTCCAGCACGTACAGCCGGTACGTCTCGGCGGCCAGGTCCCGCTTGACCTGCTCCCAGCCCTCCCGGGCCTTCTCCTCGTTGGTCGCGTTGTCCCCCTGGATGTCCCGCTGCACCCACGACCAGCCCTCGCCCATCTTGTGCCAGGCGACCGAACCGCCCTCACCGCTGTCGCCGAGCACCCGCAGCGCGCGTTCCTCGCCGACCTTCCACTTCGCGGACTTGACGAACTGGAACACCCCGATCGGCCACCCCTGGTTCCAGGCGCGCAGCGCGAGCCCGAACGCGGCGGTGGACTTGCCCTTGCCGACACCGGTGTGCACGACGACGAGCGGACGGTTCCGCCGCTGACGCGTGGTCAATCCGTCGTCCGGTACGACACTCGGCTGTCCCTGCGGCATTACGCGGCCCTCCTCGACGTCCCGTGCGTCCCCTGCACATCCCTGACCAGCCCGGCGATCGAGTCGGCCCGCAGCTCGTCCAGCGTGACCGCCGTACCGCCCAGCTCACCCGCGAGCTGCCCGGCGAGCCCGAGCCGCACCGGCCCCGACTCGCAGTCCACGACCACGGAGGCGACCCCTTCGGCCGCGAACAGCCGAGCCGCACGCCCCGCCAGCGCGACCGGCTCGGGGCCACCGGTGGCCCGCCCGTCGGTCACCACGACCATCAGCGCCCGCCGCGCCGGATCCCGCAGCCGCTCCACGCGCAGCACCTCGTGCGCCTTGAGCAGCCCGGCCGCGAGCGGCGTACGGCCACCGGTCGGCAGCGACTCCAGCCGGGCCGCCGCCGCATCCACGGACGAGGTCGGCGGCAGCGCGAGCTGCGCGGCAGACGCTCGGAAGGTCACCAGACCGACCTTGTCCCGCCGCTGATAGGCGTCCAGCAGCAGCGACAGCACGGCACCCTTCACGGCGCCCATCCGCTGCCGCGCCGCCATCGACCCCGAGGCGTCCACGACGAACAGCACGAGGTTGCCCTCGCGGCCCTCCCGGGTCGCCTGGCGCAGATCGTCCCGGCGGACCACCAGCCCCGGCCCGGACCGGCCGCGCGCCCGCTGGTGCGGGGCCGCCGCCTGCACGGTGGCGGCCAGGTGCAGCTTGGTCAGCGCGCCCCGGGGCCGCCGGGCCCCGGTCGTCCGCCCGTGCTCGGTCCGCGCCCGCGACCGGCGGCCCGCGGCACCCTCGCCGATACCGGGCACGCTCAGCACCTTGGTCCTGAACGGCTCGGCGGCCCGTACGGCCGATTGCTCCCGCGCCCCGGACGCCTGCGGTTCCCCGCCCTCACCGGCCTCGGGCCGCGCGGCGGTGTCCCCGCCGCCCTGGGGGCCGCTGTCGGGTGCCGGCTGACCGCCACCGCCGCCGGGACCGTCGGGGCCGGGATCGTCGTCGGGGGACTCGCCGGAGAACTCCTCCAGCGTCTCGTCCAGCTTGTCCTCGTCCAGACCGGGCGCGTCGAAGGGGTTGCGCCGCCTGCGGTGCGGCAGCGCGAGCAGCGCCGCCTGCCGTACGTCCTCGGCGAGCACATCGGCACGCCCGGCCCACGCGGCCAGCGCCGTCGCCGTACGCGCCATGACGATGTCGGCGCGCATGCCGTCCACCTCGAAGGCCGCGCAGGTGGCCGCGATCTGCCGCAGCGCCCCGTCGCCGAGGTGCACCTGCGGCAGCAACTCCCGTGCCGCGACGATCCGGTGCCGTACGGCGGTCTCCTCCTGCGCCCAGCGCGCGGCGAAGCCGGCCGGATCGTCGTCGTACGCCAGCCGGCGCCGCACCACCTCGACCCGCTGGTCCGGCTCCCGCGAGGCCGCGACCTCCACGGTCAGCCCGAACCGGTCCAGCAACTGCGGGCGCAGCTCGCCCTCTTCGGGGTTCATCGTGCCGACGAGCAGGAAACGGGCCGCGTGCCGCACGGAGACGCCCTCGCGCTCCACGTACGAGGCACCCATCGCCGCCGCGTCCAGCAGCAGGTCGACCAGGTGGTCGTGGAGCAGGTTGACCTCGTCGACGTACAGGATCCCGCGGTGCGCGTCGGCCAGCAGGCCCGGCTCGAAGGCCTTCACGCCCTCGGCGAGCGCCCGCTCGATGTCCAGGGCACCGACCAGCCGGTCCTCGGAGGCGCCGACCGGCAGCTCGACCATCCGCGCGGGCCGGGCCGTACCCGGCCCGAGCTCGTGCGGACCGTCGGGGCAGGACGGGTCCGGTGCCGCCGGGTCGCACGAGAAGCGGCAGCCCGCGACGACGGCCACCTCGGGCAGCAGCGCCGACAGGGCGCGTACGGCCGTCGACTTGGCCGTGCCCTTCTCGCCGCGCACCAGCACACCGCCGACGGCAGGACTGACCGCGTTCAGCAGCAGCGCGAGCCGCAGATCGTCCTGGCCGACAACGGCCGTGAAAGGGAAGGGAGTTGTCACTGGTCGTCGCCCTCCAAGTCGCCTTCCAGCTCCAGGTAGGTGGCGCGCAGCCGCTCCAGCGTCTCCGCGTCCGGCTCGGCCCACAGGCCCCGGTCCGCCGCCTCCAGCAGCCGCTCGGTGATGCCGCGCAGCGCCCACGGGTTGGACTTCTTCATGAAGTCCCGGTTCTCCGGGTCGAAGACGTACTCCGCGCTGAGCTTCTCGTACATCCAGTCGTCGACCACGCCCGCCGTGGCGTCGTAGCCGAACAGGTAGTCCACGGTCGCCGCCATCTCGAAGGCGCCCTTGTAGCCGTGCCGGCGCATGGCCGCCATCCAGCGCGGGTTGACCACCCGGGCGCGGAAGACGCGGTGGGTCTCCTCGCCCAGCGTGCGGGTCTTCACCTGGTCCGGTACGGCACTGTCGCCGACGTACGCCTCGGGGTTGGCGCCGGTCAGATGACGGACCATCGCCACCATGCCGCCGTGGTACTGGAAGTAGTCGTCGGCGTCGACCAGGTCGTGCTCGCGGGTGTCGACGTTCTTCGCGGCGACCGCGATCCGCTTGAACGCGGTCTCCATGTCCCCGCGCGCCGCCCGCCCGTCCAGCCCGCGCCCGTAGGCGTAACCGCCCCAGACGGCGTACACCTCGGCGAGGTCGGCGTCGGAGCGCCAGTTCCGGGCGTCGATCAGCGGCAGCAGCCCCGCGCCGTACGCCCCCGGCTTGGAGCCGAAGACACGGGCCGTCGCCCGCCGCCGGTCACCGTGCCCGGCGGTGTCCTCGTCGGCGTGGGCCTTCACGAAGTTGCTCCCGGCGGGCTCGTCCAGCTCGGCGACGGCCCGTACGGCGTCGTCGATCAGGCCGACGACGTGCGGGAACGCGTCCCGGAAGAACCCGGAGATGCGGACCGTGACGTCGATGCGCGGCCGGCCCAGCTCCCGCAGCGGGACCACCTCGAAGCCGGTGACCCGGCGCGAGGCGTCGTCCCACACCGGGCGGCAGCCCAGCAGCGCCAGGATCTCGGCGATGTCGTCGCCCTGGGTACGCATCGCGGAGGTGCCCCACACCGTGAGGCCGACGGACTTCGGATACGCGCCCGTGTCCTGCAGATACCGCTGCACCAGGGAGTCCGCCAGCGACTGGCCGACCTCCCAGCTCAGCCGCGACGGAATGGCCTTGGGGTCGACCGAGTAGAAGTTCCGGCCGGTCGGCAGCACGTTGACCAGGCCCCGGGTCGGCGAGCCGGAGGGGCCGGCCGGGACGTAACCGCCGTCCAGGGCCCGCAGGATGTGTCCGATCTCGTCTGTGGTGCGGGCGAGCCGCGGTACGACCTCCTCGCACGCGAACTCCAGCACCGCGACGGCGTCCGGGAATTCGGCGCCGAGCACGCCCCGCAGAACCGCCGGGACGACCGCACGGTCCCACGCCCGCGCCTCCATCTCCTCCGCGATCCGCCGGCACAGCTGCTCCAGCAGGTCGATCGCGTCGGAGGCCGTCCGGGAAGGAATAAAAGGGCGCGGAGCGCCTTCCTTGGAAGGGTGGTGGGAGACGGGCGGGACCTCCACCAGGTCGGTCAGCTCCACCGGCACCTTCACGGCCGCGCCCGGCTCGGCGAGCAGCTCCTTCTCGGTGAGCCCGAAACGAGCCGCCAGCGAGGCCCGGAGCCCCGGCAGCGCGTTCGCCTGCCCGCCCCACACCTGCGAGGCGCGCAGTACGGCGAGGACGAGGTTCACGCGCGGCTCGCCGGCCGGGCCGCCGCCCAGGATGTGCAGACCGTCGCGGATCTGCACGTCCTTGATCTCGCACAGATAGCCGTCGATGTGCATGACGAACTCGTCGAACGCGGCGTCGTCCGGCTGCTCGTCCACATGCAGGTCGTGGTGCAGCTCGGCCGCCTTGACCAGCGTCCAGATCTGGGCGCGGACGGCCGGGGCCTTCGCCGGGTCCAGGTCGGAGACGAGCGCGTACTCGTCCAGCAGCTGCTCCAGCTTGGCCAGGTCGCCGTAGGTGTCGGCGCGGGCCATCGGCGGGACCAGGTGGTCGACCACCGTGGCGTGCCCGCGCCGCTTGGCCTGGGTGCCCTCGCCGGGGTCGTTGACGATGAACGGGTAGATGAGGGGGAGGTCCCCGAGAACGGCGTCAGGGGCGCACCCCCGCGACAGACCCAGCCCCTTGCCCGGCAGCCACTCCATCGTGCCGTGCTTGCCCATGTGCACGACCGCGTCCGCGCCGAAGCCCCCCTCCGACGTCGCGGCCTCCAGCCACCTGTACGCCGCCATGTAGTGGTGCGAGGGCGGCATGTCGGGGTCGTGGTAGATCGCGATCGGGTTCTCGCCGAAGCCGCGCGGCGGCTGGATCATGACCACGACGTTCCCGAACTGCAGCGAGGCCAGCACGATGTCGTCGCCGTCGACGTACAACGAGCCCGGCGGTTCGCCCCACGCCTCCACCATGGCTTCCCTGAGGTCCGGGTCGAGCGTGTCGAACCACGCCCGGTAGTCGGCCAGCGGCACCCGTGCGGGTGCCGTCGCCAGCTGCTCCTCCGTCAGCCACTCCACGTCGTGGCCGCCGGCCTCGATCAGCCGGTGGATCAACTCGTCGCCGCCGGAAGGGTATGCGGTGAGGCCGTAGCCGGCGTCGCGCAGGGCGTCCAGCACGCGCACCGCCGACGCGGGCGTGTCCAGACCGACGGCGTTGCCGACCCGGGAGTGCTTGGTCGGGTACGCGGTGAAGACCAGCGCGATCTTCTTCTCGGCGTTCGGCTTGTGCTTCAACCGCGCGTGCCGCAGGGCGATTCCGGCCACCCGTGCGGCCCGCTGCGGGTCGGCGACGTACACCGGGACCCCGTCCGGGCCCTGCTCCTTGAAGGAGAACGGCACGGTGATCAGCCGTCCGTCGAACTCCGGGATCGCGACCTGCATCGCCGCGTCCATGGGGGACAGGGCGGCGTCCGACTCCCGCCACGCGGCCCGCGAGGAGGTGAGGCAGAGCCCCTGCAGCACGGGGACGTCGAGATCGGCGAGCGCGCCGATGTCCCAGGACTCCTCGTCACCGCCCGCCGAGGCCTGCGACGCGTGCGTACCACCGGCCGCCAGCACGGTCGCGACCAGCGCGTCGGCCTGCCCCAGCAGCTCGTACAGCCCGGCGTCGGCGCCGCGCAGCGAACCGCAGTACACGGGGAGGGCGTTGGCGCCCTTCGCCTCGATGGCGTCGCACAGGGTGTCCACGAACGCGGTGTTGCCGCTCAGCTCGTGCGCCCGGTAGAAGAGCACGCCCACGGTCGGACGGCCGGCGTGTACTTCGTAGGAGCCGTGGAGGCCGTACTCCGGCATCTTCCGCGGTTCCTCGAAGCCCTCACCGGTCAGCAGCACGGTGTCCGAAAGGAACCGGGACAGTTCCAGCAGGTTCGCGGGCCCGCCCTCGACCAGGTACCTCAGCGCCTCCGCCACCACACCGGCCGGCACCGACGACTCGGCCATCAGCTCGGCGTCCGGTACGGCCTCGCCGCCCAGCAGCACGGTCGGGACGCCGGACGCCCGCAGCACGGCCAGCCCCTCCTCCCAGGCACGCTTGCCGCCCAGCAGCCGTACGACGGCGAGGTCCGCGCCCGCCAGCAGCCCCGGCAGCTCCTGCTCGACGTCCACCCGTGCCGGGTTGCCGATGCGGTAGTCCGCGCCGGAGGCCCGGGCCGCCAGCAGATCCGTGTCGGCGGTCGACAACAACAACACTGTGCTCATGCAGGCGCTCCCGGTGGGATGAAAGGCAGTCCTTGCGGCGCGCCCGACTCGATGAGCCGCCACAGCGCGTCCGTGTCCGCGTGCTGTTCGATCAGGTCGCCGAGCCGGTCGAGCTGTTCCTCGCGCAGCGCGGCGAAGGAGGTGTCGGGCGCGGGCACGAAACGGCGGCCCGCGGCGGCGGCCACCTCGCGCAGGAAGGCCCGCCGGAAGCCGTCCGACTCCAGCGAGCCGTGCCAGTGCGTGCCCCAGGCATGCCCGACGCGGCAGCCGTCGAGGCTGTGTCCTTTGTCATCGGAGATGAACGCTTCCCCGCCCGCGACGGAGGCGACCCCGTGGTGGATCTCGTACCCCTCGACCCGCTCGCCGAGGGCCTCACCGGCCGGCCGGGTCAGGGTCTTCTCGCGGGCGAACCGCACCCGCACCGGCAGCACACCGAGACCGGGGACCTCGCCGGCCCGCGACTCGACCTCGTCCTCGATGCGCTCGCCGAGGATCTGGAAGCCGCCGCAGATGCCGAGGACGGGCCTCTCCTCAGCGGCCCTCCGCACGAGGGCGTCCGCGAGCCCCCGCTCCCGCAGCCACTGCAGCGCCCGCACCGTGCCCCGGGTTCCCGGAATCACGACCAGGTCCGCGTCCGCCAGCTCCTCCGGCCGGTCCACGAACCGCACCACGACGCCCGGTTCGGCGGCCAGCGCGTCCACGTCCGTGAAGTTGGACATCAGCGGGACCGCGCACACGGCGACCCGCAGCACGTCCTCGCCGACCGGCGCGGTGACGGTGGACTCGCGGACCGTGCCCCGCAGGGACACCCGCAGTCCGTCCTCCTCGTCGATGCCGAGCCCGTGCCGGAAGGGCAGGACGCCGAACGTACGCCGCCCGGTGAGGCCGTACAGCATCTCCAGACCCGGCTCCAGCAGGGAGACATCGCCGCGGAACTTGTTCACCAGGAACCCGGCGACCAGCTCCTGGTCCTCCGGCGAGAGCAGGGCGACGGTCCCGAAGAAGGAGGCGAAGACGCCCCCGCGGTCGATGTCGCCGACGACGAGCACGGGCAGCCGCGCGCCCCGCGCGATCCCCATGTTCACGATGTCGGTCCGGCGCAGATTGATCTCGGCCGGGCTGCCCGCGCCCTCACAGATCACCGCGTCATACGTGCCCCGCAACTCGGCCAGGCAGTCCAGCACCGTGCCGAGGAGCTGCTGCTGCCGCCCGCCGTGGTACCCCCGTGCGCTCAGCTCGCCCACCGGCCTGCCCAGCAGCACCACCTGACTGCTCTGCTCACCGCCCGGCTTGAGCAGCACCGGGTTCATCAGCGCGGTGGGCTCGATCCGGCACGCCTGGGCCTGCATGGCCTGCGCCCGCCCGATCTCGGCGCCCTCGCGGGTCACGAAGGAGTTGAGTGACATGTTCTGCGCCTTGAACGGCGCGACCTTCACGCCCTGACGCACCAGCCACCGGCAGATCCCGGCCGTCACGACGCTCTTGCCGGCGTCGGAGGTGGTGCCGGCGACGAGGAGACCCCCGCTCACTTGCCATGTCCCTTCAGACCGTTGGGGCTCTTGACGAGGAGGCGCGCGGCGACCGTGCCGCCGAGCGCGAGCAGGCCGACGCGGCGGGAGAGCCGTACGGCCCGGTCGATGTCGGTGACCCGAACGGAGCGGCCGGCCGCCCCGTTGAGCACGGGGCGGTGCTCGACCCGGCCGCCGTAGGACAGCGTGCCGCCCAGCCGCACCCCCAGCGCCCCCGCGAACGAGGCTTCCACGGGCCCGGCGTTGGGGCTGGGGTGCCTGCGGGCGTCGGCCTTCCAGGCGCGCAGGGCACCCCGCGGGTCGGGTCCGGCCGCGGCGGCGAGTACGGCGGTCAGCCGCGCACCCGGCCAGCCGGCCAGGTCGTCGAGCCGGGCGGAGGCCCAGCCGTAACGCCGGTACCGGGGTGACCTGTGACCCACCATCGCGTCCAGGGTGTTGACGGCCCGGAAGCCCAGCAGCCCGGGCACCCCGGCCACGGCCCCCCACACCAGGGCGCCCACGACGGCGTCGGAGGTGTTCTCGGCGACCGACTCGACCACGGCCCGGGCGATCCCCTCGGCGTCCAGCGCCTGCGGGTCGCGGCCGCACAGATGCGGCAGCCGGGCGCGGGCCGTCTCGGCGTCCCCGGACTCCAGGGCGCGTCCGATCGTGCGGGCCTCCCGGGCGAGCGACGTACCGCCCACCACCGCCCAGGTGGCGGCGGCGGTCAGCGCGACGGAGGCGGCGGGGGAGGGGCGTACGGCGCGTGCGGCGAGCGTGCCCAGGGCGACGGCGCCACCGGCGCACACGACGGTGTGCACAGCGCCCCAGCCACGGTGGTCGTGCCACAACGCGCGGTCCACGGCAGCGGCCGCACGTCCGAACGCGGCGACCGGATGCCCGCGGCGCGGATCGCCGAGGAGCAGGTCGCCGAGAAGGCCGGCGGCGGCGCCGTACGCGTAATTGCGATCGGCACCCATCGGCTCAGCCGGCCGTGGGTACGGGAGCGGGCCTGCTACGGGTCCTTCGGCAGCCGGGCATGGCGATCTGTGTCCTCACTCAGGGTGTCCGCGCCCTGGTTCGACGAAATCCGGCGGTGAGAGTTCCTGGCTCCCGGGGGTTCTTCCCCGGTGACAGTGGCGGGACCGCGCCGGATTCGCACCGGCTTCCTCTCCTGCCGCCGTACATGGCCTGGGCAGTCCACCACGCGCTCCGAACGGCCGTCAACTTGCCGTTGACCTGCGTGGGGAGAGTGTGCCGATCCCCACATCGTGGGGCGCCCGTGACCCCTGGGGCATGGCGAAGGCTCCCCTCCGTCACGGACGGAGGGGAGCCTTCGGACTGCCCGATTGGTGCTGCTCGGTCAGGACTTGGCGACGATCAGGTAGATGCCGTACGACACCGCCGCCGCGCAGGCGGCGAAGCAGACGTAGGCCCCGGTGACGGCCAGGCCGGCCGAGCCGCCCTGGGCCGCGGCCTTCTCACGCCGCGCCAGACCGTTGATGCCGAGGGTGAACAGGGCCACCAGGCCCACCGTGAACGCGAGGCTGACGCCGAAGACGGAGCCGAGGGCCGACCAGTCGATCTTCATGGGTTGCTTCCTTGGTTACCGGTATGGCCGGGGGTCAGACGGTGGCGGCCGGCGGTGCGGCCTCGGGGGCGGGCTCGGCGGCGGCCGGGGAGGGGATCGTGGCCGTCAGGTCCTCGGTGATCGTGCCCGCCGGGGGCGGGGTCACCGCGGCGATGGCGGCGGTCACCACGCCGGCCGGCTCCGCGGGCTCGTCGACGACGTTGGTGTGGTCGACGACCTCGCGGCGGGAGATCTTCCAGATCGTGGCGCTCGCGGCGACCAGGAAGACGGCGACGACAGCGGTGCCCCAGTCACCGAGTTCCGTGACGGACTCGGCGCCCGCGCCGACCAGCGCGGCGGCCGGGAGGGTGAGCACCCAGGCGACGGCCATGCGGGTCGCGGTGGACCAGCGGACCACGCCGCCCTTGCGGCCGAGGCCCGCGCCCATCACCGAGCCGGAGACGACATGCGTGGTGGAGAGGGAGAAGCCCAGGTGGGAGGAGGCGAGGATGGCGGTCGCGGCACTGGTCTGGGCGGCGAACCCCTGGCGCGGCTCCAGGTCGGTCAGGCCCTTGCCCATGGTGCGGATGATCCGCCAGCCGCCGATGTAGGTGCCGAGCGCGATGGCCAGGCCGGCGGAGAGGATGACCCAGGTGGGAGGGTTCGAGCCCGGGGCGATGGCGCCGCCCGCGATCAGCGCGAGGGTGATGATGCCCATCGTCTTCTGCGCGTCGTTGGTGCCGTGGGCGAGGGAGACCAGGCCGGCGGAGGCGATCTGGCCGGCGCGGTACCCCTTGCGGGTGGCCTCGCCCTCGGCCTTGCCGCCGATGCCGTAGGAGAACCGGGTGGCCAGCATCGCGGCGGCGCCCGCCACGAGCGGTGCGGCGACCGCGGGGAGGATCACCTTGGTGACCAGCACGTCGGTGTGGACGGCGCCGAGGCCGGCGGAGGCGACGGCGGCGCCGATCAGACCGCCCATCAGGGCGTGCGAGGAGCTGGAGGGGAGGCCCACCAGCCAGGTCATGAGGTTCCAGAGGATTGCGCCGACCAGGGCGGCGAAGATGACCTCGGGACGGATGCCGGTCTCGTCGACGAGACCCTTGGAGATCGTGTTGGCGACCTCCACGGAGAGGAAGGCGCCCACCAGATTGAGGGCGGCGGACATGGCCACCGCGATCTTGGGCTTCAGCGCGCCTGTCGAGATGGTGGTGGCCATCGCGTTGGCGGTGTCGTGGAAACCGTTCGTGAAATCGAACGCGAGAGCGGTTACCACCACTATCGCGAGGATCAGCGAGAAGCTTTCCATTTACCCAGGCAATCGTTCGAGGTCATTGGCTGGACGACCGTAGGCAACCTGGATGAACGGAAGATGAACTCAGGCGGGCGTGAGGGTGTCCGAAGAGGGGGGTTGAGGTTCCGTTTGGATCGGGCGCCCCAAGCGCCCCTTGGCTACCAGCCCCGCGCGAAGGTCCGCAGCCGGCGGGTGGAGCCGTTGAAGAGATTCTGGTCACCCGGCAGCCGGCCCCTGGTGCCGAACTGCCAGAACGTCCAGTACCGCCACCCGCCCGGCAGCTTCCCCGGCCGGGAGGTGCCGTGCCGGGCGATCCACAGGGCGTGGCTCTTCGAGAACGCACGGCTGTTGCCGGTGCAGATCCGCCACCACTGGGTCGTCGTGTAGATCACCGGGCGGCGGCCGGTCTCCCGGCTCACCTCGTTGCTGAAGGACCGGATCCAGCGGACCATCCGCTTCCAGCCCAGCCCGTAGCACTTGTGCCGCTTGTTGTACGGGTTGTATTCGATGTCGAGCGCGGGCGGCAGCGTCCGGCCGTCCGCCCGCCAGCCCCCGCCGTGCCGCACGAAGTACGCGGCCTGCCGGGCGCCGGAGGACTTGTCCGGCCGTGCGAAGTGGTACGCGCCCCGGTACAGGCCCGCCTTGCGCGCACCCTTGTACTGCTGGGCGAAGTAGGGGTTGCGGTAGTCCGTGGACTCGGTCGCCTTGACGTAGACGAACCGCGCGCCCCTGGACCGGGCGGCCGCCCAGTCGACGCGTTTCTGGTGGGACGAGACGTCGTGTCCCCGGGGTCGGCCCGAGGCGAGCGCCGCGCCTGCGGCCGGCACGGACGCGGTGCCCACGAGGGCGAGCGCCGCCATGGCCGCGGCGAGGGCACCGGCGCGGTGACGGAGAGGGATGCGTTCGCGGGCCATGTGTCTCCCCGGGTCGCGGACGAATGATCGTCCAGCGGGCAAGAGAGACCATTGAAGGTCCGGCGATCACCGAATCGGTGCCTTTTTGCGGCGATTCACCATGACTTCGCCCATTCGGGGGTGTGCGCTTCCCTCGCACGTCCGGCCGGGGACGGCCGTCACCCCCCCTCCGGTGGGCGCTGCTGGCAGGATCGCGGCATGGCTGAACAGCGGCGGGACGCGGAACGGGAACGGATCTGGGCGGAACTGGTCGCCACGGCGAGGCGGACCGTAACCGACGGGCTGGTGGTCGGCACCTCCGGGAACGTCTCGGCGCGCATCGGCGACCTGGTGCTCGTCACCCCGTCGGGCGTGCCGTACGACCGGCTCACCCCGGACGACATCACCGGCGTCGACCTCACCGGACGACAGGTGCTCGGCACGCTGGTGCCGACCAGCGAGCTGCCCATGCACCTCGCCGTCTACCGCACCACCGACGCCCGCGCGGTCGTCCACACGCACGCCGTGCACGCGACGGCCGTCTCCACGCTCGTGACCGAGCTGCCGCTGGTCCACTACATGGCCGCCGCCCTCGGCGGCCCCGTCCGGGTCGCCCCCTACGCCACGTACGGCACCGACGAACTCGCCGGGAACATGCTCCGCGCCCTGACCGACCGCACCGGCTGCCTCCTGCGGAACCACGGCACGATCAGCTACGGCGCGACCCTCGACCAGGCCTACGACCGCACCGCCCAACTGGAGTGGATGTGCCGCCTGTGGCTGACGGCGTCCTCGGTCCCGGGCCTGACCCCGTCCCTGCTGACGGAGGCACAGCTGGCGGAGGTCGGGGAACGCTTGAAGGGGTACGGCCAACGGAGGTGACCCCGTGCTGCCCAGCCCTTCGCTCCGACGCTTCCTCGACCGCCTCGCTCATGATCCGCCGCGCCCCTGCCGGTTCCGCTCACTCCTGTCCGCCGCAATGGCGCTCAGCCACCACGCACCTGTCCGGCGGTGCCGGACCCACCCGCACCCCGATGCTCCGCACTGCCCCGCCCTTCCACTGGCCGGTGGGCCCGACCCCCACGACACTGGACCCGTGCGCCCAGTCAAAGCGACCGCCCTCACCACCGCCATAGCCGCCGGCATGGCAATGGCATCCGTCGCCGCCGGCCGCATCGCCAGCGACGCCGCGCTGAAGGCGCCCGCGGGCCGTCCGCTGCCCACCGAACCCCGCCTCACCGTGCACGGCACCGCCGCCGGCCAGATCACCCTCACCCGCGATCTGGCCTCGCTGCGCCCCGGCACTTACGGCCTCTCCGGCGACGGCTCCCACGCGATCGTCGGCCCCGTCCTGGAGGCGGCCCGGCATGCGGCCGACACCGTCGTACGCCGTCTGGAACGCGTCACGCACGGCACCCTCGCCTCCGGCGACGCGGTGTGGTTCACCCCGAACCTGCACGTCGGCAACCCCGGCACCGCCCTCGGCCTCGACCACGCCGACATCGACGTGCCCGGCGAACTCGGGGAGCTGCCCGCCTGGTTCGTGCCCGGGGCCCGGGACACCTGGGTGATCGCCGTGCACGGCCTCGGCACCACCCGGGAACAGGCCATGAACCTCATGGCCCCGCTGCACGCCCGCCGGGTGCCGATCCTGGCCCTGGCCTACCGCGGCGACCTCGGCGCGCCGCGCCCGCCGGACGGACTGAACCACCTCGGCGAGACCGAGTGGCGCGACCTGGACGCGGCGATCCGCTACGCCGTCCGCTACGGCGCCCGCCGGGTCGTCCTGCTCGGCTGGTCCACCGGCGCCACCATGGCCCTGCGCGCCGCCGAGCACTCCCCGGTGCGCGAGCGCATCGCCGGGCTGGTCCTCGACTCGCCGGTGCTCAGCTGGGAGGCCACGCTGCGCGCCCTCGCCCGGGCCCGCCGCACCCCGCAGCCGCTGCTGCCGCTCGCGGTGCGCGCCGCCCAGGGCCGCACCGGCCTGTACGCCGACCGGGTCCCCGAGATCACCGACCCCGGTGTGCTCACCGTACCGACCCTGATCTTCCACGGGCCCGACGACCAGGTGGCCCCCTGGGAGTTCTCCCGCCGGCTCGCCCTCCGCCGCCCGGATCTGGTCGCCCTGCACACGGTTCCGCAGGCCCCGCACGCGGCGATGTGGAACGCGGACCCGAAGGAGTACGAGGAGCGGCTGCGCCGCTTCCTGACCCCGCTGGTGTGAGGACCCGCTCCCGGCTCGCCGGCCGGCGTCGGACGACCCGGTGCCGGGCATTCCGTTTAAGGCCGTACGACTGGCCTGATCACGACTCCTTCCCCCGCCCCGGACCCCGTGCCTTGGCCAGCCCCGTCGCCCGGCGTGACATTCCGTTTGGGTTTTCGGACCGTCAACCGGAAGACTGCACCCGTGACGTCCCGTATCCCGCGCGACTCCAGGCTCCGACTCGTCCGACCGCGACCCCTGGCCGCCGCCCCCAGAGCTGTGAACCAGCGGCGCCCGCGCCGCGCCGCACCCCGGCCTCCGGAGGGCACGCCGGCCCCCGCGGAACTGGCTGGAATGGCCCGCAGCGGGCTGGCCGGCCCGGTCCGGGTCGCCCGCTGGGCCGACGCCGCACTCGGCCCCGGCAGCGACGGCGCCACCGCCGACGGCAAGGCCACCCTCTCCGACTCCACGGCCCGACGCGCCGCCGCCGACCTGGGCCTGAGCGTCGATCAGATCCGCACCGACTGGGACACCGCACGCCTCGCCGGACTCGTCGAGGTGCACGGCGACAGCGCGCGCCCCGGCTGGCGGCTGCGCGCCTGGGACCGCGACGACAGCGCCGTACTGCGCGGCTGGGTCGCCCTCTTCGACGCCTGGTCGCTCGCCTCCCCGGAATCCGAGGAGCACGAGCCGGCCGCCGTCGCCGAGGTCGTCTCGGCCATGCCGCAGGTGCTCTCCTTCCTCCAGCTGTCCGCCGGGCCCGTCCCGGTGGAGCAGCTCCTCGACCTGCTGCAGCAGCGGGTCACCGAACTGCGCACCGAGCGCTGCGAGGTGCCCTACGAGCCGGGCGGCGAGCAGCCCGGCGAGTCCGGGTCCGCCCGGCCGACCGTGCCGGCGGCCCGGCAGCCGTCCGAGCCCGGCTCCGCACAGCCTGTGGTGTCGGAAGCGCGGGGGGCCTCCGAGCCGGGGCACTCGGGCCCGGCGGCCGGCGCCCCGGACCCGGGGGACCGCACGGCCGCCGTCGCGGAAGACACCGCGCCCGCCGGCGACACCCCGCTCGAACCCCTCCTCGACTGGGCGCTGCGGGCCCTCGCCTCGGTCGGCGCGCTGACCTACGGCGACGGCCAGGCCACCCTCACCCCGCTGGGCAGCTGGGCGGTGTGGGTCAAGCTGGAGCAGATCTGCGTGGCCGCGCAGAGCCCGGCCGGCAACATCGAGCAGTCCGCCGAGGACATGCTCCGCGGCTGCGCCCAGCTCCGCCCCAACGCCGCCCGCGCCGAATACCGCGCGTGGCTCGCCGCCCGCACGGTCGGCGCCGCCGTCACCGAGCTGATCCACGCCGCGCGCGGCGAGGACGCCCTGCTGCGCGGCCTGGCCTTCGAGGCGCTGCGCGTCGTGGGCGCCCCCGCCGAGCCCGACGTGCGCGCCGTCGTGGACGAGCCGGCCCTGCGGCCCTACGCCCTGCTGTGGCTCGCCGAGCACGACGGGATCGACCCGGAGGACGCCCACGAGGTCCTCACCCGGCAGGAGGCGACCTGGCTGTGGGTGGACACGGCCGCCGCCGTCGCCGACCACGGCGAGTCGCCGATGCTGGTCCGGCATCTGGAGTCCGCGGTGCAGCCCACCGTCCCCCAGATGCTCGACGAGGTCCGCGCCGTCGGGCACCCGCGTACCGTGCAGGTCCTGGTCGCGCTCGCCGCCGCGCATCCCGACCCGGCCCTGGCCAAGGCCGTGCGCCGGGCCGCCTTCCAGGTGCACACCGGAGGATGAGCGGCGCGGGGGCCGCTCAGGCTCCTATCTCGGGGGCGTACGTCCCGAAGCTCCAGATGTTGCCCTCGGCGTCCCGGGCCATGTAGTCCCGCGAGCCGTAGTCCTGGTCCGTCGGGGGCATCAGGATCTCCACGCCGTGCTCCAGGGCCCGTTGGTGGTGGGCGTCCACGTCGTCCACGACCACGTACACCCCGGCGGGCCCCGCGTCCTTCATCGCCGTGTCGAAGAGGCCGCCGCGGCCCTTGGAGCCGATCATCACCGCGCCGTTGCCCTGGACCAGCTCGGCGTGCATCACCTTGCCGTCCTGCGTCTCGTACACCGACAGCTCGGTGAAGCCGAGGGCCTCCGTGAGCTGCTTGATCGCCGCCTTCGCGTCCCCGTACAGCAGCGTGGGGTAGAGACTCGGCCGTCCGCCGCCCGTGCCTGCCATGCCGATCACTCCTTCGTGTGTCGGTTCCGTGGCGTCCCGTTCAGTCTTGCAGCCGCCACTGACAACGCCCCGGCGGAAAGGTGCCGCACCGCTTCGTACCGCCGTTCCGGCAGCCCTGCGGCAGCCCTGAGCGTGAGGGTGGGGAGTCGCACGTTCGGGGGTTCGGGGCCGGGTGACGCCGGAGACGTGGACGTACGGTGCGGCGCGCTGCGGCGGCGGGGCGGTGGCAGCCGCCCCGAGCGAACCAGGACTCGCCGTCCCACCGCGCCGGCGGTACACGCGCGTGGGGCGTCGGCCCGTCGCCGTGCGGGCCACGCGCGTGGAGGCGATCGCGCTGTGGGAGGACGGGCTGCTGACCGGCGCCGACGGCGGCACCGGCGTACTGCGCCCCCTCGGCCACGGCATCCTCGAGGTGGTCACCCCGTACCGCGTCACCGCGTACCGCATCACGGCGCGGTGCGGCCCCGCTGATCGCCCGGCCGTGCGCGCAGGGCGCCCGGACCGGGCAGCTCGTCGCCCTGGACGACCTCGGGCGGACCACACCGGACCGCACGCCGTTCGGCGACGATCTTCCGTGCCGATCTCCGCAGCACGGACCGAACGCGCGGACGTAGAAAAACAGCTTGCATGCCCCCGTTAGACTTCTCCCCATGGCCATTCTCCTCGCGCATTAGACGGCGGGAACGTCCTCAGCCGCCCACCCGCCAATCCCTGTACGCCCTGGAGTCTGTCCGTGATCTCCGCCTCCGGTATCGAGCTGCGCGCCGGTGCGCGCGTCCTCATCGAGAACGCCACCTTCCGTGTCGCCAAGGGCGACCGCATCGGACTCGTCGGCCGCAACGGCGCCGGCAAGACCACCCTCACCAAGTGCCTGGCCGGCGAGGGCATCCCGGCCTCCGGCCAGATCACCCGCTCCGGCGAGGTCGGCTACCTCCCCCAGGACCCCCGCACCGGCGACCTCGACGTCCTCGCCCGGGACCGGATCCTGTCCGCGCGCGGGCTCGACGTACTGATCCGCAAGATGCGCGAGAACGAGGAGCGGATCGCGAACGGCAAGGGCGGCACCCGCGAGAAGGCCCTCAAGCAGTACGAGCGCCAGGAGACCGAGTTCCTCACCAAGGGCGGGTACTCGGCCGAGGCCGAGGCCGCCACCATCGCCGCCGCGCTGAACCTGCCCGACCGGGTCCTCGGTCAGCCGCTGCACACCCTCTCCGGCGGTCAGCGCCGCCGTATCGAACTGGCCCGCATCCTGTTCTCGGACGCGGACACCCTGCTCCTCGACGAGCCGACCAACCACCTCGACGCGGACTCGATCATCTGGCTGCGGGACTACCTGAAGACCTACCGCGGCGGCTTCATCGTCATCAGTCACGATGTCGATCTCGTCGACACCGTGGTCAACAAGGTGTTCTACCTGGACGCCAACCGGTCCGCGATCGACATCTACAACATGGGCTGGAAGCTCTACCAGCAGCAGCGCGAGGCCGACGAGAAGCGCCGCAAGCGGGAGCGGGCCAACGCGGAGAAGAAGGCCGCCGCCCTCAACGCCCAGGCCGACAAGATGCGCGCCAAGGCCACCAAGACGGTCGCCGCGCAGAACATGGCCCGCCGGGCCGAGAAGCTGCTCTCCGGCCTCGAAGCGGTCCGGATGTCCGACAAGGTCGCCAAGCTGCGCTTCCCGGAGCCCGCGCCCTGCGGCAAGACCCCGCTGACGGCCGAGAGCCTGTCGAAGTCGTACGGCTCGCTGGAGATCTTCACCGACGTCGACCTCGCCATCGACAAGGGCTCCCGGGTGGTCATCCTCGGCCTCAACGGCGCGGGCAAGACCACGCTGCTGCGCCTGCTCGCCGGCGTCGAGAAGCCGGACACCGGCCAGGTCGTCGCCGGCCACGGCCTCAAGCTCGGCTACTACGCCCAGGAGCACGAGACCCTGGACGCCGACCGCACGGTCCTGGAGAACATGCGCTCGGCCGCCCCCGACATGGACCTGGTCGAGGTCCGCAAGGTGCTGGGCTCGTTCCTGTTCTCCGGCGACGACGTCGACAAGCCGGCCGGCGTCCTCTCCGGCGGTGAGAAGACCCGTCTCGCCCTGGCGACCCTGGTGGTCTCCTCGGCGAACGTGCTCCTGCTCGACGAGCCGACCAACAACCTCGACCCCGCCAGCCGCGAGGAGATCCTCG
The DNA here is from genome assembly GCF_009604455.1 of Streptomyces sp. RB17. Classification (GTDB taxonomy): domain Bacteria; phylum Actinomycetota; class Actinomycetes; order Streptomycetales; family Streptomycetaceae; genus Streptomyces. The sequence continues at coordinate 1,468,616 of NZ_WEGL01000001.1, forward strand.
GCGCCCTGCGCACCTACAAGGGCGCGGTCGTCCTCGTCACGCACGACGAGGGCGCCGTCGAGGCCCTCCAGCCGGAGCGGATCATCCTGCTGCCGGACGGCGTCGAGGACCTGTGGGGTTCCGACTACGCGGACCTCGTCGCCCTGGCGTGATCCACTGCGTATGGATCATTCGGCTCATCGGTGATCCATCATCTGTGTGAGATCTCCTCGTATCGAGGTGTGTCGTACACGGATTTCCCGGCCGATCCCTTGCGCGCCAAGGGATCGGCCGTCGCGCGTCCCTGACCTGGCACTTCGCGGATCCACCCGTTCGGCCCCCTGGACACCACCCCCTGGAATCCTTGATTCCGCTTGTGGGGATCCACTCCTGTCGTCACAACGATGTCTCACGGACCTTGCCGAATGGGTGGCCATCACGCCCAAGAGGGGTGATCATGAGGAGACCAGAGCGCACTTCCCATGAGGAGGCACGGGTGGCCGAGACTCTGAAGAAGGGCAGCCGGGTGACCGGCGCCGCGCGCGACAAGCTCGCGGCAGACCTGAAGAAGAAGTACGACTCCGGTGCGAGCATCCGGGCGCTGGCCGAGGAGACCGGCCGCTCGTATGGCTTCGTGCACCGGATGCTCAGTGAGTCGGGCGTCACGCTTCGTGGGCGTGGCGGAGCGACCCGGGGCAAGAAGGCCGCATCGTCCTGACGCCGGGCGGTCCGCCTTCGATGGTGGCCACCCGGTCGGCAGACTGGTCGACCGGGTGGTTACTGTGCAGTCACTTAGCATGCCGCAACGGCACTGTGTGATGACCGCACCCATCGGAGGCGCCCCATGGCTTCGCCCGACCAGGACCTCGCTCCTGCACTCGACAAGGACGGCGTACGGCTCACCGTCGACGACGCGCTCGCCACGGTGACGCTGACCAATCCGGCCAAGCGCAACGCGCAGAGCCCCGCCCTGTGGCGGGCGCTCACCGAGGCCGGCCGGCTGCTGCCGGGCTCCGTCCGTGTCGTCGTGCTGCGCGGTGAGGGCAGGTCCTTCTCCGCCGGTCTCGACCGGCAGATGTTCACCCCGGAGGGGATCCCGGGCGAGTCGACCTTCATCGAACTCGCGCGCCGTGACGACGCCGGGCTCGACGCGAGCATCGCCGAGTTCCAGGAGGCGTTCACCTGGTGGCGGCGCAGCGACATCGTGTCCATCGCCGCCGTCCAGGGGCACGCCATCGGGGCCGGCTTCCAGCTCGCGCTCGCGTGCGATCTGCGGGTCGTCGCGGACGACGTGCAGTTCGCCATGCGCGAGACCAGCCTCGGCCTCGTCCCCGATCTGACCGGCACTCACCCGCTGGTCGGTCTCGTCGGGTACGCCCGCGCGCTCGAGATCTGCGCGACCGGACGGTTCGTCGGCGCTGCGGAGTCGGTGGCGTCGGGGCTGGCCAACGTGGCCGTGCCCGGTGACCAACTGGACGAGGCCGTGCGGGACTTGGCGGCCGCGCTGCTGGCTGCGCCGCGGGACGCCGTGGTCGAGACCAAGGCGTTGTTGCAGGGTGCCGTGGATCGTACGTACGACGAGCAGCGTGCGGCGGAGCGGGCTGCTCAGGCCCGGCGACTCAGGGATCTGGCCGGCCTCGGCGAATGACCCCTGCGCCGGCAGGGCAACCGGCGCCGGTCACCGCTCAGCCGACCGCCGTCACCAGCACCGCCACCGTCGGCCTGTCCTCCAGCGCGGCCGTCACGGCCGTACGCACCTGCCGGGCCACCTCGACGGCCCGGCGGTCCGCGCCGGTCGCCAGCTCCACGCGCGCGTGCCGGTGCGGCAGTGCCGTAGCGGCCGTGCGTTCCTCCAGGTGGACCGCCCGGCCGAGACCGCCGAGGGAGCCCGTCAGTGCGGTCACCCCGGGGACGGACAGCGCGGCCGCGGCCACCCGGACCTCGTCCGGGTCCGTGGGCTCCCGTGCGGATACCGGCTGCGGTGCACGCACCTCGGCGGCCGGCTCCGCCACCTCCAGCAGGTCGGTGACCCGCAGGTCCACCTCCGTCACCGCGAGCCCGAGCCGCTCCGTCGCGGCCGTCGCCAGTGTCCGCCGTAGCCCGGACGTCACCGCCGGCAGTGGCTCGGCGGCCGTCGCGGCGAAGTCCGCCGTCAGCCGCAGTGGGCCCGGCGGCAGCGCGCTCGGCGGAGCCGGTACGACGGGCTCGGGCGCCTCTTCCGGATCGGCGAGCGCGAGCCGCAGCGCACCGAGCCGCACCCCGGGCAGCCCCTCCGCCACCGCGCGCTCCAGCACCGCCGCGGCCGCGGCCTCCGCGATCCAGGCGCCGTCACGCGGCCCGCCGAGCGGCAGCAGTCTGCCCAGCCCGATCTGGCGCCGCACCACCTGTGTCCACCGGTCCGCCGTCATTCCTCCAGCCTGCCGTATCACCGGCGCGCGGAGGGGGAACCTTGCTTACGGTGGTCGAGGACGATCGAAGGGGACGACCGAAAGGGACGTACGGCGATGACCGATATGACGACGACCCCCGAGGACGAGCAGGAGCCGCAGGTTTCGACCCGTAAGGCGACCCGGCGCGGCGGCGGAGACCCCGCGACCCGTGGACGGACGACCATCGCCGACGGCGTCGTGGAGAAGATCGCCGCTCTCGCGGCCCGGGACGTGGTCGGTGTCCACGCCCTGGGCAGCGGCCTGGCCCGCACCTTCGGTGCCGTGCGCGACCGGGTGCCCGGCGGCTCCAAGTCGGTCACCCGGGGCGTGAAGGCCGAGGTCGGCGAGGTGCAGACGGCGCTCGACCTGGAGATCGTCGTGGACTACGGCGTCTCGATCGGCGATGTCGCCCACGCCGTGCGGGAGAACGTGATCACCGCCGTGGAACGCATGGCCGGACTCGAGGTGGTCGAGGTCAACATCGCGGTGAGCGACGTCAAACTGCCCGAGGAAGAGGAAGAAGAGCCGGAGCCCCGGATCCAGTGAGCCCCGGTCCCGGACCCTGCACGCCTGACGAGCTGAGGAGCGCACCATGAGCATGGCCGTGGTCGGCATGATCGCCGGAATGGCGCTGGGCTTCGCCGGGTACTTCGGCGGCTTCGCCGCCTTTCTACTGGTGGCGGCGCTGGGCGCGATCGGGTTCGTCGTCGGCCGGTTCGCGGAGGGCGACCTCGAACTGGGGGACTTCTTCCGCACCCGTGGCGACCGGCGCGACCGGCGGCGGTGACCGCGGGTGAGTGCCGAGACCGGCGCGGCGCGCCCGCCGTCGGCCCTCGTGCCGCCGGGCGAGCGCGGCGCCACCTGGATCGCCGACCGGGTCGTGGCGAAGATCGCCGCGCAGGCCGCCCGGGAGGCGCTGCCGCCGCTGCCCGCCGAGGCGGCCGCCCCGCACGCCGTGGTCGTCGTGAACCGGCAGGCGGCCCGCGTCCGTGTCCACCTCGAACTCGGCTACCCCTGCGACATCGGCGCCCACTGCGCCGCCGTGCGTCGCCATGTCACCGAGCGGGTAGGCGCCTTGGTGGACATGGAGGTGCCCGAGGTCGCCGTCCAGGTCGAACGGCTGCACCCGGCACCGCACGGGAGGGCGTGATGAGCGAACCGCGGTCGACCACCCCCACCCTCGACAAGGAGCCCGGAACCACCCCGCCCGCCCCCGCGGAGGGCAGCGGCCGTTTCTGGTCGCCGCGCCGCGTCCCGGCCGCCCTCGTCGCGCTCGCGCTGCTGGCCGGCGCCGGCCTGCTGCTGTACGACATCGCCGCCGTACGGGCCCACCACCCCGCGATGCGCTGGCGCCGCGCACTCGCCCGGCAACTGGCCGAACGGCCGCTGGACGACACCTGGGTGCTGACCGGCGCGGCCGTCGCCGTCGTACTCGGCCTGTGGCTGATCGCCCTCGCTGTCACGCCCGGCCTGCGCGCACTGCTGCCCATGCGGCGCCCGCACCCCGATGTCCGGGCAGCGCTCCGGCGCGACGCGGCGGCGCTCCTGCTCCGCGACCGGGCCATGGACGTGTCCGGGGTCCGGTCGGTCCGGGTCCGGATGCGCCGCGCCAGGACCGATGTCCGTGCCGTCTCGCACTTCCGTGACCTGGACGAGGTACGCGCCGACCTGGACACCGTGCTCACGGACGCGATCCGGGGCCTCGGCCTGACCCGGCAGCCCAAGCTGTCGCTGCAGGTGTCCCGGCCTGGGCGGAAGGGGTGAGGACGATGCGCACCGGCGGCCTCAACCGCGTCCTGCTGGCCCTCGTCGGCCTGCTCCTGCTCGCGCTCGGCGGCGCGGTGCTGGCCGTCGGACTGGGCGCGCCACCGCCCTCCTGGTGGATCCACACCGGCCCGCACGACGTCCTGCTCACGAACGCCGAGCGCACCCACTGGCGCGGCAGGGGCTGGTGGTGGCCGGCGGTCATCGCCGCCCTCGCCGTCGTCGTCCTGCTCGCCCTGTGGTGGCTCACGACGGTCCTGCGGCGCCGCAGGCTGACCGAGATCCTGATCGACACCGGCGACGACGAGTCCGCCCTCCTGCGCGCCAGGGCCCTGGAATCGGCCCTGGCCCGGGACGCCGTACAGCAGGAGGGCGTCGCCCACACGGAGATCCTCCTGCGGGGCCGCCGTACGGCACCCACGGCAAGGGTGTGGCTCCAGCTGGAGCCACACGTGGATCCGGCAACGGCCCTGACCGAGTTCACGGCCAAGGCCCTGACCCACGCCCGCCGGTCGGCCCGCTTGCCTTCGCTTCCGGCAGAGGTACGGCTACGGGGGGTCAAGCACCGCGCGGAACGGGTCACTTGACCGCGATGCCCCCTAGAACCCGTGCCGCATCCCGCCGTCCACAGGCAGCATGACCCCACTCAGATAAGAGGCCGCCGGAGAGAGCAGGAACGCCGCGACCTTCCCGAACTCCTCCGGCGTCCCGTACCTCCGCAACGGAATCCGGGACTCGTTCGCGGCCCGGGTGGCCTCGGGATCCGCCGACAGCGCGTCGAGCTCGCGCACGCGATCCGTGTCGATGCGCGACGGCAGCAGCCCCAGCACCCGGATCCCGCGCGGCCCCAGCTCGTCGGCGAGGGACTTGGCGAACCCGGCGAGCCCCGGCCGCAGCCCGTTGGAGATGGTCAGGCCGGGAATCGGCTCGTGCACCGACGCGGACAGCACGAATCCGATCACCCCGCCCGGCTCCAGCTCGGCAGCCGCCGCGCGAGCGAGCCGGACCGCACCGAGGAAAACCGACTCGAACGCGTCGCGCCACTGCTCGTCGGTGTTGTCCGCGGCGAACCCCGGCGCCGGCCCGCCCACGCTCACCAGGACGCCGTGCAGGCCGCCGAAGTGCTCACGCGCGGCCGCGATCAGCCGCTCCGGCGCCTCGGGGTCGGCGTTGTGCACGCTCACGCCCACCGCGTTCGCGCCCAGTTCGGCGGCGGCGTCGGCCACCCGCTTCCCGTCCCGGCCGCTGATCACGACCTTCGCCCCGTCGGCGACGAGTTCCCGCGCGGCGGCGTTGCCCAGCCCGCGGGTCGCCCCGGTGACGACGTACACCCGGTCCTTCAGTCCAAGATCCATGGCCCCTATCCTGCCTGGTCGTCGCCGAACAGCGTGAGGGCGGTGTTCACCAGCGCGATGTGACTGAAGGCCTGCGGGAAGTTGCCCAGCTGGCGGTCGTGGACGGGGTCGTACTCCTCGGCCAGCAGCCCCACGTCGTTGACCAGGCACACCAGCCGGTCGAACAGCTCCCGGGCCTCGTCCTTGCGGCCCGTCAGATACAGGGCGTCGGCCAGCCAGAACGAACAGGCCACGAAGGCACCCTCGCCGGACGGCAGCCCGTCCACCACCGAGTCCTCGGTGTCGTAGCGGCGCAGGAAGCCGCCGTGCCCGAGGTCGTCGCGGATCGCGTCGACCGTGCCGACCACCCGCGGGTCGTCGGGCGGCAGGAAGCCGACGCGCGGGATGAGCAGCAGCGCCGCGTCGAGCTCGCGGGAGCCGTAGTACTGGGTGAAGGTGTTGCGCTCGTGGTCGTAGCCCTTCTCGCACACCTCCGCGTGGACCTCGTCGCGGAATCTGCGCCAGCCCTCCAGGTCGCCCTTGAGGTCCTTGTACTGCTCCAGCGTCTTCACGGCCCGGTCGGCGGCCACCCACACCATCACCTTGGAGTGCACGAACTGCTGCCGGCCGCCGCGCACCTCCCACAGGCCCTCGTCGGGCCGGCGCCACGCCGACTCCAGGAAGCCCATCAGGGCACGCTGCATCGCCCACATGTGCGGCCGCGGGGACAGGCCCGAGCTGCGGGCCAGGGCGAGCGAGTCCATCACCTCGCCGTACACGTCGAGCTGGAGCTGTTCGACGGCGCCGTTGCCGATGCGTACGGGGGCGGAGTCGGCGAAGCCGGGGAGCCAGGACAGCTCCATCTCCGGCAGCCGCCGCTCGCCCGCGACGCCGTACATGATCTGCAGGTCGGCCGGGTTGCCGGCGACCGCGCGCAGCAGCCAGTCGCGCCAGGCCGAGGCCTCCTCGTGATAGCCGGCGGTGAGCAGCGCGCCGAGGGTGAGCGTGGCGTCGCGCAGCCAGCAGTACCGGTAGTCCCAGTTGCGCACCCCGCCCGGCTTCTCCGGCAGCGAGGTGGTCGCCGCGGCGACGATCCCGCCGGTCGGGACGTAGGTGAGGGCCTTGAGGGTGATCAGGGAGCGGACGACCACGTCCCGGTGGGGCCCCTGATAACAGCACTGCCGTGCCCAGCGCTGCCAGTCGGCGACGCTGCACTCCAGGGCCTCCAAGGGGTCGTTGAGCGGCGGGCGCTCCTCGTGCGAGGGGTGCCAGGTGAGCACGAACGCCACCCGCTCGCCCTCGGCGACGGTGAACTCGGAGTGGGTGCCGAAGTCCTCGCCCCAGGTGTGCACGGCGGGCTCGGAGCGCAGCCAGACCGAGTCCGGGCCCGCGACGGCCACCCGGTGCCCGTCCGCGCGGCGCACCCACGGCATGATCGAGCCGTAGTCGAAGCGCAGACGCAGGGTGCTGCGGACGGTGACCCGGCCGCTGACGCCTTCGACGATGCGTACGACGTCGGGGGCGCGGTCGCGCTGCGGCATCAGGTCGGTGACCCGGACCGTGCCGTCCGGGGTCTCCCACTCGGTGTCCAGAACGAGGGTGTCCTGCCGGTAGGCGCGGCGCGCGCAGGTGTCGGCTCCCCCGGGGGCGATCCGCCAGTAGCCGTGGTCCTCGCCGCCCAGCAGCCGGGCGAAGCAGGCGCCGGAGTCGAAGCGGGGCAGGCACAGCCAGTCGATCGAGCCGTCCTTGCCGACCAGCGCGGCGGTCTGCTCGTCACCGATGAGTGCGTAGTCCTCGATGCGCGCGTTCACGGGTTCCGGTTTCCCGGCGGGCCAGAGGGCCAATCAGGTGGTGCGCCGGGGGAGTGACCGTTCCCCGCGGTGCTCCCCTGTGGTGTTTCTCCGCGCTGCTTCCTCGTCGCGCTTCCCGGTCACACGGTGACCGGTGCGCTCTCCTCCGGCTCCGCCTGCGCCGCGGCCTCTTCCCGGTCGCGGATCTCCCGCCGGACCAGGAACCACCAGCCGACCGGGACGCCCGCGGCGAACAGCCACCACTGGATCATGTACGCGTAGTTCAGCGGGGCGTCCTCGCTGCCGGGGTCGGAGATCTGCTCCGGGCCGTCCTTGGGCGTGGGCGCCGTCTGCTCGACATAGCCGCCGAGCACCTGCGCGCCGAGCCGGTGCGCCTCCTCCGCGCTGTTGATCAGCATGATCTGCCGGTCGGGGAGGCCCTTGACGTTCTTGATGCCGCTCGCCGCGGTCGTCTCGTCGGCCATCAGCCGCCCGGTGATGGTGGTCCGGCCGGACGGCGGGGCGGGGACCTTCGGGAAGGCGGTCTGGGCGCCGTCCGCGGGGATCCAGCCGCGGTTGACGAGGAGGATCTTGCCGTCGGTCAGGACGAGCGGGGTGAGCACATGGAAGCCGACCTCGTCGTCGGAGTTGGTCCGGCGCCGGACCACGACCTCGTGGGCGGTGTCGAAGGTGCCGGTCGCGGTGACCGTGCGGTACTTCTCCGTGCGGGTCACGGCGTGCCCGGGGGAGGAGAGGTCCTCGACCGGGACCGGCTTGGCGTGCAGCGCCGAGGCGACCAGGTCGTTCCGGGCGGTGCGCTCCTCGTACCGGTGCTGCTGCCAGAAGCCCAGCCTGATCATCGTCGGGATCAGCGCGATCGCGACGATGCTGAGGATCACCCACTGGCGGGACAACAGGAAGCGGTAGCGGTGCACCCCACGACGGTACATCCGGGCCGTGGGGTGCATTCAGGCGGGTACCGGGTCACACCCGGTCGACGATGCCCACCTTCCCCTCGGCGCGGGCGCAGTGGGCTCCGCAGTAGAACCGGCCGTCGGCCTCGACGCCCTGGCCGATGATCTGCACCCGGCAGTGCTCGCAGATCGGGGCCATCCGGTGGATCGCGCAGGAGAAGCAGTCGAAGACGTGCACCGAGCCCTGTGCGTGGACCTCGAAGGTCATCCCGTAGTCATTGCCGCAAACTTCGCATTTCGCCATGCGCCACAGGGTGGGCCGTCGCCCGGCGCCCGGCGAGCGGGCGCCGGGTGAGTCGTCGGGCAACCACCCGTTCGTACGATGAATACGGCTTCCGTGCCGATACGTGCCGTCACTCGTTCGCGGGCTCGACGTCCCGCAGCAGCTGCCCGAACGCGGCCTCGTCGACGATCGGCGTGCCGAACTGCCGCGCTTTGACCACCTTGGACGTGCCCGAGTCGGGGTCGTTGGTCACCAGCAGGCTGGTCAGGCGGGAGATGCTGGACGCCACATGCAGACCGGCCTCGGTGGCGCGGTCCTCCAGCAGTTCGCGCTCGACGGAGGTGTCCCCGGAGAACGCCACCCGCATGCCCTGTTTGAGGCGTTTGCCGTCTTCGTAGCGCCCCGGGTTGGGATGGGGGCACGCGGGCTTTTTGCGGGAGGGGCGCCAACTGCTCGGCCGATAACCGCCGTATCCGCCCTGCCCGCCGTATCCGCCCGAGGACTGCCGGGGCACCGGACGGTCCGACCACTCCGTCAGCGGCCGGCACTCCAGCAGCGGAAGCCGTACGTCGCCCGCCGCCGCGGTCCGCAGGCTCGGCCGGAACGCCTCCGCCAGCACGCGCGCGTCGTCCAGCGCGTGGTGCGCCCGCTGCTGTACGACGCCGTAGTGGGCCGCCAGCGACTCCAGCTTGAAGTTGGGCAGCGGCAGCCCCAGCTCCTTCGACAGCGCGATGGTGCACAGCCGCTGACGCACCGGTGCCTCGCGCTTCGCGCGCGCGTACTCGCGCGCGATCATCTGCCAGTCGAAGACGGCGTTGTGCGCGACCAGCACCCGGCCGTCCAGCCGGGCCGCGAACTCCTCGGCGATGTCCGCGAAGAGCGGCGCCCCTTCGAGTACTTCGCTCGTCAGGCCGTGTATCCACACCGGTCCCGGATCGCGCTCCGGGTTGACCAGCGTGTACCAGTGGTCCTCGACCTCGCCGCGCTCGTCCAGCCGGTACACGGCCGCCGAGATGATCCGGTCGTCCCGGGCAAGGCCGGTGGTCTCCACGTCAACGACCGCGTATCCCTTCGGATACGCGGCCGGCCACTGGGTGGGGGAGGACACTGCGGTCGCACGGTCTTCGAGCATGGTCACTGAGGATACGGGCCGCGACCGACAGCCCGGTCCCGCAGGTCCCGGTCTCGGTGACCGGCCCCCGTCCGGGTGTGCGGGCACCGCACGCACGTGCGTGCCCTGTCCGGCCCATGCCCGGCCGAACGCCCCGAACGGGGTTGGGCGTTCTGGTCCACCGCGTTCGCTCCGCGTCCGGGGCGCACGGATCGGGTCCGTGGTCCGGGAATGCGGGGGCGGTTTCCGGGTCAACAGCACCGACGGGGACGCCGAGTTCGGCGGATCAGGGCGTGCCGGACCTGCGCGTCACGGTGGCCGGCGGCACGGTCTGTGGGTTCGTCCATGAGGCGGTGAGGTACCAGCGTCCCCGCACGGTGTCTTCGCGGATGCGGTGGGCCACGCCGGCGGGGCGGGACCGCGTCGGCGTCGGCAAGACTCCCGTGGGGCGGCGACCATCCGCACGACGAGGGCACTCATCCCCACACCGGCGGACGCCACCGGCCCGCTGTTCGCCCGTGGGGCGTCGGTCCGGGTGTGGTGACGTACGAGGTGCGTCGTACGGGTCCGGCGGCCCTGGAGGTGCCATCCTCGGTCCTGTGACCGAACCAACCCACGAAGAGACCCACGGGGGCGCGCTCGGCTCGCGGCTGAACTGGCTGCGGGCCGCCGTGCTCGGCGCGAACGACGGCATCGTCTCCACCGCGGGCATCGTCGTCGGCGTGGCCGGCGCCACCCAGAGCCGGTCCGCCCTGCTCACCGCCGGACTGGCCGGCCTGCTCGCCGGTTCGATGTCCATGGCGGCCGGCGAGTACGTCTCCGTCTCCACCCAGCGCGACTCCGAGATGGCCGCGCTGGCCGTGGAGAAACGGGAACTGCGGGAGCAGCCGGAGGCCGAGCTGCAGGAGCTGACCACGCTGCTGGAGGAGCGCGGACTGTCCCGCGAGGTGGCCAGGGAGGCCGCCGAACAGCTCACCGCGCGGGATCCGCTCAGGGCGCACGCGCGCGTGGAGCTCGGTATCGACCCGGAGGAGCTGACCAACCCCTGGCACGCGGCCTGGGCGAGCTTCCTGGCCTTCACCGTGGGCGCCCTGCTGCCGCTGCTGGCCATCGTCCTGCCCCCGGCCGGCTGGCGGCTGGGCGTCACCGTCGTGTCCGTCCTGGCCGCGCTCGTCCTCACCGGCTGGAAGAGCGCCCGGCTCGGTGCGGCGGACCCGAGACGGGCGGTGCTGCGCAACGTGGTGGGCGGGGCGCTGGCGATGGGGGTCACCTACGCGGCGGGCAGCCTGCTGGGCGCCGCGGGCGTCTGACACGCGGGCCCGGGGGACCTGGGCGCGCGGGCCGGGCCGGCGACGGCGTACCGTGAGGTGCGCTCGACCACCCCACGAGCGACCGCACCATCCCGCACGAGAAGGACCCTCGCCATGCGCGCCACCACCATCCACGCCCCGTACGACATGCGCGTGGAGGACGTCCCCGAGCCCGTGGTGCAGCTGCCCACCGACGCCGTGGTACGGGTGCTGCGCGCCTGCATCTGCGGCAGCGACCTGTGGGCCTACCGGGGCGAGGCGGCCCGGCAGCCGGGGCAGCGCATCGGGCACGAGTTCCTCGGCATCGTCGAGGAGACCGGCTCCGAGGTGGGCACCGTCAGGCGCGGTGACCTGGTGGTCGCGCCGTTCATGTGGTCCGACGGCGTCTGCGACTACTGCCGCGAGGGCCTGACGACGTCCTGCGAGCACGGCGGCTTCTGGGGCTCCGCCGGCTACGACGGCGGCCAGGGCGAGGCCGTCCGCGTGCCGTTCGCCGACGGCACCCTCGTCCAGCTCCCCAAGGACGCGGCCTCCGACGACCATCTGCTGTCTGCCCTGCTGACCCTCTCCGACGTCCTCGGCACCGGCCACCACGCCGCCCTCGGCGCGGGCGCCCGCCCCGGTGCCACGGTCGCCGTCGTCGGTGACGGCGCGGTCGGCCTGTGCGCGGTCCTCGCCGCCAAGCGGCTGGGCGCCGAGCGGATCATCGCGCTCGGCCGGCACGAGGTCCGCACCGACATCGCGCGCCGCTTCGGGGCCACCGACGTCGTCGCCGAGCGCGGGGAGGCGGCCGTCGAGGCCGTCCGCGAACTCACCCGCGGCCAGGGCGCGCACGCGGTTGTCGAGGCCGTCGGCACGGAACAATCCATGCGTACGGCGGTCAGCATCACCCGCGACGGCGGTGCGATCGGCTTCGTGGGCGTGCCGCACGGCAGCGGCACCGGCCTCGACCTCGGCGTCATGTTCGACCGGAACATCGCCCTGCGCGGCGGCGTCGCCCCGGTTCGCGCCTACATCCCGGACCTGCTCCCCGACGTCCTGGACGGCACGATCGACCCCTCGCCGGTGTTCGACATGACCGTCGGCATCGAGGGCGTGCCCGAGGGCTACAAGGCGATGGACGAGCGCACCGCCCTCAAGGTCCTGGTCACCGGCGGCCGGTGACCCGCTAGGTCCAGCGGATCGGCAGCGGCAGCGCCGTGAGCAGCCCCGAGACCGCGACGACCGTGCCCAGGGCGATCACCTCGGCGCGCGCGGGCGTGTACGCGGACAACGGGTCGGCGGCGCGGCGCAGCCGGATCCGCGCCCACAGGGCGAGCAGCGCGACGGCGGCGACCAGGACGGCCTTGGCCAGCAGGGTGCGTCCGTACGCCGTCGTCGTCAGCTGGTCCAGGATCGTGGCCGACGGCATGCGGCGCAGTGCACTGCACACGCCGCTCGCCGTGATCGCGGCGAGCAGGACGGCCGCCACGCGCGCGTAGAGGCCCAGCAGAGCGGCCCCGGCCGGATCGCCGCGCCACCGCCCGAGCAGCCGCAGGGCGTGCAGCAGACCGCCGGTCCACAGCGCCGCGCACGCCAGGTGCACCAGCGTCAGACCCGAACCGACCAGCGGGCTCTGCTCGGTCGTGGGGTGGGCGCGCAGCGCCTCCGCCGCCACCACCGCGGCCAGCGGCCACACCTGGGCCGCCGGGCGCCTCAGGAGCGCGCACAGGGCCGCCAGCAGAAAGGCGTTGACCTCGAGCAGGGCCAGCCGGCCGTCGCGGGAGCCGTACAGGCCGCCGACGTCGATCTGGCCGAGGCGGTGCGGGATCAGATCGCCGGCGGACACCACCGAGGCGAGCGCCAGCGCGGCGACGAAACCGGCGGCGTCGGCCAACAGCGCCCAGCTGCGCGGCCGTTCTGGCGGCACACCGGGCAGGTGCCGGGCGAGCCGGTGCACGAACAGCTCGCCGAGGGGCACGCTCAGGGCGGCGAACAGCACCGTGCGCAGCAGCCCGATGCCGCCGGCCCCGGGCGCGGCGGCCTCCCCGGTGCCGTGCAGCGCCGCCGACGGCCCGAGCAGGGGGATCAGGGCGCCCAGCGCGACCAGGAGCAGGAGGGCGACGGTCCGGCCGGTGCCGGACCGCCGGGCGGGGCCCTCGTCGTCGGTCGGCTCGGCGGTCGGTCGTATCAAGCTCACCCCGTGATCTTCGCCAGCCGCCGCAGAACCGGGCAAGTCCCGGAAAGCAACTGGCAGTACGGCATTCCGTGCATACATACGTTTCCGGCCGCCCGTGCGCTCACCTGTTTACGGCCGCCCGCGCACTCACCGCCAGCGGGCGCCGTCCGACCCCCACGGCACCGGAGGCCGTGCCCAGTCGGCGGGGCCGCCCGCGAAGGACACCGGCGGCAGCGCGTGCCGCAGCCGGCCGAGCGGGCTGTCCGTCTCGGCCAGCCAGGCGTCCGGGCCCTCGTACGGCGCACCCGTGGCCGCGGTCGGCCGGATCCCGTCGGTCAGCCAGCGCGCGGTCCGGGCCAGCGCCAGCCGCACGAGCCGGCCGCCCCCGTCGTACGACTGCTCGGTCAGCGCCCGCAGGACGGCGGCCGCCAGGAGATAGCCGGTGCCGTGGTCCAGCGCCTGCGCGGGCAGTGCGCCGGGCTCCTCGGCCGAGCCCTCGGTCGCGGCGATGCCGGTCGCGACCTGCACCAGGCTGTCGAATCCGCGCCGCCCGCCCCAGGGGCCGTACGCGCCCCAGGCCGAGACCTGCGCCACGACCAGTCCGGGCCGGCGCGCGCACAGCTCCTGCGGTGAGAGCCCGAACCGGTCGAGGGCGCCCGGCCGGTAGCCGGTGACGACGACGTCGGCGGCGGCCAGCAGCTCCTCGAAGGTGTCGCGGTCGGCGGTGAGGTCGAGCGTCGCCGACCGCTTCCCGAAGCCCGTGTCGGCGTGCTGGTCGGGGAGTTCGGGCAGCCAGGGGGCGTCCACGCGGAGCACGTCCGCGCCGAGCAGGGCGAGGGTGCGGGTGGCGACCGGGCCCGCCAGGACCCGGGTCAGGTCCAGCACGCGCAGCCCGGCGGCGGGCAGCAGGGGAGAGGCGGCGGGATCGAGCGGGGCGAGCACGCGCGCGTGCGGAAAGTCGAGGCGTTCGCGCTCGACCAGCGGGCGTGCGGCCACCTCGGCGGCCTGCTCGGTGGCCGCCCACTCCTTCGGGGTGCGCAGGGCCACGGCGAGGCCGCCTGCTTCGTACACCGCCTCCTCCACCTCTCCCGCGGAGCGCTCGGCGAGCCGGTCGGCCAGCGCCTCCGGCGAGGCGTCCGCGGGCAGGCCCAGTGCGCCGAGCAACCGGGCCCGGTGGTGCGGGTAGTTGGCGTGGGTGCGCACCCAGCCGTCGGCGGTCCGCCAGAACCGCGACAGCGGCGCGAAGACGACCGGTGCCCGCCCGTCGACCAGCAGGTGCCGTTCACTGTGGAAGGCGGCCGCCACGGCGCCGTCGTCGACCCGCACGCCCGGCACCTCGGCGAGCCCGGCGCGTCGGGCGGCCAGCTCGGCGGCGGCCAGCGCGCAGGAGCCGACACAGGCACGGGCGAGCTCCCGTACGGGAAGGCGCGCATCGAGCGCGCCCTCCCGCACCACGGTGGTGAGCCGCGCGAGGAGGGTGGGGTCGCCGCCCAGCGCGGACCAGCCGAACTTGATAGCAGTCATGACTGCACTATGCAGTATTGACTGAATCAATATCTGGAGGGCCTACTTGGTCACCGCGGCCAGTGCGTCCGCCGTGCCGAAGCCGTAGAAGCCGTTGTAGTTCTTCGCCCCCTCGCACACCGCGTCGACCTTGCCGTCGCCGTTGATGTCGTATGGGTCCGTGCACGGCGTGGCATCGGCCTCCGCGTACAGCAGCGCCTTGACCAGGGAGGCCGGGGCGTTCGGATGGGTTGACTTGATCAATGCGGCGACACCTGCGACATGCGGCGTCGCCATGGATGTACCGGCCATGTAGCCCCACTTGCCGCCCGGCAGCGGGCCCAGGATGAGACCGCTGGTCGCCGGGGGCTCCGGCTTCTGGTAGGCGGTCGAGTCGCCGCCGGGTGCGGCGATGTCGATCACGCCGAGGCCGTAGTTGGAGAAGGACGACTTCAGGCCCTTCGCGCCGGTCGCCGCGACCGTCACGACGCCCGGCAGCTGCGTCGGTATGTCGTAGCAGGTGTGCGGGTCGATCACACGGTCCGACGGGGTGCCGTCGTTCGGGGAGACCGGGTCGGTGATCGAGTCGGACGCGAGGTCGTAGTTCTCGTTGCCGGCCGCGGCGACGTTGACCGTGCCCTTCTTCTCGGCGTACCGCGAGGCCCTCGTGATGGCGTCGACCAGCGCCTTCTGGTCGGGGTCGGTGGTGCAGTTGAAGTACCACGGGTCGGTGTAATAGCTGTTGTTGGTCACGTCGACGTGGTGCTCGGCCGCCCACACGAAGCCGCAGACCACGGCCTCGGTGTAGAAGTACCCGTTCGGGTTGGCGACCTTGATGCCGGCCACCTTGACGCCCGGCGCCACGCCCGTGATGCCGACGCCGTTCCTCGCACCCGCGATCTCACCCGCGACGTGCGTGCCGTGCGGGCTCTCCGAAGCGCTCGGCCGCCAGGCGCCGTCCGTCGTGTCGGGCTTGCCGGACACGCAGTTGACGGAGGCCGCCCGGTCGAAGTTGGGCGCGATGTCCGGGTGGGTGTCGTCCACACCCGTGTCGATGACCGCGACCGTGACGTCCGGGCTGCCCAGCGTCTTCTCGTGCGCCTTGTCCGCCTTGACGGCCGGCAGGTCCCACTGCAGCGGCTCCAGCGGGTCCTGTCCCGCCGTCGCCTCGGCGCCGGCCTCGGCGACCTGCTCGGCGCCGAGCACCTTCGGGGTGCCGACGTCGGTGGTGGACTGGGCGGGCAGCGGCGCGTTCCGCGTGGCACCGGCCGAGTCCACCCCGCGTACCGTGCGGATCTCCTTGGCGAAGTCCGGGTCGGCGGAATGGACGACGATCACGCCGATCTGGTCGTACGCGATCACCACGGAACCGCCGGCCCGGGTGATCGCCTGCTGTACGTGCGCCGAGATGCCGTTCCCGGGGCGGACGTTGACGACATAGCTGAGCGCGGTCCCGTCGGCAGTGGCAGCCGGGGTGTTGTCCGCCGCGGACGCGGTGACGTTCGGCAGGAACGCCAGGGCCGTGGCCAGGGCCATCCCGGCCGGGATCGCGAGGGCGCGGCGCAAGCGCGGCTTGGGCGCTGTCATGGGTCAGTTCTCTCCAGTTCGTTCGCGACTACGAGCGTGCCGTGCGGGAAGTCCACGAGGAGTACGGCGACTTGGCCGGCTACTTGACCGCGCGCAGCGCGTCGACGACGCCGTAGCCGTAGAAGCCGTTGACGCGCTTGCCGCCGACGCAGGTCGCGTCCACGACCCCGTCACCGTTGCCGTCGTAGGGACCGCTCGGGCAGCCCGGGTTGTCCGCCTCGGCCTTCAGCAGGGCCTGCAGCTGGGCCGGAGTGGCGTTCGGATGGGCCGACTTCAGCAGCGCGGCCACCGCGGCCACGTGCGGGGAGGCCATCGAGGTGCCCTGGAGGAAGCCGTACTGGTCGTTCGGCAGCGTGGACAGGATGCGGCCGTTCTTCGACGGTGTGTCCGGGATCTGGTACTTGTCGCCGCCCGGCCCCGCCACGTCGATCACGCCCTGGCCGTAGCTGGAGTAGTACGACTTGGCGCCCTTCACGCCCACCGCGCTCACGGTCACCACACCGGGCAGCTGGGTCGGCACGTCGAAGCACTTGTGCGGGTCGACCGTGCGGGTCGTGGCCGTCGAGTCGTCGGGGCTGGAGGCGTCCACGAGCGCGTGCGCGTCCAGGTCGTCGTTGGAGTTGCCCGCGGCGGCCACATTGAGCGTGCCCTTGCGCTGTGCATACAGCTGGGCTCTATTGACCGCGTCAACAATGGCACGTTGATCCGGATCATCCATGCAGTTGTACAGCCACGGATCAACGTAGTAGCTGTTGTTGGTGACCTGGATGCCGTGGTCGGCGGCGAACACGAAGGCGCAGACCACGCTCTCCGGGTAGAACAGCTGTGTCGAGTCCGGCTGGGCCACCGTGATGCTCGCGACCTTCACGCCCGGCGCCACACCGGCCACGCCTATGCCGTTGCGGGCCGCGGCTATCTCACCGGCCACATGGGTGCCGTGGTAGTGGTCGGCGTCCGCCGGGCGCCACGCGCCGTACGTCGTGTCCGCCTTGCCGCTCACGCAGTTCGCCGACTGGGAGGCCGAGAAGTTCGGGGCGATGTCCGGGTGGGTGTCGTCCACGCCGGTGTCGATCACACCGACGGTCACGCTCCTGCTGCCCGGGTTGATCCGCGCGGCCCGGTCGGCGCCGATCGCCCGCAGGTCCCACTGGTCCGCCTCCAGCGGCTCCTCGCCCGGGGCAGCGGCCTGGGAGAGCCTCGCGGCCTCCGTCTTCGACAGGACCTGCACCGCGCCCTCGTCGGTCGTCCCCGCGGCACTCAGCGGCGCGGTACGCGTGGCGCCCGCCGAGTCCACCCCGCGCACCGCGCGCATCCGCGCGGCGAAGTCCGCCGTCGCCGAGTGGGCGACGATCACGCCGATCCTGTCGTAACTGGCCACGACGGAGCCGCCGTTGCGGACGATCTCCCGCTGCACGGACTCGATCGTGCGGTGATCCGTACGGGTGTTGACCACGTACGCGAGGTTCGGACCGTCGTCCGCAGCCCGCACCGCGCCGGCCGTGGCGGGAGCAGCCGAGGCGGACGTCGGCAGGAAGCCGAGCGAGGCGGTCAGCGACAGCACGAGGGGCACGGCGAGCGCGAGCCGGCGTCTGGAACGCAGATGAACCATGGGATCTCCACTTCATCCGGATACGAAAACCGCCCGAGACACAGATGGTGCCCGGGCAGGTGCATGACGCGTGGTGCAGGCAGAAGCTAACCCGACGGCTCACCGATCAGCAATGACTTGGCAATGGCTCGACAAGACCGCTTGCGAAACAACTCATAGGACTTGAACCGGTCCTCGCGTGGCGCCGTGGACCTTGGACAGGGAGCGCCAGCACGATCGAGCTCCCCGTCCGTCATTGCTTCCGCAACGCGAGGAGACCCCGTGGCCACCGAGACACCGCCCCCCGCCACACCGGGGGCCCCACTTCCCTCCACCGAGGAGTTCGCCGAGGTGCAGCAGAGTGCGGAGTTCGGCGAACTGCGCCGCGCCCACCGCTCGTTCGCCTTCCCGCTGGCCGTCGCCTTCACCGCCTGGTACCTGCTGTACGTGCTGCTCTCCAACTACGCGGGCGGCTTCATGGGCACCAAGGTGGCCGGCAACATCAACGTGGCCCTCGTCCTGGGCCTCGCCCAGTTCCTCACCACCTTCCTCATCGCCTGGTGGTACGCACGGCACGCCGCCGCGAAGCTCGACCCCAAGGCGGAGGCCATCAAGTCCCGGATGGAGGGCGGCGCATGAGCCCCGCGATCACCCTGGCCGCCGGTGCGGCGAGCGACCACCGGACGCTGATCACCACCCTGTTCGCGGTGTTCGTCGCCGCGACCCTCGTCATCACCGTCTGGGCGGGCCGCCAGACCAGGAACGCCGCCGACTTCTACGCCGGCGGACGCCAGTTCACCGGCTTCCAGAACGGCCTCGCCGTCTCCGGCGACTACATGTCCGCCGCGTCCTTCCTCGGCATCGCCGGCGCCATCGCCCTGTTCGGCTACGACGGCTTCCTGTACTCCATCGGCTTCCTGGTCGCCTGGCTCGTCGCCCTGCTCCTGGTCGCCGAACCCCTGCGCAACTCCGGCCGCTACACCATGGGCGACGTGCTGGCCTACCGCATGCGCCAGCGCCCGGTCCGCACGGCCGCCGGCACCTCCACGATCGTCGTCTCGATCTTCTACCTGCTGGCCCAGATGGCGGGCGCCGGCGTCCTCGTCTCGCTCCTGCTCGGCATCACCAGCGACGGCGGCAAGATCGGCATCGTCGCCCTGGTCGGCGTCCTGATGATCGTCTACGTCACCATCGGCGGGATGAAGGGCACCACCTGGGTCCAGATGGTCAAGGCGGTGCTGCTGATCGCCGGCGCCCTGCTGCTGACCTTCCTGGTCTTGCTGAAGTTCCACTTCAACGTCTCCGACCTGCTCGGCAAGGCCGCCGACAACAGCGGCAAGGGCTCGGCGTTCCTCGAGCCCGGCCTGAAGTACGGCGCCACCGGCACCACCAAGCTGGACTTCATCTCCCTGGGCCTCGCCCTGGTCCTGGGCACCGCGGGCCTGCCGCACATCCTGATCCGCTTCTACACGGTCCCGACCGCAAAGGCCGCCCGCAAGTCGGTCATCTGGGCGATCGGCCTGATCGGCGCCTTCTACCTGATGACCCTCGCCCTCGGGTTCGGCGCCGCCGCGCTGATCAAACCGGACGAGATCATCGCCTCCAACAAGGCGGGCAACACCGCGGCACCCCTCCTGGCGCTGCATCTGGGCGGCGTCGACTCCGACTGGGGAGCGATCCTGCTCGCCACCATCTCGGCCGTCGCCTTCGCCACGATCCTCGCGGTCGTCGCGGGCCTCACCCTGGCCTCGTCGTCCTCCTTCGCCCACGACATCTACGCCAACGTCATCAAGAAGGGGCAGGCCACCGAGAAACAGGAGGTCGGCGCGGCCCGCTGGGCGAGCGTCGGTATCGGCGCGGTCTCGATCGTCCTCGGCGCCCTGGCCCGCGACCTGAACGTGGCCGGTCTGGTCGCGCTCGCCTTCGCGGTCGCCGCCTCCGCAAACCTGCCGACCATCCTCTACAGCCTGTTCTGGAAGCGGTTCACCACCTCGGGCGCCCTGTGGTCGATCTACGGCGGCCTGGTCACCGCGGTCGGCCTGGTGCTGTTCTCCCCGGTCGTCTCCGGCAGCCCGGCCTCGATGTTCCCCGACGTCGACTTCCACTGGTTCCCGCTGGAGAACCCCGGCATCATCTCCATCCCGGTCGGGTTCCTGCTCGGCGTCGTGGGCACCCTGCTGTCCAAGGAGGTCCCGGACGCCGGCAAGTACGCCGAACTGGAGGTGCGGTCCCTGACCGGCACCGGGGCACACTGACCTTCGTACGACGGCCGCGTCGTGACGGGACTGTAGGGTCCTACGACGCGGCCGTGTCGTACCTCGTCGGATCGAGCCGCTGTGGTTGTCAGTGCTGTCACGTAGGCTCGCACGTGACGGAAAACAAGTGCTCCGGGATCGAGGGAGGGGGCCCACGTGCTCATCGACACCTACGGCCGGGTGGCCACCGACCTGAGGGTCTCGCTCACCGACCGCTGCAATCTGCGCTGCACGTACTGCATGCCCGAGGAGGGCCTGCAGTGGCTGGCCAAGCCCGACCTGCTCACCGACGACGAGATCGTCCGCCTCGTCGACATCGCCGTGCGGCTGCTCGGCATCGAGGAGGTCCGCTTCACCGGCGGTGAGCCGCTGCTGCGCCCCGGCCTGGTCGGCATCGTCGAGCGCGTGGCGGCCCTCGCCCCCCGCCCCCAGATGTCCCTCACCACCAACGGCATCGGCCTCAAGCGCACCGCGACCGCCCTGAAGGCCGCCGGCCTGGACCGGGTCAACGTCTCCCTGGACACCCTCCGCCCGGAAGTCTTCAAGGCGCTGACCCGCCGCGACCGCCACAAGGACGTCCTCGAAGGTCTTGAGGCCGCCCGCGAGGCCGGCCTGACCCCCGTCAAGGTCAACACGGTCCTGATGCCGGGCCTGAACGACGACGAGGCCCCCGACCTGCTGGCCTGGGCCGTGGAGCACGCCTACGAACTGCGCTTCATCGAGCAGATGCCGCTGGACGCCCAGCACGGCTGGAAGCGCGAGGGCATGGTCACCGCCGGGGACATCCTGGCCTCCCTGCGCACCCGCTTCGACCTCACCCCCGAGGGCGCCGACGAGCGCGGCTCGGCCCCGGCGGAACGCTGGCTGGTGAACGGCGGCCCGCACCGGGTCGGCGTCATCGCCTCGGTCACCCGCCCCTTCTGCGCGGCCTGCGACCGCACCCGCCTCACGGCCGACGGCCAGATACGCACGTGTCTCTTCGCGACGGAGGAGACGGACCTGCGCGCAGCCCTGCGCTCCGACGCCCCGGACGAGGAGATCGCCCGCATCTGGAAGCTGGCGATGTGGGGGAAGAAGGCCGGGGCAGGACTGGACGACCCGTCGTTCGTCCAGCCGGACCGGCCGATGTCGGCGATCGGCGGCTAGGGCCCTTCGGGATCCTGATAGTCGGCGAACTTCACGACGTCCTTCAGGAAACCCCGCACCCCGAGGAACTGCGAAAGATGCTCGCGATGCTCCTCGCACGCGAGCCACGTCTTGCGCCGCTCCGGCGTGTGGATCTTCGGGTTGTTCCACGCCAGCACCCACACGGCAGGGGCACGGCAGCCCTTGGCGGAGCAGATCGGGGTCTCGTCACTCACAGGTTCGTCTCGGGTTCGTCGTACAGAGGGGGACTGACCGAAGGGGTCCGAACAAGGCGACGCCGGGCAGCCACGGGGGGAGCTGCCCGGCGTCGGTCCGTCGCTCCGACGGGGGATGCGGAGCGCGTACGCAGTATGTCACGGCTACCCCATCGCCCGGCACTGGAACTACATGATTGATCTGAGCTTTTCCTGAGCTTGGCGGGCGACGACGTTCCGCTTCCGGCGTATCCGCCGTGGTCACGCGGAGTCGGGCCGTTCACCGTGCGCCGCCGCCGAAGGAGCCGCCGCATCCTTCGGTGCGGAGTCCGCCTGCGTCTCCTCCGCCTCCCGCGGCGGCGTGATCATCGGCCGCATCGGCGCGGTGATGAACGTCGAGGGCAGGGACGGCGGCCGCTCCCGGCCGGCGTTCGCGATCACCACGGCGATATAGGGGAGCAGCGCTCCGGCGACGAGCGCCACCATGGCGACGTACCGCTCGACATTCCACAGGGAGACGGCGAGGATCACCGACACCGTGCGGATCGTCATCGAGATGACGTACCTGCGCTGCCGGCCGCGTACGTCTTCGGCGAGACCCGTCCGGGCCCCAGTGATCCGGAACACCTGGACGCTGCCGCCGTGCTGTTTCCGCATCACATTCCACCATCCGCCCGCATCGGACCGTCCCCGATCCTCCCACGTTACGCCGGGGCTGTGCCGCCCACGAGACCGGGTCGCCCGCTGCCTGCGGTGACGCCACCGCCCTGCCGCGCACGGGGGAACCCGACATGCGCCGTACGGCCCACCGACCCACACTGGCCCTAATGCTCACGTCGAGCCGTACGAGGAGGCAGCAATGGGCTGGTTGTGGGCGATCATCGTGGGATTCGTGCTCGGCATCATCGCCAAGGCGGTCATCCCGGGGAAGCAGCACAGCCCCCTCTGGCTGACGACCATCTGCGGCATGCTCGGCGCCATCGTGGGCAACGCGGTCGCCCGCGCTGTCGGCGTGGCGGCGACCCGCGGCATCGACTGGACCCGGCACGCCTTCCAGCTGGTGGCCGCGATCATCATCGTCGCAGCCGTGGACGCCCTCTACATGGCGACGCTGGGCAAGAGGAAGCAGGAGAGAGCCGGAGCTTAGAAATGCCCTGAGGGAAGCGCCCCGAAAGGGGCGCGGGGGCGCGGGGAACTGCCCGCAGACCACCCACGCCCCCACGGCGCTACCCGCCGACGACCTCCACCGCGGCAAGGTTCTTCTTGCCACGCCGCAGCACCAGCCACCGCCCGTCCAGCAGATCCTCGGACGAGGGCACCGCGTCCTCGGAGGCGACCTTCACGTTGTTCACGTAGGCCCCGCCCTCCTTCACGGTCCGCCGCGCGGCGGACTTGCTGGCGACGAGCCCGACCTCGGCGAACAGGTCGACCACGGCACCCAGCTCCGCGACCTGGATGTGCGGCACCTCGGACAGCGCCGCCGCCAGCGTCCGACCGTCCAGCTCCGCCAGCTCGCCCTGCCCGAACAGGGCGCGCGACGCGGCGATCACCGCGGCCGTCTGGTCGGCGCCGTGCACCAGCGTCGTCAGCTCCTCGGCGAGCGCCCGCTGCGCGGCCCGGACCTGCGGCCGCTCCTCGGTCTGCCGCTCCAGCTCCTCGATCTCCTCACGGGACCTGAAGCTGAAGATGCGCAGGAACTTCGAGACGTCACGGTCGTCCGCGTTCACCCAGAACTGGTAGAACGCGTACGGCGTCGTCATCTCCGGGTCGAGCCACACCGTGCCCGACTCGGTCTTGCCGAACTTCGTGCCGTCCGCCTTGGTGATCAGCGGCGTACCGAGCGCGTGGACCACGGCGTCCGACTCGACCCGGTGGATCAGGTCGGTGCCCGACGTGAGGTTGCCCCACTGGTCGCTGCCGCCCGTCTGCAGGGTGCAGCCGTACCGGCGGTACAGCTGCAGGAAGTCCATGCCCTGCAGGATCTGGTAACTGAACTCGGTGTAGCTGATGCCCGCGTCGGAGTTCAGCCGCCGGGAGACGGCCTCCTTGGCGATCATCTTGTTGACCCGGAAGTGCTTGCCGATGTCCCGCAGGAACTCGATGGCCGACAGCCCCTGGGTCCAGTCCAGGTTGTTGACCATGACGGCCGCGTGCGGCCCGTCGAAGTGCAGCAGCGGCTCGATCTGGGCGCGCAGCCGCTCCACCCAGCCGGCCACGACCTCCGGCGCGTTCAGCGTGCGCTCCGCGGTCGGCTTCGGGTCGCCGATGAGACCGGTGGCACCCCCGACCAGCGCCAGCGGCCGGTTACCGGCCTCCTGGATGCGACGCATCGTGAGGATCTGCACCAGGTTGCCGAGGTGCAGGCTCGGCGCGGTCGGGTCGAAACCGCAATAGAACGTGACGGGACCGTCCGCGAACGCCTTGCGCAATGCGTCCTCGTCCGTGGAGAGGGCGATGAGCCCACGCCACTTCAGCTCGTCGACGATGTCCGTCACGGTTCTCGCGTCTCCTTGATGATCTTCGGGCAGTCGGGTGACACCCGACCACGAACGCCTACGAGGTTATACGCCCTGACTGACAGAGCTCATGTTGAAATCCGGGATCCGCAGCGCGGGCATCGCGGCCCGGGTGAACCAGTCGCCCCACTCGCGCGGCAGTGTCTTCTCCGTACGGCCCGCCTCGGTGGCGCGCCGCAGCAGGTCCACCGTCGACTCGTTGAACCGGAAGTTGTTCACCTGCCCCGTCACCTCGCCGTTCTCCACGAGGTACACGCCGTCCCGGGTCAGGCCCGTGAGCAGCAGTGTGGCCGGGTCGACCTCGCGGATGTACCACAGGCAGGTCAGCAGCAGCCCGCGCTCGGTGCCCGCGACCATGTCCTGCAGCGAGCGGTCGTCCCCGCCGTCCAGGATCAGGTTCCCGAGGACCGGGGCGACCGGCAGCCCGGTCAGGCCCGCGCTGTGCCGCGTGGTGGTCAGGTGCTTGAGCACGCCCTCGGCGATCCACTCCGTCGTGTGGGTCGGCAGTCCGTTGTCGAACACGGACTGGTCCCCGCCGGAGGAGTGGGCGACCACGAAGGGCGGGCACTCCAGGCCCGGCTCGTTCGGGTCGCTGCGCAGGGTCAGCGGCAGCTCGGCGAGCTTCTCGCCCACGCGCGTGCCGCCGCCCGGCCTGGAGAACACCGTACGGCCCTCGGCCGCGTCCCGGCCCGACGCCGACCACAGCTGGTAGATCAGCAGGTCCGCCACGGCCGTGGGCGGCAGCAGCGTCTCGTAGCGGCCGGCGGGCAGCTCCACGCGCCGCTCGGCCCAGCCGAGCCGTACGGCCAGCTCGGCGTCGAGCGCGCCGGGGTCGATGTCCTTGAAGTCCCGGGTGGAGCGGCCGGCCCAGGCCGAGCGCGTGCGGTCCGGCGACTTGGCGTTCAGCTCCAGCGTGCCGGTGGGCTGGTCGTGCCTCAGCCGCAGCCCGGTGGACGTGCCCAGGTACGTCGACACCAGCTCGTGGTTGGCGAAGCCGTACAGCTCACGGCCGCCCGCACGCGCGCGTGCGAACGCCTCGCCGAGCGCCGGGGCGAAGTCGGCGAACACCGCGGAGGAGGTCTCGGCGGGCGCGTCCGTGAAGTCCGGCGACTGCGGCACATCGCCGACCAGCGGCTGTGCGTCCTCGGCGGGCCCCGCACCGCGCGCGGCGGTCTCGGCGGCCCGCACCAGCGGCTCCAGCTCCTCCGCGGTCACTGCCGAGCGCGACACGACACCGGAGGCGGTGCCCTCCTTGCCGTCCACGGTCGCGATCACGGTGAGCGTACGGCCGCGGGTCACGCCGTTCGTGGTGAGCGCGTTGCCCGCCCAGCGCAGGTTGGCGGTTGAGTGCTCGTCGGCGATGACGACACAGCCGTCGGCCCGGGACAGCGCGAGCGCCCGCTCGACGATCTCGTGCGGCTTGTCGGTACGGGCGCTCATCGGCCGGCCTCCTGCGTGGTGTTGAGGATGTTCACTGCCCTGAACAGAGCTGACGGGCACCCGTGCGACACGGAGGCCACCTGCCCCGGCTGGGCCTTGCCGCAGTTGAAGGCGCCGCCGAGGACGTAGGTCTGCGGGCCGCCCACGGCGGTCATCGAGCCCCAGAAGTCGGTCGTGTTCGCCTGGTAGGCCACGTCCTTCAGCTGCCCGGTGATCCGCCCGTTCTCGATCCGGAAGAAGCGCTGCCCGGTGAATTGGAAGTTGTACCGCTGCATGTCGATCGACCAGGACCGGTCGCCGACCACGTAGATGCCCCGGTCGACACTCCCGATCAGACCCTCGGTGGACAGCCCCGCCGGGTCCGGCCGGAGCGAGACGTTCGCCATGCGCTGCACCGGCACATGCGCGGGGGAGTCGGCGTACGCGCACCCGTTGGACCGCTCGAACCCGGTGAGCCGGGCGATCCGCCGGTCCAGCTGGTAGCCGACCAGCGTGCCGTCCTTCACCAGGTCCCAGGACTGCGCCTCGACACCCTCGTCGTCGTACCCGATCGTCGCGAGGCCGTGCTCGGCGGTGCGGTCGCCGGTGACGTTCATCAGCTCGGAGCCGTAACGCAGCTTGCCCAGCTGGTCGAAGGTGGCGAAGGAGGTGCCGGCGTAGGCGGCCTCGTAGCCGAGGGCCCGGTCCAGCTCCGTCGCGTGCCCGATGGACTCGTGGATGGTCAGCCACAGGTTGGACGGGTCGACCACCAGGTCGTACAGGCCCGGCTCCACGCTCGGCGCCCGCATCTTCTCGGCGAGCAGCTCCGGGATCCGCTCCAGTTCGTCGTCCCAGTCCCAGCCGGTGCCGGTCAGGTACTCCCAGCCGCGCCCGACCGGTGGCGCGAGGGTCCGCATCGAGTCGAACTCACCGCTGGACTCGTCCACCGACACCGCGGTCAGCTGCGGATGCAGCCGCACCCGTTGCTGGGTCGTCACGGTCCCGGCGGTGTCGGCGTAGAACTTGTTCTCGTGCACGGTGAGCAGCGAGGCGTCCACGTGGTTGACGCCGTTCGCGCCCAGCAGTCGCACGCTCCAGTCCGCCAGCAGCGCGGCCTTCTCCTCGTCCGGCACGGAGAAGGGATCGATCTCGTACGACGACACCCACGTACGGTCCGCGTGCACCGGCTCGTCGGCCAGCTCCACCCGCTCGTCGGACCCGGCGGCCTTGATGACCTTCGCGGACAGCTTGGCCATGGCCACCGCCTGCGCGGCCACCCTGGCTGCCGCGTCCATGGTCATGTCCACACCGGAGGCGAAGCCCCACGTACCGCCGTGCACCACCCGCACCGCGTACCCGAGGTCGGTGGTGTCCGACGATCCGGAGGGCTTGGCGTCGCGCAGCCGCCAGGACGCGCTGCGCACCCGCTCGAACCGGAAGTCCGCATGCTCGGCTCCGAGCGCACGCGCGCGTGCCAGGGCGGCGTCGGCGAGGGACCTCAGTGGAAGCGCCAGAAACGACTGATCGATTTCATGGGGCACGGGTGGGAATCCCTTCAGTGCTCGCCTGTGATGGCCGTCGCAGGCAGTGAATCATGTCTCACTGCGGGGCTCTCCCGAAAAAACGGGCGGGCGCGGGATCAACTCCCGCGCCCGCCCGTGAACGTCACGTATGACGTGGCCTCAGCCGTCCAGAGAGGAGTCCGCCGCAAGTACCGTGAACGCGGCCCAGGCGCTCGGCGTGACGACGAGGGGGCGGATGCGCTTGTCCTTGGAGTCGCGGATGTGGACCGCTTCGGGGCGCATGGCGACCTCGACGCAATTGCCACCGCCACTGCCGCTGTAGCTGCTCTTGAACCAGGCCAGTTCGGTGCTCATAACGCTCCTTGCATCTTTCCCAGCAGGTCCACAGTGGCCATACGACTCAGGGCCTGTGACCGCATCTTCCCATAGCGCTGGAGCATGGAGCTGACCAATTTGGGGTCACCGATCAGGGTGCTGCTGTCGTGTCCCTCGACGTAGCCGACCCACTGGTGGTTATCGCGTTCGGCGAGGTACATCTGGCCATCGACGCCGGAGTGATCCTCCTGACGCAGAGGCATGACCAGGATCTCGACGTTCCGGCGGCTGCCCTGCTCCAGGAGGTTGTTGATGACCTGCCGTGTCACGGCTGTACCTCCGAGTCGCCGCTCCAGAACGGCCTGCTCGATGAGGAAGGAGAACGCCGTGTTGGGGCGTTCCACCAGGAGCCGCTGCCGTTCCTGGCGGGCTGTGACCTGTCGCTCGAACTGTTCCTCGGACAGCGGCGGAATCTGCCGGTCGAAGATCGCCCGAATGTAACCCTCCGGCTGCAACAACCCCGGCACCGCCCGGCACTCGTACGCGTACAAGGAGATCGCCTCCTCCTCGATCCCCGCCCACTGCCGGAACCACGACGCCAGCCCCGCCCTCCGCGTCAGGCTCTTCGCCGCCGCCGTCAGGACCTTGAGCGCGACCGGCCCCAGCACCACCTCCGCCCGCGTCGGCAGATCCGCCGGGGGAAACCGCTTCCCCTGCTCGATCTTGGCGACGTACGCGGCCGAGTACCGCACCCGCAGCGCGAACTCCTCCTGCGTCAGGCCGGCTTCCTCCCGCAGCGCCTTCAGGACCGCGCCGAAGGTCTTGAGGCTGTCGGAGAGTTCCGCTTCGGTGTTGTTCGTGCCGCCTGCGCCGTGGTCCGCCGTCATCGCCGCGCGCCTCCCGTGCTCACGTTTCCGCGTCCTGCCGAACCCCGCCCAACCCACCCAGGGTCACGGGGAGTTACCCACCCAGTCCAGAGTGTGCACTGATACAGCCGCGTCTGTATGGGTGTCGTACCTGTTGGCGGGCCGAACGGCACAGGAACGCTGGGCTCATGCCAGCACCACGGACCCAACAGGCCGTCACCGTAAGTGTGTTCGCCCAGCGCTTCTCCGCCACGCGCCGAGGGGCCCGCCTCGCCCGCAGGCTCGCCGTACACCGGCTCGACCTGTGGGGCGTGCCGTACGGCAGCCCGGCCTCCGACGCCGTCGCTCTCGTCGTCGCGGAACTCGCCGCCAACGCGGTCCTCCACGGCCGCGTCCCCGGCCGCGACTTCGAGCTGTGCCTGCGCTACGACCGCGCCGCACGCGTCGTCCGCGTGGAGGTGTCCGACACGCACCCGCGGCGCCCCGAGCCCCCCGGACCGGCGCCCCGGACCCCCACGGACGCCGACGGCGGCAGGGGACTGCTCCTCGTGGCGGCCGTCGCCGCGCGTTGGGGCGTCGGTGAGCGGCCGGGACCCGGCAAGACCGTGTGGGCGGAGTGCGATGTCGGCCAGTGCCGGTAGGGCCAGGAACTTCTTCCCCGGCGCGCCCGGCTCCGACGGCACTACGGTGAGTCCATGTCCAGCAAGCACGGTAAAGCGGGCAAGAACAGGATGAAGCGCAGGGGCGGGCGCGCCACCGCTCTCCGTCCCGGACGTCCCACACCCACTCCCGCGCAGGCCGCCGCGGAGTGCGAGCGGCTGGCCGAGCTGTACCCCGAGGAGCGGGAGGACCTGCTGCGGGAAGCGGCCGAGGCCTGGAGCGACGCGGACGAGCACGAGCGCGCGGTCGCCCTGTACGAGCGTTTGCTGGACCCGCTGGGCGAGGGCTGCCGGGAGCCTGATCTGGTGGACGCCTTGCGCATCAACGCGTTGTGGGACGCCGGGCGCCGGGACGAGGCCCGCGCCGCGGCCGCAGCGTTCCGCAGGCGCCATCCCCGGGACGGGGGCGCCTGGATGTTCGTCGCCGAGGTCTTCGAGTCCGCGCACGAGCCGGCGACGGCGGCCGAGTGGTACACGGCGGGCGTCACACACGCCCTGGGCGCCGGTACGCCGGTGACGGCCGACACCGTGGAGGTATCTTCCGACGGCTTCGACGTGGAGACACTCCTCATCGGCCGCCACCGGGTGCGGCGTCTGCTCCGCGAGCCGCACGACGACTGGGACGATGTGGCGGACGAACTGCACGAGCGGCGCGCATCGCCCCTGCAGGGGCGGACGCACCCCCTGGACGTACTGCACGATCCCGTCCGGCTTGCGAGGCTGGCGGAGGGCGGGCCCGAAGCCCTGGAGGCAGAGTTCGGCGAGCTCGCGGACGCGATTGCCGAGGACCGGGCGGTACGCACCGGGCGGCCGGCGACGTGTGTGCTGTTCTGGCCGCGGGAGGAGTTCGACCGCCTGCTGCAGCGCCGGCCGTCCGCCGCGGACGCGTACGGCGACGACCATGCCGCCCATCTGCGGCAGGTCGAGCGCACCCTGCGGGAGCTGTCGGACGAGGGCGGCACCCGCCTGGCGGTCGGCCGGGCCACGGTGAGCGGTCTGGAGGCGCACGTGCGCGAATCGGGCGGATCCCCCGATATGCCGGCCACGCGGTCCGCGTACGCGGCGGAGCTGGCTCGCACGGGCCAGGCGCACGACTGGCCCCCGCCGCGCAACGGCCCCTGCTGGTGCGGTTCGGAACGCAAGTACAAGAAGTGCTGCGGGAACCCTGCGAACGGGTGACCGCACGGTGGTGACCGAGCAGGTGCGCAGGTCTGCGCAGGCCCGCCGACTGTAGGGATCCCACAGCGCGCGGCATGAGTGACTGTCGGTGCCCGAATGCCCACGGGCCCGGCCGTACCGATAGGTTTTCGATGAAGCCGCCTGTCATCCAGGTGTTCGGGCGGGTTGTCCGACATCTGCTGACCGCTATCGAAAGGGTGATCCGTTGAGCCGCTCGGTTCTCGTCACCGGAGGAAACCGGGGCATCGGCCTCGCCATCGCCCGCGCGTTCGCCGACGCCGGCGACAAGGTCGCGATCACATACCGCTCGGGTGAGCCGCCGGCCGGCTTCCTCGCCGTCAAGTGCGACATCACCGACCCGGAGCAGGTGGAGCAGGCCTACAAGGAGATCGAGGAGCAGCACGGTCCGGTCGAGATACTGATCGCCAATGCCGGCGTGACCAAGGACCAGCTCCTGATGCGCATGTCCGAGGAGGACTTCACCTCGGTCATCGACACCAACCTCACCGGCACCTTCCGCGTCGTCAAGCGCGCCAACCGCGGCATGCTGCGTGCCAAGAAGGGCCGCGTCATCCTGATCTCGTCCGTGGTCGGCCTGCTCGGCTCGGCGGGCCAGGCGAACTACGCCGCCTCCAAGGCCGCCCTGGTCGGCTTCGCGCGCTCCCTCGCCCGTGAGCTGGGCTCGCGCAACATCACCTTCAACGTCGTCGCGCCCGGTTTCGTCGACACCGACATGACCAAGGTGCTCAGCGACGAGCAGCGCCAGAACATCGTCTCGCAGGTGCCGCTCGGCCGTTACGCGCAGCCGCAGGAGATCGCCGCGACGGTGCGGTTCCTCGCCTCGGACGACGCCTCGTACATCACTGGAGCCGTCATCCCCGTTGACGGCGGACTGGGAATGGGTCACTGATCACCATGAGCGGAATCCTCGAGGGCAAGCGCGTCCTGATCACCGGCGTGCTGATGGAGTCCTCCATCGCCTTCCACGCGGCCAAGCTGGCCCAGGAGCAGGGCGCCGAGATCATCCTGACCGCGTTCCCGCGGCCCACGCTGACCGAGCGCATCGCCAAGAAGCTGCCGAAGCCCACCAAGGTCATCGAGCTGGACGTCACCAACGACGAGCACATGGGCCGGCTGGCCGACCTCGTCGGCGAGGAGCTGGGCGGCCTCGACGGCGTCGTGCACTCCATCGGTTTCGCGCCGCAGGACGCGCTCGGCGGCAACTTCCTCAACACGCCGTTCGAGTCGGTGGCCACCGCCATGCACGTCTCGGCGTACTCCCTGAAGTCGCTCACCATGGCCTGCCTGCCGCTGATGCAGAACGGCGGCTCGGTCGTCGGCCTCACCTTCGACGCGCAGTTCGCCTGGCCGCAGTACGACTGGATGGGCCCGGCCAAGGCGGCCCTGGAGGCCACCAGCCGCTACATCGCCCGCGACCTGGGCAAGCAGAACATCCGCTGCAATCTCATCTCGGCGGGCCCGATCGGCTCCATGGCCGCCAAGTCCATCCCGGGCTTCGGCGAGCTGGCCTCCGTCTGGGACACCCGCTCTCCGCTGGAGTGGGACCTGAAGGACCCGGAGCCGGCCGGCAAGGGCATCGTCGCCCTGCTGAGCGACTGGTTCCCGAAGACCACCGGCGAGATCATCCACGTGGACGGCGGTCTGCACGCCATCGGCGCCTGACCCTCGTATCCGACGCCCCGTTTCCCGCAGCGCGCGGGGAGCGGGGCGTCACCCGTTCGGCCCACCTGCCGGGCGTCCCGCGGCCCGGGCGGCTCACCCTGGATGCAGCGTTCACCTCACGTGTCCCTCCCCAGCCCGGCCGAGGAGGTCCCGTTGTGCGCCTGTCCCGAAGCCTGGCCCCGGTGACCGTGGCCCTGGCCCTGGTGTTCTTCCTGCCGTACGACGCGATGCCCTACGCGCGCGTGCACGACGGAAAGCCCCCCGCGCCGGACTTCTTCGGGGCCTCCTGCCGTACGACCGTCCACGGCTCCCATGTGGTGGCCTACTGCCACAATCCCTATGTCGACACCGATCGCGTGCGTCTGCACATCGAGTGCGCCCGCTGGTGGGACATAGACACCGACAGCGCACCGGTGGACACCGGGCCCGCCATGACCGTACGGCTCACCGGCCGGTGCTGGAAGGAAGTCCGCTCGGTCTGGATCAGCCACCAGAACGAGCACTGAACCGGCGGGGATCAGTCACCGGGAGGGGTGCTGAACCGGCCCGGTCGGCACAGGAACGGATAGCTCGCGGCCTCCGTGGCCGCCGCCTCCGCGTCCCCGGCACGGATCGCGTCCACCAGCCGCGTGTGATCCATGTGCGTCTCCGGGGTCAGCTCCGCGCCCACGTCCGCACGCAGCCAGTCCCGCAGCACCTCGCCCAGATCGGCGTACATCGCGGTCATGGCGTCGTTGTGCGAGGCGGCCACGACGGCCAGGTGGAAGGTGGCGTCGGCGGTCACGAAGGCCTCCGCCTCGCCCGCCTCCCAGGCCACCTCGCGCCGGTCCAGCAGCGCGTCCAACTGCTTGAGGTCCTTCTCGGTGCGCCGCTCGGCGGCCAGCTTCGCCGCGGCCGACTCCAGTGCGGCGCGCAGCTCGGCGATGTGCCGGGGATCGGCGTCGGCGAACCGGCGGTGCATCACACCGGCCAGCTCGCTCGTCGCCATCACATAGGTGCCCGAGCCCTGCCGGATGTCCAGCAGACCGTTGTGGGCCAGCGCGCGCACGGCCTCGCGGACCGTGTTGCGGGCCACACCGAGCTGCTCGACCAGTTCCGGCTCCGTGGGGATGCGCGAGCCGACCGGCCACTCACCGGAGGTGATCTGGTTGCGCAGTTCGGCGATGACCTGCTCGGACAGCGCCGAACGGCGCGGGTGGCTCAAGGGCATGGCACACCTTCGCACGCGAGGCCCGGGCGGAGACGGCCCGGGACCGGAAAACCGAATGGATGTGGACAACCAATCATCCCATGATTCTATGATGGCTCTCATGGCACGTGAGGAAACCCGGACAGTGGAGACCCGTACGGCGATGTCACCGACCGAACGCGGTACGGCCGCCACGACGAGCACCCCCGAGACGACCCCCGGCACCGGCCGCACGCGCGCGTGGGCGACCCGCCTGGTCGTCGTCGGCATCGTGCTGTCCGCGCTGAACCTCCGCCCGGCCATCACGAGCCTCGGCGCGCTCCTGGAGGAGGTCCGCGACGGGCTCGGCATGAGCGGCAGCGTGGCCGGCCTGCTCACCTCCGTGCCCCCGCTCTGCTTCGCGGTCTTCGGCATCACCGCACCGCGGCTGGCCCGGCGCTTCGGTCCGGCCGCCGTGGTGTGCGTCGGCATGGCCGCCATCACCGCCGGCCTGCTGATACGGCCGTATCTCGGCAGCACGGCCGGCTTCCTGGCCGCCAGCGCGCTCGCCCTGATGGGCATCGCCGTCAGCAATGTGCTCATGCCGGTCATCGTCAAGCGCTGGTTCCCCGACCGGGTCGGCTCCATGACCGGCCTGTACTCGATGGCCCTCGCCCTCGGCACCTCCCTCGCCGCCGCCGTGACCGTGCCCCTGACCGACGCGCTCGGCGGCAGCTGGCGGTCCGGCCTCGTCGTGTGGGCCGCCCTCGCGGGCGCCGCCGTCCTGCCCTGGCTACCGCTCCTCCGGGACCGCGGCAGGGCCGGCGGCAGCGACACCGCGCCGGCTCGGCCGCGGCAGCGGCAGCGCGCGGCGGGGGAGGAGCGCGCGGGCGGGCGAGGCGTGGGGGAGGAGCGCGCGGGGGAGCGAGGCGTGGGGGAGCAGCGCGTTGAGGAGCAGCCCGCCGGGAAACAGAGCGCGGTGGAGCAGCGCGCGGGAGAGCATCACCCCCCGCTGCGCATCACCCGCAGCCGTACCGCCTGGGCGCTCGCCGTCTTCTTCGGCCTCCAGGCCACCGCCGCGTACATCACCATGGGCTGGATGCCCCAGATCTTCCGCGACGCCGGCGTCCCGGCCGGCACCGCTGGCGTGCTGCTCGCCGTCACCATGGTGATGGGCGTGCCGCTGGCCTTCGTCATCCCGCGGGTCGCCACCCGGCTGCCCCACCAGGGACCGATCGCGCTGGTCCTCGGCGTGTGCGGGCTCGCCGGATACGCCGGCCTGTACGTCGCGCCGGCCGCGGGCGCCTGGGCCTGGGCGCTGCTGCTCGGCGTCTCCAACTGCGCCTTCCCGCTGGCCCTGACGATGGTCGGCATGCGGGCCCGGAGCGGGCCGGGCGTGGCCCAGCTGTCCGCTTTCGCGCAGAGCACCGGCTATCTGATCTCCATCCCCGGCCCGCTGCTGGTCGGCGTCCTCTACCAGCAGAGCGGCGGCTGGGGCCTGCCGATCGCCCTCATGACAGCCCTGATGCTGCCGCAGATGGCGGTGGGCTACCTGGCGGGCCGCAACCGCACGGTGGAGGACGAGGCAGCCGCACACTGACCCGGCGACGGGCCGGAGGGGGCGGCGCGCTGCGACGCGGTGAGGATGGCGGGCTGGGGTCCGAGCGCTGACCCGGGGGCTGGGTGCTGGGGGTGGTGGTGCGCAGAGGATCGCGGGCCGGGACCTGGCGGGGTGCGACCCGGAGAGGCCGGCTGACCCGCGGGCTGGGACCTGGAGAGTGCGATGCGCTGACCGCTGCAGCCCAGAGATGGTGGTGCGCGGGCTGAGAACCGCGTACGGCGCCCCGTGGCAGGCCCGCGCGTATGGCTCCTTCGGCCTCCGGCGGACCGGTGGGAGACGGGGTGGCCCCGCACCGGCGGACCGGTTGGCGACGGGTCGGCGCGCACCGGCGGACCGGTTGGGGACGCGGCGGCACGCACTGGCCGGTCGGTGCGGGTCGGTGGGGAGACGATGCCCGCCCGTGGCGCGTCGAGCCGGGCGGCCCCGGCGTGGGCGGGCGCGAGGGACAACCCGCGCGTGAAAGTGCTCGCGCCTGAGGATGACGCGCGCCTGACGATGGCCCGCGCCCGGGGATGACGCGCGGCTGGAGGATGATCCGCACCCGGGGATGCCCCGCGCCCGGGGATGCCCCGCGCCCGAGGACGCCCTGTGCCTGAGGCGTGGTACGCGCCTGACGATGGCCCGCGCTTGAGGTGAACCCGCGGCCCGGGGATGCCCTGTGCCTGAGGCGTGGTACGCGCCTGACGATGGCCCGCGCTTGAGGTGAACCCGCGGCCCGGGGATGCCCTGTGCCTGAGGCGTGGTACGCGCCTGACGATGGCCCGCGCTTGAGGCGAACCCGCGGCCCGGGGATGCCCCGTGCCTGACCGGTCCCCGCCGGGCCGACTGCCCGGCCCCGGCCGAGCCTCGTGGAGCGGGGGGTGCAAGACTGGGCGCATGCAGCCTGTGCTCGACCCGAACCCGCAGAACGGCCAGAAGAAGATGCTGATCGTCTTCGGCTCGTTCTTCGCCATCTTCGTGATCATCGCCATCATCGCGACCCTCGCCTCCCCGTGACGCCGGCGCCCCGGCCCGCGTCCCCCGGCGGATGGTGGGGCTAGCTCCCCCATCCCCTAGGGGGAAAGGGTCAGGGTCAACTGGGTGGAAGTCCTGATGGGTTGGCCGCCCCGGATTCCGTAGCTTCGAGATGTGACCGCACGACACGGTCACGAACCGCTCGAAGACCCACGGAGGCGATCATGTCGGCCCGCACCCACTCCCGGCCCCACCCGGCGACCACGGGCGGCGTCGACATCCGGCTGCCCTGGTGGGCCCTCGCCCTCCCGGCCCTCGCCTTCGTCGCACTGCTGGCGCTGATACTGAACCCGTCGGACGCGCACGCGGCGAGCGGCGACCCGGCGGTCACGCACCTCTTCGAGCGCGCCCACCAGCTCCTCACCCGCTGACCAGGAGCGCCCGTACGCGGTGAATCCCCATGTCAACTCCCTGCGCCGCATGGCCTGTTTCATGCGAAGCTGGGTCTCATGAGCGCCGCAGAACCTCGCAGTATCGTCCTCCTCCGGCATGCGAAAGCCGACTGGCCCCAGGTGTCCGACCATGAGCGCCCGCTCGCCGAGCGGGGCCGCAAGGACGCCGCGGTCGCCGGACGCAAGCTGGCCGACACCGGTATCACCTTCGACCTGGCCCTGTGCTCCACCGCCAACCGGACGCGCGAGACCTGGAAGCTCGCCGTCCACGAACTGGCACACCGGCCGAAGACCGTCTACGAGGAGCGGGTCTACGAGGCCTCGCCCGGCGAACTGATCGCCGTGCTGAACGAGACTCCGGACGACGTGCGGAACGTGATCCTGATCGGTCACAACCCGGGCGTCCACGGCCTGGCCGACATCCTGTCCGGCGCGGCCGAGGGCGACGCCCGCGACCGGATGAACAGCCGCGGTTTCCCGGCCGCCGGTTTCGCGCTGCTGTCCTTCGACGGCCCCTGGAAGGGCCTGGAGCCGGGCGTGGCCACACTCAGGGACTACTGGGCCCCCGCCGAGTGACTCCACCCGCGCGCCAGGGGCCCGGCACCTCCGTGGTGCCGGGCCCCCGCGCATCCGGGCCGGATCAGCCCTCGTCGTGCGTGTCGGCCGCCTCGACCTCTTCGCGGGTGACGCCCAGCAGATACAGGACCGTGTCGAGGAAGGGGAAGTTCACCGCCGTGTGCGCCGCCTCCCGGACCACCGGCTTGGCGTTGAAGGCGACGCCCAGACCGGCCGCGTTCAGCATGTCCAGGTCATTGGCGCCGTCACCGATCGCCACCGTCTGCGACAGCGGCACCCCGGCCTCGGCGGCGAACCGGCGCAGCAGCCGTGCCTTGCCCGCGCGGTCCACGATCTCGCCGGTGACCCGCCCGGTGAGCCTGCCGTCGACGATCTCCAGCGTGTTGGCCTGTGCGAAGTCCAGGCCCAACCGTTCCTTCAGATCGTCCGTGACCTGGGTGAAGCCACCGGAGACGACCCCGACCTGGTAGCCGAGCCGCTTCAGCGTGCGGATCAGGGTGCGGGCGCCCGGCGTCAGCCGTACCTCGTTGCGCACCTTCTCCACCACGGAGGCGTCCAGCCCCTTCAGCAGCGCCACACGCGCGTGCAGCGACTGTTCGAAGTCCAGTTCCCCGCGCATCGCCGCCGCCGTCACCTCGGCGACCTTGTCCTCGCAGCCTGCGTGCGCCGCGAACAGCTCGATGACCTCGTCCTGGATCAGTGTGGAGTCCACGTCCATGACCACCAGGCGC
The DNA here is from genome assembly GCF_009604455.1 of Streptomyces sp. RB17. GTDB lineage: Bacteria > Actinomycetota > Actinomycetes > Streptomycetales > Streptomycetaceae > Streptomyces. Next base: position 1,505,623 of record NZ_WEGL01000001.1, read on the forward strand.
TGGGCACGCCGGTGCAGGCCCGCCGCCACGACCGCGACGTCGACACCCAGTGCCGCCGCGTCCGTCACCAGGGCCGTGCGCAGCGGCTCGGTCTCCACGCCGGACACCGCGAACTCCACTGCCGTCACCGGGTATTTGGCGAGCCGGAAGATACGGTCGATGTTGCCGCCGGCCTTCGCGATCCGGTTGGCGATGGCGGCCGTGGACTCGGCGGTCAGCGGATGGCCGAGGACGGTCACCAGCGAACGCCCGAGACCGCGCGGCCGGTTGTCGCCGTGCCCCGAGATGATCTCCGCCTGCATCTTCATCGACTCGGCCCAGCTGTGCACGGTGGCCCTGAGGTCGCCCTCCAGGTGGGCCGGCGGCTGCGTCACCAGCGCACACAGCACCAGACGCCCCCGGGTGACGACCTGCTCGATGTCGACCACGTCGACGAGGTAGGCGGCCAGGGTGTCGAAGAGGCCTGCCGTGATGCCCGGCCGGTCCTTGCCGAAGATCTTGACAAGGAGGGTGGGGACCTCGGGGGTCTGTGAAGCGGAGGTCTGCGAAGCGCTCATGGTGTCACCACCGTATCCGGCACCCAGTGCCGTCCGCCGCCGAGGTCCGACTGACGGACACGGAACACTGGATGTCGCGCCGGTGTCGGGGATCTTGCCACCAGGAGACACCGCTCGCCCGCACACGGCGACCCCCGGCTCCACCACGACTGTGCCACGAGATGCCCTGACGGGCAGGGGGAGGGGCAGAGGGAGCCACCGCGCCTTGGCCGGACGGCAAGGGGGGGCGGGCGCCGGCCGGGCCTCCTCAGGGTCTCGCGGCGACGCCGGCCACGTACACCACGTACCCGCGCGGTCGGATCCGCCCCCGCCATGCAGCCGACTCACCCGCGCCGCTTCGGCTTCCCCGGCGGTGCCGGAGGCGGCGGCGGAGGGGGCGGCGGGGGCCATTCGGTGCCGTCCGTCCCCTGCGAGCGATCACCCCGCCGTGCTGGGGGACGGCGCCGGGGCGGCGGGGGAGCGGCGTCGAGCGGCCGGGCGATGGTCGGGGCGCCGTACATGTCGTCCCCGGCCGTCTCCGGCCCGACACCCGGCGGCTCCTCGGGCAGGTCCTGCGGCACCGGGAGATCCTCCGGCACCCGCAGATACGGATTCGTGTCCGCGTTCGGCGGCCGGTACGGCGCGCCCGGCGCGTACGGCCCGACACCCTCCCCGTGCCCGACACCCTCCCCGTGCCCGACACCCTCCCCGTGCCCGACACCCTCCCCGTGCCCGACACCCTCCTCGTGCCCGACACCCTCCCCGTGCCCGGGACCGTCCCCGTGTCCTGAACCGTTCCCGTGTCCGTGTCCTGGACCGTCCCGGTGTCCGCTACGACCGCCGCCCCCGACCGCCCTCCTCCCCGGCACCCCCCGAGCCGCCCAGGCCGCCCGTCCCCCCGCCGACCCGGTCGCCCAGGCCGTCAGGGCCCCGATCGCCCCCGCGCCCGCGCCCCACGCCGCGCCGAGCAGCAGGGCGAGGCCGAGGCGGCCGTGCAGGTCGAGGCCGGCGCCGAAGGCGTCGAAGCCGAGGACGGACAGGGAGGCGGTCAGGGACACGGCCGTCAGCCGGGCGAGCAGGGCGAGGGCGAGTGCGGTGGCGACGCCGAGGCGCAGTCCGCACCGGGCGGCGAAAGCGACGGCACTGTCGGCCTGCCGTCCCCCCGGGCTCTCGGCCTGCCCCACCGCCGGGCCGTCGGACCGCCGCACCGCCCGGCCGTCGGACCCCCGTACCACCGGTGTGCGGACCGCCGTCAGGACGCCGGCCAGCATCATCGCCAGTGCCGCGGCGACGGCCAGCAGCCACACACGGCCGTCCAGGCCGGCCAGCCGGCCCAGCGTCACGGCCTGATCGGTGTGCGCACCGAGGAGCTGGTCCAGCGGGTGGGGGAGGTACCTGCCGAGGACACCGGAGGCGTGGCCGTCCCAGGGGACGAAGAGACCGAGGGGAAGGCCCAGCCAGACCCCGTTCGGCGCGCCGAGCAGGGCCGCTCCGGCGATCCGCCCGGGGTGGTCGTCGCCGGCCGCCGCGTACGCCGCCGCCGCGAGCCCCGCCGCCTCGGTCACCAGCAGCACGGTGACGAGCGCCGAGACCGGCGGCCGTACCACCCGGTGCACGACGGACCAGCCGGGCGGCAGAGGAGCGCGCCGGGAGGCGAGCAGGGCGATCAGCAGCACGCCGGCACACCACACCGCGCCCCCGAGCAGCGTGGCCGGCGTGTCCACGGTGAAGCCCACCGCGGCCTTGGCGTGGATGAGGTCGCCGATCCGGTGTGGCAGCAGTCCGCCCACGTCGCCGAGGCCGGGGATGCTCAGCCCGCCGCTTCCCTTGCCGCCCGTGCCCGGCAGCTTGTCCAGCCCGAGCGAACCGCCGTCGATCGTGACGACGTCGTGCCCCGCCCAGGCGAGACCGCCGAGCAGTGCGACGAAGAGCACGACCACCGTGCCCGCGCGGGCGAGGAGTTCGGCGGGTGCGACGACAACTCCGGCCGTACGCAGGGAGCGCAGGAAGAACCACGACAGCAGCAGGGCACCGGCCAGGCTCACCCCGAGTGGCGTGATGTCGATGGCGGTGTGGGCTGCGGCGCCCTTCAGCCCGAACGCTGACACATCGCCCGACGGCGTGACCGAACCACCCGCCCCGAGTGCCACAACGGCCGCTGTCATGGGGCCCAGTGAGCCCGCCGTGTCCGCTCGCAGGAGGTGGAGTCCGAGCGCGGCCGTGCCCGCCATCCCGATGAACGCCCAGCTCACCGCGGCGATCGCGGACAGCAGGACGTCCTTCCAGGGCACCGTGGTGGTGCGCCGCACGGTCTCGGCGGCGGTCTCGGCGCTCGTGGCAGACCTCATGGCAGACCCCCCGATCCGCGGCGCGGCACCGGAGCCGCGCTTGTCCCCCCACGCCGGGATTACCACTCTCCGGCCCGGTTTCAACCCCGTCAACGGGGCGAGTTGAAGCGTGTGCGGGCGCCCGTCGGCAAGGCCCGGGTTTCGGTCAGCGGGCCGCGCCTGAAATAGTTCCCCCCGATGTTCGACATCCCTAGACTCCCTGTGATGGGGGAAATTCGGGGGACAACTCAGTGGGGCATGGAGTGCCGGAACTCGTACTGGAATCAAACGGAAGGACCTGGACGCTGGACCCGTCCAGGCCCTATACCCTCGGCCGCGATCCGCAGGGTGACATCGTCTTCGACGACGCCAGGGTGTCCTGGCGGCACGCCACGGTCAGCTTCAACGGCCGCAGTTGGGTCATCGAGGACCATGGCAGCACCAACGGCACGTTCGTGCAGGGCCGGCGGATCCAGCAGACGGAGATCGGGCCGGGTGCGTCGCTGCACCTCGGCAACGCGACCGACGGACCGCGGCTGAATCTGTCGGGCGCCGCCGTCGGTCAGCAGCAGCCGGCGCCGTACGCGGCGCAGGGCGCCGGGGCGCCGGGCTGGGCCCAGCAGGCCCCGCAGGTACCGCAGCAGGCACCCGCCGCCGGCCGGCCCGCCGCACAGCAGCAGGCGCAACAGGCACCCGCTCCGCAGCAGGCCGCACCGCACCAGGCGCCGGCTCAGCAGCAGGGCTGGCAGCAGGCGCCCGCGTTCCCGCAGCAGCAGGCGGGGCCCGCGGATCAGTACGTGCAGAAGACGCCCGGTGGTGGCGCGGGGGCGCCGCCGGTCTACGGCGACCGCAGCCCGACCACGTTCCACCAGTTCGCCGTCGGCCGCGTGATGCGCATCGGCCGTGCCCTGGAGAACGAGCTGGTCGTCTCCGACCTGCAGGTCTCCCGGCACCACGCCGAGTTCCACGCCATGCCCGACGGCCGGCTGGAGATCCGCGACCTCGGCTCGCACAACGGCACCTACGTCAACGGCCAGCCGATCCCCAAGGGCGGCTCGGTGCAGCTCGGCCCGGCCGACATCGTCGGCGTCGGCCACTCCACCTTCCGGATCGTCGGCGACCGGCTCGAGGAGTTCGTCGACACCGGTGAGGTCTCCTTCTCCGCGCGCCATCTGACCGTCACGGTCGACGGCGGCAAGCAGATCCTGAAGGACGTCTCCTTCGGTGTCCCGGAGAAGTCCCTGATCGCGGTCATCGGCCCGTCCGGCTCCGGCAAGTCGACGCTGCTCAAGGCGCTCACCGGCTACCGGCCCGCCAACCAGGGCGAGGTGCTGTACGACAACCGCAACCTGTACAAGCAGTTCGCCGAGCTGCGCCAGCGCATCGGTCTGGTCCCGCAGGACGACATCCTGCACAAGGAGCTGACCGTCAAGAAGGCCCTGAAGTACGCGGCCAAGCTGCGCTTCCCGTCCGACACCACCGCGGCCGAGCGCGACGCCCGCATCGACGAGGTGCTGCGCGAGCTGAAGCTGGACATCCACAAGGACAAGAAGGTCACCTCCCTGTCCGGCGGCCAGCGCAAGCGCGTGTCCGTGGCCCTGGAGCTGCTCACCAAGCCGTCGCTGATCTTCCTGGACGAGCCGACGTCCGGCCTCGACCCGGGCATGGACCGCGATGTCATGCAGCTGCTGCGCGGCCTCGCCGACGACGGGCGCACCGTGCTGGTCGTCACCCACTCGGTGGCCGAGCTCGCGCTGTGCGACAAGCTGCTGGTGATGGCGCCGGGCGGCGCGGTCGCGTACTTCGGCCCGCCGGAGGAGGCGCTGAACTTCTTCGGCTACGACAGCTGGGCCGACGTCTTCTCCGCCTTCGAGAACTACCGCGACTACGACTGGTCGGGCCGCTGGAAGGGCTCGCAGCACTACCAGATGTACGCCGCGGACGTGGACGCGGTCGCCCCGCAGGCCGTACACATGCCTCCGCCGCAGGCCATCAAGCCGCCCAAGCCGCAGTCGTGGGGCTCGCAGCTGATGACGCTGATCCGGCGCTATGTGTCGGTCATCGTCTCCGACAAGGGCTTCCTGGCGCTGACGGTGATCCTGCCGGCGGTGCTCGGTGCGGTCAGCCTGCTGATCGACCACAAGCACGGCCTGCTGGTCAATCCGGCGGTCAACCCGAGGACCGGACTGCACATCCCGAACGGCACGGCCACCACGGTGCTGCTGATCCTCGCGGTCGGCGCGTGCTTCGCGGGCGCCGCGAACTCCGTCCGTGAGCTGATCAAGGAACGGGTGATCTACGAGCGGGAGCGCGCGACCGGCCTGTCCCGGTCGGCGTACCTGATGTCCAAGGTGGTCGTGCTCGGTGCCGTCACGGTGCTGCAGGGCCTGATGGTCGGTGTGATCGGCTTCTCCAGCCGCGAGATCCCCGACCAGGGACTCGTCCTCGGTGGCTCCACCCTCTTCGAGCTGTGCGTGCCGATCATGGCGCTCGGCTTCACCTCGATGATGGTCGGCCTGGTGATCTCCTCGCTGGTGAAGACCGCCGAGAAGACCATGCCGCTGCTCGTGATGTTCGCGATCATCCAGGTCGTCTTCACCGGCTGCCTCTTCACCCTGCACGGCACGTTCGGCGTCAACGAGTTCTCGTACCTGATGCCGTCGCGCTGGGCGGTGGCCGCGGCCGGCGCCACGCTGGACTTCAACAACATCGCCCCGAACACCGACGACCCGACCAGCACGGACCCGCTGTGGAACCACACCGCCGGGGCCTGGACGCTGGACATGATCGCGCTCATCGCGCTCGGCGTCGTCTGCGGCTTCTTCGTGGCCCGCTTCCTGCGCCGCCACGAACCGGAGGTCATGCGCAAGTAACCGCGCCCCGTACGACACGAAGGGCGGCACCCCGCGATGGGGTGCCGCCCTTCGGCGTCACGTGTCCGAGGTCCGCGCCAGGCCTCAGTACGCGCTGTTGACGTTGTCCATCGAGCCGTACCGGTGCGCCGCGTAGTTGCAGGCGGCCGTGATGTTGGCGACCGGGTCGTAGATGTTCCACGACGTGCCGGAGACGTGGTACGTACGGAAGGTCGGGTCGATGACCTGGAGCAGCCCCTTGGACGGGATGCCGTTCTGGGCGTTGATGTCCCAGTTGTTGATGGCGCTGGGGTTGCCGGAGGACTCACGCATGATGTTGCGGTAGATGCCGTTGTAGCTGCCGGGGATGCCCTTGGCGCGCAGGATGTCCAGCGACTGCCGGATCCAGCCGTCCAGGTTGTTCGCGTAGGTCTTCGCGGCGACCGGCTGCATGTCGATGCGCTGGGCGGAGCGGCTCGCGGTTTCCTTGGCGGCGCGGTCCTGCGCGGCCTTCTTGGCGTCGGCGTCGGCGGCGGCCTTCTTCGCGGCCTCGGCGCGCTGCTTGGCGGCGGCGGCCTCGTCGGCGGCCTTCTTCTGCGCCGCGAACGTGTCGAGCTTGACCGTCTCGGGGGCGAGCTGGTCGGTGACCGTGCCCTTGACGTTCTTCAGCGTCGTGCCGGCGGCGACCTGGGCCGCGGCGGCCGGGGCACCGGTGGTGACGGTGTCGGCGTTGCCCGGGACGGCCGAGAGGGCGATGGCGGCGGTGCCGAGGCAGGCGACACCGGCGATGCCGATCTTGTGCTGCTTGGTCAGGGCGAGACTATGAGCACGGTTGAGGATGTTCTTATGAGCACGGTTGAGGATGTTCTTGGGCATAGCTGATGGACCTCTTCGATAGCGCGGAGGTCGCTCCTGCGTCCGCCGGGGGAATCGGCTCCTCCCACACGAACGCCGCGGGCCGGTGACCCACGGCGCTGAGCGACGGAAGCAATTCTTAGCTGGCGCAAAATTTGGTGGCAAAGGTGTGACGTACGATCCTCCTTAGTGGATCACGGAAGGGCAAAACGGGACAGACTGGACCGTCTGTCCCGTTCATGCGGGGAGGGTTTATCTCCTATGTCTCTTCGTACGTGATGTGGACCCTATGCGCGGGCTCACATCGGAGACGAAACAGTTTCACCAGGAGTTGCCATCGCAACGCTCTGTGTGAGGGTTCTCCGCCGGGAGGATGAGATGCACGTCGCCGAACTCGTGCCACAGGTAGAGCCCGCTGAGCGCCTCCTCGTAGGCACGGTCGACCGTCGCCTGCCCCGCGACCGCTTCCAGCATCAGCAGATGCGAGGCCTCCGGCTCGTGCAGCCCGGTCAGCAGCCCGTCCACCACCCGCACCCCACGCTCAGGCGTCACGACCAGATCCGTCCACCCCTCGGCCGCCCGCACCACCCCGTCCGGCCCGGCCGCCGACTCCACGGCCCGCACGGCGGTCGTGCCCACGGCCACCACCCGTCCCCCGCTCGCCCGCACCGCGTTGATCAGCCGCGCCGACGCCTCCGGCACCGCGAACCGCTCCGGATACGGCGGCTCGTGCGCCTCCGCCGACGCCACCCCCGTGTGCAGGGTGACCGGCGCGAACTGCACACCCCGGCTCACCAGCTCCGCCACCAGGCCCGCGGTGAAGGGGCGGGCCGCACTCGGCATCTCCGCGCTGCCCGACCCGTCCGGCGACGGCAGCGCGAACACCGTCTGGTACACCGACAGCGGCTGGTCGTGCTCCGTGTAGGAGTAGCGAATGGGCCGCCCGTGCACGCGCAGCATCGTGAGCACGTCCCCGTCCGAACGGGCCCACCACAACCGCTCCCCGCGCGGGCTCACCGGTTCCTCCAGCACCAGCCGTCCGGTCCCGGGCAGCACCACCTCGGTATCCGCACGCGTGCCCGTACGCGCGCGCGTGGTACCGCGCCCGTCCGGTTCCCGCAGCTCGACCGCCCACCGGCCGTCGTCCCCGCGCGTGGAGAAGTGCACCACCACGCGCGCGTGCCCGACCCGCCCGTCCACCGCGGCGGCCAGCGTGGGCGAGGTGTTCACCACCAGCAGGTCCCCGGCCCGCAGCAGCAGCGGCAGCTCCCGGAACCCGTGATGCGTCACCTCCGTACCCCGCGACACCAGCAGTCGTACGGCGTCCCGGCCCAGCCCCGGACCCCGCTGCTCGACGGGCACGCGCGCGGACAGCCCCTCCGGTACGCGCACGAACGTCCTCATCGCCGCTCCAGCAGCGCCGGCGCCGCGTACCGCCCACTGGCCGGCCGCTCGTCGAGCAGCCGCAGGAACGCCGGTACGACCGTGTCCGGCGCCGGACGCGGATCGTCGTCACCGGGTACGGCCGCCGCGTACAGGTCCGTCGCCATGTCCCCGGGATCCACCGCCCACACCCGCAGGCCGGGCTCCTCCACGCCCAGCACCGCCGCCAGCTGGTCCAGGGCCGCCTTCGAGGCGCCGTAGCCGCCCCAGGTCCCGTACGCCTCGGCCGCCGCGTCCGAGCTGACCGCGACCACCGTCCCGGCCGGCGACTCCCGCAGCAGCGGCAGCGCCTCACGGACCAGGCCCAGCGCGGCCACCACGTTCACCTCCAGCGCCCGCCGCAGTCCCTCCAGGGGCAGCTCCGCCAGCCGCACCAGCGGCTCGGCACCCAGCGCGCTCGCATTGCTGACCAGCAGGTCGAGCCCGCCCAGCCGGCGCGCGGCCGCCACCAGCGCGGCCCGGTGCCCGGCATCCGTCACATCCCCCGCCGGCGCCTCCACGCGCGTGCCGTGCCCGGCGAGGCTCTCCGCGGTCTCCTCGAGGGCCTCGGCGCCTCGGGCGTCGAGCACCAGATCCCAGCCCCGCGCGGCCAGCGCCGCTCCGAGCGCCCGCCCCAGGCCCTTCGAGGCCCCCGTGATGATCGCCACCGGCATGACTACCGTCCCCTCGTCGCCCTCCGCCTCCTTCGGGCGGTGACCACAACCTAGGAACGGCACCGCCTCGGCCGCCTCGGACGCGGGCCGCAAACCGCAGGGGCCCTTCGGCGTACACCGCACGTCCGGGGCCCCGGGACCTAGGCCGCCCGCCCTAGGGCCGGCGGACCGGGCCCCGCCGCCACAGGTCCGATCCGCTTGTCACACCCCGCCGGTACCGTGAGGACATGAGTCAAGGCCCCCGGTCCGGCCTCGCGGCGGTCAGTTCCGCGCTGCTGGCCATGAGCAGGCATCTGGAGGTGCGCGACGTCCTGAAGACGATCGTCGCCTCCGCACGCGAACTGCTCGACGCGCAGTACGCCGCCCTCGGCGTCCCCGACGACCACGGCGGCTTCGCCCAGTTCGTCGTCGACGGCGTCAGCGACGAGCAGTGGCGCGCCATCGGCCCGCTACCGCGCCAGCACGGCATCCTCGCCGCAATGCTGCGCGAGGCGAAGACCGAGCGCCTCGCCGACGTGCGCAAGGACCCCCGCTTCGAGGGCTGGCCGGCCGCCCACCCGGACCTGGCCGACTTCCTCGGCCTGCCCATCCGCGACGGCGACGAGGTCATCGGAGCCCTCTTCCTGGCCAACAAGAACTGCCCCAAGCCGGAAGGGAGCTGCGGGTTCACCGAGGAGGACCAGGACCTCCTCGCCATCCTCGCCCAGCACGCCGCCATCGCCCTGACCAACGCCCGGCTCTACGAACGCAGCCGCGAACTCACCATCGCCGAGGAACGCTCCCGGCTCGCCCACGAACTGCACGACGCGGTCAGCCAGAAACTCTTCTCGCTGCGCCTGACCGCCCAGGCCGCGGCGGCCCTCGTCGACCGCGACCCCGCCCGCGCCAAGGGCGAACTCCACCAGGTCGCCGCGCTCGCCGCCGAGGCCGCCGACGAACTGCGCGCCGCCGTCGTGGAGTTGCGCCCCGCCGCCCTGGACGAGGACGGCCTGATCGCCACCCTGCGCACCCAGACCCAGGTCCTCGACCGCGCCCACACCGCGCGCGTGACCTTCAGCTGCAACGGCTTCCGCGCCCTGCCCGCCGCCCAGGAGGAAGCCCTCCTCAGGGTCGCCCAGGAAGCCCTGCACAACGCCCTGCGTCACTCCGGTGCCGAACACGTCGAGGTGGCCGTGGAGCGGCGCGGCGGCGGAATCGTGCTGCGCGTCACCGACGACGGCAGCGGCTTCGACCCGAAGGCGGTCCGCCGCGCCGGACGGCATCTGGGCCTGGTCTCGATGCGCGACCGCACGAGCGGCGTCGGCGGCACGCTGACCGTGGAATCGGTGCCCGGCAAGGGCACCACGATCGAGATGGAGGTCCCCGGTGGCTGACGCAATCAGGGTGCTGCTCGTCGACGACCACCAGGTCGTCCGCCGGGGCCTGCGCACCTTCCTGGAGGTGCAGGACGACATCGAGGTCGTCGGCGAGGCCGCCGACGGCGCCGAGGGAGTCGCCCGCGCCGAGGAACTGCGCCCGGACATCGTCCTGATGGACGTCAAGATGCCGGGCATGGACGGCGTCGAGGCCCTGCGCAAGCTGCGCGAACTCGACAACCCCGCGCGCGTGCTCATCGTCACCAGCTTCACCGAGCAGCGCACGGTCGTACCGGCCCTGCGCGCGGGCGCCGCCGGGTACGTCTACAAGGACGTGGACCCCGACGCCCTCGCCGGCGCCATCCGCTCCGTGCACGCCGGCCACATCCTGCTCCAGCCGGAGGTCGCCGGCGCCCTGCTCTCCCAGGAGGAGGCCAACTCCGGCCAGAGCAGGGGCGGTTCGCTCACCGACCGGGAACGCGAGGTGCTCGGCCTGATCGCGGACGGCCGTTCCAACCGCGAGATCGCCCGCGCCCTCGTCCTGTCCGAGAAGACCGTCAAGACGCATGTCTCCAACATCCTGATGAAACTCGACCTCGCCGACCGCACCCAGGCCGCGCTGTGGGCCGTACGCCACGGCGTGACCGGCTGACACGCCCTCCCCAAGGCCTCACCCACGGCAACAGCCCAGGCTGAGATTCATACCGTCGTGGGAATGTCACCCGGACGGCGCATCCTTCGGCGATCTCCGCCGTTCTCCAGTGCGTGCTGCGGCGAACCGCCGCGGTGAACGTCTAGGAGGGGTTGGACAGTGAAGAACCTGAAGAAGGCCGCGGCCGTGACGATGGTGGCCGGTGGTCTGGTGGCCGCCGGTGCGGGGATGGCCTCTGCCACGGAGGGTGCCCACGCGTGCGGCGACGCCCAGGGCTCCCCGGGCGTCATCTCGGGCAACGTCATCCAGGCCCCGGTGCACGTCCCGGTGAACGCCGTCGGCAACAGCGTGAGCGTGATCGGCGTGCTGAACCCGGCCTTCGGCAACCTCGGCATCAACCACTGAGGTCCGGCCGACACTGACCAGAGAGGCCTCCCGGTGCCCACCGGGAGGCCTGTCATGTTCGTTCGCCGCGCATCGCGGGGGCGCACCCCCGCGGCGGAGCCGCAGATCGCCACACCCCCGCGCCCCTGAGCCGGTGCACTCGCCCCAGCCCTCCCGTCACCGGGCCCCCCGCTCCCGCTCCTCCACGATGGAGTTGTACGCCGCCACCTGGGCCCGCCTGGCCGTCCGCTCCACCGGCCGCAACGCCTGCGCCCGAGCCGCCATCTCGCTGGAGCTGACCGCACCGCCGTGACCCCTGCCGTACGCCAGCGACACCAGCAGCGCGACCCGCTGCGCCAGCTCCAACACCCGCACCGCACGCGGCGGATACCCCGGCGCCAGTACCTCCCGCCCCTGCTCGGCCCGCGCCCGGTACGCGTCGATCGCCGCCTCCGCCACCGGCCCCGACCCGGCGACGTCCAGCTTCGACAGCACCTCGGTCGCCTCGTGCAGCGCCTCCGCCAGCTCCCGCTCGGCCTCGCCCAGCGACGGCACATCGGCGGGCGGCGCCTCCCGCACCGGCAGCACATGCCAGACCACCTCGGCATGTACATCACCCTCCGGCCCGGCCTCGTACACCTGAGGCACCAGCCCGAACGCGGCGCCGTGACAGACCACCGCCTCCTCGGCCTCCAGCGCCCGCGCGTTGAACTCGGGCGGACCGCTCAGCCCCAGCGGATGCCCCGGCGCCGGCAGCGCGATCCGCAGCCCGGACGCCCCCAGCGTCCGCAGCCGCCCCAGCGCGAGCGTGAGCCCGACCTGCGCGGACTCCCCGGGCAGCCCCTCCACCCGGTGCACCGTGTCCTCGCCCACAATGGCGAGAGCGGCGTCATCCGGCGAGACAAGTCCGGCCAAAAGGGCGTTTCCCCATGCGGCAAGGCGTCCTGAACGCGGTTCCGAGAGCATGCCACCACCCTAAGGACCGGACCGAGGGAATGGGGCCGGGCACTCGTGGCGTAGATTTCATAGGGGCTGCGCCCACAGGCGCGGCGGACCGAGCCACAGGCGTACGCGACCAGCCGAGACCGGCACACTGCAAGGGGAGACAACGCGCTCATGAGCGATGTTCTGGAGCTTCAGGACGTATCCGTGGTCCGCGAGGGCCGGGCTCTGGTGGACCAGGTCTCCTGGTCGGTGAAGGAGGGCGAGCGCTGGGTCATCCTCGGACCCAACGGCGCCGGCAAGACCACCCTCCTGAACGTCGCCTCCAGCTACCTCTTCCCCAGCAAGGGCACCGCCACCATCCTCGGCGACACCCTCGGCAAGGTCGACGTCTTCGAGCTGCGGCCCCGCATCGGCGTGGCCGGCATCGCCCTGGCCGAGAAGCTCCCCAAGCGCCAGACCGTGCTGGAGACCGTGCTGACGGCCGCCTACGGCATGACCGCCCACTGGCAGGAGGAGTACGACGAGGTCGACGAGCAGCGCGCCCGTGCCTTCCTCGACCGCCTCGGCATGAGCGACTACGTCGACCGCCGCTTCGGCACCCTCTCCGAGGGCGAGCGCAAGCGCACCCTCATCGCCCGCGCCCTGATGACCGACCCCGAGCTGCTCCTGCTGGACGAGCCCGCCGCCGGCCTCGACCTCGGCGGCCGCGAGGACCTGGTCCGCCGCCTCGGCCGGCTCGCCCGCGACCCCATCGCCCCCTCGATGATCATGGTCACGCACCACGTCGAGGAGATCGCCCCCGGCTTCACCCACGTCCTCATGATCCGCCAGGGCAAGGTCCTCGCCGCCGGCCCGATCGAGCTGGAACTGACCTCCCGCAACCTCTCCCTCTGCTTCGGCCTCCCGCTCGTCGTCGAGCAGGTCGGCGACCGCTGGACGGCCCAGGGCCTGCCCCTGTCCTGACCCCCGCCGCGCAAGGCCTTCCCGAGCCCGTCCCGCTCCTTCTCGCGCCCTGTCCGCCGCCCGACCCCGGCCCTACCATGACCGTGTGAACGACATCGACGCATGGGTGTGGTGGCTCGTCGGCGCGGCGGCGCTCGGAATCCCGCTCGTGGTCACCGCCATGCCGGAGTTCGGCATGCTCGCGGTGGGAGCCGTCGCGGCCGCCGTCGCCGCGGGACTCGGCCTCGACGGCGTGATCCAGGTCCTCGTGTTCGTCGTCGTCTCCGTCGCGCTCATCGCCGTCGTGCGCCCCATCGCCGCCCGGCACGGCAGACAACTCCCCCGGCTCGCCACCGGCGTCGACGCCCTGAAGGGCAAGCAGGCGGTCGTCCTGGAACGCGTCGACGGCTCCGGCGGCCGTATCAAGCTCGCCGGAGAGGTCTGGTCGGCCCGCGCCCTCGACACCGGCCGGGCCTACGAAGTGGGCCAGGAGGTGGACGTCGTGGACATCGAAGGGGCCACCGCCCTCGTCATCTGAGGCATCCGGCCCACGAGTTGGGCGAAGTCTGTCAGACTCGACCAGCAAGATCTTCTGCAATCACGAGATCTGCCGAAGGCGCCGAGGCGGAGAGGGGTACGGGGAACACGATGGAACCGGTCATCATCGTCCTGGTCATTCTGGTGGTGTTGGTCTTCATCGCCCTGATCAAGACCATCCAGGTCATCCCACAGGCCAGCGCGGCCATCGTCGAGCGCTTCGGCCGCTACACACGCACCCTGAACGCGGGCCTGAACATCGTCGTCCCGTTCATCGACACCATCCGCAACCGCATCGACCTGCGCGAACAGGTCGTACCCTTCCCGCCGCAGCCGGTGATCACCCAGGACAACCTGGTCGTCAACATCGACACGGTCATCTACTACCAGGTGACGGACGCCCGCGCGGCCACCTACGAGGTCGCCAGCTACATCCAGGCCATCGAACAGCTCACGGTCACCACACTCCGCAACATCATCGGCGGCATGGACCTCGAACGCACCCTGACCTCCCGCGAGGAGATCAACGCCGCCCTGCGCGGCGTCCTCGACGAGGCGACGGGCAAATGGGGCATCCGAGTCAACCGCGTCGAACTCAAGGCCATCGAACCGCCCACCTCCATCCAGGACTCGATGGAGAAGCAGATGCGCGCCGACCGTGACAAGCGCGCCGCGATCCTCACCGCCGAAGGTACGCGCCAGGCCGCCATCCTCACCGCCGAGGGCGAGAAGCAGTCCCAGATCCTGCGCGCCGAGGGTGAGGCCAAGGCCGCCGCCCTGCGCGCAGAGGGCGAGGCCCAGGCGGTCCGTACGGTCTTCGAGGCCATCCACGCCGGCGACCCGGACCAGAAGCTCCTGTCCTACCAGTACCTGCAGATGCTCCCGAAGATCGCCGAGGGCGACGCCAACAAGCTCTGGATCGTCCCCAGCGAGATCGGCGACGCGCTCAAGGGCCTCTCCGGCGCCATGGGCAACTTCGGCCCCCTCGGCGGCGGCAACCAGGGCAACGGCGGAGCCAATGTCCCCGCCCAGAACAACGGCCCCAACACAGAGCGCCGCGAGAAGCCGAGCATCGACTGAGGGTTGCTGAACGGCGCCGGGTTCCTACCGCGCCCCGTCAGGGGCGCGGGGAACTGCGCGAGAAACCCAAGGCAACCCCCAGCCGCCGCCGAACAGAACCCGGCAGATGCTCAGGCCGCATCCCGGCCGAGCCAATCAGGCAGCGCCTCGAACTCCTCGGTCCCCAAAGCCAACAGCATCGCATCCGCCGGCGTCGGCTCGAACGGCTCCCGCAGCAAAGCCATCCCCGCCTGCGCCGGAGTCCGGTCGGCCTTCCGATGATTGTCCTCCGCACACGCGGCCACCGTATTCAGCCACGTGTCCTGCCCACCCTGCGCCCGCGGTACCACATGGTCCACCGTCGTCGCCCTGCGCCCGCAGTACGCGCACCGGTGCCGGTCCCGGACCAGCACCCCCCGCCTCGACCACGGGGCTTGTCTTCGGAACGGCACCCGTACGTACCTGCACAGCCTGATCACCCGGGGCGCGGGTATGTCCACATCGGCACCCCGCATACGCAGTTCGGGGTGGGCCTGCTCGACGACGGCCTTGTCCTGGAGCACCAGAACGACGGCCCGATTCAACGTCACCGTCGACAGCGGCTCAAAGCTCGCGTTCAGCACCAGCGTGTCCCGCATCCAGCCCACCTCCCGTGCGCACCTGCCCACCCCCCGGCGGGCTTGGATCAACTCTGGACGGGCGCGCCGAGATGGACAACGCAATAAAAAATGCCCGCCTCCGATCACTTCCAAGACCGGAGACGGGCAAACGTTCAATGAACGCTCGGCTGAATCACGGCGCCGCGCTCAGCCCTGCGCGGGATTCTCGTACTCACCGATGAGCTGGGCACGCGCGATCGCGTGGAACCGCAGATTGAAGCCGACGACGGCCGGAGAGACATCGGCATCCGGACCGAGCTTCTCCTGGTCCACCGCGTACACCGTGAAGACGTACCGGTGCGGCCCGTCCCCGGGCGGCGGCGCGGCGCCACCGAAGTCCTTCGTCCCGTAGTCGTTGCGCACATGCACCGCGCCCTCGGGCAGGCCCTCGAACTTGCCGCTGCCCGCACCCGTCGGCAGCTCCGTCACGGAGGCCGGGATGTCGAACAGGACCCAGTGCCAGAACCCGCTGCCGGTCGGCGCGTCGGGGTCGTAGCAGGTCACGGCGAAACTCTTGGTCTCCGGCGGGAAGCCCTCCCACCGCAGGTGCGGCGAGGTGTTGCCCTCCGCATGGACCTGGGCGCTCCCCAGCGTCGCACCCTCCTCGATGTCCGCGCTCGTCACCGTGAACGACGGGACGGGCGGATGGAAGTCATGGGGGAGCGGCCGCCGCTTGAGCTCGGTCACCTCGGTACCTCCTGATCGATGATCTGGAACCAGCGGTTCCCGAGCCTAGAACCAGTTGCGCTTGCTGCCGACCTCGGACAGCCAATTGTTCAGATAAGCCGCCCAGTCGGTCCCCATCCAGTCGTTCAGACCCACCTGGAAGGACCGGTAGGTGTCCGAACCCTCGCTGAACAGACCCGGTTTCTTGTCCATCTCCAGCACGACGTCCATCGCGTGCTCGTCGGCGACGAAGCTCAGCTCGACCTGGTTCAGCCCCCGGTACTGCGACGGCGGGTGGAACTCGATCTCCTGGTAGAACGGCAGCGTCTGCCGCGTGCCCCTGATGTGACCGCGCTCCATGTCCGCGTTCTTGAAGCGGAAGCCCAGCTGGATGAAGGCGTCCAGGATGGCCTTCTGCGCCGGCAGCGGGTGGACGTTGATCGGGTCGAGGTCGGAGGAGTCCACGGCCCGCGCGATCGCCAGCTCGGTCGTCACCCCGATGTGCATCCCGCGCAGCGCCTGCCCGTCGATCATCGTGACCGGCGTCTCCCAGGGGATCTCAAGACCGAACGGCACCGCGTGCACGGCACCCGCCTGCAGCTCGAAGGCACCGCCGAGCCGCGTCCTGGTGAACTCGATGTTCTGCTTGTACTCCTCGTCGCCGCTCTCCACCTCGACCCTGGCCTGCAGACCGACCGACAGCCCCTCGATGTCCTGGTTGACGGACCCGCCCTGGATCCGCACCTCACCCTGGACGACACCGCCCGGCACGACATTGACCTCGGTCAGCACCGTCTCGACCGACGCCCCGCCGGCCCCGAGGCTCGCGAGCAGCTTCTTGAACGCCATTGACTCTCCCTTTACGAACGGACCTCGCCCCTACAAACGCGATCCGTCCGCGCCCGGTTCCGCCGACGCGCTGACCCGTCTGCATTACCCTCGGACGGCATGATCGCGCCCCCGGACCGTACGCCACTCCCGAGAGAGTTCTTCGACCGCCCGGTCCTGGAGGTGGCACCGGACCTTCTCGGCCGCGTCCTGGTGCGTACGACACCCGACGGGCCGATCGCCGTCCGCCTCACGGAGGTCGAGGCCTACGACGGCCCGAACGACCCCGGCTCACACGCCTACCGTGGCCCCACCGCCCGCAACGCGGTGATGTTCGGTCCTCCCGGACACGTGTACGTCTACTTCACCTACGGCATGTGGCACTGCATGAACCTCGTCTGCGGTCCCGAGGGCCGGGCGAGCGCCGTCCTGCTCCGCGCGGGCGAGGTCGTCGACGGCATCGAACTGGCCCGCAAACGGCGAGTTTCGGCCCGGAACGACAAGGAACTGGCCAAGGGGCCGGCCCGCCTGGCGACGGCGCTGGAAGTCGACCGCGCCCTGGACGGCACGGACGCGTGCACCTCCGGCGAGACCCCGCTGCGGATGCTCACCGGTACGCCGGTAGCCGCTGACCAGGTACGAAACGGCCCCCGCACCGGAGTCGCCGGCGAAGGCGGGAACGGCGACATCCACCCCTGGCGGTACTGGGTGGCTGACGACCCGACGGTGAGCCCCTATCGGGCACATGTGCCGAAGCGGCGCCTAAGTTGACGCGACCCACGAAGGTGCGTAATCTATCCCGAGCCGCTGAACCGGGTACGGCGATCGCCTGCAGCCGGAGCGGCCAACCCACTACCTAGCTACAACCCCTCGCCGGGGTCGATTTTGGCGCGCTCGCGTGCCCGAATTCGAACTCGCGAGACTCGATTATGAGTCGCCGAGAGAATGAGCTAACGTAGTGAATGTCGAAAGGGCGGACGGCGAAAGCCGAAAACCCCGAAGACGGCCCGCCGACAGGGAATCGGATCGAGAAAAGATCTGATAGAGTCGGAAACACCGAAGGGAAGCGCCCGGAGGAAAGCCCGAGAGGGTGAGTACGAAGGAAGCGACCGTTCCTTGAGAACTCAACAGCGTGCCAAAAGTCAACGCCAGATATGTTGATACCCCGTCTTCGGT
>NZ_WEGL01000010.1 GCF_009604455.1 Streptomyces sp. RB17
ACCGAAGACGGGGTATCAACATATCTGGCGTTGACTTTTGGCACGCTGTTGAGTTCTCAAGGAACGGTCGCTTCCTTCGTACTCACCCTCTCGGGCTTTCCTCCGGGCGCTTCCCTTCGGTGTTTCCGACTCTATCAGATCTTTTCTCGATCCGATTTCCTCGGTGCTTTCCAGGTTTCCGCGTGTTTCTCGCGGTTTCCTTTCCGGCGGTTCCGACTTTATCAGAAGTTCTGAGTCGGTTTTCCCACCCGCTCCGGGCATCCGTGTCCAGCGCGTGAAGTGCTGGGGTTCCCGGTTGGGCGGAGCCGTAAACGTACTGGAGCGGGGCGCCTAGATGCAAATCGAGGCGCCCCGCTCGGGTGATGCTCCCGACGGGTCGTCAGACCTCCACGACCACAGGGAGGATCATCGGCCTGCGGCGATACGTGTCGGAGACCCACTTGCCGAGGGTGCGCCGGACGAGTTGCTGGAGCTGGTGCGGCTCCACGACGCCGTCCTGGGCGGACCGCTCCAGCGCCTCCGTGACCTTCGGGATGACGTCGGCGAAGGCCGAGTCCTCGATACCGGAGCCGCGCGCCTGGATGTGCGGGCCGCCGGTGATCTTGCCGGTGGACGAGTCCACGACCACGAAGACCGAGATGATCCCCTCGTCACCGAGGATCTTGCGGTCCTTGAGGGCCGGCTCGCCGACGTCGCCGACGGAGAGGCCGTCGACGTAGACGTAACCCGCCTGGACCTTGCCGGAGATCTTGGCCTTGCCCGCGACCAGGTCGACCACGACGCCGTCCTCGGCGATGACGATCCGGTCGTGCGGGACACCCGTCAGCGCGCCCAGCTCGGCGTTGGCACGCAGGTGGCGCCACTCGCCGTGCACCGGCATGAGGTTCTTCGGTCGGCAGATGTTGTAGAAGTACAGCAGCTCGCCCGCGGACGCATGGCCGGAAACGTGCACCTTGGCGTTGCCCTTGTGGACGACGTTGGCGCCCCAGCGGGTCAGGCCGTTGATCACCCGGTAGACCGCGTTCTCGTTGCCGGGGATGAGCGAGGACGCCAGGATCACCGTGTCGCCTGCGACGATCCGGATCTGGTGGTCCCTGTTCGCCATCCTCGACAGCGCCGCCATCGGTTCGCCCTGTGAGCCCGTGCAGACCAGGACCACCTCATGGTCGGGGAGGTCGTCCAGCGTCTTGACGTCAACGACCAGGCCCGGGGGCACCTTCAGATACCCCAGGTCCCTCGCGATGCCCATGTTGCGGACCATGGAGCGGCCTACGAAAGCGACCCGGCGGCCGTACTCGTGGGCCGCGTCCAGGATCTGCTGGATGCGGTGGACGTGGCTGGCGAAGCTCGCCACGATGATCCGCTTGCGCGCGCCGGCGAAGACCTGGCGCAGCACGTTGGAGATGTCGCGCTCGTGCGGGGTGAAGCCGGGGACCTCGGCGTTGGTGGAGTCCGTGAGGAGGAGGTCGATGCCCTCCTCGCTCAGCCGCGCGAAGGCGTGCAGGTCGGTGAGCCTGTTGTCCAGTGGGAGCTGGTCCATCTTGAAGTCGCCGGTGTGCACCGCCATGCCGGCGGGGGTGCGGATGGCGACGGCCAGCGCGTCCGGGATGGAGTGGTTGACGGCGATGAACTCGCAGTCGAAGGGGCCGATGCGCTCGCGCTGCCCCTCGGCCACCTCGAGGGTGTAGGGGCGGATCCGGTGTTCCTGGAGCTTGGCCTCGATCAGGGCGAGGGTCAGCTTGGAGCCGATCAGCGGGATGTCCGGCTTCTCGCGGAGCAGGAACGGGACACCGCCGATGTGGTCCTCGTGGCCGTGCGTGAGGACGATGCCCTCGATGTCGTCGAGGCGGTCCCGGATGGACGAGAAGTCCGGCAGGATCAGGTCGATTCCGGGCTGCTCCTCCTCGGGGAAGAGCACTCCGCAGTCGACGATCAGCAGGCGGCCGCCGTACTCGAAGACCGTCATGTTTCGGCCGATCTCGCCGAGACCGCCGAGCGGGGTGACCCGCAGGCCCCCCTCGGGGAGGGGCGGGGGCGGGCCGAGTTCGGGATGCGGATGACTCAAAAGACTCTCCTCACCACACGCGCCACGTACCGGTGGGGCACGTGGCGCGTGAGACGTTCGTGCAGAAGCAGTTGTCGTTGTGGGATGCGGGCACCGGTGGCCCGTCTATTCTGTTGATCTTCAGTTGTGAAGCCCGTGTGGTGCCAAGTCTGTTGTCAGAGCTGTACCCCGCCGGCGGCAAGATCGATCTTGAGCTGCGCGATCTCCTCGGGCGAGCACTCGACCATGGGTGAGCGCAGCGGCCCGGCGGGCAGTCCCTGGAGGGCGAGCGCGGCCTTGGTGGTCATGACGCCCTGGGTGCGGAACATGCCGGTGTATACCGGGAGCAGCTTCTGGTGGATCTCGGTGGCCTTGACGACGTCGCCGGAGACGTACGCGTCGACGAGGGCCCGCAGGTCGGGGGTGACGACGTGGCCGACGACCGAGACGAAGCCGACCGCGCCCACGGAGAGCAGCGGGAGGTTCAGCATGTCGTCGCCGGAGTACCAGGCGAGGCCGGACTGGGCGATGGCCCAGCTGGCGCGGCCGAGGTCGCCCTTGGCGTCCTTGTTGGCGACGATCCGGGGGTGCTCGGCGAGCCGGACGAGGGTCTCGGTGTTGATCGGGACGCCGCTGCGGCCGGGGATGTCGTACAGCATGACCGGCAGGCCGGTGGCGTCGGCGACGGCCGTGAAGTGCCGGTACAGGCCCTCCTGCGGAGGCTTGTTGTAGTACGGCGTGACGACCAGCAGGCCGTGGGCGCCGATGCGCTCGGCCTGGCGGGCCAGCTCGATGCTGTGGTGGGTGTCGTTGGTGCCGACGCCGGCGACGACGTGGGCGCGGTCGCCGACCGCCTCCAGTACGGCTCGTACGAGGTCCGCTTTCTCCGCATCGCTGGTGGTGGGGGACTCGCCCGTGGTGCCGTTGATGATCAGGCCGTCGTTGCCTGCGTCCACCAGGTGGGCGGCGAGCCGCTGCGCGCCGTCGAGGTCGAGTGCGCCGTCCGCCGTGAAGGGCGTGACCATGGCGGTGAGGACCCGCCCGAAGGGGGTCTGCGGAGTCGAGGTCGGAGCCATGGGTAACACGCTACTCGGTGCCCACTGTGCGGTCTGCCCTCGGGGGGTCGGGTAAGTCAGGACAAATGCGGAGCCCGGCACTGCCTGCTCGGGGGTTCAAGCAGTGCCGGGTCCGTTTGATCAGGCTAGATGAACTTCTCTAAATGCCGCAATACGGACACTTCGCCAGGCTGATCCGTACATCCGTTCCGGGCGGGGGAACAGGGCTTCGTAGGCCTTTCTTACGGGGCCAGACCCTCTTACGGGGCCACGCGCCCGTTCGCGTTGAAGGCGGCGTGCGTCAGGGGCATGAGCTTCGCCCACTCCGCCTCCATCTTCTCCCCGACCATCTCGATCTCCCGCTGCGGGAAGGACGGCACCTTGGCCAGTTCGTGCTGGGTGCGCAGGCCGAGGAAGTGCATCAGGGAGCGGGCGTTGCAGGTGGCGTACATCGAGGAGTAGAGGCCGACGGGCAGGGCCGCGCGGGCGACCTCGCGGGCGACGCCCTCGGCGAGCATCTTCTGGTACGCCGCGTACGCCTGCTCGTAGGACTCCCGCAGCGTGCCGCTGACCGCCTCGTGCTGGGCCGGAGTGCCCTCGACGAAGACGTACTTGCCCGGGCGCCCCTCCTGCACGAGCTTGCGGTCGGCGCCGGGGACGTAGAAGACCGGCTGGAGCTCCCGGTAGCGGCCGGACTCCTCGTTGTACGACCAGCCGACCCGGTGCCGCATGAACTCGCGGAAGACGAAGATCGGGGCGCTGACGAAGAACGTCATCGAGTTGTGCTCGAACGGGCTGCCGTGCCGGTCGCGCATCAGGAAGTTGATCAGGCCCTTGGAGCGCTCGGGGTCCTTCTTCAGCTCGTCCAGGGACTGCTCGCCGGCGGTGGAGACGCGCGCGGCGAAGAGGACGTCGGCGTCCGAAGCGCTGGACTTCACCAGCTCGACGGTGACGTCACTGCGGAACGTGAGCGACTCGGGGGTGGTCACGGGGGTCGGGGTCCTTCCCATCACAGCTGTGGTTCGCGCCCACCTTACGGGGCACCCGCCCGGGCCACGGCAGTACCCGGCCACACACGGCAGTCCCGGACCTCAAAAATCCCACCACGGATTTTTTCCGACATGGGCACCTTTTGTGTCACTCGAGCGTCTGTATCGGTGAGGCCCACTCGTTCGACCCGAAAACGTTGATCCCGAAAGGAGACGTACCCGCGATGTTCCGTCGGCGTGACCCCGTGCCCTTCGCCTTCCTGGCCGAGGCGGACAGGTTCCGGAGCAATGTCACTCCCCCGCCCCGTCCGCGGGCGTCCTTCGGGGAGATAGCCGGGCGCTGGCTGCTGGGGCTCACCCTCGTCGCCGGCCTGGCGGGGGCCCTGATCCTCGGGATGCCGGCGATGTCCGCTCCGTCCAGTACGCCGGCGCAGCAGTCCCAGGCCTCCCAAGGGCACTGAGCTCTTCCGGCGGCCCAAGGGTGGTGGGCGGGAACAGCGGCGGATAGCCTCACCGGGCACAGCCCAAGCACGCACCGAGTGAGGACCAGCCGTGCCCCTGTCCTTTCTGACGGCCGACCGCACGTTCGAGGCCGCGCCCGAGAGCGCGCTGCCGTACGACGACCGGGAGCGCTGGCGGCGCCCCTACCGTCCCGGTCCCTGGCGGGTGGGTGTGGCGGCGCTGGTGCTGCTGCTCGCCTCCTTCGTGATGTTCTCCGCGGTGGCCATCGCCCTGACCCGCTCGGTGTCCTCGGCCGGGGCGGTCCTGATCGCCGGGCTCGTGGTCATCGCCGGCGCGCTGCGGCTGCTGCGCATGGGCGTGTGGGTGAGCGGGCGCGGGCTGCGCCACGTCGGCTTGCTGATGACGCGTACGGTGCCGTGGGCGCGGGTGGTCTCGGTGCGAACGGTGCAACAGCCGGTGCGCTGGCTGGGGTTGCCTCGGGCGGTGCAGGGGCAGGCGCTGACGCTCGTACGCAAGGACCGGCCGGCCGAGGACACGTCGCCGCTGTTGACCACGCACACGCTGGACTTCCTGGGCCGGCCGGCCGCGTTCGATCGCGCGGCTGACACGGTGGAGGCGTGGGCGGCGGAGTACGTGCGCGGTTGACTCTGTCGGGCAAGGCCGTGCCCTGGGGTGGGCGGCCGTCCCCTGGCTGCGGCCACGTCGAGGCTGGTCGCGCCCACGCGGCGAAGCCGCACATCGACGCAGCCCCGCGCCCCTTCGGGGTGCTCAGACCTCGGCCGGATTTCCGTCGTGCAGGGCGATGGCCCGTTGCATCGCCTTGCGGGCGCGGGGCGTGTCGCGGGCGTCGTGATAGGCGACGGCGAGGCGGAACCAGCAGCGCCAGTCGTCGGGGGACGCCTCGGTCTCGGCCTTGCGCTTGGTGAAGACCTCGTCGGCGGAGTCGCGGTCGATCCGGCCGCTGGGCAGCCGCTTCAGCTCGTCCACGGGCAGCCCGCCCTCGGCGTCGAGTTCGGCGGCGAGAGCGTTGGCCCTGCGGACGAACTGGGTGTTCTTCCACAGGAACCACAGGCCGATGACCGGCAGGATCAGGACGGCCACGCCGAAGGTGACCGTCAGGACCGTGCCGGACTCGATGAGCATGACGCCGCGGCTGCCGACCAGGACGAAGTAGAAGACCAGGACGGCGGCCGTGACGAGGTAGGTGATCTTCGCGCGCATCGGAGGGTCTGTCTCAGCTCAGGTCCAGGAAGTGCTCCAGGCCCAAGGTCAGGCCCGGAGTGGTCACCACGCGGCGGGCGCCGAGCAGGATGCCCGGCATGAAGCTGCTGTGGTGCAGGGAGTCGTGGCGGATGGTCAGGGTCTCGCCCTCGCCGCCGAGCAGCACCTCCTGGTGGGCCAGGAGGCCGCGCAGCCGTACGGCGTGGACCGGGATCCCGTCGACACTGGCGCCCCGCGCGCCGTCCAGGGCCGTCACGGTGGCGTCCGGCGCCGGGGCCGTACCGGCGGCCCGGCGGGCCTCGGCGATGAGCTGAGCCGTGCGCGTGGCCGTACCGCTCGGCGCGTCCACCTTCTTCGGGTGGTGCAGCTCGACGACCTCGACCGACTCGAAGTACGGCGCCGCGAGCTGGGCGAACTTCATCGTCAGCACGGCGCCGATGGAGAAGTTCGGTGCGATGAGCACGCCGGTCTCCGGGGAGGCGGCGAGCCAGTCCTTCAGCTGTGCGAGGCGCTCCTCGGTCCAGCCGGTCGTACCGACGACCGCGTGGATGCCGTGGCGCACGCAGAAGTCGAGGTTGTCCATGACGGAGTCCGGGGTGGTCAGCTCCACGGCGACCTGGGCGCCCGTATCCGCCAGCGTCTGGAGCTTGTCGCCCCGGCCGAGGGCGGCGACCAGCTCCATGTCCTCGGCGGCCTCGACCGCCTTGACCGCCTCGGACCCGATCCGGCCCCTGGCACCGAGGACCGCCACGCGCAGCTTGCTCATCTCTTGTGCTTCCTTACGGGAGGTGTTCAGGCGACGGCGTCGTGCAGCCGCGCGGCCTGCTTGTCCTTCAGCGGGCCGATGACCGACAGCGACGGGCGCTGTCCCAGGATGTCGCGGGCGACCGAGCGGACCTCGTCCGGGGTGACCGCCGCTATCCGGTCCAGCATGTCGTCCACGGACATCTGCTCGCCCCAGCACAGCTCGCTCTTGCCGATGCGGTTCATCAGCGCGCCGGTGTCCTCGAGGCCGAGGACGGTCGAGCCCTGGAGCTGGCCGATGGCGCGGGCGATCTCGTCGTCGGTGAGGCCGTTGACGGCGACGTGGTCGAGTTCGTCGCGGCAGATCTTCAGCACGTCGTGCACCTGGCTCGGCCGGCAGCCGGCGTACACCCCGAACAGGCCACAGTCGGCGAAGCCTGAGGTGTACGAGTACACGCTGTAGGCGAGGCCGCGCTTCTCCCGGACCTCCTGGAAGAGGCGGGAGGACATGCCGCCGCCGAGGGCGGTGTTGAGCACGCCCATGGCCCAGCGGCGGTCGTCGGTGCGGGCGAGGCCCGGCATGCCGAGGACGACGTGCGCCTGCTCGGTCTTGCGGCCGAGCAGCTCGACCTTGCCGTACGTGCGGATCGTACGGCTGCCGTCGCGCGGGCCGATGGGCCGCGCGTCGAGGCCGTTGAAGGCGCCCGCCTTCTCGAAGGCCGCGCGGACCTGTCGTACGACCTTGGCGTGGTCGACGTTGCCGGCGCAGGCGACCACCAGGTGGGTGGGGTCGTAGTGCTTCTTGTAGAAGCGGCGGATGCGGTCGGCGGTGAGGGCGTTGACCGTGTCGACCGTGCCGAGGACGGGGCGGCCGAGGGCGTTGTTGCCGAACATGGTGTGCGCGAACAGGTCGTGCACACAGTCGCCCGGGTCGTCCTCGGTCATGGCGATCTCTTCGAGGATCGCGCCGCGCTCGACGTCGACGTCCTCCTCGAGGATCAGCGAGCCGGTCAGCATGTCGCAGACGACGTCGATGGCGAGCGGCAGGTCGGTGTCGAGCACGCGCGCGTAGTAGCACGTGTACTCCTTCGCCGTGAACGCGTTCATCTCGCCGCCGACGGCGTCGAGGGCGGCGGAGATGTCCAGCGCGCTGCGCTTGGCCGTGCCCTTGAAGAGCAGGTGCTCCAGGTAGTGCGTGGCGCCGTTCAGGGCCGGGGTCTCGTCGCGGGAGCCGACGTGCGCCCAGATGCCGAAGGTCGCGGAGCGGACCGAGGGCAGGGTCTCGGTGACGATGCGCAGGCCGCCCGGGAGGGTGGTCTTGCGAACCGTGCCGATGCCGCCTGTGCCCTTGATGAGGGTTTGGGTACGGGCGACGGCCCGCGCCTCCGAAGAGGGGCGGGCCGTCACCTTGGAGCTACGGGACGTCACTGCTCGGCGTCGTCCTTCTGGTTCTCGTCGGAGCCTTCCTCGCCCTCGATCACCGGGACGAGGGAGAGCTTGCCGCGGGAGTCGATCTCGGCGATCTCGACCTGGACCTTCTGGCCCACGCCGAGGACGTCCTCGACGTTCTCCACGCGCTTGCCGCCGGCCAGCTTGCGGATCTGCGAGATGTGCAGCAGACCGTCCTTGCCGGGCAGCAGGGAGACGAACGCACCGAAGGTGGTCGTCTTCACGACCGTACCGAGGTAGCGCTCGCCGACCTCGGGCATCGTCGGGTTGGCGATGCCGTTGATCGTGGCGCGGGCGGCCTCGGCGGAGGGGCCGTCGGCGGCACCGATGTAGATCGTGCCGTCGTCCTCGATGGTGATCTCGGCGCCCGTGTCCTCCTGGATCTGGTTGATCATCTTGCCCTTGGGGCCGATGACCTCGCCGATCTTGTCGACCGGGATCTTGACGGTGATGATCCGCGGGGCGTGCGGGCTCATCTCGTCGGGCCGGTCGATGGCCTCCATCATCACGTCGAGGATGTGCAGGCGGGCGTCGCGGGCCTGCTTGAGGGCCGCGGCCAGGACGGAGGCGGGGATGCCGTCCAGCTTGGTGTCGAGCTGGAGGGCGGTCACGAACTCCTTGGTGCCGGCGACCTTGAAGTCCATGTCACCGAAGGCGTCCTCCGCACCGAGGATGTCGGTGAGGGTGACGTAGTGCGTCTCGCCCTCGATCTCCTGGGAGATCAGGCCCATGGCGATACCGGCGACCGGGGCCTTCAGCGGCACACCGGCGTTCAGCAGCGACATGGTGGAGGCGCAGACGGAGCCCATGGACGTCGAGCCGTTGGAGCCGAGGGCCTCGGACACCTGACGGATCGCGTACGGGAACTCCTCGCGCGTGGGCAGCACCGGCACCAGGGCGCGCTCGGCGAGGGCGCCGTGGCCGATCTCGCGGCGCTTCGGGGAGCCGACGCGGCCGGTCTCACCGGTGGAGTACGGCGGGAAGTTGTAGTTGTGCATGTAACGCTTGCGGGTCACCGGGGAGAGGGTGTCCAGCTGCTGCTCCATGCGGAGCATGTTGAGGGTGGTGACGCCCAGGATCTGGGTCTCGCCACGCTCGAACAGCGCGGAACCGTGCACCCGCGGGATGGCCTCGACCTCGGCGGCGAGGGTACGGATGTCCGTCACCCCACGGCCGTCGATGCGCTTCTTCTCCTTGATGACGCGCTCACGGACCAGGGTCTTGGTCAGCGAGCGGTACGCGGCGGAGATCTCCTTCTCGCGGCCCTCGAACTCCGGCAGGAGCTTCTCGGCGGCGAGCCCCTTGACGCGGTCCAGCTCGGCCTCGCGCTCCTGCTTGCCGGCGATGGTGAGCGCCTGGGCGAGCTCGGGCTTGACCGCGGCGGTCAGGGCCTCCAGGACGTCGTCCTGGTAGTCCAGGAAGATCGGGAACTCGCCGGTCGGCTTGGCGGCCTTGGCGGCGAGGTCGGACTGGGCGCGGCACAGGACCTTGATGAAGGGCTTGGCAGCCTCCAGACCGGCGGCGACGACCTCCTCGGTCGGCGCCTCGGTGCCGCCCTCGACCAGCTTGATGGTGTTGTCGGTGGCCTCGGCCTCCACCATCATGATCGCGACGTCGCCGTCCTCCAGGACGCGGCCCGCGACCACCATGTCGAAGACGGCGTCCTCGAGCTCGGTGTGCGTGGGGAACGCGACCCACTGGCCGCGGATCAGCGCGACGCGGACGCCGCCGATCGGGCCGGAGAAGGGCAGACCGGCCAGCTGCGTGGACGCGGACGCGGCGTTGATCGCCACGACGTCGTACAGGTGGTCGGGGTTGAGCGCCATGACGGTGCAGACGACCTGGATCTCGTTGCGCAGGCCCTTCTTGAAGGACGGGCGCAGCGGGCGGTCGATCAGCCGGCAGGTGAGGATCGCGTCCTCGGAGGGCCGGCCCTCACGGCGGAAGAAGGAACCGGGGATCTTCCCGGCCGCGTACATGCGCTCCTCGACGTCCACCGTCAGCGGGAAGAAGTCGAGCTGGTCCTTGGGGTTCTTGGAGGCGGTGGTGGCCGACAGCACCATGGTGTCGTCGTCCAGGTACGCCACGGCGGACCCGGCGGCCTGCTTGGCCAGACGGCCCGTCTCGAAGCGGATGGTACGGGTGCCGAAGGCGCCGTTGTCGATGACGGCCTCGGCGTAGTGGGTCTCGTTCTCCACTAGCGTTTTCTCCGTTACATATCGTCTTTCGTCCCTTGGCTGCCCGTGTGGCAGGGGGACTGCGGTGGAGAAGCGCGCCGTGCGGTGCGGGCCGGTCTTCGATCGAAGCACCCGGGGCTCGCTTCCCCCCGGGGGCCACTACCGAGGACCGGCGGCGGCGAGGTGCGCTTCTCCTCGTTCTGTGTCGTACGTCGTTGTTCTGTGTCGTACGTCGTTCTGTGTCGTGCGTATTGCGTTGTGCTACCACACTACAAAGCGTGAGTGACACTCCGCACGTTTCCGCATGTGCGACAGAGGTCGCCGCGCATACGACGAAGGGAGCGGTCCCCGGGCCCTGCCCGGAACCGCTCCCTGTCACGGCGTCCTACTTGGCGCCCGCCGCACCACGGCGGATGCCGAGGCGGTCGACCAGCGTACGGAAGCGCTGGATGTCCTTCTTCGCCAGGTACTGCAGCAGGCGGCGGCGCTGACCGACGAGGATCAGCAGGCCACGGCGGGAGTGGTGGTCGTGCTTGTGGGTCTTGAGGTGCTCCGTCAGGTCGGAGATCCGACGGGAGAGCAGAGCGACCTGGACCTCGGGGGAGCCGGTGTCACCCTCCTTGGTACCGAACTCGGCGATGATCTGCTTCTTCATAGCGGCGTCGAGCGACACGCGTACTCCTCATAGTCTGTTGAGTGCCACCGAGTGCCCCCGGTCTACATCTCGGGGGAGCTTCCGTTACTCGGGAGGCGGGATCCGCTGGGCGCGGCCTCCAGGGCCCCTTCAGGGGCTCCGGGGGTGCGTACACAAACGGCCGTCACTCAGGGTACCAGGACGTTTCGACCGTCCGTGTCAGTGGTCGCGCCTGGCGTTCCAGACCAGGACAGCCACGACCACGACGACCAGGACGAGGACCCACACCCAGACGTCGCCGCCGCCGGATCCGTGGCTCCCGTAGTGGTGGTAACCGCCGGAATAGCTGCCGTGATAGCTGCTGTGGTGACCGCCGCCCCGCCCGCGGCCCAGGGCGAGTACGCCGGTCGACGGGAGGGACCATGGGGCGGTGCCAGGCATGCTCATGGCCCGGAATTTACGTGGGCATGGCATGCCATGGGCGCGCCCGTTGCGCGCCTGTGACGAAACCTCCGCCCTCCGGGCACAAGCGGCCACCCGTGGGCCCCGCGTGTCCGGCCGGACCCTCCTCCAGGCGTTGACCAGGCCGTTTCACGGTACGCGTGCGTGGCCTCCCAGTAGGGTGACAACGCAACGCCGTCCGTATGCCGAAGGGGGCCACTTCACCATGGCCGAGACACAGGGCACGAGCGCCGCGACACCGGCGCCGGAATCGCAGGAAGACGTCAAGGCACGCAAGGAGCGGGAGCGGGACGAGCTGTACGCGCTCGACATCTCCGGCGTCGACTGGCAGTGCGCGCCCGGCACGGAGGAACACGAGGAGCGGGTCGAGATCGCGTACCTGCCCGACGGGGCGGTGGCGATGCGCTCCTCCCTCGACCACGACACCGTGCTGCGCTACACCGAGGCAGAGTGGCGGGCGTTCGTGCTGGGGGCGCGGGACGGGGAGTTCGATCTGGAGCCGACGGAGCGCAATGGGGGGCTGGCGGCGCAGTGAGCAGTATGTGAAAGGGGGCGGCACGCACGCGTGCCGCCCCCTTTCACATACCGGTGTTCCCTAGCTGGTCATCGCCCGTGCACGGGCGTACACGTCGAACACGGCCAGCGCCAGCGGGACGAGGGTGAGCAGGACGAAGCTCTCGGCGATCTCCAGGAAACGGCCCCAGAAGGGGGTGACACCGCGGCGCGGAGTGATCAGACCGATCGCGGTGACCAGGGCGGTGGCCGCGCCGACCGCGGCGGCGAGCCAGATGCTGCGGATGTCGAGGGACGAGGTGTCACCCTGGACGGCGTCGATCAGATAGCCCCTGGGCGGGTTCAGGGCAAGCCCGAGGCCGAGGAAGACGAGGGCGGCGAGGCCGGCCGCCAGGGTGGCGCCGACCTGCGCGGTGTAGCGGAACAGGTGCGCCCGCATCAGCATCGCCACGCCGGTCGCGAGGGCCAGGAGCTGGGCCCAGGTGTTGCTGGAGAAGCCGAGGACGATCGACGCGCCGACGGCGACGAGGGCACAGCCCCCGACGAGGCCGACGAGGAGTTCGTGGCCGCGCCGGGCCCGGGCGGCCACCCGCTCGGCGTCCACGGGCTCCTGAGGGACGGGCTCGCCGGTGTCGTAGCCGCCGCGGGAGGGGTTGGGCGGTTCGAAGCCGATGGGCAGCCGCGCGAAGCGCATGGACAGGCCCGGCAGGAAAGCCAGCGCGACGACGGACAGGGGGGCGCAGATGGCGGCCGTCTCGATGGGCTTCAGATCGGTGAGGGTCGCGATGAAGGTGGTGACCAGACCGATGGCGGAGGCGAAGAGGAACGCCACGAAGGGTCCGTCGCCGCCGGGCGACACAAGGGTGAGCACCAGGGAGGCGACGAGGACCGCCGTGCAGGCGAGCAGGAACTGGAGCCGTCCGATGCCCTCGTGGTCGGCGAGCGGCAGCAGCCCCGAACCGGCCACGCCGATGTTCGGCAGCGCGCCGAGTCCCAGCGCGACCGCGGAGCCCCGGTCGTCGTACACGCGCGCGCGTACGCAGGCGATGGTGACCAGCAGGATGCCGGTGACGCCCGCGATGATGCCCTGCAGGCTGTGCATGTCGTGGTGGATCTGGGCGCTCCAGGCCACGAAGGCGAGCAGCGCGGGCAGGATGCCGCCCGCGACGAGGCCGGCGGCGCGGGTGAGGTCGCCGCTCCACAGGGTGCGGTCGCGGGTGACGGCGGAGGCCACCGCCTCGGAGACGTCGTCGAGGACGGCGGGCGGCAGCGACTCGGCGAACGGGCGCAGGGTGAGCAGCTCGCCGTCGAGGATGCGCTGTGCCGTGAAGGACCGGGCGCCGTCGAGGACGGTGCCGTCGCGCCGTACGAGGTGGTAACCGACCGGGGCGCCCTCGTCGGGGCTCTGCTGGGACAGGCGCAGAATCTCCGGGTAGAGGTCGGCGACGGGTACGTCGTCGGGCAGCGCCACGTCGATGCGGCTGTCGGGCGCCACGATGGTGACCCGGCAGAACCCGAATCCCATGCCCGCCCCGGAAGGGGCTCCGGTGCCGTGTCCGCCGGTCGCGCCGGCCGGCGCGGAGGCCGTCATGCTCACCTGCTGTTCCCCCTCGTCGGTGGTGGGCGGCCTGCGGTGCCGCCGCGCACCTTCCGCCCGTAAAAATCCTGTGTAGGTTGTGCGGCGCCACGCGCTCCACCGGTGAACCGAGCGGTCGCATCCGGGGTTTGCGGTCGGGCGCCTCCTTCGAACCGTTGCGGATTGCCCGGGTTTTCCCGGAACGATTCGCAACTGCTCACGCGTCTCACCGGCACCCTACCGCCAGCCGTTGTCGGTGGTTGTCAGTAGGATCGCGCTTCGCGATCGACGTTCGCCTGACACGGGGCGGTGGACGAAAAATCTCGGTCCGGCAAGGGAATTGGTGCGTAGTGAGCCACATCGTCGTCAAGCGCCCACCGCGGGCACTGCCGAAGGAAGTGCCCACGGACGAGGTCATGCTGCAGGCTCCGCCGGAACTGCCGCGCGGCCAGCAGGAAAGCGCTTGGATGCAGCTCCTGCCCATGCTCGGCATGGGCGGGTCCGTGGTGTTCTTCTTCAACCCCCAGGCCCAGCCCTTCATGAAGATCATGGGCCTGCTGATGGTGGCCTCGACGATCGCCATGGGCATCTCGATGCTGGTCCGCTACCGCCGCGGCAACCAGGGGCAGATGGCCGACATGCGCCGCGACTACCTGCGCTACCTGTCGCAGACCCGGCGCGACGCACTGGACACCGCCAAGGCCCAGCGCGACGCGCAGTACTACCTGCACCCTTCGCCGGAGCAACTGTGGGCGCTGGTCGCCGAGGGCAGCCGGGTGTGGGAACGGCGCACCGGTGACGAGGACTTCGGACAGGTGCGCGTGGGCCTCGGCCCGCAGGCCCTGGCCACTCCCCTGATCCCTCCGCAGACCGCCCCCGTGGACGAGTTGGAGCCGCTGACCGCGGGCGCCATGCAGCGCTTCCTGGTCACGCACAGCACCCTCGACGAACTGCCGATGGCGGTCTCGCTGCGCGCCTTCTACCACGTGACGATCAGCGGCGAGCCCGGCACCGTGCGCGGCGCCGCCCGTGCCGTCACCGCCTCCCTCGCCGCCATGCACTCCCCCGAGGACCTGGTCGTCGCCGTCGTCGCCGAGCGCCGGACGGCGCCCGAGTGGGAGTGGGCCAAGTGGCTGCCGCATGTGCAGGCGCAGGGCCTCGCCGACGGCGCCGGCAGCATCCGGCTGATCACCACCGACCCCGTCGAGCTGGAGGACCGGCTCGCCGCCCGTCTCCAGGGCCGCCCGCGCTTCCACCCCGGTGGCCCCCCGGTCCCGGAGCAGCCGCACGTGGTGGTCGTGCTCGACGGTGTCTCCCTGCCCCCGACCTCGCTGCTGGCCAGCCCCGAGGGCATGCAGGGTGTGACGGTCCTGGAGGTCGTGCCGGGCGACCTCACCATCGGCCGGGGCGACCTGTCCGTCATCGTGCAGCCCAAGGAGCTGCGCCTGGAGTCGGCGCACGGCATGGTCTACGAAGGGACCCCGGACGTCCTGTCGTACGAGGCCGCGGAGGCGCTCGCCCGTCAGCTGGCGCCGCTGCGGATGGCGTCGGGTGGGGACGACGACGAACCGCTGCTCGCGAACCTGGAGTTCACCGACCTGCTGAACCTGGGCGACGCGGCCTCGGTCGACCCGAAGCGGACGTGGCGGCCGCGCTCGCAGTCGGAGCGGCTGCGGGTGCCCATCGGTGTCGGTGAGGACGGCCGGCCGGTCATGCTCGACCTCAAGGAGGCCGCGCAGGAGGGCATGGGCCCGCACGGCCTGTGCGTCGGTGCGACCGGTTCCGGCAAGTCGGAGCTGCTGCGCACACTGGTCCTCGGTCTCGCGGTGACCCACTCCTCCGAGACGCTGAACTTCGTCCTCGCCGACTTCAAGGGCGGCGCCACCTTCGCGGGCATGGCCCAGCTGCCGCACGTGGCGGCCGTCATCACCAACCTCGCGGACGACCTCACCCTCGTCGACCGCATGGGCGACTCGATCCGCGGTGAGCTGAACCGCCGCCAGGAGCTACTGCGCGACGCGGGCAACTACGCCAACATCCACGACTACGAGAAGGCCCGCGCGGCGGGCGCCCCGCTCCAGCCGATCCCCTCCCTCGTCCTGGTGATCGACGAGTTCAGCGAACTGCTGACCGCCAAGCCGGACTTCATCGAGATGTTCGTGCAGATCGGCCGCATCGGCCGTTCGCTGGGCGTGCACCTGCTGCTGGCCTCGCAGCGCCTGGAGGAGGGCCGCCTGCGCGGCCTGGAGACCTATCTCTCGTACCGCATCGGTCTGCGCACGTTCTCGGCGGCCGAGTCCCGCGCCGCACTCGGCGTCCCGGACGCCTACGAGCTCCCGAACGTCCCGGGTTCCGGCTTCCTGAAGTTCGGCACCGACGAAATGGTGCGCTTCAAGGCGGCGTACGTATCCGGCGTGTACCGCACGAGCTCGCAGCAGGCCGCGGCGCTCGGCGGACCGCTGCCTGTCGACCGCAGGCCCGTCCTGTTCACCGCGGCCGAGGTGCCGGTGCAATACGCGGCGGTCCCGCAGCAGCGTCAGGAGGCCGCAGCGGAGCGGCAGGACGACGCCCTCGCCGACACCGTGCTCGACGTGATCGTGCGGCGCCTGGAGGCGCAGGGTCCGGCCGCCCACCAGGTGTGGCTGCCCCCGCTGGACAGCCCGCCGTCGCTGGACGCGCTGCTGCCGGGCCTGGCCCCGGTGCCCGGCCGTGGCATGACCCAGCCGGGCTACGAGGGCGCGGGCCGGCTCGTGGTCCCCGTCGGCCTCATCGACAAGCCCTACGAGCAGCGGCGCGACCCGCTGTGGCTCGACTTCGGCGGCGCGGCCGGCCACATGCAGATCATCGGTGGCCCGCAGTCCGGCAAGTCGACCCTGCTACGCTCGATCATCGCGTCGTTCGCGCTCACCCACACCCCATACGAAGTGCAGTTCTACGGGCTGGACTTCGGTGGTGGCGGCATGGCCGCGGTGGCCGGCCTGCCGCACGTCGGCGGCGTGGCCTCGCGCCTCGACCCGGAGAAGGTCCGGCGTACGGCGGCCGAGGTGTACGGCGTCATGACCCGGCGCGAGGAGTACTTCCGCTCCGCAGGCATCTCCTCCATCGCGGAGTTCCGCACGCGCCGGGCGCGCGGCGACATCTCGGTGACCGACCAGCCCTGGGGCGACGTCTTCCTCGTCATCGACGGCTGGGGCAACTTCCGCACGGATTACGAGGCCCTGGAACCGTTGGTCCTGGACATGGCGCAGCGCGGTCTCGGCTACGGCATCCACGTGATCATCACCGGGTCGCGTTCGATGGAAGTCCGGGCGAACCTCAAGGACCACCTGATGAACCGCCTCGAGCTGCGGCTCGGTGATCCGATGGACTCGGAGATCGACCGCAAGATCGCGGCCAACGTGCCGACCGGCGTGCCGGGCCGCGGCCAGACGCCGCAGAAACAGCACTTCATGGCGGCCGTACCGCGCATCGACGGCCTCTCCTCCGACACGGACCTGGCGGAGGCGACGACGGCTCTTGCGGCCGAGGTCACCCGCCACTGGCAGGAGCCCGGCGCACCGGACGTACGCCTGCTGCCGCGCGAGTTCCCGGCGACCCAGCTCCCGCCGGGCGACCGTTTCCCGAACCGGGGCATCTCCTTCGCGCTCGACGAGGACAACCTCGAGCCGGTGTTCGTGGACTTCGAACAGGACCCGTTCTTCCTGGTGTTCGGTGAGAGCGAGTCCGGCAAGTCGAACCTGCTGAAGCTCATCATCAAGCGCCTCACCGAGCGTTACGACGGCCACACCTGCAAGCTGTTCGTCGTGGACAACCGGCGCTCGCTGCTCGGGGTGACCCCGGACTCGCACCTGGCCGAGTACATCCCCATGTCGAACCAGATGCAGCACCACATGGACGCGCTGGCCGACCTGATGCAGCGCCGCACGCCGACGGCCGACGTCACCGCGGAGCAGCTGCGCAACCGCAGCTGGTGGCGGGGGCCCACGGTGTACGTCGTCATCGACGACTACGACCTGGTGTCCACGTCCAGCGGCAACCCGCTGGCAGGCCTGACGGAACTCCTCCCCTTCGCCCGCGACGTCGGCGTTCGCTTCATCATCGCCCGCTCCACGGCGGGCGCCGGCCGCGCCGGCTACGAGACCTTCATGCAACGCATCAAGGAACTCGGCGCGCAGGGTGTGGTCCTCGCGGGTGATCCGGCCGAGGGCGAACTGCTGGGCGGGGTCCGGCCGCGGGCGATGCCGGCGGGACGGGGGATCTTCGTGTCACGGAAGCGGGGGAAGCCGATGGTGCAGGTGGGGTTGGTGGAGTCCTGAGAGGCCCTCGCTTTCGGAGTCGTTGTCGGCAGTTGCTGTTGGCTCGACCTGGATGCCGCGGATCGTTCTGGTCCGCGGCATCCTGCCGTTGTGCGCAGGGCCGGCGTGGAGGCCCTGCGCGTATTCGGCAACGCCGCTGTGCCCATCCCGGCATCCTGCTATTTTACCTGCGCTAGACAATTCAGAGGGAAGCGCCAGACGGTCCCTAGGGAAGTCGATGACCCAGCGGGCGCTGCACGGGGGATGATCACCATGGCATGGGACGAGTGGGAGCAGCTCAAGGCGGACGCGCAGGCGCGTCGGCAGGGTGGGGAGACCCACATGCGCCTCAACCAACTGGCTCCCGACAGTGGAGGCGGCGGCGGAAGCACCCGCGGTGACCTCACCGTCCACCAGAAGGACCTCGTCGCGATCGGTTCCGCGGCGCACGAGCTGTTCAATGACTTCAGCCACTACAGCGATGGCGCCCGCCTGTCCTCCATGAAGGCGGCAGGAGGGCTCAAGAGTCAGGGCTTCGCCATCGGAGCCGCCCTCGATCACGTCGCCGAGCACTGGGTCGACCAGGTGCAGACGCTACTCGATGCCTGCGCCCACATCTCCAATCACCTGCGCTACACCAAGAACCAGCATGCCGCCGACGAGTCCTACATCGCCGGCACGCTGAGCAGCATCTCCCAGCTGGACCACGGCTTCGACGAGCGGAAGGGCAGCTGACGCAATGGATCTGGATGCGTTGCGCCATGGCAACTTCGCACAGCTCGGTGAGGCCATCACCGACTGGGAGAGGATGACCAAGGATCTCGCGACCCTGGAGGACGACGCCCGCAGAAAACTCAAGGGCACGGCCGACAAAGCACGTTGGGCCGGCGTCAACGCCCAGGTGAGCCGCGAGTTCATCGACAAAACGGCGCAGGAGTTCGCGGACGCCCACACGCAAGCGGACTCCATCACGAAGATCCTCAAGGACACCCGTGGCGAACTCGTCGGCTTTCGCGACCAG
Organism: Streptomyces sp. RB17; assembly: GCF_009604455.1. Classification (GTDB taxonomy): domain Bacteria; phylum Actinomycetota; class Actinomycetes; order Streptomycetales; family Streptomycetaceae; genus Streptomyces. The sequence continues at coordinate 18,643 of NZ_WEGL01000010.1, forward strand.
CTGAACGACACCCTCGAACGCGCACCTTACAAGTACTGCACCGTCATCGACACCGGTCAGGGCACGTTCACCGTCGCCGGGAATCCCCGTCCCGACTGGGCCTCCGATCCGAGCGGCGAGACGAGCGCCGTCAGCCAGAAGGACGTCGACGACCTGCGCAACGAGATCCAACGTATCCTCAACAAGGCGACCGAAAGCGACAACACGGCGGCAAAGGCGCTCAAACTTCTCGTCGACCAGGCCAAGTACGGCTTCTCCAGCGCCCACTACGAGAACCGGGACGAAGCTGCCAAGGCAGTCGCGGACGCCGACCGGATGGCCCGAATCCTCGCGAAGAACCCGCATGACGTGACCACCACAGAGCTCGCGTCACTCAACTCCACCTTGGCCAAGTACAAGAACGATCCCCTCTTCGCGGAGGAATTCGCCACACAGGTCGGCCCCAAGAAGGTACTCACCTTCTGGGCCGGCATCGCCGATCCCTACCAGGGCACGTACGACCCCGACCGCGCCAAGCAGGCCAAGCAACTTCAGAAGAACCTCGGGACCACCATCGGTCTGGCCACGCTCTCCGACAGCGACAAGATGCAGAGCTGGGAGAAGCAGATGATCAAGCTGGGTCCCGACCAGCTCGGCATCGACGACGCCAGCAATCCGACCGGGTACGCCGTCGTGAGCAACCTCATGCGTTTCGGCGACTACGACGACCAGTTCCTCAACGACTACGGTGACAAGCTCCTGGCGTACGACAAGAAGGTCAACGGCGAGGGCATCAACCTCTGGGTCAACAACGCCAACCAGGGCGACCTCAATTACTGGGGCTACAAGAACGACCGTGGCCGCGACCCCGTGACCGGGTTCCTGGAGGCGCTGGGCCACAACCCGGATGCGTCCACGCAGTTCTTCGAACAGCCCGAGGGCGCAGGTGACACCGTCAACAAGGACTCCGAGGTCAACGACCATCTGAAGTACCTGACCACGGAACGCGTCTGGGTGTCTGACACCACTCTCGACGGCAAGCATGATTACGTTGCCGGACGGGACTCGCTGGGGCGTGCCCTCGAAGCGGCCACCACTGGGTACTCGGCCGACGCCAGCGCGAAAGACGTTGTTGCGGGCGACCGACGCACTGCGGCCACGGCGGGGGTCATGGAGCAGGTCGTCTATCTCTACGGAGGTGAGGACGGGCCGAAGATGCTGCATGACCAGCCCGAACTCGCCGACAGTCTGGGCAAGATGGGCGGTGCGTACATCGATGACATCGATTGCGAACTCTCTGGAATCGGCGACCACGGCAAGGACGCAGGCGACTTCCCCGCTCGGTACGCGGGGCGCGCACACTTCGGAAACCAAGGAGCCATCGATTTCCTGAGCGTTCTCGGACAGGACGAGAGCTCGCACAAGGTTGTGACGACCGCCCAACACCTCTACACCTTGAGCATGCTGGATGCGCACCCGCCGACCAGCGATGCGAACATGGACCACGCACGAGACATCATGACAGTGGGTGCGGAATCCCGCGGTATCTTGGACAACTCTCGTGTACAGCAAGCAGAAACGACCTACGGCCAGAATTCTGAAGACGCCAACAAGGCACTGGGCCGGTCGGCCGACTGGAAGAAACTGATGGTCGGAGCAGTCGTCGCAGGAGGTGTGGCAGCCGTTCCCCTCCCTGGCTCAACGGCCGCCGCTCTCTTCATCGCCCCGCTCGCGGCGGACACGGCCACCGACGCGGCCAACACGCTACTCGGACAGCAAATCGACAAAGCCACGGACGACGCGGAGTCCGATCCGCTTGTCCCCTCGCAGATGACCAGCCGCCAATTCTATGGCCAAGGAACGGACGACCTTGGTTCGACCTATGACTCGTACTTCAAGGGCCACCCGGAGGCGAGGGACAAGGCTGACGACCAGCAATGGGTCCAAGAGGTGAAGAGTAGCTATTTGGGTACCGGATCACATGAAAACGACTATCGAGGCCGACCGCCGTACAAGGATTGATCAGGGATGGAAGATGCAAGCTGGGGCTGGATACAGTAGGCGCAGCACGGCCCTTTTTATCGCTGCTGTGACACTGCTCGTCGGCGGTTGTGGAGACAACTCCAAAAAGGGCGACACGGAAGAGTCGGGCACGGGTGCCGCCACGAGCAACATCTGCGACGGAACGCTCGACGCCACAGCCGCGGAAGCGCTACACCGGTTGACCGGCACGTCTCGTTTCGACGAAGGTACGGGAGCCAACGAGGAAGGTGAGCCGCGCAAGTTTTCCTTGAGGAACGCGGTCGAGCACCTGCACGACGAGTACCGCAAACGAAGCGCCTGCTGGGTGTACAAGACGGATGACAACAGCGGGGAACCGCTTCTCGAGATACGGTTCTCGGCATCGAGCAGCTATCCATCGGCCACGCAGAAGGAATCCAGCAGCGACCGGAGCCGGTATCCGCTGGGCGTGTATGCTCAGGCAGGGCCCGATGGGGCCGATCTGTTCTTTCAATGCACCACCAAAGCATCATCCAAGAATGCGTACATCGGCGATACGAAATATGTGAAGGCAGAGCTGTATTCCACCGCAGCCAGGCTGCTGCGGGGCGACAGTTCCAACAAGGACCGAATGACGATTCTCAATTCCATTTCCCGCAAATTGGCGCAGGAGGCAGGGTGCGCTTCCGAGGCCGATCTGCCGGCTGTGGTGACCTCTCAGTAATTGCGCAGGACATTCTCCTGGTCCGCGTTACTGTGCAGAATTTTGGTCATGCTCTCACCGCTCAGAACGTCGAAAGGGCGATGACCGAGCTGTCGTGCATGACGAAAACGCGGTTTCCGGCGGCAGCCAGGCGAGCGTAGTCGGGATCGGGGACCGTGTAGCTCCGTGAGTCCTTTCCGTCCGAGGCCCGCACGGCATTGATCAACAGCTGGGGTCCATACCCGTTGCTGGTGTTGCCGAACGTCCAGACGCCGTGGCCCTGCCGTACCACAGGGCTCCCGTAATTGGCGTTTTGAGAGGCCTCCCACCGCACCTTGCCGCTGTCCTTGCCCAGGCACCTGGTGCTGTCACCCGCGTTCGTGTAGACCGCGTCCGCGTAGACCGCGGCGGGGCCCCACTTGTACCCGTCCGTCGACCAGTCGTCGAGCTTGGTGTTCCAGATCCTCGTTCCGTCACTGAGCCGGCGAGCGTCCATGGACTTGCCGTTGATGTACACGGTGTCGTCGTGGACGACCGGGCTGACCGTGAGGTCCTCGTCCTGATCGAGGCGGGTCCAGGCCGTGCTGCCGTCGCTGGTGTGCACGACGAGCACGGTGCCGTCCGCAGCCGATATGACCAGCCTGCCCTGGGCGGCAACGGCAGGGGCGAGCAGATTCCCGCGGAACCTCGTGGGGACGGCAGCCGTCCAGCGGATCCTGGCGTCGGAGCGGTTCACGCTGCGCAGCCTGTGGTCCTTCGTCACGAAGTACACCGCGTCGTCGTCGGCCGCGAGCAGCGCCAACGCCTCCGCTGCCGGGCACGTCCACTTGGGTTCGCCCGTGGACGGCACGAAGGTCCGTAGGACGCCCTGGTCATCGGCGCCGATGACCAGCCGGCCGGAGAGAGGCAGATAGCCGCTCCTCGTACTGAGGTGAGGCGCGCTCCAGCGGCGCTTGCCGTTGGTGATGTCGAATCCCGCGATGCCGCCGGTCGCCACACCGAAGACGATGACGTCCCCGATCGGCAGCAGCGTCTGGGAGTAGGCGTCCGCCTCCCCGTGCACTTCCCAGAGGTCCGTCGGCTGGGCGTCGTTGTTGATCGGGTCCTTGATGCCGAGGGGGTCCAGCTTCTGCGCAGGGACGGGCACTGCCTGTGGAATGTCGAAGGGGTCGCTCTTCGTGCTCCTCGATCCACCGCGTGATCCGAACCACCACGCTGCCGTGCCGCCCCCGCCTGCCAGGGCCACGCCTCCGGTGGCAAGACCGGTGAGCAGGCGCCTGCGGGAGACGGAGGGAGCCGTCTCTGTCGTGACCGGTATGGGCAGTCGGCGGGCCGCGGCCTCTCGCTCTCTGATGGCATCGGCGACCGGTCCACGCCGCCACACCCGATCGGCCCCCTTGGGCGCCCCCATGGCCTGGACGATCTGAGGCGGGGCAGGACGCATGGCCGGGTCCTTGGCCAGGCAGGGCAGGATCAGCGCCTGCAGATGCGGTGGGATGCCGTCGAGTTGTGGGTCGCCGTGCACCACCGCGTACTGCACGGCCGCGACATGCGAGCCCTCGTACGCCCGTCTGCCCGTTGCCGCGTAGGCCAGAACCGCGCCGAGCGAGAACACGTCCGCCGACGGAGTCACCCGTCGGCCGAGTACCTGCTCGGGGGCACCGTACCCCGGAGTGACGGGCACCTGCCCGGTCGTGGTGAGGGTCAGCCCGTGCTCGGGTCGGGCGATGCCGAAGTCGATGACGCGCGGTCCGGCCGAGGTGAGCACGATGTTGGGCGGCTTCAGGTCACGGTGAATGAACCCCGCCGCATGAATGTCGGCCAGCGTCCGGGCGAGTGCGGTGGCAAGGGAGCGCAGCGCCGGCTCATCCAGCGGTCCGTAGGAGTCGACTGCCTGGTCCAGAGTGAGTCCCGCGAGAAACTCGGTGGCGATCCACGGCCGTCCACCCTCGGTCCAGGCGCCGAGCACGTTCGCGATGCCGTTGCTCCGCACCGCCTGCGCGGCCTGCGCCTCGCGCACGAACCGCTGGGCGAGGTTGGTGTCGTGGGTGAGCTCGGACCTGAGCACCTTGACAGCGGCAAGGCTCCCGGCGCCGTCCTGGCCGACGTAGACCTTGCCCATGCCGCCTTCGCCGAGAACGCCGAGCACGCGATAGGGACCGAGGCGTAGAGGGTCGCCGGTACCGAGGGGTTTCATGGTGGGTCCTTCTGCCCGGGGGCGGTGGGAGCGGCCGAACGGCGACGCCTCGTCCTGCGCCGTTACGCATGGCCGGTGTTTCGCCGCTTCGAGGTCACATCACTGGAGGGGATACGCGGTCAGGTTCTGGCTGTCCACGCCGAGGACCAGCTTCGAGTCCGGGTCCGCGTAGAACTGTTTGCCGCTCGTCTGGTACGTCAGCGAAGTCGTGTGGTTCGACAGGCTGATGGCGCGTAGCAGGGTCCCGTTCTTGTAGTACGCGTAGCGGGTGCCGAGGACGGGCGGCCAGGCGGTGGATGCCTCGGCCACCTCCCCGCCGCGCTCGGTCCAGAGCACCTTTCCGCTGCGCGCGTCCACCGCCGTCAGACCGGCGCCGGCGCCCACGGCGTACAGGATGCCTGCCTTCAGCACCGGCGGACCGTACGCTTGTTCCGTCGAAGTCTGCCACGTCACGGCCCCGTCGCTCAGCCGCAGCGCCTTGAGCCGACTGCCACCGAGATACAGGTGATCGCTGTTCGCGGCGATCACGCATCGCAGGGACTCCGCATCGTCGATGCCGTACGGCTGCTCCCACAGGACTGCTCCGGTCGAGGCATCCCGTACGACGATGTGGACGGTCTGGTCCTCCACCTGCTGCAGCGTCACCAGGCGGCTGCCGACGGCCTGCGCGGCGAGGAAGTGCAGGCTCGTACTCAACTCGAACCGAACGGGCAGCGGCTTCGACCACAGGAGCTTGCCGGTCTCGATGTCGGCGGCCCCCAGGATGGAGGTCTCCCCTTTCGAGAAGGTGCCACCTCCGTCATACTTCCCCTTGCCTACGACGACGTACGCGACGCGGTCTGTGACGCTGAGGAGTTGATGTGTCGGGAGTTCGTCGTTGGTGCCCGCGAACCGGGCCAGGGCCTTGATCGTTTTCCCGTTCTTCGGATTGACGGTCTGGAGCGTGACGGCGGACCCGATCCCGGTGTCGCTTTCCTCCCCGATCGAGAGCCGGTAGAGCCGACCACCCACCACCAGCGTCTGCCAACTGTTCTCTTCGAAGTAGCTGTCCCACTTGCGGACTCCGCTCTCCGGGCTGACGCCTTGGGTCCCACCGCCCGTGGGAATGACGATCATTCCGCGGACTGCCCGGGGGACGGGCCCTCCCAAGTCAGAATTGAGCACAGTGCCGAACGTGTACGTCCAGAGCGGCTCGATGTTCTGCGTCTTGTGGCTGCTGCTCTTCGTGTTCGTGCCACCGCCGGCCCGCGCTGGGGTGCGCTCCTGCCACCACCACGCGCCTCCGCCCGCCGCCGCGCCGACGGCGAGTGCGCCGCCGAGGGCGAGGAACCCGCGGCGCGACGGGCTACGGCCGACCGCCGTGGTGCCCACCGCGGCCTCCCCACCGCCCGCCGGCGCGGGCAGCCGCTGTGGCACCAGCCGCCAGACGTCGGCGGCCCGGCGCCCGATGTCCGCGAGCAGCCCGGGCGGCAGATGCTCGGCGAACTCGCCCGTGCCGTCGTGGAGTTGAACAGCGAGCTGTGCCGTGGTCGGTCGCTCCCCCGGATCCTTGGCCAGGCACTGGGCCAGCACCGGCGCCAGCGCGGCCGGTACGCCGCTGAGGTCCGCCTCCGCGTACCGCACCCGGTACAGCAGATCCGCCGCCTGCCCGTACCCGAACGGGCCGCGCCCGGTCGCCGCGTACACCAGCACTCCGGCGAGCGCGAAGACATCGCCGGCCGCGTCGTGCTCCTGCCCGGTGGCCTGTTCCGGCGACATGAACGCCGGCGTACCGACGGCGGCGCCGGCGCTGGTCAGCCGGTCGTCACCGATCGCCCGCGCGATGCCGAAGTCGATGACCTTCGGTCCGTAGGCGGTCAGGAGGATGTTGGACGGCTTGAGGTCGCGATGCACGACGTCCGACCGGTGCAACTGGCCGAGTGCCGAGCACAGGGCGGCGCCGAGGGCGCGTACGGACTGCTCGGGCAACGGTCCCCCGGCCTCGACGGCCTCGTCGAGTGGCGGCCCGAGCACGTACTCCGTGGCCAGCCAGGGCGTCTCCGCGAGCGGATCCGCGTCCATGACCCGGGCCCCGAACTGCTCGCCGATGACCCGGGCCGCATCGACCTCCAACCGGAAGCGGGTGCGGGCCGCCGGATCGGTGGCGATGGCGGCGTGCATGGTCTTCAGGGCGACGGTACGACCGCCGGCGGAGCGTGCCACGTAGACGGTGCCCATGCCTCCGCTGCCGAGCCGGGCTATGAGCCGGAAGGGGCCGAGGGCAACGGGGTCGTCGTGGGTGAGAGGAGTCGGCATGGGTTCTTGTCGTCAGTGGCTGGGGTGGGGTACGGGGGCCGGGGACGGCGCTTCGCCGGGCGGCCAGGACATATGCGCGAGTACCGGCGCCGGCAACTGCACCTCGGCGGCCAGGACGGACGCCGACTGGTGGACGATGGCGGCGACGAGTCGGGCGGGCAGCCAACCGGGGCTCAGGAACGTGTCCGCATGCGTAGGGGGAGCGAAACCCACGGGGCCGTCCGGTTGACAGCCTCCTGCCAATTCGTCGACGACTTCGGCGAGTTGGGGCCGGTGTGCCGGGTCCCGGGACAGGCACCTGGCGACCATGGAGCGCAGCGCGAGCGGCAGCTCCTCACGTTCCGGCATCGTGTACCCCGTGGCGGCGTAGGCGAGCGTAGCGCCGAGCGCGTACACGTCGCCCAGCGGGCGTGGCTGTCCACCCGCGGCCTGCTCGGGCGGCAGGCTGCCGGGATCGAGCCCGGGTACGTCTTGCCGTGCGGCGCCGTCCGGCGCAGCGGCCCGTACCGCTCCGAAGCAGGTGAGCCGGGGTCCGTCCGCGGCGATCAGCACGGCGGCCGGGCAGAGTCCCGCGTGGGTCAAGCTCTGGCCGTGCATGATGGCGAGGTTCTCGGCCAGCGCGATGCCCAGCGCCCGGACCGTCTGCTCGGGGAGCGGGCCGCCGTGGACGGCGAGGGCGACGGGCAGCGGAAGCGCGGGCAGGTACGGACGCGCATGCCACGCAGGCTCGCCCGGGGCGGCGAGTTCGACGGCCGGGAGGACCCAAGAACCCAGGAGATAGCGGGAAGCATCGGCTTCGGCCAGGAAACGGTGCGGGTCGGCCGTCGCCAGAGGGCTGCTGAGCAGTACGGTGCGGTCGCCGTCGGCGCTGCGGGCGATGAAGCGGTGCTCGGGGACGGGCGTCTGCGCGGGAAGGCCGGAGTCGAGCCGCGTGACCACCGTGTACGGGCCGATCTGCCGGGTACCTCGGGTACTCGGTCCATTGCCTGACGGGCGCATGCTCACTCTTTTGTCCCTCTTATTCGACAGCCCGGCCTTTGTCGCTCGGCACAGCAGCAGGGTGGGCGCCTCCCGCGCGCGCCCACCCTGGAGTTGCTTCTGCGAGCCGTGTCCTACTGGAAGTAGGAGGCCGCCTTCTTGTCGCCTTCCATGTACGTACCGCCGGACTGGGCGACGACGTGTCCGATGCCGGCCAGGGCCTGGTGGATGTCGTTCGCTTCCTTGTCCCAGCGCTGCAGCTTCTCGTGGAAGGTGCCCTGGGCCTGGCCCTCCCAGTACTGCAGGCTGTTCACCACCAGGCTGCGCAGGTCATGCAGATCCGACTCGAGCTGGCTCGCCTGGTTACCGATGCTGGTCGCCGCGGTGTCGAGCCCGTCGTAAGTGACTGAGAGGCCCTCAGCGTTGTTGGCCATGCCTGTTTACCTCGTCTCGCTGGTGTGTAGCTGGTGAGTGCGCCGGTTGCCCGGCAGATGTCCTGTGTCTCGCTCGACTCAGTAGGAGCTCAGGGAGGACGTCGGAACGGTGGAAGCGCCGTCCTGGAGGTCGATCTTGTTGACCGCCGCGCGGACCTCGTCTTCCTTGCTGTCCTTGATGTTGCGCGTCGTGGTCATGGCCTCGATGACGTCGCCGAGGATGTTGCCGATGTTGCGCAGCGACTGGTTGATCTCGTACTGCTTCTTGTCGAACGCGGCACGGCCAATACCCTGCCACTGGCCCTCGAGACCGTCGATGACGCCCTGAAGCGCGTGCACGCGCTTCTGGATGTTCTCGTACTTCTCGAGCATCTGCTTCTCGAGACGGATTACTGCTTCATCTTGGAGCTTCTGCTTTCCGCCGGCCATGGTCGGCCCTGCCTTTCGTGTGTCCGTTGTTGATGTGAAGGTTTCGGCTCACCAGTGGTGCTTAATGCTTCGAGCGGTGAGCGAGCAGTGCCTGCCCTTGGCCGAACGGCACTGGGCTGCTACGGCAGTTGATGTTGAGGGGCTCACCTGGCTCGACGTGCTCGGGCGATGGCCAGAGCGCCGCCGCCGACCACGACGACCGCGCCAACGGCGCCCAGTGCGATCCAAGTCGTGTTGCTGCTACCGCCACTTGACGACTCCGCGCTCGATCCTGCCGCCGAGGTTGCGCCGGTGGAACCCTTCTCCTGGGCTTGTGACGAGGCTGATGCAGAAGGAGAAGAAGAGCCCTTGGGGGCTACAGGGGCCACGCTTTCCCACTCACGTCCGTCCTGTTTCTGCAGCGGATCGACATTGGCAGGGCCGGGATCGTAGTTCTTGTCTGCCAAAACCAGGCGAGGACGGATGACTCCGTAGCCGAGGTACTTGCTCGGCTTGTCCTTCGGCCAGGTGCGTCCAGCGGTGTCGAGAAGGGCCCGCTCGACCTGGTACAGCGTCCAGTCGGGGTGTGCGGACCAGATCAGGGCGGCGGCGGCGGCGGTGAGGGCGGTGGCCGGGCTCGTACCTTTGTAGTTGTCGCAATACGAGCGGAAGGTGCCGTCACACCAGCCGGGGTATCCCTCACCAGGGGCTGCCACGTCGGCATAGCCCCCGCTCGAGGAAAAGCCCGACACAGTGAGGGACTTGCCGACAGACGCGACACCGAGGACGTATGGATACGCTGCGGGATAGTCGACTTGGCCGTTCTTCCCCGCGTTACCGACTGACGCGATCAGCAACTTGCCCTTTGAGAGTGCATATTTGACAGCACCCTCATCCTCATTGGCGACCAATCCGCCGAGTGAGATACTGATGATCTTTACGTCACTATCCGCAGCAGCCCTCAGTGCCGTATCGACATCCGGAGTCCGGGCCTTTTCCTGCGCCCCCTTGAGGCCGTCGAGCTTGACGCGGAACGGAACGATCTTCGCACCTGGGGCCAGCCCCTTCAGCCCACCGCCCGCGCCGGTACCCGCGATCAGCTCGGCCATGGTTGTGCCGTGACCCAAGTAGTCGTCCGTCACGTGGTAGGCCACCGCCTTGGGGACCTCATCGGTCAGAACCTGACCCTTGAGTGACGGGGTGTTCGCGTTCACCCCGGAGTCGATGACCGCGATCTTGACACCCTTCCCCGTGCTCACCTTCCACATCTGTTCGGCTTGCATGGGGCCCAAGTACCACTGCTTCGACTGTTCGTCGGATGCGGCGGCACTCGGGGCCAAACCGACGGTCACAACGGTCAGGGCACCAACTACCGCACCCACCACGCGCACTCGTCTTCCGCAGCGCGCCCTGCGGATCTCAGCCTGGTCGGCTCGTCGGCTGGTCCCTGACTTCATGGCGTTGAATGTCCTCGCTCGCGTTCAGTTGATGACCGGCGGCACATCGCGCCGGGGGCTGTTCGGCAGGTGGGTCTCTTCGTCTTCGACCAGGTAGTCGGGCCGCGCCGTCCCGTCCGTCCTTCGATCCTCGCCAGGCCGTCCGTTGTGGCCTGCGCCGCGCGTGAGACCGGTGCCACCACGGGTCATGCCGTTGCGCTCGGCTCCCGCCTCGGACGTGCGTGCGCTCGGCCGCGACGTGACAGCCTCGGGCGTTCCCGCGCCGACTCGGGAGCCAGTCGCCCCGGACCGCGCCGTGTACTCGGACTCGGGCATGCCGACGACACCACGCTGGCCAAGCCGACCAGTCGCGGGACGGGAGTTGGCCTCTTCTTCGCCACCGATGACCGTGCCGCGCGGAATCCTGGACCCGTTCTTCGACGACGGATTCGTACTGGAGGGCCGCCCCCCGACCACTCCGTTGGAGCGGCCGGCACCGGTGGTCGGCCCGCCAGTCGCACTCGATGCCGCCGTGCCTGCGGGGCGTGGCGTACCGCCCGTGATCCCTCGCCCCATGGGGGAGGTGCTCCTTGGTCCGGTACCGGTGCCCCTGACGGCGGACTGGCCAGTCGACGTAGCCCGACCCACCTGGTCCATGGGCCCACGCCCTGTGGAACGCCCGGAGCTCGGGTTGGTCAACTCGGACGTACTCGCCCGCCCTTGAGCGGTCGGAGGATTGCGGAACCCGCCCGCGCCGCTCAAGCCGCGGCCGGAGGACGCATTGGGCAATGGAAGCCTGAAGCCACCGCCGTCGAACACATTGGGCTGGCCGCCGGTTGTGGGAGGCGTGCCCGTGACCGGCGGAGTGTCGGGCCCCGGGGTGGTGGTCGTGGGCGGTGGCAGCGTACCGGTGGTGTCGATATGCGTACCAACAGGCACGTCGGGGTGCGTAACCCGGTCCGCGGCATGGCCTACAGGTGCTGGTGTGCCACTTGCGTCGGGCACAACTGCGTGATGCACCGGGGCCACCGTCGCATGATGCGCTCCGACCGCGCCTGGGCTCTGGGCTCCGGAACCATGCGACGCCGAGCCCTGCGAAGCGGAATCGACATATGGAGCGGGCTTGGGCACCCCGACGTTCGGAAGGCCGCCGAAGTCAGGCGCGCTCTTGTGCAAGTCCTGCAGCGATTGGTTCGACACCGCGTAGTAAGACGCCAAGCGGTTCATCTGGTTGAGCGCCTCTTGGCGGTGCTTCTCCACCGTTACGGCAGTGGCGTACCCCTCTTTGTCCGCCGCCTTTTCGGCCGCCGTGAATTTTTCGGGTCGCGTCGAAACCGCTCTCGTGTCGCGGGGAAGCCGCATGGCATTTCGAACAGACGCCAGACCCTCGGCAGCGGTGGCGATCGAGTCCCCGGCGCCGCCCGCGAAGTCGGCCAGTCCGTGTGCGTGCTTGACGAGATTGTCGCCCCATGTACGGAAGTCGTCGCCCGCCTTGCCGACCCAGACAACCGTATCGAACTTGCCCTTGAGTGTTTCAGCTGCCTTCCTGATGGCATCGCGCGCGTCCCAGAGGGCCCGACCGGAGGACTCGAGGTCCTCCGGGTTCGTCTGCTCCACCAGGTCGAGCATCGCGTTCAGGTCATAGTTGTCGAATTCCGTGCGCTTGACCATGGCCTGCCCGTACGGGGTGGCCTTGGCAACAGAGCGAAGGATCTCGACGGGATTGAAAAAGAGGCCGCCGGTACTGGGCTGGTCCCCGAGGCCCCGGGCGAAGTCGGTGAACTTGTTCTCGGCGGAGACCCGATCCATGTCCGCCTTGTGCTTGTCGGTCATGCTCAGATCGCCCCCTTCTCGCCGCCGCCGGTGTTAGTGGCGCCACCAGTGTTCTCGCCGCCGCCGGCATTCTTGGCGCCCTGCGAATCGAGTTGCCTGATCTCCGCCTGGATCTCGTAGAATCTGCGACGCTGCTCTTCCTCAAGGTTGTCGAAGGTGCCGTTGGCCCCCTTGACGGCGATGCCGATCGCCTCGATCTGCAGATGCAGGGCCTTGGAAAGGTTCGTCAGCTCCTCGTGGACCGCGTTGAAGGTCCCGTACAGAGCGTCGGCCTCATGGAAGGCTGCAGACCCGCCGCGGAGCGACGTGTGCCGGATCGTCTGCTCACCGACTCGCGCCGGATTGCCGGCCGACCCCTCAAGATCCTTCAGGACGCTGTCCACCGTCTTGACGAACTGCGTCAGGGCGTCACCACTGACCTTGAGGTTCGCCGCCGACACGCCCCCCACCATGTCTGCCGGAAGCACGACACTCCTCCCCGTTTCCCCGTACACCATCGGCCCTGACCGAGGCGAGCCCGGTCATCGTCCGCTCGCCGTACGATCGCAAAGTAAGCCGCGACTCACAGCACTTGACCACTGTAGTCAACCTGCCCAACGGGTCCAACATGCATATGTGTTGACTCGGTTACGAGACTGCACCAGCCGCGGCAGTTTGCCCGATTTGGGGCCGCCTGATAGGGATGAGTGGGTGACTGGCCGTGCACATTCGCAGGCGTTGCACCGACTTGAGCGCCATCGACCCGGGCCCGATGACGCCGGCTCCAATCTTCGCAGAACTTACACACGCGACCGATCGACGCAGCTCGCCTGCGCGCTTGCAGCTCCCCTTGGAGTCGCGGAGGTCAGCCACCTAATCGCGGCAGAGTCACCACCGCTCCAGATGCCTACGACCAAGCGGAAGGCTCCACTCTTTACGTCACCCAGGTCCGTCATAATCTGGGGTCATGGACCAACTGGCTGGGATCGTCGTGAAGGTACTGCTGTTCTCCTTCATCGCGGGCATGTTCATCCTTGTGTTCACCGTGTCTGCGCGTGGACGCAAGAAGGAAGAACGGATCAAGCAGGAGCACAAGCAGCTCTCCGGGATCGCTGCGGAACGTGGATGGACATATGCGACACGCGCGGGTGGCCAAATCGACCAATATTGCGGTGTGGGGCCCATGCCGGGGAAGGGGAGCAATCTGACCGCCTGGCACTACACCACGGGGGAGTTCCGCGGCCGCCCCTTCAAGTGCTTCGAGCACCGCTATATCAATCCCATGGCATCCGCTGACGCCGTAGATCGCAAGCAGCCCATCATCGAGACGGTCTTCGTCCTCACGGCTCCCGGCTCGGGACCGTCCCTGGAGATACTCCCTCCGAGTCGCCTGGACGCCGTGCTCGACCGGAGAGCCAGGATGCAGCTCGGCGTACCGGAATTCGACCAGAAGTTCCGGATCGTCGCCAAGGATGGTGATCTCGTCCAACGCGCCTTGAGCGGTGCTGTGGTGCCCTTCCTGCTCTCGGACCCCCGAGCCGAGAAGTCCCCCCTCCAAATCCGTAACAACGAACTGTTCACCTGGTACACGGGCACCTTGTCTCCGCAGGCCGTCGACGAGAAGCTGAACTTCCTGTGTGATGTCGTGGATCGGATTCCAGCTCAGGCTTGGGCCGCCGCCTGAGCAATGGGTATGCCCCTTGCTCGATGACGCCGACCCACCTGGAAATGGGCCCATGGCGACTTCTAGGTGGGGTCGGAGGGGTCTTCCTCGGCCGGTCGCACAGTCCGCAGAAACGTCTTGAAGTCCTCGAGTACCGCATCGATCTGGGTCGGCTTCGCAGTGAGGACGAGTTCGATCACCGCGCGATTGGCCGGATTCTTGACGTCCTCCATTCCGAGGTACACCTGGCTCTGGAACAATTCCAGTGGCTCTCCCCTCAGAGTGGTGTGCAGGAGGAGATTCTGGACCACGCCAGGAGCATCAGTCAGCCCCGGGATGTCCGGCGTGCCCACTTCGGTCTTCTTGAGGACCTCCACGGTCCCCGCCTGCCCCAGTCTCTGTACCGACTCGTCGGCGATCTGCCACATGGTGGCACTGTCGTTACGCATCCCACCGGCGATGGAGATGTTTGCCGTGAAGCCGTCGATGGAGGCGGGATGGAGCGCGACAAAGGCAGCACCGGGTGCTCCCACCTCGTCTGGAGGCGCGGCCTGCCAGCCATCCGGCAGCGAGAACGAGATCTTGACCGGCAGCGTGGTCGTCATGGTGAATCCATTTCCTTGATGAGCATCAGTTCAGCCTAGAGCCAGCTACCGACCGTGTGGTCCCAGGCGTCACCCACCGCGTCGGCGGCGTCATCGACCGAGTTGAGCACCTTGCTGGGATCGACGGTGACATCGAAGGAAACCTTGCCGCCGATACCCAGACCGACTCCAAGATTGCCGCCGATGGTGAACTTGCCGTCCTTCATTCCCGCGTCGACATCGGCCGAAGCACCCACGCCCGCCCATGCCTCACCAGTGACACCAGCACCGACACCGGCGACATCGCCGGAGACCGTCCCAGTGGCTTTGGCTCCGGCGAACGCCTCCGCGCCGGCGTGCAGGCCATCCTTGCCGACGCCGACATTCGCGGAGCCGTCGACTCCGACATAGGCCTTCCCGTTGGCTTGAGCCTGGGCCAAGCCGTACTTCACACTGCCGCTCGCGGTGGCTTGCGCCAGATACGCGCTTCCCGAAACGCCCGCTTGCACTCTCCCGTTGGTGTAGCTCGCACCGGCCGTTCCGTTCACTCCGAGCACGGAGACGCCGGCTTGTCCCTGCCAGTCGGCCCCACCCCACGAAGCCTTTCCGGCGGGAGTGTTTGCCGACCAGACGTCTGCGTTGCCCGTCCATTCGGCGATCTTGACCGTCAGATTCGGCTTCCTGCCCGATCCTGCCGCCTCATCGTCGTCGGACGGCGGGGTCTTGTCCCGGATGTACCAGTTGCCGTCAGCGTCCTTGCCCCACTCCTTGTTCTGGCGCCACCGGCCGGCTTCGCCACCCAGCCACTTCTGCTTCTCCTGCTTCCACCGTTTCTCGCTGGTCTTCCCGACCCCGTGGTCCTTCATCCACTTGAGGTCATCAACCTGTGAACGGAGCGCCACGAGCCAGCCAGGGCTGTGGGCGGCGTCCGCCGAGAGATCTTTCAGCTTCTTGGTGAGATTGTCGGCCTCGGACTTGAGCTGTTTGAGCGCGGAATCCAGTGTCGTTTGCGCCGCATCGTGATTCCCGGACTTCCACTGGTCGATCGCTGTCTGGGCTTGGCCCTGCGCCCAACCCAGCGTTCCGGAGTACGACGTGACCGCGGTCGCTGCGTCCGACATCGCGTCGGCCGCGAAGTACCAGTTGGCCTTCTCCTTGGCCAAGACGGGCCAAAAGACGTCATGGGCCGTACCGGTCCAACCCGGGATCTTCAGATCCCGCAAACCGTCACCAATCGTGTTGAACTTCTTCGACCAGCCGGTGAGGGTGGTGGCGAGATCGTGCAGCTTCTTGGTGTCTCCTGGGACGAGTTCCTTGGGATCCGTTGTCGACCCGAGCGCGGTTGCCATTGATTCGAATTCCCCGTCTCTAACCCAGTTCCGTCTTAACCGAATTCGCCGCGTCGCGGATGGCCTCGTCCGTCTCGGTGAAGTCGTTGTTGGCCTTGTTCAGCCCGCCTGCCAGGGTCGCCCCGCAGTCGGCGAGGTACTGGCCTCCCAGCTGCCAGGTAGCGCAGAACGTGAGCAGAGCGGCGGCCGCGTCGTCATTCCCGATCGCGGAGCCCTGCTCGGACGCTCCCTCCAAGTCCAGCTTCTCCACCGGGGTGAGGCAGTTCAGGATGTCCGAAGCTCCCTTCTTCAGAACTCCCGGCCCAACTCCCAAATCAGCCGTCACGAGATTCCCCCGTTCCTCTTCCTTTTTTTCAACTCCCGCTGGAACCACAGGTTTTGGCGACCAGCCAGCTCAGGCTAGCACTCGGCCGAGCTCCGCTGATTCGGAGTCACATCTCCTCCGCAAGGGCGGTTTTCACGCCCTGGATGCAGTCTTGACGCTATTCCTTCATAATTGAGGAAGAGTTACGAACAGCGTGAAGGGGTTATGGAATCACGCCCCGGTCTTTGCTGGTGCGAGGCTGCAAGTATCCTGCGGGTTGCCCTCTTTGCTTGATCACCTGAAATGGAGCCCCACATGACCACGGGCCGCGTTACCGCAGCAGCCTGGAGCCTCTCGGCCATCACCGTCGGTGTACTGCTCGCCGGCTGCTCGGGTTCGGTGAGCGTGGGAAAGTCCGAGCCGAAGGTGTCTGCCGCCAAGCTGGCCACCACGGTTTCCGAGCGGCTCGCCGCGCAGACGGGCCGGCCCAAGCCGCACATCACCTGCCCCGAGGACCTCACCGGGAAGGTGGGCACCAGCACCCGTTGCAAGCTGACCGCGGACGACGGCAGCACGCTGGGGGTGACGGTCACCGTCACTTCCGTTCAGGGCTCCCAGATCAACTTCGACATCAAGGCCGATGACAAGGCCTCCCCGGCGCCCAACTGACCGAGGCGTTCTTCGCAGGTCGACCCCATGGGATTCTTCGACAGTGCGGCCTGCTACCGGAGTGACGGTCGACGGAGCCGCCGGGCTGCCGATCTTCGTGCAGTCCCAGATCAGTCATAGCGCGCGGATCCGGATGCGGCCGGACCGCATGGCGCACGAGGTGCGCGCTCTTGAGGAGCAGTGGGAGGTCAAGCGGGTCGGGACGCCGACGAGGCTCGAGATCTCGTCGGAGTACACCCGCGGACCGAGCCGGACCGTGAGCCGCGAGTGGACCATCGGACGGGGTGAGAGCGGTCGGCTCGAGGCGACCGAGAGCTTCCGCTTCGACAGTGCCGAGTTGCGCGAGCCGCTGCGCGACACCGTCCTGAAGTCCGGCTGGACCTGGCGCGGAGTGGTCTTCGGCAAGCTGTGACGTCAGCCGGCGCGCCCACCACTCCCCCGGGTCAGCACTCGCCCTTCTGTGTCGTCACTGCGATCCCGTCTCCCCGGTACGTCAGTGAACTCTCCCCACCGTTGGGCCCTGGCGGGGGAGTAGTCGTCCTTCTTGAAGCGGCTGCGCTCGAGGTGGGTGCAGAACGACGCGTCCGCGCCGTCCGCCGTGACGGTGAGGTGCGCGTCGTCGGCCGTATCGGCGTCGGACGGGGTGACGGTCACGCCGGTCTGCGGGGCGTCGCCGCCGGCGTACTCGACCACTTTGTCCTTGAGCAGGGACGCGTAGTCGTAGAAGTAGAGCGGCGTGCCGGAGTCGTCGACGGTGAACCGGTAGCCGTTCAGGTCGTCCGTGGCCTGACGTACCGGGTTGGTCAGCTCGCTGTCGTCCCAGGACGTGCGGTCGGAGACGCCGAAGCCCTGGACGGCGGTGTAGATGCCATAGCAGGCGAGGCTCACGAAGAGGATCCGCGCCAAGACGAAGGCGCCGTCGGGCAGCTCCGGTGCCAATGGACTGATGCGCGCGCCAGGCCCGTACCCGGTCCGATTTCACGTAGGCCATGGCCAGCAGCACGGCGGACAGGAACAGGCCCAGCACGTTCAGCTTGTCCAGGGCGTTCATCGCCCGGACTGCAGCCTCCCGCGCCTACGCCGTGCGTCCCGTACCGCCACCGCCGTACCGCTCAGCCCGGCGACCAGGACGAGGACGCCCACGACCACGTAGGTCGCCATGCGGCTGTTGTGTTCCTCCGCCGTCTCGCCGAAGTGCAGGGGCGTGATCGACGGGGCCTCCGCCTTGGACACGCCGCCCTCGGGCTGCGGGGACTGGACGGGGTGCTCCGGGTCCACGTCCGACAGTGCCTTCACCGGGTCCACCACGCCCCAGCCCACCAGGCGGTCGTGGCCGGGGATCGAGCGTTCCGCGCTCTGTTCGATCTGGGCGACGACCTCCTGGGCCGTCCAGTTGGGGTACTTGGCCTTCAACAGGGCCGCCACGCCTGCCACATAGGGGGCCGAGAAGCTCGTGCCGTTGTCCGAGCAGTGGCCGCCGCCCGGAACCGTGGAGATCATGTCGACGCCGGGAGCGGCGACTCCCACGAATTCTCCCGACTGTGAGAACGGCGCCCGTTCATTGTTGCGGTCGGACGCCGCCACCGCCAGGACGCCCTGGTACGACGCCGGGTAGGTCACCTTGACGTTGCCGCCGAGGCCGTCGTTGCCGGCCGAGGCCACCACCACGACCTTCTGCGCCAGGGCGTAGTCGATGGCGTCCTTCAGCCTCGAGTCCTTCGGGTCGAGCGCGTTGGCCGTGTCCTGGGAGATGTTGATGACGCCCGCGCCGGCGTGGACCGCGTAGGTCACCGCATCGGCCAGCGTGTCCGCTGTGCCGTCGCCCTCGGCGTCGTTCTGCTTGATCGGGATGATCTTCGCGTCCGGGGCCAGGCCGACGAATCCCGTTCCCTTCATCGGGCGGGCCGCGATGATGCCCGCCACGCGCGTGCCGTGGCCGACCGTGTCCGTGGTGCCGGAGTTGTTGCCGCGGTCGATCTTCTCGCCCTTGGAGTTGTGGGCGGGCAGCAGATTCTTGCCCTTCGAGGCGGCCACGGCCCCGGTGAGCTGCCGGTTCTTGACGTCGACTCCGGTGTCGATCACGGCCACCTGGACGCCCTTGCCGGTCGACAGCGCCCACAGCTCGTCCAGGTTGACGCGCTGCAGCGCCCACGGCCGGCCCGCGTACGGCTTCGACGGGAACGTGCACTGGCCGTCGTCCGCCAGGGCCGGGGCGGCGGGGAGGGCGATCACCGTCGTGGTCGCGGTGAGGACCGTCGCAGCGGCCAGGGCCGCAGCCCGTGCCGCGCTCCCCGGCGTGCTTGCCTTCGCCTTCAGCATGATTCCGTTCTCCTCCGCCCCGCGCTAGGAGCCCTGCGGCTGCCGCGCCGCCGCCTCCGACAGGCGCGGGCCCGTCGGCAGGAACGTCGACCACTCCATGGGGACGGGGGTGGGAGTCACCTTCTCGTAGCCGAGGTGGGTCTGGGCGATCCTCGCCTCCTGCAGTTCTTCCTTGCGCTTGTTGGCGGAGGTGCCGATGCCCTCGTTGTTGCTGTCGCTGTCGCTGTTGGACTGCAGGGCGTAGCGCAGGCCGGTGTCGGTCACCAGGAAGACGCCGCCGACCGAGGTCTCCGTGCCCTGGAACTGGCGGTAGAGCTGGCCGGAGCCCGGGGTGACGTAGCCGCTGGAGGAGCCGGTGGGCAGCTGGGCGGGGAAGTCCGTGCCCACCCACGTGGACAGGGTGGTGCTGCCCTTGGCCCCGACCGAGCGCAGGACGTTGCAGACCGTGTTGCGGCCGCTGGTGGCGCTGGAGCCGTCGTTCACCGTCCTCGGCTCGTACGTCGGCCAGTTCTTGTCGCCCTCGAACGTGGTGCTGTCGGCGACCGCGCCGGGACTGACCTGCTGTGCCTCACCGGCCTGGCCGACGTTCACGAGCTGCCCGCTGTTGAGCAGGAGCGTGGCCGTGAACTCGGAGACGCGAGCCACCTTGCCCTGCAGTACGACGTAGTACCGGAGGGCGTGGCCGTCGTACGCCTTGATGACCTCGCCGACCTTGTCGTACTGGTCCGGCAGACCGGCTCCGGCCTTCGCGCCGGGCGTGCCCGGGATGTGGGGGATCGAGACCGCGCTGCCCTGGTGCAGGGTGGCGAGCCACTCCTGGGAGACGCGCTGCGGGGCGCGGCCCTGGGTGTCGAGGGCCTTGAGCAGTTCCTTGTCGTCCGGGTTCTCGATCTGGTAGGCCGTGCCCTGCGCGTCGACGACGTACTGGGTCTTGCCGTCCGGCGCGACGACGTACATCAGATCGCCACGGCTGAGCCGGTCGGGTCCCTCCGTCTTGGACCATTCCTTGTTCGCGAGGACGAAGGCCGCCTTCTGGATGGCCCGGCCACCGGCGCCGGGGCGCTCGCAGACCGCCCAGCGCTTGGCTGCCGAGGCCTCGTCCGGCGCGGGCAGGCGGTCGGGGGCGTAGGGGATGCCGATGGTGACGCCGTGCGGGGGCTTGCCGCTGTCCAGGACCTTCTCGTCGACGGTGATGACGCTGTCGTTCTCGGGGCTGAGCAGCAGCTTTGCGGAGGCCATGTTGAGGACCGGGTGCAACTGCACCTGCTTGCCCGTCTTCAGCACGACGTACCGGGTCGTCGACTCGCTGGCGACGATGACGTGTTTCTCCGGGTCGTCCCACCCCTTGGGCGCCGCCGGACTGAACATCCCGATCGCGCCGAACACCGCGAGGACCACGGCGCCGACGACGAGGCCGGGCACCAGTGCGCCCAGCGGCTTGGGGGCGCCCTCCTCCGAGCCGGAGGGCGAAGGCTGAAGGAATGCCGCGAGCGTGCGGCGCTTCGCGAAGGTGTAGGCGCTGAGTTCGTCCCGCCGTGATGCCATCTGTGTCCGCTCTCTCCCCGTTGCGGAGCCGTGGGGGACCTGTGAAGATCCGTCCCCCGCCCTCGGTTGCCTCTGGTGACTCGACTGTCAGACCCGCCCCCTACTATGCCTGTTGCGTGGTGGTGCTGGTGGCACGGGTAGGGTGCTCACGGCTTGAAGGGACCGGAGCTCAAAGGGTTTCCGGGTGAGTTCGGGGGTTTTGGAGTGATGGCTTCCGCAACGCGGACCCGGTCGCGATCGCAATCGGGATCACGACCTCGTCGCGCGCGCCGGTCGGGTGCCCGTGGCCCGGATTCCTCTCAGCCCATCACCCAGCAGGCACCGGCGGCCTACCAGGGTGCGTTCGCGCCGCATCCGGAGTCGCGTTCGGGCCGTGGCGGTTCGTTCGCGCTGCAGCGGCTGGTGCTGCTGGAGATCGCGGGCGCGCTCGTGCTGTGCGGGTGGCTCGTGGGGACGATCGCGCTGATCGCCGTCGCCCCGGTCGCCGTGCTGTTCGTGGTGCTCGCGGTCGTACGGCGCCGGGGCCGCTCCCTGCCGGAATGGCTCAGCACCCTGCTGGCCCTGCGGGCCCGCAACCGGCGGGCGGCGAGCACACCGGTGCCGCCGGGGACCGACGCCGGACTCGCGCCGGCGGTGGAGTGCGACCCGACCCTGCGCACCTACAGCTACAGCCGCGGTGACGACCGCGACCAGCGGCCGATCGGCATGGTCGGCGACGGCGGCTTCCTGACCGCGGTGCTCCAGGTGGAGTCGGAGGCCGGCGCGCTGCGCGCGGAGCGGGGCCGCAGACCGCTGCCGGTGGGTCTGGTCCGGGACGCCCTCGAAGTCGACGGGATCCGGCTGGAGTCGGCGCAGATCGTCGTGCACACCCAGCCCGCGCCCGCGCTGCACCTGCCCCAGCAGTCGGTGGTGGTCAGCAACTACGCGCCGCTGCAGGCCCAGACCGGCTCCCCGGCGGTCCGCATCACGTGGATCGCGCTGAAGCTGGATCCCGAGCTGTGTCCGGAGGCGGTGGCCGCGCGCGGCGGCGGACTGACGGGCGCGCAGAAGTGCCTGACCCGCTCGGCCGAGCATCTGTCGAGCCGGCTGACCGGCGCCGGGTTCCGGGCGAGCGTGCTCACCGAGGAGGAGCTGACGGCCGCCATCGCGACGTCCGCGTGCGCCAACCCCATGGTGACCGCCCAGGCCGGGCGCGGCGAGGCGCCGCAGCGCCGCACCGAGGAGTCCAGCCGCAGTTGGCGCTGCGACAACCGCCGGCACACCACGTACTGGGTGCGCCGCTGGCCCCAACTGGGCGGATCCGGCGGCTCGCTGGCGCAGTTGGTGGCGCAGCTGACCGAGGTCCCCGCCCTCGCGACGACCTTCAGCCTGACCCTGGCCAAGGGCGCGCAGCAGAACGTGGCCATCACCGGCCATGTGCGCATCACCGGCCGCAGCAACCAGGAACTGACCGACGCCCGGCGCAATCTGGAGCAGGCGGCACGGCAGACGCGGACCGGGCTCGCCCGCCTGGACCGTGAACAACTCCCCGGTGTTCTGGCCACCCTGCCGCTCGGAGGTGCCCGCTGATGGCCCTGTCGACCTCTCCCACGCCGTCGCGCACGAGTTCGCCGACGCCGGGCCTCGGCGAACGGCTGCGCACCGGCTTCGGCCTCCTCGGCCCCCGTCACCCGCGGCACGCGCTGCCCGTGGAGCAGGCGGACGCGCTGTCCCTGCCCATCGGCGACGACGGCGTGGTGGTCGGCGTCAACGCCGAGGGCCAGCCCGCCGTGCTCGGGGTGAACCGCCCGACGCCGTACGACATCGTGCTCATCGGCGGCCTGTGGACCGCGCAGGTCGTGGCGCTGCGGGCGGCCGCGACGGGCGCGCGCGTGGCCGTCGAGACGGGGCGCGCGCAGGCCTGGATGCCCATGGTGCACGCCATGGGCGGCGGGCAGAACGGCCTCGCGGTGTACGACGTCGGCCGTGTGCCCCCGCAGGGCGCCTCGGCCGGTACACCCGTGCTGGTGGTGCGGGACTGCGGCATGCGGCCGCCGCGCGGACGCGTGGTGTCGGCTCCCTGGCAGTCCGTGCTGACCCTGCTGCCGTATCTCAGCCCGGTCGCGCCGCGGTTGATGCGTCAGGCGCGCCTGGTGGGCGTGCAGCGGGTGTCGCCGGACGAAGCGGTGGAGATCGGCCGAGTGATGGGACTTCCGCGCCCCGAACTCGAGACGCTGCCCACGCTTCCGGACGGAGTGAGCCTCTGGTGCACCGAGCGGGACCGGCAGTACGTCGTGACCCGGGCGACCGACGCCGAAACGGGACTGCTGGGCGTGGCACGCCGGATGGACTGACACGTCCAACTTGCCTGGTTTTTCACGACCGCTCGTGTCACGTTTTGGTGTATATCCGCATCCGCTGTGGCGGTCTTCGGCCCGGTGTGACGCGTCGGACGGGCAGGAAGGGGCAGACGGGCCTGCCAGCGGCGTCGCTTTGGTGATTAGGCTGGGGTCGGGCAGTGCGCGCGCTGCGACGCAGGGGTCCGGTGACCCAGGGGGAAGCCCGGCGAATCGTACGACAGGAACGGTCGCCCCCAAGCACGGCATGAGGGTGTTCGACCACACCAGGAGGAACTGTGAACAGCGATCGGGACGGGATCCGCGGGGGTTGGGACACACCCGACGACGACCAGACCGACGCGGAGTCCGCCATCGAGATGACGGGCGAGTTCACCATCGACTACGCGCCGCCCGCCTGGTACACGCAGAACGCGCAGGGCGCGTCCGGTGCGTCTTCGTCGACTCCGGCGCCCCCGCCACCCCCGCAGGGCGCCCCGTTCACCCCGCCTCAGGGGACTCCGTACGCGCCGCCGCCCCCGCCGTCCCCGCCGGCCCAGGGTGCTCCCTACGCCGCGCCCATGCCGCCCGCGCCGCCCGTCGGGAACCCCGTCCCGATGCCGCGGTTGCCGGAGGGCTTCGAGGCGCAGCAGCCGCAGGCCGCGCCGCCGGCTCAGCAGGCGCAGCCGGAGGCACCGGCGCCCGCGGTCGAGCCGGAGACGAACAACGGGGACCTGGAGAGCGGGGCCACCATGCGGTTCTCCGCCGTGGCCCTGAAGCGCGAGATCGCCGAGATCGCCGAGCGCGCGGCCGCGATGCGGGACGGCGTCGGCGACGAGGGCGCCGCGGAGGCGGAGGGTACTACCTCGGGCCCCGCCGGTGCCGAGGGCGACACGTCCGAGGCGTCCGCGCAGGTGGTCTCCGCCGAGGGCGCCGAGGAGGGGGCGGACGCGACGTCCACTGACGTGGTCTCCGTGGGGGCCGGTGCTGGGGACGGCACCGGTTCCGGGCACGATGCCGGTTCCGGGGAGGATGCGGCCCTCCCCGACGCCGATGAGGAGGAAGGCGAGGGCGAAGGCGAGAGCAAGGCCCAGGTCGAGGACACGGTCGAGGGCGACGCCGGTACCGAGGCCGCGGACACCGACGGTGCTCCGGACGGGTCGGCCGCCGACACCGACGCCGACAGCGCCGGGGCCGCCAACGCCGGGTCCGGCGACGCCGAGTCCGACGCTTCCGGCGTCACCGACGGCGTGGCGCAGGGCGCCGTCGCCGCCACCGAGGCCACCACCGACGCCGCCGTGCAGAACGGCGCGCCTCAACCCGGCGTACCGGAGAACGGCGCCCAGCCCGGCGGCACCTCGCAGACTGGCGCCCCCCAGGCCGCCGCCGTACCGCCCGCGCCCGCCCAGGACGCCCGGCCCGGCTGGACGCCTCCGCCCGCGCCGCAGAGCGGGGTGCCTCCGTTGCCGCCCTCCTACCAGCCCGCGGCGCCCGCTCCGGCGGCGCAGTGGCCCGCGCAGCAGCCCGGTCCGATGCCGGGGCAGCCGCAGCCGGCGCCCGCGCAGGGCCCCGGTGGCGCGCCCGGCCAGCAGCCGCCGTTCCAGCCGCAGGCCCCGCAGCCCGCGCCCGCCGCCTGGCAGCAGCCCAACCAGGCGAACCAGCCGAACCAGCCCGGTACGCCCACCGCCGCGCAGCCCGGTCAGTCGAACCCGGCCGGCCAGCCGGCGGCGGGCCCGGGACCGCAACCGAACCCGGCGAACCCTGCCGCAGCGGGTGGTTACGGCTTCCCCCAGCCCCCGGCCCCCCAGCCGGACCCCAACAGCCCACATGCGGCTGGCGGTTACGGCTTCCCCCAGCCCCCCGCCCCGCAGCCCAACCCCAACGCCCCCCACACAACTGGCGGTTACGGCTTCCCCCAGCCCGGCCACCCCCAGCCCCATCCCCAGCCCCAGCCCCGGCCAGGCGGTTACGGCTTCCCCCAGCCCCCCGCCCCGCAGCCCAACCCCAACGCCCCCCACACAACTGGCGGTTACGGCTTCCCCCAGCCCGGCAACCCCCAGCCCCAGCCCCAGCCAGGCGGTTACGGCTTCCCGCAGCCCCCCGCCCCGCAGCCCAGCCCCAACAGCCCCAATCCGGCCGGTGGTTATGGCTTCCCGCCGCCTCCGCAAGGCCCGGACGGCGCACCCGCGGCCGAGGGGCAGCAGGCCTCCCAGGCACCTCCGGCACCCGCGGCACCCCCGGCCCCGCAGGCCCCCCAGGCGCCGGTGGATCCGCGGTCCGGGGCGGCGTGGCCGCAGCCTGTGCAGCACGACCAGCGGCAGCCGACCAACCCCGGTGCCGCACCGCTCGGTTACACGGCCGCCGTGGAGCTGTCCTCGGACCGGCTCCTCAACAACAAGCGGCAGAAGGCGAAGAGCGGGCGGCCCGCGGCGGCGGGCGGCCGGTTCAAGCTCGGTGGCAAGAAGGAGGAGGCCGAGCGGCAGCGCAAGCTGGAGCTGATCCGCACCCCGGTGCTGTCCTGCTACCGGATCGCGGTCATCAGCCTCAAGGGCGGCGTCGGCAAGACGACCACGACCACCGCGCTCGGCTCCACCCTCGCCACCGAGCGGCAGGACAAGATCCTCGCCATCGACGCCAACCCGGACGCGGGTACGCTCGGGCGGCGCGTGCGCCGGGAGACGGGTGCCACCATCCGTGACCTCGTGCAGGCGATCCCGTACCTGAACTCGTACATGGACATCCGGCGGTTCACCTCGCAGGCGTCCTCCGGTCTGGAGATCATCGCCAACGACGTGGACCCGGCCGTCTCGACCACGTTCAACGACGAGGACTACCGGCGCGCGATCGACGTCCTCGGCCGGCAGTACCCGGTCATCCTGACCGACTCGGGCACGGGCCTGCTGTACAGCGCCATGCGCGGGGTGCTCGACCTCGCCGACCAGCTGATCATCATCTCCACGCCGTCCGTGGACGGTGCGAGCAGCGCCAGTACGACGCTGGACTGGCTGGGCGCGCACGGCTACGCCGACCTGGTCTCCCGCTCGCTCACCGTGATCTCCGGTGTCCGTGAGACCGGCAAGATGATCAAGGTCGAGGACATCGTGGCGCACTTCGAGACGCGCACGCGCGCGGTCGTGGTCGTGCCCTTCGACGAGCATCTGGCCGCCGGTGCCGAGGTCGACCTCGACATGATGCGGCCCAAGACGCGCGAGGCGTACTTCAATCTCGCCGCACTGGTCGCCGAGGACTTCGTACGGCACCAGCAGGCGCACGGCCTGTGGACCAGTGACGGCAACCCGCCGCCCGTGGCCGCCCCTCCGATGCCGGGCCAGCAGATGCCGGGCCAGGCCTATCCGCAGGCCCCCGGCCAGCCGTACGCCCCGGGCCAGCAGCCGTACCCGCCGCAGCAAGGGCAGCCGTACCCGCCGCAGCAAGGGCAGCCGTACCCGCCGCAGCAGGGGCAGCCGTATCCGCCCCAGCAGCCGGGGCAGCCCTACCCGCAGGCCGCTCCGGGCCAGCCGTATCCGCCGCAGCAGGGACAACCGCCCCAGTCGCCCGAGGTGTACGGCTACCCGCAGCCCCCGCAGGGCCAGCAGCCTCCGCAGGGCCCGCCCCAGCAGTAGGCGGCACGACCAAGGGCGGCCGGTGCTCGTCGCACCGGCCGCCCTTGTGTGTCGTAGAACCGCCGGAGGCCTACTCCTCCGCCGACACGATCTCCCGGCACCGCTTCACATCCGCGGCCATCTGCTCCAGCAGGGCCTCCAGCGTGTCGAACTTCGCCTGGCCGCGCACATAGGCGAGGAAGTCGACGGCGACGTGCAGGCCGTACAGGTCGAGGCCGACGCGGTCGATGGCGTACGCCTCCACCGTGCGCTCGGTGCCGTCGAACTGCGGGTTCGTGCCGACGGAGATCGCGGCCGGCATGGCCTCGCCCTCGACGTGCAGATAGCCGGCGTAGACGCCGTCGGCGGGGATGGCGGTGTGCGGCAGCGTCTCGACGTTGGCCGTCGGGAAGCCCAGTTCGCGGCCGCGCTGGGCGCCGCGGACGACCACGCCCTCCACCCGGTGCGGGCGGCCCAGGATCTCGCGGGCGCCTTCGACGTCGCCCTCGGCGACCAGGCGGCGGGTCAGGGTCGAGGAGAACGGGAGGCCGCCGCCCGCCTCGCCGGTGACGTACAGGTCGACGACCTCGACCTCGAAGTCGTAGATCTTGCCCTGTTCCGTGAGGAATTCCACGTTGCCGGCGGCCTTGTGGCCGAAGCGGAAGTTCGGGCCCTCCACGACTGCCTTCGCGTGCAGCTTGTCCACCAGGACCTTCACCACGAAATCGGCGGGCGAGAGCTTCGAGAACTCGGTGGTGAAGGGCAGGATGAGGACCGCGTCCACGCCCAGGTCCGCCATCAGCTCGGCGCGACGGTGGTGCGGGGCGAGCAGCGGCGGGTGACTGCCGGGGCGGACGACCTCGCTGGGGTGCGGGTCGAAGGTGACCACGACGGCCGGGACGCCCAGCTGGCGGGCGCGGTCGACGGCGTGCTTGATGATCAGCTGGTGGCCGCGGTGGACGCCGTCGTAGGAACCGATGGTGACGACGCTGCGCCCCCAGTCCTGGGGGATGTCCTCCAAGCCACGCCAGCGCTGCACTGTGACCGCTCCTCGAACCCGTGTCCATGTCGATGCCTAAGACTTGCGCAGGTCTAAGGGTGCCATGCCGGGTGCCCCGGGCCCGCATCGGTATCGGGGCTGTGACCGGGCGCACGTCCCTGGCGGTCCCTTTCTCGTCCCTTGTCCGGCCCTTTGCCTGGCCCTTTTCTCGTGCCTTTGCCGCGCCGCTCACGCCGGTACGCGGACGCCGGCGAGGTTCTCGAGCGTGCGGCGGGTGCTGGGGCCCACGACGGCGGCCCAGTCCTCCGGGGTGGCGGCCAGCCAGCGCGCCATCGACGCGGCGAACCCGGGCACGTGCCGGCCCAGGTCGACCAGGCCGCGGTCGAAGCGGGTGGCGCCCTCGGGGGTGCGGACGAGGAGCAGACCGGTGCGGTGGACAAGCCCGCGGACCTCCTCCTCCCGCCCGTCCCCGGCGCCGTGCTCGGCGGCCGCGTGCAGGACGGCGTCCAGCACGGACGGTTCCTGTTCCCGGGCGAGCAGGAACTCCAGCAGCTCGCGGCGCAGCGCGCCGGAAGCGGGGGTGCCGGCGGCGGCGAGGACGGTGGCGAGGGCGGCGCGGAGCTGTTCGGGGGCGTCCTCGAGCAGGCCGGTGACCAGGGGCAGCAGGACGGGGCGAACGGTGGGGCCCTGGGCGAGGCGGCGGTCGACGTGGGCGGCGAGGTGACCGGCGGTGTGCGGGCGCAGCCGTACCGTCTCCCGCAACAGGGGCGCTACGCGGCGGGCGAGGGCCGGGGTGGGGACGTCGGTGAGGGTGCGCAGCGCGTCCCCCGCGAGCGATGCGTCCCCCGCGTGCCCCATGAGCGGCGGGTCCCCCGCGTACGGCACCTCCTCCGCGAACGACGTCTCTCCTGCGTGCGGGCCGTGCAGCCGGGCGCGGAAGGCCGCCAGGACCGGTTCGGGATGGGTGGTCAGGGCGGGGGCGAGGGCGCTCGCCGGGATCTGCGGGTCGCCGGCGGCGAAGTGCCGCAGGGCGGCGGCGAGGTGCCGGTCGCGGGTGTGCGGGTCGCGGACCAGCTGGGCGAGGGCGCCGCCGTGCAGGGTGCGGTCGGCGGGGCGGGCGAGCAGGGCGAGCGCGGCGTACCGCAGCAGCTCGCGGTCGGCCTCCGAACGGACGTGCGGGGCCGCGCGCAGGCCGTGGGCCACGGCCGCGACCCGGCGGGCGGGCCGCTCGTCGTGCGCCCAGCGGTCGACGGCCCGGCAGACGGCCGACGGCTCGTCCTCTGCGAGGGTCGCGAGCAGTTCGTCGGCGCGCCGGTGCGCGCAGGCCACCAGGATCTCGGTGAGGTCGTCCAGCGCGGCGTGCCGGTGGGTGTGCAGCAGGGCCTGCGCGGCGGTCGCGACGGTGGCGTGCGGGGTCGCGGGCAGCGGCCGTTCGTCGTCGAACCAGCGGGTCAGCCCCGGCTGTACGACGGCGGGGGCGGCGGCGAGCAGCCGGGCGACGGCGTCCAGGTAGCGCTCTCCGGACTCCGAGGCCGTCTGGGGGGCCGGGTCGGCCAGCACGAGCCGGCGCAGCAGATCCAGCCGCTCGCTGTCGCACACCGGCAGCTCGGTCCAGAAGCCGGGGCCGAACTCGGCCGGCACGGGCCGCTGTGCGCGGCGCCAGGCGACGATCCGGTCGGCGAGCAGCCGCAGCACCTCGGTGTACGGCGTCGCGTCCGGGACCTCCAGCAGGGTGCGGGCGAGCAGCCGTGCGGCCCACCAGGAGCCGGGGTCGCGGTCCAGGGCGTCCGCCAAGTCCCGGAGCCGGGCGGCCAGTTGCCGGTCTCCGTGCTGTCGGGCGAGGAGCAGCAGGGCTTGGACGACGGGGCCGACGCGATGGTGCGGCACCGGCACGGGAGCGGTCTCCAGGTCCGCACGGGGGTGGTGGACCAGGGCGCGCAGGGCCTCGTCGAGGTCGAGGTGCATGCCCTGGATCCAGTCGGCCAGCTCCTCGTGCGCGAAGCGGTAGCCCCGGCCCGCCGGGACGAGCAGGCCCTCGGTCAGTACGGCGGACGCCCAGCCGGTGCCGCCGCCGAGCCGGGCCGGGGCGGGGCCCCAGGGGAACACCGCCTCGAACGACTCCCGGTCCAGCTCGCCCTGCCCCGGGCCGAGGCTCCGCCGGGCGGCCTCGTGCACCTGCCCGGCCACGCGAGCGGCGAGCCGGCGTACGGCGGTGCCGCGCAGCCCGCTCTCCGCGGCGAGCCGGACCGCGATCCGCAGGCACATCAGGTCCAGGTGGGCGGAGAACACCGCGTGCCGGTCGACCGGCCCCGCGATCTCCGCATCCGGGTTGGTGGCCCGGACTTCGGACAGCAGCCGCAGGGTGAGCGGATGCCGGGCGTCACACTCGGCGAGGACGCCATCGGGGATCGCGAACCGGACGCGCGCCAGACGGGCCTCGTCCGCGGTCAGATCGGGCAGATGAAGGCAGGGAGGGAGGGGTGCGGTCGGCCTGCTGGGGGCAGGGGCGGCGGTGCATGGATCGGTGGGGGCTTCGGGAGCCGTTGCCGTGGGAGTCGCGGTGCCTGCCTGAACGGCGGGATCGGCACCATCGGCCGAGGCGGCGGACACTGCCGGGCCGGCCGGGGTGGCCGAAGCCCCGGGAATCCCCGACCCCGCGGACCCGGCCGGAACCATGGGATCGGTGTGGGCGGACGTGGCCATGGAACCGGTGCGGGCAGCCGACGCCCCGGGACCGACGGGGGCAGCCGGAGCCGCAAGGCCGGTAACAGCATCGGCCGAGGTAGCGGGCACCGCCGGGCCGGCCGGGGTGGCCGAAGCCCCGGGAATCCCCGACCCCGCGGACCCGGCCGGAACCATGGGATCGGTGGGGGCGGACGTGGCCGTGAAACCGGTGCGGGCAGCCGACGCCCCGGGACCGACGGGGGCGGCCGGAGCCGCAAGGCCGGTAGGGGCGCCCGGAGCCACGGGACCGGAAGGGGCATCCCCAGCCACCAGACCGGAAGGAGCGCCCGGAGCCACATGGCCGATCGCGGCGCCCGGAGCCACAGAACCGGGACAGGCAGCCCCAGCCACCAGACCGGAAGGGCCCGCCGGAGCCACCGGACCGGGAGGGGCGGCCCAAGCCAGCGGATCGGAAGCGGCCGTCGGAGCCGCGGATCCGGCCGGCGCGGGGGTGGCCGCGCAATCGGCCGGAGTCGCCCAACCGGCCGGGGCCGCGCAAGCGGCGAGCGTGCCGGGAGCCGTGAAGCCGGTCCAGGTCTCGGGTGCGGCGGACCCTGCCGGAGCCCCGGGAGCCGTCAAGCCGGTCCAGATCTCGGGTGCGGCGGACCCTGCCGGAGCCCCGGGAGCCGTCAAGCCGGTCCAGGTCTCGGGTGCGGCGGACCCTGCCGGGGCCCCGGGAGCAGCGGAGCCGGCTGAAGCCGCCGGAGCCGGCGGGGTGGCGGAGGCCGCGGGGGGTGTCGGCGTGTGCAGCACGTCGGTGGGGAACTCCGCTCCCGCTCGCTCCCAGTACTCCTCCCGGCAGGCGATCGCCAGGCGCGCCCCGGTCCGGCGCAGCCAGGCGGCGGTTCGCCTGGTCCAGTCGGGGAGGTGGTGGGCGAGGACGGGGGGCATCTCCTCGGGGCCGTCCAGGAGGAGCAGGAGCGGGCGGCCGGCCCGCGCGGCCAGATGGGCCAGGTGTTCGGGGGTGAGGTCGCCGAGGGATTCGGGAGGCATGGAACGGGCGGCGGCGACGATCCTCGCGGCCCGTTCCAGCGTGCGGCGGGCCGCGTCGGCCACGGAGACGTCGGCATCCTCCAGGTCGGCGCCGCGCAGCCACAGCGTGGGGGCGGGCCGCTCGCCGCGGGCCCGGCGCGCGGCGAGGGCCGCGAGGGCCGTCGTACGGCCGCTGCCGGGGGCTCCGACCAGCCCGAGCACGGCCCGCCCGCCGTCCTCGAAAACGGCCAACTCCCGTGCCACACCATGGCGTTCGACCGGTTCCACAGCGCCGGCGAGAAGGCCCTGCGGGCCGTCCTGGCCGACCGAGGTGGCGGTCAGCTGCAGAATCCCGGCGAGATTGAGGTCGTCGCCGTAGGCGGGCACGGTGGCCGCGTTGCGGGCGAGCAGCTCACCGAGGGGGCCGTCGGCGGGCCGGACCGGCACCGCGAAGCCCGTGTCACGCTGCGCGGAGGTCAGGGCGGTGCCGAGGACGCCGACCACCGCGCCGGTCTCCGCGTCCAGCACCGGTCCCCCGGCCGCCCCGCCGCCCAGCCGCAGCGCGTCCTGCCCGGCGGTGCCGATCGCCAGTTCCAGTGCGTCCTGGAGGAGGTGGAAGCGGTCGGTGGCGGTGTACGTCACCTCGGTGGCGGCCAGCACCCGCGCCTCCCGCCAGCAGCCCGCGAGGATCCGTACATAGGTTCCGGCGTCGATCCGTTCCCGCACGGACAGCGGCAGTGGATCCGAGTCCAGGCCCTCCGTGCGGACGAGCGCCAGGTCGCGCTCCGGCAGCGGGATGACGGCGTCGGCGGCGACCACACAGGTACGGTCGCCGCCCGCGACCTGCAGCACGAGCCGGGGCAGGCCGTCGACCGTCTCGTGGCTGGTGAGCAGGGTCCCCTGGTGATCGGCGAGGAAGCCGACGCCGCGGGGGCGGCCGGCGAGGTCGCGGATCTGGACGAGGGCGGGGTCGGGGTGCGGGTCCCGGCCTGCCGGGGGGTTCGAGGGGCCTGTTGTGGCCTCCGGGAAGTCCGAGAAGCATGTGGCGCCGCCGACAGCTGCGGCCCCAGTGGTGTATCCGGTGCTGTATCCAGTCGTGTATCCGGTGGCGGCCGCGGCGCTCCTGCCGTCCCTGCGGTTCCGCTCTCCCCGTCGGAAGCGGTCCCCCGCCTCCCGCGAACCGGCAGCCGCCTCCCGCGAACCGGCAGCCGCCTCCCGCGAACCGTCCGCCGTCCCCCACGGACCGTCCGCCGCCGGCCGGCGACCGCTTCCGGTGCGCCGTCCCGCCATGGCCGTACCTCCCCGCCCGAGCTCACGCGCACCGTCTCCCGTCGCGCTGTTGTCGACGGTAGGCGGGCGGTGATCGGCGGGACAGATCGCGTGGCGAACGCGCCCCCTTCCGCTCCCCCGGTTCACTCCGAGCGCCTGCCCGGACGGGTGAATAGGCGGGAGCCGTTGGATAACCCTAGAGGTGGGGGAACCGAGGGGGGACCGTGGAGCGGCGGCAGGGGCACGCCCCGTGGCCGGCCGCCGCTCCACGGGCAGGCGCCCAGGGCAGGAGTCCGCGCGGATGTCCCGGCGGATGTCCCGGCGGACGTCAGCCGAAGACGGCCAGGCTCTTGGCCTTGCCCTTGTACTCCTCGACGAGCGCGAGGAAGCGCCCGTCGGGGTCGAAGACGGCGACGGGGCCGGAGCCCGCGTACGCGTCGGGCATCTCCAGCCGGACGCCGTTCAGCAGCAGCCGGGCGCGCCGGGGATCCACCTGCCAGCGCGGGAACGCGGCCCCGGCGGCGTCCGCGATCGGCAGCACGGTCAGCTCCTGCTGGAGCTGGTCCAGCGTCTTCGCCGTGTCGATCTTGTACGGCCCGACGCGCGTCCGGCGCAGCGCGGTGAGGTGGCCGCCGACGCCGAGGTCGGCGCCCAGGTCACGGGCGAGGGCGCGGATGTAGGTGCCGGAGGAGCAGACGACGGAGACGATCAGATCGAGGACCTGGGTGCCGTCGTCGGTCACGGCGTCCCGGACGTCGTACACCGTGAAGGAGGAGACGGTCACCGGGCGGGCGGGGATCTCGAAGTCCTCGCCCTCGCGGGCCCGCTTGTACGACCGTACGCCGTCGATCTTGATGGCGCTGACCTTGGACGGGACCTGCATGATCTCGCCGGTCAGCTTGGCGATCCCGGCGTCGATGGCGTCCCGGGTCACCTTGGACGCGTCGGTGGACGAGGTGACCTCGCCCTCGGCGTCGTCGGTGACGGTGTTCTGGCCCAGGCGGATGGTGCCCAGGTACTCCTTCTCCGTGAGGGCGAGGTGCCCGAGGAGCTTGGTGGCGCGCTCGACACCGAGGACCAGGACGCCGGTCGCCATGGGGTCGAGGGTGCCGGCGTGGCCGACCCGGCGGGTCCGGGCGATGCCGCGCATCTTGGCGACCACGTCGTGTGAAGTGAAGCCCGACGGCTTGTCGACGATGACGAGGCCGTCGGGCGTGGTGTGCTTCTGGGTCATTCCGCGGCGTCGCCGTCCGTCTCGGTCGTGTCGTCCTCGGCCGGCTTCTTGTAGGGGTCCGGGCCGGCGGCGTATGTCGCGCCGGTGGCCGTCTCGCGGACCTTCTCGTCGGACTGCCGCGCCTTGTCGAGGAGGTCCTCGATGGTCCGGGCGGTGTCCGGGAGGGCGTCCGCGACGAAGGTCAGGGTCGGCGTGAACTTCACGCCGGCCGCGCGGCCGACCTCGGAGCGCAGGATGCCCTTGGCGCTCTCCAGGCCCGCAGCCGCGGCCTTCCGCTCCTCGTCGTCGCCGTAGACCGTGTAGAAGACGGTCGCCTCCCGCAGGTCACCCGTGACCCGGGTGTCCGTGATGGTGACGTGCGAGCCGAGCCGCGGGTCCTTGATCCCGCGCTGCAGTTTCTGGGCCACCACCTCCCGGATGAGGTCCGCCAGCCTTTTCGCCCGCGCGTTGTCGGCCACTGGTCCGTCTCCCGTTCTTTCTTCTTCTCGTGTCGCTGTGGTCTGGTCGTCGGTCGTCGGTTGTCGCCGCGCGACCTCAGTCGTCTTCGCCGTGGAAGCGGCGTCGGACGGACAGCAGCTCCACCTCGGGGCGGGCGGCGACCAGCCGTTCGCACCGGTCCAGTACGTCGGTGAGGTGCGCCGCGTCGCCGGAAACCATGGCGAGGCCGATGATTGCTCGCCGGTGGAGGTCCATGTGGTCCACCTCGGCCGCGCTCACCGCGTACTTCCGCTGGAGTTCGGCGACGATCGGGCGGACGACGGAACGCTTCTCCTTCAGCGAGTGGACGTCGCCGAGGAGGAGGTCGAAGGACAGAGTCCCCACGTACATGTTGTATGCCGGGTATACCCGCCGGTACGGGATCGATGGCCTGGAGCCACGTTACCGCTTCGGCCGACTGTGGCTCGACCGGGTTTTCCGGGCACCGGTGGCTGCGGTGCCGCCTGGGGGCTCCGCCGCCGGACCCCCGTTTCCCACCCCGCCCACCCGACACTGGCGAATGTGAAAAACCGGGAGTCCGGGGGCGGAGCCCCCAGCAATGCCGCGCTGGCCGACAGGACCGCAGTCCCGCCGGCCAGCAGCAAACCGTCGGCGATTACGCCCGCGGCTTCTCCCGCATCTCGTACGTCGCGATGACGTCGTCGACCTTGATGTCGTTGAAGTTGCCGAGGTTGATACCGCCCTCGTAGCCTTCGCGGATCTCGGTGACGTCGTCCTTGAAGCGACGCAGGCCCTCGATGTTGAGGTTCTCCGCGATGACCTTGCCGTCGCGGACGAGGCGCGCCTTGGTGTTGCGCTTGACCTCGCCGGACCGGATGAGGACACCGGCGATGTTGCCCAGCTTGGACGACTTGAAGACCTCGCGGATCTCCGCCGTACCGAGCTCGACCTCTTCGAACTCCGGCTTGAGCATGCCCTTGAGGGCCGCCTCGATCTCCTCGATCGCCTGGTAGATGACCGAGTAGTACCGGACGTCCACACCCTCGCGCTCGGCCATCTGCGCCGCGCGGCCGGCCGCACGGACGTTGAAGCCGATCACGATGGCGTCGGAGCCCATCGCCAGGTCGATGTCGGACTCCGTGACCGCACCGACGCCGCGGTGCAGGACGCGGATGTCGACCTCTTCGCCGACGTCCAGCTGGAGCAGGGAGGACTCCAGGGCCTCGACGGAACCAGAAGCGTCACCCTTGATGATGAGGTTGAGCTGCTGGATCTCGCCGGCCTTGAGCACCTTGTCCAGGTCCTCGAGGGAGACGCGGCGCGTGCGCTTGGCGAAGGCCGCGTTGCGCTCGCGGGCGGCGCGCTTCTCGGCGATCTGACGGGCCGTACGGTCCTCGTCGACCACCAGGAAGTTGTCGCCCGCACCCGGGACGTTGGTCAGGCCCAGGACCTGGACCGGCGTCGACGGGCCGGCCTCGGCGACGTTGTTGCCGTTGTCGTCGAGCATGGCGCGGACGCGGCCGTAGGCGTCGCCCACCACCATCGTGTCGCCGACCCGCAGCGTGCCTCGCTGGACGAGGACCGTCGCCACGGCACCACGGCCGCGGTCGAGACGGGACTCGATCGAGATGCCCTGCGCGTCCTGGGCCGGGTTGGCCCGCAGGTCGAGCGAGGCGTCGGCCGTGAGGACCACGGCCTCCAGCAGCGAGTCGATGTGCAGACCCTGCTTGGCGGAGATGTCGACGAACATGGTGTCGCCGCCGTACTCCTCGGCCACCAGGCCGTACTCGGTCAGCTGACCGCGCACCTTGGTCGGGTCGGCACCCTCGACGTCGATCTTGTTGACCGCGACCACGATCGGCACGTCGGCCGCCTTGGCGTGGTTGAGCGCCTCGACCGTCTGCGGCATGACGCCGTCGTTGGCCGCGACGACCAGGATCGCGATGTCGGTCGACTTCGCACCACGGGCACGCATGGCGGTGAACGCCTCGTGACCCGGGGTGTCGATGAAGGTGATCTTGCGCTCTTCGTCGTTGACCTCGGTCGCGACCTGGTAGGCACCGATGTGCTGGGTGATGCCACCGGCCTCGCCCGCGATGACGTTCGTCTTGCGGATCGCGTCGAGCAGTCGGGTCTTACCGTGGTCGACGTGACCCATGACGGTCACCACCGGCGGACGGACGACCAGGTCCTCCTCGGAGCCCTCGTCCTCGCCGAACTCGATGTCGAAGGACTCGAGCAGCTCGCGGTCCTCCTCCTCCGGGCTGACGATCTGAACCGTGTAGTTCATCTCGTCGGCGAGGAGCTGCAGGGTCTCGTCGGAGACGGACTGCGTCGCGGTGACCATCTCGCCGAGGTTCATCATGACCGCGACGAGGGACGCCGGGTTGGCGTTGATCTTCTCCGCGAAGTCGGTGAGCGACGCGCCGCGGGAGAGACGGATGGTCTCGCCGTTGCCGCGCGGCAGCATCACGCCGCCGACGCTCGGGGCCTGCATGGCCTCGTACTCCTGGCGCCTCTGCCGCTTCGACTTGCGGCCACGACGCGCGGGACCGCCGGGACGGCCGAAGGCGCCCTGCGTGCCACCGCGGCCACCGGGACCGCCGGGACGGCCACCGAAGCCGGGACGGCCACCGCCGCCACCGCCGGGACCACCCGGACGACCGGCGAAGCCACCGCCACCGCCGCCACCCGGACCAGCCGGACGACCGGCGAAGCCGCCACCGCCGCCACCGGGACGGGCGAAGCCGCCGCCACCCGGACGACCGCCGCCGCCACCGGGGCGACCGCCGCCGCCGGGACCGCGGCCGCCGGGGCCACCGCCGCCCGGACGCGGGCCGGCAGCGGGACGCTGCGGCATCATGCCGGGGTTCGGACGCGGACCGGCCGGGCCGGGACGCGGACCGCCCTGCGGGCGCGGCATGCCGGCAGGCGACGGACGGGAACCGCCCGGAGCCTGCGGACGCGGACCGCCGCCCTGCTGGCCGGGGGCCTGCGGACGGGGACCGGCGCCGGGGGCACCGGGACCGCCGGGACGCGAGCCGCCCTGCGGGCGCGGGGCCTGCGGGCGGGCCATGCCGGTGGAGCCACCGGAGGTGAAGGGGTTGTTGCCCGGGCGCGGACCGGCCGGACGGGCACCCGGACGCGAGCCCTGGCCGCCGGCACGCGGGGCACCCTGGCCCGGACGGGCCTGGCCCTGGCCGGGAGCCGGACGGCCACCGGGCTTCGGGGCACCAGGACGGGCGCCGGGACGCGGACCCTGCGCGGCCGGGGCCTGCGGGGCCTGGGCGGCCGGCGGAGCGGTGAACTCCGGGGCGGCCGGAGCCGGACGCGGCGCGGGCTTGGGGCCCGGAACCGGACGCGGACCCGGGGCCGGCGCGGGCGCCTCGGGGGCCGACGGGGCAGCGGGCTGCTGGGCAGCCGGAGCCGTCGCCGGCTTGGGGGCCGGCGGCCTCGGGGCAGCCGGACGGGCCGCCTGCGCCGGGGAGGGCGCGGCGGGCCTGGGGGCAGCCTTGCGCGGGGCGGGCTTACCGGCGGACTTGCCGTTGCCACCGCCCTGGAAGGCGTCGGTCAGCTTGCGTACTACGGGCGCTTCGATGGTCGAAGACGCCGAACGGACGAATTCACCGAGCTCCTGGAGCTTGGCCATGACGACCTTGCTCTCAACGCCGAACTCCTTGGCGAGTTCGTAGACCCGGACCTTAGCCACTTCGCTCCTTTGAGGTCCGGGTGAAGCCGGACCGTCGCTAGTTCATGGGCGTACTCATCGCGTACTCATCGAGTGCTCATCGCAATCTCGACCTGCTTTCGACTCGCGAGGTACCAGGCCGCACGGGGTTCCGTACGGCATGTCTTACGGTGTTGCCTGCTCGGCAACTGTTGTCTGCTCGACGTATTGGCGCAACGCCTTTGTGTCGAGCGGCCCCGGGGCGCGCAGTGCCCGCGGGAACGCCCGGCGGCGTACCGCCTGGTCGAGACAGACCAGGGCGGGGTGTACATACGCACCCCGGCCGGGCAGCGTACCGCGAGGATCGGGGGCGCATGCGTCCTCGATCTTCACGATCCGCAACAGATCGTTCTTGGCCGCCCGCTCCCGGCACCCCACACAGGTGCGCTCAGGGCATGCCCGGGCTTGCGTCCGGCCAGACACAGTTAAGTCTACCTCCCCGCACCGACCTCACCCCTTCGGGGGAAAGATCGAACGGTTGTTGTCGTAAACCAAGCGACCTGCGGCCCGGATCTATTCCCGGGGCCGCCCGGTTACCCAGCGTCGTTCGGTGCTACACCGGTGTTACTCGGCCACCTGTTCGGTGTCGGGCCGGATGTCGATCCGCCAGCCGGTGAGCCGGGCGGCGAGGCGGGCGTTCTGCCCCTCCTTGCCGATCGCGAGCGACAGCTGGTAGTCCGGCACGGTCACCCGGGCGGAGCGGGAGGCCAGGTCGACGACCTCCACCTTGCTCACCCGAGCGGGTGACAGGGCGTTCGCCACCATCTCGGCCGGGTCGTCCGACCAGTCGACGATGTCGATCTTCTCGCCGTTCAGCTCGCCCATCACATTGCGCACCCGGCCGCCCATCGGACCGATGCAGGCGCCCTTGGCGTTCAGGCCCGAACGGGTGGACCGTACGGCGATCTTGGTGCGGTGACCGGCCTCACGGGCGATCGCGGCGATCTCCACCGAGCCGTCGGCGATCTCCGGCACCTCCAGGGCGAAGAGCTTCTTCACCAGGTTCGGGTGCGTACGGGAGAGGGTGACCGACGGTCCGCGGACGCCCTTGGCCACCCGGACGACGTACGACCGCAGCCGCATGCCGTGCGGGTAGGTCTCGCCCGGCACCTGCTCCTGCACCGGCAGGATGGCCTCCAGCTTGCCGATGTCGACCAGCACGTTCTTCGGGTCGCGGCCCTGCTGGACCACACCGGTGACGATGTCGCCCTCGCGGCCGGCGTACTCGCCGAGCGTGGCGTCGTCCTCGGCGTCGCGCAGCCGCTGCAGGATCACCTGCTTGGCGGTGGTGGCCGCGATCCGCCCGAAGCCCGACGGCGTGTCGTCGAACTCGCGCGGCTCCTGCCCCTCTTCCAGGTCCTCGGGGTCCTCCTTCGCCCACACGGTCACATGCCCGGTCTCCCGGTTGAGCTCCACGCGCGCGTGTCGGCGGCTTCCCTCGGTGCGGTGGTAGGCGATGAGGAGGGCCGACTCGATCGCCTCGACCAGCAGGTCGAAGGAGATCTCCTTCTCCCTGACCAAGCCCCGCAGGGCGCTCATGTCGATGTCCACGGCTACGCCTCCTCTTCTTCCTTCATGTCCTTCTTGACCTTGTCGTCCTTGCGGCTGAACTCGACCTGCACGCGCGCCCTGGCGATCTCCGGGTAGGCGAGCCTGCGGTTGGTGGCCTTGCGGCCCTTCACCCCGGGCACCTCGACGTCGAGGCCCTCGTCGTCGACCTGCACAATCCTGGCGACCAGCTCGCCGCCCTCGGTCAGCTGGAACTTCACGAGCCGTTCGGTGGCGCGCACGAAGTGCCGGTGCTCGGTGAGGAGGCGCTCCGCGCCGGGGGTTCCGACCTCCAGGTCGTACGCCGCGTCACCCATCGCGTCGGTCTCGTCGAGCTTCGCCGAGAGCGCACGGCTCACATCGGCGATGGCGTCCAGATCGGCTCCGTCGTCGGAGTCGACGACCACGCGCAGCACCCGCTTGCGTCCGACGGAGTCCACGGCGATCTCTTCGAGATCCAGACCCTGGGAGGTGACGAGCGGTTCGAGCAGCTCTCGCAGCCTCTCGCTCTGGGTGGTGCTCATCCGGGTGACTCCTCGGCCGCGTGTGCTGTTGTGGGATGGGTCGCGTGTCTGGTCAAAGGGTATCCGGTCGCGGGGGGTGTTGCGTGTTGCCTCCGGCGGTAGGACCGGTTCGCCTTCGAGCGCGGGTAGCTGGGGTTTTCGGGCGGGTGCGGGTTGTGGGGGCCGTTCGCGCCCACGCGGCACAGCCGCATATCGATGCAGCCCCGCCCCCTTGAGTGGGTGCACCGAGCCGGTGACATCGGGCAAGGGGACGCGAGGGTACCGTGATCAACGGCGGGCGCTCTTCCCGCCCGTGTGTTCGTACGAGCCCCCGAGGACGTCTGCAGTGCCGTACCCCTCGTCGCCGCGCATCCCCTCGGGGCCGCGCAGAAGATCCCTGCTCGCCTCGGCCGCCGGGGCCGCCCTGCTGGTGGGGTGTTCGGCTGAGCCCGACTCCGGCGGCGGCGGTGGCGTGTCGGTGACGGAACGGGCACGCGCACGTGCGGCACGGGACAGCCGGGAGCTGCTCGCCCGGTACGACGCCGTGCTCGCCGTACACCCCGGCCTGGCGGAGCGGCTGGGCCCGCTGCGGGCCCAGGTCGCCGCCCACAGCGCGGCCTTCGGAGGGTCCACGACGCCCACGCCCACCATGTCCTCGGCGTCACCGACTCCTGTGCCGGCCACCGAGAAGGACGCCCTCGCCGGCCTGGCCGCCGCCGAGCGCTCCCTCGCCGACCGGCGCGCGGGGGCCCTGCTGGAGGTGCCGGGCGAACTGGCGCGGCTGCTGGCGTCGGTGGCGGCGGCCGGGGCCACGCACGCGTACCTGCTGACGGAGGGGGCGAAGTGAGCGACGAGGCGAGGTCGGCCGAGCTGAGGGCGCTGCAGGCGGCGCTGGCGGCGGAGCACGCGGCGGTGTACGGCTACGGAGTCGTCGGCGGCAAGATCAGCGCGGCCCGCCGGAGCGAGGCACGGGCGGCGTACGACGCCCACCGGGCACGCCGGGACGCGCTGACCCGCGAGGTCCGCGACCTGGGCGGGCAGCCGGTCGCCGCGAACGCCGCGTACGCGCTGCCGTTCCCGGTGGGCGACTCGGCCGCGGCCGTGCGGCTCGCCGCGCGGCTGGAGGAGCGGGTGGCCGGCGTCTACGCGGACCTGGTGCGGGCCGCGACGGGCGCGCGGCGCGGCTCGGCCGCCGCCGCGCTGCGGGAGGCCGCGGTGCGCGCGGTGCGCTGGAGCGGGGAGAGCGTAGCCTTCCCTGGGCTCGCCGAGCGGTCCTTCGGCGAAGGGACCGGTGCGGCCGGTACGACACCGTCGGCCTCCGCCTCGGTGTCTCCGTGACCCCGTAGGCGCCCGTACGACAGGACACCCGGACCGGATTGGAAGGGAACGACTCGCGCATGGCTTTCGAACCGCCGCCGCGCCTGGTACGGGCGCTCGGTGAGACGGCACCGGCCGGGGACGACTGGCTCGCTCAGCTGCCGGCGATCGCCGAACGGGCCGTTGCCAGGCGCGAGTTGACCGTGGAGCGGGTTCAGGTGCCGGGCGGGCGCAGCAGTCTGGTGGTGCTGGTGCGGCGGGCCGACGGCACCCCGGCCGTGCTGAAGCTGGCCCCGCCCCGGGCCCGTCCGGAGAGCGAGCGGGCGGCGCTGGCGCACTGGGCCGGGCTGGGCGCCGTACAGCTCCGGGAAGCCGATGCGGAGGAGGCGGAGGAGGGGGTGCTGCTGCTGGAGCGGCTGCACCCGGATGTGTCCGTGCGTTCGCTGCCGGAGGCGAAGGCGCTGCTGGAGGCCGCGGGCACGCTGCGCCGGCTCTGGGCCGAGCCGCCGGCCGGCCAGGCCTTCGAGACCGTCGCCGAGCGCACGGGGCGCCAGGCGGCGGCGATGCGGGCGGGCGCGGAGGCCGACCCCGAGGTGGCACCGCTGGTCGACGCGGCGCTCGCGGCCCGCGAGGAGCTGCTGGCGGCGCCGCCCGAGCACCGGTTGCTGCACGGTACGTTCCGGCAGAGCAAGGTGCTGGCCGGGGAGCGGATGCCGTGGCTCGCGGTGGGCCCTGATCCGGTGGTGGGCGAGTGCGCGTTCGATCTGGCGCGGTTGGTCCGCGACCGGGTGGAGGACCTGATCGCGGCACCGTCCGGCCCGTCGACGACCCGGCGGCGCATCAAACGGCTCGCGGAGTCGCTGGAGGTGGAACAGGAGCGGTTGCGCGGCTGGACCCTGTTCCGGGCGGTGGAGTCCGGTGTGCGGGCGCTCCGCGTGGGCCGGCCGAAGGACGCCGAGCTGCTGCTGGAGTTCGCCGGCTGGTTGTAGACCGGTGAACGTCGAAGAAGCCCCCAAGCTCTGCGGAGCTTCGGGGGCTTCTTCGACGGTTTCTCTCGCTACGCCGTCAGGCGGGCGATCGCGTCCTCGACCGTCAGTTCCTCGCGCTCGCCGGTCTTGCGGTCCTTCAGTTCCAGGACGCCCTCGCCGGAGCGGCGGCCGGCGACCAGGATCTGCGGGACGCCGATCAGCTCGGAGTCGGTGAACTTCACGCCCGGGGAGACGCCGGCCCGGTCGTCGACCAGGACGCGGAGGCCGGCGGCGGCCAGCTTCTCGGCGACGTCGAGGGCCAGCTCGGTCTGCAGCGCCTTGCCGGCGGCGACCACGTGCACGTCGGCCGGGGCGACCTCCTTGGGCCACACCAGGCCCTTGTCGTCGGCGCTCTGCTCGGCGATGGCCGCGACCGCGCGGGAGACGCCGATGCCGTAGGAGCCCATGGTGACGCGGACCGGCTTGCCGTTCTGGCCGAGGACGTCGAGCTTGAGGGCGTCGGTGTACTTGCGGCCCAGCTGGAAGATGTGGCCGATCTCGATGGCGCGGTCCAGCTTCAGGCCGGTGCCGCACTTCGGGCAGGGGTCGCCCTCCTGCACGACCACGACGTCCACGTACGCGTCGACCTCGAAGTCACGCCCGGCGACCACGTTCTTGGCGTGGGTGTTGTCCTTGTTGGCGCCGGTGATCCAGGAGGTGCCGGGGGCCACGCGCGGGTCGGCGAGGTACTTCACCTTCTCGCCCAGGCCCTGCGGGCCGACGTAACCGCGGACCAGGTCGGGGCGGCCCGCGAAGTCCGCCTCGGTGACCATCTCGACGACGGCCGGCGCGAAGTGCGCCTCGACCTTGTCCAGGTCGACCTCGCGGTCACCGGGCACGCCGACGGCGACGATCTCGCCGTCCACCTTCACCAGCAGGTTCTTCAGCGTGGCGGAGGCCGGGACGCCGAGGGAGGCGGCCAGCGTCTCGATGGTGGGGGTGTCCGGGGTGGGGATCTCCTCCAGCGCGGGCACGTCCGAGGCGTCGACCGGCTCGAGCGCGTAGGTGATCGCCTCCGTGTTGGCGGCGAAGTCGCAGTTCGGGCAGTCCGCGAAGGTGTCCTCGCCGGCCTCGGCCGGGGCCAGGAACTCCTCCGACTTCGAGCCGCCCATGGCGCCGGCGGTGGCGGCGCAGATGCGGTAGTCCAGGCCGAGGCGCTCGAAGACGCGCTGGTAGGCCTCGCGGTGCAGGGCGTACGACTGCGCGAGCCCCTCGTCCGCCAGGTCGAAGGAGTACGAGTCCTTCATCAGGAACTCACGGCCCCGCAGGATGCCGGCGCGGGGCCGGGCCTCGTCACGGAACTTGGTCTGGATCTGGTACAGGATCACCGGCAGGTCCTTGTAGGACGTGCACTGGTCCTTGACCAGGAGGGTGAAGATCTCCTCGTGGGTCGGGCCGAGGAGGTAGTCGCCGCCCTTGCGGTCCTTGAGCCGGAACAGCTCCTGGCCGTACTCGTCCCAGCGGCCGGTCGCCTCGTACGGCTCCCGGGGCAGCAGGGCGGGGAGGGTGACCTCCTGGGCACCGATGGCGTCCATCTCCTCGCGGACGATCCGCTCGACGTTGGAGAGGACCTTCTTGCCGAGGGGCAGCCAGCTCCAGATGCCGGCGGCCGTGCGGCGGACGTAGCCGGCGCGGACGAGGAGCTTGTGGCTGAGGACCTCGGCGTCCGCCGGGTCGTCGCGCAGCGTCTTCGCCATCAACTGGGACATGCGCTGGACCGGTGCGTTCGCCATGGTTCTCGTACTCCTGCCGGGTAAGGGTGATGGCATAGGAGGTTAGCCGGGCGGCCTGTGCCGGTGGAAATCGGATTCGTCCCGCCTTCATCCACGGCGCAGGGGCAGGTGGGCGCCCATCACCGCGTACGGCTTCGGCGCGCTCGGGAAGTGGACCTGGCGGGCGAGATCGACATAGCCGAGGGAGAAGTACAGACCGCGGGCGGGGCTGTCGGCGTCGATCGCCGAGAGGATCGAGCGCGGCTCGCTGGCGGTGTCGGTGATCATGGTGATCAGGCGCCGCCCGATGCCCCGGTTCTGGTGGCCGGGGTGGACGTGCAGC
Source organism: Streptomyces sp. RB17 (assembly GCF_009604455.1). Classification (GTDB taxonomy): domain Bacteria; phylum Actinomycetota; class Actinomycetes; order Streptomycetales; family Streptomycetaceae; genus Streptomyces. The sequence goes on from NZ_WEGL01000010.1 coordinate 63,051, forward strand.
TCGGTGATCACGAAGGAGTCGTCCAGCCAGAAGTCGTTGCCGGTCGCGCGGAGGTACGGCTCCACGACGGTGGACCACCAGTGGGTGCGGGAGTTGGGCATGCCGTAGACGAAGCCGACGAGACGCCCGCCGGCGCTCGCGCCGAGGGCCCGCGCGCCCGGGAACTGCATGTGGCGCTGGACGATCTGCCGCCGTACGGCGACCTCGTCGGCGCCCAGCCCGAAGGCCAGCGCCTGGACGGCCAGGGCCTCGTCGACGCGGGCAGCGAGGTCCAGGGGGCCGATCACGAGGTCCATGCCGGGAGCGTACAGCCGGTTCAGAACAGGACGCTCATGAAGGCGCCGACCTCCTGGAAGCCCACGCGCCGGTACGTCCTTCTCGCCGCCGTGTTGAAGTCGTTCACGTACAGGCTGACCACCGGGGCGACGTCGGCGAGGGCATAGCGCAGGACCGCCGCCATGCCGGGGGCCGCAAGGCCCCTCCCCCGGTACTCGGGGGCCACCCACACGCCCTGGATCTGGCAGGCCTGGCTGGTCGCGGCGCCGATCTCGGCCTTGAAGACGACCTTGCCGTGCTCGTCGAGGCGGGCGAAGGAACGGCCGGAGCCGACGAGTTCGGCGACGCGGGCCTGGTAGAGCAGCCCGCCGTCACCCGCCAGCGGCGATACGCCCACCTCCTCGGTGAACATCGCCACGCACGCCGGCATGATCGTCTCCATCTCGTCCTTGCGGACGCGGCGGAGATAGGGGTCCGGGGCGATGTCGGCGGGCATGCGGTCGGTGACCATCAGGGGCTGGTGGGCGCGGACCTCGCGGGCGGGGCCCCACTGGGGTTCGAGCAGGCGCCACAGCGCGGCGGTGGCGTCGGCGGGGCCGACGATCGAGGAGCAGCGCCGGCCGGCCCTCCGCGCCCGGTCCGCGAAGGCGCGCACGGCGCGCGGGGTGGCGCACACCGGGACCAGATTGGCGCCCGCGTAGCACAGCGACGTGAGCATGCCGTCCTCGTACCAGCCCCACATCTCGCCGCCGAGCCGCCACGGGTCGAGGCCCGCGACCTGGACCCGCGAGGTCACGAAGGCGTTCGCGACCGGCTCGCGGTGGAGGACGGCGAGCGCGGCGTCAAGGTCGCTCGGTTCGAGCACCCGTGAGGTGGTCTGGGTCAACACGTGCGGGGCCTCACCCTGAGGGTTCTGCTGGTCCGGGCACTTTACCCCGAGGGTTTGTGGAGCGCTTCCGGGTGAGAACGGCTCTGCAGGACGACCAGCCGGGGTGGGCTTCGCTGCCCCTGGAGCGGTGATGAGAACAAGCGGCGCGCCGAGCCGGTGCAGGTCACCACGCCAGTTGAGATGAACGGAACGCAGTCTATTTCAATCTTCGTTTATGTACGGCCACTCAAGCAAAGCTCGATCTGCACTGTATTGAAACCCTGTGCGACCCATTTGTGCGGAGGCTGGTCCGGGTAACGGGTGAGGTCCAGGCGAAGCTTCAAGGTCGGTCCGTCCACCACCCTTCCGGCTCGGGGTACTCGGAATGCTGTGCGGTCCCTGGAGCCTTGCCGGTTCGTGGATTCTCCCACACTTCCGTCACTTCGCGTGAACACGTATTCCCGCGTCATTACCGGATTGCGTGAGGCATCCATGGGAGATCCGAATGAGGGAGTCAGGCAGCTAGCCGTCGGTGCAGTAGGTCATGTGTCGATGCCCCGAAGCCGCCGTGCGATGTCGATGTCCCGCTGCAGTGCGCTGAGCCGGGGCGGCTCTCGGCTGGCGTCGAGGACGACGACATGCAGGCGATCTCCTACCTGGGGTGGTGCGGTGCTTTGATCCCACCAAGAAGGATGCTTCACCTGATCGATGAATCCGGTCTCGCCGTCGGCGTCGACCTTTGCCCCCACAGGGGCTACTGCGACCACAGTCACGTCAAGCTCCTGATGATTGCGGAACGTCATTTCGGTCCTCCGAATATGGAAACCCAGCTGCGTCCCTGGGTCAGCTCGTTGAACCGATCCAGCTTTTCCACCGGAATTTCGAACTCCAGGCGGGGCGCTCCATTGGGGCCGTTGTAGTCGTGAATCTTCGCATGCTCGCCGAATTCCTCAAGGAACGACGGATGCATGTCATATTTAACCATTCCCTTGGCGAAGTTGGCGCCTGTCGGCCCAGCGTATTCCGCTGCGACGGCCCGTTCGCCAAAGTAGATCTTCCCGTCGGACATGATGCCGCCGCCGATGTCCACCCCGGGCTGGTGGTTGGCCGGATTCGGGCCGTTCGCGAGTTCGTATTCCGCATGCGCTCCCTTCGGGGTCCGGTAGATCGCAATGTAGTCCGGCGCCAGACCCAGGTAGTCCGTCCACGACAGGGGGTTCGGCACATACGTAGAGGCGTTGGGTGCCGGTGCGAGGCCGAGGGGATCGGGGGTAAGGTACCGGGCGGTTTCAGGGTCGTAGTGGCGGAAGTAGTTGTAGTGGAGGCCGGTTTCCGGGTCGTAGTACTGGCCCGGGAAGCGGAGGGGTGTGTAGGTGGTGCTGTTTGCCGCCCATGCCGTTGTTCCCCAGAGCGTGCTGCGGGTGCGCCAGGCAATCTCGCCCTGTTCGTCTATGAGTTCGTTGGGGGCGCCGACGAGGTCGGTGACTATGGCGAAGAAACGGGAGTCGATCTCGTCCTGCGGGGCTTCGGCCGGTGTGATGCGTTCCGTCTGGGTGAGGGGACGTAGGCCCTCGTGCTCCCAGGTGAGAGTGACCGGGTTGAGGAGGGACGAAGACGTCGTCGTCTGTTCACAGAGAGTTGTGCCGTCCCAGGTGAAGTCCACCCTTTCCAGCACCGTTTCGCCGTCCGAAGCGAGGCGGAGTTTCGCGGTGCGGCGGCCCAGGGGGTCGTAGGTGTAACGCCAGCGGGCGCCGTCGGGCGTGACTACCGAGGTCAGGCGGTCCTCAGTGTCCCATTCGTAGCGCCAGGTGTCCGGCTTCTTCGACAGGCGGGTTTTCTGGCGGAGGGTGATGCGGCCGAGAGCGTCGTGTTCGTAGCGGACATTGCCGGCGCGGGTGATGCGCGTGCCCGTGTAGGTGCGGGGGCCCGTTGCCTCCGTGCCCGGGTGGTTCGTCGGCCAGACTGCCTCGGTCTGGTTGCCCGCCTCGTCGTAGGCGTAGCGCTCGGTCCAGTTCGCCGCGTGGACCGCCGTCACCCTGCCCGTCGCGTCCAGGTCGAAGCGGCGGGTGCCGGAGAGGTGGTCGTCTATGGCGGTCAGGTTGCCGTCGGCGCGGTAGGTATACGCCCTGCTTTGCAGCATGCGGCCTTCGGCGCCGGTCACCGACTGGGTGGTCAGGCGGCCCAGGGGGTCGAAGGTGTGGGCCAGGGTGATCGTTTCGGCTATGTGGCGGGTCAGTTCGCGGCCCGCCTCGTCGTAAGTGAAGTCGATCGTACGGCCGTTGGTGGTCAGCTGGGCGCGGTTGCCCGCCGCGTCGTACGTCCAGGTGCTGTGGGCGCCGGTGGGGGTGGTGCGGGCGGTGCGGCGCCCCAGGGCGTCGTAGGCGTACGTCACCGTCCGGCCGTCGACCGTCTCCGAGTGCAGGCGGCCGTAGCGGTCGCGCAGCAGCGTCAGTGTCGTGCCGTCCGGGCCCGTGGCCTGGGCAAGGTGGTCGGTGAAGTCGTAGGCGTAGGTGGTGACGGCCCCTGCGGCGTCCTTGGTCGTGATGCGGCCCAGGGCATCGCGTTCGAAGCACGTCAGTTCGCCGAGGGCGTTCCGGCGTGAGGTCAGGCGGCCGGCGGTGTCGTAGGCGTACGTCAGCGTCCGGTCGTCGAAGTCCGTCTCCGACAGCAGACGGCCGGCCGGGTCGTAGGCGTACTCCCACGTCAGGCCCTGGGGGTTCGTGACCTTCGTCAGGCGCAGTTCCGCGTCGTGGGCGAATTCGTAGCGGACGCCGTCCGGGCCCGTGCGGGCCGACAGGAGATCGAAGTGGGTGTATTCGAAGTGGGTGACGCCGCCGATCGGGTCGGTGTGGCTGGTGCAGTTGCCCTCGCCGTCGTACGTCCAGCTCTCCGACGTGCCGTCCGGGGCCGTGCGGCGCGCCAGGTGGCCTTCCACCGTCCATTCCAGGTGGGTCGTCGCGCCGGTCGGGTCCGTGATCGCGACTGGGCGGCCGAAGGCGTCCCGGGTATAGCGGGTGACTGCGCCAAGTGGGTCCGTGACCTCGATGGGCAGGCCCGCGCGGTTGCAGCTCACCCTGGTCGTGTGGCCCAGGGGGTCCGTCACCGATGTCAGGTGGCCGGCCTCTGTGTAGGTGAAGTGCGTTGCCTGGGCCGCCGGGTCCGTCATCGACGTGCGGTTGCCCCGCTCGTCGTACGTGCGGCGGCGGGCGTTGCCGTCCGTGCCGGTCACCTTCACCGGCAGGCCCAGGTCGTCGTACTCCGCCCTCGCCTCGCGGCCGTCCGGGCGGATGACCGAGATCAGGTTGCCCTCGTCGTCGTAGCGGAACGAGGTCGTGTGGCCCAGCGGGTCCGTCGTGGACAGCAGGCGGTTGTAGCGGTCGCGGGTGAAGTGGGTCGCCGCGCCCAGCGGGTCGATCTCCGTGACGACCTGGCTGTTGGCGTTGATCAGGTAGCGGCGGGTGTGGCCCTCGCCCGTCACCGTCGTGGTGACCCGGTGGCCGGTCGCCGGGTCCGTGTCGTCGTAGGAGAGGCGCAGGGCCATGTGGCCGTGGGAGCCGCTCTCGGCGATGCAGCGGTCCCGGTCGTCGTACTCGTAGGTGTAGCTGCGGTCGTTCGTGTCCGTCCAGGACACCACCCGGGCGCGGTCGTCGTAGCCGAAACGCAGGGGCGCGCCCGAGGAGTTGATGACCTCCGTCAGGTGGCCTTCGGGAGAGTAGCCGTACTGCTTGATCTCCTGGTCCGTGCCGTCCGGTGCCGCGCCCGCCAGGTGCAGGGCCGTGACCCGGTCACCGGCTGTCGTGATCTTCAGGCGGTTGCCGCCGGAGGAGGCGATCGCCAGCGGGGTGCCTTCGGCGTCGTACTCGAAGGTGAGCCAGTTGCCGTTGCGGTCGTCGATCTGCTCGATCACCGCGCGGTCTTCGCCCTGGTCAGCGAAATGCCAGACCCGGCCCGAGCGAGGGTCCGTGACCGTGTAACCGCCGTCCACCCGGGCCAGCGGCCAGCGGTTGCTGCCGTGGGTGGGCAGGGTCGGGGCGCCCGGCTCGGGGTGGGGGTAGGTGAGGAGGAGTCCGTCCTCGGTGACGAAGATGACTCCCCCGGCGTCGATCGACAGGTGCTGGTCGACCGTGGAGGACCAGGACGGGCCGAACCAGTGGCCCAGGCGATAGCCGGATTCGACTCGGCGGGTGAAGACCAGGGGCAGGGTGCCGGGCAGGGTGATGTCGGTCTGCGGCAGGTACATCTTGCCGGTGATCAGGTCGACCGGGTCGGTGTTGTCGTCCTGGACCTTGTTCTTCGGGTTCTCCGCCACACCCTCCGGGTCCTCACCCGCGGCCTGACGGGCCGTGCTCCGCGCGTCGCTCGCGGCCACGTCACCCAGCCCGTCCAGCTCACTGGGCAGCGCACGGGCACCGGGGATCGAGATGCCGTCGAAGAGGGCACCGAAGCCGCCCGCCTCGCCGGCGACCTTGGCCATGGCGCCGGCCCCGCCGAACATGCCGCCGAACACCATCCCGGACGTCGCCGCGTCGCTCGCCTCGTCCAGGCTGAAGCCCTTGCTCTCGCCGGTGGCGATGGCGACCGGCTGACTGACGGCCAGGTCGACCGTGACCGACTCCACGCCGCCCATCGCAGCCGTGGCCAGGGTGGTGCCCGCGATCGTGGCGATCTCGGTGGAGACCTCGATGCCCAGGGTCCCGGCCAGTTCCACGATGCCGGCGGTGGCCGCCGCCGCAGCGCCCTCGGAGATACCGGCCGTGAAGATGGCGAGCGCCGTGCCCGCGACGATCGTCGCGCCGACGATCTCCAGCTCGTGTTCCAGGCGTGTGACCGCGTGGTGGACGGCGTCGGCGTACTTGTCCAGCGCCTTGGCCATGTCCCGGGCGCCGTCGGCCATGTCCTTCAGCCAGCCATGGCCGTTGTAGTAGTAGCGGCGCCAGAACGGGTCGTCGAAGGCGGAGATCGCCTCGCCCTTGTTGTCCTCGATGATGTGCCGGGCCGTCTTGTTCGCCGCCGACAGCACGTCCTCGATGTCGTCGGCGAAGGTCCGCCACGCCTTGGCCGCCTCCCGCAGCCCGTCCTCGTCGGCGGCCGGCCACCACATGCCGGTCATGTCCTGGACGATCTGCTTCGCCTTGTCGGCCGCGCTCACTTGGCCTGGCCTCCGCCCTGGCCGCGGCCCTGCACATGGATCCGGCTGAACATCGAGCGGACGAGTTGCTCGTTGTCGATGTGGCCGTCCGCCATGTCGCTCATCGCCTCATGGATGCTGGCCAGACCCTGGGCGAGGATGTGCGCCGCGTTCTCGATCTTCGTGACGTTCGGGCCGTAGGCGTTGTGGAACTGCTTGCCCTGCTTGTCGTCGCCCCACGGCGAACCGGCCGCGGCGAGCGCCGTCTTGAGCTTGGTCAGCGCCTTGGTGAGGTCGGTGCTGTGCGTCTGGAAATGCGGAGCCGTCTGCTTCAGATCGGCGATCTTGATATCGAGTATCTTGCCGTCGCCGCCGCTGCCGCCCTGGTCACCCATGGTGCCGCGTCCCTCCCCGTCAGTCTGCTCACCAGCCCGAAGACACTAGTGGACAAGACGAGTTCGCAATCGGGAGCGGCACCAAAGGGACGGTAAAGCGCAATTCAAGCTTGGACAAGATCGAGGAACGCCTGCCATGCAGCGGCGGACAGCGCGAGGGTGGGGGCCGTGGCGGGGTTCTGCTTGGAGTCCCGTACGTGGATGGTGGTGGGGCGGGTGGCGACCTCGACACACTCGCCGCCCTCGCCGTCGCTGTAGCTGCTCTTGAACCACACCAACTCGGTCGGCTCTTCGACGTTCATCTCTCTCCCAGCAACTTCTCTACGAGGGCCAGTGATTCACGCGGAGACAGGGCCTGGGCCCTGAGGGGACCGTACCGCTCCTCCAGTTCCCTGACCGTCGAGCGATCGATGAAGAGACGACTGCTCTTGTACGCCTCCACGTACGCGATCCTGCGCCCTTTCGTCGTCTCGATCAAGGTGAATCGTCCGGAGAGGGCCGCATGCTCCTCGCGACCGTCCGGCATGACCTGGATCTCCACGTTGGACCGCTGACCGATGAGCAGGATCTGCTCCAACTGGCCTCGCACAACGTCCCGTCCGCCCAGCCCCTTTCGCAGAACCGCCTCCTCCATCACGAAGGTGATGGTGGGCATCGGTTTCCGCCCGAAGATCTCCTGGCGGGCCAACCTGGCCGTCACGCGCTGCTCGATGGTCGCCTCGTCCAGCGGCGGACGCCGAACAGTGAAGACCGCCCGCGCGTAGTCCTCCGTCTGCAGCAGACCGGGCACGGTCTGCACAGCAAAGAAGTGCAACGCGACCGCCTTCTTCTCCAGCGCCGCCGCATCCTGGAAGAACGCCGGATACTGCGCCTTCTCCATCTCCTCGATGAAATCGACCAGCACCCCCTGCGCACCCAGCACCTCGTCGGCCTGCATGATGAACCGGGCCGACGGAATGCGTCTGCCCTGCTCGAACGACGCGACGGTCGCCGCCGAGTACCCGGTACGGGAACCGAGTTCGGCACGTTCCATGCCCGCCTGAGTCCTCAGCCGCTTCAACAGCCGCCCGAAGATGAGCGGGACGGCCGAGTCCGGCCCCGACTCCCCCTCCGGCTCCGGCGCTTCGGGTTCTGCCTGTACTTCCTCGCTCACGCACACCCCCAATTCCCTCGCGCCGTCATCGGTCACGGCGCGCCCGTGTACAGCCGCACCACACGCTCATACAACGCGCGTTGGTCAAGGTGCGGCCGCTGTTCAACGTTACTGAGCGTGCGCGAACGTAAGCGACATGAAGTCAGGAATCTCCACCCCCGAGTTCGCCATGCGGTTCACCTCCACCCCGCGCGGCGCCCGGCTCGCCCGGCGGCTGGTCTCGCTCCGGCTGGACGAGTGGGGGCACGCCTACGACAGCCCCGTGAACGAAGCCGTCACGCTGATCGCCGCCGAACTCGTCGCGAACGCGGTCCGGCACGGTCACGTACCCGGGCGGGACTTCCACCTCCGGCTCACCGAGTCGTACGGCACCCTGCGCCTGGAGGTCTCCGACACGCGTACTGAACGGTTGCCCGAGGTGCGGGTGCCGACCGACGAGTCCGGCCGCGGCCTGCTGCTGATCAAGGCGCTCGCCGACAAGTGGGGCGTCACGCCACGGCAGCCAGGCAAATCCGTCTGGGCGGAGGTACACGTGAGTCCCGCCACCCAGCGGTGACGGGACTCACGAAGGCCGAAAGGATCAGCCGGCCACCGACACCGACGGCTCGCCCGACTCCACGCCCTCGTCCTGCATCTGCTCGGCCAGCTTCATGGCCTCCTCGATGAGGGTCTCCACGATCTTGGACTCGGGGACGGTCTTGATGACCTCGCCCTTGACGAAGATCTGGCCCTTGCCGTTGCCGGAGGCGACACCGAGGTCGGCCTCGCGGGCCTCGCCGGGGCCGTTGACGACGCAGCCCATGACGGCGACGCGCAGCGGGACCTCCATGCCGGTCAGGCCGGCCGTGACCTCCTCCGCGAGCTTGTAGACGTCGACCTGGGCGCGGCCGCAGGACGGGCAGGAGACGATCTCCAGGCCGCGCTGGCGCAGGCCGAGCGACTGCAGGATCTGGAGGCCGACCTTGACCTCCTCGACGGGGGGAGCCGAGAGGGACACGCGGATCGTGTCGCCGATGCCCTGGGAGAGGAGCGCGCCGAAGGCCACCGCCGACTTGATCGTGCCCTGGAAGGCGGGGCCCGCCTCCGTCACGCCGAGGTGGAGGGGGTACTCGCACTGCTCGGCGAGCTGGCGGTAGGCCTCGATCATCACGACCGGGTCGTTGTGCTTGACGGAGATCTTGATGTCGCGGAAGTCGTGCTCCTCGAAGAGGGACGCCTCCCACAGGGCGGACTCGACCAGGGCCTCGGGGGTCGCCTTGCCGTACTTCTGGAGCAGGCGCTTGTCCAGGGAGCCGGCGTTGACGCCGATGCGGATCGGGGTGCCGTGGTCCTTGGCGGCCTTGGCGATCTCCTTGACCTTGTCGTCGAACTGCTTGATGTTGCCGGGGTTCACGCGGACCGCCGCGCACCCCGCCTCGATCGCCGCGAAGACGTACTTCGGCTGGAAGTGGATGTCCGCGATCACCGGGATCTGGGACTTCCTCGCGATGGTCGCCAGGGCGTCGGCGTCGTCCTGGGTGGGGCACGCCACGCGCACGATCTGGCAGCCGGACGCCGTCAGCTCGGCGATCTGCTGGAGGGTGGCGCCGATGTCGGACGTACGGGTCGTGGTCATCGACTGGACCGAGACGGGCGCGTCTCCGCCGACCGCCACGCTTCCGACCTGGATCTGCCGGCTCTTCCGGCGCTCGGCGAGCTTGGTCGGAACGGACGGCATGCCGAGAGAAATCGCAGTCATCTGCTGTGCAACCCCAAGTCGTGGATCAAGGTCCGGTCCCGTCTACGGTCGGGCTCCAGGCTTCGAGATTACGGCACGGCCCCACGCGCCAGCACATCCCACCCGGCAAACCCACTCGATGGAAGGCGGCCCGGAACACCGTGTTCCGGCCCGCCCCCAACGCCGCATGGCTACGAGATTTTCACGGGGTTAACGACATCGGCCACGAGGACCAAGAGCGTAAAGCAGACAAAGATCCCCGCCACCACATACGCCACCGGCATCAGCTTCGCCACGTCGAAGGGACCCGGGTCCGGGCGGCGCAGCACCCGGGCCACGTTGCGCCGCAGGGCCTCCCACAGGGCGCCCGCGATGTGGCCGCCGTCGAGCGGGAGCAGCGGGAGCATGTTGAACAGGAACAGGGAGAGGTTGAAGCCGGCCAGCAGCATCACGAACATCGCCACCTGCTGTGAGGCGGGGATGTCGAGGGTGGCGATGTCGCCGGTGATGCGGGCGGCGCCGACGATGCCGACCGGGGAGTCCGGCTGGCGCGGGGCGTTGCCGAAGGCGGCGTCCCAGAGGGCCGGGATCTTGGCGGGCAGGGCGGCGAGGGAGTCGACGGCGTCGCCGACCCGGTCGGTCATCCAGGTCACGGACTGGCCGAAGTCCTGGTGGACGACGCCGGTGGCGGCGCTGAAGCCGAGGAAGCCGGCCTGGACGTACTTGCCCTGGACGTACTGGCCGCTGGAGTCCTTCTTGGCGACCAGGTTGGTGGCGATCTTGGCGTGCAGGGTGACCTGCGTGCCGTCGCGCTGGACGACGATCGGGACGGTCTTGCCGGCGCTGTCCCGGATCAGGTCCGAGAGGGTGTTCCAGTCCTTGGTCGGCTTGCCGTCGAAGGAGACGATCTTGTCGCGCTTCTTCATGCCGGCGGCCTCGGCCGGGGACGCCGGGTCGGCCTTCTTGCAGCTGTCGCGGTTCTCGCTCTGGGCGATGACGCAGGGCGAGACGGAGGCGACGGTGGTGGTCTGCTGCTGGATGCCGAAGCCCATGAGCACGGTGAAGAACAGGGCGATCGCGAGGATCAGGTTCATGAAGGGGCCGGCGAACATGACGATGACGCGCTTCCACGGCTTGCGCGTGTAGAACATGCGGGTCTCGTCGCCGGGCTGCAGTTCTTCGAAGGCAGCCGAGCGGGCGTCCTCGATCATGCCGCGCCACGGGGAGGTGGAGCGGGCGGAGACGCGGCCCTGGTCGTCGGGCGGGAACATGCCGATCATGCGGATGTAGCCGCCGAGCGGGACCGCCTTGACGCCGTACTCGGTCTCGCCCTTCCTCCGCGACCAGACGGTGGGGCCGAAGCCGACCATGTACTGGGGGACGCGGATGCCGAAGAGCTTGGCCGTGGACAGGTGCCCCAGCTCGTGCCAGGCGATCGAGACGAGCAGGCCGACCGCGAAGACCAGTATGCCGAGGATGAACATCAAGGTCGTCATGCACGCGCCTCCGCGGTCGCCGTCGTGGCTGTGAGTTCGCGGGCCCGGGCGCGGGCCCAGGCCTCCGCTTCGAGGACGTCCGACACGGTGAGTGAAGTTCCCGCGGCCGGGGTGCCGTGTTCCTCGACGACCCGGGTGACGGTCTCCATGATGCCGTTGAAGGGCAGTGCGCCGGTGCGGAAGGCCTCGACGCATTCCTCGTTGGCCGCATTGAACACCGCCGGGGCGGTGCCGGCGAGCTGCCCCACGTGCCGGGCGAGGTTCACCGAGGGGAAGGCCTCGTTGTCCAGGGGGAAGAACTCCCAGGTGGAGGCCTTGCTCCAGTCGAAGGCGGGCGCCGCGTCCGGGATCCGCTCGGGCCAGCCCAGGCCGATGGCGATGGGCCCGCGCATGTCGGGGGGCGTCGCCTGGGCGATCGTGGATCCGTCGGTGAACTCGACCATCGAGTGGACATACGACTGGGGATGCACGACCACCTCAATGCGGTCGAAGGGAATGTCGTAGAGGAGGTGTGCCTCGATGACTTCCAGGCCCTTGTTGACGAGGGTCGCGGAGTTGATCGTGATCACCGGGCCCATGGCCCAGGTGGGGTGGGCGAGGGCGTCCTCGACGGTCACCCGGGCCAGGTCGGCCTTCGTGCGGCCCCGGAAGGGCCCTCCGGACGCCGTGACGACCAGCTTGCGTACGTCGGCCCGCGTCCCTGCCGCCAGGGCCTGGAAGAGGGCGGCGTGCTCGGAGTCGACGGGGATGATCTGTCCCGGCTTGGCGAGCGCCTTGACCAGCGGCCCGCCGACGATCAGGGACTCCTTGTTGGCGAGCGCCAGGGTGCGGCCCGCCTCCAGGGCGGCGAGGGTGGGCGCCAGGCCGATGGAGCCGGTGATGCCGTTCAGCACGGTGTGGCAGTCGGAGGCGGCGACCTGGGTGGCCGCGTCGGGTCCGGCGAGGATCTCGGGCAGCGGCTCGCCGGGGCCGTACTCGGCGGCGAGCGCCTCGCGCAGGGCGGGTACGACGTCCTCGCGGGCGACCGCCACGGTGCGCACCCGCAGCCGGCGGGCCTGCTCGGCGAGGAGGGCGACACGGCCGCCGTTCGCGGACAGGGCGGTGACCCGGAAGCGGCCGGGGTGGCGCAGGACGAGGTCGATGGCCTGGGTGCCGATGGATCCGGTGGAGCCGAGGATCACCACGTCCTTGGGGCCGTCGCCCGCGAGGGGGTCGTAGACGAGGTGCGGGTCGGCGAGGGGTGCCGGATGGGCGGGGCTGTCGGTCATCCCCCCATTGTTGCCCCAACCGGTGACGGCACGGACACGGCGTCCCTCGCGCGGGTGTGTCCGTACCCTTCGTCATGGGTTGGGATGGTCCTCCCGATATGAAGGCAGGGTGAAGATCGGGACCGGCCTCGGGAAATCGTGCGCACGCGGTGGCCGTCGATGGCATCCTTCCGGTGCAGCCCGTCCGAAGGGCGACAAAGGGGGAGTACCACCATCATGAATCGCATGCGCGCGACCGCGGCCGTCCTGACCACCGCCGGAATGCTGACCGCTGCTCAACTCGGTCTGGCCGCTGCGGCGTCGGCCGCCACGCAGACGCCGCAGAGTTCCGGCTGCCCGGTCAACCTGGTCTACCCGAGCCGCTTCTACATCGACTCGCACGGCTGGGTGACCAACGGGGGTCTGTACTTCGGCATCAAGAACAAGAGCACGACGACGAGCTTCAAGAAGGTCAGCTTCACCGTCACGGACGTGAAGAACATCCGCTTCGGCTCGGCCAGGGCGACGGGTGGCAAGGTCACCCACAAGACGTCGAAGACGGTGACCGTGTACACGGGGACGCTGAACAAGAAGGCGAGTCTCGGGGTGAAGGTGCAGACGCATCTGCTCAACACCCACACCTACAAGGTGCAGTTCACCCTGCACGGCTCGGGCTGGACCTGCGCCGTGAACCAGGGCACCTGGGGCAGCTGACCGGCCCCAGGCGCCCGGTCGGCAGGCGGGAGGGCGGCTCAGTCCCCGTAGGGGCGGCGTTCGTTCTCCCGCGTGGCGGGTCCGGGGGTCGCGTCGGCGATCCACGGGCCGTCCCCGGACGGATCGATGACGCCTTCCTCCAGCCAGGTGTAGGCCCCGCCGAGCACGCCCTTGACCACCTTGCGGTCGAGGGCGTCGGTGTTGGTCCACAGCCGGTCGAAGAGTTCCTCGATGCGGATGCGGGCCTGCCGGCAGAAGGCGTCGGCCAGCTGGTAGGCCTCGCGGCCGTGTTCGTCCCGGCTGCGCAGCAGTTCGGCCCGGACGCAGACCGCGCTCATCGCGAACAGCTCGGCGCCGATGTCGACGATCCGTCCGAGGAAGCCCTGTTTGGTCTCCATCCGGCCCTGCCAGCGGGACATGGCGTAGAAGGTGGAGCGGGCCAGCTTGCGGGCGGTGCGCTCGACGTAGCGCAGGTGCCCCGACAGGTCGACGCCGTGTTTGAACCGACCGTAGGACGTGGGGAGTTGGCCGGGTCCGGCGACCAGTTTCGGCAGCCATTTGGCGTAGAAGACGCCCGCGTTCGCGCCCGCCTTGGCCTTGTCGGCCAGGGTCTTGTCGGGGTCGATGAGGTCACCGGCGACCGAGAGGTGGGCGTCGACGGCCTCGCGGGCGATCAGCAGGTGCATGATCTCCGTCGAGCCCTCGAAGATGCGGTTGATGCGCAGGTCGCGCAGCATCTGCTCGGCCGGGACCGCCCGCTCGCCGCGTGCCCTGAGCGACTCGGCCGTCTCGTAGCCCCGGCCGCCGCGGATCTGGACCAGTTCGTCGGCCATCGTCCAGGCCATCTCGGAGCCGTAGAGCTTGGCGAGGGCGGCCTCGATGCGGATGTCGTTGCGGTCCTCGTCGGCCATCTGGGAGGAGAGGTCGAGGACGGCCTCCAGGGCGAAGGTGGTGGCCGCGATGAAGCTGATCTTGGAGCCGACGGCCTCGTGCAGCGCGACCGGCTTGCCCCACTGCTCGCGCTCCGCCGACCATTCGCGGGCGATCTTCAGGCACCACTTGCCGGCGCCCGCGCACATCGCCGGCAGCGACAGCCGCCCGGTGTTCAGCGTCGTCAGCGCGATCTTCAGGCCCGCACCCTCGGGGCCGATGCGGTTGGCGGCCGGGACCCGGACCTGGTGGAAGCGGGTGACGCCGTTCTCGATGCCGCGCAGGCCCATGAAGGCGTTGCGGTTCTCGACGGTGATGCCCTCCGAGGTCGCCTCCACCACGAACGCGGTGATGCCGCCCTTGTGTCCCTCGGACTTCGGCACCCGCGCCATGACGACGAGCAGGTCGGCGACCACGCCGTTGGTGGTCCACAGCTTCACCCCGTCGAGGACGTAGGTGTCCCCATCGGGTACGGCGGTGGTGGCGAGGCGGGCCGGGTCGGAGCCGACGTCCGGCTCGGTGAGCAGGAAGGCGGAGATGTCGGTGCGGGCGCAGCGAGGCAGGAAGGCGTCCTTCTGCTCCTGGGTGCCGAAGAGCTTCAGCGGCTGGGGTACGCCGATCGACTGGTGGGCGGAGAGCAGTGCGCCGACGGCGGGGCTGGCGGAGCCGACGAGGGCGAGGGCCTTGTTGTAGTAGAGCTGGGTGAGGCCGAGACCGCCGTACTTGGGGTCGATCTTCATACCGAGGGCGCCGAGTTCCTTCAGGCCGGTGACGACCTCGTCGGGGATGCGGGCCTCGCGCTCGATGCGGGCGGTGTCGATCGTGGACTCGCAGAACGCGCGCAGCTTGGCGAGGAACTCCTCGCCGCTCCGGACGCTGTCGGGGTCCGGGAGCGGGTGGGGGTGGATGAGGTCGAGTCGGAAGCGCCCGAGGAACAGTTCCTTGGCGAAGCTGGGCTTGTGCCAGTCCTGCTGCCGGGCGGCCTCCGCCACCTGGCGCGCCTCGCGCTCGGTGACGGTGGTACGTGACTTGGTGGGGGCGGACATGAGGCTCACCTCGCCGCGAAGAGGGATGATTGCGGACCGTTCGTTACCGACCAGTGCTACTGGATCGTTGGTACCCGAAACGGGCCGACCCCACCACCCCTCGCGCGTCCATCCGGCCGAAAGCCGGGCCGGAGTCCCGCCGCGCGGGTGTGTACTGGTCCTCTGGAGCACGCCCTGTTCGGCTGTCCTGGAAAAGCTGTCGAAGCGCTTCGACATTCTCTGGACACCCCACCTCGGCTGAGGCTAGTGTCAATCTCACCCTCACACGCCCACATCAGCGACGCGCAGCAGTCGAAGCGCTTCACACAGCTTGGAGCACGGATGGTCACCCTTGCCGAGGTCGCCCAGCACGCCGGAGTCTCGGCGAGCACGGTGAGCTATGTCCTCAGCGGCAAGCGGTCCATCTCCGCGACCACCCGGCACCGGGTCGAGCAGAGCATCCGGGAACTGGGCTACCACCCGAACGCGGGCGCCCGCGCCCTGGCCGGCAAGCGGTCGAACATCGTCGCGCTGATGATCCCACTGCGCACCGACATGTACGTGCCGGTGATGATGGAGATCGCCATCGCGGTGGCCACCACGGCCCGCACCCACGGCTACGACGTCCTGCTGCTCACCGGGGAGGAGGGGCCCGACGCGGTGCGCCGGGTGACCGGCAGCGGTCTCGCCGACGCGATGATCCTGATGGACGTCGAACTGGAGGACGAGCGGCTGCCGCTGCTGCGGGGGACCGACCAGCCCTCGGTGCTGATCGGCCTGCCTGCCGACACGGGCGGTCTGACCTGCGTGGATCTGGACTGGACGGCGACCGGCGCGCTGTGCGTGGAGCATCTGGCGGGGCTCGGTCACCGTGACATCGCTGTCATCGGCGAGGCCCCGGCCGTCTACGAGCGGCACACCGGTTTCGCCGAGCGCACCCTCGACGGACTGCGCTCCCGGGCCCGCGAGACGGGCGTACGGGTGCTGCACCGGCCGTGCGACGGCGGCTACGACGCGATGGCCGTCACCCTGGCCCGGATCCTCGACGAGCGGCCCGGCACGACCGGGTTCGTGGTGCAGAACGAGTCGGCGGTGGAGCCGCTGCTCGCGCTGCTGCGCCAGCAGGGCCGGGCCGTGCCGGAGGACGTGTCGGTGGTCGCGATCTGCCCGGACCAGGTCGCCGTCCAGGCCTCGGTGCGGCTGACCTCGGTCGCCATCCCGGCGCAGCAGATGGGCCGGTACGCGGTCGAGCACCTGGTGGCCAAGCTGGACGGGCGAGGCGCCGACGAGGTCGTGCTGATCACGCCCGAACTGACGGTACGCGCGAGTTCGGGACCGGCACCGGCCGTCTCCTGACGCGTCTTCCCGTGCCCCCGTGCGTCCGGGGCACCCCTCTGCCTGCCTTGTCCCTGTCCCGCACTCCTTCAGGAGCATGCAGTGAACCTTCAGGAACATGCAGTGAACCAGCCTGCCGCCGCGCAGCCCAAGGTCTCCCTCGCCCAGTCCTCCCCCACCGTGGGCACATTCCGTGAGCGGGACGGGGCGCTGGAGTGGAGCGGCCGTCAGGAGACGGTGCGGATCGAGCCGTGGGGTCCGGACGCGGTCCGGGTGCGCGCCCGGCTCGGCGGCCCGGTGCTGGACGGGCTGCCGGGCGCCCTGCTCGACCCCCCGCCCGCCCAGGACGCCACGGCCCGGATCGGGGACGGCGGGGCACGGCTGACGGTCGGCGCGCTGACCGTCGAGGTGGACGGCGAGGGCCTGGTCCGCTTTGTGCGCACCGAGGACCGTACGGAGCTGCTCGCCGAGGAGCGGGCCCACTTCTGGTGGCCGGGCCCGCGCCTGTACACGGCGGTCGGAGGCGGCCACCACCGGCTGGAGCAGCGCTTCGCCGCCTACGAGGGCGAGAGGCTGTACGGCCTCGGCCAGCACCAGCACGGACGCCTGGACCAGAAGGGTCTGGTGGTGGACCTGGTGCAGCGCAACGCCGAGGTGAGCGTTCCGGTGCTGGTGTCCAGCCGGGGCTACACCCTGCTGTGGAACAACCCGGCGATCGGCCGGGTGGAGCTGGCGGGCAACGGCACCCGCTGGGTCGCGGACTCGGCCCGGCAGATCGACTACTGGATCACGGCGGGCACCCCGGCCGACGGACAGCGCGCCTACAGCGCGGTCACCGGGCGCTCCCCGATGCTGCCGGAGTGGGCGGCCGGCTTCTGGCAGTGCAAGCTGCGCTACCGCACCCAGGACGAACTGCTCGACGTGGCCCGGGAGTACAAGCGCCGGGGCCTGCCCCTCTCGGCGATCGTGTGCGACTTCTTCCACTGGACCCACCTCGGCGAGTGGAAGTTCGACCCCAAGGAGTGGCCCGACCCGGCGGCGATGGTCCGCGAGCTGGAGGAACTGGGCGTCAAGCTGGTGGTGTCCGTGTGGCCGTCGGTCTCACCGCTGTCGGAGAACCACCCGCTCATGGAGCAGCGCGGCTATTTCATCGGCACCCAGTACGGCCCGATGGCGCACGCCGACTGGCCGGACAAGGAGGTCGACTCCACCGTCCAGGTGGCCTTCTACGACGCCACGAACCCGGAGGCGCGGGAGTTCGTGTGGTCGAGGGTCCGCGACAACTACCTCGCCCCCTACGGCATCACGGCCTTCTGGCTGGACGCCTGCGAGCCCGAGCTGAAGCCGGGCTTCCCGGAGAACCTGCGCTACTGGGCGGGCCCGGGGCTGGAGGTCGGCAACCTCTACCCGCGCGAGAACGCCCGCACCTTCCACGAGGGCCTGCGCGCACGGGGTGAGGAGGTCATCACCCTCAACCGCTCGGCGTGGGCGGGCAGTCAGCGCTACGGCGCCGCCCTGTGGTCCGGTGACATCGGCACCGATTTCGCGACCCTGCGCCGCCAGATCGCGGCCGGCCTCAACACCGCGCTGTCCGGCATCCCCTGGTGGAACACCGACATCGGCGGCTTCCACGGCGGCGACCCGGACGACCCCGCCTACCGCGAGGTGATGATCCGCTGGTTCCAGTTCGGCGCGCTGTCCCCGCTGATGCGGCTGCACGGCTTCCGCGACCCGGGCATGCCGCTGGGCCCGGAGATGACGGGCGGCCCGAACGAGGTGTGGTCGTACGGCGAGGCGGCCGGCCCGATCCTGCAGAGGTACCTGCGCCTGCGCGAGCGTCTGAAGCCGTACGTCCTGAAGGTCATGCGGGAGGCCCACGAGGAGGGGCTGCCGGTCATGCGCCCGCTGTTCCTGGAGTTCCCGGACGACCAGGCGGCCTGGTCGGTGGACGACGCCTACCTCTTCGGCCGGGACCTGCTGGTCGCCCCGGTGCTGACGGCCGGCGCGACGGCCCGCACGACCTACCTCCCTTCGGGCGCGCGCTGGACGGACGGGTGGACGGGTGCGACGTACGAGGGCGGTACGGCGGTGACGGTGGACGCGCCGCTGGACCGCATCCCGCTGTTCCTGCGGGACGGGGCGCTGCTGCCGATCGCGGAGTGAGCGCGTGAGGGGGGCCGGTCCGCGCGGGACCGGCCCCCCCCTTTCTTCCGTCGCCTCTTCCGTCGCCGTCGCTCAGCTGCTGCTGACACTCTCGCTGTTGACGGTGAAGTTCAGCCCGCCGGAGGAGGAGGTGATCTCGAAGCCGAGCTGGAGGTCACCGATGGTCACGTCGCCGAACCAGCCCTTGGTGTCCTTGATCCACTTCAGGATCGGCAGGATGTTCACCGTGCCGGAGCCGGAGTTGGAGGTGCGGACGAAGGAGAAGACGTCGTTGGAGCCGTTGTTGCCCTTGTAGACGGTCCAGGTGGAGCCGCCGAGGCTCACCGTGCCCTGGGAGGTGCCGAGCGGGCCGACGGCGCCGGTCTTGTTGACCCAGAGCATGATCTCGTACTTGTAGCCCGTGTCCCAGATGTCGTACGCCGTCTCGTAGGCGCCGGACGACGGGACGGTGACGTTGTAGCTGCTGGAGAGCGAGCTCATGGAGGTGATCGACTTGTTGATCACCTTCTTGGCGTTGGGGTAGGACTTGATGCCGCCGGTGTTCGGGTGGTCCGCCCAGACGCCCCAGTTGGTGCCGGAGTTGGCCCAGATGCACTGGCTGCCCGCGCCGGAGCCCCAGATGTCGTTGTAGAGGGTGTAGCCGTTCAGCGTGGTGCTGCCCCACTGGTCGCAGGAGCTCCAGACGGCGGCGGAGGCGGGGGCCGAGGCGAGGCCGACGGTGGCGCCGAGGGCGAGGGTGGGGGCGATCAGGGCCTTGGCGACCCTGCCGAGTGTGCTTGTTGCCATGGGGTCCCTTCCATGGGTGGGGGGAATTGCTCGGATTTCCCGGTCACCGCGCCCCCAGGGTGAGGACGCGGTCTTCTCCGGCGACGAGGTCGAGCGGTCGGGTGCCGGAGGAAGTCCGCAGGTCGATGCGGGCGGTGCGGCTCGGTCTGAGGGTGACCGTGGCGTGCTGCGGATCCCAGCTGAGGTGGACCTCCGCGCCGAACCGGGTGCGCACGCCCCGGAGTTCGCCGCGCGGGCACGCCTCCGGGACGGCGGGCAGCAGGACGAGCCGGTCCGGGGTGGACTGGACGAGCATCTCGATCAGCACGCCGGGCAGGGTGTGCGCGGCGTCCGCGTTGTAGACGTCCCGGTGCGGGTAGTGGGCACTCATCAGGGAGGTGTGGAAGTAGTCGCCCTCCAGGACCTGGCGCAGGGCGTGGGCGGCGCGGGGGCCGTCGCCGAGCCGGGAGGCGACGAGGGCGTGGTGGAGATGGCCGTGGGCCGAGTGGTTCTCTGCGCCGCGCAGTTCGAGGGCGCGGTGGGCGGCGGCGGCCAGGTCGGGGGTGTCGTGGGGGTTGATCTCGTCCAGGGGCCAGACGCCGTAGAGGTGGCTGAGGTGGCGGTGGTCGTAGGTGTCGTCCAGTCCGGGCCAGGCCCATTCGGCGAGGGCGCCGTCCTTGTTGGTCCGGTGCGGCGCCAGCCGGTCCGCCAACGCCCGCCATTTCGTGGCCTGTTCGGGGTGGTAGCGAGCGGCGGTGAGCAGGGCGTGCCGGGCGGCGGAGAGGTCCATGGCGGCGTTGACGGCGCCCCAGCTGCCGTTCGCGGGTCGGTTCTCGGGCGAGTAGGAGGGGACGACGACGAGCCGGCCCTCGGCGTCGGTGCGGGTGAGGAAGTCCTCGTAGAAGAGGGCCGCCTCGGCGAGCGCGGCGGCGGTGCGCGGGTCACGGGTGCCGTGGATCTCGTCGTGGTCGACGAGCGGTTTGAGCAGCCAGTCCGCTCCGGCCGTCCACAGGTGCAGGGGGTATGAGCGGCTGAAGTGGTACGTCAGCCCGGACTCGCCGTCGGTGTGCGAGGGCGCGACGGCGCCCCGGGTGCCGAAGATCGCGCGGGCGTTGGTCCGCCAGTCGGGCAGCTGCCGGGCGACGAGGGCGGCCAGCGCCTCGGTGACCTCGGGGAGGGCGGCGGCGGGCGCGGAGGCGGTCTGCAGGTTGAGGTTGGCGTTGGTGGTGAAGGCGCCGGACCAGGCGGTGTCCCAGTCACCGGTCCACAGTCCGGTGAGCCGGGGCGGGTTGAGGCCGCTGCTGGAGAGCAGGTGGTGGCGGCCGGCGGCGAAGAGCCGTTCCAGCAGGGCCGGGCTGTGCGGGCGTTTCAGCAGTTCGGAGCCGGGCAGCGCGCGCTCGGCCGGGTCGGCGCCGAGGTCCAGCGATACCCGCTCGTAGGCGATGCGGTGCCGGTGCAGATGGCGGGCGAGGAGGGTGTCGTAGGGCCGCTCGGTGCCGTCGGCGAGGGCCTGGAGCCGGCGGGTCTCGGCGATCACGTCGGCCTCGCCGGTGTGCCGGTGCACGCGGGTGAGCAGCAGGACCCGGTGGGCGCCGGTGACGCGGACGCCCGGCGGGGCGAGTTCGGTGCTGCCGCCGCACGCGGCGACGAGGGTCACGCCGGTGTAGGCGCGGTCGCTGCCGGGGTAGCGGGCGCGCAGGCTCAGCAGGGCGCCCTCGGGGGTGAGCAGCGCGCCGTGTCCGACCCGCAGCCCGGCCGGTGCGCCCGGCAGCCGGTGGTCCAGGTCGATGTCGAGGTCGGCCGCCGCGATCTCGTGCACGATCACGTCGTCCGCGCGGGAGACGAAGGCCCGGCTGCGCCAGTCGGCGCAGCGGGCCGTGATCTCTCCCGTGGTGAAGTCGACGGCCCGGTGGTAGCCGTGCCCGGGCCCGCTGCCGTCGGGCCTGCGCAGCCGTACCTGGAAGGCGGGGTGGAAGGGCTGCACCCACTGCAGGGGGCGGCCGTCGGTGAAGCCCTCGGCGGCGGTGCGGTCACCGGCGAGCAACCGGTCCTGGAGTGCGGGGAGTTCGGCGGCCAGGCGGGGTGGCCGGCCCCGTTCGCCACCGTTGGGCCGGACCAGGGTGTGATGGGTGACGATGACCCGGTCGTCGTCCGGATCCCCGAACGCGAGTACGCCGTGGTGGCCGTTCCCGGCCAGGAACGCATCCTCCCAGCGGACCGCCGGAGCCGGTTCCCAGGTGCCGTGGACCGGTCCGCCGCTCATGGCCGCAGCACCGCCACGCCGTAGCGGCCGAGGGTGAGCGAACCGGTGACGGTACCGCCGCCGAGCAGGTCGTGGTGGCTGCCCGGGACCTCGACGGTGACCGGCTCCCGCCCGTGGTTCAGCAGGAACAGCAGCTCGCCCCGGCGCACCGCCTCGACACCGGCGGGCAGCCCCTCCAGCACCGGCCGCACCCCGGCCCCGGCGGCGATCGAGGCGAGCAGCGCGCGCAGCGCCTCCGGCTCGGGCAGCGTGGAGAGGTACCAGGCGCGGCCCCGGCGCAGCACGGCGGGCAGCCCGTCCAGCTCACCGCCCTTGTACGGCACGACCTCCGCCGCCCCGGGCTCCGGCTCGATCTCCTCCGACCACAGCGTCCCGCGGAACCCCTCGCACTCGACGGTCTCCCCCGCCGCCAGCGGCCACCACTCGTGCAGCACGCGGATGCCGAACAGCTCGCGCAGCCGGGCGTCGATGCCGCCGGGCCTGATCCGGTCGTCCTCGTCGGCGACGCCGGTGAGGAAGCCGCAGACCAGGGTGCCGCCGCCGCGGACATAGCCGAGGAGGTTGTCGAGGGCGGTGTCGGTGAGCAGGTAGAGCTGGGGTGCGACGACGAGCCGGTACCCGGTCAGGTCGTCCTCCGGGCGGGCGAAGTCGCAGGTCAGATGAGCCTCCCAGAGCGCCCGGTGCCAGGCGGTGAGCACCTCCGGCAGCCCCACCTCCGTGGACAGCCGCCCTTCGTGCGCGCCGGCCCACCAGGAGTGCCAGTCGTGCAGGACCGCGATGCCGGAGTCGATCCGGCTCCCCGTCACATGGGCGCCGATGGCCGCGAGTTCGGCACCGAGCCGCCGTACCTCCTGATACGTACGGCCCTCCTCCCCCGCGTGGCTGAGCATCCCCGAGTGGAACTTCTCGGCGCCCTGCCGGGACTGGCGCCACTGGAAGTAGCAGACGGCGTCGGCGCCGCGGGCGACGGCCTGCAGGGACCAGAGCCGGCCCAGGCCGCGCGGCTTGGGATGGTTCACCCCGCGGAAGTTGACCGGTCCGGCCGCCTGCTCCATGAGCATCCAGGGGCCGCGGGCCTGCGAACGGGTCAGGTCCTGCACCAGAGCCCCGTGCTGCGCACCCAGCGGATCACGCGGATCGGGATACAGATCGACGGAGACGACGTCCTCCTCCCCCGCCCAGCGCCAGGCGTCCTGGCCGATCCACAGCGGCATGAAGTTGGTGGTCACCGGGATGTGCGGGGTGTGCCGGCGGACGATGTCGCGTTCGGCGGTGAAGCACTCGAGGAGCATGTCGGAGGTGAACCGCCGGAAGTCCAGCACCTGGGCGGGGTTCTTCAGATAGTGCGTGTGCCGCGCGGGCAGGACGCCGTCCCAGGTGTCGTACGCCTGGCTCCAGAAGGCTGTACCCCAGGCGGAGTTGAGGGCGTCGAGCGAGCCGTACTTCTCCCGCAGCCAGCGGCGGAAGGCGGCGGCCGCCTCGTCGCCGTGGTCGACGGTGCAGTACTCGTTGTTGATGTGCCACATCCTGAGGGCCGGGTGGGTGCCGTAGCGGGCAGCCAGGTCCTCGGTGATGGCGGCGGCGTAGCGCCGGTAGGTGGCGCTGGAGTGCGAGAAGTGCTGCCGGCCGCCCCACCACTCGGTCCGTCCGTCGGCGTCGCGGGGCAGCGTGTCCGGGTGCAGCCGGCCCATCCAGGGCGGCGGGGAGGCGGTCGGGGTGGCGAGCACGACCCCGATGCCGTTGTCGTCCATGAGGTCCATCAGCCGGTCCAGCCAGCCGAACTCCCGTGCTCCCGGCTCGGGTTCGAGTTTCGCCCAGGAGAACACGCCGAGCGTGACGGAGTTGACCGACGCCTCCTTCATCAGCCGGACGTCGTCCTGCCAGGTCTCCTCCGGCCACTGCTCGGGGTTGTAGTCGCCGCCGAAGAGGATGCGGCCCCGGCCGGCGTCGGCGAGGGCCGGTGTCATGCGGGCTCCCCGTACTGGATGCCGCGCCCGTTGGTGGCGAGGTACACGCGGCCGTGGATGCGCGGATCGCCGGTGACGGCCTGTCCGGTCCAGCCCCACTGGTGCGCGTCGTCGTTGATGCGGACCCACGTCCTGGCCCGGTCGTCGGAGCGGAGGACGGCGGTGACGGTGTCCGTGGCGCCGACGAGATAGATCGCCGGATAGTCGACGCCGGGCGCGGCCTTCCCGAACCCGAGGGTGTACGCGGCCCACGCGCTGCCGACCTTGCCGAAGCTCGCCCCGCCGTCGGTGGACCGGTACAGCCCGTTCCCCTTGGTGCTCAGCCACAGATCACCGCCGCGCCCCGGCGCCGCGACGAGCTGGAACTGGCTGTCGCCGGACGGCAGCCCGGTCGCGCGGGCGGCGAAGGTGCGGCCGCCGTCGGTGCTGGCGTGCAGCGTGCCCGTGGCGGTGTCGTACGCGTAGAAGACGGCGGGGTCGACCGGATCCGCGAGGGGCGTGGCGCCCTTCGGGGAGGTGGCCACCTGAGCCCAGGTCGTGCCGCCGTCCGTCGATCGGTGGGCAGGGTAGGTGGTGCCGTCGCCGTGCACGAAGGTCCACAGCAGCACACCGCCGTCGGCACTGACCGCGATCGGCCCCGGCGCGTCCCTGGCGAGAGCCGGCTGGCTCGGGAAGGGCGCCCAGGTCCGCCCGCCGTCGGCCGAGAAGGCCCCGTTGCCGTGGTCCCCCCATCCGGTGCGCACGACGTACGACGGTTTCGCCGCGGCCTGCGCGAGTCCGGTGGCGGTGCCGAAGACGGGGTCGGTGGCCATGCCGCGCGCCGGGGAGGCGGTGAGCCGCTCGTGGTACAGCACGCCGATGTCACCGTTCGCGCTGATCAGATGCGCCCCACCGGTGGGCGGCGAGATGAGCTGCCGGACGGAGGTCTCCTCGAGGCCGCGGATCCGGGGTGCCCAGGTCCGCAGATCGCGGGTGCCGTAGAGGGTGGCACCGGTGCCGTAGAGGATGTGCTCGGGGTCGTACGGATCGACGGCGACGGCCTGGATCCACCAGCCGAACTTGGGGTCGGCCTCACCCCACTTCAGGTAGGGCGTCTCGGAGACGTCGAGGACGGCGGTGTCCTTCAGCGAGACCCAGCTGCGGCCGCCGTCGGTGCTGCGGTACAGGGTGTCCACGGCGGACCAGCGGTTGTTGGTGGAGACGACGACGGTGCCGGGCCGGTGGGCGGCGACGGCGACTCCTCCGTACCCGAAGGTGTCGGTGCCGCCGGGGGCCGCCGGGGTGACGTCGGTCCAGGTGCCGGTGGTGATGTCCAGCTTGTGCACGCTGCCGTCGGTCTGGCCGTTGGGGCCCGGGGCGTTCGCGTACGTCACGTACAGCTCGTGGGCGTGTGGGTCGTACGCGGCGCGGATCGGCACCTTGGCGGCGGTGCCGGTGGGCTGTCCCGGTACGGGCTCCCAGGTGGTGCCGTCGGTGGTGCGGTAGAGGTTCGGGGTGGTGTCGCTCGCGTCGCCCCAGCCGGCGTAGAGGGCGCGGCCGGCGGCGACGAGGAGGGTGACGCCTTGGCCGGCGGGGGTGGGGGCGGCCGGGAAGCGGGTGTCCGTGGCCCAAGTGGCCCCTCTGTCGGTCGACTTGAGGAGTCCGTCGTGGCGGGTGCCGAGCCAGAGGGTGTCGCTGTCGCGTGGGTCGACGAGGAGGCGTTCGCCCGTGCCGCGGCCGTCTTCGTTGGCGCCGAGTTTCACGGTGAGGCCGGTGCGCTGCCAGGTGGCGCCCCGGTCTTCGGAGCGGAGGACGGCTCCGTCGCCGGCCCAGGACTGGGCGTACGTACCAAGGGCGAGATAGAGCCGGTCGGGGTGGTCCGGGTCGACGGCCAACGCCTCCACACCGAGGAGGTTCCAGTCGTCCCAGCCGAGATGGTCGGTGAGGGGGGTCCAGCGGGCGGTGTCCTCGTCCCAGCGGTAGGCGCCGCCGATGTCCGTGCGGGCGTAGGCGAGGCCGGGGGTGGTGGGGTGGAAGAGGACACCGGTGACGAAGCCGGTGCCGCCGATGACTGCGTTGCGCCATCTGTAGTGCTGGGTCGGCTGTGTGGCCGCGGTGGCCCTGGCGGGGAGGCTGAGGAGGGCCGCGGTGGCTGCGGTGGCGGTCAGGACGGTTCTGCGGGTGGGTGTGGGCATGGGGTACCTCGGTGGGCGTGGGTCTGGTGGATGGACCGGTGCTGATGCGGGCCGGGGGTGGGTTCGCTTGCCCGCGCCGGCGGGGTGCCTCCCCGGAGGGGGTTCCCCAGCACGGGTACGGCTGCTCGCGGCTGCGGGCCTCGCAGCCGACGGCAGGTGCAACTCCCTAGGGGCGCGGGGAGCCGCGCGACCAGCCACGACGGACCCGCGCCCCGCAGACGGCCGCAAGCTCAACGGCGAGGCCGGCGCAGCGAACCGTCACCCCTTCACCGCCCCCGTCAGCATCCCCTTCTTGAAATGCCGCTGCACGAACGGCGAAAGCACGGCGACCGGCAGCAACGCCATCACCATCACGGCCATCTGCACGGCCAGCCCCGACAGCTGCCCGGTCCTGATGGCCTGTCCCAAGCCCACCGGCGCCTGCTGCTTCTGCACCAGCTGGATCATGACGTTCTGCAGCGGCATCTTGTCCTGGTCGTTCAAATACAGCGACGCGTTGAACCAGGCGCTCCAATACCCGACGGCGTAGAACAGCGTGATGACCGCCAGCACCGCCCGCGACAACGGCATCACGATCTGCCACAGAATCCGGAAGTCCCCGGCCCCGTCGATCCGCGCGCTGTCGATGAGTTCCTGCGATATCCCCATGAAGAACCCGCGCAGGACAAGGATGTTGAACACGCTGATCGCACTCGGCAGGATCAGCGCCAGATAGCTGTCCGTCAGCCCGAGGGACTGCACGAGCAGATACGTCGGGATCAGACCGGCACTGAAGAACATGGTCGCCAGCAGGACCATCAGGATCCACCGGTGCCCCAGCGAACCGGTTCGCGAAAGCCCGTACGCGCACAGCACGGACACCGTCATCGAGAACAACGTGCCGACCAGGGTGATCAGCACGCTGATGACCGCGGCCCGGGTGACCTGCCCCCCGCTGAGCAGTTCCTTGTAGGCGATGAAGGTGATTCCCTTGGGCACCATCACCAGGCCGCCGGCCGCGTCGATGGTCTTGCGGGAGGACAGGCTGGTGACCACGACGATCCAGAGCGGGAAGAGGATCCCCAGGCAGGCGAGACCGAGGACGAGCCCCTTGCTCGCCAGGCCGACCTTGCTGGGTTCCTCCTCCCACGCCGGCCGGGGTGGGGCGGCCCACCGGCTCCGCTCGGCCGCGGGCTCACTCACGGGCTTGTCGATGACGGCGGTCACTTCTTGTACACCCCCTGCTCGCCCATGAGGTGGGCCACCTTGTTCGCGGCGAGCACCAGAGCGATGCTGATGACGCCCTTGATGAGGCCGGCGGCGGCCGCGTAGCCGAAGTCCTGGTTGCGGACGCCGTTCCACCACACGAAGGTGTCGAGGACCTCGCCCGCTCCGGGCCCGACGGCATCGCGCTGGAGCAGGATCTGCTCGAAGCCGACGGTCAGCGCGTCGCCCACGCGCAGCACCAGCAGCAGGGCGATCACCGGCCGCAGTGCCGGCAGGGTGACGTGCCACATCCGCCGCCAGCGCCCGGCACCGTCCATGGCGGCCGCCTCGTACAGGTCCGGCGGGACGGAGGCGAGCGCGGCGAGGAAGACGATGATCCCCCACCCGGCGTCCTTCCACACGCTCTGCGCGGTGACGAGGAACTTGAAGGTCGACGGGTCGGTCATGATGTCCAGTCCGTCGAAGCCGTGTTGCCTGAGCAGCTGCGACAACAGCCCGGCGCCGCCGAACAGTTGCTGGAAGACGGCGATGACCAGCACCCAGGAGAAGAAGTGCGGCAGGTAGAGGATCGCCTGGGAGAACGCCCGGACCCGGGGCCGGATCACGCTGTTGATGAGCAGCGCGAGCAGGATCGGGATCGGGAAGAAGAGCACGAGCTGGACGAAGAACAGCACCAGCGTGTTCTTCACGGCGTTCCAGAACGCCGAGTCGGCGAAGATCTGCTGGAAGTTCTCCAGGCCCACCCAGGGGCTGTGCAGGATCGCGACGACGCCGTTGTCGCTGATGTAGGGGTCGTAGTCCTGGAAGGCGACGACGTTGCCGAGGATCGGCAGGTAGTTGAAGACCAGGACCAGCACGAGGGCCGGCACGGTCATCATGATCAGGAGACGGTCGCGTCGGAACCTGAGCCGGAAGCTCAGCTTGCCCGACTCCTTCTTCTCTCTGGAGCCGGTGGCGCCACCGGACGCCACCGGGGTCTTCACCGGCGTGCTGGCCTCGGCGCTCCGAGGCACCGTGCTGTGGGACACGGCGGGTCTCCTTGCCTCGGTGCCGGGTCAGCTCGCCGCCGAGCCGTTGTCGTCGAGGAGCTTCTTGTACCAGTCGCGCAGCCGGTCCCCGCCCTTGCTCTTCCAGTCGGAGATGTACTGCTGCATGTCGCTGATCTTCTTGTGGCCGCGGACGATGTCGTCCTCCAGCTGCTCCATGTCATTGGTGAGGTTGGTGTAGCGGTTGGGTTCGACGACCTGCAGGCCCCAGAAGGACGACTTCTTGGTGAAGGAGCCCATCCGCTGCTGCCACTCGACCATGCCCTTGGTGTAGTCGGGGAAGTCGGGATGGGCGATGGTCGCGGCGGGGCTCGCGACCATGACATAGGCGTTGGCGACCTCGTTGTTGCCCTTGTCGGTCTTGACGGGCACACCGTTCTTCAGCGTGTAGTCGGTGCCCTCGACGCCGTAGTTGGTCATCATCCACTCCCTGGTGCCGTACGGCGCCGCGGTGGCGTTGGCGACGGCCAGCACATCGCGGATGACGGACTCGGAGGCCTTCTTGTTGACGAAGGCGAAGATGGAGGCCGGGTTCGCGGCCCACAGGACGGGGTTGCCGCCGTCGTGGCCCCACAGGTCCATGCCCCAGACCTTGAAGTCGGGGTTCTGGGCGGCCTGGATGGCCTGCTGTCCGTACCAGTTGGAGATGTCGTTGTTCCAGATCAGGAACTCGCCGGCGGCGAACGTGGGGCTGGGGTCGGTGGCCTGGCTCTTGCCCAGCTTGAAGTCGGGGTGGACGTACCCGGCGGCGAACAGCTTCCGCGTCCACTCCAGCGCCTCGAGGTACTCCGGGGTCTCCATGCGGTGGGTCATCTTGCCGTCGACCACGGTCCAGCTGAGCGACTTCTCACCGCCGCTGATCACGCCGAAGGTGTTGAACGCGGTCCACTTCATGTCGCCGCAGGCCCACCGCTTGGCCCTGGCGTTGGTGATCTCCTTGGCCAGGGCCATGAACTCGTCGGCGGACTTCGGGACTTCGTAGCCCTGCTTGTCGAAGATGTCCTGGCGGTAGAGCGGCACGATGTTCTGGACGTACGACGCGGGCATCGGCAGGCCCATCAGCTTGCCGCCGAAGATGGACCGCTGCCAGGCGTCGGTGGGGATCGCCGCGAGGTTCGGGTACTCCTTGACCTTGTCGCCGGACAGGTAGGGCCCGAGGTCGGTGAACTTGCCGATGATCGCGCTGGGTATCTTGGCGGTCATGTTCCAGCCCGGGATGACCACCGCGTCCGGGATGTCGCTGGAGGCGAGGACCGCGCCGAGCTTCTGGTCGTAGGTGTTGCCGTCCTGGTTCTGCCACTGGACGTCGACGCCGATCATGGCGTTCGCCGCCGTGTAGTAGGCGCAGTTCTGCTTGGGCGGGGAGCCCCAGAACGGCGACATGATGGTGACCTTGCCGCCCTTGCCGAGCTTCTTCGGAACCGAGGTCTTGAGGGTGTCGACGTCGAGCTTGCCGGTGAAGCCCATCGAGGAGCCGTTCTTGGACGGGATGTCCGGGGTCACCACGCTGCTGGCCACGTAGGCCGGGAGGATCTTCTTCGCGTTCTTGCCCGACGTGGTGCCCCCGCCCGACCCGCTGTCCGATCCCACGCAGGCGGCGAGCAACGGCATTCCCCCGGCCACCGCTGCGGTGGCGACCGCCGTGGAGGCGAGGAAACTTCTCCGGCTGGGCCCGGACGATGCGGAGGCGGCGTTCGGCGTCATTGCGTCAACCCTTCATGGCGCACCAGGACACCCGGCGGTGGCCGTCGGCTGCGGTGTCTCGAGTGGATCTGGCTGAGCGGAAATACGCTTCGACGAAGGCGGACGTCGAACGAAGTGAGGCGTCGAAGCGCTTCGATGTTGCTGCGAGGTTAAGTGAACACCTGGGGGCGCACAAGGGTCGCTTCCAAGATTCCCCGATTGCGCCGCGAGACCGGCCGGTGGTCCATACCCATGGGGAAGTCGGCGACAAACACGCCGACTTCAGGTCCGGCACCTTGACACTCCACCCTTGGCCCCATGAGCATCGAAGCGCTTCGAAAGCGTCTCGTCGCTCCATCCGCAGGGGGAACCACTCGTGACCGTTGACTCACCGTCCACGCCGCCCTTCCGTGATCCGCACCTGCCGTTCACGAAGCGCATCGACGACCTGCTGGCGCGGCTGACGCTGGACGAGAAGACCGCCTTCCTGCACCAGTTCGCGCCCGCCGTGGAGCGCCTGGGCATCGCCGCCTTCCGCACCGGCCAGGAGGCGCTGCACGGCGTCGCCTGGATGGGCCCGGCCACGGTGTTCCCGCAGGCCGTGGGGCTCGGCGCGACCTGGAACCCGGAGCTGGTGCGACGCGTCGGCGAGGCGGTGTCCAGGGAGGTGCGCGCGATGCGGGCCCGGGACGACCGGGTCGGCCTCAACGTCTGGTCGCCGACGGTCAACCTGCTCCGGCATCCGCTGTGGGGCCGTAACGAGGAGGGCTACTCGGAGGACCCGAAGCTGACCTCGGCGATCGCCACGGCGTACACCCGGGGCCTGCGCGGCGACCATCCGGTGTACTGGCGTACGGCGCCCGTCCTCAAGCACTGGCTGGCCCACAACAACGAGACGGACCGGGCCACGTCGAACGCCTCCGTCCGTCCGCGCGTGCTGCACGAGTACGATCTGCGCGCCTTCAAGGAGACCGTCGAGGCCGGTGCGGTGGCCGGGGTCATGCCCGCCTACAACCTGGTCAACGGCCGCCCCAACCACCTCTCCCCCTACCTGCGCTCGGAGCTGCGCACCTGGACCGACGAGGAGCTGCTGGTCTGCTCGGACGCGAGCGCGCCCTCCAACCTGGTGGACGCCGAGCACTACTTCGCCACCCACGAGGAGGCCACCGCCGCCGCCCTGCTGGCCGGCGTGGACAGCTTCACCGACCACGGCACGGACAGCGCGCAGATCGTCGGGCGGGTCGAAAAAGCCTACGAGAAGGGCCTGTTGACGGAGGCGGACATCGACACCGCCGTACGCCGTCAGCTCTCCGTCCGCTTCCGGCTCGGCGAGTTCGACCCGCACGACGACCCGCACGCCGGCACCGGCGCGTTCGACACCCCGGCGCACCGGGCGCTCGCCCGGGAGGCCGCCGAGCAGGCGATCGTGCTGCTGAAGAACGAGGAGGACCTGCTGCCGCTCGCGCCCGACAGCCGGATCGCGGTGGTCGGTCTGCTCGCCGACGAGTGCAAGCTCGACTGGTACAGCGGCAGCCTCATCCATCGCTCCACTCCCCTGGAAGGCCTGTACGAGCGGTTCGGCGCGGACCGGGTGGAGTTCGCGGAGGGCGTGGACCGCGTCCGGCTGCGCACCGCCGCCGGTGCCTTCCTGCGCGTGCCGGCCACGGACGCGCCGGACGAGGTGCGCGGCGCCGAGGGCGCCCTGGACCCGGCGCTGCTGCATGGCCGTACCGATCTGCCGCCGCTCGTCGCGGACTCCGTCGGCACCGAGTTGGCACTGGTGGACTGGGGCGAGGGCGTGCTGACCCTGCGCGCGCCGGACGGCCGCTGGCTCTCGGTCGCCGACGACGGCTATGTGCGCGCCGCCGCGGACCAGCCGGGCGGCTGGGTGGTCCAGGAGACGTTCCGCCTCGAACCGCACCGGGGCGGTCACCTCCTCACCCACCTGGGCACGGGTCGTCAGGTGCGGGTCGCCGCGGACGGCGTGAAGGTCGCCGAGGCCGGCGGCTCCGGGGACGTCTTCGAGGTGATCACGGTCGAGCGGGGCGAGGAGGCCGTGGCCCGGGCGGCCGCGCGGGCGGACGTCGTCGTGGTGGTCGCGGGCAACGACCCGCACATCAACGGCCGTGAGACCGAGGACCGTACGACCCTGGAGCTGCCCGGACACCAGCAGCGGCTGCTGCGCGCGGCCCGAGCCGCGAACCCGCGCACCGTGCTGGTCCTGACCTCGGCCTATCCGTACGCGGTGGACGTGGCACGGCTGCCGGCGGTGCTGTGGACGGCGCACGGCGGACAGGCGGCGGGCACCGCCCTGGCCCGCACCCTGGCCGGCGACGTCTCACCGGCCGGCCGTCTCCCGCAGACGTGGTACGCCTCCGACGCCGACCTGCCCGGCCTGCTCGACTACGACATCATCGGCGGCCGGCAGACCTACCTCTACTTCGAGGGCACACCGCTCTTCCCCTTCGGCCACGGCCTGTCGTACGCGTCCTTCGCCTACGCCGACCTCGAGGCCCGCGTCGAGGACGGCTCGGTGCACGTCTCGTGCGCGGTGACGAACACCGGGGACCGGGCGGCGGACGAGGTGGTGCAGCTCTACGGCCGGGCCGTGGACCCGTCGGTGCCCCGCCCGCGCCGTGAGCTCCTGGCCCACCGCCGGCTCTCCCTCGCCCCCGGCGAGACGGCCCGGGTCTCCTTCGACGTCCCGTCGGCCGCACTGGAGTTCTGGGACGTGGCCCAGGGCTGCCGACGGCTGGAGCAGGGCCCGTACGACCTGTTGCTCGGCGCGTCCAGCGAGGACGTCCGCCTGCGCACGACCGTGCACCTCGACGGCACGGCGCCGGCCCCGCGCCCCGTGCTGCGACGCGGCCTGGCGGCGGCCGACTTCGACGAGCAGTCCGGTGTCGCGATCGTGGACCGGACGAGGACGGCGGGCGACGCGGTGACACCCGCGCACGGCGGCACGGCGGAACTCGTCTACCGGGCCTGCGACTTCGGTACCGGGGTGGGCGAGGTGACGGCACAGGTGGCGGGCGAGGGCGTACTGGAGGTGTCCCTGGACGGCGGCCCCGTGCTGGCCGCGCTGAGCCCGGCCGGCCCCACCACCGACGTCTACGCCTACACCACCCTGGGCGCCGGCCTCGCCGCCGACGGCGTGCACGACGTCCACCTCAGGCTGCGCGGCCCGCTGCGGCTCGCGCACGTCGGCTTCTCCGGTTGAGGGTCCGGAGGAGACCGACGACGTGAAGGGGCCCGGCACCGGAAGGCAGCGGTGCCGGGCCCCTTCTGCATGGCGGCCGGCGCCACGCTCAGTCTACATGAAAATGATTACCGTTAGTGCTGCTTGGCGAGGGCCTGCACGAGACGCAGGGCGTCCAGCGTGCCCACGCCGGTGGCCATGTCGTATCCGTTCACGGCCTTGTAGCCCTTGACGCCCTCGTAGCTGTTGTCGGTGCCGTCGTTGACGTCGACGATGCCCGGGTTCTTCTGCTTGAGAAGCGTGTAGAGCGCCGGGTTGATGTCGCCCAGGCGGTGGCCGGCCGCCTGGTCGGCGAGGGCGACGATGCCCGAGAACAGCGGGCTGGCCTCGCTGGTGCCGCCGGAGACGTCCCAGCCGGTGGCGGTCGGGTCGTAGCTCGAGTAGACCCACGCACCGCCGTTGACCGCGGCGGCCATCGAGATGTCCGGGGTGCCGCGGCGGGTGCCGACGACGTTCTTCACCCCGTCCTGGAAGGCCGGGCGGGTGAACACGTGCGACTGGCCGCCGCCGCCCGCGCCGTAGTCGTTGTAGACGCTGTCCGGCTTGGTCCGCTCACCCTTGTCGTTCAGGTGCAGCTGGGTGCCGCCGATGGAGGTGACCAACGGGTCGGAGGACGGCCAGGAGTTGACGCGCTTGGTGTAGTACGTCTTGCCGTCGGCCTTCATGTCGGTGGCGCCGCCGTCACCGGAGGAGCCGAGGACCGTCACGTGCTTGCGCTGCGCGGCCTCGAAGGCGTACCGGAGCTTCTTGATGCTGGAGAAGTCACCCTTGTCGAAGCCCGGGAAGGTGTTCTCGGTGGCGCCGAAGCTCTGGCTGATGACGTCGCCGACACCGTGGTCGATCAGGTACTTCTCGGCGGACATCATCTCCGGCAGACCCGTGGTGCCCTCGGTCTCGGAGACCGCCGTCTCCACCAGGACGATCTTCGCGCCGGGCGCGACGGCGTGGGCCATCTCGACGTCCAGCGAGGTCTCGCCGGCCCAGCCGGTCATGTCCGAGTTCTTCGGGTCGAACTTCGGGACGTGGCCCCACTTGACGACCTGGACCTTGGTGCTGGGCAGCCCGAACTGCTTGCTGTAGACGTCCAGATCGTGCTGGACGGTCGGGGACCCGAAGGAGTCGACGATGACGATCGTACGGCCCTTGCCCGTGATGCCCTTCTTGTACAGCGGGTTGAGGTTGTACGCCGTTCTGTACTGGAGCGGGTTGTAGCAGTTGATGTGCCATTTCGCCTGGCACTGGGCGATGGGGAGGGGGCTGGCCACGTCGTGGACGAGCGTCTGCCCCGCGATGGCCGGCTGCGCGAAGGTGTGCGGCACGCCGGCGGGCGCGGCGGTGGTGGCGCCGGCCGAGGAGAGGGTCGCCACTCCTGCGGCGACGAGTGCGGCGGTGGCGGCGGAGGCCGCGAGGCCGCGCCCGGTTCGGGCTATGTGCATGTGTTCCCCTGAGTGGTCCGGTGTCGGACGTATTCGGTCGCCTTAGTCGACACGGGGACCGGCAGCTGAGTCATGCACAGAACAAGATTATTGACCGGCCGATGCCAAATCCTTTACCCGACCAGACCATTTGGTGAACACGAACGGCCGCAGCCCCCGCACAGTGGGCTGCGGCCGTTCTGTTCCTGACCTGTCCGTGGCAGGTCAGAGCGCGATGCCGGTCAGGACCAGCACACGCTCGTAGGTGTAGTCCTCCATCGCGAACCGCACGCCTTCGCGGCCCACGCCGGACTGCTTGGCGCCGCCGTACGGCATCTGGTCGGCGCGGTAGGACGGGACGTCGCCGATCACCACGCCGCCGACCTCGAGGGCGCGGTGGGCGCGGAAGGCGACCTGCAGGTCGTGGGTGAACACGCCCGCCTGGAGGCCGTACTTTGAGTCGTTGACCGCGGCGAACGCCTCGGCCTCTCCGTCCACCTTCCGCACGGTGAGGACGGGACCGAAGACCTCCTCGCAGGCGATCGTCACGTCCGCCGGTACGTCGGTGAGGACGGTCGGCGCGTAGGAAGCGCCGTCGCGGTCCCCGCCGGTGAGCAGCTGGGCACCGGCCTCGACGGCCTCCTTCACCCAGGACTCCACGCGCTTGGCGGCGTCCTCGCTGACCAGCGGGCCGACGTCCGTCTTGGCGTCGGACGGGTCACCGGTGACCTGGGCCTCGACGGCGGCGACGATGCGCGGCAGCAGGCGGTCGTAGACGGAGGCGTCGGCGATCACGCGCTGCACGGAGATGCAGGACTGGCCGCCCTGGTAGTTGGAGAAGGTCGCGATGCGGGTCGCGGCCCAGTCCAGGTCCTCCTCGCTCGCGAAGTCGGCGAGGACGACGGCCGCGCCGTTGCCGCCGAGCTCCAGCGTGCAGTGCTTGCGCGGCACCGAGTCCATGATCGCGTAACCGACCTTGTCGGAGCCGGTGAAGGAGATCACCGGCAGGCGCTCGTCCTGGACGAGGGCGGGCATGCGGTCGTTGGGCACCGGCAGGACCGACCAGGAGCCGGCCGGCAGGTCGGTCTCGGCCAGCAGCTCGCCGAGGATCAGGCCGGAGAGCGGGGTGGCCGGGGCCGGCTTGAGGACGATCGGCGCGCCGACGGCGATCGCCGGGGCGACCTTGTGGGCGCACAGGTTCAGCGGGAAGTTGAACGGCGCGATGCCGAGCACGACACCCTTCGGGAAGCGGCGGGTGAGCGCCAGCCGGCCCTGGCCGCCGGCGTCGGTGTCCAGCCGCTGGGCCTCGCCGCCGTTGAACCGCCGGGCTTCCTCGGCGGCGAACCGGAACACGGAGACGGCACGGCCGACCTCGCCCCGGGCCCACTTGACGGGCTTGCCGTTCTCGGCGGAGATCAGCTGGGCGATCTCCTCGGTGCGCTCGATCAGCCGCTTGCTGACGTGGTCGAGGGCGGCGGCGCGTACGTGCGCCGGGGTGGCGGCGAACTCGTCCCGTACGGCGTACGCGGCGGCCACGGCCTCCTCGACCTGGGCGTCGGTCGGCACGCTGACCGTGCCGACGAGCCGGCCGTCCCACGGGGAGGTGACGTCGAAGGTGTCCTCGCCGGTGACCTGGCGGCCGGCGAGCCAGAAGGCGTGGGTGGAAGTCATCTGTGATTCCCGGCCCTTCCGCGTTTGGGGGTGTGCTTGGCTTTCGTGCTCCACGGTAGGGCGGGGGCGGCCGGGGGTCGCTTGTCCGAGTCGTAGCAGTGGCCGGACCGCACACTACTGTTTGGACTACTCGACGCCTCGCTGTCCGGCCTATTCGGCGCTGGTCGCCTTCAGGGCGAGCCACAGCTCCATCCGGACGTCCGGGTCGTCCAGGGACCGCCCGAGGATCTCCTCGACCCGGCGCATCCGGTACCGCAGCGTGTGCCGGTGCACCCCCAGGTCCGCGGCGGCCGCGTCCCACTGCCCGTGCCGCGACAGCCACGCCCGCAGCGAGGCCACCAGATCCCCCCTCCCGGTGGCGTCGTGCTCGTGCAGCGCCCGCAGCAACCCGTCCGCGAACGCCTTCACCGCGTCGTCGGCCAGCAGCGGCAGCACGGACCCCGCGGCCAGCTGCTCGTGCTCCACCAGCACCCGCCCGCGCCGGCGCGCCACCGACAGCGCCTGCTCGGCCTGCTTGTAGGCCACGGCGGCGGCGATCGGCCCGGCCGGCGCGGACAACCCGACGACCAGGTCGTCCTCGTCGCCCGCGGCCTGCTCGGGCACCGCCCGCGCCGCCTCCAGCACCGCCGCGTACTGCGTGCAGGCGGCCACCGCGGCGCCGCCGTCGGCGGCGAGCACCACCAGCCGCTCACCCTCGGGCACGACCAGCACGGCCTCCCCGGAGCGCGCGGCGGCGGATTCCACGCCCTCCGCGAGACCGCCCAGCGGATCACCACCCGGGTCGCCGGTGACGGGCGCGCCGCCACCGGCACCCGGCGCCCGCACGTGCCCCTGCGCATCGGCGTGCGCCCGGGCGGCGGGTCCCGGCACCGACTCGGCGACGATCATCCGGAACGGCGCGTCGAGCAGCCCGCCGTACAGGTCCCCGGCGACGGCCCGGGCGTGGTCGGGCTCCCCGGCCAGGAGCATGCGCAGTACGGCCGTGCCGATGCGCTGTTCGGCGGCGTGCAGGGAGCGGGAGCGTTCGGTGGTGAGGGTGAGCAGGGCGATGGCGGAGTGCACGGCGTACCGCTCGGCGGTGCCGAGGGTGGCGGCGGTGCCGACGGCGAGCGCGGCGCGCGGCCGCCGCCCCGTGCCCAGGGAGTGCAGCTCGACCCGGTCCTCGTGATCGGGCCCGCCGACGACGGACGAAGCCGGCGCGGGCCGCTCCCGCAGCCGCTCGACGTCCGCCGTCAGCCGGGCGGCGCGCCGGCCGGCCCACTCGGGCGCGGCGGCGACGACGGAACCGGAGGCGTCGTACAGTGCGGCCCACCCGTCGACCTGCCCGGCGAGCGCGCCGAGCAGCCCCTCGGGTCCGGCGTTCAGCGCCTGCTTGGTCAGCTCCCGCTGCGCGGCGAACCCGGCGGTGACGGCGCGGTACTGGTCGGCGGCGATGGCGGCGGACACGGCCTTGCTGATGGCGAGGAAGGGGGTGCGGCGGGGCACCTCCAGCAGCGGCAGCCCCTCCGTCCGGCAGGCGTCGACGAGAGCCGCCGGGATCTCCTCGTAGTTGACCCCCACGGCGAACCCGAGCCCGACGACGCCGGCCCCCACCAGCCGCTTCACATACCGCCGCATGCCCTCGGGGTCCTCGGCGTCCAGCTTGAGCGCGGTGATCAGCAGCAGCTCACCGCCCTCCATGTACGGCACGGGGTCGGCCAGCTCACTGACGTGGGCCCAGCGGACGGGCACATCGAGGCGGTCCTCGCCCGCGCGCACGGTCAGCTTCAGCGCGGAGTGGTGGACGAGCGAGGCGAGGGTAGGGGGCATCGGTCCTTCAGTTGCCGCAAACCGGGCACCCAGCCGTTCGACAGCTGAATGCATCCTTGCATCCTTTGGCCGAACCGTATGAACGACCTACACCGATTCTGCCTCACCGTACGATCCCGCGCCGCCCCCTCACCCCCTCAGATCCACCAACAACGGCGGCGCGTGCTCCCCCCGCACACTCGTCAACGACAACACCGCATGCCCCGCCGGCACCCCATGCGCCAACTCGGACGCGGACCACCTCTCACGCTCCACCTGCCGGACGGTGACGGCCTCGGTCGTCACCGCCTTGCCGGTCACGAGCTTGCGCAGGGCGTGAATGGCGCGTGTCATCGGCTGGTCCGCGAAGACGGTGTGCCGGGCCACGTCCCGGGTCTCCACCCACTGGGTGCCCCAGGCGTCCGCGAACCTGCCGCCGTCCCATGTGGTCACACCGGAGAACGCCATATGGCAGCCGACAGCCGCGTACAGCGGTCCGTGCAGCGCCTCGGGGACATCGCCGATCGTGCGCAGGGCGAGCACCACGCCCGCGTTGCGGGAGCGCAGGCGCTGGATACGGCGGACGGACTCGGCCGTCACCGCGCCGGTGGCGTCGTCCACGACGAGGCAAGTGAAGTGGGTGGGTTCGCCTGCCGAGGCCACGGCACCGAACTGGGCGAGCAGCAGCCGCGTGACGATCCGGGACGCCTCCTCGTGTCCCCGGTCGGGCAGGTCGATACGGACGCGCAACGGATGGTGGGCGACGGCGCGCAGGGAGAACGGCCGGGCGCTTCCGCCGTGCCCGCCGAAGAACCCGGCGAACGCCGGCCGGTCCAGCAC
This sequence comes from Streptomyces sp. RB17, assembly GCF_009604455.1. Taxonomy (GTDB): domain Bacteria; phylum Actinomycetota; class Actinomycetes; order Streptomycetales; family Streptomycetaceae; genus Streptomyces. The sequence goes on from NZ_WEGL01000010.1 coordinate 101,575, forward strand.
CGCGAGCCGGTCGGCCAGGACCTGCCCGGGATCGCCGGCGCTGTCCGACTGGCGGGCACGCGCCTCGAGTTCGCGGCGCATGACGGCGTGCTCGTCCCCGGCGAGCGCGTCACGCAGCGCGGCCAGGACCGAGGAGTCACCTTCCAGGAGTTCCCGCAGCACGGGCAGGGCCGGGAACCGCCCGTACGCCGCCTGGTAGGGGCCGAGGAGCTGGGCGAGGGCGGTGACCGCTCGCTGACCGCTCACGGTGTCCAGGTCGCCGGCCAGCCCTTCCGCCAGAAAGGCGGCCGCCTCGTCGGGGTCGTCGGAGTCCGCGTACGGGTCGAGATCGTGCACGGACTCCGGGTCGCCGAGGCGTACGACCACGTCGTAGGCCGAGTCGGGTCCGAGCGGGGTGCCCGCCGCGCACACGGCGACGACGGCGCACTGTCCAGCGAGTGCCTGCAGGCCGAGCGACTCGACGACGGGCCGGACCAGGTGGCGAGTCTTGCCCGAGCCCGAGGGCCCGACGGCCAGCAGTGAGGTGCCCAGCGTGTCCGGTGCAAGAGCCGCCCCGGCACCGCCGTAGGCGAGGGGGGTACGGTCCCCGGCCACCCACTGTCCGAGGCGCACCTGCTTGGTGAGCACATCGTGCCGGGGGGCTCGGCCGGGCAGATCGCGGTCTCCGGAGGGGTGGGTCCAGGCGGCGGCACCCTCGCGCAGCACGGTGTCGGTGAAGGAGGACAGCCGGGCCCGGGCGCGGGCCACGGTCCACATGTGGCCGATCCTGGCACAGTCCACGTCGTTCATCCGGCCTGCATCCACCTCGGCGGTGAGCATGTCCGCGGCCTGGTGCTGACCGGCCTCGCGCAGTTCGGGCCACTGCGAGGGCCGCCGGTCGACGGTCGGCGGTACAGCCTCGGCCGTCCCCGCCCGAGCCCGCGCGGCGAGCGCCTCCTTCACGAGGGGCCACCAACCGCCGATCCGGGCGAACGGCCACAGCACCAGCAGGGTGATGAGCGCGTACATCCCGTCCGTCAGCGGCTTCGATGCGAACACGCCGTAGTCGCCGCCGTTGATCAGGACGATCAGGGAGAACAACGGATCCTGGACGGGCAGGGCGTCCCAGCCGAGGCCGAACCAGCTCGGGAAGACGAAGGCCAGCGCGATCAGCGCACCGAGGGCGGCGATGAGGGCGCGAGCGGATTGCCCGCGTCGGGTGACGAAGTGCCGAATGACGTCGGGCCAGCTGCCGAGGCGCGCCATGGCATAGACGAGGATCGCGAAGAACACCCCGTCGGCGACCGTCTTGACCTCGCGGCCCTGGTAGCCCTTCGGCGACGTGGTGCCGGGCCACCACCAGTCGTCGGGGGTGAGCATCTTGAGGACGGTCCACTGGTAGGGGAGGCCGCCGTGCCGCCACAGTGACCACAGAAACAGTCCCGCCACGAGGGGGACGGCGAAGCCGACGATGGTGACCGGGGCCAGGCGCTGTCCTTGGTGTGCCGCCTTGGGCAGGCGGTAGCCGTAGCGCCAGATGCCGGGCTCGACCGCCGGGCGCGGCTGGTCGAGCCAGTCGGCGACGGGCGAGCGGGGGTGCGGCGACTGGGGGGCGCGCCCGGGCTGCGCGGCCGGCGGTGGCATGTCCGGCGCGCGCACCGGCCGTGGCGGCACGGCGGGGGCCTCGTACGGCGTCGCCCCGGCGTTGTACGGCGCCGCGGGCCCGTTCCGGGGCACCGCGGGCACGTCCGTCGGCTCCGCCGGCCGCGGCACGGGGTGAGCATGCGTGCCCCGCGCGTCCTGCGTCCCGTCGCTGTCCATTGCCCTTGCCCCCTGACCAGAGCTTCCGTCCACCATCAGCGAGCCAATCTAATGCCCTTCCAAGGGGAGTTCGGCGATTGCGTGGCAGGGCACCCGAAGAGATGCGAGCATGCCGCCGCGTCCCTCTCCCGGTTCCTCTATGTCCACTCCGGACAACGGCATACCCCGAAGACGCCCACATGGAGCATGCCCACCCCCCACCCCCGGCCCTAGCCTGCGAAGAAAGATAGGTAAGCGGGCGAAAACTCACCGCTCGGGTACGCAAGATCATCAGGAGCCCCCATGACCGCACTTCCGCAGGAGCGCCGCGTCGTCACCGCCATCCCCGGCCCGAAGTCGCAGGAGCTGCAGGCCCGCCGCACCGCCGCGGTCGCGCAGGGCGTGGGCTCCGTGCTGCCGGTCTTCACCGTGCGCGCGGGTGGCGGGATCATCGAGGACGTCGACGGCAACCGGCTCATCGACTTCGGGTCCGGTATCGCCGTGACCAGCGTCGGCGCGTCCGCCGAGGCCGTTGTGCGGCGGGCCAGCGCCCAGCTCGCCGACTTCACCCACACCTGTTTCATGGTCACCCCGTACGAGGGGTATGTGGAGGTCGCGGAGGCGCTCGCCGAGCTGACGCCCGGCGACCACGCCAAGAAGTCCGCGCTGTTCAACTCCGGCGCCGAGGCCGTCGAGAACGCCGTCAAGATCGCGCGTGCGTACACCAAGCGGCAGGCCGTCGTCGTGTTCGACCACGGGTACCACGGGCGGACCAACCTGACCATGGCGCTCACCGCCAAGAACATGCCGTACAAGCACGGATTCGGGCCGTTCGCCCCCGAGGTGTACCGCGTGCCGGTGGCCTATGGCTACCGCTGGCCGACCGGGCCGGAGAACGCCGGGCCGGAGGCCGCCGCGCAGGCCATCGACCAGATCACCAAGCAGGTCGGCCCGGACAACGTGGCCGCGATCATCATCGAGCCGGTGCTGGGCGAGGGTGGCTTCATCGAGCCCGCGAAGGGCTTCCTTCCGGCCGTTCGGCAGTTCGCCGCCGACAACGGGATCGTCTTCGTCGCCGACGAGATCCAGTCCGGCTTCTGCCGGACCGGGCAGTGGTTCGCCTGTGAGGACGAGGGCGTCGTGCCCGATCTGATCACGACCGCCAAGGGCATCGCCGGCGGTCTGCCGCTCGCCGCGGTCACCGGGCGCGCCGAGATCATGGACGCCGCGCACGCCGGTGGCCTGGGTGGTACGTACGGCGGCAACCCCGTCGCCTGTGCGGGCGCGCTCGGCGCCATCGAGACCATGAAGGAGCTCGACCTCAACGCCAAGGCCAAGCGCATCGAGGAGGTCATGAAGGGTCGCCTCACCGCCATGGCCGAGAAGTTCGACGTCATCGGTGACGTGCGCGGGCGTGGCGCCATGATCGCGATCGAGCTGGTCAAGGACCGGGCCACCAAGGAGCCCGACCCGGAGGCCACCGCCGCCCTCGCCAAGGCCTGCCACGCCGAGGGCCTGCTGGTCCTGACCTGCGGCACCTACGGCAACGTGCTGCGCTTCCTGCCCCCGCTGGTGATCGGCGAGGACCTTCTCAACGAGGGCCTGGACATCATCGAGCAGGCGTTCGCGCGCATCTGAGCAGGCGCGGCCGAAAACGGTCCCTGCGGCAGGCCGTGTGAAGAACGTGTGCGGGGTGGATGACGGGAGCCGATTCCGTCTGCCCAAGCGGCCCGGCCTGCCGTAGGTTCTACTCAGATGAGAGATACACCCCGCCCACAGGGGACTGTGGGCGATCTCAGGCCGAGGCCTCCCCAGCTTCGACCTGGTCGTGCCCTCGCGCACACAACCGGCGCCTGACGGCTCCGGGATCTCCTCACCGATCGGACGGTCGCCGCCCCAAACCCCCCGGGGCGCGCGACGTTCCGATCCGGACGGCCGCCTCGGAACTACCCCCCCTGTTCCGGGGCGGCCGACCTCCTTTTCCGCTGTCCGGCTTCTGCGTGTCGCGAGGACGGACCTGCGAAGCTGGGTGCCGTGTCGACCTCAGCCCGCCGCGTCCTGGCCTTCCTCCTCCTCGGCGTCCCGGCCGTCCTCTTCGCACTGATCACCTGGCAGGTCCTGGCCCACGGCCCACTGCTGCGCCTGGACGCCCGGCTCAGCCGGGCCCTCGTCGAGCCGGACCGGTTCGGCGGGTTCCTCTCCGACTTCGGCAACGTCCAGGTCGCCGTCCCGGCCCTCGTCGCGGCCGTGGGCTACGCCCTCTGGCGGGGACGGGCCGCCGGGGCGGACCGGTGGTGGCTGCCGCCGCTGGCCGCGGCCGTCCTGATGGCACTGGTCCCGGCGATCGTCGTACCGCTCAAGGACTGGACCGCACGGCCGGGGACCCCCGTGGTGCCCCCCGGCGTCGGCTATTTCCCCTCCGGGCACACGGCCACGGCGGCCGTCGCCTACGGCTCCGCGACCCTGATCCTGCTCCCCTGGCTCCGGTCGGCCGTCACCCGCCGGTGCCTGGTGACCGGCTGCGCGCTGCTGGTCCTCGGGGTGTCGTACGGCCTCGTCCGGCGCGGCTGGCACTGGCCGCTGGACGTGGTGGCCAGCTGGTGCCTGAGCACCATGGTGCTGACCACCCTCGGCCTGCTGACGGGCCTCAGCCGAAGTACCCGTCGAAGGTCTTCTGGAACTCCCAGTTCGAGTAGCGGTCCCAGTTCACCGACCATGTCATCAGGCCCCGCAGCGACGGCCAGGTCCCGTGCGTCGCGTACGAGCCGCAGTTCGTCCCCTTCGTCAGACAGTCCAGGGTCTTGGTGACCTCGGAGGGGGCCACATAGCCGTTGCCCGCGTTGGTCGAGGCCGGCATGCCGATCGCCACCTGGTCGGGGCGCAGCGGCGGGAAGAGGTTGTTCGGGTCGCCCGCGACCGGGAAGCCGGTGAGCAGCATGTCGGTCATGGCGATGTGGAAGTCGGCAGCGCCCATGGAGTGGTACTGGTTGTCCAGGCCCATGATCGGCCCGGAGTTGTAGTCCTGGACGTGCAGGAGCGTGAGGTCGTCGCGCAGGGCGTAGATGACCGGGAGGTACGCCCCGCAGCGCGGGTCCTGGCCGCCCCACTTGCCGGTGCCGTAGTACTGGTAGCCCATCTGCACGAAGAAGGTCTCCGGGGCCATCGAGAGCACGAACTTCGAGCCGTACTTCGCCTTCAGGGTCTTCAGGGCGGAGATGAGGTTGACGATCGCGGGGGTCGTCGGGTTCTTGAAGTCGGTGTCGCTCGTGTCGAGGGACAGTGAGTGGCCCTCGAAGTCGATGTCGAGGCCGTCGAGGCCCCAGGTGTCGATGATGTTCGAGACCGAGGAGACGAAGGTGTCGCGGGCGGCGGCGGTGGTGAGCTGGACCTGGCCGTTCTGGCCGCCGATCGAGATCAGCACCTTCTTGCCTGCCGCCTGCTTGGCCTTGATCGCGGCCTTGAAGTCGGCGTCGCTCTCGACGTTCGGACACTCGGTGACCGAGCAGCGGTTGAAGCGGATGTCCCCGGACGTGGGCGAGGTGGGCTCGCCGAAGGCGAGGTCGATGACGTCCCAGCTGTCGGGTACGTCGGCGAGGCGGGTGTAGCCGGAGCCGTTGGCGAAGCTCGCGTGCAGGTAGCCGACGAGGGCGTGGGTGGGCAGGTCGCCGGAGCCGCCGCCGGTGCCGGCGCTGGTCGTGGCGGTGACGACCGCGGACTTCGCGGACTCGCCGGCGGCGTTGCTCGCGGTGACCTGGAAGCCGTACGCCGTCGAGGCGGACAGCCCGGTCACGGTTGCCGATGTGCCGCTCACCGTCTGGGACCTGGTCCCGTCGCGGTAGACGGTGTAGCCGGTGGCGCCGGTGATCGCCGACCAGGACAGGGTCACGGAGGAGGAGGTGACGGCGGTGGCCTGCAGGCCGGTGGGCGCGGCGGGCGGCTGTCCGGTGCCGCTGCCGCCGGGGCCGACGAGGGAGATGTCGTCGGCGTAGTACGTGCCCGTGCCGTACCAGCCGTGCGTGTAGATGGTGACCTTCGTGGTGGTGGCGCCGGTGGTGAAGGTGGTCGTCAGCTTCTGCCAGTCGGGGGCGGACTGGGTCCAGGTGGAGACGTCGGTGGTGCCGGTGCCGTTCGCGCCGAGGTAGACGTATGAGCCACGGACGTAACCGGACAGCGTGTACGAGGAGTTGGGCTGGACGGTCACCGTCTGCGAGCACTGCGCGTTGTCGCTGCCGGCCGGGGTCGCCTGCAGCGCCGAGGTGCCGCTGTGCACCGGTGAGGTGACCGCCGTGCCGGCCGTGCAGGTCCAGCCGGTCAGGCCGGACTCGAAGCCGCCGTTCGTCGCGATGTCCGCGTCGGCCGCTCGGGCGGCCGACGAGAGTGCGGTGATGCCGGGCACGGCCAGCAGGGCGGCCGTGAGCAGGGCGAGGACGGATCTGGGACGTCGCGCGCGCGGGGCGCGTGGGGCGCGTTCCACAAGGGCCTCCGGTGTCGGGGGAGTTGGAGGGTGAAGCGCACTCAACTTGGTCCAGACCAATCCTCTTGTCAAGGTTTCCGGGCGCTACCCGCCCCCGCTCTCTCCCCCGGCCAGCCACGCCGCCGCCTCGTGCATCGCCAGCTCCAGCAGCGCGGGGTCGGTGAGGGTGCCCGAGCCGTCCGGCGGCACCAGCCAGCGCACGCCCCGGGTCGCCCGGCCGGGATACGGCACGACGATCCAGGTGCCGGGTCCGGCGGTGCGGACGCCGGTGCCGACCCAGCGGGCCGCGGTGCCGGGCGGCACGAAGAACCCGACCCGGTTGTCGCCGAAGTCGACGAGCACCGGGCCGGGTTGGTCGAGCACGCGGGTGAGCACGTCCAGGGTCGGATAACCGAGGTCGCCCGGCAGGATCAGTACGTCCCAGGCCCGGCCGGCGGGCAGCAGCGCGACCCCGAGGGGGTTGCGCTCCCATGCCCAGCGGCAGGCTTCGGGGTCAGGTGCGACGGACGCCAGCCACTCGACGGCCGTCTTCGCCCCAGTCATCAGAAGGCCTCCCTCTCTCTCGCCCGACCGTCCGGTGCGTCCGGCACGGTCGCGTCAGGAGGAGAGAGGGAGGCCTTCCGGGGGCATTACGCGAGTTCCGCATCCCCCTTGAGTGATCTAGATCACACTTCAGTCCCAGTCCTCATGGTCGTGGTCGTGGTGATCGCGGTGGTCGTGGTCGTGGTGACGGAAGAAGAAGTAGTCGTCGTAGCCGTCCCCACAGTGGTGCCGGTGGTGGTGGTCCCCGTAGTCGTCGTGGTCCTGGTGGTGCCGGGGAGTCATCGTCACCGCGGAAGCCGGGTGCATCGGCGCCGCCGAGGCGGCCGCGGCCGGGAGCATGACGCCTGCGGCGACGACGGCGGCGGAGACCGCGGCCGTCGCCAGGCACGGGCGGCGCTTGGCACGGGAGTCGTCGTGGTGGCGGAAGATGCCGGTGATGCGGTTCATGATCTGCTCCTGCTGGTCCGGTGTGGAAGTCGGTGCCTCCCGGTGAGGCCCGTGCTTCAAGTACGCCGGAATACGGGAGCGGGGTCATGCTCCGGAAACTCGTGGCTTGACGCCGCCATAACGACCAGGTAGCAGCCCTCAGCTGTCGAAACCCAGCCCCAGCCGGTCCATCGTCCGCAGCCACAGGTTGCGGCGGCCGCCGTGGGCGTCCGCGCGGGCCAGGGACCACTTGGTGAGGGCGATCCCGGTCCAGGCGAACGGCTCGGGCGGGAACGGCAGCGGCTTCTTGCGGACCATCTCCAGCTCCGTCCGCTGCGTGCGCTCCCCGGCCAGCAGGTCGAGCATCACGTCCGCGCCGAAACGCGTCGCGCCCACGCCCAGACCGGTGTAGCCGGCCGCGTAGGCGACCCTCCCCTGGTGCGCCGTGCCGAAGAACGCCGAGAAGCGCGAGCAGGTGTCGATCGCGCCGCCCCAGGCGTGGGTGAAGCGGATGCCCTCCAGCTGCGGGAAGCAGGTGAAGAAGTGGCCCGCGAGCTTGGCGTACGTCTCCGGCCGGTCGTCGTACTCGGCGCGCACCCGGCCGCCGTAGTGGTGGATCGCGTCGTAGCCGCCCCACAGGATCCGGTTGTCGGCGGACAGCCGGAAGTAGTGGAACTGGTTGGCGCTGTCACCGAGTCCCTGTCTGTTCTTCCAGCCGATCGACGCCAGCTGGTCGGCGTTCAGCGGCTCGGTCATCAGCGCGTAGTCGTAGACCGGGACGGTGTAGGAGCGCACGCGGCGCAGCAGGCTCGGGAAGATGTTGGTGCCGAGCGCGACCTTGCGGGCGCGGACCGCGCCGTACGGAGTGCGTACGGCCATCCCGGCGCCGTACTGCTTCAGTGTGAGCGCCGGTGTGTGTTCGTACACCCGCACCCCGAGCTTCAGGCACGCCCGCTTCAGGCCCCAGGCCAGCTTCGCCGGGTGCAGCATGGCCACGCCCCGGCGGTCCCACAGGCCGGCCTGGAAGGTGGGCGAGTTCACCTGCTCGCGCACGGCGTCTGCGTCCAGGAACTCGATGCCGTCCGCGAGCCCCTTCTCCGCCGACTCCCGGTGCCAGTCCTTCAGTTCCCGGGCCTGGTAGGTCTCGGTGGCGACGTCGATCTCGCCGGTGCGCTCGAAGTCGCAGTCGATGCCGTGCCGGGCGAGCGCGGCCTCGATCTCGTCGAGGTTGCGCCGGCCCAGCTCCTCCAGCGTGTGGATCTCACCGGGCCAGCGGGTGAGGCCGTTGGGCAGGCCGTGGGTGAGCGAGGCGGCGCAGAAGCCGCCGTTGCGGCCGGAGGCGGCCCAGCCCACCTCGCGGCCTTCCAGCAGGACCACGTCGCGCTGCGGGTCGCGCTCCTTGGCGTTCAGCGCGGTCCACAGCCCGCTGTAGCCGCCGCCGACGACCAGCAGGTCGCAGGTGTCGGTGCCGGTGAGGGCTGGCTCGGCGGGTGGCTTGCCGGGGTCTTCCAGCCAGTACGGGACCGGCTGGGCCTCGGAGAGAGATGCGATCCAGTTGTCTTTGCCACGGCTCATGGCGCTTGGGGCCATGATTTCAACTCCCTACAGAGCCTTTTACGCCTTCTGGTTGTTACGGCGATTGGTGACGAGCATCGAGAACAGCGTGATGAGGACGGCGACCAGGAACATGGCCGTACCGATGACATTGATCTGGACGGGCGTGCCGCGCTGCGCCGAACCCCACACGAACATCGGGAAGGTGACGGTCGAGCCGGCGTTGAAGTTGGTGATGATGAAGTCGTCGAAGGAGAGTGCGAACGACAGCAGCGCACCCGCGGCGATGCCCGGTGCCGCGATGGGCAGGGTGACCCGCGCGAAGGTCTGCACCGGGCCGGCGTACAGGTCCCGGGCGGCCTCCTCCAATCGCGGGTCCATCGACATCACGCGCGCCTTGACCGCGGTGACGACGAAGCTGAGGCAGAACATGATGTGGGCGATGAGGATCGTCCAGAAGCCGAGCTGAGCACCCATGTTGAGGAACAGGGTGAGCAGCGAGGCGGCCATGACGACCTCGGGCATCGCCATCGGCAGGAAGATCAGCGAGTTGACGGCGCCGCGCGCCCGGAAGCGGTAGCGGACCAGGGCGAAGGCGATCATCGTGCCGAGGATCGTGGCGCCGATCGTCGCCCAGACCGCGATCTGGAGGCTGATGGACAGCGAGCCGCACATGTCGGCGACGCCGCACGGCTGCTTCCAGGCGTCCAGGGAGAACTGCTGCCACTGGTAGTTGAAGCGTCCCTTCGGCTTGTTGAAGGAGAACACCGTCACGATGACGTTGGGCAGCAGGAGATACGCGAGCGTCAGCATTCCCGCGATGACGACGAGATGGCGCTTGAGCCAGTTGACGAAGGGCATTTAGACCAGGTCCTCCGTCCCGGACCGGCGGATGTAGATCGTGACCATGGCCAGGATGGCGGCCATGAGGATGAAGGACAGGGCCGCGGCCGTCGGGTAGTCCAGGATCCGCAGGAACTGCGTCTGGATGACGTTGCCGATCATGCGGGTGTCGGTGGAGCCGAGGAGCTCGGAGTTGACGTAGTCGCCCGCCGCCGGGATGAAGGTCAGCAGCGTGCCGGAGACCACGCCCGGCATCGACAGCGGGAAGGTGACTTTGCGGAAGGTGGTCCAGGGCTTGGCGTACAGGTCGCCGGCCGCCTCGTGCAGCCGTCCGTCGATCCGCTCCAGCGAGGTGTACAGCGGCAGGATCATGAACGGCAGGAAGTTGTACGTCAGTCCGCACACCACCGCCAGCGGTGTGGCGAGGACGCGGTCGCCGGCCGTCCAGCCGAGCCAGCCGGTGAGGTCCAGGACGTGCAGCGAGTTGAGGAGGTGCACGACCGGGCCGTTGTCGGCGAGGATCGTCTTCCAGGCCAGGGTGCGGATCAGGAAGCTGGTGAAGAACGGCGCGATCACCAGGATCATGATCAGGTTCCGCCAGCGGCCCGCGCGGAAGGCGATCAGATAGGCCAGCGGGTAGCCGAGCAGCAGGCACAGGACCGTGGCCCCGGCCGCGTAGAAGACGGACCGCAGGAACTGCGGCCAGTACTCGCTGAACGCGTCCCAGTAGGTGGCGAAGTGCCAGGTGACCTTGTAGCCCTCCTCCAGCGAGCCCGTCTGCACGGACGTGGAGGCCTGGTAGATCATCGGCAGCGCGAAGAAGACGATCAGCCACAGCAGGCCGGGCAGCAGCAGCCAGTACGGGGTGAACCGGCCGCGCTTGCGCGGGGGCTTCTTCTCCGGTGCGGTGGGCGCGAGGGGCGGTGGCGCCTCGGCTTCGGCGAGCGTCGTCATCAGGCGGCCGCCTCTTCCTCGGTGCCCGCGTCGATGTCCTGCGCGGCGTCCAGACCGAAGGTGTGCGCCGGGCTCCAGTGCAGCACGACGTCGGCGCCGGGCACGAGCCGGCCGTCGCGCTCGACGTTCTGGACGTACACCGACAGCTCGTCGCAGACCGGGCTGTCGATCACGTACTGCGTGGAGACGCCGATGAAGCTCGCGTCGGCTATCTTGCCGGTCAGCCGGTTGCGGCCCTCGGGGATGTCCCCCGCGTCGTCGGCGTGCGTGAGGGAGATCTTCTCGGGGCGGATGCCGACCAGCACCTTGCCGCCGGTGCTCGTCGGCGCGGAACAGCGGGACTCGGGCAGCACCAGCTTGCCGCCGCCCGCCTTGAGCACGATGTCGTCGCCGTTCTTCGTGTCGACCTCGGCCTCGATGAGGTTGGAGGTGCCGAGGAAGTTCGCCACGAAGGTGGTGTCCGGGTTCTCGTACAGGTCGGTCGGCGAGCCGAGCTGCTCGACGCGGCCCGCGTTCATCACGGCGACCGTGTCGGCCATGGTCATGGCCTCCTCCTGGTCGTGGGTGACGTGGATGAAGGTGATGCCGACCTCGGTCTGGATGCGCTTGAGCTCCAGCTGCATCTGGCGGCGCAGCTTGAGGTCGAGGGCGCCGAGCGGCTCGTCGAGCAGGAGCACCTTCGGGTGGTTGATGAGGGCGCGGGCGACGGCCACACGCTGCTGCTGGCCACCGGAGAGCTGGTGCGGCTTCTTGCGCGCCTGCTCGCCGAGCTGGACCAGCTCCAGCATGTCCTCGACCTGCTTCTTCACGCTCTTGATGCCGCGCCGGCGCAGACCGAAGGCGACGTTCTCGAAGATGTCGAGGTGCGGGAAGAGGGCGTAGGACTGGAAAACCGTGTTCACCGGCCGTTTGTACGGCGGCAGGTGGGTCACTTCCTGGTCACCGAGGCGGACGGTGCCGCCGGTGGGCTCCTCCAGGCCGGCGATCATGCGCAGGGTGGTGGTCTTGCCGCAGCCCGAGGCGCCGAGCAGGGCGAAGAAGGAGCCCTGCGGCACGGTCAGGTCCAGCGGGTGTACGGCGGTGAAGGCGCCGTAGGTCTTGGAGATACCGGAGAGGCGGACGTCGCCGCTGTTGTCTGGTGTCGTCATCGTCGTCACGCCCCTGTGAGCTTCGAGAACTTCTGCTGGTAGGCGGTCTCTTCCTTCTGCGTCAGGGCGCGGAAGGCATGGGACTTCTCCTGCATGGCCTTGTCGGGAAGGATCAGCGGGTTGCTCGCCGCCGATTTGTCGATCTTCGCAAGATAGGGCGCCACCCCCGCGACGGGGCTCACGTAGTTGACGTACGCGGCGAGCTCGGCGGCCGGCTCGGGCTCGTAGTAGAAGTCGATGAGCCGCTCGGCGTTCGTCTTGTGACGCGCCTTGTTGGGAACGAGCATGTTGTCGGTCGACGTCATGTAGCCGCTGGCGGGGATGACATAGCCGACGTCCGGGTTGTCCGCCTGGAGCTGGACGATGTCGCCGCCCCAGGCCACACAGGCGGCGAAGTCGCCCTTGGTGAGGTCCGAGGTGTAGTCGTTGCCGGTGAAGCGGCGGATCTGGCCCTTGTCGACGGCCTTCTGGAGGCGGGCGATCACCTTGTCGTAGTCGTCGTCGGTGAACTTCGCCGGATCGAGGCCCATGTCGAGCATGGTCATGCCGATGCTGTCGCGCATCTCCGTCAGGAAGCCGACGCGGCCCTTGAGCTTGGGGTTGTCGAGCAGGTCGGAGACCGACTTCACCTCGAGGCCGTCGAGCGCCTTCTTGTTGTACGCGATGACGGTCGAGATGCCCTGCCAGGGGTACGAGTACGCCCGGCCCGGGTCCCAGTCGGGCGCGCGGAACTGGTCCGACAGGTTGGCGAAGGCGTGCGGCAGGTTGGACGGGTCCAGTTTCTGGACGTACCCGAGGCGGATCATGCGGGCGGCGAGCCAGTCGGTGAGCACGACGAGGTCGCGGCCGGTGTCCTGGCCCGCGGCGAGCTCCGGCTGGATCTTGCCGAAGAACTCGTCGTTGTCGTTGATGTCTTCGGTGTACTTCACCTGGATGCCGGTCCGCTTGGCGAACGCGTCGAGCGTGGGGTGCCGCTTCGTCTTGTCGTCCACGTCGATGTACTCGGGCCAGTTGGAGAAGTTGAGGACCTTCTCCTTGGCCGAGTGGTCGTCGGCGGACACGCCTCCTTGCGTCTTGGTCGCCGCGGGGATCCCGCAGGCGCTCAGCGCCCCGAGTCCGCCGACCGTGAGCACGCCGCCCGCGGAGGCGCGCAGCAGCGAGCGGCGGGTCATCGCGGCCCGGCCGTTGCGGAAGCTCCGCCGTATGGCGGCCAGTTCGACCGGTGTGAAGCGGTCGGGCTCGTACTGCTCCATGCGCGTGGTGCCCTTTCGGGAGGAAGAGGTGGTCGGCCTGGTCCCGGGCCGGAACGTCGCACCCGGCGGCAGCCGGTCGAACGGCTGCTACCGGTCCCCGAAGATCGTGCGGTGCCAGTCCTTGCGGGCCACCGCGGTGTTGTCGAACATTACGTGTTTGACCTGCGTGTACTCCTCGAAGGAGTACGCCGACATGTCCTTGCCGAAGCCGGAGGCCTTGTATCCGCCGTGCGGCATCTCGCTGATGATCGGGATGTGGTCGTTGATCCACACGCAGCCCGCCTTGATCTCGCGGGTGGCGCGGTTCGCCCGGTACACGTCGCTGCTCCACGCGGAGGCGGCGAGGCCGTACGGGGTGTCGTTGGCCAGCCGGATGCCCTCGTCGTCGCTGTCGAAGGGCAGGACGACCAGGACCGGGCCGAAGATCTCGGACTGGACGATCTCGCTGTCCTGGGCGGCGTCGGCGATCAGGGTCGGCAGGTAGTAGGCGCCCTTCTCCAGGTCGCCCTTCGGGGCCTCGCCGCCGGTCACCACGCGCGCGTAGGCACGCGCACGGTCCACGAAGCCGGCCACCCGGTCCCGCTGGACGTGCGAGATGAGCGGCCCGAGGTCGGTGCCGGGGGCGAACGGGTCCCCGAGCCGCACGCTCTCCATCAGGGCGGCGGTCTGCTCCACGAAGGCCTCGTACAGCGGCCGCTGCACGTACGCGCGCGTGGCGGCCGTGCAGTCCTGCCCGGTGTTGATGAGCGCGCCGGCGACGGCGCCGTGGACGGCGGCCTCCAGGTCGGCGTCGTCGAAGACGACGAAGGGCGCCTTGCCGCCGAGCTCCAGATGCAGCCGCTTGACCGTGGCGGTGGCGACCTCGGCGACGCGCTTGCCGACGGCGGTGGACCCGGTGAAGGAGGTCATGGCGACATCCGGGTGGCCGACCAGCTGCTCCCCCGCCTCCCTGCCGGTCCCGGTGACGATGTTGATCACACCGTCGGGGACACCGGCGTCGGTGGCGGCCTGGGCGAAGAGCAGCGAGGTGAGCGGGGTCAGCTCGGCGGGCTTCAGCACGATCGTGTTGCCCGCGGCGATCGCCGGGAGGATCTTCCAGGCGGCCATCTGGAGGGGGTAGTTCCACGGCGCGATCGACCCGACGACGCCGATCGGCTCGCGCCGGACGTACGACGTGTGGTCGCCGGAGTACTCACCCGCGGACTGCCCCTGCAGATGCCGGGCGGCACCCGCGAAGAAGGCGGTGTTGTCGATGGTCCCCGGCACGTCGAACTCGCGGGTGAGCTTCAGCGGCTTGCCGCACTGCAGGGACTCGGCGCGGGCGAGGTCCTCCGCGCGGTCGGCGAGGGCGGCGGCGAACCGGTGCAGGGCGTCGGAACGCTCACCCGGCGTGGCCGAGGCCCAGCCCGGGAAGGCCTCGCGCGCGGCGGCGACGGCCGCGTCGACGTCGTCGGTGCCGGCCAGCTCGTAGGTGTACACCTCCGCGCCGGTGGCGGGGTCGACCACGGCGTGGGTACGGCCCGAGGTGCCCTTCGTCAGCCGGCCGGCGATGAACTGCGCGCCCTCGGCGAATCGCTCCTGTGCGGGGAATCGTTCCGGGGTGGCGGTGCCCGGGTTGTGCATGTCGCTCTCCTCCGCCGTTCGCCCCGTCCCGGGGGGTGGGTGGCGTAGCTCCAGCTCGATTTGAGTGCCGATCCTGACAGAGCAAGAGGACGCCAACAAGTGATTCCGTTGTTGCCTTTTGGTTACGCGACGGAATCTGTCGACCAGGTGTCGAGTCGGCGAGGAAAAGGGCGGACGGAGTGTCAGTGGTGCGTGCCAGACTCGCGTGCATGGGGAAGATCGACGGGGTGGAAGCCCTGATCAGGGAGGTCCGGGCGGGCAGCCGGATCAAGTACCTCCACTTCTGGGGGCACCGGCCGAGGCCGGACGGCAGCATCGGCGCGAGCTGTCTGAGCCAGTGGTGGCCGTCGCCGTTCACGGTGGACGGCGTGCAGTACGCGACGGCCGAGCACTGGATGATGGCCGGCAAGGCGCGGCTGTTCGGGGACGCGGAGGCGGAGCGCAGGGTGCTGGCCGCAGAGCACCCCTCCCAGGCCAAGAAGGCCGGCCGGCTGGTCCGGGGTTTCGACGAGGCGGTGTGGGAGCGGGAGCGGTTCCGGATCGTGGTCGAGGGGAGCGTCCACAAGTTCGCGTCGGACGACGAACTGCGCGTGTTCCTGCTGGGGACGGGCGACCGGGTCCTGGTGGAGGCGAGCCCCGTGGACCGTATATGGGGCATCGGCCTCGCGGCGGACGACGAGGCGGCCTCTGATCCGCAGCGGTGGCGTGGACCGAACCTGCTGGGCTTCGCGCTGATGGAGGCGCGTGAGCGGTTGTCGGGGGCCGGGCCCTGGGTCTGAAGGGGGCCTGCCCGATGGCCGGCCCCCGCTGTCGGCTCCCGGCCCGTCGCGGCGCCGGGGCCGTCGTCAGAACGTGCCGGCGCTGAACATGCTGGCGAAGAACACGAAGACCAGCAGCGGCAGAAGCACGGTGGCGACGATGCCGCAGACGAGACCGGCGGTCGCCGCGCCCCTGTTGGTGGCCTCACCCCGATTGGCCTTGCCCCGGCCGATGGCCCCGAAGATGATGGCCAGGATGCCCAGGATCATCCCGAGGATCTCCATGGCGATGGTGAGGCTGCAGACCACGCCGATGATGCCCAGCACGAGTCCCGTGGTCCCCATGCCGTTGCTCGGCTGCATCGGCATCCCATAGCCGGGGCCCTGCGGATATGCCGCGGGCGGCGCGGCCGGGTACGACGGCCCCGACTGGGGGTAGCCGTACCCGGGCCCCGGCTGCTGCGGGTATCCGTATCCCGGCGGCTGCTGCGGGCCCGGCTGACCGAACCCGCCTGCTTCGGGGTTGATGTTGGACATGAAGTGGTTTCCCCTCCGTTTGTGATCAAGGCATCGTAATGGCCGCACGCAGGAGGGGGAGCGGGTTCCGGCCGACGGGTGCCGGAAAGAGCAGGGCGCTGACCGATTCAGCGGCCGCCGGCCACCGTCACCGAGACGCCGCGGGCGGAGTCGTCGTACGGGTCGGGGTTCGAGCTGTCGTGGATGGCGGCGGTGATGCCGATCGCGAGCAGGACGATCACGACGATGCCGAGCACGATGCCGATGACGCCCATGATCAGGCCCGCCTGGGCCTGGCCGTGGTTGGTGGCCTCGCCGCGATCGGCCCGCCGGCGGCCCTTGATGCCGAAGACCACCGCGAGGATGCCCAGCACCACCGAGACCACGCCGTACAGGCAGAACAGGCACAGGGAGAGGATGCCGAGCACCATCGCCGCGGTGCCCATGCCGTTCTGCGGGGCCATCGGCATGCCGGGCCAGCCGTAGCCGGCGGGGTAGCCGGGGTAGCCGTAGCCGCCGGAAGCGGGCGGTGCGGGTATACCGGGGCCCGTGGGCGCGATCGGCGGGGGCGGTACCGCCGCGCCGCCCGTCGGGGCCGTGCCGGGCACGCCGAAACCGGGGGCCGCGGGCGGAGGGAAGCCGGGTGGAGCCGCGGGCGGAGTGAGGCCTGGGGCCGGCGGGGCGAAGCCGTCGCTCGGCAGGGAGATCTGGGTCGCCTGGTCGTGCACGGACGGCGGCTGCGCGGGCGGCTGATCCTGCTGCTCGAGCGGCTTCTTCTCCAGTGAAGGCCGGTGCTCGGGCGGCGCCCACGGGTTGTAGTCGCCTCCCGAGGCTCCGCCCGGCTGCGCTCCGTCGCTCACGTGCATGTCCCCCTAGGTCGTTCGTCCCGCCATGCTACGGCCTCGACTGCGCACCCCTGCGGCCCGGTCCCAGAACTCCCGCAGGGCACGGACCGCGGGCGGATCCCGCGTGCGCATCGATCCGGAGGCGAGACCTCCGCCGCATGACCGGTCCGCCGAGCGGGCGCCGCCGCGCCGTTCTCGCCGCGCACCGCACCCTCGGGCCGGGCCCGGCGCGGGTACCTGCCGCATCGCCCCACCGCGGGCCGGCCCACACCCGTCGCCCGCCTACGATGTCGTCCGTACCACCGATCAGCCGATCACCCGCGCCGCGCCCGCTCCGGGCCGCCGGCGCCCTGCACGGGGAGGACCCCATGACCGCCCGTTCCGTACCCGCCGCCGGCACCGCCGACCGCGATCTGCGGACCTTCATCGCCGGACTGCCCAAGGCCGAGCTGCATGTCCATCACGTCGGCTCCGCCTCCCCGCGCATCGTCTCCGAACTGGCCGCCCGGCACCCCGACTCCAAGGTGCCGACGGACCCCGAGGCCCTCGCCGACTACTTCACCTTCACCGACTTCGCGCACTTCATCGACGTGTATCTGTCGGTGGTCGACCTCATCCGCACCCCGGAGGACGTCCGGCTGCTGACCTACGAGGTCGCCCGCGACCTGGCCCGGCAGCAGGTGCGCTACGCCGAGCTGACCGTCACCCCCTTCTCCTCCACCCGGCGCGGCATCGACGAGCTGGGCTTCATGGCCGCGATCGAGGACGCCCGCAAGGCCGCCGAGGCCGAGTTCGGGACCGTGCTGCGCTGGTGCTTCGACATCCCGGGAGAGGCGGGGCTGGAGTCGGCCGAGGAGACGGCACGGCTGGCCACGGACGACCGGATCCGGCCGGAGGGACTGGTGTCGTTCGGGCTCGGCGGGCCCGAGATCGGCGTGCCCCGGCCGCAGTTCAAGCCGTACTTCGACCGGGCCGTCGCCGCCGGTCTGCGCTCGGTACCGCACGCCGGCGAGACGACCGGCCCGGAGACGGTCTGGGACGCGCTGACCCATCTGCGCGCCGAGCGCATCGGCCACGGCACCAGCTCGGCGCAGGACCCGAAGCTGCTGGCCCATCTCGCCGAGCACCGCATCCCGCTGGAGGTCTGCCCGACCTCGAACATCGCCACCCGCGCGGTCCGCACCCTGGACGAGCACCCGATCAAGGAGTTCACGCGGGCGGGGGTGCTGGTGACCATCAACTCCGACGACCCGCCGATGTTCGGCACCGACCTCAACAACGAGTACGCGGTGGCCGCCCGGCTGCTCGACCTGGACGAGCGGGGCCTCGCCGACCTCGCGAAGAACGCCGTGGAGGCGTCGTTCCTGGACGCCGGCGGCAAGGCCCGGATCGCGGCGGAGATCGACACGTACACCGCCACCTGGCTCGCCTCCTGACGCGGCCCGCACGCGGGGGCACCCCACAATGGGCGTCATGCAGACCGTGACCGCCGTGGCCCATCGCGGCGACCCCTACCGTGTCCGTGAGAACACCATCGACTCGCTGCGTTCCGCGCTCGGCCGGGGCGCGGACGCGGTCGAGATCGACGTACGGCTCACCCGCGACGGCGTCCCCGTGCTGCTGCACGACGAGACGCTGGAGCGGCTGTGGGAACTCGGCCGGCCGCTGGGCGCACTGTCCGCCGAGGAGGTGCGCGGGCTGACGGCGGGCGGTGTGCCGACGCTGGCGCAGACGCTGGCCGCGACCGGCGACTGCCGGGTGATGGTGGACCTGTGCGGGCGGGTCGGGCGGCGGATGGTGGACCGGGTCATGGACGTGGTCCGGCGGAGCGGGGCCCAGGAGCGCGTCTACTACTGCGCGGGCGCCGAGGCGATGCTCGCCGTCCGCGCCGCCGACCCGGCCGCCGAGATCGCACTGACCTGGACGAGCCTCGCCCCGCCCCGGCCCGTGCTGCTGGACGCGGTCCGCCCGCGCTGGCTCAACTACCGCTTCTCCCTGGTGAGCCGGGAGCTGGCGGCCCGGGTCCACCACGACGGCTACCTGCTGTCCGTCTGGACCCCCGACACCCGCCGCTCGATGACCCGCCTGCTGGACCTGGGCGTCGACTCGATCACCACGAACCGGGTCGACGTCCTGCACGCCCTGCGCAACGGCGGCTGAGCGCTCCGCCGGCACGGCCGCGATGTGCCGTCGTTCGCGTGCGGCGCCGTCGTGGCTGCTCGCTCAGGAGCGCTACACCCGGGACCGCTGAGGGACCGTCGCCGCGTCGGCCGGGGTGGTGCGGGTGAGGCACTGCGGGACGGGCGCGGAGTCGGTGCCGGTGTCGCGGACCAGGCCGAAGCGCTCGACGCCCTGCGCGGGGCCGGTCGTGACGTCCTTCTCGACCGCGTCTCAGGTGGTCGGGATGACGCTCAGGCCGTAGTCGGCACCGCGTTCGTTCTGGGTGAGCGTGGCGCTGCCGTCGAGGTGGAAGTACTCGTTCTGCCACAACTGCTGGGTGCCGGGCGGCAGCACGTCGTAGCCGACGGTCGGATTGCCATGCCGGTGACGGCGGCGTCGGTGCCGAGGGGGTCGTCCATGCGGCGGCCGCCGCCCGAGGCCACGTGGAAGAGCTTGCCCGTCAGGCCGGTCCAGGCCGGCATGACCAGGCTGCCGGACCGGTACTGCGGCGAGATCTGCCGGCGGACCAGCACATAGCCCGTGCCGCGCGGGGTCACGCTCCCCCCACGGTGGTTCATGACGGCGTGGGCGCCGCCGCTGCTGGTGAGGCCGGTCTCGGGCCGGTGCGGCAGGGCCGCGGGCGGCGTGTCCGGATCCGGCGCCCGGTCCACGGCGTCGACGACCGTGCCGTACAGGTCGGCCGAGGGCGTCGGGGACGCGGTGGGCACGGCGCGGGGCGCCGGCGCTCGCCGTGTACACGGGTGCGGGCGTCTGCGGCATGCCCTGGTTCGCCGGCGGCGCGTCCGGCGCGGCCATGCCCGCCTTCGGTTGTCTGCTCGGCCTGGTCCTGGCCGCTGCCGTGGTCGGCGGCCCGGCGCGGCGCGGCGGCGACCACGGCCCGCTGCGCACGGCCGGTGTCGTCGTCCGCCCGGAGGGCCGGCCTCACGCCCGCCACGGAGCGGCTGTGTACGTCGTAGGTGCGTGCTCTGGGGGTCCCCCCGGCCGAGAGCTGGGGGAGGGAGTTTGCCGACAGGGCCTAGGCCGCCGCGGTGCTCGGCACGGGCTGCGTGGCCCCCAGGGCCTCAAGCCGCTTGATCTTCCTGCGTACGACATACAGCGGGACAACCCCGAACACCCCGAAGGACATGTCGATCAGGCTCCACCAGAAGGGGATGCCCCGGATCGGCCCGCAGACCAGGGCGAGCGGGATGATTCCGGCGCAGGCGATCATCGCGAACTCGATCACCCAGATGTTGCGGACGGGGTCGCGGTAGGGCCCGTAGAAGGCGACCGCGATGACGAGGTGGGCGAAGGCGAGCCAGTCGGTGCCGTAGAGCAGGAACGGGTAGTCGGCGTCAGCGGTGTCGAGACCGTCGCGGACCCGTGAGATCCAGGCCATCAGCCCCGGCAGATGGTCCGGCACGGACAGGGCGCGCAACGCGCCCTCGGTCCAGCGAAGTTCGTGCACCAAGGGGAAGGCGGTGGCCCCACTGAGGACGAGGCTCACCACGAAGAGGGCCAGCCAGACGCGAATGCCCTTGAGCAGGGCGGCTCTGTCGCTCATGACATGAGCGTACGCCTGCTTTTGAACACGTTCAAAAGAGCCCCCTCAAAAACACCCCCTACCCCAGCGGCTCGTCCAGCGGCACCTGCCACACCCCCGGCAGGTGCCCGTCCAGCTCCCCCGGCTCGAAGCGGCACATGCCGACCGCGTGCCAGAACTCGCCGGTGACGTCTCCCTCGTACTTGTAGCCGCCGGACGGGGACAGCGCCGCCCAGCCGCCGGGCATGCCGACCAGGGTGACCCGCAGGGTGGCCGGGCCGTCGGCGGGTACGTTCCACAGCCGTACGGTGCCGTCCTCGCCGCCGCTGGCCAGCAGGGAGCCGTCGGGGCTGAAGGCCACGGCGAGGATCCGCCCGGTGTGACCTGACAGAAGAGCCGTCGCCTCGCCGGTGTCCGGGTTCCACAGGCGGACGGTGCGGTCGTCGCCCGCCGTCGCCAGCAAGGGCCTCGACGGATGCACCGCCGCCGTCCAGAGCTTGCCGGTGTGGCCGATCAGCCGATGGTCGATCTCGCCGTCCTTCCAGATCACCGCAGTACCGTCCCAGGAGGCGCTGGCCAGCCAGGAGCCGTCGGGGGCGAAGGCCACGGCGTACACCCGGTCGGTGTGGCCGGCGAGCTCGGCGGTGATGCGGCGGCCGTCCATGTCCCAGATCCGCACCTTGCGGTCGTCGCAGCCGGTGGCCAGGACCGCCCCGTCGGACCGGAAGGCGATGGCACGGACCCGGCCGAAGTGCTCGGTGAGGGTGGCGACGTGCGCCCCGGTGGCCCGGTACCACAGCCGGACCGTGTCGTCGTCGTTGGCGGTGGCGAGGAGTTCGCCGTCGGCGCTGAACGCCTCCGCCCACACATGGTCGGTCTCGACGTCGAGTTCGCGCTGGTACTCGCCGGTGGCCGCGTTCCACAGGTAGAGGTCGCCGTCGCTGCTCGCGGTCGCCAGCAGCGGCCCGGCGGGGCCGAACGCCGCCGACACCAGGCGGTCGCTCTGCCCGGCCAGTTCGCGCAGACGCCGGCCGGAGTCACAGCGCCAGACGCGGACCACACCGTCGTTGCCGCCCGCCGCCAGCATCGAGCCGTCGGCGCTGAAGGACAGGGTGCCGACGCGCCGTCCGTGGCCGCGCAGGATGCGCCGGCCCTGGCCGGTGGCGGGGTCCCACAGCCGTACGACACCGTCGTTGCCGCCCGTCACCAGCAGCGCGCCGGGACCCTGGCCCGGCGTGTCGCCGTGCGGACGGAACTTGCACACCCACACCGAGCCCCGGTGCTCGGCGGGCTGCCGGTTCAGGGGTACGGCGACGGGGTCGGACCCCGGGTCGATCCGCCACAGCCGGACCACCCCGGCGCTGTCCCCGGCGGCGAGCAGGCTCCCGTCGGGGTCGAACAGCACCTGGTACACGGCCCCGCGGCAGCCGCCGAGCAGCCCGGCCGAGCGCCCGCCGGCCAGGTCCCACAGCCGTACCTCCCCCTCGGTGTCCCCGCTGACCAGCAGGGTGCCGCCGGGGTGGAAGTCCAGGGTGTAGACGCGGCCGGAGTGCCCGCTGAACTCGTGCCGCGGGGTGCCGGTTTCGAGGTCCCACACCCGTACGGTGCCACCCTCCCCCTCGTCGCCCTGGTCGCTGGTGGCCAGCACGGTGCCGTCCGGGCTGAACCGCGCCCGGTACACCGCGCCGCGATGGCCGGGCAGTTCGCCGGTCCGCCGCCCGGTGCCGAGGTCCCACAGGCGTACGGCGCCGGAGGCGTCACCGGTGACCAGGGTGGTGTCGCCCGGTGCGAAGGCCATGGTGTAGACGGGCGCGGAGTGTCCGGGCAGCCGGTGCAGCGCGGTGCCCGACGCGGTGTCCCAGACGGTGACCACGCCGTCGGCGTCGCCGGTCGCCATCAGGGTGCCGTCGGCGTCCGGCACGACCGGCCACACCCCGCTCGCGTGAATCTCCAGCCGGTGCAGACAGCGGCCGGAGACGGGGTCCCACAGGCGTACGGTGCCGTCGGAGCTGCCGGTGGCCAGGACCCGGCCGCGGAACTTGACGGCGTACACCCGGCCGGTGTGGCCCTGCAGGGTGCGCTGGGGGATGCCGGTGGCGGCCTCGCAGACCAGGACGCCGCCGTCCTCGCTGCCGACGGCGAGCAGTTCGCCGTCGGGGCTGTAGGAGATGGGTTCGGGCAGCCGGCTGGTGCGCATGTCGAAGCCGTACGGCACGCCGACCGCGGAGGGCCGGAAACCGGAGTCGACGGCCATGCCGGGCGCGATCGCGGCGGTGGCCAGCTCGGGGCTGCGGTCCAGGGGGCCGGTGGTCGCCGCGATCAGCGCCGCCCGCCGCCACCGGCCGCCGTCCACCCGGGCGCCGGTCAGATCGGAGCCGATCAGCCGGGCCCGTCCGAGGTCGGCGCCGCGCAGGTCGGCGCCGGTCAGATCGGCGCCGTCGAGCCGGGCGCCGGTCAGCCGGGCGCCGCGCAGCACCGCACCGGAGAGGTTGGCGCCGACCAGCCGGGCGTCGGTCAGGTCGGCGCGGCTGAGGTCCACGCCGGAGAAGTCGCGGTGGGACAGGTCCTCCCCGGCCAGGGCGGCGCCGCGCAGATCGGTGTGGGCCGGCACGCGGAGCCGGCTGAGGATCTTCACGGCGTTGGCGCGGGCGGCGTCCGCAGAGGCCTCCGAGGAGGAGGTGCCGGACAGCTCCCGCTCGGCCCACGCCTGGCAGATCCGGTGGTCGGTGAGGTCGCACAGGAACTCGACCGCCAGCTGGCCGAGTTGGCGCCGGAACAGCAGGCTGCCGTCGCCGCCGGTGAGCCGGCGGGCGCACTCCCGGGCGACCAGCCACTCCACCACCGAGCCGTGGATGAACCGGAACACGCCGTCGTCGCTGCGCACCAGCAGGCTGCCGGAGCCGATGGCGTGGGCGGTCTGCTGCACCGACAGCCGGGCGTCCGCGAGCCCGGTCAGGGTCTCGGCGACATCGGTCAGCTCGTCCAGGCGCAGCGAGTCCTGCCCGCTCTCCCACAGCCGCAGGGCGAGCGCGGTGACCGCGTCCCACAGCTGGTCCAGGGACAGCCCGGGCGCCCGGCCGGGGCTGCCGCTGCCGCGCCGGACCTCGAAGTTCAGCCAGCCGGTGAGCACCTCCTCGTACAGCCCGGCGGGGCTGAGGGCGCGCCCGGCGCCGGCGACGGCGCGCAGCCGGTCGTCGTCGAGGTCGGCGACGAAACCGAGCAGCCGGGGGTTGCGGCACAGGGCGAGCAGGTCGGGGACGGCGTCCAGCAGCCGCAGCCGCTGGTCGGCGGCGCGTTCGTCGCCGTCGTAGCGGTTGACCAGGTAGGCGCGGATCTGCTGCGGGCTGAACTCCCGCACGGCCAGCACCCGGCGGTGCGGGAGCAGGCCGACGCGTTCGCCGAGCGCCGTGAGCACCTGGCCCTGGGAGCGGAAGTGCTGGGTACGGCTGGACACCACGATCTTGGCGCTGTCCACGGCGGAGTCCAGCAGGACCTGCAGCCGCTCGGCGGCACGGTCGTACGTCACCTGGTTCACCAGCTCGTCGAAGCCGTCGAAGAGCAGCACGATCCGGCCCTGCTGGAGCATGTACCTGAAGGCCCGCAGATCGATGTTGTCGACGCCGTGGGCGGCGAGGTGCGCGGCGACGAGACCCTCGAACGAATAGGCCCGGTCGAGGGCGTGCAGCTCGATCAACAGCGGGACGAGGTGCGGCAGTTCACCGGGGATCCGGCGGGCCAGCTCGCGCAGCGCGAAGGTCTTGCCGTGCCCGAAGTCGCCGAGCAGCAGCAGGAAGCGCCCCTGGTCGGAGTCGAGCAGCCGCAGCATCTCGTCCACGAGCCCGTCGCGGTCCTCGGCGTCGAGGCGCTCCACCTCCCGGTACCGCTGCGGCAGGTACATGCCCGGGGGATAGCGGGGGTCGGTGCGCAACCGCTCGCTCTGCCCGGCGACATAGCCGCGCAGGTCCAGCAGCCCCTGGAACTCGGTGAAGCTGCGCACCCGGACGCCCCGCCGACGGGCCGCGTCCCGCAGTTCGCGGGCGGGCGGCGGCCCGTCGTGGACGAGTTCGGCCTCCGTCTCGGCGTCTGCGGCGTGCACCAGCTCCACGAACCGGTCGACGTCCTGCGCGGTCGGGGTGCCGATGTGGACCGCGACCCGCTGCTGCCGTACGAAGCCCGACTGGCTCCAGGTGACGAGGAGTTGCGGCACCGGTCCGTCCACCGGGCGGATCTGGGCACCTTCGTGCCGGGTGCGGCAGACCTCGGCGACCCGGGCGAGCAGGATCTCGGCAGGGGTCTGCACGGCGCGCGGCTCGGGCTCGGGTGCGCTGTCCCGATCGGCAGCGGGTACGGCGTCCGGGGTCTGCGGCCCGAAGGCCCGGTCGGCCCGCCGCCACGGGACCGCCCGCCTGCGCGGCTCCCCCGGTCCCTGCCAGACGGCCAGTCCCTCCCGGCCGACGCTCACCAGCTGGTGCCCGCCGGGCCGCCCGGCGCCGATCACCGACACCTCACCGGAGGTGGTGACCAGGTCGGGCAGCGACGCACCGGGCTCGGCGGGACCGTGCAGCAGCAGATGCAACCGTGGCCCGGTCAGCCGGGTCAGCACATCGGTGTCGCGCAGCGGCCCGGCGCCGTCCAGGGCGGCCGTACCGGCGCGCCGCACGCCGGGGGCGGCCGCGCGGGCGGCACCGGGCGAGTGCCGTACGACCCCGATCCGCAGCCACCCCTCCGTCTCGTGCGGCCGCAGCGCCTGCGCGAACCAGGCGGCCTGCTCGCGCCCGACCATCCCGTACTGGTCGTCGCGCCGATGGCTGTACGCCATGGACGAGTTGAGCCCGGCGACCACGGTGTGCAGTTCCGGCACGGGAAAGAGGGTCCAGGGCTGGTCGCTGTCGAAGACGACGTCGAGCCCCTGGTACAGCTCCTGGAACAGCCTGGCGAAGTGCCGCCACTTGGGCCAGTACGGCGGCCGGGGCGGCATCTCGTCGGCCTCGCAGGTGCTGAAGTAGGCCTGGCAGGCGGCCTGGTTGACGTCCTGACCGCCGGGGACGAGGACGACCCGGTGCGGTTCGAGCCCGAGCAGGGCCCGCAGCCCGGTGAGGAAGGCGAGGGCCTGTTCGAACTCGCGCCGGCTGCCGGAGGCGGTGAGATCCCCGGTGACGACCAGCAGATCGGGCGAGGGCGCCCCGCAGTCCGCGAGCTCCACCAGATCGCCCCAGATCGCCGCCTGCAACTCCGCCGGCTCCTGCCCCCGCCCGAAGGCGGGCCCGGCCAGCTGGAGCACGGTGACCGCCTCCCGCTCCCGCACCACCCCGGACACGCGCGGATACGACGGCGCCGCGGCCGGTCTGCGGCGCCCCGCCCACCCGGGCCCGCCCAGCGGCCGCCCGGGACTCGGTGCCGCCGGAACGGCGGTCGCCGGACGGCCGTGCGCACCGCCCGGGTACCCGGGCGGCAGGCTGGGCCGGGCCCGCCCGTCGAGCGCCTGCCGGACCCGCGCGAGCAGCAGCTCCCGGGCCGCCGCCGGATCGGCGACCGGCACCAGGTCCACGTAGGTGATGGTGGCCAGCAGCCCCTCCACGGGGATGTCCTCGACCCGTACGGTGATCAGCCGCCGCTCCGGCGCGTCCGGGTCGGCGCGCAGCGCCGCCTGCCACTCCATCCGCCCGTACCGCGAGCGCTCGTAGTTCCGCGAGAGTACGGCGATGACGGCGGCGGACTCGCTCACGCCCCGGTCCATGAAGTCGACGAAGTTCGTGCCCGGCACGAAGTCCCAGGCCTGCAGCACCGTCCGGTACCCGGCCTCCTCCAGGGTCCAGGCGATCCAGGACGCCCAGCGCTCGTCGGCCGGAGAGTAACTGATGAAGAAGTCCAATGGCCCGGTGCTGTCCCCCGGGTTGTCCTGACGAGCCACCATGTATTGATGATGCCGTGAAAAGAGAGGCCGATACCGTTCGTTTCCAGGCGTTCGACGACGCCCCGGTCACAGCAGCGCACAACTGTGCGACCCTTCCAACCGTGCGTGCCTTATTGCTGCGTCTGCATGTACTCGACCGGGTGGCGATCGGTCTGCTGGTGACCGGACTGCTGTGCGTGGCCACGGGACTGCTGCCGACGGGCTCCGCATCCGACGCGATGACCCGCATCGCCCCGCTCCTGGCCTTCCTGGGCACGGTGATCGTGCTGGCCGAACTGACCAGCAGGGCCGAGGTGTTCGACGTGGTGGCGGCGCGGGTGGCGCGGGCCGGGCGGGGCAGCTATCCGCTGCTCTTCCTGCTGTGCGTACTGTTCGCGTCGGCCACGACCATCGCCCTCAACCTGGACACGACGGCCGTCCTGCTGACTCCGGTGATGCTGGCACTCGCCTCCCGGGTGGGCATCGCACCGGTGCCGCTGGCGATGACGACGGTCTGGCTGGCCAACACCGCGAGCCTGCTGCTGCCGGTGTCCAACCTGACGAACCTGCTGGCCGCCAACCGGGTCGCGCTGTCTCCGCTGGGCCTGGCCGGCCGGATGTGGGCACCGCAACTCGCCGCGCTGGCCGTGACGATGGCTTGTTTGTGGCTGTTCTTCTGGCGGCGGGGACGGCGTGGGGTGCCGGTGGTGGACAACTCCGGCTTGATGGCGGCCGTACCGGTGTCGGGTCCGGGCGCGGCGCGTGCGGATGACGTGCGCGTGGATGCCGCCGACCGCTATGTGCCACCCGCCGTGCACCGCCCCGCCGACCCGGTGCTGTTCCGCGCCTGCGCGCTCGCCTGCGCCGGCTTTCTGCTCGCTATCCTGGTGGCCGACGTACCACTGTGGATGGCGTCCGCGACGGCCGCGCTCGTGGCCGTGACGGCGTTCGGGGTACGGCATCGGTCCGCACTCCGGCTGTCGCTCGTGCCCTGGCGGCTGCTGGTGATGGTGCCGGGCATGTTCCTGCTGGTCGAGACGTTCGACGCGCACGGGCTGCATCACCTGCTGGCCTCGGCGGTCGGCACGGGCGGCGGCACGCTCGGCCAGTTCCGCGCGGCAGCGGTCGGCGGCGGGCTGTCCAACGCCCTCAACAACCTCCCCGTCTACCTGGCCGGGGAGGCGGCCGTCCCCGTCGGCAACCACGACCAACTGCTGGCCCTGCTCGTCGGCACGAACGCCGGCCCGGTGATCACGCCGTGGGCATCTCTGGCCACGCTGCTGTGGTACGAGCGCTGCCATGCGTACGGCGTCCGGGTGCCGGTCCGCCGGTTGATGGGGACCGGCACGGTACTGGCCGCGTGCGCGGTGGCCGCGGGGGTGGCTGCGCTGGCTCTGACGCGCTAGCCGTCCGCCTTCACGGCACCGAGGAACGCCGACCAGGCGGGCGCCGAGAAGACGACGGCGGGGCCGGAGGGATTCTTGCTGTCGCGGACGGGGACGTGGGTGGGGGCGGCGGTGTCGTTGACTTCGAGGCAGTCGCCACTGCTGCCACCGCTGTACGTCGACTTGCGCCAGGTGTCAGGGAAGGTCTGCTCGCTGCGCTTCATGTTCGTAATCCTCCGCGACCGACCTGATCAGCGCCAGGGACTTACGGTGCGACAAGGCGTCGCCCAGCGCGTGATCGTAAGCCACCTGGCATTCGCGGACCACGGACGGTAGTTCCAGTATCCGGCCCGACTTCAAGCCCTCCGCATAAGCAATGGGCGGAACGTCCTCGAACCACATGAGCGAGACGAATCCCTCCAGCAGGGCGTGGTAGCCGACCGAGAAGGGCAGCACGTGCACGCGGATGCGGTGGCTCTCCCCCAAGCCCGCAATGTGACGCAGTTGCTCGCACATCACCTGCGCGCCGCCGATCTTCCGCCGCAGCACTGCCTCGTCGAGCAGCATCCACACCTTGGGTGAGTGGAAGTTGTCCAGGATGCGGGCGCGCTCAAGCCGCGTGGCAAGAAGCTCGTCACGCTCCTCGGCTGTCTTGGGGGAGGCACCCGAACTGAGCACCTCCCGGGCGTACGCCGGTGTCTGAAGGATGCCGGGCACCAGCTTGGGTGCGTACTCCCGGATCTCCATGGCCTGACCCTCGAACTCCAGTGCTTCCGCGAAATGTTCGGCCACCTTCCTGCCGTCCAACACCGGCAGAAACCGCTCGAAGAACCCGCCGGTGTTCAGCACTTTGTCCAGCCGCCGCGCATCTTCCACATCCGGCCGCCGCCGGCCCGCCTCGATATGGGCGATGTGTGTGCGGGACATCGCGACACGTTGACCCAGCTCCTCCTGCGTGAGCCCGGCCGCCTCTCTCCGCCGCCTGAGTTCCTCCCCGTACCGCACCCGCGAGATCGGGTTGTCCTCGATGGCCACCTTTCAAGTCCCCCTCGTGCTGACTCCGTCGTCACGCTCGGTCATCTTCCGAAGGTACTCGCGCCCGCATCACTCTGTGCATGGATCGCCACAGATAGTGAAAGGCGCTGGAATGCAAGACCAAGAAGACGGCTACGTCAGGGTGTTTCTCACGCTGAGGGTCTCCCGGGACGGCGGCCGGACGTGGGGGCCAAGGGTGACGTACCGGCCGCCGAAGGACGCCGCGCCGTTGGACCTGTCGGGGCGGTTCCCGCCGTGCGAGTGTCCTCGGTGCCGGGAGCGAAAGAGCTGACGAGGTCCAGCAGGTGCGGCAGGAGTTCCGGGCGCCCGGCGACGAAGGAGCGGCCGGTGTCGGGGCCGCCGTAACCGCCGCCGAACTCGGCACCGTCCAGGTGCCGTAGGGCGATGCCGGCCTCGAGGGCGAGCAGCGCGCCGGCGGGGAGGTCGATGGCTTCGGCGCGGTAGCCGACGAAGCCGTCGATGTCGCCCCGGGCCAGCATCGCCCAGGCCACCAGGGGCGCCCAGAGCTGGAGCAGGCGCCGGGAGCGGAGTTCGAGGGTGTGCCTGAGGGAGCAGGCGAAGGGGTCGTCGCGGGGGACGGCGTGGCCCTGGGTCCAGGCCAGCAACGGACCGGCGGCCGGAACCGGGCGTCCGTGCGCGGCGGCGGCGAGCCGGCCGCCCGGACCGTGGGCGCCACCGCCCCGCAGCGCGGACCACGTGCGGCCGGTCATCGGATCGTGGACGACCCCGACCACCGGCGTGTCATCGACACACAGCGCGATGCCGACGACGTACACGGCCAGCCCGATCACCACGTTGTTGCTGCCGTCGAGCGGGTCCACCAGCCAGGTGCGGCCCCCACCGTCCCCCGCCAGTTCACCGGACTCCTCCGCGAGGATCCGGTCGTGCGGGAAGCGGTCCCGGAGGCGCCCGACCACCAGCCGCTCGGCGGCGACGTCCAAGTCGGTGACCACGTCCCCGAGTTGCCCCTTGGGCCGGGCGGCGAACCCGTCGGGAAAGCGGGACCGCAGCAGCGCCCCGGCCTCCTCGGCGGCGCCCACGGCCGTACGTCGCTCGGCGTCGTAACCGGCCGGCGAGGGCCGGGGGTCAGGGTTCGGGCTCATGGATCCTCCTGAGGGCGGCCCGCGCGATCCGGGCGGTCTGGGTCGCGTCGCAGGTCCGGCGGACCATGCGGTGCCCCCGGGCGGACGGCGGGCCCAGGGAGAGGTCCACCCGGCCGGGCAGGGTCCGGCCCAGGACCAGGGTGGCGGTGGGGCGGCCGTCCGGCACCACGCTGGTGTGGAATTCACCCGCCGGGAGGGCGTAGCTCTGGCCCCGCGCGCTGGTCTGCCGCGAGCCGGGGCGGCAGCGCACCAGCCGTTCGGTGGGCCGTAGTTCGTCCACGCCGGAGGGGTCGCTGAGCACTTCGAAGACCCGGTGGGTGGGGTCGCCGGTGTCGTCGTCGATGTGCACGCGCCGGTTGTCGAGTCGCCCGTACAGCACGGTGCTGGTCAAGTCCCAGCTGTGGCAGTGCACTTGGGCCAGCGAACGGTCGGCCTCCGCCTCCGGTGTGCCGAAGACGTGGACGCAGACGCCGTCGTCCCCGTCGCGCAGGATGGGCAGGCAGACGAACCCGAGTGGGTGCCGTACCGCGTGCAGGGTGCGGCGGCCGGAGACGATCAGGTCGAGTTCCGATACGGCGTGTCGGGTCAGCTCGGCGGTGGCGTGCCGCCGGGCGGCCCGTTCCAGAGCCGGATAGTCCATGTTCCTCCCCCTCGGTCCCCCTCGGTCCCCTTGGCCGGAACACGGCGCTCGCTCACCTGCGGTACGGGTTCTCCGCGCGCAGCGCCTTGTCGATGATGTCGCCCACGTCACGGTCGGTGAAGCTCGGCGGAAGCGGCAGGCCGAGCCGGTCGAGCAGGCGTCTGACCTCGTCGACGGTCGGTTCGTCGGCGAGCGGGACGGCCTCGCGCAGATCGAGCTTGGCCGCCTGCTCGCGGCTCTGGTGCAGCTCGGTGACGTAGTAGTCGTAGAGCGGCCGGTCGCGCTCCACGCAGAGGCTGACCCGGCTGGGGTCGTCCTGGGTGATGATCAGGCAGCTGTCGGAGAGGTCGAACCGCAACGCCGGTGCCACGGAGGACAGATGGACGTCGATCTCCAGGGTGTCCAGCCGCTGCCGGTGCCAGCCGGCGGCGACCACGGTGGCGTACGCCTCCTTGCGGGTGCGCTCGACGGTCCACTCGGCGTCGCCGGGGCCGGGGCCGAAGGTGCTGCGGAACCGGGCGTAGGCGGCGCACACCTGCTCGTCGGCCGGGTTGATGATGTCGATCTTCATGCTGAGGGAGCGGCGCTGCCGCTGTGCCTCCAGCACGCACTCGGGCAGCGTGACGGCGCGCAGATAGGTGCCGGTGCCGCCCTTGAACACCCAGCGGCTGGTGGTGCGCCGGGCCCGCTCGTGCGCGAGCGCGACCTCGGCCCCGGAGAGCGTGCGCACCATCGCCAGGTCCTCGATGGCCCTGCTCGTCCCGGCGGTCGCGGTCCGGATGTCGGCCATCCGACGGCGCCGCTCGGTGAGCGAGCCGTACACCAGCGCCGCGAGCACCAGCAGGGTGGCGCCGGAGACGATGTTGGGGTCCATGTTCTGGTTCAGCACGTCCATCAGCCCGACGGCGACGGCGACGACGATGGCGACGATCCCGTCCGCGTTCCGGACCGCCCAGGCGATCGCGTCCTCCAGCCGACGCCCGGCCCCTTGCGGTGCGCTGTTCGTCACGTCCACCCTCCCCCGACGGTGGTATCCATCGTAGGAGGAAGGGGAGTTGGTGAGCCATGGGTCAATCGGCCGCGAAGTCGAGGTTGATCACGCCACCGACCTCATGGTGGGCGCACGTTCTCACGGCAGGTCGTCCCGTCCCAGCCAGGCGGGCTTGACGGGCACACCGTCGGCGTACCGCTCGACCGGCTTCCCCGGCTCCTCAGGTTCACCAGCGGTCTCGCCCGGCTCCTCCACGGGTTCCGGTACGGTGACGGGCGCGGCGGAGTCCTCCAGCAGTTCCGCCACCGTGAACCGGGTGGCGAACGACTGCCACGCCCCGTCGACGACGAGCAGAAACCCGTCACCGTCCCGAAGCAGCCGACGACGCCTGGGGCTTCTGGGATGCTCGGGCGAAAAGCTCCGAGCCCGCTGCTCCAGCTCCACGAGCGCCTCTTCACGAGACCCGGTCACATGCGCCAGCACATAGGCCTCGACGTGCTTGCGGTCCCCCGAACTCCTGGTCGTCTCGACGACCAGCCCCCATATCGTCATGGTCTCCGCCCCGTGTACGTTCCCTGTCCCGGCCAAGGATGACTGATGAACCAGTCGCCGAAGGCGCTCCCGCTGCCGGTGCATCCAACCGGCCCTAAAGACCCACGATCCTGTTCCACCGCTTCGCGAACTCCACGCGCTCCGTGGAGGTGATGTCCCGGGCGATCACGAGGCGCTCGCGCATGGCGGAGTCGGGGAAGATCAGGGGGTTGTCGGCGAGGGACGCGGTGTGCTTGTCCTTCGAGGAGGCCAGGACGTCCCGGGCGGCGGGGACGGGGCAGACGTAGTTGACCCAGGCGGCGAGTTCCGCGGCGGTCTCCGGGGCGTAGTAGTAGTCGATCAGGCGCTCGGCGTTGGCCTTGTGGCGGGCCCGGTTGGGGATCATCAGGGAGTCCGACCACAGCTCGGCGCCCTCCTCGGGGACGACGAAGCGGATGTCGGGGTTGTCGGCCTGGAGCTGGATGACGTCGCCGGAGTAGGCCTGGCAGGCCAGGACGTCCCCGCTGACCAGGTCCTTGGTGTAGTCGTTGCCGGTGAAGCGGCGGATCTGGCCGCGGTGGATCTCGCGCTCGACCTCGTCGCAGACGGTGTGGAAGTCGTCCGCCGTCCACCGGGAGATGTCCACTCCGTTGCCCTGCATGAGGAGGGCGAAGGACTCGTCCAGGCCGGACAGCAGGGTCACGCGGCCCTTGAGGTCGTTCGCCCAGAGGTCCTTGACGTGGCGGATCTCGCGGCCCAGCTTCCTGCGGTTGTAGGCGATGCCGGTGATGCCCGACTGCCACGGCACCGTGAACCGGCGGCCCTTGTCGAAGGCGGGTGAACGCAGCAGTGGGTCAAGGTACTTCGCCACGTTCGGCTGGCGGGTGCGGTCCATCTCCTGGACCCAGCCCAGCCGGACGAACCGGGCGCACATCCAGTCGCTGATGACGATCAGGTCGCGGCCGGTGGACTGATGGTTCATCAGCGCGGGGCTGATCTTGCCGAAGAACTCGTCGTTGTCGTTGATCTCCTCGACGTAGTCCACGGAGATCCCGGTGCGCCTCTCGAACGCCTCGAGCGTGGGCCGCCGGTTCGGGTCGTGGTCGTCGGTGTCGATGTACAGCGGCCAGTTCGCCCAGGTCAGCTTCTTGTCGGCCATGGACTCGTCGGCGACGGCCCGGTCTCCGGGGGCGACGTAGGCGGCGGGCACCCCGCAGCCGGCCAGCGCACCGAGCGCGGCGGTGCCGCCGAGGGCGCGCAGGAGGGAGCGGCGGGACAGCGGAGTCGTACGGGAAGAGGTCCGAGGCATCCCGGAAGCATGCCGTCAGGCACGGCGACCGGACAATCGACGCTGCGTCGAGCATGCCTCCGGCTGACCGACACCCTGTCGATCAACGGCCCGTTGCCGGAGTACGGAAAACGTGCGACCGGGTATGCGTCCCGCGTCGCGCAGTGCCTCGGCCGCTCCCCGGGAGGACGATGGCCGGGTGCTGCCACAGGGGAAGCGGCGCCGCGAGGCGCGGGAGGAATCGGCCCGCCCGCGGGGCCGGTTGACGGTGTTCGGCGAGCTGCTCGCGGGGCATCCGTTCGCCCCGGACCGTCCGGGCGTCACCCATGTGATGGCCGTCGAGTACGCCGGGGCGCTGGACGCCTATGAGCGGGCCTCACGGGTGGCCGACCGCGATCCGGCCGCAGCGAGACGGGAACTGGACGAGGGCCTCGCCGCACTGGACCGCCTCGACACCCGTCTCGTCGGCACACTGCCGGCCGACACGCCGGGATCGGCCGAGCCACCCGGGGGAGGCCGGGGACGGGGGCGGAGAAAGAGACGGGGAAGGGGACGGGGGCGGGGGCGGCGAAGGAGAGGGGGCGGTGAAGGCGGGCCCCGGCCTGCCCTCGGCGAAGGCACCGGGCCGCGCGAAGCCCCCGCCCGTCCGGAGCCAGGACAGCGACCGGCCGAGGCCCCCGCCCGTCCGGAGCCAGGGCGTCGGCATGCCGACGCCCCCGCGGTGACGTGCTCTCGCCAAACACGGTGGACAGGACCGCCGTCACGCTTGCGGACGTCTCCCGGAGCGGCGTGGCCGCTCGTCGGCTGCGGCTGACGGAGCGCTACACCACCCGGCAACTGCTGACCCGGGCCGGCCTCGTGGCCCTGCCCTGCTACTGCCTGGTCGTCGGCATTCGGGGCGGCTGGACCCCGGCGCTGGTCTGCCTCCCGCTCCTGTACTTCGGGCTCATGCCGACCGGCGGCGGAGGCGTGCTCTGCCGGGGGTGATGTCGCGGAACCGGAGCGCCGTCCGAGGCGGACGCGTCGCCGCCGAGTACCGCGGCACCGAGCGCGCCCACGGCGGCGCCGGCCCCTGGGAACAGCGCTACGTCCACACGGACGCCGCCGGTCGTGAGACGACGTACCGGCGCGGCGTGCCCGACCCCGTCCCTGGTCGCCTTGCCGGCCCGCCGCCTGTGGCTGGTCGAGGGGCAGGAGGAGCACACACTGATCACCCCGACGGAGCTGTTCCTCGCCCCGCTGTCCCTGGTCGTCTCCGTCCCCCTGCTGCTGTTCGGCGTGGGACTGGCACTGGGCGCGGTTCCCGGGATGCTGATCGCCGTGTCGACCGGCCTGTGGTGAGGGCCGCCGTACACCGGAGCGCTCGGCGGAACGGCGCGGCCCCCGGACGGGGAGGTGAACCCGTCCGAGGGCCGCGTACTGCCGTTCCGCTGCTTACTCGCCGAGGGAGGTCATCACGTGCTTGATGCGCGTGTAGTCCTCGAAGCCGTACCCCGACAGGTCCTTGCCGTAGCCGGACTTCTTGAAGCCGCCGTGCGGCATCTCCGCGACCAGCGGGATGTGGGTGTTGATCCACACACAGCCGAAGTCGAGCTTCTTGGACATGCGCATCGCGCGGGCGTGGTCCTTGGTCCACACCGAGGAGGCGAGGGCGTAGTCGACGCCGTTGGCGTACTCGACGGCCTGGTCCTCGTCGGAGAAGGTCTGGACGGTGATGACCGGGCCGAAGACCTCCTTCTGGATGATCTCGTCGTCCTGCTTGACGCCGGAGACGACGGTCGGCGCGAAGAAGTAGCCCTTGTCGCCGACGCGCTTGCCGCCGGCCTCCACGCGCGCGTGCGCGGGCAGCCGCTCGATGAAGCCCTCGACCTGCTTGAGCTGGTTGGGGTTGTTCAGCGGGCCGAAGAGCACGTCCTCGTCGTCCGGCTGGCCGGTCTTGGTGTCCGCGGCGGCCTTCGCCAGCGCGGCCACGAACTCGTCGTGGATCGACTCGTGGACGAGGACGCGGCAGGCGGCCGTACAGTCCTGGCCGGCGTTGAAGAAGCCGGCCACGGAGATGTCCTCGACGGCCTTGGCGATGTCGGTGTCCTCGAAGACGACGACCGGGGCCTTGCCGCCCAGCTCCAGGTGGACCCGCTTGAGGTCCTTCGACGCCGACTCGGCCACCGACATGCCGGCACGGACCGAGC
Source organism: Streptomyces sp. RB17 (assembly GCF_009604455.1). Lineage (GTDB taxonomy): Bacteria > Actinomycetota > Actinomycetes > Streptomycetales > Streptomycetaceae > Streptomyces. Next base: position 137,070 of record NZ_WEGL01000010.1, read on the forward strand.
CGGTGATGGAGGCCATCGCCGGGGTGTCGTGCTCGACCATCAGCCGGCCGGTCTCACGGTCGCCGCAGACGACGTTGAAGACGCCCTTGGGCAGGATCGAGCCGATGATGTCCGCGATGAGGACGGTCGACGCCGGGGTGGTGTCCGACGGCTTCAACACCACCGTGTTGCCGGCCGCGATCGCGGGGGCGAACTTCCATACGGCCATCATCATCGGGTAGTTCCACGGCGCGACCTGCGCGCAGACGCCGACCGGCTCACGGCGGATGATCGAGGTCATCCCCTCCATGTACTCGCCGGCCGAGCGGCCCTCCAGCATCCGCGCCGCGCCCGCGAAGAAGCGGATCTGGTCGACCATCGGCGGGATCTCCTCGGAGCGGGTGAGCCCGGTCGGCTTGCCCGTGTTCTCCACCTCGGCCGCGATCAGTTCCTCGGCGCGCTCCTCGAACGCGTCCGCGATCTTGAGGAGGGCCTTCTGGCGCTCGCCGGGGGTGGTGTCGCGCCAGGCCGGGAAGGCGCGGGCGGCGGCCTCCATCGCGGCGTCCACGTCCGCCTCGCCGGACAGCGGCGCGGTCGCGTACGCCTCGCCCGTCGCCGGGTTGACCACCTCGGTGGTCCGTCCGTCGGCGGCGTCCCGGAACTCACCGTCGATGTAGTTGCGCAGACGACGCAGCTCGGTGCTCACTGCCGGCCTCCTGATCTGGTTCTTTGCGTCCACTCACTGAGACACCCACCCTAGCCGTCAGGCCCACGTTTTCAACACCCCTACAGCCGCCACTTCTGCGAAATCCGCAAGACTGCGACTCTCAGACAACGGATTTCATCGATCGGGGCTTGCGAAACTGTCGAGACCTCGTGCACAGTGAGGTCGTGGCCAGTCGAAGCGCAGACCAGAGGGACTCCACCCGCGAGTCCAGGAACGGCGGCACCCCCCAGCTGGACGCCGTCTCCCTCGCCATCATCCAGCAGCTCCAGGAGGACGGCCGCAGGCCGTACGCCGCGATCGGCAAGGCGGTCGGGCTCTCCGAGGCGGCCGTGCGCCAGCGCGTCCAGAAGCTGCTGGACCAGGGCGTGATGCAGATCGTCGCCGTCACGGACCCGCTCACCGTGGGCTTCCGCCGGCAGGCGATGGTCGGGATCAACGCCGAGGGCGATGTCGAGAAGATCGCGGACGCGCTGACTGACATGTCGGAAGTCGAGTACGTGGTGATGACCGCGGGCTCGTTCGACATCCTCGCCGAGATCGTCTGCGAGGACGACGACCACCTGCTGGACGTCATCAACAAACGCATCCGGTCCCTGCCCGGAGTGCGCTCCACCGAGAGCTTCGTCTACCTGAAGCTGAAGAAGCAGACCTACATGTGGGGAACCCGATAACCGTGAGGACCCGATAACCGTGAGCAGCAAGGACCTCAGCCGCACCGCGTACGACCACCTGTGGATGCACTTCACCCGCATGTCCTCGTACGAGAACGCCCCCGTCCCGACCATCGTCCGGGGTGAGGGCACCTACATCTACGACGACAAGGGCAAGCGCTACCTCGACGGTCTCGCGGGTCTGTTCGTGGTCCAGGCCGGTCACGGCCGCACGGAACTCGCCGAGACCGCCTTCAAGCAGGCCCAGGAGCTGGCCTTCTTCCCGGTGTGGTCCTACGCCCACCCGAAGGCCGTCGAGCTGGCCGAGCGCCTGGCCGACTACGCCCCGGGCGACCTGAACAAGGTCTTCTTCACCACCGGCGGCGGCGAGGCCGTCGAGACCGCCTGGAAGCTCGCCAAGCAGTACTTCAAGCTGCAGGGCAAGCCGACCAAGTACAAGGTCATCTCGCGTGCGGTCGCCTACCACGGCACCCCGCAGGGCGCCCTGTCCATCACGGGTCTGCCCGGCCTGAAGGCGCCCTTCGAGCCGCTCGTCCCGGGCGCGCACAAGGTGCCGAACACCAACATCTACCGCGCCCCGCTCTTCGGTGACGACCCCGAGGCCTTCGGCCGTTGGGCCGCCGACCAGATCGAGCAGCAGATCCTCTTCGAGGGCCCGGACACCGTCGCCGCGGTCTTCCTGGAGCCGGTGCAGAACGCCGGCGGCTGCTTCCCGCCGCCGCCCGGCTACTTCCAGCGCGTGCGCGAGATCTGCGACAAGTACGACGTCCTGCTCGTGTCGGACGAGGTCATCTGCGCCTTCGGCCGCCTCGGCACGATGTTCGCCTGCGACAAGTTCGGCTACGTCCCGGACATGATCACCTGCGCCAAGGGCATGACCTCGGGCTACTCCCCGATCGGCGCCTGCATCATCTCCGACAAGCTCGCCGAGCCGTTCTACAAGGGCGACAACACCTTCCTGCACGGCTACACGTTCGGCGGCCACCCCGTGTCGGCGGCCGTGGGCCTGGCCAACCTCGACCTGTTCGAGCGCGAGGGCCTGAACCAGCACGTGCTGGACAACGAGGGCGCGTTCCTGCAGACCCTGCAGAAGCTGCACGACCTGCCGATCGTCGGCGACGTCCGCGGCAACGGCTTCTTCTACGGCATCGAGCTGGTGAAGGACAAGAACACCAAGGAGTCCTTCAACGAGGAGGAGACCGAGCGCGTCCTGTACGGCTTCCTCTCCAAGGCGCTGTACGACAACGGCCTGTACTGCCGCGCCGACGACCGTGGCGACCCGGTCGTCCAGCTCGCCCCGCCGCTGATCTCCAACCAGGAGACGTTCGACGAGATCGAGCAGATCCTGCGCGCGACGCTGTCGGAGGCGTGGACCAAGCTCTGATCATCCGACTGGATGACCGACACCGGCCCCGGTGCCGTCCGTTCGAGTGAGAACGGCGGCCCGGGGCCGTGTGCTGTCCGGCCTCCCGGCGGCGGCTGCCTAGCGTTCCAGTGACCGATCGGCCCAGCCTTCGTTCCCCCGTACGAGGGACGAGGCACGGGAAAACGGATCAGAACCGAGGTGTACGCCCATGGAGGCCCCGCCGGACAACGACGTGCTCTGGGCACGCTCCCTGCACTTCAGGCATCCCGACGGCTCCCCAGGACTGGCCGGGATCTCGCTCGGCGTGCGCGAGGGCGAGATCCTCGCCGTCACCGGCCCGCGCGGCAGCGGCAAGACGACCCTGCTGCGCTGTCTGTCCGGCCTGGTGCCGGTGCCCAGCGGCGAGGTGTGGTTCAACAGCGCGCCCATGCACACCCTGGGCCCGATGCGCCGGGAGCGGCTGCGCCGGGACCGCTTCGGCTGGATCGACCCGGAGCCGGTCCTGGTCCCCGAGCTGAACGTCTGGGAGAACGCCGCGCTCCCCCTGATGCTGCGCGGCATCGGCCGCCGCAGGGCCAAGATCAGGGCGCTGGAGTGGCTGGAACGGCTCGACGTCGGCGACCGGGTCCGCAACCGCCCGCACCAACTGCAGCAGGCCGAGCGCCAGCGCGTCGCCATCGCCCGGTCCCTGGCCACGGCCCCCACGGTCCTCTTCGCCGACGAGCCCACGGCTCCCCTGCACCGCGCCGACCGCACGCACGTGCTGCGCACGCTCACCTCGGCCGCCCGCTCGCACGGCATCACGGTCGTCCTCGCCACGCACGACCCCGACACCGCCGCCCTCGCCGACCGCACCGTGGCCCTGCTGGACGGCCGGCGCGTCAGCACCGTGCATCTGCCCGACGCCCCCGAGACGGAAGGCCGCGCCGCGTGGTCGCTCTCCGTCTGACCGGGGCGGCCCGGCCCGCCGTCCAACTGCGCCGCCTGCTGGTGGCGGCGGCCTCGGCCGGCACCGGCTTCCTCCTGCTGTCCTGCTTCGGCTACGCCCTGAACCACCCCGAGGCCGCGGACGCCGCCGCGCTGCGGCTCGCCTGGTGCACCGTGCCGCTCGCCGCCACGGTGTACTTCGCGCTCGCCGTCGCCCGCACCGACCCCGGCACCCGGCCGCGCACGGGCCTGTCCGCCGTCGGCCTGGGTCCGGCGCGCCTGATGGCGTACGCCGCGCTGACCACGGCCCTGTCCTGCACGGTGGGCTCGCTGCTCGCCCTACTGGTCTTCCTCCAGCTGCGCGGCGACCTCGCGGGCGCGCCCTTCCACGGCGCGACGACGGACTTCCTGGCCGCGGGCAGACACCTGCCCGTCCCGGCAACCCTGACCCTGCTGGGCCTGGTCCCGGCCGCCGCCTCGACCGCGGTGGCCCTCACCCTGCGCCCGAAGGACCCCCGCCCCGCCACCCCGCTCCTGCGCAGGTACGGCCGATTCGGGGCGTACGGCTACTCGGTGGCCCGGGAGACGTTCGGGACGTACGGAAGGTTCGGGGCGCGACGGCGGCCGGGGGCGGCCGGGGCCCCTCGCGACGAGCACGGCCAGGCGGACGACGGCGCACAGCCCGGGGGCCGGCCGGGGGGCGCGCGCGACGAGGGCGAACGGCCCGAGGACGCACGCGCCCACGGAGCACAGTCCGGGGGCAGCACGGGTGCCCACGGCGAACAGCCCGGCGGCACAGGTGCCTACGGCGAGCGACCCGGCCACCGGCCGGCGAGCGCACGCGACCACGGCCCGCAACGCGATCCCCACCTCGCGGGCAGCCGTGACGACGGCGCACCACCCCATCCGCATTCCGCAGGCAGTCGTGCCACCGCGGCGGCATCGGTCGGCGCGGACGGCAACCACACAGCGCCGGGCAGCGAGACCGACCCCGAGCCCCCGGCCCCGGACTGGACCGACGGCACCCTGCGACCCCCCAAAGACGCCCCCGTCGGCCTCCCTTGGGGCATCGCCCTCCTCGCCACCGGCCTCGCCGCCCAGGCCTACGCCGACCACTCGAACGCCGCCGTGCTCCTCGGCTGGCTCCTCACCGCGACCGGCCTGGTGCTGGCCGCCCCCGGCCTGACCCACCTGTGCGGCCTTCTCCTGCAGTGCTCCCGCCCGGGCGCCCTCCGCCTCCTCGCCGGCCGGGTCCTCATGACGGAGGCCACCCGCATCGGCCGCCCCCTGGGCGTGGTCTGCGCGGTCGGGTCCGCCGGCTACGCCATGACCACGCTGTACGCGGGCTCGGCACCGGCGTTCGGCCCCCTGACCACCTTCGCCGCGCTCCTCGTCACCGGCTGCACGGTCGCCACCCTCCTCACCGCGGCCGTGGAGACCCGCCAGTGCCGGGCCGACACGACCGCCGCGCTGCTCCGGCTCGGCGCCCCGGCCTCGATGCTGCGCGCCGCCGCGGCCCTGCGCGCGGCGGCCCTGCTGACGCTGTTCGGCCCGCTCACCCTGGTCGTCGCCGCCCTGGCGGCCCTCCCGAGGGACCGGTGAAAAAGATCTCCGCCGACCGATGAGTTCTCCCGTGGCCCCCGGTCTACCCACCGAACACACCGACCCCGGCGATGAACCACCACAGACCACCACGGACCACCACGGGAGAGAGACCCATGTACCAGCAGATGATCTTCGTGAACCTGCCCGTGAACGACCTCGACGCCTCGAAGAAGTTCTTCACGGAGCTCGGCTACACGATCAACCCGCAGTTCAGCGACGAGAAGGCCGCCTCCGTGGTGATCAGCGACACCATCGTCGCGATGCTGCTCACCAAGCCGTTCTACGCGACCTTCACCGACAAGGAGATCGCCGACGCCGCGAAGACCAGTGAGGTGCTGGTCGCGCTGAGCGCCGAGAGCCGCGAGAAGGTCGACGAACTGGTGGACAAGGCCCTCGCGGCGGGCGCCACCCCGAGCGGCCGGACCCAGGACCACGGCTTCATGTACGGCCGGGCCTTCGACGACCTCGACGGCCACACCTGGGAGGTCATCTGGATGGACCCCGCGGCGGTCCAGGGCTGACACCTAGCATGGGCGGGTGCATCCGACACCCGCCCAGCCTGCCGCCCACGACCGCGAGATCGAGTCCCTCGCCGAGTTCGACGAGGTCGTCGCCGAGCACGGCACACTCGCCGGATACCGCTTCCAGGCCGTCGACCTGACAGGCCGTACGGAAGCCCTGCTCACCCTCGACACCACGGGCGCCGTCTTCCTCGGCTGCCCGATGGCCCCCGAGGCCGCCGCCCACGTCCGGTCGGCCGGCGCCCTCGTCTTCCCGCCCGTACCGGGCCTCCCCTTCGACCCGTACCGCGCCTTCGCCTACACGCCCGACGAACTCTTCGAGTCGCTGGAGAACGGCTACGAGGCGACGGTGGACGCCAAGACCTACGCCTGGTTCCAGGAGACGAAGGCCGACGGCGACATATTCGCCTCCATGCTCCGCTCGATCCACGACGACGCCGCCTCCGACGCCCTCGACGAACTCCTCGTCGGCGCCCGGGTGGTGGGTGTCATGGGCGGCCACGCGATGGCCCGCGGTACCGCCGAGTACGCCGGCGCCGCGCGGCTCGGCCGCGAGCTGGCCCGCGCCGGGTTCACGGTGGCCACCGGCGGCGGGCCCGGTGCGATGGAGGCCGCGAACCTCGGCGCGTACGCCGCCCCGTTCCGCGACGAGATGCTGCACGACGCCCTACGGCTCCTGGCGAAGACCCCCTCGTTCCGGCCGTCCGTCACCGACTGGGCGCGCGCCGCGTTCGAGGTCCGCGAACGCTGGCCGGGCGGCGGTGCGTCGGTGGGCATCCCCACCTGGTTCTACGGCCACGAGCCGCCCAACGCCTTCGCCGCGCACACGGCCAAGTACTTCGCCAACGCCACCCGCGAGGACGGCCTGCTGGCCCGCTCCGACGCCGGGGTCGTCTTCCTGCCGGGCGCCGCCGGGACCGTACAGGAGATCTTCGACAACGCGACGCCGAACTACTACGGGTCGCGCGGTGAGCCGACGCCGATGGTGCTGGTCGACGAGGAGCACTGGACACGAGAGTTGCCGGCCTGGCCGCTGTTGCGGTCGTTGGCACGGGGACGGTCGATGGAGTCCCGTATCGCCCTGGTTGACCGGATCGAGCAGGCCCCGGACGCGATCAAACGTCTCGGTGGTTAATAAGCGAGCAAAGTCAACGACTGTTGGTGGCATATGCGTTGACACTGCTTATGGAACGCTTATAGACCTGTGAGCCTCTTGGGGGTGATGGGGCCTCACCTCATCCGACGCCTCAAATCCCCTTAAACCCCCCGCAGTTATGCACTCTGTAAAGGACAAACGTGTCCATGACTCGCCGCAGCGCACACCGTACCGTGCGCATCCTGGGTGTTGCCTCCGCCTCGGCCGCCGTGGTGCTGGGTCTGTCCAGCTCCGCGCTCGCGTGCCAGATCGGTGACTTCTCGGCCGAAGCCACCTGTGTCGGTGGCAAGGGCCAGATCGTCATCACCGACACCGACTCGTCCCGCACCACCGCTCACATCACCGTGTTCGAGACGAATGACGCTGTCGACACGAAGGTCGCCGAGACGGACGTCAAGGGTTCCGCCGAGGGCACGAAGACCCCGATCGACGTGGACTGGAAGGCCAAGACCACCTACCGCATCAACGTCAAGGTCGACGCCGGCCGATTCCACTTCGACCAGTTCATCACCCCGGACCTGGTCACGCCGGCCGCGGCCTGTGAGACCGACTCCCCGACCCCGCCGGCCTCCTCGACGCCGAAGCCGTCGCCGTCGACGTCCGCTCCGAGCGGGTCGGCGACCCCGACTCCGTCGGCCTCCGAGTCCAGCTCCGCCCCGGCGAGCGCCGCGCCGAGCAACGCGCCCTCCCCGGCGGCCGGTGACTCGAACCTCGCCGAGACCGGTGCCAACTCCAACACCGGCCTGATCGCCGGCATCGCGGGCGCGCTGGTCGTCGTCGGCGGTGGCGCGGTCTACTTCGGCATGCGCCGTCGTGGAGCGCGCGGCAACGGCTGACGCCTCGCCCGCCTCACCAGTACGCCACCGCGGCCCGTCCCCCTATCCCCAGGGGACGGGCCGCGGTCGTATGCGGGGGGCAGGGTCAGCCGAAGGTGGCCCGCTCCAGCCAGAACTCCAGCAACTCGCGCTCGCCCAGCACCTCGAGCCCGGGCGCGTCCAGCGGCAGCCGCCGGTAGAAGGCCAGCAGCACGGAGGTGAGCGGTCCGCGCAGGGCGACCGTGGCCTTCTCGTGGCCGCGCCGCCAGGTGACTCCGTCCTCGCCCAGTTCGATCAGCCACTCGGCGTTCAGCGCGGGGGCGGCGTCGGTGGCGTGCAGGTGGATGCTGCGACCCGGGCCGCGCAGTTCCTTCGCCGCATCGTGCGGGATGTTCCGCTGCGCCCACTCCACGATCTCCAGCCACTCGTCCACCGCGTCGGCGGCGATCTCCGGCGCCACCTCGTACGGCAGTCCGGCCGCGAGCGTCGCGTCGGCGCGGTGCACGGTGATCTCGTGGGCCATCCGGCGCGCCCAGAACCCGGAGTTCGGCACTCCGGCCCAGGTCCACACCTTGGTGTCCGGCCCGGCCTCGCGCAGCGCGCCGACGACCAGCTCGCCGGTCTCCGCCAGCCAGGCGTCCAGGGCCCCGGCGTCGCCCCGCTGCCCCGGCCCGCCAGCCAGCGTGATCCGCTCCTCCGGGATGTTCTCCTGGGCCCGGCCGCGCACCAGGGCGTCCACCCAGCGCAGGGCGCCGCCCATATGTCGTACGAGGTCCTCCAGCGACCAGTCCGGGCAGGTCGGCACGGTCGCGGACAGGTCGGCGCCCGAGGTCACCACCGACCTCAGCTGCTCGACCTGGTGGGCGATTTCGTCGCAGTAGCGCTCATGCGCGAGCAGGGTCATGGCCCCCACCCTAGGGGCGCGATGATCAGTCGAGCACGACGATTTCGGCCGCGTCGAACTCCACGCCCACCCCGTCCCCGGCCTCGGGCGCCTCCCGCAGCGGGCATGCCGCCTCCAGACGCGGACCGTCCGCGGGCTGGAGGTGGACCGCCACATGGGTGCCCCTGAAGGTGCGCGCGGTCACCGTGCACGGAAGGCCGGTGTCGGCCGCCACGAGCCGTACCCCGGCGGGCCGGACCAGGAGCGTGCGCGCGCCCTGCGGGGAGCCGTCGGGGACCGGCAGCTTGCCCCAGGGGCTGTCGGCGGCCGTACCGGCGACGGTCGCCGGTACCACGTTGTCGAAGCCGAGGAAGCGGGCCACGAACGCGTCGGCGGGCCGCTGCCACACCTGGAGCGGGGTGCCGGACTGCGCGATCCGCCCGTCCCGCATCACCACCACCCGGTCGGCCAGCGCGAACGCCTCGCCCTGGTCGTGGGTGACGGCGAGTACGGTCGTACCCAACCGGCCGAACAGTTCCCGCAGTTCGACCACGAGGCGTTCGCGCAGCGAGCGGTCGAGCTGGCCGAGCGGTTCGTCGAGCATGAGCAGCCGGGGCCGGGGCGCCAGTGCCCGGGCGAGGGCGACGCGCTGCTGCTCGCCGCCGGACAGGGAGGCCACGGCGCGCCGGGCGGACCCGGGCAGCCCGACCAGGTCCAGCAACTGCCCGACCTCCGCGTCGCGTTCACCCTTGGCGATGCCGTGCATACGCGGCCCGAACGCCACGTTCGCGCCGACGTCCCGCTGCGGGAACAGCTGGTGGTCCTGGAACATCAGCCCGACGCCGCGCCGATGCGCGGGCACGCCCGACTGGTCGCGGCCGTCGAGCAACACGCGTCCGCCGGTGAGGGGCTGGAGCCCGGCGACCGCCCGCAGCAGGGTCGACTTCCCGCTGCCGCTGGGGCCCAGCACACACACCACCTCGTGCTCGGCGACGTCGAGATCGACGGCGTCGAGCACGGCCCGCCCGCCGAAGCGCACGGTCGCGGCATCGAGGCTCAGCAGCATCGAGAACTCCCCGGTCCGGTCAGCAGCATCAGAACTCCCCCGTCCGGTCGGTGCGCAGTCGCTCCAGGATCAGCAGCGCGGCGGCGCACACCACCATCAGAATCGTCGAAAGGGCCATCGCCTGGCCGTAGTTGAGGTCACCCGGGCGGCTGAGCAGCCGGGCCACGGCGACCGGGAGCGTCGGGTTGTCGGGCCGGGCGATGAACACGGTCGCCCCGAACTCGCCGAGCGAGACGGCGAACGCGAACCCGGCCGCGACCAGCAGCGCCCGCCCCACCATCGGCAGATCGACCTCCCGCCACACCCGCCAGGGCGAGGCCCCGAGCACGGCGGCGGCCTCCCGGAGCCGTACGTCCACCGCACGCAGCACGGGCAGCATGGTCCGTACGACGAAGGGGGCGCCGACCAGCGCCTGTGCGAGCGGGACGAGGATCCAGGACTGTCTGAGGTCCAGCGGCGGCTTGTCGAGGGCGATCAGAAAGCCGAAGCCGACGGTCACGGCGGAGACGCCGAGCGGCAGCATCAGCAGCGCGTCGAAGCCCCGGACCAGTCGTCCGGCATCCCGGCGGGCAAGCGCGGCGGCCGCGAGACCTCCGATCACGACGGCGATGGCGGTGGCGGCGACGGCGTACTGCAGCGAGGTCCACACCGCGTGCACGGGCGCCACCAGGAACGTACCGCCGTCGGAGTTCGTCAGCGCCCGGTAGTAGCCGAGGCCCGGCGCGTCCAGGGAGCGGCGGACGAGGACGGCGAGGGGCAGGACGAGCAGCAGCGCGATGGTGACCAGGACGCCGGCGAGCAGGGCCCACTGCCCGGCGCCGCGCGGCCGGCGGGCGGTCGCCCTCGGGTCGACGAGCCGCAGCGCGGTCTCCCGGCGCCGTACCGTCCAGGCGTGCACGGCGAGGATCGCGCCGACGGCGACGAACTGGACGAGGGTGAGGACGGCGGCCGTGGAGAGATCGAAGACCTCGGAGGTCTGCCGGTAGATCTCCACTTCGAGGGTGGAGAAGGTGGGGCCGCCGAGGATCTGGACGATGCCGAAGGAAGTGAAGGTGAACAGGAACACCATCAGGGCGGCGGCGGCCACGGCGGGCGCGAGGGCCGCGAGGGTGACCTTCCGCCAGGCGCCGAGCGGAGAGGCGCCCAGCATGCGGGCGGCCTCCTCCTGCCGGGGGTCGAGCTGGGACCACAGCCCGCCGACGGTCCGTACGACGACCGCGTAGTTGAAGAAGACATGGGCCAGCAGGATCGCCCACACCGTGGTGTCCAGCCGTACGCCCCACAGCTCGTCCAGCAGCCCGTCGTGCCCGACGAGGGCGAGGAACGCGCTGCCGGCGACGACGGTCGGCAGCACGAACGGGACGGTGACGACGGCCCGCAGCACCTGCTTGCCCGGAAAGTCGAGACGGGCGAAGACGTACGCGGCGGGCAGCGCGAGCAGCAGGGTGAGCGCGGTGGAGGCGAGCGCCTGCCAGGTGGTGAACCACAGCACGTGCCGGATGTCCGGCTGGGCGACCACGTTCGCGATCCGCCCCAACTGCCAGGCGCCGTCCACCTTCAGCCCGCGCGCGACGATCGCGGCCACGGGCCAGGCGAAGAACAGCGCGAAGAACGCGACGGGCAGGGCCATCAGCCCGAGCCGCGCCGCGCTCCCGCGCCGGTCCCTCGTGCGGGGGGCTACTTCAGTACGAGCGAGGTCCACGACTTGACCCACTGGTCGCGGTTGGCGGCGATCTTGCCGGGAGCCATGGTCTCGGGGTGCTGGGCGGCCTTGCCGTACTCGGTGAACTCGGCGGGGACCTTCGCGCCCTGCACCACCGGGTAGACGAACATGTTCAGCGGCATGTCCTGCTGGAACTCCTTGGAGACCAGGAAGTCGATGAACGCCTTGGCGCCCTTGGGGTTCTTGGCGTTGCTGAGCAGCCCGGCGAACTCGATCTGCCGGAAGCAGGTGCCGTACGACACCCCGGTCGGGGCGGTGCTGGGCCGCTTCTTGGCGTAGATGACCTCGGCGGGCGGGGAGGAGGCGTACGACACGACGAGCGGCCGGTCGCCACCCGCCTTCTTGCCCTCCGAGGAACCGGAGAACTCCTGGTAGTAGGCCTGCTCCCAGCCGTCGACGACCTTGACGCCGTTGGCCTTGAGCTTCTTCCAGTAGCCCTGCCAGCCGGTGTCGCCGAACTGCGCGGCGCTGCCGAGCAGAAAGCCGAGGCCCGGCGAGGAGGTGGCGGCGTTCTCGGTGACGAGGAGGTTCTTGTACTGGGGCTCGGCGAGGTCGGCGAACGACTGCGGCGGGGTCAGACGGTGGTCGGCGAAGTACTTCTTGTCGTAGTTGACGCAGATGTCGCCGTAGTCGATCGGCGTGACCCGGTGCTTGTCCTTGTCGAGCTGGTAGGCGGCGCCGGTCTTGTCGAGGCCCTTGGCCGTGTACGGCTGGAAGAGGCCGTTGTCGAGGGCGCGGGACAGCAGGGTGTTGTCGACGCCGAAGAAGACGTCGCCCTGCGGGTTGTCCTTGGTCAGGATCGCCTTGTTGACGGCCTGCCCGGCGTCGCCGTCCTTGAGGACGTGGACCTTGTACCCGGTCTGCTTCTCGAAGTCCTTGAGCACGCTCTTGGACACGGCCCACGAGTCGTGGCTCACGAGCGTCACGTTCTTGGAGTCCGCGGACGACGTGGTGTGGCCGCCGGAACCGCACGCGGACAGGCTGATCAGGCCGAGCCCGACCGCCACGGCCACGAAGGTCTTGTTGTGCACTGGATGTCCTCCTGGGGTTGGCCAGGAAGAGACGCGGCCCTGCCCGGGCTCCGCTGGGGAGACCCGGGTAGGGCGCAACAGCTTGAGTGATGACCGAACTCCCTACCCAGAATGACCTGGGCGAGGTTCAGAGGGTCTGCGGCCCTGTCCGCCGCACTCTCAGCGCTGTGGCGCTCCCCTGTCGGAATATGAAGATGTGATGAGACGTAATCGAACGCAGCCAGATTACCGCTCGGTGGCCGCCAGCTGACCACAGGCCCCGTCGATCTCCTGGCCCCGGGTGTCCCGGACGGTGACGGGCACACCATGGGCGGCGATGGCCTCCACGAACGCCTTCTCGTCCTCGGGCCGCGAGGCGGTCCACTTGGACCCCGGCGTCGGGTTCAGCGGAATGAGGTTGACGTGCACGGGCTTGCCCCTGAGCAGCCGCCCGAGCCGGTCACCCCGCCATGCCTGGTCGTTGATGTCGCGGATGAGCGCGTACTCGATGGACAGCCGGCGCCCGCTCTTCTCGACGTACTCGAACCCGGCGTCCAGCACCTCGCGCACCTTCCAGCGCGTGTTCACGGGCACGAGGGTGTCGCGCAGCTCGTCGTCGGGGGCGTGCAGGGAGATCGCGAGCCGGCACTTGAAGCCCTCGTCGGCGAACCGGTGGATGGCCGGCACGAGCCCGACGGTGGACACGGTGATCCCGCGCTGGGAGAGCCCGAGCCCGTCCGGGGCGGGATCGGTGAGCGCCCGGATCGCACCCACGACCCGCTTGTAGTTGGCGAGCGGCTCACCCATGCCCATGAAGACGATGTTGGAGAGCCGGGCAGGCCCACCGGGCACCTCGCCGTCCCTCAGCGCCCGCATCCCGTCCACGATCTGGTGGACGATCTCCGCGGTGGACAGATTCCGGTCGAGGCCCGCCTGCCCGGTCGCGCAGAACGGACAGTTCATGCCACAGCCCGCCTGCGAGCTGATGCACATGGTGACCCGGTCCGGGTACCTCATCAGCACGGACTCGACGAGGGTCCCGTCGAACAGCCGCCACAGCGTCTTGCGGGTGGTCCCCTGGTCGGTCGACAGATGCCGGACGACGGTCATCAGCTCGGGGAACAGCGCTTCCTGGAGCTTGGCACGCGATCCGGCGGGGATGTCGGTCCACTGCTCCGGGTCGTGCGCGTACCGCGCGAAGTAGTGCTGCGAGAGCTGCTTGGCACGGAACGGCTTCTCACCGGTCTCGGCCACCGCGTCCTTGCGCTCGGCGGGCGTGAGATCGGCAAGATGCCGCGGCGGCTTCTTGGCTCCGCGCGGGGCGACGAAAGTGAGTTCTCCGGGTTCAGGCATGGCCATACCAGTGTCGCAGATCGAATCGGGTGGCCCGGAGGGCGTGGGCACGGGACGGTCGTCGTTGCTGCCACCTGTGAAGTTCTGCCGAGGAACGGTCGGGTTTCCTGATCGGCCCTTGTCCGGTCCCCTGCCCTGGCGTAACCACGATTCCATGAACCTTTTCGGCCGCAACTCCTTCCACCGGCGCACGCAGCAGTCCGCCGTGCCCGTGGCGACCGCCGCTCCGGCGGCCGGTGCCACCGGTACCGCCGTTCTTCCCGATCCTGGGCTGGCGGGCCTCACCGGCGAGTGGCTGATCGATCCCGCGCACAGCAGGATCGGGTTCTCCGTGCGGCACGCGATGGTGACGACGGTGCGGGGCGCGTTCACCGAGTACGAGAGCCGGCTGTACTTCGACGGTCGCGATCCGGCCCGCTCCCGGGCCGACATCGTGCTGTACACGGCAAGTGTCGACACGGGGGTCGAGCAGCGTGACGCGCACGTGATCGGCCGGCAGTTCCTGGACGCCGGGGCGCACCCACGGATGACCTTCACGAGCACGGCCGTGCGGCTCGCGGGCCAGGACGTCTACCGCATGACCGGCGATCTCACGATCAAGGACACCAGCCGCCCCGTCGACCTGGAACTCACCTACATCGGTCACGTCGTCGACGCGTTCGGGGACGAGCGGGTCGGCTTCGACGGCACCACCACCATCAACCGCTCCGACTGGGGGCTGAACTACGACGCCCGGCTGGCCCAGGGCGGGGCCATGGTGAGCGAGAAGGTCCGCCTCCAGTTCGACATCGCCGCCATCCGGGCCACCTGAGGCTTCCGGCCAGGGCACTCCCTAACCGGCGGTGTGCTCCAGCCGCTCCTTGAGCAGCCGCTCGTTCTGCGGCAGTTCCCTGCGGACCTGGGGGCGTACGACGAGCGGGATCAGCACCCTGCCGACGCCGTGGCCCTCGAAGTCCAGGTCCACGGACACGCGGGTACGGCCGTCGGGGAGCGGGATGACCTCGCCGTGCACCCGGCCCCGGACCGGGCCGTCCGTGCCCTGCATGCTCCAGGAGCGCGGCGGTTCGAACTCGGTGACCCGCATGGTCGTCGGGACGTCGCGGCGGCCGACGTGGCGGGTGATCCGGAGCCGGGAGCCGAGTCCGAAGGGGCTGTCGTCCAGCTGCTCGACCGACACCGCGCTCTTCTGCCACTCCGGCAGGTGGGCCGGGTCGCTGAGGTAGGCCCAGACTTCTCCGGGACTCCGGTCGACGTCGATCTCTTCATGGAAGGCAGACATCGCGGCCTCCTTTCCCGGACAGAACAGAGGGCTCACCTCCAGATCGTCCCACCCCAGGGCCCGTACGACCAACGCCGACGGGCCCCCGCCCTGCGCACAGGACGAGGGCCCGGAAGCCGTACGACACGACGCTCAGGCTCACGCGGAGCCCGACGCGCGGCTCACGCGGAGCCGACGAAGAGCACCAGCAGCAGCCAGACCACCGGGGCCGTCGGGAGGAGGGAGTCCAGGCGGTCCATGATGCCTCCGTGGCCGGGGAGCAGGGTGCCCATGTCCTTGATGCCCAGGTCGCGCTTGATCATGGATTCGCCGAGGTCGCCCAGCGTGGCGCTGGCCGCGACCGCGAGGCCCAGCAGCAGGCCCTGCCACCAGGTGCCGTCGTCGATCAGGAACTGCATGCACAGCGCGCCCGCGACCATCGCGAACAGCACCGCGCCCGCCAGGCCCTCGCGGGTCTTGCCGGGGCTGATGCGCGGGGCCAGCTTGTTCCTGCCGAACCGCCAGCCGACCGCGTAGGCGCCGGTGTCGCTGACGACCGTCAGGAGGAGGAAGGTGAGGACGCGCCAGGGGCCGTCGGACGCGGTCAGCATCATCGCCACGAACGTGGCCAGGAACGGCACGTAGAACGCCGCGAAGACGCCCGCCGTGACGTCCTTGAGATAGCCCTCCGGCGACTCCGTCATCCGCCAGACCAGGACGGCCAGGGCGGTCAGCGCCATGGCGACCCAGGCGCCCTCGGCGCCACGGACGTACCCGGCGACCACCATCGCGGCACCGCCCACCGCGAGCGGCACCAGCGGCGCCTTGATGTCCTTGCGCTCGCGCAGTCTGCTGGTCAGTTCCCACAGGCCGACGACGACCGCGACCGCGATCACACCGACGAAGACGGCCTTCTCGACGAACAGGGACGCGACGATCACCACACCGAGCCCGACCCCGACGCCTATGGCCGCGCTCAGGTCACGGCCCGCGCTCTTCTTCTGCGGCGCTGGGGCCGGCTGGTGGGCGTCGGGCATGGGCTCCGGATTCTGCTTCTCGGCCAAAAGGGCGCGGCCCTGCGGGGGCTCGGGGCGGAACTCGCCCTGGAATTCCTGGAACAAGGGGCCGCTCCGCCGAGCAGCCCCCCGGTCGCCGCCCTCGTCCGCGCCGTACGCGCGCTCGTCGGGCACGACGGGCATGGGGCGAGTCTGTTGCGCCTCAGGCGCATCGTATGTGGGACCCGCCGGGACGGCCCCCGGGACAGGCTGGGCGGGCCCGCCCCCGGCGGGACCCCAGTACCCGGCCTGGCCCGCCGCTGGCGGCGCCCCCCAGGAAGAGTCGCTCATCAGACTTCGAGCAGCTCCGATTCCTTGTGCTTCAGGAGCTCGTCCACCTGGGCGACGTACTTCGCCGTGGTGTCGTCGAGGTCCTTCTCCGCACGGCGGCCCTCGTCCTCGCCGATCTCGCCGTCCTTGATCAGCTTGTCGATGGCGTCCTTGGCCTTGCGGCGCACGGAGCGGATCGAGATCTTCGCGTCCTCGCCCTTGCCCTTGGCGACCTTGATGTACTCGCGGCGGCGCTCCTCGGTGAGCTCGGGGAACACCACACGGATGATGTTGCCGTCGTTGCTGGGGTTGACGCCCAGGTCGGAGTCGCGGATCGCCTGCTCGATGTTGCGCAGCGCGCTCTTGTCGAACGGGGTCACGACCGCCATGCGCGGCTCCGGCACGGAGAACGAGGCCAGCTGGTTGATCGGCGTCGGGGCACCGTAGTAGTCGGCCACGATCTTGTTGAACATCGCCGGGTGCGCACGGCCGGTGCGGATCGCGGCGAAGTCCTCCTTGGCGACCACGACGGCCTTCTCCATCTTCTCCTCGGCCTCGAGGAGGGTCTCTTCGATCACCACTTGCTCCTGCGTGTCTTGAGTAAGGCCCGGCTGCGGTTCCACTGGCGGGCGGCGGCCGGCTGCGTCGCGTCTTCTTCCTGCACGGTTCCCGACCGGCAGGACATTGTCCATCCCCCAGCCAGGGTCCGGCCCCCTTACGGGGGCGCGCGCCACCGGCCGGGTTGATGCCGGGTCAGCCCCGGCTGCCCTGGTCACCCACCAGCGTGCCGATCTTCTCACCCTTGACGGCACGGGCGATATTGCCCTCCGCGAGGAGCTCGAAGACGAGGATCGGGAGCTTGTTGTCGCGGCACAGCGTGATGGCGGTGGCGTCGGCGACCTTGAGGTCGCGGGTGATGACCTCGCCGTAGCCGAGGGCGTCGAACTTGACGGCGTCCGGGTTGCGCTTGGGGTCGGAGTCGTAGACCCCGTCCACGCCGTTCTTGCCCATCAGCAGCGCCTCGGCGTCGATCTCCAGGGCGCGCTGGGCGGCGGTGGTGTCGGTGGAGAAGTACGGCATGCCCATACCGGCGCCGAAGATGACCACACGGCCCTTCTCCAGGTGGCGCACGGCGCGCAGCGGGATGTACGGCTCGGCGACCTGGCCCATGGTGATGGCGGTCTGCACCCGGCTGTCGATGCCCTCCTTCTCCAGGAAGTCCTGGAGGGCGAGGCAGTTCATCACGGTGCCGAGCATGCCCATGTAGTCGGAGCGGGCGCGGTCCATGCCGCGCTGCTGGAGTTCGGCACCGCGGAAGAAGTTGCCGCCGCCGATGACGACCGCGATCTGCGCGCCGTCCCGGACGACGGCCGCGATCTCCCGGGCGATCTTGTGCACCACGTCCGGGTCCACGCCCAGGCCCCCGCCGCCGGAGAACGCCTCTCCGGACAGCTTCAGCAGAAACCGGCCGTGTACTTTGCCGTCGTCGCTCTTCTGGGCCTTGGTGGTCATGGGAGATCCCGCCTCTTTCACGTGTTGCACATACGAAGAAGGCCATTGCCGATGGGGTCGCTTTTCGCTCCCATGCGCGGCAATGGCCTCCTCGTCAGATCTGCTGCCGTCCGCCCCACGCCGGGGTGTGGCGGTGTGCGCGGACGACTGCTGTCGACCCTACCGAGAATCTCCCGCGGGTCGCGCGTCGATCGCGGAACGGACTCAGATGCCGACCTTGATGCGCGAGAAGCGCTTCAGGGTGACACCGGCCTCGTCCAGCACCTTCTGGACCGACTTCTTGTTGTCGAGCGCGTACGGCTGGCCGAGCAGCGTGGCGTCCTTGAAGAAGCCGTTGAGCCGACCCTCGACGATCTTGGCGATCGCGGCCTCGGGCTTGCCCTCGGCGCGGGTGGTCTCCTCGGCGATGCGGCGCTCGGACTCGACGACGTCGGCCGGCACCTCGTCCTTGGAGAGGTACTTCGGCGCGAAGGCGGCGATGTGCTGGGCGACGCCCTTGGCGACCTCGGCGTTCGGCTTGTCCAGCTCGACCAGGACACCGATCTGCGGGGGCAGGTCGGGCATGGTGCGGTGCATGTAAGCGAGCACGAAACCGTCGGCGAACTGCGCGAAGCGGTCCAGGACGATCTTCTCGCCGAGGTTGGCGTTGGCCTCGTCCACGAAGGCCTGGACGGTCTTGCCGGGCTCGATCTCGGAGGCGAGCAGGGCCTCGAGGTCCGCCGGGTTCGTCTTGGCGACGTGCTCGGCGATGGCCTGGGCCACGGCCTGGAACTTCTCGCCCTTGGCGACGAAGTCGGTCTCGCACTTCAGCTCGACCAGGACGCCGGAGGAGTTGTCGTCGGCGATGATGGAGACCACGGCGCCGTTCTCGGCGGAGCGGCCCTCACGCTTGGCGACGCCCTTCTGGCCCTTGATGCGCAGCGCCTCGACGGCCTTGTCGACGCTGCCCTCGGCCTCGTCCAGTGCCTTCTTGCAGTCCATCATGCCGGCGCCGGTGAGCTCACGGAGCTTCTTGACGTCGGCGGCGGTGTAGTTCGCCATGAGTCTGTGAGTCTTTCTCGAAGTCTGGAAGATCTTCAGGTCTGCACGGTTGCGTTCCACATGTAGCCGCGGAACGCGTACGTCGTGCCGACCTGCGGGTGAACAGCGGGGGCGGACTTCACCGCGCCGGAGGCGCTGTGGCAAGCAGCACCGCCCCCGCCGTCAACGCGTGCGTCAGGCCTGCTCGCCCTCGGCGGCCGGAGCGTCAGCAGCCGGGGCCTCGGTGGCCGGAGCGTCAGCAGCCGGAGCGTCAGCAGCCGGAGCCTCGGCAGCCGGAGCCTCGGCGGCAGCCTCGGCCGGCTTCTCGGCCTCGTCGGCCTTCTTCTCACCCTCGAGCAGGTCGCGCTCCCACTCGGCGAGCGGTTCGCCCGCGGCCTTCTCGCCCTTCTCACCGGCGGCCACGCCGGAACGGGCGATGAGACCCTCGGCGACGGCGTCGGCGATCACACGGGTGAGCAGGGTGACGGAGCGGATCGCGTCGTCGTTGCCCGGGATCTTGTAGTCGACCTCGTCGGGGTCGCAGTTGGTGTCGAGGATCGCGACGACCGGAATGTTCAGCTTCCGGGCCTCACCGACGGCGATGTGCTCCTTCTTGGTGTCCACGATCCAGACGGCGCTCGGCACCTTCTGCATCTCGCGGATACCACCGAGGGTCTTCTCCAGCTTGGCCTTCTCGCGCGAGAGCACGAGAAGCTCCTTCTTGGTCAGACCGGACGCTGCGACGTCCTCGAAGTCGATCTGCTCGAGCTCCTTGAGGCGCTGCAGACGCTTGTAGACGGTCGAGAAGTTGGTGAGCATGCCGCCCAGCCAGCGCTGGTTGACGTAGGGCATGCCGACGCGGGTGGCCTGCTCGGCGATGGCCTCCTGCGCCTGCTTCTTGGTGCCGACGAACATGACCGTGCCGCCGTGGGCGACGGTCTCCTTGACGAACTCGTAGGCGCGGTCGATGTACGACAGCGACTGGAGCAGGTCGATGATGTAGATGCCGTTGCGCTCGGTGAAGATGAAGCGCTTCATCTTCGGGTTCCAGCGACGGGTCTGGTGACCGAAGTGGACGCCGCTCTCCAGCAGCTCCCGCATCGTGACGACGGCCATGGCCGTATCTCCTTGAGTTTCTCGGTTGTGCCGCGGATGCCGGACGGCTCCCGCGCCTGACGCCCGCGACGCGCCTTGCCGCGAAGGACCGAGAGGCGCTGACACCGGAGGGGGTGACCGGACCGGTGTCGGGGCGTGCGAAGTCGACCCGGTGACCCGGATCGCCAGAAGAAGTGTACGGGACCGCCGGGGCACCGGGTGACGCCGCTGTCCACAACCGGCGGGTTGCCCACAGTCTCCGGCCATGATCGGCGGGGGTGCGGGACGGTGGTCGCATGCGAGAAGCGATGCGATGCGCGTCCCTGTGGGCGGTTCTGCCGCTGGGTCTGCTGCTGATGGTGCTCACCCCGTCGGCCTGGGCGGAGCCCCCGCCCCCGGCCCCCGCACCGCCCCCCGCGGCCCCTGTCCCGGCCATCGCCCGCAGCTGGCCGGTGGGCGTGCACCCCCTGGTGCTACGGGGCTGGGAGCCACCCGCCACGGTGTACGGCCCCGGCCACCGTGGCGTGGACCTGTCGGCGCCGGCCGGTTCAACGGTACGGGCGGTCGCCCCGGGCCGGGTGTCCTTCGCGGGACGGGTGGCGGGGCGCGGGGTCGTCTCGGTCGACCTGTCGGGAACGGATCTTCGGACGACGTACGAGCCGGTGAGTGCTTCGGTACGGAAGGGGGACGAGGTGAGGGCCGGGGAGGTGGTGGGCCGGGTGGAGGCGACCGGCTCCCACTGCCCGGCCACCTGCGTGCACTGGGGCCTACGTCGAGGCGAGACCTACCTGGACCCGCTGTCGCTGCTGCCGCCCTGGCTTCTGCACAGGGGGCCGCCGAGACTCCTGCCGGTGCTGGGGGTACCACTGCCGAGGTGACCGCGGACCGTCACCGGCGGCGGCCGCGGCCGCGGCCGCGCGGGGGCCGGCCGCACAGTTCCCCGCGCCCCTTCGGGACGCTCGTGGCTGCGGGCAGTCGTGCTTCCTCCAATGCCTTGAGGGCCTGGGGACCCCCAGGGCGGCACGGGTGGGTGCTGCGGCCCCCTGTCGGCGCCGGCTTGCGGCCCCGCCCCTGCTCGACGGCAGCACAGGGCGCCCCGCCGGCACCAGGAACGCTCCCTGGCGCCGGCGAGCCTCAGCCCTTCACACCCCGCAACGCCATGGTCACCGCCGCGTCCGTCACCACCGCGGGATCCTCCGCGGCACCGAGCTCGATGCGCCGCACCGCCGCATCCACGACCCCCTGCAGCAGCATCGCCGCCAGCCGCGGCTGCTCGTGCCCCATCTCGCCGAGCGCCTCGGCGATCATCGCGACGAGCCCGCCGTGCGCCGCCCGGATCTTCTCCCGCGCCCCGGCGTCCAGCTCACTCGCGGAGATGGCGACCACCGCCCGGTGCCGCCGGTCCCCGACCAGCGCGAGCTGCTGCCGCACATACGCCTCGACCTTGCCCTCGGCGGACTCGGCCCGCTCCATCGCGGCCGCCACCTCCGCCGCCCACAGCGGAAAGTCGGCCTCGCACAGCTCCTCGACCACGGCGGCCCGCGACCTGAAGTACTCGTACACGGACGACCGAGCCAGCCCGGTCCGCTCGGCCAGCGCGGGAAACGTCAGCGCTTCCGTCCCGCCCTCGGACAGCAACGACCGCGCCGCGTCCAGCAGGGCGGCTCGCTGCATCGACCGGTGCTCGGCCACGGAGGCCGCTCGAATCCTTGGCACGTCAACCACTTTACGGACGCCCCCACCCGAACGGGAGCCACCGGGCACCGCGCCGCCGGCCTCAGCGCCCGAAGCTCGCCAGCTTGGCCCGCAGCTGAAGCACCGACTTGGTGTGGATCTGGCTGACCCGGCTCTCGGTGACCCCGAGGACGTTGCCGATCTCGGCGAGGGTGAGCCCCTCGTAGTAGTACAGCGTGACCACGGTCTTCTCCCGCTCGGGCAGCGTGTTGATCGCCCGCGCCAGGAAGCGGCGCAGTTCCCGGTCCTCGGCCACCTCCACGGGATTGTCCGCGGCGGTGTCCTCCAGCGTGTCCATGAGGCTCAGCCGGTCCCCGCCCTCGCTGCCGACGTGCAGCAGCTCCTCCAGCGCGACCACGTTGGCCAGCGACAACTGGCTGAACACGGCGTGGAGTTCGTCGACCTCCATGTCCAGCTCTGCGGCCACCTCGACCTCGCTCGGGGTGCGCCGCAGCCGCGCCTCCAGGGTGGCGTAGGCCCGCTCCACGTTCCGCGCCTTCTGCCGTACCGACCGCGGGATCCAGTCCAGCGCCCGCAGCTCGTCGATCATGGCGCCCCGGATCCGGGTGATCGCGTACGTCTCGAACTTGATCTCCCGGTCGATGTCGAACTTCTCGATCGCGTCGATCAGCCCGAAGACTCCGGAGGAGACGAAGTCGGCCTGCTCGACGTTGGGGGGCAGGCCGACGCTCACCCGGCCCGCGACGTATTTCACGAGCGGCGAGTAGTGCAGGATCAGCTGCTCCCGCAGCCGGTCGTCCCCCGTCGCCTTGTACGACCGCCACAGCTCGTCGAGCGTCGAGGGAGCGGGCGGCCGCACGCTGCCACCGTCGCGGGCGGCTGGGGGGATCGCCGCCCGGTCGGACCCGGAGGTGTGCTGGGGCATTCGTCGCCTTGTGCCGTTCTGCCGTGAAGTGCTGTGAAGTGCTGTGAAGTGAGGCGGGGTGGGGATCGGTGGGATGAAGTGGGCTACCTGGGTGAGCTGTCGGTCTGATGTCGAGTTGGCGCGATCTGTGTCATCGCCTTCGTGAGCGTAGCGTGACTGAGGTGTCGCGGTGTGCGAACACCGAGGCTCCACCCGTGCGCGGGGCGCTCCCGCCGGTGTCGCGCGCGGGTTCCGCGGCTCGCTCTGCGTGACCGGCCGGGGCGTCAACTCCGGGAAACCTCAAGGGCGTCGGACGATCCCCCGGACGGCCGAACACGCTCGGTCAGCACGGACCGCGACCGGTACGGACCGACATCACCGCCTGGCGTGTCAACTTCCAGCCGTCGCCGTGTCGTTCGACGTAACCAAGTGCGCGGAGTTCGTACAGTCTCGCGATCGCCTCGTCCCGGGTGGTCGGCGTGCCGAGCGCGATCTCCTCGACGGTGGCCACGCGATTGCCGGGCAGGGCGGCGAGGACAGCACGGGCGGCGGGTTCCAGCAGGTCGCGCGGGAGCACGGGGCCTCTGCGGGGTGGGGCCAGCTCACCCATGTCGCCCACGAGTTCGACGACTTCCGCGGCGTCGGTGACCAGGGTGGCCTCTCCGCGCAGCAGTTCGTGCACGCCGGCGGAGAGGGCGCTGGTGACGGGGCCGGGCACGCCCATGGTGAACCGTCCGAGGCGTGCCGCCGCCCGCGCGGTGGCCAGCGAGCCGCTGCGGCAGGCGGCCTCCACGACGACGGTGCCCCTGGTCAGGGCGGCGATGACACGGTTGCGGAGGATGAACCGGCTGGGCGTCGGATGGTCGCCCGGGGGCAGCTCGCCCACGACCAGTCCCTGTTCGGCGATTCTGCCGATCAGGGCTGCATGGCCGCGGGGGTAGGGGCGGTCGACGCCGCAGGCCAGGACGGCGACGGTGGCTCCGCGGGCGGCGAGGGCGCCCCGGTGGGCGGCGCCGTCGATGCCGTACGCGCCACCCGACACCACCACCCAGCCCCGTTCGGCGAGGCCACCGGCCAGGGTGGCGGCGACGTGGGTGCCGTACTCGGTGCAGGCACGTGCGCCCACCACGGCGACGGAGCGGAGCGCCCACATCCGCAGACTCGGGCGCCCGCGCACCCACAGCCCGATCGGCCGGGCGTCTCCGAGGTCATCGAGCTGCCCGGGCCACTCGGTGTCCCCGGGCCCCACGAACCGGGCCCCGGCCTCGCCGGCCACCGCGAGGTCCCGCTCCGGCTCGGCCCGCCGAGCCCGCGCGACCAGCCCGGCCCACCGCGCCTCACTCACCCCCGGCAAGGCCGCCGCCTCCCGCAACCGCCGCACCACCTCCCCCACCCCGAACTCCCGAACCCACCGCCCGCCGACCTCGTCCCCCGGTTCGATCACCCGGCAGAGAAGGACCCGTCCGAGCAGTTCGTCGTCGAGGTCCTCGCCCATGGTCATGTCAGTGCCCCGATGGCCATCGGCACCCCTCGCGGCACTCCGGTGCGCAGTTGCAGGGCCAGGGCGACGTCGGTGGCGTCCGGGCGGTCGTGTCCGATGAGGTCGGCGACCGACCAGGCGACGCGCAGGACGCGGTCGATTCCCCGGGCGGTGAGCACACCCCGTTCGAGGTTGCGCTCGGCCTCGTCCATCGAGCCTGCGACGGGGTGGTAGCGGCTGCGCAGTTCACGGCCGGGGACTTCGCTGTTGGTGCGCCAGGGGGTTCCGGCGAGGCGGGCCGCCGCTCGTTCGCGGGCCTGCCGTACCCGCTCGGCCACGGTCGCCGTGGACTCGCCCCGGGCGCCCGGTTCGGTCAGCTGGGCCCGGGTGACCGGATCGACCTCGACGCGCAGGTCCACCCGGTCCAGCAGCGGACCGGAGAGCCGGGACTGGTAGCGGCGGATCGCCGACGGCGGGCACTCGCACAGGGAGTCGCGTTGCGAGAAACGTCCACAGGGGCAGGGGTTGGCCGCCAGCACCATGAGG
Organism: Streptomyces sp. RB17; assembly: GCF_009604455.1. Classification (GTDB taxonomy): domain Bacteria; phylum Actinomycetota; class Actinomycetes; order Streptomycetales; family Streptomycetaceae; genus Streptomyces. The sequence continues at coordinate 161,707 of NZ_WEGL01000010.1, forward strand.
AAGCGTGCCGGGAACCGGACGACGCCCGCGCTGCGTGCGATCACGACGTGCCCCGACTCCAGCGGCTGTCGCAGGGCGTCCAGGGTCTGGCCGTGGAACTCGGGCGCCTCGTCCAGGAACAGCACGCCACGGTGGGCGAGGGAGACCGCACCGGGGCGTGCGACGCCCGGGCCACCGCCGACGAGCGACTGCATCGTGGCCGAGTGGTGCGGGGCGCAGTAGGGGGCGACGTCGATGAGCGGTTTGCCCGGCGGCAGTAGCCCGGCCACCGAGTGCACCGCCGTGACCTCCAGCGATTCCTCCCTGATGAGCCGCGGCAGGACGGCGGGCAGCCGCTCGGCGAGCATGGTCTTGCCGGCGCCGGGCGGGCCCTCGAGGAACAGATGGTGCCCACCGGCGGCGGCCACCTCCACGGCCGTACGGGCCGAGGTCTGGCCCACGACGTCCGCCAGGTCGTGATCGTGTTCGTGCTGTGCGGCGCCGATACTGTGCATGCCGGTGGCGGCACCCGTGCCCGGCACGCGCAGACCGGCCAGGAGGGGGTCGGGGCGGCCTTGCTCGTCCGGTTCCTCCTCGGGGACGGGCTCCTCGGTGAGCACCGCGATGAGCTGCCGCAGGCTGCGGACGCCGAGCACGGAGACGCCAGGGACCAGCGAGGCCTCGGCGGCGGCGCACTCGGGCACGACCACTTGCTCGTAGCCGGCGTCGGCCGCGGCGAGGACGGCCGGGAGGATGCCCCGGACCGGTCGGACCCGGCCGTCCAGTCCCAGCTCCCCGATCATGACGATGTCCGCGAGGACACGCGGATCGATCCGCTCGGCGGCACCGAGCACCGCGCAGGCGACGGCCAGGTCGAAGCCGGAGCCGGCTTTGGGTACCGAGGCCGGGCTGAGTCCGACGGTGAGCTTCTTCTGCGGCCACTCGCCGCCCGAGTTCACCACCGCCGCCCGGACCCGGTCCCTGCTCTCCGTCAGGCTCTTGTCCGGGAGGCCGACCAGGGTGAAGGCGGCGACGCCGGGTTCCAGGTCGGCCTGGACCTCGACGACCACGCCCTCGACGCCGACCAGGGCCACCGAGCAGGTGCGGGCGAATCCCATTCAGGCCACCCCCCGTGCGTGCTCGACGGTCGGGGCGCCGCGGTGGGGCAGCAGGACGCCGATCAGGTCGATGCGGACGCCGCCCGGTGGTGCCCCGCCGTGGGTCTGGATCCAGTGTTCGGCGAGGGAGCGCAGCCGGGCCGCCTTCTCCGGGGTCACCGCGGCCATCGGGTGTTCGTAGTCACCACCCCTGCGGGTCTTCACCTCGCAGACCACCAGCGCGTCACCGTCCCGCGCGATGATGTCGAGCTCACCGGAACGGCCGCAGCGCCAGTTGCGCTCCAGGATCGTCATTCCGGTCGCGGCGAGCCGCCGGGCGGCCAGGTCCTCGCCGTACTTGCCGAGTGCACTGCGTGCGTGGTTCATGTCGGCACCACCTCCGGCGCCAACCGTCACGCATCCCGCCCCAAGATGTTGATCTTGGTGGACAACTCAGCGGTTGTGGAAAACCCCGTCACCCGCCCGGCAGCTCGAGGTCGCTCTTGTTCAGCTCCTCGATGTTCACGTCCTTGAATGTGAGAACCCGTACCTGCTTCACGAAGCGTGCCGGCCGGTACATGTCCCAGACCCAGGCATCGGCCATCGACACCTCGAAGAACACCTCGCCCTGTACCGAGTGCACCTGCATCTCGTAGTCATTGGTGAGATAGAAACGCCGCTCGGTCTCGATCACGTATTTGAACAGACCGACGACATCTCGATACTCCCGGTAGAGCTTCAGCTCCATCTCGGTCTCGTACTTCTCGAGGTCCTCGGCGCTCATGGCATGTTCCCCTTCAGCCGTGCGATCCCCCCATTGTGCGCCAGTCCGACGGGCCCTCAGACGATTTCCGCATCGAGGGTCACAGGACCGGCCGGGGGACCTTCGTCGAGCAGCGTGCGCAGCAGCTCGGCGAGTCTGGTCGGATACACCGTCTCATGTGCCCGGGTCAGTTCCTGACACGTCCACCAACGCGCCCCGGCGACACTGCGCCGCTCCAGTTCCGTCAGCCCCTGCGCCGCGGTGGCCGTCTGCGTCGTACGGGCCAGGTAGTACCACTCGTCCTGGTCCCAGCGGCGGCCCGCGAACGGGAAGGAACACATGCGGCGCCACAGCACCGGGCCGAGTTCGACGTCGGTGATACCGGTCTCCTCGGCGAGTTCCCTGAGCGCGGCCTCCTCGCGCGTCTCGGCGCCCTCCAGACCGCCGCCGGGGGTGAACCACCAGTCGTCGGCCGGATCGTCCGGCTCATGGCCGTGCAGGAGCAGGATGCGGTCCTCCGGGTCGAGGAGGACCACCCGGGCCACCTTGCGCAGCCCGCCCTCGTACGAGTCCGCGCCGGTCCGCGTGGTCTCAGCGGACACCGGCCGCCTCCGGCCGGGCGGTACGCCCGCGGGAGCGGCCCATGCGCTTGGCGATGGGCCCGTAGGCGCCACCGACCAGCACCAGCACGGCCCCGGCGACGATCAGCAGCTCGATCGTGGGCAGTGGACCGGGCTGCGAGAGAGTGCCCAGGGCCTCGAAGCCCGTGGGGCGCATCAGCGAGCCCTTCCAGGGCCAGACGACGGCGTCCACCCGGGCGGTCACGGCGTCGCGGGAGACGGTGCCCTTGGCCGCGTCGGTGAGGTGGGCCGTGGAGTCCAGGGAGCCCTGGCGCTCGTCACCGAGGAGGAACAGACGGCCCTCGGGGACGGTCACCGTGGGGAAGTTCGTGATCTCGGCCAGGCTGCCCTTGGGGAGATAGGGCTCGTCGATCTGCTTGCCGTTGACGGTCAGCTTGCCGTTCGTGCAGCAGGAGACGGTGTCGCCACCGACCGCGACCACCCGCTTGACCACCTTGGCGTTCGAGACCCAGCTCTTGTCCTCGAAGACGACGACGTCACCGCGCTCGACCTGACCGCCGTCGACCTTCTCCGCGAGCACCCGGTCGCCGGCGTCGATCGTGGGCGTCATGGAGCTGGTGGGCACCGTGTACGGCCGGTAGGTCACCGCCGCCCAGGCGAATCCGCCCAGGAACAGCACCAGACCCAGTGCCACGGCCACCCCGGACAGCCGCTGTCCGAGCCGGCTGCCGCCGGGCCGTGCCGTGCTTGTCCCGCCGCTGTGCGGGGCCGTACGCGTCATGCTCTCGCCACCCATGGACCCGCACCCTACCCGGCAGTACCGGACAGGGGCAGCCCCCTGTTCCCGGGGCTCCGCCCCCAGACCCCGCCAGAGGCTCGGCTCCTGGACCCCCAGGGCGTACCGCAGGGTCTCTCAGCCTCGCTTCGCCTTCACCGCACGCCGCCGTCGCCACACCGCCACCGGCAGGACGGCGGCGACGGCCACGCCCTGCGGGGCCACCGACAGGGCGGCGGACGCCGAGGTCTGCTGGTTGATGCCGGGCTGGTCGAAGGTGTCCGGGATCGGCAGGGTGCCCCAGCGGTTGATCGGCCAGGCCTTGACGATCGCGCGGCCCACCACGTCCTTGACCGGGACCATGCCGTGGTTCTTGTCGGACTGGTTGTAGCGCGAGTCGCGGGAGTTCTGGCGGTGGTCGCCCATCACCCAGATGTAGCCCTTGGGGACCGTCACCTTGAACTGGCCGCCCAGCTCGTCGTCGGTGCACGGCGTGTTGCCGGGGTAGACGTACGGCTCGTTCAGCGCGTGGCCGTTGACCAGCAGCGGGCCGGTGCCCTTGCACTGGACCGTGTCGCCGCCGACGCCGATCACGCGCTTGATGAGGTCCTTCTCGTTGGCGGACGGCATCAGGCCGATCCAGCTGAGGACCTTCTGCACGGCGTTCGGGGTCGGTGCCGGTTCACCCGCCAGCCAGTCGGCCGGGTCGTGGAAGACCACGACCTCGCCGCGCTCGGGCTGGGAGCCGAACCACGGGGTGAGCTTGTCGACCAGGACGCGGTCACCCACCTGGAGGGTGTCCTGCATCGAGGCGGACGGGATCGAGAACGCCTGCACCAGGAACGTCTTGATCAGCAGCGCCAGGACCAGAGCGATGACGACGAGGATCGGCAGCTCCTTCCAGAAGGAGCGTGGCTGCTTCCTCGGCCGGTCCGCGGCCTCGCCCGCACCCGCGCCCTCGGTCCTCGGCCGCCGCTGTCCGTCGTCCGGCATGCCCTCGTCACCCGCCGCGTCATTCCCGGAGGTCATGGCGCCGTCCGGCACGGGGGCGTTCGCTTCCACGGGGTGCCCGCGGTGCTCCTCGCCGTCGTGCCCCGACCGTGCGCCAACCGCCACATCCCCCACGCCAACTCCTCACTCTGTGCCGCCGCCTGCCCCAGATACGACGCAGGCCCACCACTCCCATAACGAGCGGGAGTTCCGCAGGGGTCGGGAGCTGGGTCATTCCGTTCGGATTCTCGGGGGCAACCCTATGCGACAGCGGGGTACCGGCGGTCGCACCCGACGCGGAGTCGGCGACGCTTGCGAAGGTTTTAGGTTCCTGCAGGCGTGTCCAGTGGCCGACCGGCCAGCCGATCGCGACGGCCCGGCCGACCACGGATTTCTCCGACACCGTTCCGCCGTACGGGGTGTTCTGGTGGAAACGGGAGTCCGCGGAGTTGCCCCGGTGGTCGCCCATGACCCACAGCCGGCCCTCGGGGACGGTGATGTCGAAGGGCTGCGCGGACGGCGCGTCACCCGGATAGATGTAATCCCCTTCGGTGAGCGGTACGCCGTTGACGGTGACCCGGCCCTGCGCGTCGCAGCACTTGACGTGGTCGCCGCCGACCCCGATGACCCGCTTGATCAGGTCCTTCTCGTTGTCGGAGGGCAGCAGGCCGATGAAGGTGAGGCCTTCTTTGAGCTGCTTGACGACGATCGGGTCGTGCTTCTTGGCCGTCTGCTCGTCGGCCAGCCAGCCGCCCGGGTCGTGGAAGACGACGACGTCCCCGCGCTGCGGCTTGGAGCCGAACCACGGGGTGAACTTGTCGACCAGGACCCGGTCGCCGATCCGGATCGTCTGCTCCATCGAGCCGGACGGGATCACGAACGCCTGGACGAGGAAGGTCTTCAGGACGAGTGCTATGAGGACGGCGACACCGACCAGAAGAGGGATCTCCCGAACGGCTGAACGCCGGCGCTTGCGCTTGACCTTGCGCTGGAGTTTCCGCCGCTCCGCGCGCGTGCGGCCGCCGCCGGGCGCGGAGGCGCGGCGCGATCCGGTGGGCAGCAGATCGTCAGCGGGGCTGCTGGGCGCCCCGCGCGGTTTGCCGCGGCTACCCATGCGCGCCCTCCGGGGTGGGCACGCGCGCGTAGGCGGCGGGACGCGTCAGGTGCGTCCAGTGGTCGTACGGCCACAGGATCCAGTCGGCGCGGCCGATGACGTCGCCGACCGGGATCATGCCGCCGCCGGGCGAGCCGAGATGGTCGCGGGAGTCGCTGGAGTCGCTGCGGTGGTCGCCGAGGACGAACACCCGGCCGGCGGGTACGGCGACGTCGAAGGGCACGCTGGAGGCGCTGTCCCCGGGATAGAGGAACGCCGACTCGTCGACGGCGCGGCCGTTCACCTCGATCCTCCCCTGCTTGTCGCAGCAGACCACATGGTCTCCCCCCACACCGACCACGCGTTTGATGTAGTCGGCGTCCCCGAAATACCCCGTGCCGTCGAACACGATCACGTCGCCGCGGCGCGGCTGAGCACCGAAACGGTACGCCAACTTATTTACGAGAACGCGGTCCCCGATCCTCAAGCCCTGTTCCATGGATCCGCTCGGAATCTGGAACGGTTGCACCACGAAAGAGTTGAGGACGAGCAAAAACGCCAGGCAGAGGAAGAGTGTGAGGGTGATCCGGCCGCCGGGCAGCCAGTCGGCGATCCGCGCCACCAACGCGAAACGCGACCGTCCCTCCGGCCCCGGGGAATCCGGATGGGAGGAGCGGTCGCGTTCCGTCGGCTGTGCTTCGGTGTCCATCGGGGCGAGATGCTATCCCGCCCGACCATGGGCTCCGGAGAGCGCTCAGCTCTCGCGCTTCTCCTTGATCTTCGCGGCCTTGCCGCGCAGGTCACGGAGGTAGTACAGCTTGGCGCGACGCACGTCACCGCGGGTGACCAGCTCGATCTTCTCGACGATCGGGGTGTGCACCGGGAAGGTGCGCTCGACGCCGACGGAGAACGAGACCTTGCGGACCGTGAAGGTCTCGCGGACACCGGAGCCCTGGCGGCGGATCACAACGCCCTTGAACTGCTGCACACGGGAGCGGTTGCCCTCGATGACGCGGACGTGGACGTTGACGGTGTCACCCGAGCGGAAGGCCGGGATGTCGCTGCGCAGCGACGCGGCGTCGACGGAGTCGAGCAGGTGAGACATTTCGTCTGCTTTCTTCGCTGATGCCACAGGTCATCAACGGAAACTAGGTTCAACAGGAGTGCCGTGCGGGTCGGGACGGGCGTCGTCTCCCCCTGTGGCAGGGGCGCACGCCGGACGGACGCACAACAGCGGTCTATTCTTCCATGCCCCCGGCCCGCCGCCAAAATCGGCCGTACGGGTGGCCTTCCGGGTCCGGTTCCCAGCCCAGGATGGAGAGCATCTCGCGGTCCTTCTTGTCGAAGGCCTTGGGGTCGCAGCGCTCTATCAGGTCGGGCCGATTGGCGGTCGTACGCCTGAGGGCCTCGTCGCGGCGCCAGCGGGCGATCCGGCCGTGGTGGCCACTGAGCAGCACGTCCGGGATGTCCCGGCCGCGCCAGACGGGCGGCTTGGTGTAGACGGGGCCCTCCAGGAGGCTCGCCATCGCGCCGGGCGCGAAGGAGTCGTCGCGGTGGGACTCGGCGTTGCCGAGGACGCCGGGCAGCAGCCGGGCGACGGCCTCCGTGATGACCAGGACGGCCGCCTCGCCGCCGGCCAGCACGTAGTCGCCGATGGAGACCTCGTAGACGGGCACGCGCGTGGCGTACTCGTCCATGACACGCCGGTCGATGCCCTCGTAGCGGGCCGGCGTGAAGATCAGCCAGGGGCGCTCGGAGAGCTCCACGGCGAGCTCCTGGGTGAAGGGGCGGCCGCTGGGGGTGGGGACGATCAGCGCGGGCGCCTGGGCGCCGGTCTCGTAGCCGTCGGCGAGGACCGTGTCCAGGGCGTCACCCCAGGGCTCGGTCTTCATGACCATGCCGGGGCCGCCGCCGTACGGGGTGTCGTCGACGGTGTTGTGGCGGTCGTACGTCCACGAGCGCAGATCGTGCACATGCACATCGAGCCGGCCACGCGCGCGTGCCTTGCCGACGAGGGAGACGTGCAGCGGGTCCAGGTACTCGGGGAAGATCGTGACGACGTCGAGCCTCATGCGCTGTCTTCCCCGGTCTCTTCCCTGGACGACGCGATCTCGGCGCGGTCGTCGATCAGACCCGGCGGCGGGGCGATGACCGCCTTCTGCTCCTCCAGGTCGATCTCGGTGACGATCTCCTCGACGAACGGGATCATCACCTCGGTCCCGTCCGGGCGCTCCACGATGAACAGGTCCTGGGAGGGCAGGTGCGAGATCTCGGTGATCCGGCCGACCTCCGCCCCGTCCTCGGTGACCACGTCGAGGTCGATGAGCTGGTGGTCGTAGTATTCGTCCTCGCCCTCCGGCAGCTCCTCCGGGTCGATCTCGGCGATCAGGAGGGTGTTGCGCAGGGCCTCGGCCCCGTTGCGGTCGGTGACGCCCTCGAAGCGCAGCAGGAGGCGTCCGCTGTGGACGCGCCCCGTCTCGATGGTCAGCGGCCCCGTGGAGGCGGGGTCCGTGGCGAGGACGGCGCCGGGCGCGAGCCTGAGTTCCGGCTCGTCGGTACGTACCTCGACGGTGACCTCGCCCTTGATGCCGTGGGCACGGCCGATCCGTGCGACTACCAGCTGCACGTGTCCAATTCTCCTGTCATCTCCTGTGCTCCCGCCAGCTCCTGCTCATACGACTGCGGGCCGGGGACGGCCGAGTGGCCCTCCCCGGCCCGAGCCGGTTGCGATGAAGCGTCAGCGGACGTGGTCCACGTCGACGAGGTCGACGCGGACACCGCGACCGCCGATGGCGCCCACGACGGTGCGCAGGGCACGCGCGGTGCGGCCGTTGCGGCCGATCACCTTGCCGAGGTCGTCCGGGTGAACCCGGACCTCGAGCACGCGCCCGCGGCGCAGGTTGCGCGAGGCGACCTGCACATCGTCAGGGTTGTCGACGATGCCCTTCACGAGGTGCTCAAGCGCCTCTTCGAGCATGCTGCTCAGGCCTCGGTCGACTCGGACTCGGCAGCGGCCTCGTCCTTCTTCTCAGCCTTCTTCTTCTGGGTGATCGCCTCACCCTTGCCCTCGTCGTCACCGCCGAGAGCCTCGAACGACGGACGGGCCGGCTTCGGCTCGGCGGTGAGCAGCGGCGCGGGAGCCGGCTCGCCCTTGAACTTCTGCCAGTCGCCGGTCTTCTTCAGGATGGCGAGAACCGGCTCGGTCGGCTGCGCGCCGACACCCAGCCAGTACGCCACGCGCTCGGCGTCCACCTCGATGACCGACGGGTTGTAGGTCGGGTGGTACTTGCCGATCTCCTCGATGGCCCGGCCGTCACGGCGGGTACGGGAGTCGGCGACGACGATGCGGTAGTGAGGCGAACGGATCTTGCCCAGACGCTTCAGCTTGATCTTGACTGCCACGGGAGTGGGTTCTCCTGGATTTGACGTGGTTGGGCACGGCGAAGCTGCCGCGTGGGGTTGCGGTACCCGAGTGCCCGATGGACGCGTCAGCCGGAGGAGAGAGGGGTCCTGTGCGGCTGTCGAGTACAGCTAGCCATTGTGCCATAACCTGCGGGTCGCTTTTGGCCGAGGGTGGGTGGGCTGCGCTCGGGCATGCCGGTGAGGCACCCGGCGTGGAGGTGAGGTCACGTCGGGTGCGCTGTCCGCGGACGGACGGCACGGTGCGGCCCGTCGTCTGCCGTCCGTCTTCGTCCACGGTCCGTCGCGTCCACGACCCGGCACCCACGAGATGCCGGTTCTCGCGGACCGCGTTACGCCGCCCCCGCGACCTCCGGGATCCGGAACGGCTTGCCGCAGCCGCCGCAGACGATGGGGGCCTGGGCGAGGACCGAGGGGACCACGCGGACGTTGCGGCCGCAGTCGCAGACCGCCTTGACCCGGACACCGCCGCCGGAGGAGCCGTGCCGGGCGGCCGGGCCGCGGAAGGTGCGGGTGGTGTCCGAGGAGGTCGCCGCCGTGTGGGCCTTCAGCGCGCGTTGCAGCCGCTCGATGGTCGGGCGGTAGCGCCGCTTGGCCTCGGGGTTCAGCGTGACCAGCGAGAAACCGCTGCTCGGGTGCGGCTCCTCGGGGTGGTCGAGGCCCAGTTCCTCGGCGATCGCGAGGAAACGGCGGTTGTGGTAGCGGCCGGCGCGGGAGGTGTCGCGGATCCCACGGGCGGCGGCGATGCCGTGGACTGCCTCATGGAGCAGTCGCTCGAAGGAGAGCTCGTGTCCGCAGGCGGACGACGACTCTCCGATCAGGGATTCTGGCGCGGCGAGGTCCGGCAGCTCGGGGTGGTACCGCTGAATGTCGGCCCACGCCTGCGCCAGCTCTGCGGCGAGAACAGGTGGTGTCTGTGTCGTGCTCACGTAATGACAACGAGCGGGGACTCGAATGTGTTCCTATTCCGGGGCATCCCAAATAATTTGCACGTACCCGTCAGTTGCCGCTGATGCGTCCGGACGAGGGCGGGTGCGCTGATCTGCGGAGAAGCTTCACAGCTCCTACCAAGCTGGTGCGTAGTCCGCGCTACGACCCCGCATGTAGACCCCGGTACGAGTGTCGGCGGCGGTTGCGCAAGAGACCTTTCGGCCGCTCTCGTCGTGAGGCCTCACTCCGGTCAGCGTCCGTGACGCGCGTGACGTTACCCCGCGCCGTCCGACCCCCCGGCACCGGCCGGTACCCCCGGAGCGGACACCGTACGGCCATCCAGGTTGCCGGGATGTGAAATCTCGCCACACCCGCGCCCGCACCCCAAGCAGGGCCCCACGACCCCTGGACGGGGCAGCGAGCCGGGAGTTACCTGGCATACGTGGGAAGTACGCGCGCACGGCACGGGGGCCACGCAACCGGGCACAGCGGTGAACTCTCGGCGGATTGGGGCGCTTATCCATGACACCTACGCTCGTGCGGCAGCACGTGCCTCACGCGGAGTCCGCACCCCGCGTGGGCCTGTGCGCACGCGCGCGTGACTGGTCCGAGATCCAGGAGCGGATGCTGGTGCCGCTCTACGAAGCCGTCTACGAACGACTCGAAGTGGGCCCCGCCACCCGGCTGCTGGGCCTGCGCTGCGGCGCCGGGCTCGCGCTGCTGCTGGCGGCCGGCAGAGGCGCCGAAGTGACCGGTGTCGACGCCGTCTCGCCCGAGCGGCTCGCCCTCGCCCGCGAACGCCTGCTGCCGGACGCCCGGCGCGGCGCCGCCGGAGGCGTCTTCGGCCTGCCCGGGGAGCAAGCGGAGCACGGGGGGAGCCGTGGCGGGCCGGGTGTGCCCGGCGGGCGCGATGCGCGCGGGGGTGGCGGTGACCGTCCCGGTCGGGCCGGGACGCAGGGCACCGACGACGCCGAGCGCGGCGTCCCCGGAACACATCGCGGCGCCGGATCCGCCGAGCCCGGTGTGCGTCGCGAGGGCACGGGGTGCGGCACGAGCGGCCGTACACGCGCGCGTGCCGCCGTGGAACTCGTCGCGGGCTCACCCGTCGACGCGGCCGGCGCGAAGACGGCCCCGTACACCCTGGTGACCGTCTTCGAGCCGATCGGGTGCCTCGCGGGCGACTCCGAGGGGCTCGGTGAGCTGCTGGCCGACGCGCTGCCGCTGGCCGCGCGCGGGGCCGCCGTGGTGCTGGCCGGCTGGGGCCCGCCGGAGCGCTGCGCCACCTCCTCGGTGCTGCGGGTGGCGACGAAACTGGCCGATCCCCTGCGCAGCGCGCGCAGCTGGCGGCCCGCCCGGCGGGACGACCTGGAGGAGGTCGCCCAGCGGGCGGGGCTGAAGCCGGACGGCTCGGGGCGGGTGGCCTGCCCGTTCGGGTACGCCGACGTCGACAGCGCCGTACGGGGCCTGCTGTCGACCGGTCTGTTCGACGCGGCGATCGCGGCGACGGACGCCAAGCAGGTCGACAAGGAGCTGACGGAGGCCCTGCACCCCTACCGGCGCCCGGACGGGACGGTGTGGATGCCGAACGTCTTCCGCTACCTGGTCGCGCGCGTGCCCTAGGTGCACTCGGCCCTGTCGTCGAACTGTCGAACTCCCCCAGCCCCGCGACGCCATGCGCACTCCCCCAGCCTCCGGCCGGGAGGTGCCCGCACTCGCCGCGGCGGGCGCGAGGCACGCCCTCCGGGCGGACGACGGGAGTTCGACGACAGGACCGGCCTAGGAGTCGCTCTCCTTGGTCAGGCGGGTGATCCCGGCGATCCGGTACGCGTCCGCCTCCTCAAGCGTCTCGTTCTCCAGCAGCGCCTGGGCGAGGGCGTCCAACTGGCCGCGGTGGTCGCGGAGTTTGCGGCACGCCTCCTCGTAGCAGCCGTCCACGATCCGCCGCATCTCGGTGTCGATCACGTCGAGGGTCTGCGGGGCGGCGGAGAGGCCGTAGGCCTGCTGGGCGTCGCTCGGGAGGGCGGACAGGCGGCCGACCCGCTCGCTCATCCCCCAGCGGGCCACCATCCCGCGCGCGATGTTGGTGACCTGTTCGAGGTCGTTCTCCGCACCCGTGGTGACCACTCCGTAGACGACGTCCTCCGCCGCCATCCCGCCCAGGGCGCCGATGATGCGGCCGCGCAGATAGTCCTCCGAGTGGGCGTACCGCTCCACCTCGGGCGTGGACATGGTCACCCCGAGTGCCCGGCCACGCGGCACGATGGTGATCTTGCGGACCGGGTCGGCGCCGGGCTGCAGCATGCCCAGGAGGGCGTGGCCGCTCTCGTGGTACGCGGTGCGCCGGCGGTCCTCCTCGGGCATCACCAGGGTGCGCTCGGCCCCCAGCTGGACCTTTTCCAGCGCCTCGGACATGTCCGAGGCGGTCACCTGCTCCTGCTTGCGCTTCACCGCGAGCAGTGCGCCCTCGTTGGCGAGATTGGCCAGGTCCGCGCCCGTCATGCCCGGGGTGACACGGGCCAGCTGGGCCAGGTCGACGTCGGGCGCGAGCGGGATCTCCCGGGTGTGGATGCGCAGGATCGCCTCACGGCCGCCGCGGTCCGGCGGGGCCACGTTGACCACCCGGTCGAAGCGGCCGGGACGGGTGAGGGCCGGATCCAGGATGTCCGCGCGGTTGGTCGCGGCGATGACGATCACACCCTCCGAGCCGGAGAAGCCGTCCATCTCCGTGAGGATCTGGTTCAGCGTCTGCTCGCGCTCGTCGTGCCCGCCCATCGAGGCACCGCCGGCGCGCGCCCGGCCGATGGTGTCGATCTCGTCGATGAAGATGATCGAGGGCGCCACCTTCCGGGCCTCGGCGAACAGTTCGCGGACGCGGGACGCGCCGACGCCGACGATCATCTCGATGAACTCGGACGCCGAGGCGGAGAAGAAGGGCACGCCGGCCTCGCCCGCGACCGCGCGTGCGAGCAGCGTCTTGCCGGTGCCGGGCGGACCCGCGAGCAGCACACCGCGAGGCAGCTTCGCGCCCATCCTGCGGTAGACGTCGGGGTGCTCCAGGAAGTCGACGACGTCGTCCAACTCGCCCTTGACCTCGTCGATGCCGGCCACGTCGGCGAAGGTCGTGCGCTCCGTGCCCGGCTGCAGCCCGACCGGTTTGGGCGGCGCCCGGCGGCCGAACAGGCCACCCGCGCCGGGCAGGGCCCCGCCGAGCCGCCGCGCGAAGAAGATCCACACCACGACCAGGACCGCGATCGGGATCAGGGACATCAGCACGTTGGCCAGGAGGCTGCGCTCCTGCACGACCGGCCGCGCGGTCACCGTCACCCCGTGGCTGGTCAGGTTCTGCCAGAGCCTGTCGTTCGCGAAGGCCGGGCGCTGTGTCTTGAACCTGGTGTACTTCCCGCCGCCCTCGGGGTTGGCCCGCGCGCTTTTGAGCTGGCCCTGGATCGCGTCGCCCTTGGAGTAGATCTTGGCGACGTTGCCGGCGGCGACCTGCCGGCTGAACTCCGTGTACGAGATGGTCGGCTGGTTGCCCTGGCCGAGATAGTTCAGTCCGACATAGGCCAGCAGGAAGACGATCACCGCGGTGACGAGCAGTCCCCACCACTTTCCGCCGCGGATCCGTCCGCCACCGGGCCGCCGGGGCGATTCGTCGGGGGTGCCCTCGGTGCGCCACGGCTGATCAGGCGTCTTGCGTGGTGGCGCCGCATCGCTCATATCTGGACGTTAAGGCATACGGCGGACCTCGGCATGCGCTGAGGGCGCCCCCCTTCGGCCGGGGGGCGCCCTCGGTGTCCTACGAGGGGAACTCAGCCCATGAACTTCTTGAACTCGTCCGGCAGCTCGAAGTCCTGGCCGCCCTGCTGCGGCAGCCCGAAGGCGTTCCCGCCCTGTGCGGCGGCCTCGCGGCGCTGGGCCTCCTCCAGTTCCTGCTGCTTGCGCTTCATCGGGTTGCCGGAGCGCTGCTTGCCCTTGGCCTTCTTCGTCTGCTTCTTCTGCCGGCCGGGGCCGCCGCCCATGCCCGGGATCCCCGGCATGCCCGGCATGCCGCCGCCCTGCGCCATGCGGGACATCATCTTGCGGGCCTCGAAGAACCGCTCGACCAGGTTCTTCACCGCGCTCACCTCGACACCGGAGCCCCTGGCGATACGGGCGCGGCGGGAGCCGTTGATGATCGTCGGGTCCTGGCGCTCGCCCGGGGTCATCGACTTGATGATCGCGGCGGTGCGGTCGACGTCCCGCTCGTCGATGTTGTTGATCTGGTCCTTGATCTGGCCCATGCCCGGGAGCATGCCGAGCAGCTTGCTGATGCTGCCCATCTTCCGGACCTGTTCCATCTGGGCCAGGAAGTCGTCCAGGGTGAAGTCCTGGCCCTTCTTGGACGCCAGCTTCGAGGCCATCTTGGCGGCCTCTTCCTGGCTGAAGGTCTTCTCCGCCTGCTCGATCAGGGTGAGCAGGTCACCCAGGTCGAGGATGCGGGAGGCCATCCGGTCCGGGTGGAATGCGTCGAAGTCGTCCAGCTTCTCGCCGTTCGACGCGAACATGATCGGCTTGCCGGTGATCTGCCGGATCGACAGGGCGGCACCACCGCGGGCGTCGCCGTCGAGCTTGGAGAGCACCACACCGTCGAAGCCGACGCCGTCGCGGAAGGCCTCGGCGGTGTTGACGGCGTCCTGACCGATCATCGCGTCGACGACGAACAGGATCTCGTCCGGGGAGACGGCGTCCCGGATGTCCGCGGCCTGCTGCATCATCTCGGCGTCGATACCGAGGCGGCCGGCGGTGTCCACGATCACGATGTCGTGGACCTTGGACTTCGCGAAGTCGATGGAGTCCTTGGCGACCTTGACCGGGTCGCCGACGCCGTTGCCCGGCTCGGGCGCGTAGACGGCGACACCGGCGCGCTCGGCGACGACGCTCAGCTGGTTGACGGCGTTCGGGCGCTGGAGGTCGGCGGCGACCAGCAGCGGCGAGTGGCCCTGCTCCTTGAGCCACTTGGCGAGCTTGCCCGCGAGGGTGGTCTTACCGGCACCCTGCAGACCCGCCAGCATGATCACGGTGGGCGGCTGCTTGGCGAAGCGCAGGCGCCGGGTCTCGCCGCCGAGGATGGTGACGAGCTCGTCGTTGACGATCTTCAGGACCTGCTGGGCGGGGTTCAGCGCGCGCGAGACCTCGGCGCCCAGTGCCCGTTCCTTGACGTTCTTGATGAAGGTCCGGACGACAGGCAGGGCGACGTCCGCTTCGAGGAGCGCGATACGGATCTCGCGCGCCGTGGCGTCGATGTCCGCCTCGCTGAGGCGCCCCTTGCCGCGGAGATTCTTGAAAGTCGCGCTGAGGCGGTCGGAGAGGGTATCGAACACGGTGGCGTCGGTCCTCGGGAGTCGGAGACGGTTCGGGCTGCCCTCCAGGGTATCCGGCCGGGCAAGCAATTCGTCCCCGCCCGGTGTGTCCGGCGCACGGGGACGCCCCACGCGCCCCCCGGGTCACGCCCGCAGCGTCTCCTCCAGCACCCGCGCCAGCGACCCGGCGTCCTCTCCCGGCAGCGGCTGCCCCGCGCCGGTCGTGACATAGAACGCATCCACCGCGTTGGAGCCCAGCGTCGACACGTGCATGCTCCGCACCCGCACCCCCGCCTTCTCCAGGGCCATCCCGATCCGGTACAGCAGGCCCGGGGCGTCCTGTGCGCGGACCTCGATCACCGTGGCGTGGTGGGAGGCCGCCGGAGCGACGGTCACCCTCGGTGGCGGGGCCACCCAGCCGCGCCGGCGGGGATAGGCCGCGTCCCGTTCGGCGAGGCGGCCGGCGATGTCCAGGGTGCCGTCCAGGGCGCGGACGAGGTCGGCGCGCAGCCGGGTGGCCTGCGGCAGCGAGCCGTACTCGGCGGCCACCCGCCAGTTGAGCAGCAGCACCGAGCCGTCGTCGACGTCGTCGGGCAGGCGCAGGGCGCGCAGCTCGGCCGTGCGAACCGTGAGCCGGTGCACGGCGAGGACCCCGGCGACGGCGGGCAGGACGGCGGGCTGGTCGGGTACGGCGATGAGCAGCTCGACACCGAGGGGTTCCTGGGCGGACTCCTGCTCCGGGACCGGTTCCGTCTGGGCGCGCAGCGCGAGGACCGGGCCGCCCGTGCGGTACGCCTCGATGGCCAGCCGCTCCTGCTCGGCCGTGGGCGCGGCGGGCTCCGGTTCGTCGGGGGCGTCGCCGGCGAGCACGGCGGATACCCGCCGGACCAGGTCGGCGACGAGGGAGCCGCGCCAGGAGGACCAGGCCGCGGGGCCGGTGGCGAGCGCGTCGGCCTCGGTCAGGGCGTGCAGCAGCTCCAGGGTGCTCTGGGTGCCGACCGCCTCGGCGACCGCGCGGACGGTGACCGGGTCGTCGAGGTCGCGGCGGGTGGCCGTCTCGATCAGCAGCAGGTGGTGGCGGACCAGCGCGGACAGCACGGCCACGTCCGCGCGGTCGAAGCCGATCCGCGCCGCGACGTCCTTGGCGATGATCTCGCCGGCCACCGAGTGGTCGCCGGGCCAGCCCTTTCCGATGTCGTGCAGCAGGGCGGCGACCAGGAGCAGGTCGGGGCGGCTGACGCGGCGGGTCAGTTCGGAGGCGCGGACGGCCGTCTCGATCAGGTGCCGGTCGACCGTCCACACATGGACGGCGTTGCGCTGCGGGCGGCAGCGGACCCGTTCCCAGTCCGGCAGCAGGCGGCTGATCAGGCCCTCCGCCTCCAGGGCTTCCCAGACGTCGACGGTCGGGCGGCCGGAGCCGAGCAGGGTGACCAGCTGCTCACGGGCCTCCGCGGGCCAGGGCGTGGGCAGGGGGCGCACGGTGGCGGCCATGCGCCGTACGGCGTGCAGGGAGAGCGGGAGGCCGGCCTGTGCGGCGGCGGCCGCGGCGCGCAAGGGGAGCACGGGGTCGCGTTCGGGGCGTGCGGCGCGGGCGAGCACCACCTCGCCGTCCTGCTCCACCACGCCCTCGGCGAGCGGGGAGCGCTCGGCGACGGGCTTGCCGCCGCCGAGCATGGCGCGCAGGCGGGGCCGTACGGCGCGCGAGCGCAGCACGCGCCCCACCTCGCGCCAGGTGACGTCACTGGCGTACGAGATGACCCGCGCCGCCTCGTAGACCTGCCGCAGCAGCGTGTCCGCGTCCAGCAGCCCCAGCTCGGCCGCCACCTGGTCCTGCTCCTGGAGCGCGAGCCGGTCGGTGGCGCGGCCCGTCGCCAGATGCAGCGCGTCCCGTACGTCGAGCAGGCGCCGGCGCGCGTCCGCGAGGCCCTCGCGCGGGGCGTCGGCGAGCCAGGAGGCGGCGACGGCGCGCAGCGCGGTGGCGTCCCGAAGCCCTCCGCGGGCCTCCTTGAGGTCCGGCTCCAGCAGGTACTGCAGCTCCCCCTGGCGTTCGGCGCGTTCAGCACAGAGTTCTTGCAGCTCGGGGAGGCGTTTGGGGGCCTGGTTGCGCCAGTCGGCGAGGACGGCGGTGCGCAGGCCGGCGGTGAGTCCGAGGTCGCCGGCGAGATGGCGGGCGTCCAGGAGGCCGAGTTGGACTTTCAAATCCTCCCCGGCGGTCTTGCGGGCCTCCGCGGGGGTGCGCACGGAGTGGTCGAGGGCGAGACCGAGGTCCCAGATGGGATACCAGAGGCGGTCGGCGACGGCGGCGACGGCCTTGGGGTCACTGCCGTCGTGCAGCAGGAGCAGGTCCAGGTCGCTGCGCGGGGACAGCTCGCCGCGGCCGTAGCCGCCGACGGCGACCAGGGAGGCCCCCGGGAGCCCTTCGGCGGCCGCCGTGAACAGTCCGGCGAGCCAGTCGTCGGTCAGTTCGGCGAGGGCGGCACGGCGCGGCGGCCCGGACCGCGCCCCCTCGGTGAGGAGGCGCAGCCGGGCCGCCGCGTAGCCGCTGGGTCCCGAGTCCTCTGCTTCGGTCCGCATGTCCGTACCCGTCACCCAGTGACTCCCGTTCTCGGAGATATCGGTCAGAGCGCGTCCGGGCCGCGCTCGCCGGTGCGGACCCGTACGGCCGTCTCGACCGGCAGCGACCAGACCTTGCCGTCACCGATCTTGCCGGTGCGGGCGGCCTTGACGACGACCTCGATCAGCTGCTCGGCGTCGTCGTCCTCGGCCAGCACCTCTATGCGGATCTTGGGGACCAGGTCGACGGTGTACTCGGCACCGCGGTAGACCTCGGTGTGTCCCCGCTGACGACCGTAACCGCTGGCCTCGGTGACCGTCAGACCGTGGACGCCGAAGGCCTGCAGGGCCTCCTTGATCTCGTCCAGCCGGTGGGGCTTGACGACGGCGGTGATGAGCTTCATGCGTCCACCTTCTTGGTCTGCGTGGCGGCCAGGGCGGGGGCGTGGGCGGTGGAGCCGATGACACCGCCGCCGGTGCCGCTGAAGTCGTAGGCGGTCTCGGCGTGCTCGGCCTGGTCGATGCCGGAGATCTCCTCGTCCTCGGTGACCCGCATGCCGATCGTCTTGTCGAGCAGGAAGGCGAGGACGGCGGAGACGATCAGCGAGTAGGCGAGGACCGCGCCGACACCGGCGCACTGCTTCCACAGCTGGGTGAACGTGTGGGGGCCGTAGAAGACGCCGGTCGCGGTGGACTGGCCCTTGCCGGTGGCGAAGAAGCCGATCAGCAGGGAGCCGATGATGCCGCCGACCATGTGGACGCCGACCACGTCGAGGGAGTCGTCGTACCCGAACTTGAACTTCAGGCCCACGGCCGCGGCGCAGGCGACACCGGCGATGGCGCCGACGCAGATCGCGCCGAGCGGGGAGACCGCGCCGCCGGACGGGGTGATCGCGACCAGACCGGCGACCGCGCCGGAGGCGGCGCCCAGCGTGGTGAACGCGCCGTGCCGGATCTTCTCGTAGGCGAGCCAGGCCAGCATGGCCGCGGCCGTCGCGACCTGCGTGTTGACGAACATCAGCGCGCCGACGCCGTCGTCGTTGCCGAGCCACGAGCCCGCGTTGAAGCCGAACCAGCCGAACCAGAGCAGACCGGCACCGAGCATGACCAGCGGGAGGCTGTGCGGGCGCATCGGGTCCTTCTTGAAGCCGACGCGCTTGCCGATGACGAGGATGACACCGAGCGCCGCCGCACCCGCGTTGATGTGGACCGCCGTACCACCCGCGAAGTCGATCACGCCGAGCTTGTAGGCCCAGCCGTCCGCGCCCCACACCCAGTGCGCGACCGGGACGTACACGAGCGTGAGCCACAGGGCGATGAAGAGCGACCAGGCCGAGAACTTGACGCGGTCCGCGAGGGCGCCGCTTATCAGGGCCGGCGTAATGATCGCGAACATCATCTGGAAGACCATGAACACGAAGATCGGGATGGTGTACCCGGGCCAGAGCTCGGTCAGACCGATCTTGCGGAGGCCGAACCAGTCGGAGTCCCAGCCGATGAGGCCGTTGTTCGTGCCGAAGGCGAGGGAGAAGCCGTAGAGCACCCACAGAATGGTGACGATGCCCATGCTGATAAAGCTCATCATGAGCATGTTCAGGGTGCTCTTGACGCGGACCATGCCTCCGTAGAAGAAGGCGAGACCCGGCGTCATGATCAGCACCAGGGCGGAAGCAATGAGCATGAAGCCTGTGTTCGCGGACGACAGCTTGGGTGCCTCCGCGGCAAGCGTGATGGCTGGTGCCATCGGCGTCTCCTCGTCGGTTGGTGCGGCCCCGTGCGGGCGGTGCCTGAGCGGTCCGGCGGGTCGTGGGGTGTGGGCCGGTTATGCGCCACGAGATTGACGCAGCGCGGTTTCGATGGAAGCCCCTGGTTGTTTCGCCGGGGTGACGAAGGCGCCTGGCGTGTTACACGTCCATGAACTGCCGGATCTCGGCCGCGCCGATCGTTATCGTGGCGCAACCTGCTTCGGCGGACCCTCGGGGTACACACAGGCCGGCCGCGGCGGGCCTCTCCGATGACCTGGCGTGGGGGAGCCGAGTCGGGCAGTTCGGGAGGACCGGCCGCGGCCGGGGCAGGGGAGCCGGGTGGGTCATACCGCTTCGGCGGTCTCCGGCAGGTCGACGGCGAGCTGATCGGTGAGGCCGACGACGGCGGCGAGGTCGCCGTAGTCGCGTACGGCCGTGTCGACCGTCTTTCGAATACGAGTGTTCACACGCTCGGAGCGGACTTTCTTGGCGATCTCCATGGCCTGGGCGGCATGGGTGGCGCTCCGCTCGGGCTCGCGCTGGAGCAGGTACACGGTGGCCATGCCGATCAGGTTCAGCGCGTACGACCGCTGGTGCTCGCTGTCCTGGGCGAACTTCTCCACCGCCTTGCGCATCAGCGGCTCGGCGAGGGAGGCGTAGGTGGGGCTGCGTCCGGCGACGTAGGCGAGGTCGCGGAAGGAGTGGGAGTTCTCGCCGTACAGCTCGGCCTCGGAGAAGAAGCGGATCCAGTCGGGGTCCGGCTCGTCCCACTCGTCGGCCTCGGCGAAGGTGTCCTCGGCCATGCGGACCGCGCGCTTGGTCTTGCCGGGCTGGCCCATGTTGGCGTAGGCGCGGGCCTCCATCGCATACAGCATGGACTGGGTGCGCGGGCTCGCGCAGTCGCGGCTGCCGTACTGGGCGAGGTGGATCAGCTCCAGGGCGTCGTCGGGCCGGCCGAGATGGATCATCTGGCGGCTCATGCTGGAGAGGATGTACGAGCCGAGCGGCTTGTCGCCGGCCTCCTTGGCCGCGTGCAGGGCGAGGACGAAGTACTTCTGCGCGGTGGGCTGGAGCCCCACGTCGTACGACATCCAGCCGGCCAGTTCGGCCAGTTCGGCGGCGACCTTGAAGAGCTTGCGGGTGGTGGCCTCGGGCTGGGGTTCCTGGAGCAGGTCGGTGACCTCGTGCAGCTGCCCGACGACCGCCTTGCGGCGCAGACCGCCGCCGCACTGGGCGTCCCACTGCCGGAACATCCGGGTGGTGGACTCCAGCAGGTCCAGCTCCGGCTTGGACAGCCGGCCGGGCCTGCGGGAGTCGAGGAGGGGCTCGGGCTCGACGGCGACCGGCGCGGTGGGGCCCGGGACGAGCCAGCGCTGCATGGGCTCGATGAGGGAGGGGCCGGCGGACAGCGCGAGGGAGGTGCCGAGGAAGCCGCGCCGGGCCAGCATCAGGTCGCTGCGCGAGAACTCGCCGAGCAGGGCGACCGTCTGCGGGGCCGTCCAGGGCAGGTCGACGCCGGACGCGGAGGGTGTCTGGCGGGCGGCGCGCAGGCCGAGGTCCTCGATGGAGACCACACAGCCGAAGCGCTCGGAGAACAGCTCCGAGAGGATGCGCGGGATCGGCTCGCGCGGGTTCTCCCCGTCCAGCCAGCGGCGCACGCGCGAGGTGTCGGTGGAGATGTGGTTGGCACCCAACTGGCGAGCCCGGCGGTTGACTTGGCGGGCCAGCTCGCCCTTGGACCAGCCACTGCGCACGAACCACGAGCCGAGCAGCTCATTGGGGCGCCTGTCAGCGTTCGCTCCGCTACCGCCGTTGCCGCTCACTGGAACGCCCCCATCCCTGAGACCACTTGTCGTCGAGTGCGCCAAGCCTTATCAGAATGCCGGTAAATACGGCCCCTTGTCCGCCGGTTCTCACCCTTCGAACGAGCTGACGACTCGCCTCCGGCATACCCATCCATGCATATGCCGCTCGGACTCGCACACTCACAGTAATCCTACGATCACCCGCTCAGCCACGGGGATCCCGGAAACGCCACCATTCGCCACCCCTTCGAATGAACTCACGGTCGCCCGTACGCGATTCACTTGACATAGGACGGCCGGAAGTGGGCGGAGTGATGCACAGGGGGGCGCGAGCACCTCGATGCGCCACCCCTTGCACCTCAAGGCGACGCCTTGGCCTGGCATCGACCGGGGGAGGCGGAGCCGTAGCGTTACGTTCCGCTTCCGTCTCGTTCCGTGTCGTAACCACCGGCGCGCTGGACCCGTTGGAGGGGGCATGGGCTTCACGATCGGCGGCATTCGCGAGATCCGCTCCGGCACGCGCCGGCGCGGCCGTTCGTCGGAGTGCACCGCCGTCGCCGAGTTCACCGGGCTGTGGGGCTGGGACGTGGTGCCGGGGGCGCGGGCCGCGGCGGGCGCGTGCTCGTGCGGACGCGCCGACTGTACGGCACCGGGCGCGCATCCGCTGGACTTCGCGCCCCAGGTACCGGCCGGGGCCACGCTGGACGAGGTGAGCAAGGCCTGGTCGGAGTTCCCGGGCTCCGCGGTGATGCTCCCGGTGGGCCGGGCGTTCGACGTCGTCGAGGTCTCCGAGGCCGCCGGCCGCCGCGCCCTGGCCCGCCTGGAGCGGATGGGTCTCCCCCTCGGTCCGGTGACCGCGACCCCGGACGGCCGCGCCCATTTCTTCGTCGCGCCCGGCGCCGCCGCCGACCTCCCCCGGCTGCTCTACCGCATGGGCTGGGACGACCCCTCGGCTCTGGACCTGCGGGGCCTCGGCCCCGGTGCGCACATCACCGCGCCGCCCTCCGACCGGGGCGGCCTGGGCCCGGTGCGCTGGCTGCGCCCGCCCGCGCTGGACTCGGCCACCCGGCCTCCGGCGGCCCGGCTGCTGCTGGGGACGCTGGCGTACGTTGCGCATCGGTCGCGGGCACGGGCCTGATCCACCGCCCAGGCACAGCAACCATCGATTGAGTCACCACGACGGCGAGCAACCACATCCGCGAGAGCGGCGCCGGTTCAGGCGCAAAAAGGCCGGCGCCCGACCCAACTGCACCTTGGGGCGGGCGCTTCTTCACACATAGCAATCTCGGTCAGCGGCCCTCAGTCACCGATCAGCGCGTCCACGAACGCCTCCGGCTCGAACGGCGCCAGATCGTCCGCGCCCTCGCCGAGTCCGACCAGCTTGACCGGCACGCCCAGCTCGCGCTGGACCGCGACGACGATGCCGCCCTTGGCCGTACCGTCCAGCTTGGTCAGCACGATGCCGGTGATGTCCACGACCTCCGCGAAGACGCGGGCCTGCACCAGGCCGTTCTGGCCGGTGGTGGCGTCGAGGACGAGCAGCACCTCGTCGAGCGGCGCGTGCTTCTCCACGACCCGCTTGACCTTGCCGAGCTCGTCCATGAGGCCGGTCTTCGTGTGCAGGCGGCCGGCGGTGTCGATGAGGACGACGTCGACCCCCATCTCCTTGCCTTCCTTGACCGCGTCGAAGGCGACGGAGGCGGGGTCGCCGGCCTCCGGGCCGCGCACGGTGTAGGCGCCGACCCGCTCGCCCCAGGTCTGCAGCTGGTCGGCGGCGGCGGCGCGGAAGGTGTCGGCGGCGCCCAGGACGACCGTGCGGCCGTCGGCGACCAGGACGCGCGCGAGCTTGCCGGTGGTGGTGGTCTTGCCGGTGCCGTTGACGCCGACGACCATCACGATGCCGGGCTTGCGGTCCGCGGGCTCGGTCTTGACCGTGCGGTCGAAGTCCGTGCCGACGACCTTGAGCAGCTCCTCGCGCAGCAGGCCGCGCAGGTCCTCGGGGGTGCGGGTGCCGAGCACCTTCACGCGCTCGCGCAGGCTCTCGACCAGTTCCTGGGTCGGTTGCACACCGACGTCGGCGGTGAGCAGCGTGTCCTCGATCTCCTCCCAGGTGTCGTCGTCCAGGTGCTCGCGCGAGAGCAGCGTGAGCAGTCCCTTGCCGAGGGCGGTCTGGGAGCGGGACAGGCGGGCGCGCAGCCGGATCAGCCGGCCCGCGGTGGGCTCCGGGATCTCGATCTCGGGAGCCTCGATGGACGGAGGCTCCTCCACGACGACCGGTGCGGGGCCGCCGGGGAGATCCACCTCCTCGATGGTCCGGCGCGGTTCTTCGCGCGGTGTCTCGGCCTCTTCGCCGACGTGCGGCTCGGCCGGGGGCGCGGTGATGTCGGGCGCCTTCGGGGGCGGCGGAGGCAGCGGCTTCTTGCGCCGGGTGCCCACCACCAGCCCGCCGAGCGCCACGATCACGACGACGGCGATGACTACAGCAAGGATGACGGTTTCCATAACGGCTCCAGTATCAGCCATGGGTTGCCGCCGGAGCCTGTTTGTGTGTTCCTCCGAGAGACAAACGCCACTTAATACCAGGACTCGGAGCAAAGTACGATGGTGGCGACTCCGTCGACGCGCGTAGAGTCCGACCGTCCCCGTCCCCCCACGTCTGGTGCCCCTTTTCCATGAGCAAAACCGTCGAGACCGAAGGCGCTCTCGAGACCCGAGGTATCGAGCAGGTCCCCGATCACGAGCGCACCGCGAAGACCCGTGAGCTGTTCCCCACCTGGGTCGGCGCCAACATCAGCGTGCTGCTGCTGACGATGGGCGCGAGCCTCGTCGTGGCGTACCACCTGAACATCTGGCAGGCGCTCGTCGTCGCGGTGGCGGCGCCGGTCGTGTCGTACGGACTGGTGGGGCTGATCGGTATCGCGGGCAAGCGCGGCGGCGCGCCCGGCATGGCGCTCTCGCGCGCGGTCTTCGGCCAGCGCGGCAACCTGCTGCCCGGCTCGCTGATCTGGGTGGCGCGCTGGGGCTGGGAGACGATCAACGCGGTCACCGGCGCCTACGCGATGCTCACCATCCTGAACATCCTGTTCGGCATCAAGGCGAACAGTGTGCTGGACATGGTGATGCTGCTGGTGTTCGTCGTGGCGACCTTCGCGATCTCGGGCCTCGGCATCAACGCCGTTCAGAAGTGCAACAAGTACGCCACGTACCTCTTCGGCGTCTTCTCGGTGCTGGTCCTGGTCTACCTGGTGGCGAACACCGACTGGTCGAAGGTGCTGCACCACGGCGGCGGCTCCGCGGCCGCCGTGATCACCGGTGTCGGCATGATCGCAGCGGGCGGTGTCAGCTGGATCCCGACGGCTCCCGACTTCACCCGCTACCTGCCGCGCACGGCGTCCTCGAAGGCGATCGTGGGTACGGCGGTCGGCGGTGCCGGCATCGTCGTGCTGCCCATGGTCCTCATGGGCGCGGTGATGGCGGTGTCGACGCCGGACCTGGCCTCGGCCACCGACCCGGTGTCCTTCCTCGGCCAGATCCTGCCGACGTGGATCGCGGTGCCGTACCTGTTCATCGCGCTGATCGGCATGCTGCTGATCAACTCGATGTCGATGTACTCCGCGGGCTTCACCGCGCAGACCCTCGGCTTCAAGGTGCCGCGCCACTGGGCGGTCTCGGTGAACGCCGTGATCTCCCTGGCCTTCGGCGGTGTGCTGATGCTGGTGGCGACGAGCTTCATGGGCTCCTTCATCGCCTTCCTGTCGCTGCTGGCGGTCGCGTTCTCCGCCTGGGTCGGCGTCTTCGGCGCGGACATGCTGCGCCGCACCGAGTACGACGGCGAGGCGATGACCGACACCACCCGCACCAGCGCCTACTGGTACAGGGGCGGCTTCTCCCCCGCCGCCGTGGCCGCCTGGGCGATCGGCCTGGTGTCGGGCCTGATGTTCACGACCTCGGACTGGTTCACCGGCCCGCTCGCGAAGAACAACGTCATCGGCGAGTACGGCCTCGGCTGGGTCGCCACGATCGTGATCTCGGGCCTGCTGTACCTGGCGCTGCCGAAGCCGGCGGTGACGAAGCCGACGGCGGTGGAGGCCGTCGAGCCGGCCGAGGAGCGCGCGACCGTCGACGCCTGACGGACGTCAGCCGGCGCAGATCCTCCGGATCGAGCCGGAGGGCGCCCCGGCCCCGACCGGCTTCCGCCCGCGGATCGGTGGGTACGGCGTCGGTCATCCCGCGAGCCCGCCGCCCGCCCCCATGGCTATCTGACGCTACGTCAGCTACCGTCCCCCTCCACCGCATAGCACCGGAGGGGGACTTCCCATGCCCGTCACGGTCGTCCGTTTCAACCTCGTCGCTCCCGGCGCCACCCCGGCCGCCCTCTCCGCCCGCTACCGGGCCGCCCTGGAAATGGCCGCGTACGCGGACGAGCACGGGATCAGCACCGTGCAGACCGAGGAGCACCACGGCGCCGACGACAACTGGCTGCCGTCGCCGTTCGCCTTCGCGGGCGCGGTGTTCGGAGCGACCCGCCGGATCGCGGTGACCGTGTCCGCGGTGATCGGCCCGCTGCACGACCCGCTGCGGCTGGCCGAGGAGATCGCCGTACTGGACCTGCTGAGCGGCGGACGGCTGGTGACGGTGGCCGGGATCGGCTACCGGCCCGAGGAGTACGCCCTGTTCGACGTCGACTACAAACGGCGAGGCCGGCTCCAGGACGAGTTGCTGGAGACGCTGCTGAAGGCGTGGTCCGGCGAGGAGTTCGCCTACCGGGGCCGCATGGTACGGCTCACCCCGCGCCCGTACACCGACCCGCACCCCCTCCTGCTGGTCGGCGGCTCCTCCAGGGCCGCCGCCCGCCGGGCCGCCCGCCTCGGCCTGCCGTTCTTCCCGAGCGCGCACCTGCCGGAGCTGGAGTCCTCCTACAAGGAGATGCTCACCGAGTACGGCACCGAGGGCTGGGTCATGATGCCCGCGGCCGAGACTCCCCTGCTGCACATCGCCGAGGACCCGGACCGGGCGTGGGCGGCGTACGGCGAGCACTTCCTCCACGAGGCCCGGACCTACGCCTCCTGGCAGTCGGGCGGGGTTCGCTCGGCGGTGAAGTCGGCGGCCACGACCGTGGCGGAGCTGCGCGCGGAGGGCGTGTACCGGATTCTCACGCCGGAGGACTGCGTGGCGCTGGGTGCCGACAGTCTCGTCCTGCATCCGCTGGCGGGCGGGATGCCGGTGGAGGAGGGGTGGCGCAGCCTCACGCTCTTCGCGGAGCGGGTGCTTCCGGCGCTGGAGGATCGAGCCGCGCGATGAGGGTGCGGCCGAGCCGCTGGAGTTCCTCGTCGTGCTCGACGCTCTGGAATCTGCCGCCGCGCCGGGGCCGGGCCAACCGCTCGCGGAGCAGGGGCGGGGCCGGTGCCGCGAGGGGACCCATCCGGTCCAGGCGTACGAGGACGGCGGCCCGGTCGGGCGTGGCGTCGTCGGCGGTCAGCTCGAACGGGAACGGCAGACCGGGCGCCGTGGACGGGTACACACCGCCCTGGTGGTGCACCGCGCCGTAGAACCGGTCGAGTGCCTTGCCGCGATTCTCCGCGTCCGGGGAGCGCAGCGCCGTGAGCAGCGCCGGGACCTCCTGGGCCGTGCCGTACGCGTGGTCCATCGACGCCCAGTCGAAGTCATGGAGTCCGTCGAACATGTGGATCACTGTGCCGGGCGGCACTGACAACGGGGGTGCGCCGTGGCGAGGGGCCGTACGACACCGCCGCCCCCGGTCCGGGCAGTGGCCGGACCGGGGGCGGCGGAGGGTACGAGGAGAGGGGCAGCGGGGACTTGGCCCTTCTCCTCGGGCTCACGGGGCGGTCAGCCCATCTCCTCCAGCGACTTGCCCTTCGTCTCCTTGACGAACTTCAGGACGAACGGGATCGAGAGCGCGGCGAAGACCGTGTAGATGACGTAGGTGCCGGAGAGGTTCCAGTCGGCCAGCGACGGGAAGCTCGCGGTGATGGCCCAGTTGGCGATCCACTGCGCGGCGGCGGCGACACCGAGCGCGGCGGCGCGGATCTTGTTCGGGAACATCTCGCCGAGCATGACCCAGACCACCACACCCCACGACAGGGCGAAGAACAGGACGAACACGTGGGCGGCGATCAGGGCGACCCAGCCCTGGGTGCTCGGGAGCCTGCCGTCGACGAGGTGGTACGAGAACGCCCAGGCCTCCAGCGCCAGGCCGACGGCCATGCCGACCGAGCCGATGAGGGCGAGCGGCTTGCGGCCGACGCGGTCCACGAAGATCATCGCGATCACGGTGCCGATGATGTTGATGATCGACGTCGTGAAGGAGTAGAAGAACGAGTCCGCCGGGTCGACGCCGACCGACTGCCACAGCGTCGAGGAGTAGTAGAACGCGACGTTGATGCCGACGAACTGCTGGAAGACCGACAGACCGATACCGACCCAGACGATCGGCTTGAAGAAGAAGCCGCCGCCGAGCAGGTCCTTGAAGGTGGACTTGTGCTCGCTCTTCATCGCGTGCTCGATCTCGGCGACGCGGGCGTCCAGTTCGACGTCCTTGCCCTCGACCTCGGCGAGGATCTCCTTGGCGCGCTCACGCTTGCCGACGGAGAGCAGGAAACGCGGGGACTCGGGGATCGCGAAGGACAGCATGCCGTAGAGGACGGCCGGGACGACCATGACGCCGAGCATGACCTGCCAGGCCTCCAGGCCCATCAGGTGACCGCGCTGGTTGCCGCCGGCGGCGTTGAGCAGGCCCCAGTTGACCAGCTGGGAGATGGCGATGCCGACGACGATCGCGGCCTGCTGGAAGGAGCCGAGCCGGCCGCGGTAGGCGGGCGGGGCGACCTCGGCGATGTAGGCGGGGCCGATGACGGAGGCCATGCCGATGGCGAAGCCGCCGACGATGCGCCAGAGGGCGAGGTCCCACAGGGCGAACGGGAGCGCGGAGCCGACGGCGCTGATCGTGAAGAGGACCGCGGCGATCTGCATGCAGCGGATGCGGCCGATCCGGTCGGCTATGCGGCCGGCGGTCGCGGCGCCGATGGCACAGCCGATCAGGGCGACCGCGATGACCTGGGCGAGGGCCGCGGAGCCGATGTCGTACTTGGTGCGGATGGCCTCGACCGCGCCATTGATCACGGAGCTGTCGTAACCGAAGAGGAAACCGCCCATGGCGGCAGCCGCCGCGATGAAGATGACATGCCCGAGATGCTCGGGCTGAGCCGTCCTGGCTCCTGACGTAGGTGCCTGCGTTGTGCTGGTCACGGATATCTCCTCGGGCCACGGCAGCGCTGCCGTGTGGGGTGAGCCCTTCCAGGTGAGTCCTGAAGGTAAAAGCAACGTTGCAGAGACTATGCCTTCAAGTTTCGAAGTCAATAGTTCAGCACTGTGACCTTTTCGATGAGCCCGAGGCACTTAATGTTCACTTCTTGAACACGGAGGGAAGGTTGATCTTGAGTGGCGGCGCTAGCGAAGGCGCTGGGAGATGACCTTGGAGACGCCGTCGCCCTGCATCGACACGCCGTAGAGCGCGTCGGCGACCTCCATCGTGCGCTTCTGGTGCGTGATCACGATCAGCTGCGAGGCCTCCTGCAGCTCCTGCATGATCCGGATCAGCCGCTGGAGGTTGGTGTCGTCCAGTGCCGCCTCGACCTCGTCCATGACATAGAACGGGCTCGGCCGTGCCTTGAAGATCGACACCAGCAGTGCCACGGCGGTCAGCGAGCGCTCGCCACCGGAGAGGAGGCTGAGCCGCTTGACCTTCTTGCCGGGCGGGCGCGCCTCGACGTCCACGCCCGTGGTGAGCATGTTGTCGGGGTCGGTCAGGACCAGGCGCCCCTCGCCGCCCGGGAAGAGGCGGCTGAAGACGCCCTCGAACTCCCGGGCCGTGTCCCGGTAGGCCTCGGTGAAGACCTGCTCGACGCGCTCGTCGACCTCCTTCACCACCTGGAGCAGGTCGGCGCGGGTCTTCTTCAGGTCCTCCAGCTGCTCGCTGAGGAACTTGTGCCGCTCCTCCAGCGCCGCGAACTCCTCCAGCGCCAACGGGTTGACCTTGCCAAGCTGCTGGTACGCCCGCTCGGCGGCCTTGAGCCGCCGCTCCTGTTCGGCGCGGTGGAAGGTCCTGGGCTGGTTGCGCGGGTGCTCGGGGTCGTCCGGCAGCACCTCGCCCTCGGCCGGCAGCGAGGGCGGCACGGGCTGGTGCGGGCCGTACTCGGCCACCAACCCCTCCGGTTCGACCCCCAGCTCCTCCAGCGCCTTGGTCTCCAACTGCTCTATGCGCAGCCGCTTCTCGGCGCCGAGCACCTCGCCGCGGTGGACGGAGTCGGTGAGTTTGTCGAGCTCGGCCTTGAGGTCGCGGCCCTGGGTGCGTGCGGTGCTCAGCTCCTGTTCCCGTCGCGCCTTCGCGGCCTCGGCGGCGGTGCGTTCCTGCTCGGCGCGGGCGAGGGACACCTCGATGTGCGCGAGCAGCTGCCGGGCGCCGGAGGCGACGGCCTCCGCCACGGCCGCCTCGTGCCGCAGTCGGGCGCGGCGCTGCTCGGCACGCACGCGTGCCTCGCGTTCCGCGCGGGCGGCCCGGTCGAGCGAGTCGGCCCGTCCGGCGAGCCCCTTCACCCGCTCCTCGTGGGTACGGACCTGGAGCCGGGCCTCCATCTCGGTCTGCCGGGCGTTGGCGCCGTCGGCGGCGAGCCGGTCGCGCACCGAGGTGTCCGGCTCGTCCTCGACCGGCATCTCCTCGGCGACCGCCAGCCGCTCGGCGAGTTCCTCGGCCTCCTGTACGGCCCGGTCCAGCGCCTCCTGCGCGCGTGCGGCGGCCGCGGCCGACCGCTCGGCCTCGCCCGCGGCGCCGCGTGCCTGTCCGGCCAGCCGGCCGAGCTGCTGGGCTACGGACGACTTCTCCCGGTCGGCGGCGCGGCGCCGCTCTGCGAGGTCTTCCACGCGCGCGGCGGCCTGCTTGCGGTGCTCGGCCGCCGTTCGCTGTGCCTCGGCCAGCTCCTCGCAGCGCACCGCCAGCTCGGTCAGCTCGGCAGCGGCCTCGTCGACGGAGGCCTGTACTTCCAGCAGGCTGGGCGCCCCGGCGGAGCCGCCGTGCGCGAAGTGCGCGCCGAGGAGGTCGCCTTCGGTGGTGACGGCGGTGAGTTCCGGGTGCGCGTAGACAAGGTCTTCGGCGTCCTCCAGGGTGCCGACGACCACGATTCCTCGCAGGAGGCGGTGGACGGCGGGCATCAGTTCGGCGGGGCCACGGACCAGGTCGGCGGCGAAGCGCCCACCGGGGGGTGCCGTGCGCT
Organism: Streptomyces sp. RB17; assembly: GCF_009604455.1. Taxonomy (GTDB): domain Bacteria; phylum Actinomycetota; class Actinomycetes; order Streptomycetales; family Streptomycetaceae; genus Streptomyces. Next base: position 192,064 of record NZ_WEGL01000010.1, read on the forward strand.
CCGCGGGGAGGGCGGTGACCGAAAGTTCGGCGGCCGCGGGTTCGTCGTGGCTGAGCGCGCCGTTCCCCGCGCCCCTTTGGGGCGCTGCCCACGGCGTCGGCTCCACGGACCCCGCCAGCAACAGCGCTGCCCGGCCCCCGTCCTGCTTGCGCAGCATGCGGATCGCCTCGGCCGCCGATGCGGGGGTCGCCACGGCGATCGCGTCCGCCGCCGCGCCGAAGGCCGCTGCCAGCGGCACCTCGTAGCCCGGGGTGACCGTCAGCAGCTCCGCCGCCGGGCCCAGGACTCCGGTGAGGCGGTCGCGGGCGCCGAGGAGTATGCCGGTGCCGTCCTTGCGGCGCAGACCCAGTGCGAGCGCCTCGTGGCGGGCCTGGGTCGCGGCGCGGGTGCGCTCGGTGGAGGTGAAGGCCTCGCGGGCCGCGCCGAGGGCCGCGTCGGCCTCCGTGAGCTGCCGCTTGGCCGCCTCGTGCTGTTCGGCCAGGTCCGCGTCGTCGGCGTCGAGGCCGTCCACCTCGGCCTTCAGGGCCTCGTACTCCTCCTGGGCCCGCACCGCGCGGTCCTGTGCCTCGTCGCGGGCCGTGGCCAGGCGGTCGATCTCGGCCTGTGCGGAGGCCGCCCGGGAGCGGGCCGCGTTGACCTGGCCGGACAGCCGGGCCAGGCCCTCGCGGCGGTCGGCGATGGCGCGGGCGACGTCCTTCAGCCGGCGTTCCTCGACGGCCAGCTCCCGCTCCAGTTCGGCACGGTGGGCGACGGTGTCCTCCAGCGCGCGCTCGGCCGCCTCCAGGGCCGCCTCCAGCTCGGCCTCCTGCTCACGGATCCGGGCGGCCTCGCGCTCCAGATCCTCGGGGTCGCGGCCGCGCCGCTCGTCGGGGGGCGCGGACGTCGCGCTCTTCACGCGCGCGTCGGCCAGCGAGATCGTGCCCCGGACGCGTTCGGCCAGCTGGGACAGCTCGTACCAGGTCTGCTGGGCGCGCTGGAGGCGCGGCGTGAGCTGCCGTACCTCGTCCTCCAGGAGGCCCTCGCGCTGCAGGGCCTTCTTCAGCTCCTGCTCGGCCGCCTCCTTGCGCTCCTTCAGGGCGGCCTCGTCGGCGATCTCGGCCTTGAGGGCCTCGCGCAGCCGTACGAGGTCGTCGGCCAGCAGCCGCAACCGTGCGTCCCGCAGATCCGCCTGGATCACGGCGGCCCGTCGCGCCACCGCCGCCTGCCGGCCCAGTGGCTTCAGCTGGCGGCGCAGTTCGTCCGTCAGGTCCTGCACGCGCGAGAGGTTGGCCTGCATCGCGTCCAGCTTGCGCAGGGCCTTCTCCTTGCGCTTGCGGTGCTTGAGGACGCCGGCGGCCTCCTCGATGAAGGCGCGTCGGCCCATCGGGTCGGCGTGCAGGACGGAGTCGAGCTGGCCCTGGCCGACGATGACGTGCATCTCGCGGCCGATGCCGGAGTCGGAGAGGAGTTCCTGGATGTCCAGCAGACGACACGTGTCGCCATTGATCTGGTACTCGCTGCCGCCGTTGCGGAACATGATCCGCGTGATGGTGACCTCGGCGTACTCGATGGGCAGCGCCCCGTCGGAGTTGTCGATCGTCAGGGACACCTCGGCGCGGCCCAGCGGGGGGCGGCCGGTGGTGCCGGCGAAGATGACGTCCTCCATCTTGCCGCCGCGCAGCGACTTGGCGCCCTGTTCGCCCATGACCCAGCTGAGCGCGTCCACGACATTGGACTTGCCCGAGCCGTTCGGACCGACGACACACGTGATCCCCGGCTCGAACCGGAGCGTGGTCGCCGAGGCGAACGACTTGAACCCGCGGAGGGTCAGGGCCTTGAGGTGCACGCCGCTGGACTCTACCGGGCGCCGCTATCTCACTCCACGAACACTCGCAACCCCACGGTTTCGCCATTGAACATGCAGGGCACACCGTACGTTAAAGACAGTGAAAGAATGCGCGGGACAAAGAAAGAAGGGACGCCGAAGCGTCCCTTGCAACTCTGACGGCCGGGTTGCGGTCGTCCGATCAACTGAGCGGTTGATTACGGCAGCCCGATCGCTGCGACTGCTGTCGTGGAGCGATGCAGGGATCAGGTGAGCGCAGGCTCCGCCTGGTGTGCGTCGATGCTCTCCATGATCCTGTCCTGAGAGGCGGCAGCCGTCAGCGCTTCGTTCTCCGCCTGGATCCGGACGAGCTCGGACTCCAGGTCCTGAACGCGCTGCTGCAGCCGTCGCATCTCGGCGAGGAGTCGAGGGTCGGAGCCGCCGACGTAACCGAGAAGCGCCTTTGCCATGATGGATGGTCCTCCACAATGAGTGACCGACCGATGCGGTGTGGGTCGTGAGGGATCGCACCCGCGGTGCTTGGCACATCCGGGTGTTGCTCTGCTGTTGCTCCATGCCAAACAGCTAAGGTGCGCGGGGCTTTCAGCGTCTCACCAAAAAGTTTGACGGTCAACACGATCACGCCCCGTATTGGCGGGCAAACCGGGGCGCGCGGCCGGAAAATCGGCGGCGCAGCGAGTCATCCGGGGCCCTCAGGGCGTGGCGATCAGCTTTTCCTGCGGAGCCTGCCATGCCGGGCCGTTCTTGGCAACCACCAGGTCGTTTCTGCTGTACGCATGTGCTCCCGGCAGCTTCCTGTGCGCCGGCCTGCGCGCCTTTACAGAACCGGCTCAGCGGATGGCGAAGCCGTCGTAGCCGCCGCGAGGTGTGTCCCAGATCTCGGTGACTCCGGCCACGTGTCCGGGCGTGTCGTCGCCCTGGAGCCAGTCCAGCAGGCCCTCGCAGCCCTCGCGCGAGCCCTCCGCTACCACCTGAACGCGGCCGTCGGCCAAATTGAGAGCAAAACCACTCAGGCCGCCGATCTCCAGCGCCTTGGCGCGCGTGAACCAGCGAAAACCCACGCCCTGCACGCGTCCACGCACCCAGGCGACCAGTCGTACATCCTCGCTCATGGGTGCAACCTAACCGGCCGATGTCGCTCGGGACACATCGCCCGTCGGCGGCATGCGGTACCGTCCCGACCCGATGCATCTCAGATGAAACTCACTCGATCGAGTGAATCGGGTTGGCCATGGGAGTCACTCGCCACGCACGGCGCCGGTCGACCGCGAGGACGAGGAAGAGGGCAAGGACATGGGTCGCCACCGACGCTCCCCCGCCGGCCGCGCCACCTCGGGCCGCGCCACAGGGGTCACCCGCACACAGCGGTCCGCCACCGGCAGCGGCACCCCGCAGGACCCGTTCCCCGGGGAGGCCTGGCAGGACCCGTTCCGGGGTGGGGCGTGGCCGGACTCGTTCGCACCGGACTCGTTCGCAGGTGAGGCCTGGCAGGGCACATACGAGGGTGGCGCCCTGCAGGATCCGTACGCAGGCGGGATATCCGGGCGGGATCCCTACACCGGTGAGATCGCCCGGCAGGACTCGTACGCAGGCGAGATCGCCCGGCAGGGCTCGTACGCAGGCGAGATCGCCCGGCAGGACCGGTACTCGGGTGAGATCGTCCGGCGCGGGCAGGCGCCCCGGGGAATCGCGCCGTATCTGAACCCTGAGGCCTACACCCCGGCGACCGGTCTGCGGCCGCTGGCCTACGCCGACGCGACCGCCAAGGCGCACGCCTATCTGTTCGCGGCGGAGGGCGACGGCCCGGGCGGCTTCGGGGGCGGTGGCCTCACCATGGCCCGCGACTCCTCCTCCGGCCACCGGCGCCGCAGGACGCGGCGGCCGGTGCGCTCGGGCCTGCTCGGGGTGTCCGTGGCCGTGGCCCTCGGTACGGCCGCGGTGGCCACCGGTGTGATACCGGGTCTGCAGAACTACCGGCTCGGCGGCGATACGCACACCACCGGCGGCGAGCGGGTGCAGGCGGCGGCCGCGCCGAGCAACACGGCCGCCGAGCAGGGCGGCACCTCGGGCAGCGCCGGCACCCCGGGGGGCGCCGCCGGCCTGAACTCCGGGCCCTCGACGTCCCCGATCCCGTCGAGCCCGTCCGCCTCCGCGTCGCAGTCCGCGTCCGCGTCGCAGTCCGCGTCCGCGTCGCAGTCCGCGTCGGCGTCGGCCTCTCCCGCGTCCACCCCGTCGAGGACGGCGTCCGGGACGCCGACGCCGGGGGCGACGCCGGCCGGCAAGCCGACGAGCACCCCGTCGCGTACGGCGTCCACGGCACCGAAGGCACCGACGGCGCCGAAGACGAGTACCGGACCGGTCGCGGTGTCCACGGCGAACGCCGCCGAGGCAGAGGTGCTGAAGCTCGTGAACGAGGAACGGGCGAAGGTCGGGTGCAGCCCGCTGGCGGCGAACTCCTCGCTGACGAAGCTGGCCGAGTCGTTCAGCGACGACATGGCGGCACGGGGCTTCTTCGACCACACCGACCCGGACGGCAGGACGCCGTGGGACCGGGCCGCCGCGGCGGGGATCACCGACCTCGGCGGCGAGAACATAGCCCGCGGCCAGGCCGACGCGGCGGCCGTGATGCAGGCCTGGATGAACAGCCCCGGCCACCGCGCCAACATCCTCAACTGCGACTTCAAGACCCTCGGCGTCGGCGTCCACTTCGGCCCGGGCGGGCCTTGGTGGACGCAGGACTTCGGGTACTGAGACACGTACCGGGCCACCGGACGGACGCCGGGCGCGATCACGACAAGGGAAGAACCCCGCTGTGGCCGGGGCGGCCGGCTCCACGACTTCAGCCGGCCACCTTCGGCGCCGAACGCGGCCTCGGACATGCGCACGGCTACGGATGGTCGACCCGGGTGCGCCCGGCGCCATCGGCCGCCGGCGGACCAGCGACCGAGGTGGGGGAGTTGAGCAGGCACAACGCCACGCAGGGACAGTGGTTCGAGCGGAACGCCGATGCGGTGAGCCGATGGTCTGAGCGGGTGATATTTCTCGGCGCCTGCGCCATCGGCATCCAACGCGTCCACCAACACGCCTTCATCCACGCCTGCCTGTGGTTCGCCGCCGGCGTTGGCGGCACATGGATGCACATCGCTGACGCACGACGCGCGAGGCGCGACGCCGAGCGAGCACGACAGCAGCAACTGCACAGGCTCGCCGAATTGCTCCGCGAGGCCTCAGCACGGAAGACGGAGCAAAGCCGCAGGTCGCAGGCCTGAACCGGCACTGAGCCCTCAGGCCGCGCGCCCCCGCGTGAACACGCGCGCCGTCTCGGTGACGCGGCGCCCCAGGTGCTCGGCCGTGGCGATGTCGGACTTGTGCACGGCGTCCGGGCCCTCGTCCACGTTGGTCTGGGCCGCCGCGCCCGCGAAGACGCCGAGGCGGTTGAGGTCGTTCTCGGAGCCCGCGCTGTTGTTCCAGCCGGGGTGCAGGCCGAGGTTGATCCAGTTCATCCCGTGCTGCGCGGCAAGGATCTGGAAGAACTGCAGGGTGTGCAGCTTGTCGCCGCTCTTGGAACCGGAGTTGGTGAAGCCGGCGGCCAGCTTGTCCTTCCAGTCCTGGCCGAACCAGCGCTTGGAGGTCGCCTCGGCGAACACGTGGAAGGCACCGGAGGCGGTGCCCATGTAGGTGGGCGAGCCGAAGACGATCGCGTCGGAGCGGTCCAGCGTCTCCCACTGCTCGTCGGTGATCTCGTCGACCTTGATCAGGTGCACCTCGGCGCCCGCCTCGGCGGCACCGGCGCGGACGGCCTCGGCGAGGACGGCGGTGTGGCCGTAGCCGGAGTGGTAGGCGATGGAAACGACAGGGGTGGTCACGATGCGTACTCCTGGGATGGGCAGGTCACTGGCACTGATGGAAGGAAAGCACTAACTTTTAGATAGTGCAACCCGCCGGTTAGCGCTGCGTTCGAGTACGCTTACGGGATGGACACCACGCAGGAGCGCACCGAGGCACAGGACCTCCCGTACAACGTGTTCGCCAAGGCCTGCCCCTCGCGCGGCACGCTGGAGCACGTCACAGGACGCTGGGGCGCGCTCACGCTGGGCGCGCTGCACGAGGGCTCACTGCGCTTCAACGAGCTGCGCCGCCGCGTGGACGGGGTGAGCGAGAAGATGCTGTCCCAGACGCTGCACGCGCTGGAGCGCGACGGCCTGGTGCACCGCGAGGCACAGCCCACCAACCCGCCGCGCGTGGACTACGAACTGACCCCCCTGGGCCGTCAGGTGGCCGAGCGGCTGCTGGCGCTCATCCACTGCGTGGAGGGCGCCATGGACGACGTCCTCACGGCACGCGCGCGTTACGACGAGACGCGCGGCGCCCTCTGACACTTCGGGCAGAAGTAGCTGGAGCGGTTCATCCAGGGGCGGCGGCGCATCGGGGTGCCGCACCGCTTGCAGGGCAGGCCCTCACGGCCGTACGCGTCCAGGGACCGGTCGAAGTACCCCGACTCGCCGTTGACGTTGACGTACAGGCTGTCGAAGCTGGTGCCGCCGACGGCGAGGGCGGCGTTCATCACGTCCCGGACGTGGCCCAGGAGTTCGGTCGTGACCGGTCGGGTGAAGTTCGCCGTCGGGCGCTCGTAGTGGATACGGGCGCGCCACAGCGCCTCGTCCGCGTAGATGTTGCCGACCCCGCTGATCAGCGACTGGTCCAGCAGGGCCCGCTTGATGGTGGTCCGCTTGCGGCGCAGCGCCAGGTGGAAGGCCTCGTCGTCGAACAGCGGGTCGAGGGGGTCGCGGGCGATGTGCGCGATGACGTCGGGCAGGCCGTCGGGGGTGTTGTCGTGCAACGACAGCCCGCCGAAGGTGCGTTGGTCGACGAAGCGGAGTTCGGTGCCGAGGGAGTCGGCGAACCGGACGCGGATGCGCAGGTGCTTCTCGTCCGGTGCCTCGTGCGGCTGCACCAGCAGCTGACCGCTCATCCCGAGGTGGGCGAGGACGGACTGGTTCGTCTCCTCCAGCGGCAGCCACAGGTACTTGCCACGGCGGCTGGGGGTGCCGATGTGGTGGCCCTTGAGCCGGTGCGCGAAGTCCTCGGGCCCCGCCAGGTGCCGGCGTACGGCGCGCGGATGCAGCACCTCGGCCTCGGCGACGGTGCGGTGGGCGACCCAGCGCGCGAGGCCGCGCCGGACGACCTCGACCTCGGGCAACTCGGGCATCGGAACCCCCGTACGAAGCGGTGGACGAGCTGAGCGCCCGCCCCGTCGGGAACGGCGGGGCGGGCGCTCGGTACTGCTGTGGATCAGGCGGGAGCGGACGACGACTCGCCGTCCTGGACAGCCTGCTTGGCCTCCGCGTCGGCCTGCTGGGCCTCCTGGGCTGCCTTGGCGCGCTCGTCCGCCGCGGCCCGGATGGACCGCCAGGCGGACTCGGCGGCCTGCTGCTCCGCCTCCTTCTTGCTGCGGCCGGTGCCGGTGCCGTACGAGACGCCTCCGACGCGGGCGGCAGCAGTGAAGGTCTTCTCGTGATCGGGGCCGGTCTCCGTGACCAGGTACTCGGGCACGCCGAGTCCTTCGGTCGCGGTCAGCTCCTGGAGGGAGGTCTTCCAGTCCAGGCCGGCACCGAGGTTCGAGGACTTCTCGATCAGCGGGTCGAAGAGCCGGTGCACCAGCTCGGACGCCGCGTCGAGGCCCTGGTCGAGATAGACCGCGCCGATCACCGCTTCCAGGGTGTCGGCAAGGATGGACGCCTTGTCCCGGCCGCCCGTGCCCTCTTCACCGCGGCCCAGCCGGATGAAGGAGCCCAGGTCGAGGCCGCGGCCGACCTCCGCCAGCGCACGCGAGTTGACCACCGCGGCCCGCAACTTGGCCAGCTGGCCTTCGGGCAGGTCGGGGTGGATGCGGTACAGCGTGTCCGTGACGACGAGGCCGAGCACGGAGTCCCCGAGGAACTCCAGCCGCTCGTTCGTCGGCAGACCGCCGTTCTCGTACGCGTAGGAACGGTGGGTCAGCGCGCGCACCAGAAGGGCGGACTCGACCTTGTAGCCGAGCCGCCCTTCCAGAAGCGTGTGGGACGAGGCCTGGTTGTCCGCCTTCTTCTTGGCGGGTGCGTCCGCCTTGGCGTCTTCCGCCTTCTTGGGACTGGACACAGTGCCTCTCACCAGCCCGCTCAGACTTCGAGGACCTGGCGCTTGTTGTAGGTGCCGCAAGACGGGCACGCGATGTGCTGCTGCTTGGGCTCGTGGCAGCGCTCGCACGCAACCAGGGTGGGGACCGCAGCCTTCCACTGCGACCGGCGGTGGCGCGTGTTGCTGCGCGACATCTTCCGCTTCGGAACAGCCACGGCTACTTCTCCTGCTTCTCGTCGGCGCGTGCTGACTGAGGCGCGCCGCCGCTCATCTCGTCCTTCTCGCCGTCTTCGAGTGAACCGGCGAGTCCCTGCAAAGCCGCCCAACGGATGTCGACGGCGTCGTGGTGGTGGTCCGGGTCGTCCGCGAGCCGCGCTCCGCACTCGGAGCACAGGCCCGGACAGTCTTCCTGGCACACCGGCTGCATCGGCAGTGCGAGCACCACCGCATCGCGCAGCAGAGGTTCGAGGTCGAAGAGTCCGTCCTCGAGGAAGAACCTGTCCTCGTCGTCCTCGGCGTCGTCGCCCGGTTCCGCGATCACACGGCCCCGGTCGTCGGCGTCAGGGTACGAGAACAGTTCCTGGAAGTCCGCTTCGAGCTCCAGCCCGACCGGCTCCAGACACCTTACGCACTCCCCCTCGGCCTGTGCACGGGCGGTGCCTGTGACGAGCACCCCTTCCATGACCGACTCGAGCCGGAGGTCGAGCTCCACCGGGGCGCCTTCCGGCACTCCGATGACCCCCTGGATGCCGAGATCGGCGGGAGCGTCGATCGTGCGGGTCAGGCGCTGGAGCGCGCCTGGACGCCGACCCAGCTCGTGCGTGTCGAACACGAGGGGGTTGCGGTGGTCGAGGCGGGCGTTGGAGGCCATTCCTGCTTTCGATCTTCGAACTCGGAGGGCCGCCGCCCGACGGTGTCGTGGGCAGCGGTGATCGCGGACGTACGCGCGACCGAAGAGCCAGGATACTGGACCTTTCGCTCAGGGCCCAATCCGGAGGTCGGCGGGCCGTCGCGTGGGGCGGCGTCCCGCCCGCCACTGGCCCGGCCCGCTACAGGCCCCGGCCCTGCTCGTACGCCCTCAGCTGCTCCGCGCTGATCATGCTGGTGTCGAAGAGGCTGGTCTCGTCGAGAGCGTAGCCCTGCTGCGCCTGGTGCTGGGGCTGCTGCTGGTGGGCCTGCTGGGGGTCGTAGGCGGCCTGCTGCTGGTCGTAGCCCTGATAGGCGGCGTACGGGTCCGCCTGCTGGTAGCCGTACGGGTCCTGCTGGCCGTAGGCGGGCTGCTGCGGGAAGCCGCCGTAGGGGTCCGGCTGCTGCTGGTCGTACGCATAGGCCGGCTGCGGCTCGTACGACGGCTGCTGCGGCTGCTGCACGGGCTGGGCCGGGCGCTCGGCCGGGGCGTCCTGCTCGGCGAGGGCGGCGAGGTCGGCGAGGTAGTCGGCGTCGCTGGAGTGCTGGAAGGTCGTGGTGTCGTCGGCGAGGGCGCCGAGGTCGTCCGTGGCGATCCGGCCGTGCAGCTTCTGCCGGCCGCGGCCGACGGCCTCCAGGGTCTTGGCGAGGACCGCCTCGAAGGCGCCCAGCTTGACGTCGACGTACTGGTCGGCGTTGTGGCGCAGGGTCTCCGGGTCGTGGCTGCGCTCGGGGGCGTCCTCGTCCTCGTAGCCGTTCTCGTCCAGGCCGGGGCCGGTGCCGAGCAGCTTCTCGCGGCCCCTGCCCACCGAGCCGAGGGTCTTGGTGAGGACGACCTCGAAGTTGGCGAGCTTGGAGTCGACGTAGTCGTCGGCCTCGGCGCGGATCTCCTCGGCCTCCTTGCGGGCCTCGGCGAGGATCCGGTCGGCCTCGGCCTGGGAGCGGCGGGCGACCTCGGTGTCGGAGATCAGCGAGCCGCGCTCGGCGTGCGCGGTCGAGATGATCCGCTCGGCTTCCTGGCGGGCCTGCTCGACCATCTGGTCACGGCCGCCGATCAGCTCCTGCGCCTGCGCCAGGGAGCCGGGCAGCGCCTGGCGCACCTCTTCGAGCATCGCGAGCAGATCGGCGCGGTTGACCACGCACGACGCCGACATGGGCATGGAACGGGCGCCGGAGACCGTGGAGACGATCTCGTCGAGCTTCTTCTGCACGTCCACCTGTGCTCGCCACTCTCTACAGCCGGGTTGGAGACGGACGGGACGACTGTAGCCCCATCAGTCCTTGCGCAGGCGCTTGTTCAGGGCCTCCAGCACCGGCGCGGGCACCAGGTGGGAGACGTCCCCGCCCCAGGCCGCGACCTCCTTGACCAGGGAGGAGGAGAGGAAGCTGTAGGTGGGGTTGGTGGGCACGAAGAGCGTTTCGACGCCGGTGAGGCCGATGTTCATCTGGGCCATCTGCAGTTCGTAGTCGAAGTCGCTGACGGCACGCAGGCCCTTGACGATGGCGGGGATGTCCCGCTGCTTGCAGAAGTCGACGAGGAGGCCGTGGAAGGCCTCGACCCGGACGTTGGCGTAGTCGGCGGTGACCTCGCGGATCAGCTCGATCCGCTCCTCGATCTCGAACAGGCCCTTCTTGGACTTGTTGATCATCACCGCGACATAGACCTCGTCGTACAGACGGGAGGCGCGGGCAATGATGTCGAGGTGTCCGTTGGTGATGGGGTCGAACGACCCGGGACAGACGGCGCGGCGCACTTGTGATCCCTCGCTCTCCGGTCCGGTCATCGTGCGTCTTCGCACGTAGAGGCGGCGCGACCGTACCAAAACGTTCCCTCGCCGTAGCGACGGGACCTGATCGCCTCGAATCCGTCCGGCCACTGGAATGCACCGCCTCTGGTGCTGCGCTCCACGGTGACGAGCGCTTGCTCAGCGAGCCAGCCTCCCGAGCGGAGTGTGAGGAGAATCTCCCGAAGATCGTGATCTGTGACAACGTACGGGGGGTCGAGGAAGACGAGGTCGTACGGCTCTTCCGGTGCCGGTTGCCTGATGATCTGTTCCGCTTTGCCCGCTCGGACTTCGGCGCCGGGCAGGCCCAGGTTTCTCACGTTTTCGCGCACGATTCTCGCCGCGCGGGCGTCGGCCTCGACGAGCAGCGTGTGGCTCGCGCCCCGGGAGAGGGCCTCCAGGCCTACGGCGCCCGAGCCGGCGTAGAGGTCGAGGACGCGTTCGCCGTCGAGGGGGCCGCCGAGGAGGGACTGCCAGGTGGAGAAGAGGCCCTCGCGTGCGCGGTCGGAGGTGGGGCGGGTGCCGGTGCCGGGGGGTACCGAGAGGCGCCGTCCGCCGGCCCGGCCGGCGATCACGCGGGTCATGTGGGGTCCTTCTTCGTGGGCGGCTTCACGATTCATTGTGGCTGGTCGCGCCCGCGGGGCGGTAGCCGCATACGGAGGACTCCCCGCGCCCCCGGGCAAGTCTCCTTCACCCCTTCTCCAAGTACTGCTCCCTTTCCTCGTCCAACAGGGCATCCAGGGCCGTCCGCAGGCCCGGAAGGCGCTCCAGCTCCGGATCCTCCGCCACCACCGCCGTCGCCTCCTCCCTCGCCTCCGCGATGACCTCCTCGTCCTCGATGACCGCGAGGACGCGCAGGGAGGAGCGGGCGCCGGACTGGGCCTGGCCGAGGACATCGCCCTCGCGGCGCTGTTCGAGGTCGATGCGGGAGAGCTCGAAGCCGTCGAGGGTGGCGGCGACGGCGTTCAGGCGCTGGCGGGCCGCGCTGGCCTCGGGCATCTCGGAGACCAGGAGGCACAGGCCGGGGGCCGAGCCACGGCCGACGCGGCCGCGGAGCTGGTGGAGCTGGGAGACGCCGAAGCGGTCGGCGTCCATGATGACCATCACCGTGGCGTTGGGGACGTTCACGCCGACCTCGATGACCGTGGTGGCGACCAGGACGTCGGTCTCGCCTGCGGCGAAGCGGCGCATGACCACGTCCTTGTCGTCGGGGTTCATACGGCCGTGGAGGACCTCCACCTTCAGGCCCTGGAGGGGGCCGCGGCCCAGCTGCTCGGCGATGTCCAGGACCGCGAGCGGCGGGCGCTTCTCCGCCTCGTCCTCGGGGGACTTCTGCTTGCCGGCCTTCTTCGGATCGGCCGCCTCGTCGATGTCGTCGCCGATGCGGGGGCAGACGACGTACGCCTGATGGCCGTTCTCCACCTCCTCGCGGACCCGCTCCCAGGCGCGGGCGAGGAAGTGCGGCTTGTCGGCGGCCGGTACGACATGGCTGGCGATCGGCGAGCGGCCGGCCGGGAGCTGGTCCAGGACCGAGGTCTCCAGGTCGCCGAAGACCGTCATGGCGACCGTGCGCGGGATCGGGGTGGCCGTCATGACCAGCAGGTGCGGCGGTTGCTTGCCCTTGCCGCGCAGGGCGTCGCGCTGCTCGACGCCGAAGCGGTGTTGTTCGTCGACCACGACCAGGCCGAGGTCGTGGAACTGGACCTTGTCCTCGATCAGGGCGTGCGTGCCGATGACGAGGCCGGCCTCGCCGGTGACCAGGTCCAGCAGCGCCTGGCGGCGGGCGGCGGCGCCCATGGAGCCGGTGAGCAGGACGACCTTGGTGGCGTGCTCGGCCCCGCCCAGCATGCCGCCCTCGGCCAGCTCGCCCATCATCTCGGTGATTGACCGGTGGTGCTGCTGGGCGAGCACCTCGGTGGGCGCGAGCATGGCGGCCTGCCCGCCCGCGTCGACCACGGCGAGCATGGCGCGGAGGGCCACCAGGGTCTTGCCCGATCCGACCTCGCCCTGCAGCAGGCGGTGCATCGGGTGCTCGGTGGCCAAGTCACCGAAGATCTCCTTGGAGACCTTCTGCTGGCCCTCGGTGAGGGTGAAGGGCAGGCGGTCGTCGAAGGCCGCGAGGAGGCCGTCGGGGCGCGGGCGGCGGGGGACGGCCGGGAGCTGGGTGTCCGTGTAGCGGCGGCGGGCCAGGGCGACCTGCAGAACGAAGGCCTCGTCCCACTTCAGGCGGGCGCGGGCGTCGGCGACGTCGTCCTTGGTGTGCGGGCGGTGGATCTTGAGCAGGGCCTCGGGGAGGGGAAGCAGGCCGCGCCCCTCGCGGAGGGAGGGCGGCAGGGGGTCCAGGGCTTCCTGCGCCGTGGGCAGCACCGTCTGGACGGCCTTGCCGATCTTCCAGGACTCCAGTTTGCCGGTGGCCGGGTAGATGGGGATCAGGGCGCCGGCCCAGCTCTCCACCGTTTCCTCACTGTCGCCTCGCAGCAACTCATAGGCAGGGTGGGCGAGTTGGAGGCGACGGTTGAAGACCGAGACCTTGCCGGCGAACATCGCGCGGGTGCCCGGCAGCAGCTCCTTGTGGGGCTTGTGGACGCCGTTGCCGAAGAAGACCAGCTGGAGCCGGCCGCTGCCGTCGGTGATCGTGACCTCCAGGCGCTGGCCCTTGCCGCGCGGGGCCTTGGCGGAGGCGAAGCTGTGCAGGCGTGCGTCGGCGACCTGGGCGACCACCGTGACGTGCTCGTCCATGGGGAGGTCGGCGAGTCGGGTGAGCTGGCCGCGCTCCTCGTATCTGCGCGGGTAGTGGTGGAGGAGGTCGCCGACGGAGTGCAGGCCGAGGTGCTCGGCCATCACCTTGGCGGTGGCGGGGCCGAGCACCGACTTCAGTGGCTGCTTCAGTGGTTCTTCCAGTCCGTGCACGAGATCCATTGCACACCACGGCACTGACAATGCCGTATACGTCCTGGGAAGCTCCTGGTCGGACGGGCTGTTCGGGCTCTAGGATGGCGCGCTCCGGCCATCCTTCGCGGTCACCACCCCACCCGGGACCGCCCGACCCCGCGCCGATGCTCCTCCCCCCTCCGGCGCTGCGACGATGGACTACCAGAGCTCACAGTCATCCCAGGGTTCCCTCCCACCCCATACGTTCCAGGTCGACCTGCGCGGTCTGGTGGACCTGCTCTCCCATCACCTCTATTCCAGCCCCAAGGTCTATCTGCGCGAGCTGCTGCAGAACGCCGTCGACGCCATCACGGCCCGGCGCGACGCGGAGCCCGGCGCCCCGGCCCGGGTGCGGCTGTACGCCGACGGCGGGAGCCTGCGGGTGGAGGACACCGGCGTCGGGCTCACCGAGTCGGACGTGCACAGCCTGCTCGCCACCATCGGGCGCAGCTCCAAGCGGGCCGAGGGCCTGCAGGAGGCGCGTTCGGACTTCCTCGGCCAGTTCGGCATCGGCCTGCTCGCCTGCTTCGTGGTCGCCGAGCGGATCCGGGTGGTCAGCCGCAGCTCCCGTACGCCCGGCGCGCCGCCGGTGGAGTGGACGGCGCGTGACGACGGCTCGTACACCGTGCGGACCCTGCCCGGCTCCGCGCGGCCCGAGCCCGGTACGACCGTCCACCTGACCGCGCGGCCCGGGGCGGCCGAGTGGCTGGCGCCGGAACGGGTCCTGACCCTGGCCCGGGACTTCGGTGCGCTGCTGCCGTACGACGTCCGGGTGGGCGAGGAGCCGGTCACCGAGCTGCCCGCGCCCTGGGACCGGCCGTATCCGAGCCCTGCGAGCAGAAGGGTGGCGCTGGCCCGGCACTGTCACGCGCTGTTCGGGTTCACGCCGCTGGACTCGATCGACCTGGACGTGCCGCTGGCCGGGATCCGCGGGGTGGCGTACGTGCTGCCGGCGGCGGTGAGCCCCGCCCAGCGGGCGAGCCACCGGGTGCATCTGAAGGGCATGCTGCTGACCGAGCGGGCCGAACAGCTGCTGCCCGACTGGGCGTTCTTCGTGCGCTGTGTGCTGGACACCGACAGCCTGCGGCCGACGGCCTCGCGCGAGTCGCTGTACGAGGACGAGACGCTGGCCGCCGTGCGGGAGGCGCTCGGGGAGAGGATCCGCTCGTGGCTCACGGGGCTCGCCGCCGGTGATCCGGAGCGGCTGACGGCCTTTCTCGCCGTGCACCACCTGGGGGTGAAGTCCCTGGCCCGGCACGACCACGGCATGCTGCGCACGATGCTGCCCTGGCTGCCGTTCGAGACGACCGACGGGCAGCTGTCGCTGGAGGAGTTCGCGCAGCGGCACCCGGTGGTGCACTTCACGCGCACCGTCGAGGAGTACCGGCAGGTCGCGCCGATCGCCTCCGCGCAGGGCGTCGGGGTGGTCAACGGCGGTTACACGTACGACGGCGACCTGGTCGAGGCGCTGCCGTCGGTGCGGCCGGGGACGGTGGTCGCCGAGCTGGACGCGGAGACCGTGACGGCGCACCTGGACGCGGTCGACCCGGGCGAGGAACTGGCCCTGTCCGGCTTCCTGGCGGCGGCGCGGGCGAAGCTGGACCCGCTGGGCTGTGATGTCGTCCTGCGCGCCTTCCACCCCCTGTCCGTGCCCGCGCTGCACCTGGACGACCGGGGCGCGCGGCACGAGCAGGCCCGTGCGGCGGCCGAGGAGCAGGCCGACGACCTGTGGGCGGGCATCCTCGGCTCGCTGCGCGGCGGCGCACCGCGCGCGCGTCTGGTGCTCAACCATCTCAACCCGCTGGTGCGGCGCATCGGTTCGCTCGAGGACGTGGAACTGATCGGCACCGCCACCGAGTCGCTGTACGGGCAGGCCCTGCTGATGGCGCAGCGCCCGCTGAGGCCGGCCGACTCGGCGCTGCTGAACCGGGCGTTCCTGGGCCTGCTGGAGTGGGCGACCCACGGGGAGGGTGACGGACGATGAGTGAGATCGCGGACTTCGACGCGCTGCGCCGGGCCATGGCGGAGAACTCCGAGCAGCCGGAGGGCCCGGCCCGCAACGCGCGCGCGGAGCGGCTGCTGGCCGAGGCGGAGGGCCTCGGCGTCCCGCTGGCCGTCATCGAGGCGCTCGGGCACCAGCTGAAGGTCTACAACTACAGCTCCGAGAAGGACAAGATGTTCGTCCCGTTCGCGCGGCTGCTGCGCATGTGGGACGAACGGCCCGAGGACTTCGACGCGTACGAGACGCACTCCCTGCACTGGGTCTTCAAGTGGATGTCGGCGGGCATGCTGGACCAGCCGCACGTCCCGCTCGCCTCGATCGAGAAGTGGCTCGGCGAGATGGCGCACCGCTACCGGCTCGCCGGGCACTCCGAACGGGCGGTGCGCAGCGCCGAGTTCAGCGTGGCCGCGCATGTCGGTGACGTCCCGCGCGCGAAGCGGGCGTACGCGGCCTGGCTGGCGGCGGACCGCGACGAGATGGCCGACTGCCACGCCTGCGAGCTGCACGGGCAGGGCTGGTGGCAGGTCGAGCGGGGGCGGGACGCGGAGGCGCTGCTGCTGTGGCGTCCGGTGCTGGAGGGCGAGTTCGCGTGCGCGCACGAACCGCACACCGTGCTGGCCTCCTCGCTGTCCCCGCTGCTGCGACTTGGCCGGCTGGACGAGGCCCGCGCGCACCACCTGCGGGGCTTCCGCCTCGTACGCCCGATGGAGTCGATGCGCGGCGCGTACGCCGACCATGTGGAGTTCTGCGCGCTGACCGGGAACGAGGCGCGCGCCCTGGAACTGCTCGCGGAGCGGCCGGCGTACTTCACGGACACCGGGCATCCGCGCAGCCGGCTGGAGTTCATGGCCGTGGTGACGCTGCTGATGGACCGGCTGACCGAGCTGGGGCTCGGCGGACAGCGGGTGCCGGGGCCGGCCGGGCGGTCCTGGACGGCGGGCGAACTCGCCGCTCACGCGCGCGTGGAGACGCTCGACCTGGCCGGGCGGTTCGACCGGCGCAACGGCACGTCGCACGTCGGCGACCGGGCACGCGCACGTATGGCCCAGCGGCCGCTGGTGGACCGTCTGCCGCTGGGCGTGCGCACGGTGCGCCCAGCGCCGGCCCCGGTGGCCGCGCCCCCGCCGCCGGAGGCGGCCGGCGAGCCCGACCTGGCGGCCCTGCTCGCCGAGGCACGACGGCTGTCGGACACCCTGCAGCCGCACGCCCTGGAGGCCTGGGCGGCGGCCGCGCGCGCCGCGCGCGGTACGGAACTGGAGCCGCGCGACCGCGCGGAGATCGCCGACCACGAGGCGATGGCCCGCGGCCCCGAAGGCATCGAGCTGTTCGAGCAGGCAGCGGCCCTGTACGCGGAGGCCGGCGACCCCGGCGAGGCCCTGGCGGCACGCGCGCGTGGAGCGTACGTCCGCGCCCTGACGGGCGAGGTGGACGCGGCCCTGGAGACGGTCACCGCCCTGTACGACGAGGCCCTGGCGTTGTACGCCGAGGAGGCCACCGGCGTACGGCAGGCGGCGTCGGTGGTGATGAGCCGGGCGCGGATCCTGATGCGGTGCGTGCACGAAGGATCCGCGCAGGAGGCCGCCCCGGAGACGATCGCGCGGGCCGAGCAGGCCGTGCGTGAGGTACTGGCGCTGGTCGGCGGGCATACCGGCGACGATGTGCGGCCGGCCGCGCGGGCCGCGGAGGCGCGGGGGATGCTCGCCGAGCTGGCGGGACTGCGTGGGGACGCCGGGCGGGCCGCGGAACTGTTCCGGCAGGCGGCCGACGCGTATGTGAGCGCCGGGCTGCCGTGGTTCGCCGTGGAGTACGAGGTGCAGGTCGCCGCGCTGGCCCACCAGGCCGGTGAGCCGGCCGAAGCGGAGCGGGCGTTGCGGGACGCGCTGGCGCACGGCGGGCCGTACGTGGAGCCGGTCGGGCGGGCCCAGCTGCATCTGCAGCTCGCCGAGGTCGTCGGCGCCCGGGGCGAGGTCGTCGAGGCCGCCGAACACGCCCTGGAGGCCGCGCACTGGGGCGACGAGGCGGGCGAGAGCGGCACGCTGGGCGCCTGGGCGCGGCAGCAGCTGGGCGGGTTCCTGCTGCGGCAGGGGCGGTACGCCGAGGCCGCCGAGGTGCTGGAGTCGGCGCTGGCCGACCTGTCCGCCGAGACGCACGGGGACGGGGCCGTCGTACAGGCGCAGTGGTGGCTCGGTGACTGCCTGAGCGAGCTGGGCGACCACCGCGCGGCCGCCGGACACCGGCTGCGGGCGGCCGACATCGCCCGGCACTGGCCCGAGCAGCAGGACCACGCCACGCTCGCCCATCTCGCCGCCGAGTCGCTGAGCAGGGCCGGTCTGCTGGAGGAGGCCGACCGGGCCTACGCGCGGGCGGGTGAACTGTGGCGCGGGCTGGACAATCCGGCCTTCCTCGTCCGCTCGCTGCGCGCCCGCGGCTGGCTGGCGCTGCGCGGGCAGGGCGGGGCGGAGCGTGCGCGGGAGCTGATGGCGGAGGCGGTGCGCGCGTGCGAGCGGGCGCTGGACGGCGCGGCCGACCCGGTGTCCCGGGAACAGCTCACGGACGAACTCGCTCACACACACCGGCAGTTCGGCGACCTGCTGGCCCGCTCGGCGAGCGAGGGGGAAGCCACGGAGGACGGAGAGAGCGAAGAGGTTGAAGAGGTCGAAGACAGTGTGATCCAGGCCGTGTTCGAGGCGGCGCTGGTCCAGATGGACCGGGCGGCCGCCTTGTTCGGCACGCTCGGCGCGGACGCACTGCACGACCGTGCCGGTGCCCAACTCGCCGCCGGATGGCTGGAGGCCGACCTCGGCCGGCCCGCCCGGGCGGCGGCACGCGCGCGTGCCGTGCTCGCGGCCTACGAGGACGCCGACGACGCGGACGAGACCGTACAGGCGCGACGGGCGGAGGCCGGCCGGCTGCTCGAAGCAGAGCGGTGAGTCCCGCGCCCGCTCACTCCACGCCGATGAGCAACAGGGTCCCCTGCCGGCCGCCCCGGTACACGACGGTGTCCACGGCGAGGTAGGACTCCCGTACCTGGGCCTCCAGGTGCTCGGCGACGGTCTCGGGGGCCCCGTCGCCGACGACCAGGGTGACCAGCTCGCCACCGGCCTGGAGCATGCGGTCCAGGACGGTCCGGGCGATGGCGGTGACATCGGCGCCGATCACCGCCACGTCTCCGTCGATCAGCCCGAGCACGTCCCCGGCCTGGCAGATGCCGGCCGTCGTCCAGGACTGGCGTTCGGCGACGACGACCTCGGCGTACCGGGTGGCGCCCGCCGCCGCGGTCATCTGCACCACGTCCTCGTCGAACCGGCGTTCCGGCGCGTGCACCGCGAGCGCGGCGATGCCCTGGACCGCCGAGCGGGTCGGGATGAGGGCCACCCGGATGCCCTCGGTGCGGGCCTGCTCGGCGGCGGCGGCGGCCGTGTGGCGCAGCTCGGCGTCATTGGGCAGCAGGACGACCTCGCGTGCGTGGGCCCGCCGTACGGCCTGTACCAGCTCCCCGCTGGCGGGCGGCTCCCCGGGGCGCGCGAGGACGGTCGTGGCGCCCGCCTCGGTGTACAGCCCGGCCAGGCCCTCGCCCGGTACGACGGCGACGACGGCCCGCTGGGCGCGCTCGCGCGGGGGCCGCTCGCCGCCGGTGTGCACGTCCCCGAGCCCGAAGTGGGTGATCCGGATCCGGTACGGCCGCCCGGCCTCCACGCCCGCCTCCACGGCGGCGCCCGCGTCGTCGACGTGCACATGGACGTTCCACAGCCCGTCGCCGCCGACCACGACGAGGGAGTCGCCGAGCGCGTCGAGGCGCTCCCGGAGCCGGTCCACGGCCGTGTCGCCGGCCTCCAGGAGATAGATCACCTCGTAGGCGGGCCCGCCGGCGTCGGCGCACAGGTCGGCGTCGGGGGCGGTCACGCGCGCGTGCGCGTCGGGACCGGCGTGCACGCGCGCGTGCACATCGGTGTCCGCACCGCTGCCCGCGCTGCTGCGAACCCCGGCCCCGCGCGCGTGCCCGCCGGAAACCGCGTCCGGGCCCTGCACGCCCTCCCCCACCGCCGCCACGCTCTCCCGGGCCGCCGGAGCCTCCCGTACCGCCTCCCCCGTGAACGCTTCCACCAGCGCCCCCAGCACCGCCACGAGCCCGCGTCCGCCCGCGTCGACCACCCCGGCCCGGCGGAGCACGGCCAGCTGGCCGGGAGTGGCCGCCAGGGCCGTCCGCGCGCCCTCGTAGGCCGCCCGCGCGACCGTGCCGCAGTCGCCCTCGGCCTCCTCGGCGGCCTCGGCGGCGGCCGAGGCGACGGTCAGCACCGTGCCCTCGACCGGGTGGGCCACGGCCTGCCGGGCGGCGTCGGCGGCCCGCCGCAGCGCCAGCCGCAGCCCCGCGCCGTCTGCGTGTGCCGCCTCGCCGCCGTCCGCCAGCACCTGCGCCATGCCCCGCAGCAGCTGCGCCAGGATCGTCCCGGAGTTGCCGCGGGCCCCGATGAGCGCCCCGTGGGCCATCGCGTGCACGGCGTCCGCCAGGGAGGGCTCCCCGGCGCCCGTCCCGTACCCGGCGAACACGGCCTCCACGGCGGTGGCCGCCGATTCCAGGGTGAGGTAGAGGTTCGTCCCGGTGTCGCCGTCGGCCACCGGGTAGACGTTGATCGCGTCGATCTCCTCGCGCGCGCGGCCGAGCGCGCCGAGCGCCAGACCGCACCAGGTGCGCACCGCGAGAGCATCGAGGAATGTCTGCGGTACCTGCGCCACCTGTGCCTCCCTGAGCTGGCTGAACGTGGGACGCAGCGTAGACCCCGAAGCGGTGTCCACCGGAAGAGGGCCGGGAGCGGGGCCCTGGGCTGCCATGGTAGTTTCGTTGTACGGGAGCAGCCGTTGTATGCTGCTCCGGTTGCCCGATCCTGATCGGGCCGTTCCCCTGGCAACGCCACTCAAGATCTCAGGTCTTAAGATCTCGATCCCGGCATGCCGGGATTAACCGTAAGTGCATCTGAAGTCTTTGGAGTGACCCGTGGCTGCCAACTGCGACGTCTGCGGCAAGGGGCCGGGCTTCGGCAACAACATCTCGCACTCGCACCGCCGTACGTCCCGCCGCTGGAACCCGAACATCCAGCGTGTGCGTACTGTGGTCGGCGGGACGCCGAAGCGCGTGAACGCTTGCACCTCGTGCATCAAGGCCGGCAAGGTCTCGCGCTGACGCTACAGCTGAGCGCGCGGCCACTGCCTGGTTCGCTGCAAAAAGCCGGTCCACCTGAGGGTGGACCGGCTTTTTGCCGTACCCGAGGCCCACAAGCACATCAGCCGCGCAACCGCCAGCCGTGGTCCACCGGCCCGATCCCCGCCCCGAGCGCGAACCCGGCCGCGATGGCCCCCGTGACGTACTCCTTGGCCGCCGTGACCGCCTCCGGCACGCTCAGGCCCTTCGCCAGCCCCGACGCGACGGCGGACGCCAGCGTGCAGCCCGTGCCGTGCGTGTGCCGGTTGTCGTGACGCGGGGCCCGCAGCCAGAGTTCCTCGGAGCCGTCGGTCAACAGGTCGACGGCCTGGTTCCCGCCCGCCCGCCCTGCGTCTCCCGCCAGGTGCCCGCCCTTGATCAGCGCCCAGCGCGGCCCGTACTCCAGCACGGCCGCGGCGGCCCGTCGTAGATCGTCCTCGGACCCGACCCGCACCCCGGTGAGTTGTGCCACCTCGTCGAGGTTCGGGGTCGCCACGGTGGCCACCGGGAGCAGCTTCGTCCGTACGGAGTCCAGCGCGGACGCGGCGAGCAGCGGGTCGCCGTGCTTGGAGACGCCCACCGGGTCGACCACGGCAGGCGCGTCCGTGCCGGAGATCAACTCGGCGACCGCCTCGACCAGTTCCGCCGAGGCCAGCATGCCGGTCTTCACGGCCTGGACGCCGATGTCGTCCACGACGCTGCGGTACTGGGCCCGCACGGCCTCCACGGGCAGTTCCCAGGCGCCCTGCACGCCGAGGGAGTTCTGCGCGGTCACCGCCGTGATCACACTCATCCCGTGCACGCCGAGCGCCAGCATCGTCTTCAGGTCGGCCTGGATCCCGGCCCCGCCCCCGGAGTCGGAGCCCGCCACGGTCAGCACACGGGGGATCACGACTCGATGCCCCCGAAGTGGTCCCAGCCGCCCTTGCTGGTCCAGGGCGCCCCGTCGACGGTCACCTGGGGCAGCGCGGAGGGGTTCAGGACCTCGCCGATGACCTTCCAGCGGGCCGGCAGCTTGGCGTCCGGCGGGAAGGTCGCGACGATCGCGTGGTCCTCTCCCCCGGTCAGCACCCACTGCAGCGGGTCGACGCCGACGGCCTGCCCGATGTCGTTCATCTGGGTCGGGATGTCGATCGCGCCCGAGCGGATGTCGATGCGGACCTTGCTGGCCTCGGCGATGTGCCCGAGGTCGGCGATCAGCCCGTCGCTCACGTCGCACATCGCGGTCGCGCCGAGCGCGGCGGCGGCCGGACCCGCGTGGTACGGCGGCTCGGGGCGGCGGTGGGCCTCCACGAAGGCGCGCGGCGAGCGGAAACCGCGGGAGAGGACCGCGTAACCGGCCGCGGACCAGCCCAGCCAGCCCGTGACGGCCACCAGGTCGCCGGGCTGGGCGCCGGCCCGCGTGACGGGCTCCTGGTTGCGCAGATCGCCGAGCGCGGTGATCGACACCATGATCGTGTCGCCGCGTACGACGTCACCGCCGACCACGGAGGCACCCGCGACCTGGCACTCGTCGCGCAGGCCGTCCATCAGCTCGCTGGGCCAGGTGACCGGGAGTTCAGCCGGGACGACCAGGCCGAGCAGCAGGGCGGTCGGTACGGCGCCCATCGCGGCGATGTCGGCGAGGTTCTGCGCCGCCGCCTTGCGGCCGACGTCGTAGGCCGTGGACCAGTCGCGGCGGAAGTGCCGCCCCTCCAGCAGGATGTCGGTGCTCGCCACCACCCGGCGGTCGGGCGCGGCGACCACCGCGGCGTCGTCGCCGGGGCCGACCCGGACCGCCGGGGTGGTGGTGAGACGGGAGGTGAGCTCCCTGATGAGCCCGAACTCCCCGAGCTCACCAACAGTGCCCTTCATTGCGCTTGCTCCCCTTCTCTGCCATGCCGTGCCCAGTCGCGCGTCATCAGTGTCCCCGATACCGTCGAGATGACCGTCGATACGGTCCGGATGACCGTCGGAACGGTCTTACGACCGTCAACTTCCGTCGTGCCTGCACCCTGGCGCGCAAGCCCGGTTCCCGCAGGTCTCCCCGCGGGGAGCGGCAACGCGATACCGTGGCGTTCCTTTTCCCCACATGATCCTCGTGGCCGCCCTGGAGGTTCCGTGGTACAGGCGTACATCCTGATCCAGACGGAGGTCGGCAAGGCGTCGACCGTCGCCGAGACGATCAGCAAGATCCCTGGAGTGATCCAGGCCGAGGACGTGACGGGACCGTACGACGTCATCGTGCGCGCCCAGGCCGACACGGTCGACGACCTCGGTCGCATGGTGGTCGCCAAGGTCCAGCAAGTGGACGGCATCACCCGCACCCTGACCTGTCCGGTCGTGCATCTGTAGCCCCCGTCTACGCTTGGCCGGTGAAGTTCTTCGGTCACCGGCCCTTCGGCCTGCTCGCGCCCGCGCTGCTGATCGCGGTCGCGGGCTGCTCCTCGGCAGACGACAGCGCCGCCGTGGCGGTTCCCAGCCCCGACGCGAAGACGGCGCCGGTGTGCCGGGAACTGCACCGGACGCTGCCGCAGAAGCTCGACGGGCGAAGCCGCAACGACCCCGAACCCCGGTCCGCCTACACGGCGGGCTGGGGAAACTCGGCGATCATACTGCGCTGCGGTGTCGTACGGCCGCCGAAGATGATCGATCCCAAGGTGGCCAAGGGCGACGACCCGGACGCCATCGCGGGGGGCGTGAACGGCGTCGACTGGCTGATGGAGAAGCAGGGCGACGGCACCTGGCGGTTCACCACCGCGGGCCGCGTGGCCTATGTGCAGATCGGCCTGCCCGAGGGGATGTCCGCGCAGGAGGAGGGCACGGCGATCCTCACGGATCTCGCCCCGGCCGTGAAGAAGGCGATCCCCAAGGGGATCGCCTCCATGCGCGGGTGATGCGTCGGCTGCTCAGCGCAGGCCGGTCGAGCGGCGCAGCGCCGCCTGCACCAGGCGGTCGATCAGCTCCGGGTAGCTGACGCCGCTGGCCTGCCACATCTGCGGGTACATCGAGATCGGCGTGAAGCCGGGCAGGGTGTTGATCTCGTTGATCACGAACTCGCCGTCCTCGGTGAGGAAGAAGTCCGCGCGGACCAGACCCTCGCAGGAGACCGCCTCGAACGCCTCGACCGCGAGCCGCCGCACCTCGGCGGTCTGCTCCTCGGTGAGCGGCGCCGGGACGATTCCGGGCGTGGAGTCGATGTACTTGGCCTCGAAGTCGTAGTACGCGTGCGCGTCCGGCGGCGGGATCTCGGCCGGGACGGAGGCGCGCGGGCCGTCCTCGAACTCCAGGACGCCGCACTCGATCTCGCGGCCCCGCACGGCGGCCTCGATCAGGATCTTCGGGTCGTGGGCCTGCGCGGTGGCGATCGCCTCGTCCAGGCCGGACAGGTCGTCGACCTTGGTGATGCCGATGGACGAGCCCGCGCGCGCGGGCTTCACGAACAGCGGCCAGCCGTGCTCGCCGGCGAAGTCGATGATCTTCTTGCGGGCGGCGGACTCGTCCCGTTCCCACTCGCGCGGCCGGATCACCACGTACGGGCCGACCTCGAGCCCGTAGGAGGTGAAGATCCGCTTCATGTACTCCTTGTCCTGGCCGACGGCCGAGGCGAGCACACCGGCACCCACGTACGGCACCCCGGACAGCTCCAGGAGGCCCTGCAGGGTGCCGTCCTCGCCGTACGGGCCGTGCAGCACCGGGAAGACCACGTCGACCTCGCCGAGCGCCTTGGGCACCGAGCCGGGCTCGCTGTAGACGACCTCGCGGTTGGCGGGGTCGACGGGGAGCACCACGCCGCCCTCGTGCGACTCCGCCAGTTCCTCGACGGCGGGCAGGCGGCGGTCGGTGATGGCCATCCGCTCCGGCTCGTCGGCGGTGAGCACCCAACGGCCCTCCCGCGTGATGCCGATCGGCAGGACGTCGTACTTCGTCCGGTCGATGGCCTTGAGGACCGCGCCGGCGGTGACCATGGAGATCCCGTGTTCGGAGCTGCGCCCGCCGAACACGACGGCCACACGCGGCTTGCGCGCCGGCTGCTCAGGGCTCTGGGGAAGGTTCTCGGTGCTCATATCGCGTTGAGAGTACCCGGTGGTATCCCACGAGTCAGCGCCCACTTGGCCGCCGTGACTCCGTGTCCCCCGGGCGGTCGCTCAGCGTCGCGCGGGAGGCGGTTCAGCGCCTCTCGGGCTTGGCGCTGCGCGACATCAGCTCCTTGACGGCGACCACGGGGGACTTGCCCTCGTGGACGATGGCGACGACCGTCTCGGCGATGGGCATGTCGACGCCGTGCCGGCGGGCCAGATCCAGCACGGACTCGCAGGACTTGACGCCCTCGGCGGTCTGCTTGGTGACCGCGATGGTCTCCTGCAGGGTCATGCCCTTGCCGAGGTTGGTGCCGAAGGTGTGGTTGCGGGACAGCGGCGAGGAGCAGGTCGCCACCAGGTCGCCGAGGCCCGCGAGTCCGGAGAAGGTCAGCGGGTCGGCACCGAGCACGACACCGAGCCGCGCGGTCTCTGCGAGGCCCCGGGTGATGAGCGAGCCCTTGGCGTTGTCGCCGAGCCCCATGCCGTCCGCGATGCCGACGGCGAGCCCGATGACGTTCTTCACCGCACCGCCCAGCTCGCAGCCCACCACGTCGGTTTCCGTGTACGGCCGGAAGTACGGCGTGTGGCAGGCGGCCTGGAGACGCTGGGCCACGGCCTCGTCGGTGCAGGCGACGACGGCGGCGGCCGGCATGCGGGCGGCGATCTCGCGGGCCAGGTTGGGCCCGGTGACGACCGCGATGCGGTCGGAGCCGACCTTGGCGACGTCGTCGATGACCTCGCTCATCCGCATGGCGGAGCCGAGTTCGACGCCCTTCATCAGGGAGACGAGCACGGTGTCCGGGGCGAGCAGCGGGGTCCACTCGGCGAGGTTGGCGCGCAGGGTCTGGGAGGGGACGGCGAGGACGGTGAAGTCCGCGTCGCGCAGGGCCTCGGCCGGGTCCGAGGTCGCTACGAGATTCTCCGGGAGTTCGACCCCGGGCAGGTAGTCGGGGTTGGTCCGCGTCGAGTTGACGGCCTCGGCCAGTTCGGGGCGACGGGCCCACAGGGTCACCTCGCAGCCCGCGTCGGCGAGGACCATACCGAAGGCGGTGCCCCACGAGCCGGTGCCCATGACCGCCGCCTTGACCGCCTTGCTCACTTGCCCTGCCCCTCCGGTTCCTTGCCCTGGGTCTGCGCCGACTGTGCCGACTGTGCCGTCTGTGCCGTCTGCGCCTTGGTGCGGCGCCGCTGTTCGATCCGCTCGCGGCGCGGGTCGTAGGGCGTCTCGGGCGCCTTCTCGCCGCGGATCTCCTCCAGCCGGCGGGTGATGGCCGCCATGATGACCTCGGTGGCCTCCTTGAGCAGGTCCGGGGTCATCTCCTTGTCGTAGAAGCGCGAGAGGTCCACGGGCGGGCCCGCGAGCACGTGATGGGTCTTGCGCGGGAAGAGGTTCGGCTTCTTGGCGTACGGCGGCAGCAGTTCGTTGGCGCCCCACTGGGCGATCGGGACGACCGGGCACTTGGTCTGCAGGGCGACGCGGGCGGCGCCGGTCTTGCCGGTCATGGGCCAGCCGTTCGGGTCGCGGGTGAGAGTGCCCTCGGGGTAGAAGGCGACGCACTCGCCGCGCTCCACGGCGTCGATCGCGGCCCGGAAGGCGCTGAGCGCGTCCGTGGACTCGCGGTAGACGGGGATCTGCCCGGTTCCGCGCATGGCGGCGCCGACGAATCCCTTCTTGAAAAGTCCGCTCTTCGCCAGGAATCGCGGAACCCGCCCGGTGTTGTACTGATAGTGCGCATACGCGAAGGGATCCACGTGGGAATTGTGGTTCACCACCGTGATAAATCCGCCCTCGGCCGGAATGTGCTCCATTCCACGCCAGTCCCGCTTGATCAGAGCCACCAGCGGCGGTTTGCAGATCACCGCGGCGAAGCGGTACCAGAAGCCGATTCTGCGGCGGGGCACAAGGACACCTTCCTCTAGGGGCTGCCACCCCGGCGGGGGCCGCACGATTGTCGCCCCGAGCCGCCGGTCTGTCGAGAACACGGTACGCCCCGCCACCGACGGCGCCGGATGGCGCGGGGACAATGATCGTGACGAGAGAGGGGCGGTACGCCGGTGCAGTGGACCTTGGTCATCCCCCTGAAGCCCCTGTCGCGGGCCAAGAGCAGGCTCTCGGACACCGCGGGCGACGGGGTGCGCCCGGGGCTGGCGCTGGCGTTCGCGCAGGACACGGTGGCCGCGGCGCTGTCGTGTACGGCTGTGGCGGATGTGGTGGTCGTCACGGACGACGAGCGGGCGGCGCGCGAGCTGACGGCGCTGGGCGCGCGGATCCTCCCGGACACACCGGCGAGCGGCCTGAACGCCGCGCTGGCGCACGGGGCGGCCGCCGTACGGGAAATGCGCCCGCGCACACCGGTCGCGGCCCTGAACGCCGATCTGCCGGCGTTGCGTCCGGCGGAACTTGCCGCCGTCCTGGGTGCGGCGGGGGAGTTTCCCCGGGCGTTTCTCGCGGATGCGGCGGGGGTTGGGACGACATTGCTCGCGGCCGCGGGTGATCATGAATTGACCCCGGCTTTCGGCCTGGATTCACGGAACCGGCATCGCGCGTCCGGAGCCGCGGAACTCCCACTCGCGGAGGTGGATTCGGTACGGCAGGACGTGGACACCGGGCACGATCTGCGCGCGGCGCTGGCGCTGGGGGTGGGGCCGTACACCGCCGCGCTTTCGGCGGGGTTGCTGATCCCGGAGTCCTGAGCGCACCCGCGCTGGGGCTGAGCAGAGGTTCGGGGCGCGGCCAGGGCGCGAATGCGGGTGCGGCGGCTGCAACCCCCTGGGGGCGCGGGGAACTGCGCGACCGGCCGCAGCGGACCCGCAGCCCGCAGACGGCCGCGGCCCCACGGCGCATCCCGCACCGGCGGACATTAGGCTGGCCGTCATGCAGGCCACCGCATACACCTACGACGCCGAAACCCGCAGCGGGCAGGTGCTCCTCGACGACGGCACCCCGGTGCCCTTCGACGCCGCCGCGTTCACCGCCGGAGGCCTGCTGCTGCTGCGCCCCGGGCAGCGCGTGCGCATCGAGACCGAGGGACAGGGCGACTCCCTGCGCATCACCCTCGTAACCCTTCAAACCCTGTAACTTCCCTTACACACGCCGCGGGCCGGACTCCTCAGGGGAGTCCGGCCCGGCGCGTGAGTGCCTCGGCGTCCCTACGACGTCGCCTTGCGTGCGGTGGCCTTCTTGGCGGTGGTCTTGCGGGCCGACGACTTCTTGGCCGGGGCCTTCTTCGCGGTGACCTTCTTCGCCGGGGCCTTCTTGGCCGCCGCCTTCTTGGCGGTGGTCTTCTTCGCCGCGGCGGTCTTGGCGGCGGCCGTGGTCTTCTTGGCCGGAGCCTTCTTCGCCGTGGTCTTCTTCGCGGCGGCCGCCTTCTTCGTCGGCGCCGCCTTCTTGGCCGTGACCTTCTTCGCGGCCGCCTTGGTGGTCTTCTTCGCGGCGGCCTTCTTGACCGTCGCCGCGGCGCCGCCGGTCAGGCTGCCCTTCGGCGCCTTCTTGACCGCGACCTCGCCACCGCGCGGCAGCTTCTTCGAGCCGCTCACCAGGTCCTTGAAGCCCTGACCGGCGCGGAAGCGCGGAACGGAGGTCTTCTTGACCCGAACCCGCTCGCCCGTCTGAGGGTTGCGGGCGTAACGGGCGGGGCGGTCCACCTTCTCGAAGGACCCGAAGCCGGTGACCGAGACCCGCTCGCCCGCGACGACCGCGCGGACGATGGCGTCCAGGACATGATCGACAGCCTCGGCGGCCTGCTGGCGGCCGCCCACCTTGTCGGCAATCGCTTCTACGAGCTGCGCCTTGTTCACGTCTTCCCCTTCGGAGACATCGCCAGAACGAAAGTGTTCAAGCTTTTTCGCACGTTAGGCAGATATATACCGCAAATCAAACACGAAACGGGCTAATCACCCTTGTGCCGCAACCGACTCGGCGCTCTCGGGCTGTTCAGTCGTCCTCGCCGGGGATACGACCCTGGTCGAGGTCCGCGTTGAACCGCTCGAGCCGCCTTGCCGCAGCGGCGAGATCGTGCTTGGCCGCGGCCGTAATGACCAGCAGCTTCCGGGTCAGCGCCATCCGTACGCCCTCCGGGACTTGCAGTGCGCGCACCTTTGCATGCGCTTCCTTGAGTTGGTCCGCGACCGCCGTGTAGAGCTGGAGTTGGCCGTCGTGTTCCATGCACAGATTGTGCCATCTGGGGCGAGTTGTCGCCTGCGCAGGGGGCAACTGCCGCCTCGAATGGCCTTCCAGGCACTTGCGGAGGGCGCGGTCCCAGCACTCACGTACCCAGGCAACCGCCTTCGTAACGTGGCGAGTTGAGCGTGAAGCGAGAAGCTCACGGGGCCGTTCGGGTGCAGACACGGCCGTACCCCCGATCGTGGCGATCGGGGGTACGGGCGGGGTGTTGGGGTGGCCGAAACACGACCCAAACGGGGGTCTGGATCAGGCCTGGAGCGTTCGCGGCTTGTACGACGGCCGCTTCGCCTCGTACGCGGCGATGTCGGGCTCGTTCCGGAGCGTGATGGAGATGTCGTCGAGGCCGTTCAGCAGCCGCCAGCGGGAGTTCTCGTCCAGCTCGAAGGAGGCGGTGATGCCCTCGGCGCGAACCTCACGCGCCTCAAGGTCCACAGTGACCTCAGCAGTGGGGTCCTGTTCCGTGAGCTCCCACAGCGCGTCCACGATCTTCTGGTCCAGGACGACCGTGAGCAGGCCGTTCTTCAGCGAGTTGCCCCGGAAGATGTCCGCGAAGCGGGAGGAGATCACGGCCTTGAAGCCGTAGTTCTGCAGCGCCCAGACTGCGTGCTCGCGGGAGGAGCCGGTGCCGAAGTCGGGGCCGGCGACCAGGACGGTCGCGCCCTGCCGCTCGGGGCGGTTGAGGACGAACTCGGGGTCCTTGCGCCAGGCCTCGAACAGCCCGTCCTCGAACCCGTCCCGCGTGACCTTCTTGAGCCAGTGAGCAGGGATGATCTGGTCGGTGTCGACGTTGCTGCGGCGCAGCGGGACGGCCCGGCCGGTGTGGGTGGTGAAGGCTTCCATGGCTGATCAGACTCCAGCGGGCACAGAGGTGTCGGACAGGTCGGCGGGCGAGGCCAGGTGGCCCAGGACGGCGGTCGCGGCCGCGACCTGCGGCGACACCAGGTGCGTACGGCCGCCCTTGCCCTGCCGGCCCTCGAAGTTGCGGTTGGAGGTGGAGGCGGAGCGCTCGCCCGGGGCCAGCTGGTCGGGGTTCATGCCGAGGCACATCGAGCAGCCCGCGTGCCGCCATTCGGCGCCGGCCTCCTTGAAGACCACGTCCAGACCCTCGGAGACGGCCTGCAGACCCACGCGCGCGGAGCCCGGGACGACCAGCATCCGTACGCCGTCGGCGACTTTGCGACCCCGCAGCAGGTCCGCGGCGGCGCGCAGGTCCTCGATGCGGCCGTTGGTGCAGGAGCCTACGAAGACGGTGTCCACCTTGATGGACCGCAGCGGCTGCCCGGCCTCCAACCCCATGTACTCCAGGGCCTTTTCGGCGGCGAAGCGCTCCGAAGCGTCTTCGTACGAAGCCGGGTCGGGGACGGACGCCGAAAGCGGGGCGCCCTGGCCGGGGTTGGTGCCCCAGGTGACGAACGGGGACAGCGCGTCGGCGTCGATCACGACCTCGGCGTCGAACTCGGCGTCGTCGTCCGTCTTCAGCGTCTTCCAGTACGCGACGGCCGCGTCCCAGTCGGCGCCCTCGGGGGCGTGCGGGCGGCCCTTGAGGTACTCGAAGGTGGTCTCGTCGGGGGCGATCATGCCCGCGCGGGCGCCGGCCTCGATCGACATGTTGCAGATGGTCATCCGGGCCTCCATCGAGAGCTTCTCGATGGCGGAGCCGCGGTACTCCAGGACGTAGCCCTGGCCGCCGCCGGTGCCGATCTTCGCGATGATCGCCAGGATCAGGTCCTTGGCGGTGACGCCCTCGGGCAGCTCGCCCTCGACGGTGATGGCCATGGTCTTGGGACGGGCCATCGGCAGCGTCTGGGTGGCCAGCACGTGCTCGACCTGGGAGGTGCCGATGCCGAACGCCAGGGCGCCGAAAGCGCCGTGCGTGGAGGTGTGGGAGTCACCGCAGACCACGGTCGTACCGGGCTGGGTCAGACCCAGCTGGGGGCCGACGACGTGCACGACGCCCTGCTCGACGTCGCCCAGCGGGTGCAGGCGCACCCCGAACTCGGCGCAGTTCTTGCGCAGCGTCTCCAGCTGGACGCGGGAGACCGGGTCGGCGATGGGCTTGTCGATGTCGAGGGTCGGGGTGTTGTGGTCCTCGGTGGCGATGGTGAGGTCGAGGCGGCGCACCTGGCGGCCGTTCTTGCGCAGCCCGTCGAAGGCCTGCGGGCTGGTCACCTCGTGCAGCAGGTGCAGATCGATGAAGAGGAGGTCGGGCTCGCCCTCGGCGCGCCGGACGACATGGTCGTCCCAGACCTTCTCCGCGAGTGTCCTACCCATCGCTTTCCCTTCGGCCGGCAATCGTCCACCGGCCCAACTAGAGATCTTGAGGATGCGGTGGCTGCCCGTGTGCGGGCCCCATGAAGTCGTGATTCCGGGCGTCCACCGCCGGGCCCGTTGGTCTGCGGGCCGCTGTGTGATTCCAGAGTGGCGCGTTCCACGGAAAATTGAACTTGCGTTTCACAGAGTGAGACGCGAGTATCGTTGCATGGACAACAGTAGCGGCGTCGGCGTTCTGGACAAGGCGGCCCTCGTCCTGAGCGCTCTGGAGTCCGGTCCGGCCACCCTCGCGGGTCTCGTCGGCGCGACCGGACTGGCACGACCCACGGCTCACCGCCTGGCCGTGGCCTTGGAACACCACCGCATGGTGGCACGCGACATGCAGGGCCGTTTCATTCTCGGCCCGCGTCTCGCGGAACTGGCGGCGGCGGCCGGCGAGGACCGCCTGCTCGCGACGGCGGGCCCCGTGCTCACCCACCTCCGCGATGTCACCGGCGAGAGTGCACAGCTCTACCGACGCCAGGGTGACATGCGGATCTGTGTGGCCGCGGCGGAGCGCCTGTCCGGCCTCAGGGACACCGTCCCGGTCGGCTCCACGCTCACGATGAAGGCCGGCTCCTCGGCGCAGATCCTGATGGCCTGGGAGGAGCCCGAGCGCCTGCACCGCGGCCTGCAGGGCGCCCGCTTCACGGCGACGGCCCTGTCGGGCGTACGGCGGCGCGGCTGGGCCCAGTCCATCGGCGAGCGCGAGCCGGGCGTCGCGTCCGTCTCCGCGCCGGTGCGCGGCCCCTCCAACCGCGTGGTGGCCGCGGTGTCCGTCTCCGGCCCGATCGAGCGCCTGACGCGCCATCCCGGCCGTATGCACGCCCAGGCGGTCATCGACGCCGCCGCCCGCCTCTCGGAGGCCCTGCGCCGCTCGGGCTGAACCCGGACCCGGGAACGCCGAGGAGGGCCTGCCTCAACGCCGCGGCAGGCCCTCCTCGCTCCCCCGATCCCCCTGCTTTCAGCCCGTCTTCTCGGCCACCGGCGCCTGCTGCGAGCGGTACGCGAACCGGTCCTTGGCGTACCGGCCCCGCCTCTCCAGCGGAACCTGCCCGTGCGCGGCGGCCAGCCCGAACGCCGGCATGTCCCCGTAGATCGCCTCGTACGACCCCTCGGGCACGACATAGGCCTCGTGCCAGATACCGACCTGCCCGCGCAGCTTCCCGGTCCGCTCCTTGCGGTTCAGCCGCGCCCAGGCCTTGTGGTGGAAGGCGTCGGGCGCGGTCGCGTAGGCGTACAGCTTCTCCTTGGACTCCCAGTACTGCACGATGTAGTACGTCCGCGGCGACGCCGTCAGCAGGACCCGGCTGAGCAGGCCCCGCACGGGGTCCTTCGCCAGCTCCCGCAGCATGCGGAACATCGCCAGCATGACCGGCAGCCACAGGTGCACCGCCCAGAAGCGGTTGATGCGCATGCCGATCAGCAGGACGACGACCTCGCCCTTCGCGTCGGCGGTCGTACGGGACACCATGACCATTCCCCCTGGTTGGTGAGCGGCGCTATCCAAGTACCAATGATTGGATAGTGCCCTTATCCAAGAAGGAGCGCAAGACATGCGGCTGGCCGAACTGAGCAGACGCAGCGGTGTGTCCACCGCGACGATCAAGTACTACCTGCGCGAAGGCCTGTTGTCGCCGGGCCACCAGATCAACACGACGACGGCGGAGTACGGCGACGGGCATCTGCGCCGGCTGCGGCTGGTGCGCGCGATGATCCAGGTCGGCGGGCTCCCGGTGGCCACGGTCCGCGAGGTGCTGCGGAACGTCGACGACGACTCCCTCGGCCGCACGATCCGGCTGGGCGCGGCCCTGTGGGCGCTGCCGCAGGTGCCGGAGCCGGACGAGGACGACGCGTTCGTGCGGGCGGCACACCGCGAGGCGGACGAGCTGCTGGACCGGGTGGGCTGGTCGAACGCGAAGGAGCTGACAACGATCTCCCCCGCGTACCGCTCCCTGGTGGTCGCGGTGGCCGCGTTCCGCCGGCTCGGTTACGAATGGGGGCACGAACTGCTTGTGTCCTACGCCAGGTTGATGCACGAGGTGGCCAAACTCGACCTGGACTTCGTGGAGACGCATCCGTCGGAGGCGGAGAGGGTGGAGACCGCGGTGCTCGGCGCCGTACTGACCGAGCCGATACTGCAGGCGCTGCGCCGGCTGGCCCAGGAGGAGGAGTCCGCGCGCCGCTACGGTTTCGCGTAGCGCCCGGATACGGCGGTACGGCGAAGGCCCCCCACCGAAGTGGAGGGCCTTCCCTGTGCGTACCCCCGACCGGATTCGAACCGGCGCTACCGCCTTGAGAGGGCGGCGTGCTAGGCCGCTACACAACGGGGGCGTGGACTCTGCGTTTCCGCAGGCCCGAGCTGGTCTACCTGGACTCGAACCAAGACTAACTGAACCAGAATCAGTCGTGCTGCCAATTACACCATAGACCAATGATGGTTTAGACCAGTCAGTACCCCCGACCGGATTCGAACCGGCGCTACCGCCTTGAGAGGGCGGCGTGCTAGGCCGCTACACAACGGGGGCCCTAGCGGATCCCGACAAGATCAGGATCAGTACCCCCGACCGGATTCGAACCGGCGCTACTGCCTTGAGAGGGCAGCGTGCTAGGCCGCTACACAACGGGGGCTTTGCAGATGAGCTCTGCGAGCTGGCCTACCTGGACTCGAACCAAGACTAACTGAACCAGAATCAGTCGTGCTGCCAATTACACCATAGGCCACTGGAACTCAAGCCCCTGCGGGGTTCTCGTTCTAGCATGCTCCTCGGGGCTCCGGCCTTCCGGCCTGCTCCCCTCGGCGCAGGAAGAACATTACCCGAAGGTGGACGGGGCTCCAAAACGGGTATCCGCGCGGACGAGGGCGGGGAGTTCGGCGAGGGTCGAGATCCGGCGGCAGACGACCTCCCCGACGGCCTGTGCGGAGCCCGTCCCGCGATCGATCCACACGGACAGCAGTCCGGCCTCGGCGGCGCCCCGCCCGTCGATCTCCGGGTGGTCGCCGACGTACGCCACCTCGTGCGGGGGCAGCTCCAGCGCCTCGCACGCCGCCAGGAAGGCGCCGGCCTGCGGCTTGGAGACGCCCAGCTCGGCGGCGCACAGCACGACCTCGAAGCGGTCGAGGAGACCGAGGGTGCGCAGCTTGTGCTCCTGGACCCTGAGGCTGGAGTTGGACAGCACCGCGTGCCGGTGGCTGAGGGAGAGGATCTCCAGGGCGGGCAGGACGTCCGGGAAGAGGCTCCAGGCGGCCTCGTAGTGCCCGATGTAGCGCTGGAACCAGGCGTCGCACTCGGCGTCGGTGAGTTCGGCGTCGAGAAACACCCGTACGCGATCACGCCGCTGGCCCTCGAACGTGACCTCCCCCGCCGAGAACCGCCCCCACTGCCGGTCGGTGATCTCCCGCCACCGGCCGAGCGCCTCCTCGGGGCTGCCGTACCCCGCGAGCAGC
Source organism: Streptomyces sp. RB17 (assembly GCF_009604455.1). Taxonomy (GTDB): domain Bacteria; phylum Actinomycetota; class Actinomycetes; order Streptomycetales; family Streptomycetaceae; genus Streptomyces. The sequence continues at coordinate 226,828 of NZ_WEGL01000010.1, forward strand.
CCTTCCGCCGCCAGATGCGCCCGCATGCCCTCGCGGTCGGCGGTCGTGTAGTCGAACAGGGTGTCGTCCACGTCCCAGACCACGGCTCTGATCGTCATGCCACCGACGGTACCGCCGAACGGCTGGGAGACTGGGCGGTATGAGGGACGTCCAGTGCACCGTCGAGGCCCGCGCCACGTACGACACCCTGCCCGCTGAGCGCCGGGCCCAGCTGGACAAGGCGGTGCGCATACTGGCCCGAGACCCGTTCCGGAAGACCTCGACCGCGCCGCTGGGACCGGACGAGCACCTGCGCCGGGCGTACGTCGCCCCTGGTCTCAAGCTGGAGTACATGGTGGACGAGGCCGACGCCCAGTGACCGACGCAACAGGGGCGGCACCCGGAACCCTCCGGATGCCGCCCCTGACGCATGGGTCGGCTACGCGCTCAGCTTCACCAGTGCCGCGTCGATGCGGGCCAGGGTCTTCTCCCTGCCCAGGACTTCCAGGGACTCGAAGAGGGGCAGGCCGACGGTGCGGCCGGTGACGGCGACGCGGACCGGGGCCTGGGCCTTGCCGAGCTTGAGCCCGTACACCTCGCCGGCGGCCAGGACGGCCTCCTTCAGGGACTCGGGGGAGCTCCAGTCGGCCGACTCCAGCTTCTCGCGGGCCGTGCGGAGCAGGGCGTCGGAGCCCTCCTTCATCGCCTTGGTCCAGGAGGCCTCGTCCTCGACCGGCTCCGGCAGGAAGAGGAAGTCGACGTTGTCGGTGATCTCCGACAGCACCTTCAGGCGGGTCTGGGCGTGCGGCGCGATCGCCTGCCACTTGACCTCGTCGAAGGCCTCGGGCGCCCAGGGCGCGAACGGGGCCTTCAGCCACGGGCGGCAGCGCTCGGTGAACTCCTTCACATCCAGCATGCGGATGTGGTCGCCGTTGATCGCCTCGCACTTCTTCAGGTCGAAGCGCGCCGGGTTGGGGTTCACGTCGCAGATGTCGAACGCGGCGACCATCTCGTCGATCGTGAAGACGTCCTGGTCCGCGGAGAGCGACCAGCCCAGCAGGGACAGGTAGTTGAGCAGGCCCTCGGGCAGGAAGCCCTGCTCGCGGTAGAGGTTCAGGGACGACTGCGGGTCGCGCTTGGAGAGCTTCTTGTTGCCCTCGCCCATCACGTACGGCAGGTGGCCGAACTGCGGGGTCTGCTTGGCGATGCCCAGCTCCGTCAGCGCCTTGTAGAGGGCGATCTGGCGGGGGGTGGAGGAGAGCAGGTCCTCGCCGCGCAGGACGTGGGTGATCTCCATCAGGGCGTCGTCGACCGGGTTCACCAGCGTGTACAGCGGGGCGCCGTTCGCGCGGACGATGCCGTAGTCCGGCACGTTCTCCGGGGTGAAGGTCAGCTCGCCGCGCACCAGGTCGGTGAAGGTGATCGTCTCGTCCGGCATGCGGAAGCGGACGATCGGGGTGCGGCCCTGGGCCCGGTACTCCTCGACCTGCGCCTCGGTCAGGTCGCGGCAGTGGCCGTCGTAGCCGGACGGTTTGCCGGCGGCGCGGGCGGCCTCGCGGCGGGCGTCCAGCTCCTCCTGGGAGCAGTAGCAGTGGTAGGCGTGGCCGGCGTCCAGGAGCTTCTGGGCGACGTCCTGGTAGATGCCCATGCGCTGCGACTGGCGGTACGGCGCGTGCGGGCCGCCGACCTCCGGGCCCTCGTCCCAGTCGAAACCGAGCCAGCGCATCGCGTCGAGCAGCTGGTGGTAGGACTCCTCGGAGTCGCGGGCGGCGTCGGTGTCCTCGATCCGGAAGACCAGGGTGCCCTGGTGGTGCCGGGCGAACGCCCAGTTGAACAGGGCGGTGCGGACCAGGCCCACGTGCGGGTTACCGGTGGGCGAGGGACAGAAACGGACGCGTACGGGTGAGCCGGATGCGCTAGCCACGCTTGACAACCTTGTTGGTGAGAGTGCCGATGCCTTCGATGGAGACGGCGACCTCGTCGCCGACGTTCAGGAGGCCGACCCCCGCGGGGGTGCCGGTGAGGATGACGTCGCCGGGAAGCAGGGTCATGGCCTCGGAGATGTTGACGACCAGGTCCTCGATGGGATGGATCATCTCGCTCGTACGGCCCAGCTGGCGCTGTTCGCCGTTGACGGTGAGCTGGACGGTGAGGTCGTTGGCACGCTCGAGGTCGAGGTCGGTCTCCACCCAGGGGCCGAGCGGGCAGGAGGAGTCGAAGCCCTTGGCCCGGGCCCACTGCTTCTCGCGGCGCTGCACGTCACGGGCGGTGACGTCGTTGGCGCAGGTGTAGCCGAAGATCACGTCCTTGACGCGCTCGCGCGGCACCTCGCGGCACATGCGGCCGATCACGACGGCCAGCTCGGCCTCGTGGTGCAGTTCCTCGGAGAAGGAGGGGTACTGGATGTCGTCGCCGGGGCCGATCACCGAGGTGGACGGCTTGAAGAAGGCGAAGGGGGCGTCCGGCACCTCGTTGCCCAGCTCGCGCGCGTGCTCGGAGTAGTTGCGGCCGAAGGCCACGACCTTGCTGGGGAGCACCGGCGGGAGCAGCCTGACCTTGCTCAGCGGCACCTTCGTGCCGGACAGCTCGTAGTCCGCGAACGGGATGCCCTTGATGATGTCGAGGACGAGCTCGTCCTGCTTGTCGCCCTCGACCGCGCCGAAGGCGACGTTCCCGTCGATGGAGAACCTGGCGATGCGCACGGGATCCTTGCGCCCCTTACTGAGAACCGGCGTACTGACGCCCCAGGTTAACCGGTGGGAGCGCCGGAGCCCGGCCGGAAAAGCGGCACGGCCCTGTCGCAGGGAGTCCCGGGAGGGCCGTACCGTGCGCCGCCGGCCGCGGGAGCGTCGCCGCCGGTGTGATTCGGCATGATCGCCGTGGCGCCCGTCGGCTACTCTGCCGTGGCCGTCGCGCCGGCCGGGACGTCCACCAGCACCGTGCGCCGGGGGTTGGCCGTCTGGGCGGGAAGGTCGACGGAGTGCTCCGGCTGCTCGGGCGTCTGCAGTTCGCCGGCGTCGTCCAGATGCGCCAGGGTGGTGCGTCGCGGGTTGGCGATCTTGTGGAACATCATCGTCGTCTTCACGGTTGTACGAGTCCTGGTTCTGTGTCGGCGGGCTTACAGACGCTTCCCTCTTGTAAAGCGTCAGGCTAAACATCCGATTCCCTGCCGAAGGCGCCAACTGCCCATGAGGCGCGTGTGAGTTTGCTCACGAGCTCGCGGACAATTCGGTCATATCTCACAGGCAACACGGCTCAGCGAAACGGACATTGACCCCCTGAACCCATCATTCCGCTCCTGATCATGGCGACTCAGACACCTGACCGCGAGCAGGACCCCGCAGAGATACGCCCGATATGTTGAGGATTGGCCTCCACTGCTGGTGACGCGGCACTCACAGCCCGTCACGTAGGTCACAGCTAGGGACACGGCCCTTGTTGGAGATCCGGCACTGTGCTGGAATTCCACGGACCGCCGCGGGGTCTGGCCGGCGCACAGGGGGCGCTAAGCAGCGCCGAGTGGCGGGCGAGACAGGGGGGAACCAGCGCCGGTCACTCCAGACCAACGGGGGGCGTATTCAGGGCGCTCCCCAACGCCGACACCGTGTCCTTCCGTTCGCGCGGAGGGGCGCCTGGTCCAGAGGTTGCGACGCTAGTGCAGGGACGTTTCAAGAGGGATGGCAGCGCTTCGGCGGAGCCGGAGTCGCACGACGGGACTGGCCCCATGAAGGGCAGCTCCTCGCCCCAGCACGCCCAGAACCCGGGCCCGGCCTTGTCCGCGGACGGCGGTGAGCGCGGCGGACGCCCCGGCGCGTCGGCCACGTCGGCCGCCACCGGGACCGGCGGCTCCGGCGGCTCCGGCGCTTCCCCCGCGCCGGACATCAAGCCCGCCCAGGGCCCCACCGGCCCCGGCTCCCGCATGGCCCTGCGCAACTGGCGCATCTCCACGCGTCTGGTGTCGCTGCTCGCCCTGCCGGTGGTCGCGGCCACCTCGCTGGGCGCGCTGCGCATCGACCAGAACATCACCGACATCCAGCAGCTCGACAACATGAAGCTGCTGACGGACATGACCAAGCAGGCCACCGAGCTGGCCCAGGCCCTCCAGGACGAGCGCGACCAGTCCGCCGGTCCCCTGGCGCACGGCCTGAACGCGAGCGACTACACGGTCAAGGCCTACCGGGGCAAGACCGACCGGGCCCTGTCGAACTTCGAGAACTCCACCCAGGAGATCGACGACGCCAGCAAGAACGGCCAGCTCCAGGGCGTCCGTGACAACCTCGTCGGTATCTTCAACCAGCTCGACCAGCTGGCCAAGATCCGCAAGGGCGCCTACTCGACGAAGGACAACTCGACCCAGACGATCGAGTCGTACCACCGGCTGATCACCCAGCTGATCGACCTGTCCCAGGACATGGCGCAGGCGTCCAGCAACCCCGAGATGATCTCGCGCACCCGCGCCCTGGCGGCCTTCTCCACCGCCAAGGAGTACGCCTCCGTGCAGCGCGCCACCATCGCAGCCGCGCTGCCCGCGACCCCGTCCACGAAGGGCGACCTGTCGACGAACGACCGCCTCTACGGCCAGTCGGCGTACCAGGACGAGAACTCCGAGATCGCGATCTTCCGGAAGATCTACGCGAACAACAACGCTGAGGAACTCCTCAGCCCGATCGACTCCGGCAACCCGACGATCCAGACCGCGGACACCTACGCCAAGCGCGTCTTCGACTCCCCCGACGGCCTCCAGAGCCTGAACGCCCGCTCGTACAAGGACTGGGTGGACGACAGCTCGACCAAGATCGACCAGATGAAGAAGATCGAGCACACGCTGCTCGAGGACATGGAGCAGAAGGCCCGCGAGCTGAAGAGCGCCACCCAGCGTGACGCCATCATCTCCGGTGCGCTGATCCTCCTCGTGCTCGGTGTGTCGCTGGTCGGCGCCTTCGTCGTGGCCCGGTCCATGATCCGCTCGCTGCGCCGGCTGCAGGAGACCGCGACCAAGGTCGCCCAGGACCGCCTGCCCGAGCTGGTCAAGCAGCTGTCGGAGTCCGACCCGCAGGACGTAGACACCTCCGTGCAGTCGGTCGGTGTGCACTCCCGGGACGAGATCGGCCAGGTGGCCGCGGCCTTCGACGACGTGCACCGCGAGGCGGTCCGCCTCGCCGCCGAGCAGGCCCTGCTGCGGGGCAACGTCAACGCGATGTTCACCAACCTCTCGCGCCGCTCCCAGGGCCTCATCCAGCGCCAGCTGTCGCTGATCTCCGAACTGGAGTCCCGCGAGGCCGACCCGGACCAGCTGTCCTCGCTGTTCAAGCTCGACCACCTCGCGACGCGTATGCGCCGTAACGGTGAGAACCTCCTCGTCCTCGCGGGTGAGGAGCCCGGCCGCCGCTGGACCCGCCCGGTCCCGCTGGTCGACGTGCTCCGCGCCGCCGCGTCCGAGGTGGAGCAGTACGAGCGCATCGAGCTGGCCTCCGTGCCGACCACCGAGGTCGCCGGCCGCGTGGTCAACGACCTCGTGCACCTGCTCGCCGAGCTGCTGGAGAACGCCACCTCGTTCTCCTCGCCGCAGACCAAGGTCAAGGTCACCGGTCACGCCCTGCCCGACGGCCGCGTGCTGATCGAGATCCACGACACCGGTATCGGCCTGTCCCCCGAGGACCTCGCGGCGATCAACGAGCGGCTCGCCTCGCCGCCCACCGTGGACGTGTCGGTCTCCCGCCGCATGGGCCTCTTCGTGGTCGGCCGCCTCTCCCAGCGGCACGGCATCCGCATCCAGCTGCGCCCGTCCGACTCCGGTGGTACGACCGCGCTGGTCATGCTGCCCGTGGACGTGGCCCAGGGCGGCAAGAAGCCCGCTCCGGGCAAGCCGGGCGGGCCCGGTGCGACCGGTGGCCCGGCCGCCGCGCAGGCGGCCGCCGGTGCGGCCGCGGCCCGGCGCCAGGCCGGCAACGCGGGCGGCGGTGCCCTCGGCGGCGCCCCGTCGGGTGGCGGTCTGCTCGGCGCGGGTCCCGCGCCGCGCGGCCAGGTCGGCGCCGGCCAGGGTCCCCGGGCCGCGCTGCCCGGCACCGGCCAGGGCGGCCGTCCCGGTGCGCCGGGCGGTGCCCGCGGTCCCCAGGGCGGTCCCGGCGCTCCCGGTCTCGGCGGCCAGCAGGGCCGGCCGGTGCCCGCGGGTTCCGGTGCGGGCGGCTTCGGTGGTCAGCCGGGCCAGGCGCCCGGCGCCCCGCAGGGCCTGCAGGCCGCGAACCCGGGCAACCCGCAGCAGGACGGCTTCGGCGGCCGTGGCCAGCAGCGGCCCGGCGCCGCCTCCGACCAGGGCCGCCAGCCCCAGCTGCCGCCGCGCGGCGGCCCGCGGGCCGAGCTGCCCGGCGGTGACCAGCAGCCGCGCACCCCGGACTGGGGCGACCCCCAGGCTCCGCTGTCGCGTGCCTCGCTGGACGCCCCGCGCGGCCACGACGAGCAGGACCCGGCGCACACCGCGCGCATGCCGCGCGTCAACGACCGGCAGGGCCCGGGTTCGACCGCGGAGATACCCAGGATCGACGCACAGGGCCCGGCCGCCACCGGCGAGTTCCCGCGCCCGGACCTGAACGGCCTGGGCGGCCCCCAGCAGACCGGCCAGTTCACGCGCCCCGAGAACCCCCAGCAGACCGGCCAGTTCACGCGCCCCGAGAACCCGCAGCAGACCGGCCAGTTCGCCCGCCCCGACGCCCCCCAGCTGCCCGGACGGTTCGACCGTCCCGCCGGCGGGGACGGCTCGGGTCAGTTCGTCCGCTCCGACGTCTTCGGCACGCCGGCGCCGCGGCAGGACGACCCCGCGCGCAACTCGGGCCGGAACACCGGCCAGTTCGCCGCTCCGCAGGGCTTCGACGGCGGCTACGACGGCAGCTCCACCGGTCGGCACGCCCTGCCCGGGCACCAGAACCCGGCCCAGACCGGTCAGTTCGAGCGCCCGCAGCCGGCCGGCCGGGACGACTTCGGCGCCCCGCGTCCGCAGGCCCCGCAGCAGCAGCGCCCGGCGTACCGTGAGCCGGAGGCCCTGCCGCCGGCCACCGGCCCGGGCGACGGCCGTACCCCGCTGTACGACACGCTGGAGACCAACTGGTTCCACGGCAGTCAGCAGCAGGAGCCCGCGCCGCAGCAGCCGGCGCCCGCCCCGGCTCCGCAGCGTCCCGCGGGCCCGAACGGAAACGGCTCCACCACCGGCTCCTGGCGCACCTCGCCGAACGACGAGTTCGTCCGCCAGGCCGAGCGCGTCCGGCAGCCCGCGGCGGGCGGCGTCACCACCTCCGGCCTGCCGCGCCGGGTGCCCCGGGCCAACCTCGTCCCGGGCACGGCTCAGCAGCAACAGCACCAAGCCGGTCCGCAGGTCTCGCGTGCGCCCGATGACGTACGCGGACGGCTGACCAACCTCCGTCGGGGCATCGCTCAGGGCCGTCAGGCCGGCAGCGGCCAGACCGGCAGCTTCCCGAGCCCCACTCACCAGCAGGAGCGTTAGTTGAGAGCGATGAGCCAGGCGGCACAGAACCTGAACTGGTTGATCACCAACTTCGTGGACAACACCCCCGGGGTGTCCCACACGGTGGTGGTCTCCGCCGACGGCCTTCTGCTGGCGATGTCCGAAGGCTTCCCGCGGGACCGCGCCGACCAGCTGGCGGCCGTCGCGTCCGGGCTGACCTCCCTCACGGCCGGGGCCTCCCGGATCTTCGAGGGCGGCGACGTGGCGCAGACGGTCGTCGAGATGGAGCGCGGGTTCCTCTTCCTCATGTCCGTCTCGGACGGGTCGTCCCTCGCGGTCCTGGCCCACCCCGAGTGCGACATCGGCCTCGTCGGCTACGAGATGGCACTGCTCGTCGACCGCGCAGGGGCGGTACTCACCCCGGACCTGCGCGCCGAACTCCAGGGCAGTCTGCTTCACTGACCGCCCCCGGCACCACCCACCTCACGAAAACACCGTCCGGCCGCCACAATCCCCCCACCGGCCTCGTCCGACGGCTCGACTGACCGACTTGCTGTCCCGCCCGGAGGATTCGATGACCCCGCCCACCGCCCATCATGATCCGTACGCGGAGCCGTACGGGGACGAGGGCGACCAGCCGCTGGTCCGTCCGTACGCGATGACCGGCGGCCGGACCCGACCGCGCTATCAGCTCGCGATCGAGGCGCTGATCAGCACGACGGCCGACCCGGCAGCGCTCATGGGACTGCTCCCGGAGCACCAGCGCATCTGCCATCTGTGCCGTGAGGTCAAGTCGGTCGCGGAGGTCTCCGCGCTGCTGACCATGCCGCTCGGAGTGGCCCGGATCCTGGTCGCCGACCTCGCCGAGGCCGGCCTGGTCGCCATCCACCAGCCGGGTGGCGACGAGAACAACGGCGGCGCTCCGGACGTGACGCTGCTCGAAAGGGTGCTCAGTGGACTTCGCAAGCTCTGACGGAGGGCGGGCGACCACCTCCGCGAAGATCGTGGTGGCGGGTGGATTCGGCGTCGGCAAGACGACCTTCGTCGGCGCCGTCTCCGAGATCAACCCGCTGCGCACCGAGGCCGTCATGACGTCCGCTTCGGCCGGCATCGACGACCTGACCCACACCGGGGACAAGACCACCACCACGGTGGCCATGGACTTCGGCCGCATCACCCTGGACCAGGACCTGATCCTGTACCTCTTCGGCACCCCCGGCCAGGACCGGTTCTGGTTCATGTGGGACGACCTGGTACGCGGTGCGATCGGTGCGGTGGTGCTCGTGGACACCCGGCGCCTCGCCGACTGCTTCCCCGCGGTCGACTACTTCGAGAACAGCGGGCTGCCCTTCGTCGTCGCCCTCAACGGCTTCGACGGACAGCAGCCGTACCAGCCCGAGGAGGTGCGGGAGGCCCTGCAGATCGGGCCCGACACCCCGATCATCACGACCGACGCCCGGCACCGGGCCGACGCGAAGAGTGCGCTGATCACGCTGGTCGAGCACGCCCTGATGGCACGGCTCAAGTAGCACCGGCGTCCGTACTCAAGTACGACGTCACATACGGCAGTTGTCGTAAAGGAAACCGGAGCCGACTGTGGCCTTTGACACGGTCGGCTCCGGTGTTCATAACAGTTCGGCAGAGGAATCCCCCGGCATCACCACGCGACGCGGTCGCGCAGTACCGCTGTGCGCACAAACGCCCCGCCATTTGCCGGGGCTCGCTCTTTATGACCGTTTTATCTGGGACTTACAAGTGCGTCACACGGGGTTTCCGCTGTTTGGAAGAGCACTGGTCCACGTGCTGGAATGCCTGAACTGCCCAATAGTCAAAGACGTACTCAGTAGTCGATGACGAACCGGGCTCTGAGAGACTGCGGCACGACGTAGGTGCCGACCGCCGAGAGGTTGTTGGTCGAGTGAGGCGAAGCAAGAACGGTCCCGAGCCGTCGGCGCGGGGCAACTTCACCCCGCCGCCGCGCGCTGCGGCGCCCACCCCTGTGACCGGTGCGGATCCGGCGGCCGCTCCCGCGCCGAGCGGCGGCCGGTTCTCCCCGCGCAACTGGCGCGTGCCGACCAGGCTGAACGCGATCCTGCTGATTCCCGTGACGGTCGGTCTCGTCATGGGCGGCTTCCAGGTGAAGAGTTCGATCGACACCTGGCAGCAGGCCCGGGACGCCGAGAACACCGCCCGCCTGGTGCGTGCCTCCCTCACGTATGCCAACGCGCTGGAGAACGAGCGTGACATCACCGCGGGCCCGCTGCTGAAGGGCAAGCTGGCGAAGCCCGAGGACAAGGCGACCATCACGGCGGCCCGCAACACAACCGACCAGGCCGCCGACGCCTTCGACCAGGCCGCGCAGAACATGCCGCACGAGTCGGGCCTGGAGCGCCGGCTGAAGCTGTTCCGCAAGGCGGAGCCCTTCCTGCAGACGCTGCGGAAGGACGCGTACACCTCCAATTTCACCGGTGTGCAGACCGAGGAGGGCTACGTCGCGGTCGCGCACCCGTTGATGGAGTTCGCCAACGAGCTGGGTCTGGGCACCGGCAACATCACCTCCTACGGCCGTACCGTCTACGCCATCTCGCTCACCAAGGCGGCGCTGTCGCTGGAGCGCTCGATCGGCATGCACATGCTGATCAAGCCGGGTCCGGACGCCCCGAACCTGGCGAGCCAGCGCGTCGCCCTCTCTTCCTACGCCTATCTGGAGGGCATCGCCGTCGAGGAGTACCAGGGCGGTGGCACCGAGGCCGACGCGGCGAAGCTGGAATCGGAGAAGGCGGACATCCAGGCCAAGGCCGCCGCGATGGTCCAGCAGGCCAAGGCCAAGGACCCGAACTACGTGGCGCCGCCGTCCAAGCCGGAGGTCATGATCACGGACCTCGCCACGCTGGAGTCCACCAGCCCGCTCGCGCGTCAGCAGCTCGCTCTCAAGGGCGTCACCTACCAGAACTGGTGGGCGGTCAACACCCTCAAGTTCGACGCCTACCGCCAGATCGAGTCGGACATGGCGGACAAGGCGGTGAACGAGGCCTCCGGCATCGCCGACGACGCCAAGAACTCCGCGTTCATCACCGGTGCCGTCGTCGTGGTCGCGCTGCTGCTCGCCTTCATCCTGGCCGGTGCCGTGGCCCGCCAGATGAGCCGCTCGATGCGCCAGCTGCGCAACGCCGCCTTCGGCATCGCCGAGCAGCGGCTGCCGATGCTGGTCGACCAGCTCTCCCGCACCGACCCCGGCCGGGTCGACACCCGGGTCGCCCCGATCCCGATCACCACCAAGGACGAGATCGGCGAGGTCGCCCGCGCCTTCGACCAGGTCCACCGTGAGGCGGTCCGGCTCGCCTCCGAGCAGGCCCTGCTGCGGGGCAACATCAACGCGATCTTCACCAACCTCTCGCGCCGCAACCAGTCGCTGATCGAGGGCCAGCTGACCCTGATCACCGACCTGGAGAACAACGAGGCCGACCCGGACCAGCTGGAGAACCTCTTCCGCCTGGACCACCTCGCCACCCGTATGCGCCGCAACGGCGAGAACCTCCTGGTCCTCGCCGGCGAGGAGCCCGGCCGCCGCTGGGACCAGCCGGTCCCGCTGGTCGACGTGCTGCGCGCCGCCTCCTCCGAGGTGGAGCAGTACGAGCGCATCGAGCTGTCCGGCGTCCCGGAGGCCGAGATCCACGGCCGCGCCGTCACCGACCTCGTGCACCTGCTGGCCGAGCTGCTGGAGAACGCCACCACGTTCTCCTCCCCGCAGACCAAGGTCCGCGTCACCGCGACCCGGCTGCCCGACGGCCGCATCATGATCGAGATCCACGACAAGGGCATCGGCCTGACCGCCGAGGACTTCGCGGACATCAACCACAAGCTGGCCAACCCGCCGACCGTGGACGCCGCGATCTCGCAGCGCATGGGCCTGTTCGTGGTCGGCCGGCTGTCCGACCGGCACGGCATCCGGGTCCAGCTGCGCCCCTCGGGAGAGCAGGCCGGTACGACCTCGCTGGTCATGCTGCCGGACGCGATCACGCACGGCGGTGGCGGCGAGACCCCGCTGGACCGCGAGGAGTTCACCGTCTCGCAGATCATCCCGGAGCAGCAGTTCCAGGGTGAGAACTTCCAGCAGATGCAGCCGATGCGCACCGCCGCCGAACTGGGCTTCGACGACAGCCGGTACGTGGACGTCCCCGACGACATCCGCGAGCTGGACCCGGTCGGCCGCTCCCTGATGCGCGAGGAGCGCAGGGCAGCCCTGGAGGCGCAGACGTTCGGCCAGCCGGCCCAGCCGAAGCAGGAGGCCACGGATGCCCCCGCCGGCTACGCCGACCCGCTCTTCGACGGCCCGCAGGGCTACCAGGAGCAGCAGCAGACGTCGTACGAGGAGCAGGCCTACCAGGAGCAGCAGCAGACGTACGGGGAGCAGACGTACGCCGAGCCACGGCAGGCCTCGTTCGAGGAGCAGTCGTACGACAAGCCGTACGACGAGCAGTACTACGCGCCGAACGGTGGCTACCCGGACCCCGGCTATGCGGAGCCGGCCCCGGCCCCGTCCTTCCAGGACGACTGGCCGCAACAGCCGCAGCAGGACGGCTACCGGAACGGCTATCCGGCCCATTACGCTCCGGAAACGGAATCGTCGCAGGCCGCTGACGCGAGTGAGCGGAACCGCGTAGGCTTCGACCGTCCGGAACCGGCCTCTTCCGCCGCCCACGAGCTGACCGACGCCGGGCTGCCCCGCCGCGGATCCGGCGCGAGCGGTTCCAACGGCTCGGCTCCCGCGGGTGGCACGGCGCGCGTGCAGCAGGAAGCTCCGGCACCGGGCAACCCCCCGGGTGCGGGCAACGACAACGGCTGGCGTTCGCAGAACGACGAGCGCTGGCAGCAGGCGTCGCAGCTCCGGAAGCCCAAGGCAGGCGGGGTCACCGCCTCGGGCCTGCCGCGGCGGGTGCCCAAGGCCAACCTGGTCTCGGGTGCCGCCGAAACCACCCCCCAGGGGGGCCCACAGGTCTCCCGCGCCCCGGAGGACGTCCGGGGCAGGCTGAGCAACCTGCGTCGGGGCGTCCAGCGCGGACGCAGCGCAGGCAGTGAAACGAACGGCCAGGGCTTCGGTCCTGACAGCACCTACAACCAGGAGCGTTAGTGTGAGCCCGATGAGCCAGGCGGCACAGAACCTGAACTGGTTGATCACCAACTTCGTGGACAACACCCCGGGGGTGTCCCACACGGTGGTGGTCTCCGCCGACGGACTCCTTCTGGCGATGTCCGAAGGCTTCCCCCGCGACCGCGCCGACCAGCTCGCGGCCGTCGCCTCCGGTCTGACGTCTCTGACGGCAGGCGCCTCCCGGATCTTCGAGGGGGGCAGCGTGAATCAGACGGTTGTGGAGATGGAGCGGGGATTCCTCTTCATCATGTCCATCTCCGACGGCTCGTCCCTTGCGGTGCTCGCCCACCCGGAAGCGGACATCGGTCTCATCGGGTACGAGATGGCCCTTCTGGTGGACCGTGCGGGCACGGTCCTGACCCCGGATCTCCGTGCGGAGCTCCAGGGAAGCCTTCTCAACTAACAGACCAGCGGTGCGTATACGCGTCCCGGGGCCGTAAGGTTTCGGGACGCGGCTCCACACGGATGGGTGCCCGGCACAGTCGGAGGAGGAGAAAGTGGCAACACCCCCAGGCGGTTCGCATTCGGGTAACTGGTCGTACGGTCCTGCCCAGGGCCAGGGCGACGGCTCGGCGAACCGGTACAACTTCCCCTCCACCCCGAGCCACCGGCAGCCGTACGCCCCGCAGGGCCCCGGCCCCTCGCCGTACGACCAGCCGCCGGCCCCGCGGATCCAGCCGGTACAGCCCCAGCGCCGCCCCGAGCCGGCGCCGGCCACGGCATCCAACAACCCCCTGGTGCGTCCGTACGCCATGACCGGCGGCCGGACCCGCCCGCGCTACCAGCTCGCCATCGAGGCGCTGGTGCACACCACCGCCGCTCCGCACCAGATGCAGGGTCAGCTGCCCGAGCATCAGCGGATCTGCAACCTCTGCCGTGAGATCAAGTCGGTGGCGGAAATCTCCGCGCTCCTGACAATCCCCCTCGGCGTGGCCAGGATCCTCGTCGCCGACTTGGCGGAGGCGGGCCTGGTCGCCATCCATCAGCCCGGCGGCGACGAGAACGCCGGTGGCCAGCCAGACGTGACACTGCTCGAAAGGGTGCTCAGTGGACTTCGCAAGCTCTAGCGGCGGTCCTTCCCGCTCCACCACCTCCGCGAAGATCGTGGTGGCGGGCGGCTTCGGCGTGGGCAAGACCACGTTCGTCGGCGCCGTCTCGGAGATCAACCCGCTGCGCACAGAGGCCGTCATGACGTCCGCTTCGGCCGGCATCGACGACCTCACCCACACCGGAGACAAGACGACCACGACGGTCGCCATGGACTTCGGCCGTATCACCCTCGACCAGGACCTGATCCTCTACCTCTTCGGTACGCCGGGCCAGGACCGGTTCTGGTTCATGTGGGACGACCTGGTACGCGGTGCGATCGGCGCGGTGGTGCTCGTGGACACCCGGCGCCTCGCCGACTGCTTCCCCGCGGTCGACTACTTCGAGAACAGCGGCCTGCCCTTCGTCATCGCGCTGAACGGCTTCGACGGCAACCAGCCGTACAACCCGGACGAGGTCCGCGAGGCGCTGCAGATCGGGCCGGACACGCCGATCATCACGACGGATGCCCGTCACCGGGCCGACGCCAAGTCCACGCTGATCACGCTCGTGGAGCACGCTCTGATGGCTCGGCTTCGGTAGTTCGGCCACTGGGCTGCCACGGCAGGTCGTACGCCGTCTGCGGGTGGTTCCTGGTTGCTCGCGCAGTTCCCCGCGCCCCTTACGGGGCGCGGGGTTTCTTGTTCCTCGGCGGCGTACACGCCAAGAAGGGCCCCTCCGCAGTGGAGGGGCCCTTCAAGAACCGGTGGAGCGGCGCAGCCTAGCCGTGCCAGCTGTGTGGGGCACGGAAGCCGCCCTCGCGTTCCAGGCGGCGCCAGCCGGCCTTGGCGCGGGCTCGGTGGGTGTGGGCCGACGGCGTCGGCTGGGCGGCCGCGCGGGCCAGGAGGACGGCCGTGATGGCGGCGACTTCCTCGGGCTCGGCGTGGCCCTTCTCGACGCGGATGTCAGGAGTGCTCATGGGTGTCAGTCTCCGTGAGAGAGAGGTCCGCGGGGTTGCCGCGGCGGGTCCGCTCGGTTACTGCGGGGGGTTGCCGTGCTTGCGCGAGGGCAGGTCGGCGTGCTTGGACTGCAGCATGGCCAGGGACTTGACCAGGACCTCACGGGTCTCGGCGGGGTCGATGACGTCGTCCACGAGGCCGCGCTCGGCCGCGTAGTACGGGTGCATCAGCTCGGCCTTGTACTCCTTGACCATCTTCTGGCGCGTGGCCTCGGGGTCCTCCGCCTGCGCGATCTGGCGGCGGAAGATGACGTTCGCGGCGCCTTCCGCGCCCATGACGGCGATCTCGTTGGTCGGCCAGGCGTAGGTGAGGTCGGCGCCGATCGACTGGGAGTCCATGACGATGTAGGCACCTCCGTACGCCTTGCGCAGGATCAGCGAAATCCTCGGCACGGTCGCGTTGCAGTAGGCGTACAGCAGCTTCGCGCCGTGGCGGATGATTCCGCCGTGCTCCTGGTCGACACCGGGGAGGAACCCCGGCACGTCCAGGAAGGTGACGATCGGGATATTGAAAGCGTCACACATCTGGACAAAGCGCGCAGCTTTTTCACTCGCCTCGATGTCCAGGACGCCGGCCAGCACCTGCGGCTGGTTGGCGATGATGCCGACCACCTGGCCGTCCAGACGGGCCAGCGCACAGATGATGTTCCGCGCCCAGCGCTCGTGGACCTCCAGGTACTCGCCGTCGTCGACGATCTCCTCGATGACCTTGGCCATGTCGTACGGCCGGTTGCCGTCGGCCGGGACCAGGTCGAGCAGGACGTCACTGCGGCGCTCCACCGCGTCGGACGACTCCACCCGGGGCGGGTTCTCCCGGTTGTTCTGCGGCAGGAGCGACAACAGGTACCGCACCTCGGCGATGCAGGTCTCCTCGTCGTCGTACGCGAAGTGGCACACGCCGGAGGTCTCGGCGTGGACGTCGGCGCCGCCCAGGCCGTTCTGGGTGATCTCCTCGCCGGTGACCGCCTTGACCACGTCCGGGCCCGTGATGAACATCTGGGACGTCTCACGGACCATGAAGACGAAGTCGGTCAGGGCGGGCGAGTAGGCCGCGCCGCCGGCGCACGGGCCGAGCATCACCGAGATCTGCGGGATGACACCGGACGCCTTGGTGTTGCGCTGGAAGATGCCGCCGTAGCCGGCGAGGGCGGAGACGCCTTCCTGGATGCGGGCGCCCGCGCCGTCGTTCAGCGACACGAGAGGCGCGCCGGCCGCGATGGCCATGTCCATGATCTTGTGGATCTTGGTGGCGTGGGCCTCGCCCAGCGCACCGCCGAAGATCCGGAAGTCGTGGGCGTAGACGAAGACCGTACGGCCCTCCACCGTGCCCCAGCCGGTGATGACACCGTCGGTGTACGGCTTCTTCGCCTCCAGGCCGAAGCCCTGCGCACGGTGCCGACGCAGCTGCTCGACCTCCTGGAAGGACCCCGGGTCCAGGAGCAGCTCGATCCGCTCCCGCGCCGTCAGCTTGCCCTTGGCGTGCTGCGCCTCGGTCGCCTTCTCGCTGGGGCCCGCCACGGCCCGGGCACGAATGTCGTGCAGCTCGGCGACCCGTCCGCGCGCGTCCGTCGGCTCGCCGGTCGGCTCACCCGTCGTCTCTTCCAAAACGGTCATGTAGCGACCTTACGAAGGACACCAAGGAAAGCGAGCCGTTGACTCCGTACAGTCTCCGGCCCGTTTTCCTGGTACCAGTGAACAGAACCGTGGCCGCGTGCAGCCGTTCCGACTGCTTACGGGGCATCGGGGTTGTGGAGGAGCCACAAAGGCGCCGCGTGAGAGCCGCCCCACATTCATGGCCGGCGCGTGCATCCCCCGGAGTGACACGGCCCCCTCGGACGGCGGCCCACCCCGAAGGACCGTGACTTGAGGTTACCGCAGAGTCACCCTGCGGATGATGTTGAAAACCGGACGGAATAGGTCTACGGTCGGAAGCGTTAGGTTGGTTGAACGTTAAACAGAAATCTCCAGGAGGACATCATGGGCATCTTCAGCCGCAAGGACAACACCACCCCGCAGACCCCTGCCGCCGGTCCCGACCGGACCGCGCTGACCGGTGACTACACGATCGACCCGGCGCACACCACGATCGGTTTCGTGGCGCGCCACGCGATGGTGACCAACGTCAAGGGCGCCTTCCAGGACTTCACCGGCACCCTGCACCTGGACGGGGCCGACCCCGGCAGTTCCACCGCCACGCTCGACGTCAAGATGGAGAGCATCGACACCGGCAACACCGACCGGGACGGCCACCTGAAGTCCTCCGACTTCTTCAAGACCGACGAGTTCCCGGTCATGACCTTCCGCTCCACCAAGGCGGAAGCCCTGGGCGGCGACGACTACCGCATCACCGGTGACCTCTCCCTCCTCGGCGTGACCAAGCCGATCACCATCGACCTGGAGTTCAACGGCGCCGCGAAGGACCCGTTCGGCAACGAGCGCGTCGGCTTCGAGGGCAAGGCCGAGATCCTGCGCTCCGAGTGGGGGCTCACGTGGAACGCGGCGCTGGAGACCGGCGGGATGCTCGTCTCCGACAAGATCAAGCTGAACTTCGACATCTCGGCGATCAAGCAGGCCTGAGCCTTAGGCGGTTCGGCCTCCGACACGCGAGCGCGCCCGCTCCCCGGAAACGGGAGGCGGGCGCTCGTGTGTGCTGCCGGCTTGGCGCCACCGCGGGAGCGCGGCACCGACCGGATGCCGGCCGGGGAGCGGAAGGGCGCTGTGCCGGCTCGGGCTGCGTCCCGGTCAGCCGGCCTCGCTGGTCAACGGGCCTTCTCCGCCTGCCTGGTGGCAGTCTGCCGGTGAACGGTACGCCCGTCGGCGCGGCCGGTGACGGGCAGGAGCCACCACGCCGCCGCGATCGACAGGGCCGCGCCCAGCGCGATCGCGGCCAGCCGGGTCGGGAGCAGGTCCGTCGCGTCCTGGCCGAAGTAGCCGAGGAGGAGGGACAGGGCCGTGGTCATTCCGGCAGCCCAGTAGGCGTAGGTGAGCGGGCGCAGCCACAGGGCGACGGCGAGGACCGCGAACATCACCGCCACCGACGCCCGGCCGGTGATGCCCGCGGCCGCCACGCCGGTGGCCAGCAGCGTCCCCACGGTCGCACCGGCGAAGCGCTCGACTCCCTTGCGCAGTACGTCCCCTCGACCCCGGTTGCCGCCGGCGGCGACGTACACCGTGAGAACGGCCCAGGGCCAGTGGTCGTCGAAGAGGAGCCGGCCGCAGAGGAACGCCGCCGCCACCGCGGCCGCCAGTTGCACGGCCATGCGGGTGCTGGGGCGCGGGTGCAGACGGGAGGCCCTGCGGGGCGCGGCCGGCTCGGGCTCCGGCCGCCAGGGGCCGTACCGGTCGGCGAGACCCTGGACCAGCCAGACGCAGGCGCAGGCCAGAACGGCGATCACCGCCGACCAGAACCAGCTCACCAGCCCGCTCTCGGCGGCGGTCGGCAGCGCCGGTCCGGGGACGACGAGCAGCGCCACGAACGGCAGGGTCATCAGCGTGCCCGCCCTGCTCGCCGCGGGGCCGTAGCGGCGGATCCAGACGCACAGCGAGATGCCCAGCGTGAAGACGGCGGCGCCGAGGGCGTAGTCGTGCATGATCAGGCGGCCCAGGAACTGGGCGCCGGCGGCCGTCGCGGGCAGCAGCACGAGGGCCGCCGCCCTGCGGCGCGCGGGCGCGGTGCGTTGCGTCGAGGACAGGGGCAGGGTCAGGGCGACCGCGAGGACGGGGACGTCGGTGTGCAGTCCGGCGGCGCCCTCCAGCCACAGGGCGGCTCCCCAGCACAGCAGGACCGCCGTCATCGTCAGCAGAGATTCGTACGCGTTGCGTATGAGTTTTCGACCCACCATTCGACCATACAGGGGACTGAACTCAAGACTAGTAAGCAGTTGCGTACGATCTTCCCATGGATCACCTCTCCGAAGCCGCCCGGCTCCGTCGCGCCGTCGTCCTGCTCAACCGGCGTCTGCGGCAGGAGCGCGGGGACGGGAGTCTCAGCCCCAACCAGCTCGCCGTGCTCGGATATCTGCACCGGCACGGGCCGTCGACGCCCGGTGACATCGCGGCGGAGGAGCGACAGCGGCCGCAGTCGCTCACCCGGGTCTACGCCGACCTGGAGGCCGAGGGGCTGATCGTGCGGGAGCGGGGCACGGACGACCGGCGCCAGTCCGTGCTGTCGCTCACCGGGTCCGGACGGCAGGCGCTGGGGCGGGACATGGCCGAGCGGGACGCCTGGCTGGCCGTGGCCCTCGGGTCGCTCGGCGAGACCGAGCGCGGCGTACTCGCGCTGGCGGCCGGGCTGATGGAACGGCTGGGGTCCCTGGAGACGGGCGAAGAGGGCGAGCGCCGTTGACGGACGGGGACGGCCCGCGCACAGCGACCCCCTGCACCCCTCAGAAACCCCCGCCGAAGTCGCCGCCGCCCCCGTCTCCGCCGCCGAAGTCCCCACCGTCCCCGAACCCGCCCCCGAAGTCCTCGGCGTCGAAGTCCGTGCCGGAGACGTCGCCGCCCTGGTGGTCGCCCCCGAAGTCGCCACCGTAGCCGGGGCCGAAGTCGCCGTACCCGGCGCCGTAGTCGGCCGCGTACGAGGGGGTGGCCATGATGCTGCCGAGGAGGGTGCCGACGAGCAGGCCGGGCAGGATGCCGCCGCCGAAGTAGCCGCCCGCCCAGGGGCCGTAGGCGGGGCCCGCGTCCCAGTAGGGGCGGCGGCCCTGGTCGGTGTCGACCTCGCGGATGACCGGGTCACGGCCGTCGGCCAGCCGGGTGGCGTCGGCCGCGCAGACCGGCACCCGGCGCGGGGCGCCGCCGGGCGGGGTCCAGTCGGCGTCGGCCACCGAGGGGCCGTGCCGCGGATCGAAGAAGCAGGGCGGACGGCGCTCGGGCAGGGGGCGGCCCTCGCGGCGGGCGGCGAGGCGGGCCAGGGAGAACCGGCCGTCCTCCAGGGCCTCGGTGACCGTGCGGACGTCCTCGGGGCGGCTCGCCTGCGCCATCCGCTGTTTGGCGGTGTCGTAGGCGTCGAGGGCGTGTGTGTAGTCGTCGCGCATCGCGTCGTCGGCGCCGGGGTCGGCCGGCTGGAAGTCGAGGCGGTCCAGTTCCTCGCCGAAGGCGGTGATGTCCTCGTCCACGACCACCCGGAGGCGGTCCAGGGCGGCCCGTTGCTCCTCCTCGCGCCGGCGGCGGCTGCGGCGCACCAGTACGTAGGCCCCGGCACCGCCCGCCACCAGCACCGCGGCCACCGCGATCAGGGCCGTCGCGGAGGATCCCCCGGCGGAGCCGCCCCAGCTCGTCGGGGCGTGGCCGCCCATGTTCGCCAGGGCGCGGTCGGTGAAGTCGGTGAGCTGGGCCCCCGCCGGCTCACCCTGGACGCTCGACACCAGGTTCCGCCGGGCCGTCGCCGACATCACGGAGGAGTCGGCCCGCGCGTCGAAGCGGTCGCCGAGGCGGATGCCGTACAGGCCGGTGATGCCGGTGGCCGCCCGCAGGTCGGAGAAGAGGTTCGCGGTCGGGTAGCCGGCCGGGAGCACCGCGATGAACAGCGGTTTGTCCGCGCCCTTGATGCGTCGGGCGAGCGCGTCGGCATCGGCCTTCGGCAGCTGGGCCGAGGCGGCCGGATCGACGTAGACCGGGCTCTTGCGGAGGGCCTGGGCGATGGCGGAGATGCTCGTGTCCGCGCTCGCCCCGGGGGCGAACACGGTCGCGACGACCAGGGTGAGGGCAGCCAGCAGCAGGGCTGGGAGGCTTCGGGTCCGCAGGACGGCCTTCATCCTTCGAAGCTACCCGAAGCCCCCCTTAATCGGTCATACCGTCCGGGTCTATGCGGCCCCGTACGCCTCGATCAGCTTCTCCACCGCCTTTCCGTACCGGCCGGTCAGCAGCAGATGGTCGGCGTCGGCGAACGGCTCGGCCACCGCCTGGCGCATCCGCTCGCCCGCCTTCTGCTGGACGAGCAGCCGCGCCTTGGTCACCAGCTCACGGCCGGCCCGGTCGTCACCCCTGCGCTCGGCGACCGTCGCCGCCGCAGCCAGCGCCTTCAGGGTGGCCGTGCCGCCGCGTGGGACGTCGGTGAGCGTGGTCAGGCCCCAGCCGTACGGGAACTGCGGGTCGTACGACGCGTCGCCGACGTTGATCGGCAGCTGGGACTCGGACTTCGGCCAGGTGACGGGGAGTTGTCCGGTGAAGGGGCGCTTGCCGTACAGGACGTCGGCGACGCCCTCGCCCTCGGTGCCGGGCAGCCAGGAGGCCACCAGCGCGTCGATCTCGCCGAGCCGGTCGCCGATCAGCTGCGGGCGGCCGGAGACGATCAGCACCGCGCACTTCATGGCCGCGCACACCTTGTCCACGGCCGCCTGGTCGGCCGCCGACAGCTGCAGCGAGTGCCCGTTGCCGACGTCGCCGACACCCTCGGCGTACGGGGTCTCGCCGACGACGACCACGCCGACGTCGTAGCCGTCGGTCGGGGCGGAGGCGTCCTTGGAGTAGGTGACGTCTCCCCCGGCGTCCCGCATCCCCTGCACGACGGTCGTGCCCTGGGTGTGGGTGCCGGACGCGCCCTGCCAGGTGAGGGTCCAGCCGCCGGTCTGGTTGCCGAGGTCGTCGGCGTTGGACCCGGCGACGTACACCTTCTCGCTCTTCTTCAGCGGCAGCAGCCCGCCGCTGTTCTTCAGCAGCACCTGCGACTCGGCGGCGGCCCGGCGGGCGACCGCCCGGTGGGCCGGGGAGCCGATGGCGGCGGCGCCGCTGGTGTCGGCGTACGGGTGCTCGAAGAGGCCGAGCCTGAACTTCTGGGTGAGGATGCGGGAGACGGCGTCGTCGATCCGCTTCTCGCTGATCCGGCCCGCCTTCACCTCGTCGACGAGCGTGCCGCTGAAGTCCTTGTAGGAGTACGGCACCATCATCATGTCGACGCCCGCGTTCACCGCCGTGCGGACGTGGGTCGCGTAGTCGCCGGGGAGCTGGTCGATGGCGTTCCAGTCGCTGATGACGAAGCCGTCGAAGCCCATCCGGTCCTTGAGCACGCCGTTGATCATGTCGCCGCGGGCGTGCATCTTCACCGCGCCCTTGCCGTCGCCGACGATGTCGAGCGAGGAGTACGACGGCATGACCGTGCCGATGCCCCGCTCGACGGCGGTCCTGTACGGCGCCAGGTGGATGTCCTCCAGCTGCTGCCGGGTGACCGTGGTGACACCCTGGTCGACGGTGTAGGTGCCGGTGGTGGAGGAGCCGTAGGCGGTGCCGCCGTCGCCGGCGAAGTGCTTGGCGGTGGCGAGCACCTTGTCGTTCCGGCTCAGGTCACCGCCGTCGGCCCGGCCCTGGAGGCCCTGGATGACGGTCTCCATGGACTGCACGAGGGCGGGGTCCTCGCCGAAGGACTCGTAGGAGCGGCCCCAGCGTTCGTCGCGGCTCACGCACAGGCAGGGCGCGAAGTCCCACGGGATGCCGGTGGCCCGGACCTCGGCCGCCGTCACCGCCCCTTCCTGGTAGGCGAGTTGGGGGTCACGGCTGGCGCCGATGCCGATGTTGTGCGGCATGATCGTGGCGCCGCTCAGGTTGTTGTGGCCGTGGACCGCGTCGACGCCGTAGATCAGCGGGATCTGCAGGCGGGTGGCCTGCGCCCGGAGCTGGAAGCCGTCGATCATCTTCGCCCAGGCCTCGGGCGTGTTGGGCGTGGGCGTGGAACCGCCGCCGGACAGCAGCGAGCCGAGGGCGTACGTCGCGATGTCGCCCCCGCCCCCGACGGCCCCGCGCTCGGCCTGGGTCATCTGCCCGGCCTTCTCCTCGAGGGACATCCGGGACAGCAGATCGGCGACGCGCTGCTGCACGGGCAACCTGCTGTTCAGGTACGGCAGTCCGTGCGCGTCGATGACGACCTGCGGGGTCTCGGCGGGGGCCTTGGCGCCGGTGACCGAGAGCTTGACCGGGATGGTCTTCGCGGCTGCGGCGCCCTTGTCCTTCAGGGTCGGCACCTCGATGGTCCGCGTCGCGCCCGAGGCGGTGCCGGCCGGGAAGGTGAGGGTGCCCTCGGTCGGGGTGTAGTCCCGGCCGGCGGTGGCGGTGCCGCCCTCCGTCGAGTACGTGACCGTCACCGGGTCGTCGACGGGCCGGTCCCCGGTGGTGGCCAGGGTGACCTCGACCTCTGCGGTGCCGCCCGCCCTGACCGGGTACACCGGCGCGTCGGTGCCGACGGAGGCGCGCAGCGACTGGTCGGCCTTCCCGTACAGCTCGACGTCGTCCATGGCGAAGTCGCCCTTGGTGCCGGCCGGGAGCGTGACCGCGTACCCCCACATCCGGGTGAGGCCGAGGACGTGGTCGATGCCGCCGACGGGCTGGTAGTCGGTGCGGTACTGGAAGTCGGTGAACGGGATCTCGATCTGCTTCCAGCCGGTGAAGTCGTCGGCGAAGGACGTCGTCCAGAGTTCGGAGGCCTCGCCGTTCGCGCCGCCGTCCTTGATCTCGAAGGCGATCTTCCGGCCGTTGTCCCGGCCCTCCCACCAGAAGCGGATGCCCTGGTGAGCGGACCAGTCGTGGGCGGGCTGGTCGGCGGCGAAGTCGTGGGTGAAGCCGCCGTAGCCGCTGATGTCGTAGGTGCCGGTGAGGACCTTGGCGCCCTCGGGGGCGTCGGAGCGGTCGGTGAGGTGCAGGGTGGGCGGGTCGTCGGCGTCGCTGCCCCAGGTGAAGATGCCGTCGGCGGGCTGGGAGGCGAAGGGGACCTCGCCCTCGAAACGGTCGACCGGGGTGGGCGCGGGGTCGTCGGCGGCATGCGCCGCAGCGGACAGGGGCAGCAGGGCGGCGAGCAGGGCCCCGGACACGAGCAGGGCGGTTCTCGGCATAGACCTTCCCTCGGCTCTCATGGTTCACTCATGGCTTAGATCATGCCGTGAGTTAACTAACGGCTCCCCAACCCGTCAAGACGGCACGTCAGTTGTGCCTCACCGGTTCTGTCGACCCGAGAGGAAGGGCGACGCACATGAGGAGTACCCCCCGCACGGTCCGGCTGCTGCTGGCCGGACTGCTCTCCGCCGCCGGCTTCACCGCCGCCGTACCCCCCGCGCACGCGGCCGGCGAGCAGGTCACGGCCTGGCTCACCACCACCGACGACTCCGCCGGCCGGCATGTCGTACGCGGTCTGCAGGCCCAGACGCCGTTCGCCTTCCAGTCCGGCACGAGCGGCGGCGGCACGAACATCACCGTCGACGAGAACACCCGCTACCAGACCTTCACCGGCGGCGGCGCGTCCTTCACGGACACCGCGGCATGGCTGATGAACAGCAGCGGGGCACTGTCCCAGACGACCCGGGACGCGACCATGCGCAAGCTGTTCTCGCCGACGGACGGGATCGGACTGTCGTTCCTGCGCAACCCGATGGGCGCCTCGGACCTCGCACGGTACGGCTACACGTACGACGACGTGCCGTCCGGGCAGACGGACCCGTCGCTGTCGCAGTTCTCGATCGCCCACGACCTCGCCGACGTCGTACCGCTCACCAGGCAGGCGCTCCAGCTCAACCCCTCTCTGACGGTCATGGCCTCGCCATGGACCGCCCCGGCCTGGATGAAGGACAGCGGCTCGCTCAACGGCGGCTGGCTGAAGGCCGAGGACTACGGGGCGTACGCCTCCTACTTCGTGAAGTACCTCCAGGCGTACCAGGACCAGGGGATCGACGTCTCGTACGTCACCCCGCAGAACGAGCCGACCTGCTGCTCCGGCTACCCGTCGATGAGCTGGAACGCGAGCGGTCTCGACTACTTCCTCAAGAACGACCTGCTGCCGCAGCTGCAGTCGGCGGGGCTGAGCACCAAGGTGCTGGCCCACGACTGGAACTGGGACACCTACGACTCCTACGCGGCCCAGAGCGTCGACGACCCGGCGATCCAGAACCACCCCAACTTCGGCGGGATCGCCTGGCACGGCTACGGCGGTGACGTGACCAAGCAGACCACCGTGCACGACCAGTACCCCTCGCTGGACGCCTTCGGCACCGAGCACTCCGGCGGCACCTGGATCGCGAACCAGCAGCGCGAGGACATGTCCAACATCATCGACTACACCCGCAACTGGGCGAAGTCGGTGACCAAGTGGTCGCTGGCCGTGGACCAGAACGGCGGTCCCCACAACGGGGGTTGCGGCACCTGCACGGGCCTGGTCACCGTGCACGACGGCGACGGCGCGAGCGGCACCGTGGACTACACCGTCGAGTACTACGACATGGGCCACCTGACCAAGTTCGTCCGGCCCGGCGCCCAGCGGATCGCCTCCACGGCGTCCACCACCGTGCCGAACGTCGCCTGGCGCAACCCCGACGGCAGCAAGGCCCTGATCGCCTACAACGACTCCTCCTCGGCCCAGACCGTCACGATCGACTGGGGCTCGGAGCACGCCACGTACTCGCTGCCCGGCAAGACCTCGGCCACCTTCACCTGGTCCGGCACCCAGTCCGGCGGCGGCTCGCAGACCGGCTCCTTCGTCGGCCTGGCCGGCAAGTGCCTGGACGTGGCGGGCGGTTCGAGCGCCGACGGCACCGCCGTACAGCTCTACGACTGCAACGGCACCGCCGCCCAGCGGTGGACGGTGATGGCCGACGGCTCGGTCCAGGCGCTCGGCAAGTGCCTGGACGTGACGTCGGGTTCGACGGCGGACGGCGCCAAGGTGCAGTTGTACGGGTGCAACGGCACCGGCGCCCAACAGTGGTCGTACAACTCTTCGACCGGCGATGTGGTCAATACCGCGGCGGACAAGTGCCTCGACGTGACGGACAACTCGTCGGCGAACGGGGCACGGGCACAGATCTGGTCGTGCACGGGGGCCGCGAACCAGAAGTGGCACCTGCAGTAGGGCGCCCTGCCAGGGGGCTCCGCCCCCTGGCCCCCCGGGCCCATGCGGTTCGGTCGGCCGAAACACGGGCTCGTCGTGCTGCGTTTCCGGCGGCCGCGGCACATGGTAGGGGTATGACCACACCGCAGGATCTGTTCCTCGTCAGCCTCGACGTGCCCGGCGAGCACCCCGTAGAAGCGGGCGATCTGTCGCTGGCGCTCGCGGGGGCCGAGCTGATCGACCTTCTCGGGGCACGGGCGCTCACTCTGGAGGGTGAGCGCATCGTGCCGGGTCCCGTGCTGACCACGGGTGACCGGATGCTGGACGAGGCCGGGACGGCGCTCGTGCGCAAGGAACCGTACGAGACGGTCGAGGACTGGCTGTGGCGCCGGGGGGAGGGGCTGGCCACGGCCTACCGCGACGTCCTGGACGCCGAGGGGAAGCTCTCCGGGAAGCGGCACCGCTGGCCGCACCGGGCGGACAAGGCGGCGGCCGCCGACACCCCGGCCCGCCGGCACGCCGCCGACCGCTGGTGGTCCCGCGAGCCGGTCCTCGCCGGGCTCGCCGCCACCCTGGGCATCCAGGGCGAACGGCCGCCCGAGGAGGAGCCCGGGGAGGAGGCGGTGGTCACCGTTGTGGTGACGGTCGGCGACGCGGTGACGGAACTGGGGGCCGTGCGGGAGCGGCGGCGCATCGAGAACGCGGCATTCGACAACATCTGGCGCGCGCCCTAGCGCTCCGCTCGGGGGCGCTGCTACTCCGCCGGTTCCACCCCCGCCCGCAGCAGCCCGTACGTGTACGCGTCCTCCAGCGCCTGCCACGACGCGGCGATGACGTTCTCCGCCACGCCGACCGTGGACCACTCGCCGGAGCCGTCGGAGGTGGAGATCAGGACGCGGGTGGTGGAGGAGGTGCCGTGCACGCCCTCCAGGATGCGGACCTTGTAGTCGACCAGGTCCAGCTTGGCGAGCTGCGGGTAGATCTTCTCCAGGGCGACGCGCAGCGCGCGGTCGAGGGCGTTGACCGGGCCGTTGCCCTCCGCCGTGGCGACGATCCGCTCGCTCTTGGCCCACAGCTTCACCGTGGCCTCGTTGGCGTGGGTGCCGTCGGGGCGGTCCTCGACGATGGCCCGCCAGGACTCCACGTCGAAGTACTTCAGCGGGCGGCCCTCGACCTCGGCCCGCAGCAACAGCTCGAAGCTCGCGTCGGCCGCCTCGTAGGTGTAGCCCTTGAGTTCGCGCTCCTTCACCCGCTCGACCACCCGGCCGACCAGTTCCCGGTCGCCGCCGAGGTCGATGCCGAGCTCCTTGCCCTTGAGCTCGACCGAGGCGCGGCCCGCCATGTCGGACACCAGCATGCGCATGGTGTTGCCGACCAGCTCGGGGTCGATGTGCTGGTACAGGTCCGGGTCGACCTTGATCGCGGAGGCGTGCAGTCCGGCCTTGTGCGCGAAGGCCGACACGCCCACGTACGGCTGATGGGTGGAGGGCGTGAGGTTGACGACCTCGGCGATGGCGTGCGAGATCCGGGTCGTCTCGCGGAGCTTGCCCTCGGGCAGCACCTGCTTGCCGTACTTCAGCTCCAGGGCGGCGACGACCGGGAAGAGGTTGGCGTTGCCGACGCGCTCGCCGTAGCCGTTGGCGGTGCACTGGACGTGGGTCGCGCCCGCGTCGACGGCGGCGAGGGTGTTGGCGACCGCGCAGCCGGTGTCGTCCTGGGCGTGGATGCCGAGCCGGGCGCCGGTGTCGGCGAGGACGGTGGCGACGACGGCGTGGACCTGGGCGGGCAGCATGCCGCCGTTGGTGTCGCACAGGACGACGACGTCGGCACCGGCCTCCGCCGCCGTACGGACGACGGCCTTGGCGTACTCGGGGTTGGCGCGGTAGCCGTCGAAGAAGTGCTCGCAGTCCACGAAGACCCGGCGGCCCTGGTCCTTCAGGTAGGACACCGTGTCGCGGACCATCTCCAGGTTCTCGTCGAGCGTGGTGCGCAGCGCCAGTTCCACATGCCGGTCGTGCGACTTGGCGACCAGGGTGATCACCGGGGCGCCCGACTGGAGGAGGGCCTTGACCTGCGGGTCCTCGGCGGCTTTGGCGCCGGCGCGGCGGGTGGCGCCGAAGGCGACCAGCTGGGCGTGCTTGAAGTCGATCTCCGCCTGCGCGCGGGCGAAGAACTCGGTGTCACGGGGGTTCGCGCCGGGCCAGCCGCCCTCGATGAAGCCGACGCCGAAGTCGTCCAGGTGCCGTGCGATGGCGAGCTTGTCCGCGACGGTGAGGTTGATTCCCTCGCGCTGCGCGCCGTCGCGCAGCGTGGTGTCGAAGACGTGGAACGAGTCGTCGAGCTCGCTGGTTGCCGTCTCGGTCATGGTCTCAAGGCTCCTGTTGTGGATCTTCGGTCTTACCGGAATGACCGGCTCCACCGTCCCCCCAATGGTCCCTCGCGCTCCGTTGCCGGCTGCAGGTGGGCCGGAAAACGAAAAAACCCCTCGCGGGTGCGAGAGGTCTGCGCGCGGGTCGAGGACGACGGTGGCCACCCGCACCTGGTCGTACGAGGTGGTCACTGCGGACCGGCGCGCCTGCTGCCAATAATCATGGCGAACGAGAGCACGGGGGCAGTCTGGCACAATCCCGCCCCCGACTCGCCGTCCGTCTCAGGATGCGGGCGTCAGACTGGAATCCGCGCGGTCCCTCACCCGGGCGAGGTCCAGGTCCTTCGTCTCCCGCATGGTGACGTACACCACGAGCGACACGGCGGCGCAGCCCGCCACGTACCAGGAGAAGCCGGACTCGATCCCGGCCTTCTTGAACCACAGGGCGACGTATTCCGCGGTACCGCCGAACAGGGCGTTGGCGAGGGCGTACGGCAGGGCCACGCCCAGGGCGCGGATGCCGGTCGGGAACAGCTCGGCCTTCACGCAGGCGTTGATCGAGGTGTAGCCGGTGACGACGACCAGCGCGAGCAGGGCGAGACCGAGGGCCGGCCAGAAGCTGCCCGCGTGCTTGAGGAGGGTCATGATCGGCACGGTGAGGACGGTGGAGCCGACCGCGAAGGTGATCAGCAGCGGGCGGCGGCCGATCCGGTCCGACAGGGCGCCGGCGAGCGGCTGGAGTGCGGCGAAGACGATCAGCGCGGTGAAGGACACGAGCGTCGCCGTCTCCTTGGACAGTCCGGCCGAGTTGGAGAGGTACTTCGTCAGATAGGTGGTGTACGTGTAGTACGCGACCGTGCCGCCCATGGTGAGGGCGATGACCAGGAACGCCTCCCGCCGGTGCTGCCACAGGGCCCGCAGGGTGCCGCGCTCCTCGGCGTGTGCGGCGTCCTCCTCGTACAGCTCGGTCTCCAGCATGCTGCGGCGCAGATAGAGGACGACGGCGGCGCCGAGCGCGCCGACGACGAACGGGATCCGCCAGCCGTAGCTGTGCAGCGCGCTGTCGGACATGGTCCGCTGGAGGATGATCTGCAGCCCGAGGCCGATGATCTGGCCGGCGGTCATGGAGACGTACTGGAAGCTGGAGGCGAACCCGCGCCGCTTCGGGTCGGACGCCTCGGTCAGATAGGTGGCGCTGGCCGCGTACTCGCCGCCGACCGACAGTCCCTGCAGCAGCCGGGCGACGAGCAGCACGAGCGCGCCGCCGTAGCCGGCGACCGCGTAGGTCGGCGCGACGGCGATGAGGATCGCGGACGCCGACATCAGCGTGACGGTCAGCGTCAGCGCCGCCTTACGGCCCTTGCGGTCACCGACCCTGCCCAGCAGCCAGCCGCCCACGGGGCGCATGAAGAACCCGACGGCGAAGATGCCGGCGGTGTTCATCAGCTGGGCGGTGGGGTTCCCGCTCGGGAAGAACGCGCCGGCGAAGTAGGTGGCGAAGCTCGCGTACACGAACCAGTCGAACCACTCGACCATGTTGCCCGCCGAGCCGACCCAGATCTTCTTCCAGTGTTGTCGTCCCATGCGGCGTTACTTGCCCTGCGACGGAGGAAACGATTCCTTTACCCATGCAGCCGACGGCGCGGGGAGCGCCCCAAAGGGGCGCGGGGAACTGCGCGACCAGCCACGACGGCGCGGCGGCTACGCGACCACGAGCGCATCCTCGATGAACTCTCTCACGTGCGCGAGCACTTGCTCCCGATCCGTGCCGCGCAACCCGATGGCCACATGGATGGAGAACCCGTCGAGCAGCGCACGCAACCGCGTCGCGAAGCGGTCCGCGTCCACCGGCCGGAACTCCCCGCGAGAGATCCCCTCGGCGATCAGCGCGACCAGGTCGCGATGCCAAGCACCCTCGATGGCCACCTGCCGGGCACGCGCGTCGTCGTCGGCGTTCTGCGACCGGTTCCAGACCTCCAGCCACAGCGTCCAGTGCGGGTCGCGGTGGCCGTCGGGGACGTACAGGTCGACGTACGCGGACAGACGTTCCCGCGCGGTCCCGGGACGGGTCAGCAGTCGCCCCCGCTCGGCGCCCAACCGCCCCTCGCTCCACTCCAGGGTCCGCAGCAGCAGCTCGTCCTTGGAGCGGAAGTAGTACAGGAGATGGCCGCTGCTCATCCCGACCTCGCGGCCGAGCGCCGCCATGGTGAGCTTCTCCAGGCCGCGCTCGGCGATCATGTCCATGGCGGCGACGAGGACGTCCTCGCGGGGCGGGGCGGGGGTACGGCGGCGGGGGGACCGGTTCTCGCTCATGCGGGGACCGTCCGTACGGCGTCGGGCAGGAAGTGGGTCTCGTAGGGGCCGGTGCACGAGCTGAACGACGACGCCGCTCCCACCCCGCAGCCGGGACACACCCCGTCAGGTCCGTCGCCTTCCGGAAGGCTGCGGCACCCGTTCGACCGGACGTCCGCGTTGGGGGAGAGGAAGCCCCTGTCGTCGGCAGGGTGGACGACGAGCGTGTCGCGCGGCCCCGCCGACATCAGGCACCCCGGACTGTCGGGATCCAGCATGACGGCGCCGGGGCGGGCCGCCCCCATCCACTCCGGGTCCGGATGCGGCACGTACGGCCCCCCGGACGGCTCGGGATCCACCGCGTAAGTGCCGCGTGGCACGGTCGACGGGGCCTGCCGCGCTCCGTCCTGCCCGTCGTACTCCGGACGTTCGGGCAGCTCGGGCAGCAGCCGCAGCGGCGGGCTGAGACGGCGGCCGCAGGCCGCGCACACCAGGACGTTCACCCGTATGTTCTACCCGAAGCGGGCCGTCACCGGACCTTCGGCTGCTGCTGGGTGACGCAGTGGATGCCTCCGCCTCCGGCGAAGATCTGGCGCGCGTCCACCAGGGTCACCGTGCGCTCGGGGAAGAGCCGGCGGAAGATCCCGGCGGCGATCTCGTCGCGCGGGTCGTCGAAGCCGCACAGCACCAGGCCGCCGTTGCAGATGTAGTGGTTGATGTAGGAGTAGTCGGCCCAGTGGCCGTCCGCCTCCAGGACGGTCGGCGCGGGCACCTCCACGACCTCCAGGGCGCGGCCCCGGGCGTCCGTCTGGGAGCGCAGGATGCCGATGACCTCCTTGGTGACCTCGTGGTCGGGGTGGGCCGGGTCCGGCTGGGAGTGGGCCACCACGACGCCCGGCCGGGCGAAGGCGGCCACGATGTCCACGTGGCCCAGCGTTCCGAAGCCGTAGGGCGGGTAGTCGCCGGTGAGGCCCCGCGGCAGCCAGATCGCCTTCTCCGTGCCGAGGTGGGCGTGGATCTCCGCCTCGACCTGCTCCTTCGACCAGTGCGGGTTGCGCTCGGGGCCGAGCTGCACGGTCTCGGTGAGCAGCACGGTGCCCTCGCCGTCGACGTGGATCGCGCCGCCCTCGTTGACCAGCTTCGAGGCGTACGTCTTCGCGCCCGCGAGGTCGGAGACGTACGCGGCGATCTTGGAGTCGTGCTCCCAGCGGGCCCAGTCCTGGGCTCCCCAGCCGTTGAACGTCCAGTCGACGGCGGCCAGTCCGCCCTTGCCGTCGGTCAGGAAGGTGGGGCCGATGTCCCGCATCCAGGCGTCGTCCAGGTCGCGTTCGACGGTGTCGATGTCCGGGCCGAGCAGCGCCTGTGCCTGCGCCGACTGACCGGGACCGCAGACGACCGTCACCGGCTCGAAGCGGCGGATCGCGCGGGCCGCCGAGGCCCAGGCCGCGCGGGAGGCGGCGAGGTCGTCCGGGTCGTCGAAGGTGGGGTTGGGGCCCGGCCACGCCATCCAGGTGCGCTCGTGCGGGGTCCACTCGGCGGGCATACGGAAGCCGTCGGCGGCGGGGGTGGTCATGTGAAATCCCTGATGACTAGAGGAAGTAGAGGCGGTTGAGGGAGACCGAGTCGGCCGGTTCGGAGCGCAGCGGGTCGCCGTCGAGGGTGACCAGACCGGTGCGCTGGTCGACGTCGACCGCGCCGATCCGGGCGTTCAGCCGCAGGTCGGCCGGCCCGATGCCCCGGGTGCCGCGCACGGCGACCCTTCTGCGCCGCGTGGGCATCGTGTCGTTGCCCTGGTCCACGGCCGCCCGGGCGACGAACGCGACCGAGAGGTCGGCCGCCGTGGCGCCGTACGAGCCGAACTGCGGGCCCAGCACGAGGGGTTCGCAGGTGTCGGTGGCCGCGTTGGGGTCACCGGTCACGCCGTAGGCCGGGAAGCCGGACTTGAGGACGAGCTGCGGCTTGGCGCCGAAGTACTCCGGGCGCCACAGCACGATGTCCGCGAGCTTGCCGACCTCGATCGAGCCGACCTCGTGGGAGAGGCCGTGGGCGATGGCCGGGTTGATGGTCAGCTTGGCCATGTAGCGCAGGACACGGGCGTTGTCGTCGCCCTCGCCGTCGCCGTCCATGGGGCCCAGCTCGGTCTTCATCTTGCCGGCCATGGCGAAGGTACGGCGCACGGTCTCACCGGCCCGGCCCATGCCCTGGGCGTCGGAGGAGGTGATGCCGATCGCGCCCAGGTCGTGCAGCACGTCCTCGGCGCCCATGGTGCCGGCCCGGATGCGGTCGCGGGCCATGGCGGCGTCGCCGGGCAGGTCGGGCTTGAGGTCGTGGACGGACACGATCATGCCGTAGTGCTCGGCGACCGCGTCCCGGCCGAAGGGCAGGGTGGGGTTGGTGGAGGAGCCGATGACGTTCGGGACGCCGGCCATCTTCAGCACGTTGGGCACGTGTCCGCCGCCGCAGCCCTCGATGTGGAAGGCGTGGATGGTGCGACCCTCCAGCACCTTCAGGGTGTCCTCGACCGACAGGCACTCGTTCAGGCCGTCGCTGTGCAGGGCGACCTGGACGTCGTGCTCCTCGGCGACCCGCAGGGCCGTGTCGAGGGCGCGGGTGTGGGCGCCCATGTCCTCGTGCACCTTGAAGCCGGAGGCTCCCCCTTCAGCCAGCGCCTCCACCAGGGGCGCGGCGGAGGACGAGGAACCCCGGCCCAGGAAGCCGATGTTGACCGGCCAGGCGTCGAAGGCGTTGAAGGCGTGCCTGAGCGCCCAGGGCGAGTTGACGCCGACGCCCCAGACGGGTCCGAACTCCTGCCCGATGATCGTGGTCACGCCGGAGGCGAGGGAGGCCTCCATGATGCGCGGCGACAGCAGGTGGACGTGGGTGTCGACGGCACCGGCGGTGGCGATCAGCCCCTCGCCGGAGACGATGGAGGTGCCGGTGCCGACGACGACGTCCACGCCGTCGAGGGTGTCCGGGTTGCCGGCCCGCCCGATGGCGCAGATGCGCCCCTCGCGGATGCCGATCGACACCTTGCGGATGCCCTGCACCGGGTCGATCACCACGACGTTGCTGATCACGACGTCACACGTGGCGCGGACGGCGGCGGCCTTCAGGTGCAGTCCGTCGCGGGCGGTCTTGCCGAAGCCGGCCAGGAACTCGTCGCCGTGGCGCTGGGAGTCGGACTCGACCCGGACGGTGAGCCCGGAGTCGCCGAGGCGGATGCGGTCACCGGCGCGCGGGCCGTGGGTGGCGGCGTACTCGTAGGGGTTCATCGGTTCTCCGTTCCCAGGTATCCGCAGGCCGCGGCCCTGCGCAGGGCCTCCTCCCGCGCGCCGGGCGCGTCCAGCGGCCCGTCGACCAGCCCGGCGAAGCCGATCGCGATGCGGTCGCCGCCGATCGGCACCAGGCCCACCTCGACGCTCTCGCCGGGGCCGAAGCGCATCGAGGAGCCCGCGGGAACGGCGAGGCGCATCCCGTAGGCCTTCTCCCGCGCGAAGTCCAGCCGCGGGTTGGCCTCGAAGAAGTGGAAGTGGGAGGTGACGGAGACCGGCACGGTCGCCGTGTTGGTGACCCGGAGCCGCATGACCGCCTCCGGCTCGGCGTGCCCGGGCGCCGGGAGCAGAGCGCCGGGTGCCCGCTCGCCGAGGCCGCCGCCGATGGGGTCGGAGACCACCGCGAGCCGGGAGCCGTCGTCGAAGACCGCCTCGACCATCACCTCGGTGACGACGTCGGCGACGCCCGGCAGCACGTCCTCGGGGCCGAGCACGGAGCGGGCCGCCTCGATGGCCTCAGCGAGCCGCCTACCGTCCCGTGCCGCCTCGCACACGGTGTCCGCGATCAGCGCGGTCGCCTCCGGCACGTTCAGCTTCAGGCCGCGCGCCCGACGGGCCCGGGCCAGCTCGGCGGCCCCGAAGAGCAGCAGCCGGTCACGCTCCGTAGGGGTCAGTCTCACGACGCGGCACCTCCTTGTCTTCCCTGCTTTAGAACATCACTCTAAACACGGAATTCATGAAACGGAAGCATTGACCCCGGACAAGGCTTCACGTCACATTGAACGTCGCTCAAACCGAACCGGCAGGAGTCGAAGGAGACCAGCCATGCCGATAGAACAGCGCGGAGTCGACACCATCCCGGACGAGGAGCGGACCAGCGGTCCGCGCGACCTCGTCTCGATCCTGCTCGGCTCCAACCTCTGCCTCGGGGTGATCATCTTCGGCTGGCTGCCCCCGTCCTTCGGACTCGGCTGGTGGGCGTCGGTCACCTCGATCGTGGCGGGCACGGTCGTCGGTACGGCGGTGACGGCACCGCTGGCCCTCATCTCCCTGCGCACCGCGACCAACCTCTCCACCTCCTCCGGCGCCCAGTTCGGCGTCCGGGGCCGGCTGGTCGGCTCGGTCGTCGGCCTGCTGCTCGCCCTCGGCTACACGGCGCTGACGGTGTGGATCGGCGGCGACGTGATGATCGGCGTGCTGGGCCGGATGTTCGGGCTGCCCGAGGACGGGGCGTCGTACGCCGTGGTCTACGCGCTGCTCGCCGGTGCCACGGTCGCGGGCGCGGTGTACGGCTACCGGGTACTGCTGAACATGTCCAAGGTGCTGTCCATCGGCATGACCGTCCTGCTGGTGCTCGGCGTCTTCGCCTACGCCCCGCACTTCACCACCGCCGCGCTGCCCCAGACGGGCGGCTATCTGCTCGGCTCCTTCTGGCCGACCTGGTTCCTGTCCGCCGTGGCCGCCGGCCTGTCCGGCCCGATCGCCTTCATCACCCTGCTCGGCGACTACACCCGCTACATCTCCCCCGCCCGGCACTCCAACCGCCGTGTCCTGCGGGCCACTTGGCTGGGCCTGACCCTGGGCCTGCTGGTGCCGCAGCTGTTCGGCACCTTCACGGCGTACGGCGCCCACGCGGCGCTCGACTACGCCGGTCCGCTGGTGGCGGCCTCCCCGTCCTGGTACCTGATCCCGCTGCTGCTGTCCGCCTCGGCCGGCTCGGTCGGCAACGCCGGTCTGATGCTGTACTCCATGGGCCTCGACCTGGACGCCATCCTGCCCAGGGCGTCCCGCGCCCGCGCCACCTACACGGTCGCGATCGTCGCCACGGCCTGTGTCTTCGTCGGCCACTACGCCTGGAACGCCCAGTCCGCGATGACGTCCTTCGTCCTCCTCCTCACCGCCATCGGCACCCCGTGGGCCGTGATCACCCTCATCGGCTTCGCCCGCTGCCGGGGTGTGTACGACGCCGACGCCCTGCAGGTCTTCAACCGCCGCTCGCGGGGCGGGATCTACTGGTACCGGGCCGGCTGGAACATCCGGGCGACCGTCTCCTGGGCGCTGGGCGCCGGCGTCGGCCTGCTGGCCGTGTCCCTGCCGTCGTACCAGGGCCCGCTGCTGCACCTGACCGGCGGCGTCGACTGCAGCTTCCTGCTGTCGGGCGCGGTCGGCGGCGTGATCCACCTGGCCCTCACGACCCGGACGGCACCGGCCCGCGCCGAGGCCGCACAGGAACCGGTCGGCGCGGAGAGCCGGGGCTAGGTCCTGTCGTCGAACTCCCGTCGTCCGCCCCGAGGGCGTGCCTCGCGCCCGCCGCGGAGCGGCCATGTACGTCGAAGGTGCGTGCTCTGGGGTCCCCCGGCCGAAGGCTGGGGGAGGGAGTCCGACGACAGGACCTAGGGAGTCACCCCACCTCCAGACCCGGCAGGAAGTGGTCCGCGCCGAAGGCCGGCTTCAGGTCGGTGAACCAGGTCGCGCCCTCGTCGTGCGCGGCGAAGAACGGCCGGTCCACCAGTTCGGGGTCGCGGGCCTGGATGAGGTGGAGGACGAAGACCTTCTCGCCCGCCACCTCGGCGACGCCGTCCACGCAGACCTTGCCCGGCATCGCCGACATCACCGGTCCGCGCACCGTGCGGGCGAGCCCGGAGACCCGGGCGTAGGCGTCACGGAAGATCGCGTGGCCGCGGGCCAGCGGCACCCCGAAGTAGCCCTGCGGGCCGGTGTCCCGCTCCACGAACTGGTAGTACGGCACCGCCCCCAGTGTGGTCGTCTCCTCCCAGAGCTCCGCCCATGCCTCGGCGCTGTCGTTGATCCCGGCGACCAGCGGGCCCTGGCAGCGGATCACGGCGCCGGTGTCCCGCACCCGTCTCATCGCCTCTCGCACCGCCGGCGGGCGCAGTTCCTGCGGGTGCGTGAAGTGGGCCATGAGCGCCAGGTGGCGGCCGCTTGCCACGACCTTCTCGAAGAGCCGCAGCAGATCGTCGGCGTCCCGGTCGGTCAGGAAGCGGTACGGCCAGAAGGCGAGCGCCTTGGTGCCGATCCGGACCGAGCGGACGGTGTCGATGCCGAGCAGCGGCTCCACATAGCGGCGCAGCACCTCGGTGCTCATCACCAGCGGGTCGCCGCCGGTGATGAGCGTGCTGCTCACCTCCGGGTGGGCACGCAGATAGGCGCTGGTGGCGGCGATGTCGTCGGTGGCGATACGCAGCTCGGACTCGCCGACGAACTGCGGCCAGCGGAAGCAGTAGGTGCAGTAGGCATGGCAGGTCTGGCCCTGCCGCGGGAAGATCAGCACCGTCTCGGGGTACTTGTGCTGAAGCCCCGTCAGACGGCGGCCCTCGTGCACGGGGACGTTGGCGTCGAGCTGGCCGGAGGGATGCGGGTTGAGCCGCATCCGGATCTCGTGCGCGGCGCGCCGGACCTCGGCGGCCGGCGCGTCCTGGGCGAGCAGGTCCGCCATCCGGCGCAGTTCGGGCGCGGGCAGCATGCCGCTCTGCGGGAAGGTCAGCCGGAAGACGGGGTCCTCCGGGACGGCCGACCAGTCGATCAGTTCGTCCACCACGTAGGAGTTCGTACGGAAGGGCAGGACCGCCGACACAGCCCGCAGTGCGAGCCGCTCGGCGGGCGGCAGGGACACCCGGTCCAGCAGTCCGTCCAGGTCACGGGGGGTGAAGGCGCGATACCGGGGTCTCGCGTGCAAAGCGGGGTGGAGCGCTGAACTCATCTGTGCCAGTGCCTCAATTCTGTGCCGGGTCCGCTACTCCGTGACCAGGACCGGCGGTCGCAACTCCACGAACGCGGCCGCCGACGCATCGTACTTCTCCGTGAAGTGCTGGATGAGGAGCGCGTGCAGCGGACTTTCGTCGTCGACCACGATCAGCTCGTGTCCGCCGGGCACGGCCAAGGCCTCACTGTGGGCGGAGAGTTGGTCGAGGCGGTGCCGGGCCATGTACGACACCAGGTCGGGCCCGGCGACGTACAGGCGGTCTTCGAGGGACACGAACGGGCAGCGGAACTCCCGGCGGCCGTCGGAGGCGTCGACCAGGGTGAGCGGCATCCGGGTGAAGTGCTCCATCGGCTTGCTCTGCCCCCACAGCTCGTCGAAGCGTTGCTCCACGAAGGTGCCGAGCGGGGAGCGGACGGCGACCTCCAGCTGGACGCCCTCGCCGGACAGCCGGCCCACCGTCAGGAAGGAGACCAGACAGCGCTCGTCCCAGCGGTAGAGCGTCACGCCGGGGGACGTCTGGCACAGGCGGACCTCCAGCAGGGCACGGGAGGTGTCGTCCAGGCGGCGCGCGAAGTGGTCCAGGGTGCGCAGGTTGCGCATGATGTCGCGGCGGATGTCGGCGCTCTGCTCGCCCAGTTCACGGCCGCGCAGGATGACGGCGAGCGAGTCGGGGTCGAGCAGCAGGATCTGCACCCGTGCCCCGTCGGCGGTGGCCGCCCTGATCCCCCGGAAGAGACGCTCGGAGAACTGCGGCCCGAACAGGTTGGAGAAGGTGTCCAGCACCTTCACGCAGGCCGTCGCGCCGTGCACCTGGGAGGCGAACCACTCGTAGTCCAGCCGGGTGTGCTCACGGACCCGGCCTTCCTGGGCGCGGGAGATCAGCGGGCCGATCACGAACACGGTGATGACCACGCCGACGAGGTCGGTACCGAGATTGAGGGCGAGGTTCTGCTGGTAGGCGTCCATGCCGTGAGCGGTCCACAGCAGCAGGGCCGCGCAGCCGGTGAGGGCCGCGAGCGCGGTGAGGCTCTGCGGCCGGCGCGGAGTGCGTAACGCCCGCAGTAACCAGCGCAGTCTTGGCACCGGCGACCATGCGTTCACGTGCGCCCCTCCCCCGTGTCGGGTGTCACCCCGGATGTGTGTCCGCGGGGGCACGCGCCCCCGCGGAAGGGGTGGATACCCGGACGGGAATGGGGGTACGCCTCGAACGCGCGCGCCATTCGCTTCCGTCGGGCGGCCGGTGCGGCGGACCTCAGCCGATGGTGTGCATCCAGCCGTGCTTGTCGTCCGTCACGCCGCGCTGGATGCCGAGGAGGGCCTCGCGCAGGCGGAGGGTGACCTCGCCGGGGGTGCCGTCGCCGTGGGTCCAGGCGTCCGTCTTGGTCTTGACGTGGCCGATGGGCGTGACCACGGCGGCGGTGCCGCAGGCGAAGACCTCGGTCAGGGCACCGGAGGCGGCGTCCGCACGCCACTGCTCCAGGCTGATCACGCCCTCCTCGGCGGTGTAGCCGAGGTCGCGGGCGACCTGGAGCAGGGAGTCGCGGGTGATGCCCTCCAGGATCGAGCCGGTCAGCTCGGGGGTGACGATCCGGTCGCCGTAGACGAAGGCGACGTTCATGCTGCCGCTCTCCTCGACCTTGGTGCGGGTGACCGCGTCGAGGTAGACGACCTGGTCGCAGCCGTGCGCGGCGGCCTCGGCCTGCGGCAGCAGCGACGCGGCGTAGTTGCCGCCGGTCTTGGCGTCGCCGGTGCCGCCGGGGACGGCGCGGACGTGGTCCTCGGAGACCCAGATGGTGACCGGCCTGACGCCACCGGAGAAGTACGCGCCGGAGGGCGAGGCGATGAGCATGAACAGGTACTCGTTCGCCGGGTGCACACCGAGCGCGGCCTCCGTGGCGAACATGAACGGCCGCAGGTACAGGGACTGTTCGCCACCGTGCGGCGGGACCCAGTCGGCGTCCTGGGTGAGCAGCGCGTCCAGCGCGGCGATGAACAGCTCCTCGGGCAGCTCGGCCATGGCCATGCGGCGGGCGGAGTTGCGGAAGCGGCGGGCGTTCGCCTCGGGGCGGAACAGCGCGATCGAGCCGTCGGGCTGGCGGTAGGCCTTCAGTCCCTCGAAGATCTCCTGGCCGTAGTGCAGGACGTGGGTGGAGGGGTCGAGGGAGATCGGGCCGTACGGGACGAGCTGGGCGTCGTGCCAGCCACGGCCCTCGGTCCACCTGATCGTCACCATGTGGTCGGTGAAGTGGCGGCCGAACCCGGGGTCGGCCAGGATCGCCTCGCGCTCGGCGCGGGCGAGAGGGCTGGCGGAGGGCTTGAGCTCGATCGTGGGCGTCGTCATGAGTGGTTTGTCCTTCACCGGTTGTAGTGACGGGCCGCGCTCACGCCCCGTCACTGCGACCTGCCAGTGTTAGGACGTCCGAGCTTTCCCTCATACCGCGGCTCCGCGTTCGATTATCGCGCGGGGCCCACGGCGGAAGGAATGGGGGTGAAAGCGGCCCAGGGGTCGATGGTGGCACCCGGCGGGGACAGGCGAAAGCCGCCGGGCGGTCGTACGGCCCGGCGGCTTCTCGTGGGTGGAGCGCCGGGTCAGCCGGCTACTCGGGCGGCGAGCGCGTCGCCGATCTGCGAGGTACCGCGGGCACCCAGCGCGGCACGCTCGGTGAGGTCCGCGGCGACCGCCGCGTCGATGCGGTCGGCCTCGCTGTGGTAGCCGAGGTGGCGCAGCAGCAGGGCGACGGACAGGACCGTGGCGGTGGGGTCGGCCTTGCCCTGGCCGGCGATGTCGGGCGCGGAACCGTGGACCGGCTCGAACATCGAGGGGAACTCGCGGGAGGGGTTGATGTTCCCGCTCGCGGCCACGCCGATGCCGCCGGAGACGGCCGCGGCGAGGTCGGTGATGATGTCGCCGAAGAGGTTGTCGGTGACGATCACGTCGAACCGCGCGGGGTCGGTGACGAGGTAGATCGTCGCCGCGTCGACGTGGATGTAGTCGGTGGTGACCTCGGGGAACTCCTTGGCCACCTTGGTGAAGACGTTCGTCCACAGGTGACCCGCGAAGGTCAGCACGTTGTTCTTGTGGACGAGGGTGAGCTTCTTGCGCGGGCGGGCCTGGGCGCGGGCGAAGGCGTCACGGACCACGCGCTCGACACCGAAGGCGGTGTTGACGGAGACCTCGGTGGCGACCTCGTGCTCGGTGCCCTTGCGGATGGTGCCGCCGTTGCCGGTGTACGGACCCTCGGTGCCCTCGCGGACGACCACGAAGTCGATCTCCGGCTGACCGGCGAGCGGGGTGGCGACACCGGGGAGGAGCTTCGACGGGCGCAGGTTGACGTGGTGGTCGAAGGCGAAGCGGAGCTTGAGGAGGAAGCCCCGCTCCAGGACGCCCGACGGCACCGACGGGTCACCGATGGCACCGAGCAGGATGGCGTCGTGCTGCTTCAGCGCGTCGAGGTCGGCGTCGGTGAGGGTCTCACCGGTGGCGTGGTAGCGCTTGGCGCCGAAGTCGTACTCCTTGGTCTCCAGCTTCACATCCTGCGGCAGGACGGCGGAGAGGACCTTGAGACCCTCGGACACGACTTCCTGTCCGATGCCGTCCCCGGGGATCACTGCGAGATTGATGCTGCGAGACATGCGGGCACCCTACTCCTCGTCCCAGGTGATGACACGGCCCGTCCATCATATGGACGACGGCCGGCGTCGGCCGCGGGCTCAGTGGCCGGTCTCGCCGCCGTTGTCGCGGCGGTCGAGGGCGCGCTGGAGGGCGGCGGCGGCGTTCTTACGGTCGGACTCGCTCGTACGGGTCACGTGGCGGACCCGGCGGCGGACGGTCGTCTCGGCCATGGGGATCGACTCCTTCGGCAAACACGGAGCACGGCAATGGGAGATTGCGAGACGCCGGAAGGGGCGGGGAGCCGAAGGGCCGCAGGGGTTGCCTGCACCGGGCCCGGCTCACGACCGCCATTCGCTTGATCGAGCGAGACGTTCGGCTCCTACAAACGTAAGGGAGCGGCCCGGTTCTGTCTGCACAATTACTCGGACTTCCTACTATCTGAGACGGCCGGCCGCGTCACACCGCCCTGAGCTGGGCTTTCGTGCGTTCGGGTGACGGTTCGCCGAGGGAACGCAGGGTGCGGATCAGGGCCCGTACGGCGGCCGTGGCGGCCAGTTCGGCGGCGGTGACGTAACCGACGGAGCGGTACGGCCGGTCCGGCCCGAGGTCGGTGATCCCGACGGCGGGCGGCGCCCCGGTGAGGGAGAGCGCGGGCATGATGGCCATGCCGAGCCCGCTGCCCACCATCGACAGCACCGCCCCGTCGTCCTCGGCGTTGACGGTCGCCGCCGGGATCCAGTCCTGGGCGGCCCACCAGGCGCGGGTACAGGAGCCGCAGTTCTCGGCCCAGTCGACGAGCGGGAGGGTACGCGGATCCGGGTGTCCGGCCGGATGCACCAGGGCGTACGGCTCCCGCAGCAGCACCCCTCCGACCAGTCCGGCCGGCGGCGGCCCGCTCAGGGTGGCGATCCCGAGGTCGGCCCGTCCGGCGGCGACCTCGCCCGCGGTGCCGGCGCCCAGTTCCCGTACGACGGAGACGCTCACCTCGATGCCGGGATGCTGTTCCGCGAGCCGTTCCAGGGCGGGCGGCAGCAGGCGCAGGGCGGCGCTGCGGAAGGCGGCGATCCGCAGCGGCCCGGAGAGCTCACCGGTGACCGCCCCGCGGGCGTCGGCGTCCAGCGCCCGGAGCATGCGCAGTACTCGCCGCGCATGGGCGGCCGATCGCTCCCCCGCGGCCGTCGGCCGGGCTCCGAACCGGCCGCGCTCGAAGAGCACGACACCCAGCTTCCGCTCGATGCCGCGCACGGCGTGGGAGACGGCGGACTGGGTGGCCCCGAGCCGTTCGGCAGCGGCGGAGAATCCCCCCTCCTCGGCCACGGCGACGAGGATGCGCAGTTCCCGCGGGCCAAGGTCTGCTGCTGTCACTGTGGGCTCCCACCTGCACATATGAGCCGGATTCATGCTTCGGCGCGTTCCATGAACCCAACCCCCTGCCCCCGCCCCACATTCCTGCCTACCGTCCACAGCCATGACCGAGATCGCGCTCACCGTGCAGCAGACCGCCCGCCCCACCGGCTTCCCCACCGCCGGCCACTTCCGCTTCGCCGAGTCCCCGGTGCCCGAACCGGCGCCCGGTACCGCCCTGGTGGAGAACCTGCTGTGGTCCGTCGACCCGTACCACCGCGAAATGATGGACGGGGCCTTCGCGTTGAACGCCCCGCTGGAGGGCCGCACGCTGGGCCGGGTCATCGCCTCCCGCACCGCTGAGCCGGCCGAGGGCGAGATCGTCTTCCACCGCCAGGGCTGGCGCACGCACTCCGTGGTGCGCCCGGAGGAGGTGCGGCGGCTCCCGCACCACCCGGGCGTGCCGCTGTCGGCGTATCTGGGCGTGCTGGGCGGCACGGGCCTGACGGCGTACGTCGCCCTGACCCGGATCGCCCGGCTGCGCGCGGGCGAGGACGTGTTCGTCTCCGGCGCGGCGGGCGGCGTCGGCACGGCGGCCGGCCGCTTCGCCCGGCTGCTCGGCGCGGGGCGGGTGATCGGCAGCGCGGGCACCGCGGAGAAGGTGAAGTACCTGACGGAGCAGGTCGGTTACGACGCCGCCTTCGACTACCGCGCGGCCCCGGTCGCCGGCCTGCTGGCCCAGGCCGCCCCCACCGGCATCGACGTCTTCGTGGACAACGTCGGCGGCGACCAGCTCGGCGCGGCGATCGGCGCGCTGCGCGAACGGGGCCGGGTGGTGCGGGTCGGCACGATCAGCCAGTACAACACCCCGGACGCCCCGCCCGTCCGCTTCGATCACGCGGACGTGGTGGAGAGGAGCCTGCGCATCGAGGGCTTCCTGGTGAAGGACCACCGGGACGCACAGGAGGAGCTGTACGACTTCGCCGTACCGCATCTGGGCAGCGGGGCGCTGGCGGCGGACGAGACGGTGGTCGACGGGTTCGAGCGGATCGTGGAGGCGTTCCTGCTGATGCTGCGCGGCGGGAACATGGGGAAGATCCTGGTTCGCGCGCGGAACTGACCATTCGTCAGGCGATGTCTCCGTCCCGCCAGTCGAGGACCAGCTCCCCGGCTGGGTCGAGCGGGCCGGCGAGCGCGGGCCGTACGTACACGCCCCCCTCCTCCTCCGGCAGCCGTACGATCCCGTCCGGCGACAGGGCGTGCACCTGTCCGCCCCACTGCTGCCAGCCCCGGGCGGCGTACAGCCGGGCCCCCTCCTCGGTCGCGGAGAGCGCGCCGAGGTCGTACGCCCGGTCGATCACCCGCTCCAGCTCCGCCATCACCCGCCCGCCCATCCCGGTGCGCCGCGCGTCCGGCCGTACGGCGACGGCCTCGACGTACCCGGTGCGCAGCCAGCGCCCCCGGTGCCGGAGGCGCCGCATCACCACGGACCCGTGCGCGGCGAGCCCGGAACGGTCCCGCAGCAGCACATGCATCCCGCCGAGCCCGTGATCCCAGTCGTCGTCGGAGAAGCCCCCGTCGAACGCCTCGTCCAACAGGGCGCGGGCGGCGTCGAGTTCGGCGGGTTCGAGGTCGGCGGTGTGGGCGAGACGCAGTCGGACGACCATGGCCCCACTATCTCCTGCCCGACTCTGCTCCGGATTGGAAACGGGCCGGGGAGCCTGCTCGGTGTCAGGCTTCCCGGCCCGTCGTTCGGGGGGCTGAGGGTCAGCCCATGTGCGGGTAGGAGTAGTCGGTCGGCGGGACCAGGGTCTCCTTGATGGCGCGGGTCAGGGTCCAGCGCAGGAGGTTCTGCGGGGCGCCGGCCTTGTCGTTGGTGCCGGAGGCGCGGCCGCCGCCGAAGGGCTGCTGGCCGACGACGGCGCCGGTCGACTTGTCGTTGATGTAGAAGTTGCCCGCCGCGTAGCGGAGCTTCTCCATCGTGTACGCCGCGGCGGCGCGGTCGCCCGCGACGACCGAGCCCGTGAGCGCGTAGTCGGACACCGACTCCATCTGGGTCAGCATCTCGTCGTACTGGTCGTCCTCGTAGACGTAGACGCCGAGGAACGGGCCGAAGTACTCCGTGCGGAAGATCTCGTTCTCCGGGTCGGTGGAGACGACGACCGTCGGGCGGACGAAGTAGCCGACCGAGTCGTCGTAGCTGCCGCCCGCGACGATCTCGCAGGTCGGGTCCGACTTCGCACGGTCGATCGCGGCCTTGTTCTTGGCGAAGGCACGGTCGTCGATCACAGCGCCGACGAAGTTCGACAGGTCGGTGACATCACCCATGGTGAGGTAGTCGACCTCGGCCGCGAACTCCTCCCTGAAGCCGCTGTTCCAGATCGACGCCGGGATGTACGCCCGGGAGGTCGCGCTGCACTTCTGGCCCTGGTACTCGAAGGCACCGCGGGTCAGGGCGGTCTTCAGCACCGCGCGGTCGGCGCTCGGGTGGGCGACCAGGAAGTCCTTGCCGCCGGTCTCGCCGACCAGACGCGGGTACGAGCGGTACTTCTCGATGTTGTTGCCGACCGTCTTCCACAGGTACTGGAAGGTCTTGGTCGAGCCGGTGAAGTGGATGCCGGCCAGGTCGCGGTGCTCAAGGGCGACCTCGGAGACCTCGATGCCGTCACCCGTGACGAGGTTGATGACGCCCTTGGGGAGACCGGCCTCCTCCAGGAGCTGCATCAGCAGCACGGCGGCGTGGGTCTGGGTCGGGGACGGCTTC
Organism: Streptomyces sp. RB17; assembly: GCF_009604455.1. GTDB lineage: Bacteria > Actinomycetota > Actinomycetes > Streptomycetales > Streptomycetaceae > Streptomyces. Next base: position 271,637 of record NZ_WEGL01000010.1, read on the forward strand.
CAGACGACGACGTTGCCCATGAGTGCGGGCGCGGTGGGCAGGTTGCCGGCGATGGCGCTGAAGTTGAACGGCGTGATCGCGTAGACGAAGCCCTCCAGCGGGCGGTGGTCCAGGCGGTTCCACACGCCCGGGGAGTTCGCCGGGGGCTGCTCGGCGAGGATCTGGCGGGCGTAGTGCACGTTGAAGCGCCAGAAGTCGACCAGCTCGCACGGCGTGTCGATCTCCGCCTGCTGGGCGGTCTTCGACTGGCCGAGCATGGTGGACGCGGCGATCGTCTCGCGCCAGGGGCCGGCCAGCAGCTCGGCGGCGCGCAGGATGATCGCGGCGCGGTCGTCGAAGGACATGGCGCGCCAGGCCGGGGCGGCGGCCAGGGCCGCGTCGATGGCGTCCCGGGCGTCCTGCTGGGTGGCGTGGCGGCCGGTGCCGATGACGGCCTTGTGGTTGTGCGGCTGGACCACCTGGAAGGTCTCGCCGCCGCCCATCCGCTTCTCGCCGCCGATGGTCATCGGCAGCTCGATCGGGTTCTCGGCCAGCTCCTTGAGCTTGGTCTCCAGCCGGGCGCGCTCGGGCGAGCCGGGGGCGTAGCCGTGCACCGGCTCGTTGACCGGGGTGGGGACCTGGGTCACAGCGTCCATGGGTTCCTTGACTCCTTGTACGTGAGCGGGTGTTCGGACTCAGCCCTTGCTGACCATCGAGCGGAGGAAGAAGCGCAGGTTCGCCGGCTTCTCCGCGAGACGGCGCATGAAGTAGCCGTACCAGTCGGTGCCGTAGGCGGTGTAGACGCGCATGCGGTGGCCCTCGGCGGCCAGGCGCAGGTGCTCGTCGCCGCGGATGCCGTACAGCATCTGGAACTCGTACTCGTCGAGCTTGCGGCCGGCCTTGTGGGCCAGCTCCTGGGCGATGGCGATCAGGCGCGGGTCGTGCGACCCGATCATCGGGTACCCCTCGCCCTCCATCAGGATCCGCAGGATACGGACGTACGCCTTGTCGATCTCGTGCTTCTGCTGGTACGCGACCTCGGCGGGCTCCTTGTAGGCGCCCTTCACCAGGCGGACGCGGCTGCCGGAGGCGGCGAGCCTGCGGGCGTCGGCCTCGGTGCGGAACAGGTAGGCCTGGATGACACAACCGGTCTGCGGGAAGTCCTTCCGCAGCTCCTCGTGGATGGCGAACATCGAGTCGAGGGTGGTGTGGTCCTCGGCGTCCAGCGTCACGGTCGTACCGATGGCGGCGGCGGCCTCGACGACCGGGCGGACGTTGGCGAGCGCCAGCTCGTGCCCGCCTTCGAGCGCCTGACCGAACATGGAGAGCTTGACGGACATCTCGACGCGCTCGCCGAGCTCCAGCTCCTCGAGGTGGTCGATGAGCGCGAGATAGGCGTCCCGGGCGGCGGCGGCCTGCCCGGGGGTGGTGATGTCCTCGCCGACGACGTCCATCGTCAGCTCCAGGCCCTTGTCCGTCAGGTCCTTGATGATCGGCACGATGTCGTCGACGGTCTCGCCGGGGATGAAGCGGTCGACGACCTGCTTGGTCACCGGGGCCGCCGAGATCAGGCGTCGCATCCGGTCGCTTCGCGACGCGGCGAGAATCACGGGACCCAGCACGGGGCACCTCCACAGACAAGCATCAAATAGGCCATTACCCAACGCCTCGGGTACGGCACGGAGAACCACCGTGAAACCTAGGGATCTCTCCGATCGTGAGCCATCGACAGCTGTCACGCATCCGTGCACGGGATCTCAGACAGATGTATGAAGGCCACCGGAAAATGAGGGAGAATGCCCGAGTGGCGGCGGATTTCAAGGCTTTCAGGGGTGACTACCAGGAGCTCGTGGACGAGATCTCGGAGCTGCTCGGGGTCCCGGCGACCCTGGAGAACCGCGACTTCGAGCTGATCGCCTTCGGGGCGTACGACAGCGACGACGAGCTGGATCCCTCCGCGCTGGACCCGGTGCGCACCCGCTCGATCCTGACCCGGCGCTCCACGGCGACCGTGCGCGCCTGGTTCGAGGGCTTCGGCATCACCCGCGCGACCGGCCCGGTGCGGATCCCGCCGAGCCCGGAGGCGGGGGTCTACCGCGGCCGGATCTGCCTGCCGGTACGGCATCGGGGTGTCGTCCTCGGGTACGTCTGGCTGCTGGACGGCGATCCGGGACTGACGGACGCGCAACTGGCCGCCGCGATGGAGGTGGCCGGCCGGATCGGGGCGCTGCTCGCGGACGAGGCGGAGGCGGGGGCCGGGCTGAGCCGGGAGCTGCGGGCGGTGCTCACCGCCGAGCGCGGCTGGCAGCAGGACATGGCGGTGGCGGAACTGCGTACCGCGCTCGGCCCCCGTGCCGACGGCCCGCTCACCCTCGTCTGTGTGGCGCCCTGGCCGTCGGCCGACCCGGAGGACGCCCCCGCCGCCCGTACGATCCCGCACGCCACCGCGCTGTGCACGCTCCCCTGGGGGACCTCGCAGCAGAGCCTCGCACTGCTGGTACGGCTGCGCACGACGGAGGTGAGCACCCCCGCCCTGGCGGCGGCCACACGGTTGCTGAAGGAGGCCGAGGGGGCTCACCTCGCGCCGGGAAGCGGGGCGCGGGGCGGCGGGGCGACGGGCAGCGGGGCGGTGGGAGGAACGGGCCGCGGGGCTGGTACGGCAGGTGGAGCGGCGCGGGGGGCAGAGGCGGCCCCCGGGACAGGGGCGACGGGAGGAACGGCGCGCGGGGCACAGGCCGGGGTAGGGCCCGCTGCGATGGGCAAGGCGGCACGTGGAGCCGGGGCGCGGGCGGCTGCGGCGGCGGCAGGGGTCACCGGAGCGGCCCGGGCCGGGGGCGCGGGGTGCGCCGCCGGGGTCGGTGATCCCCGGGTCGGCCTCGCGGAACTGGGCACGGTCTGGCAGGAGGCCGCCGCCGCCACGCGCGCCGCGCTGGCCGAGCCGCGGTTCGGGCCGGTCGCACAGTGGGCGCGCATCGGGCCGTACCGGCTGCTGACCGCGCTGCCACCGGAGGCCGCCCACGACCCCGTGGCCGGCCCCCTGCTCTCCCCCGCACACCGGGAACTGGCCCGCACCGCCGAGGTCTACCTCGACTGCGCGGGCCAGGCCGCCCGCACCGCCGCCGAACTGGGCGTCCACCGGCAGACTTTGTACTACCGGCTGTCCCGGGTGGAGCAGTTGACGGGCCTGGACCTGGACGACGGCGAGGACCGCCTGCTGCTGCACATGGCGTTGAAACGGGCACGGCTGTAACCATTCTGCCCGGTCTCGGCACAGCGGCAGCTCACCGGGTGCCGTCCGCGCCCGCCGCCGCGGTGATCCGCCGCAGGCCCTCGGTGAGCTGCTCGGCGGTGGTCGCCGAGTCCGGGTCGAAGAGCCACTGGACCATGAGGCCGTTGAGGAGGGTCAGGTAGAAGCGGCCCTCGGTCTCGGCGGCCTCCTCGTCGAGGTCGGCCTCCGGGATGCCGCTGAACAGGGACACCAGCCCTGAACGGCCCTCCTTCTGCGCCTCGGCCAGCAGCTTGCGCACCTCCGTGATCCGGTCGTCGTCCTGGAACATCAGCTCGAAGCTGAGCAGCCAGATCGCCCGTGACTCGGGGACGGTGCGGATGATGGTCGTCCACACCTCCTGGAAGCGCTCCAGCGAGCCCGGCGACTGGCTGAACTCGCCGCCGTAGGCCGGATCGAACCTCTCGCCCACGCCCTCGATCAGCGCGACATAGGCCTGCACCAGCAGCGCGTCCTTCGACCCGTAGTGATAGCCGATCGACGCCAGGTTGGTCCCCGACTCCTTGACGATGTCCCGCGCGGTCGTGCGCAGGAACCCCTTCTCCAGCAGGCAGCGCTTGGCGCCCTCGAGCAGATCCTCACGGTGTCCCATGCCCACCACCCTAGCGCCGGTCCATACGACCGTCCTAGACAGATGACTTATACACTCGTTCTAGACAAGCGTTTAAGACGCTCGTACAGTCACTGGCATGACGAACTCGACGAGCACCACCACCTCCGCCGGCGCCGACAGCGCCGCCCCCGCCCGCGCCGGGCGCCGCGAGTGGACCGCTCTCGGCGTGCTGATGCTGCCGCTGCTGCTGGTCTCGATGGACGTCTCGGTCCTGTACTTCGCGACCCCCGCGATCAGCGCGGACCTGCACCCGGGCGGCACCCAGCAGCTGTGGATCTTCGACGTCTACGGCTTCGTCCTGGCCGGCCTGCTGATGACGATGGGCTCCCTCGGCGACCGCATCGGCCGCCGCAAGCTCCTGTTGACGGGCGCCGCGGCCTTCGGCGGCGCCTCGCTCCTCGCGGCCTACGCCGACAGCGCCGAGACCCTGATCGCGGCCCGCGCGATCCTCGGCATCGGCGGTGCGACCCTGATGCCGTCGACGATGGCGCTGCTGCGCACGATGTTCACCGACCCCGCCCAGCGGGCGAAGGCGATCGGCCTGTGGTCCGGCGTGATGACCGGCGGCATCGCGCTCGGCTCGGTGATGAGCGGCATCCTCGTCGAGCACTTCTGGTGGGGCTCGGTCTTCCTGGTCAACCTGCCCGCGATGGCCCTGCTCCTGCTCCTCGGCCCGGTGCTGCTGCCCGAGTCGAAGGACCCGAACCCCGGCCGCTTCGACTGGGTGAGCGTCCCGCTGTCGATGGCCGCCGTGCTCCCCGTGATCTACGGCCTGAAGGAGATCCCCTCCGAGGGCTGGCACCCGCTGTACGTCGTCTCGGTCACCGTCGGCCTGCTCTTCGCGGCCCTGTTCGTCCACCGGCAGCGCACCAGCGCCTCCCCGCTGATCCCGCCGGCCCTGCTGAAGGGCCACGGCTTCACCCCGGCGCTGGTCCTCAACCTCATTGCCGCCCTCGCCATGATGGGCTCCGCCATCTTCACCACGCAGTACCTGCAGTCGGTCCTCGGCAAGAGCCCGCTGGCGGCCGCCCTCTGGAGCCTGCTGCCCTCGGTGTTCATCGGCTTCGCCGGTCCGGTCACCGCAATGCTCATCCAGCGGGGGGTCAACCGGGGGTACGTCGTCTCCGGTGGCTTCGCGGCCATGGCCGCCGGTTACTCCATGCTCGCCCTCGTCGGCACCGACTCGTTGTGGCTGGCGCTCGCCGGAGCCGGCGTCCTCGCCTGCGGGATGGTCGCGATCGTCTCCCAGCTGACCGACCTGGCGATGAGCTGCGCCCCGGTGGAGCGGGCGGGCACGGCCTCCTCCCTGCTGGAGACCAGCGCCGAGTTCGGCGGCGCGCTCGGCATGGCGGTCCTCGGCTCGATCGGTACGGCGGTCTACCGCCACGAGATGCCGGCCACCGCCCCGGCCGGGGCCCGCGAGACCCTGGGCGACGCCCTCGCCACGGCCGCGCAGCTGCCCGGCCGGGCCGGACAGTCCCTCCTCGCCACGGCCCGGGAGGCGTTCACCACCGGCATGCACGGCGCGGCGCTGGCCGGGGCGGTGATCCTGGTGCTGGCGGCAGTGGGAGCGGCGCTGTCCCTGCGGAGGATCGAGGTGCGGAACGACGCGTAGGACACCACAGAAGAACGCCGGACGGGCTGACGAAAGTCAGCCCGTCCGGCGTTGGAGGCTCTCTCAGGCGAGGTTCACCGAGCGGGCGGACGTCGCGCCGATCTCGGAAGCGACCTCGGCCAGCACGGCGGAGCCCACCGTGTCGTCCACGGTCAGCACGGCCAGCGCCTCGCCGCCGGCGACCGCGCGAGCGACCTGCATGCCGGCGATGTTGATACCCGCCTCGCCGAGGATGCGGCCGACGGTGCCGACGACACCGGGGCGGTCCTCGTAGCGCAGGACGACCATGTGGTCGGCGAGGGCGAGGTCGACGTCGTAGTCGCCGACCGCGACGATCTTCTGGACGTGCTTGGGGCCGGCCAGCGTGCCGGAGACCGACACCTCCTCGCCGTCCGCGAGCGTGCCGCGCACGGTGACGACGTTGCGGTGCTCGGCCGACTCGGAGCTGGTGGTCAGCCGGACCTCGACGCCCCGCTCCTGCGCGAACAGCGGCGCGTTGACGTACGACACGGTCTCGTCGACGACGTCCTCGAAGACACCCTTGAGCGCGGACAGCTCCAGCACCTTCACGTCGTGCTGGGTGATCTCGCCGTAGACCTCGACGTCGAGGCGGACCGCGACCTCGCCGGCGAGCGCGGTGAAGATCCGGCCGAGGCGCTCGGCGAGCGGCAGACCCGGCTTGACGTCCTCGGCGATGACACCGCCCTGCACGTTGACCGCGTCCGGCACCAGCTCACCGGCGAGGGCGAGGCGTACGGACCTGGCGACCGCGATGCCCGCCTTCTCCTGGGCCTCGTCGGTGGAGGCGCCGAGGTGCGGGGTGCAGACGACCTGGTCCAGCTCGAACAGCGGGGAGTCGGTGCACGGCTCCTTGGCGTACACGTCGAGGCCGGCGCCGGCGACGCGGCCCTCCTTCAGCGCCGAGTACAGCGCCGCCTCGTCCACGATGCCGCCGCGCGCGGCGTTGACGATGCGCACGCTCGGCTTGACCTTGCGCAGCGCCTCGTCGCCGATCAGGCCGAGGGTCTCGGGGGTCTTGGGCAGGTGGACGGTGATGAAGTCGGAGACCTCCAGCAGCTCGTCCAGGGACAGCACCTTGACGCCCATCTGCGCGGCCCGCGCGGGCTGGACGTAGGGGTCGTAGGCGACGACCTTCATGCCGAAGGCGGACATGCGCTGGGCGACCAGGGCGCCGATGCGGCCGAGGCCGACGACACCGAGGGTCTTCTCGGCCAGCTCGACGCCCGTGTACTTGCTGCGCTTCCACTCGCCGTTCTTCAGCGCGGCGTTGGCCTGCGGGATGTTGCGGGCGGAGGCCAGGATCAGACCGCAGGCCAGCTCGGCGGCGGTCACGATGTTGGAGGTCGGGGCGTTGACGACCATCACGCCGGCCTTGGTGGCGGCGGAGACGTCGACGTTGTCCAGGCCGACGCCGGCGCGGGCGACGACCTTGAGCTTCTTCGCCGCGGCGATGGCCTCGGCGTCGACCTTGGTGGCGGAACGGATCAGGATCGCGTCGACATCGGCGATGGCGGGGAGCAGTTCGGCTCGGTCCGCTCCGTTGGCGTGCCGGATCTCGAAGTCCGGGCCGAGTGCGTCCACGGTCGCGGGCGACAGCTCTTCAGCGATGAGTACGACGGGTTTCGAGCTCACGTGAGGTCCTCACAAGTCCAGAGCATGCGGACGGCCGTCCCGACGGCCGCAGGCGGAGGAGGGGGGCTAGCCGCGGAAGACGCACGACGCTGTGGGCCTGACGCGTGTTGTGTGCAGCAGTCTAGTGGCGTGGCGGCGGGCGGAATGCGCCTCCACGGAAGGATCACCCGGACGGGCAGCTCCATTTTGTACGGAGGCTTCGCCCCGGATGGACGAAGGGGGCCGGAGCAGCATGCCCCGGCCCCCGACATGAGGCCTACGCCTCCTCGTTCACCCAGCTCATCAGCTTGCGCAGCTGCTTGCCGGTGGTCTCCAGCAGGTGCTCGGAGTCCTGCTGCTTGTACTCGTTGTACTTCTTCAGGCCGCCGTGGTACTCGTCCATCCACTGCTGGGCGAAGGAGCCGTCCTGGATCTCGGCGAGGACCTGCTTCATCTCGGCCTTGGTGGCGTCGGTGATGATGCGCGGGCCGGTGACGTAGTCGCCCCACTCGGCGGTCTCGGAGATGGACCAGCGCATCTTCTCCAGGCCGCCCTCGTACATGAGGTCCACGATCAGCTTCAGCTCGTGCAGGCACTCGAAGTAGGCGATCTCCGGCTGGTAGCCGGCCTCGGTCAGGGTCTCGAAGCCCGCCTTGACCAGCGCGGCCGTACCACCGCAGAGGACGGCCTGCTCGCCGAACAGGTCGGTCTCGGTCTCCTCGGTGAAGGTCGTCTTGATGACGCCGGCGCGGGTGCCGCCGATGCCCTTGGCGTAGGACAGGGCGAGCGCGAAGGCGTTACCGGAGGCGTCCTGCTCGACGGCGGCGATGCACGGAACGCCGCGGCCCTCCTCGTACTGACGGCGCACCAGGTGGCCCGGGCCCTTGGGGGCGACCATGCAGACGTCCACGCCGGCCGGGGGCTTGATGAAGCCGAAGCGGATGTTGAAGCCGTGGCCGAAGAACAGCGCGTCGCCGTCCTTCAGGTTCGGGGCGATGGACTCCTCGTAGACCTGGGCCTGGATCGGGTCCGGGACCAGGATCATGATGACGTCGGCCTCGGCGGCGGCCTCCGCCGGCGTCACCACGCGCAGGCCCTGCTCCTCGGCCTTGGCCTTGGACTTGGAGCCCTCGTGCAGACCGACGCGGACGTCGACACCGGAGTCACGCAGCGACAGCGCGTGGGCGTGGCCCTGGCTGCCGTAGCCGATGACCGCGACCTTGCGGCCCTGGATGATGGACAGGTCGGCGTCAGCGTCGTAGAACAGCTCGGCCACTTTGGGTTCTCTCCTTGGTGTGCAGGTTGTGCGTCCCACCGTATGACGGTGAGGGGAAGGGAAGTCTCGGGGTCTCGGCATCCGGGCGGACGGCGTGTCGCCGACCGCCCGGTTTCAGCCGTACGTCAGTTGTACGCCTCGGCCTTACGCGGAGCGGTCGAGGGCGCGCAGCGAGCGGTCGGTGATGGAACGGGCGCCGCGGCCGATCGCGATGGTGCCGGACTGCACCAGCTCCTTGATGCCGAACGGCTCCAGCATCTTGAGCATGGCGGACAGCTTCTCGCCGGAGCCGGTGGCCTCGATGGTGACGGCCTCCGGGGAGACGTCGACGGTCTTGGCGCGGAACAGCTGGACGATCTCGACGATCTGGGAGCGGGTCTCGTTGTCGGCGCGGACCTTCACCAGGACGAGCTCGCGCTGCACGGCCTGGCCGGGCTCCAGCTCGACGATCTTCAGCACGTTGACGAGCTTGTTGAGCTGCTTGGTCACCTGCTCCAGCGGCAGGTCCTCGACGCCCACCACGATGGTGATGCGGGAGATGTCGGGGTGCTCGGTGACACCCACCGCGAGCGAGTCGATGTTGAAGCCGCGGCGCGAGAACAGGGCGGCGATCCGGGCGAGGATGCCCGGCGTGTTCTCCACCAGGACGGAGAGCGTGTGCTTGGACATGGTCTTTTTACGTCTCTCTCGCTCAGTCGTCTTCGTTGTCGCCGAAGTCGGGGCGGACGTCCCGGGCGGCCATGATCTCGTCGTTGGAGGTGCCGGCGGCGACCATCGGCCACACCATCGCGTCCTCGTGGACGATGAAGTCGACGACGACGGGGCGGTCGTTGATGGAGTTCGCCTCCTGGATGACCTTGTCCAGGTCCTCCGGGCGCTCGCAGCGCAGGCCCACGCAGCCCATCGCCTCGGACAGCTTCACGAAGTCCGGCACGCGCGTGCCCTTGGCCTCCGGGTTGATGTCGTCGGGGCCGCTGTGCAGCACGGTGTTGGAGTAGCGCTGGTTGTAGAACAGGGTCTGCCACTGGCGGACCATGCCGAGGGCGCCGTTGTTGATGATGGCGACCTTGATCGGGATGTTGTTCAGGGCGCAGGTGGTCAGTTCCTGATTGGTCATCTGGAAGCAGCCGTCGCCGTCGATCGCCCAGACGGTCTGGTCCGGCGCGCCGGCCTTGGCGCCCATGGCGGCCGGGACCGCGTAGCCCATGGTTCCGGCGCCGCCGGAGTTCAGCCAGGTGGCGGGCCTGTCGTACTGGATGAAGTGCGCGGCCCACATCTGGTGCTGGCCGACGCCCGCGGCGAAGATCGTGCCCTCGGGCGCGAGTTGGCCGATGCGCTCGATGACCGCCTGCGGGGAGAGCGAGCCGTCCTCGGGCTGGTCGTAGCCGAGCGGGTAGGTGTCGCGCCAGCGGTTGAGGTCGCTCCACCAGGCGGTGTAGTCGCCCTTGTGGCCCTCGCTGTGCTCCTTCTGCACGGCCTGGACCAGGTCGGCGATGACCTCGCGGGCGTCGCCGACGATCGGCACGTCGGCGGCGCGGTTCTTGCCGATCTCCGCGGGGTCGATGTCGGCGTGGACGATCTTGGCGTACGGGGCGAAGCTGTCCAGCTTGCCGGTGACGCGGTCGTCGAAGCGGGCGCCGAGGGCGACGATCAGGTCGGCCTTCTGCAGCGCGGTGACGGCCGCGACCGCACCGTGCATGCCCGGCATTCCCACGTGCAGCGGGTGGCTGTCGGGGAACGCGCCGAGCGCCATCAGGGTGGTGGTGACGGGCGCTCCGGTGAGTTCGGCGAGGACCTTCAGTTCGGCGGTGGCGTGCGCCTTGAGGACGCCGCCGCCGACGTAGAGGACGGGCCGCCTGGCGGAGGTGATCAGCTTGGCCGCCTCGCGGATCTGCTTGGCGTGCGGCTTGGTCACCGGGCGGTAACCGGGCAGGTCCATGGTGGGCGGCCAGGTGAAGGTGGTCTTCGCCTGCAGGGCGTCCTTGGCGATGTCGACCAGGACCGGGCCCGGACGGCCGGTGGAGGCGATGTGGAACGCCTGCGCGATGACCCGCGGGATGTCCTCGGCCTTGGTGACGAGGAAGTTGTGCTTGGTGATCGGCATGGTGATGCCGACGATGTCCGCCTCCTGGAAGGCGTCCGTGCCGATCGACTTCGAGGCGACCTGGCCGGTGATCGCGACCAGCGGGACGGAGTCCATGTGGGCGTCGGCGATCGGCGTGACCAGGTTGGTGGCGCCCGGGCCGGACGTGGCCATGCAGACGCCGACCTTGCCGGTGGCCTGCGCGTAGCCGGTGGCCGCGTGGCCGGCGCCCTGCTCGTGGCGGACCAGCACGTGACGGACCCGCGTCGAGTCCATCAGGGGGTCGTACGCCGGCAGGATCGCGCCGCCGGGAATGCCGAATACCGTGTCAGCGCCGACCTCCTCGAGGGAGCGGATGAGGGACTGCGCACCCGTGACGTGCTCGACGGGGGCGGACTGCTGTCCTCCGGATCGGGGCCGCGGCTGCGGATGGGCCCCGGTGGCCTGCTCGGTCATCGGCATTCTCTTCTCGATGCTGAGGGTTTTTGCGAGGTTTGTGCGGAGTTCAGGCGCTGCACGAATGGCACTCGTGCAACAAAAAACCCCTCGTGCCGCAAGGCAAGCGAGGGGAGCGCGCCGGTGTGGTCGCTGGGGTTTCCGGATCGTCCTCCGGTGGGTCCCAGCTCAGCCGACGCGCTGTCCAAGTACGAGAATTCGGGTGCGCATGGCACTGACCCTCCCCCCGACGCGCACCACGTGTCAAGTGGGTGGGACGGGAGTCTCAGAATGTGAGCGTAGGGCACCGCCGCCTCCGAAGACAGCCGTAACACCCCCTGTGTACACCCCTGAGTGCCCCTTCGGCTCGCTCACACTCCCCGCGAACGCCGGTTCGGCCGGTGCGTGCGGCACCGGGTAGTGACCGGACCCGAGCGCCCGGCGCAGCCGGTACTCGTCCAGCGGCCCCGCGAACGCCATGCCCTGCCCGTGCGTGCAGCCCATCGCGCGCAGCGCGACGACCTGCTCCGGCAGGTCCACCCCCTCGGCCACGGACTGCAGCCCGAGATCGCCGGCGATCCGCAGCAGACCGCTGGTGATCTTGTGCAGCCGCGCGGACTCCACGACGCCCTCGACCAGACCGCGGTCCAGTTTCAGGATGTCCACCGGGAGCCTTCTGAGGGCGGTGATGGCCGCATAGCCGCTGCCGAAGCCGTCCAGTGCGATCCGCACCCCGAGCCGGCTGAGCGCGGTCAGCCGCCGCTCCAGCTCGTCCAGGGGGATCCGCGGATCGGTGTCGGACAGTTCCAGGAGCAGCGCTCCGGGCGGCAGCCCGTGCCGGGTCAGCAGCGCCTCCACGGAGCCGAGCGGCATCGAGCGGTCCAGCAGCCGCCGGGCGCTCGTACGGACGGCCACCGGTACGACGGTCCCGGTCGCGGCCCGCTCGGCCGCCTGCTCGACGGCCTCCTGCAGGATCCAGCGGTCCAGCTCGGCGGTCTTGTCGCCGTCCTCGGTGACCCGCAGGAACTCGGCCGGGGTGAACAGCACCCCCTGCGAGGAGCGCCAGCGTGCCTGCGCCGAGACCGCCGTGATCCGGCCGCTCGCCAGGCACACCACCGGCTGGTGCAGCAGGGCGAACTCGCCGTCGTGCAGCGCGGCACGCAGCCGGGTGGCCAGCTCCGCCTTGCGTACGACGTCCTGCTGCATCTGCGGCTTGTACAGCTCGACCCGGCCCTTTCCGGCCGCTTTCGCGCGGTACATCGCGAGGTCGGCGTTGCGCAGCAACTCCCCCGCGCCGAGACCCTGCTCGGCGAAGGCGACACCGATGGAGGCGTTGACCCGCACGTCGCTGCCGTCGATGGCGTACGGCTGGGAGAGGGTCACCCTGAGGCGGTCGGCGAGCTCCAGGATGTTCCGCTCCCGGGCGGCATGCTCCCGGGTGCCGTCCCCGACGATCAGGGCCGCGAACTCGTCGCCGCCCAGCCGGGACGCGGTGTCCCCCTGCCGGACCGCGTCCTGGAGTCTGCGGGCGGCCTGGACGAGCAGCTCGTCCCCGGCCTGGTGCCCGATCGTGTCGTTGACGGCCTTGAAACCGTCCAGGTCGATGAAGAGCACGGCCGTGCCCCGCAGGGCGGCGCCCCGGTCGGTGGCGCGGCGGCCGGACAGGGCCTGCTGCACGCGCCGGGTGAACAGCGCGCGGTTGGGCAGGTCGGTCAGCGGGTCGTGCTCGGCGTTGTGCTGCAGCTGCGCCTGCAGGCGGACGCGCTCGGTCACGTCCCGGCTGTTGAAGATCAGGCCGCCGTGGTGGCGGTTGACGGTCGACTCGACGTTGAGCCAGCCGCCGTCCCCGGACCGGAAGCGGCACTCGATGCGGGTGGTGGGTTCCTCCAGGGGGCTGGAGGCGAGGAAGCGGCGCACCTCGTGCAGCACGCAGCCCAGGTCCTCCGGGTGGATGAGGCCGGCCAGCTCCGTGCCCACCAGGCCCTCGGCGGGGCGGCCGTAGACACCGGCGGCGGCCGGGGAGACGTACCGCAGGACGCCGTTGGGCGCGGCGATCATGATCACGTCGCTGGAGCCCAGCACCAGTGAGCGGAAGTGGTTCTCCTTCTGCGCCAGTTCCTGGGTCAGGGTGATGTTGTCCAGCAGCATGATGCCCTGCCGGATGACGAGCGCGAGCACGACGGCGCCCGCGGTGATCAGCACGACATGGTCGGGCCGGCGCCCGTTGAGGACGTTGTACAGGATGCCCAGGGTGCACACCGCGGCGGCGAGGTACGGCGTGAGGGCGGCGAGGGAGCCGGTGAGCGGCCGGCCGGCCGGATACCGGCTGTGATCACCTCCCGGGGCGGGCACGGACACGTGGTGGAGGCCGGTGCCGCGCAGTCCGGGCACGTGCTCGTGGACCACGCGCGTGTGCCCGTCCGGTACGTGCGCCTCCTGTGCGCCCTTGCGGCGGGGTGCGGCCCAGGGGGCGTAGGCGAGCAGCAGCGATCCCGCGAACCAGCCGGCGTCCAGCAACTGCCCGGAGTGGTAGCTGCTGTGCAGCAGCGGCGAGGTGAACAGCGCGTCGCACATCACGGTCAGCGCGAGCGCGCCGATCGCCGTGTTCACCGCGGTGCGGTTGCCCGGGGTGCGCCGGAAGTGCAGCGCGAGCACCATGCTGACCAGCGCGATGTCGAGCAGCGGGTACGCCAGCGACAGCGCGGTGTGCGCCACGCTCGGTCCGTCGAACCGGGCGGCCTGGGCGAGCGCCAGGCTCCAGGACAGCGTGAGCAGCGAGCCGCCGATCAGCCAGGCGTCCAGCGCCAGGCAGATCCAGCCGGCCTTGGTCACCGGCCGCTTGGCGATCACCAGCAGGCCCACGATGGCCGGCGGCGCGAAGCACAGGAAGAACAGGTCGGCGTAGGAGGGGCTGGGCACCGGCCGGCCGAGGACGACCTCGTACCAGCCCCAGACCGCGTTGCCGAGGGCCGCCATCGCCGAGGAGAGGGCGAACAGCAGCCAGGCCGAGCGGAAGCGGACGCGCCGGCTGCGGGCGTACAGGAAGCACGAGACGGCCGCGGTGCCCGCCGCGGCGCTCAGCCCGAAGTCGCCCATGATCAGTGCCACTTCGTCCGTACCCCAGTCGAAGGCGGCCCCGACGGCGTAGGCCGCGCAGACCAGGGCGAGAACGAGTTGCTGCATCGTGCGCGTACGCTCACCGGCGGCCGGCCGGCGGCGCGGCGGCGCCTGCTGCGGACGCGGTGCGCACACCGCCGCGTCGAGGGCGGTCGTCACCGAGGGCGGCGCGCTCACCGGGGCCTCCCGGTCCGCGCCGATCCCCGGCCCCGACGGTCCCGGTGCGCTGGGTGCGCATGCCTCCTGCGACCGCTGTGCCTGCGCTGCTGATGGCTGTGATGGCAGGTGTGATGGCCGCGTCTGCGCGCGGCCGTGCGCCAGGGTCGTCGGCGGCTCCGCCGCGTCGGATCGTTCGTCCATAGGCCGTGCATCGCCCGTCGCCCCCCTCACAAATCTGAAATGTCCATCCCCGGCGCCGAACGGTAGGCGGCGCAGCCCCTGTCGGGACGATACACCAGGATCGTCACTCAGGGACATAGCTTCTCTACGCTCCGTGACGACCAGCGGGGATACGGGTACGGGCCGCATCCGGGGGGTTGCGGAGGGTGCAGGAAGCGGATTACGCGCCTGTCGTCAGGATCACGTTCCGCAGCGGCTCGTGGTTCACGAACCGGGTCAACTGGTTGACGAGCAGCCGCTCGGCGCGCGGCAGGAAGGCGGAGGTGGGCCCGCCCACGTGCGGGCTGATGAGCACGCCGGGGGCCTGCCAGAGCGGGTGTCCGGGCGGCAGCGGCTCGGGGTCGGTGACGTCCAGGGCCGCGGTGACACGGCCGCTCTCCAGCTCCGCGAGCAGGGCCTTCGTGTCGACGACGGGACCACGCGCGACGTTCACGAGCAGCGCCCCGTCCTTCATCCGCGCCAGGAATTCGGCGTCCACCAGGCCCCGCGTCTGCTCCGTCAAGGGCGTGGAGAGGATCACGACGTCGGCGTGTGGAAGCAAAGAAGGCAATTCGGTGAGCGGATGCACCGGACCGCGCGCCGTGGTGCGCTCAGAGCGCGCGACGCGCGCCACCCGCGCGAGCTCAAAAGGCGCGAGCCGGTCTTCGATGGCGGCGCCGATGGAGCCGTAGCCGACGATGAGGACGGACTTGTCGGCGAGCGCGGGCCGGAACCCGCCGAGCCACTCGCCGCGCTCCTGGGCCCGGACGAAGTCGGGGATGCCGCGCAGGGAGGAGAGGACCAGGGTCAGCGTCAGCTCGGCGGTGCTCGCCTCGTGCACCCCGCGCGCATTGCACAGCCGCACGCCCGGCCGCAGGTGGTGCAGGCCCGGCTGCACATGGTCGATCCCGGCCGACAGCGTCTGTACGACCTCGACGGAGACCATCTCCGGCAGCGGGCGCACACCGATGCCGGAGGGCTTCATGTAGGGCACGACGTAGAAGCAGCAGTCGGCCGGGTCGCCGGGAAAGGGCTGGTCACCGTCCTCGCCGCCGTCCCAGAACAGGTACCGGAGCCCCTCGGGAAGCCCCTCGATCTCCTCCGGCGCGATGGGAAGCCACACGTCTGCAGTCATGGTTGGAGGCTATGTCAGGCGGCTGTGTCAGGTACGCGCGCGTGCAGAGGTTAGGTTGGGGGCCGGGCAGAGGGAGGTTCACGAGCAGGTGGAGCGCAGGACGATCGGCGCGGGGGCACTCGCGATGGGGGCCGTCGGACTCGGGTGCATGCCGATGAGCTGGGCGTACAGCGGGTCGCGGCAGCGGGGCGACGAATCGCTCAGGACCGTGCACCGGGCGCTGGACCTGGGCTCGACCCTCCTGGACACGGCGGACATGTACGGCCCGTTCACCAATGAGCTGCTGCTGGGCCGGGTGCTGAAGGATCGGCGCGCGGACGCCTTCGTGTCCACGAAGGTGGGGCTGCTGGTGGGCGAGCAGCACATCGTGGCCAACGGCCGCCCCGGGTATGTGAGGCGGGCCTGCGACGCCTCCCTGCGCCGGCTCCAGACGGACGTGATCGACCTCTACCAGCTGCACCGCGCCGACCCCGAGGTCCCCGTCGAGGAGACCTGGGGCGCGATGGCCGAGCTGGTCCGGGCCGGCAAGGTGCGGGCGCTGGGCCTGTGCGCGGTGGGCGCGCGCGGCGGCCGCCGCTCCGGGTCGGGGCTGCACGACGGCACGCTGCGCCAGCTGCAGCGGGTGCAGCAGGTGTTCCCGGTGGCCGCGGTGGAGGCGGAGCTGTCGGTGTGGTCGCCGGAGGCGCTCCGGGCGCTGCTGCCGTGGTGCGAGGCGCGGGGCGTGGGTTTCCTCGCCGCGATGCCGCTGGGCAACGGCTTTCTGACCGGCACGCTGACTCCGGGCGAGGGCTTCGAACCCGACGACGTCCGCGCCCGGCATCCCCGTTTCACGGCGGAGATGATGGCGGCCAACCAGCCGATCGTCGCGGGCCTGCGCCGCATCGCGCGCCGCCACGGCGAGCACGTCACCCCGGCCCAGGTGGCCCTGGCCTGGGTCCTGGCCCGGGGCCGCCATGTGATCGCCCTTCCCGGTACCAAGCAGGAGCGGTGGGCCGTGGAGAACGCGGCGGCGACCGGCCTGCGGCTGACCGAGGCCGACCTGGCGGAGGCGGCGGGCCTGCCGGCGGCTCAGGGGTCGTGGGACTGAGGGGCTCCGGGAGGCGGAGACGGTGATCGGCGGATCGGTTCCGGGAACGCGCCCCCGGTCGGCCGACCGGGGCGGCCGAGCCGCCGGGGCGGGTGGCGAGACCGCCGGCCGCCCCGTTCGTCTTCCTGACCTGCCCGGGAGCGGCTCGGCGGGCAGGTGTGCGCGTTCGGTTCCGGCAGAGGGGGCACCCGGGCGGGGCGGGCAGTGTATGAGAAGTGGCACGTGCCGCTGGATGACCGCCTCGAAGGGACCGTGATCGTGCAACGACGAGCTGTGTCGGCCGTGTTGGCCGCGGCCGCCCTCCTGCTGACGGCCGGCTGCTCCTCCGACGGGGCAGGACCCCCTGGCGCCCCCGGGGGGGCGACGGCCACGGGTACGGCACCGGGCACGGCCCCCTCCGGCCACGCCACCGAGACGGCACCGCCGGCCAAGGGCTCGGTGAAGGTGCTGCGCACCGTGACCGAGGGCCTGCGGACACCGTGGGGCCTGGCCCCGCTGCCCGGCGGCGATCTGCTGGTCTCCTCCCGTGACGACGGCACGATCATCCGGATCGACGAGAAGACGGGCCGCAAGACCGAACTGGGCACGGTCTCCGGGGTCTCCCCGGCGGGCGAGGGCGGCCTGCTGGGCATCGCCCTCTCCCCCGGCTACGCCTCGGACCACATGATCTACGCTTACTTCACCTCGGCCTCGGACAACCGCATCGTCCGCATGCTGTACGACGAGCGGAAGCCGCCCGGTGAGCAACTGGGCGCTCCGGACACGGTGTTCAAGGGCATACCCATGGGCCTGATCCACAACGGCGGCCGGATCGCGTTCGGCCCGGACGGCATGCTGTACGCGGGCACCGGCGAGAGCGGCACGGGCGGTCTGGCCCAGGACAGGAAGTCCCTGGGCGGCAAGATCCTGCGCCTGACCCCGGAGGGCGAGGCGGCCCCAGGCAACCCGTTCCCCGGCTCCCCGGTGTATTCCTACGGCCACCGCAACGTCCAGGGCCTGGCCTGGGACGACAGACAGCGCCTGTTCGCCTCGGAGTTCGGCCAGGACACCTGGGACGAGCTGAACGCGATCAAGCCGGGCGCGAACTACGGCTGGCCGAAGGCCGAGGGCAGGTCCTCCGATCCCGCCTTCCAGAACCCGATAGCCCAGTGGCACACCGACGTCGCCTCCCCCAGCGGCATCGCCTACGTCAAGGGCGTGATCTGGATGGCGGGCCTCAGGGGTCAGCGCCTGTGGCGCATCCCGCTCAAGGGCGCGGAGGCCTCGGCGGCACCGCAGGCCTTTCTCACCGGCACGTACGGCCGGCTGCGCACGGTGGTCGCGGCGGGCGGCGACAAGGTGTGGCTGGTGACGAGCAACACGGACGGCCGCGGCCACCCGAAGAAGGGGGACGACCGGGTGCTGGAGGTGGAGGTGAGCTAGGGCCCACCCGACGGCTCAGCCCGTTCGGTGCCCTCGTCCGGGCTCTCCTCCGGCTCCGTCTCGGCGGGCGGTGGCTCCGGCAGGCGGATGACCGCCTTCCCGGAGGCCAGGTCTATCGGGCCCCGGCCGGGGTCGTTGTCGCCCACGTCCTCGCGGGTCAGCTCCAGGCGGTTCTGTTCGTCCCGGGTGTGTTTGCGACCGGGTGCGAACAGTTCCTCGAAGGCGTTGAACACAGCCCCCCCGCTTTCTCCCCCTTGTGGCTTTTCTCCAGCGTAGGTCTCAGCCCGCCGATCCGGCAGTGAGCGTGTCGGCCGGGAACAGCCCCAGCCGGTGCGCCACCGCCGCCGCCTCGCCCCGGCCGGAGACGCCGAGCTTGCTCAGGATGTTGGACACGTGGACGCTCGCGGTCTTCGGGGAGATGAACAGCTCCTCGGCGATCTGACGGTTGGTGCGGCCGGCGGAGACCAGGCGCAGCACGTCCCGCTCCCGGCTGGTGAGGCCGAGGGCCGCGGCCGGATCGGTGGAGCCGAGGGCCTGCCGGGGCGCCCGGGTCAGCGTGAGGCGGGCCCGCTGGGCGAGCCGGGCGACGGCGTCGGCGAGGGACCGGGCGTCGAGGTGGGCGGCGACCGCCGCGGCCAGCCGGAGCAGCTCCACCGCGCGGTCGCGTTCGTCGTCGCCGCCGTCGGCCAGGAGTGCTCCGGCGAGGCGGTGGCGGACCCGGGCGAGCTCGTAGGGGCGGTCCAGGCACTCGAAGGCGGTGACGACCGGCGACCAGTCGTCGGCGGTGTCCATGCCCTCCGCACGGCGCAGCTCGGCGCGGGTCCACCGGTCGTAGGCCTGCCAGAGCGGGGCGCCGGTGGTGAGACCGCGTACGGCTGCGCGCAGCCGGTCGAGGATCTCGGCGCGCCCGGGCTCGGCGGCGGGCAGGGTGCGGGCCTCGGCCTCCGCGGTGGCGGCGGCGCGCAGCAGCGGCCAGCCGTAGCGCTGGGTGCCGGGTGGGAAGCCGTCGTCCAGGGCCCGGAGCAGTTCGGCGCGGGCGTCGGCGATACGGCCCTCCTCGGCGGCGACGCCGAGGGCTACCCGGGCCAGCGGCAGGTA
Organism: Streptomyces sp. RB17; assembly: GCF_009604455.1. Taxonomy (GTDB): domain Bacteria; phylum Actinomycetota; class Actinomycetes; order Streptomycetales; family Streptomycetaceae; genus Streptomyces. The sequence goes on from NZ_WEGL01000010.1 coordinate 290,793, forward strand.
GTGCTGGGGCATGGGGTCGTGGGTGCCGTAGTGGGCGCGGGCGGCGGCGAGTTGGCGGCCCGCCTCGGCGAGGTCACCGCGGGCCAGGGCGAGGTGCGCGAGCCGCAGGGCGCCCTGTCCGCGAGGCTTGGCGCTGTGGCCCACCCGGGTCGCGTCGGCGGCGGTCTCGGCGGCCTCCGCCCAGTCGCCGAGCGCGTAGAGCGCCTCGGACAGGTTGCCCCGTATCCAGGACTCGGAGTCCAGCAGTCCGTGGGTGCGGGCGAAGGCGATGCCCTCGCGCAGGAGGGGAACGGCCTCCCGGTCCTGGCCGATGCTCTGCAGCTGGGAGGGCAGGTTCACATACGCCCGGCCCGCGACCTGGTGCACGCCCTCCGCGAGGGTGTCGTGCAGCACCCGCCGCAACTCCGCCAATCCGGTCTCGGTGTCGCCCGCGTCCACCTCGAGGCAGCCGAGGGTGAGCCGGGCGTGCAGTTCGATGTCACGGGCGCCGACCATGCGCGCGTACTCCACGGCACGCTCGGCGGCGGCGAAGGCGTCGGGTCCGGGCCGGTGCAGCATGGACCAGTTGGCGGCGAGGGCCAGCACCTCGGCGTGCACCTCGGACGGCGGCAGGCCCCGCACCAGGTCCTGCGCGGTGGCCAGTTCCTGCCGGCCGTCGCCGCGGCCCTGGGCCTGCACCAGCCGGGAGCGCTGGATCCAGAACCAGGCGGCGCGCAGGGGGTCGGGCTCCTCCTCCAGGAGGCGCAGTGCCCGCTTGGTGATCTTCAGCGCGCGTTCGCGTTCCCCGCCGAACCGGCCCGCCACCGCCGCCTCGGCCATCAGGTCGAGGTAGCGCAACGGGGCGGTGGCCGGGTCGCAGCCGCACGGAGGGTAGACCTCCGTGTAGTCCACCGGGCGCAGGGCGGAGCGCACCTCCTCCGGGACGCCGTCCCACACCTCCATCGCCCGCTCCAGGAGCCCGAGTTGCTCGGTGTAGGCGTGCCTGCGGCGGGCCACGACGGAGGCGTCCAGGACGGCGGGCAGGGCCTTGGCGGCGTCGTGGGCGTGGTACCAGTAGCTGGCGAGGCGCATCACGCGCGCGTCGGCCGGGACGAGCGTGGGGTCGGCCTCCAGGGCTTGGGCGTAGCGGCGGTTGAGCCGGGAGCGTTCGCCGGGCAGCAGGTCGTCGGCGACGGCCTCGCGGACCAGGGAGTGCCGGAAGCGGTAGCCGTCGCCGGCCGGGGTGACGGTGAGCATGTTGGCGCCGACGGCGGCCCGCAGCGCCTCGATGAGGTCGTCCTCGCCGAGCTGGGCGACGGCGGCGATCAGCCGGTACTCCACGGTGGAGCCGCCCTCGGCGACGACCCGGGCGACCCGCTGGGCGCTCTCGGGCAGCGCCTCGACCCGGACCAGGAGCAGGTCGCGCAGGGAGTCGGTGAGGCCGGTGCAGCAGCCGTCGCAGGCGGCGACGGCGAGTTCCTCGACGAAGAAGGCGTTGCCGTCGGAGCGTTCGAAGATCTCGTCCACCTGCGCGGGGTCCGGTTCGGCGGCGAGGATGCCGGCGATCTGGCGGCCCACCTCCTCGCGGGTGAAGCGGGCGAGTTCGATACGGCGGACGGTGCGCAGCCGGTCGAGTTCGGCGAGCAGGGGGCGCAGCGGGTGGCGGCGGTGGATGTCGTCGGAGCGGTAGCTGGCGAGGACGACGAGCCTGCCTGCGCGCAGGGTACGGAAGAGGTAGGCGAGGAGATGGCGGGTGGAGGCGTCGGCCCAGTGCAGGTCCTCCAGGACGAGCACCACCGGCCGCTGGTCGGCGACCCGTTCCAGCAGCCGGGCGGTGAGTTCGAACAGGCGGGCCATGCCCTGCTCGTCGTGGCGGCCGGCGCCGGCCTCGCCCAGGTCGGGCAGGAGGCGGGCCAGTTCCTCCTCCTGGCCCTGGGCGGCGGCGGCGAACTCCTCGGGCAGGGCGTCGCGCAGGGCGCGCAGCGCGGTGGAGAAGGGCGCGAACGGCAGCCCGTCGGCGCCGATCTCCACGCAGCCGCCGACGGCCACGACCGCGTGCCGGCCGGCGGCCGTGGCGAACTCCTCGACGAGGCGGGTCTTGCCGACCCCGGCCTCACCGCCGAGCAGCAGCGCCTGGGGCTCGCCGGCGCGGGCGCGGGCGAGCGCGTCGTTCAAGGTGTCCAGCTCGTCGGTGCGGCCGACGAACACGGGGCTCACGGACCTGGTCTCCACGGGCCCGAGCATCGCACGAGGCCCGGACGACAGGGCAGCGGTTTTCCACAGGTTCGGTCTGATCGTCGTACCGGTGGCCGGGGCGGTCGCGGCACCGGACGGAAGGGTCGTACGACTGGGATGGGCAGTCGTACGACCCTGGTCCGGCAGGTCCTCCCTAAGGCGGCCGGCCCCCGTACGGTCACCTTCCGGCCCGGCCCCGTCCGTAGGTCCGGTGGTCACGCGGTGCGCGGGGTCCGGTGCGGGCGGGGCCGGTCGGTATGGGACTCGGCGAGCGCGCCGGCGTGGCCGGCGGAGCCCTCGCGGCGGGCGGCGCGGCGGGCCCGGGCGACCTCGCGGGCCAGGCGCGCACGCTCGGCCTCGTGGATCAGCTCGGCGGAGCGCACCTTGTGGTACTCGAACTCGATCATGACGTGTCCTTCGGGGAGAGCCGGTGTCGTGCGTCGCCTTCTGCGATGCCTCCACCTTCGTCTCCCAGGGGGTGCGCCACATCGGGAGAGTTCCGCATCTTGGGGCGGCGTACGGGCCGCACGCACGCGTAAGGGGGCCTCAGGGAGTCCGTAAGGTGCTCTCGGATTCCCTAAGGCCCCTGGGACCTGCGGGTTGTCAGCTTGTCGAGGGCAGGGCGAGCAGGGCGTCGGAGTACTTCAGGACGGCCAGCAGCAGGCCGATGACACCGAGCGAGACGCCGGCCCAGGCGACCGACTTGATCCAGGGCGCCTGCGGGCGGCCGGGCGTGCCGAAAGCGGGCCGGGCGAGCACGACGACACCGGTGAGCAGCGCGGCCAGCGCGAACAGGCCGGCCCACAGGGCGGTGCTGTGCCAGGCGTCGCCGTAGACCGCCTTGATCTGTTTGGCGACGGTCGCCGTGGAGGAGGTGTGCAGCTGGCCGACGAGCTGCTGGCGGGCGCCCGCGACGGTGCCGATCCAGCCGCCGCTGAGCGAGACGAATCCCAGCGCGGCCGAGACGACGGCACCGGCGCCCTGCCCGACTCCGGAGGGCACCTTCTCCTGCGCGGGCTCCTGCTCCTCGGCGGTCTCCTCCTCGGCGGTCTCCCCCTCGACGGCGTCATCCTCGACGGCGTCCGCCTGCCCGGTGCCGTCCGCACGGGCCTCCGCCTGCGCGGCTTCCTCCTCGGTGCCGGCGGCCTCCACCGCCGTCTCGTCGCCCTGCGCCTCGGTGCCGGCCTTGGCGCCTTGCTCTGTCTTCGTAGCCATGCCCGGCACCGTACGGACCCTCTCTGAGAAGTCCCTTAATGATCGTTGTGTGCGGCACGCGCGCGTGCCGCACGCCATTCGGGGGCCAGCACCGCCCAGATCTCGGTGCTGGTGCGCACGCCCCGGTGCGGATAGTTCTCGCGGAGCACGCCCTCGCGGGTCATGCCGAGCCGGCGGGCCACGTTGATGCTGGGCTCGTTGGCGGAGGACACCTGCCACTCCACCCGGTGCATGCCGCGCTCCTCGAAGGCCCAGTCCAGCAGCACACGCATGCCCCGCGTGACCAGCCCGCGCCCCGCCGCCGCCGGTTCCAGCCAGCAGCCCGCCTCGCAGACCCCGCTCGGGGTGTCCCACACCCGGAACAGCAGGCCGCCGACCAGCTTCCCGTCCAGCCAGATGCCGTGCAGACCGCCGGCGTCGGCGGCGCGCTTGTCGGCGTAGGACTTCAGCCAGGAACGCGCGCCCTCCAGGTCGGACACCACGTCCGGCAGTCCGACGTGCCGGCCGATGAACTCCCGCCCCCGGTCGACGTTGGCGAGGACCTCCTCGGCGTGCCAGACCTCCAGGGGCCGCAGCTCGGCGCCGTCGTCACCCAGGGATATCGCGTACATCGCGCTGCTCTTCCTTCCGCAGTTCCGCCACCGAGACCTTCCCGAGCCTCTCATGCGCGGCGCGGCACTCGGGCGGCTCGATGCTGACGTGGGGCAGGCGGCGCTCCAGCCAGGCCGGCAGCCACCAGTTGGCGGCGCCGAGCAGATGCATCAGCGCGGGCACGAGGAGGGTGCGCAGGACGAAGGCGTCCAGGGCGACGGCGGAGGCGAGCCCGATGCCGAACATGGCGATCACGCGGTCGCCGCTGAGGACGAAGGCCAGGAAGACCGAGATCATGATGACCGCGGCGGAGTTGATGACCCGGCTGGTCTCGGCGAGGCCGACGCGGACGGCACGCCGGTTGTCGCCGGTCTCCAGCCACTCCTCGTACATCCGGCTGACCAGGAAGACCTGGTAGTCCATGGAGAGGCCGAAGAGGACGGAGACCATGATCACGGGGAGGAAGGGCTCGATGGGGCCGGCCCGGCCGAGGCCGAGGAGTTCGCTGCCCCAGCCCCACTGGAAGACGGCGACGACGATGCCGAACGCGGCGGCCACGGCGGCGATGTTCATCACGGCGGCCTTCAGCGGGATGCCGAGCGAGCGGAACGCGACGAGCAGCAGCAGACAGCCGAGTCCGATGACCGCGGCGACGAACAGCGGCAGTTTGCCGATGATCACACCCGCGAAGTCGTCGTAGCCGGCGGTGACCCCGCCGACCTGGATGTCGAGCGAGGTGCCGGTCTCCGCGCGCGGCAGCACCTTCGTGCGCAGCCGGTCCACGAGGTCGCTGGTGTCCTGGGACTGCGGTGCGGAGTCGGGGACGACGGTGAGGTAGGCGGTGCCGCCGCCGGTGTCGTAGGTGGCCGGGGTGACGGAGGCGACGCCCGGGGTCGCGCGCAGGGTGGTGTCGAGGTTGTCCAGGGCCAGCCGGTCCTCGGCGCCGCCCACGCGCGTCACCAGCGTGAGTGGCCCGTTGACGCCCGGCCCGAAGCCGTCGGCAAGCAGGTCGTAGGCCTTGCGGGTGGTGGAGGTGCGCGGGTCGTTGCCCTGGTCGGAGGTGCCGAGGTGGAGCGAGAGGGTGGGCAGCGCGAGCAGCGCGATGACGGCGACGGCGAGCGAGCCGAGCAGCTTGGGGTGGCGTTCGACGAACGCCGACCAGCGGGCGGCGAGACCGGTGGGCAGTTCCGGGCGCGGCCCGTGCTCGGCGAGCCGGCGCCGCTCGCGGCGGCTGAGGGCCCGCGGGCCGATGTACGACAGCAGGGCGGGCAGCAGGGTGACGGAGGCCGCGACCGTGAGCAGGACCGTCAGCGAGGCGGCCACGGCGACCCCGTTGAGGAAGCTCAGCCGCAGTATCAACATCCCCAGCAGGGCGATGCACACCGTCGCACCCGCGAAGACGACCGCGCGTCCGGTGGTGGCCACAGCGTTCACGGCGGCCTCGGTGACGCTCAGGCCGCGTTTCAGTCCGCGCCGGTGTCTGGTCACGATGAACAGCGCGTAGTCGATGCCGACGCCGAGGCCGATGAGCATGCCGAGCATGGGCGCGAAGTCGGCGACCGTCATGGCGTGTCCGAGCAGCCCGATGCCGGAGTAGGCGGTGCCGACGCCGACCAGGGCGGTGGCGATGGGCAGGGCCGAGGCGGCGAGCGAGCCGAAGGCGAGGAACAGCACGACGGCCGCGACGAGCACGCCGACCACCTCGGCGGTGTGCTCGCGCGGGGACGCGGTGAGCCCTATGGCGCTGCCGCCCAGTTCCACCTGGAGCCGGTCGCCCTCGGCGGCCCTGGCGGTGCGCACCACGGCCTGCGCCTCGGCCTTGCCGATGTGCTCGGCCTCCTGGGTGAAGGTGACGGTGGCGTAGGCCGTATGCCCGTCGTCGCTGATCCGGTGCGCGCCCTGACGGCCGTAGGGGCTCGTCACGGTGGCCACGCCGGGCAGCGAGGCGATCCGGTCCAGCGTGCGGGTCATGGTCTGTTCGACGTCGGCGGACCGGACGGTGCCGGTCCCGGTGTGCCAGACGACGGTGTCGCTGTCGCCGCCCAGGCCCGGGAAGCTCTCCTTGAGCAGATGCGTGGCGCGGCCGGCCTCGGTTCCGGGGACGTCGTAGGCGTTCGAGTACGACGAACCGGCCACGGCGGCGGCCGAGGTGACCCCGCCGAAGGCCACGAGCCACAGCAGCACGACGATCAGCCGATGCCGGACACACCAACGGGCGAGGTCTGCCACGGACGTGCTCCCAGAAGTGTGATTTGTGGATCTTTGACCGGGAACGATCGTCCATAAACTGAACAGCCCGCAAAGAACGTATGAGTAATTGAAGGACACTCTTTCAGGCGAATGTGATCGTTTGCCGTGATGGTGGGCTTATTCACAGGACTGGGAGAGACATCACAGGAAACTCCGGCGAACTCTGCAGCGTCATAAGGTTCTTGTAAGCGAACGAGGGGCAGCACACCGGGTTCGGCGTGCTGCCCCTCGGGATCGTTCCGCGGTGTCGCTCAGCCCTCGCCGACGCCCAGCTTCTCCAGGATCAGCTGCTTGACGCGGGCCGCGTCGGCCTGACCCCGGGTCGCCTTCATGACCGCGCCGACCAGGGCGCCGGCGGCGGCCACCTTGCCGCCGCGGATCTTGTCCGCGACGCCCGGGTTGCCGGCGATGGCCTCGTCGACGGCGGCGGTCAGCGCGCCCTCGTCGGAGACGACCTTCAGACCGCGCTTGTCGACGACCTCGTCCGGGGTGCCCTCGCCCGCGAGGACGCCCTCGATGACCTGACGGGCCAGCTTGTCGTTCAGGTCGCCCTTCGCGACCAGCTCGGTGACCCGGGCCACCTGCGCGGGCGTGATCGCCAGCTCGTCCAGCGCCTTGCCGGACTCGTTGGCGCTGCGCGCCAGTTCGCCCATCCACCACTTGCGGGCGGAGGCCGCGTCGGCGCCGACGTCGATCGTGGCCACGATCGGGTCCAGCGCGCCGGCGTTGACGATCGCCTGCATGTCGGTGGCCGAGATGCCCCACTCGGCGAGCAGCCGGGTACGGCGGACCAGCGGCAGCTCGGGCAGGGCCGCGCGGATCTCCTCGACCCACTCGCGCGAGGGCGCGACGGGCACGAGGTCGGGCTCCGGGAAGTACCGGTAGTCCTCGGCCTCCTCCTTCGTACGACCGGAGGTGGTGCTGCCGGTGTCCTCGTGGAAGTGGCGGGTCTCCTGGACGACCTTGCCGCCGTCGTTCAGCACGGCGGCGTGCCGCATGACCTCGAAGCGGACCGCGCGCTCCACCGAACGCAGCGAGTTGACGTTCTTGGTCTCGCTGCGGGTACCGAACTTGTCCGCGCCCTTGGGCATCAGCGACAGGTTCACGTCGCAGCGCATCTGGCCCATCTCCATGCGGGCCTCGGACACGCCGAGGGCACGGATGACCTCGCGCAGCTCACGGACGTACGCCTTCGCGACCTCGGGAGCACGCTCGCCGGCGCCGACGATCGGCTTGGTGACGATCTCGATCAGCGGGATGCCGGCGCGGTTGTAGTCGAGCAGCGAGTGCTGCGCGCCGTGGATGCGGCCGGTCGCGCCGCCCACGTGGGTGGACTTGCCGGTGTCCTCCTCCATGTGGGCGCGCTCGATCTCCACGCGGAAGGTCTCGCCGTCCTCCAGCTGCACGTCGAGGTAGCCGTTGAAGGCGATCGGCTCGTCGTACTGGGAGGTCTGGAAGTTCTTCGGCATGTCCGGATAGAAGTAGTTCTTCCGGGCGAAGCGGCACCACTCGGCGATCTCGCAGTTCAGCGCGAGACCGATCCTGATCGCGGACTCGACGCCGGTCTTGTTCATGACCGGGAGCGCGCCGGGCAGGCCGAGGCAGACGGGGCAGGTCTGGGTGTTCGGGTCGGCGCCGAGCGCCGTCGAACAGCCGCAGAACATCTTGGTCTTGGTGCCGAGTTCGACATGGACCTCGAGGCCCATGACGGGGTCGTACGACGCCAGAGCGTCCTCGTACGACACCAGGTCGGTCGTGGTGGTCACGGTGAAAACTTCCCTCTCAGCCCAGCAGGACGTCGTCGTCGCCCAGCCGCTTCAGCTCGCGGTAGAGGATCGCGAGGCCGGTCACGATGGCCACGGCGGAGACCGTGGCGTCGATCAGCCGCAGCGTGTCGTGCTCGGCGCGGGCCTTCTTGATCTGCTTGGCGACACCGACCGCGCCGAACGCGGTGGTGGCCATGGACAGGTACGTACCGGACTTGGACTTCTTGAAGCCCTTGGCCTTGGACAGTGCCTTGCTCACAGCGACGGAGCCTCCTCCAGCAGCGGGTGACCCCACTGTTCCACGAAGGCGGCCTCGACGGCGGCGCCGACCTTGTACAGGCGGTCGTCCTGCATCGCGGGGGCGATGATCTGCAGGCCCACCGGGAGGTTGTCCTCCGGGGCGAGGCCGCAGGGCAGGGACATGGCCGCGTTGCCCGCCAGGTTGGTCGGGATGGTGCACAGGTCCGCGAGGTACATCGCCATCGGGTCGTCGGCTCGCTCGCCGATCGCGAAGGCGGTGGTGGGCGTCGTCGGCGAGACGATGACGTCCACCTGCTCGAAGGCCTTCTCGAAGTCGCGCGTGATGAGCGTGCGGACCTTCTGCGCGGAGCCGTAGTACGCGTCGTAGTAGCCGCTCGACAGGGCGTACGTGCCCAGCATGATGCGGCGCTTCACCTCGGGGCCGAAGCCGGCCTCGCGGGTGAAGGAGGTGACCTCCTCGGCCGAGTGGCTGCCGTCGTCGCCGGTCCGCAGGCCGTAGCGCAGGCCGTCGAAGCGGGCGAGGTTGGAGGAGCACTCGGACGGCGCGATCAGGTAGTACGCCGACAGCGCGAGGTCGAAGGACGGGCAGTCCAGCTCGACGATCTCCGCGCCCAGCTCCTTCAGCAGCTCGACCGACTCGTCGAAGCGCTGGATGACACCGGCCTGGTAGCCCTCGCCGCGGAACTGCTTGACCACGCCGACCCGCATGCCCTGCACGCTGCCGTTGCGGGCGGCCTCGACGACCGGCGGGACCGGGGCGTCGATGGAGGTGGAGTCCATCGGGTCGTGCCCGGCGATGACCTCGTGCAGCAGCGCCGCGTCCAGGACCGTACGGGCACAGGGGCCGCCCTGGTCGAGGGAGGAGGAGAACGCCACCATGCCGTAACGGGACACCGCGCCGTACGTCGGCTTCACGCCGACCGTGCCGGTGACGGCGGCCGGCTGACGGATGGAGCCGCCGGTGTCGGTGCCGATGGCGAGCGGGGCCTGGAAGGAGGCGAGCGCCGCGGAGGAACCGCCGCCGGAGCCGCCGGGGATCTTGGTGAGGTCCCAGGGGTTGCCGGTCGGTCCGTACGCGCTGTTCTCGGTGCTGGACCCCATGGCGAACTCGTCCATGTTGGTCTTGCCGAGGATGACGACGTCGGCGGCCTTGAGCCTCTTGGTCAGGGTCGCGTCGTACGGCGGGATCCACCCCTCAAGGATCTTCGAACCGACGGTCGTGGGCACGCCCTCGGTGGTGAAGATGTCCTTGAGCGCGAGCGGCACGCCGGCGAGGGGGCCGAGCTTCTCCCCTCGCGCCCGCTTCTCGTCCACGGCACGGGCCTGCGCGAGGGCGCCCTCGCGGTCGATGTGCAGGAAGGCGTGCACCTTCTCGTCGACGGCCTCGATCCGGGCGAGGTGGGCCTCGGTGACCTCGACGGCCGTGAGCTCGCCGGCGGCGATCTTCTCGGCGATCTGCGCGGCGGTGAGCTTGATGATGTTGCTGTCCGTCATGACGGTCACTCCTCCCCCAGGATCTGCGGCACCTTGAAACGCTGCTGCTCCTGGGCCGGGGCGCCGGAGAGCGCCTGCTCGGGGGTGAGCGAGGGACGGACCTCGTCCGGGCGCATGACGTTCGTCAGCGGGAGCGGGTGCGAGGTCGGCGGTACGTCTTGGTCGGCGACCTCGCTGACGCGGGCGACCGCGCCGATGATGTCGTCCAGCTGTCCCGCGAAGTGATCGAGCTCTTCGGGCTTCAGCTCCAGACGCGCCAGCCGGGCGAGGTGGGCGACCTCCTCGCGCGTGATGCCAGGCATGCAGCGTTCCTCTGGGGTGAGTGTGTGTGGTTTGGGCGGGGGCTGGTCGTCTCATTCCCGTCGTTCGCCCGAAGGGCGGGTCGCGCGGCGTCTGGTGCGTGCGATCGCAAGGCGCCGGAGCGTCCTCGTGGCGGAGCCACGTGGACGATTCGGCAACGCGGCGAGCGTGCGTGCCAGGCGTCGCGCGACAGACGGGAATGGGACGACTAGCCCCAATCCTATGGGGCGGGGGCGGGTGGCCGTGAAACGGTTTCCCGCGCCCCGCCGCTCACCGGTGCCGGCCCTCCCAGGCCGCGCTCTTCAGGAAGTGGTTGTCGTACAGATCCTGGACCTCGAGGATGCTCTCCGGGGTGGCCTCGCCCAGGCGGATGCGCTGGAGGTGGCGGAAGTACTCGAAGCGCTCCACGCCGGGTGTGATCACGATGAGCAGGTCGGCGTCGGCTCCCGGCACGGCGGCGAAGGCGTGCGGCCGTCCAGGCGGGACGATGACGAGGTCGCCGCGCTCGGCGGTGACGACGTCCTCGCCGGAGAGGATCTCGGCGGCGCCGTCGAGCAGGAAGAACATCTCGGCGGAGTTGTCGTGCCAGTGCGGCTTGGCGCCGTCGGCGCCCGCCTGCAGGGTGACGCGCTGGGTGGACAGGGCGCCGCCGGTCGCGCTGCTGTCGGCCAGCAGACGGACGGTGGTGGGGGCGCGCCCGACGACTTCGGCCTCGGCCTCGCGGACGAGCACGGACTCTTCGAACTTCGGTACGAACAGTGACATGGCTGGTCTCCCCCTGTCGGATGCCGGTCAGACCGCGAAGAGAAGACCGGCGCTGATCAGTACAACGATCGCGGTGGCGAGGTGGATCCCGAACGCGACGGCTTTCGTGCCGCCGTGGCGCAGGACTATCACGGTGTCCACGAGCGGGACGAGCGCCACGCAGACCATGAACCACGCCTCGGCCCGGGCACCGGCGGCGGCCAGCAGGACCAGGCCCAGCAGCCCGAAGGTGCCGTCCCTGAGGCCCTTGATCGACAGGTAGGCGCCGGCGTCACCGCGAGGGTCGGCCGGGACGCCGTAGCCGGCCGCGGCCGGGCCCGGCTGGAACCAGAACCGGTAGCCGAGGAACACACAGAACAGGTCGAGCAGGACAGCCAGGGTGTACGCGGTGACGGTCATGACCCCTCCGGTTTTCTAGCAACGCTATCGGCGAGAGCCAAGCTAGCAGAGCGTCGACAGTTTGGCTAGCACTGCTAGAATTTGACCATGGCGATCCAGAAGCGCCGGGAGCGCGAACGAGCGGAGCGTGAGCGGCTGATCGTGACGGCCGCGCGCGAACTGGCCGAGGCGGAGGGCTGGGACGCGGTGACCACACGCCGGCTGGCCGCCGAGATCGAGTACAGCCAGCCGGTCCTCTACAGCCACTTCAAGGGCAAGGACGCGATCATGGCCGCGGTCGCGGTGCAGGGCTGCACCGACCTGGCGACGGAGCTACGGCAGGCGCGGACGGCGGCGCCGGGCACGCGGGCGGCGCTGATGGCGGTGGCGGAGACGTACACGTCCTTCGCGCGGCGCCGGCCCGCCCTCTACGACGCGATGTTCACCCACCTGGTGGACCTGCCCTTCGCGACGGAACAGGCCCCGGCCCGGCTGCGGGAGGCCTTCGGCGAGCTGCTGGTCGTGGTCGAGCCGATCACGGCCGAGGGCGAGGACCCGGGCTTGCTGACGGAGACATTCTGGGCGGGGTTGCACGGGTTGGTGACGTTGACGAGGAGCGGGCGGTTGCCGGAGCACGCTCACGAGCGACGCCTGGCACTGCTGATCGGCCACTTCGCAGGAGCCTGAGCGCGCTGAAACTACTCGGCGGCCGGCAGAGCCGCACGCGGCCTCTGCCACCCACGGGACCCACGGGCCCGCAGCCAGGCAGTGGTCTCCTCCGGAGGCATGGCGGCAGCGACCAGCCACCCCTGCACGGCATCACACCCCAGATCCCGCAACCGCTCCCACGTCTCGTCGTCCTCCACCCCCTCGGCGACGACGAGCAACCCCAGCGAGTGCGCGAGATCCACCGTGCACCGCACGATCTCCGCGTCCTCGGCGTCCACGGCCAGCCGCGCCACGAACGACCGGTCGATCTTCAGCTCGCTCACCGGCAGCCGCCGCAGATGCACCAGCGACGAGTACCCGGTGCCGAAGTCGTCCAGGGACATCTTCACGCCGTGCCCGGTCAGCGCCGCCAGCGTGTCCGCGGCCCGCTGCGGATCCTCCAGCAGCACATGCTCGGTGATCTCCAGCTGCAAGGCCCCCGGGGGGACCCCGTGCCGGGCCAGCCGCGCGGCGACCGAGCCCGCGAAGCCGGGCGTGTGGACGTCGCGCGGGGAGACGTTGACGGCGACCGGGACCCGCAGCCCCTGCGCCCGCCACTTGGCGACCTGCCCGAGCGCGGTCTCCAGGACGTACTCCGTCAGAAGGGGCATCAGCCCGGAGGACTCGGCGATCGCTATGAACTCGTCCGGCGGGACCTTCCCGCGCTCGGGGTGCACCCAGCGCACCAGCGCCTCCAGGCCGGCGACCTGACCGTCGAAGCGGACCTTGGGCTGGTAGTGCAGCTGCACCTCGCGCGCGTCCAGCGCCCGGCGCAGATCGCCCAGCAGACCGAGCCGGTCCGGGGTGTTGGAGTCCCGCTTGGACTCGTACACCTCGACGCCCGTACGGTCCCTTTTCGCCTGGTACATCGCCACATCGGCCCGCCGCAGCAGCCCTTCGGCGTCCAGGGCGTGGTCGGGGAAGACGGCGACGCCGGCGCTGGCCTCCAGGACGAGGGTGAGCCCGTCGAGGTCCAGCGGGGAGCCCAGCGCGGCGACGAGGCCGCGGGCGATGCGGGTGGCCGAGGTCGTGGAGTCGGCGACGGGCAGTAACACGGCGAACTCGTCGCCGCCGAGCCGCGCGGCCTCCGCTCCGCGCGGCAGGGCGAGCCGCAGCCGGTCTGCTATCTGGAGCAGCAGCCGGTCACCGGCGAGATGGCCGAGGGTGTCGTTCACCGAACGGAAACGGTCGAGGTCGATCAGCATGAGGGCGGAACGGGCGCCGATGCGTTCGGCGTCGTCGAGGGCCGTCCAGATTCGCTCCAGCAGCCACTGCCGGTTGGGCAGCCCGGTCAGCGGGTCGCGCAGCTGCTCCTCGGCACGCGCGCGTGCCATCCACAGAGTGGAGTCCAGGGCGATGAGCGGGATGGCGAACAGCGGGAGCAGCACCGGCTGGGCCTCGGCGACGACGCACAGCAGGGGTGCGATGCCGAGCAGCGCCACGGCGACCAGGCCGTGTCTCACCACGGCGGTGCGGGCCACGGTGGGCACTCCGCCGCCGCGCGGGACGAACAGGTACCACTGCAGGCCGCGGCTGACCGCGAGGTAGGCGCCGGCGGCGAGGACCACCTCGGGTGCGGTGGCGAAGCTCCAGCTGTCGGGGCGCCAGGGCGTCTCGACGCTCGGGACGCGGCCGAACGCGCCGAGCAGCAGCGCCCCGGCGCCGATGCCGAGGATGTCCACCGCACCGTGCAGCACGCCCTGCCGCCAGTGGTGGCGCCGGGCGATGCCGACCAGGACGACGACGGTGAGGCTGACCATGCCGGCCGGCACCCAGCCGTAGAGCAGCAGCACGGCGAGGGTGAGCGCGGCGCCGGAGCCGGTTCCGCGCCACCAGCGGGCGCGGCCCAACATCACGAGGTGGCCGACGATGACACCGGTGAGCAGGGCCAGCGCCCAGCCGACGGCGCCGCTCGGGAAGAGGGCGTGGTGGCCGGAGAAGGCGCGGTAGAAGCCGGCACCGAGGACGAACGCGGCGGCGGCCACGACGGCCGCGGGCAGGGTGGGCCAGGACAGGTGCCGTTCGGGGTCGGCGCCGGTCGGGTCGGGGGCGGGCGCGATGGCCACGGGTATGGGCGGGTGGGCGTCGTTGGCGGCGCCCGGTCCGGCCGCGCGGACGCGACCGCCCGTGCGCCCGTGCGCCCGCCCCGTCCATCGGGGCGCCCGCCAGGTACCCGCGCGCCGGCGCAGGCGCAGCCGTGAGTCGGGGGCGACGCTCTCGGTCGGTTCCATTCCCGTCCCTCTCACAGCCGGCGGTGCCCACGCCACGCGGCCCGATGTCCGACAGCCATCAGCAGCTCCGCGTTGAAGAAACCTTCCTCGCACGCCGGGAGCGCACGGGGATGCCCCCAACCGCAGCTGGGCACGGCAGGTGCACATCTCAACAGTAGGCCGCGGAAGGCTTCCACGGGCACCGGTCGTCGACGGTTGCCCGAAAGCGCCCGGGCCACCCGTATGCAACTGATATGCGCCGATCGGGTGGCCTTCAACCGCTCCTACTCGGCCGGAAGCGCGACTTCGGCCGCCGCTTCGGGACCCCGCTCCAAGAGGACGCCGAAACCGTCCTCGTTCAGGACCGGAACCTTCAATTGCATGGCCTTGTCGTACTTCGATCCCGGGTTGTCACCCACGACGACGAACGAGGTCTTCTTCGACACCGATCCGGTCACCTTGGCGCCCCGGCTCTGCAGGGCCTCCTTGGCGCCGTCGCGGGTGAAGTTCTCCAGCGTGCCGGTGACGACGACCGTGAGCCCCTCCAGCGGGCGCGGGCCCTCGTCCTCGCCGGTCGAGGCGTCCTCCAGCGGGACTCCGGCGGCCTTCCACTTGCGGACGATCTCGCGGTGCCAGTCCTCGGCGAACCACTCCTTGAGCGCGGCGGCGATGATCGGGCCGACGCCGTCGGTGGTGGCGAGCTCTTCCTCGGTGGCCTGTTCGATGCGGTCGACGGAGCGGAACTCGCGGGCGAGAGCCTGCGCGGCGACCGGTCCGACATGCCGGATGGACAGGCCGTTCAGGAAGCGGGCGAGCGGGCGGGACTTGGCGGCCTCGATGTTCTCCAGCAGGGCGAGGGTGTTCTTCTTCGGCTCGCCCTTCTGGTTGGCGAAGACCGTGACGACCTTCTCCTCGCCCGTCTTGGGGTCCCGCTTGGGCAGACCGCTGTCGGGGTCGAGGACGTAGGCCTTGATGGGCAGCAGCCTCTCCACCGTCAGGTCGAACAGGTCGCCCTCGTCCACCAGCGGCGGGTCGGCCGGCTCCAGCGGACGGGTGAGCGCGGCGGCGGCCACCGCGCCGAAGTGCTCGATGTCCAGGCACTCACGGCCCGCGAGATAGGAGACCCGCTCGCGCAACTGGGCCGGGCAGGCACGGGCGTTGGGGCAGCGGAGGTCGATGTCGCCCTCCTTCATGGGCCGGAGCGGGGTGCCGCACTCGGGGCACTCGCCGGGCATCACGAACTCCCGCTCGCTGCCGTCCCTGAGGTCGACCACCGGGCCGAGGATCTCCGGGATGACGTCACCGGCCTTGCGCAGGACGACCGTGTCCCCGATGAGGACGCCCTTGGCCTTGACGACCTCCTGGTTGTGCAGGGTGGCGAACTCGACCTCGCTGCCCGCGACCGTGACCGGCTCGACCTGGGCGTACGGCGTGACCCGGCCGGTGCGGCCGACGCCCACCTTGATGTCGACGAGCTTGGTGTTGACCTCTTCCGGCGCGTACTTGTAGGCGATCGCCCAGCGCGGCGCACGCGCGGTGGAGCCGAGGCGGCCCTGCAGACGGATCTCGTCCAGTTTGACGACGACACCGTCGATCTCGTGCTCCACGGAGTGGCGGTTCTCACCGTAGTGGGCGATGAACGCGCGTACGCCGTCGAGGTCGTCGACCACGCGGTTGTGCGGGGAGGTGGGCAGGCCCCAGGTCTTCAGCAGGTCGTAGGCCTGGGAGAGGCGGGTCAGGCCCGTGAAGCCCTCCAGGGCGCCGATGCCGTGGACGACCATGTGCAGCGGGCGGGTGGCGGTGACCCGCGGGTCCTTCTGGCGCAGCGAACCGGCGGCGGCGTTGCGTGGGTTGGCGAACGGCTTGTCTCCGGCGGCGACCAGGCGTTCGTTCAGTTCGAGGAACTTCTCCATCGGGAAGTAGACCTCGCCGCGGATCTCCACCAGGTCGGGCACCTTGTCGCCCTTGAGGCGGTCCGGGATATCCGTGATCGTGCGGACGTTCTGGGTGATGTCCTCGCCGGTGCGGCCGTCGCCGCGCGTGGCCGCGCGGGTGAGCCGGCCCTTCTCGTAGGTGAGGTTGACCGCGAGGCCGTCCACCTTGAGCTCGCACAGGAAGTGGTAGTCCTGGTCGCCGAGTTCGCGCGCGATGCGCTCGGCCCAGGCGGCCAGCTCCTCGTCGTTGAAGGTGTTGTCCAGCGACAGCATCCGCTGGCGGTGCTCGACCGCGGTGAACTCCGTCGCGTACGACCCCGCGACCTTCTGGGTCGGCGAGTCCGGGGTGCGCAGCTCCGGATACTGCTCCTCCATGGCCTCCAGGGACTTCAGGAGCCTGTCGAACTCGGCGTCGCTGATGACGGGAGCGTCCTTCACGTAGTAACGGAAGCGGTGCTCCTCGATCTGCTCAGCGAGCTGCGCGTGCTTGTCACGTGCCTCGGCGGGCACTGCCGTCTCCGCCTGCTGCTTGTCGCCGGCCACCGTGTTGTCCTCCCGTTACTCTGGGTTGTCCGCGAGGGATCTCGCCGCCCGGACGCAGTGGGCGAGCGCCTGGCGTGCGTAGGCGGGGGACGCCCCCGCCAGACCGCACGCCGGGGTGACCGTGACCGCCTCCGCGAGCAGCCCTGGACGCAGCCCCAGCCTGCGCCACAGCGTCCTGACACCCATGACGCTACCGGCAGGGTCTGACAATGGGCCGTCCGTGCCCGGGACGACACCGGTGAACAGCCGGGTGCCGCCCTCGACGGCCTCGCCGATCGCGTCGTCGTCACGTTCGGTGAGCAGCGAGAAGTCGAAGGAGACGCCGGCCGCGCCCGCCCGCCGCAGCAGGGCGAACGGCACGTCGGGTGCGCAGGAGTGGACGACCACGGGCCCGCCGCCGTGCGCGCCGATGACGTCCCGCAGGGTGGCCTCCACGATCTGCCGGTCCACGGCCCGGTGCGTGCGGTAGCCGCTGGCGGTACGGACCTGTCCGCGCAGGACGGCGGTGAGGGAGGGCTCGTCGAGCTGGAGTACGAGCCGGGCGCCGGGGACGCGTCGCTGAACCTCGGCCAGGTGCAGTCGCAGGCCCTCGGCGAGGGAGGCGGCGAGGTCACGGCAGGCGCCGAGGTCGGAGAGGGCGGCCTCGCCGTTCTTCAGCTCCAGCGCGGCGGCGAGCGTCCACGGGCCCACCGCCTGCACCTTCAGGTCACCCTCGTGCCCCTGGGTGAACTCCTCCAGCGCGTCCAGGTCCTCCCCGAGCCAGGACCGCGCCCGCTTGGTGTCCCGGCCCGGCCGGTCACCGAGGCGCCAGCCGCTGGGCTCCACGCGCGCGTACAGCTCGACGAGCATCCCGGCGGTACGGCCGATCATGTCGGCGCCGGGGCCGCGGGCGGGCAGCTCCGGCAGGAAGGGGAAGTCCTCGAAGCTGCCGGTGACGGTCTTGGCGGCCTCCCGTGCGTCGCCGCCCGGCATGGACCCCACTCCCGTGGCTGGGGCGAACCTGATCTCGCTGTTCTCACTCACCTCGGCAGGGTATGCCGAACACCCAGGGGGCTCCGCCCTCTGGACCCCGATCGCCCCTGGACCCCGATCGCCACGGGCAGCCTCCACGGCGGCCACGACATCTCCTGGGAGAAGTCGCCGTCGGAGTCCAGCAGCGCCACCGTGGGGCTGCCGGGGCAGCGGCGGATGTCGCCGGTGAACTCGCCCGTGGTGGTCAGCGCACGCAGTTCCGCCAGGTCCGGCGGATCGAAGATCTCGCCCACGATCGGCCGCCGGCCGGCGGAGTGCCAAGATCCAGGCTGCCCAGGATCGACGCGCCCTCGGTCCTCGACCGGGCCTCCGCCGGCCGGTCCCGGATCTCGGCACCGCTTGCCGCATTCACCGCCCCGGGCGCACCGTCAGGTCGTTGACCTCCGCGTCCCCGGGCAGGTCCAGGGCCATCAGGATCGTCGTGGCGACCGACTCGGGGTCGATCCACCGCGCGGCGTCGTACTCCTTGCCCTCCTGCTGGTGGACCTTGGCCTGCATGGGGCTGGCCGTGCGGCCGGGGTAGACCGAGGTGACGCGGACGCCGTTGGCGTGCTCCTCGTGGCGCAGGGAGTCGGCGAGGGCCTTCAGGCCGTGCTTGGAGGCGGCGTACGCGGCCCAGCCGGCGTGGGCGCTGAGGCCGGCACCGGAGTTGACGAAGATCACATGGCCGCGGGCCGCACGCAGCTGGGGCAGGAAGTGCCGGGTCAGCTCGGCGGGGGCGATCAGGTTGACGTTGAGCTGGTGGTGCCAGGACTTGGGGGTCAGGTCGCCGACCTCACCCAGGTCGACGACACCGGCGATGTGGAGGAGGGAGTCCACCCGGTCCGGGAGACTCTGGTGCGAGAAGGCCCAGGAGAGCCGGTCGGGGTCGGCCAGGTCGCCTACCAGGGTGCGGGCGCCGGGGAACTCCGCCGCCAGTTCCTTCGCGCGGCCCGCGTCACGCGCGTGCAGGACGAGTTCCGCCCCGCGCGCGTGCAGCCGGCGGGCGACGGCCGCGCCGATGCCGGACCCGGCCCCGGTGATCACATGAGTAGCCATGACCGTCATGCTCGCATCAGCGGATGCCGAGCGACTCCTCCAGGTACGCCAGCGCGCCGACCGGCTCCTCGGCGAAGAACACCAGCTCGGACAGCGGACGGGGCAGGAAACCCTCGTCGTCCATGCGGCGGAACTGCTGCTTGAGGCCGTCGTAGAAGCCCGCGGTGTTCAGCAGGACGACCGGCTTGTCGGTGCGGCCGTGCTTCTTCAGCTCGAGGATCTCGGTGGCCTCGTCCAGCGTGCCGGTGCCGCCCACCATGATCACCACGGCGTCGGCCTTCTCCAGCAGCAGTCTCTTGCGTTCGGCGAGGTCGGCGGCGATGACCATCTCGTCGGCGCCGGGCCGCGCCTTGGTGGCGAGGAACTCCACGGACACGCCCAGCAGCCTGCCGCCGGCCTCGTGCACCCCGTCCGCGACGACCTTCATCAGACCGACGTTGGAACCGCCCCACACCAGGGTGTGACCGGCCTTGCCGAGGAGTTCGGCGAACTCGCGCGCGGGGCGTGTGTAACGCTCGTCGAGATCGGCGGCGGACAGGAAGACACAGATGTTCATGGCCCCCACCGTACGGCCCTCACCGTATGCGGGAAGAAGCACGGGCCCGCCGGTGCTCTTCTGGTATGGCTGAAGGACACACGATCACCATCGACAAGAGCGAGCAGCACGTGCGCGTGGTGCACGGCGACCAGGTGCTCGCGGAGACCGACCGACCGCTGGTGCTGCGCGAGACGGGCTCCCCCGTGCGGTACTACATCCCCGCCGAGGACGTACGCCTCGATCTGCTGACCCCCTCCGAGACGCACACCGTGTGCCCCTTCAAGGGCACGGCGTCCTACTGGTCGCTGCCGGACGCGCCGGACCTGGTGTGGGCGTACCCGGCGCCGAAGCCGGGGGTGGCGGAGATCAAGGATCACTTCTGCTTCTACGACGTCGACGTGTCGTGAGCGATGAGTCCCTGCCGGTACGGCAGTCTGCACCGACATGGACAAGAAGACGACTTCGCGGGACGGAACGGCCCTCGCGTACCAAGTGACCGGTCAGGGACCGACGGTGATCCTGGTGAGCGGCGCGATGTCCACCGGTGGCACCGTGGCGCCCCTGGCGCAGCGACTCGCGGACCGCTGCAGGGCCGTCGTCTACGACCGCCGGGGCCGCGGCGGCAGCGGGGACACGAAGCCGTACGCGGTCGAGCGCGAGGTCGAGGACCTGGCCGCGCTGATCGACGCCGTGGGAGGCGAGGCGGCGCTGTTCGGGGTCTCCTCGGGCGGCGCGCTGGTGCTCGAGGCGGTGGCGAGCGGGCTGCCGGTCGGCAGGGCCGCCGTGTACGAGGTGCCGTACGCGGACTTTCTGGAGGGCGGCGCCGAGCAGGAGGCCACGTACAAGGAACAGCTGAACAAGGCGCTCTCGGAGGGCCGGCACGGGGACGCCGTGGAGCTGTTCCTGCGGCTGACGGGTCTGGCCGAGGAGATGATCCAGCGCGCCCGCCAGTCGCCCATGTGGGCCGGCATGGAGGCCGTCGCGCCGAGCCTCGCCCACGACGACACGGTCATGGGCGACGGGCTGCTCCCCCGGGACCGGCTCGCCGCGATCACCGTACCCGTGCTGGCGGTAGCGGGCGGCGCGAGCCCGGAGTGGATGCGCAAGGCGTCCAGGGAGGTCTCCAGGGCGGTGCCCGACAGCGCGTACCGCGAGTTGGCGGGCCAGACGCACATGGTGGAGCCGGACGTCCTGGGGCCGGTGCTGGCGGAGTTCTTCGCGGGCCGGGCCGGCTAGGGCCGCTCTTCCGGCCAGGACCGCTCTTTCGGATCTGGTCTTTCGGACCCCGCCGGGTCGCGGGGCTACACCGCCGCGGCCGTCGCGCGCGTGGTCGACGCGATCGTCGCCGAACCGACCACGCGCGTGCCGTCGTAGAGCACGATCGCCTGGCCGGGGGCGACGCCGCGGACCGGCTCGGTGAAGCGCACGCGCAGCGCGCCGTCGACGAGTTCCGCGGTGACCTCGGTCTCGCCGCCGTGGGCACGCAGCTGGGCGGTGTAGGTGCCGGGGCCGGTGGGTGCGGTGCCGCACCAGCGGGGCTTGATCGCGGTGAGGGCGGTGACGTCCAGGGCGTCGGCGGGGCCGACGGTGACCGTGTTGGTGACCGGGGAGATGTCCAGGACGTAGCGGGGCTTGCCGTCGGGGGCCGGGGTGCCGATCCTGAGGCCCTTGCGCTGACCGATGGTGAAGCCGTAGGCGCCCTCGTGCGTGCCCAGCCTGGCGCCGGTCTCGTCGACGATGTCGCCCTCGGCCTTGCCGAGCCGCTTCGCGAGGAAGCCCTGGGTGTCGCCGTCGGCGATGAAGCAGATGTCGTGCGAGTCGGGCTTCTTGGCGACCGCGAGACCGCGGCGCTCGGCCTCGGCGCGGATCTCCTCCTTGGTGGTGACCGTGTCGCCGAGCGGGAACATCGCGTGGGCGAGCTGCTTCTCGTCCAGGACACCGAGGACGTACGACTGGTCCTTCGCCATGTCGGAGGCGCGGTGCAGCTCGCGGGTGCTGTCCGGGTTCACGATCACCTTGGCGTAGTGGCCGGTGCAGACCGCGTCGAAGCCGAGGGCCAGCGCCTTGTCGAGCAGCGCGGCGAACTTGATCTTCTCGTTGCAGCGCAGGCACGGGTTGGGGGTGCGGCCGGCCTCGTACTCGGCGATGAAGTCCTCGACCACGTCCTCACGGAAGCGGTCGGCGAGGTCCCAGACGTAGAAGGGGATCCCGATCACGTCGGCCGCGCGGCGGGCGTCACGCGAGTCCTCGATGGTGCAACAGCCCCGCGCGCCCGTCCGGAACGACTGCGGGTTCGCGGAGAGCGCGAGGTGGACGCCGGTGACGTCGTGGCCGGCTTCCGCGGCACGCGCGGCGGCGACGGCGGAGTCGACTCCACCGGACATGGCGGCGAGGACGCGGAGGGGGCGCTGCGGGGTCTCAGTCATAGCCCTTCCAGGGTACGGGGCCGTGGGAACCGGGGCCGCCGGATATCCGTTGACGATCACGAGGGGCGGAACAGGCGGACCGGGCGGACCGGGTGGCAGGGCGCGGACCGGGCGGCAGACCGCGGGCGGGGCGGCGGAGTGCGGACGGGGCAGGAACGGACAGGGGCGGACAGGGGCGGGAACGGACGGGGGCGGAGTTGACTGACGACGGGGCGGGGATGACGGACACGGACCGGCGGCCCGTGGGCGACACGGACCGGCGACTGGGGCGGCGGGCCCTGCTCGTCGGTGGTGCGGCAGCCGCCGTCGGCACGGCCGCGCTGGCCCGCGAGGAGCTGACGCACCTGTGGTGGCGGCTGCCCGGCGTGGAGAAGCCCCGGGTGGCCGGGGCCGTGGACTTCCGGGGCGCGCGCTGGGTGCCGGCCTCCCCGGCGAACTACCGGCGGGCGGACCGGCCCGACGACTACGCGGTCGACCGGGTCGTCATCCATGTCACGCAGGGCGGCTACGCGAGCGCGGTGAAGGTCTTCCAGGACCCGGAGCACGGCGCGGCGGCGCACTACATCGTGCGCAGGGACGGCCGGATCACCCAGCTGATACGGGAGCTGGACGTTGCCTTCCACGCGGGCAACCGGGAGTACAACGAGCGCAGTGTCGGCATCGAGCACGAGGGCTTCGTGGCGGACGCCTCCTCCTTCACGGACGCCATGTACGCGTCCTCGGCCCGGCTGACGGCGGCGATATGCCGCCGGTACGGCATACCCGTGGACCGTGAGCACATCATCGGGCACGTGGAGGTGCCGGGGACGGACCACACCGATCCGGGGCCGCACTGGGACTGGGAGCGATACCTGAAAAAAATCAAGGCCTAGGCTCTTTTTTGTCCGGTATGTGCGGTTCTATCCTGGACTCAGGCCTACGAGACGAGTGAGGGAGCCCAAGCGGAGTAGCCGACTTCAGCGAGAGATACCTGTTCTCCTTGGAAGAGAGGAACACCGTTTCCGCTGGTGCCGACATCGACGCTCGGGCTGAGAGGCCCGAAGGTCTCAGTCGCAAGGACTGGACTGAACCGGAAGGCGACCCCCAGCACCTGATCCGGACAATACCGGCGAAGGGAACCCGCCTCGTAGGTCGCTTTCGTGTCCTCGGCTGAGCTTTGTGTCCTCAGCTGAGCCCGGCCGCCCGGGCGCGCTCCACCGCCGGGCCGATCGCCTTGGCGACCGCCTCGATGTCCGCCTCGGTCGAGGTGTGTCCGAGGGAGAAGCGCAGGGTGCCGCGGGCCAGGTCCGGGTCGGTCCCGGTGGCGAGCAGGACGTGGCTGGGCTGGGCGACCCCCGCCGTACAGGCAGAACCGGTCGAGCACTCGATGCCCTGCGCGTCCAGCAGTAGCAGCAGGGAGTCACCCTCGCAGCCGGGGAAGGTGAAGTGCGCGTTGGCCGGCAGGCGGCCCTCGGATGCCGGGTCACCGCCGAGGATCGCGTCCGGGACGGCGCTGCGGACGGCCGCGATCAACTGGTCGCGCAGGGCGCCGATCTCCCGGGCGAACCACTCCCGCCGCTCCGTGGCGAGGCGGCCGGCGACGGCGAAGGAGGCGACGGCGGGGACGTCGAGGGTTCCGGAGCGGACATGCCGCTCCTGGCCGCCGCCGTGCAGGACGGGTACGGGGGTCTGGTCGCGGCCCAGCAGCAGCGCGCCGATGCCGTACGGGCCACCGATCTTGTGGCCCGAGACGGTCATCGCGGCGAGTCCGGAGGCGGCGAAGTCGACCGGGACCTGACCGACGGCCTGGACCGCGTCGGCGTGCATCGGGATGCCGAACTCGGCGGCGGTCTCGGCGAGTTCACGGACCGGCAGGATCGTACCGATCTCGTTGTTGGCCCACATCACGGTGACCAGGGCGACGTCGTCGGGGTTGCGGGCGATGGCCTCGCGCAGGGCGTCGGGGTGGACGCGGCCGTAGGAGTCGACGGGGAGGTACTCGACCGTCGCGCCCTCGCGCTCGCCGAGCCAGTGGACGGCGTCGAGGACGGCGTGGTGCTCGACGGGGCTGGCCAGGACGCGGGTGCGGGCCGGGTCGGCGGCACGACGGGACCAGTACAGACCCTTCACGGCGAGGTTGTCGGCCTCGGTGCCGCCCGAGGTGAAGACGACCTCGCTGGGGCGGGCGCCGAGCGCTTCGGCGAGGGTTTCGCGGGATTCCTCGACCGTACGGCGGGCCTGCCGGCCGGATGCGTGGAGGGAGGAGGCGTTGCCCGTGATGCTCAGCCGGGCGGTCAGGGCCTCTGCCGCCTCCGGGAGCATGGGGGTGGTCGCGGCGTGGTCGAGGTAAGCCATGGTGTGCTGATTCTACGGCGACTTTGCAGTCGGCCTCGGCCGCCAGGTCGCCCTTGCTCGGGGCGCCTTGTGTGCGCTGCGCGTCGCCCTCGGCCGGGGCGTCTTGCATGGGCTGCACCTGGGCGTGGTGGCGGGGCGCCCTGAGCTGTCGGCCGGTGGTGGGGGCTGGGCCGGGCGGTGAGTCGGGCGTCACACGGCGGCGGCGGCAACGGGGGCGGGGCTTGTACCCCGACAATGACGGCGGCGGGTCGGGTTCTCCCGCGGCGGGGGCGGGGTGGGGCCGAGTCGCGCGCACCACGGCGGTGGCGGGTTGGGCACCCCACGGCGACTCCGGCGGGGCGGCGAGGCGGGGCTCCCGCGGCGGGGCCCGCGATGGGGACAGGGCGGGTGGCCCTACGGCGACGGTCGCGGGTCGGTACCCCCACGATGGCGTGGGTGGGGTGGGTACCCCGCGGCGTGTGTGACGGGGGCCAGTCGGATCCCCGGAGCTTGTGCGGTGGTGGTGACCGGATGTCGTGGGTGGCGGAGCGGTGGGGAGCGGCCGGGTGCCCCGTCGTCCTCGGGGCCGGCTTCCTCAGGCGGTGCCGCCCAGGCTCACAGGCTCCACGACAGCGTGTGGGAGACCTCCATCGCGATGGCCAGGACGGCCAGGTCGGCCACGCCCAGGGTCAGACCCAGGAGGGCACGGCCACGGCGGGCGGTGCCGCGCCAGAGGGCGACGGCGGCCAGGGCGATGGCGATCGGGCCGAGGAAGATGTTGAGGACGAGCAGGCCGAGAAGGCCGAGGATGAAGGACGCCACGGCCATGCCGTCGGCGTCGCGCGCGGCCGGGCGGGCGTCGTTCCCACTGGTGACCGGTGCGGTGAGTTGCATGGTGCTCAGCTCCTGGAAGTCGTGGCGGACGGTCAGTTGGCCGGCGTACGGCGCCGGCGGCCGAGGCGCTCGCGGATCGCGAAGACGCCGAGCCAGACGGCGATGACGGCGGCGACGGCGGCGGTGACGGTCAGCGGTGCGTGGGCCACGGTGCCCAGCACGACACCGAGCAGCATGAGTGCGGCGACGAGGAACAGCATGGGATCAGATCCCCCCTCCGGGATACCTCGTATCGGGCCGGTGTGAAGTTTCGGTGAACAGTTGTAGTAACACTTGTTCACTGACTTCTACTCTAGCGCGCTTCTCGGCTTCCCAATTCCAGAGAACAGTTGTTAACTGGATGACATGAGTCACACCCTCGGCATCCGGCAGGCGCAGAAACAGAAGACCCGGCAGGCGTTCCTCGACGCGGCGCTCGCGCTGCTGGAGGAGCAGAGCCTGAGCAGCCTGGGTCTGCGCGAGGTCACCCGGGCCGTCGGCGTCGCCCCCACCGCGTTCTACCGGCACTTCCGCTCGACCGCCGACCTCGGCGTGGCGCTGGTCGACGAGGCGCTGGGCAGCCTGCACCCGATGGTGCGCACGACGGTGTCCACGGCGGGCGACAGCGAGGAACGCATCAGCCGCGCCATCGAGTTGATCGCCCGGCACGTCGACGACTACCCCGCACACGTCCGGTTCATCGCCCGGGAGCGGCACGGCGGGGTGCAGCCGGTGCGGGAGGCCATCCGGTCCCAACTGGTCCGGTTCGCCGAGGAGGTCAAGGCCGAGCTGGCCAAGGACTCCGAGGCCGCGGGCTGGACCGACGACGACCTGCTGATGCTCGCGCACCTCTACGTCGACCAGATGCTGATCACCGCCTCCCTGTTCCTGGAGGCCCTGGACGCCCCGGCGGAGGAGCGGGAGCGCGTCACCCAGCTCGCCACCCGGCAACTGCGGCTCATCTCCATCGGCCGCGGCCACTGGCTGGACTGACCCGCCCCCGGCACAGGGCAGCGCGCCACGCCCGGTGCGCGCCGCCCCCTTTCGTCGTACGACCCCTGACCCTGGCCCTGGCCTTGGATCAGCCCTGCTGCGCCTGGCCGCCGGCCTGCCCCGCGACCTGTCCCCCGGCCTCTCCCCCACCCGGACCGCCGCAGCCACCGCCCTGACCACCCCCGGAACCGCCCGTGCCACCGGGCGCGCCGCTCGGTGTGCCGGTCGGCTTCACGATTGACCCTCCCGACGGCGCACCCGAGGGCGCACCGGACGGCATCCCGCTCGGCCGGCGGCGGGCGCCGCCCGTGGGCATGCCGGACGGTGCCTGACAGGCCTGCCGCCGACCGGAGTTGCCGCCGGAGGAGGACGAGTCGCCCGAGCCGCACGCGCTCAGCAGCAGCGGGGACAGCGCCAGCAGGACGACGACGGGGACGAGACGGGCACGCTTCATGAGAGTCAGCTCCGGTGAGGATGAGAATGTCCTTGCGGGGCCGCACTCAACCAACGCTCCCTAGGTGGCACTTGGGCCCGCCCTGTCCTTCGGCTGTCGATCCGGGATCAGCTGCCCTCCTGGTACAAGGCCGTGACAGAGCGGGCCGCCGCCAGCAGTTCCGCGCGGGCCTCGGGCGGGTCCAGCAGCTCCACCTGGTCGGAGAACGCCAGGAGTTGGCGGACCGCGCGCAGCACCGGGAAGGTCAGCCGGGCGGTGACCCGGTCGCTCTCGCCGTCGTCGTCGGGCGGGTCCGTCAGCTGCGCGGCGAACAACCGCTGGAACATGTCGAGCCGCTCGCGCCGTACCCGGACGGTGACCTCGATCCCGCCCTGCCGGTCCTCCACCTGGCGGCGCAACACGTCCCAGACATCGGCGAGTTCGACCCCCGGACGGCGCCGTACCGGCTCGTCCAACGGCCGGGCCGAGCGGATCCGGTCGGCCCGGAACAGCCGGGGCGCTCCGCGCCGGTCGGCGACCAGATACCAGACCCCGGCCTTGGCGACCAGGCCGTACGGGTCCACGGTGTACGTCCGCGGCTCCCGCTCCCCGCTGTGCCGGTAGCGCAGCCTGAGGCGCCGGTCGGCGAAGACCGCGTCCTGCAGCACCTCCAGATCGACGGCCTGCTGGGGGCCGCTCTTCCAGCGGGTGGCGTCCACCAGGATGCGGCGGCTGGTCACCTCGGCGGCGGGCCGGTACGGCGCCGGGAGCGCGGCCATCACCTTGCGCAGGGCCGAGCCGAGGGCCGCGTCGAGGCCGAGCGCGGCGTGGGCGCCCTGGGTGGCCAGGATGAACAGGGCGCGGGACTCGTCGGCGGTCAGCCCGGTGACGTCGGTACGGAAGCCGGCGAGGAGCTCGATGCCGCCGTGCCGGCCGCGCTCGGCGTACACCGGGACGCCGGAGGCCGACAGCGCCTCGATGTCCCGGTAGATGGTGCGGACCGATACCTCCAGCCGGTCGGCGAGCTCGTGGGCGGGGACACGGCCCCGGGTCTGCAGGAGCAGCAGGATCGACAGCAGCCGGTCGGACTTCACGCGCCCAGAGTCCCGCCCTCGGCGAGCCTCTCGCAAATGTTGACGGGAGGTGTCAGGTTATCCCGCGATCCTCGTTCCACCGACCGACGCAGACGCCGGTCCTGCCGACCGACGCAGACGTCCTCCCGGCTCACGGAGACACGAGAGAGGCACACCATGACCACCACCGGTTTCACCGACCCGCGCCCCGTCTACGCCCGCGCCACCGAGCAGGCGGCGGCCCTCATCAAGACCGTGCGCCCCGAACACCTCACCGCTCCTACCCCCTGTTCCGAGTTCGACGTACGGGCCCTGCTGAGCCACATCGTCGGCGGCAGCCGGCGGATCGCGGTGGTCGGGGAGGGCGGCGATGGGACGGCGGTGGAGCCGACCGCCGACGGGGTCGCGGACGACGGCTGGGCGGCGGCCTACGACGAGGTGCGTATCCGCGTCCTGAAGGCGTGGGAGAGCGACGAGCGGATGACGTCCCCGGTGCGGGTGCCGTGGGGCGAGGTACCGGGCCACGCGGCGCTCTCCGGCTATGTCATGGAGATCGTGACCCACACCTGGGACCTCGCCGAGGCGGTGGGCCACCCGTTCCCGCTCGACCCGGAACCGGCCGGGTTCGCCCTGGCCACCGCCCGCAAGGTCCTGCCGGACTCCCGGCCGCGGGACGCCGAGACGCCCTTCGACGCCCGCCGCGAGGCCCCCGATGGGGCCGACGTCTACACGGAGCTGGCGGCTTGGCTGGGCCGGGCGCCGCTCAGCCGGGCGTGAGCGCGGGATCGCGCCGCCGGCCTTGCGGCCGCCTTCCGGGTGCTGGTCCGTTGTGGCTGGTCGCGCCCACGCGGCGGAGCCGCATATCGATACTGCCCCGCGCCCCTGGGGAGTTGCAGCGGCCGCATCCGCATGCGCGTAGCCTGCGGCCGGAGAAACCGATCACCCGCCGGACGTCCCGTCAGCCCAGCCTCACCCGCGCCAGCTGGCGGGACTGGGCGACCAGGTGGTTCTCGGTGTCCCAGACCTCGGCGTCCTCCTCGAGGAAGCCGCCGGCCAGGTTGCGGGTGGTGATGGAGACCCGCAGCGGGCCGGGGGCCGGGCGGCGGCGGACGTGGACGGTGAGTTCGACGGTCGGGACCCAGCCCTTGAGGCCGAGTTCGAAGGCCGTGGGCGGCAGGGCGTCCACGGCCAGCAGCAGAGACAGGGGGTCGGGATCGCGGCCGTCGGCCAGGCCGAACCAGGCGCGCATCTCACCCCTGCCGGAGGGGGCGCCGAGGGCCCAGCCGAGGGTCGCCGGGTCCAGCTTGAGCATCAGGCGGTCGGCGATGGCCGAGCTGCCCTCGACCGGGGCAGGTCCGTCCTCGGGGCCGAAGCACTGGTCCAGGGACGGGATGGGCGGCGGCGTCGCCGTCGTACGGACGTCGTCGGGGAGGGTGGTGAGGTCGCCGTAGGAGGCGAGGACGCGGATGCGTTCGACCTCGTCGCCCTGGTCGTCGTACTGGTAGAGCGACGCCTGGCCGGTGGAGAGGGTGCGGCCGGTGCGCACGGTCTGGGTGCGGACGACCGCCGGGCCGGGGCGGGAGGCGGTGAGGTAGTGCGCGGAGATGGTGAAGGGGTCCGGGTGCGGAAGGGTGTCCCCGAGGGCCCGGCCCAGCACGGCCAGCAGATAGCCGCCGTTGACGGCGTTGATGATGGTCCAGCCGGCGGAGAGGTCGATGTCGTAGACGCCGGGCTTGCGCCGGGTGACCGCGGTGTCGCGGTCGAACTCGCTGTCGCCGATCACGGCCCGCGACGGGGAGGGTGCGGAAGCTGCTTCTGGCATGGATGAACGGTACAACAAGAAACTACTAAGCGGTAGCTTTCTACTTTGGGCGACCCGGTCCGGATCCCCCTCACGGGTGAGGTTCCGGCAATTTCTAAGTAAGTGTCCGGACACGTCCACAACCTCGGGCCCCGGTTTCCCCTCTATGGGGGCATGAGCCTCACCGGGACTCCGTTCCTCTACACGACCATCGTGCTGGCCGTGGTCGCACTGATACTGCCGCTCGTCCTGTGGTCGCGGGTGCGCGGGCCCAAGCCCCTGCGCACCACGGCCCGCCTGCTGATGCTGCTGTTCGCGCAGGGCACCGCCGTCACACTGATCTTCGTGCTGGTGAACAACCAGAACAACCTGTACGACAACTGGGCCGACCTGCTCGGCACCGGCAACCACGTCCAGCAGGCCCAGGACCTGGGCAGCGACGGCACCGGCGGAATAGCGGTGAAACGGTTGCCCAAGGTCAAGCAGACCTTCACGGCGGCCGACGGTCCCGGCATGCACGCGGCCGGCGGAGTGAAGGTCACCCAGCTCAAGGGCCGGGTCTCCGGGGTGAACGCCGAGGTCTACGTCTGGCTGCCTCCGCAGTACGACGAGCCGGCCTACCGCAACAAGAAGTTCCCGGTGGTGGAGCTGCTGCCGGGCTACCCCGGTTCGGCGAAGGCGTGGTTCGGGTCGATGAAGGCCCATGAGCAGCTGCTGCCGCTGATGAGGAGCGGGCAGGTGGCGCCCTTCATCCTGGTGGCCCCGCGCACCAACCTGCTGGCCGGCGTGGACACCGGCTGCGCCAACATCCCGGGACAGGTCAACGCCGACACCTGGCTCAGCATCGACGTGCCGAAGATGGTCATGGACAACTTCCGGGCCCAGCCGGCGCCGCAGGGCTGGGCCGTCGCCGGCTACTCGGCGGGCGCGCACTGCGCGGTCAAGCTGGCCGTGGCCCACCCGGACCGCTACCGGGCGGCCGTGAGCCTGTCCGGCTACAACGACCCGATCGGCGAGCGCAACTCCCTCGCCGCGCAGACCCCGGTCCTGCGTGCCGAGAACAACCCCTACCTGCTGCTGAAGAAGGCCGCGGTGCCGCCCCGGATCGCGCTCTACATCTCCGGTGAGACCGGCGACGGCTATCAGGCGGGCGTGGCCCTCGAGGCCATCGCCAAGGCGCCCACGACCGTGCACGTGGTGTTCCTGCCGCGCAGCGCGGGCGGCCACAACATGGCGCTGTGGCGGCCGCAGGTCGACACGGTGTTCCGCTGGCTGACCCTCCAGATGGGCCAGAACCACGCCAGGGGCCGGGACCGGTCTCTTACCGGATCCACCGGTTCTCTTACCGGCACCGCCGCCGGAGCCAGCGCTGCCGGGGCCACCGGAACCGGCAGCACCAAAATCACCGGCACTACTCCTCAGTCACCGTCGACCGGCGGTTCCACGCGCGCGGAGCTCGCCAGTGGAACCGCATCGCGAGCAGGCGCAGCACAAAAGCGGTGACGGCCGCGAGCCCACTGGTGAGGGGGGTCAGGGCGTCATAGCGGATGCACAGCACCACCATCGTGGCGCCGACGATCGCTGGGACCGCGTACAGATCGCGGTCCCAGCGCAGCAGTGAGGGCACCTCGTTGGCCAGCACGTCCCGCAGCACACCGCCGCCGACGGCCGTGGCGAGGCCCAGGGTCGCCGACGCGGTCAGGTTGAGGCCGTAGCTGTACGCCTTCGTCGTACCGCTGACGCAGAACAGGCCGAGGCCGGCCGCGTCGAAGACCAGCACCCCCGTCTGGATGCGCTCCACGTGCGGGTGCAGGAAGAAGACGACCAGCGCGGCGAGCAGCGGGGTGAGGAAGTACCCGAGGTCGGTGAAGGCGGCCGGGGGCACGGCTCCGATGACCAGGTCGCGGAACAGCCCTCCGCCCAGCGCGGTCACCTCGGCGAGGACGGCGATGCCGAAGACGTCGAAGTTCTTCCGGACGGCCAGCAGCGCACCGGAGATCGCGAACACGAAGATGCCGATGACATCGAGCGTGTGCTGGACGGAGGGACTGAAGAGTTGCTGGAGCTGCACCCCTACATTCTCACCCGCCGAGGGGCGTGAACCTTACAAAGCCAGGCTCACAGGGCGGGTTTCCCTGTGGTGAACAGCCAGGTCTGGAAGAGGTCGTCCAGTTGCCGCCCGCTGACGCGCTCGGCGAGGCGGATGAAGTCGGCGGTGTCCGCGTTGCCGTACCGGTGAAGCTTCGTCCAGGCGGGCAGCAGCCTGAAGAAGGCCTCGTCGCCGATCCGCTCCCGGAGCATCTGGAGCGTCATCGCGCCGCGCTGGTAGACGGCGGAGGCGAACATCGTGTCGCGCTGCGGGTCGGCGACCTTGATCTGCCAGAAGGACGAGTCGGCCGGAATGGAGTTGTAGGCGGCCAGGAACGAGTCGTGGGCCGAGCGGGTCCCCTGGTGCTCCGCCCACAGCCACTGGGCGTAGGTGGCGAAGCCCTCGTTCAGCCAGATGTCCTTCCACCGCGCCACGCTCACCGAGTCGCCGAACCACTGGTGGGCGAGCTCGTGCACGATGGTCGTCTCGTTGCGCACGGCCGAGTAGGCGGGCTTGCTCTGCACCTCCAGCGAGAACCCGGCCTCGGGCATGTCGTCCACGATCGCGCCGGTCTCCTCGAACGGGTACGGCCCGAAGATCTTCGACCAGTAGTCGGTGGCGGCGGCGGTGACGGCGTACACGTCGACGCTGTTGCTGTTCTTGAGCACCGGGTCGATCGCGACGTAGACGGGGATGCCGCCGGGGGTCCGCCCGGTGCGCACGTCGAACTTCCCGATGGTGGCGGTCGCGAGGTAGGTCGCCATGGGCCTCGACTCGCGCCAGTGGGTGTACGTCGAGCCGCCCTTGTCGTACGTCGACACGAGCCGGCCGTTGGACACGCCGGTCAGGCCCTCGGGCGCCTTGATCCGGATGTCGTAGGTGGCCTTGTCGGCGGGGTGGTCGCTGGACGGGAACCAGGTGGAGGCGGCGTTGGGCTCGCACGCGACGAAGACGCCGTCGGGGGTCTTCATCCAGCCGTACTTGGAACCGAACACGATGGGCCCGCTGAGGGGCTGGGGTATGCCGCCGTAGGTGACGGCCACCCGGAAGGTGCGGCCCCGGACGATGCCGTGGCGCGGGGTGATGACCAGTTCGTCCCCGGTGCGCGTGAATGCGGCCCGTCTGCCGTCGACTTCGACGCCACTGACGTCCAGCTGCTGGAGGTCCAGGTCGAAGGAGGAGAGGTTCTGGGTGGCGCGCGCGATGAGGGTCGTACGGCCGTCCAGGCGGCCGGTGCCGGGGGCGTAGGCGACGTCGAGGTCGTAGTGGAGCGCGTCGAAGCCGCCGTTGCCGAGATTCGGGAAGTAGGGGTCGCCGATGCCGGGGGCGCCGGGGGTGGGGGCGGGCGCGGCGGCGATGACGAGTAAGGAGACCGCCGCGGTCGCGAGGGTCCCCAGACGTGCCGAACGGGAGAGTGCCATCAGTCGTCCCTTTCGAGCGTGTACCGATCAGTGGTCGGACACGGACGACTGTGCGCTCTCCCGTTCGGGCATGTACATGACTTTGCCCAGTTGTCATGTGCTACTTGTCGGTTGACTCCTGGGAGTCGGGGTCGGAGGCCTCGGCGGACGCCTCAGCGGTCTCCTCCGAGGACGCCACCTCGGAGGCCGTCTCCTCAGCGGCAGTCTCCTCCGAGGCGGTCTCCCCCGAGGCGGTCTCCCCCGAGGCCGCATCCTCCGAGGTTGCCTCGGCCAGCTCCGCCGCCACCGCCGCCGACGTCTCCGCCGACTCCGCGAGGACCTCGTCCGAGACCAGCTCGGCCGCCTCCTTGGCCGCGGAGAGCAGAACCGTGTCCTGCGGAGCCTGGTCCTCGAAGTTCTCCGGGTGGTGGCAGGCGACCCGCTGGCCGGGCTTCAGCTCCAGCAGCGCCGGCTCGGTGGTCCGGCAGATCTCCGTGGCCTTCCAGCACCGGGTGTGGAAGCGGCAGCCCGAGGGCGGCGAGATCGGCGAGGGCACGTCACCCTTGAGCAGGATGCGCTCGCTCTTCGCGTTCTTCCGCTTCGGGTCCGGGATCGGCACCGCCGACATCAGCGCCTTGGTGTACGGGTGCATCGGCGCCTTGTACAGCGAGTCCCGGTCGGCGAGCTCCACGACCTTGCCGAGGTACATCACCGCGATCCGGTCCGAGACGTGCCGGACGACCGAGAGGTCGTGCGCGATGATCACGTACGTCAGGCCCAGCTCCTCCTGGAGGTCGTCCAGCAGGTTCACGACCTGCGCCTGGATCGACACGTCCAGCGCGGACACCGGCTCGTCGGCGACCACCAGCTTCGGCTTCAGGGCGAGCGCGCGGGCGATGCCGATGCGCTGGCGCTGACCGCCGGAGAACTCGTGCGGGTAGCGGTTGTAGTGCTCGGGGTTGAGACCGACCACCGACAGCAGCCGCTGCACCTCCTTCTTGATGCCGCCCTCGGGCTCGACGCCCTGGAGCTTGAAGGGCGCGCCGACGATCGTGCCGACGGTGTGGCGCGGGTTCAGCGACCCGTACGGGTCCTGGAAGATCATCTGCATGTCGCGGCGCATCGAGCGCATGCCGCCGACCCCGAGATGCGTGATGTCCGTGCCCTCGAACTCGACCTTGCCGGCGGTCGGTTCCAGGAGACGCGTGATCAGCCGGCCCATGGTCGACTTGCCGCAGCCGGACTCGCCCACGACGCCCAGGGTCTCGCCCTTGCGGACCTCGAAGTCGATGCCGTCGACGGCGCGCACCGCCCCTACCTGCCGCTGCAGCAGGCCCTTGCGGATCGGGAAGTGCTTCTGGAGCCCGGTCACCTTCAGCAGGATGTCGCCGTCGGCGACGGCGGTGTCCTCGCTGGTGGTGGCACCGTCACTCTGCGCGGGGATGCTCACTTTTTCGTCGCTCACAGCTTCGGCGCAATCTCTTCGGTCCAGATACGCTCCCGCTGCTCCTGCGTCATGTGGCAGGCCGCCCAGTGTCCGCTGCCGACCTCGGTCAGCTCGGGGCGGACCGTGCGGGTGACGTTGTCCTTCGGGAGGTCCGCGTACGGGCAGCGCGGGTTGAAGGCGCAGCCGGACGGGACGTTGATGAGGGAGGGCGGGGAGCCCTTGATCGGGTTGAGCCGTTCGGTCTCCTCCCGGTCCAGCCGCGGCATCGAACCGAGCAGGCCCCAGGTGTAGGGGTGGCGGGGCGCGGAGAAGACCTCCTCGGCCGCTCCACGCTCAATGCACCGGCCGCCGTACATGACCAGCAGGTCGTCGGCCATCTCGGCTACCACACCGAGATCGTGCGTGATCATGATGACCGCGGAGCCGAACTCCTTCTGCAGATCCCGGATCAGGTCCAGGATCTGCGCCTGCACGGTGACGTCCAGGGCGGTGGTCGGCTCGTCGGCGATGAGCAGCTCGGGGTTGTTCACCAGCGCCATCGCGATCATCGCGCGCTGGCGCATACCGCCGGAGAACTCGTGCGGGTAGCCGTCCACGCGCTTGTCCGGCTCCGGGATGCCCACGCGGTCCAGCATCTCGATCGCCCGCTGCCTGGCGACCTTCTTGTTGACGTTGTGGTGGACCCGGTAGGCCTCGACGATCTGCGCCCCGACCGTGTAGTAGGGGTGCATCGCGGACAGCGGGTCCTGGAAGATCATCGCCATTTTGCGGCCACGCATCCGCCGGACGTCGTCCGGGTCGGCTCCGATCAGTTCCTGTCCGTCCAGCCACACCTCCCCGGAGACCCGGGCGTTGGTCGCCGAGCGGTGCAGACCCATCACGCCGAGCGAGGTGACGGACTTGCCGGAACCGGACTCACCGACGATGCCCAGGGTCTTGCCCCGCTGCACGTCGAAGCTGACCCCGTCCACCGACTTGACCAGGCCGTCGTCGGTTTTGAAGTGGATGCGCAGATCGCGTACGGAGAGGAACGCGTCGTCGGCGTCGGAGGGGGCGGAGTCGGCCGGTTCGCCGAGCGCCGCCTTGTCGAGCTTGCTCACGAGTACCTCACGCGGGGGTCGATGGCGGCGTACACCAAGTCGACGATGAGATTGCTGAAGACGATGAAGAATGCGGCGACCAGGGTCACGCCCATCACGATGGGCAGGTCGTTGTCCTGGATGGCCTGGATCGAGTAGGCGCCGATGCCCTTCAGGGAGAAGACCGTCTCGGTGAGTACCGCGGTACCGATCAGGGTGCCGAAGTCAATGCCGAAGATGGTGACGATGGGGGTCAGGGTGGCCCGCAGACCGTGCTTCGTCACGACCGTGCGCTCCTTGAGGCCCTTGGCACGGGCCGTCCGGATGTAGTCCTCACTCATCGTCTCCAGCATGCCCGCCCGGGTGAGTCGGGCATATGTGGCGGAGAAGAGGAACGCGAGGCTTATCCAGGGCAGCAGCAGATGCCAGGCCCACTGGCCCGGGTTCTGGGTGAACGGCACGTAGTCCGTGCTGTCCCAGATGGGCCACTGGTAGATGAACAGGGCGTTGATGACCTGTCCGGTGAAGAAGATCGGGAGCGAGACGCCGGCCAGCGCGATGAACATCGAGATGCGGTCGATCGGCTTGCCCTTGCGCAGCGCCGAGATGACACCGGTCGTCACACCGAAGATCACCCAGATCACCGCCGCACCGACGGCCAGCGAGAAGGACACGGGGATCTTTTGCTCGAGCTGGGGCCACACCTCGATGTGACTCTTGAAGGAGTACCCGAAGCAGGGGGCGTTGCAGTGCGTCGCATCGGGGCCGAACTTGTAGTCGGCGCCCACGAACAGGCCCTTGATGTAGTGCCAGAACTGGACGTAGATGGGCTGGTCGAGACCCAGGTTGTGCTTGATCGCGGCGATGGACGCGGGGTTGGCGTCCTTGCCGACGTACTGGGTGGCCAGCTGGGTGGCTGTCTGGCCGCCCAGGCGGGGGACCAGGAAGAAGATGGCGAAGGTGACTGCGCTGACCACCAGCAGCAGTACCAATGCGCCGAAGACGCGTCGGATGATGTACGCAGCCACAGCTGTGCGGCTCCGGGTGGCCGGGGCGGTGTGTGTCCGCCCCGGCCACCCGGTGCCTTCACCTGCCTTTCAGGGGTATCCGGCCTGCTGTTACTTCGAGGAGCTCAGCAGCAGGTAGTCGTACATGCCGAGGTACGCCTGCGTGACCGTGACGTTGGTCGCGGACGTGGGCCTGATCAGCAGGTTCTTGCGGTAGATCAGCGGAACGACCGAGGCGTTGTCGGCGACCATCTTGTCGATGTCGCCCCAGGCCTTGGTGCGGGCCGCGGAGTCGGTGTTGCCGATGGCCGCCTTCAGAGCAGCGTTGATCTTCGGGTCGTTCAGCTCCATCAGGTTGTTGCCGCCCGAGGGCTTGATGGCGCTGCCGTCGATGATCTGGTCCAGGAAGCCGTAGCCGGTCGGCCAGTCGGCGCCCCACGCCATCATCATCATGCCGAGCTTGTGCTGGTGGACGTAGCTCGGGACACCGGCGAAGTTGGAGAAGTACTTGCCGGACGGGAACTGCTTGATGTCGACGTTGATGCCGGCGGCCTTCAGGGAGTTCTGGATGGCCGTGGCGCCCGCGATCTCGGCAGGACGGTCGGAACGGGCCGTCAGCGTGGTCGAGAAGCCGTTCGGCTTGCCGCACAGCTTCAGCTCGGCCTTGGCCTTGGCCACGTCACCCTTGTGGCCCGCGGTCGGGTACTCGTCGAACTTGGTGTAGCCGTTGACGGACGGCGGCAGCAGCGTGGTGGCCACGTCACCCTTCGGCGAACCACCCATGGCGTCGATCACCGACTGCTTGTCGGTCGCCCACTGCACGGCCTTGCGGCAGTGCACGTTGTCGAACGGCGCGACGTGCAGGTTCAGCGCCATGTAACCGGTGGCGCCAGCGTAGGAGTTGTCCGTCTGCTTGGCGTACTTGCCGTTCAGGATCTTCGGCTGGGTCTGCGGCTGCACACCGGCGCCCGCGATGTCGGCCGTGATCTTGTCAGCCAGCAGGTCGTTGTCGATCGAGACCGGGTTGACCTTGAACTTGACGTTGATCTTGTCCGGCAGCGCCTTGCGGATCGGGTCCGTCTTCGGGTCCCAGTTCGGGTTGCGGACGAGGGTGGCGCTGGCGCCCTCCTCGTACGACGAGAACTTGTAGGGGCCGGAGGACACGATGTGCTGGACGTACTTCGCACCGTCGTCCTTCGCCTGCGGCACGGGGGCCGTCTGGGAGAAGGTCGCCAGGTAGTCGAAGTCGGCGAACGGCTGGTTCAGGTGGAAGACGATCGTGCGGTCGTCCGGGGTGGCGATGGAGTCCAGGCCCTTCTTGTCCTTGTACGGGCCCTTGTACTTGTCACCGCCCTGCAGGTACGCCTTGAAGTACGTCGGGCCGTTGGACAGGGCCTCGGGCGCGAAGTTGGAGCGCTCGATGGCGTACTTGACGTCCTTGGACGTGATCGGGGTGCCGTCGTCGAACTTCAGGCCCGAACGCAGGTGGTAGGTCCAGGTCTTGGCGTCCTTGCTGGGCGTGCCCAGGGACTCCGCGAGGTCCGGGACGACCGTGAGGCCGTCCTTGCCGGCGGCCGGCTTGAACGTGACGAGCGTCCGCGCGTACAGGCGCGAGAAGTTCTGCACGAAGCCGTAGTAGGTGTTGCCCGGGTCCAGGGAGTCCGGCACGTCCGAGTCTTCCAGGTTGACCGTGCCCCCCTTCTTGCTCGACGCGTTGACGATGGAGTCCAGCGCCGCGTCCTTGCTTCCGTTGCCGCCACTGCTGCTCTTGCCGCCCCCGCCGCCGCACGCGGCCGCGCCCAGGGAGAGCACCGTGACCGATGCCACGGCGGCGATAACCCTTCTCGTCTTCACGTTGAGGAAGACCCCCTCTATCGATGGATCACTTGCTGCGAGGATCGAGCGCATCACGCAGCCCGTCACCCAGCAGATTGAAGGCCAGGACGGTGATGAAGATCGCCAGTCCGGGCACGAACATGTACTGCGGATCTGCGGTGTAGAGATCCACGGCGTTGCTGAGCATGCCGCCCCAGGAGGCCTGCGGCGGGGCGATGCCGACTCCGAGGAAGCTCAGCGCAGCCTCGAAGAGGATGTTCGTCGGGATGATCAGCGTCGAGTAGACGAGGATCGGCGCGACGAGGTTGGGGAGGAGCTCGCGGAACAGGATGTACGGGCCGCGGGCTCCCAGACTGGTGGCGGCCTCGACGAACTCCCGCCTGCGCAGGGTCATCGTCTGGGCGCGCACGATGCGGCCGATGTACGGCCAGCTGAAGAAGCCGATCACGAAGATCAGCACGGAGATCCGCAGCGGCAGGCCGTTGAGCCCGAAGAAGCCGTCCTGCACCGAGGCCGAGATGGCGATGGCGAACAGCAGCAGCGGGAACGCCAGGAAGGTGTCCATCAGCTTGCTGATGATGCTGTCGACCCAGCCGCCGTAGTAGCCGGCGATGACGCCGAGCACGGTGCCGATGACCACCGAGAGGAGGGTGGCGCCTCCGGCGACCACGAGGGAGACCCAGGAGCCGTCGATGATACGGGCGAGCATGTCGCGGCCGTACTGCGGCTCCACACCCAGCGGGTGAGCCCAGCTCATGCCACCCCAGGCACCCTTGGGCGCCAGCAGCGCGGGGTCGATGAGGTCCTGGTGGAACTTGTCCGGGTCGAGTCCGAAGATCCACTCGATCGGCTTGGCGAGCACCGCCATCAGCACGAGCAGAATGACGACGACCCCGCCCGCCACGGCCACCTTGTCCCGCTTGAACCGGGTCCAGGCGATCTGGCTGAGTGAACGCCCTTCGATCTGGCTCTTCGTGGCCCCGGCGAGCACGGACTCGGGAGGCGCTGCAGCCTCTTCCCCGGTGGTCTCGATCGGTGCGGTCACAGTTGACCTGACCCCTCTCGCCGGTGGTGACCGGCCTTTGTCCGCCGCTGTGGGCGGCTTGGTTCACTTACCTGCGCCGGCCGCACGTTGGTGACGGCCCCAGAGATCCAGCTGATTCCGTGACTGGTTCGATCACAGGATCGATGGTCTCGCGTCTTGAGAGGCGAGTCTTCAACGCGCTCTCGATCACGCGCCAGGCCTGATGGAGAAAGTATGCGTAAACGTGATGCCGCCTAGGGGATTCCGTTATCCGAACAGGGAAGATCGACTGCCGGACGGGGACATCGGCGGACGCCCTACATCGAACCGGGCGGACATACAGGGTAGTTGAGGACAAGACACTCCGCGGTGACCTGCATCACAGCGGCTGAGCGCTCAGTAGGACCGAGGACCCGTGTACCCGTACCCGGGGCCCGCCGCGGGCGCCGGGGCCGCATGCGCCTCGCGGTCGTAGAAGGGGCGGGCGTTCGCCCGCATCCAGATCACGACCGGGTCGTAGTCGTCGGTCAGCGCGACCGTGGAAACCGGCAGGCCCTCCGGCACCGCGCCCACGGACTGCTGCATCATCGCGCGCACCGAGTCGACCGCGGCCGGGGAGGTGTCGTACACGTCCAGGCCGATGGCGAGGTACGGCGCGCCGAGCGCCGGCTGCACCCAGGCGCGGCGCAGGGAGCGCAGGGCCGGGGTGCGGTGGGCGTTCTGTGCGAGGAGGGCGTAGAACTCGGGGATCTCGATGCCGGGCTCGGTCAGCCGGAGGGGGCCCGCGGGCTGGCGGTCCAGGCCCGTGGCGATGCGGCGCAGATCCAGCCAGGGGATGCCGACGCCGCCGCCGGGCGCGTGCGGGTTGAGCCAGAGGCCGTAGTGGTCGGGGTAGAGGGTGCGGGCCAGGTCGAGTCCGTCGACGAGCTCGTACGACCGGTTCCAGCCGCTGGCCGAGAGCTCCTGGGCGGAGGTGACGCAGGGGGCGTAGTGGAAGCCTTCCACCTCCATGTTCCCGTACTGGGCGTCCGGGGAGCCGGCCTGGCCGTGCCACAGGAGCATCCAGATCTGGCCGGAGGAGGGGGTGGCGAGGGCACGGAGCAGGGCCTCGTAGGCGTCGTAGCGGCCGGGGGTGACCTGGCGCAGCGTGTGTTCCACGCCGACGCTGCCGCTGTGGCTCGCGCTCACCTGTCGTGCCCTTCTCTTTTCTGTGCCCCGCGTTTGGGGACAGCTTAAGCGCCGAACGGGGTGCCGCCTTGGGTGCGTGCACGGGTGCGGGTGCGTTGTGGCTTGTCGCGCCCCGCGGCGGAGCCGCATATCGGACACAGCCCCGCGCCCCTCAGGCCCGCTGCCCTCCGGCCCGCTGATCAGTGACCGTACTGATAGAAGGGGCGGACGTTCGACTTCAGCCACTCGGACACCGGGTCGTCCGTCACGTCCATGAGGACCAGGTTGACCGGCCACTTGACCGGGACTTTGCCGAGGGCTCTGCCGAGGGCCTGGAGGGGGAGCGTGCGGAGGTCGCCCTCCCACTGGGAGAGCTCGACGCCCACGAACATCACCGGGTCGTCCGTCTCGATCGCGGCGAGGCAGCGACGGGCGGTGCGGACCACGCCGGTCTCGGCGAACTCGGCGGACGCGGCGGAGAGGAAGTCGACCGGGTCGTCCTGCCAGTCGGGCTCGAAGAGGCGGACCCGGGCGCCGGTGTTCGGGCCGTCCAGCGGGGTACGGCCGGCCCGGCACAGCTCGGCCACCGCCGCGGGCGGAAGCGGGATGCCGACCAGCGCGTCGGGGTTCACCGCGATGCCGACCTGCGGGGGCAGGCCGCGGGCGAACTCCACGGCGGGGGCGATGGTGTACGACATGTGGGAGCCGGCCGCCTGGCGCAGCTGCTCCTCGGAGCTGAACACCGGGACGTACGCCTGGCCGTCGATGTCCAGCGTGGGCAGGTCGAGCGGGCCGCTGTCCGGGCCGCCGCCGGCCGGGAGCGGGATCCAGAGCAGGCTCCGGCCCAGCACCTCGATGATCCGGCCGGCCGCGGCGGGTATGCCGAGGGAGGCCGAGAGCACCTCCTCCAGCTCGTTGCCGGGCCAGCCGCCGTGCGGCTGGGGGTGCGCCTGTGCCGGGAAGTCCGCGGGAACGTCCGCCGGGAAGTCCATCTGCCTACCGCCTGCTGAGAACCACTGCTGTGTCCCTGAAGGCTAGCGGGTGGCTGTGACAGGGCCTCATCTTGTGAAGCCTCGTCCCACGAAGGTGATCCGCTGGAGCGCGTCCGCCGCCGGGCGGTCCAGCAGCACCGCCGAGCCGCAGCCCGCGGGCGGCTCACCGCGCTCGACCGCGCCGAGCAGCCGGGCGGTCGTACGGCGGTGGCGGCGAAAGGCATGGGCGGAGACGCCCCGGCCGCGCTCGCGCTGCCCCTCGCGCGCGGTCTCGGCGGTGACGTCGAGCAGCAGCAGATGGAGGGTGCCGCCACGGCGGCGGGCCTCCCGGGCGAGCCAGGCGCGCACCCATGACTGGGTGCCGCAGTCGTGCACGACGACGCCCTCTCCGGTGCGCAGGGCGCGGCGCAGTCCGGCGTAGTGGGCGAGGCGGACCAATGGGCGGTAGAGGGCGTAGGGGAGGAAGCGGGGGGCGCGGGCGTCCCAGCGGTCGCGGGTGTCCTGGGAGTCGATGCGGGGGCCTGCGACCGCGCGGTGCATCAGGGTGGACTTGCCGCTGCCGGGCAGGCCGGTGATCACGACCAGGTCGCGGGGGCCGAAGACGAGGGCGCGCGGGCCGCGGCCGGCGCGGTCGCGCAGGTCACGGACGACCGGGGCCGGGGCGCGGCGTTGCCCCGGCACCGTGATGCCGGTGGTGGCGGTGGCGTACACCGCGGTCCTGTTCACCGTGATCGTCCTCCCCTGTCGGCCCGGTAATCTTCATTCCCGCACTACGTAAAGAGAAGGTAATGGACGATGTCGCCGACGGGGTCCGGGTCCTGCCACAGGTCGGTTACAAAAGCCCGCTCGCCGTGCGATGATGTGGCCGCCAACTGCATACCGGCCGCTTGAATCCGCGCGGGAGAGTCCCCAGCAGCCTTCGTTGGGGCGCCGAAGGAGCAAGTCCCTCCCTTGAATCTCTCAGGCCCCGTTACCGCGCGGGCGAGGCACATCTGAAAAGCGGGCCGCTGCGACAGTGGCTCCACCCAAGGTGCAAGCCGTGATCGTCCCTGTGGCGGTCCTGGCGAACCTCTCAGGTTCCGATGACAGATGGGGAGGAACGTTCCTCGCCCGTCCTGCTTTGCCCTGGGAGACGACCGACCGATGAGCAGCACTGAACTCCGTCACACCGCGCTCGATGCCGTGCATCGCTCGCTCGGTGCGACGATGACCGACTTCGCCGGCTGGGACATGCCGCTGCGCTACGGCTCCGAGCGCGACGAGCACCTCGCCGTACGGACGAAGGCGGGTCTCTTCGACCTCTCCCACATGGGCGAGATCACCGTCACCGGCGACGGGGCGGCCGCCCTCCTGAACCACGCCCTGGTCGGCAACATCGCCTCCGTCGGCGTGGGCCGCGCCCGTTACACCATGATCTGCCAGGCCGACGGCGGCATCCTGGACGACCTGATCGTCTACCGGCTCGCCGAGACCGAGTACATGGTCGTCGCCAACGCCTCCAATGCCCAGGTGGTGCTGGACGCCCTCGTCGAGCGTTCCGCCGGCTTCGACGCCGAGGTGCGCGACGACCGGGACGCGTACGCGCTGATCGCCGTCCAGGGCCCTCAGTCCCCCGGCATCCTGAAGTCCCTCACCGACGCCGACCTGGACGGCCTGAAGTACTACGCCGGCCTGCCCGGCACGGTCGCCGGCGTCCCGGCGCTGATCGCCCGCACCGGATACACCGGCGAGGACGGCTTCGAGCTGTTCGTGAAGCCGGAGCACGCGGTCGAGCTGTGGCAGGCGCTGACCAAGGCCGGCGAGGGCGTCGGCCTGGTCCCCTGCGGCCTGTCCTGCCGGGACACGCTGCGCCTGGAGGCGGGCATGCCGCTGTACGGGCACGAGCTGACCACCTCGCTCACCCCCTTCGACGCGGGGCTCGGCCGGGTGGTGAAGTTCGAGAAGGAGGGCGACTTCGTCGGGCGCGAGGCGCTCACCGAGGCCGCCGCCAAGGCCGAGCAGAACCCGCCGCGAGTGCTCGTCGGCCTGATCGCCGAGGGCCGACGGGTGCCGCGCGCCGGGTACGCGGTCGTCGCCGGCGGCGAGGTGATCGGCGAGGTCACCTCCGGCGCCCCCTCCCCCACCCTGGGCAAGCCGATCGCCATGGCGTACGTCGACGCGGCGCACGCGGCCCCGGGCACCGAGGGTGTCGGCGTGGACGTCCGGGGCAGCCACGAGCCGTACGAGGTCGTGGCGCTGCCGTTCTACAAGCGCCAGAACTAGACACTGGGCGCGGTCACTGTGTGACCCAGCGCACGTTTCCGCTGCTCATCAGCGGTCTCAGCAGTCCCCCCTTCATCAGCACTCCCGCGCGTACAGGAGAATTCAGGCCATGAGCAACCCCCAGCAGCTGCGCTACAGCAAGGAGCACGAGTGGCTGTCGCCCGCCGAGGACGGCGTGTCGACGGTCGGCATCACCGAGTTCGCGGCCAACGCGCTCGGCGACGTCGTCTACGCCCAGCTCCCCGAGGTCGGCTCCACGGTGTCCGCGGGCGAGACCTGCGGCGAGCTGGAGTCGACCAAGTCGGTCTCCGACCTGTACTCGCCCGTCTCCGGTGAGGTCACCGAAGTCAACGAGGACGTCGTCAACGACCCGTCGCTGGTGAACTCGGCCCCCTTCGAGGGCGGCTGGCTGTTCAAGGTGCGCGTCACGGAGGAGCCGGCCGACCTGCTCTCCGCCGACGAGTACACCGCCCAGAACGCCGGCTGAGGAGTCGTAGCCGTATGACCGTCCTGAACACGTCCCTGCACGAGCTGGACCCGGAGATCGCCGCAGCGGTCGACGCCGAGCTCGGCCGCCAGCAGTCCACGCTGGAGATGATCGCCTCCGAGAACTTCGCGCCGCTCGCGGTGATGGAGGCGCAGGGCTCCGTCCTCACCAACAAGTACGCCGAGGGCTACCCGGGCCGCCGCTACTACGGCGGCTGCGAGCACGTCGACGTCGCCGA
The DNA here is from genome assembly GCF_009604455.1 of Streptomyces sp. RB17. Classification (GTDB taxonomy): domain Bacteria; phylum Actinomycetota; class Actinomycetes; order Streptomycetales; family Streptomycetaceae; genus Streptomyces. The sequence goes on from NZ_WEGL01000010.1 coordinate 334,970, forward strand.
GCAGATCGCCATCGACCGGGTCAAGGAGCTGTTCGGCGCCGAGTACGCCAACGTCCAGCCCCACTCCGGTGCCTCCGCCAACCAGGCGGCCCTGTTCGCCCTGGCCCAGCCCGGGGACACCATCCTCGGCCTGGACCTCGCGCACGGGGGCCACCTGACCCACGGCATGCGCCTGAACTTCTCCGGCAAGCAGTTCGACGTGGTCGCCTACCACGTGGACGCCGAGACCGGCCTGGTCGACATGGCCGAGGTCGAGCGGCTCGCCAAGGAGCACCGCCCGAAGGTGATCATCGCGGGCTGGTCGGCGTACCCGCGTGAGCTGGACTTCGCCGCCTTCCGCCGGATCGCGGACGAGGTGGAGGCCTACCTGTGGGTCGACATGGCGCACTTCGCGGGCCTGGTCGCGGCCGGTCTGCACGCGAACCCGGTGCCGTACGCCGACGTGGTCACCTCCACCACGCACAAGACGCTGGGCGGTCCGCGCGGCGGCATCATCCTCGCCCGCGGCAAGGACTTCGCGAAGAAGCTGAACTCCGCCGTCTTCCCGGGCTTCCAGGGCGGTCCCCTGGAGCACGTGATCGCGGCCAAGGCGGTCTCCTTCAAGGTCGCCGCGAGCGAGGAGTTCAAGGAGCGCCAGCGTCGTACAGTGGAGGGCGCCCGCATCCTCGCCGAGCGTCTGACGGCGGCCGACGCCCGCGAGGCCGGCGTGAACGTCCTGTCCGGCGGCACGGACGTGCACCTGATCCTTGTCGACCTGCGCGCGTCCGAGCTGGACGGGCAGCAGGCCGAGGACCGCCTCCACGAGGTCGGCATCACGGTCAACCGCAACGCGGTCCCGAACGACCCCCGCCCGCCGATGGTCACCTCGGGCCTGCGGATCGGCACGCCCGCCCTCGCGACCCGCGGCTTCACGGCCGAGGACTTCGCCGAGGTCGCGGACGTGATCGCCGAGGCGCTGAAGGCGCCGTCTCCCTTCGGGGCGGCCGACGCCGAGGCCCTCAAGGCGCGCGTGAAGGCGCTCGCCGACAAGCACCCGCTGTACCCGGGCCTGAACAAGTAGGCCCGGACACGTAAGTCCCCGGTGGGGCGCCCGACGGAGATCCCGGAGGGTGCCCCGCCACCCCCTGTCTTGAGGAGTGACCGTGGCCATCTCGGTCTTCGACCTGTTCTCGATCGGCATCGGCCCGTCCAGCTCCCACACGGTCGGCCCGATGCGCGCGGCGCGCATGTTCGCGCGGCGGCTGCGCAACGAAGGGCTGCTGGAAAAGACCTCCTCCGTCCGCACGGAGCTGTACGGCTCCCTGGGCGCGACCGGTCACGGCCACGGCACCCCGAAGGCCGTCCTGCTCGGCCTGACCGGCGACTCACCGCGCACGGTGGACGTGGAGACGGCGGACGCGCGCGTGGAGGCGATCAAGGCCGAGGGCCGGATCAGTCTCCTCGGCGAACGCGAGATCGCGTTCGACTTCGACAAGGATCTCGTGCTGCACCGCCGCAAGGCCCTGCCGTACCACGCCAACGGCATGACGATATGGGCGTACGACGGCTCCGGGGCGGAACTGCTCTCGAAGACGTACTACTCGGTCGGCGGCGGCTTCGTCGTGGACGAGGACGCGGTCGGCGCGGACCGGATCAAGCTGGACGACACGGTCCTGAAGTACTCCTTCCGCACGGGCGACGAGCTGCTGCGCCTGACGAAGGAGACGGGCCTGTCGATCTCCTCCCTGATGCTGGAGAACGAGCGGGCCTGGCGCACGGAGGACGAGATCCGCGCGGGCCTGCTGGAGATCTGGCGGGTGATGCGCGAGTGCGTGAAGCGTGGCATGTCCCGCGAGGGCATCCTGCCGGGCGGCCTGAAGGTGCGCCGCCGCGCGGCCGTCTCCGCCCGCCAGCTGCGCGCCGAGGGCGACCCGCTGGCCCACGCGATGGAGTGGATCACGCTCTACGCCATGGCGGTCAACGAGGAGAACGCGGCCGGCGGCCGGGTCGTGACCGCCCCGACGAACGGCGCGGCCGGCATCATCCCCGCGGTCCTGCACTACTACATCAACTTCGTCCCCGGCGCCGACGAGGACGGCGTGGTCCGCTTCCTCCTCGCCGCCGGCGCGATCGGCATGCTCTTCAAGGAGAACGCCTCCATCTCCGGCGCCGAGGTCGGCTGCCAGGGCGAGGTCGGCTCCGCCTGCTCGATGGCCGCGGGCGCGCTGGCCGAGGTCCTCGGCGGCTCCCCCGAGCAGGTGGAGAACGCCGCCGAGATCGGCATGGAGCACAACCTCGGCCTGACCTGCGACCCGGTCGGCGGCCTGGTCCAGATCCCGTGCATCGAGCGCAACGGCATGGCCGCGGTGAAGGCGGTCACCGCGGCGAAGATGGCCATGCGCGGCGACGGCTCCCACAAGGTGTCCCTGGACAAGGTCATCAAGACCATGAAGGACACCGGCGCGGACATGTCCGTGAAGTACAAGGAGACGGCCCGGGGCGGGCTGGCGGTGAACATCATCGAGTGCTGACGGGGTCAGGTCAGGTCAGGTCCGGGCCAGCAGCAGGTCCTCGCCGGTCGACGGGCGCAGGCCGTCGGGGCGGCCGCTGAAGTAGCGGGCGGCGAGGGAGGTGCCCGGGATGTGCTGGGCGTCCTGGAAGCCGGCCTCGCGGGCCAGGGCGAGCATCTCGTCCGGGGTGTGGAAGCTGAGGAACGGCGTGCCGGAGGACCGGGCGCCCGCCTCGCTCGCTCTGAGGCCGGCGCGGTCGCGCTCGTCCACGAGGTGCTCCGGCAGCAGAAAGGTCAGGGCGAGGGTCGAGCCGGGTGCCAGCAGGGCGATCCGGCGCAGGGTGGCCGCCGTGGCCTCCTTGGTGAGGTACATGGTGACGCCGGTGGAGGCGATGACCGCCGGCCGGCCGGGGTCGAATCCGGCAGCGGTGAGACGGTCCGGCCAGGACTCGGCGTCCGCCTCGAAGTCCACCGGCACCAGGTGCAGCCGGCCGGGGACGCCGTAGCCGAGTTCGGTGAGGCGCCGGCGCTTCCAGTGCTGCGTGCCGGGCTGGTCGACCTCGAAGACGTGCACCCGGGACGCGGCCTGTGGCCTGCGCTGGGCGAAGGTGTCGAGGCCGGCGCCGAGCAGGACGTACTGGTCGACGCCCCGGTCCGCCTGCTCGGCGACCAGGTCCTCGATGAAGCGGGCGCGGGCCACCATGGCGGCCCGGAAGCCGCGGGTGGCGTCCGGGTCCATGTCCGGGCGGTCGCGCCAGTCGTCCCCGGGGTCCACGAGCCGCAGACCGATCTCGTCCGCCAGGACGTGGGGCGGCGGATCGACGTGGACGTGCATCGCCCGCCACAGGGCGCACCGCACGGCGGTGTTGTCCGGTGTCCCGGTTCGCTCGTCGGTCATGGCGCCGCCTCCCGTTCCCGTCACTTCGCCGCGGGGGCCTGCAGGCTCCACAGCCGCCCGTCGGGGTCGCGGACCGTCATCATCCGGGTTCCGAAGTGGGTGTCCTCGAACGGCGTGACCACCTCGACGGACGGATCGGCGCGGAACGCGTCCGCGTCCGGCACCTTCAGCACGATCTGCGTCTGCGGCTCGCGGTCCTCGGCGATGAACACGTACGGCCCGTCGCCGCACCGGAACTGGCCGGAGTTGTGGTCGGTCGCGAATTCCAGGTCGTAACCGAGCGCCTGGAAGAACTTCGCCGCCTTTCCCCAGTTGTGGGTCTCCAGGAACACCGCCTCGATGCCCTCGGTCGCCATGTCAGCTCTCCTTCTCGGTCGACTGCTGTTCCTGCCCCTGGGCGTCGTCGAGGTAGGCGCGCAGCGCTTCTGCGACCAGTGCCGACAAGGACGTGCCCGACTCGATGGCGCGGTACTTGACCTGCTTGATCAGTCCGATCGGCAGGTACACGTTGAACTGCTTGACTTCCTCATCACCCACACCTTGAGGCTAGCATGCTAGCAATCTAGCCACCAGTGGTGACAGGTCGCCCGACGGCCGGAGAGTGGCTGATGTTCCTTCAGGGGCTACCGCGCAGTAACCGCTCGCTCCTACGCTGCCGCCAACTCGGCGACAGCGAAGGGAAGTTGAGCAATGGGCGCGGTGAGACGACTGGCGGCACTCGTGGGTGCCGGTGCTCTGCTGATGGTGGGGCCGGGCAACGCGAACGCGGCGGCGCCGAAGTTCTCCGAGACGACGGCGATCGGGACGCACAACGCGTACGACAAGGCCAAGTACACCTACTTCGCACAGGCGCTGGACTCCGGCGCCTCACTGCTGGAGCTGGACGTGTACGTGGACAGCCTCAGTCACCGCTGGCGGGTCAGCCACAGCAATCCGCTGGGCGACGACAACAACTGCGAGGCGGCGAAGACCCCGAGCGAGCTGTACAGCAAGAACCGCGACCAGGACTTCGGCAGCTGCCTGGACAACATCGCGGCCTGGAACCAGCTCCACCCCGACCACCCGCCGATCGTCTTCAAGATCGAGATGAAGGTGGGCTTCAACAACAACGCGAACATGGGTCCGGACGAGTTCGACACACTCATCGGCCAGAAGCTCGGCGGCAGCGTCTACACGCCGTCCGACCTGCTGGGCACCTCGTACTCCACGCTGGACGCGGCCGCGAAGGCCAACGCCTGGCCCAGCCGCGACTCCCTCAAGGGCAAGTTCCTCTTCGAGGTGATCCCCGGCACCGTGGAGATGAACAACCCCTTCGACCACTACTGGACGGACCAGGAGTACGGCGACCACCTGCGCGACCTGTACGCGGCCGGAAACATCTCGCAGGCCGAGGCCTTCCCCGCGGTGCTGGGCGCGGCGAACGGCGACCCGCGCGCGAGCCGCTGGACCTCCGACACCTCGATCCGCCCGTGGTTCGTGTTCTTCGACGGTGACGCGGCGACGTACGTGAACAACGGCTACGACACGTCGTTCTACTCCACGAACCACTACATCTCGATCATGACCGACGCCAACAACGTCTCCCCCGCGATCTCCTCCACCGACCCGACGGACGCCGAAGTCGCCGCCCGGCTGGCCCTGCTGGCCAAGGACCACGCGAGCCTCATCACCTCCGACTGGTCGGCGAAGCCGGCGTCGGTCCTCAGTTCGGTGGTCACCCGGAGCTGACGTTCCCCCGTCCGGGACGGATCGGGCGTGCCATCGTGGGGCATCACTCAACCAGCAACTCCTCTCCCCACCGGCACATCTAGGAGTCCCCACATGCTCCGCGGCATCGACGTCAGCGCGTATCAGTCGTCCTCGTACGACACGAGCGGCCTCTCCTTCGCCTTCATCAAGGCGACGGAGGGCCGCTCGTACGTCAACCCCCACGCCACGGCCCAGGCGAAGACCGCCCGCGACGCCGGCCTGGTCGTCGGCTTCTACCACTTCCTGTGGCCGGGCAACCTCACCGCCCAGGCCGAGCACTTCGTGACCGCCGCCCCGTCCAGGGCGGGCGACATCCTCGCCGTCGACTGGGAGACCACCGGCGACGGCACCCACGCGAGCAACGCGGAGAAGGACACCTTCATCAAGAAGGTGAAGCAGCTGAGGCCACACCACCGGGTCGTGCTCTACGCGAACAGGGACTTCTGGTTGCGCGTCGACACGACCTCCTACGCGGGCGACGGCCTCTGGATCGCCGACTACGTCACCGCCGGCCACCCCCGCATCAAGGCGAAGTGGCTGTTCCACCAGTACACGAGCGAGCCCCACGACAAGGACGTGGCCGCCTTCGCGAGCAAGGCAGCACTCAAGGACTGGGCCGACGGCGCATAGACATCGATGGGAGCCAAGCCTCTGGCCCTCCGGTGCCGCGCGTAATGAGTCCTGCACATCCCTTTCGTCATCGGATACCTGTCGGAGGACCGGTCGCACGACCACCCGTCCCCACTCGCCCTGCACATCACCACGCGGTCCCCCGCAGCCGTACTGGGGGCCGTACGCGGGGAGCGGAAGGCGGTTGGCGTCAGCCGCGGAAGCCGGCCGGCCGTTCGGGGGACGCCCCCGCGAGGGCCTTCTTCACTCCTTCCGCGTCCGCGCGGAGGCCGTAGACGGGGGTGCCGGGCTGTTGGCGCCAGGAGTCGTCGAGGCCGCCCGTGTCGACCGTGTCGAAGCCGAGTTCGTCGATGAGGGCGCGGACCTTCGCCTTGGCCGCCTCGTCGTCGCCGGCGACCGGGAGGGCGATGCGCTCGGGGTCGCCCGCGGGGCGGTGGCGGTCCAGGATGTCCTGGGCGTAGGTGCCGTTGAAGGCCTTGATCACCGGGTGGCCGAGGTGTCGCTCGGTCCAGCGGCTCTCGGTCAGGCCTTCGTCCTCGATGGCCGCGATCCGGCCGTCGCGCTCGCGTGGGTAGTAGTTGCCGGTGTCGATCACCGCGGCCCCCTCGGCGGCGCCGTCCAGCAGGCCGGAGGGGAGGTTCGGGACCGCCTTGAGCGGGACGGTGACGACCACCACCTGGGCGCCCTGGGCGGCGTCCTCCGCGCGGACCGGGGTCGCTCCGGTCTCCTCGGCCAGTTCCGCCAGCGTCTCGGGGCCGCGGGAGTTGGCCACGGACACGTCGTGGCCGAGGGCCGTGAGCCGCCGGGTGAGGTTGCCGCCGATGTTGCCCGCGCCGATGATGCCGATCTTCATGACTGGCCTCCGGGGTCGTTGTATGCGTGTGCATGCGTGTGCGGAGGCGACAACCCCTTGGGTGCGGGTGCTATTCCGTCGTTTGCGCCGATCGGGCGAGGCGCCCGCTCCGGCGCGTTCACGGCCGTACGACGATCTTGCCGGGCCGTCGTACACCTCGGCGATCACCCGGCGCAGGCCGCCGTGGACCCCGCTCCCCCGCGACGGGTCACGGCACGGCGAAGGGGGCCCTCCCGGGTGGGAGGGCCCCCTCTCGGCATGTCACTTGCTCAGGTAGGCCCAGAACTCGTCGAAGGACAGGACCTTGTCTCCGTTGAGGTCGCGCTGCCTGATGATGGCCTCGGCGACGGTCTCCGTGACGTTCCAGTCACCCTCCTGAGCCAGGGCGGACTTGAACTCGGCGGCGGTGATGAATCCGTCACCGTCCGCGTCGATCCGCTGGAACTGCTTGCGTGCTTCCTCGATGTCCGCCACCGATCCGCCCCTTTTGGTCGTGTTTCTCATGCCGTGCTGGCGTACTGACGCTGGTCAGATTAACGGCCCGGCCAGGCCTTCAGCGCCGCGACCACCCAGCCGAACTCCGCCTGGAACCTCGGCGGCTCCTGCTCGCCCTTGATCAGGGAGGCCAACTCCCGGTAGCGGACGACCTCGTTGCCGAGGTCGATACGGCGGAGCACGGCCGTGCGGTCGGTGTCCGCGCCGAGCAGTTCGGTCAGGACGGCGTCCGCCTCGGGCGACTGCGGGGTCACCCCGCGGTCCTGCGCGGCGCCGACCAGCTCGACCAGCCGCTTGAAGAACATCGCCGAGGCGCCGGCCGGGGTGTCCGGCGTGCGGTCGGCGGCGTTGAACTCGATCATCCGGCGCATCGCGGCCCGGAAGTCCGGGTTCTGCAGCAGTTCCGCCAGCTCCACCCAGGCGTCGACCTGCTCCGGGGTGGGGTCGTCCGGCAGGCTCACGCCGATGCTGCGGGTCCGCTCGCGGATCCAGGGGTCGGCCGTGTCCAGCCCCTGGAAGATCTCCTCCACGAAGTCGTCCACGATCCGCTGCCGCTCGGCGGCGGACAGTCGCGCCAGCTTGTTCATCAGGGTCATCTCCTCGGCGGTCGAGCCTCGTCGGGCTACCGTCGACAGCACCGCGCGGGTCACCTTCAGCGACCGGATCTGCGCGTCCAGGGCCGCGACGTGCGTGGCCGCGACCTCGGCGACCGTCCGCTCCCCGGCCAGCACCCTGCGCACGTCGCCCAGGCCGAGCCCGAGCTCGCGCAGGGTGCGGATCAGCTCCAGGCGGGCCACGGCGGCGCTGTCGTAGAGCCGGTAGCCGCCGGAGGAGCGGGTCACCGGGGTGAGGACGCCCTCGTCGGACCAGTAGCGGATGGTGCGCACGGTCAGCCCGGTGGCCCGGGCCAGCTCGCCGATGGTGAGGAGTCCGGTGCCGTCTTCGGTCATGTCGGCGAGTCTGGGCCTTCCAGTGGGTGGAGACTCAAGGAGCGGGCCCGCGGGCCCGCTCCTCGGGCGTCGGTGCGACGGTGCCCGTCAGTGCCACGGCTGGTAGTACGGATTGCTCTCGCAGTCGCTCATGATCTCGACCTTGGTCTTCTTGTCGACCGGGCAGACCCCGATGATGTACTGCCGGGCGATCCCGCCGGGGAAGGCGACCTCGACCTGGTCGGCCCATTTGTGGGTGTCGCCGATGGTCTTGTTGACGTCGATGCCTCCCGGGGCGTCGACGTAGTAGTTGTAGCCCGACTTGTACCAGGTCTTGTACAGGTCGTGGTCGTACGTCGTCGACACGTACGGGGACGGCTGGTTGACCAGGACGTACTGTTCGATGTCGTACTGGCCGCCCACCACGTCCCTGGGACGGAAGCCCTGCTCGAAGACGGTCGCCGGGCCGCGGCTGTCGCTGCGGTAGAGCGTGCCGCAGGTGGTGCGCCAGGCGGGTGCCGGGGTGATCCGGTCGAGGTCCACGTTCCGGTCCGCGGCGGCCTTGAGCTTGTCCTCGAACCGGGGGCAGGCCGGTGCGACCGCCCTCGCGGGCGCGGCGGCCGCGTGCGGGGTCGTGGGGGCGGTGGCGGCCGTGGTGGCGAGGACGGCGCCGAGGGACAGGACGGCGGCGGCGGTGCGGCGCCGCAGACGGGTGATGATCATGCGCAGCACGATGTCGGCCGACCGGCCGTCGCGCGTGGATCGTCACCCGATCGTCGGCGTGTCCAACTGCCGTACGGTCAGCGGAAGATACCGGTGTGTCCGAGCGAGTAGCGGCCCGGCTGCGGGTAGACGGCGAGGCCGTGCGGGCCGCTGCCGACCCTGATGCGGGCCAGTTCCTTCCCGGTGCGGGTGTCGATGGCGTACACCTCGGCGTTGTAGCGGCCGGACAGCCACAGCACCGTGCCGTCGGTGGAGACGCCACCCATGTCGGGGCTGCCGCCGCCGGGCAGGTGCCACTTCTTGACGAGTCGGTTCTCGGCGAAGTCGAAGAGGGAGATGGTGCCCTCGCCCCGGTTGGAGATGTACATCACGCGGGAGTCGCGGCTGATGTAGAGGCCGTGGGCGCCCCTGCCGGTGTAGAGGAGGTGGGGCCGGGTGAACTTGTCGCCGTCGAGGATCCACACGCCGTTCGCCGCCATGTCGGCGATGTAGAACAGCTTGCCGTCCGGGGAGATCTTGACGTCCTGCGGCATCGCGCCCGCGTACGGCAGCCGCTCCTGGCGGACGACCTTCATCTGCGCGGTGTCGACCTTGAGGATCTCGCCGCTGAACTCGCAGGAGACGATGAAGTAGCGGCCGTCCGGGGAGAAGTCGGCGTGGTTGACGCCGTAGCAGCTGACCGGCACGGCCTTGACGACCTTCATGGTGTGCGCGTCACGGAAGACCAGTTGGCGGTCTCTGGAGGCCATGACGACGGCGTACTTGCCGTCGGGTGTGAAGTACAGGTTGTACGGGTCGTGCACGGCGACCGGCTTGCCGGCCTTGCCGGTCCTCGGGTCGATCGGGGTGAGGCTGTCGCCGAGGTCGTTGTTGACCCAGAGGGTCTTCAGGTCCCAGGAGGGCACGACGTGCTGGGGCTGGTGGCCGACCGGGATGGTGTCGATGACCTTGTAGGTCTCCGGGTCGATGACGGTGACGGTGTTGGAGTTGGTGTTGGGTACGTACACCCGGGACGGGAAGTCCTTGACGACCGGCGAGAGCTGGTTCGGGCGGTCGGCGGAGTAGAGGTCCTTGGGATTCTCGACCGGCGGCATCCCGGGCAGTACGTTCACCTGCCGCTTGCCACCCCCGGGTTGGGCCGGCGCCTTGCTGGCCAAGGCCTCGTTCCTGTGGTGCTGAGACCCCTGACTGCACGCGGACAGCAGCGTCAGGGCGGTGAGGGCGGTACCGGCGGCCAGCAGGCGGGCGGCTTTCGTGGTTCGCATCAGCTCAGCAGCTCCGTGGTGGTGACCGCGCGCAGTCCGCGACGGTCGAGTTCGTGGAGGAGGTCGGGCAGGGCGGCGACCGTGTCCGGGTACCCGAAGTGCAGGCTCACCACCGACCCGTTCCGCACGTCGGCGAGAACCTTGCGGGTGACGGCGGCGGCGCCGGGGCGGGTGTAGTCGAGCGAGTCGACGTCGTACGACAGCACGTGCGGGTAGCCGGCGGTGCGGGCGAGCCGGGCGACCAGCGGGGAGGCGGTCGGCGAGCGGGAGGGGCGGAACCAGGTGCCGATGGAACCGGTGAGCCGCTTCAGCCGGTCCGCGCAGTCGGTGATCTCCTTGCGGGCGTCCGCCTCGGCGAGGGCGTTGACCGCGATGTGGTGCTGGGTGTGGTTGCCGAGGTCGTGGCCGCCGTCGAGGATCCGCCGGGCGATGTCGGGGTGTTCGTCCAGCCAGGTGCCGACGGCGAGCACGGTGAGCCGGGCGCGGGCCTTCTCGGCCTCGGTGAGCAGGGAGTGGGCGAGCTTCGGGTCGCCCTGGCCGTGGAAGGTGAGCGCGACCTGGGGGCGGGTGCGCGGGCCGTGGGTGATCTGGGCGGGCTGACCGGGATAGGCGCGGGGGGCGGGGGCGGGACCGCCGGCCGCGGGATGCCTGGCGGGCGCGGCGGACGGAGACGCTGCGGAAGGGGATGCGTCGGGCGGGGCGGTCCGGCCCGTACCGCAACCCGCGGCGAGCGCACCGCCGGCAGCGAGTCCGGCGCCCGCGCGCAGCACCCCGCGTCGGTTGGTCGTGGTCACCCGCACCATTTAAGGGGCGTTAGGTAAGAAAACCGTCGATTGGCCCGAAAGGTGGACGAATTCGGGTCGCCGTAGGAGCGCGGGGCATGCCCTCGCTACCGGTCGGCCACCCTCATCTCGAACCACGTCGTCTTGCCCCTGGGCAGCAGATCGACTCCCCACCGGTCCGAGAGCCTGTCGACCAGGAACAGGCCCCGGCCGCTGACGTCCATCTCCTGGACCGGCATCAGGCAGGGCAGGCCGCGCGAGGGGTCGCGGACCTCCACCCGGATCCAGCCGGGGCGGCGGCGCATCCGGAGGCCGAAGACCCGGGCGCCGGTGTGCCGTACGGCGTTGCCGACGAGTTCGGACACGAGTAAGACGGCGTCCTCGGTCAGCTTGGGACTGAGCCGCCAGGTGCGCAGTACCACGACCTGGGCGAGCCGGCGGGCGGTTGCCGCGGACTCCGGGCGGGACGGCAGCGGTACCTCCGCCTCCGTCGGGTTGCCGAACAGTTCGAGCGCCTTGAGCGCCTGTTCGTCCTCGACCGCGGGCGACCAGCGCGCCGCGGCCGCACGGCTGTGTCCCCGCGGCTGTTCGATGCCCTCCAGCCCCGCCATGCCCCCATGATGGCGGCCCGGAGGCGTCTTGGGGGCCGTTCCGGAGGAATACGCCCCTTGCACGCCCCCGTTCCCCGCCGAGCGATCGGCATATGCCGACGGCATGTCACTCGCCAGTACGGCCCGGCTGACCTGCGCAGACGGCTCACTTCCGGGCAATCGTCGGACTCCCTCGACGAGGCAGGCTTAAGGTTGCCTTAAGGCTCCCATAAACCGCCCCATCGAGGGACCCGGACGAGACGACGCGTCAATTGCAAGGGCCCCCATGGGAGTTACGGGGATGTTCACATGACTGACGACGACCGGAACTCAGAGGAACTTCGCCTTGCCGGGGCCCTCCTCCACGAAGCTGCGCATGCCGGTCGCGCGGTCCTCGGTGGCGAACAGACCCGCGAACCAGTTGCGTTCGACGGCGAGGCCGGTGTCGATGTCGGTCTCCAGGCCGGTGTCGACGGACTCCTTCGCCGCGCGCAGGGCGATCGCCGGGCCCTGGGCGAGCTTCGCGGCCCAGGCGTGCGCCTGCTCGTACACCTCGGCGGCCGGGACGACCCGGTCCACCAGGCCGATCGCGAGGGCCTCGTCGGCCCTGACCTGACGGCCGGTGAAGATGAGGTCCTTGGCCTTGGACGGGCCGACCAGCCGGGGCAGCCGCTGGGTGCCGCCGGCGCCCGGGATCAGGCCGAGCAGGATCTCGGGCTGGCCGAGCTTGGCGTTGTCGGCGGCGATCCGGTAGTCGGCGCACAGGGCCAGTTCGCAGCCGCCGCCGAGGGCGTAGCCGGTGATGGCGGCGACGACGGGCTTGGGGATGCGGGCCACGGCGGTGAAGGAGTCCTGCAGGGCGCGGGCGCGCAGGATCATCCCGGTGTGGTCCATGTTCTGCATTTCCTTGATGTCCGCGCCCGCCGCGAACACCCGCTCGCCGCCGTAGATCACCACGGCGCGCACGTCGTCGCGGCGCGTGGCCTCCTCGGCGAGCTCCTTCAGCCGGTCCTGGGTGGCCACGTCCAGCGCGTTCATCGGCGGCCGGTCCAGACGCAGGGTTCCGACGCCTTCGGCGACTTCGAGAGTGACGGTCATGGAAAGCAGGTTAACGGTCACTAACGACAGCGGGCCCGGTGCCGTAGGTCACAGCACCGGGCCGTACGTCGTTCGGGGACTACTTCGTCCACTCCGCCCACGACATGTTCCAGCCGTTGAACCCGTTCGCCGGGTCCACCGTGCGGTCGTGGGAGTTCTTCACGATCACCACGTCGCCGATGATCGAGTGGTTGAACATCCAGGCCGCCGGCGTGGAGCTGTCGTAGCCGCCGCGCACGTCGCGCAGGCCGACGCAGCCGTGGCTGGCGTTGTAGTTGCCGAATGCGCCGCCGCCCCAGTAGTTGCCGTGCAGGAAGGTGCCGGAGGTGGTCAGCCGCATGGCGTGCGGGACGTCCTTGATGTCGTACTCGCCGCCGTAGCCGACCGTCTCGCCGTTCATGCGGGTGACCGTCAGCTTCTCGCTGATGACCATCTGGCCGTTCCAGGTGTCGTAACCGGGCTTGCCGGTGGTGACCGGGATGGTCTTGATGACCTTGCCGTCCTGGGTGACCTTCATCGTGTGCTTCTTGGCGTCCACGACGGAGACCTGGTTGCGGCCGATGGTGAATTTGATGGTCTTGTGCTGCTTGCCGTAGACGCCGTCGCGGCCCTCGACCCCGTCGAGGTTCAGGTCGACGGTGACCTTGGTGCCTTCCTTCCAGTACTTCTCGGGGCGGAAGTCCAGGCGGTCGTTGCCGAACCAGTGGCCCTCGACGTCGACGGCGGGCTCGGTCCTGATCCTGACGGCCTTCTCGACGGCCTGCGGGTTCGTGATGCCCCGCGTGAAGTTGACGGAGAACGGCATGCCGACTCCGACGGTGGAGCCGTCCTCGGGGGTGAAGTAGCCGAGGAAGGTGTTCTTCGGGGTCAGCGTGGTGAACGTGGAGTCCTCGGCGGCCTCGCGGCCCTCGGAGTCCTTGGCGACCGCGTGCACCGTGTACTTGGTGGAGGCGGCCAGATGGGTCGACGGCGTCCAGGACGCGCCCCCGCCGGTGATGGTGCCGGCGACCGTGGCGCCCTTGGCGTCCTTGACGGTGACCTCGGACAGCTTGCCCTTGGCGACGCCCACCTTGAGCGCGCCGCTGGTGTCGACGCCGGTGGCACCGGACTTGGGCGAGATGGTGACGGCGGCGGTGGACTGCTGCTTGCCCTGCTGGGTGCTGGTCTCCTTGCCCTTGGCATCCGCCCCCTTGCCGCCGCCCCCGCCGCAGGCCGCGAGGGAGAGCACCAGGGCGCCGGATATGAGGACCAGCCCCATTCGGCCTCGCCCCTTCATATCGGTCGTTCGCCTCCGGGGCGCTCCAGCCTGCGGCTCACTCCCCGGCCCCGTCGCCGACGCCCCCGATATAGGCCGCACGTTCAAGTTGTTCTCCCCTCGCCGGACCTGGTCAGGCCCGCTCCCCACCACATTGGTGCGCGCATATTAACCGCCTGGTTTTGAGCGGGGTGTCAGGCGAATGTCACCGTTCCGTCGCAACTTCCGCCCGCACCGCCGCCCGAACCCCGGCCCCTCACCTGGTTATTTCACCGCGCTGCCCGCTTTCCACTCCTCCCAGGTCATGTTCCACCCGCCGAGTCCGTTGTCGGGGGCGACCGTTTTCTCCGTGCTGCCCACGACGTCGATGACGTCCCCGACGAGACTGCGGTCGAAGAACCAGCCGGCCGGGGTGGCGGAGCTGCCGCCCTTGACGTCCCTGAGTCCCACGCAGCCGTGGCTGACGTTGACGTGCCCGGGCGCGTCCGGCGACCAGTAGTTGCCGTGCACGAAGGTGCCGGAGTCGGTGAGCTTCATGGCGTGCGGGACGTCGGGGATGTCGTACTCGCCGCCGAAGCCGACCGTGCGGCCGTTCATGCGGGTGACGGCCAGCATGGCCATCACCACCATCTTGCCGTTGTAGGTGGGGTTCTCCGGGGCGCCCGCGGTGATCGGCACGGTGGCGAGCAGCCGGCCGTCCCGGCGTACCCGCATGGTGTGCCGGACGGCGTCGACCACGGAGATCTGGCTGCGGCCGACGGTGAAGGCGAAGGTCTTGTCCTGCAACCCGTAGACGCCGGGCGCTCCTTGGACGTCCCGCAGGTTCAGGTCGACGGTGACCTCGGTGCCGGGCTTCCAGTACTGCTCGGGGCGGAAGTCGAGGCGGCTGTCGCCGAACCAGTGCGGGCGGATCTCGACGGGCGGCTGTGCGCTGACCCGGACGGCGCGTTCGACGGCGGCCCGGTCGGTGATCGGCCGGCTGAAGCCGAGGGAGACGATCATGCCGGTGCCGACGACGGCGCGGTTCTCGGGGGTGACGTAGCCGATGAACCGCCGGCCGGGGACGAGCGTGGTGAAGGTGGTGTGCCGGGCCGCGCGGCGGCCGTCCGCGTCCCGTGCCACGACGTCGACGGTGTACGTGGCGGCGAGCGCCAGCCGGTCCTCGTCCGGCTGCCAGGTCCGGCCGTCGTCGCCGATGTGCCCGGGGACCGGGGAGTCCTGCGCGTCCTGCGACCTGACGACGGTCACCTTCTGCAGGCGCCCGTCGGGCACCTCGATCCGCAGCCGCTGGTCGGGGCGCACGGCCTTGCTGTCGTCGCCGGGGGTGACGTGGATGACGTCCTCGGCTGCCGGGGGTCTGCCCGGGGCTCCGTCCAGCCCGAGCAGTCCGGAGCCTCCCGAGGAGCATCCTGCCAGCAGTGTCGCCCATGTCAGTGCGGCGGCCAGCGCGGCCCCAGTGCGCCGCGCGCGTCCTTGTACGTGCCTCACGCGCGGCTCAACGACCGGGCCGCTCCGGGGAAACGTGAGTGCGACGCACGCACTGGGCAGAACAGAGGGAAGGACGACACGCTGGGGAGCCGCCGCGCCCGCGCCGGAGGGGGCGCCTTCTGGGATCGGGTCCACGGAAAGGGACGTACGAGCGCCGATCCAGAGGGCGCCCCCGACCGTCGGGGCGCAGCCGTGCCGGGCGACCGAGGGTGCTGCGGGGCAGCCTCGGCTCTTCGGCACGGCCGGTTGCGCCGCCCCGGGGCCGAGCCGCCACTGAAAGAGGGGCCGACAGGTGACGAGCGCAGCCGAGCAGCGGGCACCGGCCGGGGAGCCGGCCGCGGGGACCGGGCAGCACCCGGCCGTGGTGAACGGCGCCCGGCGGGCCGCCGTGCCGGCCCCGGTGGTGTGGCCGGGCGCCCCGACACCGCTGGGGGCCCGGTTCCGGGTCGGCCCGGACGGGGTCGCGGGCACCAACTTCGCGCTGTGGGCGGCCGGTGCGGAGGCGGTCCGGGTCTGCCTGTTCGACGGGACGGGACGCGAGACGCAAATCCCGCTGACCGAGCTGACGCACGAGATCTGGCACGGTTTCGTGCCGGGCGTGATGCCGGGGCAGCGCTACGGCTACCGGGTGGACGGCCGCTGGGACCCCTGGACCGGCGCCCGCTGGAACCCGGCCAAGCTGCTGCTGGACCCGTACGCGCGGGCGGTGGACGGTGAGTTCGGGCTCCCGCCCGAGGTGTACGGGCATGTGCGGGACTGGCCCCAGCAGCAGGTGGCGGACACCGTGCGCGACGACCGGGACTCGGCGCCGTACGTCCCGAAGGGGGTCGTCGTCGACGATGACGACGACTGGGAGGACGACCGCCGGCCGAAGACCCCGTGGGCCGACTCCGTCATCTACGAGCTGCACGTACGCGGCTTCACCAAGCTGCACCCCGGCATCCCGCGGGAGCTGCGCGGCACCTACGCCGGCCTGGCGCACCCGGCGGCGATCGAGCACCTGGTGAAGCTGGGCGTCACGGCCGTCGAGCTGCTCCCCGTCCACCAGTTCGCGCACGAGGACCACCTGCTGCGCCGGGGCCTGCGCAACTACTGGGGCTACAACTCCATCGGCTACTTCGCCCCGCACGCCGCCTACGCGGCCTCCGGTACGACGGGCCAGCAGGTCGGCGAGTTCAAGCGGATGGTGCGCGCGCTGCACGCGGCCGGCATCGAGGTCGTCCTCGACGTGGTCTACAACCACACGGCGGAGGCGGGCGAACTGGGCCCGACCCTGTCCCTGAAGGGCATCGACAACCGCGGCTACTACCGGCTCCAGGACGACGCCCGCCGGTACGCCGACTACACCGGCTGCGGCAACACCCTGCACGTCGTCCAGCCCCAGGTGCTGCGCCTGATCACCGACTCGCTGCGCTACTGGGTGACGGAGATGGGCGTGGACGGCTTCCGCTTCGACCTCGCGGCGGCGCTGGCCCGCTCGATGCACGACGTCGACATGCTCTCCCCGTTCCTGGCGGTGATCGCCCAGGACCCGGTGCTCAGGCGCGTCAAGCTGATCGCCGAACCGTGGGACATCGGCTCGGGCGGCTACCAGGTGGGCGCCTTCCCACCACTGTGGACGGAGTGGAACGACCGCTATCGCAACGCCGTCCGGGACTTCTGGCGGCACGCCCTGCCGGACGTCCGCGAGATGGGCTACCGCCTGTCCGGCTCCAGCGACCTGTACGCCTGGGGCGGCCGGCGCCCGTACGCCTCGGTCAACTTCGTCACCGCGCACGACGGGTTCACCCTGCGCGACCTGGTGTCGTACGCGCGCAAGCACAACGGGGCCAACGGCGAGGACAACCGCGACGGCACCGACGACAACCGCTCCTGGAACTGCGGGGTGGAGGGCGAGACGCAGGACGAGCGGGTCAGGGCCCTGCGCCGCCGTCAGCTGCGCAACCTGCTGACCACGCTCCTGCTCTCCACCGGTGTGCCCATGCTGGTGGCCGGCGACGAACTCGGCCGCACCCAGCGCGGCAACAACAACGCCTACTGCCAGGACAACGAGATCAGCTGGCTGGACTGGTCCCTGCTGGACGACCCCGGCTGGCGGCCCCTGTTCGAGCTGACCTCCCGGCTGATCGCCCTGCGCCACCGGCATCCGGTGCTGCGCCGCCGCGCCTTCTTCTCCGGCCGCGCCCACTCGGCGGACGGACTGCGCGACCTGGCCTGGTTCACCGCGCGGGGCGCGGAGATGACCGAGGGCGACTGGTACGCCCCCGCGGCCACGCTCGGCATGTACCTCTCGGGCCGGGACATCCCGGGCCGCGACGAACGGGGCGCACCGGTCGCGGACGACAGCTTTCTCGCGGTCCTGCACGCGGGCGAGGACCCGACGGTCTTCGTGCTGCCGGGCCGGCCCTGGGCGGAGCGGTACGAGGTGCTCGTGGACACCTCGCGGGAGGACCAGGCGGAGGCACCGGGCACGGTCCATCCGGCGGGCGCGGAGATCACGGTGCCCGGGCGTGCGGTGCTGCTGCTGAGGGTGGTCTGAGCCTGCGTGGCGGTGAGAGTGGGCTGATCCTGCGGGACGGCTGTGCGTGACGCGGATCACGCCGGACCGGTGCAGCGTTCCCGGGCCTCCAGAGTCTTACTCCTGGTGTGAACAGCCGGCGAGGACGGGGACCGTGAGGATGGAGCAGGTTCGGGCGGGTGAGTACGACGCGTTCGTCGCGGCCCGCTGGTCGGTGTTGTTCCATCTGGCCCGACTGCTCACCGGAGGGGACCGGCACCGCGCCGAGGACCTGTTGCAGGAGTCCTTGGTCAAGCTGTGGTTCGTCTGGCCCAAGGTCGCCGACCAGGCGCCGGAGGCCTATGTGCGCAAGGTGCTGGCACGGGCCGCGGCCCGTTCGGCCCGCCGGCGCTGGTGGGGCGAGCGGCCCGTGGAGGAACTGCCCGAGGTGGCGGCGGCCGGCGATGTGGCGGCCGCGGTGGCCGAGCGCTCCCGGCTGGAGGCGGCGCTCGCGCACTTGAGTCCGCAGCAGCGGGCCGCGGTCGTGCTGCGCTACTACCAGGACCTGCCCGACCGGCAGGTCGCGGAGATTCTGGGCTGTCCGGTGGGCACCGCCCGGTCCCACGCCGCGCGCGGGGTGGCCCGGCTGCGCCGGCTGCTGGCCGACGTCATCGAGCCGGTGGGGTGAGGGGGACCGTGAAGCACGTGGACGACACCGAGCACATGGATCACTTCGAGCGGCAGCTGACGCGGCTCATGCACAGCACGCAGGAACCGGTGTGCTACGAGCCCCGGCACCGGGAGGCGCTGCACGCGGGCGTGCGCACCCGGCGCCGGGTGCGCACGGCACGCCGGGCGGCCGGTTCCGTGCTGGCGGTGGCCGGGCTCGGCCTCGGCCTGTTCCTGTGGCCGCACGGCCACACCGACGACCGGCCCACCGCCCCGCACCCCCGGCCGGCGACCAGCCCGACCCCCCTGCCGACCACCTCGCCCAGCACGTCACCGAGTTCGTCGGAGCCGCCGAGCGGGCCGCCGTCCACGACCACGACCACGGACTCCCCGACGCCGGACCAGAGCTCCGCCACCTCCAACCCACCCACCGGAAGCACGAGTTCGGTCTCCGCCGGCGGCGGCCCGCCGTCCGCCACGGCCACCGTGACCTCCGGCGGCACCGCCGCCACCCCGCCGCCCTCGGCCACGGCGAGCGACCCGGCCGACCCGTCGTACACCCCCTCGTCGGTGGTCAGCCCGACCGACTGAACCCGCACCACCCCTCCCGCCCCGCGTGCCTTCGGCATGCCCGAACAACAAGAACAAACGGGGAAGAACGTGATGAAACTCCGACCGAGCCGTCGCTCGGCCACGACGCCGGCGCCCCGCCGCGCACCCCTGCCGTCACACGCGGGCGAGCCCGTCCTGGACCTGGTCGTACCGGTGTTCAACGAGGAGAAGGACCTGGAGCCGAACGTCCGGCGGCTGCACACGCATCTGCGGGACACCTTCCCCTACCCGTTCCGGATCACCATCGCCGACAACGCGAGCACCGACGGCACCCCGCGCATCGCCGCCCGGCTCGCCGGGGAACTGTCCGGGGTGGTCGCGCTGAGGCTGCCGGTCAAGGGCCGCGGCCGGGCGCTCAGGGCAGCCTGGTCGGGCTCCCGGGCGCCCGTGCTGGCGTACCTGGACGTGGACCTGTCCACCGGGCTCGCCGCGCTGCTGCCGCTGGTCGCGCCGCTGATATCCGGCCACTCCGACCTGGCCATCGGCACCCGGCTCGCGCCCGGCGCACGGGTGGTGCGCGGCGCCAAGCGCGAGGTCATCTCCCGCTGTTACAACGTCCTGCTGCGCTGCACGCTCGCCGTCGGCTTCTCCGACGCGCAGTGCGGCTTCAAGGCGGTGCGCCGCGAGGTCGCCGAGCGACTGCTGCCGCAGGTGCGGGACGGGGAGTGGTTCTTCGACACCGAACTGCTGGTGCTGGCGGAGCGGGCGCGCCTGAGGATCCACGAGGTACCGGTGGACTGGGTCGACGATCCCGACAGCAGTGTCGACATCGTCGCCACCGCGCTGGCGGACCTGCGCGGGATCGCCCGGATGCTGCGGACACCGGCCCGCCGCGGTCGCCGTACCGGACCGGTCGCGCCATGACGGCGACGATGCCCCGGATGCGGGGGCCGGTGCAGGCCGCCTCGGGTTCCCGACTGCGGGCCGCCGCCCGCCGGCACAGCCCCGTGCTCGCGCTGTTCGGCACGCTGAAGATGACCGGTTTCCTCTCCTTCCTGTACCTGCTGTCCTCGGCCGGGGACTACCGCACCAAGGACCCGCGGTTCGGCGGCGGAGCGCACGCCTGGGACGTGCTGGCCACCTGGGACGGCTGGTGGTACCAGCAGATCGCCCTGCACGGCTACGACCCGAGGCTGGTCCCGGTTCCGGGCGCCACCGGTCTGATCACGCTGGAGGGCAACTCGGCGGCGTTCTTCCCGCTGTACCCGGCCCTGATGCGGATGGTCATGGCCGTCACCGGCCTCGGCCCGTACGGCGCCGGCCTGCTGGTGTCGATCCTCGCCTCCTTCGCCGCCGCGCTGGGCATCTACGCGATCGCGGAGCGGTTCGGCGGGCGGCGGGCCGGACTCGCCGCGGCCGGGCTGTGGGCGGTGTGGCCGGGCTCGGGCGTGGAGTGGGCGGTCTACTCCGACTCGCTCTACGTGGCCCTGGCCGCCTGGACCTGTCACGCCGTCATGGCCCGCCGCTGGCTGACCGCCGGGGTCCTCGCCTTCGCGGCCGGCCTCAACCGGCCCACGGCCGCCGCGCTGATCGCCGGGGTCGGCGTGGCCGCGCTGCTGTCGCTGCGCCGCCGCGAGAACGACAGCCTGCGTCCGCTGCTCGCGGCGGCCCTGGCCCCGCTCGGTCTGCTCGGCTATCTGCTCTGGGTCGGCGACCGCATGGGCGACCTGGGCGGCTACTTCACGCTGCAGTCGGGGGCCTGGGCGCACGAGTTCGACCACGGCAGGCAGACCCTGGAGGTGCTGACGTCCGTGCCGGTGGGCCACTTCGGCGGCTACCTGTTCGCGTACCCGTTCGCGGACGTCATCGGCGTCGGTGTGGTCCTGCTGGCCGTCGCCCTGCTCCCCCTGCTGCTGCGGCTGCGTCCGCCGGCGGTGCTGGTCGTGCACACCGTCCTCACCCTCGCCCTGGTCCTCGGCAGCCAGCAGATCTTCGCGAACGTCTCCCGCTATCTGCTGCCCTGCTTTCCGCTGTTCCTGCCGCTCGCGGTCGCGATGCGCCGGCTGGGTCCGCTCGTGCTGTGCACCCTGCTCGGCATCGCCGCGCTCGCTTCCGGCTCGTACGCGGGGTACGTCCTGTTCGAGCTGGGGGTGCCGTGATCCGGCGCCCCCAGCCCGGCGGGGAGTGGACCGCTCAGCTCAGGCCGAGGCTGGACAGGGCGGTCGTCCAGTCGGTCATGATGGCGTTCTGGGCGTCGGAGAGGCTGACGTCACCGGCGCAGACGGCCTTCTTCAGCTTGTTCTCGACGGTGTCCTTGTCCGAGGAGGTCTCGTCGCCGTAGTGCGGCTCGGGCCAGAGGTTCTCCTCGCTCCTCGGGGCGCCGCCCAGTTCGAGCGGGACGAAGTGGTCCTCCTCGTAGTCGGAGAGACTGGTGTCGGAGTAGCCGTACTCGGCGATCTGCTGCTTCTTCAGCGCGGTGGTGTACGAGCTGGGCGGCCGTACGGTCCCGGTCCAGCCGGAGACGCAGATGGTCGAGTCGATGGTGTCCTGGGTGACGTCGGGGTTGAGGGCCCCGGGCGTGCAGACCGGGTCGGGCAGGGGGAGGTAGCCCTGGCTGCAACTGGCGGCGTGGGCGGAGCCGGTGGTGAGGGTGAGGCCCGCTGCGGCGAGGGCGAGGCTGGAGAGGGTGGTCACCAGAGGGCGCGCTATTCGGGACATGTGGGGGTCTCCCGGTGCGGTGCCCGGCAGAAGTCCGGGCGGTCGTGAGCATGACAGCACCGGGATCATCTATGCGAGTAGACCTCTTTGCCCGACCGAGGGCCCCTTTGGTTGAACGTTTATTCACGCGAGAGCAGGGCGTGGCGAGGCCTTGACGCGGGCTTGACATCGGGCCCGGCGGGGAGGCGTGGAGGCGCGCCGACGACGGCGTGATCGCTCGTCAACCACCCACCATAGCCTGCGTGAACGCCCGCTGAACCAGCAACTACGCCAGACTGTCCCGCCACGCCCTGTGCAGATCCGCGAACCGTCCCGTGCCGCCGATCAGTTCGTCCGGGCGGCCGTCCTCGACGATCCGGCCGTGCTCCATCACCAGCACCCGGTCCGCGATCTCCACGGTCGACAGCCGGTGCGCGATCACCACGGCCGTACGGCCCCGCAGCACCGTCGACATCGCCCGCTGCACGGCCCGCTCGCCCGGGATGTCCAGCGAACTGGTCGCCTCGTCCAGGATCAGCACCGCCGGGTCGGCGAGCAACGCGCGGGCGAAGGCCACCAGTTGGCGCTGCCCGGCCGAGATGCGCCCGCCGCGCTTGCGGACGTCGGTGTCGTAGCCGTCGGGCAGGGCGCTGATGAACTCGTGCGCGCCGATCGCCTTGGCCGCCTGCTCGATCTCCGCACGGGAGGCGTCGGGCCGGCCGATGGCGATGTTGTCGGCGACCGTGCCGGAGAACAGGAACGCCTCCTGGGTCACCATGACCACACCGCGGCGCAGCTCCGGCACGGGCAGCTCGCGCAGATCCACACCGTCCAGCAGCACCCGGCCGCCGGAGGGGTCGTAGAAGCGGGCGAGGAGCTTGGCGAGGGTGGACTTGCCGGCGCCCGTGGAGCCGACCACGGCGACCGTCTGCCCGGCCGGCAGGGTCAGGTCGAAGCGGGGCAGCACCTCGCCGCCGGTGCGGTAGCCGAACCGGACCCGCTCGAAGACGACCTCACGGCCCGGGAAGTCCCCCTTCAGCGGGGGGAGTTCACACGGCACCGCCGGTTCCGGCACGGACGGGCGCTGTGCCAGCAGCCCGGCGACCTTCTCCAGGGAGGCGGCGGCCGACTGGTAGGAGTTCAGGAACATCCCGAGCCGGTCGATCGGGTCGTACAGCCGGCGCAGATACAGCACCGACGCCGCCAGCACACCCAGCTCCAGCGAGCCGGACGCCACCCGGTAGGCGCCCCACAGCACGATCCCCGCGACCGCCGTGTTGGCCACCAGCCGGGAGCCGACCACGTAGCGGGCCATCTCCAGCAGCGCGTCCCCGTTCGTCCGCTCGTGCCGCCGGTTGAGCACGGCGAACTCGGCGTCGTTGGCCGCCTCCCGGCGGAATGCGCGCACCGGGCGGATGCCGTTCATCGTCTCCACGAACTTCACGATCACCGCCGCGATCGCCGTCGACCGCGCCCGGTACACCCGCCCCGCACGCCGCTGGTAGATCCGCACGAGCAGATACAGCGGCACGAACGAGGCCACCGCGACCGCGCCCAGAGACAGGTCCAGCCACAACAGCATCGCCGAGATGTAGACGAAGGACAGCACGACGGTCACCAGCTCCTGCAGCCCGTCGTCGAGCAGCTCGCGCAGCGACTCGACGTCCGTGGTGGAGCGGGAGATCAGCCGTCCGGACGTGTACCGCTCGTGGAAGTCGATGCTCAGCGCCTGCGCGTGCCGGAAGATCCGGCCCCGCAGATCGAGCAGCACGTCCTGGCTGACCCGGGCGGAGGCCTGGATGAACGCGAACTGCAGCACGCCGGAGGCGAGGGCGCACAGCAGATAGCCGACGGCGACCGCGATCAGCGGACCGTGCCGGTGGTCCCGGAACGCCGGTACGGCGGTGTCGATGGCGTACGCCACCAGCAGCGGACCCAGCTGCACCGCCGCCTGCTGGAACAGCAGCAGGAGCATGGTCACCACGGCCCGGGCCTTCAGCGGTGCGAGCAGGGAGCGCAGCAGCGCGGCCGTGGCGCCGGGCGGGGCGGGCAGGACGTCCCGGTCGAAGACGTCGCCGGACTCACCGCCGTCGCCCGCGCCGTGCGGGCCGGGGAGTTCGTCGTCCTCGGCGGTGGACGTGGCGGCGGTCGTGGTGGTCAACGGGGGTCCTCCGGCTCCTCGACGTCTCCGGACATCAGATGCGCGTACTCGGTGTTGGTGCGCAGCAGTTCGTGGTGGGTGCCGACGGCGGCGATCCGGCCGCCCGAGAGCAGGGCGACCCGGTCGGCGAGCAGCACCGTCGACGGGCGGTGGGCCACGATCAGCGCGGTGGTGTCGGCGAGGACCTGCCGCAGCGCGGCCTCGACGGCGGCCTCCGTGTGCACGTCCAGGGCGGACAGCGGGTCGTCCAGCACCAGGAACCGCGGTCTGCCGACCACCGCGCGGGCCAGTGCGAGGCGCTGCCGCTGGCCGCCGGAGAGGCTGAGGCCCTGCTCGCCGACGCGGGTGTCGGTGCCCTGCGGGAGGGCGTGCGCGAAGTCGGCCTGCGCGACGGCGAGCGCGCGGTCGAGGTCCGGCTCTCCGGCGCCCTCCGGGGCGCCCATCAGGACGTTCTCGCCGACGCTCGTGGAGAACAGCGTGGGTTCCTCGAAGGCGACGGCGACCTTGGCGCGCAGTTCCTCGCGGGGCATCGCCCCGATGTCGACGCCGTCGAGGGTGATACGGCCCGAGGTGACCTCGTGCAGGCGTGGGACCAGCGCGGTGAGGGTGGTCTTCCCGCTGCCGGTGGCTCCGACGAGGGCCATGGATTCGCCGGGGCGGACGTGGAGGTCGATGCGGGTGAGCAGGGGTGGGGAGCCGGGGGGTGCGTCGGGGTAGCGGAACTGGACGTTCTCGAAACGGAGTCCGGTGTCGCCCGCGGCGCCCGCGGGAGGACGGCCCGCGACTGCGGGGTCCTCCGGCACCTCGTCCATCACCTCGAAGTACCGTTCCGTGGCCGTCGCCGCCTCCTGGCTCATCGCCAGCAGGAAGCCGATCGAGTCCACGGGCCACCGCAGCGCAAGTGCCGTGCTCAGAAAGGCGACCAGGGTGCCCGCCGACAGCCCCCCGTCGGCCACCCGGACGGCGCCCAGCACCAGCGCCGCCCCGATCGCCAGCTCGGGCAGCGTCACGATGACACCCCAGATCGTGGCGAGCAGCCGCGCCTTGCGCAGCTCCGTGCCGCGCAGGGTGAGCGCCAGCTCGCGGAACGCCCGCGCCTGGCTGCGGTGCCGGCCGAAGCCCTTGATGATGCGGATGCCGAGCACGCTCTCCTCGACCACCGTCGTCAGATCGCCGACCTGGTCCTGGGCGCGCCGCGCCACCACGGCGTACCGCCGCTCGAAGACCGCGCAGGTCCACATCACCGGGATGGCCGGCCCGAGGATGACCAGGCCCAGCACCCAGTCCTGCATCAGCATGATCACCACGCCGACCAGGATCGTGACCCCGTTGACCAGCAGGAACGTCAGCGGGAAGGCGAGGAACATGCGCAGCAGCATCAGGTCCGTCGTGCCGCGCGACAGCAGCTGGCCGGAGGCCCAGCGGTCGTGGAAGGCGACGGGCAGCCGCTGCAGACGGCCGTAGAGACCGGACCGCATCTCCGCCTCGACGTGCGACAGCGGGCGGGCCACCAGCCAGCGCCGTATGCCGAACAGGACCGCCTCGGCGATCCCGAGCAGGAGCAGGTACAGCGCCCCGAGCCACACTCCGGCCGGGTCCCGGTCGGCGACCGGCCCGTCCACGATCCACTTCAGGACGAGCGGGATCACCAGCCCGGTGCAGGAGGCG
The DNA here is from genome assembly GCF_009604455.1 of Streptomyces sp. RB17. Classification (GTDB taxonomy): domain Bacteria; phylum Actinomycetota; class Actinomycetes; order Streptomycetales; family Streptomycetaceae; genus Streptomyces. The sequence continues at coordinate 360,457 of NZ_WEGL01000010.1, forward strand.
ACGATCGCGACGAACGCGGCCGTGAACAGCCGCGCCCGCACGGGGCGGACGTACGGCCACAGCCGCAGCAGGGTGCGAACGGCGGAACGGTCCTCGGTGGTTGCACGTGTCGTGGGCATCACTCGCGAGCGTACGGACCGGCACTGACATCGCCCACTGAGTTTCGGCCGGAACCGGGTCCGCCGTTGGTCCTACGACCTGCGTGTTCGACCGATCGGACGGGGGTTTCGCACGAGGGGTCGTAGGCCCGGGTCAACCGATCGGACGATGCCGCTTCGAGCGGGGCGGCCGATGTGCCGGGCCCCGCCCGCCCGGGATTCTCGAGGCATGTCATCCGTCATCGAAGTCACCGATCTGCGCAAGTCGTACGGGGGCCGGGCCGTCGTCGACGGGGTCTCCTTCGCCGTCGAGGAGGGCGAGATCTTCGGGATCCTCGGCCCGAACGGCGCCGGCAAGACCACCACCGTGGAGTGCGTCGAGGGGCTGCGCGAGCCCGACGGGGGTCGGGTCCGGGTCGCCGGACTCGATCCGGTCGCCGAGCACGAGAAGGTCACCCGGGTGCTCGGCGCCCAGTTGCAGCAGAGCGAGCTGCAGCCCAAGCTCACCGTCCGCGAGGCCCTCGAGCTGTACGCCTCCTTCCATGAGAGTCCGCTCGACTGGGCGCCCCTCGCCGAGCGCCTCGGGCTCGCTCCCAAGCTCTCCACGCGGTTCGCCAAGCTGTCCGGCGGGCAGCGCCAGCGCCTGTTCATCGCGCTGGCGCTGATCGGCGATCCCAGGGTCGTGGTGCTCGACGAGCTCACCACCGGGCTGGATCCGCGGGCCCGGCGGGACACCTGGGAGCTGATCGAGGACGTCCGCGACCGCGGGGTCACCGTCCTCCTCGTGACGCACTTCATGGAGGAGGCGCAGCGGCTGTGCGACCGGATCGCGGTGATCGACAAGGGGCGGATGGCCGCCCTGGACACCCCGGCCGGGCTCATCCGCCGGTCGGCGGGCGCCACCGTCATCAGCTTCACCCCGTCGGCGCCCCTGGACGACCACGACCTCGCCGCCCTTCCCGCCCTCGCCTCGATCGAGCGCAGGGACGGCCGGTTCACGCTCTCCGGCACCGACGAGACCGTGAACGCGGTCATCACCCTGCTCGCCCGGCACCGCATCACCGCCCATCAGCTGCGCGTCGTGGACGCGACCCTCGACGACGCGTTCCTCGACCTGACCAAGGAGGAAGCGGTATGAACACCGCCGTACTGCGCACCGAGTTCCGCCTGTTCCGCCGCGAACCCGGCGCCGTGTTCTGGATCTTCCTGTTCCCGACGCTGCTCCTGGTGATCCTCGGCTCGATCCCGTCGTTCCGGGAGGCCGACAAGTCCCTCGGCGGGCTGCGGCCGGTCGACGCCTACGTGCCCATCGCCGTGCTGATCGCCCTGATCATGTCGGGGGTGCAGTCGCTGCCCCAGGTCCTGACCGGGCACCGGGAGCGGGGCATCCTGCGCCGGATGCGGCTCACCCCGGTACGGCCCTCCGCCCTGCTGTCCGCGCAGATGGTCGTCCAGGGAACGGTGGCGCTGGCCTCGGCGCTGCTCGCGCTCGTCGTCGGCCGGCTCGCCTTCGACGTGACGCTGCCCGAGCAGCCGGCCGGGTATCTGCTGGCGCTGCTGCTCGCGACCGGGTCGGCCCTCGCTCTCGGCTCCGTCGTCTCGGCGCTGTCCCGCACCACGAAGATCGCGAGCGCGATCGGCTCGGCGGTGTTCTTCCCGATGATGTTCTGCGCGGGCGTGTGGCTGCCGGTGCAGGAGATGCCGCACGCGCTGGCGCGCGTGGTGCAGCTCACCCCGTTCGGCGCGGCCGCCCGCGCCCTGAACGAGGCCGCCGCCGGACACTGGCCGGGCTGGGACCACCTGGGCGTGCTCGCGGCCTGGGCGGTGCTGCTGACGGCGGGGGCGGCCCGCTGGTTCCGCTGGGAGTGAACGGGCCGTGCCGGACACTGGTGCCATGACGAGCGCCACGCACCAGCAGCCCCGGGCCTCCTTCGACACGTGGGGGCCGTGGGCGCTGCTGGCCGCCGGTGTCGTCGCCGCGGCGCTCTCCGCCCGCGCGGTCGGCATGGACCGGCCCGGGATGGTCGTCTCGGCCGTCCTCGTGCCCGTGGCTGCCGTGCTGCAGCTGTGCTGGGGATGGGTGAAGCGGAAGCGGCCGGGGCCGAGCCGGACCGGTGTCTGCCTCTACCTGCTGCGCTGGGCCATCGCCTTCGTACTGACCTGGGCCAACCCGTTCTTCGCCTTCTACGCCGTGACCGGCTACTACACCGCGCCCCGGGAGCTGCCGCGCCGCCTGGTGCTGCCCGGTCTCTTCCTGACCGCCGTCACCATGGCCGGCAGCGAGGTGGGCGGCTGGCCGCCGCACGGACCGGTCCTGTGGCTCGGCTTCTTCCTCGTCCTGGCCGTCAACATGGGCATGGTCAGCGTGTTCACCCGGTACGCCCAGCAGGAGCAGGAACGCGCCCGCGTCCAGGCCGAGACCATCGACGAACTGGAGCGCACCAACACGGCGTTGCAGCAGGCCCTGGACGAGAACGCCGCCCTGCACGCCCAACTCCTCCTCCAGGCGAGGGAGGCGGGCGTCGCGGACGAGCGCCGCCGGCTCGCCGCCGAGATCCACGACACCATCGCCCAGGGCCTGACCGGGATCATCGCCCAGCTCCAGGTCGTCGCCAACGCCCCCGACCTGACCACCGCCCGCACCCACCTGGAGCGTGCCTCCGCGCTCGCCCGGCACAGCCTCGGCGAGGCCCGCCGCTCGGTGCACAACCTGGCCCCGGTCGCCCTCGCCACCGACGGACTGCCGGAGGCGCTGAAGAAGACGGTCGCCGAGTGGGGCGAACGCACCGCAACCCGGGCCCAGTTCACGGTCACCGGCACCACCGAGCAGCTGCACGACGAGGTCGCGGCGACCCTGCTGCGCATCGCGCAGGAGGCCCTGTCCAACGCGGCCCGGCACGCCCGCCCGACCCGGGTCGGGGTGACCCTGTCCTTCATGGGCGACGAGGTCACGCTGGACATCCGCGACGACGGCACCGGCTTCGACCCGGCCGCCCTGCCGGAGCGCACCCACCGTGGCGGCTTCGGACTGGACGGCATGCGGGCCCGCGCCGAACGCATCGCCGGCTCCCTCACGGTCGAGTCGGAGCCGGGGCACGGCACGGCGGTGTCGGCTCGCGTACCCTTGGTCCGCGATGACCGCTGAGCCCGCCATCACCCTCCTGATCGTCGACGACCATCCCGTGGTCCGCGACGGCCTGCGCGGCATGTTCGAGTCCGCCCCGGGTTTCCGGGTGCTCGGGGAAGCGGCGGACGGTGCCGAAGCGGTGGCCCGGGCCGCGGCCCTGGACCCGGACGTCATCCTCATGGACCTGCGGATGCCGGGCGGCTCGGGCGTCGACGCGATCCGCGAGCTGAGCCGCCGCGGCGCCCGCGCGAAGGTGCTGGTGCTCACCACCTACGACACCGACTCCGACACCCTGCCCGCGATCGAGGCGGGCGCGACCGGCTACCTCCTCAAGGACGCCCCTCGCGACGAGTTGTTCACCGCCGTCCGCGCCGCTGCCGAGGGCCGTACGGTCCTCTCCCCGGCCGTCGCCTCCCGCCTGGTGCACGCGGTCCGCACGCCGCGCACCCCGGCGGGCGAGCCGCTCTCGACCCGCGAGCGCGAGGTCCTGACCCTGGTGGCCAGGGGCACGTCGAACCGCGAGATCGCCCGCGAACTCTTCATCAGCGAGGCCACGGTGAAGACCCACCTCACCCATCTGTACGCCAAGCTCGGCGTCAACGACCGGGCGGCGGCGGTGGCGGCGGGCTACGACCGGGGCATCCTCGGATAGGGCGCCTCTTTCATCGGACAGGCCCGCTCTTTTATTGGCTGGAGCGGCCGTCGCCGCCCCCGATAGGTTCGGCGTTTCCCGAGTTCCACGTTTCCCAAGGCGGGGCCGAGCCGATCGGGGGATGGATGATCGACGCGTACGAGGATCCGGGCCGCGCGGACACGCGCGGCGGCTGGCGCTATCTGTGGTGGCTGGTGCTGCGCCAGCCGGGGCGGTCGGTCGCCGGGGCGCTGCTGGGCAGTGTGTGGATGGTGCTGCTGGCCGCACAGCCGTATCTGATGGCGCGGGCCGTGGACGAGGGGCTGGTGCCGGGGCGGCCGGGGGTGCTGGCAGCGTGGACCGGGGTGATGTTCGTGCTCGGGTCGGTGAACGCCTGGCTGAGCATCATGCGGCACCGCACGATGACCCGGGTGCGGATGGACGCCTACTTCCGCACGGTGAAGGTGGTCGTGGGGCAGGTGGTACGGCTCGGGGCCGCGCTGCAGCGCCGGGCCGGGGCCGGTGAGGTGGTGACGATCGGGGTCGGCGACGTGCACACCGTCGCGCAGTCGCTGACCGTGGTCGGCCCGGGCGTCGGCTCGGCCGTGGTCTACGTCGTGGTGGCGGGCCTGCTGCTGGCGGTCTCGACGCCGCTGGCCGCCGTCGTCCTGCTCGGGCTGCCGGTGATCGCGCTGGTCACCGGGCCGCTGACGCTGCGGCTGCAGGGCGCGGAGACCGCGTACCGGGAACGGCAGGGCGTGCTGGCCGCGCGCATCGGCGACCTCGCGGGCGGGCTGCGCGTCCTCAACGGCCTGGGTGGCAAGGGACTGTTCGCGGACGCCTTCCGGCAGGACTCGCAGCGGCTGCGCGCGCAGGGCTACCGGGTGGGCTCGGTGGCCAGCTGGGTGCAGGCGCTCGGCGTGGGCCTGCCCACCCTGTTCCTGGCCGTGGTGACCTGGCTCGCGGCGCGGCTCGCCGCCCAAGGGGCCATCACCATCGGCGAGTTGGTGTCCGTGTACGGCTATGTGGCCGTACTGATCGGCCCTGTCGCCTTCTTCGTGCAGATGGCCTACGACCTCAACCGGGGCGTGGTGGCCGCGCGCCGGGTGGTGGGGCTGCTGCGGCTGGAGCCGGAGCCGGACGTGGGCACGCTGCCGGCGCCCGAGGGACCCGCCGAGCTGCACGATCCGGCGTCGGGAGTGCGGCTGGTGCCCGGCCGGCTGACCGCGCTGGCCACGGCCCGGCCCGCCGAGGCCGCCGCCGTGGTGGACCGGCTCGGCCGCTTCGGGCCGACCGACGCCACCTGGGGCGGGGTACGGCTGGACGACGTCCCGCTGGCGGACGTGCGCGGGCGGATCCTGGTCGCGGACAACGAGGCCGACCTGTTCGCCGGGCCGCTGCGGGAGGTCGTGGCCGCCGGGCACGGCGCCGGCGAGGCGGAGCTCGGCCGGGCGCTGTACGCGGCGGCCGCCGAGGACGTCGTACGCGGGCTGCCGGAGGGCCCGGACTCGCCGGTGTCCGGCCAGGGCCGCAGCCTGTCCGGGGGCCAGCGGCAACGGGTGCGTCTGGTACGGGCGTTGCTCGCCGACCCCGAGGTGCTGCTCGCGGTCGAACCGACCTCGGCCCTGGACGCGCACACCGAGGCGACGGTCGCGCGACGACTGCGCCAGGCACGGGAGGGCCGAACGACGCTGGTGACGTCCACCTCGCCGCTGATCCTGGACCACGCGGACACGGTCGTGTTCCTGGTCGACGGAAAGGTCACCGCCAGCGGACCACACCGCCGGCTGCTCGCCACGGACCCGGGCTACCGGGCACTCGTGGCCCGCGACACGGAGGGGATCGTACGGTGACGGTGACGGCGACGGCGACGAGGGATCGTGACAGCGAGCGCGGGCCGGGTGTGCGGGCTGCCGCCATGCGTAAGGGCCCCAGCGCCGCCGACGGTCAAGGGACCGCATCGAGGGCGACCGCCCCAGGACCGAACAGCCGGACACGAACACTCCGGAACACGGAAGGAGCCGTACGGTGACGGGGGCTGAAGGCCTGCTGCCGGTCGCGGACCGGGCTCGGGTACGGCGGGCCGCGCTGCGGCTGGTGCGGGCCGACGGGCGGGCGTTCGCGGCCGCGCTGCTGGTGAACGCGCTGGCGGCGGGGGCGGGGCTGGTCGGGCCGTGGCTGGTCGGGCGGATCGTCGACGAGGTGCGGGGCGGGCAGGGGGTCGGCGCGGTGGACCGGCTCGCGCCGTGGATCCTGGTGTGCGCGCTGGCCCAGTTGCTGCTGGCCCGGTGGGCGCGGTTCGTGGGGTACCGGTTCGGGGAGCGGACGCTGGCCCGGGTGCGCGAGGAGTACGTCGAGCGGGTGCTGGCGCTGCCCGCGTCCGTGGTGGAGCGGGCCGGCACCGGCGATCTGACGGCGCGCGGCACGGCGGATGTGGCGATCGTCGGCACCACACTGCGGGACGTCGGCCCGGAGCTGCTGGTGTGCACGGTGCAGGCGCTGTTCGTGCTGGTCGCGGTGTTCGCGCTCAATCCGCTGCTGGGGGCGTTCGGGCTGCTCGGGCTGACCCCGATCTGGCTGGCGCTGCGCTGGTATCTCCGGCGGGCCCGGGACGGCTATCTCGCCGAGGGCGCGGCCACGTCCCAGGTCGCGGAGATCGTCGCCTCGACGGCGGCCGGGGCACGGACGGTCGAGGCGTTCGGGCTGAGCGAGCGGCGGGTGGCGGCGAGCCGGGACGCGCTGGAGCAGTCCCGCCGTACCCGCTTCTACACGCTGTTCCTGCGGACGGTGTTCTTCCCGGCCGTCGAGGTGACGTACACCGTGCCCGTAGCGGGCGTGCTGCTGCTCGGCGGCTGGCTGCACCAGCGGGGCGCGGTCGGAGTCGGCGCGGTGGTGGCCGCGGCACTGTACCTGCGACAGTTCACCGAGCCGCTGGACCAGATCCTGATGCGCGTGGAGCAACTGCAGAGCAGCAGCGCCTCGTTCGCCCGCGTGGAGGGGCTGGCACAGGCACCGCGCGGGGAGACCGGCGGCGCGGAAAGGGTGGCGTGGGCGAACGCCGTCGGTGCGGTACGGGCGGCGGGCGGGGAGACCGGCGACGGGGTACGGGTGACTCGCGGGGAGACCGGCGACCGGGCACGAGTGGCTCGCGGGGAGACGGGCAACCCGGCGCGGGCGGCACGCTGGAAGGCCGGCGACCCGATGCGGGCGACTCGCGGCGAAACCGACGGCCCGGCGCAAGCGACGCGCAGGAAGACCGACGACCCGACGCAGGCAGCGCGCAGCGAGAACAGCCATCCGGCGCAGGCGGACCGCGGCGAGACCGACGACCCGACGCGGACGACGCGCAGCGAGACCGACGACCCGACGCAGGCAGCGCGCAGCGAGAACAGCCATCTGGCGCAGGCGACTCGCGGCGAGACCGACGGCCCGGCGCAGACGACGCGCAGGAAGACCGACGACCCGACGCAGGCAGCGCGCAGCGAGATCAGCGATCCGGCGCGGGCGGACCGCGGCGAGACCGACGACCCGGCGCAGGCGGACCGCGGCGAGGCCGACGACCCGGCGCGAGCGACGCGCAGGAAGACCGACGACCCGACGCAGGCAGCGCGCAGCGAGATCAGCCATCCGGCGCGGGCGGACCGCGGCGAGGCTGACGACCCGGCGCGGGCGACGCGTGGCGAAACCGGGGCCGGCTCCCCCGTCCCGGTCGACGACCGGATCGACGTGCGCGGGGTCCGGTACGCCTATGAGCGTGGCGGCGAGGTGCTGCGCGGGGTGGATCTGACGGTGCGGCCCGGGGAGCGGCTGGCGGTGGTCGGTCCCTCCGGCGCCGGGAAGACGACGCTCAGCAGACTCCTCGCGGGCATCGACCGGCCGGGGACGGGCACGGTGACGGTGGGCGGGGTGCCGGTGGCCGAGCTGGAGCCGGAGGTGCTGCGCCGCCAGGTGGTCCTGGTCACGCAGGAGCACCATGTGTTCCTCGGCACCGTCCGCGACAACCTGCTGATCGCCGAGCCGCAGGCCACGGACGCCGACCTGTGGGCCGCGCTCGCGACGGTCGGGGCCGACGACTGGGTCCGGGACCTGCCGGACGGGCTCAACACCCCGCTGGGTGCGGACGGCTGCTCCACCGATGGCTCCCAGGCCCAGCAACTCGCCCTGGCCCGGGTGGTGCTGGCCGACCCGCACACCCTGATCCTCGACGAGGCGACCGCCCTGCTGGACCCGACGACGGCCCGGCACGCCGAACGCGCCCTCGCCGCAGTCCTGGAGGGCCGTACGGTCATCGCCATCGCCCACCGCCTCCACACGGCCCACGACGCCGACCGGGTGGCGGTCATGGAGAACGGCCTGCTGACGGAACTGGGCACCCACGAGGACCTGGTGACGGCCGACGGCGCCTACGCGGCCCTGTGGCGGACCTGGCACGGGGACACCGGCGGGCATTCCGACTCCCCTGTCGGGGAAGAGGCTTCATGATCTACGACGTCCTCACCACACGTCCACTGTCCACGGCCGCCCTGTGGGTACTGCACATCCACGTCCAGGAGTCGGTCCGGCCGCAGCTGCCGCCGGCGTCCCCGGCCGGGGTCGTCACCCGGGCCCGCTTGTACGGTCCCGACGACGAGGTGCCCCGCTATCGGATCGCCGCGATCGAAAAGCCCGTGACCGAACTGCCGAGGACACGGGTCATGCGCATCTCCGAGGTGGTGGGCGACCATCGGGTCGCCACGCCACTCACGGACGAATTCGACGCGCAGGCCCGCCTGCTGGCACCCCTGCAGGCCGACACCACCGGTACACCGCTGTGTCACGCCTGCTCCGGCCTGGGCGCCGACTGATTGGACGCCCTGTCCGTCGCGCACACCGTCCACGACGCCGACGCGCTCCACACGGAATCGGACAACCGCGCCCGCGCACACGGCCGGTGGTGGGACCGCCGCCCCGAACCTCTGGCCTGGTGACCAGTCCGTATATCGAACATGAACATCCGGTCAACGAACCTTTTCCGGCCAAGTTTGTGACGCGATCCTGACAAGCACACCGATCCCCTGTCACTCTTCCCAAGCCGACTCACAGCAACCCCACAGTCACACCTGCTCGTGCGAGCCGGCCTGCACATGGTTCCGCGTACCGCCCAGTTCTGCCCGGACGTCCCAACCCACCGTCCGGTCTCCCCTGGCCGTGCGACCCGCGGCCACGCAGAAGGAGTCAGTGTTGAGCAGCAGTTCCTCTCGCAGACGCACCCCCCACGCGTCCCACCGGCGCACCGCCACCGTCGCCCTCGCCGGCGTCGCCGCCCTGATCGCCGCCGCCGTCCAGTCCGGCGCGGCCGACGCCGCACCGGCGAAGCCCCAGCCCGGCCAGATCAACAAGGAACATGTGGCCGTGCGGCTCACGCCCTCGCAGCGCGTCGAGCTGATACGCCACGCCGACGGCGCGTTGGCCGCCACCGCCCGCTCCCTCGGCCTCGGCGCCAAGGAGAAGCTGGTCGTCAAGGACGTCGTCAAAGACGCCGACGGCACCCTGCACACCCGCTACGAGCGCACCTACGCCGGCCTTCCGGTGCTCGGCGGCGACCTGGTCGTGGACAGCAACGGGTCCGGCAAGACCATGGACGTCATCAAGGCCACCGGCGCCACCGTGAAGGTCGCCGGTCTCACCCCCGCGGTGTCGAAGGCCGCCGCCGAGAAGCAGGCCGTACAGCGGGCCGAGGCCAGGGGCGGCACCAAGTCGGCCGCCGACTCCGTCCGCAAGGTGATCTGGGCGGCGACCGGCAGGCCCGTCCTGGCCTACGAGACGGTCGTCGGCGGCCTGCAGGACGACGGCACCCCGAACCAGCTGCACGTCATCACCGACGCCGCCACCGGCAAGAAGCTCTACGAGTACCAGGGCATCGAGACCGGCGTCGGCAACACCCAGTACAGCGGCCAGGTGAACCTGACCACGACCCAGTCGGGCTCGACGTACACGCTGACCGACGGGGCGCGCGGCGGCCACAAGACGTACAACCTGAACCACGGCAGCTCGGGCACCGGCACACTGTTCTCCCAGAGCAACGACACCTGGGGCAACGGCACCACGTCCAACGCGGCCACCGCCGGCGCGGACGCCCACTACGGCGCGCAGGAGACCTGGGACTTCTACAAGAACACCTTCGGGCGCAGCGGCATCCGCAACGACGGGGTCGGCGCCTACTCCCGCGTCCACTACGGCAACGCGTACGTCAACGCCTTCTGGGACGACGGCTGCTTCTGCATGACCTACGGCGACGGCTCCAACAACGCCGACCCGCTGACCTCGCTGGACGTGGCCGGTCACGAGATGAGCCACGGCGTCACCGCCAACACCGCGGGCCTGGACTACAGCGGTGAGTCCGGCGGCCTGAACGAGGCCACCAGCGACATCATGGGCACCGGCGTGGAGTTCTACGCCAACAACAGCTCCGACCCCGGTGACTACCTCATCGGCGAGAAGATCAACATCAACGGCGACGGCACCCCGCTGCGCTACATGGACAAGCCCAGCAAGGACGGCGGCTCCGCGGACAGCTGGTACTCCGGCGTCGGCGACCTGGACGTCCACTACTCGTCCGGCGTCGCCAACCACTTCTTCTACCTCCTGTCCGAGGGCAGCGGCACCAAGGTGATCAACGGTGTCAGCTACGACTCGCCGACGGCGGACGGGCTTCCGGTCACCGGCATCGGCCGGGACAAGGCGCTGCAGATCTGGTACCGGGCGCTCACCACCAAGTTCACCTCCACCACCGACTACGCCGGCGCCCGCACCGGCACCCTCGCCGCGGCCGGTGAGCTGTACGGCACCTCCAGCACCGAGTACAAGGCGGTGCAGGACGCCTGGGCGGGCGTGGCGGTCGGTGCGCGCTCCGACGGCGGCGGAGGAGGCGGAGGCGGCGGTACGACGTACGAGAGCAGCACCCCCGTCGCCATCCCGGACAACGGCCCGGCCGTCACCTCGAGCATCACGGTCTCCGGCCGGACCGGGAACGCGCCGAGCAACCTCCAGGTGTACGTCGACATCACGCACACCTGGCGGGGTGACCTGGTGATCGACCTCGTCGGCCCGTCGGGCACCGCCCACCGCCTGAAGAACTTCAGTTCCTCGGACTCGGCGGACAACGTGAAGCAGACCTACACGGTCAACGCCTCCGCCGAACCGGCCAACGGCACCTGGAAGTTGAGGGTGCAGGATCAAGCCACGTACGACACCGGGACGATCAACGGCTGGAAGCTGACGTTCCCGTAAATCGACCGCCAATTGCCCGGGAACCGGGCGCCGTTCGAGGGTCCGGCACCCTCGGACGGCACCGGTTAACACGCTTGCAACGTTTCCCGGACAGTCGCGTTCCGGCCAACATCACTTCAGGGGCCTGACATGTACGCGCCCTTGATTTTACCCTTCCTTCACCCGCCGCAGAGCTTCACCCCACCTCACCGGCCAGTAACCCCACGCTGTCCGGACTCCCCACGAGAAGGAGCTTGCGTGACCCCCCGCTATGCGCGTCACAAGCGCGCCACTCTGGTCATCGCCACCGCCGTCGCCGCCGGAGCCCTGCTCTCCACCGGTCTGACCACCACCGCGACCGCCGCCGGCAAGAGCAGCGCGACCCTCGCCGCCGCCCCCGCCGCGCTGTCCGACTCGGCCCGCATCTCCCTGATACAGAAGGCGCAGGCCGACGCTGCCAAGACGGCGCAGCAACTCGGCCTCGGCGCCAAGGAGAAGCTGGTCGTCAAGGACGTCGTCAAGGATGCCGACGGCACCGTCCACACCCGCTACGAGCGCACCTACGCCGGCCTTCCGGTGCTCGGCGGCGACCTGGTCGTCCACACGGCCGAGTCGGGCAAGGCCGAGGGCGTCACCAAGGCGACCAAGGCGACCATCAAGGTGGCCTCACTCAAGCCGCAGATCACCGCCGCCAAGGCCGAGAAGCAGGCGGTGTCCGCCGCCAGGACCCTCGGCTCCGCCACGACCACCGCGGACGGCGCCCGCAAGGTGATCTGGGCCGGCTCCGGCAAGCCCGTCCTCGCCTACGAGACGGTCGTCGGCGGCCTGCAGGACGACGGCACCCCGAACCAGCTGCACGTCATCACCGACGCCGCCACCGGCAAGAAGCTCTTCGAGTACCAGGGCATCGAGAACGCGACCGGCACCGGCAAGACCCTGTACTCCGGCACCGTCAGCCTCACCACCACGCAGTCGGGCTCGTCGTACAACCTGACCGACGCCTCCCGCGGCGGTCACAAGACCTACAACCTGGCCCGCAAGACGTCGGGCAAGGGCACCCTGGTCGCCAACTCGACCAACACCTTCGGCACCGGCACCGCCTCCAGCTCCTCCAGCGACCAGACGGCCGCCGCCGACGCCGCGTACGGCGCCCAGGAGACCTGGGACTTCTACAAGAGCACCTTCGGCCGCAGCGGCATCAAGAACGACGGTGTCGGCGCCTACTCCCGTGTGCACTACGGCAGCAACTACGTCAACGCCTTCTGGGACGACAGCTGCTTCTGCATGACCTACGGCGACGGCAGCAGCAACACCCACCCGCTGACCTCGCTCGACGTGGCCGGCCACGAGATGAGCCACGGCGTCACCGCCAACACCGCGGGCCTGGACTACAGCGGTGAGTCCGGCGGCCTGAACGAGGCCACCTCGGACATCTTCGGCACGGGCGTGGAGTTCTACGCGAACAACGCCTCCGACCCCGGTGACTACCTCATCGGCGAGAAGATCAACATCAACGGCGACGGCACCCCGCTGCGCTACATGGACAAGCCCAGCAAGGACGGCGGCAGCGCCGACTACTGGTCCTCGTCCGTGGGCAACCTCGACGTCCACTACTCCTCGGGCGTCGCGAACCACTTCTTCTACCTCCTCTCGGAGGGCAGCGGTTCGAAGACGATCAACGGGGTGACGTACAACTCGCCCACCTCCAACGGCTCCACGGTCACCGGCATCGGCCGCGCCAAGGCGCTGCAGATCTGGTACAAGGCGCTGACGACGTACTTCACGTCGACGACGAACTACAAGGCGGCCCGCACGGGCACGCTGAGCGCGGCGGCGGCGCTGTACGGCTCCGGCAGCACCGAGTACAACGCGGTGGCCGCGGCCTGGTCGGCGGTCAACGTCAGCTGACGCGCACGTAGCCGAGCACGGGCGGCACCCGGGAGGAGGACCTTCCGGGTGCCGCCCTACCCTTGTGACCCATGTCCTCGGCGCCCTTCACCTACGAACCCGTCGGCGCGACCCGCGACGACCTGACGTACTGCCCGCCCGGCTTCCACCCGATGCTCGTCCGCACCCGCCTCGGCGAGGGCCACAAACTCTTCCGCCGGGCGGCCGAGGCGCTCCTGACCTGGGAGATGCACCGCGCCCTGGGCGTGGGCATCGACGCGTCCGCCGACCGCGCGGCTCCGGACGTCGACGTCACGGTCACCCTGGCGGGAGTCATCAAGGCCCCCTGCCGCGTCGTCTGGACGACGGACGAACCCCGCCGGGCCGGCTGGGCCTACGGCACCCTCCAGGGCCACCCCGAATGCGGCGAGGAGGCCTTCGTGGTCGACCGCACGGGCGACGGCACGGTCTGGCTGACGGTGGCGGCCTTCAGCAAGGGGGCCAAGTGGTACGCGAAGGCGGGCGGCCCTGCGACCCGAAGCTTGCAGCACGCGTACGCCCGCCGCTGCGGGACAGTGCTGCGCAGGCTGTGCGCGGAGTTCGACGAGACCTGATTGTCGGACGACAGCGAGAACGACCTCGCCGCGGTGGCCCTCACGTTCGCATACAGAATCCGCAACGCATCCCATCGATCAGGCAGCTGGAGGCACAGGCGCACCCGCACCGCAAATCTTCACGGCCCGCCCGAGGCGCCCACCGCACGCTTTGACGTGTCCCCTACCAGGGTCTGCTACGTTCACCGAGATCAGCGCATACGGGGGCGGAACACGTTCATGGCGTGGGACGAGTGGGTAACGGCCCTCAGGCAGCGACGACCTGGCAGGAGCGGCTCGCGGCCGTGTCCGCGGTTCTCGGCCTGCTGCTGGTCCTGGCGCTGCTCATGACGGTCTACTGGCTGTACGCCCCGGACCCGGCCGGCGGAGACGACTGCTCGGGTCTGCACCCGCTTCTGCCGTAGAACGCACCGGGATCGGAAATCAGGCCACCCGTTCACCTTCCGTTCCGAGACCACAGAGGGCGACAACGGCGCTACTGCACGAAGCGCTCGACTGGACCAGGAATCGGACCCACCAAGGTGACGACTGGCAGATCTGTTCCATCACAGACCCTCGGCCGCCAGCCCGATCTGCACATCCACCGGACTTGCCTGACACAGGCCTGCCAATCACCCGGCGCCTACCGAACGCACGCCGCCAAACCCACCCGGCGTGCCTACGAGAGGCGACCGCGCCTCACCGACGGGACGGAGACAGCGGGCCCAGAGGCCCGGTACCGGTCAGGGCCACTGCCCTTCCGGGCCGCTCGCTCGCTTCTTCCCCGTGCTGGAGCGAGGTGGGTCAAGGGTGGCCCGCAGGGCCATCGCCGAAGGCGACGCGCAGCGCCCTTGACGCACCTCGCGGAAGTACGACACTGGCCGAGAAGCGAGCGGCCCGACGGCTACTTGTTCACTCCTCGGTGAACAACTCCGTCGCGTTCGTGGCGTGTACGGCTCGCTGGGCCCATGCCTCAAGCTGGTCCAGGTCCGTGCAGGCCATCACACGCTCACGGACGGAGGTGGGAACGGAGACGCCGCGCCATTCCAGGATGCGCAGGGTCATCTCCTGACGGTCCTGAATCCGGCCCTCCTCCCGTACCTGTTCCGCCAGCGGGTGTCGCCAGAAGTACTGGATCGCCGTCATCAAATCCCTCCACATCTGCTTCGCCTGGGGATCGGCCAGGCAGGAGTCGACGAACTGCACGAAGACTGCGGCACTGTCGGGGTCGATGGTCCGCAGGGCGGCGGCCAGGGATTCCAGTATGGCCGCAGCCTGCGGTCCACGCCCGTGTGTCATGGCCGAGAGCACCGCAAGGGGGACGTCCTTCTCGGCCTGCCGCTCATCCGCGATCACCGGCACGTTGTCCGGCCCCAGCACCAGCGGCCGTACCGTCAGCGACTCCCAGCCCGGAAAGCCGAGCCGGATCGGGCGCGCGGCCCACCGCGCCGTGGAGCTGCTCTGGGTGATGACGATGAGCACCGGCTCGCAGCGGTACTTCTCGTACAGATAGGACAGGTAGTACGGCCAGCTGCCCCGTTTCCGCTCGTCCACCTTTCCCTGTGACTCCACCACCAGCAGATACGTGCCCTCGTCCGTCTCCGCCCGCAGCAGCGTGTCCACACGGCGCTCGACCGGTTCGATCTCCGTCAGGTCGATGTTCAGCGCCGCGATCTCCCGAGGCTCGGGGAACGGCACGCGCAGCACCTTCTGTAACGCCTTCGTCAGCAGCGTCGGATCCTTCTGGAAGATCCGGTGCAACGCCTCATGCGACGAGCCGACCATCAGCTCTCCTTTCCATCGCGATGATCAACGAGCTAGGCCGCCGCAAGTTCGCACCACACGAACTTCCCCCGGTCCCCGAACCGCGCCGTCGGCTGCCACCCCCAGTACTGCGCGCACGCCTTCACCAACCCCAGCCCCCTCCCCTCCTCCTCCAACTCCGCCACCTGCTCCAGCGGACGCGGCGGATCCGGCGGCGCGGGATCGCTGTCCCACGCCCCGATCCACACGGTGCCCTCCAAGGTTCGGCGCACCCTCAGCGCCGCCGGCCCCTTCGTGTGCCGTACCGCGTTCGACACCAGCTCCGCCGCCAGCAGCTCCGCCGTGTCCACCAGACCGATCAGCCCGTGCAGGGTCAGGATCAGGCGCAGGGTGCGGCGGCACACCGTCACCGCTCTGACGTCGTTCGGAATGTAGAGGGTGTAGTCCCAGGACTCGGTGGGCTCGTTTTCAGGCATGCGTCATCAACTCCGGTCAGTGAGTGGGGATTTCGCGCGGTGGCATTGCCGCAGCCGTCACGGCAGGACGACACGGTGCACTTCCGCTGCGTGTGCGCTACGTCACCGACGGTAGATCTAAATCTAGGGACGCGGCAAGCTGATCGCGTAATCTGACGCCGAACGAGTCGCGCAACAGGCGTGTGAGGAGAGCCGGTCGATGGTGAAGAGGCGCGAACCAACGGCACGCCAGATGCGCCTGGCAACTGAACTGCGCAGACTCCGTGAGGCGGCGGGTCTCAACTCCCGCCAGGCGGCCGCGTTGCTCGGCGTGGCCCCCGCCCAGATCACCCATATCGAGTCGGCGCTCGCGGGCGTGAGCGAGCAGCGACTCCGCCGCCTCGCCTCCCACTACGCCTGCACCGACGAGGAGTTCATCGATTCCCTGGTGGTGATGGCCACCGACCGGACATACGGCTGGTGGGAGGAGTTCCGGGGTTCGCTGCCCAACTCGTTCCTGGACTTGGCCGAACTTGACCACCACGCCACGTTCCTGCGCGAGGTGGCCATCCTGTATGTGCCGGGCCTGGTGCAGACGGAGGACTATGCCCGCGCGGTCTTCTGCGCTCGCGTACCGGAACTGACTCATGACGAGCTCGAGTTGCGTGTCCAGCACCGCATGCGGCGGCAGCAGCTCACCATCCCGTACGAGCTGGTTGTCCATGAGGCGGCCCTACGCATCAGAGTCAGCGACCGCGCCGCCTCCCGGGCCCAGCTGGGCAAGCTGCTGGAACGCTCGGAATCGGACGAGGTCACCGTACGGGTCATCCCCTTCGACCTGGACGGCTTCGCCAGAGCCGCCAGCTCCATGACGTACGTCGGTGGCTCTGTTCCCAAGCTGGACACGGTCGTGCGTGACGTACCCCACGGCTCGGCCTTCATCGACTCCGAAGCACAGCTCAGCGCCTTTCGAACGCGTTTCCGTAAGGTGGAGGCCGTATCGCTCGACCCGGACCGGTCGCGCGACTTCATCCACAAACTGGCGCAAGAGCTGTGAGGCATCCCATGGGCACCCCCGACAACTGGCGGAAGTCGTCCTACTCGGGCCCCGACGACGGCAACAACTGCGTGGAAATAGCCACCACCGCCACCCACACCGCCATCCGCGACTCCAAGGACCCGGCCGCCGGCACCCTCACCGTCCCGGCCGGATCCTTCGCGCTCCTCATCGACGCCCTGAAGAAGGCGCCGTAGCGGGACCTCAGCAGCCCCCTACCGCAACAACACCCCCGCCCCCTCCGCCCCCTCCACCGACGGCACCGCCAGCAGCCCCATCTCCGCGCTCGACGCCAGCAAGCGGTGCGTGGGGAGGATGCGGACCGTGTAGCCGTAGGGGCCCGTGCGGTCCAGGGCGAGGGGGCCCTCGTACAGGAGGCGGCCCTCCAGGTCCGGGGCGCCGGCCGGCTTCAGCGGGACCACCGTCGCGTCCGTGATGTGGTCCTCCGCGTCCACCCGGCCCGACACCGCCTGGACCTCCACGTCGTCCGGGGTCAGCGAGCCGAGGGCGACCCGCACCCGTAGGCCCACCGTCGTGCCCAACTCCGCGGTGGCCGTCGGCGCCGTCGTCTCCACATGGTCGACGCTCACCGCGGACCAGGCCGCCCGGACCCGGGACTTCCAGGCGGCCAGATCGCTCGCCGTGTCCGGGGTCAGGGCGCGGTGGGCCCGCGCGGCGGGGACGTAGAGGCGGTCGACGTACTCGCGGACCATGCGGCCGGCCAGCACCTTGGGGCCGAGCAGGGTGAGGGTCTGGCGGACCATCTGGATCCAGCGGTCGGGCAGGCCTCCCCGGCCGCGCTCGTAGAAGCGCGGAGTCACCCGCTGCTCCAGCAGGTCGTAGAGCGCCGCCGCCTCGATGTCGTCGCGGCGGTCCGGGTCCGTGCCCGCGCCGTCCGCCGTCGGGATGGCCCAGCCGAAGTCCGGCTGGAACCATTCGTTCCACCAGCCGTCCAGGACGGAGAGGTTCAGACAGCCGTTCAGGGCGGCCTTCATGCCGGACGTGCCGCACGCCTCCAGGGGGCGCAGGGGGTTGTTCAGCCAGATGTCACAGCCGGGGTAGAGCTTCTGCGCCATCGCCATGCCGTAGTCGGGGAGGAAGACGATGCGGTGGCGGACCCGGGGGTCGTCGGCGAAGCGGACCAGTTCCTGGACGAGGCGCTTGCCGCTGTCGTCCGCCGGGTGTGCCTTGCCCGCGACGACGATCTGGATCGGGCGCTCGGGATGGAGCAACAGTTCCATCAGGCGGTCCCGGTCGCGGAGCATCA
This sequence comes from Streptomyces sp. RB17, assembly GCF_009604455.1. Lineage (GTDB taxonomy): Bacteria > Actinomycetota > Actinomycetes > Streptomycetales > Streptomycetaceae > Streptomyces. The sequence goes on from NZ_WEGL01000010.1 coordinate 378,584, forward strand.
GCGTCAGGCGTTTGTAGGAGGGGACCCGGCGCGCGAAGCCGATCGTCAGGACGTCCGGGTCCAGGACACCGTCGATCCAGCCCAACTCGGCGTTTCCCGCGCCCCGTTGCCGCCAGGACGCGCGCAGTCGGTCCCTCACCTCCAGCACCAGCTGTTCGCGCAGGGAGCGGCGCAGCTCCCAGATCTCCTGGTCCTCGATCTCCGCCACCGAGTCCCAGCGCTCGGAGCCGCCGACGGTGAGCGCGTCCTCGGCCCGCTCGGAGCCGACCTGCCGGGCGCCGAGGCGCAGCACCTCCGGGGCCACCCAGGTCGGCGCGTGCACCCCGTTGGTGACGGAGGTGATCGGCACCTCCTCGGCGTCGAATCCCGGCCACAGGCCCGCGAACATCTCCCGGCTGACCTGACCGTGCAGCAGGGACACGCCGTTCGCCCGCTGGGCCAGCCGCAGTCCCATCACGGCCATGTTGAACAGGTTCGGCTCGCCGCCCGGGTACGTCTCCATCCCCAGGGTCAGAATCCGCTGCACATCGATGCCGGGAAGCTCGGCGTCCGCCCCGAAGTGCCGGGCGACCAGCTCCCGGTCGAAGCGGTCGATGCCGGCCGGGACGGGGGTGTGGGTGGTGAAGACCGTGCCGCCGCGCACCGCCTCCAGGGCAGAGGCGAAGTCAAGGCCCCGCTCGCACAGTTCGGCGATCCGCTCCAGGCCCAGGAAACCCGCGTGCCCCTCGTTGGTGTGGAACACCTCCGGCTCCGGGTGCCCGGTGAGCCGGCAGTACGTCCGCACCGCCCGGACACCCCCTATCCCGAGCAGCATCTCCTGCAGCAGCCGGTGCTCGCTGCCGCCGCCGTAGAGCCGGTCGGTCACCCCGCGTTCGCCGAGGTCGTTCTCCTCCACGTCCGAGTCGAGCAGCAGCAGCGGCACCCGGCCGACCTGGGCCAGCCAGATCCGGGCGTGCAGCGCCTTGCCGCCGGGCAGCGCGAGGGAGACCTGCGCCAGGGTGCCGTCGGGCTCCTTCAGCTGGGTGAGGGGCAACTCGTTGGGGTCGAGCACCGGGTAGTGCTCCTGCTGCCAGCCGTCGCGGGACAGGGTCTGCCGGAAGTACCCGTGCCGGTACAGCAGGCCGACACCGATCAGGGGTACGCCCAGGTCGCTGGCGGCCTTGAGATGGTCCCCCGCCAGGATGCCGAGGCCGCCGGAGTACTGGGGCAGCGCGGCCGTGATGCCGAACTCCGGGGAGAAGTAGGCGATGGCCGCGGGCATGCCGTCCGCCTGGGTCTGGTACCAGCGGTCGCCGGTCAGATAGTCGTCGAGGTCGTCGGCGACGGCGGTGAGGCGGCGCAGGAAGCGCCGGTCGGCGGCCAGCTCGGTCAGCCGCGCCGGCCGTACCCGGCCCAGTATCCGCACCGGGTCGCCCCCGGCGGCGGCCCATGCCTCGGGGTCCACGGACTGGAACAGATCGCGCGTTTCCGCATGCCAGGACCAGCGCAGATTGCGCGCCAGGTCGCTCAGCGGCCGGAGAGGTTCGGGGAGAACGGGACGGACGGTGAACCGACGGATCGCCTTCACACTTCCACCTCGGACGCGTTGCGGAGTGAGACGCACGGCGCTGTACGTCTCGTCGTCAACCTCGACGGTAGTGGTTACCCGGGCGTCGGTGGGGAGGCGCCCGGCGGGGGTGTCGGGGCGTCAAGGGGTGGCCTGCGGGCACTCGGTAAAAAGGGGCCGGTCTTGTGGGTGGACATACGCGGGAGTAGTTAACAAAGTTCCGGATTGCCCACCCGAACAGGATGGGAAGGCTCCTCCGGTACGACCCCACAGGCGTCCCACAGCAGTTCCGCAGGACCCACCTCCCCACATCCATCCGCCCACACCCACGTTGACGCGGACAGGAGCGGTCATGCCCGCCACGCACCATTCGTCAGCACCCCCGACAAGCAGCAAGGACACGGCGGCGGCAGAGCCGACGGCCGAGCCGGCCGCGAGGAAACCGGCCAGGAAGACAGCTGAGAAACCGGCCAAGAAGACGGCCAGGAAAACAACGGGCAAGAAATCCGCAAAGGCCGTCGCCGACGTGCCCGGCCCGGCCGGCCCCGCCGACCCCGCGTCCGCCTACGGGGAGAGCGCCCTCGGCCGTATCCCCGTCCTCGACGTACGCCCCGTGGTGCAGCGCGGGCGCAGGCCGGCCAAGGCGGTGACCGGTGAGTCGTTCGAGGTGTCCGCCACCGTCTTCCGGGAGGGGCACGACGCCGTCGCGGCGAACGTGGTGCTGCGCGACCCGGCCGGCCGGCCCGGACCGTGGACGCCGATGCGCGAACTCGCCCCGGGCACCGACCGCTGGGGCGCCACCGTCACCGCGGGCGAGCCCGGCCGCTGGACGTACACGGTGGAGGCCTGGTCCGACCCGGTCGCCACCTGGCGGCACCACGCCGGGATCAAGATCCCGGCGGGCATCGACACCGGACTGGTCCTGGCGGAGGGCGCCCGGCTGTACGAGCGGGCGGCCGCCGCAGTCCCCGAAGAGCAGAAGCAGGTCGTACGGGACGCGGTGGCGGCCCTGCGGAACGAGAACCGCCCCGTCGCCTGGCGCCTCGCGGCGGCGCTGGCACCGGAGGTGACCGGCCTGCTGGACCGCTATCCGTTGCGGGAGCTGGTCACCGCCTCCGAGCCGATGCCGCTGCTGGTGGAGCGGGAACGGGCCCTGTACGGCTCCTGGTACGAGTTCTTCCCGCGCTCGGAGGGCACCGCCGAGGAGCCGCACGGCACCTTCCGCACGGCCGCGCGCCGGCTGGAGGCGATCGCGGACATGGGCTTCGACGTGGTCTACCTCCCGCCCGTTCACCCCATCGGTACGACGTTCCGCAAGGGGCGCAACAACA
>NZ_WEGL01000011.1 GCF_009604455.1 Streptomyces sp. RB17
CCAGGCCCTCGGCCACCAAGTCGCGCTCAGCCCAGCATCAGCCTGACCCTCCCGTCTCACGCCATCCGGTCCGCAAGCGGCCCGGATGCTGCCGCCTGCCCTCCCGCACATCGATTTTCCGATCAGCCGCGATGGACGACCTGACGGAGATGCTGAAGGGCACGCTCGAAGGCTGCGTGCTCGAAATCATCGGCAGCGAGGAGACCTACGGGTACGCCATCACGCGCCGGCTGAACGAACTCGGCTTCGCCGATGTCATCGAGGGGACGGTGTACACCATCCTGCTGCGACTGGAGAGGAAAGGACTCGTCCAGGTCACGAAACGACCATCCGAGGTGGGCCCGCCGCGCAAGTTCTACGCACTCAACGACGCCGGACGCGAGGAACTCGCGGCGTTCTGGGCGAAATGGCAGTACGTCTCATCACGCATCGACAGGCTCAAGGAGGGCGGGAGATGAACTTCTGGGAGACCATCACAGGCAGCGATCTCACCAGGGAATGGAAGGCGTTCGAAGCCCGGGCCGAGGTTCTGCCGGACGACTACCGGGCGGCGTGGGAACAGATCAAGGGCCATCTCTTCCCCTACGCGGGCTTCACCGGCCGCAACCTGATGCCGATCCTCGACGCCGCCCTGGGGCTGCTCGAAGAAACAGCGGCGGACGGGCAGAGCATCCACGAGGTGCTCGGTGACGACATCCCGGGCTTTTGTACGGCGCTGGCCGGCGGAGAGGGGGCCCGGACCTATCGCGACCGGTGGCGCGAGCAGTTGAACAGGAACGTCGCCAGGAAATTGAGCCGGCTGGGAGGCTGACGTGGGCATCCAGGACATCATCGAGGGCAAGAAGCAGTGGCGGGCGCACATGGCTCGGGTCAAGGCGCTCCCGCCGGACAACCAGATCGTCTACAAGGAGATGCAGAGGTACCTGTTCAAGGTCGGACCGATCGACCTGCCTGACGGGCGCCTGCTCCCCGGGATCGTCGAGTTCTTCGAGGAGGGCGTCGCGGCCGGCAAGGGAGTCTTGGAACTCATCGGCAACGACGTCGCCGCCTTCTGCGATGACCTGGTCAAGGACTCGCGCACCTACGCGGATGTCTATCAGGAGTCCATCAGCGGGAATCCCGGCACGGACGAGAAGTAACACCCGTCGTCATTCAGCCAGTAGGCGTAAGCTCGCATGACGCCTGGCGAGCTGAGTAGCTTGCCAGCGCGTCGGCAGACCCGGGCTCTCCCCGACCTGCGCGAGCCCCCAACCACGCATCGTGCCAGGCCCCGTGACCTGCACGAATGACGATGAAACTTCCTCAATGTGCCTCGGGGTGCAACAAGATCAGATAGCGTGCGCGGCTATGGGTGAGCTGATAGTGATCAGGCACGGCCAGACCGAGTGGAGCCTGTCGGGCCAACATGCCGGCCGGACCGACGTGCGGCTGACCGACGCGGGTGAGGCGGCGGCAAGGGCTCTGGCACCGAGGCTGGCGCGCCGCCATCTGGTCGCTGTGTTCAGCAGCCCGCTGAGCCGCGCCATGCGAACAGCCGAGCTGGCCGGCCTGACCAGCGCCAAGCCCGATCCCGACCTGTTGGAATGGGACTACGGCGGCTACGAGGGCCTGACTGCCGAGCAGATCCGCGAGTCGCGGCCGGGCTGGGACCTGTGGCGGGACGGCGTCATTCCCGGCGACGCCGATCATCCCGGCGAGCAGCTCCAGCAGGTGGCCGCGCGCACGGACGCGGTGCTGAACCGCATCCGTCCGCTGCTGAGCGATGGCGATGTCGCCGTCGTCGCACACGGCCACCTCGCCCGCGTGCTCACCGTGCGCTGGCTCGACCTCGACGCGTCCGCGAGCCGACTGCTCGGACACCCGCATCCGGGCACCCTCAGCTTCCTGGCCACCGAGGACGGGCAGCCGTTCATTTCCGCCTGGAACGTCCCGTAGCGCAAGCCCGCTGACTCACAGCTGACTCGAGAGTCGCCGGAAGTAGATGAGCGCCGCGGCGAGGCCAACGAAGGCAAGGAAGTGCTCGGCCTTGCGTGCGTAGCGGCGGTGGAGCCTGCGGCATCCGGCGAGCCAGGAGGTTGGGTCGGCCGCGTGGCGAGGTGCCTGCCGGTGGAGCGGGGCTCACTGCTGTTCACCTGCGCGGACGTGGCCGGTCACCCGGAGCTGGAGCGGCGCGCGGTGCACAAGGCGTTACGGGAGAACGAGTGAGCAGGTAATCGCGGTCGGAGCCCCCGGTCCTTCGGCGGCCCCGTCCTCCTTGGACACCCTCACCGGGCCTCGCCTCGACGGCTCCGGCTTCGACTGGCGTCCAGCGCAGGGCCGGGCGCTGCGGGCCGGCGACCGGGTGGTGCTGGCGACCACGCGGCGGGGGCTGGACATCCTGATGACGGGCGTGCAGCCGCATCCCTCGGGCCGACGGGACTGAGGAGGCACCGGAAGCATCACTCCAGTCCGGATGCCTTGAACACGGCCAGCGCGGTCTCGCGGTCCATGCGGGTCGAGAGTCGGCGCAGCGCGGTCTGTCCGCACAGCAGTAGACCGTCGGCCGCAGCCTTCCGGGCACCCGCCTCGAAGCGGTGCCACAGGTCCGCGTTGTTCACCAGGACGACGGGATCGATCACGACGCGCGCGCCGAAGGCGTCACGCAGCACGAGCCGTTGGGAGACACCGTCCAGGCAGCGCACGGACACCAGCACATCGGTGCGGACCCGGCGCTCGCGCAGCAGCCACCGTGCGGCCAGCCAGTCCTCACCGGCCGAGACACGGGCGGGAAACAGCACGACGAACAGCAGCAGAGCCAGCGCGAGCCACAACAGGCCACGCCAGAACGTGAACCGGCCCGAGCCCCAGTCGACGAGCAGGAGCAGGGTGAGCAGCACGCCCGCGCACCGGGCGGCATCCCTCACGTCCCACGCCCAACGGCGGTCGTACACCGCGCCCGTGGATGATTCTGCGCGAGCGCCGACCGGTGACCTGCGCGCTCTCTCGCGGCGTCCCATACCGGTGACGGTAGAGACCCGACGGGCCGGATCCACGCATTTTGATGGGGCTCTGATGGCACATGCCCGTCAAGGTGCCGTCAAGGTCGGTCGCATGAGCGCGAAGATCCCGCAAGGAACGGCCGAACACCGTCGGAAACGGTCAGAGCCTGAGTGCACCGCGCACATGGCGATCCCGCTGTGCGGCACTTGACGAAGGAGCATGCCCCCATGACCGTCCTGAGCACCGAGCCGGATGCCGTCCCCGCCGGCGAGGAACCGCCTGATGCCGGCGAACGCCAACGGCTGACCGCCGTCACGGGGCTCGCGGCGCTGTCCCTGGACGCGATGGCGTCGGTGGCTTATGGCCCGGAGGCGATCGTGCTGGTGCTGGCCGGCGTGGGCGCGCGCGGCCTCGGCTTCACGCTGCCGGTGACGCTGGTCATCGCCGGCCTGCTGGCGGTGCTGGTGGCGTCGTACCGGCAGGTGATTGCGGCCTTCCCGGACGGCGGGGGCTCCTACGCGGTAGCGAAGGCGCATCTGGGGCCGCGGACCAGCCTGGTGGCGGCGGCCTCGCTGATCCTGGACTACGTCCTCAACGTCGCCGTGGCGGTCACGGCGGGCGTGGCCGCGCTGACGTCCGCGTTCCCCGCGCTGTACGGCGACCGGATGTGGCTGTGCCTGGCGGTGCTCGCGCTGATCACGGGGGTGAACCTGCGGGGGATCGTGGAGTCGGCGAAGGCGTTCATCGTGCCGACGGCCGTCTTCGTGGGCGCTATCTTCGTGCTGATCGGCGTTGGTCTGTTCCGCTCCGAGCCGGTCAGTACGGCGACGGCTGCCGGGCACGCGTCGGTCGTCGCGGACAACGCGACCAGTGTCGGCGCGCTGCTCCTGCTGAAAGCATTCGCCTCCGGGTGCTCCGCCCTGACCGGCGTCGAGGCTATCGCCAACGCCGTACCCTCCTTCCGCGTCCCGCGCGTGCAGCGGGCTCAGCGTGCGGAGGTCGCGCTCGGTGCCGTACTCGGTGTGATGCTGATCGGTCTGGCGGTGCTGATCGGGCGCTTCCACCTCCAGCCGGTGGCGGGCGTCACGGTTCTCGCTCAGCTCGCGGATGCCTCGCTGGGCCACAACTGGGCTTTCTACGTCATCCAGTTCGCGACGATGATCCTTCTGGCGCTGTCGGCGAACACGTCCTTCGGTGGGCTGCCGGTGCTGCTGAAGCTGCTGGCACGCGACAACTATCTGCCGCACGTGTTCGCGTTGAAGGCCGACCGTCAGGTGCACCGGCACGGTGTGCTGGCGCTTGCCGTCGTTTCGGCCGCGCTGCTGGTCTTCTCCGGCGGTGACACCAACACCTTGGTGCCGATGTTCGCGATCGGTGTCTTCGTCGGCTTCACGATCGCCCAGGTGGGGATGGTCCGGCACTGGCGGCTCGAGCGCGGTCGCGGCTGGCGCGGGAAGGTGCTGCTCAACGGCTTCGGTGCGCTGCTCACCGGTGTCTCAGCGGTCGTTGTCAGCGCGAGCAAGTTCGCGGAGGGTGCCTGGTTGATCGTGGTGGCGCTGCCGCTGCTGATCGCCGCCTTCGTCGCCGTCCACCGCGCCTACGACCGCATCGCCGAGCGACTCGGCCTGGGCCGCATCCCCGAGCCGCCGCACCGCGACCGCTCCCTGGTGATCGTGCCGGTGTCCTCGCTGTCCCGGCTCACCTCCGAGGCCCTGACCGCGGCTGCCTCCCTCGGCGACGAGGTCCGTGCCGTCACCGTCGGCTACCCGGACCCGGAGGACCGCACACAGCTGCACGCCCTGGAGCGAGCCTGGACCGAGTGGGACCCGGGCGTGCCCCTGGTGCGGCTGTCCTGCGCGCGGCGCAGTCTGGGCCGCCCGATCGCCGCGTACGTCCGTGAGGTGGCCGCAGCCGAGCCGGCCACGCGAATCACGGTGCTGATCCCGGAGGTCGAGCCGGAGCGGCTGTGGCAGCGGCTGCTGCAGAACCAGCGGGGCGCGCTCGTCGCGCACGCCGTGCGGCGGGAGACGGACGCGGTGATCTGCCGGCTCCGCTTCCGGCTGCTCTGAAGAGAAACACTCTGTTACTGGTCGGTAGGGATCGGCGGCCGTAAGAGTCCCGTCAAAGCCGTGGGCGAGGCCGTAAGAGGGCCGTCAACGAGTGTCCAGATCCGGCCAGGGAGGCGGTTTCCTCTAACAGTCCTGTTCCACCCCCGAACCTCTTCAGGAGTTCGCGATGGCCGATCTGGCCTTCGTCGTCACCGTGCTCGCGGGTTTCGCGCTGGTGGCCCTCGTCGCCAAGGGGGTGACGAAGCTGTGACCGCCGAGAACGTCGTCGGCCTGGTCGTGGCCGTCGCCCTGCTGGGCTATCTCGTCCTCGCCCTGATCTTCCCGGAGAGGTTCTGAGCACAGACATGAGTCCAGACGTCGCAGGCTTCCTCCAGCTGCTCGCCCTCATAGGCGCACTGGCGCTCGCCTACATCCCGCTCGGCACCTACATGGCCAAGGTCTACTCCTCGAAGAAGCACCTGCGGGTGGAGAAGTGGATCTACCGGGCCATCGGTGCCAATCCCGACGCCGAGATGACCTGGCCCGCGTATCTGCGCGGTCTGCTGGCCTTCTCCGCCGTCAGCGTGCTCTTCCTGTACCTGCTGCAGCGGCTGCAGGGCGTGCTGCCCGGCTCGATGGGCTTCTCGTCGGTGAACCCGGCGCAGTCGTTCAACACGGCCGTGTCGTTCGTGACCAACACGAACTGGCAGTCGTACTACGGCGAGCAGACCATGGGTCACGTCGTACAGACCGCCGGTCTCGCCGTGCAGAACTTCGTCTCCGCCGCCGTCGGGATCGCCGTCGCCGTGGCGCTCGTACGCGGTTTCGCGCGCTCGCGTACCGGTGAACTGGGCAACTTCTGGTCGGACTTGGTGCGCGGCACGCTGCGCATCCTGGTGCCGGGCGCCGCAATCGCGGCGATCATCCTCGTGGCATGTGGGGCGATCCAGAACTTCTCCGGCATCCACGAGGTCGGTCAGTTCATGGGCGGCTCGCAGCAGTGGAACGGCGGTGCGGTCGCCTCTCAGGAGGCGATCAAGGAGTTCGGGACGAACGGCGGCGGTTACTTCAACGCCAACTCGGCCCACCCCTTCGAGAACCCGACCCCGTTCACCAACCTCTTCGAGATCTTCCTGATCCTGGTGATCCCTTTCTCGCTGACCCGCACCTTCGGCGTGATGGTCGGCAACGTGAAGCAGGGGTACGCGATCCTCGCCACGATGGTCACCATCTGGCTGGGCTTCACCGTCCTGATGATGTGGACCGAGTTCGCCCACCACGGCGCCGCGCTCCAGGTGGCGGGCGGTGCGATGGAGGGCAAGGAGACGCGCTTCGGCGTCGGTTCGTCGTCGATCTTCGCGACCTCGACCACGCTGACCTCGACCGGTGCGGTGGACTCCTTCCACTCCTCCTTCACCGGGCTCGGCGGCGGGATCGCGATGCTGGGCATGATGCTGGGCGAGATCGCGCCCGGCGGCACCGGCTCCGGTCTCTACGGCATGCTGATCATGGCCGTGATCGCGGTGTTCATCGCCGGTCTGATGGTCGGCCGTACGCCCGAGTACCTGGGCAAGAAGATCGGCGGCCGCGAGATGAAGCTCGCCGCCTGCTACATCCTTGTCACGCCCGCGCTGGTGCTGGTGTTCACGGCGGCTTCCATGGCCCTGCCGACGCCTCCGCACTCGATGCTGAACTCCGGGGCGCACGGCTTCTCCGAGGTGCTGTACGCGTTCACGTCGGCGTCGAACAACAACGGCTCCGCCTTCGCCGGTCTGAACGCGAACACGGACTGGTACAACACCATGACCGGGCTCGCGATGCTGCTGGGCCGCTTCCTGCCGATGGTGTTCGTGCTGGCGCTGGCCGGCTCGCTCGCCGAGCAGACGCCGGTGCCGGTCACGGCCGGCACCCTGCGCACCGAGAAGCCGCTGTTCACCGGCCTGCTGGTCGGCGCGATCCTGATCATCACCGGTCTGACCTACTTCCCGGCCCTCGCGCTGGGCCCGCTCGCGGAAGGGCTGGCGTGATGACCACCCGTATAGAGAAGACAGAGAAGCCAGAGGACTCCATGTCCACAGCCACTCCCACCAGAGCGCCGCACAGCGACGTCCCCACCGGGCACAAGCCTGCCGAGGGCCGTGTCGGAGCAGGCCTGTTCGACCCCAAGGCACTGGTCAAGTCGCTGCCGGACGCGTTCCGCAAGCTGGACCCGCGGGTGATGGTCAAGTCGCCCGTGATGTTCGTGGTGTGGATCGGCTCGGTCCTGACCACGGTGTTCTCCTTCCAGCACGCGAGTGACTGGTTCGGCTGGACGATCAGTGTCTGGCTGTGGCTGACGGTGATCTTCGCCAACCTTGCGGAGGCCGTCGCGGAGGGCCGGGGCAAGGCGCAGGCGGACACCCTGCGCAAGGCCAAGACCGACACAGTGGCCCGCCGGCTCCTGAAGGACGGCTCCGAGGAGCAGGTGCCCGGCACCGCCCTGACGATCGGCGACCTGGTGGTCTGCGAGGCCGGCGACGTCATCCCGGGTGACGGTGACGTCGTTGAGGGTGTCGCCTCGGTCGACGAGTCTGCGATCACGGGTGAGTCCGCTCCGGTGATCCGTGAGTCCGGCGGCGACCGTTGCGCCGTTACGGGCGGTACGAAGGTGCTGTCCGACCGGATCGTCATCAAGATCACGACGAAGCCCGGCGAGACCTTCATCGACCGGATGATCAACCTGGTCGAGGGCGCCGCCCGGCAGAAGACGCCCAACGAGATCGCGCTGAACATCCTGCTGGCCTCGCTGACCATCGTCTTCCTGCTGGCGGTGGCCACGCTTCCGCCGTTCGCCGACTACGCGGGCACGCATCTGACCATGGTCGTGCTGGTGGCTCTGCTGGTCTGTCTGATCCCGACTACGATCGGCGCGCTGCTGTCCGCGATCGGCATCGCGGGCATGGACCGGCTGGTGCAGCGCAATGTGCTGGCCATGTCGGGGCGTGCGGTCGAGGCCGCCGGTGACGTCTCCACGCTGCTGCTGGACAAGACCGGCACCATCACCCTGGGCAACCGGCAGGCCGCCGAGTTCGTGCCGGTCAAGGGCGTCACCGAGGCGGAGGTGGCCGACGCGGCCCAGCTGTCGTCGCTGGCCGACGAGACGCCCGAGGGCCGCTCGATCGTCGTCCTGGCCAAGGAGAAGTACGGGCTGCGCGAGCGGCACCAGGGCGAGCTGGTCGGCGCCGAGTGGATCGAGTTCACCGCCCAGACCCGTATGTCGGGTGTGGATGTCGACGGCCGGAAGATCCGCAAGGGTGCGACCGCATCGGTGATCGCCTGGGTCGGGGAGCAGGGCGGCACGGTCGCCAAGGATGCGGATGCGACAGCCAACCGCATCTCCGAGGCCGGCGGCACTCCGCTGCTGGTCGCCGTGAACGACGAGCAGGGCGCCCGCGTCCTGGGTGTCATCCACCTCAAGGACGTCGTCAAGGAGGGCATGCGGGAGCGGTTCGAGGAGCTGCGTCGCATGGGCATCAAGACGGTCATGATCACGGGTGACAACCCGCTGACCGCGAAGGCGATCGCCGAGGAGGCGGGCGTCGACGACTTCCTCGCGGAGGCGACTCCCGAGGACAAGATGGCCCTCATCAAACGGGAGCAGGGGGGCGGCAAGCTGGTCGCGATGACCGGTGACGGCACGAACGACGCCCCGGCCCTCGCGCAGGCGGACGTCGGCGTGGCGATGAACACCGGTACGTCGGCCGCCAAGGAGGCCGGCAACATGGTCGACCTCGACTCCAACCCGACCAAGCTGATCGAGATCGTGGAGATCGGCAAGCAGTTGCTGATCACCCGGGGTGCGTTGACGACGTTCTCCATCGCCAACGACGTCGCGAAGTACTTCGCGATCATCCCGGCGCTGTTCGCGGCGGTCTACCCGGGCCTGGACAAGCTGAACATCATGCACCTGTCCTCGCCCAACTCGGCGATCCTGTCCGCGGTCGTCTTCAACGCGCTGATCATCATCGCGCTGGTTCCGCTGTCCCTGAAGGGCGTGCGCTACCGGCCGATGAGCGCCGACAAGATGCTGCGCCGCAACCTCGGGATCTACGGCATCGGCGGCCTGATCGCGCCCTTCATCGGCATCAAGATCATCGACCTGCTCATCTCCCTCATTCCCGGAATCGGCTGATCGCCATGAACAACTCCGTAACGAACACCGCCCGGTTGCTCGGGGCGGGCCTGCGCGCCCTGCTCGTGCTGACCCTGGTGACGGGCGTCATCTACCCGCTGGTCGTGACCGGCATCGCCCAGGGGCTGTTCTCCAACAAGGCGAACGGCTCCGAGGCCAAGGCGGACGGCAAGGTCGTCGGCTCGTCCCTGATCGGGCAGTCGTACAACCTGCCGCTGATGAAGGGCCAGCAGACGCCGGACGCGGACCTGAAGTGGTTCCAGGGCCGCCCGGCGAACGGCCTCGGCACCAACAGCGTCAACACGCAGTACAAGCTGATCCTGTCCGGTGCCACCAACCTGTCCGCCGACAGCAAGGTGCTGATCAAGCAGGTGCAGGACGCCAAGGCCGCCGTCGTCAAGGACAACTCCGTTCCCAGCTACACGGTCAAGTCGTCGGAGGTACCCGCGGACGCGGTGACCTCCTCCGGCTCCGGCCTGGACCCGGACATCTCCCCGGCCTACGCCGAACTCCAGGTCCACCGCGTAGCCGCGAAGAACAACCTGCCGCTCGCACAGGTGGAGAGGCTGGTCAAGGACCACACCGAAGGCCGCACCCTGGGCTTCATGGGCGAGCCCCGGGTGAACGTCCTGGAGCTCAACATCGCGCTCAAGGACCTTGTGGCGAAGCACTGATGGGATTACGCGATACACGCGGGAGTTGGCGGCCGGGAGGCATCCTTGGTCCGCCAACTCCTGCGGCCATGACGTCGGTTGTCTCGCGTCCGGCGCCCTTCGGCCCGACGTACGAGAGGAAGGGCACACACCCATGACCCGGGTGCTCGTGGTGGAGGACGACCCGCAGCTCGTACGGGCCCTCGTCATCAACCTGCAGGCACGTCACTACGGCGTGGACGCCGCCCCCGACGGCGCCACGGCGCTCCGGCTCGCCGCGGCCCGTCAGCCCGATGTGGTGCTGCTGGACCTCGGCCTGCCCGACATGGACGGCGTCGACATCATCAAGGGCCTGAGGGGCTGGAGCCGCGTGCCGATCCTGGTCCTGTCCGCCCGCCAGGCGTCCGACGAGAAGGTGGCCGCGCTCGACGCCGGGGCAGACGACTACGTCACCAAGCCGTTCAGCATGGACGAGTTGCTGGCCCGGCTGCGGGCCGCCGTCCGCCGCACGGAGGACACACCGCTGGTCCCCTCGGCGGCGCTGGTCGAGACGGAGCACTTCACCCTGGACCTGCTGGCCAAGAAGGCCGTACGGGACGGGCGGGACGTACGGCTGACCCCGACCGAGTGGCATCTGCTGGAGATACTGGTGACCAATCCCGGTCGGCTGATCACACAGAGGCAGCTGCTCCAGGAGGTCTGGGGCGTCTCGCAGAGCAACAAGTCCAACTACCTGCGGGTCTACATGGCGCAGTTGCGCAGGAAGCTGGAGACGGACCCCTCCCACCCCCGCTATCTGATCACCGAGCCCGGCATGGGCTATCGCTTCGAAGGATGACATGGCACGCGGCAAGCTCCGGATCTACCTCGGCGCGGCACCCGGCGTCGGCAAGACCTACGCGATGCTGTCGGAGGCACACCGACGTATCGAGCGGGGCACCGACTGCGTGGTCGCCTTCGTCGAACACCATCATCGGCCGCGTACCGAGGTGATGCTGCACGGCCTGGAGCAGGTGCCGCGCAGACAGCTGGAGTACCGGGGCGCCACGTTCGGCGAGATGGACGTCGACGCCGTCCTGTGGCGTGCTCCGGCCGTCGCCCTGGTGGACGAACTAGCCCACTCGAACGTCCCCGGCTCGCGCAACGCCAAGCGGTGGCAGGACGTCGAGGAACTGCTCGTCGCGGGGATCGACGTGATCTCCACCGTCAACATCCAGCACCTGGAGTCACTCGGCGACGTGGTCGAGTCGATCACCGGGGTGCGGCAGCGCGAGACCGTCCCCGACGAGGTCGTACGACGGGCCGACCAGATAGAGCTGGTCGACATGTCACCCGAGGCCCTTCGCCGCCGTATGGCGCACGGGAACGTCTACAAACCGGACAAGGTCGACGCGGCCCTGTCCAACTACTTCCGGCCCGGCAACCTGACCGCCCTGCGCGAGCTGGCGCTGCTGTGGGTGGCGGACCGGGTCGACGAGTATCTGAACGAGTACCGCAGCGAGCACCGTGTCTCCAAGATCTGGGGCTCCCGTGAGCGGATCGTGGTCGGGCTGACCGGCGGTCCCGAGGGGCGCACCCTGATCCGGCGCGCCGCGCGCCTGGCGGAGAAGGGCGCGGGTGGCGAGGTGCTGGCCGTCTACATATCCCGCAGCGACGGCCTCACTGCGGCCTCCCCGAAGGAACTGGCCGTACAGCGCACGTTGGTCGAGGACCTCGGTGGCACCTTCCACCACGTGGTCGGCGACGACATAGCGGCCGCCCTGCTCGACTTCGCCCGCGGCGTCAACGCCACCCAGATCGTGCTGGGCGTCTCGCGCCGTCGCAGCTGGCAGTACGTCTTCGGGCCCGGGGTCGGCGCCACGGTGGCCGTGGAGTCCGGTCCGGACCTCGATGTGCACCTCATCACGCACGACGAGGCGGGCAAGGGCCGCGGACTGCCGGTGGCGCGCGGTGCCCGCCTCGGACGGTCCCGGGTCATCTGGGGCTGGGCCGTCGGCGTGCTCGGCCCCGCCGTGCTCACCTGGCTCCTCACCAGTGCCGTGCCGGACGTCGGCCTCGCCAACGACATGCTGCTGTTCCTGACCCTGACGGTGGCAGCGGCTCTGCTGGGCGGCCTCTTCCCCGCGCTGGCCTCCGCGGTGGTCGGCTCCCTGCTGCTCAACTGGTACTTCACCCCGCCCGTCCACACCCTGACGATCGCCGACCCGAAGAACATCGTCGCTATCGCGATCTTCATCGGGGTCGCGGTGTCCGTGGCCTCGGTCGTGGACCTCGCCGCCCGCCGTACCCATCAAGCCGCCCGGCTGCGCGCCGAGTCCGAGATCCTCTCCTTCCTCGCAGGCAACGTCCTGCGCGGTGAGACCACCCTGGAGGCGCTGCTGGAGCGGGTCCGGGAGACCTTCGGCATGGAGTCGGTGGCCTTGCTGGAGCGGACCGGTGAGACGGAACCCTGGACCTGCGCCGGCAGTGTGGGACCGCAGCCGGCCGAGGTTCCGGAGGACGCGGACGTCGACGTACCGGTCGGCGACCACATGGCCCTCTCCCTGCGCGGCCGCGTCCTGCCCGCCGCCGACCGCCGCGTGCTGGCCGCGTTCGCCGCGCAGGCCGCCGTCGTCCTGGACCGCCAGCGGCTGCAGCGCGAAGCCGATCGTGCCAAGGAACTGGCCGAGGGCAACCGCATCCGCACCGCTCTGCTGGCCGCCGTCAGCCACGACCTGCGCACCCCGCTCGCAGGCATCAAGGCCGCGGTGACCTCGCTCAGGTCGGACGACGTCGAGTGGTCCGAACAGGACCGGGCGGAGCTGTTGCAGGCCATCGAGGAGGGCGCCGACCGGCTCGACCACCTGGTCGGCAACCTGCTGGACATGTCCCGCCTGCAGACCGGCACCGTCACCCCCATCATCCGCGAGAGCGACCTCGACGAGGTCGTGCCGATGGCGCTGGGCGGGGTGCCGGAGGACAGCGTGGATCTGGACATCCCCGAGACCCTGCCCATGGTGTGGGTCGACCGGGGTCTGCTGGAGCGGGCCGTCGCCAACGTCGTCGAGAACGCCGTCAAATACAGTCCGCCGGGGGAGCGGGTGCTGGTGTCCGCGAGCGCCCTGGCCGACCGGGTCGAACTGCGGGTCGTCGACCGCGGGCCCGGTGTTCCGGACGAGGCCAAGGACCGCATCTTCGAGCCCTTTCAGCGGTACGGCGACTCGCCGCGCGGGGTCGGCGTCGGCCTCGGACTTGCGGTCGCCCGCGGCTTCGCCGAGGCCGTAGGCGGCACCCTGCACGCCGAGGACACGCCCGGCGGCGGCCTCACCATGGTGCTCGCCGTACCGACGGCCCCGGCACGGCGTCCGGAGCAGCCGGACCTGCCGGCCACCGCTGCCCACTGAGGAGATCAGGCGCCGGGTGGCACAGTCTCGAACTCCCGCTGCAGGCGCCCCGTGTCCAGCGGCAGCCGCAAGGCGTTCCGCCGGTGCACGGCTGCCAGCGCTGCCTGCAGCGGTGACGGCGGCACCGCGAGAACCGGGCACGTGGCGCGGGCGAGACAGTAGCGGCTGACCGACGGCCAGAGCGCACGGCGCAGTCGGCCACGCCCGCCTGCGCCGACCACGAGGATGTCGCGCTCGCGGCCGGCTGTCCGTACCAGAGCCGGTCCGGGGGCGCCTCGTACGACGAGCGCCTGCCCGGGCACCCCGGTGTCCGTGCTGCCGAACACATCACACAGCGCCTTGAGCAACCGCTCCCGCGCCAGCCGGTCCCACTCCTCGACCATGACGGCCGCATCCGGGAACCTCCGGGCGGCAGGATCCCCGCCGGGTGGCTCCCAGGCCAGCACCGGCCAGAGCTCCGCCCCTCGGCGCCGGGCCTCGTCGGCCGCCCGGCTCAAGGCGGTGAGACTGCCCGGCGAACCGCTCACCCCCACCACGAAACGAGCTGCTGACGACGGACGGGACTCGGACATCGCTTTCACCGTTCTGCACGCGCCGGCCCTGGCTTCCGGGCCGGTGATTCTTCTCGGAACCGCTTCCATCTCAACTCTTGCCGAGACTTTCGAACAGTCCGTACGCCAGTTCTTGGCACCCTTCTGACGTCCCATTCCACGCCCTCTCGCCAGGGCGTCAGCGTCCCGTCAAGGTCGTCCCCATCACCATCAGCATCCCGTCAGGGCACGTCCGGAACCTGGGAGCACCGGGCATAGCGTCGAGGGCGTGCCCCGGCCCGCCTCCCCGCGTCCGGGGCACCCAGATCCCACACTCCCTGCCCTTCGGGAGGCACCCCATGGCA
This sequence comes from Streptomyces sp. RB17, assembly GCF_009604455.1. Taxonomy (GTDB): domain Bacteria; phylum Actinomycetota; class Actinomycetes; order Streptomycetales; family Streptomycetaceae; genus Streptomyces. The sequence continues at coordinate 14,130 of NZ_WEGL01000011.1, forward strand.
GAACTCCGCTACGGCGAAGACCCCGAGCCCTCCGATCCGTCCCCGGCCGGACCCCTGTACGTCCCGGTCCGGCCGGGCCCCTCCGGCTGTGCGGCCCGGCTCTTCCGCACCCCGCTCGGCGACCGCACGGCCGTCGGCTTCACTTCCGCACTCCGCCTGACCACCACCCTCGGCGCCGACCAGGCGTGGATCCGCCTCGCCGAGCCCGCACTGCGGGCGCTGGCGGCCCCGCTCGGTGTCACCACCGTCACGGTGGACCCGCAGCTCACCGCCCCGGCCCCAAGGCCGATGCCCGCGCCGGCACCGGCGTTCGCCGCCTGAAAGGGGAGGCCACGATGACCACGGTTCACGAACCCGCCACTGCAATGGCTGAGTTGGCGGTATGGCCCGCGTCCGCCACCGAGCCCCGCCCGGGCGACCTCGCCGTGGGCGGCGTACCGCTCGCCGCGGTCGCCGACCGCTTCGGCACCCCCGTCTACGTCCTGGACGAGGCCGAGGTCCGCGACCGCTGCCGCACCTACCGGGACGCCTTCCCCGACGCCGAAATCGTGTACGCCGCCAAGGCGTTCCTGTGCCGGGCCATGGCCCACTGGACGGACGAGGAGGGCCTCGGCCTCGACGTCTGCTCCGCCGGTGAACTCGAACTAGCCGTCACCACCGGATTTCCGGCCGAGCGGATCGTGCTGCACGGCAACGCCAAGTCGCCGCGCGACCTGGACACCGCGCTGCGCCTCGGCGTCGGCCGCATCGTCATCGACAGCCCCTCGGAGATCGCGAGGCTGGCCGCCGCCGTCGGGCCGGACGGGCACCAGAAGGTGATGGTGCGTGTGGTGCCCGGAATCAACGCGGGCGGTCACGAGAAGATCCGCACCGGCACGGACGACCAGAAGTTCGGCCTGTCGATCGCGGACGGCTACGCCCAGCACGCCATCACCCGCATCCTCGACCAGCCCCAGCTCGAACTCACCGGCCTGCACTGCCACCTGGGCTCCCAGATCACGAGTGTCAAGCCGTACCTCGTGGCCGTGCGCCGCCTGGTCGGCCTGATGGCCCGCCTGCAGGAGCAGCACGGACTGGTCCTGCCCGAACTCGACCTCGGCGGTGGCCACGGCATCGCCTACCGCCCCGGTGAGGCCGCCCTGGACCTGACGGCGCTGGCCCGCAAGGTCCGCGCGGAACTCGCCGACGCCTGCACGACGGCCGGGCTGCCCGTTCCCCGGCTGATCATCGAGCCGGGACGGGCGATCGTCGGACCGGCCGGGATCGCCGTCTACCGCGTCCTGTCCGTGAAGCACACCGCCGAGCACGTGTTCGTGGCCGTCGACGGCGGAATGAGCGACAACCCGCGCCCGGCCCTGTACGGCGTCCGGTACATGCCGCGCCTGATCGGCCGGCACAGCACGGCGGACTGCGCCCGGCTCACCGTGGTCGGCCGGCACTGCGAGGCGGGCGACGTTCTGGCCGCCGACGCGGAACTCCCCGCCGACGTACGCCCCGGAGACCTGCTTGCCGTCCCCGTGGCCGGCGCCTACCACCTGTCCATGGCCTCCGGCTACAACCTGGTCGGCCGCCCGCCGGTGGTCGCCGTGCGCGACGGAGCCGCCCGCCTCCTCGTACGCCGCGAATCCCTGGAGGAGATCCGCAGCCGTGACGTGGGCCTGTAGCCCCAGACGACTCCCGGGCGGGTCGGTCTTCCCTCACCATGCCGACCGCCCCGCCCGGGCCATGCCTCCGGCTCGGCATGGTGGTCATCCAGCCCTGGAAGGCCGCCGGGCGGGTCGGCCGCTCCCTGCTAGTGACGCTCGTTTGACGCTCCGCGGGCATCCCAATATGACGCTCACTTGACGCGCATTCTGACAAGGCATCACCTGGCTGGTCGCGCAGGTCATGCCAGGTGAGGGGGGACCCCGCAGGCTGGCCTTGCGGGAGCTGAAGGACAAGCAGCCGGGTTCCGGCGCCGCTGATGGTGGCGGCTGTCGCGCTGCCCCGTCCTTCGCCGGGCCGGCCGCTTTTGTGGAGCGGGCGTTCAGTAGGTGGGGCCGTAGGGGCTCCAGTGCCCGAGGAAGGGTTTCAGGTCGTCGGCCCGTGGGTTGGGAATGTCGGGCAGCCGGGGCGGTGTGTTCAGGGGGTCGAGGCGCTCCACGGTGGCTGTTGCCCAGCTGATCCATGCTTCGGCTTCGGTTCTGGTCTGCCCGAGTGGCATGGCCTCGACTCGTGTGCGTACCGCGCTCACGAACTCGGTCAGTCGGGTGGCGTGGCGCCATGCCGCTTCCTGGGTTTCAAGGTGCCTGACGCGGTACGCCTCCGCGTACCGGATGCGGGCTTGTTCCATGGCGGCTTCCCAGCGGATGCGCTTCTGGCGTGCCGCTTCGGCCTCGTCCTGGCGTCTGCGTTCGGCCGCTTCGCCGCGAAGTGTGACCTCTTGGGCGATCTCGGCGAGCTGCTCTTCGAGGGCGTGGCCGGGAGCGTCGGCCCATTCGCTCGACCGGTGTGGCTGGCCGCCGCTGAGGATGATGCGGAGGCGTTCGGACGGGGTGTAGTCGAAGCGGGGGATCCTGACCCAGGAGTGCTTCTTGGCGTCGGCGAGTTCCTTCTCGGTGGCGACGTGCTCGGCCCGGTCCTGTTCCTGGAGGACAAGAAACCCCACTGACTGGCCCTGCGCGGTGATGGTGAAGTGAGGATTCGCCCTGCGGCGGCGATGAGACGGGGGTGCGGAGCCGGTTTGCCCGGCCGAGCAGGTGTGTCCGTCACCCTCAGCGGCGGTGATCAGTGCCTGGATGAGCCGGAGAGCGCGTCCTTGGACGGGCTTGGTCAGGCCGAGCGGCTGGCGTTCGTTCTGCATGGCCCGGACCACGATGTGCGGCCGAGTGAGCCGCGAGGGCGCGGGGACGGGGTCGAGGACGGCAAGGCGCCAGGCGGGGATGTCGACGAGCTTGATCTCGTACCCGTCACGGCACCAGCTTCCGTAGAGCTCCTTCGTCTCCGGAACCCTTCCGGATCTGCGTGCGGCGGCGACGCGGGACGGCCACTTCTCCAAGTCGATACCGCTGCCGCTCTTGACGATCCTGCCGCCGGCCTCCGCGAGCTCCTGTAACAGCTGCTCCGTGAACGTCACACGAGGCTGTGAGGGAGGGCTTGGCTTCCGCCCGGCGGCCGGAGCTGCCTGTGCTCGGGTGACCTGGAGGTGTGGAGCGGCGGCCTGGGTCTTCCGTGTGCGTGACCCGCGGGGAGGGTACGTGCCGTGTGCCAGGTAGTGCCGACCGGCGCTTGTCAGGGCGACGCTCCACTGCCCGCTCTTCCGGGAGACCGCGACCAAACCCCGGTTGTGCAGTGCCTGGCAAGTGGTCTTGTAGGAGCTGGCGTTCCATACGCCTGCAGGGCACCCGGCTCCCACCCACTGCAGCACCGACAGCTGCCGCTCATTGACCCGCCGTTCCAATGGTCCGCCTTCGACTCGAAGTGACGCACGACGGCGGCATGGTGCCAGTTCCGGTGGTAGACGACCGGTGCTTCGAGTCAATTCGCTCGAACGAGCGGGCTGACGTGGCTGGAAGCCGGTTGGGCCGAGAACCGTAGGTGGGTGCCTGTCCTACGGCGGGGTCTGACTCCTGAGATCTCTGACCGAGGTGTCCTGATCACACTGTGTCGACCGCCGGCCAGGGGACAGCGCACTGTTGGTCTCGGGCTGATGGACGTGTCTCGATAGGGGCTTGCCGGAAAGGCGTCATCACGATTCTGACCGTCCGCACGGCCCGCTGCCGGCTACTACGGGACAAGCCGTCGGGGCGGAAAGGGAACGAGCATGACCGGCACGTCCTCCGCTTCGCGTCCTCGTCGGCGTCGGCCGGCGGGGGAGGTGGTCCTGGGAGTGGACACGCACCGGGATGCCCATGTGGCCGCTGTGCTCTCCCTGGTGGGGGAAGTGCTCGGCACCAAGGAGTTCCCGGCCAGCGCGGCCGGATACCGCAACCTGCTGGGGTGGGCCAGGGCGTCGGGTACGGTGCGGCGGGCCGGAGTGGAAGGTACCGGTTCCTTCGGGGCGGCCCTGTCCCGCTACCTGCTGGCCCAGGGTGTAGACGTTTTCGATGTGAACCGGTTCGACCGGGCCGACCGCCGGCGGCGCGGCAAGTCGGACCCGCTCGATGCCGAGAACGCGGCTCGGGCGGTGCTGAGCGGGCGGGCGCGCGCCCAGGCCAAGGCGGGTGATGGGCCGGTGGAGATCGCCCGGATGTACAAGCTGGCCAAGGACTCGGCAGTCAAGGCCCGCACCCAGGCGATCAACCAGCTCAAGGCGGTCCTCATCCGTGCCGATCCGCAGCTGAGGGAGGAACTGGCCGGGCTGGGCAACGCAGAGCTCTTCCGCACCTGCGCAGGGCTCGTCGACGACAGCCTGAACCACGAGGGCGGCGAGGGGGCGGTGCTCCATGCCACCCACGTGACCCTGGGTCTCCTGGCCCGGCGCGTCAGGCAGCTCAGCGAAGAGGTCCAGGACCTGGAAGGCCGCCTGACCCGGCTGGTGGAACGCCACGCTCCGCAGCTGCTTGAGGTAGTGGGCATCGGCCCGGACACGGCCGTCACTTTGCTGATCACGATCGGGGACAACCCGGAACGCCTGGGCAGTGAGGCGTCGTTCGCTGCGCTGTGCGGGGTCAGCCCCGTCGAGCGTTCCTCGGGCAGTCGGCAGTACCGCCGCCTCAACCGGGGCGGCGACCGGCAAGCGAACGCGGCCCTGCACCGGATCGTGCAGACCCGCCTGCGCGTCGACCCGCGCACCCAGGACTACTACGAATGCCGCAGCAAGGAGGGCAAGACCCGACGTGAAATCGTCCGAAGTCTTAAGCGATACGCGGCCCGGGAGGTGTTCCACCTGGTCAGACCTGTGCAGCCGCAACCCTCCTTATAGGGGCAGTCGTGAGACGTGAGAGGGTCTGGGGCGTGAGTGAGACACCCCCGAACACCCTGCAATACCGCTTTGACGGGCCAGAAGACGCTCCGGTCCTGATCCTGGGTCCCTCACTGGGTACCACATGGCACATGTCGTAGAAGGCGTCCAGGGCCGTCCATCCAGTCCTGTGCGGGCATATATGTCCAGTTCCGAGCTCCTGTACCGACAGGGTGTCCACGGGGTTTGTGACTCGCCCGTGACAGCTGGCAGCGTGATGAAGCCCCCGTCGGCTGGTGGTGTTTTGGTCTGGCTCGGCGGCGTGGCTGGCGCGGTGGTGGATATCGCGCGCTGAGCCTAGAGGTACTTGACGCGGGCCTCTTCTGTGGCGGCTTCCCGGTGGATGCGCCTGTGGTGTGCCGCTTCGATGTTCGCAACGCGCCTGTGCTCGGAGGTTGCGCTGGCGGGCGTGATCTCCTGGGCGGTCTCCGCAAGCTGGTCTTCGGTGGAGCCTTCGACGGTGTCGGTCCGTTCGCCGACTGGGTGTGGCTGGCGGCTGCCGCGGACGTGGGCGGGCCCGCGCCGCTCGTGTCGGAGTCGGCGCGGGCCGTGTTTCGGTGGGTCAGTGCAGTGTGCTGACTTCGGTCGCCGAGAGTGTGCGTGGGTAGACGTGGACGTCGGCGACGGAGCCGGGGAAGGCCAGATAGGGGGTGGTGGCGGAGGCGCTGTTGATGCAGCCGCCGATGGTGAGGGGCATGGAGGAGTCGTACGGGGGCTGAGGTTGGTGGCGGTCCCGATGAGGGTGCCGTTCTGGTAGAGGGCCATGTTGCCGGTGGTGGAGCCTCCTGTGGCGGGTGCCGGGGAGGTGGCGACGAGGTGGGGCCAGGTGCCGTCACCACGGGCAACGGCTAGCGGACGTCGACGTAGTCGGTGACCCGGGCGCCTCTGAGGTAGTGGTCTCCGGTCTCGCGGTTGAGCGCGAGGGCCCAGGTGCCGTCCTGCTTGGCGGTCACCATGCCCTCGAGGTGGCCCTTCTTGTCGATGTCCAGCTCGCAGACGTAGTGGTAGGTGCTGGAGCCGCGCGGTTTGAAGTACAGGGTGGGCCAGGCGTCGTCGGTGAGCGGTTTCCAGGTGTTGCCCTTCTTGTACTGGAGGGTGCCGGCGAATCTGATCGGCTGCCCCTTGCGGACCGGGTCGGGGGAGGCGTGGAAGCCGGTGATGCGGGTGGCGTAGCGGTAGAGGTGGACGGGCTTGGTGGTGCTGGTACCGAGGTCGGGGTTGCCGTCGAAGCGGGCCCGCCAGTAGGCGTCGGTGTTCGGCGCGTTGAGGGTGCTTGCGAACCACTCCTGGAACAGGGGTTTGTTGTAGCGGATCGGGAGGGGTGAAGCGCTCCGGGTCTGGTGGAGGCTCGATTCCCACCGCCGTCCGCTCAGCAGGAGCCAGGCGCAGACGAAGCCGGACCCGAGCCTGGCACCCACGAGAAAGCGCTGGTGGACGAGCGGGCCGACGGTCGTCATGGCAAACGTCTCGGCTGTGAGGTCGTCGCGCAGGCGCCCCGGTCGACGGCTTGTTTCATCTCGCAATCCGGTCCGGCGGGACCGGCAGCGCGGCGTGCTAACTGATCCTTCTCCTCGCTCAAGATCACCGTCGTAGTAACGCGCGGGTGCTTCCTCTTGACACGACCGTCATATCGGTAACAGTGTAGCCATTATGAGTACCTGGTCTGAGCCCCAGCCCGATTCCCGGTTCGTCGAGGTCGACGGCCTGCGGATGCACTACAAACGTGCTGGGCGCGGCCCGGCGCTCGTACTGCTGCACGGCAGTGCCTCATCCCTCCAGCACTTCGACCGCGCGACGGATCTGCTGTCGGATGCGTTCGACGTCATCCGCCCCGACCTGCCGGCGTTCGGACTGACGGGCCCGCGCAAGGACCGCGACTACCGCATCCCGGCGTACGCCGCGACGGTGGCGGGCTTCCTGGAGGCGCTGGGCGTGCCGCGCTACGCGGTGGCCGGCAATTCCCTGGGCGGCAACATCGCCTGGAACCTCGCGCTGGATCATCCGGAGCGGCTGACCGGCCTGGTACTGGTCAATGCCACCGGCTACCCGGAGAAGACGGTGCCCGCGGGGATGCGTCTGACCCGCAACCCGCTGGTGCGGCCCCTGCTGAGGCGGGTGATGCCGCGCGGGGCCATCGAGCGCAGCCTGCGCGAGAGCGTCGGGCCGTATTCGCAGATCGTGGACGACGCCATGGTGGACCGCGCTTATCAGCTCATGAGCCGCCCCGGTAACCGCTCGGCCTTCGTCGATTTCTGCAACACCGATCAGCCGGACCGCTCCGCGCAGATCTCCCGCGTCACGGTGCCCACGCTGGTGCTGCGCAGCGCGAGCATCGACGGCCAGCACTTCGCCCGCGACATCCCCGGCGCTCATGAGCTCGTCCACCCCGACGGCGGACATCTGCTGCCGGAGGAGGAACCGCAGTGGGTCGCGGACGCGATCGCGAAGTTCCTCGGCTCCTGCGCCGACACCCCCGCGAACTGAGGGCAAGGAGGCCCGTTCCATGAAGTACTTCGTCGCCGCGGGCGAGGACCGCAAGCTCACCGCCGACTCGCGGGGGGCGCTGCGCGGCAGTTTCATCGAGCTGTCCGACGGCGTCACCCACTACGAGTTGACGGGGCCCGAGGACGGGGAAGTGGTCCTGATGGCGGGCGGTCTGACCATCCCGCTGTTCTACTGGGACGGCCTCGTCAGCGAGCTGCACGCCCGCGGGCTGCGCACTCTTGCCTGCAGCGCCTACGGCCGCGGCTACTCCGACCGGGTACAGGCGCGATACGACGAGACGCTGTTCGCGCGGCAGCTGGCCGAGCTGACGGGCCGGCTCGGCCTGACGGCGCGGCCCCTGCACCTGGTCGGCACGTCCATGGGCGCGCTGGTCAGCATGACGTACGCCGCCCAGTACCGCTCGTCGGTGTCCACTCTCACCATCGTCGGACCCGCCGGTCTCGCGAAACCGCGGTTGACCTCCCCCCACCGGCTGCTGCGCAGCGATCTGCCGGCCGGAGTGGTCGCCCGCCGTCGCGGCCTTCAGCTGCTCCAGGGGCACCTGGGGCACAACGTCCGCGACCCCGAGCTCGGCGCGAAGATGACCGAGATGGTCCTCGACGCGTTCCGCTTCGAGGGCTCGCTGTACGCGGTCTTCGACACCCTGCAGCACCTGCCTTTCACCGGCCGTGACGACCTCTTCCGGCGGACGGGGGCACTGGGCATTCCGACGCTGCTGCTGTGGGGCGACGAGGACGACGTCACGCCGCTGGTGCACTTCGACACGGCGCGCGCTCTGCTGAAGCCGCAGAAACATCACGTAATTAACAAATGCGGGCACATGGCCCCGTTCGAACGGCCTCGCGACGTCGCCGATCAGCTCGTCTCGTTCGTGTCCGCGCGCACCGAAAGGCTCGATTCATGAACAGTCCGCAGGCCATCGACGTACTGATCATCGGTGCCGGCCCCTCTGGCTCCGCCTTGGCGATCGACCTCGTACGCCGCGGACTCGACGTCCGGATCGTCGACAGTTCCCCCCACGCTTTCGACGGCTCGCGCGCCAAGGGCATCCAGCCCCGCAGCCTCGAAGTCCTCGAGGACCTCGGCGCTCTCGACGACGTGCTGGCCGGCGGCGACAACTATCCCAAGCTCGCGATCCATGCAGGACCCATCGGTGTGCCGTGGAGGATGTTCCCCAACAAAGAGGCAACCCCGGACGTCCCGTACCCGAACACCTGGCTGATCCCGCAGTTCCGCACGGACCGCGCCCTGCACGCCCGGCTCGGTGAGCTCGGTCGCGAGGTCGAGTTCGGCAAGGAACTGACCGGGCTGACGCAGGACAAGGACGCGGTGGTCGCCAAGGTGGTGGGCGCGGACGGGGTCGAGGAGATCGTCGCCCGCTATGCCGTGGGGGCCGACGGCGGCTCCAGTGCGGTGCGCAAGCGGCTCGACATCGGTTTCGTGGGGACGACGGACGAGTCCGACCGCGTGCTGATCGTGGATGCCTCCGTGAGTGGCCTGGCCCGTAACCGGTGGCACATGTGGCCCGGCCTCGGCGGCAAGCTCATCGCCGCCTGTCCGCTGCCCCACAGCGACATGTTCCAGTGGATGATCCGGCTTACGCCCGACGAGAAGCCGCCCCAGGAGATCGGCGCCATCATCGACCGGATCCACTCCCACACCCGCAACCGGCGCATCCAGCTGCACGAGATCCACTGGACGTCGGTGTTCCGGCCCAACATCCGTCTTGCGGAGCACTACGGCCGCGGACGTGTCTTCCTCGTCGGCGACGCGGCGCACGTCCACACCCCGGCCGGTGCCCAGGGCCTGAACACCGGTATGCAGGACGGTTACAACCTCGGCTGGAAGCTCGGTCAGGTCGTCGCCGGAGCCGACCCGGCCCTCCTTGCCAGCTACGAGGCCGAGCGGCAGCCGATCGCCGCCGGGGTCCTGGGCCTGTCCACGGAGAAGTGGGGCGGAATCGCCAAGCTCGACCCCTCCAGCATGAAGCGCGGCAAGGACGAGCAGCAGCTCTCCCTGACCTACTACGGCGGCCCACTCGCCCCCGCCGACGGCGACAGTAGCGACACCAGCACGCTGCACGTGGGCGACCGCGCCCCGGACGCCCGACTGCTCAGCGCCGACGGCGCCGAGACCCGCCTGTTCACCCTCTTCCAGGGACCGCACTTCACCGCCATTGCCTATGGCCCCCGCGCCGCCCGGGACCTCGAACTCCTCCACTGGCCGACGACGGGCGCCCGGTTGAAGCGGCTCACCGTCGGGCCGCCCGAGGGCTTCTCCGACCCCGAGAACACGCTGCGCAGTGCCTACGGCCTGACCGGCGACACGCTGCTGCTGATCCGTCCCGACGGCTACATCGGGCACATCGCCACTCGGGATTTCCTCACCACCACACAAGCCGCCGTGCGGGCACTGACGCCCCGGGCAAGGACTCGCACCATGTCCGAGCCGAGCCACACCTCACATGGTTCGGGGGCCACTGAATGAGCCGCATACTGCTGCGCGGGGCGCAGGTCATCACGATGACGCCGGACCGGCCGGACGCCGAGCATGCCGACATCCTCGTCGACGGCGAGACCATCGCCGCCGTCGGCGAAACCATCGATGCGCCCGACGCCGAGGTCGTCGACTTCTCCGGCCGCGTCCTCATCCCCGGCCTGGTCAACGCCCATCTGCACACCTGGCAGACCGCGCTGCGCTCCGCGGGCGCAGACTGGACGCTGATGCAGTACCTCACCCACCTGCACGGCGAGTGCGTCGGGCACTACACCCCGGCCGACATGCACATCAGCAATCTCGCCGGCGCCCTGAACCAGCTCAACTGCGGTACGACCACCCTCGGCGACTGGTGTCACAACGCCCTGTCGCCCGAGCACGCCGACGCGGCCGTCGAGGGACTGCTCCAGGCCGGGATCCGCGCCGTCTTCCTGCACGGCACGCCCTACCGCTCGCCGGAGATCTCCCACCCGCTCGCCGAGATCGACCGGTTGCTCGACGGCCCCGTCCGTGACCATGGCCTCCTCACCCTGGGCATGGCCCTCCAGGGGCCGCAATACTCCTCCGCCGAGACCGCGTTGGCCGACTTCCAGGCCGGCGCGGAACGCGGACTCGTCGTCTCGATGCACCAGAGCGGCGGCGAACCCTCACCCGGCTGGGAAGCCGTACGCGACGCCGGGCTGTTCAGCCCCCTCACCAACATCGTGCACGGGGCGGACCTGCCCGCGGACTGGCTGAAGGCGCTGGTCGAGGCGGGCGTCACCTTCACCACCACCCCGGAGAACGAACTGGGTCAGGGCCACGGCACACCCATCACCGGATCCCTGCTGAGCCTGGACGCGGCACCCTCCCTGGGCACCGACATCGACACCGCCGTACCCGGCACGGTCCTCACCGGGGCCCGGATCGCGCTGGCCCACCAGCGCAGCCTGGACCACGCCCACCACCGGCAGACGACCGGCATGTACGCCAACACACCGTCCGTCACCAGCAAACAGGCGCTTGCCTGGGCCACGGTCGAAGGGGCGAAGGCGCTGGGCCTGGCAGACAAGGTGGGCCGGATCGAGCCGGGCATGCAGGCCGACCTGGTCGCCATCGACGCCCGGGCGCTCAACCTGTGGCCGGCGCACGACCCGGTCGCCACGGTCCTGCACGCCGACATCGCCAACATCGAAGCCGTGCTGGTCGCCGGCACCTGGCGCAAACGCGATCACGTCCTGCTCGCATCCGGCCTCGACGAGGTCAAGGACCAGCTGCGCGAGTCCGGAGAACGGCTGCTGCGCAGCATCCGGCCCGCGGGCTCTCACGGCTGACACACCGCAACGGCCCCCACGCATGAACCGCGCGCCGACGCGCACGAGACCCCGTCCCGTCGGCGCGATGGCCACGCGCCCCCAGAGCCGCACACCGCGGCCTCGTTCCCACAGCAAGAAGGTGCCGTGAGCAGCCCTATGCCGACTACCGCGGGCATGCCCCGCGACGCCCTGCAGCAAGAGCAGATCGTCCAGGCGGCCATCGCCCTTCTGGACGAGGGCGGCATCGAGAGTCTGACCATGCGAAGACTCGGCAGCCGTCTCGGCATCACCGCGGCGGCACTGTATTGGCACGTCAAGAGCCGACACGATCTGCTCCTGCTGGCCGCCGACACCGTCTGGGGGCAGGCACCTCTCCCCGCTCTCGACGGCCTCGAATGGCGTCCGGCCCTCCTGGCCATGGCCGACAACCTGCGTTCGATGCTTCTCAGGCACCCCTGGCTGCTGGCCGCCATGACCATCCAGCCTCTCGACGGCCCGGCCAGGGACCGCCATGACGAGCACCTGCTCGCGGTCTGCGAGGTGTCCGGCCTCACCAGGCGGGATGCCGAGCAAGCCGTCCAGAGCGTCGTCACGTTTGCGATCGGCGCCGCCCTCGCAGCCACCCCTCGCCCGTATGTGTCTTTCGGCCTGCAGTCACTTCTCGACGGCGTCGAAGCCAGGCTTGCCGCTGGTACCTGACCCGACACAGCAAAAGAGGCAGAGGCTCAGCTCGACCGCCCTCCTCTGAAGATCGCCTCTCACCCACTCAGGAGGCGGCGGACCGCACGATGGCGCGGGCCGCAGCACGCCCCTCGGGAGCGGGGACGAGAGGGTAGGCATGGACCGCCCCGTCGCACACGATGACATTCACGGCCGCCCCTTCCGCAGCAGCCCGTTCTTCCAGGCGCCGGACGTCCGGGTAGCACAAGTCGCGCGTGCCGATGTAGACGTCGATGGGCGCCAGGGGGGCAAGCGGGCCATTGACGGGACTGAGCCGGGGTTGGGCGGGGTCGTCCCCGCCAGCCCAGCCACGTGCGGCCGCGAGCAGGCTGCTGGTGGTGAGGAACGGATCTCGGGCTTCGACCTCGGGAATCGCAGGGTTGGTCAGAGTCAGATCCAGCCAGGGGGAGATCAGTACTACTCGGGCCGGCTGGGGCAGACCCGAGCCGACCAGGCTCTGCGCCACGCCCAGAGCCAAACCCGCGCCGGCGGAGTCGCCCATGATCGTGACCTGGCCGGCGTCCGGGTCGCCGAGCAGGTCGCGGTAGACGGCAGTGACGAAGGGATAGGCGTCACGGTAGGTGTACTTCGGCGCCAGCCCGTAGTGCGCCACCTCGACTCGTACACCGGCATCCGCAAGCTGCGAGACCAACTGCCAGTGCCGGGGCGAGAGGTGTCTGATGTAGGCGCCGCCGTGCAGATAGACGACCGATCGCTCCGCCCGGCGCCCGCGCGGACTGACGGTGTGGCATTCGAAACCGTCGATGCGGCGCGACCTCACGTCGTGCCTCTGTACCAGTTTGGCGGGCGGACGAGGTGGCTCCTTCGACGCCGCCACGGGGTCCGGGGCCGCCTTGCCTTTGAGGGCCAACCGCATGAACGCGGCGACTACGTGCATCTGGGGACTGCTCATGTCCGGCTCTCCTTCTCGGCACCGCGATGCCGTCCGCTTCGCCGACCACCATAATGGTTACATCGTATCCGTTATTGCGTTACGCTGAGCCGCTGCATCGATCGACCAAATCGCCCGTCCGGGCGCCGAGCGATGCACCCGGCCGGCCATTCGACCGCGCCCGACACATCCCATAACGGTCTCGCGACGACCCGCCCGCCATCAGGCCGTCACCCTTGACGCCCACGCCGCCACGACGCCGGCACCCTGGAGATGCCTCATGATCCTCACCATCACCCTCGCCTGCGCCATCGCCCTGATCTTCGGGGTGATCGGAGTGCTCAATGCACTCGCACTACCGAAGGCGCGCGAGCTGGCCGCCGAGACTGGCTTCTCCGTCGCCGCCTACCGCCGCATCGGCGTGCTGCAACTGGCAGGAGTCGCCGGCGTGGCGCTCGGGCCCGCCATGCCGCCGCTCGGCGGCCTCGCGGGGGCCGGGCTTCTCCTGCTGCTCGCCGGAGCTGTGGTCGTACACCTGCGCAAGAGCGACCCGGTTGCCAAACTCGCGCCCGCCGTCGTGTGCGCGGTGCTTGTCGCCTCATACCTCGCGGTCTTGTTCGCCTGAAGCGCTGCGGATCGAGTCCACGCCTCCACGGATGGGCGGCTCCGGCAGTTTCGCCCTGTAAGGGATGCCGCCCCGGGCCGTGACGTCACCTCGAAGAGCCGGCCGACGGGGATGACTTCGGACCGCGACGCTCCCGAAGGGTAGATCCAAGGGCTGGCCAACGGGCATCCGATTGCACCACTGGACCCAAACCAGCTAAACGGCTACGCTGTAGCCAATATTAGAGGTGGCAGGAAACGCAGCCACCTGGGCTCGAGGGCGCTCAAGCCGCGACCGCACGGTCCGCCCTGCCTTCACCAGCGCCCCTTCGTCCACAGTGCCCACCCCCGAGGGGTAGACGATGCCCGTCCTGATCGTGATAGCGATCTATGCCATCCGGATCGCACGCGCCCCCTTGGACGCGCGCCTGAAGAAGCGCCACGTCGGACCCCTGTCGGTCACGACCGGAGCGGTCATGCTCTATCTGGCCTGGGACTGGCTCAGGCCCGAGGGCCTCAGCGCTGTCTATTTCGTTGGCGAGTTCGCCGGCGTCCTGTCCGTCTACCTGATGTCCTGCACCCTGGTACTGGCCACCCGCCTGATGTGGTTGGAGCAGTGGTTCGGCGGCCTGGACCGCATGTACCGCCAGCACAAGCTGTACGCCGTATGGTCCATTCTCCTGCTCACTCCCCACCTGCTCCTCCACTTTTTCTCCGGTTTCGACGGGAGCCGGTACGGCTACGCCCACCCTGCCGCATCGGTAGGGATGGGCCATCTCCTCGGTGCCGTCTCCGCCATCGGCCTGCTGCTGCTCGTCCTCATCTCACTCGGCCAGGTCGGCCGCATCCTCCGACTGCCCTACGAGCGCTGGCTGTTCCTGCATCGCCTCACCGGCCTGCTGCTCCTGTCGGCGCTGTTGCACGGCTGGTTCCTCGATCTCATCATCAACGGATCCACGCCCCTCCTGGCGATCTACGTCAGCATGGCCACCATCGGCATGACCGCCTACACCTACGACGAACTGGTGCTACGGCACAGGGAACCCCGGGCGGACTACACCATCCACCGTGTCGAGCGGCCGACACCCGACATCCTCGACCTCACCCTCACGCCCACCGGCGAGACGCCCCTTCCCGTGACAGGGGGCCAGTTCGTCTACCTGCGGGTCGGCGGCTGGCACGAACACCCCTTCAGCGTCGCAGGAACGCAGGCCGACGGCTCGGTACGCCTCACCATCCGTGCCCTGGGCCGCGATACACGCCGCCTCTACACGGACATAAGCGAAGGACACCCCGCAACCCTCAAGGGTCCTTACGGCATGTTCGACCACACCCTCGGCGGACCCCGGCAGATATGGATCGCGGGGGGCATCGGTATCGCGCCCTTCCTCGGCTGGCTCACCCACCCCGGTGCAGCGCCGCCCCGCACCGACCTCTTCTACTGCGCCCCCACCGCCGAAGACGCACCATTCCTCCCGGAACTCACCGCAGCGGCAGCACACCGCCCCGAGTTCCGGCTCCACCCGACGTTCAGCCGCAGCCACGGCCGTCTGACCGCCGAAAGAATCCAGGCCGAGGCCGGACCGATCACCCCCGACACGCACGTCTTCCTCTGCGGCCCCGCCTCCATGATCGAAAACCTCACTCGCGCCCTCCATCGCCAGGGCGTCCCCCGCCAGCATCTCCACGCCGAGCACTTCGCCTTCCGCTGACGAGCCGCCGACCACACGAGATCACGCGCTCAGCACCAGCAGTTGTGGCGACGCTCCATGCCGACCGAGATGACTCCGTAGGCGGGCAGCCTCAGGTCCGCATCGTCCTGGCTGGTCAGGCGTCGTCGCGCAGGTGGGCAAGCCCGCTGAGAAGGAGTTCGAGTCCGAAGGAGAACTCGTCCTCGATCGGAACGGGCATCGACTCGGCGACGGTGACCGTTGCCGGGAACAAGGCTGGATCGACGCTCTGAAAGACGGCGGACAGTTGCGCGTCGTCGAGTTGCCCGCCGCCGCCATGACCGTTGACCTGTATGGCGAATCCGAGGACGTAGCGGGAGAGGGTGGCAAAGGCGTGCGCGGCCAGTCGCGGCGGGAAGCCGCTGTCGAGCAGCGCCGCGACACAGTGCTCCCGCAGCGCCATGGCGTTCGGCCCCAGGGGAATCTCTTCGACCATCAGGCGCGCCGCGTTCCGGTGCCGGGCCAGGGCCTCGAACATGGTGTGCGCGACCGTCCGCAGGGCTTGCTGCCAGCCCATCGCGAGGAGTTCGTCGCCCTTCAGTTCCACGGCGCCGAACATGCGGTCCACGACATGGGCGACCAGCGCTGCCCGGTTGTCGAAATGCCGGTACAGCGTCGCCGTGCCCGAGCCCAGGCGCTGGGCCAGCGTCCGCATCGAGAGAGCGTCGGCCCCTTCATCGTCCACGATCTGCAGTGCGGTAGCGACGATGCGCTCCAGCGGCACGGGCGGACGCCCCGGGCCCCGACCCGATGCCGTGGTCGCTCGCACAGGACCAGCTGCTGCCACTGAACGTCCACCTCCTCGGCCAGCACCATAACAGCAACACCGTATCCACTTTGGAGATCGCCGGTTGGGCGTGGACCGCCGGGGGCACCGCGGTTACGGCTCAGACATCACAACGCTGCAGGTCACAGGCGCGTGGTGAAGCGGCCGTCGGGCAACTTGCGCGGCCAGCCCCGCCCGGCGAGCTTGGACAGCGTCCCACGCAGCCGCTCCAGCTTGCCCCGCACCGCCACCTCCAGCCCCAGTGCCTCGCCGACCTGCTTGACCATGACCGGCCGCCGGCGCCCCGGACGAGCGCGAGGATGCGCTGGTAGTCCGGTGGCAGCGAGTCCACGTCCACGCCACGCCCGCGGTGCGGCACACCAACCTGCGCACTGTCACCGACGCACGCCACCTCCAGGACACCGCAAAGGATGCTGGAACCAGGATCTGCCCACCGCGCTGGCCGGCCAGCACTGATAGTGGAGGGCTCGGGTACCGGCTGGGCGGGCATGGCACGGGTGGGTCTCATCTGATGCCAACAGGCGTGTGGTGCCGGCGATGCCCGCTAGGGTTCACATCTCATTCACAATTGCTCTCGGCGGGGGTCTTGTTCGTGTCGAGGATTGCTGCTCGTCGTGCTTCGGACCCGGCTCGGATCGGGCGCTTCCGGGTGGTCGGGGTGCTGGGTGCGGGTGGGATGGGCACCGTGTACGCCGCGGTCGGGGAGCGGGGTGAGCGGGTAGCGGTGAAGGCCGTGCACGCCGGGCAGGCTGCGGATGACCAGTTCCGGGCCCGGTTCCGGCGCGAGGTGCAGGTTCTGCGGCGGGTGTCGGGTCCGTGTCTGGTGCCGCTGCTGGAGGCCGATCCCGAGGCGGACATCCCGTGGCTGGCGACGGCCTACGTACCTGGCTTGACGCTCGGAGAGCACACGTCGGTGCACGGGCCGCTGGCCGGGATCCAGCTGCACCTTTTCGCCGCGGGGACGGCCGGGGCGCTCGCGGCCGTGCACGCCGCGGGGGTGGTCCACCGCGATCTGAAGCCCGCGAATGTGACCCTGGCCCCGGACGGGCCGCGGGTGCTGGACTTCGGTATCGCCCACGTCGCCGACGGCACCGCGGTCACCCGTACCGGCCTGCTCACCGGGACCCCGGGCTGGCTGAGCCCCGAGTATTACCGTGACGGCACTGCCGGGCCGTCAGGGGATGTCTTTGCCTGGGGTGTGCTGCTCGCCTTCGCGGCCACCGGCCGCCACCCCTTCGGCGCCGGCAATGCCGAGGCCGTCGCCTTCCGCGTCCTCAGCGCCGAGCCGGACCTCGACGGTGTCCCCGACGACATGCTCAGTCTGGTGACGGCGTGCCTCGCGAAAGACCCGGGCCATCGGCCGTCGTCCGCCGTCGTGGCGCAGAAGACCGCCGAGCTGCTCGGCGAGCAGGTGACTCAGGCTCTCGGGGATGTCCATGACCAGCCGACCGAGGTCCCGAACCTGATCGCCGAGCAGTGGCATCCCCCGACCGTCGAAGACCCCGCATGGCCGGCTTCCGCGATACGCCCTCCCCACAGCCGCGCCTGGCTCATCGTCGTCGCGGCCACCGTGTTCGCCGCGGCCGCCACAGGGACCTGGTTCGCCCTGGACCCGGGCCACGCCTCAGCGCGCGCCACCCACTCCCCGCAGCCGACCGCGGCCCGCTCCACCCTTGGCGCCACACCGGCTGGAACCACGCCGCCTCCCGCCCGTTCCGCCGTCACCGAGTCGCAGACCCCGACCGTCGCGGCGTCGTCCGCGCCGACGCAGACCCAGGTGATCACCCTCAGCCCCTGGTCCCCAGGCGGCACCCCGGCAACCGGCATCACCATCATCGACCGTGCCAGCGGCTCCTGCTTCGGGACCGCCGAATCCACGATGCGCACGGACGCCTGGCGCTGCACCGCCGGCGACCGGATCCTCGACCCCTGTTTCTCCCCGGACTCCAATCCCTCGGACACCAGCGCACTGTGCCTGGACGGCGCCCCCGACGGCATGGTCGAACTGTCGGTCCCCGAGGGCTTTCCCGGCAACAACAACCACATGCCGGGCGGACCCGACATCGAACCGATCACCCTCGTCCTGACCAACGGCGCCCGCTGCTCGTTCGTCGGTGGCGGCACCGCAACGCTCGCGGGACAACGCCTGAACTACGGCTGCGACAACGGCGGCTACCTGTACGGCTACCCGAACGAGACCGCCGCCGTGTGGACCATCTCGTACGCCGCTCCCGGCAGCGGAGCCAGCGTCTCCACGCCGATCACCACTGTCTACGAGTAGCGCGCCGACAGCCACGCTGCTGAATCAGCGGATGGTGGCATCGGCCGCCGGATCCGGCTGAGCGGAATCGGTCATGGCTGACTTGCGCTCTTCCGGGCTTGTCCTGCGCTGCCGAAACTCTCGCTTCAGGAAGGTTCGGGGGAGGGCGAAATGGCTGTTCAACGTGGACGGAAGCCGACTCGTCGTAGCGGGCGGGTGACAAGAGCAAAGCCGACGGGCAGCGTCCTGGCTTCGTACCAGGACGTCGACGGAGTGGCCGTGGACGCTCTCGCCGAGCGCCGCTGTCGTTCCCGGCTGTGTGGACATGACCTGGTAGAGGCGCTGCAGCAGGTCGTCTCCCGCATGGCCTTCGATGCGAGGCCCGGTCGTGGTGGCGGCGTTCAGGAGCTCGCTGGCGACACCGCCCCACCTGCGCCACAGGTTCATGTCGCCGACCACGATGAGGTGGCTGCGGGCGCGGGTGATGGCGACGTTCCAGAGGTTGAGCTGGCGGTGGACCCAGCCGATCGCGCAGTCGTGCATGCCTGCACCGGCGACGAGTGAGAAGACCATGACGTCGCGCTCACCGCTTTGGAAGGTGTGCACGGTGCCGACGCGCACGCGTTACCGGCCGTATTGCCTCAGTTGCGCGTGGAGTTCGTCGGCTTGGGGCGTGAAGGGGGTGACCACGCCGATCGTGGCTTCGTCGGGTTGGGACCGCCGTACGGCCGTGACGACCGGGTTGCGCGCTGCGGGCACCCGGCACTCGGGCGTCTGTGAGGAGACGCTGCGCTCTGGCGCGTGCTTGTGGACCTGGACGACCAGCTCATGGCCATCGGTGAGGTAGCCGACGACGTCGGCGCCGAGTCGCCGCTCTTGCGGCTGGCGCCCCCCTGATCGCGCCGCTCGCCTTCGTGCGCTGTTGTGCTCGGCCGGGATCAGGTTCGGGGTGTTGCGTGAAGGAGGTTGAGCATGTCCTGCGGTTCCTGGGTGGTCGCGAGATGGGGGCGGGAGGATGGCCGGGTGCTGTCCCGGGCCTATGGTCTGACTCATGATATTTCTGACCGAAGTGTCTCAGTCACACGGTGTCGGCCGGCGGTCGGGGATGGTGCGTTGTCGGTGCCGGGCTGGCGGGGTGTGTCCCGATAGGGGCCTGTCGATCGTTGTGGCGTCCTCACGATTCTGACCGTCTGACGCGGCCCGGTACCGGCAACGCGATACGTCATCGGACGGGAAGGGAACGGGCATGCGTGGTTCGGCGCTGTCCAGTACGACGCCTGCTCCGCGGGCCCGCCTTCGTCGCCCTGCAGGGGAGGTGGTGCTGGGAGTGGACACGCACCGGGACGCCCATGTGGCTGCGGTGCTCTCCTTAACGGGGGCAGTGCTCGCCACTGACGAGTTCCCGGCCACCTCGGCTGGATACCGCGATCTGCTGAAGTGGGCCAGGAAGTCGGGAACCGTGGGGCGAGCCGGGGTGGAGGGGACCGGTTCCTATGGGGCGTCCCTGTCCCGCTATCTGCTGGCCCAAGGCGTGGACGTGTTCGACGTGAACTGGATGGACCGGGCGGATCGTCGTCGGCGCGGCAAGTCGGACCCGCTCGATGCCCAGAACGCGGCGCGAGCTGTGTTGAGCGGGCGGGCCAGCGCCCGGGCCAAAACGGGCGACGGGCCGGTACAGATCGCGAGAATGTACAAACTCACGAAGGCGTCAGCCGTCAAGGCTCGCACCCAGGCCATCAATCAGCTCAAGGCCGTCCTTGTTACTGCTGATCCCGCATTGCGGGAGGAGCTGGCAGGACTGGGTAATGCCGAACTCTTTCGTACCTGTGCGCAGTTCGCGGACAGGAGCAGTTGCGCGGAGATCGGCGAGGAGTCGGTGCTGCAGGCCACTCGGATCACGCTGGGCCTGCTGGCTCACCGGATCGACCAGCTCTCCGAGCAGATCCGGGACGTGGAGACTCGTCTGACCCGGCTCGTGGAACGGCATGCCCCGCAGCTGCTCGACGTGGTGGGGATCGGCCCGGACACGGCGGTCACGTTGCTGATTACGGTGGGAGACAACCCGGAACGGCTGGACAGCGAGGCATCGTTCGCCGCGCTGTGCGGGGTCAGCCCTGTCGAGCGTTCCTCGGGGCGCCGGCAGGTCCGTCGCCTCAACCGCGGCGGCGACCGGCAGGCCAACGCCGCGCTCCACCGCATTGTGTTCACCCGCTTGAGGGTCGACCCGCGCACTCAGGACTACTACGAGCGCCGGGTCAAGGAGGGCAAGACTCGGCGGGAGGTCGTCCGTTGCCTCAAGCGCTATGCGGCCCGGGAGGTCTTCCACCTGGTCAAACAGCTACAGCCAGCTCCCCGCTCATAGGGGCTGTGTGATACGGCGAGGCCCCGCCGGTGTCCGCTCTGACGCGACTTTGGCCAAGCCGTGAGACGACGAAGCCGCATGGGAGTGTTCCGGTGCGGCTTCGTCTGAGATCGGCTGCGCCGACGCGCACAATGCGGTTGGCGCCGCATGCGCTCCGTATTCCTCGTGACGCTTCCCGAGTGCGCTTACTTTGCGACTGCATCGACAGAAATGGTGCTGTTGCCGTTGTCGTCCGTGACGAGGTCGTCCAGAGTGCGCCGGTAGACGGCGGTGCGGTCGCCGGGGGCGATCTCCGCCGTGGGGCCGAGGTTGGTCCAGTCGACGTCGGCGAGGGGCCTCTTTACCGCGTGCGTAGTGGTCGGTGACGTCAGTGGGTGGGAGCGCTCGAAACGGGCGCGGCGGGCGCCGGCACGGTAGGCGACGGCACGGTCGGACTGGGCGCGGTGGGCCCCGGCACGGTCGGAGCCTGGTGGCCGAGGCGGATCAGCGCACGGCGCGCGAGGTCGGTGATGCCCTGGGCGTTGAGGAATTCCAGAGTGGGCAGTTCGCAGCCCAGCCGGCGGCGGGCCGCGATGACGGCTTCGACGGCCATGAGGGAGTCGAGGCCGAGCTGGTCCAGGCGACGGTCGCGGTCGAGTCGGGCGGGGTCGGTCTGCAGGATGTCGGCCAGCACCTGCGTGATGGCGTCCGCGGCCAGTGCGAGCGCTTCCGCGGGGGTCGCGGTGGCGAGGCGGTGGCGCAGTTGGTCGGGGCCGTCGTCCTGGGGGGTGTGCAGGGGAATGAGGCCGGCGAGGCGTGGGGTCTGCACGGCCGGCATCATGCTGCGGATGCGGGCCCAGTCGATTCTCGCTGCCGCGCTGACGTCGATGTCCTGTGCGATGGAGTGTGTGAGTGCCGTGCAGGCTTCTGCGGGGGTGAGGTTGTCCAGGCCGAGACGGGCGAGCATCTCGGTAATGCCGTGTCGGGCGGCGTAGCCGGTGTCCCCGACGGCGCCCCAGGCCACGGTGGTACCGGGCAGGCCGGTGGCGCGCCTGTTGCGGGTGAGCGCTTCGAGGTAGGCGTTGGCGGCGGTGTAGTTGGCCTGGTAGGCGTTGCCGAACCAGGCGGTGACCGACGAGCAGGTCGCGAAGAGGTGGAGGTCGCGGTCGCGGGTGAGTGCGTGCAGGGTGGCCGCGCCGAGCATTTTGGGCTCCAGAGCGGTGCGCAGACGTTCGTCGGTGAGTTCGGCGAGCGGGGCATCGTCCAGGACCATCGCGGCGTGAATCACTCCGCCCAGCGGTTGACCACCGGTGTCGATGGCGGCGAGTGTCCGGCGCAGGTCTTCTTCGCGGGTGACGTCCGCGGTATAGCCGGTGGCGGTGGCGCCGCGCTCGGCGAGGGACTGGATGAGCTGGGAGGCGCCGGGAGTGTCGGCGCCCCGGCGGCCCACGAGTGCGAGGTGGCGTGCGCCGTGGTCGACGAGACGGTGGGCGAGGGCTGCGCCGAGTCCACTGAGTCCGCCGGTGATCAGATAGGTGGCTTGCGAGGAGAGCCGCATTGGCGAGGACGGGTGCTCCAAGGGCGGAGGTTCCTCGAAGGAGATGACGACCTTGCCGAGGTGGCGCGAGCGTTGCAGAACACGCAGTGCCTCGGCGATTCGGGTGGCCGGGTAGGTCAAGTGCAACAGGGGGCGGTACGTCCCGTCCGTGATCAACCGTGCTGTTTCGTCGAAGCAGGTCGCGGCCTGGGGCTGGCGGCCGGCAATGAGCTGGTAGGCGTCGATGCCGAAGAAGGCGATGTTGTTGCTGAAGGGTCGCAACGCCAGCGGCGTGGAGGTGTAGATGTCGCGCTTGCCGAGTTCCAGGAAACGCCCGCCTGGGCGCAGGAGTTCCAGACTGCGGCTGATCGCTTCTCCCGCCAGGGAGTTGAGGACGATGTCGACCCCCTGTCCGCCGGTAAGGTCGCGGACGTGCTCGGCGAAGTCCAGGGTCCGGGAGTCCAGGACGTGATCCACCCCGAGCATGCGCAGCAGGTCGCGTTTGGCCGGCGTGCCGGCGGTGGCGATGACGATGGCGCCCCGGGCTCGGGCAAGTTGGAGCGCGGCGAGGCCGATGCCGCCGGCGGCACCGTGGATGAGGACGGTTTCTCCCCTCTGAAGACGCGCGAGTCGTTCGAGGGCATGGTGGACGGTGAAGTAGACGACCGGCAGGGTGGCGGCTTCGGTGAACGCCATGCCGTCGGGGACGGTCCCGACGAGGCGGGCGTCGACGGTCACGTGGGAACTGAGGCTGCGGGGGGCGAGCGCGTAGACGCGGTCGCCGGGTGACAGGTGGGTGACGTCGCCGCCGACGGCAGTGACCGTGCCGGCGCATTCCAGGCCCAGGGCCGGTCCGTCCGGCAGTGGCGCTTCCGCACCCGGGGGCAGGAGGCCCACGGCGAGCATGACGTCACGGTAGTTGAGCGCGGCCGCTGCGACGGCGATGGTGACCTCGTTGTCCGCGGGCCGCTGTGGTTGGTCGGGAACCCAGGTGAGCCGGGGACGCAGACCGGCGTCGTGCAGGCGCAGGGTGAAGGGTGTCGCGTCGGGGGTGTCGGGAGCTGTGGCGGACGCGGCCTGGGCGATGGTGCGCGGGACGAAGCGGCCACCGCGGGTGAGGACAACCTCGTCCTCGTCGGTGGGGTCGAGTAGTTCGGCTGCCAGGCGCCGGGCGTCGTCGACGGACTGTGGCCCGGCGTCCAGGGAGATGCGCCGGACGGTCAAGTAGGGGATCTCGTTGGCCAGGGAACGCGTTGCACCCCACAGCGCCGCGTCCTGAGGAGCGCCAGGCTGCTCGGGGGCGGGGTGGATGCCACTGGGCCGGGTGACGATCCACAGGCTGGCCGTGCTCCCGTCCGACAGGTGCGAGTCGCTTCCGGCGAGTTCCCGCAACACACCGAGCCGGGCGGCCGCTCGGTCGCAGACATCGGCTGGACTGTCGTCGACGTCGTCAGCGTCGAAGACCAGTACTGTGGTCGGGAGTTGCTGCTCAGCCGAAACCTGCGCCCAGTGCCGAGGCGTCTGGGTGAGACCGGTGACTTGGACGTCGGCGCCCGCGCGGATGAGGATGTCGGCGAGGTCCGGGACCAGGCGGCTGTCGGGGGCTTCTCCGGCCAGCAGCCAGCGTGTTTCCGGAGGGGCTTGGGGCGTGGCAGGGACGGCGACGGTGGTGCGTGCCGCGCGGCGGGCGCAGAGCACCGAGTACTCGAGTTCCGGCCGGGCCCGATCGTGTCCGAGTTGGGCGACCTCGTCGAAGCCGCATTCGCGCAGCAGCGGCTGCCAGGCATCACCCGGCAGCAGAGGAGAGTCCGATCGCAGCGGGGCGTCGGTGAAGTCCCAGAAACCCTCGAGCGTGCCGAAGCAGGGGGCCAGGAGACCGGGCTCGTGGGTCTCGTGGGCGAGGAGCTGCCCACCGTCGGCGAGGAGGTGGGTGATGCGAGTCAGGGTCGCGCGCAGGTCCCGGGTGGCGTGCAGGACATTGGTGGCGATCACCACATCGAAGGATGCCGCGGCGAAGCCCTGCTCGGCCGGGTCCTGGTTCAGGTCCAGGCACTGGTAGTCGACGAAGTCGAAGTCCGCGAAGCGGGCCCTGGCAGAGGGGAAGAAACCGGCGGACACATCGGTGAAGCTGTACGCGGTGCGTTCCGGCGGCAGGTGGGGCAGGAGCAGGGCCGTGCTGCTGCCGGTGCCTGCCCCGACCTCCAGGACGCGCAGCGGCCGGTCCTCGGGCCACGCGCGGACCTGCTCGCGCACCAGGGCGAGCAGCAGCTGGTTGTGGAAGCGGGGCTGGACGGCGTCGCTGTAGAAGTACTCGATCAGATGGCGGTCGGGTTCGTCGAAGAGCAGAGTCAGCGGATCGTGCTTGCCGCGCAGTACATCGGCCAGGTGGAGGCAGCAGCGGCCGAACAGGGACGTCTCCACGGCGTGCTGGGGGAAGTCGTCGACGAGTTGCTGGAACAGCTCCAGTGGCGGGGGGCCGTCGGTGTCGGGCAGACGCCAGCGTGCGGAGCGGCCTTCCGCGGCTTGCCGGGTCTGACGCAGCAGGCCGCGGGTGGCGTGGGCGAGCAGTTCGGCCAAGCGGGTGTGCCGGGGCAGCATACCTCCGGCTACCAGGTCACTGACGTCGAACTCGGTCTGGTCGGCGGGCAGGAGCTGGGCGAACGCGTCGGCGATGAGGAGCGAGCAGCACTCGCGCAGACGCTGCAGCCCGATGTCATGCCCTTCCTCGCGCCAGGTCCGCTCCAGACCGTCGCGGTAGGGCAGACACGCCTGCACCAGGTTGGTGGGTGAGGGCAGGGGGGCGGCTCCTGCCGGGGCGACGGCCCCCGGCGCGGCACGGAGCACGTTGACGAGGTGCTGCACGGGCTCGGTGGGAGTGTGGCCCATGCGACGCAGCCGGCAGCCGGTGAGCTGGAGGCAGACCTGGCCGTCGGTGTCGGACAAGGTGATGTCCCAGCAGGTCTCCTGCGGGTTGCCGTCCCGCAGACGTACGTGGACCAGGCCGGTTCGCGGCGGGGTGCGCCACAGGCGCAGCGTTTCGACGGCGACCGGCAGGAACGGCAGGTACTCGCCGTCGACGCCGGTCAGGCAGCCGCCCGCCTGGAGCGCGCCGTCCAGCAGGGCCGGGTGGACGTGGTAGCCGTCCGCAGCTTCGTCCAGGGCGTAGGAAGCAAGGGCTTCCTCCTCACCCCGGCGCAGCTCGGTGAGGACCTGGAAGGCCGGACCGTACACGAGGCCGGCGCGCCGGGTACGGGCGTAGTGATCGGTGACCTCCAGGTGGGTGTGCAGGCGCGAGCGCAGGTCGGCGAGGTCGACGGAGGGCGGCGCGGCAGCCAGCAGGCGCCGGACGCGGGCACGAGCGTACTGCTGCCAAGGACGGTCGTCGCCGGTACGCGCGGCGATCGTCAGGGCCTGGTCGCCTTCGCTGAGGGAGACCTGTACGCGGACGTCGGCGGTGTCGTCGTCCCACGGCAGGTCTAGGGCACGGGTGATGAGGAGATGGTTCACCTCGACCGGGGCGTCGTGGACGAGTCCTCCCGCGGCAAGGGCCATCTCCAGATAGGCGGCGGCGGGCATGACCACGGCGCCTGCGACCTGGTGGTCGGCCAGCCACGGCAATCGGGAGGGTTCCACCAGGTTGGACCAGGCCGGCTGCTCGACGGAGACGCGTGCCCCCAGCAAGGGGTGCTGAACGGGGGAGGTCTCGCCGGCGACGCGCAGCCACCACTGCGGGTCACCGTGCCAGCGCCGCTCTCGCTGCCAGGGGTACGCCGGCAAGTCGCTCATGCGTCCGGGCCGTGGGAAGAAGGCGTCTCCATGGGTCAGGGCCCCGGCGGCCAGTACCTGTGCCGCCGCGGTGTCGACGGCGGCCGGCCCCGGCACGGCTCGGGCACAGGTGGCTGTCACGAGCACTGGGCGTTCAAGCTCCTTGGTCGCCTTGCGCAGGTAGGGCCGAAGGACGGGGTGGGGGCCGATGTCGACGAAGATGTCGTAGCCGTCATCGAGCAACGTACGCAGGGCCGGCCCGAACAGAACGGGCTCGCGGACGTTGCGCCACCAATAGTGGGCTTCCAGCTCCTCACCCGGGCAGACCGCGCCGGTGACCGTCGAGACAAACGGCAGAGCGGCGCTGTCGGGACGCAGCCCGTCCAACGACTGGAGCAGGCCGTCCCGTACGGGGTCCATGGCTTGGCTGTGGAAGGCGTAGTCCAGCTCCAGCATGCGGAAGAAGACCGCGCGCACGTCCAGATCGGCTCCCAGGGCTCGGAGTTGTTCCTCGGGACCGCAGATGGTGACGTCCTGATCGCCGTTGACGGCGGCGATCTCCAGCGTGCCGGCGTAGGGAGCGAGTTCCTTGGCCGCTTCCTCTGCGGACAGGCCGACGGCGGCCATCCGGCCCCGGCCACGTGTGACTGCCTGGGCTCGGCTGCGCTCGGCGACCACCCGGGCGGCAGCAGGCAGGTCGAGAGCACCGGCGACGTGGGCGGCGGCGATCTCGCCGACGCTGTGGCCCAGGACGGCGGCCGGTCGGATGCCCCGGGACTTGAGCAGTTCCACCAGACCGATCTGGAAGGCGAACAGCAGCGGCTGGGCGATCTCGGTGGCCTCGATACGCCCCGGGTCCGCCGCCGCCATCTCCTCGCGTACCGACCAGCCCAGGTGAGGTCGGAGTGCGTCGTCGACCCGGTCGAGTGCGTCCCTGAAGACGTGTTCTTCGCTCAGCAGGTCCGCGCCCATGCCGGCCCATTGGGAGCCGTTGCCGCCGAAGGCGAACACCACACGGCCGTCTGCCACCGCTTGCCCTGTGGCGGTGCCGGCGGGCAGGGGCAGTGCCCCTTGACCGACGGCCTCCAGCGCTTCGGCTGCCTGCCGGGCGTCGCGCGCCAGGACCACCGCCCGATGGGGGTGCAGGGTACGACGGTGTACGGCCGTCCACGCCGCGTCGTAGAAGCCCTCAGGGGTTTCCCCGAGCAGCCGCCGGCCCATGCGAGTGGCCGCTGCCTCCAGTGCCTCGGGGGTGCACGCCGAGACCACCACTGGCAGCAGTCCTGGGGGTTGCTCACTGTGGTCGGTGGTGGCGGGAGCCGTCGGCGCGCCGGTGAGCACGACGTGCGCGTTGGAACCGCCGAAGCCGAAGGAGTTGACACCGACCACCGGTCGCTGCCCGGGCAGCGACCTGGCCTCGGTGCACGGGTCGAGTCGCCAGCCCTCGAAGTCGATGTGCGGGCTCAGCGGCTGCGCGTGCAGGGTCGGCGGGATGCGACGGTGCCGCAGGACGAGCAGTGCTTTCATCAGTCCGGCCATACCGGAGGCGGCCTCCAGGTGACCGGTGTTGCTCTTGACCGATCCGATCGGCAGCGGCCCGACGGTGCGGTGGGCGCCGAGAGCGCGGCCGATGGCGTCGCACTCGATCGGGTCGCCCACCGGTGTACCGGTGCCGTGGGCCTCCAGGTAGGAGAGGTCGTCGGCGCTCACGCCGGCTCGGGCGTAGACCTGTTCGAGCAGTGCCGCCTGCGCCCGCGCACTGGGAAGTGCCAGCCCGGTGGTGCTGCCGTCACTGTTGACGCCACTCGCCAGGATCACCCCGTGGACGCGGTCGCGATCCTTGAGCGCGTCGGACAGGAGCTTGAGCGCCACGACGCCTCCGCCTTCCGCGCGTACGTAGCCGTCGGCTTCGGCCGAGAAGACGCGGCAGCGGCCGGTCGGCGACAGCATGGAGGCGGCCGAGAAGCCGGTGAAGCCGAACGGGCTGAGCAGGACGCTCACTCCTCCTGCCAGCGCCATACGGGCCCGGCCCGTCAGCAGCGTCTCGCACGCCTGGTGCAAGGCGGTCAGGGCCGATGAGCAAGCGGTGTCCACCGTCATGCTCGGCCCGTGCCAATCGAGCAGGTGCGAGATGCGGTTGGCCGCGTTGGTGGCGGCAAGGCCGACCATCGTGTACGCGTTGGGTGCGTCGCCGCCGGTGGACTGCAGGTCGGCGTAGTCGTGACTCGACATACCGACGAACACTGCCGTGTCGGAGCCCGCGGTGGCGGCCTGGTCGATGCCGGCATCGTCCAGGGCCTCGACCGCCATCTCCAGCAGCAGCCGGTGCTGCGGGTCCATGCGCGCGGCCTCGCGCGGTGACACCCGCTGGAAGTAGGTGTTGTCGAAACCGGTCACGTCCTGGAGAAAACCGCCCGCGGCCGTGTAGCTCTTGTTGTTCCTGCGCCGTTCAACGTCGACGAACCTTTCGGCGTCGAAACGGTCGGGCGGTACCTCGCCGACTAGGTCGCGTCCCGCGTGCAACGCTTCCCAAAGGTCGTCCAGACCCGAGACGCCGCCTGGCATTCGGCACGAGACGCCCACGATCGCCACGGCCTGGCTGTCGGGGTATGCGGGGGCCACAGCCACGGAGTTCTCCTGCACAAATGAGTGGGAAGCAGCGGCGAGCTGCATGCGATCGGAGCCGGCGGTGTGTTCGTCGCCGAGCCTCCGCGATCTTAGGGAGTGAGGGAACGGTCCCCTCCACGCGTTACTGCATACGTGGGAACACACGACGAGCGATGTTCGGGTGTTTCGGAGGCATTCGTACCAGTCGGGATTGCGACGACGGCCTCGATGCGTTCACCACTGCGGGTGAACTGAGGAGTGCCTCTGCTGGCTCCCACCTGCGGATATTCACGATCGGGTGAGGAGGTGGCGTCAGTCCGCCGAGCGTCTGCTACCGCAAGGGTGACGGTGAGCCACCGTTCGCCAGAGCGCCGGTAGGGTCACCGCCGTGCTGGTCCCCCCGCAGGATCCGCCACCTGCACGACACGGGCAGCCGGATCTCTGTCGCCGTCGCATTCCCGCGCCGCCGGCCACAGCCCCGCCCACGAAAGCCCACCTCGACGCGGCCTCGACGACGTATCTGGAAGGCAGGCCATGAGTAGTTCACCGGTTGCCCCACCGACCGTCAGCACCGACCTGACCGCATGCGGCTGGTGGCGCCCATGCACGGTGCAGGTCATCGGAGAGGTGCCGGCCGACCATCAGGCGCTACGAGCCTTCCTCGACCGTCTGGTCGCCGCTTTCGAGTTCCAGGGCCACTCCGTCTTCGACCGTTCCCACGGTGACGTCGACCTGATGCTCATGTGCGGGCAGATCCCAGAAGGGCCGCAGCCACTGCGGGAGCGGATCCCCGAGAACTACCCGCCGCTGAGTGCGATGCTGCGCCAGCGCCATGGTCTGCGCCGCAACCCGCGCCACGTCGTCGCCGTGGTCGAGGTGCCTGAACGGTTCAGCACCCTGCCCCACGCCGAAGTCGTCGCCACCGCTCGCACCGCCATGGGCCGACTGGGCGCGGCCAAGGTTTTGTTCGTGTCCCGCGGGGACGCTCCCGGCCGGGTGGCGGAGGTGACTCTGTGCACCATGGAGGGCGGCCACCCCACCGAGATGGACGACATCGCCGACCGCATGCGGGACCGGCTCGTCACCGCAGCCTGCGCCCAGCAGGTCGCCGACGACTACGACACCGTCCGCGACGCCATCACGGCCGAGGCGTGGCAGGCCGCCACCGCCCCCGAGCAACTGGCCGGTGCGGGCCGTCGGATGGGTGAACTGGGTCTGCTGTCGCCGCCGTTGAAGGTGTCCGACTTCGTTTCCGACCAACTGGCCGACATGTACGAGATCTACATGGGGGTGCGCGGCTTCAGTGAGGGCATGCTCTTCGCCTTCGACCCCGACCTCGATTGCTTGGTGGTCAGTGCCTCGGGCTCCTGGGACGTCGACAAGCGGGCATTGACGCGTGAGCAGGTCGTGGCCGTCGAGCCGCGTCTGGCCGGTGGACGGCGTCTGCGCGTCCTGGCGCCGAGCGGCACGCTGCCGATGCAGCCGTCGGTGGAGACATGGGAGATCTGTGCTCTGATGGAGGCTTGCCCCACCGTCCGTGTCACCAAAGACATGGCCGGCACATGGGTCCCGGACCCGAATGGTGAACGCGAGGTTCCCCTGGTCCGCGCCGGTATTCACGCCCACGTCGGCGTCACCTCCAGCGATGACGCAGTGATCGAGACCGTGGAAGCCGACCGTGAGCGGTTTCCTTACGGGTTCGGCTGCGGCACTGACCTGACCGTAGAGATCGCACGCAACACGGTCCGCCGGTCACACGCCATCAATGACCCCGCGGACCCGCGGGTCTACGTGCGCTGGCCCTTGCTGTACCACGGGGAGATGGCCGTCGAACTGTGGAAGCCCGGCCTGCCTTCCCAGCCTTTCCAGGGTCTGCTCGACCAGTACGGCACGGCGGTGCAGTTCACGCCCGACGACGTCCAGCAGCCGCGGTGAGCGGACGTCCTCCCTCCCGGCGCAGCGGAGGGCCGTCATGCCGAGCGCGGTGATTACCGGAGCCACCTCGGGCCTCGGACTGGCCTTCGCCGTACACCTGGCCGGGGCCGGTTACGACATGACGCTGGTCGCCCGTACCGAGCGCGATCTGGAGAGTACGGCCGACCTGCTGCGAAGCCCCGGTCGGCGGGTCACTGTCATGGCCGCCGACCTGGCCACCGCCCCCGGCAGCAGCAGGCTCACCGAAAGTCTGGCCCGGACCGTACCGGACCTGCTGGTCAACAACGCCGGCATGGCGGTCGCCGCGGCCTTTCCCGCCAGTGACTCCGGTGCCGAAGAGGCTCTCCTGCAACTGAACATCGGGTGTGTGCTGCGCACGACACAGGCCGTCCTGCCCGCCATGATGCAGCGCGGCTACGGCGCCGTCGTCAACGTCGCGTCCGTCGCCGCCTACGGTCCGACCTGGCTGGCCAGCACCTACCCCGCCAGCAAGTCGTGGGTGCTCGCCTTCACCGAGTCCATCGCCCGCTCCGCGCCGGTCCGAGACAGCGGGGTACGCATCATGGCCCTGCTGCCCGGCTACATCCGCACGGCATTCCACCAGCGGGCGGGGCTGGAGGTCGGCCACCTGCCCTCGTGGATGTGGCTGAACAGCGAGCAGGTCGTTACCGCCGCCATGCGCGACCTCGCCAGAGGCCGCCTGGTCAGCATCCCCACCCGCCGCTACAGAGCCTGCGCCTGGGGGTTGCGGCACCTGCCCCGCACGCTGACGTCCGCATTCAGCTGGGACCTCGGCCGCGCTCGGTCGGCCCTTGCCCCGCCCGATGCCCCATGCACCGCGGACCCCGCGGCATGACCCTTGGGACGGCTCACACCCACGTCGATGCGCCCCTCAGCCCCGCCCGGTGGGGCGGCATGGGCACCACGGTGCCCGGAGTGCGCCTCGGCCGTGACCTCTTGCGCGGCAATCGGGTGCTGCTCGCCTTGGCCGCCGTCTTGTCTCTCTTCGCGTCCGCCGCCGGCCTGACCGTGCCATGGCTGGCCATGGTCGTGACGGACGCCCTCACCCACCATCAGCCGATCACCCGTGCCGCCCTGTGCATGAGCACTGCTGTCCTGTGCGCAGCCGGATTCCAAGCCGTCGCCGGATGGCTGTTGGCCGGAATCGGCGAACTCGCCGTACTACGACTGCGCTGCCAGGCCATGGACCACCTGCTGCGGCTGCCATTGCATGCCGTCCGCGACGAGGGCACCGGCGCTCTCACCGCCAGGGTCACCTCTGACGCCGTGGTACTGCGCATACTCATCGAAACCGGTCTCGTGCATCTCCCGGTCGCGCTGATCACCACCGCAGCCACGCTCACCGCCATGGCCGTCATCGACCCAGTCCTCACCTTGGTCGCCGTCGGCGCCTTCAGTCTGGCCGGCGCCGGTATCGCACTGATGACGGCTCGCATGAAACACCTCGCGGACGCGCAGCAGCGCGCCCTCGGACAACTCGCCCAAGGTCTCACCGCCCACCTCACCGCGCTCGTCACGGTCAAGGCGTGCCGCTACGAGGCCGCAGCCGCCCGGAAACTCGGACATGCCGCGGCCGACGTGCGCTCCGCATGTCTCCCTGTCTCCCGACTGCAGTGCATCATCGGCCCGGTGGTGAGCCTCGGTCAGCAGATCGCGGTGCTGGCCGTTGCCCTGGTAGCAGGGCAGCAGATCACGCGAGGGGTGCTCTCACTAGCCTCTTTCAGCGGCTTCTTCCTCTACCTGCTGCACCTCACCTCCCCCCTGGCCATCGTCGCCCTGGGCATCGGCCACGTGCAGGCGGGGCTGGCTGCGCAAGGCCGTTTCCGTGACCTCTTCACGATCACCGCGGAAACGGACAACGCCACACCGTCCAGCCTGCAATCGCCCTACAGCGAAGCTGAAGCCGTGACGTTCGACCACGTGACCTTCCGCCATCCCGGAGGCAGCCCGGTCCTGGACCGTGCGAGCTTTCACGCTCCCGCAACCGGCCTGACCGCCCTCGTCGGCCCCTCAGGCACCGGGAAGTCCACAGTGCTCACTTTGATCAACCGCCTCGCGTCGGCCGATCAAGGTGAGATCCGTGTGCTGGGGCGCCCCGTGGACAGCTGGCCTCTCAACGAGCTACGTCGGCGCACCACCTACGTCGACCAGCACGCCACGCTGATAGAGGGCACCCTTCGTGAGAACCTCCATCTCGGCCTTGAGGGACCGGTCAGCGACGAGACGCTGCTGGACGCGCTGGAGAAGGTCGGTCTGCGCGAGGCCGTCCTGCGCCTCCCCAGAACCCTCGGCACCCCCCTCGGCCGCGCACACGACCTTTCCGGCGGTCAACGCCAGCGCCTGGCCGTGGCCCGTGCTCTCCTCGCTGACAGCGACATCGTCCTCCTCGACGAACCGAACTCCCACCTGGACGGCATCAGCGAAGGCCGCATTGTCCAAGCCCTCGTCGACTTCTCGGCAGCTCGCTGCGTCATCGTCGCCAGCCACCGGCCATCCATCGTCCACAACGCGCGGCACGTCGTTCTGATCGGAGAGGACGGAACAGTTGTCAACGGCAGCCACGAAGAACTGCTTGCCACCAACATCCACTACAGGAATCTTTTCTCCGGCTACGCCACAGCCTCCTCGGGCTTCTCGGAGTTCTGACCCCCACCCGCCGCCCTACGCCAAGTGCGTGCGGACGCCTGCCCCTCAGTCGGCCGCGCCGCCCCCACCGCGCCTGTCAGGAACGGAGCCGGGCGTTGGTAGGCATCCGGCCGGGGCGTGAAGATGCGCCGGTGGACGGGCCGCGCTGGCCAGAGCGCGGGCCAGCGCCCGGCCGATTCCGGTGCTGGCTTTGGAGACGAGCGCAGTCGGCATGGTGTGCCCTCTCTGGAAGTGCTGGGGGGCGCTTCGCGGGAAGTGCCGTGGGGCTTCACGCCTTTCGGCTCCCATCCTTCTCTCCAGCCGACCCGTCTCCAGGGAGCGGCGCAGAGTGTCCCGTCACCGGCACACGCACGGGTGAGGAGCCGTGTCCGTCACCTCGGCCGGGCGTTGGGCAGACGCCCCGGGGTGCAGGAGACAGACCCCGTCATGTACTGGCCACCCGAAGGGACAGCGTGCCTGATGCCTGACAAGTCGGCGGGAGTTGCCGTTCCCCAGGAGACCGTGGTCCCGAGGGCTCGTGCCGCCGTCGGGCGAGCGGCCGGCCTGCTCGACGCAGTGGCACGGTGGTCGTTCCGCCGTTGCTGGTGGGTACTCGGTTCTGCGGCCTGCCTGCTTGCGCTGTGCGCCGTGCTGGGCGTGAGCATGGGCGGCCGGTGGTCCAACGGGGGCTACAACGCGGAAGGTACGGCCGCCTGGCGGGCCGAGGACGCCGCGCGACCGTTCGCCGCTAGCACTCCCGATCTCGTCTTGTACGCCCGGCCCGGCCGGTCGGTCGACTCGCCCGGTGTGGCGGAGCAGGGCCGTCGGGTGACCGAACTGGCCGCACGCGCACCGGGAGTCGAGGTCGCGCTGTCGTACTGGAGCACCGGGTTGGGTCCGCTGCGCACCGCGGACGGGCGTGGCGCGTTGCTGCGCATCGACCTCAAGGGCAGCGACTCCGATGCCGCCCGCACGGCCCGCAGCCTGGTGCCGGTCCTGCGGGCCGCCGCTCCGGGGTTGAGGCTGTCCGTGAGCGGCCCGGCCTGGGTGAACGTCACCGCCACCGAGCAGGCGCAACGCGATCTGTTGCACTCGGAGCTGTTCAACCTGCCCGTGGTTCTCCTGGTGCTGGTGCTGGCCTTCGGCTCTCTCGGTGCCACGCTCGTGCCCGTGGTGATCGGGGCGGCCGCGGCGTCCGGAGCCCTGGCCGTGCTGTCGGTCGTGACCCGGCTGACGCCGGTGACGGTCTTCGCGGTCAACCTCAGTTGCGCCCTCGGCTTCGGTCTGGCCGTCGACTACGCCCTGTTCACGCTCTCCCGCTACCGAGAGGAGCGCGCGCGTGGACTGGTCGCGGAGGAGGCGGTCGGGCGAGCGATGTCTACCACCGGACGGGCGGTAGTCTGCTGCGCCCTCACCATGGCGTGGTGTATGGCGGCGCTGCTGGTGTTCCCGTTGGGGCTCATCCGGTCGCTCGCGATCGCTTCGCTGATCGTCGTCGCGTTGTGCGCGGTAGGCACCGTGTTCCTGCTGCCCGCACTGGTGGCCGTACTGGGCGAGCGCATCG
Source organism: Streptomyces sp. RB17 (assembly GCF_009604455.1). Lineage (GTDB taxonomy): Bacteria > Actinomycetota > Actinomycetes > Streptomycetales > Streptomycetaceae > Streptomyces. Next base: position 48,755 of record NZ_WEGL01000011.1, read on the forward strand.
ACGGGCTCATCGCGCCCCGGCGCCGGCTCCGGTCCGTCACCGGGGCATCGGTCAGCCCGGCCTGGCGGCAGGTCGCCGTCACCGTCACCAAGCGGCCCGTGCTGTGGGCCCTGGCCGGTTCCGCGCTGCTCCTGGGATTGGCGACGCCGGTCCTCGGACTTCGGCCGGCTCTGATGGACGAGACCATCCTGCCGCCCCGAGCCGAGGCGCGAGCCGCCGCAGAGGCTGTCCGCCGCGACTTCCCCTACCCGCCCGACCGACAACTGACGGTGGTGCTGCCCCGCACGGACCCGGTGGCCGAGGCGGCCGGTCTGGACGCCTACGCACGGCACCTGTCGACGTTCCCCGGCACGACGCGGGTGAGCACCGCCGCGGGGGACTACACCGGCGGGAGGCTCGCCGAAGCCCGGCACACCACGGCGTCCGCGAAGCGCGGAACACTGGTGGTGGCGTTCGCGGCGGAGCCCGTGCAGTCCCGTGCGACCGCGAGGCTGGTCGACGCCGTCCGCGGCACGCCGGCGCCGGGCCCGGCACAGGTCGCCGGAACCGCCGTCCATCTCGCCGACACCAGGCGGGCGGTGACCGCCGCGTGCGGCTGGTGGGCGGCCCTGACACTCGGCGGGGTGTTCATCATGCTGCTCGCCTTCACCAGGAGTCTGCTGATCGCGCTGAAGGCCGCCGCCCTGGGGGGACTGAGCATCGGCGCGGCGCTGGGGCTGATGGTGCTGCTTTTCCAGCGGTGGCAGCTCCTGGGGCCGCCCGCGGGCGGTGGTGAGGGCGCCCTGGAGATCACCATGCCGTTGCTGGCCGCCGCCCTGGCGTTCGGACTCTGCGTGGACTACGAGGTGTTCCTCGTCTCCCGCATGGTGGAGGAGTGGCGGCGTACGCGCCGAAACACGGCTTCCATCGTGTTCGGCATCGAACACACCGGTCGGCTGTTCACCGCCGCGGCGCTGGTGGTGGCCATCAGCATGGGCGCGCTGATGGTGTCCCGGGTGCGTCTGCTGGTGGTTCTCGGCGCGACCATGGCCGCCATCGTCATCCTCGACGCCACCGTCGTCCGGGGTGTCCTCGTCCCGGCGGTGATGCAGCTGGCCGGCCGGGCGAACTGGTGGACCCCCGCAACCCGCCGGCGCGCTCCGGCCGGCCCGTTCTCCCACCGCGACGGTGACAGGGCACCGGACAGTGAGGATTCGGGACGGCCACACGAACGGGTGAGGAGGCGGGCACTCGAGTGAACCGCGTCGTGACGTGCCGAACGGTTCGGGGCGCCGAGACGCCGACCGGTGTCATCAATGGCCTTGAGTAGCAAGGGTCCTTGCGCTCCGGGCGGTCACCGGACACCACCCACCAGCGGCCTGAAGACGGTCGGCCTCGTGCACGGCAGCCGCGCCAGGTTCGCCGTCGCCGCCGCGCTCGCCTGGTGTTCGACGGGCAGCCTCCTCGCCCTGCCGTGGACGATCAGCGCGGTGGTGACCGCACTCGTCCGCCGCGAACCGGTCGCCGGCGCCCTCACCGCCCTGACCTGTCTGACGCTGGCGGCGTCCGCCGCTCAGGCCGGCTGCGGCTGGATGCTGGCCCCCGCTAGGGAGAGCGTCGCACGGGGCCTGCGGGCGCGGGTCGCCCACACGCTGCGTCTGCCCCTCGCCGACGTCCGGGCGCGGGGAGCGGGCGACCTCACCGCCCGGATCGTCCATGACACCGGCCAGGTCCGCGCGGCGCTGGAAAGCGGTCTGGTGCACGTCCCGGCGGCCGCCTTCGGCGTCCTGGCCGTCCTGACGGCAATGACCTGCCTGGATCCCCAGCTCGCCCTGGTGACTGTTGGGACGTTCCTCTTGGTCGATGTTCCCGCCCCGGGGCGATCTCTACGAACTCGTCGAGCCCGTTGATCTGGTGAGGACATACGACCCGGACACCGTCGTGGGCAGGCTGACCGCCTTCCCTGCCAAGCGCGGCGGCCTCTGACCGCAGAGGCGTCCGTCCGCCTCTGGTGCAGCACCCGCGACCCGGCACTACTCCGTGCAGACGTCGTAGCGGGGCGCGAGTGCTGCGGTCCAGGGCCTGAGCCGGCGGTGCCGCTACTTGGGCATGACGCGATGGATGCGGTGAGCGATGCCGTCGATGGTCGCTGCGGCCATCAGTTCCATGAGGGACAGTTCGCAACCGAAGGTCTGCTCCAGGGCCACTTTCAGCTCGGCGCCCATCAGCGAGTCCAGTCCAAGGTCGACCAGGTTGGCGGAAGGGTCCACGCGGTCCGGGGTGGTTTGCAGGATGTGCGCGGTGGCTTCGACGAGTGTCCCGGTGATCAGTTCGAGGCGAGCCTGGTCACCTTCGGCGGCCTTGAGACGCTGGCGCAGGTCATGGGCCTGGGCACGTTGTACCCGGCTGCCCTGGTGGCCCAGTTGGGCGGAGAACCTGGGCACGGTGAGCGCCGGGAGCAGGTGCGTGAGGCGTTCCCAGTCCATGACGCCGACGGCTGCATGACCCTCGGAACGGCTCAGATGCCGGTCGAGTGCGGTCAGGGCCATGGCCGGAGTGATCAGCCCGATGCCGGAACGGGTGATGGTTTCGGTCATGTTCGTCCGCGCGACGTATCCGGTCTCGGAGATGCCGCCCCAGGCCAGTGAGAGACCCGGTCGTCCCCGGTCGCGCCGTGAGCGCATCAGCGCTTCCATGTACAGGTTGGCGGCCGCGTAGGGCGCCTGGTGCTGGTTGCCGACCAGAGCGGCGACGGAGGAGTAGGTGACGAAGAAGTCGAGGTCACGGTCCTCGGTGAGCGCGTGAAGCACCTCGGAGCCGCGCACCTTGGGCGCTAGGACGGCGGCGAAGCGCTTGGCGGTGAGGTCGGTCAGCGGGGCGTCGTCCAGGTGCATGGCGGCGTGCACGATGCCGCGCACCGGACGGCCGTGCCGGTCCGCTTCCGTGATGACCGCCCGGACGGCCTCGCGCTCGGTGATGTCCGCCGCGTGCACCTGGGTGGTCACGCCGGCGCGTTCGAGGTCGGCGAGCAGGCCCGCGGCTTCCGGAGCCTTGGCGCCGCGGCGGGAGACGAGGGCCAGGTGGCGGGCGCCCCGGGCGGCCAGGTGGCGGGCGGTCGTCGCGCCCAGCCCGCTCAGCCCGCCGGTCACCAGGTAGGTCGCGTCGGCGTCGAGGTGCGGCACGGGACGCGGGTCTTCGACGGGGATGGGCAGGCTGTCGGTGAAGGAGACGACGACCTTGCCCAGGTGGCGGGAGTGGCGCAGTGCGCTGAAGGCGTCGCGGATGCGGGATGCCGGGTAGCTCTGGTGGGGCAGGGGCCGGTAGGTGCCGTCGGTGACGCGGTCTGTGAGCGTGCGAAAGGCGGCCGCGGCCTGTGCGGGGGCGTCCGCGATGAGCCGGGTGATGTCGACGCCGAAGTAGGCCAGGTTGTCCCGGAAGGGGCGGAGGAGCAGCGGGGAGTTGGCGTAGATGTCGCGCTTGCCCAGCTCGATGAACCGGCCGCCGGGCTTCAGGCATTCGAGGCTGCGCGCGATGGCTTCGCCGGCCAGGGAGTTCAGGACGACGTCGACGCCCTGACCGTTGGTCAGTTCGCGGATCCGGTGGCCGAAGGAGAGGTCGCGGGAGTTGCAGACCGCGTCGGCGCCCAGGGCATGCAGCAGGTCGCGCTTGGCCGGGGTGCCCGCGGTGGCGATCAGGCGGGCGCCGACGTTGCGGGCGTACATCAGGGCGGCCAGACCGATGCCGCCGGCGCCGCCGTGCACCAGCACCGTGTCACCGGCCCGCAGACGGGCGAGCGTTTCCAGGCTGTGCTGGACGGTGAGGTGGACGGCGGGCAGGGTCGCCGCCTGCTCGAAGGTCATGTGGTCGGGGATCCGGCCGGCCTGTTGGGTGCGTACGCGCACGTGGGAGGCGAAGGCGCCGTGGGCGAAGGCGAACACGCGGTCGCCCACCGACCAGTCGGTGACGTCCGGTCCGACGGCGGTGATGACGCCGGCGCACTCCAGGCCGAGGAGTGGTCCGGTGGGAGTGGCCGGTTCGGCGCCGGGTGGCAGCATGCCTTCGGCGAGCATCACGTCGCGGTAGTTGAGTGCGGCGGCCTTGACGCCCACGACCACCTCGCCCGCGCCGGGGCGTTCCGCCGGGTGCGGCGCCCAGGTCAGCTGGTGGCCCCGGCCGGGACGGCTCAGCTTCAGCCGGTAGGCGTCGTGGGGACCTGCCTGACGGGTGGCGGTCGGCAGGGCTCGCACGCGAGGGGTGAAGCGCCCTTGGGCCTCCAGTACCACTTCGTCGTCCTCACCCGGTTCGAGGAGTTCGGCGAGGAGTCGTGCGGCGTCGGATGTGTGATCGCGGCAAGGGGAGAGGCTGATTCGGCGTACGGTCACGGTGGGGTGCTCGTTGGCGACAACCCGGCCGATGCCCCATACCGCCGCGGCCCATGGGCTGGCGCCGGTGTCTGCGGGAACGGGGTGTAGACCGGTCGGCGGGGTGACCAGCCACAGCTCGGGGTCGGCCTGGCCCGCTGCGGCGACCGTGGCTGCCGCGGCTTTCATGGCACCAGCGGCCTTGGTGATGACGTCGGCGTCGTCTTGCTGTTGGTCGGGGCCGAGGAGCAACACGATGCGTGGCGACGCCTGGTCGGTGAGCGACTCGGGCCACCTGTCCGTTGTGCCGGGCACGGAGGCGAGGGTGGCATCGGCTCCGGCGGCTGTGAGGGCCGTGGTCAAGGCGGTGCCCAGGGGCCTGCCGGCGGCGTCGGTGACGATCGTCCAGGGCTCGCCGGTCCGGAGAGCCGGCGCGTCGGTGGCCGGTGGTTCGTTGTGCGCGCGGGCTGCCGGTGAGGTGTGCCTGCGGGCGAGGAGCAGGCAGTAGTCCTCCGCGGTTTCGGTTTGGCCGCTTCCGGTGTCGACGATTTCGTCGAAACCGCACTCGGAGAGCAGAGGTGCCCATGCGGCTCGTGGCAGCAGGGGACTGGTGCGTAGCTGCTCGTCGGTGAAGGACCAGTACTCGGGCAGGAGTCCGAAGCAGGGGCCGAGGATTTCCTCGTCGTGGCTCTCCACTGCCAGCAGCTGTCCGCCGGTGTCGAGCAACTGGGCGAGGCGTGTGCAGGTGGCGCGCAGGTCCGTGGTGGCGTGCAGCACGTTCGCGGCCACGATCAGGTCGAAGGAGCCGGGCTGGAAGCCTTGTTCGTCCAAGTCGCTGTTGAGGTCGAGCGTGCGGAAGTCCAGGAAGTCGTAGTCAGCGAACCGGGCCTGTGCGCGGGGGAAGAAGGCCGCCGTGATGTCGGTGAAGGTGTAACGGGTCAGGTGCCTCGGGAGCACGGGGAGCAGTGCTGTGGTCAGGCCGCCGGTGCCGGCGCCGACCTCCAGGATGCGCAGGGGACGGTCGGCCGGCCAGGTGCGCAGCGCTTCCTCCAGGACGAGGCGGGCGTAATGGCTGTGAGCGCGCATCTGCGGGGTGTCGGCGTAGAAGGCTTCCACCAGGTGGCGGTCGGCCTCGTTGAACAGCACGTCGCGGGCGTCGGTGCGGCCGGTGAGGATGTCGGTCAGATGGGTGCCGCAGCGGGAGTACAGGGCGATGGCGGTGATCCACTGGGGGAAGCGCTCCGCGCACTGTCGCAGGTGTGCTTCCGGGGCGGGTTCCGCTCCGGTGAGGTGCCAGCTGTCCTCTCCGGTGGCCTGGGCGGGCAGGTGCTCCAGGAGGCCGGCCCGGGTCGCGAGCCCGGCCAGCAGGCGCGCGTAGGGGGCGTAGTGCGGTCGCAGTCCCGCTTCCAGCAGGTCGCGCAGCCGGAAGTGGTCCTTGCCCGGTAGGAGAGCGCCGAAGGCGGCGGCTGCGTAGTGCCCGGCCGTGGTCTTCACCATGGGTGCGAAGCGGCGGTAGTCGTCGGCCTGCTCCTCCTCGAAGGCGGCCCGAGCAGGGGCCGTGGCGGCCACTGTGCGCGCCGGGTCGGGCAAAGGCGCGGGAGTCGTGACCTGGGACCGGCCCGAGCGGGGCGCGTACCGCAGCACGGTCGCCAGTTCCTGCACCTCGTCCCGGGTGGAAACGGCGTGCAGGCGGCAGCCCGACAGTTGGACGGCGATGGTGCCGTCCTCTTGGGTCACGGTCACGTCGACGACGGCGTCCACCCCCGTGAGGTGGCGCAGTGTCACGTGGATCAGGCCGTCTGCCGGGGGACGCCGCCATACGCGGGCGGACCCGATCGCGGTGGGCAGGAACATGCGGCCGCCGGCGACCTGGGCGAGGAGCGGGGCGGCTGCTTGGAGCGCGCCGTCGCAGATCACCGGGTGCGCCTCGAAGTCGGCGCCGTCCGATGTGGGCAGCGCCGGCAGGCGGTAGGTCGCGGTGGCCTCCGTGTCGGACACGTTCAGGCCGGTCAGGACCTGGAACGCCGGGCCGTACGACAGGCCCGCCCGGGCGGCGTGCTGGTAGTGCACGGCGGCCTCGACCACTGTGCCGTCGCCTCGTTGACCGAGCGGCGCCGGAGCGGGGACGGTGAGACGGCGGACGCGGCCTCGGGCGTGCGGTGTCCACTGCGCGGCGGCATCGGTGCGGGAAGCGATGAGCACGATGCCGTCCTCGACGGACAGCGACGTCTGGATCGACATCGAGGCCGGGTCGTCGGAGCGCGGCAGCGTCATGGGCCTGAGCACATCGAGGTCGGTGACCTCACACCGTGTGCCCAGTCCGGCGCGGCCCGCCGCCAGCGCGGCCTCCAGGTAGGCGGTCGCCGGCATGACGACGTTCGTCCCGACCTGGTGGTCGGCCAGCCAGGGCACCCGGGTGCGGGTGAGCTGCTGGTGCCAGGTGGGCTCTGCGACAGCCGCCCGGCGGCCCAGCAGGGGATGCACCAGGGTTTTGTCCTGGGGGACGGTGACCCACCAGTCGGGCGTTCCGCTCCAGTGCCGCTCGCGCTGCCACGGGTACCCGGGCAGGGACACGACCTTGCCGGGCCGGGGGAAGCACTGTGCGCTGGTGGGGGCTCCGGCGGCGATGATTGCGGCGGTGGCGCGGCGCAGTGCAGTGGGGCCGTGGGTGTCGCGGCGCAGTGTGGTGTGCGCACCGACGTGGCCGGGCAGCAGCCGCTTCAGGTAGGTGGACAGGACGGGGTGGGGGCCGACTTCGACGAAGTGGGTGCAGTTCTCGCCGGCCAGTGCCCGTACGGCGTCGGAGAACAGCACGGGTTCCCGCACGTTCTGCCACCAGTAGTCCGCGTCGAGCCGTTGCCCCGTCAGGAGCGTGCCCGTCACCGTGGAGGCGAACATCAAGCGGCCCTGGCGCGGGCGCAGAGTGCGCAGGTGGTCCGCGACTTCCTCGCGCACGGGCTCCATGTGCCGTGAGTGGAAGGCGTAGTCGAGGTCCAGGACGCGGAAGAACACATCGCGAGCCGTGAGCTGCCGGCCCAGTTCCGCCAGCGTGACGGCGTCTCCTGCGATGGTGACGTCACCGGGACTGTTGACCCCGGCGATCTCGAGGCGTCCGTGGAAGGCCGCCAGCTCCTTGGTGGCTTCCTCGCGGCTCAGGCCGACCGCGGCCATACGGCCACTGCCGGCCGTCGCCGCCTGCGCACGGCTGCGCACCGCCACGACACGGCACGCCTGCTCCAGATCGAGACAGCCGGCGACGTACGCCGCGGCGATCTCCCCGATGCTGTGGCCGACGACCGCGTCCGGCTCGATGCCCCGTGCCGACAAAAGCCGGACGAGCCCCACCTGCACGGCGAACAGCAACGGCTGAGCGATTTCGGTGTGCTCCAGATCCGGTGAACCGGCCGCGAGCCGTTGACGCACCGACCAGCTCAGATGAGGCCGCAGGCACGCGTCGACCTCGTCGATGGCGGAGGCGAAGACCGGCTCGTCCAGCAGGTCGGCACCCATGCCGGCCCACTGCGACCCGTTGCCGTCGAAGACAAACGCCACCCGGCCGGGGGCGGCTCGTACGGAGTCGGCGGCCGCTTCGGGCTGATCGCCTCCCGCGAGTTGCAGCAGGGCCTCGGCCGCCTGTGACGCATTCTCGGCCCAGACGCAGGCGGTGTGCTCATGGCGGGTGCGGCGCTGCGTCGAGGTGTAGGCGACGTCGTAGAGGTCATCGTCAGCGAACTGGAGGTGCTCCGCCATCCGCTGGCTCGCCTGCGCCAGTGCGGCCGGCGTCCGGGCGGACACCACCACCGGCACTGCGCGTGGCCTGGGCTTCGGCCCGACATCGTCAGAGGGACAGGCGGCCACGACGAGGTGGGCGTTGGCGCCGCCAAAACCGAACGAGTTCACCCCGGCCACGACCGCGCCGGGCCCGTCGAGCTGTTCCAGCCGCGTGACCGGCCGCACGTTCAGCTCGTCGAAGGGGATGGCGGGGTTGAGTTGTCCGGCGTGCAGGGTCGGTGGAATCCGGCGGTGCTTGAGGACCAGCAGGGCCTTGAACAACCCCGACATGCCGGCGGCGGCTTCCGAATGACCGAGGTTGCTCTTCACCGACCCGATCGGAAGGGGGCCCCGGTTGCGGCCGACGCCCAGAGCCCGGCCGATCGCCTCGACCTCCAGGGGGTCCCCCGCCGGGGTGCCGGTACCGTGTGCCTCCAGGTAGGCGACGTCGTCGGGCACCAGCCCGGCCCTCTCGTACACCTGGCGCAACAGCGCCTCCTGCGCGGCGCTGCTGGGGAGCGCCAGGCCGGGAGTACGGCCGTCGTTATTCACGCCGCTGGAAACGATCACCGCGTGGACGCGGTCTCCGTCGGCGCGGGCGTCGGCCAGCCGCTTGAGCAGGACCAGTCCGCCGCCTTCCGCGCGGGTGAAGCCATCGGCCTGTGCGGAGAAGGGGCGGCAACGTCCCGTCAGCGACAGCATGGAGGCGTTGCAGAAGCCGGAGAAGATATGAGGGTTGAGGAGGACGGTGACACCGCCCGCGACGGCGACGCGAGCGTGCCCGCCCCGCAGGTGTTCGCATGCCTGGTGCACGGCGGTCAGGGCGGAGGAACAGGCGGTGTCGACCGTCACGCTCTGCCCGTGCCAGTCGAAGTAGTGCGACAACCGGTTCGCGACGATGGCGCCAGCCATCCCCGACATGGTGTAGGCGTTCCCCGACTCCGGTGAGGCCGACTGCAGTTCGCCGTAGTCACGGCTTGAGCAGCCGATGAACACCGCCGTGTCCGAGCCTTCCAGTGCCGCGGCGTCGGCACCGGCGTCGTCCAGTGCTTCCACGGTCATCTCCAGCAGCAACCGCTGCTGCGGGTCCATCTGGGCCGCTTCCCTCGGCGAGATGCCGGTGAAGAAGGAGGTGTCGAATCCGGACACGTCGTCGAGGAATCCACCCGCCGCGGTGTACGACTGGCCCGGACGGCGGCTGGAGTCGACAAAGTCCGCGACCGGAAAGCGGTCCGGGGGTACCTCGGTCACCAGGTCGGCGCCGGTTGCCAGGGCCGCCCACAGGTCGTCCAGATGATGAATCCCGCCGGGCAGCCGACAGGCGGAACCCACTACGGCAATGGCGTCCTCGGACAGCATGGACGTACGCAGAGACAACGGTGCTCCAGGCAGAGACGGAGAGGTGGCGAGTCGGAGCGCTTACGTGTGGGGGCAAGCCTCCAGAGCCGGTGGGAGGGCGGTGGGTCAGGAGGCACTCATGGCCGGGCTGCCGGCCGGGCGGGTTTCGAACCCGAGCGCCCGCTTGAGGAACGGCGCCCCGAGTGGGGCGGGCTCGGGCAGGCCGGGGGTGGCGGTCAGGGTACGGGTGCGGTCGAAGGTGTGCTGAAGGCGGCAGTAGCTGAGGAACCCGGTGAGATGCGTGGCGATGAACTGCTCGGCCGGTGTGGCGTCATCGAAGCGCTCCGCACACTCCAGCCGAAGACCGGGGTAGTGGTCCTCGAAGGCGCTGAGCAGGTCTGCCAGCCGTGTGGGCGTGTGATGCACGATGTGGTAGGTGTGCACCGCAGCACGCTCATGAGGTGTGTCGTGTCCGATGCGGACCATCGCTTCCGTCGCGTAGTCACTCGGCACGATGTTGAACGTTGCGGAGGAAGACGCCTCCAGCCTCAGCCGGACTTGTGCACCGGAGGAACGTTCAGCAACGGCCGGGATACCGGGGGCCCCGCCGCTGGCAACAGCCTCGATCATGCGCCCCAGCAGCGCCAGAGGGTGCCCGGCCGCAGTCTCCGGCAGCGGTCGGTCACTGGCGACGACGCCGGGCCGCAGCACCACCGCCGGACGGCCACGATCAGCACTCCAACCGCGGACCAGTTGCTCCGCCTCGTACTTGGAGGCGTCGTAATGCGTCACGAAACCATGAGCGTCGGTGAGGTCGTCTTCGCGCACCACACCGGCGGGCCGGTCCCCGGCAACCGCCATCGTGCTCACGTGCACCAGGCGGCAGCCTGGCCGGGTCCGGTCGACGAAGGCGAGCACCTGGGCCGTACCGTGGGCATTCACCCGAAAGAGCCGGTCCCGCTCACCCGCCAGCGCGATGTCACCCGCACAGTGCCATACGGCATCGACCTGATCCGCCAGCCGTGTGTGCATCCCGGGCGACAACCCCAACCACGGCAGCGTCACATCACCCGTGACGCATTGCAGCCGCCGCAGCGCATCGGCGCCCATATCGCCGTGCACGCTGACCGCGGCCACGACCCGTCGCCGCAGGGCGACAAGGTCACCCCGGCCCAACGCGATCACACGCTGGTCCCGCGTCGTCAGCAGGGCATGGGCGATACGCGAACCTACGAACCCGGTGGCACCCGTAATCAAAACGGTCACAGCGTCAGCATGGACGAATGCGTAAGAAAGATCAAAACGCAGAGTAATCATCCAAAAATACTGCCCAATTGGCATCGCATTGCTATCTGTCTCCGTTCACGTGAGTTACAGCTTCAGCGTTCGGCCGTGTGCGGTGCCTTGTCTGTTCAGGATGCCCGGTGCAGGGCGCGGGAGAGACGTTCGGTGAGGCCGTCGATGCTGCGCGCGGCTATGGGTTCCATGAAGGTCAGGTCGTACCCGAGCACCCGGTGCAAGACGTCCCACCTGCTCCTGCGCGAAGAACAGCTCCTCGGACGCTCCGCCGAACCCCCGGGCCACGTGGCCACACGGCTGACCGTGCTCCGCGCCGACAGTACAACCCTGGACCAGCAGACCGTCTACGGCCCGCGGGCCCCCGCATGGGACGGACCCGCCGTACTGGGCCGCCACCGCGCGACAGGCCAACTCCTCCTCGTCACCCCCGACCTCGACCCGCCACCGGCACCCCTGCTCCTCGGCGACCCACTACGAGGGCACTGCTGTGCTGTCGCCCCTCGCCGACGACGTTGCGCTCCTCGCCACCGCCGTCGCGCCAACCCTCGCCGGACTCCGTCAGCTCCTCGATGAGGCCCGCACCCATGCCGATGGCACCAGGCGGCCCGCGTCCCAGTGAGCGAACACATCACCGGTCCAGCGGAGGCTTCCTTTCAGCGCGGTCCGTGGGAGTGCGGGCAGGCCGGACCGTGACACTCGTTCGATGCTCCGAGCGATGCTCGATGAAAGGCGACCGTAAGGCGGGCCGGACGGCTGTCCGCCACGGCCGGTCACGAGTGGGCCGGGAGTCAACTCATCATCAGCCTGCTTCGGCCAGGTTGGGCATTGGTTCGGGCGAAAAGCCATCCGGTTGTGGTCGGACGTACCGGTGCGCCGGGATCGATGGCACGGTTGCGCAGTGCCGTCCCGGGCGGGGGTCTGACTCGTGAGATCTATGACCGAAGTGTCCAGTCACGGACCTGTCGACTGCCGTTGCGGGATGCTGCCTGCCACCGAGCCACAGGGCGTGTCCCGATAGGGGTCTTGCCGAGTTCAGGCGCCATCACGGTTCAGACCGCCCCAGCAGGCCGGTGCCATTCACCCTAGCCAGCACGTCAGCATGTGGGAGGCGAACCATCGTGACGACCCAACAGCGCAGCACCTCATCGAGCACGGATCCGCCCGTTCGGCGCGAGATCGTCCTGGGCGTGGACACGCACGGCGAGGTGCATGTCGCCGCCGTGATCTCCCCGCTGGGGAAGGTTCTGGGAACCGAGTCCTTCCCGGCGACGGCGGCCGGCTACCGGCAGATGCTTGTGTGGGCCCGTAAGCGGGGGACGGTGCGTCGAGCGGGGGTAGAGGGTACCGGCACGTTCGGCGCGGGCCTGTCCCGCTACCTGCTGGCCCAGCAGGTTCAGGTCTTCGAAGTGAATCGGCCCGACCGGTCAGCCCGCCGACTGCTCGGGAAGTCGGACCCGCTCGACGCTCAGGCCGCTGCTCGAGCTGTGCTCAGTGGCCGCGCCCGGGCCCGGGCCAAGTCCGGCGACGGACCGGTGCACAGCGCCCGGATCTTCAAGCTCGCCAAGGACTCCGCGGTCAAGGCCCGTACCCAGGCGATCAACCAGCTCAAAGCCGTCCTGGTCATCGCCGATTCCGCACTGCGGGAACGGCTGTCCAGCCTGGGCAACCGCGAGCTGTTCCGCACCTGCGCACGCCTCGGGCCAGGCGACGGCGAGAAGGGCGAGAACGTGGTGGTCCAGGCCACCCATATGACTCTGAGAATGCTCGCGGAGCGGATTGAACAGCTCACCGGGCAGATCAATGAGCTGAACCAATGCCTGACCCAGCTCGTCGAACACCATGCCCCACAGCTGCTCGTGCCGGTGGGCATCGGCCCGGACAGCGCAGTCACCTTGCTGATCACTATGGGAGACAACCCCGAGCGGCTGAACACTGAGGCGTCCTTTGCTGCGCTTTGCGGAGTCAGCCCCGTCGAGTATTCGTCGGGCCGTCGGAGCACGCGCCGGCTCAACTGCGGCGGCGACCGGCAGGCGAACGCCGCCCTGCACCGCATCGTGTTCACCCGCCTGCGCCACGACCCGCGCACCCAGGCGTACTACGAACGCCGCACCCAGGAGGGCAAGACCCGGCGTGAGATCATCCGATGCCTCAAGCGATATGCCGCCCGAGAGGTCTTCAACCTGGTCAGGACAGTATCTACCGATCCCGCGTTATAGGGGCGTCCGTGAGACGTGAGAGGGTCTGGGGCGTGAGTGAGACACCCCCGAACACCCTGCAATACCGCTTTGACGGGCCAGAAGACGCTCCGGTCCTGATCTTGGGTCCCTCACTGGGTACCACATGGCACATGTGGGACCGCCAGGTGCCGGAGCTGACCAGGCAGTGGCGGGTCCTGCGGTTCGACCTGCCCGGGCACGGCGGTGCCCCGGCCCGCCCGGCCGGGTCCGTCGCCGAGCTGGCCGGCCGGCTGCTGGCCATGCTGGACTCGCTCGGCGTGCAGCGGTTCGGCTACGCGGGCTGTGCGCTCGGCGGTGCCCTCGGCATCGAGCTGGCCCTGCGCCACCCCGAGCGGCTCACCTCGCTGGCGCTGGTCGCGGCCTCGCCCCGGTTCGGCACCGCCGACGAGTTCCGCCAGCGCGGGGTGATCGTCCGTACCAACGGGCTCGACCCGATCGCCCGCACCTCGCCCGAGCGCTGGTTCACCGGCTCCTTCGCCACGGCCCAGCCGGCGATCACCGAGTGGGCGGTGCAGATGGTCCGCACCACCGACCCGGGCTGCTACATCGCCGCGTGCGAGGCGCTCGCCGCGTTCGACGTGCGGACCGAGCTGGGCCGGGTCGGCGTGCCGACGCTCGTGCTCGTCGGCTCCGACGACCAGGTCACCGGGCCCGCCGAGGCCCGCACCCTGGTCGCCGGCATTCCGGACGCCCGGCTCGCGGTCGTCCCCGGCGCCTCCCACCTGGTCCCGGTCGAGCAGCCGGCGGCCGTCACCGACCTGCTGGTGCACCACTTCTCCACCGCCTGGCAGCAGCCGTACGACACCGGCCAGACGGTCCTGCCGGCGGCCCTGGCCGTCCCGCTCCCGGCCGTGCCGCCGCAGGCCGCGCCGGTCGCCGCGATAGCCCCGGCCGCCGTGCCGGCGCGGCCGGCCGCGCAGACCGACCGGTACGGGACCGGGCTCAAGATCCGCCGGGAGGTGCTCGGCGACGCGCACGTGGACCGGGCGCTGGCCGACGCCGACGGTTTCTCCGGGGAGTTCGAGGAGTTCATCACCCGTTACGCCTGGGGTGAGATCTGGGACCGGCCGGGTCTGGACCGCCGTACCCGCAGCTGCGTCACGCTGACCGCGCTGGTCGCGGGCGGCCATCTGGAGGAGCTGGCCGTCCACACGCGGGCCGCCCTGCGCAACGGGCTCACCCCGGACGAGATCAAGGAGGTGCTGCTGCAGGCGGCCGTGTACTGCGGGGTGCCGGCCGCGCACAGCGCGCTCCGGGTGGCCCGGCAGGTCGTCCAGGAGGAGACCACGCCCGCCGAGTGAGCCGTGCCGCCTCGCGCACGGCGGGCCGCCGTTTCGGCAGGATGGTGTGTCATGAAGCTCACGAAGAAGTCCCACGCCTGTGTCCGCCTCGACAAGGGCGGTCAGACGCTCGTCATCGACCCCGGCGGGTTCAGCGAGGAGGACGCCGCGCTCGGTGCCGACGCCATCCTGATCACGCACGAGCACCCGGACCACTTCGACGAGTTCCGGCTCCGGGCCGCCATGGAGAACAACCCCGCGGCCCGGATCTGGACGCTGAAGTCCGTCGCCGAACGGATCACGGCGGCCTTCCCGGGCCGGGTGCACACCGTCGGCCACGGCGACACCTTCACCGCGGCCGGCTTCGAGGTGCAGGTCCACGGCGAACTGCACGCAGTGATCCACCCGGACATCCCGCGGATCACCAACGTCGGCTATCTGATCGACGGCGGCAGGGTCTTCCACCCCGGCGACGCCCTCACCGTCCCCAGCCACCCGGTGGAGACGCTGATGCTGCCGGTGATGGCCCCCTGGAACAAGATCTCCGAGGTCATCGACTACGTCCGCGAGGTGCGGCCGCAGCGCGCCTACGATGTCCACGACGCCCTGCTGACGGACCTGGCCCGGCCGATCTACGACCGCCAGATCGGCGCCCTGGGCGGCACGGACCACCAGCGGCTGACCCCGGGGGCGTCGGCGGAGGTCTGAGTCCGTTGTCAGTGGCTCCGGGTAGGTTGTCAGGCATGCGCATCGCTACCTGGAACGTGAACTCGATCACCGCCCGCCTCCCGAGGCTGCTGGCCTGGCTGGAGAGCAGCGGCACCGACGTGCTGTGCCTGCAGGAGGCCAAGGTCGCCGAGGAGCAGTTCCCGTCCGACCAGCTGCGCGAGCTGGGCTACGAGTCGGCGGTCCACGCCACCGGCCGGTGGAACGGAGTGGCGGTGCTCTCCCGGGTCGGCATCGAGGACGTCGTCAAGGGCCTGCCCGGCGACCCCGGTTTCGAGGGCGTGACCGAGCCGCGCGCCATCTCGGCGACCTGCGGCCCGGTCCGCGTCTGGTCGGTGTACGTGCCGAACGGCCGCGAGGTGGAGCACCCGCACTACGCCTACAAGCTCCAGTGGTTCGAGGCCCTGAAGGCGGCCGTGTACGGCGACGCGCAGGGCAGCCGCCCCTTCGCCGTCATGGGCGACTACAACGTGGCACCGACGGACGACGACGTCTACGATCCGGCCGCCTTCGAGGGCTCCACCCATGTCACCCCCGCCGAGCGCGCCGCCCTCGCCGCCCTGCGCGAGGCCGGTCTGAACGACGTGGTGCCGCGCCCGCTGAAGTACGACCACCCGTTCACGTACTGGGACTACCGCCAGCTCTGCTTCCCGAAGAACCGCGGCATGCGCATCGACCTGGTGTACGGCAACGCACCGTTCGCCAAGGCCGTCAAGGACTCCTACGTCGACCGCGAGGAGCGCAAGGGCAAGGGTGCCTCCGATCACGCTCCGGTGGTGGTCGACCTCGACGTCTGATGCCACGCTGGGTCCATGAACCTTCCGTTCCTGGGCCACCGGCACAAGAAGAGCGGAGAGACGGCGCCGCCCGCCGACCCGGAGGCGGTCGCCGCGCTGCTCTCCGAGTGCGAACTGCTCCGCTCGCAGGCGGCCCGGGCCGGCGTCCGCCTCGACGACACCCCGGCCTCCCTGGAGGCCCTGGACCAGCTGGTCCCGCGCTGGCGCGACGACGCCGAGTTCCTGCCCCGGCTGGGCAACGACGCGGGACTGTATCTGGGCACGGTCGTGGTGCGTACCGTGCCCGGCGCCGCCTGGCTCATCCGTCCCGACGGCGAGCCCGTCGTACGGCTGGCCTCGGGCCGTGAGGTCGAGGTGACCGGCGCCGGGCAGGACTGGGCCGCGAGCGGCGTGCCCGAGCTGTCCCAGCTGTACGCGGAGATCGCCGAGACCTGAGCCCGCGTCCCCCTCCATCTCCTTTTCGGTACCGGCCGGTTGACGCACACCTGGTGGATGCCCCGTTGTGCGGGGAGGAGTTCCTCCCCGCCGGGCAGCTCATCGCCGCCGATCTCGACTAAGATGTGCCGTTCTGCATGCTGCGAGACCCCAGGGGGCGGCAGTTCACACGGGCCAGGCTCGTCCGGCGGCAGCCGGAGATCACTGCTCGCCGAGCGGGACGGACACGTACGACGGGTCGTCCGAGGGCGAGGAGAAGGTCAGCTGCGCGCCGGACGGGTTGTGCTCGATGTACAGCGGGTCGACCGTGTCGACCACCATCGCGAGGCGGTGCCCGGCGGGTACGTCGTACGCCGTGGAGAACAGGTCCAGGTCGACGTCGAACGGCTCGCCGGGTGTCCGCGCGTGCCAGGTGTACGGCGCGTTCGTGACGAGCTTGCCGATGCCGAGCGGCCCCACGTCGTACAGGTAGGCGACGAGAGTGCCGCTCTCCGCGCTGGGCGTGAGCGTGGTGTGCAGGCCGGCGGTGCCGCGCACCTTCTGGGTGCTGCCGTACCGCTCCGACTGCCACACGGCCGCCCAGCGGCGCGGCAGCAGCGGGATCGCGGCCATGGGCGGCAGCTGGGCGACCTGGTCGAGGATGCTGGAGAGGAAGACGATCCCGCCGTCCGCGCCGGAGTCGACGTTGGCGTGGATCGTGGTGGAGCCCGCGAGCGCGAACTTCCTCCGTGTCGCCTCGACCGACTTCCAGTCCGGGTAGCCCTCGTATCCCCCCGCGCTACGGGACTTCAGCTGGACCGGCTGCTCACGGTCGATGCCGTTGTCGGCGCCTTTCAGATAGTGGTCGAACCAGCGCTCGGTGTCCGTCCAGACGTCGTTGGGCAGCCCGAACAGGCCCGTCAGCTCGGCGGTCGCGTGATCGCCGGGCCGCAGTTCGAGCCGCTTGGGCACGGTCAGCTTCTGATAGAAGTCGGCGAACTGGTTGGCCGGGAAGACCGTGTCGCCCCAGGCGTTGGCGAGCATGACGGCCGCGCCGTTCCTGTTCAGCTGGTCGACATAGGTCGCGGCGGAACGTTTCCGCCCCCAGTCGATCATCTCCTGTTCCTTCGACAGGTTCGAGGAGTACAAGTTGTCGAAGATCTGCCGCAGTTCGGGGCTCTCGCGGCCGGTGAGGGTGGCCGACCCGTCCAGCACGCCCAGCGCCTGGACGTGCTGGGTGCGGCCCGAGTAGATCGAGTTCACCAGGTCCGCCCAGCCGCTGAGCGCGGCCACGGCCTTGATGCGCTTGTCGTGCGCGGCGGCGAGCAGGCTGATCCCGGCGCCGTACGACACCCCGGCCATGCCGATGTGCCGGGGGTCGGCGGGGGTGTTGGTGAGGGCCCAGTCGATGACCTTGGAGGCGTCCGCGATGTCGGGCGGACCGGCCACTTCTATCTGGCCGCCGGACTGCCAGAATCCGCGCACGTTGTAGGTGAGCACCACGTAGCCGGCGTCGGCGAGCTTCTGAGCCTGCGCCAGGTACTCCACCTGCGGCAGGCTCCAGCTCGTGGGCAGCACGATGAGGGGGTGGCTGTGCGAGCCGTCGGCGCCCGCGGGTGTGACGACGTTCGCCTTCAGTACGGTGCCGCCGTCGCCGGTGATGTCGACGAACCGGACGCCCGGGGTGGCGGCCTGGGCGGCGGGCGCGAGGCCGACGACGCTGCCGGCGACGAGCGCAGCCGAGACGGTTCCTGCGGCGGCGGTGCGCAGAGCGGTGCGACCATGCCCGTCCGTCGCCCGCCACCGCCCTGTTCGACGGCGCTTCGCGCCGACCCCCTGAATCATGGGTCACTCCTTCAACTGTTGCAGTGCAAAGTGACCCGACGGTAACCGGACGTCCTTACCGCAAGTAACCCGTCGGTAAGTTACGTGCCAGTAAAGTTTGTTGAACCGCTAAGCGGCCGTGTCGGCCGAGGTCGGCTCGGGCAGGGGAGTGCGCGCCGCCCGCGTCACGTCCGCGACCAGCTCCACCACATCCGGGCCGTACGCCTGGGAGTTGACCACCTTCAGCAGCAGCACGAAGGAGCCGGTGCCGTACTTGCGGGCCAGCCGCTCGTGGTGGCGGGCGAGATAGCGGGTGGCGGCCTGGTTGGTGATGGCTCGCTGGCCGCAGAAGAGGAACACCGGGCGGGCGTCCCGGCCCATGGTGAGCCGGGCGAGCAGCACGTACTCGCTCTGGCCCTTCCCGAGCCGGTAGCTCTCGCCGCCGATCTGGAAGGCGCCGCGGTCCGGGCCGGGTTCGGCGTCCGTGTTCACCCGCACACCCGGCAGCAGCGAGGACAGATGGGCGGCCATCCGGCGGTTGGAGGCGGGACCGCCGAGGCAGAACTCGGTGCGCTCGCCGAAGCCCTGCTGTGCCGCGTCGTGCGCGACGACCCGGGCGTGCGCACGGCAGTCCTTGATCAGGGCCGAGAGTTCCAGCAGCGCGAACACATCCTGCCGTGTCACCGTCAGTTCCGGACCGCCCGCGTCACGGTTGACCACCAGCAGGGTCTCGGAGTTGTCCGGCAGCCCGAAGAACGCCTGCTTGCGGCGCAGTTTGCGGCGCCACAGATGCGTACGGGCGAGCCAGCCCAGCGAGGCCGATATCGCGGTCGCCACCAGGCCCAGGACGATGTTGCGGACGTCGTCGTTCATGGCCGCGCATGCTATGCGCTGCACTGTGAGTGCCGCTATGCGCAGTGGATCGTGTGCAGCGCCGTCGTGGCTGGTCGCGCCCACGCGGCGGTAGCCGCATTATCAAACACTGCCGCGCGCCCCCTTGGGGCGCTAGGCTGGACGTTCGCTACGGGAGGTGCGGATGAGGCGTCCTGGCACGCGGAAACTTGCGGTTCTGGCGGTCTCGGCCGCGCTGGTGTCGGTGGGAGCGGCGGCGCCGCCCGCCGCGACGAAGAGCGAAAGCCCTGCGAAGGTTCCCGTGGCCGTCGGCTACGGCGGAGCGGTCTCCAGCGTCGACGCGGACGCCTCCGCCGCCGGCATCGAGGTGCTCAGACACGGCGGCAACGCGGTCGACGCGGCCGTCGCCACCGCCGCCGCGCTCGGCGTCACCGAGCCCTACTCGGCCGGCATCGGTGGCGGCGGCTACTTCGTCTACTACGACGCCAAGTCCCGCACGGTGCACACCGTCGACGGCCGCGAGACGGCACCGCTCAGCGCCGACTCCGACCTGTTCCTGGAGAACGGCAAGCCCCTGTCCTTCGCCGACGCCGTCAGCAGCGGCCTGAGCGTCGGCACCCCCGGCACACCCGCGACCTGGCAGACCGCGCTGGACGAGTGGGGCAGCGAGCGGCTCGGCACCGTTCTGAAGCCGGCCGAGCGGATCGCCCGTGAGGGCTTCACGGTGGACGACACCTTCCGCTCGCAGACCGCGTCCAACGAAACCCGGTTCCGCTACTTCCCGGACACCGCGAAGCTGTTCCTGCCGAACGGACAGCTGCCGGTCGTCGGTTCCACGCTCAAGAACCCCGAACTGGCCCGCACCTACGAGGAGCTGGGCCGCGAGGGCGTCGGCGCCGTCTACCGCGGGGACATCGGCGACGACATCGTCAAGACGGTCGAACACCCGCCCGTGGACCCCGCCTCCGGCTGGAACGCCCGCCCCGGCAAGCTGGAGGAGAAGGACCTCGCCGTCTACCGGGCCAAGCTGCAGGCACCCACCAGGACGTCGTACCGCGGCCTGAACGTGTACTCCATCGCCCCCTCCTCCTCGGGCGGCACCACGGTCGGCGAAGCCCTCAACATCCTGGAGAACACCGACCTGTCCAAGGCGAGCGAGGCGCAGTACCTGCACCACTTCATCGAGGCGAGCCGCATCGCCTTCGCCGACCGCGGGCGCTGGGTCGGCGACCCCGCCTTCGAGGACGTGCCGACGAAAGAGCTGCTGTCGCAGCGGTACGCCGACTCGCGCGCCTGCCTGATCAAGGACGACGCGGTCCTCACCAGCCCGCTCGCCCCCGGCGACCCGCGCCACCCGGCGGCCTGCGGCCAGGGCGGTACGGCGGCCCCGACGACGTACGAGGGTGAGAACACCACGCATCTGACCGTGGCCGACAAGTGGGGCAACGTCGTCTCCTACACGCTCACCATCGAGCAGACCGGCGGCAGCGCCATGACCGTGCCCGGCCGGGGCTTCCTGCTCAACAACGAGCTGACCGACTTCTCCTTCGCCCCGGCCAACCCGGCCGTGCACGACCCGAACCTGCCGGGCCCGGGCAAGCGGCCGCGCTCCTCGATCTCCCCGACGATCGTGCTGGACAGCAGCAACCGGCCCGTGGTGGCGCTCGGTTCGCCCGGCGGCGCGACCATCATCACCACCGTGCTGCAGACCCTCACCGGGTTCCTCGACCGGCATCTGCCGCTGGTCGACGCCATCGCCGCACCGCGGGCCAGCCAGCGCAACGCGGCCAAGACCGAACTCGAACCCGCCCTCTACAACAGTGACCTGAGGAAACAGCTGGAGGCCATCGGGCACTCCTTCTCGCTCAACCCCGAGATCGGCGCGGCGACCGGTGTGCAACGGCTGCCGGGCGGCAAGTGGCTCGCCGCCGCCGAGAAGGTACGGCGCGGCGGCGGCTCGGCGATGGTCGTGGACCCGGCGCCGTAGCGTGTCGCGGGCCTGTACGGCCTACAACTCCGGTGCGGGCGGCTGGGTTCCCTGGGCGCGGAAGTCCAGCCGCCCGTCCGTGACATCCACCGTCACCCGGCTGCCCTCGGAGATCGTGCCGTTCAGCAGCAGCCGGGACAGCTGGTTGTCCACCTCGCGCTGGATGGTGCGGCGCAGCGGCCGGGCGCCGTACTCCGGCTGGTAGCCGCGCTCGGCGATCCAGTCGACGGCCGCGTCCGTGAACGTGACAGAGACGCCCTGCCCGTCCAGCAGCCGCCGGGTGCTCTCCAGCAACAGGTCGGTGATCTGCCGCAGTTGCTCGCCGGACAGCTGCTTGAAGACCACGATCTCGTCGATGCGGTTGAGGAACTCCGGCCGGAAGTGCTCGCGCAGCGGCCGCAGGATCTGCTCGCGGCGCGCCTCCTCGTCCGCGTCCGCGCCGCCCGGCCCGAACCCGATCCCGGCACCGCGCCGGATGATCGCCTCGGAGCCGAGGTTGCTGGTCATCACGATCACCGTGTTGGTGAAGTCCACCGTGCGGCCCTGGGAGTCGGTCAGCCGGCCGTCGTCCAGGACCTGCAGCAGGATGTTGAAGACGTCCGGGTGCGCCTTCTCCACCTCGTCCAGCAGGAGCAGCGAGTACGGGTGCCGGCGCACCACCTCGGTGAGCTGACCGGCCTCCTCGTGGCCGACGTACCCGGGCGGGGCGCCGACCAGCCGCGAGACGGTGTGCCGCTCCTGGTACTCGCTCATGTCGAGTCGCACCATGCGGTCCTCGCTGCCGAACAGTGCCTCGGCGAGCGCCCGGGCCAGTTCGGTCTTGCCGACGCCGGTCGGACCGAGGAACAGGAAGCTGCCGATCGGCCGGTTGGGGCTCGAGAGCCCCGCACGGGAGCGCAGCACGGCCTCCGAGACCACCGCGACCGCCTCCTGCTGGCCGACCACCCGCTCGTGCAGGTGTTCCTCCAGGCCGAGCAGCCGCTCCTTCTCCTCCTGGGTGAGCCGGCTGATCGGGATGCCGGTCTGCCGGGACACCACCTCGGCGATGGCCTCCGCCGTCACCTCCAGGTCCAGCCCCTCGTCGGCCTTGTCGTCGTCGCTCGCCTCGGCGATGCGCTGCTTCAGCTCTCCGATCCGGTCGCGCAGCTCCTTGGCCTTGTCGTAGTCCTCGTCCGCGACCGCCTGGTCCTTGTCGCGGACCAGCTGGTCCACCTCGCGCTCCAGCGCGCGCACGTCCGCGCCCTTCGTCCGGGCACCCAGCCGGACCCGCGCGCCCGCCTGGTCGATCAGGTCGATCGCCTTGTCCGGCAGCCTCCGGTCGGTGAGATACCGGTCCGACAGCTCCACTGCGGCGACCAGCGCCTCGTCCGTGTACCGGATCTGGTGGTGGGCCTCGTACCGGTCGCGCAGCCCGCGCAGGATCTCGATGGTGTCCGAGGTCGTGGGCTCGGGCACCAGGATCGGCTGGAACCGCCGGGCCAGCGCCGCGTCCTTCTCGATCCGCCGGAACTCCTCCAGGGTGGTCGCGCCCACGATGTGCAGCTCGCCCCGGGCCAGTGCGGGCTTGAGGATGTTGCCCGCGTCCATCGAGCCGCCCTCGCCGCCGGAGCCCGCGCCGACGACGGTGTGCAGCTCGTCGATGAACACGATCAGCTGGTCGGAGTGGGCGCGGATCTCCTCCACGATGTTGTTCAGGCGCTCCTCGAAGTCGCCCCGGTAGCGGGTGCCGGCGACGACGCCGGTCAGGTCCAGGGCCACGACCCGGCGGCCCGCCAGGACGTCCGGCACGTCCGAGTCGGCGATGCGCTCGGCGAGTCCTTCGACGATGGCCGTCTTGCCGACACCCGCGTCGCCGATCAGCACCGGGTTGTTCTTGCCGCGCCGGGACAGCACCTCGATGGTCTGCTCGATCTCGGACTCCCGGCCGATGACCGGGTCGATCCGGCCCTGCCGGGCCAGGTCGGTGAGGTCACGGCCGTACTTGTCCAGGGTCGGCGTGCCGGTGGCGCGCTGCCGCTCCACACGGACCGGGGTGCCGCCCTCCGGCGCCTCCGGCGGCAGGGAGCCGGACGAGAACCGGGCCGCGTTCAGGATGTGGCCGGCCGCCGAGTCCGGGTTGGCCGCCAGCGCGCTCAGCACATGCTCCGGGCCGATGTACCCGGCGCCGCTCGCCCGCGCCAAGTCGTGCGCGTCCAGCAGGGCGCGCTTGACGGCCGGGGTGAGCGACAGCGAGGTCGGCGGCGGCGCCTCGCCGGGCTGGTGCTGGGCCGGGCCGGCCCGGTCGTCGATCTCCGAGGCGAGCGAGTCCGGGTCCGCGCCCGCCCGGCTCAGCAGGCTCCGGGTGGGCTCGGCCGCCACGGCGGCGCGCAGCAGGTGCTGGGTGTCCAGGTCCCGGCTGCCGTGCTCGGCGGCGTACAGGGCGGCCCCTCTGACCAGCTCGCGGGCCGGCTGGCTGAGCAGGCGGCCGATGTCGATGTGGCGAGGTGCGCCGCCGGCTCCGCCGGTTCCGCCGAAGAAGCGGGCCAGGAATTCACCGAAGGGGTCAGGAGGGTAGCCGTTGGTCATGGCGATGCGCTTCCTTCGCTGACGACTGGCTCCGCCGGGTAACCGGGTGGGGGCTGTTCATGCCCACGATGACACGAACCGGTGAGGTGGGCATGTTCGCCTGCGGGGGAGGGGCTCGCTGTCCGTCCGGCGGACGTGGGCTGTCTGCGGTCGCTCGCGCCCACGCGGCGGAGCCGCACATCGAGCCCCGCGCCCCGTCAGGGCGCTTCCCGCGCCGTGAGGATCCGGGGGCCCGAGTCCGTGATGGCCACCGTGTGCTCCACGTGGGCGGCGCGGGAGCCGTCGGACGTGCGGAGCGTCCAGCCGTCGGCCGCCTCGTGGTAGGCGTCCTTGCCGCTCGCGATCAGCATGGGCTCGATGGCGAGGACCATGCCGGGGCGCAGCGGAAGCCCCCGCCCCGGGCGCCCCTCGTTCGGGACGTCGGGGTCCTCGTGCATACGGCGGCCCACGCCATGGCCGCCGAAGCCGTGCGGGATGCCGTAACCGGCCGTACGGCAGACCCGGCCGACGGCGTGGGCGATGTCGCCGATGCGGTGGCCGGCGACGGCCGCCTCGATGCCCGCCGCCAGCGCCCGCTCGGCCGTCTCGATCAGGCGGAGGTCCGCCGGGCGCGCGCGGCCCACCGTGAAACTGATCGCCGAGTCGCCGGCCCAGCCGTCCAGGACGGCGCCGCAGTCGATCGACACGAGGTCGCCGTCGCGGAGCCGGTACGGGGTGGGGATGCCGTGCACGATCGCGTCGTTCACGGACGCGCAGATCACGGCGGGGAAGGGGGTGGGGGCGAAGGAGGGGCGGTAGCCGAGGAACGGCGACGACGCGCCGGCCTCGCGCAGCACCTCCCGCGCCACCTCGTCCAGCTCCAGCAGGGAGACGCCGACGTCCGCGGCGTGTCGTACGGCCGTCAGGGCTCGCCCGACGACCTGGCCGGCCGCGTGCATCGCGTCGATCGATGTGTCCGTCTTCAGCTCCACCATGCCAATTACTATACCGGTATTTTAATGGGGGCTGTGTCCGGGCCGGTATTAGAATGGGTGCATGGTGCGCACCCCTCTCACCCCCGAAGAGCGTGAACGCGGCGAGCGGCTCGGGAAGTTGCTGCGCGAGGCGCGCGGCGGCCGGAGCATGACCGAGGTCGCGGCGCGGGCGGGCGTGTCCGCCGAGACGCTCCGCAAGATCGAGACGGGCCGGGCGCCCACACCCGCGTTCTTCACCGTGGCCGCGCTGGCCGGGGTCCTCGGGCTGTCGATGGACGAGCTGGTCACGCGGTGCGTCCTCGTGCCCGTGTGAGGTGCCGGGTCCGCGCAGCGGCCGGGGGCCCGCGATGAGGTGCCCGCGCTCTCCCGGAAAACTCTGTGTAGCAGCGCCGTAACACGACTCGTGTTGCCTACCCGGCGGAAGTGCCGGCGGTTGGGCGGGAGCTGAGCGATGACGGTGGATCGACTCCCCGTTGGGGTGCGGGAGTTCGCGAGCTACCTGGACGGCCTGCTGGCGCGCCTGGACCAGGGCGGCGGATGGAGCGGGGTCTTCTGGCAGCGCGACCCCGACGGCATGCGGGCCTGCCTGGACGGTCGCGAGGTGCTGCCGTGGGACGTGGTGGAGGCGCTGCTGGAGGACTTCGCCACGGCGTACGGACCCGCCGCCGCTGCCGCCGAGCGGGAACGGGCCCGCGCCCTGTACCGGGCCGCGCTGACGGCGTACGACGCCCGCCCCGGCGCGCGGGACGCACTGCTCGACCGCCTCGACGTGATGCTCCGCGAACAGCGCTACGCCGCCGAACGCCGGTCGGAACTCACCCGCCTCCTGGCCACCCCGTCCGCCGCCTACGACCCGGCGTCCCTCCGCCTCGACCTCGCCTGGGCCCAGGACGACCACGAGCGCGCCACGGCGAGGTGCGCCGAACTCCGCGCCAGACTGACCGAACTGGACCGGCGCGGCGCGCTGTCCGCGGGTACGGCGCGACGCGCCGGCGAGCCCGGGCCGTGGTGGCCCGAGGGCGGGGCCCGGGAGGACATGCCGGGGGCCTCCCGGTATGCCGATGGTGAGGGCCGGTCGGTGGAGGGGGAGTGGCGGGGGGTGCGGGGGCCTCGGTGGGCCGAGGGCGGGGGTCCGGAGGCGGCGGGACAGGTGGCGTCCGCCGGGGTGCCTGCGGCCTTCCGGGATGCCGATGGTGAGGACCGCTCGGCGGACGGAGACGGGGAAGGGGTGTGGCGGGGAGCGCGGTCCGAGGGGTTGCGCGGGGCTGAGTCCGGGCCGCCGTGGGCCGGCGAAGACGCCGGCCCGG
Source organism: Streptomyces sp. RB17 (assembly GCF_009604455.1). Classification (GTDB taxonomy): domain Bacteria; phylum Actinomycetota; class Actinomycetes; order Streptomycetales; family Streptomycetaceae; genus Streptomyces. Next base: position 74,466 of record NZ_WEGL01000011.1, read on the forward strand.
TGGGGCAGCGGCAGCCCGCGGCGGTGCCACCGCGCTCCACGGATGCCGATCGCCCGCCCTACGTCCCGGCGCCCGCCCCGGCCCCGCCCGGTGTCCGTCCCGCGTCCACCGTTCACGCCCGCGCGCCCCACGTCCCGCTGTCCGACGCTGCCGCGCACGCGACGGAAGCGACCTCTCCCGTTCTGGACACCACTGCTTCGGCCCCGCCTCGTGTCGGGCACGCCCACACCCCGCACGCCCCCACCTTCGACGTCCCCGCGCCCACTCCCGGCGCCACCACATCGCCTCCGGAAGCCGGTTCGCCCGCTCCCGGTGCGACCACACCTGGCTGGGAGGCCACCCCACCCGCGCCCCGTACCACCACCCCGCCCCCGCCCCACACCCAAGCCGCCACCCCACCCTCCCCGCCCCCCGGAGCCGCCGCGCCCGCGACTCCTGATGCCACCGCCAAGTCCCGCAAACGTCGCCGGGGCAGTGCCCGGTTCGCCGGGATGGGGGTGGAGGGGGACGCGGCCGGTGTGGTCGGGGCGCCGCAGGTGGTCGTGCCGGAGGTGCCCGCGCGGCGTACTCCGCGTGGGGCGCGGTTCGCCGGGGTCGGGCAGGAGGGCGAGGTCGCGGTGGCCCCCGTCGAGGTGGTGGACGCCGAGGCGGGGGCGGCGGTGGCCGGGGTCGTGGAGCGGCTCGCGCGGCTCAGGGCCGAAGGGCGTAGCGGGGAGGCGCATGCGCTGCTCGTCGAGGTCGTGCAGGGCCCCGTCGCGCGGTTCCCGGCGCTCGCCGACGCGCTGCACCGCGCCGGGCTCGGCGCCGACTGGGCGACGCTGCTGTGGGAGACCGCCTCGCTGCCCGCGGAGCGCCTGGTCGCCGCCGCCGACGCGCTCACCGCAGCCGGACGGGAGGCCGACGGGCGGCAGATGCTGCGGCAGGGCGTGGACCGTCCGGCGGAACAGATCGGCACGGCCGTGCTGCGGCTGGAGGAGGAGGGGCGCCGACGGGAGGCGGAGGCGCTGCTCGACGCCTGTGTGCGGGTCCGTACGGCGGAGGAGGCCGCCCGGAGTGTCGTACCCGATCCGTCCCGGCTGGTGCCGCTGCTGCTGAACGCCGCGCAGGGCGTCTCCGACGAGCGGCACTGGGATCTCGTGCACGCCCTGCGGGTGGCTGGACACGCGACGTGACCGGCCATCCCTCACCTTGTCCCGGTATGCTCCGTTTCACCCCTTCGAGTGACGTCCTCGCTCACCCACAGGAGTGTGAAACGTGATCGACTCCGCGGGTTGACGACGATGGTCTTGGCAAGGGCCTCCCGGAGGCTTACTTTCGTCCCTCTACGGCCTCCTCTACGGGCGTAGAGGCTCTGACGGTCCCGTCGAAGGAGCAGCTCATGGCCAACGTCGTACGAGCCGCCCTGGTCCAGGCCACCTGGACCGGCGACACCGAGTCCATGGTGGCGAAACACGAGGAGCACGCCCGTGCGGCGGCCCGGCAGGGTGCCAGGGTCATCGGGTTCCAGGAAGTCTTCAACTCGCCCTATTTCTGCCAGGTCCAGGAGCCCGAGCACTACCGCTGGGCCGAGCCGGTGCCCGACGGGCCGACCGTGCGGCGGATGCAGGCCCTCGCGCGCGAGACCGGGATGGTCGTCGTGGTTCCCGTCTTCGAGGTCGAGCAGTCCGGCTTCTACTACAACACCGCCGCCGTGATCGACGCCGACGGGACCTACCTCGGCAAGTACCGCAAGCACCACATCCCGCAGGTCAAGGGCTTCTGGGAGAAGTACTACTTCAAGCCCGGCAATCTCGGCTGGCCCGTCTTCGACACCGCCGTGGGCAAGGTGGGTGTGTACATCTGCTACGACCGGCACTTCCCGGAGGGCTGGCGGCAACTCGGGCTCAACGGGGCCCAGTTGGTCTACAATCCCTCCGCCACCCACCGCGGTCTTTCGGCCTACCTGTGGCAGCTGGAGCAGCCCGCGGCCGCCGTCGCCAACGAGTACTTCATCGCCGCCATCAACCGGGTCGGGCGGGAGGAGTACGGCGACAACGACTTCTACGGAACCAGTTACTTCGTCGACCCCCGCGGGCAGTTCGTCGGCGAGACCGCGAGCGACAAGTCCGAGGAACTCCTCGTCCGCGACCTCGACTTCGACCTGATCGAGGAAGTGCGGCAGCAGTGGGCCTTCTACCGCGACCGCCGCCCCGACGCCTACGAAGGACTGGTGCAGCCGTGAACGACCTCTACTCCCGTCACCGCCAGGTCATGCCCGACTGGCTCGCCCTCTACTACGACGAGCCGATCGAGATCACCCACGGCGAGGGCCGCCACGTCTGGGACTCCGCCGGCAACAAGTACCTGGACTTCTTCGGCGGCATCCTGACGACCATGACCGCGCACGCGCTGCCCGAGGTGGCCAAGGCGGTCGGCGAGCAGGCGGGCCGGATCATCCACTCCTCGACCCTCTACCTCAACCGGCCGATGGTCGAACTCGCCGAGCGCATCGCCCAGGTGAGCGGCATCCCGGACGCCCGGGTCTTCTTCACCACCTCCGGCACCGAGGCCAACGACACCGCCCTGCTGCTCGCCACCGCCCACCGGCGCAGCAACACGATCCTGGCGATGCGCAACAGCTACCACGGCCGCTCCTTCAGCACCGTGGGCATCACCGGCAACCGCAGCTGGTCGCCCACCTCGCTGTCCCCGCTGCAGACCCTGTACGTCCACGGCGGCGTGCGCACCCGGGGCCCGTTCGCCGAGCTGGACGACCGCGCGTTCATCGACGCGTGTGTCGACGACCTGAAGGACGTCCTCGGGCACACCCGGCCGCCCGCCGCGCTGATCGCCGAACCGATTCAGGGCGTCGGCGGCTTCACCTCCCCGCCCGACGGGCTCTACGCCGCCTTCCGCGAGGTCCTCGAGGAGCACGGCATCCTGTGGATCGCCGACGAGGTGCAGACCGGCTGGGGCCGCACCGGCGACCACTTCTGGGGCTGGCAGGCGCACGCCCGCAGCGGCCCGCCGGACATCGTCACCTTCGCCAAGGGCATCGGCAACGGCTCCTCGATCGGCGGAGTGATCGCCCGCGCCGAGATCATGAACTGCCTGGACGCCAACAGCATTTCGACGTTCGGCGGCACCCAGCTCACCATGGCCGCCGGCCTCGCCAACCTCACTTACCTCGTCGAACACGACCTCCAGGGCAACGCCCGCCGGGTCGGCGGCCTGCTCATCGAGCGGATGCGGGCGGTCGCCGCCCAGCTGCCCGGCGTGCGCGAGGTGCGCGGGCGCGGGCTGATGATCGGCGTCGAGCTGGTCAAGCCGGGCACCGACGAGGCCGATCCGCAGGCGGCCGCCGCCGTACTGGAGGCGGCTCGCGAGGGCGGGCTGCTCATCGGCAAGGGCGGCGGCCACAACACCAGCGCCCTGCGCATCGCACCGCCGCTGTCGCTCACCGTCGCGGAGGCCGAGGAGGGCGCGGCGATCCTGGAACGGGCACTCAGGAGCACGCACTAGAGAACGAGAGAACGGTGTACGGCCATGACAACCGCCTTGGAGTCCCGGTACGGCTGGGAACCCGCCCTCTCCGTCCGCCAGGTGCTCACCCTGGAACGGGTGCTCGCCGGGGAGCCCGAGGTGGTCGCCGGTGCCGGGCAGCTCGACCGGCCGGTGCGCTGGGTGCACGTCGCCGAGGCCGCCGACGTCGGGGTGATGCTCAGCGGCGGCGAGATGGTGCTCACCACCGGTGTGCTGCTGGCCGGCGACGAGGCCAAGCAGGCCGAGTACATCCAGTCGCTGCACCGGGCGGAGGCCTCCGCCGTCGTGCTCGGCCTCGGGCGGGCCTTCCCTGCGCCGCCCGAGGTGATGCGCCGGGCCGCCGAGCGGTGCGGGCTGCCCATGGTCGTCCTGCACCGTCCCTTCCCCTTCGCCGAGTTGACCGAGGAGGTCCAGTCCCGGCTGGTACGGCGGAAGTTCGCCGCCGTCAGCCTCTCGGAGACCGTACGGACCGAACTCACCGCGCTGATCACGGCCGGTGCGCCCCTGCAGCGCCTGCTCGACGAGGTCGCCCGGCACAGCGCCTGCCCGGTCGTGCTCACCAACCTCGCGCACCGCGTCCTCGCCACCGCGGGCGAACGGTCCGCGGTGGACGACGTGCTGCGCGACTGGGAGCGGATCGCCCGGCAGGCCGGCGCCGGGGCCGAAGGCGGCTGGATCAGCGCCGAACTCGGCGGCCGCGGGGAACGCTGGGGCCGGCTGCTGCTGTGCGGTTACCGGGGCGACGCGGCCACCGGGCGGCTGCTCGCCGACCGGGCCGCCGAGGCACTGGTCCTGCACCGCATGCTCGGCGGCGGCTCCGCGCACTCTTGGGAGGAGGAGTCCGCGCAGGGCCTGCTGACCGACCTGCTCTCCGGTGTCGTACCGGCCTTCCGGCTGCTGCCCAGGGCGCGCGCGGCCGGGCTGCCGGTCAACCGGCGCACCTTCGTCCCGCTCGTCGTCCTCGGCCGCGCCGCCGACGAACTCGACCGTGTGCTGCGCCTGCTGGGGATGTCCGGGCTGGTCGCCGAACTCGCCGACGGCCGGGCAGCCGTGCTGCTCAGCCTCGCCCGCGACCAGGACGCCGAGGCCCTCACCGCCCACTTCGCGGCCCGGCTGCGTGCCGGGTCACCGGCCGTGATCGCGGCCAGCGACCCCCGTACCGGCTGGGACGACGTGCCCGCCGGGCTGCGCGAGGCCCGGCATGTCGCCGACGCCGTCGCCGACTCCTCGGCCGCCCTCGACCTGCCGCCCGTGGTCCGCCTGAAGGACGTGCACCTGCGCGGGCTGATCCGCCTGCTGCGCGACGACCCGCAGGTGCAGTCCTTCGCCGAGCGTGAGCTGGACGGGCTGCTGTGCGCGTCCGAACCGGAGCTGCTGAACGTCCTGCGGACGTTTCTCGCGACCGGCCGCAACAAGTCCCGCACCGCCCAGCTCCACCATGTCTCCCGTCCCGCGCTCTACCGCCGCCTGGAGGCCATACAGGCCCGCCTCGGCGTCGACCTGGACGACTTCGAACAGGCGGCCTCCGTGCACATCGCGCTCCTCGCGCACGACGCGCAACAGGGGTGAAACATGCGACGACCTGGGAATACGGCGGTGAAACATGGGCCTCGGCATTCGTGACACGGTGGCACGCGCGACGCCCGCAGACGTGACACGCTGCCCGTCGAACCCTCCTCGCGGGCTTCCTACGCTCACGGCACACCGAGCTACCGGAGGTCCCGATGAGCCGAGTGATCCGCGCCGCCCTGTTCCAGACCGCATGGACCGGCGACAAGGAATCCATGATCCAGGTCCACGAGCAGGCGGCCCGCGACGCGGCCGCGCAGGGCGCCCAAGTCCTCTGCTTCCAGGAGCTGTTCTACGGCCCCTACTTCTGCCAGGTGCAGGACAAGGCCTTCTACGAGTACGCCGAACGGATCCCCGAGGGCCCGACCGTCCAGCGCTTCCAGTCCCTCGCCCGCGAGCTGGGCATCGTCCTGGTGCTGCCGATGTACGAGGAGGAGCAGCCCGGCGTCCTGTACAACACCGCCGCCGTGATCGACGCGGACGGCTCCTACCTCGGCAAGTACCGCAAGACCCACATCCCCCAGGTGCAGGGATTCTGGGAGAAGTTCTACTTCCGCCCGGGCAACAGCGGCTGGCCCGTCTTCGACACCGCCGTCGGCCGGATCGGCGTCTACATCTGCTACGACCGCCACTTCCCGGAGGGCTGGCGGGCGCTCGGCCTCGCCGGCGCCGAGATCGTCTTCAACCCCTCGGCGACCTCCCGCGGCCTGTCCCGCTACCTCTGGCAGCTGGAGCAGCCGGCGGCGGCCGTCGCCAACGAGTACTTCGTCGGCGCGATCAACCGGGTCGGCGTGGAGGACCTGGGCGACAACGACTTCTACGGCACGACCTACTTCGTGGACCCCGAGGCCCAGTTCGTCGGCGAGGTCGCGAGCGACAAGGAGACCGAACTCGTCGTCCGCGACCTGGACCTGGCCAAACTCCGCGAGGTCCGCGACCGCTGGCAGTTCTACCGGGACCGGGCGCCGGGGGCGTACACACCGCTGACCGCACCCTGACCGCAACCGAGTTGACCGAGGGAGCAGCATGAGCAGCCGTACCGTCATCCGTGATGGTCTCGTCGTCACCGCGTCGGACGAGATCCACGCCGACGTCCTGATCGAGGACGGCCGCGTCGCCGCCCTCGCCGCCTCCGGGACCCGCGCCGCCGAGGCGTTCGGCGCCGACCGGGTCGTCGACGCCACCGGGAAGTACGTCATCCCCGGCGGCGTCGACGCGCACACCCACATGGAGCTGCCGTTCGGCGGCACCTTCGCCTCCGACACCTTCGAGACCGGCACCCGGGCCGCCGCCTGGGGCGGTACGACCACGATCGTCGACTTCGCCGTGCAGAGCGTCGGCCACACCCTGCGCGAGGGTCTGGACACCTGGCACGCCAAGGCCGAGGGCAACTGCGCGATCGACTACGCCTTCCACATGATCGTCTCCGATGTGAACGACGAGACGCTCAAGGAGATGGACCTCCTGATCGAGGAGGGCGTGACTTCGTTCAAGCAGTTCATGGCGTATCCCGGGGTCTTCTACTCCGACGACGGACAGATCCTGCGCGCCATGCAGCGCTCCGCCGAGAACGGCGGGCTGATCATGATGCACGCCGAGAACGGCATCGCCATCGACGTCCTGGTCGAGCAGGCCCTCGCCCGGGGTGAGACCGACCCGCGCTACCACGGCGAGGTCCGCAAGGCCCTGCTGGAGGCCGAGGCCACCCACCGCGCCATCCGGCTCGCCCAGGTGGCGGGCGCCCCGCTGTACGTCGTGCACGTCTCGGCCATGGAGGCGGTGGCCGAGCTGGCCCGGGCCCGGGACGAGGGGCTGAACGTGTTCGGCGAGACCTGCCCGCAGTATCTCTTCCTGTCCACGGACAACCTCGCCGAGCCGGACTTCGAGGGCGCGAAGTACGTGTGCTCGACTCCCCTGCGGCCACGCGAACACCAGGCCAGGCTGTGGCAGGGTCTGCGCACCAACGACCTCCAGGTGGTCTCCACCGACCACTGCCCGTTCTGCTTCGTGGGCCAGAAGGAGCTGGGCCGCGGGGACTTCTCCAAGATCCCCAACGGGCTGCCGGGCGTGGAGAACCGTATGGACCTGCTGCACCAGGCCGTCGTCGACGGGCACATCTCCCGCCGCCGCTGGATCGAGATCGCCTGCGCCACCCCGGCCCGGATGTTCGGGCTGTACCCGAAGAAGGGCACCATCGCCCCGGGCGCCGACGCCGACATCGTGATCTACGACCCGCACGCCGAGCAGGTCATGTCGGCCCGGACCCACCACATGAACGTCGACTACTCGGCCTACGAGGGCAGGCGCACCACCGGCCGGGTCGAGACCGTGCTCTCGCGCGGCGAACCCGTCATCACCGAGCGGGAGTACACCGGGCACGCCGGGCACGGCGCCTTCACCCCGCGCTCCACCTGTCAGTACCTCAACTAATCGAACGAGGAGCGGTGCCCATGGACTTCGGACTCGTCCTGCAGACCGACCCGCCGGCCTCCCGTGTCGTCAGCCTGATGAAACGGGCCGAGCGCAACGGTTTCACGTACGGCTGGACGTTCGACTCCGCCGTGCTCTGGCAGGAGCCGTTCGTGATCTACAGCCAGATCCTGGCCAACACCACGAAGCTGAAGGTCGGCCCGATGGTCACCAACCCGGGCACCCGCACCTGGGAGGTCACCGCCTCCACCTTCGCCACCCTCAACGACATGTTCGGCAACCGCACCGTCTGCGGCATCGGCCGCGGCGACTCCGCGATGCGGGTCGCGGGCCGCAAGCCCAACACCCTCGCGCGCATCAGCGAGGCGATGAAGGTCATCCGGGCCCTCGCCCGGGGCGACTCCGCAGACCTCGGCGGCGGCACGGTCGTGCAGTTCCCGTGGATCAAGCCGGGTGCCCGGCTCCCCGTCTGGATGGCCGCGTACGGCCCGAAGGCACTGAAGATGACCGGCGAGGAGGCCGACGGGTTCATCCTCCAGCTGTCCGACCTGTATCTGACCGAGTACATGGTGAAGGCCGTGAAGGACGCGGCGGCGGCCGCCGGACGCGACCCGTCCGAGGTCACCATCTGCGTGGCCGCCCCCGCGTACGTCACCGCCGACGACTCGCCCGAGGCCCTCGCGCACGCCCGCGAGCAGTGCCGCTGGTTCGGCGGCATGGTCGGCAACCACGTCGCCGACCTGGTCGCCAAGTACGGCGAGCACTCCGCCCAGGTCCCCGAGGAACTCACCGACTACATCAAGGCACGGCAGGGCTACGACTACGCCCACCACGGGCGCAGCGGCAACCCGGACACCCAGTTCGTGCCCGACGAGATCGTCGACCGGTTCTGCCTCATCGGGCCGGCCGAGAAGCACATCGAGAAACTGAACGCGCTCCGCGCGCTGGGCGTCGACCAGTTCGCGGTGTACGACATGCACGACGCGCAGGAGGCCACCATCGACGCCTACGGCACGAAGGTGATCCCGGCCGTCAACTCCTGACCCGGCCCCCTTGGTTCGAGCCCCCCACGCCCCTCTTGGTCTCCCCTCCCCACCTCCCCGGGGAGGGGGCTGGTGCCCGCACGGCCACTCCCGACCCACCTCACCCGATTGGCCAGCCCATGACCGACACCGCTCCCACGGCCATACCTCTGTCCGGCCAAGTCACCCTCCCCGACGGGCGCGTGGAACTCGCTCCTGGCACCCCGCCGCCCACCGGTCCGTACGCCAACGAGGACCTGCTCCCGGTCCCGGCCGAGAGGCGCACCTGGACCACGTACAACTTCTCCGCGCTCTGGGTCGGCATGGCCCACAACACGGCCTCCTGGACCCTGGCCTCCGGTCTGATCGCGGTCGGCATGGACTGGAAGCAGGCGGTGTTCACCATCGCCCTCGCCAACCTGATCGTGCTGGTGCCGATGCTGCTGACCGGGCACGCCGGCCCCAAGTACGGCATCCCCTTCCCGGTCTTCGCCCGCGCCTCCTTCGGTGTGCGCGGCGCCAACCTCCCCGCCGTCGTACGGGCGTTGGTGGCATGCGGCTGGTTCGGCATCCAGACCTGGATCGGCGGCGAGGCGATCTACTTCCTCGCCGGGAAGCTGATCGGCGACAGCTGGTCGAACGCGGCGCACATCGGCGGCTACGCCTGGACCATGTGGCTGTCCTTCGCGATCTTCTGGGTGCTCCAGATCGCGATCATCTACCGGGGCATGGACACCATCCGCCGCTTCGAGAACTGGGCCGCGCCCTTCGTGCTCGTCGGCGCCTTCGTGATGCTGTGGTGGATGAGCAGCAAGGCCGGCGGCGTCGGCCCGCTGTTCGACCAGCCCTCCACGCTGGGCTGGGGCGGCGGCTTCTGGAAGATCTTCTGGCCCTCGCTGATGGGCATGATCGGCTTCTGGTCGACGCTGTCGCTGAACATCCCTGACTTCACCCGCTATGGCAGGAGCCAGAAGGCCCAGACCTGGGGCCAGGCCCTCGGTCTGCCGACGACGATGACCCTGTTCGCGTTCCTGTCCGTCCTGGTCACCTCCGGCTCCCAGGCGGTCTACGGCAAGCCGGTCTGGGACCCGGTGCAGCTGGCGGCGAAGACGGACAACGTGGTCGGACTGCTCTACGCGCTCGTGACGGTCCTGGTCGCCACCCTCTCGGTGAACATCGCGGCCAACCTGGTCTCCCCGGCGTTCGACTTCTCCAACGTGGCCCCGCGGAAGGTGAGTTTCCGCGCCGGAGCCCTGATCACCGCGGTCCTCGCCGTGCTGATCTTCCCGTGGAAGCTGTACTCCGACCCGCAGGGCTACATCTTCACCTGGCTCGGCCTGGTCGGCGGTCTGCTCGGAACGGTCGCGGGCATCCTCGTCGCCGACTACTGGCTGCTGCGCCGCACCCGCCTGCACCTCGCGGACCTGTACCGCACCGGCGGCCGTTACTGGTACGCGGGCGGCTGGAACTGGCGGGCCGTCGTCGCCTTCCTCGTGGGCGGTGTCCTGGCGATCGGCGGCGCCAGCTTCAAGCCCCTGATCGACGGCCGCCCCATCCCCGCCCTGTCCTCCCTCGCCGACTACGGCTGGGCGGTCGGCCTGGGCACGTCCCTGGTGCTGTACCTGGCCCTCACGCTGCTGACCGGCCGCAAGGAGACCGCCGCGTAGCGGAGTCGGGGGCGGTCAGCCGGACTGCGACTGCCCGCCCCCGAGCGCGCCCACCGCGGCCCGGGCCGCCTTGATGGCGCCCTTGTTGATCTCGTCCGTGCCGGGCGCCTTCTTCGTGTCGAAGTCGCTGCCGTTGTACGTGACGATCACCAGGGCGTTGGACACCCGGACCATCACCACGCCCTCGCGCGTCTGCTGCTTGTCCTCCGTGGTGAGGTTGACGACGGAGTAGGCGCTGTTCCCGAGCCCCGGCACGTCGCCGCCGCCGCTCTTCTCCTTGACCCGCTGCTGGTACTCCTGCGTGGCCGCCTGGTCCGACTTGCTGATCTCGAAGGACACGTCGAGCCAGCGGTAGCTGTAACCCTGGAGGGCGTTCCAGGAACAGGTCCGGCGCAGTTTGGTGTCCGTCGACGGGATCTCCTTGCCGGCCGTCTTCGCCCCCGGGACCAGGGACTTGACGGTCGCCGCGGGCACGCCGGTGCAGGGGGAGGGTGCGGTGCCGTACGCCTTCGCCGTCGCGGCGGACGACGGGTCGGAGGACGAGGAAGAGGACGAGGACTGGGTGGACGTCTTCTGGGCCGTGTCATGCCCGGCGGCGGCCGAGGGCGCGGCCGGGCCGGACGTCAGCGCCCAGCCGGCACAGGCGAGGACCGCGACCGGCGAGATCCGCGCGGTGAGGGCGAGCGGCAGAGGAAGAGAACGCACGGCGCACTTCTCGTGTGGGGGAGGGGCTACGGAAGGGGTCCGCATGGTGGACGTGGGACGCCAGTGTCACACGACTCCCTGTGGGGCGGAAGCGGAAACTCGCAGCGTGCGCGGGCGGTTACGGCGGTGCGGTCACGACGTACGGATCTGCCCGTTTTGCACCTCCAGCCAGCGGCGGGCGCCGACCTCGACGGGATGCCGACGCGCGTCGAGGCCGTGGTCATGCTCCGGACCGGTGCTGCTCCAGCCAGCGGCGGGCACCGACTTCGCTGGGGTATTCGCGGACGGTGAGCCAGGCGGCAAGCCAGCCGAGGATGTACGCGGCGAAGGCCGGCATGACCGGAGCGGCGAGCAGCACCAGCCCGCGGCCCATGGCGATCCGGCCTGGGACGCGGCTGTTGTGGTCGCGTTTGGCCTGGAGTGTCTCTTCGGGAGTGGGCGGATTCAGCAGCCCCTCCCGATGACCTCGGCGCTGTTTCACCCATCCCCACACCAGCGCCACGGCGGCCGCGGCCACCTGCAAGCCGTCCCACACGACACGTGCGGCGGGCGGCAGGATGTCGCGGAACCCCGAGTACAGGCCCAGCGCGAAGAGGCAGAACATGGCCATGACCAGGACGATGAAGACAGTCGTACGCGCCCGGGACAGCCAGTAGAGCGCGCCGCGCTCGTACCACGTCCTGCCCAGTTTCGGCAGGGACGGGATCTCGGTCCGGGGCACGGTCGATGTCATGATCCGGCAGGGTGCTCCTCCAGCCAGCGGCGGGCGCCGATCTCGCTGGGGTACTCGGGGACGGTGAGCATGGCGATGGTCCAGCCGACGACCCAGGCGGCCAGCGCGGGCATGACGGGTGCCGCGATCAGCCAGAGGACACGACCGGCGACAACCAGACCGGTCGTACGGCGGACCTGGTCGCGCTTGGCGGCGCGGAACTCGTCGGGGGCGGGCGGGTCGAGGAGCTTTCTGCGATGGTCCCGGCGCTGTACGAGCCAGCCCCACACCAGGGCCACGACGGATGCCGCCACCTGCGCCCAGTCCCACACCGTACGGACGGCCGACGGCAGTTCGGCGCGGAAGCTTCCGTAGAGAACCAGGGCGATGTAGCAGCAGAAGGCCAGCACCGCGAGCCACAGCAGGGCGGTCAGGGAACGGCGCAGCCAGTAGCGCGGGCCGCGCTCGTACCACGTGGTGCCGAGCCCCTGCACAGCGGGAATCCGGACGGGGGCCGCGGAAGCCGCGCCCTCAGAAGATGCTCTTGATGCCATGCCACACATCGTCTTTCAGTCGCACGAAGTCGTCCCCGGTCTCGGACAGGACGTGACCCGAGCCATGGAGTATGCCGCCGACCACTCCGTGGTCGTGGATGTCCTCGCTCCAGTGCTCGTGGAAGGAGTGGTCGATGATGCCGGTCGCGCCGATCACGATGCCGCCGCCGACCCCGGCCACCACGGCTACGGGCACATCGACGGGAGCGAGCGCGACGAGACCCGCCGTGATGGCGGTGCCGGCCGCCAGGCCCGCGACGTTCGCGCCGCCGTCGACCGCGATCGAGTGCTGCCAGGACCAGCCCTTGTCATGGTCGTCGGACGCCTCCAGCAGCCCGCACGCACCCGCAGCGGCCACATCCAGGACCGGTATCTCCTTGAGGAAGTCCGGGACCTTCTCCAGGCCCTCGCCCACACGCAACGCCTCAGCCGCATCGGCCAGTTTCACGTTGAGCGCACGGTCGTACGGCAGTGCGGTGCTGCCGTGGTCGGCACGCGCAAGGTCCTGTTCCAGCGCGTCGACCTTGGTGACCGCATCACGGTAGGCGCTCTTGGCGGGCAGGTCCTTGGGCAGTGCCTTGCCCGCCTTCTGGTACGCCTTGCGCTCCGCCCGGAGTTCCTTCTTGGCGGCCTGCGCCTCGGCCTTGGCCGCATCGATGTGCTTGCGGGCCTCGATACCCCCCGCGCGGGCGTCCTCGGCGTCGTACGCGTACAGGCCGCGGAGGTAGTCGGCGATGGTGGCCTTGTCCCCGGCGGAGGTAGCACCGTCCTTCGACGTGACCTGGTCGTACAGGCCCTGCAACTGCTGTGCCGCGGTCAGCCGCGCGTGCTGGGCGGTGTGCAGGATCTCGTTGCGCGCCGTGGCGTACTCGTTCATCGCCGAGATCGTCTTCTGGTCCTGCGCGCTCGGCGGATTCGCCGTCATGATCGGCTGCGGTGCTCCCTTGGCATCCGTCGCCACCCCCTTGCCGGCCGCGATGTGCTGCGCGTTCTGCAGGGACGTCTCACAGGTCGACAGCGCGTCGGCGAGGGTGCCCAGGATGGTGCCCGCCTGGTGCACCAGCTCGGCGAAACCGCCGGCCGTGATCGCGTCCTCGCTCCACTTGCCGCGGAACGTCTCCGCCGCGTCGCCCTTCCAGCTCGCGTCACCCGCCAGCTTCTCGACGGCACCGCTGAGCGGCTTCACCACACCGTCGAGTTTGTCCTTGGCGTTCTTGTACGTGTCGGCCATCGTGTGCAGGCCGCCTATGTCGCCACCGACCCAGCTGTCGCCCATCAGTGCCAGTCCTCCGGGGTGAGGTCCTCGAAGACACCGTGGATGTCCACGTCGTGCCGGTGGAAGGAGTCACGCGCGTACGCGGCCTTGTCCCCGTGCTCGTCCAGCCGGTCCGCGAGAAGGAGGTGCAGGCTCTCGATGAGGTCGGCGACCTCCTTGATCGCGCTGTCCAGCCCCGGGTCGCCGCCGCTGACCACGGGCGGTGTCACGTCCGGTTTCAGCTTCCGGTAGTCGCTGGCCTGGTCGTGGAAGGTCTTCGCCAGTGTGGCGAGGTCGTCGTAGATGACCTTGAAGTCGGCCGTCACCGGCGCACCTCCCTTGCGTAGGCGGCCAGGTCCTCCGGCCGCCAGTTGGGTTCTCCCGGCGCGACCCGCGGATCCAGCAGGACGGTGACGCCCTGCTCGTCCATCGCCTCGGCAAGCGGGCCGATCGAGGCGGCGACCCACGGCTGTGCCTCGCCGAGCGCCTCCACGAGCTTGTCCGGAGTGGTGAAGGCGAAGGCCACGGTGCCGTGCGCGGGGTGGGCGAACAGCTCGCAGACGATGAACGGCACCCGTGCCGGGCGCCCGCTCATCCCCGCCGCAGCGACGGACCTGGGATGTGCCGGGACGAACACAGGCGTGCTGTAGGGAGGGATCCCCGGTTTGGGACGAGGCCGGTCGTCGGTGGCCGGGCTCGGGGGAGGTGCCGCCTCGACGAGGTCCGTCAGATGCGATCGAGGCGTATCCGGTTCCCGCTCCGGGCGAGCCCCTCCCGGCGGATCCGGCTCAGCGAAATCGAGCAGGCGTGAACGCATCGGCGCCCCCATCGCCGTCACCTCTTCCCCGTGGTTGCGTGGCCGATCAGGCCCCACCACCGTAGCCAGCAGTCAAGGGGGCAAATCCGGCTATGTCGGGGTGATATTGCGGCCGCACACGGAACCCATACGCCCGCTTGGCCGACGCCAGGACAGCCCTTGACCCATTGCTGAACCAGGGCTTTCGGCCCGGCTGTCGGTCATGGCACCCGGGCCGTCCACTCCGCCGACGTGAACTTCGTCCGGGCCAGCTCCTCCGCCCGCGCCAGCTCCTCGTCGGTGATCTTGCCCGGCGCCAGTCCGTACCGCGCGCGGAACGACTCGATCATCCGGCCGATCACCGCCTCACGCGGCAGACCGGTCTGCCGCCGCAGTGGATCGACCCGCTTCTTCGCGGATCTCGTCCCCTTGTCGGACAGCTTCTCCCGCCCGATGCGCAGCACCTCGGTCATCTTGTCGGCGTCGATGTCGTACGACATGGTCACGTGGTGCAGTACGGCGCCCGGGCCCCCGCCGGGGCCGACGATCCGCTTCTGCGCCGCGCCCGCGATCTTGCCCTGGTCGGTTGCGATGTCGTTCAGCGGCTGGTACCAGGCACGGATGCCCATGTCGCCGAGCGCACCCAGCACCCAGTCGTCCAGATAGGCATAGCTGTCCTGGAAGGACAGGCCCTGTACGAGGGACTCGGGCACCGACAGCGAGTAGGTGATGGTGTTGCCGGGCTCCACGAACATGGCGCCGCCGCCGGAGATCCGCCGCACCACCTCGATGCCGTGCCGCGCGGCGCCCCGCGGGTCCACCTCGTTGCGCAGCGACTGGAAGCTGCCGATGATCACCGCCGGGGCGCCCCACTCCCACACCCTGAGGGTCGGCGGCCGGCGGCCCACGGCGACCTCGGCGGTCAGCACCTCGTCCAGCGCCATGTGGAGCGCGGGCGGCTGCGGGCCCTCGTGGATCAGCTGCCAGTCGTAGTCCGTCCAGTCCGTGGCGTGTGCGAGGGCCCGGCGCACCGCGATCCCCACGCCCTCCGAGGTCAGCCCGTACATGACGGTCCCCGCGGGGAGCGCCGCATCGATCCGCGCGGCCAGGCCCGCCGCGTCGGTGTCCGCCGGGGCGCCCTCCAGTGCGCGGTTCACCGCGTCCAGCGCCTCGTCCGGCTCCAGGAAGAAATCGCCCGCCACGCGCACGTGCCGCAGCACGCCGTCCTCGAGGTCCACGTCCACCACGACCAGCTTGCCGCCGGGCACCTTGTACTCACCGTGCACTGCCTGGCCCTCCGTCCCTGCCGCCCTTCGCAGGAGATCAACGGCGCGGGTCGTCGCCGTGTTCCCGGGACAGTGCCGACCTGCGGCCGGCCCGACCGAGGAGCGATCTCAGCGCTTCCGCCGACGCCCGCCCCGGCCCGTGTTCACTGCGCCGACCGCACCCGCGCCCGCTGTCGCTGTCGCCGCCTGCTGACCGGGCCGGTCGGCTGCCACCACCAGGGCGGCGAGTGCCGTGGTGACCGGCACCGAGGCGACCAGTCCGATCGAGCCCACCAGCGTGCGCACGATCTCCTCGGCGACGAGCTCGCTGTTGGCGACCGTGCCCACGCCGCTCTGCGCGATGGAGAAGAGGAGCAGGAGGGGCAGTGCGGCGCCGGCGTAGGCGAGGACGAGGGTGTTGACCACGGAGGCGATGTGGTCGCGGCCGATGCGGATGCCTGCCCGGTACAGCCCGCGCCAGCCCATCGTCGGGTTGGCCTCGTGCAGTTCCCAGACGGCCGATGTCTGCGTCACGGTGACGTCGTCGAGCACGCCGAGGGAGCCGATGATGACGCCGGCGAGCAGCAGGCCGCTCATGTCGAGCTTCGGGTACAGGCCGTGGATCAGGCCGGTGCTGTCGTCCGTGTTGCCGGTGAGGGCGGCCCAGCCGATGAACACCGATCCCAGGATGCCGATCAGAGCCAGCGAGAGCAGGGTGCCGAGCACCGCCACCGAGGTGCGGGCCGACAGGCCGTGGCACATGTACAGGGCGATCAGCATGATCGCGCTCGACCCGATCACCGCCACCAGGAGCGGGTTCGAGCCCTGCAGGACCGCCGGCAGGATGAAGAAGTTCAGCACCAGGAAGCTGATGCTCAGCGCGACCAGCGCCATCACACCGCGCAGCCGGCCCACCACCACCACGGCGAGCGCGAAGATGCCGGCCAGCAGGCCCATCGGGAAGCGGCGGTTGACGTCGGTGACCGAGTACTGCAGGTCCTTGGGCGCGGAGGGCTCGTAGGCGGTGACGACCTTCTCGCCCTGGTGCAGCTGCCGCGCCTGGTCGGGCTGCACGATCTCGGTGAAGGTACGGCCCTTGTCCTTGCCGGTGTCGATCCGGATCGTCGCCTTGTGGCAGGTGCCCTTCGCCTCCTGCTGCGCTGAGTTGCCCTCGGCGGTGGAGGTGTCGCCGGTCGGTGTCTCGCCGGAGGCGTTCACCGACTTGCAGTTCACCTCGACGACCTTGGTGACCGTCGCCTGCTGGGTCTGCTGGTCGAAACCGACACCCGTGCGCTTGTGCGGCGGGGCTCCGCCCGGCCACAGCACGACGAGCCCCACCACGACGGCGGCGGTGAAGGGGATCAGGATCGCCGCGATGACCTTGCGCAGGTGGCGGGAGACCGGCGCGGCGGGCCCGTGGCTGTGGCTGTGGCCGTGGGTGTTGTGGGGGTGTCCGTGACCGCCCGGGCCCGTTCCGGGGCCGTGATCGGGGCCATGCCGGGTGCCCGTCACCGTGGCGTGCCCGTCGCCCATCGCGGGGGTGTGCCCGTGGTCCATGGCCGGGGAGGGGATATGGCCCCCGCCGGCATCGGGTCCGTAGCCGGGGTGAGGTATCGACTCGGGAGGAGTCCCGTACCCGTAGTCATGGTGGCCGTACTCGCTCGCACGACCACCCATGGGCCGCGACGGGTCGCCGACCCGGTTCCAGTCTCCGGCTCTGTGCCGGTCAGCGGCTCCCATGCCGTCTCCCTCGCGGTTGTCCGTGCCCCCTCCGAAGCCGGTCCTGCGCGGCGGCTCTGAGGAAGAGTACGGGAACGGCTGTGCCGTGGTCTCAGCCCGGCATCGCCAGAAGATCTCGCTTCTCTCCAACGGAGTGGCCAACTCCCGCCTATGGAGAGGCAAAGAAATCCCTGCGGCGCTGCCGGTTCGCGCGCTTCGGTCGTATGTTCCTCCCGCGCCCTGTCATGTCACGTTCATTCGGCATGTGGGGTGAATTTCATGCTCATGACTGCGCGGTTCCGCCGCCGCTACGCGCAATCACGGGCCTGCCCATCCAGTGCGAATCCCCACGTCTACCGGAGGCAGTACCCATGCGTGAGTCACACCCGAGCGGGCGGAGACGGAGTCTGCGAAGACTCGTCGCCGTCGCCTTCCCCGCCCTCGCCCTCACCGTCGCCGGATTCACCGCCGCACCGACGGCCGGCGCGCAGACCGCAGCGGCCCACCCGCACACCTCGAAGGTCACGCAGAACGCCAAGGCGCTGACCGCGCCCGAGCGGCAGACCTACCACGCCACCGGCAAGGCCGGCCAGAAGGTGCCGACCCAGCACCTCTGCGCCACCGCCGAGCCAGGTCATGCGTCCTGCTTCGCCCAGCGCCGCACCGACATCAAGCAGCGCCTGACCGCCGCGCTCGCGGCCGCGCCCTCCGGCCTCTCCCCGGCCAACCTGCACAGCGCCTACAACCTGCCCACCGCGGCCGGTTCGGGCATGACCGTCGGCATCGTGGACGCCTACAACGACCCCAACGCCGAGTCGGACCTGGCCACCTACCGCTCCACGTACGGCCTGTCGTCCTGCACCAAGGCCAACGGCTGCTTCAAGCAGGTCAGCCAGACCGGCTCCACCACCTCGCTGCCGACCAACGACACCGGCTGGGCCGGTGAAGAGATGCTCGACATCGACATGGTCAGCGCGGTCTGCCCGAACTGCAGCATCATCCTGGTCGAGGCCAACTCCGCGAGCATGGCCGACCTCGGTGCCGCCGAGAACGAGGCCGTGGCACTCGGCGCGAAGTTCGTCTCCAACAGCTGGGGCGGCTCCGAGTCCTCCTCCCAGACCAGCGACGACACCTCGTACTTCAAGCACCCGGGCGTCGCGATCACCGTCTCCTCGGGTGACTCCGCCTACGGCGCCGAGTACCCCGCCACTTCCCAGTACGTGACCGCCGTCGGCGGCACCGCCCTCACCACCGCCTCCAACTCCCGCGGCTGGAGCGAGTCGGTGTGGCACACCAACTCCACCGAGGGCACCGGTTCCGGCTGCTCGGCCTACGACCCGAAGCCGAGCTGGCAGACCGACACCGGCTGCTCCAAGCGCATGGAGGCCGACGTCTCCGCCGTCGCCGACCCGGCCACCGGTGTGGCGGTCTACGACACCTACGGCGGCTCCGGCTGGGCGGTCTACGGCGGCACCAGCGCCAGCTCGCCGATCATCGCGAGCGTCTACGCCCTCGCGGGCACCCCGGGCTCCAGCGACTACCCGGCGAAGTACCCGTACTCCCACACGAGCAACCTGTACGACGTGACCAGCGGCAACAACGGCTCCTGCTCCACCTCGTACTTCTGCACCGCGGGCACCGGCTACGACGGCCCGACCGGCTGGGGCACCCCGAACGGCACCGCCGCCTTCACCTCCGGCAGCTCCAGCGGCAACACGGTGACCGTCACCAACCCCGGCAGCCAGTCGACCACCACCGGCAGCTCGGTCAGCCTGCAGATACAGGCCGGCGACAGCGCGGGCGCGGCCCTGACCTACAGCGCCTCCGGCCTGCCGACGGGGCTGTCCATCAACAGCTCCACCGGCCTGATCTCGGGTACGGCGTCCACCGCGGGCACCTACCAGGTCACGGTCACCGCGAAGGACTCCACCGGCGCCTCCGGCTCGACCTCCTTCACGTGGACCGTCGGTTCCGGCGGGGGCGGCTGCACCTCCTCCCAGCTGCTGGCCAACCCGGGCTTCGAGTCGGGCAACACCGGCTGGAGCGCGACCAGCGGTGTCATCACCAACGACACCGGTGAGGCCGCCCACAGCGGCTCCTACAAGGCCTGGCTCGACGGCTACGGCACCACGCACACCGACACGCTGTCCCAGTCGGTGACGATCCCGGCCGGCTGCAAGGCCACGCTCACCTTCTACCTGCACATCGACACCTCGGAGACCACCACCAGCACCCAGTACGACAAGCTGACGGTGACCGCGGGCTCGAAGACCCTCGCGACCTACTCGAACCTCAACAAGGCCTCCGGCTACAGCCAGAAGACCTTCGACCTGTCCTCGCTGGCGGGCTCGACGGTCACCCTGAAGTTCAACGGCGTGGAGGACTCCTCCCTCCAGACCAGCTTCGTCGTGGACGACACCGCCGTGACGACCAGCTGACCGTCTGACCGGTACGAGCTGTACACCCCAGTCCCGCACGCGGAAGCCGTCCGCGTGCGGGACACGCCGTTACCCGTGCCGTTGTTGTGGGGCCCTTGGCGGGCGGATCACCAACTGCTCTTCGTCACGCCGGGCAGCTCGCCCGCGTGGGCCATCTCGCGTACCCGGATGCGGGACAGACCGAAGGTGCGCAGGTGGCCGCGGGGGCGGCCGTCCACGGAGTCGCGGTTGCGCAGGCGGGTGGCGCTGGCGTCGCGGGGCTGTCGGCGCAGTTCCCGCTGGGCGGCGGCGCGCTCGTCATCGGATGTCCGGGGCGACGAGATGATCGCCTTCAGCTCGGCGCGGCGCACTGCATGGCGCGCCACGACAAGGCGCCGCTGTTCGTTCTTCGCGATCTTGCTCTTCTTCGCCATCAGACCTTCCCTCCCCGGGCGCGGATGCGCGCCACCGCGGCCTCGATTCCGATGGAGTCGACCGTCTTGACGCCCTTGGCGGAGAGGGTGAGCCGGACGTGCCGGCCTTCGCTCGGCAGCCAGTAGCGCTTGCTCTGGACGTTGGGATCGAAGCGGCGCTTGCTGCGCCGGTGGGAGTGGGAGATGCGATGGCCGAAGCCGGGCTGTCGGCCGGTGAGTTGGCAGTGGGCGGACATGGTCGTTCCTCCTTGGGGGCGGATGCAGCAGCACACTAGCGCTTGATGAAAATGAAAACCAATCTCTTGTATGGTGCTGTCCATGGCCCGTAACGAACTCCGCCCGATCATCAAGCTGAGGTCCACCGCCGGCACCGGCTACACCTACGTGACCCGCAAGAACCGCCGTAACAACCCCGACCGGCTGACGCTGCGCAAGTACGATCCGGTCGCCGGCCGCCACGTCGACTTCCGTGAGGAGCGCTGAGAGCCGTGAAGCCCGGAATCCACCCCGAGTACCGCCCGGTCGTCTTCCGTGACCGGGCCGCCGACTTCGCCTTCCTCACCCGGTCCACGGCCACGAGCGACAAGACCGTCGAATGGGAGGACGGCAACACCTACCCGGTCATCGACGTCGAGATCTCCTCGGCGAGCCATCCCTTCTACACCGGCACCCAGCGGGTCCTGGACACCGCGGGACGGGTCGAGCGCTTCGAGCGGCGGTACGGACGCGGACGGAGCGAGCAGTGAACGGGGTCGAGGCGCGGCTGCCGGTGGCGATCGTCGGCGGGCTGCACGCCGACGCCCGCCGGGCCGCCGTCGAGGAGATCCTGCGTACGGTCCCCGGCTCGGTCGCGCTGCACCACGATCTGACGTCCGCCGTCGACAGCGCGGTGCACCGGACGGTGCGCGACGCCGGCGGCCTGCTGGGCAGTGGCGACGCACCCCTGGTGAACGACTGCGCGTGCTGTGCGCTGCGCGAGGACCTGGTGCCCGAACTGCTGCGGCTCGCGGAGGAGGGAAGGTACCGGCTGGCCGTCGTGGAACTGTGGGACTCCGTCGAGCCCCAGGCCATGGCCGGAGCCATCGCCGCCGCCGGCGCACCGCTGGCCCTGACCGGGGTCGCCACCGCGGTCGAACCCGCACTCGTGCTGCCGTATCTGTCCAACGGCGACGACCTGGCCGATGCCGGCCTCGCCGCGGCCCCGACCGACCAGCGCACCATCTCCGACACCTTCGCCCGGCAACTGGAATACCCCACCGTCATCGCCCTCGTGGCGGACGGTCCCGGCAAGGAGGGTGGCGAGGTCGCCGACGACACCGACCACGCGCTGCTCGCCCAGCTCACGCCGGGCGCGCGAAGGGTACGCGTGGAGACCGACGGCGCCCTGGGGGCAGCTCTGCTTGCGGGCTTCGACGTGGCAGCGGCCGCCGCCCGTGTGCATCCCGCGTGCGCGCTGCTGCCGCAGGAGTGCGACGAGCATGGTGTGAGCACCTTCGTCTGGCGGCGCGAACGCCCCTTCCACCCGCAGCGCCTCCATGCGGCGCTGGAGGACCTGACCTGCGCGGCCGTCCGCAGCCGTGGGCGGTTCTGGCTGGCGGACCGCCCCGACACCCTGCTGTCGTGGGAGGCCGCCGGTGGCGCGCTCTGCGTGGAGTCGGCCGGGCCCTGGCTGGCCGCGCTGCCCGATGCCGCCTGGGAGTTGGTGCCCGCAGAGCGCCGCCTCGCCGCCTCCGTGGACTGGCACCCGGAGCATGGTGACCGCTGCCAGTACCTCACCTTCACCTCGCCCGGTCTGGACGGCGACGGTCTGCCGGCCCTGCTCGACTCATGCCTGCTCACTGACGACGAGTACGCGGCGGGCAGGGACCTCTGGAAACAACTCCCGCACGTATTTGACGACTTGCTCGACCCGGTGAGCTGAAGGAGAGGACCGACCTCACCGTGACCCGACGCACGAGCATCGTGGTGCCCGTGCCGGGCCGGGCGGCGCCGTGGCTGCGTTCGCCGCCCGGCCCGGGGTCTTCAGGCGCCCGCCGCCAGTCGGGGGCGCTCGTGGTCGCAGGTGTCGTCGCTGCCGTAGGTGTCCCAGGTGGGGAACGGGTCCGTGAGCGGCGGGTTCTCGCCGTCGGTCATCAGGCAGTCGGTCAGTGCGGTGTGCAGGGCGTCCGCGTGCAGGTGCGTGCCGATGAAGACCAGTTCCTGGCGCTCGGAGCCGTCGGTGTCACGAACCGCGGACGGCTCGAAGCGTGCGACGGAGCCGGCCTGTGACCACAGGCCCGTCACGTGCGGGCGGCCGGTGAGGGTGAAGAAGCCCTTGGCGCGCAGGATCTGCCCGTAGGCGCCGCTGTCGAGTTCGTCGGTCACGAACGTCCACAACCGGCCGGGATGGAAGGGCAGTTCGGAGCGCAAGACGGTCGAGGACATGCCGTACTCCTCCGTCTCGGGGACGTGGTCGCCGTTGAGCTCCCTCACCCGGCGGGCGCCTGTTGGGCGCGTTCAAGCGGCTCGGGCAGGAAGCCGGCGGCGTCCACGACCGTGACCATGGTGTCCAGGCGGGCGATCTCGCCGAGGAATCCGGACAGGACGGTGACGGGCAGTCGGGCGGAGGGGGCGGACGGCATCAACGTTCAGCCTTCGGGGCGCAGCAGGCCGCGCTCGTATGCCTTCACCAGCCGCTGCGGCACCAGATATGACACTCCGTCGACAGTGACCGGCACGAGCGCCGGCGTGGTCGCCTTCCACTGGGCACGGCGGTGGCGGGTGTTGCTGCGGGACGTCTTCCGCTTGGGAACGGCCATGGGAGTCCTCCTGGATGGGGTGGTGAGTAGCGAGTAGAGGCTACATGAAAATGAACACCATTATGAACAGGGGCTCACCAGTTTAGTTCACGCTTCCCTGAATTCAGGAAACTGTGTACCGTTGGCGATGTGCTGACTGTCGCTTCCGACATCGAGGTCCTGGTCCGGTTCGGCCGGGCGCTCGCCGATCCGATCCGCTGCCGCATCCTGCTCGCCCTGCGCGAAGCGCCCGCCTACCCCGCCGACTTGGCCGACGCGCTGAACGTCTCCCGCACCAGGCTGTCGAACCACCTGGCATGCCTGCGTGACTGCGGTCTGGTCGTCACGGTCCCCGACGGCCGACGCACCCGCTACGAGCTCGCCGACGAACGCCTCGGCCACGCGCTGGACGACCTGCGCACCGCCGTGGTCGCCGTCGAGGGCGACCGGACGTGCGCCGATGCCCACGACAAGGGGTGCTGCTGACCATGAGTGCGGAGATGCCCCTGTCCGTCGGCCCCGACCCGGCCAGGCGCGGCACGCTTGCCGGGCGGATACGGCTGCTGGTCGCCGCGACCATCACCTACAACGCCGTCGAGGCGGCCGTCGCCCTCACGGCCGGGACCCTGGCTTCGTCCACCGCACTGATCGGCTTCGGCCTCGACTCCGTCATCGAGGTCTCCTCGGCCGCCACCGTCGCCTGGCAGTTCTCCGCGCGCGAGCACGCGGTGCGCGAGGCCCGGGAGAAGACCGCGTTGCGGATCATCGCGCTGTCGTTCTTCGCGCTCGCCGCCTACGTCACCGTCGATGCCGTACGGGCCCTGACCGCCACGGGTGAGGCCACGCGCTCCCTGCCCGGGATCGTGCTGGCTGCCCTCTCGCTCGTGGTCATGCCGGTCCTGTCGGCGGCCCAGCGCCGCGCCGGGCGGGAACTCGGCTCGGCGTCCGCCGTGGCCGACTCCAAGCAGACACTGTTGTGCACGTACTTGTCGGCGGTGCTGCTGCTGGGCCTGGTAGCCAACGCCGTGTTCGGCTGGTCGTGGGCCGATCCGCTCGCGGCCCTGGTCATCGCCGCTGTCGCGGTGAAGGAGGGGCGCGACGCGTGGCGTGGGGAGGGGTGCTGTGCGGCCCCGGCGGCCGTCGCGCCGGGTGCGGGCCGGCGGGAGGCGGATGCCTGCGGCTGTGCTCCTGGGTGCGACTGCTGCCCTTGATGGAGATCACTCCGGAAAGGGAGTGGCGTCGACGTTCACCGGTGCTCGTCCGCCGCTTGCCGTCGGGTGCAGTCCGGGCACACCCCGGACAGCTCCACCGTGTGCCGGACGTTCGCGAACCCTGAGGTCTGTGCGATGGTGTCGGCCCAGTCCTCCACCGGGCCGGAGTCGACGGGGCGGCTCAGGCCGCAGTCGGTGCAGATGAGGTAGTGGCGGTGTTCGGGTCCCGGGCGGTAGCGGAAGAGGCGTTCACCGCTGGTGTCGCGCACCATGTCGGCCCGGCCGGCGGAGGCCAGGGCGGTCAGCGTGCGATAGACCGTGGACAGGCCGACCGGTGAGCCGGCGGCGGCGAGCTGGTTGTGGAGGGACTGGGCGCCGACGAAGCCGTCGGCCCGGATGAGCGCCTCGACCACGGTGGTGCGTTGCTGGGTGAGGCGGCCGATCAGCGTGACGTCGTGCGACGGGGTGGGGGTGCACTGGTGGTCGGGTGCCATCGGGTGCCTTCGCTCATGTGCCGGTGGGGACGGCGGTTCGCGTACGAGGACCGGGGGAGGGCCGTCGTATCAGGAAGGTGGCGGCGTACACGGCCGTGGCGGCGGCCATGATGGCGAAGCTCGGCGGCATCTTCGGCACCGCGTACGAGGCGAACAGCCCCGCCCACATCTCCAGCACCGCCAGGCCGGCGGAGAGGGCGAGCGCCCGGTAGGGGCGGTCGGTGAGCCGGATCGCGGCGCCGGCGGGGGCGGCGAGCAGGCCGAGCAGGAGCAGGGAGCCGACCGCCTGGGTGGCCTCGGCGGCGCTGATCCCGGCCAGGGCGAGGAAGCCGTACCCGAGCAGCCGGACCGGTACCCCGCGGGCCGCGGCCACGGCCTCGTCGAGCGTGGCGAACAGCAGCGGCCGGGCGATCAGCACCACCAGCAGGCCGACCCCGGCGGCCACCAGGGCGGCGACGACCGCGCTGCCGCGGGAGATGCCGAAGACGGAGCCGAACAGGACGCTGACGCCGGCGGTGCCGTTGGTGGTGCTGCGCGAGGTCGTGTAGAGGGTGATGAAGAAGGCACCCAGGCCCAGGATCCAGGAGAAGACGCTCCCGATGACCACGTCGTCGGGCCGGGCCTTGCGGCCGAGGGTGCCGAAGAGCAGCGCCATGCCGATGGTGGCGGCGAACAGGCCCAGGCGCAGGTCGGCACCGAAGGCGAGAGCCGCCATCGCACCGGTGAAGGCGACATGGCTGAGCGCGTCGCCGGTGAAGACCTGGGCCCGCAGCACCAGGAAGTAGCCGACCAGTCCGCAGGCCGCGGCGATGGCGGTACCGGCGAGGAAGGCGTGCAGGAAGAACGGGTGGGACAACGGGGAGGCGGCGAGCAGCACGGTCATGCGACCACCTCCTTGGCAGTGGGTACGGCGCCGGCCCGGGAGCGACCGAGTACCTCGCGCAGCGAGCGCCGGCCCAGGGCGAGCAGGTAGCCGGCGAAGGCGATGGTCGTCACGAAGAAGCCCAGGGGGTAGGGCGAGTAGTAGGCGGCCGTCAGCCCCAGCCAGGTGGCGGCGAAGGCCAGCACGATGGCCAGGGTCAGGCT
This sequence comes from Streptomyces sp. RB17, assembly GCF_009604455.1. Lineage (GTDB taxonomy): Bacteria > Actinomycetota > Actinomycetes > Streptomycetales > Streptomycetaceae > Streptomyces. The sequence goes on from NZ_WEGL01000011.1 coordinate 100,101, forward strand.
CAACGCCGGGCGGGCGGTGAGGACTTGCGCGGTGGCGGCCGGGATCACCATGAGGGCGAAGACCAGGAGGGTCCCGGTGATCTGGCTCGCCTCGGCGGTGGCCGCACCGAGCAGGACGAGGAAGACCACCGACAGGGCGCGGACCGGCACCCCGCGCCCCCCGGCCACCTGCGGGTCGACGGACGCGAACAGCAGCGGCCGTCCGATCAGTGCCAGCACCGCGAGCACCACCGCGCCGACCACCGTCAGCACGGTCACCTGGGAGGAGGTGATCCCCAGGAAGGTGCCGAAGAGGATGGTCTGGGGACCCTCCAGGAGCCCCCGGTACAGAGCGGTGAACAGGAACCCGGACGCGAGCAGGAACGCCTGTACGGTCCCGGTCAGCGCCGACTCCTCGTGCTCACCGCCGCCCCGCAGGGCCGCGATGACCAGTGCAGAGGCCACGCACAGCGTGAAGTAGCCGTAGACCGCGCTGAACCCGAGCAGGAGCGCCCCGGCGGCGCCGGGGAAGGCGACCGCGGAGACGGTGTGCGCGGCGAACGTCTGCCGGCGCAGCACCACGAACCACCCCACGACCGCGGAGACCACGGCCACGACCGCGCCCGCGCGGAACGCGTTCACCATGAACGGGTACGACCACATCTCCTGGAAGTCGGCCAGGAGGTTCCACGACCAGACCGGTGCCGCCGTCTCAGCGAGCGTCATGACCGCTCCCCGGGGTCTCGTGCCGGTCGGTGTGCACGGCGGGCGCCTCCGGCTGGCCCACGACGACCAGCCGTCCGTCCGAGGTCCGCAGCACCTCGACCGGTGTGCCGTACAGCCGGGTCAGCGTCTCCGAAGTGATGACTTCCACCGGAGTGCCGGTGGCGGCCCCGCCCTCGGCCAGGTACACCACCCGGTCCAGGTGGTGGAGGATCGGGTTCACGTCATGGGCGACCATGACCACCGAGACACCCTCGTGGTGGCAGATCCGCCCGATCAGCGCCGCGACGGCACTCTGGTTGGGCAGGTCGAGACTGTCCAACGGCTCGTCCAGCAGCAGCAGTTCGGGCCTGCGGACCAGTGCCTGGGCGATCAGCAGCCGCTGCTGCTCGCCGCCGGAGCACTGCCCGATCGGCCGGTGTGCGTACGCCGACGCCCCGACCAGCTCGATCACCTCGTCCACCCGCGCGCGGGCGGCCCGCCGACGCGCACTCGGGAACGGCAGCGGCACCCCCCACCGGTCGCCGTCCAGGCCCATGCGCACCACATCCACGCCGCGGATCCGCAGGTTGGCGTCGAAGCTGCGGCGCTGCGGCAGATAACCGATGCGGTCGTTGGCCTGCCCGGGGCGGGCCCCGAGCACCTGAACCTCACCGGCCGCCGCGGGCAGCGCGCCCAGCAGGACCTTGATCATGGTGGACTTGCCGACGCCGTTGGGGCCGAGCACGGCGGTGAACTCGCCGGCCCCGATGCGAAGGTCCACGCCCGACCACAGCGTCCGGCCGCCGACCCGCACGGCGGTCCCGCGCAGGGCGACCACCGGATCGCTCCCCGTTCCTGTGGCCGTGTCGTGCCCCCCGCTTCGGCGGCCGGGGACGGGGTGGCCGCTGGTGTGTGTGACGGCTTCGCGGGCCTTCGCTATCGGGTTCATGGCTTCAGCTCACTTCCCGGTGGCCTTGGCCAGGGCCTGCTCGATGCCCTGCAGCTGGGTGGTCTGCCACTGCTGGAAGGTGGCCCCGGCGGGGGTGAGGGTCTCGGTGACGGTCGCGACCGGGATGCCCTGTGCCTTGGCCTCCTTGACCTGCGCCTGCACGTCCGGTGTGGAGTTCTGGGAGTTGTAGACGTAGATCTTGATCTTCTTGTTCTTGATCTGCTGGTCGATGGTGGCCTTGTCCTTGGCCGTGGGGTCGGAGCCCTCGCTCATCGCGTCCAGGAACGTCTCCGGGGTGAGCATCTTCAGCCCCAGGCCGTCGGCGAGCGGGGTGACGATGGACTCGGAAGCACCGATCGGGGTTCCGGCGTACTTCGCCTTGATGTCGGTGATGAGCTTGTTGTAATCGCCGAGCGTCTTGGTCTCGAAGGTCGTCTTCTGCTGGTCGAAATAGGAGGCGTCGGCCGGGTCGATCTTCTTGTAGTCGGCGGTGATCTTCTCGATGACCTGGTGGACGTTGTCCGGGGAGTACCAGCGGTGCGGGTTGCCGCCCGGCTTGATGCCGACCAGGTCGCCGATCTTGAGCTGGGTGCGTCCGCTGCCGGGGTTGGCGGCCAGCAGCTTGTCGGCCCAGGCGTCGTAGCCGATGCCGTTGACGATCGTGTACTGGGCGCCGGCCACGGTGCGGGCGTCGGCCGCCGTCGGCTCGTAGTCGTGGGGGTCGGCATCCGGGTTGTTGATGATGCTGGTCACCTTCACGTGGCTGCCGCCGAGCTGGGAGGCGATGCTGCCCCAGAAGTTCTCCGCCGCCGCCACCTGGATCGTCTTGCCCGAGCCGCTGCCGCTGCCGGTCGCGGCGGTGTCGGTGGTGTGCGAGGAGGAGGTCGAGCAGGCCGTCGCCGTCACGGCCGTCAGGGCGGCCGTCGCGGTGACCAGTGCGATCCTCGCGGACGGCCGGGCGGAACGGGAGGCGGGAGCGGTGGACATGCGGAACTCCTTAGGGCGATGCCGGACGCGCGCTGCACACGCGTCGGCCGTGTGGCGACACCTTCGACGCTAGATGGAAATGATTTTCAGATCAATCCCACATGAAAACCGTTGCCATCTCTTGACCGTGCGTACGACCGCTCGGGAGCGTGGGCGCGATCCACCGACCCCGCCGTCAGTGGTTCAGCAGTCGCGGAACTCCGGCGACTGGTTGAGGATCTGAGCGCGCAGGGAGGTGAAGCGGGTGTGGGTGGCGCCGCCGCGCGCCTCGGGGCGGAAGGCGGCGACGCGGTGGCAGTTCTGGAAGGCGAGGGCGATGCCGAAGTGCCGTTCCAGGCTGCCGCGGATGGCGTCGCTGGAGAGGGCGCGCAGCAGCTGGCCGCGCTCCCTCTCGGAGGGAGGCGGAGTCTGGTTGTCGGCGAACTCGGCGGTGCTGGACCGCAGTTCATCCGCCAGGCGGGCGATGAGGTCGTAGGCGTACGGCAGGGAGGTGCGCACCGTTTCCACGAAGTCCCGCTCCCGTACCTCGCCGTTCTCGGCTTCGGCGAGCAGCTGCGGGGAGACGTCGAGTGACATGAAGGGCTGTCCTGTTCTCTTGCTCTGGGGTTCTGGTCGTGAGGGGGTGGGGATCAGGCGTGGGCGGTCAGTGCTGCCGGGCCGTGCCGGAAGTCCGGGTCGACCAGGGTGGCGAGGTCCTGGCCGGTGGCCTCGTCGGCCCAGGCGGCGGCGTTGCGCAGATGGAACTCCACGGCGTGTTTCTGGAAGGCCGCCCAGTCCTTGGGGCGGGCGTCCACGGTCGTGCGCAGCAGGTCAAGGGTGCGGGTGTTGTGCGCCTCCAACTCCCCGTGGCCGCGGCCCTGTTCCTGGGCGCGTACGTAGGAGGACTGCTCGCAGTGGGCGAGCAGGTCCTCGCCGACGTGCTCCTTGAGGAAGAGCAGGTCGTCCTCGCCGGTGACCTTGTTGCCGACCACGCCGACCGGGACGCCGAACTCGGCCGCGTGGTCCCGGTACTGGCGGTATACCGAGACGCTCTTGCGGGTCGGTTCCACGACCAGGAAGGTCATGTCGAAGCGGGTGAACAGGCCGGAGGCGAAGGCGTCGGCGCCGGCGGTCATGTCGACGACGACGTACTCGCCGGGGCCGTCCACGAGATGGTTGAGATACAGCTCGACCGCGCCGAGTTTGGAGTGGTAGCAGGCCACGCCGAGATCGCTCTCGTCGAAGGCGCCGGTGACCATGAGCGGGACGCCGCCGACCTCCTGGACGTGAGGGCCGTGGACCTCGTCGTCGCCGAGCAGCCGCAGCAGCCGGGAGCCACGTCCGGGCGGGGTCGTCTTGACCATGGCCTCGCGGGACGGGATCCGTGGGTTGCTGCCCCGCAGATAGTCCTTGATCTCGCCCGTGCGCGCGCTGAGCGGCGGCGCGGCGAAGACCTCGTCCTCGTCGAGGCCGAGTGCGTGGGCCAGGTGCTGGTTGATGTCGCCGTCGATCGCGACGACCGGCGCGCCCGAGTGCGCCAGGTGACGGGAGAAGAGGGCCGACAGGGTCGTCTTGCCACTGCCGCCCTTGCCGACGAAGGCAACACGCATGGCTAGCCACTCCCTGTATTGAAAATGGATGTCATGAGCATAGGCTGGTGGTGCGGCCGGGTGCTGTCAAATCAGCGGAGCGTCAACTTGCCGACTGTTGCGGCGTGTTGGGGCTCCCTCGGCGGCAGACAGGGGATCCCTTTCACTCATACGGAGGAGACGCGGAGATGAGCGATACCGCAGGTGGCCGTCAGAGCTGCCCTTTCACCCTCGTGGTCTGCGGCTCATGCCGTGCCGCCGCGAGGGGGCGGGTGATGGACGGGCTGCGACGTGCGGTCCGGGAGTGCCCGCACGGGGTGATGGTCTCCACCGGTTGCCTCGGGAGGGTGCTGCACTGCCGCAGGGGCCGCGGGCTGCACGCCGCCGTGCAGCCGTGTGGGGTCGACCGCGCGCCCACTGGGGCCGTCGTACGCCTCGGGCCGCTGGTGACGGAAGCCGACGCCGAGGCGGTCGGGGCGTGGCTGAGGGCCGGGATGCCCGACGACGGCACGCTGCCGGACCGGCTCCGCGCGGCCCCGGCGCCGCAGCAGGTCGCCCGCCTCAACTGACGGGCTGGTCGCGCACGCCGAGGCGCAGGTGCTCGATGTGGTGGACGGCCTGGTCGAGGAGTTGGGCGACGTGGTCGTCGTAGAGGCTGTAGACGATGCGGCGGCCGTCGCGGCGGCCGGTGACCAGGCCGAGGGCGCGCAGCAGGCGCAGTTGGTGGGAGACGGCGGACTGCTCCATGCCGACGGCGGAGGCGAGTTCGCCGACGGGGTGGGGGCGCTGCCGGAGGGTGGTGAGGATCAGCAGGCGGGACGGGGTGGCCAGGGCCTGGAGCGTGGTGGCGACGGAGGCGGCGGTGGCTTCGTCGAGCCGGGCGGCCGCGAGGACGTCGCGGCCGCCGGCGTCGAGGTCATCGGCGTGCACGGGCGCGGGCCTCGCGCGGCGGGCGGATGAACTGGAGGGCCAGGGCGGCCGGCGGTTCGGCGATGCCCGGTCCGCCCTGCGCTGCCCAGCGCAGCAGGTCGTCCGTGCTGTCGTCGTCCAGCGCGAAGCCCACCCAGACGGCGTGGGCCCCGGACCGGCGCCCGGCGGTGGAGGGCTGGACGACGATGACATTGGCCTGGTCGCAGGGGCCGAGGCAGTCCGTCGTACGGACCTGGAAGCCGTGCTCTGCCGCGCCGGCGCGCAGCCGGTCCAGTTGCCAGGCGTGGTCGGTGCCACGGTGCTTGCGGGGGTTGCCGCAGCAGCAGCCCCGGCACACGACGAGCGTGCAGGGGCGGGGAGTTGCCGCCCGGATCACGGAGCGGTTCACAGCGCGGTCCGGGACGGGACGCCGTACGTCCGGATCCGGCCGTCCCGCCAGGCGACGGCCAGCAGGTGGGGGCCCGCCCAGGCCAGCGCCGCGACCGCCGCACCGGTGCCGGCCAGTTCGCGCGCCGGGCGCAGACGTGCCTGTGATCGCCCGGTCGTGGCGTGCCACAGGGCTACGGTGCCGTCGGCGCCGCCGCTGGCGAGGTGTCCGGCGCCGCCCGGCCGCCAGGCGAGCGCGGTGATCGTCTCGTGGCAGCGCAGCGAGCGCGGTGCCGTGCCCTCCGGGCCCTTGCCGGAGAAGTCCCACACGGTCACGTCGGGTGCGCCGTCGGCGGCCAGCCAGAAACCGGTGTCGTCGAAGGCGAGGCGGGAGACCTTCTCCGGATAGCCGGACATGGTGAGCTCGCCGCCGTCGCGGGCGCGCCAGATGTGGATGGAGGCGTCCTGGTTGCCGCTGCAGATCCACCTCCCCGTGGGCGCGACGGCGAGCGCGAGGTGCGAGCCGACGTAGGGGTAGGTGGCGACCGGCTTCTCGGTGTGCCGCTCGTGACAGCGCACGGCCCCGTACGCCGCCACGGCCAGGCGCCGCCCCTGGCGCATCCAGGCGAGGTCGGTGACGGTGGACGCGGCGGGCTCCGTGTGCCACAACTCGCCGCCGTCCGCGTCGAGTACGAGCGCGCGACGGCCGGAGGCGACCGCGACCCTCCCCCAGCCTCGGCTTCGCTCGGCCGGGGGGACCCCCTTGCCGTCGGCCCAGGCGGCGGCCGCCGACCAGGCACCGGTCTCCCGCACCGTCGTACGCCCGTCGGAGCGGCGCCACAGCGCGTACCCCATGGGGCCGGTCGCCACCACGTGTCCGGCATCCGGGGCGAGTTCGACCGAGAGTGCGCCCCCGGGAAGCTCGAACGCGCCGATCTCGGCGGCCATCGCCGCGTCGAGGATCTTCACCGTCCCGTCGGCGCCCGCGACGGCGACCAGATCGCCCCGCGCGCTGAGGGCGACAGGCGCGTCATCGACGCCGGCCTCCCAGGTGGGCGGGGACTGAACCGTCGTACTCACGCGGCCGCTCCCGCCGTCGCCAGGCAGTCGGCGAAGCCGCGCTCCAGGGTGTCGCGGTCGAGGTCGCGGCCGATGAACACCAGTTTGTTCGTGCGGGGTTCGCCTTCCCGCCAGTCGCGTCCGAAGGTGCCGTCCAGCAGCATGTGCACGCCCTGGAAGACGTACTGCTTGGGCGCTCCGGCGATGGCCAGGATGCCCTTGGAGCGGAACAGGTCGACGCCCTTCGTGCGCAGCAACTGGCCGAGCCAGGCGTTGAGGCGGTCCTCGTCGAGTTCGCCCGCCAGCTCGATGCCGACCGAGGTGACGGTGGTGTCGTGCTGGTGCTCGGTCTCGGTGAGGAAGGCGGGATCGTCGGCGAGCACCCGCTCCAGGTCGAACGCGCCCACGTCCAATACTTCGTGCAGATCGATGCGCGCGTGCGCTGCGGGGATGATCCGCACTCCGCCGTTGATGGCCCGGATGCGGCGCACGACCCGTCCGATGGTCTCCTCGTCGGCCAGGTCTGTCTTGTTGAGCACGAGGCGGTCGGCGAAGGCGATCTGCTCGACGGCCTCGTTCTCCACGCCCTCGGGTTTGACCTCGTCCAGGTGCTGGAGCACGTGAGCGGCGTCCACGAGCGTCACGATGGCGTCCAGCCGCAGCTGGGAGGCGATCTCGTCGTCCATGAAGAAGGTCTGCGCGACGGGCGCGGGGTCGGCCAGTCCCGTGGTCTCGATGAGGATGTGGTCGAACTTCTCGCGGCGCCGCATCAGCGCGCCCAGGATGCGGATCAGATCCCCGCGCACGGTGCAGCAGATGCAGCCGTTGTTCATCTCGAAGATCTCTTCCTCGGCGTCGAGCACGAGGGCGTCGTCGATGCCGACCTCGCCGAACTCGTTCTCGATCACGGCGATCCTCAGGCCGTGGTTCTCGGTGAGGATGCGGTTGAGGAGGGTGGTCTTGCCGGAGCCGAGGAAGCCGGTCAGGACGGTGACGGGCACACGCTCATCGCGGGGATCGGCGGGTTCCGGGGAGGTCAATTCAGTCTCCTAGTCGTGCTGTTCGGGTGTGGCGAGGAGGGCGGCGCGCAGGTCGTCCTCGGTGATCCGGTCGGCGGGGCGGTGCAGGGTCCAGCGGCGGGCTGCGCCCTCCATCGGCAGCACGACGACGACCGTTTCCAGCGGCGGGCAGCCCGGTTCGGTGCAGGCCAGCTGGCGGATCATGACGGCGGTGTCGTCGTCGAGACCGAGCAGGGAGCGCACGGTCTCCTTCAGCTCGCGCAGCTGCGGGCTGGGTCCCGGAGGCCCGGGCCGCGATCCCAGTGGCATGGCTGTTCCTCTCCTCCATCTCGGTCCCCGGACGGCCGGCCTCCCTCGGCGCGGGGCAGACAGTCGGCGCAGACTCCGGTGAGTTCGACGGTGTGCTCCACCGCTGTGAAGCCGGTCTCGGCGGAGATCCGGCCCGCCCAGTCCTCGACGACCTCGGAGTCCACCGGCCGGCTGCGGCCGCAGTCGCGGCACATCAGGTAGTGACGGTGCCCGTCGGCCGGGCGCAGCCGGTAGAGCCGCCCGTCGGTCTCGTCGCGTACGACGTCCACGCCGCCCTCGGCCTCCAGCTCGCGCAGGGCGCGGTAGACGGTGGTCAGGCCGATCGCGTGGTCGCCGGCCACCAGGAGGGCGTACAACTCCTGGGCCGACACGAAGTCCTGGCAGCCCGCGAGTGCGTGCGTGACGGCCTTGCGTTGTCGGGTCGTCCGGCCGCCCATGGCGCATCACCCCCTGTGGCTCGTGCCGGGTCGGCACGCCCCACCGTAGATGGAAATGAAATCCATGTCCACATGAACGCCTGGTCATGTGTTACCCGGCCGGCCGGGCACGGCATGGTGCCTGTGGTCTTCGGCCGGCTGGACGGCCGGGACAAGGCAAGGGCTGGGCTCGCGCCGCAGCGGTGCGACGCGAGCCCAGCCCTTGTCGGCCGGAGGACGCTCCCCTCAGAAGGCGCTGGTGCCGTTCGGCGTGCCGAGGCCGGTCGGCCCGTCGTATCCCGGACCCGCGGTGCACAGGTAACTGCCGCCGCAGGAGCCGTTGCTGCCCGAAGTGACGTCGTTGAGCGCCGAGGTGTGGCTGTACGGGTACGAGCCGCCCGTGACCTGGGAGGTGTTTCCGGCCAGTGCGTAGACGCTCGCGATGATCGGCGACGAGGCGCTGGTGCCTCCGACCTGGACCCATCCGTCGGCACCCTGTGCGAGACCGAGTTGAAGCTCGGTGTCGCACAACATTCCGCCGCCGCAGTTGTTGTACGTGTCGTAGACCGCCACCCCGGTGTTGGGGTCGGCGACCGCGGCCACATCGGCGACGGTGCGCCTGGCGCATCCGGAGTCGTGCTGCCAGGACGGCTTGGCCTCGTACGCCGAGCAGCCCGAGCCCGCGCCGCTCCAGGCGGACTCGGTCCAGCCGCGCGAGTTGGACGCCTTGCTCAGCGAGGTGCCACCTACGGCGGTGACGTACGGGGAGGAGGCCGGCCATGAGACGCCGTAACCGGAGTCGCCCGAGCTCGCTGTGATCGCGACGCCGGGGTGGTTGAAGTGCGAGTCGACGGAGGTGACGGTGTTGTCCTCGGCCCCACCCCAGCTGTTGGACACCGAGACGACACCCGATGTGGTGGCGGCGGTGTCCTCGGCCCTCATGAGGTCCGGGACGTTCGCCGAGTTCGCCTCGACCAGGAGGATGTGGCAGCCGGGGCATGTCGCCGAGACCATGTCGAGGTCGAGGCTGATCTCCTCGGCCCATCCGTAGTCACCGGACGGCATCGGCGACGCGTTGCCGCTCTGATTCACCTTGCGGAAGCAGCCGTTGGCGGTGGTGCACGACGGCAGACCGTAGGCACTGCGGTAAGCGGCCAGATCGGACTCGGCGTTCGGATCGTCCATGGCGTCGACGATCGCCACCGTTCGACCGGATCCCGAGGTACCGCCCAGTTTGTAGGCGGAACGCAGATCCGACGGCATGTACCCCATCGTGGTCGGGGATCCGGTGGTGAATGGTGACATGTGGCCCGAGGGGGTGCGGTGGGCCTTCATGGCGCCGAAACAGCGGGCTTGTCCCGCGTGCGTGGGATGGGCGCAGCCGAAGTCCGTCGTACCTGAGGCGGTCGCGCGCGGGGCGGACGAGAGAGCTGCGGCCTGGACGCCGGTGGCCAGGCCGACGGTAAGGCCAGTGACGGTGAGTGTGAGCATCGCCGTGAGCCCGGCTGCCATCCTCCGCATCCGGCCTCTCGGTTGGTGGCGGTGGATCACCAGGGATCCGGAGGGTATTTCGCGTCGGTGCATCAAGCCTCCGTGCGGTTTCAGGCGGTTCGGAAGGGCCAGGCCTGACGAGAAGCAGCATGGACAGACGGCATGTCAGGTCAGCTGCGGGCCGGTTGGTTCACCATGCGGCCGCCCTCTTGCGCTGGTCAAGGCCATGCCAATGCAGGTCTTGTGAGGCTGCCGCGGTGAGCGAGTGAACCGTCGTTGGTGCTCGTGTGTCCCGCGCCGGCACTCACCACGGGGCCACGACAGCTTCTGCGCCACCTGCGGGATCGCGTTACACCGGTGCTGCCGGTGTCCGGAGCCGTCACCGTACCGGCCCGCCAGCGGGCGATCGCCCGTTCCTGCCATTCCGGCTCAGCCTGGCCGGCTGGGCCCTTGAGTGCCGCCGACGAGATCCCGATGGAGGGCGCTCGCAGGGGTGTCCACGTCTGTATCGACGTGGTCCACGGCGGCACGTTCCAACCGCCCGTCGTCCATCCGGTGTGCGGTCACGCCGGGCAGGACATCGGCCTGGTCCTCTTCGCCGGCTGGTGCGCACCGCGTGGCGGCACCGCCGTGGGATGCGGGCACTGGCCGGTCTGCGGGGCCTGCCTGCGGCCGGCGACCTGATCGTGCCGGTCGCCATCGCCAAGGACACGGCCGCTGCCGCGGCCGACCCCAACGCTCCTCCGACGCGAGCATCATTGCGCGCGGGAGGAGACCTGCCCGACGTCGCCATCGATCGGCGCACCGGTGAGCTGTACGTCGCCTACGAGGGCTCCGACTTCAGCGGTGGCGCCTACAACTCCGTCGAAGTGACTCACTCCACCCACGGCGGCCGCGCCTGGTCTGCGCCCAGGCGGGTCAACTCCGTCGCTTCCGCACCCGCCTTCACGCCTTCCATCAGCGTGGACGCCTGCGGCACGGTCGCGATCACGTATTACGACCTGCGGTACCTCACCGCCGGGAACACCACCACGCTGCCCACCGCCGCCTGGCTGCTCACCTTCCCCCACGGCGCGGAGAACCGTGCCACCGACCGTCGTGTCTCCGGCGTCTTCGACTGGCTTCAGGCTCCGTACGCCGGAGGCCACTTCCTCGAGGACCACGAGGGCCTCGCTACGGATGGCCGCTCCGCCGTACGGCCGCTGTTCATCGAGGCCAATGTCGACGCGCCCCAGGACTCCGCGGACGCCTCCAGCGGACTGGTCCCCACGAGCACTGGCTACGGTCCCCTCGCGGCGCCCACGACCGCTCCCCACGCGACGGCCCTTCAGTCTGCCCAGCCGCACCGGATCGTTCGGTGATCGCGGGCCGCTGACGGCCGGCGCCCACCGTTGACCGCCGGTACCTCCGCGCTGCCGCCCGACCCTGCGGGAGCGGGCGGCAGCAAGCCGGAGAAGTGGATCCCAGTGGTTCCGCTAACGAGCAGGGCCGCACAGAACGTTCACTGCTGCACCCCTTCCGCAACGATCCCAGGCACCTAGCCTCGGACATCGCGATTCATTTGTCGCGATCATGCCATTCAGGCGGCGAACGCCGCCAACGGGGAGGGGATCGCATGCGCAAGAGACGTGGCTCCATCAGGCGTGCTGGTACGGCTCTGGCCACGAGCCTGCTGCTCTTAGCCGGGGGGCTGGGGCTGTCGGCGGCGCTGGCAGCACCGGCGCAGGCGGCGACGGTCGGCACGGTCGTCAATGTCACGCGCAGCGCGGGCAATCAGGCCGAGGGGTCCATCGCGGTCGATCCGAAGGACCCGAGCCGCTTGGCGGCGGTGTCCAACAACGGCGACGGCGCGGGCGCTGGGATGACGGCCGCGTACAGCACCGATCACGGGGCGACCTGGACGCACCGGACCATCACCGACGGCAACGACGGCCTGGCGAAGTCATGCTGCGATCCCAGCCTGTCCTGGGACTCCTTCGGGAATCTGTTCCTGGTCTACCTGGACGCGGACACGAAGTCCGGCGCTGTCCACATCGTCCTGTCGACGGACGGCGGGAAGACCTTCTCCCGGCTGGCCGACTTCGCCTCTGGTGACCAGCCCGACCAGCCCACCATCACCACTGGGGACGGCAGCGTCTGGGCGGTGTGGACCGACGGCGGCCACAACAACGCGATCACCGCGGTCGGCGCCAAGGTCACCGGTGCCGGCGCCTCCGGAGTCGGTGCCTTCTCCGCGCCACAGGCGGCGGGGTCCGGGGACTACGGGGACATCGCCGTCGGGCCCACGGGCGCGGTGATGGTGACGTACCAGCGGCCGCAGGGCGGGAGCGCCGCCGGCAAGCTGTACACCGCCCTTGACCCCGACGGCCTGGCCGGCGGAGGCTTCCAGGCCGAGGCAACGGCCGTGGACCTGAACATCGGCGCCTTCTACCCGATCCCGGCGCAGAGCCGGCGCACGATCGACGCGGAGGCCGGTCTGGCCTGGGACCGCAGTGGCGGCGCGCACAACGGGCGGCTGTACTTCCTCTACACCGACGCCCCCTCCAACGGCAGCGCGGACACCGACGTCTTCGTGAAGTACTCCGACGACTCCGGGGCGCACTGGACCTCCCCGGTCCGGGTGAACGACGACACGGGGACCAACAGTCAGTTCCTGCCGAAGATCGCCCTGGACCAGACGTCCGGAAAGATCGCGGTCTCCTGGCTCGACGCACGCAACGCCGGCTCGGCGAACGACACGGCGCAGCTGTATGCCGCCACCAGCAACGACGGCACCGCCTTCGCGGCCAACGACCGGGTGAGCGACGGCACGTCGAACGCCTCCCAGGCGCACAACGGCATCGACTTCGGCGACTACTCGGGTCTCGCCTACGAGGACGGCAGCTTCTACCCGTACTGGGCGGACAACTCCAACAGCACCGGCGACAACCCGGACGGTGCCAACAGCCGCTTCGACATGTACACAGCCCGGGTCCAGCTGGTCAAACCGCCCACCGCGAGCAAGCTGACCTACACCGGCCCCGCCACCGCCGACTACCACGACGCCTTCACCGCCGGCGCTCAACTCACGGCAGGCGGCAGCCCCGTGGCCGGCGCGGACGTCGACTTCACCCTCGGCAGCCAGAGCTGCACCGGCACCACCGACGGCTCCGGGAACGCGAGCTGCTCGCTGACACCGCAGAACGTCCCCGGCCAGACCACGATCGCCGCGAGTTTCGCGGGGAACGCCGGCACCGCCCCGAGCAGCACCTCCGTGGCGTTCACCATCACCAAGGAGGAGACCGCCCTCGCCTACACCGGCCCCGCCAAGATCGCCAACGGGACGCCGGTACACCTGTCGGGCACCCTCACCGAGGACGCCACGGCCCCGATCGCCGGCCGCACGGTCTCCTTCGCGCTCGGCACGGGCGCCACCCAGCAGTCCTGCACCGGCACCACTGACTCCGCCGGCCATGCGTCCTGCACCATCGACAAGGCGAACCAGCCGCTCAACGACACCGCGACCGTCCCGATGACGGCGTCCTTCGACGGCGACGCCTACTACCGGCCCTCCAGCGCCACCGCCCAGCTCAAGCTGGAGTACTACACCGGACGCGCCTACGGGATCACCGGCAAGGTCGACCTGCTGCTGACCCAGCTCGACCTGAAGCCGACCCCGGACACCGGCGCCATCCGCACCGCCCAGGCGTCGAGCACCGACACGCCGTGCGCGGCATCCGTCGACGCGCTGATCATCACGGCGCACGCCCTGTGCCCGAAGGTGGTCACCTCACTGGCACCGGGAACCTCGACGGCCGCCACCACCGTCAAGGACGCGTCCATCGGCGTCCCGGGCCTGCCGGTCATCGGGATCAGCGGACTGACCGCCTCCTCCACCAGCACCTGCCAGAAGACGACCGGGAGCGCGACCCTGACCCTCACCATCGCGGGCGTACCCACCAAGGTGCCCACCGCGCCCAACAGCTCCATCGATCTCGGAGGCGGCGCCAAGCTGACCGTCAACGAGCAGACGCCGGTTCCCGGAGCGGACTTCGGCCTGACCGTGAACGCCGTCCACCTCACCGCCGCCGGCGGACTGGTCGACGTCGTCGTCGGCTCCGCCACCAGCGACGCGCACAACTGCGTCTGATTCCGCCGGTGCGTGGGGGTGGTGCACGGCAGCGGAACGCCGGGCACCACCCCCACGTCGAACCGACAACGCCATATGGTCCGGCATGCCCCAGGTGAGTCCGGACAAGGAGGAACCGATGCCTGACCGCCACCCACTCCTGCGCACGTCGGTCGCGTTCGCTTCTGCCGCCGCACTCCTGCTCGTCGGCTGCTCCTCCGGCGACGACTCCGCGGGGCCGACCCCTTCCCGTACGACCACGACCCCCACGCCGTCGCCGGCAGAAACGGAACCGTCGGCAACGCACACGACGCCCGGGGAGACAGGGACACCGAGCACGGCCGTACCGTCGCGGACCGCGACCACCCCTGAACTCAGCATCACCACACTGCACGCCGGAGCGACCATCAGCCTGCCTGCCACCATCGGCTACGCCGTCACCGGCGCGCACTTCGCCGCCTCAGCCGGATACCGGCTGCACCTGACGCTCGGTGGCTCGGGCTCGTACAGCCTGGATCTCCCCATCAAGGGTCCCACCGGCACGGTGACCATTCCGCTCGACAAGATGCTGCCCGGCAAGCGCGACCTCACCTTCACCGTCGTCCGCGCGGGCGGGGCGTCGGCCTGGGCGGCTCAGCACGCGGCGGAGGTTGCCGACGTCACCATCTACGGCCCGAAATAGCCGAGATCAGGGGGAAGTTCGGGGTCATGTGAGCCAGAAGGTAAACACCGCGCCATTTTTTCCCGTGAGTGCTTTGTGTGGCTGTTGTGCTCACGCCAAGATCCCCTCTGTGCCGGGACACCCCCATATGCCCGGTGCAGGGAGGAGAGGGCATGTTGCCCCCGAAGCACCAACGACGGTTCATAACCTGCACCGTCGTGGCGGCCGCGTTCGGACTGGTAAGCGCCCAGTCGTTCGCGGCCTCGAACAGCACCAGACCGCGGCCCTGGCAGGCGCGCCACCAGGCAGCCATGGGCCGCGAGCACATCAAGGCGGTGCACGCGGGCCACGGCATGTCCGCGTTCGCCGCAGAGGGCGGCGATGACGACGGCGCCGACGAGGCGGAGAACTCCGCCGAGGCCACCGCCCAGTTCACCGAGGCCCGCACCGCACCCGGCGTGGTCGCGCCCGGCGCCTACGGGGCGGCCTGGCAGCAGTTGCAGTCGATGAGGCACACGAGCGGCAGCTGGGACCACGTCACCAGGAAGGCGTACAACTCCGACGACTCCCGCTACCGCGATGTGAACTCCAACTCCAGTGGTGGCGCGGGCGATGTCACCGGCCGGATCACCGGCATCGCCGCCGACGACCACGGCTATGTGTACGCCGGTGGTGCCAACGGCGGTGTGTTCCGCTCCACCACCGGCGGCGGGCACTGGAAGCCGATCTCCGACAAGCTGCCCTCCCTGTCGACGGGCACCCTCTCCCTGGACGGCAAGAACCGGCTCTGGTACGCCACCGGCGAGTCCAACACCGGGGCCACGTCCTTCGTCGGTACGGGCGTGTACGTCCTGAAGGACCCGCGCCACGGCCAGTTCCAGCCCGGCGACCGCGTGGGCGGCGCCGAGCTGGAGTCCACCGTCATCCACGCGCTGCGCTTCGCCGGCACCACGGTGTGGGCGGCCACCAGCACCGGCGTCTGGTCGCACTCCACGACCACCCTGTCCGGGCCGTGGAAGCAGGAGTTCGCCCCCAACCCGGACTATCTGCCGGGCGGTTCGAAGGCTGACGACCCGAGCGCGCCGTACAAGAACATCGCCAACGACATCGCCGTGGACCCCAAGGACCCGTCCAAGGTGCTCCTCGCGGTCGGCTGGCGCGGCGCCGACACCTACAACGGGCTGTACGCGAAGACGGACGACGGCAGCTGGAAGCCGGTCAGCGGGCTCGGTGACCTGCCGACCAGCAGTGCCGATGTCGGCAACATGACGTTCGCCGCGGCGGCGGACGGTTCGCGCCTGTACGCCATCGACCAGTCGCCGGCCCAGACGGCCGCCAACCCGGACAGCGGCCTCAAGGGCGTGTACGTGTCCAAGAACGGCTCGCCGTTCGGGCCGTGGACGCAGATCGCGGACTACACCAAGCTGAAGGCGTCCGGCTCCGCCCTGCAGGGCGCCGGCTACATGCCCGGCATCCAGTCCTGGTACAACCAGTTCCTCCAGGTCGACCCGGCCGACGCCGACCACGTCTACCTCGGTCTGGAAGAGGTCTTCGAGACCAAGAACGGCGGCCAGAGCTGGACCGTGCCGGGCCCGTACTGGAACTTCCCCTTCCCGTGCTGGAGCATCGACCCGGCCAAGCAGACCGGCGACTGCTCGCCCACGACCCACTCCGACCAGCACGCGGTCGCGATCGGCAGCCACAAGGGCAAGACCTGGGCCTACGTAGGCAACGACGGCGGCATCTACCGGCGTCCGCTGAACGGCGCCGTCGACTCCGGCGGTCACGCCAAGGACTGGCAGTCCCTGAGCGACGGCACCCTCGACACCCTCCAGTACTACTCGGTGGGTGTCGGCAAGGACCTGACCTACGGCGGTGTCTCGGTCACCGGCGGCCTCCAGGACAACGGACAGTCGATCCTGCGCGGCCACGACAAGGTCATGGGCTCGAACTTCGGCGGCGACGGTGGCGACACCATCACGGACCCGGCCAACGGCTGCAACATCGCCGCCGAGTACGTCTACCTCGACATGTGGGTCACCCAGAACTGCGGCGTGAACGACGGCTCCTGGTCGACGGACCCGTCCAAGGCCACCGAGTACGAGGTCGCCCCGCCGGACAAGGACCAGGGCGGTGCGGGCGCCCGCTTCATCGCCCCGATCGCCGCCGACGCCAAGGACACCAACACCTGGGTGGCGGGCGGCCGGCACGTGTGGGTGAACACCAAGGGCTTCGCCATCCGCTCCGGCAAGGAATGGACGAACGCCTACGACCTCGGCGAGGGCCACGTGGCCACGGCCGTGGCGTCCTCGGGTGGCACGGTCTACGTCGGCTGGTGCGGCCCCTGCAACAACCAGGGCTTCACCCGCGGCATCGCGGTCGGCAACGCTGGGGGCACCTCCCGGACGGAGTCTGGGGGAGGCACCGGCTGGCACCAGCTGAACCTGCCGGTGGACGGCACCATCCCGAACCGGTACGTCTCCGGCTTCGAGATCGACCCGGCCGACGCCCAGCACGTCTTCGTGGCGATCAACGGCTTCTCCCGCCGGTTCACCGAGGGCCCGGGCGCGGGCGTCGGCCATGTCTTCGAGTCCAAGGACGGCGGCGCGAGCTGGACGGACATCTCCGCCAACCTGCCCGACGTCCCCGCCGACACGGTCAAACTCCTCCCGAACGGCGGCCTCGCCCTCGGCACCGACCTGGCCACCTTCTACCGGCCCGCCGGCGCCACCAAGTGGCAGGTCCTGGGCCACAACCTGCCCACCACGGCCGTGATGCAGCTGCGCCTCGGCCCCGACGGCAAGCTCTACGCCGCCACGCACGGACGCGGCATCTGGTCCTTCGACGTACGGCGCCTCAAGGGCCGTAAGGACTGATCACCACCCGTACGCTCCGTAGTACGACGACGGCCGGTGCGGCCCCGCTGACGGGGCGCACCGGCCGTCCGGCGTTCGGATTCACTGCACCGGATACGCCGCGACACTCAGCCGCAGCGTGAAGAGCGGCGCGTTCTCGGGACCCCAGGTCACGGATACCGATCCGATGCGCGCGGCACGCACCGTGACCCGGGTGACGCCCTTGCCGTCGGTGGCGGAAGAGGTCACCAGCGCCAGCATCGGGTTGCTGCTGCGCGGTTGTGGCCAGGTGCCGTGGGCGCGGGGTTCCAGGACGACGGTCACCGTCGTGCCGGATCGCACACACAGGCTCTGGACGGCGGCGTCCCCGGCGCTGTGGGTGATCGTGGCGGAGCCTGCCAGGCAGCCAGGCGACGCGGAGGCCGTGGCAGGGGGCGTGGCGGTGTGCCGCGGGGGCGACGACGGTCTCCCGGGAGGTGCTGTCGCCGATGGCGAGGCTGGATGACCTGTCGTCCCCGTACCGCTTGTCGACGGTGTCGGGGGGTGCGGGTCGGTGGAAGGCCGCGAGGGCGTGGAGTCGGAGTGTGAGCTGCTGCCGCTGCTTCCGCAGGCGGTCAGAAGGCAGGCGACCGCCACCACGGCGGCCCCGAGCCACGGCCTGCGTCTTTGCTGCTCCAGCGCCACCACTGCCTCCTCGCGTCGCCGCACGCCACTGTGACGTCCTGGTCCGGCGCCCGGTTCCTGGGCCAATGGTTCCTGTGCCCATACCCAAGGGTGCGCCCCGGCGTCGTCGCCGGAGCGCACCATGTGCCGTCTCAGGTCAGTGCCGGGTCGGCAGGGGCCTGGTGAGGTGCGGTGAGGGGACGGTCGCCGCGCCGTGGGCCGTGGAGCGTGCGCTGCCGCCGGTGACGGTGAGCGGGCCGGCGGTGTAGAGGGCCTCGTCGAAGGCCTGCCCGCCCGCCGGGGCCTTGCCGACGGCGAAGGTGGAGACCGCCTTGCCGCTGATGACGGAGGTGGAGATGTAGTCGCCGACCATGCTGCCCTGCGTGCTGCCGGCGATCTGGGACAGGGACATGGGGCCGGCGACGGTGGTCGGGCTGCTCCAGGTGCTGCCGCCGTTGGCGGAGGAGATGTAGCCGACCTCCAACTGGCAGGTCGAGGCGGTGCAGTTGGCGTTCGGGTAGAAGTAGTAGTAGAGGCCGATCTTCGCCGTCGTACCGGAGGTGGCCGGGTCGATGCCGATGCCGGGGATGAAGTGGTCGACGCTGCTGGTGGTGGCGTCGATCGGGACGCGGGTCACGGCCGACCAGGTGGTGCCGTTGGTGGAGGTGGCGTAGACGATGTCGTTGGCCGGGCAGCCGGAGCGGAAGCGGCAGTCCTGCCAGGCGACGTAGATCTTGCCGGAGCCGTCGATCTCCGCGGAGGGCAGTCCCTCACCGTCGCGCAGGTTGCCGGCCACGCCGTGGCTGGAGACGTTGGCGATCAGCGTGGTGGACGACCAGCTGGAGCCGCCGTTGGTCGAGTTGAAGGCACGCACGGCACTGCCGTTGGCCGAGTAGGGGACCACGACCGTGCCGTTCGGCTGGACCAGGGGCTGGCCGCCCAGGCCGGTCGGACCGCCGGACGGTGCCACCGGCGCCGACCAGGTCGCGCCGCCGTCGGTGGAGCGGCTCATCACCACCGCGTTGCCCGAGGACGTGACGTCCACCTCGACGTAGCAGCTGCCGTAGTACGGGCTGGTGGCCGAGTTGTCGCAGACGATCCATTCCTTGTCGTAGCCCTGGCCGTCGTTGCCGACCGCCATGACCGGGTTCTGCCAGGTCGTGCCATTGGTCGAGCGGCTGACCGTCACACCCGCGCCGTTGACGTTGGAATCGATGACCAGTCCGGCGACCATCCAGGTGCCGTGCCTGGCGTCGTAGGCCACGGCCGGGTCGGAGACGCGGGCCCAGGTGCCGCCGCCCTGGTAGGTGGTGATGCCGGGGAGCATGCCGTGCTGCCAGGTGGTGCCGCCGTCGGTGGAGGTGTTCCATCCGATGTCCGAGGCGCCGCCGTCGGTGAACCGGCCGACCTGCGAGGAGGCGACGATCGTGTTGCCGTATGCGAAGGTGTCGGGTTCCAGCTCCGTGGCGTGCTGGCTGGAGGAGTTGGTGAACGGGTCGCTGCTGACCTGGGTCAGTCCGGGCGGTGGGGCCGCGGTGGTGAAGGCGACGTCGTCGTAGAGGGTGTAGGTGGCGTCGCCCGTGTAGTTGTCGTCGTGGCTGACGAGTTTGAGGGTGTAGCTGTGACCGGCGGTCACGGACGAGGTGACCTGCTTCCAGCCCTGCCCGTTGGTGCAGGTCTTGGCCAGCGCGGTCGTCGTGGTGCCGGTCGTGGTGTCGGTGAGGGTGGCGGTGGCCCAGTCGTACGTGAGCGTGTCGGGGCAGGTGACGTCGTACCAGAACGACAGTTGGTTGGCGCCGGTCGGCGCGGTGAAGGTCTGGGCGACGGAGGAGTCACCGTTGGTCGGTGACGTCCCGCCGACTCGCGCGGCGTAGGTGCCGCTGTGAGCACCGGAGTTGACGGCGGCCGTGGTGCCGGTGGCGGTCCATCCGGTCAGGCTGCCGGACTCGAAGCCGCCGTTGGAGACGTCCGCCAGCGCCGGGTGCGAGGCGAGGAGCAGGCCGCCTAACGAGAGGAGGGCGGTGGTGGCGGTCGCGACGGATCTGCGGAAAGCGGTGCGCGACATGAGGAGACCCCTTGTCGTCGATGTGGGGGTTCGGGTGGGGGTGGACCGTCGGCGTGCGGCCTGCGGTCCACCCCCGAGGACGACGGTGATGGATCAGGAGAGGGTCACGTCGTCGTAGCGGGTGTAGGTGGCGTCACCCGTGTAGTTGTCGTCATGACTGATGAGCGTGAGCGTGTAGCTGTGCCCGGCCGTGACGGAAGCCGTCTTCTGGATCCAGCCGGAGGACGACACACACGTCTTGGCGAGCACCGTGGTGGTCGTCCCCGAGGTGTTGTCCTTGAGGGTGGCGGTGGCCCAGTCGTAGGTGAGCGTGTCCGGGCACGTCACGTTGTAGGAGAAGCCGAGCGTGCTGGTCCCGGACGGTGCCGTGAACGTCTGGGTGATCGAGGAGTCCCCGTTGGTGGGCGAGGTGCTGCCGGCCCGGGCGGCGTACGTACCGCTGTGTGCCCCCGAGCTGACCACCGACGTGGTCCCCGCCGAGGTCCAGCCGGACAGACTGCCCGTCTCGAAGCCGCCGTTGGTGATCCCACCGCCGCCGCTGCCGGAGGTGACGGTCAGGGTGTAGGTCGCGGTGTGGGTGGCGGAGGCGCCCGTGCCGGTGACGGTGATGTTGTACGTCCCCGCCGGCGTCGACGAGGAGGTGGCCACCGTCAGCGTCGACGAGCCACCCGCGGTGACCGAGGTCGGGTTGAAGCTCGCGGTCGCCCCGCTCGGCAGCCCGGACGCGGACAGGCTCACCGACTGCGCCGAACCGGAGGTGACGGCCGTCGAGACGGTGGTGGTCGCCGACGAGCCTGCGGCGACGCTGGAGGCGGCCGGGCTGACGCCGATCGAGAAGTCGTTGCTCGCGGTGGAGCCGCAGTTGGGCAGGGTGAACGAGGCCAGCCTGGTGTGCCAGTTGAAGTTGCCGTTGGCGGGGATGTACTCGTTCGTGTACCAGAAGGTGCAGTCGTCCGTCGGGTCCACGGACATCGAGGTGTAGTCGCCCCAGCGGCTGTAGCTGGTCTGCGAGCCGCCGCCGGTGATCGCGGTGACCTCGCCCTGCGTCATCGTGCCCAGGGTGTCGCCGGCCAGACGGCCGGTGTACCGGATGGAGGGGTGCACCGAGGAGGAGGACTGGGAGTAGCCGAGGGCGATGTTGCCGACCTTGTCCTCGGCGATGGAGCCCATCCACCGGTAGGTGGAGTCGGGGGCGTAGGTGCCCTGCTGGTAGACGGTCGGGTTGCCGCCGGACATGCGTAGCTCGTACCAGCGCACCCCCACCGAACTGCCCGCCGTCACCGCGTGGTTGACCACGAGTGACTCGTGGTCGCCGAAGTTGCGGTAGGCGAGCCGGAACATCAGCCGGTCGGAGAGCGAGTCGAGCTGCGTGCTGGTCCCGCTCTGCGGGATGCAGGTGCCCGAGCTGCCGCAGGCGGTGGTGTACGACGCGACGGTCAGCGTGGAGGGGCCGGTGAAGGTCGAGTTGGAGGTCGTCGTCCAGTCGACGTGGAACTTCCAGTACGCGAGCGTCGTACTCGTCGTGCCGCGGCCCGCCATCAGCTCCGGTTCCCCGGACGGGGGCGCGGTGGAGCCGTCCAGGTCCGCGCCGAGCAGGCCGCCGTAGGAGGACGAGGTGGTGAAGCACTGCTGGGCGGCGCTCGCGCCGGTGAGCATGGCCGACCGGTTCAGCGCGCAGGCCTCTGCGTTCAGGAAGCTGCCGGAGGCGGTGAACATGTTGTAGGTGACGTAGTACGCGTCCGGCCACACCGAAAGCTTCGGGTAGTCGGGGAAGTTCGAGTACTGGAAGGAGTAGCGGTAGTAGCTGCCCGTCGCGTCAGAACTGCTGGAGACGGCCACGCACTCGTAGTACGGGCCGGAGGACGAGGAGACGTTGGCGAACTGCGTCACCACCCAGCGGCCGGCCAGGGTGTCCCAGCGGACCACCGCGTCACCGTCGTTGGTGGACTGGCAGGACCCGCCGAAGCCGGACCACAGGGTGCTCGTGTCGGTCGGGGCGAGGAGGGTGGCGCCGCTCTTGGAGTACACCGCGTAGGCGGTGTTGACGGTCTCCACGATCTGGCTGGAGCCGACGGCGGCGTTCGGGTCCGGCGGGACACCGGTGATCGAGTAGTTTCCGGCGCCGATGCCCTCGAAGTTCGTGCCGGTCGAGGGGGCGGAGGGGCCGCCGGGGCTGGACTGTACGACCGGGTCGGGAATGTGGGAGGCGGGCGGGTGCGGGAGGCGCTCCTCGCCGGGGTCGTCGTCCTGCTGCTTCTTGCCGTGGTGGCCGTGGTGCGCGTGGGCGGCCATGGAGCGCAGGGTGGGGGAGGTGTCGTGGCGGACGGCGGGGCCGGTGTCGGCCGAGTGGTGGGCCGCCGGGGTGTGGGGTGCGGGGTCGGCCTGAGCCGCGGGGGCGGCGAGCCAGAGAGCCGGAACTGCGGTCAGGATCGCGGTGAGCGCGGCCATGCGGCCGCGCCTGCGTCTGGATCGGGCCACGGAACATCCTTTCGGCCAGCCGGAGTTCGCCCGGCATCTGGGGGAGAAGAAGGACGTTCACGCCGAGAGAGCGCGTGTTCGCAATCCGGGATGGTTGCACCGGACATGTCACGCAACAAGAGAGATGCAGCCTGCGTGGCGCGAAGCAACCGAGAATTTACAGAGTTCAGTCAACTCACAGTAAAAACACAGGGCTTCCTCTGCATCGGCACAAGGGATTTCCCTGTATCGCCCGTAGGGGGAGCGCGCGTCCCTGCCGGGACCGCGGAACGGATCCAGCCTCAGCCGCGTCCCACCGTCGGACTGTCCGGACTACGCCTGGGGGCATCGTGAGGCAACGCCGAACCGGCGTCCGTTCACTCCTCGTGGGCGCCCTCATGGTTTCAGCCGCCGCCTGCGCATCCGGCACCGGGGCCACCGCGCCCGCCAAGAAGAGCCCCTCGGCCTTCGCCTCGACCGGGTCGTCCCACGGGACCCCGGCCCCCGCAGGCTCGTCCGCCTCCAGCTCCACCCGACCGTGCCTCAGCGGCACCGTCACGATCCGCTACCCGCCGGCCGACAACCCCCTGCGTACCGCCTGCCTCCAGGTCGGCACGACGATCCACCTCACCCTGGAGCCGTCGGCCAACTACAGCTGGGCACCGGTCAGGAGCTCCGACCCGGACACCGTCACGTTGCTCGACGACCACGCCGCATCCGACGGCACTCGGTCCGCCACCGCGCGCGCCGCCTCTGCGGGCACCGCCACACTCGGCTCGGCCGACACCTACACCCCCGACCCACACGGTCCTCCCTCAAGGGCCTGGCAACTGACCCTCACCGTGGTCCGGTAACGGCCGTACGCCTACGACGGTTCGACGTACACCAGCATTCGCCAGAGCCGCGTCTGCGGCCCGAACCGATCCCCGCGGTACGACGACGTCGAGCGCAGCTCCGCCGCACCGACACCCGCAGCCCTGACCGTGGCCCGTACGGTTCCCTCTGTCGTTTCCGCCGCGATCACCGTCAAGGGCCCTGCCACCACCTCGACCGGTGTCCACCCATAGACGGCTGATCCGTGCAGAGTGACGACGATCTCGTCCCCCACCTGCACCTGCAGCGGCGACCCTGGCCGCTCCCCGGGGCGGTGGACCACGTCCACCCGCCTTGCCTCGCCGTATGCCACGTGCCGAGGCTACTGAACCTGGAAGTGGTGCCGGGCCACTTCCGAGGACGGGGTGGTCCCGGTAAGCCTGTGCTGTGAGGTTTTGATGTTGGACAGGCCGCCCGACGCGCACAAACACCGAGGTGAGAGATGCAGTTCACCACCCGACCCACCCTGCAGGGCACTTTCGGCATGGTGTCCTCCACCCACTGGCTGGCCTCCCAGTCGGCGATGGCGGTCCTGGAGGACGGCGGCAACGCCTTCGACGCCGCCGTGGCCGGCGCGTTCGTGCTGCACGTGGTGGAGCCGCACCTCAACGGGCCGGCCGGCGAGGTGCCGATCCTGCTCGCCCCGGCCGGCGGCGAGGTGCGCGTGCTGTGCGGCCAGGGCGTGGCCCCGGCCGGCGCCACCGTCGCCCACTACCGGGGGCTCGGCCTCGACCTCGTACCCGGCACCGGGCCGCTCGCGGCCGCCGTGCCCGGTGCCTTCGACGCCTGGCTGCTGCTTCTGCGCGACCATGGCACCAAGTCCCTGGAAGACGTGCTGAAGTACGCCATCGGATACGCCGAGCACGGGCACGCGCCCGTGGAGAAGCTCGGCGCGACCGTGGAGACCGTGCGGGAGCTGTTCGAGACCGAGTGGACCTCGTCCGCGGAGGTGTACCTGCCCGGCGGCCGGGCGCCCCGGCCCGGCGAGCTCTTCCGCAACCCCGCCCTCGCCGCCACCTGGAAGCGGCTGCTGGCCCAGACCGCGGGTGCGGGCGGCCGGGAGGCCCGGATCGACGCCGCGCGCGAGGTGTGGCGCTGCGGGTTCATCGCCGAGGCCCTGGTACGGCAGTCCCGGCGGCCCACGATGGACACCAGCGGCGCCCGGCACACCGGCACGCTCACCGAGGCCGACCTCGCCGGCTGGTCGGCAACCTACGAGACCCCGGTGACCTACGACTGGAACGGCTGGACCGTGTGCAAGGCCGGCCCCTGGAGCCAGGGCCCCGCCCTCCTCCAGCAACTCGCCCTGCTCCCGCCCGAGCTGCCCGCCTACGGCTCCGCCGACTACGTCCACCTGCTGATCGAGGGCTGCAAGCTCGCCATGGCCGATCGCGAGGCCTGGTACGGCGACGCCGCCGAAGTGCCCGTCGCCGAGCTGCTGTCGGACGAGTACAACGCCGGGCGACGGGCCCTGGTCGGGGCCAAGGCCTCCTGGGAGCTGCGGCCCGGCAGCCCCGGTGGACGCACCCCGCGGCTGCCTGCGCAGGCGTACGCGCGCGTGGACAGCGGCGACCACCGCGGCTTCGACCCGATGGGCGCCGGTGAGCCGACGGTCGCGGAGATCCCCGGTGAGCCGTCGGTCGCCGGGCGCTCCGGCGACCCGCGGGTGGCCGCCGACGGTACGACCCGCGGCGACACCTGCCACCTGGACGTCGTCGACCGCTGGGGCAACATGATCGCCGCCACGCCCAGCGGCGGCTGGCTGCAGTCCAACCCGGTCGTGCCCGAACTGGGCTTCCCGCTCGGCACCCGCCTGCAGATGACCTGGTTGGAGGAGGGACTGCCGAACTCCCTCACCCCGGGCCGCCGCCCGCGCACCACCCTCACCCCGTCCCTCGCACTGCGGGGCGGCGTGCCCGTCCTGGCGTTCGGCACGCCCGGCGGCGACCAGCAGGACCAGTGGCAGCTGCACTTCTTCCTCGCCGTCGCCCTGCGTGCCCCGGTCCGCGGCGGCCTCGACCTCCAGGGTGCGATCGACGCCCCGAACTGGCACAACGACAGCTTCCCCAGCTCCTTCTACCCGCGCGGCCGCCGCCCCGGCAGCGTGACCGTGGAGGCCCGCACGGACCCCGAGGTGGTCGAGGAACTGCGGCGGCGCGGCCATGACGTCACCGTCGGCCCCGCCTGGTCCGAGGGGCGCCTGTGCGCGGTAGCCCAGGACCCGGAGACCGGCGTGCTGTCGGCGGCGGCGAACCCGCGCGGGACGCAGGGGTACGCGGTGGGCCGCTGACCGATCAAGGGGCACCCGCTGTTCATCCCGATTCCACCCGCTGTGCACCGCGCGGGCGGGGATTGTCAGAGGGACGTGCTCTCATGGAGGCATGATCGACGCAATGACGGAAACCATCGACGAGTTTCTCACCCGCTGCTCGGCCGACGTGGAGGAGGCGGTCCGCAAGGCCGCCGCGGCCGAGATCCTGCCCCGCTTCCGCCGCCTCGCCGCGCACGAGGTGGACCAGAAGAGCGGCCCCCACGACCTGGTGACGGACGCCGACCGGCTCGCCGAGCTGCGCCTCACCGAGGATCTGGGCGCCCTGCTGCCCGGCTCGGTCGTCGTCGGCGAGGAGGCGGTGCACGCCGACCCGGCGACCTACGCGGCGCTCCAGGGCGACGCACCGGTCTGGATCGTCGACCCGGTCGACGGCACCCGCCAGTTCGTGCACGGCGACGACGGGTTCTGCACCCTGGTCGCCCTCGCCCACCGGGGCGTCGTCCTCGCCTCCTGGACCTACGCCGCGGCGCGCGACCAGCTCGCCACCGCGGTCCGCGGTCAGGGCGCCTTCCTCGACGGCGAGCGGCTGTTCGCGGGCTCGCCCGTGCCCGGCCGGGACCTCGTCGTCGCCACGTCCCACCCGGACTACACCACCGACGAGCAGAAGCGCGCCCTGCGCCCCCTGTGGACCGACGGCCTCGCCCCCCGCCCCTGCGGTTCGGCGGGTCTGGAGTATCTCGCCGTGGCCCGGGGCGAGTTGGACGCCGTCGGGTTCTCCTGGGAGGCGGCCTGGGACCACGCGGCCGGCCTGCTCCTGGTCGAGGAGGCGGGCGGCACGCATCTCACCCGCGACGGCGAGCCCTTCCGCGTGACCGGCGGCAACGCCCTGCCCTTCACCGCGGCCCGGGACACCACGACCGCCCGCCGGGTCATAGGGCTGCTGCGTACGGCGGCCTGAGGCCCACGGGGGGCGTGTCCGGTTCGGCGGAGGCCACGGCGGCTCCGCGCGTGCGGTGACCGCCATTCCCAGTGCGGGGGTGTGTCCGGCATGCGGCTCCGCCGCGTGGGCGCGCCCAGCCGGAGCGGACCCGGACCGGGCAACGGTCCGCGCTCCGACGGCGCATCGGCCCGGCACCCGTCCCACCCGACGGCGGCCCTGACAGTGCCCGAGCGGCGGCAGCCATCGGTCCGCACGGCCGCCGGTCACCTGGCCCCGGCCCCCAGCCACCCCGTCCCCGTCCCCGTCCCCGGCGGCGACTCACGCCCACCCGGCGCCGCCCCCGGTCACCCGGTGCCAGGCCACCCGGCCCGAGGGGATGTCAGTCGTCCGGCATATCCTGACCCGGAGTGGCCATCGGCTGACGAAGGGGTCCGAAGGTGCCGTCGATGCTCGATGCGGTCGTGGTGGGTGCGGGGCCGAACGGACTGACGGCTGCCGTGGAGCTGGCCCGCCGCGGCTTCTCCGTCGCGCTGTTCGAGGCGAGGTCCACCGTGGGCGGCGGCGCCCGCACCGAGGAGCTGACCCTGCCCGGCTTCCGGCACGACCCGTGCTCGGCCGCCCACCCCCTCGGCGTCAACTCACCGGCGTTCCGCGCCCTGCCCCTCGACCGCTACGGCCTCCAGTGGCTGCACTCCGAGCTGCCGATGGCGCACCCCTTCCCCGACGGCACCGCCGCCGTGTTGTCCCGCTCGGTCGCCGAGACGGCCGCCTCCTTCGGACCCCGGGACGCGGGCGCGTACCGCAGGCTGGTCGAGCCGTTCCTCCCGCACTGGGACACCCTGGTGAGGGACTTCATGTCCCTGCCGCTGACCGCGCTGCCGCGCGACCCCGTCACCCTGGCCCGCTTCGGCCTGGCCGGGCTGCCGCCGGCCACCTGGCTGCTGCGACGCTTCAAGGACGAGCGGGCCAAGGCCCTCTTCGCCGGCCTGGTCGGCCATGTGATCGCGCCGCTCGGCGGCCTGGCCACCGGCGCCGTCGGACTGGTCTTCGCCCTGGCCGCCCACGCCCGCGGCTGGCCGGTGCCCCGCGGCGGCTCCCAGGCCATCTCCGACGCCCTCGCCGCGTACCTCGAAGACCTCGGCGGCGCCGTGCACACCGACTACGAGGTCAAGCGCCTGGACGACCTGCCCCCCGCGCGGGCGTACGTCTTCGACACCTCGCCCACCGCGCTGGCCCGCATCGCCGGCTTCGGCGACACGTATGCGCACTACCGCTACGGCCCGAGCGTCTTCAAGATCGACTACGCGCTGGACGGCCCCGTGCCCTGGACCGCGCCCGAGGCCCGCGCCGCCACGACCGTGCAGATCGGCGCCAGCAAGGACGAGATCTCCACCGCCCTGCGCGCCGCCTCCCGCGAGGGCCGGGCCCCCGCCCGGCCGTTCCTGATCACCGTGCAGCCCAGCATCGTCGACCCCACTCGCGCCCCCGAGGGCAAGCAGGTCTTCTGGGCTTACGGCCATGTCCCGAACGGCTGGTCCGGCGACCTCACCGACGCCATGGAGCGCCAACTCGAGCGCTTCGCCCCCGGGTTCCGCGACCGCGTGCTCGCCCGCGCCGTCGCCGGCCCCGCCGAGCTGGCCGCCCACAACGCCAACTACGTCGGCGGCGACATCGCGTGCGGCGCGGCGTCCGGACTCCAGCTGCTGCTGCGCCCCAGACTGTCCCTGTTCCCGTACCACACCCCCCATCCGGCCGTCTTCATCTGCTCCTCGGCCACCCCGCCGGGACCCGGCGTGCACGGCATGTCGGGGCACAACGCGGCCAAGGCCGTATGGCGAAGACTGAGGCAGAGATGACCACCATCACCCTCGTCCAGGGCGACATCACCCGGCAGAGCGCCGACGCGATCGTCAACGCGGCCAACTCCTCGCTCCTCGGCGGTGGCGGGGTCGACGGCGCGATCCACCGGCGCGGCGGACCCGCGATCCTTCAGGAGTGCCGCGCCCTGCGCGCCTCCCGCTACGGCAAGGGCCTGCCCACCGGCCAGGCGGTCGCCACGACGGCGGGCGAACTCGACGCCCGCTGGGTCATCCATACGGTGGGCCCGGTGTATCAGGTTTCGGGCAGTGATCCTTCGCTGCTCGCCTCCTGCTACCGGGAATCGCTCCGGGTGGCCGACGAGCTGGGTGCCCGGACGGTCGCGTTCCCGGCGATCTCCACCGGCGTCTACCGGTGGCCGATGGACGACGCGGCGCGTATCGCGGTGGAGACGGTCCGGAACACACCGACCGCCGTCGAAGAGGTGCGGTTCGTCCTCTTCGACGACCGGGCGTACGAGGCGTTCGCCCGGCAAGTCGGCTGACGCGGCGACCGACGGAGAACCGGCACGGGTGCCGTCGGGGAGATGCGAGGCAGGGAGTTTCGGGGCACCTTAGGGAACGAGGGGGGCGGGGCCGCTCTGGTCCGAAGTCATGCGAGCACCTCCCTAGCCGAAGGAAACATGATGGCCGTAGCCACAGACATGCTCGTTCCCGCGCTGCGCGAGGTCCGTGAGGCCCAAGCCGCGCTCGCCGACCGATTCAAAGCCGACCTCGCCGTCACACCCCCCGGGGAGTACCGGGAGCTCCTGGAGCGCCGTGTCGGCGACGCCCGGGGGCACGTGTACGCCCTTGACGAGCGTCTGACCGCACTGAAACCGCGCCGGCTGGTGCAGGACGTGCTCGGCAACGCCTGGGACATCACGCGGCATGCGGTCCGGCTGCCGCTGGACGCGGCGATGGTCGCACCGGGCGCGCTGCTGCGCAGCCAGCAGGGCAGGGCGACGGAGCAGCGGCTGCTGAGGAACGTCGAGGAGGAGTACGCGGCCACCGCCTTCGCCGTGGCCATCTGCCGGGCCGCCGAGCGTATCGCCCAGGAGGCCGAGGACGTCTCCACCGCGGACCTGCTCGGCGCCGTCCGCCGCGACGGCGAAGAGATGCTGGAAGAACTCGCGGGCTGTCTCGAAGAGCAGGCCGAGGCCGTGGTGATGGCCGCCGAGGCGGAGGTGACGGTCACCGACGCCCTGAGCGGCGGCGGTGCCACCCAGGCGGTCCGGGACTGGAGCGCCTGGCTGCGGGAGACCGCCGAGCGGATGCCCGGCGTGGACCGGCTCCAGGGCGCGCCGGAGGGGGCTCTCATCACGGAGGACGAGCTGCCGATCCCGGAGTACCGCAGGCTCGGCACCAAGATGATCCTCGACCGGCTCCCGCAGCTGGCGCAGACCGATCTCGCCATGGTCGGCGCGTACGAGCGTTCCCACGCGGCCCGACCCGCCGTGCTGAACAGGATCGCGGACCTGCTCGGGCCCGAGCCCTGGCCCGGCTACGACAGCATGAACGCGGGCGACATCCGCAAGCGGCTCGCCGACGCCGGAGAGGGCCTCACCCGGCGGGTGCTGGACTACGAGCGCCGCCATCAGGCACGCTCCACCATCCTCGCGGCGGCCGAACGGGTCCACGCCTGAACCGGCCGCCCGGTCCACCGGATGGCCCAACCGGACACCCGGCCCTTGCGGTCCCCGCGCTCCTTGTCGGTCCCTGTCGGCGCCTGAAGGTCCTGTCGGTCGGGAACGCCGTCGGACCCTCGGGTCACGCGCCGGGCCGCAGGTGCTCGGGGTGCCGGTGCTGGTAGGTCCACAGCTCGTCGACCAGGGTGAAGCCGAAGGAGCGGAACAGCCGGTAGGCGGCCTGCTCCTCACAAGGGGAGGCCTGGGCGCCGTCGAGGACGAGGGCGACCTCGGTGGCGCCCTGCTCGGCCAGCAGGGACAGGGCCTGGTCGAGCAGCGCGCGGCCCAGGCCACGGCACCGGCAGGTGGGCGTGGTCTCGATCCAGTACAGCGTCCCGGTGCGGTCGGGTCCCACACTGACCACGGCTTCGGCGACCGGTTCGGCGTCCTCACGGATCATCAGCCGGTGACCGGGCGGGAATTCGGAGGGGAAGACGTCGGCGACCAGTTTGGCCGGCGGGGGCTCGGTGGAGAGCGCACGGTGCAGGTAGCAGCCTTGGCGGCGGCCGGTGAAGCCGGTCTGCAGCAGTGCGTCGTGGGTGGCGGCGCGCCGGGAGCGGGGCAGGCCGCCCGGCCCCAGCAGACTGGGCGGGCCGCCGACGAATGCCTCGATCCGCGGGCAGCCGGCGAGGGCACCGAGAGCGTGGCCGATCAGGGCGCGCAGGGTGGGGGGATCCTCGTACGCGTGGACCCAGCAGAGATGACCGGTGTGCACATCGGCCCAGGACAGGTACGCGATGGTCCCGCGCGGGCGGTCCTCGGTATCGGCCAGGACGCTGATCCGCCGCCGAGCCGGAACGGCCCGGCCGACCAGCGGAGCGAGGCCGTACCAGGCCGCGGCCAGCCTCTCCCAGACGCAGTGCGGCTGCCCCGGAAGGCGGTCGGCATCGATGAGGTCACACACCCCTGGTTCGTCCTCGGGGCGAAAGGGGCGTACTGTCGTCCCGCTCTCGGGGCTGGGCGAGGAGGTCATGCTGTCCGTCCGCACACGTACCGGCGTTCCTGGTCGGCTGCTTCTCAGCGTCCCCCGTTTCAGCGTCCTCCGTTTCGGGCCCCCTGTCACGGGGAAGGCCGGCCGCGCTTCGGGAGCTGCCCGTTTCGCCGCCGGGTGTCGTGATGCGGCAGGTGCGGGGCGGACGTGGCCTGCTGAGCCGCGGTCAGCAGCGAGCGGACCTGGTCGATGACCGGCCGGTGCAGGGGGAGCGTCAGGTGGCCGACGCCGGGCACGAGCACATTGCGGGCCGTGAGGTCGGGATGGTCGATACGGCCCCTGGAGGCCGGGACGACGACCTCGTCGAGATCGCTGTAGAAGGCCACGAACCGGGTACGGCATCCGGCGGCCGGCTCGGCGAGCTCGGCCAGCAGCGGGCTTCCCGGCCGTAGCTGGCGCATGAGGGGGTGGGGCGGTGCCAGCAGGGCTGCCGCCGTGCCGCCGTGCGGCGTCGCCAGCGTGATCACCAGCGGCACATGTGTGTCCCCGCCGAGCACCTGAGTGTAGTAGCGGGCGATCAGCCCGCCGAGGCTGTACCCGATCACGACCACGCCCCGCCCGGCGCCCAGTTCGCGCGCCACCTCCACCTGCTCGCCCAGGACCTGGGCCGCCGCGCGGATGTCCGGGCCGAACGCGTGGTAGCTCACCGTGATGAAGGGCCCCGCACCGAGGCCGTCGAGTCCCTGCCGCAGCGGTGCGACGATCGACTCCCCGTCGCCCAGCCCGTGCACCAACAGCACCGGGAGGTCGCCCTCCGCGGGCGGCGGATCGTCCTCGCCCGTGTCCAGCCCGGGCGCGGTACGACCGAAGTGCCCGGCAAGCTGTCCGAGGCCTCCCGCGGCCATGTCGAGCGGGAGCCGCACGAGCCGCCCTGCGGCCCTGCTCGCCTCGACACCCACGCCGCGCACCGGTGACATGCCCGGCACCGACAGATGGGGTCCAAAAGGAATACCCGTGGCCGTTCACCTTCCCCGGATATGCCCCCACTTGCCCTCTGTGGACAACATTGTGCGCGCTGATGCAATTCCTGTACCACCGCAGCGGTGCCTCCATGTCACACCGGTCGCTCCGGTTCGCCGTCCTCCCGCCGCGTCAGTGCTGGTAGAGGCCCCACGAGCGTGCTGTCGGCCAATTCGCGCCTTTGCGCGGCTGCGCGGTTGCGCGGACGCGTGGGTCGCCCTTTCCCCGGCACCACGAACGGCCGGCCGCGCCCGGGCCCCTACCCGGCCGGCGAACTCCTCGTGGCGTATGTCCCGCCGGTTCCCGCCCGGATCCGCGGGACTCCCCTGCTCAGGCGGGTGACCAGGGCGTCTTCCGGCGTGCGTCGCGATCGGCAGCCGGTTCGTCGCCAAGCACCCCGGGAGCGGACCGAGCGGCTCGTGGGCCTCTGCAATGGACAGCCGGGGTGTTTGCGGCCGGCCGCGGCGGCTTGCCGTCCGCGGGGCGGCGGACGCAGGCTGGAAGGGTGACGCGGTCCCACGGCACGCTGGCACACCGGCTCATCGACGCTCATCTCGTCGACGGCCGCATGGTGCCGGGCCGCGAGATCGGGTTGCGGATCGACCAGACGCTCACCCAGGACGCCACCGGCACCCTGGTGATGCAGGAGCTGGAGGCCCTCGGCCTGGACCGGGTCCGTACCGAGGTCAGCGTCCAGTACGTCGACCACAACCTGCTCCAGGCGGACGAGCGCAACGCCGAGGACCACGCCTTCCTCCGCTCCGCCTGCCGCCGCTTCGGCATCTGGTACTCCAAGCCCGGCAACGGCGTCTCGCACCCCACCCACATGCAGCGCTTCGGCGTCCCCGGCAAGACGCTCGCCGGATCCGATTCGCACACCTGCGCCGCCGGCTCGCTCGGCATGCTCGCGCTCGGCACCGGGGGCCTGGAGGTGGCGCTCGCCATGGCCGGACGGCCCCTGCACCTGACCATGCCGGAGATCTGGGGCGTCCGCCTGACCGGCCGGCTGCCCGAGTGGGTGAGCGCCAAGGACGTGGTGCTGGAACTGCTGCGGCGCCACGGCGTCAAGGGAGCCGTCAACCGGATCCTGGAGTACCACGGCCCGGGCCTTGCGCACCTGACCGCCATGGACCGGCATGTCATCGCCAACATGGGCGCCGAACTGGGCGCGACCACCTCCGTCTTCCCCGCCGACGACGCGGTGCGCGCCTTCCTGCGCGCCGAGGACCGGGAAGCCGACTTCCGCGCGCTCGCCGCCGAGCCCGACGCGGTCTACGACCTGACCGAAGAGATCGACCTGGCCACGCTGGAACCGCTCATCGCCCGGCCCACCTCGCCCGGCAACGTCGTACCGGTGCACGAGGTCGCGGGCGAGCCGATCGGACAGGCCGTCATCGGCTCCTCCGCCAACCCCGGGCTGCGCGACCTCGCCGTCGCCGCCGCGATCGTCGCGGGCCGCCAGACCGACCCCGCGGTCAGCTTCGACGTCAATCCGGCCTCCCGGGAGATCCTCGCCGACCTCACCAGAACGGGCTCCGCCTTCGACCTGATCGCCGCCGGGGCCCGGATCCACCAGGCAGGCTGCCTCGGCTGCATCGGCATGGGCCAGGCCCCCGCTCCCGGCCGGAACAGTCTGCGCACCTTCCCGCGCAACTTCCCCGGCCGCTCCGGCACCGAACAGGACGCCGTCTGGCTGTGCTCCCCGGAGACGGCAGCCGTCTCCGCCCTCACCGGCGAGATCACCGACCCCCGCGACTGGGCGGCCGAGGAAGGCGTCCCCTACCCGCGGCTCGGCCTTCCCGGACACGCGTCGGTCAACCGCGCGATGTTCGAACCCCCGCTGCCGCCCGAGCAGGCAGCCCGGGCCGGGCTGGAACGCGGCCCCAACATCTCCGGTCTGCCCGACTTCGACCCGCTGCCCGACGAACTGACCGGCCCGGTCCTCCTCAAGTGCGGCGACGACGTCTCCACCGACGAGATCTCCCCGGCCGGGGCGAAAGCGCTGCCGTACCGCTCCAACATCCCCAAACTGGCCGAGTTCACCTTCACCCGCATCGACCCCGACTACCCGCGGCGCGCCGCCGACCTGGCCGGCGACGGCCGTCCCGGCGCGCACTTCGTCGTCGGAGGCGAGAACTACGGCCAGGGCTCCTCCCGCGAGCACGCCGCCATCACCCCCCGCCACCTCGGCCTGCGCGCGGTCGTCGCCAAGTCCTACGCCCGCATCCACTGGCAGAACCTGACCAACTTCGGTGTGCTGCCGCTGGAATTCGACGACCCGGGGGACTACGACCGCATCGACACCGGCGACCGGCTACGGCTGGAGCATCTCCACACCGCCCTGGCCCCGGGAACCGAGCCCCGTCTGCGGCTGCACAACACGACCAAGGACGAGACGTACCTGGTCCGCCATCACCTCTCCGACGGCCGCCGGCGCACCGTACTCGCCGGCGGCACCATCGCGGCCCTCGCCCGGGAGGAGCAACAGAACCCGGGAGGCGGCTGACCTCAGGCGGTGGTCGGCTGGAGGAGGAGCGTGCGGATGTCGTGGGGGAGTTGCTCCAGTGCCGACTCCAGTTGCCCGGGCGAGACGTGTGCGCGTACGACGGCGGTGACGGCGGGAACGATCCGCGGCACGTCCTCGGCGGAGACCTTCGCTTCCTGGACGAACCGGTTCACGTAGGCCTCGCGGTCGTACTTGACCGGTACGGTGCTGGGGTTCCAGCCGTCGTAGTAGGCGCCCCGCAGCAGCTCGGGGAGCTGCGCCGCGAAATGGGCGGCCACGTCGACGGTGACCCGGTCGCGGAGCGTGTGCAGCCAGGTGCGCAGCACCCGGTGGGCCAGGTGGCGGTCCTCGGTCCCGAGGGCTTCGCACACCGCCTTCAGCCAGATGTTGGCGCTGTGGATGGCGTGCTCGAAGTCGGGTGGATGTGTCTGACGCATCGTTCTTGCCTTTCCTGGCCTTCGCGGGTGTCCGGCGCGGGGTGCACACGAGGTGCACGCGTGGCTGAAGTTTCCTGCCCTGGGTTTCCCTGCTGGTGCGGACGAAACCGGTCGGCGGCCGGGCCACCGGCCGGCGGGACGTCAGTGCCGCCGACG
Organism: Streptomyces sp. RB17; assembly: GCF_009604455.1. GTDB lineage: Bacteria > Actinomycetota > Actinomycetes > Streptomycetales > Streptomycetaceae > Streptomyces. The sequence continues at coordinate 135,367 of NZ_WEGL01000011.1, forward strand.
CGACACCACCGTGAACTGGGCGCCGTCGGGGTCGCGCAGTACGGCCTCCCGCTCGCCCTCCGCCAGGACGCTGCCCCCGTGCTTCTCCGCGGCCCGGACACAGGGGCCCACCTCGGGCACGGCGAAGTGGACCTGCCAGTGCGGCCGGACCGAAGGATCGGGTGGCACATCCACCGCGCCCGACCCGATGCGGGCCACGACGTCGCCCCGGCTGCGCAGCCGGACCTCGTCACCCGTGTACTCGACCTCGCAGCAGCCCGGGAGGCCCGAGGCCCAGTCGAGGATCTCACCGTAGAAGATCGCCGCGTCGAAGGCGTCACGGGTGTGCAGGGCGACGAAGGTGGATGCCGCCCGCCGCCACGCCTCCCACCCGGTGACGAGTTGCCCCTGCCAGATCCCGAACCGGGCCCCGTCGCGGTCGGCGAGCAGCGCCGCCCTTCCGGGAGGCAGAGAGATCGGCCCGACCGCCACGGTCCCGCCGCGCTCGCGGACGCGGGCCACGGCCACGTCGGCGTCCGGTACGGCGAAGTACGGCGTCCAGGCCACGGCCATCTGCCACACGGAGGCCATCCCCGCGATCCCCGCGACGGGCACTCCGTCCGCCAACGCGGTCCGGAACCGTTCGCCCAGTCTGGCGTTGCGCCAGCGCCAGCCCATCACGGCCCCGTAGAAGTCCTGCGTGGCGTCGAGATCGCGGCTGGTCAGGCTCACCCAGCACGGCACGCCGAACACGGAACGTGTGTCGACGACGTCCGCCGCACCGGAGGAATGAGTCGTGCCGTGGTTCATGGCCATCGCGCCCAGGTCTCGTACACCGGCAGCCACCGCTCTGACGGGCGGCTGCTGTGAGTGCAGTGTCCATTGTCGCCGGTTCCGCGGCGGCCGCGCACCATGGAGAGAGCCGTTCGGCCCATTCGCCGGAACCGAACCGCGAGGACGCCCCGGGCGCGCCGGCGTGCGGTTGCGCGACGGTGACGCACGGGTGAGGGTGGTCGTGCTCGCGCCCGCGATCGTCCACCCACTGTCGCCGACGGCGTTCGACGGGCGCGAGCGGCAGCATCGGCCTGCTGCTCGTCGGGGCGGACGCATAAAATGGGCAGGCCGGAAGAGCACCGCCTTCGCCGCGGGAGAGCTGTCCACCCGGTCACGGCCTGGGCGGCCGACCGATCTGGAAGGGCACCGCCATGGCCAAACAGATCGCCTACCGCAGGGTCTACGAGGAGACCGAGCCGCAGGACGGGAAGCGTGTGCTCGTCGATCGGGTCTGGCCCCGGGGCATGCGCAAGGACGATGCGCACCTGGACGAGTGGCTGCGCGACATCGCCCCGTCGACCGAACTCCGCAAGTGGTACGGCCACGAGCCCAGCCGCTTCACGGAGTTCCGCCGCCGCTACCTGGCGGAACTGCGTGATGCCGGGCACCGCGAGGCGGCCGGGCATCTGCGGGCCCTGGCGGCGCACGACAAGCTCTTGCTGCTGACCGCCACGAAGGACCTGGACCACAGCCAGGCCGCCGTCCTGGCCGAGTGGCTGACCGGGAAAAAGTGATCAACACCTCCGGCCGGGCGGACGCGCGCCGCCGGAAGCAGCCGTCGGGCAGGAGAAGCCGTCAGGACAGGTCGCGCAGGGCCCTGCCGAGCAGGGCCACGCCCTCGGCGATGACTCCCGGCGCGGTGGCCGCGTAGCCGAGGACGAGGCCGGGCGGGCCGGGCAACTGCCGGTGCCAGGACAACGGTTGGCACTTCACGCCCCGGGCCAGTGCGGCGGCGGCGAGTTCGGTGTCGGGGACGTCCGCGGTGTACGTGACCGTCAGATGCAGGCCCGCCGCGGCGCCGTGCACGGTCCCGCCGGGCAGATGCCGGGCGAGCGCGGCGATCATCGCGTCGCGGCGGTCGCGATGCCGGCGCCGCAACAGCCGCAGCTGCCGCTCCAGCCCACCGGAGTCCATCAGCTGGGCGAGCACCAGCTGCGGCAGCACCGCGTTGCCCAGGTCGTTGAACCGCTTGGCGTCGACCAGGTCCGTGCGATAGCGGGGCGGGGCCACCAGCCAGCCGATGCGCAGCGCCGGAGCGAGCAGCTTCGACACGCTGCCCATGTAGCACACGCGGTCGGCCAGCAGCGCCCGCAGCGCGGGGACCGGCGGCCGGTCGTAGCGGTGCTCGGCGTCGTAGTCGTCCTCCAGGATCAGCCCGCCGTCCCGTGCCCAGCCCAGCAGCTCACGCCGGCGCTCGCCGCTGGTCACCACGCCGGTCGGGAACTGGTGGGCCGGTGTGAGCAGCACCGCGCGGGCGCCGGTCGAGCGCAGCGCGTCCACCCGCACCCCGTCCCCGTCGACCGGCACCGGCGGGGTGTCGAGGCCCCCGTTGCGCAGATGCTGGCGGCCGCCGAGCGAGCCGGGGTCCTCCACCGCGACGGCGTCGATCCCGTCCGCCCGCAGCACCTGGTGCAGCAGCGTGAGCGCCTGGGCGGTGCCGGCCACGATCAGCACCTCGTCCGGCTCCACCCGTACGCCCCGCATCCGCGCGAGCCAGTCGGCGACGGCCCGTCGCAGCGCGGGAGCGCCACGGGGGTCGCCGTAGCCGAGGTGCTCGGCGGACAGCGCCGCGAGCACGGCACGCTCGGCACGCAGCCAGGCGGTACGCGGAAAGGCGGCGAGGTCCGGCCGCCCCGGAGTGAGATCGACGTCGGCCGGCGCCTCCCGCAACGCGTCGAAGGCGTCGGCCCCCGGGGCCCGGAGGAACGGCGTCGAGGGTGCGGAGCGGCGTGTGGGGGCGGAGGCAGGGGGCAGGGGGCGGGGTCCGTGCGGGGTCGATGGGGGGTACTGCCCGGTGGCGGGAGGTGCACCGGGGGTGTGTCGGGACGTTGTGCCGGGGGCACGCGAGGACGGTGTCCCGGGTGCGGGGTGAGACATGGTCCCGAGCGGGCCGCACGCTACGGTGCCGGCCACGCCGGCCATGCCGGTGCCCGGTGTCCGGGACGCGTCGGCCGGCGGAGCCGCTGACGTCCTGGGGAGGGCTCTGCCGAGTGCCGCGTCCCCAGGCACCTTCGCCGACGCCCAGCCTTCCGCAGCCCCGCCGCCGCGAACGCCCCGTGCCGGAGCGAACGGTGCCGCCACCACCACCGTGCCCCCGCGGCGGCGGCCCTCCAGATGGCCGTCCTCGGCGAGGCGGCGGTACGCCTCGGTGATCACCCCACGGGAGACATGGAGTTCGGTGGCCAGCACCCGGGTGGGCGGGAGTCTGGTGCCGACCGCCAGACGGCCGTCCGCTATCGCCTGCCGCAGCCGTCCGGCCAGCCACTCGGCCTTTCCGCCGGCGGGCACGTCACCGGCCGCGAGCTGCAGGAAGTCCGAGCCCCGGCCCGGGAGTTCACCCGCGCCGGCCGGCACCGCTCGCTTCTCGTCCACCGTGCTCATGCTGTCATGCGCCGGGTTCAGCCGCCGAAGACGAAGTCCGGCGTGGCCTGGGTGAGCACGGCCGTCTCCGTGACGACCCCCCAGTGCGCCGCCACCTCCGCCTCGACCGTCTTCAGCAGCTCCGGCACGCTCTCCGCCCCGCCGTCGTGCATGGCCTCCGCCACCACCAGCACCCGGCGGGTGTGCTCGCCGACCGCCGAGTGGCCGCTCTGCCGGTGAGTCCAGCGCCGGGCGTGCGCGCGGCCCGCGGAGTCGACGAAGGTCACCTCGCCGGGCGCGGGATGCTCGACACCGCCGCCGAACGCCGTGTATGTCTCGTCCCCGCCGGCCGGCCGCACCTCCAGCAGCGGCCCGGTGATCCGGTCGACATCGAGGACCGCCACCGGGATCGCGTACGCCACCGACAGCGCGTTGCACAGGTCGACCAGCGGATGGATGCGCGGCAGCGTCCCCTCCTTCCGCAGCCGCCGCAGGAGCGACTCCGAGGCGCACCGGTACTGCGTCGGCTTCACTCCCGTACGGCTGAACGTCCGCCGCCAGGCCAGCACTTCGGGGAACTCGCCCTCGGTGGCGCCGGTCAGCCGGGCCAGGGCGCGGGCGGTGTACTCGGCGGCGCGCGGCCCGGTGTCCACACCGGCGCTCACGCCGTCGGCGTACAGCGCGCCGGAGGCCAGTTCGGGAAACGTGGCCCAGACGGTGTCCGCGTGCCGGAATCGCATGGTCAGGGACCTCCTCGGGTTCGGGAGCACCACCTTGCCGCGCCGGTGGTCCAGTCACCAGAGCCAAAGCCGGCACATGCCACCGGTCCATAACCAGCCACCCGGGCCACCCGGCACCCGGGCCACCCGGCACCCGGGCCACCCGGCACCCGGGCCACCCGGCACCCGGGCCACCCGGGCCACCCGGGCCACGGGGTCACCTGGGTCATCCGGCCACCGGGTCACCCGGGCCATCGGGTCATCCGGCCACCGCGTTATCCGGCCACCGGGTCATCCTGGGCCCCGGTCATCCGGCCGCGGGGTCATCCGGCCATCGGGTCACTGGGCCATCGGGTCATCCGGCCACCAGTCATCCGGCCACGGGGTCGTCCGGGCACCGGCGGACCCGGGCCATCGGGTCATCCGGCCGCCCGGGCCACGCGGCCGCCCGGCCACCGGGTCATCCGGCCATCGGGTCCGGGCCATCGGGCGGCCACCGGGTCATCCGGCCATCGGGTCCGGGCCATCGGGCGGCCACCGGGTCATCCGGCCATCGGGTCCGGGCCATCGGGCGGCCACCGGGTCATCCGGCCATCGGGTCCGGGCCATCGGGTCATCCGGCCACCAGCCATCCGGCCACGGGGTCATCCGGGCACCGGCGGACCCGGGCCGTCGGGTCATCCGGCCGCCCGAACCACGCGGCCGCCCGGCCACCGAGTCGCGGCCACCGGGTTACCCGGGTCATCCGGTCAAACGGTCGGCCATCCGCCCGTCCTGCCGAGCAGGGGGCCGACCGGTGCGCCTGCTCGGCAGGGCGGTGGGACTTGCCGGATGTCGCCCCGCCGGCGGACCCCGGGCCGTGGCCCCCGCGTCCCGCGTGACATCATCGGCCGCGGTCCGAACGCCGTCGTACGAGGAACACGATGAACCCCGCTCTCACCGTCACCCCGGCGGTCGGTGCCGCGCTGCTGGACGACTTCTCGCTGGAGATGACCGGCAAGGACGTCCCCCGGCTGGAGGAGGCGCAGGGCAGCATCCCGCGGGGCACCCGGATCAACATCACCTTCCTCGCCGGCGAGGACCTCGGCATGCGGCTGGCGGCCGCCCGCGCGGTCAAACGGCTCGGGTTCGTCCCCGTGCCGCACATCTCCGCCCGGCGCCTGCCCTCCCGCGCCGCCCTGGAGGAGTTCCTGTCCGGGCTGGCCGAGGACGGCACCGCCGAGAACGTCTTCGTCGTCGGCGGCGACCCCGCCCGCCCCGAGGGTCCCTACCCGGACGCCCTCGCCGTCCTGCGCACCGGCCTGCTCCAGCGCCACGGCGTCCGGCACATCGGCATCAGCGGCTACCCGGAGGGCCACCCCGCGATAGCCGACGGCACGCTGTGGTCGGCGCTCACCGACAAGGCTGCGGCCATCGGGGCGCACCGGTTCGGCGGTGACGTCATCACCCAGTTCGGCTTCGACGTCGACCCCGTCCTCGGCTGGCTGGAGGCCGCCCGCGCCCGGGGCGTACACCTGCCCGTACGCATCGGCGTGCCCGGACCGGCGGGCGTACGCCGGCTGCTCGGCTACGCCACCCGGTTCGGCGTCGCGACCAGCGCCTCCGTCGCCCGCAAGTACGGCTTCTCGCTGACCAACCTCATGGGCACGACCGGCCCGGACCGCTTCCTGCACGCGCTCGCCCGCCGCTACGACCCCGAACTGCACGGCGTCGTGAAGCTGCACTTCTACACGTTCGGCGGGCTGCGCCACACCGCCGAGTGGATCACCGGCTTCCGGCAGGCCACCGCCCTGGGCACGCCCGCGCCGTGATGCACCCGCGGGCCGGCCAGGTCACCCGCACCCCGCACCCCGGCCCGCCCCCCACGAACGCACGCACGCACGCACGGCCGGCCGGATCGGAACCCCACCAGGCCCGCGAACGCTGGTGTCGGATTTCCGCCAGCGATTGCCGCCCCGGGTGGCGGATGCTGGACGCATGCAGACAGCGACGCATCTCGACCGGGAGCACTGCGTACGCGCCGTGCAGTCCAAGGACGCGCGGTTCGACGGGTGGTTCTTCACGGCCGTCCTGACCACCCGGATCTACTGCCGCCCCAGCTGTCCCGTCGTCCCGCCGAAGCCCGAGAACATGACGTTCTACCCGAGCGCGGCCGCGTGCCAGCAGGCCGGTTTCCGGGCTTGCAAGCGCTGCCGCCCGGACACCAGCCCCGGCTCCCCGGAGTGGAACCAGCGCGCCGACCTGGTGGCCCGCGCCATGCGGCTCATCGCCGACGGTGTCGTGGACCGCGAGGGCGTGCCCGGACTCGCCGACCGGCTCGGCTACAGCACCCGCCAGGTGGAGCGGCAACTGCTCGCCGAACTCGGCGCGGGCCCCCTCGCGCTCGCCCGCGCCCAGCGCGCCCAGACCGCGCGGCTGCTCATCGAGACCACCCCGCTGCCCATGACGGAGATCGCCTTCGCGGCCGGCTTCTCCTCCCTCCGCACCTTCAACGACACCGTGCGCGAGGTCTTCGCCCTGAGCCCGAGCGAGTTGCGCGCCCGCGCGCCGAAGTCCGGGGCCGGTACGCCGGGCGTGCTCAGCCTGCGGCTGCCGTTCCGCGCCCCGCTCAACCCGGCCAACCTCTTCGGCCACCTCGCCGCCACCGCCGTACCCGGCGTCGAGGAGTGGCGCGACGGCGCGTACCGGCGCACGCTGCGCCTGCCGTACGCCCATGGGATCGTCTCCCTCACGCCCCGCCCCGACCACATCGCCTGCCGCCTCACCCTGAGCGATCTGCGCGACCTGCCCGTGGCGATCAGCCGGTGCCGCCGCATGCTCGACCTCGACGCCGATCCCGTCGCCGTGGACGACCGGCTGCGCACCGACCCGCTGCTCGCGCCGCTGGTCGACAAGGCGCCCGGCCGTCGGGTGCCGCGCACGGTCGACGAGGCCGAGTTCGCCGTTCGCGCCGTACTCGGACAGCAGGTGTCCACGGCCGCCGCGCGCACTCACGCGGCCCGCCTGGTCACCGCGCACGGCAAACCCCTCGACGACCCCGAGGGCGGCCTCACCCATCTCTTCCCTTCCCCCGAAGCCCTCGCCGCCGTGGACCCCGAGACCCTGGCGATGCCCCGCACCCGGCGCACCACCTTCACCACGCTGGTCCGCGAACTCGCCGAGGGCACCCTCCACCTGGGCGTCGAGTCCGACTGGGCCGAGGCCCGCGCCCGGCTCCTCGACCTGCCCGGCTTCGGCCCCTGGACCGTCGACGTCATCGCCATGCGCGCCCTCGGCGACCCCGACGCCTTCCTCCCCACCGACCTCGGCATCCGGCGCGCGGCACAGGAGCTGGGCCTGCCCTCCACCCCGGCCGCGCTCACCGCCCGCGCCGAGGCATGGCGGCCCTGGCGGGCGTACGCCGTGCAGTACCTGTGGGCGACCGACGGTCACCCGATCAACTTCCTGCCCGTGTAAGAAGGTTCCTCCGTGATGTCCCACACCGTGATCGACAGCCCGTACGGCCCGCTCACCCTGGTCGCCGACGCCGACGGCACCCTGTGCGGCCTCTACATGGCCGGCCAGCGGCACCGCCCGCCCGAGGAGAGCTTCGGCCCCCGGGACGACGGCCTGCCCTGCTTCGCCGAGGCCCAGGAGCAGCTGACGGCCTACTTCGCGGGCGAGTTGAGGCAGTTCACCGTCGAACTCGCGCTGAAGGGAACGCCGTTCCAGCGCACCGTCTGGCACCAGCTCACCCGCATCCCCTACGGCGAGACCCGCACCTACGGCCAGCTGGCCGACGCCCTCGGCAATCCGCAGGCCTCGCGCGCGGTCGGCCTCGCCAACGGCCGCAACCCCGTCGGCATCATCGTCCCCTGCCACCGCGTGATCGGCTCCGACGGCAGCCTCACCGGCTACGGCGGCGGCCTGCCCCGCAAGCGCCGCCTGCTGGACTTCGAACGGGGCACCGTCCTGTTGTAGCCGCTAGGCGCCGCTCTCGGCCCGGATCCCGTCCAACAGCGCGGGCAGGGCGGTGCCGATCGGCTCCCGTACGACCTCGTCGGCGAGTTCGTCGTACGGCGTCGGCTCGGCGTTGACGATGATCAGGCGGGCGCCGTGGTCGGCGGCGATGCCGACCAGGCCGGCGGCGGGCTGTACCTGAAGGCTGCTGCCGAGGGCGACGAAGACGGTGCACGCCTTGCTGATGGACACCGCCTCACCGAGGACCATCGGGTCCAGCCGTTCGCCGAACATCACCGTCGCGGACTTCAGGATGCCGCCGCAGGTCAGACATGCGGGGTCCTCCTCGCCGGCCTCGACGCGGGCGAGGGCGCCCTCCATCGGCCCGCGCGCATGGCACTGCGTGCACACGACACTGCGTGCGCTGCCGTGCAGTTCGAGCACCTTCCGGGCGGGCATTCCGGCCTGCTGGTGCAGTCCGTCCACGTTCTGCGTGATGACCCGCACCGGGACGCCGGACTTCTCCAGCTCGGCGACGGCCCGGTGCGCGGCGTTGGGCTCGGCATGGAGCGTGCGGTTCTTGCGCCGCATCTGCCAGGACCGCCGCCGGATCTCCGGGTCCGCCATGTAGTACTCGTACGTGACGAGCTTCTCGGCCTCCGGATCCCGCCGCCACAGCCCGTTCGGCCCGCGGTAGTCCGGGATGCCGGAGTCGGTGGAGATACCCGCGCCACTGAGAAGGGCAAGGAGAGGCCTGTTCATGGGCCGAGAGTAGGACGCCCGTTCGGTCGGGGCGAGCGGATATCGGGGGCGCCGGCCGGTGCCGGGCGGAACGGCCGGTGCGGATGGGCAGCGACCGGCATGCCGAACGCCCGTCGTTCCGGCAGCTGGGCAACCGTGTGGTCGAACGTCGCCTGCGCCATTGCCACGCCCGCCGTGCCGAAGCCGATCCGGCCGTGGGCCAGGGTGCTCAGCGCATGACGGAGTTCCTGTTCCTCGATGCCGCCGAGCAGGTCGTCGCCGGTGAGCCGTGTCCGTCGAGCACCCGGCCGGACGCGGTCCGGTCCGCCTCCTTGCGCACGGTCCGCGGGGGCAGGTCGCTGGACGCCTCGAGCGCCGTCGTGGCGAACGCGCCGGCCACGGAGCCGTCGACGACCTTGCTCAGCCGGCGGCGGCGATGGGCGTCGTGGCCGAGCGCGTTCCCGGCGAGGACTGTGTGCGGCGCCGGTCGTCGCGTGCTTGTAGGGGCTTACCGGACTGCCGGCCCTGCCGTCGATCTCGGCGTCCGGCGACAATCCGCCGATCGCCCGCGCACGGCCTCCTCGATAGACTCGCGGGGTGGAGATCGAGTGGGCGCCTGCCCGCAAGCCGGCCGCTCGGAAGGCGTGGCGGGCGGTGCTTCGGCCGGTCGCGACGGAGCTGGCCGCGGCGGCGGAGGCGCTCGCGCAGCAGACCATCGCGACCCTGCGGGCCGAGCAGCCGGACTGGTTCCCGGACGCCGAGTCGGTCGCCGCGACCGCCAAGAGCAACGAGGCCCACATCCGGCTCTTCGCACGGATGCTGGAGCAGGGCGGCGATCCACGCCTGGCCGACCTGCCGGCCGCCACCTTCGAGGCGGCGCGCTCGGCGGTGCACCGCCAACTGGCGATGGGGGCGGTGCTCCGCACCTACCGCCTCGGCCACGAGATGCTGTGGCAGTGGATGTTCGACCGGATCATCGCGCGAGCCGCCGACGCGGCCGAGCAGGCGGCCGCTCTCGATCTGGCCTCGGGGTGGCTGTTCGCGTACATCGACACGGCGGTCACACAGGCGGAATCCCGGTACGCGGCCGAGCGGGAGGCCTGGCTGCGCAGCGCGGCCGCGGCCCGAGCGGAGGCGATCGAGTCCATCGTGGACGGGCGTGAGCGCGATCAGAGCCGGGCGAGCGCGCGGCTACGCCATGAGCTCAACCGCCACCACCTCGGCCTGCTCGCCTGGGCCGTCGAGACCACGTCCGACGGACAGGCGGACTCCGCCGTCCAACAGGCGGTGGCGGCGGCAGCGCGGGCGTTCGGCGCGGACACCACGCTGACGCATCCGCTCGGCCCGCAGACGCAGGCCGCGTGGCTCAGCCGTACGACGGCGTTCGCCGAGCCGGACCTCGACCCGGCGCGGCTCCCCGTTCCCGACGGCATCCGGGTCGTCGCCGGAGAGCCGGCGTACGGGCTGGAGGGTTTTCGCCGTACGCACGTCGAGGCCACGCACGCCCGCCGGGTGGTGATGCTGGCCGAGCCGCACACCACACCGGTCACCCGCTATCGCACCGTGGCCGTCGCCGCGCTCGGCACCGTGGACGCCGAGCAGGCCCGCGCGTTCGTCGTCCGCGTGCTCGGGCGCCTCGCCGACGACGACGAGAGCACCTTCCGGCTGGCGACGACGCTGGCCGGCTACCTGGACGAGAACTGCAGCCGCACCCGCACCGCGCAGCGGCTCCTGATCCACCCCAACACGGTGACCTACCGGGTGCAGCAGGCCAAGCGGATCCTCGGCCGGGGCATCGACACCGGCACGCTGGACCTGCGGGTGGCCCTGGCGCTGCTTCCCACGCTGCGTGGCCTGCGGCAGGCCCGGTGAGCGTCACGGCGCGGGCCGCCACCCGGGTTCCAGGGTGTCGAGGAGGGCGTGGAAGGCCTTGTCCGTCCGGTCCCAGTGGCCGTTCGCCAGCGGGGCGATCAAGAGGCCGAAGGTCGCGTCGGCCAGCAGGGCGGCCTGAATGCCGGCCCGGTCCTGGTCCATGCCGAGATCGCGGAAGACGGAGATGAGCAGGTCCGTCCACTCGGTGAGGATGTCGTGCAGGACGGGCCCGTACCAGTCGGGGTGGAGCACGCTGGCGCTCATGACCTCGAGATACAGGGGGAGCGCGGCACGTACGTCGGGGTCGCTGAACTGACGCCACACCTCCTCCATGAAGCGGCGCAGTCCTGCCGCGTCCTTCGGTGAGCCGAACCTCTCCAGCAGTTCGCGGCTGCGCAGGAGAGGCCGGCGCTCGTAGCCCGAGAGGGCCTCGGCCACCATCCGTTCCTTCGAGCCGAAGTAGTACAGGAGCATGCGGTCGCTGGTGCCCAGTGCACGGGCCAGGGGCCGCAGGGAGAGGTCCGTCAGCCCGTTGCGGAGGACGTATGCGCGGACCTGGTCGAGCAGATCGCGTCGTTTGGCCGGGTCGGGCGGCCGGGGCATGGGGACTCCTGAAGGTGGTGAGGGGACTCCGTGACTATGCGCCCGTTGCGGGATTTTTATTGGTTATAGATTCTTTTGATGATGCCTTTACTGTAACACCCGCTACGTCTATATTTGAGGTGTAGCGCCTGCTACATGTACGGACTCGCTCAGAAGGACTGATTCCTATGGCCACCCACGCCGCCCTCTCCTGGGCCACCCGGCAGTGGGCCCTGTGGTCCCGTGCGCTCGCCCCGGTACGACCGCTGGACGCGCCCCGGGGGCGCGCCACGGAATGGGACGCCTCCTGGCCCCTGCCGCGGGATCTGACCTCGGCGGGCCGGGCCCGGCGGCTGGTCACCGCTCAGCTGGGCGAGTGGGCGTTGTCCGACCTGGCCGACACCGCCGAGCTCCTGGTCAGCGAGGTCGTCACCAACGCCCTGCGGCACACCCGCGGGCCGCTCAGGCTCAACCTGCGGGTGCGTGACTCCCGTCTGGCGTGCGAGGTCGAGGACACCGAGTCCGCCGGCCCTCTGCGCAGCGTCGTCGACACCGACGCGGAAGGCGGGCGCGGGACGGACCTCCTCGACCTGCTCGCGGACGCCTGGGGCAGCACGGAGACGCCCACGGGCAAGACCATCTGGTTCGAACTGCGGGCGCCGGACCAGGCTGTGGTGAGCACCGAGGACGCCGAGGACGCCTTGATGGTGTCCTGAGGCGGTTCGGCCGAGGCGTGGTCATGCCACCCGGTGGCCGTTCTCCAGTTCCGCCGTGCCGGAGCCGTCCACGAGGACGTCCAGGGCGGTCAGGACGCGGCGGCCGAGGGCACCGGGAAGGTGGTCGGTGATCTCCTCGCGCGGGACCAGGCGCCAGGACAGCAGCTCCTCCTCCTGGAGGCGGATCGCCTTCAGGTCGGCCTCGGTGAGCACACCACCGTCGTACAGGTACGCCACCAGCGGGGGCCGGCCCGCGCCGTGCACCCAGTCCACGGCCAGCAGCCGGCCCGGCACCCGGTCGAGCCCGATCTCCTCCAGCGTCTCCCGGCGCGCGCCCTGACGCGGGGTCTCCCCGTCGTCCGACTCGATCGTGCCACCCGGAAGCGTCCAGCCCTCGCGGTAGTTGGGCTCCACCAGCAGCACGCGCCCCTCGGCGTCCCGGCAGAGCACGGCCGCGCCGGCGAGGACACGGGGCAGGCCGGCGATGTACGTGGCGAAGTCAGGGGTGGTGGTCATTGGGGAAGGGTAACCAGCCGCGGCACGGCTACGGGGCCGCCGTCGCCAGGCGCAGGGTGCGTTCCGCCAGCGCACTGATCCGTACGCCGTCGAAGCCGAACACCGCGCTCCGGGCCGTGTCCTGCAGTGGGGCCTTCCACCGCTCCGGGATGGCGTCCGCGCCCGTGAGCACCCCGGCCACCGAGCCGGCCGTCGCCCCGTTGGAGTCGGTGTCCAGACCGCCGCGCACGGTCAGGGCGATGGTCCGGGTGAAGTCGCCGTCGCCGTACAGCAGCCCGGCGGTCAGGACGGCGGCGTTCGGGACGGTGTGGATCCAGCCGAGCCCGGCGGTCTCCGCGGCCAGGGTGGCCAGGGTCACCTCCCAGGGCAGCCGCGTCTCGTGCAGGGTCATGACCCGCCGTACGGTCCGGGCGAGCCGGCTGCTCGCCGGGATCACGCCGAGCGCGCTCTCCAGGGCGTCCCGCACGGTCGGTGCGGTGAACGCCGCCGCGATCAGCGCGGCGGCCCACATGGCGCCGTACACGCCGTTCCCGGTGTGCGACAGCACCGCGTCCCGGCGGGCGAGTCCGGCGGCGGCCACGGGGTCGCCGGGGCGGGTCCAGCCGTGCACGTCGGCGCGGATCAGCGCGCCGATCCACTCCTGGTACGGGTTGTCGTACGTCGCCGTCAGCGGTGGCTTCAGCCCGTTGGCGAGATTGCGGTACGCCGCCCGTTCCGCGGTGAAGGTCTGCAGGTACGGCAGCCGCAGCAGCCACAGCTCGCCGACCTGCTCGGTGCTGAAGCCGAAGCCGTGCGTCTCCAGCAGGTGCAGGCCGAGGATCGCGTAGTCGACGTCGTCGTCGCGCACACTGCCGTGGATCCGGCCGCGCACGCAGCTTCGCCACTCCGGGCGCAGTACGGCGCCGTCGGCCGGGTCGGCGGGCTCGGGCAGGTAGTCGGTGAGCGGCAGCGCCTCGGCCTTGCGCAGGTAGCGGTCGATGCGCTCGCGGGTCCACACCTCGCCCTGCTCCACCGGCTTGCCGAGCATGTTGCCCGCGATCCGGCCGAGCCAGCCGCCGTGGATGCGGTCGGCGAGGACGGCGGCGTCGGCGGCGTCGGCGGGTTGCGGGCGCTGGCTGGTCATGGCGGGGATCTACCCGTTTTCCCCGGGCTCCTCCCAGCCGCTTCCCAGCCTTCGGTCGGGGCATGACGACGGGGGTGTCCTCCGGTTAAGGTCGCAGCGGCGCGACTGGCCCTGACGTGCGCGGGGCCCGGAGAGCAAGGGGAAGCAAGGTGGCGGACGCTGCAGTGAACGAGACCCGTCGGGTGCTCATCGCCGCGGACAAGTTCAAGGGCTCGCTGACGGCCGTACAGGTCGCCGAGCGGGTGACGGCCGGGCTGCGCCGGGTCGTGCCGGACCTGACGGTCGAGGCGCTGCCCGTGGCCGACGGCGGCGACGGGACCGTGGACGCGGCGGTCGCGGCCGGTTTCGAGCGCCGCGAGGTACGGGTCGCCGGGCCGCTGGGCCAGGAGGTCACCGCCGCGTTCGCGCTGCGCGATGGGACCGCGGTCGTGGAGATGGCCGAGGCGAGCGGCCTGCAGCGCCTTCCGGCCGGGGTCTTCGCACCCCTGACGGCCTCGACGTACGGCTCCGGCGAACTGCTGCGGGCCGCGCTCGACGCCGGCGCGCGGACGATCGTGTTCGGCGTCGGCGGCAGCGCCACGACCGACGGCGGCGCGGGCATGCTGTCCGCGCTGGGCGCGCGCTTCCTGAACGAGGACGGCGATCCGGTGACGCCGGGCGGCGGCGGGCTGGCGGAACTCGCCCGCGCCGACCTGTCCGGACTGGACCCGCGACTGTCCTCGGTGGAGCTGGTGCTGGCCAGCGATGTCGACAATCCGCTGACCGGGCCGAAGGGCGCGCCGGCGGTGTACGGCCCGCAGAAGGGCGCCTCGCCGGACGAGGTGGACGCCCTGGACGCGGCCCTCGCCCACCTCGCCAAGGTGCTGGAGGCCGAGGTCGGGCCGCGGGCGGCGGAGTACGCGGCGTCGCCGGGCGCGGGGGCGGCGGGCGGCATCGGGTTCGGCGCGCTGCTGTTGGGCGCGCGTTTCCGGCCCGGTATCGAGGTCATGCTGGACGTCCTGGGCTTCGCGCCCGCGCTGGAGCGTGCCACGCTGGTGATCACCGGTGAGGGCTCCCTGGACGAGCAGACACTGCACGGGAAGGCGCCGGCGGGGGTTGCCGCGGTTGCGCGGGCCGCGGGCAAGGTCGTGGTGGCGGTGTGCGGGCGGCTGGCTCTCTCGCCGGAGGCGCTGGTGCGCGCCGGGATCGAGCAGGCCTACCCCCTGACCTCCGTCGAGCCCGACGTGGCCAGGTGCATCGCGGACGCCGGGCCGATTCTGGAGCGGGTCGCCGTGCGCATTGCCGAGGACTACTTGGGCTGAAGCCCCTGGGGGCTCCGCCCCCAGGTGGGCCACACAAGCAAGGGGCCCCGGACCATTGCCTGGTCCGGGGCCCCTTGCCGAAGCGCCGCTACGGCAACTGCGCCGCCCGCGCCTCCCGCCGGTTGTCGCGGAAGTTGTTCACCCGTCGAGCCGTGGCGAACAACGGAATCACCGCGCCCATGACCAGCTGGAGCGCGCAGCCCGTCTGCAGGAGCAGCTGACCGCTCGGGGCGTCGAAGGCCCACGCCGCCAGCAGGCCCATGGACAGGACGATCCAGGCGAGCATCGCGCCGGCGAGGCGTCCCCTCGGCTTCGGATATTCCACCCGGCTCACCATCAGCCACGCCGTGCCCAGGATCGCCAGCAGCGTCGCCACGAAGGGCAGCTCCAGCAGGACGATGGAGACCACCGTCAGCGCGCCGAACGGCGAGGGCATGCCCTGGAACATGCCGTCCTTCATGGTCACGCAGGAGAAGCGCGCCAGACGGAGGACGACCGCGAGGAGCACCACGATTGCCCCCAGCGCCGCCATCCGCTGGTGCGCGTCGTCCGCGACCATGCCGTAGACGAGGACGAAGTACGCGGGCGCGAGCCCGAAGCTGATCAGGTCGGAGAGGTTGTCCAGCTCCGCGCCCATCGGCGACGAGCGCAGCTTGCGGGCCACCAGTCCGTCGAACAGGTCGAAGACGGCCGCGCAGAGCATCAGGATGACGGCCGTGGCGGCGCTGTGCCGCGCCATGCCCGCGGACTCGTCGT
Organism: Streptomyces sp. RB17; assembly: GCF_009604455.1. Taxonomy (GTDB): domain Bacteria; phylum Actinomycetota; class Actinomycetes; order Streptomycetales; family Streptomycetaceae; genus Streptomyces. The sequence goes on from NZ_WEGL01000011.1 coordinate 151,025, forward strand.
TCCCCGTCAGATGCGGGATGAGGATGCCGGTGGTGGTGAAGTACACCGCCATGAACCCGCACGTGGCGTTGCCCAGGGTGAGGGTGTCCGCTATCGACAGGCGGAGCGAGAGGGGCATCTCCTCCTCGTCGTCCACTTCGTCGGCCTCGGGCACCCAGCCCGCCTGGGTCTCCGGATCAATCACGGTCAATGCGAGTCACCCCAGCCACGGTCTTCTGTCCGACCTCGACCGCGACCTCCACGCCCTCGGGCAGGTAGAGGTCGACACGCGAGCCGAAGCGGATCAGACCGATTCGGTCGCCCTGCTCGACCTTCGTGCCCTGAGGGATGTAGGGGACGATGCGGCGGGCCACCGCGCCGGCGATCTGGATCATCTCGATGTCGCCGAGTTCGGTGTCGAAATGCCAGACTACGCGCTCGTTGTTCTCGCTCTCCTTGTTGAAAGCCGGAACAAAGCCGCCGGGGATGTGCTCGACGGACGTCACCGTGCCCGCGAGGGGCGCGCGGTTGACGTGGACGTTCAGCGGGCTCATGAAGATCGCGACGCGGGTGCGCCCGTCCTTCCACGGCATGATGCTCTGCACCACACCGTCGGCGGGCGAGATCACCCGGCCGGAGCCGATCTCGCGCTCGGGGTCGCGGAAGAACCACAGCATGCCCGCGGCGAGCGCGGTGGCGGGCACGGCCACGGCCTTCGCCGCGCCGGAGCGGCGGGCGCGGGCCAGGCCGAGGGCTGCGGTGGCGACGGTCGGGAGAAGCCACGGCGATGCTCCGCGCGCGAGGCGTACGCCGGCTCGGCTGTCGCGAGGTGCAGAGGTTTGGCTGTGGGGCATGGATGACCTTCGTAGCGGATGATGCCGCGCAAGACGGGGGACGGCGGCTTTCCCGGGATCGTACCGGTCGCGGGCCACAACTGGGCAAGCCAGGCTGCCGAGTCGGCGGCCGAAGAACGTCTACGGGGTGTGATCTTCTTCTCGAAGAAAACACCCCGTATCCGGACAATCAACCCTGGAACCGATACTCTTCGAGCAGTCTGCGGCCGATGATCATTTTCTGGATCTCGGCGGTACCTTCACCGATGAGCAGCATCGGGGCCTCCCGGTAGAGGCGCTCGATCTCGTACTCCTTGGAGAAGCCGTAGCCGCCGTGGATCCGGAAGGCGTCCTCCACGACCTCCTTGCAGTACTCGGAGGCCAGGTACTTCGCCATCCCGGCTTCCAGGTCGTTGCGCTGGCCGGAGTCCTTCTTGCGCGCTGCGTTGACCATCATTGCATGGGCGGCCTCGACCTTGGTGGCCATCTCCGCCAGCTTGAACTGGATGGCCTGGTGCTGGGCGATCGGCTTGCCGAAGGTGTGTCGCTGCTGGGCGTACCGGACGCCGAGCTCGAAGGCACGCTGGGCGACGCCGCAGCCACGCGCCGCCACGTTGACCCGGCCGACCTCGACGCCGTCCATCATTTGGTAAAAACCTCGGCCGGTGGCGCCGCCGAGCACCCGATCGGCCGGTACCCGCAGGCCGTCCATGATCAGCTCGGTGGTGTCGACGCCCTTGTAGCCCATCTTGTCGATCTTGCCGGGGATGGTCAGCCCCGGGCGGACCTCGCCGAAGCCCGGCTCCTTCTCGACCAGGAAGGTCGTCATCGACTTGTGGGGAGCGGTGCCCTCGGGGTGACCCTCGTCACTCCGGACGAGAACCGCCACCAGGGACGACGTGCCGCCGTTCGTCAGCCACATCTTCTGGCCGTTCAGGACGTACTCGTCGCCGTCCTTGACCGCCTTCGAGGTGATCGCCGACACATCGGAGCCCAGCCCCGGCTCCGACATCGAGAAGGCGCCCCGGATGTCGCCGGCCGCCATCCTCGGCAGGAAGTGGTCCTTCTGCTCCTGCGTACCGTGCTGCTTGAGCATGTACGCGACGATGAAGTGGGTGTTGATGATGCCGGACACCGACATCCAGCCACGGGCGATCTCCTCCACGCACAGCGCGTAGGTCAGGAGCGACTCGCCCAGGCCCCCGTACTCCTCGGGGATCATCAGACCGAACAGGCCGAGTTCCTTCAGGCCGTCCACGATCGCTTGCGGGTACTCGTCGCGGTGCTCCAGCTCGGTCGCGACAGGAATGATCTCCTTGTCGACAAAGTCCCGGACGGTGGAGAGGATCTCCTGCTGGACGTCGGTCAGACCGGCGGTCTGGGCGAGACGGGCCATGGCTCTACTTCTCCGTGTTCTTTTCCGCAGGTGCGGTGAGCTCCGGGCGGCCGGGCTGCTCGCCGCCGCGCTCCTTGATGTAGGTCTCGGTGGGCACCATGACCTTGCGGCGGAAGACACACACCAGGGTGCCGTCCTGCTTGTAGCCCTTGGTCTCGACGTAGACGATGCCGCGGTCGTTCTTCGACTTCGACGGCCACTTGTCCAGCACGGTCGTCTCGCCGTAGATCGTGTCGCCGTGGAAGGTCGGCGCCACGTGCTTGAGCGACTCGATCTCCAGGTTGGCGATCGCCTTGCCGGAGATGTCCGGCACGCTCATGCCGAGCAGCAGGGAGTAGATGTAGTTCCCGACCACCACGTTCTTGCCGAAGTCCGTCGTCTTCTCGGCGTAGTTGGTGTCCATGTGGAGCGGGTGGTGGTTCATGGTGAGGAGGCAGAACAGGTGGTCGTCGTACTCGGTGACCGTCTTGCCCGGCCAGTGCTTGTACGTCGCCCCGACCTCGAACTCCTCGTAGGTGCGTCCGAACTGCATCGCGCTCAGGGCTCCTTAGTCGACGGGGGTCTCGAACGTGGTGGTGCGCTGCATGCCGGCGGCGCGGCCCTTGCCCGCGATGACCAGGGCCATCTTGCGGCTGGCCTCGTCGATCATCTCGTCGCCGAGCATCGCGGAGCCCTTCTTGCCGCCCGCCTCGGACGTGTAGTAGTCGTACGCGTCCAGGATCAGCTCGGCGTGGTCGTAGTCCTCCTGGGACGGCGAGAAGATCTCGTTGGAGGCCTCGACCTGGCCCGGGTGCAGCACCCACTTGCCGTCGAAGCCGAGCGCGGCGGCGCGCTGGGCGACCTCGCGGTAGCCGTCGACGTTGCGGATCTGCAGGTAGGGGCCGTCGATCGCCTGGAGGTTGTTGGCGCGGGCGGCCATCAGGATCTTCATCAGGATGTAGTGGTAGGCGTCCGCCGGGTAGCCGGGCGGCTGCTCGCCCACGACGAGGGACTTCATGTTGATGGAGGCCATGAAGTCGGCCGGGCCGAAGATGATCGTCTCGATGCGCGGGGAGGCCTGCGCGATCGCGTTGACGTTGTTCAGGCCCTGCGCGTTCTCGATCTGCGCCTCGATGCCGATCTTGCCGACCTCGAAGCCCATGGTCTTCTCGATCTGGGTGAGGAGGAGGTCGAGTGCGACGACCTGCTCGGCGTTCTGGACCTTCGGCAGCATGATGCAGTCGAGGTTCTGGCCCGCGCCCTCGACGACGGTCACGACGTCGCGGTACGTCCACTCGGTCGTCCAGTCGTTGACCCGTACGACCCGCGTCTTGCCCGTCCAGTCGCCCTCGTTGAGGAACTTGACGATGGTGTGCCGCGCCTCCGGCTTGGCGAGCGGCGCGCAGGCGTCCTCCAGGTCCAGGAAGACCTGGTCCGCCGGGAGGCCCTGCGCCTTCTCCAGGAAGCGCGGGTTGCTGCCCGGCACGGCCAGGCAGGAGCGCCGCGGGCGAAGGCGGTTGACGGTCGTCATGCGGGGACCTCCAGAGGGTCGAGCTTGTTCGCTTTCCGGATCTCGTCGACGATGCGGCCGATGATCCCGGTGATGTCGAAGTCCTTCGGGGTGAACACGGCGGCCACACCGGCGGCCCTGAGCTGTTCGGCGTCACCATTCGGGATGATGCCACCGGCGATCACGGGTATATCTGTGGCACCGGCCACACGCAGCCGCTGGAGTACGTCCGGCACCAGCTGGGCGTGCGAGCCGGACAGGATCGACAGGCCCACCGCGTGGACGTCCTCCGCGACGGCCGCGTCCACGATCTGTTCGGGCGTCAGCCGGATGCCCTGGTAGACCACCTCGAAGCCGGCGTCACGCGCGCGTACGGCGATCTGCTCGGCGCCGTTGGAGTGCCCGTCCAGACCCGGCTTGCCGACCAGGAAGCGCAAGCGGGCGACGCCCAGCTCACGGGCCGTGGCGTCCACCTTGGCCCGCACCTCGGCGAGCGCGGAGCCCGGCTCGGCGGCGACGGCCACCGGCGCCGAGGACACCCCGGTGGGCGCCCGGTACTCGCCGAACACCTCGCGCAGGGCCGCCGCCCACTCGCCGGTCGTGACTCCGGCGCGGGCGCACTCCAGCGTGGCCTCCATCAGGTTGTCGGTGCCCTTGGCGGCCTCCTTCAGCCGCTCCAGCGCCTTGCAGGGGCGCGGGTGGTTGAACGGGGGCTGGTAGCGCGAGTCGCGCCAGTTCTGCAGCGAGGCGATGACCCGGGCCTCGACCGCCGGATCGACCGTCATGATCGCGGTGTCCAGGTCGGCCGTGAGCGGGTTCGGCTCGGTGCCCTCGAAGGCGTTGACACCGATGATCTTCTCCTGGCCGGACTCGATCCTGGCCCGGCGCTCGGCGTGCGAGGAGACCAGCTGGGACTTCAAGTAGCCGGACTCCACGGCGGCCATGGCGCCGCCCATCTCCTGGATGCGGTCGATCTCGGCGAGGGCGTCGGCGACCAGCTGGTCCACCTTCGCCTCGATGACCTTCGAGCCCTCGAAGATGTCCTCGTACTCCAGCAGATCGCTCTCGTACGCCAGCACCTGCTGGATGCGCAGCGACCACTGCTGGTCCCAGGGCCGGGGCAGGCCCAGGGCCTCGTTCCAGGCGGGCAGCTGTACGGCACGCGCGCGTGCGTCCTTGGAGAGGGTCACGGCGAGCATCTCCAGCACGATCCGCTGGACGTTGTTCTCCGGCTGGGCCTCCGTCAGGCCGAGCGAGTTGACCTGGACGCCGTAGCGGAACCGGCGCTGCTTGGGGTCCTCGATGCCGTACCGCTCACGGGTGACCTTGTCCCAGATGCGGCCGAACGCCCGCATCTTGCACATCTCCTCGATGAAGCGGACGCCGGCGTTCACGAAGAAGGAGATGCGGGCGACCACGTCACCCATGCGCTCCCGCGGCACCTGGCCGGAGTCGCGGACGGCGTCGAGGACGGCGATCGCGGTGGACATCGCGTACGCGATCTCCTGGACCGGCGTGGCGCCGGCCTCCTGCAGGTGGTAGCTGCAGATGTTGATCGGGTTCCACTTCGGGATGTGGGAGACCGTGTACGCGATCATGTCCGTCGTCAGGCGGAGCGACGGCCCCGGCGGGAAGACATGCGTCCCGCGGGACAGGTACTCCTTGACGATGTCGTTCTGGGTCGTGCCCTGGAGCTTGGTGATGTCCGCGCCCTGCTCCTCGGCGACGACCTGGTAGAGCGCCAGCAGCCACATGGCGGTGGCGTTGATCGTCATCGAGGTGTTCATCTGCTCGAGGGGGATGTCCTGGAACAGCCGGCGCATGTCACCGAGGTGCGCGACGGGCACCCCGACCCGGCCGACCTCGCCGCGGGCGAGGATGTGGTCGGGGTCGTAGCCGGTCTGCGTCGGCAGGTCGAACGCCACCGACAGACCGGTCTGCCCCTTGGCGAGATTGCGCCGGTACAGCTCGTTGGACGCCTCGGCCGTGGAATGGCCGGCGTACGTCCGCATGAGCCAGGGACGGTCCTTCTGACGCTCTGTCATCTATGGCTCTCAGACGTTCCGGAAGCGGTTGATGGCGTCGATGTGCTGGGCGCGCATCTCCTCGTCGCGCACGCCGAGGCCTTCCCCGGGCGCGAGGCAGAGCACGCCGACCTTGCCCTGGTGCAGGTTGCGGTGGACGTCGTAGGCCGCCTGGCCGGTGTCCTCCAGGGAGTAGGTCCTCGACAGCGTCGGGTGGATCTTGCCCTTGGCGATGAGGCGGTTGGCCTCCCAGGCCTCGCGGTAGTTGGCGAAGTGCGAGCCGATGATCCGCTTCAGGGACATCCACAGGTAGCGGTTGTCGTACTCGTGCATGTAGCCCGAAGTCGAGGCGCAGGTGGTGATGGTGCCGCCCTTGCGGGTGACGAAGACGCTCGCGCCGAAGGTCTCGCGGCCGGGGTGCTCGAAGACGATGTCGATGTCCTCGCCGCCGGTGAGCTCGCGGATGCGCTTGCCGAAGCGCTTCCACTCCTTCGGGTCCTGGGTGTGCTCGTCCTTCCAGAACCGGTAGTCCTCGGCGTTGCGGTCGATGATCAGCTCGGCGCCCATCTTCCGGCAGATCTCGGCCTTCTGCTCGCTGGAGACGACACAGATCGGGGTGGCGCCGCCGGCGAGCGCGAACTGGGTGGCGTAACTGCCGAGGCCGCCGCTCGCGCCCCAGATCAGGACGTTGTCGCCCTGCTTCATCTGGGCGCCGTTGCGGGAGACCAGCTGGCGGTAGGCGGTGGAGTTCACCAGGCCAGGGGCCGCGGCCTCCTCCCAGCTCAGGTGGGCCGGCTTCGGCATCAGCTGATTGGACTTGACCAGCGCGATCTCGGCGAGGCCGCCGAAGTTGGTCTCGAAGCCCCAGATGCGCTGCTCGGGGTCGAGCATGGTGTCGTTGTGGCCGTCTGAGGACTCCAGCTCGACGGACAGACAGTGGGCGACGACCTCGTCACCGGGCTTCCAGGCGTTGACGCCCGGGCCGGTGCGCAGGACCACGCCCGCGAGGTCGGAGCCGATGATGTGGTACGGCAGGTCGTGCCTGCGGGTCAGCTCGGAGAGCTTGCCGTAGCGCTCCAGGAAGCCGAACGTCGGCAGCGGCTCGAAGATCGAGGTCCACACCGAGTTGTAGTTGACCGAGGAGGCCATGACGGCCACCAGGGCCTCGCCCGGGCCCAGCTCGGGCACGGGAACGTCGTCCAGGTGGATCGACTTGCGCGGGTCCTTGTCGCGGGTCTGCAGGCCCGCGAACATCTCCGTCTCGTCCTTGTGCACGGTGATCGCGCGGTACGACTCGGGGAGCGGCAGGGCTGCGAAGTCGGCGGACGTGGCGTCCTTCGACTGGATCGCGTCCAGGATGTCCTTCACGGTCACGTTGTTGCCTCCGGCGGTGAGCGCCCTGAGGGAGGGGCGCTGAGGGTTCGTCGGTGCTGCTGCGATGAGTGCTGCTGAGGGTTTTGGGGATTGCCGTCGGTTCGGCTCGGTGGTGCTTCGGCAGCGCTTTGTGGCGCGGGAGGTTGCCTGTGACGCAGGCGTCCGGGCGCGCGGGCCACGTGGGCCCTTGGGGACAGCCGGCGAGCGAACGGTCTCTGCTCGCCGGCCGCCCGGACACCATCAAGGTATGACACCGCGTGTCAGGCGGCAAGGCACTGAGTGCCAGAAATGGGGCTCAGGTGAAATCTTTACGTAACAAATGAGCGATGATCGATCGAACGTGCCCTGAAATCTGCTCGGAAACGGGCCCTGACATGGCAAAACGGCCACCCGGTCGGGTGGCCGTTGTCACAGCGGTGAGCGCGGCCGGGAGCGGCGCGCGAGCGGGCTCAGCGCTCCTTCAGTGCCTCTTCGATGGTCCGCATGACCTCGTCCAGCGGGGCGTCGGTACGGGCGACCGTGACCAGCACCTCGCCGTGCGTGGAGACCGTCGCCGGGGCGGTGGTGGCCGGCCTGGGGGCCGAGCCGCGTCCGGCGCCGATGCCGGTGCCGAACGTCTTCCGGACGATCGCGAAGGCGTGGTCCAGCTGCGCCTCGACATCGCCCTGGCCGCCCGCGCGCAGCCAGCGCCGAAGGACGTGGTTGTGGGCGGTGACGACGGCGGAGGCGGCCACCTCGGCCAGCAACGGGTCGTCGTTGGCGTCGTCGGCGTGTGCGTGCTCGTCGAAGTGGCCCAGGAGATAGCGGGTGAAGAGGCGCTCGTAGCGGGCCACCGAGGCGATCTCGGCCTCCCTGAGGGTCGGCACCTCGCGGGTCAGCTTGTAGCGGGCGACCGAGATCTCCGGGGCGGCCGCGTACATCCTCATGACTTCTTTGATGCCGCGGCACACGGTGTCGAGCGGGTGCTCGTGCGCGGGGGCGGCGTTGAGCACCGCCTCGGCGCGGATCAGCGTGTCGTCGTGGTCCGGGAAGATCGCCTCTTCCTTGGAGCGGAAGTGGCGGAAGAAGGTGCGGCGGGCGACTCCCGCGGCGGCCGCGATCTCGTCGACGGTGGTCGCCTCGTACCCCTTGGTCGCGAACAGCTCCATGGCTGCGGCCGCCAGTTCTCGGCGCATCTTGAGCCGCTGGGCGGCGGCGCGACTGCCTGCGGCACTTTCCGGCGCGTCGGGCGTAGCTGGTGTACGTGAGGACTTGGCGGGCTGGGACATGACCCGAACGTACTGCATGTGCGCAGTTCGGTGCGCGGGTGAGGGGCTTCTCCCGTCCGGGGCGCTTCCCCCGCCCCAGGAGGGCGGGGGAACATCCGCGGGGTCGAGCAGTCCGCCCCAGTCCGTCTCCGCGTGGGACCAGTCGCCGGCGCCGTCAGCGGCGGGCATACTCGCGGAAGCCGCGGCCGGTCTTGCGGCCGAGGCAGCCCGCGGCCACCAGGTGCTCCAGCAGCGGGGCCGGGGCCAGACCGGGCTCGCGGAACTCGCGGTGCAGGACCTTCTCGATGGCCAGCGAGACGTCCAGGCCGACCACGTCCAGCAACTCGAAGGGGCCCATCGGGTAGCCGCCGCCGAGCTTCATCGCCGCGTCGATGTCGTCCAGGGACGCGTAGTGCTCCTGGACCATCTTGACCGCGTTGTTGAGGTATGGGAACAGCAGCGCGTTCACGATGAAGCCGGCCCGGTCGCCGCAGTCCACCGCGTGCTTCTTGATCTTCGCGCAGACCTCGCGGACGGTCGTGTGGACGTCGTCGGCCGTCAGCACGGTCCGCACGACCTCGACCAGCTTCATCGCCGGCGCCGGGTTGAAGAAGTGCATGCCGATCACGTCCTGCGGGCGCGAGGTGGCGCGGGCGCAGGCCACGACGGGCAGCGAGGAGGTGGTGGTGGCGAGGACCGCGCCGGGCTTGCAGATCTTGTCCAGCGTGGCGAACAGCTGCCGCTTGATCTCCAGGTCCTCGGCGATCGCCTCGACGGCCAGGTCGACCTCGGCGAAGGCGTCGTAGGACCCGGCCGGGGCGATCCGGTCCAGGATCTGCGCGGCGGCCTCGGCGGTCAGCCGGCCCTTGTCGACAGAGCGCGAAAGCGACTTGCCGATCCGGGCCTTGGCGGCCTGGGCCTTCTCCTCGCTGCGGGCGGCCAGCACGACGTCGTAGCCCGCCTTGGCGAAGACCTCGGCGATGCCGGAGGCCATGGTGCCGGAGCCGGCGACGCCGACCGAGCGGACCTCGCGCCCCCGGGCTGCCGCACCGTCCGTCGCCGGGGTCAGCGCGTCCGGCACCACCGTGGCGCTGCCCGGCGCCTCGTAGGTGTAGAAGCCGCGCCCGGACTTGCGGCCGGTCAGGCCGGCCTCGCTGAGCTGCTTCAGGATCGGGGCCGGGGCGTGCAGCCGGTCGCGGGACTCGGCGTACATGGCCTCCAGGACCGTACGCGCGGTGTCGATGCCGATCAGGTCCAGCAGCGCGAGCGGGCCCATCGGCAGGCCGCAGCCGAGCCGCATCGCCGCGTCGATGTCCTCGCGGGAGGCGTACCGCGCCTCGTACATCGCGGCGGCCTGGTTGAGGTAGCCGAAGAGCAGGCCGTCCGCGACGAAACCGGGCCGGTCGCCGACCGCGACCGGCTCCTTGCCCAGCTCGATCGCGAGGTCGGTGACCGCGGCGACGGCGCCCGGCGCGGTCAGCACCGAGGAGACGACCTCGACCAGCTTCATGGCCGGGGCCGGGTTGAAGAAGTGCAGGCCGAGCACGCGCTCGGGGCGGGCCGAGTCGGCGGCGAGGCGGGTGACGGACAGGGCGTTGGTGCCGGTCGCGAGGATCGTCTCCGGGCGGACGACGCCGTCCAGCTCGCGGAAGATCTGGTGCTTGACCTCGTACGACTCCGGGGCCACCTCGATGACGAGGTCGGCGTCGGCCGCCGCCGCGAGGTCGGTGGCGGTGCGGACCCGGGCCAGGGCGTCGGCACGCTCCTGCTCGGTGAGCCGGCCGCGCTCCACGCAGTGGGCGGTGCGGGCCTCCAGGGCGGCGACGCACTTCGCGGCCTGGGCCTCGCTGATGTCGATGCCGATCACCTCGCGGCCCGCCTTGGCGAGGACCTCGGTGATACCGGTGCCCATGGTGCCGAGGCCGACGACGGCGATCGTCTTGAGCGGGGACAGGCTTGAGTCGGAAAGGGGAGTGGCCATCGCGGGACTCCAGAAATGAGGGTGACGACGAGGAGCGCGCCGGGTGCGCCGAGGGGCGCACCGCGGAGCGGAGAGGAGTGCGGGTGTTGCCGGGCTGCTGAGCGCACACGCCCGGGTGCTGCCGGGTGCCAGGGGCGATGCACACGCCCACGAGCGGCAAGCGGCAGGGAATCCGACCGGCCCTGTCCCGGAGCCGGGTCGTACTGCGGTACGTCGTACCGAACCGACCAGAGCTCGCGACGGCCGCGTCACCAAACCGTCGCCAGCGGAAGAGCGAGTGGGTAACTCGCTCGTCTGAGCTTAACCCGTGAGTAACGAGCGCGCCAGAGCTGGGTCCGGCCGGACTTTGTGATGTAGCTCCCTCGGGCCTCGCCACCCGCCTACGCTGGACTTCGTGGACGAAGAGTTGCGATCGCTCACGGAGCGCTTACGGCAGGAGTCGCGAGGCTCGGCGGCGTTCGACCGGCTGCTGGCGACCGAGGACCACGACACACTCGCGGAGGTGCTCACCGCGCCGGGACAGCCGCTGTGGGCCAGGGAGCTGGCCGCCTTCCGGCTCGGCCTCGCCGGCGACCGGCGCGCCTTCGAGTCCCTGGTGCTCCTCCTCAACCACCGCGACCCCCCGCGCTGCGTCTCCGCCGCCCATGCCCTCGCCCGCCTGGGCGACCCCCGCACGGCCCGCGCCGCGGCGGCCCTCGCCACCAACGAACTCCGCGTCGCCTACGCCCTGCACCCGGTACGGCTCCTGACCGACCTGCGCGCCCCGGAGTCCGTGCCCGCCCTGATCACCACCCTGGAACGCCGCCTGCGCCCGCGCGATCCCTACCGTCGCGTCGCCCTCGCCTGCGTGGAGGGCCTCGGCACCCTCGGCGACCCCCGCGCCCGCCGGGTCCTGAACGAGGCCCTGGCCCATCCGGCGCTCGCGGAGGCGGCGGTGCGCGCGCTGGCGCGGATCCCGCAGCAGAAGGAAGAGGCCTGACGGAGGGTCAGTAGTTCAGCGCCTTGACATAGCGCACCTCGGGCACGGGCACCCCGTCCACGTCGAAGGGCTCCTCGGCGCCGTCCGGACGGAAACCGGCGCGCTCGTAGAAACGGCGGGCGGTGGCGTTCTCCTTCAGGACCCACAGCAGGATGCGGGGGTGGGAGGAGCAGCGCTCGACCGACGCCGACAACAACGCCCGCCCGACCCCGCTGCCGAGGTGCGCCGGATCCACGTAGATCGCGTACAACTCCGCTTCCCCGGTGCGCACTTCACCGTCCCGGTACGGTCCGTACGCCGCCCAGCCGAGGACCTTGCCCGCGCGCTCGGCGACGAGGTTCACGACGGAGCCGTCCCCCTGGGTGAACCATGCCCGCCGCCGCTCGGCGTCCGCCGCGACGCTGAGTCCGTCCAGGTACGACTGCGGCATCAGCCCCTGATACGCGTGCTGCCAGCCGCGGATCCGGATCTCGGAGACGCGGTCGCAGTCGGCGAGGGCCATCTCCCGGACGACCAGGGAGGTCATTCGGCCACCACCGCGAGCGCCTCGATCTCCATCAGGAACTCCGGGGCCACCAGCGCGGCCACCTGGACCGCGGAGGACGCCGGGAGCCGGTCGTCGGGTATGTGGGCGGCGCGGGCCGCGCGGACGGCCGGGAGGTGGGCCGTGTCCGTGACGAAGTAGGTCAGCTTCACCACGTGTTCGAAGCCGGCGCCCGCCGCCGCCAGACAGCGCCTGAGGTTCTCGAAGACCTGGCGGGCCTGGGCCGCGGGGTCGCCCTCGCCGACCAGCTTGCCGTTCTCGTCCAGGGCGAGCTGGCCGGAGACGGCCACGAGGCGGCCGGTCGCCGAGACGACGTGGCTGTACTGGGTCGCGGGGGCCACGCCGTCGGGGGCGGGGATGCGGGTCGGTTCGGTCATGGCTCCATGATGGAGCACGCCACTGACAACCCCGACGGGGTCGCGGAGTCGTCCTGCCGCCGGCCCCCGTCGCTGTCGCCTGCCGCCGGACCCGTCCTATCGACGGAAGCCCAGCAGGCCGTGCAGCGCCGAGCCGCGCGACGACGTCGACGCCGCCTTCGCCGCCAGGGGCTTCGGGTCCGGCGACTTCGCACACACCGCGTCGGCGACACCCGCACCCCGCGGCACCGTGCCGTCCGTCAGATACGCGGCCAGGTACCGGTCCAGGCAGGCGTTGCCGCTCAGCGTGACGCCGTGGTTGCCGCCGCCCTCCTCGACCACCAGGCTGGAGCGGGCGAGCAGCCGGTGGGCCCGGACGCCGCCCGCGTACGGCGTGGCCGCGTCGTCCGTCGCCTGGAAGAGCAGCGCCGGCGGCAGCTTGGCGTTGGCGATGTTCACGGGCCTGCGCTTCGCGGTCGGCCAGAACGCGCACGGCGCGTTGTACCAGGCGTTGTTCCAGGCCATGAAGGGCGCCTTGTCGTACACCTCCCAGGTGTCCGCGCGCCACCGGTTCCAGCTGCCCGGCCACGAGCTGTCACGGCACTGCACCGCCGTGTAGACGCTGTAGCCGTTGTCCCCCGAGCCGTCCACCGCACCGAAGTTCTGGTACGCCTCCAGCAGCGGCCCGGTGTTCTTCTCGCGCGCGTACGCCGCGAACGCCTCGGCGAGATAGGGCCAGTAACCGTCGTAGTAACCGCCGGGGATGAAGGTGTCCTCCAGCTCGGAGGCGCCCACCTTGCCGTCGGCCGGCTTCTTCGCCAGGGCCGCCCGCATCGCGTACCACTCGGCCTCGACCGCCGCGGGATCCTTGCCCAGGTGGTAGGTGGAGTCGTACCGCGCGATCCAGGCCATCAGCGCGCGGTGGCGGTCGTTGAAGGCATGGTCCTGGCCGAGGTTGTCCTCGTACCAGACGCCGGCCGGGTCGACGACCGAGTCCAGCACCAGGCGACGGACCCGCGTCGGGTACAGCTTCGCGTAGACCGCGCCGAGATAGGTGCCGTAGGAGTAGCCGAAGTAGCTGATCCTCGGCGCGCCCAGCGCCCGGCGGACGGAGTCCAGGTCGCGTACGGAGCTGACGGTGTCGATGTACGGCAGCACGTCGGCGTACTTGCGGTCGCAGGCGGCGGCGAAGGACTTGGCGCGTGCGAGGTTGGTCCGCTCCAGCGCGGCCGTGGCGGGCAGGGTGTCCGGGCGCACCGTCCTGAAGTGGCCCGGCGCGCAGTCCAGGGCCGGGCTGCTCCTGCCCACCCCGCGCGGGTCGAAGCCGACGACGTCGTACTGCGCGGCCACGCTCCGGGGCAGTGCCGAGGCGACGAACCCGGCCAGCGTCAGTCCGCTGCCGCCGGGCCCGCCGGGGTCGACCAGCAGCGGTCCCTGGGAGGTCTTCGCGGTGTGCGGGACGCGCGAGAGGGCGAGCGTGATCTGCCGGCCGGACGGGTTCGCGTGGTCCAACGGCACCTTCAGGGAGGCGCATTGCAGTGTCGGATAGTCGTCGGAGCCGCACTTCTTCCAGCTGAGGTGTGCCGACGGGGCGGCCCCCGCGGGAACGGCGGTGACCGAGCCCACCAGCACGGCGACGGCTGCGCACAGCACGGCTGCGCGTGTTCTCATGCGTTCTCCCGGGACGGAGGTGTCGGCGGATTGCGAGGGTCACATCTTCCGCCGCATCGTCCCGGAATCGGCGCTCCGAAGAGCGCGTTATAGGCATAGTTGACCCAATTGGGGTGCCTGGAGCCCGCCAACGCCCACGCCCGCGGCCGGACAACGCCCTCACCCCCGGGGCGGGCGCCGCTCTCACATGAGGGTGAGCTGGGTCGGTTCGGCCGCGGCCGGGGGCTCGGCCGGCCGGGCCGGGTGGATCCGGCGGACCAGGCCCGGACGGGTCGGCCCGATGCCGTACTCCTGTGCCAGCTCGTGCACCTGACGGGTGATCCGGCGCTGGTACCACTTGGGTGCGTAGGCGCCCTCCGCGTACAGCCGCTCGTAACGCCGCACCAGGTGCGGATGGTGCTGCCCGAGCCAGGCCATGAACCACTCCCGCGCCCCGGGCCGCAGATGCAGCACCAAGGGTGTGACGGAGGTGGCCCCGGCCGCCGCGATCGCCCGTACCGTGGCGCGCAGTTGGGCCGGATCGTCGCTCAGGAACGGGATGACCGGGGCCATCAGCACCCCGCAGCCGATACCGTGCTCGCCCAGGGCGCGCACGACGTCCAGACGGCGTTCCGGCGCGGGCGTGCCCGGCTCCACCGTGCGCCACAGCTCGGGGTCGAGGAAGCCGACGGAGACCGAGATGCCGATGTCCGTCACCTCGGCCGCCCGGACCAGCAGGTCCAGGTCGCGCAGGATCAGGGTGCCCTTGGTGAGGATCGAGAACGGGTTGGCGTGCTCGGTCAGGGCGGAGATGATGCCCGGCATCAGCCGGTAACGGCCCTCCGCGCGCTGATAGCAGTCGACGTTCGTGCCCATCGCCACGTGATCGCCCTGCCAGCGGCGGGAGGCGAGCTGCCGGCGCAGCACCTCGGGGGCGTTCACCTTGACGACGATCTGGGTGTCGAAGCCGATGCCGGTGTCGAGGTCCAGATAGCTGTGCGTCTTCCTCGCAAAACAGTACACGCACGCGTGCGAGCAGCCGCGGTACGGGTTGACCGTCCACTCGAACGGCATGCGCGAGGCCCCCGGCACCCGGTTGAGCACCGAGCGCGCCCGGACCTCGTGGAAGGTGATCCCTCTGAACTCCGGCGTGTCGAAGGTGCGGGTGGTGACGGCGTCGGCGCCGAACAGCGCGGTTCCGGCCCGGCTGTGTTCGCTCTCGTCCGTGAGGTTCTCCCAGCGCATGACGCCCTCCTCGCTAGCACTGCGCACACAATAGAACATGTGTTCCCATGATCGTGCGACTCCAGGTGAGGACCCCTGTCGCAGGCCCCCGATTTGGGTGGCCGGGCACCGGGGTGGTTGGCTTTCCCCAACCCCGAGAAACCAGGTCCTGGAGGAACGCAATGGCGCAGGTCGAGGCCACTACGGAGCGGGTCGTCGCGGCGGACGCGGAGAAGGTGTTCGACGCCCTCGCCGACTACCGCGGCACGCGGCAGAAGCTGCTGCCCGAGCACTTCAGCGAGTACGAGGTGCGCGAGGGCGGCGACGGCGAGGGCACCCTCGTCCACTGGAAGCTCCAGGCCACCAGCAAGCGGGTGCGCGACTGCCTGCTGGAGGTCAGCGAGCCCACCGACGGCGAGCTGGTCGAGAAGGACCGCAACTCCTCCATGGTCACCACCTGGCGCGTCACCCCCGCCGGTGAGGGGAAGTCCCGGGTCGTCGTCACCACCACCTGGAAGGGTGCCGGCGGCATCGGCGGCTTCTTCGAGAAGACCTTCGCGCCCAAGGGGCTCGGCCGGATCTACGACGCCGTCCTCGCCCGGCTCGCCGCCGAGGTCGAGAAGTAGGCCAAGAACCCGCCGGTGAAGGGGGGTTGCCCTCCGGTTTCCCCCTTCACCGGTTCGAGTGGATGTCCCTCTCCTCCGGAACGATTCCGTAACTCGCCGCAGTTGTTCACAGTTGACGCGTAACGCGGGAAATGTGACAGGTGTGACGAGGGGAGCGGTACGTGAGCGGGACGACTCTGGTGCGGGACGAGCCGCTCACGACGCCCCCGGGGGCGCCCGCGGCCCCACCGGCCGAGAGCGCCGAACTCGGCGCGCCCCGCGTGCGGTTGGTGTTCTTCGGGCTGATGCTCGCCCTGCTCCTCGCGGCGCTCGACCAGATGATCGTCGCGACCGCGCTGCCCAAGATCGTCGGCGAACTGCACGGCCTGGACCGGATGTCCTGGGCGATCACCGCGTACCTGCTCACCTCCACCATCGGCCTGCCGCTCTACGGCAAGCTCGGCGACCTCTTCGGCCGCAAGGGCGTCTTCCAGTTCGCCATCGCCGTCTTCGTCGTCGGCTCCGCGCTCGCCGGCCGGGCGCAGTCCATGGACCAGCTGATCGCCTTCCGCGCGGTCCAGGGCGTCGGCGCGGGCGGGCTCATGATCGGCGTGCAGGCGATCATCGCCGACGTCGTGCCGCCCCGGGAGCGCGGCCGCTACATGGGCCTGATCGGCGCCGCCTTCGGCCTCGCCTCCGTCGCCGGGCCGCTGCTCGGCGGCTACTTCACCGACCATCTCTCGTGGCGCTGGTGCTTCTACGTCAACGTCCCCTTCGGACTGGTCACCCTCGCCGTCGTCACCCTCGTCCTGAAACTCCCGAAGCCGCAGAGCCGGGGCCGCCTCGACGTCCTCGGTGCCCTGCTGCTCGCCGCCGCCTCCACCTGCCTGGTCCTGCTGACCAGTTGGGGCGGCACCGAGTACGCCTGGGGCTCCCGGCAGATCATCGGCCTCGGCGCCGGCGCGTTCGCGGCCGTCGTCCTCTTCCTCGTCGCCGAGCGGTTCGCCGCCGAACCCCTCATCCCGCTGCGGCTGTTCCGCGACTCCGTGTTCAACGTCAGCGGTCTGGTGGGCCTCGTGATCGGCGTCGCCCTGTTCGGCGCCGCCAGCTATCTGCCGACCTTCCTGCAGATGGTCGACGGCGCCAGCGCCACCGAGTCCGGGCTGCTGATGCTGCCGATGATGGCCGGGATCGTCGGCGCCTCCATCATCGGCGGGCAGCTCATCAGCCACACCGGCCGCTACAAGATCTATCCCGTGCTCGGCGGCGCCGTCTCCGCCGTCGGCATGTGGCTGCTGTCCCGGCTCGAAGTGGACACGCCCCGGCTGCACTACAGCATCTGGATGGCCGTCCTGGGCGCCGGCATCGGCATGGTGATGCCCGTCCTCGTCCTCGCCGTGCAGAACTCCGTACGGCCCGCCGACCTCGGCACCGCCACCAGCGCCAACAACTACTTCCGGCAGATCGGCGGCAGCGTCGGCGCCGCCGTCTTCGGTACCCTGTTCGCCAACCGGCTCGCCTCCTCGCTGCGCCAGGAGCTGCCCCCGCGCGCGGGCGCGGCGCTGCCGGACCCCGAGTCCATCACCCCGCAGCTCGTCCACGCGCTGCCCCCGCCCCTGCGCGACGCCTACATCCGCGCCTACGCCGACGCGATGCCCCGGATCTTCCTCTACCTCGTCCCGGTGCTCGCCCTCGGCCTGCTCATCGCCTTCTTCCTCAAGGAGAAACCACTGGTGTCCCACCACACCGCCGAAACAGAGCCCGAGCCCGTGAACCCCTCGGTTCCGCAGGCCCGTCCCCAGCCTCCGGCCGGGGGGACCCCCACCTCGCTTCGGTCGCCCCATGCCGCCGGCATCCCCGTCTGCGGCACCGTCCAGCACCCCGACGGCACCGTGGTACCCCGCGCGGCGCTCACCCTCATCGACGTCTCCGGGCAGCAGATCGGGCGCGGCGCGAGCGGCGAGGACGGACGGTACGCGCTCAGCACGCCCGGCCCGGGGTCGTACGTGCTGATCGCCGCGGCGGGCGGCCACCAGCCGCAGGCCGTCTCCGTCACCGTCGGCGAACGGCCCGTCGAGCTCGACGTCGTCCTCGGTGGCGCCGGACGTCTCGCCGGCAGCGTCCTCACCGCCGACGGCAGCCCCGTGCGCGACGCCACCGTCACCCTCACCAACGTGCACGGCGAGGTCGTCGCCGCCACCCGCAGCGGCCGCGAGGGCGGCTATGTCATCACCGAACTGGTCGCCGGCGAGTACACCCTCGCCGCCAGCGCCCCCGCCTTCCGCCCGGCCGCGCTCCCGGTCAGCGTGCAGGCCGCCCGGGAGACCCGGCAGGACGTCGAACTCGCGGGCGGCGCCGTGCTGCGGGGCACGGTCCGGGCGAGCGGCGGCCGGCCGGTGGAGGACGCGCGCGTGACGCTGCTCGACGCCGCCGGCAACGTGGTCGACACCCTCACGACCGGAGCGGACGGAACGTTCCGGTTCGTCGACCTCTCCTCCGGCGAGTACACCGTCATCGCCGCCGGTTACCCGCCGGTCGCCACCGTGCTCCAGGTCGCGGGCGGCGGCCGTACCGAACGGGACCTGCAGCTGGGCCACGAGGACTGAAGAGGGCGGGAGCGAGGGCACCCGCAGGGGCGCTGAGCTGCGCGCCGGTGCGATCCGGTGAAACCAATTCCAGGATTGCCACACATCGCGACCGGCCGCCGCCGTACCGTAGTGGCGGGCGGCACAGATCGTTTGCGTACAGCCGTGGGGAGAGAGGGCCGGGGCCATGGACCGTGGCAGCGAGCGGGACACACCTCCCGGGCGCGGCGTCGGCGACGCGCCGGCGGGCCGGATTCCGCTGGCCGTGGTCGTTGTCGACCGCGACGGCCTGGTGTCCCACTGGAGCAGCGGCGCACGGCGCCTGTTCGGCGTCGGCAGAGAGGGGGCCGTCGGGCGTGCCGCGGCCGACCTGCTGCCCGTCTCCGGCGCCCTCCCCGAGGAGCTGCACGGCGACGCGATGCCGGACGCCTACGAGGGGTACGACGGGCTCGGCCCCGACCTGGAGGCCTCGCTCGGCGGCCGCACCGCCTACCCCACCGCGGGCCGCGCCCGCGTCGCCCCGGGCGGCCAGGAGCCCGAAGCCGAGCGGCTCGACGTGCTGTGGTGGGCCTACCCGCTGGTCGGCCCCGGCCCGTCCCGGCTGCTCGTGCTCGCCGCCGACGCCACCCGGCTGCGCGACGAACGCGGCTACGACGACGAGACCGCCGAACGCATCTCGCCCGGCTTCGCCCGCCACACCGAGCTGCCCGCCTCGGACGAACTCGAACGCCGGCTGCCCGAGATCCTGCCCAACATGGGCCCGGGCCTGAGCGGCCGTATCGTCTCCCAGATGCTGGAACTGGGCTACCCGGTCCTGGAGTTCAGCCAGTTCGACCGGGTGCCCGTCACCCCGTACTGGGGCGTGCCCCGCCGCCCCGGACGCAAGCGGACCGAGGCCGTCGTACCCCAGCAGCGGACCACGCCGGTCGTCGTGGTCCCGCAGGGCGCCGAGCAGGACCTGGAGTACGCCGCCGTGCGCGAGCGGCTGGAGTTCCTCAACGAGGTCAGCTCCGACATCGGCTCCTCCCTCGACCTCGGCGAGACCATCCGCGAGGTCACCAGCGCGGCCGTGCCCCGGTTCGCGGACTTCGCCGGCACCCATCTGCGGGCGGCCGTCCTCGCCGGCGAGGGCTTCCCGGACGGGCCGCCGGACGCGCAGACGGTGATGTT
Organism: Streptomyces sp. RB17; assembly: GCF_009604455.1. GTDB lineage: Bacteria > Actinomycetota > Actinomycetes > Streptomycetales > Streptomycetaceae > Streptomyces. Next base: position 170,461 of record NZ_WEGL01000011.1, read on the forward strand.
CCGGGTGTGGGTCGAGCACAACGACGAACCGGGCCGCTGGGACGACACCGTGCCCGTCGGCGAGGCCTTCGCCTTCCCCGAGCACACCCCGTTCTACAAGTGCATGGTCACCGGCGAACCGGTCCTCGTCCCCAGGGTCACCGAGGAGCTGAGCGAGCGCATCGCCGGCGAGTTCGAGAAGCGGGACCTCAGGCCGCTCATCGGCGGGCGCTCCCTGCTGATCGTCCCGCTCAAGGCCCGTAACGTCGTCCTGGGTTTCATGGTGCTGATGCGCCGCCCGGACCGCCCGGCCTTCGACGACATGGACCGCACCACCGGCGCCGAACTCGCCGCCCGCGCGGGCCTCGTGCTCGACAACGCCCGCATGTACACCTACCAGGAGAACGTCGCCGACACCCTGCAGGACAGCATGCTCCCGCAGGTCGATCCGCGGATGGCCGGCTGTGACATCGCCACCCGCTATCTGCCGGGCACCCGGCTCGGCCGGATCGGCGGCGACTGGTTCGACACCATCAAACTGCCCGGCTCGCGCACCGCCCTCGTGGTCGGCGACGTCATGGGCCACGGCCTCAACTCGGCCGCGATGATGGGCCAGTTGCGCACCGCCGTACAGACCATGGCCACCATGGAGACCCCGCCGGCCCAGCTTCTGCGCAACCTCGACGACCTGGCCCGCCGGCTCGGCGACACCTACCTCGCCACCTGTCTGTACGCCGTCTACGACCCGATCCGCGGCGAACTGCACCTCGCCAACGCCGGACACATCCCGCCCGTGCTGGTGCGCGCCGAGGACGGCAGCAGCGAACTCCTCGACCTGCCCACCGGCGCCCCCATAGGCGTCGGCGGCGTTCCCTTCGAGGCGACCCGGGTCAAGGTCTCGCCCGGCGACCGGCTGGTGCTGTGCACCGACGGCCTGGTCGAGGTGCGCGGCTCCGACATCGGCGAGGGCCTGGCCGCGCTCTGCGAGTCCGCCGCACACCCCGCCGCCTCCATGGACGACGCCTGCGACACCATCATCCGGGCCCTGAACACGCGCGGCGGCCGCAAGGACGACGTCGCCCTGCTCATGGCCCGCCTCAACGGCATCCCGGACGACCACGTCGCCGAATGGCAGCTCGACGCCGACCCGCGCGAGGTCGCGCGGGCCCGCCGCCTGGTCCGCGAACGGCTCCTCGCATGGGGTCTGCCCCAGGCCGTGGAGACCGCCGAGCTGCTGGTCAGCGAGGTCGTCACCAACGCCGTACGGCACGCCGTGAGCGAGCCGGTCGGGCTGCGCGTGGTCCGCACCGACGCCCTGCTGTTCGAGGTCACCGACGACGAGCCCGGCCTGCCCGAGATGCTCGGCGCCCAACCCTACGACGAGTCGGGCCGCGGTCTGCGCGTGGTCAGCCGACTGGCCCGGGAGTGGGGCGCCAGCGGCAGCGGGCACCGCAAGACCGTCTGGTTCGAACAGGCCCTCGCCCGAAGGGGATGACGGGAGGGCGTGCGTCCTGACGGCGCGCGCCCCGCAGGTTGTCCGGGGTCCGTACTTCCGGTGAAGGTGACCTCCCGCCCCTTGCCAGCTCCGGGCCTTCGCGATATCCCGATCACGGAACCGAACCGTGGGGAGAGCGCATGAACGTCTCGGACAAGTACCGCAGCAACTGGGAGAGTTACTGGAGGGAGACCTCCGACGAGGCGGGCGACGCGATCTGGGACTGCGATCCCGCCCTGTCCGCCGTACCGCACAGCGCCCTGCTGCTGCCACACGCGGACCCGGAGCGCACCATCGTCGACCTCGGCTGCGGCAACGGCACCCAGACCCGCTACCTCGCCGGCCGGTTCGCGCGCGCGGTCGGCGTCGACCTCTCGCACGCCGCCGTCGAGCACGCCCGCCGCGCCACGCCGGACGACGCCGTGGAGTTCCAGCAGCTCGACCTCACCGACTCCGCTGCCGTACGCGCCCTGCACGAGCGGCTCGGCGACGTCAACGTCTACATGCGGGCCGTCATCCACCAGAGCGAGCCCGCGGCGCGGCCGGCGGTCGCCGCCGCCGTCGCCGCACTCGTCGGCACCGAGGGCCGCGCGTTCGTCGTCGAACTCACCTCCGGGTCCCGGGACGTGCTGAGGCGCGCCGCGACCCAGGAGGGCGGCCCGGGGCCCAAGCTGCAGCGCGTCTTCCACCACGGGCTCAAGCCCGCCGACGCCGACGACACGGAGATCCCGCGGCTGCTCGGCGAGGCCGGTCTGAAGATCCTCGCCGAGGGCGAGACGACCCTGCCGCAGACCGAGTACCTGGCCGACGGCACCCGCATCGACCTGCCGGCCCGCTGGTTCGTGCTGGCCGGCGCGCGGTAAGGCCTTGCTGGCGCGGGGAAAGCGCCTTTGCGGCTTTCCGGGGTGCGTGGGACCGCCGTCCCGCGCACCCCGGTCCGCTGTCCGGAGGCGGACCGTCCGGCGTCCGGAGGCGGACCGTCCGGCGTCCGGAAGCGGTCCGTCCGATGCCCGGAACGTGATGGTCCGAGTCTGGCGAAGCCGTGTTGCGGCGCGTGCACATCCTTCCTCCGGCCTGGCAGGTCGTCCGGTCTCGACGCGTCGTTGTGTGAGGGTCACAGCCTCCATCTCGCGGGGTGGTCCTGGCGGGGGAGCGCCGGAGTCTGTTCGGTCATCTGTCGGGCCTGGACCGTCGGCTCGCTCGGTTCGGCGGCGGTGACCCGGTGGCCGGAGGTCAGGACACCCAGGACGAGGACGGTCAGTCCGCAGCCGGCGATGATCCAGCAGGCTGCCGGTCGTGCCCCGGCGGCGACCGCGGCGCCGATCACCGCGATGCCGAGCGCGGAGCCGACCTGTCGGCTGGTCGCGGCGATTGCCGCGGCCACCCCGGCCCGGGCGGGCGGCAACCCGGCGACCGCGGTGGTGGTGACCGGCGCGTTGACGAAGCCGAAGCCCAGTCCGAACAACGCGTATGTGACGTGGAGCAGGGCGGCCGAGGGGTGGGTGGAGCGGGTGACGGCCACGGCCAGCACACCGCTGGAGGTGATGCCGGCCCCCGCGAGCAGCAAGGGGATGCGCGGGCCGCGGGTGCCCACGATCCGCCCGGACAGCGGCGGGCACAGCAGCGACAGCACGGCCATCGGCAGCAGGTGGAGCCCGGTGTCCAGAGCGCTCAGCCTCAGCACCCGTTGCAGATAGAGAGAGTTGACGAACAGGAAGCCGCCGAGTGCGGCGAAGGAGCAGACGGCCGTCGCGACGGCCCCGCTGAAGGACGCGCTGCGGAAGAGTCGCGGCTCGACGAGTGGTTCGGCGCGCCGGTTCTCGTACGGTACGAACCCCATCAACGTGCCCGTCGCGGCGATCAGGCAGGCCACGATCGGCGGCGAGGTCCAGCCCTGGTCCGGCGCCTCGATGAGGGCGTAGGTGAGCGTGCCGAGCAGGACGATCACCAGCAACTGCCCGACCGGGTCCACCCGGCGGGCCCGTGGCGCGCGGGACTCGGGGACGAACATCGCGGCAAGGATCAGCGCGGCCAGGCCGATCGGCACGTTCAGCCAGAACACCGACCGCCATCCGGCCGCGTCGACCAGTACGCCGCCGAGGATCGGCCCGGCCGCCATGCTGATGCCGACCACCCCGCCCCAGACGCCGATCGCCCGTGCCCGCTCCCGGGGCTGGGAGAAGGTGTTGGCCAGGATGGCCATGGCGACCGGGGTGAGCATGCTGCCGCCCGTCGCCTGCACCATGCGGAAGATCACCAGCCACCCCAGGGTCGGCGCCAGGCTGCACAGCGCCGACCCGCCGGTGAACAGTGCCAGCCCGAGCTGGAAGATCCGCCGCCGGCCGACCCGGTCGGCCGTGGAGCCGGCCGGCATCAGCAGCGAGGCCAGCACGATGGTGTAGGCGTTGAGCGTCCACTGGAGGCCGGACACGGAGGAGCGCAGGTCGTCCTGCATCGCGGGCAGCGCGACGTTGAGGATGGTGGCGTCGAGGCTGACCAGCAGCACGCTCAGACAGCAGATGGCCAGAACCAATGACCGGCGCCTGCCGCCGGGTTCGGACATGGGACGCTCCTGTTGGGGTCAGTGCTGCGGTCGGTCGGTGGCGTGGGCGTCGGCGAAGTCCCAGACCAGCGGGAGGAGTTGCTCCGGGGTCTCGACCTGGGGCATGTGGCCGGTGACGGGCAGCAGCTCGAACCGGGCATCCGGAATGGCCGCCGCGAACGCCCGGCCGTAGTCGGCGTCGACGACCTGGTCGCTCTCGCCCCACGCGACGAGGACCGGCTGCGTGACCTTGGCCAGGCGCTCGCGGAGGGTGGGGTCGGCCATCGCATCCGGGCCCGAGTAGACCTCCAGCGCCGCGCGGTTGGCGGCCATGACCGCGCGCTGCGCATCGGTGAGCGCGCTGGGGTCGAAGCGGAACTTCGAGGGGTCGTGGAAGGAGAGACGGGACAGTTCGACGGGCGTCAGGGGGAAGGTGTCGGCGACGGGGTGGCCGGGGACCTCGATGCCGACGGCGTTGACGAGGGTGAAGCTGGTGATCCGCTCGCTGCCGAGTGCGGCCATTTCGGCGCTGATCCAGCCGCCGATGGAGTTGCCGACGACGGCGACGTCCTCCAGGCCGAGTTCTTCGAGCAGCCGTACGTAGATCCGGGCGAGGGTCGTGACGTCGGTCAGCCAGTCGGGGCGGGTGGTGCCGCCGAAGCCCGGGTGGAAGGGGGTGAACACCCTGGCCGGCCGCTGCTCGGCGAGGAGGGCGGCGAACGGCGTGACGGTCTCGGGGCCGCCCCCGCCGTGCAGGAGCAGGAAGGGGTGTCCCTGGCGGCCCTGGAGGTCGACGGTGACGTCGAGGTCGCCCTGGTCGAGGGTGAGGGTGTGGGTGGTGCTGGTCATGGTTGCTCTCCTCGGGTGAACGGTGAACGCGGCCAGTCGGCCGGACCTATGCGAAGTCGGTGGCGGGAGTCGTGGCGTACCGGCTCATGACCTCGACGGTCGACTCCGGGGTCAGTTCCCGACCGCCGGCGATCATGTTCCGCAGGTCCCGGAAGTACTGCACGTACAGGTCGGGCGTGAAGGTGTTGAGCATCACCGCCGGCTCGTCGCCGAGATTGGCGAAGGTGTGCGGGGCGCCGGGCGGGATCATCGCGAGGGTGCCCGCCGGGGCGACGTGGGTCGTCCGGCCGACGGTGAAGTGCACGGTGCCGGAGACGACGTAGAAGCCCTCGTCGTGCTGGGCGTGACGGTGCTGCGGCGGTCCCTGGGTGTGCGGGGCGATGGTGATCTCACCGATCCCGAGGCGGTGACCGGTGGTGCTGCCGTCCTCGAGGATGCGCATCTGCGTACGGCCCAGCTGGATCGTCTCGCCGCCGTCCGGGCCGACCACGGAAACCTCGCTCATTGCTGTCCCCTGTCTGTTCTGGCTCTTCTGTGGCCGTTCGTGAGAGCCGACTCTCACGAGATTAGACAGTCCTCCAGCGTTTATGCAAGTGCACTCTCATGAAGAGAGGTCGATGCTAGGATGATGGTGAACGAACAGGAGGGTCCGGGATGACGGAGCAGGTGGGTACCGGCCGCACCAATCAGAAGAAGCGCACGCGTACGGCGATCGTGGCGGCCGCCCGCGAACTCATCGGCACGGGCGGCGAGGTGACCATGCCCGCGATCGCCCGGGCGGCCCTGGTCTCCGAGGCCACCGCCTACCGGTACTTCCCCGACCTTCCCTCGCTGATCAGTGAGGCCCTGGCCGGGGTGTGGCCGCCGCCCGCCGAGGCGCTCGCGCCGGTCGCGGACTGCGCGGATCCCGTCGAACGTGTCGCCTTCGCCTGTGAGTTCCTGCTCCGCGGCATACTCGCCCGCCAGGGGTCGGTGCGCGCGATGATCTCGGCCACCATCACCCGGCCCGACACGGTGACCACCCGCCCCGGAATCCGTTTCGGGCTGATCGACCACGCGCTCGCGCCCCTCGACGGCACCCTCGGGGCGACGGATCCGGAAGCGCTCGCCCAGCTCAAGCGGGACCTCGCCGTGGTCGTCGGCGCCGAGGCACTCTTCACCCTCACCGACCTGTGCGGGCTCAGCCCCGAAGACGCCGTCGCCAGCGCCGTGCGGACGGCGACCACCCTCACGCAAGCCGCGGTGCGCGCGAACACGTAGTGGCCCGAGGGCAGGCCGCTGCGTGCCGTGGCTTACGCGGTGTCAGGGCCGGGAGCGGGCTCGGCCTCCTTCCGCCTCGTAGGAAGTTCCCCCGCCGACGCGTAACGTGAAGCACCATGAAGATCCTCATCAGTGCCGACATGGAGGGTGCCACCGGTGTCACCTGGCCGGCCGACGTGCTGCCGGGGACGCCGCAGTGGGAGCGGTGCCGGTCGATGTTCACCTCGGACGTGAACGCCGCCGCGCAGGGCTTCCTCGACGGCGGGGCGGAGCAGGTCCTCGTCAACGAGGCCCACTGGTCCATGCGCAACCTGCTGCTGGAACGGCTCGACGACCGCGTGGAGATGCTCACCGGGCGGCACAAGACGCTGTCCATGGTGGAGGGCGTCCAGCACGGCGACGTCGACGGCATCGCGTTCGTCGGCTACCACGCGGGCGCCGGCATGGAGGGCGTCCTCGCCCACACCTACCTGGCCAACCAGATCACCGGGGTGTGGCTGAACGACGTCCGCGCCAGCGAGGGGCTGCTGAACGCGCACGTCGTCGCCGAGTACGGCGTCCCCGTCGTCCTCGTCACCGGCGACGACGTGGCCTGCGAGGACGCGCTCGGGTACGCGCCCGAAGCGCTGAAGGTCGCGGTGAAGGACCATGTGTCCCGGTACGCGGCGGTGTGCCGGACCCCTGCGCGCACCGCCGCCGACATCCGTGCCGCCGCCAAGGAGGCCGCCCGGCTCGCGGTGCGCCACCAGCCCGTCGAGGCGGGGCCGTTCACGGTCGCTGTGGAGTTCGACGCCGAGCACCTGGCGATGGCCGCGACCGTCGTGCCCGGGGTCGCGCGGATCGGGGAGCGGAAGGTGGCGTACACCAGCGCCACGATGTACGAGGGGATCCGGACGTTCAAGGCGGTCACCACGATCGTCTCCGCCGCCGTGGAGGAGCAGTATGGCTGACCAGCAGGCCGATGAACTGGCCCTGGCCGAGGTCGTGGAGTTCACCTCCGGACTGATCCGCATCGACACCACCAACCGGGGCGGCGGGGACTGCCGGGAGCGGCCCGCCGCCGAGTACGCGGCGGAGCGGCTGGCCGGGGCGGGACCGGAACCGGTGCTGCTGGAGCGGACGCCGGGGCGTACGAACGTGGTGGCGCGGATCGAGGGCACGGACCCCTCCGCCGACGCGCTGCTGGTGCACGGTCACCTCGACGTCGTGCCCGCGGAGGCCGCCGACTGGAGCGTGCACCCGTTCTCCGGCGAGATCCGCGACGGCGTGGTGTGGGGGCGGGGCGCCGTCGACATGAAGAACATGGACGCGATGATCCTCGCGGTCGTCCGGTCCTGGGCCCGGCAGGGCGTACGGCCGCGCCGCGACCTCGTCATCGCGTTCACCGCCGACGAGGAGGCCAGCGCCGAGGACGGCTCCGGATTCCTCGCCGACCGGCACCCCGAGCTGTTCGAGGGCTGCACCGAGGGCATCAGCGAGTCCGGTGCCTTCACCTTCCACGACGGCGCCGGCCGGCAGCTCTACCCGATCGCGGCGGGGGAGCGGGGCACCGGCTGGCTGAAGCTCACCGCGCGCGGCCGTGCCGGGCACGGCTCCAAGGTGAACAAGGAGAACGCGGTGACCCGCCTCGCCGCCGCCGTCACCCGCATCGGCGAGCACGAGTGGCGCCCCAGGCTCACCCCGACCGTACGGGCCGCGCTGACCGAACTCGCCGCCGTGTACGGCATCGAGCCCGACTTCACGGACCTGGACCAGCTGCTGGAGAAGCTCGGTCCGGCGGCCAAGCTGGTCGAGGCGACCCTGCGCAACAGCGCCAACCCGACCATGCTGAACGCCGGTTACAAGCTGAACGTCATCCCCGGCGAGGCAGTCGCCTACGTCGACGGACGCTGTCTGCCGGGCGGCGAGGAGGAGTTCACCGCCACCCTCGACCATCTGACGGGCCCGGACGTGAGCTGGGAGTTCGCCCACCGCGAGGTGGCCCTCCAGGCGCCGGTGGACTCGCCGACGTACGCGAAGATGCGGGCCGCCGTCGAGGAGTTCGCGCCAGAGGGGCACGTGGTGCCGTACTGCATGTCCGGCGGCACGGACGCCAAGCAGTTCTCCCGGCTCGGTATCACCGGATATGGTTTCGCCCCGTTGAAGCTGCCCGAGGACCTCGACTACCAGGCGCTGTTCCACGGCGTGGACGAGCGCGTGCCGATCGAGGCGCTGCACTTCGGCGTCCGGGTGCTCGACCGCTTCCTGCGGACGGCCTGAACGATGGGGGACGGGATGCTCAAGACGCCGTACGGATCCTGGCCGTCGCCCGTCGACGCGGCCCTGGCCGCCGCGCACGACGGCCGGCCGGAGTGGACGGGCTTCGTCGGGGACGAGACCTGGTGGACGGAACCCCGGCCGACCGAGGGCGGCCGCCGGGCCCTGGTGCGGCGCCGCGCCGACGGCACCGAGGAGTCGGTGCTGCCCGCGCCGTGGAACGTGCGCAGCCGGGTCATCGAGTACGGCGGCCGGCCCTGGGCCGGGGTGGTGCGCGACGGGCAGCCCCTCGTCGTCTTCGTGCACTTCGCCGACCAGCGGCTCTACCGGTACGAGCCCGGCGCCGAGCCGCGCCCGCTGACCCCGGTGTCGCCCGTGGGCGGCGGGCTGCGCTGGGCCGAACCACGCGTTGACCTGGAACGCGGCGACGTGTGGTGCGTGCTGGAGGAGTTCACCGGGGACGGCCCCGGTGACGTGCGGCGCGTCCTGGCCGCCGTACCGCTGGACGGCTCGGCCGCCGAGGACCGCGGCGCCGTCCGGGAACTCACCGACGACCGGCACCGGTTCGTCACCGGGGCGCGCCTCGCCCCCGACGGCCGCCGCGCGGCCTGGCTCGCCTGGGACCATCCGCGCATGCCGTGGGACGGCACGGAACTGCTCGTGGCCGACGTCGGCGACGACGGCACGCTGCGGGACGCGCGCACCGTCGCCGGCGGACCGGGCGAGGCCGTCGCACAGGTGGAGTGGGCCGCCGACGGCAGTCTGCTCTTCAGCAGCGACCGCAGTGGCTGGTGGAACCTCTACCGCGACGGCACCCCGCTGTGCCCGCGCGACGAGGAGTTCGGCGGCCCCCTGTGGCAGCTGGGCCTGCGCTGGTTCGCGCCGCTGGACGACGGGCTGATCGCGGTCGTGCACGGCAAGGGGGCGACCGTGCTCGGCGTCCTGGACCCGGAATCCGGTGAGATCGCCGACGCCGTCGGCCCGTGGACCGAGTTCCCGGCCCATCTCGCGGCCCACGGCACCCGGGTGGTCGCGGTCGGCGCCGGCCCGCGCACCGCCTACGAGGTGGTCGAGCTGGACACCGTCACCGGCCGGGCCCGCGCGATCGGGGCCCGGCACCGGGACGCCGTCGACCCCGCGTACTACCCGGAGCCGCGGATCCGCGTCTTCACCGGCCCGGACGGCCGCGAGGTGCACGCCCATGTCTATCCGCCGCACCACCCCGAACACGCCGCTCCGGACGGGGAGTTGCCGCCCTATGTCATCTGGGCGCACGGCGGCCCCACCAGCCGGGTGCCGCTCGTGCTGGACCTGGAGATCGCCTACTTCACCTCGCGCGGCATCGGCGTCGCGGAGGTGAACTACGGCGGCTCCACCGGATACGGCCGTGACTACCGGGAGCGGCTGCGCGAGCAGTGGGGCGTGGTCGACGTCGAGGACTGCGCGGCCGTCGCCCGCGCCCTCGCCGACGAGGGCACCGCCGATCCCGCCCGGCTCGCGATCCGGGGCGGCAGCGCGGGCGGCTGGACCACCGCCGCCTCCCTGACCACGACCGACGTCTACGCCTGCGGCACCATCATCTACCCGGTGCTGGACCTGGACTCCTGGGGCCCCGGGGACACCCACGACTTCGAGTCCCGTTACCTGGAGTCGCTGATCGGCCCGCTCGCCGAGGTGCCCGCCCGGTACACCGAGCGCTCGCCGAGCACACACGCCGACCGGCTCACCGCGCCGTTCCTCCTCCTCCAGGGCCTGGACGACGTGATCTGCCCGCCCGCCCAGTGCGAACGCTTCCTCGCCCGGATCGCCGGCCGCGATGTGCCGCACGCCTACCTCACCTTCGAGGGAGAGGGGCACGGCTTCCGGCGGGCGGAGACCATGGTGCGCGCCCTGGAGGCCGAACTCTCCCTGTACGCCCAGGTGTTCAAGCTGGACGTGCCCGATGTCCCGAGGCTGGAGCTGCACACGTGACGGAACTGACGCGCCCCGAGCGGCTGGCCCCGGGCGCCCGGGTGGCCGTCGTCGCCCCCAGCGGGCCGGTGCCCGAGGAACGGCTCCAGGCAGGGCTCGACGTGCTGCGCGGCTGGGACCTCGACCCGGTCGTGGCACCCCATGTGCTCGACCGGCACGGCGAGTTCGGCTACCTGGCCGGCCGGGACGCCGACCGCGCCGCCGACCTGCAGAACGCCTGGTGCGACCCGTCCGTCGACGCCGTGCTGTGCGCCCGCGGCGGGTACGGGGCGCAGCGCATGATCGACCTGCTGGACTGGGACGCCATGCGGGCGGCCGGGCCGAAGGTCTTCGTCGGCTTCAGCGACATCACCGTCCTGCACGAAGCCTTCGCCGGCCGTCTCGGGCTCGCCACGCTGCACGGGCCGATGGCGGCCGGCGTCGACTTCATCAAGAACGCCTCGGCACAGCAACACCTGCGGGCCACGCTGTTCGCCCCGGAGACGGTCCGCGCCATCGCCTCCGGCGGCCGGGCCCTGGTGCCCGGCCGGGCCCGCGGGGTCACCCTCGGCGGCTGCCTGTCCCTGCTCGCCGCGGAACTCGGCACCCCGCACGCGCGCCCCTCGGCGGCCGGCGGGCTGCTGTGCCTGGAGGACGTGGGCGAGGAGACCTACCGGCTGGACCGGTACCTCACCCAGCTCCTGCGCGCGGGCTGGCTGGAGGAGGTGCGCGGGGTGCTGCTCGGCTCCTGGGAGCGCTGCCCGGACTACGCCGAGGTGCGGCCGCTGCTGGCCGACCGGCTCGGCGCGCTCGGCGTACCGGTGGTGGAGGAGTTCGGGTTCGGGCACTGCGCGGGGGCGCTGACGATCCCCTTCGGCGTCACGGCCGAACTCGACGCGGACGCGGGCACGCTGACACTGGACGAGCCCGCGCTGCGCTGAACCGCCGAGGCGTGCGCCCAGGATTTTCGCAGCCGGAGCGGGCGGGACGCCGTACGCTGGCCCGATGCCGCACACCGCACCCCACTGGCTCGCCGAGGGCCCCCGCGTGGCCATCCGTCACTTCACGCTCGAGGACGGCCCCGAGTTCACTGCCCGGGTCCGGGAGAGCAAGGACCTGCACCGGCCCTGGCTGTTCCCGCCGGACAACGACGAGGCGTACGCCGCCTACGCGCGCCCGCTGATCGAGGACCCGACCAAGGCCGGGTTCCTGGTGTGCGAGAAGGACAGCGGGGACATGGCCGGGTACATCAACATCAACAACATCGTGCGCGGCGGCTTCCAGTGCGGCGCCCTCGGCTACGGGGCCTTCGCGCACGCCGCCGGGCGCGGCCTGATGCGCGAGGGCCTCGACCTGGTCATCGGGTACGCCTTCGGGCCGCTCGGGCTGCACCGGCTGGAGATCAACGTGCAGCCCGAGAACACCGCCTCCGTCGCGATGGCGCGCGGCGCCGGCTTCCGGCTGGAGGGGTTCTCCCCGGCCATGCTCTTCATCGACGGCGCCTGGCGCGACCACGAACGCTGGGCGCTCACCGCCGAGATGCGCGAACCCACCGCCTGAACACACCCTTTGCGCAATCCTGACCGGCGCATCCCCTGGCCGATGTGACCCACGCCGGGTTCCATGGTGATCGTGACGAGGATCCGACGTGAGGTACTGACGCTGCCCGCCGCGCAGGTGGGGCCGGACAACCCCCTGCCCCCGCTGCGCCCGCTCGACGAGGTCCACCGCATCGACGACCGCGACCGGGACGGCATGCCCAGGGACATGGCCCGCCAGCTCGGGTACGAGCCGTTGCGCAGCCTGCTCCCGGTCCCCGTCCGCGACGGCTACGACAGAGCCCGCGAGCGCCGCGCTCTCGACGCCCTGGTGATCGAGAACGACCGGCTGCGCGCCACCGTCCTGCCCGGCCTCGGCGGCCGCATCGCCTCCCTGCTCCACCTGCCCACCGGACGCGAACTCCTCTACCGCAACCCGGTGTTCCAGCCGGCCAACTTCGCCCTCAGCGGCGCCTGGTACTCCGGCGGCATCGAATGGAACATCGGCGCCACCGGCCACACCACCCTCTCCTGCGCGCCCCTGCACGCCGCGCGCGTCCCCGCCCCCGACGGCGGGGAGATGCTGCGCCTGTGGGAGTGGGAGCGGCTGCGCGACCTGCCCTTCCAGGTCGACCTGTGGCTGCCCGACGGCTCCGACTTCCTCTACGTCGGCGTCCGCGTCCGCAACCCGCACGAGCGGCCGGTGCCGACCTACTGGTGGTCCAACATCGCGGTGCCGGAGGAGTGCCGGGTGCTGGCCCCCGCCGAGGAGGCCTGGCACTTCGGCTACGAGCACCGGCTGCGCCGGGTGCCCGTCCCGTCGTACGACGGCATCGACCGCACCCACCCCCTCAACAGCCCCTACGCCGCCGACTACTTCTACGAGGTGCCGGACGGCCGCCGCCGCTGGATCGCCGCGCTGGACGCCGACGGCCACGGGCTGGTACAGACCTCCACCGACGTCCTGCGCGGCCGCAAGCTCTTCGTCTGGGGCCACCTCCCCGGCGGCCGGCGCTGGCAGGAGTGGCTGACCGAGCCCGGCACCGGCGGCTACTGCGAGATCCAGGCCGGACTCGCCCGCACCCAGCTCGAACACGTCCGGCTGGAGGCCGAGAGCGAGGTGTCCTGGCTGGAGGCGTACGGCCCGCTCGACGCGCCGCCCGAGGGGGAGTGGCCGCAGGCCGTCCAGGGCGCCGAGGAACGGCTGGAGTCCGCCCTGCCCCGGGCCCGTGTCGACGAGGCGTACGCGGCCTGGCTGCCGTCCGCCGACACCGAACCCGGCGAGATCCTGGCCGCCGGATCCGGCTGGGGCGCGCTCGAAGTGCTGCGCGCCGACTGGAAGCTGCCCGGCACCCCGTTCCCCGAGTCCACCCTCGGCGAGGCACAGGCACCCTGGCGGGAACTGCTGCGCACCGGCTCCCTGCCGGAGCCGCGCCGGGTACGGCCGCCCGGCGAGACCCTCGTCGCCCCGCACTGGCGGGACATGCTGGAGACCGCGCCCGCCACCCCGCACACCGAGTACCACCTCGGCGTCGCCCAGTGGCACGCCGACGACCGCGCCCAGGCCGTCCGCAGCTGGGAACGCGCCCTCGAACTCGCTCCCTCGCTCTGGCCGTTGCTGCGCTGCCTCGCCGTCGCCGACCAGGAGTCCGGCCACCACGAACGGGCCGCCGAACGCTACGCGGACGCCTTCGACGACCTGTGCCGCGAACGGCGGGACGACGGTGCGGCGTGGACGGCCGCCATGGCCGCGCTCGGCCGGGAGACCCTGCAGGCACTGCTGACGGTGCGGCGGACGGCGGACGCCCGGGCGGTCCGGGACCGGTTGCTGCCCGCCGTACGCCGGCGCGGCCGGTTCCGGCTGCTGGAAGCCGAGCTGCTCCTCGCCGAGGGACGGCCCGCCGAGGCGCGAGCGGTCTTCGACGCGGGGTTCGAGGTCGCCGACCTGCGCGAGGGCGAGGAGGTACTGGGCCGCCTCTGGGCCCGGCTCACCGACGAGCCGCTGCCCGCCCGGTACGACTTCCGGATGCGGCCCGACACCGTCTGACGGTCTCAGCCGCCCCGCTGGTCGACGTACTCGAACACCGACCCGTCCGGATGCATCGCGAGCAGGTTCCGGCCCACCGGCGTCGGCACCGGCCCCGCGATGATCCGGGCGCCCAGGTCGGTCAGCAGCCGGTGCGCCTCGTCCACGTCCTTGACGGCGATGGTCGCCGTCACCCTGCGCAGGATCTCCAGTTCCTCCTCGGGACCGCTCATCAGCAGAAAGGAGCCGATCGCGGCGACCTGGACCCCGCCGCGCTCGAACCGCAGGGCTCTGCCGCCCGCCAGACGCTCGTAGAAGGGGATCGCGGTCTCGAGGTCGTCGACGCAGATGCGCAGCGAGGCGCCCAGAATCTCCATGCGCCCGAGCCTAGTTGGGGCGGCTCCGGGCGTGCAGGGTGCCGCCTCACGTCATCGGCGGCACATCCCCGGGCGCCCCACCGTGACTACCCCCCACCTCCCCCGCCGAGCCGCGGCAGCACCTTCGTCCGGTAGAAGTCGAAGAACCCCTTCTGATCGCCGCCGATCTGGTTCACGTACACGCGGTCGAACCCGGCGTCGGCGAACGCCGTCAGCGTGGACACATGCTGCTCGACGTCGTCCCCGCACACGACCTTCTCGCGCACCACGTCCTCGGTGACCAGCTCCTGCAACTGCTCGAAGTGCCGCGGCGACGGCAGCACCTGCCCCATCTCCCCGGGCAGCAGTTCGTTGAACCAGAGCCGGCGCACGGTACGCGCGCACTCCGCGCGATCGGTGCCGTAACAGACCTTCGTCCCGCCGCTCACCGGCTTCGTCCCGCCCCCGCCCTTGCGGAACTGCGTGACCATCTCCTCCTCGGGCGTCATGGTGATGTACCCGTCGCCCACCCGGGCGGCGAGCGACGTCGCCTTCGGACCGAACCCGGAGATGTCGATGGACACGGGTTCCTCGGGGACGGTGTAGAGGCGGGCGTTCTCCACGGTGTAGTGCGCGCCCTGGTGGTTGACCTCCTCGCCGGTGAACAGCCGGTGCATCACCTGCACGGCCTCCTCCAGCATCTCCAGCCGCACGTGCACCGGCGGCCAGCGGTCGCCCAGGATGTGCTCGTTCAGCGCCTCGCCGGTGCCCACGCCCAGCCGGAAACGGCCGTCGGTCATCACCGCGCTCGTCGCCGCCGCCTGCGCCGTCACCGCCGGATGCATCCGCACGGTCGGACAGGTCACCGCCGTCTCGATCGGCAGCGACACCGCCTCCGACAGCGCGCCGATCACCGACCACACGAACGGGCTCTGCCCCTGCGCGCCGCTCCACGGGTGGAAGTGGTCGGAGATCCACAGCGCCCGGAAGCCGGCCTGCTCGGCCATCCGGGCCTGCTCGACGAGGGCGGCGGGGCTGTGCTCCTCGCTCGCCAGGAAATAGCCGTACTCGGGCATGGGAGAACCTCCGCGCGGGCGACGGTGATCCGCTGTGGTCCGGGCCCGGACCGGGTAACCGGGGCCCGGCGGGCGAAACGCCGGGGGCGTGGCGCGGCGTTCGGGTGCTCCGACCGGCGTACGGGTGACCCGTCCGGCGTTTGGGTGCCCCGCCCCCGGTTACGCGGAAGACCTCGGACGAGCCACACCGCCGGAGGCGCACCGTGAGCCGACCTCATGTCGTGATCGTCGGCGCCGGTTTCGCCGGGTACCGGGCTGCCCGTACGCTGGCCCGGCTGACCCGGGACCGGGCCGACGTCACCTTGCTGAACCCGACCGACTACTTCCTGTACCTGCCGCTGCTGCCCCAGGTCGCCGCCGGCATCCTGGAGGCCCGCAGGGTCACCGTGTCGCTGCCGGGCACCCTGCACGGGGTGCGGATGGTGCTCGGCGAGGCCGAGCACGTCGACCTCGACGGCCGTACGGTCCACTACTCCGACCCCGAGGGCGGCATCGGCACCCTCGGTTACGACCGGCTGGTGCTCAGTGTCGGCAGCGTCAACAAGCTGCTCCCCATCCCCGGGGTCGCCGAGCACGCGCACGGCTTCCGCGGGCTGCCCGAGGCGCTGTACCTGCGCGACCACGTGACCCGCCAGGTGGAGCTGGCCGGCGCGGTGGACGACCCGAAGGCCTGCGCGGCCCGCTGCACCTTCGTCGTGGTCGGCGCCGGCTACACCGGCACCGAGGTGGCCGCCCAGATGCAGCTGCTGACCGACCGGCTGGCCCGCAGGCAGCCGCTCACCGCCGGGTTCCGGCCGCGCTGGATCCTGCTGGACGTGGCACCGCGCGTGCTGCCGGAGCTGGACGAGCGGCTGTCCCGCACGGCCGACCAGGTGCTGCGCGCTCGGGGCGTCGACGTGCGGATGGGGACGTCGGTGAAGGAGGCCACCCATGACGGGGTGCTGCTCACCGACGGTGAGTTCGTCGCGTCCCGGACGCTGGTGTGGTGTGTCGGGGTACGGCCCGATCCGCTGGTGGAGGCGATCGGGCAGCCGCTGGAGCGGGGCCGGCTGATCGTCGACCCGTATCTGCAGGTGCCGGGCCGGCCGGAGGTGTTCGGCTGCGGGGACGCGGCCGCCGTACCGGACCTGGAGCAGGCGGGGAACGGCGGGTCTGGGGATTCGGCCCCGGAAAGGCGCAGCACGCCGATGACGGCCCAGCACGCGTGGCGGCAGGGCCGGGTGGCCGGGGAGAACGTGGCCGCCTCGCTCGGCCTCGGCCGGCGCCGGCGGCCCTACCGCCACCGCGACCTGGGTTTCGCCGTCGACCTCGGCGGGACCCGGGCCGCCGCCAACCCGTTCGGCCTCCCGCTGTCCGGCCCGGCGGCCGGTGCGGTCACCCGCGGTTACCACCTGGCCGCGCTGCCCGGCAACCGCGTCCGCGTGGCCGCCGACTGGCTGCTGGACGCCGTACTGCCGCGCCAGGGCGTCCAGTTGGGCCTCGTACGGTCCTGGTCGGTCCCCCTGGACACGGCCTCTCCGGAGCTGGCCCGCGTACCGGGCGTCCCAGAGGGGGCGGGCGGACCGGAACGGACGGACGGACCGAAAGAGCCGGACGGACCGGAGCGGGCGGAAGAACCGAAACGGACGGAAGAACCCATGCAGGCGGAAGATCCGAAGCAGGCGCAAGAACCGAAGCAGGCGCAAGAACCGAAGCAGGCGCAAGAACCGAAGCAGGCGGAAGAACCGAAGCAGACGGAAGAGCCCGAGCAGGCCGATGTACCGGAGCGTGCGAGCGAGCCGCCCGCCGCCGGGCGCGAGCTCGGGGACCACCCCGCCCCCGGCCCCGTCAAGCGCACCGATCCCCCCGACCCCCGGGACTCGGCCCCCGGATGATCCCGCGGGCCGCAGTCCCCTGCTCGGCACCCCGGGGCCGTATCCCCCCTCGACTCACCGCAAGGAGACTCATGAACACCGACGAACTCGCCGAACTGGGACAGCAGTTGCGCGTGGACAGCGTGCGGGCGTCCGCCGCGGCGGGATCCGGACACCCCACGTCCTCGATGTCCGCCGCCGATCTGATGGCCGTGCTGCTCGCCCACCACCTGCGCTACGACTTCGAACGCCCCGAGCACCCCGCCAACGACCGCTTCGTGCTGTCCAAGGGCCATGCCTCACCCCTGCTGTACGCCGCGTACAAGGCGGCCGGTGCCATCGAGGACGGCGAGCTGCTCACCTTCCGCAAGCTCGGCAGCCGGCTCGAGGGGCATCCGACGCCCCGACGGCTGCCCTGGGTGGAGACGGCCACCGGCTCCCTCGGCCAGGGGCTGCCGGTCGGGGTCGGCATCGCCCTCGTCGGCAAGCGGCTGGAGCGCACCGGCCACCGGGTGTGGGTGCTGTGCGGCGACAGCGAGCTGGCGGAGGGCTCGGTGTGGGAGGCCGCCGAACACGCCGGGCACGAGCACCTGGACAACCTGATCGCGATCGTGGACGTCAACCGGCTCGGCCAGCGCGGCCCCACCCGGCACGGCCACGACCTGGACGCCTACGCCCGCCGCTTCCAGGCCTTCGGCTGGCACACCGTCGAGATCGACGGCCATGACGTCGACAAGATCGACCGGGCCTACGGCGAGGCGCTGTCCACGGTCGGGCAGCCGGTGGCGATCCTGGCCCGCACCCTCAAGGGCAAGGGCGTCGCGGCCGTCGAGGACCTCGAGGGCCATCACGGCAAGCCGCTGCCGGACGCCGAGGAGGCCGTCGCCGAACTCGGCGGGCCGCGCGAGCTGCACGTGCGCGTCAACGAACCGCCGGCCGCGGCCGCGCTGCGCGACCTGACGACCGAGGTCCTCCAGCTCCCGCGCTACGACGAGGGCGACCAGGTGGCGACCCGGGACGCCTTCGGCGCGGCCCTCGCCGCGCTCGGCAGCGCGCGGGGCGATGTCGTCGCCCTGGACGGCGAGGTCGGCGACTCCACCCGCAGCGAGGAGTTCGCCAAGGCGCACCCCGACCGGTTCTTCGAGTGCTACATCGCCGAGCAGCAGATGATCGCCGCGGCCGTCGGCATGGCCGCGCGGGGTTGGCTGCCGTACGCCTCGACCTTCGCGGCGTTCCTCACCCGCGCCCACGACTTCGTGCGGATGGCGTCCATCAGCGGTTCCGGCATCAACCTGGTCGGCTCGCACTCCGGTGTCGCGATCGGCCAGGACGGGCCCTCGCAGATGGGCCTGGAGGACCTGGCGATGTTCCGCGCCCTGTACGGCTCGACCGTGCTGTACCCGTGTGACGCCAACCAGACCGCCCGGCTGGTCGCGGCCATGGCCGGCCTCGACGGGATCCGCTATCTGCGCACCTCGCGCGGCAAGACACCGGTGATCTACGGCCCCGGCGAGGAGTTCCCGGTGGGCGGCAGCAAGACGCTCGTCTCCAGCGAGGAGGACCGGCTGACGGTCGTCGCGGCCGGGGTCACCGTGCCCGAGGCGCTCGCCGCGGCCGACCGGCTCGCCGAGGACGGCATCCGGGTGCGGGTGATCGACCTGTACTCCGTCAAGCCGGTCGACGTCGACACGTTGCACCGGGCCGCCGAGGAGACCGGCTGTCTGCTCAGCGTGGAGGACCACCGCGCCGAGGGCGGCCTCGGCGACGCGGTCGCGGAGGCCTTCGGCGACGGCCGGCCCGTGCCCCGCCTCGTCCGGCTCGCGGTGCGCACCATGCCGGGTTCGGCCGCGCCCGACGAGCAGCTGAACGCGGCCGGCATCGACGCCGTGGGCATCGCCGCGGCGGCCAAGCTGCTGGTGGAGGAGGCGGTCGTGCGATGAACGACGCGGACGCCCGGACCGTACGGGCGGGCCGCCGCACGCTGGAGATCAAGCGGCCCGGGAAGGTGCTCTTCCCGGGCGGCGCCGGCGCCGAGGAGTACACCAAGGGCGATCTCGCCGACTACTACCGGTCCGTCGCGCCGTACATGCTCCCGCACCTGCGGGGCCGGCCGCTGATGCTGGAGCGGTATCCGGACGGTGTCGACGGGCAGCGCTTCATGCAGAAGAACGTCCCGGAGCACTATCCGGACTGGATCACCCGCGCCGAGGTGCCCAAGGAGGGCGGCACGGTCACCCATGCCGTCTGCGACGACACCGCCACTCTCCTCTACCTCACCGACCAGGCCTGTCTCACCTTGCACCGCTGGCTTTCCCGCACCGACCGGGCGGGCGGCCCGAATCATCCCGACCAGCTCGTCTTCGACCTCGATCCCCCCGACGACGACTTCGCCCGGGTGCGCGAGGCGGCCGGCCGGGTGCGGGAGCTCCTGGAGGAACTCGGCCTGCCCGCCGCCCCCATGACCACCGGCTCGCGCGGAGTCCATCTCGTCGTCCGTCTCGACGGCCGCAGCGACTTCGACGAGGTCCGCGCATTCGCCCATGATGTCGCCGAGTTGCTGGCCTCCCGGCATCCGGACCGGCTCACCACCGCCGCCCGCAAGGAGGACCGCGGCGACCGTCTCTACCTCGACGTGCAGCGCAACGCCTACGCGCAGACCGCCGTCGCCCCCTACACCGTCCGCGCCCGCCCCGGCGCCCCCGTCGCCGTCCCCCTCGCCTGGGAGCAGCTCGACGACCCAGGGCTGCACGCCCGCCGCTGGACGATCGCGGACGCCGTCGACCAGGCCGGCACCGACCCCTGGTCCGCACTGCCGGGCCGGGGCCGCGCCCTGGGCCCGGCCCGGCGGTGCCTTGCGGACATCGGCTCCTGAAGGAGTGCGCCGGGGATGACCGGCCACTCGCCGGGGCCCGAGGAGGAGTTCGACCGGTGCGAGGACGAGTTGCTCGACCGGCTGGAGACCGGCCGGAGCTCCGGCGACATCACCGGCGAGGGGACAGGACGACGAAGCCGAAGGGTGACGAGTGGTCGACGGAGGGTGGCATGACCTTCCACACCCCGGAGAGGACCGGCGACCTGTGGCGCGCCCGGGGCCGGGGGGCCAGGCTGGACCTGAGGAACCCCGGATGACGGCGCCCGGCCGGTTCCCCGAGCCGTACGGTCCCGCCGGCGGCGTCGCCCTCGCCGACATCCTGGAGCGGGTGCTCGACAAGGGAGACGGGCATCGACTGGTGGGAGAGCGGCCCGGCCGGCGGAACCGGAGCCGGGCCGGGTACCGAAGGAGGCACCATGACCGGACTGCGCTACGTCTACGCCGTCTGCCGCCCCTTCGAGAAACCTCTGCAGTCCCAGCTCACGGGTGTCGCGGGCGCCCCGCCGGCGGCGTTGCACCACCACGACCTGATCGCGGTCGTCAGCCAGGTCCCGGCGGCCGACTTCTGCGAGGAGGCCCTGAAGGCGCACCTGGAGGACCTGGACTGGCTGGCCGTGACCGCCCGCGCGCACCAAGGGGTGATCGACGCGCTCACCACGGTCACCACCCCGCTGCCCCTCCGGCTCGCGACCGTCTTCCGGGACGACAGCGCGGTGCGCACCATGATCGAGGCCCGCGAGGACGACTTCCGGCGCACTCTCGACCGGTTGGAGGGCCGGGTGGAGTGGGGTGTGAAGCTCTACCTGGAGCCCGAGCCCGCCGAGCCCGCCGTGGCGGCAGGGCCCGCGAGCGGCCGGGACTATCTGCGCCGGCGCCGCGCGAGCACGCACGCGCACGAGGAGCGGTGGCTGCGGGCCGAGGCGTTCGCCCGGTCGCTGCACGAGCGGCTTTCCGGGTACGCCGAGGATTCCCGGCTGCACGTGCCGCAGAATTCGGCGCTTTCCGCCGAGCCCGGCCCGAACGTGCTCAACGCGGCTTATCTGGTGCCCCGTGCCCAGTGTGAGGAATTCGTGGAAATGGTGGACCGTACGAAGGACGAGGCGCCCGGAATCCGGGTGGAACTCACCGGACCCTGGGCCGCCTATTCGTTCGTCGCGGAGACGGCACCGTGACCGTCGTGGAACGGCGCGAGATCGCACCCTCTCATGTCACCACCGGTACCAGCGGCCCCTACCGCCCCCGACGGTCGTGCTGCGAACCAGGAAACCCAGCAGCCAGATGACCAACACTGCCAGGGCAATCCACCAGAGAATCTTGACCGCGAATCCGACGCCGAAAAGAAGGAGCGCCAGAAGCAGTACCAGCAGGATGGGAACCATAGTGTGAACCTCCTGCAATCCGGGTTGCCCGGAATACGCGGATCAGGCTTCCTTACGACACAGAATCTCCCCGTGCAGGACCGCGAACCAGCCGTCCTCCCGCCGGCCCCACTCCCGCCACGCCGCGGACACGGCCCGCAGGTCCTCCTCGGTCGCGTGACCGCCCCGCGTGGCCCGTTCCGCATACGAGGAGGCCAGGGTGCGGTCCGCCCACAGTCCGCTCCACCAGGCCCGCTCCTCGGGCGTGGTGAAGGTCCAGGTGCTGGAGGTGGCGGTGATGTCGGTCAGCCCGGCCGCCAGCGCCCACGCCTTCAACCGGCGCCCGGCATCGGGCTCGCCGCCGTTGGCCCGGGCCACCCGCTCGTACAGGTCCAGCCAGTTCTCCAGGCCCGGCATCGCCGGGTACCAGGTCATCGCCCCGTAGTCCCCGTCCCGTACGGCGATGAACCCGCCCGGCCTCGTCACCCGGTGCATCTCGCGCAACGCCTGCACCGGGTCGCCCACGTGCTGCAGCACCTGGTGGGCGTGGACCACGCAGAAGGTGTCGTCCGGGTAGTCCAGGGCGTGCACGTCGGCGACCGCGAAGTCCACGTTGGTCAGGCCGCGCCCGGCGGCGGTGGCCCGGGCCTGCTCCAGGATGCCCGGCGCGTGGTCGACGCCGGTGACGTGGCCGTCCGGGACCCGCTCGGCCAGGTCGGCCGTGATGGTGCCGGGCCCGCAGCCGATGTCCAGGATCTTCATGTGGGGCTTCAGGGATCCGAGCAGATAGGCCGCGGAGTTCTCGGCGGTCCGCCAGGTGTGCGACCGCAGCACCGACTCGTGGTGCCCGTGCGTGTAGACGGCGGTCTCCTGCGCTTTCGGCATGGCTGTTTCCCCTTCACCCTCGTCGCCGCTGGTATGCCTCACGGTACGCGCACAGGCCGAATAATGAGACCGGTGTCCCATATATTGGACCGCCGCAGGATCCTGACCAGCCGTCAAGAAGCGGTGTTCAGCGGCCGGTAGACCGTCAGGGCCTCCGGCAGCTTCTCCAGGGTCACCTCGCCCGACACGGTCGTCACCTCGCCGTCGTACGCCATCGGGGTGCCCGGCGTGACGCCGGTCAGCCGGAGCCGGCCGACCTGCACCGCCGAGTGCGCGGGGGACCGGGTCAGCGGGCCCGCGGCCGCCGCCGCCAGCAGCCGCAGCGCGGGTCGGCGGCTGCCGTGCACCACCCGCACGTCCAGCAGCCCGTCCGAGAGATCGGTACGGCGGCCGGGCGCGAGCCCCATGCGGTGGTAGACGCCGTTGCCGACGAACAGCAGCCACAGCGGCCGCCGTACACCGCGCAGCTCGACCTCCAGCGGATGCCGGTCCGCGCGCAGCACCCGCAGCGCGCCCAGCAGCCCGGCCGGCCACCCGCCGATCCGGTGCGACCAGCGTTCCCGCACCCGCACCAGCTCGGGGTAGACGCCCAGGCTCAGCGTGTTCAGGAACAGGCCCTCGCTCTCGCCGGTGACATAGCGGACCGCGTCCACCCGCACCGCCTCGCCGCGCCGGACCGCACGGGCCAGATCGCGTTCGTCCTCCACGCCCAGGTCGAGGGCGAAGTGGTTGAGAGTCCCGCCCGGCAGCACCGCGAGCGGCAGCCCGTGCTGGAGTGCGACCCTCGCGGCCGCGTTCACCGTGCCGTCGCCGCCGCACACACCCAGCACCCGGGCCCGGGCCGCCGCCTTCGCCAGTTCGTCGCCGACCTGCTCCGGCGCACACTCGACGACCTCCGTCCGCGGCAGCGCGCCCTGCAGCGCACGCACCCGGTCGGCCGTCCCCGAGGCGTGATTGGTCACCACGACCAGACCCTCGCCCTCCGGCAGCGCAGGTGCCTCGGCGCGCGTCCGGGCCCGCCGCCGCACCTGGGCGCGGGTCGGCATCAGCCGGCGCACCAGGAAGGCCGCGCCCGCGCCGAGGGCCGCGCCGGCGAGCACGTCGCTCGGGAAGTGCACACCCGTGTACACCCGGGAGGCCGCCACCGAGAACGCCACCGGCGCCAGCGCCGCGCCCCACGCCGGGGACTCCAGCGCCACTCCGGTCGCGAACGCGGCAGCCGACGCGGAGTGCCCGGACGGGAACGACGTGGTGATCGGCTGCCGCTTGAGCTGCCGCACCAGCGGCACCGGGTCCAGCACCGGCCGGGCCCGGCGCACCGAACGCTTGCCGATCGTGTTGATGGCCAGCGAGGCCACGCTGAGGGAGGCCAGGCCCCGGGCGGCCGCCCGACGGGCCCTCGGGGTGCGGCTCGCGGCCATCGCGGCGGCCGTCGTGAACCACAGCACCCCGTGGTTCGCGCTGTGGCTGAGGCGGGGCAGCACCCGCTCGGCGCCGGGCCAGTGCCGGCCGGCGGCCGCCTCGAACAGCCGGCCGTCCAGATCCAGCAGCCGGCACAGCGCGCTCCGGCCGGCCGAGCGGGCGGTCAAGTCCAGGTCGGTCAGATCCAGGTCTGGGTTCATGGGGTCCGGTTACCCTGGAGTGCCCGTTTCTTGTGCCCGTCTGCGCCGTGCGCTCGCCGGCGCGTGAGGAGACTCCCGGATGCGCCTCCTTCTCGTCCGCCACGGCGAGACCCCGTCCAACCTGCACCACCTGCTGGACACCGAGGTACCGGGCCCCGCGCTGACCCCGCTGGGCGAGGCGCAGGCCGCCGCACTGCCCGAGGCGCTCGCCGGCGAGGACATCGAGGCCGTCTACGTCTCCACACTGCTGCGCACCCAGCTCACGGCCGCCCCTCTGGCCGCCGCCCGGGGCCTTTGGCCGATCGTCCGCGACGGCATCCGCGAGGTGTCCGCCGGCGATCTGGAGATGCTGCCCGGCGAGTCCACCGAGGGCCGGGAGTACATGCGCACGATCTTCGCCTGGGCAGCCGGCGACACCGCGCTGCGCGTCCCCGGCGGGGAGAGCGGCGAGGAGGTCCTGGCCCGGTACGACGCCGTGGTGGCCGAGGCCGCCGCGAGCGGTGCAGGCACGGTCGCCATGGTCAGCCACGGCGCCGCGATCCGCATGTGGGCCGCCGCCCGCGCCCACAACGTCGACGTCCCCTTCGCCGCCGCCCGCCCACTGAGCAACACCGGCGTCGTCACCCTGGAGGGCTCCCCGTCCGACGGCTGGAAGGCCCTGTCCTGGGAGGGCGCCACGGTGGAGCCGGCAGGAGAGGCGGGACCGGCGGGGGAGCCGGTGGATACGGCGGGGTAGCGGGGAGTGGGACGGTGGGGGAGCCGTTCGGGTGTGGCTGGGTGGTGGAGCCGAGGGAGCCGTTCGGATGTGGCTGGCCAGAGGGGCGGTGGAGGACGGGCCGGTCGGTCATGGCTGGGTAGTGGGGCGGGAGCGGGTGCCGCTCGGACGTGGCTGCGTGGTGGGGCGGAGCGCGGGCCGTTCGGGCCTGGCCGGCTGGTCCTGGCCGGCCAGTGGGGGAGCGGTTCGGACATGGCGGGGTAGGGGGCGGTGAGGAGCCGTCCGGAAAGGGTGGATGCGGGCAGCCGCGCGCGCCCGGGAGCGGCGCACGTGGCGGAGTCCCGCGGCGCGGGACATGGGCGTGGCGCCCCGGCCGCGCGGCGTCCCCCTCCGATGGCCACACGGTGTGCCCGTCCGGCAGGCGCGCGGTACGCCCGTTCGCCAGCCGCACGGCCCCGTCCCGCCGGCGCGCGGTCTCCCTGTCCGGCAAGCACACGGTGTGCCCGTCCCGCCGGCGCGCACTCGCTCCGTCCGGCAAGCTCGCGGTGTTCCCGGCCGGCCGGCTCAGTGGCCTCGTCCGATAAGCGTTTGCCGTCGTCGCCGGACGCCCCGCAGAATGCCTCCCCATGGGACATCTGGAAGCCGCGCACCTCGAGTACCACCTCCCCGACGGGAGGACCCTGCTCGGGGACGTGTCCTTCCGGGTCGGGGAAGGCGCCGCCGTCGCCCTGGTCGGCCCGAACGGCGCCGGCAAGACGACCCTGCTCCGGCTGGTCTCCGGCGAGCTGAAGCCGCACGGCGGCACCGTCACCGTCAGCGGCGGCCTCGGCGTGATGCGCCAGTTCGTGGGCTCCGTACGGGACGAGACGACCGTACGCGACCTGCTCGTGTCCGTCGCCCCGCCCCGCATCCGCGAAGCGGCCAAGGCGGTCGACGAGGCCGAGCACACCATCATGACCGTCGACGACGAGGCCGCCCAGCTGGCCTACGCGCAGGCCCTCGCCGACTGGGCCGAGGCGCGCGGCTACGAGGCCGAGACCCTGTGGGACATGTGCACCACCGCTGCCCTCGGCATGCCCTACGAGCGTGCCCAGTGGCGCCGGCTGCGCACCCTCTCCGGCGGCGAGCAGAAACGCCTCGTGCTGGAGGCGCTGCTGCGCGGCACCGACGAGGTGCTGCTGCTGGACGAGCCGGACAACTACCTCGACGTACCCGGCAAGCGCTGGCTGGAGGAACAGCTGCGGGAGACCCGCAAGACGGTCCTGTTCGTCTCCCACGACCGCGAACTCCTCGCCCGCGCCGCCGAGAAGATCGTCTCCGTGGAGCCGGGCCCGGCCGGCGCCGACGCCTGGGTGCACGGCGGCGGCTTCGCCACCTACCACCAGGCCCGCCGCGAACGCTTCGCCCGTTTCGAGGAGTTGCGCCGCCGCTGGGACGAGAAGCACGCCCAGTTGAAGAAGCTGGTGCTGAACCTCCGTCAGGCCGCCGCCGTCAGCCACGAGATGGCCTCCCGGTACGCGGCCGCCCAGACCCGCCTGCGCAAGTTCGAGGAGGCCGGCCCGCCGCCGGAGCCGCCGCGCGAGCAGGACATCACCATGCGCCTGAAGGGCGGCCGCACCGGCGTGCGGGCCGTCACCTGCAAGGGACTTGAACTCACCGGCCTCATGCGGCCGTTCGACCTGGAGGTCTTCTACGGCGAACGGGTCGCCGTCCTCGGCTCCAACGGCTCGGGCAAGTCGCACTTCCTGCGCCTGCTCGCCGGCGAGGACGTCGCCCACACCGGGGCGTGGAAGCTCGGCGCACGCGTCGTCCCCGGCCACTTCGCGCAGACCCACGCGCACCCCGAACTGGAAGGCCGTACCCTCCTCGACATCCTGTGGAAGGAGCACTCCCAGGACCGCGGCGCCGCCATGTCTCGGCTGCGCCGCTACGAGCTGACCCAGCAGGCCGAGCAGGCCTTCGACCGGCTCTCCGGCGGCCAGCAGGCCCGCTTCCAGATCCTGCTGCTGGAGCTGGCGGGCGCGACCGCGCTGCTGCTGGACGAGCCGACCGACAACCTCGACCTGGAGTCGGCCGAGGCCCTGCAGGAGGGCCTGGAGGCCTTCGAGGGCACGGTCCTCGCGGTCACCCACGACCGCTGGTTCGCCCGCTCCTTCGACCGCTACCTGGTCTTCGGCGCCGACGGACGCGTCCGGGAGACACCGGAACCGGTGTGGGACGAGCGCCGTGTGGAGCGCGTCCGCTAGGGAGGCGGATGATCGCGTCTCGCCGTCGGGGGGCGGGTCGTCCTGCGTGTGCTGGTTCGTCGTGGCTGGTCGCGCCCACGCGGCGGAGCCGCATATCGACACAGCCCGCGTCCCTTCCGGGTCACCTCCAGCGCAGCAGTGCCCCCAGGCCGCCCGACGCGATCTCCTCGCCGGTGTCCTGGAGGACCGGGGTCAGGGACACCACCGGTGCGTTCGTCACCACGGCCGCCCGTACCAGCGCGTCGTCGGCCCCGGAGGGCCACGCCTGCCGTTCGCCGATGTTCTTCAGCTCCGTACGGCGGGCCGCCAGCTGGTCCGGGTCCTCGCCGATCCACACCTCGCGGTGTGTGCCGGGCGCGCCGGGGCGGATCAGCAGCTCGGCCAGCCGGTGCTCGCGCGCCGCCTCGATCAGCTGCGGCACCCCTCGACGGCCGCCGCCCGCTTCTCCTCGTCCGGCGTCCGTGCCGAGCAGAACCGGTCCACCTCCGCCAGGATCCGCTGCCGTACGTGCTCGGCGCGTATCTCCTCCACTTCCCGCGGCAGCAGCTCGCTGTCCTTGCCGCGGGACGTCTCCACAGCGCGGTCCTGCAGGGCCTTGGGCAGCTGCTCGCGCACCGACCTGCGCTCGCGGTCGTCCCCCGCACAGGATCAGCAGGTCGGCGCCGGTCTCCTCCTGGCACGCGGCCGGCGCTCGGGCGACCTCACGCGCATTGTGCTCCCAGGTGATCCTCCACCTTCGGCTGGAAGTGCCGCTCGGACCAGTCGGAGGCGTTCGATGCGGGCTCCGGTCCGGTCGATGTGGGCCACCAGCGACAGCGGGTCCTCACCGGCGAGGTCCAGCAGCGGCGTCACATGCGGCAGCGCACCCCAGTACGCCTCGCCGTCCTGGGGCCCCGCGTCAGCGGCACCTCCAGGACCACCTCGCCGTCCTGGGCGAACACGGCCCGGCCGTAGGGCTCGGGCGCGTGCCGCAGCGCCTCCAGGGCGTCGTGCACTGCCCGGCAGGTGGGCTCGTCCGCCCCCTGCCGGGCCAGTTCCCGGGTGATCGCTTCCGCGCTCGGATGACGCCGCTGCTGCTGGTCCTCCGTGTGCAAGGAGGTGTCGATGTATGCGGAGGCCCAGGATCCCGGATGTTCGTACAGTGGATTCAGGAACGCGAGCGGCATGGATTCCTCCCCGAAACTCCTCGGGGCAGTGCCTGCCGGGCGGGTACCCGGACCGGGACCGAAGGACACGGACACGACGAGCGGGGCACCACATGACCGGAGTCGACCCCAGCCGACTGGACGACCAGCAGCTCATGAAGGAGCTGGAGACGATCCACCGCACGCGCCACGACACCCTCCTGTACGGCTCGAACGACGCGCTGCGGACCCACAACGAGCGCATGGCGCAGCTGGAGGGCGAGTATCTGCGCCGCAACCCGCGCCGTCTGGTCAGTGCGGGCCGCACCCGTGAGGGCGCCCGGGAACGCACGTGCGGCGAGGCGGCGACTCCGGAGGCGTCCGGCACCTGAGCGGCCGTGTGCCGACCCAGGGGCCGGCACACGGAAGGGCCGACCCGTACGGGGCCGGCCCTCACGGTCGGGCGCCTCACGGTCGGGCGCCGGCTCAGCCGACCTCGCCTGCGAACACGTGCAGGAACGCGTCGCAGAACGCCTTCAGATCGTCCGGCTTGCGGCTGGTCACCAGCTGGTTGGAGCCGTGGTCACAGATCTTGACCTGCTCGTCCACCCAGGTACCGCCCGCGTTGCGGATGTCCGTCCGCAGACTCGGCCAGGACGTCAGCACCCGGCCCCGTACGACGTCCGCCTCCACCAGCGTCCACGGCGCGTGGCAGATCGCGGCGACCGGGCGGCCCTGGTCGAAGAAGTCCTTCACGAACGCCACGGCCTTGTCGTCCATCCGCAGAAAGTCCGGATTGGCCACCCCACCGGGCAGTACGAGACCCCCGAACGACCCCGCCGACGACTCGCCCACCACCTCGTCCACGTCGAACGTGTCCGCCTTGTCCAGATGGTCGAACGCCTGGATCTTCCCCGGCTTCGTGGACACCAGCACCGGCTGGTGCCCGGCGTCGGAGGCCGCCTTCCACGGCTCGGTCAGCTCGACCTGCTCCACACCCTGGGGCGCCGCGAGAAACGCGATGCGCATGACGCCTCACTCTCCTTCCGTGTTCTCCTCGCCGGCACCCCGCACCACATCGGTCGCCGGGCCCCGCCTCATGCGCCGCCCGCCAGCGCCTCGGCCAGCTGCTGCACGTTCTCGTAGCGCGCCGAGTGGGGAAGCCCGGCCACCGCGTCGACC
Organism: Streptomyces sp. RB17; assembly: GCF_009604455.1. GTDB lineage: Bacteria > Actinomycetota > Actinomycetes > Streptomycetales > Streptomycetaceae > Streptomyces. The sequence continues at coordinate 199,645 of NZ_WEGL01000011.1, forward strand.
ACTGCGGCCGGCGCGTTCTGCCGGCGCAGCATCCGGGCCAGGTCACGGGCGGTCGCCGGGAAGGAGCCGCGGTTCAGGGTGCGGGTCAGCTCCGACCGCACCCGCTCCAGCGACGCCGGGGAGCCGAGGCCGCCCACGGGCCCGCTCCACACCTCCGGGTCGTCGTCCGCGGCCGGCTCCGGATCGTGCCACTCCTCCACCCGAGTCGGGTGGCCGGACCGCAGCAGACCCTTCAGCTCGTGTTTCATCTCGTCGTCCCGGTGGACGTTCAGCCGGTCACTGCCTCGCTGCATGTCAACCTCCACAGGGGGCTAGCCCTTGTCCCTGCCGGGCAGGAACTCCTGCACCTTCGCCTTGAAGCCCTGCTTGAGCACCGACCCTCGGTCGGCATCACCCTTCAGGATCGACGCCGCTGTCGACTCCATCTGCTCCCAGGTCGCGTGCGGCGGGATCGGCGGTACGGCGGGATCGGTGAGGAACTCGATCACGCACGGTCCGTCGGCCTCCAGCGCCGCCCGCCACCCCGCCTCCACGTCCTCCGGCTTCTCCACCCGGACGCCGGTCAGCCCCAGCGAGCGGGCGAACGCCGCGTACTGCACGTCAGGGATCTGCTGGGACGGGAGGAAGGACGGCGCACCTTCCATGGCGCGCATCTCCCAGGTCACCTGGTTCAGGTCCTGGTTGTTCCACACGCCCACCACCAGCCGCGGATCCGACCAGCGGTCCCGGTACTTCGCCGCAGTGATCATCTCCGCCAGGCCGTTCATCTGCATCGCACCATCGCCGACCAGCGCGAACACCGGCCGGTCCGGGTGCGCGAACTTCGCGCCGATCGCGTACGGCACACCCGGACCCATCGTCGCCAGCGTCCCGGACAGCGAACCGCGCATGCCCGGACGCATCGTGATGTGCCGCGCGTACCAGTTGGCGACCGAACCGGAGTCGGAGGTCAGGATCGCGTTCTCCGGCAGCAGCGGATCCAGCGCCCGGGCCACGTACTCGGGATTGATCGGATCGGCCGACAGACCGGCCCGCCGCTCCATCGTCTCGTGCCAGCGCCGTACGTTCGCGCACACCGTGTCGTGCCATTCGCGCCCGCCCCGGTCGCCGGCCAGCAGCGGGATCAGCCGGCGCAGCGTCGCCTTCGCGTCGCCGACGAGGTTCACCTCGTAGGGGAAGCGCATCCCGATCATGTGCGGGTCGATGTCGATCTGCACGCCCCGCGCCTTGCCGAAGTCCGGCATGAACTGGGTGTACGGGAACGACGACCCGATCGTCAGCAGCGTGTCGCAGTCCCGCATCAGCTCGTACGACGGCCGGCTTCCCAGCAGCCCGATCGGTCCGGTGACGTAGGGCAGTTCGTCACTGAGGACGTCCTTGCCGAGCAGCGCCTTCGCCACGCCCGCGCCGAGCAGCTCGGCGATCTCCTGCACCTCCGCGACCGCACCGGCCGCGCCCTGGCCCACCAGGATCGCCACCTTGTCGCCCTCGTTCAGCACGTCCGCCGCCCGGCGCAGGGCATCGTCCGTGGGGGTCATGGTGACGTCGCTCATGCCGAGGCTGGAGGGCACCATCTTGAACTCGTGCGTCGGCGGCGAGTAGTCCAGTTCCTGAACATCGGCGGGGATGATCAGAGCGGTGCAGGTGCGCCGGGCGTACGCGGTGCGGACCGCGCGGTCCAGCACGTTCGGCAGCTGCTCGGGCACCGTCACCGTCTCCACGAAGTCCGAGGCGACGTCCTTGTACAGCGTGTGCAGATCGACTTCCTGCTGGTAGGAACCGCCCATCGCGGTCCGGTTGGTCTGGCCGACGATCGCCAGCACCGGCACATGGTCGAGCTTGGCGTCGTACAGGCCGTTGAGCAGATGGATGGCGCCCGGTCCCGACGTCGCCGCGCACACCCCGATGCGGCCGCTGAACTTCGCGTATCCGACCGCCTCGAACGCGGACATCTCCTCGTGCCGGGACTGGATGAACCGCGGCTGGTCCTCGGCCCGGCCCCACGCGGCGAGCAGGCCGTTGATGCCGTCGCCCGGATAACCGAAGACCTGGTCCACACCCCAGGCCCGCAGGCGCTCGAGGATGTGGTCGGAGACCTTGGTGCTCATGAAGGGACCTCCCCGGTGGGGTACGGAGCGGACGATCCGGTCAGCACATACCGAGTCACCTGCACCGAGGACGGAAAACCTCCCTGAAGCGGGGAGGCGTGAGCCTTGGGTGGGTGGCGTGGGGGTGGGGTGGGGGAACGGGTGGTCAGGCGGGTGGCGGTGTGGGGCGCGGCGCGGGTGGTGGGGCGTGGTGTGCCGTAACCGGCACCGCTGTTTGTCACCCGGCCGGGCGTGGCTGTCCCGCGAATGGGGTCCGGCCGCGCGCGCCGCGGCGCCTTGCGGGCTGTCATGGCAGCGAGGGCACGCCGCGTGCCCCGTAGCCGTGACGCCGTAGGGACAGCGCTCCCGCACCACCGCCGTACCGGGGCCGACGTCCTGCCGTACCGGCGTCCGGCGCACCACGACCGCCGACCGATCCGCCGTGCCCGCCGAGGAGCCCGTCCCATGCGCCGCACCGCCCGTGCCCTGTCCGTCGCCTTTCTCGCCGGTGCCGCGCTCGCCCTGGCCGGGCCCGCGGCCTCCGCCGCCGATCCGGATCCCGGCATCCCGTTCCCGACCCGCACCGCCGCTGTGACGGTCGTCCCCGACCCGTGCGCCGCACCGCAGCAGTGCGGCGACTCCTACGCCGCCCCCGTCGCTCCCACCGCCCCCCTTGCTCCCGTCGCCCCCACCGCCCCCGTCGCTCCTGTCGCTCCCACCGCCCCCATCGCTCCCACAGCCCCCATCGCTCCCACAGCCGCGTGCCGACCCGGTGAGCCCTGCCAGGACGCCACCGGCTGCCACAGCCCGGAGTCCTGCCCGGGCTCGGGCGGTGCGGGGTGCAAGCCGGGGGAGGCGTGCCCGAGTGCGGCGGGTGCGGGGTGCAAGCCGGGGGAGGCGTGTCCGAGTGGGGCGGGTGCGGGGTGCAAGCCGGGGGAGGCGTGTCCGAGTGGGGCGGGTGCCGGGTGCAAGCCGGGGGAGGTGTGTCCGAGTGGGGCGGGTGCCGGGTGCAAGCCGGGGGAGGCGTGCCCCGACCGGACGACGCCGTGCCGCGAGGTCGGACAGTGCTCCGGTGGCGGCCGCGACTGCCCCGGCGCAGGGCCCTGCACCGACGACGGCCACCGGTGCACACAGGCCCACGACGAGCCGTGCCTCGCCGGTCACGCCTGCGGCGCCCCCGACGACCGGCAGTCCCACGACACCGACGGCTGCGCCCCGCCCACCGTGCAGAACGGCGTCGAGGCCGGCGCGGGAGGCAGCTTCACCGACTCGGTCCCGGCCCTCGCCTCAGGCGCCGCCCTCATCGCCGCGGCCTGCGGCGGAGCCGGCTACCGGCTCTACGGCCTCCGGCGCGCCGCGGGAGGCCGGTCCACGGACGTGTGACCGGGCGATGCCCCGTCACCCCCCATGGACCGCCGCCCGACGGGTACACGCCCTCCCGAGAACACCCGGAAGCCGCCCTCGCACCGACGGACAGCACGGGCGACGGACGAGACCGACCGCCACGACAAGCCGCAACAACCTCCTTCCACACCACGCACCCGCAACCCACCATCCACACCAGCCCACGACGAGACAGTCCGCCCGTCCCGGCCGCCCGGCCGGCCCGGACCGGCGGCACACGGCACCAGGACCGCGCGGAGGCGGACATGCGGCGGACGGACCCCGAGGGCCACGGGCCCGTCCGATACGGCCCGCCCCTGCCCGGCGACGGCCTTCCCGTGCTCCCCGAACTCACCGCCGTACTCGCCGCGGCGGCGAGCCGCGCCGACGCCCATCCCGTCGGCGGCACCCCCGCCCTCCTCGAAGCGGCCTGCGGCTACTGGACCCGGCGCGGACTGCCCACCGTCCCCGACCAGGTGGCCGCCGGCCCCGGCGCCCCAGCGCTGCTGCTCGCCCTCACCGCCGCACTCGCCGGCGACGGCGCCGATGTCCTGGTCCCGCGCCCCTGTGCCGCCTGGTGGGCGCCGTACGCCCGGGTGCTCGGCAGGCCCGCCTTTCACGTGCCCACTCCCGCCGAGGGCGGTGGCGTCCCCGACCCCTACGCCCTGCTGGAGACCGTCCGCCGGGTGCGCACCGAGGGCGGCGACCCGCGGCTGCTCGTGCTGTCCGTGGCCGACGACCCCACCGCCACCGTCGCCCCGCCGGAACTGCTGCACGAGACCGTCGAGGCCGCGACCGCCGAAGGACTGCACCTGGTCAGCGACGAGACCTGGCGCGACACCCTGCACCAGCCCCACGACACCGTGCTGCTCAGCCCCGCCGAGATGCGGCCCGACCGGGTCACCGTCGTCACCGATCTCGCCGGATCCCTGCTGCCGGCCGGCTGGCCTGCTGCTGTTGCCCGCTTCCCGGACACCGGCCCCGGCCGGCAGCTGCACGCGCGCGTGCTGGACATCCTCACCGGGCTCGGCGCCCGCATCGCCGCACCCGTCGCCGCCGCGGCCGGCTACGCCCTCGACGAGCCCCCGCCCGTCACCGAGCGCCGCGAGGCCGCCGTACGACTGCATGCGCGCGTAGCCGCGGCTGCGCACGCCGCCGTCGTCGCCGCCGGCGGTTTCGCCCGCCCCCCGCAGGCCGGCCGTCACCTGTACGCCGACCTCGGCCCGCTGCGCGAACCCCTCGCCGAACAGGGCGTCGGCGACGCCCAGGAGTTGGAGGACCTCCTCACCGCCCGCCTCGGCATGCCCGCACCCGGCGGTCACCGCTTCGGCGACGACCTCGGGGCGCTGCGTGTACGACTCGACACCGGCTCCCTGCTGGGCGGCACCGACGAGGAACGCGCGGAATGCCTCACCTCACCCGCGCCGTTGGAACTGCCACATGTGCAACGCGCGTTGATCCTCTTGACGTCGGTCCTCGACGATCTCCGCGACGACGCTCAGCGATGGGAGCCTCCTCGATGACGCAGCAGACGCATGAGCCCGAGACCCACGAGCCCGGATCGACCACGACGACGGCGACGACCGCGACGGCCACGAAGCCCGCGACGACCACGACGGCCATGACGGCGGGACCGACCGCACCGACCGCACCCACGGCACCGACCCGCTCCACCGGCACCCCGACCCCCCTGGCACCCCCGTTTCCCCCGCTGGCCGAGCCGCGCCCCCTCGGTGAACACCGTGTGTGGCCCCGCACCTTCCACGACCGGCTCACCGCCCCCCTGCCCGGCCTCAAGGCCCTCGCCCGCTTTGCCCGCGAAGGCGCCGTACGGCCCGGAGCCGACGGTCTCGCGGACGTCCCCCGGCTCCCCTGCGCCCCCGCCCCGCTGCCCCGCGTCGGCACCCGCACCCTCGCCGTCACCTGGGCCGGACACGCCAGCTGGATCGTGCGGATCGGCGGCCTGACCGTGCTCACCGACCCCGTCTGGTCCCGCCGCATCCTCGGCACCCCGGCCCGTATCACCCCCGTCGGCGTCCCCTGGGACACCCTGCCTCGCGTCGACGCCGTCGTCATCAGCCACAACCACTACGACCACCTCGACGCCCCCACCCTGCACCAACTCCCGCGGGACACTCCCGTGTTCGCTCCGGCCGGCCTCGGCCGCTGGTTCCGCCGGCGCCGCTTCACCTGCGTCACCGAGCTGGACTGGTGGGAGGGCGCGGAATTCGGCGGCGTCCGCTTCGACTTCGTCCCCGCTCACCACTGGTCCAAGCGCACCCTCACCGACACCTGTCACAGCCTCTGGGGCGGCTGGGTGCTCACCGACGCTGACGGACAGCGCCTCTACTTCGCCGGCGACACCGGCTACGGCCACTGGTTCTCCCGCATCGGCCGCCGCTACCCGGGCATCGACCTCGCCCTCATGCCCATCGGCGCCTACGACCCCCGTTGGTGGCTCCGCGACGTCCACTGCGATCCCGAGGAGGCCGTACAGGCCACCCTGGATCTGGGCGCGCGCCGCATGGCCCCCATGCACTGGGGCACCTTCATCCTCTCGGCAGAGCCGGTCCTGGAACCGCTCACGAGGGTGCGAGTCGCTTGGGAGAAGGCGGGGTTGGAGCGAGAGGACCTGTGGGATCTCCCGATCGGCGCTTCGAAGGTGCTCGACTGAGGCGCCCCTTCAGGGGCGCGGGGAACTGCGCCCGAAGTGCGCCGAAACCCCGGCGGCGCTACCGGAACCGCCGCACCACACTCGGCACAGCACTGATAACCACGGTCAGCCCCACCGCCACCACAACCCCCTCCCACGGCTCCCGGAACAACGAACCCCCCAGAACGCCGACGGCTTGATAGGTGGCCGCCCAGGCCAGACACGCGGGCAGATTCCCCCGAGCGAACCGCCTGAGCGGCCACTCCGCCATCAGACAAGCCAACATCACCGGAATACGACCGGCAGGCACCAGCCGAGACAACACCAGTACGGCAACTCCATGTTCGGACAGCTTCCCCCGCGCCTGCGCGAGTCGTTCCTCCGGCGCCCGGCTCCGTATCGCCTCCAGCCACCGCGACCCGTTCCGCGACCGCATCCCGCGCCGCCCCAGCCAGTACAGCGCCGCGTCCCCCAGGAACGCGGCCGGCGACGCCGTCAGGAACACCAACGCCAGCGCGAACGGCGCCGTCTGGTGAAAGGCCACCACCGCCGCCGAACTCACCAGCGCGCCCGTCGGCACCACCGGCAGCAGCGCCCCGATCAGCACCAGCAGGAACAACGACGGATAGCCCACCGCCTGCTGCGTCGACTCGGTCGTCACGGCTCTCGACGCATCGGCGAGCCACGTCACCGCGCGACCTCCAGCCGCACAGTCTCGCCGTGCCCCAGCTTGTGCACCGCCACCTCCGGCGCCGCCACGGCCGCCAGCCGCACGAACTCGTCCCCCGGCGCGTGGAATTCGTGCGGGCGCACGGCGTCCATCCCGATCGGCCAGTACGTGCCGTAGTGCACCGGCACGGCCGCCCGGGGTGCCAGCCGCGCCAGCGCCCGCGCCGCCCGCCCCGGGTCCAGATGCCCCTCACCGAGATACGGCCCCCAGCCGCCCACCGGCAGCAGCGCCACGTCCACCGGCCCTACCTGCTCGGCCATGGCGTCGAACAGCCCGGTGTCCCCGGCGAAGTACGTCCGTGCCGCGCCCTCCACGACATAGCCGAGCGCGGGCGAGCGGTGCGGGCCCACCGGCAGCCGCCGCCCGTCGTGCCGGGCCGGCACCACCCGCACCAGCAGATCGTCGATCCGCACCTCGTCCCCGGGCATCACCTCCGTCACCCGCAGTCGGTGCAGCCGGCGCAGACCGGGCACCGCCCGGGGTGCGCCCCGAGGCACGAGCAGGCGCGTGCCCGGGGCGAGCTCCGCCAGCGAGGGCAGATGCAGATGGTCGGCGTGCAGATGGGAGACGAGCACCACGTCCGCGTGACGGGCCGCGGCCGGCGGCACGGCACCCCGGCGCCGCCGCAGATGCGCCAGCCGGCGGGCGAACAGGGGATCGGTGAGCACCCGTATGTTCGCGTCCCGCACCGTGCAGGTGGCGTGACCCCACCAGGTGATCTCCACCGGCACCCTCTTCGCCTCCTTCACGCGACTCCCCGAAGCCTACGGGCAGGAGTAGGGTCGGCGGCGAAACCCGGAGGTGAGGGGGACGCCATGGGACAGCTGCGGGGTACCTCCGACACGCCCGCGCCCGCGCCGGTGCGGGTCATCGCGATCGCCAGCCTGACCCCGCTGGAGGAACTGGACGCGGACCCCTTCCTCGTCGACTCCCGCAGCCAGCACGCCATGTGCGCCCGCTGGGCCGCCGAACGCGGGTACGTCATCGCCCGGGAACTCCTCGTCGGCGGACTCCGCTTCGACCACGGTGCGCTGTGGGACGGCGTCCGGCCGGGAGTGGACGTCTTCGTCGCGCCCAGCCTGCGCGTGCTCCGGCGCGCTCTCTCCTCGGTCGAGGCGTTCACCGCCGAGTGCGCGCGCCGGGGCGTGCGCGTGGAAACCGTCGGACGGGCCGAGCCGTCGTACGACGCCCAGATGAAGGCCCGCGTCCACCGCCGGCTGTCCATGCCGACGGCCGGCTACGACGGCCGATAGGCCCTGCACCCTGTGTGCTGCGCCCTGCGTAGCTTCCTTCAGCCGCCGACGAGGGCGACGAGCTTGATGAACACCAGGTCGGGATCGGCGGTGAGATCCACGACGTCGTCCAGATCCTCGACCTGGCGGTCGCCGGCCAGCACGAAGAACCCGTTGGCCAGGAAGGCGCGCTCGGCGATCTCGGCCTGACGCTCCGCGTCGATGCGGCGGGGCTCGCGCAGCCGGCGGCCGCCCCGCTCCGTCTCGGCGTCGGCGGGGCGTACCAGGCCGTTGAACCGGTCTCCGGGCCGGGCGTTGTGCCGGGCGACCTCCTCCCGGACCCGGAGTCTGATCAGCTCCCGTACGGTCATCCGCTCCGGCAGCCCGGTGACCTCCCACACGGCGACCGGCCTGCCCGTCGCCGTCTCGTCCCGGAACGTCACGGTGGCCATCAGGCACCCCTCTTGATCTGCATGAGGATGGTCTCGTCGGTGATCTTCGTGTCGGCGGCGAGCAGGAAGGCCTTGCTCAGGATCAGCGAGAGCCGGTCGTCCTCGAACGGCAGGAACACCGTGCCGCTGCCCTGGCTGCGTGCCGGGACGACGCACAGGTAGCTGTCGTCCGGTTCCATCAGGATGTTGGCCGAGCCCAGGTGGATCCGGTAGGTGCGCAGATCGCCGCGGACGACCAGGAAGCGGCCGTCGAGCGTGCAGCGGTCGGCGATCCTCAGCCGCGGCAGGATCCGTGCCAGGGCGTCGCGGCGGACCTGTGCGCTCGCGGTGAGCTCGCCGAAGGTGGTCGTCCGCCAGTACGCGGCATGGCGGTCCTCGCCCCGGTCCGTCCAGTCGGGGTCGGCGGCGATCGAGGTCACCCCGACGAACAGGTCCACGTCCCGCATGGCCTCGCTGAACACCAGCGGCGGCACCTCCTCCAGCCGGACCTCCCGCCAGCGCCGCCCGTCCCGCCGCTCGAAGCGGACCTGGTCGGTCGCGGCGTACAGCGGCGCGTAGTCGCGGTCGTCCTCCTCGGCGGGTTCGTGATGGAAGCAGGCCCGCCACTCGCCGTCGCCGAACTCGGCCCGGGCCAGACCGTCGTAGCCGCCGTCATAGCGTCCGAGGAAGTTGGCCTGCCAGCCGCGCTGCTTGAACAGGGCGTACAGGCGCGGGTAGTGGACGATGTGGGCGGCGAACCGGTTGGAGTAGACGCCGGTCCGCTCCTCCGCCGCGGTGAGCCGGTATATCTCGCGGAAAGCCTGTTTGAACGGCTGCCGCAGGCTCTCCGCGAGGATCCGGGCCCGCCACGTACCGACCTCGTCCACCGACGCCCGCACCGGATGCCACAGCCGGACGCGCCGGGGCGCACCGGAGGGTCCGGCCGCCGGCGCCGCCGCGCGCCACGCGCCGTCCGCTCCCTGGAACTCCCAGATCAACCCCCGGACGACGACGCCGGTCACCGGGTGGTCGCGGTAGTGGCGGCACCATTCGTCGTACGGCCACGTGCGCCCCGCCGACATCAGCGCCTCCACGCGCGCCCGCTCACCCGACAACGTGCCCCGCACCGCCTTGGCCAGGGCCTTCAACTCCGCGAGTTCGTCGGGGAATCCGGCCTTCACCGGCGCCGGGGCGGTACGGGACGTGCGTCCCTCGGGTCCTGTGAAGGTCAGCCGTACCGTCTGCGCGTCCTCGATCGCCACCCGCGCCCGGTATCCGCCCAGCTCCCGTTCCAGCAAGCCGTCCGGGGCCAGGCCATGGGCGGGCACGCTGCGCTCGACGAGCTGCCCCGCGGTGATGCCCTGCCGCGCGGCGGCGGTCGCCAGGGCGGTGTCCAGCTGCTTGCGCAGGGCCCGGTGCCGGATCCGGGAGCGCAGCCGCCACAGTGCCTCCAGGGCGGCCGGATCATCGACCTCGGCCAGGGCGTTGATCGTGGCGCCCGCGAGCTTGGGGTCCTCGGTCACGTCCCTTGCCGGGCCGCCGGTGCGCAGGGCGAGCGCGTGGAGGTACGGCACCGATGCCGGGCCGGCGGCCAGCGCGGCCGCCCAGACGAGGCCGCGTGCCAGGTCCCCGTCGTTCTGGTGGACGACGTAGTGGTAGTGGTAGCCGCCGGATAGCCAGCCGGCGTGGGGGCCGCTTCCCCTGCTGCACACCGGATCGCCCTCGGCAAGCGCGCGCAGGACCTGTTGCACCATGTCCCGCCCGGACACCGCGTCCACGAGGGTGAGGCAGGTGCGTCGCCAGCGCTGGGTCGGACGCGGTCCGGACAGGCTCGCCAAGTGCCGTACGAAGTCGGCGAGTTCGCGGGGCGGCGCGGTGCTCGCGCGCTCGCGCAGGGCGGCGGCCCAGGGGGCGTAGGCGGGAATCAGCCCCTCGGGGACGTGCGCCTCGTCCGCGCTCGCGAGCAGTTCCCGCAGCCGCCTGGCGAGCGGTCCGCGCAGGCGCGCCTCGACGCGGGAGTCCTGGAGTTCCGCGTGGGCGTGCCGCAGCCACGGGGCGAGCGCACGGCAGCCGTCAGCGTCGAGTTGCCCGGCGGCGGTCAGTGCCGTGTCCAGCGCGTCGGCGAACCGGTAGCCCCTGTCGTACTCGGCGGCGCGGAGCAGCAGCACGCCTACCTCGTCCGGTGTCCAGCCGCGCACCCGCGAGATCAGGGCCTCGATCTCGGTGTCGTACGACCAGAAGCCGGTCCCGTCGAACCGGGTGGCCAGCATCAGGCACAGGACCGCGGCCCTGCCCTCCTCGTCCTCGCAGGCCGCGAGCCGGCCGTCGATCTCCGCCTGGACCGCCGTGCTCGCCCCTCTCGACCGCCGGTGCTCGTGCCCCATGGCCAGCCGAAACTCGGCCCGCTGACGCTCCAGCAGGCCGACGAGCCAGCGGACACGGCCGAGTGCGGCGGACCTCACGTCGTCGAGCGGGTCGTTCCTCCGGGACTCCGCCACCAAGGCTTCGTAGAGCATGCCGGGAGGATGACAGAGGGGACTGACAACGCGATCAGCTCGGCTCTGGGGCGGGCCACGTGCGGTGGACCCGTGTGACAAGGTGGAGCGAGGCCCGGGCGTCGAGCGGGGCGGGACGTGGGGGGGCGAGGAGTGCGAGGCGTGCGGTGGCGGCGGGTCGCCAGTCAGATCGGTCGGAGCGTCGCCGTATGGGCGGTGTCCACCCTCACCATGCTGGTCCTCGCCGCACTCCTGCCCGACTTCCAGCTCCAGTCCGCCGACGGCGACAGCGCCACCCGTATCGCAGTGACCGCCGCCTGCGGCGCCGGCGCCTTCGGTGTGCTGTCGGCCGTGGTGTGGCCGCTCCTGGTCCGGCTCCTGCTGCTCGTACCGGCCCTCGTGCTCGGCCTGCTGGTCTTCTTCCTCAACGGGTCCCTGCTGCTGCTCGCCCTGCGCATCAACCCCTCCGGCCGGGGTGAGGCGGCCCCCGAGACCGCCGTGATCGTGGCCGCGGTGATGTCCGCCGTCGCCTCGGCCACCGGCGCGGCCCTCGCCGTACGCGACGACGAGACCTACCGGCGCCGCCTGCACCGCCTCGCCGCCCGCCGCCGCAGATCCGACCCGCCCTGCCCCACCACCCCCGGCCTGGTCTTCGTCCAGCTCGACGGCGTCGGCCACGACGTCCTCGACGACGCGGTCCGCAACGGGCTGATGCCGACGGTCGCGGGCTGGCTGGGGACGGGCGACGGTATGCGATCGACCGCGGACGGCGACGGCGTGCGGTCCGCTGGCGACGGTCTGCGGCGAGCCGGCGGCGATATGCGGTCGACCGGCGACGGTATGCGGCCGTGTTGCGACGGCCTACGGCGCAGCGGCGACGGTATGCAGTCGACCGTCGACACGCAGCAGACGGACGGTATGCAAGCGACCGTCGACGTGCGGCAGGCGGACGGTATACAGGCGACCGTCGACGCGCCGCAGCCGAACTGTCCGGCCCGCCCGACCCACCGCCTCACCCCTTGGCGCACCGACTGGTCCAGCCAGACCGGTGCCAGTCAGCTCGGCATCCTCCACGGCAGCACCTTCGACGTGCCGGCCTTCCGCTGGTACGAGAAGGACCGCGGGGAGGTGATGGTGTGCAATCGACCGACGAGTGCCGCCGAGCTGCAGCGCCGCGCCATACTGCATACAGGCGACGGTGGACTGCTCACCGTGGACGGTGCCAGCCGCGGCAACCTCTTCAGCGGCGGCGCCGGTGAACAGGCCCTCGTGCTGTCCATCGCGGCCCGCCGCCGAGGCCGGGAGAACCGTTCCCGCGCCGGTTACTTCGCCTACTTCTCCGACCCCGCAAACGCCGTCCGTACCGCCCTGTCCTTCGTCGCCGAGGTGGTCCGCGAGATCGGCCAGTCCACCCGCGCGCGCATGCGCGGGCAGCGCCCCCGGGTGAGCCGCGGCGGTCTCTACCCGCTCATCCGCGCCTTCGCCACCGTCGTCGAACGGGACGTCGTCGTCGCGGCGGTGATGGGCGACATGCTCGCCGGGCGCACCGCCGTCTACGCCGATCTCGTCGCCTACGACGAGGTCGCCCACCACTCCGGTCCGTGCAGCCGGGACGCCGAGAAGGTCCTGCAGCGCCTCGACCGCTCCCTCGCCCTCCTCCAGCGGGTCGCCGAGCACGCGCCCCGTCCGTACCGCATCGTCGTCCTGTCCGACCACGGGCAGAGCCCCGGCGAGACCTTCCGCTCCCGCTACGGCCTCACCCTCGGCGATCTGGTCCGGGCCGGCTGTGGGCTGCATGTGCCGCGCCGGGCAGAACGCACGCACAGCGGTGCCGAGGCCCGGGCCGCCGTACGCGCGGCGCTGCGCCGGCCCGTGGAGGAGAAGAGCAAGCCGCACCGCCCCACCCCCGGCTCCGAGCCGATCGTGCTGGCCTCCGGCAACCTCGGCCTGGTCTCCTTCCCCGACGTGCGCCATCGCATGACCAAGGAGGAGATCGACGCCCGCCACCCCGCCTTGCTCACCACCCTCGCCAACCACCCCGGCATCGGCTTCCTGCTGGTGCGCAGCGCGGAGTACGGCGGTGTGGTGCTGGGTGCCTACGGCGCCGAAATCCCACTGGACAGGCTCGACGAGCAGCCCGGACCGCTGGCCCGGTTCGGTCCCGGCGCCGCCGGCGCGGTCCGCCGTACCCACTCGTTCCCGCACACCGCCGACATCATGGTGAACTCCGCCCTCGACCCCGCCGACGGCGAGGTCCTCGCGTTCGAGGAGCAGATCGGCTCCCACGGCGGTCTCGGCGGAGCCCAGTCCCACCCGTTCCTGCTCTCGCCGCTGGAGTTGTCCGCACCGGTCGACGGCGAGGAGGAACTGACCGGCGCCGAGCAGGTGCATCAGGTGCTGCGCCGCTGGCTGGGCGAGCTGAACGGGCCCCAGGTCCCGCTGACCGGCGACTCCGGTACCAGCGACTCCGGTACCGACGGCACGGACGGCACCGAGGACGAGCGGGCCGCCTGAAATCCGGCTGCGCCCGCACCGCCGTACGCCCACACTGTTCGAGTCGTTCCCGACCGTCCCTCGAACCCCCGCAAGGAGGCCCAGCGTTGCAGGCCGCCGTCACCGTCACTCCCGTCCGCGTCCCCGAACTCCTCCTCGGCCTCGCCACCGTCCGGCCCGTGTTCCGCTGGGACGCCCCCGGCATCGGAAAGTCGTCCCTGGTGCGGGAGTTCGCCGACTCGCTCGGCCTGGAGTGCGTGAGCCTGCTCGGTACGCAGCTCGCCCCCGAGGAACTGATCGGCGTGCCGCAGATCCGCGACGGGTGGTCGGTGTTCTGCCCGCCGGAGACGATCCGGGTGGTACGCGCAGCGTTCCCCAAGGGGACGCTCGCGGTGCGGATCCGGGAGGAGCTGGGGCCGTTGTTTGAGGATGAGGCGTTTGCCGAGGCGTTTCCCCGGCTGGGGTGTCCTGCCGTCTCGCCCGGGGCGCTGGCCCTGGTGTCGGTGATGCAGTACGCGGAGGGGCTGACCGACCGGCAGGCTGCTGATCAGGTGCGGGCCCGCATGGACTGGAAGTTCCTCCTCGGCCTTGAGCTGGATGATCCCGGGTTCGATCCCTGTGTTCTGAGCTTGTTCCGGGCCCGCCTGATCGAGCATGGGTTGGAGCAGAAGACGCTGGAGCTGCTCTTGGAACGCCTGCGGGGGCTGGGATTGCTGAAGGCGGGCGGCCGGCAGCGGACCGATTCCACGCATGTGCTGGCGGCGGTGCGGACGCTGAACCGGATGGAGTTCGTCGGTGAGACGCTGCGAGCGGCCCTGGAGGTGTTGGCGGTCGCGGCTCCAACGTGGCTGTCCGGCCTGGTCACGGCCGAGTGGGCCGAGCGCTACGGGCCGCGCGTGGACGATTACCGCTTCCCCAAGGCGTCGACCTGGACGGGTTCTACCGGCGCGGCCTCAGCCGCGGCCTGGATCTGCACCAGGCGCAGGAGCGCGGCTTCCTGCCCGGCGGCCTCGTCCAGGAGATCCGCGCGCTCAGCCATCCGCCGCTGCCCTGGGACGCGCAGCTCGCCCGCTGGTTCGACGAGTTCGTGCCCCGCCCGGAGCCCGTACGATCCTTCGCCCGCCCCGCCCGCCGTCAGGCCTCCACCCCGGACATCCCGCGTGCGGGCCGCTGGTTCCCCCCGGAGGAGATCGCCCGCTGCACCTTCGGGGCGGTCCTCGACACCTCCGGCTCGATGAGCCGGACCCTGCTCGGCAAGGCGCTCGGCGCGATCGCCTCCTACGCCGAGGCCCGTGACGTCCCGGCCGCCCGCGTGGTGTTCTGCGACGCCGCCCCGCACGACGCCGGCTACCTCCCGGTCACCGAGATCGCGGGCCGGGTCCGGGTGCACGGGCGCGGCGGTACGGTCCTGCAGCCCGGCATCGACCTGCCGCACCGGGCCGAGGACTTCCCGCCCGCCGCACCGGTGCTGGTGATCACCGACGGCTGGTGCGACGTGCTGCGGGTGCGCCGGGAACACGCTTGTCCGATCCCGCAGGGAAGTCACCTCCCGTTCACGCCGCGTGGGCCGGTCTTCAGAGTGCGATGAGCCCGGATGTGATCGGATAGGAGCACGGAAAACCCCCGTAACGGGATCTCACGTCACGGGACCCGACGCGAAAGGAACCATCGTGGCCACCACGCGCACCGCGCACACGCTCTGGGAAGGCAACCTGCTCCAGGGGCACGGCGTCGTCACGTTCGACTCCTCCGGCATCGGCGAGCAGCCAGTGTCGTGGGCGTCGCGCGCCGAGCAGGCCAACGGCAAGACCAGCCCGGAGGAGCTGATCGCCGCCGCCCACTCCAGCTGCTTCTCCATGGCCCTCTCGCACGGTCTGGCCGGCGCCGGCACCCCGCCCACCCGGCTGCAGACCAAGGCCGACGTGACCTTCCAGCCGGGTGAGGGCATCACCGGCATCCACCTCACCGTGCGCGGCGAGGTGCCCGGTCTGGACGCGGAGGGCTTCGCCTCGGCCGCCGAGGACGCCAAGAAGAACTGCCCGGTCAGCCAGGCCCTGGCCGGTACGACCATCACCCTGACGGCCGAGCTGGCCTGACGCTCGTACGGCCCTCGATGCCGCGCCCCCGTTCCGGGGACGCGGCATCGCCGTGTCCGGGTACCCGGGCATTGACAGCGTCGCGGGCACGTCCTGTGCTGGGAGTGCGGCAGGCGCCCGGGCGGAAGGGGACGGACCATGGCACGTGCGGTCGGGATCGATCTCGGGACGACGAACTCGGTGGTGGCCGTCCTGGAGGGCGGCGAGCCCACGGTCGTCAGCAACGCGGAGGGTGCGCGCACCACACCGTCCGTGGTGGCGTTCGCGAAGAACGGGGAGGTGCTGGTCGGCGAGGTCGCCAAACGGCAGGCCGTGACCAACGTCGAGCGCACCGCCCGCTCGGTGAAACGGCACATGGGAGACGCTTCCTGGCGTTTTCCTGAGCAGGGTTCCATCGACGGCACCCGGCTGCGCGCGCAGGAGCTGTCCGCGCGGGTGCTGCAGAAACTGAAGCGGGATGCGGAGGCCTACCTCGGCGAGGACGTCACGGACGCGGTGATCACCGTGCCGGCGTACTTCGACGACTCCCAGCGGCAGGCCACCAAGGAGGCCGGCGAGATCGCGGGCCTGAAGGTGCTCAGGATCATCAACGAGCCGACCGCCGCCGCCCTCGCCTACGGCCTGGACCGGGCCGACGAACAGACGGTCCTGGTGTTCGACCTCGGCGGCGGCACCTTCGACGTGTCCCTGCTGGAGATCGGCGACGGCGTCATCGAGGTGAAGGCCACCAACGGCGACACCCACCTCGGCGGCGACGACTGGGACCAGCGGATCGTCGAGCACCTGGTGAAGCGGTTCAAGGGGAGCTACGGCATCGACCTCGGCGCCGACAAGATGGCGGTGCAGCGGCTGCGCGAGGCCGCCGAGAAGGCCAAGATCGAGCTGTCGTCGTCCTCGGAGACCTCGATCAACCTGCCCTACATCACCGCCTCCGCCGAGGGCCCGCTGCACCTGGAGGAGAAACTGACGCGCGCTCAGTTCCAGGAGCTGACCGCCGACTTGCTCGACCGCTGCAAGAAGCCCTTCCACCAGGCCGTCCAGGACGCCGGGATCCAGCTGTCCGCGATCGACCACGTCATCCTCGTCGGCGGCTCCACCCGGATGCCCGCCGTCACCGACCTGGTCCGCGACCTCACCGGCAAGGACCCGCACAAGGGCGTCAACCCCGACGAGGTGGTCGCCGTGGGCGCCGCGCTCCAGGCCGGTGTCCTGCGCGGCGACGTCAAGGACGTCCTCCTCCTGGACGTCACCCCGCTGTCCCTCGGCATCGAGACCAAGGGCGGCATCATGACCAAGCTGATCGAACGCAACACCACGATCCCTACGCGCCGTTCGGAGATCTTCACCACCGCCACCGACAACCAGCCCTCGGTCGGCATCCAGGTCTATCAGGGCGAACGGGAGATCGCGGCGTACAACAAGAAGCTCGGCGTCTTCGACCTCACCGGGCTGCCGCCCGCGCCGCGCGGCGTCCCGCAGATCGAGGTGGCCTTCGACATCGACGCCAACGGGATCATGCACGTCTCGGCGAAGGACCTGGCGACGGGACGCGAGCAGAAGATGACGGTGACGGGCGGTTCGGCGCTTCCCAAGGACGACATCGACCGCATGATGCGGGACGCCGAACAGTACGCCGAGGAGGACCGCAAGCGCCGTGAGGCCGCCGAGACCCGCAACCAGGCCGAGCAACTCGTCTACCAGACCGAGAAGTTCATCCGCGACAACCACGACCGCGTCCCCGCCGACACGCGTGGCGAGGTCGAGACGGCCGCGGCGGAACTGAAGACGCTGCTGGAACAGAACGCCGACACCACCGCCCTGCGCACCGGCGTGGAGAAACTCGCCACCGTCAGCCAGAAGATGGGCCAGGCCATGTACGCGTCCGCCTCGGCCGACGGCCAGTCCGCGCAGGAGAGCACGAGCGGCGAGAGCACGGCCGACGCGGACGGCGTGGTCGACGCGGAGATCGTCGACGACGAACCAGGCAGCAAGGACGGAGCCGCCTGACACCGCCCGGGGCTCACGCCGGCCCGGCAGGGAGTGTCCGGCGCTCATGCCGGTCCACGCGGGGTGCCCGGGGCTCATGCCGGGATCAGAGGGGCCCGGGCTCATGCAGGCGCAGGGCCACCTGGGCTCACCTCGGCTGCGGGGGAGCCTGTGGTTCACGGCGGGTACAGGGGAGTGTGCGACTCACAACTGCTGTGAGGGCAACCGAGCCTCATACCGGGCAGAGGCGCCCGGGGCCCACACCGGCGCGAGAACCGACCGGAGCTCGGCCGGCCCGTCAGGCAGCACCCGGGGCTCACGCCGGCCTGGCAGGGAGTGCCCGGGGCCCATGCCGGTCCGCGCGGGGTGCCCGTCCGGAGTTCATGCCGGTCCGCGCCGGGCGGCCGGGGCTGGCGTCGGTCCGCGCGGGGCGCCCGGGGCTCGCGTCGGCCTGGCAGGGAGTGTCCGGAGTTCATGCCGGTCCGCGCGTGGCGGCCGGGGCTCGTGCCGGTCCTCGCTGGGCGCCCGGGGCTCACGCCGGCCTGGCAGGAAGTGCCCGGGGCCCATGCCGGTCCGCGCGGGGGTGCCCGTCCGGAGTTCATGCCGGTCCGCGCCGGGCGGCCGGGGCTGGCGTCGGTCCGCGCGGGACGCCCGGGGCTCGCGTCGGCCTGGCAGGGAGTGTCCGGAGCTCACGTCGGTCCGCGCGGGGCGCTCGGGCTCACGCCGGCTGGCAGGGAGTGTCCGGAGCTCGACCGGCCCGGCAGGGAGTGTCCGGATCTCGGCCGGCCCGGCAGGGACCGCCCGGCGCTCGTACCGGTCCGCGCGGGCCCGGGGCTGACGTAGGCCCGCGGGGGGCATCGCGGGGTTCACCGGGTTCCTCCGAGGATGCCCTGGCCTTCAGGCCGGGGAGGAATCGGACTCCTGCGGAGCAGGGCAGGGATAGCCGGGTCGCCGTCAGGGCGATCCGGCGTCCACCCCGCACGGCGGTGATGTCGCCCGCAATGATCAAGAACTCTCAACTGTCAGTCCTCTCAGGTAGGTTCGGATGCATGACGGCAGAGGCGACCACGAAGGACACCGGGCATGCCCGGTACACCTTCCGTGTGCGCCTGTCGGCTGCCGCGCGGCGCGCACTTGAGGCGGAGTGGGCGCGCTGCCGGTGGATCTGGAATGAGTGCGTCGCGAAGTCCCAGCAGGTGCACGCGAAGAACCGGGCGACGGGTGAGAAGGTGACCTGTGGTCCGGGGCAGTTGGACAAGATGCTGACCGAGGCACGCGGGGTGACGCCATGGCTGGCTGAGGGCGCGAGCGTGCCGCAGCAGCAGGTGATTCGGGACTTTGCCAAGTCCCGTGCCAAAGCGCTGAAGGACATCAAGGACCGGTTGCCGATGCACCGCCGGGCCCAGATGCCCCGCTTCAAGAAGAAGCGGGAGGCGCGGTGCAGCCTCAACTACACGAAGCGCGGTTTCCGCCTCAAGGACGGCCGCCTGCACCTTGCGGGCCAGATCGTGCTGACGGTGGTGTGGTCGCGGGACCTGCCCGCCGACCCGTCGAGTGTGCGGGTGTACCAGGACAGCCTGGGCCACTGGTATGGGTCCTTCGTCGTCCCGGCTCAGGTTGAGCCGCTCTCTGAGACCGGCCGCGTCCTGGGCGTGGACTGGGGTGTGAAGGAGACTGCCACCACCACCGACGACGCCTACGATCTGCCCCATGCCGAGCACGGCAAGCGGGCCGCGCAGCGGCTGGCGAGGTACCAGCGGATGATGGCCCGGCGCCGGCCTTCGAAGGGACAGCCCGCATCCGCGGGCTACCGGGCCGCGCAGGCGCAGGCGGCGAAGCTGCACAAGAAGATCGCGAGGCAGCGGGAGGACACCGGCCGCAAGTGGGCCAAGTCCGTGATGCGCGGCCATGACGGGGTTGCGGTGGAGGACTTTAGGCCGAAGTTCCTGGCGAAGACCACCATGGCCCGCAAGGCGGCCGATGCCGCCATCGCCGCGACCAAGCGTGCCCTGTGCGAGATGGGCCGCAAGCACGGGCGGGACGTCCGTCTCGTGCACCCGGCGCACACCACGATGGACTGTGCCAAGTGCGGAGCGAGAACCAAGCACGCACTACCTCTGTCGATGAGAACGTATGCCTGCACCGTGTGTGGAGCCGTGTCCCCCAGGGACAAGAACTCCGCCCGCGTGATGCTGGTCCGGGCAGGTTGGAACCCGGACGGTGTCGAGGGCGTCAGACCACCTGAGCCGCTGGCTCCGGTGGCGGCCTGAGCCGTAAATCCCCGCTCAGCCCTGGAGGGTGACGAATCCCCTCCCTTCAGGGAGGGGAGCCTTCAAATGAGTGTGGTCAGGTTTCTGATCGCCTCGTGTGCCCACTCCTGTGCGCCCGCCTCCACTCCGGCCGCGGCACCTGTGGCGACCGGGGCCAGGGCCCCCTTGAGGCCGTTCAGCGCCCGCCGCAGCCGGCCCGGCTCGGGTGCCTCGGGCCCGGTGATCTCCGCGAGCACCTCCTCGGCCGCGGCCTCGGCGTCCACCTGGTCCTGCTCCGCGAGGCCCGCCTGCGGCAGCTGCAGCAGCAGGTCGCCCACGAGCTGCGCGAGCGCCTCGAAACCGGGTGCGGGCGCGGTGTCGTTCCGCTGGTACTGGGTGACGGTCTGGTTTCCCCAGGCGATCTGGTTGCCCGAGACGGGTCCGAGGAACACCGGACCGCCGGGGGCGCCCTGCTGCTGCGGGTCGGTCATGAGCCGGCTCCGTCCTGTGTGGTCATCCGCTGGATGACGTGGGAATTGCCGAAGGCGATCTGGGAGTTGGTGACGGCCTTCATGAAGACCGGGGCGTTGTAGGTGACGTAGGTGTTGACGACGGGCGGCGGCGGGGGAGCGGCCGGCTCGGAGAACTGCTTGGCGACCCGCAGCGAGGAGTCGAGCGAGACGACCTCGACGCGGCCGTTGTGCTGTACGGCCATGCTGCCCGGCGCGCCCGTCACTGAACAGTCCACCAAGCGGCCCGTGCTCATCTCCTGCGCCGACACGGCCGCGTATCCGCAGTGGGCGAACCGGCTCCCGGCCACGTCCACGAACGCCGAGCCCGTGCAGCCGAGGCCGGGGCCGTCCGGCCCGGTGACGGACAGGTTCCGGGCGACCAGCATCGAGCTGCCGATGGCGAGCACCCCCATGCTCATCTCGGCGACCTCGCAGTCGTCCAGGTACAGCTGGGACTCCTCGATGGCGGAGAAGCCCACGAGCCCGCGCCGTGCGGTGACCCCCCTGACCGTGACCCGTGACATGCCGCCCGAACTCACCGACCCCAGTTCGCAGTCGTCGAACCGCCCACCGGTCAGCTCCGCGGTGGTGTCGGCGGGGCCCAGCGTCTCCAGGCCCGCCGCGCAGCGCTCGACCCGCACGTCCTCGAACACCGCCTTGGCGTCCTCCCGTACCCGCAGCGCGACGCTTCTCAGGTTCCGGGCGTCGATCCGGCTGAAGCGGCCACGGCCCTTGTCGACGACCGCGACACCGACGTGGCCGCCCACGATCCGGCAGCCGGCGACCGTGGGCGCCCCGCCCCGCGTGACGAGCACCGACACGGTCCGGGCGTCGACCACCTCGCAGTTCTCGAACGTCCCCCGGCCTTCGTCCGGGACGTTGATGCCCGTGTCCCGGCAGTCGGCGAACACACAGTCACGGACGACGGGATCGCTGCCGGTCGTCGCCGCGACCCCGTGTTCGGCGTCGCTCACCCGGCAGCCCCGCATCAGACCCCGGGACTGCCCGGTGTACAGCACCCCCTCGGCCTGTACGGCGCTGATCACGCAGTCCGTGACGGTCATCTCCGCCCGCGTGTCCGCGCACACGGCCGCCTGCCCGGTACCGGTCAGCTCGCACCCCGTCAGCTCGGCCCGGGCGTCGCTGACCCGCACCCCGTGGATCCGGCTGCCGGTGAACCGGCTGTCGCGCAGGGCGATGCGGCCGCCCTCGATCACCGCGACGGCGTTGTCGGCGGCGTCGGTGAACCGGCACCGCTCCACGCTCCCCGCCGCCCCGGAGAACAGCACGCGTCCGTAACGGAACTCACTGTCCGTCAGCGTGGCCGCCGTGCCCCGCCGGGCGTGCAGACAGACCCCGCCGTGCGCCCGGACCGCCACCCGGTCCAGTACGAGCGTGCCCGCGTGCAGGTCGACGACGTCCGCGTCCCGCCCGACCAGCTCCAGTCCGCGCACCACCACCGACCCCGCGGCGTCCAGCACGCTGCCCCCGGCCGGGTTCACCACCACGGAGCCGGGTTCACCGTGCGCGGCCAGCTCGACCTCGCCCCGCACGGTCAGGCGCTCCGGGTAGTGTCCGGGCTCGATCTCCACCCGCGCCGGACCCCGCCGCCCGTCGGCCGCCCGCAGCGCGGATGCGATGTCCGCGTAGGTGCCCCGTCGCCCTCCCGGTGCGACCACGTACCGTCTCACCATGTCGGCATTCCCCCGCCGTGCTCATCGATGGCGCCGTTCGCTCGCGGCGACCGATGCTACCGGAGTACGCGGCCGCCCCAGCCGTTCCCGACCGCCGCCCCGGGCCGAACAGCCGTGAATTCAGGGCGCGGTGACGACACGGCCGGAACCGGACCCGTACGGGTCAGCGTTTGACCGCCACCCCCGCGTACACCGGCACGACCCCCTCCGCCTGCGCCGCCACGTCCACCGGTTCCGGGCGCCAGCCGTACACCGGGATGACGCCGGGACCGAGCAGCTCCAGACCGTCGAAGAAGCGGGAGAACTCGGGGAGCGTGCGGGGGTGGAACGGCGTACCGCTGCGACGGAACAGCTCGGCCGCCGCGGCCACCCCCTCGGGGCTGAGATCCTGGGTGACCTGGGAGAGGATCAGGAAACTGCCGGGGGCGAGCTCGTCGACGTACCGCTCGACCAGTCCGAACACATCGTCGTCCTGGTCACCCAGATAGTGGGTGAGCGCCACCAGGGACAGCGCGACCGGGCGGCCGAAGTCCAGGCACTCGCCCGCGAGCCGCAGGATGGTGCCGGGATCGCGGACGTCGGCGTGGATGTAGTCCGTGCCGCCCTCGGCGGAACTCTGCAGCAAGGCCTCGGCGTGCCGGAGCACGATCGGGTCGTTGTCCGCGTACACCACCCTGGACTCCGGGGCCACGCCCTGGGCCACCTGGTGCAGATTGGGCTCGGTCGGGATACCGGTTCCGATGTCGAGGAACTGCCGTACCCCGGCCTCCGCCGCCGTACGCACGGCCCGGTGCATGAACCGGCGGTTGGCCCGCGCCCCGCGCACCACCGTGCCGTCCACGGCGAGGATCCTCCGGGCCAACTCCTCGTCCACCGGGTAGTTGTCCTTGCCGCCCAGCCACCAGTCGTACACCCGGGCGGGGTGCGGACGGCTGGTGTCGATCGGCATGGGCGTGGCATCGCGTGCGGTCATACGGCTGTTCCCCCAGGGCTCGGTCCGGACGTGGCGTCACAAGGTCGTGCGGAACTCCCGCAGCAGGGTCCGGGTGCGCTGCACCGACGTGGCGCGGGCCGTCATGTGGTCCAGCACCTCCAGATGCGCGGCCACCTCGGGGCGGGAGTCCAGGTAGAGCGCGCCGGTCAGGTACTCGGTGAACACCATGTCCGGCAACTCCGGCTCGGCGAACCGGAACAGCGTGAACGGCGCGTACGTCCCCGGATGCGGGCCCGCCGCGAACTCGGCGACCTGCAGCGTGACCCGGTCCCGCTCGGCGTACTCCAGCAGCCGGTCCAGCTGCTCGCGCATGACGGCGCCGCGCGTGCTCACCGGGCGCCGCAGCACCGTCTCGTCCATGATCACCCACAGGTGGGGCGGGTCGTCGCGCTCCAGCAGCCGCTGCCGTTCCATGCGCAGCGACACATGCCGTTCCACGCTCTCGGGCGAGGTCTGCCCGATCGTCCCGGCCTCCAGCACCGCCCGCGCGTAGTCCTCGGTCTGCAGCAGACCGGGTATGAAGTGCGGCTCGTAGGAACGGATGATCCGGGCGGCGCCCTCCAGGCTGACGTACAGGCTGAACCAGTCCGGGAGCACGTCGTGGAACCGCTGCCACCAGCCCGGCTGGTTCGCCTCCTCGGCCAGCCGCACGAACGCGGCGGCCTCCTCCTCGGGCACCCCGTAGGTGTCCAGCAGCACCTGCACGTAGGGGATCTTCAGCGCGACCTCGGCCATCTCCATCCGGCGTACGGTCGCCGACGCCACCCTGAGGACCCTGGCGGCCTCCTCCCGGCCGAGGCCCGACGCCTCGCGCAGTTCCTGCAACCGTTTACCGAGCACCACCTGGCCCACGGTCGGCGCAGCCCGCCGCTCACTCACGCCACGCCCTCCCCTACGCGCCGAAGTACGCGGGCAGTCTGCCATGTGATCCTCTCTCGCACACGAGTCCGAGGGGATCCGGCCGACGGAAGCGGTCAAACGGCAAGCGTGTGCAGGTACTTGGCGGTCGCCGGGTCCGCCGGCAGGAACGTCTCGATGGCGAGTTCGGCGACCGTCACGTCCATCGGCGTGTTGAAGGTGGAGATCGACGACACGAACGACAGGATCCGGCCGTCGTGCTCGATGAGCAGCGGCAGCGCGAAGTACGCGGGGGACTCGGCCGGTTCGTCACCCGGAGTCTCCTCCGGCACCGGGTAGGCGGCCACCTCCTCGTACAGGGCCCGGAGCCGGTCCGAGCGCTGCAGGGCGATCTGCCGCTCCATCTGCGCCAGCAGATGCCCGCGCCACGCCCGCAGATTGCGGATGCGGGGTGCAAGGCCCTGCGGATGCAGGGTCAGCCGCATCGCGTTCGGCTGCGACAGCAGTGTCTCCGGCACGCCGTCCAGCAGCATCATGACGCCCCGGTTCGCGGCCACGACCGTGTAACCGGCGTCGACCACCAGCGCCGGACAGGGCTCATAGCCCTGGATGAGGCGTTCCATGCCGTCACGCAGCGCGTCCAGCGCCGGGTCGTCCAGCGGGGTCTCCGGATAGTGCGGGGCGTAACCGGCCGCCAGCAGCAGCGCGTTGCGCTCGCGCACCGGCACGTCCAGATGCCCGGCGAGCCGCAGCACCATCTCCTCGCTCGGCCGGGACCGCCCGGTCTCGATGAAGCTGATGTGCCGGGCCGAGGAGTCGGCGCGCAGCGCCAGCTCCAGCTGGGAGATCCGGCGCCGCTCCCGCCAGGCGCGCAGCAGCGGGCCGACGCCCTTGTCGGCGGTGGAGGCGGTGGCGGACGCGGAGGGACCGGAAGCGACAATGGCCATACGCCCGACCGTAGTCGAGGAACCGCAGCCGAGGAGTTGCTTCCGGTGCGCATGAACGAGCCGTGGTCCAAGCCGTGGCGGGCCTCGTCCCCCCAGGCGTCCCTTCAGGCCGCGGCCGTCCACCGGGCCAGGGTCCGCGGCTGTGTCTCCTCGGCGGCGCGGTCGGTGACGCCCTCGGTTACCCGGTGGAGTTCGCCTCCCTGGACCGGATCCGCGCCGGCCACGGAGCACGCAGCGTAACCGGTTTCGTAACCGGCGCCCACGGCGCGGTCGGCCTGATCAGCGACGACACCCAGATGACCCTGTTCACCGTGGAGGCCCTGATCCAGGCGCACGCACGGCAGCGCGAGAAGGGCATCGGCGGCGCCTGGCCCCTGCTGCTGCGGCAGGCGTACGAGCGCTGGCTGCAGACCCAGTCGAAGCCCGGCCCCGAACAGTCCGCACCGCAGCCCGGCGCACCGTCCGGCGGACTGGTCACCGAGGCCTGGCTCTATGCCCGCCGCGCCCCCGGCAACGCCTGCCTGTCCGGCGTGGCCCAGATGTACGCGCCCGACCCCGCGCTCCCGCTGGACGGCACGCCGGGCGAGGTCAACCCCGACTCCAAGGGCTGCGGCACGGTCATGCGCTCGGCCCCCTTCGGCCTGGTGAGCCCCGCCGAGGAGGCCTTCGCCATGGCCGCGCGCGGCGCCCAGATCACCCACGGCCACCCGACCGGCTACTACGCGGCCGGCGCGCTCGCCGCGATCGTGGCGCACCTGGTCGCCGGGGAGTCCCTGGAGGGCGCCGTACTGCGCACCCTGCGGCTGCTGGAGCGGCACCGCGGCCACACGGAGACCGCCGCCGCCCTGCGCGCCGCCCTGGACCTCGCGGCCGACGGGACGCCGGCGGCCGAGAAGGTGGAGTCCCTCGGCGCGGGCTGGGTCGCCGAGGAGGCCCTTGCCATCGGCGTCTACTGCGCGCTCGCCGAGCCCGCCGCCGAGCAGGCCCTGCTGCTGGCCGTCAACCACTCGGGCGACAGCGACTCCACCGGCTCGATCTGCGGCAACCTGCTCGGCGCGCTGCACGGCGACACCGGCCTGCCGCATGCCTGGGTCGCCCGGGTGGAGGGCCGCGACCGGATCGCCGCGCTCGCCGACGACCTCGCGGCGGAGTGCGCACACGGCTGACGCGGCGCCGGGCATGGCGGTGGAGTGGGCGTACGGGTGGTGTGGTCGGCCTCGGGATGCAGTGGGCGTACGGGTGGGCTGTTCGGCTTCGGGGTGGAGTGGGCGTACGGGTGGGCTGTTCGGCCTCGCGGTGGGGTGCGGACACGGCCGGCGCGGTCGGCTTCGGGGTGGAGTGGGCGTACGGGTGGGGTGGTCGGCCTCGGGGTGGAGTGGGCGTACGGGTGGGGTGTTCGGCCTCGGGGTGGGGTGCGGACACGGCCGGTGTGGTCGGCCTTGCGGTGGGGTGCGGACACGGCCGGTGTGGTCGGCCTTGCGGTGGAGTGGGGACACGGCCGGCGTGGCAGGCTGAACCCGTACCCGTGTTCCCGCCGACTCGAAGGGAGACCCGGCCATGGCCGTCGAACCGCTGTCGCAGAAGGAGATCGAGGACCGGCTCGCCGAGCTGCCCGGCTGGTCGGTCGACGACGCCGGCCGGCTCACCCGCTCCTACCGCCTCGGCTCGCATGTCGCGGCGGCGGCGCTGGTCATGCACATCGCCGCCGTCCAGGACGAACTGGACCACCACTCCGACCTCACCCTCGGCTACAACACCGTCTCCCTCAGCGTCCACACACACAGCGCGGGCGGCGCACTCACCGCGAACGACTTCGCGCTCGCCCGCAGGGTGGAGGACCTCTCCCCGGGTCACCACGCACACTGAGGGGCGTGCTCGACTACGACAAGGAAGCCGACGCCTATGACGCGTCCCGCGGCGGCGAGGCCCGCGCCGCGGCGGCCACGGAGGCGGTGCTCGGTCTGATCCCCGAGGGGCCGGGCCGTCTCCTCGACGTGGCCTGCGGCACGGGTATCGTCACCCGCCGGCTGGCCGCCGGGCGCCCCGCGCTGCGGGTGACGGGCGCCGACCTCACCGCCGCCATGGTGCGCAGGGCTGGCGCGCGGCTACCGGGCGCGATCGTACGGGCCGACAGCCGCCGGCTGCCGTTCCGCACCGGCACCTTCCACGCCGTCACCAGCATCTGGCTGCTGCATCTGCTTCAGGACGCCGAGGACGTCCGCGCGATCGTCGCCGAGTGCGCCCGGGTGCTGCGACCCGGCGGCATCTACGTCACCACCGTCGACAAGGCCGCGGCGCACGACGTCGGCAGCGACATCGACGCCGTGCTCGCCGCCCGTCCGCGCCGCCCGGCGCGGGACGCCGCCGCCACCGTCACCGCGCACGCCGCCCGGCACGGGCTCCGGCCGGCCGGCGAGACCGTGTTCCCCGGCGTCGGCCAGGGCCGCAGCCCCCGCGCCACCGTCGCCGACCTGCGCCGTGGCTGGTTCACCCAGCTGCCACCGGGCGAGCCGCGCACCGAGGAGTTCGCCGCGCGCCTGTCCCGCCTCCCGGACCAGGACCGCCCCCGCCCCGACCCGGTGTTCGCGCTGCGCGCGTTCCGGAAGGCCGCGGCGGGACAACGGCGAGGGCCGACAACACCTTGAGGGGGACGAGCGAGGACAGGGCGGCCCCCCCTGTGCGGATGGGGGCCGCCCGTCGCCGTACGCGGAGCCTTCGCGGGGCTGTGGCGATTCGAATAGCTCCGCGTACGAACCCATGTAGACCGTCCTGGTAGTGGTCCCACATGCCGTCCAGCAGCGCCTTCGCCACGACGGTCCACAACCGCCGTACGGCGGCTCTGCGCCCGCGTCAGGGATCCATGTGCTGGTTCCTCCTTGCGGCGTGGGGGAGAAGTCAAGGCTTGAACCAGTGGGAGCGCTCCCATAGTGATGACGACCCTGTGAGCCGTCAAGGTGCTCGAAGAGTCGAAAAGATTCGACCGAGCCCCTTGCGGAAAGGTCGGCAACTCCCCTGTGCAGCAAAGCCACTTGGCGCTACCTTCCTGCGCACCAGTGGGAGCGGTTCTGGCCAGTCGACGCGTCCGTCACGGCGCGCCCAACTGTAGGAGTCGCTCATGCGAAACCCCCCGCGTTCAGTACTTTTAGCCGCCGCCGGAGCAGCCACGCTCGTCGCGAGCGCGATCGTCCCGGTGGTGTCGGCCCAGGGAGCCACGCCCGCGTGCACGGTGGACTACTCCGTCACCAACCAGTGGGACGGCGGCTTCCAGGGATCGGTGAGGATCACCAACAACCGGGCAGCACTGAGCAGTTGGCGGCTCGGGTTCGACTTCGCCGACGGCCAGAAAGTAACCCAGGGCTGGAACGCCCAGTGGTCCCAGTCCGGCAGCACCGTGACCGCCGGAAACGAGAGCTAAAACGGTTCCCTCGGCACCGGTGCGAGCGGCACCGCCGGCTTCCTCGCCTCCTGGTCGGGCCGCAACACCGCGCCGACGGTGTTCACGCTCAACGGAACGATCTGCAACGTCGACACCGAGCCGACACCGCCGACCACACCGCCCCCGTCCTCCGGCGGCACCGCCCCCGCCCTGCATGTCTCCGGGAACAAGCTGGTGGACGCCACCGGCACCCCCCACCGGCTGCTCGGCGTCAACCGCTCCGGCGGCGAGTTCATGTGCGTCCAGGGTTACGGCATCTGGGACGGCCCGGTCGACGACGCGGCCATCGGGGCGATCGCCGACTGGAAGGTCAACGCCGTGCGCATCCCGCTCAACGAGGAGTGCTGGCTGGGTCTTTCCAACATCAAGCCCGAGTACGGGGGCGCCAATTACATCGCCGCCGTCAAGGACCTGGTGGCCCGCGTCGAGGCGCACGGTCTGACCCCGATCCTCGACCTGCACTGGTCCTACGGCCAGTACACCGGCAACTCGGCCGGCTGCTCCGACGTCCACGCCACCTGTCAGAAGCCGATGCCCGACATGCAGTACAGCCCGTCGTTCTGGGCGTCGGTGGCGAGCACCTTCAAGGACGACCCGGCGCCGGTGTTCGACCTGTTCAACGAGCCCTACCCGGACCGGGCCACCTCCAGCAGCACCGACGCCTGGAAGTGCTGGCGGGACGGCGGGACCTGCCCCGGGATCTCGTACGAGGTCGCCGGTATGCAGGATCTCGTCGACAGTG
This sequence comes from Streptomyces sp. RB17, assembly GCF_009604455.1. GTDB lineage: Bacteria > Actinomycetota > Actinomycetes > Streptomycetales > Streptomycetaceae > Streptomyces. The sequence goes on from NZ_WEGL01000011.1 coordinate 228,663, forward strand.
TCCGGGACGCCGGAGCCAGGAACGTCATCATGGCCGGTGGGCCGGCGTATTCCAACGACCTCAGTCAGTGGCTCACGTACAGGCCCACCGACCCGGCCGGCAATCTGGCCGCCGCCTACCACGTCTACAACTTCAACACCTGCTCGACCGAGAGCTGCTGGAACTCCACCCTCGCCCCGGTCGCCGCCCAGGTGCCGCTGATCGCCGGTGAGATAGGCGAGAACACCTGCGCGCACGCGTTCGTCGACCAGGTCATGAAGTGGTTCGACGACCGGGACCTGTCCTATCTGGGCTGGACCTGGAACGCCTGGGACTGCTCCTCCGGCCCGTCCCTGATCTCCGCCTACGACGGCACACCCACCGCGTACGGCATCGGGCTGCGCGACCACCTGCGCGCCCTGAACCCGTAGACACCGCGAACCCGTGGACACCACGGACGACAGAAGGAACCGGCACTCATGAGCCGTACCAGAACCTCGCTGCTCGCGCTGATGCAGAACGCCTATCCGCCGCTGTCCTGACCCGGTGACCTCCGCCGGGGTCGGCCCTACCGGCGCAGACCCCGGCGGATCGCGCGCTCCACCGGCGCGAACCCGCCGTGCGGCCGCTCCAGGTCCAGGGGCACCGCCGGATACAGCGGCGGCTGCGCCATGAACCGCGGCCGGGCGCCGTGGTGCGGCTGGGCCGCGTGCACCAGGAACGGATGGCAGAGGTAGACGTCACCGGGGCGGCCGGTGGCGTGGGCGAGCGGGCGGTGGGCCGTGGCCCGGTCGAGCCGGGGACCGAGTTCCAGGATGGACGCGCCCGCCTCGCCGTACGGCTTCAGCAGTTCCGGCACGTCCAGGTGCGAGCCGACCCTGATCCGCGTCGGGGCGTCGGCCTCGGTGACCTCGCTGAACAGGAACAGCATCAGCAGCGCGCGGTCCCGCGAGCGCAGGTTGGCGAAGTACCAGCTCTCTCCCTCGGGGAGATAGCTGCCTTCGATGTGCCAGCCCGCGTCGTCCGGCTCCTCGGTGTGCGGGAAGCGAAGCGGGAACGAGCCCAGCGAATGACGCGGCACCCACCGGCCCGCACCGACGAGCAGATCGAACGCCGCGTGCAGGACAGGGGAGTTGACCGCCGCGTCGAACGGCTCCTGGGCCATGTCCCCGACCCACACCACCGGATCCTTCCAGGTGCCGGGAGCGTCCGGGTCGTAACCGGTTTCCCGCCACAGCAGCCGGGCGCAGTCCTCGGCGACAGGGGTGGGGACCGCGCCGTCGATCTTCACGAAGCCGTCGCCGAGGAAGCGCTGCACCAGTTCGTCGTCCACGGGGCCCCATGCTGGCGCCGTCACCCGCTCGGGCGCACCTTGTTTCTTTTGCCGCACCGGCATCTTTTTTGCGGCACCGGCAACGAAACTGGCCTCTCCCCGTGTGCCGTCGCACGCTGGCCGCATCCGAGCGAGAGGCTGAGCGACATGGCACACGACCACCAGGCCCACCACCACAGGCACCCCACACGGCACGGCCACGGTGACACCCACGCTCACACCCACGGCGGCGACGTCGACTGGGGCGCGATGGCGGCGCTGCTGGAGGCGGAGGCCGAGGTGACCGCCCCGGCATACGCGCGCGCCCTGGCCTGGCTGGGCAGGGAAGTGACCGAGCCCGGGCTGATCGTGGACGCGGGCAGCGGGCCCGGAGTGATCGCCTGCCTGATGGCGGAGACGTTCCCCGGCGCGCGGGTGGTCGCCGCCGACGCCTCCGAACCGCTTCTGGAGCACGCCCGGGCCCGTGCCGCCCGCCAGGGCGTCGCCGACCGCTTCGGCACCCTCGCGGGGGAACTCCCGGACTCTCTGGCCGAGTTGGACTATCCGGCGGACCTGCTGTGGGCCAGCCGCAGCCTGCACCACCTCGGCGACCAGAAGGCCGCGCTCACCGCGTTCGCCGCCCGGCTCGCCCCGGGCGGCACCCTGGCCATCCTGGAGGGCGGACTGCCCAGCCGCTGTCTTCCCCGGGACATCGGCTTCGGCCGCCCCGGACTGCAGGCCCGCCTCGACGTGCTCCAGGAGGCCCGCTTCGCCCGGATGCGCGCCGAGCTGCCCGGCGCGGTCGCCGAGACCGAGGACTGGCCGGCCCTGCTGACCGCGGCCGGCCTGAAGCACACGGGCACCCGCAGCTTCCTCCTCGACATCCCCGCCCCCGTACCGGACCGGGCCCGCGCCTTCGTCGTCGGTGCACTGACCCGCACCCGGGACATCCACGCCGACGCCCTGGACGCCGAGGACCGCGCCACCCTCGACCGCCTCCTCGACCCCGCCGATCCCGCCGGCGTCCACCACCGCCCCGACGTCTTCATCCTGGCGGCCCACACGGTGCACCGGGCGGTACGGCCGATGTGACCTGGCGTATCGCCGGAGGTTCGGGTGCGGTGCCGAGTACGACCCCGGGGCCGCACGCCCTCCCGCCCGCGCCGCTTCTCGCCCGCGCCACTCAACACCGCCCCGCCCGCGCGAACACGCTCACCCGCGCACCCCGCACCATCCACGTCCGGCACTCCTCGAAGTGCCCGGGGGCACCTGGCGCTTGACCGCCTCGCGCGGATCCGGGTCCACCGGCTGTCCCACCGGGTCCGGCCGTCGGACCCGAAGCGGGCCGTCGTCGTCCGCTCACGTGCGCACGGCGTGCCGGTCCCGCCGCATGGCAGCGCCACCTGCCGTCGGTGCCGTACCGCCGTACCTGCGACGGCACTTGACTTGAAGAGTGCTCCAAGTGATGGACTGCCGGTCTCACCGACACACAGGGGGACCTCACATGAACGACACTCCGGTCGCACTCGTCACCGGCGGCGCCACCGGCATCGGCGCCGCCGTCGCCCGGCAGTTGCTGGCCGCCGGGCACCGGGTCGCCGTCACCGGCCGTACGGAGGCCCGGCTGCGGGACTTCGCCGACGGGCTCGGCAATCCCGAGGAGCTGCTGACGGTCGCCGGTGACGCGTCGGCGTTCGATGACATACAGAATGCTGTCGACCGCACCCTCAAGGCGTACGGCCGACTGGACACGGTCGTCGCCAACGCCGGCTTCGCCACCCATGACACCGTGGCCGAGGGCGACCCGGCCGGCTGGACCGAGATGGTGCTCACCAACGTCCTCGGCCCGGCCCTGCTCATCCGGGCCTCCGTCGAGGCGCTGAAGGAGTCCCGCGGCCGGATCGTCCTCATCGGCAGCGTCGCCGGGTTCGTGAACACCCCGGGCAACATCTACGGCGCCACCAAGTGGGCGGTCACCGGGCTCGCCGAGAACACCCGGCGTCAGGTCACGGAGTACGGGATCGGTGTGACGCTGGTCGCCCCCGGCCGGGTGGAGACCCCGTTCTGGGACGGGCTCGGCAGCCTGCCGCCGGGACACCTGCTGACCGCCGACCAGATCGCCGACTCGGTGGTCTGGGCGATCCGGCAGCCGGCCGGGGTCGACGTCAACACCGTGGTCGTACGTCCGCTGGGCCAGCCCAACTGACGTACGGCGCCGGTCAGTTGTTGGCCAGGAACTGCTTGGCCAGCTGGTCCCCGAGGGAGACCGCGGCGCTGTGGCTCTCGATGGGGGAGACCCTGGAGTTCTTGAACAGGATGTAGGTCACGCCCGAGTCGGCGCCGCCGGTCTTCGGGTCCGGATCGATGCCGAGCGCCTTGGCGGTGGCGTACGACGCCTCCCCGATGATCTTCGTGGGCCCGGTGTCGCCGACGACGGCGTACTCCACCTTGTTGTTGTAGATCACCGCGACCACGCCACCGCCCTTGATCCCGGCGCTGGAGTAGTTCCAGATGCTGCTGGAGCTCGGGACCACCACGTACGGGAGCGACTCCGCCTTCAGTGGTTTGCCGTCGGACTGGTGGAAGGCGGTGTCGTCCTGGTACCAGGGGTCGCGGTTCTCGTTGCAGTTGGTGGTGCGCTGGCCGTCGCAGTCGATGTCCATGTCGGCCTTCCAGAACACGGCGCCGTTCTTGCCGCACACGGGGACCGTGGCCGACGTCTCGTCGTCGGTCTTGTACTTGCCGTTCGATATCTGCGAACACGACTTCACCTTGGCGAGCAGATCGGCCGCGCTGACCGAGCCCTCCTGGGCGGAGGCCGGAGCGGTGTGCGTCGCCGTGCCGGCGGACGCGTGCGCGGGCAGCATTCCGGCGGCGAGCAGGGCGGTCCCGGAGGCCGCGGCAAGGGTCAGGGTTCGAAGGCGCACTGTGGGGGGCCCTTCTGTTAGGAAAGTTTCCTTACTGGTGCCGTACACGGTGGACCCGTCTGCATGTCCTCGTCAACCCTCGGATTGCGAGCTCCCGAAAGCTGTGCGTATTGCGGTGATTTGAGACCCTGGCAAGACTGTAGAAAACGACTTTTCCGGATATGTCTGCCGCGTCGGTCGGCAGGGTCACCGCTCCGGGAGGCGAGGCGCATGTTCGTACGCACGGTGTACGCGACCGGCGATCCGGCGCAGCTGGGCACGGCCGTGGGGGCCCTGAACACCCGGGGGCACGACCTGCTGGAGGAGCGGCCCGGCTATCGGGGCGCGGGCGTCTTCGTCGACCGTGACCTCGGCAAACTGCTCACGGTCAGCTGGTGGGAGTCCGTGGACGCCCGCCGCAACAGCGACGAGGTGATGAGTGCCCGGCGGCCGGAGCTGCTGCAGCCCTTCGCCGGGACCGTCGCGGTCGAGAACTACGAGGCCGCCGTCTTCCACCGCGCGCACCGGCCTGTCACCGGCGGCTGGCTGCGGGTCGCCCGGCTCGAGTTCGACCCGGCGGACACGGACCTCGCCGCCGACACCTTCCACGCCGGCGTGCTGCCCCGGCTGGAGGTCCTGCCCGGATTCGCCGGCGCGGCCCTCTTCCTGGACCGCGAACGCGGTCGCGGCATGTCGGGTGTCCTCTTCGCCGACCGCGCCCTGCTCGCCGCGGCCCGGGGCGCCCAGGCCGCGATCCGCCGCGAGGGTACGGCCAAGGCGCACGTGGCGGTGGTCGCGCTGGAGGAGTTCGAGGTCATCCACGCGGACGTACGGGGCGACTGAGCGCGGAGGCATGCGGAGGTGCGCGGAGGTGGGCGACAAGGGAGCGCCGGGGCGGGCGTGGCCCGGCCTGCGAGGTGCGAGGGGCCGCGTTCCGGGACAACGCCGCCGTAGGGCGCGGGCGGCCGGGGCGCATGACCTCGCATCGGGCGCACACCGCCGTACGACGCGAGGTGACGCAGGTCAAGCGCGTGGCGCGCCGGGCGTCCGCCCCCGAACTGCAGACGGCCGCCGTCCCGCCGGGTGGACGGGACGGCGGCCGTGCGGTGCGCGGCGGGTGTGAGTCCGTGCGGAGGTACCGGGTGGCAGCGCCTGAGAGGCGTCGGGTATCAGCCCATGTCGAAGGTGGCCGGGTTCGGGCCCAGGCGGCGGTCCTCGTTGAGGGCGCTGATCGCCGCGAGGTCCTCGTCGTCCAGGCTGAAGCCGAAGACCTCGATGTTCTCCTTGATCCGGGACGGCGTCACGGACTTCGGGATCGCGATGTTGCCGAGCTGGACGTGCCAGCGCAGCACGACCTGGGCCGGGGTGCGGCCGTGCTTCTGCGCGATGGCGACGATCGCCGGCACCTCCAGCAGGCCCTTGCCCTGGCCGAGCGGCGACCAGGCCTCGGTGGCGATGCCCTGCTCGGCGTGGAACTCGCGGGCGGCGTGCTGCTGCAGGTGCGGGTGCAGCTCGATCTGGTTGACCGCCGGGATGACGGAGGTCTCGGAGATCAGCCGCTCCAGGTGCTCGGGAAGGAAGTTGGACACGCCGATCGCGCGGACCCGCTTGTCCGCCAGCAGCTTCTCGAACGCCTTGTAGCTGTCGGTGAAGGTGCCACGGGCCGGCAGCGGCCAGTGGATCAGGTACAGGTCGAGGTAGTCGAGGCCCAGCTTCCGCAGTGACGCGTCGAAGGCGCGCAGCGTGGCGTCGTACCCCTGGTCGCTGTTCCAGAGCTTGGTGGTGACGAAGATGTCCTCGCGGGGCAGGCCGGAGGCGGCGATCGCCTTGCCGGTGCCCTCTTCGTTGCCGTAGATGGCCGCGGTGTCGATGCTGCGGTACCCGGCCTCCAGCGCCGTGGCGACGGCCCGCTCGGCATCGTCGTCCGGCACCTGCCACACGCCGTAGCCCAGCTGGGGCATCTCGACGCCGTTGTTGAGGATGATCGGGGGGACCTTGCTGCTCACGAGCCTCTTGATCCTTAGGTTGTCGACAGGTCGTACTCCCATCGTCAACGATCACGCGCCGGCCCGCATTCCTGGCGGCCCGATCCGCCCGCACTGACCGGTCAGTCAGTCCCCGGGGCGGAGATTGGCCGGAAACGCATCCGACGTTTTCGGTCCGGACCATTGACCGGAGCCCTTTGCCCCGCAACTCTGTATCGCGCCACCGGACGTATCGCTGAACCCGGTGCATACATGTGAACCGGCCCTGACCATGGCCGCGTGTTCCCCCCGGCTCCCTTCTGAGACTCCCCACCCTCAGGAAAGCGAGTACGCGCACATGAACGAGAGCCCTTCGTCGTCCGTTCCGACGCACCACTCCGATCCCAAGACATCCGATGAAAAGGCCTGGAAAAGCCCTGGCTTCCACATCGTGGAGACCGCGCTGGAGGTGACCGCCTACGCGCTCGCCGACCGCCGTCCGCCCGAGCCGCCCCCGGCCGCATGACCGCGGCCCCACGGGTCCTCGACGGCCCTGCCGCCTGGCCTGCCGACGAGTTCACCGAACGGCTCCGCGCGGTCACCGCGACGCGCTACCACGACCGGCACCCCTTCAACCGGCGGATGCACCGCGGCGAACTGAGCCCCGCCGAGCTGCGCCGCTGGATCGCCGCCCGCTTCCACTACCAGCGGCACATCCCCGTCAAGGACGCGCTGATCCTCGCCAAGCTCGACCGGCCCGAGGAACGCCGCGCCTGGCTGCGCCGCATCCACGACCAGGACGGTACCGACGCCGACTCGATGGGCGGCGGCGGTATCGAGCGCTGGCTGCGGCTCGGTGAGGCGGCCGGCCTCGCCCGCGAGGAGCTGTGGAACACCTCCCGGGTGCCGCCCGGGGTGCGGTTCGCGGTCGAGGGGTACGTCACCTTCTGCCGGCGGCGCCCGCTGCTGGACGCGGTCGCTGCCTCGCTCACCGAGATGTCGGCCCCGGATCTGATGCGCACCCGCATCGCCGCCTTCGAACGCCACTACCCGTGGATCGACCCGGCGGGCCTCGCCTACTTCCGCACCCGTGTCACCCAGGGCGCCCGGGACGCCGAGCAGGCGCTCGCCCTGGTCCTCGCCCGGGCCCGCACCCGCGAGCAGCAGCAACGGGCCGTCGCCGCACTGGAGTTCAAGTGCGAGGTGCTGTGGGCGCTGCTGGACGCGGTGGACCGGGGCTCCCCATGACCGGGGCACCGGCACCGCTCGACACATCCTGGCGCCCGACGCTCGCCCGAGGTGTCGTACTGCGCCGCGACCCGGTCCGGGATGCCGACCTGTTGCTGCTGCCCGAGCGGGTGGTGGTGCTCGACGGCAGTGCGGACGCGGTGCTCCGGCTGTGCGACGGGGTCCGGGACGCGGCCGCCGTCGTCGCCGAGCTCGCCGTACGTCATCCCGCCGCGCCGGTCGCCGTAGAGGTCCCGGAGTTTCTCAACCGGTTACGCAAGGAGGGCTGGCTGAGATGACCGATCCTCCCTGGGCCCTGCTGGCGGAACTCACCCACGCCTGCCCCCTGCGCTGCGGCTACTGCTCCAACCCGGTCGAACTGGTCGGCCGGTCAGCGGAGTTGTCCACGGAGCAGTGGTCGGAGGTCTTCCGGCAGGCGGGCGCCCTCGGTGTCGTCCACACCCATCTCTCCGGCGGCGAACCGCTGCTGCGGCGCGATCTGCCCGCCCTGGTGGCCTCGGCCGACGGCGCGGGCCTGTACACCCAGCTCGTCACCAGCGGGCTGGGTCTGGGTGAGCGGCGGCTGGCCGAGCTGACCGGGGCCGGGCTGCGCAGTGTGCAGCTCTCGGTGCAGCACGCCGATCGCGCCGCGGCCGAACGCATCGCGGGGGCACGGTCGTTCACGGCGAAGGAACGCGCCGCCCGGCTGATCCGCGAGGCAGGGCTGCCCCTGGGGCTGAACGCCGTGCTGCACCGCGGCAACCTGGACGACCTCGACGGCCTCGTCCGGCTCGCGCTCGACTGGGGTGCCGACCGGATCGAGCTGGCGAACACCCAGTACCACGGCTGGGCGGCCCGCAATCGCGCCGCGCTGCTGCCGACACCCGCGCAGGTCGAACGCGCCCGCGCCCGAGTGGCCCGCTGGCGTGAACGACTCGGGGGAGCAATGGAGCTGGTGTGGGTGGCCCCCGACCTGGTGGACGCCACCGCGAAACCCTGCATGGGCGGCTGGGGCGGCGTCTCGCTCACCGTCGCCCCGGACGGCACGGTGCTGCCGTGCCCGGCGGCCGGCACCCTGCCGGGCCTCGATCCACCGAATGTGACGAGACATCAACTGGCATGGATCTGGCGGGATTCGAGAGCTTTCAATGCCTTCCGGGGCGAGTCCTGGATGCCCGAACCGTGCCGCGGCTGCGCCCTGCGCACCGTCGACCACGGCGGCTGCCGTTGCCAGGCGTACGCCCTCACCGGCGACGCCGCCCGGACCGACCCCGCCTGCCGGCACGCCCCGGACCGCCATCTCGTCGACGCGGCGGTGCGCGGCATCGCCGACACCGCTCATCCACCCGTGTACGCCTACCGAGAAGGAGGACGATGAGACGCCGACGCCTGCGGGCCGCGCTCACCGCCGCCACGCTCGCCACCGCCACCCTGGCCGCGCTGCCCGCCGCCGTACCCCCGGCGAGCGCCGCCCCCGCACCCTCCGCCCCGGCCCTCGCGCCCCGCCCCGCCGCCGCCCGCGACTGGTCCACGGCCGTCGCCGACTCCACCATGGCGCGCTACACACCGGCCACCATCGGCGGCTGGTCGTACCCGGTGGGGCTGTACCTGTACGGCCAGTACCTCGTCTACCGGCGCACCCACGACCCGCGGCTGCTCGCCTACATCAAGGCCTACGTCGACCGGTTCGTGCACAGCGACGGCACGATCGACCAGTCCTTCAACAGCCTCGACAGCATGCAGGCGGGCCGGCTGCTGGTGATCCTGCACCACGAGACCGGCCAGGACCGCTACCGCAGGGCCGCGCGGAAGATCCGCGACCGCCTGAACAGCTATCCGCGCACCTCCGACGGCGGCTTCTGGCACGCCGACACCACCAGCCGGGCACACCAACTGTGGGCGGACGGCGCCTACATGGTGAACCCGTTCCTGGTCGAGTACGGCAAGGAGTTCGGCGACAGCGCGTACACGAACGACGAGGCCGCCCAGCAGTTGTCCGTCTACGGCAGCCACCTCCAGGTGGCGAACGGCCTGTTGCGGCACGCCTACGACGAGTCGAAGTCGGCGAGCTGGGCCGACCCGGCCACCGGGCTCGCCCCGGAACACTGGTGCCGTGCCGTCGGCTGGTACGCCATGGCGCTGGTGAACGTCCTCGACGCGATCCCCGCCGACCAGCCCCGCCGCCCCCGGCTGCTCGGCATCCTCCGGACGCTGGCCCCGGCGCTGGAGAAGTACCAGGACCCGGCGTCCGGGCGCTGGTTCCAGGTGCTGGACAAGGGCTCCCGGCCGGACAACTGGACCGAGACCTCCTGCTCCAGCATGTTCGCCTACGCCCTGTCCCGTGGCGTCCAACAGGGCTATCTGGACCCGCACTTCCAGGCGGTCGCCCGGCGCGGTTACGAGGGTGTGCTGGCCCGGCTGTCGGTCGGCGCGGACGGCCGTACGAACCTCGCCGACATCTCCGTGGGCACCAACGTCGGCGACTACGCGTACTACGTCGGCCGCACCCGGGCCACCGACGACTTCCACGGGCTCGGGGCGTTCCTGATCATGAACGAGCAGCTGCGAGGTGGTTAGTGTCATGAGCACGTCCAGCACCATCCACACCTCTGCCGGCCGCCGGCGTCAGGAGGTCACCGGCCTGCGCACCGGCCCCGACAAGGGGACGGCTCGGCCGGTTCCGTCCATTGGATGCTCAAGAGCGGTTCCATCACCGTGATCGACAGGTCCAGGACCGGTGTCGACACCTTCCTCGCCGACCGGGTGGGTCCCCAGTGGGGCATCCACCGCTCCCTCGGCGACACCTCCGGATCGCTGCAGGACACCTGCCTGCTGCTCACCAACCTCCGCGGCCACCGACTCGCCTGAAGGAGCGGTCCTCGTGAAACCCCGCATCGCCGACCCGAGACGGGCGGCGGCGATCGTGCTGTGCGCTCTCGCCGTCGTCCTCGGCCTCACCCACCCCGCCGCCCTCGCGGCCCCGCACCCCGCCACGCCCCGCCCGGCAACCGTTTACGACGTGCGCGACTACGGCGCCAGGGGCGACGGCTCCACCAACGACACCCCCGCCATCGACAAGGCCATCACCGCGGCCGGCGCGGCGGGCGGTGGCACCGTCCGGTTCCCGGCCGGCATCTACAAGTCCAAGAACACCATCCACATGAAGAGCCACGTGACGCTTCAGGTCGACAAGGGCGCCACCCTCCAGGGCTCCTCCGCCGGCGCCTACGACCCACCCGAGTCCAACCCGAACGACAAGTACCAGGACTACGGGCACAGCCACTTCCACAACGCGATGATCTACGGCGACAGGCTGACCGACATCGGCTTCACCGGAGGCGGGGTCATCGACGGCGGCGGCAACCTGATCACCGGCAACCCCAGGTCCGGCCAGGCCGACAAGATCCTGTCGCTGACCCGCTGCGACGGGCTCCGGCTCGGCGACGGGCTCACCCTGCGCCGCGGCGGTCACTTCGCGGCCCTGATCAACGGCTGTACGAACGTCGTCTCCGACCATCTGACCATCGACACCGCGAGCGACCGCGACGGCTGGAACGTCGTCTCCACCACGAACCTGACGATCACCAACGCGCACATCGCGGCCAACGACGACGCCCTTGTCTTCAAGAGCGACTACGCCCTCGGCGCCAAGCTCCCCAACGGTCATGTGCGCGTGAGCGATTCGGTGCTGTCGGCCCGCTGCTGCAACGCCCTGATGTTCGGCTCGGAGACCTGTGGCGACTTCTCCGACTACCAGTTCGAGAAGATCCGCATCGAGGGTGCCGACAAGTCCGGGCTCGGCATGGTCTCCATGGACGGCGCGAAGATCTCCGACGTCCACTACCGCGACATCACCATGACCAACGTGCACTCGCCGATCATGGAGAAGATCGGCACGCGTAAGCGGTGTGGAAACAGCCCCGGCGTCGGATCGATCAGTGACGTCACGTACGACGACATCACCGCCACCGGCAACAGCCCGTCCTTCAGCCCGACCCTGTGGGGCGAGGACGGCCACCGCATCAGCGACGTCAGCTTCGACCACGTCGACATCACGGTCCCGGGCGGCAACGGCACCATGTCCACCGGTGTGCCGAGCAACGACCCGAAGGGCTACAACCCGAAGAGCATCGGGACCCGGCCGGCGTACGGCTGGTATCTGCACGACGCGGACCATGTGACCTTCACCGACAGCTCCGTGAAGTTCGCGGCGGACGACGGCCGTCCCGCCCTCATCGCCGACGCGGCCGACGGCATCCGGTTGACCCGGTTCACCGCGCAGAAGGGCAGCAACTCGCCTCACGACCTGGGCTTCCAGTCCGTCACCGGCTACTGCGTCAGCGACAGCCACACCACCACCGGCGGTACCCTGCGCGTCTCGGCGAGCGGATCCAGCCAGAACTGCGCGCCACAGATGCGCCCCCGCGACGTCGAGAACCCCCGCCAGACCTTCCTCCGCGCCTCCGTCGGCGGTCTGTTCCTGCACTGGGGCCTGCGCACCGCCCCCGCCCACACCAACTGCACCGCGTGGGAGAAGGACGTCACCAGCGGCGGCTGGACACCGGACTACTGGGTGAACGAGGCCAGGAAGCTGCATGCGCAGTACATCGTGCTGGCCACCTTCCACAGCCGGCTCGGCTACGCCCGCCCCTGGCCGTCGAAGATCCCCGGTTCCTGCTCCACCAAGCGGGACTTCCTCGGCGAACTCGTCAAGGCCGCCAAGGCCAAGGGTATGAAGGTCATCCTCTACATGACCGACGACCCCCAGTGGCACGACGAGGGCGGCCACGAGTGGCTCGACTCGGCGGCCTACTCCGCCTACAAGCACAAGAGCGTCGACCTGACCACCCGCGACGGCTTCGGGCAGTTCTCCTACGACAACTTCTTCGAGGTCATGGACCGTTACCCGGACCTCGGCGGCTTCTGGATCGACAACGACAACGACTACTGGCTGAGCCACGACCTCTACCAGCAGATCTATCAGAAGCGTCCGGACTACACGCTCAGCAACAACAACGAAGACACGCCGATCATGGACATGATCAGCAATGAGCAGAAGACGGGGATGACGCCCGCCTACGACTACCCGCAGGCGATCTACACCGCCCAACCCCGGCTCACCGAGGCGGACTTCAAGCTGCCCTCGACCGGCGCCTGGTGGTACGACGGCTCGAACCCGACCGTCGACAAGATGCTCACGCTCGGACGGCTGATCACCAACGCCGGTTCCTCGGTGAAGGCGCTCATGGCGGAGACCGCCGAGGTCGACGGGAAGTTCCCGTCGAACCAGGCGGACTTCAACAACTTCGCGAACTCCTACCTCGACAGGATCTGGGAGTCCCTGCACGGCACCGAGGGCGGCGGCTACCTGTACGGCGGCCTCAAGCCCGGCTTCTGGAACGACGGCGCCCACGGCGTGACCACCATCGCCAAGGACGACCCGGGCCGGCAGTACATCCACGTCCTGACCACGCCGAGCACCGGCACCCTGCGGATCCGTGACAACGGTTACCGCATCGCCTCCGTCACCAACCTCCGTACCGGGGCACCGGTTTCCTGGACGCAGACCGGAGGGGTGCTGACCCTCACCGGCCTCGGCGGCTGGGACCCGTACGACACCGTTTTCAAGGTGATCACCGCGGGCCGCCAGGGCATCGCGACCGGCGTCGAGGTCACCGCGAGCACGTCCGCGAGCGGCCATCCCGGCGCCGCCGCCGGCGACAGCGATTACCTCACCTACTGGGACAACGACAAGACACTCCCGGTGAACCTCACCTTCGACCTCAAAGCGGCGAAGAAGGTGCAGTACATCGGGCTCAACCAGCGCGAGGACTCCGTCGCCTACGCCCGTTCCGCCACCGAACAGTCCGCGCGGATCAAGGACTACAAGGTCTACCTCAGCGACGACGGCGCGAACTGGGGCAGCCCGGTGAGGACCGGCCGGCTCCCCAGCGCCCGCGGGATCCAGGGCATCGACCTGACCGCCACGACGGCCCGCTACGTCCGCCTCGAGGTCGACTCCACCTGGGCCGCCGCCACCGACACCACCCGCTACCAGCGGCTGCGGATCGACGAGGCCTGGATCGGCACCTCCTACGCCACACCCGCCCCGAAGGGACGTCCATGACCCGGCTCAGAACCCTGACCACGGCGGCGGCCGGGCTGCTCGTCGCCGCCGCGGTGCCCCTCGCCGGCACCGCCCACCCCGCGGCCGCCTCCGACAACGGCCAGTCCCTGCGGCCCGCCATGGGCTGGAGCAGCTGGAGTTTCGTACGCCGGCAGCCGACCGAGGCGAAGATCGAGGCACAGGCCGACGCACTGGCGTCGAGCGGCCTGAAGGCCCACGGTTTCGTCCAGGTCAACCTCGACGACTTCTGGCAGAAATGCGACGCAAACGGTTTCACGGTCGACGCTCACGGCCGCTGGGCCGTGGACACCGCCGCGTTCCCCCACGGCATCAAGGCCCTCGCCGACCACATCCACGCCAAGGGCCTGAAGTTCGGCTTCTACGTCACCCCCGGCATCGCCAAGAACGCCGTCCTCAAGAACACCCCGATCGAGGGCACGCCGTACCACGCGAAGGACATCGCGGACACCTCGAAGACGGAGAAGAACTACAACTGCAAGAACATGTATGCCATCGACTACTCCCGGCCCGGCGCGCAGGAGTTCGTCGACTCGTGGGCCCGGCAGTTCGCCTCCTGGGGCGTGGACTACCTGAAGATCGACGGCGTCGGCAGCCAGGACATCCCCGACGTCCAGGCCTGGGACAAGGCCCTGCGCGCCTCCGGCCGGCCCATCACCTTCGCCCTGTCCAACAACCTCCCCCTCGACCACGCCTCCACCTGGCGCGCGCTCGCCAACAGCTGGCGCACCCAGGGCGACGTCGAGTGCTACTGCGGGCCCGGCCCCGATGGAAGCGGTTACCCGCTCACGAACTGGTCGCATGTCTCCACCCGTTTCGACTCGGCCGCCTCCTGGCAGCCGTACGCCGGGCCCGGCGGCTGGAACGACCTGGATTCCCTGGAGATCGGCAACGGCGACCAGGCCGGGCTCACCGCCGACCAGCGCCGCTCCCAGTTCACGCTGTGGTCGATGGCGGCGGCACCGCTGCTGCTGGGCACCGACCTGACCCACCTCGACCCGGTCGACAGGGCGATGCTCACCAACGACCGGCTGATCGGCGTCGACCAGGACGGGGTCGCGGCGAAACGGATCGTGAAGAGCGGTGTCCAGCAGGTCTGGAGCAAGCGCGAGAGCAACGGCGACTACGTGGTGGCCCTGTTCAACACCGGAACGTCCGGCAGCGCCACGGTCACCGTGAACTGGTCCCAGGTCGGCTTCACCGGCTCCGGTGACGTCACCGACCTGTGGTCCGGCGCCCACAAGGGCACGGTCGCCGGCTCCTACCGCGCCAGCCTCCGCCCCGGCGAGACCCGGCTCGTCCGGGTCAGGCCCACCGCCTCCGCGAAAGCCCTCGCGGCGTCCCCCGGCATGGCCGTCGCCCCGTACGAGTACCTGGGCTGGGGCGATCCGCCGGACCCGACCAAGGTGATGTCGGCGACCGGCGTGAAGTGGTTCACCCTCGCCTTCGTCCTGTCCGACGGCACCTGCAACCCCAAATGGGACGGCACCCGGCCGCTGACCGGCGGCAGCGACCGGTCGACGATCGACCGCATACGATCCGCGGGCGGCGATGTGATCGTCTCCGTCGGCGGCTGGAGCGGCGCCAAACTGGGGGAGAAGTGCGCCGACGCCGCCGCGCTGGCATCCGCGTACCAGAAGGTGATCACCGCATACCGTCTGCGGGCGATCGACATCGACATCGAGAACACCGAATGGTCGAACGCCACCGTCCGCCGGCGTGTCGTCGACGCCCTGAAGACCGTGAAGGCCGACAACCCCGGCCTGAAGACGGTCATCACCTTCGGCACCACCACCAGCGGCCCCGACGCGACCGGCGTCGACATGATCAGGCGCGCGGCCCGGTCCGGGCTGGCGAACGACGTCTGGTGCGTCATGCCGTTCGACTTCGGCGGCGGCACCACCACCATGGGCACCCTCACCACCCGGGCCATGGAGGGCCTCAAGGCCCGGGTCGAGGCGGCCTACGGCTACGACGACGCCACCGCCTACGCCCACATCGGTCTGTCCTCGATGAACGGCAGGACCGACGACTCCGGTGAGCGCGTCCGCGTGGCCGACTTCCGGACCATGCTCGCCTACGCCCGGCAGCACCACATCGCCCGCCTCACCTACTGGTCCGCCAACCGCGACCGCCCCTGCGGCTCCGGCACCGACGGCGACTCCTGCTCCGGCGTGTCGCAGCAGCCGTACGACTACCTCAAGGTTTTCACCCAGTACACGGGCTGAGGCGACACAAGGGGAATCAAGGGGAAACGACCATGCATCTCAAGAGAGTTCTGCCGTACGGCCTCGCCGCGGCCCTCGCACTGCCCCTCGCCGGCCTGAGCCAGGGCACCGCCCTCGCGGCCACCGACTACCAGGCCGAGGACGCCCTGATCTCGCAGGGCACCGTCGCCACCAACCACACCGGCTTCACGGGCACCGGATTCGTCGACTACACCAACGTCAAGGGATCCTCCGTGGAGTTCACGGTCAGCGCCGCATCCGCCGGGCCCGCGTCGGTCACCCTGCGGTACGCCAACGGCACCACCGCCGACCGGCCGATGGACCTCTCCGTCAACGGCACCGTCGTCGCACCGGCCGTCTCCTTCCCGGGCACGGCCGACTGGAACACCTGGGCCGCCAAGACCGTCGACGTCACCCTGAAAGCCGGGAGCAACAAGATCCGCGCGACGGCGACCACGGCGAACGGCGGCCCCAACCTTGACCGCGTGAGCCTCGGCACGCCGGCCGACACCCAGGCCCCCACCCGCCCCGGTCAGCCCTCCTGTTCGGACATCGGCGAGGACCACCTGACCCTGTCCTGGGGCGCGTCGACGGACGACGTGGGCGTCGCGGCGTACGACCTCTACGAGCACGGCAACAAGATCGGTGAGGCGCCCGGGAGTTCGACCTCGAAGACGCTGACCGGGCTCACCCCGAACACCACCTACGACCTCACGGTCATCGCCCGCGACGCGGCCGGCAACACCTCGCCCGCGAGCCCCGTCGTCGACTGCACCACCGAGCCGAGTTCCGACACCACACCGCCGACCGCACCCGGCACCTTGCACACCGGCACCATCACATCGAACTCGGTCGACCTCACCTGGGGCGCCTCGGCCGACGACCGCGCCGTCACCGCATACGACGTGCGCAGCGACACCACCGTGTACAAGACCGTCACCACCGGCACCTCCACCACGCTCACCGGGCTCGCCTGCGACAGCCCGTACAGCCTGAACGTCGTCGCCCGGGACGCCGCCGGCAATGTCTCCGCGCCGAGCAACACCGTCTCCTTCACCACCAGGGCCTGTGCCACCGACGGCGGTGTCCCGTCCTCCATCGCCACGCTCTCCACGGGCTGGACCATCCCCTGGGGCACCTACTGGATGCCCGACGGCCAGTCCGCACTGGTCACCGAGCGGGACGGCTTCCGGGTGTGGAAGCTGACCAAGAACGGCACGAAGACGCAGGTGGGCACGGTCCCCAATGCCGTCACCACCAACGGCGAGGGCGGTCTGCTCGGCGTCGCCGTCGACCCCAGATGGGAGACGAACCACTACGTCTACTTCATGCACACCGCCGCCGAGGGCAACCGGGTCGTCCGCATGACCTACGACGGCACGAAGCTCGGCGACTACAAGGTCCTGCTGCAGGGCATCAAGAAGAACCGGTACCACAACGGCGGTCGCCTCGCCTTCGGCCCCGACGGCTACCTCTACGTCTCCACCGGCGAGGCCCAGCAGCCCGACCTCGCCCAGGACAAGAACTCCCTCAACGGCAAGATCCTGCGCATGACCACCGACGGCAAGCCGGCCCCCGGCAACCCCTTCGGCAACTATGTCTACTCCTACGGCCACCGCAACCCGCAGGGCCTCGCCTTCGACCGCAACGGCCGGCTCTGGGAGGCCGAGTTCGGCAACAGCTCCAAGGACGAACTCAACCTCATCAAGCCCGGCGCGAACTACGGCTGGCCCACCTGCGAGGGCAGCTGCAACGTCGCCGGCATGACCAACCCCAAGGCCACCTGGAACGTCTCCGAGGCATCACCGAGCGGCATCGCCATCGTCCGCAACGTGGTCTACATGGCGTCCCTGCGCGGCGAACGCCTGTGGCGCATCCCCATCAGCGGCGACTCCGAGAGCGTCGGCACCCCGAGCGCGTACTACGTCGGCACCTACGGCCGGCTGCGTACGGTCACCAAGGTGCCGGGCGCCGACCAGCTGTGGCTGTCCACCACCAACTGCGACAACAACGGGGGCGCCGCCGACGGCTCGGACAAGATCTTCAAGGTGACGATCAGCTGACGCGCAGTTGACTGGCCATCAGATGAGCTATGTCCGGTAGAGGGCCTCGACCTCGTTGTCGTACGCCTTCTCGATCGCCTTCCGCTTCAGCTTCAACGAGGGTGTCAGCAGGCCGTGTTCCTCGGTGAACGGCTGCGCCAGGATGCGGAAGGTACGGATCGACTCGGCCTGCGAGACGAGGGTGTTGGCGGCCACCACCGCCCGCCGCACCTCCGTCTCCAGGTCCGGGTCGCGCACCAGCTGGGCCGGGGACATCCTCGGCTTGCCGCGCATCTGCAGCCAGTGCTCGACGGCCTCCTGGTCGAGCGTGACCAGGGCGGCGATGTAGGGGCGGTCGTTGCCCACGACGATGCACTGGTTGACCAGCGGATGGTCGCGGACCCGCTCCTCCAGCACACCGGGGGAGACGCTCTTGCCGCCGGAGGTCACCAGGATCTCCTTCTTGCGGCCGGTGATGGTCAGATAGCCGTCCTCGTCGAGCGAGCCGAGGTCGCCGGTGGCCAGCCAGCCCTCGTGCAGGGTCTCGTCGCTGGCCTTCGGGTTGTTGAGATAACCCTGGAAAACGTTTCCGCCGTACAGCCAGATCTCCCCGTCGTCGGCGATGTGCACGGTCACGCCGGGGATGGCCTGGCCGACGGTGCCGTAACGGGTGCGCTCGGGCGGGTTGGCGGTCGCCGCGGCCGTCGACTCGGTCAGGCCGTAACCCTCGTAGATCTGCACGCCGGCGCCCGCGAAGAACAGGCCCAGCCGGCGGTCCATCGCCGAACCACCGGACATCGCATTCCGTATACGACCGCCCATCGCCGCGCGGACCTTGGAGTACACGACCTTGTCGAAGAACTGGTGCTGCATGCGCAGCCCCGCCGACGGGCCGGGTCCGGTGCCCCACGCCTTGGCCTCCACGGCCTCCGCGTACTTCACGGCGACGTCGACCGCCTTCTCGAACGGCCCGGACCGGCCCTCCTTCTCCGCCTTCCGCCGGGCCGCGTTGAACACCTTCTCGAAGATGTACGGCACCGCCAGGATGAACGTCGGTTTGAACGCCTGCAGGTCGGGCAGCAGGGCGGCGGCGTTCAGCTGCGGCTGGTGCCCGAAACGGACCCCGCCGCGGATCGCGGCGACCTCCACCATCCGTCCGAAGACATGCGCGAGCGGCAGGAACAGCAGCGTGGACGCCTCGTCGTCCTTCTTGGTGTGGAACACCGGCTGCCACCGCTCGATCATCGTGTCCGCCTCGTACATGAAGTTGGCGTGCGAGAGGACACAGCCCTTCGGGCGGCCGGTGGTGCCCGAGGTGTAGATGATCGTCGCGGTCGACTCCGGGGTGACCGCCTGCCGGTGCCGGTGCACCAGGTCGTCGTCCAGATGCGCCCCGGCGTCGTACAGCTCCCGCACACAGCCGGAGTCCAGCTGCCACAGCTGGCGCAGCTGGGGGAGGCGGTCGATGACGGTGGCGATGGTCATCGCGTGGTCCTCGTGCTCCACGATCGCCGCGGACACCTCGGCGTCGTACAGCATCCAGAAGCACTGCTCGGCCGAGGACGTCGGGTAGACGGGGACCACCTGGGCGCCGATCGCCCACAGGGCGAAGTCGAACAGGGTCCACTCGTAGCGGGTGCGGGACATGATGGCGACGCGGTCGCCGAAGCGGATGCCGCGCGCGAGCAGGCCCTTGGCGAGGGCCAGCACCTCGTCGCGGAACTCGGCGGAGGTCACGTCCCGCCACTGCCCGGAGGCGTCCTTGCGGCCGAGAGCGACGTGCGTCGGGTCCGTCAGGGCATGCTCGAAGACCACGTCGGCCAGACCGCCCACCGGCGGCGCCGTCGTGAGCGGCGGGTTGGTGAACTCGCGCAAACCTCGCTCCCCGATCCTCGCTGCTTGGTCACGCCCCGGATGCTCGACACAGCGCGGTGAAAGCTACCCCACGCCGTCACCGTGCGGGAGAGGGTAGGAAACCCAGCAAACCTCACGTTTCCCCTGGGCGGCGCCCGGAAAATGCCCGCACATGGGGAAGGGCCGGACACAATACTGACGGGTCAGTAAGCTTCGGTGCCGTAATCTCCACCGAATCTGTACGCGGGGATTACGGCACAACCGTGCCGCTCACCGCATATGCGGCACGGCCCGGCGCGGCACCCCGCACGCCGGGCAGGACCGGCCCGCCGGCCCCCACGTACGCAGGTCCCCACTCCTCCAACTTCTGTGCAGCGGCTCCGTACGGCCTCGTACGATGGCCGTCGTCCGGCGGATCGGCGCAGTGTGTGCCCATCGGTCGACGGAGTCCGGCAGGAAAGAAGCGCATGCGATGGGAATGCGACATGCTCGACGAGCTCGATCGGCGCCTCATGGCGGCGCTGGAGGTCGACGCCCGGGCTCCCTTCAGTCGTATCGGGGCGGTGCTCGGCGTCTCCGATCAGACCGTCGCCCGCCGGTACCGCAGGCTCCGTACCGAGGCGGGACTGCGGGTGGTGGCGGTCCGTGACCCCGAGCGGCTGGGCGAGGACCAGTGGATGCTGCGTCTGCGGTGCGTCCCGGACACCGCGGCGACCATCGCCGACGCACTCGCCAAGCGCCCCGACACCAAGTGGATCGGTCTCGCCTCCGGCGGTACGGAGGTGATCTGCGGGACCCGGCCGCGCAGCCCCGGCGACCGCGACGACCTGCTCCTCGGCAAGCTGCCGCGCACCCCCAGCATCGTGGAGATCCGCGCCCACCAGCTGCTCCACCGGTTCTACGGCGGCCCGCAGGGCTGGCTGCGGAAGTTCCGGGCGCTCGACGACGACGAGATCGCGGCCCTGCGCCCCGACCCGGTACCCGCGCCCGGACCGGCCCGCATCGACCCGGAGGACGAGCCCCTCGTCGCCGCCCTCGAACGCGACGGACGCGCCGGCTACCCGGAACTCCAGCGCGCCACCGGCCGCTCCGAGTCCGCCGTCCGACGCCGGCTGGCCGCGCTGGTGGCGTCCGGAGCGATCTACATCGACGTGGAGTACGACCTGGCGGGTCTCGGCTACGGCACCCACGCCGCTCTGTGGATCACCGCCGCGCCCGCCGCCCTGCACGCGGTCGGCCAAGCCCTCGCCGTCCACGACGAGGTCGCCTACGCGACCGCCACCGCCGGCCCGTCCAACCTCCTGGTGACCGTGGTCGTCCGGAGCACCGCCGACCTGTACGCCTACCTCAGCGGCCCGCTCGGCGGCCTGGACGGGGTTCAGCATGTGGAGACCACGCCGTTCCTGCGCCGGGTCAAGCAGCTGACGTATCCGGTGCCGCGCTGACGGCGGGCGGGGGGCCGCAGGGTGCCACGAGACGTCAGCCGCCCCGCCGCCGCAGCCGCTCCCCGCCAGCCAGGACGGCCGCGGCCAGCGCGTGCGCCGCGTCCTCCGCCGCGCCCCGGCGCCGGCCCCGCTCGGCGGCCTGGGCGGCGTCCGGCATGTGGAGACCACGCCGTTCCTGCGCCGGGTCAAGCAGCTGACGTATCCGGTGCCGCGCTGACGGCGGGCGGGGCGCCGCAGGGTGCCACGAGACGTCAGCCGCCCCGCCGCCGCAGCCGCTCCCCGCCAGCCAGGACGGCCGCGGCCAGCGCGTGCGCCGCTTCCTCCGCCGCGCCCCGGCGCCGGCCCCGCTCGGCGGCCTGGGCGGCGTCCGGCATGTGGAGACCACGCCGTTCCTGCGCCGGGTCAAGCAGCTGACGTATCCGGTGCCGCGCTGACGGCGGGCGGTCCGCCGCAGGGTGCCACGAGACCTCAGCCGCCCCGCCGCCGCAGCCGCTCCCCGCCAGCCAGGACGGCCGCGGCCAGCGCGTGCGCCGCTTCCTCCGCCGCGCCCCGGCGCCGGCCGTGGACGAGGACGAAGTCGACCTTGCCCAGGTCGGGCAGCCCGGCACGGTCCGGCAGGCGGAACAGCCCGGGCGGGATCAGGCGCCGCGAGTGGGCCATCACGCCGAGCCCCGCGCGGGCCGCCGCGATCAGGCCGCTGAGACTGCCGCTGGTGCATACGATCCGCCAGTCGCGGCCCTCCCGCTCCAGCGCCTCCAGCGCG
Organism: Streptomyces sp. RB17; assembly: GCF_009604455.1. Taxonomy (GTDB): domain Bacteria; phylum Actinomycetota; class Actinomycetes; order Streptomycetales; family Streptomycetaceae; genus Streptomyces. The sequence goes on from NZ_WEGL01000011.1 coordinate 250,528, forward strand.
CGGGCCCGGGTGATGCCGGGCGGCGGATACACGATCAGCGGGACGGGCCGGTCCGCCTCCAGGCGCAGCCGCTCGGCGCCGATCCACACCAGGTCGTCGCGCCACACCAGTTCGCCCCGGGAATCCTCCGGGCGCCGCTTGGCCAGCACCAGGTCCAGCTTCCCGGCGGCCAGCTGCTCGTGCAGGGTGCCGGACAGCTCCACCGTCAGCTCCAGGTCGACCTCCGGATGGTCGTAGCGGAAGCCCTCCAGGATCTCCGGCAGCCGGGTGAGCACGAAGTCCTCCGACGCGCCGAACCGCAGCCGGCCGCGCACCCGGGTGCCGGTGAAGAACGCCGTCGCCTGCTCGTGGACCTGCAGGATCCGGCGGGCGAAGCCCAGCATCGCCTCGCCGTCCTCGGTCAGCTCCACCGCGTGGGTGTCCCGGGTGAACAGCTGCCGCCCGGTCGTGTCCTCCAGCCGGCGCACATGCTGGCTGACCGTGGACTGGCGCAGCCCCAGCCGGTGCGCGGCCTGCGTGAAGCTCAGCGTCTGGGCCACGGCGAGGAAGGTGCGCAACTGCGTCGGGTCGTACACACCGGCAGCCTACCGGGTTATCGAGGATCATGATGACAGTCAGAGTGGTGTACGGGATTCCCGATCGACGGTCCGAGGAGGACGATGGAGAGGGGCCCTGCGGGCCCGCGAACGAGCGGAACGGAGCATTGTGAAACGCCTGTCCTGGCCGAAGTGGATGCCGGTCGACCCGTACATCGTGCTGCTGCTCGGGACGGTGGGCCTCGCGGCACTCCTCCCCGCCCACGGCACCGCCGCCCACGCCGCCTCCGGCGCCTCCACGGCCGCGATCGCCTTCCTCTTCTTCCTGTACGGCGCCCGGCTCTCCACCCGGGAGGCGCTGGACGGGCTGCGCCACTGGCGGCTCCATGTCACCGTGCTGGTCTGCACGTTCGTCCTCTTCCCGGTGTTCGGGCTGGCGGCGCGCGCTCTGGTGCCGGTGCTGCTGACCCAGCCGCTCTACCAGGGACTGCTGTTCCTGACGCTCGTGCCCTCCACGATCCAGTCGTCCATCGCGTTCACCTCGATCGCCCGCGGAAACGTCCCGGCGGCGATCTGCGCCGGCTCCTTCTCCTCCCTCATCGGCATCGTCCTGACCCCCCTGCTGGCGGCCGGGCTGCTCGGCAACAGCGGCGGGGGGTTCTCCGCCGACTCGCTGGTCAAGATCGTGCTGCAGCTGCTGGTGCCGTTCCTCGCCGGGCAGGTGCTGCGGCCGTGGATCGGCCCTTTCGTCGCCCGGCACAAGAAGGTCCTCGGGCTGGTCGACCGCGGCTCGATCCTGCTGGTCGTCTACACCGCCTTCAGCGAGGGCATGACCCGCGGCATCTGGCACCAGGTCAGCCCCGCCCGGCTCGGCGGGCTGCTCGCCGTCGAGGCCGCCCTGCTCGCCGTGATGCTCGTGCTGACCTGGTACGGCGGCAAGGCGCTCGGCTTCGGCCGGGGGGACCGGATCGCCATCCAGTTCGCCGGCTCGAAGAAGTCCCTGGCCTCCGGGCTGCCCATGGCCGGCGTCCTGTTCGGCGCGCACGCCTCGCTCGCCGTGCTGCCGCTGATGCTGTTCCACCAGATGCAGCTGATGGTGTGCGCGGTCATCGCCAAGCGCCGGGCCCGGGACCCGGAGGAGGTCCCGGGCGTCGTCGCGGCGTCAGCCGCTCACGTGGTCCAGGGGCAGCCACAGGACCGTGTCCTTCGGTGACCTGAGCGCCTCGGGGTCGGACAGCTCCTCGTCACTGAGCGCCCGGTCCCAGACGTGCACCTCGTCGATGGCGCCGGTGAAGAAGGCCCGGCTGTCCATGCGCTGACCGACGTGCACGCCGAAGGGGGAGTTGCGGCTGACCGAACCCGGTATGTCGGCGACGGACCACTGCATACCGTCGACGAACAACGCCAGCCGGCCGCCGCCCCGGCGCAGCACCAGGTGGTGCCACTGGCCGTCGTTGTATGCGGTATCCGTATGCACATAGGTGGTCTGCGGTGCGATCGCCCCGTTCCGCACCGTGATCAGCCCCTGGATGCGGTTGTTCGCCGGCTCCCCGCGCACCCACACCTGCGGCTGGGTGGTGCCGATCCCGCCCATCCACAGCAGCGGCTGCTCCCCGGTCGTGGCCGTGTACCGGAACCACAGGGACGCCGTGAAGTCCTTCGTCCCCAGCGGCAGCTCGCTGCGGAAGGGCAGCCGTACGGCGTCGTCCGTGCCGTCGAACTGCAGCGCGCCGCCGAAGACCCCGTCCGTGACCTCGGCGCCGCCGAGCACCGCGGCCGGGCGGGCGTGCGGGGCGAGGTCGGCGGTGACCGGGTCGGGGCCACGGCGCGGGGCGAGCCAGTCCGCGGTGAAGCGGGCGAAGCGGATCTCGTCGCGCGCGTCCACCGCGCCGCCCTCGTAGATCAGGCCCACCGCGTCCGCGTCGGCGCGCACCAGGTCGGAGTAGCCGGACCAGTCCGTGGTGACGACCGTGCCCCGGTCCACGCTGTCCCAGGTGCGGCCGCCGTCGTAGGAGGAGCGGATCATCATCGTGCGCCGCCGGTCGGGGTCGCCGGGGCAGGCCAGCAGGATGCGGTCGCCCAGGCGCAGCATCGAGCCCTGGACCTGCGGCGCGTAGAGATCGGGCAGGTCGCGGAAGGGCGCGGTGAAGCTGTTGCCGCCGTCGCGGCTGATGGCCTGGGTGCGGTGGCCGAGGTCGGTGCCGTCCTGTTCCCGGCCGCTGACCAGGAGGGAGCCGTCGTCGCGCTCGGCGAGGGTCAGCTCCGACGGTTTCTGCCGGAAGGTGCCGTCGCCGGCGATGGGCCAGGTGTCGGTGGCGCCTATCCGCCAGTGGCCGCCGTGGTCGTCGCTGACGATCAGGGCCGCGTGGTTGGCGGTGACCCGGCTGCCGTCCCAGGTCTCGGTGTTGACCCCGAAGACCAGCCGGCCGGCGTACCGGCCCTTGGTGAGCTGGATCCCGTGCACCGGTCCGGTCGCGTACCAGGAGTTCCAGTCGGCCGGCATGATCTCCGGGCTGAGATCGCGCGGTACGGACCAGGTCCGGCCGTCGTCGTCGCTGTACTGGAGGTGCGGGGTGCGGTCGCACGGGACCGAGCAACTGGCGCTGTCGGTACGGCCGGTGTTGTAGGTCTCCGCGAGCCAGATCCGGCCCGTCTGGCGGTCCACGATCGGCGCCGGGTTGCCGTGTGTGTCGCCGGCGCCCTCGTTGACCACCTGCAGCGGGCCCCAGGTGCGGCCGCCGTCGGTGGAGCGCTTGAGCACGATGTCGATGTCGGCGGCGTCCCCGCAGTTGAGGACCCGGCCCTCGGCGAACGCCAGCAGGGTGCCGTCGGTCGTCCGCACGACCGCCGGTATGCGGAAGCAGGCGTAGCCGAGGTCCTGGGACGCCTTGAAGAGGATCTGCTGCTCGAACTCGGGGTCGCTCGAAGAGGATTGGGCGTGTGCCGGGTGGGGGGTTGCGAGCGGCACCAGGAGCAGTGCCGCCGTGGTGAGGGCGGTGGCGAGTACGGCTCTGAGACGGGCGCGTAGACCTGACGGCATGGTGCGACCTTGCCCTTCGTCAGCCGGACAACTGGACATCGGGACATCCCACGTCCAACGTGCGCACCGTCGACGGTAGTTGGGGCCAGGTCGCCTCACAAGAAGCGTGCAGCACACTCGGCGCACGGGGGGCCTACGGGCACAGCACCACCTTGCCGAGGTTGGCCCGCCGCTCGATCGTCTCGTGCGCCTTCGCCGCGTCCTCCAGCGCGAACTCGGCGTGCACGGCGGGCTTCAGGGTGCCCTCGGCGAACAGCCGCCACAGCTCCTGGCGCCACTGCTCGTACAGGTCCGGCCGGCCGCGGGCGATCAGGGCCATCTGGAACCCGATCACCGACTTGGCGCCCACCAGCAGGTCGTACGCCTGGAGGGTGCCGCCGCCCGAGCTGTAGGCGACGAGGCGGCCGTGCGGGGCCAGGGCGGCGAGGGCGGGGGTGAGCAGATCCCCGCCGACGGCATCCAGTACACAGTCGACGGGATCTCCCCAGCTGTCGTCGCCGTACCGAATGCAGTCGTCCGCGCCGAGCGAACGGACGAACTCCGCCTTGCCCGGATCCGACACGGCCCCCACCACCCGTCCGGCTCCCCGCGCCCGCGCCAGCTGCACGGCCAGGTGCCCGACCCCGCTCGCCGCCGCCGTGACCAGCACGGCCTCGCCCGGCACCGGCCGCGCCGCCTCCAGTGCCCCGTACGCCACCAGGCCGCTGCGCACCAGCGCGACCGCGGCCACGGCCTCGGCTCCGTCCGGTATCGGGGAGGCCATGGCCTCGTGCAGCAGGGCGAAGTCGGCATACCCGTGCCCGAAGCACAGCCCGGTCACCCGCTCGCCCGGCCGGAAGCGGGTCACGCCCTCGCCGGCCGCCACCACCTCGCCGGCGATCTCACCGCCGAGCGCGATCGGCTCGGCGGCCTCGGTGACCTTGCGGACCACGGGCAGCGTGACCCCGACCGCCGCGCAGCGCACCAGCAGCTCCCCGGGGCCGGGCTCGGGGACGGGCACCTCCTCCAGGAACAGCGGACCGCCGGTGGCTTCGTACCGGACGCGACGCATCGCACACACCTCCATGGCCGGGCGTGCCCGGCGCGGCTCCATGGCGGGCGCGCCGGCACAGTGATCGTCGGGAACACCCACGAATTCGTTGGGAACCCCAACGGTATCCGAGCTTCGTTGGGAGGTCCAACGTTTTCCCGGATAGGCTCCCGCCATGGCCGACGCACCCCTGCCCGCGATCCGCTCCCTGCCCAGCTGGCTCCTCGGCCGCGCCGCCGCCCGGGGCCGTTCCCTGGTGGCCGGCGCCCTCGCGGCCGAGGGGCAGAAGATGTGGCACCACGTGGTCCTCTCCGCCGTCCGCGACCTCCAGCCCGTCGCCCAGGCCGACCTCGGCCGCAGTGTGGGCCTGGACCCCAAGGACCTGGTCGGCGTGCTCAACGACCTGCAGTCCGCCGGCCACGTCGTCCGCGCCCCCGACCCCAGGGACCGGCGAAAGAACGCCGTGTCCCTGACCGACGACGGCGCCCGCCTGCTCGTGCGCTGCGAGAAGGCGGCCCGCGAGGCCAACGACGAGCTCCTCGCCCCGCTGTCGACCACCGAACGCGATCAGTTCATGGGCCTGTTGATCCGGATTTCCGGCACGGACGGCTGACGGCGGCTAACGTTCCGTCATGACCGCAGCTCCCGTCCTCGATCCGCAGCGCACCGCCCTGGTCCTCGTCGACCTGATGGAACGCATCGTCGCGCTGCCCCTGGAACCCCGCAGAGGCACCGAAGTGCTGGCCACCGCCGAGGAGTTGGCCGGTGTCTTCCGGGCCGCCGGGGCGCCCGTCGCCCTCGTCCGCGTCGAACGCGCCTCGGCCGCCGAACAACCCCCGGGCAGCGGACTCGTGCCCGGGCTCGCCAAGGACGGCGACCTGGAGGTGGTCAAGCGGACCATCGGCGCCTTCCAGGGCACCGGCCTGGACGAGCGGCTGCGCGAACGCGGCGTCACCACCCTGGTGTTCGGCGGCATCGCCACCAACCTCGGTGTCGAGTCCACCGCCCGCGCCGCCGCCGACCTCGGCTACGACCTCGTCTTCGCCGAGGACGCCATGGCCGCCTTCACCACCGCCGAGCACGAGGCGTCCGTACGGCTCGACTTCCCCCGGCTGGGCACGGTGGTGGCCGCGGCCGACGTACGCCTCACGCCCGCGTGACCCCTCACACCAGGGTCCCACCCCCGTCCACGACGACCACCGAACCGCTGCTGTAACCCCCACGCATCAGATACAGATACGCCTCCGCCACATCCGCCGGCTCGCCGACCCGCCCCACCGGCAGCGACTCGGCGGACGACCGGAACAGCCCCTCCCGCGCGTCCTCCGGCACCTCCCGCCACAGCTCGGTGCGCACCAGCCCGGGCGAGACCGCATTGACCCGCAGCGGCGCCAGCTCCACGGCCAGCGCCCGGGTCAGCGACTCCATCGCCCCGCACAGCGCCGACGCCGCGCTCGACCCCGGCAGCGGCCGCCGCCCCGCCGTACCCGTGGTCAGTACGACCGACCCGCCCGGGCGGATCGACGCGGCGCCGTACTTCACCGCCGTGTACGCACCCCACAGCCGCGTGTCCAGGAACCGCCGCGCCCGTCCGACACTCGCCTCGGCCAGCGTCTCCAGCAGCAGCGACTCACCCGCCGTGTAGACCAGGTGGTCGAAGGCGCCGATTCGCGCGAAGAAGCCCCGTACCGCGTCCTCGTCCGTCGCGTCCAGCACATGTCCCTCGGCGCCGTCGCCCAGCAGCTTCAGTGCCGCGTCGACGCTCTCCTGCCGGCGTGAGGCGACGACCAGCTGTGCGCCCTCCCGCGCCGCTCCCTCGGCGACCGCGAGTCCGATGCCCGACGTACCCCCGACGACGACGATCCGCTGTCCTTGCAGGCCCATGGTGTGTCCCTTTCGTCGTTGCCTGACAGGACCCAGCCTGCGACCGCCTCCGGCCCGGCGTCCAAGACCTCTTTCGACCGTGGCGATACCCTGAAGGCATCGCCGGTGAAAGGGGCGGCCATTCCCTTCCCGGGCCCGGTGACCTCCCGGTGCGGACGGTCGAGGAGGAGTTCGAGTGCGTGGCCGCCGGCACCGGCATCACGCTCGTGCCGCACTCGGTCGCCGAGCAGTACTCCCGCCCGGACATCAGCTGTGTGCCGGTCACCGACGCCGAACCGGACCAGGTCCTGCCGGCCGGGGCGGCGGGCCGCCGCTCACCCCTGATCACGGCGTTCGTCGAAGCGGCGCAGTCCCCCGGCTGAGGCGGGGCTCGGCGGCGCAGGGGGCGCTCCCCGCCGGCCGGGCCCCGCCGCCGTGCCGCGGGGAGGCACCTCAGCCCCGGGCGGCCGCCTCCCGCAGGGCGATGCGGTCCTCGCCCGCGTACACGTTCATCGAGCTGCCCCGCAGGAAGCCCACCAGCGTCAGACCCGTCTCCGCGGCCAGGTCCACCGCCAGCGAGGACGGTGCCGACACGGCCGCCAGCACCGGGATGCCCGCCATCACCGCCTTCTGCGCCAGCTCGAACGAGGCCCGTCCGGAGACCAGGAGCACCGCCCGCGACAGCGGCAGGCCGCCGTTCTGCAGCGCCCGCCCGACCAGTTTGTCCACCGCGTTGTGCCGGCCCACGTCCTCCCGTATGTCCAGCAGCTCGCCGTCCTCGGTGAACAGGGCCGCCGCGTGCAGGCCCCCGGTCCGGTCGAACACCCGCTGGGCCGCCCGCAGCCGGTCGGGGAGGCTCGCCAGCAGCTCCGGGGTGAGCCGGACCGGGGGAGTGTCGGCGATAGGGAAGCGCGCGGTGGTGCGTACGGCGTCCAGGCTGGCCTTGCCGCACAGGCCGCAGGAGGAGGACGTGTAGACGTTCCGCTCCAGGGTGAAGTCCGGCAGGGCGAGGCCGGGCGCGGTCTTCACGTCGACCACGTTGTACGTGTTCGAACCGTCCGCCGTCGCCCCCGCGCAGTAGACGATGTTCTCCAGCTCGTCCGCGGTCGCCAGCACGCCCTCGCTCACCAGGAACCCCGCCGCCAGCGCGAAGTCGTCGCCCGGCGTGCGCATGGTGATCGCGAGCGGCTTCCCGTTCAGTCTGATCTCCAGGGGCTCCTCGGCGACGAGTGTGTCCGGCCGGGTGGAGAGCGCCCCGTCCCGGATGCGGAGGACCTTGCGTCGTTCCGTGACTCGTCCCATGTCCTGATCAGCCCCGGTTCTGTACGTGCTGGTAGCCGAAACGGCCCTTGATGCAGAGATTGCCGTGGGTCACCGGGTTGTCGTGCGGCGAGGTGACCTTCACGATCTCATTGTCCTGCACATGGAGCGTGAGGGTGCAGCCCACTCCGCAGTACGCGCACACCGTGGACGTCCGCGTCTGCCGGGACTCGTCCCAGGTGCCCGCCGCGCGCATGTCGAACTCCGTCTTCGGCGCGAGCGCCCCGGTCGGGCACACCTCGACGCAGTTCCCGCAGTACACGCATGCCGAGTCGGGGAGCGGAGCGTCGTGCTCGACGGCGATCCGCGCGTCGAAACCGCGGCCGGCGACCGAGATCGCGAAGGTGTTCTGCCACTGGTCGCCGCAGGCGTCGACGCACTTGTAGCACAGGATGCACTTGCCGTAGTCCCGCACGTACAGGTCGTTGTCGATCCTCGGTTCCTCGTTCAGCCGGGCCGCGTCGGGGCCGAAACGGTCCGGCTTCGCCTCGTACTCCTTGATCCACTCGGCCGCCCTCGGCGTGGTCGACAAGTCGACCGAGGAGGCGAGCAGCTCCAGGACGATCTTCCGGCTGTGCCGGGCGCGCTCGGTGTCGGTCCGCACCTCCATCCCCGGCTCGGCCTTGCGTGAGCAGGCCGGCACCAGCGTCCGCGAGCCCTCCACCTCCACCACGCACACCCGGCAGGCGTTCTTCGGGCGCAGCGTGTCGCCCTGGCACAGGGTCGGGACGTCCTTTCCGACGGCCCGGCAGGCGTCCAGGACGGTCGAGCCCTCCGGCACCCGCGCGGGCTCGCCGTCGATGGTGCACTCCAGCAGCCGGCGCGGGATCCCCAGTGGTGTGACGGTCATGCGTACGCCCCCAGACGGTCGATGGCGGATTCCACGGCGTTCCAGGCGGTCTGCCCCAGACCGCAGATCGAGGCGTCCCGCATCGCCCGGCCCACCTCCCGCAGCAGGGCGATGTCGTCGGCGGCCGCGGCCCCGGTGCGCTCGGCGATCCGGCGCAGCGCCTCCTCCTGCCGCACGGTCCCGACCCGGCACGGCACGCACTGCCCGCAGGACTCCTCCCGGAAGAACTCGGCGATCCTGAGCAGCAGCCGGGGCAGCGGCACGCTGTCGTCGAACGCCATCACCACACCCGAGCCGAGCGTGGTGCCCGCTTCCCGGGTGCCCTCGAAGGTCAGCGGGATGCCCAGTTCGTCGGGCCGTACGAAGGAGCCCGCCGCGCCGCCGAGCAGCACCGCGCGCAAGCCCTCCCGGACACCGGCCAGTTGGAGCAGCTCGCCGAGCGTGGCGCCGAAGGGGAGTTCGTAGACGCCGGGCCGCGCCACGCTCCCGGACACGCAGTACAGCTTCGGCCCGGTCGACCTCTCGGTGCCGATCGCCGCGTACGCCGGGGCGCCCATGGTCAGGACCGGCAGGACGTTGACCAGTGTCTCCACGTTGTTCTCGACCGTCGGCCTGCCGAACAGCCCCTTCTCCACCGGGAACGGCGGCTTGGAGCGCGGCTCGCCCCGGTAGCCCTCGATGGAGTTGAACAGGGCCGTCTCCTCACCGCAGATGTACGCTCCCGCGCCCCGCCGGATCTCGATGTCGAAGGCGTAGCCCTGACCGAGGACGTCGTCCCCGAGGAAGCCACGCGCGCGTGCCTGCCCGATCGCGTGCTCCAGCCGGCGCAGGGCGCGCGGGTACTCGCCGCGCAGATACAGGTAGCCCTTGTGGGCGCCGGTCGCGTACGCCGCGACGGTCATCGCCTCGATCAGCGCGTACGGATCGCCCTCCATGATCACGCGGTCCTTGAAGGTGCCCGGCTCGGATTCGTCGGCGTTGCAGACGAGGTAGTGCGGGTGGTCGGGCTGGGACGCCGTGGCCTGCCACTTGCGTCCGGTGGGGAAGGCGGCGCCGCCGCGGCCCAGCAGGCCGGAGTCGGTGACCTCGCGGATGACTCCGGCGGGCCCGAGCGCGAAGGCCCGGCGCAACGCGGTGTAGCCGCCGTGCGCCCGGTACTCGTCCAGGGAGGCGGGGTCGACCACTCCGACCCGCCGCAGCAGGACGAGGTCTTCCCGGCCGGCCTGGGGCACGGCCATGACCGCCGGTGGCTCCTCCGGTGCCGCGTCGGGCGCTTCGGCCGCGCGTACGGCGCCGTCCACGGTCGCCGGCGCCGCCACCGCCGTACGCACCGGATCGCCCGGCCTGACGGCCAGGGCGGCCGGAGCGCGTTCGCACAGGCCCAGGCAGGGGCTGCGCTGGACGCTCACCCCGCTGCCGAGACGTACCTCCAGGCCGGTGCACAGCGCGTCGGCCCCGGCGGCCGCGCAGGCCAGGTCGGTGCACACATGCAGCACGGTCGCCGGGCGGGGCCGCACGGAGAACATGGCGTAGAAGGTGGCGACCCCGTACGCCTCGGCCGGTGGCACGGTCAGCCGGCGGCACAGATAGCCGAGGCCGCCCTCGCTGATCCAGCCGATCCGGTCGTTCAGGGCGTGCAGCCCCGGCAGCAGCAGATCGCGCCGGTCCCGGGCCGCCCGGCCGCCGCGCGCCCACCTGAGGTCGGCGTCGCTGCGGTCGGCGCCCTCCCAGGCGGACTCCGGCGGGCCCAACAGGGCGTCCACGGCGGCCCGTTCCTCGTCCGTCGGCTTGCTGTCGCCGAAGTGCAGGTCCACCAGGTCACCTCACGATGGTCGCGACGGGCAGCTTCTCGATCCGGATCGCCGACGCCTTGAACTCCGCCGTCCCCGCGATCGGGCAGTTCGCCTCGATCGTCAGCTGGTTGGTGTCCACCTCGTCGGGAAAGTGCATGGTCATGAAGGCCAGTCCGGGCCGCAGCGCGGTGTCGATCCACACCGGAGCAACCACCGACCCGCGCCGCGAGGTGACCCGCACCTCCTCGCCGACCACGACCCCGTACCGCTCGGCGTCCTCCGGACACAGTTCGACGTACTCGCCGCGGCGCAGCGGGGAGGCGAAGCCGCCGCTCTGCACACCGGTGTTGTACGAGTCCAGGCGCCGTCCGGTGGTCAGCCGGATCGGGTACTCCTCGTCGGTGAGGTCCACCGGCGGGTCGTGCTGGACCAGCCCGAACGGCGCTGGCATTCCTCGTCGTTCGGGGTCGCGCTCCCACAACCTGCCGTGCAGATACGTCGGTTCGAGCCGGTCCGCGCTGGGGCAGGGCCACTGGATGCCCCGGTGCTCCTCCAGCCGCTCGTACGTCATCCCGTAGTGGGCCGGGGACACCGACCGCAGCTCGTTCCAGACCGCCTCGGCGTCGGCGTACTTCCAGTCGTGGCCCAGCCGGGCCGCGAGCGCGCAGATGATGTCGATGTCCTCGCGGGCCTGCCCGGGCGGGGTGACGGCGCGCCGTACGCGCTGCACCCGGCGCTCGCTGTTGGTGGTCGTGCCCTCCGTCTCCGCCCACCCGGCGGTCGCGGGCAGCACGACATGCGCCAACTCGGCCGTCCTGGTCAGGAAGATGTCCTGCACGACGAGGAAGTCCAGCGCGCCGAGCCGCCGGACGGCCTGCTCGCTGTCGGCCTCCGACTGCGCCGGGTTCTCCCCGATGCAGTACACCGCCCGCAGGCCGCCGTCCTCCATCGCCTCGAACATCTCCGTCAGGTTCATCCCGTAGTGCGGCTGGATGACGGTGTCCCAGGCGGACTCGAACTTCAGGCGGACGTCCGCGTCGAGGATGTCCTGGAAGCCGGGCAGCCGGTTGGGGATCGCGCCCATGTCGCCGCCCCCCTGCACGTTGTTCTGCCCGCGCAGCGGCTGCAGCCCGGAGCCGTAGCGCCCGACGTGGCCGGTGAGCAGCGCCAGGTTGATCAGCGCGCGCACGTTGTCGGTGCCGTTGTGGTGCTCGGTGATGCCGAGCGTCCAGCACAGCTGGGCACGCTCGGCACGAGCGTAGGCGTGCGCCAACTCCCATATGGCGCCCGCCGGTACGCCGGTCACCTTCTCGGCGAGCGACAGCGTCCACGGCTCGACCAGTGCGCGGTACTCCTCGTAGCCGGTGGTCGCCCGCTCGACGAACGCCTCGTTGACAAGACCGGCGTGGATGATCTCGCGGCCGATCGCGTGCGCCATCGGGATGTCGGTGCCGACGTTCAGCCCGAGCCAGCTCTCCGCCCACTCGGCGGTGGAGGTGCGCCGCGGGTCGACCGCATACATCCGGGCGCCGTTCCTGATCCCCTTCAGCACGTGCTGGAAGAAGATCGGGTGCGCGAAACGGGCGTTGGACCCCCACATCACGATGACGTCGGTGTGCTCGATCTCCTCGTACGACGACGTGCCGCCGCCGGAGCCGAACGCCGCCGACAGGCCCGCCACGCTCGGCGCGTGACAGGTCCGGTTGCAGGAGTCGACGTTGTGGGTGCCCATGACGACCCGGGCGAACTTCTGCGCCACGTAGTTCATCTCGTTGGTGGCGCGGGAGCAGGAGAACATCCCGAACGCACCCTTGTTCCGGGCGAGTCCCCGGGCCGCCCGGCCCAGCGCCTCCTCCCAGCTCGCCTGCCTCAGCGGTTCGTCGCGGCTGTCCCGGACCAGCGGGTGGGTCAGCCGGGTGTAGGTCTTGGGCTGCCGTTTCCTCATGCGGCGCTCCTCAGCACGTTCCTCATGCGGCGCTCCTCAGCGCGAGCAGGTCCGAGATGGCGTGCACGGTGCGCAGCGTGGGCACCTCGACGCCGGTGATGTCCGCGAGTTCGACGACGGCCGCGAGCAGCACGTCCAGTTCCAGCGGCTTGCCGCGCTCCAGGTCCTGGAGGGTGGAGGTGCGGTGGTCGCCGACGCGTTCGGCGCCCGCGAGCCGGCGTTCGACGGAGACGCCGACCGTGCAGCCGAGGGCCTCGGCGACCGAGAGCGTCTCGCGCATCATCGTCTCGATGACCCGGCGGGTGCCGCCGTGCAGACACATCTGCCGCATGGTGGCGCGGGCCAGCGCGCTGATCGGGTTGAAGGAGATGTTCCCGAGCAGCTTGACCCAGATGTCCCCGCGCAGGTCCTGCTCCACCGGGCACTTCAGACCACCGGTTCGCATGGCCTCGCTGAAGTCCAGGCAGCGTGTGGAGAGGCTGCGGTCGGGCTCGCCGACGGAGAACCGGGTGCCCTCCAAGTGCCGTACGACGCCGGGGGACTGGAGTTCGGTGGCGGCGTAGACGACACAGCCGATGGCCCGCTCGGGGGCGAGGACGCGGCTGACGGCGCCGTCCGGGTCGACGCTCTCGAGGCGGTGGCCGTCGTAGGGGCCGCCGTGCCGGTGGAAGTACCACCAGGGGATGCCGTTCTGCGCGGCCACCACCGCGGTGCGCTCGTGCAGCAGCGGCGCGATCAGCGGCCCGCACGCCGCGTACGCGTTGGCCTTCAGGCCGAGGAAGACGTAGTCCGCCGGGCCGACCTCGCCGGGATCGTCGGTGGCGTGGGGGTGCGCGGTGAAGTCACCACGCGGGCTGAGCACACGCACTCCGTGCCGCCTCATGGCCGCCAGATGCGGTCCACGGGCGATGAGATGCACATCGGCGCCGGCACGGTGGAGCGCGGCACCGACGTAGGCGCCGATGGCGCCGGCGCCGAGAACTGCCACTTTCACGGGAGCACTCCGTTCGGTTTGAGGGATACCGCGGAGGTGTCGGGGAGAGGGGGCCGACGCGAGCCGCTCGTCGGCTGAAACGTCGTCTGGTTGTCGTCTCCGTGCTGTCGACGAAATATTGTCTACAGTATGGAATGGGCCTCGGCAAGGGTTCGCGCGGCGACCGTTGAACGCGACCGTTGAACGCATCCCGGATACCGTTCACCGCATACGGTCGACCGCTGTCTTCTCAACTCCCGCTCCCCGCCCTAACGTCCGCGAGCATGAGCAGCCCCCCTCTCGCACCCCCGGGCTGGAGCCGCTGGCTCGTTCCGCCCGCCGCCCTCTCCGTCCATCTGTCCATCGGGCAGGCCTATGCCTGGAGCGTGTTCAAGCCGTCGCTGGAATCCGCGCTCCACCTCGACGGCACCCAGAGCGCGCTGCCCTTCCAGCTCGCGATCGTGATGCTCGGTCTGTCGGCCGCGTTCGGCGGCACCCTCGTCGAACGCAACGGGCCCCGCTGGGCCATGGCCGTGGCCCTGGTCTGCTTCTCCTCCGGCTTCCTGATCTCCGCACTCGGCGCCGAGACCGAGCAGTACTGGCTGATCGTCCTCGGCTACGGCTTCGTCGGCGGGATCGGGCTCGGCATCGGCTACATCTCGCCCGTCTCCACCCTGATCAAGTGGTTCCCGGACCGCCCCGGCATGGCCACCGGCATCGCCATCATGGGCTTCGGCGGCGGCGCGCTGATCGCCTCGCCCTGGTCGTCGCAGATGCTCTCCTCCTTCGGCGGTGACAACGATGGCATCGCCCTCGCGTTCCTGGTGCACGGTCTGTCGTACGCCCTCTTCATGACACTCGGCGTGCTCCTCGTGCGCGTGCCACGCGCGGACACACCCGGCGCGGGCGCGACCGGGCCGCGTTCCCTCGACGGCGTGCAGGTGTCCGCCCGCAGCGCGGTGCGCACGCCGCAGTTCTGGCTGCTGTGGATCGTGCTGTGCACGAACGTGACCGCCGGCATCGGCATCCTGGAGAAGGCCGCCCCGATGATCACGGACTTCTTCGCGGACAGCTCCACCCCGGTGTCGGCCTCCGCGGCCGCCGGCTTCGTGGCCCTGCTGTCGGCGGCCAACATGGCCGGCCGGATCGGCTGGTCGTCCGCCTCCGACCGGATCGGCCGCAAGAACATCTACCGCTGCTACCTCGGCGTCGGCGCGCTGATGTACCTGGTCATCGCGCTGTTCGGGGACTCGGCGAAGCCGCTGTTCGTCCTGTGCGCCCTGGTGATCCTCTCCTTCTACGGCGGTGGCTTCGCGACGGTCCCCGCCTATCTGAAGGACCTCTTCGGCACCTACCAGGTCGGCGCCATCCATGGCCGGCTGCTCACCGCCTGGTCCACCGCGGGCGTGCTCGGGCCGCTGATCGTCAACTGGATCGCGGACCGGCAGAAGGAGGCCGGGAAGCACGGCCCGGCGCTGTACGGGCTGTCGTTCGGCATCATGATCGGCCTGCTCGTCGTCGGCTTCGTCGCCAACGAACTCGTCCGTCCCGTCCACACCCGCCATCACCACGTCCCCGCCCAGAGGGAGGCCGCAGATGCCCAGCGACAGCAGCCCGCCTAGCCGGCGGGGCCTGATCGCCCTCGCCTGGCTGTGGGTGGCGGCGCCCCTCGGCTACGGGGTGTACGAACTCGTGCAGAAGGCGACGCAGCTGTTCACGGGGTGAGTGTTCGGGAGTCCGTGGATATTCAACTGTTCGTCCTTCAAAGTTGATTGACAGAGCGTCAGGTCGCATGAATGATACATTCATGGAGTGAACCTCACTGAGTGGGCTCGAGCGCAGGGCATCCACCCTCAAACCACGTACAAGTGGTTTCGTGAGGGGACGTTGCCGATGCCTGCTCAGCGGTCGGACCGCGCATGATCCTGGTGAACGTGGAGGCCAACTCCGCGCCCGATGCGGTCGGCGGCGTTGGCCTGCATGCCCGCGTGTCCTCCCCCGATTGGAAGCCCGACCTGGAGCGCCAGGTTGCCCGGATGACCCGGTGGTCCGCGAGTGCCGGTCTCCGCGTTGTTCGCCTGGAATCCGAGGTCGGGTCCGGCATGGACGGTACTCATTCGGGGGCGAAGCGGCTGCTGGCCGATCCGCGTGCGCGCAAGGCCCTGGAGGCCGCCGGGCATGGCTGAGCTGCGCCCGATCGATCCGCCGTTCGTCGCCCTTGGGCCGTCCGGTATCGCGATCCGTACCAGTCTTAAGGGCCTCACACCCGAGGACGAGAGGGTGCTGCGCCTGGCTGGCGCGCATCTGGGCTCCCTGGCCTCGAAGGATTTCAAACGGCGCTGCGCCGACGGGCTGGAGCACTCCGCCCAGACGTGGGCTGAGCGTAAACGGGACCTGACGCAGGAGTCCTCTTCCCGGTGGGCGGGGTCGATCACGAAGGCCACGCATGATCAGTGGGCACTCGCCCGGCGCGCCCAACTCGCCCATATCCACTCCCTTCAGGCCGGTATCCGCACGATCGCGCACCGCCTGTCCCTGCCGATGGGCGAGAAGGGCACAAAGGGCGCCCCGGGCGGATACCGCACCCGGCAGGAGTGGTTCGCCAAGACGCGTCGACTGCACATGCTCAAGGACCGGCTGGATGCGCAGCGGGCAGACCGGGAGGCCGGGCACGTCCGCGTAGCACGCGGCGGTAGACGCTTGCTCAACGCCCGCCACCACCTCGACGCCGCGCAGCTCACCGAGCACGAGTGGCGCCAGCGCTGGGAAGCTGCCCGCTGGTTCCTGAAGGCCGACGGCGAGTCCGGGAAACGCTTCGGGAACGAAACGATCCGCGTCACCCCCGAGGGGGAAGTCTCCCTCAAGCTGCCCGCCCCCCTGGTCGCCCTCGCGAACGCCGGACACGGCCGGTACGTCCTCGCCGCCCGCGTGAGCTTCCACCATCGGGGAGATCAGTGGGCCGACCGCGTAGCGGCGAACCGCGCCGTGGCCTACTGCATCCACTACGACGTGGAGCGCGGGCGCTGGTACCTGACCGCGTCGTGGACGATCCCTCCGGTCAAGATCATCCCCCTCGCCGACGCCAGGCGCGACGGCCTGATCGCCGTGGACACCAACGCCGATCACCTGGCCGCCTGGCGGCTGGACGAGCACGGCAACCCCTGCGGGGAGCCCCGCCGCTTCGTCTACGACCTGTCCGGCACCACCGGCCACCGGGACGCCCAGGTCCGGCATGCCCTCACACGCCTCCTGCACTGGGCCGAACGACACGGCCTGGCGATCGCGGTCGAAGACCTCGACTTCGGCGCGGAGAAGACCCGCGAGAAACACGGCCGCCGCAAGCGGTTCCGCAACCTGATCTCCGGCATGCCCGTCAGCAGGCTGCGGGCCCGGCTCGTCAGCATGGCCGCCGAACTCGGCATCACCATCATCGCCGTGGACCCCGCATACACCTCCCGGTGGGGCGCCGAACACTGGCAGAGGCCCCTCACCAGCAAGACCAGGAAGGCCACACGCCACGACGCTGCTGCCGTGGCGATTGGACGACGCGCCCTCGGACACCGCATCCGGCGACGGACAGCACCGCCCCCGCACCACCAGAGCGATGGTGCGGGGCATCGGACCGCCCAGGCCGGACACGATGCCCGAGGGCGCAAGGGAACCCGCCCCCGTCTTCCCGGACCACGCACCGGATGCGTGCCACCGGACGCGGAGCGAACGCGGGCGACCAGTGCATCCACAACCGTTCGGGATGCGCCAGTTGCGCAGGATTGGGACCAAACCTCGCTCCTGCTCACTGATTAGGAACGGTCTGAGGGAAGCCGACAACTCGGGCGCCCGATTCCTGTGGCTTCACCTGCCGTCGTACCCGTGGGTCACTGATCAGACTGGTGGATCCCGCTACCCACGGCCACGAGGGGACTTCCGCCATGAACGGCTCGCGCATCGCCGCCATCGGTCACTATCAGCCCGCCCGGGTGCTCACCAACGAGCACCTGGCCGGCATGGTCGACACGAGCGACGAGTGGATCCGCAGCCGGGTCGGCATCCGGACCCGGCACATCGCCGGACCCGACGAGCCGGTCGACGAGCTGGCCGCGCACGCCGCCGCAAAGGCCCTCGCCGCCGCCGGCCTGACCCCCGGCGACATCGACCTCGTCCTGGTCGCCACCTCCACGGCGATCGACCGTTCCCCGAACACCGCCGCCCGGGTCGCGGCCCGGCTCGGCATCCCGCAGCCGGCCGCGATGGACGTCAACGTGGTGTGCGCCGGGTTCACCCACGCGCTGGCCACCGCCGACCACACCGTCCGGGCCGGCGCGGCCGTGCGCGCGCTGGTGATCGGCGCCGACAAGATGTCCGACGTCACCGACTGGAGCGACCGCACCACCTGTGTCCTGGTCGGCGACGGGGCCGGGGCCGCCGTCGTCGAGGCCTGCCCGCCGGGTCAGGAGCCGGGGGTCGGGCCGGTGCTGTGGGGATCGGTGCCGGAGATGGGGCACGCCGTGCGGATCGAGGGCACCCCGCCGCGGTTCGCGCAGGAGGGGCAGAGCGTCTACCGCTGGGCCACCACGCAGCTCCCGGCCATCGCCCGCCGCGCCTGCGAGCGGGCCGGCGTCGCCCCCGAGGACCTCGCCGGGGTCGTCCTGCACCAGGCCAACCTGCGCATCATCGAACCGCTGGCCCAGAAGCTCGGCGCCGTCAACGCCGTCGTCGCCCGCGATGTCACCGAATCGGGCAACACCTCGGCCGCCAGCATCCCGCTCGCCTTCTCCAAGCTGGTCGAGCAGGGTGCCCTCAGCTCCGGCGACCCGGTGCTGCTGTTCGGTTTCGGCGGCAATCTGTCGTACGCCGGGCAGGTCGTACTCTGCCCGTGAGCGGCGACGTGCACGAAGCGGACCACGGGGTGAGGCGAACGGTGAAGTGGGCCGCGGGTGAAGTAGGCGCATACAGGGGGCCGCGGGTGAAGTAGGCGCATACAGGCCTGGAATTTGTGCACCGTAGACTGTAGACAAAAGACAATCGATACTGAGCATCCAGCGTGCACACGCCAGACCTGCCCAGGAGGGGGACCGTGATGTTGCCGACCGGACTGCCGCAGGGGGCGGTGCCCAGGCTGGAACGCCCCGGACCGCTGCGCGAGCGGGTCTACGAGGCCCTGCTCGAGCTCATCACCACCCGGGCGCTGCAGCCCGGCCAGCATCTGGTCGAGAGCGAGCTCGCCGGACACCTGGGCGTCTCCCGGCAGCCGGTGCGCGAGGCGCTGCAGCGGCTCAACACCGAGGGCTGGGTCGATCTGCGGCCCGCACAGGGCGCGTTCGTGCACGAGCCGACCGAGGAGGAGGCCGACCAGCTGCTCACGGTCCGCACCCTGCTGGAGGCGGAGGCGGCCCGGCTCGCCGCCCTCCACGCCGGCGCTCCGGGGGTCGCCGCGCTGGACGAGCTGTGCGCCGAGGGCGAGAAGGCCGTCGCCGCCGACGACGTGGACCGCGCGGTCGCCCTCAACGCGGCCTTCCACGCCAAGGTCATGGAACTGGCGGGCAACGCGGTCCTCGCCGAACTCGCCGCCCAGGTGGACCGCCGGGTTCGCTGGTACTACACCCCGGTCGCCCGGCAGCGCGGGCGCCAGTCGTGGATCGAGCACCGGGAACTGATCACCGCGATCGCCAAGCGCGACCAAGAACGGGCCGCCTTCCTGATGCGCAACCACACCGAACACACCCGCCGCTCGTACCAACAGCGCAACGGGTCCTGACCAGCGGGTTCGCGGAAAGGTCATCGGACGCGCACCGGAGAGGCAAAGAAATTCGGACGCCGATGTCGAGAACCCGGGTCCGGCTCCGTCCCCGGGGTGAACGCGACCACAATGGGTCGCACGAGCACCGAGGAGAACCACGATGGCCAAGTACCTGCTGCTGAAGCACTACCGCGGCGCCCCGGAGGCGGTCAACGACGTGCCGATGGACCAGTGGACGCCGGAGGAGATCTCGGCCCACGTGCAGTACATGAACGACTTCGCGGCCCGGCTGGAGAAGACCGGCGAGTTCGTCGGCGGTCAGGCGCTCGCCCCCGAGGGAGCGTGGGTCCGCTACGACGGCGAGGGGCGTCCGCCGGTCACCGACGGCCCGTTCGCCGAGACCAAGGACCTCATCGCCGGCTGGATGATCATCGACGTCGACAGCTACGAGCGGGCCGTCGAGCTGGCCGGGGAACTGTCGGCCGCGCCGGGGGCCGGCGGCAAGCCGATCCACGAGTGGCTCGAGGTGCGGCCGTTCCTGGCCGCGACGCCCACCGTCACGGAGTGCCCTCATCGATGAACCAGGCCCTGCTCCGGAGCCTCACGCCGAGCGTGCTCACCGTCCTCGTCCGCCGCGGAGCCGACTTCGCGGCGGCCGAGGACGCCGTGCAGGACGCGCTCGTCGAGGCGCTCCGCGTCTGGCCGGCCGACCCTCCGCGGGATGCGAAGGGCTGGCTGATCACCGTGGCCTGGCGCCGGTTCCTCGACGCGAGGCGGGCGGACACCGCCCGCCGCCGGCGTGAGGACCTCGTCGACGAGGAGCCGGCGCCAGGGCCCGCGTCCGCGGTGGACGACACCCTCCAGCTCTACTTCCTGTGCGCCCACCCGTCGTTGACGCCGTCGTCCGCCGTCGCGCTCACGCTGCGCGCCGTCGGCGGGCTGACCACCCGCCAGATCGCCCAGGCCTACCTGGTGCCCGAGGCGACCATGGCGCAGCGGATCAGCCGGGCCAAGCGCACCGTCTCCGGCGTGCGCTTCGACCAGCCCGGCGATGTCGCCACCGTGCTGCGCGTCCTATACCTGGTCTTCAACGAGGGCTACTCCGGCGCCGTCGACCTCGCCGCCGAGGCCATCCGGCTCACCCGGCAGCTCGCGGCCGCCGTCGACCACCCCGAGGCGGCGGGGCTGCTCGCCCTCATGCTGCTCCACCATGCCCGGCGCGCCGCCCGGACCGCGCCCGACGGTAGCCTGGTGCCGCTCGCCGAGCAGGACCGCGGCCGGTGGGACACGCACCTGATCGCCGAGGGCGTCGCCGTCCTCCAGGCCGCCCTCGCCCGCGACCGGCTGGGCGAGTTCCAGGCCCAGGCCGCCATCGCGGCACTCCACGCCGACGCGCCCACCGCAGAGGAGACCGACTGGGTGCAGATCGTCGAGTGGTACGACGAGCTCACGCGCCTGACCGACAGCCCGGTCGTCCGGCTCAACCGGGCGGTCGCCGTCGGGGAGGCCGACGGACCGCGCGCCGGCCTGGCGGCGGTCGCCGCGCTGGACGCCTCACTGCCCCGCCATGCCGCGGTGGCGGCGTACCTCCACGAGCGCGACGGCGACCTGGCGACGGCGGCACGGCTGTACGCCGAGGCGGCCCACAAGGCACCCAACCTCGCCGAGCGCGACCACCTGACGCGCCAGGCCGCCCGGCTCAACACCCGCCGATCCCGCTGACGAGTCGCGCCCGGACTTTCCCCCGGCACTGGGCGCGCGCCGCGTCGGCGACACCATGCGTACTGCAGGCGCGGTGACCCAAGGCCGGCGCAGGGCATGTGGTGTGTATACGGTCTTCCCCCTCCGGCGATCGGCGTGCGGATCGTGGAGGGGGAACATCCGGGAGACGTGCTCAGGAGGACGTCGGCCGCTCCCTCACCGCCGGCCTCAGGCCGTCGGCTGTGTCCTCGGTGCCGTCACGGCCTGCTCGGCCGCCTTGTCCCGGCCCGGCTGCCGCAGCAGCAGGGCGATCGCCGCGGCCACCATCGACACCCCGCCGGCCAGCGCGTAGGCGCCGTTGTAGCCCCAGGCGCCGACCACCATGGAGCCGAGGCCGCCGCCGAACAGGCCGCTGACCAGCTTGCCGCTGTACACCAGGCCGTAGTTGGTGGCGTTGTAGTTCTCGCCGAAGTAGTCCGGGGTCAGCGCCGCGAACATCGGGTAGAAGGCGCCGCCGCCGAAGCCGGAGAGGAAGGCGAAGAACAGGAACAGCCACTCGTTCTTGATGTCACCGGCCCAGATGACACCGAACTGGGCGAGCCCCAGGACCACGATGACGAACACCAGTGACGTCTTGCGGCCCCACAGGTCCGACAGCCAGCCGACGACGGCGCGCCCGACGCCGTTGATGACCGCCATGACGCCCATCGAGGACGCCGCGACCAGCGGGCCGAAGCCGATCTGCTTGGCGTAGTCGACCTGGAAGGAGATCCCGAAGATCGACACACCGGCGGTCATGACGATGCTGACCCACATCAGCGGCAGCATGCCGGTCCTGATGGCCTCCTTCGGTGTGAACTGCCGTACCGCGGGCGGGTTCTTGGCCAGACTCGCGGCGCTCCTGGTGTTCCCCGAGAACGACAGCGGGTCGGCATCGGCCGGCCACCAGTTCTTCGGCGGGTCCTTGAAGAACCAGGCGCACACGGCGACCACGATCAGCACGTACACGCCGATCAGATCCAGCACCTCGTCGTAATTACCGGTGTCGAAGGCGTAGTTGAAGATGAAGATGAACGGCAGCGAGCCGTACGCGAAGCCGCCGTTGACGAAGCCGGTCTTCGCGCCGCGCCGCTCCGGGAACCACTTGCCGACCATGTTGATGCAGGTCGCGTAGATCAGCCCGGAACCGAGGCCGCCGACGACACCGAAACCGAGAATGGCCAGGAACACGTTGTCGAGGTGGGACAGCGCCAGGAAGCCGAGCAGACACATCGCGGCGCCGAGGTACATCGCGCGGCGCGCCGTGAGGATGCCCCGCTCGCGCAGCCAGCCCGCCGGGAAGGCGATGCCGGCCTGGAAGAACACCCAGATGCTGAGGATCCAGAAGGTGTTGCTCTGGGTCCAGCCGTGCGCCTCGGACAGGGTGTCCTCGGCGGAGCCGTAGGCGTACTCGGAGACGCTGATGGCCATCATCGCTATCCATGGCAGGTACACCATGAGCTTGCGCGAGTGGCCGAGCAGGTCGCGGTCCGTCTCACCGATGCGGTAGACCCGCCCGCGGGAGTCGGTTACTTCGCGGTACGAGCGGTTCGCCGCGCCGGGATCGGCCGGCGTGTTCCGTGTTGTGGGATCAGCCGTCATGTCAGGCCATCTCCTCGCCGAGGGGGTGGGGATTGGGGACGATGCGCCGGACGCTGAGCCTGCCCGGCGCTCTGAGGAACAGCGCCAGTACGGCGCAGGCGAGCCCGGTGCAGCCCGCCAGGAGGAACGCGGCGTGCGGATCCCGGGCGGCGTAGCCCGCCGTACCCGTGCCGCAGCCGATGGCGACCGGCAGGAGCCAGGCGCCGGTGAGCAGTCCGTGGACGCTCGGGTGGTGGTTCTCACCGAAGTGGTCCGCGGCCAGCGCGGTGATGAGCGTGAGCGCCGTCGCGCCGGCGGCCGCGGTGGCCGCCGCACAGCCGAGGAGCAGTGCCCCGCTGCCCGTGCGGGCCGCGATCAGCGCGCCGAACTGTGCGGTGCCCAGCAGCAGACAGCCCGCGATGAGGACGCTGCGCCGCCCCGAGCGGTCCGAGAGCGCACCGGCCACGGCCGCCGCGGTGCCGCCCGCGGCGGTCACCGACCGCGGCAACTCGGGGGAGAGGCCCAGCCGTTGGGCATACCGGACCTGAAGGACGAGGTCCAGTACGGTGACTCCGGCCGCGCCCAGCAGGCACAGCCACATCAGCCACAACACCGGGCTTCGGGCCGCCTGCCGGAGGGTGTGATGGCGTACGGCGGGCGGGTTCCTGTCCCGTGCGCGCCGTACGGCCGGATCCGGTGGCACGGACAGCGGGTCGGGCCGCGGCGGCCACCAGTTCCGCGGCGGATCCCGGAAGAGCCGGCCGGTGCCGGCCACGGCCAGGGACACGCCGGCGCCCGTGACCGCGAGCAGCACCCGCGGGTCGGCGTCCACGACCGGACGGAGCAGAAACGGTACGGCCCCGAAGGCGAGACCGCTCGCCACGACTCCCGTGGGGCCGCCCCGGCGCTCCGGCCACCACCTGCCCGGCAGCGTCAGACAGGTGGCGTGCACCAGTCCGGCCCCGGCACCGGCGCACACGGCGAACGCCAGCCGGGCGAGGGTGAGTTCGGGGGACAGGGCGAGCGCCAGATACCCGGCCAGGGTGCCGAGCGCTCCGGTCGTCATGGCGGCGCGGGCCGGGAGCCGGCCGCTCTCCCGCAGCCGCCCGGCAGCGAGGGCGACGGCCGCCTGGGCGAGCGCCCACAGGCCCGCCGGCCAGTACAGGTCCCCGCCCCACCGGTGGGCGGCACGGAGACCGGCCTGCGCCACGAAGAACGCGTACGCGGCTCCACTGATGCCCGCCATGCCCACCCAGGGCAGGACGACCATCCAGATCCGGCCACGGCCCAGCAACTCGACGTCGCTCTCGCCGACCCGGTACACGCGGCCCCTGCGGTCCCTCACCTCCCGGCACAGCACGGAGGCGGGAGGGTCGATGGTTTCCATCTCGCGGCTTGCACCCCTTGCGTCGAAAGTTCTGGCCAGCGCCCCCTGTCCATTGCCTTTCGTGCGCGCGCGGGTCCCGGGGCCGGCCGACGCGCACCGCCGGCCGGCCCCCACGTCACTCACCTCATGAGCCACCCCCGAGCATCCGGCCCGTCTCCCACCACCGCGCTGACGGACGGGCCTTCGGCCCGCAGCCTTTCTGCCGCCCGCGCCCGGCGGGCGGTGTTCCGCCCGCGGGCAACCCCCGGACCCCCGGCCGACGCCAGGCGGGCGCCCGTCATCACAGGAGCCCCGCCGCCCGCGCCCAGCGGTACTTCGCGCCCAGCACGGCCACCGGCTTCTCGGTCGTGTACGGGTACGCCACGACCCCCCGCTCGAACAGGTACTGGCAGGCCTCCTCGACCTCGACGTCCCCCGCGAGGGACGCCACGACCGGCTTCTCGATCCCGCGCTCGCGGAACTCGGCGACCACGCGCGCCGTCAGCTCCGCGAACACCATCGGCGGGGTGACGATCGTGTGCCAGTAGCCGAGCACGAGCGCGTGGATCCGCGGATCCTGCAGACCGAGCCGGATCGTCGCCTCGTACGTCGACGGCGGCTCGCCCCCGGTGATGTCGACCGGGTTGCCGGCCGCTCCGAACGGCGGGATGAACCGGCGGAACGCCTCGTCCAGGTCGGGCGGGATCTCCATCAGGGACAGCCCGTTGTCGGTCACCGCGTCCGACAGCAGCACTCCGCTGCCGCCCGCGCCGGTGATGATCACGACGTTGTCGCCCTGGGGGGCGGGCAGGACGGGCAGGGCGCGGGCGTACTCCAGCATGTCGTTCAGGCCCGGCGCCCGGATCACGCCGGCCTGCCGCAGGATGTCGTCGTACACCGCGTCGTCGCCCGCGAGCGCTCCCGTGTGCGAGCCGGCCGCCTTCGCGCCCGCCGCCGTACGGCCCGCCTTCAGCACCACGACCGGCTTCTTCGGCACGGTCGCCCGGGCTGCCGCCACGAACGCCCGCCCGTCCTTGAGGTCTTCCAGGTGCATCGCGATGCACTCGGTGTGCGGGTCCTCGCCGAACCAGGTCAGCAGGTCGTCCTCGTCCAGGTCCGACTTGTTGCCGAGGCCGACGATCGCCGACACGCCCGTCTTCGTGGTGCGGGCGAAGCCGAGGATCGCCATGCCGATGCCGCCGGACTGCGAGGTCAGCGCCACCCCGCCCTTGACGTCGTACGGCGTGCAGAACGTCGCGCACAGGTCCTGCCAGGTGGAGTAGTACCCGTAGATGTTCGGGCCGAGCAGCCGGACCCCGTGCCGCTCGGCGATCTCCACGATCTCCGCCTGGAGTTCGTGCTCGCCGGTCTCGGCGAAACCGGAGGGGATGAGGACGGCGTTGGGGATCTTCTTCCGTCCCACCTCCTCCAGCGCGGCTGCCACGAACCTGGCGGGAATGGCGAAGACGGCCACATCCACCTCACCGGGAACGTCCGTGACACTCTTGTACGCCTTGCGGCCCAGAATGTCATCGGCCTTGGGGTTCACCGGATGGATCTCCCCGGAGAAACCGCCGTCGATGAGATTGCGCATGACCGAGTTACCGATCTTGCCCGTCTCGTTGGACGCGCCGATGACGGCGACGGAGGACGGCTGCATCAGCCGGCGCATCGTCGACAGGATCTCGTCGCGTGTGTACGTCTTCCTCTGCACCGGCTGTTTCTCGGCGAGGATCACCCGGATGTCGGCGGCCACCGCGCCCTCCGCCGTCGCGATCACCGGGTTGAGGTCCACCTCGGCGATCTCCGGAAAGTCCGCGACGAGTTGGGAGACCCGCCGGATCTGCTCGGCCACCGCCCACCGGTCCACGCCGGCCTGCCCGCGCACCCCGCGCAGGATCTCCGCCGACCGGATGGAGTCCAGCATCGACAGCGCCTCGTCGGCCGTGACCGGCGCCAGCCGGAACGTCACGTCCTTCAGCACCTCGACCAGTACCCCGCCGAGCCCGAACGCCACCACCTTCCCGAAGGTCGGGTCGGTGACCGCTCCGACGATGACCTCCTGGCCCGTGGGCAGCAGCTCCTGCACCTGCACGCCCTCGATCCGGGCCGCGGCGTCGTAGGCGCGGGCGTTCTCCACGATCCGGCAGAACGCGGCGCGTACGTCCGCCGCGCCCTCCACGCCGACCACGACCCCGCCGGCGTCGGTCTTGTGCAGGATGTCCGGCGAGACGATCTTCATGACCACCGGCCCGCCGAACCGCGCCGCCGCGGCCACCGCCTCGTCGACGTCCGTCGCCAGTTCCTCGCCCGGTGCGGCGATCCCGTACGCGTCGGCGATCACCTTGCCCTCGGGCGCGGTGAGCGCGGTACGGCCCTCGGCGCGTACGGCGTCGAGGAGGGCGCGCACCCTCAGCTCCCGGTCCTCCGCCATCACGTCAGATCACTCCGTTCGACTTGAGTAGGCGCAACTCCTCGTCGCCGAGGCCGAGTTCGCCGACGTAGACCTCATGGTTGTGCTCGCCCAGCAGCGGTGAACTCGTCACTTCCACGCGGGAGTCGGAGAGCTTGAGCGGGCTGCCGACGGTCACGAACTCGCCGCGTTCGGGGTGCGGAACGCGCACCACCATCTCGTTGGCGGCGAGCGAGGCGTCCTCGATGATCTCCCTGGTGGACAGGATCGGCCCGCACGGGATGTTGTGCGCGTTCAGCTTCTCCAGCACCTCCCACTTGGGGAGGGTGGCGGACCACTCCTCGATCAGCTGGAACATCTTGTTCAGCTTCGGCAGCCGGGCCTCGGGGGTCGCCCACTCGGGGTCGCCGGCGAGTTCGGGCCGGCCGATGAGTTCGGTGATCGGCTTCCAGCCGACGGGCTGGACGATGACGTACACGTAGTCGTTCGGGCCGCCCGGCGCGCACTTGACCGCCCAGCCGGGCTGCCCGCCGCCGGAGGCGTTGCCGGAGCGTGGCACCTCGTCGCCGAAGTCCTCGTTCGGGTACTCGGCGAGCGGCCCGTGCGCCAGGCGCTGCTGGTCGCGCAGCTTCACCCGGCACAGGTTGAGCACGGCGTGCTGCATGGCGACGTTGACCCGCTGGCCGCGCCCGGTGCGCTCACGCTGGAAGAGTGCCGCCAGTATCCCGGCTACTGTATGCACTCCGGTGCCCGAGTCACCGATCTGGGCCCCCGTCGCCAGCGGCGGGCCGTCCTCGAAGCCGGTGGTCGACATCGACCCGCCCATGGCCTGCGCGACGACCTCGTACGCCTTGTAGTCGGTGTACGGCCCCTCGCCGAACCCCTTGATGGAGGCGTAGACGATCCGGGGGTTGATCTTCTTGATGCGGTCCCAGGTGAACCCCATACGGTCGACCGCGCCCGGACCGAAGTTCTCCACCATGACGTCCGAGCGCCGGATCAGCTCGGTCAGGATCTCCTTGCCGCGCTCGGTCTTGGTGTTCAGGGTGATGCTGCGCTTGTTGCAGTTGAGCATCGTGAAGTAGAGGGAGTCGACGTCGGGCAGATCGCGCAGCTGCCTGCGCGTGATGTCACCGCTCGGCGCCTCCAGCTTGATGACGTCGGCGCCGAGCCAGGCCAGCAGCTGGGTGGCGGAGGGCCCGGACTGGACGTGCGTCATGTCCAGGACGCGGATGCCGTCAAGAGCCTTGGTCATGACGGGTCTCCTCACTTGTACATGGTCTGGTTCATGGTTCCGGGGGCGTACGCGTCCGGGTCGACCCAGACGTTGATGAGCGACGGCTTGCCCGACTCGCGGGCCCGGCGCAGCGCGGGGCCGATGTCGGCGGGGTCGCGGACCTCCTCGCCGTGACCGCCCAGCAGCTGCGCGAACTTGTCGTACGCGACGTCGCCGAGGGTGTTGCCGATCCGCTCGCGCTCCTTGCCGTACTTGGCGGCCTGGCCGTAGCGGATCTGGTTCATCGAGGAGTTGTTGCCGACGACGCCGACGAACGGCAGGTCGTAGCGGACCAGGGTTTCGAAGTCCCAGCCGGTGAGCGAGAAGGCGCCGTCCCCGAAGAGCGCGACGACCTCCTTGTCCGGGCGTGCCTGCTTCGCGGCGAGCACGAACGGGACGCCGACGCCGAGCGTGCCGAGCGGACCCGGGTCCATCCAGTGGCCCGGCGACTTGGGCTGGACGACCTGCCCGGAGAAGGTGACGATGTCGCCGCCGTCGCCGATGTAGACCGAGTCCTCGGTGAGGAAGTCGTTGATCTCGCTGACGAGCCGGTACGGGTGGATGGGCGACGCGGCCGACCTCAGCTGCGGCAGCCGCTTCTCGATCGCCGCCTGCTCGGCCGCGCGCAGTTCGTCCAGCCACTCCTTGCGCTTGGCGGCCCCGCCGTCGATGCGTCCGGAGGCCGCCTCGGTGACGGACTTCAGGACCAGCCCGGCGTCGCCGACGATGCCGAGGTCGATGTCCCGGTTCTTGCCCACCGTCCGGTAGTCCAGGTCGATCTGGACGACCGTCGCGTCGGGGGAGAGACGTTTGCCGTAGCCCATGCGGAAGTCGAAGGGCGTGCCGACGATCACGATGACGTCGGCACCTGCGAAGGCGTACCGGCGGGAGAGCTGGAAGTGGTGCGGGTCGCCGGGCGGCAGGGTGCCGCGTCCGGCGCCGTTCATGTACGCCGGGACGTTCAGGGTGCGCACCAGCTCGATGGCGGCCTCGGTCCCCCGGGTCGTCCACACCTGGCTGCCCAGCAGGATCGCCGGCTTCTCGGCGTGCACGAGCAGGTCGGCGAGCTTCTCGATCGCCTCGGGGTCGCCGGCCGAGCGGGTGGAGGCGCGGTAGGCGCCGGCCCTCGGTACGCGTACCTTGTCGGCCGGCACCTTCGCGTCCAGGACGTCGCGGGGGATCTCCAGGAAGGAGGGGCCGGGTGCGCCGTGGTAGCACTCGCGGAACGCCATCGACACCATGTCGGCGGCGCGGGCGGTGTCCGGCACGGTCGCCGCGAACTTGGTGATCGGCGTCATCATGTCGACGTGCGGCAGGTCCTGCAGGGACCCCATCTTGTGCTGGGTGAGCGCCCCTTGGCCGCCGATCAGCAGCATCGGGGACTCCGCGCGGAAGGCGTTGGCTACCCCGGTGACGGCGTCGGTCGTGCCGGGGCCCGCGGTCACCACCGCGCAGCCAGGCCTGCCGGTGATCCGGGCGTAGCCGTCGGCGGCGTGCGCGGCGACCTGCTCATGGCGTACGTCGACGACTTCTATGCCCTCGTCGACGCAGCCGTCGTAGATGTCGATGATGTGGCCGCCGCACAGCGTGTAGATGCGGTCGACCCCCTCGGCCTTCAGTGCCTTGGCAACGAGATGACCACCGGAGATCACGTCCTGGGTGTCGTCGGGCATGGCGAAGTCCTGTCCCTTTCGTAGGGGTTGGGCGGCTCGCGGTGCACTGCATTCGGACAGTCGGAGGGCTGTATGCAGTAGATTGCATACAGTCGACGAATACTGTATGAAGCTTGTTATCCCGCATCCCGCGGGTGGTGTCCAGGGGGCGTACACACTTTTCGGTCACCGGAGCCCGGTCCATTCCAGTCAGTGACGGCCGGGCTCGCGACAACCTCGCAGACAGGAGCCGCACATGGACCTGTACGAACACCAGGCACGCCAGCTCTTCGAGGAACACGGAATCCCCGTGCCGCGGGCCGAGGTCACCGACTCGCCCCGGCAGGCCCGCGAGATCGCCCGCCGGCTCGGCGGCCGGGCCGTGGTCAAGGCGCAGGTGAAGACCGGCGGACGCGGCAAGGCGGGCGGGGTCAAGTTCGCCGCCGACCCCGCCGCCGCGGAGCTGACCGTACGTCAGGTCCTCGGTATGGACATCAAGGGCCACCGGGTCGGCACGGTGATGCTCGCCGAACCGGTCGAGATCGCCGAGGAGTTCTACGTCTCCTACGTCCTCGACCGCACTGCCGGCGGCTTCCTCGCCATCGCCTCCGCCCAGGGCGGCATGGAGATCGAGGAGGTCGCGGCGACCCGGCCGCAGGCGGTGGCACGGGTCCCCGTCGACCGGGCCGAGGGCGTCACCTCCGCCAAGGCCGGGGAGATCGCGAGCGCGGCCGGGCTGCCCCCGCAGACCGTCGACGTCCTCGTACGGCTGTGGGAGGTACTGATCCGCGAGGACGCCCTGCTGGTCGAGGTCAACCCGCTGGTGCGCACCGCCCAGGGGCGGATCCTCGCCCTGGACGGCAAGGTCACCCTGGACGACAACGCCCGCTTCCGGCAGGCCCGTTGGGGCGCACGGGACGAAGAGCACCAGGACCCGCTGGAGGCGGCCGCCGCCGGGCGCGGCCTCACCTACGTCAGGCTCGACGGCGAGGTCGGGGTCATCGGCAACGGCGCGGGCCTGGTCATGTCGACCCTGGACGTCGTCGCCGGCTGCGGCGCCCGCCCCGCCAACTTCCTCGACATCGGCGGCGGGGCCTCCGCGCAGGTGATGGCCGACGGACTGTCGGTGATCCTCTCCGACCCGGCCGTGCAGTCCGTCTTCGTCAACGTCTTCGGCGGGATCACCGCCTGCGACGCGGTCGCCGAGGGAATCGTCGCGGCCGTCGACACCGTCCGGCTGACCAAGCCGCTCGTCGTCCGCCTCGACGGCAACAACGCCGCACGCGGACAAGCGATCCTCGGCGAGCGCGCCCATCCGCTCGTCGAACAGGCCACCACCATGGACGGCGCCGCGCGCCGGGCCGCCGAACTCGCCCACAACGCCTGAGGAGCCGGGACATGGCCATCCACCTCACCAAGGAGAGCAAGGTCCTCGTCCAGGGCATGACCGGGAGCCAGGGCATGCGGCACACCCGGCGCATGCTCGCGGCCGGCACGAACGTCGTCGGCGGGGTCAACCCGCGCAAGGCCGGACAGACCGTCGACTTCGACGGACAGACCGTCCCGGTCTTCGGCTCGGTCGCCGACGGTATGCGGTCGACCGGAGCCGATGTCACCGTCGTCTTCGTGCCGCCCGCGTTCGCCAAGGCCGCCGTCATCGAGGCCGCCGACGCCGGCATCCCGCTCGCCGTCGTCATCACCGAGGGCATCCCGGTCCACGACACGGTCGCCTTCACCGCGTACGCGCGCCGGAACGGCACCCGGATCATCGGCCCCAACTGCCCCGGCCTGATCACCCCCGGCCAGTCCAACGCCGGCATCATCCCCGCCGACATCACCAAGCCCG
Source organism: Streptomyces sp. RB17 (assembly GCF_009604455.1). Taxonomy (GTDB): domain Bacteria; phylum Actinomycetota; class Actinomycetes; order Streptomycetales; family Streptomycetaceae; genus Streptomyces. Next base: position 281,489 of record NZ_WEGL01000011.1, read on the forward strand.
GCCCCGTCGGCCTGGTCTCCAAGTCGGGCACGCTGACGTACCAGCTCATGTACGAGCTCCGCGACATCGGCTTCTCCACCTGCGTCGGCATCGGCGGCGACCCGGTCGTCGGCACCAGCCACATCGACTGCCTGGCCGCCTTCCAGGACGACCCCGACACCGAACTCGTCGTCCTCATCGGGGAGATCGGCGGCGACGCCGAGGAACGCGCCGCCGCGTACATCCGCGACCACGTCACCAAGCCGGTCGTCGGATACATCGCCGGCTTCACCGCACCGGAGGGCCGGACCATGGGCCACGCCGGCGCGATCGTCTCCGGCTCCACCGGCACCGCCCGCGCCAAGCAGGAGGCCCTGGAGGCAGCCGGAGTCCGCGTCGGCCGCACCCCGACCGAGACGGCCCGACTGGTCCTGGACATCCTCCACGCCGACTGACCGGCCCCGGCTGACCCGCCCTGGGCGACGCTCGCTACCGAACCAGGGGTCGCGCGACAGGGGTGTGTCCGGGAAGGGTGCCGCGTCTGCGGTGGTGACGGCGGCCGAGTCGGCGACCGTGCCTGAGATCGCGACGGCGCCCGAGACCGCCACCGCACCCGAATTGGCAAGCGAGCGCAAGACGGCGAGCAAGCCGAGGAAGAGGACGAGCCTACGACCGCGACCGAGCCCAGGACGCGGAGCCTCGGCCGAACCGATCAGGGCCCCACCGGTCCCCACCGAGCCCCGACTCCCTCCCCAACCAACCTCAAGCCCCCCACCCCATCCTCGAGCCACTCCACCCCATCCCAGAGCCACCCCTCTCCACCCACCCCTCTCCACCCCCACCCCACCCCTCTCCACCCCGCCCCGACCGTGCAGCGAGAGCGGAGCCGACGCATGACACCCACCCTCACCCCGAACCCGTCGCCCCCGAACCCCGCCGAGCGCCCGCCCGCCCCGGCCCCCACGCTCCTGAAACCCGGCACGGCCTACACCGACGCCTGGCGGCGCTGCCTCGCCGCCGCGCCCGAGGCCTTCCGGGACGACCGTGTCCTCAATCTCTGGGGTGCCGAATGGCGGCCCGACGGCCGTACGCTCCCGGCGACCACCCCGGTCGACGGCACCCCGATCGCAGGCGCCCCGCGGCTCGACGGCGCCACCGCCCAACATGCCGTACGAGCGGCCCTCGACCAGCACCGGGCCTGGCGGCACATCCCGCTGCCCGAACGGCGGGCGCGGATCGCCGCCACGCTGGACGCGCTCAGCGCACACCGCGACCTGCTCGCCCTGCTGCTCGTGTGGGAGATCGGCAAGCCATGGCGGCTCGCCCTCGCGGACGTCGACCGGGCGATCGACGGCGTGCGCTGGTACGCAGACGGCATCGAGCCCATGCTCGCGGGCCGGACCCCGCTGGACGGACCGGTGTCCAACATCGCCAGCTGGAACTATCCGATGAGCGTGCTCGTGCACGCCGCCTTCGTGCAGGCCCTGGCCGGCAACGCCGTGATCGCCAAGACACCGACGGACGGCGGTGCGGCCTGCCTCACCCTCGCCATGGCGCTGGCCGCACGCGAGGGCGTGCCGGTCACCCTGGTCGGCGGCAGCGGCCGCGAGCTGAACCAGGCACTGGTACGGGCGCCGGAGATCGGCTGCGTGTCCTTCGTCGGCGGCCGTGACACCGGAGCCGACGTCGCCACGGCGGTCGCCGGCCTCGGAAAACGGCACATCCTCGAACAGGAGGGCCTGAACACCTGGGGCATCTGGGACTTCTCCGGCTGGGAGCGGCTCAGCGCCCTGATCCCCAAGCTCTTCGACTACGGAAAACAGCGCTGTACCGCTTACCCGCGTTTCGTCGTGCAGCGTTCCCTGTTCGACGCGTTCCTGGCGGCCTACCTCCCCGCGGTCCGCTCCGTTCGCGTCGGCCACCCCCTCGCGGTCGCGGACGCGGCCGATCCACTCCCCGAACTGGACTTCGGCCCACTGATCAACGCGGCCAAGGCCAAGGAACTCACCGACCAGGTCGCCGAGGCCGTCGACCGGGGCGCCGTACCGCTGTACCGCGGCCGCCCCGACCACTCACGGTTCCTGCCGGGACAGGACACCTCCGCCTACGTCCACCCGGTCACCCTCCTCAACCCGCCGCCGTCCTCCCCGCTGCACCACGCGGAGCCCTTCGGCCCCGTCGACACGATCGTCCTGGTCGACACCGAGGCCGAACTGTTGGCTGCCATGAACGCGTCCAACGGCGCCCTGGTCGCCACCCTCGCCACGGACGACCGGTCCACCTACGACCGGCTCGCCCCGCAGATCCGCGCCTTCAAGACCGGACACGGCGTTCCCCGCTCCCGCGGCGACCGCGACGAGCTGTTCGGCGGTTTCGGCGCCTCCTGGCGCGGTGCCTTCGTCGGCAGCGATCTTCTGGTGCGCGCCGTGACCCGGGGCCCGGCGGGGGAGCGGCTGCCCGGAAACTTCCCGGAGTACCAGCTCATGCCCTGACCCTCACGGCTCGTACGCGGGATCATGCATTCTGTATACCGCCGCCGACCCAGGCGGCCCGGCTCGCCCCGGGCCGCCTCCACGGGACGGATACGCAGGTGAAACGCACTCCGAAACCTTGGTATTGTTGTCCCTGTCGCCGCGGGGAACACCCCCCGCAAGGCGGCAGACACCTAGTCCGGGTGGCGGAATGGCAGACGCGCTAGCTTGAGGTGCTAGTGCCCTTTATCGGGCGTGGGGGTTCAAGTCCCCCCTCGGACACTCCTTATAGCGATACGGAATCGAGGGCCTCGACCTGACGGTCGCGGTCCTCGTTGCGTTGTCGTACGCGATCGTGATGCCCAGGGCCTCGTAGAGGGGCTCCTTCTTGTCGGCGTCGGCGGCCTGGATACGTTGTGCGATGTCTCCGAGCCTGTCAGTGACCTCCCGGATCTGGTCTGCCGTGAGGGCTGGTTCCTTCTTCTGGGTGACGGTGGGCAGCGCGTCGAGCTTCTTCTGTGCTGCTTCCCTGTCACGTTGCGCGTCGTTGATCCACTGGGTGACGACGGCCGGGTCGGCTCCGGAGTCGAGGGCGGCTTGGTAGCGAGCGAGGCGCCGCTCGCATTCCTTGATCGCCTGGCGGACTTGGGCCTGTTCGGGGGTTTCGGGCTGTGCAGAGCTTGCCGCGATGCCGGCCTGGCTGAGTGCGGTGATGGTGGCGGTGAGCCGCTCGGGGGTGAAGGCGCGGGCGATCCATGCATCCAGTGCCTGGCAGATGATGTCTTCGCGCAGGTTGATGGTGCGCGGATGCTCGAGCCCGGGGTAGAGGGCTGCTTCCTGTTCCTTGTACTCGCATCGGTAGTAGACGCAGTCGCGGATCGCCGAGGGCTGCATCTTCCGTCCGCACAGAGTGCACTTCACCCGGCCTCGCAGGACGTAGGCCCGCTGGCTGCTTCGCCGGTTGGGGCGTTCCTGTTGCTGGTAGGCGCGGGCGCGTTGCCTGCGGGCCCGCTGGGCGGCTTCGAAGAGTTCCTTGGTGATGAGCGGGGTGTGTGCGGGTTCGTTGGACCAGATCCATTCGTCGCTGGGGTTGCGGGTCATGGTGGTGCGGTGGCCGAGGGTGACGTCGTCGATGTCGAGGAGGCGTTCTTCCTTGCGCTGTTTGTTCCAGACCTCGTGGCCGGTGTAGCGGGGGTTGAGGAGGATCGCTCTGACGGTGCCGGCCTGCCATGTCTTCTTCGTGCGGTGGGGGTTGCGGGCGGCGTCGTGGGCGGAGGGGCAGGGGATGCCGTCGTGGTTGAGGTGGAGGGCGATGGCCTCGTCGATCATGCCGTCGACCTACATGGTGAAGATGCGCAGTACGACGGGTGCGGTGGTGGGGTCGGGTTCGAGTTTGTGCAGTCGCTGTCCGGCGGCCGCTTTGGCGGGGTTGGGGTGGGTGCCGGCGTCGGTGATCCGGTAGCCGTAGGGCGGTCGTCCGCCGAGGTAGCGGCCCTGGAGTTTGGCCTGGGAGCTCATCGCGGTCCGGACCCGGATCTTGATGCGGTTGCGTTCGCCCTTGCTCATGCCGCCGAAGACGGACATGACGAGGTCGTGGGCTTCGTAGTCGGGGTCGATGGGGCCGCCGACCTCCGGGACCCACAGCGGGATGCGGAAGTGGACGAAGACGGCGAAGGTGTTGCCGAACTGGTTGCCGTAGAAGGTGCGCTGCGGCTCCCCGATCACGACCGCGTCGAACCCGCGGTTTGGGTTGCGGAGGGCTTGGAGGAGTTCGTTGGCTCGGGGGCGGCGCTGCCAGGGCAGGGAGCGGCTGTGGCCGATGTCGAAGTACTCGGCGACGATTTGACCCCCGGCGGGCTCGATGAGGGCTCGGGCGCGGGTGAGCTGCCAGTTTCTGGAGGCCTCCGGATCTTGGAGATCCTCGGTGGAACAGCGTCCGGCGAAGGCGAAACGGATCACGTGCGGTCAGACCCCTGGCGTGTGTGGCGTGGAGCGAGTGGCGGGTGTTATGTGTCGGTCTGTGGTATCTCGATCGGATGAGAAGAGCCAGCCGTGCCCATCCCTGCCTGCCTATGCGTCTTCGTGATCGGGGCGCTGTTGGCCCGGATCGGCGATCACGGCGTGAAGGAGCTGCAGGAGGGCGGCTGCGACGGTCTCCGTCACGGCGGGTGGCTTGTCGGGGAGGGGCACGTAGATCTTCTTGGGGTTGTCCGGACTTGAGTACGGCTCGGATGGGGGCTGCGGCATGCGCTGCTGGGCGCCGGGCCAGGTGACTCGTCGGTGCTGACACATCTCGTATAGAGACGTTGTACGTCGGTTTTGCCTTCCTGGACCGGCCAGAGGCAAGGCGGCTGGCTGCGGATTCTTCCCGCTCGGACCGAACCCGGCGGACAGCCCGACTCGTCTGCCATTGGGACCCTGACCATGGGAAACGTCCTGGTCACGGCCCCAAAGCGTACGCCGGGGTTTCCCGCTTGTACCTGCGGTTTCCCAGCGGTTTCCCGGGGGTTCCCGGGGGATTGTGCACGGGATGCGCACGCTGGCTTGGTGCCAGGGGCATGCCGTCGGGCTGTGAGGTGGTGGGCAGGTGACAGCCCCGACAGGATTCAACCTGCGCACACGGCTCCGTAGCCCAGGTGAGAGCGCGAGGTCATAGGGCCCCTGACCTGCACGGGAAGCTGTGACCGAGCGGGCCCCGATCAAGATCATTACGCCCCTATTACGCAGGCGGCCTGTCGGGCTGTGGGTCCGGCCCGTATGGTCGAAGCATGATCTCGGGCAGCAGCGGGACACCGGACGGTGGCAGCGCGGAGTTCACGGCGGAGGGCCTGGAGCCCGTCCTCCGGAAAGCATGCGCGAGGGCTGGCCTCGACTCCCACGGCGCCGAACTGCTGCGGCTGGGGTCGAACGCGGTCTATCGCCTGACCTCCTTACCCATCATCGTGCGCATCGCGCGTGATCCGTCGGTGCTCGCCGAGATGCAACGGGCCGTGGGTGTGGCCCGGTGGCTTGAGACCGGGGACTTCCCGGCTATGCGTGTGCCGGCGCCGGTCGTGCAGCCGCTCGTCGTCGGCGGCCTGGTGGTCACCTTCTGGGAGAGCGTTCAGGAGCGCGAGGAGTATGCGACGGTCGGCGAGCTGGCCGACCTCCTACGCCGCTTGCACTGGCTTGAGGAACCCGAATCTCTGGGCCTGCCGTACTTCGACCCGCTGGCCAAGCTGGCGGTGTCTCTCGACGGCCTGGGCGGCATCTCGGGGGAGGACCGGACGTTCCTGGAGGAGCGAGCGGCGGCCCTCGCCAAGGATTACGACCGCCTGGACTTCGTCCTCCCCTTCGGCCTGATCCACGGTGACGCCAGCATCGGGAACATCCTCCGCCACAGAGACGGGCACGCTGTGCTCATCGACCTGGACGGCTTCGCCCTCGCCCCACGCGAGTGGGACCTGATCCAGACGGCGATCTTCTACGACCGGTACGGCTGGCACACAAAGGCGGAGTACGCCGAATTCGTGCACCGGTATGGTTTCGACCTGATGAACTGGCCCGGCTACGAAACGCTCGCCGACCTCCGTGAGCTGATGATGGTTTCCTGGCTCGGCCACCAGGTCACGACGAGCGAGCGCTCTGCCGCCGAATTCGCTCGGCGAGTGCGTTCCCTCCGCACGGGGGAGGGCCGAGACGAGTGGGGCCCGTTCTGAGCGTGTGGAGACCTGCGCTCAGACACCGACGAGGGCGCCAGAGGCCACCCACAGTCTGTGTTCTCTGACCTGCTCGGTGAAAGCCTGTACGTCCGCGCTGTCGTCGGCCGCTGTGAGGTTCTGACGGAACTCGGTGAGGTAACTGACGCAGCGTGCCGACTTAAGTTGCTCGCCCAGGTCAAGCGCATCGAGCGCCACCCGACACGCCTCCTCGACGTCTCCGGCGCGCAGGTGCGCGTCGGCCAGAACCATGGTGGCGAAGAAGTCGCTCCGCACGTGGGTGCCGCTCATGGCGTTCTCGGCGTAAGCGACGGCCTGCCGGGCGCTGTTGACGTCGCGGAAGCAGTGGGCGGCCTCGGCGGCAAGTTCAGCTTCGTCGAAGTAGGTGATCCACTCAGGCTCGTCGTCGCGATTCCGGCTCTCCAGCGCCTTTGTGGCGGCGCTCAGGGCGGCCTCGCACCCGGCGACGTCTCCGGTACGGGCGAGGGCGCGGGCCTCCATCGCGTGGAACTGAGCCCGCAATGTCGGCGTGGCCACCGGCGAAATGCCCATGAGCGCTGCACGGGCGAGAGTGGCGGCCTCGGTGTACCGCCCCAAGAAGGTCGCCTGGTGGCTCATCGCTGACAGGACGCTGCCTGCAAACCGGCGATCGTTGGCATCCTGGGCAAGGCGGAGCGCCTGGAGGAAGTACCTCTGGGCGAGCCCGTGGCGGCAGGCGTCGTAAGACATCCAACCGGCAAGGAGCGTGGCTTCCGCCACGGTGGAGAACAGGGCTCGACCTACCTGCTCGGTGTAGCGGCCTCGTAGAAGCGGGGCCACGTCGTTGTTGAGGTACTGGATGACCGAGTGCCGCGCATGTTCTCCGCCGAACTGGTCGTCGAGCCGGGCGAACATGTCCGCCGTGGTCTTCACGGCTGTCACGTCGCCAAGACCAACTCGCATTCCGTCGGATCGAGGGCGAGGGATGCCCGGCTCGGGTGCGACCAACCACCGAAGGGACGCCTCGTTCCACGCGGGCTCGGACGGTTCCGCAGTGAGCAGTGGGTCGTACTGGTTGAGGTCTGCCCGCCACAACTGGCTGACCGTCTGAATGGCGTCGTCCGGGCTGGCGGGGTACGCGGCGTCCAGTACCGGAGCGTCCTTCAGCTCTCCGTGCTTCAACCCGAGTTCTGCAGCGCCTGCGGCGAAGGCATCACACAGCAACGGGCCGTAGAAGTCGTCCGGTGTGCTGTGTCCGTTCTCCCAACTCGCGATACGCCGCTTCACACTGGCGTCCGAAGGAAGCTGATGACCGCGCTGAGCTGCTGCCTGGCGCAGCTCCCTCACCAGCCTTGGCTGGCTCCAGCCCCGGCTGATGCGGGCTTCACGTAAGCGGACGCTGGTCGGCTTCATCGAGCGGTGCCCCTTCACTCCCGCGCGCATGCGCCGGTGTGGCAACTCAGCTTGCCCGATCGAATGTACGCGCTGGTGATGGCATCTTGCAGGCAGTAACCGAAGATCGTCTGCCGGAAGGTCGGTGACGGGGGATGACAAGACATGCGTGAACGCGTCATCCCCCGTCACCTCTCGTCATCTGCCCTGGTCAGGTACTGAGCGCTGAGTCTGGTCCTACTGCGGCATCGGGGCCGCACGGTGGTCCGACTGAGGGTGAGACGACGTGCACAGGATGACCAGGCGGGGCATGGAGTGGCTGTCTGCGGCGGCGGACAATCCGGTCGAGTGCCGGCAGGTGTGGGCTGACGATCCGCGGATGCCCGCGTTGCTGCCGACTGGCCGCTTCTTCGACGTCTTGAGCGTGGACCAGCACCTCGGCATGGAGATGTACGACCGGCTCCTGCGCAGTGGAATGCCGTTCGGGCCTACAGCCATCGACCGCAAGGCACAACGAGTCGGGTTCTTCCTCAACTCCCAGAGTCGCGAGTCCTTCACGCACTACCTCGAACGCGAAACCTCGACTCCTCCGACGTACCGGTACCTCGATGAGGGCTCGGCCGTCGTCGTCCCTGGCCCTACTCCGCTGTTCGATGACCGGTACCAATGGCTTCGCCCGCCTACGCGCCGGCCGGAAGCCAATCCGCTACGCCCGGTCGCCCTCGCGACGGCGCTGGTGGCTTCCGCGGAGCTGCTGGCAAGGATCGACCGCTTCGACGAGCAGTACCCGACCCCGTACCCCGCGGTCGCTGCACTTCCCGAGGAGACCGACCACTGATGCCGCATGAGCCGACCGACGGAGACGACGCTGCCACGTGGTCGCCACTGGACAGCGAGGGCTGGTACGCGGCACGAAACGCGACGACCGCACTGCGGGACGCCCTCGTGAGGGCAGGTCTGGAGAAAGACTTCCCGTACCTGCGCGCGGACTTGAACGCCTTCGGGCATGGCCTCGTCGAGCTGGGCCGGGTCTCGCCCGATACGGCGGAGCGCCTCGCGGAACTCCTGAGATTGGCGCTCGCCAGTGGATTCCGCCGTGACCACGACCGCGACGAGCATGCCTCGGCAACCAGCGAAAAGAACGAGGGAAGGATCTAAGGCCATGACCGACCGGCGAGGAGTGGTGGCCAAGCGAGCGGAAGACTTGGTTCCTGGTGTGCCCTACGTCCGAGGCTGGGCACGTGCACGACGAAGCGCCGGTTCCTTGGCCGATCAACTCGTGCTCCTCGGACTAGACTCCGACTTTCCCAGCCTGGTAGCTGACGTGAACGTCTTCGGTGACGGACTGGTGCAGCTCGGCACCGTTCGCCCCGAAGCGGCCGATCTGCTTGCGCAGCTGATCACTGCTGGACTGGACGCAGAGATGGACAGCAAGGCGGCTGAAGCGCATCCGAGCAGCCGGCACGAGACACCTGCAGCCTGAAGGCTCCCCGGACGCCCCGGCTCGCCCGGCCGGAGCACGCTTCACGGTCAGCCAGCCTGGCCCCGTGCGACAGCATCCCCCAGCGCTGGCGTACGGGGCCCATTGCTATGCCAACGCGCTTGTCGGCCTGCCGCTCGGCCGGGACCGGCGCCCCAGCGCCGCAGCCCGGACGAAGCGGCAGGCCAACACGTGACATCGCGGATCAGCTCGCTTGGCTGGCGCGCCATTCCAGGGCCTGAGGTTCTTCCGTGAACTCGACAAGGTGCTGGCCGGCGTACCGCTGGAGGGCATCGCGCACCTGAGCCGGGGTGACGCGGAAGAACTCCTTTCGAGCGTTGACGCGGTTGACTCGGTAGACTGCGAACTCTTGGTGCATCTGCGACTCCAGACCCACCGCGTCCTTGCTGAAGATCAGTGCATGGACGTCGAACCGGAACGGGACCGATGCACCACTCAGCTCGTAGACGCGCTCCAGTGGCTCCAGCCGTCGGGTCATCCCGATCTTGACCATCCGCTCGCCGAAGGCACCGATGTTGGAGATCACGTATACGTAACCGGCGCGGACATTGGCGGCACGTGCCTCGACGGAGCTGAGGGACTCTTCAATCTCTGCGAGTTTGGCTTCCATCTCCGCTACTGCCTCTGTATCCCCACGTTCCCGGAGGCGGTCCAAAGCGGCCTGATAGTGGCCCAACTCCTTCTGGAGCTTCTCCCGCTCCCGGTCCAGCTCCCGCTGGGCGGCAGCCTCTTCCTTCTCTCGCGCCCGAATCTCTCGCTGAGATTCCTTCTCCTCTTCCTTCTTCTGCAGGAAGTCGGCAGTCAGCTGCAGTTCACGGACCCGCGCGTCGTGGTAGGCATCGGAAATGCGGATGTTCATGGTCGCACCGAGCTTCGCGATGGTCTCCCGACTCTTGTAGAGGCGGTCGATGAGCGAGTTGAGACGGTGGGGGCGCATCGAGCGAACCGCGTAATCAGCCTCGGCGTTGTATGCCCTGAGCATGAGCTTCGAGAAGTCCTTGACCATCTTGCGCCCGGCGCTAGCCGACCCGTTGACCGTCCAGTGCTGCACTGTGAGGACTGCTTGGTCGGTACGCGCGAGGCTCTTGATCTCGTCCTTCAGCGAATCCAAGCGAGTGCGGTAGGCAATGGCATCCTGCAACTGGTGCCGGTAGGCGTAGATTCCGACCTGCTGGAGCATCGCCGTTTCGTCAGTGGTCACGACCTGGGCCTGGAGTTCGGCAAGCCGGCAGTTGGCCGCGTAGGTTTCCTGCCGAGCCCTGTCTGCTTCCTTCCGTGCGCGGTCAGCTTCTTTGGTGGCCTTCTTCGCCTCCGCTTTCTCTGTCTTCGCCTCGTCCCGAGCCTTTTGGCGGATCTGCTCCGCCTCAGCCTCTGCGGCTTCGCGCACAGCAGCGGCTTCCTCGCTCGCCAGACGCAGGGCGTCAAGGACCTGGACGGCGTCCATGCCTTGCGTACTCGTTATCCACGCCCGCAACTGTTCGATCTCTTGGCTTTCGTCGCGACGACGCCTGCCGAACAAGCCAGTGCGGGGAGCTGGGGAGATGGGAGACAACGGGGGTGTAGCGGACCCTGCATCGACTACCGGGTTGCCGTGCGTAGGGACTGGTGGCGGGGCTGGCGCCGCGAGGGCACTCGTGGCTTGGCCCGGCAGCTCCGTGATGCCCTTGCTGAGGTCAACAGCACTCACGCTACTTGAGGTGTCGGGTACCCAAAGCTGCCAACCCGCTGGCGGTGCTGGCCATGAGGGGTCGGGATGCCAGCCGGGAGGTGGCATCCATCCTGGAGGCGGCGTCGGCCAGCCTGGTGGCGGATTGAACCGATACGTCATCATTGCGCCCCCCAACTCGGCCTGTCCCCACAGACCGATACTGGTTCCACAGTCCGCGCTCCTCAGAGTGCGGAGAGTTAGTAGACCGAGGTTACTATCCCTGCGCGGTCCTAGACCCACCCCTTGAGCTTGGGAAGCTTGGGCGACTAGGCGTAGTTGTTGGGATGACCTGCACGAGAGCGGCGTAGCATCTGAAGCTCAGGTGATCTATCAGTGGCCTGCGCTACAGCGGTGCAGGCGCGTTCCGTCTGCGGAGTTGAGCGTCCGCTGTTCCCCGTGGCTCCCCGCACGATCTGGCACGTGTCTGTCACGGTCAGGGCGCCTATGGGCCGGGTTAGTCTCCGATCATGGCCTTGCGACCTGATGAGTTCTACGACCACGCACGTGCGGCTGCGGATGGTGAGCTTCGGCTTCCGTTGGCGCGGATGACCAGCTGGGAGATAAGCCCGTTCGAACCTGAGGGACTTCGCGTCACGCCCTTGCGCCCGCCCGTTCTGCCTGAGCCAGAACGGCACGGCGAGGACCCGGCGAACTGCGACCTGTGCCGCGCCCGAAACGAAGGCATCTGGTTCAACGAACGCTGGCGACTGGCCCGGGTCACGGGCGTCGGTGTGCCTCTGGTGCTGATGCTGTACTCCCGAGACCACTACGACATGGCGGATATGCCCGACGAAATGGCTGCCGAACTCGGCGTGCTCACCACTCACATCGTCCGCCATGTGCAGGCTCTACCGCATATCTCCCGAGCCCACGTCTACCGGATCGGGGACGGAGCTGCACACCTGCACATCTGGTTCTTCGCCCGGCCCGAGGGGCACGCCCAGCTGTATGGGTCGTGGCTGCCCGTCTGGGACGACCTGCTGCCGGAGTACCCGGCGGACGTAGCCGACGCAGACGCGGCGGCCGTCGCTGACGTATTGGTCACCTCGTACGGAGGCCGCCGCTCGGCCACCGATGAACAGATGCACGTCTAAGCCTTCCCCACGATCTCATTAGCCGGTCTACTGATCACTGGTCTGGCTGACCAGCAGGACTGAAGAAGCCCACGGCTCTGAACAGCTCAGATGCCGTGGGCTTCTGTCGTTGTCGGTCGGCGTCGGCTGACCTCGCACGGCCCGAAGACGGCCCAGCGGAGGGGCATCGGGCACGCGGCTGGTCAGTACTCATGTCCTGCGGCCTAAGGGCTGTCCCGTTAATGATCTTTGAGTCGCCGGGGCAGGGTCGGTCGCGGTGCGGCCGGCTGCCTATCCGGCGAGGGCGAGGTTGTGCATGCGGGCGATGCCGAGCATGGCGTGGTGGACCCCGTCGCCTTTGAGGCGGCAATCGCGCAGGATCTTCCAGGTCTGCATCCGGGCGAAGACGTGCTCGACACGGGCGCGGACCCGCTTGTGGGATTTGTTGTGCGCCTCCTTCCACTCGGGCAGGTCTTCGCCCTTGCGGCGGCGATGCGGCATCACGAGTCCGGTGCCCGGGTAGCCACCGTCGGCGATCGTGAGCGTCTTGCCGACGGCAGCCTTCGCGCCGGATTCCTCCCATGCCTTGCAGTCGTTGCGGTTCCCGGGCATGGGCCGGCCGATCACGACGACCAGGCGAGTGTCGGCGTCGATGACGACCTGGTGGTTGGTGGAGTACCGATAGTTCTTGGACTGCTCGGCCACTGTGTGGTCGCGGGTGGGGACCAAGGTGCCGTCCACGATGAGCACGGTGTCTTTGGCGAACCGCCTTCGGGGCTGGAGCGCGAGCATCGGCCCGAGGTGATCGATGATGCGGTCCGCGGCCGACTTGGACACCCCAAACAGCGGGGCGAGCTGGCGCATCGTCAAGTTCGTGCGCCAGTACGCCGCAACCAGCAGTACCCGGTCCTCCAGCGGAAGGCTCCATGGCCGACCCTTGCGGACCGCATCCGCACCCTCGCGCCGCAGCATGGTCACCAGCTTCCCGAAGCAGCGTGGGCTCAGACCAGTGAACGGGGCTATCCAGGAGGGCTTCGACGCCGTGATCACACAAGTCACGCTGTGATCCTCTCAGTCCTGGATCGGACCACGAGCCTCACATGGCCTCCCCGCCTACCGTGAGGCGGCGACGCCACCAGAGGTCAGCACGCCATTGCCGGCGATCGGCGAAGGGGTCAGGCAGAGTGCGCTCAAGGTAGACGGCGTCCAGGTAGGCCACTTGGCGCTTCAGCTCGGCGCGGGACCGTGAGGGCAGCCGTTGCAGAACCTCCTCAAGGACGTCGCGGGCATGCCTCACATCATCGAAGGAACAACCGCGGCACGAGCAGTGCGCGTCCTGGGGATACAAGGGCCGCCGCCCCGGCGGTTGCAAGAACGCTTGATAACGCTGCAGCGCGAGGGCCGTAGCGCCGGGGAAGACGAAATAGTTGCTCGAGAGGCGCTCCACTCGATGTATCGCCAGGCTGGTAAGGGCGGAGAGCCCGTGGATCCGACTCGGCGGCGGGTCCTCCCAGACGCGAGGACCATGTTGCTGGGCACGCAGGGCGCCAGGCCGTCTACGCGGCATCGGCCCTTCGGTACGTGGTCATGGCAGTCATCCTGCCAGTCCCACGCCTACGCAGCCAGGGATTAGCGGGACAGCCCTTAGGCCCGTATCCAGTCCCTGATCACCGATGCGTACACTGCCTGCACTTATCGGCGGCCTGCTGAACGTGGCGGGCCTGACCTTCGGGAACACAATGCGAAGATCGATGTTCGGCTCTGCCCTGCTCGGCTCTCTGGCCATAGCCGCTCTCCTCGCTCCAGGTGCCCAGGCAAGTGGGAGCGACCTTCATGTCAGTGACTTCCGGATCACTGGCGGAGGCGGCTCGGGCAACGATGTGGTCCTGGGCATCACTGACTCAAGGACGATCACCGCCAAGGTGACCTTCACTGATGACTCGGGCATCAAGGCCGGGGACTTCACGCTCTTCCACGGAAGCAGCCTCAGCAACGCCGACGCGGTGCTGAAGTCCAGCGAAGCCGCGGCTGTGTGTTCAGTCAGCGGAACCTCTTCCGTCTGCACCAAGCACTACACGATCGACCCCCGGCGTGATCTGAAGAACTCGCTGGCCGGCATCTGGAAGCTCAGTGTCACAGCCCAGGCCAACGACGGTGAGTCCATGAACTCGGACGGCCTCACCAGCTTCTTCATGAAGCGCTACGCCAAGCTGACCGCCAACGCCTCTCCCGAGCCTGTCGTCAAGGGCGGCACCATCACCGTCACGGGCAAGCTCTCGCGGGCTAACTGGGACACCCACGACTACCGCGGCTACACGGGTCAGCGCGCCTACCTCGAGTTCCGCACGCCCGGCGTCAGCTACTACGAGTCTCTGGGCTACGTCACCACGAACTCCACCGGGGTCGCCACGGCGAAGGTCACCGCAACCGCCGATCGCTACTGGCGCTATGAGTTCAGAGGAACCATGACAACTAGTGCCGTCAAGGCGACGGGTGACTTCGTGGACGTTCGTTAGGCGTGTCCGGTTCGGTCGATCGGCCGGGCCCGGTGCCCCCTCAAAGCGCGGGTGCGGAGGCCAATGAGCGACCCGAGCAAGCGGGGTACCGTCCCTCAGATGAGAACGGCACCCCGTGCAAGCCTTGCCTCAGCTGCCCCTCGATGCGAACTATGGGCGCGGGGGACGCTGAAGTCTGCTCGACTGGCCACGAGGACGTACGCAGTCTTGGACGGTCACTTGCGGTCGCCAAGGTTGCTGTACTTCTGTGCTGTACAGGTTGGGGCGGATCGAGTCCTCTATTCTCTAGATCATGGTGGACTCGGAGGCCTTTCGCACGGCGGTCAGAACGCATGCGGCGGCCATATTGAACGGCGATGGTTCACCGTATGACCCGGCGTTGGAGATCTGGGGTCTGGCTATGCGCGAGTGGCCAGGCGATGACGGTGACGAAGCGTGCTATTCGCTCCATGTCATCTGGGGCGCGCTGACCGATTGGGTCGAGCGCCGGCCTGCGGAAGTGGATCAGGCCGAGGCGCACATGATCACCGCCGCCCGCGAGTGGTTGACCATCGAGGGTGACCGAGAGGCCGAGGCCCGATACTTCGATCGATGGATGCACGACATCCTCGGGTATGAGCGTCGGGCTCCGACACAAAGCTAGTCCACGGTTGAGAACCGTCGTGGCAGCGATGTCACCGTGGGTTCAAATCCCACCGCCTCCGCGCTGAGAGCAGCGGAAACGGCCCCTGACCTGGGTTGATTGGTCGGGGGTCGTTCGCTTGCCTGGAGTCTATGGCTGCCCGGTGTTCCCCGGGGTTTCCCGCTCGATCGGGCACGGCGGGGGCACGGCCCGGCCTGGGCATCACTCGGCTGGCGGCGTCCCCTCGCCCAAGATGGCCACGAGCAGGCGCCCCTGGTCGTCCATCTGCAGCACTCCCGCCAGCCGCACGCTGCGTTCTTGCCCGTCGGGCCAGGACAGCCGGGCCTCGTCACCGCGTCGCATCGCGGCGACCGTCTGCTCGGGCACTCCCCGCAGGAGGCCGCCCCATTGCGGAACCTCGGCCGGTGTCAGTTCGCCCAACTCCGCCTCGATGCAAACCTGCTCGTCGTCCACCCCCGTCCAGGCCGCCGCGGGTCACGGCCGCCATCCGCAGGGCGTCCTGCACCAGGCTGGTGCGCATGTGGTCGGCGATGGACCAGCCGACGACCTTGCGGCTGAAGCAGTCCAGCACGGTCGCCAGATAGAACTGAGCCCACCTGCAGTGCCGAGATCAAATGGACCCACTCGTGGCCAGCAGCGGAAGCCGCTGAAACCTCTGTGTCGGGGGCGCGTTGGTGCGAACTGGGTCCAGTTCAGGGCAGCAGGGTGGGCTCAGTTCGGAGTGACATAGCCAACTGTCCGCCCGGCCGGTCGCCAGCCATCGCATGACGCTGTCCTGACTGACCACAGCCTCGAAGAGATCCTCGCTGTCCCCTTGGCGGATCGGCTCCATCACAAGCCTCTGGGTGCGCAGAACGGGTTCACCTAACCGGGCCACTCAGCAACTCCTCTCGACCAAGGACTGATGGAGCGTACTCAGCACTCAGGCAAGGACCCGCCGCTCGGCAACAGGCATCTTCAGCTACAGCCCCTCCGTTACAGAACGTCACAGATCACCGGTTCCGACACAGCTTCTGGCTCCTTCATCGGGCCGGCCCGGCGTGTTGGCGGCGAGCAGTTCCTGCAGGAGTCCAACGATGAGGTCGGGCTGTCTGCGAACGGGGAGTGGCCTGTCTGCCACTCGCGGACGTCGGTGCAGCGCGAGGCCATCTTGCGCTGCAGGACCGGGTCGATGGCCCGGTCCTGGGCGCAGACGACGTAGGTGGAGGGAGCGTGCTTCCAGCTGTGGTGCTCTGGGATGCCTCGTCCGCAGCCGGGGGCTTGGGCACGCAGGAGGTCGACCGCCCAGGCGGTGAGAGGTTCGGGACAGTCGCCGTAGAGGGTGTCGGCGGCCCGGTCGGGGTTCAGGCTGGTCGAGCCGCCGGGCTCAGGGGTGATCGCGTCCTGGAGCTGCTGGGACGCGCCCCCCAGACTGGCCGCGCTCTCGCCGGCATCCGGCACGAAGGCTGCCAGATAGACCAGGTGTCGTGCCCCGCGCAGCCCAGTGATCACTGATCCGGCGTAGGAGTGACCGAGCACAATCGGCGGCTCCGGTAGCGAGTCGATGACCGCCTGGACCGCGGCTGTGTCAGCGGGCAATGAGCCCCGGTGGAGCTCGGGAACGACGACTTCGGTTCCTGCGGTCCGCAAGCGTTCTGCCACCAGGGCGTAGTGTTCTGGGCGGTGATACAGGCCATGAACGAGCACCACGGCGGCCAATGCGCACGTCTCCTCGGGTCGGTGTCAGACGAGTGATCAAGGGCCGGTCAGCCGTATCGTTGCAGCAGGCCGTCCACGTACGCCTCCAGTCGTTCTCTCAGCACCTCGGGCGTTAGATCGTCCCGCCCTAGTTCACGCCACGGTCCGGCCAGCTTCGCCGCGTCGGGGCAGTAGTGCAGGGCGTCGAGCAGCCGCCAGTACAGGTGGTCGGGGTCGTTGGCGAGGTCGCGGCCGCCGTGTGCCTCGTACCGCTCGCGGAAGTCCAGCCCGTAGGCCGGCCCGTGCAGCAACGCGAGCGCGGTCGAGCAGTGCGCCACGTCCAGGTCGGCAGGTCCCCACGAGGTCTCGACCCAGTCCACGACACCGGTGATCCGCAGCTCCTGCCCGGCTCCGGTGAAGAGCACGTTCCCGGGGTGGAAGTCGCGGTGCAGGAAGCAGCCTTCGTACGGCGGCGGGTCGCGGCGGATCACGTTCACGGCCCGCTCCCACAGAGAACCGTCCGGGGTCCGGACGCGCTCGGGGGACGTCCACGCCTGGTACGTGCGGGGTGTTTCGGCGGGTACAACGTCGTGGACGCGGACGAGCTGGGCCGCGAGCAGGTCCAGGCGCCGGTCGAGGTCGTCCTCGTCCACGCGGACGCGGCCCGCCAGCGCGGACATCAACAGGGTCGGGTGATCGCAATGTTCGGCCGTGGCGTCCACAGCGACGAACCCGGGAGCCGGGATGCCTTCCTGCCCGGCGAGCAGCGCCAGGACGGACGCCTCACGGGCGAGCAGTCCGGGCCCGTGGTGGCGGAAGAACGGCTTCACGAAGGTCCGTTGCACCAGGTCCGTGCCGTCGTCGAGCGCGAGCCGGCGCATCTGGGAGCTCCAGCCACCGGACAGCAGGTGGGAGTAGGTGACTGACCGGTCGTGTCCGAGTTGCTTGGCCACCCACGCGCGCGTGGCCGTCCAGCCACGGTCGTCGAGGCCGGTCAGCACCGCCTCAACGAAACCCCGCCTGTCCTCGGCGCGATCGCGGAACCACAGTCCCAGCTGGTGCTGCGCGTCCGGAAGGTCGAACCGCGTGTACTGGGCGCGCGCGGTTAGCGCGTCTTGTACGGACTCTGTCACCGCGGGTGGGATCACCGTGTCCGTGCCCGGCACGGCGAGCACCGCCCGGCCCTCGTACGCTCGCAGCACCTCAAGCGCGGGCGCCTGCCGCCAGCTGTCCGGCTGCCGGATGATCTCGCTGAACCGGCCGTTCCCGTTCTCGAAAGGCACGTCCCACGCTTCGGCGGTGTACACGGCGGGCGCGCACAGCCCCAGCGCCGCCACCCGATCCCCGTAATGCCGGACGAGATCGGCCACCGTCTGCCCGCTCATGCTGAACCCCACCAGGACCAGCGGCCCGTCCGCCCCCGCGTACGCATCGATCACTGAGACGGCCTGATCGAACCGTCGCCGCAGGCTTAACTCGCTCAGTTTGCCGGTGCTTTCGCCGTGCCCGGAGAAGTCGAAGGCAACTCCTCGACAGCCGTGGGCCACGAACTCCCGCACCAGAGGAAGCAGTCGCTCCGTGCTGCTGGCGCCTGCGCCATGCAGCACCACGGCGGTGACCCCGGACGGATCACCGCCATACACACCGCTGAGTCGTTCACCGTCGTGGTCGTGTGTGAAGTCGAAGAGCATGCCCCTATTCACTCACGCCGTGGCCTCCGTTCTTCGAGGGTGTCACCGCAAGGATCCGACCCTGGTCTCCGCTCTTCGAGCGGCGGCTGAGGTCGGCGGCGTACTGCGCGCGGGGGTCGCCCGCGGCGGCGGCCCAGCCAGTGGCCGCTCCGATGGAGACGCCAAGGACCTCGCTGAGGACGGCAGGGGGCATCTGCGCTGCGAGGTCGATCAGTGCGCTGTTGCGTCCGAGCCGGGAGAGCAGGCCGTAGGACGCGAGGCGCGTGCGCAGTTGGCGGGGGCTGCGGGGGCGGCCGGGGCGGGTGCCGGGCAGGAGCCAGGAGTGGTCCGTGCTCCGGCCGAGCGCGAGGGCGCCGTCGCGGTCTTCGGCGAGGTGGATCAGGAGTTGATCCAGTGGTGGGGGGACGGTGACAGGGTGGAGTCGGTGCGGGACGATGGCGAGGTGATCCGAGTCGGTGTCAGATGCCTGACGGTTGGGGCTTGGTGTCCAGGCTGCGGAAGCTGGTTCGGGCGGGTGCACGGCTCTTACCTGCGGTTTCCAGCTGACCTCCCCGTGGCAGGACGGCAGGTGGTGCTACGACGTCGTGTCCGGCGTTTCACGTGCGAAGACGACTCCTGCGGGCGACGGACGTTCGTCGAGCAGGTCGCGGGCCTGACCCGCCGGTACAGCCAACGGACCGAACGAATGCGGTCGGTGCTGGCGGAGGTCGGCCTCGCTCTGGCCGGTCGAGCCGGTGCCCGGCTGGCCGACGTCTTCGGTGTGAGGGCCAGCCGGAGCACGGTCCTGCGGCTGGTCGAGGCCCTCCCGGAATCTCAGCCACAGGTTCCGCGTGTAATTGGCGTCGACGAGTACGCGATGCGCAAGGGCCGTGTCTACGGGACCGTGCTGGTCGATGTCGAGACCCGCAAACCGGTGGACCTACTGCCAGATCGCGACGCGAGCACTGTCGCGGCCTGGCTGGCCGAGCACCCGGGGATCGAGGTCGTCTGCCGCGATCGCGCCCCGTTCTTCGCCGAGGGCGCCAGCATCGGGGCGCCCACCGCGGTCCAGGTCGCCGACCGGTTCCACCTCTGGCGCAACCTCGGCGAAGCGGCCGAGCGGTGCGTCTCCCGCCACCGCTCGTGCCTCCGCGTGACCTTCGCCGAGTCGGTGCCGGAGAAGGCGCCGGCTCCGGCATTGGCCGAGAGCGGGTCGCCATGGCCCACCGGGCACCGGTTCGCCGACCGTTCAACTCCAAGACGGACGCCTTGCCGATCGAGTGGGACCTTCGCAACGGCCCGGCCTCCCTGGGCCGCGTGTTCACGAGAGGCGGCCCCCGGGCCGGTGAGGCGGCCGGCACCAAGGTGCGGATCCTGCTGAAGTACGTGGGTAAGCAGCACAAGCCGACCAAGTTCGTCGTCTACACATCCTTCCCGCTTCCGAAGGGATAGTGGACGCCGGCAGAAGACCCTGAAGATCAGTGAAGACACGGGCGCCCCTCGAACAGGGGCGCCCGTGTGCCAGGGAGGCAGCATGACCAGGCACCGTGAGGTGTACTACGTCGCATACGAGGAGGACTTCGGCCTCAGCGGACTCAGCGGGAAACTGTGCTTCGCGAAGGGATCCCGTCCGGAGCCCTTGTCGGTACTGGAACTGGCTGCGGAGACGGCCCACGATCAGGAGGACCACCAGCTCGGCAAGGACGTCCGGCTCCTGCTGGAGTCGCCGGTGCCGGACGAGGTGGTCAGGGTCGTCTGGCCAGCCGTGACGGGAGGAAGTTTCGACCCCGGTGACCATGGCATCGGTGCCCGTGAGTGGTTGCGCATGCTCGCCGAGGTGAGCCCGGTGGACGTGCCGGAGGAGACCAAGCCGCAGGGGTCTGTCCTGCCGGAAGGGGAACTTCGCTCCTGCGTGCTGGCCGAGATCCGGTCGGCCGAGCCCGCGGTGAGGAGGATCGTGCCGCTGCCCCAAGTGGTGAGCACGCTGCGCCGGATCGTCGATGAGGCCGACGCCGACCTCGGCTTCCGGCTGTTCCTGCGTGTGCTCAAGGCGTACGCCGTGCCGGTGGACGAGGACCAGTACGACCGGCTGCTGAGCATCGGGGACCGGCTGGCATACCCTCTTGTGGCGATCTTCGAGGGCCTGGTCGTGCGGTGGCGCCCTCTGGATGGGAGCCGCCGGGACTTCGGGACCCGTTTCGGGCTGCCGTTCCTCGTGGCGATGTTCGACGGTGAGTGGGATGTCTGGCGGTACGAGGGCTCGCAGACCGCCCGAGAACTCATCGGCAGACTCGCCCATGGCGACCGTGGCCTCGCCCCTGGCACCCAGGCCGCCGTCCTCCTGCAGGACGTGCGCCGCCTGGCGGATTCGGCACTGTCCGACGACGCGGTCACGTGCCTGTGGCGCACCGCGGCGCGACACCCTAGTGCAAAGGGGACGTTCGACGCGGACGGGCGGGGCTGGCTGCGGGAGATCGCCGAGGTGTGCACGGCGCGGCTGGCCGATGTCGCACCCGCCTACCTCCCCGCCCCGCCCACGCTTCGGAGCGATCTGACCGAACCGGTTCTGCGTGAGGTGCGCGACATCGGGCCGGCGCTGGACCGGTCCGTGGCCGATCAACGCCGGTCGGCGGCGGCCGGGGGAATCGCCTTGGTGCTTGAGGAAACGGTGACGTCCGTTGACCCGGATCTCGGCTTCCGTTTCCTCTTGCGTCTCCTGGCCTCGTACGACGTCGCAGTCACCGCGCCCCAGCTCGCTCGCTACCAGGAGATCGGAGCACGATTCGGCTTCCACGAGGAATACGTCGCCGAGGAGGTGTCGCAACAGGTTCGGCCCACCTGACGCACTGTCCTGAGAACCGGCGAGCAGGCGTCGACGTACGAGCACCCGTCAGGGACCAGACGCTCGGCCAACGCCATCACGGCACACAACCTGGCGATCAAGCCAGTTGAGAAGACCTCTGTGATCACGGCCACGCGACGGGGCGGAGCCAAGCTCGTGTGCTACGTGTCATCCGGGCGGTGTCGCGGAGCGACGGCGACACGGCGACGCTGTGCAACGACCGCAGTCGTTTCGTCGACGCCGTCTCCTGGGACGGTGACCACGACCATGACGGTGACCACCGTGGCGAGCACCGTCACTGACTTGGCCGTCGGCGGCGCTCCATGCTGAGGCTCCTCAACAGCGGTTCGGCACCCGCTTGTTGAGGGGTCCCTTTGACGTGGCTTCCGGATGACTGCGGCATGACATCAAGGAGTGTGATGGACACCAGGACGATAGTGATCGCCTCGTGCTGATCACGATGGTGGTGTTCGGCTGGAGCACAGCGATGGTGATGACGGGCCATGAGGCCCTGATCGCCACGCTGGCTCCGGTGCTCGGACTGACCGTGCAGCAGGTGGTACGTGCGACCCGTTCGCGCAACGCGACGACCCCGGGGAACCGCGTCACAGCGGCGGCCGACAAGGAGGACGGCGCCCCGTGACAACGCCCTTTGAGTCACCGGCGCCGGCCCCCGGGCCGACGCCGACCATCCCGGTCGCCGCCGCCACGCACCACCTCAGCATCGCGCTGCTCGTCGTCGTCGCGCTGGTGGTGGGCCTGGCCAATGTGGTCTTCGATGTCGGCAACGCCTCGTTGCTGCCGAGCCTGGTCAGCAAGGAGGAACTCACCCGCCGCAACAGCCTGACTTCGGGATCCAACGCCGCGACCCAACTCGGCGGTCCCTCCCTGGGCGGCGTCCTGGTGCAACTCCTGGGCGCGGCCGCCACCCTGCTGGTCGACGTGGTGAGCTACCTGGTCTCCGCAGTGCTGATGTGGAGCCTGCCTCGCCCGGTCCCCCAGGAGAGCCGCGGTGCCTCCCCTTCCATCCGTTCGATGATCGCGGAAGGCTGGCGGTACGTCACCCGCCACCCCGTCATCCGGCCCACGCTGATCATGGCCACAGTCGCCAACTTCGTCTGCGGCGCGCTCCTCGCCATCAGCCCGTTCTTCCTGCTGCGCACCTTGGGCGCGTCGGCGGGGGCCGTCGGCATCCTGATGGCGGCCGAAGGACTCGGGAGCCTGGCCGGCGCGGCACTGACGACCCGTCTGGCGAACCGCCTCGGCAGCGGC
Organism: Streptomyces sp. RB17; assembly: GCF_009604455.1. Taxonomy (GTDB): domain Bacteria; phylum Actinomycetota; class Actinomycetes; order Streptomycetales; family Streptomycetaceae; genus Streptomyces. The sequence goes on from NZ_WEGL01000011.1 coordinate 303,910, forward strand.
CGCGCCCTGATCGCCGCGGGCCTGTTCGCGGCGGGTGCCGCCCTGCTGATCCCGACCGCCACCCCGGGCTGGGGCCTGCTCCTGTTCGCGGTCGGCTACGCCGGCTACAACGGCGGTCTGGTCGTGCTGAGCGTGCTCACCCGTACCTACCGGCAGACCGCCACGCCCGCAGAACTGCTGCCCCGGGTCATGGCCACGGTCCGCTTCGTCTCCTGGGGCGCCGCGCCCCTCGGCGCACTGACCGCCGGCTTGCTCTCGGCCCAGGTCGGCGCGCGCGCCACCTTGGCCGTGCTCAGGCTGAGCGCCTGCGCCGTCCCCCCCTCTCGCTGCTGCTGAGTCCCATCCGCAAGAGCCGCGACCTCCTCCCGCCGAACCACCAGAACTAGGGGTTGACCCATGCGAATGACCAAGTACGGACACTCCTGTGTACGGCTGGAGCGGGCCGGCCAGGTGCTCGTGCTGGACCCAGGCGCCTACACCGAGCCCGCCGCGCTGACCGACGCCGACGCGGTCCTCATCACCCACGAGCATCCCGACCACTTCGACGAGGCGGCGCTGCGCCGCGCCGCCGCAGCACATCCGGGGCTGCGGGTTTGGACCAACGCCGCCGTCGCGGCCAGACTCGACGGGCTCGGCGCGGGCCGGGTACGAGTGGTGGGCGAGGGCGACGCCTTCGACGCCGCCGGTTTCCCGGTCCAGGTGCACGGCCAGTGGCACGCCCGGGTGCACCCCCGGTGGGACCGGATACCGAACACCGGCTACCTGGTCGACAGCCTCTTCCACCCCGGCGACGCCCTCACCGTCCCCGACGCCCCGGTGCACACCCTGCTCCTACCAGTCCACGCCCCCTGGTCCAAACTGGCCGAGGTCGTCGACTACACCACCGCAGTAGGCGCCCACCGCGCCTACGCGACTCACGACGCCGGCCTCACCCCCATCGGCCTGGGCGCTATCCACCACGCCCTGACCGACCTCACCCCGGCCACCACATACACCCACCTAACCCCGGGCACCACGGTGGACCTCTGACTCCCTGTCTGGAGCCCCTGTCGGGTTCGAACCGACGACCCCCGCTTTACAAGAACAGCCGTCCGGCACCTGATACGGGATCTGCTCCCGCCGCCGGTCGAGGTGTCCGAGGACGAGATCGACAGTGCGCTCGCCCTCATGGACACCATGACCGTGGATGACCTCGTGGGTCCCGACTTCCAGGACCGCTACACCGAGGCCATCGCCCGGATCATCGGGCCAAACGTGAGGAGAAGCCGCTCCCCGCGGCCCCGGAGCCCGAGCAGCCGTCCGCGGTGCTCGATTTGATGGCCGCGTTGCAGGAGTCGGTGTCGAAGGTGAAGGCCTCCCGCGGCGAGGCTGCCGGGCCGGCCGAGGTGCACGAGCTGGTGAAGCCGAAGCGGAAGACGGCTGCGAAGAAGACCACGGCGAAGAAGACGGCCGCCAAGAAGGCGGCGAGCCGCCGGCCACGCACCGCATAGGGGAAGTCGCTCGTCAGGTAGCAGTCGGCCCGCAGACCGCTGCGGTCATCGTTGTCACCGCGGCGGTGACCGGGGACCGGCCCATGCGGCGTGAGCCGTACGGCACGGCTTGTGCCGCTCGCGCCCCCACCGTCAAGCTCCGCACCGAGGTCGCCCGCGGCGCCGGCAGCCCCGCCGCCGCGCTCGCGATGGTGTTCAAGCTGGTCGAGTCCGCCCAGGCCCGCTGGCGCGCGATCACCGGGCGCCCACCTGGTGCCACTGGTCCGCGCGAGGGCCCGCTTCGAAAACGGCCGACTGGTCGAACGCACCGAGACGCAAGCGGCCTGAGTACACTGGGCCAGCATGATCGGAATGGACGCTCGTTTCGTTGGCATCGCTGAGCTGGCCGAGGCCCCGTCCGTGGCGGTCGTGGTCGACGTCATGCGTGCCTTCACCGTGGCTGCCTGGGCCTTTGCCCAGGGGGCGGAAAAGATCGTTCTTTCCGAGTCGCTGGACGACGCTCTGGCGCTGAAGACCCGCCACCCGGACTGGGCGGCACTCAAAGACGGTCCGCCCGCGGCTGGGTTCGACATGGTCAACTCTCCAGGCATGCTGCGGGCAGCTGACCTTCGCGGACGGACCGTTGTGCAGAAGACCACCGCAGGGACGGTCGGCGCCCTTGCCGTCAAGGATGCACCGCTCGTGCTGTGCGCCAGCTTCGTGGTGGCGGAGGCGACCGCTCGGCTCTTGCGGACACGCAAGGGTGACAGTGTCACGTTCGTGGTCACCGGCGAAGACGGACAGGCCGAAGAAGACTTGGCGTGCGCTGAATACATCGCTTGCAGGTCGACCGCCGCCGAGGCGGATGCTTCTGTGTTCCTGCGCCGAGCTGCCGAGTCGCGCGCCGCCGCCGAGCTTGCGGAGGGGGTGCGTCAGGGAGTGCATCCTGACGACGTTGCACTCTGCCTTGAGCTCGACCGGTTTCCCTTTGCCATGGTTGCAGCCCTGGAAGACTCGCTCATGGTCCTGCGTCCGCACGCCGTACCTGCGCAGGTCGACGACGCCGCGCTCTGATCAGCGAAAGCCAACGTCCGGTTGGGCAGGCGGCGTCGGGCATGCCTCGAAGGCGGTGCCGGCGGCGACAGGCGCCCCTACTCCCTGATCACGATCCACAAGTCTTGACTACTCACTTGCAGTTCGCGGACCGCGCAGTCCTCTTGGCGACCGGCTCGGCTCCGGCCAGGGGCAGCATGCGGACGGCGGCTGCGAGCATCACGGTCGGACAGCCGGAGGCAGCTCGGCACGGAACAGCCGGCAGACGGGCTGCGTAGCGGAGAGACGCTGTCAGCTCACACCGAGCTTTTGCAGGGCGGTGGTCCAGTTGGTGCCGATCGCCTTCTGCGCCGCGGCCAGTGTGATCTTTCCCATGCAGACCGCGGCGTGTCTCCCTGCATGCGGCTTGGCGCCCTGGCCCCTCGCCGAGTCCGGTGAGCGCTGCATAACGCAAGTCACGGCGTCAGTACGAGGACCCGGCTTTCGGCTGCCGGAGACCAGGCCGATGGGCGATGATCGCCACTTGGGACGTGGAACGGCGAGGCAGGAGACGAGTCATGGTCAGGGGCGTACGGATCACCGGCGAGGCGCGCGACAGGTTTGCGAGCGATCTGAAGCAGGCCTATGAGGGCGGGGCGAGCATCCGGGCCCTGGCCGAAACCACCGGGCGTTCCTACGGGTTCGTCCACCGCATCCTCACCGAGGCAGGTGTCAGCTTGCGCGGCCGGGGCGGCGCAGCCCGAAGCCAGCCCGGCGCGTAATCACCGAACGCACCCGTGTCGGTGCCACCGAGGCGTGCCTGTGGCGGAACGATGTGTCTCATGCAGCCGCTGCCGGCACCCTGCCCCGTTGACCTGATCCGGGACGTGATGGGTCTGGAGGCGTTCAACGCTGTGGACAGGGCGGCCGGGCAACAACTTGCCGTGTTCATCGCCGTCGACGCCTGGGGCTGCACTGGACGGTCAAGGACGTCGCGCTCACCGCCCCGCAGCACGCCGTCGATGCCACGGTGTACGACGCCGTCCGCACCGTGGTGCTCCGGCTGATCCGCTCCCGCGAGTTCCGTCACGACTCCTCCGCCGGACCGGTCTACTTCGTGCTCTACGACGTGGAGAGCGAGTACCGGGCCCGCGAACTGGCCGCCGCACTCCACGCGGCCCTCTACGGACACCTCGAACCACTGGCACACGCTATGCCGGGAACCCCGACGTGACCCCAGTCCCGTCCTTGCCGCGGAGGACGTTGTCCGCGCGGCCGCCCGCGGCGTCGAAGGGTGAGGTCGAACTCCACCACGCGAGCAACGTCCCATCCTCAGGATCCCGAAGCGCTGACCCGTGCATCACGGCATCCGGCGCTCCGCCGTCCTGCACGACACGGCCCACACCCCGTTCAGGGTCGAGCGCCGGTTTTCTGTTCCCATTCCTACCGGGACCCACATGGTGATGCGCACCCCCGCGCGGAGCGCATCGCGGCCGACGATGCCTGAGTCACCCGCACCCGGCCGGCCGCCGTGGTGGCATAGACCCCGTCGGCCCGTGTCTCCCTCGTCGCGGGCCGGCGGCTGGAAGCGGTGCCCTCGGACCTCGCCCCCCGAGCGGTCCGGGGGCACCGCCGGCCTGCCCGCCCCGGGCCTGTGGTGCAGGCCCGGGGCGGGCTTCGTGCGGCTCGGCGCGCAGGCGTCCGACCGCACCGGTTTACGCCACCGCGAACCGGTGGCTATGGTTGCTACCATGTCTGTCACCACCATGACCCTGCGTATACCTGACGACCTTGCCCCCTCGATCAGGTCGGCCGCCGCCGAGGCCGGCATGAGCGTGAACGCGTACGTGGTGCGCGCCGCCCGCCGCGCCGCCACCCTCGACGCCGCGCAGCAGCTCGCCGCGCTCGGCCTCGGGGACGACCTGGCGGGCGAGGGCGACACCCTGTGAAGCGCGGTGAGATCTGGGCCCTGCCCGACGGACGCAACGTCCTGATCATCAGCCTGACCGGACTGGAGGAGTCCTACGGCGCACTCCTCGTGATCGCGCTGCACGAGAGCGGCCGGTACCCCGACACGGCCATGTCGGTGGTGATCGGGGATCCGATCGCGTGCACCGCGGTCGCCGTCAACATCACGCAACTGCGGGTCAACCGGTTCGAGGGGGCAGAGCTCCTCGGCCCCGTCGACGCTGCGGCCATGGCCCGGGTGGACCAGGCCCTGCGCGCCGTCCAAGACCTCTAGCGGCCGTTTCCGGAGAGGAATAGTCAATACCTGTGGATCTGGGGGGCAGCGGTGACGTCGAAGTCTGCCGAGGTCCGGGTGCTCGTCTTCAAAGCCGCGGTTCCAAACAGCGTTGAGATCTCAGTCCTCGGCTGGCAGGTCATTTCGCGCTAGCCAGTTCGGATCATCCAGATCCTTGAGGACCTGCTCCGACAGCCGGGCGAGCCCCGTACCGCGTCCCCGGGCGAAGCATCCGCGAGCCTCGCACCGGGCGTGCTCCAACGCAGCAGCCCGAGCGGCATCTTCACTGTCGTATCGCGTCACGTTGCGCGGCTCGTAGCCCTCCTGCGAATCGGCAGAGGCCTGCCCGGCTTCAAGGGCCCAGCACCTTTCCCAGCCGTGGTACTTGTCACCCTGGTCGCTCACCCAGAAGTACGTCATAACGCGGAGTCTGCCACCGGGAGAGGGTTGCATCACGGCCTTCGCCCAGGTCATGCGGCCTGCTCCTGCCGCTCGATCAGGACACCGTTCTCGAACCTGGCGCCCGCGCCGCGGGCCTGTGTACAGGCGCGGAAAGACCTGGTCATGGTCGGCGACATGGGCATGGGACGGACGTGCTCTCAGCGCCAGGGAAGTGCCTTGTCGAGGGAGCCGCCGACGCGGCTGGCCATGTCACTGCCGGCCACGAAGGTGAGCACTCCGGCGACCATCAGCGTCCAGCGCAGGCTGCTCGCCAGGGCAGCCTGCTGTGCCACCGGTGGGATCAACGGGAGCAGAACGCTGCAGGTGATGAGCACCGCAGCGGGCCAAGCCCGTGACAGTACGCGGCGAAGCAGACGGCGCTCGGGGACTTGGTCGGGCGCGTTGGCCAGGAGGGCCGGACGGTCCTCGTGGGCCAGGGCGTCTGCGGCCGCTAGGCAGTGTCTTCAAATGATCTTGAGTGGTGGATCATGGTCGGGTGATACGTCGCCATGAACTGTCCGATGCTGAATGGGAGTTCGTCCGGCCGTTGCTGCCCGTGTCGTCGCGTGGGCGCAAGCGGCTGGACGACCGCAGGGTCCTCAACGGGATCGTGTGGAAGTTCCGTACAGGCACGGCCTGGCGGGACGTGCCCGAGCGGTACGGGCCGTGGGCCACGCTGCCACCCGTTTTCGCCGGTGGGCGGCGGACGGCACGTTCGAGCGGATGCTCCGCGCCGCCCAGGTCCGGGCGGACGCCGCCGGGGACATCGACTGGCTGGTGTCGGTCGACTCCACGATCGTCCGCGCCCACCAGCATGCCGCCGGCGCTCGAAAAGGGGGCTCCGCAACCCGGCGCTCGGACGCTCCCGAGGCGGCCTGACCAGCAAGATTCACTTGGCCTGCGACGGCGCGGGCCGCCCGCTCGCCTTCACCGTCACGGGCGGCAACACCAAGGACTGCACCCAGTTCATCGCCGTGATGGAGGCGATCCGGGTGCCCAGGATGGGTCCGGGACGGCCCCGGGTGCGGCCCTCACACGTCCTGGGCGACAAGGGCTACAGCTCCAGGGCGATCCGAAGCCGGCTGCGTCGGCGCGGGATCAGCCACACCATTCCCGAGCGAGCCGACCAGGGCCGCAACCGGTTGAACCGCGGCAGCCGTGGTGGACGGCCCCCGGCCTTCGATCGCGACGCCTACAAGCGGCGCAACGTGGTGGAACGGTGCTTCAACAAGCTGAAGCAGTGGCGCGGCATCGCCACCCGGTACGACAAGACCACCGAGTCCTACCAAGCAGCAGTCACCCTCGCAGCCCTGCTGATGTGGGCGTGACATTTGACGACAGAACCTAGGCACCCTCCGCGCCGATGCCAGGGATGAGGCGTCCTCCATCAGGACGGGCCCACACCTCAATTCGAGCATGGGGGCCAGACACATAGAGCCGGTACTGCCTGACTGAGGCGACGAAGGACCCGTACGTCGCGCGCCGGGCCTCCCGCCACAGTCTTGCCTCATCACGTCTCCACGCTCGATCCTGCGCCCGAGACGACAGCAGACCGCCGAACCAAACTCCCACCAACGCGGTCAGTCCCGTCAGCCAAACCGCAGCATCCATACCCACCCCCGGAACTGGCCAATGCTGCGGTCACGGTATGCGCCTGAACACGCGTTGAGAATCAGGGACGTCTCCCCAGCAGCTCGGCATGCGCTCCCACGGGTCACCGGACGCTTGGCATGCCGGGCTCAGGAACAGGCACTGACTGCAGCTTGTCGTACCCCACGAAGGTGAAGAGCCGTGTGCCCGTCTGCAGGGACTGGGGTTGACCGGTGAAACGGTGCACTCCCACGGCCTGGAGCTCGTCCGGGGCAGTGACCCACTCGCGCTCGAAGCCGCGCTCTTCGAATCAGTCGCAGATCAACGGCACACGGTCGGGTGTCTTGCGGTTCCTTGTCCAGATGACCCGCCCCCCGGCCTTGCACAACTGCGTGCACGCGTTGATGGTGCGCTCAATATCCCGGTCCACGATGTTGCCGAAGACCCCACAGATCAGCACCACGTCTGCCGGCACCATGCCGTCGTAGTGATCGAGGAGTGCGGCGTCCGCAGCAATGGCCTCGATACTGTGCAGCTCAGCTGATCTGGCTGCCTCGGCCGCCACGTCCACGTTTCGCGGGTCGAGCTCCACCAGACGCGCACGCACGTCCTGGCCACGTGGGTGACCGGGCAGCACTCCCAGCAAGTCGCGGCCTTGACCCGCGCAAAGACTCACCACCTGCAAGGGGTCGGGAGGGCAGTCCTCCAGCGCTAGACGAATGCGCTCCTGCACAGTGACCAGCCGACGAGCGAGGGGCGAGTCAGCAGTGTCGTACCGGTCTTGCCACTTCTGCCAGTCCATGCGCGGACCCTACGAGAACCCGTGAGCCTCTCCAACGCCTTTTCGATCCGGCCGAGTCGCAGACAGCAGCATCGTCATTCAGTGAGGCGCAGGGATCGCAAACACGCACTCACGCTTGAACAACCTTGTGGCCGAGCATCACGCTGTACTTGCCGTGCATGACGTCGAGCCGGTATAGGCGGGCGGGGTACGCCAGTACGTCCGCGAGGAGGTCGAAGCGAAGAAAGTTGCGGCCTCCGGGACCCATGTCGTGAGTGTGGCGGGCCTCCGCATCCGGGAAAGCTTCGAAAATTCCGAAAACGGTCTTCGAGAAACGCAGCGCGAACCACGGGCCAGTACCCGGCTCATCATCCACTCCGGCGTTGATGTCCTCGAGGAACTTCTTGAGCTCACCCTCCTTGCCCGGCTTCGCCTCAAGGTGAATGTAATAGGCCTTATGCCCAGGGGTCTCGTCCTCGCCAAGGACAACAAACCCCGGGTGCTCAGAATCGTCCGCGTTCAGATCTCGTGCCGGGTCAGGGCCGGGAACGAGTTCGGCATCTCCGCTCACAATGATTCGCTCCTCTCGGGAGACATGATCAAAGGCTAAAGTACGCCGGCTTCGCTGCCCGCGCACCCGCAGCCCTCCGTTCGAATCCTGGACTGGAGAAACGACCGGCGCAGCTTTGAAAACAGGCTCTGAGAGGTCGTTTTCACCAGTGATGTGCGCTTTGACCTGGGCTTTTCGACCAGGGGTTGGCGTCTCGGCGGGTCTGATGGAGTGGTTGCGGCACATGCGCTGGATGGGGTGACGGCTGGGGCGGGGGTTCCTTGCGCCTGTGTCATCCCAAGACGCCCGTCGCGTGCCGGTGCTCCCGCCGTTCTCGGTTCACGCCTGGGCGCACGCCCCCGGTCGGCGGTACGTCCAGGTCATGGCCGAACGTCGCGCGTATCCGAGTGATCTGTCCGATGCCCGCTGGGAGTTGATCGAGCCAGTCCTGAGTGCCTGGCGGGCCGAGCGGCGCCGGTATGCGCTGAACATCGGCCGCCCGCCCGTTCATGATCTGCGCGAGATCATGAACTCGATCCTGTACGTGGACCGCACCGGGGTGCAGTGGCGCTACTTGCCGCACGACTTCCCGCCCTTTCTGTGGAATCCACGATGTCAAGCGGGCGGTGTAGGCGCTGTCAGTGGGATCAGCTTGGATACGGCTGTGTCTGTCTATGAAGTCATCCGCCAGCTGCCAGAGATCTCGATCGTTCGCGACCGCTCTCGTGCCATGGCTGTCCTCGACGCCATCATGAGCCCGGACTGGGAGTCCCGGTTCTACTCGTTCGACTCGCGGTGGTCGCCAGCCGAGGAGATGGCCTCCATGCGAGACGGGTGTGGCAATGACTACTCGATCGTCTTCTCGCAGGCGGGTGCGTATGCCCGCGGCTTCGATCATGAGTCGCCGGTGAGCCCGTATCGGGTCGCGCCCCCAGTTCCGTGGCCAGGGCTGTTCGACGGAGTGCCGGAGGCGTTTGCCCACAACGTCTTGGAGCCGGCGTTCAGCGGACACGACGGGATACCGCGGGTGACCGTGTGCTTCTGGCGTGGACGGGCAGATTCCGAATGGAGGGCCGGAGCCATCGAGGCCCTGCCTGTGGGCGTGGAAGACGGCGGCAGCGCGGAGTGGCTGTTCGATGTCTTGGTGGATGGCCGTCCCGAGGCCTATCAGCAGTTCGCGGAGGAGTACTACGAGGTCACTACGGACATCGAGGCCATCCGCCACGTCTATGCGCTGCGGCCTCTCACTCAGAGTGTCGTATCGGCGTTGAATCCGGACGTCGAGCTCGTTGACCTCGCTGACGATCTGGCACAGATCGGATACCCCGTTCCGGGGGCGGAAGCCACCCCCGAAACCGCATGATCACGGGACATGACCGCCGCTTCTCACCTCGATGATTGGCAGCAACGACGCGGTGGCCGGGGTGCCGAGCTGGCGCGGCGTTGGTCCGGCAGGGGTAGGGACGTCGGTGAGCCGTTCCAGGAGTTGGTCCAGGGCAGCCTGGCCGTCGTCGACCGCGGCGCGTTCGTCGTCCGTCAGGGGGATGTTGGACAACATCTTCTGGAGGTTCTCCTTGGCCTCCAGGAGTTGGCCCTTGCTGGAGCTCTTGGGTGTAAAAGTCGCAGCGTGCGCAGGCCATGCGGTGCTGGCACTGCTCGAAGAACGTGTAGGTGCACCAGCCGTGGCCGAGGTCGAAGTACTGCCACGGTTCGCCGTTCGCGGCGGCGCCGGAGGTGACCGCATCACGGTCGACGAGGACCTCGATGGTGCGCATGTTTCGGGCGAAGTAGCCGGCGTCGTTGTAGGCCCTGGCCAGGGTGTTCGGGGTGAGTTTCGCGTAGTGTGTGGTCGCCTCGGGAGTTCGGTGGCCGAGCCATTCCTGCAGCTCGAAGAGCGTCATTGGCTCCTTGGCGTTGTAGAGCTGGCTGGCGATGGTGGACCGGGCCCGGTGGCTGGTGATGTTGCCGCGGACATCCGCGGTGGGGACGCCGGCCTTGCGGCAGAGCATCGGGATGATCGCCGTATTGATGTAGTGCTTGGCAACCCGGCGGGCTCGGTGGGCGAACAGGAAGTCGGCGTACTCGTTGGTCTTGCGGTCGAGCATGGGCGGCTGGGCGGATCTGACGGCCTGCCATGCCTCGATGGCCTGGCCGAGCAGGGGGTCGACGGGCTTGGTGAACGCGGTGCCGGTCTTGTGGGTGGGCACGTCCAGCAGGCAGACAGCGTCGCGGGCGAGGACCTCGCCGCAGTCGCCGGGGATGGGCAGACCGTCGTGCTGCCAACGGATGCAGCCCAACCGGAGCCGGGCGATTTCGTCGCTGCGTTGACCTGCGAATAGCCAGGTCAGCGTGATGGCGCGGATCAGTTCGACCGGATAGGTGCGCCCGTCCGCGGTCGGCAGGTCGCCCGGCTCGACGTTCAGGCCGGCCCACAGCAGCTTGGCCCAGATGTCATCGGCGATGACCCGCGGGTCCGGGCCCATCAGAGCGCGAACGCTCCGTGGCGTCCTCAGAGCCTGGGCGGGGTCGAACCGACGCGGAATCCACTCCCATTCGTGCAGGTCGCGAAAGAACGCGCGAGGCACCTTGAGGTAGCCAGACTTCGAATGAGGCGTGAGCGGCTTGCCCAGGCGGCCTTGGGAGCGCATGCCGTGCGTCCACTGCGAGAAGTCGCCGACGGTCATCCGGTCCACTGCCGCGACCCAGGACGCGCAGGTCTGGCGGGTCCACTGACCGGGTTCGGCGACGTCGGGATGCTCGGCGGCGAGCCAGCGGCCGATCTTGGCGAGCACGCTGCGGTAGCTGCTACGGATTTTCGGGGTCAGTGTCGATGTCGCGTACCACCGCTCAACCCACTCCGCCCACGGGGCTGGGACTCCCTCCATCGCCGCCGGTCCGGATGTGTGTCCTGACGGCGGCGGGTCCGCGTGGCCGAGCGCCGCGACGGCCCGGTGGAGTCCGTGCAGGTCCTTGCCCCACTGCCCGCTCATCGCCGGGTGGCCGCGGAGTGCGGCGAGGGCGTCGGTGGACGGATCCTCCAGCAGCGGACTGCGATTCAGCAGCAGCATCTGACAGATCACTGGGGCCAGCCGGTCGGAGTGACGGCGATAGCCCCAGTCGGCCAGCACTTTGCAGACCTGCTGGACGGCATCGTCCACGCGATCGGCACCGAAGATCCGGTGAGCCAAGGTCGGCCTTACGAAGCGGCCGATCCGTTCGAAGGCCGTGAACTCGCCGAGCAGGTAGGCATAGACAAGGACGAACGGCCGAGCGTTGGGGCCGATCTGGCCTCCCCACGAACGCCGGAACTCGGCGCCGCTGGCGTTGATCAAGTCTGTCCAGTCCTGGACCGACCAGCCCCAGAAGGCCCGCCGCAGTTCGCCGCAACGGATCAGGACCAGGCCGGCCGCGTTCCGCGCGAACCGCCGCTGATGACGGTCGTCCGCCGGCCAGTGCAGGGCCGCGAGGGCGTCCGCCAACGGCCGGGCCAGTCGGGCGACCGGCCGCCGAGACACCGCGTCGGCAGCGAGGCCGTCACGCCGAAGGCGCTCGATGTCGACGTTCTGGAGTGCTTCCGCCTCGGCCTCAGTAAGCAGACCGTGACGGTCGTAGCGTGCGAGGTCGACAGGCCATTCCCATGCCGGAGCCCCATCGGCGTCCGTGCCCGCCTCGACGCCGACAACGGCACGCTGACCTTCCTCGGCCAGGTTCTGACCGGACGTCAGGACTGAGGTTCCCGGGTGGCGATCGCCGCGCCGACGTAGTGTGGGCCGGGCTGAACCCGCGCGCGTGCCAGGACGCCACGTGCCAGGCTGCGCGGACACATCTGACAGCCGGGGGACTGAGGCGGCATGCCTGCGGGGCCGCCGCCCCGGAGTCGGGATCAGGCTCCAACGGGGTGCGATCGCCGGAGCCACCTCGTCGCCCCGGTGCGCTCGTCAAACGCCCCATGACCTGCGCTGGTTGCCCCGGTGATGTCGGAGCCATGCTGGAGACCTGTGGATCAGTTCCGGCAGGCACGCGGAAGGCGATGTCTTCCCGAATGATCCTTTGATGCCCTCCGAGTGGGCCCGCGTTGCAGCGCGGGTCGGCACGCCCGTGCTCAGCGTAGTGACCGACGACGACCAGTCGTCCTGACTGCGATCCATGGCAAGGGGAATCGGGCCTGACGGCCTCAGGGCGCCCTCAACAATTGGTCTCGACCAATCCTGCAATTGGTCTTGACCAATCCGGTTAACCACCCGTACAAAGTTGGTCAGCTCGCCGGTTCACCGGCTCAGCGACCTGCGCAATTGTCATAGTTCCTCTCCCCTTTGGAGGGTGCATGCGTGTCGGAATTCGGACTCTTCGCACAGCGCTCACAGCCGGTTCGGTGTTCGGGCTGGTAGTCGGCGGATCGGTCCTCGCAGTGGCCTCAGCGCCCGCTGCACAAGCGGCCACCACGTGCGCCGCGGCCTGGAGTTCCACCGCCGTCTACACCGCCGGCCAGCAGGCCAGCGAGAACGGGGTCAACTACACCGCCAACTTCTGGACCCAGAACAACGACCCGGCCACCAGCAACGGCGGAAGCGGTTCCGGGCAGCCGTGGACGTCCGACGGCGCGTGTACCGGCGGATCGTCAGGTGGAGGGGGAGGGACCGGCGGCGGGACCGGGACGGGTACCGGGACAGGTTCGGTGAACGGCCTGCTCTTCAGCCCGTACAAGGACGTCACCATCAACATGAACTGGAACACCTACCAGATGCAGTCGGCCGTTACCGGTTCCGCCCTGCCGGTGGTGGGTTCCGGGAGCCTGGTGTCGCAGTACGTCCCCAAGCTGCCCGGACTCACGGTCGCGTTCGCTACCGGCGCCTGCGGCAGCGAGACCTGGGGAGGCGTCTCGGGTGCCAACTGGGCTGCGGAGAACGTGCCCCAACTCCAGGCCGCCAACCTGAACTACGTCGTGTCGACCGGTGGTGCGGCAGGAAGCTTCACCTGCGCCTCGACGGCCGGCATGGAGTCCTTCATCGCCCGCTACGCGAGCCCGAACCTGGTAGGCATCGACTTCGACATCGAAGGCGGCCAGAGCGCGTCGGACATCCAGAATCTGGTCGCCGCCGCGGCGGGAGCCCAGGCGCAGTACCCGAACCTGCAGTTCTCCTTCACGCTCGCCACGCTGGGCGCGTCCGACGGCAGCTACGGCGGAGTGAACTCGCTCGGCAACGAGGTCGTCCAGGCGGTGCTCGGCTCCGGCCTGAACCACTACGTCATCAACCTGATGACCATGGACTACGGCAACGCGTCCAGCAGTGTGTGCGTCGTTTCCAACGGCAGCTGCGAGATGGCGCAGTCGGCGATCCAGGCGGTGCAGAACCTCGAGCACACCTATGGAATCCCGGCGAGCAAGATCGCCGTCACGCCGATGATCGGCATGAACGACGCCACCAGTGAGACCTTCACCACCGCGGACGTGGACACGCTGACGTCGTACGCGGTCAGCAACGGCCTGGCCGGGCTGCACTACTGGTCACTGGACCGGGACACGCCCTGCTCCGACACGTATGCCTCCCCCACGTGCAACTCCGTCTCCAGCACGACACCGCTCCAGTACACCGACCGGTTCCTGAGGGACCTCGGGGACTGACGAAGAGCCAGACCGGGCCGCGCGCGAGCAGCTACCGCGCGCGGCCCGGACGTGCGCGACGTGGTCCATTCTCGGTGGCCGTTCTCGGTGGTGAGCACGGACCAGTCGGCGTCGGGGTCGTCTAGGGCGCGTATCGAGTCGTGATCAAACTGCCTGCTGCATAAGCCGGTTGAGGCGGCCTGCGTCGACTCGCGTGAGATCATCCGTCCATGAGCAGCGATCTGGAAGTAAGTGCTCTGGCGATCAAT
>NZ_WEGL01000012.1 GCF_009604455.1 Streptomyces sp. RB17
GGTCTGTACGGGCTTGGCGTATCGCCGCATCAGCGGCGGCGAGGGTCCGCTTGTCCTTCGGCATCATCTGCCACCAGGCGTGCAAACAGTTCCACATCGTGCGGGCCGCGTGCGCCTGGTCGTCCATTACCCGGACCTCGGCAGGGCTGAGTGCCAGTCGGGCACGGTGCCCGAACTGCCGCTTCACCACACCGAGTTCACTCACCGTGATCACTGTACTGCACGTGGTTCATGTCGCCGCGCTGGAATCCGCATCCCGGTGTCAGAACCGGCCACCACGTCGTCCACAACCTTCACGTCCACCCGGCGTTTGTCACCAAGTACCGGCGGAAGGCGTTCACCGACGAGATGCTGACGCGCCACGAAAAGACCACGCGGGAGGTCTGCGCGGACTTCGAGGCCGACCTGAAGCAGGTCAACGGCGACGCGGATCACGTACACCTGCTCGTGCACCACCCGCCGAAGGTCCAGCTCTCCAAGCTGGTCAACTCCCTCAAGGGACTCTCAGCCCGCCTGCTTCGCAAGGAGTACGACGCGCACGTCCGCAGGTACCTGTGGGGCGGACACCTCTGGTCCGGCTCCTACTTCGCCACAAGCTGCGGCGGGGCACACCTGACCGTCGTCAAGCAGTACATCGAGAACCAGAAGCACCCGGTGGGCTGAGCTGAACACTGCGGACCCATACCCACGCGCGGGATGCCCCTATGGTTCGTCAAGCTGCCAGCTGGTCGGGAACGGGTAGCGGTGCCAAGGCGATGGCGCGGTGGATCTCGCGGGCGACGTACCTCTTCAGACACCGGATGACCTCGCGCTTTGTCTTACCCTCTGCTGTGCGTCGCTGCAGGTAGGTACGGGAGCGTTCTTCCCAGCGCAGACGCGAGAGAACGATGCGGTAGAGAGCTGCGTTGGCCTGCCGGTTCCCGCCACGATTGAGGCGTCGGCGCTGGCTCTTGCCCGAGGACCGTTCGACCGGGCTGACCCCGCACAAGGCGGCGAATGACGCTTCGTCGCGGAGGCGGTCGTGGTTGTCGCCTGCCGCTATGAGCAAGATGGCGGCGCTGTCCGGTCCCACGCCGGTGAGCTTGAGCAGTTGCGGGTTGTGCGCCTGGATGATGGCGGTGATCTTGCGGGTGAGCGTGGTCGCCTCGGCGGAGAGCTGTTTGATGCGGTGGGCCAGCAGGTGCAGGGCCTGGTGCACGGCGCCAGCCTGCGGGTCCAGGGCGGCGCACGCCTTGAACAGGGCTGGGTTCGAGAGCCCTGCGAGGGATTCACGAAGCTGCGGCGATGCACTGACCAGGAGAGCCTTGAGCTGGTTGATGGCCTGGGTTCGGTTGCGGACCGCGGAGTCCTTGACGACTTTCAGGACACGCAGGTCCTCCACCGGCCCGTCCTTGCTCTTCGGGGCCCCGGCGGCCCGTCCGCCCAGCACCGCCCGGGCTGCGGCCTCCGCGTCGACCGCGTCGGTCTTTCCCGAGCGGCGCCGGACTGCTCGGTCCGGCCGGTTGACCTCGATGACTTCAACGCCCTCAGCAGCAAGGTGCCGGGCCAGACCGGCCCCGTACGAGCCGGTCCCTTCCACGCCGGCCTGCCGGACAACGCCCAACGAGCCTACCTAGCAAAGCAGTTCGTGGTTTCCGGCTGCTGTAGCGGGGAACGCCTGTGTACCAAGCAAGGCGCCGAGGATGCTGACCACGGCCACAACGTACACGTCCTTATGGGTGTCGACACCAAGCACCACAGTGGCGGAATCGGTGGACGGCTGCGCGCTGCCGCAGTGGTGCGGCATGCTGAGGACGGTCATGTGCCTCCTCGACCAGTGCGGGACGGATGGCCGTCACCGGACCGGCCGGGCGGTCAGGACTGTGAGGGTGCCTGTCGCAAAGGCCCCTATCGGGACACGCCCGCCGGGCCGGCGGCAGCAAGCCCCGCACAGGACCGTGACCGACAGATCGGAGCCCAAGACACCTTGGTCAGTCGCAGACCAGGTCAGGCCGCGGTCCCGTGCGGAACACGATCATCCTCACAGTCAGAGCAGTTCTGAGATCGCCTTCACCCCCGGCGTAACCGCCGGACCACTGCCAAGATCAAAGGTAGAGAAAGCGCCGGTGATCGAGAAGCCCCGAGCAGCGGTCAGTGCTGCCGGCTGCCCATCTCAGCGGTGAAGAGCACCGGGTCACTGTCGAAGCCCCGGATCATGTCCCGCATCACCCACGCCCCGGAGGCGTCCCGGACGAACTCGGCCACCGTCGCGGCCGTGGAGTCGGCGACCTGTGTGAAGTCGTCCGCCAGCAGCTGCTCGTACCCCTGGACGACGACCACGCCCGCACGGGAGATGTCCCCGAACATCCGCGGTCCACCGTCCTGATGGATGGCCACACCGACCACCACACGCCCGAACACGGGCGACAGCCGGTCGAACTCCAGGACCATCACCTCGACGAACCCGAAGCCCATGCCGGTCCGGCTGTGCCGGGTCATGTTGATGGTGCCGTCCGGCGACCGGCTGGCGTAGTGCACCACGTACGCCGGGCGCCCATGGGGATCGTCCGCCGAGTAGGTCGCGGCGATGATGTCGAGATGCCTGGGCGCCTCCCCCAGCGGGCTCGGATCCCACTTGAGCCTGACCTCGACCTTGCCCAGCACTTCAGTCCCGCCACGCACCTTGCCGCTCCCCCTCAGAACCAACGCGAGACCTTCCCGCACGATCAAGTATGGGTTCCTGACGGCGCTTTGATGCCTCCTTGGCGGTCCCCATCCGACGCACCTGGCGGCCGAGTGCGGACGACGCCTTCGACCGGAGACTGGGCGCGTTCGGTGAGGGGGTGGAAGCGCCCCTGGCCGTCGCGGGCCTCGATGATGCCGTCGGTGTGGAGCAGCAGCATCGGTGCGGGACGGCCGAAGTCGAGGAACGTCACCTGATGGTCGCTCACCTCGGCGAGGACGGCCGTGACGAACTTCTCGCCGTCCAGCTGCCAGTGGTCGCAGATGTGCCCGCTGCTCCCGGTGAAGAAGAGACGCAGCGCAGCGAACATCCTCACGTCGAGCGAACCGAGGCGAAGACCCAGTTCGTGAGCCGTCCGAACCAGCCGCGCAGATGCGGACACAGCGGACCCGAGGCGGGGAAGCCGGTTTGTGTCTCCCGCGTCATCGCCGCGAAGAAGGACCGCCCCGGCCGGGACTGTGTCGTGGTGCTCCATCGGTGGTCCGGGTGGAGGGCGAGCAGGGAGTGCAGGATTTCGCGCCCCAGCCCCTGTCGCTGCCAGTCCTCGCTGACCCAGATGTCGACGATCCGGCCTGTGCGGCAGTCCGCACACACCAGGAAACGCAGCCGAGCCACCGTCTGCCGGCCGGGACCGAAGAGAACGATCTCCAGGGGCCGGTCCGGGCGTCGGGACACGGCGTGGTCGAGACAGGAGGCCGTACCGTCGCTCGCGTCGCCGCCCGGTGACTTCCCCAAGGGACGCATCACCGCATCGTCGCACGGCAGCCTTTACCGGGCCATGATCCTTCCTTGATCCTGAGGAAACTCCTCGACCGCGCACAGCCGCCCGGTGCGCACCGGCCACACGCGCCGTGAATCCGACAGAAGTTCCCAAACGTCCACCTTGTGGTGAACCCTCCGTGTGGCATCCGGTCGGACGCGCCGTGACTCTGCAGGATGGGGCCCCGCTGTCTGCGTCGGTCACCGGCCGGTGCAGGAGCGGACCTCTGGGGACTCTCATCTCGCGCAAGGATCATGCACGTTGACCAGAATCTCAGCCCTGACCCCCTCTGCCCGCCGCCTCGCCGCCCTCGCGGCCTCGGGCTTCCTCGCGGCCTGCCCGGCCCTCGCGGGAGAGGCCACCGCGGCTCCGTCGGCCGACGCACCGAAGGGCAGCGCCACCGCAGCGGCGTTCCGCGCCGCGCTGGACGTCTCCGGGCCGACCGGCACGGTGCCCCTGCACGCCTCGCTCAACGAGGTCAAGGCTCCGGCGACGGCCGAGAAGAAGACCCTCGACGTCGCTCTCGACGGAGTCAACGGCGGCCTCCCGAACACTCTTCTGCAGGCAGACGTCGCCATGGCCAGGGCCGATGTCGCGAAGGGCCGGGCGCAGAGCACCACCCACCTCGTGCGGGCTCGGGTCCACGTGCCGGGGCTGCCGCTGCTGCCCGTGGTGGAAGTGCAGGAGGTGACTGCCACAGCGACCTGCACCGCCGGACAGAAGCCGGCGGCCGACTCCCAGGTTCTCGGCCCGATCACGGCCCTGGGCAAGTTTTTGCCGCCGGCGGGCGACGGCACAACCGTGGAGGTTCCCGGCGTGGGTAGCGTGCGGCTCGCGCTCTCCCACAAGGAGACGACCAGCAGCACGGCCGCCGCCACCTCGATCCAGCTGCAGGTCTCGGTGGATCCGTTGCATCTGGGCGTCGAGAAGGTGGAGGGCACCGTGACCCTGGCACAAGCCACCTGCCGGTTCCCCCAGTCGAACGCCCCCGTAGCGATGGGGCATTCGGCGCCCCGCCCACAGGCCGCCCACGAGAGCAACCTGGCCAAGACCGGCGGCACCGGGCTCACCCCCTACGCCCTGTCGGCGGGAGCCACCCTCGTCGCCGTGGGGGCTGGAGCTACGGCATTTGCCCTCAAGGCCCGCCGCAGGCACCCCTGACGTCCTGGCCGAGAGCCAGGCTCAGCCCCGGCCCGCGACGCGCTCGCAGGCAAGCGGACCGACGAGTGAGAAGGGCCCGGCTCGCATCGGACGGTGCGAGCCGGTTCGCATTCCCGCCTGCCCTCGATGCCCACGGCAGCGGTGCCTTTGGCCGCGGTCGCCCGCGCCATTACATTCCTGGTTCGCGGCCGACGGATCCGGGACGCCGTTCCGCCCGTCTTGCAGTGTGCAAGGTACGAGGCGCACGAGAGGACCAGGGGGCGTGATGCGGCGCGGTGCGAGGCGGGGCGGGTCGGGCTGGGTGGCGGTCACGGCGGCCGTCGCCACCGTGGTGGGGGCCTCCGTGCTGGGAACACTGAGCGGTACGAGCGCGGGCGGCGCGGCCGGAAGCCGCACCGACGACCGCCCCCGGCCGACCGCCTCGCCCACATCACCGGCGCACCACACCGCGCCGCGGCCGGTCGCGGGGCAGACCTCCGTACCCGACCCGGGACTGCCCTCTCCGGTCGTCAGCATGGACATCGCCCACGCCTCGGACAAGGGCCCGCACTCCGTCGACATCACCATCGACGACGGCCCGGACCCGGTATGGACGCCGCGGGTCCTGAAGGTGCTCAGGGACAACCGAGTCAAGGCCGTCTTCTGCATGATCGGAACACAGGCGGCCGAACATCCCGCCGTGGTGCGGCAGGTCGTCGCGGAGGGACACCGGTTGTGCGACCACAGCGTTCACCACGACACGACGATGGACCACAAACCCCGCTCCTACCAGCAGGCCGAGATCACCGGAGCCGCACGGATGATCGAGCAGGCCTCCGGCGGTGTGAAACCGCTGTACTACCGCGCACCGGGCGGCGCCTTCACCCCCTACAGCCGGCAGATCGCCGCCTCGATGGGGATGCGCCCGCTCGGCTGGAACATCGACACCGACGACTACAAGCGGCCCGGCACGCGGACGATCCTGAACACAGTGGAACGCGAGCTGCCCAACGGCCCCACCCTCCTCTTCCACGACGGCGGCGGCGACCGCTCCCAGACCGTCGCGGCGCTCACCACGCTGCTGCCCCGGCTGAGGACCCAGGGCTACGCGTTCGGCTTCCCCGTGCGATGAGGCGAGAGGCGGTCCGTCTCCGTGGGTACGGAACCGGCCGGATGGCGGGGGCCTGTCGGGGCGACCGTCCAACTGTCGATCCTGATGACTGCCCTTCCGGCAGCCGGGATGAGCGCGTGGCCCATCCGGCACAGGTGCAAGATGTTCCGGGCGGCGTTGTGGTCGGCGTTGCCCGACCATCCGCAGTCCGGGTTCTTGCAGACGAACGTGGCCTGGTCCTCCCGGCAGCCTGGTGTGATGAAGCCGCAGGCCGAGCAGCGCCTGGAGGTGTTCGGGGGGACCTTGTGGAGGGTGCCGCCGTGACGGGCGGTCTTGTACGTCAGCGACGAGTTGCACGCGGCAGGACTCGACGTGGCGTACGCCAATCCCGTCGACGCGTGCGTAGGCCATGGAGGCTGCGACACCGACGAGTGGATCAACAAGGTGGTGCTCGGGCCCAACGGCGACGGCGACTTCCACGAAGGTGACCCGTACGCCGCGTGCACAGCCGTCTACGGCATCGGCCAGACGTGCCTGAGCCGAGAGGCGTTCCACCCCGACAATGCGGGCACCACCGGGTACGAGCACGTGGTGGAGAACGCTCTGACCGCCATCGGGTATACGGGAGCATGACAGCGTGACCCCCGCGGTACGACAACGAGGCAGCCTGTTGGCCGGCGTACTGGCCGCCGTGGCCCTGGTGGCCTGGTTCCTCGTCGGGCTGCACCACACCGGGCAGACGCGCTCCCACGACTCGAAGGCCGCCGTGGCCGCCTCGGCCGAACACCTCAGGGCGCGGCTTCGCGACGCCGACTCCGACGGCGTCCTCACCGATCACGAGATCGACGAGGCACTGAGCCACAGACGTCCCCGCTCCCTCGTTCGCAGCGCGGCGCGCACGGTTCTCGTGGTGCAGATCGCCGCATCCGACTGGGCCCGGTGCTACTCCTGCACCGCGCTGCCCAGCGGTGCCGTGAGCAGCACCCCCTTCAAGGAGTGCCCACCGGAGCCCTCCTCCGGCGAGACCCATGCGCCCCCGACCGGCAGGCCCGGCACGCCGTCCCCGGGTTAGCGGTCAGGCCGTGGCCTCGTCCAGGAGTTCCAGCACATGCCGGTAGGGGCGGCCGGTGGCCCGGGTCATGCCCATCTCGCAGGTGCGGTTGCAGGAGGCGTACGCGTCGTACGAGCCTGCTCTCACCTCGGCGGCCTGGGCGGCGGTGGCGCTCGCCGTGATCTCGGGGTGGAGCAGGCCGCGGTCGCCGGCGAACGCGCAGCAGCCCCAGTTGTCGGGCACGGTGACCTCGTCGCTCACGGCGGCGGCCACGGTGCGCAGGGCGGCGTCGATGCCGAGGTGCACGGTGGAGCACGTGGGGTGCAGGGAGAGGCTGCCCAGGCGACGGGGCTCGGGCAGCGCGGGGAGCAGGTGCTCGGCGGTGAACGCGACGCTGTCGACGAAGTGCAGGGACGCGAAGCGGGCGCGGTCGGACTCCGGGAGGGCGTCCGGCAGTTGCTCCAGGCCGTGGGTGCAGGAGGAGGCGTCGCAGACCACGGGCAGCCGGCCGTGGTCGCCGGCCCTCCACAGGGCCTCCAGCGTGCGGACGGCCATGGTGCGGTGCCCGGCGGTGTAGCCCTTGGACTGCCAGGGGGTGCCGCAGCACAGGTCGGCCAGGTCGTCGGGCACGGCCACGGGCACACCCGCCCGCCGGCACAGGCGCAGGAAGGCGGCCGCCGAGCCGGTCGCCCCGTCGGCGGTCCCCTCGGGGGCGAAGATGCTGCCGATGCAGGCGGCGAAGAACACCGCGCGCGCGTCGGCGGGCCGTCGCGGCGCGGGACGGACCGGCCCGCCGCGCGGGATGTCGTCGGCCCAGGCGGGGACCAGCTCCCTCGCCCCGAGACGGCGGACGGCACCGGTGGCGGCACGAAGGGCGGGATCGGGCACGACTCGGGCCGTGTTCAGGGCGGCGCGCACGCCCTTGACGGCGGTGCCCCAGTGCCGGGCGGCGGTCCTCCCGGCGCGCTGGGCGGCGGCGCCGTGGCGTTCCGCGCGCAGGCGTTTCATGACCGCGCCGGTGTCGATGGTGACGGGACAGGCGGTGACGCAGAGACTGTCGGCGGCGCAGCTGTCGACGGCGGCGTAGGCGTAGTCGGCTTCCAGGGTACGGCGGCGTTCGTCGTCACCGGCGGCGACGGCGAGCGCGATCTCCCGCTGCAGGGCGATGCGCTGACGGGGCGTCGTGGTGGCGTCCGCGGTGGGGCAGACGGGCTCGCAGTAGCCGCATTCGACGCACGCGTCGACGGCCGGGTCGACCTCGGGGACGCTCTTGAGGCTGCGCAGGTGGGCGGCCGGGTCGTCCTCCAGGAGCACGCCCGGGTTGAGTACCCCGTGCGGGTCGCACAGCCGCTTCACCTCGCGCATGACGTCGTACAGTTCGTCGCCGTACTGGCGGCGGACGAACGGGGCCATGGCCCGGCCGGTGCCGTGCTCGGCCTTCAGCGTGCCGCCGGCGTCCAGGACGAGGTCGGCCATGGCGTCGGTGAACCGGGCGTAGCGCTCGATCTCCGGGGCGGAGTCGAAGTCCTGGGTGAGCATGAAGTGCAGGTTGCCGTCGCGGGCGTGGCCGAAGATCACCGCGTCCTGGTAGCCGTGCCTCTCGAAGAGGCCGATGAGACCCTCGCAGGTACTGGTCAGCTGTTCCATCGGCACCGCGATGTCCTCGAGCAGCGCGGTGGTGCCGGGTCGGCGCGCCCCCGCGACCGCCGTGTACAGGCCCTTGCGCAGATGCCAGAGTCGGGCCCTGACGCCCGGGTCGCGGATGAGCGAGGTCCCGCTGACGGCGGGCAGGCGGTCGAGAACCGGCCGCGCGGCGGCCACCCTCTCCTCCAACGCCTCGGCGCTGTCCTCGGCGAACTCGACCAGCAGGGCGGCGTGCCGCTCCACGCGCAGTCCGCGCAGCTCGTCCACGGGGTCCGGGGACTGCTGCGCCACCCGCAGCGAGGCGGCGTCGAGGAGTTCGGCGGTGCGGGCGCCGACTGCCAGCAGTGCGGGCAGCGCGTCGGTGGCCTCGGCGAGGCCGGGCAGGACCAGCAGGCCGGTGGCGGTGTGCGGCAGCAGGGGGACGGTGCGGAAGACGGCCTCCCCGACGAAGCCGAGCGTGCCCTCGCTGCCGATCATCAGGTGGGCGAGGATGTCGGCCGGATCGGTGTGGTCCAGGAACGAGTTCAGCCCGTAGCCCATGGTGTTCTTCATCGAGAACAGCCGCTCGACGGTGGCGCGGGAGCCGGCCGAGGTGCGGACGCGGTCGCGCAACCGGACGAGTCCCGCGTGCAGTTCGGGCTCCTGGGCGCGCAGCGCCCGGTCCGCGTCGGGGCCCGCCGTGTCCACGACGGTGCCGGAGGGCAGCACGAACTGCAGGGACTCCATGGTCCGGTAGGCGTTGTCCTGGGTGCCGCAGTTCATGCCGCTGGAGTTGTTGGCGACCAGGCCGCCGATGGTGCAGGCGGACTCGCTCGCCGGGTCGGGGCCGAGCCTGCGGCCGTACCGGGCGAGCCGCGCATTCGCCTGCCGTACCGTCAGGCCGGGTTGCAGCCGGATGCGCCGCCCCTCGTCCAGGACCTCGGCGGTGCGCCAGTGACTGCGGACGTCGACGAGGATGCCGTCGCCGCCCGCCTGCCCCGCCAGGCTGGTGCCGCCCGAGCGCAGCGTCAGTGGCAGCCCGGCCGCGCGCGCCCCGGCCATCAGCGCGCCCACCTCGGCCGCGGACGCGGCGCGCACGACAGCCTGCGGCGTGAACAGGTACGGCGACGCGTCATGGGCGGCGGCGGCCCTGCGGGGCAGGTCGGTGGTCACCCGGGCCGGGTCGCCGACGCACGAGGCCAGGAGCTCGGCCAGGCGCGCGGACCGGTCCGGGGCGGTCGGCGCGGCAGGGGGTGTGGCGGCGGTGGGGCGCATGGGTCCTCGGTGCTGGGGGGCGGGGTCAGTGGGTGGAGGGGGCGGGTCCGCTGATCCGCATCACCCGCGGCGGCTGTGCCACGGGCTCCGGCAGGCGCAGCGGCGTCAGGCCGGGGGTGATGCTGCCGAGCAACGTGGCCCGGCGCGCCCCGGTACCCGAGGGGAGGGTGCCGGGCAGACCGTGGACCGTGAGGAAGCCCAGCACGGCGAAGGCCAGGGCCTCCTTGGCGTCGGAGGGCAGGCCCAGGGCGTCGCTGGGGCGCAGCGGCACGCCGGGCAGTTCCTCGGCGAGCATGCGCATCAGCACCGGGTTGCGGATGCCGCCGCCGGAGACGACGAGCCCGGTGACCCCGTGGGCGCGGCATGCGTCGGCCACGGTGACGGCGGTGAGCCGGGTCAGGGTGGCCAGGACGTCGTCGGCGGCGGGCGTGGGCACCGCGTCCAGCGCACGCTGCAGGTAGGGCAGGTGGAAGTGCTCCTTGCCGGTGCTCTTCGGGGCGGGCCTGCGGTAGTACGGGTCGTCCAGGAGTGCGCGGAGCAGTTCGGGGCTGGTCCGGCCGGCGGCGGCCCTGCGTCCGTCCTCGTCGTAGGCGGCAGCGCCGCCGGTGAAGTGCCGTACGGCCGCGTCCAGGAGGGCGTTGGCGGGGCCGGTGTCGAAGGCCAGTGGCTCGGCGCCGGGCGCGAGAACGGTGACGTTGGCGATACCGCCGAGGTTCAGCGCGGCGGGCGTGCCGGGCAAGGTGCGCAGCAGCAGGGTGTCGGTCATGCCGACCAGAGGCGCGCCCTGCCCGCCCGCGGCCACGTCCCTGCTGCGCAGGTCGGAGACGACCGGGAGCCCGGTGGCCTCGGCGATCCAGGCCGGCTGGCCGAGCTGGAGCGTGCCGCGGACAGTGCCGTCCTCGACCCAGTGGTGCATGGTCTGGCCGTGCGAGACGACGAGGTCGGCGGTGCCGTCGCACAGTGTGCGCAGGGCCTGTTCGGCGGCGCCGGCGAAGGCCTGGCCGATGCCGGTGTCCAGGGCGCAGACGGCCTGGGTGGTCGTCGCGGCCGGCGGCAGGGTGGCAGCGATCAGGTTGCGCAGGTCGTCGGGGTAGGGGACGGAGAGGTGTCCGAGGGGCCGCAGCAGCAGGGTCTCGCCGTTAAGGGCGAGGTCCGTGGCGGCGGCCTCGATGGCGTCGTACGAGGTGCCCGACATCAGGCCGATCACACGCACGGCAGCTCCCGGCGCACGTTCCGCCACGTGGGCGGGGTCGGCAGCGACATGGGTTCTCCCTGGGGTGTCGCGGGTGCGGGGCGGCCGCGCCGGCCCCGCACCCGGTGGAGTGGACGAGCCCTTACTTCCGGCCGGCGGCGGCCGCGGCGCGGTCGGGACCGGCACCCGGCTCGCCGTCGCCCACGGAGACCTGGGCGATCTCGGGAGCGCGGTGGAACAGGCTCATCAGGCCGCCGACGACCAGGGTGATCAGCACGCCGATCGGCACCAGCCACTGGGCGGCGATCCCCGTCGGCACGGTGGCGCCGGCCACCGTGACGTCGATCTTCACATTGCGCACGATGTACGTCATCACGCCGACCGTCACCAGGAAGGCCACGACGGAGTCGATCTGATTGGCGCGCCGGACGATCCGGCCGAGCAGGAACGCGCCGAGCAGTGCGCCGTAGGTGTAGCCCGCGATGGTCAGACCGGTGAGGTAGACGTTGCCCGTGCTGGTGCTGAAGGCGCAGGCGAAGACCGCCATGAGCGTCGCCCACACCAGCGTCATCACCCGGGCGAGCTTGAGCAGCGACTCCTCGGAGGGCGTGGTGCGGAAGAAGCTGTGGATGATGTCGGCGACCGTCGAGTTCGACATGGAGTTCAGCGCCGAGGACAGCGAGCCCATCGCGGCGCCCAGGATTCCGGCCACGAGCAGGCCGGAGATCACCACGGGCAGCCCGTGCAGGATGAAGTGCGGGTAGAGGTTGTCGGAGCTGGACAGGCCCAGGTCCTTGAAGCTCTTGCCCTGGTTGTAGGACCACAGCAGTGCGCCGACGAGGGAGAAGGCGGCGAACTGAAGGGTGACGAAGACGCCCGAGGCGATCATGGCCTTCTGACCGTCGCGCAGCGAGCGGGTGGCCAGGATGCGCTGGACGATCAGCTGGTCGGAGCCGTGACTGGCCATCGCGAAGATGGCACCGCCGATGATCGCGGTCGGCAGGGCGAACGGACTGGTGAGGATGTGCGCCAGGTCGAAGTCGGTGTCGAAGAGCCGGAACTGGCCGGCGTGCAGGGCACGTGAGAAGCCGGCGCCGCCGACATGGCCGGACAGTACGGCGATGGTGAGGATCGCGCCGCCCAGGTACAGGCCCATCTGGATGGCGTCGGTCCAGATGACCGCCTTGATGCCGCCGAGGTAGGTGTAGACGACGGTGATCACCGTGAGCACGATGATGATGACGCGGTAGCTCGCGTGCACGCCGAACTCGTCGAGCAGCAGCTTGATCGGGATCGCGGAGGCGAACAGCCGAACGCCCTCGGCCAGGAGCCGGGTGAAGACGAACGTCACCGAGGCGAGCCCCTGCAGTTTGAGACCGAATCTGCTGCCCAGGTACTGGTAGGCGCTGACGAAGCCGCCGCGCTTGTACAGGGGGATCAGCACGGTGGCCACGATGACGCGGCCGATGACGTAGCCCAGGGCCAGTTCGACGTTGCCGAATCCCTGCCCGCTGTACGCGCCGCCGGGCACGCTGATGACGGTGAGCACGCTGGTCTCGGTGGCCACCACGGAGAACGCGACGGTCAACCACGGCATCTGGCCTTCGCCCACGAAGTAGTCCTTCGCGGTCCTCTGCCGGCCGGCCAGTCGCAGTCCGATCACTGCGATCGCCACCAGATAGACGACGATCACCACGAGGTCGAGTTGGCGCACGCTCACTCCTGAACAACGGCCGGCGGGGTGGCCGGCGGGGTGGGGACGGTGGGACGGGGCGTCGTCCGCCGTACGCGGATGACGTGGGGTTCATGCGGTGCCGAGGCGTCCAGCGCCAGCAGGCGTGCGCCGTCCAGCGGGTCCCCGAGCGGGGGCCGCAGGTCGAGGGGGCGCGGAGATGCGGCGAGCGCCGACCGGAGCGGACCGAGCAGCGGTTCGCCGAGGCCGGTGAGCCCGCCGGTGACGGTGACGGGGACGGGCGGGCGAGCGTCGCCGCCGCCGATCCGGCGGACGGCGGCGAGCACGGCCTCGCCCAGCGCTGTGGCGGCGTCCCGGATGATGGCGGAGGCGGCGGCGTCACCCGCGGCGGCCGCGCGCGCCACGTCCGGGGCGAAGGACGCGGCCGTACGGGCGGGGTTGCCGTCCCGGCCGACGGCCGAGGGCAGCCGGTCGGGGTCGCCGAAGCGCTCGGCGGCGGCGGCCAGCAGCGCGGTGTCCGGTCCGCGTCCGTCGTGAGCGCGCAGCGCGGCCCGCAGTCCGGCGGCGCCGATCCAGGCGCCGCTGCCCTCGTCGCCGATCCAGGGTCCCCAGCCGTCGACCCGGGCGTACGAGCCCTCGTCACCGATCCCGATGGCGACGGAGCCGGTGCCGATCGCGAGCACCACGCCGGTACGGCCGCCGAGGGCGCCCGCGTGGGCGGTGACGGCGTCGCTGGTGACGGCGACCTCGTCCGCGGGCAGGTCGTCGAGGAGCAGGCCGGCCAGTTCGCGGGCCGCCTCCGGTGCGGCGGCCGCCCCCGCGGCGCCCACACAGACCGCCGCGAGCCCGAGTGAGGGCTGCCCTTCCACAAGGGGCAGAACGGCGGCGCGCACGGCGGCACGCGCTGTCGCCACTCCGTTGTCGGCGGCGAGCCCGGGGGCCCCGGCCACCTCGTGGACCGGCCGGCCGGGACCGGCGCCGGCGTTCCACAGAACGGCACGGCAGCCGGTCTTGCCCAGGTCCACCGCCACTGCTGCTGTCATACGGCACGCCTTCGTGTCTGCAGGATCCGTCGCGTCGGGAGGCCACGGGACGGCCGGTAGGCCGGTGACCGGAGCGGACCACGGTGCCGCGAGTATCAGGACGCAGACCTCCGCATGTCAATAAGTAACCTCACGCAATTCCTTACGTAACTTTTTGACGCACTCCTGAGGCCGTGGTTAGTGTGTCGCCACCGACTCAGGAGGGGATCGGCCCATGGCCCGCCAGGAAGCACCTCACACACCGGCTCAGCCCGCGGAGGACACCTCCCCCGCCGAGACACTGGCGCGCATACGCGCGGCCCTGCCGTCCCTCGCCCCGTCCGAGCGGCGGGTGGCCGAGGCCGTCCTGG
The DNA here is from genome assembly GCF_009604455.1 of Streptomyces sp. RB17. Classification (GTDB taxonomy): domain Bacteria; phylum Actinomycetota; class Actinomycetes; order Streptomycetales; family Streptomycetaceae; genus Streptomyces. The sequence continues at coordinate 13,961 of NZ_WEGL01000012.1, forward strand.
CCGATCCGGCACAGGCGGCGGAGTTGTCCATCAGCGCCCTCGGCAAGCGGGCCGACACGTCGGTGGCCACCGTGATGCGCTTCTGCCGGGCCACAGGAATGGCCAACTACCCGCAGCTACGCCTGGCACTGGCCGCGGCCGCCGCCCGCGAGCACGCTCTCAGTGGCGAACGCCCGGCGCCGGGCACCGACATCAGCCCCACCGACACCCTGGGCGAGATCGTCGGCAAGATCATCTACAACGAGGTGCGCGCCCTGGAGGACTCCGGGGCCGGAGTGGACGTCGAGGTGCTGGGCCGGGCGGTCGACGCCGTGGCAGGAGCCCGGAGGATCGACATCTTCGGCGTCGGCGCCAGCGCGTTCGTCGGCCAGGACCTGCACCAGAAGCTGCACCGCATCGGCCACATGGCGTTCATCTGGACCGACCGGCACGCCGCGCTCACCGCCGCCGCCCTCCTCCGGCCCGGCGATGTCGCCCTGGCCATCTCCCACTCCGGGGAGACCGAGGACACCGTCGAGCCCCTCCAGGCCGCCGCCGAACGCGGCGCCACCACGATCGCTCTCACCAACGCCCCGCGTTCGGCCCTCGCGGAGAGCGCGGACCTCGTGCTGACGACCTGCGCCCGGGAGACCCCCTTCCGCTCCGGCGCGACCGTCAGCCGCATCGCCCAACTCGCCCTCATCGACTGCCTGTTCGTGGGCGTCGCCCAGCGTTCCTACGACGCCACGACCGCGGCGCTGCAGAAGACCTACGGGGCCGTCCAGCGCCGCAGGCGCCCGCAGCCGCAGCGCCGCACACCGGCCGACCACTGACCGTCACCCTCCCCTCCCCTCCTCCAGCAGCACCCCCTGAGCAGCGCCCCCGAGCAGCACCCGAAAGGACGACCGCGCCGTGGACCTCAGCACACTCGGCACCGAGACCCGAAACGAGCGGACCGCCGATCTGGACCGCATGCCGGTCACGGAACTGCTCTCGGTCATGAACGCCGAGGACCAGACCGTCGCCCTCGCCGTACGCGACGCCGTCCCGGAGATCGGGGCCGCCGTCGAGGCGATCACCGCGTCACTGCGGCGGGGCGGACGGCTGATCTACATCGGCGCCGGCACCAGCGGCCGCATCGGCCTGCTCGACGCCGTCGAGTGCCCGCCGACCTTCGGCACCTCCCCCGAGCAGGTCGTGGGACTGCTCTCCGGCGGCCCGAGCGCCTTCGTCGTGGCGGTCGAGGGAGCGGAGGACGAACCCGCGAGGGCAGTCGCGGACCTCGACGAGATCGGTGTGAACGAGCGGGACACGGTCGTCGGTCTCGCCGCCAGCGGCCGTACGCCCTATGTCATCGGCGGCCTGAAGCACGCCGCCGCCAAGGGCGCCGTCACCGTGTCGGTCGCCTGCAACCGCAACGCGGTCGTCAGCCGCCACGCCGACATCCCGATCGAGGTACCCACCGGCCCCGAGGTCCTCACGGGGTCGACCCGGCTGAAGGCCGGCACCGCCGAGAAGATGGTCTGCAACATGCTCTCGACCGCCTCGATGGTGCGCCTGGGCAAGGTCTACGGGAACCTCATGGTCGACGTCCGGGCCAGCAACAACAAGCTGGTCGACCGCGCCCGCCGCATGGTCGTCCAGGCCACCGGCACCGACCCCGACACCGCCGCCGAGGCCTTGCGGGCCGCCGACGGCCACGCCAAGACCGCCATCGTCATGCTCCTCGCCCACTGCACGGCCGCGGAGGCCGACCGGCGCCTCGACCGGGCCCACGGCGACACACGGACGGCCATCGGCCGCCCCTGACGAGCGTGGGCCGGCGCCCGACTCGGAAGTCAGGCATCTTGGCGCGGCCCGACGGGCGTGCCGATCAGGACGTCCCGTACGACCTCACCGCCGGTGGACGCTGACGGCATACCCGCCGCCGTCGTAGGGGTCGGCGTCCCAGGTGGCGAAGCGGTCGATGAGGGCGAGGCCGGCCGCGGCACAGCAGTCGTCGTACTCGGCCAGGGTGATGCCGGGCGGCACGGGCAGGTGAGCCTCGTCCAGGCCGAAGCCGGCGGCCAGCAGACCGCCCGGGCGCAGGGCCGCGGCCAGGCGCCTGACCACCGTGGCCTCGGTGCCGGCGGCGAGCAGCGGGAAGACGTTGCCCGCGGCGAGGACGAGATCGAAGTCAGCTGCGACACCGAGCGCGTCCGGCTCGAACCCGGCCAGATCGGCCTGGAACCAAGGCAGTTCCGGCGCCTGCCGCTGCGCCACTGCCAGCATCGACGCATCGAGGTCCACTCCGACACAGTCGTACCCGAGCTCCGCGAGCCGGATCATGACCCGTCCGGTACCGCACCCGGCGTCCAGCACCCGCGCTCCGGCAGGCACGAGCGCCGTGCAGAACCGCGCCTCACCATGCACGTCCTTCCCGCTACGCGCCAGGTCCGCGAACCGTGCGGCGTAGTCCTGCCCGGACGTCCCCCCGGTCAACTCCCTCCAACGGCTCATGCGGCCAACTATAGGTCGACCGTGTGCCGCTCGAAGTCACGGCCGAGCTCCCGGCGCCGAAGGCGTCGCGGAGGACGGCCGGCAGCCGGACCAGGACCTCACTCCCCGAGCACCAGCCGCTCCAGCGCCACCCGTGCCCGCGCGTCGGACCGGGCGCGGGCCGCGAGCGCGACGGCGAGTTCTCGTACCCACTCGTCCAGCGGCACCGGGCGCCGCGAGAGCACCACGCCGCGGACCTCCTTGCACACCTCGCCCTTGGGGTGCCCGCCCGCCAGGTCGAGCACGAGACGCTGCTCGCCGAGGAAGACCTCGACCCGGTCGACGCGGCCGGCGCGGCCCGCGAGCCGGTCAGCCATGCTCCGTTTGCGCTCGACGGTGACGGAGCCCGGCGGCAGCGCCTCCGCAAGGGTCCCGGTGAGCACCTGGGCGTAGACCTCCAGGTCGGCGGCGTCCCGGCGCAGCGCGGCCGTCAGCAGGTCGATGGAGTCCGGTTCCCCGTCGGGCTCGAACGGGACGGGGTCGTGTGGCGAGGTCATCCGGGGCCTCTCGTGGTGTGCGGTGGGTCCGAGTCTGCTGGGCGGGCGCTCAGCCGTCCAGGCTGAGCACCATCGTCGGGCGCTCGATGACATGGTCCTCGCGCAACGGCCGCACGGCCGTGCCGATCGCGAAGAACTCGGTGGTGTGACCGCCCCAGCGGTGGTTGTGCGCATTGAGCTGCACGCCGACGATGCCCTCCGCCCGCAGTTCCTCCGCCTCGTGCTGCATCCGCGCCATCGCCAGCTCCCGCGCGTCGTACAGCGCCTGTGTGAACTGCTCGATCTCCACGTTCTTGCCGATGTTGGAGAACATCTGCCCCATCTTCTGGTGCGCGATGTGGTAGACGCAGGTGCCCATCACCATGCCCAGCGGGGCGTAGCCGGCGCGGATGAGCGTCCAGAAGTCCTGGCCGTTGAGGTCCGAGGTGAACGGCTGGCCCTTGAGGTTGCGCCAGCTGCCGCCATTGCCGCCCGGCGCGGGTTCCTCGGCCTTCACGGCAGTACCGATCGCGATGAACTCCGCGATGTCGCTGCCGAATTCACGGGCCTCGACGCTCAGCCGCACACCGACGATGCCGTCCGCGCCCAGCTGGGCCGCCTCCGCCTCCATTCGGGTCATCGCCAGCTCACGGGCGTGGTACATCGCCTGGCTGAGCGTCGTCAGCTCCTGGTTCTTGCCCCAGCGGCCCAGCTGGATGCCCACGTGGTAGATGGAGCTGCCCAGGACGAGGCCGATGGGCCGGAATCCCGCCTCGCGCACCAACAGGAACTCATTGACCGACAGGTCGCTGGTGAAGATCGAACCCGGCTTGCCCGGCTGCAGCTCGGCCAGCCGCCGCATCGCGTCGGCCGGCACACCCTGGGCGGACAGGCCGTCAGGGGTTCCATCGGCGGGGTTGAAGACGCTCATGAACGGGTTCCCCTCATCGCTTGTCGGTGGCGGTGCGGCGCATGGTCCGCCGGCGTCGTTCCGGGTCGAGCGGCATCACGGTGAGTGTGCGGGGCGGCTCCTCGCGTGCCGTGAAGCGGGCGACGGTGGTACCCAGCAGCGTCGCCTCGGCCACGTGGTCCTGCTGGTCGGAGTTGCTCCCGCGCATGCACGGCTCGCCCCAGATGCGCAGGCGGCCGGCGGACAGGATCACGCCGTCGCCGCCCCGCCGCCCCGTCTGCGCCCGCAGGTGCGCACGGGCGTCGGAGCGCACCGCCCCGACGAGCTCGCTCCAGCCGCCGACCTCCGTGTTGCTCCACGAGCGCGTCTGTGCGCGGGTGGTGTAGTCGTCGTGGCGTACGCCGACGGACATCCCGTACAGCAGCTCGACGGGGACCCATCCCGCGGTCATGAGCTTCGCGAACCCCTGGCCGTCGAGATGGCAGGTGAACGGCTGCGGCGCCCGCACCGCCCCGGCCGCGCGCACCGCGGTCCCGATCACCTTGAACTCCAGGCAGTTGGGCTGCGCCACGAAGGGCGCGACTGTCAGCTGTGCCGCGACGACTCCGTCACCGCCGAGAGCCGAGCACTCGGCGGTCATCCGGTCGAGGGCCGAGCGGCGCGCCCGGTCGAGCACCTCGACGAGCCCGGCGGACGGGGCGCCGCGTCCGGAGAGGGCTGTGGGCGCCGGGGCGCTGCTGAAGGCGTACTGCATGCCGCCGTAGAGACAGTCGTGATAGCCCCAGTACCGGCCACTGCGGCCCACGTGGTAGACGGCCGAGCCCATGACCTGGCCCACCGGCTCGAACCCCACGGCACGCAGTGCGGCGAACTCACCGGTGGACAGCGCCGAGGACCACGTCCCGCTGCCCCGCGCCTCCGCAATGCGCGCGGCCGCCGCCGGGGGCAGCCCAGCCCCCGTCCAGTCCCCGCTCATGCACACCAACTCCCCGCCTCATGCCCTGCCCAAGGGCATGGCGGCCCGAGTCTATGCCTGGCCGCCGGGGGCACCCACGGGAGGTGGGCCGAAGCGCGCGAGCAGCCGGTGAGGCGGACGAGGGTGGACGGTGTGCGCACTCGCGCGCCATGACGCACCGCACCCGACCGGCCGCGATGCGTGACGAGCAGGCGTCGAGGACAGGGTGGGCGGCACCCTGGAGGAGGAGGTGTGACGGCGGGAGAGGAGGCGTGATGCGGACCAGCGACGAGATCTATCACCGGGTCCGCTGGGACCCGCGGTTCGATCCGGCCCGGTTCGTGCTGGGGATCAGCCAGCGCGGGGAAGCCTGCAAGCGCATCTCGCTGACTTCCTTCGTGCCCGGAGGCGACATCCCGTGGCACCGGGTGGTGTTCATCGAGGCGGACGGCGAGGTGGTCTGGGACCGGGCCACGGGAATGGACCGCATCGACACGTCGGGCGCCGGCCGTGCGCACGACCCGCGGGCGGACCTGAGCTTCGGCGGGGGCGCACCTGGCGGCGTCCTCGGCGTGTCCCCGACCGCCCGCACAGCGGTGGCCTGGATCCCGCCCGCGGAGCTGTGGCCGGCGATCCAGGACATCCGCCGGGACTACGACCCGCAGATCCACCGCTGGCCGCCGCACGTCAACGTCCTCTTCGGCTTCGTGCCGGAGTCCGACTTCGCGCGGGCCGTCCCGCTGCTCGCCGCGGCGACGGCCGAGACGCCGGTCTTCACCGCCCGGCTGGAGGGGGTGCGCACCTTCCGGCACCGGGAGTACTTCACCGTGTGGCTCGACCCGACGGCGGCCGGCAAGGCGCCGTGGACGGATCTGCACCGCGCACTGCGGCGGCGGTTCCCGCGCTGTCGTGGGCCCGCCGAGGACTTCACCCCCCATCTGTCCCTGGGCCGGACCCGGGATCCGTGCGGGGTCAGCGCCGACTGCGCCACCCGGCTCGACGCCATGACGGCGACGGTCTGGGAACTCGTCCTGCTCTCACGCAGGGGCCACGGACCGATGCGGCCACGGGCCACGATCGCCCTGCGCACGGGCGACATCCGCCGGCTGCCCGCACCCGGCCCCGAAGCGCCGGACCCGGAGGACGCGGCATGGCTCGCCGAGATCACCGACAGGTGAGGCCATGGCCGGGTGGGGCAAGTCGCCGCCGGGGATTCAGGCCGTAGGGGACCGGCTCACCGGCCGGCCACCGTCGCCTGGCGCGCGGCCGCCGGGGCCGCCCCCGGACTGCCGTCGACGCCGAGCACGGCCAGGATCTCCTCGACGCTCCGCTTGGCGTCACCGAAGAGCATGCTGCTGTTCTCGCGGAAGAAGAGCGGGTTCTGCACGCCCGCGTAGCCGGAGGCCATGGAGCGCTTGAACACGATGACCCGCTCCGCCTCCCAGACGCGCAGCACCGGCATGCCGGCGATCGGGCTGCTCGGGTCGTCGGTCGCGGCCGGGTTGACGGTGTCGTTCGCGCCGATGACCAGCACGACCGAGGTGTCGGCGAAGTCGTCGTTGATCTCGTCCATCTCCAGGACGATGTCGTACGGCACCTTCGCCTCGGCCAGCAGCACGTTCATGTGCCCGGGCAGGCGCCCGGCGACAGGATGGACGCCGAAGCGGACCTCGACTCCCCGCTCGGTCAGCCGGCGCGTCAACTCGGCGACGGGGTGCTGGGCCTGGGCGACGGCCATGCCGTAACCGGGGGTGATGACCACCGAGCGGGCCTGCGCGAGCATCTCGGCCGCCTCCGCGGCCAGCACCTCGCGGTGCTCGCCCTGCTCCTCGCCTCCGCCCGAGGGGGCTTCGATGCCGAAACCGCCCGCGATGACGGAGAGGAAGGACCGGTTCATCGCCTTGCACATGATGGAGGACAGGTAGGCGCCGGAGGAGCCCACCAGCGCCCCGGTGACGATGAGCAGGTTGTTGTCGAGCAGGAAACCGGCCGCGGCCGCCGCCCAGCCCGAGTAGCTGTTCAGCATGGAGACGACGACGGGCATGTCACCGCCGCCGATCGAGGCGACCAGGTGCCAGCCGAGCGCCAGCGCCAGCACGGTCACGGTGACCATCAGGGGCAGGTCCGGGCTGATCGTGAACCAGACGGTCAGTACGACGAACGCGGCGAGCGCGCCGAGGTTCAGCGCGTTCTTGCCGGGCAGCGTCAGCGGACGCGACTTGATGCGCGCCGAGAGCTTCAGGAACGCGACGATCGAGCCGGTGAAGGTGACCGCTCCGATGAAGATGCCGATGAACACCTCGGCGTGGTGGATGCCCAGCAGGTCGGCGCCGATCCGGGTCTGCGCCGTGCCGTGCGCCTCCACCTCCAGGTAGCTGTTCCAGCCCACCAGCACCGCGGCGAGGCCGACGAAGCTGTGCAGCACCGCGATCAGTTCGGGCATCTGCGTCATCTCGACGCGGCGGGCCCGCCACAGGCCGAGCGCCGCGCCGAGCGCCATGGCCAGCACGATCAGGGCCACCGCCGCGGCGGTGATGCTCTGCGCCGCCGCGACGACGGTGGCGACCAGGGCGAGGGCCATGCCTGCGATGCCGTAGACGACGCCGGCGCGGGAGGTGCGGTGCTGGGACAGTCCGGCCAGGCTGAGGATGAACAACAGGGCGGCGACCAGGTCGGCAGCGTGGGAGGCCGTCAGGGACGTCATCTGGGCTCAGCCTTTCGAGAACATGGACAGCATGCGGCGGGTGACGGCGAAACCTCCGAAGATGTTGACACTCGTCAGCAGAATCGCCGCGAAGGACAGCGCGGTGACGACCCTGCTCTCGTGCCCGATCTGCAGCAGAGCGCCGATCACGACGATCCCGGAGATCGCGTTGGTCACCGACATCAGGGGGGTGTGCAGCGCATGGTGCACCTTGCCGATGACGTAGAAGCCGATCACCACCGCGAGGGCGAACACGGTGAAGTTCTCCGCGAGTTGGGTGGGTGCGAAGGCAACCAGCAGGAACACCGCGAGCATGCCGAGCCCGGTCAGGCCGAAGCGCCGCGCAGGTGTCAGCTTCGACTGCTTCGGCTCGGGCTCGGCGGGTGCGGCCGCGGGCTGCGCGGCGGGTGCGGCCGTGACGGCGACGGGCGGCGGCGGCCAGGTGACGTCACCGCCCCGCACCACGGTCACGGCCCGCTGCACGGCGTCGTCGAAGTCGATCGTCAGCCGCCCGTCCGCGCCGGGGGTGAGCAGCCTCAGCAGGTTCACCAGGTTGGTGCCGAACAGTTGCGAGGCCTGGGCGGGCAGCCGGGAGGCCAGGTCCGTGTAGCCGATGACGGTGACCCCGTTGTCGGTGACCACCGCGCGCCCCGGCACGGTGCCTTCGACGTTGCCACCCTGGGCGGCGGCCATGTCGACGACGACGCTGCCCGGCTTCATGACGGCCACGTCCTCGGCGGACAGCAGACGCGGCGCCGGCCGGCCCGGGATGAGTGCGGTGGTGATCACGATGTCCACGTCCGCGGCCTGCTGGTGGTAGAGCTCGGCGGCGGCACGGTCGTAGTCGGCGGAGGTCGCCCTGGCATAGCCGTCGGTGCTCGTCTCCTGGGCGGCGTTCACCGGGAGGTACTCGCCGCCCAGTGACTTCACCTGATCCGCGACCTCGGGCCGCGGGTCGGTGGCCCGCACGATCGCGCCGAGGCTGGAGGCGGCGCCGATCGCCGCCAGACCGGCCACGCCCGCGCCGGCGACCAGCACCTTCGCGGGCGGCACCTTGCCCGCCGCGGTGACCTGGCCGGTGAAGAACCGGCCGAAGACGTGCGCGGCCTCGATCACCGCCCGGTATCCGGCGATGTTCGCCATCGACGACAGCACGTCCATCGACTGAGCGCGCGAGATGCGCGGCACCGCGTCCAGCGCCAGTGCGGTGATGCCGGCGTCGGCGAGTGTCTGGAGCAGCTCGGGCCGCTGTGCCGGTGCGAGCAGGGCGACCACGGTCGCGCCCTGCCGGAGCCGGGCGATCTCCGCGTCGGAGGGGGAGTTCACCTTCAGGACGACATCCGCGTCCCAGGCCTCGCCGATCTCGGCGCCGGCATCCAGGTAGGCCTGGTCACTGAAGCCGGACGCCGCGCCGGCCTCGGACTCCACCACGACCTCGTAACCGAGACCCAGCAGCTGACGCACGCTCGCCGGCGTCGCCGCGACACGCGTCTCGCCGGAGACGGACTCGGCCACCACACCGATGCGCTGGGCCGGCTGGTGCGCAGGTTCTTGTGCAGACATTTCTCGTGTTCTCTCCCGGGAGGAGGGCTTGACGGGCTATCCGCGATCAAAGGCGTCCACAGGGTTCGTCCTCGTGGACACCGGCCGTGGGAACCTACCCGTCAGGACCGCCCGTGCCTACGGGCATGGCCGTGGTGTGTTTCACTCGACGCCCGCCGCTGCGCCATTCGCCCGCAGCGGGCCCGAAAACTGACGAGCTGACCCGGATGACGTCGACGTACCGCAGTACCCGTGGCAACCGGAACCGCTCCACGGCCGCGTAGTGCACCACGCCGTCCACCAGCCGAATGTCGCGCACGGCCACCACCAGCGGGGACAGGCCGACGTAACTCGCCACCGCAGTCAGGCGGCCTCGGGCAGGGCCTGTTCGGTCCAGATGCACTTGCCCGAGGAGGTGTAGCGGGCACCCCAGCGTTCGGCGAGCGCGGCGACCAACTGCAGCCCTCGGCCGCCCTCGTCGGTATCCGCCGCGCGGCGGATATGAGGCATGGCGGGACCGTTGTCGGTGACCTCGCAGATCAGCGAGTTGCTGCGCAGCAGCCGCAGAGTGGACGGTCCGCCGACGGGCCGTACCACGTTGCCGACGAGCTCGCTGACCAGCAGTGCGGTGGTCATCTCCAGGTCATGAAGGCCCCATCGGGCGAGCTGGTGGCGGACGTGACAGCGGGCCTGGCTCGCGGCCTGGGGATCTGCGGGCAGGGTCCAGGTGGCGATGTCGTCGGAGGGAAGCGGATGGACGCCGGCGAGAAGCAGGGCCGCATCGTCGTTGGCCTGCTGCGGGGCGGGGAGCACGGTGGCGATGACTGAGTCGCACACCGCGTTGAGCCGTGCGGCCGTAGGCTCGGCCTGAGCCGCGAGGACCTGGGCGGAGCCGAGCTGTCGGGCCATCAGGGCCATACCCAGGTCCAGGCCGAGTTCCGGGGGCTCGATCAAACCGTCGGTGTAGAGGACCAGCAGGCTGTCCGGGGGAAGTTCCAGTGAGCCCGACTCGAAGGGCGGGCTCGCGGCGCCGAGCGGCGGGTTGAGCGGGAGATCGGGGAAGCGGACCGCTCCGTCGGGGTGCACCACGGCAAGGGGCGGGTGCCCAGCGGTAAGGATGGTGCAGCCGCTGCTGGTGGGGTCGTAGACGGCGTACAGACAGGTGGCGTAGAAGTCGTCGCCGAGAGCGGTGACCAGATCGTTGAGGTGGATGAACATCTCTTCGACCGGCAGGTCGAGATCGGCAAGCGTGTGGCCGGGAGATAACGGGCGGCAGCCGGACCCCCAGCGTCACCCTCGACGCATGACCACCTCAAACAGCCTCAACCCCGGCACCACGTCCTTGACGAAGGACATAGAGACACGCCCCAGTACGTACCCGGCACCATCCCCGCGCTCAAAAGGTACTGAAAATCGCATACCGGTAAACTACTGCTACCTCGAGTGCGGCCGGAGGATGTGTCATGGCCGAGATCAGCTGCCGCAGAATCGATGAGCAGAGGCCGAGCGAGGACGGCGTGGTCGGTGAGCGCGTGCTGGTCGACCGGGCCTGGCCGGAAGGCATGCGCCGGGAAGACGCACCGCTCGACGAGTCGCTGCGGGAGGTCGCACCGTCCGTCGAGCTGCAGCGCTGGTACGGCCACAACCCCCGGCAGTTCGGTGAGTTCCGCCGCCGCTACCTCACCGAACTGGGCGATCAACGGCACCGGTACGCGGCTGCCCGACTTCGGGACCTGGCCGAACACCACAGCCTCACCCTGCTGACCGCCACAAAGGACGTGGACCACAGCCACACCGTGGTCCTGGCCGAATGGCTCACCGAACCCGGCCCTCACGATGACCAGCGTCCGGATGCCGCCCCTCCCCAACCTGGACGTGCCGTTCCCGGTTCCCGGCCGCCCGGATACCGCGCGGCCGCCTCCGCCGCGGTGGCCAACCTCAACGCGGGCGCGCTCGCGTTCGTGATGGGCACCGGCATCGTCTCCACGGCCCTGTACGTCAACGGCGCCGGCATCGCCTCCGCCGTACTGCTGTGGGTGGCCCTGGCCGGTTTCGCGGTGCTGGTGCCCGCCTACGGCTGGCGGCTGCTGCGCCGGCGCGAGCGGTTCGTCGCGGATCTCCTCGGGCCGCGTGCCTTCGCGTTCCTCACCCTCGCGATCTCCTCGAACGTGCTGGCCGCGCGCTTTGTGCCGGACGGCCACACCGCAGCCGCCGGGGCGTTCCTGGCGTTCGGGACGCTGGGGTGGGTGGTGCTGGACTACGGCATCCCCCTCGCACTCATCACCACCCTGAAGCGGGGCCCCTCGCTCGACCAGGTGAACGGCACCTGGTTCCTGTGGGCGGTGGGATCGCAGTCGGTGGCGGTCGCGGCGGCCTCGCTGGCCCGGGTGACCCCGGGACACGTACTGCCCGTGCTGGCGGTGGTGTGCTGGGCCGTCGGGCTGGTGCAGTACCTGCTGACCGCCACACTGGTCCTGCTCCGGCTGCTGGCCCGGCCGGTGCAGCCGGAAGGCCTCATGACGTCCGTATGGATCTTCATGGGGGCGGCGGCGATCGCCGTGCTCGCCGGAGTGCGGCTGATCGCGCTCCCACCCGGCAGCACGATGTTGTCGCGCCCGCTCATCATCGGGTCGTCCGTCGTCCTGTGGGCGTTCTCGAGCTGGCTGATCCCGCTCCTGCTGGCTCTGGGCGTATGGCGGCACGCGCTGCGCCGCATCCCGCTGCGCTACGAGCTCGGCTGGTGGAACCTCGTCTTCCCGGTCGGGATGTATGCGGTCACCACGCACGAACTGGGACGCGCGACCGCAACCTCGTGGATGACGAGCGTGGGCCGCTGGGAGGTCTGGATCGCCGCGGTGTTCTGGGCTGTCGTGTTCGCCGCCATGGTGGCCGCCAATCTCCGGTCCCGACCCACGGCCGTACCCGGATCCGCCGGTGCGGGGCAGACGGCCCGCCCGCAGAGCACCGCCTCGACGGCGCCCAGGACACTGCCGTAGACAGGGGTACGTCCGTGTCATGCGGAGCGGTACAGGGGCCATGTCATCGGCAGGGCGCGCTCAGGCTGCCGGACAGCACGGCGCAGGGGGTGCCAGGCGGCCACCGAGACCCACGCGTCGTTGCAGCTGCCCCACCCGTCCCCGCAGACCGCGCGGCTGCATGCGGCGCCGGCGACTCCTCCGTGCTCACCGCCGTCCCGCCCGCACCGACCGGCGGATGACGTTGAGCGTCGCCTGCGGGAACGCCTGCCGACCCGACCGGTGCGCCGTGCTCGGGGACACCCTGGTGCATCCGTACGGCTGGGCCGCCCGCGCCGCGCGCCAGTCCTGGGGGTGGCCGCGGTGACACCCCCGCAGGGGAAGGGCCATGCTCGGTTCGAGGTGTGTCAGGCCGGCCGCGCGGCAGAGTGCAGCGGCGGCGTCAGGGCGGGGGCCGGGAGCTCGGGGATGTGGGGGTAGGCGGCTGTCCGGTGCTGGAAGGAGAGGATCTTCGGGTTCTGGACGACGCCGTCGCGGATCTCGATGGCCTTTGCGAGTGTGGGGTCGGCCTCCCAGGCCGCGGGGCCGCTCATGACCTTGCGCAGGTAGGGCAGGAGTGCCTCGCTGATTTCCCACGTGGCCGAGTTCCACAGGTGGGACGGGCTGTGATCCACTGCGTAGTAGTGGCAGCCCGCCCCCACCGTGGGCATCGGCTCGCCGAAGGTGGTCGGACGGGCCCACGCGAAGCCCATGCCCTCGTCGCAGGCGACGTCGACGAAGAAGGTCCCCGGCCGGAACAGGGCGAGTTCCTCTTCGGTGACGAACATGAGCGGCGCGTCGGTGTCCTGCAAGACGCAGTTGACGATGATGTCGAACCCGGCCAGGTACTCCGCCAGCGGCACGGAACCGGCCGCGGTGACCGCATGCAGGCGCGACGCATCGCCCTCCTCCTGCTCGAAATGGCCCATCACGACCGAGGGCATGGGCGAGGCCACCGCTGCAGCGGCGCGCTGCGTGAGCACGGTGACGTCGGAGACCCCCATGGCGCCCAGGCCGGTGACCGCGCCGCGCGCCGTGGCGCCGAAGCTGACGACCACAGCGCGCAGACGCCGCCCGTAGCTGCCGGTCAGCCCGCCGAGCTGCAGGGCGTGCAGCACCGAGCAGTAGCCCGCGAGCTCGTTGTTCTTGTGGAACACATGGACGCTGAAGGCGCCCGTGGACGTCCAGTGGTTCATGGCCTCCCAGGCGATGAGGGTCAGCCGCCGGTCGATGGCGAGCTGGGTCAGCTCCTCGTCCTGCACACAGTGCGGCCATCCCCACAGCACCTGGCCCTCACGCAGCGCGGCGACGTCCTCGCGCATGGGTTTCGGCAGCAGCAACACGTCGCACTCGGCGAGGAGTTGCTCGCGGGAGCGCAAGCCCGCCACGAGCGGTCCGAGCGTGTCGTCAGCGACGCCGAACCGTTCGCCGTAGCCCTGTTCGAGGAAGATCATCTCGCGTACGTCCGGCGCGATCCGGTCGAGGTGAGCGGGGTGCAACGGCAGGCGGAACTCGTTCTCCTTGCGGGAGGAGGCGAGTACTCCGAGACTCATCAGGCTCATACGCTTCCTCATCATTTCGTTCGCTTCGCTCTCGGCGTGCTTGGTGTGGCTGCCCGATATCCGGGTCAGATGCCGTCGGCCCGGTGCCTGCGGACGCGCTCGGCCAGCGGGAGGGGCGGTTCGTCCAGGCCGTCGGCTGATCCGCCGGCCATGCGTGCACACGTCCCGCGGCAGGCGAGGAGCTGCCTGTCCTCCCGGTGGGAAACCACCACCGCCTCCGGGTCGGGTGCGTTGCGGTAGTCGGTGCCGCAGATGAGGCAGGCGAGTCCGGAGAGCATCTCCGCGGTCGGTTCGGGACGGCCCCGGCGGCGGCCGGCGATCGAGTCCTGTGAATACATGAATCCCGCATCCTCTTGATCGGTTCAAAGTCGTGCTGATCGGTCCGGCCGTGCTGATCGGTCCAGCTGTGCTGATCGGTCCAGGGCCGTGCGCGCGATGTCCTGGTGCCTCGTGGCGATCCGGATGCCGGGAAAACCGCTACCGCGCTGCGCGGGAGCGGATACGGAAGACGGCGTGTCAGTGCGGGCCACGAGGCATGGTGCGGCTCATTTCCGGCCGGATCCGATGTAAGCCGGCCTGTGCCCTGCCCGAGGGCGACGCCGAAACGCGCGGTGCGCTCGGAGCGCCAACCGTACCCCTTCAGGCGCCCGTCACGTGCCGGATCCCGGACCCCGGAGCCGACTCGCCGGGGCGTCACCGGGCTCTTCCCGGCTCGTGCGGGAACCTTCCCGGCGCTCCGGACGTTGGGGCAGTGGTTGTAGTTGAAGTTTGCGATCGTGGAAGCGCCCGCGGAGTTCTGACAGCGGGCGTTTCGTCGTTTCGGGGTTTTCTTCGACGGCCGGCGACCAACAGCCCGGGATCGCGTGATCGCGCGCATTCCGACCCAGCCGCCATCTCGAAGGAGACATCACATGGCTCGAGGAACAGTGAAGTGGTTCAACGCGGAGAAGGGTTTCGGCTTCATCGCCCCTGATGAGGCCGGTGCCGACATCTTCGTCCACCACTCGGCGATCGACACCGACGGCTTCCGCTCCCTGGAGGAGGACCAGCGGGTGGAGTTCACCGCCAGCCAGGGCCCCAAGGGCATGCAGGCCGACCAGGTCCGCGCGTTGTGAGGTGACCCCGCCCATCGCGCCGTGGGCGGCGCCGACTCTCCCGAAGGGAACACTGTGACCACTGACGTCAGCGAGCGGAGCCCCGATCCGGCGGGCCACGCCGAGATGACCAAGCCCCCGCCCAGCAGCCGCGGCAGCGACTACGCCGCGCTGTCCCGCGAGGTGAGGCAGAGCGGGCTGCTGAAACGACGACCGGGCTACTACTCCGTCAAGATCGGCGCGAACCTGCTTCTGCTGGCCGGCGGCTGGACCGCGTTCGCGCTGATCGGGCAGTCGTGGTGGCAGTTGCTGACCGCCGCCTTCCTGGCGGTGATGTTCACCCAGACCGGGTTCATCGGGCACGACGCCGGACACCACCAGATCGCCGCCTCCAAGCGCGTCAACAACCTGCTCGGCCGCGTGCACGCCGACCTGCTGATCGGCCTCAGCTACGGCTGGTGGATCGCCAAGCACAACCGGCACCACTCCCACCCCAACCACGTCGACCGCGACCCCGACATCGCCGACGGCGCGATCGCCTTCACCCAGGACCACGCGCGCGTCCGCAGCGGGGCGTACGCCTGGCTGGCCCGTCACCAGGCCCGGCTGTTCTTCCCGATGCTGCTCCTGGAAGGACTCGCCCTGCACGTCGCCGGCGTACGGGCGCTGCTCGACCGCACCGGCACCGCGACCTCGCGGGCGACCAAGCTGGCCGACGCGGGCCTGCTGACGGCGCATCTCGGCGGCTACCTCGCCGCTGTGTTCCTGGTCCTGTCCCCCGTCCAGGCCGTGTGCTTCCTTGCCGTGCACCAGGGGCTGTTCGGGCTCTACATGGGGTGCTCGTTCGCCCCGAACCACAAGGGCATGCCCGTCTTCGCCAAGGACGACAAGATCGATTTTCTGCGTCGGCAGGTACTGACCTCACGCAACATCCGCGGCCACCGCTTCACGGACTTCGCGCTCGGCGGGCTCAACTACCAGATCGAACACCACCTGTTCCCCTCCATGCCGCGCCCCAGCCTGCGCCATGCCCAGGAACTCGTGCGCACGTACTGCGCCCGGCACGGCATCGCCTACCACGAGACCGGGCTCTTCAACTCCTACGCCCAGGTACTGCGGTACCTCCACGCGGTCGGCGGCCCGCTGCGCCCCGAGCTGGAGTACTGATCACTTCGCCGTCCGTGCACCGGGTGCCGCGCGGCACCACCAGCCCACTGTCGCATGCAAGGATCACAGGCTGCGCCCGGTCCCGGAGCCGTACGCCCCAAGGATGCACGCGACGTGCCGCGCCACACCAATGGTCGCGGCACGGGCCCCGGTCACCGACGCCACCCGATCCGACCATTCCCGCGCTGACCTGGTTCGCTCGCGTATCCCAGTATCACCGGGACTCCCGAACTTCGCTCGGGAGTCCCCGACCGACTCCGCCTGTCACGCACCGGAAGCCGACGCCGACGTAACCATCGACTGCACGGTCTCGCCGGTCCCAGCGAGCGGGTGGAACTGCTCGGCGGGACTCTGAACTGCGGGAGCGTACGAAGGTGGTGTCCGCGTCAGCGCGGTCGTCCCGCACCGCGGAGGAGTGCCGTCGAGCTGCGGCCGGACGTCGTCCTGCCGGACATCCGGATGCCCGGGACCGACGGACTGACGGCGCTGCGCGAGCTGCGGGGGCTGCCCCACCCGCCCCATGTCCTGATGCTGACGACGTTCCACGAGGACGAGCAGGTCGACGCCGGGAAGCCCTCGGGGACGCGACGAGCGAGGCGACGTCGTGCTCCCGCGTGGTGCGGAACACCGTGGCGCCGCACCAGGCGATCCTCCGAGCGAACTCCCCGCGCTGCGGGGGCGCAGTGCATGACGACCCCCGTGCCGGTGTCGGCAACCGCGAAGTCGGCGCCGACGACGGCGGTGTCGGCATCCAGGAGATCCTTCGGCGTATGGCCGGCGGAGGTGACCGGACGGACGGCCGTACCCGGCCCATGCGCCCCCAGTCGATCGACCGCGGCGGGATCCGCCACCACCGGTCCCTCCCCCGCCAGGCCGGCGACCGGACGAGCGGCCGTCCCGGAGTCCGTGACTCGGTGCACCCTCCCCCGGCCGCCGCGACAGACGCCTCCAGCCGCTGAAGCGGCATCCGTGTACCCCTTGGTCGCATTCGAGCAGCCTCAACTCGTCAGAAACCGCAGCGAGAGCGTCGGTGCGCCTTCTGTCGGCCGGTACTCGACGAACGTGCCGTCCCGCGAGCTCGTCGTCCGCACGTCGAAGCACTCCTGCGACTCGACGGCGCGGACCCCGAGCCCCGGCAACCGCCAATGCCCGGGCGCCAGGACCGCCGGTGCCGAGCCGGGCGTGTGCACCTCGAAGCGCACCGGTTCACTGGAGCGGATCCTCAGGCGCAGACAGCCGTCACGGTCCACCGCCGCGTCGACCGGGCTCTGCGGCGCGGCCCGCAGCCACCGCACAGGTCCCCCGTCCGGGGCACGCCAGTGCACGGTGACCGGGCAGTGCTGGTCGCCCCAGGGGGTCCCCTCCCCCGCCGCGTCCAGCGCGCCGATCATCAGCCGCTCGCCCAGCCATGACGTGGCGACGCGGCGCGGGGACTCGCTGATGGTCGTCGCCATGTACCGGGGACGGACCACGTCCTGGCCGAGCCGGGCGGTCACGTCCTCGGGCGGTACGACGCCGAGGAGGGCGAAGCAGGGAGCGAAGCACCAGTCGTGGGCGTGACCGGCGGCCTCGGGTCCGCCGCTGGGCAGCGGCGCGGCGTCCGGCCCGGCGACCAGTCCGATCCACAGGCCGAGCAGGGCCGCGTACTGCTGCATGTCCATGCCGTAGGCGCGGTCGTACGGCCCGGCGATGTTGCGCAGGCCGGGGTGATAGCGGTCGGCGATCTCGCGCCAGAGCGCCGTCTCCATGTCCGTGCCGAGCGACCACAGGACCGGGGATCCGGAAGCGGCGCCCCACAGACCCAGCCCGTAGAGGTCAACGCCGTAGTACGTCGGGGAGTTGAACTCGGGAAAAGCGGTGGTCGCGGACCAGAGGGTGTGGACGCGGCGGGCCAGCGACTCCCCCGCCCGCATCGCCGGCGGCAGACCGAAGCGGCGGCCGACGGAGTCGTACAGGTAGGCGGCCATGACCGCGATGTTGGTGTAGTCGGGCCGCACGCCGCGTCGCACGGACCCCTCGGCCGCGAGAACGAGGGCGCTGTCGATCCTCGCGACCAGGTCGGCCGGCAGGTCGGTCTCGAAGTGGTGCAGGATGAGCAGCAGCGCGGTCCCGATGAACTCACGCCAGTTCGGGTCGTAGTCCCGCCACTCGACCGGCTCGGCGCCGGGGTCCGCCTCGTCCGGGCTGCGGCGCCAGGTTCCGTGGAAGACCGTGCCCGGTACGTCGTACTGGTGGCCGAGGACGGCGTGGAGCGCCTCGGTCGCGCGCTCCAGGTCTCCGGTGGACCGGCGGGTGAGGAGACCGACGGCGTACCAGACGGTCTCGCGGACCATGTGGGTGGGCGGGTCCGCCGGGCGAGGGGTTCTCAGCAGGCGGGCCTCCGGGTCCCACAGGGTGTCCATCCACGCGGTCGCCTCGGTGCTCATCCGGCGGGCGTGTGCGTCCGGTTCGTGGCGTCGCGGCCTGAAGGAGGCGGACAGCGGACGTGGTGGGCGTGCGTTCACCGGCGGGCGCTCCGGTGGGCGGCGCCGAACTCGTCGGCGATCTGCCGGCCGCCCGCGTTCAGCCAGTCCCGCACCCCGGGCTTCCACGCGGAGACGGGCTTGCGGCCGAAGACGATGTCGTTCTCCAGGTTCTCGATCATCATGCCGAGTGTGGCGCCCTTCCGGCACAGCGTGGCGGAGAACAGGCCGTTGGTGGGATCCGCCACGGCCGTCCTGGTGAAGGTGAGCTGGTGGTCGTGCTGTCCGCGGACCGCGTCCGCGCGGTCGGGGTGGTAGAGGGCGAGGGGCGGGAAGCCGAGCGCAGGTCCGGCGTGTCCGGAATCATGGGCTCCTCGTGTGATCGCGAGACCCTGTCACTGATGCGTGGTCAGTACCGAATCTCGATACGGCGGCCCTCCGGGTCCAGCTCGGGCACCGTGGGAACCCGCTCCGCGATCCCGAGCGCAATCCGGTGCGCCGACCAAGCGGCAGCAGCGGCGTCCAGCACGTCGTCCGCCGCGATGCGGTCGGCCTCTCCGAGTTCGTCCGGGAGCCCGGCTCCGGCCTCGGCCAGCAGTGCGCTGCGCAGGTTCTGACCGCGCCAGGTCTTCTTGGCGTACGCCAGTGGCACCCCGCCGGCCAAGGCATAGAAGGACACCTCGGGGTGCACCTCATGGATGCGTTCGTCGGCGAGCCAGCACGCCCGGGCCTCGAGAAGCTTCGGCGCCAGTGCCCACGCCTGCCGGCTCAACCGGCTCCCGGCGAGCTCCTGGCATCGCTGTGCGGCCCTCGCATAATCAGGCTCCTGCCATGCCGGCCTCGGCGCGATGAGGAAAACGCTGCTCCGTCGCATCCCGAGCAGAGCCCTGGCCGCAAGATCAGCGGCACGCCAGCCCTTCTCCACAAGGCCCAGCGGCATGTCCACGGCGATCGCCGCCACGTCGCCGGCACGCTCGACCAGCGTGTCGAGCGATCCTCCCACCAGGCTCCCCGCGTAAGCGCCGTCCGTGAGCCGGATCCCCACCCACCCCTGCCTTCCGCACGCATCGACACCCAGAACGTCCATTCCGTCCCCGCTCACACACCAGACCGGACCAGCTCCTTCACCACCAACGGTGTCATGGTCCCGCAGCGGGTTGCCCGCGGCGTCTCGGCGGGACTGGTCGAGCCGCGGACTTGACGGGGACAGCAGAGTGCTCGGCCCGGCGTTTACACAAGTGCTCGCGGTAGGGGCCGATGAGGCTGACGCCATGTTCGGGGACGTGGAGCAGCCGCTCGGGCCCGTCAGCTCGGGCGTGGCGTTTGACGGTGTTCAGGGCCAGTTGCAGGCGGCGGGCACATCGAGCAGGCCCACGCCCTGTCCGAGCGGGTCGTGGGCCTGGTGCCGGCCTTCCAGAGTCGTCTGTGCGCCCAGCCCCTCATACAGGGGAGTTTCCCCAGCGTGGGCGAAGCCGTGCTCGACCGGTGCACGTCCGACGGCTTACGAAGCCCTGGGCATCACGATCACCTGGTCACCGTGTCGTCAATGGTCCTACCTGAGGGGTGAGTTGGCGGCTGACGATATGGTCTTCGTGACTCAAGGCAGGCGGCTGGATCACCTCCTCCGCACCCGGAAGCCGGTAGCACTCCGCCTCCATCGCCTATTCCGGCCTCGGCAGCCTCGGTCACGGCAGACGGTCTGCGTCTTCTTCGCCGGAAGCGGGTACGAATCGCGCATGCAGCACAACAGCGCCCGCATGAAGGCAGCGTGGATATGCCTTCTCATCGTCGGTGTCGGCATCTTGATCTTCGGTGTCGTCGCCGCGGTCGCAGCGGGGGCCGGCGACGAGCAACTCATGCGGGCCGACGGTGTGGCCGCGACCGGTATGGGGCTGTTCGGTGTGTTGATCACCCTCGTACCGTTCCGCCGCGGGGAACGGTGGGCGTGGTATGCGCAGTGGTACTATCCGGCCTTCTGGATCGCCCACTTGGCGGGAGGGCTGCCGCCGGGCAAGGATCATGTCCACCAGGTGGTGTTCATCGTTCTGTCGCTCGCCGGGCTACTGCTGCCCGTTCGCGTCTTCTTCCCCCGCGTGACGTCCACCGCCTGACCTGGGCAGCCCGTCAGCGCACGTGCGTGCTCGAGCCGGTGTCGTCGCCGCAGCCGGGTCGCTCGCAGCGGCGGCCCGAGTCGGCGCTGCAGGCCGACGAGGGTGCCAGGAGTTCGGGGCCACCGACAGTACCTCGGCCGGCAGGTCGACGGTGGAGCGGGGTCCCGTGTAGCTGTTCTTCATCCACAGCTCCCAGGCCAGCCAGAGGGCGAGCAGGGTGCCGCCGACGATCAGCGGGGTGTAGTTGACGTACTTGCAGGAGAACCCGTGTGACGCCTGGCGGGACACGGCCGTCGGGGCAGACGTGCGTGTCGTCGAGGTGGAGGTGGTGTGCGCGGATCCGGCGGAGCACCGGCGCCGCGTGACCTCGCGGTCAGCCGACATTCCAGGTCTGCCGCTGCCGTACTGGCAGCAGGTCGTCGACCGGGAGTACGAGCCGTGGGACCGCAAGCGCGTCGTCGTCGACACCGCGGGACAGAGCCCACAACAGTCACTGGCTCTCCTCCTCCACCGCCTGGCATCGGGCTGACCGGTACCGGGCGGCTGTGCGGGCGCCCTGCTCGGCCAAGTCGTCGCGTATGTCCGGAGGTTCAAGCACCTCGACGTCGGGACCGTAGTCGAGGAGGCGGCGTAGGGCCGCGCGCGGCAGACGGTGCCCCTGGTCGAAGTGCGCAACCTGGTCGAGGAGTTCAGGCTGCCCCGCACCGGGGAAGGGCCCCGCACCCTGCGCGCCGTCGACGACGTCAGCCTTACCCTCCACCGGAGCCAGACCCTCGCCCTGGTCGGCGAGTCGGGCTCGGGCAAGCCACGACCGCCCGCCTGGTGCTCCGCCTCGCCGACGCGACCGCCGGGCAGATCCTGTTCGACGGCACCGACGTCACCACCGCCAAGGGTGCCCGGGCCAGGCAGTTGCGCCGCCGCGCCCAGCTCGTCTACCAGAACCCGTACGCCTCGCTCGACCCGCGCTTCTCCATCGGCGAGGTGATCACCGAGCCGCTGCGCGCCCTCAAGGTCGGCGACCGCGCCTCCCGGCTCGTCCGGGCCCGTGATCTGCTCGACCGGGTGGCCCTTCCGGCCGCGACGCTGGAGCGCCGGCCGGCGGAGCTGTCCGGCGGGCAGCGGCAGCGCGTGGCGATCGCCCGTACCCTCGCCCTCTCCCCCGACCTGGTGGTCTACGACGAGCCGGTCTCCGCGCTCGACGTGTCCGTGCAGTCCCAAGTCCCGGATCTACTGGCCGAGTTGCAGGCCGACACGGGCGTGGCGTACCTGTTCATCTCGCACGACCTGGCCGTCGTACGTCAGATCGCGCACCAGGTCGCCGTCATGCGGGCCGGCCGCGTCGTCGAGACGGGCCCGCCGGAGGAACTGTTCGCCCGCCCCCGCCACGAGTACACCCGACAGCTGCTCGCGGCCATCCCCGGCGGCCGCGGCGCCACCCCCGCCGCCGAGACCACCACGAGCTGAGGACCACGGTCGCATGAGCACGCCCACCATCACCTCGCCGGCCCTTCTCACCCCGGGCAACTTCGATGACGACGACCCGTACACCGGCCTGGAGGAGACACTCCAACTCTTCGAGTACGGCGAACGGCTCGGCTACGACGGCGCCTGGATCCGCCAGCGCCACCTCGAACACGGCGTCGGCTCAGCTGCCGTATTCCTCGCAGCGGCCGGCCAGCGCACCGAGCGGATCGAGCTGGGCACCGCGGTCATCCCGATCGGCTACGAGAGCCCGTTCCGCCTGGCCGAAGACCTGGCGCTTGCCGATGTCCTGTCCCGCGGTCGCCTCCAGGTCGGCTTCAGCACCGGTATGCCGCACGCCGACCTGCTCGGCGACCTGGTGTACGACGGCGACTGGCGCGGCTTCGACCTGTCGTACGGCAGGATCGCCCGCCTCGTCGACAACCTGCGCGGCGACTACCTAGGCGGCCCGGACACGGTGATCCACTCGCCCGGCAACATCCAGCGGCCGCGGCTGCAGCCGCACAACCCCGGTCTGGTACAGCGGATCTGGTACGGCGGAGGCAGCCTGCGCTCGGTCCGCTGGACCGCCGAGAACGGTCTCAACCTGCTGTCCGGCAACATCGTCTCCGGCGAGGACACCGACGACTTCACCACCGCCCAGCTGAACCTGCTCTCCGAGTACCGGCGCAGCCTGGCCGACGACCGGCCGACGGCGCGGGTGGCACTCGGGCGGGTGATCGTGCCGTTCGACAGCGCCGCCCGGCCACCCGGGCCCGCTACCGGGACTACGCAGCCAGTCGGCACGAACGCACCCTGAAGCCGCAGACCCTTGCGGCGCTGTGGCCCGAAACGGTTCCTGTTCGCCCCGGACGTGGTCGGCACCGCGGAACAGATCCTGGAGCGGTTGGCGGCCGATCCCGTCCTCGCGCAGGTGTCTGAGCTGCGCCTGGAGCTGCCGTACGAGTTCCATCGCGAGGAGTACGAACAGATCCTGCACGACGTCCGGCACCTGATCGCACCCGAGTTGGGCTGGCGCCCCGCTTCCTCAGCGGTTCAGGAGGCGGGCCGGTGAGTCCTGTCCCGGAGCTCCCGGTCCGGCTCGAGGTGCACGCGGGGCGTACGAAGTGCTCACCGCCACCGCCCACTACGCCGTGGGCCCGAAGGCAGCCGCCAACCGCGCGATCCCCGACCTCGACCTCGTGCCGCCCGACGTCACCGGCAAGGTGTGCTGCAGCGGGGACGTCGAGATCCTGCGTCCCTCTCGACGGCGGTGCAGGCGGCTGTTCTTCGACTGGGGCAACCGGGGCAACAAGCGGGCGCTCCAGTACTTCTGGGACGCCCCGCACAGGGGGAACCCACCTCCTCGCTACCGCTGTCCCGCTGGTCGAGCACCAGGTCCTACCCGGTCAGCGAACGGGGCGCGCACACCGCCCGCCTGGTGGCCCGGCCGCCCCTTCCCGGACCGGCACCTCCAGCACCGGAAGCCCCCCGCAGGCAGCAGCCCATCGCGAGCAGACCCGGTGTCCAGCGGGCGAAGACGTCGCCCCACCGGCGTTCACGCCTCACCAACAGCGGGGACGTCGGCCACAGCAGCTCCGTCGCCCCCTCCTCGGCGTCGCGCAGGACGCGCAGGCCGTTGCGGCCGGTGAGTGCCTCCAGGTCGGCGCTGAACCAGCCGCGGTCGGCAACTTCGCGCAGCAGAACGGGGTAGTCGGAGACGTCGGCGAGGCCGGTGGGCTGGTGGTCGGCGCCAAGTCAGAGCGGCTCACCGCCACCATCACCGCACTCAGCCAGGCCGAGATGTCCCCATGCCCGCAACCGGAGCCCGCCTCACCCTCGGAGTGGCCGCCGCCTCGCACCGGCGACATCGAAGAAGCCATCGGCATGGGCACCACGGCTCTCGTAACTGACCGCAAGCTCCTCCCGTCCCTGCTTTTGGTCGCCGACGAGTTACGACCCCACCCGCGATTGATCGTAAATGTTGTGCCTTGAGGGGCCAGGGCTAGGCTCGTGGCTGATCACGGTTACCGACGAGGGGGTTCCAAGGTATGAGCGGGAAAGTGACGGCGGTCAGCAGCAACGGGGAGTACTCGTTCACCAAGCCGAACCGGGACAGCGTCAGATTGCTCGCCGGGCTCGGTGTGGAGGGGGACGTGCACGCCGGTGTGACGGTCAAGCACCGCTCGCGCGTCGCGCAGGATCCCACCCAGCCGAATCTGCGCCAGGTCCACCTCATCCATGAAGAGCTCTTCGCCGAGGTCAGCGGTGAAGGGTTCAAAGTGGCGCCCGGCGAACTCGGCGAGAACATCACCACGCGCGGCATCGATCTGCTCGGTCTGCCGGTCGGCACACTGCTGCGCATCGGCGACTCCGCAGTCCTGGAAGTGACCGGCCTCCGCAATCCCTGCCTGCAGATCCACAACTTCCAGGACGGGCTGCTGAAGCAGGTCGTCGGCCGCGACGAGGCGGGGAACATCGTGCGCAAAGCCGGAATCATGAGCATTGTGAGGGAAGGCGGTGTGGTGCGCCCTGGAGACACGGTCGAAATGGAACATCCCAGCGGTCCGCACCGACCCCTGGACCGGGTCTGACCAGCTTCCCGGGCAGGCCGTGACATCACGACGGCCGTGCGGGTTCTTGAGGTGTGAAGATCAAGCAGGCCCGCGCGGCCATGGCTCATCCTGCCTTCTGCGGCGTGGCGCGCCGACATCTCGGCAAGTTGATCGAAGAACTCGCGCCACGCTGGGAAGCGCCCTGCGAGTCCGCGCGGCACGAGCGGCGCCGGGGCGCGCGCCGGCGGCAGGCCGGAGCCGGCCCGAGGTACGAACTCGTCTTCACCGACCGGCTGCTGGCCACCCTGGTTCACCTGCGCACCGGCCTCACCCACGAGGCTCTCGGCGTGATCTACGAGGTGGGCTCCTCCACCATCGGCCGCGCCATCCGCGAGATCCGCCCGCTCCTGGCGGAGCGCGGATTCGCCATCCCCGACCGGCTCGGCCTGCGGCTGCACACCCTGGAGGACGTGTTCGCCTACGCCGCCGCCGAGAACATCACCCTGCGCATCGACGGCATCGAGACCCAGGTCCGGCGCCCCAGGGCCAACCGGCCCGGCAGGCAAGCTCTCGTCTCCGGCAAGCGCAGGCAGAACACCATCAAGACCACCACGATCAGCGATCAGCAGGGCCGGCCGCACCCTGTGGTCCAGCGCGATGCGTCCCGGCCGGATGCACGACCAACTTGCACGAGCGGATCGTGACCATCAGGCGAGGCGCAGCCAGGCCAGAACTCCCTTTCTGACTCGACGACTGACAGTTCGGGGCCCTGCCACCGCCAGGCAGCAGGGCCCCGAACCCATGCGTGAGTCTTACGCTGTCAGGCCGAATTCAAACCGGCTCCGGGCGTCTCCTCTTGCGCCGCTGGGCCCCGACCGATGGTCATGGACCAGCGCACGACTGACGGTGCTTCGACGGATACGACCCCGCTGCGTTCCACTCCCGTCACTGCCACCTGGTTGTACGTGGTGTTCACCTCGTTGGCGACGCACTCCAGCGGGAAGGAGACATGGACGGACTGCACCACGACCTTGATCTTCCCGGTGCCCTGACAACGCACCGCGACGATGAGCGCATCGCTCTTCTTGCCCTTGCTGAACGCGGTACTGGCATTCCCGTTGGTCACGTTCTGGCGGCCGGCGAGTGTTTCGCCGTCGTCCAGCTCCGGTGGTTTCTTCACGGGGGGCTGCGTGGCGCTGGGGGTGGCGGTGATCGTCGCCGAACCCGACTCGGAGGAGCGCGCGGACTGCGTAGGTTGCTTGGCGTCGGAATGATCCGACGAGCAGGCAGAGACCGGAAGGAGCACAGCGGCACACGCGATGCTCAACCCTGCAAGGGTTCGGCGAGACATGTCACGACTCCCAGATGGCCCAGCCGACGCGATGCGGTGTGTAGATCGTCACGTTCTTCTTGCCACCCTTGCCGCAATTCACGTACGTGTACTGGCTGTACCCGTAGCTCTTCAATCGGTAGACACCGTAGCTGGCGTACGTGGTCTTGTGCGGTGGAGTGTCCGCGCTGATGGAGTTGCCGAGTTTGGCGGTGAGGGAGGCGGAGACGGACACGCCGAACTTGCCCGAGATCTCTACGGCCGCCACGCTGCCCTTCACGTTGAGTTCGCCGCTATAGGCAATGCCTACGGTGCCGGACACCTCAGCCGTGAAGGTCGACTTGGCCGTGCGTGAAGTGCCGTTGTAGTTGGCCTGATCGGCACCCACGCCCTTGTGGTAGTCCTTGTTCTTGCTTGTGGGGTAGTAGTACCAACCCTGCTCGCAGCCGCGCCCGTCGGGCGAGTTGCCCGTGTGATTCACGGCGTCGGACGGTGCGGGAGCAGGGGTTTCGGGAGCACCTTCGATAAGGTCCGACTCTTCCGGCTGATCCGGCGGAGCGGTAGCGACGGTCTCGCTCGATGTCGGAGTCGGGTCGTCCGCCAAGGCCGGGCCAGCACCGGCCAGTACGGCTATAGCGACAGCGGGAGCGAGCAAAGCCCGTCTAGGTATGCGCATGACAATGCTCCTTGGTCAAGGGAGTCGTGGCGCAGCGCGACCAATGATTGAGCCGCAACTGACGAGATCATGTCAGTGCGATCGGGCGGACTGCCGGCTTCCGGCGCTTTTCCTGAGCAAGAGCTGAGGTTCACGCTACTTCCGAGGCGCCCACGGGCGCTCAGTCTGCAAGCAGGGATGCGGAACGATGCCGGGCGTACCGGAATGACCTCGGTCAGCCTCCTTGGCCAGCGAAGTCAATACTGTACGAACATGACTTGACTGACATCGCAGCGATCGCAGTAGAGCCACAAACCCCCGAGCAGGCTCGAGCCCGCCAGGCGATCAAGGAGTGCGAGCGGCGTCTTGCTCGCTACCAGGGCCCCTCTACGAGGCCCTGGGCATCACGATCGCCTACGACAGCGCAACGAGGACCGCGACCGTCAGGTCGAGGCCCTCGATTCCGTATCGCTATAAGGAGTAACTCGGTGTCCGAGGGGCGAGTCGACCGCTGACGACACGGTCCTGGTGGTACAGAACGATCAGGTCAGGACGAGTTCCAGTACGGTGACCGAGAGCGGCGGCACGGTGCTGGTGAAGGACGCTGCCGCACCGGTGACTGTGCTCGTCCTGGGCACCAAGGTGTTGGGTTCCGTCAGCGTGTTGGTGGCGGTGCGCGAGGGGCCGGTCAGGACCGTCGCGGTGGCCTGCCTCTTGACTCCCTTGGCCAGCCCCTTCAGTTCGACCGGCACGTTCACCTTCTCCGTCCCGCTGTTGACGACCGCGAGGTAGAGGCGATTCCCGGAGCGGGTGGCCACGGTGGCGAGGCCGGGCAGCGCACGTGCGGTGGCCGGCAGCACCGTGTTGCCGAGCCTGTTCGTCAGCATGTGCTGTGCCCAGTAGCTGGGCGACACGTAGCTGGTCAGGTTGTCGTAGGCGATCAGGTTGGTGGCCCAGACGTTGTTCCTGACGTGCGAGAAGAGCGGCGCGTAGCACTCCATGAGGACCTGGTCCGAGTTGCGGATCAGCCCGGCCAGCCAAGCGGCGTCGCCGAGCGCCGCGTTGAGGTCGGGTGTGGGGCGGCCCTCCTGCGCGGCCCACTCTCCGACGAAGACCTTCGTCGAACTGCGGTCCCGGTTGTCGTACTTGTGGGTGGAGGCCTGGGCCGCGGACGGCGCGAGGTAGTAGTGCTCGTCGATCAGGTCCGGCGTGCGGCTGGTCACGGACGTCGTGGCGATCAGCTTCAGATGCGGGTACTTCGCCTTGATCGCGTCGTGGAAGGCCGCGAACCGCTCGTCGTACGACCCCGAGGAGTCGAACCAGTCCTCGTTGCCGATCTCCACGAACTCCAGTGGAAACGGCTCCGGATGCCCGTCGGCGGCACGCCGTGCGCCCCACGTGCTGGTGACGGGACCGGTGACGTACTCGATCTCGTCGAGTGCGTCCTGGACGAATGGTTTGAGCGCGTCGCCGGTGACATGGTCACCCTTGAGCGCGTAGCCGGCGTAGACGGCGAGGACCGGCTGGGCGTGCATGTCCTCGACCCACTCCAGGTATTCGAGGAGTCCGAGGCCGTCCGTGGACCAGTAGCCCCAGGCGTCGTCCATGTGGCCGGGGCGTTCCCAGGCCGGACCGATCGTGTTCTTCCAGTTGAACCGTGTCGCGATGGTGTTGCCC
Organism: Streptomyces sp. RB17; assembly: GCF_009604455.1. Taxonomy (GTDB): domain Bacteria; phylum Actinomycetota; class Actinomycetes; order Streptomycetales; family Streptomycetaceae; genus Streptomyces. The sequence continues at coordinate 42,153 of NZ_WEGL01000012.1, forward strand.
TCAAGGAAGTTGCCGCCGGGGAAGCGCAGGAACTTCGGCTTCAGAGCGACCAGTTTGTCCATCAGGTCGATGCGCAGTCCGTTGGGCCGGTCGTTGTAGGTGGGCGGGAAGAGGGACACGTGCTGGAGCCACAGGGTCTCGCCCGCGGCCGCGGGGTCGGCCGTGGTGACGGTCAGCCTCGCGTCGCCGGCCACGGGGGTGCGCGAACCGGTGCGCAGGGTCAGCTCGAACGGGCGGTCGGGGAAGGCGGTGCCGACGTGCGGAACGTGGGCGGACGCGTACACCGTCGCGCCGTCCGCGGACTCGATGGCCACCGTGAGCGGGCCCATGCGTCGCGAGGCCTTGGCGAACAGCCGGGCAGTGTAGGTGGTTCCGGGTCGCACCGGTATGCCCCAGAAGCCGTCGTTGGCGACGCCGGCCCGGTTTCCGGCGCCGGTGCCGCTCGGCAGCACGACCTTGAGGGAACGGTTGAGCGCGGCGTTGAGCGGGGTGGTGGTGTCGAGTGCGAGGGTCGCTGCGCCGACGGCGGACCAGTGGACGGGCGTGGTGTCGCTGGCCATCATCGAGCGGTTCTGGACCAGTTCGGCGTAGATGCCGCCCTCACCGGAGTGGTTGATGTCCTCGAACATCAAACCGGGGAGGATGGGGGACACGGCGTGCGCGGGGTTGGCGACGTCCACGCTGAGCAGCGGTGTCGTGGTCTCCACCGGCACCCCGGCCAGCGCCGCGACCTGGTCGGAGGTGAGGGCGGTCGGGAACATCCGTACGTCGTCGATCAGGCCGTGCCACTGGTCGACGTGCCCACCGCCGTAGAGCGCACGGCCGATGGCGGTGTCCCCGCTGCCGGCCCAGCCCGCGGTGTAGGCGGTCTCCCCCTCCAGCACGCCGTTGACGTAGAGGCGGATGACGCCGGCGGTCGGGTCGCTGACGCCGGCCAGGTGCGTCCAGGTGTTGGTGCTGGGCGCCGAGGCGGCTGCCGCCACCGCGGCGCTCTGGGTGGCGTCCGAGGCCAGCCGGGCGAACGCGAAGGTGCCGGTGTCGTCGCGCAACCCCAGGTAGAAGGAGCTGACGACCTTGCCGTCGATGCTGACGGCGGTCTGGTAGCCGCCGAGTTGCGCGAGGTTGACCCAGGCGCCCACCGAGAACGCCTTGGAGGTGTCGAGGGCCGGCCCGGACGCCGTGGCGTTGCCGCCTGCCGTGAGGCTCAGGCTGTGGCTGCCGACCTTGCCGGTGTCCCAGCCGGCCGCGCCCTGGAGCGTCGCGGTGCGTTGGTTGCCGGAGGAGTCGGCGGCCGAGGTGCCGGAGCCTTCGTCGAAGGTCCAGTGGGCGGCTGCGGCGGGGAGGTCCGCGGCAGTGGCACGTGCGGTGGTGCCGGTGAGTTCCGCGGCCCCGGCGGGAGCGGCGGCGGCGAAGGTCCCGGCGAGGGAGGCGGCGCCCAGGACGGTGAGGACGGTTCTGCGCGGCACTCCGGCTTGTGAAGACATGCGGCTGCGGCTCCTTGTTCGAGATACCGGACAGTGATCGATACTTCGAGCAGCAGGGATCTTAAGGTGTCGGCGAGGCCCGTCAACACCCCTCGTACGGCAATGCTTCTCCGGGCACGGCGGAGGTCCACTTGATCACGGAGGGGGGCGGGCCTGCCGCTCCGCGTCGGCATCTCGGCCGCGAGCACCCACGACAGTCTGGGCCCTCGCGCTCGGGTGCCCGGGACACCGCCCGTCCGGTCCCGCCGCGGACCCCGGCGGCGGCGCCCCGCCAAGCCCCGTGCGGACAAGGGGATACGACTACGACTGCCGCCTGCGCCGTTGGCTCCGCCGCCGCACCATCGTGCCGCGTGTCGCCCGTCGCCCGTCGCCCGTCGCCCGTCGCCCGAATGGGCATCGAGCCGGCGGCCCGTCCGGGCGACATCGGTCGGCTGCCGAGGGCACGGTCAGTCGACTGAGCGGCATCCGGCTCCCGCGCGGGCGATTCGAGCGCACATCGGACCACGTCCTCGCCTTCGTCGTCCATCGCCGCCACCCGCATTGCCACCGACGCCTCAACCGGGCGGCTGCGCAGCCATAATGCACGGCATGTCGCTTCACGGAACCGACGCATACAGGGGCAACGACGCACTGCCTGTGCTGGTCCGGCGAGCCGTCGAGGCGGCGCGCACACACGGGTTCGCGTTCTCCTGCCGGCCCGAACAGGGGCGTCTGCTCCAGGTGCTGGCCGCAGGAGCACCCCACAGCATCGCCGAGACCGGCACGGGCTGCGGTGTCGGCCTTGCCTGGCTGGCCTCGGGCGCCTCTCCGGGCACCCGGCTGATCAGCATCGAACGGGATCAGCGACGAGCCCGTATCGCCGCGGACGTCTTCCGTGACTGCGACCATGTCGAGGTCCTCCACGGCGACTGGCAGCGCATCGAGGAATACGGCCCCTACGACCTGCTCGTGCTCGACGGCGGGGGCCAGGCCAAGGGCGACGGCACCGCAGACCCCGCACGTCTGCTCGCCGCCGGCGGCACGGTCGTGATCGACGACTTCACCCCGGCCACAACCTGGCCACCGCACTTCGATGGCGCGCCCGACGAATCCCGACTTCACTGGCTCGAACATCCCGAACTCCGAGCGGCTGAACTCCGCCTCGCGGCAGACCTCAGCGTGATCGTCGGTACGCGTCTGCCGACCAGCAGAACCCGAGCCTGACGAAGCACTACGAGGAAGGCGCCCGCCCCATCCGCCCGGTTCCGTGCGACGGACCGGCCCTCCGGCCGCGTAGAGCAGACGACGGATTCACCCACGGAGGGGACTGCACAGTGACAGGGCGTGCACTCAAGGGGGCACTGAGGGGTGCCAGGGGTACGGCGGTCGCGGCGGCGGCGATGGCCGTCCTGACCGCGTCGCAGGCGCCGGCGGCGGTCTCGGCCGAGGCCGCCGAGCCCGCGCGGAAGGCGGCGCCCGCCGAGCACGGCCCCAGCGTGTCCGGCAACACCCCGTACCGCACCGGCCTTCCCCCACTGCGGACGCGGAAGAACGGCTCGTCACCGGGAGCGACGGTCGGCGGCGCCCTGCCCGCGAGCGTGTTCGCCGCATACCGGCGTGCCGAGGAGGAACTGGCGCACAGCGCGCCCGGCTGCCGGCTGCGCTGGCAACTGCTGGCCGCGATCGGCCAGGTGGAGTCCGGGCAGGCATGGGGCGGCCGGGTGACCCCGGACGGTACGACCGTCACGCCCATCCTCGGCCCGCGGCTGACCGGCGGCGCCTTCGCCGTCGTACCGGACACCGACGGCGGCGCGTACGACGGGGACGCGGTGTACGACCGCGCGGTCGGCCCGATGCAGTTCATTCCGTCCACCTGGGCCCGCTGGGGCGCGGACGGCAACGGCGACGGACGGTCGGACCCGAACAACGTCTACGACGCGGCGCTCGCCGCCGGCCGCTACCTGTGCGCGGGCGGCCGGGACCTGTCGAACCCCGCCGACCTGGACCGGGCGATCCTGGGCTACAACCACTCGGACGCCTATCTGCGCACCGTCAAGGCCTGGTACGCGTATTACCTGACCGGACACCGCGTGGTGCCGGACGCGTCCACCGGATCCCGGTCGGACCGGCCGAAGCCGTCCCGCCCCAAGAGGCCGAAGCCCTCGCCCTCGAAGCCCTCGGACGACCGTAAGCCGGGCCCTGGTCCCTCGCGCACGCCGTCGGCGCCGCCCGCCTCACCCTCCCCCAGCCCGTCGGGTCCGGCCGGCGTGCCGAAGGCGTCCGGGATGCCGCCGGTCCCCGTCCCCGAGCCGACTCTCACGCTGCCCGGCGGCGGTGTGCTGCCCGACGCGGGGCCGCTGACCATCGGCAACGGCTAGAACACGATGGGCGTCTCCCCCTCCACAAGCACGACTACCCGGCGGTAATGTCGCCACCCGCCGGAAGCACAGGACCGGCGGGTGAGTGCGAAGGGGCCCTCATGGCGACGGACATGCCTGCGGACACAGCGGCCGCCGAGGAGCGTTGGCAGCGCATGTGGAGCCATCGCGAGCAACTGCTGAAGGTGGCCCGGCGACGCTCCATGAGCCAGGAGGACGCCGAGGACGCCGTGCACGAGGCGATGTTGCGGGCCGCGGAACGCCCGGACCTCGACGACGAGCGGCTCGGCGCCTGGCTGACGACGGTGACGATGCGGCTGTGCGTCGACCGGTACCGGCAGGTCAACCGCGAGGCCGAGGTGAGCACCCGCCCCACGCTCGTCGCGCCGGGCCCGGTACCCGTCGAGGAGGCGGTGTGCGACCGGGCCGAGGCGAAGTGGCTCGCCGTGCGCAGCGGTGAGCTGCCCGCCCGGCAGGCGGAGGCGCTCCGGCTGAAGTCCGAGGACCTGGACGTGAGCCAGGTCGCGGTGCGGATGGGGCTCAGCTACCGGACCGTCGAGTCGCTGCTCGCCCGGGCCCGGCGGACGCTGCGCGCCTCGCTGGCCGGGACGCTCGGGCTGGTGCTGTTCCTGGTCGGGCGCGGGCGGCTGCGCGGGGGTGGCAAGGCCCAGGCGGTGGCGGTGACCTCGACGGCGGCGACCCTGGTGGTGGCGGGGTTCGTGCTGCCGTACGCGCTCGGCGGGGGCGGTGCCGCGACCGCTCCGGCGCCGCACCCGGCGAAGTCCCGTGCGGTGGCGCAGGAGCTCCGGAACCACACCAGGGAGCCGGTGCGTGCTCCGCGGACGCGCTGGGCGTCGACGGCCCCGACGCGGACGACGGTCCGGCCGTCCGCCGGCGAGTCCGCCGCACCTCTCTCCGCACCGCCCCTGCCCAAGGTCTCGACGCCTCCGCTTCCGGACCTGCCGGTGAAGGCCGCGGTGCCGTCGGTGCCGCCGGTTCCCTCACTGCCCTCACTGCCCTCACTGCCCTCGGCACCCCCGCTCCCGTCCGCCTCCCTCCCCGTACCCACCGCGAGCGTGACCGCCCCGAAGCTGCCGTAGCACGCCGTAAACGCGTCCGAAAAAAATTCCCGGTCGCCGCGACGGACGCCCCGCCCCTCCCCGTAGAGCAGATGTCGGAGCTGCTCCACGGGCGAAGGGTGGAACCCGGATGGGTGTCGAGATCTGTGTGGAAGGGCTGACCAAGTCCTTCGGCCACCAGGTCATCTGGCAGGACGTCTCGCTGACGCTGCCCGCCGGCGAGGTCTCGGTGATGCTCGGCCCCTCGGGGACGGGCAAGTCGGTCTTCCTCAAGACGCTCGTGGGGCTGCTGAAGCCGGAACGCGGCTCCATCACGATCCAGGGCCGGGACATCACCAGGCTCCGAGAGCACGACCTGTACGAGGTGCGGAAGCTCTTCGGCGTGCTGTTCCAGGACGGCGCGCTGTTCGGCTCGATGAACCTGTACGACAACATCGCCTTCCCGCTGCGCGAGCACACCCGTAAGTCCGAGAGCGAGATCCGGCGCATCGTGCTGGAGAAGATGGACATGGTCGGGCTGATCGGCGCCGAGGAGAAGCTGCCCGGCGAGATCTCCGGCGGTATGCGCAAGCGTGCCGGGCTCGCCCGCGCCCTGGTCCTCGACCCGGAGATCATCCTGTTCGACGAGCCGGACTCGGGCCTGGACCCGGTCCGCGTGGCCTACCTCAACCAGCTCATCGTCGACCTCAACGCACAGATCGACGCGACCTTCCTGATCGTCACCCACGACATCGCCTCGGCCCGCCTGGTCCCGGACAACATCGGGCTGCTGTTCCGGCGCGAGCTGGTGCTGTTCGGGCCCCGCGAGGAGCTGCTGACCAGTGACGAGCCCGTCGTACGGCAGTTCCTGAACGGCCGGATGCAGGGGCCGATCGGCATGGCGGAGGAGAAGGACGCGGCCCAGGTCGAGCAGGAGCTGGCCCAGATCGACGAGGGTCCACGAGTCCGGGACCTGACTCCCCGCCTGCTGCCCGGCCCCGGCATCACCCGCCCGCCCCGCTGGGAGGCGATCGCGAGACGCGAGGCGGAGCTGCACGGGACGGGGGTGAGCAGCCCATGAGGCTCTCCCCGACAGGTGCGCTCCGGCACTCGGGCAACCTCTTCGCGATGGCACTGGACGTCGTCCGGGCCCTGCCCCGACGGCCCTTCCAGGCACGGGAGTTCATCCAGCAGGCGTGGTTCGTGGCGAGTGTCACGATTCTGCCGACGGCGTTGGTCTCGATCCCCTTCGGGGCGGTCATCGCGCTGCAGATCGGCAGCCTGACCCGGCAGCTCGGCGCACAGTCCTTCTCCGGTGCCGCGTCCGTGCTCGCGGTGCTGCGCGAGGCCTCGCCGATCGTCACCGCGCTGCTGATCGCGGGCGCGGGCGGCACGGCGATCTGCGCGGACCTCGGGGCGCGCAAGATCCGCGACGAGATCGACGCGATGCAGGTGCTCGGCATCGACCCGATCCACCGGCTCGTCGTACCGCGCGTGCTGGCGTCGATGGTCGTGGCCGTGCTGCTCAACGGCCTCGTCTCGGTCGTCGGTGTCGCGGGCGGCTATTTCTTCAACGTCGTCCTCCAGCACGGGACGCCCGGCGCCTACCTGGCCTCCTTCACCACCCTCGCCCAGCTGTCCGACCTGTGGGCGGCGGAGATCAAGGCACTCGTGTTCGGGGCCATCGCGGCGATCGTCGCCTCGTACAAGGGGCTGACGGCACAGGGCGGTCCGAAGGGCGTGGGCGACGCCGTCAACCAGTCCGTGGTGATCACCTTCATGTTGCTGTTCGTGACCAACTTCGTGATGACCGCGGTGTACTTCCAGGTCGTCCCGCAGAGGGGTTAGCCGATGAGACCGAGGAAAGTCCTCGACCGCCCCTTGCGCTCACTCGAAGAGCTGGGCACCCAGCTGTCCTTCTACGGGCGCTCGCTCGCGTGGACGGGCCGCACCCTGCGCCGCTACAAGAAGGAGATCCTGCGGCTGCTCGCCGAGGTGAGCTTCGGGCGCGGCGCGCTCGCCGTCGTCGGCGGCACGGTCGGTGTGATCGCGTTCCTGTCCTTCTTCACCGGCACCGAGGTCGGCCTCCAGGGCTACGCGGCCCTCAACCAGCTCGGCACCTCCAACTTCGTGGCGTTCCTGTCGGCGTACTTCAACACCCGGGAGATCGCCCCGCTGGTGGCCGGGCTCGCCCTGTCCGCGACGGTCGGCGCCGGGTTCACCGCGCAGCTCGGTGCCATGCGGATCAGCGAGGAGACCGACGCGCTGGAGGTGATGGGCGTCCCGTCGCTGCCGTTCCTGGTGACGACGAGGATGATCGCCGGCTTCGTCGCGGTGATCCCGCTGTACGTGATCGGGCTGCTCTCCTCGTACCTGGCCGCCCGCACCATCACCACCGGCTACTACGGGCAGTCGACGGGCACGTACGACCACTACTTCCACCAGTACCTGCCGCCCGTCGACGTGTTCTGGTCCTTCGGCAAGGTGATCGTCTTCGCCGTGCTGATCATCCTGGTGCACTGCTACTACGGCTACCACGCGAGCGGCGGCCCGGCGGGCGTCGGTGTCGCGGTGGGCCGTGCGGTGCGGACCTCGATCGTCGCCATCAACGTCCTGGACTTCTTCCTGAGCCTCGCGATCTGGGGCGCCACCACGACCGTACGGATAGCGGGGTGAGAGCGGTGCGCATGCACAGAATGAGACTCAGGCTGTACGGCATCGCCTTCCTCGCCGTGCTCGCGCTGCTGCTGTCGCTCGCGGTGGCCGTCTACCAGCAGGCGTTCACGTCCGTCGTGCCCATCACCCTTCAGGCCGGCACCCTCGGCAACCAGCTCGATCCGCGCGCCGACGTCAAGCTGCGCGGGCTGCTGGTCGGCGAGGTGCGCGAGGTGCACGCGGACGGCACGAAGGCCACGCTCGACATCGCGCTCGATCCCCGGTACGTCCCGTACATCCCCTCGGACGTGCACGCCCGCCTGCTGCCCAAGACGCTGTTCGGCGAGAAGTACGTCGACCTGGTGCCGCCCCCGCGTTCCTCGGCCCGTCCCATCCGCGCCGGAGACGTCATCACCCAGGACCGCACGAAGGTCGGCATCGAGGTGCAGCAGCTGATGAACGACCTGCTGCCGCTGCTGCGCACGGTCCAGCCGGGTGAGCTCGACGCCACGCTCTCGGCGTTCGCCACAGCACTGGAGGGCCGCGGCGACCGGATCGGTGACAACCTCACCCGGGTCGAGGGCTATCTGCGCCGTCTCAACCCGCACATGCCCTCCCTCGAGGAGGACATCTCGCGGTTCGCGGACGTCGCCGAGGTGTACGGCGACGCCGCGCCCGACCTGATGCGGATCCTGCGCAACACGGTCACCACCAGCCGCACGATCGTCGACAAGAAGGACCAGCTGGCCGCCGCGCTCCGCTCGACCGCTTCCGCGGCGGACACGGCGAACGGCTTCCTGTCCGAGAACGGCGACCGGCTGATCACCCTGGGCCGGGTCTCCCGCCCCACGCTGGAGCTGTTCGCCCGCTACTCCCCCGAGTACCCGTGCCTGCTGACGGGACTGGTCCGGCAGGAGAAGGCCTCGGAGGACGCGTTCCGGGGCGGCGAGATGCGGATCACCCTCGAAGTCGTCCGGCCGCAGGGGGCGTACCGGCCCGGTGAGGAGCCGGTGTACGGCGAGCGGTCCGGCCCGAACTGCCGTGGCCTGCCGCACCCTCAGGTGCCCGGCCCGAAACCCCATCTCGATGACGGTACGTCGGCCGGAGGTTCCGGCGGCGCACTCCCCGGAGGTGTCAACGTGTCCGCCACCCGGGCCGAGCAGCGGGCCGTCGGCTCGCTCGTGGCTCCCGTCATGGGCGTCCCCGCCGACCGGGTCCCGCCCGTCGCGACCCTGCTGTTCGGCCCGCTCGCGCGCGGAACGGCGGTGAGTGTCGCATGAGCAGGTCAGCAGCCCGCCAGACCGCCGCCCCACTGATCAAGTTCAGCCTCTTCGCACTGGTCACGATCGCGGCGACGGCGCTCCTCGGCGCCACCATCGTCAACATCTCCTTCACCCCGAAGGACACCTACCACGCCGTGTTCACCGACGTCACCGGGCTGGAGACCGGCGACGACATCCGCGTGGCCGGAGTGCGGGTGGGCGAGGTCGAGGGCATCCGGATCAAGGACCGGACCCTGGCGGAGGTCACGTTCACCGTCAGCGCGGACCGGCCGCTGCTCGCGGGGACCCACGCGGTCGTCCGCTACCGCAACCTGGTCGGGCAGCGGTACATCGCGCTCACCGAGGGCCCCGGCGACATCACCGCCCGGCTGCGGCCGGGCGGCACCATCCCGCTGTCCCGGACCCAGCCGGCGCTGGACCTCAACGCCCTGCTGAACGGCTTCAAGCCGCTGTTCGCCGCGCTCAGCCCGAGCGACGTCAACCAGCTCGCCACCGAGATCGTCCAGACCCTCCAGGGCGAGGGCGGCACCGTGAACAGCCTCCTCGCGCACACGGCCTCGCTGACCACGACCCTCGCCGACCGCGACAAGCTGATCGGCTCGGTGGTCGACAACCTCAACACCGTCCTGGACACGCTCGACAAGCGCGGCTCCCGCTTCTCCGGGCTGCTCACACAGCTGCGCCGGGTGGTCTCGGGGCTGGCCGCCGACCGGGGACCCATCGGGGAGTCGCTGGTGAGCATCGGTGACCTGAACGACGTCACGTCGGGGCTGCTGAAGGACGCGCGTCCACCGCTGAAGGACGACATCGCCGGGCTCGGCGGTCTCACCGGAACCCTGAACAAGAACGAGCACACCGTGGAGGGCGTCCTGAAGCGGCTGCCGAACAAGCTCAACGCGCTGACCGGGACGGCGTCCTACGGCTCCTGGTTCAACTTCTACCTCTGCGACTTCGACGGCCGGATCGTGCTGCCGAAGACCAAGCAGGTGATCACCCCGGACCTGCACGTGGCACGGGCGAGGTGCGGCGGATGAAACTGCGTGTCCCACGGCAGCGCCGTCCTGAGCCGCTGGTGAAGGTACGGGTCCTGCCCCCGAAACTGCCGAGACTCCCCCGGCTGCTGCCGAAGCGCAAGCCCCGCCCCCAGCCCTTGGTCAAGGTGCGCGTCCTGCCTCCCAAGCTGCCCAAACTCCCCCGGCTGCTACCGAAGCGCAAGCCCCGCCCCCAGCCGCTGGTCAAGGTGCGCGTCCTGCCCCCGAAGCTGCCCAGGATCCGGCTGGGGCGCCCACGCCTGAAGCCCTTCCGTGAGAGGAACCCGGTCGTCGTGGGCGCCGTCGGCCTCACCGTCCTCGCGCTGCTCACATTCGCCGCCTTCAACGCCGACAGCCTGCCGCTGATCGGCGGCGGCGACACCTACACCGCGGCCTTCTCCGAGGCCGGCGGGCTCAAGCCGGGCGACGAGGTACGGATCGCCGGGGTCAAGGTCGGCAAGGTCGACGGCGTCGACCTGGACGGCGACCACGTCAAGGTCACCTTCAAGGTGAAGGGCCACCCCGGGTTCGGCACCGACACGGGCGCGGCGATCCGCGTCAAGACGATCCTCGGCGCGAAGTACCTGGCCCTGTACCCGAAGGGGCCCGGCCAGTTGAAGCCGGGCAGCGAGATCCCGCTCGGCCGGACCGTCTCGGCGTACGACGTCGTCCAGGCCTTCAGCGACCTGACGACCACCACCGAGGCGGTCGACACCGACCGGCTCGCGAAGGCGCTGGACACGATCTCCCTCACCTTCCGGGACTCCCCCGAGGAGGTGCGGGCGTCGATCAAGGGACTGTCACGGATCTCCCGGACCGTCGCCTCCCGGGACAAGGCGCTGCGTGGGCTCCTCGACCATGCGAACGGGGTCACCAAGGTGCTGGCCGGTCACACCAAGGACTTCTCCGCGCTGGTGAAGGACGGTGACGCGCTGTTCAAGGAGATCGACAAGCGGCGCGCGGCGATCCACGCGCTGCTCAGGAGTTCCGCGCTGTTGGGCATCGAGCTGTCCGGCCTGGTCGACGACAACAGCAAGGAGATCGGGCCCGCGCTGAAGAACCTCAACACCTTCCTGAAGATGCTCGAACGCAACCAGGCGAGCCTCAACCGCAGCGTCCAGCTCCTCGCGCCGTACGTGCGGCTCTTCACCAACACCCTGGGCAACGGCCGCTGGTTCGACTCCTACGTCCAGAACCTGGTCGCCGCCCCGGTCACACCACGGACGGGAGGCACCCGGTGACCCGCAGACTGCTGGCCCTGTTCACCGCGCTCGCCGTCGTCGCCGGCCTCGCCGTCGTCCTCTGGCCGGGCCCCGCCCCCGTCCACGTCACGGCGTACTTCCCGCGCACCGTCGGCATCTACCCCGGCTCCGACGTCCGCGTCCTCGGCGTCCGCATCGGCGAGGTCAGGAAGATCACGCCGGAGGGCGACCGGGTCCGGGTGGAGCTGGAGTACGACCGGGGGCGCAAGGTCCCCGCCGGCGCACAGGCCGCCATCGTGAACTCCTCGGTGGTCAGCGACCGTTACGTGCAGCTGCTGCCGGTGTACCGCAAGGGCGCTGTCCTGCGGGACGGAGACGTCATCCCCGAGTCCCGTACGGCCGTCCCCGTCGAACTGGACCGGATCTTCGACAGCCTGCACACCACCGCCGAGGCGCTCGGCCCGAACGGCGCCAACAAGCAGGGCTCGCTGTCCCGGCTGCTCGGGGTGAGCGCGGACAACCTCCGGGGGCAGGGCAAGAACCTCAACCAGACGGTCGAGGACCTCTCCCAGGCGGTCACCACGCTGTCCGACGGGCGCGGCGACCTGTTCGGCACCGTACGGAACCTTCAGGTGTTCACGGCAGCGCTCGCGGCGGACGACACCAGCGTGCGGTCGTTCGACACCGACCTCGCCGACGTGGCCGGGCAACTGGCCGGGGAGCGCAAGGATCTCGCCGCCGCGCTGAAGTACCTGGCCGCCGCACTCGGTGACGTGGCCGGCTTCGTGAAGGGCAACAAGAAGGCGCTGACCTCGGACGTCACGGGCCTGGCCAAGGTCACCAAGGTCCTCGTCACCCAACGGGCCGCACTGGAGGAGCTGTTGACCGTCGCCCCCACGGGCCTGTCGAACCTGCAGAACGCCTACAACCCCGCCGCCGGCACCCTCGACACCCGCAACAACGCACAAGCCTCCCAGGATCCGTCATCGCTGCTCTGCTCGATCCTGAAGACGACCGGCGACGACCACGACAACTGCGCCGGGCTGAAGAAGCTCTTCGACTCCCTGCCCAAGGTGCCGTCGGCCCCGGCGTCGACGGGCACGGTCGACAAGACCCTCGGCGGAATCCTGGGGGCACCGGCATGAGCGTGCAGCGCATGGCGCGGGTGGCCGCCTGGACGGCTGTCGGCTCGCTGCTGCTGACCGGCTGCGAGTTCAACGGCTGGTACGACGTCCCGCTCCCCGGCGGCGCCGCCTCGGACGGCCACGCCTACCACGTCACCGTCGAGTTCCGGGACGTCCTGGACCTGGTGCCGCAGTCGGCGGTCAAGGTCGACGACGTCACCGTGGGCGCGGTCGAGAAGGTGGAACTGGACGGCTGGCACGCACGGGTACGGCTGCGCATCGCCGACTCGGTCAAGCTGCCCGGCAACGCGGTCGCCGACCTGAGGCAGACGAGCATGCTCGGCGAGAAGTACGTCGCCCTGTCCGCGCCGGCCGGCACCGCGCCCGTCGGACGGCTCCACGACGGCGACATCGTCCCGCTGTCCCGCAGCGGCCGCAACCCGGAGGTCGAGGAGGTCCTGTCGGCCCTGTCCGCACTGCTCAACGGCGGCGGGGTCGCGCAGCTGAAGACGATCACCGTCGAGCTGAACAAGGCCCTCAGCGGCCGCGAGGACCGGGTCAGGTCCCTGCTGAAGCAGCTCGACACGTTCCTCGGCGGCCTCGACGGCCAGCGGGCGGAGATCGTGCGCGCACTCAAGGGCGTCGACCGGCTGGCGAAGCGGCTGAAGAAGGAGAAGAAGACGATCGCCCTGGCCGTCGACACCATGCCGCCCGCGCTGAAGGCCCTCGCCGACCAGCGCAAGAACCTGACGAAGATGCTCACCTCCCTGTCCACACTCGGCAAGACCGGCACCAGGGTGGTGAACGCCTCCCACGACGACACCGTCGCCGACCTGAAGAAGCTCCGGCCCATCCTGCAGGAGCTGAACAAGGCGGGCGACGACCTGCCCAACTCCCTGGAGATCCTCACCACTTACCCGTTCCCGCGCAACGCGACGGACGCCGTCAAGGGCGACTACGTCAACCTGAAGATCACCGCCGACCTCGACCTGGCGGACCTGTACGGCAACGTCACCGGCAAGCCGGGCAAGGGCGGAAAGTCGCCGGCCCCCGGGACCCCGCACCTTCCCGGCCTCCCCACTCCCACCCCTCTCCCGTCCGTCCCGTCCCTGCCGGGCACCCCGTCCGTGCCCCCCGTGCCCTCCGCACCCACCGTGCCCTCGACGCCGTCCGACGGCAGCACCCTGCTGTGCCCGCCCGTGTGCACCGCGGCCTACGGCACCGGGGGCGGCTCGCGTCGCCTGCCACCCGGGATCGATCTCGGCCTCGCCGAGCTGATGCTGAAGGGGATCATGCCGTGATCACACGTACGGTCAGGGCCCAGCTGCTCGCCTTCGCGACCGTCACCGCCCTCGGGGTGTCGTACGTCGGCGCCCGGTACACGGGCCTCGTGGACGACGTCCTGCACCGCGGGTACACCGTGCGCGCCGACTTCGCCGAGTCCGGGGGTGTCTTCCCCGGCGCCGAGGTCACCTACCGGGGCGTGCCGGTGGGCCGCGTGGGCGATCTGCAGCTGACCGGGTCCGGGGTCTCGGTGGCGCTGAACATCGAGGACGGCGCCCCGAGGATCCCGGCCGACACGCTCGCGGTGGTCGCCGACCGTTCGGCGGTGGGCGAGCAGTACGTCGACCTCCAGCCGCGGCGGTCGGGCGGGCCGTACCTCATGGACGGCAGCCCGATCCCGCGCAGCCGCACCCGGACCCCGCTGCCGGTCACCGACCTGGTCCTCAGCCTCGACCGGCTGGTCAACTCGGTCGGCAAGGACGATCTGCGGGTCACCGTGGACGAGTTGGGCAAGGCCTTCGCCGGCACCGGACCGAACCTGAGCCGGCTGGTGGACTCCGGCAACGCGCTGGTGGAATCGGCATCCGAGTCGCTCCCCCGGACGGTCTCGCTGATCGAGGACTCGCGGAAGGTGCTCAAGACACAGGCCGACCAGGGCTCGGCCATCAAGTCGTTCTCCCGCGACCTGGCCACGCTCACCGAGCAGCTGAAGTCGAGCGACGGCGATCTGCGCAGGCTGATCGGCAACACCGCGCCCGCCGCCGAGCAGTTGGACTCCCTGCTGAAGTCCACCCGGCCGCACGTACCGGTCCTGCTGGCCAACCTCATCAGCGGCGGCCAGATCACCCTGGCCCGGCTGCCCGGCGTCGAACAGGCCCTGGTCACGCTCCCGCTCACGGTCGCGGGCAGCTACACGGTCATCCCCGGCGACGGCACCACCCACTTCGGGCTGACCGTGAACGCCGACGACCCGCCCGCGTGCACCCAGGGCTACGGCACCCAGCGGCGCGACCCCGCCGACACCGGCACGCGCGCGGCGAACACCGGCGCGCATTGCACGGCACCGCGCGGCAGCAAGACCTCGGTGCGCGGTGCCCAGAACGCGCCCGGCCCGGCCACCGGTCGGTACGGCGCCGACCAGGCCGCGTTCGTGGCCCCGTACGACCCGGAGACCGGCACCGTGACCGGCCCGGACGCAGCGCCCGTCGAGATCGGCTCGACGGGCGGCGAACAGACCCTGTTCGGAAAGGAGTCGTGGCAATGGCTGCTCGTGGGACCGATGGCGTGACAGGGGGCCGCGCGAGGCTGCTGTCGGCGGGACTCGTCGCCGCGACCGTGCTGACGGCCGTGCTGTGTGTCTGGCTGGGCCTGAAGCTGGCCGACCAGCGCGGGGCGGAGCACCGCCGTCAGGACATCCTGGCGGCGGCCCGCCAGTCGGCGCTGAACTTCACCTCACTCGACTACCGGCACTACGACCGGGACAGCCGCACCGTGCTGCAGGGGGCCACCGGCGACTTCAAGAAGCAGTTCGCCGCGCAGACCGCGCAGCTGACGAAGCTCGTCGCCCAGAACAAGTCGGTGTCCGAGGGGCAGGTCCTGGAAGCGGGCATCGTGCGGTCCGACGCGCGCTCGGCCCGGGTCCTGGTCGTGGCCGACAGCAAGGTGACCAACACCGCCGCGCCCGAGGGCCAGGCGCGCACGTACCGGCTCCAGCTCGACCTCGTGCGCGTGGCCGGCCGCTGGCTGACCTCCGATGTCACGTTCGTGGGCTGACCCCACTGTGAGGCCGTCAATGAGGAGAGACACCGTGGCGAACCCGACCTCCCGCACCCGCGGCACCGGCTCCCCGGCCCGCCGCACCATGACCGCGGCCGCACGCGCGGCGGCCAAGCGCGCCGCCCGCCAGGAAGAGGAAGCCGTCCCCGGGCGCACCCTGCTCGTCGAGCCCCCGGCGGACGGCTGGGAGGACCCGCCGGAGCCCGCGCCCGAGCCCTTCGAGGATGAGCCGGAGGACGGCGCGCCCTCGCGCAGGGTCGGACGGCGCCTGCTCACCGCGGTGCTGGGCCTCGTCCTCGTGACTGCCCTGGTCGTGACCGCCGTCCTCGGGTGGCAGTACCGGCAGGGGCGGCAGGCGGAGCAGGCCCGGGGCGAGGCCCTCGCGGCCGCGCGGAAGGCGGCGCCGGTCGTGCTGTCGTACGACTACCGGCACTTGGACCGGGACTTCGCCCGGGCCCGCGCCCTGCTGACCGGGCACTTCCGCGACCAGTACGGCAGGACGACGAAGACGGTGGTCGCGCCGACGGCGACGACGTACCACGCCGTGGTGAAGGCGACCGTGGCCACACCCTCCGACGGCGGCACCCCTGCCGCGTCCGTCGTGTCGGCCACACCGGACAAGGCCGTCGTCCTGCTCTTCGTCAACCAGGTCACCCGGAGCACCCAGGTCCCGACGCCCCGACTGGACCTGAACCGGGTGCGCTTGACGCTCACGCGTACCTCCGACGGCTGGAAGGTGAGCGGCGTCGACGCCCTCTGACACGTCAACAGAGACTGGTCAGCGGTGGTGTGACCTCCTCGGAGGCATCGATCGTTCACAACGCAGGGCTGGGATACAAAGACGACTGGCTGAGCAAATCCCGGGGTCGGGTCGAACAGGAGATCGACGAAGGCTGGGACACGTTGTCGCGGAAGGGGTCTGACGGTTCTGCCATGGCAGTTGCTCGGGGTGGATTTCTCCAGGGAGTTCGCGGAGCGCCTCGAGCCCCTTGCAATCTGCTGCTCGCACGCGTGGACGAAACCGCAGGACCGAACTACCAGCCTGCTTCGCGGCTGCGGGAGCGATACCTCGACCCCGAGGAGAGGGGCGAAAGCTGGCGCTGCCTGGCCGGCCGGGGTGGTCCGGCTGTCGGGTCGGGCGGGCGCCGGAGCCACCGCTCAGGGCGAAGGTGAGCTGCTCGCGCGCGGAGCAAGCCCCAGCACCGATCTGGCGCCGGTCGTTCCGAGCCCTTGATGGCGCTTTGTTACATCGAGTGATCTCGCCCGCTTCGTCGAGGACGTCGGTGAAGACGAGCACCGGCGCGTCGGCGTGTGCCCGTGCCGAGGCGAGCGCCGGCTTGCGACTCCGCCCGGCACGCCTTGCGACGGCGCTCACGACCTACCACTTCGGCTCCCTGCTGGGAAGGCTACCGACACGGTTCCTGCACATTTCTGTCGCGGATCGTCCCACTTCGCTAGCCTGACCAACAGGCTGGTGAGCGAGGGGAATAGCGTGCCGGAGCAGGAGCGCGACGAGAGACGAGTTGGTTCGGTGGGCCCCAGCCGGGCGGGGACGCCCCTGTATGAGCGTGACGATGAGGTGGCCGCCGCGCGGGAGGCAGTGGAGGCGCTCTGCACCCGCTCGGCGGACAGCGGTGGTCGACGTGGCGGGCTGCTGTTCTTGAGCGGTGCGGCAGGACTGGGCAAGACGACTTTGCTGGCCGAGATCCGAGGCATGGCCGCCTCCCGAGGGTGCACGGTCCTGTCCGCGCGCGGCAGCGAGCAGGAACACACGGTTCCCTTCCACGTCGTCCGGCAGTTGTTGCAACCTGTGCTGGCGTCCTGCGCCGAGGCCGAGCGTCGCGAGATCTTCGGGGGCTGGTACGAGATCGCGGGGCCGGCCGTCGGCCTCTTCGCTCAGCAGGCCGGTACCGCCGTGCCGGATCCACAGGGCGTCCGGGACGGTCTGGACTGGGTCCTCACGCAGCTCGCCGTGCGCAAGGCGCCGATCGTCACGGTCGTTGACGATGCTCACTGGGGTGATGCGGAGTCCCTCACCTGGCTGGCCACGTTCGCTGTGCGCGTGCAGGAACTTCCGGTCCTGATCGTCCTGGGGTACCGCCCGAACGAACTGCCGGCCGAGGCCGCGGCGTTCCGTGAACTGGTCGGCGGCCGCGGGTCACACCCGATCACCCTGCACGCTCTCAGCCCTGAGTCGGTCGCGAAACTGGTCCGTGACGCCCTCGGGCCGGAAGCGGACGATCCCTTCTGCCGCGAGTGCTGGGCCGTCACCGGCGGCAACCCCTACGAGACGGTCGAACTCGTCGCCAAGGTCCAGGACCGCGGTCTCACCCCCTCCGAGGAGTCGGCCCATCTGCTGCGAGACCTCGGTGCGTCGTCCCGCGGCACCGGACTGGTCGAACGACTGGAGAGGCTCGGGAACCGGGCCGTGCGGCTTGCCTGGTCGGCGGCGGTACTCGGTACCGAGATCTCCCCCGAACTGGCGGCTTCGGTGGCCGGGCTGCCACCGGCCGAGGCTCAGGACGCCACGGACACATTGCGGGTCGCTCGTATCCTGACCGGCACCAGGACGCTCGAGTTCGTCCACCCCCTCATCGCCACTGCCGTGTACCGGGCCATCCCTTCGGCGATGCGCACCGCCATACACGGGCAGGCCGCCAGCGCGGTAACCGACGCGGGCTTGAACATCACTGTCGCCGCCCGGCATCTGCTGGAGACTCATCCGAGCAACGACCCACAGACCGTCGAGCAGCTGCGCGCGGCCGCGCGGGAGAACCTTCGCCAAGGTGCTCCGGACGCCGCACATCGCTGCCTGGAGCGTGCGCTGCGCGAACCACCCCCAGCCGAGGAGCGCGCGGCCGTGCTCTACGAGCTCGGCTGCTCTGCCCTGCTCACCTCCCCGGCCACCACGGTCAACCACCTCTCGGCGGCCTTGGAGCTTCCCGACCTCGACCCCAGGCTCAGAGAGGACGCCACTTTCCGTTTGGCCCAGGCTCTCGCCCACAACGACCAGCTCGGCGAAGCAGCTGCCGTGGTGGGGGCCGAGGTTGCCCACGCACGGACGTCCAGGGCGCGGCTGCGCCTGCAGGCCGCCCACCACCTGTGGCGGGTCTTTGACACGCGGGAGGTACAGGCGCCTGTCCGTTCCCGTAGACTCGCGCGGCTCGCCGAGCATCTGTCCGGGCAGAACGTGGGAGAGAAGGCCTTGTTGTGCCTGCGTACCTGGGATGCCACGCTGCGCGGTGAGCCGGCCCAACACGGGCTGGCCGTCGCCTCGCGCGCCGTGGGGCTCAGCTACACCGACCCTGACTGGGGCTTCGAGCTGCCCAGCCTCACCGCGCTCGGGTACATGTACGCCGACGAGTGCGACCGTGCAGAGGAGCTGTTCAGCTCCGCCATCGCCGAGTGCCAGCAGGTCGGATGGAGCGGAGCCCACCTCTCCTTCGCCTTCAGCCTCCTCGGGCTGGTCCACTTCCGGCGCGGACTGCTCGTCGAGGCCGAGCACTGCGCGCGTGAGGCAGTCCGGCTGGCGGACCGCGTCGGACCCAGGTTGCCCGCCAAGTGGTACGCCGTCGGCCTGCTGCTCGATGTCCTGCTGTCCCGCGGCCACATCGAGGAAGCGCTGAACGTCGCCGAGATGCACGACTTCGCGCCCCCTTACCCCAACGCGGTGGTCTTCCCGGACCCCCGGACGCTGTACGGGCGTCTGCTGCTCGTCCGTGGCCGTCGCGAGGAAGCCATCGCCCAACTCACCGCAGCCGGGGAGCGACTGGAGGCCAAAGGCATATTCAATCCGACCTGGTGTCCCTGGGCGGGACACCTCGCCCTCGCCCTCGCCCCGGAGGACCCCGCAGGCGCCCGCGCTCTCGCAGCGCAGACACTGCGCCGAGCGGAGCGTTACGACACGCCCACCGCCAAGGGTGAGGCATTGCGCTTCAGCGCGGCGGTCTCCGAGGAGGGGGACGCCCTGGCGCTGCTGGAGCGCGCGGTGGAGACGCTCAGCAAGTCCCCGAACCAGCACCTGTACGCCGAGGCACTGGTCGACTTCGCCATTGGCCTCAGACGCTGTGGCCGTGCCGACCGGGCGGCGGAACCACTCTTCGAGGGCGCCGACTTGGCGGAGACGTGCGGCGCGGAACATCTCGCGGCGCGGGCGCACGCAGAGATCGCAGCAGCGGGCTTCCGTCCGAGTGAACTGCGCACCACGGCGCAGCGGGAAGAGCGCACAGCAGAGCCGGGCCGTGCGGATACCGAGGAACTACGGCACTGAGGCTTTCGCAATCTGCGGGGCCGCCGGAGACCGCGCCGTAGAGCGCGACGGCATCCTTGGCTGCGACGGAGACACTGGCGTTGCCGGGGCCGTCGACGACCACTGTGAGCCCGTCGCATGTCTGTTTCGCCGGGTCGTAGTCGCTGTGGATGACGTCGCAGTCGGTGCCGGCCGGCAGGCCTGTCGCGAAGCTGCGGGTCTGGGTGGCGGCCTCGTTGTTGAAGGGCCCGGCAGTCGTGACGACTGCCGGGCAGCAGGGTCTGAACAGCGGCGGCGCAACCTGCCGCAATGATCAAGCTCAGGCCCCGCCCGGCAACCCGTTCCTGCGGATCACGTCGGCGTACCAGTGGGCGCTCTCCTTGGGGATGCGCCGCTGGGTCGGATAGTCGACGTAGACGGCGCCGAAGCGCTTCGAGTAGCCGTAGCCCCATTCGAAGTTGTCCAGCAGGGACCACAGGAAGTAGCCCCGCACGTCGGCACCGTCGGCGATGGCGCGCCTCACCGCGTCGAGATGGGCATGGAGATAGGCGACGCGCTGCGGGTCGTTCACCTTGCCCTCGGGCGAGACGTAGTCGTCGAAGGCGGCGCCGTTTTCCGTGACCATCAGCGGCAGTCGTGGGTGTGATGCCGCGAGTTCGGTCAGCAGCGTGTGCAGGCCGCTGGGGTCGATGGCCCAGTTCATTGCGGTGAGATCGTCGTTGGCGAGGTGGAAGGCCACGTGGTCGGAACCGGTCCACGGCGAGTGGTCGCTCGCGCCGTGGCCGTCGTCCTTGGTGGTACCGCCACCGTCGATGGGGAGGGAGACCACGGTCGGCGAGTAGTAGTTCACGCCGAGCACATCGATGGGACGGGAGATCTCTGCCAGGTCGCCGTCGTGCACCAGTTCGTCCCAGTCGACGATGCGTGCGGTGTCTTCGAGCAGGTCGGCCGGGTAGGCACCGTCGAGGATGGGCCCGGTGAACACCCTGTTGCCCACAGCGTCGATGCGGCGAGCCGCCTCGGCGTCGTCGGCGCTTGCGGTGCGCGGTCGCACCTGGTGCAGGTTGAGGGTGATGGAGGTCTGCGCCGACGACGGCAGCGCCGAACGCAGCGCGCCGATCGCCAGACCGTGGCCCAGATTGAGGTGGTGGGCGGCGCGCAGGGTGGCGGCCGGTTCGGTGCGCCCCGGCGCGTGCACGCCGGAGCCGTAGCCGAGGAACGCCGAGCACCACGGCTCGTTGAGGGTGGTCCATACGCCTACGCGGTCCCCCAGGGTCCGGGCCATGATGTCGGCGTAATCGGCGAAGCGCTGCGCGGTGTCACGGTGCGGCCACCCACCCGCGTCCTCCAGCTCCTGAGGAAGATCCCAGTGGTAGAGGGTGGCGACAGGGGTGATCCCCGCTTCCATAAGCTCGTCGGTGAGCCGGCGGTAGAAGTCCAGACCACGCTCGACGGCGGGGCCCCGCCCGGTGGGCTGCACACGGGACCAGGAGATGGAGAAGCGGTACGCCTTGAGGCCGAGGTCCTTCATCAGCGCCACGTCGTCGCGGTATCGGTGGTAATGGTCGGCGGCGATGTCCCCCGTGTCGCCGTTGCGGACCTTCCCGGGGGTGTGGCTGAAGGTGTCCCAGATGGATGGGGTGCGTCCGTCCGCAGTGGCGGCGCCCTCCACCTGATAGGCGGCTGTGGCCGCGCCCCAGACGAAGCCAGGCGGGAAGGAGGTGACCGAGTCCGACTGGGCTGTGGTCTCGGGCTGCACGGCGGTCATGGTGAGAAAGCTCCAAAAGTACGAATCGGTCGACAGGGTTTCGGGGGATGGCCCTGGTGTCAGCCCTTGACGGCGCCGGACATGATGCCTCCGACGATCTGCTTGCCGAAGATCACGAAGACCAGCAGCAGCGGCAGCGTGCTGATCAGCGCGCCGGCCATGACGATGCTCTGGTCGGGGGTGTACGAGGCACTGAGCTGACCGAGCGCCACCTGGACGGTGGGGTTGTCCTGGTTCAGGGCGAGGAAGGGCCAGAAGAAGTCGTTCCACGCCTGCACGAACGTGAGCATGCCGAGCACCATCATCGCGGGCCGGGCCACGGGCAGGACCACGCTCCACACGATGCGGAAGTTGTTCGCACCGTCGACCTTGGCCGCCTCGACGAGCTCGTAGGGCAGGGCTTCCAACAGGTACTGGCGCATGAAGAAGACGCCGAAGGCACCGACCAGCGTCGGGAAGATCACCGACTCCAGCTTTCCGCCCCATCCGATGTTCGACATCATCATGAACAGCGGTACGACGCTGAGCTGCGGCGGAATGGTCAGGGTGGCGATGACCGCGGTCAACAGGAAGCCGCGCCCCCTGAATTTCATCTTGGCGAAGGCGTAGCCGGCGAGCGTACAGAAGAACAGAGTCGCAACGGTGATGCAGCCGGCCACGACGACAGTGTTGACGATCGCCTTCCCCAGGTGGGCCTGTTCCCAGGCCGACCGGAGGTTGCTCCACAGGCGGCCGCCCGGCACGAGCGGGGGCGGGTTGTCGAGGACCCTCTGCTGGTCGTGCGAGGCAGCGACCAGGGTCCAGTACAGCGGAAGGATCGATCCCAGACCGACGATGATCAGGGACGCGTACGTGAACGGGCCGCCCTTGAGCTGCTGGCCGGCGCCGAGCTTGAGACGCCCGCCGCGGTCCCTGCCTCCTTTGGCGGGCAAGGGGGACGAGGCCAGGTGGAGCTCGCTGGTGGGACTTGTCGTGGTCATCGAATTCACTCCCATCAGACCGCGCTCTTGCGCACGAACCGGCCGACGATCCAGTTGATAAAGGCGATGAGCAGCAGCAGCACGAGCATCGCCCAGGCCACGGCTGCGGCAGGGCCCAAGTGCCCCAGTTTCCAGCCGTAGTTGAAGAGATAAATGCTCAGCGTCTCGTACTGGTGCTCGCTGCCGCCGATGGAGCCGAGCGTTCCCCCCTGCAGCAGCAGCGGTTCACCGAACAACTGCATGGAGCCGATGGTGGAGATGACGATGGTGAACAGGATCGTGGGCCGCAGCGCGGGAATGGTCACCTTGCGGAACTGCTGCCATCGCGTCGCCCCGTCGATCGAGGCCGCCTCGTACAGATCGGTCGGCACGGCCTGCATGGCCGCCAGGTAGATGAGGGCGTTGTAGCCGGTCCAACGCCAGATCACGATCACCGAGATGGCGATCTTCGACGTCCAGGTCCCGTTACCCCAGTCGGTGTTGCCGAATCCGACGAAGTGCAGCACCCAGTTGAGGAGGCCTCCGTCGGCACGGAAGACCAGGGCGAAGACCAGAGCCGCGGTCGCCACCGAGGTGGCGTACGGGGTGAGGATCAGCGTCCGCCAGAACGTGCTGGCGCGCAGCTTGTAGTTGAGCAGATGCGCCAGTCCCAGTGCCACGAGCAGCTGCGGGACGGTCGAGATCACGCCGATCACAAAGGTGTTGAAGACAGCGGTCCAGAACTCGGAGTCCTGGAGGATCTTGGCGAAGTTGTCCAAGCCCACCCACTGGGACTGGTCGAGGCTCGTCATCTCCACCCGGTGCAGGGCGATCCAGCCCGTGTAGAGGAGCGGGTAGAGCCCGAAGGCGCCGAAGATGAGGAAGAAGGGCGCTATGTACGCGTACGGTGACGCCATGTCGTCGAAGCGCCACAGCCTGGTACGCCAGGTTGGGTGACCGCGTCCCATCAATGTCGTGCCGGAGCCATCGGACGGAGAGGCGTAGGCACCCGGCGTGGGGGGCGTTGTTGCCACGGGGGGAGTCCTTCCCTGGAGGTTCGGCCAAGTACGGAGCTGGGGGTTGGAGGGCCCGAGCGCCTGTTCTGCGGTGTTGGCGTGCGATCGGGCCCGGCGCCCCGGCTCGACGTCCGTGCGAGCGGGGTCGGCGCCGGAGGCCGAGCGGTGCCGGCCTGCATGTCACCCGGTTCGGCGGCCGATGGCGAAGGTCGCGGGACCGGGTGGGTGCCGGCGTACAGGGATCGGTATGCGCGGACGCGTGCCGGAGAATTCGGCGCGCCCGACGCCGCCTTGGGGCCTGCCGGGCGCCCGACCGACTGCGGACGGTTCACACGTCCGCAGTCGGTCCGCGGGCACCGGGGCCGCGGCGATGGTCAGCCGATCGCCTTGTCGATCGTCTCGGTCGCGGCCTTCCACGCGTCAGCGGGCTTGGTGCCCCGCTGTTCCATGTTGTTGATCTGCGTGGAGATCGTGTCCTTGATCACGCCGTCCTTCGCGCCGAGGACGGCCTGGGGGATGGACTTGGCCTCCTCGGCGTAGATCTGGCCGATCGGGGCGTTGTTGAAGTACGGAAGCTTCGCGTCCTTCACGTCGGCCAGCTGGTAGGCGCCCTGGTTCGACGGGAACACACCGATCGCCTTGAACACGGCGGCCTGCTGGGCGGGCGCCGTCAGCCACTTGACCAGGTCGGTGGCCTCCTTGACGTGCTGACCGCTCTTGGGGACGGTCAGGAAGGAGCCGCCCCAGTTGGCCGCGGTCGAGCCGGGCGCATGAGAGATGTCCCACTTGCCCTTGAAGGCATCACCGGAGTTGGTGGAAATCTGCCCGGCCATCCATGCGGGGCACGCCACGGTGGCCACGGTGCCCTTGCGCAGCGCCGCCGTCCAGGCGTCGGTGAACTGCGGCAGGCCCTGGGACAGCTTCTTCGCCGCCGCCTCGGCGGCCAGGTTCCAGCCCTTCTTCACCGCGGGACTGTTCTTGTAGATCGCGTTGCCCTGGGCGTCGTAGTACTGCTGGGAATCGGAGCTGACGACCGCGTTGAACATGGCGCTCGCGGAGTCCATGAAGTAGGTGCCCGAGGGAGCCTTCTTCTGGTACTGCTCGCCGAGCCTCAGGTAGTCCTCCCAGCCACCCGCGACGGCCTTGGCCACAGCCTCGCGGTCGGTCGGCAGACCCGCCTTCTGGAACAGGTCCTTGCGGTAACACAGCGACATGGGACCGATGTCGGTGCCGGCGCCTATGACCGTGCCGTCCTTGGCCGTGGCCTGCTTCTCCTTCCAGGGCACCCAGTCACCCACATTGATCGACTTGCTCAGATCGACGAACTTCCCCGCCTGGGTGTCGACGACCTCCTTGATGCGGCCGACCTCGACACCGGCCACATCCGCAAGACCACTGTTTGTGTTCAACTGCTGAAGGAGCTTGGGGTAGTAGTCCTGCTCGTTGGCGGTGACTTCCTCCTTCACCGTGATGTTCGGGTGAAGCTCGTGGTACTTGGCGAACAGGCCGGCTTCCTTGAGGCCGAACTGCCCGAAGTCGGCCACCGTGAGGGTGATCTTCCCGTCGCCACTCGAGGCGCTCGAGTTGCCACCGCCGCTGCCACAGGCCGTGAGCAACAGGGCCGAGGCGGTCAGGACCGTGGTGGTCAGGGCAGCCGTTCTCAGGCCGCGACCGCCGGCAGTGCCAGTGAAGCGCATTCCACTACTCCTTGTCCCAGTGGTGAACGAGGCCTCAGGAATCAGGCCATCGCGGTCGACGGCCCGGACTTGCCCTCGCGGTGCGATCAGCGGTCGGCGGCGCACACGGCGCGCGGAGAACGTGCTGATCAGCGGTGTGACATGCGAAGGAGAGGGAAAGGCCATCGATGCTTTTCGGCCGCCGGGCAGGAACTCCGCCCCAGCTGTGGAAGCGCTCCCATGCGGCCTGCCGGAAGACTTCCTTCCAGACACACTGATGTCAAGGCTTGAAGTCAGGGCCGTTGCCCGAATGTGTCCGGCAGATCACGCCAGCGCGTCCCACGACCCCAGTCATCCATTGGACACCTGCCAGCCTCAGGGATAATTTGTGCAGGTCACAGACCTGATACTGAGCGTGCAGTCAGCCACCCGGAAGGTTCGTCAACGGCGTTGCAAAATTTCTGAGTCACAATGGACCACCACTCGTAGACCCCGGAAGGTGAACGATGGCCTCTGCCGAACCTCCGCCCCGAGCCGCCGTGGGCCGGCGTCCGACGCTGGAACAGGTGGCCGCACGGGCCGGTGTCGGTCGCGGCACGGTCTCCCGGGTCATCAACAGGTCGCCGAAGGTGAGCGAGCGCTCGCGGGCCGCCGTGGAGAGGGCGATCGACGAACTCGGCTACGTTCCCAATCTCGCCGCCCGCTCTCTGGTCACCCGCCGCACCCACTCGGTCGCCCTGGTCGTGCCCGAGGCGGAGACCCGCCTGTTCTCGGAGCCGTACTTCTCGACGATCATCCGGGGCGTGTCCTCCAGACTCAGCACCGCCGGTATGCAGCTGCTGCTGGTACTGGTGCGCGACGGTGAGGAACACGCACGGCTCGCGTCGTACCTCACAGCGCAACGGGTGGACGGTGTGCTGATGGTGGCGGTCCATTCCGACGACACACTTCCGGACCTGCTGGACGGCCTCGCCGTGCCAACGGTGCTGGCCGGACGACGCCATGATCTCGAGCATGTCGGTCATGTCCGCGCGGACAACAGCGGCGGCGCACGACTCGCGGTCCAACACCTGCTGGACAAGGGACGCCGGACCGTCGCCACCATCACCGGGCCGCTGGACATGGACGTCGCCCGTGCGCGGCTCGACGGCTACCGCGAGGCGCTTCGGAGTGCGGGCATCACCGTGGACGAGGGGCTGATCTCACACGGCGACTTCACCGAGGGGGGCGGGCGCGTGGCCATGCGCGATCTCCTGCAGCGGCGCCCCGATCTCGACGCCGTGTTCGCCGCTTCCGACGTGACCGCCTCGGGGGCCGTGCACGAGTTGCGCACGCGCGGACTGCGGGTGCCGGACGACGTCGCCGTCGTCGGCTTCGACGACTCGATCGTGGCCCGGCACATCGACCCGCCGCTGACCAGCGTCCGCCAGCCGATCGAGGAGATGGGGCACACCATGGCGAGCCTCCTGCTGGACGAGATCGACCAACGGGGCAAGGGGCATCGCGAAGTGGTCCTGCCGACAGAACTGGTTCTGCGCGAGTCGGCCTGAGCCGCACGCCGACCGGCCCCACCGGGGCCGCAACCGTCTGGACGTACGAGCAGGCGGACGGAGCTCGGCATCAGGAGGGCGCGGGCCTTCCTCGCCTTGCGTCGGCAAGAGCCCGCAGAAACGTGCGAGTCCTGCACGGCGAGCCGTCCAACAGAACCCGAAAAGAACGTTTTGTCCCGGCGAGATTGTTTGGTTCGAGGTTCAGGTCCAGGTACATGTCAGCGTCCGGGTGCTGAGGGAGCACCTCCTCAACCGCCTTCGCTACCCGGTCCGCGGCGGTGCAGGCGGCCTCCAGCTGGATCAAGGGGGCCAGCCTCCGCTCGCCGAGGGCCTCCTCCACGAGCGGAGGCTGATGGGCCCACTCGGCGCCGGAGGACCTCTTGCAACCGGTCGGCCTCCGTCTCGATGCCGCCACTGGCGTCCGGCGCGCTTGAGGGTGGCTCGGAGCGGTGTGCGAGTCAGCCGGCCGCGGGTGTGGGGGTGGAGGCGGCCTTGAGCAGGGCGGAGGCCGCGAGGCGGCACAGGGCGTTCTTCCATGGCTCGACCGCGGCCAGGGCCACGGGGGTAGTACTCGCGCAGCAGCGAGCGGAGCTGGTGGCGATGGTCTGACGGTTCCAGGTGGCGTCCTGCTGTGCCCGAGCCTGGACGACGATGCCGTGGGCGAGGTCGGTGTCGTCGGGCAGAGTCCGGTGGGCATGCATGTCCGTGCGCAGGATGTTCGCGAGCACGAGGGCGTCGCCGGCGCAGGACTTCTTGCGCGTAACGGAGTGGCGGTAGCGGGCGGCGGCCATCGGGTTGATCGCGTGGACCTTGCGCCGGCCGGTGCGCAGGACGGCGACCAGCAGGCCGCGGGCACCCCGTCCAGTCACCCGGGCCGGTGCAAGGTGGACTGGGCAGGCGCAGCAGGATCATGATGCCGCGCATCTACGCGCGTCGGAAAGTGGTCGGGCGAGGCCAATCATCGGCGGTCAGCTCCTTGCCCGCCATGCCTGCGCTGCGGTCAGCAGGTGCGTACGCAGCCGTTCCACAAGCGCAGAGCTGCTGGTGCTGCGGCACGAAAACGCTGTGCTGCGGCGCCAACTCCTCGGTCCCGTGCACTACCGGCATGCGGACCGGCTGTGGCTGGCGGCTCTGTCCTCACTCTTACCCCGGCGGCAGTGGGTACAGGTCTTCCCCCGTCACGCCGGGGACGCTCCTGGCTGGCACCGCGAACTCGTCGCCAAAAAGTGGAACTGCAGCAGGCGGCGCACCACCTCGGGTCGGCCACCGACCCGGGCCGTGGCGAAGGACCCCGGCTACGTGATCAAGATAGGAGGCCGGGCTCTCAGCATGAGAGTTGAGTACGCACCTGCGGGAGGTTGAGGACAGGGAGCGAGCGGCGACATGGAGCCGAGTTTGGCGTCAGCGCGCGGGCGCTGTCTCCGCCGCGCCGTTCAGGGCACCGATGAAGGCGGCGACAGCACGGATCATCGCACTGCGGCTCGCGGCGAGATAGCCGCGCGGGTCCACCGCCTGCGGCTGGTCGGCGAGATGGGTGCGCACTGCGCTGGTCATGGCGGTGTTCGCCCTGGGTGTCCACGAAGTGGAACGTGGTACGCAGCCGCAGGAGTTTGCGGTCGACCCTGAACAGCTTCTGCCGGTGCTCCGTCTCGACCCAGGCCTCCTCGTGGAACGCCAGCATGCGATCGCGTACCAGATAGCGCATGGAAAAGCCCCGTTCAGATCGAGAGATGGCGCGGACACCTGTCCGCGAATAATAGTTGCGTCATTGCGCAAGGCAGCAACGGCACTTACACCTGAAACGGGGAGTCACACATGACCACCACATACCCGCACCACACGAAGGGCCGCGCGACGACGCTTCTCCTGACACTGCTGCTCGGGCTGGGCCTGACGGTGACACCGGCGGCCGCCGCAACCGACGCACAGCAACGGGTGACGGCCGCAGTGACCACCGTACGCAGTGGATCCGAGTCTCCGAACACCGCGTCCGACGTCAGTCTCCGCCACCACACGTCCCGGCATCACGCCTCGTCGGCCCGGTTCCACACCAAGAAGACCAGGAAGAAGAGCGGCTTCTTCAAGAAACTCGGCATCTTCCTCCTGGTCGTCGTCGTCCTCGTCATCCTCTTCATCGCCCTGCTGGTCTGGTTCCTGGTCCGGCTCGTCCGCCGGGCCTTCGGCCGCGGTCCCCGGGGCTGAGCCGCCACCGGCCGTACGATCCAGACGTGTTGAGCGGCGGGCGTCAGGAGCACGGGGCCTCGCCGCAGCCCAGCGGGGACCGGACACGGGGGTGCTCCGTCGCCGTAGGGCGGGTCGTTCAGGCTCGACCAGTCCGTCCCGCCGACGCGGGGTGTTCCGTCCCACGCCATGCCCTCGACGTGGACGAGCTCGTGGACCCCGCCGACGCGGAGGTGATCCGTACGGGCGGTGATGGTGCTGGACCCGACGGGGTAGTCCCCGCCGACTCGGAGGTGGCGGCCGGCGCGGCAGTCCTCCGTCTCAGCCGTCTGAACGACGCTTCAGCTCAATACACCTGGATGCTGCGGGGTGGGTGACCCTGAGCCATGACCCGGCGGCCCAGGCACTCGCCCACCTGCAGCGAGGAGATCAGCCTGACCTACGACCCCGCGACCAGAACCGTGACCGCGGGCACACCCGAGGCAGAAGGAATCACCATCAGCTGACCGAAGCCCACCGAACCGCCGAAGCAGGGGAAAAGCCAGGCTCAAGGCACCGCAACGACGAACACCCGCCCCGGCCGTGAGCCGGAAGCGGGTGCCGATGTCCCCTGCCCACGAACAGGGGGCAGGGCGACTCTGTGTCCGAGCGAGTTGACCGTGGACGATATGGTCATGGCGCCACATTGGAACCTCACCTTCTGAGATCGCTGTCGGCGCACGCCAAGAGCCGGCCAAGCCACCTGATCGGTGTACGCATCCGTCCCGGCGCTCGCGCAGTTCCTGGTCAGTCATCGCCTCGACGCCGGGCGCCTCGTCCGGGTCGCCCGGCTCCTGCCTCGGGCGGCGTCATTCGTCGCGGCTGCCGGCCGCCGGGCTCGAAGGCCATCGAGCAGGGGCTGCGCCCGATCCGCAGAACCTGGGGGATGACTCCCATCGTCGGCGCATCCTTGGCAAACGTTCCGGCCCGGTCGTCGGGCATGCCCCGCAGGACGGCCAGCAACCGCCGTACTGTATCCGTAAGGCTGGACGACCACGGCACGGCGACCGGGCGGGGCCAACCGCGTGCCGCCGGGTACGGCACTGTGCGTGGCCGGCCTGATCAACCACCCAACCGACGGTGGGACCGAACCCCCGGCGATTCCCACGGGGCCCTGGCGACGGCCGCACCAGTCGCGCCGTACCGGCCCCGAGAACCGGGCGCTCCGCGAACCTGCCACGGGCTCCCGGGAGTTCTAGCCGGCGAACGCGTTGACGCCCGTCAGCTCCGCCGACAGCTCCCACAGTCGAGCCGCCTGCTCCGGGTCGATCGCCCAGTCCTTCACACCAAAGCGCTCGGCGTCGTCCTCCGGCGCGGGCTCGGCGATGTCGCAGTCCTCCAGGTAGACGCCCCCGATCCCGTCCAGCTGCGGCGAGGTCGCCGCCCACACCTGGGTGGCCGCACCCTGCGGCGGCGTCTTGAAACCCTCGGGGTTGAGCACGTTGCCGTCCTCGTCGATCCAACCGCGCTCGATCATCTCCTCCTTGGGCAGGTGCCGTTGGAGCGGGGTGATGATGCCGCCAGGGTGCAGGGCGAAGGCGCGGACGCCGGCATCGCGGCCGAGCTTGTCGAGCTGGACGGCGAACAGCACGTTGGCGGTCTTGGCCTGGCCGTAGGCCTCCCACTTGTCGTAGCCCTGCCGCCAGTGGATGTCGTCCCAGCGGATGCCGGAGAAATGGTGCCCGCGGGAGGAGACGGAGACGACCCGGGCACCGCCCGGTGCGATCGCGGGCCACAGACGGTTGACGAGGGCGAAGTGACCGAGGTGGTTGGTGGCGAACTGGGCCTCCCAGCCGGGCCCCACCCGTGTCTCCGGGCACGCCATGATCCCGGCGCTGTCGATCACCATGTCGATGGTCCGTCCGGAGGCGAGGAACCGCTCGGAGAAGCCGCGCACACTTTCCAGGTCGCCGAGGTCCAGCTCGTCCAGTTCGACTCCGGAGATGCCGGTCAGCGCCTGTTCGGCCGTGGCCGGACGGCGGGCGGGCACGACCACGTGGGCCCCGGCCTTGGCGAGCGCCCGGGTGGTCTCCAGGCCGATCCCCGAGTAACCGCCGGTGACGAGGGCAAGCTTTCCGGTCAGGTCGACGCCCTGCAGGACGTCGTCGGCGGTGCTGGTGGCACCGAAACCGGATCCGATCTTGTGCTGTGCAGTGCTCATACACCGAACGCTACGGATTCAAGTGCACTCGAAGTCAAGCGGAGCCCTGAGCCACCGCAGGAAGAGCGTTCATGCCGCAGACGGCCTCGTTCCGGCACCAAGGGCAAACTGGTCGGCGGCAGCGCCTGCCACTGGCCTTGGGCTTTCACGGAGGCGGACCACCAGCAGGTGATCAACTCGGTCAGGGTGTCTGACCAGCGAAGACGAGGCTTGCTCCCGCTGATGCGCATGCCGATCGAGGCGAGTTTGCGTTGATCAGGGGTCCATACGCCCACCAGGCTCTCCTCCCCCGGCGGCGTCTCGCGGCGGACCGCTGGGAAGCCGAGGGTGTCCGGTGCGTCGATCAGTGCCTGCTCAACACGGCGGATGAGGCCACGGGGACCGAGCTCGCGCACGTTGAGAACGAGGTAGCCGATGAGCTGGCCGGGACCGTGGTAGGTGGCATGTCCGCCGCGGTCCGTCTGCACCAGGTCGATGGGTGAGGCGGCGTCGGGCAGCTGGTCGTTCGGCGTTCGGGCGGTGTAGGTGATCACCGCAGGGTGCGTGAGCAGGAACAGCCGGTTGGCCGCGAGCCCCTGTTTGCGCTCCTCAGCCCAGCGGGCCATGTCCGTCTGCGCCGCCGCGTAGGGTACTTCTCCCAAGTCGACGCGCTCCAACCACCCGTGTGAAGGTTGTCCCTCCGCAGACTCCGCAGCCTCACCGCTCGACACCTCGCTCATGACCGCAGTTCCTCGATCGCTCGGCGAATCTGGCAGCCGCCAGCTTCTGAATGCGCGGATGGTTCTCCAGGGCCCAGCGCACGCTCTTCGGCGCGCGCCCGAGCAGGGTTTCCAGCTGGTCGGTGACGCCGCGGTACCCGCCGCCGCCGATCAGCCGGGTGAGGGTCTTCATGTGCTCCGCGGTGTGCGGGAAATCGGCCAGGGCAGGGTCCACGTAGGTCTCGTTCCAGGTTTCGACCTCTTCGGGAACGTAGCTGACCTGGCGTCCCAGCACGGCCCCGAAGTCCTCCGCGAAGCCGTGCATGTCCTTCAGCTCCGGACCGTTGAGCTCGTAGGACTTCGAGATGTGCGGCGCCGGGTCGGCGAGGATCTTCGCGCACGCCTCCGCCACGTCGAAACCCGCGACGGGGGCGAGCCGGTGGTGGCCGAAGGGCAGGCGCAGTTCGCCGTTGCTCAGCGGGCCCAGCGCCAGCCAGGTCATCAGGGGGTTCTCGACGAACATGGCCGCCCGTACGTTGACGGTCGGGAGGCCGGACCACTCCAGCACCCGCTCGGCGATCCAGTGGGCGCGCTGCTGCGGCGACCAGTTGGCGACGAGTCCGCCGAGCCATGCACGCCGTTCCTCGTCCGGCGCGGTCATCTTCTCGAACGTCATGAACGACTGCTCGAACTCGGACATGTTGACGAAGACCTCGATGTCACCCTGGGCCCGCGCGGCTGCGGCCATCAGGCTGACGGCGTCGGTGTAGTACGGCGACAGGCTCATGCTGAAGTAGATGCGCCGGACGCCCTTCAGCGCGGCTGTCACGTCGGCGATGGTGAGCAGGTCTCCGACGAAGACCTCGGCCCCGGCCTCGCGGAGCGCCTGCGCGCGGTCGTCCTCCTGCCGCACGAACGCGCGCACCGGGTGCCCTTGTTCGAGCAGCATGTCGACGATCGTTCGGCTCACGCCGCCGATATGGCCGGCGGCTCCGGTGATCAGGATGGGATGGCGCTCGGACATCGGTGATTCCTCTGTCTGGTCGGGGTGGGCCAGCTGTAAGGAAGGCCACAGGATGTGGTCGGCGACCGTCTTGGCCCGCTTCGGTCGCCTGGGGCGGCTACGCTGCCGTGCGGCGCGGTGGCAGGCCAGGGTCTCGGTCGGACTCGTGGAGGTGACCCGGCCCGCCGGAAGCGGTCGATGACGGCGAAGCCGCCTGGCTCGCCGGCCGCCTCCACGCGGGCCTTGGGCCCTGCTCCCGCCGAACCGTGCCGGGCAGGCGGACTCTGCGCAGTGTCATCGGGGCGTGGGGCCGTCGATGTGGGCGAGGAAGTCCAGGAGCGCGGCGTTGGTCTCCGCCGGACGTTCCTGCTGCGTCCAGTGCCCGCAGCCCTCAAGCACCACCACATCGTGCAGTTGAGGCGCGACAGCGGTCAGCGGGTTGCCCGACCCGTCCTCACCTCGGAAGATTTCGCCCAGCGAGGGGCCCCCTTCCGGGTAGCGCAGTGAGGTGACCATGTCGCGGTCTCCCACCACGTACAGCGCCGGGACGTCGATCCCGCGCCCCTTGAAGGCAGCGAGCAGTTCGTTGTTGCGCTCGATGTTCCGGTACCAGTTGAAGGCTCCGGTGAACGCCTGCTCGCCGTGGAGGGCGAAGTCCTCGGTGTATGCCTGGATGTCCTCCTCGGTCAGCCAGGCCGGGAGGTCGGGCGCCTGCGGCATGGTGTCCAGGAGGCCCAGACCGTCGGGTATGACCAACGGGCGGGGCTCCCTGCCGAGCGGGTTGTCGCCGGAGGCGCCCACCAGGAGGCGGCGGAAGGATTCCGCGATGTCCTTGGCGAACTCGGCGTCGGCGACTCCCGGCTGCTGGAAGTAGACCTGGTAGAAGCCCTCGCCGTACTGGGTGCGGGTGATCGAGGGAGGGACCATCCCGCCGGGCAGGATGGGCGGAACGCTGAGCCCGGCCACCGCACGGACCTTGTCGGGGCGCAGCATCGCCGCGGTCCAGGCGACGGGTGCGCCCCAGTCGTGCCCCACGACGATCGCCTGCTCCTCGCCGAGTTCCTCGATCAGTGCGATCACGTCGCCGACGAGGTGGAGCAGGGTGTAGGAGGTGACATCCGGCGGCTGCTCGCTGCGGGCATAGCCGCGCTGGTCCGGGGCGACGACCCGGTAGCCGGCCGCTGCCAGCGCGTCGAACTGGTGGCGCCAGGAGTACCAGCTCTCCGGCCAGCCGTGCAGCAGCAGGACCAGCGGCCCCTGCCCCTGCCCCTGCTCGGCGATGTGCAGTCTGACTCCGTTCACGTCGACGAAGCGGTGGGTGAGTGAACTTTCCACGGGAATTTCCTTGTCATCGGTGAGTGGGTATTACTGGTTCAACTGCGGGTACAGGGCGTCCAGATCGGCGGACAGCTGCGACTTGACCCAGCGCGTGAGGTCGTCGGCCAGCACCTCGTGTGCCCCCGCCTCGATGCCGTCGAGCGCGGCCACGGCCACGTCGCGAGGGTCGGCCTTGGGCCCGTCGACACCCGCCGCCATAGCGGTGTCCACGTAGGCCACGTGGAGTCCGGTCACCGCGATGCCGCGCGGCTGCAACTCCAGACGCACTGAGTTGGTCTGCGACCACAGGGCGGCCTTGGAGGCGCCGTAGGCCGTGGTGTCGGCCACCCAGGACCGCGCGGAGTGGACGTTGAGGATGTGGCCCCCGCCGTTGCGCTCGATGATCGGCACAAAGGCCCGGGTGACCAGCAGCGGCCCGTAGAAGTTGGTCTCCAGGTCCCGGCGCACGTCCTCCATCGGGGCGTCGAGGTACGAGGCGCGGACCGAGGCGCCGGCGTTGTTGATCAGGATGGTGACGTCCTGGGCCTGCTCGGCGGCGGCCGTCACGGATGCGGGGTCGGTGACCTCAAGAGCCAGCGGAACGGCATCGGGGTGCGTCACCGTGCGCGGGTCACGGGCCGTGGCGTAGACCTTGCCGGCACCGCGCCCGTAGAGCTCCTCGACCAGCATCTTGCCGATGCCCCGGCCGCCTCCGGTGACAAGGACGGTGGCGCCTTCGATTGGTGTCAGGACGTGTCCTCGGCCACGTCGAGGTCGAGGAAGGTCACGCCGTCGAGCGGGGTGACGCGGGAGGTGTCGCGGCTTGTGCCGACCACCTCGAATCCCGCCTCGACCAGCGCGAGCGCGGCCGCCTTCCCGATGCCGGATGACGCACCCGTCACGAGTGCTACTGGTCGATGCGTGCTCATCAGGGACTCCCGAACACTAGAAACCGATCGGTTTCGCCCACCGTAAACCGATCGGTTTACAACGCGCAAGCCCAGGAGATACCGTCGGGCCGGCATCGGACAGGAGGGCGGCATGGGCAGGACAAGCTCACAGGAGAGACGTCAGAGCATCATCCGCGCGGCCATCGCCGAGTTCGCACTCAGGGGCTACTACGGCACCTCCACCGAGGCGATCGCCAAACGCGTGGGGGTCACGCAGCCGTACCTCTTCCGCTCTTTCCTGACAGGCAGGCGATCTTCGTCGCCGCCTTGACGCGGAGCATGGAGGACACCCGGCTGGCTTTCGAGCGGGCGACCGAAGGGGCAGAGGGCAGCGAGCAGGCCCTCTACGCCATGGCAGGCGCCTACGCGCGGCTACGCTCGGCGCATCCAGAGACGCTGCTGATGCAGATGCAGGGATACGCCCTCGTGGCAGCCACTGAGGCGCAGGGCGATGATCGGATCGGCAAGCTCGTCCGGGCCGGCTGGACGAGGCTCTGGGAAACCGTGCGCCTGCCGCTGGGCGCGGATGCCGACGAGGCCACGGCCTTCCTCGCCCACGGCATGCTGATCAACACCCTTACGGTCATCGGGCTTCCCGCCGACTGCCGGGAAGC
The DNA here is from genome assembly GCF_009604455.1 of Streptomyces sp. RB17. Lineage (GTDB taxonomy): Bacteria > Actinomycetota > Actinomycetes > Streptomycetales > Streptomycetaceae > Streptomyces. The sequence continues at coordinate 77,588 of NZ_WEGL01000012.1, forward strand.
CGGGCGGTAAGGCCGCCGGACCTGTCCCGGGTGCCGGAGGTGGGCGTCAGCCCCGAGGGCGCACCGGTCGCCGGACATCCCCGAAAAGGTGATGTGTCAGCGCACGCCTGCCGCGTCGAGCAGGGTGGCCACCGTGGGGGCGATGAGCCCGGTGAGGTTGTCGGCTCCGATCCCCGCGCGGGCGCTGGCACCGTCGAAGACCAGGCTGAGCTGTCGGGCCAGCAGGTCGGGATCGCTCGCACCGCCCTGTTCGGCCTCGTCCCGGAAGAAGGCCGTCAGGTTTCCCTTGATCCGGTGGGCCACCCGGCTCGCAGGGTGGCTCCGGTCCTTGAGCTCGATCTGCACGGCCAGGTACCGGCAGCCTCGGAACTCGGGCGCACCCGCCTGCAGTTCCACCTGTTCGAAGACGTGCAGGATCCGCTCGCGGGATGAACGGCCGTCGTCCGCCGCGGGCAGGAGTGTCGTCACGAAGGCGGAAGCGCGTTGCTCCAGGCTCGCTGCCAGCAGTTCGTCCTTGCTCTCGAACAGTTGGTACATGGAGCGCTTCGACACGCCCGCCGCCTTGCACAGCGCCTCGATGCCGATGCCGACGCCGTCTCGGTAGGTGAGCGTGGCCGCCGCCTCCAGGAGCCGCTCTCGGGGACTTGCCTTCACTTCGGTGCTCATACTGTGAGGTTAACTCGATTCGGGAGAAATATAAACCGATCGGTTTCCGTGGTCGGCGGGACGTCTGCCAAGAGGCTCGGCGACGGCCCCCGGGGGAAAGGTACCGTCGCCGAGCCCTGGTGGTGTGCGCCTGCCGTACCCGTAGGGCGGCGCACACGGGGGCCACTCCGCACGATGGCCCCGTCCGGGGTGGATCGCGGGTCCGCTACGCCGGGGCGGCGGTCTTCTCGGGCTTTGCCTCGGTGGGGATGCGGTGCAGCCCCCTGCGGACCGTCGACTACGACAAACAGGCCGCCGACGACGCCGCAGCCGCCGGCACCGCGGCCGACACCGCCGACGGCTACGCCAAGGACGCCCGCAACTCCGCAGACACCGCCGAACTCGACGCCGACGCCGCCCGCACCGCCGCCAGCCAGGCCGAACAGGACGCCAAGGACACCCGCGCCGCCGCCGACCGCGCCGACACCGCCGCAACCGAAGCCGAACAAGCCGCGAAGGACGCCGACAAATACGCCAAGGAAGCCCAGGACGCCGCCGACCAGGCCGAACGGAACAAGGCCAACCAGCAGGTCCAGACGGGCGCGGCGACCGGTGTCGGCGGAGTGTTCTCCGTCATCGACGACATCAAGCAAGATGGGGATCCCGAACAACTCCCCAACGAGTGCCACAACTTCAACTGCAACACCCTGGTGTACATCGCGCACTTCGACGCGGTGGTCAGCTACTACCTGTGCCTCAACCCGGACGTTCCCGCCACCGAGTCCGGCTGCCCGGCCGAGGACACGGTCTTCCTCAAGACGGTGACGGTCAAGGGCCTGAGCAAGAAGGTCAAGATCTCCGCGTGGGACGTGACCGTTGATCTCTGGAAGGGCATCGCCAAGTCGATCGCGGGGGACTTCACCGGCTGCTACCACAAGGTCACCGGTGACGGCGACGGCAGCCTCGGCGACTGTGCCTGGGCCGCCACCTGGCTTCCGCTCGGCGGTCCGCTCGGGAAGATCGCCGAGGCGATCCGAGGCGTGGACGCCGCCCTGCGGTCCGGGGAAGGCGTGGCCGACGCGCTGAAGGCCCTCAAGACGCTGGACGTCGACGCCGAGACGCTGGCGGACATCGAGCACCAGGTCGAGGTGTACGAGGAGGCGCGGACGGCGTGCAAGCTCAACAGCTTCCCCGGCACCACCCAGGTCGTTCTCGCCGGCGGCAGTCACAAGGCGCTGCGTGACGTGCGCCTCGGTGACCTGCTGCTGGCCACCGACCCGGCGACCGGACGCGTCCAGGGCGAGCCGGTCACCCGGACCTTCCACCACACCGCCGTCGACCTGGTCGATGTCGATCTCACCGACGGCGGACGCCTCACCAGCACACCCGGACATCGCTTCTACGTCGCCGGCCACGGCTGGACCCTGGCATCCGACCTGCGGCCCGGAGACCCACTGCGCAGCCCGGACGGAACCGTCCGGACGGTGGCCGCACTGCACGACCGGCACCAGGCCATGCCTCGGACGGGCACGCTGGTCTCTTCGGCGGACTGTCGGGACGGTTCAGAAGGTGAGCACCGGCTTGATCGTCTTGCCCGCGTTCATGTCCCGCACCGCCTGGTCGATGCCCGTGAACGGATAGGTGCTGATCAGGCGGTGCAGCGGCAGCCGTCCCTCCTTGACCAGCTGGACGAGGGCGGGGATGAAGGTCTGGGTTTCGCTGTCCCCCAAAGTGAGCCCGACGATCCGCTTGCCTGGCAGCAACCCGTTGACGTCCAGGGCGACTTCGGTGCCGAAGGGCGGGGCGCCGACGACGACCAGGGTGCCGCGAGCGGCGAGCGCGTCGGCGCCCTGGCGCAGCACGGCGACGTTGCCCGTGGTCTCGACGATTCCGTCGGCTCCCAGCCCGCCGGTCAGCGCCGCGAGCGTGTCGCCGAGGTCGGACTCGGCCGCGTTGACGGTGTGGGTGGCGCCCAACTCCTCGGCGATGGTGAGGCGTTCGGCGAACCGGTCCACGGCGATGATCCGCGCAGCCGGGGTGAGGGCGGCGGCCATCACCGCGGACAGGCCCACGGCTCCGGCGCCGAGGACCACGAGCGTGCTGCCCGCCCGGGGTTTGAGGACTTTCCACACGGCACCGACCCCGGTCTGCACACCGCAGCCGAGCGGGGCGATGCGCTCGAGCGGCACATCCGGGTCGACCTTCACCAGGCTGCGCCGGTCCACCAACGCGCATTCGGCGAAGGAGGACTGGCCGAAGAAGTGCCCGCCGAGCGGGCTGCCGTCGCGGCTGATGGTGCTGGTTCCGTCGGCGCGCCGGCCGCCGATGAGGTTCAGCGGGAGCCAGGTGGCGCAGTACGCGGGGTGTCCGTCTCGGCAGTTGCAGCAGTCGCCGCAGGAGGTGAAGGACAGCACGACGTGGTCGCCGGGTTCGACGCCGGTCACGTCCGGGCCTACGGCCTCCACGACACCGGCTCCTTCGTGGCCGAGGACGCCCGGCAGCGGGAAGGGCAGAGCGCCGCTCGCCACGGCGAGGTCGGTGTGGCACAGGCCGGTGGCGACCAGGCGCACGAGGGCCTCACCCGGTCCGGGGGCGTCGAGTTCGACGTCGCAAAGCGTGAAGGGCGCTCCTGCGGACTCGACCACTGCGGCGTGCGTGGTGGTGGTCATACGGTGAACTCCTTTGCGCCGGCGCTCAGTCGAGGGAGACGACCACGGACTTGACCTTGGTGTAGGCGGCGAGGGCCTCGGGGCCGTACTCGCGGCCGAAGCCGGAGTCCTTGACGCCGCCGAAGGGGACCGCCGGGTCGAGCATGGCCCAGTCGTTGATCCAGACGATGCCGGCCTGCAGCCGCTCGGCGAGGCGGTGGGCGCGGGCGAGGCTGGTGGTCTGGATGCCCGAGGCGAGGCCGTACGGCGTGGAGTTGGCGAGGGCCACGGCCTCGTCCTCGGTGTCGAAGGGCTGGACCGTGAGGACGGGGCCGAAGATCTCCTCCTGGACGACGCGGGAATCGTTGGCGAGGCCCGTGATCACGGTGGGTCTGTAGTAGTAGCCGCCGCCCAGGTCGAGCCGCTCGCCGCCGGCGACCACCCTGGCACCCTCCTTGCGCGCCAGTTCGACGTACTCCTCGACCTTCTTCAGGTGCTTCAGTGCCGCCATCGGCCCGACGACGGTCCCCGGATCGCGTGGATCGCCCACGGGCACCTGCGCGACGGCCTCGGCAAGGATGGCGACCAAGGTGTCGTGCACCGGGCGGGCGACCAGCAGCCGGGGGCCGGCCATGCAGAACTGGCCGGTGTTGAAGACGAGCGCCTTGATGATCGCGCCGACCGATTTCTCCAGGTCGGCGTCCTCGAAGACGATGTGCGCCGCGTTTCCGCCCAGCTCCATCACGACGGTCTTCAGCCCTTCACCCGCCACACTCGCCACGTGCCGGCCGACGGCGGTGGATCCGGTGAAGGCGACCTTGTCGATGCCGGGGTTGCGCAGCAGAGCCTCGCCCGCCACCGGACCTGTACCCGTGACGACATTGACCACGCCGTCGGGGACGCCCGCCTCCTTCAGCAGGCGGCCCATGTAGAGGGCGCTGAGAGGAGTCTCCTCGGCGGGCTTGTGGACGACGGTGGTGCCGGCCGCAAGGGCCGGTGCGAGCTTCGAACCGGCAAGAATCAGCGGGAAGTTGAAAGGTGTGATGGCGGCGACGACGCCGAGCGGCTCGCGTCTGGTGTACGCGAAGGCGTTGAGCGGGGTGTCGCGGGTGGCGCCGTCCTGGCTCTGGGCGAGGCAGGCGTAGTACTCGTAGTCGCTGGCCGCGTTCGTCACATCGACCGCGGCGGACAGGGAGATCGGCTTGCCCACGTCGAGGCTCTCCAGAGCCGCGATCTCCTCGGCGTTGGCACGGATCAGCTCCGCGACCCGGTGCAGCACGCGCCCACGCTCGCGCCCGCTCATCCGGGGCCACGGCCCGGAATCGAAGGCATCCCTGGCCGCGCCCACGGCGGCGTCGACGTCGCCGGCGCCGGCCTCCGCGACGGTCGTGATCAGACGACCGGTGGACGGGTCGATGACGTCCATGCGGGCGCCGTCCGCGGCTTCGCGCCACTGGCCGCCGATGAACAGCTGTCCCGGACCGGTGTCGAAGGTGGTGGCCATGACCGACTCCCCAGCGTCGTTCGGCAAGCTTTCAACAAACAGGATTCCTGTTGGTTCTGCAGTCTGATTAAAGACAGGTTTCCTGTCAATGGCCTAGGGTGCACGCATGGTCGATACACGGACACACCCGTCGTTGCTCTACATGGTCAAGCAGGTGGAACTCGTCGTGCGCTCGCACCTGGACGAGCTCGTCAAGCCCGCGGGGATCACGGCTCTGCAGTACACCGCCCTCACCGTGCTGGAGCGTCATGACGGCCTGTCGGCGGCCCAGCTCGCCCGGGACTCGTTCGTCACGGCACAGTCCATGGCCGATCTAGTACGGTCGCTGGAGGCGCGGGGGCTCGTACGGCGGGAGCGCAACCCTCGCAACCGCCGCGAACTGCTGATCCTGCTGACCGACACCGGGCGCGAACTGCTCGACCGGTTCGCGGCTCCGGTACGGGATCTGGAGGAGCGGATGATCCACGACCTCACACCGCACCAAGCCGACCAGTTCCGTCAAGCGTTGTCCAAGGCGTGGCACGCACTGTCGTAGGTCTGCGACACCCTTCAACGGGCCACCCAGCGACCCCGCACCCGGGTCGCAGGCCGGTGGAAGGAGTCAACTGCCTCACCGCAGGCTGAAGATGACCGCTCGCTGTCCGTATCCGCCTGCGCCGGGGCCGTTGGAGGAGTACGCGGCCCGGTTCGGCGACCTCTTCTTCAGCCCGCCGCAACGGCGGGGTTCTCGCGAGTACCTGGCCCTGGCGCCACGGGAGCGGAACAAGACGATCACCTGTCTGGCAGGGGCGGAGCCGATGGCGGGTACGGGGATGCGGGGGTGCAGCGGCTGCAGTTCCTCTTGTCCGAGTCTCCCTGGGAGGTCGGGCAGGTCAACGACCGGAGGCACTGCTGCGCGAGCAGCGGGCGACGGCTCCGCACGAGGGCGGGGTCATCGTGATCGACGGCTCCGGGGACCGCAAGGACGGGACGGCGACCGCGCACGTGGGCCGACAGTGGCTGGGCCGGTTGGGCAAGACGGACAACGGCATCGTCACGGTGACCACGGTGTGAACTGACGGCCGCGTGTACCACCCGCCGCACGCGCCGCAGGAACGTGGCGGGGCCCGGGAGTCGTATCCAGCTCCCGGGCCACTGGGGATGCCACCCAATTGCGCACGCCAGTGGCGTTTAAGAGGACGGATCAGTCATCATGCCGTCGTGTTCCTCCTTTGAGTCTTCGCCATCTTCGAACATGCAGGTCGGAGGTCGGAGGCTCTGGCGTGGCGCTCGCTCGGGATACTCATGCTGATTTCGGGCGGGAGTCTGCGGTCTTGATCATCCGTCATGTCATCGGTCGAGGCTGTCACATTTGGGCCATTGACCCCAACCCAGCCAGCCGGGTCGTTTATGTCAAACAGCCGCTCGCGGCGGCGCGGCCCGGGGGCACATCAGCCCCCAGCGTCATCTCCCGGTGCGGTACGCTCTCGCGGCCCAGGCCGGCGACGGCGTCCGCGAGGGCCGCAGCCAGGTCTCCGTTGTATGTAGTGTGCGGAAATGACAAGAAGCGAGCGGCTCGCGGAGCAGGTGGACTGGTACTGGCACAAGAACCTGCGGCCGCGGCTGGACGGTCTTGCCGATGAGGAGTACTTCTGGGAGCCGGTGCGCGGCTGCTGGAGCATCCGCCCACGTGGCACGTCGGCCGCACCGATGTCGGCAGGTTCGGGGGAGTGGACGATGGACTCCGCGTCCCCTGACCCGGTGCCGGCGCCGGTGACCACGATTGCCTGGCGGCTGGCGCACATCATCGTCTCCTGCCTGGGTTATCGGGTCGGATGGTACTTCGGCGGCCAGGACGTCGACTCCCAGACATTCGCCTACGCGGGGACCGCTGACGAGGCGCTGAAACAGCTCGATGAGATGTACGGGAGATGGAACGCGGGGGTCCGCGAGCTCTCGGACGCTGACCTGGAGAATCCGCCCAGGTTGGGTCCCGAGCGGTTTCCCATGGAGAACAGGGTCCTGCACGTCAACAGGGAGCTGATCCATCACGGCGCCGAGATTTCCCTGCTGCGCGACCTCTACCGCTGGCAGGACGGAGCCGTACCGCGCCGCATATGACTTTCCGGTTCCGTAGGAGCCCGTGCACTCCTCCCCGGCCCGCAGAACGGTCCCGCATTGGCCTGCCCAGTCCAGAAGCTGGCGGTAGCCGACCGGCCGGGAACTCTCCGGTGCCCAGCAGCGCGCCAAGGTGGTCAAGGACGGCGGCGACGTGCACGTCCTTGTGGGTGTCGACGCCGAGCATCACCGAACGCGGCGCAGCCGGAGCCTCAGCATCTTGGACGGCACGGACGGCAGCGGGCATGCTGAGGGTGGTCACGGTGCTCCTGTTCGACGACGTGGTGCCGATGGCCAGCGCCGGTCGGTGGAGCGGTCAGGACTGTGACGGTGCCTTCTAGGCCAAGGCCCCTATCGGGACACACTCCGCCGGCCCGGTGCCGGTACACGTCGCTCCGGCCGGGCCGACAGATCAAACACAAGGCACAAGCAGCCAGCCAGAGTACGAGTCAGGCCACGGCCGGAACGACACGGCCATCATCCTCACAGCCCGAGGAGTTCGGCCGGTTCGCCGTCCCGGTGCGCGCTGGGTGGGGATCAGGGTGCCGTCGATCAGGACGACCTCGCCGCCCCGCCGGGCGATCTTCTTCAAGGCGCGGTCCAGCCGTGGGGCCTTGGCGGCCAGCAAGGTGATCAGCTCGTAGCGCCAGCGCCGGATGGTGGTGGCGGAGACGTCGTTGCCGCCGGCCATGTCGTGCGGCATCAGCACGAAGGTGGCGCCGAGGGCGGCGGCCTGCTTGTACTGGGTCAGGGGCGAGTTCCAGCAGGTCTGGTAGTCGGCGAGGCTGGTGGCGTAGCCGCCGCTGTTGAGCTGTGCGCCGCCGGTCCGCACGAAGTGTCACTTGATGTCCTTGAAGAAGCGGTCCTGCGGGAGGGAGCCGTCCGGCGTCATGAGTGACGGATGCCCAGGTGATGTGCCACTCGCTGACCTGCGGCCGCGTTTCGCGGCCCCGGCAGCGTCTCCTGGCTCGCTGTGGCAACACCATGGGGGCTCGCTCCGGCGTGGTTCCAGGCGGGCCGGGCGCGCGGCCGGACGGGCCCGTTAGGCTTGGGCCTTCCGACGGGCGGTCGTTCGGGCCCGGCGGGGGTAGGGCCCTCGTGCGGCTGCCCCGGACCACCGCACCCAAGGACGGCAATCGAGTGTCTTTCTTCACCATCGGCCACCGCGGTGTCATGGCCGCCGAGCCGGAGAACACCCTGCGCTCCTTCCTGCGGGCCGAACGCGAGGCGCTGGACGGCATCGAACTGGACCTGCACCTGAGCAGGGACGGCGAGCTGGTCGTCATGCACGACGAGACCCTCGACCGCACCACGGACGGCTCCGGGCCCATCGCCGACCAGGAGTTGCGGCAGCTCAAGAAGCTCGACGCCGGCCTCGGCGAGCCCACCCCCACGTTCGGGGAGGTGCTGGACGCCGTCGGGCCGACGCTGCCGATCCAGGCGGAGATCAAGGACGTGGCGGCCGCCCGGTCGCTGGCCAGGGTGCTCACCGACCGCGGCCTGCTGAACCGGGTCTCGGTGCTGTCGTTCCACGACGCGGCGCTGATCGAGATCCACAACCTGCTGCCGCAGGCCCGCACCGTGCTGGTGGCAGGCCCCAGCGCGCACCGCGACACCTTCGTCGGCCGCGCCCAGAAGGTGGGTTCCACACTGGTCAGCGTGGAACTGCGCCAGCTGAACCGGGCCATCGTGGACAAGTGCGGCGCCGCCGGCATCGACGTGATGGCCTGGACCGTCAACGACGAGCGCGACCTGGCGCTGGCCCGGACCCTCGGCCTGGTGGGCTGCGTGACCGACCAGCCCGGCATGAAGCGACTGGTCGAGGCCACGGCCTGACCCCACGGGTCCGGGACCGAACCGGCCACCTGTGCGGACGGACGAGGGAATGAACGCCGTGGTCGCAGTCCCCCGTGCGGGGCAACCGAAACACGGCGCGTTCGCCGGCGTCAGGCCGGCTGCTCGACCGGACCAGACGTCCCCCGGCGCGTACTTGGCACCGGAAGTGGTCTGCTCAACGATGGCGCCATGAGCCCGCCGCAAATCTGCCGGTGCCTGGTACGTGCAGGCTGCGGCGTGCGGCCTGAGCCTTACGGCGTACTTTCTCTGACCAGTAGCCCCGACACTGGCGCACTCTGCGATCAGTTGGTCCGTCTCCGTCAAATGGCCGGTGCCGGGGAAGACATCGGCCCGCAGGGCCGATCGGTCCGCGTCACACACCGATCTTCGCTCTTGCTCGCTCTGCACCAGGCTCACGCGCGCCTTACGCCGGGAGGCACCGACCATCAGGGTTGTCGATGTCCGCGCGCATGAGCGTTGACGGCCTGCCGCGCGAGCTCGACGTTGAACTGGGCACCTGCCAGGAGTGCCAGGTTGGACAGCCACAGCCAGATGAGGAAGACCACGACCCCGGCCAGGGAGCCGTACAGGCGGTGGTAGGTGCTCACATGAGAGGCATAGACGGTGAAACCGAGGGAGGTCGACAGCAGGAGCACGATCGCCAGCCCCCCACCCGGCGCCATCTTTCGCAGCGGACGCGACGCCGCGGGACCGGAACGATAGAGCACCAGGACCAGGGCGATGGCCACCGCTGCCAGAACAGGCCAGCGCAAGGTGTCCCATGCAGCCCGGGGAAGGCTGCCCATCTCCAGCGCTCGGCCCAGACGTCGTACCAGGCTGCCGCTCAGCAGCAGGGCGAGCGTCGTGGTCAGGAGAAGGGCGATCAGCACGATGGCCGTAGCGATGATGCGTGGGGCCGTCCGCCACACCGGCCGGTGCGAGCTGACGTGATGCATGGCGTGCAGGGCCCGGCGAAAGACACTCAGATAGCTGGAGCCCGACCACAGGGCCCCGGCCCCGCCGAGGAAGACCAGCAGCCAGGCTGCAGAGGACTGGCCGGCCATCTGCTCCAGGGCGCTGCGCAGCAAGTCCCGGGATGCGGCAGGCGCCATGCGGGTGAGCCGGTCGATCACTTCCGGCTTCGCCGTGGGCATGGTGAGCCCCAGCACCGAGAGAAGCACCAGCAGCACGGGGAACAGCGCCAGGACCGCGTAGTAGGTCAAAGCGGCGGCCCAGTCCGTCACGTCGTCGTTCCAGATCGCCACAGGTGTCCGGCGCAGCGCAGCCCACCACTGGCCCATCCTGCTGCCGGTCCTGCGCATGGCGCGGATGCTCTCGCTGCCCACTGTCCACGCCCCCTCCACCAGCGGCCGACGCCGGCCGCCCTCTCGTCGCATCCCGGCATCCACCACCGTATGCGGTGCGTTGATGGCCGGCGTCAGAGCGGCGGCCGGATGTCCGCCTGCCTGCCGCCGGCCTTCGTCCGGATGCCGCTCGGAGGACTCGATCCTCGTCGAGGATGTCCCGGACGGCGTCCTTGGTCCCTTCTCCGGCCGGTGCGACGCCCCCTTCGATCTGGTCAGGCCCCGCCCTCCGTTTCAAGAGACTTGTTGCCGACTGTGTCCGACATAGTCATGGGCCCGACCTCCCAGATCCGTGATTGACGCGCGCGCAGCGCGTTTACCCGCCCTGCATGGGGTGATGTACCGCGCCCAGTCGGGGCTGAACGGTCGGCGGTGCTACCGACAAAGCAGAGTGAGTCACGGCCACGTGTGCTACGCAGACGCCCCTGGCGGCAAGACGATACGGACCATGACTGAAGACACTGGTATGGATCCGCCCCCGGGCATCGGCTCCGAGCGACACCAGTTGTGCTGGTCCGAACTTCTCGGGTGCGCGCGGCGCGGTCACCACCTGGAAGGCACGCACGCGGCCCATGTACGTCCCGAGGTCGGCGTCCTGGTCAAGGACTTCGGGGACGGACTTCGCTGGCACCAGTGTCTACGCTGTGATGCCTGGCTACCGGTACGGTCGGCAGATCACTCGGACCGGGAATTCCCACCCGGGCGCGCGGAGGTGGAGATTCCGCTGCTTGGCAGGCCTCTGCGTGACCGGGGGCGGCATGGGGGCCCGTCGCAGGACCCGTGACAGCTTCGAGCAGGCGGTGCAGGCGTCTGTGTCCGCGTATGGGGCGGAGGTCACACCGAAGCTGAGGGGCAGCGGGTGGCAGGAGGAGCCCGCCCAGACTATGCGGTTGAGGTCGGCGGCGCTCTCTCCGATCTGCGCTTCGACTGAGCGCGCCCCAGGGCATCCCTGTCGGTCAACGGCGTATGAGGGCCAACGCCCTCCACAGCTTCGAGGGCTTCGGCATCCGGCCCATCAGGCCTGGTGGCCCCGGCTGCACAGCTGCGGCCTGCGCTCAGTCGCTCGTCTGGGTCCTTGGTCCCGCTGAATCCAGTGGTGGCGGTGCTCGTCACCTGCGAGGCGACCTGTCATGGTGCCGATGAGAAGGTGCTCTCGGCCCAGTCGGCGAACGACGTCCAGTGCAGATCGGGATGGGCGGCGTGCAGCGCCGGCACGTCGACGCGGTAGCCGTGGCCACGCAGGAATGCCCACATCGCTCGCATGTCGTCGTTGCCGATCTCGTCGAGCTGCATTTCGTTGTGGCGAACGGTCCGACCGAGCGCCGTGCTCAAGGTGGCAGCCATTTCACCGGGCGTGGGGGCGTCGCCGGCGAGCTCGATGCGCTGTCCGATGAACGTGTCAGGTGCGGCGAAGACGGCAGCGGTGAACTCGCCCAGGTCGGGGCGTGCCAGTTGTTGCAGGGGGCGGTCCGGGGGCAGCGGCAGATCGAGCACCCCCTGGAGGATCCGGTCCATGTCTCCGAGGGCGTTGTCGAAGAAATAGGTGGGACCCAAGATCGTGTAGGGCACCTCGCCGGCGGCCAGTTCCCGTTCGATCACTGCCTTGGTCTCGAAGTGCGGCACGCCAGTGTCCTGGTCGGCACCCGCGACGGAACTGAAGACCAAATGCGGCACACGGGCCTCATGGGCTGCGGTGAGAATGGCCCGGCCCTGTGCGATCTCGGCGGCCGGTCCTGACTCGAAGGGCGTGGTCATCGCAAACACGCCGGCTACTCCCCGCATGGCTGAGGCCAGGGACTCGCGGTCCCCGAGATCTCCGCCGACAACCTCGACGTCGCGGGCGGCCAGGCGCCGGGCCGAAGCGGATCGAAGGTTGCGGACCATGCCACGGACGGCCACACCGCGGGACAGCATCGCGCTGACGACGGCACTGCCCTGCCCCCCGGTGGATCCCAGTACCAGCACCGGCTGGTCGACATTCATGATGAAGACTCCTTCCGAATCGGCCCTACAGGGCCTCGCCGCCTCTGGTGAGTCCGGGCCGTTGGATCACTGTCCTGGCGAGGCAGGCGCAGCGGCTGCTCGTGGAGCATGCCAAGCGTTCCGGACCGATGGCCGGTGAGGCGCGCCGGGTTGCCTGATTCTTCGGCTGAGGGCAGCGTGGTCGGTATCGGTCAGCTGTGCTGGGAGGAGTGTGCTGTGGCCATGGTCTCCCATGGGGCGTCGCGGACGATGTGGCCGCGGCTGCGGGTCGCCGACTGGACCGAGACCCGGGAAACACTGCACATGTGGACCCAGATCGTCGGCAAGATCCGGCTGGCCCACGCGCCCCTGGTCAACCACTGGTGGCAGGTCACCATGTACGTCAGCCCGCGTGGCCTGACCACGTCGGCGATCCCCTACCGCTCAGGGGTCTTCGACATCGAGTTCGACTTCCTCGACCATCAGCTGTGTGTCCGCAGCAGCGACGGCGCCGGCCGCAGCGTGGACCTGGAGCCGAGACCGGTGGCTGACTTCTACCGCGAGACGATGCACGCCCTGGGTGAGCTGGGAATTGAGACAAAGATCCAGGCGTCTCCGAACGAGGTGGACCCGGCGATCCCCTTCGACGAGGACTACCAGCACGCTTCCTACGATCCGAGCGCCGCACAGCTCTTCTGGCAGCAGTTGCTGCAGGCCAACCGGGTGCTGGGGGAATTCCGCTCGTGCTTCGCCGGCAAGGTCAGCCCAGTGCACTTCTTCTGGGGTGCCATGGACCTGGCCTGCACGAGGTTCTCTGGACGGGCGGCGCCGCCGCATCCTGGCGGCGCCCCGAACTGCGGTGACTGGGTGATGGTGGAAGGCTACTCCCGCGAGTTGAGCAGCTGTGGTTTCTGGCCCGGCGGCGGTGAAGAGGGGGCCTTTTACTCGTACGCCTATCCTGAGCCGGATGGCTTCGCCGCGCAGCCGGTCACCCCGGCCGACGCGTTCTACAGCCCTGACCACGGTCAGTTCCTTCTCCCGTACGAGGCGGTGCGTACTGCAGCCGACCCGGACCGGGTACTGGCTGGTTTCCTGCACACGACCTACGAGGCTGCTGCGGAACGCGGCGGCTGGGACCGGGCGGCCCTGGAAGAGGACCCGAACCGGTGGCGACAGCACCATAGATCATCACCCACGGTGAGCGTGCATGACGATCGGCGATGACCTGGCGGCAGCGGTGGACCGGCCCGAAGGCCTTCACCCGCACCGTGGCACCCCCTGAGTCCCGGGACGTAAGCGCTGTCCGGGCAATCGGACTCCGAAACGAAGCCGCGGGACGACCGGCGAAAGACTAAGGTCAGGACCGAATGGGTTCAGCTACTCAAAGCCATCGATCACCATCGACCACATTGATTCCGGATTACTAAGCGACAGTTTATCCCTGCTATAGAAGTTGTCGCGAACATTGGAACACAGCTCCCGGTATGGCGCATGGAAATCAATCTGCTCAACCTTATTACTTGACTTCCTTGCAGCTTCCCAGGCTGCCACTTCCGCCCGACTCCAGGAGAGTAGCGATGCACATCGCGGCAGGCGGCCGTGCCACGATCCCGATGGCCATGTAGATGATTTGACCGCCGTCGTAGCTCTGGCATCGGTTAGTGCCGAAATCCTCAGGCTGGCGAGGGGTTTCACCGAGCGTCGGTGTCGGGGTCTGCGTGGACGCCGGGGTCGGACCCATGGGAGGCGCCGGCGTGGAGGGTGCGGGTGAGCCGCCGCTCCCACCACTGCCGCTGGAGGTTTTGATATTGTCGCCCTTTTTCTTTTTGGTGCAGCTCCAGTGGCACTGCGTACCGTTGCTACCGTCGTTGCTGCTGAGCTTGAGCCCACTGGGATCGCTTCCGCTTGCGGGGTTGTCGGGCTCGAAGATCGGGTCGGGGGTGAGGAAGCGGCCCTGAGTGGGGTCGTAGTTGCGGGCGCCCAGGAGCTCGAGGCCGGGGCTCGGTCCGAGGCGCCGCCCCGGCCGCCGACGGTGCAGCAGATGACCGGCCGGCTCACGCGGCACCCCATGACACTTCCGGGAGGCTCTCGGGAAATGAACCGTCACGCCCCTCCTGACCAGCCTCAGTGATTGCCCGTGAATCCCTCATGCACGCGGTCCAGCAGAGCGGCAAAGCGCTCGCGGTGCTGCATCAGGAAGATGTGGCCGCCGCGCTGGTGCAGGAGCTCGGCCTGGGTCCCCGCGCGGCGGGCCGCGGCCACGAAGTCGGCTTCCTCGCGGCGGAAGACGAAGTCCGATCGTCCGTTGACGAAGAGGGTGGGTGAGCGTAGACGTGCGGTGAGGCCGAGGAAGTCGACCTGATGCAGCTCTCTCACGGCCTCGCCGAAGGAGTGCACGGCCAGTCCTCCGGCCAGGGCGGCGTCCGCGCACTCCGCGGTGGCGTTGCGCCGGAGCAGCCGGGCATCCCGCGCGCTGCTGAGTTCCGGCCCCATGAGCTCGTTCAGGCGCGCGGCCGTACGGTAGACGAGCCCTTTCCAGCCGCGTGGGCGTGCCGTGCAACTGCACAGGACGAGCCCGCCCACGTGGTGCGGGCGTGCCACGGCGTGGGCCAGTGCCACATAGCCGCCCAGGGACAGGCCGGCCACCAGAGGACGCCGGCCCGTCTTGGCGACCGCCTCCTGGACGGCGTCGTCGAGCTCGCGCACGGCCGCAGCGAGCGTGAACGCACAGTCCTGCAGCGCGCCGTGGCCCGGCAGGTCCACGGCGCTGACCCGGAAGCCGGGGTGAGGCAACGGGCGTGCGGGGTCCACATGGAGGCCGAGAGGCGGATGCCGTGCACGAGCACGATCGGAGGCCGCGTATCCTCGCCGAGAACCCACAGGCCGGGCCGGACCCGGCGCTCCGGCCCGGCCGTCATGCCGCCCCCCGTTCGCACGGAGCCTGCCAGTGGGCGCAGATCCGACCGAGTGCCTCGTCGAGTTCCCGCACGGCCTCGGTGTGCCGGAGACGGGACGGCTCCCGCGCGGCGGTGCTGGTCAGGAAGCAGCGGACCGGGCGGGCCTGTGCGCCCATGGAGAGCAGCACGGTCTGCAGGGCCCGGTGCGTCAGGCGCCCCTGGGCGGGATCGTGCCCCACCACGAGTTGCAGGACGTGCTTGTCCTCGAGGCCGTACCGCGGCATGACATCCAGAAACGCTTTGAGTAGTCCTGAGTACGCCGCCTTGTACACGGGCGTCGCGACGACGACGCCGTCGGCTCCGGCGAGCAGTCCGGCCGCCTGCCGAAGGCGCGGATGGTCCGCGTCCTGGGCCAGCAGAGGAGCGAAGGGGAGATCCAGCTGCGGGAGATGGACGACGTCGTGGCTGTGTGCCGCGAGCCGGGGAACGGCGTACGAGGACAGCACGTGCGCGGTGGCGGAGCTGGGCGCGGGACTTCCCGAGATCGTCAGGATCATGGCCATCGGGGATCGTCTCCTTGTGGCGCTACGAGAGGGCCGGTGCGGTGGCTTCGGCCGCCGGCAACTCGTGCTCGGGGGCGCGGATGCAGCGGTTCTTCTCCGTACAGGCGAAGACGCTCTACCCCGGCGCGCGGATCGGCGCCGTCCAGGCGACCTTCAAAACCCGGCCCATCGTTCCGTTCTCGGCGCGGTACGCGGTACCCAAGCCGTCGCAGCACGAGCACCGGGTCCTGGCGACGTCGTGGCTGACCTACATACCGGCGTCATCGGCTTCGCCACCGTTCTGTACTGCCTGTCCGACTACTCGAAGCGGCGCTTCCTGTGGGGACCGGACTCCTACGACTCGATCTCCACGGCGAAGGCCGCCCTGCCGCGCTGGAACTTCTCGATCTTCCTGTGGAGTCATTCCACGCTCTGGTTCGAGATCGTCTTCCACGCCGCGATCCTGGTCGCCCTGGCCTTCATGATCTTCGGCGGCCGGGCGCTCACCCTGGTGCAGGCCGTAATGATGTGGTCGCTGCACAACCGCAACCAGGACATCCTGGAGGGCGGTGACAACCTCGCCCAGATCCTCATCCTGTTCATGGTCTTCACCGTCTCCAACGCCTACTTCGCGCCCGGCGCGAAGCAGCGGCGCGCACGGATGCGGGAGCAGGAACAGCCGACGGTCCCAACCGTGCTGCACAACCTGGCCGCCTTTCTCATCGTCTTCCAGACCGCGGTGCTGTACTTCGCCGCCGGCTACTGGAAGATCACGGGGAAGATGTGGCAGGACGGCGTGGCCATGTACTACATCAGCCGGATCACCGGCTTCGAGATGTCGTCGGCCTATGCGCATCTCATGAACAACGCCTTCGTGGGCACCGCCGTCTGCTACTTCACGATCTTCATCGAACTCGCGCTGCCCTTCGCCATCCTGTCCGCCCGCCCATGGGTCCGGAAGGCCAACACCGTGGCCCTGGAGGGCCTGCACCTGGGCATCATGGCCTTCATGGGCCTCATATGCTTCGGCCTGCTGATGATCGGCGCGGACTGCACCGGCCTGCGTGACGACGACTACCGGTCGCTTGCCCGGCGCTTCCGGTCCGTAAAGGACCTGCTGTCGCAACGTCGTTGGGCACCGCTACCCAAAGGCGGAATGACCCCCGTGGCCATGTTGGCCGGACAGGACGGTGCGCCCGATGCGTGACACGACCGGGGAATCGGCGACGCCCCGCCAGGCGGGGCGGCCGTATCCCGGACCGGCAGGTGCCGCGGCGCAAGCCCTGTACCGCTTCCTCACCGCCGAGGCCGCCGACCGGGAGCATCTCGCGCCGCGCGTGGTCGCCGCCGTGGGCCGCGCACGGCTCGCCGAGATCGTGGACGTCACGCTCGCGCGCATCGGAGACGTCACCGGCATACGCGACAGCCGCGACGGCCTGGTGATCGAGGGCACCACCGGCCGAGCCCTCGCCTTCGCCGTCAGCCAGGACGGCCTGCGACTGGACGAGTTCCTGATCCAGCCGGGGGCGTACCGGCCACCGCGCCTGCGCATCCCGCCGGAGGTACGCGGAGCGTTCGGGTGGATCGTCCTGGCACTGTTGCTCGTCCTGCGCATCGAAGCGTGCTGGGATGCACCCTCCCGCATCGTCTGGTGCGGGAGGGTGCTCATGGTGGTGGCCGGCTACGTGGCCCTGGAGGGCCGGTTCACCCCCGCTCGGCTCCCGTGGTGGATCCGCCGGCCCGTGGAGGCCGGGGCGCTCGTCGCTCTTGCCTCCGCGTGGCGTCTCCCCGGGCTGCCCGTCTCCGGTGGCAATGCCGCCGAACCCGTCGTGGGCCTCGTCCTGGTCGGCGTCTTCGGCGCGTTGCTCGTCCGGGCACGACGCCACCGCTGGGGAACGGCCGTCTCCCACCCCCTCGTGTTCCCCCTGCGGGGCGGCAGTTGGTACATCGCGCAGGGCGGAGGGCGCGGCCTCAACCACCATTTCGCCTTCCTCGAACAGCGGGGTGCCCTGGACATCCTCCAGGTCGGCTCCGGCGGTGCACGGGCGCGCCACCGCGCCCGAGGCGACCGCGCGGGCGGAAAGAACATGAGCTATCTCGTGTACGGGCAGCCCGTGCACGCCCCCTGCGACGGTACGGTCGTCTCCGCCGCCGACCACATCGACGACCAGGAACCCGGCCTCATCCGCTACCAGCCCCGTTACGGCAACCACGTGTGGATCGACACGGGCGCCGAGATCGTCAAGCTGGTCCATCTGCGCCCCGGCACCGTGACCGTGGCCAAGGGCGACACCGTGCGCGCCGGGCAGGTGCTCGGCGAGGTCGGCAACTCGGGCAACAGCACCGAGCCGCACCTGCACATCCACGCCGAACGCGACGGCGTCGGCCTCGACCTGGAGTTCGAGGGGGTCTCGGGCCCGCTGTGCCGGGGCCGGACCGTCCGCTCGTAGACCACACCACGCCCTTCATCACGGCAGGCAGCCCTCCGGCCCGCACGGACGACGTGCCCGGGCCCGGGCCGCCTCGTCACGTCCTGCGCGTCCTCGGCACCCCCTCACCAGAAGGTCTTCACCCGTGCCCCTCCATGCCCCCATACGCCCGCTGCGCCGTCTGCGCAGCTCGGTGGTCGCGGCTTCCTGTGCCGCCCGGCTGTGCACCGCCGGATTCCTGCCCACCGCCCACGCCGCCGACCGGCATCCGCTCATGGGATCCCGGCCCGCCTACGCGACGCCGGCCGCCGACGCGGGACCAGTGCCCGGCGACCGGCGCGTCAGCGCACGGCTCTACCTCAACTCCCGTGACCCGCGAGGCCTGGCGGCGTTCCTGCGCGATGTCACCGACCCCCGCAGCCCGCACTACCGGCACTTCCTCACCCCCGCGCAGTACCAGCGCCGCTTCGGCCCGGCCGACCGTCAGATCCAGACCGTCACGGCATGGCTGGCCAGGTCCGGGTTCATCGTCACCGGCCGCACCCCCCACTATCTGCGGATCGGGGGCCCCGCCCGCGCCGTCCGGCAGGCCTTCGGCACGAGCCTGCATCGCTACCGCACCGGACGCGACACCATCGACGCCCCCTCGGCCGACCTCAGCGTGCCCGCCTCCCTCGGCTCCGCCGTGCTCGGTGTCACCGGCCTGTCCCTCCCCGGCGCGGCCCGCCCGCTGTCCACCCCGGCGCCCGCCCTCGACGTACCCGCCGACGGTGCCGTCTGCTCCGGCCACTTCGGTCAGAAGCCCGCCACGAACATGCCTGAGGCGTACGGCAGGACCTCCACCTACGCGCCCTGTCCCTACATCCCCGCCCAGCTGCGCCACCGGCCGCGGCGCCACCGTCGCCGTCGTCGACGCCTACGGATCACCGGACATGGCCGCCGACACGACCCGCTACGCCCGCGCCACCGGCGACCGTCCTTTCCGGCCGGGCCAGTACCGCGAGCAGGTCACCCCCTCACAGTGGCAGATCGGCGACGCGTGCGCGCCTCCGCGCACCTGGGCCGGCGAACAGGCTCTCGACATCGACCTCGCCCACGGCCTCGCCCCGGACGCGAACGTTCTCTACGTCGGCGCGAACTCCTGCCTCGACAACGACCTGATGAACGCCGAGTCGTACGTCATCGACGGCCGCCGGGCGGACATCATCTCGAACTCCTGGGCCGAGATCATCCACTCCGACCCGGGGCATCTCACCCCTACTCTGGTCGCCGCGTGGAACCTGCTGTTCCAACAGGCCGCCGCCGAAGGCATCGGGGTCTACTTCGCGGCGGGTGACTGCGGCGACTCCTCGCCCCAGGCAGCTCAGACCGGCGTCAACTGCGACCCGAAGACCACCCGTGCCCAGGCCGACTTCCCCAGCGGCTCCCCGTGGGTCACCTCGGTCGGCGGCACCACCCTCGCCCTGGACCGGCACGGCGACCACGCCTGGGAGACCAGCATGGGCGACGAGTTGTCCATCCGCACCGACACGGGCAAGGGACCCTGGGGACCCATCCCCGGCGTCTTCGCCTTCGGCGGCGGAGGAGGCCCGAGCGACTTCCCGCAGCCCTGGTACCAGCGCGACCGCGGCACCGGCGACACCGGGCACCGCACGACACCCGACGTCGCGATGGAGGGTGATGGGGCACTGCCCGTACTGGTCGGGTTCACCGACGCCGGAACCTTCCACCTCATCGGATTCGGCGGCACATCGGCGGCGACCCCCGCCTTCGCCGCCCTGCAGGCCGACGCGGAACAAGCCTCCGGGCACCGGATCGGCTTCGCCAACCCGCTCCTGTACGTACTCTCCGGTTCCCGCACCCAGGTCTTCCACGACGTCACCGACCGGCCCGCGAACGCCGGATCCTCGCCCTCACCGTGGTCCGCGACGAGGGCCCCGACACCGACACCTCCACCGGCGCCCAGCGCTACATCCTCTACACGCTCGGCCATGACTTCGGCCTGTCCGCGCACCGCGGCTACGACGACGCCACGGGCCTGGGCTCCCCCGCCCCGGGATACCTGCGCTGGTTCCAGCACACCAAGGGCGCCCTGCGGTGACCGCCGACGCCATCGTCGTGGGAGCGGGGCCGAACGGTCTCGCGGGCGCCGTCACGCTCGCCCAGGCGGGCCTTTCCGTGACCGTCCTGGAAGCCGCCGCCACCATCGGCGGCGGGACACGCAGCGGCGAGGTCACCGTGCCCGGCCTGCTCCACGACCACTGCGCCGCGGTGCATCCCATGGCCGTCGCATCGCCCTACCTGCGCACTCTCGGCCTCGAACGCCACGGACTGCGCTGGGAGCACGCCGAGACCGCCCTCGCCCACCCCCTCGACGGCGGCCACGCGGCCGTGCTCCAGCGCGATCTGGCCGCGACCGTGCGGGGTCTCGGCGTCGACGGCCCGGCCTGGCGTCGTCTCTTCTCACCCCTGACCGCCCACTACGACGCCCTGAGCGAAGACCTCATGCGCCCCTTGGCGCGGCTGCCCCGTCACCCCGTCCTGACGGGCAGGTTCGGGCTTCTGGCGGCCCAACCTACGCAGTGGACCCTGCGCCGATGGCGGGGCCAAGCGGCCCGTGCCCTGTTCGCAGGGATCGCCGCCCACGCGCTGCAGCCGCTCGCCGCCCCAGGCAGCGCCGCCATCGGACTCATGCTCACCGCCGCCGCGCACCGGCACGGCTGGCCCGTCGCCCGTGGGGGCTCTCAGGCCATCGCCCACGCGCTCGCCGCCCGTCTCGTTGAACTCGGCGGCACCATCGAAACGGGCACCCCCGTTCGTTCCCTGGGAGACCTTCCCCTCCCGCCCGCACGATCCTGCTCGACCTGGCTCCCCGCGCGGCAGCGCGGGTGTGCGGTCCGCGTCTTCCCGCCCGCATCCGACGCGCCTACACCTGCTACCGGCACGGGCTCGCCGCGTACAAGGTCGACCTGGCGGTGGAGGGAGGTGTGCCATGGCGTGCCGAGGTGTGCCGCAAGGCGGGCACCGTCCACCTCGGCGGAACT
Organism: Streptomyces sp. RB17; assembly: GCF_009604455.1. Lineage (GTDB taxonomy): Bacteria > Actinomycetota > Actinomycetes > Streptomycetales > Streptomycetaceae > Streptomyces. The sequence continues at coordinate 98,556 of NZ_WEGL01000012.1, forward strand.
GCGGAGGAGATCGCGGAGGCCGAACAGGCGGCGTCCCGCGGGCGGATGCCCCGGCGTCCCTTCGTTCTGGTCGCCCAGCAGTACCTCGCCGACCCCGGGCGTTCGGCCGGCGACATCCACCCCGTCTGGGCATATGCGCACGTCCCGCACGGCTACGACGGCGATGCGACGGCCGCCGTCCTGGACCGGATCGAGCAGTACGCCCCCGGACTGCGCGACCGCGTCGTCGGCCTGTCCACCCGCTCCCCGGTCCAGCTGGAGGCGTACAACCCCAACTACGTCGGCGGAGACATCCTCACCGGCGCCAACTCCCTCGCCTCGCTCGCATTCCGCCCACGCCCTGCCCTCGACCCGTACGCAACGGGCATCCCCGGCGTCTACCTGTGCTCGGCGGCGACGCCACCGGGCGCGGGCGTGCACGGCATGTGCGGCCACAACGCCGCGAGATCGGCACTGCGAGAACTTGGCCTGACCGTGGCCGCGCCCGCCTGCCCGTCACCCTGAGAGGCCGATTCGCCGCACTGAGCGACTCTGTCTGGGATCTTGAGAATCCTCTACGGCTGGGCGTGGTCAACCGGCGTGCTTGGCTCGATTTCGAAGATGAACAACCGTCGTCGAGCTGCCTGGTGTCCGTCCCTCCCCGCTCCGGTGTACAGATTCCCGCCCTCGAGCAACCCCCGCGCGACGACGGCGACGTTGGTACACGACCGGCTGGACGGACTGTGACGGGACAAGGGCTTCGAGGCCTGGCACTCGCACGACGGACACCCTGGGTTATCGCCCGTGCAACTCGCCACCGTCCGTGTCCTACGCAGTTCCTGCTGAACCTGCTGCTATTGCCGTAGGGCGTCGGAGATCGGCTTGGCGCCGCCGTGTGCGGTGAGGCCGCCGTCCACGGGGATCTCGGCTCCGGTGATGAAGGACGACTCGTCGGAGAGGAGGAAGGTGACGAGCGGGGTGACGTCGTCAACGGTTCCGGTGCGGCCGAGCGGTGTCCCGGCGAGGTTGGCCTCGCGGAAGGCGGGCGCGGCGGAGGCGGTCATCTCGGTGTCGATGTAACCGGGGTGGATGGTGTTCACGCGGATGCCGCGTGGCCCCAGTTCCATGGCGGCCGTGGCCGACAGGCCGCGCAGCGCCCACTTGCTGGCGGTGTAGGCGACCGGGTAGTGGGCGGTCAGTGCCGCCGAGGAGCCGACGTTCACGATGGATGCCCCGGGGCGCATCAGCGGTGCCAGGTGCTGGATGCCCAGGAGCGGCCCGGTGACGTTGACCGCGTGGACCCTGGCCATGTCCTCGGGGCGTACGTCGTCGAGGCGGGCGCGCCAGGTGACACCGGCGTTGTTCACCAGGCCGTGCACCTGTCCGTACGCCTCCTCCAGCTCGGCGGCGAGTTCGGCCCAGTCCTGCTCGCTGGTGACGTCGAGGCGGCGGCAGCCCGATGTGTCGGTCACGTCGGTGGCGATGACCCGGGCGCCCTCGCGGGTCAGCGCCTCGGCCTCGGCGGCGCCCTGGCCCCGGGCCGCGCCGGTGACCACGACGACCTTGCCGAGAAGCCTCTTGGGGTGGAGGTCGGTCACGGCCGCTCCCGCGTGCGGCGCCGGCCGGTCGGCAACGGTACCGGGGCGGCCCCGGCGACGACCGTGTTGGAGACGCTGCCGATGCCTTCGACGGTGAGTGTGACCGTGTCGCCGGGCTTCAGCGGGGGCGGGTCCTGTCTCCCGCGCACGCCCCACAGCTCGGCGAGGCAGCCGCCGTTGCCGCAGGTGCCGGAGCCAAGGATGTCGCCGGGACGCACGCAGGTTCCGCGTGAGGCGTAGGCGACCATCTCCTCGAAGGTCCAGCTCATGTTGGTCAGAAGGTCTTCGCCGACGACCTCGCCGTTGACCGAGGCGGTGAGCGCAAGCCGTAGGAAACCGTCGTGGTCGCGGTACTTGTCCAGTTCGTCGGCGGTGACCAGGTACGGGCCCAGGGTGGTGGCGGTGTCCTTGCCCTTGCAGGGGCCGAGGCCCACCTTCATCTCGGCGGACTGGAGGTCGCGTGCCGACCAGTCGTTGAAGATCGTATAGCCGAGAATGTGGTCGCGGGCCTGCTCGGGGGTGAGGTCTCGGCCCTCGGTGCCGATCACGGCGGCCACTTCGAGCTCGAAGTCGAGCACGTTCGAGCCGGGCGGCATGGGGATGTCGTCGTGCGGGCCGTACACCGCGTAGGGATTGGTGAAGTAGAAGGTCGGGGCGGCGTACCACTGCTCCGGAACCCCCGCGGACCCGTCCACCGACCGCCGTACGCCTTCGACGTGCTCCTCGAAGGTGACGAAGTCCCTTACGGTGGGCGGCTGCAGCGGAGGCAGCAGGAGCACCTCGGAAACATCTGGCCCGGCCGGGACGTCAAGGCTGGCGGAGCCCGCCTCCAGCAGCGCGGGCAGGCCGCCGCCCTGAGCGAGCAGGCCGGTCAGGGAACCGACAGCCGGGAGAGGGTAGAGCGTGCCGTCCTCTTCGACGACGGCCACGTGGCGTCGGTTGTGGTACTCGTACGCGGCGAAACGCATGGCGGCTTCCTGTCGGCTGTCGGCGTGAGGGGCGGGCATGAAGGCCGGGGGCGCGGCATGGTAGTCAGGGCAGTTGACAGGGCAACCGCCCCCCCCCCCCCCCGGGGACTGGGGTTTGGCCGGTCAGACCGGCGGGGCGACGAACACGCCGCGGTCGACGTCGTTGAAGGACTCCTTGGTGACCAGTTCGTTCATGGGGTTGGCGGTGCCCCACTGGTCGGTGTTCTCGGGCTGGGAGAAGTCGTAGACGTGCGGGTGCCAGGTGTCCTCGTCGAGGATCTCCAGCTCGGTCGTGTACTCGACGGTGTTGCCGTGCGGGTCGAGGAAGTAGGTGAAGGTGTTGTCGCCCGCCATGTGCCGGCCCGGCCCCCAGATCTTCTTGAAGCCGGCGCGGATCACGCGGCCGGAGCCGCGCATGTACTCGTCGATGCCGCGCATCTCGAAGGAGATGTGGTGCAGGGAGGTGTGCGGTCCCTTGGCGATGGCCATGGAGTGGTGCTGGTTGCTGATCCGCATGAAGTGCATGACGTCGCCGATGTGCGGATGGCCGAGCGTGTCGGACAGCCGGAAGCCGAGGTGCTTCTCGTACCAGGCCTTGGTCTTGTCCAGGTCCGTGGAGTTGAGGACGACGTGCGACAGCTTGACCGGGATCGACTCCTTCTCCTCGATCTTGCGGTGCTGCCGCATCTCGACGTCCGCGGAGACCTCGATGGTGCGCCCGTCCACGTCGAAGAAGCGGAAGCCGTAGCCACCTCCAGGGGTGTCGACCTTGCCCGGCTGCGAGATCAACTGCACTCCGGCTGCGAGGAGTTGCTCGGCGAGCGTGTCCACGTCGGCGGCGCTCGCGGCTCCGTAGGAGACCAGGTCGAGGCGCTTCTCGTCGGCCTTGCGCAGCCGCACGACGTACTGCTCGGGGCTGCCCTCTGCGGCCAGGAAGGAGATGCCGGAGTCCTCGGCGACCTTGGTCAGGCCCCAGACACCGGCGTAGAAGTCGAGCTGCTTGTCGTAGTCGGGCACGGCGAGGTCGACGTGCCGCAGGTGGGTAAGCAGGCGGTTGGGCATGTGGGGCCCCCTCAGGAGAGGTTGAGAAGCGCGGCGGCGTTTCCGCCGCGGATGGCGTGGAAGTCGGAGTCGGGCAGCCGGGCGGCACGCAGGCCGGCGACCGGGTCGCCGGTGCCCATGTCGAAGGCGTAGTCGGAGCCGAGCAGCACCCGGTCCGCGCCCGCCACCCGGACGAGTTCCCGCAGCACCTGCGGGTCGTGGACGAGGGAGTCGAAGTACAGACGCTTGAGGTAGCTGCTGGGCAGATGGGCGCAGCCGGCGCCCGCGTCCGAACGGGCGGACCACGCGTGGTCGGAACGGCCGATGTGGGTGGGCAGATAGCCGCCGCCGTGGGCGGCGATCAGCTTCAGCCCCGGGTACCGGTCCAGCACGCCGGAGAAGATCAGGTGCGACAGCGCCACCGCGTTCTCCACGGGCTGGCCGACGACGTTGGACAGATACCAGCGATCCAGGCGCTCGTCGAGCGTGCAGCCGAAGGGGTGCAGGAAGAGTACGGCGCCCGTCTCCTCGGCGCGGGACCAGAAGGGTGCGTATGTCGGGTCGGACAGCTCACGGCCGGGGGCGTGACTGGAGATTTCGACGCCCAACAGACCTTGTTCCAGAGCATGTTCGAGGGCGCGTACGGCCAGCTCGGGGTGCTGCAGGGGGACGAGGCCGAGTCCGTGCAGCCGCGCAGGAGCCTGGGCGCAGTGGGCGGCTGTCGCCTCGTTGGCGAGTCGGAAGACCTTCTCGGCCGTCTCCTCGTCCGCCCAGTAGTGGTAGTGCGAGGGGGACGGACTGACCAGTTGCACGTCCACACCCTGGGCGTCCATCGCGGCCAGCCGTGCGGTGACGTCGGTCATCCTGGGGGCACGCTCGCGGACCATGGGGCCGCTGACGGCGAGGGCCGCCGGGCCGTTGCGGCGGGCGTCGAGGGCCCGGGCCTCGGCCAGTCCCGGCAGGTCCGCCACCAGGGCGTCGACCTCGGGCAGCAGGACATGGGCGTGCACATCCACGGTGGGCACTGTCACGGCAGCTCCTTCAGGAAGTTCATCGTGCGCCCGATCAGCCCGGGGACGTCGGCGTCACGCACGCCGTCCAGCTGCCACTGTCCGATCTGCACGGAGGCCTCGACGACGGTCCGCACCCGGGGAATGCGGCGCTCGTAGTAGCTCTGGAGCAGCTCGCCGTCCCAGTCCCGTCCGCTGGTGAGCAACTCGGCGAGCACCAGGGCGTCCTCCAGGGACATCGCAGCCCCCTGCGCGATGGTGGGCGGGCAGCAGTGGGCGGCGTCGCCGATCAGCACGACCCGGTCACGGTGCCAGGAGCCCTCCACCAGCAGCCGGTCGAACCAGGTGTAGTTGACCTTCTTGGGGTCGGTGATGTGTTTGGTGATCTCCGGCCAGGCTCCGCCATAAGCCTGCGCCAGGCGGCACATCTCGTCGGCGTAGGTGGCCGGGTCGATGGAGGCGCGGTCGCGGCACGCTTCGACGACGAACGCGTAGATGGTGTTCTCGCTGGTGGGGGTGTATCCGGCGATATAGGCCGGGCCTCCGTAGGCGAGGTCGCTGCGTTCCACGCCCTCGGGGCGCGGGGCGGCGATGCGCCAGATGGCCATGCCGGTCGGCTCGGGTCTCTCGGCGATGCCGATCGCGGCGCGGGTGGCGGAGTTGAGACCGTCAGCGCCGATCACCAGGTCGTAGCGGCCTTCGGTGCCGTCGCTGAAGCGCACACAGACGCCGCTGGCGTCCTGCTCCAGGGCCTCGGCGGTGGTACCCAGCCGGACAGTGGCGCCCGAGGCGCGGACGGCTTCGATGAGGATCTGCTGAAGTTGGGGGCGCTGCATGCCGAGGGTGGCGGGCAGATCGTCCCCGCCGGTCTTGATGTCCTCGGCGACGTGCAGCACGGTGCCGTCGGGGGCGACGATGCCCAGCGTTGCGAAGGGGAAACCGGAGGCGCTCACCCGTTCCCAGACACCCAGTTCGCGCAGCACGCGCAGGGCGTTGCCCTGGAGAGTGATGCCGGAACCGGTGGTGGCGTTCCAGTCGGGCTTGGCCTCGATCAGGTCGACGGTGATGCCGGCGCGGCGCAGCAGAATGGTCACGGCGTTGCCTGAGGCGCCGCCGCCGATGACGAGGACGGTGGGGGTCCCCCCGCTCGAGCGAAGCCGAGAGTGGGGGAGGGTGGGGCTGTGTGCCATGTCGGGATCCTCCCGAGGTTGGGCCGCGCGGCTTCGGGCGGCGGGGTGCGGCTCGCCCGCCGCCAGGGCGGGCCAGGGGCTGTGATGAATCACCCGTCGGCGGGTGGTGCGGGTGAGGGCCGGATGCGTCGCTGCTGTCCGGGGAGGAGGCATCCGGCCGACGCTGGGGGCTATTTGACGGCGATGGGGTTGACGGGTGAGCCGACGGCTCCGGTGATGGGCAGGGGCGCGGCAGCGAGCCAGAAGTCGTACACGCCGTCGTCCGCGCAGTCGGCGGCGAGGTCGTCGAGGTCCCACATCTCGCCGAGCAGCAGGCCCATGTTCGGGATGACGACCTGGTGCAGGGGTTGGAAGGCGTGGTCGAACTCGTTGGGCCGTACCTCGAAGCCCCAGGTGTCGGTGGCGATCGCGGCGATCTCGGTGCGGTGCAGCCAGCCTGCGCTGGTGAAGGACAGGCCGGGCGCGTCTCCGCCGGCGTAGTCGCCCCAGCCGTCGCGCTTGGCGCGGGCCAGCTGTCCGGTCCGTACGAGGACGATGTCGCCGCGGCTGACGGTCACGCCGTGGGCCTCGGCGGTCGCGGTCAGATGCTCCTCGGTGATGGCGAAGCCGTCGGGCAGCTCCCCGTCGGTGCCCCTGACCCGTCCCACGTCGAGGAGTACGCCGCGCCCCGCGACGTACGGCGCCATGTGCTCGATGCCGGTGACGAGGTCGCCGTCGGAGGTGACGACCTTCTCCGCCGCCCGCCCGTTCCACGCCTTGCCGTGGTCGAAGATGTGCCCGAGCCCGTCCCACTGGGTGGAGCACTGCAACGGCATCGCGATCACGTCGTCGGCACCGCCGATCCCGTGCGGGAAGCCCTGGTTGCCGAGGGCCGCGTCGGTGCCGGTGTCGAGCATGGTGTGCACCGGGTTGGTGCGCCGACGCCAGCCCTTCTGCGGACCGTTCATGTCGAACCGCTGGGACAGCGAGAAACTCACCCCGCGCCGGACGAGGGCCGCGCCCTCACGCCGCTTGGCCTCGTCGAGGAAGTTCAGGGTGCCGAGAACATCGTCCTCGCCCCAACGGCCCCAGTTCGAGTACGACTTGGCGGCTTCGGCTATCGCACCCTCGGGATCCGTACGGTCGATCACGCGTCGGCCTCCTCGGCGACACAGCGGGTGCGCTGGGCGCCCAGGCCCGTGATCGAGCCCTCCATGACGTCGCCGTCACGCAGCAGCCGTCCCCAGTGGATGCCGTTTCCGGCCGGGGATCCCGTCAGCACCAGGTCACCGGGCAGCAGCCGGGCGGTCTGCGAGACGTACGACACCAGGCGGGCGATGCCGAAGAGCATGTCCTTGGTCGACTCGTCCTGCATGGTCTCGCCGTTCAGCTTCAGCGTCACCCGCAGGTCGCCCGGGTCCGCGATCGATCCGGCGGGGACGATCCACGGGCCCAGTGGCGTGAAGCCAGGGGCGTTCTTGCTGCGCAGCCAGTCCGTGCCGATGGCCTTCATGTCCCGGCGAAAGACGGTGGCCCGGTCGGTGAGGTCGTTGGCGATCGTGTACCCGGCGACGTACTCCAGCGCCGCCTCTACGGGGACGCGGTAGGCAGGCTTGGCGATGACAGCCGCCAACTCCAGCTCCCAGTCGGGCTGTTCGGCCCAGGCGGGGAGTACGACATCGTCGTACGGACCGGTGATCGCACTCGCCAGTCCGATGAACACGTACGGCAGGTCCTCCGCTGCCCGCCGGTCCATCACCGCGGCGATCTCCGCGCGCGCCTCCTCGACGGTGCGCGGGTCGTCCGGGGAGCGGTGGGCGACCTCCAGGTCGATCACGTGCTGGCGGTAGTTGGCGCCGGACTGGAAGATCTGCCGGGGCTCGACCGGCGCGTGCACCTGCAGACCGTCGAGCGGCTGCCACTCCAGGGTGTCCTCGCCCGCGAGGGTGTGCAGAACGGGGAGAGTCTCCTCCCACCGTTCCAGCACGGACCGCACATCGGCCGGCTTCCAGGCCAGGGCCTGGCTCAGGTCCAGCACCCGGTCCCGGACCACCAGGCCCGGGAACGGGTTCCCGTCCGGGGTGGACAGTGTGCCGAGTGCGAACGGACCGGCGGATTGCGCGAGTGTTGCCATGAGATTTCCTCCCGCTGGGTTGCGGTCTACTCTGGCCTGGATCCGCGGATCGCGGAAATGAATCCTGTGGATGACGCACATCCACGCCGCGAATATGTGTCTCTTTCCAGGTGGTGCCCGGTGAACCTGTCCCGACTCGATCTCAACCTGGTCGTCGCCCTCCGCGCGCTGCTGGAGGAGCGCAACGTCACCCGGGCCGGCGAGCGCATCGGGCTCAGCCAGCCCGCGATGAGCGCGGCGCTGTCCAGGCTGCGGCGCCATTTCGACGACGAATTGCTTGCCCGTACCGGCAACGCCTACGAACTGACCCCGCTGGGCGTCGCCCTGCGTGACCGCAGCGCCACCGCGTGCGACTTGCTGGAGCGGGTCTTCGCCAGCCAGGCCGACTTCGATCCGGCGGCCGAGACCCGCGAGTTCACCCTGCTCGCCTCCGACTACGGCGCGGCTGTCTTCGGGGCCGCCCTCGCCCGCGCCCTGCACCGGGAGGCGCCCGGGATCCGGCTTGTCTTCCAGCACCCGGCGCCCTCCGTCGTGGAGAACACCGCGACCGTGCTGAGCACCGTCGACGGACTGCTGATGCCGCACGGTGTCATCGACGGTCTGCCCGCGGTCGACCTCTTCAGCGACCGATGGCTGTGCCTGGTCGCCGACGACCACCCCGAGGTCGGCGACGAACTCACTCTCGACCATCTGGCCCGGCTGCCCTGGGCCGTCTACCAACGCCCCTACGACGCTCCGGCCGCCCGCCAGCTCAGCATGATCGGCATCAGCCCCCGGGTCGAGGTCTCCGTACAGACCTTCCAGTTGCTTCCCCACATGATCGAGGGCACCCACCGGATCGCGATGATCCAGGAACGCCTCGCCCGTAAAGCGGTCCGCTCCGCCGCGGTACGCGTCCTGCCCTGCCCGTTCGAAGCGGTGCCGGTGCGGGAGGCGATGTGGTGGCACCCCGTGCACGCCCAGGACGCGGCGCACATATGGCTGCGGGAGAAGGCGGCGGAGGTGGGGGCGATGTTGACGGCCAACGGCGACGGCAACGTCCTCAAGCAGCGCGAGGGTGCGTCGCGTGCGGCCGCGCCGCGCTGACACCTCAGTGCCGCGGCAGGCAGCGTCTGCGGACGTTGCCTGCCGCAGCACCGGCCGGGATGGCACCGCAACCGCGTCACGGCACATCGTGGCAGTCCTGGAGCGTATGGCCGTCAGGCCGTCTGCTCCGGCAGTGGCCGGGGGGCGACGGCACCGGTGCGACGGCGGGCCGCGAAGAGACCCGCCGCGACGAGAGCGGCGGCCAGCCCCAGCACGCCCACCGCACCGGCCAGACTTCCGACCGCGGACTGCACGGCCAGCAACACGAGCGGGCAGACGAACTCACCGCCGAAAAAGGCAGCCATCCACAGCCCCGTGCCCCGGCCGCGGTGCTCGAACGCCAGACGCGACATGGCGCTGGTAAGGAGGGCGGGCAGCAGCATGCCGGTACCCACACAGTTGACCACTGCCCCGATGACCAGCAGCGGGGCAGTGCCCGACAGGAACATCACCCCGAAGCCGGCCCCGCAGAGCGCGAGGACTGCGGGCAGCATCGAGGACGGGGAGCGCTTCAGCCGAGCGAAGGTGACGGCTCCGCCCACGGTGGCGGCGCTCGAGACCGCGGTGGCCAGGCCGATCACACCCGAGTTCTTCACCCCGAGATCGTCGAGCAGGTACGACATCTCCACCGGGACGGTGTAGAAGACCATCGCCCCGAAGAAGGTGAGGGCGCAGATGCCCCGCAACTGCCGCCACGGGAAGACGCGGCGGGGCGCGGCCTCGGCCGGGAGCTCGTCCACGGTCGCGCGGGGCGCCGGGTTGGGCAGAGCGGTCGCCATCAGCGGGGCGAGCACCAGGCTCACGGCGTACACCCAGAAGGGCACCCGCCAGCCCGCCGACCCGGCGGCCCCACCGATCACGAAGAAGACGGTGGCCGACGCCGAGGAGCACATGGTCTGCAGGGCGAGGTACTTCACCCGCCGGTGCCCGGAGTAGTAGTCGCCGATCAGCGTGGTGCAGCACGTCATGATGGCGGCCTCGGCGAGACCGACCAGGGCACGGCTGGCGATGATGGCGCCCAGGGAGTCCAGATAGAGCGGGGCTGTTCCGAACACCGCGTACAGGAGAGTCGTCACGATCAGCAGCCGTTTGCGGCCAAGCCGGTCGACGATCACTCCGGCGAACGGCGCCAGCAGCGCCAGCGCGAGCGCCGGGGTGGTCAGCGCGAGGGGAACCAGCGCCTTGGCTCCGGGGGTCGACTCGAAGTGGTCCTGCATCTTCGGCAGCACCGGGGCGATCAGCACCGCCCCGAGGATCGGCAGACAGCTGCCCGCCATCAGCAGTGTCAGGCGCAGCAGATGGGCCGGGCCGGAGACAGCGACGGGCGACGACGCGACATCGTCTGCCACGGCGGCAGACGGCTGTACGGAACCAGGCATGGCGACTCCATGGGGCGGCGTACGGAAGCGGGCATGCCTCTGTGGGCATCGAGAGCGCACGGCATGCTGAGAATGGCCGGACGTCGGCCGCTGGTTGGACAGCGGCGTGCGCGTCGGGACGACTATGGGCCGCCCGCGGCCCCGCTGCCATCCCTCGAGCGATCCGAATCTCGTATCCGCGCAATCCACGCTGTGGATGACCGTGGATATTACGCACCCTCAGGGGACCACAGCTTCCGCTTGGTCTGCCTTGGGGCCAGTCCGCCCACGTACCCGATCAACCCGCATCGCGACGAGACGTTCGTCCGGTGTGGCCGACGGCTTCGCATCGCCTGTCAGCGTCTCCACGCACTCATGCTCCGTCGTCATGGCTGCTCCGGCTCAGCAGCGCGTCGGCTGAGCGGCCTCCTGAGCGAAGCCGGTCCAGACAGGCGCGCAGCCGGCCCGGGGTCTCCTGGCCCGTGAACCCGATGAGGTGCAGGGCGAGTACGACCTGCCCGGTGGCGTCGCGGACGGGAACGTGCATGGAGGTGACGTCGGTGAGCTTCTCCACCGGCCTGTGCAGTCCGGGCTCGGGCCCGCGTCGTTCGAGGGCGGTGAGGAATTCCGCGATGGCCGCGGGTTCCTCCATGCCGGTGACCACGCGTTCGAAGTGGTCCGCTGCCTCGCGGCCGGTCGTGATGCCGTAGCCGAGTTCCCGGACCGCGGCGAGTTGCGCGACGGCGAGCGAACGGTCGGTGATACCGGTGAGCGTCTGGCCGCGCGTCAGCCATGCCTTCCGTTCGGCTTCCGCCGCCCACGCGACGAAAAGCGGGCCGAACGGCGCGGCCAGCGGGAAGGTGGTGCCGACGCGTGTGGTGCTGCGACGGGTCTCGGAGCCGATTCCGGCGGCGGCCAGCACCACGATGGAGTCGTCCGCCGGGGCGGTGACCAGGCATTCGAGGCCCAGGTCACGGGAGATCGACTCGGCTTCGGGGCGGATCAGGTCCGCCAGGCGCAACTGGTCCGCGAGCCCAGCGCTCTCGGCCTGGATGGAGGCGAGGTGGGGTGCTCCGTACCCGCCGCGCAGGAAGAGCAGTGGCAGACCGGGTTCCTCGGCGACCTCGATACGACGGACCGCACCGAGGACCATCTCGTGATCGCCTGCGGGCAGGACTTGGAAGATGTCGCAGTCCACGCGCAGTACGGCACTGGTCAGACGCGGATTGCCCGGGCCACCGTCGGTGTGGGCGGTGAACCGGTCCGGCGCCTTGCTGGCGAACGCGCGGCATACCTGCTCCTGGTCGGCGCCGAGCACGTTGACGCAGAAGCCGCCGGTCGCCCGGATGTCAGGCCATGTCGTGCTGGTGAGGCTGGGCAGGAAGCCGACGAGCGGCGGGTCGAGCGAGACGGAGGTGAACGTCCCGACGACCATCGCGAGCGGATCGCCGTCGGTCCGGCATGCGGTCACCACGGCCACGCCGGTGGGGTAGTGGCCCAGGGCCCGGCGGAAGTCGGCCGGGGACACGGCTTCTGTGATCTGGCGGTCCGGCGGGGGCATCGCCGTCCTCTCTCGCGACGTAAGGCGTGGGCAACACGTTGACACCTCCGAATAAGAGAATCAAGATGCTGATACTGATTCTGCGCTGAAAGCGCCCTCGCCCCAGGAGTCCGCCATGAGCCGCTTGGCACCGGTCCACTCGCCGTACCAACAGGTGCTGTCCGCTGGGTTCCGCATCCCGGGCCGCCAGAGACTGCCGTTGGCCGGCAGGCGGTGATCGCCGTGCGACTCCTGGTTCAGAACGGCTTGCCTTCTGTGAGCGTGGTGGAACCGCATGACTTCCACCGGTTGCACGTCGAGGTAACCGGCCTCGACGCGACGGCGGCCTCAGCCGCTCTGGCGGACGCCGGGCTCGGCCGGATGGACGCATCCGGCCGAGCCTGGCTGGCCACCCGCTCCCTGCGCGCCCTCGCCGAGCCCTTCGGGGCACCGCCGGAGTGGGCCGAGCAGTGGGATGCCATGCTCACGTACGCCGCCGCCAAGGGTTGGGTGAGAGGTGGAAGCATCCGCGCTCACGTCGTCGGTGTGTGAGGTGACGTGCGGACAGGGCGAAGCCGAAGTGAACTGTTCCGTCCGGCGATCGGCGGCCTGCCGCATTCCAGGCGCGGCGACAACGGCCTGCGTCGACTCCGGGGCGCCGATTCGGCGGTGCCGCCCCGGCCTGGCCTGCCGAGGATCCGAACGCGCCCAGGCAAACGGCCCGGGCACTACCAAGACCCAAATCCGGAGGGTGGTGCCGTGCTGCCGCCACTCCTATCCGGCCTCAACGCCGGCTGCTGCGCCCCGAGTGACTGAGAAAGGTCGTCACCGTCTCGGTGAGGTCGGCGAGAATCTCCTCCCACTCCCCCTCTCCGGCGGCGTCAAGGGCGGTGCCGAGGCCGAGCCAGCGGGCGAGCACGCTGTAGGTGACGGTGCCACTCCAGGTGACCGCGTGGTCGGGGTCGGGGTGGTTGATTTCCGCGCGACGGGCGAGGAGTGCGCTGCGGAAACGGCCGGCCATCTGTGCGTGGCCCGCCTTGCCTGCCTTGGCGATGACCGGGTCCTGGTGGGCCCGGAGCATGAACGCGCGCAGACTGGGCGCGTTCGCGCGCAGCAGGCCGCCCATCTGCCCCACCACCCGGCCGACGGCGTCGCCGAATGGTTCGTTCTGCGGCGGCTCGGCGGCGAAGACGCGCTCGGTCTCCTCGGCGATGCGCGCCATCTCCCGGGCGTGCGCGGTCCGCAGCAGGTCGTCCTTGCTGTTCACCCGGCAGTAGATGGACCCGGTGGAGACTCCGGCCAGGGCCGCCACCTCGGCGAGCGTGAAGGCGTCCGACTGGCGCTCGACGAGCAGGGACACCGCGGCGTCCACCGCCTTGTCGAACGACTGCCGGCTGCGCTCCTGTTTCGGGATCCGCGCATAAGAATCAACATTCTGCATATGAGTACGCTACGCGGCCGACGCCAGGTCTCAACCCCGTGGGCGGCAGGTGGGGCGACTTTCCGCCGATCCACGGACCGGAGCCGGTGCTCATCTGACCCGGGCGCAGGATGGTGGTCCAGGAGCAGCGGTCCACCGCCATGCGTCCGGCGCCGCGCCCGTACCGAGCCGATGACCACCGGACTCCACAGAGGGGCACGGAGGTACGTGAGGCAGGCCCGGCGCCGTGAGGCAGGACAAGGGTCCCGCTCCGGCTGTCCCCGTCGCTCAGGCGCCGGTGGTGAGGAAGGCGAGCATCATGGCGCTGAGGTCTTCCGTAAGGGTGTCGAGCTGGCTGCCCTCGGCGGCCTCGGCGGCCACGTCGAGCGCCAGCGCGCGTGCGAGCACCGAGTAGACGGTGACGAAACACGAGCCGACCGCGCGGACGGGGTCGTCCCGGTGAATCTCCTCGGAACGGCGCAACAGCAGAGCGATGAAGCGGTCACGGAGGTCGTGATAGGAGCCCTTGCCCGCGCGTGCGACCTCGGGGTCCAGCGCGCCTCGCTGCTGGAACGCGCCCAGGACCGCTCCGTTGCGCTGCAGCATGTCGGCCGTCTCCACGATGAGCCGCGGGAGCAGTTGCGCGAGCCCCATGCCCGCCCACCGCTCGGGGTCCGTGAGGGTGCGGTGCTCCTGTCCCATGTGCTCGAGGAAGCGATCCTGCGCGGCTCGAAGCAGGTCGTCCTTGCCATCGACGCGGGTGTAGATGGAACCCGTCGAGACTCCGGACCGGCGGCTGACCTCGGTGAGCGCGAAGCCGTTGTAGCCCTTCTCGGCGAGCAGCTCGAGCGAAGTGTCCAGAACCAGGTCGAAGGACCGCTGGCTCCGCTCCTGGCGGGGGGCGCGCACTCCGGGAGCTTTCAGCTGCCTGTCGTTCGTCCTGGACACGCCGAAAGTATAGGGGCAGAGCCGAAAACGGCAGGGCTTCGGGCGACGCAGACCTGGTCACCGGCGTCGGGTCGGTCGCGCCAGGTGAGGGGCGTCGGCGGCCCCGGTGGGCGGGCGCCAGCGACGACCTGACGGCCGAGCAGGGCCGGCGACGAGCGTGCCGCCGCCGGGTCTGCGCATGTAACGTCCTGGACGGCTCCCCGCCGGCTGGTGCATCAGCGATCTCGCCCAGCCCCTGACCGTGGGCCGGCCAGCGACAGGCCACCACCCACGCCTGCGATTTCCCCCGAAACCGTACGCCGGTGCTCGCAGCGGGGCCAGGGCTCAGCCGCCGCTGGAGAACGCCGCGTCGAACGCGGCGGCGGGCGGGTCGAACGCCAGTCGGCGCACGAACTCCAGCGCCTCGGGCGCGCCGACCAGCCGGTCCATGCCGGCGTCCTCCCACTCCACCGAGACGGGACCTTGGTAGCCGATGGTGTTGAGCATCCGGAAGCAGGCCTCCCACGGCACGTCACCGTGGCCGGTGGAGACGAAGTCCCAGCCGCGCCGGGGATCGGCCCACGGCAGATGCGATCCCATGCGTCCGTTGCGACCGTTGCCGGTCTGGCGCTTGGCGTCCTTGCAGTCGACGTGGTAGATCCGCTCCCGGAAGTCCCACAGGAAGCCCACCGGGTCGAGGTCCTGCCAGACGAAATGGCTCGGGTCCCAGTTCAGTCCGAACGCCGCCCGGTGGCCCACGGCTTCGAGGGCGCGCCAGGTGGTCCAGTAGTCGTAGGCGATCTCCGAGGGATGGACCTCGTGGGCGAAGCGCACCCCGACCTCGTCGAAGACGTCCAGGATGGGATGCCAGCGGGCGGCGAAATCGGCGTATCCGTCCTCGATCATCGACTCCGGGACCGGCGGGAACATGGCGACCGTCTTCCAGATCTTGGAACCGGTGAAGCCCACGACGGTACGCACCCCCAGCCTGGCCGCCGCACGCGCGGTCAGTTTCATCTCCTCCGCGGCGCGCCGCCGGACGCCCTCCGGGTCGCCGTCGCCCCAGACCCGGGCGTTGAGGATGCCGCGGTGCCGCTCGTCGATGGGGTCGTCGCAGACGGCCTGGCCGGCCAGGTGGTTGGAGATCGCCCACACCGACAGACCGTGGCGGTCGAGCAGCGTCTTGCGCTCCTCGACGTAGGAGTCGTCGTGTGCGGCGCGATGGACGTCGAGGTGGTCGCCCCAGCAGGCGATCTCCAGTCCGTCGTATCCCCACTCGGAAGCCAGCGCGCAGACCTTCTCGAAGGGGAGGTCGGCCCACTGGCCGGTGAACAGCGTGATCGGTCGGGGCATGCGGTCGCCTCTTTTCGTCACGGGGGCTCGAAGTTTCGGGTGGTGCGTCGGACACGGTGTGTGCGCTAGCGGCCGTCAGCGGGGATCTCCGTCCACGCGCTGTGTGCCGCGGCGCTGCGCTGCACGGCGTCGAGCACGCGCTGGACCCGTAGCCCGTCGGCAAAGGACGGCGCCGGGTCCTCACCGGACGCGATGGCGTTCACCAGGTCCACGACCTGGTGGACGAAGCCGTGTTCGTAGCCGAGCCCGTGGCCCGGGGGCCACCACGCCGCGACGTACGGGTGCTCCGGTTCCGTCACCAGGATCCGGCGGAAACCGGCGGTCGGGGCGGGGTCGGTCCCGTCGAAGAACTCGAGGACGTTCATGTCCTCGAAGTCGAACGCCAGACTGCCCTGTGAGCCGTTGATCTCGATCCTGATGGCGTTCTTGCGGCCGAGGGCGAAGCGTGTGGCCTCGAACGTGGCCAGGGCGCCGCCGTCGAACCGGCCGACGAAGACGGCCGCGTCGTCGACGGTGACCTCGCCCGTGCCCTCTCCGCCCGCCCCGGACAGCGCACCGCCGGTGGCCGTCGGCGAGCTCTGCCCGGGGAGCGGGCGCTCGTGGACGAATGTCTCGAGCAGTGCGCTCACCCCGGTGATGTGCCGCCCGGTGATGTACTGCGTCAGGTCGATGATGTGCGCGCCGATGTCACCGAGCGCGCCCGATCCGGCCTTGTCCTTGCGCAGCCTCCAGGACATCGGTACGGCGGGGTCGGCCAGCCAGTCCTGGAGGTACTGCGCGCGGACGTGCCGGATACGCCCGATACGGCCCTCCGCGACCAGCCGGCGGGCCAGCCCCACGGCCGGCACCCGCCGGTAGGTGAAGCCGACCATCGACCTGACACCCCGGGACGCGGCAGCGGAGGCGGCCTCGGCCATCGCCTCGGCCTCGACGACCGAGTTGGCGAGCGGCTTCTCGCACAGGACGTGCTTGCCCGCTTCCAGCGCGGCGACGGCGATCTCGGCGTGGGTGTCCCCCGGGGTGCAGATGTCGACGAGTCCGATGTCGTCGCGCTCGACGACCCGGCGCCAGTCGGTCTCGGCGGACGCCCAGCCGAGGCGGTCCGCGGCGTGCGCGGAGCGGTCCGGGTCCCGGCCCACGAGGACCGCGAGGTCGGGCCGCAGCAGCAGGTCGAAGAAGCGCGGTGCGGTCCGCCACGCCTGGGAGTGGGCGTTGCCCATGAACGCGTGGCCGACCATGGCGACGCCGAGTCGCGGGGTTCCGCTGCTCACGTCGGTGCGGCCGTGCGATGCGGTGGAGGTCACGTGTGCTCCTCGGTGCCGGTGGTGCGGGCGATGTGGCGGGCGCCGGCGACGGCCAGGGCCACGGAGGTGAGCGTCGGGTTGCATGCGGTCGCGGTCGGGATGACGGCGTTGCCGGCGACGTACAGCCCGTCGACGCCCCAGACGCGGCTGTCCGGGTCGCACACGGACGTCCCGTCGTCGCTCTCTCCCATCCGCACCGTGCCCTGGTAGTGGAGCGAGGCTCCCGGTTCCAGGGTGCGCGGATCGGCGTCGAGCGGTTCGCCCAGCGCTTCGGCGGCCCGCCGGACGGCTGCGCGGGCTCCGGCGAGCGAGGCGTGGTCCCGCTCGGTGAGCCGGTAGTGGATGCGCATCGCGGGCATGCCGAAGGCGTCGCGCTCGGTGTCGTCGAACTCGACGCGGTCGGACTCCCGCAGCTCCTTGGCGCAGAACCAGCCCAGGCCGACGATCGAACCGGGCGCGGGCTCGTCGCCGGCGGTGAGCGGTACGGGCGAGGCGTCGAGCTGCATCACCTGGCCGTGGAAGGGCTCACGGTCGGTGAACGGAACCCAGCTGACCCCGCTCTGCGGTACGACCCCCGGCGCCTCGTCCCCGGCAACGACCGAGGCTCGTTCGGCGTCGACGTCGCGCAGCCGCACCGCGAAGACGACCTGCGGCTGGTCGTTGAGGTACCGGCCCAGTGCGGCCGGACGCACTCCTGACGCCCACAGCAGCTGCGGGGTGCGCAGGCTGTCGGCGGCGACGACGACACGCGCGGCCCGCACCTCGTGCTCGCCTCCTTCGCGCAGGTCCCTGACCAGTACGCCCCGAACGCGCCCCTGCTCGACGAGTACCCGGACGACCATTGCCTCCGGGAACAGCGTGTGACGGGAGTTGCCGCGTGAGACGTCCCCGTAGACGGTGTCGGAGCCCGACCAGGTGACCCGGCCGTCGCCGTGCTTGCGCACGGCGAGGGGCATGGGCGCCACCCGCCGGTCCTTGGCCCGGCCGGCGTCGAAGGCGGCGCCGAGACGGCCGCGCACCTCGTCGGCGAACGGTGCGTCGTCGAAGGCGTGCGCGGACACGCCGAGCAGCCGCTCCGCCTCGTCCAGGAGTTCGTCGAGGCCGGAGACGAAGGGGATGCGCTCGCTGTCACCCGGGCGGGGACAGGCGCAGGTCCAGTGGGCACCCATGCCGCCGACGTTGCTCGACATGGCGGCAAGGGGCAGACCGTCCTCGCCCGGCTGACGGTACCCGCTCGGCAGGAGGTGGGTGCCCGCCCTGGCAAGCCTTCTGTCGGGCCCCGCGTCCGGCCGTTGCACGGCGGGGGCCGAGGACACGGACTCGCGGGGCGGTCCCTCGGAGCGCCGCTGGCAGCGCTCGCGTTCGGCGGGGTCGGCGATGTTCCTGACGTGTCCGCCCGGGGGCTCAGTGAGCAGCGGGCCTGCCTCGAAGGTCGCCAGCGTCAGATCGGGCCGCTGCTCGCTGAGGGTCCGGACGTAGGCCGCACCGCAGGGGCCGCTGCCGACGACGACGACGTCGACGTGGTGGGGAAGGGTCCTCGTCATCTCGCTCGTGAAGTCCTCTTGTCGTACGTGGTGGAAAGGCACTGTGGGTCGGGCTGTGGTCCTGCGGCGGAGGCGGCCCTGTCGGACCGGGTGTCCGCCGGCTCGGCGGTCGGGGCGGCTCGGGGCCGGATCCGCAGCCGCGGTCGGAGGCGGGGATCCACGGCCGCGGCGTGTGGGCGGGGCCGTTCGCCCGCTCGGCGGGGGCAGCGGGGTGCGGGGCGTACAGTCCGTGCGGGGAGGCGATTGCGCACCGGGTTCATGGCTCCTCGTCTCAAGACGGCGGATGGGACCGGGGCGGGTCAGCTCTTGATGCCGCCGGAGAAGCTGTGCATCAACTGCCGCTGGGCCAGGACGAAGAGAACGAGGACCGGCAGCAGCGCGACGAGGATTCCGGCGAACACGAGGTTCCAGCGGGTGGCCACCGACCCCACGAACTCGTAGATCGCGAGCGGCAGGGGGGTCTTGTCCGTGCCGGACAGGAAGACCAGCGGTGTGAAGAAGTCGTTCCACACGAGGATCCCGCACAGTGTGGCCACGGTGACGGTCACTGGTCGTAGCTGGGGGAAGATGACGCGCCAGAAGGTCCGGAAGGGCGTGGCCCCGTCGATGAGGGCCGCTTCCTCGTACTCCTTGGGCATGGCCCTGATGAACCCTGTGTAGAGGAACACCGCCATGGGGATCCACAGGCCGCCGTAGAGGAGGATGATCCCCACGTAGCTGCCCACCAGGCCCAGGGAGCGCATCACGGAGTACAGCGGGATGAGCCCGAGCTGGAAGGGCACGATGATGCCCACCACGAACAGCAGGTACAGCAGCCCGCTCCAGCGCCCGGGCCGGCGGGCGATGGTGTAGGCGCACAGTGAGCCCACCGCGATCAGCAGGGCGACGCTGCCGCCGGTGATGACCAGGCTGTTGAACAGGGCGTGGCCCAGGTCGGCGGCGTTCCACGCCTCGGAGTAGTTGCCGACTGCGAGGCTGGTGGGCAGGGACGTCGGCGAGCTGAAGATCTGGCTGTCCGGCTTCACCGACGTCAGTACCAGCAGATACAGCGGGGAGAGCCACGCCAGTCCGCCGAGGACCAGCGTGATCTCGCGGGCGAAGGTCCGCCAGGTATAGCGCTGGAGGCCGCTGTTCATCGCATCCGCCTCTCTTGGGCACGCAGGACGAGGAGCTGGGTCACCGAGGCCAAGGTGATCACCATGGTGAGCAGTACGGCGAGTGCCGTGCCGTAGCCGAACCGGCCCAGGCTGAAGGTCTGCTCGTACATGAGGGTGGACAAGGTCTCCGTCTTGCCGACCGGGCCGCCGTTGGTGAGTGCGACGACCTGGTCGAAGATGCCGAGCGCCATGATGGTGGTCAGCGTGACCGCGACCGTCGTGGCGGGGGCCAGCAGCGGGAGGGTGATCCGGCGGAAGCGGAGCCAGGGGCCGGCGCCGTCCACGGCCGCCGCTTCGGCCAGTTCGCCGGGGACCGACCGCAGCCCCGTCAGATAGATGATCATGGTGAGTCCGCTGTACTGCCACACGACGACCAGCGCGACGGCCCACATCGCCCAGGTCGGGTCGGCCAGCCAGCTTCGCTGCCAGGAGCCGAGTCCGACGGCCCCGAGAAGGCGGTTGAAGGGTCCGTCGACCTGGTAGACGTAGCGCCAGATGAAGGAGGTGGCCAGGGGGCTCAGGACCGCTGGGGCGAAGAACACGGCGCGCAGGATGTTGCGTGTCCTGACCGCCGAGTCCAGCCCGACGGCCAAAGTCAGTCCCACTGCGTTGCTGGCGACCACGACGACCACCGCGAGGACGAGGGTGTTCACCAGGGCCTGGCGGGAGTCCGCGTTGCTGACGATGTTCGAGAAGTTGTCCAGCCCGACGATGTTGTAGACGGAGCTCAGCCCGTTCCAGTCGGTGAACGCGTAGTTGATCCCCAGGATCGTGGGGAGGTAACGGGCGGCCAGCAGAAGCAGCAACCCGGGAACCAGCCAGAACAGCGGTGGGGCCGTGTGGTGGCGCCGACGGCGGCGCTGGGTCTTGGGCGGGGTCTCGGCGGCCGGAGGCGCGTCAAGGACGGTGGTCACGGGATCTCCCTGAGGTGGGCTCCGGAGGGCGTGCGAGGCGGGGGCTGCGGGAGGAGACGGGCAGGCGGATGCTCCGCCCGCTGGTGGGGAGCGCTACTTGGTCTTCCAGGCCTCGTCCATGGACTTCAGGACGGCGTCGGCGCTCTGCTGGCCGGTCAGCAGGCCCTGAACCCCCTTGCCCAGGTTGTTGTAGACCTCCGGGTTGGGCCACGGAAGCTGGACCATCGGGTACACGTGCTTCTGGTCGGTCAGGATGCCCGAAATGCTGTTCAGCGCCGGGTCGTTCAAGGTCCCCTTCAGGGGCAGGTTGCCCGTGGCCTTCGCGTAGACGGCGTCCCCGCCCTCGGTGCTGACGTACTTCAGGAAGGTCGTGGCGGCGCCGTTCTTGGCGCCCTTCGGCGAGATGGCCAGCGCGTCGGACTGTGAGGAGTAGATGTTGGTGCCCGCGGCCGTCGCACCCGGCAGTGGATGGGCCTCCAGCTGGATGCTGGGCGAAATGCCGCGCAGGGCGCCGAACGCGCCGGTGGGGATGACGAAGGACAGCGCCTTGCCCTGCACCAGCGCGGGTGCCGCCTGGGGGATGTCCGCGGCCTCGACCCCCTTCTGGAAGCAACCGGCCTTGTTCATGTCGATGATCGCCTTGGCGGTCGCCTGCCAGCCCGCGTTTCCGGCGAACGTCGTCTTGCCCTGGTCCCGCTGGGTGTTGAACTCCGGGTCGTCACCGAGCACGTAGTTGGCGGCGAGGGCGGAGGCGAACAGTCCCGCGTTCTCGGTGCTGGCACCGGCCAGGGAGATCATGGACTTGCCCTGTTTGCGCGCGGTCCGGCAGGCAGCGAGGAGTTCGTCCATGGTTCTGGGCACTTGGATACCGCTCTTCTTGAGTGCGGTGGTGTTGTACACCTGCGCGACGACAACCCGGTCGAACGGGACGCCCCAGAGCCGGCCCCCCTGGTAGAAGAGGCCGTGTGCGTTCTTGTCGACCAGGCCGCTGGTCCAGGACTGCCTGGTCAGGTCGGCGGCGAGCCCGGCGTCGGCCAGGTTGAGCAGGGAGGTGAGGCCTCCTCCGCCGGGCGCGGCGTAGTAGACGTCCGGCTGGTTGCCACCGCGCAGCCGGGTGCGCAGGGAGTCGGCGTAGGAGGTGCCGATCGGCAGGTACTCCGCCTTCACCTTGATGTTCGGGTACTTCTTCTCGAAGGCGGAAATGATCGCGTCGAAGGGCTCGTCCTTGTTCCCGGTCGCCTGGGCGATGAAGGTGAAGGACCCGCTGTCCGCGGGATCGGCGACGGCCGCCGCACCGGCTGACTGGCTGCCGGTTCCGCCTCCCCCTCCGCAGCCGGCGAGGGTCAGTGCGCAGGCGGTGCCGGACGCGAGGGCGAGGGTGAGACGGGAAGCACGCATGAAGGACTGCCTTTCGGTTGGCGCGGGCCCGGCCCGCTGGTCGGACCGTCGGTGGACGGTGCGTCGTACCGGTGGGGGGCTCCGGACCTCGCTGGGCCGTGAGGAGAGGGAGAGCGGTGTCCCGTGGCGGGGGCCTGACAGGGAGGTCTCGTCCACGGACACCGGATTCGGTGTGTTGGGTGCGTCGCGTTACGGGCGAGTGTGCGCGCCGTTACGAACAAATTCAATATTCTGATTATAAAAACGTGACTGTGATGCAGGTCACTGGGTAGCGCGCGGCGGGCGCCCCTGCCCCGACGGAGGATCGTCCTCCTGCCGTGCACGGGACGGCAGGGCGAGCCCGACGAAACACGCGAGGGTCACGATCCCCGCGGCGGCCAGAAACGCCAGGCCGAAGCCCCGGGTGAGGGCCGTGTCCGCCGTCACGCGCCCCTCGGCCGTGAGGAAGGCGGTGCGGGCCGCGGCGAGCGTGACCAGAGCGGCGAGGCCCACGGCGCCACCGATCTGCTTGGCCGTGTTGAGCAGCCCGGACGCCAGACCGGTCCGGTGCGGTCCCGCGCCCGCGACGGCCGCGAGCGTCAGCGGCAGACCGGCCGCCCCCAGGCCCACCATCGAGAGGAACAACGCAACTGCGACCTGCCCGGCGTAACCTCCCTGGGGAGTCAGACCGGACAGCCACGCCAGGGCGGCGGCGGACAGCAGCGAACTCGCCAGGAACGTCGCACGCGAGCCGAGCAGCCCGACCAGCCGGGAAGCACCGGCCGCGCCCAGAGCGACACCCGCCGCGCCCGGCAGAAGCGCGACACCGGCCGGCAACGGGCTCATGTTCTGCACCTGCTGCAGGTGCAGGGACAGAAAGAACATCGTCGCCGGAAGCACGCCCCCGGTGAGCGCGGCCAGCACGACGGCCAGCGTCAGCGGCCGGCTGCGGAACACGTCCAGCGGGACGACCGGGTCGCGGGCCCGGCGCTCCCACAGCACGAAGCCGGCCAGCAGCGCCAGCGCCGCCGCGAGAAGCCCCAGGACGGAACCGGAGGCCCAACCTCTGTGCTCCGACAGGACGATGGCTCCCACCAGACCCGCCGTGCCGAGGGTGACGGCGACCGAGCCGGGCAGATCCAGCCCACCCGGCGTCCGCTCGCGCGGCCCGTCGCGCAGTGCCCAGGCGGCGGCGAGCAGCAGCCCGGCCCCCGCGGGCACGTTCACGAACAGCACCGAGCGCCAGCCGAGCAGCCCGGTGAGCAGTCCGCCGAAGACGCCCCCCAGGGCGCTGCCGGAGCCTGCCGCCGCCGTCAGCAGCGCCAGCGCGCGTGGCCTTTCCCGGGACCCGGTGAAGGAGGTCGTGACCAGGGTCAGCGTCGTGGGTACGAGGAGAGCGCCCCCGAGCCCCTGGACGAACCGTGCCGCCACCAGCTGCCACCCGGCCTGCGCCAGTCCGCCCGCCATGCTCGCGGCGGTGAACAGCGCCAGTCCGGCCAGGAACACACGCCTGCCCCCCAGAAGGTCGGCGGCACGCCCGCCGAGCAGCAGGAAGCCTGCGAAGGTCAGGGCGTAGCCGTTGACCACCCACTGCAGGCCTGCGGGGGACAGCGCGAGATGCGCCCGCATCGAGGGCAGCGCCACGTTGACGATCGAGACGTCCAGCACACAGATGAACGTGGCCGCGCACGCGATCGCCATGACCGCGCGGGGACGTCCCGCACGCTTCTCGTGCTGGGCGTCCCCCGCGTGCCGGTCCAACGCGGCCGTCACAGGTCGACCTCCAGCCGGTAGGGCAGCTCCACCGACGACCGGCCCACCAGAATTTGGTGCGTTCCCGGGGCGATGGACCAGGCGGCCCCGGTGGGGTCCCACCGGGCGAAGGCGCGCTCGTCCAGCGCGATGCGGACCACGGCGGTTTCTCCCGGCCCGGCGCGCACGCCGGCGAAGCCCGCGAGCCGGATGTCCTCCTCGGCCGGCCCCTGGACGTACACCTGAACGACCTCCCGTCCGGCCCGCCGCCCGGTGTTGGTGACGGTGACCGTGACGTCGAAGCGTCCGGGCGTACCGTCGTCCGTGGCTTCGGCACGGGCGTCGAGGTATTCCCACCGCGTGTACCCCAGCCCGGACCCGAAGGCGAAGCGCGGCGGGACACCCGACCGGCGCAGGTGGCGGTAGCCGGTCGGTTCGGCGGCCGTGTAGTCGAGGGCCAGGTCCGGGTCGAGGCGCTCGCCCCAGGTGGAGCGGTCCTCGTCCCGGCGGGTGACGGTGACGGGCATGCGGCCGGAGGGCTCCAGGTCGCCCGCGAGGACCGAGGCCAACGCACTGCCGAACTCCTGCCCGGGCAGCCATGCGTAGAGCACCGCGGCGACCTCGTCGGACCAGGGCGCGTCGATGGGACGGCCGGCGTTGACCACCACGACGGTCCGCGGATTGACCGCGGCGACCCGGCGGATGAGCTCCACCTGGTCGGCGGGGAGCCTGGAGTCCTCCAGGTCCCGGCTCTCGCGTGACGTCTCCAGGGTGTCGCCCACGACCAGCACCGCCGTGTCGGCGGACGCGGCCGCCGCGACCGCGCGCTCCAGCGCGTCCGCCGGGCGGGGCGGCACACAGCCCACGGTCAGGGCCTGGACCCGGGCGCCCGGCGAGTCCATCCGGACGGCGATCGTGGCCGGCACGCCCGCCGTGAGATCCACCTCGCCCCCTGTCGTCTCGGCACGGGCGACCTGCCCCATCACGTCGCCCGGGGCAGGCGCCGGACGCCGGGCGATCACCTCGCCGTCGACCGTGAGCACCGTGTCGCCCGACCCTCCGGCGGCGAAGACGTACCGCCCGGTGACCTCCGGGACGAACACCGCGGTCAGCCGCAGCCGGCAGGGCTCGGTCGTGGCACCCACCCCGGGGATCGACCCGAACCAGACGAAGGTGCTGTCGGCGCGCACCTCACGGAGCATGGGATCCGGCCCGGTGCCGGGACGTGCGTACTCCAGCAGGATGCCCGGCTCGCCGTCCGGCGTGGTGACCGGGAAGCGGCCCAGCGGCTCGGGCCGTGTGTGCCCGACGCCGGATTCGTGTACGACCGTGCAGTGCGGCCCGAAGCGGTCCCGGAGTGCTTCCCAGGGGGTGGCCGGCTCTCCGGCCGGGCGTATGCGTCCGAACGTCGCACCCTGGTAGCAGGGCTTCTGCGCGTTCGGCCCGAGCACCGCCAGCCGCTCCCCCGCCCGCGGCGACAGCGGCAGCACCTCGCCATGGTTGCGCAGCAGTGTGAACGACGCGGCGGCCGCGGCGGCGAGCACATCGGGGGCCCGCTCAGCGCTCACGTGCCCGGCGGGCACAGCCGCCCGGGGTCCGGCACCGGCGAGGGCGCCGACCCTACCGGCGAGCCGGAGCAGTCGCAGGGCCGCGTCGTCGACGACCTCCTGCGGCACCTCGCCCCCCGCGACCGCGTCCGCGAGCCGCTCACCGAGATGGATCGCCGGGCCGGGCATCTCCAGGTCCAGCCGGGCGAGCGCCGGGGCCACGGTGTCAGCGAGGGCGAAGTAGTCCGAGACCACCAGCCCGTCCCAGCCCCACTCGTCCTTGAGGATCCCGATCAGCTCGCGGTGGGAGGTGCACGGTGTGCCGTTGAGACGGTTGTAGGCGGCCATGACCATCCACGCGCCCGCCTCGATCGCCATCTCGAAGGGCCGCAGGTACACCTCGCGCAGGGTGGTCTCGTCGACGGTGACGCTCATGCGCTGCCGCTCGGTCTCGGTGTCGTTGCAGACCAGGTGCTTGGGACAGGACGCGACCCGCTGACTCTGCAGCCCGGACACGAACGCGGCACCGAGGGTCCCGGTGAGGAACGGGTCCTCCGAGATCATCTCGAAGGTACGGCCCGAGAGTCCCGTGCGCGCCAGGTTGAGGTTCGGCGCGTACACCGCGGCGAAGCCTCTGCGCAGCGCTTCGGAGCCCTGGGCCAGCGCGACCGACCGCACCACCTCGGGGTCCCAGGTGGCACCCAGCGCGGTGCCGCAGGGCAGCAGCAGTGAGGTCTCCCGCTCGTCGAAGGTCGGGCTGACCACGCCGAGAGGGCCGTCGCCCATGAGCAACGCAGGGAGGTGGGCCTGCGGGGCGGGCAGGGTGCTCCAGCCGTTCGCGCCCGCGGTCAGCGTGGCGCGCTGCCGCGGCCCCAGCGCCGCCAGGGCGGCGGCCAGGTCGTCCTCGGGGCGGGCCGGAGGGAGCGCGTGGTCCTCCGGGGCCTCGCCCGGGGCTTCGCCGGTGCTGACCGAGGCGATCGCCGCCGCGTCCGGGAACGGGGAGTGCGAGGCCGTCATGAACGGAACCTCGGCATGACCTCGCGCGCGAAGAGCTCCAGCGAGCGCCTGCCCCACTCGGTGCGCTGCGGGGTCAGGGTCCCGCCGAGGAAGCCACCGAGGATGTTGCCTATCCCCACGCCGGCCACCTCACGCAGGTGCTCCGCCACCGTGTCCGGGCTTCCCCACAGGCACCAGGTGCGCTGCCAGCCGGGTTTGCGGGCGTCGTGCACGGGCCCGAGCTCCACGCCGCTGAGCTTCTCGGCCGCCTTGTTGGCACCGTGCTCACGCTCCACGGCGGCCTGGTACAGCTCGATGATCTGCTGGAACTCGTCCTCGGCCTGCTCGTCGGTGGGGGCGACGTGGACGTGCTGGTAGGTGTGGGTGGTCCAGCCCAGCGCCCGGTCGACGGCCTCCTGCCCGTGCCCGGCGGCTTCCAGGGCGTCCCGGTAGGCGGCGAAGTGCCTGCGCAGGTGGACGAGGGGCTCGCCGTCGTCGAGCGCGGGAGGAGTGAAGGCGGGGATGAAGGCGGGCTGGGCGAGCTGAGCCGCGCGCTGGGTGCTGGACGGGCGCAGGGCCACCGACATGAGCTGCGGTCCCTGGACGGAGTACGGAGCGGGGACGATGCGGGAGACCACCGAACCCCGGTAGTGGCCGTTGTCGAAGACGACCGGCTCGTCGTCCGTCTTCTTGTCCCACAGCCGCTGGACGATCTCCAGGTTGGAGACGGACAGCTGCGGGGTGTCCTTGTAGTTGATGCCGAGGCCGATCATCTCCTCCGGCGTGGTGCCGCTGCCGATGCCGACGAGGACCTTGCCGTCGGTGAGCTGGTCGAGGAGGTTCAGCCGTTCGGCGAACCGGACGGGGTGGTGCAGCGGGATGGTCTGCACGGAGAAGCCGAAGTGCAGTCTGGGCAGGCGTGCCGCGAGGTACGCCGCGAACATCATGGGGTCGCTGGCGGGAGGCGCGTACCCGGTGAAGTGGTGATCCGGCAGGAAGACGGCGTCGAATCCCAGACGCTCGACGTCGGTGGCGTGCTGGACCATGGCCTCCATGACGGCACGGTCCTCGTGCGGTCCCGCCGAGCGGGTGGTGAGGAAAGCGGAAAAGCGCACAGTGACCTCCAGACCGGCCCGTCGCGACCGATCAAATTCATAATTTTGGTTCTGATACTTGAGTATGTGGCTGCCCATAGAGGGGTGTCAACGACGCGTCCGCGGAGCCGCCGCAGGACGGCGATGGGCGCGGACGCACCGGTACGGCTCCGGCTACGGCCGGCCGAGGGAGTGCCAGAAGGAGCACCGGTGTTCGGCCCGGTAGTCGGGCATCACCGAGACGTTGTCCGGGCTGAGCTGCACGACTCCGTCGCCGCCGCCCTTGTACACGGGCCAGTGGGGCTGCCCGTGGCCGTCGGGGTCGCCCCGCCCGGCGAAGTTCGTCCAGTACCGCATGATCCGATCGGACAGTGCCCGCTGCGCGGGGGTGAACGGCGCGGACTGCTCGGCGAAGCCGTCCTGGAACAGGTAGGCGAGGTCCGCGCTGTGGGCCGAGCCCATCTGATAGCCCGCCGGGACCGGAGAGGGGACTGTGAGCGGTGGCGCGTTGGGGTCGTACAGCTCGTAGTAGTAGGTGGTCGTGTGCGCCGCGAAGACGTCCGCGGTGGACAGCTGGCCGCAGCCGCCCAGGCCGGCCGAAACGCCGCTGTCGGTGAGGACCGCGGCCTCGGCGTACGCGGGGTCGGTGTAGTCGGCGGCCGGGTACTCCGCGAGGATCTTGTCGGCCTGGTCCCCGAAGAAGGTGCGCATCACCGAGCGGTAGCCGTCCTCGGTCTGGGGGAAGGGCGTGCCGATGTACTGCAGCATCGCCCGGGCCTCGTCACGGGTGGTGCCCAGCAGGACCGGCACCTTGGTCCACGTGCCGGACCTGACCGCCTCCAGGGGCTGGACGGGCAGAGCGTTCCCGCCGGCCGCCGCGTTCCAGGCAAGGCCTCCGGGCATCTTGGCCGCCGCGTCGAGCAGCTCGGCCCCGGACTTGCCGCGCAGACAGGCCAGTTGGGCCGTGGCACCGATGTCCGGGCAGCCCGCGGCCTTGACGACCGCCAGCAGGCCGGCCTCGTACGACGCCTTCGGCACGGTCGGACAGGTGCCGCCGCTCTGCAGGACGGCAGCGCTGAACAGCCCCTTGGCCGCGGGCGCGGCGAGCATGTTGCACACCGAGAAGGCCCCGGCGGACTGACCGTCGATCGTCACGCGGCCGGGATCGCCGCCGAACGCCGCGATGTTCCTGTTCACCCAGTGCAGGGCGGCCAACTGGTCGAGGAATCCGTAGTTCCCGGAGTTGCCCTGCTCGTGGTCGAGGGAGGCCAGGGACAGGAAGCCGAACACGTTGACCCGGTAGTTGATGCTCACCACGATCGCCTCGTTCTTCGCGGCGAGCCGGCTGCCGTCGTACAGTCGGCCGGCCCCCGAGCCGTAGCCGCCGCCGTGGATCCAGAACAGCACCGGCAACCGCTTCGCGTCCGCTCGGGCGGGCCGGTAGACGTTCAGGTACAGGCAGTCCTCCGTGGTGCTTGCCTGTCCGGGCAGCAGGCCGCCGACGGACTGAGCACAGTCCGGAGGGGCGGTGGTCGCGGCACGCACGCCCCGCCAGGCGGAGGCCGTGGCCGGAGGGCGCCAGCGACGGTCACCCGTGGGCGGCGCCGCGTAGGGGATCCCGAGGAAAGCGTCCGAGCCTGCCTCGCGGGCCCCGCGAACCCAGCCGTCCTCGGTCTTCGCCAGGGGCGCGGCGCTGATGTCCGGCGAGGCGGACACCGCAGGCGGTGCCACGAGCGCAAGCAACCCGAAGAGACAGGCGGCCAGGGACGCTATGCCGACGCGCCAGCCTCTGCTATGAAACGCTGACGGTGACACACTTGACTCCCTTCATGGGGAAATTGCTGGGCGACGGTCAGGCGATCAGGGACCTTTACGCCGCCGTACCGCCTCCGGAGCTCTCAAGGCGCAGCCGCTTGTGGTCGCGGCCTCCGCCGGGCACCGGCATGTAGGAGATCCGCAGCCGGACCGAGACCGCGACGTCGTGTTCGCCGGGGCCGAGCGGCTGGTCGGTCTCGAAGGAGAGCACCGCTCGTTCCCCCATCTCCCAGCGGTCGTCGGTGACGTGCGGCAACTCCGCGAAGGTGTAGGTCGTTCCGTGCACGGTGAAAGCGGTGCGCCCGGGGGGCACCGGACGGCCGTCGAGAGTGAGGTCGACGACCTCGACCATGGACAGGAACAGCCCTCGGTAATAGGGCATTCTGACGTCCAGTTCCCCGCCCGGGCGACCGTCGCCGCGGGTGCGGAACCCGTCCTCGCAGATGATGTACTTGTCGAACACGATGCTGTCTCCCGTGATGGTGGGGGTGGTCAGGCCGTCTCGCCCAGGAGGCGGGCGAGCAGCGTCTGCTGCCTGCGCACCTGCTCGACGCTGTCGACGCGGAAGGCGTCCTGGATGTGCCGGTTGCCCTCGTACTCGCTGGAGAGGAAGCCGGAAAATCCCCCGTCGACCAGCACGGGGACGATCTCCTCGTAGGGGATGCTGTACTCGGCGCCCTCGTCGGTCATCTCGTAGAACTTCGCCTGGACATGCCCGATGAAGGGCATGTGCGCGAGCATCTCCTTCGGCTCGGTCCAGATGTAGTGGGTGGCCTGCCGGGCCAGCGCGAACTCGACGGGCCCGCCGCCGCGGTAGTTGACGATGTCCATCAGCGCGTGGGTGTCGCCATGGTCGTCGTAGGCGCGGACGATGTAGTCCACGAGGTCGGGCCGCGCCCCGTCGCGCAGCGCCCGCTCGCTCACGACGCGCGGGAACCGGCGCACATGGATGCCCATGTCCGGCATCAGACCGAGGACATGGGCGCCGAAGCGGTGCATGACCTCGAGGTGCTCCACGATCCACGGGTGCTCGAAGTGGAACGGCGCGTGGACCTCGAGCAGCAGCCGTACCCCCCGCTCCTCGGCGTAAGGGGCGACGGCCGCCATCACCTCGGGCGAGAAGTTGACGGTGGCCTTCACGATCGGGGCGCCGAGACCGACGGCGATGTCGATGTCGCGGCGGACTCTGGCGGCCTGCTCGTCGAGGCTCAGCAGCCGGCCCGGATGCAGCTTCGTGTCGAGGAAGGCGTTGGTGGCCACGGGCGTCGTGCCGTAGGTGCGCATCCAGCCGTGCCAGCGCTCGACGAACTCTTCGGTCAGCTCGGGATAACCGGGGATCGACTGCTCCGGGATGATCTCGATTCCCATCGCTCCCATGTCCGCCGAGGCGGCCACGCAGTCCTCCACCGACATGGTCCGCAGGAAGTACTCCTCCTGGAAGGAGTAGAGGCTGACCCCGCGGCGGACGCGGTGCTGCGAGTTGTCGGGAATGGGTGTCTCGGTCGTCATGGGGGCGGCGCCCTCCTCTGTGTAGTGTGTCTGACGGAAATATTAGATTAAGAATGTTGATTTTGGTACGGCCTGAGCAAAGATCTCCCTGGCAGAGAGCCCGGGATGCCGCCGGCCTCGTGGTGCGAGGGTCAGTCCCGGCCCGCGCGGGAGGCGCCGTCGAGCTCGGAATGCATCTCCCCCTGGCGCTGGTCGAGGTCCCAGAAGAGCATCGTCACCGCCTGCGCGGCGACCAGGAGCAGCGGTACTCCGTAGAACATGAAGCGGATCGCGGTCAGCGCGGGCCCGCTCGTCGCCCCGGGGTGATAGCCGGACAGACTCAGGCCGTAGGCGACCGCGGCCATGCCGAGAGCGGAACCGAACTTGGTCGCGAAGCTGATGCCCGACGACAGCAAGCCCTCGTTGCGCGTCCCGTACCGCCACTGCTGGTACTCGACGGTGTCGGCGACCATCGTGAACATCGACACCATCGACAGACCGATGGCGAACGTGGCGATGACGTAGAGAGTAAGGAAGAGCGGGATGTTTCCCTCCGCCGGGAGCATCGCGGCCCAGCCGGCGAAACCGACGGCCAGCGCGATCAGGTTGCCGCGCCGTTTGCCGAAGCGACGGTAGTGGGCGGGAGCCGCGATGCCGCCGACGATCATCGTCCCGGACACCAGGGGCATCAGCACCGAGATCGCCCACGGCGCGCGCAGCACCGACAGCGCGAAGTAGACGGTGACGCCGAGCACCATGGAGAGCCGTACGAAGTTGAGGACGCCGTAGATGAACGTGACCTTCCACGGCCGGTTGCCCCAGAGCATCCGCAGCGCGGCACCCGGGCGGACGTGCCCGGACTCGGCTGGCAGCGCATGGCGCTCCCTGCACGTGACGAAGGTGACCGCGAAGAAGCCGACGCTCAGCACACTGTAGATCGCTGTCGCGATCGTCCAGCCCCGCTG
The DNA here is from genome assembly GCF_009604455.1 of Streptomyces sp. RB17. GTDB lineage: Bacteria > Actinomycetota > Actinomycetes > Streptomycetales > Streptomycetaceae > Streptomyces. The sequence continues at coordinate 130,092 of NZ_WEGL01000012.1, forward strand.
CTCATTGCCGGCGCCGAGCCAGGCCACAAGCGGGGTGGTCGCCGCGGTCACGACGATCGACCCGACGGAGCTGCCGATCGCGCGCAGGCCGCCCATCTGCATCCGCTCGTGCGGATCGCGCGTCATCATCGGCAGCAGCGCGCTGTAGGGGACATTGACCAGCGAGAACAGCAGGCCCAGCGTCAGATAGGTGAGGAAGGCGTAGACGAGCTTGCCGCTGTCGCCCAGTGGCGGGACGGTGAAGGTGAGCACCCCGACGACGCCGAACGGCACCGAGACGAGCGCCAGATAGGGCCGCGCTTTGCCCCACCGCGACGTCGTACGGTCCACCAGGATGCCGATGACCGGGTCGACCACGGCGTCCAGCAGCCGGGCGACGAGGAAGAGGGTGCCCAGGGCCGCTGCCGGCATAAGGGCGACATCGGTGTAGTAGTACAGGAGGAAACCACCGACGAGGTTCCACGAGAGGTTGGAGGCGAGGTCGCCGGCTCCGTAACCGGCCTTCTCCCGCCAGCCGAGACGGACCGTATGTTCCCCGGCCAGGTGCGGCGTGACCGTACTGCTTGCCATGTTCAGCCTTCCGCTTCTTTGCGGGACAGCGCCTGTTCGGCGGCGCGGGATCCACAGGGCACACCACCGCGGTGCACCGGCGCAAGACGGAGGAGAATCCAGAATCCAGATTTTACTTATCCACGCCATGGATACCCGGCCTGCCCCGGCCGACTCCTCCGGCACATGTCCGAGAGGTGGCGGGCTACTTCTGGAATCAGCACATCGATTCTGTTCTAATGGCCACCCGCAACGGCCGCACCCGTCCCTCAGGAGTTGACTGCCCATGACCGCGCTCCGGTGGAGCTACATGGACCACTGGCGGGTGGACAGCCCGCGCGGGCCGGTGACCCAGTACGCCGCCCGCCGTCACATGGACGACTTCGTCAAGCAGATCAGCGCCGTCGGATTCGAGGGCCTGGACATGTTCGACTTCCAGGTCTACGCCCTGTCCGGCATGTTCGGTTCCGTCGAGAACTACCAGCGCTATCTCGCCGACCACGGCATCGAGAAGATCGCCAACCTGTTCCGCGGCATCATGTACGACCCGCGCGTCGCCGACGCCCACGTCCGCGAGACGCACGACGAGATCGTCGGCAGCACCCGCCGGATGCTGGGCATGTGGGACGCCCTCGACATCGAGAGCCTCATCGTGATGCCGGCCAGCCTCTACACGCAGACCGCACCGGTCACCGACGACAAGATCAAGGCTGCGGCCGACTGCTGGAACCGGGTCGGCGAGATGACCCTGACCGAGTTCGGTGTCCGCACCACCTGCCACCACGAGTTCTTCTGCGCCATCCGCACCGAGGACGACATCCGCAAGTTCTACGAGTGGACCGACCCCCGGTATGTGTCCTTCTTCTGTGACACCGCGCAGCACTGCATCGCCGGCATCGACCCGGTGGCCCTCTTCATGGAGCTGCACGAGCGCTGCTCGGGCTTCCACTTCAAGGACACGCGCCAGCGCGACACCACCGAGGCCTACCGGCACGCCCCCGACGCCGAGCTGATGGCCCCGCAGACCGACCGGTGGTTCCACGAGATGGGCGCCGAGGGCGGCCTGGTCGACTTCCCCCGGCTGATGCGTGCCATCAGGGAGGTCGGCTACACCGGCTGGATCACCGTCGAGCACGACAAGGCCAACATCGGCGGCGACTACGCCGAGGCCACCGCCCTGTCCATGTGGTACGCCCGCAACGTCCTGTCGGGGATCTACGCATGAACAACCCGATCCGCCTGGGCTACGCGATCAACCAGTGGAAGCCCAACTTCGACGACTTCACCCGCCCCGAACAGCACGAACGTGCCCTCAAGGTCATCGCGGCCTGCGGGTTCACCGGCGTGGAACTGCGCGCGGGCACCGGCCGCTGGGACCCCCTCGGACGCCCCGCCTCGATCGCGGCGACCTACGGCTCCGCCGACGCCTTCCTCGACCTCGTCCGCGGCATCGGGCTCACCGTGTCCAGTTGGTACGTCGACCCCGGCGAACCGGTCGACGAAGAGCTCAGCCGCGGCCGGTCCGTCCTGGACCGCGAGCAGCACGGCGAGATCGTCCGGGCCCTGCTGCCCTTCGCCGAGTTCCTGGCCGCGGCGGGCGGCACCCGACTGGTCGTACGCGCCCTGCCCGCGGCCTGGACGCTGGAGCGCCCGCTCCCCCACACGTTGATCGCCGACGCCGCGGCCGGCTGGAACGCCGTCGGCGCGGCCGTCGCCACGACCGGCGTACGGCTGTCCCTGCACGCGGACTGCCTGAGCGCCGCGGCGGATGAGAAGACGCTCGCCGCACTGCTCGCCGAGACCGACCCCTCCCTGGTGGGCCTCACGCTCGACACCGCCGAGCTGACCGTGGCCGGCCTCGACCCGGTGCGGGTGTTCGACGCGCATCACGACCGGATCGATCACCTGCACCTGAAGGACACCCGGTACGTCGACGAGACAGGGGAACGCCTCCTGCCGCATGCGGAGGCGAGCATGCTGTCCGAGGGCGGCGCACGCGGCATCGAGCGCTGGTTCTACGAGTGCGGCACCATCGGCGGTCTGGTCGACTTCGCTGCCCTGGCCGAGCGTCTGCGCGCCCACGACTGGTCCGGCTGGGCCGTCTTCGAGAGCGAGCAGACCCCGAACCCCTCCCGCAGCACCATGCTCAACGGCTGGTACGCCCAGCGGCTGCTACCCCGCCGACACCCAGCGGCCGGCACCGCAGGCGCCTGAGATCGCCGTCCCGCACCCGGGTTCCCCGAGGTGTGCCGGTCCCTCCCGCGGTCACCGTCGCGGGTGCTCCACCACTCTTGCAGGAGTCATGATGTCCCGTACCGCCCCGCTGTCCGTCAATGTCGAACTGCTGTTCCGGGAAGCCGGCGACGACCTGGGCGAACGCATCCGCGCGGCGGCCGACCACGGCATCGGCACCGTGGAGATCTGGTCGCACAGCGACAAGGACCTCGACGGCATCCGCAAGGCCCTGGACGCCACCGGTTCGTCCCTGCGCACCCTGCTCGTCGAGGGCCGTCTCACGCTCGCGGACGCCCGCACCCGTGAGGAGTTCCTCGGCCACGTCCGCGCCGCGGCCGAGGCCGCCGTCCGCCTCGGCTGCACCCGCATCGTCACCGGCTCGGGCGTCGGGCTGCCGTACATGAAGCGCGCCGTCCAGCACTCGGTCGTCGTCGACGCCCTCAAGGCCGGCGCCGAGATCGCCGCCGCGCACGGCGTGACGATCCTGCTGGAGAACCTCAACACCCGGGTGGACCACCCCGGCACGCTGTTCGACACGACCGCCGAGTGCCTCGCCGCCGTCCGCGCAGTCGGCTCCCCCGGCCTCGCCCTGCTCTACGACGTCTACCACTCGCTGCAGATGGGCGAGGCACCCGAACGGGAACTCGCCGGGTCGGTGGAGTACGTCTCACACGTCCAGATCGCGGACCTCCCGGACCGCACGGAGCCGGGCACCGGCACGGTGGACTGGGCCGCACAACTGCGCACCCTGCGCAGCCTGGGCTACGACGGCCCGATCGGTCTTGAATACCAGCCGACCACGGACTCCCGCACGTCCCTGCGCGCCATCGAGGCGATCGCGGCGGCACTCTGAGTCCGCACTGGGGGCGGGCCGGGGCCCCTCATCGTCCGGTCCGCCCGCCGTCGCCCCCCGGTCGGACGCCTCCGCGGCGTGCTGTGTCGCAGTGCCAGCACGGTACGCCGCTACGCCCACGCGGACACTCCGGACCACATGCTGGTCACGCCGTGGCTCGGCCACCGAGGCCTGGCCCACTACGGATCGCCCAGAAGCCCAACCGCCCGCCAAGGGACCCCCTGGCTCGGCCCCGACAGCTTCCGCAACGACGAGAGCCTCGGTTCCCAAACACGTCCTGGACCACTGCCCCGACCCTCCCTCGGTCGTCCAGGGCCTCATTCATGGTCGTCGCAACTGCCCCGGGGCCAGCGTGTACGTGAACTCGCCCCCAGGGGGTGTTTCGACCGTTCACACGGCGACAGCACTGACCTGCCCGGGGCTGGAGTGGGCAGGGTCGGTTAGCGGGGCCCCGGCCTCTGGGGTGCTGCACGATGTGCACGCCGAGGACGGCGTCACGGCATGTTTCGGAGGAAGGGAACGAGGCTTCCTCTACCAGCTTCTGGTGGCGATGCTGGAGGAAGCAGTCATGCATGCAGATGACGATGTGGCCGTGCTTGGCCAGGCACCCGGACTTCATGTGGCGGGGCTTGTCGAGGTAGCGCTTGACGAAGAGGGCCTCGTCCAGCGTCCGATCGACATTCATGCCGCGGCCGTCACCGAAGGGGCAGGCGGACGACGCCGCCCGGCCCCTGGTCCACGGGCCTTCGCCGCTGCGGCTATCAGGGGCAGCATCCTGTTCCCCGTTCGGCGCGCAGTCGGTTCAGAGAGGCGGTGAGCCGTGTGATGCCCTCGTCGAGAGTGTCGAGGTCGGCCGCGAAGGAGAGGCGGAGGTGCCGGTGGCCGCTGGGGCCGAACTCGCTTCCGGCGCGTACGGCGACGCCGTCCTTCAGGAGCAGCGGGACGACGTCCGTGGAGGGGAGGTCGACGTCGTAGCGGGCGTACGGGCGAGCCGACCGGCCAGCCTGGCGAGTGTCGGAGACTGGCGCTGGTGGCCGCTGGATGCCCTGCCGCCGAACCTGTTCGAGTGCAGTGCGCAGATCCTCACAGCCTGGCGCCCGGATCTCCCGATCGACCACGCCCCGCCCGCTTCACCCTCATCAGTGACCCAGTCACGACCACCACGGCGTGATCCCGCCCCTCCATACGGGCGGGGACAATACTCCAATCGCCAAGCATGAAGGCCCGTTTCCGTGACCGCTCCCCGCCGTGCCACGCCCGGGGACGCGGGAAACCCATCATGAGGCTTCCGAGGGTGCACGGCGAAGTCGCCACCTTGCGGCTAGCGCGCCACGCGGTAGCGAAGGTAGACGACTCTCGAGTTGAAGGTGCGGGTCTCGAGGAGTTCGAGATCCACTCGGCGCTCGTGCTGGGGAAAGAAGGGAATGCCACCGCCGACCAGCACCGGGTAGACCCTGGCGCGGTACTCGTCGATCAGACCCAACGCGGCCGCCTCGGCGGTGAGAGTCGCACCGCCGATCGCGATGTCACCCTCTCCCGGCTCGGCTCGCCCCGAAGGAGGGAACGACGGTGGCGCGGATCGGGGAACTGGAGACCTAGAGCGGGCGGGGCCTGCGGCCAGCGACAACCAGGGCCGGCCGTGCAGCGGCTGTGGCCCCGGTTTCCGTACGTGGGTGACGTTGCTCAGCCCGAACCGGGCACAGGCACCAGGTGATGTAGCGATCCGTCCAGGCCCCGTTGGACCGTGCTCGCTCCGGCTCGAGCAACCCTCGCGAGCGCCGCGCGGTCTTGCCAGACGCCGGGGTCGGGGCAGTGCCCTTGCCGGCCGCCGGCATATGGGCAGAAGACGAAGCGCCGAGTGCCCGAGTGAGGGTGGAGATGACGAATCCGAACACCGTGGTGACGTGGGTTGACGCACGCGACAGGCTGCCTCGGGACGGTACACCGGTGGCAGCGGCGATCACGGGCCGGTATCCAGCTGACAGCGCCGGTGAGTCCGGGTCCGATACGGCGTCGGGTGAGGAATTCTGGCTGGTGAGGCCGATGGTCTTCACGACTCTGCACTGGAGTGAGGACGGGGCGGAGCACAGGGACTGCTTCGTCGATTCCGACGGGGTTGTCCGTTTGCCTTACGGCCTCACCAGCGCTGAAACCGTGACTCACTGGGCTGAGCTGCCCACCCTGCCCAGCGGGACGACACACCTCGTCCTTGGGGCAGACGTGCAGTCGGCTCTCCAGAACGCGTGGGGCGCTCGCCCCCTCACCTGACCCAGACCGGACACCTTATGCGAGTGCCTCGCTCTCCCGATGGGCCCGTGCCGTGGCCATCAGGACGTCCAATGCGGCCCGGGTCCGCACGAGTTCGTCGATGTGCTCGGAGAGCCGGTTGCGCTCCTGCGCCATCCGCTCGAGAGCGGCGTCGGAGTTGCCCTCGCTGGGCGCGTCGACGCAGGGCAGCAGCTCGGCGATCGTACGGCTGGACAGGCCCGCCGCGTACAGGCGCTGGATGAATCGCACCCGCTCCACCTCGGCCTCCGTGTAATGCCGCTGTCCACTTGCGCTACGGCTGCTGATCAGCAGTCCCTGCTCCTCGTAGTAGCGCAGCGACCGGACGCTGACGTCCGTACGCGCCGCGAGCTCGCCGATCCGCACGACCGCCTCCCAAGGTGAACCACGCCACACCGTTTGCCTCTGACATCAATGTCAGGTTTTAGCGTAGCGCTGTGCCCGGCATCCGGGCACGCGATGTACGGACGGAGGAGCCCGACGTGACGACCTTGTTCAGCAGCTACCGACTCGGCGACCTGACCCTGCCCAACCGGATGGTGATGGCCCCGATGACCCGCGTCAGGGCCGCGGCCGGCGGCCTCGCCACGCCGTCCATGGCGACGTACTACGCGCAACGCGCGACGGCCGGACTGATCGTGTCCGAGGGTGTGCAGCCCAGCCTCATCGGGCAGTCCAACCCGGGCACGCCCGGACTGCACACCGAGGAGCAGGTCGCCTCATGGCGTGCCGTGACCGACGCCGTACACATCAACGGCGGACGGATCTTCGCCCAGCTCATGCACGGCGGCCGGGTCTCGCACCCCGACACGACCGGCCACCAGCCCGTCGGCCCCTCGGCGATCGCCGCCGTGGGCGACGTCTTCACCCCCACCGGCCCGCAGCCCGCGCCCACGCCCCGCGCACTGGACACCGCCGAGGTGCCGGAGCACGCCCACGCGTACGCCGAGGCGGCCCGCCGCGCGATCGACGCGGGCTTCGACGGAGTCGAACTCCACGGCGCCAACGGCTACTTGATCTCCCAGTTCCTCTCCTCCAACGCCAACCGGCGCACGGACCGCTACGGCGGCACGATCGCGGGCCGGATCCGGTTCGCCGTAGAGGCCGTGGCCGCAACCGTGGACGCGATCGGCGCGGCCAGGACGGGCATCCGCCTCTCCCCGGGCGGCGGCTTCTGGGACGTCGAGGAGACCGACGCACTTGCCCTCAACACCGCGCTGCTGACCGAACTGGCCCGGCTCCAACTCGCCTATGTCCACCTGGAGGTGACCACGGACGAGGACGTACTCATCGGCCTGCGCCGCGCCTGGCCCGGCGCCTTGATCGTCAATCCGGTCCTCCCGATGGGCCCCAAGCAGACCGGCCGCGCGGAAGCCGACCACTGGCTGGGCCTCGGCGCCGACCTGGTCAGCTTCGGCCGCGGCTTCCTGGCCAACCCCGATCTCGTCGAACGCCTCCGCACCGGGCTGCCGATCGCCCCCGTCGACGAGACCACGTACTACCAGGGCGGCGACACCGGCTACCTCACCTATCCGGCCTATCAGCACACGGCCTGACGCCCGTGCGGGCGGGTCGGCAGCGACGGCCCGGCCGGCCGTGCGCCCCCACCGCAGACGGCGGAACAAGTCAGCGCCGCGCCCGCGTCCGAACCCGGTCGGGGAGGGCGTAGCCACAGGCGGTGTTGTTTTCCTTCGAATCCGCCGACCGTCGCTGAGTCCAGGCCCGCGGTGTCCGGCACCCCCGGCAAGGATTCGCTCCCACTCATGAAGCGGGGTCGTTCCCAATCCGTGCCCACGGGGCGGCCCTCGCGGATGCAGCTCGACTGGCGGGCCTGGCCGGCCGTGGAACTGGGGAGGGGGTCGGCTCGGTCCGCTGCCTGACTTCACGCTCCGCTGACCGCGTCCCTCGACAGGACCACGCCCGGCGCGATCAACGACCAGGGAGGCGTGAGCACCGCGGAACTCAGTGTGTGTCCGCGTGGTCCAGATCGAGCAGTAGCCTTTCCACGTCCGTCATCAACGAGCCGTAGACGTACCACGCACCCGGCTTGGTGAGGGTGCCTCGACCGATGAGGTCGGTCATGGTCTCATGCCATGTCAGGGCGCCGTCGATCGCTCCGCGCAGTCGTTCCCGGGCAGCCGTGTCCGGGGTGCCGGTCGCCGGGCGCGGTTCGACAAACCCTTCGACGGCCACTCCAGCCAACTCCAGGGTCTCGGCGTACCGGTCCAGGAACTGCTGGCCCAGATGGTGATCGACATGGTCGTCGTGCGCGTTGTCGGCCAGCGTCCGCGCGATTCCGCGCACCTGGAGAAACACTCCGCGCAGAGCTCTGAACGCCTGGCCGTAGGTCACGTCCTTGCGTCGCGCATGCGCAATGCATCGGGTGTTCCAGCGCAGGCTCTCGTCCGCCTGCCGTACCTGCTCCTCCGCGTCCATCAGATGTTTCTCCAGATCGCGCGCCTGGTGCAGCCATGTGTGCGCCCTCGCGGCCAGCTGCTGCTCGGCCAGTCCGGCGCCCATCTCGCGCAGCAGCGTCCCCATGGCACGGGCGAGGCCGCGCACCGCAGAGTCGGATTCATCAAGATAGAGCGGGGGAAGCACGAGGGCGTTCACGACGATGCCCACCACCGCACCCGTCAGCGTCTGGACCGCAGGGGATACAAGACTGCCCACCGGTGCCGCGGTCGTGGCGGCCAAGGCGACGACTGCAGTCGAGGCGATCTGAAGACGATCGTCAACAGCGCGGCGAGGTCCAACCACCACCGCGATCACGGCAATGGCCGCAACACTGCCCGCGGTCGATCCCATCAGCCAGGCGGCCACGAGGGCGAGGATCAGTCCAGCCAACCGGGCGACCACGCTTTGTACTGCCTTTGTCACGGATCGGTACACCGTGGTGGCATTGGCCATGATCAACGCTGTGGCGACTGCCAGATACGGGCGGCCTCCGGGGGCCCACGGAGCCACGACAGCCCAGGCGAGCAGCGCCGCCATCAGACTCTTCACGCCGTGCACCACGTGGCCGGCTCGCCCGAGGCCGACACGGACGGCAAGACGAGCACCCACCGCCCCCGTTGCGGTCGAGAACGTACGCAGCGGCCGGGTGGTTGAAACTTGCATGAATTAGATGCTGGCACGTTTTGTCCGTTTCGGCGGCATGGCGTGCCTCACAGCCCCTATGGAATGGCGCACGCCGCAGAGATGCGCCGGTACCAATTTTTCGAATACGTCAACGACCACAAGTGAAAGCCAGAGGGGCTTGAGCTTTCCTGCGACGTTGCCCGCCTATTCCAGGCCATTCGGGTGATCTGTTTCACCGCACTAGTTTATTGTTCAACTACATGTGGGTGCGTAGCTTGAACAGGGCCAAGACAACGGGACGTCCGCCGTCGGCCACCACGGAGCGGCGGACAGTACAAGGAGGGAAAGACCATGAAGAAGTTCATGCGGCGTATCGCGACCGTGAGCGTTTCCGCGGCACTCGCCGGAGGCGTTCTCCTCGCCACTGGCGGCTCCGCGACTGCTGCCACTCCCCGGGACCACAGGCCCGCCCCCGCCCCCACCCGGGTCGTCGTGATCGAGGACACGAAGACCATCGGCCTCCACGGCGTACACCAGGACCGTGGCGACCACGCGCATACCGGCACGCACCGGGGCGCGAGCGACCGCTTCGACCCCTGGGTAGCCGACCAACTGCTGGTGTTCGAACCCTGGATCGCGGATCAGTTGGCGATGTTCGAACCCTGGATCGAGGGTCAGCTGGCGATATTCGTGCACCCCGGCGGCCTCGACCATCGGCACTTCGTGAACGACTGACTCCGCAGTATCCACAAACCCTCGGACCGATCGGGTGAGGGCCCCCGCCACCGAGTGCGCGCCCGGAAGCACGTGCAGGTGTGTCACCCCTGCGCCCTCTTCGCTCCGTCTGCACCCGCCGCCTCGCGGCTATATGGGTAACGCTCATGCCCCTCGCCGGAAGCCGATATTGTCGTCGACGATGGTGCGTGGTGACACGGGTATTTTCTCCGGGTGGTCGAGGTCGAGTGTGACGAACTCGACCCCTTCCCTCCACAGGGCTGATGCGTTCTCAGTGGGTGATCTTGAGGAGCGCGGTGGCGTGGTCGGGGCGTGACCCGTAGTGCTCGGCTGTGGCGGCGATGTTGGCCCAGCCGGCCTGGCGCATCAGGCCGATGGCGAGGTTGCGCAGGGTGGCCATGACGCGGGGTGCGTTGCCGGTGCGCACGCGGGAGGCGTCCTCGGTGAAGGTCACGTCTCCGATGTGGTGCAGTGCCTCTACCGACCAGTGCCCTTGGACCAGTTGGGCCATGCGGGCAGGGGAAGCCTGGTCGGGGGTGAGGCTGGTGACGGCGTAGACGGTCTTCGTCTGGATCTTGCCGGTCTTCCTGCTGACGCGGCGCCGCTTGATCTCGACGGCATGGACGGCATGCGGGAAGAGTAGGCCGGCCTGGACGGTGCACACCTTCAGGTTCCTCACCTCGCGCCGGCCGTGGTTGGTGGTGCGGGTGCGAACCAGCAGCGGGATCTGCCGCCAGGGCAGGCGGCGCAGTTGCTTGTGCAGGTTCTTTTGGTTGCCCTTGACGACCAGAAAGTAGTGCCCACCGGCCGCGACGATCTTCTTCGCGGTCGTGCGCTGGGTGTGCATCGCGTCGGCGGTGACGACCACGCCGCGCAGGTCGAAGCGGGCCAGCAGCGGAGCCAGGGCCGGGATCTCATTGCTCTTGGCGGCCACCTGGCGCTGGGCGATGACTGTCTGGCTGCCGTGCAGGGCGGCGGACAGAAGGTGGACCGCGGCGGTATCCGAGGTGCGTGAACCGGGCACCGCCTTGCCGTCCACGGCCAGTCCGACCAGTGCGTTCTCGTCCACGACGGGGTCGGTGGCGTGGTGGGTGATCCAGGTACCGACGGCATCATCGAGCGCGTCGCCGTCCATGCGGGCCAGCAGCCGTCCCAGCGTGGAGGCGTTGGGGGCCGCGCGGGACAGGCCCAGCTCGGCGCGGACCTCGGGGCCGGCCTCGGCGGCGTACCGGGCGATCCGCGCGAGCGAGCGCGCTCCGCCCAGTACCGCCACCAGGCACAGGCCCAGCAGCGCCCCGAGCCGGTAGCGGCGACCTCGCACTCTGCGCGGGTCGGGAACCGCGGCCAGGACCTGGGCCAGCGAGGCCAGGTCGGCAGGTACGACGGGCGGCCAGGATGCATCGGCGTCTTCGCAGTGGCGCGCGAGGACGTTGATCAGGGAGGACGGCACGCGGACGCGACTTCAGGTCGATCTTCGGTCTCAGCAACCTTGATCATCTGATGTCGCGTCTCTTGCTCCCAGCCGGGCAAGTAGCCCGTCAGACACCAGGCGGGGCACGCCGACTCGTCTTGCCCGCCTCGAACGCATCAGCCCTTCCTCAGCGGATCAGTGAAGATTCGAACCCGGTGGGAGGATTCCGTCCGAGGCGCCGCTCACCCCCTGTCGAGTTCCTGGCGCAGCGTGGCGGCGACGCGGGTGAGCGCGGTGGTGAGGTGGCGTCGCTGGGCGGCGGTGAGCGGGTCGAACACGAGCCGTTTGACCTGGGCGACGTGTTCCGGCGCGCTCTCGACGAGTTTCTGCCGGCCGGCGTCGGTCAGGGTGGCGAGGGTGTACCGGCCGTCGCCGGGGTCGGGGCGGCGGGTAACCCAGTCGCGGGTCTCGAAGCGATCCATGACCTTCGACAGGCGCGGCTGAGTGCTGTCGCAGACCCGGGCCAGCTCGCTGAGCCGCATCGTGGCCTCATCCGCCATGGACAGCCGGGCCAGCACCCCGTACTCGAAGTTGGAGATACCCGCGTCTCGCTGGAGCTGGCGGTCGAGGGTCGCGGGGAGGGCGATGACGACTGTCAGCAGCGCCTGCCACAGGTCCTGCTGTTCGTCGTCGAGCCAGGGTGACTGCATGTCCATGAGCCCCATCGTACTTGCCCTGGCAACTCACGTCACTTGCCTCGACAACTCCGGGATCACTTGTCCAGTCAAGTGACATGACTCGCCTAGGCAACTAATCTCAGGTAACTTCTCACTTGCCCAAGCAAGTCATTGCGGGATACCTTGTCACTTGCCTCGGCAAGGAAACTTACTTGTCCAGGCAAGTCAAGGAGCTGATATCTGTGCCCCCAGCGACCAGTCTGACCTCACCCTTCGCATCACGCGGACCCGCCGCGGCATACGACGACCTGCTCGCCCGGGTCCTGCCGCAGGCGCGCGAGCAGCGGATGTGGGAGCCCTCGGACGGACCCCTGCCCAGCCTCTTCGTCAGCCACGGGGCCCCGTTCACCCTCGACGATCCGCGGTGGCTCGACGCCCTCTTCGACTGGGGCAGATCGTTGCCCAAACCGCGGGCCATCGTCGTCGTCTCGGCCCACTGGGAACAGGCACCGGTCGCGATCTCCGGGGCCGCAGCCGGCACCCCGCTGTACTACGACTTCAGCGGCTTCCACCCCCGCTACAAGACCCTCCCCTACGCGACCCCGGACGCCACCGACCTGGCCCGGCGCCTCACGGGCCTGCTGGGCCCCACCCCGGTGCACGAGTTCGCACGCCGCGGCCTGGACCACGGCGCCTTCATCCCGCTCATGGCCATGTACCCCGCGGCCGACGTCCCCGTGGTGCAGCTGTCCATGCCCAGCCTCGACCCCGGCGCCCTGCTCGCCCTCGGGGCACAGCTGCGGCCCCTGCGCGAGGAAGGCGTCCTCGTTCTCGGCTCGGGCTTCATGACCCACAGCTTCGCCGCCTTCCACCGACCGGAACTCGCCGCCGCCACCACCGCCTTCGACGCGTGGGCCGTCGACGCCCTCGCCCGGGGCGACGTCGACGCCCTCATCGACTACCGCCGCAAGGCGCCCGGCGCCGCCGTCGCCCATCCCACGGCCGACCACTTCGTCCCACTGCTGGCCACCGTCGGCGCCGCCGACGACCCCGGCAGCGCGGTGAGCGCCATCGACCGCATGGTGATGGGCAACTCGACTCGCTCGCTACAGCTGACCTGAGCCCCTCGACAGCTCGTCGACGTGCTCCACCCATCCGTCGATCGCCACATCCCGTGGCGACGGCATCAACACACCCTGGAGAAAACTCTCATGAAGGCCATGCGTTTCCACGAGTTCGGCGGCACCGAGGTCCTGCGTTACGAGGACGTGGACCGGCCGGTCCCCGGCCCCGGGCAGGTGCTGGTCCGGGTGGCGGCCACCTCGTTCAACCCGGTCGACGACCACATCCGCGCCGGCCACCTGGCCGAGCTGATGCCGACCCCTCTCCCCTACGTGACCGGGATCGACCTCGCGGGCACCATCACCGAACTCGGCGCGGGCGTGACGGGCCCGGCGGTCGGCGATCCGGTCGTGGCCATGCTGCCCCTGGACACCGCCGGCGGCGCCGCCGAGTACGCCGTCGTCCCGGCCGATTCCATCGCGCCGGCGCCGAAGACCCTCGACCTGGCCGACGGCGCCGCGCTGCCGCTGACCGGCCTCGCGGCCTGGCAGACGGTGTTCGAACTGGCCGAGCTGAAGCCCGGTCAGACCGTCCTGGTCAACGGGGCCGGAGGCGCGGTGGGCAGCATCGTCGTGCAGCTCGCCGTCGACGCGGGAGCGCACGTGACCGCGGTGGACGGCGAGCAGCACGCCGACCGCCTCCGCGGCTACGGCGCACAGCGGGTCGTCGGCCCCCTCGACCTCGTCGCGGGACCGGCCGCCGTGGGCGGTCCGTTCCAGGTCGTGGTGAACCACGTGCGCCACTCCCCGGAAGACCTCGCGCGACTGACGCACTACGTCGCCGACGGCGGTACCGCCGCCAGCAGCGGTGGCGCGATTCCCGAGGACCCCGCCCGCGGGGTGCGCAACGCGAACCTGTGGGTCCGCCCCGACGGCGCCCAGCTGACCGAGCTGGCCGCCAAGGTGGACGCCGGCAAGCTCCGCATCCACGTGGCCGACCGCCGGCCGGTGACCGAGCTCCCCGCCGTCCATCAGGACGCCGCCGCCGGGCGGCTGCCCGGCAAGACGATCATCCTCGCCCCCTGACCCCACCCCCACGGTCCCGCCGGGCCGCCCCGTCCGACCCGCCGGTGGCACAACCGGATCTCCTTTCTCGTCCTACTGGCGAGAAGGGAGATCCGCTCTGCCGCTACGACGGGCGGCCAGGATGCATCGGCGTCTTCGCAGTGGCGCGCGAGGACGTTGATCAGGGAGGACGGCACGCGGACGCGACTTCAGGTCGATCTTCGGTCTCAGCAACCTTGATCATCTGATGTCGCGTCTCTTGCTCCCAGCCGGGCAAGTAGCCCGTCAGACACCAGGCGAGGCACGCCGACTCATCTCGCCCACCGAGAACGCATCGGCCCTGCCACCAGGCCGCTGACCCGCATATCCGTTGGAAATTCGGCGATTGCTACCGAGACCCCGAGGAGGCCCGATGCCTGACGATCAGGCAGCTGGTGGCTGCCCGACCCCAGCAGAGCACTCATCTGCTCAGTGCGAGTGCGGCGGCTTCGCCGCGTGAGGTGACTTCGAGTTTGCGGAGCGCTCCGGAGACGTGGAATTTGACGGTGCTTTCGGTGATGCCGAGGATTTGGGCGATCGTTTTGTTGCGTTTGCCCTGGGTGACTAGGCGCATTACCTCCTGTTCCCGGCGGTTGAGCCGGGCCAGCCGTGTCTCGTCGGATCGGTCGGGCGGGGCGTCGAGGGGGAGCGTGATCGTCGCGCGGCTGCCCCAGTCAGATACCGCTTCGATGTCGATGGTGGCGCCGAGGGTGCGTGCCCGGCCCTGGAGCTGGCGGTGCAGGGATGCTGTGTCGAGGTCGCCGGAATGCTGGTCGCGGATATCGATGCGTAGGGATGCACCGTCGCAGGTCCAGGCGATCCGCAGGCGGGTCAGTCCGGGTTGTGCGGTGAAGGCCAGCGCGGCGGCTCGGGTCATTGCTCGTGCTGCGTACGCGACCTCGCCCGGCAGCGGCCGGCCGGATGCGGACGGCGCCACGAACTCGGTCCGTGCCCCGTGATGGCGAAGCGTGTGCCGTATTTCCTTGCGGATCTTGGCGAACGCGGCCAGTGCGGCCTCTTCGGACAGTGCCTGGTCGGACATCGGTGCCGAGCGCAGCGCGACCAGTGCGGCCGAAGCGGTGTCAGCTGCGGTGAGCCGGGCGCGGTGGTCGTCGAGGCTTGAGCGGAGCGTGGTCAGGATGGCGACGAGCGCTGCTTCGTGCGCGGCTGCCATCTCTGCGATGGTGCGGGCACGCTCGGCCGAAGCCGCGCGGGATTCGGCGAGGTAGTCCGGGCTGGCCTGGGCGACCTGTTGCCGGATCGAGGTTGCGATGATGCCGAAGATCGCGGCAAGGAGGCGGGCCTCGGGGAACTGCTCCTGGGATCGGCGGGGAATGAGCACGAGGAGCGTGTCGGCCGGGTCCCGCACCGCCCACACCGTGCGTTGCGTGCCGCTGATGGGTGTGGTTGTCCGCATGGCCTGGCCGGGTTCGACGGTCGACTTGAGTGTTTCGAGTTCGTCGATGGTGACCTTCTTGATCATCTCGGTTGCCCCAGCGACTTTGCGCGGCCGCCCGGCGCACTCACGGGTGAAGATGACGAGGGCGGTGTGCGGCCACGTCTCGGACAAGAACCGCGACAGGCGGGCAGCGATCTCGTGCAGCGGACCGTCGATGACCTCTTGCAGGCCTTGTAGATCGATTGTCGGTTCATGAGCCTGAGCGTCGGTCATTCCGGTCACTTTAGAGGAGGCTTGCTCCTGGTGGAACGACTAGGTCTTACTAGCCCGACGACCAGGTCGTGGGGCCGTCGGACGGAGTTACTGTCGCCGAGAGTTGCCTCCAAGTGCATGCTTTTCGCCGAGTGATGAAGGAACGTCCCTGATGCCACAGCAGGTCCGCGGTGTGATCGCCCGTTCGAAGGGAGCTCCGGCCGAGCTCACCGACATCGTGATTCCAGATCCGGGACCAGGCGAGGTCGTCGTCGCGGTGGCCGCCTGCGGTGTGTGTCACACCGACCTGACCTACCGGGAAGGCGGCATCACCGACGAGTTCCCGTTCCTGCTCGGTCACGAGGCCGCCGGCACCGTCGAGAGCGTCGGGGAGGGCGTCGAGTCGGTGAAACCCGGCGACTTCGTTGTCCTGAACTGGCGGGCCGTGTGCGGGCAGTGCCGTGCCTGCAAGCGAGGACGTCCGCAGTACTGTTTCGACACGTTCAACGCCGCCCAGAAGATGACGTTGGTGGATGGCACCGAGCTCACCCCGGCACTGGGCATCGGCGCGTTCGCAGACAAGACGCTGGTCCACGCCGGACAGTGCACCAAGGTCGACGCGGCCGCGGATCCTGCGGTCGCCGGCCTACTTGGCTGCGGTGTCATGGCCGGACTCGGCGCGGCGGTGAACACCGGCGCGGTAAGCCGGGGGGACTCGGTGGCCGTCATCGGCTGCGGCGGCGTCGGCGATGCCGCGATCGCCGGGGCGCGACTGGCCGGGGCGTCCACGATCATCGCGGTGGACCGCGACAAGCGGAAGCTGACGTGGGCTATCGAGCTGGGCGCCACTCACACGGTGAACGCAGCCGAGGCCGATGTCGTCACCGCGATCACCGACCTGACCGGCGGATTCGGTGCGGATGTCGTGATTGACGCGGTGGGGCGTCCCGAGACCTGGAAGCAGGCCTTCTACGCGCGGGATCTCGCAGGGACTGTCGTGCTGGTCGGCGTACCTACCCCCGACATGCGCCTGGAGATGCCGTTGCTTGACTTCTTCTCCCGCGGTGGCGCGGTGAAATCCTCCTGGTACGGCGACTGCTTGCCCGAGCGTGACTTCCCCATGCTCATCGACCTGTTCCAGCAGGGCAGGCTGCCGCTGGAGAAGTTCGTCTCCGAGCGCATCACGCTCGACGCGGTCGAGAAGGCCTTCCACACCATGCACGCCGGCGAGGTACTGCGCTCGGTGGTGGTCCTGTGAGCGGCCTACGCATCGAGCGCGTCGTCGCCAGCGGTGTCTTCGAACTCGACGGCGGTACATGGGACGTGGACAACAACGTCTGGCTCATTGGTGACGACAACGAGGTCGTGATCACCGACGCGGCCCACGACGACAAACCGATCGTCGAGGCGGTGGGGGACCGGAACGTGGTGGCCATCGTATGCACCCACGGGCACAACGATCACGTCACCTTCGCACCACAGCTCGGCAAGCACATGCACGCGCCGGTGCTCCTGCACCCCGGCGACCAGGAGCTGTGGGAGATGACCCACCCCGGCGAGCCGTTCCAGCGGGTGGCCGACGCCGAGCGGATCGCCGTCGCGGGGACGGTGCTCGAGGTGTTCCACACGCCTGGACATTCACCCGGCTCTGTCTGCCTGCATCTACCCGAGGCCAAGGCGCTGTTCTCCGGAGACACTCTGTTCGCGGGCGGTCCCGGCGCCACCGGCCGATCGTTCTCCGACTTCCCGACGATCATCGAGTCCATTCGCGAGAGACTATTTACCCTGCCCGAGGACACCCGTGTCTACACCGGACACGGCGACGGCACCATGATCAGCAGTGAGGCCCCACATCTGGCCGAATGGATCGAGCGGGGCTACTGACGCCCACAGACCTGAAGTTTCACCGTTATGCGGCGGTGGCTTCGCTGGTCGTTGTGTTGGGGACGAATAGCCGGGGTGCGGCGTGAGCTACGGCGCACTCGGTTATCCAGGCCCGCCGGAACGCGGTGATCATTTCTCCGAGTCACAGTACGAACACGCTCTGGCAGGCAAGTTGGAAGGGGACGGTGCGCTCGACCGCGGTGCGGGTGCGGCTGCGCGCATCGCCGGTGCCGAGCAGCTCCTTCCCGTGATTCGACGGCGTTGAGCCCGCTTGTCACCGACATGCCGATCGGCAGGCCGGTGGTGAGCTCCGGGCCGTAGAGCACGCTCACCGGCAACACAGGCGGGTCACGCCCGGTACGTTTGCGGCTCCCTCGGTCAGGTCCACACATGGGCGTCATCTCCGAGGCGGCGTAGGTCGTCGGCACGGCGACGATCGGCAGCCCGTGCTCGAGCGCGAGGGCCTTTCCCAGCCCGACTGCCGAGCCACTACCGGCGGATCGGAGTGCACATCGCCCGCAAAGGCATCGAGTCCAGCGACGGCTGGGCCGCCACAGTTGGTGATCGAAGGGACCATGTCATGGCTGTCGGGCTACCGTCGTCTCAGCCCCCGCTACGAACGAAATCCCCGCAACTACCTGGCCTTTCTCGGTCTCGCCCCAGCCATCTGCTACTACAGACGACTCGTCCGCCTCACCACATGGGGCACGGTCTAAGGGCAGTGGCCCAGGGCCCATCGGACCTTGCCGCGGCTGTCGTCTACCTGCCCCCATCGGCCAGTGGGCCCGGGTCGTTTTCGGGGTGCCACACAGCGAAGCCGGCTCCGGGATACGGTCCTCCAGTTGCCGACGGCGCGAGCCATCGGCGTCGCCGATAGGAGTCTCAATGCCTGACCTTCGCGCCATCGACCTCAACCTGCTGGTCGACCTCAATGCGTTGCTCACCACGCGGAACGTCACTAGCGCCGCGCGTCAGCTGAACTTGAGCCAGTCCGCGATGAGCGGATCGCTCGCCCGACTCCGCAAGCTCTTCGACGACCCGTTGCTGGTCCGCAACGGTCGGAAGCTCACCCCCACAACGAGGGCGGAAGCCCTCGCCGAACCGATCCGCGAGATCTTGAGCCAGGTGCGGGACGTGCTTACCGATCCCGAGGCGTTTGATCCAGCGACGGCCCATCGCACGTTCTCGATCAGCGCCTCGGACTACGCCACCGCCGTCTTGCTCGCGCCGATGCTGCGCACTTTGTCGACGGAGGCTCCACACATAACGATCAACGTGCGGCCGCGGTCGGACGACGTCCGCACGCTGCTGCACGATGATCGCGTCGACCTTGCCATCGAGCCCCGTGAGCTGATGGCGGAGACCGCGCTCCCGAACGCTGTGCTGTTTCAGGACCGCTGGATGTGCATCATGGACGCCTCGGTTCGGCCAGATCCGGATATGCCGATCGACGTCGCAAGCTTCCTTGCGCTACCACACATCTTGTACTCGATCGGACCGGGCCTGCAGCTCAACCACGCCGACCGGCACCTCGTCAACCAGGGGCTCAGCCGGCGAGTCGAGGTCACGCTCGAGAGCTTCCTGCTGGTGCCGCTGCTGATACGGGGGACCGAACTGGTCAGCTTGGTACTCGAACGGTCGGCTCGGCTTCACTCTCTTGAGGGGCTGTTGCTCGTCGAGCCGCCGGTTCCAGTCCCCGACATCAACGAAGCGATGTACTGGAACCCGCGGCATACCGGTGACCCGGGCCATACCTGGTTGCGCGACAAGCTGCTCAGCGCGGCTGCGGAGCTCTCAGCCACGTCGTCCGAAGCAATCGTGGGAAGTCCTGGCCTACGGCCGGCCACGGCCTGATCGCCGCGCTGCGTGATCTTCGGTGGTTGTCCCGGCGCTTTCGGAAGGAGCGGCTAAAGAGCGTTTTCTCCCGCCGGTCGTGTTTGGTTCCAGGGTTAGGTGCACCGTCAGTTCGGGGTGGATTCACGTGCGAGGCGTCGACTTATGAGATCGATCATCGCGACGTAAGCATTCAGCGTAGTTGGAGCGAGTAGTGGTTGTGGGTGTCCGGTGACCGCGCGGTCGCCAGCCGACGGGGTGTCAGGCCAGGGCTGCGGATGGCAGCCAGTTTCTGCCCCTGAATACGTCGCGGAGTACCCCGAGAAAGCAGCCGGGGCTGATCGCTGTGGACCTGGCCGCCGTCCATGAGCAACGCCGCGCGCTGGAAGCGCACATCACCGAACCGCTGGGCCCTGAGTAGGGTCGGGGGCTGGAGACGGAGCCCTCACGGGCACCGCGCGCCGGCCCCCGGCCCTACTCAGGGAACGCGCATCAGGACACGGCGACCGGCAATGAGGAAAGCGACCGCGTCATGTTGTTGAGCTCGTCGCGTCGAGGCGGGCCCTGAAGCTCGATGTGCTTGACGCGGCGGGCCAGGGCGTCGAGGACCGCGTGAATCTCCAGCTTCGCCAGACCCTGCCCCGCACACGCGTGGATGCCGTAGCCGAAGCTCAGGTGATCAGCCGCGTAGCGCCGGACATCGAAGCGGTCTGGATCTGGGTACTGCCGTTCGTCGTGGTTGGCTGACCCAAACAGCAGCAGTACCCGCTCGCCCTCCTCGAGCCTGTAACCATCACGGACATACGGCCTCGTGAGCACGCGGGCGAACAACGGGATGGGCGCCTCCACGCGCAGGACCTCGTTGATCGCGGACTGGATCAGGCTACGGTCGCGGCGCACCGCCTCCCATTGATCGGGAAAGCGGGCAAAGAGCCAGACTGCGCTCGCGAGCGTGCTGATCGTGGTATCGAAGGCGGGAATGGAGTACCCCGCCATCAAGGGGGTCACAGCCTCCCGAGGGATGTCACCGCGCGCCGCCGCATCATGGATCGCGGTGGCAAAACCGCCGGCACGCATGCGATCGGGGGTACACGACTCAGCAAGCCAGGCGAACATCTCACCGGCAACCGGCAGAGCCCGCGCACTGCGGGCGTTCTCGGGGCCCATCGCGTCGAAGGTAGAGGAACCCCACCGCAGGAGCTGCTCGCGTCCCTCCTCGGGGAAGCCAAGCAGATCGAGGACAATTGACACGGGAAAGGTTCGCGCCAGGTCTGTGACGGCGTCGAACCTACCCCGAGCGACAAGCTCACCGACGAATCGGTCGGCCTTCTCGGCGATCGCAGGCCGTAGCTCCGCCAGCGCCCGTGGAGCGAGCCGCGAGCTAAGCACTGAGCGCAACGTGGTGTGGTGTGGTGGATCGGAGTTGATGATGGTCCCCGCCATCGCGGCATTGATCGCCGGATTGAGCGCGACACCGGACGCGGAGGAGAAGGTCTCCCAGTCCTCGAGTGCCGCGCGGACCGCGTCGTAGCGAGTAAGCGCGGCAAACCCGTACCGTGCCAGCTTCACCACCGGACCGATATCACGCAGAACCCTCAGCAAGGGATACGGATCAGCGAGGGCGTCGTCGGCGAAGAGATCGACGTCGCTCTCGGGTACGGGTCTGGTCTTCTCGTCGTTGATTGTCACGCTCGACTCCAGAAACGAAATGGGTCTTGCTCTTCGGTGGATGCGTTTCTTTGGACGCTTGCTGTTAGCCCGTTGCTACGCGTCCTGGCCGATCAGGCTCCGCAGCTTGCGACGCGAAATCCGATGATTAATCGCGGCGACGGTGCACAGGTCACCTCGACGCCACCGCAGCAGCGCAGAGCGCTGCCCCAACTCCCCGGCCAGGGCCTCGGCCGTGCCGTACACCGGGAGGGGGCCAAGGATATTGACGGTCATCCCAAACGCCTCGGTCCAAACGAACTCCGACGACGTGTAGGGCGCCACCTCATCACCCCGGATCAGCGCGGCGCCAGCAACTCGGGCCTGGTCCAACGCGGCGGTCCAGAACGGTGTGCGGGCTCCGCCACCCATGCGGACAACGTCACCGGCAGCCGAGATGTCGGCATCCACCCGGCATCGGCCATCGACGAGGACGCCCCCGTCGACAGGGATTCCCGAGTCAGTGAGCCAGTCGGTGTTCGGGCGGCACCCGATCGCGGTGACTACCAGGTCCGCCTCGAGCGTAATACCGTCCGCCGTGCGGACTGCATGCACCGGGTCTCCCTCGAGCGTGACCTCACCGACGCAGCACCGCACATCGACGCCATGCGTTCTCGCGGCGCGGGTCAGGAACGCCGACATCTCGGGGCCCAGGCCCGACGCGAGACCGTTTCCGCGCGCGAGAACGGTCGTACTAAGTCCGGCCGCCACGCACGCCGAGGCCAACTCGAGCCCTATGAAGCCTCCCCCGACGATCACCACGGAGTTGATCCGATGGAGCGTTTCTCGTAGAACCAGGGCGTCGGACAGCGACCGCAGCACGGTCTCGCCCCGTCCGTCGGGCCTGAATGTTCGGGCGCGGGCTCCGGTGGCAATGACGAGCTTGTCGTAGCACACAGTCTCCCCACCCGACAGGTGGACCTCGCGCCTCGACCGGTCCAGCCCGAGCGCGCGCACGCCCAGGTGGAGCGCAATGTCCTCCCGAGGCGATGGCAAGGACACGTCTTCCGCGGTGCTCGTGCCGTGGAGCAAAGCCTTCGATAGGGCGGGGCGGGTGTAGGGCGGGTCACTCTCCTGCCCGATCACGGTGATCGGTCCGTCGTGGCCGGCGTTCCGGATCGCCTCGGCTGCGGCCGTACCCGCGGCGGAGGCGCCGACCACAACCACGTTCGTGGCGGTCACCGACTCAGCTTGATCGCCGCGACGGGACACGCCCGCGCGCCGGCAGCTGCCTCGGTGGCGAGCTCCTCGGGCACCGTGGTGTAGAGCAGTTCGACGTCGGAGTCGTCCGGCAGCCGGTAGACGGTGGGCGCAGCTTCCTCGCAGAGCCCGTACCCTTCGCATCGGCCCTGCTGGAGTGACAGCTCCATTGCTTTCACCTCCATAGTTCTTCGGCGAACGCAGCCTGTGATCGACAGCGGTAACCCGCCGTCGGAACGAATTGAGATGGTGGTTGTGAACGCTATGGCGACCTACGGCAAAAGGTCCAACAGGTAGCTGCGATATGTGGCATCGGCCAAACCAATGAATAAGCCGTCGAAGCCCCCGCTACCCGGACCCTAAGAGGTCGTAACACGATCTTGCTCAGTCGCCGGCTTCGGGAGTGTCTTGTTTTTCGTGTAAGCCCTGATGCTGACGTTTCTTGGGGTTTGATTCGGGCGTTATTGGTTGTCGATGACGCGGTCGCCGTAGAAGCCGGCGAGGGTGTTGATCGCTTCCTTCCAGTTGTAGGTGCGGCCGGTGGGGTTGCGCCGGTTGGGCTGGCGGTCCCGGATGACGAGGTAGAGGACTTTCAGGGCGGCTTCCTCGTTCGGGAAGTGTCCGCGGCGGCGGGTGGCCTGCCGGAAGCGGGAGTTGAGGGACTCGATCATGTTCGTGGTGTAGACGATCTTGCGGATCTCGGGCGGGAAGCGGAGGAACATCACGAAGTGTTCCCAGCTGCGGCGCCAGACGCCGATCAGCCGATCAGGGCCGGGTAGCGGGCTCCCCAGATCTCCTCGAACTCGGCGAACCGCTGCTCGGCGGCGTCCACCGTGGCGGCGGTGTAGACCTGGCGGAGTTCCTTGGCGATCTGCGACCAGTGCTTGGTCGAGGCCTACTTGAGGCTGTTTCTGACCATGTGGACCACGCAGAGCTGGATGTCGGCGAGCGGCCAGATGTTCTGAATCGGAGTCCGGGAGGCCCTTCAGGCCGTCACAGCAGGCGATCAGTACGTCCTCGATGCCGCGGTTCTTCAGCTCCGCGAGCCATGCCATCCAGGTCTTGGCGCCCTCGCCGCCGGAGCCTACCCACATGCCCAGCACGTCACGCTCGCCTTCCAGGTTGATCCCGACAGCGATGTAGACGGGGCGGTTGGCGACCGCTCCGTCGCGGATCTTCAGCACGATCGCGTCGATCATCACCACGGCGTAGACACGGTCGAGGGGCCGGTTGCGCCAGGCGTCGAGTTCCTCGGTGATCTTGTCGGTCGCGCGGGAGATCAGATCGCGG
This sequence comes from Streptomyces sp. RB17, assembly GCF_009604455.1. Lineage (GTDB taxonomy): Bacteria > Actinomycetota > Actinomycetes > Streptomycetales > Streptomycetaceae > Streptomyces. The sequence continues at coordinate 153,649 of NZ_WEGL01000012.1, forward strand.
GAGACATCCACGTCGTAGATCTCCGCGCGATGAGCCTGCCACCGTGTGGCCGTTCGCGACGACCTTGACCTTCTGGCCGGGCCAGGGGTTGCGGACCTGTTGGGCGGTGTTCGCGCCAGCCTCGATGGCGACCGTTACCGGCACGCCGTCGCGGACCTGCACGTCGACCTTGCTCTTGTGCTGGATGGACACCGTGGCGTCCGCATTCCAGCCGGTGGGCAACGCCGGGGCGATGCGCAGCAGGCCGTCGTAGTCCTGGACGAGCGCGTCCTGCAATGCCGTTGTCACGACGGCGCCCTGCTCGGCATAGGGCTCCTTGTAGGTGGCGCCGAAGGACGCGAGGCCGGACGGGCGCTGCTGGTACGTCTCGGTGAGGTCGACCAGTGCCTTCGCCATGTCGTCGCCGAGGCCGAGCCGCGCCGCGTCGATCGGGTCGAAGCTCCAGTCGTTGTGCTCCACGTAGGGGCGGTCGGTGAAGGTGCGCTTGGCCAGATCCGACAGCTGGCCACTGTCGCCGATCAGCCCGTAGGGCCACACCGGTTCGAGGCCCAGGTTCTCCGCGTTGTGGGTCTTCGCGGCCTGCTGTCCCGATTGGCCGATCACATCCTGCCCGGTGCTGTCGTCGGCCGGGCTGAGCTGCTGGGTCATGGTCGCGGCGTCCGTGCGCGGATACGGCAGGACCTTGGGCAGCGCCGCGGTCAGCGCGGCCACGAGGTCCTGGTCGCGGTGCAACAGCCGCGCGGCCTGGATCACGTCGGGGAAAATCGCGGTCATCGCCGTGATGTCGGTGGTCGGATCGCCGACATCCCACTGGGTCTCATGCGCGTTGGACGGGCTGGTGTGCAGGAATCCGTCCGTGCCGGTCTTGGCGTACGACAGCATGAACCTGGCCCAGTCGGCCATGACCGGGTAGTTCTGCCGCAGGAATGCCAGGTCGTCGGTTGCCTGGTAGGTCTGCCAGACGAACAGCGCGACCTCCGCGCCGGTACTCAGCGTCCTGGCGTTGTAGTTGGCCGGCCCTTGCGAGCTGCAGTTCAGGTACGGGTTGGCGCCCCACTGGCCGTTGGCCAGGTGCACCTGGACGCCGACACCGTTGAACCACATGGTCTCCGGCGTGCACGCGCCGGCCGAGCCGGCGAACTGGCCGGCTGTCCAGGCCACGGTGTTCGGCAGGGTGTCACGGTAGAGGACGAAGTAGCCGTCGTTGTTCGCGTACGCGCCGGCACCCATGTTCGCCGTGACCAGCATCCGCAGGTTCCAGCCCCAGTACGACGCCGGATCCCAGGAATGCGTGTCGCCGGCGGAGTCGAACAGGTCGGCAACGCCCGCCTGCGAGCCCGGGCGTACGGAGCCGCGCTCCGCAGCTTCGGCGAACAGGCTGATCGTCCGCAGGTTCGCCAAGTACTGTGCCGAACCATCCGGCGAGGACAGCTTGATCATCCCGACGCCGTCCCAGTAGTGGTGCCACCAGGCCGCGGTCCGGCCGAACGTGTCGGAGTCGCCGCTACCGGCCAGCAGCCGCTGAGCGGTGGCCGTCGCGTCACCGCCGGTCCACTGCGGCGACGCCACGACGATGCGGAACGAGCCGTTCGGCTTGGGTCTGACGCTCAACTGCACCGTGAGCGGGTCGACGACGCCGGCACTGACGTCACGGCCGGCGGCGGTGATGGCAGCGAGTGCCCCGAACGTCCGGCCGCTCGCGCCCGGTTGGGTGTCGTCCTGCCAGGTCTGCGCGAGGGTGCCGATGGTGGAGCCGGCCGACGCGGTCGGGGTGCGCGGCTGCCACAGGTGCAACTGCGCCGTCTGGTCGGCCGCCGGGTCAGCTCCGGTCACGTCGATGACGAGCTGGTCGGTGTCGGCGCGCACGTAAGTGGTGGCCGTCATGCCGCCGCCGCTCTGGGTGAACGTGCCGTCGTACAGGTCGAGCCGGCCCTGGTAGTCCGGGGCGCTCGTCAGCTTCGCCAGTCCCGGCACGACGACCTGGCCGGGCGACAGCCGGTCGGGCATGGTGTCCGCCCTGTTCAACTGCACAGTCAGGCCGTTCTCGTCCCACACACCGACGCCGAGGTCGCCATTGCCCAAGGGCATGGACTGGGCTGACGCGGTATTGGGCCGGCCGAGGACCACATCGGAGCTGTGCACCATGCCGGGAACATCGACGTGGAACGAGCCGTTTCGCCACGCGGTGGTCGCCGAGGTGGACCCGCTCGCTGCCGGGGCCTGCCCGACCAGCGCCACGGCCATGCCGTAGGCGAGCAACACCACCGACAACGACCGGCGGTTTCTGCCACTGTGGGGCATGCGAGGGCTCCGCTCACTGGTCACAGGACGGCGACGGCAAAAGGGAAGCACCAGACATCGGATGAGTCAACCAGGGACGGGCCTACTGGGCCGAGTCATCAGGCGGTTCGCCGTAGATAGATCGGGGCTTTCACGATTGTGGCTGCGGTGTCCGCCGCCGGGGCACCGCCGGGCACTCCTGCGACGCCGGGCGGCACGCAGCGGCCGACCCGCTCCCCCGATTCATCGGATGAATCTGTTGACGCGACGGTGGTTCACCCGTAGAACGTGTGCGTTCCAACGTTGAAGACCCCGAAGACGAGGCGCGTTGCCGTAGACCGTGCTGAGGAGCCGCTCGTGCATGCGAAATTGACCAGATGTCTGCTGCCGCTACTGCTGACCCTCGGGTTGAGCACGGGGGTGTCACCCGCTGTGGCCTCGCCCCCGCCCGAGGCCCCGCCGGACGCCACCGCCACTGCCTCCTCCACGCCACCCATGGGCTGGAGCAGTTGGAGCGCGCTGCGCGAAGGCAGCACCTTGACCGAGGACGGGATCAAGGCCCAGGCACGGGTCATGCACGACAAGCTGCAGCGGTACGGGTACCAGTACGTCAACATCGACGCCGGATGGTCCGACCACCTGGACGCGTACGGGCGGGACACCTGGGACACCACCCGCTTCCCCCACGGCATCCCCGCGCTCGCCACGTATCTGCACGGCCTGGGCCTCAAGCTGGGCATCTACCTGACGCCGGGCGTTCCGGTCGAGGCCTACCAGCAGAACCTCCCGATCTACGGAACCCCTTACCACATACAGGACATCGCGGATCCGACCCAGCCCGGCAACACGAACAACGAGGGCTACCGCATCGACTTCAGCAAACCGGGCGCACAGGAGTACGTGCAGAGCTACGCCGACATGTTCGCCTCCTGGGGCGTCGACTACATCAAGATGGACTTCGTCGGTCCCGGCGGCGGCGTCGTCCCCGGCGACAACCGCCCGGACATGCAGGCGTGGCACCAGGCCATCGTCGCCACCGGCCGCCCGATGCACCTGGAACTGTCGAACTCGCTCAGCATCGCCGACGTCGCCACCTGGGAGGCCACCAGCAACGGCTGGCGCACCGGCGGCGACATCGAGTGCTACTGCGGCGTCAACGGATCGAGCACTCCGCTCACCAGCTGGCAGAAGGTGTCGGGCAGGTTCGACCAGGTCGCGGCCTGGCAACCGTACGGTGACGCAGGCGCGTTCAACGACTACGACTCGATCGAGGTCGGCAACGGCAGCGACGACGGGCTGACGCCCGACGAGCGGCAGACCCAGCTGAGCCTGTGGTCGATGGCCGCCTCCCCGCTGCTCCTCGGCACGGACCTGACCAAGCTCGACCCGGCCGACCTCGCACTGCTGGCGAACCGTGACGTCATCGCAGTCGACCAGGACGCCGTCAACGCAACCCGGGTGAGCAAGAGCGCGACCGCGCAGGTCTTCGCCAAGACGGAGCCGGGCGGGGACGTGATCGTCGGGCTGTTCAACACCGGGTCTGCCGCGCAGACCGTCTCGGTCGCCCCGGCCACCGCCGGGCTGCCGGCTTCCTCCTCCTACCGCCTCGACAACCTGTGGACGCACGAGGTCACCCACTCCTCCGGCGACACCCTCGCCGCCTCCGTCCCCGCCCATGGCGCGGCCCTCTTCCGGGTGCGCCCGTGGACGGTCGGCACGGACGCGGCCCGCCCACAGACGGGCCTCACGGTGACCACGCCCGACAGCCTGGCCACCGGTCAGGAGGCGACCCTCACCACGGACTTCACCAACTGGGGCACCACGGCCGCGACCCACGTCCACGTCGCCCTGGCGGTCCCGAAGGGCTGGACCGCCACCCCCTTGTCACCCAGGTCGTTCGCCTCCGTCGCGCCCGGAGAGACCGTCCGCACCACCTACCGCGTCACCGCACCCGCGTCCATCGATCAGCCCTTCCCGACGGCTCGGCTCGACGCCACCGCCGGCTTCCTCTGGAACCGCGGCAAGGGCGGCAAGACCGCCGGATCCGCCGCAGGGCACACGTCCGTCCTGCTCGACGCCCCGGTCCAAGCCCCGTTCCGCACCTTCAACTCCACACCGGACCCGGCGAACTTCTCGCAGGTCGGCGCCGCTGTGAGCATCCGCGCGGCCGGCGCCGACGTCTACGGATCGAAGAACGAGTACGGCGCGATCTACGTCCCCGGGGCGGAACACGACGGCTCCACCACCACGGTTCGCGTCAGCTGGCAGCAGTACGCGAACTCCGGGGCCAAGACCGGCATCATGGTGCGCAACGACATCACCGGCGCGGCCACCTCGCCCGGCTACGTAACCGTCGGAGTCAGCGCCAAAAAGGGCTACTTCATGCAGTGGGACGCCGACGGCGACGGCCGGCTCGACACCGGCATCGCCGCCAACGGCTCCGGCGTTGGCAAGCCCGTGCTGCCCAGCTGGATCCGGCTGGTCCGCTCCGGCACCACCTACACCGGCTACTACTCCACCGACGGCACCACCTGGACCCAGCTGAGCACCGCGAACGTCCCATCCGCCGCTGCCACCCAGGACGTTGGCCTCTTCGGTACCGCCCACAACCCCGGCTACCCGAGCCAGGACGACTTCGCCGATTTCTCCACCAGCGCGAACTGACCATCCCTGCGCGTGATGTTGCGGAGTGACGCCACCCCACCCGCGTGGTGGCGCCGCCCGCAACATCACCCGGTCGCTTCGGCGGCGACACATACTGATCCCTCGCGACTCCTCGTCGGCCACCTGCAGATGCTCCCGCCGAGCACGCTCACCGCCATCCCCAGTGGTGACGGCTGACTGCACTCCCACGTGGCATTCGTTGCTGGGAGTCGAGGGTGTGCAGTTCCAACACAGGGCTGCGGTCGCCGGCGCTGGCAGTCATCGCCACGGCATCCGCATCTGTCGCTGCAGCGAGCCCGGGTCCTCTCCCGCCGCGGCTGGTCGGGTGCGCCGATGCAGCATGGCGTCAGCACCGTGCGGCCCGGCCGCCGGCGCACCCTCGGACGGGTCTTCAACGACGCGACGTGGGTCGCCCGATGCCACTCCTCCGATGAATGATGCTCAAATCCCTTTTTCGCAGCGCAGTTCCTGCGCATTTCGTTGACCGTACATGACATAGGTCGTATGTTTCCCGCGATTCCCCGACTCTCTGGAGGAGGATGGCCGTGTCCCGACATCCACTGGTACCGGCCCTGGCGGCGCTCGCCCTCGCCGCGGGTGCCCTGGTCGCGGCCGCACCCGCGGACGCCGCACCGCGGGCGGACGCGGGCGCGGCGTCCGACGTTTACGTAGCACCGAACGGCGACGACCACGCGAGCGGTGACGCCAGGCATCCGGTGCGCACGCTGCAGCAGGCCCAGCAACTGGTACGGGCGCGTGACGGCCACCTTTCCGGCGATCTCACCGTGCATCTGGCCTCCGGCACTTACCGGCTGTCCGCGCCGCTCACCCTCGACGCCCGCGACTCCGGTTCCGGCGGCCACCAGGTGGTGTGGCAGGGCAGCGGCGCGTCCGTGATCAGCGGCGGCCGCCAGGTAACCGGCTGGCACGAGGTCCCCGGCCATCCCGGCCTGTGGTCCGCGCCCGCACCCCGAGGGCTCACGGACACGCGGCAGCTGTACGTCGACGGCGTGCGCGCCGACCGCGCCGCGGGCGAGGTCCCGGTCACCCTGACCAGGACCGACACCGGGTACACCGCCTCCAGCGACACCCTGGCCCGCTGGCCCGACATCGCTGGCGCCGAGTTCGTCTACACCAGCGGCGAGGCGCTGTGGAACATCCAGCGCGACGGCCTCGGGCAGTGGACCCAGCCCCGCTGCGACATCGCCTCGGCCTCCGCCACGACGATCACCATGGTGCAGCCGTGCTGGAACAACTCCAACAAGCGGGTGGAGTTCCCTGACATCCCCGGCCGCACGGTCAGCATGGTCGGCCCCGGCTCGCTCACCAACGGCGCCCACGCCACGTACATCGAGAACGCCCGCGAACTGCTGGACACTCCAGGCGAGTGGTACCTGGACCGGGGCGCGCACACCGTCTACTACATGCCGCGCAAGGGCGAGAACCTGCACCGCGCCGACGTGGAGGCGCCGCTGCTGGACAAGCTCGTCGACGGCCGCGGCACCACGACCGCACCGATGCACGACATCGCCTTCCGCGGGCTGCAGTTCAGCTACGCGACCTGGCTCACGCCGTCCTCACCCGAGGGCTTCTCGGAGATCCAGGCGGGCTACACCATCTCCGGCCCCACCGGCTACGCCACCGAGGGCCTGTGCGGCTTCGTCCAGGGCGGCGCCTGCCCGTTCGGCGCATGGACGAAGGAACCCGGCAACGTCAGGGTCTCCCACGGGCGCAACATCGACTTCTCAAGCGACGCCTTCGTCCATCTCGGCGCGGCCGGACTGGAGCTGGCCGACGGCACCCAGGACTCCCAGGTCCGCGGCAGCGTCTTCACCGACATCTCCGGCAACGGCGTGGAGATCGGCGGCGTCGGCAACGCGCTGCCCGCCGATGGCGGCGACGTCACCCGCAACGTGGAGGTGAGGGACAACCATCTCTACGCCCTGCCACGGGAGTTCACCGGAGGCGTCCCCATCGTCAACGGCTACACCCAGCACGACCTCATCTCCCACAACCAGATCGACCACGTCGGCTACTCCGGCATCTCGATGGGCTGGGGCGGCTGGCCGGACAAGATCGGCTCTCCGGCCACCCCGAACGACAGCCACGACAACACGGTCTCCGACAACCTCATCACCGACTACATGCAGGGTCTGGACGACGGCGGCGGCATCTACACCCAGGGCATGACGGGCACCTCGATGGCCGACGGGGAGAAGGTCACCGGGAACGTCATCCACACCCAGTTCGGCCTGGGCAAGAGCGTCTACACCGACAACGGCTGCACCTACGAGACGGTCTCCGGCAACGTCCTGTACGGGGCGTCGTACGCCAACGTCGCAAGCCGCCACACCGACTACCGGGACGCCCTCGGCAACAACGACCCGACGCTGGTGTCCGGCAACTGGTGGGAGCAGGGCGACGCCGACAGCTCCAACAAAGGCCTGGTCACGCAGGGCAACCACATCATCGCCTCGCCGGCCGACGCCCCGGCCGACATCGTGGCGAACGCCGGGCTCGAGCCGGCCTACCGCTGGCTGCTCGGCAAGCAGTTCGGCGCGGTGTCCGTGCCCGCGGCGCCGACCCGCGTCGGCACCTCGACCGGCGCCGACGGAACCCTGCTGATCACCTTCAATCCGGTCTGGACGGACGGCGGTTCGCCCGTCACCGGGTACCGGGCCACCGCCGTGGACGCCGCCGGGCACATCGCGGCGACCACCACGGTGCCGGCCGCCGAGTTCGGCACCTCGGCGCTCATCACGCTCACCGGGCTGACCGACGGCACTCCGTACCGGGTTACCGTCACCGCGCTCAACTCCCTTGGCAGCAGCGCACCATCGCTTCCCTCCGCTCCTCTCGCCCCCGCCGCCGGCAGCGTTCTTCCGTCGGCACCCACCGGGGTCAAGCTGCACGCCCAGGCGACCGCGGCCACGGTGTCGTGGACCCCGCCGACCGCCACCGGCGACTCGCACGTCACCGGCTACCGGATCGTGCTGACCGACCCGGCGGGAACGGCCCGGACGGTCCAGGTCACCGGGCGGGACGCCCTGGTGACGCAGCCCTCGGCGAAGGGCATGTTCCGGGTCGTCGGCGGCCTGAGGTCCGGCACGTCCTACACGGTGACCGTCGCCGCGGTCACCGGCACCGGGACCGGGCCCGCCGCCACCGCGACGGGCACCACCCCCGCCGAGTAGACCGCGCGGCACGCGGGACCCGGCAGCGACACGGGTCCCGCGTGCCCCGCGCCGCCTTGCAATGCACCGTCTCAGGAATCGAGCATTAGGCCGTGGGTGGGGGCGAGCATTCCGTCTGCGGTGGTTGCGGGTGCTCGAGGGCGGGTGCTGGGTCATGGTGCTAAGGGCACGGCCGGGACTTGACGAGGGCGAGCAAGCGGTGGTCCCCTGCCCGGCGGCTGCCAGGAAGGCGCCGAAGGTTCTGGTGGAGCGGTGCCGGATGGTCGAGCTGAGCTGGGACGGCTGGCTGGTCCCGCAGATCGCTGACGCGGTGAGGTGCAGTCAGAAGACGGTGTTTCTTGGAGGTTGAGCCAGCAGGCGCCGACCGGGACCCCGTGCTTGCTGTGCGCCGCGCGGGCGCGGAAGCAACGGGATGACCTTCGCCCAGGAAGAGCCGTCCGCATAGGCGCCGTGCACGAGTAGGACGTCGCGCACTGCGGGTCTGCGGCCACGGGTTGCCGCCCGGGCTGCGGCGCCCCGGAGAGCGTGGCTGCGGCGACTCCCGCGTGGACGCCGCCTCTGCGCTGGGCCTCTGGGTGCGCGCGGGACAGGAGCGGGACCGGCTTGAGGAACGCGGTGTGACGGCGGAAGAGGCCGGTGAGTTCGTGGACGGCCGCGGTGATCAGCTCGTCGGGCGCCGGTCCCTGCCACGGTGAGGGCTCGGCGAAGACCTCCTGGTCGGCCGCGATACGCGCGACCGCCACCGGATTTCCGGCCCAGGTCACTGGCACGGTCCTACCCGTGGAGGGCGGCTGCCGTGCGGTAGAACTCGGCTGCGGTGACGGTGGCGGGGACGCCGAGCTCAGCGGCGACCGCGGTGATCGCGGCATCGCCGACAGCGAGATCCGCCTGGCCGTCGGTGGTGTAATACGGCGCGATGAACGCCTCGTAGTGAGCCCGGGCCTCGTCTTCGGTATGCCGGCCGAAGAACTCCTGCATATGGCGCACCGTGGTGTCGGGATCGTTGTGGATCACCTGCAGGGCGCGCCGGTGAGCCCGTACGACGGCCTGGACCGCGGGGCCGTCCGGATCGATGTAGGTGGGGTCGACGACAAGGCCGACGGTGGGGATCTGGAAATGGTCGCCGACCCAGGCCAGTACCTGCCAGCCGTACTCGGCGGCTATCGCCTCGGGCGCCATGGTGCTGCCGACGTAGGCGGCATCGACCTTGCCTTCCTGCAGCCAGCGCAAGTCCATGCCGTAGTCGCCGGGACGGCGCACGACGCACTGGACATCGCGGTCCGGGTCGAGGCCGGCCTTGCGCAGGACGATCCGGGCGAAGCACCCCGGTGGAGTGTGGGGCGCGTGTACCGCCAGCCGCCGGCCGACCAGGTCGGCCAGGGAGGTCAGGCCGGGGCGGGCCAGGAACCAGAACAGCGGGCGCTGGGTGTTGACAGTCAGCGCGACCCACGGGATGCCACGGGTCAGCCGGGACAGCAGTGTCCCGCCGACCCCGATGGAGATGCAGCGGCGCAGCCGCTCGGCGTCACCGCCGGGGGCGACCCAGGGGATGCCGTCGCGCAGCGAGACGTGGACCCCCTCCTCGGCGTAGAAGTCCTGCTGGTCGGCGATGTACGCGACCAGTTCCTCGTGCAGTCCCCGCCCGACGTAGGCGAGATCGATCGTGTGCATGGATGTTCCCTTGATCGTGTCACCGTCCTTGCGTCCGCGCGGGCGGTGGGCCCTGTTGCCTCGGCCCCGCGGCACCGAGGTGACGGGGCAGGTGCAGTCCGGCAGCCGGCCGGACCAGGACGTCAGTACATGAGCAGCCCGCCGTTGACGGCGGCCGTGGTCCCGGTCATGAAGGTGTTGTCCTCGCCGGCATAGAAGGCGACCGCCTGAGCGACGTCTTCAGGGCGCGCGAGTCGGCCCATCGGGGTCGCGGCCAGCCGTCGCTGCTTCATCTCGTCGTCGACCACGTTCGCCCCTACGCGGGTGCCCTCCACCGCGCCGGACTCGACGACGTTGACGGTGATGCCCCGCGGGCCCAGTTCCTGGGCGAGGTAGCGGGCGAACTGCGCCAGTGCGGCCTTGGACGTGCCCAGGGCGATCATGCCCTGCCGGGGCTGGCGGCTGAGAACGGTGCCGAGGTAGATGATGCGCCCCCGACCCTGCCGGGTCATGGCGGGCAGCACGGCCTTGGTGACCGCGAACGCCGCATGCATCTCGGCTTCGAGCTTGCCGCCCAGTTCGTCCCAAGTGATGTCCTCGAACGGCTTGACCACGTACGGGATGAGCGCGTTGTGCACGAGCACGTCGATGCCGCCCCAGGCCGCCTGGACCTGCTCGACCATCCGCTCGACCGCCGCCGGCTCGCGCACGTCGGCCTGCACGGCCATGGCCCGGCCGCCCGCGGCCTCGATGCCGGCCACGACCTCCCCGGCCGCCTCAGCACTGCTCAGGTAGTTGACCACCACTCGCATGCCCTGAGCGGCCAGCAGGCGCACGGTGGCCGCACCGATCCCGCTGCTGGACCCTGTCACCAATGCCACCCCACCGGTCGCTGCCGTCATGCGAGGCTCTCCTGTTCGCCCTCGTTGGGCGTCGACGAGGCCGCCCGTCGTTGTCCGTCGTCAGTGCCGGCGCGTGATGGGCGGACGGCCCCGTAGAGCACGGTCTCGACGGTTGCCCGCAATAGATCAGCCGCGGTCCAGCCGAGTTCGTGCGGCAGCCGCGAAGCGATCAGCCGCTCCAACGCACCGCGGGTGATCTCACTGATCAACTCGGGCGGTACCGGCACCAGTCCCTGTCGGTGCCCGTCCCGGAACAGCTCGTCGAGCCGCCGGTAGACCGCCGTTTCCACGCGTTGCTCGACGTACTCGCGCAGCATCACATCGCCCTGCCCCGCCGCGAGCTGGGCCGCGCCGATCCGGCCGAGCTCACTGCCCGCCGCGATCAGGAACCGCTGGATCCGCACGTCGAACGGCTGCCCTTCCGCGTCCTCGACCGCCTCCAGCAGCGTCTGCTCCACCGCCGTGAGCTGCCGGTCCAGGACCGCGGCCAGCAGGCTGCGCTTGTCCGGGAAATGCCGGTAGATCGTCTTCTTGCTCATCCCGAGCTCACGAGCGAGATCGCTCATTCTCACCCCGGTGAAACCTGGCGCGAGGAACACCCGGCCGGCCGCCGCAATGATCGCGTCGGCACGTTGTTCCTCACGCAAGGAAACCCGGGAAACTACATTAGTTTCCATAGGCCCCATGCTGTTCTCCTCACCCAGTCGCTGTCAAGGCGCACCGTCACACCTGGTCAACGCCTGCGCGGCGCGACCGGGCGCTGCGCGCACGGGACCGCAGACCAGGCTGATCGCGGAAAAATGGAATCGTGAACACCAAAAGTGACGGCACACCTGTTGCCCTCATGTCCTGCTTGCCGGGGCGGTAGCCACTGCGACGATGCAGTCGCTCGCCACCGACCTGCCGACTTCCGGTAGACGTCGGGTGGTGCGGCGATGCCCGCAGCTGTTACGTCCGGCCGAGCCCTGCCGGCCGTACTGGACCTGTTCGGGAAACGGGCGGCAACCTGCGGGGGCATGTGCGGGCGCAGGAAGCTGCGGCACCCGGCGAGGCAGAGTCGTCCGACCAGATTTCAGAGAGACCGACCCCCAGGAGTCGGCACAGGCCTCCCGCATCCGACCGGGCACCTCCAGGAGTCCGGGCCGGCGCTCCATCCACGAACTCGGCATCCGGTCGGAGGCATACAGCCCAGGTCGACCTCGCTTTCGCCGCGCCGAGCGGGTGGGCCCAGACCGCCTCGGCCTCGGCCTCGGCCTCGGCGTCTGAGCGAGGACGGACAATCACAGGCATTCCGTTCGGCCGGAGGCATCGCTTCCTGCCAAGGCCAAGCCAGCCGGTCAGGTCAGTCCCAGCGCTGCGGCCGGTGGCGTTCGCCCGTCGAGGAGCGGGGTCCGATGCGTGCTCCTGGTGCGCCGACCGGAAGTCCCCCTGCGGAACGCGCTCTCGGCCTCCCGGCCGGCGCGGCGAATGACAGGACCTCCCATGCCTCTAGTGGGGGAATGCGTCGGTCGTTCCACCAGGGCGAACGGAGCCTGCCGCGGCCCCGACTCTAGGAGGCTGCGCCGAGAGCGACACGCAGGGGAGGACTGTAGGTCCGCACCATGTCATCAGCCGCCATGGAAGCGATCGGATCGATGCGGAGGATGTAGCGGGTCACGATCAGGCCGATGAGCTGACCGCAGAACGCCACAGCGCGCTCCCTGGCGTCCCAGCCGCCGATCCTTGCCGCGATTTTGTCGATCAGTTCCCTGCCCATCATCTCCTTGACCAGATCGGCGACGGCCGGCTCCCGTACGGCGCCGGCCACCAGCGCACGCAGGGGCGCACCGGTTTCGGGGTCTTCCCACAGCGACAGGAGAGCGCGCAGAGCACGCTCGGGAAATGCGGCCACATCCCCGTCGGTTGCGCGCCCGAGGACAGCGAACGGGTTGACGCCGAGGTCGAGTGCCGCGGTCAGCAGGCCTCGCTTGGAGCCGAAGTAGTAGCTGACCAGAGCAAGGTCCACACCTGCCTCAGCTGCAATCGAGCGCAGGGTGACGGCCTGATATCCGCCCTCGAAAAAGCGCCGACAGGCGACTTCGAGGATCTGCGCCCGGGTGTCGGGCTTGCCGGGCCTGCGCCCCCGGGAACCGCACGAATTCATCACCGTTGAGATACTAGCGGCGGCACTTCCGGCACCCGGGGCCGGATGCCGGTCACACGACCGGAGAGAAGATCACTCGGGTGGGCAAGGGGGAACAGACGACCAAGCGCCGAAGCCGTTCGCGATCGGGTGCCGAAGTGAGGCGGGGCCGGGGGCGTGCAGGATCGGGTTGACGGCCACCACCGGGAGCCGTCCTGAGCCCGTCGCCCCCCGCCCGGCGCCTGGAGCCGGTTCCCGGACCACCGTCTCTCAGGCAGCGATCGATCCCTCCGCGGACCATCACGGTCCGCGGAGTTCGGGCGTCTCCGGCGTGGAAGTACGTGGGCTCAGCCGCGGTGTCCCGGCATGCTCTGCCCGTGCCGAAGCAGTGCGGCCGCCTCGGTGGCTTCGGCGGTCACCCTGGCAGCGGCGCGGGCGGCCCGTCCGGTCACGCGCCAGGCGACCATGCGGAGTGCCGTGGACGGGGTCGGCGGAAAGACGCCGAGCTGGCCGAGCATGGCGATGTCGTCGCGTACGGCTTCATGTCGCACCACCTTGCCGTCACGGAGGCCGAGCACATGGATTTGTTCGAAGTCGATGTCCCGGCCGGTAGGGGGTATGGCCTGGTCCAGTGCGCCGTCGCGGAAGCGGACGAAGGCACCGGTGTGACGGCCTTGCATACGCAGCCGCACCCAGATCTCGCCGTCGTCGAGCGCGCTGCCGAGCACCGGGAAACGGAGGTCGCTGAAGGCGGAGCGCATCCACGCGCCCGAGGCGAGGACCCCGGCCGGGCCCGGCTGGACACAGGCCTGGGGGGCCACCGTCGCCTCACGGTTGCGGAAGTCCTCGTGGACGACATCGGCGGCCAGTGCCGGATCACCTGTTTCGAGGACCCGGAAGAGTCCGCGAGCCAGTTCTGTGGTGTCCATTCCCATGGTGTGGGCGCCTCTCGTCGGCTGTGTGTCGCGGTCATGAGCCAGCCGGACCGATGGGCCGGCGGCACGTACGTGCTCCGCACCGGGCTGCGGCCGACCGCCTCGCCATTGAGGTTATAGCACGCCTAATGAATTCATTGCGATAGCATGTGATCATGTCGTCGAAGCGTTCCTACGTCTCCCCGCTGCGCGAGCAGGCGGCGGCACGGACGCGCGAGCTGATCATCGAGCAGGCCACCCGACTGTTCGCCGAGCGCGGCTACGGGCGGGTGACCGTCGCCGACATCGCCACGGCCGCGGGTGTGGCGTCGAAGACCGTCTTCGCGAGCGTCGGGAGCAAGAGCGACATCCTGAACCGGATCGTCGACCAGGGCGTCAGCTCCTCCGGTTACGAGCAGGCGATGAGTGCGTTGCTCGCAGAGCGGACACCGGAGTCGGTGCTGAGGACGTTGGCTCACGGCACACGGATGGGCAACGAGGGTCAGTCGACCGTGCACGAGGCGATCCGAAAGGCCCTGCCCGTCCACGAGGACGGCCAGGCCCTGTGGGAGCGCGCCACCGCGGACTACCGCGAGGCACTGCACAAGGCAGCGCGCCATCTGCACGCCCTGGGCACCTCGCCCCCCTACCCGGTGAAGGAAACAAGCGACCTGCTCTGGCACTGGTTCGGTCCCACCAGCTGGCGCACCCTGGTTGTCGAGAGCGGCTGGTCCTGGGACCGCGCTGAGGACGTCCTCTACCGCACGGCGCTCGCCGCGCTCCGGTGACACGCGTATCAGGGAATCCCCGTCGCCCGACTTCCCGCCACCACTCCGCGCCCGCTTCGGCACTGCCGCGCAGGCAGCGGTGCGACTCGGTCAGTACGACAGGACAGCCTCCGCGGGCTCAAGGTCCCATCTGCCGAGGAAGTCACGGTGCAGGCACCGTAGTTCGGCCCACCCCTGGTCAAGAACGATGTCGTTGCGCCGTCCGCGCTCGGCAGACGTCGCGGCCAGATCAGCGGCGATCCGCCGGGCCTGTTGTCGGTCTCGTGCGTTGTCGACCACGTAGAAGCAGTGGACCGTGCGGTCGGGCGCAACGTGGTAGCGGAATCCGACCAGCCAAAGGGCGGTGTCACTCATTGCCGGTTCCTCGGCTTCAAGGATGGAGAGTCAGTTCTCACTTCATGGCGCGATGATTCTCATGACCGGTCGCCAGCCAAGCCGAGAGCCAGGGCTCCAGTCCGTTCTCGGGTTTCTCGTGGGTCGCTTCATTTTTGGGAGAGGTCTCGGATTCATCCGGCGTGGGGACCGGAACCGTGGGGGTAGCGCTCATCGCGCCGACACTCCGGAATCCCGAGCTTGTCATGCGTCGAAGCGGTCGGGGTCGGCGGCCTTCCGGTCCGCCGCCCATGTCTCGGGCAGGTCGATCAGCAACTGCCCCGGGACCAGCCAGTCGTAGAGCTCCGCGTAGGACAGGACAGTGACCGGGTCCACACGTCGGCGCAGCATGTACGGCCGCAGATCGGCGGGTTCACGCACACCCAGCGAGGCGATGATCTGCTGGGCGCTCTTCACCGTGGCGGAATGAAACCGGTGGACCCGGCCCGACTTGTCGTCGACGTTCAACGCTCGTGCGCGGCGCGGGTCCCGTGTGGCGACGCCGACGGGGCAGGCGTTGGTGTGGCAGCTCTGCGCCTGAATACATCCGATGGCGAACATCATGGCGCGGGCCGCATTGGTGAAGTCCGCCCCCTGCACGAGGCGCTTGACGATGTCGGCTCCCGTGGCCACCTTGCCGCTGACGCCGATCTTGACACGGTCCCGCAGGCCGGTCGGAAGCCCGGTACGTGCGGCGATCGCCTTGCCCAGGCCGACGGTCGAGCCGCCGCCGATGGCGAGCACCGCGTCGGCTCCCACGGACCGGGCGTACGCGACCGCCTTCCCGGTGACCTCGACCGGGGTGTGCGGGGCCGCCTCCGCGAACGTCCCCGCGGCTGCCGCACCCAGCAGTTCGCCGGTCTGCGCGGCCTGGTCCGCCTGGTCGGGCGTGCACAGGACGAGCACACGGCCGCATCCGAGAGCATCGGCCTCTTCGGGAATGCGGCTGCGGGTACCACTACCGAAGACCACCTTGGTGATCTGTCCCCGGTGCACGAATGTCTTCATGATGATTTCCTCGGTCCTGCGGCTCCTTTGATGAGGGAAGGAAGCCTCACCGGGACGAGGTGGGTCAACGGAATCCATGGGGGATAACGCGGACCGGCGCCGGAATACCCAGTTCACGCGACGCGCGCCTCCGCACCTACCGGCGGGCCGCCTCCGATATCACTCATCTGCGGGATGCCCGCGCAGAGCGGGGCGTTGGACCGTGGACGCATCCGGGCCAATTCTTTTTCATTGCCTTACAGAAACGGGTTCGACGGGTCCGCACTGGTGAAAGGCAAAGTAATAAACATGGACAAAGTGGTCGCCACGGCCTTGGAGGCGGTGTCGGACGTGCCCGAGGGCGCATCGCTGGCGGTGGGCGGGTTCGGGTTGAGCGGTGTGCCGAACGTGTTGATCGAGGCGCTGTTCGACCGAGGGGTGTCGGGGCTTTCGGTCGTCTCCAACAACTGCGGCGCGTTGGAGACGGGTCTGGCGGTGCTGCTGGCGGCGGGGCGGATCGGGCGGGTGACGGGCTCGTACGTCGGGGCGAACAAGGAGTTCGCGCGGCAGTATCTGGCCGGGGAGCTGGAGGTGGAGCTGATCCCGCAGGGCACGCTGGCCGAGGCGGCTGCGGGCCGGAGGCGCGGGGATTCCCGCTTTCTACGCCCCGGCCGGGGTGGGTACGCAGGTGGCCGACGGCGGGCTGCCGTGGCGGTACGACGGCTCGGGCGGGGTGGCGCTGGCCTCGCCGCCCAAGGCGGTACGGACCTTCGACAGCGTCGAGGTGGTGCTGGAGCGCGGAATCCGTACCGACTTCGCGCTGGTCAGGGCCGCCGAGGGCGACCGACACGGCAACCTGGTGTTCAGCAGGTCGGCCCGCAACTTCAACCCGTTGGCCGCGATGGCGGGACGGGTGACGGTCGCCGAGGTGGAGGAGCTGGTGGAGCCGGGCGCGCTCGATCCGGACGCGGTGCACGTGCCCGGGATCTTCGTGCAGCGGGTGGTGGCGCTCACCCCGGACCAGGCGACGGACAAGAGGATCGAGCAGCGCACCGTGTCCGCGCCTGCCGCACGAGGGCCGGTGAGGGGCTGATGGCCTGGAGTCGTGAGGAGATGGCCGCCCGGCCCGCACGGGAGTTGAGGGACGGCAGTTACGTCAATCTCGGCATCGGACTGCCGACGCTGATACCCAACCACCTGCCCGAGGGGGTGGAGGTGGTGCTGGAGTCGGAGAACGGGATCCTGGGCACCGGTCCCTATCCCACCGAGGACCAGGTCGACCCCGACCTGATCAACGCGGGCAAGGAAACCGTGACGGTGCTGCCGGGTGCCTCCTTCTTCGACTCGGCGTTGTCCTTCTCGATGATCCGCGGCGGCCACATCGACGTCGCCGTGCTGGGGGCGATGCAGGTGTCCGAGCACGGCGACCTGGCGAACTGGGCGATCCCCGGGAAGATGGTCACGGGGATCGGCGGGGCGATGGACCTGGTGCACGGTGCCCGTACGGTCGTCGTCGTGATGACGCACACCGCCAGGGACGGCTCGGCCAGGATTCTCGCCGAGTGCACGCTGCCGCTGACCGGAAGGCGTTGTGTGCACCGGATCATCACCGACCTCGGCGTCCTCGACATCACCGACGAGGGCCTGGTGCTGGCCGAGTGCGCACCGGGCGTCGGCGTCGAGGAGATCATCGCCAGGACCGGCGCCGAGCTGAGTGTCGCGGAGGGCCTGAAGTGAAGAACGTGTACATCGTCGACGCCGTGCGGACCCCGATCGGGCGTCACAACGGCGGCCTGGCCGCGGTACGCCCTGACGACCTGGCCGCCCACACGATTCGCGAACTCCTCGCCCGCAGCTCCCGGTTGGATCCGACGCGCATCGCGGACGTGTACTTCGGCAATGCGAACGGCGCCGGCGAGGAGAACCGCAACGTCGGTCGCATGACGGCGCTGCCGGCCGGTCTGCCCACCAGCGTTCCGGGTGTGACGGTCAACCGGCTGTGCGGCTCAGGCCTGGAGGCCGTCGTCCAGGCCGCCCGGGCCATCGCCGTCGGCGACGCTTCCGTCGCCGTCGCCGGCGGCGTGGAATCGATGACCCGGGCCCCTTACGTGCTGCCCAAGAGCGACCGGCCCTTCCCGGCCGGTCACGCCAAGTTGTACTCCACGACCCTGGGCCGGCGTCTGGTCAACCCGAGGACGGAACCGCGGTGGACGATCCAGCTGGGCGAGTCGGCCGAACTCATCGCGGACAAACACGGGATCGGCCGGGAACAGCAGGACGAGTTCGCCTTCTCCTCCCATCGGAAGGCCGCGCGTGCACAGTCGCAGGGCCTGTTCGACGCCGAACTGGCGCCCGTGCCGGTCCCTCGGCGCACGGGCGGGCCCCACCTGTTCGCCACCGACGAGTCCGTACGCCCGGACGCCTCGCTGGACGCGATGGCCGGGCTCAGCCCGCCTTCCGCACCGCGAGCGAAGCGCGGCGGGGGTCCTCCCGGCCGACGTCCGGTGGAGGCACCGTGACCGCGGGCAACGCCTCCCCGCTCAGCGACGGCGCCGCCTCCCTGCTACCTGGCCGACGAGGACGGTCTGGAGGCCGTCGGCCGCGAACCGCCGGCGCGTGTCGGCGCTAGTGCGGTGTCCGCGGTCGACCCGGACTACTTCGGCCTCGCCCCCGTCGAGGCCGTCGACCGGGCGCTGGCCAAGGCCGGCCGGACCTTCGCCGATCTCGACGTGCTGGAACTGAACGAGGCGTTCGCCGCGCAGGTTCTGGGATGTGTGGCCGAATGGCCCGAGTTCGATCCGGCGATCCTCAATCCGCAGGGCGGCGCCATCGCCCTCGGGCACCCCCTCGGCGCCTCTGGCGCCCGCCTCGCCGGCACCGTCGCCCACCAACTCGCCCGCCGCGGCTCCGGCACCGGCATAGCAACCCTCTGCATCGGGGTCGGCCAAGGCCTCGCCCCGGTCCTCGAACGCTGACACGGGCACACGCCCGCATCGCCGGCGATCGCGGGGGCGCGGCACCGAGAGGTCTTGCGCCGCTCTGCTGCTCGCCCGCCGCGGACGACATGCCTTGACATGACGTAGGCAGGCGCCCAGGATGAAAACTATGGAAACTAATCCAGTATCAAACGTTTCCTCAGTCGACCGGCGGGGCGCCGAGGCGATCGTGGAGGCAGCCGGCCGGTTGTTCTTCGCGCCGGGCTCCATGCGGGTCAGCATGGACGATCTGGCGCGTGAGCTGGGGATGAGCAAGAAGACGATCTACCGGCACTTCCCGGACAAGCGCAGCCTGCTGACCGCGGTGCTGGACCGGCAGTTCGCGGCGGTGGAGCGCACGCTGACGGCGGCGGCCGAGGACGCGGAGGGGCAACCGTTCGATGTGCGGGTCCAGCGGTTCCTGATCGCGGCGGGCACCGAGCTCGAACGGATCGGCGCGGCGCAGCTCGCGACAGGGCGCGGCGGCGACGCGATGCTGCGCCAGTACGTGGAACAACGTGTGGACGCGGTGATCTACCGGAGGATCGACGACCTGCTCCAGGACGGTCACCGGCGGGGACTGCTGTCGGCACCGCCCGAGCTGCTCGGTGAGATCACCCGCGGCGCCCTGGAGCGGCTGTTCACCTCCCGGCTGCCGTACGAACTGGACTGGACCGCGGCGGACCTGCTGCGGGCGACCGTCGACACCGTGCTGTACGGGGCGATCCGCTCCACCGGCCCCGCGTTCGACGGCGAACGACTCGGGGCGGTCATCCCGACGGCCCGCGACGACGAAAAGGAGGTGAGCCCATGACCGGGACGACCGGCAGGGTGGCACTGGTGACAGGGGCCAGCAGCGGAATCGGTGCGGCCACCGCACGCCTTCTGGCCGCGCGCGGAATGCGCGTGGTGGTCAACTACCTCAGCAGCGCCAAGGCGGCCGAGGAAGTGGTGGCCGACATCGAGACCGCCGGCGGCCAGGCCATGGCCGTACAGGCCGACGTACGTGAGGTGGCGGCGGTCGAGAGCCTCGTGGAGCGGGTCGGGGCCACATGGGGCGGCGTCGACGTGCTCGTGCACAACGCGCTGATCCCCTACGTGGTCAAGTCCTTCCAGGACATGACGTGGGAGGAACTGGGCGGCAAGCTCGACGCCGAGATGCACGCGGCCTTCGCGGTCACCAAGGCCGTCCTGCCCGCCATGACCGAACAGGGGTGGGGGCGCATCGTCTATCTCGGTACCGGCCTCAGCCGCCGACCCCGGGAGGGCATGATCGCGCTGGGCACGTCCAAGGCCGCACTGGAGCAGTTCGCCCGGTACCTCGCCCAGGAACTGGGCCCGCGGGGCATCACGGTCAACGTCGTCGCGCCCGGCCCGGTGGAGACCCGTACCACCGCTGATCTGCTGGACGACGCGACAAGGCAGCGGCAGGTGACGGCCACTCCCCTGGGCCGCCTGGCACACCCGGCCGATGTCGCCCAGGCGGTCGCCTTCTACGCCGATGAGGACAACGCGTTCATGACGGGCACCACGGCCGCGGTCAACGGCGGAATGGCCATGTACTGACGCCTCACCGACGCCCCGGCACCCGGGGCCGTTCGGTCCCGGTCCGGCCGACGGCTGGACCCTATCCGGTACACCGTCACCCGGGCCCGGACACCGCGGTGCCCGTAACGGGCCCGGTCGCACGACGGTGACACGATCAAGGACGAGCACTCATGCACACGATCGATCTTGCCTATGTCGGGCGGGGCCTGCACGAGGAACTGGCCGCCTACATCGCCGACCAGGAGGACTTCTACGCCGACGAGGGCGTCCACGTCGCGCTGCGCGACGGCTGCACCTGGGACGATGAGCGGCTGCGCCGCTGCGCCACCATCGGGCTCGGCCGGGCACTGCTGTCCCGGCTGACCGACGGCACTCCCTGGGTCGGGCTCAGCGTCAACACTCACCGGCCGCTGTTCTGGTTCCTCGCCCGCTCCGGCCTGACCTCTCTGTCCGACCTGGCCGGCCGGCGGCTGGCGGTGCACGCCCCGCACACCGCGCCGGGGTGTTTCACCAGGATCGTGCTGCGCGGGGCGGGTCTCGACCCGGACCGTGACATCAAGACCGTCGTCCGCCCGCCCGGCGACTACGGCATGGACCTGCGTCGGCTGCGCGACGGCGAGATCGACGCTGCTCTGGTCGGCAGCACCATGGCGCCGGAGGCGGTGGCCGCCGAGCACGGCTGGGAGGTGCTGGCCTGGATGGGGGACCATTTCCAGATCCCCACCGTGGGCCTCGCCGTCGACCCCACCTACACCGACCCGGACGACCCCGCGGTCCAGGCCGTCCTACGAGCGCACCGACGCGCCCTGCAGGTGATCCACAACGACCCCGACACCACCGTGCGGTACATCCAGACGTTCCTCGGCGGACACACCGCGGACGAGGCCCGAGCTCACTACAAGACGTTCATCGCACCGCATTTCACCACCGACGGCCTGGCCGACCTGGCCGTCGGCGACAGGGCGATCACCGCGGTCGCCGCCGAACTCGGCGTCCCTGCCACCGTCACCGCGGCCGAGTTCTACCGCACGACGCCCACCACGTCCTAGAGGTGGGTTTCCGAAACGGCGTCCACGGATCCGTGCCGTGGACGCCGGGGCGAAGGTCCGGGCATCTCGTTCTACGCCCCCGTTCCCTACGGAACAGCCTCCAGAGGCTGACGTGACAGTCGTACGACACCGCGCGCCACCAGCACGAGCCCGGCGACCTGGAGCACCAGCCACCAGCCGCCGCGCAGTCTTTCCTCGTAGAGGGTGGCGCCCAAGGTGAGGCTCACCAGCGCGTCTCCGAGCGTCAGCGCCGGCTGGGAGGCGACCAGCGGTCCGGACTGCAGGGCGTTCTCGAGCAGGAACAGAGCACAGATGCCGAGTACGGCGAACGCGTACGTCTGCCATGCGGTGAAGAAGGCGCTTATGCCCCGGAGGCCGAGAACCGCGGTCGAGAACTTCATCAGCGCGGCCGTGAGGGAGTAGGCCACGGCCGCCGTCATGCCCATGCAGCCGGCGCGGCCCGGCCCTCTGGGAAGCCTGACCGCGATACCGCACAGCACCGCTATGACGACCAGACAGCACGTCGTCACCGTGGTCCACCGTGATGCGGATGCCTGAAGAGTGCCACCGGTCGGCGCGGCCGCGAACAGCGCCAGGCACAGGCCGGCACCCATGCCGGCGATCGGCAGCCAGCCGGCCCGGGTCATGGGACGCCGGAAGACGATGCTCGCGATGAACAGCGCGAACGGCAACTCCAGCATGACGAGCGGCTGTACGACCGCCAGCGCACCTGTGGCCAGCGCGGCACCCTGGAGCATCGCCGAAACGACGACTCCCACGATGCCCAGCAGCCAGGCCGGCGTGCGCAGCAAGTCCCGCATCAGACCGATACGCAGACGGTCCGACCGGGGGACGAGTGTCGCAGCCCGCCGCTGCGGCACGGTGCCCAGAGCGTTGGTCGCGGCCGCGCAGGGCGAGGACCGGTGACAGCACGGTCAGCACGATGGTCTCCTGTCAGCGAGCGGCGGCCGATCGGTTCCCGGTCCGGCTCAGTGGCCCGCGCGGAACTCCCACAACTGGGTGTCGTCCAGGGCGAGATGGCCGCCTTCCGTGCCGGGCGGCACCATCGCATCGGTGCGCCGCAGAAACCGCGCGAGCGCCGGCCGTGGAAGCAGGAGTTCGGCCTGTCCCGCCGGAGACATGAGGGCGACCCGGACCATGTCCTGTCCACGTCGCCGAGTCGGACGAAGGCGGACGTCTCCGGCGCCGACGGGTCGATGCAGCCCGTCGGCGAGAAGCTCACGGGCGAAGAACCACTCGACCTTCCGGCCAGCGTCCGGGCAGAACATCGCACGGACGGCGTACGGATCACCTGCGTGATACCGCAGTTCCGTGGGCACCGGTACGACCGACTCGTCCGGCAGGACGGCGAGCGCGTGCAGCTCCGTGCTGATGACGTCGGTACTGGATCTCAAGGTCTCTCCCTCTCTTCTCCACGGCTCCTCGGAACCGTTCGCGAGTGGACGCTCCAGGTCGGTGCCGAATCGCCCTCCGGCCCGGGGCTGTCCCTGACACCGGGCCGGAGGGCTGTCCATGGGTGCTGCACCGCACCAGGGCGTCCGGCGTGGGCGGGTCACACGGCACCGGGTCGAGGCGGAAGCAAGCGCAGTCGCGTTGCGGTCGGTTGCGTTGACTTCGTTGCCCTCGCGGAACTGGTGAAACGAGGCAAATGCTCTTGTGCGAATGGGGCCAGCGGTTTGTGGCCCGCAGCAGCCACCCCCGGCCGGCCGCCAACGGCCGTGCATGCCGCCGCCGGTTCGACCGAGGCCTCGCATTCGGGACCGATTCCGGTCACGGCTTCTCCCGTCGAACATCGAACGCTGTTTCCGTGATTCACACATCACCCGATTTCACCTGGCTTCCACGATCCGTTTACGCAGCCTGGCACGGCATCGCACAGATGGGTGATATCGACAAAGATTCAGAGGTCGTTGCGCCGACGCCTGTCGCATGAACAGGGCATTTCCTCACGGTCGCCCGTCATCGCGTCGGGATTCCAGTGGCGCCCGCCATTCGAGCACCGGGACTCTTCCATAAGCGGTCGGCAAATCCGAGCCGGCCTTTTTGCTTCAGACGCGATCAAGGCATCGGGCCCCTGACCGCGGGCGGTGAAGCGGCTCTGGAAGACGGCCACCGCGACGGTCGGTGGAGCGGTCACGGCGGCGGCCGACCAGAAGATCACCGAACCGCATGATCGGCCGCCGCGCCGCCGAGTGAGGCGCCCATGGCGCTGCCGACGTACAGCGTGGCGACGTAGAACGAGACCGCCGTCACACGCGCCTTGGCACCCTCGAAGTCGCCCACGCCTGGAGCGTCGAGCGCAGGAACGCTCAGCCTGTGCCCGGCAGCGTGACCAAGAGCGCATAGGTTCATATACCGGGCACCACGGCCGAGGCCGGATGTCCGACGATCACGAAGCCGCCGCCTGTCGCGGCCGGCCCCTGCGCCGGAACCCGCCGTGTGGGGCCTGACCCCGCGGGTGAACACGAGCGTTCCCGCACCGTACAGAGCGCTGATCCTGCCGGCCGTGGCGCCGGACAGGCCGAAGTGCTGCAAAGCCGGAGCCACGAAGGTCAGACCGCCGAGCAGCACGGCGCCCTCGAACCACGCCGAGCGCAGCGACAACGTAGGCGAACCGCACCCGAAGGACAGTCGCGATCTGTGTGACCAGACGGACCAACGGGACACGCGCCGACGCTGCGGCGGCGCGCAGTCCGGTCGCGGCCGCGATGGCCGGCACCGCGAACGCCAGGCGGCCGGCCGGTTCGCAACCACCCCGGCGAACAGGGCGGCCAGGCCGCTGTCCATGCCGAGCGCTGCCATGAGGTCGGCGAGCGCACCCTGCCGGCGTTCGGGCGCCACCGTGCCGCAGCGACGCGCGGCCGGCCGGGGCTCGGGGTTCCGGAGCGCGGCGGTGTTCTCGCCTCGGGTGCGGGATCGGTGACGGCGTCAGGACGTGGTCTGATTCTCGTCGATCCCGTGGTCCTGACCCGCCGCCCAGGAGGCAAGGAGCGACAGGCTGTCGTGCGAGGTCGTGCCCGGCTCGGCGGTGTAGGTGATCATCGTCAGGCCGGGTTCGGCGACCAGGTGGAGAAGGTCGTAGCGCAGTTCGAGCGCGCCCACGACCGGGTGCTGGAATCCTTTGGTGCCCCGCCCGTGGGCGCGCACGTCGTGGCGGGCCCACAGCCGGCGAAAGGTGTCGCTGCGGGTGGACAGTTCGCCCACGAGATCGGTGAGAGCGCGGTTCGAGGGGTTGGCGCCGGCGGCGGCGCGCAGTTGGGCGGTGAGGTCGTCGGCGACCTCGTCCCAGTCCCGCCAGAACTGGCGGGCACGGGGGTCGAGGAAGGTGAACCGGGCGAGGTTCGGCGCTGTACGCGCACCGGTGTGGAGCACGCTGTACAGGGCGCGGCCGAGGGAGTTGGCGGCGATCATGTCGAGGGTGGGGCTGCGGACCAGCGCGGGGACGCCGATGAGGGCGTCCAGGACCGTCTGCAGCTGCGGGGCGATCGCCGTGGGCGAGGCGCGGCGTGGGCGAGGCGCGGCGGACGGCCCGCCGGCGCGGGCGAGGTCGACCAGGTGGGCCTGCTCGGTGGCGTCGAGTCGCAGCGCCCGGGCGATGGCCTGCAGGACGCTGTCGGAGGCGTTGGTGAGCGCACCGCGCTCCAGCCGGATGTAGTAGTCGACGCTGAGCCCCGCCAGAGCAGCGACCTCCTCACGGCGCAGCCCGGGCACCCGACGCTTGCGTCCGGCCACGGGCAGCCCGACCGATTGGGGGCTGATCCGCGCCCGGCGGGAGGCCAGGAACTCCTGAATCTGGCTGCGCTGGTCCACGCCTCCACCATAGGCACAGGCGCAGCGGTTAAAGAGGACCTGCCAGTACCCCCTTCGACGCGTCCTGCCACACCGACCGCACCGGTGCTTGCCTTGAGGCCATGACCAGAAAGACCACGGCCGAAAGGACCGCCATGCCCCTCGGAACCGCGGTGATCGTCGGAGTCGGCCCCGGCATCGGCCTCGCGATCGCACACACATTCGCCAACGCAGGACACCCCGTCGCGATGCTCGCCCGCGACGAGGCGAAGCTGGGCGCCTACGCCGCCCGGTTCGCCTCCGCCGGCCAGGAGGTCCGCGGCTACGCCGCGGACGCCGGCGACCCCGACGATCTGCGCGCCGCGATCCATCGCGCGATCACGGAGCTGGGCGCTCCCGACGTGCTCGTGTACAACGCCGGTGTGCGGCGCAGGGACTCGCCGCTCGGCGGTGACGACCAGGACTGGGCCGAAGTCACGGCCGTCAATGTCCTGGGCGCCAGGGTGGCGGCCGACACCGTGCTGCCGGAGCTGCGTGACGGCCGCGGGAGCCTGCTGTTCACGGGCGGCGGATACGCGCTGTCGCCCTCCGGGGAATACGCCTCCCTGTCCGTCGGCAAGGCCGCGCTGCGTGCGTATGTGCATGTACTGCACGACCAGTTGGCGGGAACGGGTGTGCACGCGACGAGCGTCACGATTACGAGGGACATCGGCGGCGGCGACCCACGCTTCGATCCGGCGGTGCTCGCCCAGGCATACCTCGACCTGCACAACCAGCCCGCGAGCGCGTGGCAGCACGAGCTGATGCGGTACTGAATCCGTCCAGGGCCCTGGCCGGGTTTCTTCGTCGGCAGTCACCCACCGGCTTCGAGGTCGCGAGCGTCGCCACCGCGGCCTGATGCCGTGCCCCCTTGTCCGGCCGAAGCAATGAGACTCGTGCATCGTGAAACGTGCAGGTGAGGTGGGCTGCTGCTGTGCGGGCGCGTTGCCGTGCTCGGGCTGGTCGGCTTCAAGCCCCAGCGCCTACACGCGGACAAAGCCTACGACCGACCGGACCTGCGGAACTGGTTACGCGGCAAGCGCATTGGAGTCCGCATCGCCCGCAAAGGAATCGAGTCCAGCGAACGATTGGGCCGCCGCAGGTGGGTGATCGAGCGCACGATGTCGTGGCTGTCCGGCTACCGCAGACTCAGTTCCTTCTTGATCAGGTTACGGCGGGCTCCGTTGAAGTCGTCCCAGACGGACCGCATCAGCCGGAGCATCCGTAACCGGTCCTCGCACCCACCGCTCCCCGCATCGAGTCTCGCCGGCTCAGGTGGCCAAGCGGCGAGTACTGCTGCGACGCTCCCTGACGCGTCTGAACCTTGAGATGCGATCACGGCGTGAGGATACGAGCGAGGCCTGACACAGTCACACCGATGTCCAGATCATCCGCATTTGACCAGACCGGACCTCTCGGACGATATTTTCATATCGTCCGAGAGGTCCGGTCTCTGGAAGTATTTCTGCTGGTCACAGTGTTTTCGTCGATTGGCGCGACAAGCGGCGACCACTGGTCTGCACTCACACGGCGGAATTCGACCCGGATTCGCCCCGGCGTGCCATATCGGCCACAGCCGCTCCCTGCCCTGGCAGCGCCGCCCCCGCGCCAACGAACTCCTCCAAGCCCTCCGCAACCCCAACCGCGGATTCGACGCAGTCGTGATCGGCGAGCCACAACGCACCTTCTACGGCAACCAGTTCGGCAACACCTTCCCCGCCTTCGTCCACTTCCGCATCCCGCTATGGGTGCCGGAGATCGGCGGCCCGATCGACCCGGACAACGAGGCCCACGACCTCGTCATGTCCGTCTTCGGCGGCATGAGCAAGGGCGAGCGCAACCGCATCAAGATCCGGGTCCGGACCGCCATGAGCTCCCAGGCCCAGCTCCAGGGCCGCTATCTCGGCGGGCGGCCGCCCTACGGCTACCGGATCGCCGACGCCGGCCCTCACCCCAACCCCTCGAAGGCCGCCTCCGGCCAGCGCATCCACAAACTCGAACCCGACCCAGCAGCCGCACCCGTCGTGCAGCGGATCTTCCGTCTGTACGTGGACGGCATGAGCTACAGCGCCATCGCCGCCCAGCTCACCCGGGAAGGCATCCCCTGCCCCTCCGCACACGACGCCACCCGCAATCCGCACCGCAAGAAGACCGCATGGCAGCAGGGCGCCGTGCGCGCCATCCTCCTCAACCCCCGCTACACCGGCCACGAAGTCTGGAACAAACAACGCAAGGAAGAACGCCTCCTCGACATCGACGACGTCACCCTCGGCCACCGCACCCACATGACCCACAACCCGCCCGACAAGTGGATCCACTCCAACGAACCCGCCCACGAAGCGATCATCAGCCCCGGCGTCGGCGACATCACCGGCACGCGTCAGATCTCCCACCACGACTTCGGCGCCCGTCGCGCGCAGCGCCTGGGCACGGTCTCGGCAGGACCGTGGTCCAAGGCCTTCGGCGCCGGGGCCTCCAGGTCCGTGCTCTGGTGCGCCGGGCCCCGACGCTGCCCGCAGCACCGGTCACCAGAATGGGCCGCACGCCTACTTCCGCGCTGTCGTCCACGGAAGCAACCTGCGGCCCGCACGACCAGGGCGCAACCGGGTGACGTCCAGCCCCCAGACCACCCCAGAGAACGCTGCTCCTGAGACGATCGCATCCTCGCGGGCAGAGATCAGGGTGTGTCCGTCCACGGCGATCGACGACATGCACTGCTGGCGAAGAGATCGGCATGCGTCCAAGGCGTGGCCCGCCTGGCCCGCCGCCACTCCCGGGCACGCGGGCAATGAGCCCGACGCATCCGCGGCAGACGCCGCAACCAGGGGCTCGGAACCCACCTCACACCGTGACACCAGAGATATCACCCAAATACAATTCATATAACTATGCCCGCTATCGCAGGCAAAAGAGAGGTTCGACCATGGATGGTATTGCCGACATGGGAGGAGCCCCAGGCTGGGGCCCCGTGCATCCGCCGAGACGGGATGAACCTGTCTTCGCAGAGTCCTGGGAGAGCCGGGCATTCGCGCTCGCGATCCTCTCGAACCGGGTGTCCGGGGGAAACCTGGACTCCTTCCGGCACGCGCTGGAGCGCCTGGACCGAGCGCACTACATCGACGACGGCTACTACGGGCGCTGGCTCAACGCCGGAGAGCTGAGACTCCTCGACAGCGCCGTCTTGGCACGTGGTGCGGTCGACGCCCGCGCCCGCAAACTCCGCGGCGAGCACGTGGAAGAGCCCCCGATCCCGGAGCCGGCCAAGCCCGACTACACACCGACCGCCGAGGGCACGCTACGCTCCGTCGACACCTCGCCCGCCTTCGCCGTCGGCGCGCGGGTGCGCGCCAAGGACATGTCACCGTCCGGACACACCAGACTGCCGCGCTATGTGCGAGGGCATGTCGGCGCCGTCGACATCATTCAGCCCGCCGGTGTGCTGCCGGACACCAACGCCCACTTCATGGGCGAAAACCCGCAGTACGTCTACTCGGTGCGGTTCGACTCACGCGAGCTGTGGGGCCCCGACGCCGAACCCTTCACCGTCACCGTGGACCTGTACGAGAGCTATCTGGAGACCACCGCATGACCACCACCGGCGGCTCCGACGAGAGCCCTTCCGTGGCGCTGCGCACCGAGGCACTCGAACAACTGCTCACCGAGCGCGGCCTGATCGACCCGAAGGCCATGGACGCGATCATCACCCGCTACGAGACGAGCGTGGGCCCACTCAACGGCGCCAAGGTCGTCGCCAGGGCGTGGACGGACCCCGGCTACCGGCGGCGTCTGCTCGAAGACGGCACCGCCGCCATCAAGGAACTCGGCTTCTCGGGACAGCAGGGCGAGCACATCGTCGTGGTCGAGAACACCCCGACCACCCACAACGTCGTGGTGTGCACGCTGTGCTCGTGCTACCCCTGGCCGGTCCTCGGCCTGCCGCCGAGCTGGTACAAGGACCCCGCCTACCGCGCGCGCGTGGTCAGAGAACCGCGCACGGTGCTGGCCGAGATGGGACTCACGCTCGACGACGACGTACAGATCATCGTCCGGGACTCCACCAGCGAGGTGCGCTGGCTCGTACTGCCCGAACGCCCGCCCGGCACCGAGCACCTCACAGAAGAAGAACTCGTGCCCCTGATCACCAGAGATGCAATGGTCGGCGTGGCCAAGGTGACGACACCGTGAGCACGCCGCTGGACACCGAGGGCCCGGCAGCACCTCCCCGCTCCAACGGTGAGCTGGTGTTCGCCGAGCCGTGGGAAAGCCGTGCCTTTGGCATGGCCGTCACCCTGTACGAGGCGGGCGTCTTCAGCTGGCCGGAATTCCAGGCCGCGATGATCGCCCGGATCACCGCCTGGACAGCCTCACGGGAGCACGGCGAGCCCTACCACTACTACCGACTATGGCTGGGCGCCCTGGAGGACGTACTCGCCGACCTCAGCGCCGTGTCCACAGACGAGGTCATCACACGTGCCCAAGCCCTGGCACAACGCTCCCCAGGCCACGACCACCGCGACCACGCGCGTTGACTCCGACACCTTCCGGACCGACTTCCCTGCCGGCGGATTGATCCTCCGGGGGTTCGGGGCAAGCGGACGCGAAGGCTCCGCTCGGAGCCACCGAAGTCGAGTGGCAGGGGAGGCGGCGGCGAGCCAGGATTGGCGGCAACGGGAGGTCCCTGTCGGCGTCGCCAGGGGGCCAGACTCGGAGCCAGATGGGGTTACCGGCACAGTGATCGACACGGACGAGCTAGCCAAGCGGAACGCCGGGTTCGCAGACGGCGGATCATTCGCCAATCTCAAGCTCCTGCCCAGCGGCAGTCTGACGGTCATCGGATGCGTCGATCCGCGTGTCGACCCGTCCGACGTGCTCGGGCTCAAGCTCGGCGAGGCAGCGGTGATCCGCAACGTCGGAGGGCGGGTCACGCCCGCGACACTCCGGACGCTGGGGATGCTCTCGAAGGTCGTGCGAGCCCGCACCGGCGGCCCTGGCCCGGGCGACAACCACTATGCGGTCCTGCACCACACCGACTGCGGGATCACGGACCTGGTCGCGTTCCCCGAGGTGCTGGCCGACTACTTCGAGGTTCCGGCCGGAGACCTGGACGCCCAGGCGGTCACCGACCCGGTCGCCGCCGTCCGCGTCGACGTCGAAACCCTCAAGCAGAAGCTTCGGGCTGGAGTCTTCGTCTCTGGGCTCGTGTACGACGTGGCCACGGGGCTCATCGACGTCGTCGTGCCGCCCGCGCGGGTGGCAGCATGACACCGCACGACGCCCACGGCCGGCGCGACCGCCGTGGGCCAACGGCTTGTACCGGGTTCCGCTTTCCCGGCCGGTCGTATCGGCGGGGAGGCGACTTCTAGCATGTGCGACGAGCATGGGCACTCGGCCGCCGAGGCGGCGTGGTCAGCGCCCCGCCCCGCGTCGCGGAGGGACCGGCTGTCGACGCGGTGCCGCTGCCCGAGGTCGACGGGGTCAGGGTCACGACGATGGTCGACAACACCTTTGACGCCCTGCTGGCCTCTGCCGAAGGTGTCACCCGGGTGTCGATGGACGCCGGACGGAGCGCCGCGCGGCAGTTCGCCGACGGCGAGACGCTCGCCGGGCTGCGCGCCGAGCACGGCTTCTCCGCCCTGGTCACCGTCCACAGCGGGAACGCGAGCAGCACGCTGCTGTTCGACACCGGCGCGTCGCCGGACGGGCGTCTCATTTCGGCGGGGGTGAACGAGGACTGACGCCGGTGCTCCCATGGTCGTGACCGCTTCGGCTGGATGGCGCTCGAACCGTTGGCCCTATCGGTGCAAAAGCGCGAGGTCGTCAGTCGTTGAAGCAGACCGTGTCCGGCCCGCTGATTAGCGTTCCGACGTGAACGCATGGCGAGTCGGATCGTCATGGCCGTAGAGAGACCACATCTCGCCGTACGCGTCACGCTCGACACCCCGACCACGACGACTCGCGAGCCGGCTTCTTCCGTCCGGGCTGAAAAGAGAACCCATGCTGATGCTCTCTCTGCTCGGGGTCGCCGACCCGCCGCAGCTCCTCCCCGCGCGTGAGCAGATGGCCTTCACCCTGGGCTTCCACATCATCATCGTGCCCTTCGGAGTGGCGTTCACGTTCCTGATGCTGATCTGCCACTTTCGCGCCTTGCGGTACGGCGATCAGCAGGCACTGCTCCTGGCGCAGCGCTGGTCGCGGGTGGCTGCCGTACTGTTCGCGGTCGGGGCCGTTTCGGGCACTGTTCTGACGTTCGAGCTGGGTCTGCTCTGGCCCGGGCTGATGGGTGCGTACGGCGCGGCGTTCGGGTTTCCGTTCGCCATCGAGGGACTGTTCTTCTTCCTCGAGGCCATCTTCATGGCCATCTATATCTACGGCTGGACAAGGTTGCCGGCGTGGCCGCATTTCTTCACTGGCGTGGTGGTCACGCTGTCCGGCGTCGGCGGGACGGCGGCCGTCATCGCGGCGAACAGTTGGATGAACCAGCCAGGGGGGTTCACCGTCAGGAACGGACGCGTCACCGAGGTGGTTCCGTCCAAGGTCTTCTTCAACGGCGCCTTTTGGTGGGAGATGGTGCACATGCTGGTCGCGGCGTACATCGTCGCGGGCTTCATGGTCGCCGGGGTGTACGCCTGGGGTCTGCTCAAGGGGCGTCAGGACCGTTACCACCGACTGGGCTTTTTGGTGCCCTTCACCGTGGCGTCGATCGCTATGCCGCTCCAGTTCCTGGTGGGTGACACGATCGCCCGTCAGGTGTTCGACCGGGAACCGGCCAAGTTCGCCGCCGTCGAACTCGTGCCGTCCACCGCCGACCACGTCCCGGAGACACTCGGCGGTGTCATTGTCAACGGAGCGGTACGCTTCGGCCTTCCCATTCCCGATGTGGCATCACTGCTGGCCGGTTTCAGGCCATCCACCACGATCCGTGGCCTCGACGCCATCCCCGCGCCGGTGCGTCCCGACGACGCGGTGGTCAATGTCGTGCATCTGGCCTTCGACGTCATGGTGGGAACCGCCTCGCTGCTGCTCCTGCTGTCCCTGTGGTTCGCGTGGTTCTGGTGGCGGCGGCGCGAGGTGCCCGCGAACCGCTGGTTCCTGCGCGGTGCCGGCGTGGCCGGGCTGGTCGCCCTGGCCTCCTTGGAGAGCGGATGGGTGGTGACCGAGGTCGGCCGCCAGCCCTGGACCGTCGTGGGTGTCCTGCTGACCCGGGACGCGGTGGCGACACAGGGCAACCTGTGGCCGTTGTTCGCAAGCGTCCTGGCCATCTACCTCTGCGTCGGTATCGGCGCACTCCTCGTCCTGCGCACCATGCGCAGAAAGTGGTCCGAACACGACCCCGAGACCGTCGCGGTGCCGTACGGACCTTATCCGGCACCGGCGTCGACGGACCACGCGGACGGAGCTGATCGGCGGTGAGCACCCTGATCGCCGCCATCCTCTTCATCGGCGTCATCGCCTACGCCCTCTTCGGCGGGGCGGACTACGGCGCCGGCTTCTGGGACCTGACGGCCGGCGGCCCCGAACGGGGGCGCCGCACACGTGAGCTGATCAATCTCTCGCTGAGCCCGGTGTGGGAGGCCAACCACACGTGGCTCATCTTCTGTCTCGTCACGCTCTGGACGGGCTTCCCTCAAGCCTTCGCTGCAATCACCACGACGCTCTACATCCCTTTGGGACTGGCCGCGCTGGGCATCGTCACCAGAGGAGCGGGGTTCGCCTTCCGCCACGCACTGCCCGAGGGCCGGGCAGAACAGCTGAGCAGCGCTGCTTTCGCCTGTTCATCCGTACTCACACCGTTCTTCTTCGGCACTGTGGCCGGCGGCATCGCCTCCGGCCGCGTACCCACGGACGGCCACGGTGACCCCCTGTCGAGCTGGGTCAACCCGGCATCCGTCCTCGGCGGTGTCCTCGCCGTCGTGGTCTGTGCGTATCTCGCGGCCGTCTTCCTCACGGGACAGGCACAGCGCCGTGGGGACGAGCCGCTGGAGAAGGCGTTCCGTGAGCGGGCCTTCGCAGCGGCCGTCGCAGCCGGACTGGTGGCCGTGGCGGGAGTCTTCGTGCTGCACTCGGACTCGCCGCGCCTTTTCCGCCAGCTGGCCACGGTGGGCGCACCGCTCCTGGCCGTCTCCGTCCTCTGCGGTCTCACCGCACTCCTGCTGCTGCGCAGGGCCCGCACCGTCGTCGTACGCGGCATGGCCGTGATCGCGATCGCCACTGTCGTGGCAGGGTGGGGCGTGGCGCAGTACCCCTACCTCCTGGGCACCCATCTGGTCATCCAGCAGGCGGCGGCCCCGTCGGCCACCTTGTGGGTGCTGGTTGTGATCTCCTGCGTCGCGGCCGCACTGATCGCCCCCTCGCTGCTGGTGCTGTATGTCCTGCAACTGCGCCGGAAGCTCGGCTGAGAGGGCACCTGCTTCGGACCAGTAAGTTCTCGCCGGGGCTGATGTTATTATCGACGTCGCGTCCTGGCACGCCTCCGACCGGTTCGAGACCCCGAGTGCGCTCGCCGAGCGGCAGACGGCCGGGGTCACAAGCCTTGCGCTGTCACGCGCGGCCACCTGCGGTGGCCCTGGGCGCCCACCCCTCGTACAGCATTCCCCACAGGTGCGGCGACACCGCGTTGCCTTGCTGAGGACGAGGTCGATGAGCGGGAGTACCGGCCGCTCCCCGTTGCTCTGGCTGCTCAGGAGAAGCGGCCGCACCGCATTGCGGACGTAATCCGGTTCGAACATTGGCGGCAGCATCCCGACCGATACATCCTGGTTGCCGCATGTCCGATGTCCTTGCGGCTGTGACAGCGGCTTCCGAGGAAAGGACGGGAACGGAATCAAGACAGGCTGGATCGGAAACCTGAGCCCCTTTGACGGGAACCGCGAGGCGCAGCTCGGGAGGTACCTCACCGGCCGCCCGGCGCGGGCGGCGGAACGATCTCCCGCTTGATGATCTCGCCCGTGGGTCCCTTGGGCAGCGCGTCCGTGATCCACACCTTGCGCGCGTACTCGTAGGCGGCGACTCGGCTCTTGACGTAGGCGCGCAGCTCCTCGGCCGTCGCCCGGGCGCCCGACCTGAGCACGACCGCCGCCGAGGGTCTCACCGCCGTCCGCTACTACGCGACCGGGCTGGTCGCAGCCATCAACGAGTGGTCATGACCAGCACTCCTGTACTTCGCAGTGAGCTACCGCGACGCGCGTGGCGCGGGGATCGATGCGCCAGTGTCCGTCCGCCGTGATGCCGGTGTCGCGCCGCCTGCCGCAGTCATAGCCCATCACAAGATCAGCCCGCCGTGCAGGTCGTCTGCGAAGTCGGCCGTGTCCGTGAGTCCGAAGGCCACGCGCTGGAGCAGGAATCCGTGCAGGAGCCCCATCACCACGCGGGCTGCGCGGTCCGGGTCCATGGCGGCGGGCACCGTGCCCGCCGCCCGGCCACGGCGCAGAGCGTCGGCGATAGTGGCGCGGACCTTTTCGAAGCCCTCCGCGGCCGGGCCGCGTACCTCGTCGTTGCGCAGCGCCTCCGCCCACGTCTGCACGACGCAGCGCAGCAGTTCCTCCACTGCGACCTCGTGCCCCGCCGCATCCTGCACCGTCTCGCCGCTGATGGTGCCGAGCGCGGCGGCCACCAGTTCCGCGACCGAGGGGGCGTCCGCGCTCTCGGCCAGCCGCTCAACCGGTTCGAAGATCAGCCGGAACGCGTCGCCCGCGATAGCGAGGATGATCTCCTCCTTGCTCGCGAAATAGCGGTAGGGCGCACCAGCCGAGACGCCTGCCTCCGCGGCGATGTCCGGCATCGAGGTCTGGTGGAACCCGTCGCGGGCGAAGCAACGACGGGCCGCGGCGACGATCTCCGCACGCTTCGCCTCGCGGCGCTCGGCTGTGATGCGCGGCATGGTCGCCTCCTTCATCGTGAATGAACATTCATCTTGACAGCTCTACCGTTCCGGGAACACCCTAAAGTGAACGGTCATTTACGGAAGCGGGCCACTCCACGGACTCCCGGAGAGGAGATCCACTGATGAGCACCAAGTTGAGCATCGGCGTCTACGCCTACGAGCACACCGAGGCACTGTTCGACGGCCGGGTCACGGTCGACGGGGTGGACGCGACGTTCGAGACGGCACCGCTCGTGTCGGACATCTTCCGCCGCGCCGTCGAGGGACACTACGACCTCGCCGAGTTCGGTCTCACCTACTTCCTGCGCACCTTCGACCTCAACGACGCGCCGTTCCTGGCGCTGCCGATCCTGCCGAACCGCAACTTCCGCCACTCGGCGATCTTCGTGAACACCGCCTGCGGGATCGTGAAGCCGCAGGACCTGGCCGGCAGGACCGTCGGCGAGTTCGCTCTCTACGGCCACGACGCCGGGATCTGGCCGAAGGGCATCCTGGCCGACGAGTACGGCGTGTCCCCCGACCAGTGCCGCTGGGTCATCGGCGGCACCAACCACCCCATCCCCGCCTTCGACTGGGTCCCGCAGCCCGTCCCGGACGGCGTCGACGTGCGCCACGCGGAGGACGGCCAGACTCTGGGCGCCATGCTCGAATCCGGCGAGATCGACGCACTGATCTCCGTCGACGTACCGCAGGCGGTGCTGGACGGCTCCCCGAAGGTCGCCCGCCTGTTCCCCGACTACGAGGCCGTGGAGCGTGACTACTACCGCCGCACCGGGATCTTCCCCCCTATGCACATCATCGCGATCCGCAGGGAACTGGCACATCGGCCGGGCCTCGCACGGGCCGTGTACGACGCCTTCACGCAAGCCAAGGAACTCGCCCAGCGCCAGTACCTCGACGACGCCACGAAGCAGCACATGAGCGTCATCACGCCGTGGTTCAGCACGCTGTTCGAGGAGAACCGTCGGCTGCTCGGCGACGACTGGTGGCCCTACGGCGTCGCCGCGAACCGCAAGGCCATCGACACCTTCTTGCGCTACCACCACGAGCAGGGCCTGTCGAAGCGAAAGCTGACGTGCGAGGACATCTTCGTGCCGGAACTCCTCGACACCTGAGTCGAGCGGCAACGGCGTTTCGGGCTCATCGATCCGAGAAGGCGAGACTGGCCGTCGTCACGGCCACCTGCCGATTGGCTATGACCAGCAATTTCGCAACAGGCCCTGCGGTACCCCGATGGCGGTGGGCTGACGGCCGCGGAAGCTCGGCGTGAGCAAGTCCGGCTTGCGGCCGCCGATCTGATCGAGGCTGGGGCCAGTGACCGGGAGGTGGCCCGGCGGTTCAGGGTGACCCGGATGTCGGCGAACCGCTCGCGGCGGGCGTTGGCTTCGGGTGGTCGGCAAGCCCTGGCCTCCAAGGGCCCCGGCGGTGCCCGCTGCAAGCTCGATGCTGAACAACTGCGCGTTCTGGAGGCGGTGTTGGATGCCGGTCCGGCCGCTTCCGGCTGGAGTGACCAATGCTGGACGCTGGCCCGGATCGCCGAGATCGCGCACCGCCGATTCGGCGTCGAGTACACCCTGGCCGGGCTGGACCTGCTGCTGCACCGCATCGGCTGGAGCGTGCAGGTGCCCTCCCGCAAGGCCATCGAGCGGGACGAGGGCTACCAGCTTCCGCCGTACGCTCCTGAGTTGAATCCCGTCGAGGGCGTCTGGTCGCACCTGAAGAGATCACTGGCCAATCTCACCAAACACAGCCTCGACCAGCTCACCGCGTTGGTGAAGACGCGGCTGAAACGGATGCAGTACCGACCCCGCCTCATCGAGGGCCTCATCGCCAAAACCGGGCTCGACCTCCAACCTCTGACCTTGTCAAAGACCGCCTAGAAGTAGGAAGCCACCAGGTCGCGGTCCATCGTGATGGTGTCGCGATCCAGTGCGGGCAGCCCCAGGTGGTCACAGATCAGCCGGGTCAGCTGCTCCTCGTAGGTCTCGTTCTGATGGTCCAGTCCGGCCGCCGTGATGAGAGGAGCCAACTTGTTGGGCCAGTATTCTCCGACGTGGTCAGGGCCTTCGTAGTCGATGCAGGACGATATCTGGCCGTCCTTGTAGTGGTACGCCTTGGGCCTGTGGGCCTGGGCAATGCTCGGGTTGGGAACGAACACCATCAGCTCAGCGCCCTGGGGACACAGCCCGCGGTAGTCGATCTCGTCGTAGTCGCCCTGGGAAGGGTTGAACATGTGGTGCACGATCACGCCCCAGTCGCCGGGTGCTGGGTCGTTGCCGTGGGCGAACGGCGGCCGGCGCCGTGCGGACAGGCCTGCGGCCATGGCGGCCAGGCTGGTCCCCTTGAAGTAGACCAGGACGGTTTCGTCGTCCCTGTACCGGCCGTCTTCCATCCACGCTATGACGCCACACTCGATCCAACTTGTCATGCTCAGCAACATAACCGGCGCTACTGACATACCAGCGCACAGAGCCGCCCCTCGACGCCAAGGCCAACCGCCGTAACCCGCACCGTTAAGGATCTCTAGAAATTTGCGACCAGCTTAGAGCTCGTAACACGATCTTGCCGCTGTCTTGCGCCACCCCGTTCTCGCACACCCGGTCGGCGGCGATACTTGGACGATGGACAGCTATCAAGGCGCGGCGACACTGGAGTGGTGGGCCAATG
>NZ_WEGL01000013.1 GCF_009604455.1 Streptomyces sp. RB17
CGGACGGCTCCCTCACCAGACTCCTATGCGGGCTCACAGCCCAAACATCAAGCGGCGTCGGCGGACAGCCCCTGTACCGATTTTCACGCCCGCGGGGCGTCACCGCAGGTGAACGCTCGACTCCTATGGTTGGTCAAGCGCTGAGGAGCCACTTGCGGTAGGTGTCGGCGAAGGCGTCATCTCGGCGCAGGCCGCGCTCGATGTTGGAGATGACAGCGGGCCAGACCCCGAAGTGGTTCGCCACGGTGGTGAGGGTGATGTTCTTCGATTGCCGGGTCTGCCGCAGGTCCGCGGCATGGGGCACCCGGACGGGGGTGGTCAGCAGCCGGAAGACCTCGCGGGCGATGGCGCGCTTGAGCAGCCGGATGATCTCGGTCTTGGTGCGACCGGCGTCGGTCTGCCGGGCGACGTACTCGCGTGTGCGTTGGTCGTGGGCCGTCCCGGGTGAGTGCGATGCGGTACAAAGCCGCGTTGGCCGCGCGGTCGCCTCCGCGGGAGAGCCTGTGCCGGTTGGTCTTCCCGCTCGAGGCCGGGACAGGGGCCGCACCGCACAGCGCGGCGAAGGACGCTTGCGTGCGCAGTCGTTCCGGGTTCGCTCCTGCTGTGATCAGCAGCTGGGCGGCGGTGTCCGTGCCCACGCCGTAGGCGGCACGCAGGCCGGGACCGAGTCCGGTGACCAGCTTGTCCAACTCCGCGGTCAGAGCCGTGTGCTCCTCGGTCAGGCTCTGGACGCGCCGGGCCAGCGTGCGCAGCGCGGTCAGGAGCGCGGTGTTCTCATGATCGGTGGCTGGCCGGATCTGGGCCGGCGCAGCGATGCGCTTGTCACCAGGCTGTGCCGGGTACTTGATGCGGATCGGGTCGGGCGCGGTGACCAGCAGGTGTGTGATCTGGTTGAGCGCCGCGGTGCGTGCCTTGACTGCGGAGCGAGCGGCG
Source organism: Streptomyces sp. RB17 (assembly GCF_009604455.1). Taxonomy (GTDB): domain Bacteria; phylum Actinomycetota; class Actinomycetes; order Streptomycetales; family Streptomycetaceae; genus Streptomyces. Next base: position 934 of record NZ_WEGL01000013.1, read on the forward strand.
GTCTGCAGGGCGCGTATGCCGTCGACCGCGCTGTCCTTGGGAGCGCTGGTCGCCCGCCCTGAGACGACGGCGCGGGCCGCGGCGTAGGCGTCGATCGGGTCGGACTTGCCGATCCTGCGACGTTCGGCTGTGTCGGGCCGGTTGACCTCGACGACGGTCAGGCCGGCCTGCCGGGCGGCGCGTGTGAAGCCCGCTCCGTAGGAGGATGTGCCCTCCACACCGACGGCGGTGACGGTGCCGTGGGCCTGCAAGAAGCCAATCGCGGCGGCGTACCCGGCAGCCTTCGTGGGGAATTCGGCGTCGTCGAGGTGTCCGCCCCGATCGGTGACCACGGCAACGTGGAGGGTGCTGGAGTGGGAGTCCACCCCGCTGACAACTAACTCGTCCGGGAGGTCTGCAGAGGCCGTGCCTGTCATGCTGGAGGAGCCTTCCTTGCCGAAGGTAGCTCCGGCCGGACTGGCAGACAGGACAGTCATGGGGCCTCTGGCCAGGCTCCTATTAGGTCATGCTCTGCCCGGCCGGAGCCCTGGGAACTGGGCCCGGCGGCCGGACAGATCAATGCAAGGACAGTCCAGCAGGACGTCAGTCAGTGATCGGGTCACGGCCACCGGGGACCCGCGTATCACTATGACTGTCAGTGATGCGCGCTACGGTGGCCGCGTCGCTGGGAACCCCGATTGACGTCAAAGTATCTGTCGCATAAGCCGCTTGGAGTGAACTGCCCCGTCATCTCGATCCCGAGACCGCCAAGGCCAACATGATCGCCAAGGGGGCCTGGCCCGTATCGGTGTGACCTTTCAACGACAAGCCCTGGCTGAGCGTCTGCATGGAGTGCGGTGAGTTCGTCACGCCGATCTACCGCAACGTGATGCGGCCGGGCCGTGGAACACGTCGTCGAACCGCGCCGCGTAATCCTCCAACGGACTCGGCGCTGGCGGACACAGGCGGCGCGCAGTCATCGCCGACCTCCAGCACGCGACGGAACCCTGTTTCTCCCCACACGCCCGCCGCATGCCGCTGTCAAGCCTATTTTGGCAAACTACCGGTAGGCGGGGCTGCTCTTGGCGTTCGCACGTTGATGAAGCGATCCGGCGCAGTTTCGCTATAGTGTTCTTGGTATTGTCGTTCCGAGTATGGAGCGACGCTAGCCTGGGAGGCGGCCGAGCTGTGTTGGAACCACTCGACGCCCAGTATTATCAGTCGCTGCGAGTAGACATAGACGACTCATCCCTGGATAAGCACTCCACCAGCGAAATTGTGTTCTTTGATCCAAGGAAGACAGTCATTGGACGGCTCCGTTTCCGTACCTGCAATGATTGTCATGAAGGACGGGTCATGGACGTCTGGATCCTTGATAGGTGGCAGGGTCAGGGACTCGGCCGTGAACTTGTCCATATCCTCCTGGGGCTTGGAAGCGGCGCTGGATCGCATCGAGGACGCGATCACTCACATCGATCAGTTTCCTCGGGTAAGCGTGAAGCTTTGGGTGGTCGCGGCCGACGACGGGGTCAGCCTGCTCCCGTTCTTCATACAGCGCAAAAGGCTGATCGTCGACCGACTCAACGAGCTCCGCAGCGAGCAGAAGATCTCTGACTTGCGCGAACTGATCGATCGTCTGCCACCGGGCGAGCAACAGCGAGCGCTCGCTGACCAGTTGGATGCTCTGGAGCGGCAGTCTGTTGAGTCGGAGGCTGCGGCGCGGGCAGTGGCCTCGGAGGAGAGCGCCCTGCAGTTCCAACGTGAGCGTGACCTGGCGTTCCTGAAAATCCAATTGTCTGAGCGAAGGTGGTCCTACCGCTCGAAGCTGCTCGCCCGCGACGCGATCGCGCCGATGGTCGGCGCATTTCTTCTTATCGGGCTGGCGGTCACTCTGGTCGTGGCGATGTTCCTAGGCACTGCCGTGTCTGAGCTGCTCAGCAATAGCTTCCTGATCGTCTTGGGTTACTTCTTCGGCCAGACGACAGAACGCCGGAGCCGACCCGAGGAGCAAGATGAACCGGGTCCGGGAGACATCAGGATCTAGGGCACGTCGATCGCTCGCCCGTAGCGGCCGGCGTTGCGGAGGCAGTCCCGACGGAGGCGACGGCTGCGCCGCCGGCCATGATGCCCGCAGCTATACCGGTAGCCACGGTGCGTGTGAATCGACGTCGCATAGCGGCTCTCTCCTTCCGCTTTGGCATCAGTGCCTCACTTCATTCTCTCTGGCCCCCCTACTAGTGCTCCTGCCGGACTTCGGGATCTCGTTGGGTGGGGGAGCGGACTCACCCAACCCGGGCGGGACGGTCGCCGTTCCGGGGGCGGAACGGACGGAAAATCCTGATGTCCCGGCCGGATCACCCACCTCGAAGCGGCCCTCGACACCGTGAAGGCGTTCCTCCGGTTTCCTGCGCTGCTACGGAGAGCGATGTCACTGGGCGCCGAGCACACCGGGACGGGGTCCGTCGACAGATGTGATCCCTGCTCTGCCAACTCCGTGGTGCTCCGCGCTTGACTTGGAGCGCTCCAAGTTATCGATACTCGAATCATGAACGAGGCACGAGCACTCCGAGGGCGGCACACCGAGGAGTCCGCGACGGACAGGGTCCTGAGCGTTCAGGAGGTCTCCCGGATCACCGGGCTGAGCGGCTGGACGCTGCGGTACTACGAGAAGATCGGCTTGATCGACCCCATCGCCCGGGATGCCTCCAGCGGCCATCGCGCCTACACCCGTACCGACCTGGCCCGCATCGAATCGCTGGCGCACCTGCGGGCCGCGGGGCTGGCGATCGAGGAGATGCGTGCGCTGATGGCGGCGCGCGGGCACGCGCCCGAGACCGTCGCTATGAAGATCGGGATGCTCGCTGCCCACGGCGAGGCGCTGGAGGAGGAGATGCGGCGCCTGGCCGCCCGCAAGCACTACATCGACAACCGGGTCGGCTACTGGCGTGCCGTCCAGGCCGGTGACGACGCCGAGGCCGAACGCCTGGAGGCCCAAGGCCAACTTCTCGGTGAGCAGTTGAGCTGACCTTTGGCGTCCGGGACCCGGTCCGGCCGCTGCGAACCCCTCCATCGGCAGGCCCTCGACCGCCCTGCCTGATTCCCGACCACCCGCTTCCGCGCCCCGCTGCCGGAAGCCGTTCAAGGATACTGTCATGCTCATAACAAACGCGGACCGGGTCGGGCGCCCGACCGGCCCCTGGAAGGTGTTCGCCCTGGTGGCGACCGCGCAGTTCATGGTGGTGCTGGACACCGCGATCATCAATGTCGCCCTGCCGGTCATCAAGCGCGATCTGGACTTCGGTGACAGCACCATCCAGTGGGTCGTCACCGCCTACGTCCTGGCATTCGGCGGCTTCCTGCTGCTGGGCGGGCGACTGGCCGACCTGCTCGGCCGGCGCCGCACGCTGCTCATGGGGATGGCGGCCTTCACCGTGGTCTCGCTCCTGATCGGAGTGAACTCCTCTGTGCCGCTGCTCATTGTGCTGCGCGGACTGCAGGGCCTGGCTGCCGCCGTGATGTCCCCCGCTGCCTTGTCCACGGTCCTGACCCAGTTCCCTGAAGGGCACGAGCGCTCCCGTGCACTGGGCTTCTGGTCCATGGTCGCCACCGGCGGAGCAGCCGTCGGCCTCCTCCTGGGCGGCGTACTCACCCAGTACGCCGGCTGGCGCTGGAACTTCTTCATCAACGTCCCTGTCGGGGTGATCGTCCTCGCGCTCGTACCCCGCCTCGTCCCCGACCACCGACCCGGAAGCCGGGACCGCAGGGGCCTTCCGGATGCTCCCGGCGCGGTACTGGCCACCGCCGGGCTAATGGCGGGCGTCTTCGCCTTCAGCCAGGCGCCCGAGTGGGGCTGGGCCAACCCGCTCACCCTCATCTGCTTCGCGGCCTGTGTAATCCTGCTCGCCGCCTTCGTTTTCAACGAGCGCCGTGCCGCCGATCCACTGGTGGACCTCGGGATCTTCACGATCCGCAACGTCTCGGGCGCCAACGGCATGATGGCAACGGTCTTCGCCGGCAACCTGGGCATGTTCTTCCTGCTCACCCTGTACATGCAGGACATCGAGCACTACAGCGCCATCCGCACAGGGCTGGCATTCCTGCCCTTCCCTGTCATCCTGGGCCTGGTCTCCACCCGGATGGCGGGCCTGGTCCGCCGCTTCGGCTTCCGCCGCTTCCTGATCATGGGGCCCGTCCTCGTCATCATCGGCATGCTGTGGGTCAGCTTCCTTCCCGTCCACGGCAGTTACGCCGTCCACGTGCTGCCAGGACTGCTGGTGATGCCACTGGGCTACGGCATGAGCTTCGCCCCCATGTACGCCGCCGCCACCGCCGGCACCCCTCAGCGCTTCGCCGGTGTCACCTCTGGCCTGATCGCCACCTCACAGCAGGCGGGCGGCGCACTCGGCCTGGCCGTCATCTCCGGCACCGCCGGCACCGTGACCGCCTCGCTCACCCACGACGCCCTGCCACAGGCCCTGACCTCCGGCTACAACGTGGCCATGGCCGTCGCAGCTGGCATCACCGCAATCGCCGGGCTGCTCGCGGCCCTCGTGATCCGCACGCCCCGCCGCGCGGACACACCGGTTGAACCATCCGTCCCCGGACCCAGCCCCCAACCCGCATCCACCTGTTCCTGACCGACCATCCCACTTCGGCCGCCCCGACCCACCCAGCACTCAGGCCACCAGGACCGTCGCCTGCCATGATCAAGCGACCGCAAAGCAAGGGGCGGCCCGGCAACCCCGGTGGGGCGCTGTCAGCCTGCCCCACACGCCCTCCCCAGAACGGGAGGGCCTACTGCCCAACGGGACACGGCGCTGTCTGTCCACGCTCAGTGTCCGGAGAGCGTGTGGGAAACACAGGACCACGTGACCAGGACATCTGCCTCGACGGACTGCCGGAGCACAGCAGAACTGCGGTGTGTGCGGCACCTGATGCGGGAGGCAGCCGAGATGGACATCATCGGGGCGGGTCGACCACGACATTGCGACGGCAATCTGGCCCGACGAATTCCAGTGCCCACCGAGAGAGGAGCGTTCGGAGAGCCCGAAAGTCTGGGCGCGCCTCGGAGTCAGCTCCTCGGCTGGGCCGCAGAGTCGCCGGAAGGACAAGCCCCGCCTGGTCGGGTAGCGTGAAAGGGCGCCGAGGGTATCGGTCGCCCCGCGTTTATTCGGACGGCGCGGGGAGAAGGCGGACAATCGTCGGGGAGATCATTGCACCCCGAACCCAATCGCGCTGTTACCGCGTTGGATAGTCCGCGATGAAGAAACGTGGGGCGTGCCCCGAAGGCGATCCTGTACGGCGCGCTTGTCACCCGGACACCAGCTAAAGGGGCCACTTATGCCTTTCCTCACGACCCGGGACAAGACGGAGATCTTCTACAAGGACTGGGGCAGCGGGCAGCCCGTCGTCTTCAGCCATGGCTGGCCCCTCAACGGTGACGCCTGGGACCCACAGGCCAAGCTGATGGCGGACAACGGCTTCCGCTCCGTCGTGCACGACCGGCGCGGCCACGGGCGGTCGAGCCAGCCGTGGGCAGGCAACGATCTCGACACCTACGCCGACGACCTCTCGGAGCTGATCGAGTCCCTCGACCTGCGCGACGTCATCCTGGTCGGTCACTCGACGGGCGGCGGCGAGGTCGCCCGCTACATCGGTCGCCACGGCACTTCCCGCGTCGCCAAGGCCCTGCTCCAGAGCGCCATTCCGCCCCTAATGCTCAAGACAAAGGCCAATCCCGATGGGCTGCCCATCGAGGTCTTCGACGAGATCAGGGCCGGTATAACCGGTGACAGGTCGCAATACTATGAGGACCTCAGCGCCCCCTTCTACGGCGCAAACCGCCCGGGAAATCAGGTCACTCAGGGCACGCGCGACGCCTTCTGGATGTGGTGCATGCAGGTGGGCATCAAAGGCTCCTACGACTGCGTGCGGGCCTTCTCCGAGACCGACCTCACCGAGGACCTCCGTGCGTTCGACATCCCCACGCTCATCGTGCACGGCGACGACGACCAGATCGTGCCCATCATCGCTGCTGGCGACAAGTCGTCCAAGATCGTCAAGGACAATACCTTCAAGGTGTACGAAGGCGCCCCACACGGTCTGGCGATGGTGGATCCCTACAAGGACAGATTCAACGAGGACCTCCTTGCCTTCGCGCGGGGATAAGGGAGAGGAACTTCCATCATGAAACGGGAGATGAACACCCCAAGGAAGGCGGCGATCGCCGCGGTTCTGGCGGCGTGCTCCCTGGGCGCGCCACCCACGCTTGCATCGGGTAGTACTCCGCCGCCCAGCGTGCAGGAAACCCCCTACCGTGTGAACAACGCCGCAGGCGCTCCACCCACGCTTGCACCGGGTAGTACTCCGCCACCCAGCCCGCAGAAACAGCAGAAAAACCCTTACGTTGTGCTCAACGCCGCCGCAGCCCGGGACCCCATCACCGTGACGCCTCTTCGGGGCGGCGTGTACCTGTTCCAGGGGTCAGGCGGAAACATCGGCGTGCTGCCGAGCAAGGACGGCGCCTTCATGGTGGACGCCGGCATCGCCGTTTCTCGCCAGAAGATGGAAAGCGCCCTGCACAAGCTCGGGGCTTCCCGCATCAGGTACCTGATGAACACTCATTGGCATTTCGACCACACGGGCGGAAACAGCTGGGTCCACGAGCATGGGGCAGAGATCATCGCCACCCCCAATACCCTGCGCAACCTGAGCAAGACCATCCGGGTGGCGGAATGGGCGCACACCTTCACCCCAGTCCCTGCCGCCGCTCGACCGACCGTGACCGTCGCCTCCGAGAAGACGTTCACCGTCGGTGGACAGCCGGTGCGGCTGCGTCCCTACAGCCCCGCCCACACCGACGGCGACCTCTCCGCCGATTTCACCAGGGCGGACGTGCTGTTCACCGGCGACACCTTTTGGAACGATCTCTACCCGTTCATCGACCACGAGACCGGCGGCAGCATCGACGGGATGATCCGGGCTGCGAACCAGAACATCGCGATGGTGAGGGACGGCACGATCGTGGTTCCCGGGCATGGGCCGGTCGGAAGGCGCGCCGATCTGGTGGAGTACCGCAATATGCTCGTCGGCATTCGCAACCGCGTCGCCGACCTCAAGAGGAGAGGCCTTACGGTTGAACAGACCATTGCGGCCAAGCCCACCCAGCCCTTCGACGCCAAGTGGGGGCAGGGGATCATCGGCCCGGACCTCTTCACCAAGCTCGTCTATCTCGGCGTGTGAGATACGTCAGTCGGTGGGAGCGCCAATGCGCAGCGAAGCTCAATCGGAGCTTGCTCAGCTCTCTCAACGTAGTGTGGCCTGCGACGTTCCATGAACGCTTGCGTCCCCGTCGGCCAGCTCTTCGTAGTGGGTTCGCATGCCCTGAGGTGACCGGAAAATCATCTGGCGGAGTATCAGGGGATTGTTCTTCATCCGGTTCCTGCGGGGCATGTTGGCGTAGCTGCCGCGCAAGAGCTGCTGGAGCATCGCCGATCACGCCGGGGAGAGCAGCCCGGACGGAATGCAGCACCTGTGCGAGGATCTGCGTGCGCTCCTCGTCGACGAGTATCTGGCAGTCGAGTTCCATAAGGCCCATGTCGGGGTGCTGGATCCGCCTGCGTCTGCTGCGCATCACCCCCACCACAGGCAGATGTCACAGGGCCTCGAATTTCGGGGATCGACCGTAGCAGCCGTCTGACCAGGTCCTTCGCCTGCGCGTCGTCTCGGCGGACGGCTGCGGCCCGCAAGTCGGCGACGAGCGCCCGGGACTCCGTCGCGTGATCCTGAACCGGGTACCCGGCCCGGGCGCGGGGATCGGTGAACCATCGGTATGACCACCGTGCCCGCGGCACGCGCAGCCGGGTGAGATCGCCGAAGATTGAAGAGCCTGTTGTGTTATGTGTCAGGGAGCCCCAGATGGACGCCTCGGACGAACTCCTTCGAAGGGCCGCCCCTTCGGCTCTCTTGACCGGGGACGGTACTATCCGCGGCCTCAATGCGGCGATGGCCAGGGCACTGGGCAGGACAGCGGAGCAGTGCGTGGGTCGTGGCTTGGTTGATCTGATGCCCGCAAGCCAGCGGACTGCGGTCGAGAGTCTCGTGGCCCACGCCGCCACGACGAAGACGATCGTGATGCGGGTGCTGGAGTTCGCCGGGGCGGGCGCACCCCCCGTGGTCTGCCTTGTCGAGGCGCAACCCGTGAAGGATCACGCAGGTGGAGAACCGCTGGTGTGGGTGCACGAGTTGGACGCGGGAAACGACCTGGGCGGTCTGGTGGTCCCGTTCCGGTTGGCGGCCGAGGCCGCCAACCTCGGTCTGTGCATGTATTCACTCCCGGAGCACCAGTTGGAGTGGCTGGGTGGCGCACCCGCCTTGGCGGCGCTGTTCCCGGAGGCCTCCATGTCGTTGTCCGGGGTAGTTCGGCGAGTCCATCCTGACGACCGCGGGGCTCTGCGGCGGCTCATGCGTTCGACCGCCGCCCAGTCTCCCTGGATCACGTTGCGGTTCCTCACCGAGCGCGACGGCTGGCACCTTCTGGCCTGCCGGGCCCGCCGGGTCCAGCTGGGGTCTGGCGGCCCTGAGCGGGTCTTCGGAGTGATCCGCGACGACACGAAGGGGGAAGCGCGCCGACGCAGAGCGTTGGTCGCGCTGAGTGCTGAGCGACAGCGAGCCGCCGAGATTGCGGCCTTCTCCTCCGCCTTGATCACCGCAGCCACGGAGCAAGAAGTACAGCAGGTCGCCCTGACACGGCTCGCCGCGACCTTCGGTGGTACCGGCGCCGCGCTGGCGTTCATCACGAAAGGTCGCCTGCGCGTCTCCTCCGATGGCGGGATGCCGATGCCGGAGGCTGCCGTGCACGGCCTGTCGCTGGATGCCCCGAGCCCGCTGCCCTTTGCGATCCGAACCGGCAAGCCGCAGTTCATACGCGATCAGGAGGACTACATCCGCCGCTGGCCGCACGGGGCCATGGTGCCGTACTTCGACCAGCTCGACTCCGGCTACGCCATCTCGATCACCTCCCTCAGCCCGACCGGCGATCAGCCGCTCGGGGCCTGGTTGGTGACCTACGACAGCGAACACCACTCGTCCCCGGATGAGCGGGCCCTCATGGGTACTCTTGCCGACCTTGCAGGCCAGGCACTGAAACGCGTCAGGTTGCAAGAGGCACGAGTCGAGCTCGCCACAGCGCTCCAGCAGACCATGCTCCCCACGCTGCCCGAGCGCCTGCCGGGCCTGGAGGTCGCCGCCCGGTACCGACCGAGCCGGGACGGGCTGGATATCGGCGGAGACTGGTACGACGCCTTCGTCATGCCTGACGGTGCCATCGCCCTGGAGATCGGCGACATCCAAGGGCACGACGTGGACGCCGCCGCAGCCATGGGACAGGTGCGCTCGTTCATGCGCGGGATCGCCGTCCATGAACCGGATCCCGCAACCGTGCTGACGCGCACCAACGAGCTGCTCGTCACGATGGATGCGGCACGATTCGCCAGCTGCACCATGCTTCATCTCGACCCGCGCGACGGACGGGTCACCGGCGCCAGCGCCGGCCATGTGCCGTTGCTGTACGCACGCGACGACGGCAGCCACAGCATCCGTGAACTGCCGGGCGGCCCGGTGCTGGGAGTCCTACCCGACGCCGACTACCTTGAAGGAACCTTCACACTGGGCAAGGACACCGCGCTGATCATGGTCACCGACGGAGTGGTCGAAGGACCGGCCCTGACACTGGACGCCGGACTGGAGCGAGCCGGAACGCTGGCCGCCCAAGCCGTCCACGACGGACTGAACGTCGAGGAGACCGCCGACCGCATCCTCGACGCCGCCGTCGCGGTAGACCACCTCGACGACGTGGCCGTGCTGATCATCCGACGCACATGACGGCGCCCGCGCCCTCACACCCTCTGTACGGACCCACTGCAAGCCCCCCTCTCGCTCATTCGCCGAGCGGTGTGTTCTCGATGACTCGGCCAAGCCTGCGGCGGAAAGTGCCCTCCGGCCCCAGCCACCCAGAGCCCTAGTTTGGAAGATCGCGTATGCGGATGTGTGGTGACCTGGTGAGACGCTGACCTGCGCGTTTCTGAACTGGTTGCCGTGACTCCCCGCTGTTCCCCGTTCGGAACCGCGTCATCGGGCACGCAGGGGGCACGCGTGGCTCTCTGCCGCGTTCTCAGCCTTCCTGGGTCCGAAGACCCTGCCCCGGGCTCTGCTCGGCTTCCCACGCGGTGCTCTGAGCCGTCCTGGCGTACAGGCTTTGAGGTCCGGCCTCATCCTTATCAGGTCGATCACGGGGGTCTGCCAACGTCGACCAACGGCCCCTGCGCCTTGGCCGATCGTCTGCTGCGGTCCAGCGTCGACCGCTGCTGTTCGCGCTTGTTGGTGTCAGCCGCCGCACGTGGTCTTGACAAGCGCCTTTTCTCTCCGGCCTGGAGCACTAGGTTGGAAGACTGCCGTCAGCAGGAGCCGGGTGACCCGTCTGCGGCTTTTTGGCGCTGTCTCGGCACGCCTATGACTGGCTGAGTCGACCGGACACCCGCGCCCACTTTTCAAGGCAAAAGCCGCATATCAGGATGCAGAGGCCCGCCAATCCTGCGATGTTGCGAAACATGTCATCGTGCCGATATGCGTCGAGAAGCTCGACCGACCACCCAAGCCCCATCAGGATGACGCCGAGCCCCCAGATTCGAGGTGACTCGACACGGCCCCTGATCCGAGGGAGCAGCCAGCGGCGGAAGGTCGACTCGTCGGCCTGTTCGCCTGCATGTACTACGGCGCCTTACGCCCTGCTGAGGCAGTCGGCCTGACCAGAGCAGACCTGAAGCTGCCGGAGACCGGCTGGGGGACGGCCCTGCTGAACCGCACGCGTCCCAGTGTCGGCAAGCAGTGGACGGACTCCGGCGAGACCCACGACGACCGCGGTCTGAAGAACAGGCCGGCCGAAGAGGTGCGGCTCGTGCCCATCCCACCCCAGCTCGTCGCCATCCTTCGGCAGCACCTCGACACGTTCGGCAGCGCGGAGGACGGGCGACTGTTCACGAACGAACGTGGGGGAGTGGTCGGCTCCTCGACCTACTACCGCGTGTGGCAGGAGGCTCGGGCGCTGGCGTTCCCGCCGGCCGCGGTCGCTTCTCCGCTCGCCGCCCGGCCGTACGACCTCCGACACTCGGCCCTGTCGACCTGGCTTAACTCCGGGGTGGATCCGACCGAGGTGGCCGAACGCGCGGGCAACAGCGTTGAGGTCCTGCTGAGCCGCTACGCCAAATGCATCGACGGACGGCAGGAGATCGCCAACAGGAAGATCGAAGAGCTGTTGCGCGAGTACGAGTGATCACTCATGCGCCGGGCGCTGGCCCCTTGGGCTATCTGGGCCTGCGCCTTAGCAACGTCGCTTGTAGATGATCAGGGGCCCTGGTGCAGATGCGCTGCCGGTCCGATCTCGGGGCTATACCAGTCTGGGAGCGCTTCAGTGGCGCGCACCTCAAGGCGCATGAGTGCTCGCACGTGTCCTTGCTGCTCGATGATCGTGTTCAGGAGGGCAATGACACGCTGGAGCTTCGCTTGGCGAGCAGATGAGTCCGCCTCGGCCGCTGCTTGCATCAAGTGTCTGTAGGCGGTTGTGAGCTGTGCGTTTACCCGGCTCTCGATCTCTAGTACCGCGTCGCTTGCCACGAGCTGAGCTTCGGCGCGGGTGTCCCGTTGAGCACGTCGCGCGTTACTGACTTCTGCTGCATCGGTGTCGGTTGATCCCGACTTGAGCGCGTAGGCGTACGCCAGCATCGCGTCTCTGTACTGGCGATCATTGGCGTTCAGCTGCGCGTAGCAGTTGCGTAGTTGATCGATCTTGCGCTGATCTTCAGAAGCTCGCTGTTCCGCGCTTCGGGCTAATTCTTCTCGCGTCGACCTTTGCGCCTCGGCGCGTTGGGCGAGAACTTGAGTGATCACCGCCGAAGCCAGCGTCCCCAATACGCCAACGCTCGCGACGATCACAGAGATGGTGCCATCGGACATCCCCGCCCCCCGGCGTCTACCTGACTTGTCCTGATGCGGAGACAGTAGCTAACCCACTTGGGTGGCTCGGCCCAATCGCTGGAGATCGTCGAGGAAGCAGCCGCCAGCGTGCGGCATGCCAGCGGTTCTCGTGCGCGTAGAGGCCTGCCGCATGACCGGACTGGGGTCGCCGCGATCAGGGCTGACCAGGAACGATGCCCCAAGATCCTGTCCACAAATAGTCCACAGACGCCGTCCTAGGGCCGCTCAGCGCTGCATACGCCTGCACATACGCGAAGACCCCGGCCTCAGCGTTTCCGCTGGTGACGGGGTCTTTGGGCACCTCATGAAGGGTGCCCCCGGCAGGATTCGAACCTGCGCACACGGCTCCGGAGTGATTGCGCCGATCGAACCCTTCACCTCTTCTGACCTGCGATGGAGTTTGACCCTAGGGCTATGGGGCCCGGTGGTGTGTCGGAGGTGTGTCGCACGAGTCCGCGTTCGCTACGGCTGAGCCCCTGCCCTGGCCGCAGAAGCTTCGGACGTCCGGTGCTCTCGATGTGGCAGACCGGCATCATCTACTACGGGCTGAATCTAGTGGACTACATGCACCAACAGTGCGACGAGGCACGGGGCGGCGTCGACGAGAGCTGAGATTCCGTTCTGGCGCGACCTCGTTTGATCCACTACGCCTGCGCGGAGCGTCAACCGAGCCATACTCCAAGCTCGCCCCTCAACCCTGCATGCTGCGCTGAGACTTCGTCTGGATCTTCGTGCGGACCTGACATACTCTCAAGTCGCGATCGGCAGGGCGTGGGGGTGTGGCAGTGACGCAGGAGCAGTTCGGCTGGCTCTCGGAGGCCATATCGACCTTCGGCGCGTCGTGCAAGGACATGGTGAACGGGCCGGGCGACCCCGAGGCGTCCATCCGCCCACCGATGCAGAAGCTCCTAGAGACTGTGGGTAGTCACGATGCCTTGGACGGCGTTCTGTGGCACTCCGAGACGCCGCTGCGTGATGTGGGGGTGCGCCCCGACTATGCGGTCGAGGTACACGGCGACATCGTCGGTTACATCGAGGTCAAGCGCCCCGGCCATCCTGTTGATCCGGAGAAGTTCACGGGGCGTAACAAGAAGCAGTGGGAGCGACTGCGCGACCTGCCGAACGTGCTCTACACCAATGGCACGGAGTGGCGGCTTTTCCGCACTGGGGAGCAGATCGGCACTCCGGTTGTCTTCGAGGGTGATTTGGCCAGTGCAGGACGGTCGTTAACCGCCCGTGAGCCTGCAGCGTTCAACAGTCTCCTGCGAACCTTCCTGCACTGGGTGCCCGAGCCAATCCGCCAAGTCTCCGCTCTGGTTCGGCGCACTGCACCGCTGTGCCGCCTTCTGCGCGCGGCGGTCCTTGAGCAACTGGAGTTCGAGGGGAGGTATGCGGCGGAGGGCGCGCGTCCTGAGGAGTTGCGGTTCACAGGGCTGAAGAACGACTGGCGCAAGCTGCTCTTTCCGACGGCCGATGACGCCACCTTCGCTGATGGCTACGCCCAGGCAGTGACTTTCGCGTTGCTGCTGGCGCGCACCGAGGACATCTCCTTGAAGGGGGTGGGGCTGCATGAGGTCGGTCGGCGGCTGGATGCCGGACATGCCCTGATGGGCAAGGCCCTTCAGCTCCTCACCGACAACATCACAGTGAGCTTCGAAGTCAGCCTTGATCTGCTGATTCAGGTGATCGACGCGGTTGACTGGGCGGCGATTCGTAAGGGCCGGCGGGATGCATATCTGCACCTGTACGAGTCGTTCCTGGAGGTGTACGACGAGAAGCTGCGGCAGAAGAGCGGCTCCTATTACACCCCTCGTGAAGTGGTCGAGGAGATGGTGCGCCTCACCGAGGACGTGCTACGTACCCGCTTGGGCCGCTCGGACGGATATGCGGACGAGAGCGTGCGCATCGTCGATCCGGCGATGGGGACGGGCACGTACCTTCACGCGGTCATTGAGCATGTCGCCGCGTGGGCGGCGGAGACCATCGGCCCCGGTGCAACGCCGGATGCGATAGGTGGTCTGGCGAAGCGTCTGATCGGTTTCGAGCTACAGATGGGGCCCTTCGCTGTCGCCGAGCTGCGGACCTCGGATCTGCTTAAGCGGCATCAAGCGGTCGCACCGCCAGATGGGATGAAGCTGTTTGTCACCGATACGTTGGACGACCCGTATTTGGCCGAGGAAACCCTCGCCTCGACGTATGGGGTGATCTCGGAGTCCCGTAAACGGGCGAACCGGGTGAAGGCCAGCACGCCGGTCACCGTGGCGATCGGCAACCCGCCCTACGACGACAAGGCCAAGGGCCGCGGCGGCTGGGTGGAGAAGGGCACACCCGCGCAAGGCGTGGCTCCCATCGCGGCTTTCAAGTGGCCTGGCAACGGCCGCTATGAGCACGTGCTGAAGAACCTCTACGTCTACTTCTGGCGCTGGGCGACGTGGAAGGTCTTCGACGCCCATCCGCAGGATCAGCAGGGAGTCGTCTGCTTCATCACGCCCTCCGGCTTCACCACCGGGCCCGGCGGGCGTGGCATGCGGGACTACCTGCGGCGTACCTGTGACGAGGGCTGGATCATCGACCTGTCTCCGGAAGGGCACCGCCCGGATGTGGCCAGCCGGATTTTCCCGGGCGTCGCCCAGCCGCTGGCCATCTGCATCTTCGTCCGCAGCAGAGACACAGACCCTGAGCGACCCGCCCGCGTCCATTACCGCGCCGTCCACGGCAAGCGGGGCGCCAAGTACCGCCAGCTCAAAGAGATCCGACTGGACGATGACGGCTGGCAGGACACGCACTCGGATGCCATCCGGCCCTTCCGCCCGACCACTGAGACGGGGTGGGAGGATTACCCCGCTCTCGACGATCTCTTCTGCTGGGGGAGCCTGGGCATCACGGCCAATCGGTCCTGGGTCAACGGCCCCAGCAGGCAGGTGCTTGAGAAGCGATGGGCGCGTCTGATCCACGAGAACGATCCGGCCAAGAAGGCGGAGCTACTCAAGGAGACAAGAGACCGTTCGCTGCATGCCAGCAGGGATCCGTTGCCCGGGCAGCCTAAGCACACCAAGGAACTCGCGGCCGAAACAAACCTGGCACCTGACCTGGTGCGCATCGCCATGCGCAGCTTCGACCGGCAGTGGCTGATCTCTGATAGCCGTGTCATCGACTTCGGCCGGCCTGCATTGTGGGAAGCCACGCAGCCAGATCAGCTCTTCCTGAACCAGCAGTCCTCGCACGAGATCGAAACCGGGCCGGCGATCGTCGCTACCTCCCTGCTCCCTGACACCCACCATTTCAACGGCCGTGGTGGCAAGATCATGCCGATCCTCCATCCGGACGGCACCCCTAACGTGCATCCGCGCCTCCTCGCGTACCTCGCTGCCGAACTCGGCCTCGACCACGTCACGGTGCACGATCTGGCTGCATACGCGGCGGCTGTTGCCGGGCACGCCGGATTCACCAAGCGGTTCACCGAGGAGCTCCTCACCCCAGGCGTGCGGCTGCCGCTCACACGCGATTCCGCCCTGTGGTACGAAGCGGTGCAACTGGGCAAACGCCTCTTGTGGGCCTCGACCTACGGGGAGCGCTATGCCGATCCGGAAGATGGCCGACCGGCCGGAGACGTCCTCTTTCCGCTAGGCGATGCGCGCCGGCTCCGTTACGACCAGCACATAGGGGCGGAAGTCCCCGCCGAAATCCGGTACGCCGAGATGACCGGCACCCTGCACTTGGGCGGCGGGCACGTCAGCCCTGTTCCCGCCGAAGTATGGAACTACGACGTCGGCGGCATGCAGATCATCAAGAAATGGTTCGGCTACCGAAAAGCCAACCCCAACAGCCGCAAGACCAGCCCCTTGGACGACCTGCATGTCGAGTCGTGGCCAGCCGACTGGTCGCGGGAGCTCATGGAACTGCTCTCCGTGCTGCGCCGACTTGTTGACCTCGCGCCCGCCCAGCAGGACCTGCTGGACCGCGTCCTCGCTGCTCCCACGGTTACTACAGTCGACCTTGAGAAGGTCGGCATCCTGCCGGTCCCCGACAAGGCCCGCAAACCCCACCGCCGAGTCGTACTCCCCACCGAGGCCGGCGAGGAAGCTTAGGGCCTGGTCAGTGCGCCCAACGCTCCACGTACGCGACTGCCTCCGCCACGCTCCACGTCCCGTCGGCGAGTTGGCGGAGCGCGTGCATTTCTGCAGCGAGTGAGGGTGTGCGTCGCTGGAGGTCGTCGGCGAAGGCGCTCACCTCGGCCAGACGCGCCGAGAGCGCGGCACACTCGGCTTCGAAGTGCACTGCCCTCCCGTGCGGCGTGATGGCCAGGCGCTCACCTCTGACCTCCAGCAGTCCCATCCAGCTGAGAGTTCGCACGTCGTTCGCGATGCTCGCTTCTTCGAGGTCTCGGACCGCCACCGCCACGGGATCCGTATCGGGGTGTGGAACCTCGGCGAGCATGAGGTGTTGCAGAAGTTGAAGCTGTGAAGGGGAGAGAGCTGAGTGCACGGTTGCATGTCTAGCAGCACAGGGGGTCAGTCCCGTGCATTGGGACCGAGTTCGACCCAACTTCCACCTGAATCAGATCAGTACTCCCGGCTTGCTCGGGGGCTCTGTGCGCACGGCCCGTCCTTGAAGGCGCCGCCCCACCAACGGCTACCCACCTGCGCTCGTGCCCCTTTTCGTCGTGAAGAGGGTGCGCCTTGGACCGCAGGCGCTCTGCGCAATCAGATGGAGTGGGCGGGCCGCTCTTGACAAGGCAGGGAAGTCGCGTCCCCGCTGATGCAGTCAAAATCGGAAGTCGCCCCTGGCGCCTGCGTCCATTGAGAGGTCGGCTGCGCCGACTGCTTGCAACACCCAGGGTTTGCAACCAGTCGGCGACCGGACAGCCCGGACAGCGGCCCTCTGAGCTGTCCAGGCTGTTTACACAGGTGAGGGACTTAATCGGATAGCCCGGACACCTCCCGCGCCGGTGCCGGCAGTGGAGTGGTTGCGTCGATCAAGCCCTTTGTTACTTCTGGGCTCGGAGCGAACCCAATCCGGGGGCATGGCGTCCGGCGGTGTGTCGGAGGTGTGCCGCACGTCGGACAGCCCGGACACTTGCAGATGCGTGCTCTTCCCGAGGCTTGCACGGGCAGGAATGATCGGTCTGACCGATCTGGCTAGAGCACGCGCGATGCCAGGGCCGCATACGAGTGGCATGTGCGGCCCCCTTAGTGGGTCTTCCTGCGCCGCCTCCGGAGTAAGGACGTGGGCCACCTCATCTGTCGATAGCGCTGCCCAATACCCGTCCCAAGAGGATGTTCTTTCCTCGGACGCTTGAGTTCTCTGCCTTAAGCAGATCAGGAAATTCATAGAGTTTCCGCATGGCCATGACCGCTATTTCGACCGCCCTGGCGCGCTGTTGTGTTACTTCGGCAGTAGAAGGCTCGTTTGCCTTCCCATGGACAATATCGCTCCGCATGCTGTAGATTTTTCCAAGTTCACCGAAAAGGTCCTGGCGAAGAGAAAAGTCTTCAGGTTCAAGCAGGTGAGCAAGAGAGCCGCACACCCTGAGACTTGTCTCGGGTGTCCCGCTGAACATGTTCTCCCATGCCAGGACAGCATCAACCAGGCTGTCCACCGGATCAATCCTTGCACCCACTGCGGAGATGATCCGTCGCATTGCCACACCGAGATTCTTTGGATGCTGGTCAAGTACCTTACGCATCCAAGTCTGGATTTCGCCAACGTCCGCAGAGGATATGGTAATTCTGTCCGCTGTGGTCGCTGGGGGCCGTTCCTGCCAGGACATATCTGGAGCCAGCGAGAGTGGAACGAATACGCTTTGAGAAACGGTGATGGCGGCAGACCGGTGCCCGGAGGGGCTTGCGAGCATAAGCGTCAGAAGGCGCTTGTTGATTCCGTCTTGCAGCGAGTTTTGCCATTTCTCTACTTGTGGGAAGAGTTGGCTAAAGTCGGGAAACATTTCGTCCCGAGGGTGAGCCTTTTTGGCTAGAAGCTTGAACGAAACCTGGAAAGTTAGAACTGCTTCAACCTGCGCCGCTTCGGGTATATGAGCGAAATCGGCACTGCTGACTTTCCGCAACATGCCGCCGGGGAGGTTCAACTCGTCTAGGCCGTCGAAGGTGACATTTGTCAGGCCGATGGCAACCGGGATGGAAACCGCTCGCCCGGCCGCTAGCTCTCGCACATCTTCCAAGGTGTTGAGAGTTTCCTGCAGGTAATCATCGAGCCCTGTCGCTCCTCGCAGGGAACATTTCGCGAAAGCGGATCGAAGAATGGCGTCTGGAAGCATGAGAAGTTGCAAAGAACTACCCCCGCCCGCCACTGAAAATATCATCGAGCTGACCTCGACGAGATCCTGAATGGATGCCATTTCCGCAGCATCTATGTAGCCCGGAAACAAATATTTAAGCCGCGGATCATGCAGGACGGCATTGCAGAAACGAATAAACTCCTCATTGTTCGCGACGTAGTGAGCGACTGGAACTCCTAGGTACGTATGCTCTGTTGGGCGCTTGATTAGGTAGGCGGCGTAAACGTCTTTGGCGGCATTCAGGAGCATCTGGCCGATTGCGTCGCCTTCCACTGTAGGAATATCGACGGCGCCGCCGCAGTGCACCCGGAAATAGGCTGCTGCGGACATCTTCATGTCCGGGAGAAGTCTGGTCGCGGCAGACCCCAAATTCATCCATCGAACTATAGGTTCTCGCCCTTTGTCGCGTTCGCTGAGATCGCGCAGAGTCTGCACGACTTGAAGTTGCCTATCAGAAAGCGTGCAAGTTCCGAAGTCTTCTTCGGTCATATTCAGAACGAACTGCAAGAACGGCAGTCCGTAAACATCGATCAAGTCCTGCACAGACCCCCCCAGGGCTTATTGCTTCCGGACCTGCATCTTGCCATGTCTCTGGGACGCTGACTCTTGTTCTGCGCGTTTCGCACCTGGCCGGCCCCACCCGGCCACCAGGGGGCCGGCCCGGTGAGCCTGCACAACGGGAGACGCGGGGCGCGTACAGGGCTGGGTGCGGGCATTGGAGAACGTCAAGCGGAAGCTGCGCCGGGGGTGAGGTCTCCAGTTAGATCTAGGCGGGAACCTTCCAGCGCCTCAGCGACTGGAGGTCGGCGAGGGCCGAACCGTCGGCAGCAGTCGTGAGACGTGCGACAAGTTGGAGGCCGTCGGCGTGCTGGATGACTCCGCAAACCCGTGCGGCTTTCCCTTGCCCTGCCGGCGCCACCACGCCACTTGACGTTCGTTCAATCATGGGCTTTCACTGCAGCTTCATGCTTAAATGGCAGAATGTCACCCAAGCGCCCGCGATCTCACCTAAATGCTGATCTATCGATTGCTAAAATGCAGGAAGCGTTCGCCTTGCAGGGCTGGACTGCGGAAACCCTTGGAAAAGATTACGGAGAGGACTTGTTGGTTCGAATATTCGACGATGGAGAGGCGACGCCGTACACGTTCTACGTTCAGGCCAAATCGACAGAAACCCTTTCTCGATATGTCAAGAAGGGGAGTGACTATGTGCGTTACCCCATCGCATTTGATCACCTTGAGCATTGGCTGAAATTCTCGGACCCCGTCTTTCTTATCATTTGGGATAGGGAAACAGGGAGTTTGATGTGGGACATGATCCAAGAGCCCTCCCTCCCTCTGGACACATCAGGGGTGAAGGCGAAAATCCTCGTGCCAAGACGTAACGCGTTGGATAGGTCGGGGCTGGAAAGGCTGCGCACACAAACGGTTTCTCGACATAAGAGGCTTAATAGGGAACAGCGTGGATCGGAAGTCCTGTTGGATTTGCTGTCAAAGTCAATGAATGCCAAGGTGGACTATGACTCTCAGGCTGGAATACTGGTAATTGAACATCATGACGGCGAAATGAGCCTGCAGCTATTTGGGGCGACTCTAAAATTAATGCGCTGGATTGCTAAAGAACGCAACACGACTGTAGAGGAAGCGTTCAGGCAAACGATCCATTCGGGGGCCGAAAATATTCTATCGATCGAGGCGGGCACGCCGTACGAATACCGACATTCAGATGGTTCAGTCACTACCTGTCACACCGTAGAAGAATGGCTGAGGTGCACCGCCAGTACTGACGACTATGTGGGATGGGTGGAGGAAATGCCGGATGAGTAGCTGACCTCATCAGCCACAGAGGGCTTCTCCCTCATGTCCGCCGGCAGTCGCCAGCTGCCGCCGGTTGCGGCGGCTAGCCGGGGCGAAGGAACGGGTAGGCCGCGCCGCTGAGGCGGCGAGCGCCTGCGCCGTGCGCGGGCCTTGATCAGGTAGGGAAAGTTCCGAACCCTGCTGTGTATCACGTGAGCCAGAGCAGATCGGAAGTCGCCTCCGGCTCCTACCTCCATTGAGAGGTCGGCTTCGCCGACGGGCTGTAACACCGCTGTGTGTTGCAGCCGTCTGTGACCGGACAGCCCGGACAGTGGCACTTTGAGCTGTCCGGGCTGTTTGTGCAGGTGAAAGCCCTGATCGGACAGTCGGACAGCGCGGACGCCTCCCGGCGCGGTTCCATCAGACCCGGACAATCCGTCCTGGTCCGCTCCTACTCAGTGCCGCACGCTGGTCATTGGCGGTAAGGGCTGAGATTACTTACCCCTTCCCCGCCGCGTCGGTACCGTGAAATGCGCCCCTACTCACCAGCGGGAGGCAACACCCCATGCGTGGTCTTGGAGATCACCTCAGCATCGGCGAGCGCATTGCGTTCTATCGGAAGCGCCGCGGCTACACGCAAGAGGTGCTGGCCGGCCTGGTCGGTCGGAGCACTGACTGGCTGGCGAAGATCGAGACCGGTCGCAGGAAGCCGCCCCGCATCGACATGCTCGCGGAGCTGTCGCGCATCCTGCGCGTGCCCCTCGGAGACTTGCTCGGACAGACCGTCCTCATGGAAGACGAGCGACAACAAGACGACGTCCCCGCCGTGCGTGACGCTCTCATGAGCCCGCGCCGGCTGTCCCGTCTCCTCTTCGGGCCGGACGCTGAGGCTCAGCTCCCGGCGCCTGTTCCTGTGGCCGTGCGCGTGGAGCATGCTTGGAACGACTACCAGGGTGGCCGGCTCGGCAGCGTCATTGCTGCACTGCCTGCCCTCCTTCAGACGGCTCAGGAGCTGGAGGAGCGAGCGGCGCGCCGCGGCGATGACCGTGGTGACTGCTGGGCTGTGTCGGCCCGTACGCACCACCTTGCGGCTACGACACTCGCCAAGATCGGCGAGTCGGACATCTCGTGGCTGGCCGCCGAGCGCGCGATGCGAGCCGCTGACGAGTCGGACGACCCGCTCGTGCTGGCGTCCGCCGCACGTTCGGGTACGCACGCGCTGCTGGCCAACGGGCGCTATGACGATGCCCTCGAACTGGGCAACACGGCCGCAGCCTGGCTGTCGTCTCAGGTAATTGATCACAACCCGGCGGCACTCAGCCTGCTGGGAATGATCCACCTGCGTGCAGCTGTCGCGGCGGCGCGCCATCAGGACCGGCCCACCGCAACGGCACTCCTGAACCGTGCCGAGGAGCTCGCGGACGATCTCGGCTCGGATGAGAACTACTGGCAGACCGGCTTCGGGCCGACGAACGTACTGCTCCACCGACTGTCCATCGAGCTGGACCTCGACAACGTCTCGTATGTGGTGGAGCGCGGTCGGATCAACGTCGATCACATGCCGCAGGAACGCAGCGTCTCGCACCGTATCGACTTCGCCCGTGCCCTGTCGCTCGCTGGGCAAGGTGATGATGCCTTCGCAGAGCTGCGTACGGCCGAACGCACGTCGCCGCAGCTCGTACGCAACAATCCGAGGGTGCGCGAGACGCTGCGAGACCTGATCAAGCAGTCCCCAGTGACGGGCGGCTCGCGTTCGTCGGATGTGTTCGCGATGGCTCAGCGGTGCAGGGCGGTGCAGTGAGTTCAGGCAATCGTGGGGTTCTGGGAGTCGTCGGCTCGGCGGCCGGCGGAGTAGAAGCGTTGCGCACCGGTCTCGTAGAGCCCGCCATGGGCCGCGGATGGCGCGTGGCCGTCACGCTCACGCCAACCGCAGGTCAGTGGCTGCGTACGAGCGGCGAGCGTGAGCGGTTGGAGAAGCTGACCGGCCTGCCCGTGCGTGATGAGCCGCGCCTTCCCGGCGAGGCTCGGCCACATCCGCCGGTTGACTGCTACGTGGTCGCCCCCGCGTCCGCCAACATGGTCGCCAAGCTGGCGACCGGCCTGATGGACAACCAGGCGCTGACGCAGGTTGGCGAGGCCATCGGGACTCTCGGTCTCCCCGTCGTGGTTTTCCCGCGGGTGAACGCGGCGCACGCTCGCCACCCCGCGTGGCAAGGCCACATCGACGCTCTCAGGGCGGGAGGGGTGCATCTGGTCTACGGCCCGGATGTCTGGCCGCTGTACGAGCCGAGGGACGCCCCGGCCGGGCGCGAACTTCCGTGGACTGCAGTGCTGGACGCCGTGGACGGTTCCATCCAATGATGGGTCGTCAACAGGCCTGATCTGCAAGGAAAGAGGACCCGGACAGTCTGTCCGGGTCCTCTGCTGTTTCCGGCTGCATGCTCATTGGCATGTCAGGGATCAATGAGCGAAGCGGCGAGTCGGGAGGCCTAACCTCTGCCGAACTCGCCGCGATCAAAGTGAGCATGGGCGAGGTGCGCGTTACGGCTGAACGACTGCTGAGGCGCGCGGACAGGCTTACGACGCGGGTGGAGTCTCGTTACCGACGAGTCGTTCAAGACGATCAAGCCGCTCGCCGAGCGTACGAAGCGCGTCGTGAATCGCGCTGAGCTCAGCGGAGAGCGCGGTGAACGCGGGGATACTGCCCGGCTCGGTGCCGAGCGGCACCGACGGGTCGCGGACGAACGTTCCGCGGCCCTGCTGGGTAAGCACGAGCCCCTCGTCGCGGAGCTGCCCATATGCGCTCTGCACGGTCATGAGCTGCACGCCGAGTTCTTTGGCGAGCCTGCGAGCCGCGGGCAGCTGCTTGCCCGGTTCGTACGAGCGGTTCGGACCCGTGATCTTCGCGCGGAAATCGGCGGCGATCTCTTTGGCCGTGGGCGTCTGCTTCGGCGCTTCTGGGCTCTGCTCCATGGCTTCGAGAGTAGCTGGACCTAGGTCAATCTCTGTTCTCCCGTCGTCCCTCCTTGACAGCTAGATTGACCTAGGTCAATCTGGAAATCCCGTGGCGCTGGGACTCCCCAGCAAGGTCGCCCACCGCCGCGGTTCTCCCTGCTCCTTCGACTCAGGAGAGCACCATGCGCACGTACATCGGCCATCAACAGGCCATCTCAGCCGAGGACTTCGTGGAACTGGCCCTTGGCACCCCTGTTGAACTGTGGCTCGGGGTGGAGGGCGAAACCGAGATCGAGCGCGCGGCCCGCCTGGACGCGGCGCGCGACATCCTCGCCGACCCCGAGTACCGCAGCCTGCCGGACGACGTGGCCCGCATCGCCGCCGAGGTGATCGAGGCCCACGCCCCGGAGTTGTTCAACGTCGTCCCGCTGGCGCGGCCGGCGAGGCGCCGCCGGTCCTCCCTTAAGGGAGCGGCGGCATGACGACCGCAACCGAGACGGCACGGCCGGCGGTGCCGCCGCTGACGAAGCCGGAGATGAGTTTTGCCGCACTGGGCGTGTTAGCGGCGGCCGGTGTCGGCGCCCTGGGGCTGATCGCATCGCTCGACGCAGTCTCGTCTGCTGCTGCCCGATGGGGATTCGCCGAGCCGTGGATGCTGCCGGTCGGGATCGACGTGGCCATTCCGGTGTTCACCGTGGCCAACCTGCTGCTGATCCGGATGGACATGGCGTTGGCGTGGGTGCGGTTCGTGCCCTGGGCGCTGACGCTGGTCACGTGCGGACTGAACGTCGCTGCCGGGCACACGCTGTGGGCCAAGGTCGCGCACGGCACAATGCCCCTGCTGTGGGTGGTGTTCTCCGAGATCGGCGCCCACGTCTACGCCGTGCGGATCGGCGCCGCCACCGGCCGCCGGATGGAGAAGGTGCGGTTCTCGCGCTGGATGCTCGCCCCGCTGTCGACCTTCGCCCTGTGGCGGCGGATGACGCTGTGGGAGATCACGTCGTACTCCGAGGCACTGAAGCGGGAACGAGAGCGGCAGTTGGCCCGCGCCCGGCTGCGGGAGCGGCACGGCCGGCGGTGGCGGTCGAAGACCCCGCGCCCGGAACGCGTGCTGCTGAAGCTGGGCGAGTTGGCCCCGGCGAGCGAAGACCTGCCGGTGCCGCCGCAGCAGACGGAGGAGCCGAAGCCGGAGGCGCCCAAACCACCGCGCAAGCGCCCGGCCGGTGCCAAGAGCAAGGGCAAGACGGGCAAGGCGCCGCGGACCCCGGCGGAACTGCTCGCCGAGGCGCGGGAGGCCACGGCCGACTGGGCCGATGACGCGATCAACGCGGAAGCCATCCGGACAACCCTGCACTGCTCCGCGGCCAACTCCCGTGTGCTGCGCGACCTGCTGCTCAGCGAGCGGGCCGAAGGGCGACGCCTGCACTCCGTCGACGGCGGCGAGGAGACAGAGGGGACTGCGGCATGAACACCTGGCTCAGCATGCTGGCTGCGGTGGCTCCGGTCGCTTCCGGCTGGACGGCCCACACGCTGTGGCTGCGGCGGCGCCTGAACGTCGCCCGCCGTGACCCGCTGACCGGGCTGCGGACACGGGAGGCGTTCACCCGTCGCGCTACCGCACTGCTGCGGAACCCGCGGGCGGTCGTGGTGCTGGCCGATGTCGACCGCTTCAAGCAGATCAACGACACCTTCGGGCATGCTGCCGGAGATGCGCTGCTGAAGGCGACCGCGGCCCGGCTCGCCCACCACGTCGGCGGTTCCGGGGTGGCCGGGCGACTCGGGGGCGATGAGTTCGCCGCCGTCCTGATCGATGACCACGGCACCGCTGCTGATCTGCTCGCCGTGCTGCACGGGGTGCTGGCTCGCCCGATCGATGGCCAGGACCCGGCGGTACACACCACAGTCTCTCTCGGCTGGGTGCGCGCCGCGGATTTCCCCGGCGAGGACCTGTCGGCTCTGCTGCGGCGAGCCGATGAGGCGATGTACGCGGCCAAGCAGGCGCGCGCCGGGGCCCGCCGGGCGGGGCTGGGGCGACTGTTCGCCACGGTCACCGGGCGGCGCGCCGGCCGCGCCGGGGCCCGGGCCGATGCTCCGGTCGTGGGGGTGGCTGCCTGATGTCCGCCTACGGCAAGTGCTTCGACCCGTCCGGCGCCCGGTTCGGGGTCCCCACGTACCCGTGGCGGTTCGCCCCGGACGGCTACGCCACCCGCCGTCAGCTGCGGGCGGCCGGGCTGCGGCCCGGCGGGCAGCCGGTGGCGGCTCAGGTGATGCGCCGCCACCGCGGCCGCAGGTCCGGCTACCAGGTCGCCTACCTCTACCGCGTCGACTCCGCGAAGCCTGTCCGGCCGATGACCTCCCGCAAGTGGGGTGCGCTCGCCCTGGCGATGCTCGCCCGCCGCACCTGCCCCAAGTGCCGGATCACCTACAGCTACTGCATCCCGACCTCGCTCGGGGTGTGCGTCCTCTGCGCCTACCCCGAGGAACAGCGCGCCGCCTGACCTGTACGGGGCCCGGTCCCAAACCGACCAAAGCAGCGGCCGGGCCTCGCCATCCCTCCCAAGAGAAGGAACCCTCAGTGAAACACCCCGACGACGACAACGAACTCTTCAACCGGCTGGAAGCCGAGATCGCCGCCGACTCCGACGGTGCCGTGGTCGACCTGGACAAGGCCCGTTCCGCTCGCACCGAGTCGGCCGAACGCACGCCCGACGCGTCGCCCGACTCCGGGCCCGACCGGTCGGCCGACCCGAGCGAGGCAGAGTCGGACGACTCCGGCCCGACCCTGGTTGACCGTCCGGCCCCGGCGCAGTCGGGCCCCGGTCTGATCGACCGCATCCGCGACTCCAAGCGGCTGGACGTCCTCCCGGCGTGGGTGAAGTCGGGCCCGGAGTTCACCGACGCGATGCGGTGGATGGCCGGGCACGTCTGGCACACCATCGCCTTCCACGCGGTCCGCGTGCCATTCCTGTACGTGCCCAAGCTCATCTGGCGCTCCCCTCGCGGCCTAGCCAACACCCTGACCCGCGTCGGCCGGTGGGCGGTCGACGCGGAGGGCGAGCCGCTGCGGCAGGCCGAGGCCCGGCGGGAGAACTCCGAGCTGTACCTGAAGCTGTCCCGGCAGCGTGACCGGCGGGTGCGGCTGCGGATGATCCTGACGATCCTCGGGGCCTTGTTCGCCCTGGGCCTGGGTCTGTTCCTGGTCTACGGCGCGGAGCTGCGCACGCAGGTCATCGGCGCCACGGTCACCGTGCTGACGCTGGGCTGGCTGGGAGCGCCGGCGGATGCGCCGCTGGCCACCCGCGCGGTCATCAAGACCGAGGTGCAGAAGCTGACCAGCGACATCGTGGTCAAGGCCATGGCGTCCATAGGCATCGGGCAGATCGCCTCCGCGGTTGCCAAGGGCCAGGACGGCATCAAGTTCGTCGCCCCGATCACCCGCGAGGGGCCCGGCTGGCGCGCGGACATCGACCTGCCCTTGGGCGTCACGGTCGCCGACGTGGCCGACCGGCGCGCTCGGCTCGCCTCCGGCCTGCGCCGCCCGCTCGGCTGTGTGTGGCCCGACGCAGACCCCAGCGAGCATGAAGGGCGCCTCATTCTCTGGGTGGGGGACCGGGACCTGTCCAAGACCGGTCTCGTCAAGTGGCCGCTCGCAGGCGCGCGCAAGCACGACATCTTCAAGCGGATCCCGTTCGGCATCGACCCGCGCGGCCGGGCTCAGTCCGTGCCGATGATCCAGCACAACATCCTGATCGGCTCGCTGCCCGGCCAGGGCAAGACCGCCTCCGTGCGCGTGTTGGCCTGCGGCGCCGCCATGGACCCGTCCGTGGAACTGTGGCTGCACGAGAACAAGGGCACCGGCGACCTGGACTCCCTCGAATGCGTCAGCCACCGGTTCGTCTCCGGTATCGACGACGACTCGATCAAGTACGCGGCCGACTCCCTGAAGCTGCTGCGCGAGGAAGTCATGCGCCGTGCGGCTGCGATCAAGAAGCTGCCGCGGGACCTGTGCCCGGACAAGCGCATCACCCGCGCCATCGCCGACAAACGCTCACTCAAGCTGTGGCCGCTGGTCGGGGTGTTCGATGAGTGCCAGAACCTGTTTGGCCACCCCAAGTACGGCAAACAGGCAGGTGACGACGCCGAGTTCATCATCAAGCTCGGTCGCGCCTTGGGTGTGATCCTGATCCTGGCCACGCAGCGCCCGGACAAGGACTCGCTCCCGACCGGGATCAGCGGCAACGTGTCCATCCGGTTCGCCCTCAAGGTGGCCGGGCAGGTCGAAAACGACATGATCCTCGGCACCTCCGCCTACAAGAACGGCGTGCGCGCCACGTCGTTCCGCCCGGAGATCGACGCCGGTAACGGCTACCTCGCCGGCGCGACTGCGCTGCCGGTCGTGGTGCGCACCGCCTACCTGGACGACCCGGCCACCAACGCCATCGCCCAGCGCGCTTACGCCCTGCGCAAGGCGGAGGGAACCCTGTCCGGTCACGCACTCGGAGAGGACCCCGATTCCGTGACCGGTCCGTCCTACGACCTGCTCGCCGACGTCGCCGCGGTCGTGCCGCCCTCGGAAGAGCGGGTCTGGAACGAGCGGATCGCCGCCCGGCTGGCCGAGCTGCGGCCGGAGGTCTACGGCGGCTGGAAGGGCGAGAACGTCACATCCGCACTCAAGCCGCACGGCATCAAGACACGCGACGTGGCCGGGACCACCGACGACGGCACCCGCACCACCCGCCGCGGCATCACCCGCGCCGACCTCACCAAGGCGATTGCAGATCGTGACGAAAAGCGGGGCGCCGCCTAGCCCCGGACGGTGCTACCGGTAGCACCTAGCCCTGCTACCGGTAGCAGGCCTGCTAGCACACCACATAGCACCTGATCTGCGATCTAGTGCATAGCGCCCGCCCTGCGAAAACCCCGGAAACCACCTGGAAGGGCCCCTCATGACCCTCATCGCCCTTGCTGTCGCCTGCCTGTTCGCCATCACTCTCGGTTACGCCGGAATGTGCGCGGCCAGCCCGTTCGGCACCTGCCGCAAATGCCACGGCTTCGGCTTCGCCATGGAAACCGACCGCAAGGGACGGCCCAAGCGCGGCAAGAGCTGCCGCCGCTGCAAGGCCACCGGTAAGCGCATACGCGCCGGGCGCTGGCTCTTCAACCGCGCCCAGCGGATCTACCGCGAAGGCACGCACTGACCACCCGCCCACACCACCCCAAGGAGGTACCGCCCATGGCCGTCACCGTCTCTCTCGTGGCCCTGTTCGGACTCGTCCTGTTCTTCCTGCTGCGCTCCAACTCCCTCGGCTACGGCGCCGCCTTCACCGCAGCCGGGTTCGGATTCTTCCTCGCCTCCACCGGCGCCGCCGGACCCATCAACCAGCTCGCCGCCGCCGTCATCGACGCCATCCCACACCTGTGAGGAGCTCAGCCATGAACGAACAGACCATCGCCCCACACTGGCTCGCCATCATCGCGCCCAAGGCGGCGCCCGCCATCGCTACATCCACCGTGCTGATCCTGGCCCGTATCTGGAACGCCAACGGCGCCGAACACTCCGTCGGCAACGCCGTGCTCATGACCGCGCTGTCCCTCGCCGCCGCAGCGGCCGGCGTATGCGCCAGCATCGGACGCGCCGGAGACAGCGTCATCGCCGGAACCGCGTTCGCCGCCTCCGGAGGGCTCACCCTCGCCGGGGTCGCCGGATACGCCGACGGACTGTCCCTGCCCCTGCTGCTGTGGGCGCTCGCCACCGCCATCGCCTACGGGCTCGCCGCGCGGTACTGGCGCACCGACCGCCGCGAGCGCACCGCGTACGAGCGGCAGACCAGCGCGCGCCGCGAGGAACACGCCCACATCGAGCGCGTCGAGGCTCTGCGTGCCGGAGCCCAGATCGAGGTGGCCCGTAGCGGCGCCGCCTACGCCGAGCAGCTCGCCCAGGCCCTCATCACCCGCGCCGCCTTGCCCGGCTTCGACTTCAAGGCCCTGGAAGCCGCCGGGCTGCCCGAGCTGCCCTCCGTCAGCACCAGCAAGGAGCACTGACCATGTTCGAGATCCGCGTCATCTGCGACCTGGCCGACAGGGACCGCGTCAGCCACGCCCTGGCCGCCGCGTTCGACACCGGCCCGGCACGCCAGTACCCCACCCACGACGGCAAGCGCACCCGGCTGTACGTCACCGCCGACCACCGGCCCGCCCCTGAGCCGTCGTCCATGGCCCCTCACTGGCCCGCCCCGGAAGAGGCATACGCGCTCGCCCCCAGCATCATCAGCGAAATCGGATGGACCGCCCGGACAGCGGCCAACAGGCCGTTCTACGACGGGCTGAACCGCGAGTTCTGGCTCCGCAAGGCCGCTCTGTTGGACCGGATCGCGCTGAGCGACGAAGCCGACCGCGTCACCAACGACGCCGCCGACCTCGCCACCCGAGCCGCGCATCGGCTGATGGAGCTGGACGGCACGGCCATCATCTGCGCCCCGCGCTACTACGTCCGCCAGCAGTACGCCGCGTGGGCCAAGAACCAGTAGCAACGCCGCGGCGGCGGGACTCCCCAGCAAGGTCGCCCGCCGCCGCGGTTCTCCCTGCCCATCCGTAAGACAGAACAGGAGAACCCCCAGCATGCCGCACCCGGACGGCTCTGCCCAGCTCACCGCCGCGCTTGACGCAGCGTCGCGTGACTGGCGCGTCTTCCCCCTCATCCCCGGCGACAAGCGCCCGGCCGTCTCCGACTGGGAGACCCGCGCCACCACCGACCCAGACCGCATCATCCGCGCATGGTCCGTCGCCGCCTTCAACGTCGGCATCGCCACCGGCCCCTCCGGCCTGGTCGTCATCGACCTGGACAAGCCCAAGCACCCCGGCGACACCCCGCCAGCCGCCTGGGCCGAGCACGACGTCACTGACGGCGCCGACGTGCTCGCCGTACTCTGCGAGCGCTACGGACAGCCCTTCCCCGCCGACACGCACACGGTCCGCACCTGGAGCGGCGGCACCCACCTGTACTTCCTCGCGCCCGAGGGCGAGCCCCTGCGCAACACCGCCGGGGACAGCGCCCGTGGACTGGGCTGGAAGGTCGACACCCGCGCGTGGGGCGGACTCGTGGTCGGCGCCGGCAGCACCTTCGAAGGGCGCCCGTACGCGGTCACCCGCAACGCCCCCGTGGCACCCCTGCCGGACTGGCTCGTCGAACTCCTGCGCCCGGCCCCACTTCCCCCGCAGACGCCCATCACGGTCGCCCTCACTGGCCGGGGACGACGCACAGCCTTCCTTCGCTCGGCGATCAACGGGGAGGTGCACCGGGTCACCGGCTCCGGCGCGCACGAGCACAACAACGCGCTGTACGTCGCCGCGGTCGCCCTCGGACAGCTCGTTGCCGGGGGCGAGCTGAGCGAAGCCGACGTCACCGGCTGGCTCCTCACCGCCGCGCTCCAAGTCGGCCAGGGCGAGCGCGAGGCGCGGCGCACCATCGCTTCCGGTCTCCGGGCCGGAGCACGACGCCCCCGGACGGTCGCAGCATGAGCGCCAACCCCATCCCGCCCCTGCACCTGTACTCCGTGCCCAGCGACCCCGAACCGGCCCCCACGGCGCCGCCGAAGCGGGAGCGCCCACGGACCGCATGGACGGCCGATCAGCTCATGGCCGCGCACTTCCCCGAGCCGAAATGGGCCGTGCCCGGCATCCTCGCCGAGGGCGTCAGCGTTCTCGCCGGACCGCCGAAGGTCGGCAAGTCCTGGCTCTCCCTCGGACTGGGTCTGTCGGTTGCCGCTGGCAGCAAGGCGTTTGACTCCGTGTCCGTCGAGGGCGGGCCGGTGCTGTACCTCGCCCTGGAAGACACCCCGCGCCGTCTGCAGACCCGTATGGGCAAGCTCCTCGGAGGGCAGCCCGCGCCGGCCGGTCTGACCCTGGTCACCGAATGCCCACCCTTCCCTCAGGGCGGCACCGAGGCCATCGCCCAGTGGCTGGAGCGCAACCTGGCCGCGCGGATGGTTGTTATCGACGTGTTCGCCAAGATGCGCGGACAGGCCCCGGCCGGGGCATCGGCGTACGACGCGGACTATGTGGCCGTCGGATACGCCAAGCGGCTCGCGGACCACTACGGTGTGGCCGTCGTCCTGGTCCACCACGTCCGCAAGGCAGGCTCCGAGGACTTCCTCACCGAGGTCTCCGGCACCAACGGCATCGCCGGAGCGGCTGACGCCACCCTCGTACTCAAGCGGGCCCGCGGGCAGGCGGACGGCATCCTGCACGTCACCGGCCGCGACGTGGATGAGGCTGAGTACGCCCTCAGCTTCCAACCCGGCTCCGGTGCCTGGCACCTGTTGGACGGCCCGGTCTCCGACCACACCGTCAGCGACACCCGCGCCACGATCCTGCGCTACGTCCGCGCCCACCCCGGTGCCAAGCCGAAGAACATGGCGGGCGAGCTGCCGCACGTCGACCTCGACACGATCCGCCGCACCTGCAGCCGCATGGCCGACGCCGGACAGCTCACCAAGGATGCCGGCGGCCGGTACTACCCGGACACCGAAGCCCGGACGCAGGGCGCCCAAGAGGTGTCCGCACTGTCCGGCTGTCCGGTTGCCTCCTCTGACCTGCACGAACACCCCGGACAGTCGGAATTGGAGCTGTCCGGCCTGTCCGGTGCGGACGAAGCCGAAGGGACGGCGAAATGAGCGCCCGTACGCGAGACGAGAAGATGACCGTCAAGGAGGTCATCGCTGATCTCAAGGTCGCCCCGTCGACCTTCTACCGGTGGCGCCAGCTCGGGAGGGGACCCCGCGCGATCAAGCTCCCGAACGGCGACGTGCGGATCCGGCGGTCGGAGTACGAGCGTTGGCTTGCGGAGCGGGAGGACGCTGCGTGAGCACTGAGAACGACACCCCGGCCGGGCGCCCGCGCGGGTCGGCCCGGCCGGGCTACTCATTCGACGTCAAGTTGTGGAAGGTGTCCAAGACCGGTCGCAAGTCCCGGCCGTGGCGCCTCCGGTGGGTGGTCGCAGGGCGGGTGCACGGCGACACGTTCACCACGTTGGCTCTCGCGGAGAGCCGACGGTCCGAGCTGTGGCAGGCCATGAACCGGCGCGGTGAAGCGTTCGAGATCGAATCGGGATTGCCTGAGTCCGAGGTGCGCACGGCGGCCGAAGCAGCGGACGCCGAACCGACGTTGCGGTGGTTCGAGTTCTGCCGAAAGTACGTGGCCGGGCGATGGCGCACGGCTGCTGCCAAGACCCGTGAAGGCATGGCCGACAGTCTCGCGGCCGTGACCCTCGCCATGGTCAAGCGCGGGGACGGCACTCCCGAGGATGAGACGCTTCGGCTGGCCTTCCGCTGGGGGATCGTGCCCGCGAACGAGGGGGAGGACCCGCCGGTCGAACTCAAAGCCGCGTACGAGTGGGTCACAACGACCGACCGGCCCTTGGGCGACCTTACCGATGCCGAGGTATTCGAGGATGTGCTATACCGCGTCAGCTACAAGCTCGACGGCACCCCGGCCGCCGGCGACACGTACAAGCGGCGCCGCCGGGCCCTGAACGCCGCTCTCGAACACGCTGTGGCCACCGGGGAGCTCCTGGAGAACCCACTTCAGCGGACCCGCCGGAAGCGCGTCGGCTCCAATGACGTGGTGGACCCGCGCGTCCTGGTGAACGCCGCACAGGCCCGGCAGTTGCTCACGTCCGTCTCCTACGTCGGTTCGTGGGATCGCTGCCGTGGCCGGCGCCTGGTGGCCTTCTATGCGGTGCTGTACTACGCGGGGCTCCGGCCCGCTGAGGCGGTCGGGCTACGGCTGTCGGACTGCCACCTGCCAGAGAAAGGCTGGGGCACGCTGACGCTGCGGGAGACACGCCCCGTCTCCGGCAAGCAGTGGACCGACTCCGGGGAGCGCCACGATCGTCGGGGCCTGAAGGCACGCGAGGCGTCCACCGACCGGCCGGTCCCCATCCCGCCGGTCCTGGTCGCCATCCTCCGGGCACACCTGAAGGAGTTCGGGACCGCCAAGGAAGGGCGCGTGTTCGGCAACGAGCGCGGGGGAGTGGTCGGTTCATCCACCTACTGGCGGGTGTGGGAGGAAGCGCGGGAGTACGCCCTACCACCGGAGCGCATCGACTCGCCGCTGGGCGGGCGCCCCTACGACCTGAGGCACGCATGCATCACGCGGTGGCTGAACGCCGGGGTGCCGATCGCTGAAGTGGCCCGCCGGGTCGGTAACTCTCCGGAGGTGATCCACCGGCGATACCACGGCTGCATCGACGGACATGAGGAAGCGGCCAACGCGAAGATTGAGAAGGCGTTGGAAGAGGAGGGCGACGGGACTTAGATGTAGGGCGGCTGCTGGCGAGACCGTGCGTCGGCTCCATGACAGCACTGCCTGCACGGCTGGTCGGCCTACCTGAGCTCGCAGATACGGTCACCGGTCCGGCGCTCAACGAACAATTCGTCCGGACAGCGTTACGCGGGCCCCGAGCCAACGGAGGTCTCGGGGTCCAGCGCCGTCGGTTGACCCCGCAGGAGTTACCTCCGGATGTGGATGGTGATCTGCCATCCCGCTGCGACGGTGACGATCGCGATCCCGAGCGGAGGGTTACCCATCAGACTGATGGCGGTGCCCCCGACGACACACAACACCGAGAACGCGAACTGTGCCCATACGAGTGCCCTGTTCCCGGACCGGTCTGCGTCCGCCCTGGCCGATCCGATCGGCGGGGTGTGCTTGCTCCCCATCTCTGGGGTACGTTCCATCTCAATCACCAGTTATTTTCTCGCTTTCGGTGAGGTCGCAGGCCCAGGGTGCTGTGCTGGCAGGCCCGTTGCCCTGGTGCTTGCTGCCGATCCGGCGGTGGGCTGATCCCCAACTTCCGGTGAAGCGCCCGGCGTTACGGGGGCCTCGCAATCAAGCTTGACCGGCCCGGAGGGCGTCATCAGGTACACTGGCTGACGGATTGATCCGCATGGCGACTAGTAACAATATTGATCAATAAAGTTGACCAGGTCATCATGAGGATCAATCCGTAGCGGCCAATCGGGGAGGGTAAGTGCCGGCGGGGGACGGGAAGGTAGAGGTCCGGCTGCAGACGCTGAAGGATTTGCGCCGTGCCGAGATACCTGCGGTCACGGCAGCTGCGCAGCGGATCTGGGAGCAGGGTCTACAACCTGCGACAATACGGATCCGACGGTCGTACGTGCGCAACGAGACCATGAAGCGCGTTGAAGACGAGCGCAAGCCGCTGCCCATGGCGGACCGGCCCCTGTCCGCTCGGATGATCGCTCCCAAGGGTGTTGCCCTGAAATTCCACCTCACCCAGCTCTTCGCGGCGCAGTGCGCAGTCAAGCCCGGCAAGCCTTGGCCCCATCCCTATCCAGTGGAGCCGACCGTGCAGAGCGATGCGTCATGGGCCGGCCTGGTTGCCGTCCACGCCACGTATAAGGGCCCCGGCATCCAAGGCGCTTCGGTAGCCACGAACAAACGACGCCAGCTGACTCAGGCGCTGAAGAAGTTGGAAGGCCTAGCCCTCATACGCGCCACCACCGGCCCAGGGCGGGCCCGCCAGGGCTTCGAGATGCTGTGTGAGAACGGCAAGAGCACCGCTGCGGCCGGGATTCCCTACAGCGTTCCGAGCAGCTCGGAAGCTTATCTTGAGGTACCACGGGAATTCTTCACGAACGGCTGGGTTCACGTCCTGACCATGAGCGAGATTGCCGCACTCCTGATGTGGCTCGACGCTTTGAAATTCGACCCGACTCGGACATCAGATACATCGATCATCGTCACTCGTGTCACAAGCGACACCCGGCAGGGGTTCTACGGGCTCGGGCGGGAAACGTACGAAACCCACCAGCAGCTAGACGCCTTCCAGCTGCTAGACGTGATTCGTCCAGAAGAGCGCCACTACGACGGCAAGTGGGAAGACTACAAACAGGACACCAGTGACCTGTTCTGTCACCGAGTGACGCCCACCCCTCAGGGCTTCCAGCGCAAGGCCGACGACGTGGTCCTTGAGGTCCTCCAGCGTCGAGACATCCTCGGGACGTGGTCACGCTCCCCTAATGCCCCGGTTCGTCGGCACGAACGGATCAAAATGCGTCCGACCCACAAGAAGCAGAAGGCCTGACACCAGGCAGTCGCAGCGGAGGGTGAACCGCTCTGCGCGGTGTGTCGGAGGTGTGTCGCGGATACTGAGAGACAACGAGAGAGGGCGGGAGTCAGTGAGACTGACTCCCGCCCTCTTCTGTCGGCATCCGCCCTGGTCAGCGCTTGATTTCTGCTGATCCTGGGCGAGTGCCCCCGGCAGGATTCGAACCTGCGCACACGGCTCCGGAGGCCGTTGCTCTATCCCCTGAGCTACGGGGGCGTGTCGGTTGCGGAGCTTCTTGCTCGCGGCGACGGGTAGAACACTAGCAGGTCCGGCGGGATGATCAGGAATCCGTTTCCCCGGGTGCGGGGCGGCGTGGGTCCACTGGGTGCCGGGACGGGTCCCCTGTACGGGGTGGAAGTGGGGAAAACCCGGACGCGGTGGCCGGTCCGGACCTACTCTCGAGTTGTGCCAGGCGCCTCGGGTCGGGTGCTTGTTGTGGACGACAACAAGGTCATCCGGCAGCTGATCAGGGTCAACCTCGAGCTGGAAGGGCTTGAGGTCGTGACCGCGGCCGACGGTGCCGAGTGTCTGGATGTCGTGCACCAGGTGCGGCCCGATGTCGTGACGCTCGACGTCGTCATGCCCCGGCTGGACGGCCTGCGCACCGCCGCCCGGCTCCGCGCCGACCCCCGTACGCACCATCTGCCCCTCGCCATCATCAGCGCGTGCACGCAGTACGAGGTCGACACCGGTCTCGATGTCGGTGTGGACGCCTTCCTCACCAAGCCCTTCGAGCCCGCCGAACTCGTCCGCCTCGTCAAGCAGCTGATCGAGCGCGGGGGTGGAGACGACGGAGGAGAGGGGCGCGGGGGAGGGCAAGGAGAACGGGGAGGGCAGGGAGAACATCGCGGCGGGAGTGGCGGGAACGGCGGCGGTGGCGACGGAGATGGTGACGGGGGTGGTGATGGCGGCGCGGAGGGTGACGGGGGCGGCGGCAGGGTCGACGGCGGGAGTGACAGCAGGGGTGACAGGGGTGACGGCAGGGTTTCGGGGGGCGTTGCCGACGGGATCTCCGACGGGGTGTCCGGTGGGATTTCCTCCGGTGGTTAGGGGGCCGGGGATCGGGTGAAAGGCCCGGTTCGGTCAGAGGGTCGTCCCACAGTGAGAACCGCTTCGCCTACCCAGCCCCTTCCTCCCCTACGCTTGTCCCGTGACCCCCGTCGAGCTGTCCCGCACCGTGCTGCACGCGGTGCGTTGTGCTGTCGATGACGGGGAGCTGAGTGTGACCGTGCCCGAGCGGGTCGTGGTGACCGAGCCGGGGCCCGGAGGGTGCGGGGACTTCGCCACCAACGTCGCTCTGCAGCTCGCTCGGCCGGCCGGGCAGCCGCCGCGGCGGGTCGCCGAGATTCTGCGGCCCCGGCTCGTCGGTGCCGACGGCATCCGGGATGTCGTCGTGACCGGGCCCGGGTTTCTCAACATCAGCCTCGACGCGCAGGCCGACCCCGTCACCGGGCTCGTCCGGGAGATCAGGGAGCGTGGGGTCTCGTACGGGCATGGTGACGCCCTTGCCGGACAGGTCGTTGCGTTGCGGGTGCCCTACGAGGTGCGGGCGGAGGTCGTCGCGGACGCCGTCGTACGGATCGTGGCCACGCAGGGCGGGCGGGCCACCGTCGAGCACGGTGAGCCCGTCAATCTGCGGCCCGTGCCGGCGCCGGAGGATCCCGCGCCGCTGGGCCACGACGCCTCCCAGTGGGCCCTGCTGCATCCCGCTCCGCACGACCGGCCCCGGATCACCGCCGATCATCTGGTCCAGCGGGAGAGCAATCCGCTGTTCCGGGTGCGGTACGCCCACGCCCGCATCCGGTCCCTCAGCCGCAACGCCGCCCGCCTGGGCTTCGCCGCCGAGCCAGGTCCGCTCGACACCCGCCCGGACGACACCGTCCCGGACGAAACCGCCCCGGCCGACAGCGGCCTGGTCCATGCCGACCCGCTCGGCGCCGCCCCGGCCGACACCGGCCTGCCCTACGCGAGCCTGCTCGACTCCGGCCTGCACGGCGTCGGCGCGCCCGGCACCGGCCTGTTCGAAGCCGCCCCGGTCGACATCGGACCGCTCGTCGCCGGCCCGATCGGCACCGGCCTGCCACACCCCCACCCCTGCCCCGTCGGCCCGCTCGACCCCGCCCCGCTCGCCGGCCCGCCCGGCGCCGGCCCCCTCGACGCCCGCCGGCCCCACACCGCCCCGGTCACCACCGCCAACGGCGCTACCGCGAACGGCACCAGCGCCATCCCCACCAGCACCACCCCCCGCGACCTCCTCACCCCCCTCGCCGACCACCCCCGCATCCTCGCCGCGGCCGCCACCCACCGTGCCCCGGACCGGATTGCCCGGCATCTCGTCACCGTTGCCGATGCCGTGCTGCCGTTTCTGCCCTGCGTGCTTCCCTGCGGCGAGGAGAAACCCTCGGCCGCCCACCGCGCCCGGCTCGCCCTCGCCGAAGCCGCCGGGACGGTGCTGGCCGGCGGCCTGTCCCTGCTCGGCATCGACGCACCCGAACACCTCTGAGGCCCCTCGCGAGAGGCCCGGAGAGAGACAGAGAGTCTGAGAGCCACCGTCATGAGCCGTTCCGCCCATCCCGCCGGGCCCCGTCACGCCGACGTCCTGCCCGAGGGGCACTACTCCGCACCGCCCGCCGACCTCAATGCCCTCGACCACAAGGTGTGGGCCCAGACCGTCGGGCGCAACGCCGACGGCGTCGCCACCGTCGGCGGGGTCGACGTGAAGACCCTCGCCGAGGAGCACGGCACCCCGGCCTACATCCTCGACGAGGCCGATTTCCGGGCACGCGCGCGTGCGTGGCGTTCCGCCTTCGGGGCCGACGCCGACGTGTTCTACGCCGGGAAGGCGTTCCTGTCCCGTGCCGTCGTGCGGTGGCTCCATGAGGAAGGGCTCAACCTCGACGTGTGCTCGGGCGGCGAGCTGGCCACCGCCCTCTCCGCCGGGATGCCGGCCGAGCGTGTCGCCTTCCACGGCAACAACAAGTCCCCGGACGAGATCCGGCGCGCCGTCGAGGCCGGGGTCGGGCGGATCGTGCTGGACTCCTTCCAGGAGATCGTGCGCGTCGCCCACATCGCGCAGTCCCTGGGCAAGCGGCAGAAGGTCCAGATCCGGATCACCGTCGGGGTCGAGGCGCACACGCACGAGTTCATCGCCACCGCCCATGAAGACCAGAAGTTCGGGATTCCGCTGGCCGGGGGCCAGGCCGCGGAAGCCGTGCGGCGGGCGCTGCAGCTCGACGGGCTCGAGCTGATCGGGATCCACTCCCACATCGGGTCGCAGATCTTCGACATGTCCGGGTTCGAGGTCGCCGCCCATCGGGTTGTGGGGCTGCTGAAGGACATTCGGGACGAGCACGGCGTCGAGCTGCCCGAGATCGACCTCGGGGGAGGTCTCGGTATCGCCTACACCAGTGACGACGATCCGCGCGAGCCGCACGAGATCGCCAAGGCGCTCACCGAGATCGTCAGCCGCGAGTGCGACGCCGCCCGGCTGCGCACGCCCCGCATCTCCGTCGAGCCCGGGCGCGCCATCGTCGGGCCGACCGCCTTCACGCTCTACGAGGTCGGCACCGTCAAGCCGCTGGAGGGGCTGCGGACGTATGTGTCCGTCGACGGTGGCATGTCCGACAACATCCGGACCGCGCTGTACGACGCCGAGTACAGCGTCGCCCTCGTCTCCCGCGCCTCCAGTGCCGAGCCCATGCTCGCCCGTGTGGTCGGCAAGCACTGCGAGAGCGGGGACATCGTGGTCAAGGACGCGTTCCTGCCGGCCGACCTGGCGCCGGGGGATCTCATCGCCGTACCGGCCACCGGTGCGTACTGCCGGTCCATGGCCAGCAACTACAACCATGTGCTGCGGCCGCCCGTCGTCGCCGTGAAGGACGGC
This sequence comes from Streptomyces sp. RB17, assembly GCF_009604455.1. Taxonomy (GTDB): domain Bacteria; phylum Actinomycetota; class Actinomycetes; order Streptomycetales; family Streptomycetaceae; genus Streptomyces. The sequence goes on from NZ_WEGL01000013.1 coordinate 40,003, forward strand.
GAGGCGCGGGTGATCGTCCGGCGCGAGACGGAGGAGGACCTCCTGCGTCTCGACGTCGGCTAGCCCGGCACCGGGGCTGGAAGATCTTCGGTCTTTCCGCCCCGTACCCATGAAATACATGTCTCACGATCCGGACGAAGGGTAGAAACTCCCGTCCGGTGAGTGAGACTGGTCCAACCGTAGACGGTATGAGGAAACGAGGTCGGATGATGCGTACGCGTCCGCTGAAGGTGGCGCTGCTGGGCTGTGGAGTGGTCGGCTCAGAGGTGGCGCGCATCATGACGACGCACGCCGACGACCTCGCCGCCCGGATCGGCGCCCCCGTGGAGCTGGCGGGGGTCGCCGTACGGCGGCCGTCCAAGGTCCGCGAGGGCATCGACCCCGGCCTCGTCACCACGGACGCCACCGCCCTCGTCAAACGCGGGGACATCGATGTGGTGATCGAGGTCATCGGGGGCATCGAGCCCGCCCGGACCCTCATCACCACCGCCTTCGAGCACGGCGCGTCCGTCGTCTCCGCCAACAAGGCCCTGCTCGCCCAGGACGGGGCCGCCCTGCACGCGGCGGCCGAGGAGCACGGCAGGGACCTCTACTACGAGGCCGCCGTCGCCGGTGCCATCCCGCTGATCCGGCCGCTGCGCGAGTCCCTCGCCGGCGACAAGATCAACCGGGTGATGGGGATCGTCAACGGCACGACCAACTTCATCCTCGACAAGATGGACTCCACGGGCGCCGGGTATCAGGAGGCGCTCGACGAGGCCACCGCGCTCGGGTACGCGGAGGCCGACCCGACCGCCGACGTCGAGGGCTTCGACGCCGCCGCCAAGGCCGCCATCCTCGCCGGTATCGCCTTCCACACGCGCGTGCGCCTCGACGACGTCTACCGCGAGGGCATGACCGAGGTGACCGCCGCCGACTTCCGCTCGGCGAAGGAGATGGGCTGCACCATCAAGCTGCTCGCCATCTGCGAGCGCTCCAAGGACGGGGCGTCCGTCACCGCGCGCGTGCATCCCGCGATGATTCCGCTGAGCCACCCGCTCGCCTCCGTGCGCGGCGCGTACAACGCCGTCTTCGTGGAGAGCGATGCCGCCGGGCAGCTCATGTTCTACGGACCCGGCGCCGGCGGTTCCCCGACCGCCTCCGCCGTGCTCGGCGACCTCGTCGCCGTCTGCCGCAACCGGCGGGGCGGCGCAACGGGGCCCGGTGAGTCGGCGTACGCCGCCCTGCCCGTCTCGCCCATGGGCGAGGTGGTCACGCGCTACCACATCAGCCTCGACGTCGCGGACAAACCGGGTGTTCTCGCCCAGGTCGCGACCGTGTTCGCGGAGCACGGGGTGTCGATCGATACGGTTCGGCAGCAGGGCAAGGACGGCGAGGCCTCCCTCGTCGTCGTCACCCACCGCGCGTCCGACGCCTCCCTCACCGGGACCGTCGAGGCGCTGCGCAAGCTCGACACCGTGCGGGGTGTCGCCAGCATCATGCGGGTTGAAGGAGAGTAACCAGCAATGACCCACCAGTGGCGCGGAATCATCGAGGAGTACCGGGACCGGCTGCCGGTATCGGACACCACGCCGGTCGTGACGCTCCGCGAGGGCGGCACGCCCCTCGTGCCCGCGCAGGTGCTCTCCGAGCGCACGGGCTGTGAGGTGCACCTGAAGGTGGAGGGGGCCAACCCCACCGGCTCCTTCAAGGACCGCGGCATGACCATGGCCATCAGCAAGGCGAAGGAGGAGGGGGCCAAGGCGGTCATCTGCGCCTCCACCGGCAACACCTCCGCCTCCGCCGCCGCATACGCGGTGCGGGCCGGCATGGTCTCGGCCGTGCTCGTCCCGCAGGGCAAGATCGCCCTCGGCAAGATGGGCCAGGCCCTCGTGCACGGCGCGAAGATCCTCCAGGTCGACGGCAACTTCGACGACTGCCTCACCCTCGCCCGGAACCTGAGCGAGAACTACCCGGTGGCGCTGGTCAATTCGGTCAATCCGGTGCGTATCGAGGGGCAGAAGACGGCCTCCTTCGAAATCGTGGACATGCTCGGTGACGCACCCGACATCCACGTCCTGCCGGTGGGCAACGCGGGCAACATCACCGCCTACTGGAAGGGCTACAAGGAGTACGCCGCCGACGGGATCGCCACGAGGACCCCGCGCATGTGGGGCTTCCAGGCCTCCGGCAGCGCCCCGATCGTGCGCGGCGAGGTGGTCAAGGACCCGTCGACCATCGCCACCGCCATCCGCATCGGAAACCCCGCCTCCTGGCAGTACGCCCTCGCCGCGCGCGACGAGTCGGGCGGCGCCATCGACGAGGTGACGGACCGTGAAATCCTGCGCGCCTACCGCCTGTTGGCCGCGCAGGAGGGCGTCTTCGTGGAGCCCGCCTCCGCCGCCTCCGTGGCCGGCCTGCTGAAGGCCGCCGAGCAGGGCAAGGTCGACCCGGGCCAGCAGATCGTGTGCACGGTCACCGGCAACGGTCTGAAGGACCCCGACTGGGCCGTCGCCGGTGCCCCGCAGCCGGTCACCGTCCCGGTCGACGCGGCCGCCGCGGCCGAGCGCCTGGGCCTCGCCTGAGCGGCGGGAACCCCGGATTTTCCCTGACAGGGTGCACAGGGGGCTTACGACACGCATCGTGCGCCTCCTGTGCGCCCTATGTCGCCACAGAACCTTCCTTCGATAGGCTGTACTGAACCCGCCCGCTGCATATGCCTGGCATATGTCTGTGCATATGGGCGACGCCGCGCCGTCTGCGCGGCCTGAGGGTCTCCACGTACGTATCGAATGCCTTCAACAGTCACGCAGCTCAAGGAGAGTCAACGAGCGATGGCCGGTCCAGCGTTCCGCGCCGCCGCCGTCCGGGTGCGCGTTCCCGCCACCAGCGCCAATCTCGGCCCGGGCTTCGACGCCCTCGGCCTCGCGCTGGGGCTCTACGACGACGTGGTCGTCCGGGTGGCCGACTCCGGGCTGCACATCGACATCGCGGGAGAGGGCAGCGAGACCCTTCCGCGTGACGAGTCTCACCTTCTCGTCCGGTCCCTGCGCACCGCCTTCGATCTGCTGGGCGGACAGCCCCGCGGCCTGGAGATCGTCTGCGCCAACCGCATCCCGCACGGCCGTGGCCTCGGCTCCTCCTCCGCCGCCATCTGCGCCGGCATCGTCGCCGCCCGCGCGGTGACCATAGGCGGCGAGGCCCGTCTGGACGACGCGGCGCTGCTCGAGCTGGCCACCGAGATCGAGGGCCACCCCGACAACGTGGCCGCGTGTCTGCTCGGCGGCTTCACCCTGTCCTGGATGGAGGCCGGCGCCGCCCGGGCGATCAGGATGGAACCCTGCGATTCCATCGTTCCGGTGGTTTTCGTGCCCGGAAAGCCGGTCCTGACCGAGACCGCGCGCGGCCTGCTGCCGCGCACCGTGCCGCACGTCGACGCCGCCGTCAACGCGGGCCGTGCCGCCCTGCTCGTCGAGGCCCTCACCCGGCGCCCCGAGCTGCTGCTGCCCGCCACCGAGGACCGCCTCCACCAGGAGTACCGCGCCCCGGCCATGCCGGAGAGCGCCGCGCTGGTGGAGCGGCTGCGCGCCGACGGCATCCCGGCCGTCATCTCGGGCGCCGGCCCCACCGTCATGGCGTTGGCCGACGCCGAGAGCGCCGACAAGGTGGCCCACCTCGCGGGTGCGGGCTGGGCCGCGAACCGGCTGGACCTCGATGTGCAGGGAGCGAGTGTGCTGCCGCTTGCGACCTGACACACGGTTGCCGGATTTGGAGAGGGGGAATGTTTGTTGGATCCGGTAGTGTTAACCTCAAGTCTGCACCCGACCCCACCATGGCGAGGTGCCTTGTGTCCCAGTTCGGGACAGACATTCTTCCGGGAGCCTCCCACGCCACTCCGTGTTCCGTGCGCCGTACCTGGGCAGTACGTCGTATGCGGACATTGAGCAGGCCACTGGGCACGCTCCGGAACAGGTGCTACCACGCCGCGTGACACTGAGTGCCACGACTCGTGGAAGCGCCGTCACCGCACATTTCTTCCGCCGCTTTGGCGGACCACCGCCCCGGCACGGTTCACCGAAAGCAAGGACCGTAGCCGGACAGCACAACCGGTCGCCGAGCCAGACAGGCCGACGTCCGCTCCAGGGAAGGACCCTTCGTGAGCGACACCACCGATCTGATGGGCGCACGTGTCGAGGAGACCGCTGCCGCGCCCGCCACGGACGCCTCCGCGCCTGCCACCGGTGCCGGCTCCCGGCGGCGCCGCGGTACCGGCCTCGAGGGCATGGTGCTGGCCGAGCTGCAGCAGGTCGCCTCGGGCCTCGGCATCAGGGGCACCGCGCGGATGCGCAAGAGCCAGCTGATCGAGGTCATCAAGGAGGCGCAGGCCGCCGGTGGAGGTGCCCCCGCCGGGGGAGCCGCCGCCAAGGGCGATGCCGCCACCGAGACCAAGCCGAAGCGCCGCGCCACCTCCAAGGCCCGTACCGGCGAGGAAGCCGAGAAGAAGGCGGAGGCCAAGACCGAGGCCCCCGCCGAGAAGGCCGTGGCCCAGCAGCAGATCGAGATCCCCGGTCAGCCCGCCTCCGACGACGCGCCGACCGAGCGCCGTCGCCGCCGCGCCACCGCGGAGGCCGGCAGCCCCGCCGCGAGCAGCGCCGAGACCGTCGCCGCCGAGGCCAAGGCCGAGACGGCCGCCCAGCAGCCGCAGGGCGAGGCCGCCAAGGGCGACGCCGGTGACGGCGAGGGCCGTGGCCGCCGCGACCGCCGTGAGCGCGGCCGTGACCGCGACCGCGACCGTGACCGCCGCGGCAAGGGCGACGACCAGCAGGGCGGCCAGCGTCAGCAGCAGGGCCAGCAGCAGGGCGGCCGGCAGGACCGTCAGCGGGCCGACGAGGACGGGGACGACTTCGAGGGCGGCCGTCGGGGCCGTCGCGGCCGCTACCGCGACCGCCGTGGCCGCCGTGGCCGCGACGAGATCGCCGAGCCGCAGCTCGCCGAGGACGACGTCCTGATCCCCGTCGCGGGCATCCTGGACATCCTCGACAACTACGCCTTCATCCGGACCTCCGGCTACCTGCCGGGCCCGAACGACGTGTACGTCTCCCTCGCCCAGGTCCGCAAGAACGGCCTGCGCAAGGGTGACCACGTCACCGGCGCGGTCCGTCAGCCCAAGGAGGGCGAGCGCCGCGAGAAGTTCAACGCGCTGGTCCGCCTCGACTCCGTCAACGGCATGGCGCCCGAACACGGCCGTGGCCGCCCGGAGTTCAACAAGCTGACCCCGCTCTACCCGCAGGACCGCCTTCGCCTGGAGACGGACCCGGGCGTGCTCACCACCCGCATCATCGACCTGGTCTCGCCGATCGGTAAGGGCCAGCGCGGTCTGATCGTGGCCCCGCCGAAGACCGGCAAGACCATGATCATGCAGGCGATCGCCAACGCGATCACGCACAACAACCCCGAGTGCCACCTGATGGTCGTCCTCGTCGACGAGCGTCCGGAAGAGGTCACCGACATGCAGCGGTCGGTCAAGGGCGAGGTCATCTCCTCGACCTTCGACCGCCCGGCCGAGGACCACACCACGGTCGCCGAACTCGCCATCGAGCGCGCCAAGCGTCTGGTGGAGCTGGGCCACGACGTCGTCGTGCTGCTCGACTCCATCACGCGTCTGGGCCGCGCCTACAACCTGGCGGCGCCGGCCTCCGGCCGCATCCTGTCCGGTGGTGTCGACTCGACCGCGCTGTACCCGCCGAAGCGGTTCTTCGGTGCGGCGCGCAACATCGAGGACGGCGGTTCGCTGACCATCCTGGCCACGGCTCTCGTGGACACCGGGTCCCGCATGGACGAGGTGATCTTCGAGGAGTTCAAGGGCACGGGCAACATGGAGCTGAAGCTCGACCGCAAGCTCGCGGACAAGCGGATCTTCCCGGCCGTGGACGTGGACGCCTCCGGTACCCGTAAGGAAGAGATCCTGCTCGGGGCCGAGGAGCTGGGCATCGTCTGGAAGCTGCGCCGCGTTCTGCACGCGCTCGACCAGCAGCAGGCGATCGAGCTGCTGCTCGACAAGATGAAGCAGACCAAGTCGAACGTCGAGTTCCTGATGCAGATTCAGAAGACGACGCCGACGCCCGGGAACGGCGACTAGCCGGTAGAGACTGGGTAAGAAAGAGGGCCGCCCCCCGTCACGTCGGTGACGGGGGGCGGCCCTTTGGCGCTGAGAGGTACGGGTGCGCATCACGCACCCCTTCTGACTCACGCTCCATGGGGGGACTCTTTGTCCACACCTCTGCCCCGCAGCGGCCGGCACAGACGCCGTATACGCATCGGCCTGCCCGTCGCCGCCGCCGGTGTCGCCGCGGCCGTCGCCGCCGCGCTGCTGACCACCTCCGCCGGCGCCACGACGGCCTCGGCCGCGCCGACCGTCAAGCCGGCCACCAGCTCCGCGTCGCTCTCCGAGCTGACCCACCGCGTCACGGGCGCGCTCGCCACCGACAAGGACTTCAAGAAGGCCTCGAAGACCAAGGACACGTCTTCCTCGTCTTCCTCGTCCTCCTCGTCCACGGCATCCGGCTCCGGGACCTCGTCCGGTTCGTCGTCGACGTCCACCGTCAGCCCGATGATCATCGGCGGTACCACCACGAGCATCAGCTCGGCCCCGTGGATGGCCCAGCTCTGGTACTACGACGACAAGGGCACCAGCAGCACCGGCGACGACGTCAGCTTCTTCTGCGGCGGTGCCGTGGTGGCGCCGACGAAGATCCTCACCGCCGCGCACTGCGTCAAGGGCTACGACTGGCACGCCAACGGCGCCATCCTCACGGGCACCGACCAGCTGCCCACCACCGACTCCTCCGGCAACACCGATCTGCACGGTGGCACGGTCTCCGGCGTCTGGCGGCAGTGGAACCACCCGTCGTACACCGCGGGGACGACGAACACCCAGCCGCCCGCCAACAACGACATCGCCGTGCTGACCCTGCCGACGCCGATCAAGGCCACGCCGATCCGCATGACGACGTCCAGCGACACGACCTCGTACAAGGCCGGCACCAGCGCCAAGGTCTACGGCTGGGGCCGCACCAGCTCCACCAGCCAGGACATCTCGCAGACGCTGAAGACGGCCACGCTGCCGATCCAGTCCGACAGCACCTGCACGACCGCCTACGGCAGCTCCGTGTTCGTCGCGGGCCACATGGTCTGCGTCGGCAACCCCGCCACCGGCAGCGACAGCGGCACCACCACCACGTGCAACGGTGATTCCGGCGGCCCGCTGATCGTGAACAACCGGATCGTGGGCGTGGTCTCCTGGGGTGTCACGAACTGCGTCGCGAAGGGGGCCTACGCCGTCTTCACGAAGGTCAGCACCTACGTCGGCGCCGCCTACCCGCGCATCGACGACACCAACCTCAGCGGCGACCACAAGGCCGACCTGTTCGTGCGCGAGCACTCCACGAACACCGGCTATGAGAAGGACTCCAAGGGCACCTCCTTCGCGTCCCGCGTCTCCTGGGGCAGCTTCTCCGGCTACAACACGATCCTGCAGACGGACCTGGACCGGGACGGCTACCAGGACTTCGTCCTGCGCCGCAGCAGCGACGGGGCGGTCTTCTGGCTGCATTACATCCCGGCCACCCAGAGCTGGAGCAAGAAGGAGATCTTCAGCAACTGGTCCAGCCGGAAGTTCACCGTCGCTCCCGGTGACGTGACCGGCGACTACCTGCCCGACCTCCTCTCGGTCGACTCCTCCGGCATCCTGTGGATCTACCCGGGCAAGGGCGACGGCACCTTCTCCGCCCGCGTCGAGGTCGGCACCGGCTGGGGCCAGTACAACTCCCTGCGCGGCCACGGCGACTTCGACGGCGACGGCAAGGCCGACCTGATCGCCCGCCAGAGCGGCACCGACGACGTGTACCTGTACCGGGGCACCGGCAAGTCCGGCTCGGGTGCCTTCGCCTCCCGGATCAAGGTGCGCAGCGGCTGGACCGGCTACAACGCCTTCGACGCGGTCGGCGACATCACCGGTGACGGCAAGGCGGACTTCCTGGCCCGCACCTCCGGCGGCACGCTCTACCTGTACCCGGGCACCGGCAAGGCGACCAGCGAGATCTTTGCCACAAGAATCTCGGTTGGCACCGGTTTCCAGGCATACGACCTCTGGGGCTGAAGCCCCAGGTGAGCGAGGCTCACCGCCCGTGACCCGATGACCCACCGTGCCCATCGCCCTACGCGATGGGCACGGTGCGTCGTGCAACCCTGGCCCGAGTTTCTCCGTCTGCCCTTACGGAGCGACGATGGAGCGGTACCGACCGCGCCTGACCCTGAAAGCAGGGGGTAACCGACCGACGACGACTTGAGGAGCAATGTGTCCGCCGAGAGCACGCCGGAGCCCGTCATACCCACGCCGGCCGAGCCCGGCCCCCGCAGTGGCAGGGGCCGCCGCAAGGCCCGCAGCAGGAGCCGCAAGGCCCTGCGCGTCGCGGCCTGGACGGCCGCGGGGGTGGTCGTGCTGGGCGGTACGGGCGCGGGGTACCTGTACTTCGAGCTCAACGGCAACCTCCGAAGCGTCGACATCGACCAGGCCCTCGGCAACGACCGGCCCTCGAAGATCGACAACGGCTCCGAGAACATCCTGGTCCTCGGCTCGGACACCCGCTCCGGCTCCAACAAGAAGCTCGGCGGCGGCACCGACGACGGCAGCGCCCGCTCCGACACGGCGATGATCGTCCACGTCTACGAGGGCCACAAGAAGGCCTCCGTGGTCTCCGTCCCCCGGGACACCCTGATCGACCGTCCGGCCTGCACCGACACCAAGGGCACCACGCACCCGGCCGCGAACGGCGTGATGTTCAACGAGGCCTACTCCACCGGCGGCGCCGCCTGCGCGGTGAAGACCGTCGAGTCCCTCACCGGCATCCGCATGGACCACTACCTCGAGGTCGACTTCGCGGGCTTCCAGAAGCTCATCGACGACCTCGGCGGAGTCCCGGTCACCACGACCAGGAACATCGACGACCCGCAGAGCCATCTGAACCTCCAGGCCGGCACCCACACCCTCGACGGCCGGCAGGCCCTCGGCCTGGTCCGCACCCGGCACGGCGTGGGCGACGGCTCCGACCTGGGCCGCATCCAGCTCCAGCAGGCCTTCGTCAAGGCACTGATCGGCCAGGTCAAGCACGTCGGCGTCTTCACCAGCCCCAAGAAGCTGTACGACCTCGCCGACACCGCCACCAAGACGGTCACCACCGACTCCGAACTCGGCTCGGTCAACTCCCTCATCGACTTCGCCGACGGCCTCAAGGGCATCAGCTCCCACCGCATGACCATGATCACCATGCCGGTCCAGTACGACCCGTCGAACCCCAACCGCGTCCTCATGGAGAAGCAGAAGGCCCAGCTGGTCTGGGACGCCCTGAAGAACGACCGCCCGATCCCGAAGTCGGCGACCGCGGGCACGGCCACCGGCGAGGCCAAGGGCGTGGTGAACGCCCCGTAAGGGGCGCGGGGCGGGCGAAAACCCTCGAGGAATAAAGAACAGTGGCCCCCAGTTTTGGGGGATGGCCCCAGTCCTGGCAGACTGGTACGTCGGCCCCGGTTCACGCTCCCGCACCCCGCGGCGGCGACCCGGCGCCCTCCCGAAACCTAGGAGACACCTTGAAGCGCGACATCCACCCCGCGTACGTCGAGACGCAGGTCAGCTGCACCTGTGGCGCGTCGTTCACCACCCGCAGCACCATCGAGTCCGGCACCATCCGGGCCGAGGTCTGCTCCGAGTGCCACCCGTTCTACACGGGCAAGCAGAAGATCCTCGACACCGGTGGCCGTGTGGCCCGCTTCGAGGCCCGCTTCGGCAAGGCCGCCGGCTCCAAGAAGTAGCGAGCCCCATTTCGCCGGTCCACGGTCACGCCCTCGCCGGGGTGTGCCCGGGACCGGCGTTTTTGGTCGCCCGCCCTTCCCCTCACCGCAGTACAGGAGCCCAAGATGTTCGAGGCCGTCGACGAACTCGTCGCCGAGCACGCCGATCTGGAGAAGAAGCTCGCCGACCCGTCGGTCCACGCCGACCAGGCGAACGCGCGCAAGCTGAACAAGCGCTACGCCGAGCTGACCCCGATCGTCGCCACGTACCGCTCCTGGAAGCAGGCCGGCGACGACGCCGAGACCGCGCGCGAGTTCGCGGCCGCCGACCCCGACTTCGCCGCCGAGGTCAAGGACCTGGAGAAGCAGCGCGAGGAGCTGACGGAGAAGCTCCGCTTCCTGCTGATCCCGCGCGACCCGAGTGACGACAAGGACGTCATTCTGGAGATCAAGGCGGGCGCGGGCGGCGACGAGTCGGCCCTCTTCGCCGGCGACCTGCTGCGCATGTACCTGCGCTACGCCGAGCGCGTCGGCTGGAAGACCGAGATCATCGACGCCACCGAGTCCGAGCTGGGCGGCTACAAGGACGTCCAGGTCGCGGTCAAGGCCCGCGGCCAGCTCGAACCCGGCCAGGGCGTGTGGGCCCGGCTGAAGTACGAGGGCGGTGTGCACCGCGTGCAGCGCGTCCCGGCGACCGAGTCGCAGGGCCGTATCCACACCTCCGCCGCCGGTGTCCTCGTGACCCCGGAGGCCGAGGAGGTGGACGTGGAGATCAACCCCAACGACCTCCGCATCGACGTGTACCGGTCCTCCGGCCCGGGCGGCCAGTCGGTCAACACCACCGACTCCGCGGTGCGCATCACGCACCTGCCGACCGGGGTCGTCGCCTCCTGCCAGAACGAGAAGAGTCAGCTGCAGAACAAGGAGCAGGCGCTGCGTATCCTGCGCTCCAGGCTGCTCGCCATGGCGCAGGAGGAGGCCGAGCGGGAGGCCGCGGACGCCCGCCGCAGCCAGGTCCGCACGGTCGACCGCTCCGAGAAGATCCGCACCTACAACTTCCCGGAGAACCGCATCTCGGACCACCGCGTCGGCTTCAAGGCGTACAACCTGGACCAGGTCCTGGACGGCGACCTGGACGCGGTCATCCAGGCCTGCGTCGACGCCGACTCGGCGGCGAAGCTGGCGGCCGCGTAAGACACGTACGCACGTACGAGCACAAGTACGAGTACGACACGGAGGACTCGCGTGAACCTGCTGCTCGCGGAGGTGGCCCAGGCCACCCAGCGGCTGGCCGACGCCGGCGTGCCCTCGCCGCGCACCGACGCGGAGGAGCTGGCCGCGTTCGTGCACGGCGTGAAGCGCGGCGAACTGCACTCCGTGAAGGACTCGGACTTCGACGCCCGGTACTGGGAGGTCATCGCCCGGCGCGAACAGCGCGAGCCGCTGCAGCACATCACCGGGCGGGCCTACTTCCGCTATCTGGAGCTCCAGGTCGGGCCGGGCGTCTTCGTGCCCCGGCCGGAGACCGAGTCCGTGGTCGGCTGGGCCATAGACGCCGTGCGCGCCATGGACGTCGTCGAGCCGTGCATCGTGGATCTGTGCACCGGCTCCGGCGCCATCGCGCTCGCCCTCGCCCAGGAGGTCCCGCGCTCGCGTGTGCACGCCGTGGAGCTGTCCGAGGAGGCGCTCCAGTGGACCCGCAAGAACGTGGAGGGGTCCAGGGTCGACCTGCGCCAGGGTGACGCCCTGACGGCCTTCCCCGACCTCGACGGGCAGGTCGACCTGGTGATCTCCAACCCGCCGTACATCCCGCTCACGGAGTGGGAGTACGTGGCTCCCGAGGCCCGTGACTACGACCCCGAGCTGGCGTTGTTCTCCGGCGAGGACGGCCTCGACCTGATCCGGGGCCTGGAACGCACCGCTCACCGTCTCCTGCGTCCCGGCGGGGTCGTCGTGGTCGAGCACGCCGACACCCAGGGCGGCCAGGTGCCGTGGATCTTCACCGAGGAGCGGGGCTGGGCCGACGCGGCCGACCACCCCGACCTCAACAAGCGCCCCCGGTTCGCGACCGCCCGCAAGGCGCTGCCGTGACCCCGCAGACTCATGTCCCGCAGTACGTGTACGAGGAGGCCCGCTAAAGATGGCACGGCGATACGACACCAACGACGCGACCGACCGCGCGACGGGTCTGCGCGAGGCCGCGTCCGCCGTCCGCCGGGGCGAGCTGGTGGTGCTGCCGACCGACACGGTGTACGGCATCGGCGCCGACGCGTTCTCCTCCGAGGCGGTCGCCGACCTGCTCGCCGCCAAGGGCCGGGGCCGCAACATGCCCACCCCCGTCCTCATCGGCTCCCCGAACACGCTGCACGGCCTCGTCACGGACTTCTCCGAGCTGGCCTGGGAGCTGGTCGACGCCTTCTGGCCGGGCGCCCTCACGCTCGTCGCCAAGCACCAGCCGTCCCTGCAGTGGGACCTCGGCGACACCCGGGGCACGGTTGCCGTGCGCATGCCACTGCACCCGGTCGCCATCGAGCTGCTCACCGAGGTCGGTCCCATGGCCGTGTCCTCGGCCAACCTCACCGGCCACCCGGCGCCGGAGAACTGCGACGCCGCGCAGGAGATGCTCGGCGACTCCGTCTCCGTCTACCTCGACGGCGGCCCCACCCCGGCCAATGTGCCCTCGTCCATCGTGGACGTCAGCGGCCCGGTGCCGGTGCTGCTGCGCGAGGGCGCGATCTCCCCGGAGGAGCTGCGCAAGGTCGTACCCGACCTCGAGGTGGCGAATTGACGGCCCCTGAAGCGGGGCGTGGCATAGGCGTCGGCGAACGTGTCGCGGAGGAGACGACCACTTTCGGGTTTCCGCGCGACACCTTCCGCATCCTCCACGTCAGCACCGGCAATGTGTGCCGCTCGCCCATCACCGAGCGGCTGACCCGGCATTTCGTCGCCGAGCGGCTCGGCGTGCTCGGCGGCGGTCTGATCGTGGAGAGCGCGGGCACCTGGGGCCACGAGGGCGCGCCGATGGAGGCCAACGCGGAGGCCGTGCTGGGGGAGTTCGGCGCGGACGCCTCCGGCTTCTTCGGCCGGGAGCTGCTCGACGAGCACGTCATCAGGGCCGACCTCGTGCTCACCGCCACCCGCGACCACCGCGCCCAGGTCATCTCCATGGGCCATTCGGCGGGCCTGCGCACCTTCACCCTGAAGGAGTTCACCCGGCTGGTCCGGGCGATAGATCCGGCCACCCTGCCGCCCCTGGACGACGGCGTGGTCATGCGCGCACGCGCCCTGGTGCGTGCGGCGGCGGCTCTACGCGGGTGGCTGCTGGCGCCCACGGTGGAGGCGGACGAGGTCCACGACCCGTACGGGGCGCCCCTTCCGTTCTTCCGGTCGATCGGGGACGAGATACACGAGGCGCTGGATCCGGTGGTCACGGCGCTGACCGGAGTACCGGCGCGGACCTGAGTGCCCCGGAGGCGCTGCAATACCGGGCATAACGCACATCTCCGTCCTACATTGGGTACACGTCACCGTCGACCGCCCGGGAGCCCGCCATGTCGGTCACCCATACCCTCGAGACCGATGTCCTGCGGCGGCAGGACCCGGCGATGGCCGAGATCCTCCTCGCGGAGCTGGACCGGCAGTCCACCACCCTGCAGCTGATCGCCGCCGAGAACTTCTGCTCGCCGGCGGTGCTCGCCGCCCTCGGCTCCGCGCTCGCCAACAAGTACGCCGAGGGCTATCCCGGCGCCCGGCACCACGGCGGCTGCGAGATCGTCGACCTCGCCGAACGCGCCGCCATCGACCGGGCCAAGGAGCTGTTCGGCGCCGAACACGCCAATGTCCAGTCCCACTCGGGCTCCTCTGCCGTCCTGGCCGCCTACGCGGCCCTGCTGCGCCCCGGTGACACCGTCCTCGCCCTCGGGCTGCACTACGGCGGCCATCTCACCCACGGCTCACCCGCCAACTTCTCCGGCCGCTGGTTCGACTTCGTCGGGTACGGGGTGGACGCGGAGACCGGGCTCATCGACCACGACCAGGTGCGTCACCTGGCCCTTGGCCACCGGCCCAAGGCGATCGTGTGCGGCTCGATCGCCTACCCCCGGCACATCGACTACGCCTTCTTCCGTGAGGTCGCCGACGAGGTCGGGGCCTATCTGATCGCCGACGCCGCGCACCCGATCGGGCTGGTCGCCGGCGGCGCGGCGCCGAGCCCGGTGCCGTACGCCGACATCGTGTGCGCGACCACCCACAAGGTGCTGCGCGGTCCGCGCGGCGGGATGATCCTGTGCGGGAGCGAACTGGCCGAGCGCGTCGACCGCGCGGTGTTCCCGTTCACCCAGGGCGGCGCGCAGATGCACACGATCGCCGCGAAGGCCGTCGCGTTCGGCGAGGCGGCAACACCGGCCTTCGCCGTGTACGCCCATCAGGTGGTCGCGAACGCACGGGTGCTCGCCGGTCACCTGGCCGCCGAGGGCTTCACCGTCACCACCGGCGGCACGGACACCCATCTGATCACCGCCGACCCGGCCCCGCTCGGGGTGGACGGCCGCAGCGCACGCGGCCGGCTCGCCGCCGCCGGGATCGTCCTGGACTGCTGTGCGCTGCCGCACGGCGACGGCCGCGGCCTGCGCCTGGGCACGGCCGCGGTGACCACGCAGGGCATGGGGGAGCCGGAGATGGTGCGGATCGCCGCCCTGCTGGCGGGCGTGCTGCGCGGCGAGACCGAGCCGGCGGCGGCACGGGAGGAGGTGCGCCTTCTCACAGGCGCGTTTCCGCCGTATCCGGGCTGAACGGGGGTAGGCGGTGTGCCATACACCCCGATGTGCGCCGTGGCTCACAGCCACCCGTGCAACCATCGTGGCTACCCGGAAGTCCCCATCCATATACGTCCATCGCTAGGGTGTGGGGCTGTGATGGCCAGCGAGACTCGTGGGGAAGCCTGTGCGTGAATACCTGCTGACGCTCTGCGTCACGGCCGCGGTGACGTATCTGCTGACAGGGCCGGTACGGAAGTTCGCGATCGTGGCCGGGGCGATGCCGGAGATCCGGGCGCGTGACGTGCACCGGGAACCCACTCCGCGGCTCGGCGGTATCGCCATGTTCTTCGGCCTGTGCGCGGGCCTGCTGGTCGCGGACCACCTGACCAACCTCAACGAGGTCTTCGCGAAGTCGAACGAGCCGCGGGCCCTGCTCTCCGGCGCGGCCCTGATCTGGCTGATCGGCGTCCTGGACGACAAGTTCGAGATCGACGCGCTGATCAAGCTGGGCGGCCAGATGATCGCCGCCGGCGTCATGGTCGTGCAGGGCCTGACGATCCTGTGGCTGCCCATCCCGGGCGTCGGCAACGTGGCGCTGACCCAGTGGCAGGGCACGCTGCTGACCGTGGCGCTCGTCGTCATCACGATCAACGCGGTGAACTTCGTGGACGGCCTGGACGGCCTCGCGGCCGGCATGGTCTGCATCGCGGCGGGCGCGTTCTTCCTGTACGCCTACCGGATCTGGTACTCGTACGGCATCGAGGCCGCCGCCCCCGGCACCCTGTTCGCGGCGATTCTCATGGGCATGTGCCTGGGCTTCCTGCCGCACAACATGCACCCGGCGCGGATCTTCATGGGCGACTCCGGCTCGATGCTGATCGGCCTGGTGCTGGCGGCCGGCGCGATCTCCATCACCGGCCAGCTCGACCCGGACGCGCTCGCGCTGTTCACGGGCTCGGAGAAGGCGGCGGTGCACCAGACGGTGCCGGTCTACATCCCGCTGCTGCTCCCGCTGACGATCATCGCGGTGCCGGCGGCGGACCTGGTCCTCGCGATCGTCCGGCGCACCTGGCGCGGCCAGTCCCCGTTCGCCGCGGACCGCGGGCATCTGCACCACCGGCTGCTGGAGATCGGCCACTCGCACAGCCGGGCCGTGCTGATCATGTACTTCTGGTCCGCGCTGATCGCCTTCGGTGCACTGGCGTACTCGGTCAACTCGGCGTCGATGTGGATCGTGCTCGGCGTGGTGGCCCTGAGCGGGGTCGGCCTGGTCCTGCTGCTGCTCCCGCGCTTCACGCCGCGGGTCCCGATGTGGGCCCAGCGGTTCGTGCCGCCGCGCTACCGGCTGCGGCGCCGTGCCGCCGAGGCCGCTGTGATCGGGGAGGCGGAGGAGGCACAGGAGGCACAGGAGGCCGAGGAGCGGGCTCCCGTCGCCGCCGGGGTCTCGGGCGTCAACGGAGCGACCGCGATCGGCCCCCGTTCGCGTTTCCTTGACCGGCGCTGACTCTGGCAAGGTAAGAATCTGACGAGAGCATTGCCAACTCGTGGGGGAATAAAGTCCCCCAATACCAGACAAATGGGCCCGGTCTCTGCGCAGACGTGCACTGTCACTCTCATGTGTGACAGCAAGCACACGTGACGAGTAAAGACCTCATCAAATAGTTTGTGATACGGTTCACGAGAACCCCGGACAGAGCCGAAGGACCGTAGTGCGACGGTCCATTGGTGTGAGGTCTCGATCACTCAGCCCGGGACTACGCTCGTCCATGACGACACCCTGCCCCCTGTGAAAGCGGAGTTGCCGCCATGCCGTCCAAAGACGCCCGGAACCTACTGCAGATCGCTGTGCCCGCAGCGGCTGCAGGCGCGATCGCCGTCGCTGTGAGCGCCGCGGTCGCAGGGGGTAAGGGCGCGCTCGGCGCGGCCGTCGGCACGGTGCTGGCCATCCTGTTCATGGGAATCGGCCTCTACGTGCTGCAGTGGACGGCAAAAACGCTCCCGCAGCTGTTCCAGGCGATGGGCCTCATGCTCTACATGGCCCAGTTGCTGCTGCTCTTCATCTTCGTCGCCGTCTTCAAAGGCACCTCCCTCTTCAACGGCAAGGCGTTCGCCGTGGGGATCGTGGTCACGACCGTCGCGTGGATGGCCGCGCAGGCCCGCGCGCACCTGAAGGCCAAGATCTTCTATATCGATCCGGACTCCGCGAAGAGTGACAAGCCCGAGAAGACAGGGCCGTCGTCGTGAGGGGTAGGGGCGGGATAAAGGCTTGTGAGATCTCCTGCTATCGTCCGGTGCCAACTGCGGCATCGCGGGCGCGGGCATCTGAGCTGACGCCTGCTCGATCGCGAGGCTCGATGCCCCCCAGCCGCCCCCACATCCGTAACACCAGTCCGGTGCCGATCCGCGGCCGCGCGCCGCGCCGACACAACGAGGTTGCCGTACCCATGCGTCACGCCGAAGGAGCCCGCGGTGAGTGCTGACCAGACCCAGCTCGCCTTTGACTGGAGTTGTCGGATCATGTCCGACAACGGGTGTGGCTTTCCGGCTCCGGGCCTGCACTCCTTCCTGTTCACGCCGCTCTTCACGGTCGGCGGCTTCGACTTCAACAAGGTGATGCTGCTCGCGCTCATCACCACCGCGCTCGTCGTCGGCTTCTTCTGGGCCGCCTTCGGCAACGCCAAGGTCATCCCGGGCAAGCTGCAGATGGTCGGCGAGGCCGGCTACGACTTCGTGCGCCGCGGCATCGTGTACGAGACGCTCGGCAAGCGCGAGGGCGAGAAGTGGGTGCCGTTCATCGTCTCCCTCTTCTTCTTCATCTGGATCATGAACGTCTGGTCCGTGATCCCGCTGGCGCAGTTCCCGGTGGGCTCGATCGTCGCCTACCCGATGGTTCTGGCCGTGATCGTCTGGGTCATCTGGGTCTCCCTGACCTTCAAGCGTCACGGCTTCGTCGGCTTCTTCAAGAACGTGACGGGCTACGACAAGTCGCTCGGTGCGGTGCTGCCGCTCGTCATGGTCATCGAGTTCTTCTCGAACCTGCTGGTCCGCCCGTTCACGCACGCGGTGCGACTCTTCGCCAACATGTTCGCCGGTCACCTGATGCTGGTGATGTTCACCGTCGCCTCCTGGTACCTGCTGAACAGCTGGATGATCCCGGCCGCCGGCGTCTCCTTCGTGATGACGATGGCCATGATCTGCTTCGAGCTTTTCGTCCAGGCCGTCCAGGCGTACGTCTTCGTACTGCTGGCCTGCTCCTATATTCAGGGCGCTCTCGCCGAGCACCACTGAGCCCCACCACACCCCCGGTCGTCCGGTGGCCAACCCCCACCGGTCCGTAAAGAGAAGGAAGATTCAGCATGGCTGCCACTGAGACCCTCGCCGCTGTCTCCGGTTCCATCGGTTCCGTCGGTTACGGCCTCTCCGCCATCGGCCCCGGCATCGGCGTCGGCATCATCTTCGGCAACGGCACCCAGGCGCTCGCCCGTCAGCCCGAGGCCGCGGGCCTGATCCGCGCCAACCAGATCCTCGGCTTCGCCTTCTGTGAGGCGCTCGCCCTCATCGGCATCGTCATGCCGTTCGTGTTCGGTACGAAGTAAGACCTCCGTACCCACACGTATCGACGAAAGGCACTGATGTGATCGCCAACCTGGTTCAGCTGGCGGCCCCGGAGAAGGGCGGGAACCCGCTCGTTCCCGAGGGTCCCGAGCTGCTCGTCGGCACCATCGCCTTCGCCATCGTGTTCTTCTTCTTCTGGAAGAAGCTGCTTCCGAACATCAACAAGGTTCTGGAGGAGCGCCGCGCGGCGATCGAAGGTGGTATCGAAGAGGCCGACGCCATGAAGGTCGAGGCCCAGAGCGTCCTTGAGCAGTACAAGGCCCAGCTCGCCGAGGCCCGGCACGAGGCCGCGCGCCTGCGCCAGGAGGCGCAGGAGCAGGGTGCCGCGCTCATCGCCGAGATGCGGGCCGAGGGCCAGCGGCAGCGCGAGGAGATCGTCGCCGCCGGGCACGCCCAGATCGAGGCCGACCGCAAGGTCGCCGCTGCCACGCTCCGGCAGGACGTCGGCAAGCTCGCCACCGAACTGGCCGGCAAGCTCGTCGGTGAGTCCCTCGAGGACCACGCCCGGCAGAGCCGTGTGATCGACCGCTTCCTCGGCGAGCTCGAGGAGAAGGCCGAGGCCACGCGATGAACGGAGCGAGCCGCGAGGCCCTGGCAGCCGCAGGTGAGCGTCTCGACGCGCTGACGGACTCCACGTCCGTCGACGCCGCTTCGCTCGCCGACGAGCTGGCCGCCGTCACCGCGCTGCTCGACCGCGAGGCCGGCCTGCGCCGGGTCCTCACCGACCCGGCGCAGCCCGCAGAGGCCAAGGCGGAGCTGGTCCAGCGTCTCATCGGTGGCCAGGTCAGCGGGTCCGCCGCCGACCTGGTGGCCGGGATGGCGCGCTCCCGCTGGTCGCAGTCCCGCGACCTGGTGGACGCGCTGGAGGAGCTGGCGAGCATCGCCGACCTCACGGCCGCGGAGAAGACGGGCACCCTCGACGACGTCGAGGACGAGCTGTTCCGGTTCGGCCGGATCGTCTCCTCCAGCACCGAGCTGCGCGCCGCGCTGACCGACCGTGCCGCCGGCGCGGCCGCCAAGACCGAGCTGCTGCACCGGCTGCTCGGCGGACGGGCCAAGCCGGTCACCGAGCGTCTGGTGACGCGCCTTGTGACCGCGCCGCGTGGACGTAGCCTGGAAGCGGGACTGGAGTCCCTGTCCAAGCTGGCCGCCGAGCGCCGGGACCGCGTGGTCGCCGTCGTCACCTCGGCGGTGCCGCTGACCGACGGCCAGAAGCAGCGCCTCGGCGCCGCCCTCGCCAAGCTGTACGGCCGCCGGATGCACCTCAACCTGGACGTGGACCCCGAGGTCATCGGCGGTATCCGGGTGCAGGTCGGTGACGAGGTCATCAACGGCTCCCTCGCGGACCGGCTGGACGACGCCGCCCGCCGCATGGCGAGCTAGCAGCAACTCGATATTCGGGACAGCTCGGTATTCGAGACAACTCGATATCTCGAGAAAAGCAGTACGTAATTACGGCCCTGGTTGGGCCGTGCAGAGGATTCACCTCTTACAGGGGGGAGTCCCCATCCCCCCCAAGTGAAACTTCGGGCCCAACAAGGAGAGCAGGGAACCCAGATGGCGGAGCTCACGATCCGGCCGGAGGAGATCCGGGACGCACTGGAGACCTTCGTCCAGTCGTACAAGCCGGACGCGGCCTCGCGCGAGGAGGTCGGTACGGTCACCCTTGCCGGCGACGGCATCGCGAAGATCGAGGGTCTTCCCTCGGCCATGGCCAACGAACTGCTGAAGTTCGAGGACGGCACCCTCGGCCTCGCCCTCAACCTCGAGGAGCGCGAGATCGGTGCCATCGTCCTCGGTGAGTTCAGCGGCATCGAGGAGGGTCAGCCGGTCACGCGCACCGGTGAGGTCCTCTCCGTCGCGGTCGGCGAGGGCTACCTCGGCCGTGTCGTCGACCCGCTCGGCAACCCGATCGACGGCCTCGGCGAGATCGAGACCGACAGCCGCCGTGCCCTTGAGCTGCAGGCCCCCACGGTCATGCAGCGCAAGTCGGTGCACGAGCCGATGGAGACCGGCTACAAGGCCGTCGACGCGATGACCCCGATCGGCCGTGGTCAGCGTCAGCTGATCATCGGTGACCGCCAGACCGGCAAGACCGCCCTGGCCGTCGACACGATCATCAACCAGCGCGACAACTGGCGCACCGGCGACCCGAAGAAGCAGGTCCGCTGCATCTACGTCGCCATCGGCCAGAAGGGCTCCACCATCGCCGGCGTGCGCCGCGCGCTGGAGGAGAACGGCGCCCTGGAGTACACGACCATCGTCGCCGCCCCGGCGTCCGACCCGGCCGGCTTCAAGTACCTCGCCCCGTACACCGGTTCGGCCATCGGCCAGCACTGGATGTACCAGGGCAAGCACGTCCTGATCATCTTCGACGACCTGTCGAAGCAGGCCGACGCCTACCGCGCCGTGTCGCTGCTGCTGCGCCGTCCGCCGGGCCGCGAGGCCTACCCGGGTGACGTCTTCTACCTGCACTCCCGGCTGCTGGAGCGCTGCGCCAAGCTCTCCGACGACATGGGTGCCGGTTCGATGACCGGTCTGCCGATCGTCGAGACCAAGGCCAACGACGTCTCGGCGTTCATCCCGACCAACGTCATCTCCATCACCGACGGCCAGTGCTTCCTGGAGTCGGACCTGTTCAACGCCGGTCAGCGCCCCGCGCTGAACGTCGGTATCTCCGTCTCCCGAGTCGGTGGTTCCGCCCAGCACAAGGCGATGCGCCAGGTCTCCGGCCGCCTTCGTGTGGACCTCGCCCAGTTCCGTGAGCTGGAGGCGTTCGCCGCCTTCGGTTCCGACCTGGACGCGGCCTCGAAGGCCCAGCTGGAGCGCGGTCAGCGCATGGTCGAGCTGCTGAAGCAGGACCAGTACCAGCCGATGGCCACCGAGGACCAGGTCGTCTCCGTCTGGGCCGGCACCAACGGCCGTATGGACGACGTCCCGGTCGCCGACATCCGCCGCTTCGAGAAGGAACTGATCGACTTCCTGCACCGGAAGCACCAGGGCCTGATGACCTCCATCCGGGAGGGCGCCAAGATGTCGGACGACACGATCCAGGCGATCGACGACGCGGTGGCCGAGTTCAAGAAGCAGTTCGAGACCTCGGACGGCAAGCTGCTCGGCGAGGACGTTCCTGCCGCTGCCGCCAAGTGACGTAAGGAAGGGACCTGACTCATGGGAGCCCAGCTCCGGGTCTACAAGCGTCGCATCCGATCCGTCAGCGCGACCAAGAAGATCACCAAGGCGATGGAGATGATCGCCGCCTCGCGCGTCGTCAAGGCGCAGCGCAAGGTGGCGGCCTCCACGCCGTACGCGACCGAGCTGACGCGCGCGGTCACGGCGGTCGGCACCGGCTCGAACACCAAGCACCCGCTCACCACGGAGACGGAGAACCCGACCCGTGCCGCGGTCCTGCTCCTCACGAGCGACCGCGGTCTGGCCGGCGCCTTCAACTCCAACGCCATCAAGACGGCGGAGCAGCTGACCGAGCGCCTGGAGCGCGAGGGCAAGCAGGTCGACACGTACATCGTCGGCCGGCGCGGTGTCGCCCACTACAACTTCCGTGAGCGCAAGGTCACGGAGTCGTGGACGGGCTTCACGGACGAGCCGACGTACGCGGACGCCAAGAAGGTCGCGGCGCCCCTGATCGAGGCCATCGAGAAGGAGACGGCGGACGGTGGCGTGGACGAGCTCCACATCGTGTTCACCGAGTTCGTCTCGATGATGACGCAGACGGCGCTGGACGCCCGGCTGCTTCCGCTGCGCCTCGAAGAGGTCGCCGAGGAGGCTCACCCCAAGGGGGAGATCCTCCCGCTGTACGACTTCGAGCCGTCGGCGGAGGACGTCCTCGACGCCCTGCTGCCGCGCTACGTGGAGAGCCGTATCTACAACGCGCTGCTCCAGTCGGCCGCTTCGAAGCACGCCGCCACGCGGCGCGCGATGAAGTCGGCCACCGACAACGCGGGCGAGCTCATCGAGACGCTCTCCCGTCTTGCCAACGCGGCCCGCCAGGCCGAAATCACCCAGGAAATCAGCGAGATCGTCGGTGGCGCGAGCGCCCTGGCCGACGCGACCGCGGGGAGTGACCGATAATGACCACCACTGTTGAGACCGCGACGGCTACGGGCCGCGTCGCCCGGGTCATCGGCCCGGTCGTCGACGTGGAGTTCCCCGTCGACGCGATGCCGGAAATCTACAACGCCCTTCACGTCGAGGTCTCCGACCCGGCGAACGCGGGCGAGAAGAAGACGCTGACCCTGGAGGTCGCCCAGCACCTGGGCGACGGCCTGGTCCGCACCATCTCCATGCAGCCGACCGACGGTCTGGTCCGCCAGGCCCCGGTGACCGACACGGGCGCCTCCATCTCCGTGCCGGTCGGCGACTTCACCAAGGGCAAGGTGTTCAACACCCTCGGTGAGGTGCTGAACGTCGACGAGACCTACGACGGCGAGCGCTGGCCGATCCACCGCAAGGCCCCGAACTTCGACGAGCTCGAGTCCAAGACCGAGATGTTCGAGACGGGCGTCAAGGTCATCGACCTGCTCACCCCGTACGTCAAGGGCGGCAAGATCGGCCTGTTCGGCGGCGCCGGTGTCGGCAAGACGGTGCTCATCCAGGAGATGATCTACCGTGTCGCCAACAACCACGACGGTGTCTCCGTGTTCGCCGGTGTCGGTGAGCGCACCCGTGAGGGCAACGACCTGATCGAGGAGATGTCGGACTCCGGCGTCATCGACAAGACCGCCCTGGTCTTCGGTCAGATGGACGAGCCCCCGGGCACCCGTCTGCGCGTCGCGCTGGCCGGCCTGACCATGGCCGAGTACTTCCGTGACGTCCAGAAGCAGGACGTGCTGTTCTTCATCGACAACATCTTCCGCTTCACGCAGGCCGGTTCCGAGGTCTCCACCCTGCTCGGCCGTATGCCGTCCGCGGTGGGTTACCAGCCGAACCTGGCCGACGAGATGGGCCTCCTGCAGGAGCGCATCACCTCGACCCGCGGTCACTCGATCACCTCGATGCAGGCGATCTACGTCCCCGCCGACGACCTGACCGACCCGGCCCCGGCGACCACCTTCGCCCACCTCGACGCGACGACGGTTCTGTCCCGTCCGATCTCCGAGAAGGGCATCTACCCGGCCGTGGACCCGCTGGACTCCACGTCCCGGATCCTGGACCCGCGTTACATCTCCGCGGACCACTACAACGCCGCCATGCGCGTGAAGACGGTCCTGCAGAAGTACAAGGACCTCCAGGACATCATCGCGATCCTCGGTATCGACGAGCTCGGCGAGGAGGACAAGCTCGTCGTCCACCGTGCCCGTCGCGTGGAGCGCTTCCTGTCCCAGAACACCCACGTCGCCAAGCAGTTCACCGGCGTCGACGGGTCGGACGTGCCGCTGGACGAGTCGATCGCCGCGTTCAACGCGATCATCGACGGTGAGTACGACCACTTCCCGGAGCAGGCGTTCTTCATGTGTGGTGGCCTGGAGGACCTCAAGGCCAACGCCAAGGAGCTGGGCGTCTCCTGAACTCCCTGAGTTCATGTGAGGGGGCGGGTGCGTCCCGCCCCCTCCGTCACGCCCACTAGAATTGACCCCAACACCCGGCGCCCCTGCCGGGTGGTGACCCGAGGAGCCACCCTTGGCTGCTGAGCTGCACGTCGAGCTGGTCGCCGCCGACCGCCAGGTCTGGTCCGGCGAGGCCACCCTGGTCGTCGCGCGCACCACGTCCGGCGACATCGGCGTCATGCCCGGTCACCAGCCGCTGCTCGGTGTGCTGGAGTCGGGCCCGGTGACCATCCGTACGAGTGACGGTGGAACGGTCGTCGCCGCGGTGCACGGCGGTTTCGTCTCGTTCGCGGACAACAAGCTGTCCTTGCTGGCGGAGATCGCCGAGCTGTCGGACGAGATCGATGTCCAGCGCACGGAGCGGGACCTGGAGCGCGCGAAGGCGGAGGGCGACGCCGCCGCCGAGCGCCGCGCGGACGTCCGCCTGCGTGCGGCGGCGGCCCGCTGACGCCAAGCGCTGTGCGGTGATGTGACTCAGCCGCGGCTGGGACCTTCGGGTCCCAGCCGCGGCTGAGGTAGATGTGGGTGTTTTTTCCGTTCCATTACCTAGGAGACGAGGAGGTCGGTGCCGATGGTCCTCGCTCTGACTGTGTGCGGGATCGTGATCGCGCTCGTGGTGGTGGGACTGTTCCTGTTCGGGCTGCGCCGCAGACTCATCCAGCGCTCCGGCGGCACCTTCGACTGTTCCCTGCGCTGGGACGTGGCCGAGAAACCGGACGCCAACGGCAAGGGCTGGTCCTACGGCGTCGCCCGCTACAACGGCGACCGCATCGAGTGGTACCGCGTCTTCTCCTACGCTTTCCGCCCGCGCCGCACCCTGGAGCGCGCCCAGATCGAGGTGGCCGGCCGCCGGCTTCCCGAGGGCGAGGAGGAACTGGCACTGCTCTCCGACGCGGTGGTCCTCGCCTGTACACATCGGGGCACGCGCCTCGAACTCGCCATGAGCGAAGACGCGCTGACCGGATTCCTCGCGTGGCTGGAGGCAGCCCCGCCCGGACAGCGAGTGAATGTGGCGTAGCCACATTCACTCTCCCCCAGACGAAGCCGAGGGGGAGCGAATGTGGCTGTGAGCGGAGTTCGCTCGCCTACAGGTTGCTGCTGATGGCGTTCACCAGCTCGCCGTCGCTGGTGTCGCCGCTGAACTCCCAGAAGAACGCGCCGCCGAGGCCCTGGGACTTGGCCCAGCTCATCTTCCCGGCGATGGTCGACGGGGTGTCGTACGACCACCAGTTGCTGCCGCAGTGGGCGTACGCGGTACCCGCTACGGTGCCGGTGACCGGGCAGGACGTCTTGAGCACCTTGTAGTCCTCGATGCCCTGCTCGTAGGTGCCGGCCGCCGGTCCCGTGGCCGTGCCGCCCGGGGCGTCCTGGGTGACGCCGGTCCAGCCGCGGCCGTAGAAGCCGATGCCGATGAGCAGCTTGGACGCGGGGACCCCCGTGGACTTGTACTTGGCGATCGCGTCGGCCGTGTCGAACCCGGCCTTCGGGATCCCGTTGTACGAGGTCAGCGGGGAGTGCGGGGCGGTCGGCCCCTGCGCGTCCCAGGCGCCGAAGAAGTCGTACGACATCACGTTGTACCAGTCGACGTACTGGGACGCACCGGCGTAGTCGGCGGCCTCGATCTTGCCGCCGGCGGAACCGTCGGCGGTGACCGCGGCCGTCACCAGCTTGCTGCTGCCGAACTTGGCGCGCAGCGCGGCCATCACGTTCTTGAAGGCCGCCGCCCCGCTGGTGTCGCAGGACAGGCCGCAGGCGTTCGGGTACTCCCAGTCGATGTCGATGCCGTCGAAGACGTCGGCCCAGCGCGGGTCCTCCACCAGGTTGTAGCAGGAGTCGGCGAACGCGGTGGGGTTGGCCGCGGCCTGGGCGAAGCCGCCGGACCAGGTCCAGCCGCCGAAGGACCACAGCACCTTGAGGTTCGGGTACTTGGCCTTCAGCTCGCGCAGCTGGTTGAAGTTGCCGGCCAGCGGCTGGTCCCAGGTGTCCGCGGCGCCGCTGACCGACTGGTCGGCGGTGAACGTCTTCTGGTAGTCGGCGTAGGCGTCACCGATGGCGCACTGGCCGTTCGTCACATTGCCGAAGGCGTAGTTGATGTGTGTGATCTTCGCGGCCGAGCCGGACGTCACCAGGTTCTTGACGTTGTAGTTGCGGCCGTAGATGCCCCACTCGGTGAAGTAGCCGAGCTTGACCTTGTCGCCGCTGGGCGGGGGATTGGTGCCGCTGCCGGTGGTGTGCACCTTGACCGCGCCGCTGACCGGGCCGGTCTGGTCGGCGGTGTCCCGGGCCTGCACGGTGTAGGAGTAGTCGGTGCCGGCGGTCAGACCGCTGTCCGTGTACGAGGTCGTCGTCACGGTGGAGACGACCTTGCCGTCGCGCAGCACGTCGTAGTTCTTGACGCCCTTGTCGTCGGTGGCCGCGCCCCAGGAGAGCTGAGCCGAGGTGTCGGTGACGTTCGAGGCGGTGGGCGTGCCGGGGGCGCTCGGGGCGGCGTCGCCGGGGACGGTCGTACCGTCGCAGCTGTCGCCGTTGAGCTTGCAGTTGCTCGGTGATCCCGGACCCGCGCCGTTGAAGCCGAAGGAGACCGAGGCACCGGGGGCGATGGTGCCGTCGTAGGACTTGTTCTTGGCGGTCCAGTGGGTGCCGGAGCTGGTCACGTCCGCGTCCCAGGCGGAGGTGACGGACGTACCGGAGGGGAAGTCCCACTCGACGGTCCAGGAACTGATGCTGCTGGTACCGGTGTTCTTGATGGTCCACTGACCGCCGAAGCCGGTTCCCCAGTCGCTGGTCTTGGTGTAGGTGGCGGTGGCGTTGGTCGCGGCCTGGGCGGGGCTCGCGAGTCCGACGAGGCCGGCCAGGGGGAGCAACAGGGTCGCGAACCCTGCCGCGGCTCTGTGTCTGAAGCGCATGCTGCGCCTCCTCGTTATGGGGTTGTGGGTTGGGGGTGTCAGGGGCATGACTGAGCCTTCACGCCCACGGTGCTGCGAGAGTAGAAAGGTCTGGACCACAGGTCAATAGGTCTGGACCAATTCTCCGGCGGTTGCCCCTAGATCCCCAACTCCTGTGCCAGTACCGCCGCTTGGACCCGGCTGCGCAGCTCCAGCTTGGCCAGCATCCGGCTGACGTGCGTCTTCACCGTGCCCTCCGCCATCCCCAGCCGCTCGGCGATCCCCGCGTTCGACAGCCCCTGCCCGACGCAGGACAACACCTCGCGCTCGCGCCGGGTCAGCGCGTCCAGCACCGCAGGATCGGCCTTCGCCTCGCGCACCGGGCCCGCCGCGAACTCGGCGATCAGGCGCCGCGTGACAGCCGGCGCGACGATCCCCTCCCCGTCCGCCACCGTACGCACAGCCGCCAACAGGTCCCTGGCCTCTGTGCTCTTCAGCAGGAACCCGGCCGCCCCGGCCCGCAAGGCCCCGAAGACGTACTCATCCAGGTCGAAGGTGGTCAGCACGAGGACGTCCGCGAGCCCTTCGGCGACGATCTGCCGGGTCGCCGACACCCCGTCCAGACCCGGCATCTGCACGTCCATCAGCACCACGTCCGGCCTGATCTGCCGGGCCAGCTCCACCGCCCGTCCACCGTCCGCCGCCTCGCCGGCCACCTCGATGTCGGGCGCGCTGCGCAGGATCAGGACGAGTCCGGCGCGGACGGCGGACTGGTCCTCGGCGACGAGCACACGAACGGTCCGGTTCATGGAGAGGCTCCTTCGGTCAGCGGAAGGCCGGCGCGTACGGTCCACCGGCCGGCCTCGGGACCGGCCGCGAAGGTGCCGCCGAGCAGCGTCACCCGCTCCCGCATCCCGATGAGCCCGGAACCCGAGCCGGGGGCGCGGGAGGTGTCGCCGGGCCGGTAGGGGCTGGTGACCTGGATGTGCAGGGTGCCCCCGGCCTGCCGCAGGGCGACCCGGACGGGCCCCGGCGCCGCGTGCTTGAGCGCGTTGGTCAGCGACTCCTGCACGATCCGGTAGGCGGCCAGCTCCACCGGCGCGGGCACCCGGCCGTGACCCGCCTCCAGGCGGACGTCCAGGCCGCCCGCGCGGGCGCCCTCGACCAGAGCGGCCAGACCGTCGAGCGTCGGCGTGGCGGCCGGCTCCAGGTCGCCGCCGCTGTCCCGCAGGATGCCGATCAGCCGGCGCATCTCGGCCAGCCCGTCCACGCTGTTCTCCCGGATCACGCGCAGCGCGTCCCGGGAGGTCCGCGGATCGTCCAGGGACAGCGCGGCCGTGGAGTGGATGGCGATGGCGGACAGCCGGCCCGCCACCATGTCATGCAACTCCCGTGCCACCCGGGCCCGCTCGGCGGTCACCGCCTGGGTGCGGTCCATCTCGGCGAGCAGTGCGGTCTGTTCGGCGCGCAGCCGGGCGGCCTCGGCGGCGTCACGGTGGTCGCGCACCACCCAGCCGGTCGCGGCGGGTGCCAGCGCGACCACGCCGATGCCCACACCGATCAGCAGCGCCGCCGGGTCGCGCCACAGCGCGGCCGGAACGACCCCGCCGAGCACCGTCAGCAGCCCGGTGATCCAGGGGATGCGGCGGGCTGAGGACGGAGTGCCGTACAGGACGGCCGCGTACATCAGGTCGGTGTACAGCACGACGGTGGCGATGTTGCCGACCGTCACCGTGTCCGCCGCCAGCGCGAGCGTGCCGGCCAGCAGGCCGAGGCGGGGCCGGATGCGGCGCAGTGGCTCGCACGCGGCCGTCACCGCCAGCGGCACCAGTGGGGCCCACGGCGCCGCCCACAGCACGACCGGGGCCGAGGGCACGCGCGGATGGAGCCCGAGTGCCCACAGCAGCACCCCGCCGAGCAGCCCGCCCACGGCGATCCGCACGTCGTCGCGGTGGGGGCGGGGAAGTGCGAGGGCCATGACCCCATCCAACACGGCCCACGGTCGCCCCGCTTGCTCCCTGGGCACGGTCCTGGACTGCGACTTTCGCTTACCTCCGGTTTCGACCGCGCCGACGACGATCCGCGCCCTCGCCGCCGGGAGCCTTGACGGGTGAGCGAGGGGAGCGAATCGTGATCGTCGGGTTGATCATCGCCTGCGAGGTGGCGTTCTGGGTGCTGCTGGCGGCCGGCCTGGCCGTGCGGTACCTGCTGAAAAGGCGCCGTACGAGCGTGGTGTTGCTGCTGTGCGAGCCCCTGCTGGAACTGGTGCTGTTCGTCGTGACCGCGATCGACCTGAAGCACGGCGTCGAACCCGACTGGCGGCACGGACTGGCCGCCGTCTACATCGGCTTCACGGTCGGACTCGGCCACTCCACCATCACGTGGGCGGACGCCTGGGTGGCCCACCGGTTCGCGGGCGGCCCCCGCCCGGTCA
Source organism: Streptomyces sp. RB17 (assembly GCF_009604455.1). GTDB lineage: Bacteria > Actinomycetota > Actinomycetes > Streptomycetales > Streptomycetaceae > Streptomyces. The sequence goes on from NZ_WEGL01000013.1 coordinate 69,083, forward strand.
AGCCCCCGCGGTACGGCACGGCACGCGCCGTCCACGAGTGGAAGGTCGCGGGCCGCTGGATCCTCGCCTGCGCGGTCGGCCTCGCGCTGCTCCAGGCCGCCGCCTGGTACGTCGGCGACGGCCGCGACACCGGTCCGCTGCGGGCCTGGCAGTTGCGGCTGCTCGTGGTCCTCGCCGTCAACCTGGTCATCGCCGTCAGCTACACGGTGTTCCCGAAACGGGAGCCGGCCGGACGGCGCCCTCGGCGCGAGTTCCAGCGCCGCCCCTGATCCGCCCGACGCCACTGCCGCGGGTCCGGTGAAGGGCCGTACGCTGACCCGGCGATGAGGGGAGTGACATGACGGACACGGCGGGCTCCGGCGCGGTGCTGGTCGTCGACGACGACGCGGCGATCCGGCGCTCGCTGGAGCGCGGACTCAGGCTGAGCGGCTTCGCGGTGCGGACCGCCGCCGACGGTCCCGAGGCGCTGACGGCGGTCCGGGACGCGCCGCCCGACGTGCTGGTGCTCGACGTGTCGATGCCCGGCATGAGCGGCATCGAGGTGTGCACCCGGCTGCGTGACGAGGGCCGGGACCTGCCCGTCCTGATGCTGTCCGCGCTGGACGAGACCGCCGACCGGATAGCCGGGCTCCAGGCGGGCGGCGACGACTACCTGGTGAAACCGTTCGCCCTGCAGGAACTGGTGCTGCGGCTGCGCGCCCTGCTGCGCCGCCGTCCGCCCACGGGCCACGCGCACCTGCGGGTCGCGGGCCTGGTGATCGACCCGGCCGCCCGCACCGCCGAGCGGGACGGCCGCCCCCTCGACCTCACCCGGCGCGAGTTCGAGCTGCTGGAGGTGCTCGCCCGCAACGCCGGACTGGTCCTCACCCGCGACCAGCTCCTGGAACGGGTGTGGGGTTACGACGTCGACGTGCGCACGGACGCCGTCGACACCTTCGTCAGCTATCTGCGGCGCAAACTGGAGGCGGACGGCGGCGGCCGGCTGATCCACACCGTACGGGGCGTCGGCTTCGTGCTCAGGGAACGGCGGGACACGCCGTGAGACTCTCCACCCGTGTCGGTCTCGCCGTCGGCTGCACCGTCCCGCTGCTCGTGCTCGCCGCCGGCGGGCTGCTGCTGCACCTGGTCGCCCGCGATCTGCACCGCGCCGAGGACCAGCATCTGCGGCAGCGCGCGGTGGCCGTCGCCCCTCAGGCCCGGGCCCTGCTGCGGGCCACGGCGAACGGCAGGCCCAAGGCCGCGGACACCCGGGAACGGCAGCTGTTCAGCGCCGCGCTCGACGTCGGCGTACGCGTCGTCGGACCGGGCGCGGACTTCAGCGGCGGACCTCAGCCCGGCCCGTCCGTGGCCCTGCCCCAGAGGTCCTCCGGCTTCGTCACCGTCCGCGACGGCGCCCGCGGCTGGCGGGCCCTGGCCCGGCCCCTGAAGGGCCCCACCGCCTCCGGCACGCTGTGGGTGTTCTCGCCCGACACCGCCGACCGCACCCAACTCCGCCTCGTCCGGCGCCGGGTGATCCTCAGCGCCGTACTCGCCGCACCCCTGTCCGGGCTGCTCGCCTGGGGTCTGGCCGCCGGTGCGAGCGCGCCGCTCACCCGCCTCACCCGCCGTACCGCCGGCCTCGACCCGCGCACCAGCACGGCCCGGATCCCGGAGGAGCGGACCGGAGTGCGGGAGGTGGACGAGCTGGCCGCCACGGTGCGGACCGTGCTCGCCCGCTACGACGAGCAGGCCGCCCGCACCGCCGAGGCCCTCGACACCGCCCGGTCCTTCTCCTCCGCCGCCGCGCACGAACTGCGCACCCCGCTGATGAGCATGGGCACCAACCTGGACATCCTCGCCGACCACCCCGACCTGCCCGACCCCGACCGCACCGAGGTGCTCGGCGACCTGCGCCGCGAGCACGCCCGGCTGCAGGGCCTGCTGGTGATGCTGCGCGAGCTGGGACGCGGGGACCTGGTGGAGGCGGAGGCGTTCCGGGACGTCGACCTGTCCGAGGTCGCCGACGCGGCCGTCGCCGAGGCCCGCCGCCGCGCCCCGGACGCCGACATCGCCCTGGACGCGGCACCCGGTCTCCGCGTGCACGGCTGGGAACCGGGTCTCAGGCTGCTGCTCGACAATCTGCTCGGCAACGCCCTCGCCCACGGCCGGGACGCGGCGGGCCGGGCACGGGTGCGGGTCGGGGTGCGCGGCGCCGCCGATCACGTCCGCATCACCGTCGACGACCACGGGCCCGGCGTGCCGCCCGCCGCCCGCGCCCGGATCTTCGAGCGGTTCCAGCGGGGCCCGGACAGCGCGGGCTCCGGGCTCGGCCTCACCCTGGTCGCCCAGCAGGCGGCACTGCACCGGGGGCGCGTCACCGTGAGCGAGGGGCCGGACGGCACCGGGGCGCGTTTCGAGGTACGGCTGCCGTCGGGCGGCGCGACCCTGCCCGGCCGCCGGGACTGGCTGATCGGTACAGCCGGGACAAACCGGTCACAGAGTTTCCCCAAAGACCTTTCCTAGCCTCCGTTGCGTCGGACGGACGACGGGCCCGTCCGGAAAGGGAACGGAGACACCGATGAACGCACGTCGAAGGACGCGCACCCTGGTCGCCGGGTGCGCCGTGGCGGCCGTACTGGCCGGCACCGCCGGAGTGGCCTCGGCCGACAGCAGCACCCCCGCGCCGGGGCCCACCGGGGACGGGGCCCACGCCCTGTGCAAGCGGGTGCCCAAGATCGACCGTCGGATCGAGCGGGCCCTGAAGCGGCTGGACGCCGGGCCCGGCACCCGTGGCTCGATCGCCCGCCTGCAGCAGCGTGTGGACAACGCGAAGACCGCGGGCCACACCCAGATCGCCACCTTCCTCCAGGACCGGCTGGACTTCCGCAAGTCGCTGGTCACGAACCTTCAGAAGCGGCAGAAGGACCTGAACGACGTCCGGACCTGGTGCCAGGACAACGGTGGCGGGAAGGCGGCGAGCTGATGCGGGCCCGGCGGGCGGTGCCATCGGTGGTGGCCCTGCCGGTGGTGGCCCTGCTGGTGGCGCTCACCGCAGGCTGCGCGCACCACGACGGGGCGTCCGCGAAGCCGCCGTCCGCGTCCGGCACGCCCTCGGGCTACACCGACATGGTGAAGAAGGTGAACGCGGCGGAGTCCGAGGCGGCCGCCGCGGACCGCGACGCGGCCCGCGACGGCAACTGAGCTAGCGTTCCCCGCCCGGCACCCAGAGCACGTCACCGGTGCTCTTGTTGGCGGTGCGGGCCAGGATGAACAGCAGGTCGGACAGGCGGTTGAGGTAGGTCGCGGTGAGCGGGTTCATGGCCTCGCCGTGCACCTCCAGGGCCGCCCAGGTGGAGCGCTCGGCACGGCGTACGACGGTGCACGCCTGGTGCAGCAGGGCCGCGCCGGGCGTGCCGCCGGGCAGGATGAAGGAGCGCAGCTTCTCCAGCTCGGCGTTGAACCGGTCGCAGTCCGCCTCCAGCCGGTCGATGTAGAACTGCTCGACCCGCAGCGGTGGGAACCCGGGGTTCTCCACCACCGGCGTCGACAGGTCCGCACCCACGTCGAACAGGTCGTTCTGGACGCGCGTGAGGACCTTGACGACCTCCGCGTCCAGACCGCCCAGCGCGATCGCGGTGCCGATCACCGCGTTGGCCTCGTTGGCGTCGGCGTAGGCCGAGATCCGGAGGTCGGTCTTGGCGACCCGGCTCATGTCACCGAGCGCGGTGGTGCCCTTGTCGCCGGTCCTGGTGTAGATGCGCGTCAGATTGACCATGCGACCAGCGTAGTTACGCCCCGGCCGTCCGGAACACTCGTGTGCCCACCGTCACCGCCGGCGCCGCGAAGCCGACGGGGACGGCGATGGGGACGCCGGCAGCACGTTCAGCCAGGCGGGCGCGAGGCTCATCGGGAACATCAGGCCGGACAGCAGCATCGACGGCATCGACACCATGTTGATCAGCGGGCCGAAGAGCAGATACGGCGTCGGCCGGGGCGGGCCCGCGGTCGGTGATGGCGAGGAAGGTGTCCTGGAGGGGGGCGTCGATCGAGCCGCCGCGCCGCACTTGAGCGCGCTCGGCGTGCCCTCGGCGGCGACCGTGCCCCGGTCGACGGTGTGTGAGTGCCATCGCGATGTCCAGCCGACGCCGCTGACCGCCGGGGAGTGCGCCGGCCTTCCGGTCGAGGAACCCGGTGAGGCCGAGCGCCCGCGCCGGCCCTCCGCACGCGCTGTGGCCTCGCCCTTCGCCAGGCGGTACATCCGCCCCTGGGTGACCAGCTCCTCCCGCACGGCGGCCAGCTCCTCCCGGACGGTGATCCGCGGATCGGCCCCGCCGGACTGGGCGACGTACCCGCTCACCGCACGCATCCCGGCCGGATCCGTCGCCAGGTCGTGCAGGCTTTGGGTCAACCTGAGGGGGTGGTTGGTCGACCGGCCGGCCCGCTGGGCCTGCTTCCCGGTTATGCCGCCTTCATGAAGGCCATCACCTGACGGTCGTTCAGATCGACTGGATCCACGGCACGGTCATCCAGGTCATCGGCCGCGAAAGGGTCAAGGGCCGCGAACCGCGCGAAGTATCCCGAGAGGTGCTCGCCCTCCTCGACGACATCGAGGACCTGTTGAGCGAACGGGTCCTGAACCACGCCGTCCGGGGAGCGGTCTGAGCGCGCTTTCCGAAGCGCCAAGGAGGACCGCCGAGTTCGCCGACCGAGACGTGACGGGTGTCTCACGCTCTGAGACCGTGACACGCGTTACTAACCGCTCACACAGCGCCGCCGGAGCGCTATGGTCCGCCGGAGAAGCAGACTTGGAGCGCGTTCAAGGGAGTCGGAGTGGCACGGAAGCTCGCCGTCATCGGGGCCGGTCTCATGGGGTCCGGGATCGCTCAGGTCGCCGCGCAGGCGGGCTGGGACGTCGTCCTGCGTGATGTCACCGATGAGGCGCTCCAGCGGGGGACCGACGGCATCAAGGCCTCGTACGACAAGTTCGTGAGCAAGGGGAAGCTGGCGGCGGCCGACGCCGAGGCCGCCCTCGCCCGCATCACCCCGACCACCGACCTGGACGCCGCCGCCGACGCCGACATCGTGGTCGAGGCCGTCTTCGAGAAGCTGGAGGTCAAGCACGAGATCTTCCGCGCGCTCGACAAGCTCGTGCGCGAGGACGCCGTGCTCGCCTCCAACACCTCCGCCATCCCGATCACCAAGATCGCGGCGGCCACCGAGCACCCCGAGCGGGTGGTCGGCGTCCACTTCTTCTCTCCGGTCCCGATGATGCAGCTCGTCGAGCTGGTCCGCGGCTACAAGACCAGTGACGAAACCCTCGCCACCGCACGGGAGTTCGCCGAGTCGGTCGGCAAGACCTGCATCGTCGTGAACCGGGACGTGGCCGGCTTCGTCACCACCCGTCTCATCTCCGCCCTCGTGGTGGAGGCGACCAAGCTCTACGAGTCCGGCGTCGCCACCGCCGAGGACATCGACCTCGCCTGCAAGCTGGGCTTCGGCCACGCCATGGGCCCGCTGGCCACCGCCGACCTCACCGGCGTGGACATCCTGCTGCACGCCACCAGCAACATCTACACCGAGTCCCAGGACGAGAAGTTCGCCCCGCCGGAGCTGATGCGCCGGATGGTGGACGCCGGTGACATCGGCCGCAAGAGCGGGCAGGGCTTCTACAAGTACTGAGCATCTTCCGTACGGACATCCGCCGGACATCACCCCCGGGAGTATCACTCCCAGGGGTGAATTCGGTATCGGTTCGCTTACAAACAGCAACCGCACCACCACTCACACAGTCAGACGTTGCAACGTCACGGAGTACGCCAACCGCACTCAACGGGGAGCGCATATGTACATCAGGGGCGACCACGCCGAGCTGGTCGTCGGGGGCCGCCTCGACGTCCGCAGCGCGGCGGACGCCCGTACGGCCCTGCACTCGGCCGTCGACGACGGAGCCGGCGACCTGGTGCTCGACCTGTCCGAACTGGACTCCTGGGACGCCACCGGACTCGGGGTGATCATGGGTGCCCATCGGCGGGCCGGCCGCTGCGGGCGCCGCCTGGTGCTGCGCGGCGTCCCGCCGCAGATGCAGCGCCTGCTGGTGGCCACCCGGCTGCACCGCATCCTCGCCATCGAGGGCGGCATCGGGGTCGACTCACTGCCCCGGGTGTGAGGTTGTGCGTGCGGGCGTGAGGTGGCGCGTACAGGTGTGAGGTACGGACGGGCATGAGCCGGACGGAGACCGCTGCGGCAGGCGAGACCCGGACGCAGCCGCCGAAGGGTGCGACGGGGGCAATCCTCACCGGACTGTGACGTCTCGGACCGCACGGCACCCCGCCCTGTCGGAGATACTGAGCGAAGGTTTAGGGTTCGGTCGCCCGCCGCCTCGCAACCCTCGACCGAGCGGGCCCGGACCAGAAGCGACAGCGCGGTGTGCGACAAGGCCGGGAGGGGCCGGAATCCGGGCACACGACGCTTTTGGGGGGCATGAACCCATGGAACCCATGGACCCGATCGACCGGGGACCCGAGGAGCACGGACATGCGGCGAGCCGCCGCCCGCCACGGGAATCCCTGACCTCCGACTTCGGCCAGAGCACGCCCGCGCTCGCCCGTACGGCGCACGTCGTGGCCGGCGATCTGCTGCTGACCGTGAACCCCGTCGACGGCAGCGAGATAGAGCCCTGCCCGCCCGTAGAGCGGCCGGCGCGGCCCCGCAAGCGCACCGTCGCCGAGCGCGCCGAGGCCGCCCGTGCCGCCCGGCCGCCCGTGCCGCCCGGCCCCGCCCAGCCGGTGCTCTCCCTGCTGGAACGCCAGGACGAACGCGAGCGCCTGGTCCGGCTGCTGGCCCGGGGCCGCTCGGTACGGCTCACCGGGCCCGGCGGATCCGGCCGCAGCGCCCTGCTGGAGCTGGTCGCCGAGGACTGCCTGGACCTCGCCCCCGACGGCGTGGTGCGCCTGAACGGCTTCCGCCGCACGGTGGGCGACCTCCTGTACGACCTCTTCCACGCCGTGTACGACGCCCCGCACCACCGCCCCGATCCGGACGAACTGCGCGCGTTCGTCGGCGAGATCGGCGCGGTCGTCGTCCTGGACGACATCGAGTTCGGCGGCGCCGCCCTCGACGAGCTCCTCGACGCCACCCCCGAGTGCGCGTTCCTGATCGGCGCCACCCCCGACGTGCCCGCCCCCACGGACGGCTCCGAGGTCGAGGAGGTCTTCCTGAGCGGCCTCGACCGCGCGGCCGGCGTGGAGATCCTGGAGCGGACCGTCGGCCGGGTCCTCACCGAGGAGGAGGCCAACTGGGCCGGCGACCTGTGGTTCGAGTCCGAGGGGCTGCCCCTGCGCTTCGTCCAGGCCGGCGCCCTGCTCCGGCAGCGCGAGGGACTGCGGGCCAGCGCGGGAGCCGTGGACGAGTACGGCGTCTTCGAGGACGTACGCGAACCGGGCGAGCTGTCCCTGGAACCGGCGGACGAGGTCCCGCTGCCCTCCCTCGGCGAGGCCGCCGCGCCCGCCCCGCTGCTCGCCGCCCGGCTCAGCGCCTCCGCGCGCGCCACCCTGCGCTTCGCCGTCGCCCTGGGCGGCGAGGTGCCGCACCAGGCGCATCTGCCGGCGCTGATCGGCGACACGCACGCCGACGCCGCCCTCGGCGAGCTGGCCGCGTGCGGACTGGTCTCCCCGGTCGGTGCCCGCTACCGGCTCGCGGCCGGTGTGCCGGCCCAGCTGGAGGCCGCCGGGTACGCCGACGACGCCCGGGCCCAGGCGCTGGCCGCCGCCGAGCACTACGCCTGGTGGGCCGGGCATCCGTCGGTCACGCCCGAGCGGGTGTGCGCCGAGGCGGACGCCGTGCTGGCCGCGCTCGCCGTGATCGTCCCGCACACGGCTCCGTCCGCCGAGGGGGAGGAGAGCCCCGCGGTACGGCTCGCCCGTACGGCCGCGCCCGCGTTCGCCGCCGGGCTGCACTTCAGCGCCTGGGAACGCGCCCTGCGCTCCGGCGCTGAGGCCTCCCGGCTGGCCGGCGAAGTGCACGAACAAGCCTATTTCCACCATGAGTTGGGTGTCCTCGCGCTGTGCGGCGGGCAGCTCGACCGGGCCCGCGCCGAGTTGGAGGCGTCCATCGGGCTGCGCGGGGCGCTCGCCGACAAGCGGGGCACCGTCGCCGGGCGCCGCGCCCTCGCGCTGGTCGCCGACCGCTCGGGCGAGGTGCCCTGGATGCCGGCGCCGGCGGGGGAGGAGCTGCCGGAGGTACGGCACGAGGAGTCGGCGCCACCGCCGTACGTGCCCCTCGGCGACGCCCTGGTCACGACCCGGCTTCCGGCCGCCACGGAGCGGGGCGGGGGCTTCCGGCGGCTGGCCCGGCGCAACCTCGTCGCGGTCGGCTCCGGGGCGCTGCTGGCCGCCGTGCTGGGTACGGTCGTCACGCTCGGCATGACGTCCAACGACAACGCCGACAAGAACCCGGCCGGCAAGGTCGACGTCAACCCCTCGGCGAGCCAGGGCACGGACGACGGCACCCTCGGCGCGGACCCGAACCAGACCCCTTCCGCGGGCAGCGGATCCCACCCGCCCACCAGCAGCCCGACGAACCCGGGCCCCGACGGCACGTACGGCACGACGGACGATCCGACCCCGTCCCAGCCGGCCACGTCCCCCTCGGCCGACCCGAGCCACACCAAGGGCACGGGCAGTGGGAGTACGACACCGACGCCGTCCAAGTCCCATACGACCAAGCCCACACCGACACCGACGAAGACGACACCCTCGGGCACACCGACCTCGCCCACGCCGACGTCCCCCACACCGACCTCGCCCACCCCGACCCCGACGGGCGGTACGACCCCGTCCACGACGGACACGGCCAGCGGACCGGCGTCCAGCAGCCCCGCGAGCGCATCCCAGAGCACGGGCACGGGAACGCCGAGCAGCTCGGGCACGGTGATGTGACGCGCCCTGGGTAAAAGCTCAGAACAGGCGGAGCTTGTCGTCCTCGAGGCCGCGCAGGGCGTCGTAGTCGAGGAGCTGGCAGTTGATGCCGCGGTCGGTGGCGAGGACGCGGGCCTGGGGCTTGATCTCCTGGGCGGCGAAGATGCCGCGGACCGGGGCGAGGTGCGGGTCGCGGTTCAGGAGGTCCAGGTAGCGCGTGAGTTGTTCGACGCCGTCGATCTCACCCCGGCGCTTGATCTCGACCGCGACCGTCTGCCCGTCCGCGTCCCGGCACAGGATGTCCACCGGGCCGATGGCCGTCATGTACTCGCGGCGGATCAAGGTGTAGCCGTCGCCGAGCGTCTCGATGCGGTCGGCGAGCAGCTCCTGCAGGTGCGCTTCCACGCCGTCCTTGATCAGACCGGGATCCACGCCGAGTTCGTGCGAGGAGTCGTGGAGGATCTCCTCCATCGTGATGATCAGTTTCTCGCCCGCTTTGTTGACGACCGTCCACACGCCCTCGTCGTCGCCCGTGCCCTCCTTCAGCGTGCAGGGCGGCGACATCCAGTTGAGGGGCTTGTAGGCCCGGTCGTCGGCGTGGATGGAGACGCTGCCGTCCGCCTTGACCAGGATCAGGCGGGGCGCCGAGGGCAGGTGGGCGGTGAGCCGGCCGGCGTAGTCGACCGAGCATCGGGCAATGACGAGACGCATGGTCGGCAACGCTACTCGACGCCCCGAGGTGCGCGCGATTCGCCCACCCCGCTCCCGATCGATCGTCCCAATTGTCCCTGGAAACTCTTGTTCATCCCTGGCCGATTGTGCCCGTAACGGGACCGTTCCATATACGCATTCTGCTGGTGCCGTCACCGACCGTTGCCTACCGTAGTAAACGGGAGGTCGCCGCCTATCTACTGAGAGTGTTCGATATCGCGAACTCCCTTACCTGTCCGGCAACCCCTGCTCCGTGGGGGTGCGAGAGGAGAACCCATGTCGCTCGACGTCTCACCGGCCCTACTCGAACAGGCCGAGCGAGGCGAGGTCGACGAAGCAGCATTCGTCGACTGCGTCCGGACCTCCCTGCCCTACGCATGGGAGATGATCAGCTCCCTGGTGGCCCAGCTGAAGGTCGACGGCGGACCGTTCGCCGACAACCAGACGCCCCCGCCGGACGAGCAGGCACGCGGTCAGCTGCTGCGTGCGCTCGCGAGTGACGCCATCCGCGGCGCCCTGCAGCGGCACTTCGGTGTGCGGCTGGCCTTCCAGAACTGCCACCGGGTGGCGGTGTTCCCGCTGGACGCCTCGGTCGACGAGACGTTGGCCCGCTTCACCTCGGTACGCAGCCAGTTGCTGAACCAGTCGCCGGAGCTCCGGGACTGCTGACGGGCAGTGCCGGTACGGCAGACGCTGTGAGCCACATGCTTGCCGCTCCACCCACGGGGAGGTGCATTCAGTACTGGGGCGGCAAGCCCCCAAGGCGGCCGGGGAGTTGTGGGGCGGCTCAGCGCAGCTGGGGCAGCACCTCGGCACCCAGCCGCCGCAGGTTCTCCTCGGTCGCGGCGAGATCGCCCGAGCCCTCCACGAGCAGGGCGAAGCGGGAGATACCGGTGCGCTCCGAGGTGGCCGCGAGCCGGTCGGCGGCCAGCCGCGGGGTGCCGACCGGGTGCAGCCCGCAGAGCAGTTCCGTGTAGGCGTGCGGGTCGCGCATCGCACGCTTACGGCCGTCGACCGTCACATGCGCCTCCAGGCCCTGCTTCAGCCAGCCCGGCATGGCCTTCAGGAGCGTCTCCGTCGCGTCCGTGCGCCGGTCGGCGAGCTGGCACACCCCGGCCGAGACATGCGCGGCGCCCGCGATCTCCTCGGCCGGCCGGCCCGCCGCGCGGGCGCAGCGCCGCCAGAGGGCCACCATCTCGGCCTTTTCCTCGTCCCCGACATGCATGCCGAGCAGCATCGGCAGCCCGCGCTCGGCGGCCAGCCGTACGCTCGCCGGGGAGGTGCAGGCGACGACGACCTCGGGGCCCGGGGTCTCCGTCAGCGCCTCCGACGGCCGCGGTACGACGGGCACCTCGCGGAAGCTGAACCGCTCGCCGGACGCCGACACCCGTGGCTCGCGCAGCCAGCGCAGCAGCAGATCGAGTGATTCGGGGAATCCGTGTTCGTACGCCTCCAGGCCCGCACCGAAGACCTCCAGGTCCACCCAGGGCCCGCCGCGGCCGACGCCGAGCGTGAACCGTCCGCCGCTCGTCAGGTGCAGCAGCGCGGCCTGCTCGCCGAGGGCCACGGGGTGGGCGGTGGGCAGTACGCTGACTGCCGTGCCCACCCGGATACGGCGGGTGCGGCCGAGCAGCAGGGCGGCCAGGGTGACGGCGGACGGGCATGTGCCGTACGGCACGAAGTGGTGCTCTGCCAGCCAGGCGGCGTCGAGACCGGCCTCCTCGGCGACCTCCGCCGAGCGGACCGCCCGGTGCAGGGCCTCCCCGGGGCCCTGGCCCGGGAACTGGGCGCCCAGCACAAAACTTCCTACGTACATCTCGTTTCCTGCTTCCTTGGCTCCGACGCGGAGCTCCCCCACCCGGCATAACCGTCCGACACGTGCCCAGGACACGGCCTGGCGGAGAGATTTGCGGATTGTCTGCAGAATGGGGCGCCGTGGAGGGGGACTTGTGTGGGTTGGTCCGTACGGGTACCCCGCATGGCGGCGCGTAGGCTGGATGCAGCCCGTGCTTCCTGTATAGCCCCGAGAGGTGTTCCGTGTCCCCGCGTCGCAACCGACCGAAGACCGCCGGATCGTCGGGCCGCAGCGCCGAGGACGACCGCGCCGGCCGGTACGGCGGCTGGCAGTCGACCGAGACCTGGCAGGGCGAGGAGTGGAGCGTGCGCCATGTCGCCGGGTCGAGCGCGGAGGGCAAGACCTACCGCTGCCCCGGCTGTGACCAGCTGATCCCCTCCGGTGTCCCGCACGTGGTGGCCTGGCCCGAGCACGCGGGCGTGGACGACCGGCGCCACTGGCACAAGGCCTGCTGGAACGCGAAGGACCGCCGCACCACCCGGGTGCCGCGGTCCCGTAACGCGCCGAGGTTCTAGCCAGTCGCCTCGCGGCCGACGTGCTGGTGGGACGTAGGTGGGCCGTAGCGCGGGCGGCAGATCGGCCGGGCCGTTACAACTTCCGCTTGCTTATGGCCCTTCTGTGGCTTTTCTGTGTGCACGACTGGAGCCGGGGCACTGGTTGGGCGCAGAGAAAATGGCCGGTTCTCGACCCCTGTCGAGGTGGGCACCGGGCTCTTGGCGCGTATGCGGCAACGCAACGGGCCTTCCGGGGGTGATGGTGGATGGCGATATCCATCACGAGCCCGGAAGGCCCTGAGAGCGTCGAGTGGGCGGCCGCCGTGGGGCGGCCGGTCAGTGTGGCCGGGACCTCACACGTCCCGCTTCTCCAGCAGCGCGTAGGCGCCGGCGAACGCGGCCGCCGACAGGCCCAGCATGATCCACAGGGGGTCCCAGCCCGTGGGGCCGGAGCTGCTCAGGGAGTTGTCGTAGAAGCAGCTCATCTGGCTCGGGATGGAGTACTCCAGCAGCCACTCCCGCACCTTGGACAGCGACTGTGAGGCCATGAACAGCGCGATCACCAGCGGGGCCAGGACCGCGCCGATCATGATGGTGATGGCGCCGGCGGAGTGCCGGATGACCGAGCCGATGAGCAGCGAGAACAGTCCGAGCAGCGCGAGATAGAGGCTGATGCCGACGGTCGCCATCAGCCAGTCGCCGCCGGAGGGCGTGCGGGCGCCGCCGACGCCTTTCAGCATGGACGCGTGGATCATGGCCATGAGGCCGGACGTGGCCAGGGTGACGACGAAGGCGACGACGAAGAACACGATCGACTTCGCCGCCAGCACCCGGCCACGGCTCGGGCACGCGGTCATCGTCGTGCGGATCATGCCGGTGCCGTACTCCGAGGCCGTGGTCAGCACGCCGAGCGTGATGATGCACATGCTGCCGAGGAGCAGGCCGAAGAACCCGAACTGGAGCGGGTTCTGGTCGGACATGGTCTCCGGGCTGGAGTTGGACTTGACCACCGAGCCGGCCAGCAGGCCGATCGCGAGGACGAGCACCACGAACACGCCGAGCGTCCACATCGTCGACCGCACCGACTTGATCTTGGTCCACTCGGAGGCGAGCGCGTGCCCGAGGTGGGTGCGCACGACCGGGATCGGCGAGGTGTAGGCGGGGTACGACCCGCCGGGCGCCGCCTGCCAGTCGGGCGCGGCGGCCGGGGCCTGCGGCATCGGGGGCTGGTGGGTGCTCATCGGGCGTCCTCGGGCTTGGTCAGGTCGGCGGGGGCGGTGGCCGGGGCCGGGGGAGCGGCGGCGGGCGCCTGCCGCGGCGCGGGCGGTGCCGCGGCGGCCGGGAGCGGCGGCTGGTCCTGCGGCGCCGGAGCGGCCGGCCGGGCCTGCGGGGCGGCGGGAGCCGACGGCACGGCGGGACCCTGAGGGCCACCGGGCGCCCCGGCCGAGGGCTGCGTCTCGTGCGCCTGCGGGGCCGGAGCGGCCGGCTGGGCGTACGGGTTGGGGGCGCCGGGGCCGGGGGAGACGGGAGCGCCGGGGCCCGGGGCGACGGGAGCGCCGTAACCGGGCGCCTGCGGGCCGCCGTACGGTCCGGCGGGTGCCTGGGGCATCGCGAAGGGCTGTCCGCCCTGCTGGGGCGGCGGCGGGGCGTACCAGCCGGGCTGGCCCTGGCCGGGCACCGGCATGGGCGGCTGGGCGCCCGGCGGCAGCGGCTGCTGCAGGCCCGCCTTCTGGTCGATGGACGAGCGGTAGTCGACGGCGCCCTGCGTCATCCGCATGTACGCCTCCTCCAGCGAGGCCTGGTGCGGGGACAGCTCCCACAGCCGGACACCCGCCTCGTGCGCGAGGTCACTGATCCGGGGCAGCGGCAGCCCGGTCACGCGCAGCGCGCCGTCCGGCTCGGGCAGCACATGGCCGCCCGCCTCGGCGAGCGTCGTGCCGAGCTTCTCGCGCAGCTGCGGCTCGGTGTCCGGGGTGCGCACCCGGGCGAAGTCGGCGGAGTTCGCCGAGATGAAGTCCGTCACGCTCATGTCGGCGAGCAGCTGGCCGCGTCCGATGACGATGAGGTGGTCGGCGGTCAGCGCCATCTCGCTCATCAGGTGCGAGGAGACGAAGACCGTACGGCCCTCGGCGGCCAGGGCCTTCATCAGATTGCGCACCCAGAGGATGCCCTCGGGGTCGAGGCCGTTGACCGGCTCGTCGAACAGCAGCACCTGCGGGTCGCCGAGCAGCGCTGCGGCGATGCCGAGGCGCTGGCCCATGCCGAGCGAGAAGCCCTTGGAGCGCCTGCGCGCCACGTCCTGCAGGCCGACCACGCCGAGCACCTCGTCCACGCGGCGGGCCGGGATGCCCGACAGCTGGGCGAGGCTCAGCAGATGGTTGCGGGCGGTCCGGCCGCCGTGCACGGCCTTGGCGTCGAGCAGCGCGCCGACCTGGCGGGGCGCGTTGGGCAGCTTGCGGTACGGATGGCCGCCGATCGTCACCGATCCGGACGTGGGGTTGTCCAGCCCGAGGATCATCCGCATCGTCGTCGACTTGCCCGAGCCGTTCGGCCCGAGGAAGCCGGTGACGGCACCCGGCCGCACCTGGAAGGAAAGGTTGTACACGGCGGTCTTGTCGCCGTAGCGCTTGGTCAGGCCGACAGCCTCGATCATGCTCCGCACCCATCGAAAGGTTCAGGACAGCGGGGACCCGCCCCCGTAAGGGTTAGGAGGATATCGGGGCGCTGACGGTTCCGCCCAAAGGACGGTAAAGCCAAAGCGCTACGGTACGTGACCGAAACCGCTGCCGTGACCGAAACCGCTACTGGGCGTCCCGGCGCTTGAGGACGACGTACCCGCCGGCGAGCGCGGCGATCACCCACAGCCCCATGATCCCGAGCCCGCCCCAGGGCCCGTACGGCGTGTCGTCGGCCGTCGGGACCACCTGCATGATCCGGCTGCCCGCCTGGTCCGGAAGGAACCGGCCGACCTTCTTCGTGGCGTCGACGTTGCCGAGGATGTTGGAGATCAGGAAGAAGAACGGCATCAGGATGCCGAGCGACAGCATCGGCGAGCGGAGCATCGCGGCCACGCCCATGGAGAACATCGCGATCAGCGTCATGTACAGCCCGCCGCCGACGACCGCGCGCAGCACGCCCGGGTCGCCGAGCCGCGCCCCGTGCGGCCCGAGCATCGCCTGGCCGAGGAAGAACGCGGCGAAGCTCGTGACCATGCCGACCGCCAGCGCGAGCGCGCCGGCCACCGCGATCTTGCCGAACAGGAAGGTGCCGCGCTGCGGTACGGCGGCCAGCGAGACCCGGATCATGCCGGTGCTGTACTCGTTCGAGACCACCAGCACCCCGAACACGATCATGGCGAGCTGGCCCAGGCTCATGCCCGCGAAGCTGACGTACGTCGGGTCGAAGGTCAGCCGGTCCTGCACCGGCATCGAGTCGAACTGGTTCCGGGAGAGCGCGGAGATGAGCATCCCGAGCGCGATGGTGACCACCACGGCCAGGGACAGCGTCCACACCGTGGACGCCACCGACCGCATCTTGGTCCACTCGGACCGGATGACCTGCACCGCTGCCATGGACGTCAGGCTCCCTTCCAGCCGGTGCCCCAGTCCTGCGGGGCGCCCTCCGGCCCGGCGTGCGCGTGGTACTCCACCGCCTGCGCCGTCAGCTGCATGAACGCCTCCTCCAGCGAGGCCTGCCGGGGGCTCAGCTCGTGCAGCACGATCCCGTGCCGCGCCGCCAGCTCGCCGATCCGCTCGGCCTTGCCGCCCTCCACCTCCAGCACGCCCCCGCCGGCCTCCACGACGGTGATCCCGTCCTCGTGCAGCACATCGAGCAGGCGCTCGCGCTGCGGGGAGCGGATCCGGACGTCACTGCGCGCGTTCTCCCGGATGAAGTCGGCCATGGAGGTGTCCGCGAGCAGCCGCCCCTGCCCGATGACGACGAGATGATCGGCGGTCAGCGCCATCTCGCTCATCAGATGGCTGGACACGAACACCGTCCGCCCCTGCGCGGCCAGCGATTTCATCAGGTTCCGGATCCAGTGGATGCCCTCCGGGTCCAGCCCGTTGACCGGCTCGTCGAACATCAGGATCCGCGGATCCCCGAGCAGCGCCGCCGCGATCCCCAGCCGCTGCCCCATGCCGTACGAGAACCCCTTCGCCTTCTTCCGCGCCACGGCGGTGAGCCCGACGGTGTCCAGCACCTCGCCCACCCGGCGCTTGGGGATGCCGTTGCTCTGCGCGAGACAGAGGAGATGGTTGTAGGCGCTGCGCCCGCCGTGCACGGCCTTGGCGTCCAGCAGCGCTCCGATGTACGTCAGCGGATCCCTGAGCTGGTCGTAGTGCTTGCCGTCGATCCGGACGTCGCCGGCGGTGGGGTGATCGAGCCCGAGGATCATCCGCATGGTGGTGGACTTCCCGGCCCCGTTGGGCCCGAGGAACCCGGTCACCACGCCGGGCGTGACCGCGAAGGTGAGACGGTCCACGGCCACCTTCTCCCCGTACCGCTTGGTCAGCCCCTCCAGCTCGATCATGCGGCCACGCTAAAACGGGACAAAGCCCCCTGCCACCGGAGTGACAGGGGGCTTCCCCATGTTCAGTGAACGTACGTGCTCAGGCGGCGCACGCCGAAGCGTTACCGGGTCTGCTGCGCCGGCACCCCACGAGAAATGGGCTCGTCGTCGGTCGTCGTGCCGGCGGCAGCCACAGCCGCACCGGTCAGCGTCGCCAGCATCTCCCGGACGTTCGTCAGCTGGGCGTTGATCGAGTCGCGGCGGTTGGTCAGCGCAGCGAGCTCGCGCTCGGATTCCGAGCGGATCCGGTCGGCCTTGGCGTTGGCGTCGGCCACGATGTCCTCGGCCTGGCGCTGGGCGGTCTCCACCGTCTGGCGGGCGCGGCGCTCGGCGTCGGTGCGCAGCTTCTCGGCCTCCAGGCGCAGCTGCTCGGCGCGGTGCTCGATCTCCGCCAGCCGCTTCTCGGCCTTCTGCTGACGCGAGGCCAGGTCGCGCTCGGACTGCTCGCGGCGCTTGGCGAGGTTCGTCTCGAAGTCGGCGGCGGCCTGCGCGGCCTTGGCGCGGGTCTCCTCGAAGAGGGCGTCCGCCTCCTCCCGCTTGGACTGCGCGTCCTTCTGCGCCTCGGCACGCAGCTGCGAGGCGTCGCCCTTCGCCTTCTCGACGATCCGGACGCCCTCGTCCTCGGCCTTGGACTTGCGCTCGGCGGCGTAGGACTCGGCGTCGTTGCGCACCTGCTGGGCCGCGGACTCGGCGAGGTCGCGGTGCTGTTCGGCCGCCCGCCGGGCCTCCTCACGCAGCTCCTTGGCCTCTTCCTCGGCCAGGCGCAGGATCTTCTCGACCCGGGCACCGAGACCCGCGTACGACGGCTCTGCGTCGGTGACCTGGGCCTGGGCGTTCTGCGTCTCGAGGTGGAGCTCCTCGATGCGCTTCTCCAAGGCGGTGATGCGGGCGAGAGCACTGTCACGGTCGGAGACGAGCTTGGAGATACGTTCGTCCACCTGAGCGCGGTCGTACCCACGCCGCACAAGCTCGAAGCCGTAGGGGGAAGTGTCGCTCATGGGGTTCCTGTCAATGAGACCGGTGAGGTGATAGGGGGAATCCTAGGGGCCGAAGCGGTGTGTCATCGAGCGGATACGTGTTTGATCTGGAGAATGACACCTCTTTTGAGTGGCTGACCGCCGGACGGCTTGCCAACGACTCGGGCAAAGCCCCCAGACGTTACCGGAACGCACCGCTCAGACTAGCCGTCTGACGCCTTGCCACCCGATCGGGGGGCGCCCACCGTCGCACCGGCCTTGACCGAGCCCTCCTTGCCTGCCGGGGCCTCGAAGGACTCCAGCGCCTCCAGGACGTCCTGGACCCGGGAGATCTCGGCGTTGATGTCCTCGCGCCGGCGCACCAGGATCTCCAGCTCGCGCTTGCCCTCCTCGACCGTGCGCCGGGCCTCGCGGATCGCCTCGGCCTTGAGCTCCTCGGCCTCCTTGACGAGGCTGGCCTTCTTCTGCTCGGCCTCCTTGAGCAGCCCCTCCGCCTTCTTGACAGCGGCGATGCGCACCTTGCCCGCCTCGGAGTTCGCCTCCGACACCAGTTCCTTGGCCTTCGCCTCCGCCTTGGCCAGCTGTTCCTCGGCGGCCTTGATGAGGGCGTCGCAGCGGTCGCCGGTGGACTTCATCGTCTCGGCGGCCTCGCGCCGGGCCCGCTCGTGCAGCTCCTCGATCTCGGTGGTGAGGCGGTCGCGCAGCTCCTCCGCGCGCTCCCTGATCGCGGTCGCGTCCCGGCGGGCGCCGACCAGCAGCTCGTCGGCGTCCGTACGGGACTTCTCCACCCGGGAGTTGCCCTCCACGGTCGCCTCGGCGACGATCCGCTCGGCCTCGCTGCGGGCCGCGCCGACCATCGTGTCGGCCTGCGACTCGGCGTCCGCGGTGGTCTTCAGCGCCTGCTCCTGCGCCTCGCCGAGCAGCTTGTCGACCTCGGCCGTGGTCTCGGTGATGAGCGTGTCGACCTGCTCGGCCGCCTCCGAACGCCGCTTGTTGGCCTCCTTGCGGGCCTCGTCGAGCGTCCGCTCGGCCTCCTCGCGGGCGGAGTTGACGAGCCGTTCGGCCGCCTCCTCCGCGTCCGCCCTGAGCTGCTGGGCCTCCGCCCGCACCCGCTCCGCGTGCGCCTGCGCGGAGCCGACCGTCTCGGCGGCCTCGGCGCGCAGCCGCTCGGACTCGTCGGTGGCCTCCCCGAGGAGCTGCTCGGCGGCCGCCAGGGCCTCCGCGCGCACCCGCTCGGCCTCGGCGGCGGTCTCCGTCTGGAGCCGTTCGGCCTCGGCGATCGTCTCGGTCTGCAGCCGCTCGGCCTCGTTGCGGGCCTCGGTGATGAGGGTGTCCGCCTGGGTGGCCGCGTCCGAGCGGATCCGGTTGGCGTCCTCACGGGCGTCCGCGCGGGTGCGGGCGGCCGCCTGGTCGGCCTCGGCGAGCGCGTCCGAGGCCTCGGTGCGCACCCGCTGGGCGTAGTCGCCGGCGTCCGCGCGCTGCCGCTCGGCCTCCGCCATCGCCTCCGCGACCGTACGCTCGGCCAGCGCCTTGGCGGCCTCCGACGACTCGTTCGCCTCGCGCCGGACGCGGCTCGCGTCCTCGCTCGCCCGCTCCCGCTCGGCGTAGGCGTCGGCGCGGACCCGGTCCGCCTCCTCCTCGGCCTCCCGCCGCGTACGGTCCGCCGCGTGCTCGGCGGCCGACCGCAGCCCGGCGATCTCCTCCTGCGCCTGCTCGTGCAGCCCGGCGACGGAGTCCCGTACCTGCTGGGCGTGCTGCTCGGCGGCGGAGACCATCTCGGTGGCGCGCCGGTCGGCCTCCTCGACCAGCCGGACCGCCTCGGCCTGCGCCTCCTCCACCCGGTTGCGCGCCGAGGCCAGCAGCTCCTCGCTCTGCTCGCGGGCCCGCTCGCGCTCCTGGTCGGCCTCGGCCCGCGCGGAACCGAGGGTCTCCTCGGCCTCGCGGCGGCGCCGGACGGCCTCCTCCTGGGCGGCGGCCAGTGTCTCGGACGCCTCGGTGCCGAGCCGCTCGGCGGCGGCCTGTGCCTCCGCACGCACCCGGTCGGCGGTGTCCTGGGCCTCCGCCTTCAGCCGCTCGGCCTCGGCGGCGGCCTCCGAGCGCAGCCGTACGGCGACGGCCTCGCCCTCGGCGCGGGAGGCGGACGCGTCGGACGCGGCCTCGGTGCGCAGCCGGTCGGCCTCGGCCTCGGCCTGCTGCTGGAGGGTGCGGATGCGCTCGGCGGCCTCGGCGCGCAGCCGCTCGCTCTCCTCGGCGGCCTCGCGGCGGATCCGGGCGGCCTCCTCGCGGGCGTCCGTGAGCGCCTGCTCGGCCGACTCCAGGCGGTCCTGCGTCTCGGTCTGCAGCCGGGTCAGCTCGTCGGCGGCCTCGGCGCGGCGGGCCTCGACGCCGCGCTCGGTCTCCTCGCGCAGCTCGCGCGCGGCGGTCTCGGCGTCCGACCTGACCGACTCGGCCTGCTCGTCGGCCTCGGCGCGCAGCCGCTCGGCCTCCTTGCGGGCCCGGTCCAGGGTCTCCTCGGCCTGTCGGCGCAGGCTGGTGGCCCGCTCGATGGCCTCGGTGCGGACCTTCTCGCTGTCGGTGGTCGCGGTCTGCCGCAGCTCGTCGGCGTCCGCCTTGGCCTTGGCCAGCAGCTCCTCGGCGGACTTGGCCGCCTCCTCGATCTGCGCGACCGCCTCCCGGCGGGCCTCCGCGCGGATCGACTCGCCCTCGGCGACCGCGTCGGCGCGCAGTTGCTCGGCCTCGCCGCGCAGCCGGCGGGCCTCCTCCTGCAGCTCGACCGTCTTGGCCCGGTACTCCTTGGTGTCGTCCTTGGCCGCGCCCTTGAGCTGCGCGGCGATGTCGTGCGCCTCGGCGCGCAGCCGGTCCGCCTCGGCCTCGGCCTCGGTACGGATCCGCTCGGCCTCCTCGGCGGCCGCCCTGGTGGTCCGCTTGGCTTCCTCGGACGCCTTGTTGAGCACGTCCTCGGCGGTCTTGGCCGCCTTGGACAGCTGGGTCGCGCTCTCCTCGGCGGTGATCGCCCGGGCCTTCTCGGACGCCTCCGCGAGGACCTTCTCGGCCTCGGCACGGGCGTCAGCGACCAGCTGCTCGGCCTCGGACCGGGTGGTCTCGGCCTCCTTGGTGGCCTCCTCGACCAGCCGGGCGACCTGCTCCTTCGCCGTACGCGTGCGTGCCTCGCCCGAGGCCTCGGCGCTCGCGAGGGTCTTGGCGGCGGCCTGCTCGGCCTCCGTCTGCAGCTTCTCGGCCT
Source organism: Streptomyces sp. RB17 (assembly GCF_009604455.1). Lineage (GTDB taxonomy): Bacteria > Actinomycetota > Actinomycetes > Streptomycetales > Streptomycetaceae > Streptomyces. The sequence continues at coordinate 89,825 of NZ_WEGL01000013.1, forward strand.
CGGCCTGCGCCTTGCGCAGCGCCTCCTCGGCCGCCGCCATCCGCTCCTCGGCGGCCCGGCTCAGCTCGGCGGCCTGCCGGCGGGCGGTGTCCGACTCGCCGGCCGCGTCGGTGCGCAGCCGCTCGGCGTGGTCGGTGGCCTCCTGGGCCTGCGTGGAGGCGGCGTTCAGCAGGCGCTCGGCGTCCGTGCGGGCGCGGCGCAGGAGCTGCTCGGCCTCCGCGCGGGCCGCCTCGGCGTCGTGCTGCAGCCGCTCGCGGGCCTCCCGGGTCAGCCGCTCGGCCTCGGCGCGGGCGGCGGCAAGCGCCTGCTCGGCCTCGGTGCGGGACTCGTCGAGGAGGCGGCGGGCCTGCTGCTCGGTGCGGGCGCGCAGCTGCTCGGCCCAGGCGACGTTCTCGTTGACGTGCGACTCGACGGTGGCGCGGCGCTCGGCCAGCTCCTGGTCCAGCTGCTGGCGCCGGGTCACGGCCTCCTGGTGCAGCTCGGCCTGGAGGCGGGCGGCCTGCTCGGCGTGCTCCTGCAGGATCCGCTGGGTCTGCGCGCGGGCCTCGGCGGCCATCCGCTCGGCTTCCTGGCGCAGCTGGTCGGCCTGCATCTGGGCATTGCGGAGCAACTGTTCGGCCTGATAGCCGATGTCACCGCCGTCGAAGGCGGGCCGGGTCATCAGGGTGCGGCGCGCCTCGTGCAGCTTGGCGCGCAGCACCTCGACCTGGTAGCCGAGGTCCTCGGCGTGCTGGATCGCCTTTTCCCGCTCGGTCTTCAGCCGCTTCATCTCGGCCTCGAACCGAGAGAGGTGGTCGACGTCAGCCGCCGGCTCTCGCTCCTGGCTCTCGTAGCCCCGCACTGCGCGGTCCCATCCGTCCCCTGGTCAGCTTCTCCAACGAGCCTCGTCCTCCGCCGAACGGGGCCCCCGGGGAATGGTGTCAGATCAACGGCGGAGCACGGGCTGCTGCCCCGACGCTCGTCCCCCGAAACCCGGACCCCGGCATGCGGTCGTCCCCGTTTCAGGGACGACCGCCCCCAACCCTACCGGCCCTTATGTACGGGGGTCAGTGCTCAGGGGACTCAACCGGGGCCGAAGTGACCAGTTCTGTGAGCACGCCATGGCAATCCTTGGGGTGCAGGAAGGTGATCCGCGACCCCATGGAGCCGCGCCGTGGCTCGTCGTACAGCACGCGCACGCCCTTGTCGCGGATGTCCGCGGCGTCCCCGTCCACGTCCGCCGTGCCGAAGGCGATGTGGTGGACGCCCTCCCCGTTCTTCGCCAGCCACTTGCCGACCGCGGAGTCCTCGCGGGTCGGTTCCAGCAGCTGGAGGTAGGAGGCGCCGCCGTCCGAGGTCTCGTTGATCTTGAGCATGGCCTCGCGCACGCCCTGTTCCTCGTTGACCTCGGTGTGGAACACCTCGAAGCCGTAGGTGGCCCGGTAGAACTCGACGGTGGCGTCGAGGTCGTGGCAGGCGATCCCGATGTGGTCGATTCGCGTCAGCATGGATTCAGTGCAGCGCCACGGCACCGGTTACGCAACGTGCGAGCGATCACACTGACAGCCCGATGACGGCACGGAGTGCCACTCAGTACATTCGAAGTAAACCCTCGTTCACTCCTCGGCCTGGGCAGGCCGGTAAGGGGATCGCAGCTCATGCCTTCTGGAACGAACAGCTCGGTGATCGTCGCGGGTGCACGCACCCCCATGGGACGACTGCTCGGCTCTCTCAAGTCCTTCTCCGGAGCCGACCTCGGCGGCTTCGCGATCAAGGCCGCCCTCGACCGTGCGGGAATCGGCGGCGACCAGGTGCAGTACGTGATCATGGGCCAGGTGCTCCAGGCCGGCGCCGGTCAGATCCCGGCCCGCCAGGCCGCCGTGAAGGCGGGGATCCCGATGAGCGTCCCGGCGCTCACCATCAACAAGGTGTGCCTCTCCGGCCTCGACGCCATCGCCCTCGCGGACCAGCTGATCCGCGCCGGCGAGTTCGACATCGTCGTGGCCGGCGGCCAGGAGTCCATGACCAACGCCCCGCACCTGCTGCCGAAGTCCCGCGAGGGCTTCAAGTACGGCGCGGTCCAGATGCTGGACGCCATGGCGTACGACGGCCTGACCGACTCCTTCGAGGGCATCGCCATGGGCGAGTCCACGGAGAAGCACAACACCCGCCTCGGCATCGGCCGCGCCGAGCAGGACGAGATCGCCGCCCTGTCCCACCAGCGGGCCGCCGCCGCGCAGAAGAACGGCCTGTTCGAGGCCGAGATCACCCCGGTGGAGATCCCGCAGCGCAAGGGCGACCCGGTCCTGTTCAGCAAGGACGAGGGGATCCGCGGCGACACCACCGTGGAGTCCCTGGGCAAGCTGCGCCCGGCCTTCAGCAAGGACGGCACGATCACCGCCGGCACCTCCTCGCAGATCTCGGACGGCGCGGCCGCCGTGGTCGTGATGAGCAAGGCCAAGGCGGAGGAGCTGGGGCTGAGCTGGCTCGCCGAGATCGGCGCGCACGGCAATGTGGCGGGACCGGACAACAGCCTGCAGTCCCAGCCGTCCAACGCCATCGGGCACGCCCTGAAGAAGGAGGGCCTGGAGGTCTCCGACCTCGACCTCATCGAGATCAACGAGGCCTTCGCCGCGGTCGCCGTGCAGTCAATGAAGGACCTCGGCGTGTCCACGGAAAAGGTGAACGTCAACGGCGGCGCGATCGCGCTGGGCCACCCGATCGGCATGTCCGGCGCGCGTCTCGTCCTCCACCTGGCGCTGGAGCTCAAGCGGCGCGGCGGCGGGGTCGGTGCGGCCGCGCTGTGCGGTGGCGGCGGCCAGGGTGACGCACTGATCGTGCGGGTACCGAAGGCATAAGCATCCTCGTTGTACGTGTCTGTACGTCTGTGAACCGAACGGAGCTGTTTGATGCAGGACGTCTCCTCTCTGGTGGCCCGGGCCAGGGAAGGCCGGCCGCGGGCCGTGGCCCGGCTGATCTCCCTCGTGGAGGGGGCGTCCCCGCAGCTCAGGGAGGTCATGGCGGCCCTGGCCCCGCTGACCGGCAACGCCTATGTGGTCGGTCTGACGGGCTCCCCGGGTGTCGGCAAGTCGACCTCCACCTCCGCGCTCGTCACGGCGTACCGCAAGCAGGGCAAGCGGGTCGGCGTCCTGGCCGTCGACCCGTCCTCGCCGTTCTCCGGCGGCGCCCTGCTCGGCGACCGCGTCCGCATGTCGGAGCACGCCTCCGACCCCGGCGTCTACATCCGCTCGATGGCCACCCGGGGCCACCTGGGCGGCCTGGCCTGGGCGGCGCCCCAGGCGATCCGCGTGCTGGACGCGGCCGGCTGTGACGTGATCCTGGTGGAGACGGTCGGCGTCGGCCAGTCGGAGGTCGAGATCGCCTCCCAGGCGGACACCAGCGTGGTGCTGCTGGCCCCGGGCATGGGCGACGGCATCCAGGCGGCGAAGGCGGGCATCCTGGAGATCGGCGACGTGTACGTGGTCAACAAGGCGGACCGGGACGGCGCCGACGCCACGGCCCGCGAACTGAACCACATGCTGGGCCTCGGCGAGTCCCGCGGCCCCGGCGACTGGCGCCCCCCGATCGTGAAGACGGTCGCGGCCCGCGCCGAGGGCGTCGACGAGGTCGTGGAGGCCCTGGAGAAGCACCGCGCGTGGATGGAGGAGCGCGGGGTCCTCGCGGAGCGCCGCACGGCCCGGGCAGCCCGCGAGGTGGAGACCATCGCGGTGACGGCCCTGCGCGAACGCATCGGCGACCTGCACGGCGACCGCCGCCTCGGCGCGCTCGCGGAGCGGATCGTCGCGGGCGAGCTGGACCCGTACCGTGCCGCGGACCAGCTGGTGGCGGGCCTGACGCAGGGCTGACCCTGGTCAACTCCCGCACCGGGCCGTTATCTTGAGCCGCATGTTCCTCACCTTGGCGTAGAGCGCGCACCGGATCGCGAGGCCGACGAGAAGGCCCTCGCGTCCCTCGGTGTCCGCTCTTCCGCCTCCATCAGAGGAACATCAGCATGTCCACGCATGCCCCTGGGCGGCCCTCGTACGCCGCCGTGCTGCGCCTCCCGCACGCGCGCCGCACCTTCGCCTCCGCCCTCACCGCCCGCCTGTCCTACGGCACGGTGTCCCTGGCGGTCATGCTGTCCGTCATCCGGTCCACCGGCTCCTACGCCGTCTCCGGCGCCGTGCTGGCCCTGTTCGGCGCGACGGTCTTCCTGATGCCGCTCAGGGCGGCCTTGATCGACCGGTACGGGGCGCGCAGGGCCCTGCTGCCCATGGCGGTGCTCTACGGCGCCCTGCTGTGTGTCCTGGCCGCGTTGACCTGGCGGCCCGGAGCACCGCCGGCGGCCATCGGCGCCGCGGCGGCCCTCGCCGGCGCGTGTGCGCCTCCGCTGGGGCCGACCATGCGCGCGGTGTGGGCCGGACTGGCCCCGGACCCGGGCACGCTGGCCCGCGCCTACAGCCTGGACGGCGTCGCCGAGGAGCTGCTGTACGTCTCCGGCCCCGCCCTGGTCGGCGTGCTGCTGGGCTTCGCGCCGCCGGCGTCCGGGATCCTGCTGAGCGCGCTGCTGATCATCGGCGGCACCTGCGTCTTCGTCACGTCCCCCGCCCTGCCGGGACCCCGCCCCGGGCGCCCCGAGAAGGGACGGGGCATGCTCGGCGGGCTGCCGGCTCCGGTCGCCGTGGCCACGGGCGCCGGACTGGCGCTCAGCGGCGTGGAGTTGCTGGTCCTGGCCTTCGTCACCGAGCACGCGTACGACCGTGCCCTCGTCCCCTGGGTTCTGGGCGCCCTGTCCGCGGGCAGCGCGGTGGGCGGGCTGGTCAACGGGGCGGTCCAGTGGCGCGCACCGGCCCGGGTACGGCTGTGCGGGTTCGCCGTGGCTCTGGGCCTGGTGATCGCGGTGGCGGGCCTGGCTCCGGGGCTGTGGACCCTCGCCGGGGCCATCGGAATCGCCGGAGCGTTCATCGCCCCCACCCTGACCACGGCGTACCTCGTGGCCGACGAAACAGCACCCGAGGGTGCCCGCACACAGGCGGGCGCCTGGGTCAACACCGGGGTGAATGCAGGGAGTTCGGTGGGCGCGATGGTGACGGGCCTGCTGATCGGACGGGTGCCGCTCGGGGTGTGCTTCCTGCTGGCGGGTGCGGCGGCCGTGCTGCCCGCCGTGGCGGCGTACCGCCGTCGCCGGGTGCGGGTGGTGGCGGGCTGATCGCGCAGTTCCCCGCACTCCCGGGGAGGCACCCCGTCAGCGCCGGCCGCGCGACCCACCCCGCCCTGCTACAGCACCCTTGGCTTCTCGGCCAGGCTCAGGGACGCCCTCGCTGCCCCCGCAAATGCTCGGCGATCGGCTTCAACGCCTTGTCCAGTTCCGTCAGCGCCTCCGGTGAGAGCAGATCGATGAAGTGGCGCCGCACAGAGTCGACGTGATGCGGTGCCACCTTCTTCATCGTCTCCATGCCGTGCTCGGTCAGCACGGCGTACAGCCCCCGCCGATCCGACTCGCAGTTCTCGCGGCGCACCAGGTTCGCGTTCTCCATCCGCGTGATCTGGTGCGACAGCCGGCTCTTGGACTGCAGGGTCGCGGAGGCGAGGTCGCTCATCCGCATGCGTACGTCGTCCGACTCGGACAGGTTCACGAGGATCTCGTAGTCGTTCATAGTCAGGCCGAACGGCTGCAGATCCTTCTCCAGCTGGTACGTCAACAGCCTGTTGACCTCCAGGTGGGTGCGCCAGGCGCACTGCTCCGCATCGGTCAGCCAGCGCGTGGCCGTCTCGGTCTCCATGAATGAAGTCTACCTAAGAAGTTGAATGGCGAACTACTTGGGGTGGTGTGACTGTGCGCACGCGTTCGACGTCACCCTCTGCAGACTACCGCTCACAGCCCGAAGCGGCGCTGGAGGTCCCCCAGCTGTCCGGGAAGGCGCGGTGCCCCCGATGGTTGCCGACCGTGTCCGTCCGACCCCGGAACGCCACCTCCGGGCACCCCTGGTTCGGACGGAACGACACCCGTCGCCGTCTCCTCCATGAGGGTCTCCGTCGACTGCAACAGGACCGTCCCGGCGCCCACGAACTCGAACTGGTGCTCCTCCCCGGATACCCCGCCGAGGCCCGTCATCGCACGTAGACCGCCCAGTACACCCGTCAGATAGCCATGGTCGTAGTGATGGCACGGCGACGGGCAGTCGGCCCACCCGACGAGCGCCTGCGGGTCGACCCGGATCGGAGGTTCCATGAACACCACCGGACCGTTAGATGCGGCCACAAACTTTCCGGTTCCGATAAGGGTCAGAAAACCCGGCACGATCGATTGCTTGAGCGCGAGACTTGGCTGAAAAGCGAGCAGGTTGCCCGCGCGAATGGTCAGGTTCCCGTCGTCCAGGTCGTAGGAATTGACGTCGAAGGCCCGGTCGGCGAGCAGCATCTTGCCCGAGCCGGCCGCCACGACCCAGTCGCTCGCGTGCAGTGGCGAATGGAACGAGGTACGGACAATTCGGTCGAGTCGGCCGTGCCCGATGCCGTTGAACTCGATCGCCCCGTAGTAGGCGATCATCTTCCCCTTCTGCAGGAACCACTGCCCGCCCTTGAGCTCGACGCAGAACGTGTAGTTGTTCACGTTGTCGTCGGCGGGCAGGTTCATCGGGTCGTACACGACCGGCCCGGCGCCCGGAGTTCCGTACGCGCTCACAGCTTCTCCTCCGACGCCTGGACGTACACCGTGCCGCTCCCGCTCAGCTCCAGCTGGAAGGCCTCACCCGAGCCGCGGCCCACCATCTCGCGCCAGCCGAGCGCGGTGGACAGCTTGTTGCGGACCTCGCCGTGGTGGGCGACGTAGGCCTGGGGGTCGACGTGGACGGGGCGCTGGGGGGTGATCGGGAGCTCGAAGACGCCGCCGTGCGCCATCACGGCGACGGAGCCCTGGCCCTGCAGGGTCGTGGTGAACAGGCCCTGACCGGTGACCTGCCCCCTGACCAGGCCCATCACCCCTCCTTGCGAGCCCATGAACATGGTGCCCTGCCGGAGCGTGCCCTCGAAGGCGAGCAGACGGTCGGCCTCCACGCAGAGGGTGTCGCCGGTGAGGTGGATGACGTGGACGTGGTGGCCGCCGTGCCCGAAGAAGGCCGTGCCGCTGCCCTCCACGGTCATCAGCGGGGTCGCCTCGCCCGTCACCCGGCGCCCGATCATGGACATCACGCCGCCCTGGCCGCCCTGGATGTTCGGCGTGAAGGACACGTCCCCCTTGTAGGCGAGCATCGCCCCGCGCTGACTGAACAGCCGCTGCCCGGGCAGCACGGTGGCCTCGACCATCTTGGAGTTGATCTCCCGCAACGTCATGTCTACAGATCCCCCGCGATCGTGTTCCGTTCGCTCGGCTGCACGTACACCAGCCCGTCGCCCTCGAAGCGGATCTGGAAGGCCTCGCCGCCGCCCTCCCCGAAGAACGTGCGGAACGTCACGCCGGACTGGAAGGACTGCCGGACATCGCCCTGGTGGGCGATGTAGGCCCCCGGGTCGACGATCAGCGGGTTCTGCGGGCTGACCCGGAGCACCACCGCCGGCCCGTCGGACATGATGGCCGCCTGCCCGTGCCCCTCGACGGTCGTCGTGAACAGGCCGTTGCCCTGCGAGGCGCCGCGCAGCCCGGTGAACGTCGTGCCCGTGCGCAGCCCCGCGTCGGTCGCCAGCAGGTTGCTCGCCTCCACGTACAGCTTGTCGCCCTGAAGGCCGACCAGGTTGATCTCCGAGGCCCGGTCCGCGAACCAGCACGTGCCGTGCCCCTTCACCTCCATCACCGTCATCTGCTCGCCGGTGAGCCGCCGGGTCACCATCCCGCGCAGCCCCTCCCCGCCGCCGCTCAGCTTCTTGAAGCTCATCTGCCCGTCGTACGCGACCATCGAGCCGTTCTTCGCCTTCACGGCGTCCCCGGTCATGTCGACGGCGAGCACCTTGCTGCCCTGGAGTCGGAACATCGCCACGGAGTGAAGGTAGCGGCGCCGTGGGTGGACGGAACAGAGCCCGTGGGTGGACACGGACCCTGAGCGGACCCCTACGGGCGTCGTTTGCCACAATGGGGTTCGCTTGTGCTTCCGTTCACAAACTGTGGACGTCTCTCCCACCGAAGGTGACCAGTGGACCTCAAGACAGCCTCCGCCATCCGCCGCCTCCGACTCATCTCCGTGCCGGAGGGCATCTCCTGGCTCATTCTCGCGACCTGCACGATCATCAAGTACACGGTCGACTCCGCGGTGAACGTCGCCCCCGTGCTGGGTCCGATCCACGGCGTGCTGTTCATCCTCTACGTGATCTTCTTGGCGGACGCCTGGAACCGGACCAAGTGGAACAAGGGCAAGGGGATCCTCTACTTCGCCTACTCGGTCATCCCGTTCGGCGGCTTCATCATCGAGCGTGCGCTGCGCCGCGAGGCCGAGGACGCCGTCATCGCGGCCCGCGCGCGCAAGGAAGGAATCGTCAACGCATGATCGTCGCCTTCTCCGTGACGCCCCTCGGCGTCGGCGAGGACGTGGGGGAGTACGTCGCCGAGGCCGTCCGCGTGGTCCGCGAGTCGGGCCTGCCCAACCGCACCGACGCCATGTTCACCTCCATCGAGGGCGAGTGGGACGAGGTCATGGACGTCGTCAAGCGCGCCGTCGCCGCCGTGGAGGACCGCGCCCCGCGCGTGTCGCTCGTGCTCAAGGCCGACATCCGCCCCGGCGTGACCGATGGGCTCACCTCCAAGGTCGAGACCGTCGAGCGGCACCTGGGGCGCTAGTTCGGCCCCCTTTTGAGCGGTCGCAGGCGGAGGTGTACCTTCCCCTCCTGATCATCCGAGCGATCGCTCAACTTCACGTTCTGGCCTGGGGGAACACCATGGGTCTCTACCGAGAGACACACATACGCGCCGACCTCGACGAGCTGTGGGCGCGCACCCAGGACCCCGTCACACGCCTGCGCTGGGACCTCCGCTTCACCTCGATCGCCCCCCTGCCGGGCGTGGCGGGCGAACCGCGGCGCTTCACCTGCACCTGGCGCGTGCTGCCGCTCTTCACCGTGCCCGGCACCGGCGTCGCCGCCGGTGAGAGGGACCGCCCCGACGGCACGCGCGTGTGCGCCCTGCGGTTCTCCTCCGCGCACCCGCTGTCCCCGGTCGCCGAGGCGAGCGCCTACTGGCGTTACGTGCCCGACGCGCAGGGCGTGCGTCTGCTCACCGGGTACGAGTACCGCGCCCGCGGGGGCGCGTTCGGAGCGGTCGCGGACCGCCTGCTGCTGCGGCCGCTGACCGGCTGGGCGACGGGGTGGTCGTTCGACCGGCTCCGGTTGTGGCTGGAGCGGGGGATCACGCCCGAGCGGGCCCTGGTCAACTGGATCGTCGAGCTGGCGGTCCGTGCGGTCGTCCTCACCGTGTGTCTGACCGGGCTGGGGCTGCAGTCCCTGATGCGGCTCTTCGGGTCCTTCGCGGACACCGTGGCGTATCTGTGCCCGCTGGTGCTGGTGGTCGCCGGGTCGCTCGCGGTCTTCAAGGCGCCGTCCGCGGGGACGCCGGCGGCTCGGCGGTGTCTGCGGGCGCCGGTCACTCAGGCGCGTACGCCGCGGGTGCTGCGGAGGCTGGAGGCGGTTCCGGTCACGTGAGGGGCGGGTGCGGTGCGCCGCGACGCGCGGGTTCGTCCGGGTTGCCGAGTGCCATGCCCAGCGGTGTCCTCTCGTACAGCACCTGGTGTCCGTATCGGCGGACCGCCGGCAGGCCCGCATCGCGGAGGACCTCCAGATGTGCGCCCTGCCCGTGGGCACGGTGGCCGGCGAGCTGCTCGCCGGGGCCAGGCCGGGGCCGCGGGCCAGGGAACGCGTCGCGCTGCCCCTGCTCTGCCTGACCCTGCTGCCCAACCTCTGCTTCGCCCTGCGCCCCGGACTGGCCGCCTCGCTGCGGAGGAGCTGCGCGGGCGGGCCATGACCGTGCTGAGCGCGGGGCTGATGACCGTGCGGGGGGTCGGCATGGCGCTGGCCGGGGTGGCGGCGCAGACGGTGGGGGTGCGTACGGCCGTGGCCGGGGCCGGTGTGGCGGGGGTGCTGTGCTGCTGTGTGCTGGCCGTCGCGGCGCGGGCGACCGCGAGGCGACCGAAAGCCGAGACGGGGCTGCCCGGAATATGACCGGCCGGTAGGGTCTGATGACGTGCCGAAGCCACTCAGCCTCCCCTTCGACCCCATCGCCCGTGCCGACGAGCTCTGGAAGCAGCGCTGGGGAAACGTGCCGCCCATGGCCGCGATCACCTCGATCATGCGGGCCCAGCAGATCCTGCTCGCCGAGGTGGACGCGGTGGTCAAGCCCTACGGACTGACGTTCGCGCGGTACGAGGCGCTGGTGCTGCTCACCTTCTCCAGGGCCGGCGAGCTGCCCATGTCCAAGATCGGCGAGCGGCTGATGGTGCACCCCACCTCGGTGACGAACACCGTCGACCGGCTGGTGAAGTCGGGGCTGGTCGCCAAGCGACCCAATCCGAACGACGGCCGCGGCACCCTCGCCGTCATCACCGACAAGGGCCGAGACGTGGTCGACGCGGCCACCCGCGACCTGATGGCGATGGACTTCGGGCTCGGCGTGTACGACGCGGAGGAGTGCGCGGAGATCTTCGCGATGCTCCGCCCGCTGCGCATCGCGGCCCATGATTTCGAGGACGACTGACCCCGGACAAGATCTCCCGGAACGGGTGGTTACGCTCGTTGGCATGAAGAAGAGCGTGCTGACCCGCTACCGCGTCATGGCCTACACCACGGGTGTCCTGCTGGTGCTGCTGTGCCTGAGCATGATCGCGAAGTACGGGCTGGACATCAGCGGTGCCGCCGACGTCACCCGCGTCGTCGCCATCGCCCACGGCTGGCTGTACGTCGTCTACCTCGTCGTCGCCTTCGACCTGGGCTCCAAGACGAAGATGCCGATCGGCAAGCAGCTGTGGGTGCTGCTCGCGGGGACGATCCCGACGGCCGCCTTCTTCGTCGAGCGGAGGATCAGCCGCGAGCTGGAGGCCAAGGTCGCCGACCGGGCCCCGGCCGTCGCCAAGGCGTAAGAGCGACCGGCGTCACACCGCCGTACGGCCACCGTACGGCGGTCAGCCATCGACATTTACTAGGACGTCCAAGTAAATTCGATGGTATGGACGCTCACGCCATGGAAGAGGGCCGCCGGCGCTGGCAGGCCCGCTACGACGCCGCGCGCAAGCGCGACGCAGACTTCACCACGCTCTCCGGCGATCCCGTGGAGCCGGTGTACGGGCCCCGACCGGGCGACACGTACGAGGGATTCGAGCGGATCGGCTGGCCCGGGGAGTACCCCTTCACGCGCGGGCTCCATCCGACCGGCTACCGCGGGCGTACCTGGACGATCCGGCAGTTCGCCGGCTTCGGCAACGCCGAGCAGACCAACGAGCGCTACAAGATGATCCTGGCCGCCGGTGGCGGCGGTCTGTCCGTGGCCTTCGACATGCCGACCCTCATGGGGCGCGACTCCGACGACCCCCGCTCGCTCGGCGAGGTCGGGCACTGCGGTGTCGCCATCGACTCGGCCGCCGACATGGAGGTCCTGTTCAAGGACATCCCGCTGGGCGATGTGACGACGTCGATGACCATCAGCGGTCCGGCCGTGCCCGTCTTCTGCATGTACCTGGTCGCCGCCGAGCGGCAGGGCGTGGACCCGTCGGTGCTCAACGGCACCCTCCAGACCGACATCTTCAAGGAGTACATCGCGCAGAAGGAGTGGCTCTTCCAGCCCGAGCCGCATCTGCGCCTGATCGGTGACCTCATGGAGTACTGCGCCGCCGGTATTCCCGCCTACAAGCCGCTGTCCGTGTCCGGCTACCACATCCGTGAGGCGGGTGCGACGGCCGCGCAGGAACTCGCGTACACGCTGGCGGACGGCTTCGGGTACGTGGAACTGGGGCTGAGCCGCGGGCTGGACGTGGACGTCTTCGCCCCCGGACTGTCCTTCTTCTTCGACGCGCACGTCGACTTCTTCGAGGAGATCGCCAAGTTCCGGGCGGCCCGGCGCATCTGGGCGCGCTGGATGCGGGACGTGTACGGCGCGCGGAGCGAGAAGGCGCAGTGGCTGCGGTTCCACACACAGACCGCCGGAGTGTCGCTGACGGCCCAGCAGCCGTACAACAACGTCGTCCGTACGGCCGTGGAGGCGCTGGCGGCCGTCCTCGGCGGGACGAACTCGCTGCACACCAACGCGCTCGACGAGACCCTCGCACTGCCCAGCGAGCAGGCGGCGGAGATCGCGCTGCGCACCCAGCAGGTGCTGATGGAGGAGACCGGAGTCGCCAACGTGGCCGACCCGCTGGGCGGTTCCTGGTACGTCGAGCAGCTGACGGACCGGATCGAGGCCGACGCGGAGAAGATCTTCGAGCAGATCAAGGAGCGGGGGCTGCGGGCGCACCCGGACGGGCGGCACCCGATCGGGCCGATCACCTCTGGGATCCTGCGCGGGATCGAGGACGGCTGGTTCACCGGCGAGATCGCCGAGTCGGCGTTCCGGTACCAGCAGGCGCTGGAGAAGGGCGACAAGAAGGTCGTCGGCGTCAATGTCAACACCGGGTCCGTCACCGGGGATCTGGAGATCCTGCGGGTCAGCCATGAGGTGGAGCGGGAGCAGGTCCGTGTCCTCGGTGAGCGCAAGGGCACCCGTGACGAGTCGGCCGTACGGTCCGCGCTGGACGCGATGCTGGGTGCGGCTCGCTCTGGCTCCAACATGATCGAGCCGATGCTGGACGCGGTGCGGGCGGAGGCCACGCTGGGTGAGATCTGCGGGGTGCTGCGGGACGAGTGGGGCGTGTACACGGAGCCCGCGGGCTTCTGAGCAGGCTCAGGCGGACGAGGTCAGCCCCAGCAGCAGTACCCGTGTGAAGTCCCGCACCCACTGCTCGTCCGCCGGTTTGCCGCTGACCAGGGTGCGGTGGACGACCGCGCCCGCGACCACGTCGAAGATCAGGTCCACCGTGCGGGCGGACTCCTCCGGGTCGGGTTCCGGGGGGAGTTCGCCGCGGCTCTGGGCGCGGGCGCGGCCCTGAAGGACCAGACGCATCTGGCGCTCCACGATGGAGGCACGGACGCGCTCGCGCAGGGCGTCGTCGCGGGTGGACTCGGCGACCACCGCCATCAGGCCACTCTTGGCCTCGGGGCGGGCCAGGATCGCCGCGAACTGCAGGACCACGCCCTCGATGTCGGCGGCCAGGCTGCCGCGGTCGGGAAGCTCAAGCTCGTCGAACAGTTCCGCCACCGCGTCGCACACCAGCTCGGGCTTGCCGGCCCAGCGGCGGTACAGCGTCGTCTTCGCAACCCCCGCCCGGGTCGCCACGTCTCCCAGGGTGAGCTTGGACCAGCCCAGCTCCACCAGCGCATCCCGGGTCGCGGCCAGGATCGCGGTGTCCGCGGCGGCGCTGCGCGGGCGCCCGGTACGGCTGGCGGGAGTGCGGCTCTGCATCCCTCGACCATAACCGGCGAGATCTGTGCGGTCGTGAGGGAGATCACCGGGGAGTGGTGTCGCGCGGGGTCCGCATGGCATTACGCTACGAGTCGTAGCGAAAGCGCGTGCGGGCTTGTGACGGACGTACACGAGGCGCACGCGAGCGGTGACCACGGGGGCGTGGGGTGGGGACCCGGCGCCCGCGCACGACACTTTTTCATTCCGGCGCGGTAACGGGGGAGGATAGACGCATGCAGCCACGGAACATGTCCATGAACGGCGTCGTCGACCTCGCCGCGGTGAAGGCGGCCCAGGACGCCAAGGCCAAGGCCGAGCAGGCGCGCGCCGAGGCCGCCCGGCAGGGCGGCGCGGGGGCGGTCGCCCCGGCCGATCTCGTCATCGACGTCGATGAGGCGGGCTTCGAGAGGGAGGTCCTCCAGCGCTCCGCCGAGGTGCCGGTCGTCATCGACTTCTGGGCCGAGTGGTGTCAGCCCTGCAAGCAGCTGAGCCCGGTCCTGGAGCGGCTGGCCGTCGAGTACAACGGGCGCTTCCTCCTCGCCAAGATCGATGTCGACGCCAACCAGATGCTGATGCAGCAGTTCGGGGTGCAGGGCATCCCGGCCGTGTTCGCCGTCGTCGCCGGACAGGCGCTGCCGCTGTTCCAGGGCGCGGCCGGCGAGGAGCAGATCCGGCAGACCCTGGACCAGCTGGTGCAGGTCGCCGAGCAGCGGTTCGGCCTCACCGGTCTGACCGTGGACCCGGACGCGCAGCCGGGCCAGGCGCCCGTACAGGAGCAGGCGGGGCCGTACGACGCGGCGCTGAACGCCGCCGCCGAGGCACTGGACGCGGGCGACCTGGGCGGCGCCATCCGGGCCTACCAGAACGTGCTGGCCGACGACCCGGCCCACCCCGAGGCCAAACTCGGCCTCGCGCAGGCCGAGTTGCTGCAGCGGGTGCAGGGCTTCGACCCGCAGCAGGTCCGTCAGGAGGCCGCGGAGAAGCCGAAGGACGTCGACGCGCAGATCGCCGCCGCCGATCTGGACCTGGTGGGCGGGCATGTCGAGGACGCCTTCGGGAGGCTGATCGAGACCGTGCAGCGTACGGTGGGTGACGACCGGGACACCGTGCGGCGCCGACTGCTCGAACTGTTCGAGGTCGTGGGGCAGGAGGATCCGCGCGTGGTGGGCGCACGAAGGGCCCTTGCGCGCGCCCTGTTCTGACCAGTCGCTAAACACCACGGCTTGTGATGCCGGGGTGAAAGGTTTGCCGACGAGTCGTCACGGTGACTCTGCTTTACCAAATCTTGGTAATCGAGCAAACTGTTACTCGGAGTAAGTCAGAGCCGTTGGTCTGTCTGGTTTCATCCAGAGATCAACGGCTTTGCTCTGCCCCTGGATGCCACCGAGCGTGGCGCTCCGAGACCGGTCGGTCGTTCTCCGGTTATCCGGCCGTTACTAGCGAGTAACGAACCCCCTTGTGTCCGGGCCGAGAATGCACCACGATCGGCGACGCTCGGTCCATTCCCGCACCCCGGCAGCCGGTCGGGTCACGGGAGAATCTGGGTCCCCACCGAGCAGAGCCGGCGGCAGTGGCGCCGGCTCTAGGGCAGGGGGGTCTTCGTCCATCCGGCGAAGCCTGTCCAGCAAGGTTGTGCGTGATGCGTGTCAGGCGCGACCAGTGGTTGTCGCTCGGGGGTGATCGCCGGTGATTCGGGCGCGGTTCGCGCCACCGAGCGCGGGCGCTCTCCTTCCCGAGGACGTAGCACTTCTCCCATCCCTGCCTGGTCGAGCCGCCGGACGGTGGCGAGCCCGGGCCAGGAGATGTACGTCCGAGAAGGAGGAAATATGGAGTCCCAGGTGCGTGGCGGGACCAGATGGAAGCGGTTCGCTGTGGTCATGGTGCCCAGCGTTGCCGCCACGGCGTGTATAGGTGTCGCCCTCGCGCAGGGCGCTCTGGCCGCGTCGTTCAGCGTTTCGGGCCAGCAGTTCAAGGTGACGGCCGACCACCTGCACGGCGAGGGCTTCGCCCAGTACGGCGCGGTCGACAGCGGCTACACGCTCGACGGGCAGAAGACGGCCCACGCCGTCGCCGTCTCGTCGTTCAACGACGCCACGATCACCAACATGTGCCAGTCCGTGGTCACCCCGAACGTGCCGTTCCTCGGCAATGTCACCCTCCGTCTGGAGGCCGGTGGCAAGGGGCACGACGCGGTCCAGGCCCACAACCTCTACATCGACCTCGATGACCTGAACGCCGACGCGACGTTCAACAACATCGACATCGGTGTGGCCGCCAAGGACGCCAGCAAGGGTCCGGGCATGAAGGGCAACGGCGAGCAGGCCAACCCGTTCGGCTTCGCCCAGCAGGCCGACTCGGCGGACCTGAGCAACGTGAGGCAGACGGCGTGGGCGACCACCGCCGGCACCTTCAAGCTCAGCGGTCTCCACATGTCGCTGCACAAGGGCGACGGCGCGGGGATCGAGTGCTACTAGGCACTCTGTGACGGGCGGGGGAGCCGACGGCGCCCCCGCCCGTTCCCACAACGGCCGCGTTTTCACACGCGGCACACATCACCACCACAGCAACGCCGTACCAGGGAGCTGTTTTCCATGAGCGCCGAGACTCCTGCCGCCGCACCCGGCCAGTTCACCCGCCGGAGGCTGCAGTTCCGCGCCTGGCGGGGCACGCGTCCGTTCTGGGCCGGACTCCTCGTCATGCTCGGCGGCTTTCTCATCCTGTACTTCCCGTACGCACACCTGCAGCTGGGCCACCTCACGATGACGATGGGGACGCCCGGCGGTTCCAGTTCCCTGATCATCGGTGTGCTGCTCATCGTCCTCGGCATCACCCTCTGGTTCCAGCGGCACATCCGGGTCTTCGCGGGTGTCGCGGCGATCCTGCTGGCGCTGGTGTCCATCCCGCTGTCCAATATCGGTGGCTTCATCATCGGCTTCCTGCTCTCGCTGGTCGGCGGAGCGATGGCCATCGCCTGGGGACCGGGCGCCCCGCCGCAGGAGCAGCCGCCCGCCGAGGCGGCCCCGGGCGAGGGTGGTGCCCCGCAGGCCGCGCCGCTGCTGGAAAAGCGCGCGGACGGGGTGGGCGGCGTCCCCTACCAGGGCTTCGCCGCGTCCGGGAAGAACGACCTGTCAGGAACGAGCCCGGCCAACGGGGCGAACGGGAGGCACAGTGCCGGCTGACGAGGCGACCCGCGGGACCGATGTGGACGGGTCCCGCGAGAGAACCGGGCCCCGCCACGCGGCTCCCCGAAAGCCGCTGTTCACCAGGTTCCACATGCCGGCCGGCAAGGCGATCGCCTCCGTGGCGATGCCGACGGCGGTGCTGATGGGCATGGGCTTCACGTCCTCGCTGGCCCTCGCGGCCGGCAACGGCGGCAGCCCGTCCCCGTCGACCACGTCCAAGAGCCTGACGGCGGACGAGTACAAGGACTGCGTCAAGGCGCTGGACGGCTCCAAGGACGCCTCGTCCTCGCCGTCGCCCTCCGCCTCGGACAGCAAGGCCGGTGACAGCGCCACGCCGTCGCCGTCGGCGAGCGACAGCGCCAAGAGCACGAAGGACGCCAAGGGTTCGGACACGACCTCTTCGTCGGATTCAGGTTCCGGCGACAAGGCGACGCCGAAGCCGACCGCGACCTCCGGCTCGGACTCGGGCTCGGGCTCGTCGGGTTCGGGCTCCGGTGACACGGCCACGCCCACCCCGTCCGCGTCCAAGAGCAGCGGCGGTCTGCTGGGCAGCCTCGGCGACACGCTCGGCGGCATCCTCGGCGGTGGCTCGGACTCCGGCGGCTCGTCCGCGAGCCCGACGCCGTCCGCGACCCCGTCGGCGAGCGCGTCCTCGGACTCCTCGTCCCCGTCGGGTACGTCGTCGTCCGGTTCCAAGGTCACCGACACCCTGGGCGACACCGTCTCCAAGGCCACCAAGACGGTCGGGGACACGGTGAAGAAGACCACCGACACGGTCTCCAAGACGGCCGGGGACGCCACCAAGACGGTGAAGGACGCGGCCGGGTCGGTCACGTCGAGCCCGTCGGCGAGCTCCTCCACCTCGGCGGAGAACTGTCCGGCGGCCACGACCGACGAGAGCGGCGTCGACAACAAGGTGCCGGTGGCGGACGACCCCTGGTACCTCAGCGCCAGCTCGCTGCTGCTCAAGGGCGCCGACTACCAGGGCATCGTGGAGGTGAAGACGGCGTCCGGCACCACCAAGAAGGTGCTGAAGTACGTCATCTCCGACGGCACGGACATCGGCGACCTGCACCAGACGGTGAACGACAAGCTCTCCGGCAAGACCTACCACGTGCAGGCGGCCAAGGGCTCGACGTCCACCATCCGGGGCGGCGCCACCACGATGTACACCGAGAGCATCTCGGGCAACCTGTTCGGTCTGATCCCGATGACGTTCACGCCCGACAGCCCGCCCCCGCTGAACCTGCCGCTGATCTACTTCACCAACGTCCACGTGGTCCAGGCGGCACAGTTCGGCGGAAACCTGCACGTGCCCGGCATGCATGTGTACACGACCGGCTGACCGGTCCTGCAAAGCCCGTCCGGGAGCCGCACACAGCTGAGGGCGCCCCCTGCTCCAGGGGGCGCCCTCAGCGCCGTACAAGGCCCTTGGGGGGCTTGTCAGTTGTTCGGGGTGCCACCGAGGTGGTGGACGCGCAGCATGTTGGTCGTGCCGGGGACGCCGGGGGGCGAGCCGGCGGTGATGATGACCGTGTCGCCCGCGTCGAAGCGGCCGAGCCGCGCGACCTCCTGGTCCACCAGGTCGACCATCTCGTCCGTGGTGTTCACGAACGGCACGACGTGCGGCTCCACGCCCCAGCTGAGGGTGAGCTGGTTGCGGGTGTTCTCGTCCGTGGTGAAGGCGATGATCGGCTGGGTCGCGCGGTAGCGGGACAGACGGCGCGCGGTGTCACCGGACTGGGTGAAGGCGACCAGGCCCCGGCCGCCGAGGAAGTCCGCGATCTCGCAGGCCGCGCGGGCCACCGAACCGCCCTGGGTGCGCGGCTTCTTGCCCGGCACCAGCGGCTGCAGGCCCTTGGAGAGCAACTCCTGCTCGGCCGCCTGGACGATCTTCGACATCGTCTTGACCGTCTCGACCGGGTACGCGCCCACGCTGGACTCGGCCGACAGCATGACCGCGTCCGCGCCGTCCAGGATCGCGTTGGCCACGTCGGAGGCCTCGGCGCGGGTCGGACGGGAGTTGGTGATCATCGACTCCATCATCTGGGTCGCCACGATCACCGGCTTGGCGTTGCGCCGGCACAGCTCGATCAGGCGCTTCTGCACCATGGGGACCTTCTCGAGCGGGTACTCGACGGCGAGGTCACCGCGGGCGACCATCACACTGTCGAACGCCATCACGACGTCCTCCATGTTCTCCACCGCCTGCGGCTTCTCCACCTTGGCGATGACCGGGACCCGGCGGCCCTCCTCGTCCATGATGCGGTGCACGTCCTGGACGTCCTTGGCGTCCCGGACGAAGGACAGCGCGACCAGGTCGCAGCCCATGCGGAGGGCGAAGCGCAGGTCCTCGACGTCCTTCTCGCTCAGCGCGGGCACGTTGACGGCCGCGCCGGGCAGGTTGATGCCCTTGTGGTCGGAGACGACACCGCCCTCGATGACGGTCGTCTTCACCCGGGGGCCCTCGACGTCCAGGACCTTCAGCTCGACGTTGCCGTCGTTGATCAGGACCTGGTCGCCGCGCGCTACGTCGCCCGGCAGCCCCTTGTACGTCGTACCGCAGATGTGCCGGTCGCCCGGCACGTCCTCGGTCGTGATGACGAACTCGTCACCGCGCTCGAGCTCGACCGGACCCTCGGCGAAGGTCTCCAGGCGGATCTTCGGGCCCTGCAGGTCGGCGAGGACGCCGATGGGCCGGCCGGTCTCCTT
Source organism: Streptomyces sp. RB17 (assembly GCF_009604455.1). Classification (GTDB taxonomy): domain Bacteria; phylum Actinomycetota; class Actinomycetes; order Streptomycetales; family Streptomycetaceae; genus Streptomyces. The sequence continues at coordinate 109,163 of NZ_WEGL01000013.1, forward strand.
GGACGCGGCCCGGACGCGGTCGTACCGCGCCTGGTGCTCGGCGTGGGTGCCGTGGCTGAAGTTGAACCGGGCCACATTCATGCCCGCCTCGATCATGGCGACGAGCATCTCGTGGGAGTCGACCGCGGGGCCGAGAGTACAGACGATTTTCGAACGGCGCATGGGGCGATCCTATCGGTTTGTTTCGCTACGGAATATTCCGTCTGGCGGAAGATACAAATGAGTGCCGCACCGCTCAGGTGCTGCTATTCACTTGTTCTTTCCGACCAGTGCGTAGGTCTGCGTCGCGATCTCCAGTTCTTCATCCGTCGGGACCACGGCCACCGCGACCCGCGCGCCTTCCGGCGAGATCAGCCGGGCCTCGCCGAAGCGCCGCGCGTTCAGCTCCGGGTCGACGGCCAGGCCCAGGCTCTCCAGGCCCGCGATCGCCGCCTCCCGCACGGGCACCGCGTTCTCGCCGACCCCGGCCGTGAACGCGACCGCGTCCACCTTCCCGAGCACGGCGTAATAGGCGCCGATGTACTTCTTGATCCGGTGAATGTAAATGTCGAACGCGAGAGCGGCCTCTTGGTCACCCTCGTCGATCCGGCGGCGGATCTCCCGCATGTCGTTGTCCCCGCACAGACCGAACAGGCCGCTCCTCTTGTTGAGAAGAGTGTCGATCTCGTCCATGGACATATCCCCAACCCGGGCCAAATGGAAGATGACGGCCGGATCCACGTCACCGGAGCGCGTACCCATCACCAGCCCCTCCAAAGGGGTGAGCCCCATGGAGGTGTCCACGCACCGGCCCCGCTCCACCGCGGAGGCCGAGGCGCCGTTGCCCAGGTGCAGCACGATCACATTGACCTCGGACGGGTCCTTGCCCAGCAGCCGTGCGGTCCGACGGGAGACGTACGCGTGCGAGGTGCCGTGGAAGCCGTAGCGGCGGATGCGGTGCCGGTCGGCGATCTTCGGGTCGATCGCGTAGCGCGCCGCCGACTCCGGCATCGTCGTGTGGAACGCGGTGTCGAAGACGGCGACCTGGGGCAGGTCCGGGCGCAGCCCCCGGGCGGTGCGGATGCCGGTCAGGTTGGCCGGGTTGTGCAGCGGGGCGACCGGGATCAGCCGCTCGATCTCGCCGAGCACCTCGTCGTCGATGACGGTCGGCTCGGTGAAGAACATGCCGCCGTGCACCACCCGGTGCCCGATCGCGGCCAGTTCCGGCGAGTCGAGCCCCAGGCCGTCCCGGCCCAGCTCCTCGGCGACCGCCTTGAGGGCGGCGTCGTGGTCGGCGATCGGCCCGGTGTGCTCGCGGGTGTCGCCGGTGGCCAGGCAGGTGTGCTTCAGCCGGGAGGTCTGCTCGCCGATGCGCTCCACCAGGCCGACGGCCAGCCGGCTCGCGTCGCGCATGTCGAGCAGCTGGTACTTCACCGACGAGGAGCCGGAGTTGAGGACGAGGACACGGGTCGCGGTCACGGTGATTCGAAAGCTCTCTGTACTCAGTTGGCGGATGTCTGGGCCTGGATCGCCGTGATGGCGACGGTGTTCACGATGTCCTGGACGAGCGCGCCCCGGGACAGGTCGTTGACCGGCTTGCGCAGACCCTGCAGGACCGGTCCGACGGCGATCGCGCCGGCCGAGCGCTGCACGGCCTTGTAGGTGTTGTTGCCCGTATTGAGGTCCGGGAAGATCAGAACCGTTGCCTGCCCGGCGACATCGGAGTCCGGCAGTTTGGTCGCGGCGACGGACGGCTCCACGGCCGCGTCGTACTGGATCGGCCCCTCGATCTTCAGGTCCGGTCGCCTGCTGCGCGCCAGCTCGGTGGCCTCGCGCACCTTGTCGACGTCGGCGCCCGAGCCGGAGGTGCCGGTGGAGTACGACAGCATCGCGATCCTGGGCTCCACGCCGAACTGCGCGGCCGTGGTCGCCGACTGGACGGCGATGTCCGCGAGCTGCTCGGCGTTCGGGTCCGGGTTGACCGCGCAGTCGCCGTAGACCAGCACCTTGTCGGCCAGGCACATGAAGAAGACGGACGAGACGATCGACGACTCGGGCTTTGTCTTGATGATCTCGAAGGCCGGGCGGATGGTGGCCGCCGTGGAGTGCACGGACCCGGAGACCATGCCGTCGGCCAGACCCTCCTGGACCATCAGGGTGCCGAAGTAGTTGACGTCCGAGACGACGTCGTAGGCCAGCTCGACCGTGACGCCCTTGTGGGCGCGCAGCGCCGCGTACTTCTCGGCGAAGGAGTCGCGCAGTTCGGAGGTGGCCGGGTCGATCAGCCGGGTGTCGCCGAGGTCGACGCCGAGGTCGGCGGCCTTCTTGCGGATCTGGTCCTCGGGGCCGAGCAGGGTCAGGTCGCACACCCCGCGGCGCAGCAGCACCTCGGACGCGTGCAGCACCCGCTCCTCGGTGCCCTCCGGCAGTACGACCCGCCGCTTGTCGGAGCGGGCCTGCTCCAGCAGCTTGTGCTCGAACATCATCGGAGTGACCCGGTCGCTGCTGGGGGCGCTCACGCGCGCGGCCAGCCCTGTGGTGTCGGCGTACCGCTCGAACAGGCCGAGTGCCCGCTCAGCCTTGCGCGGGGTGGCCGCGTTCAGCTTGCCCTCCAGGGAGAACAGCCGCTCGGCGGTGGGGAAGCTGTTGCCCGTCACGGAGAGCACCGGGGTGCCGGGGGCGAGCCGGGCGGCGAGGGTCAGGATCTCCTGGCTCGGCACCTCGTTCAGGGTGAGCAGCACGCCGGCTATCGGCGGGGTGCCGGCGCTGTGCGCGGCCAGCGAGCCGACGACCAGGTCGGCGCGGTCGCCCGGGGTCACGACCAGGCAGCCGGGGGTCAGGGCGCCCAGCAGGTTGGGCAGCATGGCGCCGCCGAAGACGAAGTCGAGGGCGTCCCGGGCGAGCCCGGAGTCGTCGCCGAGCAGGATCCTCGCGTCGAGGGCATGGGCGATCTGGGACACGGTCGGCGCGGACAGCGCGGGCTCGTCCGGGACGACGAAGCAGGGCACCGGCAGCCGGTTCGCGAGCCGCTCGGCGATCTCGTCGCGGTCCTCGCGGGCGACCCGGTTGGTGACCATCGCCAGCACGTCGCAGCCCAGGCCGTCGTAGGCGCGGTAGGCGTTGCGGGTCTCGGCGAGCACGGACTCGGTGGTCTGCCCGCGGCCGCCGACCACCGGGATCACGGAGGCGCCGAACTCGTTGGCGAGGCGGGCGTTCAGCGACAGCTCGTCCGGCAGCTGGGTGTCGGCGAAGTCGGTGCCGAGCACGAGGACGACGTCGTAGTCGCGCGCCACCAGGTGGAAGCGGTCGACCAGCGCGGAGACCAGCTCGTCGGTGCCCTGCTCGGCCTGGAGCGCGGACGCCTCGTGGTAGTCCATGCCGTAGACGGTCGCCGGATCCTGCGAGAGGCGGTAGCGCGCCCGCAGCAGCTCGAAGAGCCGGTCGGGGCCGTCGTGCACGAGCGGACGGAACACGCCCACCCGGTCGACCTGCCGGGTCAGGAGCTCCATGACCCCCAGCTCCACGACCTGGCGGCCGTCACCGCGGTCGATCCCGGTCACGTACACGCTGCGCGTCACGTGTGCCACTCCGTTCCTCATGTCTGATGACTTGTACGTCTTGAATGTCGCGTCTGTACGGCTTGAACGTCACGCCGGCGGCATAAAAATCGCCCACCGAGGTGAGCAGAACCCTCTTGACAATACCCCTGCCGCCGGATAAGGCGCCCGTCAAGTGCCTCGCCGCCTCGGTGGACGTGAAACAATCGACACTGGCTCACCGGTAACGACAGCGAGCAGGAGACACAGCACGATGCGCATCGGAGTTCTCACCGCAGGCGGCGACTGCCCCGGCCTGAACGCCGTGATCCGGTCGGTCGTGCACCGGGCGGTTGCGCAGTACGGCGACGAGGTCATCGGCTTCGAGGACGGCTACCGGGGTCTGCTCGACCGGCACTACCGCAGCCTCGACCTGGACGGCGTCAGCGGCATCCTGGCCCGCGGCGGCACCATCCTCGGCTCCTCCCGGCTGGAGCGGGACCGGCTGCGCGAGGCGTGCGACGGAGCCGCCGACATGGTCGAGGAGTTCGGCATCGACGCGCTGATCCCGATCGGCGGCGAGGGCACGCTGACCGCGGCCCGCATGCTCTCGGACGCGGGCCTCCCGGTCGTCGGCGTCCCCAAGACCATCGACAACGACATCTCCTCCACCGACCGCACCTTCGGCTTCGACACGGCTGTCGGCGTCGCGACCGAGGCGATGGACCGCCTGAAGACCACGGCCGAGTCCCATCAGCGGGTGATGGTCGTCGAGGTCATGGGCCGGCACGCCGGCTGGATCGCCCTGGAGTCCGGCATGGCCGCCGGCGCCCACGGCATCTGCCTGCCCGAGCGCCCCTTCGACCCCGCCGACCTGGTCAAGATGGTCGAGGAGCGCTTCGACCGCGGCAAGAAGTTCGCCGTCATCTGCGTCGCCGAGGGCGCCCACCCCGCCGAGGGCACCATGGACTACGGCAAGGGCGAGATCGACCAGTACGGCCACGAACGCTTCCAGGGCATCGGCACCGCGCTGGCCTACGAGCTGGAGCGGCGCCTCGGCAAGGAGGCCAAGCCGGTCATCCTCGGCCACGTCCAGCGCGGCGGCGTCCCCACCGCCTACGACCGCGTCCTCGCCACCCGCTTCGGCTGGCACGCCGTGGAGGCCGCGCACCGCGGCGACTTCGGCAGGATGACCGCGCTCAAGGGCACCGACATCGTGATGGTGCCGCTCGCGGAGGCGGTCACCGAGCTGAAGACGGTGCCGAAGGACCGCATGGACGAGGCGGAGTCGGTCTTCTAGGCCGCCCTGTCGTTCTACCGGACCGTCCTGTCCTCCACTGAGTTCCAGAAGTTCTCCACGATCCGGTCGAGGAACTCCCGGCCGGAGTCGCTGGCGCTCGTGCTGCCGCCGCCCCAGCTCAGGGTGGCGGCCATGTGCCCCTGGTAGTCCTCGTAGAGCCCCTGCAGCACTTCTTCGAGGACGGCGCTGTCCATGGGTGCCAGCTTCCGTACCGGCCGCACATAGGCCTGCCAGCGGGTGGTCACCGCGCTGTGCAGCAGTTCGGCGAGCTTCGCCTCGCGGCCGGTGACGGCGACGAAGTCGGGCAGGGCGAGATCGAGGGCCTGGGCGAGCGCGGCCGACTGGCGCTCGTTGCCCCGCCACTGACCGCTCTCCTCCATGCGCAGATACGACCGCACATCCATGCCGACGGCACGGGCGACGTCCTCGGGCGCGACGGCACGGGCGACGCGATGCTCGCGCAGGGTCTGCGGCCGGCCGAACAGTTCACCCGGGGAACACCACAGCACGCCCGCCAGAGCGGTGAGTTCGGGGTGGCTCGGGGCCGCCGTGCCGCGTTCCCAGGCGATCACGAGGTCGGGTGTGACGTACGGCAGCCCGTACGAGGCCCGCATGCCGTAGGCGACGTGCTCGGGGCCCATGCCGAGCGCGGCGCGCAGCCGGCGGGCGGCCGGGGCGTTGAAGGGGGGAGCTGAGGGTTGGCGCACCTCGCACAACCTAGGGGTCCTGTGACGGGATGGCTACGGGCTGTTCGGACAGGATCGGGGATTGGCGGAACGCACAGTTCCGGCCGTTCGGTATGTAACGGACGGAACACCCTTCCGCTTCATCCCTTGACCGCGCCGCCCAGCGCGAAGCCACCTCCCAAGCGGCGTGCGACCAGGACGTAGAGCAGGATCACGGGCGTGGAGTAGATGACGGAGAACGCGGCGAGCTGGCCGTACGCCACCATGCCCCGGTTGCCGAAGAAGTCGTTGATGCTGACCGAGGCCGGCATCTGGTCCGGGGTGAGCAGCAGCATGAACGGGACGAAGAAGTTCCCCCACATCATCACGAACGAGAACACCGTGACGACGGCGAACCCCGGCCCCATCAGCGGCAGCACGATCCGGACCAGGGACTGCAGCGAGGACGCCCCGTCCGTCCAGGCCGCCTCCTCCAGCTCCTTCGGTACCCCGTCCATGAAGTTCTTCATCAGCCAGATGGCGAAGGGGAGTTGGGAGGTGGCGAAGAACAGGATCGTGCCCTGCAGGGTGTCGATCAGGTTCACCCGTACGAACAGCGCGTACACCGGCACCATGATCGCCGTGATCGGCAGGCTCGCCGCGAACAGGATGGACAGCAGGAACGGCCGGTTGAGCCGCGAGCGGAACCGGGAGAGCGGATACGCGGCGAGGGCGGCGCAGGCGACGGTCAGCGCGGTGGCGCCGCCGCACAGGATCAGGCTGTTCAGCAGCGGGGTGTAGGTGATGTCCGGGGTCAGGATGGCATCGAAGTTGCCGAAGGTGAGACCGTCCGGGATCTTCACTCTGAGGTCCGCGTGCGGGTCCACGGAGGACAGCACCACCCAGGCGAGGGGCAGCGCGAAGGCGACGGCCACGAGCAGGAGCGAGATGTCGGCGGCGAACCGACGGGACGCACGTTTCCGGGCCATCACACCTCCGTCCGCAGCAGCCGCAGATAGACCACCGAGAACAGCGCCCCGACGAGCAGCAGAAGCAGGGCGACCGCGGTGGCGTACCCGATCATGCTGTTCTGGAAGGCCTGTTCGTACATGAACAGCGGCAGGGTCTGGCTCTTGTCACCGGGCCCGCCCCGGGTCATGACCCAGATCAGCCCGAAGACGGACAGCGTCTGCAGGGTGTTGAGCATCAGGTTGGTGCCGATGGACCGCCGGATCATCGGCAGCGTGATGTGCCACATCCGCCGCCATCCGCCGGCCCCGTCCACCTCGGCGGCCTCCGTGATCTCGGCGGGTATCTCGTCCAGCGCGGCGGAGTAGACGAGCATCGAGAACGCCGTGCCCCGCCAGACGTTGGCGAAGGACACGGCGAGGATGGGCAACGTGAACAGCCAGTTCTCGCGGGGCAGATGGAGGAGGTCCAGGATGGCGTTGAGGGTTCCCTCGCGCCGGAAGAAGGCGTACAGCAGGAACCCGGCGACCACTTCCGGCAGCACCCACGCCGTGACGACGACCCCGCCGGTGAGCGTGCGCACCGGTTTCGACGCCCGTTTCATGAGCGCGGCCAGGGCGAGCCCCAGTGTGTTCTGCCCGACGAGCGAGGACAGCACGGTGAACACCAGGGTCAGCCAGACGGCGTTCAGGAACGCGGGGTCGTGAAAGGCACGCCGGAAGTTGTCGAACCCGACGAACGACGAGTGCGCCTGACCGGTCAGCTGCAGATCGGTGAAGGCGATCCAGACGCAGTAGGCGATCGGCCCGGCGAGGAAGAGCAGGAGCAGGACGAGTGCGGGGGTGAGCGGGAGGGCGCGGCCGATCCGGCGCCTCATTTGCCGACCACTTGGCCACCGGTCACGTCCTTGAGCGTGTCGTCGTACCCGCTCGCCGCCTTCTCCACCGACTGGTCGCCGGTCGTCACGCTTTCCATGGCCTCCTGGATGGCCGTCGACACCTTCGGGTACGCCGGATACGCGGGCCGGTAGTGCGTGCTGGACACCAGGTCGGTGAAGAACTTGATGCCGGGCTGGGCGGTGGCGTAGGCGGGGTCGGCGGCGACGTCCTTGCGCACCGAGATCCCCGAGTTGGCGATGTACCACTTCCTGGCGTTCGCCTCGGTCTGCAGGGTCTTGACGAAGTCGAAGGCGAGGTCCGGGTTGCCGGCCTTGGCCGGGATGGCCCAGGTCCAGCCGCCGGACATGCTCACCTTGCCCGGGGCCTGCCCGGCTTCGGTCGGCATGGCGGCCAGCCCCAACTGCTTCGACCAGTCGGGCCACTCGTGCCCGCTGCCCGGCAGCCACTCCTGCGGCAGCCAGGAGCCGTCGAGGTCGATGCCGAGCTTGCCCTGGGGGAGGAGCTCGCCGTTGACGGTGGTGGCGTAGTTGGGGTCGAGGGCGTCGGAGACGTCGGGTCCGAGCTTCTCCTTGTAGACGGTCTCGACGAACCTCAGCGAGTCCCGGAAGCCCTGGCCGGCCGTGATCCACTTCTTCGTGGTGCTGTCGTAGAGCGGATCGGAGGTGCCGTCGCCCGTGCCGTACAGGAGCATCTCGAATCCCTGCATGGTGGAGCGCTCACCCGCCGGCTTGCCGGTGTAGACGTTGATCGGGGTGACCCCGGGAACCTTCTGCTTGATGGTCCGGGCGGCGGCGAGGACGTCGGCCCAGTTCTTCGGCTGCCAGTTCTCCGGGAGTCCGGCCTTGCGGAACACCCGCTTGTCGAACCACAGCCCGCGGGTGTCGGTCCCGTCCGGAACGCCGTACGTCTTCCCGTCCTGGCCCTTCGCGGCCGCTTTCGCGGTGTCGATGAACTGACTCCAGTCGGGCCACTTGGCCAGGTACGGGTCCAGGGGCTTCAGGTACCCGCTGGTGATGTCGGAGTTGATGAGGAAGGTGTCCTCGTAGACGAGGTCCGGCGCGGTCCTCGGGGAGCGCAGCATCTGCTGCAGCTTGGTGTAGTAGTCGGCGTCCGGGGCCTTGATGGGCACGAACTCGACCTTCTTGCCGGGGTACTTCTTCTCGAAGTCCTTCTTGATCCCGGCGAGATAGGTGTCCATCACCTTGACCGAGTTGTCGGTCGACTGCTTGTAGGAGACCTTGATCGTGTTCGGACTGCTTCCGGAGCCGTTGCCGCAGGCGGTGAGGGTCGCGGCGGCGAGAGCGGCGGTGAGGAGGGCGGAGAGGGCGGCGGTGGGGCGCACGGGCATGACCTCCTGAGGGCGCACTGCTGAGTGGCCAGGTGGTTGCCGTGCGAAGGTAAGAGGAATGGTCTAGTCAGGTCAATGAGTCTGCACGGGATCGGCTGCGCACGGCGCGGCCGGACGTCACTCAGGACGTACGGCCGTCGCCGACCGTCCGGCGGGCCGAACCTTCTCTCACCGCCCCTGCGGCACCCATCGATACACCAACTCCGGCCGCCCCACCTGCCCGTACAACGGACTCCGTGCCGCCCGCCCCGTCTCCACCAGGTGCTCCAGGTACCGCCGGGCGGTGATCCGGGAGATGCCCACCGACTCGGCCAGCGCCGCCGCCGTGAGTCCTTCCGCCGCCTCCCGCAGGGCCCCCGTCACCCGCTCCAGCGTCGGCCCGCTCAAGCCCTTCGGCAGTGCAGCGGGCGACGGTGCCCGCAGGGCCCCCAGCGCCCGGTCGACCTCGTCCTGGCCGCTCGCCTCGCCCACCGCCGCACGGAACTCGGCGTAGCGGACCAGGCGGTCCCGGAGCGTGGCGAAGGTGAAGGGCTTCAGGACGTACTGGACCACGCCCAGCGAGACACCCTCCCGCACCACCGCCAGATCCCGCGCCGACGTCACCGCTATCACGTCCGCGTGATGCCCGGCCGCGCGCAGCGAGCGGGCGAACTGCAGGCCGTGCACGTCCGGGAGGTGCAGGTCGAGGAGCAGGAGGTCCACGGCCGTACGGTCCAGGACGCGACGCGCCTCCGCACCCGTGTGCGCCTTGCCGACCGCGACGAATCCCGGTACCCGGCCGACGTACATCACATGGGCGTCGGCGGCGACCGGGTCGTCCTCGACGACCAGGACGCGGATGGGCCGCTGCTCGTTCGTCATCTGCCGCCACCCGTGGGGGTGCGCAGCGGCAACCGTGCCTCGAACACCGCTCCGCCCTCGCCGTCCTCGTCGGACTCCGTCACCGTCAACGTGCCCTCGTGGCGGGTCACCGCCTGCCGGACCAGGGCCAGCCCGAGGCCCCGTCCGCCGGGCCCGGCCGGCTTCGTCGAGAACCCCCGCTGGAATACCAGGTCGGCATGGGCCGGGTCCACACCGGGGCCCGTGTCGGACACCCGCAGGACCACCTCGGTGTCCGAGGCGTACGCCGTCACCGTCACCTGCGCCCGGACGCTGCCCTGCGCCGCGTCCACCGCGTTGTCGATCAGGTTGCCGAGGATGGTCACCAGGTCGCGGGCGGGCAGGCTCTCCGGGAGCAGGTTGTCGTCGAGGCGGCTGTCCGGGGACACCACCAGCTCCACGCCCCGCTCGTTGGCCTGGGCCGTCTTGCCGAGCAGCAGGGCGGCGAGCACCGGTTCGCCGACCGCCGCGACCACCTGGTCGGTGAGCGCCTGGGCCAGCTCCAGTTCCGCCGTGGCGAACTCCACGGCCTCCTCGGCCCGGCCCAGCTCGATCAGCGACACCACCGTGTGCAGGCGGTTCGCGGCCTCGTGCGCCTGCGAGCGCAGCGCCTGGGTGAAGCCCCGCTCCGAGTCCAGCTCGCCCATCAGGGACTGGAGTTCGGTGACATCACGGAGCGTGACGACCGTGCCGCGGCGCTCTCCGCCGGACACCGGGGAGGTGTTCACCACCAGCACCCGGGACGCCGTCAGGTGCACCTCGTCCACCCGCGGCTCGGAGGACAGCAGCACGCCGGTCAGCGGGGCCGGCAGGCCCAGCTCGGCCACCGAGCTGCCGATCAGCTGCGTGTCCGGCGCCCCCAGGCCCAGCAGCTCCCGTCCGCCGTCGTTGATCAGCGCCACCCTGTACTGCCCGTCCAGCATCAGCAGACCCTCGCGGACCGCGTGCAGCGCCGCCTGGTGGTAGTCGTGCATCCGGCTCAGCTCGGTGGCGTTCATGCCGTGGGTGTGGCGGCGCAGGCGGGCGTTGATCACGTACGTGCCGACGGCGCCGAGCAGCAGGGTGGCACCCGCGACGCCGAGCAGGGCCGTGACCTGGCCCTGGACCCGCGCACTGATCGCCTCCACCTTGATTCCGGCGCTGACCAGGCCGATGACGTGCCCGTTCTCCTCGACCGGGGTCACCGCGCGGACGGACGGGCCGAGGGTGCCGGTGTAGGTCTCGGTGAAGGTGTGGCCGTGCAGGGCGGGGTCGATACGGCCGAGGAAACGTTTGCCGATCTGTTTCCGGTCGGGGTGGGTCCAGCGGATGCCCGCCGGATTCATGATCGTCACGAAGTCGACGTCCGCGTCCCGCATGACCATGAGCGCGTACGGCTCCAGCGCCGCCGAGGGGCGGGAGGTGTGGATCGCCGCGCGGACCGAGGGGGCGTCCGCGATCGAGCGGGCCACCGCGGTGACCTGGCGGACCGCCGCGTCCTCGGCCTGCCGCTGGTCGCTGACGTAGGTGAACAGCGCGTACCCGGCCACGACCACCGCTATCAGCACGGCCTGCATGGCGAACAGCTGGCCCGCGAGACTGCGAGGTCGGGGGAGGGACGGGAAGCGCATGTCAGCAGTGTGCCTCTCCGGTTAAGTGTGAACTAAATGAACGGAAGGGTGACCGCCCTCACAGGCCGGGAGATAGTCACGGCATTCCCCAAACAACGCCCGGACGTGAGCCGCACGCCGGTTGTTCGCCGACGAAGACGTCAAGGAGGGCAGTCGTGGCCGCCATCACCCCCGATACGGCACCTGCCGCACCCCGCGTGAAGCGGGACCGGACCCACTACCTGTACATCGCCGTCATCGTGGCGGTCGCCCTCGGCATCGCCGTTGGCCTCATCTGGCCCGACGCCGCGATCCAGCTGAAACCACTCGGTACCGGTTTCGTGAACCTGATCAAGATGATGATCTCGCCGATCATCTTCTGCACGATCGTGCTCGGGATCGGGTCGGTGCGGAAGGCCGCGAAGGTGGGGGCCGTGGGCGGTATCGCCCTCGGTTACTTCCTGGTCATGTCGCTGGTCGCGCTCGCCATCGGGCTCGTCGTCGGCAATGTGCTGCACCCCGGTGACGGACTGCACCTGACGAACGCGCTCAAGGCGACCGGGCACGCCCAGGTGTCCAGCGACGCCCTGCCGCCCGTCGACTTCGTGCTGTCGATCATCCCGACCACGTTCGTCTCCGCCTTCACCGAGGGCCAGGTCCTCCAGACGCTGCTGGTGGCCCTGCTCGCCGGGTTCGCGCTGCAGGCCATGGGCTCGGCCGGACAGCCGGTGCTGCGCGGCATCGAGCACATCCAGCGGCTCGTCTTCCGCATCCTGTCGATGGTCATGTGGGCCGCGCCGATCGGTGCGTTCGGGGCCATCGCCGCGGTGGTGGGCTCGGCAGGGCTGGACGCGCTGAAGAGCCTCGCCGTGCTGATGCTCGGGTTCTACGTCACCTGCGTGCTGTTCGTCTTCGTGGTGCTCGGCGCGATCCTGCGCGTCGTCGCGGGTCTGAACGTCTTCTCCCTCTTCAAGTACCTGGCGCGGGAGTTTCTGCTGATCCTGTCCACCTCCTCCTCCGAGTCCGCGCTGCCGCGGCTGATCGCGAAGATGGAGCACCTGGGCGTCAGCAAGCCGGTCGTCGGTATCACCGTGCCGACCGGTTACTCCTTCAACCTCGACGGCACGATGATCTACATGACCATGGCCTCGCTGTACATCGCGGACGCCCTGGGTACGCCGATGTCCGTCGGTGAGCAGATCCCGTTGCTGCTGTTCCTGCTGCTGGCGTCCAAGGGCGCGGCGGGCGTGAGCGGCGCCGGTCTCGCGACCCTGGCCGGCGGTCTGCAGTCGCACAAGCCCGCGCTGGTCGACGGGGTCGGACTGATCGTCGGTATCGACCGGTTCATGAGCGAGGCGCGCGCGCTGACGAACTTCGCGGGCAACGCGGTCGCCACGGTGCTGGTGGGCACGTGGACGAAGGAGATCGACAAGGAGCGGGTGCGGCAGGTTCTTTCCGGGGAACTGCCGTTCGATGAGACCACGTTGATGGATGAGGGGCGGGCGACGGTCACCGAGGTTCCTGAGCCTCGGGAGGAGGGGCTGGTCAAGGCCTGATCCGCGGAAAGAGACTCCGGATGTCCGGCCCCGCCTGAACCCGGGCCGGGCATCCGGAACCGCCGCCGGGCGGCTGAGTGTCCGTACCTCAGCCGCCCGGCTTCTTCCGTTTCTCCTCGTTCACCCTGGCCACCAGCTCGGTGGCCCTCGAGGCGGGCACGCCCGCCGCGGTCAGCACCGTGACCGTGGCCGAGCGGCCCGCCTCCTGTGCCGTCAGGAGGCCGTCGTTCACCGCCTCCATCACCGCGAAGAGCATCTGCTCGTGCACGTAGGCCAGCGCCGGCGCCGGCAGCGGTGAGTTGAACACGCCCTCGTCCAGGCCCTGTTGGAGCAGTCGGATCTTGCCCGCGCGCACGGGGGCCAGACGTTCGCGGATGCCCTGGACGGTGACTGTGCGCTGGGCCAGGGCGATCAGCAGCCGGTAGCGGTCGGCGATCTCCCAGATGGCGAGCACCGAGCGGGCCACAGCCTCCGCCGGGTCCTGCGCATCGTCACGGGCGCGGGCGTCCGCGTCCGCCAGTGCCGCCACGGCGCCGTCGACGAGGGTGCTGATGAGCGCCTCACGGCTGGGGAAATGGCCGTACACCGTCCGTCGTACGACTCCCGCGGCGCGCGCGATCTGGTCCATGGAGGCGTCGGGGTCGCGCAGCAGTTCGGCGAGGGCGACGTCGAGGATGCGGCGCCGGTTGGCGTCGGCGCGGCTGGTGTTACCCGTGGTCATGGCTGTCATTGTGCACGCCCTTCATCGACTTGCACACCGATGTGCAGCGGCGTACATTGCACAGTGCTGTGCAATTGCACGTCACTGTGCAAATCTCGTCGCGATCGAGGAAGGCGACCCCTGCCATGCGACTCGTCATGACCGAACCGGTCGAGAAGATGGAGCGCCCCTACGCCCGCCGCTGGTGGGCACTGCTCGTGCTCTGCCTGAGCCTGCTGATCATCGTGATGGCGAACACCGCCCTCACGGTCGCCGCGCCCGACATGACGAAGGACCTCGGGCTGACCAGCGCCGACCTGCAGTGGGTGATCGACGGCTACACCGTCCCCTACGCGGCGCTGATGCTGCTGCTCGGCGCCATCGGCGACAAGTACAGCCGGCGCGGCGCGCTCGTCCTCGGACTCGTCGTCTTCGGCGGCGGGGCCGTCTTCGGGTACCTCGCCGACAGCGCGGCGACCGTCATCGCGGCCCGCGCCGTGATGGGCGTCGGGGCGGCGCTGATCATGCCCGCCACGCTCTCCCTGCTCGCCGCGACCTTCCCGCGCGCCGAGCGCGCCAAGGCGATCACCCTGTGGACGGCGACCGCCGGCCTCGCCATCGCCGCAGGACCGGTCGTCGCCGGCGCCCTGCTGCGCGACCACGGCTGGTCCTCGACCTTCCTGATCAACGTGCCCATCGCGGCCGTCGCGCTCGTCGCCGCCTTCGTCCTGGTCCCGCCGTCCAAGGCGGGCCACCACGACCGCATCGACTACGTCGGCGGACTGCTGTCGGTGATCTGGACCGGCTCGCTGGTCTACATGATCATCGAGGGCCCGCACTTCGGCTGGGGCGCCAAGGCGATCACGGCCGCGGTGATCGCGGGCCTCGGTCTGGTCGCCTTCGTCGCCTGGGAACTGCGTCACCCCCGCCCGATCCTCGACGTGCGCCGCTTCACCGCCCGCCGCTTCGCCGGCTCCAACCTGGCCGTCGCCCTGTTCTTCCTCGCCGTCTTCGGCGCCTTCTACTACCTCACCCAGCACCTGCAGTTCGTCCTCGGCTACGACGCCCTGGAGACCGGCGTCCGCATGCTGCCGCTGGCCGGCGCGGTCTTCGTCGGCTCGGCGCTGACCGGCTGGCTCACCCCGCGCGTCGGCATGAAGTGGACCGTCACGGCGGGCATGGTCGGCGGTACGACGGCTCTGGCGCTGCTGACCCGTGTCGACGCGGGGTCGACGTACGGCGACTTCCTGGCCCCCCTGATCGTCCTCGGCCTCGCCATCGGCCTCGCCCTCTCGCCCTGCACCGACGCGATCATGGGCGCCTTCCCCGAGTCCGAGCTGGGCGTCGGCGGCGCGGTCAACGACACCTCGCTGGAACTCGGCGGCTCCCTCGGCATCGCGATCCTCGGCTCGCTGCTCGCCACGTCGTACGGCAACCACCTCGGCGACGCCACCGCGGGCAGCAAGCTCCCGGCGAGCGCCCTGGACACCGCGCGGGACTCGGTCGGCGCCGGGTACGCGGTGGCGCGGGGCATCGGCGACAAGGCGCACGCGCTGGCGGCCCGGGCGGCCCACGCCAAGGACCCCCACCAAGCGGCACAGCTCAAGCAGCAGGCCACCGAACTCGCCTCCGGCGCCCGGCAGATGGCCGACGCCGTCGGCTCCTCCTTCTCCTCCGCCGTCGCACACACCAGCATGGTCGGCGCGGTGATCCTCGGCATCGGCACGGTTCTCGTGGCGCTCCTGCTGCCGCGCCGTGAAGCCACCGCACCGGAGGTGAAGACCGAGGAGAAGGAACTGGTGGGCAGCGCCGCCGACTGACCGCTGCGCACCCTCATCCGCTAACGTGCCGCTCCGGACCAACCGGAACGGCACGTTCGTGCGTGGCGTCAGTACATGTGAGTCAGTACGGCTTTGGAGGCACGGGGGATGAAGATCGACTGGGACCGGCGGACCTGCGCGCGCAAGGGGCATGTGACCTACGCGCCCGACGACCCCCGGCTGCGGATCCGGCTGCACGCCGAGACCGCGCTCGGGGAGGCGTGGCGCTGTCTGCGCTGCGGTGACTTCGTGCTCGGGGAGCCGCACGGTTCGGGCCCGGCCGGGGACGCCCCGCTGGTGCCGCGCGGGAAGGTCCTCCGTGACCTGTTCATCCTGCGCTTCCTGGCGATCGAGCGGGCCGTGCGCGGGGTGTTCATCGTGGCGGTCGCGGTGGCCGTCTGGAAGTTCAGCAACAGCCAATACGCGGTGCGGCGCCTGTTCAACGAGTACCTGGACGTCTTCCGCCCGGTCTTCCGCCACTTCCACTACGACCTCGACCACTCCCCGGTCGTCGGCTCCATCCAGAAGGCGTTCGGCTACAAGCACTCCACGCTGCTGCTGGTCGCCGCCCTGCTCCTGGCCTACGCCCTGATCGAGCTGGTCGAGGCGGTCGGCCTCTGGTACGCCAAGCGCTGGGCGGAGTACCTGACGGTGGTCGCGACCGCCGCCTTCCTCCCCCTGGAGATCTACGAACTCACCGAGAAGGTCAGCTACCTGAAGATCGCCACCCTCGTCCTCAACATCCTCGCGGTCCTCTACATCGCCCTCGCCAAGCGCCTGTTCGGCCTGCGCGGCGGCCGCAAGGCCTTCGAGGAGGAACGGCACAGCGCCTCCCTGATGGAGGTGGAGGAGTCGGCGGGGGTGACCGTCTGATCGAGGCGTACGACGTCTTCGGCTACGGCCCCAGCGAGGCCCTCTGGCCCGAGCGGGACTGGACCGCCCGCCCGAGTGCCGTCCTCGCGGACATCGCCGCCGGCCCGCCACCACGCCGCGCCGAGGACCTCGACGCGCCCTGCCGCTGAGCGGTGTTCGAGCTACGGAGCCCGCGCGGTCTCGGTGAGCCGCGGCAGCGCCGCCGCCGTCGGTGTGAGCTCCGAGGCCGCCGCGTCCCGGATGGTCTGCGGACGGCTCGCGCCCGGGATCGGGATCACGGTGGGGGAGAGGGAGGACAGCCAGGCGCAGACCTCGGCGCCGGGCCGTACGACGACCTCGATCGTGCTGTGCTCACCCGTGCGCGACAAACCGCTCCTGCCGCCCGCCTTGCCTTGACGCCGACGTCAACCCGTACGGTCGTAGGCATGCGAATCGGCGAGCTGGCCGCACGGGCCGGGACCACCACCCGCACCCTGCGCTACTACGAGGCACGGGGGCTGCTGCCCGCCCGGCGCGACGACAAGGGACACCGCACCTACGACGAGAGCGACCTCAGGCTGCTGGAGCAGATCCGGACACTGCAGGACTTCGGCTTCGAGCTGGAGGAGACACGGCCCTTCGTGGAGTGTCTGCGCGCCGGGCATCCGGAGGGCGACTCCTGCCCGGCCTCGCTGCAGGTCTACCGGCGCAAGCTGGCGGAGCTTGACGGGCTGATCGGGCAGCTGTCGGCGGTGCGGGAGACGGTCGCCGGGCAACTGCGGCGGGCCGAGCTGGCCCGGGACGCGCTGGCCGTCGAGGCGCTGGTTCCGGGGGGCCCGGAGCCCGCATGCGAGCTGGGAGGGCTTTCGCGATGAGCTTGGTGAGCGGACTGGACGAAGTGACGGATGCCGACTTCGCGGCGGAGGTGATCGGCGCCGGCCTTCCGGTGCTGGTGCAGTTCACGGCCGACTGGTGCGGCCCGTGCCGGCAGCTCGCGCCGGTGCTGAAGGACATCGCCTCCGAGGAGGCCGACCGGCTGAGGATCGTACAGATCGACGTCGACCGCAATCCGGAGACGACGGTCGCCTACGGGGTGCTGTCCACGCCGACCCTGATGGTCTTCCGGGACGGTGAGCCGGTGCGGTCCATGGTGGGGGCGCGGCCCAAGCGGCGCCTCATGGAGGAGCTGGCCGACGTGCTGTAAAGCGCCGCACAGCACGGCCGCCCACGAAAAAAATCCCCTGAGCAATTGCGCTCGGGGGATTTCTCTGCGTATATTCAGTGATTCGCGACTTCCGTGAAATGGGTCGCGGAGAAGTTCACTGAGCAGAGTATATCCGGGCGGGAGTGGAATTGTCAAACAGGGACTTGCCGAACAGCGAATTTCCTGACGATGAATTGCGCCGCGAGCAGGAATTCATCGACGGACTGTACGCGCGCGTGGACGTCCTGCGCGGCGAGACCGAGACCTCGGTCGAGGACGCGCTCGCCCAGGGCGACAAGCCCATGCAGGCCCGGCTGGAGCGGGACATCCTGGTCGCCGAGCGCTCGGGGCTGCTCGCCGCGCTGAACGCCGTGGACGGCTCGCTCTGCTTCGGCCGGATCGACCTGGCCGACGGCACCGCCCACCACATCGGCCGGATCGGGCTGCGCGAGGACGACGCCGAGCGCACCCCCGTCCTCATCGACTGGCGGGCCGACGTCGCCCGCCCCTTCTACCTGGCCACCGGTCACACCCCGATGGGCCTGCGCCGCCGCCGGCACATCAGCACCGAGGGCCGGACCGTGAGCTCCCTGCACGACGAGATCCTCGACCTCGGTGACGCCACCCGCACCGGGTACGAGGACCACAACGGGGACGCCGTGCTGCTGGCCGCGCTGAACTCGGCGCGCACCGGCCGCATGAGCGACATCGTGCAGACCATCCAGGCCGAGCAGGACGAGATCATCCGGGCGCCGTACCGCGGGGTGCTGGTGGTCGAGGGCGGGCCCGGCACCGGCAAGACCGCGGTGGCGCTGCACCGCGCCGCCTACCTCCTCTACGAGTACCGCGAGCTGCTGGCCCGCCGGGCCGTCCTGATCGTCGGCCCCAACCCGGCCTTCCTCGGCTACATCGGCGAGGTACTGCCCTCCCTCGGCGAGACCGGGGTGCTGCTGGCCACGGTCGGCGAGCTGTTCCCCGGGGTGAAGGCGACCGCGACCGACACCCCGCAGGCGGCCGCCGTGAAGGGCCGCGCCGGCATGGCCGACGTGCTCGCCGCCGCCGTACGCGACCGGCAGGCGCTGCCGGACCCGGTGATCGCGATCGGGCACGACCGCGAGGTGCTGATGCTCGACGACGGTCTGGTCTCCGTCGCCCGTGAGCGCACCCGCGCCGCCAAGCTGCCGCACAACGCCGCCCGCGAGTACTTCGAGGGCCACATCCTCAACACCCTCACCGAGCTGTACGCCGAACGCGTCGGCACCGACCCGTACGACGGCAGCAGCCTGCTCGACGCCTCCGACATCACCCAGATCCGGGACGAACTCGCCGAGAACCCCGAGGTGTGGCACGCCATCGACCAGCTGTGGCCGCGGATCACCCCGCAGCGGCTGGTCGCCGACTTCCTCGCCGAACCCGACGGCTATCTGAGCGAGGAGGACGCGGCCGCCGTCCGGCGCCGGGTGACCCGCGCCTGGACCGTCGCCGACGTCCCCCTCCTCGACGAGGCGGCCGAACTCCTGGGCGTGGACGACCGGTGGGCGCGGGCGCGTGCCGAGCGCGCGCGAGAGACCCAGATCGCCTACGCGCAGGGTGTGCTGGACGTGTCGTACGCCTCCCGGACGTACGAGTTCGAGGACAAGGAGGACGGTGACCCGGACGCGTCCGAGGTGCTGTCCGCGCACGACATCATCGACGCCGAGCGGTTCGCCGAGCGGCACGAGGAGGCGGACCACCGCAGCGCCGCCGAGCGCGCCGCGGCCAACCGGACCTGGGCGTTCGGGCACATCATCGTGGACGAGGCGCAGGAGCTGTCGCCGATGGCCTGGCGGCTGCTGATGCGGCGCAGCCCGACCCGCTCGATGACCCTGGTCGGCGACCCCGCCCAGACCGCCGAGGCGGCCGGTGTCGGCTCCTGGGCGGACATCCTCGCCCCCTATGTGGAGGACCGCTGGGAGCACACCCGGCTCGGCGTGAACTACCGCACCCCGGCCGAGATCATGGAGCTGGCCGCGGCCGTGGTCCGCGCCGAGAACCCGGACTTCGAGCCGCCGAGCTCGGTCCGGTCGACCGGGGTACGACCGTGGGTGCGGCGGGCCGACGGTGACCTGCCCGAGGCCGTGGCCAAGGCGGTCGCCGAGCTCACCCCGGCCGAGGGGCGGCTGGCGGTCATCGCGCCGCGCCCGCTGCACCGCTGTCTGGCCGCCCGGCTGGACGGCGTCACGGCGGGCGCCGAGCCCGATCTGACGCATACGGTCGTGCTGCTCGACCCCCGCCAGGCCAAGGGGCTCGAATTCGACTCGGTGCTGGTGGTGGAGCCGGGCGCGTACGGCACGAGCGATCTGTACGTCGCCCTGACGCGGGCGACGCAGCGGCTCGGGGTGCTGTACACGGACGGGCTGCCGCAGGCGCTGGCCGCGGGCGTCACCGGGCCGTAGCGGGACTCCCGCCGGGCGTCCCGCCGGGCGACGGCGGTGGGTAGCTCGGGTGCAGCGAGGAGGACAGGGGCTTCAGCGACGCGCACAGCGCGGTCGGGAAGGCCGGTTCCCTGCGCTGCACCGCCGTACAGCCGCCCGCCGCACTCTCGAAGAACGGCTTCCAGCCGGAGCGCTCCGCCCGGAAGAAGGAGCGGTCGCCGAGGCGGGACGCGCAGGCAGGGGCCTTGTCGTCGGCGTCGCACGCCGGTCCGGTGCGCCAGGAGAAGTCCAGCACCAGCCATGTGCCGTCGCAGTGCTCGGCGTCGCGGTAGGAGTGCATGGGCGCGCCGACGGCGATCATCGCCTGTTCGTAGGAGGCGGTGGTGCAGCCGGTGGCCGGCGGGTGGCAGCCGAGCCGTCCGCACAGCCGCAGCGCGGGCGGCTCGGCCCCGTCGGCGGTGAAGACCGTGTCGTCGTCCACCACCAGCTCGCGCTCGCCCAGCGGCTCGGGCAGCCGTACCCGGGCCGTGGCCGTCCTCTCCTTGGTGCATCCCGACCGCCCGTCGCCGTGCGGGGAGTTGAAGGTGATCTGGACATGGACCCGGCCCGGCACGCTGCCGTACTCGGCGTCGGTGTCCACCGCCTTGAAGTCCCGCACGCAGGGGCGCTCGCCGCTGGGCACGCGCGCCTCGATGCTCAGTGTGCGGTGGTCGGCGCCGAGCCGGGCCGCGGTGACCGCGGAGGGTTCGGCGGTGGTCCACGGGATCGGCCCGGTCTGCGTGGGGGAGGCGCCTCCGGCCGTCCGTGTGCCGCAGCCGCCCAGCAGGAGGACGGCCACGGCGCACAGCAGGGCGGTCACTGATCTCCAAGGTCGCACGTGCCTCGTTCCCCCTGTGGTGCACCGAAGTTGACCTGGGGGCACTATAAGGCGCGCGCCACCCGGTCAGGCGGGCCGCAGCCAGACCGTGGCCAGCGGGGGCAGGGTCAGCCGGATGCTCGCCGGGCGGCCGTGCCACCCGTGCGGCTCCGGTTTGATCACGTCGCGGTTGGTGACATCGCCGCCGCCGTACCGCGCGGCGTCCGTGTTCAACGACTCGTGCCAGGCCGGCACGTCCTCGGGGACCCCGAGCCGGTAGTCGTGCCGGACCACCGGGGACATATGGGAGACCGCGAGGAGCGGGGTGCCGTCGGCGTCCAGGCGCAGGAAGGCGAAGACGTTGTCGTCGGCGGCGTCCCCGGTGATCCACTGGAAGCCCGCCGGGTCGGTGTCCCGCTGCCACAGCGCCGGGGTCGCCCGGTACAGCGCGTTCAGGTCCCGTACGAGGTCCCGCACGCCCCGGTGGTCGGCCTCTGCGCCGTAGGACGGGTCGAGCAGCCACCAGTCGGGGCCGTGCGCCTCCGACCACTCGGCTCCCTGCGCGAACTCCTGCCCCATGAACAGAAGTTGCTTGCCGGGGTGGGCCCACATGAAGCCCAGGTACGCGCGCTGGTCGGCCCGCTGCTGCCACCAGTCGCCCGGCATCTTCGACACCAGGGACCGCTTGCCGTGCACGACCTCGTCGTGGGAGATCGGCAGGACGTAGTTCTCGCTGTAGGCGTACACCATCGAGAAGGTCATCTCGTGGTGGTGGTACCTGCGGTGCACCGGCTCGTGGCCCATGTACGCCAGGGAGTCGTGCATCCAGCCCATGTTCCACTTCAGGCCGAAGCCGAGCCCGCCGAAGCCGCTCGGGCCCTTGTGGTGGGTGGGGCGGGTGACGCCGTCCCAGGCCGTCGACTCCTCGGCGATGGTCACCACACCCGGGCAGCGCCGGTACACCGTGGCGTTCATCTCCTGCAGGAACGCCACCGCGTCCAGGTTCTCCCGGCCGCCGTGCTCGTTCGGCGTCCACTGGCCCGGCTCGCGCGAGTAGTCCAGGTAGAGCATGGAGGCGACGGCGTCCACCCGCAGGCCGTCGATGTGGAACTCCTCGCACCAGTACACGGCGTTCGCCACCAGGAAGTTGCGCACCTCCCGGCGGCCGAAGTCGAACTCCAGGGTGCCCCAGTCCGGATGGGCGGCCCGCAGCGGATCGTGGTGCTCGTACAGCGGGCGCCCGTCGAACTCGGCCAGCGCCCAGTCGTCGCGCGGGAAGTGCGCCGGCACCCAGTCCATCAGCACACCGATGCCGGCCTGGTGCAGCCTGTCCACCAGGTACTTGAAGTCGTCCGGGGTGCCGAGCCGGGCCGTCGGGGCGTAGAAACCGGTGACCTGGTAGCCCCAGGAACCGCCGAAGGGGTGCTCGGCGACCGGCATCAGCTCCACATGGGTGAAGCCCATCTCCCGTACGTACGCGGGCAGTTGTTCGGCGAGCTGCCGGTAGGTGAGACCCGGCCGCCAGGAGGGCAGATGCACCTCGTAGACGGAGAAGGGCGCGTCGTGCACCGGGGTGTCGGCCCGGTGCGCCATCCACTCCGCGTCGGCCCACTCGTGCTGCGAGACGTGCACGATCGACGCCGTCGCGGGCGGGGCCTCGGTACGGCGGGCCAGCGGATCGGCGCGCAGGGTGCGCGAGCCGTCCGGCCGGGTGATCTCGTACTTGTACGCCTCGCCCGCGCCGATCCCCGGCACGAACAGCTCCCACACCCCGGAGGAGCCCAGCGAGCGCATCGGGAAGCCGGTCCCGTCCCAGAAGTTGAAGCCGCCCGCGATCCGTACGCCCCGTGCGTCCGGCGCCCACACCGCGAACCGCGTGCCGGACACCCCTTGGCGTGTCGTGACATGCGCGCCGAGCGCCCGCCACAGCTGCTCGTGCCGGCCCTCGCCGATCAGATGCAGGTCCAGCTCGCCGAGGGTGGGCAGGAAGCGGTAGGGGTCCTCGGTGTCCAGGACGTTCCCCTCGTACGCCACCAGCAGCCGGTACTCCGGTACACCCTCCAACGGCACCAGCGCGGAGAAGAACCCGTCGCCGTCGTCGTGCAGCTCGGCCCGCAGACCGGCGGTGACGACCGTGACCGACAGCGCGTACGGCCGGAACACCCGGAAGGCCACGCCTCCGGGCACCGGATGGGCGCCCAGCACGGAGTGCGGGTCGTGGTGGGTGCCGTGCAGCAGCCGCTCGCGGTCGGCGCGGGAGACCCCGGCCACCGGACGCTCGTGCGCCGGCGCCTTCTGCCGGGGCACCGTCTTCTCCCTGGTCCTGGTGTGCTTCTTGCCCTTCGGGGTCACGGACGAGCCTCCTGGGTCTTCACGCGGCGAGGCGACGGATCGCCGAGAGCGGTACGGGCAGCCAGTCGGGGCGGTGCCGGGCCTCGTAGACGGTCTCGTAGACCGCCTTGTCGGTCTCATAGGCCCGCAGCAGCACCGGATCGGTGCGCGGATCGCGGCCGGCGACGTCCGCGTACCCGGAGCAGTAGGCGGCCCGGCACACCCGCGCCCAGTCCGGCGCGGGCGGGGTCACGGAGTGGGCCGCGTAGTCGAAGGAGCGGAGCATCCCCGCGATGTCCCGCACCGGCGGCTGCGGCATCCGCCGTTCGGCGGGCGGCCGGGCCGGCTCGCCCTCGAAGTCGATCAGCGACCACTCCCCGGACGGGGAGCGCAGGCACTGGCCCAGGTGCAGATCGCCGTGGATCCGCTGGGCGGTCCAGGTGCGGCCCTCGGTGGCGAGGCCGGCCAGCGCCCGGTAGGCCGAGCGCAGTCCGCCCTCGTACGGCCGCAGCGCCGGCACCGCTTGGACGGCCGCCGCCAGCCGCTCGGTCATCCCGTCGGCCAGCGACTGCAGCTGCATATGACCGAGGGTGACCGTCGGCAGGGCGCGGGCGAGCGCGGTGTGCACCTCGGCGGTGGCGCGGCCCAGCCCCCGCGCCTCGGCGGCGAAGTCCTCCCCCTTGGCCAGCTCGCGCAGCGCCAGCTCCCAGCCGTCGCTCGCCCCGCTGACGAAGGGCTGGAGCACCGCCAGGACGTAGGAGCCGGTGTCGATCTCGGCGTGCAGCCAGGCCGTCGGCGCCGGCACCCGGGGGCAGCCCTCGCGGGCCAGCGCCAGGGGTATCTCCAGGTCGGGGTTGACGCCGGGCACCACCCGGCGCAGCAGTTTCAGGATGAACGTATCGCCGTACACCACCGACGAGTTGGACTGCTCGGCGGTCATCAGCCGGGCCACGAGGCCCTCGCGGATCTCCTGGCGCCGCTCGCGCTCGAACCGCAGCCCGCCGATGCGGGCCCGCGTGCGCAGGGCCTCCAGCAGCACCTCGGCGGGCCGGGGGTCGTACAGGGCCTCGTACACCGTGCGTCCGGCGAGCGGCCCGTCCTGAACATGCCCGATCAGCGCGGGCGCCAGCCGGGGCGGCAGCGCCTCGCGCACGCCTATGAGCAGCTGGTAGCAGTCGCCCGGGTGGGGCTCGGCGCCCAGCGCGGACGGCTGGTGGACGCGCAGCAGCAGGTGGTACAGGCCCAGCCGGCCGTCGGGCGGCAGCAGTTCGGTGACGGCCACGGGGGTGAACCCGGTGACCGGGCGGCCCTTGCCGGCGAACCAGCGCTGCCTCGGCAGCCACTCGCGCAACAAGGGGTCGAGCGAGGCGAGGAGAGGAGTGGTGGTACTGGAAGAGCTGACCGTTTCCGCCATGGGCGTCACGTCCTTTCCCCGGGGTCGTCGGGGTGTCACTGATGCGTGCCCCGGGTGGGGCGGTGGAAACCGCCCCACCCCAGGGGACTAGGCCGATTCCCTCCGCAGCCGGAACCAGTAGAAGCCGTGCCCCGCGAGGGTGAGCAGGTACGGCAGTTCGCCGATCGCCGGGAAGCGGACGCCGCCGAACAGCTCGACCGGGTGCCGCCCGCCGAACCGGCTCAGGTCCAGCTCCGTGGGCTGGGCGAAACGGGAGAAGTTGTGGACGCAGAGCACGAGGTCGTCCTCGTACTCGCGCAGAAAGGCGAGCACAGCCGGGTTGGTGGACTGCAGCTCGTTGTAGGACCCCAGTCCGAAGGCGGGGTTCTGCTTGCGGATCTCGATCATGCGGCGGGTCCAGTGCAGCAGCGAGGACGGCGACGACATCGACGCCTCGACGTTGGTGACCTGGTAGCCGTAGACCGGGTCCATGATCGTCG
>NZ_WEGL01000014.1 GCF_009604455.1 Streptomyces sp. RB17
GCCCGCAGGGGCGAGGACGTGTGGACTGCGGGGCGTGAGTCACGCGTCCCTGCCACCCCATAACGGGGTGTCTGGACGGAGGAGCCCACCCAGCAGCCAGTTGGGCACTACCTCCAAACCCGGTCCCTTCAGGGCCGGGTCAAGTTGACAGCGGTGCGGTGGGTCTCGTAGTCGCGGGCCTGGCGGCGGTGGTGCATCAACCAGTCGAAGGGTCGCTCGACCGCGCAGCGTCGAGGGCAGGCCACCCCCATCCGTGTACCTCACATACCAGGAGATACAACCAACCACCCAGCATCATCAGGGACTTCGAGGCGGATCCCCCTAACGAGCCGAAGTCAGTAATGCCCTCGACGACCTTGTAGGCGGACTGCAGTTCCGTGAGGTGTGCTCGGGCCCGAACCAGGGCCGCCGTGAGGTCGTCGATCTGCCGCTGCAGGTTCTCCAAGTGCCTCAGTCTGGCCTCCCCAGGTTCGGTGTGAGCAGAGCGTGATGCTTGTGGATAATGATGGCTTTCACCGAGTTCCTGATGGTTCTGCGTCTCGGAGCTGCAGGGCGAGTTTGTGCGCCCCTCCCCGGGTCGCGTCGTCGTACTCAGGTGCGGGTGAAGTCCGGCTGGGTCAGATCGGCGACCCGGGTGGCCCGTCCGAGCAGGGCCACCTCGCGGAACTGCCACAGCAGGGCGCCGGTCGGGGCGTGGATCACCATGCCCCGCCGCAGCGGCATCTGCAGCAGCGGCCGGCCCCGCGGATCCGTCCGCCAGCGCGGGACATCCGGATCCGTGAGCCGGCGTAGCGGGATCGGGTGCAGCGAGTGCACCTCGTCTCTGTTGCGTTCCAGCCGCAGTGGAAGCCGCGGCAGCACCACCACGGGTGTGATGATGAACCCCGAGTCGGTGACGAAGTCGTCCAACTGTCCTGCCACTTCGGCCGGGCCGGCGCAGATGCCCGTCTCCTCGGCGAGCTCGCGCAGCGCCCCCTGTTGCGGGGTCTCCGTGCCGTCGAGACGGCCGCCAGGCAGCGCCCACTGGCCTGCGTTGCGGCCGCGGGCGACCCTTTTGATCAGCAGCACATGGGGCTCGCCGCGGTGCGGGTGGAGGGTGAGGCATACGCCCGCGCGACGGGCGTTCGGCGATGCCGCCGCCGTACGCCGCGCGAACGCGGCGAGGTTGGCGCGTACCCGCTCTTCCAGCCCGTTTATCCCGCTTCCAGCTGGTTCGTAAGGATCAGTCACCGGCATGTTCCACCTCGCTCTTGGGCTCGCTCTTGGGCGCGAGGAGCTCGCGCTCGATGAAGTCCAGCAGGACGCCCCGCATCCGCTCGGGCGTCACCCCGGGCGCCCCGGTCAGCACCTGGATGGCCAGGCCGTCGGTGAGGGCGGTGAGGCCGAGCGCGAGCTGTTCGGCGTCGGTGTCGGCCCGGAACTGCCCCTGCCGCTGGCCCCGGCGCACGATGCGGACCACGGCCTCGCGCCAGCGGGCGTAGAAGTCGTTGTGGATGGAGCGCAGTTCGGGGCGCAGGGCGGTCTCGGCCCAGAACTGCAGCCAGACCAGCCACTCGTCCCGGACCCGGCCGCCGGCCGGGAGCTGCATGTCGATCAGCCGCAGCAGCCGCTCGTGTGCGCTGTCCACGCTTCTCAGCTCGCCGCTCTGCCGCTCGAAGGCGCTCTGGACGCAGTGCAGCAGAGCGGCGTTGAGGACGTCCTGCTTCGTCGGGAAGTAGTAATGCACGGCGCCGCTGCTGGTGCCACAGGCGCGGGCGATGTCGGCGATCCGTACGGCGTGGTAGCCGTGTTCCGAGATCAGCCGCCAGGCGGCCTCGAGGAACTCGGTACGGCGCTCGTCGCCCGTCCGGTCCGGGTCGCCGGGCGTTCCCCCGAGCGGGCCGGCTCCCCGCTCGGCGGGGCCGGGGCTGACCCCGTGCACCAGCCAGTCGACGCTCACCCCTCCGGCCGCGGCGACGGCCGCCAGCTCGCCGGGTGTGAAGCGGCGGTGCCCTTTGAGGGACTTGGACAGTTTTGTCGGTTCGAGGTCGATCCGGGCCGCGAAGTCGCGGTGCGTCTCCGCGACCGCGTCGATGATGCGGCGCACGCGCTCGGCTGTCTCGTCCATGCTGCCGAACCGTAGCGCCCGCGTTGCCAAAATCGCAATGCTGCCGGTCGCGACGGAGTGGCCCAATCTCGGCTTGGATTCGAGAAAGTCCAGCTAGTGCAACCTATTGACACTCTGCAGAGGGCGGGCTCACAGTGATGCCCACTTACCGACCAACGGATCAGTCAGTTGATTGCGATCTGGGTCGCAAGCCCGCTGTGGGCCCCGCTGGGGGCACGGAAAGAGAGCGCTGTGGGATCGACACCGCTGCGCCCGGACGTGCACGACGGCAAGGTCGTGCTCGTCACGGGCGGAGGCACCGGCATCGGCCGGGCTGTGGCCATCGACTTCGCCTCCTGCGGGGCCCGCGTCGTGGTGTGCGGCCGCAGGCCCGAGCCCCTGGAGAAGGCGGCTGCCGAGATCGAGGCCGCCGGCGGCACCTGCCTGGCCGTGCCCGCCAACATCCGTGCCGAGGGCGAGGTCGAGCGCGTCGTCGACACGGCCCTTAAGGCCTTCGGCCGCATCGACGTGCTCGTCAACAACGCGGGCGGCCAGTTCACGGCCCCCGCCGAGGAGATCACCCCCAAGGGCTGGCGCGCGGTGCACGACCTGGCCGTGGACGCCGGCTGGGCGATGACGCGCGAGGTCGCCGTCCGCTCCATGATCCCGAACCGCTCCGGGGCCGTCTTCTTCATGGCGTTCTCCCCGCGCCGCGGCATCCCTGGCATGGTGCACGCCACCACCGCCCGCGCCGCGCTCGAGAACCTCGCCGCCGGACTGTCGCTGGAGTGGAGCCGCTACGGCATCCGCACCGTCTGCGTCGCCCCCGGAACCATCGCCACCGAAGGGCTGGAGGCCGCGTACGACGAGGCGGATCGCCGTCGCTGGGAGCAGGCTGTGCCGCTCGGCCGGCTCGGTCGCCCCGAAGAAGTGTCCGGCCTGCTGTGCTTCCTCGCCTCGCCCGGCGGCTCGTACATCACCGGAACCACGATCACCGTCGACGGCGGCGTCGACGCCTGGGGCACTGGACATCCGGTCCCGGCACTGGAAACCGAGGACGCCCCGGAAGGTGCGGAGGAGACCCTGTGACGATCCTGACCGATGCGACGGCCCCCGCCGTACGCGACCTGTCCGCGCTCTTCGACCCCTCCTCCGTCGCCGTCATCGGTGCCAGCAACGACCAGACCAAATACGGAAACTGGCTCAGCGTCCAGGCGCTGCGCGGCGAACACCGCCGCCCCGTCCACCTGGTCAACCGTCGCGGCGAACCCGTCCTCGGCCGCGCCGTCCACCGGCAGGCCGTCGACGCCCCCGGCGGCGTTGACCTGGCCGTCATCGCCGTACCCGCCGCCGGCTTCGCCGACGCCGTCGAGGACGCCCTCGCCGCCGGAGCCCGTGCCATCGTCGGCATCACTGCCGGCTTCGCCGAGCTCGGTGAGGAGGGCCGAGCACGCGAGGACGCCCTCGCCAGGCGCATCCGCCGGGCCGGTGCCGTGCTGCTCGGCCCCAACTGCCTCGGCGTCCTCGACACCACCACCGAACTGCGACTGGCCTCCAACGATATGCCTGTCGGAGGCATCGGCTTCGTCTCCCAGAGTGGCAACATGGCCCTGGAGCTCAGCCGCTTCCTCGAACGCGACGGACTCGGGTTCTCCCGCTTCGCCTCCCTCGGCAACCAGGCCGACCTCACGGCCGCCGACCTCGTCCGCAGCTACACCGAGCACGACGGCACCGAGCTGATCGCCCTGTACTGCGAAGACTTCGGCGACGGCCGCGCCTTCGCCCGGGCCGCCGCCGACGCCGTACGGGCCGGGAAACCCCTCGCGCTGCTCACCGTCGGCGCCGGGCAGGCCTCCATGCGCGGGGCCCGCTCCCACACCGGCGCGCTCACCAGCGACTTGGCCGTGATCGACGCCGCCTGTCGGGCTGCCGGAGTCGACCGCGTCGCCACCGTCGCCGAACTCGCCCACCTGCTGGGCGCGCTGTACCGCAACCGGCGCGGCGGCGGACGCCGGGTCGCCGTCATCGCCGACGGCGGCGGCCACGCCTCGCTCGCCAGCGATGTCGCCGAGGCCCGGGGCCTGCACGTCCCCGAGTTCGACGACGACCTCGTCGCCAGGCTGAAGGCCGAACTTCCCCCGTCCGCGGGCACCGCCAACCCGGTCGACCTCGCCGGGGCGGGGGAGCAGGACATCACCTCCTTCGGCCGCGTCCTCGACCTCGCCCTCGGCGCCGACTCGGTCGACTCCGTGCTGGTCACGGGCTACTTCGGCGGCTACGGCGGCTATGGCGAGGCCCTCGCCGAGGCCGAGGTCGCCACCGCCCGCGTGATGGCCGCGCGGATCCGCCACCACGGCAAGCCCGTCGCCGTCCACACCATGTACGCCGACGCGCCTGCCGCCGTCGAACTACGCCGACAGGGCGTCTGCGTCTTCGGGTCGGTGGAGCACGCCGCCCAGGTCCTCGGCAGGATCGCGGACCGGGCCGAGCGGACCGCCCCGCATGTACCGGCCGTGCCCGCCCCGGCGGCACCCGTCGCCGCCGACGACTACTGGACCGCACGCGAACTGCTGCGTCAGGGCGGGCTGGATTTCCCCGCCGCCCACCTGGTCCGTACGCAGGACGAGGCCGCCGCGGCCGCCGCCCGGATCGACGGGCCCGTCGTCCTCAAGGCCATGGGCTTGCTGCACAAGTCCGACGCCGGAGGCGTCGCCCTCGGCCTTGCCGACGAGGCGTCCGTCCGCGCCGCGCACGCCGACATGGCCCGCCGCCTCGACCCGCCCGGCTACTGCATCGAGGCCATGGCCGACACCCGCGACGGCGTCGAACTCATCGTCGGCGTACGGCGCGACCCGCGCTTCGGTCCCGTGGCGCTCGTCGGCCTCGGCGGCATCTTCACCGAGGTGCTGCGTGACGTCCGCCTCGGCCTGGCACCCGTCACCGCCACCGACGCCCGCGCCCTGCTGGAACGCCTCACCGCCGCCCCGCTGCTGCACGGCGTACGCGGCCGGCCCGCGGTCCACCTCGCCGCCGCGGCCCGCGCCATCGAGGCCATCACCAGCGTCGCGGCCGCCCACCCGGAGATCGCCGAGCTGGAGGTCAACCCTCTGCTCGTCACTCCGCGCGGCTGTACGGGCCTGGACGCCCGCATCGTCCTCGACGCCTGACACACCTCGTACGTACTCACGCACTCACATACACGTACTCACGCACCCAACAGGGAGAAACACAGATGGAATTCGCCTACGCCCCGCACATGGCCGAGCTCAAGGAGCGGGCCGCCGCCCTCGCCGACAAGATCGTGATCCACGAGGACGCGTGCGAGACCGACAACGGACTGTCTCCCGAAGTCCACGAGTCCATCCGCGAAGCGGTGCTGGCCAGCGGCCTGCAGGCGATCAACATGCCCACCGAGTGGGGCGGTGCCGGACTGAGCGTGCTGGAGCAGGTTGTCGTCCAGGAGGAGCTCGGCAAGCTCACAGGCGCCCTCTGGGACACGGTGTGGCGGCCCGCCAACGCGCTGGCCGCCTGCACCCCCGAGCAGCGCGAGCGCTACCTCGTCCCTGACATCCTCGGACAGCGCCGGGACGCCGTCGCCATCACCGAAGCCGACGCGGGCTCCGACCCGCAGGGCATCACCACCACCGCCACCCCCAACGCCGACGGCACCGGCTACCGGCTCGACGGCGAGAAGTGGTTCGTCACCGTCGGCGACGCCGCCGACTTCTTCCTCGTCCTCGCCCTCGTCGGCGACGAGAAGGCCCCGACCCTCTTCCTCGTCGACAAGGACCTACCCGGTGTGCGCATCAAGCGCGTCCCGCGCTACATGCACACCTTCGTCTACGAGCACCCCGAGTACATCTTCGAGGGCGTCGAGGTCGCAAGCGACGCCGTCCTTGGCGAGATTGGCGGCGGCTACGACCTCACCCGCAGCTGGTTCACCGAGGAGCGCTTGATGATCGGCGCTCGCACCGTCGGCGCCGCCGAGCGCGCCCTCGCCCTCGCCACCGAGTGGGCCCGCGAGCGCGTCCAGGGCGGACAGCCGCTGATCGAGCGCCAGCTCATCCAGGCCATGCTCGCCGACTCGGCCGTCGACATCGCCGTCAACCGCGCCTTCGTCCACCAGGTCGCCTGGGAATTCGACCAAGGCGGCGACCGCAAGACCCTGCACGCCAAGGCGGCCATGGCCAAGCTGTCCGCCTCCGAGGCGGCGGGCCGCGTCATCGACCGCGCCGTGCAGATCTTCGGCGGCCGCGGCTACATGCGCGACTACCCGGTCGAGCGGCTTTACCGCGAACTGCGCGTCGACCGCATCTGGGAGGGCACCTCCGAGATCCAGCGCCTCGTCATCGCCAACGAGATCGGCAAGCGCGGCCTCGGCTTCCTGAACTTCCCCACGGACAAGGCCTCCCAGGCATGACCGGCGCGGGCATTGTCGACATCCGGCGCAGCCAAGGCACCGCCGTGCTGACGCTGCGCCGCGAGGCCAAGCTCAACGCCCTGTCCACCCACCTCGAACGCGAACTGCTGCGCGCCCTGGACGACAAGGCGGTCACCACCGCACGAGCCGTCGTCCTCACCGGCGGCGACAAGGTCTTCTCCGCCGGAGCCGACACCGGCGAACTGCGCGAGATGACCCCGGAGGCGATCGCCGCCTACTACCGCGACTCCGGCGCCGTCTACGAGAAGGTCGCCGCGCTGCCGCAGCCCACGGTCGCCGCGATCGCCGGATACTGCCTCGGCGGCGGACTGGAACTCGCTCTCGCCGCCGACTTCCGCATCGCGGACCCAACCGCGAAGTTCGGCCTGCCGGAGGTCGGGATCGGCATCCTTCCCAGCTCTGGCGGTACGTACCGGACGACCCGGATCGTCGGCCCGGCCCGCGCCCGCGAACTGGTCCTGCGCGGCCGCCGGCTGACGGCCGGCGAAGCCCTCGGCTGGGGCCTGCTCACCGAGGTCACCGACGAGGGCGCGCACCTTGAGACCGCCCTGCGGCTCGCTGAGGAAATGGCTGTGCTGCCCCCGCTCGCGGTCGCCGTCACCAAGCGGGTCATTGACGTGGCGGCGGACTCCCCGCGCGAGGCCTCCCTGCTCCTGGAGCAGTTGGCGTACGCCTCCCTCAACCAGGCAACCCACCCACCGAACGAGGACCCGAGATGACCGTCACCTCGAACTCGACATCCGCCACGCCGACCACGCCCCCCGGCAGCCGCCCGGTCATCGAAACCCGCTCCATCGACTACGTGCCCCTGGCCGAGCGCCACGGCAAGGTGTGGCACCTGTTCCCGGTGTGGTTCGCCGGTGACGCGCACCTGGCCACCGTCGCCACCGGCGCCATCGGCGTCGCGCTCGGCGGCAACCTGATCTGGACGGCCATCGCCGTCGTCCTCGGCTCCGCCTTCGGCACCTTCTTCATGGCCTTCCATTCCACCCAGGGCCCACAGCTCGGTCTGCCGCAAATGGTGCAGTCCCGCCCGCAGTTCGGGTACGTCGGCGCCCTGCTGGTGTGGATCACCGCGCTGGTGACGTACATCGGCTACACCGCGTTCAACCAGATCCTGGTGGGCCGCACCATGGAGCACCTGGCCGGGGTGCCCAACCCGGTCAGCTACATCGGCTACGCGGTGGTGGGCATCGTGCTGGCGGTAGTCGGCTACGACTTCATCCACCGGGCGTCGCGCTGGCTGACGTACCTCATGTTCGTGGCACTGATCGTGTTCTCCGTCGGCATCCTCGCGGTGAACCCCTTCAGCCCCGAACAGCTCGACCTGGGCACCTTCTCCCTCGCGCCCTTCCTGATCCAGTTCTTCACGGCAGCGGTCTACCAGCTCTCCTGGTCGATCTACGTGTCGGACTACTCGCGCTATCTGCCGCCGACGGTGGGCGTGCGCTCCTCGTTCTGGTGGACCTATCTCGGCGCGACCATCGGCGGCGCCTGGATGATGCTCGTGGGCACCGTCGCCGCCGGGCTGTTCCCCAAGGCGGCCCTCGTGGAATCGGTCATCTCCGCCGGTGACGAGATCTTCCACGGGTTCGGCATGACCCTGCTGCTGGTGTCCGTGGTGCCGCTGATCACCATCGGCACGCTCAACTTCTACGGCGGCAGCCTGACCCTGCTGTCCAGCATGGACTCGATCCGGCAGATCCGGCCCACCGTGGCCAAGCGGGTGGTCACACTGGTCGTCATCGGCCTGCTGTCCACGGCGATCGCCTTCAGCTCGGACGAGACGTTCCTCGAGCAGTTCGAACGCTTCCTCGTCGTGCTCGGCTACCTCTTCACCCCATGGACGGCGATCAACCTGGTCGACTTCTACGTGGTGCGCCGCGGCCACTACTCGATCCGCGAGATCTTCAACCCACGGGGCATCTACGGACGGTGGAGCTGGCGCGGCCTCGTCTGCTACGTCGTCGGCTTCGCCTCGATGATGCCGTTCGCGGTCGTGGGCGACAGCATGGGCCCCCTGGCGAAGTGGCTCGGCGGCCTGGACGTCACCATGATCGTCGGCCTGGTGGTCTCGGCGGGGCTGTACCTGCTGGTCTGCCGGTCGCTGGACCTGACGGCCGAGCGGGCCGTGGTCGCCACCGCCGACGAGGGCCTGGACCCGGATGCACCGGCCGGCATGTCCCCCTCGACGCACTCCGGGTGAGTGCCGGGTGAGTACGGCCGTCTCCGTGCCCTTCGGTACGCCGGTCCCGCAGGCGGAGCCCCACCGGGTGCGCCCGCGGCACGGCGTTCGGCTGCACACCGAGGTCCACTTGCCCCCGTCGCCCACGCGCTGCCCACGGCTCCCGGCGGTGCTGATCCGCACCCCGTACGACAAGACGCACCCGGACACCCTGCTGCCGGACATCGCGGCCCGGCTGACCGGGGCCGGTCTCGCCGTGGTGACGCAGGACGTCCGCGGCAAGATCCGCGACGCGAAGAGGTCGCGGTCCTCGCAGGCGTGAGCACCGAGTGGTACCTCCCCCTGGAGCGAGGACACATCCACGGCGTGTCCGAGGACGTCCTCGACGCGGTCGCCCGCGCGCTACGGCTGGACGATGACGAGCGCACCTATCTCTTCGACCTGGATCGGGCCGCCCAGCCGCCCAGCCGCACCCCGCGCCGCCGCAAGGCCGTCGACGTCCCGCCCCGTGTGCAGTGGCTGCTCGACTCCATGACGCTGTCCGCGGCCTTCGTCACCAACGGCCGCCTGGACATCGTGGCCACCAACGCCCTCGCCCGCGCTCTGGTCGCGCCGCTGTACGACAGCGAAACCACGGACGAACGCGGACGTCCCAACTTCGCCCGGTACTATCCTCGACCCCAGCTCGCACGAATTCGTCGACGACTGGGGCAGCGCCGCCGACATCACCGCCGCTTTGCTGCGCGTCGAGGCCGGCCGCTACCCCCACGACAAGGCGCGGCGCGAGCTCATCGGGGAACTGTCCACGGTGAGCACCGAGTTCCGCACCCGATGGGCCGCCCACGACGTACGCGTCCACCACGGCGGCACCAAGCGCTTCCACCACCCGGACGCCGGCTCCCTGGAGCTCACCTACCAGCCCCTCGACCTCCCCCTTTCCGTCCGCGAGGCACACGCTGTGACCGTCTACACCGCCGAGCCGGGCAGCCCCGACGGAGACCGGCTCAAGCTCCTCGCCAGCTGAGCAGCCACCTCCGCCGACCACTCCAGCCCGCCCGCCACCCGCGGCGGACGCCGGGACAAAGGAACCAACAGCACCGGACGGCCCCAATAGCGCCTCGTCCGGCAGACCGACGGCCGGAGAGTGGGGCCGGGTGCGGAGGGGGTGGGGGGCACGGGGCCGGTAGTGCTCCTCGGCGGGGTGGCCCAGCGCGATGCCATCCAGTCGGGGGGTGGTGATGCGTTCGCTGTCGTCGAGGATGAGGCCTTTGAGTCAGTCGGCGGCGCACTCGGAGCGCTCGTCTCCCGGCGCTGTGCGGCAGTGGGAGAAGCTCAGGGGACGCCTGTGCCGCTGCGGAGCATCGGGACATCCGAGTCGGTCCGTGGGCAGGGCCCCTGGTCCACGCAAGACCGCGGGCCAGGGGCGCCGTGAGGTGCCGGTTCTTCGTGAGAGCGGTCAGCTGTTGGCGTTGAGGACGGGGTAGTAGCCGGACGCGTGGCCGGCGGCGCTGGGGTGGTAGGACTCCCAGCTCGGGGAAACCACCAGGGAGTGCAGCCAGTCGTCGCCGGAGCACAGTTCGTGCCCGTTGAAGGTGGAGCG
Organism: Streptomyces sp. RB17; assembly: GCF_009604455.1. GTDB lineage: Bacteria > Actinomycetota > Actinomycetes > Streptomycetales > Streptomycetaceae > Streptomyces. The sequence goes on from NZ_WEGL01000014.1 coordinate 10,313, forward strand.
GACGTCCCCGAAGACGAAGCCGTGCGCCGCGGCCCGGCCGGCGATGACGTTGTCGAGGATGTCCGCGGCCTCGTCGATCTTGCGGTGCTTCGTGTCGCTGAGTCCGACGCAGAAGACACCGAGGGTGTACATCCGCGGATAGCCGAGCACGACGACCTTGGCACTGGACGCCTTGGCGCGGATCGCGTTGTAGGTGGCGTCCAGGCGGGCGGGCAGCGTGTTCTGGGCGTAGCTCTCGGCTTGGTTGACCCGGTTGACGCAGTCGGTGTCCGAACCGGTCACGCAGGTGGTCATGACGTCGGAGAAGCCCGCGTCGTTGCCGCCGATGGTGACGGAGACCAGCGTGGTGGAGGAGTTCAGCGGGCCGAGCTGGGAGTTGGTCACGTCCGTGGTCACTGCCCCCGAGCAGGAGGCGTCGGCGAACGAGGACGGGGCGTGGGCGTTCTTCCACAGGTAGGGGTAGGCGCTGAAGCTGCGGTGGCAGGAACCGCTCGAACTGTCGTAGTTGCCAGCTCCGTTGCCCGCCGCGTAGGAGTCGCCGAGGGCGACGTAGGAGGCGCCGGCGGCCTGTGCGGGAGCGGTCAGTGTCAGGCTGAACACGGTCGCGAAGCACAGCGTGGCGAGGGCTGACAGAGATCTGACGGGTCTCACGAAACCTCCCGAGAGTGAAAACCGGTTGTCGTTGGGCCGGAAGACGACGAGCACAATGAGGCGTGCTCCTGGCAAGCGTTCTTCTCGCGTAGACTCCGCGTGCGCCGTAGCCGTGCTGGAAGCGCAAGCGGATGCGACGTGAACGAGCGTCGCCTGCTGGTGACTTGTGTCGGCGACGGACTGACGGGAAGTGGCGGTGCAGCGCAGTGCAGGCTCGGTCGGGGTGGTGTGCGACCGAGCGCAGACGCGGTCGGAGGGGGCGTGGGGTCGGGGGAGTGTCAGCGCACGTGGGTGCCCTGTGCGTTCAGCTCCTGGTCACCGGCTGAATGGGAGGCGTACTGCCCCTTGGATCGCCGCTGTCGCCGAGTGCGGGTGAGTCGCCCCGGCGCCGTGGGGAAGAGGACCGTGGGCGCGGGTCGTGGGCGCGGTGGGTGCCGCCGTCGTGAACAAGTCGGACGCCGAGGCGGTTGGCCCGGCGTGTCTCGTGGTGCTGCACGTTTCGAACCGCACGCGGTCCTCCTGGGAGGGGATGCCTTCAGGGGGGTACGGCACGGGCGCCCGCCGAAATGCTCAATTCGGCGTGCTCCTGACAAGTTCAAGTCTTGATTATCCGAGGCATGACTGCGGTAGGCAAGCGGTCGGACCAAAATCTGCGCGTCTGGCACCAGAACGTGTACTTGCCTCTAGTAGCCCCAAGTCCCGCCGTGGACGTACCAGTTCGTTCATCACCCTACGAACGTGCGAGCACGCAGCGGCTTGACTGCCCAATGTTCGGGCGCCACTTCCGCATCTGGGGCGTCAACCGGGCGCGGACTCGCCGGCTTGCCGGCACGGCATCAGCCTGCGCGCGGCACGGTCCGGGCGCTCCGCCCGGGGCTGGTTCCAGCGCCGGGCGCCGAGGAAGACGACGACGCCAGCCGTGACGTGGACGCCCGGGATGCTCGTCCAAGCTGCGGCCGACCACCGCAACGAAGGCCTCGTCAAGGCCCGGCGCGAGATCGACGCCGTATTCCCCGCTCTCGTCAGGGTCTCGGACAACGCGATCCTGCGTCGCCAGCGGTTTCAACACCTACAACCAACCCGAGGAATGACACCCGCCGCCGGCGAGCTGCGTGCCCAGGCCGAACAGGACGCCAAGGACGCCCGCGCCGCTGCCGACCGCACCGACACCGCCGCAACCGAAGCCGAACAAGCCGCCAAGGACGCCGACGTCGGCTGGTACCGGCACATCACCCTGTAAATGCTCGCTCACGCCTTTCTCGCCGCCATAGCCGCCCAGGCTGGAACGGAAAGGGGGGCCGCAGAAACGGATCAGCCCTCGCACCCCTCACCATGGCGGAGATCCGAAGGCTCCTGGCAACTTGCCGTCCCAGGGCAGGACGCCACCACCGCCACATTGCTCAGGCACCGAAATGGTCCGGGTGGCGCCGACGACACCAAGCCGTCGCCAGACGCTGCCACTACAAGCGACGCGCTGCCGGTCACGAACTCCCGGTTGACCGGGCAGCCCGCCGTAGGCGTCATGAGTGACCACGATGTCCGGGCGGCATTCACGTTCCCGAGCCGATTCGGTGCGGCGTGGTGCTGCCCGTCCCACAACGTGGTCAGCCGGTGCTGCGGAAGCACTCTCTTCCGGGATGGCCGAGGGACGGGTAGTAGCAGGCGCGTAGGTGAGAAGGGAGAGGGGCGGCGATCATTGTCGTCGTCGTCACTTCGTTGTCTGCTGGCTGTGCTGTTTCGACAGCGCTCTCGGGGTGTGCGTCCGGGCCGGTGATTTCGATGCGGAAGCCAGGGTGCGTGGGCCAGGCGCGGATCCACCCTGCCTGGCAACTCGGGCTGAGCCGGATTTCGAGCCGGGTGCCGTCGGCTGCCGTGTGGGAAGCCGTAGTGATGGGATCCTCACACGCCGTCGTACGCGGATTCCTGCCTTCGCATGACCGTAACTGGCATATGGGCGGGCGTATGGCCGTCTGGGCGGTGGTCGGGCGGGAGGCGTGGATGACGGCGGCGGCCGTGATCATCGCCGCACACAGGAGGAAGACCCCGGCCGCTGTGCCCACAGGGCGCTTGTCGATCAAAGTAGAAACTGCAAGCAGCGTTCTACGTGTGCGGCTGATGGGCCGCGAGGCAGAGGGGCTGTCGAGTGCAGCGGCATCGATGCCCGAAGTACGTGGCGATGGTCGGTCGGAGTCAGCAGGCATCGATTGCCCACGTCCGCTCCAGGCCGCGTCCGCCAACGCCCACTGCGTCAGGCGGGCGTCCTCGGGCTGACATGCGGCATTGCACAGGGCTTGGACGGCATGCCGAGGTGGGAACTGCTTGCCGTTGAGGTACCGCTCCCACGACGACTTGCTGATAGCTGTCGCTTGGGCCAGCTCATTGAGAGTGAGCCCGCTGGCGTCTTTCATGCTGCGTAGATCGGTGACGAGACGGGAGCAAGCGGCTGGCAGATCGTGAGGCAGCCCTCGCCGGCGAGCCGCAGAGTGCACCATTACCCCGGTCGCTCCTTCCTCATCGTCGTCTATCCCACATGCCGTAGTAACGCCCATGTCTGCTCGCCGACTATCCCATCCGCAGGGACGTGGTCCAGCCGCTGCAACCGTTTGACCTCCGCCTCCGTACGTTCGCCGAAATACCCATCTACGTCACCAGGCGACAGCTTGTGACGCAGAAGCAGGCACTGCACTTCCGCGGCGTCGGGGCCGGTGGCGTTGCGCATGACCAGGCGGGAGGTGGTGGTGCTGTCCCCGGCGAAGAGCTGGTCGCCGTGCCGGGCGTACGCGCACGTGTACTTTCCTACGCCTGTCACGCCAGCCGTAGAGGCGTGCTCGCTCCAGGGATCGGTGATCAGCACGACGGAGATGACCGCGGAAAGCAGCAGCGCACCCACAGCAACGGATAGTGCCGCTACCCGGATCTCCGGCTCCGGAGCCCGCTCCTGCCCTGCTGGACCGCTGTCCGCCGACGTCACCGCAGCGGTGATCGACTCTCTCCGGACGGCATCGTACAAGGCGAGCAACGGCGTGACGTCCGCACCAGCCAGCTTGGCCAGGGCTTCGACAGCGGCCTGAGGCGGCAGCGCTTTTCCGTTGAGATACCGCTCCCATGAAGACCTGCTGAAAGGCGTTTTGGCTTGCAGCGACTTCAGACTCAGCCCGCTGTGATCCTTCAGCTGCCGCAGTTCGACCACAAGCTGCGCAGTCTGCGGGTCAAGCGGCTCAGGCAGCGCTTTCCATCTCACCACGCCTCCCGCCAGCACCCGCATCTTCTACGAGCTTCAAAACGCTCGCACGGTTAAGGACCTGCTGTCAGTCTGGACTCGTTCGGCCACTGGAGTGGCGGATTCGCCTGCCTGCCCGTTTTCGAGCGATCGATTCCGGTCACGCCACCAGGCGGCTCGAAGAGACCCTTGACCTCACTCACACGATTTCCCGGGATACGCGTCTCAGGGCGGCAACCTTGCAGGTCACAGCTCGAGGACGTACTGAGACGTCCCGGGACGTCTCAGGCTGTTGAACGCCCGTAGCAATGCGTCCTGTTCATCCAGCACGCTCGTGCTGACGCCAGGCGCCACGTCCAGGACCGCATGCGGCGTGCGGACGGCCGCCCGGAACATCACAGGAACAACGAAGCGGAGTACAGTCACATGGGGGAAAAGTGAACTTTGGCAAGGCTATCGCCGCATCGATGGCAGCGGTCGCGCTCGCCGCGGTCCCTGCTTTCGGTGCTCCGGCGCACCCCGTCGGCGGTGGGCACGCAACACCCATCTCAGCCACAGCGGCAACGCCGGCTTCGACCATCACCCCTCATTCCAGCAAGTTCGAAGGATGGTCATGCGGCTACAACAGCGGCCGCGGCATCGACCCCAGTGACACCAAACTCACCAAGGTGGCCACCGACCACAAGCCCATCTCATACCAAGACCACACGAACGACATCATCAAGGGTGAACTGCGCAACGGCTGGTCTTCCGCCAAGGGCCGCTGGTTCGCATGGGGGCGCGTCTCCGCCACCTACAGCTTCGGCGGTGGGGCCTACGTCTGGATCGATTGGTCCGACGATGCAGGTCGCACCTACCACGCCTGCGGCTGGGGCAACCGCCCCTCCTACGTCGCCGATCAGACCGTCACCACGCACACCAAGGCAGTGGACTGGGTCCGCAACCGGTGGGTAGCCGTTTGCATCGGATCCGGCGGCAATCCCAAGACCCACAGTGGTGGCTACACACTGGGATGCACCCCCTGGTACCTGACCTGAGCTTGGCGTTCAACCTCGGCGGTTCACCTGACCTGCTGATCTTGGTTCGATCCCGGGACGGCAGGGCGGCCGTTCTTCACGCTTCGAGGTGTCGAGCAACGTCGCGTGAAGGAACGGCCGCTGGTGAAGAGTCTCGCCCCTGAACACCCCGCTGACGCCGAACTGAGCGTCCTGTCCCACTTTCGTGTCCAGGTCTACGACTGCCTCTACACCCGCGCCGATGCGCTCTTCGAGCTCACCGACGCGGTGCTGTGCTCGGACGGCCCGGTGACGTCGCTGGTCGAGTCGACGCTCACGGCCGAGCACCGGCGCGGGCACGGGGCGATGTACGACGCGGTCAACCACGGCTGGCTGGAGCCGCGCCGTCTGGGCAGGCTGCTGGCCTCGACGCCGCTGCCGCGTGCGGCCGATGGGCGGATCGTCCTTGGGGTGGATGTGAGCAACCGGCTGCGTCCCGATGCCCCCACCAGCCCGGAGCTGCTGTTTTGCCACGTCTACGGGCGGGGCCGCGGCGCGGATCAGTTCATCCCCGGCCGGCCCTGCTCCTTCGTCGCCGCCCTGGAGACAGGACGTACCTCGTGGACGGCCGTGCTGGACGTGATCCGGCTCGGGCCGGCCGACGACGCCACGGCGGTGACCGCCACCCAGATCCGTGGTGTCTTCACCCGGCTCGTGCGTGCCGGGCAGTGGCGGCCCGGCGACGCGGACATCCTCATCGTCATGGACTCCGGCTACGACGTCACCCGCCTCGCCTACGTCCCGGCTGACCTGCCCGTCGAGCTGGTCGGCCGGCTGCGCTCGGACCGGGTCATGCTCCGTGACGCCGGCCCCAGGCGCTCCACACCGCGCGGCGGGCAGCCCCGCAAGCACGGCGGTGTCCTGACCTTCTCCGAGCCGGACTCCTGGCACCCCCCCGACGATGCCATGGCCTGCGTCACCACGCGCTACGGCCGGGCCGAAGCATTCGCCTGGGACCGGATGCACCCCCGCCTGACCGCCCGCGGCCGCTGGCTCGACCACTGCGGCGAACTCCCCCTGATCCACGGCACATTGATCAAGCTGAAGGTCGAGCACCTGCCCGGCGACCGCGACCCGAAACCGGTTTGGCTGTGGTCCTCGCCCCCGGTGCTGGACGGCTTACGGATCCGACGGCGCGGACCGGGCCGGCCCCGCAGCCGTCCTGATCGCGTCCGCGGTGACAAGGTGTACTCCAGCCGCGACAACCGTGCTTATCTGCGGTGACGAGGAATCAAGGCGACCATCGCCCAGCCCGGTGACCAGAGGGCCGGCCGCCAATGCAGGGACCGCGCCGGAGGGCGTCCACCTGCCTTCGGCAAGGCCCAGTACCGCCGCCGCAGTGCCGTCGAACGGTGCGTCAGCAAGTGGAAGCAGTACCGGACAGTGGCCAGCCGTTACGACAAGCGCGACTACATCTTCAACGGCACCCTGGCCGTCGCAGCGTTCGTCATCCGGCTCCGCGACCTCGTCCAAGAGCCATCAGAAACGGCGTAGTCGGCCACTGCATCCAGCAACGTGTTGAACGCCTCCGTGACCTTCTGTGCCTTGGCGGTGTCCTTGACCGTCATGGTGGGATTGGAGGCGTACCACATGTCGGCCTCCACGATCTTCGGCGCCAACCAATGACGATGCCAGATCGCCGGCCCCGGGGTAGCTCTCGATAACGCCATCGAACATTTCATCGAACCACGGCCCGGCGTTGGCGAAGATGTCGGCCATGTATGGCTTGAAGTCACCGTCATCGGTGACCGCGCCTCTGACCTGAGTGTCATTGTTGATGAACGTGACGCGGAAGTCGTGGACCGTACCGACGAGCTTCTCGTAGTGAAGGGCGTCGTCCTGGATCTTGGCGGCGTTCTGGCGGAACCTCTCAGCTCCGCCTGGCTTGGCGTCCAAGAGAACGGTGATTTCCGCTACCTCCCCGACCCGCTTGCCGAGTCCTCGTGACCAGCTTTGTCCCGGTTTGAGGCGTCGGCGAGACGACCGCGACGGTCCCCGCACCGGATTGGTCGCTCGCAGTCGAGTGAAGCCGCATGCTCGCCGAATGGGACCAGGACCTTCGTCAGCGTTGGACTACCTTCTGTGGCGGTGAGCTCCACGCCAGAAGCAGTGGGCCGGCGCCGTCGACATCAACGGCTTGGAGGACGGATGCAGCCCATGCACTCATCCCGCGCCGGACCTGGCGGCCTGCGCGGTCGCCCGGCTGGCGGGGTGGCGGGCACGCCATACGAGGAAGACCGACGTGGCGACCAGGCACCACACGGCCAGCACCACATAGGGCTCGACGTGCTGGTTGTGCGGGAAGTAGATGGCGTTGCGCTGGGCGTTCACCGACGCGCCCGGCGGCAGGAACCGTCCCAGAAAGCCCAAGACCGGAGGGAGCAGCGGCCAGGCCACCGCACCCCCGGACGAGGGGTTGCCGAGGATGACCAGCAGCAGCCACGTCGGCAGCATTGCCCAGCGGCCCAGGAAGGTGTGGAATGCGGTGAAGATCATGCCCGCCGTGATCATGGTGAACGTGCAGATTCCCCATGACTGGGCGAACGGCAGCCGCACCACGCCGAGCACCCAGTCGGCCATGACGCAGATCCACAGGCCACCCAGTACGGAATAGCCGATGGTGGCGGCGATCCGTTCGGCGGGGCGCAGCGCCTGGGCATGCACCCCGAGCTGGATGGCACCGACGAAACCGAGGATGGTCGACCCCAGGGCGATGTAGAAGAGAGCGAGCCCCTGCGGGTCGGTGGCCGGAAGCGGTTTGACGTCCCTGACCTGCACGGGGATGCCCAGGGTCCGGCCCACCGACGGGGCGCTCTGGCCGAGAACCCGGGCGACCGACGCGCCCGCTGCGCTCGCCACATCGATCTCCACCCCGGCCGGTCGACGCTGCACGATCGCGAACTCCCGCTGCCCGTCGACCGCGGCGAGCGCCCTGCCGTAGTCAGGGTACGGATGAAGGACCAGCGACGTACGGAGCGTGGTCTCCAGCGCGTTGGTGAACCGGCCGCCCGCGACCGACTTCCCCGTCACCGCGACGGGGATGCGATGCGGTACGGGATTCGCCATGGCCCAGCAGTAGGCGCCGACGAAGAGTCCGGCCAGGGTGGCGATGATGAACGAGATCACCACCGCCGGCACGAAGCGCGACGACGTCAACCGCGACCATCCGCCGTGACGGAGCCGCCGAGGAGGCTCCGCTGCAGACCACCGCTCGCCCATGGCCGTGATCGTAGAGCAGGCGCGGGGCCACACCCGGCTGCCGCCCCGGACACGTCATCGGCGTGCCGGAACACCGGAACTGAGACGGGTGCCGTGTCGCCCCTGGTGTGGGGCGCGGTGGTGCACCGGGGCCCCTTGCCGCTCGGCTCATGTGTGCCTTTCCCGGGCGCCTGCGTGCATCGCTCGGGTCGATCTCATCCGGCGGCCGTGTCGACGGCAACGATATGACGGACTGCTCCACGGGCGAGCACGTGGACAGCTCGATCACCGTGCACATCGTCCCCCGCTTGGATCGCGGACAGCCGGCCATCCCTGTCGTGGTCGAGTGCTTCCTTGAGGAGTTGCAGATGCACGAGGTCGGTCGCGGAGACATGGAGAAGGAGCCGACCGTCACGGACGATGATCTCGTGCTGGAAACCGTCATGATGCGGGGCGGCTTGCGCAATGGCGAGTCCGGGCGGTCGACGTCACGCGCGTGCTGGTGTGACTGGTGCAGCGTCAGAAAAGTAAGCAAGTGGTCAGTGTGAGTCCTCGAACACCTGGCGACGGCTGACCGAACATGCGAAGCGATAAAGCCTCCGGAAACCGCCCTTGACCTGCAAAGGCAGGCAGAGGGTAGGCAAACCGGGAGTTTCTCCGTGCTTCGTACCATGTTCAAGTCCAAGAACTAGCGTTTGGGTGTTTCCACAGGCCAGGCCCCTGATCGCCGCCTTCGGGTCAGCAAATGGTCAGCATCGGGCCGGACGGTGTCCGGCTTGACGACCTGGACCGCGCCACGGGGTCTGCCGTCCCACCCCGCGCCCAGCTCGGAAGGCTTGACGCGTGGCTCGACAGCTCGCCCGTGGGATGGGGTCCTTCTTCAAGGAGCCGCCAACGCCTTCCGTCCGGTCGAGTACGCCGCCTCCACCGGCGGCAGTGGCCACCGAGTGGTCCCGCCGAACGTGACCGCCGCGGTCGGTGACGTCTGCATCTCCGGCGTGCACGCGGGCATGGCCGTCATCGCCGCCGTATTCCTGTGCGCAGCCCTCGCATCAGTCCTTCTGGTGCACGACCGACCGCGCGACGCCACCGCCGCGGCGCACTGACGCGCAGCCGCCAGGAGCGACGCCGAATCGGCCGCGCGATCGCCGTCGAAGGCACGGTGGTCCTGAACATCGCGATCGCCGTGCAACCGGCTCGACAAGTTGCCCCGCCCCCTTGACCAAGCTGGTTTCGTTACGCAACTCTGCTGATCACATCCCTCAATGGCGAGGAGGCTGACTTACGGTGGAGTGGACTGGCGCGCGTTACGCGGATAAACCGACGGTGGAGGTGCGGACCTGGATCGGTGCCGCGCCGGAGCGGGTGTGGAAGCTGGTCTCGGACGTGGAGCTGATGCCGGACCTCAGTGATGAGCTGCAGTCGATCGAGTGGCTGGACGGAGCCGCACGGCCCGACGTCGGGGCCAGGTTCGTGGGGCGCAGCAAGCATGACGCGCTCGGTGAATGGGCGACCACCTCCACCGTGGTCGAATGCATCCCCGAGCGGATGTTCGCGTGGGCGGTGGCGGACCCGGAGCACCCCACGGCCGTGTGGCGCTTCCGACTGGAACCCCGGGACGGCGGCACCGACCTGACGGAGTCGGTGCAGATGGGCCCGGCTCGATCCGGCCTGTCCTTCGCCATCGACCGCATGCCGGAGAAGGAGCAGAAGATCGTATTCGTACGGATGCGGGAGTTCGAGCGCAACATGACGGCCACACTGGAACGGATCAAGAAGCTGGCGGAGTCGTGATGCGGACCGCCACCACGATCGAGGCGTCCGGCTTCGACTCCTGGTCCCAGCAGGCCGACTTCGTCACCGAAGCCGAGAAGCTGGGGCTCGACATCTGTTGGGTGGCCGAGGCGTGGGGTTCCGATGCCCCCTCCGCGCTGGGCTTCTACGCGGCGCGAACCGAGCGGATGCTGCTGGGGTCCGCCGTCATGCAGGTCGGCACCCGTACGCCGGTCGCGCTCGCCCAGGCGGCCATCACTCTGTCCAACCTCTCCGGAGGGCGGTTCGCCCTCGGTCTGGGCACTTCCGGTCCGCAGGTCATGGAGGGCCTGCACGGAGTGCCCTTCGCCCGCCCGCTGGCACGCGTGCGCGAGACGGTGGAGATCGTGCGGCAGGTGATCGCGGGCGGCAAGGTCTCCTACTCCGGCAGTGAGTTCCGGATTCCCCTGCCCGGTGGTGACGCGGTGCCGATGCGCCTGTCCATGCGCGCCGAGCACCGGGTCCCGATCTACCTGGCTGCCCTGTCGCCGGCCATGCTGCGGCTGACCGGGCAGGTCGCGGACGGCTGGCTCGGCACCAGCTTCGTTCCGGAAGGGTCCGCCGAGGCCTACTTCGCCCACCTGGACCAGGGCCTGGAACGAGCCGGGCGTACCCGCGCGGACCTGGACGTCTGCCAGGGTGCCGAGGTCTCGTTCGCACCGGACGAGGAGACCTTGAGCGCCATGGTCGCCGGCCGCAAGAAGGAACTGGCCTTCAGCCTCGGCGGGATGGGTTCCGCGTCGACCAACTTCTACAATCAGGCCTACAGCCGTCAGGGCTGGGCGGAGGTGGCCGCGGAGGTGCGGGAACGCTGGCAGGCAGGCGACCGCGACGGCGCGGCCGGCCTCGTCACCAACGAGATGGTGCTGGCCACCACGCTCATCGGCACGGAGGACATGGTGCGGCAACGGCTGCGGGTGTGGTGCGAGGCGGGCGTGAACACCGTCCGTCTCTATCCGGCAGGGGACACCATGGAGGCCAGACTCGCCACGCTGGGAAGGGCGATCGAGCTGGTCCGCGAGGCGGGTGGCGGGTCATGAGCCCTGCGCGTCCCTCCTTCGCGAACTGGCCGTGCTCCATCGCGCGCACCGTGGATGTACTCGGCGACGCATGGAGCATCCTGATTCTGCGGGAGGCGTTCTACGGATTCCGTCGATTCGACGAGTTCCAGCAGGAGTTGCGCATGGCACGCAACACCCTCGCCGACCGGCTGCGCCGGTTGGTGGAGGAGGGACTTATGGAGAGACGGCTCTACGAGAGCGAGCCGCCGCGTCACGAGTACCTGCTGACGGAGAAGGGCCGGGACTTCGTCCCGGTGCTCGCCGCAATGGCACGCTGGGGCGACCGATGGCTCGCCGGGGAGGAGGGCGCCCCGATCACCTTCCACCACGACGCCTGCGACCACGATTCCCACGCGGAGGTGGTCTGCTCCGCCTGTGGTGAGCCGATGCGGTCGGAGGGCATCTCCACGCGGATGGGCCCGGGCTATCCAGAGCGGCTCAGGAAGCGGCCGGACGTCCAGCGCCGCTTTGGGCGCTTCTGACCGGCCCCGGCAGCTGACCGTTGTTCGAATGGGCATGGCGACGGCCGTGCTCACGACATGCGGCGACTGACCGCCCGCCCATGAAGGCCCGCAACGGTCTCGTACGACGACTGCTCCGACGTCTGCGCGAGCGCCAGCGGTACTGCAACCGACGCGGCAGGAGTCGGCCACCACCGTGCTCCACCCACACCACTAGGAAACCGCAGTGCCCGTCGAGAATCAGGGCTTTGTTCCGGTGCCTGCGGGTGCATGGAAGAGTCGAAGGAGTCATCTCGTGCAGATGAAGGAAGAGCTCGCCTGCGCCTATGCACGGGCCACCTGGAACATGGTGGAACCCGTCCATGGAGCCGTGTACTTCGCTCCCGAGGCTCAGGCCCGGTACGCGGAGCTCGGCGTCGAAGGCAGGGCCGGCTACTTCGGCTCGCGCGCCGCGGCTCTGGGCCCGGCGTCCGCCGAACTGGTGATCGCCACCTTCTACAACTTCAGCCCGGAGCTGGTGCGCAGTGTGGTTCCCGCGGTATGGAAGACAGCGTCGCCGGAGAGACTGCTGGCGGCCCGGCTGGCGGCCGTCGATGCCACGCTGCGCCGCATCCTGGGTCCCGCCGTCCAGTCCTCCAAGATGGAGCGCGCTGCGGAACTGGCGCAGGAAGCGGCCCGAGCGACGCTGCCCCACCCGCAGGGCCGCCCGCTCTTCGCCGCACACGCTGCCCTGCCCTGGCCACGGGAACCACACCTGGTGCTTTGGCATGCACAAACGCTGCTGCGCGAGTTTCGTGGCGACGGCCACATCACGACGCTGCTCGCCGCCGGGCTGGACGGGATCGAAGCGCTGTTGACCCATGCTGCCGCGGGCCCGGTGACTGCCGAGGGGCTTCGGACAACACGGGCCTGGTCCGAGAAACAGTGGGCACAGGCAGCACAGCGGCTCCGCGAGCGCGGCTGGCTGGCGGAGGGCCCCGACCTTGCCTTCACCCCGGAAGGGCGGGAGCGGCGCCAGATGGTGGAGCACACCACCGACGAACTGTCCGCGCTGCCGTATGTCGCGATAGGCCCTGAGAAGTGCGCCGAGTTGCGCCGCCTGGTGAGGCCCTACAGCGTGGCCTTGGCCGAGGAGCTGTTGCCCTGGCGTGTCGGCAGCCTCTGATCGCTGATACCGATGCCGATCGAGGGGATGCCAGGGCTGCGGCGAGGCCGACACAGACCGGGACTCCACTGGCCGGCATGCCAGCCCAGGCGAAGTGTGGCAAGGATGGCCCGGTGGCCGAGTCGGGCCGGGTGGTGGTTGGTTGACAGGAATGACCGGAGCTCACATGGAACTTGACGTCGTCGGACTCAGCGACGCCTCACAACTCGTGTACAGCACCCTGGTGGGGCTGCGCCCCAGTACGGCCTCGGAGGTCGCCGATGCCTGCGGGTTGAGCCTGGGCACGGTCGGCCGGTATTTGTCCGCGTTGGTGAAGGACGGCCTTGCCACCAAGGCGGCGGGCCGTCCCCCACGCTTCACCGCAGCGGCTCCCGATGTGGCGGTCACCGAGCTGATCCACGAACGTGAGCGCCAGCTCGACGCGGCTCGCTCTGTGGTGCGGCAGCTCGCCGAGAAGCACCGTGAGGCGCGTCGGATCAGCGACCCGAACATCGCTGTCGAACTGATCACCGGTCATGAGGACATCAGCGCGGCCGTCTCCCGGCTCACCGCGAGCGCTCGGCGCCAGCTGCGCGCCTTCGACCGTCCGCCCTATGTCGAGCGTCCGGGCAGCAACCTGGAGAACCAGCGTCGCCGGCAGCACGCCGGTGTCGGCCATCGTGTCATCTACGACCGGGCCGCCGTGGCCTGGCCGGGGCGCCTGCGGGACGACATCCTGCCGAGCATACGTATCGGTGAGGACGCCCGGGTTCGGGAGAAGTTGCCCCTGAAGCTTGTGATCGCCGACGACAGATGGGCGGTCATTCCCTTCAGTCTCGCCACCGGTGGCCACTCCGTGGCTTACCTCGTCCACCGCTCACCCATGCTCACCGCGCTGGAGGCTCTTTTCGAGGCCGAGTGGGAGCGCGCCACCCCGGTGCGGGACACCAAGCCGCCGGCGGGAGGAACCGGCGGCCCGGACGCCGATACCCTGGCCCTCCTCGGCCTGCTCGCCTCCGGCTGTACGGATGCGGCCATCGCCCGTACGCAAGGCTGGAGCCAGCGCACCACCCAGCGCCGTATCCACCGTCTGATGACGGAACTGGACGCAGCCACCCGCTTCCAGGCCGCGGCCCAAGCCGCCCGCCGCGGCTGGCTGCAGTGAGTCGGTCGGCAGCGTCGGCGTGATCGCCGCCCTCGGCCGTGTCCCACCGTTCCTGGCTCAGAAGTCCGGCCTGTGGGTGAGGTTGTGGACCTGTAGGAGCCGGTGCCTCTCATCAGTGGGATGGTGGTGTGTGTCAAGGGAGGGTGGCGGCGGGTTGTTGCCGTGCGGCTGTTTGTCGCCCGTGAAGATCTCTTGTGGCACGGGTTGTGTGTCCCCGACGGTGCTGGCCGCGGATCCAACCGGATCCCATCGGGCCTCGGCGAGTCACCGATGGTCTGGGAGCTCGACGAGTGGCCGGTACGTGTCTGTTGAAGGATCTCAGTGGACCCCACCCGGAAAGTACCAAGACGGCGGCGAAGGACAGTGGTGGCCTTGCGGCCGCCACATTGATGATGTTCTTCGTAGTGTCAACTAGGCGGGTCGCGAGGATAGCGGGCCTGGGGCGTGTTTTCGCAGACCAGGCACGGTTTTCTTGGCGTCGCTTGATGTGCGGGTGTGGGCATCTTCGGCAGTATGTGGGTGGACTGATGCTGACCTTTTGCCGACTTTCCTGACCGTGTGTCAGTTATGGATTGATCGTTTTGGGTGTCAGGGAGATGTCGTGCTGAAGCGGGTGTTGGTCGCGCCGGACCCGGGGCGGCTGAGGTTGCGCAGTGCTGCGCGGGGTGTCCTGGGTGTCGGTCTGGCGGTGACGGTGTCGGATCCGGCGAAGCAGTCGCTGTCGGCGGCGATCGCTGGTGGGCTTGCCGCGCTGCTCGCCTTGTTCACGGTGGCCGATGGGTCGGTGCGGGGCAGGCGGTCACGACGGTGCTCTTGCCGGTGGCAGGTTTTCCGGTGCTGGCTCTCGCGGCGGTGTCGCACGAATACGCGTGGATACGGGACGTGGCGTTTGTTGCCGTCCTTGGCGCGGGGATGTATGCGCGCCGGTGGGGGCCGCGGGGCCACGCTCTGGGGACTTTCGCGTTCATGATGTTTTTCGCGGCGCAGTTCCTGCATGCGATGCCGGGCCAGTTGCCGGAGCTTTATGCGGCGGTGGCCCTTGCCCTGCTGGCGTCCTCGGCGGTGCGCCGTGGGGCAGCTGGTGTCGCACGAGCGCTGGTATTGGGCTGTGGGTGCGGTGTGGTGGATTTTCGTGAACACCACCTCGCGGGGCGCGACCCTGGTGCGGGGCTTTCGCAGGGTTTTGGGCACGGTGATCGGTATCGCCATTGGCCTGGTGATCGCTGTGCCGCTGGATGGGGCTGGTGCTCCCACCGCGGCGCTTGTCGCGGTCTGCGTGTTCGGCATTTTCTATACGGCGGCGGTGTCGTATACGTGGATGATGCTGGCGGTGACGGTGATGGCCGGGCTGTTGTATGGCCTGTTGGGGGTGCTGAATCCGGGGCTGCTTGCTCTGCGTGTGATGGAGACGGGGGTGGGGGCGCTCGGCGCGGGGCTCGCGGTGTTGTTGGTACTGCCGGTGACCACGCACGCCACCACTGACGCGTGGATCCAGCGAGCGCTGCACTGGGTCCATGCGTGCACTTCTGAGGCTGCGGCCCGCCTGGCCGGCTCTCCGGCTGCGGATCCGGCCCGGCATGTCGCTGAACTGGAGCTGCTGTTCGGCAGGGTGAGGCTGTCGCTGGCGCCGCTGGTGCACCCGTTCACTCCGCTGCGGGCGCGCAAAGCGCGGGCCCGTCAGGTGATCGAGCTGCTGGACCGGTGTGCCCGGGAGGTGCGTGGCCTGGCATCGGTCGCGGCGGATCCGGATGCTTCCCCCGGTGCCACGCCAAGTGAGGGTCATGCGGCGGTTGCAGCACCGCATCCTTCCGGTGGTGAACTGGCCTTGGCTCATCTGCATGGCACTCGCAGGCCCGTTGCAAGGCCCCGTCGCGGCCTGACGGCCACCGCCCCGGGAGGGTTACGAGGCTCGTGCTCCGTGACGGCGCCCACTACGCGATGTAGTCGGCCAGGGGCCTGGAGCATGCGGTGTCTGCCAGGGGTGTGCGTGTACTGAATGGGCTTGATCCGCTTCGGGTCCGACTGTGTGGCGAGTGCGGAGCTGACTGGCGGTCAGAGCTGACCTCGGTACCACCTGGCACAGGTTGTAGAGACCGTCTTCGGGCGTCCACGTCAGTCCAGGGCGTGTGCGTAATAGCAGGTCAGGGCATCGCGGTCCGGGGGAGTCGGCGTAGTTGGTGACAGACGTGTGACAGCATCCGATCCATAGCTCTACAGAGACTTCGCTGCTGTACCGCCACCGGCGGCGCCTTGCTGTCAGCTGAAGTGGACGTCGCTGAGGTCGATGGACACCATGACCTGATCGAGGACGGGGTAGCCGTCGGCGTCGCGGCGGTAGGCCCGGCGCTTGGTGGGCAGCGCGATGCCGTCCGCGTCCACGCAGTCGTAGACGTACTGCGCGGCGGCGAATCCGCCTGCCACATCGACGTGGTAGTCGTGTCGGCGCAGCAGCCGGTCGGGGCCGAAGTAGAAGTCCTGGTGGGTGCTGTGGCTGGCGATCCCGGGTGGGAACGTGGCGCGCAGTCCTCGCCACAGTTCGTCCCCTTCCCGCCACGGCTCGATCTCGGTGACCGTGAATCCGGGCATGGCCAGCAGGAACGGCGTGGTGAGGTAGGTCCACAGGGCGTAACCGTTGAAGTAGGCGCGGTCCAGTGCGTCCCAGGGGGTCTCCAAAGTGTGGCCGCTGAAGGACGACCGTGGGTCCTCGCGTTCGGCCACCACTCGCCCGTCGAGCTTGTCGATACTCACACGTCCGGGCGTGAAGTCGGTCTCCTGGTCAGGGGCGCCGAAGGGTCTGACCGAGGCGTGCTGCTTGTGGAGGTGAACGGTCATCTCGCGGGGCGCGGGATCCTGCGGCAAGCCTTTCACGGCGAACAGATGACCGCCGCTGACAAGGGTGGCTCGCGCCTGGGTCAGCCGGCGCCAGCGTGTGTTCCCGCCGTGGGCTTCGATCGCCTCGGTGAGTAGTTCATTCATGTAGGTCTCCTGAGGCGCGGCATCCGTTGGCCCTTGATCACCGAAGCGGCAGACGAGAGCTTGAACTCCCGCAACCGCCCGTGACCAACGACCGCCACCTCACATCTCCTGCCGTGACCATACGGCTTCAAGAGGATGGATATTCATTGTGCCGAGACTGAGCGCGGGACGTCAGCGCGGTGCGACCGCGCCCGTGTGGACGGCGCGCAGGGAGCGCTCGACGGTCTCCTGGTTTTCACCGACCGAAGCAACGTAGCCGATGGCGTCGCGCGCGGCGTCCTCCCCGAGCATGCGGGTGATCACCCAGGTGGCGAGGTACTGGGACGCCAGACAGCCTCCTGTCGTGGCGATGTTTCCCTCGGCGTGGAACGGCGCGTCCAACACGGTCACGTCGCAGGCTTCAACAAAGGGCCGGCTCTTCATGTCCGTGCAGGCCGGCACGCCGTCCAGCAGTCCGAGCCGGGCAAGCACCAGCGCGCCGGAGCATTGCGCACCGATCAGTTGTCGCGAAGAGTCGAGCGGCAGCCGGGAGATCAGCCGGTCGTCGGCGACCACGTCTCGCGTCTTCACGCCACTGCCGATCAGCACGACCTCGGCGTCGGTCACGAACTGCATGGGGCGCTGCCCCGTCACCTCGACGCCGTTCATCGACGTGACCACCGGCGTCGGCGTGGTGATGAAGGCTTCCAGGCCGCCCTTGCGGCATCGGTTGATCAGCGCGGACGCGATGAAGCTGTCGAGTTCGTTGAACCCGTCGAAGGTGACCACGGCTACCTGCATCGCATCTCCTTCAAGCACGGCGTCGGATCTGCACTCTTCCCTGGCGTGCCGGTCCGGGGCGAGCGCCCGGTCAGCGGATGGCCCCGGTGCGGCAACCCACCATGCGGCCGTGGCTCACCAGCGTGGGGCGCTGTCGGCAAGTTGGAGTTCGCCGCGGCCGAAGGAGAAGTTCTCGTTCGGGACCGGAATCAACGCGATGAAGATGTCGTCGGGCGAGACGCCGAGTGCCTCGACCACCAGTTTGTTGATGGCCGCCGCCACAGCCCGCTTGTCCTCCAGAGGTCGGTGGGCCCCGAGCTGAAGCGTGATGATCATGGCGTCGCTGCTGCGCTGCATGCCCATGAACGTCGGGTCCAGGAAGAGTTCGTTCTCGCCGTGCTCACTGATCATGATGAACCGGTCGCCCTCGGGTATCCCGAGGGCCTGGACCAGTGACTGGTTCAGCGCATCGGCGAGAACACGCTTCTGTTCCGAGGAGAAACGGTTGGCGGGGATGTGGGCATTGAAGACGGGCATGAGTTGCTCCTCGGGGCTTGCGATGTCGGCTCGTGCAGTCGGGGGGGATTGATCGATTCCGGCCGCAGTGGGGGAGGGAAGACACGGGGGTGGAGAGGCTGCTCGCGCTCCCTGCACAGCCGAAGCGGAGCTGATCAGGCTTCTGACCACCCACCGAAGAAGATCCGTGGGCCGGCGCGGACTCTCTAAGTCTCTATCTGGAACCCAGGGGGCGTCAAGGCTGAGTTCCAAAACGGAACTCAAGAGGTACGCTGTCATCATGGAGTGGCGAGAACTTGATTTGGACAACTGCAGCGTCGCCGCGACACTGAGCCTGGTCGGCGAGCGATGGACCCTGCTCATCCTTCGCGAGGTCTTCGCGGGACTGCATCGATTCGACGAGATAGCCGAGCACCTCGGGATCTCCCGCAGGGCCCTCACCGAGCGCCTTCGGCAACTGGTCGACGCCGGCCTGCTGGAACGCCGGAGCTACCAGGAGGCCGGCCAGCGCTCGCGCCATGAGTACCACCTCACCGGCCGCGCCCACGACCTGCAATGGGTCCTGGCCGCGCTGCTCCAGTACGGCGACACCCACCTCGGCGACCCTGCGGCCGCGCCGGTGGTGCTGCGCCATTCCGGCTGCGGCGGCCACGTCCACGTCGAGCTGCGCTGCTCGTGCGGCCACGAGGTCGCCGGTTCCGAGGTGGAGCCGACCCTCGGCCCCGGCGCCGTCCGGCTGTCCACATGACGCAGTCAACCCCGATCCCGGCCTACCGCGACAGAGCGCGGCGTCACGGAGGCTGATCGTTCCAGCAGGGCTGCATCCTGTTCCACTTGAGAGGTTTCCATGATCGAGCGCAAGGATGTCGAGTTCGAAGCCGACGGCGCAGTCACGCTTCGCGGATGGCTGTTCCTGCCGGACGGCCCGGGCCCGCACCCAGCGATCACCATGGCCCACGGCTATGCGGGAGTGAAGGAACACGGCCTGGAGCCCTTCGCGCGAGCCTTCGCCGAGGACGGATTCGTCGTCCTGGTGCACGACCACCGCACCTTCGGGGCCAGCGACGGCGAGCCCCGGCAGGACGTCGACCCCTGGCAGCAGATCGCCGACTGGCGGCGGGCCATCTCCTACCTGGAGAGCCGGCCGGAGGTCGACGCCGACCGCATCGGCTTGTGGGGGAGCAGCTATGCCGGGGGCCACGCGATCGTACTGGGTGCGACCGACCGTCGGCTGCGCGCCGTGGTCTCCCAGGTACCGACCATCAGCGGGTACGAGCAGGGTCTGCGCCGCGTGGCACCGGACGCCGTGGCGGGCCTCGAGGAGTCCTTCGCAGAGGACGAGCGGGCCCGGTTCCGCGGAGAGGCCCCCTACACCGTGGCCATCGTCAGCAGCGATCCGGCGGTGCCCGCCTCCTACCGATCACAGGAGGCCATCGACTTCTACCTGCAGCCCACACCGGACGGCGTGTGGGAGAACAAGGTCACGGTCCGTTCAACCCGCGCTGCGCGCATGTACGAGCCCGGGATCTGGGTCACGCGGGTCTCGCCCACGCCCCTGCTCATGGTGGTCGCCCTGGGCGACGCGGTCACCGTGACCGACCTGGCGCTCGCCGCCTACGAACGTGCCCTCGAACCCAAGCGTCTGCAGCTGATCCCAGGCGGCCACTTCGACCCGTACACCAGCCAGTTCGATCAGGCGAGCGACGCCGCCCGCGCCTGGTTCCGTGAGCACCTCGCCTGACAGGCGAACGCACCCCTTCCCCGGCGTCCCCACACGATCGAGGAAGAACCATGCTCCATCTGTGCTGTCTCAGCGACGACAGCCTCGCCACGCTGGTGGTTCGCAGTGCGCCGCAGAACCGCATCGTCCAGCAGATGGCCATGAACTCGCCGAGGCGCCGAGCGCCCTCGGCCGCAGCAGCGCCCCAGCGGGCCTCCTGGTCAGCGAAGGCCCGAATTTCAACTCCGGCGGTGACATCGTCCCGTGGGAGCTGACCGGCTTCTGGACGAGGCCCGGCGCTCCGCGGCCCTGGAGTGGTTCCAGTAGAACCTCCGCCCCGTCACAGCTCTCTTTCTCACCCCTCACCCCCACCCCAAAGGAAAGATTATGAGCTTCGCCTACTCGTCGATTCGGACCCGAGAGGAGACCGGTGTCCTATTCGCCACCCTCGACGCCGGCCCCCTCAACCTCATCGGTGTCGACCTCGTCCGTGACCTCGTCTCACTCGTCGACAAGCTGCACACCGACCCTGGCGACCTGCGGGTCGTCGTCATCGACAGCGCCTCACCCGAATTCTTCTCGGCGCACGTGGACCTCACGGCGATCCCGCAGTACACCGCAGAAGCCGCCAAGGCCGGTGGCCCCGGAGACGCTTCGCTCGGCATGTTCCTGTACAAGCTGGCGCACGTCCCGGTGATCACCATCGCCAAGGTGCGCGGCAGGGCCCGCGGTGGCGGCAACGAACTCGCCCTGGCCTGCGACATGATCTTCGCCGCGCGCGAGAACGCCGTCTTCGGGCAGTTCGAGTCCGGCACCGGCGCCCTGCCCGGCGCCGGCGGAATCCAGCACCTGACCCGGCGGCTCGGCAGAACACGTGCCATCGAGGCCATCACCGGCGCCGACGACTTCGACGCCGACCTCGCAGAGCGCTACGGCTGGATCAACCGCGCCCTGCCCGACGCCGAACTGGACGGCTTCGTCGAGCACCTGGCCAAGCGCATCGCCGGATTCCCACCCGCGGGGGTCAAGGCCGCCAAACGCGCGATCAACGATCTCACCCTGCCACACCCGGCGAACGTCCGCTCCGACTCGGCCACGTTCCTCAGCCTGGTCGCACTGCCCGAAAGCCGCGAACGCCTGGACTACCTCGCGAACCGGGGCCTCCAGACGCCTGGTGATCTCGAACGCGACCTCGGCACGGCCGTGGCGGAGTTCCCTGGCTGACAGCGCCAGCGGCTGCCTCGTCGCAGAATTAACACCTTCTCGGCGAATGTGGTGACCACACACAGGCTAGACGCAGGATCCTGCTGGCCTCATCTTCGCCGCCGGCCCGAACCAGCCGGTCAGCGCCAAGGTTGGCGCAGGCGCTGCGAACGGTGAGGTCGGCGATCCGTCGTGTGCGTCGAACGCTGGACGTCCGCGCCCTTTCCGTCTCGTCGCTGGAGGACGCGGTGACCGATCCCGACCGTGCAGACGTCCGATACACCCTGGGTATCGCACCCGGCTCGCTCTCGGCCGTGGGGCACGCCCCGCAGCTCGTGCGGAACCCGCTCGGCTTCTTCCGTAACCTTCCCGGCCACGGTGACCTCGTCCGTCTCCGGCTCGGTTCGATACCCGCGCGTGTGCCACCACGAGCTTGTGCACCGGATGCTCCAAGATCCCCGTACCTATGACAAGGGTGGAAAGATCCAAAAGACGGCCCGCCAGCTGCTGGCTACCGGCGTGATCACCACTGCGTATGCAGGGCAACGTGAGCAGCGGCGGATGATGCAGCCGGCATTTCATCAGGCCCGGCTGCCGGGTACGTCGAGGCGATGACCAACTGCAGCCGGGAGGTCGTCACCAACTGGAAGCCTGGTCAGATCATCGACGTGAACAACGAGATGCTCACGTCCGCATGCCCCCAGGCCAGGGCCGCCCGTCTGAAGGACCGCCCACTATGGGCCCCGCGCTAACCAGCAGCGCGGGGCCCATGCTCGTCCATGAACGCCGTCGTGTGCCCGGGAAGCAAGGAGATCGACGCTGGCCCCAGCGGCCGACCGGTTATTGCGGGATCTCGGGTGCCGGGCTGCCGGCGATTGCCGGTGAAGCGGGCCACGAGGCTGTCCGCCATGCCAGTCACGAGTGGGCGAGAAGTCAACTCCATCTCAGCCAGCCCGGACCCGGTTGAGCACCGGTTCGGTCCGGGTCCAGCGAGTGGCAGCCAGGCCGGGGCCGGCAGAGGATCAGCGCGTGTGTGCGGGGCCATGCCGTTGAGGAGGCCCGGACATGCGCTGGTGGTCGTCGCTGATCACGATCGGCCGGGACGGACTGCGCATTCAACGTGCGTTCGCGGCCCCGTCGGCGATCGTGCGGGCCGTACCGGCGGTGCTGCTCGCCACCGTCCTCGGGCTGCTGCTGGACGACCCGCTGGCCGGGGCCATGGCCAGCGTCGGTGCGTTCATCTGCGGCATCGGTACGCTGCTGAGCCCGCTGCGGCACCCGGTGGTGAACGCGGTCGGGATGGCGGCGGCCTTCAGCGCCATGGCGGTGCTGGGGGCCCTGGTGCACGGCACCACCTGGTTGTTCCTGCTGCTGCTCGCGGGCGCGGCGTTCGTGGTCGGGCTGTGGCGAACGGTGGGCGTCGCGCCCGGCATCCGGGGCTGCCTCGCGGTCATCGTGCTGATGATCACGGCTGATCTCGCCCCCGACGTGCACGGCGGCCTGGTGATGGCCAGGTGGATCGCGGTCGGGACCGGTCTCGTCGTCGTGGTGCGGTTGCTCCCGCCGTACGGTCCGCGGTTCGCCTCCCAGCGCCGTGCTCTTGCCGCCCTGTACCAGTCACTCGCCGAGGCCTCGGTCGCTGCCGGGTCCGACGCCGTGAGCGAGGCCGCTCCGTTCACGGCGACCCGGCACGCCCTGGACCTGCTGCCGCAGTTCAGCCGGCCGGCCGCGGCGGCCATGTTCGGACTGCTGGGCGAGGCTGAGCGCATCCGCCGCGCGCTGCACACCGTACGGGTCACGGCATCCGCGGCGGCAGCGGCCGGGAACCAGAAGGTCCTGGTCGGCCCCGCTCAAGTGCTGGGGAACATCTCCCGCACGGTGGCCACAGGCCGCGAGCACCGCACCCCCGGGGGAGGTCTGGGCCGTCCTGGAATCGGCGGCGGACGACTTGCCCGTACGCGCCCCGCGCGACCTGACTGCACGGCTGCGGCTGGCCGAGCAACTGGCCCGGCGCTCGACGGAGGGCCGCGTCGGCGATGTGCTGGAACCTCACACCGAGGTGCCGGGCCTGTACGCGGGCACCCCCTCCGTGGCACGCACCGCCCGGCGGATCCCGGCGCAGCTGCATCTCCAGTCACCGATCTTCCGCCACGCGGTGCGGCTCGCCGTGGGCGTGGTGCTCGCCGAGGTCATCGGCCGGTCGATCGGCGGCTGGGGCGGGCTGGGCATCTCCGCGCGCGGCTTCTGGGTGGCCCTGACCACCATGCTGGTGCTCTTCCCCGGGTACGGGCACACCATGGCCCGCGGCTGGGGACGGGCGACCGGGGCCGTGCTGGGCGGCCTCTTCGCCTGGGTGCTCTCCTTGCCGCACTGGTCGCCCGCCGGCCTTGCGGTCGCGTCGGTGGTGCTGGCCGCGGCGTCGTTCGCGACGTTGCGGACCGGGCAGCTGATGCTCAACCTGTGGCTGACCACCTGGATCGTCTTCCTGATCCACCACGTCGGCGGGCTGCCCGGGCCCACGGCGTGGGCGCGGGCCGCCGACACGGTGGTCGGCGCGGTGCTGGCGATACTCATCTTCCTGGTCTGGCCGACGTGGTCCACCCGGCGGCTGCCGGGCCTGCTCGCGGAGTGGCTGCGGGTGCAGGACCGGCTGCTGCCCGAGCTGCTGACCGGCTACGCCGACGTCGGGGCGACCGACCTGGCAGCTGTCGACGCGCTGCGGGCGCGGTCACGGCAGGTCCGGGAGCACATGGAGGCCGCGGTGGAGCAGTCGCACGCCGAACCCGCCGGGCACCGCAGGCCCTGGACGAGTACGCAGCTGGAGCGGATCAGGGCTCAGGTCTCCAGGGTCGCCGGATGTGCCACCCTGCTGGGCGAACACCTGCCGCGTACCTCGCAGGAAATCGTGCCGGAGCTGACCGAACTGGCCGATCCGCTGCACGAACACCTCACCGCCCTGGCCCGCGCCGCCGCCGGAGCTGAGACCGTGGCCCCGGGGGCGTTGCGGTCGGTGTACGACTCCTTCACCGCCCGCTCCGGTCTGCCGGCCGAGAGGTCGGACGGCTCCGGAAGCGCTGCGACCGGCCGGGCCGTCGCCCTGAGCGCCGCGACCGTCGACGCCGTCGAGGCCCTGACCGCCACCATCGCCTCCCGCCACCGCCCCGGTCGTCACACGGCAGCGTGAGCCTCAGGCCCGCCGGCCGCCATGGCCATGGCTCTCCGTGCCGGCAGGTCGTCTGTGCGCCTGGACGCACGGTCGGATGTCCGGCGTTTCCGGGACGAGACGAGACCGATGCCCGCGATGCCTATGCGGTTGGACAGGTTGATGCACTCATCTGCGGATGATGTGGTCCGACGGATACGGGGTGGCCGGCGTGACCGGCGGACCTCCGGCCTGCGCCGTCATCGGTTGTGCGTAGAGATAGGGAACCGGGACCGGTGAGGTGGGAGGGAAACCTGGTACGGCGGCGTCGAGATGGGCATCCAGGCTCAGTGCGGCGGAGACGAGGGCGAGGTGGGTCAACGCCTGCGGGAAGTTGCCGAGTTGCTCGCCGGTCAGTCCGATTTCCTCGGAGTACAGACCGAGATGATTGGCGTAGGTGAGCATCTTCTCGAAGACGAATCGCCCCTCACTCAGATGGCCGGCGCGGGCGAGGGCCTCGACGTACCAGAACGTGCACGCCGAGAAAGTGCCTTCGGACCCGCGCAGCCCGTCCGGAGAGGCAGAGGGGTCGTACCGGTACACGAGGCCGTCGGACACGAGATCTTTCTTGATCGCGTCCAGGGTCGAGAGCCACCGCGGGTCCTGCGGGGGGATGAACCCTACCGCGGGCATCCGCAGCAGCGCGGAGTCCAGGACCTCGCTTCCCAGGTACTGGGTGAACGCGGCACGCTCCTCACTCCAACCCCGCTGCAGGATCTGCCAGTAGATGGCGTCGCGTTGCCTGGTCCAGCGCTGCACCTCACCGGGGCGGCCGCTCCGGGCGGCCATACGGACGGCCCGGTCCAACGCGATCCAGCTCATGAGCCGCCCATAGGTGAAGTCCTTGTCACCGCCCCGCGTTTCCCAGATGCCGGCTTCGGGACGGTCCCAGTTCTCGCACACCCAGTCCACCGTGTTGATCAGTGCCTCCCAGATGCGGCAGGTCGCCGGCAGACCGCGCAGGTCGGCGAAATGGAGGCACTCGAGCGCCGATCCGTAGATGTCGAGCTGCAACTGGTCAGCGGCACCGTTACCGACCCGCACCGGAGCTGAGGACCGGTAGCCCTCCCAGTGCCCGAGAGTCTGCTCCGCCAGGTCGGAGGAGCCGTCGACGCGGTACATGACCTTGAGAGGGTGCCCGCCCGATCCGGCGGCCTCCTGTACGCGGTCGCCCAGCCACTCGGTGAACGCCATGGCCTCGTCGGTGAATCCCAGTCCGAGCAGCGCGTGCAGGGACAGGGAGGCATCACGCACCCAGGCGTAGCGATAGTCCCAGTTGCGCTCGCCTCCGACCTGTTCAGGCAGGCTGGTGGTCGGGGCCGCGACCATGGCCCCGGACGGGGCATATGTCATCAGTTTGAGCGTCATGGCAGAGCGGTTGATCGTCTCCCGCCACCGTCCGGTGTAGCGCGAATGCGCCAGCCAGCTGTGCCAGAAGGCGATGGTGTCCTCCAGAAGGCGCTCGCATTCTTCCGGCGGAACGATGCGGGGCGGACCGTCGGCGAACGTCTCCAACACGAGGCCGCGGGTCATACCGGCTCGCAGCCTTATGGACATGACCGCTTTTCCTGCGTGGATTCTTCGGTCGTCCAGGCGCTCGTCGTCGAGTGTGTCCACCACGTGGATGGTCAAGTCCGCGTCCCGGCCGGCGAAATGCCAGCCGCCCATGGACGACGTGACCTCATGCGGTTGCCGCGCGTAGTCGAACCGCGGGGCGATCTCGATGTCGAACGAGATCTCGCCGCGCGTGCAGCGCAGCATGCGGACCAGCCGGTGCTTGTTCGTCGGACTGCGTGGCGAGGCAGGAGGCATGAAATCCACGACTGAGCCGACGCCTTGCTCGGTCATGAATCTGGTGAGCAGCACACAGGTGTCCGGGTAGTAGAGCTGCTTGGTCGCATACGTCGGCGCCTGGGGAGTGATCGTCCAGTGACCGCCGCTGTCACCGTCGAGCAGTGCTGCGAAGATGCTCGGTGAGTCGAATCGTGGGCTGCAGAACCAGTCGATCGTTCCCTCGGTGGACACCAGGGCGGCCGTGTGCAGGTCACCGATGAGTCCGTGGTCTTCGATCAGCGGATGCTCGTTCATGGGGTCTCTTCCCGACGTGCCTGGCGTCAGCGATGCCGCCGTCGCTAGCGACCATGCGACTTGAGGGCATGCCACGCGCCCCACCTCCAGACTGCCCGGCGTGCGCAGGCTTCGCATCACTCCTGGAAGCGGAGCATCTGCGGGCCCGGTACCTACGGTGACGATGTCCTGCGGGGACGGAGTGCTCGGCGGGGCTGGACACCGCAGACACGGGGGCGGTGCTCGTCCCCCAGCTGCTCACGTTCACGGTGATGCCGCGCTGCTCCCGCGTTGCGTGGCCCTCCCGCCGAGCTGATCCTGTAGAGGAGGCATGCCGACCGTTCGAGTGAACCGAACGCACAGGGCTGCGTGACCTGCGGACTTCGTGGCCCGAGTGAGGGAGCGGGGTTCAGATGAGGCTTGTCGTCGATCTCAACCGGTGTCAGGGATTCGCGAAGTGCGCCTTCCTCGCCCTGGACGTCTTCACTCTTCACGGCGAGGAGGCGCTGCTCTACACCTCCCGCTTCGACGAGGCACTGCGTGACCAGGTGGAACAAGCCGTGGCCGCCTGCCCGGTCCAGGCCATTCTCGCCGACTTCTCCGACGAACCGACGAAGGGGGTGGAGGGCCGTGTCGGCTGACACCGGTGCCGAGGCCCTCCGGCGGGAGGGACGCATCGTCGTCGTCGGTGCCTCGCTGGCCGGACTGCGCGCGGCGGAGGCTGCGCGACCGGGGCTTCACCGGGTCGCTCACCCTGATCGGTGACGAGCCGTACGAGCCGTACGAGCCGTACGACCGGCCCCCGCTGTCCAAGCAGGTGCTGCTGGGGTTGGAGGACGCCGAGGCGACCGCGCTGCCGCGTAGGCGTGACATCGACGCCGAATGGCGTCTGGGCGTGGCCGCCGCGGGCCTGGACCGAAACGCCAGGCAGGTGATCCTGACGGACGGCGACACCGTGCCCTACGACCGACTGCTGATCACCACCGGTACCAGGGCCCGGCCCTGGTTCCATCCAGAACAGGCGGCTCTGGACGGGGTTTTCGTGCTGCGTACCCGCGACGACTCCGCACGGCTGTGCCGGAAACTCGCCTCCAGCCCACGTCGGACGCTGGTGATCGGCGCCGGTTTCACGGGCTCCGAGATCGCCTCCGTCTGCCGGGAGCGCGGCCTGGAGGTGACGGTCGTCGAACGCGGCCCGGCACCCCTGGTCGGCGTCCTCGGCGGGGTGCTCGCTGCGGTGGCGGCCCGGCTGCAGCACGATCAAGGGAGAGACGACGACGTCGGGCTTCGCCCTGCAGAAGGTCTAGCCACGGCTTGTCGGGAGGGCCCGGGCAGTCTCACCGCCCGGGCCCTCCAAGTCCACTTCCTGTGTGCCGCCAGATCTGTGCCGTACTTACGGGTAGCCCACCAGGTAGGCCACGTTGCTGCTGGGCGTGACCTGGTTGCCGGTGTTGTCGATGATGTGGTTGATGGTGCCGTCGCCGCCCAGGACCGTGGTGACCATGCTGTGGAACTTCACGGCGGACGTGGTGGGCACCTCGATGGCATGGCCGAGTACGACGGAGGGGTTGTCGCGGAGGTAGGCGTAGACACCCACGCCCCATGCCTCGTGTGAGGTCACTGAGTTGGCGACCTTGTAGGAGGCGTAGCCGAGATCGCCACCGCTGGTGGTCCAGCTGGACTGGTCGGGCACGTCGTAGGGGGTTTCGCTCTGGTAGAAGTACGTGCGGCCGCCGTTGCCGTTCCACGTGGTCTGGTACTTCTGGTAATGCTCGACCGCCAGGCCGTACATGGTGACGTTGTTGCCGTTGACGATCAGTCCGTTGACGGCCGGGTTGGTCGTCCAGCCCACGCCGTTGGTGTGGTCCGCCCGCCACAGCCACAGGTCGTCGCCGACAACGTCGTTGCTGTTGACCACCAGTGTCTGGGTGGCCTTACCGGCGAGGTCGCCGCCGATCCGGAAGAACACGTCGTGCAGCACGATGGGGTCGGTGGTGTGGCCGGCGGTCGAGCCGGCCGGACCGACCTGCATCAGTATGCTGGAGTTGGTGGTGTTCGCGCTGATCAGCAGCCCCGCGATGTCGATGCCGTCGACGTCCGACGTGGTGATCGCCGTGACGCCGTTGTCCGGCACGAGGGTGGCCAGACCCAGTCCCAGGACCACCGTGTCGGGGCGGGTGATGTTCAGTGGGGCGGACAGGTGGTAGACACCCGGCGTGACGATCAGGTTCTTGCCGGCGGCGAGCGCGTTGTTGATCGTCGTGGCGGTGTCACCGGGCTTGACGATGTAGAACTCGCTGATCGGCAGTGAGGTGCCCGGAGCGGTGCCGTTGGTCCAGTCCGGCCCCTGCACATCGGTGCGTACGGACGGGACGAACACCTGCCAGTTGCCCGAGCTGTCGACGTAGAGGAACGGCTTTTCGCGCATCACGGGGCTCTGTGCGACGGTGGTGTACTGCGGGTTGGGGAAGCTGCTCGCCGGGGCGCCGGTGTCGCTGACGAAGACCATGTTCCAGTTGTGCCCGGTCCAGCCGCCGTTCATGGCGGTGTCCTGGGTGAGGAACTGCTGCTGGGTCCCGGAGTTGATCTGGCCGGAGACCCGCGAGTCGCCGATGTAGCCGCCGCTGGACCAGTTGGTGCTGGTGCCGTGGGTGTCGTCCCACAGCTTCATGCTGCCGTGCACGTCCATGCGCCGGAACGGATCGGCCTGCGAGACGGCCCACATGGTGCTGCCCGAACTGGGGCTCACCGACATGTTCTCGACGTCCCGCCAGAAGTTCTGGGTGGCGTTGCCGTCGCTGGTGTGCCCCTCGACGTGCACACCGCCGCCGGTGATCGACACCTGGTCCGGTGACAGTCCCAGTCCAGAGACCTGGGTGTAGTAGCCGACGGGTATGTCGACGTTGTACGTGCCGGGAGTGAACAGCAGGGCGTTGCGCTGGGTGCCGAACTCGTTGTTCTGCTGGGCACTGTAGACGGAGTTGATCTGCGCCTGGATGGTGGACATCGGCATCGACGGATCGAACACCGTGACGTTGGGGCCGAAGTCGGGGGTGTTGGGCGGCGGAGTGACGCCGCCGGTGAGCGTGAAGGACTGGGCGGCGGTGCCGTTGCAGGTGTACTGCTGCAGTTGGACGCCGTCGGCGGTGGACGCGGACGGCACATCGAGGCACTTGCCGCTGTTGCGGTTGACGAAGTGGTACGTCCCGGAGGCCTCGGCGACCGGCAGCCACTGCTGGTTGGCGCCGCCGCCGTAGAGCCACAACTGCGTCAGCGCGCCGTCGGCGGTGGAGACGTCGGTCTCGTCCCACACTTGGTTCGGCGCGGAGGCCACACCGATCCGGTAGTAGCCGCTGTCGGTCGCGGTGAACTGCCAGGACTGGGCGCCGGTGCCGTTGCAGGTGTACTGCTGCACAGCGGTGCCGTTACCGGTGGCAGCGGCACGCGCGTCGACACACTTGCCGCTGTTCGCGTTGACGACGGTGGTGGGGGCGGTGGGGATGGTCGCGGCACTGGCGCTCGGGGCAGAGACCAGCGCGATGCCGGCGGCGGCCGGCAGCAGGAGCGCCGCCGTGAGGGCGGTGGTGCGTCTGCGATGAGGGTGGGCTCGGACGAGCACAGCGAGAACGTTGGTCACGCGTGTCTCCTAGGCGCCTGCGGGGGCGAGATGTTGATCGGACGTTAGGCGCCACCCGACAAGCCGTCAATATAAGTTGAAAGAAAAGTCGTGAACTATGTTCCGCGCACACAACGACCACTGTCCGCGGGCGTCGTGGCGCCCGCGGACAGTGGTCGATCAGCGAATCGGATCAGTAGGAGAACTGCTGGATCTGGCTGCCGTCACCTGCGTACGTCCAGGCGGTCCGGGTTGCCGGGTCAAGCTGGATGACGCGCTCGCGATGCGTTTCGAGCCGGCCGTTCCAGGTGCCGAACAGCGGATACTCGACGCCGGTCACGGTGCCCACTGTCCTGCCCGACTTCAGGTCGACGACGAGGATGCGACCGGTCGCGTTGTTGTCGCCGAAACCGTACTGCTGAAAGCCGCCCGTCGGCTTCAGGTCGGGGAACCGGAAGGCGAACAGCCCCAGTTGGTGCACGCCGTCGACGGCGAGCGCGAGGGGCGCCTGCCCGGTTCCGAGACTCACCTGGTCCCCGCTGGGCAACTGCGCGAAGTACCCGGTGCCGGGGAAGTTGACGCTGTACGAGTGGTACCACGTCTCGTAGAGGTTGCCCTTCTGGTCGGCGGCGAGGTCGCCGGCGCACGGGCTTCCTCCCTGGCTGGTAGTGACCGTTCCGTCGTCCAGGCTGACCGCGGACATGGTGCCGGACCCGATCCCGGCCAGGCAGTTGACGGTGGTCCCGGTTTTCTGCGCGTAGAAGACACCGGTCGACTCGTCCACGTCCAGCAGGCCGTACGTGGACCGGCCGTTCGTGGTGGGTTCGAGCTGGAGCGGTGTCCCCTCAGTGCCGGTCGCTGTGTCCACGGGGAGCACGAAGCCCGCGTGGTCGCTCGAACGGTAGGCGAGCACCGCTGCGCGGTGGCGCTCGGCGTCCACCCGCCCGCCCGTCACGACGTACTGGTCGTCGACCTTGACGCGGCTGCCGACCGCGTCGCCGGTGCTCGTGTCGTAGGTCTCGAGCCACTGCTCGCCGGTGGTGGTCTGCTTGTGCAGGACCAGCGTGTGGTGGGTGGAGTCGACGCCGAACGCCTCGTAGATGGAGCCGTACGCGGGGTCGCTGGTCAACTGCCGCCCATAGGTTCCGGTGGTGGCATCGTAGTCGTACACCGACCCTTCACCGGTGGGGCTTTCAACCGCCGCGACGGACGTTCCGCCGGGGACGATCGCGAAGTCGGTCAGGTTGGTGCTGTCAGGGGCCGCTCCGTCGTCGAATCCCAGCAGTGACGTCGGCGAAGCCTGCCCGATGGTCCTGCCGTGCCGGTCGACGGCGAACACCCGCAGGTCGTAGGTGACCGACGAGGGCAGCTTGAGCGCGACGGCGTCGAGTTCCACCGTGCCCCGCGTGCCGTCCAACGAACGGTCGAGCGTGGCCGGGCTGTCCACCCCGTCGTGGTCGCGCGTGGTGCCGTTCTGGTTGCTGACCAGGTTGTACGAGTTGTACATGTTCGGCCCGGGCGCGGAGAACTCCAGCATCGTGCCGGTGGCACCCTCGACCCGCGACACGTCGTAGTGAACCGAGAACCGCGGTGCGGACCTGCCGATGCCCAGCAGGTGACCGAACTCTCTCGATGCCTTCGCGGCCAGGACCGGCGCTTCCGGGCGTTGCGAGGGATCACTGCCATTGACCCGGATCGAGGCGAACTCCCCGTACTCCGGGCCGCCCTTGGAACCACCCGTGGGGCTCTGCAGGACACCGATCCCGTAGATTCCTCCGCCAGCCGAGAAGGCGTCGGCCGGGACGGTGACCGTTCCGCGAAGTGCTGACAGCGGGGCGGTGTAGGAGGCGGACAAGATGGGTGCCAGTGCGGGGTTCCAGTGGCCGACTCCCGACACGACCAGCTGGGGCGAGCTGACGTTCCGCACTCCGGTGAGGTCGTAGCTCACCTGAACGGAGTGTCCCGTCCCGAGGACGGGCTGGACCACCGGGGCGAGCGCCTCGGCGTAGCCGCCGTCGGTGGGGCCGAAGGTCAGCTCGTGCGTCGCCGACGTCAGCACCTGCCGCCCGCGGCGAACCTCGAAGGTGAGCGAGACCTGACGGTCAGTCGTGGCAACGACCGGCAGTCCGGCAGCCGTCAGCATCTGCCTGGGCATCAGCCGGATCGCCGGCACATCGGAGGTGAACTCGTGATCCCCGATGCGCAGCGCATAGCCGGTGGCTTTCCGGTCGGCCAGGCCGATCACGTCGGCGCCGATGGTCACCGGCCCCACCAGTCCCTCACCGGTGCCGCCGGAGCCCGTGGCCGGCCCGGCCAGGTCGATGCGTCCGGGGTCGGTGGCCTCCAGGTACGAGGCACCGAGCCCGCCGATGGTCTGGCGATGCGCCACTGAGAGCCGGACGATCCGGGGTGTGCCCGCGCCGGCCTGGCTGCCGTGTGCCTTGGCCAGGACCGCCTGCACCGCGGCCGTGATGTCGAGCTGCGGGCCGACGTGCAGCGGCTGGTCGATCTGCGGCGGAGTGGGCACGGCTCGGCCGGTGCGCTCCAGCAGCGAGCGGACGTCCTCGGGCGATGGGTGCTGACCGGTCAGCCGGGAGGTCTGCAGCACGACCGCGGCGGCGGCCGCGATCTCGGGCGCGGACGCCGAAGTCCCTCCGCTGAGGACCTCCGACACCGACTGCGCGGTCTGGCCCTGGTGCTCGAAGGCGGGGATGCCGTCACTGGGCGCCGAGACGTCCACACGCGTGCCGAAACCCGAGGAGAAGATCCCGGAACCGTTGAGCCTGGTGGTCGCCCAGGTTCCGTCGGCCGACGCGGCCCCGCCGCTCTGCGGCGGAACAGACAGCGTGTCGTCGGTCGTGGTGCCGCCCGCGGCGATCGCTCCGGAGTCCAGCACCTTGCTGGGCGTGGTCGACAGTTGGTCATCGTCGATCCGGGTGGTGTCGGCGGCCTTGCGCGTCACGTCGGTGGCGGTGCTGCCGCCGTCCGGCCCGACGGCCGCGTTGGTGTACAGCCTGGTCCCGTCGTTCGACGAGACCACCACGGTGATGCCGTACTGCTGCACGATCGACGCGATCACGGCCTGCTGGACCGGATCGTCCTCCAGGTACCGCCCGGGGAACCCCGCACCGTCGGTGCCGTAACCGAGGCTGGCGGTGATCACGTCGGGTCGCGGCTGCTGGCGGGCCGCGGCCAGCAGTGCCACCGCGATCTGGCTGAACGTCGGCTGCTGCGGGACGACGAGCCGGTAGTCGGCGCCCGGGGCGATGCCCAGCAGGTCGGAGTTTCCACTGCCCTGCATGCCGGGGCGCTGCAGTTCGTGCGGAAGCGGCGCCATCACGGAGAAGTCCAGCAGCACCTCGCCCAGCACGGGATCCTCCCCGTGGGTCGTGCCGGTCGGGTCGAGTGCGCCGGTCGCGTCCGCGGTGTAGGTGGGGATCAACGGCATCGTGGGGATGTCCAGGTACCGCTGGCCGTCCTGGACCACGGTCGTCGGACCCGTCGGGCCCAGGTTCGGCGTCGACTTGTCGGTGAGGTCGCCGACCGAGACATTGGTGATGGTCTCACCGGTGCCGGGCAACTGGTCGAACTTCTGCCTGAGCAAGCCGAAGGCGCCCGTCGCGTCGACGCCGCCGGCGTTGAGGAAGCTCTGCAGCGAGTTGCCGAGAGCCGCGTTGCCGGGCACACCGTCAGATCCGGTCGCACCGCTGTCCTGCCCCTCCGCCGACGCGCCGGGCTTTCCGGCCGTTGCGCTCACCGACGAGGGCAGCGGTATGGACCCGGTGTTCATGGGGGAGACGGTCTGGTCGGGCTCGGCGTAGGAGACACCGCTTGTGGCTGCCAGCATCCGGGCAGCCGTCGCGGTGTCGCCGCCGGCGAGCTTGACGACCTGCACCTTGGACAGGT
The DNA here is from genome assembly GCF_009604455.1 of Streptomyces sp. RB17. Lineage (GTDB taxonomy): Bacteria > Actinomycetota > Actinomycetes > Streptomycetales > Streptomycetaceae > Streptomyces. The sequence goes on from NZ_WEGL01000014.1 coordinate 44,045, forward strand.
CGATCGCTCCGGAGCCCAGCTTCGCCCGGGCGGCTGAGCGCAACCGCTGCGCCTGGGCGGCCGTGAGCCCCGGCACCAGGGGCCGCATGGAGACCGCGTTTGCCCGGTGGAGCGCGGTGTTGACCGCCGTGTCCGAGGTCAGTGGGGTACGGACCTGCAGATTGTGCTGCTTGCCGAGCGACTTGCCCGTGACCTGGGTGGTCGAGCCGAGCACCACGAGGACCTGGTGAGGGCTGTTCTTCGCCGACTGCGTCGGCGTGGGCTTCATGAACGAGCGCCATGGACCGAGCGCTGAGGACCCGGGTGGGGAAGGCAGCGCGGCCCGCGCAGACATGCCTTTCGCGCCGGATTCGGCCGCTGGCGTCTGCGCTCCGGTAGCCGCCGCGTCCAGCACGGGTGTGCCGAGCAGTACGGCCGCGCTGGCTATGGTGGCGATGCCGCGAGCGATCGCTCGTCTCCGCCGTTTCATGGGCGCTCCACTTCTTGCAAGGAACTCGGGGAAGCACAGGGAAGGCGCCGGCCCCCCAACAGCGCCCACGCGGTGGGGAATCTCTCAACGTCGAAAAGCCCGCACAAGACGACGAGGGTGGCGGACTTCTGTCAACTGGCAGAAAGTCGCCACCGAAATGGCGAGACGGCGTGACATTTGGCGTGCGGATGGCGGACGCAGCAGGGCGTCTTCACGACGCGTCCGCAGTCTGCCGCGGTGAGGCAGCCCCGAGACCGGTGGCCGATTCGCGGCATGGATGTCATCCGGAGTTGAAAGATGGAAGTTGACGTCATCGTGCTCAACGACGCCTCACAACTCGCCCGGACGACCGCCCCCAGCCTTGACCGCAGGCGACGTTCCGGAGCCCGCAACGGGTGACCTGGTCGTGCTGGTGCCGACCACGATCAAAGGCGCCGGCGCGGACCAGACGATCACCGACGGCAGCAGCCTCGATGTCGTCGAGTTCGGGGTCGGTGCCGCCTTCGTGCAGGCGGACCTGGTCGAGGTCGGCGTAGCTGGGGGAGCGGAGCACACCGCCCGCGATCTGCCCGCCGTACAGCTCGCTGGTCTCGGCCTCCGTCAGCAGGGGCTCGGCGAGGCCGCGGTGGAGGGTGTGCTGGATCAGCCACACGATCTCCGCCGGGTGGGCCGGGCGGAAGGCGATGCCCCCGGCGAGCGCGGCCTGAACCCGCGAGGCTTGCTCGCGGTAGGCGTTCACCTCGCGCCGGGCCACCGGTGCCGGCTCGGCCGGTTCGATGCCCTCGATCATGCGCAGGGCGATCTCACCCGGATCGACCTGCGCGCACATGCCGTACAGGCGCGGGGCCCCGGAAAGGGAGCGCACCAAGTGGGTGATCCTTGCCAGTTGTTCGTCGCGGACTGCGGCGGGCACGTAGGTGCCCTGGACGGTCTCCTCGCGCTGGCCTTGTGCGTCCGGGCCGGGGTGAAGGCGGTAGACGGCCCACACGCTGGCTTGCGTCGACCACACCAGGTGCCCGGCGATGTGCCGGATCGGAACCCTCAGCGTGCGCCCCCTTGCTGGGCGAGCGCGAGCAGCTGCTGCACACCTGACACCGGCCCGGCTGCCACCGCGGGAGCAACTGGCTGTGTGCGGCGGGGTGCGGGCGAGCGGTGTCGGGCCGGGTTCGGGTGCGGCGCCCGGGCTGGGCGCCGCTGAACGGCGGGGGAGGGTGCGGCCTGCGCGTCGGGGCCGGGCGCGGGCGTGTCCTCGATGGTGAAGCCGCCGAGCAGGGGGTGGGGAGCGCGGTCGCGGGCGGCCCGCCCGCCGATCCGCCCTCCACGGGGCTGATCGCGGGCGGCCCGCCCGCCGATCCGCCCTCCACGGGGCTGCCGGCCAAGCAGCACCCACCCCAACGCGGCCTGCACCGGTGCACGGCCGGCGATCTTCGGCCGGCGCACCATCCAGATGACCAAGACCCACCCGAAGAGGGGGACCGGCCCCATCCACGACTACCAGCCGATGGTCTTGACCAGCAGGAAGCCGCCGCCGACGGCGACCGCGGTCTGTGCGGGGGTGTAGGGGCCGAGGGGGATCTTCCAGTCGGCGACCTTGCCCAGCACCCACGGGTGGCGGCGGGCGGTGGTGTTGAAGCGGCCCACCCGCGCCGCGGCCGCGGTCACAGCCGGCCTCCGACACCCGGCGAGTGGTCACCAGAGGCGGGGAGTTCGGACCGGACGACCCCAGGAACGGCGGGCGCACCCTTGGACGGGTTCTTCACCTCGTCCTCGAACATGTTCGCCAGGCTGGCGCGAGAGTTGTACAGACCGAGCGCGATCACCATCAGCAGCAGGGCACCGATCCCGGCCTTGAGGCTGAACCTCTGGATCGTGATCACGACGACGAGGCAGACGAGACCGGTCTGCAGCCCCTTGGTCGCCCACTCCTTGAACATAGTGATCCAGGAGTTGCCGAGGTCGTCCAGCTGCCCGGCGAGCACCACGCTGTGGATGGTGTTCATCGGGAACTCCCGTCCTGGGCAGTCCCGGACTCCAGGGCGGTGGCTTCCCACCGGCCCGAGCGGGCCTTGAGCGTGAGCTCGTAGGCCGGCGGCCACCGGCCGGCCGCGTCCCGGGCTTCCACCTCGGCGAGGACGCGCACCGTCGTGCCGTCCGCCGGCACCTGTTCGGCGGCTGCGGCCTCTTCGATGGCGGACAGCTGCTGGAGGGAGAGTGCCGTGTACGGGGCGGGGGAGACGGCGGTGAGCTTCACGCCGGGGGCGAGGTAGCGGCTCACCTCGCCGGCACCGGTCAGGTAGGCGCCGAGGAACTCCGCGACGGCGGAGGACAGATCACCCTCCGGGACGGTCACCCGGTACGGCGACTTCGGCACCCCGGCCCGGGCCGGGCCGGCCACCACGCCGGGCGCACCGGTCACCGTGAATGAGGCGCCCGCCCGGTCGGCGACCACCGGGATGGCGTAGTAGCGCAACCGTCCGTCGGCGTACTGCGCAGCCACCGTCACCGCCCACGCGCCGCCTTCGCGCTGCGCACCGCCGTCACGGACTGCGGCTTCGACTGCGTACCCGCTGCCGGATTGGGCAGCTCGACGTCCGGCGCCCCACACCTGGAAGCCACCGTCCCCGTCGGCCGCGCCATCAACCCCGTCTCCAGCACGAACTGGGAGGGCACCGGTGTGCAGCCGGACATCCCTTGCGCCGCTGCTGACTCCCTCGACCACGCACACGCGCTGGCCCTCGCCCGACTGGCAGGCTGACCCAGTCCAGCTCACCGACAGCCAGGCGGAAGCTGCTAGCCGGGTTGCTCCGTACCCAGCCCTCCGGCGCCGCCTGGTCATCGAACGTGACCCGCTTCGGGGTGATATCCACAAACGCTCTCCGACCAGGGCGGGAGGCTGCGACCTCCGCGATCAGCCGTCGCCCCAGGCGTAGTGCGCTCAGCTTGTCGGTGGGCCATGTTGATCGCTCATTCACGGATGCTCATCCTGACGGTCACGATCGAACGGCGCCATGGGTTTCACGGCGGTCCCGACCAGCGCGGCGACTGTGCACCCACGCCGGCACTGCGACACGAGCCAGGTCCAGACTCACGCCATGAGGTTGAAAAGCGCTCCATGTCCGACTGCCTGATCCCCGGCGGGTCCGACTACGACGGCATCAGCGAGGACGCCATGCGCTGGAGGCCCGAGGAGCAGCACGACCGCGCCGACGCGCTCACGGAGCTGCTCGGCGGCGAAGCCGACGTCATCCACGCCTACACTCGCGCCCAGTCCATCGCCGAGGGGGCCCCGGTGGCCGCCCTGGCCGACACGACCGACCGCGACGCGGCGAAGGAAGTCCTATTCCGGCTGCGGCTGATGCACCCCGAGATCACCATCGTCTGGGCCGACTCCGCCTACGCCGGACAGCTCATCGACTGGGCGAGGAGGAACCTGAACCTGACGCTCAAGACCGTCAGCCGGCCGAAGAACACCGCCGGGTTCGCCGTCCTGCCGCGCCGCTGGGTGGTGGAGAGGTCGCTGGCCTGGATCATGGACGCGCGCCGGCACGCCCGGGACTACGAACGGCTCATCCAGCATTCGGAATCGTTGATCACCTGGGCCGCCATCACGCTCATGACCAGGCGCATCACCCGCCGGACATCGCGCTGGAGCGGACAGCCGGCCTCCCGCGAAGCCGAGCGAGATTGATCGTTGTGAAGGTGGTGGTGGCCACCTTCGCCCACAGGCGCCGCAGTCTGCGGCCGCAATCCACTCGCCCAGCAAAGACCTGGCCTGCGACGGTCCTTGGCCTGATAGCCGTTTGATGACCGGCCCCACGCGGCTTGACATGCCGCATTAGGGATCAATGTCAGGCCGGGTTGTCCGTCGTTTCCGTCCGGTCAGGACGGAAGATTTCCTCGATGGTCAGTCCGAAGACGTCGGCGATAGTGAACGCCAGAGGCAGGCTGGGGTCGTATCGCTCGGTTTCGATGGCGTTGATGGCCTGCCGGGAGACGTGGCACCGGTCGGCCAGGTCGGCCTGGCTCCACCGGCGTGCTGCTCGCAGTTCGCGCAGTCGGTTCTTCACGATGCGCCGTCACCGGTGCAGGCGGGTACGCAGGTCCGCGATCGTCAGCCAGAGACCCACGCCGCCGAGGAGGATCGCCTCCGCGAGCTGATGCAGCTGGATGATGCCAGCGGCATCGAGCAGGGTAGCCACTTGCAGTCCTACGAGGACTGCGGCGAACGCGATGGCCATGCTCTCCAACTGAATCCTGCGCAGGTATTCGTCCGCGCGCCGGAATGCCCGCCACAGCACCCAGACGATTGCGAGGGTGAAGACGGCGGTGGTCGCGATCCACCAAGCCTTCTGGCCGGTGCTCGGATCGGGGTTACTGCCCAGCGCGAGGGCTACCACGCCCAACGTGGACACGGGTATGCCGTCGACGAGCACAGCACGGCGGGCCGCACGCGTCATCTGGTCCTGCTGCACCTGGTCTGTCATGCGATGAATGTAAGGTGTCCCTTCCATTGAGTCAAGCGAACCTTACTTAACGGAATGGACCCCTTACACAGCAACTCCGGCCCAGACCCGAGGATCCCGACTCCTCCCAGTGACCGGGTCACGGTTAAACCAGCCGTCCAACCCTCGGCGCCTAGGTTCAGGAACAGGCACTCAGCTTGATCTTTAACCCGTGCGCCGAGGTTTCGGGGTTGCTGACTTCGCTGTTTGTCGTTTTGCTGGCTGCGTTCTGCCGGGTGTGTGCACGACGTGCCGTTGGGTTGGCCGGGTGTTCTTTTGGCCTGGTGGTCGTCCGGGGCCAGGGCGAGAGGGTTTTGGTGCTTGGGCCGGACAGGCGGCTTGCGGGCGGATGTGCCGGAAGTCGCGGCGGACACGGGCGGGGGTGAGTCTGTCCGACGGGCTTGGCTTCTCCCAGAGGTGGCGCAGGTCGGCCGCGACCAGGCGGGCGAGACGCAGTTGGGTGTAGGCGGCGAGGATCAGCCAGGTCCAGCGGTCGGCCGCTTCAGGGGTCCGGATCTTCGGGGTGGTCCAGCCGAGGGTCTGTTTGAACAGGCGGAAGGTGTGCTCGATGTCGAAGCGCCGCAGGTATGCCCGCCAGAGGCGGTCGATGTCCGTGGCGCCGGCGTCGGTGCCGGACCACCACAGCCAGACCGGCTTCGGGGTCGCTCCGCTGGGCAGGTGGTCGATGTCCAGACGGATCACCGTTCCTTCCACGATGGGCAGGGTGTCGTCCGTCGAGGCCCAGGACGAGTGGTGGGTGAGCCTGGGGTGGAGTCGGTTCCAGGAGCGTGCGATGGCGGTGCCGTAGTGGCGGGTGTCGGTGACGGTTTCGACGTCCGGGGTGCCCCAGGTGTCGGGCTGTCCGAAGACGAACTCGCCTCCGTGCCGCGGTGGACGGCCCTGGGTGTGGGGCTGCCGGAACGGGGCGGCTCTGCGCAGGACACGGTCCGAGCGCATCCGGGACAGCACTTGCACCGGCATGTCATTGAGGAGGAACGCGAGTCGGGGAGCGCCGTATCCGGCATCCGCGACGATGAGGACGTCCGGGTCACCTGGGCGCCACTGTCGCGCTGTGATGAGCCGCTCGATCAGATCGCGCAGCTGGCGGGCAGTGACCGTGGCGGTGTCGTCCCCCGGCGCCAGGCGGAGTGCGTCCAGCGGTGCGGTCCATGAGCTTCGGCCGGGCTCGAGGGCGCAGACGATCGAGTACGGCCAGCCGGGGACGGGAATGTGCTGATCCTTGCCGCGGCCGCAGGTGTGACACAGGATGCGCTGTGGTGAGGTGTGTGCATTGGGCCGCAGCCAGCAGGTGACGTCGACGGCCAGGATCAGTCGGCCGTCGCAGGCACGGGGCAGTGGCACTGCGGCCAGGGCCCGCCGTAACCGGTCCTCGTCGATCCGACCGCGGGAAACAGCCTGGTAGAGACCACCATGGCCGCGGCGGTGTTCGCCCACCAGCGACAACCCGACCAACGACCTGACCGGCCCGTCACCGCAGAGAACAGCATCGACCAGCTCGAACAATGCATCCGAACGAGCGGTGAGACAGGCATAGAACTGCCCCCGGAAGGAGGACAGTTGTGCCAATACTTCTCGTCGGACGTCGCGATGCAGCAGACTCATCCTCACGGCCTTCGTTCTGAAGATGTGTGTTTCCTTGGTCGGAGCACATGTTCAGACGAAGGCCGCCTTCATGTCCGGCAGATACCGGACCGAGTGATCAAGTTCGACGCACCATTCGACACCGGACGTTAAAGATCAAGCTAAGGGCTGTCCCGTAATGCCTGGCGCCTCTGTGCTGCACAGGACACCTTCCGCGAGGGCGATTGCTCTCACCCGCGCGAAGCTGCGTTGCAGCACCATTCGGTCACCGAGTTGGTCCAGGCCGTCCTCACGCTCCCTCTGGCGGTGTCACGCTGAGACCGTAGAAGGCTCAGTTGTTCACGGCGTAGGGCTGCAGCGGCGGTTCCTGCGCCAACGTGGGAGCGCTCGCGCTGGAGGCGGCGGTTTGTCCCAGGGCCGCGAGTACGTGCGCGGGGAAGGTCGCCGGGTCGACGCCGGGCATCAGCGGTCGACCGCAGGTGGTGCGGCTGACGCGCCCCATGTCGGCGGGCCCGGCGTGGGTCAGGGCGTCGACGCCGATCAGCCAGGCGGCGTTGTCGTAAGACATGCCAAAGTGGTCGACGACCTCGGCCGGGCACAGGTCCTGCACGGTCAGGTCGGTGACGTTGGCCGCAGGTGGTAGGAAGGTCGACGCGTAGGGGACCACGACTTCGTCGGTGCGGGTGGCGATCTCGGTGTAGTCGATGCCGGGCCAGGTCTGCGGGCCCCGGTTGAGCGCGGTCAGGAAGTGGGAACCGAACGCTTGCTGCCAGTTGGCTGCCGTGCATCCGGTGACCGCGACCGCGCACTGGGCTCTGAAGACCTGGGTGCCGTGGTTGGACGAGGCCAGGCCGACGTAGTCGGCGACCATGCCACGGGTGTCGGGCCAGTACTTCAGCGCCCAGCGGCCGATCATGCCACCCTGGCTGTGACCCACCAGGGCGACGCGGCGATGCGATCGGGCGTTCATGGTGCGGACGGCGCCGACGACGTACTCGGCCGCCATCTGGATGTCCCCGTTGCCGGACTCGGGCAGGTCCAGGTCGCAGTAGGCCCAGTGGCGCTGGTCGAAGGCTCGGTTCCAGTTCCACGACCAGTCGGCGGCGGAGTTCGAGGTGGTGCCGTGCAGGAAGAGCACGGGCTCGATCGGGCTGCTGGGCAGACTGCCGGAGCAGTGCAGCGCGGCGCTGATCTGTGCCGTGCCTACCGTGAGAGGGGGCTCCTGCGTCGTGGCCGCCACCGCGCTCGGCGCGCCCGGAGCGACCATAAGGCCGACCAGCAGGGCTGCGGTCGCCGCGACGAGGCGGGCTGGCGCCGGCGTGGCTCTGCGGTGGCTTTGGCGACGGTGCATACGATCTGCCTTTCGGCTTGTGCGTATGGATCCTGGGCGGTGGGAGGGGTGGGCGGGAAGGCCCGGTCGCGCCGGGCTCGTCCGCCGTGGCGCGGGCACGCGCTGGCGGGACGGTGTGTCGGGCCAGGTAGGGCCGCGATCACGGCCGCGGGCCTTTTCCCTGCGGCTCGTCCTCGTGCGACGCTGCCTTGTCAGCCGCCCCTCCACCGTTGCCAACTTACGCAGCGGTAACTTAAATTTGCGGCTCCTTGCTGTCAATGTGTTCGTCGCAGTTCCGGGCGAGGAGGTGGGCCGGTGGCGAGCTGGCAGATGAGAGCGGTCGCGGCGTACCTGCGGCTCACCGCACGTCCCCGGATGGCGACCGCCGAGCGGGCAGCACGCCGGATCGCGGCGCCGAAGGCCGAACCGCAACGTCCGCGTCGGCTGCGCGAGCGCCATGAGGTGACGGAGGTGGTGATCAGCGGATTCCGCTGTATCTCGGTACGGCCGAGGCGCCTCACCCGGCATCCCGGCCCGACCGCGCCCGGCGCCGGCCGGGCCGTGGTCTACGTGCACGGCGGCTCTTACATCAACCCCATCACCACGCAGCACTGGTCTTTCATCACCGCACTCGCCGACGCCGGCTGCCGCGTCGAGGTGCCGCTCTATGGCCGGGCGCCGCACCACACGGTCGCCGAGGCGGTCCCCTTCGTCACGGCCGTCTACGAACGGCTGCTGCGCACCTGCCCGGCTTCGATGATCGGCATCGCGGGCGACTCGGCCGGCGGCGGCCTGGCGCTGGCGGCCACGCAGGCGATGCGCGACCGGCTCCCCCTGCCGGCCAAGCTGGTGCTCATCGCGCCCTGGCTGGATGTGACGATGTCGAACCCGGCGATCGCAGAAGCTGCGGGCAGCGACCCGTGGCTCTCCCCCGTCGGCCTCGTGGAAGCGGGAAGAGCGTGGCTCGGCGGCCGGGACGGACGGGATCCGTGGGCGAGCCCCTTGTTCGGCTCCTTCCAGGGTCTGCCGCCCATGGAGGCGGTCGTCGGCACCCGAGACCTGTTCCGACCCGACGTGCTGCTGCTGCGCGAACGCTGTGAGGCTGCGGGCGTTCCTTGCCGGGTCGACGTCGTCGAGGGCGCTGTCCACGTCTACCCCCTGACGCCGACACCGGAGGGCCACGAGGCAGCATCCGCGCTGGTCACCTCACTGACGGCTACCGCCTAGTGGCTTCGTGATCTCCTTGCAGCTTCCGGCGCGTCCGCTCGCGCTTTCGTTTGGGGCAGGTCCCATCAGGTGCGGGTCCAGCGTTGGTTGCTGCCGTTCGAGCAGGAGTAGAGCTGGATCAGGGTGCCGTTGGCGGTTCCGCCTGCGACGGCGTCGAGGCAGAGGCCGGACTGGACGCCGACGATGGATCCGTCGGAGTTGAGGCGCCATTTCTGGTTGTCGCCGCCCCAGCAGCTGTAGATCTGGACTTTGGAGCCGTTGCCGGTGCCGCCGGCGTCCAGGCACTTGTTGCCGTAGACCCTGAGCTCACCGGCGGCGGTGTGCGTCCACTGCTGGTTGGTGCCGTTGTTGCAGTCCCACAGTTGGAGTTGGGTGCCGTCGGTGGTACTGCTGCTGGGCACGTCCAGGCAGCGGCCCGACCCGACGCCCTTGATCTGTCCGGAATCCGAAGGGGGCGTAGTGGAGCCGCCGTTGAGTGCGTTGAGGACGGCAGTGTAGGCGGGCTTCTTGCTGCCGTCGCCGTTGAACAGCAGCGGCGTGTCCTGCGATCGCCAGGAGTCGCTGTCGCGCACACCCCAGACGGTGATGCCGAGACAGCGCGAGACGGCCAGGCAGTCGTTGGCCACGTTGGCGTAGGTCGAGGCCGGGGCACCCTGAATGTCGAGTTCGGTGATGGCCACGTCGACGCCGAGGGCGGCGAAGTTCTGCAGAGTGGTGCGGAAGTTACTGTTGTAGGGGCTGCCGCTGTTGAAGTGCGACTGGAAGCCGACGCAGTCGATCGGCACGCCCCGCTGCTTGAAGTCTTTGACCATGGCGTACACGGCCTGGGTCTTGGCCCAGGTCCAGTCCTCGATGTTGTAGTCGTTGTAGCAGAGCTTGGCGGCCGGGTCGGCGGCGCGCGCGGTGCGGAAGGCGACCTCGATCCAGTCGTTGCCGGTGCGCTGCAGGTTGGAGTCGCGCCGGGCTCCCGAACTGCCGTCGGCGAAGGCCTCGTTCACGACGTCCCACTGGGCGATCTTGCCCTTGTAGTGGCCCATCACGCCGTTGATGTGGTCGATCATCGCCTGGCGCAGTGTGCTGCCGCTGAGGCTCTGCATCCAGGCGGGCTGCTGGGAGTGCCAGGCCAGGGTGTGACCGCGCACCTGCTTGCCGTTCTGCACGGCCCAGTTGTAGACGCGGTCACCGGCGGTGAAGTTGAACTGGCCCCGCTGCGGTTCGGTGGCGTCGATCTTCATCTCGTTCTCGGGCGTCACCATGTTGAACTCACGGCCCGCGATCGACGTGTACGCCGAGTCGCCCAGCCTGCCGGAGGCGATGGCGGTGCCGAAGTAGCGGCCGCTCTGCGCCGCCGCGGCGCCGAGCGTGCTCTCGGCGGCGTGTGCGGTCGGCGGCGCGACCAGTGCGCCGGCCGCACCGAGGACGCCGACGACCAGCGCCAACAGCGGGCCGCGGATCTTCCGGCGGACAACGGATCTGGGTAGGGCATACGAGCCCATGACTGTGCCTCCAAGGTAGAAATCACGAAAGGACTGAAGCGCAGGGGTTTGCGTCGTCCACTCCCACGCGGCAGACGGACGGACGGGGCGGGCCGGAGCCCGGGCGGCACGGGATCACCGGACGCCGCGGACAGGGGACGGGACGATCTTCGAGACAGGCACGGGGGCACTCCATCGCGGCACACCCGGGGGGACCGCCACGCCGCGTCACGTACCTCTCCCACTGCGTGAAGAGCCAGGGATGCGCTGGTGCGAGCCTCACCGGAACGAAACGGGGTGGTGCAGGTGCGGTGCTTTGGTGCGCGGATCTGTAGGGCAGTTGTGCGTGGATCTGCCGTGCAGCACGGATTGCCCAAGGCCGGTGTGGTTCGAAATATGGAACTGTGGCCGGTCACTCAGACAGGAATAATTGAGGTATTGACGATGCATCGTCAATACCTTGGTGCATAAAAGTTTCTGATTCTTGTCCGAAACTTTCGGAACCGTGAGCGGGACGGCCTACTACCGGCGCCATCGTCATCAGATGCCGTAGGGGCAGGGGCCCAGCGCCAGGATGAGTATGCGGACGCTTTCCCCCGCTCCGGCGTCAAGTGTGGCCCGGACTCGGCCATTTGTCGGTGCGGCGTGCGACGTCTCACGCATAGGCTCCCGCAACATTTCGGCGCAGATAACGAATCATGCGAGGGGTTGACGCCGTTCACCGGTTCCCTATCATTCGGGTTGCTCGACACCTCGACCCTTATTCGATATGTCGAACGTATTGAGTCGCTCCATCGCACAGCAGGGCAACTCAGGGTCGCACCGCCCGAACGCAGAGCCGCAAGGAGTCGTGCCGCATGCGTATGTCATGGCCGTGCCAATCTTCCTCTTTTCGACCGTGCCACCCGGGTGATCGGCTGTCCACGCCTCCACCCCTGGCGCTCATGCAGCCCTAAGGCGCCGGGCGCCACCGGTCCTTCAGAAGGTCGCGAAGGACCGGGAAGTCACAAGCGGTCTGCCGTGGTGCTCACGGGCCGTTGCGCACCGCACTGCACCGACAGTCCGGACAACCTCTGACGAGGCCGACCGGAACCGTCCCACTCAAGGTTGAGGAAGTCCCCATGCACAGAGGAAGTTTCAGCCGCAGACATACGTCTGCGGTGCTCGCCGACGCGGTTGCGGTCCTGGTCGCGTTGGCGGCGATGCTCGTGGCCAACCCGGCTCAGGCCGCCACCAGCGGCGCCTTGCGCGGCGTCGGTTCCGGCCGGTGCCTCGATGTGCCGAACGCCAGCCAGACCGACGGCACGCTCCTGCAGATCTGGGACTGCTCGGGCGGGACCAACCGGCAGTGGACGTTGACGGACAGCAACCAGCTGACCGTGTACGGCAACAAGTGCCTGGATGTTCCGGGCCACGCCACCACGGCCGGTACCCGGGTGCAGATCTGGACCTGTAGCGGCGGTGCGAACCAGCAGTGGCGGGTGAACTCGGACGGCACGATCGTCGGCGTGGAGTCCGGGTTGTGCCTGGAGGTCACGGGCTCCGGTACGGCGAACGGAGCGGCGGTGGAGATCTGGACGTGCAACGGCGGCAGCAACCAGAAGTGGACCGGCCCGTCCGGGACGACCCCGCCTGGCGGCTCGTGTTCCCTTCCGTCCACGTACCGGTGGACGTCGACAGGGGCGTTGGCGCAGCCGGCAAACGGGTGGGCCGCGGTGAAGGACTTCACCAATGTCGTGTACAACGGCAAGCACCTGGTCTACGCGTCGAACGTGTCGGGATCGTCCTACGGCTCGATGATGTTCAGTCCCTTCACGAACTGGTCGGACATGGCGTCGGCCGGCCAGACCGGGATGAGCCAGTCCGCGGTGGCACCCACGCTGTTCTACTTCGCACCCAAGAACATCTGGGTGCTGGCATACCAGTGGGGCGCGTGGCCCTTCATCTACCGCACGTCGAGCGACCCCACCAACCCCAACGGCTGGTCCGCACCGCAGCCGCTGTTCACCGGTAGCATCACCGGCTCCAGCACCGGCCCGATCGACCAGACCCTGATCGCCGACGGCCAGAACATGTACCTGTTCTTCGCCGGTGACAACGGCAAGATCTACCGGGCGAGCATGCCGATCGGGAACTTCCCGGGCAGCTTCGGCTCGTCGTACACGACGGTCATGAGCGACACGACGAACAACCTGTTCGAGGCGGTGCAGGTCTACAAGGTGCAGGGCCAGAACCAGTACCTCATGATCGTCGAGGCCCAGGGGGCGAACGGGCGCTACTTCCGCTCGTTCACGGCCTCCAGCCTGAGCGGCTCGTGGACCCCGCAGGCCGGCAGCGAGAGCAACCCCTTCGCGGGCAAGGCCAACAGCGGTGCCACCTGGACCATCGACATCAGCCACGGTGACCTGGTCCGCAACAACCCCGACCAGACCATGACCATCGACCCCTGCAACCTGCAGTTCCTCTACCAGGGCAAGTCCCCCACCGCGGGCGGCCCCTACGACCAACTGCCCTGGCGGCCGGGCATCCTCACCCTGCAGCACTGACCCGCCCGATCCACGGTGACCGTGATGTCGTGCGGTCTGCCAGCGTGTGGGCGAGCGGTTCACGGCGTGGGCCATTCGACCTGCTGACCGACGCTCACCGTCTCGAGGAACCCCAGCCGTGCGGCGGCCGGGGTTCCTCTCATCTCCGGTGCAGTTGTCGCGGTCCAGCCCGTCTTCGAAGAGGTCGAGAATGAGGGTCGCTTGGGCTGAACGGTCTGAGCTACAGCTTTGAGGGCTGGTGCTGCGACGAGGCGATGCGTGCGACGTTCCGATGACACTCGAATCGGAAGTCTGAACCCTCACGGACTCCCCGACCCTCGCGTCTCCCCGGAGATTCGGGCAGAGGGCCACGTCTTCAAGAGCAAGCACACAATCCCAAAACCAGCCAGCCCAGGTGGCCGGAAGATCGTCTGCCTGGCCTTTCCCGGCCGTTGCTGACAGATAAGGGGTGGCCCGGCCATGTGGCCGGGCCACCCCTTCGGGGCATGCAGCTGTCAGGCGGGCCGCGCGGCGGGCGCCGGGGCGGTGGCCTTGTGAGCCTTACTGGTCTCCCGGAGGGTCAGCAGGCCGGTGATCGCGATCAGCGCCGAGGTCAGGCCGTGGATGCCGAACGCGGCGGCGAGGGGGCCGTGGTGGGCCAAGACGTTGATCATGTCGCCGAACGGGGCGACGGCCTCCATCAGCAGGACCCAGCCCAGGGCGCGGCGGTGGCCCGTCAGCAGGAGGATGCCGATGACCAGGCCCATCGAGAATTCGCGGGTGCCCTTCATGATGAGGAAGCCGTCGCCGTTGCCGGCGGGCCAGGTCGGCATGCCAACGCCTTGAGTGGACGCCTCCGGGGCCAGGATGAAGGACAACCCGAGGTAGAGGACGAACAGCGCGCAGACGGTGGCCAGGACGGTGTTGACGTTCTTCAGCGGCATGGTTCTTCTCCTTTGACGTTCAGCCTGGGGTGGGGCAGGGTTCAGCGGCGGGCGTAGCTGAGGCGGCCGATGACGTGCCAGATGACGCGGACCGGTGTGGGTTGGGGCGGACAAGATCGCCTTACTCGGGGCATCTCCGACCGCGCATCGCCGCCTCGCCCGCGACTACGAACGCGATCCCGCCATCACCAACGAAGCCGTGATCCGCTGGGCCGCCATCGGCCTCACGACCCGTTGCGGCCCGGGGTGAGGATTTCCATGAGATGTCCGTCGGGGTCGCGGAAGTAGGTGCCCCTGCGGCCTTGGGTGCGCTTGCCGTGATAGATCTGTCCGACTTCTTGGCACGCGGGATCGCCGTAGTGGGTGACTCCGCCGTGCTGGATGCGGGCGAGGGCGGCGTCGAACTCCTGCTCGCTGACCATGAACGCGTAGTGGTGTGGCTCGAAGTCGTCCAGCTGGTCGTAGTCCAGGCTGACTTGGTTGGCGAGCGTGACCGGGGTGAAGTGCGCCAGCGGCGGATCGACGCTCAGGCCGAGGATGTCGGCCAGGAACTGTGCCGAGACTTGCGGGTCACGGGCGGGGACGATGGTGTGGTTCAACTCCACGGGCATGGTGACTCCTTGTCAGGGACGGGGCTTCGCATGGTGGGGCGCTCGGCGGTCTTGGCGACCCGGCGTGGTGCATGCGGGCAGGGCGGGGCGCTTCTGCGGCCGGCCGCTCCCGGCTACAGCTGCCGTGTCATTCGTCGATCTGCTCGAAGATGTGCGGGTACGACACGATGCCGTCGGGGAACTCGGCCGCCATGCGCTGGAACTCCGGGCTGCCGAACGCCGTGGCGAGAGCCTCGGTCGACTCCCAGACCGCGACGTTCATCAGAAGCTGACTGTCCGCCGTTCCCTTGTGCATCTGCAGGGAGACGAACCCCGGCTGAGCCTTCATGAACTCCGCCTGCCTGCGAAAGAGGGCCAGGAACGATTCTGTCCGCTCCTTCGGGACGAAGAAGGTGTTGGCCAGGACGATGGGCCCGGTCTTGTCCTTGAACTGCGCGAACATCGGTGTGTTCGGGTCGAGGCTCTGCAGCTTGGCCATTTTCGGAACTTCCTCTCGCTATTGGTGAATGAGTGTCGCTGGGTCCCGCGTCCTGCGGATACCAGCGGAGTTCGAGGGTGTTGGTGTCCGGGTCCTGGATGTGGATGGAGGTGGCGGCACCGCACTGCGGGCGCACGGTCGAGCGGTTGCGGCTGACGACCGGGCGGGTGAGCCCGTGGGCTCAGGTGAGGGCTGCGACCAGAAGGGCGAAGGCGGCGATGATGACGGCGACTCGGACGTAGTGCCAGCGCTCCCAGCGGTTCATCTGCTCCTTCCAGTCCTTGGGCCGGTTCTCGGGGGTCCACGTCTTGTTCCGGTTGTTGATCGGAACGAGCAGCAGAAGCGACATGGCCACGCTGAGGATCAGAAGCGCGCCGACGGTGACGACGAGGCCGGTGCCGTGGTGGTGCCACCCGGCGACAGCCCAGATGCCGACGAGGACGAGCGAGCCGATGTACCAGACCGGCATCACGGCGCCGAGCATCCGGCCCCGTGGGCGTGGCCGAGTTGGCCACTGTCCTCCGGGAGGGCGTTGAGGATCGGGTTGATGACGAAGGCGACGGAGAACTCCACCCCACCCATCACGCCGAAGACCACGGTGGTGACGACCTCGAGCGCGTTGAGCATGATGACCCTCCCGGCGTCTAGCATTGCTAGCTAACGAGGCAACGCTATAGCTGCTGCCGCTCTCATGTCTAGCGATGCTAGGATCGAATCATGTCGGTACAGGAACGCAAGGCACGCGAACGGGCGGAGCGCGAGCGCCTCATCGTGGCCACGGCCCGCGAACTCGCCGAGCAGCAGGGCTGGGACGCGGTCACCACCCGCCGGCTCGCCGAACGCATTGAATACAGCCAGCCCGTCCTCTACAGCCACTTCCGCGGCAAGCGCGAGATCATCGGCGCCGTCGCCCTCGAGGGCGCCACCGAAATGGCCGCGGCGGTGCGGGCCGCGACCGCCGCCGCGGTCGGCTCGCGCGCCCGGGTCTCCGCCCTCGCCCGCGCCTACCTCGACTTCGCCACACGCAACCCGGCCGTCTACGACGCCCTCTTCGAGCTCGACGGCGGTCTCGCGTACGCACAGGAGGACACCCCGGAACCTCTCAAGGACGCCTTCGCCGCGCTGCTGGAGTGCCTCCGCGAGGTCGCCGGGGACGGCGTCGACCCGGGGCTGTTCACCGAGGTGTTCTGGGCGTCCCTGCACGGGCTGGCGACCCTGACCCGGTCGGGACGGCTGCTGCCGCAGGACGCCGAGCCGAGGGTGGAGCTGCTGGTGGACCGGCTCGCCATGGTCTGACACACCATCCCGGTGGGCACGCGGCCGGGGCCCTCGGGCCTCGCCGCTGCCTGCCTGCGGCAACCCTTCCGGTCACTCGCGCCCACACGGCGCAGCCGCAGACCGCTGGGCCCCGTGCCCCAGACGGACACCCGCCCCGGAAGCTGCGATGCTTCGGCCAGATGGGCCGCCCCAGCTCGGATTGGCGGTGGTATCCGCGCTTTGAGGTGCGCCGCGGGCCTTGGTGCGCAGGCGTTCAGATGGCCGTGAGATTGGTCAGGCCGAGCAGGGCCAGCCCGAGGCCCGCCAAGGCCAGGCTCACCCGGAGCAGGCAGGACGCGTGGGTACTCCACCAGCGCACGCGGGGCATGGCCGAGGCCGGGATCAGGTTCCAGTCCACGCGGTGCAAGGCGGCTTTGTAGATGGCCATGGCTACGGTGCCCCATGCGCCGGCCATGGCCAGGGTGCCCGCGATCGCCCGGAGTGTGGTCACGTCCATTGCTCCTTTTCGAGGCGGAGTTCGGGCTTGTGGTTGCCAGCGGCGCGGCGCTCGAGCACCACTCCCCGGTCGGTCGGCGGTCTGATCAGGTCGCGGCGGTCGCGGTGAGATAGATCAACACGATGTTGAGCGCGATGATGGTGATGGTCACGAGCGTGGCAGCCCCTGTCACCGGACGCCGGTTTGCGTGAGGCCCCATGACGCTGCGGCGGGAGGTCAGTACGACCAGCGGTACGAGGGCGAACGGGATCCCGAAGGAGAGCACGACCTGGGAGATGACCAGTGCCTGCGTTGGATCGGCCCCCAGAGCAAGCATCACGATGGCCGGGATCAGCGTGATGACCCGGCGGATCACCAGGGAGATCCGCCGGCGCAGCAAGCCTCCCATGATGACTGCACCGGCGTAGCACCCGACCGCGGTGGAGGCGAATCCGGACGCCAGGAGGGCGACGGCGAAGAGCACCGCTATCGCGCCGCCGAGATGGGTACCGACTGCGGCGTACGCGCCCTCGAGGGAACCACCGGTGTCGCTGCCCTGCAGGGCCGCCGCTGCCAGGAGCAGCATGGCCAGGTTGACGGCACCGGCGACCAGCATGGCCATGCCCACGTCGTACTTGGTCGCGGACAACAGCTTCCGTCGCTGCTCGCCCTCATGCCTTCCGTGCCGGTCCCGGGCCAGTGCCGAGTGCAGATACACGGCGTGAGGCATGACAGTGGCACCCAGTATGCCCGCCGCCAGAAGGACGCT
This sequence comes from Streptomyces sp. RB17, assembly GCF_009604455.1. Taxonomy (GTDB): domain Bacteria; phylum Actinomycetota; class Actinomycetes; order Streptomycetales; family Streptomycetaceae; genus Streptomyces. The sequence continues at coordinate 61,730 of NZ_WEGL01000014.1, forward strand.
GTCCGGGCCGGCGAACCGGGGGATCAGGCCGTTCACGGCGTCCGGTGCCGACGGGGAGGTCACGAAGAGCCCGGCGAAGAACCCCAGGGCGATCACTGCGAGCAGGCCAATAATCACCCTCTCGAAGGGCTGCTGTCCACGTCGGCTCTGCAGGGAGAGCAGCCAGGTCGACACCAAGCCCGTGACCAGCCCTCCGGCGAGCATTGGCAGATCGAACAGGAGATACAGCGCGATCGCCCCGCCGAGTACCTCGGCCAGGTCGGTGGCCACGGCCACCAACTCGGCTTGCGCCCAGTAGGCCAGCCTGCCGGCTCGGGGCATCCGGTCGCACAGGGCTTCCGGGAGCGACTGCCCGGTCACCAGACCCAGCTTGGCCGACAGGTACTGCACCAGACAGGCCGTCAGGTTCGCTGCCACGATGACCCACACGAGCAAATAGCCGTACGAGGCGCCCGCGGTGACATTGGTTGCCACGTTACCGGGGTCCACATAGGCGATCGCGGCGACGAATGCCGGTCCGATCAGGCGGAGCCGCTGCAGACGAGACGGAGCGGAGCCTTGGAGATCTGCCCGTGCAGCCATTTTCTGGCCGGTGGTGTACAAGCCCTTCTCCCTTGGTGTCCTTGTGGTCGGCGGTCGACGTCGGCGACGACGGGCCCGCACGCTGGTCCGCCGAACTGAGTCGCCCGGCGTCCCGGGAGGCGGCCGCCCCGGCGCCCGGCCGGCGGACGGGCCGTTTTTCGAGCCGGTCCCGGACGCGGCGGCTGCCTCCCTGGTGCCTGCTCCGGTCGGTCAGTAGATGTTCGATGGCCGGACCATGCCTTCGGCCAGGTCGCCGAAGCCGGGGGCCACGATCGCGCCCGGGTTCTGGACGATCTCCTCGACCACCAGCGTTTCGGTGGTGAGCAGCAGCGCCGCGACGGACGCCGCACTCTGCAGCGCTGAGCGGGTCACCTTCAGCGGGTCGATCACCCCGAGGGCGAACATGTCGCCGTACTCTCCGGTGAGCGCGTTGAACCCGTGTCCCGTGGGCAGTGCGGCGACACGGTCGAGGACCTCCTGGCCGTCGTAACCGGCGTTGATCGAGATCCAGCGCAGCGGTTCGCCGAGTGCACGGCGGACGATGTCCCGTCCGGCGGAGTGGTCCCCGGACAGTTCGAGGCGCTCCAGCACGGTCGCGCACTGGGCCAGTGCGGTTCCGCCGCCGGCGACGATCCCCTCCTCGATGGCCGCCCGGGTTGCGGACAGCGAGTCCTCCACGCGGTGCTGCTTCTCCTTGAGCTCCACGCCGGTGGCCGCGCCGACGTGGATGACGGCGACGCTGCCGGACAGGCGGGCGATGCGCAGTTGGAGGTGGTCCTGGTCGTGTTCGTTGTCAGCGCGCTCGAGCTCCCGCTTGATCTGCTCGATACGGGCCGAGACGACCTCCTGAGAACCCGCGCCGCCCACCAGTGTGGTGCTGGACTCCGTCACCGTGATCCTGCGGCAGCGACCGAGCTGGTCCAGCCGTGCCGCGTCCAGGCTCAGGCCGGCGTCGCCGGTGATGACCCGTCCCCCGGTGAAGGCGGCGAGGTCCTCGAGTTCGGCGATGCGCCGGTGGCCGAAGCCCGGCGCCCGCACCACCACCGACTTGAAGGTGCCGTGCACGTTGTTGGTCACGAGCATGCCCAGGGCCGGGCCATCCACCGTCTCGGCCAGGATCACCAGCGGGCTGCCGCTGCGGGTGACCTGTTCCAGCAGTGGCATCAAGGTCTGGACCGTCGAGATCTTCTCGTTGGTGAGCAGGATGTAGGGGTTCTCGAAGACCGTCTCCATCCGGTCCTTGTCGGTCACCATGTAGGGCGAGACATAGCCGTGGTCGAACTCCACACCGTCGGCGAAACTCACGTCGAGCCCGAAGGACGGGGACTCCTCCACCGTCACGACCCCGCTGCGGCCGACGCGGGCCATCGCGGCCGCGATCGTCTCGCCGATCTCGGCGTCGTTGTTGGCAGAGAGCGTGGCCACGTGCGCGAGGTCCGCCTGGCCGGTGATCTGCCGGGTGTTCTCCTGCAGCGCGTCGATCACCGCGGCGACCGCACGGTTGATGCCCGCCTTGAGCAGCATCGGGTTCGCACCGGCGTCGACCGCGAGCAGCCCTTCGCGCACGAGGGCCTGGGCGAGCACCGTCGCGGTGGTCGTACCGTCTCCGGCGACGCCGTTGGTCTTGTTGGCGACTTCCTTGACCAGTTGGGCGCCCATGTTGGCGAACGGGTCACGCAGCTGGATCTCCCGGGCGATGGTGACGCCATCGTTGGTGATGGTGGGCGGGCCGGTCAGCTTCTCGATGACGGCGTTGCGTCCCTTGGGGCCCAGCGTCACCTTGACCGCGTCGGCCAGGGCGTTCACTCCCGCCTCGAGGAGTCGTCGCGCCTCGACGTCGAAGCGCAGGTCCTTTGCCATGTGTCGTAACCGCCTTTCGATCCGGTGGTGTTCAAACCGGTGGTGGGTGTGGTGCAGCGGTTGCCGCGAACGAACGGCCGTGTCCTGCGCGTGGAGGGCAGGAGAGGACCGGCTCAGGGGACGAGGATGGCCCGGCCGCGGACCTTGCCCTCGACCAGGTCCTGCAGCGCCTTGGCGAAGTCGCTCAGGGGATAGACGGTGGTGTGCAGGGCGACCTTCTCCTGGGCGGCCAGGACCATCAGTTCGGCCAGGTCGGTGTAGGAACCGACCAGGTTGCCGATGAAGTTGATCTCGGTGGAGATGATGTCGATCGTGGGCACCGCCAGGACCCCGCCATACCCGACCACGTGGTAGTCGCCTGCCCGGCGCAGCATGGCCACGCCGTCCTCGAGGGCGCCGCCCTCGCCGACGAAGTCGATGACTGCTTCGGCGCCCTGTCCGCCGGTGAGCTCCCGTACGTGCTCCACCTGGGTGCCGTCGGCGACGACGGTGTGCGTGGCGCCGAGGGTCTCGGCGAGCTTGAGGGCCTCTGGCGAGCGGTCGACGACGATCAGTTCGGCGGGGCTCAGCGCGCGCAGGGCCTGAATGCCGATGTGGCCGAGTCCGCCGGCGCCGATGAGCACCGCCTTCTGCCCGGGCGCCAGACGCCTCGCCGCCTTCTTCGCCGCGTGATACGCCGTCAGACCGGCGTCGGCGAGCGCCGCGACGTCCGCCGGGTCGAGCCCGCTCTCGAGCTTGACCACGGCGCGCGCGTTGGTCTTGACCAGTTCGGCGAATCCGCCGTCGGTGTCGATGCCGGGGAAGGCGGAGTTCGCGCAGTGCACGTCGTCGCCGCGGCGGCAGGCCGGGCACAGTCCGCAGGTGGCCAGGGGGTGCAAGATCACCGGATCGCCCACGGCCAGGTCCGTCACCGCTCTGCCGGTCGCGTGCACCCAGCCGGCGTTCTCGTGGCCCTGGATGTACGGCAGCGCGACGCCGCTCTTCTCCGCCCACTGGCCCTCGACGATGTGCAGATCGGTCCGGCACAGCCCGGCTCCGCCGATGCGGACGATCACGTCCAGCGGCCCGGTGATCGTCGGCTCGGGTACCTCTTCGACCACGGGTATGCGGTCGTACGCGTGCAGTCGTACGGCTTTCATGCGGCTCCTTCTGCCGTGCTTGCCGGGGCGCGGTCCGTGAGGTCGGACTCGGGGGTGCCGTAGCGGGTGGCGAGCAGCCCTCCGCACATCTCGGTGTTCACGCCGATGCCCACGGCGGTGGTACGGCCCCGCTTGAGGTGGGTTTCCATGTCGCCGGGGAGGACCCGGCGTCCGTGCTCGTCGGTGAAGACGGGCTCGTCGCCGCTGGTCGGCAGACCCAGGGCCCTGCGCCGGCGGATCAGGGGAGCGGTCAGCTGGTCGGACAGGTCGCGCAGCCGGGCCTCGGCCATCTGCCGGGTGGTCCAGCCCAGTTCGGTCAGCCGCTTGCCCAGCCGCCCCTGCGCGGCCACATAGCCCTTGCGCCGGAAGATCAGGCGCAGCTCGGCCGGTTCCTTCTCGGCGTGCAGGGGAAACGATCGCGCGAAGCCGGCCTTCGCCGCGACCCCGGAGTTGATCTCGTCGGCGGCGAAATGGTCCTCCAGCCTGACCTCGGCCTTCTGGACTCCGGGTATCGCGCCCACCGCCTCGCGCGCGTCGGCCACCATCAGGTAGGCGAAGTTCGGCGCGCAGAAGTAGGTCGGCAGTCGCAGGCGCACCAGGACCGTGCATCCCGAGGCGGCGTCCTCGCGCACGCTCGCCTCGGTCACGAAGCCCAACTCGGTGATCGCGCGGTCCAGTTCCGGGTCGTGTACCGTGCCCAGCGCGTTCCACACCCGCGCCTCGAGCGGGGTCTGGGCGGAGGTCATGCCGTCGCCCCTGCGGACGACTGCGCGGCCGGCAGCTCGGCGGGAACCTTGAGGTCGTAGAGCCGGGCGGCGTTCAGGCCGAGGATCTTGCGCTTGACGTCCGGTGTCAGCACGCCGTACTCGCCCTGCATGTCCTCGGGGATCTGGAAGTCGACGAACCGCTCCACCAGCCACTTGGGGTGCCAGATGGCGTAGTCGCTGCCGAACAGGATCCGGTCCTCGTCCAGCCAGTACAGCAACTCGCCGATGATCTGGGCGAAGTAACGCGGCCGGCTGTGGATGAACGGCATCGCCACGGCGAGTCCGCCGTAGACGTTCGGCTCCTGCGTGCCGATCCAGCAGAAGTCCTCCAGCCGGGGCAGGCCCACGTGCTCGATGACGAAGTTCAGGTTCGGGAAGTCGGTCGCGGCGGCGTCGACGTCGGCCACGTCGAAGGCGTCCCGGTCCAGCGGATAGACCGTCGGGCCCTTGTGGATGTGGATGTTGGTGATGCCCAACTGCTCACACTTGGCCAGGTACCGGTACGACCATTCGTCGGTGAGCTTCCACCCCCGGGAGTCGCCCCGCCACTCGGCCGTGTACAGCTTGATGCCCTTGAGGTCTCCGCCCTCGGCCAGCGCCTCGAGCCGCTCCAGCCCGGCCTCGCCGTCCCGGGGGTCCCAGGCGTCGTTGAGTACGAGTTTGCCGGGGTGCCTCTCGCACAGGGCCAGCGCCCTGTCCCTGCGGTGGAAGCCGTGCGTGTAGAAGTCACTGAGGTAAGCGGGCTGGAAGATCGCGACGTCCACATGACCGATGTCGAACACGTCGTGGACGAAGTCGGCTTCGGAGTACTTGCAGAACTTGTCGAGCGGCCACAGCCACTCGGCCGGGCTGAGGTTGCGGTGGTAGTCGTAGAAGCACTCGATGAAGCCCTTGCCGTGGCGGTTGGCCTGGTTCTCCGGACTTCCGTCCCACAGGGCCACATGGGCGTCGACGATGTAGTAGGACTCGCCGTTCTTGGTGTACATGTGCCTACCTCGATTCGCGGTGATCGGGGGATGGGCTGAGGGATGCGGGGCGGGGGAGTGCGCGGGCTTGGGGAGGAAGCCCGCGCACTCCCCGAACTCTCCGTTTTCTCAGCGGGGGCTCGGCCCGCGTGACGCCCGGTGCTACCGGACCGGCTTGAGGTCGAAGTCGATGTACTCCGCCGCTTCCTCCGGGCTGGCGAACAGCATCGTCTTGTCGTCGAAGTGGACCATGCGCCCGTAGTGCGTCGACATGATCTCTTCGAAGTCGGCCTGGTCGAACTCGAAGCCGATCACCTCAGTGATCTCGTCGAAGTCGAACAGCAGCTTTCCTTCTCCGTCGACCCGGATCATGGAGGGGTACTCCTCGACGGACACGCCGGGCTTGCCGCGCATCACCTCTGCTACGACGTGACCGTTCTGGTTGTTCATCAGGGTCACGCCGCACAGGTTCGAGAAGGTCCGGTTGCTACCGAATTTCGCGTCGTTGCTGACGGTCACTGCGAGAGTCCCTTCGGATCGGAGAGGTTCAGGTCGGACAGCAGAGTGCTGAACCCGCCGGCCGCGTTGTCCCACGAGTCGGCGAAGGTGACCACCTTGTCGTGGGGCTGCGACCAGATCGGCTGCAGTTCGCGCACCGCCCTGACGCTCAGCGGTACCCAGGTCTCCAGCCAGCTCTGCAGGACGTCCCGGTTGTGCTTGCCGTGGGTGTCGTCCGTGGCGAGCATGCGGAACAGAGCCAGGGTGTAGCGCCGGTCGCGGTCATAGTCGTGCTCTCCGGTGCCCACCAGTGTCGGAGTGACGTAGTCGCCGTTGCGCGCAGCGACCTGCATCACCAGCTGGCTGCGGAACAGCACACCGACCAGGGACTCGAAGACCACGTTGGTGGCGAACAGCGACTCGGCCCAGTCACCGATGGCGGTGAGCCTCTCGACGTTCTCCCGTACGCCCTGCCACACCGGATCGGTGTGCCAGGCCTTCTTGTGGACCGCACCGTCGAATCCGATGCCGGCCTCGGACAGGTCCAGGTTGTACAGCGCGAGGTCCTGGGCGAAGCGCAGCTTGTGTGCGCTGTTCACCGCGATCGCCGTGTTGATCATGTTGGTCGGTGCGGAACGTTGTTCCGAGGTGAACACGTGCATGCCCAGGCCGTGTTCGGCGTGCATCCAGGCACCCAGGTGCCGCTCCAGGAACTTCATCCATGCCGTCGGCCAGCTGCGGTATGCGCCGGCCTTCCTGGCGTTCTCCAGGTTCAGCTGGATCTGCCGCACGACGTTGGAGTTGTTCCGGTAGATGGTCTGTTCCCACTCCTCGTTCGGGTCGAGGAAGCGGTGCCAGTCACTGGAGCGCAGTTCGGTCCAGTCCTGGGGGTAACCGCCCTTGCCGTCCGCGAACCCGTAGATCCAGCCCTGGGTGAGGTGGCGGTCCGGGTCGGGCTGGACGTCGACAGTGACGTCCTCGTACATCGTGGCCCGCATCTTCTGGGGCGTGAAGTAGTTGTACGAGCGGCTCTTCGAGCTGGGGAATTCCTTCAGGCCTGCTTCCGCTCCGGTGAACTCGATCCGGGGGAAGCTCTTCGGCGCGGTCTTTTCCGCGGGACTCATGAGCGCACACCTTTCTGTGTCTTGCATGGTGGACAGGGCTTCCGTCGGCGGCCGTCAGTCCTCGGCGGCCGCAGTGACGGTGAACTTGTCGAAGAAGATCTGGTCTTCGGGCACGCCCATGTCCTGCAGCAGCGGCAGGGCAGCGTCGATCATCGGCGGCGGGCCGCACAGGTAGACCTCGCAGGCAGCGAGGTTCTGCTCGCACCGCCTGAGGACGTCGGTGACCAGCCCGCTCTCGCCGGCCCAGTCCGGTGGCCGGCTCTCGGACAGGCAGGGCACGAACCGGAAGCCGCCCAGCTGCTCCGTGAGGTGCGCCAGTTCCTCGAGATGGAACAGATCGCCTTCGGTCCGGGCGCCGTAGTAGTAGACCGCCTCCCGTTGGTTGCCGCTTTCGGCCATCTGGCGCAGCAGTGCCAGGATGGGAGCCATCCCGGCACCGCCGCCGACGAACACCAGCCGGCGGTCGGAGCTGACCCGGAGGGTGAAGGTGCCGTACGGGCCAGTCACCTCCAGGGGAATGCCCAGCGAGAGGCCGTTCTCGAGCAGGCCGGAGAACTTCCCGCCCGGGTAGCGCTTGATGATGAACTCCAGGATCCCTTCGGCCGCGGAGATGTTGGCCATGGAGAAGGAGCGGTGCTCATCGGTGCCCGGGATGGTGATGTCCACGTACTGGCCGGGGTGGAACCGGAAGGCGTGCTCTGCGGGCAACTTGAGCCGCAGTAGAGAGATGTCGTGCGTGAGCTCCGCCACCGACGCCACCTCGGTCTGCACGGTGATCACCGGCAGGCCGGACCTGATCATGTCCTCGTCGTAGTTGACGAGCTCGATCTCCACGTTGCTGTAGGCGTGGGACCGGCACAGCAGGACGTAGCCCTCGTCCTTCTCGAAGTCCGGCAGGGCGAAGGTGGAGTACCGGCCCATCTGGAGGTCGCCGTCGAGCAGGAAGGACTTGCATGCCGAGCACTGGCCCTCCTTGCAGCCGTGGATCAGCATGACGCCCTGCCGGAACGCGGCATCGAGCACCGTTTCGTCCTCGTCGGCGTCGATCTCTATGCCTACCGGTTCGAATCGCACCTTGTGCGTGTCGGCCATGATGCCGCTCCTCGGAGATGGGGGCTCTCGCCGCGGCGCGTCGCGGCTGCGCGCCGTGGCGAGAGCCGGTCTGAGTCGGCGTCAGGCCGCTGGGGTGACGTTCGGGTTTGCCTTGTAGGCCGCGACGTGCGCCTCACGCTCGGTGTCGGACATCTCGTTGAGCAGCACGTTGGGGCTGGCGAACTGGATGCCGCGGACGTCGTCGAGAGTCCACAGCTTCTTCGGGTCGTCGAGGTCCAGGTGCGGCTGCGGGATCAGCGTCTTGCCGTCGTCGCGGACGTACCCGAGGTCGGAGATGATGTCGGCCAGATCCCGACCGTGGTGCAGCGTCTCCCACTCCCGCTTGCCGGTCAGCCGGCCCATGTTCGGGGTCGGGGTGCCCTCGTACTCGGGGCGGAAGGCCACCTTGTCGGTCCAGTGGCAAGTCTCCGAGCAGTACGTCCGCCACTGGGCGTCGACCTTGTCGACCACCATGTCCTCGCGGATGAGGCACGGCACCATGCAGGTCCAGCACCGGTGCGGGTACTCATAGCCGACGTTCTCGAACGCGATCGGCTTGTTGCGTCCGGGGTAGCGCAGCCGGTTGTACTCCTCCCACCAGCGGCCGAACTGGTTGTACCAGCCGGGGTACTTCGACTCGAACCACTCGAAGTCCTGGTCGGTCATCGGGTCGATGCGCCAGTAGTTGACCGGCCAGCCGGTGGCGAAGAACTGGGCGACGCGGTGGACGTAGTGCTTGTTGTAGATCCGGTCCCACGACTCCTCGACCAGGTCGTGCGGGATGACCAGGCCGTACTTCTCCAGCGGGATGAGGTAGCTGCGGTAGTAGTCGTCGTAGATCCACCGACGCCACATCTCCGCGTAGCTGTCCCGGTCCTTGCGGCGGTCCTTGGTGCCGTACTCGATGAAGGTGCCGATCGCGGCGTCCACCACGCAGTGGTTGTTCCACCACGCGTAGCGCAGGTCGCGCTCGAGCAGCTTGCGGTTGTCCTCGTCGGCCAGCGCCATCAGCAGGATGGAGTAGCCGTTGGAGATGTGCCGGGACTCGTCCGACTGCACCGAGTGGAACACCGTGGGCAGCAGGTAGTCGCCGTTGGCGGCGGCCTCCGACGGCATGGCCACGAACAGGGTGTTGGTGAAGGCGGTCTCGGCGACCACGGTCAGGTAGATGTTGGCGGCGGTGATCGCGTCGCCCGTGATGAAGCCCTCGCCGAACTGGCGTCCGATGGTGCCCGCGTAGTTGTTCGCGAACGCCTTCTCGGTGATGTCGAAGCCGGCCGGGTCGATGTAGTGGTTCATGTACAGGCGCTTGAGGTTCATCTGGATCGTCGAGTGCCTGACCTCGTCGATCATCTGGACCGCCAGCCCGTTGTGGACCTCGGGGTTGGGGACCGCGTCGATCGCCATCGGCATGGCGCGGGCGGCTGAGATCTCCGGGAACGGGATGATCGACAGGAACAGCTTCTGCCATTCCATCCACCGCTCCTGCACCTGCCGGAACATGTTCCCGCGGATGGCGCCGTCCATCGCGCCGTATACGCGGTTGTCCTTCTCCTCCTCCATCGGGAAGTAGGAGCGCAGGATCTGCTTGAGGGGGTCCTTCTTCGGGGCCTTGTCGAACTTGTAGTCGGTGCCGAACCGCTTCGCCGGCGTGGCGAACGTCGGCTCCCACGACAGCTCGGTGATCTTCTTGTGCGCCTTACTCAGACTTTGTCGGCTCACTCCATGCCTCCTGGGGAGGGGTGAAGCGCAGCTTCGGCGCCCGCGACCGCACCGTCGCCACATTCGTCACCCGCGTGTCACCTGAGGCCCCGGCGATCGCGAGGCCCTGGCGATGACGTCCTGGCGTGAGCCATCACACGGCATCGACCGGCCGATGGCGGTCTCAATATGAGACGGTCCCGCAGTCTTCCTCCGATGTCCCGGGCTTGGTTGCATGGTGGCAACAGCCCCGACACACCTTGGTTATGTCGCGAGCCGGACAGGAGACGTGATGCCCCCTACACACTCCGACGCTCCAGCTCCGTACCCGCCGCACGGGCGGGTGCTGGCGGCGGCGCGGGAGCGGTTCCTGACGGCCGGGGCCCTCGACTCGGACGAGGTGCGCGAGACGATCGCCGCCTCGTGGTGGCGGTCGAAGAGCTGGAAGGTCGCCGCCGACCGTGTCCAACTGCCGTACGCAAAGGACCCGAATCTCGAGACTCCCCTGGTGCACAGTGCCGCGCCGATTCTCGATCGGTTGCAGGAGCAGATGAGTGATCAGGCGGTAAGCATCATCCTCACCGATGCGGCGGGCGTCGTCCTCGACCGGCGCACCGAGGACCGCCGGCTCGAGCGCCACCTCGATCGGGTGCAGCTCGCCCCGGGCTTCAGCTACGCCGAGCAGTTCGTGGGGACCAACGGCATCGGCACGGCTCTGGAAGGCCGCCAGGCGATCGGTGTGTTCGGCCACGAGCACTATGCCGAGGGCCTCGAGGAGTTCGGCTGCGTCGGGGTGCCGGTGCGCCATCCCGTCTCCGGCCGCATGCTCGGCGTGCTGGACTTGACCTGCTGGAGCCGTGACGCCTCACCCCTGCTGTTGGCGCTGGCCAAGGCCACGGCCGAGCACATCGAGCGGGAACTGACGACGCTTACCGGACTGCGGGAGTTCGCACTTTTCCAGGAGTACTTGCGCGCCTGCCGGCACAGCCGCGGCATCGTGTTCGCGCTGAACAACGACGTCGTCATGATGAACGACCACGCCCGCCAGGTGCTCACGACCTCGGACCAGGCCGCGCTGCTGGCCACCGCGGCCGAGGCGATGATGGGCAGCAAACGCGTCATGATCGATGTGGACCTGCCCAGTGGCGCGAAGGCCAGGATGTCCTGCGCCCCGGTGCAAACCGCATCGGGCCCCGCCGGCGGCGTGGTCCGCGTCCGGCTCACCGGCAGGGGCTCGGGGCTGGAGTCCGACACCTCGGCCTTCCAGCCCTTGCTGCCAGGCCTCGCCGGCTCCTCCGCCGTGTGGCAGCGCGCCTGCGACCAGGTGCGCGCGCACTACCTGGCCGGTGAATGGATCACTGTGCATGGAGAGGTCGGCTCCGGCAAGCTCGCCCTGCTGCGCGCTGTGCACCGCCATCATGACCCCGCGGGTCGCTTCCACGTGCTGGACGCCGCCGAGGCGGGCGACTCCGCCGCCTTCCTCGCCCGCACGCAGCAAGAGTTCCGGCAGAGCAGCGGCGCACTGGTGCTGCGACACATCGACCGGCTGCCCCCAGAGAGCATCCGGGCCCTTACCGATCTCCTGCACCAGCGGCACCAGGCCGCGGACCGGACCGAAGAGCACCTGTGGGTGACGGCAACCCACCGCTCTCTCGAGCACGGTCACGGCCTCGCGGACCTGTTGCGCGCCTTCCCCGCGGCCGTAGAGCTCCCGCCGCTGCGCCACCACATCGAGGACGTCCGCGAACTCGTCCCGCACCTCCTTGCCAAGCTGACCTCGGCCACGACTCTGAGCTGCTCCCCTGCTGCGATGCGGCTGCTCATGCGTGCCACTTGGCCCGAGAACGTCGCCCAGCTGCGTCAGGTCCTGAGCACCGTGGCACAGAACCGCAGGTTCGGCGTGATCGAGCCGAGCGACCTGCCCCCCGAATGCCAGACGGTGTCCCGCCGGGTGCTCAGTCCCCTGGAGGCACTCGAACGCGATGCGATCGTGCGCGGTCTGATCGACGCCAAGGGCAACAAGAACGAAGCCGCCCGAGCGCTCGGAGTCTCCCGCGCCACCATCTACCGCAAGATCCGCGAGTACGGCATTGACCTCCCCCAGTGACGGCCGCGGGCCTTAATTGCCCTCGGTGCCGGGGCGGTGCGGCCGGGTGACATCGGCGGCGCGCCGCGTCCGATGTCGCCCTTGGCCGGCCCGGGAGCCGGTCGGCTATTGCCGCCGGCAGATCCTGTGTCCAGATCTGTGGGCTGTGTGTCCATTCGGACACTTTCCGCCGAGGGAGGCGATGGAGGAGCGTGGAGATGAGTCACAAGCGACCCACGCTTCGGCCTTCCCTTCAGGAGGCGTCATGCCCGAAACGATCGCCGGGATCACGGTCCCGGACACCGCCCTTGTCCGCGAGGCCACCGCGCTGGTACGCCAGTCGGCCGACGACACGCTCTTCCACCACTCCCGCAGAGTCTTTCTGTGGGGGATGCTCAAGACCGCCGCCCGGGGACTGGAGGTGGATCCCGAGCTCGCCTATGTCGGCGGCCTCTTCCACGATCTCGGGCTGACGGCCGACTACCGCACGAAGGACCGCCGCTTCGAGCTCGACGGCGCCGAGGCGGCGTACACCTTCCTGCGCGACCACGGCCGAAGCGAGCAGGAGGCACGCAACGTCTGGCTGGCGATCGCCCTGCACACCACACCGGAGGTCCCTCTCCACCTCGCGCCTGAAGTCTCCGTGGTGACGCTCGGCGTCGAGACCGACGTCCTGGGCCTGGAACTGGAGCAGATCACCCCGGAACAGCGTGCCGCGGTCGTCGCCGCGCATCCGCGACCGGATTTCAAGGACCGCATCCTCCAGGCCTTCTACGACGGCATGGCCGACCGGCCCGACACCACGTTCGGCACCATGAACGACGATGTCCTCGCCCACTTCGACCCCGGCTTCCAGCGCAAGAACTTCGTTGAGGTCATCCAGAGCAACGCCTGGCCCGAGTGACCTGATTCGCGATCACCTTGGCGGCGTCGCGGTCGCACCAGCGGTCGGCAACGGGTCGGCCGGGCGGGCCTTTGCTCGGGGTCGACCCCAGCGCGGCCGCTGACCGCCTGCAGAGCCGTTCCATATGGCGCGACACTTTACGCTCGAACGTCCTGACGTTGGTCAGGGAAAGGAGCCGACAATAGCATGGCAGTCCACCGCGTCGTCTTCCTCGTGTTCGACGGCATGAAGATGCTCGACGTCTCCGGCCCGGCGGAGGTGTTCGCCGAGGCGAACACTCTCGGCGCCCGTTACTCGCTGCATTACGCGTCGCCGTCCGGCGAGCCGGTACGCACGTCGATCGGTACGCGTCTGTCCGTGGATTCGGCTGCGGCGGACCTCGCCGCCGACACGTTCGTCGTCTCGGGCGGGGATCTACTCGTCACCGAACCGATCCCACCGGATCTGACCGAGGCCGTCCGGCAGCAGCGTCCTCGCACACGCCGGCTTGTTTCCATCTGCACCGGCTCGTTCGTTCTCGCTGCTGCAGCCCTTCTTTCGGGGCACCGGGCGACCACTCATTGGCGCCATGTCCAGCTGCTCGCCCGCGCCTACCCAGACATTCACGTCGAGCCCGATGCCCTCTTCGTCGAGGATCGTGGCATCTTCACCTCGGCGGGTGTCACCGCCGGTATCGACCTGGCTCTCTCCCTCGTCGAGCGGGACCACGGTGCGGCGCTGGCTCGTGACGTCGCCCGAAACCTGGTCATGTTCATGCACCGTCCCGGTGGGCAGTCCCAGTTCTCCGCACCGCTGGAGGCGAGCGTCCCGCGCGCGCCCGCACTGCGTGCGGTCATCGACCTCATCTCGGCGCAGCCCGCGCTCGAGCACAGTACGGATTCGCTGGCGGCTCTCGTCGGTGTGAGCTCCCGGCATCTCACGCGGCTGTTCAACGCCGAACTCGGCACGACGCCGGCCAAGTTCGTCGAACGCGTCCGGCTGGATCACGCGAAGGCCCTTCTCGACGCTGGTCACAGCGTGGCCGAGAGTGCCCGGGCAGCCGGGTTCGGCAGCCCCGAGACACTGCGCCGCACCTTCGTGGCCCGGCTCGGGGTCTCACCCGGCCACTACCGCGCCCGGTTTGCGCCAACGCACTCAGGCACGCGCGACTGCGTTGAAGCGCAATGTGAAACCACCGCTCCGGTGGGTGATGGTCTTGAACACTCTCGTGAAGTCGGCCCTGGATACCGGCCCGTGACCTGAGCAGGACCGGCGGTGCGCGGCCGGCTGTGGCAGCGGCGCCCGGGGGCAGGCAGGCGCGCCGAACGTGATGGGGTGGCCTTCGCAGCGGGGTCCGGCGTGGGCGCGTTCTCGATGGTGAATGCGCCGAGCAGCGGGTGGGGAGCGTGGTCGCGGGCGGCCCGATGGCCGATCCGGCCTCCCCTCGGCTGCCGGCGGAGCAGGGCCCAGCCCAGCGCGGCCTGTATCGGCGCACGGCCGGCGATCTTCGGTCGGCGCGCGGCCCAGATTGCCAGTACCCACGCGACGATGGGGATCGGCCCCATCCTGCGCACCGTCAGCCGCTTCTGCCACACAGCCGACCAGGCGATCACCCACCGCCACGTCCCGAAACTGCGCGGCCTGGAAGGCAAAGACCTCCACCGCGAACTGGCCGGCCACATCGTCCGCATCGCCCACAAAGCCTGGACGGTCCTGCAGAACCCCGACGACGGCTGCGTCCGCTTCGAACATGACCACTACCTGAAGATCTGGGCCCTCACCCAGCCCAAACTCGACGCCGACTACCTGCTCCTGAACGAAGCCCAGGACACCGACCCGTCGTCGAGGCGATCTTCCTCGCCCAACGCGACCACGCCCAACTCGTCATGGTCGGCGACTCCGCCCAGGCCATCTGCCACTGGCGCGGCGCCACAGACGTCATGAACGGCTTCAACGGCACCCAGCTGTACCGCCGAGTCATTGTGGTAGCCGGTGTACGGACCCCGGTCGTCGCATAGGCGAAACGTCCGTCTTTCATGGGACATCTTCAAGGGGCTGATCACTTGAGATTTGCTGCAGGACTGCGGCAGGCGAGCGAAATGAACTCGGAGATCCCGGCCGTGCCCCTGCGTCCGACCGCCCGCTTGCCCGAGGTGTTCAGTTAAATTACAGTCTACATCTGTAATGCAATTAGACCCGCGGCGGCATGCTCCTCGCCGCACCTGCGATCTGCGCGCAGCGCGATATCCGTCGGCTGTCTCAGGAGGGATGGCATGGACGTTCACGAGGCCCTGTACACCACGCGGATGATGCGGCGCATGCGCAAGGACCCCATCCCGCTGGAGACCCAGTGCCGCATCCTGGACGCAGCCATCCGGGCGCCGAACGGCGGCAACGCCCAGCGGTGGCACTTCCTCGCCGTCGATGACCCCGCCCGTAAGCGCCAGCTCGCGGAGCTCTACCGGAAGTGTCGCGAGCAGGAGTACGCCGACATCGCCGAAGGTGCCCTCGCGAAGACGATTCACGATCCCGCGGAACATGCCGCCACCATGCGTAGGATCAAGGCGTCGGGTGACTACTTCAGCGAGCACTTCGCCGACATCCCCCTGCTGCTCTTCGTGTTCTCCATCGACGACCACGGTGGCGCGAACATCTATCCCGCCATCTGGAGCGCCCTGCTCGCCGCGCGGGCGGAAGGAGTCGGCGGTGTCATCACGACAGTGCTGCGGTACGAGGAGGAGGTCGTGCACAGGCTGCTCGGTGTGCCCACCGAGGACGGCTGGAAGATGAACGTCATGCTCGCCTTCGGCTACCCCCTCGGTCGCTGGGGTGTGGCCGCCGATCGCCGACCGGTTCACGAGGTGGCCAGCCGCAACACCTGGGCCGGCCACATCGGGATGACGGTCTCCGAGCCTTTGTGGACCCCCGCCGCCGAGTGAACCCTTCGGCGGGGCTGTGGGCTGTCGGTCCCTGCTCGACCACGGGTTCTGTGCTCCCGGCGCACATCTGAACCGTGCTGCCTGACCGGACCTCTGAACTCGCCTGCCTGGCCGGGCGCTGAACTTCGCCCGCCTGACCGGGCGTCTGCCACCCTGCTTGCCCCCGACCTACGTCCAGGAGGCCGCTTCTCGGCGGGCGTCCCCCGGCGGTCGGACCGCACGGAGCCCGTGGGTTCGACCCTACCCGGTGTGCTCGCCGGGCAGTTCGCTCGTGTGCGCCCGAGTACCGTCACACGAGTTGCCTCCGGAGGTCCTCGGCGCTCCGCCGCAGCGTGTCCAGGACCTTCCCGGACATCTCGTCCCGGGGTAGTTGCTCGATCGCCGCGCCCACGTTCAACGACGCCACGACGCGCCCGTCCCAGCGCTCGACCGGCACGGCGATGGAGTGGAACCCCGGCTCGACGTCGTTCGCGACGTAGCAGTGTCCGGCTTGCCGGATCCCTTCCAGGGTCTTGCTGTCGCGGACGTCGCCGCGTGAGCCCGCCTCGGAGGGGTCGAGGTGCGCCAGGAGCACCTTTCCCAGCGCCGAACTGTGCGCGGGGACGCGGTAGCCGATGCCGCTCCCGACGATCGGCAGCGACGGCCGCACCGCGCGGTGAGGCAGAAGTCGATCTGGGCGGCAGAACCTTCCGCATCCGCCGGGGCTTTCTCGATGACCTCGCCGCCCAGCCTCAGCGGGAACGCATCCGCCGGCTGGGCGCCGCGCTGCTGGTCATGCATTCCCCCGCCGACGAGACGGTGGAGGTGGAGAACGCACGGCAGATCTTTGACATCGCCCGCCATTCCAAGTCCTTCGTCGCGATTCCCGGTGCGGACCATATGCTCACCGACCGGGCCGACGCCGCCTACGTCGCCGCCGTGCTGGCGGCCTGGGCCACGCGCTACCTCGCCGGCACCGGGACCGAGTAACCGTCGTGGCGCCGCGTGGCCCTTGCTGTCGGACACTGCGACGGCTCGTGCCCGAGACGGTCGGCGTGTGCCGTCCCCTGAGGACGGGGGACGGACGTGGACGACGTCCGACGGGCTCGGGAGGCCCTCAGTCGGCTTCGTCCCCGTGGAAGGTCGCGAAGGAACCGACGGGTTCGCGCGTGGTGCGCAGATGGTTCAGGGGGTGAGCGGGGTCGGCGTACCCGAGGGCGACTCCACAGACGATCAGCTGGTCGTCTGGGATCAACAGGTGCCGGCGCAGCACGGGGGAGAAGTCGATGACGGATGCCTGGGGACAGGTGTCCAGGCCGTTGCCGCGCGCAGCGAGCATCAGGGCTTGCAGGAACAGCCCTGCGTCGACGAGGGCGCTCTGCAGCGGATGCCGGCTGGTGGTCAGGACGATGCCGACGGGCGCGCCGAAGAAGTCGTAGTTGCGCCGGTGGTGGTCGAGCCGTGCGCCGGGGTCGTCGGCCCGGATGCCGAGCGTGTCGCGGTAGAGGCTCTCACCGAACCGGCGGCGTCGTGAGCGAAACGGCTCACACCAACCGTCCTGCTCCGGCTGGTAGGGGTAGTCCCGTCCCCGCCCCTCGTCGTCGCCGGCATGGGCGCGCAGCAGGGCCGCGGTGAGTGAGCGTTTCGCCGCCCCGGTCACGACGTGGACCTGCCAGGGCTGGCAGTTGGAGTTGCTGGCGGACCGGGCGGCCAGTGACAGGAGCCGCTCGACCGTGGACCGGGGGACGGGCGTCGGCAGGAACGCGCGCACACTGTGCCGGCTGCGGAGGACGTCCTCCACCGTCACCCGGAGTGCCACGGGGGTGGGGGCCGGTGCCGTGGCCGTGGTGTTGCTCCTGATCGTTTCCATGGTCAGGCCAGAGAAGGGGTCGTACGGAAGGAGTGGCGGCCGGCCGGTGAGAGGGACGGTGTGTCCGTCGCCTGGCCCCTGGGACCGGTGCGCCCTGTCACGGCCGGGCAACTCGTCGTCGCGTCCTTCACGGCCGGGTGGTCTCCGGGCAGCGGAGCCGTCCGGCTCGCGCCGTACCGTGGTCCCGGCTGCCTCGTCCGGGCCCGGGCATTCAGGGCCCTGGCGCCGCCCCGCCCCGGAACGCCGTGGTCGATAGGCTCCTGAGCAGTCGCCATCGTCAAGTCCTCGCCTTCGGTCACGTCACCATGCTTGAGGGTCCGCGTCACGCTAGGGGCATGTTCAGTTACAGTCAATATCTGTAACGAAAGTGGCGGCCCGCCCGGTGAAGGCGCTGGGAGCGAGGGGCCGGAGTTCGCGTAGTGTGCTGACGTGGCGGGAGGCGGACGGTCGGCCCGGCTCCAGGGCGGCTTGTGTGTCGGAAGGGATGAGATGGCGAAGGCGAAGGCGGCGCGTTCCGGTGAGCGGGTAGGCGAGCGTGGCAAGCGTTCGAGCGCGGAGCCGGTCGCCTCCGCCGGAGGGCGGCCCAGGGATCCGGCGATCGAGGAGGCGATCCTGCAGGCCACGCGCAAGCGACTGGCCACCGATGGCTACTCCTCGATGACGATCGGGGACATCGTCGCGGATGCCGGTGTCACCCGGCCGACCTTGTACCGGCGGTGGCCGAACAAGTACGAACTCGTGGTCGACGCCCTGGAGTACGGGCTGCGCAAGCAGCGCGAGGCCTACCCTCCCCTGGACATGGAGCGGCTGGCTCCGCGCGAGGCGCTCGTCGAAGCGGTGCGGCGTCTGGATCCTCGCTACCACAACGAGCGGGCCATGGCCCTGCACGGCAACTTCATGGCCGAGGTGGAGCGGGCGCCCGGCCTGCTGGAGCAGTTGCGGGAGCACGGCGTGCGGCCGCGCTGTGAGGAGCTGCTGATGACGCTGGTCTCGCTGCAGCGTCGCGGTGCCGTGCGCGAGGACGTGGACCTGGGCATGATCGTCACCCTGTGTTTCGGCAGCTACTTCGCCGACTACCTGCGTACCGGCCGCGAGGTCCCGGACGACTTCGCGGAAGGGGTCGTCGCCACGGTCTGGCCGGCGCTCGCCGTGCACGGCGAGGTCCGTCCCGACTGAGCAGGCCCCTCGGGACGGTGCCGTGCGGGGCACGCTCCCGGGCCGCGCCCAGCGCAGGCTTCGTACGCTGCCGGTGGACTGCACGCTTTTCGTTACAGACATTGACTGTAACGGAACCTTGAGGCATCGTCTCGTATCAGACCCAGTGGCGACACGAGAGGAGTCCACTCATGAGCGAGGACAACCGGCAGGCACTGATCGAGCGCAGCATCCCGTTCCTGGCCGAGGTGAGGAACCGTACGGCCGGTGACGACCTGGAGAGCTGGCTGAACACCACCTACGGCCCCGACAGCGAGCTCTACCAGGACCTCGCGCGCCTGATCAGGATCGGTGTCCTGGAGGAGGGTTGGGCGGCGAACATCGAGGTCGACGGGCCCCGCTACCGCCGCAGCCTCATCGCCGAACCGTCAGCGGAGACCCACTACTTCAGCATCACCGCCGTCTACATGGACAGCGTCGAGCGCTACCGGGGCCAGTACCACGCGCACCCGTACGGCGAACTGAACCTCGTCGCCCCCATCGACCCCGGAGCCCAGCTGGTGGGGCCGAACGGCTGGCAGGGAGCGGGCTGGACCGCGCCCGCCCCGGGCAGCCACCACTACCCCGAAGTACGCGGCGGCGCCCTGATCGCCCTCTTCTACCTGCCCGCCGGACGCATCTCCTACGACATCCATCCCTCCCGGTCCGCCGGTGCCGCCGGCTAGGCCGGCGTTACAGCGAGCACGTACGGTCATGACGCGTTCCGAGGCCGGTGAGTCGGTGCTCGCCCGTGCCGCACGCGCTGTGAAGGCGTTCGGCCGCCTCGCCCCGCCTGGAAGGCCTCAGCCTCGACGACCCGCGACCGCGGCAGCAGCCGAGGAAACACGGCGCCCGGCGGAATTCCGCGCCGGCGCCGTGTGTTCCCCCGCGTAGCGGTGGACCATGTACCAAGGTTGAGAGAGGACCGCTGCGGCCATGGCCTTTTCCGTCGTTCTCGCCGTTCTCGCGGCCTGCAGCAATGCCCTGGGAACGGTACTGCAAAGGCGTGCGGCGCTGATCGTCCCTGCGTCGACATCACTGCGCCTCGGGCTGCTGGCCGACCTGCTGCGGACGCCCGTGTGGATCGCGGGCATCGTCGGTGTGACGCTGTCGGCGGTCCTCCAGGCGCTAGCCCTGGCCTCCGGTTCGCTCGCCGCAGTCCAGCCGGTCTTCATCCTGGAGCTGCCGCTGGCTCTCGTGATCGGCGGGATGGTCTTCCATGTGCGTCGCTCACGCAAGTCCTGGGCGTCGGTGGCGTGCATCGCCGTCGGCCTCGCCGTCTTTCTGTTCTCGCTCGCCCCTTCCGGGGGGCGTGCCGAGGTACCGGTCCTCTGGTGGGTGCCGACGGTTGTCGTCATCGGTGCCCTGGGCACGGCTCTCGTGCTGACCGCCAGTGCCCGGCCTTTCGGCCGCGCTCGGGCGGCCTGCCTGGCCGCCGGTGCGGCTCTCGGCAACGCGCTCGCCGCGGCGCTGATGAAGTCGGCCATGGGTGTCCTGGACGATCAGGGAGCCGCGGCGTTCCTCCTTTCGTGGCAGACGTACGGCTTCGCGGTGATCGGCGCCATGTCCCTGTTCCTGCTGGGCGCCGCCATGCAGGCCGGCCCACTGATCGCCTCCCAGCCCGCCCTGACCCTCACCGACGCCGTGACCGGTGTCGTGCTGGGAGTGACGCTGTACGCCGAACAGCCCCGTACCGGACTGTGGAACCTGCCGGCCCTGCTCGGCTTCGGCCTGCTCACCTACGGCGTCTTCACGCTCTCCCGGACGCGTTGCCTGGCGGAGTGCCTGAACGCCGAGGAGGAGGCGCCGGACCAGGCGGAGAAGGCCGCGGTCTAGCGCCGGGTGGTCGCGTGCGGGTCAGCCGATGCGGAGGTCGGCGATCAGGCCGTCACGCAGGCGGAAGGTCATGGGGCCGGTGCCGTTGTACCGGTTGCTGGTGACCTTGAGCGTGACGATGCAACTGTCCGCGTCGGGACCGGCCACCACATCGATCAGCTCGAAGTGGGCCTGCACACCGATGTTGTCGGTGCGGTCCCACTCGCGAACACCGTCAAGTCCGTGGCACTCGAGTCGTAGAGGTGGGCGTCCTCGGTGAAGGCAGCGGCGAAGGCATCGCTGTCGCCACGGTTGGTGGTGTCGATGAAACTGCCGATGGCGGCGGGGACGTCGACCGCAGTCATGGTCGTCTCCTTGCAGGTCGTTGTCGGGGACTGGACGCGTCGAAGGACGGCGCTGGGGGTGAGACGCGGTCGGTGAAGACGATGACCCGGCGGCCGTGCGCGGTGCAGGCCGCCATGGCGTCGAGGGTGGCGGGCGCCTCGTCCAGCGTGATCGGTGTGACCTCGGGCAACCATGCGTGAAGACCAGCGCGTCGCTCGGCTCCCGCGTCGGCACGGACTACCTGGACGCCGCGGGGCTGACGCCCTACCGGGAGAACCTCGGCTTCCATCTGACCGGCTACGGCAGCATGACCTGTATCGGCGCCTCCGGCACTCTGGCCGAGGGGGAGCATGAAGTGCGCCGGCCCGGAGCCCGACCCTTCCGCGGGCCGTGGTCGGCTGTTCACAGCCTTCCACGGCCCGCGGCCGTGTGTCAGGCAGGTCATCCGCATCCCTGGCGCAGTTCCGACCCCCTGGGTGCCTCAGCCGTGCCTGCATCACGGTCGTCCGGGGCGGGCATGCCGAGCGTGCGAGCCAGCCCCTGAATGCTCGCGTCCAGCCGGTGCAGATGCCGCAGCACCTGCCGCGTCGCGATGACACCCGCGGCCTGCGCACTGTTGTCGCTCAGGGCGAGCCGGGTGGCGATCCGGGAGCCGGGCTCGAGCGGGGTGCCGTCCTCGCCACCGTCGGCCACGGGCCTGATGAGGCCCGCGAGGTTGCTGCCGATGCGGCGAACCTCGTCCGCGACGTCCGGATCGGCGCCGATGCCGACGTCGGACGGGACCCGTTCGGCGGCGACAGCCAGGCCGCGGGTGTGGAAGGCGGCTGTCTCCAGCAGCCCCAGCACGGCGAGCGCGGTGCTCCGCCGGGACCGCAGGGGACTGACCGGGATGATCAGCGGCTGCAGCGAAACACGCAGATCATCGAGGGCCGAATCGAGCGCGCGGGCCGCGCCGAGCAGGTCCCCGTCGGGCTCGCCGCCCAACCGGGCCAGCGCCTGGGTGAGCACCAGGCGCAGCCGCTCCAGCACGTCGCGCAGCAGGCGGTCAGTGCGTTCCCGGGTCCCCACCGGCAGTATGAGCACGGCGGCGGCCAGCCCGCAGACGATTCCCAGCGCGGTCTCCTCGATCCGCACCACCAGCACGTCCGGGGTGAGGGCATGGAGCAGCGTGTAGAGCATGCCGATCATCGTGGTGACGAACAAGGACAGCAGGGTGTAGGACACCGCGGTCATGTAGTACATCCCGAACACACTGAGGACCGCCAGGGCAAAGGCGGCCCAGGGGTGCTCGCCGACCAGGGCGGCGAGGGCGAACCCGGCGACCACACCCACGATCGTGCCGATCAGCCGTCGGTAACCCCGAACCAGGACGTCCCCGGTCGAGGCGGTTCCGATGTAGACCACCCAGCACGTGAACACCGCCCAGTACCAGCGCTGCGGCGCCAGCAGCTCACCGCCCACGATGGCCAGCGCGGATCCGGTGGCGACCTGGAGCGCGGTCCTCGTCGTGGGACGGACGCGGGTACCCATCTGCCCCGGTACGACGTCCGCCGCGCGCCCGGAGACTTCCCGGGAGGGCTTCTCGCTCGCCCGTTCCGGGGAGGTCGAGGTGCGCCCGACGACGGCCGGGTTCGCCCCGGACATCGCACGGGCGAACTCTACTGCGGAGCGCAAGGCGTCTCTCATCGCGGCGGACACGTCGGGCGGGCACTCGTCGTTTCGGGAGCCGAGCAGTCGGTTGCGTACCTCCTCGCCGTCGGTGCCGGACGGCAACAGCCGGGCAGGGCCGAGGGCCACGCGCAGCGCACGAAGCTCCGAGACCAGGCCGGGCAGTGCCACCGCGTCGCGGGCGTCGACGGCGGATCCGACGAGTCGGCCCTTCGCCCGGTGCCGGGTCAGGGTGTCGATGTCGGCATCGGGCCACAGGAACCGCAGCACGGTGATCGCCAGCCGTTCAAGGGCCGTCTCCGCGTCCGCGGCAAAGCGCTGGACGGTGGCGCCGGTGCGTGGGGCGCGCGCTCCGGTTCCCAGCCGCTTCTCGATCAGCAGCGCGGCCGCGTGCAGATGGGCCGCGCGACGGCGCAGCTCGCGGACCGCCCGCTCGGCTTGCGGCGCCTCGGGACCGCCCTCCGCCACCTCGATCAGCGCGTCGAGCACCAGCGCCAGCCGTAGCCGGAAGGCCCGCTGCAACCGTGCCGTCGTCCGCTCCGGCGGCGAGCGCAGGACGACGAACCGGACGAGCGCCGAGCTGCCGAAGGCCACGATCACCGCGAGAGAGAGCTGCGGCAGCTGCTCCACGTGGGTGTCGACGAACTGGGTCACGAAGAAGAGCTGGAAGGCGAAGACGCCCAGTGTGGTCGCGCGTGGACCCAGCCACCGGATGTAGATGGCGGCGAAGATCAGTAGCACGAACACCACGTCCGCCACGACCCGGTACGGCGTCAGCGTGCTGCCGACCACGATGATCACCAGTGTGACGGGCACTCCGGCCGCGAGGGTGAGCGCCTGGTCGCGGGGGCGGGGCTCGGTGACCGCGACCGTGCTGACCATCGCCGTGAGAGCGCCCGTCACGAGGATCGGGACCGGCGCGTGCAGCGCCGCGAGGACTCCGAGCGTCAGCAGCACCGTGCAGACCGTGCCGAGTGCCGACAGCAGCCGGATCAGTCCGGGATCGGATGCCACGAACCGATCCCGGACGCCCGCCGCTCCCGGCCATGCCCACAGCCCTGTTCCTGGCATGTCCCACGGCTCCTCTCGCCGGGCCGATGGTGAAGCGCTACGCCGCCGACTCGTCGAGCGAGGCCAGGAAGTCGTCGACGCCGACCACGCTGTGGGAGACCATGTTCAGTCCCCGCATCATGGCCTGGTACGTGACCAGGCCACCGGGAGCGGCGATGGCGTCGGTGAAGGTCGTGACGTGGTACCCGCGTTCCATCGCTGTGCGGGCCGTCGACTCGACGGCCATGATCCCGGAGACCCCGGCAATGGCCAGGTATTCGACGCCGTGCCGCCGCAGCTGGGCATCGAGGTCGGTGTGAGGGAAGACGTCGATGCCCTTGTGCGGCGCGAGGATCACGTCCCCCGGCTGGGGAGCCAGGTCCTCGTGGAACTCGGTGCTCCAGGTTCCGGCCCTGAACATCCGGTTGTCGAACATCTGCCGGTGGATCCCGGAGACGTGCTTCCACGACGAGTAGTCCTCGTCCGTGAAGGCGGTCGTCGAGTAGAAGAGCGAGATGTTCCCGCGCTGCCGCACCCCGGCGATGAGCTTCTTCAGGTGGTCGATGGTGCCCAGCCGCTCGTACTCCGGGGCGTAGATGGCGTATCCCTTGCCGTCCTCGGAGAAGTTTTCGTTGACCAGGTCGACGAGAAGCAATCCCACTCGACCGCTTTCATAGGCGCTCGCCATGATCGTCCTCCGGTGCGGAAGTAGTCGGCAGCCGGTTCGGTTCGTCTGCCGGGTTTACGTTACAAGCATTGACTGTAACGTAACTCTGTCCTCGTGTCATCCGGTGCGCAGTAGGTAGCCGGCTCATCGGCGGGAACATCCCGGGGACGGTTCGGCGGTCAGCGCCCGGCTCGCCGCTCACGACCTGGTCGCGACATCACCGCGGTTGCTTCTCCGGTGGTGCGGCATGCGTCATCCACGACCATCCGGGTGTCTTTAGTGATGGTCTCGGAATGTAGTGATCGGTACGGGATTTTGCTCTTGCTGCGTGGTCGAGCGGATTGGTTTGTGCTGGTCTTGTGTCCTGAACATGAATAGGAGTTGGTTGTAGGGCAGCTTCTGGAAATGGTGCTGCGGCGATGACGCGCCGTCGCGCGGAGGCGGAGGCGGACGGCGTCACGTCGGGTTCGGTGGCAGCGCGGTGCCCCTGGCGAGGTAGGCGCCCACCGCCCGGTCCAGGACGTCACCGTCGACGGCCCCCAGTACGCGCCCGATCGTGGCCGGCGAGGGAGTGTGCCGCCGTCTGAGCGGATGGCGGCGGATGCCGATGACCGCCAGCAGTGTGTCCGGGGCACGCTCGCCCCATTCGGCGAGCTCGTCGATGCTCTTCGCTCCCGCGACACCCGCGCAGGCACACACCAGCAGGATCGCTGTCAGCGAGTACCACCGGCCCCGCCGCGAGCGCGGGTCGGGCACCGAGTAGATAGGGGCGCGGGTCGGTTACCCGGCCGTCGTCAAGCGGACCCAGCCTCACCAGCACGGCAGGGATGGGAGAAGATACAGCGGCAGGCACGGGCCACCTCATGGTCATTGGGCTTCAGACACCACAATGATCACGAAGCCCGTGCCTGCCCTTCTCTGCACCCCAACCGGTCACTCCCCAACCAGCCGCACAACACTCGAACTTGCAGCCGCCCTGGCCCCAAGGGCCCCCGACGTGACTGCACCGATTTCGCGGCCCCCGCAGGCCCGACTTGATGCGCAGTTCAACGGTGGCTCAGAAGAACACCCCGCATCGCAGCAGCACATTCGCGTACGGCCGCGCCTCCCCGGTGCGGACCACCAGCCGGGCTCCCGCCGAGAGCTTCTTCAGGCGCTCGTGCGGGACCAGCTCCAGGTCCTTGAAATGGCCCTCCAGCAACGCCCGGTTGGGCCCGCCCAGCTCCTGCGCCGCCGTCGCGCCCTCCGCCACCAGCTCGGCCAGCAGCCCGTCCAGCACCTCCGCGAACGACGGCACCCCGGCCCGGAACGCCAGGTCCACCACGCGCGGCCCGACCGGGATCGGCATGCCGGCGTCGCACACCAGCACCCCGTCCCCGTGCCCCAGCTCCGCCAGGGCACCGGCCAGATGACGGTTGAGGATTCCCGCCTTCTTCACAGCGCGTCGACCTCCTCCGCGGTCGGGTACGACTCCTGCGCGCCCCGCTTCGTCACGGCAGCCGCGCCGACCCGGGCCGCGTACCCTGCCGCTTCGGCCGGCGAGGCACCCGCGCCCAGCTTCCAGCCCAGCGCGGCGGTGAAGGCGTCTCCCGCCCCCGTCGTGTCCACCGCGTCCACCTTCACCGACGCCACCCGCGTCACCCCGGACGAGTCGCACACCAGCGCCCCCTCCGCACCCAGCGTCACCACCACCGAGCGCGGCCCCTTGGCCAGCAGCAGCTTCGCCCAGTCCTCGGGCTCCTCGCTCACGCACGTGTCGCCCAGAATCACCCGGGCCTCGTGCTCGTTGACGATCAGCGGGTCGCAGGCCGCCAGCACCTCCCAGGGCAGCGGGCGCGGCGGCGACGGGTTCAGGACGAAGCGGCTGTCCGGGGACAGGTTGCGTACGACCTCTACGACCGTCTCCAGCGGGATCTCCAGCTGAGCCGACACCACCCGGGAGGCGTGGAAGAGGCTGCCTGCCGCGCGGATGTCCACCGGGGTGAGCCGGGCGTTGGCGCCCGGGGACACCACGATGCTGTTGTCCCCTTCAGGGTCGACGGTGATCAGCGCGACGCCCGTCGGCGCCCCGCCCACCAGCACGCCGGCCGTGTCGACGCCCGCCGAGCGCAGGGAGTCGAGCAGCAGCCGGCCGTGGCCGTCGTCGCCGACCCTCGCCAGCAGGGCCGTGGTCGCGCCGAGCCGGGCGGCGGCGACCGCCTGGTTGGCGCCCTTGCCGCCCGGGTGGACGGCCAGGTCGCCGCCGAGCACCGTCTCACCGGCGGCCGGTCGCCGCTCGACATCGATCACCAGGTCGGCGTTGGCCGACCCCACGACCAACACGTCGTAGTCGCACATCAGTTGACTCCCCTTGCTCCCCGTGATTCCCAGCGAACCGGCTCCGGGCGGTCGGCCGCCCCCACGATGTACGTCGTGGTGTACGACCGCCCGCCCGAGCCGTCCGCCGTCAGCCGCTGAATCCGGCCACGTTGTCCTTCGTGACCACCTTCACCGGCACCTTCACCGTCGACTCGACCTTCTTGCCCTGCACGGCCTGCAGCGCGTTGTCCACGGCGATCCTTCCCAGCTGCGTCGGCTGTTGGGCGACCGACGCGTACAGCGTGCCGCCCTTCACCGCGGTCAGTCCGTCCGGGGTGCCGTCGAAGCCGACGACCTGGACCGACGTGCCGGCCTTGGAGCCGAGTGCCTTGATCGCGCCGAGCGCCATCTCGTCGTTGGCGGCGATGACGCCCTGGACGTCCGGGTGGGCCTGGAGCAGGTTGGACATCACGTCGAGGCCCTTGGTGCGGTCGAAGTCGGCGGGCTGCTGGGCCACCACCTGGATACCGGGGTAGGCCTTCAGACCCTGCGCGAAGCCGGCCGCCCGCTCCCGGGCCGCCGACGTACCGGCCTGGCCCTGCAGGATGACGACCTTGCCCTTGCCGCCGAGTTTCTCGGCGATCGTCTTGGCGGCCAGCTCACCGCCGGCCACGTTGTCGGATGCCACCAGGGCATCCACATCGGCCTTGTTGACGCCCCGGTCGACGGCGATGACCGGGATCTTCGCCTTGTCGGCGGCCTTGACCGAGTTGCTCGCCGCGTCCGAGTCCACCGGGTTGACGATGATCGCGCCGAGGCTCGAACTGGTGAAGTTCTGCAGCTGGTTGGCCTGCTGCGAGGCGTCGTTCTGGGCGTCGGTGACGGTCAGGTGCACGCCCAGCTTCTTCGCCTCCGCCTGGGCGCCGGCCCGGATCTGCACGAAGAAGGGGTTGTTGAGGGTGGACAGCGACAGACCCATGCGCGGGGTCGTGGTGGACGAGGACCCGCTGTGCAGGAAGGAGGTCGCGCCGACGACCGCCACGGTCACGACGGCCGCGAGCGTGTACGTCGCCGCCTGCTTGCCCTTGCCACCCGGAGCACCGCCCGTGGTCACGGGAGTCGCCCCAGCCTTGCGGCGCACGGTGTCCAGCAGCACCGCCAGGGCGATGACGACACCGATCACGACCTGCTGCCAGAACGCCGACACGGACAGGAGGTTGAGGCCGTTGCGGAGCACCGCCAGGATCAGCGCGCCGATCAGCGTGCCGGAGGCCTTGCCGGTGCCACCCGCGAGCGAGGCACCGCCGATGACGACCGCCGCGATCGCGTCCAGCTCATAGCCGTTGGCGGCCTGCGGCTGCGCCGAGGACAGCCGGGAGGCCAGCACGATGCCGGCGATGGCCGCGAACAGACCGGACAGGGCGTAGATGGCGAGCTTCTGCTTCGATACGCGCAGACCCGACAGCCGGGCCGCCTCCTCGTTGCCGCCGATGGCGTACATCGAGCGGCCGATGTACGTCCGGTTCAGGACGAGGGTCGCGATCAGCCCCATGACCACCATGACCAGCACGGGCACCGGCAGCCAGCCGCCGAGCGTGTCACCGAGGTGCGAGACCGAGTTCGGGAAGGCGATCGGCGAGCCCTGCGAGATCACCAGCGCGAGACCACGGCCCACGGACAGCATCGCCAGCGTCGCGATGAACGGCGGCAGCTTGCCGTAGGCGATGAGGAAACCGTTCACCAGCCCGGCCACGACACCCGTGGCGAGGCTCAGGAGCACTGCGAGTACCACCGGCACCCCGTGCTGCGTCGCGCTCCAGGCCAGCACGGTCCCCGAGAGCGCGGCCACCGACCCGACCGACAGGTCGATGCCGGCCGAGACGATCACGAAGGTCACACCGAAGGCGAGGATGGCCGTAACGGCGGCTTGGACACCGATGTTGAGTAGATTGTCGGTGGTCAGGAAGTCTCCGGAGAGCGCCGACAGGGCGATGACCAGGACGATCAGCGCGGTGAGCGCGCCGTTGTCGAGGAGCAGCCGGCGCAGGCCGCCGGGGGCGCCCGTCGCGCCCGTCGTGCTCTTGAGCGTGTCAGTGGCCACGGCTGGCCTCCTTCTGGGTCTTGTCGGTCTTCTCGGTGGCGGGGGTGGAGACGGCGAGGGCCATGACGGCGTCCTGGGTGGCCTCGTCGGCGGTGAGTTCACCGGCGATCCGGCCCTGGGCCATGACCAGCACCCGGTCGCTCATGCCGAGGACCTCCGGCAGGTCGCTGGAGATCATGAGTACGGCGGCCCCGGCGGCGGTCAGTTCGTTGATCAGCTGGTAGATCTCGACCTTGGCGCCGACGTCGATGCCGCGCGTCGGCTCGTCGAGGATCAGCACCTTGGTGTCGGCCAGCAGCCACTTGCCGATGACGACCTTCTGCTGGTTGCCGCCGGACAGGGTGCGCACCTGCTGCCCGAGGCCCGCCATGCGCACGCCCAGCTGTTGGGCGATCCGCTCGGCTGCGACACGCTGTGACGTGCGGTCCACGAACCCGCCCCGGGTGGCGGCGCGCAGGGTGACCAGCCCGAGGTTCTCCTCGACGGAGGCGTCCAGCACGAGCCCCTGCCCCTTGCGGTCCTCGGGCACGAGCCCGATCCCGGCGGTCATGGCGGCGTTCACGTCATGCCGCTTGAGCCGTGTCCCGGAGACGGTGACGGCCCCGCCGTCGTAGGGATCGGCCCCGAACACGGCCCGTACGACCTCGGTCCGCCCGGCTCCGACGAGCCCGGCGATCCCGACGACCTCGCCGGCGTGCACCTCGAAGCTGACGTCGTGGAACACCCCGTCCCGGGTGAGCTCCTCGACGGACAGCAGCGCGGCGCCCCGGTCCGGCCGTTGGCGCGGGTACTGCTGCTCGATGGACCGCCCGACCATGAGCCGTACGAGCTCGTCCTCGGGCGTGGCGGCCGGAACCTGCCCGACGCTCTTGCCGTCCCGGATGACGGTGACCCGGTCCCCCAGGGCGGCGATCTCCTCGAGGTGATGGGTGATGAAGACGATCCCGACGCCGTCCTCACGCAGCGAGCGCACGATACCGAAGAGCTTCTCCACCTCCTCCGAGGTGAGCACGGCGGTCGGCTCGTCCATGATGAGCACGCGCGCGTCCAGGCTGAGCGCCTTGGCGATCTCGACCATCTGCAGCCGGGCGATACCGAGTTCACGCACACGCGCGCGTGGTGACACATGGACGCCCACGCGCGCGAGGAGGGCTTCGGCCTCGGCCTCCATCTTCTTCCGGTCGATCATCCCGAAGCGGCGAGGCTGCCGCCCGAGAAAGATGTTCTCGGCGACGGTCAGATCGGGAACGAGGTTGAACTCCTGGTAGATGGTGGCGATTCCGAGCCGTTCGGCGTCCTGCGCACCATGGATACGCACTTCGTGGCCGTCGACGCGAATCCGTCCGGCATCGGGCGTGTAGGCCCCGGAGAGCATCTTGATCAGCGTGCTCTTGCCGGCGCCGTTCTCACCGAGCAGCACATGGACCTCGCCCCGGCGCAGATCGAAGTCGACGCCGTCGAGCGCGACCACGCCGGGGAAGGTCTTGCGTATGCCCTCGATGCGCAGCAACTCGTCCGGGTTGCTCACGACGTGCTCCTTTGCACTGGGGAGGGGGACTGCGTGGGGGTTGGGGATGGCGGTGGCTCACCGCACGAGCGGCGTACGACGAGCCGGGCGGACAGGGTGACGGACCGGGGCGTGCGCCCCTCGATGCGGTCGACGAGGGCCCGTACGGCGGCCCGTCCCAGCTCACTGGTCGGCTGGGCGATCGCGGTGACGGGCGGGTCGGTGTGCACGAACCAGGGGATGTCGTCGAACGCGGCGAGCGCGATGTCGTCCGGCACGCGCAGCCCACGCGCGCGTACGGCGTCCAGGGCGCCGAGTGCCATGAGGTTGTCGGCGGCGAAGACGACGTCGGGGGGCTCGGGGAGATCCAGGAACCTCTCGGTGACCCGCCGCCCGCTCTCGGCCTGGAAGTCGCCCTGGCCTATGTAGGCGTCGGGGAGCGCGAGCCCGTACTCGGCGAGCGCGGCCCGGAAGGCCTCGACGCGCTCACTGCCGGTCGTGGTGGCGGCGGGCCCGCCAATGATGGCGAGCCGCCGGTGCCCGAGGGAGTGGAGATGGGCGACGAGATCCCGTATGGCGGCCTGCCCGTCGGCCCGTACGACGGGCACGTCCATGCCCGGGATCCACCGGTCCACGAACACCATGGGCGTCCCGGCGCGGGCTGCGTCGAGCATGAGCGGCGACCCGCCGTCGGTGGGGGAGACGAGCAGCCCGTCGATCCGCCGATCCAGCAGGTTTCGCACGTGATGATCCTGGATCTCGGGCTGCTCGTCGGCGTTCCCGATGATCACGCTGTACCCGAGCGCCCGGGCTTCTTCCTCGACGGAGCGGGCCAGCTCGGTGAAGTAAGGGTTCAGCACGTCGCTGATGACGAGCCCGAGGGTGTGGGTCTGGTCGGTCCGCAGGGAGCGGGCGACGGCGTTGGGCCGGTACCTCAGCTCCTCGACGGCGGCCAGCACACGTGTGCGTGCGTCCGCGCTGACCGACGGGTGCTCGTTCAGGACACGTGACACCGTGGCCACGGACACCCCGGCCGAGGCGGCGACATCCTTGATACTCGCCAACGCCGGCTCACCTCCTCGTGAGACTCCCTGATGGAACGGACGGCTGTGTAACCGTGGAGTCGTGTAATCGATTCCATGCCGTGCCGTAGGAAGGATTGGAAACGATTACACGAGGCGAAGGCAAGGGGGTGAAGATGGCCGAAACCTAATCGTGACCGGGGTGGGATGGGGTGGGGCCGCCGTCGTGGTGCTCCTTGGCGAGGGGGCCACGGGCTTAGCCAACGACACGACGTCGCTGCTCGGTCTCGACGGGGTGTCCTTCGTGCGGGGGCGAGGCACCGGCCCGGTGAAAGGCGTCGGGTGCACCTGATCACGGTGGACGAGGTGGCGCGGGCCCGCCCGTTCTGCGGGGGTCTCGGCCTCCCGGGTGAAGGGCCGGGCGGTTGGAGTTCTACCGGCACGAGCGCCGCTGGTGGTGCCGCGAGCCGGAGTGCCCGGTGATGGGCTCGTTCCGCACATCGGCGCGCGAGTTCGCCGACACACCGCTGCCCAAGGTGAAGGTGCTGGGCATGGAGCCGGTGACCGGGCCACCGGCGACGTCGGCCGATGCTGCGGATGCTGAGACCCGCTACGCACCCATGAACTGCACAACTGCACCTGCGCAGAACACCCAGATAACCGACGCAGCTACTCCCTCCGGGCAGCGAAACAGACATCACCTCACATCTCGCCCTCCCAGGGGCCGAGTTGGGCCGTTGCGGCGTCGATCTCTTTCATGGTGATGTTCTCGCTGCCGCTGTGGATCGCGATGACGGCGGCGGTGGAGATGACGTAGGCGAGGGCTTTGAAGTAGCCGCTGGCGCGCTGGTGCAGTGTGATGGCGTGTTTACTCAGGGCGTTCTCCTCCAGCCGGTACAGGCTCAGGTCTGCCTCGAAGCCCGCCAGGACGCGCCGGAAGGTCAGAGAGGTTGACGTCGAGGAGCCGGACTCCGCCGCGATGCCCTGCGCTCAATCGGTCAGACGTGCCAGGAGCGCGGGATGGTCAGTGAGGGCCTGCTGAAGACGCTGCCGCAGACGGGGCGCGTACTGGGCGGGGTCGGCGTCCTCCCAGTCGATCGGGTCGAACGGAGGCTCGGCCGGCGAGTTCCCCGGTCAGGTGGAGGGCCATGTCGATGCCGGCCGAGACCCCGGCGGCGGTGATGACGCTATTTCCTGCCCCAGGCGTCCACGAACTCCAAGCCGCGGCCCACAGCGGCATGGCCATCCTCGCCCGCCGTGTCCGCGCCGCTGGGTGAGCCGATTCGCACCGCTGATGACCGTGGCTGTCCGCTCTTGTGGGCACGCTGTGGGCACGGTTTCGAAGAACGATCGACGGAACATAGGCCCGAACCGCTCCGTGCTCGGCTGGGGCGGCGCGGATCCGGTTCGGGAATGCCCTCGCGAGCGTGCAGACATCCGGCGGCATGCGCCCCTGTCAGGGGATCGGCGCCTGCACCTCCTCGGGACGGCCGCCGCCCGGCCGGAGCTTGTCCCGGTTATGTGCAGGAGCCTCAGCCCTCGCAACTCGTGAGGTGCCAGCCGCCACGAGGTCGATCCGTGCCACGGATGTGCTGTCCTCGAAGGCCCCTGCGGGAGGTGCGTGGTAGCGTCCGTATACAAGCTGTATGCGAAAGCTGGGGGTTGCCGTGACGTCCGGTCGGGAGAAGGCGTACGCGTATCTCAAGGACACGGTGCTGACGGATCCCGCGATGCAGGGCACCTTCCTGTCGGAGCAGGAGCTCGCGGACCGTATCGGCGTCTCCCGCACCCCCGTCCGGGAGGCGCTGCTGCAGCTTGCGGCCGAGGACCTGGTCGAGCTGGTGCCCAAGCGGGGCGCCCGGGTGTCCCTCCTGACAGGACGGCAGATCCGCGAGCTGATGGAGCTGCGGGGCATCGTCGAGCGGTATGCCGCCCAGCAGCTTGTCTCCGGGGGAGCAGTGCCGGTGGCGGGGCTGCGATCCCTGCTGGAACGGCAGCGCGAGCTCACCGGCGCCGACCAGGCTCGGGAGTTCATCGCCGTGGACCACCGCTTCCATTCGGCCCTGGTGTCCGCCGTCGGCAACGCCCTCCTCGACCGGCACTACGACGGCCTGCGTAGCCGCCAGGTCCGTGCCGGAGTGGTCGCTCTCTTCAACCAGCAGGGACGTCAGGAAGCGGTGCTGGAGGAACACGAGGCCATCCTGGACGCTCTGGAGGCCGGTGACGCGCAGGCCGCGTGTTCCGCTATCGACCACCATCTGGAGTCGACGCTCAAGGTGCTGCTCGCGGGCTAAGAGCCATCACGTAATGCGGGCAGGAAACTGTTGCCCCGCGACGGGGTGCTTCGGTTACCGAATGTCGAGCTTGAGGTTGTGGAGTGCGGCGACACCGGCGACGGCGTGGTTGACCGCCTCGCC
>NZ_WEGL01000015.1 GCF_009604455.1 Streptomyces sp. RB17
ACCCGCAACTAAGCGGCACAAGGCCCACGTCGGAACAACCGGCCGTACGAAGCAGTCACGCCACCCAGGCACGCCGGCTCCGTACAGACATCGGGTGGGCATCACCTCATTACGTGATGACTCTTAGTGAACGGTCCACAAGTCCCCCGAGAGGAGACGGGGCTCGCGGATCTCGTCGAGGACCTCGCGGTGATCGGCAGCAAGGTCAGCGACCGTGCGCACGTCTGTGGCGTCCAGACCCGAGGCGCTCAGGTCATCCGCGATGGCGTGCAGGGAGGCGAGAACGGCTGCACTCCAGGTGGGAAACCCTGGACCGGCGACCGGACCGAAGTGCGCGCCACGGATGGATTGCACCCGGCCGGTGATCTCGCCGAGCTGGGCGAAGAAGCCCCTCCAGAGCGGGCGGTCGTAGGCACCGAGACGTTCGGGAGCCGAAACGCCGGTCAGGTGGCTTTGCCGTACCCAGTCCCGGCCGATGATCTCCTGCGAACAGTCAGCGAACAGAATCCGCGGGACCAGGGTCGCGACCGTGGAGAGGCAGGGCACGGTGGCGTACTCGTTCCGCATGAGTTCCCGTTCGGAGGCGAATTGCCGATCTGGGGCGGGGGCGATCCGCAGGATGACCGGCTCCGGTAGGCCCTCGGCGGTGATCCGGTACGTCGTGTTGTACATGCCGCCGCCCAGCTGTACTGCCGAGGTGACGCGGACGCTGGCGCCGCAGGCACGCGCGCAGATCTCCTGGATATCGATGTCCGGAGACAGGCTGCTGGAAGGCAGACGACTCGCGAGAGATTGAACGGAACTCCACGAAGGCTCCTCGTGTCCTGGCCGTGGCCGGGGAAACGTAACTGGAAGCTCTGTCTGACCTGCCTGGCAGTGTCAGCGCATGCTCACCAGACCCCGCCCAGGAGCCGACCGTAACAACATCCGCAACGTGCTCCGCGAGACCCCCGCATCAAAGCAGAGAACCTCCGAGGCACTTCCCGGAGCGCCTTCGATCCTGCGATATCTGGAACGGGCCACCGACGCAGCGCGCATCCTGCGCTCCCAGGTCAGTGACAGGTACCTCGACCACCTCGTCATCACCCGCCGCTATCAGGCCCTCCTCGGCAGCTGCGGCACGCTCGCCGGCACCGACCAGCAGCGCCTCGTCAACGACCTGGTGGACCTCGAGATCACCGAACGCATCCAGGCCTTCGAGGAAGCCGAAGCTGCTCTCGACGCGCAGATAGGCCGCTGGAACGCGCGGGAGTGGTTCGTGGTCGCGGACTCCAGCTTCTACATCCACAACCCCGGCAAGCTGGCGAACGTCGATCTGCATAAGGTTCTCGGACTGCCCAGCGGTGACCACATCCGGCTGCTGTTCCCGATCGTCGTGGTCGACGAACTCGACGGTCTCAAAGAGGCCGGCAAGCAACGGGCCCACTGGCGCGCATCCCACACGCTCGGCCTTCTGGACGCAACACTCGCCGGCTCCACCTTCGGGGTTCTCCGGCGCGCGGACCCTGTCTGGCAGGACGGCGAGGTACGAGGTGAAGTAGACATGGAGATCGTCCTGGATCCGCCCGGGCACGTGCGCCTACCCATCCCCGATGACGAGATCATCGACCGGGCCGTGGCCATCCAGCCGCTTGCCGCACGCGACGCCGGAACCCGACTGGGAGGAGCTGGACAAACCGGGTTCGGGCGTGCGGGCTCAGCATCGCGTGCGGCATGCCTCCCGCGACGCCCAGCCTGACGCTCCGCGCGGTACATGAGGCACACCGACGGACCGCCAGAGTGCTTTCCGGCTGGTCCCGAGCGCGTACGAAGGGACGCCGACCTTCACTGAAGGCCCGTAGGAGGTCCCGGTGCCGCCCTTCGCTCTGCCCGCCCCGTTCGCTCTGGCCCGCGCAGTCACTGCCCTGCCCGAGTCGCCGGGCTGGACGCTCGAGCCCAAGTGGGATGGTTCTCCGGACTCTCTGGGGTGTCTCATTCGGGTGCCCGATTGAGGGCTTCCTTGACTATTTGTCGTGTATGGGTGGGTTCCCTCTCGGTGATTGGGGCACCCCAGGGCGGGGCCAGAAGCGGGCTTCCGGAACTCAGCCCGTTTACGGGTGTCGAGAATGGGCCGCTGGCTCCGTCCTCGGTATACCGGTGGCCTCAAAGGGCCGCGCAACGCAGAGGGAGATCCGTCATGACGCTTCAGCGGATGGACAACGTCGGCATCGTTGTCGAAGACCTGGACGCCGCCGTCGCCTTCTTCACCGAACTGGGCATGGAGGTCGAAGGCAAGGCGCAGATCGAGGGCCTCTTCGCGGATCAGGCCGTCGGACTCGACGGCGTCCGCAGCGACATCGCGATGATGCGGACCCCGGACGGCCACGGCAAGCTGGAGCTCGCGCAATACCACACCCCCGCCGCGATCGGCGACGGATCGCACAACCCGCCGCCGAACACACTGGGCCTGCACCGGGTCATGTTCGCCGTCGACGACATCGACGACACCATCGCCCGCCTGCGTCCCCATGGCGCCGAACTAATCGGCGAGGTAGCGCAGTACAAGGACATCTACCGCCTCTGCTACCTCCGCGGCCCCTCAGGCATCATCCTCGCCCTGGCCGAACAGATCAGCTAACGGCCCTTCGCGGCCGACCTGCGAGCAATCAGAACAATTCGCTGGATGGGGAGGACAGGCGATGAACACCCGTCTCGTTCATCTCCAAAGCGAGCCAGCATCCCCACCGCCGTGTCTCGCGATTGTGGATCTCTTGGAGGCCGGTCGCTTTGCCGGTGACCGGGTCGGTCTCCGGCTCCGTCGTCACCTTCCATCCCCGCTCGGACTACCGCCTGTGAAGGTCGGCGACCGCCGCGCGAAACCCGGCGTCGCCGTCGTTGAAGTCCGGGGCCCAGGAGACGGACGGCTGGTCCCGGTGGGTGTCAGCCTCGTCGACACCGAGGTCGTCCACACAGGATGCGCTGGCCCTGGACTTTCCCAGGATCACGGCGTCCGGATCCGAGCCCAGGAAGCGAACGGTGTCCTCGCCGGCGGCCTGCGTGTCGAGTACGTGCTCCAGAAACTGCGCCTCGGAACGGACGGGACCACCCATCACGGCGGTGCAGCCCTTGGCGAACCCGACGAGCAGGAACACCACAGCGGCCCCGGCAACGGACAGCCCCAGCACCCTGAACCGGCGACGGAAATCGGGCGCCGCGGGAGCGGCGGAAGGAGTCGGCGTCATGAAGCCATCCGAACACCGTCACCCAGGCCGACGACTCCGTCGCCCTACTCAGTCTCGTACTCAGACGGGCCGGAGTGTCGGGAGAGTCCGCATGGCCTTTGTGAGGCTCTGAGCACCTATCTGGCGAACGGTGCGAACTTGGGCGCTCAGTCACAATCCCCGCGACTGGTATTCACGAAGGTACCCATGGGTGCATACTCGGGGTATGGCTGACACCACCGTGAAGGTCGACTCCGAGACCAGGGACCGGTTCGCTGCGGTCGCCGCAGCCCGCGGTCAGAGCGTGCGCGCCTACCTGGCCGAGCTGGCCATAGAGGAAGAGAACCAGATCAAGCTGAGTAAGGCGACTGCCGTGTTCCGCGAGATCATCGCACGGCCCGGCCTGGCCGAGGCGTTCGACGAGGCCTTCCCCGACGACGCCCCGGCCCGGCGAAACACCGCGGGGCGGGCGGCCTGACCCTTGGAACTGCATATCGACATGCGATGGCTGCTTGACCGACAGGAGGAACTACTCGGCAAGGAACTCGGGGTCCGGGACTACTCGGGCCTGGTGGCCGCCGTCGCCCGACACCGGGTGAACACACCACAGCTGGAGGTGGGCGAGCCAGACGCCTACTGGCGGGCTGCTGCCCTACTTGAGCAGCTGGTCTTGCTGCGCCCTTTGCCGGCCCGCAACGCGTACTTCGCGTATGGCGTGGCGGTGGCGTACATCCGGGCCTCCGGGGAGGAGATCGACGACTCCTTCGAGCCGTGGCGGGACCTGATCACCGACATTCGCGCGCTGCGGCTCACCGTCTACGACATCGCCGACCGTTTGCGCTCCTGGCGCAGCACCGGGTGAACCGTACGGGACGGGCACGTCCGGACTGCTGGCGGCCGCCCGGAGAAAATCGGCTGGTATAGCGGCTGCCGAACCGTCCTGACTACAGGCATGCAAGGCCCGGCCTGTACGCACAGGCCGGGCCTTGCATGCTCCGCGTCGTATGGAGCCGAATCAGGCGCTGACCTTTTCCTCCGCGCGCTCCTGATCTGCTCGGCCTGACCGTCGGCGCCTGTCAGGCTCACATGTAGCTGCAGACGACCTGCCTGCACGGAGCACGTCGGATGACACCGCCAGTTCGATGCGCGCGAGCAAACCATGCGCTTAGAACTGCGCACGCGTATGCGAGGGAAAGATCACCCAACCGAAGCCGTCTTCTAGGTTCGGCGGCGCTCTCGCCGTGGCGGTGAGGGCTGCGTGGTCGCTCAGAGCGGGACGGTGTACGTCCCGCGAACGGGTGACGCTTGCCCGCCCCAGTCGTGACCTGGGATCTCACACGCTATTTTATTCGAACCTATATTCGAACTGGAGGGAGGCGATGCACCACACACCGAAGGGGGCAGGAGGTGACTCCACCCATGCGTAAGCGCGCGGGCTTCCTGTGCCGATGGCTAGGCCACGTCACAGAGGGCCAGCCCGGCCCTTTTGAGGACGTTCAGTGCTCCAACGTGATCCGCGTTGGCCGTGTAACCGCACGTCGTGCACTGGAACCTCGCTTGGCTGACGCGGTTCTCCTTCGCGGTGTGCCCGCAGGACGGGCAGGTGCGGGAGGTGTTGCGGGGGTCCACGGCGATGACGGTCCGACCGGCGCTTTCAGCCTTGTTGGCGAGGATCGCGAGGAACACCCCCCAACCCGCATCGAGGATCCTTCGGTTCAAGCCGGTCTTGGCGGTGGCGCCGTTCGGGAGGAACGCGCCAGGCCGTTCGGGGTTGGGCTTGGGGGCGGGGGCTTTGGTCATGGTCGCGGTGTTCAACCGCTCGTGCGCGATCGCGTCGTGATCGAGCACGAGGGTGAGCGCGGTCTTGTGTGCGTGGTCCAAGCGTTGGCGCTGGATCCTGGCGTGGATCTTGGGGACCTTCCGGGTGGCGGCGCGGTGCTTCTTCGTGCGCCGTTTGGTGCGCTTGGTGAACGTGGCCAGGTGCCGCTGTGCCTCGGCGAGTTCCTGAGTGGCTGCTTCGAGGAAGCGGGGGTTGGCGATGTGCTCGCCAACCGAGGTGGTCAGGAAGTGTGTGACGCCCATATCGACGCCGACGACCGCTCCTGCGGCCGGGAGTGATCGGCGGGCACGTTGTCACAGGAGAGGACGGTGTACCAGCGGTTGCCCTCCCGCTTTACCGTGATCGTTTTCACCCGGCCCTTAACGGGCCGGTGCTGATGCACCCGGATGTGCCCGACGCCCTGAAGTCGCACACGGGTGTGCGCATTGCGCGGGGTGGAGTCCCAGCGGCAGCTGTCCCCGTCCTTCGGGAAGATCACGCTGTCCGAAGTGCCGGACGCCCTTGAAACGCGGGTAGCCGGGCTTCTCGCCGTTCTTGATGCGACGGAAGAACGCGGCGAAAGCCTTGTCCAGGCGGCGCAGCGTGGCCTGCTGGCTGGAGAAGGACCAGTGGCCCTGCCGCTCTGGATCGAAGGCGCGGATCTCCTTGAGCTGCGCGGACTGGTCCCCGTACCTGATGCTCGTCCTGGAGCTGTGCTGGTAGGCGTCCCTGCGCTCCTGGAGCGCGGCGTTGTTGAGCGAGCGGTGGTCTCGGAGCATCTCGGCGAGCGCCTGGGCCTGGCGGACCGTGGGCCTCATCAAGAACTTGTACGCACGCAACAACGCGGCCTACCCCCCATCAAAGGCTCCCCTGATCAGGGCCGGTGCGATCACGCTATCTGCTGCCACTGACAAGGCAGCGGACTCCTCGTTTCGCGGCTCTGCCGCAAGGCTTCGATTCCCCCACCAGCTGAAACCGGTGGTCCCCACGAAAGTAGGTCTGATGCGAGGCGCGCCATGGGCGGGTTTAACCACCTCAACGCCGTCTCCGGGTTCTCCACCCGCTTCGGTGCTTCCCACCCCGAGCAGCTCCAGCGCGCCGCCGAACGCGGCATGACCGCCCTGGCCCTGACCGACCGCGACGCTGTCACCGGCGCGGTCCGGTTCGCGCAGGCCGCCCTCGAACACGGCATTCGGCCGATCTTCGGCATCAACCTCGCCGTCGCCCCGCTGGCCCCGGCGCCCGTGCAGCGCCTGCGCACCCCGGTCCGCGGCAGTGCCCACGTGTACGAGCCGCCCCACCGCGTCGTCCTGCTTGCCCAGTCCCGCACCGGCTGGGCCAGGCTGTGCCGGCTGACCTCCGCCGCTCACGCCCACAGCGATGGCCCGCCCCTGCTGACCTGGGACGACCAGCACCAGCAGCGGGGGAGGGGCTGACCATCCTGCTGGGCCCCGCCTACGAACCCATCCGCGCTCTGGCCGCCGGCCGAGGCGACCTCGCCGAATACCTCCTTGCCCCCTGGCGGCAGCTGCCCGGCATCCAGCTGCGCCCGGAAACCTGCTGGCTCGGTTTGCCCGGTACCGGGCCCGGCTCACTGCGCGTGGCCGCCAGCACCCTCGCCGACCAGCAGGGCATTCCGGCCGTGCTGACCAACGCCGTCCGCTATGCCGATGCCAGCCAGCACCGTCTCGCCGACGTCCTGGACGCCGCCCGCCTGCTGCGCCCCATCGACCGCCGCCACCTCGACTCCGGCGAGCGCTGGCTGAAGGACCCAGCCGCCATGGGGTGAGATCGCCCGCCGGATCGCCGCGGCCGCCGGCCACGGCGACGACCGCGCGGCCCGCCTGCTGGCCGGCACCGCCGCCACGGCCGACGCCTGCGCCGTCGACCCCGTGGAGGATCTCGGCCTGGGCCGTCCCCACTTTCCCGAACCCGCCGTCGTCGGCGCCACCGGCGGCCCCGAGCACGCCGCCCAGCTGCTGCGTGAGCGCGCCGAGGCCGGCCTCATCCGCCACGGCCTCGACCGCGACCCCCGCGCCCGTCAGCGCCTGGAGGAAGAGCTCGCTGTCATCCGCACGCTCAAGTACGACACCTACTTCCTCACCGTCGCCCAAGTCGTGGCCGACGTCCGCGAGCTCGGGATCCAGGTCGCCGCCCGCGGCTCCGGCGCCGGCAGCATGGTCAACCACACGCTCGGCATGGCCACCGCCAACCCGCTCGACTTCCACCTGCTCTTCGAGCACTTCCTGTCGGTGCGCCGCGCGAGCCTGCCGGACATCGACATCGACGTGGAATCGGCTCGCCGGCTGCGCCCGCCACGCCCTACGCGACACGGGCCTGGCCCTCGGAATCGCCCCTTACGACGTGGACCGGATCGCCAAATCCTTCCCGCACATCCGGGCCGCCGACATCACCGCCGGCTCGCCGAACTCCCCGAACTGAGCAAGCTCGCCACCGAGGCCGGCCGCTGCCGACTGCTGTTCGAACTCGCCGAAGGCCTCGACGCCCTCCCGCGTGGCCTGGCCATGCACCCCTGTGGCGTCATCGTTTCCGACGCCACCCTCCTCAATAGGCTGCCCGTCCAGCCCACTCCCGGCGGCTACCCCATGGTCCAGATGCCGAAGGAAGGCGTCGAGGATCTGGGGCTGATCAAGCTGGACGTGCTCGGCGTACGAATGCAGTCCGCGATGGCCCACGCCGTCACCGAGATCGAACGCGCAACCGGCACTCACATCGACCTCGACGACCCCCAACAAGTCCCGCTCGATGACCACTTCGCGTTCAAGCTCATGTAGGACGCCCAGACCCTGGGCCTCTTTCAACTCGATTCTGGTCAGCAGGACCTCCTGTCGAGGCTGCACCTGCGCAACGTCGCCGACGTGCCCGCCGGGGCACCGAGCACGGCTCCGGTCTGGGCACCCAACGCTGGGTCGTGGAACGCGCATTCGCCCACCTGACTGGTTCCGCCGCCTGCGGATCCGCTGGGAGATCCGCGACGACATCCACGAAGCCTTCCTCACCCTGGGATCTGCGGGTCAGGAGTGCATGCTGCTTCCTGGGCGGCCATAACCTCATCGCCGTACTCGAAGGCCCAGGCGCCGACGGCGTCGATGGGCGTCAGCAAGGTCCGGCCCAAAGCGGTGAGCTGGTACTCGACCCGTGATGGTGCGTCGGGGTCTGCGAGCCGGTCGACCAGTCCGTTGAACTGCAGCCGGCGCAGAGTCTCGGTGAGGACCTTGGAGCTGATGCCCCCGATCCGCTCTCGTAATTCGACCGGGCGCCTGGGGCCGTCGCGCAGTGCCCAGAGCACCACGGCGTTCCAGGTGTTGGAGAGCAGGTCGAAGGCGAGGCGGGCGCGGCAGTCGGCGAGGAAGGCGTCGGTCGTCACGTACCAAATGGTGCCCGAACCGCCTTCTAGCGTCGGTGTGAACGGTCGAAGTAGGCACGGAGAGGGAACGTGTGATGAGAATCGGCGTACTGGGAACGGGCAACATGGCCGACGCGCTCGCCACCCACTGGGTGCGGGCCGGGCACCAGGTGACCATCGGGGGACGGGATGTACACAAGGCGGAGCGGCTCGCGACGCGCATCGGAGGCTGCGTGAAGCCTGCCAGTCTGTGCGCGGCGGCCGAGTTCGGTCAGGAGGTGGTGTTGGCCGCCCTGCCCTTCGGGGCGGGAGTAGACGTGGCACGGGACCTGCACGCGGCCCTGGAGGGCAAGGTGCTGCTCGACTGCTCCAATCGGGTCGGGCCGGGCTTCCGGCTGCTGACGGAAGGGGGCCCCTCAGCCGCGCAGCAACTGGCTGCGGCGGCGCCGGGAGCCCACGTGGTCAAGGCTTTCAACCTCTGCCACGAGGACGTGTGGCGCATGCAGCCGCCCGTCTTCGATGGGCGACCACTGGCCGTGCCGGTCTGCGGGGACGACGAGACGGCCCTCGCGCGTGTAGGCGAGTTGGTGCAGGACGTGGGCTGCGAACCCGTGGCTGACGGCGGTCTCGAACGTGCGGGACTCCTGGAAGCGACCGCCGCGCTGTTCATCGCCCTGTGGGTCGGCGAGGGAGCAGATGCGCAGGCAATCGCACCTCCGCTGGCCTATCCAGCCGGACCGAGCTACCAGGAAGCGGAAGGCGGCACGGGGGCTTTCCGTTGGGAGTACTAAGGCGTTGTGCAGCGTCAGGGTGAGCTCGGCGATCCGCCACCCACCGTCGGACCGTCGCAGGCTGAACGTGTAGAGCCCGGTCGAGGTCATCTGGATGCTTTCGCCGGTGTTCCTCGTCTGCAGCAGATAGGCCCGTATCTCAGCGGTGGCGGCGTCCGTGGTCGCGACCACGACATTGCTCAGGTGGTGCCGCACCCTCCCGGTCTGGGCCGTGTGCCCGTCACGGATGA
Source organism: Streptomyces sp. RB17 (assembly GCF_009604455.1). Lineage (GTDB taxonomy): Bacteria > Actinomycetota > Actinomycetes > Streptomycetales > Streptomycetaceae > Streptomyces. The sequence goes on from NZ_WEGL01000015.1 coordinate 9,408, forward strand.
TGTCGAGCACCGCCGTGCGTCCGGCGACCGGGCCGAACACTCCTTGTCCGGGCATCGTGAAGGTCCAGGTGGTGTCCTCGGTCAGGACCGCTTCCGGCTGGGGCATATTCAGCTCGTCCAAGGCATGTGCGTAGTTCGCCACCGCCTGGAGTTCGGCGATCACGAGACCACCGTCAGCACGATCTTGCCTTGGATGTGGCCTTGCGCGGCTCGCGTGTGTGCGCTGACCGCTTCGCGCAGCGGGTAGGTGCTGTCCACCCCGACCTGGAGCTTGCCCTCGTCGAACAGGCGCCCGATCTCGGCGAGCTGGGGGCCGTTGGAACGCACCTGAATGTTCGAGACTGTGATGCCCAAACGCGCCGTCTCTTCCGGGTCGTACTGGGCAAAGAACACCGGAAGCATGGTGCCTCCGCGTTTGAGCACGGTCAGGAAGCGTGAGCTGTCCGGGCCACCGACGGTGTCGATCACCAGGTCGACGCCGCTGGCCACGTCCGCGGCCTGCGTCGTGGTGTAGTCGATGAACTCGTCGGCGCCGAGCTTGCGCAGGAACTGCTCGTGCCGGCCCGAGGCCACCGCGATGACGTGTGCGCCCTTCCATTTCGCCAGCTGCACCGCGAAGTGGCCCACTCCGCCGGCGGCCCCGTTGACCAGCACGGTCATCCCTGGCGTGATCGGCACCGGCTGGTGCACCTGGCCTGTGAAAGGAGACGGCACGTCGTGGCCGAGATCAATCAGGTACTGCCAGGCCGTAAGCACGGCCATCGGCCCCCCAGCCGCCTGCACGTGGTCGATACCGGCTGGCTTGTGAGCCAAGTCAGAAGCAGGCGCGGTCACGTACTCGGCATACGTCCGGCCGTCGAATCCGGGGAACCGCAGCATGCCGAAGACCTCGTCACCGACGGCGAACCCCAGCACGTCCGCAGCGACCGCCTGGACCACGCCCGACATGTCCGTTCCAGGGATCAGGGGGAACTCCAGCGCCGGCCTCATCTCGGCCGGCATGACCTTCATCCCCTCACGCAGGTACCAGTCCGGCGGGTTGATGCCCGCTGCGCGCACCCGGACGAGCACCTCGCCCGGGCCGATCTCGGGAACCGGCACCTCGTCATACTGCAAAACTTCCGGCCCGCCCGCTTCGTGGAACTGGATCGCCTTCATCGCGCCTGTCGCTTTCTCGGGGAAACGTTGCTCCTTCAGTCAAGGCCCAGGACGGCATGGCCGTCCAAGACCGGTTCGGCAACCTGATCATTCCGAAACGGCATGACGCGTACGCTGGAAGGGTGAACGATCTCGGACAGGACCTGGAACTGCGGCTGGTGCGCTACTTCACCGTGGTGGCGGCGCACCAGCACTTCGGCCGGGCCGCCGCCGACTTGCACGTGGCCCAGCCGGCGCTGAGCCGCCAGATCCAACGGCTCGAGAAATATCTCGGCACACGATTGCTGGACCGAACCCCCCAGGGCACCCGACTCACTCCGGCCGGCCAGACGTTCCTCCCCCGGGCCCAAGCCCTGCTGCAGGCCGCCCGCCAGGCCGAGTTGGCCGTGCGTGAACAAGCCCAGACCGAACGAATCGCCATCGGCTACGTTGAAGACTTGGTGATCACTGCCGCCGTACGGGAACTGCGCCGCCGTTACCCGGACGCCGAGATCGCCAGCCGGCATCTGAGCTGCCGCGATGTCGGGGCGCTGTCCGACAAGCGCGTCGACGCCCTGATCGCGCGGGCCCCGCTGCCGCTCGCCGACGACGACGTGTTCACCACCCCGCTGTACGAGGAGCCCCGTATGCTCGTGGTGCCGCGCGGCCATCCCTTGGCCGACCATGCATCGGTGACCGCGGAAGAGCTGGCCGGTGAAGAGGCGGCGCCGTGCGCGTTCGAGACCGCAGACTGGACTTCCTACCGGATCCTCGGGGCTGGTGTGCCGCCGATCGAGAGCTACGAGGACAAGCTCGAACTCGTCGCGAGTGGCGAGGCGATCGCCGTGCTACCAGTCGGCGATCGGCGTAGCTCACTGCGTCCCAACCTCCTGACCGTCCCGATCGAGGGCGCTCCGCCCAGCCAGGTCGTCCTGGTCAGCCGCAAGGGCGACCCGAATCCGATGATCAGGAATCTCCGGCTGGCGGCCAAGGCCGTCCTGACCACCCCGGCAGCTTGACCGGAACCAGCCGACCTGCTTGGCGCTGAACTACAGCAAGCAGTGCTCACGCGCACCGTGTTCGTCGCGTATCTGACGCATCGCTCGAGTTAGGCCGTTCGACCGGTGGAGAGGCGATATTCCAGGAGTGCGCTATTCGGACGCCAGGGGCGGTCGCCGTTGCGTACGGGCAGCGTCCGGTGGATGTGATCAGCGACCCGTGCAGCGTGGACGGGTGGGATGGCGAGGGCGGGGCGTGCGTCGGCGTCTCACGGCACGTCCGTAGCGCGCGGGGCGGGCCCGTAACTGACGGGCCCGGACGGCATGGGTATCGCCCTCCTGCTAGAGCACTAACGGCCGCTGAAGAAGTCGGTGAGGGCGGCGGCGACGGCCTCGGGCTGCTCCTCGGGGATGTAGTGACCGGCGTCGGGCACGATGACGCCGGTCACGTTCTCGGCCCACGGGCTGATGGAGGCCGCCATATCCGGGATCGAGCCGTGGCTGCTGGAGATTCCGAGGACGGGCGCGGTCAGTCGCCGTTGCTCGAGTGCCGCGCGGTTCTTGCGCGCGGACTCGGCGGCGTCGCGGTAGTAGGCGAGGCCGGCGCGCAGGCCGCCATCGACGGCGAGGGCCGCGCCGTAGTGGTCGAGCTCTGCTTCCTCGAACGCGTCGGGCGCGAGGGACTTGGTCTTCAGGAACCAGCTGATGTACTCCCGCTCGCGGCCGGCTATCAGCGTCTCGGGAAGATCGGGCACCACGTGGAACGCGAAGTGCCAGGTCTTGAACGCCAGAGTCGGGTCGAGAGGGATCGCTTCCGGCATGGTGATACCGGGAATTCCGGCGTCGAGCAGCGCGACCCCGTGCAGTCGGCTCTCGTAGTTCAGGGCGAGGGAGAAGGCGACCCAGGCGCCGATGTCGTGCCCGGCGAGCCAGTAGTCCCGCACGCCGAGAGCGTTCACGGCGGCCTGGATGTGCACGGCGACCGTGTGCGTGTCGTAGCTGAGCTCCGGATGCTCGGAATTGCCTTGGCCCGGCCGGTCGATCGCTATGACCCGGAACCGATCGGCGAGAGCAGGCATGACCTTTCGCCAGGCCCACCACGTCTGCGGGAACCCGGTGAGCAGGACGACGGCCGGTCCGTCCGGCCGACCGCCTTCGACGGCGTGCAGGCGGACGCCGTCGGCGTCGACCCAGCGGTGCGTGAATCCGGCCAGGTCATGCAGGGGCAGGGCGGGGACGGGGTTGGTCATGGGAATCCTCCATCGAGGCGGGTGGACCGTGATTCGACGCTAGCACGTCTTGAACTGATCAGTCCAAGATGGGAGGATGGGCCGCATGGCAGGCAAGAAGCAGTTCGACATGGACACGGTGCTCGACGCCGCGATGATCCAGTTCTGGCGCTCCGGCTACGCCGACACCTCGCTCGACGACCTGTCCCGGGCGACCGGCCTGAACCGCAGCTCGATCTACTCCTCGCTCGGCGACAAGGACGCGCTCTTCCTTCGCTGCCTGGATCGCTACGCCACGCGCTACGGCGATAAGTTCGACGCCGCCCTCTCGTGCGCGGCCGAGGACCCCGTCGCCGCCGTCCGTGCGTTCTTCGATGTCACCCTGGGGCGCATCGCCGACCCGGCCGTGCCCGACGGATGCCTGATGGCCCAGTCGGTCATGGCGAGTCCGGCGCTGAGCCCGAGCGTCGCAGAGCATGTCAAAGAGTTGTTCGGCCTACAGCGCCCGCGCCTGCGCACCGCGCTGAAGGCCGGCGGAATGTCCGACGAGAACGCCGAGGACTTCGCCGTACACGTAGCGGCCGTGAACCAGTCTCTCGCGGTGATGGGTAGGGCCGGGTCGAGCCCGGAGCAACTCCGGGCGATCGTCGGTGTGACCGTCGACGCGCTCGCGTGGGCGCTGAGACCGGTCGGATAGCTGGCGTATCAAATTTCTGTCTGAGAGTCTAGGTGCTTCTCAATGAGCCGTGTGCAACATGAAGTTGCAGGTCACGGGTCTGGTGTGCGTTCGCTATCGGCATGCTCACGCTGGTCATGGGCGGATGGCCTCCGTGAAGATCGGCGGTCAGCGGGCGACTTCGCGGTTCGTCAGGACGAGCAGGGCTCGTACCAGTGCAGTTGCCCATTTCGGGCCGGTTCGGAGCTTGCCGAGCACGCGCCAGTTCTTGAGGTGGGCGAAGCCGTGCTCGACCGGCGCCCGGACTGCGGCCAGCGCCTTGTTGGACAGCTTCTGACTTCGGGTCAGGGGTCGGTTGCGGGCGGCCTTGTAGCCGGTGATCACCTCCGGGTCGGCGTCCGGGCCGCTGTCGTCGAGGCCGACGAAGCCCAGGTCGGCGATCGCGCCGAGGCCGGCCGCGCGCAGCTGGGCGGTCAGTTTGTCATAGCGGCAGGCGGTGATCTCCGAGGTGCGTCCGGGCCGGACCGCGGAGACCCACACCAAGCGGCCCTTGTCGTCGGTGAGCGCGATCACGAGCAGGCCGTGGCATTTGTGCTTGCCGGAGTAGTTCTTCCGATTCTCGGCCCCGGTGCGCCGACGGGTGCGTATCAGGGAGCCGTCCAGCAGTACCACCCCGCCACCCGAACGGGTGATCTTCTTCAACGCGCGATCCAGGCGCGGGGCGCGGCCAGCGAGCAGGCCGACGACCTCCCGCACCCACCGGGTGACAGTGGTGCGGTGCACCCCGTTCCCGCCGGCCAGATCGCCGGGCCGCTGGTCACAGCGCAGCACAGCCAGCACGATGCCGGCGATCTTCCCCGCGGGCAAAGCCCGCCATCTCGACAGCGGCAGGCGGGCGGTGTAGATAAGACAGTCGGGGCCCTCGGCGTGAGAGTTGTTTTTCTTCACACCAAACTCAACTGCCGCCGAGAACCCTTCAGTTACGCGGTTGCGGCATTTTCCACCAACTCGGCTACAGGCGTGCGGTGAACTTCCCGTCAGGGCGCTTGTGCAGCCAGCCGCGGTCTGCGAGCTTGACCAGCTTCGCCCGCAGCGGCTCCGGCTTCCCGCGCACCTCCACCTCAAGGCCCAACTCCTCGCCCACCGCCCGCACCTGCACCGGACCGTCGGCGGCCCGCACGATCGACAAGATCCGCCGATAGTCACCGGGCAGCGCGGTCTCGTCCGGGCTGTCGCGGCGGTGCGGGACCAAGAGCACCGCACGCCCGCCGACCTGCGCCGACGTCGGAGCGCCGGCAGCCCGCTCCCCAGCGATCCGCTCGCTCATCCGCGCCAGGCCCCGTTCGGCGACCGCGAGTTCGTCCCGCTCGGCCCGCACCTGGTCCAACTGCTTGACCAGCTGTTGTTCCAGCCCGTCCAGTTCCGCGCGGCGCGCGGCGATCCGATCCAGCACCTCGGGATCCACCATGCCCGGGAGCGTAGGAGCCTCGCGGGCCGGAACGGACCAGAATCCGCGAAGACCTCCCTGCCCGACGATCTAACACGGCAGACTGCCGCGCGCGACCAGCACGAGCACCCGGGTACGGAATCACACCAGGCCCGTGACCTGCCACTTCATGTTGCACACGGCTCAATGGGGCTTCTTCAAAATCTTGCAGACGGTGAGGCATCCCCCGGTAGGGCTGATCTGCGTGCATGCCTCTGGTGGTGAGGAGGTCAGCCCTGGCCGGCGTAGCCTGCGGTGTTCTTGCCTGGGCAGTGGGCGTGCCGGCCCGTCGGCCGGCGCGCCGCCTCCGTCACCCGGGGGAGGGAGGGGTGGTGACGGGTCCCGGTGTGGCTTCAGGGGGTCTCGTGGACCACCATCGCCGAGCCGCCGCCGCGGCGATTGGGCTCGGCCACCGCGGTCACCTTGCCGTTGGGGCCGAACTCCAGTGCCGCGACCGCACCGATTTCGGGCGATGGTGTGAAGGCTTGCGGGGCCAGGACGAAGCTCTCGCCGAGGACTTCAAGTGCTTTGCGCTGGGGCGAGTTGAGAAAGGCCGGTTCGGCCTCGGTCGTGGTGCGGTTGCGCTGGGAGATACGGGGTGCCGCGACCGCGTCCGGCAGGGACATCCCCAGGTCGAGTCGGTTGAGGAGGGTTTGCAGGACGGTGGTGATGATGGTGGCGCCGCCCGGCGAGCCGACCGCGATCAGCGGCTTGCCGTCGCGGATCACGATCGTCGGCGACATGCTGCTGCGCGGCCGCTTGCCCGGGCCCGGCAGGTTCGGGTCGGGCACGCCCGTCTGCAGTGGTGTGAAGTCGAAGTCGGTGAGCTCGTTGTTGAGCAGGAACCCTCGGCCGGGCACGGTGATCGCCGAGCCGCCGGTCTGCTCGATGGTGAAGGTGTAGGAGACGATGTTGCCCCAGCGGTCGGAGGCCACCAGGTGGGTGGTCGACGGTCCCTCGTACGGCTCCTGGCTGCCTGTGCCCTGAGGGCTGCAGCTGGTGGGGTTGTACGGGTCACCCGGTGCGAGGGGGCTGGTCAGCGACGAGTCGGGCCGGATCAGGCAGGAGCGGCCCTTGGCGAACTCCTTGGCCAGCAGTTCCTGGGTCGGCACGTCGGAGAAGGCCGGGTCACCCACCCAGCGGTTGCGGTCCGCGAACGCGATCCGGCTGGCCTCCAGGTAGTCGTGCAGCGCCTGAACCTGGTCGGCGGGTGAGAGCTGGAAGTTCTCCAGAATGTTCAGCGCCTCACCGACCGTCGTACCGCCGGACGAGGACGGCGCCATGGAGTACACGTCCAGGCCGTGGTACGTGGTGTGCGTCGGGTTCCGCAGGATCACCCGGTAGGCCGCAAGATCCGAGAGCCCCATGAGCCCGGGGCGCACCGTCACTGTGGTGCCGTCGGCCACCGGCGGATTCTGGACGGTGCGCACCACGTCGCGTCCGAGGTCGCCGTGGTACATGGCGTCCACACCCTCACGGGCCAGTTCCCGGTAGCTACGGGCCAGATCGGGGTTGCGAAAGCGGGAGCCGACGACCGGCAGCTCGCCGCCCGGGAGGAAGAGCTCGGTGGTCGAGGTGAAGTAGCGGAATCGCGCTTCGTTCATCGAGGTCTGGGCGCGGAACTGGTCGTTGACCACGAACCCGTCGTCCGCGAGGCGGATCGCCGTGCGCAGGGCTTCGGCCAGGTTGATGGTGCCCCACTCGTCAAGCACCTTCTGCCAGGTCGCCGGGGTGCCCGGAACGCCGACGGACAGACCAGAGTTGACAGCCTCGTCGAAGGGGATCGCCTTACCCGTGGACGGGTCGACGAACGAGTCGGACCGCATCCGGGCCGGCCCCGTCTCGCGGCCGTCGATGGTGTGCACCGTCTTCGTGCGGGCGCTGTAGTACACGAAGTAGCCGCCGCCTCCGATGCCGCACGAGTACGGCTCAACGACACCGAGTGCGGCAGCCGTGGCGATCGCCGCGTCCACCGCGTTGCCGCCGTGCCGCAGCACGTCGATACCGGCCCGCGAGGCGTACGGATTGACGCTGGCGACGGCGCCCCCGCTGCCGACGGCGACGGCTTGCTTCGCGGGCGGCAAAAGCCCTGACGACGCCTCGGGTTCCGCTGCCGCGGAGGAAGCGGCGGCGGCATGGGGGAGCAACAGCGGCACAGTAGGCAGTGCAGCGGCGGCTGCCACCAGGGTGCGGCGGGTGATCATCGAACCTCCGATTGGCCCCTCCGGGGAAGAGAGGGGATCGCGACGGGGAGGTGGGGGGTGCCGGAAACCCTGGCAAACGGCCGTGATCAAGGCAACGCAATGAGGCGAGGTTTGCGGAAGACATGAGGTTACTCATGGGTAAACGCCATCAAAACGGCTGCGGTCCGTTGCTCCGGAGATGTGAAGCGAGGACACCTTGTGCGGACTGATCAAGGTTCCACGAGCCGTTAGCCGTCCCGGCGCGGGGGCGCTTCCACTGCTCCTGGCCGCTGTTCCCTGAAGCCTCAGCGTGGCGCCTCCAGCCGGCTCGGCCACTCGGCGTAGCCATCACGAAACCGCGGTGAGAACCAAGTGGGGCGCTCAGTCACGGCAGGTCCCGGCCGTACTGGCCCGCGAGGCGGGCTTCAGGGTCCCGATCGCCCTGACCGCCGCTGTCTGGGCGGACTGCGTGCAGTGGAGCGACGAGGACAGCAACTGACAGACCCCCCAGGACGAGACCGGCCGCCTGTGGGATGTCCTGGCCATGGCCCGCGCGGCCATCCAGGGCAGCCGGGGCGGCGGGGACCGCGTCACGGTCGAGCTGTACCGGATCCCGCGAGGCGGCCGCGCCCGCCAGCCCCGCCGCGCCCGGCTCGCCGCCTGCATCGGGCCGGGTGACCACGTCGAGCCGGTCATGACGATCTCGCAGACCGCCGAGGACTGACGCCCCGGCCGGGCGGGTGCTTCGGTTCCCGCCCGGCCGTCTCTCTTCTGGCGCCCACGAGGCGCCGGCACCACCCCCGCGCCGGCACCACCCCATCAGTCCCGGCCGGGCGCAGTACGGGCCGTGCCCGGCCGGGTGTTCCCGCACCCGGATCCCATCAGGGGCCCGGCCCTCGTCCGTGCGGAGCCCTGGCAGGAGGCTTCCCCGAGCGGGCCAAGCAGTCCGGGCGGCAGCGCGATCACGGCCTCGACCAGGTCGTCGCGGACGAGGCCTTCGCGGATCCTTTGTTCAGCCCGTGTGGTCTTCCCTGTGGTGGCGCTGTCCGCGATGAGGACGGCGGCTCTGCCCTGGGGGGCCAGGGCATGTGCAATGTGAAGCAGCCAGGCGAAGTCGGCGTTGCTCCCCTGCTTTTCAGCCGCCCCGAGCGGCTGGCAGGACCGTGGGGAGGGCTACGAGGAGAGCACGCGCGCGTGAAGGGCGGTGACCGCCTTGCGCGCCGAGGTGAACGCGCCGTGCTGCCAGGCGTCCGTGTAACTGAGCCAGTCGCCCGCGAAGTAGACACGTCCGGTGGGCTCGTTCAGCGGCTTGTAGCGGGGGTCGTCGGGACCGCCGGGGGTGTCGTGCCAGGCGGCCTCCAGGTGGGGTGTCTGGCGCCAGTGGTGCGAGAAGGAGGACGCGAGCTCGCTGCGGTACTTCTCGCCGTAGATCTTCACGCCCGCGGCTACCGCCCGCTTCTCGCGCTCCGCGGGGGTGAGCTTCGCGTACGAGTCCGCGTCGTCGCCGTAGTTGTAGTAGCCGATCATGACGCCGCGCTCGCCGTGGAACCCGTACGAGGGGTGCCAGATGTGGGTGACGTCCTGATCGGTCTCGGTGATGCCGCCGTAGATGCGGTGGTCCAGCTCCCACCAGCGCGACCTGTACTCCAGGCCGATCTTGGCGGCGGACGACGGCGTGATCGCCTCCAGGGCGCTCTGCACGCCCGAGCCGAGGTTGTGCGGGACCTTGGCGAAGATGTTGGGCGGCAGGGCGCCGATGCAGTAGTCGGCGTCGATGACGTTCGTACGGCCGCCCTGGGTGTAAGTGACGCTGACGCCACTGCCCTTGTCGGTGATTTTCGAGACGGCGGCCCCTGTGCGGATCCGGTGGGTCCCTATCGCCCGGGTCAGGGCCTTCGGTATCTGGTCCATGCCGCCCACCGGCTGGAACATCAGCATCGCCTGGTCGAAGCCGAACTCGAAGGAGAAGTAGCGGCCGACCCCGCTGGCGAAGATGTCGGAGGCGGACGGGATGTCGCCGAGCAGCACGCCGGGGGTTCCCGCGGCGGCCGGAACGGTGGTGTATCCGCGGCGCTCCCCGCCCTCGTACGTCAGCTTGTCACCGAGTTCACCGAAGTCCTTGAGGAACTCGACCAGTTTCTCCTGGTCGGTGGCGGTCAGCTCCTTGTCGAGAGCGCCCTTGCCCGCGGCCTTGGCGAGCAGCTCCGACACATAGCCGTAGACATCGGCCTTGGCGGTCCGGTACCGCATCGGCTTCGTCATGCCGGCCGACTCGTTGAAGATGTACGCGTCCGCGTTGACGTTGGTGAACACCTCGACGGGGACGCTCAGTTCGCGGCAGTAGTCGAGGGAGACCATCCACTGTGCGAGGCGGGCGGGGCCCGCGTTCATGTAGTGGCCCTCGCTGAAGCGGGCCGTCTGGGTGTTGCCGTAGAGGTCGGTGGTCGAATCACCGCCGCGGACCGTGAAGTTGCGGCCGCCGGTGCGGTCTCTGGCCTCCAGGACCGTACAGTCGTAGCCCGCCTTGCCGAGTTCGTACGCGCAGGCGAGCCCGGCGATACCGCCGCCGATGACGACGACCTTGGCGGCGCCGCGTCCGGTGAGCGTGAAGTCGCTCTGCTTCAGGGGGCGGAAGGGCTGTTCACGCTGGGCGGCCTGCGCGGTGGGGGCGAGCCCGAGGGCGCCCATGGTGGCGAACATCGTGCCCGCGCCGCCCGTGAGGCCCACATTGCGCAAGAACGCCCGCCGACTCGTACCCGAACCGCTCTGAGTCTGTGCCATGCGTCGGACTCCCCTCTCGATCTTGAATTGACCGGGGGAAGCGTGCCAATGGCCTGTTACAGCCCATCAGTTACTCGTGTATCCCACACGTTTCTCTGGGCGCACATGTCCAACGGGCTGGATACCGGTGGGTAGACGCACTGCGGGCCCGCACCCGCTGGGTGCGGGCCCGCAGTCAGGCGTTACTCCTCAGCGGTGAGCGGTCAGAAGCTGTGTCTGAACCTCTTTTCGCTGGTCACGGCGTTGGGGGATCGATGGGTGGTGCTTGCCGTGTTCGGTTTGCCGTCGATGGACGGGGTGCCGAACGGCAGCGGAGGGTTCTTCAGGCAGCTGCGGGGAGGGTGTGCGGGACGGCGTCGGTGCGACGGTGCGGTCGGGTCAGGCGGCGGGTCATGAGGGTGATGAATGCCCACTGGATGTGGGCTTCGGCGTGGGACATCAGGCGTTCGTAGTCCCTGGCGTTGCGCGCTCGCATGGTCCACGAGTTCGACCGCTCGACCACCCACCTCTTGGGCAGCACGACGAATCCTTTGGCGTCCTTGGGGCGCGCTGCACGGAGGGCTGCCCTCCTTGACGGTGCGCAGCGCTTCAGTTGGCCGGCTGAGCGTGACGGATGACAGCCGCCACGTCTGCCGGCGCGGTCCAGCCGCAGTCCGGGGGTGCCGGGCTGCGGCTGGCATGGTCATCGCACGTCGACGTAGTCCGTGACCAGGGGGCTCTTGAGGTACTGGTCGCCTATGTTGCGGTTCAGGGCAACTGCCCAGGTGCCGTCCTGGGTGTCGTTTTGGGTGATGTTGCGGATCCGGCCCTTGGAGTCGGTGCTCAGGTCACTGATGTAGCGGTAGGTGGAGGCCCCGCGAGGCCGGAAGTACAGGGCGGGGCTGGCGTCGGCGAGCGGCTTCCAGGTGGTACCCGTGTAGTACTGGAGCGTGCCTTTGAGGTGGATGAGACCGTTCCTGCTGACCGGTTCGGGGGTGACGTCGAACCCGGTGATCCGTGTGGGGTAGCGGCGTAGGTGGACGGGCTTGGTGGTGCTGCTCGCGAGGTCGGGGTTGCCGTTGAAGCGGGCACGCCAGTAGGCGTTGTTCTGCGCGGTGAATGACGTGCCGAAGACTTCCTGGAAGTTGGGCTTGTTGTAGCGGATCTTCACCGGGATTGTGGAGGCGGACTTCCAGCCGGTCTTGCCGTCCTTGGAATACTCGATGGTGACGGCGGTGTTGGACGGCCAGTGGGCACGGGGATCGCTGTACTCGATGTCTCCCGAGACGTGGAGTCGGGAGTTCTCGTCGAGCGTGGCGTCCATGGTGAGGTCAGTCGTGTATGCCACGTGGAGGCTGAAAGGCTCAGTGGCAGGCTGCAAGAACGGCGTGTCGCCGAGGACGAGTTGGCCGGTCGGCAACGGATTGTCCGAGGGGACGCGCAGGCTGTAGAACCCGTTATCGTCCGTCGTGGTCGTCCCCCCGTACCCCTGCGAAGAGCCGGTACCTATGAGGCTGAGTGACGTGTGCGGCAGCGGCTGCCAGCCGTCGGCCGTCTGGATCTCCGCATGGCCGGTGACCGTGCCCGTCGTTCCCTGGCGCAGGTTGAGGGCGTGTGTGCTCGCCGTGAACCGGGTCGGTGCCTGCACGGGGTTCATGGGCTGCTGGGGCGAGGGCAGGAGGATCGCCCCGGGGTAGGCGCTGGAGTCTTGTGGCCACGCCGTCATGTCGGCCCAGTACACGGTGGGGACGAACGAGAAGGTGAGGCGCCCGTCGGCGTCGGTCTGCGTATTGAACCTGCTGTACGGGGAGGTGCCCTGGCAGGTGATGACGAGCGGCGCGTTGGCGACCGGAACCCGTGTGCCGGGCGTCCGTGGGTCCTCGGCGAGTTCGGTACCGCTGACGGTCACTTTTTGATGGAAGTAGTCCGGCTTGGTCGGCGTCACCGTAAGGTCCGGGACAGTGAGAATGGTCTGGTACTGCAGTGTCGAGCGTGAGGCGACGCCGGTGACCGTGGCCCCGGAGGAGTCCTCCATGTCGACGGTGATCCGGTACTCGCCGAGGTCCGCGAGGTGCACCGGGGCCCGCCAGATTCCAGACCGGCCGTCCGTGCCGGTCTGCTGGGTGAAGTCGTCAGTGGATCCGGCCTCGGGCGCGCCGTTCGGGCTGCCGACGGGGGTGAAGTGGGCGGTGATATGGGTGATCGCATTGTCCGAGTGCGCGGTGATGAAGACCATTCCGGGATAGGCGTACCAGGCGTCCGCGTTATCCAGGACGGGTCCAGTCCCTGGAGCGGCATCGGCACGGGCCAGGGCAGGGCCGGTGAACATCGAGGTCGCCAGCGCTGTGGCAGTGGCAGTCGAAAGCAGAGCAGCACGTCGCACGGTGTATCCCCCCACAGGATCACATGGCCCCAGCTCAGGGGGGCCATCCGGTACCCGGCCCGACATCACCGTTGGTGCGGATCGTGACCAAGTGATGGATGAATATAGCGGCTGGATCGACCCAAGCTCTCACCGGCAACCCGAAGCGCTGAGTCACCACTGCGTGTTCGCGGACACTCGGGTGAGTCCTGGGCGGACCTGCTGCGTGACTGCGCCCGCCGAGGGATGCGCGCCCCGGTCCTGGCGGTCGGCGACGGGTCTCTCGGCTTCTGGAAGGCCCTGGCCGAGGTCTTCCCCGCCTCCCGGCATCAAAGGTGCTGGGTGCACAAAACCGCCAATGTGCTCAACGCTCTGCCGAAGTCGGCCCAGCCCGGCGCTCGCAAGACGTTTCAGGACATCTACAAAGCCGAGGACCGCGACCTCGCGGTCAAGGCGATCACTACGTTCGCCCAGCTCTGCGGGGCGAAGTTCCCCAAGGCCGTCAAGAAGATCACCGACGACGAGGCCGAGCTGCTGGCGCTCTACGACTTCCCCGCCGAGCACTGGATCCACCTGCGGACGACCAACCCGATCGAGTCCACATTCGCCACCGTTCGCCTGCGTCTTGTCGGAGTCGTAGCCGGCGTCCAGGTGGACGGTGATGTCGCAGCCTGCACGGCCGGATCGCGCACAAAGGCGAGAAGGCGCCGATCCAGGCAAGTCGGAGGTGGCACGTGGAGCGCACCCATGCCTGGCAGAACGCCTTCCACCGCCTCGCCCGCTGCTATGAACGCCGCGCTACCGTCGTCAACGCCTTCTTCGATCTCGCAGACACGATCATCACCGTCCGCAGCCTCATCCGCAGAGCCTGGACCACCCACCGCTAGGAGACGCGCCCCCGACGCCGCCCATGACTGATGACCAATCACCAGGGCACGGGAGTTCCGTCCCAGGAGAAGAAGCCACCGGTGGGGCCGTCGTCCGGCAGCAGGGCCAGGTGGAGGGCACCCTGCGCTGCCTCGGCCGGGTCGCCGCCGGCAGCGGCGGCCCGGGGGTTGAGATCGGTCGCCCGCAGGCCGGGGGCGAGCGAGTTGACCTTGAAGCCGTCCTCGGCCAGCGTCTGGGCGTAAAAGACGGTGAGAGCGTTGAGGGCGGCCTTGGACGACCGGTAGGCGGCAGCGCTACCGCTTCCCGGGGTGAATTGGGGGTTGGGGTTTGTGCTCCAGGCCAGCGACGCGGTGCCACTGGAGATGTTGACGATGCGCGGGTGCGGGGACCGGCCCAGGGCGGGCAGGAAGGCATTGGTCACCGCCACCACCCCGAACACGTTCGTCTCGTACGTGCGCCGGTATTCCTCGACGAGGGTGTCGGCCGGCGAGGCGAGTGACGGTGAGATGCCGGCGTTGTTGACCAGCACGTCCAGGCGTTCCACCTGAGCCGCGGCTTGGGCGATGCCGTCGGGATCCGTCACGTCGAGGACCAGCAGCCGGGCGCCGGCACCGATCTCCTCGACGGCTCGTTGTCCGCGCCCCGGGTCGCGGGCGCCCACGTACACGGTGAGGCCCTCGGCCGCGAGCAGCCGGGCGATGTGCTTGCCGATGCCCTTGTTGGCACCGGTCACCAGAGCTGTGCGATCGTTCATGGAAACTACGGTCCCCCGGCGCTGCGCGCCCTGCCAGGGACAGTCGGTACCAGGCAAGCGGCAGGAGGTGGCATGGCGCGGCACGAGCTGGCCCGCTTCCTGCGGGATCGTCGGGCGGGTCTGCGTCCGCACGAGGCCGGGCTGACGACGACGGGCACCGTCCGCCGTACGCCGGGCCTGCGCCGCGAGGAGGTGGCGGAGCTCGCCCACATGTCGGTCGACTACTACGCGCGGCTGGAGCAGGCCCGGGGACCGCGGCCATCGGCCCGGATCCTGGACGCGCTGGCCCAGGCGCTGCGGCTCACGCCGGCCGAGCGTAGCCACCTGTTCCGCCTGGCGGGATCGAACGCGCCGCCCGGCCGCAACGCGGTGCGGCGGGTACGTCCGCACGTGGCCCGGATGCTGGAGAGGCTGCCGGAGACCGCTGCCATCGTCACTGACGCGGCGTACGGCGTCGTCGCCTGGAACCCCCTGGCCCAGGCACTGCTCGGCAGCGACCTCGCACGCGGGACGACGAACCTGGCCCGGCGCCGCTTCCTGGGCCAGGGACAGATGTACGAGAGCTCCAGCGCCGAGGAGTTCGGGCACATCGTGGTGGCACGGCTTCGCCGGGCCGCCGACCGCTACCCGCACGACCCGCAGGTGACCGCCCTGCTGGCCGAACTGCACGCCGAAAGCGAGGAGTTCAGGCAGATCTGGCAGACACGTCCGGTCCACGCTCCCGGGCACCGCACCAAGACCCTGGACCACCCGGAAGCCGGCACGCTGCGATTGAACTGCGACGTCCTGCTCGTGCCTGAGGAAGACCAGGAAGTCGTCCTGATGACGGCCGACCCCGGATCACCTGCCGTGCGGGCCCTGCACAGGCTGGCCAGGCAGGCGACCTGAAACGAAAGACGCGGACAGGTCTCTCTCCAGCGGTCACAGACCGTCGCAACCACATGTCCACCGGGACCTGTGCCCATCTTGATGCTGAGGCTTTCCACGCCGCCTATCCGCGCGAGCTCTTAGGCGTCGGATTCTGTCCACAGGTTGATCGTTTTAGCGTCGTTCCCGAGCGCTGGTGTCCGCCTTTGGCGGCACCGTCGCGTCGCACGCATACCCGGCACGAAGGGCGTTGGACAGCCATGGCGCAGACGAAGTTCGAATGGCAGGCAGGCACCGTCACCCATGCGAGATGCGGTGATCCACAAGAAACCTAGTCGGACACGGGCGCTGTGCTGTACTCAGGGCGCCCGGACGGCACGGCGTGGATGTCCCGGGCGAAGCGCGCCTGGATTGGGTGTTCGTAGTGTCGATGGACCAGCAGTGCGACCGCCTGTGCCGCCACCATCAGCCCCACTGCGAACAGGACGCCGTTCAGCGGGGCGAACCGGTGATGGACACCGATGGCCTGCCGGGCGGACATCAGCAAGGGGAAGTGAACGATGTAAAGGGCATACGAAGCCTCCCCCAGCGCAACCACGGCCGGCCGGGCGAGCAGATGGCTCCGGCCGTGGATGTCTTGCAGGGCCAGCCCGGCAATGATGAGGGAGAAGGGCACGCCATAGCCGGCCCCGAGGGAATAAGGAATGGGGAGAAATGGAGTTGCGGCGAGTACCGTCACCAAAGCTCCGATGCGGGTCGGCATGTTCAGCCGGGGCCAGCGCTCAGCCTGCACCAGGCGCGCGGTGACGATTCCGAGCATGAACTCCGTCAATCGCACGGGCGGGAAGACGTAGGCGAACCAGAGCGTGTTCAGAGGGAGCGGCCAGCCCGGGAGCACCCGCCCGCCGAGTTCCAGCGCCACTGCGGGGAACACTGCGATCGCTCCGGCAAGGGCCAGCCACGTGCGGCGCAGCCCGGCCGGGGTCAGCCTGCAGGCAGCAGGAATCAGCGCCGGGAACAGCAGGTAGAAGAAGGCTTCGCAACAGACTGACCAGGATGGGTCGTTGAAGCCGTTGAATACTTGCTGAGCAGGTGCCCAGACCTTCACCAGGAATAGCTCTGCGACCCCGCCCAGCACGGTTGCGCTGCCGTCGGCCGCCATGGGGCTGGGGGCGGTTGTGACTGCGAAGAAGAGCGCCCCCAGAAGCCAGCCCAGTGCGTGGTTGGGGTAGATCTTCCAAAAGCGGCGTCGCCAGAAGGATCGTGCACGTTCCCCTGGCCGGTAGGACCAGGCAAGCACGAAGCCGGAGAGGACGAAGAACCCGGATACTGCGGAGGTGGCCAGCGGCACCGTAGCGATGGACAGCGGAGCCTGCAACTTTTGGCTGAAGAGCGCGGAGCCTGACAAGGCGTGAGCCATCAGGACACAGGCCGCGAGGAGGAAACGCAACCCGGTCAGTGAGGGGAGTGTCTTCGTGCCAGTTGAGGACAGCATGCGACCCTGCCTCCAGCACCGAGTTGATACACAATCAATCTGTCACAGCAGCGCCTATTTCCAGCCGACCCAACGAGGTCGAACCGACCGTGCCGTAGGGCGACCGAATGACTCCGGACCGCATCATAACCGCCCAAGCGCCCCCTGTTGTCCGCGTACTCGTCTGAGTGCACCACTGTCGGCAACGGGAGAAAGTTGACCGCCGTGCACCGGGCCAGCCACCCGAGCGGTGACGTTGCGCTCCTGGCGGGCGTGCGGTCGGGACGGTACCGGTTCCAGAAGGGGAGTCAGTAGGCGGGTGCGGAGCCGAAGTCATGCGTGCCCGCCCTTGCCCTGCGCGATGGCCACCTCGACACCGGTCCCCGCGACGGCCTCGGGCTGGAGAACTGCGATGAACTGGTCTTGCCGCTGGGTCCGCGGCTCATGGCCGTCCTAGGTGCCGCCACGGCTACAGCACGATGGGCGCGGATGAGGTGGACCACTACAACACCGCCCAGGTCCGGGCGGCCGCCGACTACGTGTACATGCGGCCCGACAGCGGTCTGGAGAGCTTCGCAAGAAGCGCGGTCACCCCACATTGGCCCAACCGCATCCCGGACCACCTCCGGCAGACAGCCCTCCCCGCCACATTCCTTCGGCAGCCCGAATCCGCTCGCTGAGTGGCTTGCCGATGTCGTGAGCCTGGTGCACGGACGTGCAGGGCTAGCTGGTCATTGCCGGCGCGCAGTCGGAGATGGTGATGGGGATCTCCGGAATCTCGGCCAGGGCTGCTCTTCGCCCCAGGTCGTTCGCTTGGCAACGATGTGGGAAAGGTGCGGGCTGAAGAGTGATTGACGATCTGTGAGGGTGACCGCGCCGGGTCAGTGTCCAGCCTTGCGGCGGGCGCGGTAGGCGGCGACGGTGGTCCGGGTGGCGCAGGCGTTGCCGGTGGTGGCGGGGGTTTGCCCATGCCCAGCCAATGGCCGGCCCCGCTTTCGGGTGTCCTCGTGCTGGAGGCCGACGGCCCAGTGCAGTGCCGTGACACCATCACACCCATGGGAAGAGCCTCACGCCGCCGTGCCGAACACCGCTGCCGGCCCGCTGGACCAAGGACAAGGGCCACCGTGAACGTTCGCCCCCTGACACGCGCAGACCTCGACCAGGTCATGCACCTGCTGGAGGGGGTCATCGAACCGAGCGACCCCGGTCAGCTGGATCCGTACCTGTCGGCACCATCCGCGGCCAACCGATTCGGGAGCGGGCTCGTCGCAGAAGATCACGGGAAAGTGGTTGGTGTGGTCGCGGGCGCAGGCATCAAACTCACTGTCGCCGGTCTTGAAGTGTCCGAGGAAGAGATCACCCAACGCATTGGCCTGCTCGACGTCCTGGCGGTCCATCCCGGCCACCGCCGCACAGGCGTAGGCTCGCTACTAAGGGACCACCTCCTCGACAGACTTCGCGATGTGGGCCACTGCCTGGTCATGGCGAACCTGGCGGTCGGCCGCCGCGACCTCGTACCCATCTACGCAGCATGGGGATGGACCGTGGGGAATCCGGGTGCGGGGATCGCAATCCAGATCGGATCTGAACCCCTGGCACTGGCAGAAGACCCAGGCACACGAGTGGCGTGGACCGCACTCGCCCCCGAAGTCCGCCTGGATTCCACTCTCTTGCCCGGAGCGTCGATTGTGGCCGGCGTATTCACCTGACACGGCCTTCCCGGAGCGGGCGAGTCCGGCACGGGTGGTGGTCCGGCCACGCACGTACCGAGCGTGGGGGTGGCCGACGTCGGGGCGGATCCGCTCCGCGGTGCCCGGAGCGAGCGCTGCGCGCTCTCGCACACTGCCGTGCCGGGCAGTCGGTCTCAGCTTGTTCTTTATGGTCTGAGTCGGTTTCGTTCGATGATGCTCTCGGGTCGTTTCACGGTCTTGCCCACGTCGTAGCGGGGGGCGGGCCGCCGGTTCTTCGAACCAAGTGACCTTCCAGGACCGGGAGTTGAAGTTTTCGGTGCACGGACCGGACAGTGCAAGTGCGGGCGGAGGTTCCGAAACCCCCGGCGGACTCGGGCCGGGGTGAGCCGGCCAAGGTCGGTGGCTTCTCCCATGGTCGCCGCACGTCGGCGGCGGCCTCGCGCAGGAGGCGGATCTGGGTGTGGGCGGCGGTGATCAGCCAGGTCCAGCGCTCGCCGGCCTCGGGGGTTCGCAGCTTCGGACGGGTCCACCCGAGGGTCTGTTTCATCAGCATGAAGAGGTGTTCGATGTCGAACCTCCTCAGGAGCGCCTGCCAGCGCACGTCGACGTCCTCACTGTTCAGGCCGGTGGCGGACGACCAGAGCCAGAGCGGGATCGGGTCGCCTCCGCCGGGCAGGCGGTCGACCTGGAGGCGGATCAGCGTGCCTTCGATGATGGGGAGTTCGCCGGTGTGGTCGATCCAGGCGGAGCGGGTGGTCAGGCGGGGGTGGATGCGGTCCCAGGCCATCGCGCGGGCGGTGCCGTACCGGTCGGTGACCTGCACGGTTGCCGCGTCCGGCTCGCCCCAGGTGTCCGGCTTGGCGAAGCGGAGCTCCTTGCCGTGCTTCGGCGGTCGCCCGCCCTGGGGATAGGACAGGGCGTACTCCTTGAGCGAGGGCGTCGGCCGTCGCATGACGCGGTCGGAGCGCATCCGTCCCAGCACCTCGACCGGGAGGCCGTCGAGGAGGTGGGCCATGCGCGGGGCGTCGTAGCCGGCGTCGAAGACGATGAGGATGTCGCGGTCGCCGAAGTGCCAGGGGCCCATCTCGATCAGGTCCGTGACCACACGGCGGAGCTGGGCGGCGGTGACCTCGGCGACGTCGTTTTCAGGCCCGAGACGGACGGTGTCCAGGAGCTGGCGCCAGGACGTCCGGCCCGATTCGAGGGCGGCGACGAACGAGTACGGCCAGCCCGGGATGAACTGGTCCGAGGGCCGTCCGCTGCGGCCGTAGGCGTGGCAGAACAGCGGTCCCCGCTGGTCGGCGCGTCGGGGCGGAGCCAGTTGCTGGCGTCGACAGACCGGCCAGCACCTGCCGCAGCCGGGGCACGTCCACGTTCCCGTTGTTCAACGCCTCGTATATCGCGCCGTGCCCACGCCGATGCTCGGCCGTGAGCGTGAGATCCACCAGTGTGGTCACCGGGCCGTCCGCGCACAGCAACGCGTCGGTCAGCTCGAACAATGTGTTCCCGCGCACGGTCAGACACTCGAAGAAGTCATCCCGGAAGCGTGACGCCACCGCGAACGGCTCCCGTTGGATGCCACGTTGCAGCAGACTCATTCCCCCACGGCCTTCGTGCTGGCCAGGTGCGTCTTTGGTCGGAGCACAGGATCAGACGCAGGCCGTGTTCGCGTCCCCGGAATCCTCATTCGGGCGATCATGTTCGGGTCATAGTTCGAGGCCGACAAGACCTCGCCGTTTAGCCGACTTGGTAGTCGAACCAGATGCGATGCGTGCCGTCAGCATCAACGGCCATCCCTCCGGCCCCGGAGATCTCGGTCAGCTCGCCGGTGCCGCTTGAAGGCACGATGGTGAAGAACTCCGCTGTGCGGTCGCTGCCGGATGTTGTCGCCGAGTGCACGAAGTTGAAGGACCCCTCCCGTCCCTGCAGCGAGCCTTCGAACTTCTCCATGGCCACATAGGTGCCGACGCCAGTCGACTGGTCGAACGCGGCAGTGAACAGGGTCGCCGAGCGTCCCACGACCTCTCCCTCGAAGTGTTTCTCCATCGTCGCGACACCTACCGGCAGCCCAGTGGACACGGCAGGCTCGGGCTTCAGCTCAGTCGGGACGAACGCTTTGACGGTGAAAGTTGCCGTAGCTCTCATGCGCCGACCGTACCGAGGCGGTCTGACAAACGCGGCTGGACCATAGGTCCCCGGCGCCGGGAGGCGACAGAAACCTTAAAGAACAAGCTCAGTGCCTATTTCGTATCCCCGGTTTCGCGTAGCTTTGGGGTCTAGGCTGGGTGTCCGAAGACGCCGCCGGAGAGCGAGTGTGCGGAGGCTGCGGTGAACGGCTGAGGCCGCAAGCACAGCCCGATGCCGTGTACTGCTCATCGGCATGTCGTGCCAGGCAGCGGCGCCGGGGACGACGGTTGCGCAAGCGGGTGGCCGCGGAGTTGAGCGGTGCCGGCCAGGCCAAGTGCCCCGAGTGCGGGGACACTTGGGTGGTTGGGGTCGATCGCCGTTCGAACGCGGTCTACTGCTCACGGCGGTGCGTCACGAGGGCCTGGAGGGCCCGGAAGGAAACGTTCGGCGAACGCTCACAGTGACCGCATCGCGAACGCATCCGAATCCCAACTTCGATCAGAATGCGGTCAGTTGTGGTCGTTCATTGTGATCATCGCATTTTCGGTCTGACTCTCAGCCCAGGAAACGGGCCGGGTCTTGTCACGGCCGCGGGGTCGTGCCCCGGCCCCTGGTGGGTGGTGGAACGCTCACACGCCTGGGTCATGCACGCCCGTCGGCACGCGCGCCACTACGAACGGCTCATCCAGCACTCGGAATCGCTGATCACCTGGGCCGCTATCACCCTCATGACCAGGCGAATCACCCGGCGATCCTCCCGCAGAAGCAATCAGCCGGCCTCCCGCGAAGCCCAACGGGACTGATCATTCTCAAGGTCATGGTGCTGACCTTGGCCCGCACCGGCCTGAACCCGGCCTGGGCGCCACTCTCCCACCGCCGTCCGTGGCCTGTCAGCGGAACACCACCGCGGAGTGGGCCATCATGGCGCCGGTGGATGCGGGGGTGCCGCATCCGCATGTGCAGCAGGTTTGCAGCCTGAGCCGGGGAACGCTCACCGCGGAGTGTTGTCCGGGCGCTCGGCTCCGTCGAGCAACCCCCGGACGGCGTCGTTGAATCCCGCCGTGTCGGTCAAGCCGAAGGCCACACGCTGGAGCAGGAATCCGTGCAGCAGACCGATCAATACCCGCGCGCCGCTCTCCGGCTCCACGGTTTGGACAGCGCCCGCCGCTTGTCCGCGGCGCAGGGCGTCGGTGATGCTGCGACGGACCCTTTCGAAGCCTTCCAAGGCGCGGGCGTGCAGGCCGTCGTTGCGCAGCAGTTCCGACCAGGTCTGCACGACGCACTGCAGCAGTTCCTCGACCGGCACCACCTGCCCTGCGGCGTCCGTGACGGTCTCGGCACTCAGTGCCTGAAGGGAGGCGGCGACCAGGTCGCCCAGGGAAGGGGCGCCAGCGGCCACGGCCACCCGCTCCATCGGCTCGAAGATCAGCCGGAAGGCGTCCGCGGCGATGGCCAGGATGATCTCCTCCTTGCTCGCGAAGTAGCGGTAGGGGGCACCCGCGGAAACACCGGCTGCGGCGGCGATGTCCGGCATCGAGGTCTGGTGGAAGCCGCCCCGCGCGAAACACCGGCGCGCTGCCGCCACAATCTCCGCACGCTTGGCTTCCCGACGCTCGGGCGTGATGCGCGGCATGGCCTGCCTCCCTCAAAGTGAATGATCGTTCATCTTGACGTGGAACCATATCCGGCCCATCGTGAAAATGAAAGGTCATTCACGGAAGAGAGGATCTTGATGAGCATCGAGCTGACCATCGGCACCTACCGGTACGAGCACACCGAGGCGCTCTTCGACGGCCGCGTGAAGATCGACGGGGTGGACGCCACCTTTGAGACGGAGCCCCTGGTCTCGGACCTCTTCCGGCACATGCTCGAAGGCCGCTACGACATAGCGGAACTCGGCTTGACCTACTTTCTGCGTACCTTCGACCTGGAGGACGCGCCATTCATGGCGCTGCCGATCTTCCCGAACCGCAACTTTCGGCACTCCGCCATCTTCGTGAACACCGAGGCGGGGATCGAGCAGCCGCAGGACCTGGCCGGCAAGACACTCGGCGAGTTCGCGCTCTTCGGACACGACGCCGGGGTCTGGCCCAAGGGCATCCTGTCGGACGAGTACGGCGTGACCGTCGACCAGTGCCGCTGGGTCATCGGCGGCACCAACCATCCCATCCCCGCGTTCGACTGGCTCCCGCAGCCGGTGCCGGACGGCGTGCACGTGCGGCATGCCGACGACGGCCAGACCCTGGGCGCCATGCTCGAGTCCGGAGAGATCGACGCGCTCATCTCGGTCGACGTGCCCCAGGCCATGTTGCGGGGATCGACGAAGATCGTCCGGCTCTTCCCCGACTATGAGAACGTCGAGCGCGACTACTACCGGCGCACCGGGATCTTCCCCCCGATGCACATCGTCGCGGTCCGCAAGGACCTGGTGCGCTGTTCCGAGGATCTGCGCTCGGTCTACCGCGCCTTCGTCAAGGCCAAGGACCTGGCCGAACGCAAATACATCGAGGACGCCGCGAAGCAGCACATGAGCCTGGTGACCCCCTGGTTCAGCAGCCTGTTCGAACACAACCGCAGCCTGCTCGGCGAGGACTGGTGGCCCTACGGCATGCGCGCGAACCGCAAGGCGGTCGACACCTTCCTGCGCTACCACCACGAGCAGGGCCTCTCCAAGCGCCTGCTGAGCAGCCGCGACATCTTCATCCCCGAGTTCCTCGACACCTAGACGAATGAGTCCGATGTCGGGGCCGGTGCGCGAGCTTGAAGAGAGGGCGCTCAAGATCATGTTGTGACGCAAGATCTGAACACCCTCTTGACCGCGCTGTACGTGAAGATTGACGACGAGATCGGAGGGACCCGGTGGATGGGACGGCCGCCGCTGCTGACCGACTCCGAGCTTGTCTGCCTGGCCGTGGCGCAAGCCCTGCTCGGCCACCGCTCCGAGGCGCGCTGGCTGCGCTTCGCCCGCAAGCACCTGGCCGGCATGTTCCCCTACCTCCCTCAACAGTCGGGCTACAACAAGCGGCTGCGAGCGGCGCTGCCCCTGGTCAAGCGGATGATCCGGGAGTTGGCCATGGACAGCGACCTCTGGTTCGACAACCACTGGATCGTCGACTCAACGCCAGTCCCGTGCGGGATGTCCCGCCCGACGGCCCAACGTTCGGACCTCGCCGGGTGGGCCGGGTACGGCTACTGCGCCTCCCACTCGCGGTTCTTCTGGGGCCTGCGCCTCTATCTGGTCTGCACCCCGACCGGCATGCCCATCGTGTGGGCGCTGGCCAACCCGAAGATCGGCGAACGCGAAGTCCTGGTCTCGATGCTGGAGACGGACGCCGACCTGGTCGCCGAACGCGAGGGCATCCTGCTCATCTCGGACAAGGGCTTCGCGGGCAAGGTGTTCGAGCAGGACCTCGCCGGGCAGGGCATCGAGCTACTGCGGCCGTCCCGCAAGCGGGAGAAGGCCCGCTATGGCGAACCTATGCTCAAGAAGGTCCGCCAGCTCATCGAATCTGTCAACGATTCCCTCAAAGGCGAGCTCGACCTGGAACAGCACGGCGGCCGGACCTTCGAGGGCGTCGCCATCCGGGTCGCCCAGCGCATCCTCGCGATGACCGCGGCGATCTGGCACAACCGCAAGACCAGCGCCCCGGTCACCCGATCCCTGATCGCGTACGACCACTGATCACCGTTGGCAAGCAGCGCCTTGAGAGCCTTGTACGCGGCGATGGTCTCCTCGAAGCGGTCCGGCGCGGGCCGGTGCAGTATCCGCAGGTCGAAAGACACCGCGCGCCTCCGGGAGAGGCGGTGGCTCAGACGGCGGTGGTCAATGCTTTTCGCGTCGGCTGCGGATGCTCAGGGCGATGACGGAGACGAGGAACCAGAAGGCACCGAAGGCTGAGTATCCGGCGACGGAGGACAGGCCGCTCGTCGCCGAGGCGGACATGGCAGCGAAGGAGATACCGGCGAGGACGGACAGTCCGCCGCTGATGACCATGGGCCACTGGGCACCGACGGTGCGCCGGCGCCGGATCGCCACGACGAGCTGGATCGCTCCGGAGAGCAGGGCCCAGATGCCGAACACAAGCAGGGCCGTCCCGATGGTGGAGAAGACGGCGACGATCATCCCGGCGGCGGTGGCGAGGCCGAGAGCCACGTTGGTGGTACCGACGCGGTCCATGGAACCGGTGCCAGCCATGCGACGCTCGAGGAGCGTGGCGACGACGTCCCACAGGGGGTAGACGACGAGCAGCACGGCCGCGATCACCGTGGGCCTGTCCGTCGACACGAGCGAGGCGGAGGTCGTGACGACGAGTGCCACCCAGATCAAGGAGAAGGCGACTCGGATCAGGTAGAGCGATCGGAGCCCGGAGAGCGTTGTCGTGGTCGTGGTCATGCTCGAAGGCACGGTGGTCTGATTCATCGGGTGTCCCGTTCGGTGATCGTGGCGGTGTGAGACGGTCGCCTCGATGAGGAGTCTCAGCGCCCTCGGGAGGGGCCGCGTACTTCGAACGAAGTAGTTCCGCCATCCACTTCGCATCGAACGAGTTCCGCCGTCCCCGTCGCCCGGACCGGGCTCGCCGTCTACATCATTCGAAGTACACGGCCGCAGCACATGTGCACGAGAATCAGGCCATGGGCAAGGCGCAGAACAATCACGACGGTCCCGTGGCACCCCTGTGGGTCCGCCGCCCCGAGGCGCTGCACCTCGTCGCTTATGCGGTGGCCGCACTGGTGTTCACCGGCCAGATCGTGGCAGTGATCCTGCGAGGGTCGGACTGGCCGACGGCCCTCTCCGTGCTCCTCGCCGGTGGCGGTGTCGCCCTCTCATGGTGGCGGCCATGGGCAGGACTGGTCGTGGCGAGCGCGGCGTCTTTCGCCGTCACAGCGGTGGGCCATGACCCGCTGTCGGTGTGGATGATGGCGGTGCTCGTGCTGTTCGCGGTCGCCCTCAGGGGAAAGCAGCCGCTGGCCGGAACCGGCATCGTGGCGGCGTTCTTCCTGGGGGCGTTCATGACACTGGGAGGATTCCGTGGCGGCGCGATCGTGGGAGCCGCCGCACTCTTCTCAGCCATAGCGGGAGGCGCGACAGGGGCCGCGCTGCGCATCCACCGAGACCACTGGTTGACCCTGGAGGAACGGGCCGAGAGCGCCATCGCCACCCGTGAGATCGAAGCCACCCGACGGGTGACCGAGGAACGACTCCGCATCGCCCGGGACCTCCACGACGTCGTCGGCCACCAGGTCGCGCTGCTGAGCATGCATCTCGGTGCTGCGGAGATCGGGCTGCCCGAAGACGCCGAGTCCTCCCGGCAGGCCCTCGTCTCCGCCAGGTCCAGCGCCCGCACCGTCGTCGTCGAAACACAACGGATCCTCACGCTCCTCCGCCTCGGAGACGACATCTCCCACGACGAGGCGCTCCGGCCGACCCCGGCGCTCAGCGGCCTGGAGAGCCTTGTCGCCTCTTTCGAGAGCATCGGCCTCGACGTCCGGCCCTCCATCGACATCCCCCCCGGTTTCGTGGAACCCAGCGTCGGCGTGACGGTCTACCGAGTCGTTCAGGAAGCACTCACGAATGCCTACCGGCATGGAGAGGGGGCGGCAACGGTGGATGTGCGCGAGCGCGACGGCAGGATCTGCGTCACCGTCGAGAACCGCGTCGGTCACCCACCGCACGGCTCCGGCTCGGGCAGCGGACTCGGACTCGTGGGGATGCGCGAACGCGTCGAGTCCTCCAGCGGGCGGCTCACGATCGACAGTGACGACGGGCGATTCCGGGTCCATGCGGAGTTCAGCCCCCTGGGAGCCGTCGTATGACCACGCGGATTCTGATCGTCGACGACCAGGACGAGATCAGGGCCGGGATCCGGGCGATGCTCCGGCTCGACCCAAGTCTCGTCGTCGTGGGTGATCTCTCCGATGGACTCCAGGTCGTCCCCTACCTCCGGGACCACCCCGTCGACCTGGTCCTGATGGACATACGGATGCCCGGCATCGACGGTGTCGAAGCGACCCGCCGGATCCGCACAGAGCACCCACCCGAAAAGCTGCGGGTGATCGTGCTGACCACTTTCGACCAGGACGACATCGTTCTCGCCGCCCTTCGCGCGGGCGCCAACGGTTTCCTGAGCAAGACCGTGAGCCCCGCCGAACTCGTCGCCGGAATCACCGAGGTCGTCGGCGGGGGCGGTGCGCTGTCGGCCGCCGCGACGGCCGCGCTCATCGGTCACATGACCGACAGACCGCCCCCGGTGATCGACGAGGAACTGCTGCGACGCTTCGACGCTCTGACACCCAGGGAGCGGGACGTGGTCGTTCTCGTCGCGAGCGGTCTCGGCAACGACGAGATCGCGGCCCAGATGTCCGTGTCGCCGTTCACCGTGAAGACGCACGCGGTGCGGGCCATGACGAAGGTCGGCGCACGTGATCGAGCGCAACTCGTCTCGTTCACCTTCCGGGCCGGCCTCTACCCCTGAGCCTGACGAGCAGAACGCCGAAACAGGTGGCCACCGTGGCGATGCCGAACAGTCCGGCGGGCGGGACGGCGTGGGCACGTATGGAAGACCTCGCCGTCGCGCTGCGCGAGCGGCGTGCCTGCACCTGTACCTGCCGAGCAGGGCTTGCGCCACGGCCAGGCAGACGAGCTCGGAGTCGGTCAGCAGCAGCGGCCGTCCCATCCACCTGGTCCCTCCGATCTCGTCGTCGATCTTCCCTTACAGCGCGGTCAAGAGGGTGTTCAGGTCTTGCGTCACAACATGATCTTGAGCGCCCTCCCTTCAAGCTCGCGCATCCGCCCCGACATCGGACTCATTCGTCTAGCTTGATCTTTAACGGCCGGCGTCGAATGGTGCCTCGAACTTGATCACTCGGTCTGGTATCCGCCGTACGCCAAAGCGGCCTTCGTCTGAACATGTGCTCCGACCAAGGAACACACATGTCCAGCACGAAGGCCGTGAAGATGAGTCTGCTGCATCACGACGCCCGGCAAGAGCCGTTGGCGGAACTGTCATGCCTCCGGGGCGAGTTCTACTCCTGCCTCACCGCTCGTTCGGATGCGTTGTTCGAGCTGGCTGACGCCGTGCTGTGCGGCGACGGACCGGTGAGGTCGCTGGCCGAACTGTCGTTGGTCGGCGAACACCGCCGTGGTCATGGCGGGCTCTATGCCGCCCTCGCCCGTGGCAGGGTCGATACCGGCCGGCTGCGGCGGGCCCTGGCCGCGGTGCCACTGCCGCGGGCTGTCGACGGCCGGCTGGTCCTGGCCATCGACATCACCTGCTGGCTACGCCCCGATGCTCACACCTCACCGCAGCGGATCCTGTGTCACACCTACGGCCGGGGCAAAGACCAGCACATCCCTGTCCCTGGCTGGCCGTACTCGATCATCTGCGCACTCGAGCCGGGTCGCAGTTCCTGGACCGCGCCTTTGGACGCGCTTCGCCTGGCCCCCGGGGACGACAACGCCACCGTCACAGCCCGGCAGCTGCGTGACCTGCTCCACCGGCTGATCACCGCCGGGCAGTGGCAGGAGGGCGACCCCGACGTCCTCGTCATCGCGGACGCCGGATACGACGCACCCCGTCTTGCGTTCCTGCTCAAAGACCTGCCGGTCCAGGTGCTCGCCCGGATGCGCTCAGACCGGGTCCTGCGCCGGGCTGTTCCACCCCGCCAGCCCCACACGATGGGCCGCCCACCCCGGCACGGCGGCGAATTCGTCTTCGGACAGCCCGATACCTGGGGCGTCCCGGACACCGAGACTGTCACCGACACACGTCTTTACGGCACCGCCAGGGCCCGCTCCTGGGACCGGCTGCACCCCAGGCTCACCCACCGCTCCTCCTGGGCCACGGCCGACGGCACTCTCCCGGTCGTCGAGGGGACGGTGATCCGCCTGGACATCGGCCACCTGCCCAGCGGCGCAACACCCAAGCCGGTCCGGCTGTGGTGGTCAGGCACCGACGCCACTGCGGCAGACGCCGACCGTCTCTGGCAGGCCTACCTGCGGCGCTTCGTCATCGAGCACACCTTTCGCCTCTTCAAGCAGGACAACCAGAAGCACACTGGAGAGATCCGGCGTATCCAGGGTGAGTCGCCCCAGGCGAGGTACACCGTCCGCGACGAGAAGACCAAAGCGGAAGAGCAGGTCGAGGAGCGGAAGATCGAGCGGTCGCTGTAACCACAGCAGCGTGATGAGTTGCCCCCTGCGAGGGTGGGCGACTCATCGGCGTGAGGTACTACCTGTCCGGCAGTCGACGCCGGCGGTCGCCGCTCGGCACGGCCTTGCGCTCATCCATCGGCGCCTCCACACCCGTTACGAGATGAGACTCGCCGGCTGCCGCGCTGGGTGTAGGAGCACCTGGCCGCCCCGTGTCAGAGGCCTCGTCCGTTTCCGGGCTTCACCCGCGCCGATGCCCCAAGATCCCGTCCACAGCTCGTCCACGGACCCCGACATAGGGCCGCTTCGGACGGCATGCGGCTGCACAAACGCGAAGACCCCGGCCTCAGCGTTTCCGCTGGTGACGGGGTCTTTGGGCACCTCATAGTGGGTGCCCCCGGCAGGATTCGAACTCTCCTTCACGACCAGGCCGCGGCCGATCTGCACGGCCCAGAAACCCACGCAGGCACCAGCCGTTCACCTTCGGGTGGTGCCTGCCGCGCGCTGCTGTCGAGACTCAGGCCTTGTTGACCTTGGCCGCGCGTCCCGGTCCTTGGATCTGGAACGAGACGGTGTCCCCGGGATGGATCTCGTCGGGGTCGATCACGAGGTCGTCTACCGTGAAGTACAGCACGGGACCACCTTGGTCGTTCTTGATGCTTCCCTCGCCCGGGTCCGCGTTCCACTCATGGATCTTGCCTTGGTCCATGGCTGTGTCTCCTTGGCTTGATGGGGGGCGAGCTCCGGTCGCATGCCGGGCTCGCTTCCAGCGAACGCGAGCCCGCGTGCGTCAGCGACCGCTGTGCGTCGAACAGGTGACGACGGCCGCCAGCCCACCGACGGGCGTTCAGCGCTCCCATACCTCCGGGCCGCCACCGTGCCATTCGATCAGCGGCGAGTTCACCAGGTCCACCACGTCCAACCCCTCCAGGCCGGCACGCTCCAGGAACACGCTCAGGTCATGCAGGCTGTATGCGGTTCCCAGCGTCTCGCTGCCGACCTGGATGCGACGGCCGCCACCCTCTCCGGGCGGGAACACGATCACGCGACGCTCAGCCATAGCCTCAGCCTCGCCCAACGGCAGGTGAGGCGCATTCGGGGGACGGCTGTCAGTGGCGGCGGTTGCCCCACGGGGGGTCGCGTTGTCGTCGTGGTGTCTTGTGGCCGAGCTACACCAGCCGGTGTAGCGTCGTAATCAGCAGTCGTGGTTCCGAAGTCCCGTTCGCCCGTGATCGCATCGCGGGCGTTTTTGCGTTCAACGCCTCTCCGGACCAGGGCGATCACCTCCGGGACCCGCACGGTGCGGGACCCGATACGAGTCCCCTCGAAGGAGACAGGCACATGGCCAAGGGCACTGTGAAGTGGTTCAACGCGGAAAAGGGCTTCGGCTTCATCGAGCAGGAGGGTGGCGGCCCCGACGTCTTCGCCCACTACTCGAACATCGTCGCCCAGGGCTTCCGCGAGCTGCAGGAGGGTCAGAAGGTCGAGTTCGACGTCACGCAGGGCCAGAAGGGCCCGCAGGCGGAGAACATCCGCCCCCTGTAACGCCACACGCAAGAAAGGCCCCAGCTGGTGGGTACATCCCGGCTGGGGCTTCTTCGGTCCCGTCCGCCGGTTGTGCCTGCCGGGGCCGCCCTACCTGTCAGCCCTCGCTCGGGACGATGAAGCCCCTCGCTGGCCTGGGCTCTTCCGGGTCACGCGAGTCCGGCTGCTGCGTGCGCTTCCACGCAGCGACCAGATCCGCGTGCCGCGGGTCGATCCACTCGGGCATGCGGCCTCCCTTCGTGCCCCCGCTGCCTAGATGATCTATTCCAAGGGGTGCCTGAAGAGACGAAAACGAGGGCGTCCAAGATCATGTTGTGACGCACAACTTGGACACCCTCGCGACAGCACTCTATGCGACGACCGATGACCTGCTGAAGGAGCGTCCGGACTTGGCGCCGCGGCGACCGCCAGTCGGTATCGCCCCGCGGCTGAGCGATGCCGAACTGGTCACCCTGGCGATGATGCAGGCCATGCTCGGCTTCACCTCCGAGGCCAGGTGGCTCCGTCACGCCCGTGCCCATCTGCGGCGCCTCTTCCCGTACCTGCCGCAGCAGCCCGGATACAACAAACGGCTGCGCAAGGCTGCCGGCCTGATGCGGACCATCAACCGGATCCTGGCCATCAACACCTCAGTGTGGAGCGACGACGTGTGGGTCGTGGACTCCACGCCGGTCGAATGCGGCCGCTCCCGCGAGACAGTGAAACGCTCCGACCTGGCCGGATGGGTCGAATACGGCTACTGCGCCAGCCACAGCCGGTTCTTCTGGGGGCTGCGCCTGCACCTGATCTGCACCCTCCAGGGCCTGCCCGTCGCCTTCGCCCTGACCGGCGCCAAAGCCGACGAACGCGAGACCCTGCTGGACCTCCTCGCCGCCGACCCCGACCTCCTACGCGACCGTCCCGGACAGACCCTGATCGGCGACAAGAACTACTTCGGCCGCGCCTTCGAACACGAACTCGCCGAGCAGGAAACCAACTTGTTGCGGTCGGCCCGCAAGGGCGAACGGGAACGGCCGGGCGCACACCTCTTCAAGCCTTTGCGGCAGATCATCGAGTCAATCAACGAGACCTCAAGGGCCAGCTCGACCTCGAACGGCACCGCGGACGCACACCCAACGGCGTCATCGCTCGCGTAATGCAACGCATCCTCGTCCTGACCACGGCGATATGGCACAACGACCACACCGGACAAGACGTCCTACGCTCGCTGACCGCGTTCGATCACTGATCCCTTGGAATAGATCATCTAGGCAGGAAGCAGTTCCGTAGCGGTGCCACTTCGCGCCCTCATGAAGGCAGAGCAGATCGGGAGTTGCCTCCGGCTCTTACGGCCTTTGAGTGGTCGGCTTCGCCGATGGGCTGTAACACCCCGGGTTTTACAGCCTGTCCTTGACCGGACAGCCTGGCCGTGGCAGGTCAGTGGGACTGCGACGGGGGCCACTGACCGCGGGACAGGTCGTGGTCGAGCAGTCGGTCGCTGACATCGCCCTTGTAGAAGAGGTCCGAGCCGAACTCGTCACCGAAGTGCTCCGCCAGCAAGGACGAGAACAGCAGTGCGGCTGACTGTGGCCGGTGGTTCATGACCAGCTGACTGGTCTCGCCCGCCTCGTTGAAGTACACTACGACGAAGTTGTAAATCTCGATTCCACCCGGACGGTAGGACTCGCTGCCACGGATGGTGGAGCGGTAGTCCTCCAGGAAGAGCTCGCCGCGCTTGCCGAAGAAGCGGAAGTCCTGGAAAGCGTAGTTGCTTCGGGCGAAGCTCAGCAGCTTCCCTACCTTTTCCTTGCCGATCACTTCACCGTTGGCGAAATTGCCCTGGAGGATGACGTCGTCGGCGAGATTGTCGAGCCACTCTGGGTAGTAGTCCAGGTGTGGCGCCTGGTTCTTCAGCTTGCCGGTGGGCTCGTTCGGTGTGGTCATGGCAGTCGTCTCCTCGTTCCTGGATTTGATTCTGCGTGTTCCCCTCGTCCGAGCAAGAAATTCTCGTTCGGATCAGGGAGATGAAGATGTCGTCGGGAGGATATCGAGCGCCTCGGCGACCAGCCTGTTGATCGTGTCGGTCACCTTGCGCTTGTCCTCCAGTTTCGATGTGGCCGCCAGCAAGCATTCCTGCTTCGAGTAGTTCCTCCGATGAAAAGGATCGTCGACCGTGACGATCGCTGTCCAACGAAAGTCATAGACCGCAGCCATCTCGCTGAGAGATAAGTGGGGGGCTCTCTGAGGGATACTGGGAGGGTGGAACTGCGCCAGCTCGAGTACTTCGTCGCCGTCGCGGAGGAAGCGAACTTCACCCGTGCCGCCGCACGGCTGCACGTCGTCCAGTCCGCAGTCTCCACCACGATCAAGAACCTCGAGCGAGAACTCGGCACGCCGCTGCTGGAACGCACCACCAAACGCGTGCTGCTCACCGATGCCGGTGCTGCCCTGCTCCCGCGCGCCCATGCCGCTCTCGACGCCGCCCGGGAAGCCGCAGACGCGGTGGCCGAGGTCCGTGGAGGACTGCGCGGCACCCTGCGGCTGGGCACGATGACCACGGTGGGGCTCATCGACTTTCCTGCGCTCCTCAGTGAATTCCACCGGCGCCATCCCGGTGTGCTCCTGCAGACCAGCGCCGCCGCCTCCGGCTCCCAGGGCCTGATCGACGCCCTCCTCGAACGGCGGCTCGACCTCGCCTTCGTCTCCCTGCCCGGACCGCACCCGACGGGCATCACGCTGACCGACCTCGTCACCTCGGTGCTCGACCTCGTCGTGCCGGCCGCCCATCCGCTCGCGAAACGCCGCACTGTGCCGATCACCGAACTAGCCGGCCTGGACTTCGTCGACTTCCCCGTGAGCTATGGCATCCGGACCGTTGCCGATCAGGCCTTCGCTGCCGCCTCCGTGCCCCGTCGCGTCGCCCTCGAGATCACTGACGTCCCCACCGGCGTGGCCTACGTCCGCAACGGACTGGGCGTGGCGCTATTGCCACGGCCTGCCCTCGCCAAGGCGCAGGACGTCGCCACGCTGACCATCGACGACGCCGACCTGGACTGGCCGTTTTCCCTGGCCGTTCCGTCCGAGCGCACGCCCAGTCGTGCGGCACGTGCCCTGATCGCGATAACGCACGAGTTCCTCATCTGGCGAGGATGAGCATCGCCTCGGAGTGGTCAGACCGGGTTTTGTAGTCGCGCATGGTTGACCTTGTGGACGATCCGGATGTCTTGCGAGCGCATAGGGATGGGGAAAGCGCTGAGGGCTAGTCGGCGTTGGACCAAGATCCCGTCCACAGCTCGTCCACGGACCCCGACATAGGGCCGCTTCCGGCGGCATAGCGCTGCACAAACGCGAAGACCCCGGCCTCAGCGTTTCCGCTGGTGACGGGGTCTTAGGGCACCTCATACAGGGTGCCCCGGGCAGGATTCGAACCTGCGCACACGGCTCCGTGGGTGTTGTGCGGAAGCTGGAACGCGGCGGCACCGCTTCCCTTCCTTCGCTTCTGTCCATCGCCTCTGCTCTTGGGACGGACATCGCCGTGCTCCTCGGCCAGCAGGCGCCCCGTCGCTCCATGGACCGCGACGAGCGGGCAGCGCTGCGCACGTTGTCCGCAGCCACGCACGATGCCGCCATCGGCATCCCCACCGACACCGAGCCAGGCACCGTCGAAGAGTTCCGTGGTGTCGTTCGGCGCGCTGACGCGGCCTATTGGGCGGGCCGCTACACCGAACTCGGTGCGCTCCTGGGCGCCTTGCTGCCCGAAGCCCGCGCCCGATACGACGCTGCGGAAGCCGATGAGCGGGAGGCCGCGGCCGGCGTCCTGGCCGATGTCTTTCAGACTGCTGGAATGGCCGCGAACGTATGGGGTTCACGGGACTTGGCCTATGCGGCGCTCACCTACGGCCGGCAGATCGCCGTGCAGGTCGGCGACGATCTGCGGGATGCCCACCTGGCCGCCACCACGGCGTGGGTGAATCTCCGCGACGGGCGCACGGCGCAAGGCTTTGCGCTCGCTGCGGCTCAGGCCGACCGGATCGAGCCGAAGATGTCCGAGCACGATCCAGACCGGTTGTCGGTGTACGGGCAGCTCGTCACGAACGCTGCCGTGGCCGCGTCCCGGGGTGGTGCCTCGCCGGACACAGCGCGGGAGTACCTGTCCCAGGCGCATGCGGTCGGCGCCCGCCTGGGGGCAGAGCATGCTCGTGGTCGGCATGCCCAACCATTCGGGCCGCTCTACGCTGCCACACAGGCGATGAGCATCGCCGTTGCCCTCGGCGACACGGGCGGTGCGCTCCGGCTCATGGACACAGTCCGGCTGGACGACACGGTACCCCTCGCCACTCGGGCCCGGTACGGCCTCGACGTGGCGTTGACGCACGTGGAGTGCCGTCGGTGGGACCAGGCTGCCGACACCTTGGAAAAGGTCTGCGGCATGGCGTCGGGGTGGGTGCGGCACCAAATGCTGCCTGGAGTGATCATCTCTCGCCTCGCTGGGGTGTCCGTCGCACGGCTCCGCGGGCTCTCCCACGCGGCCGGTGTGCCCCTCGCCGTCCGCTGACGGCCACCGCCACGCGCCATAGCAGCTCCCACAGGCGTCACCAACCCGACTGTCACGCTCCATTGCAGTCCTGCTGGAGGACGAGCGTGCTGCAGCAGCACGGGACGTGGCAGTCCGCCGCGTCATGACTTCGTGTGGCCGCCACGAGCCGTGCCTGTCCCGGGCACACCACCGACAGCACGCTGACTGCATGCCGAAATCCCCATCCGGCGGCATCGGAGACGTGCCGGTTGCCGTCTACTCCTGTGCGGCCGAATCGGACGCTGTCCGCGATGCCGAACGCCGCGCCCGCCACTGCGCCGACGCCCGGCACTGGCATGTGGCCGGTACCTGGTCCGACGACGACCCGTGCGTGCCGCTGTACGCCCGCCCGGCTTGGGCGGCTGTCACGAGCGCACTGTCCTCCGGCCTGGTCCGTGGCATCGTCGTCGCGGGAATCTCTCACCTGGCTGAAGACGCTGGGCAGTTCGCCGCGCTCGGCGTCCTCATTCGTGATCGGGGCGGCTTCCTCACCGAGGCGACGTCGCCGCCGGTCCGCCAGACCCCGGGGCAGCACGAGCGCCGCCACATCTTGCTCGAAGCCTCCTCGGGCTGGTGGCTGTGGGGCGACCTCGTGCCGGGAGCCGCCTCGTGACCCGGGCACGGGCGGACGCCGGTGACCTGGTCTCGGACGCTAACGGACGTCACGCCATCGCCATCGTCACCGACATCAGGCGGGGCACCGACTGGGGCGGGGCTGTCGATCCGATCGAGCGGTTCTGCGTCGGCGTGTGGTTCACCGGGCACCTCGCTGCCGCAGTCACGCTCGGCACGCTGATCACCGACGACCATCAGGACCTCGCCGCAGTGCGAGAGGAGGCCCTCGACCGGGCGCTACGGGACCCTGCCTCCGGACCCCGATGGGCGGCAGTGGATGTCTTCGAGGTGGAGGCCGGCTTCTCCTCGGTGCTCTCGGACAACCCTCACTGCACTCTCTCCCGCCCGGTTTGATCGGACTGGCGTGCTGCACTTCGGTCCTCCGGTGCACTCACGGATGGTCCGAAGGCTCGGCATTGGGTCAGCGTTCGGGGCCGCGGATGCCCTCGAGCAACAGCGTGACGTGCCTGCGCCAGTCACCGGCGCCGGCCATGTTCGCCATGGCGCCACGGGTGATGAGGACGAAGTCCTGAGCGTGAAAGTCTGCACGGAGGCGGCCGGCGTCGACGGCACGCCGCACGATGCGTTCGGTGATCGCCGAGAAGTCTGTCTTTTCTGCGGCGATGTCGTTCCAGCGCGGCTCTTCCGGGCCGAGGAGCGCGAAGCGAAACGTGGCGTCGGCCTGTGCGGACTCCAGATAGCCGTAGAGCAGCGTTTCGAACGCGGTCCAGGGGTCCTCGGTCTCGTCGGCGGCGCGGGCGAGGGTGGTCATCGCCTCGAACCGGCGGCCGATGATCGCCGCGAGCAGCGCTTGCTTATCGGCGAAGTGCCGGTAGAGGGTGCCGACGCCCAGGCCGGCGCGCTCGGCGATCTCGTCCATCTGCACGGTGTCGCCTCGCTGGGCGAACAGTTCGCCGGCGGCGTCGAGGACGGACTCGCGGTTGCGCCGGGCGTCGGCGCGCAGTGGGCGTTCGGGAGCGGTCATGGTCGCTCCACTGTAGTTGACGATGCGCGGAAGTCGCCCCTACATTCGGAACCGGAGTTCAGGTTCATGTTAGAGGAGATGTGATGATCGTCGTCACCACACCGACAGGACAGATCGGCAGCCAACTGATCCGCCAGTTGCTCGCCGAGGACAAGAAGGTCCGGGTCATCGTCCGTGACGCCTCGCGTCTGGACGACTCGGTCCGCGAGCAGGTCGAGACCGTCAGCGGTTCCCACGACGACCCGGCCGTGCTCGACAAGGCCCTGCCCGGGGCCGAAGCACTGTTCTGGCTCGTCCCGCCGAACCCGCAGGCGCCCAGCGCCCAGGCGCACTACCTCCATTTCGCCCGGGCCGGCGCCGCCGCCATCGCCCGCCACGAGGTCGGCCACGTCGTCGGGGTGTCCAGCGCCGGCCACGGCTGGCCGACCCCGGCCGGCGTCCTGTCGGCCGCCTTCGCGATGGACACCGAACTCGGCACGTCCGGTGCGGCCTACCGAGCGTTGTCCATGCCCTTCTACATGGAGAACCTCCTCGGGCAACTCGACGCGATCCGCGGGCAAGGCGCGTTCCACCTGACCTGCGCAGGCGACCTGCCGCTGGCGTCGATCGCGACGCGGGACATCGCAGGCGCCGCTGCCGGCCTACTCACCGATCTGTCCTGGACCGGGCAGGAGAACCTCCCCGTGTTCGGCCCCGACCGACTGACCCCTGACGGTATGGCCGAGGTGATCAGCCAGGAACTCGGCCGTCCGGTTACCTACCGCCGCCTGAGCATCGACGACTTCGCGTCGCTGCTGCGCAGCCGAGGCGCCGGCAACCAGACAATCAAGGACATGACCGAGGCGTTCGCCGCACAGGACCGCGGCATCTACGACGCGGACTGGGCGACCGCCACGCCCGCACCGACAGACTTCCGCACCTGGTGCAGGGAAGTCCTCAAGCCCGCCGCGGACGCCCGGGCATCCTGACACGAGAGTGACGCTCAGCCCGGCCAAGCTGTCGACAGACAAGCAGACCCACCTGAGATCAACATGGGAATCTCGATCTCGCCGGCGCGGACGTCGCCACGACCAACCCCGGCCGGTGAGTAGGCCTGCTCACCGGCCCATCTGCGCCCCAGCGTGGCACGTCTGGGTACCAGGGCGCGGTCGTTCAGCGTGGCTGTCCACAGGTGTCGAGTCCCTGACCACCGCAACGGAAGATCGTGTCTGCCCGCTCGTCATCGACCATCCCCGGCGGCCTGGGCCAACTCACCAACGCTCACCCGCCGAGGCAGCGGAACACCCGCATCTGCTGGACTGCCTGGCGACGGTGCCCGATCCACGCACAGCCAAGGGCCGCCGCCACCCTCTCTGCTTCGTCCTAGCGCTCGCCGCATGTGCGGTGCCGGCCGGCGCCAAGTCGCTCACCGCGATCGCGGAGTGGGCATCCGACGCTCCGGCCGCCGTCCTGTCCGCCCTCGGCGCCCCGGACCGTGAACCCACCGGCCCCACTGCCCCGGCCGAGGCGACCGTGCGCCGCGCCCTGCAGCGTGTCGACGGCGACGCCCTGGATGAGGCGAACGGGACTTGGCTCACCGCCCGGGATCCCGAGCGCCCCGGCCAGGCGCCGGGCGAGCGGCGGTACCGCTCGCTGGCGGTGGACGGCAAGACGGTCCGCGGCGCCCGCCGTACCGACGGCGTCCAGGTCCACCTGCTCGCCGCGATGACCCGCACCGGCCTCGTCACCGCCCAGCGCGACGTCGGCTCCAAGTCCAACGAGATCACCGTCTTCAAGCCGTTGCTCACCCCGCTCGACCTGACGGACACGGTGGTCACTTTCGACGCGCTGCATTCCCGGAGCGAACACGCCCGCTTCCTGGTGGAGGACGAGCAAGTCCACTACACCGCCGTGATCAAGGCCAACCCCACGCTGCACCAGGAGCTGAAGCAACTGCCTTGGCGGGAGGTGCCGCTGCTGGGCAAGACCCGCTCCACCGCGCACGGCCGCGACGAGATCTGCCGAGTCAAGACCTGCACCGTCGTCCGCGGCATCGGCTTCCCCCACGCCGCGCAGGCCATCCAGATCGTACGCCGCCGCCGGATCGTCATCACCGGCAAGGTCAGTCTGGTACGCGTCTACGCGGTAACAGACCTGACGCCAGAACAGGCCAGCGCTCCCGAGATCGCGCACCGCGTGCGCGATCACTGGGGTATCGAGAACAAGATCCACCATGTGCGCGACACCGTCTTCGCCGAGGACGCCTCGCGCGTGCGGACTGACACGGCACCCCGGGCCATGGCAGCACTACGCAACCTGGCCATCAGCGCTCTCCGCCTCGGTGGCTGCGACAACATCGCTGCAGGCCTACGCAAGCACGGCCGAGACGCCACCCGCCCGCTGGCCACTCTCGGCTTCACCTGATCAATCCGGGCAGATCCCCTGAACGACACCGCCCTGGGCACGGCCGTTGGCGTCCTACGCCTTCTTTGAACAGGCGGAAATCCCTTAGAGATGGACCTGTTGGTCATGCCAAGATGTCACCCATCAAAGGGGCGTAGCTCAGATGGCCAGAGCGCCGGTCTCCAAAACCGGATGCCGCAGGTTCGACTCCTGCCGCCCCTGCCACTGGCCGCGCGCCCGATGTGGGGGCGTGATGCCTGCCTACCGTGTGTGCTGGGACTTCGGCTTGGACGCCAGTGACCCAGTCGACGCGCCCAGGAACACAGGTCGTTGCCGTTCTCCCGGCCCCCCGGCCAGCCGGTCGCAGGTGATCAGCGTGCCGTCCAGCACCACGTGTGTCATCCCCTCGGCGCGGCAGAGGTCCAACACTTCGTGCAGATCAGGAGCTTGGGCGGCCAGTACGCCGATGCCCTCATGGAGGTAGCGGTAGCCGGTGGCCTGCGAGATCCCGGCGTCCCGGGCCAGGCAGTGCACGCGGCCGTGTTCTCGGAACCAGCGCAGCACCAGTACCGCCTGGCGGAACGGGCCCAGGGCGCGAGAGCCCTTCGGCGTGCCGATCCCGCGCCGGTGGGCGGCCAGCAACCGGGCGAGGAACTCCACGATGTGGCGTGGGACGTCGAGCGCGGCAGCATAGGGGACCACCGTGAAGCCTCTGGTTCGAGCGGAATGGTCTTGGCAGACCAGTCCTACCAGGGGCTTCACGCCTGCCCGGCCTCGTGGGCCCGCCGGAAGATGATTTCGCTGGCGAAGCCTCAGTGGGTAAGAGCCACGCTGGGCTCAGCCCCAGGTCTTGCCGGCCGGTTCCTTGATAGTGCGGTTGATCCGATTGAAGAAGTTGGTCAGTGCGATCTCC
The DNA here is from genome assembly GCF_009604455.1 of Streptomyces sp. RB17. Lineage (GTDB taxonomy): Bacteria > Actinomycetota > Actinomycetes > Streptomycetales > Streptomycetaceae > Streptomyces. The sequence continues at coordinate 49,184 of NZ_WEGL01000015.1, forward strand.
AGGTTGATCGCGCCGATCTGTTCCTCGGTGAAATGGGCGTTGACTTCTTCCCAGATCTCGTCGGTCACGCCCGGCGCACCGTCCTGCAGCAGGGTGGCGGCCTCGGCCAGCGCCAGTGCCGCGCGCTCCGCATCGGTGTAGAACGGCGCCTCACGCCACGCCGCTACGTTGTGCAGCCGCTCGTCGGTCTCACCTGCCTTCTTCCCCCCGGCGACACTGGCGTAGACGCACGCCGAGCAGCTGTTGATCTGGCTGACGCGCAGGTGGACCAGCACGAGCAGCTTCGGGTCGACGCCCCCCGCGGCGATCGCCTTCTGGAGGTGCTGGATCGCGGTCCACACATCGGGGTTGTTCGCGTTCTTGTTCTTGAGCCGGTTGTCCATGTGGGAGTGCTCTCCTTCAACGGGTTACGTTGCGGCGCCTGTGCGCGTCATCCCTATGACGGAGCAGCTTCCAGGGAGGTAACACCATGGCCGGCACCCATCCCGCGGACCCGATCGCCGAAGCCTTCGAGTCCCACCGTGACCGGCTCCGCGCCGTCGCCTACCGCATGCTCGGATCACATGCCGACGCGGAAGACGTGGTCCAAGAAGCGTGGCTGCGTCTGTCCCGCCAGGACACCGACACCATCGACAACCTCGGCGGCTGGCTGACCACCGTGGTCGGCCGCATCAGCCTCGACGTCCTGCGGTCGGGCCGAACACGCCCAGAAGTCTCCCTCGACGACCAGCTGCCCGAATTCACCGTGACGCTCGACGACGCTCCCGCTCCGGAAGACCTCGTGGCCCTCGGGGACTCCGTCGGCCTCGCGCTTCTCACGGTCCTCGACTCGCTGCGCCCTCATGAACGACTCGCATTCGTGCTGCACGACGTGTTCGCCGTGCCCTTCGCGGAGATCGGCACCATTCTCGGCAAATCCGCAGACGCGACCAAAATGCTCGCCAGCCGTGCCCGTAGGAAAGTACAGGCCGCCCAGCAGCCGGCAAGCGCCGGACGACAACAACGCGAGGTGGTCCAGGCCTTCCTGGCCGCGGCCCGCGACGGTCAGTTCGAGCAGCTGCTGCAGGTTCTCCACCCCGAAGTGAAGTTCACCGTCCACACCCCGAACGGCACGTTCGTCACGCTCGGGGCCACCGAAGTCGCCACCCGCGCGCGGGTGGCCGGCAGTGCGGCACGAGGACGTGCGGCGACCGTCAACGGCAGCCCCGGCGTCATCTCCTGGAGCGAGGGCGGCGCCCCGCTTTCCCTTCTGGCCTTCACTGTCGCCGACGGCCACATCACCGAGATCACCGCTGTGGTGGACCCGGCCGAACTCGCGCTCATGGACCTGCCGGACCCGGTGTGACTCCCTACCGGCGAACTCAGCCTCTGAGAAAACCTCATTGAACTGTATGGGGAAGGTGGGGAGTGGAGAGCTGGTCTTTGATGGAGCCTCCCCCTGAGTGGTGGACACGCTGATACTGGATCTGCTTGATCCGGAGAAAGCGAGACCAGCGCCGATGGCGATGGAGGACTACTCGGCCGAGTTCAAGGCCGATGCTGTGGCCCTGTACGAGTCCACACCCGGGGCGACGTACAAGAGTATCGCCGCCGATCTGGGCATCAACCGGGCCACCTTGCGCGAGTGGGTACTGCGTGACCGCGAACGCCGCGGCGTCACCGCTACCCCTACGACGGCCGGTGAGACGCCGACCCGGGCCGGGGCGGCAGCATCGTCGGCCGATCCGGACGAGCGGATCCGGCGGCTCGGGGCTCGGGTGGCCGAGCTCGAGGCGAGTGAGCGCAAGCTGGCGACCGAGCGAGACATACTCCGCAAGGCGGCCAAATATTTCGCCGGAGAGACGAACTGGTGAGGAGCCGCTTCCAGTTCGTCGACGACCACCGGGCCACCTACGAGGTGAAGCGGCTCTGCGAGGTCCTGGAGCTCAACAGGTCCAGCTACTACAAGTGGCTCTCCGGCCGGCAGGCCAGGGCGGCCCGGCAGCACAGGGACCGGGTTCTGGCCGAGAAGATCCGCGAGGTCCACGGCGAGTCCGGCGGCGCCTATGGCTCACCGAGGGTGACCGCCGAGCTGAGGCAGAAGGGCCTGCCGGTCAACGAGAAACGCGTCGCCCGGGTGATGAGGGCGTTCTCGATTACGGGGGCATCCGTCTGCGCAGACGCGTCCGCACCACCGTCCTCGACCCGGCCGCCACGCTGGTTCCGGACCTGTTCCAGCGGGACTTCACCGCCCCGGAACCGGGCTGGAAATACATGGGGGACATCACCTACCCCCCTCTGACGGGCGGGGAGCTCCTCTATCTCGCGACCGTCCTGGACTGCTTCAGCCGCAGGGTCGTCGGCTGGTCCATCGCCGACCACATGCGCACCGACCTGGTCGCCGACGCCCTCCGCATGGCCGCCCGCACCCGCGGCGGTCTGGACGGCTCGCTCTTCCATCCGATCACGGAGCGCAGTACGGATCCCGGGCCTTCGCCGACCTCTGCACCCAGCTGGGAGTCACCCGGTCGATGGGCGCGGTCGGCACGAGCGCGGACAACGCCGCCTGCGAGAGCTTCCACGCGTCCCTGAAACGCGAGACCCTTCCAAGGCGCCCACGACTACAGCGATGCCACCACCTGTAGAAGGACGGTCTTCGCCTGGCTAACCCGCTACAACACCCGCCGCCTGCACTCCGCCAACGGCCACCTCAGCCCCAACGAATACGAACGCCGACACCACGCCGCTAAGCTCACGCTCGCCGCGTGATCAACGAACGCGTGTCCACCATCACGGGGGAAGACCCAAGGCCGGGTAGTTAGCGTTTTCGCAGGTCACGCAAGTGAGTTGAAGGATTCTCGACACAGGGCTACGGAGCTCGTTGGTACAGGCAGTCGACCAAGACAGCTTGTTCCGAAGGAGCTCCGTTGCCCCGTCATTGTGTCCTGCCGTCTGCGCTGACGGCCATCACCCGAACGGTCACCGTGGCTGGGGGCCGGTTCGCTCCTGGGTATCTGGGGGAGTTGACGGCGGTCGTGCCGTTTGAGCTGGTGGACGCGGTTCTTGCGGAGACGAGGACGGTGCAGCAGCGGCTGCGTGATCTTCCGTCGCGGGTCGGGGTCTACTTTTTGCTGGCGATGTGCCTGTTCCCTGAGGTCGGCTATCGCCTCGTCTGGGACAAGCTGACCGCGGGTCTGTCCGGGATGCCGGTGGTCTGTCCGTCGGCGAAGGCGTTGCGTGACCTGCGCCGGCGGCTTGGCAGCGCGCCGGTGCGGGCGTTGTTCGAGGTACTGGCCGGGTTGCTGGCCCGGCCTACGACGCCAGGTGTGCGTTTCGGTTCGTACCGGATGGTGTCGTTCGACGGCTGCAGTTCGCTGAGGGTTCCCGATTCCGAACGGAACCGGGCCTGGCTGGGCAGGACTTCGCATCATGGCTATCCGACGCTGGAGTTGATGACGCTGGTCGAGACCGGCACCCGGGCTCTGGGTGGTGCGGTGTTCGGCCCCACCGCCGAGGGCGAGACAAGCTACGCCGGCCGGCTGCTGCATTTGCTGCGGCCGGACATGCTGGTGCTGTGGGACAAAGGATTCGACAGCAACGCTTTCCTCGCGCAGGTCACCGACACCGGCGCCCAGGTCCTGGGTCGGCTCCGCAGCAACCGGCGCACGCCGGTCCTCACCCGCCTCGCTGACGGCTTCTACCTGTCGGTGATCGGCACCGTGAAAGTCCGGATCATCGATGCACGGATCGCCGTGACCTGCGTGGACGGCACGTCCTTCACCGGGTCCTACCGACTGGTCACCACCCTGACCGACGCCCGCCGTCACCCCGCCACCGCGCTGGTGGGCCTCTATCACCAGCGCTGGGAACATGAATCCGCGTACTACGCGCTCCGCCACACGATCATGAACGGGCGCAATCTGCGCTCGGGCGACCCGGCAGGCATCGAGCAGGAGATGTGGTCACTGCTCACGCTCTACCAGGCCCTACGCACCGTGATGGTCGGTGCCGCCGAGTCCCTCCCCGGCACTGACCCGGACCGCTGCTGTTTCAGCATCACGCTCCACACCGCCCGCGACCAGGTGATCCAGGCCACCGGCATCGTCACCGCGGACACCGATCGGGACACTCGTCTCGGGATGATCGGCCGTCGGATCCTGATCGGCCTGCTGCCGCCCCGGCAACGGGTCAGCACCCGCAAGGTCAAGTCACCGATATCCCGCTACAGGGACCGACGCGAAGACGGCCGCCCCGCCATCAGCCGCACCGTCACCCACCTCGACGTCACTGTCCTCGAACCCGTGGATCACTCACCCGCACTTCCCTCGGCCTCCCGGGACGACTGGCACGCAGCCCCAGCCTCGCGGCGCCGACACCGTATCCTGGCCCTGCTCCAGGAAGACCCCACGCGTCTCTGGCAGCCTCGCGACATCGCCGCCCACGTCGGCGATGTCACCCTGGAGACCATGTACAGACAACTGAATCGGTGGGCCGCCAGCGGCCTCATCCGCAAACTCGGACCCGGCCTCTACGCCGCAACACCGTGGTCTCCAGCTTCACTTGCGTGACCTGCGAAAACGCTAAGTACCCGGCCTTGAGGGAAGACCCGATCACTAGAGCGTAGGTTTTGGCCATGCCTGGGGACTGGCGGATGGATCGGATCGGGATTGAGTGGCCCCGTTGGTGAGTGGGGTGCCCGGGCCGGTGGCTTGATCGGTCCGCGAGTCTTGATCGCTGCTGAGCCTGCTGATTAGTTGGTCGGCATGACTGAACTTGGAACCGTCGGCTGGCCGCCTGCCCCGATCAAGACCGAGCGGCTCGTACTGCGCGAGTCCGAGGCCCGGGATCGCGAGGCGGTCATCGAGCTGAACGCTTCGCCAGAGGTGAACACCTACCTTGGTGGTCCTCGACCGCGTGCCGAGCTCGAGCGCACGGTGCCCGAGGTGCCCGGGCAGCGCCGTGACTGGTTCGTGGTCGAGCTCGACGGAGCAATGATCGGCACGATCCAGCTCAAACCGCATGCCCCCGAGCGTCCGAGTGACCGCCGTCTGGAGGTGGGGGAGACCGAGCTCGGCTACTTGTTCCTGACGGAGGCGTGGGGACGCGGGTACGCCACCGAGGCGTGTGCAGCGGCACTCGACTGGTTTGCCGGCGCGCTGCCCGGTGAGCCGGTGGTGCTCTACACCCAGACCGCCAACGCCCGCTCGATGCGCCTCGCGGCGAAGCTCGGGTTCACCGAGCTGGAACGGTTCGAGGCGTACGGCGCCGAGCAGTGGTTCGGCGTCTGGTCTGCGGTCACACCGGTCGAGTGAGCTCGTACTCGACGAAAGGTGGCTCAGCACCTGAATGGCGCTCAACCCCAGGAAGACAGAAGGTACTTCGAGGGAACTGCACAGGCCACTTCTTGTTCACTTCACGGGATCTACTCGCATAGACCGGTGTGGTGGTGTCATGCCGTCAGCCGCCCGTCACCCCCTGTCCGGGCCGACTCTGCGGGAGAACCCCACATGCGTCGCTTCACCGCCACCGCCACCGCCACCGCCACCGCCTGCGCCCTGGTCCTCGGGGCCGCGGGACTGATTGCCGCCTCGGCCGGCACCGCCCAGGCGTCGACCTGTTCCCACGCTTACCTGCCGCTGCAGGATTCCTCGTGCACGCCCGGGGCCTACAACCCGGACGTCACCCAGTCGAACATCCACAGCACTATCTGCGTGTCCGGCTGGACCGGCACCGTCCGCCCCCCGACGTCCTACACCAACCCCCTCAAGGCCCAGGGCATCATCGACTACGGCTACTCCGACACCAACATGGCCGACTACGAGGAGGACCACCTCGTCCCCCTCGAACTCGGCGGCGCCCCCCGCGATCCCGGCAACCTGTGGCCCGAGCCCTACTCCGGCTCGCAGACCGCGCACTCCAAGGACGGAGTGGAGACGAAGCTGAAGAACGCCGTCTGCGCCGGCACCATCACCCTGTCCGCCGCCCGCAGCGCCATCAAGAACAACTGGACCACGGCCCTGCAGGTCACCGGAATCGGCTGACACCCTCACCCGCCGGTACGTTCAGCCCACGCGCTGGACGTACCGGCACAGACGTCCCAGGCCCCTCCTCCGGGTCAGGCCGCACGGCCCGTGGGCGGATCCGGATCCGTCGACTGCGGCTGTTCCTTGTGGTGGGCGGTAACCGAACGCCGGGATCAGCCAACCGAACTGCCGGCCACGGTTGTCAAGCCCGACCCGCCGTCCGCTGCCGCGCGCCCCGCAGGCCCCGCAGACGGCCTTCACAATCTGATCAGCAAGACCGGCGACGTCCGGGGCAGCGCAGCCGCACTCGACTTCCGCCAGCAGGCAGCCATCTGGCGCCGGATGGCACAGTGCGCTGAACGTTAGGGCCGCTGGTGAGCTGACGCTGCAGCCCCTCCGATCGGGTACGTGTGGACAGCGACGGCCGGCGAGGCCATGCCTCGCCGGGACGAGCGGTCCTGGCGTTCTCGGCAGGCCGTGCTGTTCCAGTGGCCCATCGCGCGCCTGCGTGCCCCAGGGCGGGCGATACAAGAACGTCGGGATGGGGGAGCATGTGCTTGGTTGTCGCTCGTTCGTGAGGGGTCGTCATGGGTTCCATCCACCGTGCCGTTGCGCCGGTACTGCTGTGCTGCCTGCTGCTGGCGGGCTGTTCATCCGGTTCGCAGTCCGGGCCGGATACCTCGGGGAAGGATGGAGCGTCGGCGGCGGGCGCATCGGGGACTGCCGTGCCCGCAGACACGGCCAAGATTGCGGTGGGTGTGGGGCCGCAGACGACGTACACGGTGCAGCAGCAGCCGTCTGCGGGCAGCTGCCATTTCCGGTATGAGAAGGGCGAGCCTCTCGAGGACCGGGCGTGCACACCGGGTGCCGTCTCCCCGGCGGTGACCCAGGCGAACCTGACGTCGACGATCTGCCGCAAGGGCGGGTACACCAAGAACATCCGGCCGCCGGAGTCGGTGACCCGTAAGGAGAAGGAGCTGAACGCGGCCTCCTACGGCTACACGGGCAGCCTGGGGGATGCTGAGTACGACCATCTGATCAGCCTCCAGCTTGGCGGTGATCCGAACGATGCCCGCAATCTGTGGGTGGAGCCGGCTGATCCGGGTCACAAGCCAGGCGCTGGGGTGAACAATCTGAAGGATCCCGTGGAGACGAAGTTGCACACTGCGGTCTGCTCGGGGAAGGTCACCCTCGCGGCAGCACAGCAGGCCATCGTCACCGACTGGACTACGGCCCTCAGCCGGCTCGGTGTCGGCTGATCCTGCCAAGCCGGATGAGCTCGTCGATGCTCATTCAGTAGCGGCGACCTGATCCGATACTCCCGCTGCGCCCCGTCGCAGGTTCAAATCCACGAACCCGATTCGAGTCGATTTTCGCCACTGTCCGGCTCCGGACCAAGGCCACCCGGGGCGGTGGCAGCGCGGCCGCCGCCCTGGCCATGGTCTTCAAGCTCGTCGAGTGTGCCCAGCAGCGGTGGCGGGCCGTGAATGCACCCCACCTCGTCGCCCTGGTCCGCGCCGGAGCCCGCCTCGAGCGCCGCCACCTCGTCGAACGCTCCGAGAGCCATGCGGCCTGAACGACCGCAATTGATCCACGGGTCATGACTCCTGCCCCCTCAGCCCGGCAGCAGGCCGGCGCGTCGGGCCGATGAGTTTGCCGCTTGCCTGAAGTCTTCCTCGTGACAAGCCCGCCCCGTCGGCGGATCAGGAAACGCCGGATCCTGCTGTCATGGAGGAGAGATGGAGACCAGGATGAACAATCCGATTCGGCTGTACATGTCCATGTCGCTCGACGGCTATATCGCCGGCCCGGACGATCGGCCAGGGCAGGAGCTCGGACGCGACGGTGGACGGCTCTTCAACTGGCTCGACGACCGGGAGTCCGACGGTCCGAGCGGCCAGGTCTACCGCGAGGCGCTGGCGACCGGCGCGGTGATCTCCGGCCGTCGGACCTTCGAACTCGCCGGGCGCTGGCAGGGCGATCACCACGACGGCGTGCCGATCTTCGTACTCACCCACCAGGTGGATGACGGGGACGTGCCACCCGGCCACGCGCGTTTCGTCACCGATGTCGAGGACTGCGCCCGTCAGGCTCGCGCAGCCGCAGGGGACCGGCCGGTCATGGCCCATGGGGCGGGGGCGGCCCAAGCACTTCTCCGAGCCGGGCAGGTGGACGAGATGGAGATCCACCTGGTTCCGGTCCTCCTCGGAGACGGTCGACGGCTGTTCGGCCACCTGGGTAGCGATCACATCGAACTCGACCTCGTCCGACGGCTGGAGGATCGAGACGTTACGCATCTTCGCTACCGGGTGCATCGACCCGAGGAGGCCGCGTGAAGACGCTCTTTGTCTCCTACCGTGTCACCGACCTCAACGGCTCGCTCGGTTTCTACACCACCTTGGGCTACGCCGAACTGGGCAGGGTCGAGGGCGGCGACGGGGCTCGCCTCGTGATCCTCAAGTTCCCCGACGAACCGGCGGCCTCGCTTGAACTGGTCCACCGCCCCGGCGACGGACCGGTCGACGTGGGCAGCGGTTTCGACCACCTCGCGATCCAGGTGGAGAGTCTCGCCACCACCCTGGAGACGCTGACCGAAGCCGGCCTGAGGCCAGAAGGCCTCCAGTACCCGGGCGGCCCTCACGGCCCGAAGACGTCGTGGCTCACGGACCCGGATGGTTACCGGATCGAGTTGGTGGAGTGGCCGTCCGGGCATCCCGACGGCATCACTGCAGCAGACTTCGCCTGAGGCGGCCACGGTCTGCGGAGTGGCGAAGTTCCCCTCAGCGCGACCGCGGCGCAACGCGAGGCGACATCCCACCCCATCCACAGGTCTTGATGCGATGAAGGGGCGAAGTCCGCGCCCTCCGTGGGCGGCCCGGGTAGATCCCAGGTACCCACTCCGTGACGGCGAAGGAGCCCCAGGTGAGCGAGTACGACGGGCACCAGTACGTCGGTGTCGACCTGCACCGCAGGTGGTCTGTGATCGTGCGTCAGACCGAGGACGGTGTCCAACTGAGTGCAGTGCGCATCCTCAACGATCCGGTGGCACTCGGTCTGCAGATCGAGCAGGCCGGGCGCGATTCCGAGGTGGTCCTGGAGGCCACCTACGGCTGGTACTGGGCGGCCGATGTCCTGCAGGCCGCCGGGGCACGCGTCCACCTGGCCCACCCGCTGGGCGTGACGGGCTTCGCCTACCGGCGCGTGAAGAACGACATCCGCGATGTCGCGGACCTGGCGGACCTGCTGCGGATGGGCCGGCCGCCGGAAGCCTGGATCGCGCCACCGCAGGTCCGTGAGCTGCGGGAACTGGTGCGCTACCGAGCCAAGCTCGTCGCGCTGCGCTCAGGGCTGAAGGCCCAGGTGCATGCCGTGCTGGCCAAGGCCGGCGTACTGATCCCCGCTTCCGACCTGTTCGGTACCGACGGCCGAGCCCGGCTGGAGCAGACCTCGTTGGCCGGCCCGTATGCCCAGCGCCTCGCACTGTTACTCAAGCTGATCGACGGACTCGATGCCGAGGAAACCCTGTTCAACGGCCGTATCACGGAACGGCTTCGCCACCACGCCGGCTATCGGGCCATCCAGCAGCTGCCCGGCATCGGTAGCACTCTGGCGGCGGTGCTGGTCGCGGAGATCGGTGATGTGCACCGGTTCGCTTCCGCCGAGCGGTTGTGCTCATGGGCGGGGCTGACCCCACGGCACTACGAGTCCGACACCGTCGTCCGCCGCGGTCACGTCACCAAACAGGGCAGCAAGCTGGTGCGCTGGGCCGTGGTGGAGGCGATCCAGCGCAAGACCACCCCCAAGATCACCGAGGACCGGGCCCGGATCGAGGCCCGCCGCGGCAGGAACATCGCCAAGATCGCCGCGGCACGCAAGCTGCTCACACTGGTCTACTACGGGCTGCGCGACGGAGAAATCCGCGCCCTGGCCCGCCAGGCAGCCTGAGCACCTCGGACGCGGCAGGCGCGCGGTCGGGCAATTGCCTGACCCCCAGCACGGCGCGGTCGCGGTTTTGATTGACCCCGCCTGCCGCACGTCGCAGAGCTCCATGCGGCCCCGCGCCGCGAAGGAATGACCGGCAGCCGAGCACGGCTCTGCCGTCACCCCATCAAGGGCTGGAGAACTTCAACCCCCACAACTGCATGTCCGACGAGCCGTCCCATCCCACCCGCAGTCGCCATCCCACCGACGGGGAGCCGGTCAACGCTGCCCAGAACCACCGACAACCAGAGGAAATACCCCGCTTGACACACTCCGCCCCTTCAGGAATGACTATTGCTCCAGTCGGTCTCAGTGCGCTTCGCGCTCTGGTCTCTCGCTTCGCGCTGCCCGGCTGCCCTCGGCGGTCCGCGCCCGCTTGGCCGTCCCGAGCCTGTCAGAGGACCGGCCCTCTTGCCGTCTACTACTGTTCGGCGTTTTTGTTGATGCGTTCGCGGAGGAGGTCGGCGTGGCCGTTGTGCCGCGCGTACTCCTCGATCATGTGGGTGAGGATGTAGCGGAGTGAGAAGACGTCGTTTCGGTACCGCCCGGTGACGTCGGGGGATGGGGCGGCATCCACGATGTTGCGGGATCGGGCGCATTCCTCGTGCCAGATCGCGAACGCCTCGGATGGGTCTGCGGTGTCGACGGCGAAAGCGCCGCCGTCGCTTCGGGGCCAGTGCACATCGCTGTGCTCGCCGTTCAACACGTTCCGGAACCAGGTCCGCTCGACGTCAGCCATGTGCCGGACGAGGCCGAGCAGTGACAAGCCCGAGGGCTGCACGGCCTTTTGTCTGAGCTGCTCGGCTGTGAGCCCCGCACATGCCATGGCCAGCGTGTCACGCTGGCGTTGCAGGAAGGCGGTCAGCGTGGCGTGCTCATCGGCCACCCGCGGAGGTTCGGTCCTCTCCCGGTTGTCCATCGGACCATCATGACAGCGAGGGGCGCACGGCAGTCGGATCTGTGCGGCTGACCTGCGCCGCCGAGGACCGGCTGCCGCTCGGCGGTTCGGCTCGAGCCTTCGGAGTGTGGAGGCTGGCCTTGGCATGCGTCCGGTGGTGGCTCCGCCCCCCGCCCCGAGGTCGGCCGACGCCGTGGTGCGCGCCCGCGGGGCGGCTCCCCCCTTTTTTGTGCCCGGGAGACGCGGCACGGGGCCGTGGTGTCTGTAAGCACTTGTTTTGGCAGTGCACGGAGTTGTTTTGGCCCCAGCGGCGGGTCGCTGGGGGGGCGTGTGTTGGTGTGATTCACGCCCCTGTAGCAAGGTGATTTGGCCCCACTTCGAGGTGCGTGGAGGGTTGCCGACCCGGCTCGACTCAGGTCGCGGACCGCCCGGTGACCGCGGCGACTGGACGAGAACGGGCGATGGTGCGGCCGGCACTGGGATACGACGGTCGGGCCCAACACGGCTGCGGCCGGCATCCCGTAGGGTGGCCGGCTGCAGCCGTGTTGGGGCAGGTCAGCGACGGCGCTTCTTCTGGCTCTGCGCGAACTGGTAGGACTGGGTGCCGGTCTCGACGATGTGCGCGTTCAACGTGACCCGGTCGACGATCGCCGTGCAGAGGCGAGGGTCGGTGAAGGGCTGCTTCCACTTGGGTTTGCGGCTGGCTCGTCGGCGCCGCCAGGATCGGCTGCATGATCAAGGGTGTGATGTTCGACTTCTCTGGGACCCTCTTCCGGATCGAATCGGCCGCGCAGTGGCTGCGCGCGGTGGCAACGAAGGCCGGTCTGGACGTGCCCGAGGGTGAACTCGAGGCGTGCGTCAGCCGGCTGGAAGAGTTCGGGGCTCAGCCCGGAGGGGTTCCTCCGCGCACAGTGCCGCCCCATCTGGAGGCACTGTGGCGGGAGCGCGATTTGACCGCCGAACGACACCGGGCTGCCTTCACAGCCCTTACCCGGGAAGCGAAGCTGCCTGCGGCTGACCTGGCCGAGGCCCTGTATGAACGTTCCCAAGTGTCCGGGGCATGGCTGCCTTATCCCGACACCGAGGAAACCCTCCGCGCCCTGCGCGGGCGAGGCATCCCGGTCGCTGTCGTCAGCAACATCGGCTGGGACATGCGCCCTGTCTTCCGCGACCACGGTGTCGATGCCCTCGTGGACGCCTACTTCCTCTCCTTCGAGTGCGGGGTGAAGAAGCCCGATCCCCGGATCTTCCAGATGGCGTGCGACAAGCTCGGAGTAGCGCCCGGCGATGCACTCATGGTGGGAGACGAGCCTGTTGCGGACGTGGGCGCTGCCAAGCTGGGGTGCCGAGTCCACCTAGTTGATCCCTTGCCCGTTGACCTGCGTCCCGGCGCGCTGGCCGAGGTGCTCCAGCTCCTCTGACGTGGCCCGACCGGGGCGGCTTTCGGCGCGATGTTGAGGGCCCGGCGACCGAACGCCGTCCAGTCCTCGGGCTCGATACCGCGCAAACGTACCCGCTTACCAGCCCAGAGAAGTCATCCCCTATCCGATCACGCCGCAAGATGCGATGCACAGGCCCTCCTGACCCTGGCCTGAACTGTCTTGTCATACCAGTGGAGCCAGATCAACTTGGTACGTCAGTGGAGCCCCGAAACGCTGGTGCGCTGGTGCCAAAAGGAGTGCTTACAAACAGTGAGGGAGGTCAGGCTGGTGTTGAATGCGCTCTCATGAGCGAGAGCGGTCGTGTGGCGAGCCGGACGGCGGTGCTGGTCTGTCAGGGGCAGGCGGCCGCGGACGGCAGGGCCGTTCCTGGCCGGTTCGCTGATCCGGTGGCGGTGCAGCTGCTGCGTGCCGCCGAGCGTACGCCCGTGGACGAGGTGCGCGCGGGCACGCCTCCGGCGGGGTGGCGGGCGCGCACCGTTTACGAGGGTGTGCGGGCGTGTGCCGAAGTGGTCGTGCCGCGGACGGTTGCGATCGACGAGGCCCTGCGGGCCCGCGTGACCGGCCAGCTGGTGATCCTCGGCGCCGGTCTGGATACGCGCGCGTGGCGTCTGCACGAGCTCACGCAGACGGATGTGTGGGAGGTCGACCATCCGGCCTCCCAGCAGGACAAGCGCGCCCGCCTCGCCGATGCCGCGCAAGCGGTCCGAGGGCCGGACGAGGGCCATCGCGCCGCTGCTGGACTGCCGACCATGGCCCGTTCGGTACGGTTCACACCGGTGGATTTCGCCGTCGGTGATGTCGGTGCGGCGTTGGATGCCGCGGGGCACGACCCATCTGCGCCCACGACATGGCTGTGGGAGGGCGTCGTGCCGTACCTCACCCCCGACGAGGTGCGCGCCACGGTGGCCGCGCTCGACGCCCGGACGGTCTCAAGAAGTGCGCTCATCGTCAACTATCAGACGCCGTCGGTGAAGGCGGCCGCGGGGCGGCTGCTGACACGTGTGCTCGGGAGTTCGGTCACGTCGGGCGAGCCGTGGCGCTCTTTGTGGAGGCCGCAACAGATGGCCGCACTGCTTGCGGAATACGGCATGCGGGTGGTGTCGGACGAGACACTCCTCGCCCTCGCGCACACCATCGGCAGCCCGGCAAGGGGGAGGATTTCCCTGCAATCGGGTCGCGTGGCTGTCGCAGAAAGCCACTGACCTGACGGGCACGATGACCGAGCAGCAACGACAGAAACACTCGCAGATTCACCGGGTTCCTCCGAGGATGCCCTGGCCTTCAGGCCGGGGAGGAATCGGAGTCCTGCGGAGCAGGGCAGGGATAGCCGGGTCGCCGTCAGGGTGATCCGGCGTCCACCCCGCATGGCGGTGAATGGCGCCCACAATGATCAAGAACTCTCAACTGTCAGTCCTCTCGGGTAGGTTCGGATGCATGACGGCAGAGGCGACCACGAAGGACACCGGGCATGCCCGGTACACCTTCCGTGTGCGCCTGTCGGCTGCCGCGCGGCGCGCACTTAAAGCGGAGTGGGCGCGCTGCCGGTGGATCTGGAATGAGTGCGTCGCGAAGTCCAAGCAGGCGCACGCGCAGAGCCGGGCGACCGGCGGGAAGGTGACCTGTGGTCCGGCGTAGTTGGACAGGATGCTGACCGAGGCCCGCGGGGTGTCGCCATGGCTGGCTGAGGGCGCGAGCGTGCCGCAGCAGCAGGTGATTCGGGACTTCGCCAGTTCGAGGGCGAAAGCGCTGAAGGACATCAAGGACCGGTTGCCGATGCACCGCCGGGCCGGGATGCCCCGCTTCAAGAAGAAGCGGGAGGCGCGGTGCAGCCTCAACTACACGAAGGGCGGTTTCCGCCTCAAGGACGGCCGCCTGCACCTTGCAGGCGGGATCGTGCTGAGGGTGGTGTGGTCGCGGCCCCTTCCGGCCGATCCGTCGAGTGTGCGCGTGTATCAGGACACGCTCGGACATTGTACGTGTCCTTCGTCGTTGCCGCGCAGAGAGAACCGCTCGCCCGCACGGGGCGCGTGCTCGGGGTGGACTGGGGTGTGAAGGAGGCCGCCACCACCACCGACGACGCCTACGATCTGCCGCATGGCGAGCACGGCCAGCGGGCCGCGCAGCGGCTGGCGAGGTATCAGCGGATGATGACCCGGCGTCGGCGTCCGAAGGGACAGCCCGCATCCGCGGGCTACCGGGCCGCGCAGGCGCGGGCGGCGAAGCTGCACAAGAAGGTGGCGAGGCAGCGTGAGGACACCGGCCGCAAGTGGGCCAAGTCGGTGATGCGTGGCCATGACGGGGTTGCGGTGGAGGACTTTAGGCCGAGGTTCCTGGCGAAGATCACCATGGCCCGCAAGGCGGCTGATGCCGCCATCGCCGCGACGAAGCGTGCCCTGTGCGAGATGGGCCGCAAGCACGGCCGTGCGGTTGCAAGTGGCTCTGGGCCGATGAGCGCCGGTAGGGTGGCCTGTTGTGGACGCGGGGGCAGGAAACGAGATGGTTGCGGTCCCGTCGGGACGGGTGACGCTGTCGGACCGGCGGACGCAGAGCAGTTGGCCGGTCGAGGTCGCGCCGTTTCAGATGTCGGCGTTCCCGGTCACGCAGTCCTGGTACGCACGAGTCACGGGCCGACGGCCGAGTAGCGCCCAGGGTGAGCGGCTGCCGGTTGAGGGCGTTTCGTGGTGGGACGCGGTCCAGTTCTGTAACGCCTTGTCCCAGCATGAGGGGTTGACGCCCGCGTATCACCTGTGCGTCGACGCCGAGACGGCCGAGTGGGACACCTCCGCAGACGGGTACCGGTTGCCGACCGAGGCCGAATGGGAGCACGCCTGCCGTGCGGGCACTACGGGCCCGCGGTACGGCCGGCTCGACGAGGTTGCCTGGTACCAGGGGAATTCCGCTGGACGGATCCACTCTGTCGGCGGCAAGCAACCCAACGCATGGGGCCTGTACGACATGCTGGGCAACGTGTGGGACTGGTGCTGGGACGTCTACGACGCCGAGGTGTACGGGGCCTACCGGGTGCTCCGTGGTGGTGGATGGGCCGACGAGCACTGGAGCTGCCGGGCGTCGGTGCGGCGGCGCAGCCACCCGACCTCCCGGATCGACGACGTAGGATTTCGCATCGTGCGCTCCACACCACTGCCTCGGCCTGTCTTCGACAGGGTCTGAGGGGACCACTTGGGCAGTGAGAACGGGGACCACGTCGCACCGAGTTCGCGGATCGGCCCGCAGGGTGTCGATCCGGCGATAGCGTGATCGTCATGACGGCTGAGGGCGAGGCGCTGGTCGGCGGGATGGTGAACGTGGGGGCGGTCTTCCGCCGGGGTGCGCTAGTTGAGCGCCCGGCGCCGCGCAACGCGCGCGCCCTGCATGCCCATCTCCTCGCGCTGAAGGAGCACGGCTTCGACGCGGCGCCGGCCCCTGTCGGTCTCACTGCGGATGGCCGTGAGCAGCTGTCCTTCATCCCAGGCGATGTGGCTCTGCCGCCGTTCCCGGACTGGGCGATGACGAAGGCTGCTCTGGAATCGGTGGGGAGCCTGCTGCGGCGCTTGCATGAGACCAGCGCGGCCGTGGCGGTCGACACCCGTGCCGAGTGGTCCTGGGACCTGGCTGACCCGGAGGGGGGAACGATGCTGTGCCACAACGACGTGTGCCCGGAGAACGTCGTCTTCCGTGACGGTCGTGCCGCTGCCCTGATCGATTTCGACTTGGCAGCCCCGGGCCGACCCCTTTGGGACATCGCCATGACCGCACGCTATTGGGTGCCCATGCTCGATCCCGGATCCGCAGCTGCCTTCTACCCCTCTGGGCTGGATGCGCCCGCACGGCTGCGGATCCTTGCCGACAGCTATGGCCTCTCGGCGGGGGACCGCGCTGAGTTGCCCGGCGTCATCGAGCAGGCCACGGAGGTCTGCCGGGCCTTCGTCGCCCGCCGGGTGGCCGACGGTGACCCTGTCTATCTCCAGGCGCTGGCCGAGCGTGGTGGATGGGAACGCTGGGACCGTTTGCAGACGTGGCTGGTGGACCACCGCAAGACGTTCACGGCTGCCCTGCTGAACTGACCGGACCGGACGTTCGAGGAGAAAGGTCCGCGGCTTGAGCCGAGCCGGGTCGGCGACCCTCCACACACCTGTCGGGGATGCGCTGACGGAGGTCCACCGAGGTTTCAAAGCTACCGCCAACACCCCCTACCCGGGCCAGCGGAACCACCCAATCGAAGTGGGCCCTCATGTTCGACTGGCAACAAGCCCGCTGCGCGATCTGCGCGCGGCCCGGTCGACGTGGCGGAACGCGTTCTGACTCTCTGGTCCTGGACCACGAACACGTGTCCGGCTATGCCCGGGGTACCTATTGATCAGAAAGTCATGGAGTTCTCGTTCAGGACGTAGCGGATATGTGAGCGACCTCAGCCGCCGTGGGTGCGCGCCCCCACCGCCTGGAGCACCGCCGACCGGATGCCGGGTGAGGCCTGTTGCGGGGCGTCTGACATGGTGGTGTGTGTGATGATCTCATCGGCGGCAGCCGGCGGAATGGCCCTGGTCGAACTAGGAATGGCACTGACGCCGGGCCCAAACATGGTGTACCTGGTGTCTCGGAGCGTCAGCCAGGGTCGAGTGGCTGGGCTTGTCTCGCTGGTCGGGACTGCGGTGGGCTTCCTCGTGTACATGACTTTGGCCAACGTGGGGTTGGCGGTGGTCTTCGTTGCCGTCCCGTGGCTGTACATCGGTTTTAAGGCTGTCGGCGCGGCCTACCTCGCATTCCTGGCCTGGCAGGCGCTCAGGCAGGGAGGCCGCGGGTTGTTCGAGCCACGCAGCCTCCAGCGGGACTCGCATTGGAGGCTGCTGCGGATGGGGCTGATCACCAACCTGCTCAACCCGAAGGTCGCCATCCTATACCTCGCGCTCATCCCGCAGTTCATCCATCCCGCACGCGGCCACACCACGGCCCAAGGGTTCGCTCTCGGCGCTGTGCAGATCGCGGTAGGCCTCACCGTGAACGCGCTGATCGTGCTCGCGGCTGGATCAATCGCCAGCCTGCTCAAGAGCCGCCCGGCATGGGCCAAGTGGCAACGCTGGACCACTGGGAGCCTTCTCGGTGTCGTCGCGATCGCCCTCGCCCGGGAGGTCCCCGCCCGCGCGCGGGCTTGACCTCTGTCCACAATCCTTCTTCGCACCACCACAAGCTCGCCGTCAGTTTCGGGCCCTCCGGTGCGGCCTGGATGGCGCGCTTTCTGGATCACCGTGCAGGTGTTGACTGTCTTATTTGATCAGAAAATCATGAGGTTCTCGTCCAGGCCGTAGCGGACGTGTGGGCCGCCGAAGTAGCCACGGACGATGTGCGGTTGTCGTTGGCGTTTACGGAAGAACCTGCGTGTCTCGGCGGGGAGTTCGGCCTGGTTCCGGGCCCGGTGCTGCTTGGCCAGGCTGAGTTTGAGGTCGGCGTTGACCAGTTCGTCGGGGTTGAGCTCGGCGAGTACGGCGGCAGGACATGCAGCTCGACGTCGTCGGGGTGGGCGGCGAGCCAGTCGCGGACCTTCCGCACCAGCCGCGCTCGGCGGCCGCCTCGGGAGAGCTGCTGGGAAGGTTTCCGGATGGTGTTCTGCTCGGCGGGGACAGCAAGAGGTTCTCACCGCGGCTCTTCGCCACCGAGGCGCGCGGACCGCGGCGCGGGACGTGAGCGCCGCGGTCCACGGCTTCATGGAAGGAACTTCACCTCTGGGAAGGCCGCGCTCGGGCCGTCGAGAAGATGCCTCCCGCGGTGCCGCAGGTGCAGGTCGAAGAAGGCGAGCGGGTAGGCCTGTTGGATCCGTACCGACCGGGCCGGGTCGAGGGTGCCGATCCAGTCCTGGATCTGCTGGTCGGTCATGCCGAGGATCTTGCCTGCCTGCGGGATGAGCGTCGCGTTGTCGCCGTATGAGTTGTGGACGGCCCCGTCGGCCTGGATGTTGAGCCGCCAGCCGCGAAGGTGCGTCCAGAACTCGGCGACGTCCGGCATGGCGGCCCGGGTGAACACGGCGGTCATCATCATGAACGGCCGGTCCAGGTCGGCGGTGATGGTCGGCTGCATCGGGCCGTCGATGCTCAACCCGGCCCTGACGCGCTGGTCGGCGAGCATGGTGAGCGCGGTGGCGGTGCCGCCCTTTGACCAGCCGAACGCGCCGATGCACCGCGGGTCGAGGGCGCCGAGCAGGCCCTGGGGCAGTGCCTTGCCGTCGACGTTGGGGTTATGTCCGGCGGCGAGCCCCTCCACACAGTCGAGCAGGAACCGGAGGTCCGCGGCGAAGTCCCTCGGGAACATCGGGACGTCGCCCGGGGTGACCACCCGGCCGTCGGGGAACTCGGTGAACGTGTCGTAGGTGTGGTCGACGGTGACCACGGCGTAGCCGTGGCTGGCGAGTTCCTGGACCATGATGGTGTGGTCACCGCGGTGGCTGCCCGAGCCGTGCGAGTACACGATGACGGGCAGGCGGCGGCCCGTACGGTGCACGGGGGCGCCCATGTGTCCGGCGGTGAGCGGGCCGAGGGCGGGGTCGATGGGGAAGTCGGCGTCTGTCAGGAACGCCCGCAGCGCTCCCTCGGGCATCCAGGGGGCACGCGGCAGGTCCTTCGTTCTGCGGGCGGGGTACCAGACGCTGGCCATCAACTCGCGGTGATGCGCAGGGCCGGCCACGGGATCCGGGCGTGAGGTGTCGATGAGGTGGAGCGGCACCGTGCCCACCGAGTGAGGCCCGGTGGGCGGAGGCAGCGTGAGTTGCGCCGGGCTGGAGGCGGTCGGAGCCGCCCACGCGCGGGATGCGACGCCGAGCGGCACGGCAGTCCCGATTCCAGCGGTCAGCGCTGCCCCGAGCATGTGACGGCGAGTCATTGGTTTTCGGCTGTTGGACGCCGTGACGGTCATGAATCCTCCCGAGTCTGGGCTTCTTGGTTGGAACCGGGCTCGCAGCCCGTGGCGCCGGGTCTGGGGCGGCATCGTCATGGCCTCGCGTCCGGTCCTCGACGTCGCTCCGCCGAGGCGGCTGCTTCCGGGCCGATCCTGATGTGGACGATGCCGCTGTCGAGGTCGATCGGCCCGCGGTAGGGGTCGCCCTCGCCGTCGTCGTCGCGCATCCACTCCAGACGCTGTCGCTCCTCCTGAACGTGGCGGGCGCTCGGAAGGAAGACCTCTTCGACGATGTTCACCGCAGGACACTGCCTTGATCGGGCCGAGGCTCCCGACAGGGCGACGGATGGTCTGAAGGCATGGGCATCGTCAAGGCTCCTGGCTGTGGATTCGGAGACAACCGCTGTCGTGTTGCGAAGAGCTCCATCAGCCCGGACGCCGATAGGAAGGATGTCCGGGACCGCTGCGGGGAGTTGGCGTGTCAGCCGTTGCGGGCGGCCTCGGGGCCGGTGATGCGTTTGAGTAGGGGGAGGGTTGAGGCGATGATGCCCAGCGAGGCGACGAGGCCGAGGGCGACGAGCGCGTAATACGCCACGCCCGGCGACATCAGGTCGTAGTGCATCTGCGATTTCAGGAACAGGGCGGAGGCGGCGAAGGCCGTACCGATCGAGATCGCGGAAACCGCCAGCAGCGGCAGTGTGCTCTCCAGGCCGATCACCCGCTGCAGCAGCCGCAGCGGCGCGCCGGTGAGCCGCAGCAGCGCGAACGGGCGTCGGCGATCCGACAGGCCCGCGACCACGCTCACCGCCAGGCTACAGCCGGCGATCGGCAGGGTGGTCAGCAGCACCACGTTGGCCAGTTGCCGCCAACCGGCCAGCTCCTGCTGCAAGTCGGTGCCCCAGTCGCCCACCGTTTGGGCCTGTTGGTGCGGGTAGGCGGTGGTGAGCAGGGTCCGTACGCGTTCCATGGTGGCTGTCGATCCGTCGGTGGCCACGTAGACGAGTTGTACGGGCAGCTTGGCGACGGCTGCGGTGCTGATCGAGGCGGCGGGCCACGGCAGGTTCGGGTGCGATTGGAGGCTGACGAACGCGTAGAAGTCGACGGCCGTGACGCTCGCGCCGGCCGGGCAGCGGCCCACCATGGGAGTCTGCGCCAGGTCGGAGCAGGTCACCAGTGCCGGCGCGTCCAGGGGCGGATCGCCAGGGTGGACTCTTCGGTGGGCCACCGTGCCGACGCTGCCGGGGTTGGCGTGGACGACCGCCACGCCCCGCACGCCCTGGATCGCCCGCACCTCGGTGAGCAGCCGTGTCGGGATGGCCCCGGCCAGCGGCGCCCGGCCGTCGCTGCCGGCCTCCACCACCGTCCGGGTCTGCCGGTCGCCGCCCAGCGTGCCGCGGTAGTCGTTGATGGTGCCGATGATGCTGACGGTTGCGGTGGTCACGAACAGGGCCAGGACGAGGCCGCTGACCGCGCGGAAGCCGGCCTTCGGGTCGTCGGCGAGCCGCCGCACCGCGATCAGGGCGGCCGGGCGTCGGGTGCGCCGGGCGACAGCCCGGGCGACGATCATGGTCAGGTATGGTCCGGCGATCACCAGGCCCAGCATCACCACCAGGAAGCCGGGGAGGTAGGCCGCCGTCTGGCCATTCCCGGTCGCCGGGCGGCGGCCGACGAAGACGAAGTACGCCAGTTCGGCCAGGCCCGCCAGCAGCGGGATCAGCCGCCAGGCGCGCGGCGGGCGCGGGGTCACCCGGCGGGTCACGCCGAGCGGGGAGACGGTGACCCGGCGCAGTGCGAGGCGCGCTGCGATCGCCGCTGCCACCGGCACGCCGACGACGACGCCGAGGGCCTGCGGGGCGCTGAGTGTCAGATCCGAAAGGAAGAACCGCTGCTGCCCGGTGAGCGGAACGGTGGCGACCAGCGGGCGCAGCGCGGCATAGAGCCCGAAGCCGGCCACCGTCCCGGCGGCCGCCGCCAGCGCGGACTCCACCGCCGAGAGCGCCGCCACCTGCCGGGGAGTGGCGCCGACCAGCCGCATCGCCGCGTACCGCTGTTCGCGCGTGGCGGCGGACAGGCGGGTCGCGGTGGCGATGAAGATCAGCACCGGGAAGATCAATGCCCCGGCCACCACGGAGGAGATGAGCGTCATCGCGTCGCCGCGCACGGCGTTGTCCCAGCACCCGTTGTCGCAGACGGATGGCCGGGTGCTTGCGATGGTCGTGACCGCTCTCGCCCCTGGTGCGTCCTTGATCTGGGCGGGGGTACGGCCGATGACAGCGATCAGCGAGTCCGGGGAGGCCAGAGCGGCGTCGCCGACCGTGCCGGTGAGCCGCCCGGGGAAGCGGTCGCCCAGCTGGTCGGCCGGGGTGTCGCGGATCAGCTTCGCCAGCGCCGGAGAGGCGTAGTACTCGCCTGGCGCCGGCAGATGTGTCAGGCCGGGCGGGACCGGCGAGGTGGGGCCGGTCGCGGCGACGTCGACCTCGGTGAGGGACTTGCCGTCGTAGTAGTCGCCGTGCGGCCACCACCACAGCGGGTCCGCCGACGCCTGCTCGGTACGACTCGGGGCGCCGGTGTCGAGCCACACCTGCCGCTGGTTCGTCCGCTCGACGGCGTTCACGCTGGCGAAGGTCGACAGCAGCAGCCCGACGCCGATGGCGACCGCGGCGGCGATCATGGCCAGCCGGGCGACCGCCTCCCGGCCGCCGCTGACCGTGAGGCGGAGCGCGAAGCCGATCACGAGGCGATCCGTCCGGTCGTGAGCAGGCTGGCCTTGCCGTCCCGGACGATGGCCTCGCGGTCGGCGTGCGCGGCGACCCGGGGTTCGTGGGTCACCAGGACGATGGTGGTGCCCTCCTCGTGGGCCGCGTCCACCATCAGGTCCATCACCTGCTCGCCGGTGAGCGAGTCGAGCGCCCCGGTCGGCTCGTCGGCGAACAGGACCTTGGGCCGGGCCACCAGACCGCGGGCCAGCGCCACTCGCTGCGCCTGGCCGCCCGACAACTCCCCGGAGCGGCGCCGCTCCAGGCCATCCAGGCCCATCCGGGCGAACCAGGGCCGTGCCTCGGCGAGCGCGGCCGCCCGGCGCACGCCGGAGAACAGCAGCGGCAGGGCGACGTTCTCCTCGGCGGTCAACTCGGGGACGAGCTGGCCGAACTGGAAGACAAAGCCGAAGGTGTCGCGGCGCAAGGCGCTGCGCTCGGCCTCGTTCAGGGTGTCGATGCGGCGTCCGTCGAAGTGCACCTCGCCCGAGTCGGGGGTGAGGATGCCGGCCAGGCAGTGCAGCAGGGTGGACTTGCCCGAGCCGCTCGGCCCCATCACGGCGAACACCTCGCCGGCCTCGATGGCCAGGCTGGCGCCGCGCAGGGCGGGGGTCTCGCCGAAGGAGAGAGTGAGGTCGCGGGCCTCGATCAGGGCGGTCATGTGCGCACCGCCGCTGCCAGCGTGTCCATCCGGGCCGTGGTCAGCTCGATCCATCGCAGGTCGGCCTCCAGGTGGAACAGGCCGTGGTCGGCGAGCAGGGCGTCGATGATCGGGCCATTGCGGCGCAGCTTCGTCAGCTCGTGCATCCGCTGCAGGTGGGCGGCCCGCTGGGTGTCGAGATACTGCTGGGCGTCGCGGCCGAGCATCAGGGCCAGCACGACTTTGGTGAACAGCACGGTCTGCAGATTGGGCTCGGGGGCCACCGGCTCGGTGAGCCAGGTCTCGAACTCCGTCGCCCCCGCCTCGGTGATCACGTAGCGCTTGCGCTCGGGGCCGACCCCGGGCTCCGCCTCGCCGGCGATGACCTTCCCGTCCCGCGCCAACCGGCCAAGCGTTGTGTAGACCTGCCCGTACGGCAGCGGCTTGCCGCGGTTGAAGAAGGCGTCGTAGTCGCGCTTGAGGTCGTAGCCATGGCTCGGCTCCCGCTCCAACAGCCCCAACAGGGTGAGAGGAACACTCATGCGAGGACCATACACCGCAGATATACTCCGAGTGTATATCTGCTGAGAGTACGTTCTGGTCCTGGGACCTAGCATCCGGTTGCCTGCCTGTCACCCGGCGACCAGCGTGTCGCCCTGAGCCGACTATCAGGGACGCTGGTTCAGATCTTTGGTCGGCTCCCGGTTGACGGCTCGCGCGGCGGCGAGTGTCGGCTTTGTGATCTGGAGGGCTGCCCTTTTCAGGCTGTAGCCGACAGCACGCGGTTTCGCCCGGCCCGGCCGGTATCCCGGCTGGACCGGGCGGCGCACAGTGCCGGGCCAGGGGCCGTCGGCCGACCGCGCGGGTCTGCTCATGGTTTGGCCGCTCAGGTCAGTTGTTCTGGGCTGTCGGTGACGCCGGCCGCGGCAAGGTGTTCGGCGTGCTCGGTTTTGGCGCGCAGGGCGGCCAGGGTCTCCTGCAGGCCGGCGACCTCGCTGAGCCAGACTTGTTGACGGGCCTCGGCGATGCGCTCGGTCAGGTTGGCCTCCAGCTCCCGTAGCAGCGGAAGTCGGCTGGGCTCGGGACGCAGCATGGGGCCGCGGACGCCTGCTTGTCTGAACTATCTGAGTGTTTGGTCCGTGGGATGGTTCCGGAATACGCCAGAGACCTGCCTTCTGCCAGCGGCAGAACACCGGCCCGACCGGGCTCGACGATCACTACAGTCCAGGCTCATGACGACGGTTACAACACGCACGATCGAATACGCGGCCGACGGCCTGACGATGATCGGGCATCTCGCGCTCCCGGCCGGTGTCGACCGTCGGCCCGCGGTCCTGGTCGGGCCCGAGGGGATGGGGCTCAGCGACGTCGAGCGCCGCCGGGCCGATGCGCTCGCCGAGCTGGGATACGTGGCGCTGGCCTTCGACCTCCACGGCGGGCGCTATTTGGGCGACCCTGAGGAGATGCTGGCCTGTTGCGTGCCGCTGCTCGCCGACCCCGGCCGGATGCGAGGCATCGGCCACGCGGCGCTCGACGTGCTCCGCGCCGAGCCGCGGGCCAACCCGGACCGGGTCGCCGCTGTCGGCTACGGCACCGGGGGCGCAATCGCGCTGGAACTCGGGCGCGACGGCGTCGACCTGCGCGCGATCGCGACAGTCAACGCGCTGACCACGGGCCGACCAGGCGAGACGGCGCGCATTCACTGCCCGGTGTGGGCCGGGGTCGGGTCGGAAGACCCGATCATGCCGCCCGCGCAACGGGACGCATTCACCGCCGAGATGCAGGCTGCGGGCGTCGACTGGCGCCTCGTGGTCTATGGCGGCGCCTTGCACGCCTTCCATCACCCGCCGGTCGACCACACCGTGCTCCCGGGGGTCGGCTACCACCCGCAGCACGCGCAGCGAGCTTGGCGGGACGTCGTCGACCTGCTCGCCGAGTGCCTGCCCATAACGGAGTGATCTGGTCGGCAACCACGATCCTGGACCGCAACCTCAGGTCGAACGGGTCGATCAGCCAGAGCACGGGTGTTTCGGCACGGCCGCGATGGGCAAGCACAGACAGCTGAGGCTGCTGTGCGGCAAAGGTGCCCGGCGCCTGCACGCTGATGTTCAACTGCGGCGAGCGAGGCACTTTGGCGAACTGCCGCTGGAGTTCCTCCACCCGGTCGGGGTGCTCTTCGAGACAGATGACGTTGAGCCGGTTGAAGTTCGCCGTGCCGCCGGTGCTGCTTTCCTGCCTGTTGCTGGCGGGTTGTTCGAACGTTTCGTCCTCCGGGTCGGGCACCTCGGGGAAGGGCGGAGCGTCGGCGGCGGGGCCGTCGGGGACTGCCGTACCTGCGGGAGCGGCGAAGATTGCGGTGGGTGCGGGGCCGCAGACTACGTACACGGTGCAGCAGCAGCCGCCCGCAGGCAGCTGCTGCTGCACCGGTACGAGAAGGGCGAGCCCCTCGAAGACCGGTCGTGCACGCCAGGTGCCATCTCGCCGGCGGTGACGCAGGCGAACCTGGCGACGACGATCTGCCGCAAGGGCGGCTACACCAAGAACATCCGGCCGCCGGAGGCGATCACCCGCAAGGAAAAGGCGGCGAACGCCGCCTCCTTCGGCTACAAGGGCAGCCTCGGCGACGCTGAGTACGACCACCTGCTTTCCCTGCAGTTGGGCGGTGACCCGAACGACGCCCGCAACCTGTGGGTGGAGCCGGCCGACCCGGGGCACGAGCCGGGCTCGGGGGTGAACAACCTGAAGGACCCGGTAGAGACGAAACTGCACACGGCGGTCTGCTCGGGGAAGGTCACCCTGGCCGCGGCACAGCAGGCGATCGTCACCGATTGGACCACGGCGCTCAGTCGGCTGGGGCTCGGCTGAGGCTTCGGCTTGCCGTCGGCGAGGGTCGGGTACGGCGTGCGCATCCGTGGTGGCCTCTGGCAGGGAGGCGGAGCCGATGCGCTGACGGGCATTTCCAGGCCGACCAGAGCGGGCTGGAGACGGCTGGTCATGCTCGTGCGGTTGTGACTGTGCAAGAGAGTTGGAGGTCTCCTGCACATGAGATCGGTTGCGCCCGGGGTTCGGTGAGGGTGTCGAGCAGATCGGCGAGGAATCACAGCACGAAGGTGCGTGCCTTCGCTTCCTGCGGTGGGATGGCGCCGAACTCGTCACGCCAGGCCGCTGTGTCCATTCCCATCGCGGCGGCCACGGGGACACCGGTGACCATCGGCGTCTGGGCAGGGTCGGCCAGGTTCGAAGTTATGCCATGGCTCGGCCGGAGGGGCGAGCCGCGAGTCCGTGGGACTAATCATCGACGAGTACGCCCTCTTTTTGCCGCTTGCGATCCTCCAGGCGCCGACTTCTTGACGCAGTATTTCCTTCAACTTTCGGCACCTTCGCATTGACGCACGGAAAGGGGGCCGCATGGCCCCGTTTCCCATGAAAACCCTGTGCATTCTCATTGACCGGAACGCGTCAAGTCTGCTTTGCTTCTCGCCGTCTGACAGGGCATCACCTGCTACGACCAGCAAACACGCGTTGTGGCAGGGGAGTTGCGCAGCCACGTAATGCCGTTGTGAGTCCCCGGCTGTCGGGCAGGTACCCAAGCCCGCACAGTCACCCGGCACAGCCCCGTCGACGTGTCACACAGCTCGCCTCCACCGCACCCACGGCGGAGGCCTGTACGCAGAAAGGAACCCATTACCCATGGGTAAACCCCACATCCGCGGCGCGGCCCGGGCGACCCTGAGCGGTCTCGCGTCGTTGTCCCTTCTCACCGCCGCGGCACTCGCCTCCATACCCCAGGCGACAGCCGCCCCCCAGGCCCCAGGTCACACGGCCAGACCGAACCCATACGACCCGGCTTACCAGCACCCGTACCGGCACGGTGTCCTTCCGACCATCCAGCAGCACGCCAGGATGAAGTCCTGGTCGGCCGCCCATCCCGCCGCGACCGCGGCGACCGGCCCGGAGACGCTCTCCTACGGCGGCGGCATCGACGGCATCGGCGTCCAGAGCGGCCACTCAAAGGTCTACCTGGTCTTCTACGGCTCGCAGTGGGGCACGCAGAGCACCAACGGCAGCGGCGACGCCACGTTCTCCGGCGACCCGGACGGCGCGGCCCCGGTCACCCAGGAGATGTTCAAGGGCATCGGCACGGGCAACGAGCTGTGGTCCGCCGACCTCACCCAATGGTGTGACGGCCCCAACGTGGCGACCGGCGCCACCAGTTGCCCGTCCAACGCCAACTTCGTCCCGTACCAGAGCGGCGGTGTGCTGGCCGGCGTGTGGTACGACAACTCGGCGGCCTCCCCGAGTGCCGCGACCGGGCACCAGCTGGGTGCCGAGGCCGTCAAGGCGGCCGGTCACTTCGGCAACACCACCGCGGCCGCCAACCGTGACGCGTACTATGTCATCCTGTCCCCGCACGGTACGAACCCGGACAACTACCAGGGTCAGTACTGCGCCTGGCACGACTACAACGGCGACAGCACCCTGACCGGCGGCCCGGTGTCCTCCTCCTACGGCGACATTGCGTTCAGCAACCAGCCGTACAACATGGACTCCGGCGCGGGCTGCGGTGTCGGCTTCGTCAACTCACCCGGCACGCTCGACGGTTGGACCATGACACTCGGCCACGAGTGGCACGAGATGATGTCCGACCAGAACCCGGCCGGCGGCTGGACCAACCACACCGGCAGCTCCTACGACGGCCAGGAGAACTCCGACGAGTGCGCCTGGATCTCACCCGGCAGCACGGGCGGCGCGGCCAACGTGAAGATGGGCACCGGCACCTTCGCCGAGCAGGCGAGCTGGTCCAACGACACCAACTCCTGCGCCATCTCCCACCCGATCGTCGGCGGCGGCACGGGCGGCGGCGGTACCCTCACCAACGGCACCTTCGAGACCGGCAGCCTGTCCAGCTGGACCACCAGCGGCAGCACCTCCGCCACCTCCTCCGCGGCGCACAGCGGCAGTTACGGCGCGATGGCCGGCTCGACCAGCCCGACCAACACCTCCTCCCTCTCCCAGAGCTTCACCGCGCCGTCCGGCACCAGCAAGGTCTCCTTCTGGTACAACGTCACCTGCCCGGACACGGTGACCTACGACTGGGCGACGGCCACGCTCCAGGACACCACGTCCGGCACCACCACGACGCTGCTGGGCAAGACCTGCACCCAGGGCGCAGGCTGGAAGCAGGTGTCCGGCACCGTCACCCCGGGCCACAACTACACGCTCACCCTGACCAACAAGGACGACAACTACGCGGGTGACGCGACGTACACCTACTACGACGACGTGACCGTCTCCTGACCTTCACCCCGTACCGCGGGGGGCGGGCCGCCGCCCCGCCCCCCGCCCTCCACCGCCGTCCGTCCCCCCGGGCGGCGTCCACGGGAGCGCCCATGCCACACCTGCCGGCCCGCCGCCGCCCCGTTCGGCTGCGCCCGCTGCGCACCGGCCTCACCTGCCTGGCGGCCGCGGCCTGCCTCCTCACCTGCCTGGCGGCCGCGGCCTGCCTCCTCACCGGATGTTCCGGCGGCGCCGCCGGATCCCTTCCCGCCACACCGCCGCCGGACTCAGGCACCTCCGCTGCTTCGGCCAGCCACTCCTCCGGACCCCTCGTCCTCGACGAACGGACGCGGGGAACCACCGTCCGGGTGACCACCGGCACGCTCGTCGTGGTACGCCTGCATAGCACCTACTGGTCGACCCCGGCCGGATCGAACCCGCAGGTGCTCGCCCCGTCTGGGGCCGGCACCACCCCCGCCGCCACCTGCCCGCCCGGCCGCGGCTGCGGGACCTCCTCGGCACGGTTCACCGCCCGCCGACCCGGTACCGCGCACATCACGGCCTGGCGCACCTCGTGCGGCGAGGCGATGCGCTGCTCCCCAGGCCAGGAACGCTACGAGGTCACCGTCACCGTCACCCGGTAGCGCCCGCAGCAAGCCTCAGCCGCCGCTCAGCACCGCTCGCAGCTGCTCCAGCCCCCGCATCGCGCGCGGACCATCCTGGGGGCCAGCAGCTTGCCCGCTCCGGGCTGGCCCAAGACGTACACGGCACGCGGATCGTCCCGGCTGATGATGCCGCTGGCTTCGTAAGTGAGAACGCTACAAGTGACCAGGCCACCGTCGAGGCCAGGTACTTCGGTGAGGTCTTCGACCGCCCTTCCCCGGAACCGCTGCCCCGGTGGCAGGACTCCAACGGCAGCGATCTGTGGTACGAGGTCGGGGAACTCCTGCCGCAGCCGCCGAGAGGAGACACCCTTGAGCTTGAACGCCACCAGCTCGGTTTCGAAGTCCTCGCACACGGCCCGCATGATCTCCTCCATGCGCCGCAGGTGGACGTCACGGAAGACCTTGTGAGGGTACTTCGTCACGAAAACCAAGTGCGTGTGAAGGGCGAACGCGCGGTGTCGACCCGTTCTGATGTTGCCGTATTCGGCCATAAACCACGTATGTATGGTGATCGGTATGCAGTTGAGGTACAGCTTCCGCCTGTACCGAACGGGCCCCAGCGCAGTGCGCTGGCCAGGGCGTTCGGGTGCGCACGCGTCGTGTTCAACGACGCCTTGCGTATCCGCAAGGACGCCCACGAGCGAGCGCGGACATCCGCTCGATGGCGGCGACCGGCATGGCCCAGTCGGCCATTTCCAGGATCTGACGTGCCTTCGCCCTGGCCCCGCACCGCTCCGAGACGTTCGAAGGGCTGCGGACGGCATCCCACCGGGCGCCACGCTCGATGCGGCGCAGCGGAGACGGAGGACGAGCCGAAGCTCGTGACGCAATCAGCACCACGCGACACCACCGCCCCCCGGTCCTGCATCGGCCGTCGAGGGCGCGGCCTCCCGCTCGCGCTACCCCATCCGGGCGACTGATACACGACATCATGCTGTTTGTGCTATTAGGTTCCTATTATCTCCATTATCCAGGTGTTGGAGCTGCCCTCACTGAAGACGGGCGTCCCAAGCCGAGGAGAGTGGAAACGATGACGACATCGCCTCGATGGCGATCTGTTGTGGCGTCAGCAGCCGCGGCCGCTGCGCTCTTCGCTGCACCGCTGGCAGGCGCGGTGACCGCCTACGCCGATAGCTACCCCAGCACCCCGCATCAGACGCACACACCTAACCGCGAGCACGGTTCGGACGAGGATGGCTGCAAGGAGCACGGCTCCGAGGAGCACGGTTCGGACGAGGACGGCTGCAAGGAGCACGGCTCCGAGGAGCACGGTTCGGACGAGGATGGCTGCAAGGAGCACGGCTGCGACAACGACGAAAAGCGCCCGGACAAGCCGGAACTCGCCCACACCGGTGCAGACCATACGAAGGAGGCGGTCCTGGGCGGTGCAGCCGCCGCTCTGATCGCGGCAGGCGCCGGCACCGTGCTGATTGCGCGCCGCCGCAGCAACTCATAACGGGGTCTCCAGCACATCCGCCGCCCTCTCGAGCGTCCCGGTCATACACCGAACGCCCCCGGGCACACCGGCGCGGTCCATGGCCTTCTGGCCAGGAACGCGCAACCGGCCGCCGCTGTCGCACCGGCAGCGGCGGCTGCCTGGACCAGCCCCACCTGCTTGCTCACCTGCCACGAGCTGCTCGGCCACGCGGCAACCGCCGCCCACCACTATGCAGCCGCCTCCCGCGCTGTCTCAGACTGCTTCATCGGTGGGCCGTCTCAACTCCATTGCATTTCCCAACTCTTCGCCGCTCTGCCCGGCTATACCGTCACTCGCTCGCCCCGGCGCGGCAAGAAGGAGTCCGCCGACTGTGATGCGCCCCTGCCTTTGACCTTCACGGAGTTCACCGCCGAGGTCCTGGCCTGGATAACGTGGTGGAACACCGAGCATCGCCCCGACGGCCTGAGCGGCCAGAGCCCCGTCGAGGCATGGCAGAGGGACCTCACGCCGCTCTCTGACATCCCTGAGGCCGCTGCGTGGGCTCTGATGCTGGAGGGCGAGGGTCGGGCGTGGAAGCTGACCAGCCACGGGGTGCGCTGGCGAGGCCGTGACTACGTCGGCGCGTGGATGGCCGGTCAGGCCGGCCGCAGTGTCCGTATCCGGTACATACCCCATCACGATCATGGCGGATGGTGAGCAATCGGTAGCTCCTCCTCGGTCAAGGCGGTGACAGTGAGTGAGGTATCCGTCGTCTTGATGATCGCCGGTTTGCCGACCGGGGTTCACCGGCTATGTGGTGAGGCGGGTCTCCTGCCCGCTCGTGGCCGGGTGAGTGGCGTGCCAGGCTTCCCAGATCTCGGCGCGGAGTCTGCCGCGTGATGGTACGTGCATGCCCTGGTCGCGTGCCCAGGCCCGTACCTCGGCCACGTTCGGCGCCGGGGCCACGGACCGGGGCCGCCGGGCGGTGGGGACAGGTGCGCCGGTCGGCGTGGGCGGCAGGTGCTCTGGAGTGGTGGTCGCGAAGCCGCGGCGTTCGAGGATGCGGCGGCGCTTGTGGTGCATGCGTTCCAGGAGGGGGGCGTTGGCGTCGAGGTAGTCGTGGGCCTCGACGTGGGACTTCCGCGCTTCGGTGTTGCGCATGATCCGGCCGACCTGCTGGATGACCCGGCCCTTGAACGAGATGGGACTGGTCAGGAAGAGCGTGTCGAGGCGTGGTGCGTCGAAGCCCTCGCCGGCGAGTTTGTCGATCGCCAGGAGCACCAGCGGTTCATCGTGTTCCTCGGACAGGGCAGAACGGACCCGGGCGCGCTCGGTCGGTGGCATGCCGCCGTGCAGGATCAGCGGGGTGATGCCGTGAGGTTGGAGGGCTTCGGCGAGCTGCTGGAGGTGTTCGAGGCGGTTGGTCAGGGCCAGGCTGCAGCGGCCGCGTCGGGCGGCGTCGGCGATGTCCGCAGCGATCAGCTGATTGCGGGCGTCGTGGTGGGCGAGTTGGTTGTAGATGGCCTGGATCGAGGCGCCGTCGGTGCCCGGTTCGTCGGTGGTGAAGGTGGTGGGGTGCACGATGAGGTGCTTGGCGAAGGTGCTGGTGTCGTCGATCTCGTGGCGGATCGGGCCGCACTGCATCGTGATCAACGGGTCCATCTGGTCTGCCCGGTAGGGGGTGGCGGACAGCCCGATGAAGCGCGGTGCCTTCGCTCGGCGGATCGCGGCTTCGGCGCCGGGTGCGCCGACGGCGTGGCACTCATCCACGATGACCAGCCCGTACCCGTTGAGTAGGTCGTCGGGGGCGTCGCGGTGGGACAGCGTCTGCAGCATGATCAGGTCGACGATGTGGCCGCGACGGTCTTTGCCGCCGCCGAGCGAGCCGACCGGGCTGTCGCCCAAGTCCAGGAAGGCGGCCAGACGCTCCTGCCACTGGGTCAGCAGTTCTGCCCGGTTCACGATCACTGCGGTCGGGGTGTGGTGGTGGGCGATCAGGGCGCAGGCCATGACGGTCTTGCCGGAGCCGGGTGGCGCGACCAGGATGCCCGCCGGATGGCCGCCCATCGCCTCCACAGCGGTGCGCTGGGTGGTGGTCAGCTCGCCTGTGAAGTGGGCGGTGATCGTAGGGGGTTCGGGCAGTTCGCTCGTGACGTCGAGGGTACCGCCGGCGGCGGCGATGAGCTGGGTGGCCTCGTCCACCAGGCCGCGGGGCAGTTTGAGCCAGTCGGGGTCGGATGCGTCGAAACAGCAGACGAGGCGCGGTGTGGCCCAGGTGGAGAAGCGCTGGTTCTGTTTGCGGTAGAACTCCGGGTTGTGGAACGACGCCGCGTGCTTGAGTGCGGCCAGCAGTTGCGGCGGCAATCCGGCTGTGGAGATCGAAAGCATCGCCGCGAGCCGGGCCTGGACGCGGCCGGGAGCCTTACCGAGTGCCTTGCGGCGGGGCTTGCGCCCCAGCTCCGGGGCGGTCGGGGAAGGTCCGGCCTTGACCGGGCCGAGCTTGTCGACGAGCACGTCGACGTCGGCCGGGGACAGCCGTTCGGTGCGTGCGAGGTGGGCGAACTGGTCGGGGTAGGGCTGCCAAGTGGCGGGGTCCACGAAGACGGTGGTGCCCTTGCCGCGGGAGACGCCGTGCAGCGGCAGCGCGATCAGGCTGCCGAACCGGAAGCGGCCCTTGGCCTTGCTCGGCAGGAAGTCCTGGGCGGGAAAGAGCCGGTCGTAGCTGGACAGCGCCATCTGCCCGCGGGCGTCGATCGCCTGGCGCAGCAGCGCCATCCCCAGGGCGCGGGCAGTGGCCGCCGCGACGGGCGCGGTGAAGAATGTCCACACGTGCGCGCCCTTCCCTGACCGGGAGATTTCGAGGACGGCGGGAACGCCCGCCTCATGGCAGGCCGTGACGTACGCGCTCGCGTCGGCGCGCCAGTCGCTGCCGTCCTTGCCGTCGAAGTCGCACGCCAACAGCCGGCAGGTGTCGTCGGCCAGCAGCGGATACAGCCCGATGTGCAGCTCGCTGCGGCCCTGACAGGTCGGGTCCAGATGGCGGTAGACGGTTTCGTCGGTCAGCGGCCAGAACACCCGGTCCTCGTCGGCTTTGTTCTTGTCGAACGGGTTGTCCTCGGCCGGGCTCCAGCCGGTCCGGCCGGACCTGGCGCTGACCCATCGCTTCGCGTAGACGTCCTCGCGGCCTGCGAACAGGGACCTAAACAGGGTGATCTTCGCCTCGGCACTGGATGAGGCGTCCGCATACGGCAGCCCGCCGGGCCCGGCTGGTGGAAGTGCTGGGACGGCCTCGGAAGCAGGCGGCATGTCGACAGGTGCAGTCTGGGTGTCTCGGCTCAGGAGGCTGCACAGCCGGGCGTTGTCCGCTCTCAGCCGGGCAATCTCCCCGCGAAGCTCTGCGTTCTCCTCCAGCACAACGTCGAGACGGATGCGCAATTCATCGGGATCGAGGTAGTCGGACCAGTCCTCCACGGTTCCCATGATCCAGACTGCGCGTGCGTCACGCAGCGAAACCAGTCAGGTTTCCCTCTCCCGACGCCCCTGTTTCGCAGTGGGGTAGATGGAGCGCTTGGGAGCGGACGGTGATCCGGGTCCGTACGGCTGTGCCGGTGTATGCGTCGCCGTGTGCGGACCGGCAGTGCCGTTCAGGAGCAGTACCGCGAAGGCAGCGGCGATCACAGCCGGGCCTGCCAGGCCGGCCACCGCGTCGCCTTCGCCACCGCGTCCGAATGGGTCGACCGCCTGGCCGCCGCCCACCACGCCGGACGCCTCCAGGCCAAGCTCACCAAGCTCGGCCGCTACCCGCTGATCGTGATCGACGAAGTGGGCTGTGCGCCACGACTGGAGACTGGGACTTGAGTGGCTGTTGTCGTTCCGAATCTGAGGGCGGCGTTTTCGCTGGTCAGGCATAGCGTGGGTGACCCGGTGGGAGTGGTGGCATGTCGTGTCGTCGCTCCCCGGGAGGTTGCGGATGCCGTCCGTCGT
>NZ_WEGL01000016.1 GCF_009604455.1 Streptomyces sp. RB17
CCACCGCCAGGCGGTCTGGTAGCTCACGCCCTGCCGGCGCGCCCACTCCGAAAGCTTCACACGATCAAGATACACAACAAGAGATGTCTACAGATGACTAGAAAATTTGTAGCAGCTATCACCCCCCGCCCCGCGCAGCCGCCCCAGCGCCACCCTTGCCCTCATGGTCGGCTATGGCGTCCCCCGAGCGAAGGGGACCGCGCGTAGTCCATACATGCGACCGTCCGGTTAGCATTCCGGCTGGTCACTGAGGAGAAGCAGGGAAGGAGGCATCGTGCTCGGCGTTCTCGGTTTGAGCGATGACGAGGAGCGGGTGTACCGCGTGATCGTGAGTGGGTACCGGTCCGCTCCCGAAGAGGTCGCCGCTCAACTCGGGCTGCCGGCCTCCGAGGTGGTGCCGGTTCTGCAAATCCTGCTGGACAAGCGGTTCATCAGCCGCACCTCAGGATATTTTGTACCCACGCCGCCGGATGTCGCGCTCGGCCCGCTGCTCGTGGACGGCCAGGCGGAGTTGGAGCGCGCGCGGGCGGCCGTTGCCCAGTTGGCCCAGGAATACCGCAGCAGCGCGCTGCTGCGCGATTCCACGCAGCTGGTCGAGGTGCTGACGGGCGCGGAGGCGATCCGGCAGCAGGCACTGAGTCTCCAACGAGACGCCCGGGAGGAGATGCTGTGGTTCTGCCGTGACGAACCCATTGCCATGACGGCGGGGGAGAACGACGAGGAGTTCCGTGCGCTGGCCCGGGGTGTGCGCTATCAGGTGATCTATGAGTCCGCACTGCTGGACGCGCCGGGTGCGACGGCAGACCTCGCAAAGGGGTTGCGCGCGGGGGAGCGTGCGCGGTCGATCTCGAGACTGCCGATCCGCCTGGCCATCGCCGACCGGTCGGTGGCGCTGTGCCCGTTGGGCGACGAGACGACCGGTGAACCCACCGCCGCGCTGGTCCGGGGAACCAGCCTGCTGGTCGCGCTCATCTCCCTGTTCGAGACCCACTGGGAGCGGGCGACGCCGGTGCGGGTCGACTCCTTGGACGGTGACGGACCTTTCGACGCGGACGAGCGTGAGCTGCTGTCCCTGCTCATCGGCGGGATGAGCGACAAGTCGATCGCCAAGCAGTTGCGCGTCAGTCCCCGAACGGTGCAGCGGCGGGTGCACGACCTGATGCGCCGTGCCCACGCACGAGGCCGGATGCAGCTGGCCTGGCAGGCGTGCAAGCTCGGCTGGCTGGACGACGATGCCGGGGACCTTGCATACGGCGAGGAAGAGCCCCCGGCACCGGCTCCGATCATCCGTTGAGGCGGTCCAGGGCGATCCGGTACACACCGCTGCCGCCCGTGCCCGCGAACAGCCACTCGCCGTCGGGCGAGACCAGGATCGAACGCACATCGCGGTCGGGCAGGTCGGTGGTGACATCGCTGAAGTGGGCACCACCGTCCACGCTGCGGACCACACCCTGGCCAGGCTCACCCTCCGCGTCGGCGGAAGCGGCGAACACCGTTCCGTCCGGGGCGAAGGCCGCATCGTCGTAGGTCGCCGCAGGGTGGCCGACGGCGTCGCTGAACGAGGCACCGCCGTCATGGCTGACCTTGAGCATGTCCTTGCCGACAACCACGATGTGATCGGAACGGCGAGGGTCGACAGCGACCCGCTCGACGTCCCCACTGAGCACCTTGACCGCGCTCGCGCCGGAGTCCTTGCTCAGGTAGAGCCCGGAGACATCGCCGATCCACAGCGAACCGCCGGCGCGGGGATCGACGACGACAGAGCGGACGCCCTGCAACCCGGGGATGGGGCTCATCCGCAGGGTCCGGCCGCCGTCCGTGCTGGTGTATAGACCGTTGGACAGGCCATAGGCCCCGACGTAGAGGTGTGACGGTTCACGGGGGTCGACGGCCATGGAGCGGGTCGCCCCGTCCACGAAGACCGAGTTCAACGGCTGCCAGGTGCCCCCGCCGTCGTTGGACCGCTCCAGTGCGATGCAGTAGTCGGGGCACAGGGCCATGCGCGCCCTGATCAGTCCCCGGCCCGGCACCACGGCGAGTGCGCCGATCGAGTTGCCCAGCGTGTAAGGCGACCGGCCGTTCCAGCCCCAGTTCTGGTAGCCGGCGGGAAGAGCCGTGGAGAGCGCTGCCCGCGAACTGTAGCTGTCCACGGATGTACCGGCGAAGAGAGCGTGGTCCGACACCGCCAGGGCGTCGACCTCGGCGGCGGGCACCCCGATGCGCTGGTAGCGGACGGAGTCGTACGTGCTGAAGGTTCCCGCGGGTCCCGTGACCACCTGCTCGTCCGGGCGGTCCGGGAAACTACCGAGGTCCTCGTACAGGTCGACCGCCGGCACGGCCTTCGGCCGGGGAGTCCAGGTGCGGCCGCGGTCGGAGCTGACCCACAGGTTCCTGCGCGCGGTGGTGGCGCCGGCAGCCGGCTGGAGCGTCTCCACCTGGATGTCACCGTTCGCGGTCAGCGCGCTGAAGACTACCCAGTCCGTGTCCCAGGGGCCCGAGAGCGTGCTCCAGCTGCTGCCGTTGTCGGTGGAGATGACCGCGCTGCCGTCAGGGCTCTGATCGGCTACGACGACCCCGCCGTGAGCGGACAGATGCTGCACGTACACGCTCGCCGGAAGTGAGAGCTTCCGGGCCTCCTGCGGCTGCGTCAGTGCGTCCGCGATCACGTAGAGCGACGTGGTCGTGCCGATGAAAAGACGGTCGCCGCTGAGCGCGAGCCGTTGCACATGGCCGGGCGAACCGGGGAGCAGCGTCCAGTGCGTGCCGTGGTCCAGGCTCTCCCAGACACCCGCCGTTCCTGCGGCGAAGAGCTGGCGCCCTGTGGGGGACACCACCACGTCGGTGATGTCCGTCGGGCTGTTCAGGACCGGCTGGAAGGTCTTGGCGCCGTCCTCGCTGCGCAGCACCGAGCCCAGATCTGTGCCCGGGGCGGTGGCCGCCACCCAGACCACGTCGGCGTTGCGGGGATCCGCCGCCAACCGGCGGCCGCTGGAGTTGCGGGGCCCCAGCCAGCCCGGCGCGCCCCACGTGACGCCGTGGTCATCACTGCGGTAGACGCTGTTCCCCGCGTTCGCCAGCACATACAGCCGGGATGGTGCGGCCGGCGTGAACGCGAGATGTCCACCGCTGGTGTCGGGGCCCATGGACTGCCAGTGCGCTGTTGCCGAAGTTTCCGCGGCATCCGCGACGCTCGGGGTCGCGCCGGTGGACACCGCAGCGGCCGCAAGGACAGTGCTGAAACTCGCGGCGAGCAACGCTCGCACGAGGGATTTCGAGTTCATGAGAGCAGCGTCGAACAGTGCTTTGCCGGCTGTCACCGCCTGGCGCTGGCCGAAACACGACGCGTCGCATTTTCGTCACGGCTGTCGGGGCCCCGGCGCGGTGGCGGCGTTCCGCCCGTTCCACGCCCTGCCGTGGTCGAAGATGTGCCCGAGCCCGTCCCACTGGGTCGAGCACTCCGGCGGCGGGCGGTCGGCGCGCGATCTCGGCGAGTGCGTCGGTCACTTCGTCGGCGGCGATGTGCTGTGCCCTCGGGTCCGGTCAGGCCCGGGGCACCGACGACGACGTCGGCGTGCCGGGCGAGGCGCAGGTTCGGTCTCGCGGGCCCGGTCCGGGCCGCCTCGGCCGGCCCAGAGCCTGGGGCTGTGGTTGGGGTCGTAGGAGACAGTGACGCCGTGACGGCGGGCGGCGGCCATGGCTTCGTCGGCGACGTCGATGGTGGTGTCGGAGAGGCCCGCGAAGATGCCGCCGGTGTGCAACCAGCGCGGCCCGGTGGAGAAGACCGTGTCCCAGTCGATGCCGTCGTCGGGTGTCCAGCGGATCGGTGAGGTGTCGACGCCGCCCTGGAGGGTGAGGTCCTCGATGAGTCGGCCCACGGCGTTGTCGGCGGTCCGCGCGACCAACGCGATGAGGATGCCGACCGGCCCACCGCCGGCCACGACGACCTTCTCGCCGTAACCTCGGCCCGGCCCACGTCGTGCACGGCGACCGCCGTCGGCTCGACCAGCACGGCACGGTCCAGGGGGAGGGTGTCGGGCAGCCGGATGAGCGTTGAGGCGGGCACCATCCAGTACTGCTGCATCGCGCCCGGGGAGTCGATGCCGATGAAGTCGAGGTGCCGGCAGATGTGCCGGTGGCCGGCGCGGCAGGTGTCGTCCCGGCGCAGCGGCATCACGGTGACCGCGTCCCCGGGCGCCAGCCCGCCGCGCCCGGGCCGACGCTTACGGCGCGGCCGGACATCTCGTGTCCCAGGACGGCGGGCGTCCGGACTCGGGCGTCCATGTCGGCGTGGAAGATGTGCAGGTCGGTGCCGCAGATGCCGACGTAGGCGGGGGCCGGCTCGCCCTCGTCCGGACCGGGCGGTGCGCTCAGTGCGGGAGCCGTGTCCAGGGAGCAGTGAAACGGACGGCGAGTGGCATCGTGTCGTCAGGGTCCCTTCAGCGCGGATGCCGATGGTCAGCAGACGCGGATGAGTGTCCGGCGCGGGTTCGTCGGCGTGTGCGATGGGTGCGCACGCCGGGGTGGGCGTGACGGTCAGATGGTGTGCGTGGCGCTGTCCGCGGCGACGTCGGCTTGTTCTGACACGGAGGGGAGGCGGTAGAAGGTGGTCGCGGTGCCGGCGAGCACCGCGTGGATGTCGGTGTCGGAACAGCCGTCGAGCAGTTCGTCCACGGTGGCGGCCCAGCGGTTCCAGCCGCCCGCGAGGTTCGCGACCGGCCAGTCGGAGCCGAACATCAGCCGGTCGGGGCCGAAGGCGGAGAGCAGGAGTTCCCACACCGGCCGGATGTCGTCGACGGCCCACCTCTCGTGGTCCGCCTCGGTGATCAGGCCCGACACCTTGCAGACCACGTGCGGGTGTGCGGCCAGCAGACACATGTGGCGTTCCCAGTCGGCCAGGTCACCGTCGGCGATCGGCGGCTTTCCGGCGTGGTCGAGCACCTGGGGCAGGTCCGGGAACCGCTCGGCCAGTCTGATCGCCTGGTCGAGCTGGTGGCTGCGGACGAGCACGTCGTAGCAGAGCCCGCGGTCCCGGGCCGCCGCCAACCCGCGTTCGACATCGGGGCGTTGCAGCCATTCCGGATCCGTCTCGCCTTGCACGAGATGACGCAGGGAGCGCAGATATGTACCGCCCGGCCCGGCGAGCAACCCGTCGAGCAGGTCGCCGATCCCCGGGGAGGTCAGGTCCGCCCAGCCGACCACGGCCTCGATCAGCGGCTCCTGCTCCGCGAGGGTGAGCAGGTCTTCGGTCTCGGGCACGTCCGGGAGGCACTGCACGGCCACCGTGCCGTGCAGACGGCGGCCCGCGATGGGCTGGGTGGCGGCGGTGCGCAGGTCACCGGGGGTGAAGGTGCGGCGGATCGATGCCACGGTGGGGTCGTTGAGCCAGGGTTGCGGACGCTGGTCGAGGTCCCACAGGTGGTGGTGGGCGTCGATGAGGACGGGGGCGGGGGTGAAGGTCACGGCAGGTTCCAAGTCGGTTCGGTCTGGTGCGGGCCGCGTCAGGCGGTGGCGTGTTCGCCTGGCGGGTTCAGGTGCCAGATCTCGGCGAGCTCCGTCCACTGGCGGGAGTCGCCCCGGTCGGGCCAGGGCTCCTGGCAGGGGTCGGTGAGCTTCCACCACTCCTGGGTCTCGGGGTCGGCTTCGAGGGTGGCCATGTCGGCCTCGAAGTCGTCGCCGTGGTACTCGAAGTAGGCGAACAGCACGTCACCGTGGAGGAAGATGCTGTAGTTGCGGATGTTCGACCGGTGCAGGGCGGCTTCGACGGCGGGCCAGACGGCCGAGTGGAGTTCGAGGTACTCCTCGCGGTGCTCGGGTCGGAGCCTGATGGTCTGGGCGACGCGTTTCATGCGGCTTCTCCCTCCGTGCCCGGCGAGGGCGGGCCTGCCGGGGTGTCGAACGGTGTGCGGTAGCTGGGTGTGTTGGCACGCAGCCGGAGGCGCAGGGTGATCCGGATGCGGGTGGAGGCGGGCAGCCGGACCGTCAGGAAGGTGTTGTCGCAGACCTGCTCCGACTCGGTGACGACCGGCTCGGTGTGGCCGTAGTCGTACATGTCTCCGATCCAGCCGTCGTCCACGCAGGTGGTGTACCGGACGGCGGTGATGGTGTGCTCGGCGAAGGCACCGGCCTGGACGATCACCGTGCGCTCGGCCTCGGGCGCGAGGTTCACCAGTTCCACGGTCGTCGCCTCGGGGTCGATGGAGGTGACCAGCGCGGCCACGTCCTGGGGGAGGCCGGCGCGGCGGGCCTCGGCGTCGTGGTAGCGCAGGCGGGCCTGCTGCAGGCCGCCGTTGTAGAGCACCTGGGGTCCGCCCCAGGTCAGTTGGACGAGGGCTTCGGTGGCCACCGGGTTGCACTGCTGCCACACATGGATGTCGGCCTCGGGCACGTCCAGGTCGCGGTAGCGGTCGATGCGGCGGAGCCGATGGCGGACCTGGGCCTGGGCGGTGGCAAGGATGCGCTCGGGATAGTCGGGGTCGTCGCCGGCGAGGAAGGCGAACCACGCCTTCTCGTGCCCGGACTCCTCCTT
Organism: Streptomyces sp. RB17; assembly: GCF_009604455.1. Lineage (GTDB taxonomy): Bacteria > Actinomycetota > Actinomycetes > Streptomycetales > Streptomycetaceae > Streptomyces. The sequence continues at coordinate 6,527 of NZ_WEGL01000016.1, forward strand.
GGCCCGGAACGACCGGACGGTGCGCCAGTCGATGCCGTCGACTTCGCGCAGCCGTTCCAGCCGGGCGCGGTCGGTGTCGGAGGCCGTGTGGTGCCACAGGGCCACCGGCACGGGCGCGGTGACCGGGTTGTAGTCGAACCACCCCGAGTCGTTGTGCCGGAAGGGCAGGTGCAGTGTGGGTGTGTGGATGTCCGGGCCGAGCTCGACCGCCCACTTGGAGGGGAGGCTGGAGTCCGCCTCGGTGTGGGGCATCACCTTGCCGCGGCCGATGAGGGTGTCCAGTGAGGCCGCGACCATGGAGAGGTAGTCGTCGTCCCCGGTGACCGTGGCCGCCGCGAGTGCCGCCACACAGGCCGCGTGACCCACGCTGTGCCAGCCGTGCGGCCAGGACCAGCCGTAGTGGCCGCCGTACCAGCGGCCTTCCAGCAGGCTGCCGACGACGCCGTCCGGGCCGGCGTTGTCCGGGATGAGACCGTCGTTCGCCTCGGTGCGCTCCCGCCACGCGCCCACATACTCGACGATCCAGTCGCGGTAGCGGTCCTCGCCGGACAGGATCCAGGCGTTGAGGACCAGCCCGGCCGCGGCGAGGTTGACCGCGGTGTCGCCGACGCCCATCCGGTCCCGCATCTGCGCGCCGAGACGCGGGTCTGCGGAGAGAGGGTAGGGGCCGCCGTCGGCCTCGGGGATCCAGTCGAGCGGGAAGCCGTACGTCTGCGCTTCCTTGAGCAGCCAGGGATAGACGTCGCCGTCGAACAGGCCCGTGCGGTCGGGGTCGCTTCCGTTGTGCGGGCGGGTGATGATGCGGTGGGCGGGGTCGTAGTTGCCCTTGGCCTGGTCGACGTACAGCTCGGCGAAGCGCAGCGCGCGCTCGGACCAGCGGTCGGGAGCGGCCATGCACAGGAAGTAGAGCAGCAGCAGGCTCTCGCCCTGGTGGAACCAGTCGTAGCCGCGCTCGAACTCGTCGCGCAGCATGCCCAGTTCGGTCAGCTGCCGGGTCACGCCCTCCCAGTGCCGCTCACTGGCGGGCAGCAGGTCGTCGGCACCGCCGAGGAGGTACAGCTGGGGCCAGTTGAAGAACACCTCGTAGAAGTCGTCCACACCGTCGCGGGTGGTCAGCGGGCCGGAGTAGTTCAGTCGTCCGTCCGGGCCGGTGAACTCGCGGGCGAACCGGCGCCAGGCGTGGTCGAGGAGGTCGAACAGGGACCGCTGGGCCACGGCCCAGCCGGGTGGTTCGAGCAGCGGCACCCCCGCCTCGATCTCGGGTGGCGGGACCGGACGGTCGCAGGGGGCGTCCTCGGCCGAGGTGCCGTCGGCAGAGCGGTAGGGCATGGGAGATCTCCGTTCGGGGTGGGCGGCGGGACGGCGCACGCCGGGGACGACGGCCGGGTGGGCCGCTATTCCTTGGTGGCGCCGGCGAGCATCCCGCTGACCAGGAAGCGCTGCGCGAAGAGAAAGACGATCAGCACGGGAGCGATGGCCACGAGCGTTGCCAGAGCCAGCTGCGGGCGCTGGATCGCCAGGGCGCCGACGGCCGGATTGAACGACGGCACATTGCTGAGCAGGGTTCCGACCCCCACCTGGATGGGCATCTGGCTGCTCTCGGGGAGAATGACGTACGGCAGGAAGAAGTTGGTCCAGTTGGCCACGAAGCCGAAGAAGCCCACGAGCGCGATGACCGGGGTCGCCAGCGGCAGCGCGATGTGCCAGAAGACGCGGAACTCCGAGCAGCCGTCCATCCGTGCCGCCGCCAGCAGGTCCTTCGGTACGGCGGTGGTGAAGTAGATGTACGTCAGGTACACCCCGAACGGGTAGAAGGAGTACGGCAGGATGATCGACCACATCGTGCCGATCAGGTGCACCGCGTTGATCTCCAGGAACAACGGCACCACCAGGGTGGCGTTCGGCATGAGCATCACGACCAGCGTCGCGACCAGCAGGGCGTGCCGGCCACGGAACTCGGTCATGGCCAGGGCGTATCCCGCGGGAATCGCGACGCCGAGGGTGATGACCAGCGAGAGCACCGCGTAGAGGGCCGAGTTGCCCAGCCATTGCATGACGGCGTCGTCCTGGAACGCCGTGAGCCCGTGCCAGTTGGCTTTCAGCGCGTGCCACGACCCGAAGGAGAGCGGGTTGTCGTGGACCAGCTGCTGGTCGGTCTTGGTCGCTGCGAGGACGAGCCACAGCACCGGCAGCACGAAGAACACGACGAACACGGCCAGTACGGTGCCGGTCAGCAGCTGTGATGCCACGTTCCGCGGGGGACGGGAACGCCGCCGCTGCGGAGCCCGGTGCTGCGTTCGGCTCATGACGCTTGGTTCCCCTTCCGCATGTGGGGTGGCGGCGCCCGGGATGGCAAAGGACCTATTCGGCATCGAAGAACCCCGACCGTGCGACGAAGACGGTGGCGACCGACACGCTGACGACCAGGAGTTCCACCGAGACTGCGGCGGCGCCGTTGATGTTGTTCATCTGGAAGGCGAAGTCGTACGTCAGCTGGTTGAGCGAGTAGTCACGTCCGGCCACGCCCACGCTGGCGAGGGAGAGCAGTTGCGGCTCGACGAAGAGCTGGGCGCCGCCCGCGAATGCCAGGATCACCATGTACACGATCCACTTGCGGAGCATCGGGATCTGCACGTGCCAGGCCGTCTGCCAGCCGCCCGCGCCATCGATGCGAGCGGCTTCCATCACGTCCGTGGGTATGTTGTTGAGTGCGCCGTACATGACGACGATCCAGCCGCCCGCGCCGGTCCAGAACGCGATGATCGTGAACAGCAGGGGCAGGTTGCCGGGTGCGATCACCTCGCCGAAGGTGTGGAATCCCAGCGCGCCCAGCAGCGAGCTGACCGGGCTGACGGTCGGGTCGAGCATGAACAGCCACACCAGCACACTCGCGGCGCCGGCGAGCGCTCCGGGGATGTAGTAGAGGAAGCGCAGCACCTTGCCGGCGGAACCCGAGGCCAGGCGGTGCAGCAGCAGTGCCAGGGCCACCACGAACACCACCAGGGACAGGAGCCAGAAGGCGAGGTAGACGGCGACATGGCTCACGGAGTCCAGGAAGCGGAAGTCCTTCGCCGTGGTGACGAAGTTGGCGAAGCCGGTGACCGCGCCCCCGGCGTCCGTGAAGGCGAAGTAGACCGCGTAAGCGGTCGGAAGGACGCCGAAGGCGACCAGCAGGACCACGTAGGCGGCGACGAAGGCCATACCGGCCCGGCTCTGCCGGGCGGCGCCGCGACGGCGCCGGGTGGCAGAGCCGGCCGGGGAGTGGGTGAGGGTCACTGCGAGACCTTGTATCCGTTGGACTTGGCGTACTTGACGATGGAGTCCTGCCAGGCGGGCAGCATCGAGACGACGCTCTTGCCCTGGGTCAGGCCGGGCTTGACGCTGGCGGCCCAGATCGCCTCCTGGCTGAACTGCCCCGAGCCCCAGCCGGGCCAGACCTGGGAGGAGGCGGCCTTGAGGGCGCTCAGGTCGCCGGCGAAGTATCCGGAGGTGTCCTGCCCCTTCAGCCACGTCTCGGCCGCCGGCGCGTAGGCCGGGAACCCGGGCGCCTTCTCGCCCTGGTAGGCGTTGTCGGTGGTGACCCACTTCAGGAAGTCGGTGGCGGCCTTGATGTGCGCGGAGTGCTGGGACAGCAGCCAGGTGCCGCCGCCGACGTTGCCGGTGGACGGCGAGGTCTCCCCTTGCCACTGGGGGATGGGTGCGGCCGCGATCTGCTTGGCCGGCGTCTTGAAGGTGCCCTCGAACAGCGCGCCGCCGTACCAGGCCGGACCCGGCATGAGCAGCACCTTGTCGGCCTTGTTCTTGCCGAAGTCGGTGCTGAAGACCCCGCTGATGGACATGGACTTGTTCTTGATCAGTACGTCCAGGAGCTTGGCCATCTTGGTGCAGGCCTCGCTGGTGGTGTTCACCGACACAGCCTTCGGGCCGGTGATGTGGTTGCCGCCGCACTTGCTCGCCCACAGGTAGATCTCGGGGGTGAAGGCGTCGCCCGCGTCGCCCACGAGGTAGCCCGGGTGTTCCTTGGCCACCTTCTCGCCGAGCTGCTGGTATTCCTCCCACGTCGTGGGCACCGTGTAGCCGAACTTCTTCAGCAACGGCGCGTTGTACCACAACACGGCCTGGGAGAGGTCGTTGCGCAGGCAGTACACGGTGCCGCCCACCGTGCAGACGTCGTTGGCGCCCTTGGCGAAATTGTCCAGGGTCGCGGGGGAGATCAGGCCCTTGTTGAGCGGAGCGGCGAAGCCCGCGTCGACCGCCCAGGTCGCCTCGTTGTTCTGGGAGCTGAAGACCACGTCCGGCCAGCCCTTGCCGGTGCGGTTGAACAGCTGGACCTTGGTCTGGAGGTAGTTCGAGCCGTTGGCGTCGCCGTCGTAGGTGACGATGTCGAGCTTCACGTCCGGATGCAGCTTCTGGTACAGCTTCGCGGCGTCCAGACGGGTCGCGTCCACCCAGAGGGTCAACGCGCCGTCCTTCTGGGGCACCTGAGCGAAGCCGTCCTTGGTCGTCGTACCCGTGGCGCCGCCGCCGCAAGCAGTCAGGGTCAGCGCCGCGGTGGCCGCGCAGCCGGCCAGCAACGCCGCACGCCTCTTGCTGGACGCCCTCTCCCGGCCGGACGAAGGTTTGTTGACGGTCATGTGCGACTCCACTGGTTTCACAGGGCGCTCCGAGTAGATGAGCAGGTGGCGCGAGGATGGGGCGACGCCGGCCGTACCGGTCGGGCGTCGGGGACCGCGGACGGCCGTCCCGCTTGCCGTCGCGGAAGAAATTAGCCGCCTTATCAAGGGCTCCGTCAAGGGTTTGTGCGGCCCTTATTTCCAGCGATTTCAAGGATGTCGCTGCAGTGCACAGAGAGAATGTCCAATAAATCACCGTGTGTATCTATTTGATCTCCTGCTTCACTGTGAGGGCCTACCTGCTCGATGAGTACGACTCATCGAGCTTGAGATACGATGAGCGTGGCTCCACAGTGATCAGCCGCCCCAGTTGCGTCAGCCAGGAGGCAGGACAGATGAACGACACGCCCGCGGCCCAGGCGGCCGTGCCGACGCAGGCACCCACCGTTGAGGCGGCAGCGGTGAACGACGCGGAGGAGCGGCGTGAGTACCGGCCCGGATACGAGGTCGTGGCGGAGCGGATCCTCGAGTTCATCGCCGAGGCCCGTCTGGTGGCGGGGGATCGGCTGCCCACGGAGAACGATCTGGCCCAGAGGCTGAACACCAGCAGGGCAGTGGTGCGGGAGGCCGTGAAGATCCTTTCGGCGCTCGGCCGGGTCCGGGCGCACAAGGGTCGCGGACTGTTCGTGGCGGACGACGAAGGCATGCTCATCACCAGCCGCTGGGGCGGCTTCTTCCGCCCCGTCGACCTCGATCACGTGCTCATGCTGTTCGAGTTCCGCAGGGTTCAGGAGATGGCCGCGAGCAGTCTGGCCGCCACCCGTGCCACGCCCGCCGAGCTGCGAACCATCGAGGTGGCCATGCAGCAGTGTCGACACGGGTTCGTCCACGGTCAGGTCGACGAGTTCAACAAGGCGGACGAGGACTTCCACATGGGCGTCGCGGTCGCCTCGCACAACACCTTCCTCGTCAGCGCCGTGCGAGATGCGCGACGACTGCAGCGACAGTCGAGTGCGATCGGGATCCACGACAAACTGGGCGAGGGCACCGAGTCGGCCGTTGAGGAGCATGAGGCGATCTACCGGGCCATCCGAGACGGCCTTCCGGACGAAGCGGCCCAGGCCACGGCGGCGCATCTCGACAGGACGCTCGAGGACTACCGGCGAGAGATCCAGCGGCGCCTGTTCGGTTAGGTGACTGACATGATCGTGGGGCAGTGACTACAACCCCGATGGCCCGAGCCGTTTCGAGGATCTGCGGCAGCGACTGGAAGCGCACGTCGCGGATCTGGCTGTGTCTCCCGGCTCTCCGGGCAGGACCACCGGCATGAGGGCGGTCTGGGGATTCGGGGACGTGGGACATGCCCCAGCCACACTGGTGCGACGCGTGGGTCCTCACGGACTACGAAGCGGGCCTGTGCCCCATGCTCGACCACCTCGCGCAGTCCGGCGCCCGGCGGATCGGGCTCTTCCTGCCCCTGCACGACGACGCGTACCCGCGCCTGATCGCGCACGCCTACCGGGTGCTGGGTGCGACGAACACCGCATGCCCTCCCTCGTGCAGGAGTACGCCGATCAGCGAGGATCCGGACTACGCGACGACCAATCCGCTCGTCACCACCCTCAGCCTCAGCCCGGACCGCATGGGCACCGAAGCGGTCGACCTGCTGATCGCCGTCATCAACGCCCGTGGCGGTGTGGACCGGTGTCGGCTCGTGCAGCCGGTGCCAACGCCTCGCCGGTCCACACGGCGCCCGGCGACGGATGCACGACGAAGCGGACGACCTGAGTGATTCCAGTCACCGCAGGAGTCCTGCCACGCTCAGCCCCCGCGAGACTGGCCCGGATGCGGCCTGTCGGCGGCGTTCGCACCGTGGCGCAAGCCGCGGGCCGTGCACGATCCGGGGAAGAGACGCGATGCCCAAGCCTGCGAACCGAACGTGGCAGTTGGGGCGCCTTCGCTCCACGGTCGGCAGGAAGGAATGGCCGCCCGTAAGCACCCCCACCGGACCGGGACTCTCGACAGCATCACGAAGACCGTCAGCGGCAAGGGGCTCCGGCGCGAACTGCGCGCAACACGGCGCGGGTTGCATTGACGCCTCCGGGTCCGGTGCGGCTTCTGCCCTCTTCGGCATCGGACCCGGGGCTGGTTGTTCGTCAGCTCCAGGGGGCGGCGGCGAGCCAGCTGGTGTCCTGGGCCCATGACGACGGGTTGTCCCAGGCGTTGGTACCGCCATTGCTTGCGATGTAGCCGGTGAAGTTGTAGTGGCGGATGTACTTGGCCGGGTAGTTGAAGGACTGCAGGGAATAGCCCGTGCCGCTGTTTCCTGGCTTGGAGCAGAAGGTTGCGTCGGCGGCGAACTGGCTGGTGCCGGCATTGGGCTGGAGGTGGAGCTGGAACGCGTAGTGCCTGAGGTAACTGCCCGGTGTGTTGGCCGCCTCGAAGGAGACGCAGTTGCTGTTGGCCAGGCCGGCGCGGACGATCCAGGTGGCGTTGCCCTTGTCGGTGGCGGAACTGGTGGAGGCCACCGGCGCGATCACGACCTTGTCGTCGCTGGTGTCGTGCTGCAGGTAGTGGCTGGTGCAGCAGGAGGTGGTGGCCTGCAGTGACAGCTTCGCGCCCGGGGTGAAGGGGTTGGTGGTGGTGGTGCTGTAGCCGACTGCGGCGATGTTGGCCTGGACCGCGGCGTCGGTGGCGTCGGAGGGGTGGCGAGCTGCCGTCGGTTGAGTGCGCATAAGTGTGCAGGACCTGACTTTAGTTGCGTTATGATCATCACGTGAATCTGACTGAGTGGGCACGAGCGCAGGGGGTGAGTCCCCATACCGCGTACCGGTGGTTTAAGAACGGGACGCTTCCCGTGCCCGCTCAGCGGGTTGGGCCGCGCACGATCCTCGTGAACATCGACACCGCCGCGACGCCGGAGGCGATCGGTGGCCTGGGCCTGTATGCCCGCGTCTCCTCCCACGATCAGAAGGCCGACCTGGAACGTCAGGTGGCCCGGTTGTCCCAGTGGGCGGCCAGGACCGGTCACCGTGTCGTCCGCGTTGAGGCGGAAATCGCTTCTGGGTTGAACGGGGCCAGGTCGAAGGCGAAGCGGCTGCTGGCCGATCCGGCGGTGACCACGGTCGTGGTGGAGCACAAAGACCGGCTCGGCCGGATGAACGTCGAACTCGTGGAAGCGGCTCTGTCCGCGCACGGCCGTCGCCTGGTTGTCCTGGACGACGGCGAGGTGGAAGACGACTAGGTGCGCGATGTGGTGGAGGTGCTGACCTCTTTCGGCGCCCGCCTGCACGGGCGTCGGTCGGCGAAGCACCGTGCCCGCAAGGCCCTGGAGGCCGCGCAGCATGGCTGAGAAGAAGCAGCTCCGGCAGATCGCCCGGCCGTTCGTCGCCGACGGACCTTCCGGGGTGTCGATACGGGACCGGCTCAAGGGCCTCACGCCCGAGGACGAGAAGGTCTTGCGGGCCGTGGGCGAGCACATGGGCCGTCTCGCCTCCCTCGATCTGGCCCGGCGCTGCCGTGATGGCCTGGACCACTCCGCCGACACGTGGGCCGCCCGCAAGCGGGACCTGACGGCCGCCTCGTCGTCCCGGTGGGCCGGGTCGGTAACTTCCAACACCCACGATCAGTGGGGCCTGTCCCGCCGCGCCCAGCATCAACACCTCCAGTCCCTCGACGCCGGTATCCGCACCCTGCGGCACCGCCTGTCCCTCCCGATCGGGGAGAAGGGCAGCCGGGGCAAGCCCGGCGGCTACCGGTCCCGGCACGAGTGGTTCCACAAGACGCGCCGTCTGGCGATCCTCGAAGAGCAGTACGAGCGAGTGCGCGCCGAGCGTGAAGCCGGGAAGGTCTCCGTCGTACGCGGCGGCAGACGGCTGCTCAAGCAGCGCCACAACCTCACCGATCCTCAGAAGACGCCTGCGCAGTGGCGCGGCGAATGGGAGGCAGCCCGCTGGTTCCTGACCGCTGACGGTGAGTCCGGCAAGCGCTACGGCAACGAAACGATCCGCGTCACACCCGACGGCGAGATCAGCATCAAGCTGCCCGCCCCGCTCGCCGACCTGGCCAATGCCCGGCACGGCCGGTATGTGCTGGCTGCCCGCGTCGCCTTCCCTCACCGGGGCGGGGAGTGGCGCGACCGGATCGAAGCGAACCGGGCCGTGGCCTACCGAATCCACCTCGACGTTTCCCGTGACCGCTGGTACCTGGACGCGTCCTGGACTCGCAAAGACCTTCCCGTGATCCCGCTCGACAGCTTGCGGGCCGGAGGTGTGATCGGCGTGGACACCAACGCCGACCACCTGGCCGCCTGGCTGCTGGACGAGCACGGCAACCCGACCGGCGCACCGCGCCGCTTCGACTACGACCTCACCGGTACCGCCGACCACCGCGACGCCCAGCTCCGCCACGCCCTCACCCGCCTCCTCCACTGGGCGCGGGACTGCGGTGTGCAGGCCATCGCGATCGAAGACCTCGACTTCACCGACTCCAAAACCCGCGAGAAGCACGGACGCCGCAAGCGATTCCGGCAGCTCATCTCCGGCATCCCCACCGGCAAACTCCGCGCCCGACTGCTGTCGATGTGCGCCGAGGCTGGTATCAGCGTGATCGCTGTCGATCCCGCCTACACCTCCATGTGGGGGGCCGAGCACTGGCAGAAGCCCCTCACCGCCACGCGACGCCCCGCAAGCCGCCACGCTGCGGCCTCGGTGGCGATCGGACGACGCTCCCTCGGCCTGCGGATCAGGCGACGGACGGCACCGCCCCCACACCACCAGAGCGATGGTGTGGGGCATCGGACCGCCCAGGCCCGAACCGGCGACCGAGGGAGCGAGGGAAACCGCCCCCGCGTACCCGGACCACGGACACGATCCGCTGACGCTGGACGCGGAGAGAAAGCGGAGGACCAGAACGCCCAAGACCGTTCGGGGCGTTCGGCTGAACATGTGCAACTCATGCTCAGTCTTTAGGAACGGTTCACCTGCCGTGCGAAGCCCTGCTGCGGCGTTGGCGGAGCACCAGCACGGAGCCGGCGGTGAGGGCCAGCAGGCCACCGAGGCCGCTGTAGGTGACAGTGTTGCTCATCCCGGTGGAAGCCAGGCCGCCGGCCATGTTGCTCTGGGCCGGCCGGCCGACGGGTGTGCCGGCCGCCGTGGCCTGCGCTCGGGTGCCGATGGTGCCTGAGGCGGCGGCAACCGGCGCAGCGGCGGTGAGTGTGGCGGCAGTCGGTGTGGGGGCGGGAGACGGGGTGTGAGTGCGGGTGGCCGCCGACGCGGGTTTCAGCTGGAGAGTCGTGATCGAGTACGGGGGCAGCGTCTGTGCGGCCGCTGTTCCCCGCGTCGCCGTGGTCAGGGCGGTGCCGCCCTTGGTGTACGAGACGGTCCTTATCGTTCCTGGGGCCGGGGTGTATCCGGTGTAGGAGAGTGACACCTGTGCCGCGTTCTGCGGGTTCTTGTTGATCAGCATGACGTTCAGGCCGCCGTTGCTGTTCCGCACCGCGTGCACGGCGACCGACGGGTTGGCCGAGGACGCCTTGACCATGGTGGCGCCGGGCCGGGCCAGTGCGGTCAGCGAGCGGATGCCCCAGTAGGTGGGGAAGGGCGTTTCGCGGGCCGGCTCGCAGGTACCGCCGGAGCAGGATCCGACGGAGAGCACGCCCCCGTCCTGGTAGTCGGTCTCGCCGTTGACGGTGGTGGGCTTGCCCACCCCGTTGTGCAGGTCCCACCAGTCGACGTTGACGGCCCCTTGCTCGAGCCAGCTCATGTACGTGTCCGGCGCGAACAGCGCCGCGGCCTGGCTGGTCTGGGCCGGCGACATGGCGCTGGAGGTCTCGGTGACCGCGATCTTCACCGAGGCGGCGTGCGGGCCCGCGTAGGTGTGGAGCAGCGAGCGCACCGCGGAGGTGGTGCCGGCGATCTGGGCGGGGGTGTTCAGAATGTCGGCCGTGCCGGCACCGCTCGGGTACCAGTGGATGATCACGAAGTCGATCGACTTGCCCGCGATGGAGAGCACCGTGTGGTTCCAGTCGGCGTTGTCGCCGGAAGCTTTCAGCCCGTCCGGCCAGGAGCCCGGAGTGGTGAGCACCGCCCCGATCTTCACCTTCGGGTCCACGGCCTTCATCGCCTTCGCGTAGGCGAGCAGGTTCTTCGCGTATGCCGTCGGGCTCTTGTCGGCGTGGGTGTCGACCTCCCATTTGCTGCCGTAGTGCCCGTTGCCGGGGATCTCGTTGCCGATCTCCCAGTACTTCACGCCGTAGCCCTTGTCGACGTTGGCGTACTTGACCCAGTCGGCGGCTTCCTGCGGGGTGCCGGAACCGTAGTTGGCGGTGATGATCGGCTGGGCGCCGACCTTCTTCGCGGTGGCCATGAAGTGGTCGAAGTCGGTACCGGGCGCGGCCCAGCTGCCGCCGGTGACGGTATGGGTCTTCCAGTGGTAGGCGTCCGCGACCGAGCCGCCGGGGAAGCGCAACTGCCGGATCCCAGCCGCCTTCATCAGCGACGCCGCCGAGGCGTCGTTCATGTAGGCGTCGTAGACCGCTGTGTTGAGGCCGACCCCGGTGCTGGGCACCGTGCCCAGCGACGTGCCTGCGTCGACGGTGACGGCGACGGTCGGCGCGGCGCCCGCGCTGAGCGCCAGGGCGCCCGCGCCGGCCCCGGCCAGCAGGGCCGCCGCCGTCCCCGCCACGATGTGGCGGCGCGTTCGGCTACGGCGGTGCATACGGCCCTGAGGCATCGGCTGCTCGGTGGTTATCGGGTCGTCAGGTGACACGTGTGGCTCCCGATCGGAGTGCGTGGACAAGGGTGGCGTAGCGCGGCTGACTGCGCTCGCCGTGGTTGGTGCACCCCTAGGTGGCCGCTCGGGATGGAAAGGTTGCCGCCGTATCCGATGTTCTTCAGATTGCTTTCGTGCCGTGCACCGGTCGCCGAGAAATCAGCGTCGGGGCGGCAACCTTCTCGTCTCCTGCGGCAACTGGGAGCCGGAAGGTCGAGTCGAACTACCGGATGGATGGACATGAGGGCAACGAAGCACGCCGCGCCGCAACCGTGGCGCAGGCGCGGACTGGTCACGGGCATTCCCTTGGGGCTGCTGGTCGTTGGTGTGCTGGTGTGCCTGACTCTGACCGTCCTCACCGGGAGCGGATGCGGTGCCGGAAGGACAGCCGACGCGTCCGCCGCAGGCGCGCGGGCGGCCGCCCCGTCCGATGCCGGGTCCGCGGCGGGCGGCGGTGCGGGGGCGACGGTGCAGCCGACTGCCTCGGCCAGTCCGACGAGCCGGGCCTCGGCCACGCCGTCGTCTTCGGTTTCGGCCACTGCGACGGCCTCGGCCACCGGTGCCGCGCCCGTGACCTCCAGGGCGGCGGCCCTGGCCGGACGGATCAAACCGGCCGTCAGCAACCAGGGGGTCGCCACCGCCTACGCCGCTGGTGACGGCAGCGGCTCCTGCCTGTACGGGCCGTCCGACGACCTGATGATCGCGGCGATGAACGTCACCGACTACGAGTCGGCCAAGGCGTGCGGGGCCTACGTGCTGGTCCGCGCGGCAAGTGGGGCCACCGTCACGGTACGGATCGTCAACGAATGCCCGTGGCCCTGCGCGCCGGGGCAACTCGACCTCAGTCGGCAGGCGTTCGCCAAGCTCGCCGATCTGTCGGTGGGTCGGCTCCCGATCACCTGGTCGCTGCTGAGCCCGGACCTGCCGGGCAGGATCGCCATCCGGTACAAGACCGGGTCCACCAAGTGGTGGTGCGGGATCCAGGTGATCGGCCACCGGAACCCGGTGGCCGCGCTGGAGGTGCGGACCGCCGGCGGCTGGCGGCGGCTGCCCCGCACCGACTACAACTACTTCCTGTCCGCCGATGGCACCGGCTGCGGCGGGGCGCTCAGGATCAGCGACATCTACGGGGAGCGGCTGACCGTCGACGGCATCGCCGTGCGGCCGGACGTCGTGCAGCCGACGGGCGTCCAGTTCGCCCGGCATTGACCAGACCGCCGGTCAGCCTTCAGCGGCCCGCAACCGAGCACGACCGCCGTTCGTATCCCGGGCTGGGCACTGTTAGGCTGCGCCCCCCGTTGTTGTTAAACGCGCAACCAACGCGCGCATCATTGCCAGGAGAGGGCGACCGGGGGATGCTCCTCGATGACGCGTCCGCGGAGTTCCACGAATTCTTCGAACGCCACTATGCCGAACTCGCCCGTCTAGCACACCTCCTGACCGGCGAGACCGACGCGGCGGACGACCTCGCGGCGGATGCCCTGGTCGCTCTGTGGCAGCGCTGGGACCGGTTGCGGCAGGCCGACCACCCGCTCGCCTACGCCCGCGGTGTGGTGGCCAACCTGGCGCGGGGACGGATCCGCAGCGCGGTGCGCGAGCGACGCCGGATCACGCTCTTCTGGTCCCGCAGCCCCGAGAAGGTGGAGGGGCCGGACATGGCGGCCGTGCTGGACGTCCGCGCGGCGCTCGCCCGGCTGCCGTTCCGCAAGCGCGCCTGCGTGGTGCTGCGGCACGCCTTCGACCTGTCGGAGAAGGACACGGCGGCAGCGCTGGGCATATCGGTCGGTACGGTGAAGAGCCAGACCTCGAAGGGAATGGCCGAGCTGGAAAGGATACTGGGCGTACGAGCGGTCGGGGACCTGGTGGCAGGGAGGAGGAACCGGTGAACGAGGAGATCGCCCGTCGGCTGCGCGAGGCCGCCGAGGCCCACCGGCCCGACCGTGCGAGGATGCTGGCCCGGGTGCAACGCGGCGTGGCCGGCCCCGCCGTCCGTCACCGCGCGCGGCCGTTCGCGAGGTCCGGGACCAGGGTCGCGCTCGCCGGGCTCGCCGCCACCGGCATCCTGGCGACCGGCGGCCTCGCCGTCGCCGCCATCGTCGCGCACTCGTCGCCGTCGGCCACTGTGACCACGCCTGCCACCCCGGACCCGACCGTCAGCTCCCCGCACCCGACATCGACCCGCCCCACCCCCGTCGCGCCGGGCCCGGCCACTACCCCGGGCAGCGCGCGCCCGACTCCGCCGGCCACCAGTCCATCGCCGGCCGCCGGCGGGAGCCAGAACGGGGCGCTGTGGTCGGCCGGCTCGGTGGACCCGCACAGCACCGTCTACTGGACGCAGAGCAACCTCGCCCTCAAGACGACCCAGCCGCTCACCTCGCTCACGGTCGAGATGCGGATCGTGCAGACCGGCGGAGTGAAGAACACCGGCACCTGGCAGACCCTGCCGAGTGCTGACTTCACCGTCACCGCCCAGGAGGCCGGCGGCACGCTGGTCTACCGCTGGGTCCTCAAGCCGGGCCTGACCGTGCCGGCCGGGAGCTACGAGTTCGCCGCCCAGTTCAACAACGGCACCGGCGTGCGCAGTGCCGCGGGCGACGGCTACCGCGTCGACGCGCACGGTTCGGGCGGCTCCGCGTCGGTCCGGGGAGGGTTCGTCCCGACCCGGTGAACGCCGTTGTGCGGCAAGGGGACGAGTTCCCTTGCCGCACAGCTCGATGGTCGAGCAGATCCCGGTGAGGCGCCCCCGGTCGAGTACCAGCGAAGCAGGTGTTGCCGGGTCGGCTACCGGCCCGTGGCGAAGACCCGCACGTCCCAGGTTCCCGAACGCCCCGCCAGTCGCAGCAGCACGGCCGATCATCATGTCGCAGCGATCGGCAACCGCGCGAGAGCACAGGCGCAAGCGACCGCGGTCGCCAACCGCACACCGGCTCCCACCAGGGCGGACAAGTCTTCGGCAAGGGCACCGCCCGGCCAGGGCAACCGCCCATGGTCAGGACACGACGGAGCGCTGGGGCACGGTGGCAGCGTCGGTCGGCGTGGAGCGGGTGGCGTACTGCGGTACGGGGGCGTCGTCGCGGCCGGTGTCGCGCACGAGTCCGTACCGTTCGCGGTCGGCGGGGTTCGGAGCCGGGGGAGTGGCGATGTCGTCGGCTGTCTCCTGCCAGGAGGAGGGCAGGACGTCGAGGTTGTAGTCGGCCTGGGTTTCGTTGAGGTGGAGTGTGACACTGCCGTCGAGGTAGTAGTACTCGTTCTGCCACATCTGCTGGGCTCCCGGCGGCAGGATGATCAGTCCCTGCTGCCTGTTGCCCATCCAGGTGCCGCCGGCGGTCGCGCCCGGCTGGCGGTCGTCCATGCGGTGGCCGCCGCCCGAGGCCACGTGGAACAGCCTTCCTCGCAGTCCGGTCCACGAGGGCATGGTCAGCAGCCCGGGGCGCAGCCCGTACATCACGTCCCAGTGGACGGTGAAGTAGCCCTTCCCACGCAGTACCACCGTGTCCCCGCGGTGGACGAGCTGGTAGCCGTCCAGGTGCCTCTTGAGCCCCGTCATCGTCACCGTGGTCTGCGGGCGGTGCGGCAATGCTGCGGGCGGCCGGTCCGGCGGCGGCGCGCTGTCCACGGTGTCGACCACGGACCCGTAACGCGGCCGGGGCGAGGGACGCGAGACGGCCGAGCCCGGAACCGGTGCCGGCCGCGACGGTGATGCGGATGCGGTGGGCGAGGCCGCGGGTGCCGGGCTGGAAGCCGTCGGGGCGGTGGCCGGACGCGCCGACGGGCTGGACCATGGGGCCGTGTACACGAGCGCGCCGCCGCCCACGGCGAGCAGCGCACTCGCCGCCACCACCGCCTTCGCGGTGAAGCTCGTCCCCGTGGTCCCTGCCGTCCCCGCCGTCGCGGAACCCCCGCCGCCTGAAGTGGCCGCGGTGCCGGCGTGGTCGGCCGCAGCGGCGTGCGTTCCCGCGGACAGCCACGGGCGCCAGGCCAGCAGTGCCGCCGGCACGGGCAGGAGGGCCAGGGGCGCCAGCAGTCCTTCCGGGGCCAGCATGCCTTCCTCGTGGCGCACGCACCGCGGGCACTGCCGCACATGGCGGCCGAGGCGTTTGCGCCACAGGCCGCTGGGGGCCCCGTTCCAGTCCAGGGTCAGCCGGGTCAGTTCCCCGCATCCGGGCCTGGCCGCGAGGGCTCGTACGATGACGCGGGAGATGTGCAGGCGCTCCTTCATGCGTTGCACCCGTACCGCAGCTTGATGGCCGGTCATGTCCAGAGCGGAAGCGAGCTCGGCCCGGGCGAGCCGGCCGGCCGTCTCCAGCCACCACAGTGACAGCAGCTCCCGGTCGTCCTCGTCGAGCCAACGGGTCGCGCGCAAGGACTCCTCGCGCTGCCCGGACAGCCGCAGGTTGAGGATGACCCCCTCGGCGAAGTCGGCGGCCGGGTCGGGCCGGTGCTCAGCCGCGTCGAACGCCGCTCCCGTCGTCTCCCTCCTGCCGCGCCTGCGGATGTGGTCGCGGACCTCGTTCACGGTGATGGTGATCACCCAGGATCGGAACGCCTCCGGGCGCTCCAGCCCCCCGATGCCACGCAGGATGCGCATCATCGTCTCCTGGACGATGTCGTCGACGTCGTCGCGGTACGGGTGCGCACGCGCCGCGACGCTGTAGACCAGCGGAAGCGTCCGGGAGCTGAGCTCTTCCAGGGCGCCGCGTTCGCCGGCCTGAGCCGCGGCGACCACGTCGGCCGCGGGCGCGGCATGCCTTGGCATCGGGTCTCCCTTCGACCTGCCGCGGGTATGAAGCCCCGCTCGCGCCGACCGAGCCAGGTTGCGGGGGTCCTCGGGCAACCGCCGTCGATATCACAGACACCGCGGCAGCGATGCCATCGTAAGGGTGAGCGCTGAACAGCCATGGGCGGGCCGGTGGAATCCGTGGCGGCCGGGGATCAGCGGGAGTGACGCGGGGCCGTACGCAGACGCGAGCGGCTGCGTACGAAGACGAAGACCGCGGCGACGCCGGCGAGTACGACGCCCGCCAGTCCTGTGACGGTCCACAGAGCACCGAAGTTGCTGCCGGTGTCCGCCATGGCGCCGGCGGAGGCGCCCAGGGGCGTGGCGGCTCGGCCGCTCTGGGCGGGGGAGGGCGCGGGTCCTGTCGCGGCGGAGGACGGGCGTGCGGCCGTGGTGGACGTGAGAGCGGTGAGCACGGTGTGGGCGCCGGCCCGGCTGACGGAGAAACGCGCCCCGCCGACGGCGAGACCGGTACCGGCGATTGTTGCGGTCGCCGAACCGACGGTCAGCTCGGGGGAGTTCCGGGAAAGGAGGATCTTCGCGCCTGTGACGACCTGTAGCTTGCGCAGGGTCGTGTCGCGTGCCTTGCTGAGGTCCAGGACGGCCGAGGGACCGGTCAGAGCGACCGCGTTGGATGTCCGCAAAGAGGTCCCGGAGACGATCAGGCTGCCTTTGGCCACGGTGGTGGCGCCGGTGTAGGCGGCGCTGGTGACGGTGGTGGCCGCGGCTCCGCTCTGCGTCACCGATCCGGCACCGGTCACCGCCGGGAGGGAGGTGGGAGTCCTGGTGTTGCGGAGCACGAGTGAACCGTCGTCGATCACTTTGTCGAGGGCTCCGCCGGTGTAGAGGCTTCCGTCGCCGCCCGCGGTCCCGGAGCCGAGACGGAGGGTCGCACTCCTGCCGATGGTCGTGGATCCGTCGTAGTACTGCGCTGCTGCGAAGGTCACGTCGTTGCCGCGGGTGCCGGCGATGACGATGTCCCCGGCGCCGGGAGCGCTGAGGGTGTCGTGATACATGCCGCCGCCGATGGGCGCACCCAGGGTTACCGGTCCGTTGTAGTCGAAGGTGAGCCGGGAGCGCTGCCGTCTGGCGTGCAGGTTGATGTAGACCGTCTGTGCCGTGCCGGGCATGAAGATCCGGTGTGTGGTCCCGTCGCCCCACTGGACGTCGGCGCCCTCGATGTTGGTGCCGCGCTTGTTGAGTTTGTGGGCCACGGGTCGCCAGTTCAGTCCGGGGTCGCTCAGCGAGGGCGCCGCCCCGTCGCCGCTGTCACTCCAGCTGTAGACGCCGGTGAGGATCACCTTGCTGCCCGGCCGGGAGTGCACGTTGACGTCGTTGCCGTACTCGTGGCTGTAGAAGTTCTGCCGCTGTACGACAGTGTGGTTGAGCGGGGTGTCGATGATCCATGAACCGCGGTTGACGACGGAGCGGGCGTTGGGCAGGTCGGCGGCACACGTGGTGCTCGCGAAGTTGACCCCCGTGCCGTTGTCGAGGATGCCGGAGAACGGGTTGGTGCCGCAGATCTGGAGCGCTCCCCACATGTTCCGGGGCTGGGTGACCAGGCCGGAGCCGCTGATGATGCCCAGGTTGAACAGCCGGGTCAGCGACAGGCGCAGTGTGCCGTCGACCCGGATGTTGTCCTGGTTCTGCTGGTAACCGGGCGTGTTGTACGGGAAGGACCCGATCAGGCCGGTCGTACCGCCGGTGCCGTACTGGAGGGTTGCCCCCGCGTCCACGGTGACCGCGGGCTCGTCGGGACTGTCGACCACGACGTACGGGTGGTTGTCGCCCGGGATCTGGACCCTCTGGTGCTGCCGGGAGTGCGGCAGGGTGAAGGTGCTGTCCTTGGCGAGGACCAGCGTGCCGGTGCCGGACACGCGAAGGGCTCCTTCACCGCTGATCACACCGGTGTACGTGTGGGTTCCCTGCGGGACGCGCACGACCGCGTCGCCGGTCAGGACGACATCACGGTTCGCCAGGACGGCGGAGGTGATGTCCCCGTCTGCGGCGACTGCGCTGCCCACCGCAACCACCGGTGTGACGGTTCCCGCGACGAGAGCCGACGCCAGGACAAGGTGCCAAGAACGCTTCATCGAGTCAGGTGCTTCCTGGAGTGCTGGTGATCCTTACGGACGTGAAGACCGGTGGCCGGCCACGGGGATCTCAAAAACCCGGAGAAGTTCTCCGTTCCTCCTACGCCGCCCATCCGGACCTGGCCGGCTCGAATGAGGGCCGTGTGCTCGCCGCCTATCGGGGAGGACGAGGCGCCGTGGACATGAGGACTGGCCCACCTGGCACACGGAAGGCATCGGGTCCTGGGAAACGGTTCAGGACAAGCGCGACTGGGTCGCGCAATGCCGCAGTTGCTGTGGGGAACTCACCGGCCGAAGGACCGGCCGGTCGACTCCGCGGTGGAATCCGAGAGCTGCCGCACGGGCCGCGGTGATCGCCGTGCGGGCCCGTGCGGCGGGGATGACCGGGGGCAGGACTCGATCGCCGTACTGCCGGACCACGCGGTCCGTCGTTTCTCCCGAGACCCGAGACCCGAGACAGACAGCCGGCCGTGGGCCCGGTCGTGGCGTCCTTCCGTAGCCCGTGAGGTCCGCGGCGGCCGCCTGAGGGGGCAGGCGGGAGAAGCCGGGAGCCACGGGCAGCGCGCTCGCGGCCACAGCGGCGCCCGCGGCGCCCGGCAGGGTACGACGGGACACTCTTCTTCCTGATGACATGGGCCTCGTGGTGGCCAGAGCCCCCGAAGTGCTGCCGGCCAAGCTCCGCCGATACGGGACGTCTACCGACTGGAACTCCCAGTCCTCGCGAGCGCGCCCGCCGCGGCCGCTTCTCATGCTGGTGCCGGTGTCAGAGGGCCGTGAAGGTCCACAGGAGGTTGGTGCTGCTTCCGTAGGCCCACTGTTTGGTGACGGAGCCCGAGGCCACGTTGCCTCCGCCGTCGAGGAGCAGGCCGGTGGTGCGGTTGGCGATCGTGTGGCGGCCGTCGCCTCGGTGGGTGATCTTCCACTGCTGGTTCGTGCCGCCGTTCCATGGTGCCTGCCTGGCCGCTGAACCGTTGGCAGTGTCCCCCCAACCGTCGGCGACCATGCCGTTGGTGCGGTTGACCAGCTTGTAGTAGCCGCCGCCGACATCGACCGCCTGCCACTGGAGGTTGGGGCTGCCGTCCCAGGTCCACTGCTTGAGGTTGGACCCGGAGGCGACGTTGCCGCCGCTGTCCAGGGCAAGGCCGTCGGTGACGTTGGTGAGCCGGAAGTACGTCGACGGGTTGAACCGGACCTTCAGCGAGGTGATCTGGTCGTTGTTGCCGGAGACCCTGAGGTCGGGGTTGTCGGCGGTGAAGGTCCACGAGGTGCCGGTGAAGTTGTCCCCTGAGTAGCCGATCAGCTGGAAGCCGGGAGCCAGGCGCAGGGACGAGAGGGTGAGTGGGCCGAGCCCTGCGAGCGTCAGCTGGTCCGCGGTGTAGTCGCCGACAGGGAGCACGGCCGTCGTGCCCGAGTAGTTGACGTCCCCGAAGACCACGGCGCCGGAGAGGGGCCGCAAGCTGGGGATCTGTCCCGAGAAGGCGAGCTTCAGGACGTAGGCGTTGGCACTGAACGGTGCCGACGACGGCAGGGTCACCTTCAGCCCGGCGGCGTCCTGCGTGGGCGTGGCGAGGCTGATGTAGCTGCCGGCCGTCGAGTCGAGCAGCTTGACCGACGTCAGCGAGGACAGGTCGATCCGGTCGGAGCTGAGGGTCTTGATCGTCAGTGAACTGCCGGGCCAGCCGAGGGCGGTGGCGTATAGGACCGTGTCGGTCTTGTTCCGGGTGAAGCGGAGGTCCTGCGCGGTGCCGGCGGTCGGGGTGGTGAAGGAGCCGCCGCCCATCTTCGTCGGGCCTTCGCCGTACGCCGTCCAGGGCCGGGTCGAGTAGATCGACTCGCCGAAGCGCTTCAGGTAGTCGCCGATGCCGAGCAGGACGTCCTTCTGTCCCTGCGGGATCGTGCCGTCCGCCATCGGCGCGATGTTCAGCAGCATGTTGCCGTTCTTGCTCACCCGGTCGATGAGTGAGTGCAGCATCTGCTGCGTGCTGTAGTAGCCGATGCCCTGCGTGTAGCACCAGCTGGAGCTGGAGATGCTGTCGTCGGTGAGCCAGTACGGCGCGGTCAGGTCGGCCGGGCCGCCGCGCTCGTAGTCGAACACCTCGCCCTTGCTGTCGAGGCCGTCCTTGTAGGTGGCGACGACCTCGCGGCCCCAGGCGTTGGCCTGGTTGTAGTAGTACGACAGGAAGTTCAGGCGCCGCGTCTCGTCGACCGCGCTCAGATCGAAGTCCTGCCAGAGGATGTCCGGTTGGGCGAGGTCGATGACCTCCTTCAGCTTGTCGTACCAGAGCTGGTTCTCCTGTGCCCTGCCCAACTGCCCGTAGAGCTTCTGCAGGCTCGGGTCCGACTGGGCTGGGACGTGGTCGTAGTAGCCGTTGAAGTTGTACGCGTGGTGCATGGCGACCAGCAGCTTCAGTCCCTTGGCCCGGATCGCCGTGGTGAACAGCTGCAGCAGATTGAGCTTCGGGCCCTTGGCGGCCGAGTTCCACTCGTTGACCTTGCTGTTCCACATGGAGAAGCCGTCGTGGTGCTCGGCGACCGGTCCGGCGAACCTCGCTCCCGCGTCGACGAACAGCTGCGCCCACGCGTCGGGGTCGAAGTTCCCGCCCGCCGACTTCAGCTTCGGTGCGAACTGCACGGTGTTCCCGGCGAGATCCTTCGCCCCGTTGATGAAGTTGTGGTACGGCCACACCGACGGGTCGCCGTAGGTCGCGATGTGGTGCTGGTTGGCCGCGCTGCCGGCTATGTACATGTTGCGCGGGTACCACTCGCTGTCGTAGGCGGGAACGCTGAAGACGCCCCAGTGGAAGTAGATGCCGAACTTGGCGTCCTGGAACCACTCGGGAGCGGGCGGGTGCTGGTCGACCGAGGGCCACGCGGGGGTGTACGTGCTCGGTGCCGCCTGGGCGACGCCGGCCCCGGGGCCGCCGCCGGCGACGGCTGCCGCCGCGACACCTGTGGCGGCGGCCAGGAACTGACGTCTGTTGAACGAGCTCGACATGAGGACATCCCTGATGTGGGGGACAGAGGGAGGACACGACGCCCACGGCACTGAAGCGCGGACGTTACGCACGAAGTTCGAGCATGTGACGCGCCGATGTCAACGGGCGTGCAGGGATGAAAGTGCCTCGTGGCTTGCAGTTTAATGTGTATATGGGAGCTCATGTCCTTTTTGTTGAACATCAGACATGGCATGTTTGCGCGGTGCACGAAGGGTGCGACACCCACACGGGGAGTCCTCGGGCAAGCCGTCGGCGCCTTGCAGATACTCGTCATTGATGGGATTGATTCAACTCGCCCGTCACGGTGATAAGCCCCACGACCCCCACGCTTGCAGTGACTTCGCCCGAGGCCTAGACAGCCCCCTCGGTCGCGGCCTATATATACATCCCATCTCTTCGATGCGGCGGCACACGGCTGTCGCCCTGCGAACCATCTCCCGCTCCGGGACCAGCGCGAGGAAGTACCGATGAGACTCAGAACTGCTCTCTGTTCCACCGCCTCCGTCCTCTCCGCACTGGCGCTGCTCACCGCCTGCAACGGCTCCGGCACCGCGGCGTCGTCCAGCGACACGCCGCTGGTCGGTGTCGACTACCCGCGTTCCGACACCGACTTCTGGAACTCGTACATCAAGTACACGCCGGAGTACGCCAAGCAGCTGGGCCTGTCGCTGAAGACGACGAACTCGCAGAACGACGTCGCCAAACTGACCGCCAACGCGCAGACTTTCATCAGCCAGGGTGTGAAGGGCATCGCGATGGCGCCCCAGGACACCGCCGCCATCGCGCCGACGCTGGCGCAGCTGGAGGCGAAGAAGATCCCGGTCGTCACGGTCGACACGCGCCCCGACAGCGGCAAGGTGTTCATGGTGGTGCGGGCCGACAACCGGGCCTACGGCGAGAAGGCCTGCCAGTTCCTCGGCACGAAGCTGAACGGCAAGGGCAAGGTCGCCATGCTGGAGGGCGGCCTCGACTCGATCAACGGCCGCGACCGCACCGAGGCGTTCAACGACTGCATGAAGAAGAACTTCCCCGGCATCAAGGTGTTCGGCGAGGCCACGAACTGGGACGGTGCGGTCGCGGCGCAGAAGCTCCAGACGGACCTGACCGCCAACCCGGACATCAAGGGCGTCTACATGGAGTCCAGCTTCGCCCTGTCCGGCACGCTGCAGGTCCTCAAGCAGAAGGGGCTGCTGGTCGGCCCGAAGGACCCGAAGCACGTGTTCGTGGTCTCCAACGACGGCATTCCCGAGGAATTGAAGGACATCGCCGCCGGGCACATCGATGCCACCGTGTCCCAGCCGGCCGACCTCTACGCCAAGTACGCCCTGTACTACCTGAAGGCCGCGATAGACGGGAAGACGTTCAAGCCCGGCAAGACCGACCACGACAGCACCATCATCCAGGTCCGTCCCGGTCTGCTCGAGGACCAGCTCTCCGCTCCGCTGGTCACCGTCGACGGCGGCACCTACGGCGGCGCATCCAGCGTCAAGAGCAGCGACACCTCCCTGTGGGGCAACAACCTCGGCTGACCTGCCCTGTCAGGCCCCAACGGATAATGACTACAAGGTGGTTGTGATGAGCGACGGGGAGCGAGCAGTCAGCCCCGCGCCCGCCCCGGCGGACGACGGACGGCCCCCGGTGGGCCCGCCCGTCGTCGAGGCGACGGGCATAGTCAAACGATTCGGTCCCACGGTGGCCCTCAACGGCGCCCGGATCACGATCAGGCCCGGCGAGACCCACGCCCTCGTCGGCCGCAACGGGGCCGGCAAGTCGACGCTCGTGTCGGTCCTCACCGGCCTGCAGGCACCCGACGAGGGAACGGTCACCTTCGGCGGCGGCCCCGCACCACGACTCGCGGACCGCGACGCCTGGCGACAGCGCGTGGCCTGCGTCTACCAGAAGTCGACGATCATCCCCACCCTGACCGTCGCCGAGAACCTCTTCCTGAACCGGCACGACCACGGCCGCAGCCGGCTCATCAGCTGGCAGGGTGTTCGCCGGCGGGCGCAGGAGCTGCTGTCGACGTGGTCGGTGGACGTCGACCCGCGGACCTCGGCCGGCGATCTGAGCGTGGAGCAGCGGCAGTTCGTGGAGATCGCCCGGGCGCTGTCCTTCGGAGCCCGGTTCGTCATCCTCGACGAGCCGACCGCCCAGCTCGACGGTGCGGCCATCAACCGGCTCTTCGACCGGATCCGCGACCTGCAGCGCCAGGGCGTGACCTTCCTGTTCATCAGCCACCATCTCCAGGAGGTCTACGACATCTGCGACATGGTGACGGTGTTCCGCGACGCCCGGCACATCGTCACCGCGCCGGTCGCAGAGCTCCCTCGCACCGAGCTGGTCGCCGCGATGACCGGCGAGGCGGCGGTCGACCGGCTGCAGGCGCGGTCGAGCGCCCTCGACCGCACCGCCACGCCCGCGCTGTCCGTGCAGGCGCTGGGCAGTGACGGCGCTTACGGTGATGTCACCTTCCAGGTGGGCGCCGGTGAGATCGTCGGACTCGCGGGTGCCGCCGGCAGCGGCCGCACCGAGGTCGCCGAGACCGTCGTAGGGCTGCGGGCGGCCCAGGCGGGCGAGGTGGAGATCGCCGGGCGCCGGCCCCGGCCGGGCAGCGTGCCCGCCGCGCTCGCCGCGGGCGCCGGGTTCGTCCCGCAGGACCGGCACCACCAGGGATTCGTGCCCGACATGTCGATCGCGGACAACGCCACGCTGTCCGTTCCTCACCGACTCGGCAAGAACGGCTTCCTCAGCCGTGACCGACGGGACCGGCTCGCCGACAACATGATCGAGAAGCTGGCGATCAAGACGCCTGGACCCGAGCTGCCCGTCTCCGCGCTCTCGGGCGGCAATCAGCAGAAGGTCGTCATGGCCCGCGCCCTGGCGGACGACCCGCGGCTGCTGGTGCTGATCAACCCGACCGCGGGCGTGGACGTGCGCTCCAAGGAGTTCCTCCTCGGCAAGGTCGAGGAGACCGCCGAGTCCGGCACCGGAGTGCTCATCGCCTCCGACGAACTCGACGATCTGCGCATGTGCGACCGGGTCCTGGTGATGTTCCAGGGCCGTGTGACCTCAGAGATCGCCCGCGGCTGGCACGACCACGAACTCGTGGCCGCGATGGAAGGAGTGGACCTCAATGCCTGAGACCGTCCTCGCGGACGCGGCCGCCAAGGCCATGGAACCCAAACCCGGGCGCACCGCGCTGCTCGGCGGCCGGATACCCCTGGCCCGCCTGCGCGACCTCGCCCTCGTCCCGGCGATCGTCGTCATCGCGATCGTCGGCCAGATCGTCAACCCGGTCTTCCTGCAGGCCGACAACCTCATCAACGTCCTGCAGACCATGTCCGAGATGGCGCTGCTGGTCCTCGCCCAGACGATGATCCTGATCGTCAAGAAGATGGACCTGTCCCTGGAGTCCACCATGGGCCTCGCGCCCGGCGTCGCGGCCTGGCTGGTCGTCCCGGCGGGCGCCGGACACGGACTCGGCCTGCTCCCCGGCGCCTGGTCGATCCCCCTCACCCTCGCCGTGGGCCTGCTCGTCGGCGTGATCAACGCCCTGCTGATCATCCGTTTCGGCCTCAACGGCTTCATCGTCACCCTCGGCATGCTCATCGTGCTGCGCGGCATTCTCACCGGCATCTCCGGTGGCCAGACCTTCTTCCAGCTGCCGCAGTCGATGCTCTACATCGGCACCGCCGAATGGTTCGGTATGCCCGCCTCCATCTGGATCTGCCTTGCCCTGTTCGCGATCGCGATCGTGGTCCTCGGCTGGACCAGCTTCGGCCGCTCCCTGTACGCCATCGGCGGCAACGTCGACGCGGCGAAGGCGGCCGGCATCCGTACCGACCGGGTGCTGTGGATCGTGATCGTCACGGGCAGCGTGCTCGCCGCCCTCGCCGGACTGATGCTGTCCGGACGCCTGGCCTCGGTCGCCTCCGCGCAGGGCAACGGCTACATCTTCACCGTCTTCGCCGCCGCCGTCATCGGCGGGATCAGCCTCAACGGCGGCAAGGGCACCATGTTCGGTGCGTTCTGCGGCATCCTGCTGCTCTTCATGATCCAGAATGTGCTCACGCTGGCGGGTGTCCCCGCTCAGTGGATCGGCGCTCTCAACGGCCTGATCATCCTGGTCGCCCTCGCCATCTCCCGTATCACCGGCGGCAAGGTCCAGGAGTGATCCGGGCGGCCGTCGCCGGCCGCTCGTCCTCCGCCGCGTTCACGCCTCGTCGCAAGGGACCGATTCCCCCTTGCCCCTCACAGGAGTTGCCGCCATGTCCTCCACCGTGCCCTCATCCGCCCGCATCACCGCCCTGGACGTCCTGGATGTGCGGTTCCCCACCTCCGAACACCTCGACGGCTCGGACGCCATGAACCCCGAGCCCGACTACTCCGCCGCCTACGTGGTCCTGCGCACCGACGTCGGCGACGGACTGGAGGGCCACGCCCTGGCCTTCACCACCGGACGCGGCAACGACGTGCAGGCCGCCGCGATCGCGGCGCTCGCCCCGCACGTGGTCGGCCTCTCGGTGGAGGAGGTCTGCGCCGACCTCGGCGCGTTCTCCCGCTCCCTCGTGCACGATCCCCAACTGCGCTGGCTGGGACCGGAGAAGGGCGCCATCCACATGGCCACCGGCGCGGTGGTCAACGCCGCCTGGGACCTCGCCGCCAAGCGCGCGGGCAAGCCGGTGTGGCGCTTCCTCGGGGAGATGTCGCCCGAGGAGCTGGTCGCGCAGGTCGACTTCCGCTGGCTGAGCGACGCGCTCACTCCCGAGGAGGCCCTGGAGATCCTGCGCCGTGCCGAGCCGGGCCGCGATCGCCGCATCGGCCGTCTCACCGACCAGGGCTACCCCGCCTACACCACCACCCCCGGCTGGCTCGGCTACTCCGACGAGAAGCTGGCCCGCCTCGCCCGCGAGGCCGTCGCCGACGGCTTCACCCAGATCAAGCTGAAGGTCGGCGCTTCCCTCGAGGACGACGTACGGCGCTTGCGCGTCGCCCGCGAGACGGTCGGCCCGGACATCCGCATCGCCGTCGACGCCAACCAGCGCTGGGACGTCCAGCCCGCCATCGACTGGATGCGCGCCCTGGCGCCGTACGAGCCGTACTGGATCGAGGAGCCGACCTCCCCCGACGACGTCCTCGGCCACGCGGCCGTCCGCCGGGCGCTCAGCCCCATCAAGGTCGCCACCGGTGAGCACATCGCCAACCGGGTCGTCTTCAAACAGCTGCTGCAGGCGGGCGCGGTGGACATCGTGCAGATCGACTCGGCCCGGGTCGGCGGCGTGAACGAGAACATCGCGATCCTGCTGCTCGCCGCGAAGTTCGGGGTGCCGGTCTGCCCGCACGCCGGCGGTGTGGGCCTGTGCGAGATGGTGCAGCACCTGTCGATGTTCGACTACGTCGCCGTCTCCGGCACCCTGGAGGACCGGGTCATCGAGTACGTCGACCACCTGCACGAGCACTTCGTCGACCCCGTCCGCATCGTCGACGGCCACTATCTCGCGCCGACCCTGCCCGGACTGAGCGCGCAGATGCACCCGGACTCGCTCAAGGAGTACGCATACCCCGACGGCCCCGTCTGGAGCGCTCGTGCCTGACACCCAGGTACTCGTCGACGCCCACCACCACGTGTGGGCCCTGGACCTCCGGCCGCAGCCCTGGCTGGACGAACCCGGGCACGAACCCATCCGCCGTACCTTCGGCACCGACGACCTGCGCACAGCCGCGACCGCGACCGTGGCAGGACGGCGGCTGGAGTGCACGGTGCTCGTCCAGTGCTTGCCGTCCGTCGACGAGACCCGTGAGTTCCTCGCCCTCGCCGACGGCGACCCGCTCATCGGCGCGGTCGTCGGCTGGGCGGACCTCACGTCCCCCTCGATCGGCGACGCACTGGACGCACTGCGCGCCGGCCCCGGCGGTACGCGTCTGCGGGCCGTACGTCACCTCGTCCAGGGGGAGTCCGATCCCGACTGGTTGCAACAGCCCTCAGTGGAGCGGGGATTGCGGGAGGTGGGCGAACGCGGCCTGGGGTACGACCTGCTCATCCGCAGCCATCAGTTCCCCCAGGCGATCCGCCTGGCAGAACGCCTGCCCGAACTTGCCCTGGTCCTCGACCACGCCGGCAAACCACCCATCGCCCGGCAGGACCTGGACGACTGGGAGCGGGGCGTGCGCCGGCTCGCCACGCATCCGCAGGTGCGCTGCAAGGTCTCCGGCCTGGTCACCGAGGCCGACCACGAGAAGTGGACCATCGACGACATCCGGCCGGTGTGGGAGGTCCTGCTGGCGGCCTTCGGCCCCGACCGGCTGATGTTCGGCTCCGATTGGCCGGTCTGCGTCCTCGCCGGCGGCTGGAACCGGTGGGCCGCCACCGTCGGGGAACTCCTGGCGGGCTGTTCCGCCGCCGAGACCGAGGCGGTCCTCGCCGGCACGGCCACCACGTTCTACCGCCTCGATGCCGCTGAAAGGAAGGGACGGACTCCATGCTCCTGACCGAACTCCTGCACCCGGGCATTCTCGAAGCCCTGGCGGGCGCCGGGCATGGAGCCCGGGTCCTGCTCGCCGACGGCCACTATCCGGCGAGTACGGCCACCGGCCCGCGGGCCAGGACCGTCCATCTCAACCTGGCGCCGGGTCTGCTGGACGTCACGACCGTGCTCGACGTCCTGCTGCGGGCTCTGCCCGTCGAGTCGGCGCATGTGATGGTGCCGCCCGAGGGCGAGCCGGAGCCGCCGGCCATCGCGGAGTACCGCTCGATGCTGGCGCCCGTCCCGGTCGCGACGCTCGGCCGCTTCGAGTTCTACGACGCCGCCCGCTCACCCGACCTGGCCCTCGCCGTCGTCACCGCCGACATCCGCACCTACGCCAACCTGCTGCTGACTATCGGCGTCCGCGCTGAAGGGACCCTGAGAACACGATGACACTCGCAGTCCGCTACCTCGCCGCCCGCACCCTGGACACCGCGCCCGCCGAGAACCCGCCGCCCGGCCCCGGTCAGGTGGAGATCGCCCCCGCCTACGTCGGTATCTGCGGCACCGACCTGCACATCTTCCACGGCGACATGGACACCCGGGTCGCCGTGCCCGCCGTCCTCGGCCACGAGATGTCCGGCCGGATCGTACGGGTCGGCCCCGGCGTGGAGGGCTGGCAGTCCGGTGACGCGGTCACCGTGATGCCGCTGCGCTGGGACGACACCTGTCCGGCCTGCCAGGCGGGGCACCAGCACATCTGCCAGCACCTGGACTTCATCGGCATCGACTCCCCGGGCGCGATGCAGCAGCGCTGGGCCGTGCCCGCCACCACCCTCATCCGGCTGCCCGACTCCCTCCCTCTGCACCACGCCGCCCTCGTGGAGCCCACCGCGGTCGCGGTGCACGACGTCGGCCGGGCCCAGGTCCGCGACGGCGAGAAGGCCGTCGTGGTCGGCGGCGGCCCTGTCGGCATCCTCATCGCCCTGGTCGCCCGGGCAGCCGGAGCCGACGTCCGGGTGGTCGAGCTGACCCCTCACCGGCGGCGGCTCGCACAGGAGCTGGGGCTGGCCACCTGGGATCCGGGCGCCGACGACGTGCCCGAGCTGGTCCGGCAGTGGACCGGCGACGCCGGCGCGGACGTCGCCTTCGAAGTCTCCGGCGCGCAGGGCGGAGTGGACACCGCCGTCGAGGTCCTCGGCGTGCGCGGCCGGTTGTGCCTGGTCGCCATCCACCCCCGCCCGCGCGAGGTCAACCTGCACCGCTTCTTCTGGCGCGAACTCACCCTGGTGGGCGCCCGGTTGTACGACCGTTCCGACTTCGAGCGGGCGGTCGCCGCGGTCGCCGACGGCACCATCCCGGCCGAGCGGCTGATCAGCAAGGTCGTCCCCCTCACCCAGGCGCCGGCCGCCTTCGAGGCCCTGGAGGGCGGCGGCGACGTGATGAAGATCCTCGTGGACTGCACCGACGACGCTCAGGGAGCCGCCGTATGACCGCCTTCGACCTCACCGGGAAGCTCGCCGTCGTCACGGGAGCCCGGCGCGGCATCGGCCGGGCCATGGCCCGCGCGCTCGCCGAGGCCGGTGCGGACGTCATCGGCGTCAGCGCCTCGCTGGAGGAGTCCGGCAGCGCGGTGGAGAAGGACGTTCTCGCCGTGGGCCGTACCTTCGAGGCCATCCGCACCGACTTCGCCAACCCGGACGCCGTACGGGCGCTGGGCGCGGATCTCGCCGGGCGTGAGCGGCCGGTGGACATCCTGGTCAACAACGCGGGCACGATCCGCCGCGCCCCGGCCACCGAACACCCCGACGATGACTGGGAGTTGGTCCTCCAGGTCAACCTCAACGCCCAGTTCGCCCTGTCCCGCGCGGTGGGCGCGGCCATGGTGGCGCGCCGCCACGGGAAGATCATCTTCACGGCGTCGCTGCTCAGCTTCCAGGGCGGCATCACCGTCCCCGGCTACACCGCCGCCAAGCACGGCATCGCCGGACTGACCAAGGCCCTGGCCAACGAGTGGGCCCCGCACGGCGTCAACGTCAACGCCATCGCGCCCGGCTACATCGCCACCGACAACACCCAGGCCCTGCAGGACGACCCCGTCCGCAGCAAGGCGATCCTGGACCGAATCCCGGCCGCGCGCTGGGGCAGCGCCGACGACCTCGCGGGCGCCACGGTGTTCCTCGCCTCGGACGCCGCCGCCTACGTCCACGGCACCGTCCTGCCCGTCGACGGCGGATGGCTCGGCCGATGAGTGACACCGACCTGGCCTCCGTACTGGCCGGCGCCCGCGTCATGCCGGTGTTGACCGTGCCGTCCGCCGCGACCGCCGCCCCGCTGGCCGACGCGCTCGCGGCGGGCGGCGCCCGGTGCGCCGAGGTCACCTTCCGCACCCCCGACGCCGAGCAGGTACTCAAGACGATGGCCGCCCACGGCGGGCTGACCGTCGGCGCCGGTACGGTCCTCACGTCCGAGCAGGTGGACCGGGCCTTGGCGGCCGGGGCCCGTTTCGTCGTCTCCCCCGGCTTCGACGAGGCAGTCGTCGCCAGGTGCGGCGAGCTGGGGGTACCCGTGGTGCCCGGCATCGCCTCCGCCACCGAGCTGATGCGTGCGCTGCGGGCCGGCCTCGACACCGTCAAGCTCTTCCCCGCCGAGCCGCTCGGCGGGATCCCCATGCTGCGAGCCCTGGCGGCGCCCTTTCCGCGGGCACGGTTCGTGCCGACGGGCGGCATCGACGCCTACCGCATGACCGCCTACCTCGCCGACCCGGCAGTCCTCGCCGTCGGCGGCAGCTGGATGGCCACCGCCGCCCATCTGGAACGGGGCGAGTACGAGGAGATCCGCCGGCTGACCGCCGAGGCCGTACGGAGGAGCGCGACGTGACCGACGTGGTGGCCCTCGGCGAGGTGATGCTCCGCT
Organism: Streptomyces sp. RB17; assembly: GCF_009604455.1. Taxonomy (GTDB): domain Bacteria; phylum Actinomycetota; class Actinomycetes; order Streptomycetales; family Streptomycetaceae; genus Streptomyces. The sequence continues at coordinate 37,157 of NZ_WEGL01000016.1, forward strand.
TCGACCCGGGCGAGGGCAGGATCCGCACCGCCCGCACCTTCCAGGTCTGGGAAGGCGGCGGCGAGTACAACGTCGTACGCGGACTGCGCCGCTGCTTCGGCCTGCGTACGGCCGTCGTGACCGCCCTGGCCGACAACCAGGTGGGGCGGCTGGTCGAGGACCTGGTCCTCCAGGGCGGAGTCGACACCTCGCAGATCCGCTGGATGCCCGCGGACGGCATCGGCCGCGGCGCACGCAACGGTCTGAACTTCGTCGAGCGCGGATTCGGCATCCGGGGCGCACTGGGCGTCAGCGACCGCGCGGGCACGGCCGTCTCGCAGCTGCGCAAAGGGGATGTCGACTGGGACGCGGTCTTCGCCTCGGGACCGCGCTGGTTCCACACCGGCGGCATCTTCGCCGGTCTGTCGGACACCACCGTGGACGTCGCGGACGAGGCCATGGCGGCCGCGCGGCGGCACGGTGTGACGGTCTCCTACGACCCCAACTACCGCCCCAGTCTCTGGGCCGGCCGGGGCGGCGCCAACGCCGCCCGCGAGGTCGACCTGCGGCTCGCCCGGCACGCCGACGTCGTCGTGGGCGCCCTGGGCCTGGCCGGAACGCACCCAGGGGCGCTGCGGATCGAGGCGGACGAGGTGCAGGACGCACTCGCAGAGGTCGCGGGACGCCTGCCCCAGGCCGAGGTGCTGGCGACGACCGTGCGCACGGTGACCTCGGCCGGGGTGAACGACTGGTCCTCGGCCGCCTGGTCGGCCCGGACCGGCTGCGTGCGTGGCCCCGACATGCCCGGCCTGCACGTCCTTGACCGCATCGGCTCCGGCGACGCTTTCGCGGCCGGACTGATCTACGGACTGCTGACGGGCGACGGCGAGGAGGGCGGCTCGGCGGCCCGCGCCAGGCCCGCGGCGAACCTCGATGCCGTCGGCCTGCGGCGCGCTCTGGGCTACGGCACCGTCCACGGCGCACTGACCATGACCACGCCCGGTGACGTCTCCATGGCCTCACTCACCGAGGTCGAGGCGCTCATGGCAGGTGGCTCGGCCGCCGTCAGACGATGACCGGCCCTCGGCCGCCGTACCGAACCGCACCACCAGAGGAGCACAGTTGACACATCGGACCAGGGGACACCGGAAGATCACGAACACCCCCGTCGAGCTCACGGACCTCGGCTTCGGGGCCTCCGTGATCGGCAATCTCTACCGTGTCACCCCTCCTCACGACGCGCAGGCCGCGATCGAGGCGGCCTGGGCGGTCGGCATCCGGTACTTCGACACGGCACCGCACTACGGGCTCGGCCTCTCCGAGCGACGCCTGGGAGCCGCCCTGCGGGACCGTCCACGCGACGCGTACGCCGTCTCCTCCAAGGTCGGCCGCCTGCTCGTCCCCAACGAGCAGCCGCGCGGCATCGACACCGAGGGCTTCGTGGTGCCGGACGACCTGCGCAGACAATGGGACTTCAGCCGCGACGGAGTGCTCCGCTCCATCGAGGCGACCTTGGAACGCACCGGCCTGGACCGCCTGGACATCGTCTACCTGCACGACCCCGACGACCACTGGAGACAGGCCGCCGAGGAGGCCATGCCGGCCCTCGCGGACCTCCGCGACCAGGGGGTGATCGGCGCGATCGGCGCCGGCATGAACCAGTCGGCCATGCTCGCCCGCTTCCTGCGCGAGACCGCAGCCGACCTGGTCATGCTGGCCGGGCGCTACACACTCCTCGACCAGTCGGCTCTGGACGATGTCCTGCCCGCCGCCCGGGAACTCGGCAAGAGCGTCGTAGCGGTGGGCGTCTTCAACTCGGGGCTGCTCTCCAGCGACCGCCCTGCCGAGGGCATGAAGTACGACTACCAGGACGCCCCGCCTGCCCTGGTAGCCCGCGCTCGGGCGATCGCCGACGTCTGCGCGGCGCACGGCACGACCCTGCCCGCCGCCGCGATCGCCTTCCCGCGCACCCATCCCAGTATCATCAACATCACCCTCGGTATGCGGAACGCGGAACAGGTTGCACAGAACGTGGAACTCCACGATCAGCGGATCGCTGAACATCTCTGGGATGATCTCCGTGCCCGAGGACTGATCAGGTCGGACGTGCCCACGGCGAACGATCCCGGAAGGAGCTCGCAGTGTCTCTGACGGACAAGGCCATAGCGCAGATCCGCGAGCTGATCCGCACGGGCGCGCTGCCTCCCGGCTCCAAGCTGCCGCCGGAGCCGGACCTGGCAGCACAGCTGGGTCTGTCCCGCAACCTGGCCCGTGAGGCGGTCAAGGCGCTGGCCGTCGCGCGGGTTCTGGAGGTCCGACGGGGTGACGGCACGTACGTGACCAGCCTGCAGCCGAGCCTGCTCCTGGAAGGGCTCGGCGGAGCGGTGGAACTGCTGCAGGGCGACTCCGCCGCCCTGCAGGACCTCATGGAGGTGCGGCGCCTCCTCGAACCAGTCGCCACCGCCCTGGCCGCCACCCGGATCTCCGACGACCAGCTTGCCGAGGTCAAGCGGCACCTGGACGCCATGCGCGAGGCCCGCGACGACGTCGAGCAGCTCAACATCCACGACGCCGCCTTCCACCGCGCCGTCATCACGGCCACCGGCAACGAGACCCTGCTCACCCTCCTTGAGGGCATCTCCGGCCGCACTTTGCGCGCCCGCATCTGGCGCGGCCTGGTCGACACCCAGGCCGCGGGCCGGACCCTCGCCGAGCACGAGGCGATCTTCCATGCCCTGTCCACCCGCGACGCCTCCCTCAGCCAGGCCGCAGCACTGCTGCACGTGAGCAACACCGAAGAGTGGCTCAGAGAACACCTGCGCTCCGGCCAGACCCCTCCCCTTCGGTAGACGTCGATAGCTTCACCTGCCCAGGTGCGGTGAGCTTGCCCAGCTGGGCGCAGATGTCCTTGGCCGGGCCACTCAAGTCGGCGAAGAAGCAGGTCAACAAGCTGATCGCAGCCCATCCCGGTGGACGAGGGCGTGTCCTTGGTGAGGCGCAGTCGGCTCGGCACGTCCAGAGCATTGCCGATCTGCGTCCAGTGCACGAGGTCGCGGCTGTGGAAGACGGGGATGCCCGCTGCCGCCCTGCGGGATCGGGGGGTGAGCAAGTGGGCGTTCTTCAAGACGTTCAGGTCGCCGGGGGACGGCGACGGTGGTGCTTGGCAGGGCGGAGGGCCGGCCCCTGTGGGGCGTCCGCCGAGGCGTGCCCTGCTCAGCGGCGCTCGTCTCCGGGCCGGTGAGGCGGGGCGGGATGGCGCAGGGGGTGGTGGGCAGGCCAGTACTGGTAGGACTCCGTTAGGTCTGTGTGTCGTCCTTGTTCAGGGGCACGGTGAGTGTGTGGACGCACATGAAGTGAACCGTGTTCGGGCGACGTGGGCGTTATTCGTGGCGGACGTGTTCGCCTCGGTCCGCGCAAGGACCAGCGGGCCAAGGGTGACTGCTATCTGCGGGGACTGATGATGGACGGTCGCCGCAAGTCCATTCAGGCCATGGCCTCGCGGCTGCCGGACGGCAATGAGCAGAACCTGCAGCAGTTCGTGAACCAGTCCACGTGGGATGCGGTGCCGGTGCGTCGGCGGATCGCTGAGCGGATGGTGCCGCAGGTCGGCGCGGACGCCTGGGCGGTCGATGACGTGTCGTTCCCCAAGGACGGCAGGATGTCGGTCGGTGTTGCTCCCCAGTACTGCGGTGCGCTGGGCAAGCAGGCCAACTGCCAGGTCGCGGTCAGTGTCCACGCGGTCTCCGACACGGCGTCGTGCCCGCTGAACTGGCGGCTGTTCCTGCCGCGGGAATGGGCCGAGGACACCGTCCGGCGCCGGCAGACCGGCGTGCCGGAGGACGTCGGACACCGGGAGAAGTGGCGTCTGGCACTGGACGCCCTGGACGAACTGGCCGGATGGGGACTGGTGCCGCCCGTGGTGGTGGCCGATGCGGGCTACGGCCAGAACGCGGACTTCCGTGCCGCACTGGCCGAGCGGGGACACGCGTACGTGGTCGGCATCCGCGGCGATCTGATCGTCCAGCCGCATGACGCAGTCCCTGATGCCCCAGTCTGGTCCGGGAACGGCCGCCGGCCGGTTCCCCGCTACCGGCAGCCACCACTGACGGTGGCGGAACTGGCCGCGGCCGCCGGATGGGAAGCCTTCCAGGAGGTGACCTGGCGGGAAGGCTCCCGCTCCCCGATGACCTCCCGCTTCCTCGCGATGTGGGTCCGGCCGGCCGGGGTCCGCCCGCGTCGGCTGGCCCAGCAAGCCGCGGTGGCCGAGCACGGCCGGTGGGACGGCGTGCTGCCCCAGGTGCGACTGCTGGCCGAGTGGCCCGACGGCGAGGACGAACCGACCCGGTTCTGGCTGTCTGACCTGCCCGCCGACACCCCGATCCCGGAGCTAGTCCGCCTGGCGAAGATCCGCTGGCGCATCGAGCACGACTACCGGGAACTCAAGCACGGCCTGGGCCTGGACCACTTCGAAGGCCGCTCCTGGAACGGCTGGCACCACCACGCCACCCTGGTCACCGCCGCCCACGCCTCACCGAACAGCGGCTGACCCCAAAAGCCGACACACCGGACTCACCCTCTACCAGATCCTCGACGCCCTCCAGGACCTGCTGAACTGCTGGAGCGGCATCTGCACCACCTGCCACCAACCCCTGCCCCGCAGGACCACACCAAGATCAAGACAGACCTAACGGAGTCCTACTGGTAGTTCGTCAGAACGGCGTCGGTGCGGAGGTGGTTCCGTCGCTCAGCCGCAGGCCCATGGCCGAACCGGCCATGGCTGTCGCGCCGTTGTGCCGGGCCGACCACTGGAGCGAGCCGCCCGTCAGCGGCATGGTGATGCTGGTGGTGCCGTCGAGCGACGTCGGGTGACCGAGGCGTCTGAGGCCTCGGCCGGATACGTGCTGCCGATGCCCGGCGCGGCCGTTGCGGCGGCGACAGCCGCGCTCTTGAGCACCCTGCGGCGAGAGGGTTCCTGATGCCCTGGCACGTTCACCGGGTTCCTCCGAGGATGCCCTGGCGTTCAGGCCGGGGAGGAATCGGAGTCCTGCGGAGCAGGGCAGGGATAGCCGGGTCGCCGTCAGGGTGATCCGGCGTCCACCCCGGGCAGCGGTGATGTCGCGCCCACAATTGATCAAGAGCTCTCAACTGTCAGTCCTCTCGGGTAGGTTCGGGTGCATGACGGCAGAGGCGACCACGAAGGACACCGGGCATGCCCGGTACACCTTCCGTGTGCGCCTGTCGGCTGCTGCGCGGCGCGCACTTGAAGCGGAGTGGGCGCGCTGCCGGTGGATCTGGAATGAGTGCGTCGCGAAGTCCAAGCAGGCGCACGCGCAGAGCCGGGCGACCGGCGAGAAGGTGACCTGTGGTCCGGCGCAGTTGGACAGGATGCTGACCGAGGCCCGCGGGGTGACGCCATGGCTGGCTGAGGGCGCGTCGGTGCCGCAGCAGCAGGTGATTCGGGACTTTGCCAAGTCGAGGGCGAAAGCGCTGAAGGACATCAAGGACCGGTTGCCGATGCACTGCCGGGCCCAGATGCCCCGCTTCAAGAAGAAGCGGGAGGCGCGGTGCAGCCTCAACTACACGAAGCGCGGTTTCCGCCTCAAGGACGGCCGCCTGCACCTTGCAGGCGGGATCGTGCTGAGGGTGGTGTGGTCGCGGCCCCTTCCGGCCGATCCGTCGAGTGTGCGCGTGTACCGGGACACGCTCGGACATTGGTACGTGTCCTTCGTCGTTGCCGCGCAGAGCGAACCGCTCGCCCGCACGGGGCGCGTGCTCGGGGTGGACTGGGGTGTGAAGGAGGCCGCCACGACCACTGACGACGCCTACGATCTGCCGCATGGCGAGCACGGCAAGCGGGCCGCGCAGCGGCTGGCGAGGTATCAGCGGATGATGGCCCGGCGTCGGCGTCCGAAGGGACAGCCCGCATCCGCGGGCTACCGGGCCGCGCAGGCGCAGGCGGCGAAGCTGCACAAGAAGATCGCGAGGCAGCGTGAGGACACCGGCCGCAAGTGGGCCAAGTCCGTGATGCGTGGCCATGACGGGGTTGCGGTGGAGGACTTTAGGCCGAGGTTCCTGGCGAAGACCACCATGGCCCGCAAGGCGGCCGATGCCGCCATTGCCGCGACGAAGCGTGCCCTGTGCGAGATGGGCCGCAAGCACGGGCGGGACGTCCGTCTGGTGCACCCGGCGCACACCACGATGGACTGTGCCAAGTGCGGAGCGAGAACCAAGCACGCACTACCTCTGTCGATGAGAACGTATGCCTGCACCGTGTGTGGAGCCGTGTCCCCCAGGGACAAGAACTCCGCCCGCGTGATGCTGGTCCGGGCAGGTTGGAACCCGGACGGTGTCGAGGGCGTAAGACCACCTGAGCCGCTGGCTCCGGTGGCGGCCTGAGCCGTAAATCCCCGCTCAGCCCTGGAGGGTGACGAATCCCCCTCCCTTCAGGGAGGGGAGCCTTCAACTCTGGTATCCGGACAAGTTCGGTGTCCCGTGTCCGCCGTATGACTTCACTGAGGCGGCGATCGACAGTTTCGCCGCGACGACCTGCTGCCTCGGAGTACGTGTGGAAGCGGACGGCCGGTGGCGCGTGTATGCGCCGCACGGCCTGTCGGACGTGTTCAACCTCGTCGTCCGGCCGAACCCGGTGCTCGCTCCACGGGCGGTCTATGAGACCAAGGCAGCGCGGTGGCGAGAGCAATGGCCCGAGCTGACTGTTCTGGACTGGCCCTCCACAAGTGTCATGTCGACCTCGTCCGTCGACTGACGTCGGCAGCGTAGGCGGCCCAGTCCGCCGCGGATGCCTGCTGCCACTGGACGGCGACCTTGATGTGGACACCGAGTCCCCGCCGCGAGGATCGCGGCGGGGAACTCGGTCGCGAGAACAGTGCGGCGGAGCGGTCCTGCCGAAAGGACCTACGAGCAGCTCTGGACCCGCATCGGCGCGCCGTCAGCTGACCTGAACGGTGACCGGCGAGGAGTGGAACGTGCCGGACTTGGCCGCCACCCGCACCTGTTCGGTGCCCTTGTTGGTGAACGTCCGCTTGATCGTGTAGGTGCCGTTCTTGTTGACGGCCGCCGTGGTCCTCAGTGTGGTCCACTTGCCGTTGTGCAGATGCTGGAGAACCAGCGTAGAACCGGCCTTGATGCCCTTGACTCGGCCCGTGAACGCCACGGTGTTGCCCACCTTTACGGACTTGCGGTTGGCCGAGACGGTGATCGAGCCCATGGCGGTCGGCTTCGGCGACGGCTTCATGCTCGGCATACCGGTGCGCGTCATGGAGGGCTTGGGGGCCGGCGTCCCGGTTGCGGCGACGGCTCCCGCCGTACCGGTCGACAGCATGGCGGCGGACAGGGCACCGGCGGCAAGCGCACGGGCGCGGCGGCTTCGGGTGAAGCTCATTGTGGGTCTCCCGTTTTTCGTCGGAGTCCCCCCTGGGAGCGAATCGGCCACTCGGGGCGGTTCGCGAATCCAGGCTGGCCCGAGCGCGGCCGAGCGGCCTGTCGAAACGGGCACGCGAGCCGTTCAAGCTTCTATCGCTTTGGGTAAATCCGCAGGCTGGGCGACGTCCTTCCTGACAATCACTCTTACTTTTCCCTTACCTTTTGTCGCTCAATCGGCTCAATGCGGCCACGGACAGTGATGGCGGCAGGGGAGCCATCGCAACGGCTGGCATGCCGATCACGCGGGCATGATCGGTCCGGCTGAAGCCCACATAACGATTCGCCGCGTTGGCGACCGCCCATCCCTGATCTTGCGGGGTATCCCCGGCTCTAGCCGGGGGAATGCATCCTCGGCCCGGAGGCGCGCAGCGCCGAAGTTCGCTCCGCCTGCGGGGTGAGGGTCAGATAGGCCGCTTCTGGCCCTCGATGTACTGGCGGATCACTGTGAGCGGCGCACCTCCGCAGGAGCCTGCGAAGTAGGAGCGGGACCAGAACACCGAGCCCATGCCGATCCGGTTGAGTCGGGCGGTGTACTCGGCCCGCAGGTATCGGGAGCTGACGCCCTTGAGGCTGTTGATCAGCTTGGACAGGGCGACCTTCGGCGGGTAGTGCACCAAGAGGTGCACGTGATCCGTTTCGCCGTTGAACTCACGCAACTCCACCTCGAACTTCACAAGACCGCGCTTGACCTCGTGCGGGAACACGACTACATCGCGCACGAAGACCTCAAGATCCGCAACATGGTCAAGGCCTCCGCGCCCAAGCCCGACCCTGAGCAGCCGGGCAGTTTCCTGCCCAACGGGTCGGCGGCGGAGGCTGGTCTCAAGCACTCGATCTCAGATGCCGGATGGGCGGTGTTCCTGACGATCCTGCACGCCAAGGCTGAAAGCGCCGGACGAGATGTGATTGCCGTGCACCCCCGCAACACCTCCCGGACCTGCCCCGAATGCGGGCACGTCTCAGCGGAGAACCGGCCCACTCAGGAGAAGTTCCACTGTCAATCCTGCGGCCACAGCGCGCACGCAGACACGGTGGGAGCCCTGAACGTTCTACGGGCCGGGCTGGTCCGTCGCGACGCCCGCCAGGGTTAACGAGAAGCCCCCGGCTTCAGCCGGGGGAGGAGTCACCACGGTCACATCCCTCTGTGTGTGGGTGGATTCGGCCTCGGATGCGAGGCCGTACAACAGCACCCTGCCGAGGGGAAGTCCCTGGCCGCAGGGCATGAAGTGTTGAAGGCCACGGTGAACCGAACGGGGAGTGGGGGATCTTCATGACTGGCCTGCGGCCCCGGGGGACCTCCTGGGGCCGCCTTCACCGGCCGGTCCGTCAGGCGATAAGGATGCGGCCCGACCTGCGCCGAAGATGGAGGAGATGCAGATCAAGGCCGCAGACACACGGTGCACGCGACGTGTCGTCTGCTTAACGTACACGGGCAGGCCAAGGACACGCAGCCGTCAAAACTGCTGCTTGGCTGATCAGGCACGGCTGACGGTCACTCCTCCAGCCGTGCGCGAGTGGTCGTGAGTTTGGGACATCAGGGCGTCCTGCGGGACGCGGTCACGGAAGTGTCACGCTTCCGGACGGAGTTATATGCCTCTCGTCGGTGCTGAACAACGGACTCATCACCGGAACCGTGCTGCACGTCGACGGGGGACACCGCATCACCTGATCCGGTACCCGAACAGCCAGCAACCGCGGCGCTCGCTGACTCCCCGCGGAAAACGATCCTCGCCCGGCTCGACCTGCCCGCCGGGCCGGTCGCCGATCTCGTCGCGCATGCGCACGAGCAGGCCAAGCTCGCGCTCGCCGAGCTGGGCGAACTCATCCATGGCATCCACCCGCAGGTGCTCACCGACCGCGGCCTGCCCGCCGGGGTCGCGGACGTGGCCGGGCGGTCCCCGGTACCTGTGGACGTCGCGGTCGAGTTGCCCCGGCGGCTGCCGGAGCCGCTCGAGGCGGCCGGGTACTTCGCGGTCTGCGAGGCGCTTGCCAACGTGGCCAAGCACAGCGAGGCGCGGCGAGCCTGGGTCACCGGACGACTCGTGGAGGACCGCCTGGTGCTGGAGGTCGGCGACGACGGCGTCGGCGGCCCGCGGCGGCGGGCCTGTCCAGCCCGCCGGGTGGGCCAACCGTGCTGCAGATTCCGTGCACCCAGACCAGCGACCCAGGGTCGTGATCGCCGAGGACGGCGTGCTGCTCCGTGAGGGGCTGGTCGGTCTGCTCGAACGCTTCGGATACGCCGTGACTGCGGCGGTCGGCGACGCGCCCGCGCTGCTCTCCACGGTGGACGCCGACCCGCCGGACCTGGTGCTCACCGACGTACGGATGCCGCCCGGCAACGCCGACGACGGGCTGCGCGACGCCGTCCAGTTATGCGGGCGGCATCCGAAGCTCCCCCTGCTGGTGCTCTCCCAATACGTGGAGCAGACCTATGCAACCGAGCTGCTCGACAGCGGTGACGCCGGCACCGGGTACCTGCTCAAGAACCGGATCGCCGACGTCGCGGACTTCGTCGACGCGGTCGGCCGGGTGCTCGCCGGCGGGACCGTCGTCGACCCGCAGGTGGTGCGCCAGCGGCTGCGTCGCCGCCGTGACTCGATCGACCGGCTCTCCCCACGGGAACGGGAGGTGCTCGCGCTGATGGCCGAGGGCCGCTTCAACGCGGCGATCGCCAAGACGCTCTACGTCACCGACGCCGCGGTCAGCAAACACATCCGCAGCATCTTCACCAAGCTCGACCTGCCACCGGCCGACACCGACCATCGCCGGGTCCTCGCGGTGCTCGCCTGGCTGCGCCGCTGACGGCGTCGCGTTTTCCGGGGGCACAAGCTAAACCGCTGCCGCGTGCGTGACCCGGATCTTCGACTGGCCGTGCGGGCGCCGCTCCCAGTCGTCCATGAAACGCGCGATCAGGCCGTGCCGCTCGGCCAGCGAGAGCAGGGTCTCGGTGCGGTAGTAGAAGTCCTCGCGGAGCACCTGGTGCTCGGTGCCCTCCGTGCGGTCATAGGTGAAGTCGAAGAAGCCGCCGGGGGCCAGCACCCGGCCGACGTGGGCCAGGCACTCGTCGATCACCTCCAGCGGCGAGTGCGAGAAGAGGCTGTGGGCGTGCACCACGGTGAACCAGCCCGAGGGCAGGAAGTCGAGCGTCAGGTTCTCGACGAGCGCCAGGTGGGGTAGCCGGTCCTGCAGGCCCCGCTGGACGATGGTGTGCTGTGCCTCGAGGAGGATGTCCGGCGATATGTCGATGCCGTAGTAGCGACCGGGGTCGAGGTAGCCGATGAACCGCCACCCCGCGCGCAGGTTCCCGCAGCCGATCTCCAGCATCCGGTCCTGCGGCTTCAGGCCGTGCTCGACCAGGTAGTCGAACTGCATCTGCCCCAGCGCCAACCAGCGTTCCTCCGAGCCGCTGCCGACGGCACGCTCCGGGCTGCGCCCGGTGTCGGCGGCCATGACCGCGCGGTAGTACGCCACGTGGTCGCGGTGCCGGAGACCCAGCCAGTTGTCCCGTGCAGCGCGGCGTAGATAGCGAGGGATCCGGCCGGGGTACCGCAGGGCATAACGCAGCTTGTGCCCCAGGGACGACCGGTTCCTCGACAGCTCGGACTTCGGCATGGCTGCCTCCGTGATCCACGTCAGCCCCCGTCCGGCAGCGTAGCCCGGGGCTTGCGGTACGGCCTCCCGCAGACCGGTGACCAGCGGTGTGACCGGGCGGGGCGGGGGGCCGCGGGAGCGGTCTCTCCCGGAAGTGAGTGCCGTCCTACGTCGTCAGTCCTCGTCGTGGTCGCCGGAGGAGCTGTCGTTGTCGTTCCGGTCCTCGTCGGTCTTGGCAGCCGTGACCTTGCCGTTCTGCGCGTCGACGGCGACCTCGTGGTCCTTGCCCTTGGCGTCCGTCACGTCGACGTGCCAGGCTGCGGTCCTGCCGTGGTGCTTGTCGAGGTCGGCGGAGGTGGCGGTGCCCTTGACCTTGGCGAGAGCCGCGTCCACGGCCTTGGCCAGGTCGGTCTTGGCGGCCTTGGCCAGGGCTTCGTCGCCGCTGCGGTCGTCGGAGTCGTTGTCCTGGTCGGCCTTGGTCGCGGTGACCTTGCCGTCCGTGTCGTTGACGGTGACCTCGTGCTTGGTGCCCTTGGAGTCGGTCACGTCGACCTTCCACACCGCTTTGCCATTCTGGCTGTCCAGGTCGACGGCGGTGACGGTTCCCGCGACGGACTTCGTGGCGGTGGTGGCGGCCTGCTTGATGTCGATCTTGGCGCTCTTGACCAGGGCGCTGTCGTGATCATGGTCGTTTCCGTGGTCGTCGCGGTCAAGACCGGCAGCGTTGGTCGTGACGGTCTTGACGTTGTGGTGGTCGCCGACCTCGGCGAAGGCGAAGGCGGCCGCGGCTCCGGCGCCGCCGAAGACCACGGTGGCCGTGAGCACGGTGGCGACGGTGCGGCGACGGCTGGTCAGGGTGCGCAGACGAGCCTTCATGAGTACGTTTCCCTTCTTCAACGGACAGTGCGGGACGGTGTCGTCCTGACGCCGTCCACCATGCGCGAGCGATCCTGAAGCCACGCTGAAGCGTCCTGAAGATCCCTTCAGGAACGGTCTGCGACGCTTGAGGCATGCGCCCGCCCGTCTCCCACCACCGCCCTGCCGGAGGCGCTACGCGCCGCCCCTTTCGATTCTTGATCGTGGAGGACGAGAAACGCCTCGCCACCGCCCTGGCCCGCGGCCTGGGCGCCGAGGGCTTCGCCGTGGATGCGGCCCATGACGGCGTCACCGGTCTGCACTTGGCGCAGGAGCAGGATTACGACGTGGTTGTCCTGGACATCATGCTGCCCGGCCCTAACGGCTACCGCGTGTGCGCGCAGCTGCGGGCCGCCGGCCATGACACGCCGATCCTGATGCTCACCGCCAAGGACGGCGAGTACGACGAGGCCGAGGGCCTCGACACCGGCGCGGACGACTATCTGACCAAGCCATTCTCCTATGTGGTCCTGCAATCCCGCATCAGGGCGCTCCTTCGCCGCCGCACCCGCGCCGGATCACAGGTCCTGCGGATCGGCGACCTGACCGTCGGCCCGGCGGCCAAACGCGTGGAGCGGGGGGGGCACGGACATCACGCTGACCGCGAAGGAGTTCGCGGTCCTGGAACACCTGGCCCTGCACGCCGGACAGGTGGTGTCGAAGGGCAACATGCTCGATCACGTGTGGGACTTCGCCTACGACGGCGACCCGAACATCGTCGAGGTCTACGTCAGCGCCCTGCGCCGCAAGATCGACGTGCCCTTCGGGCGGCGGTCGATCACCACCGTGCGCTGAGCCGGGTACCGGCTGGAGGCCGGCGGAGGCCACGATGCCTCCCTTCACCTCCAGCGCGGTATCGGCGGTAGTGATCGTGGGGGTGATGCGGTCGGTCGGCGCGCGCCGGGCCGCCTCCTCCGGCACAACAGTCCCCAGGTCGACCAGGGCGTCGGCGGCGCTCTCGCCGGCGTCGAGGCGGGTGAGCCGCAGCAGGTCGGCGGCCAGGTGGTTGAGGCGTACGACGTCGTGCAGCAGGTCGGGGACGTCCAGCAGCTCGGGATGCTGCTCGGCGACCTCCAGCTGGGTGCGCAGGGAGGCGATGGGGCTGCGCAGTTCGTGGGAGGCGTCGGCGAACGAAGCGGTGCTGACGCTCCACCGACGACTCGCTGGCGAGTCTGGGCAACCGCCCTGGCGCTGGGCAGTGCGAGCGCCGATGCGAGAGGCAGGGCCGTCTATGGTCCATATGATGCGGAGTGCGCCCTGCCCACCGGCGACTTCGCTGGCTCCCCGGAGGACGCCCTGGACTGGGCTTGCAGCCTCCACCTCGACCCAGACCTATCTCAGGCCCTGCATGCGGTGGGGTCGCACGTCAAACCCCGAAGGACTTCCGGAGCCGACCACTAAGGTTGCTGCCATGTCGGGGGCGGATCGGAGCGCGGCTCCGCAGGTGTCGGGCGACGTTTCGGATGTCGTCGTGGTGGGGGGCTGCGCCCAGTCCTACCGGGGCAACGTCCATGAAGAGCTCAAGGTCGTCCTTGTGCTCGACTCCGGTTTCACCGTGCGGCGGCGCGGCACGACGTTCCGGGCCGCCCCGGGGCAGTTGGTCGCGCTGCATGCCGATGACGCGCACTCCGGGGGGCCGGACGATGACGATCCCGCGCGGTGGCTCATCATGTGTGTGGCGCCGTCGTTGATCGCCGAGGTCGCCGCGCCCGGCGCGGTGCGGTTCGGCGATCCGGTGATCCGGGAGGACGGGGGTCTCGCCGACCGTTTCCGGGACGTGCACGGGGCCCTGTACGAGCCGGCCGGGCGGACCGGTTCGGCGCTGACTCGGGAGACGGGGGTTCTGGACTTCGTCGCGGCACTGGCCCGGCACGCGCCCCACGCGGCGGGCGAAGTCAGGGGGACGGGGGCGGCGCGGCGTGCCCCCGAGGTCGTACGCGAGTATCTGCGGGCGCACCTCAGCCGCAATGTGACGCTCGACGAACTGAGCGTGGTGGCGGGCGTGAGCAAGTACCGGCTCGTGCGCGTCTGCACGGCGTGGTTCGGACTGCCTCCGCACAAGCTGCATCTACGGCTCCGGCTCGACCGGGCACGGGAGTTGCTGCGGCGGGGGAGCGCGATCGCCGAGGCCGCGTACGCGACGGGTTTCCATGACCAGGCGCACCTGACGCGGGTGTTCGCCTCGGCGTACGGCGTCACCCCGGCCGTGTACCAGGCGACGTTCCGTGGCGCGGCGTGGACGGGCCGGCCCCGCGTCGACGCGGGCGGGGCAAGAACGTGCAATACGGCGGGTGACCGCCGCTCGTAGTTTTCCTCCTGGGCCGAGGACCTGCCTCGGCACAACCGAAGGGAACGCACGTGCCGATCGAGAAGATCGAATTCGACAGCGACGGTTACCGGCTGGTGGGTGACCTGCATCTGCCTGTGCCGGGCACCGAACCGCGTGGCGCGGTCATGCTGACGGGCCCGTTTTCCGGGGTAAAGGACCAGGTGGTCGGGTATTACGCGGCGCGGTTCGCCGAGCGCGGATATCTGGCCCTGGCCTTCGACCACCGCAACTGGGGCGACAGCGAGGGCACACCGCGCCAGCACGAGGATGCCACCGCCAAGGTCGCGGACCTGCGCAGTGCCGTGGGTTTTCTGGCCGGTCGGCCCGAGGTCGATGGGGAGAAGATCGCGGTGTGCGGGGTGTGCCTGGGCGGTATCTACTCCGTGCAGCTCGCCGCGTTCGACCCCCGTGTCAAGGCGGTGGCGCTGATCGCGGCGGCGTACAACAACCCCACGCTGATTCGCGAGCGGTTCGGGGCGGACAACTTCACTGCTCTGATGGGGCAGTTCGCGCAGATCGCGCAGCAGCAGGTGGACACCGGCGAGGTAGCGTACTGGCCCGCGGTCAACCCGGAGGGCATGCCCGCCGGCAATCCCGGCCCGGAGCCGTTCGCCTACTACGGCACCGAGCGTGGTGCCCGCCCCGGCTGGGAGAACCGCTGCACCGCGCTGTCGGTGCTGCAGGAGCTGACGCTCGACGTGGACGCGTACCTGCCGCTGGTCACCGCGCCCCTGCTGATCGTGCACGGCCGCGGTGACCAGGCCGTCCCGGCGGCCGACGCGGAGGCGGCCTTCGTCAAGGTGTCCGGACCGAAGGAGCTTCTCGTGCTGGACACGAGCAATCACATCGACCTGTACGACGACGACACCTATGTGCTACCGGCCGTTGACCGCGCCGTTTCCTTCTTCGACGGGAGCCTGTGATGCGTTACCGGCTGCTGGGCCGGACCGGGCTTCGGGTCTCCGAAGCGTTCCTGGGCACGATGACGTTCGGTGAGGACTGGGGGTGGGGTGCCGGCAAGGAGGAGTGCCGGGCGATGTTCACCGCGTACGCGGAGGCCGGCGGGAACGTCATCGACACGGCCAACCGGTACACGGAGGGCAGCAGTGAGCGCATCGTCGGTGAACTGCTGGGGTCCGACCGCGACCGCTTCGTGCTGTCCACGAAGTACACGCTGACCATGGACGGGAGTGACCCCAACGCAAGCGGCAACCACCGTAAGAACCTTGCCCGTTCGGTGGAGGGAAGCCTGAAGCGCCTGGGCACGGACTACATCGATCTGCTGTTCGTGCACATCTGGGACCCCAACACGCCGGTCGAGGAGACGATGCGGGCCCTCGACGACCTCGTCCGCGCGGGCAAGGTGCTGTACATCGGTATCTCGGACGCCCCCGCGTGGTTGATCTCCCGCGCCCAGACCATGGCCGAGCTGCGTGGATGGACACCGTTCGCCGGTCTGCAGCTTCCCTACAGCCTGGTCAAGCGCGACATCGAGCGTGAACTGCTGCCCATGGCGGCGAACCTGGATCTGTCGGTGGCCGCGTGGTCGCCGCTGGCCGCCGGAGTCCTGTCCGGCAAGTTCACCCGGCCCGGCAGCGACGGTCCGTCGCGGGTCGACCGCGCCGCCGTCTCCGAACGCGACCTGACGATCGCACGGGCCGTGGACGCGGTCGCCGACGAGCTCGGGGTGTCCTCCTCGCAGGTCGCCCTCGCGTGGACCAGGGCGCACCGGCCGTGGATCCACCCGATCCTCGGCGCCCGCACCCCGGTCCAACTGGCCGACAACCTCGCTGCGATCGACCTGGAGCTGCCGGACGACGCCCTCGCCCGGCTCGACAAGGTGAGCGCGATCGAGCTCGGTTTCCCGATGGACTTCATCCTCGACACGACCAGCGACTTCGTGTACGGGCCCAGCGGGAAGCGGACCGACGGCCGCCGCGGACAGTACTGACACAGTGCGGTTTCCCCGGTCACGGCCGGGGGGCCACGTGCGTGAGCTTGTCGGGGTTGAGGACGGCGAAGATGCCGTGGATCAGGCCGTCCTCGCGTACGTCGAACGCGACGAGCTGGCGGCTGCCGTCGACCTGGGTCCACACCGCCGGCGAGCCGTCGCCCACCTCGACCAGCCGTGTCTCACCCAGGCCGTAGCGGGTGAGAAGGCCGGCCAGGAACGCCAGGACGTTCGCGCGCCCCTCGACCGGCCGCAGTGCGGCGCGGACTTTGCCGCCCCCGTCGTTCCAGACCACCACGTCCTCGCTCAACAGGTCGGTCAGGGCGGCCAGATCGCCGTGCTGCGCCGCATCGAGGAAGCGCCGCAACAGTTCACCGTGCGCGTCCGCGTCGAGGTGGAACCTTTCGCGGTCGGTGGCGAGGTGGCGGGCCGCGCGGCTGTGCAGCTGGCGGCAGTTCGCCAAGGTCACGCCGACGATTGAAGCGATCTCGTCGTACGGCAGGTCGAACGCCTCCCGCAGCACGAACACCGCGCGCTCCGGGGGGGTCAGACGCTCCATAAGATGGAGTGTCGCGTACGCGAGCGAGTCCCGCAGCTCGGCGGTCTGTGCCGGACCGAACGCGTCGGAGGCGACCGGTTCGGGCAGCCACGGTCCGGTGTACGCCTCGCGTGTCACGCGTGCCGAGCGCAACTGGTCCAGGGCCAGGCGTGAGACGACGGTGATCAGGAAGGCGCGCGGGACACGGATCTCGGCGCGGTCCGCCGCGGCCCAGCGCAGATACGCCTCCTGCACCACGTCCTCGGCATCCCACATGCTGCCCGTCAGCCGGTACGCGAGGCCGAGCAGCATCGGCCGGTACTCCTCGAAGACCGTGTCCGGGGCCTCTGCGGCCGTGGGGGGCGTGGTGGTCATTGGCGGACCCTTCGTCGGACTTCCCTGCGGTGGACGTGACGCGGAACGCTCAACCGCATCATGCCGCCTGGGCGGCGGCCGTATCCGTCACCGGCAGGCCCTCGCGCCAAGAGGCGTACCGCGGACGCCAGTTGAGCGCAAGACGGGCCCTGGCATTGGCGGCACCACGCAGCTGGTTCATGAATGCGACACCCCAGCCCCCGACCGCGAGCCGGGCCAGAGCGGCCGGAGCGCGCTTGGGCGCGGGCGCGCCGAGCCCGGCGGCGAACTCCGGCAGCCACACGTGCAGCGGTGCCGGATCGTCGTCGACGACGTTGAGGACGCCGCCGGCATCGCGGTCGAGTGCGGCGACGATCGCGGTGGCCGCGTCGTCGGCGTGCGTGAAGGAGAACACCGAGTTCCCGCCGCCGACCAGCGGAACCTTGCCCGCCCGGACCTGGGCGGTGAAGGCGCCGTCGACGGCGTAAGCGGAACCGGGGCCGTACAGGTGCCCGAACCGCAGGACCGTGCCGCCCGCCGCGGCTGTCTGCTCCTCCAGCGAGTCCAGAGCGGCGAGCACCGGCGTGAACTGGCGAGGGGTCGCGTTGTGCCACAGCGGGTCGTCTTCGTTGGCGAGTCCGGCGCCCGGCTGATAGCCGTACGCTAGTCCCTGGGCGACGATCCGCCCCGCGCCCGTCGCCCGGGCGGCCGCCATCAGGTTGCGGGTGCCTTCGGTACGCAGCCGGTTGGTGAGGGCGAAGTCCCTGGCCAGGCGGCGCGGGTCGACATCAGTGGGGATGGCGGTGAGCAGGTTGACGACCGCGTCGGGCGCGGCCTGCCGTACGGCGGCGTGCAGTTGGTCGTGGTCAAGTGCGTCGGCGACGACGACGCCCGCGCCGACGGCTTCGAGCACGGCGGTGCGCCGGGAGGCGCGGGCCAGGGCGACCACGTCGTGGCCGACGGCGATGAGCAGGGGGACGAGACGGCTGCCGATGACACCGCTCGCTCCGGCAACGAGAACACGCATGATGGCGGACTCCTGAGGTGGTGGTCCTGCGGTCCGGCGTGGTGCCGGGCCGCGCGCTGACGGACTCAGGACGGGCGAGCCCACGACCCTGTGACAGCCGGTCCGGGTGATCCGGGTCACAGTGCAGCGTGGTGGTGCCCTGCCCGACGGACCGGGTCCGCGCCGCGTGGCACAGCCATGGCAGGGAGTCGTGGGCGGGATGCGGACCCCCAGGCCCGCATCGCGACCTCCAGCGAGGGAGCGGCGGTTCCTCGTGGGGATGTTGTGACGGGCGGGAGGATTGACGAGTGCTGTCCCGGGTCTGGGGTCTGACTCATGACATCTGTGACCGAAGTGTCCAGGTCTGGCAGTGTTGGCTCTTGGCCGGGGATGGTGCGCTGTCGGTGCCGGCCGGCGGGGTGTGTCCCGATAGGGGCCTGCCGATTGTTGTGGCGTCGTCACGATTCTGACCGCCAGGCGAGGCCCGGTACCGGCAACGCGATGAGTCAACGGACCGGAAAGGGGAGCGGGCATGTCCAGTTCGACCATGTCCAGTACGTCACTTGCTCCGCAGGCCCGTCGTAGTCGCCCGGCGGGGGACGTGGTTTTGGGAGTGGATACGCACCGGGATGCGCATGTGAGTGCGGTGCTCTCCATGACGGGTACGGTGCTTGCCACCGGCTGCTCCACCGCAGGCTAGTGCGTGACTACGAGCACCAGCTCGCCTCGGCCGAGTCCCGGGTGTACTGGGCGATAAGCGACCGGATGTCGAAGATGCTGACCGGCACTTCCACGCCCGCCTGGCGCGGGAGCATGGGTCATGTCCCGCGGGGTGGTGTAGTCACGGCAGCTGTTTCGGTTCCGGTTGTGGGGTGATCTGTGGTTCGGGTTCGGTTGGTTGGGTGGTGAAGAGCTCGGCCATGGGGGCTTCGGACAGGTAGCGGCGGTCGAAGACCTGCCATTCGTCGTGGAGTTCGGCCAGGACCGCGGCGGCGAGACGGTCCAGAGCGGCGGGGAGCTGACGTTGGGGGCGGTGCTGGCGCGGCTGGAGGAGCGGGAGCGGGAGATCGCCGCGCAGGCCGAAGGGGCCCGGGAGAGGATCGCGGAGCTGACCGCACTCCTGGACGGGTTCGACGCCGCCGCCGAGGAGATCCGGATCACTCGCAAGACGCCGCTGAAGCTGCCCGATCCGCCACTGGCCGTGCCGCCGGCCGCGAGGCTGCCGGACCATCCGGCCTACCAGCAGGTCATGGCGGTGTTCGCCGCGGCCGATGCCCCGCTGCGGGCGCGGGCGGTGTGTGAGGCGATGGACTTGGAGATCGCTCCCAGCAACATCAACAACGTCCGTCTGAAACTTAAGCGGCTCGCCGAGCGGGGGATCCTGGCCGAGACCGAGCAGGGGCTGTTCACCCTGCCGCGGCCGTAGCCCCCTCCGGCGGGCCGCAACCAGCCTGCTCAGCCCAACCGAAAGGCCAAACCGGGCATCACCTCAGGTGCTGCCCTCTGGGGGCGCTCGGTCGCGCCGATGAGCGGACACGTTGTTCTGCCAGCCCGCCGAGAAAACCCGTTGCGAGTGACCCGCATCAGATGTCTGATTGATCGGCCACCGATCAGGGGAGGGAACATGAGGACGTCGCTGCCCACCCCCTCGTTGCACACCGCTCGCCTTCGACTGCGTGCCTTCGAAGACGCGGATGCGAACGACCTCTTCGCACTGCACAGCAGCGCCTACGTGCTGCGCTACTGGGACGCGCCACCGTGGAGCGAACGCGTGCGCGCCGAGAAGTTCATCACGGCTTGCCGGCAGATGGCACAGGAGGGCACCGGGGCGCGGCTGGCCGTAGATCGTGTCTCCGACGGGGTGTTCATCGGCTGGTGCAGCCTGAACAGGTGGAATCCGGACTACCGCAGCGCGTCGCTTGGCTACTGCTTCGACGATGCAGCGTGGGGCCACGGCTACGCGACCGAGGCCGCGCGCGCTCTGCTGCGGTGGGCATTCGACACGCTGGACCTGAATCGCGTCCAAGCTGAGACCGATACGCGCAACGTGGCCTCTGCCCGCGTGCTGGAGAAGCTCGGCTTCGTGCGTGAAGGGACGTTGCGGGAAGACTGCGTCGTCAACGGCGAGGTCTCTGACTCGTGGGTCTACGGGCTGATCAGGCGGGAGTGGCAGCCGTCGTCCGAGCCGGTTCCCGCCCGCTGAGTTCCGTCGCTCGGCACCCGGTAGCGGCTGACCTCAAGCAGCTGATCACTGCGCCTCATCCACACGCAACGGCGCCGCTGTGCGCGGGCAGGCGCCCCGGCGACCTCACCGAGGAGGAGGTACTCGCGGCGGACGTCGCCGGCGCCCTGCTCGATGGAGGTCCGTTGCCGGGACCGCTGTACACCGCCGTCGTCGAGAAGCTCGGGCAGGAAGCCTTCGACACGATGGTGTTCGTGACCATCCACTATCTGGCGATCAGCGCCATCCTCAACGTCTACGACGTTCCGGCCGGAGATCCGGTCGTGCCGGTCACCCACGCCGCCTGAAGTGCAGCGGTCTGGAGATGACGGGACGTGAAGTGATCAACGAGAAGAAGGAGTTTGCCATGTTCGACGACGCTGACGACTTCGGGACCTTCGGCCGATACGTAGAGGTCCCGGTCGACGAGATGCCCCGGAGATGCGCAGCGCCTACGAGTGCACCCTGAAACTGCGCGGTCTGGTGTCGGGTCCGCACAAGATCTGGCTGGCCAACCCGACCCTGCTCAAGGCGATCGTGCCAACCGGAGCGTACTTCCAGAAGGACTCGTCGCTGTCGAAGGCGGAGATCGAGATCGTCACGAACGTCATCACCGGTCGCTGGCTCGCGGCCTATGCCAGCTACGAGCACGAGAAGATCGGTGTGGCGCTGGGCGGCCTTGAGCCGTGCAAGGTCGAAGCCCTGATCGCCGGCCTGCCGACCTCCTTCGACGAGCCTCGGCAGCAACTCGTCTACGAACTCGCGTCAACGCTCGTCCAGCCTCGCGTGGTTCCGGTAGGCCTGTTCAGGCGAGCCCAGGAGACCATCGGCGACAAGGGCATCGTCGACCTGACCGTGCTGATGGGCTGGTTCACCGGCGTGTCGCTGACCCTGGCAGCCTTCGACGTTCCGTCGAACGCGGTCGGCCTGAAGCAGTAGGCCGCAGCGGGGCTTTTCCATGGTTCCGACCGTCGCCGAATTGCTGGAACTGGATGCCGTCCGGCTGGGCAGTCCGGTCGGGCGAGACGATCACAGCGTCCAGGAACGTCTTGCCGAAGCGTTCGAGGCCCGCCCTCAGGAAGAACTCGCACGCGTCTTCGACCTGCAACTCCGCAACCGGTGGAAGTTGCGGACAAGCAGCGCAGCCGAACGCATCACCCGCCTGCGTCGACTCCGCGACAGCATCGAAGCACACGCGGACGAGGTCAACGCGATGCTCCACGCGGATCTGGGCCGACCGCCGCAGTCACCTGTTTCGCTTGAGGTCTCCGTCGCCACAGGTCATCCGGCACCATCCGCGCAGGACCGTTCCCCTTCCCCATGACTCGTTCAACGAGCCAGCCAGGAAGGGGATATGGCTACGACCAGGCTTTGTATGAGGTGCTCCAACTCCCGCAGCTGACGGCGTGGAAAATCGGGTGCGGTCGGCTGAGCTGGGGTGATACGTAAGCGATGTGACAGAGAGTCTTGAGTATTCCGCCCTGCTGCAACTGATCGACGAGCGGTCGGCCGCGTTCCGGAGTGCGGTTGCCGCCGCGCCCAGCCTTGACGCGCCGGTGCCGTCATGCCCCGAGTGGACGTTGTTCGATCTGGTGCAGCACCTGGGTACGGGCCAGCGCTGGTGGGCCGCGATCGTCGCCGCGGGCCCGGCCGAGGCTCCGCCGGCCAAGGATGCCGCGGAGGTGCCGCGCGAGCTCGAGGCGCTGCTGGCCTGGTACGCCGAGTCGAACGAGCTGCTGCTGAGTGCGCTGCGCGAGGCCGGCTCGGAGCGCGAGTGCTGGGTGTGGTGGGGCGCCGGCGTGTCGCCGGCGAATTCCTGGGGCGTTGCCCGGCGCCGGGTGCACGAGGTGCTGGTGCACACCTACGACGCCCAGCTCGCCGCAGGCGCCGTGCAGCCGATGCCGGCGGACGTCGCGATCGACGGCGTGGCCGAGTTTCTCGACACCTGCAACTCCACCCCGGCGGCCTGGCCGCACGAGGCCGCCACCATTCACTACCACGCCACCGAGGGCCGCTCCTGGCTCCTCGCGCTGGACGGCACCGGCGCCTGGCCCGCACCCCTCACGGACGACGCCGCGCCCGCCTCCGCTTCGGCCACCGGCACGGCCGAGCAACTGCTCCTCTTCGTCTGGGGCCGCCTCACGCTCAGCGACCTGAAGATCGAGGGCGACCAGCAGGTGTTCGAGCAGCTGATCGCCTGGGAGCCGGAGGAGTAGCCAGTCAATACCGCCAGCGGACGGCTTCGATGAGGTCCGCGTCGGTGAACATCGCGAACAGCTTCGCCTCCGCGCGGCGGACGGCCAGTACGGCCTCGTACAGCTCGGGCCCGAGCGCCTCCCGCAGCACTGCCGACTCAGCCATGAAGGGGATATGGCTACGACCGGGTTTTCTGTTAGGTGCTCTTAGTGGTCGGCTCCGGAAGTCCTTCGGGGGTTGACTTCGGAGCCGGTGTCGTGACTGGCGTCCACTCAGCTGAGCTCAGGGCCGTTGCCGGAACGGAGCGAGTGTGGCGCGCACGAGATCGGCGGCGCCCCAGTCGGGGTCGAACTGGGCGATCACGGCGAGGTGCTGGCGTAGCTGGAGGATCGGCATGCGTTCGCGCCAGTCGCGGTCGAGCCCGGTCAGCTCGGCGTACAGCTTGAAGAACACGTGTGCCTCGGGCGGCGGAGCCGTCGTCCACAGGTGGGCCAGGTCGACCTCGGCCCACGTGTACGACACGGCCGGGTCGATCAGCGCGGGCCACCCGTCGGGGGTGGCCATGACGTTCTGCGCCCACAGGTCGCCGTGCGTCAGGCACGCGGGCCTGACCGGCAGCAGTTCGGGCAGCCGGTCGCACAGCCGCTCCAGCGCCGTCCGGTCCGCGGCGTCGAGCGCCTCCTGGACGCGACGCTCGCCGAGCCAGCGCAGCAGTCGGTGCTGGGCGAAGAACTCGAACCCGTCGTCATCCCAGGTGTTGACCTGCCGACGACGGCCCAGCCAGTTGTCACGGTGCCACCCGAATCGGGGGTATCGCGTGGTGGTGTGCAGGTGGGCGAGCGCATGCGCGAACTGCTCCCAGAAGGCCTCGGTGCCCGGCCGGGACTGCAGCACGGACAATACGAGCAAGTCGCGGTCCGCGAGGATGATCTCGGGCGTGGCAATGCCGCCCGCCTCGCGCAGCACGGTGAGCCCTTCGGCTTCCGCGGCGAAGGCGTCGTCCGACGGCGGCTCGCCGAACGCCTTGACGAACACCGGCGTGCCGTCACCGCGGCGTGCGAGCCCCGCGGTCGCGGCGAGGCCTCCAGTGGCCGGTTCGGCCGCGACGACGTCGGTCAGGCCGGCCGCATGCAGGCGTTCGAGCAGGAAGGACATCGCGTCTGTCACGGGTGTGCTCCTGTCGTCGTAGTCGAAATCAACGAGGGTGGATCCGGGCTCAGATGCCGGGGGCGGTGAGGTAGAGGCCGCGGGCACAGTCCAGGGCTTCTTCGGGGGTGCCGGCGAAGGTGCCGGTGGGCAGGATGCTGTCTTCGTACTTGTCGGTGCCGGCGAGGTAGAGGGCGAAGCCCCAGGTGCTGGCGGAGCCGCCGTAGCGCGGACGCATGAGTTTGATCGACTCGCCATGCGCCAGTTCGCCGTCGACGGAGGCGAACTGACCGCGGTAACGGACGTCCAGGCCAGTGAGCTTGGGCCAGGCGGTACGGGCTCGCGCGGTCAGCTTCTGGGCGAGGGAGGCCTTGGCCGCCTCCGGCACGGTGGGCATGGGGTCATCCTGCCCGGTCGCCCGTGTCAGTGGTACGGCAGGCTCCAGCCAGTAAGATCCACTTCTGCTGATCGGCCTGCCCGCCTTGCCCGTTGCTGCTGCCTGCCCGATATCGCTGACCGCCTCGCAGAGGCACCGGCTGAAGAAGATGGCCTACGGCCACAAGACTGCCCACCCGGGCCGGATGCGCGCGCACATCGTGCTCCACGCGGCACTGGGCCACTCCAACGCGCGCATCGCCCGCGAGACGGGCCTGCACGTGGACACCGTACGGACCTGGCGGGCCGGTTCGCCCAAGAGGGCATGGCCGGGCCGGCCGACTGTCGTCGCCCCGTTCGGCCACCCTCGTTCACCCCACTGCAGGCCGCCAAGGTCGAGGCACTGGCCTGCCAACTGCCCGCCGAGACCGGCGTCCCGCTCTCGCGCTGGTCGTGCCCGGAGCTGACCCGCGAGGCCGTGCAGCGGGACATCGCCCCGTCCGGGTCAGCTTCCACCGTGCGCCGCTGGCTGGCCCAGGACGCACTCAAGCCCTGGCAGCCCCGATCCTGGATCTTCATCACCGACCCCGATTTCGGACCCAGGGCGACCCGCGTGCTGGACCTCCGCGTGCTGGACCTCTACGCCCGCACCTGGCAAGGCCGGCCGCTCGGACCGGACGAGTACGTCATCAGCGCCGACGAGAAGACCTCCATCCAGGTCCGCTGCCGCTGCCACCCCGCCCTGGCCCCGGGGCAGGCCCGGGCAATGCGGGTCAACCACACATACGGCCGCGGCGGCGCCCTGGCCTACCTCGCCGCCTACGACGTCCACGACGCCCGGGTGTTCGATCGCACCGCGCCCAGGACCGGCATCGACCCGTTCATGAACCTGGTCGCCCAGGTCATGAGCACCGAACCCTGCGCGAGTGCCAAGCAGGTGCTCTGGAGCGTGGACAACGGCTCCGGCCACCGCGGGCAGAGGGCCGCCGACCGCCTGACCAGCGCGTTCCCCAACGCGGTCATGGTCCACACTCCGGTTCGGCACGACCTGCCGGCCAGCCTGCGGGGTCAGCTGGCGAACAGGGTGTCGAGCCAGTCGAACGTGCGCTGGTGGAACAGGGAGAGCGCGCCCTCGTGGCAGTGCTCGCCTGCGCCTTCGTCCTCACGGAAGACGATCAGCTCCTTCTGGCAGGTCAGCTCGCCGAGCAGACGCTGCGGCTGCCCCTTGAAGAACTGGTCGTTCTCGGCGTCGAGGACGAGTGTCGGGCAGGTGATGCGGTCGGCGATACCCGCCAGGGTGTATGCCTCGGTTGCCTTGACCATCTCGTCGAAGTCGGACACACCGAAGGTCCACCGGCCGTTGCGCACCACCCATCGCACCATGGTGTTCTGTGCCATCAGCGCCTCGATACCGCCGGGCGTCGAAGCGGCTCGGCCGGCGGTTGCGGCGGCGACTTCGTGGAAGTCGTCGACGCCGTCGTGCAGCACGCACGCGGCGATGCGGTGCTCGAAGGCGGCCGCCCGCGCGGCGAGGTAGCCGCCGAGGCTCGTGCCGACCAGCACGAGTCGCTCGGCGTCCACCTCGGGCACGGTGAGCGCGAAGTCGACGACGGGGGTGACCACGGCCTCCCAGTCCGGCCTGAAGTGCAGGCCCTGCTCGCGGACGGTGCTGCCCTGGCCGGGGCCGTCGAACGCGATGACGTTGTAGCCGCGCCGCAGCGCGCCCGCGGCCAGCGCGAAGTAGTTCTCCTCCAGCGTGGAGTCGTACCCGCCGTGGTAGAGCAGAGTCGGGCGCGGGGTGCCCGAATCGTCGGCGAGGAAGAGGTAGCCGGGCAGCGTGGTGTCCTCGTACGGGATGCGCAGGGCGCGGGCCGGAGTGTCGAGCAGGGCGGCCGCGTCGGCGAACGTCTGCTGGGAGGCCCTGGCGAGCCGCGCCGACTCGGTGTCGGCGGCGGGATCCTCGCGGCGGTAGAAGTCGGCGGTCCGGTAGTAGTTGGACGCGCGCAGCAGCGCCTCCCGGGCACTGACGCGGTGCCCGGCGGCCAGCGCGTCCCGGCCGATGCGCTCGATGCGCGCCGCCGTCGCGGCCCACTGGGCCGACCAGGCCTCCTCGTCCCCCTCCGGGATGCGCCGGCAGGTGACCAGGACCTCGCCGAGGTCGGCGCCGCCGTAGGCGGCATAGCCCGCAGCCCGCAGCGCCTCGAAGGAGAAGGACTCGTCGTCGTAGAGGAATTTCATCATCGGCTCCCTTCGATTAATGGAACGGAACGGTAGCGTTCCATTACCTCTTCAGGCTAACACACGGAACGAGACCGTTCCGTTCGTTATGATCGGATCATGGCAGCAGAGCAAAAGGAGACCAGGCCGGCGACCGGCGGGGCGGTCCTGCGGCAGCGGGTGACCGACGCGATCACCGAGGCAGCCTTCACCGAACTCGCCGAGGCCGGGTATGCGCGGTTGTCGATGGAGGCGGTGGCCCGGCGTGCCGGCGTGGGCAAGGCCGCGCTCTACCGGCGCTGGCCCTCGAAGCAGGCGATGATCAGTGAGTTGATCCACAACAAGGTCACCGACACACTCCCACACACGCCGGCCACCGGCGACTTGCACACCGACCTGCGCGAACTGCTCGCAACCTTCCGCAGCCAACTGGCCAATCCGCTCCTGGCCCGGATCGGGACGGAACTGCTCGCCGAGTCCAGCCGCGACAGCGCCCTCGCGGAGATGCTCTACACGGAAGTGGCCGCCCCGCGGCGTCTGGCAGCACGCGCGATACTGCAAGGCGCGATCGACCACGGCGAACTTCCACCCACGTTGGATCTGGAACTCGGCACCGACCTGCTCATCGCACCTCTCGTTTTCCGCATGCTGCTCATGCAGGAGCGCAGCGACGACGACTACCTGGAGACACTGACCACCGCCACCGAGGCTGCACTGAAGGCAGCCGTCCGCTAGTACTGCAACGGTGCTTGCCGTGACTGATGGCCAGGTCAGGGGATGTGTCCGCGTCGTTTGTAGTGGCTGATGCGGGCCTGGTGTTGGCGCCGTCGACGCCAGGTTGACCAGTGCAGGATGTGAT
>NZ_WEGL01000017.1 GCF_009604455.1 Streptomyces sp. RB17
GACGTTTTTGATCCGGCCTGCGGTCGTCCAGATGGACACCGTCTGTGCGTCCATCTGCCACGACAGGCACCGGTCGTCATATGGCTGCGCCGATTCGGGCCGGAACATGATCGGCTTGGACTCTGCCTCGAGCCGGCGCTTCGAACCCGACTTCCCCAGATTCCCAGCACGGATGTTCGCGTGCAGCGTGGTGTACGCGTCGCGCACCTTCTTGATCACGTGCTGCGCCGCCTGCGCCCCCAGCCCGGAGGCTTTGAGGTGGGCGTACGTGTGCTTGCGCAGCTCGTACTCACGGGGAACGTCGTTGACGAAGGCGACTTCGGAGACCCAGCACGCCAGGTCGTTGACCGTGCGCACAGTCGCCGACAGCGCGGCGGCCTGGTCGGCCTCCGGCATCAGCTTCACCTGCGTCACGATCTTCATACCGGCAACCTACAGTGCCGCACTGACAACGCCTCAGGCCGACAGTGCAGACCCGTGCGAACAAACAGGTCACCCCATCCAGAGAAGCGATTCCTCCCGGGCGGGGTTCCTCGCTAGATCCTGCTGAACCGACAACCGAGCGCCCGCGCGGACCACCGCGCCGGGCGCTCGCCTGTGTCAGCGATCCTCTTCCCGCCAGGCGCAGAGGGCCAGCAGGAGCTCGGCGCGTACGTGCGCGGAGTCGAGGCCCACGCCCAGAACGGACTGGACCCTCTCCATACGGCTGCGCAACGTGTGGCGGTGCACGCCCAGGGACGCGGAGGCGGCCTCCCACTGGCCGTTGTGCTCGAGGAACGCGCGCAGCGAGCTGAGCAGTTCGGTTGCGTTGGCGGCGTCGTACGCGGCGAGCGGGGCCAGCCGGGTCCGGGCGATCGACTCCAGTACCGTGCGGCTGCCGGGCGTGGCCAGCAGGACATGACCGGCGAGCGACTCGAAGCAGACCACGTCCGGGCAGTCGCGGGCCTGGGCGGCCGACGCGGCGCTCAGCGCCTCGCGCAGGGCCGACGGCCCCGCGTCCAGTTCGTGCGGGCTGCTGAGGCCGGCCCAGAGGCGGGCGCGCGTCGGCGCGGCCAGCCGGTCCAGCACCGCCTGGGCCGTCATCGCGTGGCCTCCGGGGAACAGCAGCACGGCGCACCCCTCGCGGACGGTGCCGAACAGCGGCAGGCCGCGCTCGCTCAGCTGCTCGCCGGCGGCCTCGAGGAGGGGACGTGGGCTGCCGCCGCGGACGGCCAGGACACGCACCCCGTCACGCACCGGGAAGCCGGCCTCGGAGAGGTGGCCGAGCGCCGCCGACGAGGGAATCGACCCGTCCAGGAGCATCCGGAAGAAGAGGCTGTTCACCCGGTTCTGCTCGTCGCGGAGCCGCAGCGGTTTCTCGGCCTCCAGGGCGACCAGCGATGCGGCGTGTCCCAGCAGCAGGTGGTCGACCGGTGTCAGCTCCCGGTCGGTGACCAGCACCAGCCGCCCGTGCACCCGCGGGCCCACCCGGACCTGCTGCACCGCCACCCCGGCCCCGGGGCCGCAGCTCACCGCCGCGGCCGGCTCGTCCGCCGTGCGCAGGGCCGCCAGCACGTCGGGGGCGGGCGCGGCGGCGCCGGCCGGATGCGCGGCGCGCGTGCGGCCCTCGTGGTCCAGGAAGAGCACGGCCGTACGTGTGGAGACGGCCAGTTCCCGGACCACGGCCTGTGCGCCGCCGTGCAGGGCGGCCCGGGTCATGCGCGGCTGGATGCGGGAGGCCTGGACGACGCCGTCGTACTGCTGCTCGGCGAGCCGTTTCATCACCGCCTTGGTGACGGCGGCGAACGGCGTGGGCAGCGGGACCTCCAGCAGCGGCAGGTCGGCCTCCTGGGCGGCCGCCACGACAGCGGCGGGCACCGCCTCGTGCGACAGGCCGACGCCGAAGCCCAGTGCCGCGACGCCGACGTCGTGCAGGCGCTCGACGTACTTCTGCTGCGCGCAGGCCTGTGCCGGGAGGCGCAGACCGGTGGTGAGAAGCAGCTCTCCCCCGCTGATCCAGGCCACCGGGTCGGCCAGTTCGATGCTGTGCGCCCAGAGCACCTCGCGGTCGAGCCGCTCGCGCGCGGCCAGGACGCGCAGGCCGAGTTCCGCACGCCCGAGCAGCCAGCGCAGAGGTACGCCCACCGCCGCCCACCACCTTCGCCCTTGACCTCTAAGACTGTAGGTCAGGGTATTTCATGGTGTCCGGCCACCAAAAGACCGGAAGGGCGAGCGGCGGGCGTGCCGAGGTGTGAGCTGTACGACGGCGGTCAGGCCGCGGACGCGGTTTCCTCGGTGATGGCCTTGCCGAGCAGCGTCAGACCCTCGTCCAGCAGGCCGTCGGAGATCGACAGCGGCGGCAGGAACCGCAGGACGTTGCCGTAGCTGCCCGCCGTCAGCACGAGCAGTCCCTCCGCATGACAGCGCCGGGCGATGCCGGCGGCCAGTTCGGGCGCGGGGACGCGGTCCCCGTGCGGCTCCACGAGTTCGATGGCGATCATCGCTCCACGGCCGCGCACCTCTCCGATGGCCGGGTGGGCGTCGCTGAGCTCGGCGAGACGCTCGATCATGGTGTCCCCGATCTCGCGGGCGCGGCCGAGCAGGCCGTTCGTCTCGATCTCTGCGAAGACGCCGAGCGCCGCCTCGCAGGCGACCGGGTTGCCGCTGAAGGTACCGCCCAGGCCGCCCGCGGGCGCGGCGTCCATCAGCTCCGCACGGCCGGTCACCGCGCCCAGCGGCAGGCCGCCCGCCAGTCCCTTCGCCGTGGTGACCAGGTCCGGCTCGATGCCCTCGTGCTCGCACGCGAACATCCGGCCGGTTCGGGCGATGCCCGCCTGGACCTCGTCG
Source organism: Streptomyces sp. RB17 (assembly GCF_009604455.1). Lineage (GTDB taxonomy): Bacteria > Actinomycetota > Actinomycetes > Streptomycetales > Streptomycetaceae > Streptomyces. The sequence continues at coordinate 2,827 of NZ_WEGL01000017.1, forward strand.
GCGATCAGCAGGATCCCGCGGTCCCGGCAGAGCTCGGCGACCCGCGGGAGGAAGCCCGGCGCGGGGACGATGAAGCCTCCCTCGCCCTGGATCGGCTCCACGACCACCGCCGCAACGTTGTCCGCGCCGACCTGCCGGTCGAGCAGGTCCGCCAGGGCCGCTGCGGCCTCCTGCGCGCAGTGCTCGGGCCCGGTGGGCCAGCGGTACGGATACGCCATCGGGGCGCGGTGGACCTCCGGCGCGAACGGGCCGAAACCGTGCTTGTACGGGCGGTTCTTGGCGGTCAGGGTCATCGTCAGCAGCGTGCGGCCGTGGAAGGCGTGGTCGAAGACCACGACCGCCGGGCGGCCGGTGGCGGCCCGGGCGATCTTCACCGCGTTCTCCACCGCCTCGGCGCCGGAGTTGACCAGCAGGGTCCGCTTCTCGCCGGGCACGGGTGCGAGCTCGTTGAGCCTCTCGCAGACGTCCAGATAGGACGCGTACGGGTTCACCAGGAAGCAGGTGTGGGTGAACCGCCGCAGCTGCGCGGCGGCGCGCTCGGCCACCGCCGGGGCCGAATTGCCCACGGTGGTGACGGCGATGCCGCTGCCGAAGTCGATGAAGGAGTTGCCGTCCGCGTCGACGACAACTCCCCCGCCGGCGGCCTCCACGAAAACGGGCAGGGTGGAGCCGACCCCGGCGGGCACCAGACGGCGCTGCCGGGCCAGCAGTTCGCGGGAGCGCGGACCGGGGATCTCGGTGACGATCCGGCGGACCTGCTCGAGGCCGGGACCGCCGGCCGGTCGGGAATCACCGGGCATGGGACGTCCTCCGGGAGGTCGGGGGCTGGGGCACGCCGAGCCAACCACCGCCGCGCGCACCGCACCATCGACGGATCGGCGTGCCCGGACCGGCTGCGCCACTCCATCGCGTCCAGTGCGTCCGATGCACGGCCCACCACAAAATGACGGCCTCACCCCACCCGCGACGGCGTCATGGGTGTCCCGAAAGGAGTGCCGATGCGACCCACCCCAGGCAGCAGCGTGAGGGAGGCCGGGGCGGCCCGGCCGGCCCGGACCCTGCGCCACCTCGTCGCAGGGCAGTGGCGGACCGGCGACGGCGACGAGCTCGTCGACCTCAGCCCGGCGCGCCCCCGCGAGATCGTGGCCGTAGGACGGCTCGCCCAGGACCACGACCTCGACCGGGCCGTCGTCGCGGCGCGGGACGCCTTCCCCCGCTGGGCCGCCACCCCGCCCCATGCGCGCGGCCGGATCCTCGACCGCGCCGCCGAGGTCATCGAGGCGCACGCCGGCCCGTGGGGCGAGGAACTCGCCTGGGAGGAGGGCAAGACCCGCGCCGAGGGCATCGGCGAGGTGCGCCGGGCCGCGGACATCTTCCGCTACTACGCCGGTGAGGCATCCCGTCCGGTCGGCGAGGTCTTCGCCTCGCCCCGGCCCGGCGAGCAGATCCACGTCATCCACCGGCCCGTCGGCACCGTCGCGGTCGTGACCCCGTTCAACTTCCCGATCGCGATCCCGGCATGGAAGATCGCCCCGGCGCTCGCCTACGGCAACACCGTCGTCTGGAAGCCCGCGACCCTGGTGCCGCTGCTGGCCCTGCGGCTCGCCGAGGCGCTGGTCGAGGCCGGTCTCCCGGACGGCGTCGTCTCCCTGCTCATCGGCGGCGGGAGCCTGGGCGGGCGGCTGGTCGAACACCCTGGTGTCGACGCGGTCACCTTCACCGGGTCGACCTCGGTGGGACGCGGCCTGATCGCCGCCTGCGGGCGCCTGGCGCGCCCCGTCCAGACCGAGATGGGCGGCAAGAACGCGGCCGTCGTGCTCGCTGACGCCGACCTGGAACTCGCCGTGCAGGAGGTGCTGGCCGGGGCCTTCCGCGCCACCGGCCAGAAGTGCACCGCCACTTCCCGGCTCATCGTGCAGGAGCCCGTCGCCGACGAGTTTCTCGCGCAGCTGACCGAGCGTGCCGCCGCCCTGCGGGTCGGCGACCCCCTGGACGACGCCACCCAGATGGGGCCCGTGGTGTCGCTCCAGGCCCGCGACGAGATCCAGCACGCCGTCGACGCAGCGGCCGCCCGCACCGGCGTCGACGTCCTCACCGGTGGCCAGCACTACGACGACGAGCGCATGGGCGGGGCCTTCGTCCCGCCCACCGTGCTCGAGCTGGCCGGCGACGACCCGGTGTGGCGGGAGGAACTGTTCGGCCCCGTCCTCGCCGTACGCCGGGCCAAGGACTCCCGGGAGGCGCTGAGGCTGGCCAACGACAGCGACTTCGGCCTCTCCGCGGCCGTGTTCACCGACGATCTGCGCGCCGTCACCGCCGCTGTGGAGCAGATGGACGTCGGCGTGCTGCACATCAACTCCGAGACGGCGGGCGCCGATCCGCACGTGCCGTTCGGCGGGGCGAGGCAGAGCGCGTACGGGCCGAAGGAACAGGGCCGCGCGGCACGCGAGTTCTTCACCCACACCACGACCGTGTACCTGCGCGGATCCGGAGGTCCGCTGCTGTGACCGCACCCTCCCCGCTGCCGCTGAGCGGCGTCCTCGTCGCCGACTTCGGCCGCGTGCTCGCCGCGCCTTACGCCACCATGCTCCTCGCAGACCTGGGCGCCGACGTCATCAAGGTCGAGCACCCCGCCAAGGGGGACGACACCCGCGCCTGGGGTCCGCCGCATGCGCACGGCGAGGCCACCTACTACCTGTCCGTCAACCGCAACAAGCGCTCCGTCGCCCTCGACCTGGCCGACGAGGCCGACCGGCGCCGCGCCGCCGAACTGGCCCGCCGGGCCGACGTGCTCTTCGAGAACTTCCGGCCCGGGACCATGCACAAGTACGGGCTCGGATACAACGAGGTCCGTGCCGCCAACCCGGGGATCGTCTACTGCTCGATCACCGGGTTCGGAACGGGCCCCGGGGCCGACCTGCCCGGCTATGACCTGCTGATCCAGGCCGTCGGCGGGCTGATGAGTGTGACCGGGCCCGCTCCCGGACAGCCCGTCAAGACGGGCGTGGCCCTGGTGGACGTCCTCACCGGCCTGCACGCCGCGATCGGTGTGCTCGCCGCGCTGCGCCACCGGGAGGCGAGCGGCGAGGGACAGCACGTCGAGGTCAATCTCCTCTCGACCCTGCTGTCGAGCCTGGTCAACCAGGCCGCCGGCTACACCCTCGCCGGCCGGGTGCCGGGCATCCTGGGCAACCGGCACCCGTCCATCGCACCGTACGAGGTGTACCGCGCCAAGGATCAGCCGCTCGTCATCGCCGTCGGCAACGACCGGCAGTTCGCCGCGCTCTGCCACGGCACCGGCGCGCCGGAACTGGTCGACGACCCGCGTTTCTCCACCAACGCCGACCGGGTGGCCCACGTCGACGAACTCGCCAGGAAACTCGGCCACTTGCTCGCCACCCGCACCGCGGCCGAATGGTTCGAACACCTCACGCCCCTGGGCGTCCCCTGCGGCCCCGTCAACAACCTGGCCCAGGCTTTCGAGCTCGCCGACCGCCTCGATCTCGCGCCCCGGGCCGTGATCGACGGCGCCGGCGAAGCCCCCGTCGACCTCGTGGCCAACCCGATCTCCCTGTCCCGCACCCCGCCCCGCTACGACCGCCGCCCGCCCCGGCTGGGCGAGCACACCGGCGAGATCGCGGACTGGCTGGACTCCTGACCCCCACTCACCCCAAGGAGCACATGATGAGCGGCACCAAGCCGATGAAGGACCCCCTGGACCTGCTCGACCTCCCCTCCATCCTCTCGGACGAGGAGCGCGAGATCCAGTCCACCGTCGCCAGGTTCCTTGCCGACCGGGTCCGCCCGCACATCGGCGAATGGTTCGAGAACGCGCACTTCGCCCGTGAACTCGCCCCGGAACTCGGCAAGCTCGGCGTGCTGGGCATGCACCTGGAGGGCTATGGCTGCGCCGGCACCAACGCCGTCAGCTACGGTCTCGCCTGCATGGAGCTGGAAGCCGCCGACTCCGGGTTCCGCAGCTTCGTCTCGGTACAGGGCTCACTGTCGATGTACTCGATCTGGAAGTGGGGCTCGGAGGAGCAGAAGCAGGAATGGCTGCCACGGCTCGCAGCCGGCGAAGCGATCGGCTGCTTCGGCCTGACCGAGCCGGACTTCGGCAGCAACCCGGCGGAGATGCGCACCCGGGCCGCGCGCAACGGCGATGACTGGGTCCTCAACGGCTCCAAGATGTGGATCACCAACGGCGGCATCGCCGACGTCGCCACCGTCTGGGCGCAGACCGAGGACGGCGTGCGCGGCTTCCTCGTCCCGCGCGGGACCCCGGGCTTCACCACCCAGGACATCAAGCAGAAGATGTCGCTGCGCGCCTCGATCACCTCCGAACTGCACTTCGACAACGTACGGCTGCCCGACTCGGCACGCCTGCCGCACGCCGAGGGCCTGCGCGGGCCGCTGTCCTGCCTGAACGAGGCCCGGTTCGGGATCCTCTTCGGCGCGGTCGGAGCCGGCCGGGACTCCCTGATGGCAGCCCTGCAGTACGCCGACTCCCGTGTCCAGTTCGGCCGGCCGATCAGCGCCTTCCAGCTGACGCAGAAGAAGCTCGCCGACATGAGCGTGTCGCTGGGCAGCGCGGCCCTGCTCGCCGTGCACCTGGGCCGGCTCAAGGACCAGGGCCGGCTGCGCCCCGAGCAGGTCAGCGTCGGCAAGCTGAACAACGTCCGCGAGGCCCTGGCCATCGCCCGCGAGTGCCGGACCGTCCTCGGCGCCAACGGCATCTCGCTGGAGTACCCGCCGTTGCGCCATGCCAACAACCTGGAGTCCGTCCTCACCTACGAGGGCACCAGCGAAATCCACACGCTCGTCATCGGCCAGGCCCTCACCGGCCAGGCCGCCTACCGCTGACCCGCTGTCCCCTCGGGAGAAGGACGCATCATGACGCCATCGACAGCCGGCCGTTCGGGGAAGTCGGGCCGCGGGCCCCGGCCGGAACGCCGGCGTACGTCACCGCCGGCGTGCGCCGGTGCCCGCCCGGCCTCCGCCGGCATCCGCCGCGTCGGCGTCGTGGGAGCGGGACTCATGGGCAGCGGCATCGCGGAGGTCTGCGCCCGGGCGGGACTGGACGTGCTCGTACGCGAGACCGGCCCGGACGCCGTCCGGGCCGGGCGGGACCGGATCACCGCATCCCTGGACCGCGGCCTCCGCAGCGGGAGACTCACCGAACCGGAGCGCGATGCCGCACTCGGCCGGATCCGCTTCACCACCGACCTGGCCGACTTCGCCGACCGCGACGCGGCGATCGAAGCCGTGGCCGAGGACGAGCAGGTCAAGACCGAGGTGTTCGCCACCCTGGACAAGGTCCTCACCCGGCAGGACGCGATCCTCGCCACCAACACCTCCTCCATCCCGGTGATGAAGCTCGCCGTGGCCACCGGTCGACCGGAGCAGGTCGTCGGCATCCACTTCTTCAACCCGGTACCGGTGATGCCCCTCGTCGAGCTGGTGCCCTCGCTGCTGACGGGTCATCAGGCCCGTTGCGTGGCCGAGGACTTCGCGACCGCGAGGCTGGGCAAGCACGTCATCGAGTCGCAGGACCGGGCGGGCTTCGTCGTCAACTCCCTGCTCGTCCCGTACCTGCTGTCCGCGATCCGCATGCTCGAATCCGGCTTCGCCACCGCCGAGGACATCGACGACGGCATGGTCCTCGGCTGCGCCCATCCCATGGGTCCGCTGCGGCTGTCGGACCTGATCGGCCTCGACACGCTCAAGGCCATAGCCGACTCCCTGTACCAGGAGTCCAAGGAGCCGCTGCACTCCCCGCCGGCCCTGCTGCTGCGGATGGTCGACGCGGGCCTGCTCGGCAAGAAGAGCGGCCGCGGTTTCCACGGCTATGCCCGCTGACTGGAGTGGACGCCCGGTGCACAGGGCGCGCTGTAAGAATGCCCTGCCGATGCCGGGGGTGCCGGGGTGTCCGGGTTCCTGCTCAGCAGCGACACGGGTGTGGCCGAGCGTCCAGCGGTGAGCAGTCAGACGTTCACGTCTTCATGTGCCAGCAGCGTCATGAGCAACGGGATCTGGGTGGCGACGGCGGCCCGGACGGCGCCCGGCGCGGTCTCCCATTCGTCATCGCTCTCGGCCAACCCGCCCAGCAGGCACGGGACTTCGGTCGTCCCGGCCGGGCGGCAGCGGCGATCCGGGCGAGGTACGGGACGGCGTCCACGCCGGCGGAGTACACCGTGCCCTGATGGAGGATGCACGAGTACAGCTCGGAGATCGCCTGCTCGGCATCCCCGCCCCCCTCGGCGAGGGCACGCAGCAGGTCGGGCAGGTCCTCGGCGGAACCATAGGCGTGCGAGACGGAGGACCAGGGCTGGGTGTCGAGACCGGCGAGGGCGTAGCGAGATCCATGACGTGATCTTCGCAGCCCGGTGCGACAGGACGGTCAGGGCCCTGCGACGACTGGGCCGGCGCGCCTGAGTCGTCCCCCTTCGGTGTCAGGTGGCGGTGGTCTACGGCGTCTCCTGATCGTGCCGGTAGGCGGCGAGCAGGAAGAGCCAGATCTCGCTGACGGTGGGGAAAGGGGCGATCGCGTGCCGGAGCCGTTTGAGCGGGACCTCACCCGCGACCGCGATGGTTGCCGAGTGCAGGAGCTCGCTGACGCCGGGACCGACGAAGGTCACTCCGAGGAGGACCTCCCGGTCGAGGTCGACGACCAGCCGGGCGTGGCCCCGGTAGCCGTCGGCGTGGAGGTTGGCGCCCTGGGCGGCGTTGAAGTCGAGGTCGACGGTCTTGACGCGGTACCCGGAGCGCTCCGCCTGCTCGGCGCTCAGGCCCACCGCGGCCGCCTCGGGGACGCTGAAGAAGACCTGGGGTACGGCGTGCTGGTCGGCGGTGGTGGCGTGGTCGCCCCAGGGCGTGTCGTCCAGCGGGCGGCCGGCGGCGCGGGCGCCGATGGCGTCGCCTGCGGTCCGGGCTTGGTATTTGCCCTGGTGGGTGAGCAGGGCGCGGTGATTGACGTCGCCGAGGGCGTACAGCCAGTCGCCGTCGACCCCCTGCACCAGGCAGGTGGTGTCCACATCAAGCCACGAGCCGGGGGTGAGGCCGACCGTGTCCAGGCCGATATCGTCGGTAGCCGGGGTACGGCCGGTGGCGAACAGGACCTCGTCGGCCTCCAGCTCGCCCCCGTCATCGAGGGTGAGGGTGACCGGTCCCTCCGGGTCCGTGCGGCGCAGGGCGGTCACCTGCACGCCGATCCGCACATCCGCGCCCGCCTCGCTCAATCCCTGGGCGACCAGTTCACCGGCGAAGGGTTCCATGCGGGGGATCAGGCGGCGCCGGGCGAGCAGGGTGACCTGGGAGCCGAGGCCCTGCCAGAGGGTGGCCATCTCGATGCCGACTCCGCCGCCGCCGATGATGGCGAGGCGGGTGGGCACGGTGCTGGAGTCGGTGCCCTGCCGGCTCGTCCAGGGACGGGCCTCGGCGATGCCCGGGATGTCGGGCAACGCCGGTCGGCTGCCGGTGGCGATCGCCACCGCGTGCCGGGCCGTGAGGGTCTGCCGGGCGCCGTCGTCACGGGTGACGCTGACGCGTCGGGGCCCGTCGAGACGGCCGTGGCCACGAAAGAGGTCGGCTCCGATGGACTTGAGGAACAGAGCCTGTCTGGCGTCGTCCCAGTCGGAGACAGAGCGGTTGCGGCGGGCGAAGACGCCATCGGTGTCGAGCCGACCGGTGACGGCCTGCCGGGCACCGTCCACGCGCCGCGCGTCGGCGAGCGCGATGACCGGCCGCAGCAGCGCCTTACTGGGCACGCACGCCCAGTACGCGCAGTCGCCGCCGACCAGTTCCCGTTCCACGACCGCTACGGAGAGGCCGGCGGCACGGGCGCGGTCGGCGACGTTCGCACCGGCCGGGCCCGCACCCAGCACGACCACGTCGTAAGGAACGCCTTCCTGGGTTTCGCGCGGTCCGCTCATGTTCTTCCTCGCATTCCTGGGAGTGCCTGACGACGGTCGAGGTGGTACTGATGCCGCCCGTCGGGCCTGGTGGGTCGGGCCTGGGCGGGGGCTCCCCGACCGGGCCAGGGCACGTCGGTCAGGCGTCAGTGTGCGGGGTGACGACCGGCCATTCGGTGTCGGTATCGGCGAGGACATTGAAGTAGTTCGTAAGGATGCTCAACGCCAGATCGCCCACGACCTCGGCGATCTCGGCGTCGGTGGCGTCCACGGCCCGGGCAGCCTTGAGCTGCGTCTCACCGATGTGATCGCGGGCAATAGCGTGGGACGGGTCCGGCAGTGCGTCGACGTACGGGTCGGTGGACTCGGCGGGGCGGGCGCGCTCCAGTCCCCCGGCGTCGGCCTTGGCGACGTGCGCCCCTATGGAGGTGTGGGCGGAGAGGCAGTACGTGCAATTGTTGTACTTCGCGGTGGCGATCGCCAGCCGTTCCCCGACCGGGGCCGGGATCATGGTCCCCGGTCCGCCGCGAGGGCAGCATCCTCCCGGCGATCACCCACGAGCAGCCGGACACCACCACCCAGACCGGCGGCCGACCCGTCTACCCATGGTCCAGCGGGATGTCCGCCTCGGAGAACCACAGGTCACACTGGGCCGGCTCGCCCGGCCGATACGTCGTCCGGGACACCGGGTCCACCGGCAAACACGCCGGTCCGAGCTCACGCACAACACGTACCTTGAGGATCGGCCTCCCCCACTGGTCGTGGCACGGGTAGATGGGATCGCCGTAGGTGTTCAGCACCCACTGGCGGGACCAGTCGTACACGGGGTCGCCTTTCCCTCTGATCTCGGCTGTTCCCTTGAAGCGGGACTGCACCTATGGGAAGCCTCGACCATCCGTTCATTGTCGGCGCAGGCGCGCCGTCCCGCATCAAGCCGACGCTGACGTCGGCGATCCGGCGCTGCTACTCGCCCACGTAGAAAATGACGGACCTGTAGCTGGTGCCCACGCCGTCGCCGTGGCGGTTCGACGTGGAGGGGTCGTGGACCTGGAAGAAGAACTCGAGGATTGAACGGTAGCTGGTCTTGGAAGGGTCGTAGGTGATCTCAACCGACTCCACGTGGCTGCCGTGGTTCCGGTAGGTCGGATGCACTACTTCGCCGTCCGTGTAGCCCACCCCGGTGGCGACCACGCCCGGCAGCGCGCGAAACAACTCTTGCAGGCCCCAGAAGCACCCTCCGGCCAGTACGGCCGTCTCCATCATGTCGGACTGCCTTCCCTTCGACGTGGACCCACGTTTGCGCTGACGTACGAGGTTGAGGGGCCCCCGACCACCCCCGCTCACGACGGTTAGCGGACCCGAGCGCGGTATTTTTGGCTCGAACGTCGCTGGCCGCGGACCGGTGCCGGCCGGTGTCTGCGCACGTCTGCCTGGCATGCCGTCTGAGGCGAGAGGCCGACCGCAGTGGGGCTTTGGGGCCCCATGCCAGTTCAGGACGACGTGCCCCCCCGCTCAATTGGCGGCCGCCGGGCACTTCGACTGACTGCGCAATGTCTGGACCGACGTCGCGCCGAAGGCCGGAGGTGCGGCTGAGGTCTGTGGGAGAGAAGGAAGATAAGAGGCGTGTGTTCCCCGTCGCTGATACTTTTTAAGGGCGCCGGCCCTGCTTACGACGAGCCGATTGGACGGCCAGCATGGCGATCATCTCGCGCGGTTTCCACGGCCGTCGACCGCCCGCGGGCAGGAAGCTGCCACCCGGGCAGTACGAGACCACGGGCTTTCCGGTCCTCTCGGCCGGGCCCACGCCGAGGATCAGCACAGACAAGTGGGAGCTGTCCGTCACCACGGAGACCGGGAGGCGGCACACCTGGGACTGGGCCGCCCTCACGAAGCTGCCGTCGGAAACCCCGACGGCAGACCTCCACTGCGTGACCAAATGGTCGAAGTTCGGCACCCGGTGGCAGGGGGTGTCTTTGGACGTCCTGCTCGCCGATGTCGAGACGGCTGCCGAGTACGTCCTCGTCTCCTCCTACGGGGGCTACACCACGAACCTCCCGCTGGAGGATCTTCTGGACGGCAAAGCCTGGATCGCGTACGGCTACGACGGCCGGCCGCTCGCCCCCGAGCATGGCGGTCCGGCCCGACTGCTCGTCCCGCACCTCTACCTCTGGAAGTCCGCGAAGTGGGTGCACGGACTGGAGTTGCGGGAGAACGACATCCCGGGGTTCTGGGAGAGCGCCGGCTACCACAATTACGGAGACCCGTGGCAAGAACAGCGGTATCGAGGAGACTAGGCGACCGGCTCCGATGGGGGGTCGCCGAGGTGACAGAACGTCGCGCTGAGTCCGCGACGGCCGTCACGCTGGTGCTGGAGGTGCCGGAATGGCCCGGCCATCTGGCAGGCCAGCATGTGGACATCCGGCTGACCGCGGAAGACGGCTACAGCACACAACGCAGTTACTCCATCGCTTCGGCCCCGGACGGAACGCGCCTGGAACTGACAGTGCAGCGCGTCGTTGAGGGCGAGGTCTCTCCCTACCTGGTCGACGAGCTCATGCCCGGCGACCAGCTGGAACTGCGGGGACCGGTCGGAGGCTGGTTCGTCTGGCAGCCGGAGCAGCAAGAACCGGTTCTGCTCGTGGCCGGAGGCTCCGGGCTGGTGCCGCTGATGTGCATGATCCGCTCGCGGCGTGCAGCCGGCAGCCGGGTTCCCTTCCGGGCGCTGTACTCCCTGCGATCGCCGGCCGATGTGCTGTACGGGCCAGAAATCCGCCAAGGAACACCAGGGGTCGACGTCACACACATCTACACCCGGGAAGCGCCACAGCAGTCCGCGCGCCCCCCGGGCCGCATCACACCCGACGACCTGGTACGCCACGGATGGCCACCGGACTTCGCGCCCACCTGCTACGTCTGCGGACCCACGGCATTCGTCGAGAAGGCAGCTGCCTACCTGGTGCTCCTCGGACACGACCCCGAGCGAGTCCGCACAGAGCGCTTCGGCTGAGGAGAGGACTGAGATGACGGCAGGCACACCGGCAGACACCGGTATCCCTCGCGACGCAGAGGGCGGCTACATCGACGGCAACGCGCTGGCCGGCCCTCTGGCCGAACTCTTCGCGGTCGACCTGACAGCAGCGACCAGCCAGTGCGCGCACTGCAGCAACACAGGGCCCGTAGCGCTCCTGCACGTATACCTTCAGGCACCGGGACTGGTAGCCCGCTGCCAGCAGTGTGGACAAGTGATGCTACGTCTGGTGCGCGCACCGGAGACGGTCTGGCTGGACATGAGCGGCATCACAGTAGTGTCGATCCCCGTCGGCGCCGACTGAGCCACCCATGGCCTCCCCTGCGGATGGCACGCCGTCGGCGCGGCAAGCTCGGTGGTGCCCGCCACGACCGGAAGGCGGGGCCGCTGAAAGCTGGTGGGCCACCGCTCGGGTCCCGACGACTGCTCCTCCTTCCACTACCCAGCGCAGATCGTAGGACGCTTGGTAGGAGGGCGGCCAGAAGGAGCAGAAGCGCCCCATTCTCGTCGACGGACCAGGTGCCCTCCGTCTGGCGTCCTGCCTCGAAGTAGGAGGTGCTTCCGTCGGGTTGGAAGGTCTGGGTCGTGCGGGGACTCCACCCCTTGGACGCCGCAGCACATAAGCGCACTGCTGTACACGGGCATCGACTGAGGGCCTGCTGGGCCCCGAGCCGCAAGACGGGGCGCCGAGCCGCCATGCCGTTCGGGCTCCGGGGCCCTGCCCTGGTTGCCGGTCATCGGCTCTCGGCGGCGTCCTCTTCCGTCGTCTCGAAGACGCTCAGGAACTGGCCGTAGCCCTCCTGCTCCACATCCTCCAGGGGGACGAAGCGCAGCGAGGCGGAGTTGATGCAGTACCGCAGTCCTCCGCGGTCGCTGGGCCCGTCCGGGAACAGGTGCCCGAGGTGGCTGTCCCCTTGAGCCGACCGTACTTCGACGCGGACCATGCCGTGGCTGGTATCGGGCCTCCCGACGACGTGGCCGGACTCCAGAGGCCTCGTGAAGCTGGGCCAGCCGGTCCTGCTGTCGTACTTGTCGACCGAGGCGAAGAGGGGCTCCTCGGACACGATGTCCACGCGTAATGCATCGCCCCGACTCTTACCGTGTTGCAGGGGTGCAGGGGCCGCGGGTGAGGGCCTGCCCGGGGCGCGATGCACGGGCGGACCGTTGAAGTGGTGGTCAGAAGCGGCCGCCCGTCGCGAGCCCGGCTGCCTCCCCTCACGACCGGGACGGGACGACGACGAACGGTTGCCCAATCTGCCCCATTGCTCGTGCCCGGCCCGTAGCGGCGACGCTGGGGTGCAGGTCGCCCTCGACAGGCCCGGCACGGATGTGGACGCGTGCTTCCAGGCGGCAGGGATCGTCCTGGCGCCGTCACGTCCGGCGACGGCCGACTGGTCGTCGCGTGCACCGTGACGCTGAGTCCCGACCACCTGGCGATCTGGGCTTTCGCGAGTGACGTCGCCGTCGTCGGCTCCGCGTGGGACCTCGTGCAGCGCCAACGGGACGCACCGGGTCCAGGAGAGGGCGTCCGGCTCGGCAGGGTGCTGATCTCGTATGCGTTGGGCACGCCGGGAAGGGGGCCTCCAGCAGCCACTTCCCGCGGGTCTGCGCCGCTACTCACCTGGCTGCGCCTGTTCACCTCTGATGCCCTTCGCGGCCTCCGCTTCCTCGGCTGAGATGTCCTCGGCGATGGCAAGCACCCGCCGCAGGCTGGCGGAGGGAATCACGACGCCACCGGCGCTGTCCATGTAGATGTAGTCACCGGGACTCACGCAGACACCGGAAATCTCAACAGCCACGGCGCAGGCGTAGGGCATCACCGTGTCGCCGCCCCATCGGACCGCCTCCCCCCGGCACCAGGTAGCGAATCTGTAGCCACGCAACTGGCCGAAGTCACGTAGCCGGCCGTCGGCGAGGACTCCGGCCAGCCCGGTGCTGTCTGCCCTGGCAAGCTTTGTGCCCCCGCCGTGGGACACGTCGGCGTGCCCTCCGCTGGAGAGCACGAGCACCTGGCCCGCCCCGGGCGGGTTCCCGAGTGCTCCGTAGAAGTAGTACCGGAAGTCATGGCCCTCTGCTACCAGGTCCTCGCGGTAGGGGAGAAAGGAGATGGTGGCTGCAGGCCCGAAGAGATAGCGGAGAGGGTCGGGGCTCGACATGGCGGGTATGTGCGCTCGATGGCCGTGGACCCGGTTCATGGCGTCGACGAGCGTGGCGCACCCAAGGCGGGCTGCCTTCTGAGCCGGTGTCTCGTCCTCCATCAGCTTCTTCTCTCAAAGGGCCATGGGCTCTGTCCGGCGTACCGCCGGGGCGCCGCCAGGCACCTCGGCTGGGCCAGAGCCGCGTGAAGGCTACGCGTGCCCGGCTTTCTGCATGTGCCAGAGCCTCCGTCCGCCGGGCCGGGACCCGAACCGCCGGCACTCCTCCGAGGTGGCCAGTGACGAATAGGTATGCCTGAGAACTGCGCCTAGTGTGTGAGGGTTCTTACTGTCACTCACCCTTTCAGTGTCGCGTTCACAGGCTCGCAGGGCATCTTGGCCACCGTTCTCGCCCCGGCGTCCTGTCGGGGCCGCGTCGCGTCCTCATGCTGCTCCTATGCCAATCAGGCTGCTTGCCGAAAGGAGTCCTGGTGAGTGCCGATGCGGGCGTCGTTGTGGAGGGCGCGGTAGACGCCGTCGGAGAGTCGCCGTCGCAGTGCGCGTATGGCTTCGGTGCTGGTGTTGCCCGCTTCCTTGCGTCGCTGAAGGTGGGCATGGGCATCGGGATGGTAGTGGGCCTGAGTGATCGCGATGCGGGTGCGGGCGAGGCGATGTGGCCGAGGGCCGTCGCGCCTATCCGCTTTCGACCTCGTGGAACGGTCAGCCGTCATGTCCGGTGGTACGGCTGACCAGCGTGCTCAATCGCTCTCAGGGAAGCGGGAGCAGGTGAGCGAGGAACGAGAGTTCTCGCGTCTCGGCGCCCTGCGTTTCGCCCGCCGCGTCGTCGAGCAGCAGGCCACCCGGGAGCCGGGCCTCATCGACCGGTGGATCGCCGACGAACAACGGCGCGAGGCCGAGGAGCGGCGGGGCCAGGAGCGTCGGCCGCCGACGCCGGACTGGCTCCTCGAGGTCGGTCTCAACCGGACCACGCGGTCTACATCCACCGCGGCGACTGCTGGAACGCCGGTCAACGGTCTCGCCCTGTGGCCCCAGGCCGAGGCGATGCGGGCACTCACCGACGGCGTACCTGCCTGCCTGCTCTGCCGGCCGGACAGCGAGCTGGGCGTCCTCGACTAGGTGTGGTGTCTCGGGACCTTGGTTACACGAAGTCCTCGAAGGTGAGCTGCTGCGGAATGTCCGCGAGTGGTTCGGGCGGCTGGTCGAAGACGATCCGGTGGTCGCTCCCGGCGGTCCGGCTGATGGGCGGTCGGCCGCCGAGCGCTGGGTGCGGCCGCTTCTGGTTGTAGTAGTTCACGAACTCCGCGAGCGCGGCGCGGCGTTCACGCTCGGCCGTGTAGTCGCGGACGTACGCCGCCTCGCGGGTGAGCGTCCCGTTATACCTCTCCACCTTCCCGTTCGTGCGCGGCGTGTGCGGCCTGGTCCGCTTGTGCTTCGTACCGGTTGCGGCGAGGGCGTCAGCCCAGGTTGTAGACCGGTAGCAGGCGCCGTTGTCGGTGAGGCAGCGGCGGATCGGTGTGATGCCGTGGGCGGCGAAGAACGAAACGGCCCGGTGCCAGAAGGCGACCGCGGTGACGGCCTTCTCCTCGACCAGGGCCTTGGTGTACGCGAGCCGGGAGTGGTCGTCGAGCGCCGAATGCAGGTACGTGTATCCGACCTTGCCGGAGCCGGGACCGGTGCGTTTGGAGGCGCGGGCGGACTCGGTGCCGACGCCGTGCATCCGCCGGCCGCCGCCGGTCGGGACGCGTCCGAGCTTCTTGATGTCGACGTGGACCAGGTCGCCGACCCGGTCGTGCTCGTAGCGGATGACCTCGCGCAGTTGCTCGCCGGTCGGTGGATCGAGGTCCCGGAGCCGGTTGAGTCGAACCCGCAGGCACAGGCGCAGACGTTCTTCGGGGGTCAGCGGTGCGTTCCGATGTGCCCTGCTGGTGGTGCTCCTGGACTCGGGGGCCGCGTTCACCGGGAGCCCTGGCATGTCGGGGCTCCCGGTGAGCGACTGTGCGTGGCGTCAGCGTGCGAACTTTTCGATGGCCGCTGGGGTGACGGGGGTGAAGAAGTTGACGAGGTTGCCGTCGGGGTCACGGAAGAGCAGCGACCGGTTGCCCCAGGGCATCGTGGTGGGCTCGTTGACGAAGTCGGTGACGAAGCCGGTCAGGTTCTGGTGAACGCGGTCCACGTCGTCGACGAGGAACTCGGTGATCACGCTGTGGTTGTCCGCCGGGCGGGCAGAGCCCGGGGCGAACAGCGGGACCGTGCGGGTGCCGGCGATGGCGAGGGTGGCGCCCGCGGTCTTGAGTTCGGCGAAGTCCTCGGTGGCCCACGTCGCCCGCGCCCCTGTGGCTCGCTCGTAGAAGTCGACGAGGCGCGCTACGTCGCTGGTGATGATGCGGATCGAGACGAAGTCCATGGGAATCTCCTTGGCTGTGCTGGAGGCGTGCACGTCGCAGGCTAGGAGAAATAGTGGACAGAATCGGTCCTGTATTCGCGTTAGGCTGCGGACATGCCTCGCCCCACCGGCCGCGTGCTGACACTCCTGGAGCTGCTGCAGTCGGGCGGCATCCGGACGGCGGCCGAACTCGCCGACCGGCTCGGCGTCGAAGGGCGCACCGTGCGCCGGTACGTGGACCAGCTGATCGACCTCGACGTGCCCGTGGAATCGGTGCGCGGCCGCTACGGCGGGTACCGGCTTGCCCCCGGGTACCGCTTGCCTCCGCTCATGCTCAGCGACGACGAGGCGCTGGCCGTGCTGCTCGGCCTGGTCGCGGGCCGCCGGGCAGGGTTGACGACGACGGAGCGCGCGGCAAGCGAGACGGCATCGGCGAAGATCCGGCGGGTGCTGCCCAAGCACATCGCCCGTCGGCTCGACACACTCCTGGCAGCTCTCGCCTTCACGGATCAGCCCGGCGAGTTCGACACCCCGGACGCTGGGGTCCTGCTCACGATCGCCGATGCGGTGCGCCACCACCGACCGGTCTCGATCCGCTACACCGACCGTGACGGACGGCGCAGCGAACGCACGCTGCACGCGTACGGGATCGTCGCCCATGCGGGCCGGTGGTACGTCACGGGCAAGGACGCCCAGATCGGCGAGGACCGAACCTTGCGGCTCGATCGCATCGCAGACGCGCGGACCCTGCCCGGCTCATTCGAAGCGCCCGTAGGTACCAGTCCGGCACAGCGCGTGTTGTCAGGGCTCGCCACGGCCGAGTACCAGCATGAGGTGACCTTGCGGATCCACGGGACAGTTGAGCAGATCCGCGCCCACCTTCCGGCCAGCGTCGCGAGCCTGGAGGAGCACAAGCCCGCGGCGGGCCAGGACCCGGCGGCCGAGCACTGGCTGCGCGTAGAGCTGCGGGCGGAACGACTCGACTGGTTGCCTCCGGTACTCGCCGCACTCGACCAGCCGTTCGTCATCGAGCGCCCCGATGAACTCCGCGACCTCGTCATCGCGCTCGCCGAGCGCCTCACGTCCTATGCCCGCCGAGCCTGACAGCGAGGAACCAATGTCATGAGATGGCACAACTAGGCGCTGCGCGGCCGGCGGCCGGACATCCTCTTCGCTGTGGTCTTCTTCGCCGCGGCCTTCTTGGCTGGCTGCTTCTTCGCGGCCGCCTTCTTGGGCTTCGGGAGCTCGTGCACCTCGGCGGGCCCGGCGCCCTCGCCTCGGGTGGCCTTCGCCTTCTCGACGGATGCGTTCAACGCGGCCATCAGGTCGAGCACCTGGGCCGGCGCTTCTGGCGCGGGCGCCTCTGGCAGCGGCTTCTCCTCGCGTTTCGCCTCGATGATCTGGGCGATTGCCTCGGTGTAGCGGTCCTGGAACTCGGGGCCCTCCAGGGACTCGGTGGTCATGGTGTCCATCAGGGCGAGCGCCCCCTTGATCTCGTCTTCGGTCACCTCGGTCGGCGGCGGCAGCAGCTCGGTGGGGTCGCGGATCTCGTCCGGCCAGCGCATGGCATGGAGGACGAGGACATCGTCGCGAACGCGGAGAAGCCCGAGTCTCTCCCTGCCGCTCCACGCGTACTTCGCGACGGCCACCTTGGCGGAACGCCCGAGTGCCTGGACGAGGAGCTTGTACGGCTTGGCCGCCACCTGGCTGGACGGCTGGAGGTAGTAACCCTCCGCGATCTTCAGAGGATCGATCGACCCCAAGGGCACGAACGCGTCGATCTCGATGGCGCGGGCGGTGGGCAGCGGGAGGTTACTCAGGTCCTCATCGGTGATCGGGATGACCTGAGTTTTGGTCAGCTCGTAGCCCTTGCCGATCTCGTCCTGGGAGACCTCCCGGTCCTCCAGCTCACAGATCTTCCGGTAGCGGATTCGGCCCTGGTCGGCCAGGTGGTACTGGTGGAATCTGATGCTGTGGTCCTCGGTGGCGCCCACGACGTTGATCGGTACCGTGACCAATCCGAAAGAAATAGCGCCTGACCATATGGTGCGGGGCATCGGTAGACCTCCGTGATTGCCCCGAGCACCACCAGACTACGAACGGCTCTGGCGTCCCGCATGCGCGCTCCCGGCCCGCGCCGCACTCTGAGAGGGTGACCGAGACACCGCAGGTGGTCGTCTACCCACCGGCCGAGGACGGCGGCAGGCGGGTCCGCGTCGGCAGCCGGTTCATGGGCATGGCGTACACGCTGCTCGACATCGTCGAGTTCCTACGCCGGGCCGGATCCGAAGACGTGGAGCCCGAGGACGTGGCGGGTGCGGCCTGGGTGGAGTGGCGGGGCGTCGGGCCGGACGTTTGGACGCCGCCGCCCGGCTAGGGCCACCCCATCTCGTGCCGCCGCTTGGCCGGTGGCCGGCGCGGCGGCCCCGCCCAGCGCGCAACACAGGCGAGCACGCCCCGATCCCCGGCTGCGTTCGCGCCGCCTCTCCCGCCCTGTCTCTCACTCTCAACTCCAGCCAGGGACATGGGCGAAAAGCGGCCGCCACGGGGATGTCGCACCCCCCGACCACGCCCGTACGATGGGGGTGGCCTGAGCAGCCACGCCGACGTCGGCGAGGGCTCGCGCAAGACGCAAGGGCTGGCGCAAGAGATGTTCCGCCCAGGCGGGCGCTAATCGAACAACAGTGCCATCCGGGCCGAGATTCTGCGGCCGAGGTGACTGGAGGACGTCACCGGAACAGGCGCCGTGACCACTCCCCCGCCGCCGATCGCGGAGCCCGACCGGTCCGGGCTGACCTGCCCCGGCGACCAGGTCGGCCTGCGCGCCGACTGCCAGCGCAAGACCCACAAGTACGACAGAGGGTTGAGTGTTGCGTGCGGATCCTCTGAAGTGACGCGTTGAGCTGGGAGAATGCTGGTCCGGGTGCGCCCGGGGGCTGTCGGTCTCTGCCGCGGTTTTCCGTCCTGCAGAATCGACCAGGTTGCAGGGGACCGCACTCCGGACTGCGTGAACGCCCGCCGGTGTATCCGCCCGATGTCCTTGGTCACCGCCTCAAGACGGAGCTGAAGGGCGCGTCAGGATCCTTCCTGAAGGCGGCGAAGGCCTCGCGTGCGCGGCCTTACCGGATGAGGAGGTCGCCCAGCTCGTAGCTTCCAGGCTCTCGGTCGAGGCGGACTGCTATGGCCTCATCGGGGCGACCTTGGTTTTCCAAGACGCCTGCCAGCGTCTCCCGGCGGAGGTAGAACTCGTCGTCGGTGAGGCCCTCGAGTATGGCGATGGATTCGTCGGCCCGTCCGGTTTCGGAGAGCAGCCATACCCGGAGGCGGGCCAGCTTCTCTTCCCATTCCGCCAGGTGCATGCGGCCGTCCTCGTCGTCGGCGAGCTGAGGCGGCCGGGAAGCGAGCTCAGCGAGGAGGTCGCAGGCGGTGTCGAGGTGGCCGCGTTCGACCAGCTTCATCAGCGGACCCTGTTCGTAGCAGCCGCAGTCCCGGTCGGCCAGTAGCGGGCCGGCGGCTTCCAGGGCTTCGTCGGGCCGTCCGTGGCGCACCAGCAGGTCGGCGAGATGGGCCGGCCCGCGCATGGGGTGGTCCGCCGCGGCGCGCCGGGCCACGGCGAAGGCGGCATCGGTGAGGCCGAGTTCCTCCAGCTTGCCGATCAGTTTGCCAACTGCGTACTGGCCGTAGGAGCGCTTTGTGAGCTCCTCCAGGTCCTGCAGCCGTTCGTGACGGGCTAGTAGCTGGGCGAGCTCTTCAACGACGTTCACGCTGACGGAGTTGCCGGTGCCGAGGTTTCGCTGCAGCGCCTGGACGGCCTCGTCCAGGCGGCCTTGCCGTTCCAGAACCTGCGCCGGCATGACCGTGGCCAGGAGCGGATGGCCGGTCTGCAATTCCTGCTCCACAATCGGAGTCATCAGGTCCACCACTTGTTCATCGCAGCCCGCGCCCTTGGTTGCATCCACGAGGCCCTTAGGACTCCTAGCAAAAGGAGGCCCAGAGGCGGCGCAACCAAGGAGCGGGGAGGTGGCTCCGTTGACGCTCCGATTTTCGCTGTTCGCCGTGCCACTCACCGACATCCCGCTCACGCCGCTGGTGGCCGGCCTCGCCCTTGGTGGCCGCCCGGCTAGCTTCCTTCGGCGCCTAGTTGGCGCAAGAGACTGCGGTTGTCGGTGCGTACCCACTCCTCGATGAGGCGTCCCCGGTCGTCGAAGCGGAAGATGTTGATCAGGTCGAACACGATGCGTTTGCCGTTGGGCGGCAGCGGGCCGGCCGGTGACTGGGTGAACTCGCGGGCGAAGGTGCCTTCGATCCATGTCTGGCAAGCCAGGTGGTCACCTTCGGCCACCACGATGCCGCGCCGGATCGCTCGCTCGTCGAAGGCCTCGCGCACGGAGTCGAAGTAGGCGGTGAGCCCGGCGAAGTCGGACTCGAAGCCGTCCGGCCCGTGGAAGCGAAACTTCTCCGTGTCGAAGTACGTCACGGCCTCAGCCGGATCCTCGCCCGACACCTCCAGCTCACCCGCGCGGATCAGTCGCGCCACGAGTTCGTTTCGAGTGAATCGCTGTGTCATGTCACCAGCCTGCCCCCCTCCAGTCATGCGGTCCAACGATGATTCCGCACCATTTCCATGACGAACACGCATGTTAGGCTCGCGGCCATGGCCGAGTTCACCCTTGCGGGCCTCCGCGTCGTTCACCAGGTCGCCGCCGCGGGATCCTTCACTCGGGCCGCCGAGATGCTCGGTTACACACAGTCGGCCATCTCCCGCCAGGTCGCTGCCATGGAGGCGGCAGCCGGAGCACCGATCTTCGACCGCCGACGACGAGGCGTGGCGCTCACCCCGGCAGGCCAGGTGCTCCTACGGCGCGCGACGGAGATCCTCGCCGACATGGCGGCGACCGAGCTGGAACTAGCCGGTCTGCGTGACCGGCTCGCAGGCCGCCTCACGATCGGCGCCTACCCCACCGCCGCCATGGCGTTGGTCCCGCGAGCGATGGCGCAGGTGACGTCCGGTCATCCGGGTCTCGCCGTGATCCTGGCGGAGGCCTCGACGCCCGCCCTGCTCCGGCGACTGCAGATCGGCCGGCTGGACGTGGCGGTCATCGGGGTCGGCCACGGCCTTCCGGATTACGACCTGAGCGAACTGAGGCAGACCACAGTGCTCCAAGGTGACCTTCTGGTGGCCGTCCCGGACACGCACCGGTTCGCGGGCCACGCCGGCATCACCGTGCCGGACCTCGCCCAGGAGCACTGGATCGCCGGGGACGACGCGGCGGGCGAGCCGCAGTTCGGAGCCTGGCCGACCCTGCCGGACCCCCGCATCGCCCACACCGCGCGCAGCTGGTCGACACGCCTCGGCCTGGTCGCGGCCGGCCTAGGCATCACTGTCATCCCCGATGTGGCCCTACCTGCCCTGCCGACGGGTGTACGAGCCGTGGCCGTCACCGACAGCTCCTGGCCCGGACGCGCGACTGTCGCCGTGACCCGGCCACGCCCTTCCGCCCAGGCACAGGCGATGGTGACAGCCCTGCAGAATCAGGCCGCCTGTCTCCACAACGCCTGACTCCGGGCAGGAACGGCCTGAGGACGCCTACAAGAAGAGGTCTTCAGGCGACGCCGGCACATGATGCTGCAGCCGAGAGTGAGGAAGGCCTGGTGCAGGTCGTCGCGGATCTCCCAGCGGGTGCGCAGGCGGCGGAACCAGTGCAGGAGCGCCAAGCCGGCTTCGACGACCCAGCGGTGAACGCCAAGGCCGGAGCCGTGCTGGCTGCCGCGGCGGGCGATGACCGGGCGGATGGTGGGGATATTCGAATCTCCCCACCCGGTGCTCGGGCAGTCCTCAGGGTTGCTCGACTTGATTCCCCGGGCAGCCCCGCGCTGACCTGCGGACGGGCGCCACAAGGGAGGGACCGCCCGCCAGCCGGCCAGCACCAGGGCCGTGGCGGCCGGTCCAGGGTGCGCGCAGCGCATCGCGCGAGCGACGCCGAAGGCGCCCTTGACGGGCCGGCGCGGCCCGGACACGACCGGGCGGCCCCGGCTCATGGGCCCCAGTAGTACTCGCCGAAGAAGCAACGGAGTAGCCCCTGACCTGGCCGGTTGGTGCGGAGCCGGCGGCTCGTTGGGCTGAACGAGTGAGTCCGGCGGCGAGGGGGGCGGGCAGATGGCAACGCGGGTGTTCTCCGATGAGGAGTTGGAGGCCCTGCGCTCCTTCCCGGCGATCGGTAAGCACCGCAGTAGGCGTCAGCGTCAACATCAGGAACACAGTGACCGGCCGGAACTTCGGCGGAAAGGAGACTTACGGCCTGGACACCAGTGGTGGCAATACTTGCGAAGCGATCGGCCGGACCCACCACTTGTACAGCGGTGGCAACTCGTTCTGGAACAGCGGAGCAGGCCAGCACGGGAACTGCGGCGAACAAGGGCTGTCGACCCGCATCAGCCCGGGGGCCTGGCCCAAGCTGCCGAACTCAACCCAAGGGGGAAACTTGCCTAGTTGGACTGGACGCGTCACCAAAGCCTTCGTCGCTGGCGCCATCGCCGTCGCAGGCGTGGTCGCCGGCACGGGAAGCGCCCACGCAGACCCCGCGACAGCCTGCCGAGCGGGGAGCAACAGCCCCACGGTCAATGTCACCAACACCATCTCCATCGGCTCCTGCTACTACGTCGAAGGCAACGGCTACACCATCTGGGGCTGGATCCCGTACCAGAACAACTCCGGCAGCGCCGTGACGTACTGCGCGCACGCGATCAACGTTTACAACCCCGGCGGCCCCTGGGCCCACGACTTCGGTTGCGACAGCACTACTGACGCGCGGGAGGGGATGGCCTACCCGGGAAAGGCGCAGCCGTACCGGGGCTGGGGCTGGCAGACCTGGGATGCGCCGGCGGGCTCGTACGTGATCTCGGCCGGGTTCTGGTTGAACGGCCGCTACCTCGGCGACGTTGAGAGCCCGATGACCAAGATCGGCGATCACTAAGGGGCAAGCACATGCCCGAGTGGACCGGTGGCGGTGCCAACGAGGGTGACGCCGCCACAAATACGGCTGAGGACACCACCGCGGCCACCGAGGCGGACATGACCGCCGCGGAGCAGACCGAGCCAGCCAGCGAGTGACGGAGCAGCACGAAGGCCCGGCACCCGTGATCGGATGCTGTTGGTTTACTTGGGGGCCCGTCTACTTCGCTCCGTCGATCGTGAGATCGGCGGAGCGAAGTGCTGCGAAGTGGCCGGTGCGGGTGCGGGATCTCGGTGTGCCGGTGATGTGGGCGTCGATCCGGAACAGGTTGATCGCCGCTCCGGTGATGAGTGGCGTGACCGTACGGCGCGGCCAGGGCTACACCCTCCGCGTCCCCGCGGTCCACCGTCAGCTCCTCGGCCACTGCGAGCCGCTCGACAGCCCTTCAGTGATCCCGGCACAGAACTTCCCCAGTCTGTTGATAACCCGACCGAGCGGGGCGAGGAGCATCCCTGGTCGTTTTCAAGAATCCCCATCAGCGGATGCCCAGGCCGCGCAAGTCGCGGCGATAGGTGTCGTAGTCGTAACCACGGTCGGCATACAGCACATCGATGCCGTGCGCTTCCACGATCACGTGATGCTTGCTGCCGGTCCGGCCCCGGTCCACCGGAGACGGCCCGGTCTTCGCGCCGCCCTTCATCGCCCGCAGGTGCGATCCGTCGACCGCCGCCTGGGACAGATCCAGCTGGTCGGCCGCCCGCAGCTCGGCGAGCAGCAGTTCGTGCAGGCCTGCCACACCCCGGCCTCATGCCGGTCCCGCAGTCTGCGCCAGCACGTGCTCCCCGAGCCGTGTCCCAGCTCCTGCGGCAGGAACTCCCAGGGGATCCCCGTGTACAGCACGAACAGGATCCCGCTGAGCACCCGCCGTTCATCCAGCCGTTTGCGCCCCGGCCACCGGGCACAACGCTCGACCACCGGCAGCAGCGGAGCGATACGCTCCCACAGCCCGTCATCGACCTCCCACGGCCTGCGCTGCCCCATCCCCACCCCGATCCATCGGATGCAGGCGCAACATCGGCTGACAGCCTGTCATTCCAAGGTGACAACCGGACTCATTTTGCAAGGAGTCCTAGTACCAGTGCTCCAGGTGCGGGCGCAGGAGGTCTCACCGAACCTCTGTCGCCCGATGACGCGCCCCGTGACGTGGGTGCCGGCGGGGAGAGCTGTCACGGTCTTGGGTCAAGACTTACGAACTTCCTGAGGTGGCGGGGACTCCAGAGGCCGCGCGACCTCGGACATGAGTCCGATGATGGTGCAGCCCAGGGAAGAGCGCCATCAGCTTGGGAAGCTGCGAGCATTTGCGGCCGGTTGGGGGCTGATTTGGGCGAACGGCTGTGATGCAGCCTCGTCGGGCCCGGTTGCTTTCACCGTGATTCCCCGTTGTTCCCCGCTTGTTCTGGCGCACGTATGGTGCGGTGCCGCATGCGCGTCCTTTCGAATGCGGTGTCCGCATCTCGTGCCATGACCCTCGGGTGCTGCAGATCCCGGGATACGAAGGCGGCCCTCTGGTCGCGGGGAACGCCTATCTGGACGACCCCTTGTTCTGGCCGGTGCACCTCGGTACCTGTTTGCGCGGTGTGGACGCGCAACGAGCTGCGTTCGGTGCCGACTGGGACGCGGCCATGGGCACGCTGTGGGCACAGCGTGGAAGGACGCCGGCCGCAGCGCTTGCGTGAAGGGGCTCTGCGCTCGGCGCCGCTGTCTCCGTCGACCAGCCCGGCGGCCCTTGGCGAGTGCACAGCCCTTCCGGCGGGGTGCGCCTCCCGGGGCGAGGACGGCATCGGTTTGGCAGCAGCGGACCGGCGACTTTCCGGGCCGTGCTCCCCTTCGGCCGCAAGACGGCGTTCGGGATACGGCACGCGCCCGCGTGTTCAGGCGGAGCCGGAGCCGGAACTGCCCGCCGACTGGCTGGCGGCACGGCGGTACTCGGCGTTGATGCGCTGCGCTTCCTCGAGTTGGTCCTCGAGGATGACGATGCGGCACGCGGCCTCGATCGGAGTCCCCTTGTCGACGAGCTCGCGGGCGCGCGCGGCGATCCGCAGCTGGTAGCGGGAGTACCGGCGATGTCCTCCCTCGGAGCGGAGCGGAGTGATCAGACGAGCCTCACCGATGGCCCGGAGGAACGCCGGGGTGGTGCCGAGCATCTCGGCTGCCCGGCCCATGGTGTAGGCGGGGTAGTCGTCGTCGTCCAGACGATCATTCAGGGGGTTGTCCGATGTCATGTCACCTCGCTGTGTAACGCGTCGAGGGGCCCTGGTGCCGTACGGCACCAGGGCCCCGAAGGAAATTCAACACCATCTGTCGGCCCTACTGCTGTGCCGACCTTCTGTTTCCGCTACCCGGCCCGGCAGGGGGGGTGCGGGGGATCGCTGCTGCTTGACCGGGGACCACCATCCATTCCGGGGTCTTGCGGTACCCGGGCCGAGTGCTTCTCGGGCCGGGCGATCCTGATGGCGTCTGCTCCTCCGTTCCTCTCTGAACCAACCACTCAGTGAACCGGTACTGCTGTTGGCAGCTCCTCGACGTGCGAGCCGCCCAGTGCGGCTCTCAGTCCCGTCACCGTTCTGGTAACACTCTGGCTTCGAGGCTCGAGAGCCGCACTGACCTGCGTACTTCGTATTCAGGCACCCGCCAGTTCGTGTCTGGCGGGTCTTGTTCGTCCGTGTCTACGAGAAGAAGCGTACCCACATCAGGAACGAAAATCTACTCATGCAAGAGTAGATTTCACCCTTCTGGTGGAGGAAGAAGCCTGCCGCGTTCGGGCCTCACCGGTTAGCGGAGGCCGCCTCCTGCCGAGCGCGCCAACTGCTTCAGCCCCACGGGCGGTTCCTGATACAGGTGGGCCGCATATGCTGTGCTGTCATGTCGAACCCTGATGAGCTGCTCGTCGCCATCTCCGCCGCGGTGGAGTCCGAGCGAAGCAATCAGATGTCGCTGACCGTGGTCGTCGGCGGCGCCGTCATCACCGGCCGGCTGGCTCCCGAGGCGGTGTGGAGGGAGCGGGTGGCGGAGGTCCTGAAGGACTCGGACCGTCTCGGCCCGTTCTCGGACGTCTTTGCGCGCGGTCCGCGAGGGAACCGGCCCGGTCGCGGCGAGGCACCCACGCATCTGCACTTTCATCTCGCCCGGATCCTGCAGGGCAGCCTCGGCATCCCGGAGACGGGCGGCATGTACCGAGTCGCGATCAAGGACGTCAGCGCATGGACCGTAGGAGATCTCATCCACTTCGACCGGTGAGACGTTGCCTCCGCCCCGTTGCCCGGGGCTTTCCGAGCGGACGGCGACACAGCGGTGGGGGCGGTCTCCCGCCCGTCCTCATACGGCCACAGGGCCGGTGCCGCCGAGCAGTGCGGACGCGGTTTGGAGGGCGGTGGGTCCACCCGCGCCCACGGGCGCGCCCTCGGGGCGGTCGTGGCAGGTGAAGCCGAGACGCGTCATGGCCCGCACGACTTCGGCGGCGGTGAAGTCACGGGGGTCCTGTCGCGTGATGACCTGGCCCACCTGCTTGACGGGGTAGCGGCGGCGGCCGATGGTCACGGACGCCCCCGTGACGAGCTCGGGCCTGACGCCCTTCATCGAGGCCAGCACCCCGGTCCTGGTCAGGTCGAACGGGTACCGGGCGATGACACAGCGCATGATGCCTCACAGGGGAGAAGTCGCGTGGAAGAGGAGAACGGGCCGCCCGGGGCGAGACGGATCAGCACGAGAGGGCGGCTACGCCCGGAACCCGGCCGTACTCACCGACGCCGCCCGAGCGGCCGCCGGGCGAGGGCAGTGGTCCGTCGAGGACGTCCCGCAGACGGATCCGGTCCGTGTGCGCGGAACTGTCGCGGAGAACGGCGAGCCGGACCCGGGTGACCGAGCCTGTGCTCTCGTCGTCCCCGTCGCACACTGTCAGGTACTCGACCCGGGCACCCGCCATGACGGCCAGAGCCACCTCGACGGTCATGTCATCACATACCCGAAGCCCGTGCCCTTCGATGTCCTCGACCGCGGTCACGGGAGCAGGGTCCGGCATACGGTACTGCGTCCGCGCTGGCGTCAAGGGTGTCTCCTTCGGTGGGGGATGGTCGGCTTGGCGGCCCTTGCGGCCCCGGGAGAGCACGGCGGCTTCCGGGAGGCCAAGGGGGCTCCGGGGACTGCGCCGGCCTAAGCAGCCGAGTCGTTCCCGGGCCGCCACTGTGCCCTGCGGCGCACCCCCGCGCCGACGGGTCGGCCCTGGCCGGTGCGGCCCCGGCGGTCCCGGGACGGCGAAGGCGCGCGGCGGGTGCGTTCCACGACAGGCGCGGTGATGACCACGGGAACCCCGGAGGGCGCCTGGGCACCCGTGATGCGGCTCAGCTCCGCCTCGCCCGAGCGGACCGGGGTGATGTGCGGGGTGATGCCGGCCGAAGCCATCAGCCGGGTCATGCCGCGGCGCTGGTCGGGGGTCACCAGGGTGACGACGCTGCCGGACTCCCCGGCGCGCGCCGTACGGCCGCCACGGTGCAGGTAGTCCTTGTGGTCGCTGGGCGGGTCCACGTTGACGACCAGGTCGAGACTGTCGACGTGGATGCCGCGGGCCGCGACGTTGGTGGCTACCAGGACGGTGATGTGACCGTCCTTGAACTGCGCCAGGGTCCGGGTGCGCTGCGGCTGGGACCGGCCACCGTGCAGGGCCGCGGCGCGGACACCGCTGCTCAGCAGGTGCTTGGTCAGCCGGTCCACGGCGTGCTTGGTGTCCAGGAACATGATGACCCGGCCGTCCCGGGCCGCGATCTCGGTGGTCGTGCGGTGCTTGTCCGCGTCGTGCACGTGGAGTACGTGGTGCTCCATCGTGGTGACGGCACCGGCCGACGGGTCGACGGAGTGCACCACCGGGTCGGTCAGGTAGCGGCGGACCAGCAGGTCGACGTTGCGGTCCAGAGTGGCCGAGAACAACATCCGCTGGCCCTCGGGGCACACCTGGTCGAGCAGGGCGGTGACCTGGGGCATGAAGCCCATGTCGGTCATCTGGTCGGCCTCGTCGAGCACCGTGGTGCCGACGTCGACGAGCCGGCAGTCGCCCCGGTCGATGAGGTCCTTGAGCCGACCGGGCGTCGCGACGACCACCTCCGCGCCGGCACGCAGCGCACCGGCCTGCCTGCCGATGGACATTCCACCGACGACGGTGGCGAGCCGCAGGCTCACCGAGCGGGCGTAGGGAGCGAGCGCGTCGGTGACCTGTTGGGCCAGCTCACGGGTGGGGACGAGGATCAGGGCCAGTGGCCGGCGCGGCTCGGCGCGCCGGCCCGCCGCACGGGCCAGTACCGCGAGGCCGAAGGCGAGGGTCTTGCCCGACCCGGTGCGGCCGCGACCGAGTACGTCACGGCCGGCCAGGGAGTTCGGCAGGGTCGCCGCCTGGATCGGGAACGGTACGGTCACACCTTCGTGGACGAGCGTGGTCAGCAACGGAGCCGGCATGGCGAGATCGGCGAACGACTCGACAGCGGGCAACGCGGGCGTGACCGTCTTCGGAAGCGCGAACTCGCCCCCCGCGGGCTGCCGGTTTCCGGAACCGGCGGAACGGCGCGGAACGCCGGAGCGGCCTGCGGCGGCGCTTCCTCCGAAGCGGTCGTATGTGCGATGGGTGCGTGCGCGAGTGGTACGTGTGCGGTTCATGCGGAACCTTCCTCGATGCGGGCACGTATCAAGGAATTTCCGCAGCAGAATGAGCGGCGCAGGGAATCGCGAGAACGGGCCGAAAAATCACAGAGTCGAATCACCCTGGGAATGAAGCGAGCTGGGGCCCGCACCCCAAGGTGCGGGCCCCAGCTGCGAAGTATGCGTCAGCGCCGGTGCGTCAGGCGGGAACGATGTTCTCGGCAGTCGGGCCCTTCTGGCCCTGCGCGATATCGAACGACACCTTCTGGCCTTCCAGCAGCTCGCGGAAGCCCTGGGTGGCGATGTTCGAGTAGTGGGCGAAGACGTCGGCGCCGCCGCCGTCCTGCTCGATGAAGCCGAAGCCCTTTTCCGCGTTGAACCACTTCACAGTGCCAGTAGCCATGTTGTTTCTCCTTCGGAGGCGGTATCGGGAATACGCCCTGTGCGCATTCCGTGTCGCCGTGATGATCGGCCGTCGGAAAAACCTTCTGGCAACCACACCTGCAACTGAGATCGACAGTAGCACGGTGCGATCGGCCTTGCACGGTCGATAATTCCGCTCCGCCGGGCGGTCGAGGAATACTCACCGTACCCCGCACCCATTTCTCATTTCACGGGCACAGATATTGCTCTCCGCGGACGCGGCCTTCCTGCCGTGCGCTTCCGCCCGCAGCCCTGTGACCTCCCTCGACGGGACATGTGCCGCTGCCACCGTCGTCAGCGGATGGCACAACAGCGAACACGCCCGAGACTCCCATACCGCAATAAAGGTCACATCCCCCGTGAAGAGCGTGCCGGCCGGCGTCGACGGTGATCGGGCTCACGTCGGTCAGGTAGATCCCGGAGATGGGAGGAAGCACGGGGAGTAGCGCGGGATGGGCGAGGCGAGTCCCGTGTTCGCACCGGCTCCCGAAGACGGGTGGCCTCATGACCGGCTCCGATTCACCCTCTGATTCCCGGCATCTGCTGAGCGGTGTTCACGTGATTCCCGGCATCTGCCGAGCGGTGTTCACGAGGCCGTACGGCCGGGGTGCGCGCTCCTCCGGTTGGAGACTACGGAGTCGCGGGAAGGTGTCCTGGATGGTGCGTGGTTGCCGCGGTCGCGCGACATCGCTTCCGAGCTGCCCGCACTGCTGACCGCCCTCACCAGGCACCTCGGACCCGTGACCCGCGTCGGGCTGGACACCGTGGCCTGGGCAGGGCTCCCGACGCGGATCGTCGTCGACGACCGGGTGGTGCATATCGACTCCTTCCCCGTGGGTGACGACACCATCCTGATCACCCGGGGTGACCAGGATCTCTTCTCGCTGCTGGTGGTCCCGCCGACCGCGACACCCGAGGCCGCCCGCGCCGCGATGGCCCAAGCAGTGCGGGCAGACAACGTCAGCCAGGCGGAACAGATCCTCATCGATACCGGAAGCGGGCAGGAGCCGTCGGACTGATGCGCCGCACCTGGACCGAGGCAGGTGAGGTCAGCCGCGCCACTCCACCATGAGCAGCGCCGCGCAGCAGCTCGAGGAGCGCATCGAGGAACTGGACGATCTGCTCTTCGCCGAAAGCAGCCGACAGATCCAGACCGTTCAGCGCCGTTCCTACGCTCTACGGAAATCACTGGTTCGGCTTCGTCGCGTCGTGCTGCCCATGCGGGAGGTCGTCAACGCCCTCATGCGCCCCGACCTCAAGGTCGTCGACGGCCCCCTGCTGCCGTACTACCGCGATGTGTACGACCACGTGCTGCGTGCCAGTGAGTGGACGGAGTCACTGCGCGACCTGGTGGAATCGGTGCTGGAGGCCAACCTGTCGGTGCAGGCCAACGCGATGAACCTGGTCATGAAGAAGGTGACGAGTTGGGCTGCGATCATCGCCGTGCCTACGGCGATCACCGGCTTCTACGGGCAGAACCTCCCCTACCCGGGCTTCGGACACCAGTCGGGGTTCATCGTCTCCAGCACCGTAATCGCCGTTGCCTCTCTGATGCTGTACTTCGCTTTCAGGCACTGGGACTGGCTCTGACCGCACACGCTTCTGCGTGCTGGTCGGCAGAAGAGCACAGGGAGCCGGAACCCGCACTTGGTTCCCCGAGGGCTCCCAAAACGGCTCCGCAAACCGTTCAGGGGCCTGGGGCTGCACTGTCGGGGTGGCGGAACCGGGCTGATGATCCGAGGGCGCAGGGTGGCTCGGTCGAAGCCCTGGGAAGTCGACGATGAGCTGTGGGCGGTGATCGAGCCGCTGCTGCCCGAGGTCGAACGTCGGACGCGGCACGCCGGCTGCACGCGGTATCCAGACCGTTTGGTGTTCCAGGGCATCCTGCCCGTCCTGCACACCGGGATCGCCTGGGAACACCAGCCGCAACAACTCGGCCTCGGCTCGGGCATGACCTGCTGGCGCCGCCTGGCCGAGTGGACCGAAGCCGGATCCGCCGGGAGATCCGCGACGACATCCACGAGGCCTTCCTCACCCTCGAATGCGCCCTCATCTGCTGGAGGCGCTTGAAGTCATCGCAATAGGAGTTCTTTGAACTTCAACAAGGCGACAGTCTGGTCAGCCGGTTGACTCGGGCGAGGCCAAGAATCAGGCTCCGGCGATGGTCCGGCCAGGCATCGGCTCCGCGAGCGCGGCCCGCCAGGCCGGCGCGCCGAAGGGATCGGCGAAGTACTGCGTCTCGTGCACCACGTGCTGGTCAGCGAATTCCATGATGCTCACCGAGTGCGAAGGCACACCGTCGTAGGTGATGAGGCATTCGCTCACCCATAGATCCGCATGGCCGGTGATCCGCTGGACGGTGAAGTGCCGGTCGGCTGGGTGGCCGCCGCGTTGCGCGGAGATCGTCGCTCGGCCCCGGAACCGCTCACCTGACTGCGGGTAGTCCAGGATGGCGTCCGCGGCGTAGATGGCGTGCTCGGCTTCGGTGTCCCCGCGTTCCGAGGCCCGCCAATGCTCCTCGATCGCGGCCCTGGTCCGGGAGTCAGCATCCATGGCACCGCCCTTCCGTAGCGGTGACAGCCTAGACACTCCGGGCCACAACCAGCCGGAGCCAGCCGGACGTGGGCTGCCAAGTCCTCCCTTCGGTCGGATCGGAGGGCGGCAGCCGTCCACCGTGGCAACGACGTCGAGTGACCTCCACCGGCTCACCCCACCTTCGATCCATCCTGTCAGGAGGTCTTAGGGCACGCGGAGGGCACGCTAGAGTTTCCCCTTGATCGTGGACACCCGGAGACTTGGGCGCATCGAGTCTCATGCGCGTCGGATGACCAGCACGGCCACGTCGTCGAGGTGGTCCACCTCGGCCACCGCGTCGAGTACTCGGTCTGCGGTCGCCTCGACGCCGAGCCGTTCCTGGAGGGCTCGACCGGCCAGCGCTCCCGCTCGCTCCAGTCCGGCTTCCAGGGGCAGGCGCGGCCCTTCGACCACACCATCGGTGACCATGACCAGCACGGTGCCCTCTTCCAAGGTGAAGGTCTCCTCGGGGTACTCGGCGCCAGGCACGACTCCCAGGACCGGCCCGGCGGGAAGTGTGCGGATGGTATGGCTGCCGTCGTCGCGTGCATGGAGCAGTGGCACATGGCCTGCGCTGGTACCGATGACCTGTCCGTCACGCGGATCGAGGTGCAGCATGGTGCAGCTCGCGAAGCGTGGCGCGCCCATCGCGACGAGCAACTCGTTGGTACGCGTCAGCACCGTTCCCGGCTCGGGCTCGTGGGCGGCGATCGCACGCATGGACGAGCGCACCTGGCCCATGAAAACCGCCGCATCCACGTCGTGCCCTTGGGCGTCGCCGATTTCCAGTGCGACCGCACCGTCGGGCAGGAAGAACGCGTCATACCAGTCTCCGCCGATATCCAGCCCATCCCGGCTGGGCTGATAGCGGGCAGCGATCTCCAGACCTGGGAGGTGCTCCGGCAGCGTCGGGAGCATGCTCTCCTGGAGCGCCGTGGACAGCTCGACGTGGGCTTGTTGCAACCTGATGCGCCTCAGTGCCTGGCCTGCCAATTCGGCCAGAGCCGTCATGAAGGCGAGCTTCTCGGAGGACGGGGGGCGCTCACTCTCGTACGTCACCACCCAGGCCCCGAGCGGCCGGTCGCCCACCGGGCTGAGGGGGATGATCGACAAGGCGGTGCCCGGGACGGGGCGCGGCAGGGGAAGACCGTCATCATGCAGCCAACGGCGAACAAACTCCTCGTGGTTGGGGAAGAACTGCGCCTGACCGGTACGGATCACGCAGGGCAACGGCCGGTCCTCATCCAGCGACAGGCCGTGCAGAGCATCAGCCTCCCACGCAGGAATCCCGGCATCCGAGGAAACCCGCAAGCGCCCATCGTCGACGACGGCGAAGAGCGTGCCAAGACCTCCGACGGCCGCGGCGAGCCGGGCCAGGACAACCTGCTGCAGTTCCTGCTCGGTGGCGGCGGTGAACAGGGCGGAGGAGAACGCGGTTATCCCATCGGCGCGCTCGCGCTCCGCGCTGACCTCGGCCAGCATCTCTTGGCGGTGTGTCTCCGACTGGGTGTCGTCGCGGATCACGGCGAAGACCCGTTCGGGGCCGCCGTATCCCAACTGGATCCGGCGGGTCTGGCCTGCGAGAACACGCCAGCCATCGGGCTCGGTGAGGAACCGCGACCTGATCCATGGGGACTGGGCGGCGGACGAGCGCACAAGCCGCTGTACGTTCCTCCGGTCGTCAGGGTGCACTCGCCTGATCACCTCGGACAGGGGCACCGACGCCTGCGGGAAGAGCGCGGCCAGGACGGGTGCGCCACCCAGTGACTCCACCCGGTGCTCATCGGGGGAACACATCCACAGGCCGAGGCCGGCATCCTTCGCCGCGAGTTGGAACGGGATCAGCAGACCACCGAGGTCGTGTCTCGCGTCCAACGAATGCAGCCATACAAGCCGCTCGCCACTCGAGGGATCCGTCACCGGTCGCGCCTCGACGAGGCAGACCACAGATGCGGTGCCCGTGCCGGGAAATTCCAGCACGCGCATCGCAAGCGTCTTCGTCGTGGCCCCGTGCGCCAGCAGGCTCTCAGCCGAGATGCGCTGATCCTCGGAGAGTAGATCAACGAAGCCATGACCCACGCACTGTTCCCACGGCCTGCCCAGTGCCGTGGCCATCGCGGCGTTGAGGGAGCGGATGACACCGTCCAGGATCAAAAGAGCCGACGGTGTAACCCTCTGAAGAAGTTCGTCCGCGGCGTCCACTTGCCGCTCCCTGACCATCGTCGAACGATGTGATCTCTTCGTCCTGCAACAAGGGTATCTGCCGCAGCGGTGGAAGTCCCGGGCAAAGGCCAGCACCGCGGTCGTCTTGCCC
Organism: Streptomyces sp. RB17; assembly: GCF_009604455.1. GTDB lineage: Bacteria > Actinomycetota > Actinomycetes > Streptomycetales > Streptomycetaceae > Streptomyces. The sequence continues at coordinate 36,250 of NZ_WEGL01000017.1, forward strand.
AGCCCCGGAAAGGCGTCCACGTCGACTCGCTCCGCTGACCCATACGCGTGGAAGCGGCTACCGAGCTTGGCGGACGCCGGCGTCGGGAGACGTCGCGAAGGTCTGCAGGTAGTCGATGGCTGCTTGCAACGCGTCTTTCAGTGGAGCGATGTCCCGCGCGACCTGGGCGAGGAGCATGCCGCCCTGGAAGGCAGCAAGGAGCAGATTGGCCAGTTGCGCGGGATCTGCCTCAGCGCTGATGCGGCCGAGTTGCTGCATGCGCTCGATTCCATCGCGGAAGATCTCCCTCCACTGGTCGAACGCACTCGCGAGCTCATCGTGAACGTCAAGGTCCGTCTTGATGATCTCGCTCGCGAGGGAGCCGAGGGTGCAGCCTTCCTGGTAGGCGCGCTCGTAGCCGACGTAGAAATCCGCCCACGCCCGGAGCGCGTCGAGGGTGTCGAAGCCGGCGAATCGCTCGTCGCGGTGGAACGTGAGGACGCGCTCGGCCTGCCATGCGATCACTGCCAGGACGAGACTCTCCTTGGTCGGGAAGTAGTGGTTGAGCTGCGATCCGCTGACGCCGGCGGCGCGGCGCAGCTGCTCGTTGTTCGTCGCGTGGACGCCGTTGGTGTAGATGAGCTCCGCAGCATGCTCCAGGATGCGGGCCCGCGTGGCCTGCCCCCTTGAAGTGAGCTTGTGAGGCGCCGGAGCCCCCGTAGTGGTGGTCATGCCTAACGATACCCCAGATTGGGCTTGACAGCCCAGATCCGAGTGGTGTTCACTCTGAGAAGTGGGCCGGGCAGCCCAGTTCCGCAGGGTTCGCAGTCACAACGGGGACTGGACCTCTGAAGCAGTAAGAACCGGCCTGGGCTCGACGCTGACCCCTCACACCTTCACCGGAGGTTGATTCGCCATGTCACGACTGAACGTTGCCTCTCCTGACGAGGTCCCCGACGGGGCGAAGGGCATCCTCGACAACGTCGGCACACAGTTCGGCTTCGTCCCGAACATGTTCGCGACTCTCGCGTCGAACCCGACCGTCCTCGACGTCGTCATGACGCTGCAGGGCTCCTTGAGCCGGGTTCTGGACGCGAAGACGCGGCACACCATCGCACTCGCCGTCTCGCAGGCCAACGGTTGCGATTACTGCCTGGCGATGCACACATACGTCTCGTCCGAACTCGGTGGCATGTCGAGCGATGACATCGACTTGGCCCGGGCCGGGAGCTCGATCGATCCCAAGCGCGCCGCGGTCGCTCGTTTCGCTCAGCAGGTGGTGGAGAGCCGCGGTCAGGTGAGCGACTCCGACCTCGCGGCTGTGCGAGGCGCCGGGTACACCGATCCGCAGATCCTGGCGATCGTCACGGTGGCGGTGCAGGTCCTGCTGACCAACTTCATCAACAACGTCAACCAGACCGACATCGACATCCCCGCCGTCAGCTCGGCCGGTACGCCCGGCTGATCGCCGGGATCCGCGTCGAGGCCGCGCACACAGCCGGTAAACCCTCACCGCCCCAAAACGATCATCCGGGAAGGTTCGATATGCCAGGCTCCGAACTCTATGAGAAGTTCATGGCACTGCACACCCGCGACGGCGGCCTCGTCATGCCGAACGCATGGGACGGCCTCTCGGCGCTGATGCTGGCCGATGCCGGCTTCGAGGCGATCGCGACGTCATCGGCGGCACTCGCCAGCACACTCGGCCGGGCCGACGGGCGTCACGAAGTCACCCGTGGCGAGCACCTCGAGCATGCGCGGCTGCTCGGCCGGCTCACCGGGCTGCCCGTCAACGGAGACTTCGAGGACGGCTACGGCGACACGCCTGAAGCCGTCGCTGCGACCGTGGCAGCCGCCGTCGAGTCCGGCCTGGCCGGTATCGGGATCGAAGACACCTCGGGCAATCCCGATCAACCGATCCGCGACTTCGACGAGGCAGTCAACCGCATACGCAGCGCCGTCGAGGCGGCCAAGGGGCGCATCGTCATCACCGGCCGCACTGACAACTTCATCGAGGGGCGGCCCGATCTCGACGACACCATCCGGCGTCTGACGGCCTTCGCCGAGGCCGGCGCGGATGTGCTCTACGCCCCTTACCCACCCGACCTCGACGCACTCGTCGCGATCGTCACCGCCGTCGCGCCGACACCGGTCAACGTCCTCATCTCGCCGGCGGACAAGGTGCTGACCGTCGCTGAACTGCAGAAGGCCGGGGTCAAGCGCATCAGCGTGGGTCCAGCGCTCTACACCCACGCAATGGAGGCACTCCAGCAGGCCACCAAGGCTCTCGTCGCGGGTGACCTCACCACTGCGACGACAGGAATCAGCTTCGAGCGCATCAGCGACCTACGTGCCCGCGGCACGAACTAGCCCAAACCCCGCGAACCACCGCTCGTCACCCACTCATCGCAAGAAGAAGGTTTGGCATGAATCTCGACAAGCTCATGAACAAGCACCTCACCAGGTACTTCGACCCCAGCAAGACCATTCCGGAGGACACCCTTCAGCAACTGCTGCGGTTCCTTCGCTCCACGCCGTCATCGGTGAACGTACAGCCCAACCACTTCTACGTCCTCGCCACGCCCGAAGGCAAGGAGCGGCTCGCCAACAACCTGGGCGAACGATTCCAGGACAACGCCGAGAAAATCCTGAAGGCGTCGCACACCATCATCCTCACCACCCGGGCAGATCTGCCCGACACCCACCTCGAGGCGGTGTTCGCAAAGGAGAGGGCCGACGGCCGGTTCCCTGACCCGTCCAAGCAGGAGCTGTGGGAATCCATGACCCGGGACTTCCTCAACCTGCGCAACTACGGCTACAAGGACCTGAACCACTGGATGGAGAAGCAGACCTACATGGCGGTGGGCCTGACCATGATGGCGGCCGCCGAGCTCGGCGTCGAGGCCACGCCGCTTGAGGGGTTCGACCCGACCAGTGTCGACAAGGCCTTCAAGATCCGCGAGAGCGGACACACCACGACGGTGCTGCTGGCCCTCGGCTACCCCGACCCGGAGAGGGTGTACACCACCCCGATCTCGCGATTCGACGACGACCAGCTGTTTACCTTCATCTAAACACCCCACCCGGACACCAAGACCCACCACACATACGAGAAAGAACCAATTCAATGAAAGCCATTGTGGTCACCGACCAGGCCGCGGGAACGGCCGGAATGACGCTGACGGAGCGGCCTGAGCCACTCGCAGCGATCAACGACGTCATCGTTCGGATCCATGCATCGGGCTTCGTCCCCACAGAGATGGAGTGGCCGTCGACCTGGGCCGATCGCGCCGGCCGTGACAAGACACCGTCGATCCCCGGCCACGAGCTGGCCGGAGTGGTCACCGCCCTCGGCTACGGCACGACGGGGCTCTCGGTCGGGCAGCGGGTGTTCGGCCTCGCCGACTGGCACCGCGACGGCACCCTCGCGGAGTACGTGGCGATCGAAGCACGCAACCTCGCACCGCTGCCCGGCGACGTCGACTTCACGGTAGGCGCGTCCCTGCCCATCTCAGGTCTGACCGCGTGGCAGGGGCTGTTCCAGCACGGCCGCCTCCAGGCCGGCCAGACCGTCCTCGCCCATGGCGCGGCCGGGGCAGTCGGGACGATGGTGACCCAGCTCGCACGTGAAGCGGGCGCTTACGTCATCGGCACCGGACGCGCCGCCGACCGCGAGAAGGCGCTCGACTTCGGCGCGCACGAGTTCGTCGACCTCGAGAACGACACGCTGAAAGACGTCGGCGACGTCGACCTGGTCTTCGATGTCATCGGTGGCGACGTTCAAGAGCAGTCCGCCGCCCTGATCAAGGCCGGAGGAACACTGGTGTCCATCGTCGGCCCGGTCGAAGCACGGCCCACTGACGGCCTGGCCATCGACTTCGTCGTCGAAGCCGATCGCGCCGACCTCGGTGAGATCGTGCAGCGGGTGCGGGACGGACGGCTGCGGACCAACATCGGTGACGTCGCGAGCCTCGACGATGCCGTCGGCGCCCTCAACCCGACCACGCGACGCGGCGGGAAGACAGTCATCCGCGTCCTCCCGTAGGCAGTGGACGGCCACCGTCCGACCGGCAGGTCATGGTCCTGATCTACGCCACGGCCATCGGCCACCGACCGGCGCAAGGACCCGAACCGACACACGCCGGGCACTCGAACCGACAGAGGAGTTGATCATCTTGGACGGACAGGAACTGCAGAAGATCGCGCGCGACTACACCGCGGAACTGCCCGGCACCGACCAGGAGCATCGTTTCGGCCCCAACTGGGAGCTCCACAAGGTGGGCGGCAAGGTCTTCATGCTCATGACCGACATGCCTGGACGCCCCGTCGTGATCCTGAAAGCCGATCCGGACGACGCCACAGCCCTGCGTGAGCAGTACGCAGACATCACCCCCGGCTACCACATGAACAAGAGACACTGGATCACCATGGAAGGCGGAGACGCCATCGACGACAAGCTGGTCAAGGAACTCATGACCGACTCCTACCGTCTCGTGGTCGGCGGGCTTCCCAAGTCCGAGCAACCCGTGGATCCACACACCTACAGCCGCCGCGCCTGACGCAGCGTCGCAGCAGTCTGGAGCCTCCCATGCGCGTGTTCGTCACTGGCGCCAGCGGCAGCATCGGCTCAGTTGTCGTTCCTGAACTCATCGCCGCTGGGCACGAGGTCCTCGGCCTCGTCCGGTCCGATGCCGCGGCCACGGCCGTCGCCGCCGCCGGCGGGACGCCGCTCCGCGGCGACCTCACCGACCTTGACAGCCTCCGCGCCGGCGCCGCGCAGGCCGATGGTGTCATCAACCTGGCCTTCAGCAACGACTGGAGCAACTTGGAGCAGGGCATCGACGAGGAAGCGCGCGCCGTACAGACCCTCGCGGCCGCCCTCGCAGGGAGTGGCAAGCCGTTCGTGCATGCCGGCCTCACGCCGATGTTGCCAGGTCACGTCTCCACCGAGGAGGACCCCGACACCACCAACGGTCCGGTCGGTGGCCGCGGCCGCACTTCCGACGTGGTGCTGACCCTGGCCGGCCAGGGCGTCCGGTCCTCTGTCGTGCGGCTGCCGCGCTCCGTGCACCAGCGCGGGTTGGCATACGGCTTCGGCTCGGTGCTCATCGCCGCCGCGCAGAAAACGGGCGTGTCAGCGTACGTCGGCGACGGCACGCAGCGATGGCCAGCGGTCAACCGGCTTGACGCCGCCGCGATGTTCCGCATCGCACTCGAGGACGCTGCGCCGGGCACCGTCCTGCACGCGGTAGCCGACGAGGGCGACACCATGAAGACACTGGCCGAGACAATCGGCGGCGTCCTCGCGATGCCGGTCGAGTCGGCGCCGCCTGAGCGCTTCGGCCTCATCGGTCGCCTGTTCGCCCTTGACATGCCATCGTCGAGTGCACTGACCCGGGAACGGTTCGGCTGGGAGCCCTCCCACCCCAGTCTGATCGACGACCTCGCTGCTGGCGACTATCCCGCCCTGGGATGAAATCCTCGGGAGGGCCTGGCGGCCTGTCTTCGCGCAATAGGCTTGGGAGCGTCACGGGCCGCTCGCGCTGCCTGCCGAGCCGCCGGTGTTCTTGACGATCACTGTGTCGCCGGTCCGGCTGAAATCGTAGAAGCGGTGGGCGTCCGCGGTGCTCAGGTGGATGCAGCCGTGGGAGCTGTCCGCCCGTCCGATGGCGTGGTCCCAGGGTGCCGCGTGGACGAACACGCCGGTGCTGGTCAGGCGTGCTGCCCAGTGGACCGTGAGGACGTAGTAGTTGGGACTGTGCGGATCGCACGTGATGTTCGCGCTGCACGAGGTCATCGTGATGACCGCGTCCTTGCCCAGCACGTGGAACGTTCCCGACGGTGTACGGAAGCCGGGTTTTCCGAAGCCGGCGGTGAAGGTCATCACCGTCCGACCGTGATCCGTGACGGTCATCTGGTGAGTCGCCGCGTCGATTGTCGAAACGTGGCCCGCGGGGACCGCCCGGGCGGGGCAGACGCTCAGCGTCAGGACGGCCGTCAGGGAACCGGCCACCGCGAGCCGGACGGCGTCACGAAGGTGTCGGCGTGGGGCTTGGCGTTGGGCCACTTCTGATCACCGCCGTTCTCTGTACAAATCGCGATGTTCATGCCTCTTGACCGGGGCGGCCCGCGTGGCTGGCCCGCCCCCGGACCGAGCGCCTGTGATCGGGCCCTCGCCCGCCGGGCAGGGCTTCAGGCTTCGAGTCCGGGTCGAACCGCCGAGGCAGCTGTTATGGCCGAGTACCACCGCGACTGGCCGGCTATCGCCGCTGTGACTGAGCGCGCGCGTTGCCACATGCTCTGTCATGGGCAGATTCGGGTGAGCCCGTCAGTGGGTGGGTGAGCACGTGGCTGACGTTGGGCCGAGGACGTCGGTTGGCGGTGGCAGGCTGCCGGCGTCGTCGGGGTTGAATCTCCAGCGGCTGGAGGATCCACACTCGGTGCCATGAACGCCGACGGTAGCCCGCTGCTGACCATCGGCCGGCTCTCCCGCCGCACCGGACTGACGGTCCGCACCATCCGCTACTGGTCCGACATCGGCGCGGTGCTGCCGGCCGGGCGGACCGGCGGAGGACACCGGCTCTACGACACCGAATCGGTCGCCCGCCTGGAACTGGTCCGCACCCTGCGAGAGCTCGGTCTGAGCCTGGACGAGGTGCGCCGTGTGCTGCGGCGGGAGATCACCGTCGCCGACGTCGCCGCCGTGCACGTGGCGGCGCTGGACGCGCAGATCCACTCGCTGCGGCTGGCCCGGGCGGTGCTCAGCACCGTGGCCAAGCGGCACGCCGATACCGAGGAGATGGCCCTGATGAACAAACTCGCATGATTGTCCGCACGGGAGCGCAGGCAGATGATCGACGACTTCGTGGCCGAGGTCTTCAACGGCCTGGACTCGGACCCGCTGCTGAAGGAGAAACTGCGGCTCACCCCGGAGCTCCCGGACCAGCCGACCCCGGAGCAGGTGGACGCCTGGGTGGAGCTGGCCGAGCTGGTCGGCGACGCGGACTTCCGGCAGCGGATGCGGAAGATGGTCGAGTACCACGCCGAGAGCCGTGCCCAAGGTGGTCCGGCCGCCCAGCCGGGGGGCTACCAGCGATTCACGCGGCAGATGGTCTCGCTCGTCGAAGAAGCGAGGGAGCGTGGCATCGCACCGGACTCGCCCGGGGCGGCACAGGTTGTGGACCGACTGCTGGAGGGAGCGGACGCGACCCGTCTCGCCTACGTCCGTGAGCGGCTGCGGGCGGGGCTGGACAGCCAGTCCGAGCGCTATCACCGTCTGCTCGCACTCATCAATGGTGAGCAGCCACGCCCGACGCACGCCGGCAACCTGGAGTGGCTGCTCGCAGCGATCGACAGCCACCCGACGCGGCCACCGGCCCAACCTCGCACGCCCCGCTGAACCGGCGCCGTCACCGAACATTCCGCATCGGCTCCCCGAGCTGAGCGCCCGGCTTCGGAGCCGGCGCGGCTGACGGCCCACGACGACGGCACGGCGTCGCGCCCGCTGCTGGGCGGGCTGGTCGGTTTCATTCGCGGGGTCGGCGAGCGCCACCTCGAGCATCGCGCTGCGGGGTGAGCGGGGTGCGCAGCTCGTGGGAGGCGTCGGCGGCGAAGCGCTTCTGAGCGTCGAAGGCGGCATCCAGGCGGGACAGCAGGTCGTCGATGGTGTCGCCGAGGTCTTTCAGCTCGTCGTCCGGGCCGGCGATGACGAGGCGTTCGTGGAGGTTGCGCTCGGAGATACGGCGAGCCTTGTCGGCCCTCATCCGCACGGGACGCAGCGCGCGCCCGGCCATCAGCCGGCCAAGCGCCACCGACACCGCGGACATCAGGCCGAGGCGTCGGCGAGGCCGGCCTGGTCGGTACCGCGCCCGCGATCGCCAGCGCCGTGCACCACGCCACCGGCAACCGCATCCGCGACCTGCCGATCACGCTGGACGCGTTGCTCTGAACGGCCGTCGAAACGGCATCGTCATGGATGAGGGGTCTGGTCGGTCCTGGCATGTCCTGCGCATGCCGCACGCCTCGGCCCCAGCCCACCAGGCCGTCGTCCGGCCGTTGCCGGCGTAGCCGACCGGTGCACGATGACAGGCCGGCCGCCCTGGTGACCCGTGATTCCAGCGGAATCGGACACGCCCTGGCCAGGCCATTCGCCGAGCACGGCTACGAACCTGCGCCGGGGACGACCACCCGCTGCACACCGCCCGGCAACTCCGCCGCGGGCGCCGGCCCCCGGCACGGCCATTACCCACCGATGCACGATGGGCCCGCAGACGCCCTACGCTGCATGTATGCGCATGCGTCCGATCGTCGCTCCCATACCCGACACCGGCGTGCGGCCAGCCGGCGGCATGGACGAGATCGTCGAGCAGCTCGCCGTCGGCGGCGTGGCCGTGCTGACCGGAGCCGGGATCTCCACCGAGTCCGGGATCCCCGATTACCGGGGCGTGACCGGGCGGCACCGGCGGCACTCCCCCATGACCTACCAGGACTTCGTCTCGGACGAGGCCAATCGGCGCCGCTACTGGGCCCGCGGCTATGTCGGGCGCCGCACGATCACGGCCGCCCGGCCCAACGCCGGACACCACGCCGTACAGGCGCTGCGCGCGTCCGGGTACGTCGACGGCGTGATCACCCAGAACGTCGACGGGCTGCACCAGGCCGCCGGGACGACGGACGCCGTCGCCCTGCACGGCAGCCTGGACCGTGTCGTCTGCCTCGACTGCGGGGCCGTCGGTCCCCGAGATGAACTCGACGCCCGATTGCTGGCCGCCAATGGGGAGTTCCTCGCCGCGCATGGGGCCGCCGTACTGCCCGTCAACCCCGACGGCGACGTCGAACTGCCCGACGACCTCGTGGACACCTTCCGCGTCGTGCCGTGCGAGCGATGCGGCGGTGTACTCAAGCCCTACGTCGTGTTCTTCGGTGAGAATGTTCCCAAGCACCGCACCCAGCGCTGCTTCGACCTCATCGACGCGGCCGACTCGCTGCTCGTCCTCGGCTCGTCGCTCGCGGTCCTGTCGGGACTGCGGTTCGTACGGCGCGCCGCCAAGGACGGAAAGCCCGTCTCGATCATCAACCTCGGCCCGACGCGCGGCGACGACCTCGCGCACGCGCACGTGGCGCTGCCGCTCGGCGAAGCCCTCACCGAGCTGACCGAGCGCCTCGGCGGCGACTGAAGGGCTGGGAGGTGCCGGGTGCCGACCGGGCGCTGCCCCCAATTGCAATGAGTCAACGTGCGTTACCGCCCGGTGAGCTCCACCTGACCGAGCCAGGCAAGAAGACCGTTCCTAAAGACTGAGCATGAATCGTGCGGGCCAGTCACGACGAGATGCCCGAGGGCGGCGCGTGCCACTGGTGACTGCGGGCCGGCCGATATCCCTGGCGCAGGCTCGCGGCTGGTCCGAGTTGGAAGAACGGGACGGCGCCCTCGTGCGCGTCACGGAGTCGCAGGTCGACAAGTTCGTGCGGGCCGGCCCTTGTCGCCGCGCGGCACGAGCCGCGACCTCGTCGTGGACGCGGGCCTGGGCGTCGCCGGCCTGTGTCGACGCGTGGCATGGACGCAGCCGGCAGGACCTGCCTGGATTGCGCTGATCGGAGCGCTGTCCCATACCACTGATCGTCCTGCGCCTCCCGGGCGCTCTCCGGCCGCCGCATGGCCCTTTTCGAGGAACAGACCGGCGCGCTGTTCACCGGCGACGTCATCTTCAACGGCCACCTCATCGCTTCGGCGGGCGGCGCTTGCGCGAACTGGCACACGGTCATCTCCGAGGCGGGCCCCGCGGATACACGAAGTTAACGTCCCGGACGCGGGTGTGAGACCGGTCCGGCCGACGATCGCAATACCTATCAAGCGACAGGTATCTGTCGACCGATCGGAGGTGCGGCGATGAGCCGGCCCGAACTCCCCCTTGCGCAGGACCCTGACGGCGGTGGCACGACCGGCCACGCCCTCTTCGGCTACCAGCAGGAACTCCGCCGCGGTGTAGGCAGTTTCGCGTCGTTCGCCGCGGGCTTCTCCTTCGTGTCCATCCTCACCACCGTCTTCCAGCTGTTCGGGCTGGGCTTCGGTCTTGGGGGCGCGGCGTTCTTCTGGACGTGGCCGCTGGTTTTCGCGGGCCAACTGTTGGTCGCGCTGTGTTTCGCGGAACTGGCCGCGCGCTGGCCCATATCGGGGGCGATCTACCAGTGGTCGAGCCGGCTGGCCGGCACCACGACGGGCTGGTTCGTCGGCTGGATCATGATCATCGGGCAGATCCTGACGGTCGCGGCGGCCGCGATCGCGGCGCAGGCGGTGCTGCCGGGTATCTGGTCCGGATTCCAGATCGTCGGCGGTCCTGGCGCCGATCCGTCGGTCGGTGCCCCGACCGGCGCGCAGAACGCGGTCCTGCTGGGTTGCGTCCTGCTGGTGGTCACCACGGTGGTGAACATCCTGGGCATCCGCCAGATGGCCGCCGCCACCAGCTTCGGCGTCACGGTCGAGATCATCGGCGTGCTCGCACTGGTGCTGGTCCTCTTCTTCCTGCCCGAGCGGGGTCCGCAGGTGGTGGCCCACCCCACCGGCTGGGCGGGCCATGGCGGCTACTTCGGGGCCTTTCTCGCGTCCTCGCTGATGGCGGCGTACGTGATGGTCGGCTTCGACTCGGCGGGCGAACTGGCGGAGGAGACCCACAGCCCGCGCCGGACCACTCCCCGGACCATCCTGCGGGCGCTGATCACCTCGGGTGTCGGCGGCGCGTTGCTGATCGTCTCGGGGCTGATGGCGGCGCGCAGTCTGACCGACGGGAAACTGGCCGCCGGTGGTCTGTCCTGGGTGCTCACCGACCGGCTCGGCGGGGTTCTGGGCCGGCTGCTGCTGTGTTGCGTGGCGGTCGCGGTGTTCGCCTGCACCCTGGCCGTTCAGACCTCCGGGGCGCGGATGATGTACTCCATGGCGCGCGAAGGCGCCCTGCCGTTCCACCGGCACCTCGGCAGGGTCTCGCCGCGCACCGGTACGCCGATCACCACGTCGATCGTGGTGGGCGTCGGCGCCGCGATCGCGCTCGTGGTCAACATCGACCAGTCGGCGATCTTCACCGCCCTCTCCAGCCTCTGCATCGCCCTGCTGTACCTGGCCTATCTGGGCGTGACGGTGCCGCTGCTGGTCACCAGGATCCGGCAACGGGGCAGTGGTGGGCTGCCGGTGGGCTTCGACGAGACCGGCCGGCCCCTGTTCTCGCTGGGCCGATGGGGAGTGCCGGTCAGCGCGCTCGCCGTGCTCTACCAGGCCGGCATGACGGTCAACCTGATCTGGCCCCGCGCGGAGATCTACGACCTCACCGGCGGCACATGGTGGCTGCGCTGGAGCGCCCTGCTGTTCATCGGGCTCAGCCTGGCCGCCGGTGCCGGCTACTTCCTCGCCCGCCGGCTGCACCGCCGTATCGAGCTGAGGCACGTACCGCACACCCACACCGAGCCGCCCCTCGACGCGCAGGCCGTAGCCGAGCCCGCCTGAGGGCCGGTGTGACGCGAGCGGACGCACCGATGACACACCGACGAAGGGACCGACGGGACATCCATGACCACCGCCGAGAACTCGACGGCCGTGCCGCCGCACGGCCGCTACCCGACCGGGCAGACCCCCGCCCGCGCCCGTGATCTGCACCTGACCGACAGTGTCCACCGTGCCCGCGACGACGCCCGCGCCCAGGGCGGTCAGGCCGGCGCGTGGATGCCGTACCTGCCGGCGTCGGACAGCCCCTACTGCCCGCCAGGGGTGGACGCGGCCGCCCTGGTGTGGGCGGAGACGGTGGCGCCCGGCGGGTACACGCACAAGGTCCTCGCCCGCGGCACCCGGCTGCGCTTCGACGACCCGAGCGGTGACGCCTGCGCCCATCTGCTGCTCTTCAACGCCCTGGAGCCGGTGGAGCGGCTGAACGTCGCCGACACCCAGAAGGTTCCGTGGCAGGCGTACCCGGGCCGGGACCATCCGCTGCTGTCCGGCGACGGCCGCATCCTGGCCGTGGTCAACGGCGACTCCTCCGGCCGGCACGACGCCTTCTGCGGCACCACCACCGACGCCTGGAACGAGCGCAAGTACGGTGACGCCCGCCCCGAAGGGCCGTCACCGTCCGGCCGCGGTCTCTTCCTCAAGGCGGCCGCCAAGCACGGTCTGAGCCGGCGCGACCTGCCACCCAGCCTGTCCTTCTTCCAGGGCGTGCGCGTCGAGGCGGACGGCACCCTGGCCTGGCAGGGCAGCGCGGGTGCGGGCACCCATGTCGAACTCGTCGCGGAGATGCCCGTGTTGGTGCTGGTCGCCAATGTCGCCCATCCGCTGGACCCTCGTCCCGGCTATGTCGTCGGCCCGCTGCGGGTGCACGCCTGGCGCGGTGCCCCGACCGGCCCCGACGAGCCGCGGTTCACCGCGACTCCGGAACTGCACCGGGCGTACCTCAACACCGTCGACTACTGCGAAGCCCGGGGGCTGTGACATGACGACCACGCGGACCGAGAACACCCCCGTGAGCCACCCGGCCGCCGCCGGCGGCACGGTCGCCTCCACCGTCCCGGTCGGCGCCGTGTACGCGGAGGGCTCCACCCTGGACCGGGGAGCGAGCCTGGTCGAGGGCTCCGTCGTCCTGGACGAGACGGTGGCCCCCAACGCGCCCTGGTCGGCGGTGGTGCGCAAGGGGCACGTCCTGACGATCGTCGACGTCGGCGGCAACCAGTCGGCCGACTGTCTGCTCTACGACGCGAACGATCCCGAGGAGCGCTACAGCGTCCCCGATACCCTGGCCTGGCAGGGCAACGCCTATGTGCGCACCGGCACCGTGCTGCGCAGCAACGAGGGCCGCCCGTTGATGACCGTCGTCGCCAACGAGGTCGACCGCCAGGACACCATCGGCGGCGCGTGCGGCAAGGAGTCCAACACCCTGCGCTACGGCCATCATGTGATGTTCCACCACGGCTGCCGCGAGAACTTCCTGGCCGAGGCGGGGCGGCGTGGCCTCGGGGCGCGGGACATCGTCTCCAACCTCAACTGGTTCATGAACGTGCCCGTCGAGGCGGACGGCGCGCTGGGCATCGTGGACGGCATGTCGGCGCCGGGTCGCCGGGTCGCGGTGCGCGCCGAGACGGACGTGCTGGTGATGGTGTCCAACTGCCCGCAGATGAACAACCCGTGCAACGACTTCAACCCCACGCCGCTGCGGATGATCGTCGTGGAGCCGGCACCGGTCTCCGGCGCCTCACGGTCCGCGCAGGCCGCCGGCACCGCGAAGGAGGGCGCGTGACCCGCCCCACCGCCGTTCTCGTCGCCAACCGCGGGGAGATAGCCCGCCGTGTGATCCGCACCGCCAGGAAGATGGGCCTGGGCACCGTCGCCGTTTTCTCCGACGCCGACCGGGCCGCCCCGCACGTCCGCGAGGCCGACCACGCGGTCCGCCTCGGTCCGGCGCCCGCCCGCGCGTCGTATCTGCGCGGGGAGGCGATCGTCGAGGCCGCGCTCGCCCATGGTGCGGGCATCATCCACCCCGGCTACGGCTTCCTCTCCGAGAACACCGCCTTCGCCCGTGCCGTGGAGGAGGCCGGTCTGCGTTTCGCGGGACCGACCGCAGACCAGATCACCGCCTTCGGCGAGAAGCACACCGCGCGCGCCCTGGCCAAGGCCGCCGGAGTGCCGTTGCTGGCCGGGACGGAACTGCTCGCGAGCGCAGAGGAGGCCGTCACCGCCGCCGGGTCGATCGGGCTGCCCGTGATGGTCAAGGCGACCGGCGGTGGCGGCGGCATCGGTATGCAGTCCTGCGCCACCGCCGATGAGGTGCGCGAGGCCTTCGCCCGCGTCGCGGCGCTCGCGGAGTCGAACTTCGGATCCGCCGGGGTGTTCCTGGAGCGCCTCGTGCGCCCCGCCCGCCATGTCGAGGTGCAGGTCTTCGGCGACGGCACCGGCCGGATCGCCGTCTTCGGCGACCGTGACTGCTCGTTGCAGCGCCGCAACCAGAAGGTGATCGAGGAGGCCCCGGCCCCGGCCCTGCCTCCTCAGGTGCGGGCGCTGCTGCACGATTCCTCGCGCCGACTGCTCGCCTCGGTCGGCTACCGGGGCGCGGGAACCGTGGAGTTCGTCTACGACCCGGTGCGCGAGGAGGCCGCCTTCCTGGAGGTCAACACCCGCCTGCAGGTCGAGCATCCAGTGACCGAGGAGGCGTACGGCGTCGACCTCGTCGAACTCATGCTCCTCCTGGCCCGCGACGGCAGGGTCGAGGACGCGGTGTTCGAGCGGGACTGGACGCCCGCCGGGCATGCCGTGGAGGCCCGCGTCTACGCCGAGGACCCCGGCAAGGACTGCCTGCCGTCCTCGGGCCTGATCACCCGGGCGGCCTTCCCCGGCCAGGACGCCGACGAGATGCCCGGCGTCCGCGTGGACGGCTTCGCAGAGACCGGTCTGGAGGTCTCGCCGTACTACGACCCCATGCTCGCCAAGGTGATCGCGAAGGGCCCCACTCGGGACGCCGCGTTGGACGTGCTCGGCCGGGCCCTGGCCGCGAGCCGGGTCGACGGCATCGTCACCAACCTGGGCCTGCTGCGCGAACTGACCGTGCGAGGCGAGGTGCGCGAGGCGGTGCACAGCACCAGCACGCTCGCCACCACCGTCGACCCCGAACCGCGTATCGACGTCCTGGTGCCGGGCGCGCTGACCACCGTCCAGGACCTTCCTGGCCGGCTCGGCTACTGGCACGTGGGGGTGCCGCCGAGCGGCCCCTTCGACGCCGTCTCCTTCGCCGAGGCCAATCTGGCCGTCGGCAATCCGGCCCAGGCGCCTGGCCTGGAGGTCACAGCGGGCGGCCTGACCCTGCGCTTCTCGGCCCCCACCGTGGTCGCCGTCACCGGCGCTCCCGTCCCGGTCACGGTGGACGGCAGCGCGGCAGCCCTGTGGGAGCCGGTCACGGTCCCGGCCGGCGCCACCCTGGTGCTCGGCGCCTGCCGGGGGCCGGGTCTGCGCAGCTATGTGGCCGTCCGGGGCGGCATCGACGTACCCGAATACCTGGGCAGCGCCTCGACGTTCACCCTCGGCGGATTCGGCGGGCACGGCGGTCGGGCGCTGCGCGCCGGAGACGTACTGCGGCCCGGAGCTTCGGTGATCGGCGCAGGCGGCCCGACGCCGCCCGAGCGCCGGCCGGCGATCACCTCGCACTGGCGGATCGGTGTCACCGAAGGCCCGCACGCGGCACCCGAGTTCTTCACCCGCGGGGACATCGACACCCTCTACGCCACCCATTACAAGGTGCACCACAACTCGGCCCGCACCGGCGTGCGCCTGATCGGGCCCAAGCCGCGGTGGGCCCGCCAGGACGGCGGTGAGGCCGGGCTGCACCCGTCCAACATCCACGACACGCCGTACGCGGTGGGTGCCCTGGACTTCACCGGCGACACGCCGATCGTCCTGGGCCCCGACGGGCCGTCCCTCGGCGGCTTCGTCTGCCCCGCGGTGGTCGCCAGCGGCGAATTGTGGAAACTCGGCCAGCTGCGCCCCGGCGACACCGTCCGCTTCGTACCGGTCAGGGAAGCCGAGGCGGCCGCCCTCGATGCCCGGCGCTCCTCCCCCACGCTGATCAGCGCGGGCGGAGACGGCGACGACGGCGTACTCGGCCGCCTGGAGGCCACTGATGCCCGCCCCGCCGTCACCTACCGCCGGGACGGCGACGACAACGTCCTGGTCGAGTACGGCCCCATGGTGCTCGACCTCGGCCTGAGGATGCGGGTCCACGCCCTGCAGGAGACCCTCGCCGCGCACGCGCCCGACGGCATCCTCGACGTCACGCCGGGCATCCGCTCCCTCCAGATCCACACCGACGCCCGCCGGCTGAAGGCCCGTGACCTCACCGCCCTGCTGCGCGAGCTGGAGGACGAAGTCCCGCCCAGCGACGAACTGGTGGTCCCCTCCCGCACGGTGCGGCTGCCGCTCAGCTGGGACGACCCGGCGACCCGGCTCGCCATCGAGCGGTACATGGCCGGGGTGCGCGACGACGCCCCGTGGTGCCCGTGGAACATCGAGTTCATCCGCCGTGTCAACGGCCTTCGGACCGCCGACGACGTCTACCGCACCGTCTTCGACGCCTCCTACCTGGTGCTCGGCCTCGGCGACGTCTATCTCGGCGCCCCCGTCGCCACCCCGCTCGACCCACGGCACCGCCTGGTGACCACCAAGTACAACCCGGCCCGCACCTGGACCGCGGAGAACTCCGTCGGCATCGGCGGCGCCTACCTGTGCATCTACGGCATGGAAGGTCCCGGCGGCTACCAGTTCGTCGGCCGCACCGTGCAGATCTGGAACCGGTTCCGTAAGGGCGGCCTGTTCCAGGACTCGCCGTGGGCGCTGCGCTTCTTCGACCGCATCGAGTGGTATCCCGTCACCGCGGAGGAACTGCTCGAACTGCGGGCCGAGACCGAGGCCGGGCACGGTGACTTCCCGACCGAGGAAGGCACCTTCTCGATCGCCGAGTACAACGCGTTCCTGGCCACGGAGGCCGACTCGATCGCCGCGTTCCGCCGGCGGCAGAGCACCGCCTTCGAGGCCGAGAAGCAACGCTGGCGAGCCGCGGGAGAGTTCGACCGCGCCGACGATCCCGAACCCGTGACCGCCGCCGCTGCCGTCACCCTGCCGGACGGGGCGGTCCCGGTCACCGCGCCGTACACCGCCACCGTCTGGCAGATCGCCGCCGAGCCGGGCGCCACCCTCGCGAGCGGCGATGCGATCCTCTCCCTGGAGGCGATGAAGATGGAGTCCAAGGTGAACGCCCCCACCGCCGGGACGCTGCTGGAGATCTACGTCAAGCCCGGTGAACAGGTCGCCCCCGGCCAGATCCTCGCGGCGGTGCGGGCATGAACGCCATGACACCGGCAGCACGGGTGAGGGCCGCCTACGACCGCATCGAGGCCGTCGGCCGGCCCGAGATCTGGATCCGCCTCAGGCCACGCGAGGAGGTGCTCGCCGAGGCGGCCGGCATCGAACCGGCGCTGCCGCTGGCCGGACTCGTGGTGGCCGTCAAGGACAACATCGACGTGGCCGGCCTGCCCACCACCGCGGGCGCCCCGTCGTACGCCTACGAACCGCAGGCCGACGCGCCCGCGGTGGCGCGGCTGCGCGCGGCCGGCGCGGTGGTGCTCGGGAAGACCAACCTGGACCAGTTCGCCACCGGCCTGGTCGGCACCCGCAGCCCCTACGGCCCGGTGCGCAACGCCTGGGACGCGGCCCGTATCTCGGGCGGGTCGTCCTCCGGCTCCGCCGTCGCGGTGGCCCTGGGCATCGCCGACATCGCGCTCGGCACCGACACAGCCGGCTCCGGGCGGGTGCCCGCCGCCCTCAACGGCATCGTCGGCGTCAAGCCCACCAAGGGCCTGGTGCCCGTGACCGGCGTGGTCCCCGCCTGCTACACCCTGGACTGCGTGACGGTCTTCGCCCGCGACCTGCGACTCGCCCGCATCGCGGCGGAGTTCGTCGAGGGCCCCGACCCGGCCGACCCGCTCTCCCGCACCGGCACCCAGCTCCCGCCGCCCCCCGCGCGACCCCGGATCGCCGTACCGACCGGGGAGCATCTGAACGGCATGGCGGACGGCTGGCGCGAAGCATTCGACGCCGCCGTGGCCCGCTTGGCGCGCACCGGGACGGAGATCGTGGAGACCGACATCACCCCACTGCTCCAGGCCGCGGAACTGCTGTACGGCGGCGCGTTCGTCGCCGAGCGGTACGCCGCCGTCGGGGCGCACCTGGAGAAGCACCGCGCCCTGATCGGCGGTGACCTCGATCCGACCGTCGCCGCCATCGTGCTGGCCGGCCGGGAGAGAACCGCGGCCGACTGGGCCGCCGACACCGCCAGACTCGCCGCTCTCGGCGCCGCCGGACGCGCGATGCTCGACGACTGCGCGGCGCTCCTGACCCCGACCACCACCTGGCACCCCACCCTCGACGAGGTGGCGGCCGACCCGGTCGGCGCCAACGCCCGGCTGGGACGGTTCACCAACTTCGCCAACCTGCTGGACTGCGCCTCGCTCGCCGTTCCCGCCGGGTTCGTGGACGGCCTGCCGTTCGGCGTGATGTTCACCGGACCGGCCTTCTCCGACCGCGCCCTGGCCGCGCTGGCCGAGCGGTTCGCCAACCCCGGGCTCGACCTGTTCGTGGTCGGCGCCCACCTCACCGGTCAGCCGCTCAACGCCCAGTTGGTGCAGGCGGGCGGCACCCTGGTCGGTCCGGCCCGCACCGCAGCCGGCTACCGGCTGTACGCCCTGCCCACCGAGCCGCCCAAACCCGGCCTGCTCCGGGTCACCGGGGGCGGGCGGGACGCCGGCACCGGGGCGGGGCACGACACGGCGTCAGGCGGCCACGCGGGGACGGGCATCGAGGGCGAGGTCTGGCGGCTGCCGGCGTCCGGGTTCGGGGCGTTCACCGCTGCTGTGCCCGCGCCGCTGGCCATCGGCACCGTCGAGCTGGCCGACGGGCGGCACGTCTGCGGCTTCCTCACCGAGCCGTACGCCGTCGAGGGCGCGCCCGACATCAGCCGCTACGGTGGCTGGCGGGCGTACACGGTGCGTGCGTGATGGGAGGCCGCGGTGCGGACACCGTGGTGGCAGGATGAGGCCATGACGACGACGCGTCCCCGTCAAGGCAGACCCCGGCACACGCCGCCGTCCGACCCCGGCACCTCCGCCCGCGAACAGATCCTCGATGCCGCGGGGGCGCTCTTCGTCGACCATGGGATCACCAGCACCAGCACCCGCATGATCGCCGAGCGGGTCGGCATCAGACAGGCCTCGCTCTACTACCACTTCGCCACCAAGGAGGAGATCCTCGCCGAGCTGCTGGCGACGTCCGTGCGGCCCAGTCTGCAGATGGTGGACCGGATCCGGGCACTGGTGCCCGAGCGGGCGGATGCGGCCGCCGCGCTCTACGCCGTGGCCGCCATGGACGTACGCACCCTCTCCCGCACTCCGTACAACATCGGCACGCTCTATCTGCTGCCGGAAGTGCGGGCAGAGCGGTTCGACGCCTTCCGGGCCGAGCGGGGCCGTCTGCAGTCGAGCTACGGCACCCTGGGCGCCCTGGCGGCGACCGAGGACGTCGCACGCAGCATGCCCGCCGAGCGGATCGGTGAACTGCTGATCCAGCTGGTGGAGGTCGTCATCCAGATACGGCGCTTCCGTGAGCCGGACGCGGCTGACACCGATGCCATCGCGTCGTCGTGCCTGCGCCTGTGCGGACTCGGCGAGCCGGCGGTGGCCGCCGCCCGGGACGAGGGCCGGATTCTGCTGAGCAGCCTGGACTGACCGCCGCTGCGGCCGTCGTCGCCTTCGCGGTGGTGCCTGCTTCGACGAGTCCGACCCGTCCACTCCGACCACCGGGTCGCTGGAGGTCCGCGACCGCATCCACACCCTGGCCGTCTACGCCCTCGCCCTCCTCCTCGTCTCCTTCAGCCGCAAGCGGGTCCAGCAAGACCGACCTGCGCCCGAGGCCGAAGGCGTGCCACGCCTTCAGCGACGCCGGGGACACCCTCGTCGTCCCGAGCCTGGATCGCTACGGCCGCAGCCTCCAGGACCTCATCAACATGGTCGCCGCACTGCGCGAGCGCGGCATCGGCTTCACCTCGCTGCACGAGAACCTCGACACCACCACCCCCCGGCGGACGGCTCGTCTTCCACGTCTTCGCCGCCCTCGCCGAGCTCATCCGCGAACTCATCGTCCAGAGCACCCGCGAGGGCCTGGCCGTCGCCCGCGCCCGCGGCCGGGTCGGCGGACGCCCCACCGTCGCCACCGAGGAAGTCATCAAGGCCGCCCGCGACCTGCTGCCCGACCCCGGTCGCTCCATCACCTCGATCGCCAAGCTCCTCGGCGTCTCTCCCGGCACCCTCTATAGCCACATCCCGGACCTGCGCGACCTGCGCGCCCGCACGGTCCCCCACCAGCTGGAGGCCAGCAAGTGACCGAGACCCCCGAGACCCAGGCCGTCCAGGCGCTGACCGTGCCGCACAACGAGTAGGACGACCCCTCGCTGTACGAGGACGGCTTCGACTAGAGCCAGCACGTGCCCATCGAGTTGCCTGTCGGTCCATGGAAATGTCTCGACCGGGCTTGCGCGCAGTACGACGAAGCACCGGACGGCAGTGACCTGCCCCACGTGACGTGCTGCTCCCACGTCACGGTGCTCGTCCTCTGCTCCGCATGCGCGCCACAGCCACACCCGCGCATGAGCATCCCCCTACTTTGCACCGTGGGTCAGAGATAGGACACCGGGGCCGTAACGCATGGTGGTCAGGACCCGTGAGCGGGAAGATCGCCCTGGTGCGGGTGGGAGCCGGGTGGTAGCTCGTTGACCGGGAATCGTGCCGGTTGCCCTGTCAGCACCCGTACGGCTTCTTCAGCGGCGATGGTCCGTACCGTCCTGACGGCTTCCTCGGAGTAGTAGGCGGCGTGGGGTGTGACGATCACGTTGGGCAGTTCGAGGAGGGGGTTGGTCGGGCGCCATCCGCGCTGTTTCGCGGGCTCCTCCTCGATGTCGTCCAGCGCCGCGCCGGCGATCCATCCTTCGGTGAGCGCGTGGTGGAGTGCCGCGTCTTCCACGATGGGCCCGCGTGCGGTGTTTACGAGGATGGCGGTCGGCTTCATCCGGCGGAGCGTCGCGCGATCGAAGGTGTGGTGTGTCTGCGGGGTGAGCGGCGTTTGGACCACCACGTAGTCGGCACCTTCCACCAAGTCGGCGAAGGACATCGGCCGGACCTGGGATTCCCGGATCTCGGACTGGTCGAGGAACGGGTCGTGTGCCCAGACTTCGACGCCGAACGCTTTTGCGCGTTCGGCGATGAGCCGTGCGATGGAGCCGAAGGACAGCAGGCCCAGCACCTGTCCCCGCAGTCTGTGGATGGGTTTTCCGGTCTTCCAGTGCCATTCGCCCTGTCGGGTCGCCCGGTCGTAACGGCAGATCTTGCGTGCGGCTGCGAGCCAGAGCGCGACGGCATGATCGGCGACCTCTTCGGCGCACCATTCGTTCGGTGCGTTCGTGACCTGGATTCCGCGTCGGGTCGCGGCGTCGACATCGACGATGTCCACGCCAGTGCCGTAGCGGGCGATCACCCGGCAGCGGGTCAACGCGTCGATGGCGCGGGAACCGACCCGCGCGTACTGGGTCAGGACGCCGCCGGCCTCTCGTCCCGCCTCGATCACCTCGTCCTCGCTCTTGCACTGCGCGGCAAGGAGCTGGAGCCCGGCGCCCTCGACGACGGCGCGTTCGATGTCCACATCGCCGAAGTCGTAGTCGGCGATCAGGATCGTTTCGCGGGAGTCAGTGCGAGTCACGAGGAATCCCCTTGGTGTGCACGAGGTCCTGGTACGACACGGCGAGCTCCAGGCAGCCCCCGCTGTCCAGTTGGCCGACCGTGGAACGGTAGATCTCCTGCCACGGTGTCTGGTGCTCCAGTGCCGGGGGTGTGTGGTCGGCCCACCGCGCGGCGATCTCCTCATCCGGCAGGAGGACGTCGACGCGCGCGTTGTCCAGGTCGATACGGATCCGGTCGCCGGTGCGCAGGATGGCGAGGTTGCCGCCGACCGCGGCCTCGGGGCTGGCGTTGAGGATGGACGGTGCGTCCGAGGTGCCGCTCTGCCGGCCGTCTCCGAGCGCGGGCAGCGAGGTGATGCCTCGCTGGATCAGCACCGCGGGAAGCTCCATGTTCACAACCTCGCCGGAGCCCGGATATCCGACGGGCCCGGTGTAGCGGATGACGAGGAGGCAGTCCTGGTCGATGCCCAGCTCCGGGTCCTCGATGCGGGCGTGATAGTCCTCGGGCCCGTCGAAGACGATGGCGCGGAAGTCGAACACCGACGGATCGTCGGAGTGTGGCAGGACGCGGGCCCGGAAGTTGTCGGTGATGACCGACGTTTTCATGATCGCGGAGTCGAACAGGTTCCCGGTCATGACGAGCAGTCCGCCTTGTGCGCTGACGGGGTCGTGGACGGGACGGATGACCGCCGGGTCGGCGGGCGGGGCATTCTCCAGGTTCTCGGCCACGGTACGGCCCGAGACGGTTACGGCGTCACCATGCAGGTGCCCCGCTTCCAGCAGCGTCCGCATGACTGCGGGGACACCGCCGGCGCGGTGGAAGTCCTCACCGAGGAACTCCCCTGCGGGAGCGAGGTTCACCAGCACCGGGATGTCGCGTCCGACGCGGTGCCAGTCCTGGTTGGACAGGTCCACCCCGACGTGACGTGCGATGGCGTTGATGTGGATGGGCGCGTTGGTCGACGCCGCGATGGCCGATGCGACAACGATCGAGTTCTCGAAGGCCTGCCGGGTCATGATCTTGCGGGGGGTCAGGTCCTCCCGCACTAGGGTCACCGCCCTGCGGCCTGTCTCATAGGCGATTTGCGCCCGTTCGGCGTAGGGGGCGGGGATCGCCGCGCAGCCGGGCAGGGACATTCCCAGGGCCTCGGCCAGACTGTTCATCGACAGCGCAGTGCCCATCGTGTTGCAGTGCCCGATGCTGGGCGCGGAGGCCGTCACCCGTGCCAGGTATTCGTCGTAGTCGATCTGCCCGCTCGCCAGGAGCCGCTTCGACTGCCAGATCACCAGCCCCGAGCCCGGCCGCATACCGTTGTGATAGCCGTTGAGCATAGGCCCCCCGGACAAGACGATCGCCGGGATGTTCACTGTCGCCGCCGCGGTCAGGCAGGCAGGTGTGGTCTTGTCGCAGCCCGTCGTCAGAACCACTCCGTCAAGTGGATATCCGTAGAGCACCTCGACCAGTCCGAGATAGGCGAGGTTGCGGTCCAGCGCCGCGGTGGGGCGCTTTCCGGTCTCCTGCAACGGATGCACGGGAAACTCGAACGGAATGCCGCCACCGTCGCGGACCCCGGCCTTGATCCGGTCGGCGAGGAAGAGATGGTGCCGATTACAGGGAACCAGGTCGTTACCTGTCTGAGCAATTCCGATGATCGGTCGGCCCGACTGAAGTTCTCCCCGTGTGAAGCCGTAGTTCAGGAACCGCTCAAGATACAGAGCCGTCATCTCCGGATTTCCCGCATTGTCCCACCATGCCTGGCTGCGCAGCTCCCCCGCGGTGCGCTTCGTCGGTGACATGATTGACTCCTCGCTGACCGGTCCGGGCTTTCGCAACACCGGGCACTACTGCGGCTCAGACAGAAGACCCCGGACATTCGCTGACGGTGTTCATTGGCTAACGCTGCGGATCACGACCACCGGACAGACGGCCTGCTGGACGCAGTGCTGGGCCACCGATCCCAGGAGCAGCCCTGAGAAGCCCCCGAGATCTCGGCTGCCGATGACAAGCAGGGACGCACCGTGTGCCGCCTTGAGCAGGACGTCGGCTGCTGTGCCATGGCGCGCCTCGGCACGTACTTCCACCGGTGGCGGCTCTCCCACGGCTTCCTCGACGATTTGCGTGAGGTTGCCGTGAGCCCGGGCCTTCACCGCTGCTTCGTCACTGCTCGACGGTGGCAACCAGCCGAGCGCGCCGTGGAACTGCGGAAGAGCCCAGGCAGTCAGCGCCTCCACCGTGCCGCTGGTGAGCTCGGCCTGACGCACGGCCCAGCGCAGGGCCTGCTTCGACGAGTCCGACCCGTCCACTCCGACCACCATGCGTTCTGTGTTCTGGTTCTGCGCAGCCATGGATTCCTCCTTGGCTCGCCGGTGGCGGGCGACGCGCTCGCCTGGCCGAGCGCGCGCGGGGCTGTCAGCTCCAGCTTCATGGAAACGTGCCGCACGCGCAGCTTGGGAGGTGCAGACGAAGCGGGTGCCGCCGCGCGGCAGATCCTCTGTGCGCACCCAGCGCCGAAGGCGACAGCTCGCGGCCGGTCCCGGCCTGTGGAAGAGTGACATTGAGTGATTTCTGCGCGGCAGGGGATCAAAGGTTGCGGGACCGATTTCC
Organism: Streptomyces sp. RB17; assembly: GCF_009604455.1. Classification (GTDB taxonomy): domain Bacteria; phylum Actinomycetota; class Actinomycetes; order Streptomycetales; family Streptomycetaceae; genus Streptomyces. Next base: position 60,130 of record NZ_WEGL01000017.1, read on the forward strand.
TGACGGTTTTCCGATTTCCCCGGAACATATTGGCGTCGTGCATGAAAACATCGCAGGGAACTGGCGAGTTTCTCTCGCCTCGACCCCACTCGCATGACAGCGCACCGCTTTTCCTTCGACGAGGCGGAAAGGGCCTTCGACGACATGGAGAGCCTTTGAGGTGTCGGGCAGGAAGCTGGGGCCCGTCGTCACGGTGTTGATCAACTTCTACGGCGGCGACACAGGTGGGACACCAGCAGGGAGCAGTACGGTATGCCGGACTTCGGCCCGCCGTTCCGGCCGGTTCGCAGGCAGGACGGTTACCTGCCGCTTGAGGACCACGGCCTGGTCGGGGACGGTATGACCGCCGCGATCGTCGGTCTCGACGATGCCATCCCGTGGATGTGCCTGCCGCGATTCGGCTCCGAGGCCGTGTTCTGCGCCCTGCTGGACCACCGGCGAGGCGGACACTTCACCGTGGCACCGGAGGATCTGCGCGAGGCGCGGCAACGGTATGAGCCCGACAGCGGCGTGCTGCACACCGAATTGCGTAGATTGCGCAGTGCCACCGGTCTGGTACGTGTCACGTACGCGTTGGCGCTGCGTTCGGGCGCCGGCCTCTTTGACGACGCGCCGTCCAGCCGCGGCGAACTTGTCCGGTCTGCGGTCGTCCTGGACGAAGAGGTCCGTCTCGTGGTGGAGCTGGAACCGCGTGGCGGCGGGCAGGCCCAGCACCTGTACAGCGGGGTCTTGACCTGGTGCTCTCATCGGGACGCTTCCACCGCCACATGAGAATCGGACGACTCGTCGTGTTCGGCGGAACCGGTGACCTCACCGGCCGCTATCTCGTGCCGGCGCTGGCCGCTCTGTACGCGGAGGGGCACATCGACGACCGGTTCAGGCTCATGGGTGCCAGCCGGGAGGACTGGGACGGCGAGCAGTACCGGGAGTGGGCCACTGCTCAACTCGAACACCACGGTGGTGGACTTCCGGCCGATGCCGGACGAGCCGTCACGGTGTCGGCGGACTACCGGAAGGCCGACGTGACAGACCCGCGGATGTGAGGGCGGCCGTGGCCGGTGAGGACCCCGCCGCCGTCTACCTCGCCCTCCCATCGGCGCTCTTCCCCGCCACGGTGATGGCCCTTCACGAGGCAGGACTTCCCCCGGCAGCCGCGTCGTCCTGGAGAAGCCGTTTCGGCGAAAACCTGGCCGACACACAGGAACTGAACCAGCTGCTCACCGAACTCGTGCCGGAGGGCGCCGTCTTCCGGGTCGACCACTTCCTGGCCATGACCACGGTTCAGAACGTGCTCGGCAGCAGGCTCGCCAACCGGGTACTCGAACCCATCTGGAACAGCACGCACATCGCCGAGATCGAGATCGTCCGGGACGAAACCCCCGCTCTGGAGGGACGCGCCAGCTATTACGACCACGTGGGCGCACTCAAAGACATGGTGCAGAACCACCTCCCGCAACTGCTGTGTCTGGTCACCATGGAATCGCCGATCACACTCGACGAGCGCGACCTGCGCGCGCCCGGAAGGTGGACGTGCTGAGATCGGTGCAGCTTCTGACCGACTCCGACATCGTGCACCGCACGCGGCGTGCCCGGTACTGGTCCGGCCGGTGCGACGGCCGTGAAGTGCCGGCCTACATCGAGGAGCCGGGCGTCGACGCGCGACGCCGGACCGAGACGTACGCCGAGATCGAACTGGAACCGGACGACTTGCGCTGGGCGGGCACCAAGTTCCGTCTACGCAGCGGGAAAGCCCTTGGAGCGGACCGCAAGGAGGTCGCGGTACGCTTCCGCCCCGTGCCTCACTTGCCCCTCGGGCACGACGAGGACGTTCGCCCCGATGTGCTGCGCTTCGGACTGGAACCCGAGAGCATGAGCTTCGACGTCACCGCCACCGGCTCGCGCGCGGAGACCTTCACGCAGCTCGCACTGACCGCCAGGATGGACGCCCCCGAACTGCCGGCCTACGGCCGCCTGCTGCTGAACGTTCTCAGGGGAGACCCCGCACTGTCCATCCGCGGCGACGAGGCCGAGGAGGCCTGGCGCGTCCTCGATCCGGTCCTGTCCGCCTGGGAACGGGATCTGGTTCCCCTGGAGGAGTATCCGGCGGGCTCCGCGGGCCCGCCACCACGTCTCGCCTCGCCTGAACTGCGGGAAGACCTGCTGCACGAAGGCATCGTCATGCCCCCGCGTCTTGAGGCCGAATCCGCGGAACGCCTCACCGCGGCACGGCCCCGACGGCAACCCCGTACTGAACGACCCGGCCACCAGGCCGCGCCCGACGATGTGGTGGCACGACGACGCCGAGTGATCCCGATACCGCGACCGACACCATGCCCGGGATCGTGATCACGCAACGGGCTCAGCGGGAGCGACCCGGCCTCCGGGTCGGTGGCCACCGCCGGCCTCACCTGGCTGCAAACCGGACACCACCCGACCACGCGGAAGCCCTGGATACCGCCCGCCTTCTTGTTCGCCTCGGACGCGCCATGCGGTCCTTGTGGGCCAGACCCGAGACGGCCAGAAGCCCCACCGAGGTCGCATGCCGGTGGGGCTTCTGGAGTGGATCAGTTTGACGCCGCACGCTCTACGGACGGAACGTCACCCGTGGAAAACCATCGAAAATCGAACCGGGGGCTTGGTCAGTAGGCGGAGTTGACGTTGTCGATGGAGCCGTAGCGGTGGGCGGCGTAGTTGGCGGCCGCGGTGATGTTGGCCACCGGGTCGGTGACGCTGTGCGCGGTGCCGGAGACGTGG
>NZ_WEGL01000018.1 GCF_009604455.1 Streptomyces sp. RB17
TCCTCCTCCACCCACTGATCGCCTGGCTCCCTCTCATCGAGTAATCCGATCGCCTGACGGCGACTCCCCAAAGATCGTGCTGGCCAAATGCGGGGATCAGGCGGCGAGGGTGAGGTCGAGGCGGGCGGGGCGGAGCGGGAAAACCCGATGCGGGCGGCGGGCTGAACAGCGGGCGGGGTTGCACAGTGCAGATGTGGGTGCTGGCGCCTGAGCTGTGGCAGGCCTCCTGCAGGAGCACAGCCTGAGTGTCGATCGGATCGAGGTACCACACGCCTGAGTCCGCCAACCCCCTCTCATGCAGCCTGTTCCACGCACGACAACGCATGCGCAGAACACACCCCTCGAGCCGGGCTGATCCTTTACGGACCGCACGGTCTTGTGCTGGGCCGGACCGCGATGCGCTACGCGGACTCCGCCCGGGCCCTACTGGAGCAAGCCGCCGAGGCTGGCCCAGCTAGATGATCGATTCCCAGGGTTGGCAGGGAAATGAGTGGCCCCGGCGTGTAGAGGTCCGTACCGTCGCGCGCATGAAGCTGCTCTCCGTCAATGTCGGCAAGCCTCGACCCAACCCTTGGAAGGGCCTCAGCGCGACAGGCATCGACAAGCGGCCTGTTGATGGTGCGGTCGCCGTCATCGCCCCCGGTCCCAAGGGCACCGGCGAGGTCGGTCTCGTAGGCGACCGCGTCTACGACGTGAAGCACCATGGCGGTTCCGATCAGGCTGTCTACGCCTATGGCCGGGAGGATCTCGACGGGTGGGAGGCGGAGCTGGGTAGGCCGCTTACCAACGGCGTCTTCGGGGAGAACCTCACGACCCTCGGCCTCGATGTCAACGGCGCCCTGATCGGTGAGCGTTGGCGCATCGGGCCGGATGTGGTTCTGGAGGTGTCGTGCGCGAGGATTCCATGTGCGACGTTCCAGGGATGGCTGGAGCGAGAGGGCTGGATCAAGCGGTTTACCCAGGCCGCGGTGCCGGGCGCCTATCTGCGCGTGATCGAGCCGGGAGACATCCGGGCTTCCGACCCCGTCGAGATCGTGCACCGGCCCGACCACGACGTGACCGTCGCGCTCGTCTTCCGCGCGATGACACTCGAGCCGGACCTACTGCCGCGGCTGCTGGTCGCTGACGCGCTGCCCGAGGAGGAAAGGGAACTGGCCCGCAGGCGCTCGACCGCGTGAATGATCGATTTCGGGCCCTCCACCTTGATCGTGGACACCTCGACACTGGATCTTGAGTCCAGGGAGAGGAGTCCCAGGTGGGGACCTACAAGTACTCGGCGGAGTTCCGGGCCGACGCGGTGGCGCTGGCCCGATCATCGGGCCGACCCGTATCACGCATTGCCGCCGAGCTCGGTGTGAATCACGAGACCCTGCGACAGTGGATCAAGACGGCGGAGAAGGCCGAGAGGCCCGAGGCGGTCGCGGAGTCCGTGAAGGACGCGGAGATCGCGGCCTTGCGCAAGCAGATCCGCGAGCTGGAGATGGAACGCGACATCCTGCGCCGGGCGGCCAAGTATTTTGCGGGCGAGACGAACTGGTGAGCCGCTTCGAGTTCGTCGCCGACCACCGTGACGCCTTCGGTGTGAAGCGGCTGTGCACCGTGCTGAACCTGTCGAGGTCCGGGTTCTACCGGTGGCTGAGGACCGCGCCGACCCGCGCCGCGAAGGCCGCACTCACCCGACGGATACGCAAGGTCCACGCCGAGTCCGGGAGGACGTACGGGGCCAAGCGGATCACCGCCGAGCTCCGCGCCAACGGTGTGATGGTGAACCGCAAGCGCGTCGAGCGGCTCATGCGCCAACACGCGATCCAGGGAAGGAAGTTGAAGCGGCGACACCTCACCACCATTGCGGACCCCGCTGCCCAGGCGGTGCCCGATCTACTCAGGCGCAACTTCACCGCATCCGCCCCCAACCGGGCCTGGGTCGGTGACATCACCTACCTGCCCATCGCCGGCGGGAAGTTCCTGTATCTGGCCACCGTCATCGATGTCTACTCCCGTCGCCTGCTGGGCTGGTCGATAGCCGATCACATGCGGGCAGGACTCGTCACCGACGCGCTCAACGCCGCCGTCCGCACTCGCGGCGGCCAGGTGAACGACGTCATTTTTCACAGCGATCACGGAGCTCAGTACGGCTCGAAGGCATTCGCCGACGCCTGCCACCGGGCCGGGATCCGCCGATCCACGGGAGCGGTCGGCATCTCCGCGGACAACGCCGCCGCGGAGTCGTTCTTCGCCTCCTTGAAGCGGGAGATCCTGCCCGGTCGGCACGGCTGGCCGACAGAACGGGCCGCGCGGCTCGCGGTCTTCCGCTGGCTCGGCTTCTACAACCACCGGCGCCGGCACTCCACGATCGGCTACCTCGCGCCGGTCGTCTTCGAACAAAGATCAACTACGCTGGTCATCGCTGCATGACAACCGGTGTCCACGATCAAGGTGGAAGCCCCCCAGGCGCCGCACCCGCACCCGGAGCACCACCCGGCGGTCATCCACCGGCACGTCGGCCACCGTCCGCAGCTGATATCCGTGCACCCGCCCGGACGACGCTCCGCACACCGGGCAGACCGCTGCCTCCGTCGGCGTTCGAGCTCGCACGACGATCCGCTCGCCCTCGTCGGCGACCACCTCTATGACCAGCGGGTACAGACCCGAAAAGACCGTTTGCACAAGCTCGTTGACATCCTTCACGGGAACGTCAACGACTCTCACGAGTCTCTGTCACCACCGAATGTGCGACAGGGCCGTTGATTTACACTCCCCAGGGTGCAGGATGCAGACCAGTTCTTCCGAGAGCTTCGTTGCTATGACACGCCAACCTCTTCACCCCGCCGCCGGGCTGGAAAGACATCAGTGCCGCAGTTATGCGCACGCTGCTTATTCCCTGTTCAGCACTGCGGGGATGTTGACCTGGAAGTGGATGAATTCGTACATGCTGTAGTCGGTGTATTCCTTCATCGCGAGCGCTTCGCGGACCTGAGCGGCTGACAGTCCCTTGTCCCGGGCGTCCCGTGCCAGGCTGGTCAGCTTCTCGAGGTAGTTGATCGAGTGCAGGATGTCTGCACGGCGCATAGGCCGGCCGTGGCCCGGCACGATCAGGGTGTCATCGTCGAGGATGTCGTGCAGGCGCCGGTAGGTGACGAGCGCCTCGTCGGCCCGCCCCTCCAACAGCCAGGGGAATGCCGGGGGCGGCGCCTGCAGCATGTTCCCGACGAAGACGATGTTGTCTTCGCGCATGCGGACGACCAGGTCGCCGTCGGTCTGGGCGTAGCCGATGTGCTCGATGTCCACATGCTTGCCTCCCAGATCTACGGAGCACGACCCGGAGACCGTAACGTCCGCTGAGCGGGCTACCGCCTCTTCGATGCCGGCGTCCGCGCCGAGCAAGTCGATCATGAAGGCGCGGTCCTGCTCGAAGCGCTCGTCGATCACACGCTTGGTCGCCTCATGGTGAATGATCACCGTCTGCGACGGGAAGGCGAAATTTCCGAAGCAATGATCACCGTGGAAACTGGTGTTGACCAAGAACCGAATGGGCAGCGCGGTCACTTTGCGCACCTCGCCGATGACCTGGGACGCCAAACGGCCGTTGCTCAACGATTCGACCGCCAGCACTCCCGAATCACCCACGATGAACCCGGCGTTGGTCGCGGTGTGGTCGGTGTCGTCGACGTCTGTCGCCATGACTGCGTATACGCCGTCAGCGAGTTCGCGCGCGCGCATCTGGACATCGGCAAGTTCGAAAGGTCTGTTCTTCTGCTGCATGGTTCTTTCTCTTCTGGAAGACGGGACGGCTGGTCGACCTCGTTCAGCGCCTGCGGCTTGAGGCATGCCTTCGTTCGCACGGGGGGGCTGAGCCGGACAACGGTCAGGAGAGCCCTGGTGCCTGGTGTGCGAGTAGGTGGGTGATTGAGGTGGTGAGCGCTGCGCCTGGCAGTCGGCGTCGCCGGCGTGCACGTCGTAGATCGCGAACGTCGACCGGCCCCGGCCGCGGAGTGAGGGCGATGGCTTTCCGCTCCTTCTGGACCCTCTCTCATCGGCTTGGGCCTTTCCTCGACGTATGCACGGGTGCCCTTCGCCTCTTTGAGCCTGTCCTATTTGTCTCATGGTCGGACGGCAGTTGCATCCCGCTCCGACGCGGGCTTCCGTCGATGCCACGTGAAGCCGCGTTGAGGCATGCGACCTGGGCCTGGTTGCACGCCGTGCCTGGGTAGATGCCCGTCGTGTGCGCTGCTGGGCAGGTTCAGGAGAGGACCTTGTCGAAGACCTCGTTGAGGGCTTCGGTCGAGCTCGGGTGGGTGTAGATCGAGTCGCGGAGCTGCGTGGCCGTGATGTTGTGCCGCATGGCCAGCGCGACGGTGTTGATGATCTCCTGCGCGTCGATGCTGAGCAGAGCGGCTCCGAGAATCAGGTCGGTGTCCGAGTCCACGATGAACTTCATGACGCCGCGGGTTTCCTCGACGGTGTAGGCGCGGGGCATGGCCACGATGTCTGCGACCTTCTCCCGCGAGACCTTGATGCTGAATCCTTGTGCACGCGCCTGGCTCTCGGTCAGTCCCACAGTGGCGAGTGGAGGGGTGATGAACAGGGTGTGGGGCACTGCCCTGCGGTCACTCGTGGTGCGCTTGCCTTCACCCAGGAGCTGGTCCAGGACGATGCGCGCGTCGTCCAGGGAGATGTAGGTGAACTGCTCGCCGCCGTTGACGTCGCCGAGTGCGTAGATGTGCGGTTGGCTGCTGCGCAGGTACTCGTCCACCACAATCGCGCCGTTCGGCGCGGTCCGGACGCCGGCGGCGTCGAGCCGGAGGCGGTCCGTGACGGGTCGGCGCCCGGTGGCGGGCAGCAGTGCGGAGGCCTCGACGGTGTGTGTCCGCCCGTCCTTCTCGTATACGACCGTTGAGACGGCGCCGCTGTCGCGCACCTCGGTGACCTTCGCGGCGGTGATGACGCGGATGCCATCGCCGGTGAGGATCTCCTCGACGGACTGGGCGATGTCCTCGTCCTCCCGCGGCAGGAGCCGGCCGGCTGCTTCGAGGACCGTGACCTCGGTGCCGAAGTGCCGGTAGATGCCCGCGAACTCCAGGCCGAGGTATCCGCCTCCGAGGACGACGAGCCGCTCGGGCAGGTTCTGTGTGCGGGTGAGTTCCGTGCTGGAGACCAGGTGGGAGCTGCCCGCGAGGCCGGGAATCGGGGGGAGCACCGGCTCGGATCCGGTGTTGAGCAGGATCGTGGGGGCGGTGACGGTGATGAGGTCCGGTCCCTCTCCGACGGAGACGGTGTGCGGATCGACGAACCGGGCCGTGCCGGTGATGACTGTCGCGGTGTCCTTGCCGTTCAGAGCCTCGAAGTTGCCGGCGCGGAAGGCACTGGTCAGCGCGCGGACGCCGGCGATCGAGTGGGCGAAGAACTCCTGCGCGTCGTCCTTGAGGCGCTTGGTGTTCGCGTAGTGGACGAGCATTTTGGTCGGTACACAGCCGACGTTCGGGCAGGTCCCGCCGTACATGTTCTCGGACTGCTCGATCAGGACCACTCGGCGGCCGGCGTCGGCGAGCACACGCGCGGCGGTCTTGCCGCCCTTGCCGAAGCCGATGACCAGAATATCCGCGGTGAGTGCTGTGGTGATCTCCATGTGTCGAGTCTGCGGCGCGGCCGCTGGTGCAACTAGACTCGATCGTCTCGCTTTCCTGCCCGAAAGTCTCATCATGGACTCAGTCAGCCGACTGCTGCGCATGGCCCGCCTCCAGGCCGGCCTCGACAAGCGCTGCCTGCTCGGAGCCGGTACCAGGATGGACGTGCCGGCATACGGGCAGCTGGAGGCACCCTTCCACGTGCTGCTGGACGGCGCATGCCGACTGCAGGTGGGCACGGTCCTGCTCGACCTGCACCCCGGAGATGTGGTGATGATCCCGAGCGGCGCTCCGCACCGGGTGATCACTGACGGCGAAGCCGGCCCGACGGGGACGACGGAGACCGCCGGCGACGTGTTCGTGACCACGCGCAGCGAGCACGGCGGCAAGCCCGTCATCGACCTGTTCTGCGGGCACTACACCTTTGACGCCGGTGCGGGCTCGCTGCTGTTCGCAAGCCTGCCCGATCCGGTGCATGTCTCCTTCGGGCAGTCGGCCGAGAGCGACGAGGTGCTGCGCATGCTGAGCGCTTTGATGCGCGGTGAGGCGCGACGCGAGGGCGAGGGCACCGCGGCGATCCTCTCTGCTCTGTGCACCGTACTGCTGGCGATGGTGCTGCGCACCTCGCGGGGCGACACCACGCAGGCCACCCTGTGGACCGCGGCGGCCGACGGCCGCATCGCGTCGGCCGTCGAGGGCATGCTGAACGATCCAGGGGCCGACTGGACGATCGAACGGCTCAGCCGCGCGGCCGCCATGTCCCGTGCCACCTTCCTGCGCCACTTCACCCGGGACACGGGGACGACTGTGGGCGCCTTCCTTGCGCGGGCGCGGCTGATGGCGGCAGCGGAACTGCTCACCACCACCGACGCAACCGTCGCGAGTGTCGCCGGCCAGGTCGGCTACTCCTCCGAGTCCGCGTTCTCACGGGCCTTCCGGGCACATCTCGGCACGACACCCGCCCGCTTCCGGCGCGAGAGACCGCTGGCACCAGGAGCAACGAAGACCAGATGACTGTGGGTGGGGGCGGGGCGGAGCAGGGCGTTGATGGTGGCCCAGCAGCCGACGTGCGGGCGGACCTCGGGCAAGACTTTGGCGCAGAGATTGTTGGGTCGCACCCGGGCGCCCTGCCAGGATTGCTCCCGGTGGGTTTCCCCGGCCCGCCCGCCGAACCCTGCGGGTGTGGTGCATCGACCTGGCCATCCGGTTCTGTCATGCGGGTTCTGCGGCGGTGGGGGAGGTGGGGTGGGGGATGGTGCCGGTGGGGGCGTACTGGGCGGCCTGCGCGTCGAACATGGAGGCGTAGCGCCCCTTAGCGGTCATGAGTTCGTCGTGGCTGCCGTGCTCGACGAGTCGTCCGTGGTGCAGGACGTAGATGCGGTCGGCGTGGCGGACGCCGGACATGCGGTGGGTGACCAGGACGACGGCGCGGTTGGGGGCGGCGAGCTCGCGGATGCGCTCGAAGGCGGCGATCTCGGCTTCCGGGTCGAGGGCGGAGGTGGGCTCGTCCACGATGAGCACGCCGTCGGCATCCGAGGTGGAGCTGCGCCAGTGGGTCCGGGCGAGCCCGATCTTCTGCCATTCGCCGCCGGAGAGCTCGCTGGCGCCGCGGAACATCCGGGCCAGCAGACTGTTCAGGCCGTGGGGGAGTTTCGCGACGACCGCTCCGGCACCCGCGTAGTCGACGGACGGCTGCAGGTCCTCGGGCTCGGCTGCCTGGGTGGGCCGGCCGATCTGGATGTTCAACGCCGCCGTCACGGGCCAGCGTTGGAAGTCCTGGGTGAGCAGCGCGACGCGGTCGAAGACCTCGGAGCGGTCCAGGCAAGCGATGTCGGCCTCACCCCACAACACGGTCCCGCTCTGCGGCAGCAGCAGGCCGGACAGTACCTTCATCAGGGTGCTCTTGCCGGAGCCGTTCTCGCCGACCACGGCGGTGACCGTACCCATGGGCAGGGTGAGGGACACCTCGTCCAGGGCGGGGGCTTCGCGGTCCGGGTAGCGGTAGCCGACCCGGTCGAGGACGACCTGCTTCACCTGTGCCGGAACGGGATCGCCCCCGCTGGGGATGGTGCGTCGTGCCGCCTCGTCCAGGAACCGGGAGTGGTCGCGGACGTAGAGGGACTCCTCGTGCAGCTGGTTGATGTTCATCACCAGCGCGCCCAGGCTCGCCGAGCCGGAGCGGACGGCGATGACGGCGGTCCCGGCCACGGCCAGACTCATGTGCCCGCTCGTGATCAGCAAGAACATGGCCGCGTACGTCGCCGCCATGGCGAGTCCGGACAGCGCGGCGGCCACCCACTCGGTGACGGCTTTGCCGGCGGCCAGTCGCTCCTGCTCGGCCTCCGCGCTCTCGGCCATCCGCTCGTAGCGGCTGAGCAGGAACGGTCCGACGGCGTGGATGCGCACCTCCTGCGCGGCGGTGCGCTCGGTGAGCAGGTTGCCGATGAGGCGGCTGGCCCGCACGTGCTCGACCCAGCTCATCACCGACACGTACCGTTCCTGGGCCACCCGCATCGCCCCCCAGCCGCGCGGTGCCGCGATCAGGAGCAGCATCGGCAGGAGCACTGGGTGGAGGATGGTGAGCACGCCGGCCGTGGAGATCAGGGAGATGGCCCCGTTCAGCGCGGCCACGCTGGCACTGATCATGCGGCGGGCGGATCCGGCGCCGTACTGGGCGACGTCGATCAGCCGCCTAAACTCCGGGTCCTCGATGGCCTCCAGCTCCACCAGCGCGGCGGCGGCCAGGTACTGGGTGGTGGCGATCCGCTCGACCAGCGGCTCCAGTCGGCCCGCTCGCGAGGTGGACCATCCGGCCAGGCCCGAGTTGACCACGGCGGCTCCGGCGGCGGCGAGTAAGCCCGGCAGGACTGCGTGCAGCCGCTGCCCGGGGGTGCCCGAGCCGAGCAGCGCGTGCATGACGGCGTTGACCGCGAGCAACCCGACCGCCGCGGCGACACCCTGCCCGACCTCGCTGATGGCGACCGTGAGCAGCGCGCGCCGGTCCGCCTGCCACGCCATCCGCAAGGTCGCCCCGACCAGCCTCGGCATGGAGCGCAGCGCCGACAGCATCGTCAGGTCGAGCCGGGCACGCTCATGTTCCGACCAACCCAAGTCATAGCGCAAAGGACCGCCGAAGAGCTCCTGCTCGGCGTCGGAGACCTCCGGCTCGGCCATCCGCACGCGTCCGAAGAACCTCTTCACAGGGCGCCTCCCGGCCCGGAACGGCTCAGCGACTGGAGAGCCGGCGTGGGCAGCCACCGCGCCATGGTGACCGTGATCATCCGTACAGAGGCCCTGTGGCTGGACTCGTCGCGGTACGAGTACTCCGTGCCCCGTGCCCCGTGATGGGGAGTCGTATGTGCTTGTGTCCTGACCGAAATCAACGTTGTCCCCTTGACGGTTATGTGGCTGCTCCTGCGGCTCAACGAGTCAGCCGGAATTTCGAACACATGTGTTTCGGTCGTGTTGGTAGCGCTGGGATTGAGCGCGTGCCGGAGCTTGCTGATTGCATCTCTCGGCGTCGCTCGAATCCTGGAGTTCAGCCGCCGCCGACAGCATCGACCCTTGCGGCCCCTGGGTCAGGGGCTGGAGCGGTGGTGGGCAAAACGCCGAGCATGCCGCTGTCCGTCTTCCACCAAGCGGCACAGGTGGCCCGGCAGCACGGGCTGAGCCACCAGTTACGCAGCATCGAGGGCATCCGAAAGGGTCAGCGGCAATGAGCCGGGGAGTGTCAGTGCCCAAGCACCAGCAGCGCCAGATCACTGACAAGCAGTTCCACGACGCGGCACTGATCTGGGACTACCACCAGATGGGCACCGACCGCGCCGCTGCTCGGCGGCGATCGGACTGGGCAGCCACGATTTGGGCGTGGCCACCGCGGCAGCCGACCTCTACTGCGTCGGCCTCTTCCCTGTCTTGGTGTTCAGCGGCGGCAACAGCCCCACCACCGGCGCGCGCTTCCCGCGCGGCGAGGCCGTCCACTACCGCGAGCACGCTCCTGAGCCTGGGCGTGCCAGGCGAGGCGATCCTGGTCGAGCCGAACGCGGCGAGCACCGGCCAGAACATCACTTTGTCCCGCGAGGTGCTGGCCGAAGCCGGCGTTCAGGTCGAGTCGCTGTTGCTGATCTCCAAGCCCTATATGGAGCGCCGTTCGTACGCGACGTGCCGCAAGCTGTGGCCCGAGGTGCACATCGTCTGCGCCTCTGAGCCGCTGGAACTGGACGACTACATCAAATCCATCGGCGACGAGAAGCTCGTCGTCGACATGCTCGTCGGTGACCTGCAACGGGTGATCGAGTATCCGAAGCTCGGCTTCGCCGTCGAGCAGGAGGGACCAAGGGACGTCTGTGACGCCTACAAGCGCCTTCTGCGCGTCGGATTCGACAGCCGCCTCATCAACAGCTGACACGGCATCCCGCAGGCAGCCGGACCGCGTGGGCGTGCACCGGGCCGTCCAGGAGCGCGGCGGCTTGATGGTGCCTCCCTACGTCGAACGGGACCACGACGGCGAACTCCGCAGCCACCTGGGCATGTTGGCCGGCAAGGGCGCAGGCGTGATCGTCGTGCGCGGGGACTCCTGCACTGGCAAGACCCGGTCGGTCTGGGAAGCGGTGACGGCCTGGGTGCCCGACTGGCAGCGCCCGGGGCGGGCCGCCGAATCCACAGCAGTCGGCCCCGCTCGTCGGTGAGGGCGATCACGAGCAGGTCGTGGCATTTGTTCTTGCCGGAGTAGTTCACCTGCTCTCCCGTCAGCAGACCGCGGGCCCTGGCCTCGGCACGACAGATGTGAACACCGGGCCCCGCCGACGCCCTCGACGCCTGGCCGCCGGCCATGTGCGAGCTCGTCAGTCCAGCGTGACGACGACCTTGCCCTTGGCGCGGCCCTGGTCGATGTGTGCGATCGCGTCGAGCGTCGCGTCGAAGGGGAACACTTGGTCCAGGACGGGGTGGAGGTGTCCGGCCTCGATGAGCTTGGTCAGCTCTCGCAGCTGTGGCCCGTCGGCTCGCATGAACAGGAACGAGTACCGAACGCCCGCCCGCTTCGCCTGCCGCCGGATGCGGCGGCTCAGCAGGGTCATGGCGATGCGCAGCAGCGATGAGGCTCCGATCTGCTGCGCGAAGGCGGGATCCGGCGGGCCGCTGATGCCGATCGCCAGGCCGCCGGGCTTCAGCACGGTCAGGCCAGTGGTGACGTGCAGGCCGACACCGGTGTAGGCGCGGTCGGCGAGAACGGGGACACCCTGGCGTTCGCAGATCCGGATGATCTTGTGGGTGCGGGCCGCGGTCAGGTCGTGGGTGCGGCCCGGCAGCGCGGGCGAGATCCACAGAACCTCGCCGATCGGATCGGTTACCACCTGGACGTTCACGCCGTGGCGGCGGTGCTTGGCGGAGTAATCAGCGCGGCTGCCGCCGACGCGGTCGCACTCGGCGAGGGTGCCGTCCAGAAGGACGAACTCGGGATCGTGCTCGCGCAGCGTCTTCAGCAGGCCCGGGGCCCGGTCGGCGAGCAGGCTCGTGACGGTGGTGACGTAGGCGTGGGCGGTGCCGACGGATATCCCGAAGCCGGCCGCGATCCGGGCGAGGGTGTCGTGGCGGTGCAGGTACACCAGCGCGACGAGTGCGCGCCGGTGCGGCGGGAGTTTGCAGCGCCTGTCACCCTCACGGGTGACGATGAGTATCGTGACCCACTCGACCAGGGTGTGCGGGAGGTCGAGTGCGGCCGGGTAGGGAACCAACAGGGCTCCTGGCTGCTGAGTTGAGACGTCGAACGCCTCCCTCAACGGCACGGGAGCCCTGTGCGTTGCGCACCCCGCCCTCACGCCAGCTCCGTCCCCCACCCCCCCCGATCGGCAGCCGCTCCGAAAAGGCTCCGTCAATCGTTTGCTCAGGCGGGGAGTTCGGTGATGCTGAGGGCGAAGTCCAAGTTCCCCACCCCGTGGTTGGCGAGGCCCACCGTGACCACGCCCGCTCCTTCCAGCCAGTGCGCCATTTTCAGGCCGCCGACGTCCAGCGGGCGCAGCCCGAGGCTCTCGATGAACGCCTCCACACTTGCCTTGGCCTGCGCATTGTCGCCAGCGAGGAAGACGTCGGGCCGACCCTTCTCCAGGACATGACGGAAGATGGTGTTGAACGCCTTCACCACGCTGGCGCCGGCCGGGGCCACCTTGGCGACTTCCTGCGCGATCGAGGTCTCCTCGCGGTGGGCCAGCCCGTCGAACGTGGAATTGAAGGGATTGCAAATGTCGACGATGACCTTGCCCGCGAGAGCGTCTCCGTACTGGGCGACGACCGGAACGACACCGTCATACAACAGGGCCACGATGACGATGTCCCCGGCCGGGGCGGTGCCCCATTCTCCCGTCGTGGCGCCGCCGCCGAGAGCCTTGGCCAGGTCAGCGGCCTTGGACTGATCGCGGCCCATGACCTCGACGGTGTTACCGCCCGCTATCGCCCGCGCGCCGATGGTGCGGGCCATGTTCCCGGTGCCGATGATGCTGATGCTGCTCATGAGATGTCCTGCCCTGGTCGTGTGTTGTCCGGTTCAGAGGGCGGTAGTGCCGCCGTCGGCGACGAGTTCCATGCCGTTGACGTAGCTGGAGTCGTCGGAGGCGAGGAAGAGGGCGGCGGTGGCGATTTCGTCGGGGCGGCCCATCTGGCCGCGGGGGATGAGGGACTCGAACTGGCGCTTGGTGGCCTCGTCGAAGAGTTCTTCCTGCTTGGCGGTGGCGACCTGGCCGGGGGTCAGGACGTTGACGCGGATGCGGCGGTCCTTGAGCTCGTTGAGCCAGATTCGGGCCCAGGCCTGCTGGACGGCCTTGCTGCCGGCGTAGACGCTCCAGCCGGGGAAGGCGCCGAGAGAGGCGTTGGAGCCGGTCATAAGGATGGAGCCGCCGTCGTTGAAGAGCGGGACGGCCTTCTGGACGGTGAACAGGGTGCCGCGGGCATTGAGCCCGAACCAGGTGTCGAACTGGGCCTCGGTGATCTCGCCGAGCGGGGCGGGCTCGCCCCCACCTGCGCTGGCCCACAGCACGTCGAGGCTGCCCTTCTCCCGCTTGACGGTGTCGTACAGGCGGTCCAGGTCGTCCAGGTCGGCGGCGTCGCCCTGGACGCCGGTGACGTTGCGGCCGATCTGCTTCACGGCCTCGTCCAGGGCGTCCTGGCGGCGGCCGGTGATGAAGACGTGCGCTCCCTCGTCGACGAACAGCTTCGCGCCTGCCAGCGCCATGCCGCTGGTGGCGCCGGTGATGACCGCGACCTTGCCGTCGAGCTTTCCCATAGTCGTTCCCTTGCGTCGGTGGTGCCGTGCATGCCTGGGACGACGGCGTTATGTACACCGCCCTGTGTGCTTACGGTACGGGGCGGGCGGCGGGGACGCAAACTATGTACACCGGTCGTTACCCAGCTGCGGTACGGTGGATCCATGACGGAGTTGGAGAAGGGCCCCACGGGCCGCCGCCGCGGCCGGGGCGCCCGCGAGCGCATCCTCAGCGCGTCCCAGCAGCTGTTCCGCGAGCAGGGCATCAACCGCACCGGCATGGACCAGCTTTGCGCGGCGGCCGAGGTGTCCAAGCGCACGGCCTACCAGCACTTCACTGGCAAGGACGAACTCGTCGCCGAGTACCTGCGCCGGTTCGACCCCTCCGTTCTGTCCGGCGTGTTCGACCGCACCGACCTCACGCCCCGCGAACGGCTCCTCGCCGCCTTCGACATCCCCCCCACTACCCCCCTGTGCCCCTACATCGGTGCCGCCGTCGAACTGAACGACCCCCAGCACCCCGCGTCCCAGTACGCACGCGAGTACAAGAAAGCCGTCGCCGCGCGGCTCGCCGACACTGCCCGCGAAGCCGGCGCCGCCGACCCTGAACAGCTCGGCGAGCAGCTCGCGCTGCTCATCGACGGCGCCGCGGCCCGCACCCGGGTCCTCAACGCCGACGCCTTCCCCACCGCCGCCGCCATCGCTGCCGTCCTCATCGACAACGCCATCCCCGCCACGGCCAGCGATGACCGGCGACGGGAGGAAGTGCCAAGTTGACGTGGCAGTTTGCGGCCGGGTTGGACGCGCTGCCGGTCGCGCGGCTGCACCCGCTGGTACGCGACACCAGCCGCCCGGCACCCGTCCCGGACCTGCCGGCTTTACGGAACCGGCCCCCGCCTGCTGAAGGCCGCAGCAGAAGCCGCCGAGGAGACCGGCGACCCCCGAGGACCCGATGCCGCGGTCGGCCTGGCAGCTGCCGGGCCCCGTACGCTGCCGTAGTGCTGAACAGCCTCGGCGCTCTGCCGGACAGCTCAACGGCACGGGAGCCCTGCCTGTTGAGGACCTCGCCCTCACCTTGCCACCGTCACCCGATCAGTGGCCGCGCTGAAAATGCTCACTGCCCGGTTTGGCGCGGGCGACGTCGATGGACGCCGCTGCGGGATCGATGCCGACGACCTCGATCCCGCGGTCGGCTAGCAGAAGTGCAAACACCCCTGTGCCGCAGCCGATGTCGAGCACTTGGTGCGCCCCGAACCCTTCCGCCATTCGGAGGTAGGCATTGAGATCGCTGCGGTCTGGGTCGAGCGGATCGTAGATCGCAGCGAGCCGGGGATGCCCGAAGCATTCGTCAGCCATGCCGCCGAACCTATGCAGAGCCAAGCCCGAACAGCCACTGAGTTTCGACGGCGGGAGCGGCGCCGTGTCGCGGCCAAATCCCGGTACCGCAAAGCCGCGGCTCGATGCCGCACAGCGGCCGCTGACCTGCGCACTCAACCTTCGGTGGCAAGAACTGAGGTCCGTCAAAGTTCGATGGCACGTGCTCAAGGTTCGTGATCTGTCGCGGCGAAGGTTGAGTGATTCTCATCGAAGATTGAGTGGTTCGGATCACTCGTCGCGGTGACGTCGTCCGGTCCTCGCGCCTGTCAGCTCCGTGGTTGAACGGCTGAGCTGTCGGTGGGCACTGTGACGCTGGAGCCCTCTGTCCTCTCCCGGTAGCGCCTCAAGCCGATTGGGATAGGGGGTGGCTTCAAACCCATTTCCTTGCGGCTTGCTGAGAGAAACGAGTGTTGAGCTTCCCGCCATTTCCAGTAGAGGCTCCAAGGTTTCTCTGGGGAATCGCCGGATTGAGGCGGATTTTGGAGAGTGTGGAGGCGAATGGCGTCAATAGAGTCAAGCATGTTATGAGCGCTGGATATGGTATCTGGAGCCGCGAAGACTTCCATCTTTGATACCAATGACATGGCTTCGGTTGCTTCTTCCATGCCGAAGTCATCGCGATCGCTCTCGGGGATTTGGCTCCAGTCGCTTTCGAATATCTTCACTTCCCAGCGGAACGCTGCGTCTGCCAGCTTCGTTACGATGTCAGGGAGTTGTTCTCGCGTCCAGCGCTGACTCTCTTGTTTGCGAACGAGGTAAGAAGAAAGGCCGACATTGACGAGGCTGATAACGGCAGCGGCGATGGCTGCGACTGCACTCAGTTGCTCGGCTGACATGATGGCAACCTAGCCGGAACCGGCCCGGACGGTGTGCTGGTTTCCAGAATCCTCGGTGTCGCAGTGCATAGCCGCTGGGCATCGCCGGTCATTCGCGCTCTCTGAGCTCGGCTGTGCTGCTTTCTTCGGAGAAGCGAATGAAGAGCCTGGTGACGGTGGGCAGCGGGATCCAGTCGACGTGGTCGTCGAGGAGGTTGTGCCAGGTCTGTGTGGGTGTCGCGCCTTGTAGGTAGTACTCCCAGATCGTGCGGTAAGTGTCGTCGGTCATCAGGGCCCGCAGCGGGGCTTCGGGTCAGGGAAACGCGGACTGAGGACTCTTCTGAGTGGACGTTAAGTCCGTTTCTGGTAGCTGCCTCGTCCGGGCTGGGTGAGGAAGCCTTGACGGAGGAGGCGTCCGAGGCGAGCGCGGGTAACGTTGACCGATGCCTCGTCGGTGGGCATGCCGAGGAGTTCGTGCAGCTCACGGGCTCGGAACTCCTGGTCGGGGTGCTGGTGGAAGGCGTTCACGATGGCTTGGTAGACGCTGTTCGTCTCGGGCGCTTCGGAGTCTTCTTGGGTCGGTGCGAGTTCGGCGATGACTTTCCGGGTGGTCGCCAGGTCCGTGAGTCGTGCTTCGATCTCGGCCAAGGCGGCGGTCAAGTGCTCGATCTGGTCGCGTAGTTCACCGGCCCGGGCCGTGGCTTTCTCGTGCTGCCTCTGGAGGTCTGCCAGGAGCTCGAGGACGTTCATGCAGCCAGCTCGAGGGTGTCGCGCCAGGCCGGACTCGGGGTGGTGAGGCGGCGGGTCATGTTCGCGATGGAGGCCCAGTAGACGCGTGAGGTAGAGGTGTCGGGCCGGTGGTCGTACTCACGGGCCAGACGCCGGTGCAACATCAACGTGCCGTTGACCTGCTCCACAATCCACCTTTTCGGTTGCGGGACGAAGCCTTTGCCCTGGTCATCGGGGTTGCGGCGGACGACCTCGACGCCGATGACCAACCCCAGCACGTCCACGGCCAGTCCCCGCTTGCGGCCCGACACCTTCTTGTTGGCGTCCAGCCCCGTCGTGGTCTTCGGGACACCCGCGGCCGCGCGCACGGATTGGGTATCGAGGACCACGAGGGACGGGTCCTCTAATCGGCGGGCCTTCTCCCGAACCCGGCGGCGCAGGAGTTCCTGGATTCGCTGGTCAAGGCCGTCCTGGCGCCAGAGCGTGAAGTAGTAGAACACCGCCGACCAGGCCGGTAGATCGTGGGGCAGGTAGCGCCACTGACAGCCCGTCCGGTTCTGGTAAAAGATCGCGTTCACGACCTCCCGCAGATCACAGGCCCCGGGGTCGCCGGTTGCCGACCGGGCCACCCGGTCCTGCTTCCAGGCCGTGATCATCGGCTCGATCAACATCCACTGCTCGTCCGATAAGTCGCTGGGGTATGGCTCTCGCTCCATGCCCCGCATCACAGCATGGACATGCCCAGTAAGTGGTCGACCTGGCGATCAGTACCACGATCGAGCGATCACGAACCGGGGAAGATCGGACTTAACGTCCACTCAGAACCCATCTTTGAACCTCGCGGAGCAGTGGAGCGCAGGCGGGGACATGGTCTGTTGGCGCCTAAGTCTTCAGGCGGGGTTGATGGGGATCTTTGGAATCGAATCGGCCAGTGCCGCTGGTCGCCCCCTCAATCCGACATTCAACGGAGTGGGGAATTTTCAACGAGCGAGGCGCGGCGTTGTCGGCTGGCGCCGTCCGTTCGTGGAGTGTGCGGGCCGTGCCGGCCAGTGCGTTCACTGGTGTTCGGATGGTGCCGCACGGACGCCGCGTCCCTATCGTTGCGCCATGACGGACGAGCAACTCCCTGCACAGGTCTTCCCAAACCGTTTTCCCGAGGCGATGGACTCCCGGCCCGGGGTGCCGCAGGACCGTTGCCACTGCTTCGGCCAGGCTCGGGTGAGCTTCCCCGGCGCGGCGACGTCCTTCCACGCCGAGATCCAGGACACCAGTGCTCCGGGCTGGCTCCGGTTGCTGGAGCTGATCGAAGAGGCGGCGGCCGACGGACGGGAGGAATTCCGCCCGCTGCCGGAGCTGAGCCCTGAGGAGCGGCGGCAGATCGTGACGCTGCCACCGTCGATCGGGAGGCTGACGGTGGTGCGGACCCTTGTGCTGTACGGGAGCAACCTGGTTCGGATACCTCCGGAGATCGGCGGCATGACGAGCCTGGAGCAGTTCAGCCCGTACACTTCGCGACGGCTGCACTGGTTCCCTTACGAAATCACGCGGTGCGCCCGTCTGGCGAACAGCACGGTGAGCACGCGCTCGATCTACGGCAACTACAAGTACCGGCCGCCCTTCCCGCGGCTCCTCCCGCCCGGCGATACGGTCCTGGACCTCGACAGCCTGGATCCCTTCCGCTGGGGAACCACCGCAGCCCGCACCTGCAGTGTCTGCACCGGGCCGATCTCGGCGACGGGTCCTCACCAGGCTTGGCTCTCCCAGGTGGTGGCGACCGACGTCCTGCCACTATTGGTCAACGCCTGCTCCCAGGCGTGCCTCGACGATCTGCCACCTGGAGCGAAGGGCTACATCCCTACACCTCATCGGGGCGGTGCGATCGAACAGCCTCCGCCGCGTTGACCATCGTCACCCGGGCCCCACAGTCCTCACGTAGCAGAGCCGGTGACCGTCGTCATACTGCGCCACCTTGCTGAGAAGTTCGACGCCGTGGGCGCGCCGGCGGGCGAGTACGTCGTCGATGTCGTCGACGGCGAAGGTGACACGGTGCAGGCCCCAGCGTGTTGGGCGACGTGTTCCGCGACCGCCGCCTTCGAGCCGCCAGGCCCCACCACAGAGGCCGCAATGGATCGGCGGACCGCGCAACCTATGGGGTCCGGATGGATGAGGAGTTTCACCGAGCAGGTGCGGGGTCACTCCCGAGCATGAGGCGGCCGTTTTCAACGAGCCCCATCAGGGTGACGGCCGTGCGTCGGCTCGCCTGGCAATGGATGGCCGCTTTCAGCGTATTTTGCGGCTGCGGATCATTTGGCCGTCACGCGACTCGTCAGTCGGCTTGTCGGCGGCACGTGAGGTATAGCGGCATGAAGATGATCCACAAGCACAGGCAGCCGAGAGCCCACGTGGCGGGCGTACTCACTTCGATCGAGCCCGCCGAGAAGTACACGGGCGTTCCCCTCCTGGCGCGGAGTGCGGCGTCTTGGTAGACCCAGAACACCGTCACGAGGAGGAGCGCCACGGGAATCAGGATGGTGACGTACGACCTCATCACTCAGGGCTCTTCTCCGCGATGATGCGGGCGACGGTGGCCGCGTCATCCGGTGTGATCGTGGGGCGGACCCGGTGGCCGACGTCGAGCACGAGTGCCACGTCCTTCTTCGGCCGGTTGGGGTCGAAGTTCCACCAGTGGACGAAGTCCCCCGAGCCCCAGATGCGCCACCTGCGCACCTTGTTGACGCCGGTCAGGGCAAGCCTCTCCACGCCCCTGATCGAGGCATAGCGGATCGTCTTGGCCCCCCATGGGTAGTAGCGGCGGATGGCGATCCCCTGGTCGTCGCAGCGGATCGTGCCGTCGTCGTAGGTGGGCGTGGCCATGCTCATCTGCCTTTCCTGAAGGTCGATCCGTTACCCCGGGGACCGGCTCGGCGGTTCACGGGGTTTCGGGCGCGAGGATGAAGAGGCCCGCGACCTTTTCGTCTGTGTCGAATGCGACGCGGGCCTTCATGTCGCCGGCCTCGTAGCGCAGCGGGACGTCGACGACCGTGTGGTCGCCGATGCGGCGAACGAACGGCTCGCCCTCGCCGAAGCCCTCGAACGCGCCGACCAGACCGGCGACCGTGGCCAGCCCGTCGAGGCGGACCTCGTCGGTGAACGCCGCCAGCACCTCGGCATTGAACGACCGGCGGGCTTCGTCCATACGGCCGTCGAGGACGGCGTCCGCGATCTCCCTGGCCCGGGCGGCGGCGTCGGTCATGCGCACGGTCTTGTCCATGGGTTCTCCCGTTCTCGGGTCGATGGGCTTGCCGAACCGCTGGAACGCGGCCTGGCGGGTGACTCCGAGCAGGTCCCCGATCTCCTGCCAGGTGTGGCCGGCATCCCGGCACTGCTGCACGCACAGCTTCAGTACCTGCTCCGCCAGGCCGTCGACATCCTCGGCGAGTCGGACGAGGTCGAGATAGGCCGGCTGGGCCACTGGGCTGCCAGCCGAGCCCGCCAGGGCGGCGGCCTGCGCGGCGAGGCGAGCAGCCAGGCCCGAAAGAGACATCGGCGAATCAGTCACATGTCAAGGATGCCTTTACATAGCTCGCTCGTCAAGGAAGCCTTTACATCGCCCAGGTGCATCCTCCGTGCGGCCCGCCAGCTACCCGCGGCGCCACTCTCTGGCCCCGGTGTCCGTACGAGAACCGGGCTTTCGGCTGCCGGAGACCGGGCCCATGCGCCATGATCGCCACTGCGGACGTTGAACGGCGAAGCGGGAGACGAGTGATGGCCAGGGGCGTACGGATCACCGGCGAGGCGCGCGACAGGCTTGCGGGCGATCTGAAGAAGGCCTACGAGGACGGGGCGAGCATCCGGGCCCTGGCCGAGGCCACCGGGCGTTCCTACGGGTTCGTCCACCGCATCCTCACCGAGGCCGGCGCCAGCCTGCGCGGCCGGGGCGGCGCACCCCGAAGCCAGCCCGGCGCCTGAACATCGAACGCACCCGTGTCGGTGCCACCGAGGCCCGCCTGTGCTGGAACGATGCCTCTCATGCAGCCCCTGCCGGCACCCTGCCCCGCCGACCTGATCCCGGAGGCGACGGGCCTGGAGGCGTTCGACGCCGTGTACAAGGCGGCCAAGCAATAGACACGACGCCTCGGGCACCTGAGCCCTGCGCGCCCGGGATGTGCCGGGAGCGGGGCCGGGGCGACGGCGGACTGAGGGCTGCGGCCGGGGCCAGGTCGCGCTCGACGAGGTTACGAACCCTCCGAACCCTCCGTGAACGCGGTGGCGTGGTCGGCGGCCCACTGGCGAAACGTTCGCGGCGCCGTCCCGAGGATGTCGGCCACCGCGGTGGTGACGTACGCGGGCTGTCCGACAGCCGCGCTCCACGCGGCGAGAAGCATCTCGACGACCGAGCTGGGCGCCGTACCCTCCGACAGGCTCCGGAACTCGTCCGGCGTCATCTCCTCGAATGCGATCCGGCGCCCCAGGGCGTCACCGATGACGTCCACCTGCGCGGCTTGGGTCAGCGATTCGGGGCCTGTAAGGACGTAGTCGCCTCCGACGTATCGGTCCTGATACAGCGTCCGCGCCGCGACGGCTGCGACGTCGCGGTCGTCGACCGGTGCCGTCTCCGCAGCGCCGTAAGGCCACCGGACGACTTCGCCCGCCCGGATCGCGGGCGCCCACCAGGCTAGCGAGTTCGACGCGAGCATCCCCGGCCGGATGATCGTCGACTCGAGTCCGGTGCCCGCGATGAGCCGCTCGATGTCGGCGTGCAGCACCGCCATGGGATTGGGCTGCTGGAAGAAGGGGTGCGGCGTCCGGTGCGGGGAGGAGAGGAAGACGACCCGCCGCACATGGGCTGCCAGCTGCTCGACGACTGCCGCGGCGGTCTCAGGCGGGGCGGTCCAGACGAGGAAGACCGCACCGGCGCCATTCATTGCCGGGTCGAGCGACTCGGGCACAGTGAGGTCGCCGGTGAACACCTCGACCTTCGCCGGCAGCGTCGCCGCCGCCTCGGAGTGATGGGTAAGGGCGCGGGTCGGCACGCCCGCGTCGAGGAGTTGGTCGATGACGACGCGGCCGACCCGGCCCGTCGCCCCGGTTACGAGCACGGGAGGAATGTGTGTCTGATTCACGCCCCCATGGAAACGTTACTCGGTTAAAAAAGCAACTTGGTAATGAATTGTTACGGTGGTCAGATAAGCGAGCCGACGGACTGCGGGCCCGCAAGAAGGAGCGGACGCGCGACGCCATCGGCGACGCGGCCGTCTCGCTGTTACTGGAGCGCGGCTTCGACCGCGTCTCGGTCAACGACATCGCCGCGGCAGCCGAGATCTCCAAGCCCACCCTCTTCCGGTACTTCCCCACCAAGGAAGACCTGGTGCGAGGGCTTCGGCTGCGGCTGGGTCGCGGAGGGCGAGCGCGGCCACGGCCTGGGCAGTGAGGAAGGCGCTGCTACGGGTCCAGATGTCGGCGTGGCTGAACGCGGTGGCCGGCATCCGAGTGCACAGGCGCGTGAGATGGGTGGTGTCATCCGTCATGAAGGGCGTGATCCTTGTCGAGACGCCGGAGCGCCGCCCTCGCATGGCGGCGGCGGGGTGCTCCGGGGGGTGCTACTCGGTGGGGGTGTTGGCGACCACGAGGAACTGGTCGCTGGGCAGGTCCATCACGACCTGGGCGTCGGCGCGCTGGGCGCGCTGGGCGGCGGCGTACTCTTCCGCCGGCCATGAGCCGCGGGGGCCTCCGGCGTGGAATCGCTCCAGGACGGTGCGGGGCTGCGTGGTGGGCGTGGCCGTCACGCGTCGCCGCCGTTCACGCGCTCGTGGTTCTCGATCAGCGTGCTGATGGCGTCGGGGTGTGCCGCCATGCCGACCCACTGCCCGAGCGCGGTGAAGACCGGGACGGCGTCGGTGTCGGCGTCGAACACCACGATGTAGTCGCCGAACCTGTCGAGAACCATCTCCTGAAGGGCCCGCGCCGGTGCGGTGGCCAGGACCTCCAGGGCGTCGACGGTCAGACGGGAGGGCTCTGCCTGGTTGTCGGGCTGGGTGAGGAAGCCCGCGACGTGCAGCGGGTCGCCGGGCTGGATCTCGGTGAGCAGCACGTACGCGATCCGGGGGTCGCCGGTGGTGCAGGACCGGATGACGTCGTCCACGGCGTCGTCTGTGGGGGAGACGATCAGCTGGAACCGGGCGGTACCCGGGGCGTCGCCGGGCGTGGGGACGGTGTCGAGGTAGCCGTCGACGGCGAGGGGCTTGGTGTCCATCAGCACGCCTCCGCCCGGGTGTTGGTGCGGTGGGCGGCGTCGTACGCGTCCAGGACGGCCTTCGCAGGGTTGCCCCGGTCGGCGACTTCGTGGCCGTTGGCCCGCGCCCAGGTCCGGATCGCGGCCAGCTGCTCCCCGCTGTACTTGCCGCTACGGGCCGGGGCGGCGGTCGGGGTGGCCTCGCCGGTCTTGACCTGTCGCAGTTCCTCCCTGGCCCGGGCGAGTTCGCGCTCCAGCCGGTTGATCGTGATGCCGCGAATCCAGTCGCCTTCGGGCAGGGTGATGGTCATGCCGCTCGCCCCCATACGGCTGTGCCGGGGCGCCCGGCGCGGCGACCGTTGACGGACGGCACCGTGAGGTGCTGCTCGGTGGCGAGGGTCGCGCGGCCGGAATGTTTGCCGTCGTAGAGGGCGGCGTCGGCGGCCCGCTGCAGAACGGTCAGGTCGCGGGAGCCGGTCACGTCCGGGGTCGCGGGGCCGGCCGAGGCGGCGACGTCGACGGTGCGGCCGTCGTCCGGGACGACTGGGGTGCGCAGCATGCGGACCAGCTGCTCCAGTCGGTGCGCGCAGCGGTCGGCGGGCAGCTGAAGGGCGACGGCGAACTGATCGCCTCCGAGGCGGCCGACGGATGCGTGCGGGCCCGTCCAGGCGGTGAGCCGGGTGGCGGTCGCGGTGAGGACAGCGTCGCCTGGTTTTTCCGGCCTAAGAAATGATCTTGTAGCTGAGGCCAGTGCGGCTGAGCCGTAGGCTGCGTGCCATGGCGCGATTCGATGAGGTCATGGCGACGTTCTGGGGTGACGGTGATTACGGCGTCCAGCAGCCTCTTACGGACGAGATGGTGCGAGAAGCCGAGCGCCTGCTCGGCGTGACGCTGCCCTCGGCCCTGCTTGATCTTCTGCGGGTTCAAAACGGCGGCAGCGTGGCTGTTGATCACGATGCGTTCCCCACCAGCCGGCCGACCTCGTGGAGCGAAGACCACGTTCCCTTCGACGACCTGATGGGCATCGGGCGACGCGCCGGGATGACCTCCTTGCTCGACTCCCCGTACTTGGTCGAGGAGTGGGGTATGCCGGCACCATTGGTGCTGCTCTCCGGCGATGGGCACTGCTGGATCGGGCTCGACTACCGAACCTGCGGGCGAGATGGCGAGCCCTCGGTCACATGGTTCGAGACCGACCTCGACTCGGAGCTCGTCCTGGCTCGTGACTTCCGCTCGTTCGTCGAGGGGCTCACCGCGAGCAGCGCATACGGTGACGGCTCTGTTGGTGGCCCCGTACCAACTTGTTGACCGCGGTGTCTTCCAGGCGAAGAACTCGATCATGAGGCGGCCGTCTTCAGCACGCGGGGGAGATGAGCGTGCCTGTGCTCGATCGTGGTGTCCCGGCCCAGGTCACGGATGCGTTGGCCGATGATGTGGACCAAACCGCAGGACCTTTCCCGGAGTAAGACTCCGGCCTGCAGACGGTGCGACTGCGCCTGGCTAAGCTCTCGATCATGTGGAGACAAGTGGTCCAGGAGGTCTTTCCCGAGGCAGGCTTCCGGGAGCCTGCTCAGGTGTCCGAGATCGTCGAAGTCGAGAAGCGGCTGGGGCGAGCGTTGCCAGCGGAACTCAAGCAGTTGCTTCTCGAAAGCAACGGGGTGATCGGACGCACCCACGTGGACACGGTCTGGACCGTGGACCAGATCGTCGAGCAGAACCTGCTCTTCTGGTCTGACGAGTCCTTCGCCCAGCTGTATATGCCTTTCGACGCTCTCCTGTTCTTCGGGGACAACGGCGGTGGTGACCAGTTCGCCTTCGTGAAGAAGCCCGAACGGCCAGATGTGTTCGTCTGGGAACACGAGAGCGACAGCCGTAGATGGGTGGCCAACAACCTGCGGGACTACCTCGGTCGTTCGCTGCGCGACAGCGGAGACGACTGGTATCGGCTGTAAGCCGTCCTGGAGTAAGTCAGCTGCGCTGGGCGGACGCGGAGCAGGAGCTACGCGGTGTCCTGGAGGCCGCCGGGGATGGGACGGGCCCGCTGGTGGGCTCTGCACGCACCCTGCTTGCGCAGGCGCTTCGAATGCAGGGCCGCCTGCAGGAAGCCGAGAGCGAGGCCAGGTCCGCCATCGAGGTCCAGCCAGTTCCTGGCAGGTTCGAGGGGCGCGACGGCCGGGATGTGCTGGCCCTGGTCCTCGGTGACTTGGGCCGCCACCGCGAGGCAGCCGATCTACTGTCCGCCACCGCCGCAGCACGCGCCCGCATCACTTCCTCCGATCACCGGCTCGTCCTCAAGGGCCGCAGCGACCGCCTCCAGCACCTGGCCTACCTCGGCCTGCACGAGGAAGTCGTCGCGGAAGCAGGAGCCCTGAAGACCGCCGCCCGCGGCGCCGAAGGAATCCATCGGCTCCTGCTGCCGCTGGCCGTCACCAATGGCCTGGCCTTCAGCCTCTCACTACACGGCCACTACGAGCAGGCAGAGCACCTGCTGGTCCCGGTGCTCGACGAGGCACGCCGGCGGCGACTGGGAAGGGTCCTGATGGTGTTGCACCTCGGCGCGGCCCGGGCGCTGGCCGGTCAGGGCCAGGCCCAGGAGGCGCTTGCCGCCGTCAAGAAGGCCCAGGACATCTATGACCAGGCTCCGGGCGCCGAAGCACTGGCGCACGATCTGAGCGCGATTTTTCTGGCCAGGGCCGCGGCGTTGCTGGCACTGGGCCGGCCCGCCGACGCCGAACACGAGGCCCGGCATTGCCTCAGTCAGTGCGAGCGCCACCTCGGCCGTGCCCACCATCGCGCGCTGGAAGCCGCCACCGTGCTCGGAGCCGCCCTGGCGGACCTGCACCGGAACGAGGAGGCAGCTGAACTGCTGCACGCCACGCACGACGCCTGGCGCACCCACTTCGGCCATGACCACCACGGCACCATCCGAGCCGGCCAGGCCTTGGCCACCCTCACCGACCAACCAGACTGACACCACGGCCCAACCGTTGCGTGTAGGTGGTTAGACGGTCTTGCCGTGGCCTTACCCAGCAACCCGGGACCGGTGCGTAGTATGCGCGGCTGATGGATCACTGGGAGGGGACAGTATGAGAACACGTATACGGGCCGCGGCGGTTGCCGCCGCCGTGGCACTGGGTTTGGTGCCGGTCAGCGTAGGCACAGCGTCCGCGGCCCGGGCCGGCACGCAGGCGTCCGCGACTCACCAGATCGGGACGTTGAAGGAGTGGGCGAGCGGTATCCCGACGTCTATGCACCGGGGCACCACGATCGACGTCACCATGTCTTACACGCAGAAGTCCCGGGATGTTCTGGCCCCGGCCGGCTTTGCGCTGTCCTTGTGGAACTTCGCCGCCCCGGGCTTCAAGCAGATGAGGGGCATCTCCGCCACGTGGTGGAATCCGGTACACCACCGCTGGGAGAAGGCCAGCTACTACGACTCGAACGGACTGATCGGTCTCAACCTGCCCGGCTACTCGCCCACGGTGAAGGTCGCCTCAGGCAAGGTCGGCCACGTCTACCTGCACGTCACCTTCAGCAAGAGTGCCTACACGGGCACGTGGCACTTCGAGCCGATGGTGAACTCCTACTGGCTGCTCACCTCGAAGGGCGCCTACGACAACAACTACCTCGGCGACAGCAGGAGCCAGTACACCTCCATCCTGCGCCCATGAGCGGGCGCGCTGGCTGACCGCCGTGCCCCCGTATCTGTTCTGCGATTCCCGGTCCGGCAGCCGGGTAGCCTGTCGGCAGTGTTCGTGGCGTTCCCTCCGCGCCGCCTGCGGCGGGGCGCCACGCATGCGGCTCGTTACGCCAAACAACGCCCGTGCCGCGGCGGCGGCGATCCGGGCCCGGGTCCGGCCGGATATCCGGCTCAGCAGGACTTCGAACGCTTCCTGCCAGTGAGCAGGGTTTAAGCGGTGACTTGAGGTCACCGCAAGATCGTTAGTCTTCACACACCGATGATCAGCGGTGGCCGCAGCCTTCCCGCAGCCGACCCACGAGCAAGATCAAGGTCTATGGCTGGAGGTCGCGCTGGTACCAAGTGCCTGACTTGCCGCCGAGATCGGCCGGGGTGGCAGGGCCAACCGGGACGAACCCGGCCTTGGCCAAGACCTTCTGGGACGCGGCGTTGTCATGGGAGGTGGCCGCCCGCAGTGTGCGCAGGCCGTGCATCGCTGTCGCCATCCGGCACAGCTCCCGGACGGTCGCGGTCGCCACGCCGCGGCCGGCGACCCGCTCCGCGACCCGGTAACCGAGTCTGGCAGTGCCGTCCTCCAAGTCGTACAGGTTGAACCTGCCGAGTACCGAGCCGTCCTCGGCGACGAGCACGTAGAAGGCGCAGATGCCGGCCTCCTGCTCGGCCAGCGCGGCGTTGTACCGGTCGGTGAACTCGTCGAAGAAGTCGTCGCCGCGGTCGGAGATCGAGGCAGCGAAGAAGGTGCGGTTCGCCAGCTCGAAGGCCAGAACCGCCGGGGCGTGGCCGGCAAGCAGCCGCTTCAGCTCGGGCATTGCGCGACTCTACCCAGATCGTGCGCTGAGGCCACCTGAGTTTCCACCGGCTGATGTGTTGGCTGGCAAGCCTGCGCCGCGGCCGCCCGGATCGCTCTGCGGCTCGTCCAGCTCGGACACGACGTCCTGGCCTGCTGACCCAGCCCAGCACCACCCGGAGGCGGGGGAGTGGCACCCCCCGCCGGGCAGCCGATGAATTGCCAAGTCCGCGGACCACGACACTCGAAGAAGGGTTGGAGTCCCCGCTGTCGGGGGTCAGTTCCGCGACAGTAGAGGTGACAGCAGCCCTTCGAGGGAGGACCCCATGACCGACTCCAGCAACGTTGTCCAGGCCTGCGGCTGCAGCGGCTACCTCGTCATCACCCCGACCCGCCCCGGCACCGATTCCCAGGCGGTCCACCATGACGTCGACGGCACCGAGGCGCCCTGCCGCAACGGCTGCCGACGGCGTTGGCCCGGTATCCCCATGGGGGCACCGGGCTTTTCGCGCCTCAGCAGGCCGGGCCGATCGCGACCTGTACCTTCTTGGGGCGCGGGGCTGGGTCGGCGTCGGCGTTGTAGCCCGGGTTGTCGCTCGCCCAGGCCGCTTCGGTGCAGTTTCCGGCCCCGGTCGGTGAGGTCTCCTGCAGGTACTTGAACGTGCTCTCGCAGGTCGCAAGGTTGTAATTGCCCAGCGTCTGTGCGCTGTCGGTCACACCGGGCGTCTTCATCCAGACGATGACGTCCCGGGTGGGCGAGCACGTCTTCGACGACCGCGACGGCTGCGGTTTCGGCTTCGCCGTATGGGGCGCGCTATGGGTCGGCTTGGCTGCGGAACCGTGGGACTTTGCGAGCGGCTTGGACGAGACTGCCGTCGAGGCTGACGTGGAATGTGTGGTGTTCCCGCTCCCGCAGGCAGCTGTCAGCAGGATGGCAGAGATGGGCAGGATGAAGCGGCGCACGGGTCCCCTTGGTGGTGCAGTAGTTGCCATGAGGCAACTGTGTTCGGAGTGCCTGCCGATCTTGCTGGACCGCCACGGCGGGTTACAACGTCCCGCCGGTCACAACCTGGACATACTTCCCGCACATCGCTCACACAGGGTGCATGGTGCCCCATCAGCACATCCCGCCCAGGACTAGCGAAGCGCACCGCATCACCATCACTGCTGGCCTGCTGCTCGACGCCACGGCCGCCGCATGCCGCGGCGCCGACGCCGGCAGTCACCTGTCGGCCGACGGCCGGCCCGGTGGGGCCCGCTTTGCGGCCGTTCGGGGCGAGTGCTGCGCGCTCTCGCGCACCTGCTCGTCGGTCAGCCACCGGATCGCGTCGAACTCGCCTTGGTTGTAGGAGGTGATGATGTCAGCGTCGGCGTCGAGGAGGTACCAGAGGGAGACGTCGGTGTGTGCCCCTGCCCCCGCGTTTGGGTGACGGTGAGGAAGAGGGGGAGCACGCCGTGATCGACGATGCCACGGCCTCGATGCCGTGCCCGCCGGCCGGCAGCCACAGGCCCGCCTTGCGGTGCGCGACGAGCAGCTGCTGCCTGCGCGTCAGGGCTTCGGCGTAGTCGCAGGATGCCCGGTTCGCGATCGCGGGACGACGCCGAAGCTCTGCCGTATGCGGGCTTGGGCCGGCTGCCATTGATGAGTCGCATCGGGACCGGTACAAGTGACGAGTGACAGAACCTCTTGCTCCTCGCCCGGATGGCCGCGTCGCGTCGAAGCCGGGACGGTGGACCCTGAACCTTCCCTTTGATCGTGGACACCTGGAGACTGGGACACGAGGTTCCAGAGGAAGTAGTGCCAGGTGGGAAGTAAGAGCAACCGCAGCAGGCGGTACACGCAGGAGTTCAAACGGGACGCGGTCGCGCTCGTGCGCTCCTCCGGGAAGACCGTCACCGAGGTGGCCCGCCAGCTCGGGGTCAGTGCTGAGGGACTGCGGAACTGGGTCAAGCAAGATGCGGTCGACCGCGGGCAGGGGGCGCCGGGAGAGTTGACGACGGCTGAGCGCGAAGAACTGCGCCGACTGCGGAGGCTGGC
Organism: Streptomyces sp. RB17; assembly: GCF_009604455.1. Lineage (GTDB taxonomy): Bacteria > Actinomycetota > Actinomycetes > Streptomycetales > Streptomycetaceae > Streptomyces. The sequence goes on from NZ_WEGL01000018.1 coordinate 28,558, forward strand.
CGCCGAGCAGGCGGAGACGATCGAGGTGCTGCGAAAAGCGGCGGTCTTCTTCGCGAACGAGAGCGATCGGTGAACGAGGTGTACGCGTTCATCGAGGCGGAGAAGACCACCCACAATGTTGCTCTGTTGTGCCGGCTGCTGAAGGTGGCCCGCTCCTCCTTCTACGCGTGGCTGGCCGGCGAGAAGACCCGGCGGGCGAAGCAGGCCGCTGACGACGCCCTGGCCCACGAGATCACCGTGCTGCATCTCGCCTCCCGCGGCGCCTACGGGGTGCCGCGGATCCATGCCGGGCTGCGGCGGCTCGGGCACCGGATCAACCGCAAGCGCATCGAGCGCGTCATGCGCGAACGCGGCATCAGCGGCGTCACACGGCGCAGGCGCAAGGGCCTGACCCGCCCGGCCAAAAAGGCGGTGCCCGCCCCGGACCTGGTCGGCCGCGACTTCACCGCACCGGCGCCGGGGATGAAGCTGGCCGGCGACATCACCTACATCCCCACCGGCGAGGGCTGGCTATATCTGGCGACCTGGCTGGACCTGGCCACTCGGGAGATCGTCGGTTACTCGATGGCCGACCACCACCGCGCATCCCTGGTAGTGGATGCGCTGAGGATGGCCGCCGGACGCGGTCGGCTCCAGCCCGGATGCATCGTGCATTCGGACCGCGGCAGCGAATACACGGCGGAGGAACTGCGGCGCGATATAAACCGGTTGGGGCTGCGACAGAGCATGGGCCGCACCGGCTCGTGCTTCGACAACGCCGCCGCCGAGTCGTTCTTCGCAGTACTGAAGGAGGAGATCGGCACCCGTCAATGGCCGGACCGGGCGGGCCCGCGCGGAGATCTTCGCCTTCATCGAGACCTTCTATAACCGCAAGCGACTGCGCAGGCATCCGGTCTGGGGCTACCTCACCCCGCTCGAGACCCGACAACGACACGAGCAAGGACACGCCCTCGCAGCTTAAGCATCGAGTGTCCAAGATCACGGGGAAGCTTCAACCCAGCAGTCAGCGGGTGCGATGTTCGCCGCCGTCGCAGCATTCCTCATCACCCACGACGTCACGTTCGGGTTCTTCAGGCAGACGCTGCCCGACTGGGCGTACACCGCTACGGTCCTCGCGGGACTTGCTGCGTCGGCTGTTGCTTACGGCCTTGCCCTGTTGTGGCTCAGGCGATTGCCCTAGAGGGCTCACGGCAGGCTTCAGCGTTGCTGCACGGGCGTCCGGTTCGTGACAATCCGCCGGCTTGGCGGTCGTCCGGGAGTCGACAGGCACGGGCTCCCAAGATCATGGAGTCCTACCTTTCAAGCGTGGGTTTCCGCTGGTCATTCGTAGGATCGGTGGGCCCAGGGGCTCCGGGTATGGCTGTCATGGAGGAGCCGATCGGATGGCTCAGAGAACATGGCCGCCCGGAGCCCCGCGACGACTCGACCGCCAATTGGGATACGCGACTTGATCGCTCTGTAGGACTACGTCGGCGAGGTCGTCTGCGGGATGGACTGATGACGAGCTGACGGAGGTGGCTGTGCCCCAGATCTGGGCCGGGATGGACATCGGTAAGGAGCATCACCACTGTGTGGTGATCAACGAGCGCGGTGAGCGGCTGCTGTCCCGCCGAGTCCTGAATGACGAGGCGGCCCTGCTGGAGCTGATTCGCGATGTCCTGGACATCGACCAGGACGTGCTGTGGGCGGTTGACGTCAATCACGGCGGTGCTGCGCTGCTGATCGGTCTGCTGCTCAACCACGGTCAGCCCATGGCCTACCTCACCGGCCTGGCCGTACACCGCGCGTCCGGCACCTACCGCGGTGAGGGCAAGACGGATGCCAAGGATGCCTTCGTCATCGCCGACCAGGCCCGCATGCGCCGCGACCTGGGCCTGCTGCGGCCCGGCGACGAGATAGCCGTCGACTTGCGCATCCTCACCACCCGCCGCACCGATCTCGCAGGCGACCGTACCCGCCAGATCAACCGGCTCCGCGCCCAACTGCTGGAATTTTTCCCCGCGTTGGAACGCACGCTGGACCTGACCAACAAGGGTCCCGTCATTCTCCTGACGGGATACCAGACACCGGCCGCCATCCGCCGCGCCGGCGCGAAGCGCATCGAGACCTGGCTGCGCAATCGAAAGGTCCGAAGCGCCGCGGCCCTGGCCAAGGCCGCCCTGGAGGCAGCCCAGACTCAGCACACCGCGCTGTCCGGCGAGGCGCTGGCCGCCGGCATGGCGGTTCGTCTCGCGAAGGCGGTGATGGCCCTCGACGAGGAGATCGCCGAGCTCGACGCGCTCATCGAGGGCCGGTTTCGTGAGCACCCGCACGCCGACGTGATCTGCAGCCTGCCCGGGATGGGCACTCAGCTCGGTGCCGAGTTCATCGCCGCCACCGGCGGCCACATGACCGCCTTTGCGAGCGCCGACCGTCTTGCCGGCTACGGAGGCGTGGCCCCCGCTGCCCGCGACTCCGGCCGGATCAGCGGCAACCACCATCGCCCGCGGCGCTACCACCGCGGCCTGCTGCGGGTGTTCTACCTGTCGGCGATGGCGAGCCTGAAATCCTGCCCCGCGTCGCGAACCTACTACGATCGCAAGCGCGCCGAGGGCAAGGGACACAAGCAGGCCCTGATCGCGCTCGCGCGGCGGAGAGTGAACGTCCTCTGGGCCATGATCCGTGACGGAGCGTGCTACCAATCTGCACCGAGTGTCGCGCCCGCGGTTTGACATCGGCATTGGGATGTTCTCTACGCCCCGTGATCCAAGTGCAAGACCGCGCCTGCCGACGCATCATCTCTGATCCCGCCTGCCCTTGACCAACTGCGTGAGAATCCACAGGTCGGACCCGAGGAGCTTCCGGCCCGGTGGAGCGGCTGGCCGGGGTGCCGGACCCGCGTGACCCGCGCGGGGTGCGCCACCGCCTGGCCGTCGTGCTCGCTCTCACCGCGTGCGCGGTGCTGGCCGGGGCGGTGTGGGTCTGGGTTCTGGCCGGTGCGGACGCGTACGTTCGGATCTCGGGTACTGGCGAGACGGAGAACGAGATCGACTACGCCCCGGCCGTGCATCGCGGCTGGTACGCGGTCTACGACTCGGACGCGGCCGACGCTCCGGAGCCGGTCGTCCTGCATGACGGGTCCGGCTGCCGTGACTTCCGGGCGGACACGGCTGCCGTCGTGGAGACGATCCGCCGCTTTCTCACCGTCACCTGCCGCGCCCGCTAGCCCCGAGGCGGGCACGGCCCGCCCGATCCTTTCGAAAGGGCTGGATCCATGTATCTGGTGACCACTGACACCCGGCTCGGCGCCGTCGTCGTCGCCCCTCAGTGCCCCGACGACCTCAACGACACTGCCCGTGCCGTCATCGGGGACGCGGCCTTCACCTGGCACCCCGGCATCGAAGCCTTCACCCAGCCCGGCCAGGGCCGACAGGCGGCCGCCCGCATCGCCCTGCGGCTCGTCCAGCTCGGACATGACGTCCTGGCCTGCTGACCCAGCCCGGCACCACCCGGCGGCGGGGGAGTGGCACCCCCGCCGCCGGGACGACCGAAGACACACCGAAAGGTAGGACACCATGTCCGACGCCCTGATTCCCGGCGCATCCGACTACGAGGGCATCAGCGAAGACGCCATGCGCTTCAGGCCCGAGGACCAGCACGGCCACGCCGACGCGCTGACCGAACTGTTCGGCGGGCAGGCAGACGTCATCCACTCCTACACCCGCGCCCAGGCCATCGCCGACGAAGCCCTGGTGGCTCTGTTCATCAGTGCCTGTTCCTGAGCCATGCATGCCAAGAGAGGCTTGGTGCAGGACTGAGTGCTTGCTGGAGGTGCCACCCGAGTGTGGCCTACAAGTTGAAGGCCTGGGGGCATCACGGTCCGCTACGACGACACGTCCGAGAGCTACCTCGCCAGCCTGCTCTAGCCTGCACGAATGTTGACACGCGGAGAACTCACTCCCGTAGAACGGAAGTTGTGGGACGCCTTTCCCGTAGGGTGCCAAGCCGGTCTGAGGACGGGCAACGCAGGAAGACGACATCGGGACGGGAAGAGACCGGGGCCCGAACGCACGGTGCGGACCGAGTTGCCGACGGCGGTGTTCTCCTCGTCTGCGTGCCGGTCACGGCACTGGCGTCGGATGCGGCGGGCGCGGGCGAGGACCGAGGCGGTGAAGGCCGACGGTTAGGCGCTTTGGCGAACCCTCAGCGGTCGCCAACGCCGGCACCACGGCGGCTCGCTGCCGTGGTGCCGGTCAAACGTCCCGTCAGCGCACAGGGGTTACCTTGGCCGGTGCGGTGTCCCCGACGGGTGCGCCGGGCAGTGCCACGCTGTTCTTCCGCCCCACCTGGGTGAAGGCCAGATTGAGGCCGAAGGCCACCAGGGTCGCGCTCGTCACCGGTGATCCCAGGACGATCTGCACCCCGTCGGGGAGGCGAGAGTACAGGTCGGGGGCGACTTCGGGGGCCATTCCGGCGCCTATCGCCACGGCGACGACGAGCAGATTGTTGGTGCCCTCGAACTCGACTTTCCGCAGGGTGTTGATGCCGACCGTGGCCACGGTCGCGAACATCACCAGCGCGGCCGCGCCCACCACCGGCTGCGGAAGGCCGGCCACCACAGCGCCGAGCTTGGGCACTGCGCCCAGCACGACGAGGACGGCGCCCGCGACCGCGGCCACATGACGACTGCGCACCCGTGTCATCGACACGAGCCCGACATTCTGCGCGAAGACAGTGTCGATAAAGGCGTTCATCGCTCCACCCAGCACGCCCGACAGGCCGTCGGCCGCCAGTCCGCGCGCCATGTCCCCGGTGGTGAGCCGCTTGCCGGTGAGTTCGGCGACGGCGATGAGATCGGCCGTCGACTCCGCGAAGAGCACGAGCATCACCACGCACATGGACAGCACGGCGACCGGCGGAAAGGCCGGCGCACCGAAGTGGAAGGGCGCGCTCACCCCGATCCAGTCGGCGGAACGGGCGGCGGTCAAGTCCACCAGACCAAGGGGAATTGCCACGGCCGTGCCGGCCAACAGTCCCAGGAGCACGCCCGTCTGGGCCAGGAATCCGCGCCCGAACCGCGCCACCAGCAGGATCACGACGATCACGAACGCGGCGAGGGCGAGTCGCGAGGGCGCCGCGTGGTCCGGCGCCCTCGGGTCGTTGCCGACGACCAGGCCGACGCCCACGCCGATCAGCGAAAGACCGACCACCGTGATCACGACGCCGCTGACCAGCGGCGGGAAGAACCGCACGGCCTTGGCGAAGGGCCAGGCGACGAGCATGCCGAAGACTCCGGCCGCGAGCATCGATCCGTACACGGCCTGCAGTCCGTAGTGCCCCGCGATAAGGATCATCGGGGTCACGGCGGTGAAGGCCGCGCCGGCCATCACGGGCATGCGGACGCCGAGCACCCGTCCGACGCCCGCGCCCTGGATCACCGTGATGACGCCCGCGACCAGCAGGTCGGCGTTGATGAGCAGAGCTATGGTCGAGGCGTCCAGCCCGGCGGCCGCGCCGAAGACGAGCGGCACCGTGACACATCCCGTATACATCACGAGGACGTGCTGGAGGCCCAGCAGGGCGAGCCGCCCGAACGGCGCCCGCGGCTTGGAGGGCATCATCACGACGGCTGCCCCTATCGCGCGAAGTTGGCGGCTATGCGCTGCTGGATGTAGTTCCCTGCGGTGATCGGGGGATAGCGCCTCTCCGGGCCTTCGATCACGACGTTCCGGTCGGCCTGCGCGAAGTAGGCGATGCTGTAGCGGGCCCCGCGGTCGTCATCCGGTCCTGGTGACTTCACGCGGTGGAAGTTGGACGGCAGCCGGTCGTCGCTCCAACGCATCAGCATGTCCCCGATGTTGCAGGTGATGACGTCGGCCGCGGGCACCACGGGCGTCCACTCCTGTGCCTTGGCCTCCCTGCCCGGGCAGACCTGCAAGCCGCCCTCGCCGTCCCGCTGGAAAAGCAGGGTGAGGCAGTCGAAGTCCGTGTGCGCTGCGGCCCGCCAGACGGCCGGGTCTAGCTCGGCGTCCTCGGGGATCGCGAAGTAGTGGAGCATGCGCAACGTCGACTGGTGGCTGTCGCTCGCCAGGTCGTGAGCACGGTCGAAGAAGTCCCGCTCGAAGCCGAGCCGTTCGGCGAAGCAGGACAGCACGCGCATGGCGACCTCGCGGCACCGCGCCTCGAAGGCCAGCGTCTGGGCACGGAAGTCCGGCAGCACGTCGTCGGGCCACAGACTGTCCATATGGGGCCGGGTGACCTGGTACGACTCCTTCTGGTCGGGTGTCTTGACCGACGGCCTGACCTGCGTCATCGACTCCCAGCCGGCGTTGCGGCCCTTCTTCAGCCGGTACCTTCCCTTGACGTCCTCCGGCAGGGCGAAGAAATGCCTGGCATCGGCGAAGGCGCGGTCCACCAGATGCTGTTCGATGCCGTGGTTGACGAGCTGGAAGAATCCGATGTCGGTGGCCGCGGCCCACAGTTCCTCAGTGATCTCGGCCCTGCGCCTGTCGAAGTTGGAGAGGTCGATGCGCCGGATCTCCCGGTCGGCGGTCTCCGTGCCCGCACCGCCCATGCGGGTTTCCCTGTCGAGCTCGGCGAGGGTGTACGTCGTGTTATTCATCGCGTCTACTACTCCCGTGGAGTGTGGTCCCTTTCGGGATGCAGTCACCGCCCCTGCAGTCCCCACCGCGGACACTCAGAGGTCTGCGGGCACGGTCGCGAAGGGAGCCCGTCGGTGGGCTCCGCGCCGTGGGCTGGCATGTGAACCATGCGCGATGGGGAAAGCCTTCCACTGCTGTGTTTCCTTGCGGCGTCGGAGCGTTACGCCCGCGTAAGACATGTAAGAACGGGGTGGGGAGCCGCGTGCCGCTCCTCACCCCGCACTTGATCAGCCCCGCAGCGCGTCCGTGAGCGACTCCTCGCTCAGCCGGAGGCTGCGGCCCCCGCGCAGCACCGCTTCCCCGGCCACCACGACCGTGTCCACGGTGCGGCTGCCCGCGCAGGTCAGCAGCGTCGCGCCGGGGTCGCGCACCGGCAGGCACGCGAAGTCACGGTCGAAGCGGTGCACGACCAGATCAGCCGGCATGCCCGGGACCACGCCGGAGGCCGCGGACTCCAGCCCCAGCACGTCGTTGGCGCCGCTCGTGGCGATCCCGATCATCTGCTCGAAGCCGAGCAGATCCGCCCGCCGGTGCGCCGCGCGCTGGAGGTAGGCGCCGATCCGCATCGCCTCCAGGATGTCCTGGGTGTCGTTGCTCGCCGCTCCGTCCACGCCGAGGCCCACGCGCAGCCCCGCCGCCAGCATCGCCGGCACCGGTGCGATGCCGCTGCCCAGACGCATGTTGCTAAGCGGGTTGTAGGAGACCCCGACGCCGTGCCGGGCGAGCCGCGCCCGACCCGCGTCGTCCAGTTCCACGCAGTGCACCGCGAGCAGCCGGTCCCACAGGAACCCCGCCCGCTCCAGGTACTCCACGGCGCCCAGACCGGTGTGTTGCCGGCACATCGTCTCGTCCGTCGCCGTCTCCAGGAGATGGATCGACACCGGGAGACCGTGTTCCTCCGCGTAACCGCGGACGGCCCTCATCCCCTCGACCGTAAGGGAGCGGGGGTTGGGAACGGCCAGCCCCAGGGAGATCCGACTCCCGGTCCCCTCGGAAGCCACTTCGGCGGCCAGCTTGTCGACGTGCGCGAATACGTCGTCAAGGGGCTGCATGAGGCGTGGGTCGAAGCCCCACTTACGGGTCGGGTCGGCGCGGTCGGCCACACCGCGGCAGACCACCGCCCTGATCCCGGTGTCGCGCAGGGCGCGCAGCACCGCGTCGTGCACCTCGGTCGACGGATGCGGCCACATGTGCTCGACGAGGGTGGTCGTACCGCAGCGCAGGGCTTCCGTCGCCGCCGCGGCGGCCGCCGCGTACGCCCGCTCGGGGCTGATGGCGGCTGTCTCGTCACCGACCTCGCGCAGCCAGGACAGCAGCGGCTGTCCTTCCCCGATCCCGCGCATGACCGCCTGGAACAGATGCGTGTGCGTGTTGACGAGCCCAGGGGTGACATGGCCGCCCGCGGCGTCCACCACCCTTGTCCCGCACGGCAGTTCTCCGGCGGCCGTCACGGCCGTCACGCGTCCGTCCGCGACATGCACGTCACGGGACTCGAGCCACTGTCCGCCACTCCACACGGTGGCGTTCGTGAGGGTGTCGATGTGGTGCATCAGGAGGTCCCCTCCTCACTGGCGTCGCCGGGCGGCGAGAGCCGCGACGCGGGCCGGGACCCGGCATGGTGGAAGAGGAAGTTCAGCGTGAAGGCGACCAGCCCTGTCATGGCGATACCACTGTCCAGCACGGTGCGGAGGGTGGCGGGCAGAGCGGCATAGACCTCCGGAGCGCCGACCGGGAGCATGCCCAGGCCGAAGGCGAGTGCGACGGTCAGCAGGTTGCGTCCGTCCCCCAGGTCGGCCTCCGCGAGAATGCGCAGACCGACCGCCCCGACCGTGCCGAAGATGATCACCGAGACGGCACCGAGCACCGGGCTCGGTACCACTGCCACCGCGGCTCCCAACACGGGGAAGAAGGCGAGCACGACCATCATCGCCCCGGACAGGGCGACCACGTGACGGCTCACCACCCGGGTGACACTGAGCAGTCCGACGGACTGACCGAACGTCACGATGGGGAAGGACGACAGTCCGCCGGAGAGGACCGTCGCCGCACCATCGGCACGCAGCGCCCGTACGACGGTCTTCTGGTCATCGCCGCGCCCGGCGATCCTGCCGACGGCGAGGGTGTCGCCCACCGACTCGACCATGTTGACCAGTTGCACGACGAGCATGGCGATGACGGCGGGCAGGACGAACGTCGGTGCGCCGAACGCCGTGACATCGGGCCGGGCCACGGCGTCGGCGTCCGTGACGCCGGAACCGTCGAACAGGCCCAGGGGGAGCGCGAGAAGGGTCCCGGCGGCCAGCGCGAACAGGACGGAGAAGCGAGCCAGCGCGGGCGGCGCCAGCCGCTCGACCAAGACCACGAGGGCGATGGTCGCCGCGGCCAGGGCCAGCCTCTTCGCTCCGGTGCCGCCGCCCGAGCCCGAACCGGTGATCAGGCTCGCCGCCGACGGCACCAGGGAGAAGCCGATCACCGCGATGACCGTGCCGGTGACCAGCGGCGGGAAGAGATGCAGGCAGCGGCCGAACCAGGGCGCGACGGCCACGGTCACGAGTCCGGCGACGACGGTCGCCCCGAACACCGCGGCCAGGCCGTGCTCCCGCCCGATGAGTATCGCCGGAGTGATCGCCGTGAACGTCGACCCCATGACGATCGGGAGCCGGGCGCCCACCCACTTGACGCCCAGGCTCTGCAGCAGCGTGGCCAGCCCGCTGACCAGAAGGTTCGCACTGATCAGCAGACGGATGCGGTCCTCAGGCAGGTCCAGCGCGACGCCCACGAGCAGCGGCATCGTCGCCATGCCCGAGTACGACACCAGCAGATGTTGCAGGCTCAGGGGCACCATCCGGCGCAGGGGCGGCCGGGCGTCCACCGGATGCGGAGCTGATTGCCCAGAGGCGGGCCGGTGGTCGTCGGGGCCGGGGTGGGACAGGATGTCGGTGGCGTGCGTCTGTGCAGCCATCGGTCCTCCCTCGAAAAGGCGGTGGAAGATGGCTGGTTAGCGCCGACTGGAGCCGGTCACGCGCCGGCCGTTGCAGCCATGACCGGTGTGCGGAAGACCATAAGGATGGGGTGTTTCGGCCGCGTTGCGGCCACGAACCCGGCGCGTTCCAGGAGGGCGCGGCACCACATGACGGGACCCGGACAGGACCGCCGAAGCTCAGGGCCCCGGACCGCTCGGTGAACCAGGCAGCCGACCCCGGGGGATGGGCGGAAGGCTGACCCGGACCGGCCCCGGGTGGTCACGGCGAGGGGTCATGATGGGCGGGGTCGAAGGGCCAGCCTGTCGAGGTTGATGGGCAGACCATGCGGATGGCGTACGAAGTCCCGGTCGGAGAGGGGAAGACTTCTGGGACGATCTCCGTACGGGGTTTCAAGCGCGAGCCGGTGCAAGGAATCTGCCTCGAAGTCAAGGGCGGCGAACTAGAGATTAACGGAGTGCGCCACGACGTGAAAGGCCACATGGCAGCGCTCAGCAACCCGGTCATCTTGGCCTGAACCGTGGAAGGTCCTTGGTGTCCGAGGGCCGTCTGCGACGCGACAGCCCCTTCCCGCGCGGCTCTCTGGGTGTGCGTTCGATCCGGTCGTACGGTGACGTCATGAGCAGGGACGGGGCTCCTCGGCTGAGGCTGGTCGTGGTCATGGACGACGACGCCGGGCCGCGGTTGTGTCGTGGCTGTGGTGGTCCGTTGATGCCGGCGGCGAAGTCGACGGCGGTTTTCTGCTCGTCGGCGTGCCGGTCGCGGCATTGGCGGCGGATGCGGCGGGCGCGAGTGAGGACCGAGGCGGTGACGGCCGGCGTGACGTCCATCTGCCCGGAGTGCCAGGTGTCCTGGACGGCCGGAGTCGAACGTCCCGTCTCGGCAACGTACTGCTCTCCCCGCTGCCGCAAACGGGCCTGGCACAAGCGGCGCGTGGAACAGCGCGGGATGTGAGACCGCGCCTTGAGCGGCCATGGAGCCGCTCCATGCGCCGGGGCCGCACGCCCTTTCCAACGGGGCGGAGGCAGTCGGATGGTGCGAAGTGACGGGATGCCAGGGCGAGTTGGCGGTACGGAAAGTGCCGCACCCGGGCCCGTGGGGGTGGTGTCCTGATGCCCGAGATGGTCGGGAGTGTGACCCGGGAGCGCTACGACGAGCTGGTCAAGCTGGGGCGGGACTGGGTCGCCACGATGAGCAGTGCCCAGTGGCGTCTTGGTGATGCCGCCCTGGAGATAGAGCCGATGCGCTCGTATGGGGGTGCGAACCCGTCCGGGAAGGATGATCTGTTCACCGTCAGCGAGGCCATCCGGCTGTTCGCCGAGGACGTCGGACTGGCCTACACGACGGTGCGGAGCTATCGGTGGGTGTCCTCGCGCTGGCCGAAGGGGCGCCGGCGGGCGGACGTGTCGCACACCATCCACAAGATCCTCGCCAGCATCCCTGATGAGCAAGAACGGTTCGAGGCGGTCACCAACCCCCCGCCCAGCCCGCGCGGCGGCCAGCCACGCTGGACGCACGACAGCGCGAAACGCGTGGTGGGCTGGAAGGTCGACTCCCCGGAGAGTGTCCAGGAGAAGGTGGAGGCAATCCACGACCTGGCCAGCGACGACGCGGTCGCGGCGGTGGTGACCACCGACTTCCTGCGCCGTCCCGCGGTCGCCAACAAGGCGATGGCCGACGACACCGCCCGGCACGCCGTCAACGAGGCCCAGTTCGACCGGTTCCGCCAGCAGGCCCATTTCGTCCACGAGGAGGCCGCGCCGCAGTTGCAGCACATGGAGCACAGCGCGCAGTTCATGGACCTGGTCGCGGCCTGCGCGCAGTTCGTCACCACGGCCGGCAGGATCGTGCCGAACCTGCGCGGCGAGCACTACGACGACGCCGAACGCGACACCATCGGCCGGGGCCTTGCCCGGGTACGTGCCGCGGCCGATTGGATCGAGAATGCCGTCATCCGCGGCAAAGTCGACCTCGACGAGCAGCTCCAGAAGCTGCTGAAGGGCTCGGGTGAGTAGGCGATGGGGCGGGGTGTCCCCGCTCACGTCCACGCCGAAGCGATCCTCAGCGCCCTGCAGGAGGCCCGCCCCGCCGGACTGAGCATCACCCAGCTGATGGCCGCCACCGAACGCACCCGCGCACAGATCCACACCGGGCTCGCGCACCTGCGCCATGTCGCCGCCGCGCGCGGTCTGCCGCCCGTGACCTGGGACAGAAAGTGGGGATACCGGCTGCTGGACGACGCGCCGGAGGTGTGGATCGGCTACGAGCGGGCCTTCTTCCACGCCGTGCACCACCGCGTCGCCAACTTCGTCGCCGGGATCCTCCTCCCGCACCAGAAGAAGACTCCCAACGACCCCTATGTCCGCACCGTCATGGCCCAGATGGGCGCGATCGAGTCCACCCTTCAGTTGCTGGCCAACCTGGAGTGAGCAGAGCAGGAAGGCAGGCAACGGGCCGCGATCACACCGCAGTTGGCTCCTGACCCCCAGATCGCGGCCCCAACCTCGTGATGCTGCCGTACTACCGCTACCCCTCCGACACCAGTGACGTGGAATGGTTCCTGCTGGAGCCCCTACTCCCCGTTCCCGCATGCCAGACTCCGAAGGGCGGCGCCCCGGAGAAGTGGCCCCGCCGCCGCGTGGTCGACGCCATCCGCTACATCACCGACAACGGGGCGAAGTGGAGGGCGCTGCCCGCCGACTTCGGCATCCCCTGGCGCACCGTGTTCGGATACTTCGCCCGCTGGGCGAAGGCCGGCGTGCTGGGGCGGATCCTTGACCAGCTCCGCCGACGGCTGCGACTGCGCCGTCGGCGCTGTCCCTGGCCGGTCCGGGTGATCGTGGACTCCCAGTCCGTCAAAGGTGCGGAGACGGTGTCGAACGCGACGCGCGGATACGACGCGAACAAACATATAAATGGGCGGAAGCGGCATCTCCTCGTTGACCAGGACGGCCTGCTCGTCGACCTGCTCGTCACCCCCGCCGACGTCCAGGACCGCGACGCAGCCCACATCCTGCTGACCCGCCTTCACGCCGAGCACCCCGAAATCGTCCTGGTGTGGGCGGACAACGGCTACGGCGGCGAGGAGTTCAGCACCTGGGCCCAGGACATCCTGGGCATCACGATCAAGGTCGTTCCCCGCCCCAAGGACGCTAAGGGCTTCGTTCTGCTTCCAAAGAGGTGGGTGGTGGAACGGAGTAACTCGTGGACGATGCGGGCCCGGCGCAACGCGAGGGACTACGAACGCCTCATGTCCCACGCCGAAGCCCACATCCAGTGGGCGTTCATCACCCTCATGACCCGCCGCCTGGCCCGCTCACGCCGTCAGCCCGAGGCAGTCCCGACCACCCTCGCGACAGCCGCCTGAAAGCCCTCCTGCTGCCGTTCGGCTGCCCGTCCATCGACGCCCAGCCGAACGGCAGACCGGATCACGACCACGCCTCACAACACCATGACCTGCGGAAAGAGGATGTGACACACTTCTCAGAATGAGCAGTGCCTCGACAGCGGTTCGGGCGGCAGTGGAGCCTTTTTGCACCACGCGGATGTTCACGTGTTTCGACAGCACGGGCTGACGCTGCGCGAGTGCGTCAGGCAGCAGGGCGGCGAGCCAGTCGATCAGGAGCCGGTTGACCTCGTCGGGGCGTTCTTGCTGGATCCAGTGGCCGCAGCCGTCGAGGAGGTGGGAGGAGACCAGGCCCGGCAGCGTGACCGGGTACGCCTTGATCGCATCGGCCAGCCATGTCGTGGAAGCGTCCAAGCCGCCGCCGATGAACACGGACGGCTGGGTGATGGGGGCGCCGTCAAAGGCGGCGAGGTCCTCCCAGTCGCGGTCCATGTTCCGGTAGCGGTTGAGCGCCCCGGTCACGCCGGTCCGTTCGAACTCCCCAGCGTAGACATCGAGGTCCCTCTCGCTGAGCCAGGCGGGCAGCCGGCCGATGGGGAACCGGTCCCGCAGCGTCCCGGCCCTGCTGACGAAGTGCGGATCGGGAGCGCCGGGTGCGGGCATGGTGTCGGCGGATAGCGCCGCGTAGAAGCCCGTGAGCCAGCCGCGTACATCGGGTTCGATCTCGGCCTCGGCGCGGCCCGGCTCCTGGAAGTACGAGACGTAGAACTCCTCGTCCCCGCCCATCTGAGCGAAGACGTCGCTGGGACGCGGCCCGCCGCGCGGAGTGTAGGGAACGCTCAGCAGCCCTACTGCCCGGAAGACATCCGGCCTGAGCAGGGCGGAGTTCGCGGCGATGGTCGCGCCCCAGTCGTGGCCGATGACCACCGCCGCCTCCTCGCCCAGGGCGTGCACCACCGAGACGTTGTCCTCCACCAGGTCGAGCATCCGGTACGAATCCGTAGCTGCCGGCTTGGAGGAACGGCCGTAGCCTCGGACATCGATGGCGACCGCGCGGTATCCCGCCGCTGCGAGTACCGGCAGCTGGTAACGCCAGGAGTACCAGGACTCCGGGAAGCCGTGAACGAGCAGTATCAGCGGCCCTGTTCCCTGCTCCGCGAGGTGCATGCGGCCTCCCGGTGAGGACACCAACCGGTGTGTGATCTCCGCGACGCGCTGCGACATGAGTCCCCTCCCCGACCGTCGGTCTGCTGTGCCCCCAGGACGGCCCCCTTCCGCCGTTCCGTTGGCTCAACGCCGATCCTGCGGAAGACCCCGCCCAGAAGACGAGTTCGTTTGCCGATTCAGCAAGCCCGGCCTTGGCGGTGGCACCGACCTGGTCAGCTGCCCGCCCCCGAGTGCGGCGGGCACAGGGCTGCCTCCCGTTCTCATGAACATCGACTCCGGCCGCAACCGGCTGCCTCCCCACGAGATGAACAACTGCTGGCGCTACTCGTGAACAAAGCCCCCCCTGGTTCAGGTCCCGGCCGTACTGGCCCACGAGGCGGGCTTCACGGTCCCTATCGCCCTGACCGCCGCTGCCTGGGCGGACTGCGTGCAGTGGAGCGAGATGGACAGCAACCGCCAGGCCCCCCAGGACGAGACCGGCCGCCTGTGGGATGTCCTGGTCATGACCCGCTTCGCCATCCGGCGCAGCCGGGGCAGCGGGGACCGCATCACGGTCGAGCTGTACCGGATCCCGCGAGGCGGCAAGGCCCGCCAGCCCTGCCGCGCCCGGCTCGCCGCCTGCATCGGGCCGGGCGACCATGCCTGGCCGGTCTTGACGATCTCGCCGCCCGGCGAGGACTGACGCCCCCGGCCGGGCGGGTGCTTCGGTTCCCGCCCGGCCGTCTCTCTTCTGGCGCCCACGAGGCGCCGGCACCATCCCATCAGTCCCGGCCGGGCGCAGCACGGGCCGTGCCCGGCCGGGTGTTCCCGCACTCGGATCCTGTCAGGGGCCCGGCCCTCGCCCGTGCGGAGCCCTGGCAGGGGGCTTCCCCGAGCGGGCCAATGGCCCGCCCTTTTTGCTTGCCCGGGACCGCCGTGCTGCGCCTGGCCGTCCAGGGGTCGGTCAGGGGACGGTCCCCGCCGGCCACTACTGTCCGGTGATTGTGTTGATGCGTTCGCGGAGGAGGTCGGCGTGGCCGTTGTGCCGGGCGTATTCCTCGATCATGTGGGTGAGGATGTAGCGGAGAGAAAAGACGTCGTCTCCGTACCGCCCGGTGACATTGGGGGACTGGGCGGCATCCACGATGTCGCGGGATCGGGCGCACTCCTCGTGCCAGATCGCGAACGCCTCTAACGGGTCTGCGGTGTCGACGGCGAAAGCGCCGCCGTCGCTACGGGGCCAGTGCACATCACTGTGCTCGCCGTTGAACACGTTCCGGAACCAGGTCCGCTCGACGTCGGCCATGTGCCGGACGAGGCCGAGCAGCGACAAGCCCGAGGGCTGCACGGCCTTTTGTCTGAGCTGCTCGGCTGTGAGCCCCGCACATGCGATGGCCAGCGTGTCACGCTGGCGCTGCAGGAAGCCGGTCAGCGTGGCGTGCTCATCGGCCACCCGCGGAGGTTCGGTCCTCTCCCGGTTGTCCATCGGACCATCATGACAGCGAGGGGCGCACGGCAGTCGGATCTCTGCGGCTGACCTGCGCCGCCGAGGACCGGCTGCCGCTCGGCGGTTCGGCTCGAGCTTTCGGAGTGTGGAGGCCGGCCTTGGCACGGGGCCGTGGCGCGCCGCACCCTCGCCCCACCCGTCCCCGGGGCCGCCGGCCCCGGGCCCGCACCCGACCATCCCGGACCCCGTCAGGGGCCCGGCCCCCGCCCCCGCCGAGCCCCCGTCAGGGGCGTGCCCCTACCGGCCGACGGCCGGTCCCGCGTGTGTGGGGGAGTCGGGGGTCGTACGTCGCCCGTGGGAGGTGGCGGCCGCCAGGCCGTGATCCCCATGCTGCGCCCCACCCTCGCCGGGGGCCGACAGGCCTGGACCGGCACTCGACGTCCCGGGTCCCGTCAGGGGCCCGGCCCCGACTCCGCACGAAGCCCCCGACAGGGGGCTTCCCCATGCCGGCCAACGGCCGGCCCCGCATGTGGGGCTGTTGTGGTGGGGCGCCGTTGTTGGGTGCCGGGGGGCGTTGCTTTTTGCCGGGATGGGGCGGGAGTGGCGTGGTGCCTGCCGCTGGGGGTTTCCGGTCCGCTGCGCTCCCCGGAAACCCCGTGGCCCGGGTTCGCTGCGCTCCCCTTCGGGCCACGCACGCGCACCCGTGCGTCCGCTTCGCGGCCGTCCCGGGGCGAGCGCTCCGCGCTCTTGCGCGCTGCGGGAGTCGGCAGGCGGTCGCGGTGCGCCCCGCGCTCCGTGACCTCGCTCCGCGCTGCCGTCTCCCTTGCCTCTGGGCCTACGCCCCAGAGGTGCGGCGGCACGCCCCGCGCCATGCCCGCCCCATCCGGTCGAAAACCCTTTGTGAGCTGGGGTGATGGTCTGCGGGGGAGTGTCAGTTGAACCTCGTCATCGGAGCGTCAGTGGCGCAGGCGCGGCGACCTGGTCGTTGGCGCTGACGGGTGGTGCTCACCTGTTGCTGACATGAGTGACGACAGACCATGTCATTCTTTCACCGACTGCCCTACAGGCGTCTTGTTTCACTCGTCGTGGGGGTCCTGTTGCGGCAGGAGTGTGGCTGGATCGGGCTGCGCGGCAGCCCGGAGTTCGATGTCCACGATGGCGTTCGCGATCCCTTCCTTGCGCCACTTCTCGGAACGTTCGTCGCGGGACAGGCCGCCCTCGTAAGCCATGGTCAGCAGGGTGTCCTTGGTGTGGTGGCGCACCAGTTCGTTGACGCGGTGCATCCGCGCGATGCGGGCGATGTTGGCCTGACGCTCTTTCTCGGACAGGGCCGGTTCGCTGGAGCGGGGGAAGCTCATCGGCCAGACGGCGTTCCACCGCGGGGGTGTGTCGGTGGGCTGTGACGACGTGTCCTCGTCCTTCTCGGCGGTGTGCGAGGCCGTGGTGTCGTCCTGGTGGTCTTGAACCTGTGCGTCCGGTGGGGTGGGCTGGACGGGCTCGTCGTGCGCCGAAGCCGGGCCCTTGGCCGGGCGCGGCACCGGCGCGGGTGCCTGGGGCGGGGGTGCGTCGCGGCCGCCGCGGAGTGTGGTGAGGGCGGTGCGCTGCTCCGGGGTGAGCTTGTCCCACCGGCTTTTCGTGGTGGTGTTGGAAACCCAGATGCCGAGCTTGACCTCGTGTTCCTGGCCGTCGAGGGTGATGCGTTCGAGGTGGTTCCTGGGCACGCGGGGGTGGCCTTCACGCCGGACGTACTGCGTGTAGGCCGCCAGGCCCCGCTGGAACGCCTGCTGCGCCTTGCCCGAACTCTTCGTCGACCGCACGGCCGCCGGGGCGGGAGACGGCGCCTTAGCGGGCGTCACGCCCTGCCGGGACAGCCGCTCCTGCTGCTTGGCGGACAGCTGCGCCCAGGTGCCCGGGTTTCTCCGCTGCTCGAGCCACCTGCCGAGATCATCGCCGTCGAACAGCACGCCGGGCTGGATCTCGGGCAGTACGCCGTCGGCGTCGACCAGGTCGGCGAGCACGCGGTAGTGCCGCTGCCAGTCCAGCGGCCACGGGCAGTCCCAGTCCGGGTCGATCGCCGTCAGTTGCGCAGCGCGTTCCGCCGCCCGCTGCGGGTCCTTGCCCAGGCCGTTCTTCTGGCCCTTGCGGCGGAGGTTGGCCATGTGCTGGCCGACGGGCACCATCGCCTCGCCCTCGCCCCAGACGGCGTCCTGCCGGGGTGCGAGGTGCCCGGCGGCCGGTGAAAGGACCGGAGCGCGGCGAGCTTGGCCTCCCACGCCTCCTCGCCCGGTTCCCACACCATCCCTGCCCCGGGCGCGTCCAGCAGTTCCTTGCGCCGTTCCTCCAGCTCACCCGCGCGCAACGCTTTGCGCTGCTGGTGGACCCACCTGCCCAGCGGGAAGAGAGTGACTCCGAGTTCGACTTCCGTGTCGTACGGGACGGCGTACAGGCCGGTGATCTCGTTCTCTTTGCGCCAGCGCAGCAGGGCCTGGTAGCCCTCCAGCCACACCAGCGACTCCGGCCGGTACACCCGGGTGCGCAGGAAAGCGGCGATCGTCGCCGCGTCCCGGGGGGAGGAGAAGTGCAGCAGCGCCGACTCCACCGCGGACTGGGTGTCGTCCTGCTCCTGGTCCTCGCCGTCACCGTCGGCCCCGACGATCCGGCCTTCTTCATCGCGCTGCACGTGGATCTTGCGGGCGTGGTTGCTGCGGGTCAGGGCGCGGGAGGCGAGCTGCTCAACGAGGCGTTCGTCGTGCGAGCGCAGGCCCTGGAGCACGGCCACGAGCGGCTTGAAGCTGGCGGAGGCGACCATGTCGGTCGGGTCCTCGCCGCGCTCCAGGAAAATGGGCACGATGATCCTGGCGACCTTGGTCGTGCCGTCCGGGTTCGGGCGGAGCGCCCGGCCGATGTTCTGCACGATCTCCACCTGGGAGCCGCGGGTGATGGTCTGCGGGGGAGTGTCGGTTGAACGTCGTCGTCTGGGCGTCAGTGGCGCAGGTGCGGTGACCTGGTCGTTGACGATGACGGGTGGTGCTCACTCGTTGCTGGCATGAGTGACGAAGGGCCATGTCAGTCTCACGCCGACTACCAGGCAGGCTGGACAGCCAGGACTGCACCGGCTCTGTCGGTTCGTCGTCCTCGGCACCCCGCGCGACTCCCTGCACATCCTGGACGCACTGCCGAACCTGGACGGCGAGGTGAAGCCGGAGATGGTGGCGACCGACAACGCCTCGTACTTCGACATGGTGTTCGGCCTGTTCAAGATCCTCGGCTGCAACTTCGGCCCGCGGTTCCGCGACCTGGACGACCAGCGGTTCTGGCGGGCCACCATGCCCGACGTCAAGACGGGCACGTACGGCGAGGTGGAGGACCTGGCCCGCAACCGCGTGAACCTGAACGAGGTGATCACGCATGGGCCGGGCATGTTGAAGGTCGCCGGCTCCCTGGTGACCAACCAGGTCCGCGCCAACGACCTACTGCGCATGTGCGGGCGTGAGGGGCGCCGACTCCACTGGGTGCGGCGTTCGCCGAGTACGGGCGCATGGAGGACCAGCTCGGCGCGCTCGGCTTGGTCCTCAATGCCATCGCGCTCTGGACGACGTGACAACCTCGCTGAAGGACGGCCCTTGTCAGTGGCCACCTGTTTACTTGGGCCCATGACCGACAAGATGAGTCACAGCGATGTCCATCGAACCACAGCTCTCACGCCCGGCGCCGAGATGGTGGAACCGTCGCGGTTCAGGATCCGCAACGTCAAGATCGATGGACGGGGTGACGTGGTGAAAGTCCGAGGAGGGGGTTCGTACCAGCTCAGCTTCGATGTGCTGCACGATTGTTCGGGGTGCGGCAACGCCATCAACCAGGTGATCGTTGGGCTGGCGGGCCAGGATCGAGCCCAGGCGTCGGTATGGAACGGCAAGCAGCGCAGCGGGGGCGGCTTGAAGGTGGTCAATGCCGGCACGGATGTCGAGGCGCTGGCGGAGGACAACCCGGGCCCAGCGGAGTGGGTAAATGTGTCGTGCGACCTCGTTGTTCCCGACGAACTCGGCGTCTACTCGGTTCGAGCACGTTACGCCCAGGCGTATCAGGGACGCCTGATGACTGCCGAAGGACGTGCGATCCCACAGCCGGAGTACCAGGACGTGCTGGGTTGGTGGAAGGTCGACCGTCCGGACGGGCCCGGCCCGGAATCGACCATAGGCACCATCATCGTCGAGGCGTGAAGTTGCTGGTCGGCCGCTTCGGCCAACCCCGTGGCCATCGACCAGAGCCCGGAATGCCCCACCGTCGGCGTCGATTCGCGGCCCAGCGGGCCCGCCTCACCCGCCAGAGCGTGGCGGGCCCCGGGGACTGCAACAACCGGCCCCGGCCCCTCGGACTCGCCGAGGGCGGGGTCCGGCGAGACCCCACAGAGCGGCGGGCCGCGGTGATCAGCAACGTTCCCACCGGACGGAGCTCAGGGTCAGCAGGGCTCGGTCCCCTTCGCCCGGTTCGGGATCAGGGTTTCCAGGTGCGCAGGAAAGCGGCGATCCGGGGGGCGGTGCAGCGCGGGTTGTTCAGCTCATGGGCGAGCGCGGTGAGCTGTTCGCGAGTGGGGCTGACAGGGATGTTGCTGGCCTCCAGATACATGACGGCGACCGCGCAGGCCACGGTCAGGTTGGAACGCTCCAGCCAGCGGCAGCGGCCCAGAGTGTGCACCAGGGCTGCGGCGCGGGCGTAGGCGCCGCCGTAGATGGGTGTGTCGAGCAGTTCACCGCGGTGGCGGGCGACGGCAGCGATGGGTATGCCGTAGTCGTCGGCAGCCGGGTCGCGATCGCCTGCCCGTTGCGCCACTTCGAGGATCCAGGACTCATCGACGTGCAGGATCACGCGCCAGCGCCCCGCTGGGGCTCGGCGTACGGGGCGTCGAGCTGTTGCTCCAGGTCGTCGAGGAAGGTGCCGTGCTCATCGATGAGCCGCTGGGCGGCGGTCATACCGGCGGCGCGGGCGCCGGTGGTGTCCTCGATGATGAGCCGCTCCACGTACTTGTTGAAGTCCAGGCGGCGGGCGGCCGCGGCGGCCTTGCCGGCCGCGAGCACGTCTTCTTCCAGCCGGACCTGTGTCTGCTTCTTCACGGAAGTCACGTCTCACATGGTAGCACCGTGGTAGCAGCCCTGCGGCGGGCGTGGAAAGGGTACGCAGCCGACTGGGCTTCGGTGAGCGAAGGACCCGGCCGCCGGGGAGGTGTGGACGGCGGCCGGGTCGGACGGGATGGGATGGGATGGGTCAGCCGGTGCGGACGAACTTCACCGCGTCGGCGCGCAGGCAGCCGCTGCCGCTGGACTCCAGCTTGACGTTCTGGGTGCCGGTGCCGAGCGTGTAGGTGCCGCCTATCTGGTGCCAGCCGGTCGGCTCCGTCTTCTGGTCGAGGGTGGACTGCGACTGGACGCCCGGCGGGGTCTGTACGGTGAGTGGCTCTGTACCGTAGTCGGTGGTGACGGCATGCGACGGGCATCGTTGACGCTATATGCGTGATGACAACTACCTTGTGGCAACGGTGTTTTCAGGGCTGTCGGCGTTGGTCATCGATGATGTGGCAGACGATGGTGAGGTGATCCGGGTCTTGGCCCGGACCCGGGATGTTCCCGTTCCCTGCCCGATGTGCGGGGCGCTGACGGGGAAGGTGCACGGATACCATGGCCGGACGGTTGGGGATGTGCCGGTGGATGGCCGCCGCGTCGTGATATGTCTCCGGGTCCGGCGTCTTGTCTGTCCGGTTCTGGGCTGTCGACGGCAGACCTTCCGCGAGCAAGTCCCCGGTCTGCTGGAACGCCTGCAGCGTCGCACCACGCGGCTGGCCAGCCAGGTCTCGGGAGTGGTGAAGGAGTTATGCGGCCGGGCGGCCGCCCGGCTCACGTCCCTGCTGGCATTTCCGGTCTCCTGTGCCACTGCTCTGCGTCTGCTGCGGCGTATCCCCATCCCCACCGTCCCTGTCCCGATGGTGATCGGGGTCGACGACTTTGCCCTGCGTCGGCGCCACCGCTATGCGACGATCGTCATCGACGCCGAAACGGGCCGGCGCGTCGACGTGCTGCCCGACCGCGAGGCCGCCACATTGACCGCCTGGCTGCGCTCTCGTCCTGAGGTCGAGGTCGTGTGCCGGGACGGCTCGACCACCTACGCCGAGGCCATCCGCCAGGCCCTGCCCGACGCGGTGCAGGTCAGTGATCGCTGGCATGTGTGGCACAACCTGTGCGACAAGGTCCAGGCCGAGGTCCGCGCCCACGCCCCGTGCTGGGCCACCATCAATCCGCCCCGCCCGGGCGGCATCCGCGAGCAGACCACTCGCGAGCGCTGGCACAAGGTCCACGCCCTCCTCGGCCAGGGCGTCGGCCTGCTGGACTGCTCCCGCCGCCTGGACCTGGCCCTGAACACCGTCAAGCGCTACGCCCGCATCCCCGAGCCTCCCACCGAGCGCATCACTCCGCGCTACCGCCCTACTCTCGTAGACCCCTATCGCGAGCACCTGCGCACGCGACGCGCGGCCGAGCCCGGCGTGCCCGTCACCCACCTCCTGCGCGAGATCAGGGAACTGGGATACACCGGCAGCGCCAACCTGCTGGTTCGCTACCTCAACCAGGGCCGCGCCGAAGGCGACCGCCCCGTGACCACCCCCCGCCGTCTTGCCCGGCTCCTGCTCACGCACCCCGAACACCTACGGACGAAGGACACCGATCTGCTCGGGCTGATCACTGCGGCCTGCTCCGAGATGACTGAACTTGCGGCACTCATCCGTGACTTCGCCGTCCTGCTGACCCCCGCCGGCAGCAACGACTCCAAGCTCACCGACTGGATCACCCAGGCCCGCGGCGCCGACCTGCCCCACCTGCACAGCTTCTGCAACGGCCTCGAACTCGACCGTGCCGCCGTCAACGCCGGCCTGACCCTGCCGTGGAGCAACGGCCGTACCGAGGGCGTCAACACCCGCACCAAACGGATCATGCGGCAGATGCACGGCCGTGCAGGTTTCGAACTCCTCCGCCACCGCATTCTGCTCAGCACATAGCCACACAACGTCACCACCGACTACGGTACAGAGCCCGGTGAGTGGTGTAACTCCCGAGCTGGAAGCGACAGTTGATGACTGACGTGACGAGGGACACCGAGGCCGGGAAGGCCGTTGTGAGTGGGGCGGGCGCCGTGGATGACGGGCTGGTCGCCGAGTTGGTGGCCCGGGCTCAGGCCGGTGGCGTGAAACTCACCGGGGACGGCGGCCTGCTGCAGCAGCTGACCAAGCGGGTGCTGGAGTCCGCGCTGGAGGGCGAGCTCACTGATCATCTGGGGCACGAGCCCGGTGAGCGGGCCGAGGGCGGCCGGGACAACTACCGCAACGGGCACCGCTCCAAGACGGTGATCACTGAGTCGGGGCCGGTCGAGATCGCGGTGCCCCGGGACCGGGCAGGATCGTTCGAACCCCAGCTGGTCAAGAAGCGGCAGCGGCGTCTGGGCGGGGTGGACGAGATGGTCCTGTCGCTGTCGGCGAAGGGGCTGACGCATGGGGAGATCTCCGCGCATCTCGCCGAGGTGTACGGCGCGGGGATCTCCAAGTCCACGATCTCCACGATCACCGACAGCGTGATGGCCGGTATGACGGAATGGCAGAACCGTCCGCTGGACAGCGTCTACCCGGTCGTCTTCATCGATTGCGTGAACGTGAAGGTCAGGGACGGGCAGGTCGCCAACCGGCCCGTCTACATGGCGGTGGCGGTCACCGCCGAGGGACACCGGGACATTCTGGGTCTGTGGATCGGCGACGGTGGTGAAGGCGCGAAGTACTGGCTTCAGATCCTGACCGAGATCAAGAACCGCGGCGCGGCCGATGTCTTGATGCTGGTCTGCGACGGCCTGACCGGCCTCCCGGACGCCGTGAATACCGTCTGGCCTGCGACGATCGTCCAGACCTCATCCGTGCACACTCCTTGGTGGCGGGAGACGCCCGCCGGTCACCGCGCCAGCGGGAGAGGACCTATGCAGACGCGTTGCCTTCGAGGCCGTTGCCGAGACCGTAGTCGGATCTCAGCATTCCGGGCATTTCGGCCCGGAAGGTCCGTCACATCACCAGAGCGTCAGGGGCTCGGCTTGGGGACGGTCTCTCGTTTCTGTCTGCCGCGGGTGCG
>NZ_WEGL01000019.1 GCF_009604455.1 Streptomyces sp. RB17
AGATCGGCGACCCGATCCGCCTCATCCTCGTCCCCTGACGCCCGTCAGCAGGACGACAAGCCACCCTGGGCAGGGGTGAGTGGGTGCCGGTGCGTGAGGGAGCACCGGCGCCCACGGCTTTCCGGCAACCGTGGAGAGAAAGAACCATGCAGACGACCGACACCCCGGGCCGTACTGTGCAGCGCAAGGATGCTCACTCCAACCGCCGACGCATCCTCGCGACCGCCCGGCAGAAACTACGGGAGGACCCGGACGCGAGTCTCGACAGCATCGCTGTGGCGGCCGGCATCGCTCGACGCACCCTCTACGGACACTTCGCCAACCGCCGAGCACTGATCGCCGAGTTGACGCAGGAAGCAGCCCAGGCGCTGCAACAGGCGTTCGCCGCAACCCGTATCCCATGTACTGATCCGCTCGAGGCGATGGCGCGGATGGCCCTGGCTGCATGGGCGATCGGCGACCAGTACCGCATGCTCATCTCCTTGGGGCGCCGCCACCTGGGAGAGGAGACGATCCACGCCACCTTGGCACCGGCCCGCGAGGAAGCCATCGCGGCCATACGGGTGGGCAGCACGAAGGCGGGTTCGCGGACCATGTCCCAGCTCCTGTCCTCGCCCAGGCGTTGAGCACTGATGCTGGCTCTCGCCGCGGAGAACACCGCCTCCACCTGGGCGGACCCCACGGGTGAGGCTGCGGCGACCGCGTTCCTCGTCGCCGCCGCGGTAGCACCACAGATCGCATCGCGCCGGGTTCGAGCCTCGGCGGGCGAGCATGCCCGGCGATCCGGTCAACATCCCGCACAGCCGTTTCCGCACGGTGCACCGTACTGGTGGCCGCCCCGATCAGGACGGCCGTACCGACTCGTTGATTAGCGTCGATCGAGACGCTGCAGGCGGGAAGTGCCGTGCCACTCGGTCCCGTCCACGTCGGAAGCGCGTGCCTGCGGCACGACACTTCGGCGTCTTCACCCTCCCTGTGTCACTGTTTCGCATCTGTCCAGAAGTTTCACCCTTGTAGGAGTTCAGTCATGCCTGCCGTTCTCATCCACGGCGTACCCGACACCCACCATGTGTGGGACGGCGTCCGCGAGCACCTGACCCGCAGCGACGTGGAGGCTTGGGACCTGCCCGGTTTCGGTTCGCCACGACCCGAGGGCTTCAACTGCACCAAGGAGGAATACGTCTCCTGGCTCATCGAGCGGTTGGAGGTAATCGGCGAGCCGGTCGACCTCGTCGGCCATGACTGGGGCTGCCTCCTCACCGCCCGCGTGGCTTCCGTACGGCCGGATCTGATCCGCACGTGGGCCGGCAGCAACGGTCCGGTCAGCGCCGAGTACGACTGGCATCCGCTGGCCAAACTGTGGCAGGACCCGGTCACGGGCGACCGCTGGGCCAAGGAGTACGACGCCGCCGCGTTCGCCAAGGACCTGACCGACAACATCCAGATCCCGGCTGAGCTGGCCGAACAGACGGCCGGCCGCGTGGACGAGACCATGCGTGACAGCATTCTCAAGCTCTACCGTTCCGCATTGACGGTCGGTGCGGAGTGGGAACCGAATCTCGCGGACCTGGCCGGACCGTCCCTGGTGTTCTGGGGGACGTTCGACCCAGTCTGCCCCGTCGAGTTCGGCGAGAAGATGGCCGCGTCCGTACGCGCCACCCGTTTTCTGAGGCTGGACAGCAGCCACTGGACGCCGATCCAGAAGCCGGTTGAGGTCGCCACCGCCCTCGAGGAACACTGGAGCAGCTCCCGGGGGTGACCGGCGCGCCCCCCCGAGAGCGCCCGTGCATGCGCGTCGGGCGGCGCTGACGCCGTGCCGCCCGACGCGCGCCAACGGGGGCTTCGTTGTGGGCGGCGCTGACGTCCGGCTCACCGGCGCCTATGAAAAGGCTCACCGACAGAGAACTCGAGGATCGTGGCGGCCGTCACGAGCCCGTGGCCGATCTCGTGACAGATCCGATCAGGGATAGGGCCGTGGACATGGGCCGATGACACCGGAGGCGATCCATCTTTGCGGAGTTGCTTCAGTTCCTCGTCCTCCGCGGTGGTCAGCCGGTCGTCGCGTCCGCCTCGGCCTGGCGGACCCAGCCGCGCAGGGCCTCCTTGTGGACGCCCAGGTCCTTGGCGACGTGCGCGGCCGACGGCGAACGCGACCCCGAGATGCTGGCCAATCTGGCCCGCGGTGCCATGCGCCGCAAACACGCCGACCTGGTAGAGGCGCTGACGGGCAACTTCACCGACCACCACGGCTTCATGGTCCGCGTCCTGATCCGCGCGATCCGGGATGCCAGCGCGCGTATCGCCACGCTGGAGGAGGAGATCAAACAGCAGATCACCCCGTTTCACCGACAGGTCGAGCTGCTGATCACCATCCCCGGGATCAGCACCACCGTGGCCCACGTGATGATCGCGGAGATGGGAGCGGACATGAGCCGCTTCCCCATCGCCGTTCACCTGGCCGCCTGGGCCGGCCTGGCTCCCGGCAACCGGGAGTCCGCCGGCAAGCGCAAGCGCGCTCCTACCCGACACGGCAACGTGTGGCTGAAGGCCGGACTCGGTGTCGCCGCCCTTGCCGTCGGCCGCACCAAGAGCACCTATCTCGCCGCCCAGCACCACCGGCTGCGGCCCCGGCGCGGCGAGAAGCGCACCATCGTCGCGGTCGCGCACAGCATGCTCGTGTCCGCCTACCACATGCTCGCCAACGACGTCCCCTACCAGGACCTCGGCCCCGACTACTTCACCCGCCGCCTCGGCGAAGAACGCCACCGCCGACGCCTCCTCGCCCAACTCGGCGCCCTCGGCTACGACGTCACCCTGCCTGAAGGGGATTTTCAAGAGAGCCACTTTGGCGCGAGCCTCGAAGATCATGGCCCCAACGTCGTGCTTTACCGGGGAGGTCCACAGACTGCCCGACGCGCCGGAAGCTTACGGGGCCATGATCACTCGCGCCAAAGCAGCTCCCGGCCAAAGTCGCTACGTCGACCGCTCGGCACCGTGCACCACGAGGGACGGCGGGTCAGTCGTCACCCAGCGGCGGAGACTCGCCCTGATCAAGCCCGGCCGGCATCCACAATGCTTGTGACCTGCCGCACATGACCTTGCATGCCCATATATGTCCGTTTTAATTGATGGAACCATCAGAACCGAGGAAATGATCCTAGAGGGAGCAGCACATGGCATTCACGTTCCGCGACCCTGCGTGTACGGCTCCAGGTTGCGTGCAGGAGCCACACCTGATGCATCACCGAGCGAGGTCGTCACTCGTTCTCTCGCGCACCTTGCCGCAACCACGATCCGTGCTGACAGTCGCCTTGCTGTTCATTCTGGCGATCACACTCATCGATCTTCAGATGCCTGGCTCAGTTCATCTCGGCGACTTGCTGATCATGGTGCCTGTACTCACTTCCTGGTACGCGAGCTCCCGGGTGACCTCACTTCTCGCCATCGTGACCGTGTCGGCTTTGGTGGCCATCTTCCTGGTCCGCCAATGTGTGAACCCGCCACAGGCGGCTGCCCTCCTTGTGACCTCGGTGGCCGTCGTGATCGCCCGGTACCTGACGGAACACGGACAGCGAAAGCTGGTCCAGCTGCGCGCAGTCGCCGAGGCCGCGCAACGCGCCATACTGCCTCCCCTCCCCCACCGACTCGGCCCCCTTCGCCTGGCCTCGACGTACCTGGCGGCAGAGGACGAAGCACGCATCGGCGGAGATCTCTACGCCGCCGTGCGCACGCCCACGGGGACACGGTTGATCATCGGCGATGTTCGAGGCAAGGGCCTGCCGGCGGTCGGCACCGCTGCCCACACCATCAGCACGTTCCGCGACGCCGCCCGCCGGCTGACCACGCTGCCGGAACTCGCCGCCTACCTGGATTCAAGTGTCCGCAGCAACGCATCCGAAGCAGTGAGCCCCGAACAGACCGAAGAGGCGTTCGTCACCGCCACTCTCCTCGAAATCCCCGACGCCGAGCCCCTCGTGCGGAGCGTCACCTGCGGACACCCCCCACCGCTACTCCTACGAGCGCACGACGTCGTGACCCTGGAAGCCGGCCAACCCGCGCCCCCGCTGGGACTGGGCGCATTGGTGCAAACCACCTTTCACCTCGACACTTTCGCCCTACGCGCCGAAGACATCCTCCTCCTCTACACCGACGGTGCCATCGAAGCCCGCAACACCGACGGCGAGTTCTACCCGCTCGCCAAACGACTCACCCACCACAACCACCGCCATCCCACGGCACTCCTCAACCACCTCCGCGGCGACCTTCTCAACCACGTCGGCGGCCGACTCGACGACGACGCCGCCTTGATCGCAATCAAACGTCAACCCGCTGACGGCACAGCGCCATCGGTTGACCAATCGATCTGTGACGAGTGTGGCGTCTCGATGTCCTTCGATTGCGGTCACGCAGCACTTCTGACCTAGGGGAACGACCCAGTGCAGTACAGCAGTGAAGTACAGCAACCACCACGACCGCCACCGACCGCCAACGGTCCTTGACGACCAGTTGACCAGCCCACCTGACCTCAATGACCATCCTGCCCATAGTTCGCATCGAGGGGCGGTCCGACATTCACAGACGCCCCTATAACGCAGGGGTGCGGGAAACCGTCCTGACCAGGTTGAAGACCTCGCGGGCTGCGTATCGCTTGAGGCATCGGATGATCTCGCGTCGGGTCTTGCCTTCCTGGGTGCGGCGTTCGTAGTACGCCTGGGTGCGCGGGTCGTGGCGCAGGCGGGTGAACACGATTCGGTGCAGGGCGGCGTTGGCCTTGCGGTCGCCGCCGTAGTTGAGCCGGCGCGTGCTCCGCCGGCCCGACGAATACTCGACTGGGCTGACTCCGCAAAGGGCAGCAAAGGATGCTTCGGTGTTCAGCCGCTCGGGGTTGTCCCCCATGGTGATCAGCAGGGTGACGGCACTGTCCGGGCCGATGCCCACCGGTTCGAGTAGTTGTGGGGCGTGGTGTTCGATGAGCCGGGTCAGTCGCTGGTTCAGCTCATTGATCTGTCCGGTGAGCTGCTCGATGCGTCCGGCAAGCATGCGTAATGTCATGTGGGTGGCCTGGGCCACCGCGTCCTCGTCTCCCCCACCGTCGGGTGGGCTGAGGGTCGCGCAGGTGCGGAACAGCTCGGCATTGCCCAGGCTGGACAGCCGTTCCCGCAGGA
Source organism: Streptomyces sp. RB17 (assembly GCF_009604455.1). GTDB lineage: Bacteria > Actinomycetota > Actinomycetes > Streptomycetales > Streptomycetaceae > Streptomyces. The sequence goes on from NZ_WEGL01000019.1 coordinate 5,166, forward strand.
CGGGATCGGCGATCACTAGGACGGCCTTGAGCTGGTTGATCGCCTGGGTGCGGGCCTTGACCGCGGAGTCCTTGGCGAGTTTGTAGATCCGGGCGCTGTGCACCGGACCGCCGCCGGATTTCGCCCGGGCCCGGGCGCGACCGCTGAGCACGGCTCGCGCGGCGGCCTGCGCGTCGAGCGGGCCGACTTCCCCAGCAGCCGGCGGGCCGAGCGGTCGGGCCGGTTCACTTCGAACACCTGGATCTGCTGGGCCAGCAGGTAGCGGGACAGGGCCGCGCCGAAGGTGCCGGTGCCCTCCACACCGGCCCGGCGCACTTTCCCCAGCTTGCGGGCCCAGGTGAGCAGCCGACGGTAGCCGGCCGCCGTGGCCGGAAAGGACTCGGTGCCCAGGACCTTCCCCAGCGGGGAGACCACGGCGGCAACATGAACCTCGCCGTGCGTGTCCACGCCCAGGACGACCTCGCCCGGAGCGGGAGGATCCGTGCTGGAGGAGGTGCTGCGTTGTTCGGTTCTCATGGTGGTTCGCCTCCCGCGTGGTGGCGTGCTGGATGGATGGCACCGGCCTGCTCGGGCGGTCTGAACCGTGATGGCGCCTGATCGTCGGCAAGGCCCCTATGGGGACACGCCCTGTGGCTCGGTACCAGCAGGCACCATCCCGCAACGACAGTCGACACGCCTGTGACTGGACACTTCGGTCATAGATCTCATGAGTCAGACCCCCGTCCGGGACGGCACTGTGCAACCGTCCCACCGGCCCCGGCACACCGGCACGAACCGATCACAGCCCCATGGCTTCGAACGAATCGGCGCTCAACCTGGCCTGGACGGGCCGACAATGATTTGACTCTTCGTCCGCTCGTGACCGGCGTCGACGGACAGCCGTGTGGCCCGCCTTACCGGCTGTCCGTCGTCGACCATGGCGTGAACAGACTCGGACCCTCTTGTGGTAGGCCGCTGGCCACAACTCCTGTACCTGCCGCGCGAGGTCCTCACCGGCTCCCCCAGCTCCTCCACGTCGACTTCTGCCAAAGGCCGGACAGAGATGGTCTCCGCGGTTACGCCGGCCATGGAATCGGCCGGATGGTCCGCACCTGGCGCCCCATTGCGGCGCTGGGCCCATGTGGTCCCAGGTGATGGAGCAGTTCGTGGCCGAGGTGACGTCGGCGATCGAAGCCGAGCGGCGCCGTGGCGCCGCTCCCGAGGGGATTCCCGCCCGCGATCTCGCCACCTCGCTGAACTGGATGGTCGAACGCGCCCTGTTCAGCACCTTCAGCGGACAGACAGGCCGTTGACGAGGAACGCCTGCTGGACAGGCTCGTGTCGGTCTTCATGGGGGCGATCTACCGGCGTTCCGGCGGCTGAGTCGGCTCACTGGCTATGGCACAAAGGCCGGCTCCGGGAATCCGACGGGCTCCCTCTCGCTCAGCTCGGCCCAGACCGTCTTGCCGTGCCGCGCGTGGCGTGTCCCCCAGTGCGCGGCGAGCTGGGCGACCAGCAGCAGGCCGCGTCCGCCCTCCTCGAAGGCGCGGGCCCGGCGCAGATGGGGGGTGGTGCTGCCGGCGTCCGACACCTCGCACAGCAGGGCACGGTCGCGAATGAGGCGCAGCCGGATGGGGGGCCTGCCGTAGCGGATGGCGTTGGTGACCAGTTCGCTGACCACCAGTTCGGTGGTGAATTCGAGGTCTTCGAGTCCCCAGGCGGTCAGCTGCCGGGTGACGTTCGAACGGGCGCCGGCGACGGCTGCCGGATCGGCGTCCAGCTCCCAGGCGGCGACCTGGCCGTCCCCGAGGGCGCGGGTACGGGCCAGCAGCAGGGCGACGTCGTCATGGGACCGGTCGGCGGGCAGAAGGGCCTGGAGCACGGTGTCGCAGGCGGCCTCCAGGGAGGCGTAGGGCCGGCCGAGAGCATGGCGCAGCAGTACGAGGCCCGACTCGACATCATGGTCGCGGGCTTCGATCAGACCGTCGGTGTAGAGCGCAAGCAGGCTGCCTTCGGGCAGGTCGACCTCCGCCGCCTCGAACGGCAGACCGCCCAGGCCCAGCGGCGGGCCGGGCGGCAGATCGAGGAGGTCCACCTTTCCCTCGCGGGTCACCACAGCGGGCAGCACATGCCCCGCGCGGGCCAGTGAACAGCGGCCGGCGACGGGGTCGTAGACGGCATACAGGCAGGTGGCACCGAAGTCCCCGGCCGTCTCCGGGTGTGGGTCCGAGTCCGGACCCGGGTCAGGATCGGCCGAGGCTTCCGCGGACAGACGGATGACGACGTCGTCCAGGTGCGTCAGCAATTCGTCGGGCGGCAGGTCGAAGTCGGCGAGGGTACGGACCGCGGTGCGCAGCCGCCCCATCGTGGCGGCGGCATGGATGCCGTGGCCGACCACATCGCCCACCACCAGCGCGACCCGGGCACCGGACAGGGGAATCACGTCGTACCAGTCGCCGCCCACGCCGACCTGGGCACCCGAGGGCAGGTAGCGGCAGGCGACCTCGACCGCGGACTGCTCCGCCGTGCGCTGGGGAAGCAGGCTGCGCTGCAGCGTCAGGGCCGTGGCGCGGGCGTGCGTGTAACGGCGGGCGTTGTCGACAGCCAGCGCTGCCCTGGCCGCGATCTCCTGCGCGAGGAGGAGATCCTCGTCGTCGAAGGGCTCGGGGTTGCGGTGACGGGAGAACTGCGCGACGCCGAGGGTGTTGCCGCGGGCGCTCAGCGGCACCACCAGTGTGGAGCGGATCCGGTGGGCGCCGTTGGCTCCGGTCGGGCCCGGCGGTGCCGTGTGCCGCGAGGGCTGCCCGCTGGTCAGGGCACGAGCCGTGGGCGAACCGTCGGGGCAGGTGTGGAGCTGCCGCAACCGGATCGTCGGCTCCGGGCCGTTGTCCGCCCCCGACGCCTCGGCAACCCGGAGCAGCACGGGGGGATCCGCCGACGAAGCGTCGTCCCCATGGATGGCCGTGTCCAGCAGGTCGACGGTGGCGCGGTCGGCGAAGTGGTCGATGGCGAGGTCCGCCAGTTCCTGAGTGGTGCGGGCGATGTCCAGCGTGGTCCCGATGCGCAGCCCGGCCTCGTTCACCAGGGACAGCCGCCATCGCAGTCGGCGGTCCCGTTCCTCCTGGAAGGCCAATACGCCCTGCTCCGATGTGCGGTCGACGTACCCGGTGGCCATCGCGAGCATGCGGCGCGATGCCGCGCCGGCCAGCTCCAGGTCGTTCGTCAGCCGGGGCAGCTCCGCGAGCATTCTGTCGAGGACGATGCCCTCCCCGAGCCGGTGCGCCCGCAGCATCGCGGTGACGGGTCTGCCGTGCCGGGCCAGCCGACGCGCACGCTCCACGTCGGCCGGCGGCGGCTCGATGTCACTCGGCTCGATGCCCAGCTCCAGGCCGGCCAGCACGCCGACGACGTGGTCGGCGATGTTCTCGGCAGTCATACGCGCGAGGTCCGGGTCGTCCCAGAGCTCGGGAACCTCACTGCACAGGCACCGCTTCACTTCGGCGATGAGCTCATCCGCCTTCGAGGCGAGCTCATGCGCGGCACGGGACATGAGAGCGTCGGCCGTGAGGTCCACACAGACGACGTTACGCCGAACCGGAGGCCCGCGACCGCTGACGGGCCTCCGGGAGGCGGCACACATCCCGGCCCGTCAACCGGCGGCCATCGCCACCCCGGCGTATGCCACCGCTGCCAGGGCCAGCACGCTGGCGGGCAGGGCACGCGCGGGCGGATCGCCGTGGCGCAGGTGTACCACCGCCGCTGCGGCCATCAGCAGCGCCAGCCCCGCCGCGGCAGCCACACCGATCGGGGACGAGGCCGGTCCGAGCAGCAGGCCGACGGCTCCGGCCACCTCCAGGTCCCGACGATGCGGTAGAGCCCGGTCGTCATGCCCAGGTGCACCGCCGCCCGGCGCATGAACGGCACCGCAGCGATCTTCGCCAGATCCAGCGGGACGAAGACCAGGGCCAGGGCGACGGCGAGGGTGATGTGTGCCGTGATCATGCCGACCGGTCCCGGCGTTCGGCTCCCAGTCGAGCGTAGTGGTCGATCAGCTCGGGGGTATCGACGGCGGCGGGGTTGACGACCTGCTCGACCGGAGCCCCCTGGAGGAGGCGCTTGAGGGGGACTTCGAGTTTCTTGCCCGTGCGGGTGTGTGGGATGCCCGGGACTTCGAGGATCTCGTCGGGGACATGGCGGGGGGAGGCCCCGGTGCGGATCGCGTCCTTGATCTTCTCGCGGAGGGCGTCGTCCAGAGCCACCCCGGGGGCCGGGACCACGAACAGCGGCATCCAGTAGCCGCCGTCGGGTTCTTCCGCGCCGATGACCAGGGCCTCGGTGATCTCGGGGAGGCGTTCAACGACGTCGTGGATGTCGGCGCTGCCCAGCCGTATGCCGTTGCGGTTCAGGGTGCTGTCCGAGCGGCCGTGGACGATCACCGAGCCGTGACCGGTGACCGTGATCCAGTCGCCGTGCCGCCAGACGCCGGGGTAGGAGGAGAAGTAGGCGTCGCGGTAGCGGGTGCCGTCGGGGTCGTTCCAGAAGTACAGCGGCATCGACGGCATGGGCCGGGTGACCACCAGCTCGCCGACCTGGTCGGTGACTGGGGCGCCCTCGGTGTCGTACGCGGACAGCGCCACGCCGAGGTGGGGTGCGGACAACTCGCCGGCCCAGACGGGCGTGTTGGGTGCGCTCCCGGCGAAGCCGGACACCACGTCGGTGCCGCCGCTGATGGAGGCGAGCAGGGCGTGGTCGCCGACGTGATCGCGGACCCACGGGTAGGCGGAGGCCGGCAGGGTCGAGCCGGTGCAGCCGACCACGCGGATCGACGACAGGTCGTGCGCGGACGGGTCGATGCCGTACTTGGCCATGCCCAGCAGGTACTGGGGACTGGTGCCGAAGACGGCCACCCGGTGGCGTGCGGCCAGCTCCCACAGGACGTCGAGCCTGGCGAAGGGCGCCGGGCTGCCGTCGTAGGTACAGGTCGTGGCACCGGTCAGCAGGGTGGAGGCGAGCAGGTTCCACATCATCCAGTGGGTGGTGGTGTACCACAGGAGGCGGTCGCCGGGGCCGAGGTCGGAGTGCAGGGCGAGGGTCTTGAGGTGCTCCAGCAGGACGCCGCCGTGGCCGTGGACGATGCCCTTGGGCAGGCCGGTGGTGCCGGAGGAGAACACGACCCACAGGGGGTGGTCGAACGGCACCGGCGCGAAGGTGAGTTCCTCGGTTCGAGTGGAGGCGTCCTCCCAGGGGATCACGAGTGAAGGGTGGTTCTGCGACGGCCACGGCAGGCCCACATGGTCCACCAGCAGCGTCGCCTTCAACGTCGGCAGGGCGCGAGCGAGTTCGAGGGCGGCCTCGCGGCGGTTGTGGGTGGTGCCGTTGAAGAGGTAGCCGTCGGCGGTGATCAGAACAGTGGGTTCGAGCTGGGCGAACCGGTCGGCGGCGGCCTTGGGCGCATAGTCCTGCCCGCACACCGACCACACAGCCCCGAGACTCGCGGTGGCCAGGAACGCGACGATCGCGTGCGGGGTGTTGGGCAGGTAGCCGACCACCCGGTCGCCCTGGCCCACCCCCAGGTCGCGCAGGGTCGCGGCCACCGAGGCGACCTGGGCGCGCAGCCGCTGTCCGGTGACCTCGTACGCGGCGCCGGTCTCGTCCAGGGCCAGGATCGCCACGCCGTCGTCCGGCACATGGCGCAGGGCGTGGTGGGCGTAGTTGAGAGTGGCGCCGGGGAACCATCGGGCGCCCGGCATGGTCTCCTCGGCCAGGACCCGCTCGTACGGCGTGTCCGCGTCGATGTCGAAGTACTCCCACACCGCTCCCCAGAAGCCCTCCAGGTCGGTGACCGACCAGCGGTGCAGGGCGGCGTAGTCGGAGCCGTCGACCCCGGCGTGACGGGCGAAGTCCGCGATGCGGCTGGCGGCCGTGTCCTTCGGGTCGGGGGTGAAGAACGGTTCCGGGTACGGCGTGTTCATCGCGTCGTGCTCCTCAACAGGCTTTTCTCGACGGTCCGTGGGGAAGGGTGGGGGCTGCGTGTGGTGTGCAGCAGGGACGCCCAGGCGGCGGCGTCCGTGAAGTCGCGGCCGCCGGCCGGGACGACGTCCATGACGACGCGGTCGGGGCGCAGCAGTACGGCGTCCGCCCGGCCGGCGTGCAGCCAGGCAGCGAGCGTGCCGTCGTCGCGCAAGTCGGCCGCGGGAATCGCTCTCACGCCGAGCCCGTGGGCGAGCGCGGTCAGCGAGGGCCACGGGTCGGTGGCGGTCAGGACGGTGAAGGAGTCACCGAGCACCTCGTCGAGACGGGCGCGCCGACCGTCGGCGTTCACCCAGGGCTGCGGGCAGTGGGTGCCCGCAAGACCCCGGCGGGCACGACGCCGTACCAGAGGTCCTGCGGTCAGGGGCGGGCTGAGGTCGCGGCCGGCCAGTTCGGCCAGGCCGGGGATGCGGCAGGCGGCGGCCAGGAGGTTGCGGCGCAGTGCGGCGGTGCCGTCCTGGCCGCCGGTCATGGCCCAGCCCATGGCGACCGCGAGCCGGATCACATGCCGTGCGTGCGGCTTGCGCTCGCTCTCGTACGTGTCCAGCAGCCTTTCGTCCGCCCCCTGTCGGAGGACACGGGCGAGCTTCCACGTGAGGTTGTAGGCGTCCCGCAGGCCCGAGCACAGCCCCTGCCCGATGAACGGCGGGGTGAGGTGGGCGGCGTCGCCGAGGAGGAAGACGCGTCCCTTGTGCCACCGGTCGGCGACGCGTGCCCGGAAGGTGTACTGCGTCTTGCGGACGACCTCGAAGTCCCCGTCGTACGACGGCGGCACCCAGGGGGCGACCAGCTCGCGGACCGGCGCGTCCCCGTCCCGCAGGCGGAACTCCCAGCGGTAGCGGTCCTCGCCGACGCGCATGAACGTCGCCGGCCGCTCCGGGTCGCAGACCTGGTCGACCCCCTCCCAGCAGCGGACGTCGGCGTTCGTCCGGACGTCAATGACCGTCCAGTGTTCCTCGAAGCGCAGGTCCTCCCAGACGGCGCCGATGGCGTCGCGGGTGATGCTGTTGGCGCCGTCGCAGCCGAGGACCGCCTGCGCCCACACGAGATGCTCGCCGTCGTCGTCGCGGTAGGTCACGCGCACGGGACCCCCGGTGTCGGGGCCGACGGCGGTGACCTCCGCGCCGCCCCGCAGTTCGCACTCCGGGCGCCGGGCCAGGGCGTCGCGCAGCAGGCGCTCCAGCTCGGGCTGGTCGAACATGCTGGTCTGCGGGTAGCCGTGATGGCCGTGTCGGGAGCGCCGGAACTCGGCCATCACCCGGTGCCGGGCGTCCAGCAGCCGCAGGCCCTTGGCGGGACGGGAGATGGCGGCGAACTCCTGTTCCACGCCGGCGGCCTGGAGGATCCTGCACACCTCGTCGTCGGTAGCGACGGCGCGTGGCAGCGGGTAGATGTCCCGGTGGCGTTCCAGGACGACGCTGCGGACTCCCCGCCGGGCGAGGAGGAGGGCGGCGGTCACGCCCACCGGCCCCGCGCCGATGATCACGACGGGTGCGTGCTGTTCGGAGTGCGGGGGTGGGGGCTGGTCGGCGGTCATGTGCGGCTCACCTCGGGTCCTACTTCGCGTCCGTGACGGGCGTGCGCTGCTCGCCGAGGTCAATGCGGCCGTCCGGGGTCGAGATCGTCGCCGTGATCACGTCACCCGTGCGCAGGTAGTGCGGGTTGCGGGCCTGGCTCTTGAAGAACGCCTTCCATTTCGCGGCGGGCGGCAGCAGGGAACCGATCTTCTCCACCGCCTTGGGCGGAGCCTTGAGGGCCGTGCCGCCGGGGGTACCGGTGAGCAGCAGGTCGCCGGGTTCCAGGGTCTGGAAGCGGGCCAACAGGGTCAGGGCCTGCGCCGGGCGGACGATCATGTCGGCGAGGGTGCGGTCCTGGCGCAGCTCGCCGTTGACGGACAACTTCAGCCGCAGGTCGAGGAGATGGGCGAAGTCCTCCGGCTCCAGCAGGGTCAGGTACGGGCCGGTCGGGGTGAAGGTCGGGTAGGACTTGCTCTCGTAGAACTGTGTCTTGGTGAGCTGTACGTCACGGGCGCTGACGTCATTGGTGATCACCAGGCCGGCGACGTACGACGGCAGGTCCCGCTCCTCGACCACGGTACCGACGGGCAGCGGCGCCCCCATGACCAGGCCCAGCTCGACCTCGTAGTCGAGGAACTTCACATGCGGCGGCCGGACGATGCTCTCCTGTGGTCCGCTGACCGAGCCGGACGCCTTGCGGAAGAAGGCGGGCGGGATGTCACCCGTGAAGCCCGAATCACGCGCGTGACTGCGGTAGTTGACCATCTGGGCGACCACCCGGCAGGGGGTGGTGACCGGCGAGAGGGCGGCCAGCTCGGCGACGGGCGTGCCCGCGTCGTCCGAGAGAGCCGCCTCGCTTACGGCTGCTCGGTCGGCGATCAGTTCGGCGGTGGTCGCGGCTTTGGTGTCGACGGGTACGGCGCGGTGGCCGCGGACGGCCCACCAGCCGTCGACGGTGCGCAGGACGTTGGTGCTCATGGCATTGCCTTCTTGTGAGGGGGATCAGGAGTTCGCGGCCTTCAGCAGGCCGAACAGGCGCGCGCGGTCCATCTCGTTGTCGCCGCGCAGGGCCTCGATCACGTCGCGGACCCGCTGCGGGGAGGGGCTCGCGCCGAGGAAGTCGCGGGTGGCCGGTGGGCCCCACTGGGCGAGCCCGCTCGTGGACATCGGCGCCCAGCCGGGTTCGACGTCGCAGGAGAACAGGTCGCCGTCGGCGAAGTGCTCCAGCATGAAGTGGTCGGGGTCGCGCCAGTAGTCGAAGAGCTGGCTGCCCTGGATGTGCCGACCGATACCCCAACTCCGCTTGTAGCCACGCTCGCCCAGGTACTCGCCGCCGGCCGCGATCGAGTCCAGGTCGGTCACCTGGTAGGCGGAGTGGACATAGCCGATGCCCGGCCCCAGATGCATGGCGAGGGTGTGGTGGTCGGCCGGCACGCTGCCCAGATCACAGCGGATGAACGCCATCGTCGGACCCCGGTCGCGCTGGCCGTCCAGGAAGAGGAAGTCGGACACGATCATGCCCAGGGTGTCCAGGTACCAGTCCAGGGCCCGGGCGAACACCCGGGTCTCCAGGACGACGTGGCCGAGGCGCTGGATGCGGGACGGCTCGCGCGGCGGCCGCTGGGTGGCGTTCGTACGGCGGTGTTCCGTTCCGAAGTTGAGCAGCAGCGGCCGCTGCTCGGGCAGCGCCGGCAACTCCTCGCCGCAGTGCACCACCCGCACCGGGAAGCCTGAGGGGTCGAGCAGGTCGACCGCCTTGCCGCCGCCGGGCACGTCGGCGTCCTGCACGGACGTGCCGGTGGCGCGGGCCAGCCGGTCGAGGTCGGCTCGCTCGGCGGCACGGAACGCCGGGCCGATGAAACGGGACGTACGGCCGCGGCGGATCACCATGCAGGGCGAGCCCGCGAAGGTGCCGCGCAGCCACAGCTCCCGCTCGGTGCGTGCGGCGATCTGGAAGCCGAAGTCGCGGGCGAAGATCTCGGCCCGGTCGAGGTCGGGCTTCTCGAACTCCAGCCAGGCCAGGTCGGCGACCTTGATCAGCGGGTTCCGGGACCTGCCCGGATGCTCGCCGCGCAGGGCGCCCTGTTCGCTGTGGAGGTCCTGGTGGGCCGTCTTGACGTCAGCCCCATGGACCCGGGTTTCAGACATGGTGCCCTCCGAGCAACATTGCCGTAATGAGAAAATCATCAACTGTGATAGTCCTGACGTCAAGGCGTACCAGGCAGGAAATGATGAATTCATCAGGACTGCGATCGCGATCGCCCTGCCGATAGAATCTGCGCATGCCTACGTCAGCCCCGCCCAGCAACCGATTCGAGCGACGCCGCGCCGAGACCCGTCGCGCGCTCGTCCGCGCGGCCCGGCAGATCCTCGCCGAGACCGGGGACACGAGCGCCAGCATCCAGGCGATCGCCGAACGCGCCGACGTCGGATTCGGCTCCTTCTACAACCACTTCGAGTCGAAGACCGAGCTGTTCGAGGCGGCCGTGGTGGACGTTCTGGAGGAGTTCGGCCAGACCTTCGACGAGCACTTGGCGGGGATCGACGACCCGGCCGAGCTGCTGGCGGCGGGTTTCCGGCTCAGTGCGCGGATGGCCGAATCCCACCCGGAACTGATGCAGGTCCTGCGCCGCCACGGCCTCGGTCACATCCACTCGGACAACGGCCTGTCGCCCCGGGCCCTGCGCGACCTCCAGGTCGGCATGGCCTCCGGCCGCTTCACCGCCGTCGAGCCGACGGTCGCCCTGTCGGCACTGGGCGGAACGCTGCTGTCCCTGGTGGAGCTGCGGTTCGCCCGCCCCGACCTGGACGGCGACGAGGCCGCGGTCAACCTCGCCGAGTTGGTCCTGCGCATGCTGGGTCTCCCGGCGGACGACGCGCACGAGGTCGCCCGGCGACCCCTCCCCGACCTCGCCTGACACTTCACGCGACTGACGACGAACTCGGGCGGAAAGTAACGGACCTGCCGGTGAAGCGGGCATCCATCCCGCTCTTCGTGGGGGTCACCGAACGCAGGCGCAGGCCCTCGGGGACGTTCTGGAGCGGGATGGGCTTCGACAGGGCCTTGTCGAGCAGCGCATTGGCCGGAGGGATCAGTTCGCCTTGCGTGACACGGATGTCCGAGAAGGCGATGCGGTTGCCGCTGGCCGCCGAGACGGCCGCGCTCACGGTCACGTCCCCGGCGAGCGGCAGACCGGCCGTCGCGTCGACCCGTCCTGGCTTGTCGCCCTGTGAGATCTGCACGCCGAGGGCGCTCGACAGGTCGTCGTACGACAGGAAGGCGGTCGCCTCGACGCTGCGCGCATGAGCCTTCTTGGCGTTTCCTGAGGTCTTGAGCCCGTCCAGGCCGACGGTCAGCTTCGTCACCGGCAGCGGCCGGGTCGCCCCCCGGGCCGGTATGTCGTTCGCTGTGATGTCGACGTGCCGCAGGCTGCCCTGGGCCAGCTGAGTCAGCACGGGAAAGCCGCCGACGTGCACCGAAGGCCGGTCGGGCGCGCCCATACCCTCCTGGAACGCCTCGGCCGTACGGCCCTCCGCATGGGCTGCGGCGACGCGGTCGGCCACGACGGCGCCGACCAGCAGCGCCGCCAGGGACGCGGCGATGATGATCCTGCGCCGCCTTCTGGGAGGGGGCGGGCTGGCGTATACGGCGGCGTCGCCGTAGTACGACTCGCCGACGAACTCGCCATCTGGCTGCGACTGGTACATGTTGCCCTCTCCATCTCTGTGATGTGCTCGGGAACCTCTTGGGACAGGTGTCCCGGGACCTAGGTGCCGACCGGCTCCGGCCGGCCGAGGCTTCGGACGCGGGTGACGGCGAGGTCGCCGTCCACACCCATGGCGATCAGTGCGGCAGCCGCCGTGTGCGTGCCGTCGTCGCTCCAGGTGCCGGCGTTGACGCACTCCAGGAGCCCGAGCAGATGGCCCTCCAGTGCCCGGCTCAGCGGCCCGGCGGGAACGCTGGTCTGGAAGACCCCCTGCCGCTGCCCTCGGGCGATGATCGCCGCCGCCGTCTCGCGCGCGGGGGCCAGGACCTCGGTGACCCGCTCGGCCCCGAGGTCGTGTGGGGCCAGGCGGAGGAGCATGCGGTACCGGTCGCCGACGGGCCATACGGCGAGGACGAAGCGTGCCAGCGCCGTGACCGCGTCCGCGTCCGGAACTCCCGGATCCGCGAGCGCCTGCCGCAGTGCCTGCGCGGCGTCCTCCACCAGACCGTCCACGAGCGCGGCCCGGCCGTTGAAGTGGCCGTAGACCGTACGGCGCACCACCCCCGCGGCTTCGGCGATGTCACCGAGGCTGCTGTCGGGGTCCCGGCCGAGTTGCTGCCTGGCCGCTTCGAGGATGCGGGCCCGGGTGAGGCGGGTGCGGCTGCGTCCCGGGGCGTCTGTCACAGGTGCGCTGGTCATGCCGGAACCTCCGGTCGACGGTGGGAGGGCTCCTCGATAGTTGCACATCGACGGGCAATAAACTAGCCTGCACATCGATGGGCAATTAACTGCTCGGTGCTTCGCAGGCTCATGGCCGCGTCCGCACCACTCACACCGATCCGCGAATCCCGAAGCCTCCGCTTCCCCTCCTGCCGAGGAGCTTTCGATGCCGCTCTTTGCCAACACACCCGCCGAGAAGATGGCCGGGCCCTATCCCCGGCGCTGGTGGGCCCTGCTGGTGCTCTGCCTGAGCCTGCTGATCGTCGTCATGGCGAACACCTCGCTGATCGTGGCGGCGCCGGACATGACGAAGGACCTGGGCCTGTCCAGCAGTGACCTGCAGTGGGTCATCGACGGCTACACCGTCCCGTACGCCGCGCTGATGCTGGTGCTGGGTGCGATCGGCGACAAGTACAGCCGCCGCGGCGCCCTGGTCCTGGGTCTGCTGATCTTCGCGGGCGGCTCGGTGATGGGCAGCCAGGTCCACCACACGGACCTGGTCATCACAGCACGGGCGATCATGGGCGTGGGCGCCGCCGTCGTCATGCCGGCCACGCTGTCCCTGCTCGTCGCGATCTTCCCGAGGGCCGAGCGGGCCAAGGCCATTACCGCCTGGTCCGCCACCTCCGGGCTCGCGATCGCCGCGGGCCCGCTCGCCGCGGGCTGGCTGCTGCAGCACCACGCCTGGGGCTCCACTTTCCTGATGAACGTCCCCATCGCCGTCCTCGGCATCGTCGGCGCGCTGCTGCTCGTGCCGCCGTCCAGGGCCGAGGGCATGGGCCGCATCGACTACGTCGGTGGTCTGCTGTCGATCGTCTCCATCGGCTCCTTGGTGTACGCGACCATCGAGGGCCCGCACTTCGGCTGGGGCACCGGCCCGATCACCGCGGCCGTGGTCGCCGGCGTGGGCCTGCTGGCCTTCGTCGCCTGGGAGCTGCGCCACCCGAACCCGATGCTGAACGTGCGCAAGTTCACCGAGCGCCCGTTCTCCGGCTCGATGATGGCGGTGCTGTTCTTCTTCTTCGGCACCTTCGGGTCGATCTACTACTCCACCCAGTTCCTGCAGTTCGTCCTCGGCTACGACGCACTGGAGACCGGCGTACGACTGCTGCCGCTGGCCGGAGCGGTGTTCGTCGGCGCCGCGGTGACCGCGAGGCTGACGCCGAAGCTGGGTGTGAAGGCTGTCGTGGGCGTCGGCATGGTGCTCGGGACTGCGGGCGTCATCCTGCTCACTCGCATCGAGGCGGGGTCGACGTACACCGACTTCCTGCCGTCCCTGCTCGTGCTGGGCTTCGCGATCGGCCTGAGCCTGTCCCCGGCCACCGACACCATCATGGCTTCCTTCCCCGAGTCGGAACTGGGCGTCGGCGGCGGCGCCAACGACACCGCACTGGAACTCGGCTGCTCCCTCGGCATCGCGATCCTCGGCTCGCTCCTCGCCACGACCTACAAGCACAAGCTGACCGACCTGGTCGGCGGCCACCTCCCGGCCGCCGCGATGGACACCGCCAAGGACTCGGTCGGCGGCGGCCTCGCGGTCGCCGAACAGGTCGCCAAGAATCCCCAGGGCGGACCCCAGCAGGCCCAGACCCTGGTCGCGGCGGTACACGAGTCCTTCGCCCACGCCATCGCCCACACCAGCCTCATCGGCGGCATCATCATGGCCGTCGGAGCCGTGATCGTCATCGCGGTCCTGCCCGGCCGGGGGCACACCGGCAAGCACCGTCAGCAGGACACGCCGGTGCCGGCGCAGGAAACCGAGTCCGTGGGCGCCGCCTGAGCCCCACGAGGTAGCGGGCCGGACACCTGTTCCGGCCCTCACCACCCCAGGACGGACCGTGCCTGAGCGGCGCACGGTCCCGGACGGTGCCGGGAGGGGACGCCCGGCACCGTCCCCTTTTGCTGTCCGCGCCAGGGAGCCGACCACCGGACGCGCCCATGCTGCGCAGCAGCCCGGAGGACGACAGCCAAGAGCCCTCGACCGCACTCGTCGGTCGAGGACTCGGTGTTGACCGGCGCGAACGAGGTCCTACTGACCACCGGTCGTCGAGGCCGGCGTGGTGGGCAGCGCCTTCACGCCGGGGTCTGTCCTGACCACTGCCTCAACGGGGCGCACCGGGGCTCAGCCGTCGGCAACATGCTCCGCCGCTGCCGTGGCAGCCGCGTCGTCGACCACGGTGAGCGCCTGCTCCTCCGGGACGCCGGCCGCGATGAGCGTGGCGACGGCCACTCGGGTGCCGTCGTCCTCGAACGTGCCGGTGTTGACCTCTTCCAGCAGGGCGACCGTCATCGCCTCCAGACCGGCGCTGAGCACGGCGGGCGGCAGATGGGAGTGGAAGACGCCGTCGCGCTGGCCCTGCTCCAGGATGCCGGTGACCCTGACACGGGCGGGCTTGAGGATCTCGTCGACACGTTCCACGCCAAGATCCCGACGGGCCAGCGCCAGGAGCATCCGGTAGCGGTCACCCACGGGCCACATCGACAGGGTGAAGTGCGCGAGCGCCCGGTCCGCCGGCTCCGCCACCGGCGCTTCGACCGCCACGGCTGTCTGCAGAGCCTCGGCGGCCTCCTCGGCCAGCGCCTCGAGGAGCGCCGCCCGCCCGGGAAAGTGCCCGAACAGAGTGCGCCGGACGACACCAGAGGCGCGAGCCAGCTCCTCCAGGGTGATGTCGGGGTTGCGTCCGAGTTCCTGACGTGCGGTGGCCAGGATGCGCGCCCGGTTGGACCGCGCGTTGCGTCGCTGTGGCACGCGGCCGACGGACTGGGACACGGAAGAACCTCGCTGCAGGCGGGCGGAAGAACAGGCGCCTTCATTCTGACACGCGAGCTTCGGCCCGATCCGTGGCCGCATCCACGGATCGGGCGGTCCTGATCAGGCGGGGAGTTCCTTGATGTCGGACGGCTCCTGCGGCTCGATCCCGTTGAAGCGGTGGCGGAAGTCGCTGGAGGCGGGGTAGGCGGCCCGGCGCGAGCGCATGATGGAACCCAGCGGGCGGTGGGCCTCCAGGGCGTGCCAGGGGCTGAACGAGAGGACGTCGTCGGCGTACCGGCGGCGGGCGTCGCTGTAGGCGTCCTGGGCGGGGAGGTGCAGCACCGCCACGACCTCGTGCGGTGACAGTTCCTCGGGCCACAAGACGGAGGCGTCCTCCACAGGCATGCGCTCGATGTCCGTGCAGAGCTGGGCGCGGATGTCGTACTCGGCGCTGTTGTGGGCGAAGAAGTCGACGACGAGGTCGCGCAGCGCCGATCCGCCTGCCTTCTTCTCGACGGGGCGGCCCGTGAGGGCCTTCACGTTCGCCGAGCGCGGGGCGGCTGACACCTTGGCGACGTGGTCGCCGTAGCGCAGGGCGGCCATGGAGTAGAAGGTCTCGCCGAGGATGTGGTGGTTGGCGGCGGCCAGAGTCTCGACGGCCGGTGGGAGTGGGCGTCCGACGCGGGTGAGGGCCTTGGCGGCGGCTCGGGCGGCCAGGCCGGTGAGCTGAAGCTGCTGATCGCTCTGGCGGGGCTGTTTTTCCAGCAGGTCCTGGAGTTTGGCGTACTCGGCGATATGGCCGAAGGGCAGGGTGGGGTGGTTGACCAGCAGGAAGTCCTGGGTGGTGAAGCCGTCGTCGAGGGCGCGGGGCCCGGGTACGCCGATCACCTTGATCGCGATGCCACGTTGGACGGCTACCTGGTCGGAGCGCAGGTCGCCGGGGGCGGAGGAGAAGCGGACGATCACCGGGTAGGTGGCCGGTTCCGCGAAGAGGCCCTGGGCGAGGTGGGCGGGAAGGTTCGGCTGGATGCGCAGTTCGCCGGCGAGGACGCCGTGGCTCTTGGCGTGGGCGTCGCGCATGCCGTGCCGGTGTTTGTCGGCGACCTGCTGGTTGGCCTTGCCCATGGCCTCGACAACCTGGCGGACGAGTTCCTGCTCGTTCGGGAAGGGCTGTTCGAGGTCGGGCCGGTAGCGGACGTACGAGGTCATTGATGCCTCCGCGCGGGGTGGGGGTCAGATGGTGCTCAGCCAGCGGATGGCGGACAGGCTGGGCATGAAGAAGTACTCGCCGCCGAGCAGGGTGTTGAAGGACTGGATGTTCTGCACCCGGCGGGGCGGGGTGCCGGGCACGGTGAAGTAGGCACCCTTGTCCTGGAGCGAGATCATCGGGTCCTTCTCCTTGCCCAGGCCCATGAAGTTGCCGGAGCCGACCCACTCGCTCTGCAGGAACTCGACGTTGTCGATCGCACGAGCGCCGAGGGCGATGAAGTCCAGGCCGCGCGGCTTGCCGTCGTCCTTGAGGCGGTCCGGGGGCAGCGGGGTGCCGTAGGAGGTGCCGCGCCGGATGATCCGGCGGATGTTGACGTCGGTGAGGACCGTCAGCTTCGTGTCGCGCGGGTTCATGCGGCGGATGTGGGAGCCAAGGGGGGTGCACAGCCCACGCGGGTCGGCGGCGTAGTCGAAGTCGTTGATCCGGTTCGGGTCCTCACCGATCGCGGGGTTGTCGCGCTCCGGGGCCAGGGCGAGTGGTGCGCCGCTGCGCCAGCGGCCGACGAGTTTGGCGGCCAGCAGTTCGCGTTCTGCCTCGGTGCGGGCGTTGTCGTGCAGCCACTTGTTGAAGGCGGCTACATGGGAGTGGTACTTGCGGAAGACGACGTACGTGCCGTTGCGGCCGAGGACGTCCGGAGCCGGTACGGGCAGCGCGTGGCCGGTCTCGCTCGGGTAGCCGAGCACGAACTCGCCTGCCTTGATCGGTCGGCCGTCGCCCGGCAGGGGTTCGGCGCCGCTGCCCTCGACCACCGGCTGGCTGAAGCCGTCCCGGTAGCCGAACACATTGAAGCCGTCGGCCGCGAAGTCCTGGTGCGACAGCAGCCGCACGCCGGGGACATCCCGCAACTCCTTCTCATAGGCGGCGACTTCGGCACGCCAGTCGCCCTCACTCGCGGCGTAGACCGTGACGGCGACGTGCACGCGCGGCGTGCCGAAGGGAAACTCCCAGTTCGCCGGCGCGTTCACGCCGGTGTCACGCAGCCGTTCGGCACGGGCGGCCATGCCGGCACGGAAGTTGGCAGGAAAGGAGGCCAGCGACTCCTGCGGCACGCCCAGGGCGACCAGTCCCTGGTAGCTGAGGGAGACGGCCAGCCAGGACGGCCGCGGTTCGTCCCAGCGCGCCGCCGAGGTCACCCTCGGGGCCAGCCGACGCAGCAGTTCCTTGCCCGCCGATGGTTCGGTGATCTCCAGGATCGCGTGGGTGCCGAAGTAGGGTTCGGGCCGGGCACGCAGCAGGGTTGCCTGGATATCGTCGAGATCCAGCGTGGGCGGGCGACGCAGGCGTCGGAAGACGGACATGGTGGGCCTGCCCTCAGTTGAGGTCGGACAGGAACCGCTGTACGGCGGACTCCTGCCGCTTGAGGCGGGCGCCTTCCGCGACAGTGAGGCCCGGGTGGGCGACGAACCACGCCTCCGCCGGGATCTGGTACTTCACGATGAAGTCCTTCACATCGGGCGAGGTGATGCCGGGCCAGCCCTCGACGTTGCTGAACAGGTAGTCCATGAAGTCGGGGATCTTGGTGGCGAAGTCGTCGATGTAGGGGTCCCACTCGCCGTCGAATGCGGTTGCGAACAGCAGCTTGGTGTCGTTGTCCAGGAACACGAACCGCATGTTGTGCAGCGTGCCGACCTGACCGGCGCCCGCCAGGTTCCCGCCGACCAGCTTGAAGAACTTCCGCAGCCGCTCGGCACCGTTCGGCTTCAGCGGCAGGATCGTCGTGAGCTCCGACACCTCACCGCTCTTGGCGCCGATCCGGCCGGCGGTGGTGACGGCATGCTCGGCCACTTCCTCCTTGTCAGCCAGTATCTCGGCGACCTTCAGCTTGAGCGCGATCTTCGCGTCCGCCAACGTCGCGTCGACCTTCTCACGTACGGCGTCGGGCAGCGTCTGGAACTTCGCGTGCAGGTCCTTCTCGCTCATGGCACCTCTCCTCGGGGTGGGGGCGCCCGCCCTGTCGGCGACGCCGTTGATCAAAGCTGCATAACTGATTACATCATCACTTCATCCCGTCGGCCCTGTCAACGCGACACACGCAATCGATCGCATGACCCACGTCGCTGTGAGACAAGGAGCGAGCCAACCCGCGCCAGGTGCGCAGTCGTGAGGCCATGCTGGCCGCGGCCACCGAACTGCTCACCGAGGGCGGGCTGGAGGCCGTCACGCACCAGGCGGTGGCCGTCCGTGCCGGGGTCGGCCGGGCAACGGTCTACCGCCCCTGGCCCGACCTGCTCGGACTCCGCCTGGCCGCGCTGGAGGCCGGAATGCCGCCGATTCCGCCGGCACCGGCGGAGATGCGTGCCGAGCCGCGCGCCGAGCTGATGCACTACCTGCTCCGGCTCGGCGAATGGCTCGACGACACCCAGGCCGGAGCGGTCCTCGCCGCCGTCCTGGGCGGGGCGCAGCACGACGACGGTATGCAGCATCTGCGGCAGACGCTCTTGAACCAGATCGTCGACGCGTTGCGCCCCGCCGTCGCCGCGGCCGTCGAGCACGGCCGGCTCCGCGCCGACGTTACGGCTGAGATGTTCGCGATGACCACCGTCGGGCCCCTGGTCTACCAGCGTTTCCTTGTGGGCTCAACGCTCGGCTCAGAGACCGTGGACATAGTGGTGGACGCCGCGCTGCGGGCGTGGGCGCCATAGAAGCGTCGTCCCCTCGATCCCGCCCCGCCGTCCCGGAGACGCGCAGGTCGCGCAGGGTGAGGCTGCCGCTTCCCGAGAGGGCCGCGGCGATGCGGTTGTTGCCCGCCGACAGCTACGGCCTCATGGGCTTGCCGGTGACCCCGCCCCTGCTGGACGCGACGGTGTCGGCGCGGAGTGCGTCGGGAAGGGCTGCCCGCTTCGTCAGGAGTCTTGCGGGAGGAGGCTCTTTGGGCGGGCGGTCAGCCGGACCCGTGGCTGTGGTCGAAACGGCGAGTCGATGCCGGAAAGGACCGCCCGTGCATGCCACTTCGGCCACCGGACGGACCATGGACGAGATACCGACGGCTCAGCGCACGGCGACCTCGTGCTGCTTCTGCTCTGCCTCGTCCTCCCCACGCCCGGGAAGCCTCGCCCCCTCGATGTCGACGTCGGGCGTGATCCGTTCGAGCCAACGGGGCGGGCCCCAGGCGCGGCGGCCGAGCAGGGCCATGACCGCCGGGACGAGGGTCATGCGGACGACGAAGGCGTCGACGAGGACACCGAACGCCAGGGCGAAGCCGATGGACTTGATGATCGGGTCGTGGTTGAGGACGAAACCGCCGAAGACCGCTGCCATGATCAGCGCGGCGGCGCTGACGACCCGGCCGCTGCGGGCGACGCCGTGGGTGATGGCCTCGGCGGCGTCACCGGTGTGCTCGTAGTGCTCGCGCATCCGGCTGACGAGGAAGACCTCGTAGTCCATGGCGAGGCCGAAGAGGACACCGATCAGCAGGACCGGCAGGAAGCTCGTGACCGGGCCGGGGCTGAAGCGGGCCCACCACTGACCGGGCGCAGCTGCGGAGGCGGCTCGCGCAACGAGGCATGCCGGCCGACGCGGAGTCGCGTGAGGTCCCGGCCGACGACGATCCTGTCTGCGGAATCCGCGCTGGGCGCGCCGCCCTGGGACTCCGCAACGCGGTTCCGCGTTCCCATTCACCTCGCCGGAAGATGTGGCCACTGACGATGGACTGGAGTGGTCACTCAAGGAGCGCTGGTTGCGCGGCCCATCCTGACGGTACGAGGAGGCACTGACAGCGCACTCCAGGAATACATGGACTCCTCCGGGCGAGTGCAATCGCAAAGTCAGCGCGCCGGGAAGCGTGACAGGAACACGGAGCGTATGAGGCGCCGACTTCATCGTGGCGCCAGCGCAGCCGATCTCACGGCGAAGCCGCACCGGAGCGCTCCAGTGCGGCTTCGCCGTCTCACGCCTCCGCGCAGATACCCCGTCAGGACGGACCTCGAAGGGGCCTCCCCGTATCACCCGCCTATCACACTGCCCCTATGACGAGGGTTGCGGCTGCACAGGTCTGACCAGGTAGCAGAACGAACGCCAGCCGCTGGGCCTGACCCGGTCCGTCCAAGGACGCGCCCTCCGACTCATCCAGGCACTGATCACCGCCGCCGAGGCCGAAGGACACACCTGTTCGGCCGGCCGAACCGGCTTCGCACCCCCGTCTCATCGCCGCCGCAGGGCAAATCCTCACTTCACCATCACCGCGCAGGGCCAGCCAGTGGGGTTTCTCGTCCTCCAGGAACAGGACCGGACCGAGCACGTCGCCACCGAGAAGGCACTCGCCGAGGCCGAGAAGCACTCCTGGGTCAGAATCCCCCGCTACGACTGCACCCCGTCCGAACGCCTCCGCATCATCCTCAGCGGCGGCCAGCCACACCGGGCGAGCGAATGGGCCGACGCTCCCGGCCGCGCCCTCGAAGAGCGGCTCGCCGAGATCGCACAGGAGGTCACGCTTCGCGGCCAAGCCGCCGAACGCAGACGCCAGGACGAGGCCGAAGCGGCACGCCAGAAGCGCATCCGCTGGGAAGCCGCCATGGAACAAGCCCTCATCCGGTACGCGGAGGCGTACCGGATGAGGCACCTGGAAGCTCAGGAAGCGGCATGGCGCCAGGCCACCCGACTGACCCAATACGTGAGCGCCGTACGCACGCGAGTCGAGGCCATGCCTCCGGGCCAGGCCAGAACCGAAGCCGAGGAATGGATCAGCTGTGCAGCGACCACCGTTGAGCGCCTCGACCCATTGAACACACCAGCCCGGCTGCCCGACATTCCCAACCCACGGGCCGACGACCTGAAACCCCTCCTCGGGCACTGGAGCCCTTACGGCCCCACCTGAACGCCCGCACCGCACGTGGTGCGCACACACAACCGCAGTCCAGGAGCTCTTCGCGGCCGGTTCAAGGATCGCGGCACACCGACGTGGTGGGTCATAGGAAACATGTCGGCCTGCGCCCGCCACGAGAAAGAGCAGGTCAGACGTGATTTTTCGACTCGCTGCGCGGTGCGCGGGCATCCGGAGCGTCACGGCCGACAGCCCTTTCCTCATACGGGGGGCTGAACCAGCAACACCGATTCGCCTGGCAGGCGGCAGCCCGCTCACTCGAGACGCCGAGCTCGGGGCGTGATCAATGAGCGCGCGATATGGACTGTTCGGACCAGATGGTCTTGTGGTTCTGGCCATGGCGGCAGCCCCAGCGCTCGGCGAGTCGGGCGACGAGGAACAGGCCGCGTCCGCCCTCGTCGGTGATGCGGGCGCGGCGCAGGCGGGGCTGGGTGCTGCTGGAGTCGGTGACCTCGCAGATCAGGACGTTGTGGCGGATCAGCCGCAGCTCCGCCGGCGGACGGCCGTAGCGGATCGCGTTGGTGACCAGCTCGCTGACGATGAGTTCGGTGGTGAAGAGCAGGTCGTCCAGTCCCCACAGGGTGAGTTGCCGGGTCGTCCATTCCCGGGCCCGGGAGACGGCTGCCGGATCGGCCGGGATCTGCCAATGAGCGGTGTGCTCCGCGGGTACGGCGCGGGTGTGAGCCAGTAGCAGGGTCGCGTCGTCACGCGCTTCTTCGTCCACCAGGTCGGCGACGATTGCCCGGCCGGTCTCGTCCAGAGTGCGGTTCGAGCGGTGGGAAGTGGTGAGCGCATGGGTCAGCCGTCGGAGCCCGCCATCGGTGTCGTCGTCCGCCCCTCGATCGACCAGGCCGTCGGTGTAGAGGGCGAGAACGCTGCCTGGCTCGAGGTCGATCGTGGTGGTCTCGTACGGCATGCCGCTGACGGCGAGTGGTGGTCCGGGGACGATGTCGACTGTTTCGGCGGTCCCGTCGGGCCGGACCAGGACGGGCGGCGGGTGTCCGGCACTGGCCATGGCGCAGCGTCGGGTGACCGGGTCGTAGACCGCGTACAGGCAGGTGGCGCCGACGGTGTCGTGTTCGTCGGACGGTGCTTCGGCCGCAAGGCGCTGGACCAGGTCCGCGATACGGGTGAGCACCTCGTCCGGTTCCAGTTCGAGGTCTGCGAGTGTCTGGATGGCGGCGCGCAGGCGGCCCATGGTGGCGCTTGCGCGTATGCCGTGGCCGACCACGTCTCCGGCGACGAGGGCCAGCCGGAGGGAGGGCAGGGCGATGGCGTCGTACCAGTCGCCGCTGGTGCCCGCTCCCCCGCTTGCGGGCCGGTAGACGCCGGCGGTCTCGGCTGCAGGAGTGTCGGTCGTGGCCGGAGGAAGCAGGCTCTGTTGCAGGGCCATGGCCGCCCGGTGCTCGCGCGTGTAGCGGCGGGCGTTGTCGATGGCGAGTGCTCCCCGGGAAGCGATCTGACGCATGAGATCCGTCTCGTCCTCGGTGAAGGGTTCGGACAGGCCGGTGCGCCAGATCACGATCGCGCCGAGGGCGAGGCCGCGGGCGTAAAGGGGGGCCGCCATCACCGCATGGGCGTCGTGCGGGATGAGGTGTTCGGCCAGGTGCGGGCCGCCGAGCAGGGCGGCGAAGTCGTCCCGACTGCAGACGACTGTCTCGCCATGCTGGAAGCTGCGCAGGAGGGGGTGGTCGGACAGCGGGGGGGCTAGGGTGCCGTGCTCGATGCCGGCGGGCCATGCTGCGGTGGCGGGCGCCAGGCCCGCGTTGCGCAGATGCAGATCTCCGCCGCCCAGCAGCTCGGCGGGCTCGTCACCGTAGAAGACGGACTGCGCGAGGTCGACTGCGGCGAGTTCACCGAAAGCGGGTACGAGTACGTCCGCAAGGTCCTGCGCGGTGCGCACGACGTCCAGGGAGCCCCCCACCCGCTCGGCGACCTCGCGGGCGAGATCCAGCTGCCGGCGGGCGCGCAGCTCAGTGTCGTCGATGTAGAGCGCTGCGACCCCGGTGGGACGTCCGCGCGCGTCCTCCAGGCGGAAGGCGGACAGTGACAGCGCGTGCCGCCGCGCCGGACGGTGCCGCAGGCTCACTTGCCAGCTCGTGCGGACCACTGGGACGCCCGTCTCGAGCACCTGACGCAGTACCGCCTCGAGGTTCGCTGCGTCTTCGGCGCACAGCACGTCGCACAGTCGGGTGCCGGGCTGCACTGGACGGCCGTCGAGAGCGTCCTGCGTGACATTCGTCTGCACGGTGGTGAGGTCCGTGTCGTGCAGAGCGATGGTGATCCGGTGCTGTGCGGACAGGGCCCGCAGAAGCGCCGCGCCGTGCTGATGGTCGGCGACGTGATGAGTGGCCGCCGCCAGCACGAGGAACTCCGCCGAGGTGCCCAGCCTTGTGGTCCGGAAAGTGACGTCGACGGTGTGGCCGCACCGGTGCCACAGCCGTACCTGGCCGAACGCCGGCACGTGTGGGGCCCTGCTCAGGTCGTCCGGGAGGTCGGCCACCAGTTCCCGCACGGGGCGGCCGTGGACATCGTCGGCGGGGAACCCCGTCAGATCCTCTGCTGTCCCGGTCCACCCCACCACCACGCCTCGATCGTCGAGCACCGCGGCTGCCAGGCCGTCCAAGGCGGCCACCCTGCCGCCGGGATCGGCACCGGAGTCGCTCATCGCTTCTTGGGGGGCGCCTGCCGAGTCGGCGTTTTCACCGTTCACTGCGTGGTCCATGTCTCTGGCTTCCTTGTGAGAGCCTGCTGCTACGGGATACCGGCATGCGCGGACGTTCGCTGTCGGCCGCCCGGCTCGCCGACGGGTCACCGGGCGCCGGCCGTGGTGGGCAGGTCCTGTTCGGCCCAGACGACCTTTCCGTCCGTTGCGGAGCGGGAGCCCCACCGGCGCGAGAGCTGTGCGACCAGGTGGAGGCCGCGGCCGTGCTCGTCGAGCGTGTGGGGATGGCGGGGGCGTGGCTGGCCGGTGTTGCTGTCGGAGACCTCGCACGTCAGCACCCGGTGCTGGATGAGCCGTAGGCGGCTCGGGCCGTCGCCGTGGCGGATGGCATTGGTGACCAGTTCGCTGACGATCGACTCCACGGGCGTCACGAGTGGCTCCAGGCCCCATTCCCTGAGCTGACGGGCGGCCAGGTGCCGGGCTGCCGGGACGGTGACCGGTTCGTTCGGCAGGTCCCAGGAGGCGACTTGGGTGGGCTCGAGCGCGCGGGTCCGGGCAAGGAGCAAGGTGACGTCGTCGGCCGGTGTGCGGCCCCGCAGGGTCTGCATCACTCGCGAGCACATGTCCTCCAGGGACGCGCCCGGCTGCGCCAGGGCGGTGCACAGGCGGCGCAGGCCGACGTCGATGTCCTCGTCGCGGGACTCCACCAGCCCGTCGGAGTAGAGGGCGAGCACACTTCCCTCGGGCAGTTCCAGTTCCACGGACTGGAAGGGAACCAGGCCGAGACCAAGGCCGAGCGGGGCTCCGGCGGGCAGGTCGGGGACGGTGACCCCGCCCTGTTCGCCGACGATCAGGGCCGGCGGATGCCCGGCCCGCGCCATCGTGCACCGCCGGGTGACAGGGTCGTAGACGGCGTACAGACAGGTGGCGCCCACCACCGCGGGGGCCTGGCCGGAGTCATCGCTGTCCTCGTCGTTCAGCCGCCGGACCGTGTCGTCGAGGCGCGCGAGTAGTTCGTCCGGCGGCAGGTCGAGGTCCGCGAGCGTGCGCACGGCGGTGCGTAGTCTGCCCATGGTCGCCGCGGCGTTGATGCCGTGGCCGACCACGTCGCCGACGACGAGGGCCACCCGGGCGCCGGACAGCTCGATCACGTCGAACCAGTCACCCCCCACGCCGTGGTCCATGTCGGCCGGCACATAGCGCGAGGCGACCTCGACGGCAGCACCGCCCTGCACCCGATGGGGCAGCAGGTCTCGTTGCAGGGTGAGGGCGGCGGTGCGTTCACGGGCGTACTGGAGCGCGTTGTCCAGACAGAGCGCCGCCCGGGTGACCAGCTCTTCGGCGAGGAGCAGGTCGTCCTCCTGGAACGGATTCTGCTCCTCGGAGCGGCCGAACAGCGCCAGTCCCAGCACGCAGCGCCGCGCGCGGATGGGTACCACCATCAAGGAGTGGACGCCGCTGTCGCGTACCTTCTGCGCCCGCACCGGGTCGTGGTCGACCCAGGGACCGGCATGGGTGTTCAGCACGGGTTCCAGGTAGGACCGGCCCGTGCGCATGGCGGCGGCGAACGGAGAGTCCGGGTGGGCGTGGACCACCTCTTCGCGCACCCACGGCAACTCGAGGGCACCGAGGTCGACGGAGGCCAGACCGGCACGGCGCAGCAGCGGTGGGCGGCCGCTGGTCGTGGCGATCCGTGTCGAGGGCTCGACGCCGAACGGAACCGATTCCACCAGGTCGACGAGGGCGTGGTCGGCCAGCAACGGTACGGCCAGCTCGGCCAGTTCCTGCCCGGTCCGCATCACGTCGAGGGTGCTGCCGATGTGCGTGCTGGCCTCGCTGAGGATGGCGAGGCGCTCGCGTGCCCGCCGGTTTCCGGTGACGTCCACGGTCATGGAGCACACGCCCAGGGGCGTGCCGTCCGCGCCCTGGAGGCAGAAGAACGAGGCCGAGAACGCATGCTCACGGCGCCGGTCGGTCGGCGGCCACGCCCGGTACTCGTGCACCATCGTGGTGCCGCTCTTCAGCACCTGCCGCATCACCACTTCGAGGGCTTCGGCCTCGATGGCGGGCAGCGAGTCCTTCAGGCCGCGCCCGAAGCGTCGGTGACGAGCCACGCCGTCGTGCCGCTCCATGGCGTCGTTCACCCAGACACAGCGCAGGCGCGGGTCATAGACGACGATGCCGATCGGTGCTCGGGCAAGGAGTGACTCCCGCACCGGCCCTCCGGTCGCCCCCGAGGACAGGGAACCTATGTCGGTGACGGACACCAGCCACCGGGTGCCGGCGTCCTGGCCCCACAGCAACGAGACCCGCAGCGTCATCCTGAGCGTGTGGCCGTCGCGGTGGCGGATCGCTGCGGTCCCCGACCAGCCGCCCCGCGCACGGCACTGCTCGGCGAACGCCGACGCCCTATGGGCCTCCTCTGGTGGTGGCAGCACGTGTGCGGCGCACCGGCCCACCACCTCCCCGGCCGAATGACCGACAAGCTGCTGCGCGGCCTGCGTCCACCCCACCACGGTGCCCTCTGCATCGAGGACTGCTATGGCGGCGTCGGGTATCTCACGGTGGCTCACCGGCTCGGGGAGGGGGGTGTGGTCGGTGTACGTCATCGCGGTTCATCCCAATCGGTGCGGAGGTGCGGAGAGCGTCGGCATGTGGCGCGGCGGCTCTGTGTGCAGCGGTGGTGAACGGCGTTGTCCGGTTGAGCGGCACACGTGGGGCATGTGTCCGTATGCGACATTCTGCCCACTTATGATGAAATAGTCAGATGTAATCCTTTCATCGTCAAGCCCCTCGTCGGTATTGATTGAACGATCAGGAGTGTGGGACGAACATCTGCAAGCCCTGGATGATCGGGCTCAGCGCCTAGCTGCAGCGCAGGCAAGCCTGGGACGGCACGGACGGGAAGCTCCCGCACATGCCTGGCTTCTCCGCGGGCGAAGCCCGCGGCAGCGTACGGCGCCCCTTTCCCGGCGTAGCCTGACGAGGACGCCGTGCCCCCTCGGGTTCACAGGTGGATGGGCAGGTGGCGGGGGCCGCGGAGCATGGCGTTCTGCCGGTACGGGGGCGGGTCTTCCACCAGGCGGGCGCTGCCGAGATGGGGAAGCAGGGCGCCGAGCGCGGCATACGCCTCGACGCGGGCCAGGGGTCCGCCGTAGCAGGCGTGGATGCCGCTGCCGAAGCCGAGGTGCTGGTTGTCCGGGCGGGCGGGGTCGAACCGGTCGGGATCGCGGAACCGCATCGGGTCGCGGTTGCCCGAGGCCAGCACCAGAACGACGGACGCGCCTGCGGGGACGAGGGTGGTGAGGGCGCCGTTGGTGATGAGGTTGACCGTGGTCTCGTGTCCGGCGATGAGGAGCAGTACGGCGGTTTCCGCGAGTTCCTCGTCGGTGAGCCGCAGGGCCGGGTCCGGCTCGTTGACGAAGGCGGAGAGCATGTCGTCGCCCGGCTTGCCACGGCGCTGCTCGGCCAGGTTCAACAGGTACCCGCCCATCTCCATCCGTGCCTGGTCGCCGGCCTTGTCCGGCTCGGTGGAGTCGTCGTCGGGCCTGACGTCGGCGGCTGCGACGATCGCGTCTGACCAGGCCCGGAACAGCGGCTCGTCCTCGCGCGGCACGCCGAGCAGCCGGCAGATCACGGTGACGGGCAGCGGGTAGGCGAAGTCGTCGACGATGTCGACCTGGCGGCCCGCCTCGAAAGGCTCCAGCAGTTCCTTGGTGATCCGGTCGATCTCGCCGCGCATGCCGTCGACCCGGCCAGGGCTGTGCGGAGGCCCGAACGGTCGCATGGCCAGGGTGCGCAGCCTGTGGTGCTCGGGGTCGTCGAGCCGCAGGAACGGCGGCTTGCGGGTCACCTCGCCACGGGTGCGGGGATCGGCACTCATCCGTGGGTCGTGGAGCAGAGCGGCGATCTGGTGGTAGCCGCCGATCAGGTAGCTGCCGTCTGCCTGCGGCACCACAGGACCGGCCGCGCGGAGTTCCGCGTACAGCGGATAGGGGTTGGGACGGCTGGCGTAGTCGGTGATCGTGCCAGCAAGGTCGCGGAGTCCATGACGGCTCCTCGTAGGGGCGGGATGGGGGCTACACCACCGTCAGCCGGCGGTCGGGCAGATGACCGGTGAGCGCGACGGTCGGACCGTGGGACAGCACCGACGGATCGGGCACTTCGGAGGGGATCGTGATGTCGGCCGCGATCGCACGGTCCTGCGCGCCGGGCGGGGGCGGGAAGGGAGCAGCCGTCTCGATCAGGTGCCGGTAGTAGTCGAGCACCTTGGCCATGTCGACGGTGACGGCGGCGGTGACCCGGCCCTGGTAGCCGTAGACCATCGCCAGACGGCGCGCCTCCAGGGAACCCTGGGCGATGACCACGTGGTCGGAGTAGGTGGGCACGCCCACCGACTTGATGTTGAGCCCGAACTGAGTCGACCAGAACACCGGGATGGCCAAGTGCGGGCGCTGCAGCGGCCCGGGGTTGACCATGTTGTGGGCCGCCACCTGGGCCTGCTCGACCGCGTTGCCCCAGTGCTCCAGCGACAGCATCTGGTAGCCGAACAGCGGGTGCGGGAAGCGGGAGACGTCACCGGCCACGAAGACGTCGTCGGTGACGATCCCGTACATGTTGAAGGCCCGGCAGCCTGCGTCACAGGCGATGCCGCGCGGGCCCGCCGCCAGCCCCGACTCCGCCAGCCACTCCACATTGCGGATCGCCCCCAGGGCCACGACGCACACGTCCGCCTCGACGCGGCTGCCGTCGGACAGCTGCGCGCCGGTAAAGCTGCCGTTGCCGTTCAGGGCGGTGACCGTCACCCCGGTGCGCAGGTCCACGCCGTGATTGCGCTGCATGACGGCGGCGAGCTTGGACAGGGTGCCGCCGAGCGCGCCCACCAGGGGGGCGGGGCCGCGTTCGGCGACGGTCACCTCAAGGCCCAGTTCCCGGCAGGCCGAGGCGATCTCCGAGCCGGTGAAGCCGCCGCCGATCACCAGCACCCGCTCCGGCCGCGCGGCCAGCCGCTCGGCCAGCCCCGCGCCGTCCTCGCGCGTGCGCAGGGTGAACACCCCGTCCAAGGTGCCTTCGTCCGGGTTGGGCCAGGGCCGCGCGCGGGTACCGGTGGCGATCAGCAGCCTGTCGTACGGCAGCGACTCCCGTCGGCCAGCAGCACCCGCTTCGCCAGCAGGTCCACACCGGTGGCGCGCACACCCAGCCGCCACTCAGCGTCCGGCCCGCCGCATCGGCAGCTCGAGAGTGTCTGCCGTCGCCTGTCGGCCGGTCGTAGGGCGCATGGGGTTCGTCCCCCACCACCGTCAGCGAGCCCGTGAACCCTTCCTCGCGCAGCGCCTCGGCTGCTCTCAGCCCGGCCAGCGACGCGCCGACGATGACGATGCGGCCGTCCTTCAGATCACCGGGCACCGGTGCTCACCTCTTCCCCGAGGAGGATCGCCTGCACCGGGCACTCAGCCGCGGCCTGGCGCACGCGCTCGCCCTGGTTCTCGGGCACGGCTGTGGCGTACAGCAGTCCCTCCTCGCCGTGCAGCTCGAACACCTCCGGCGCGAGGAA
Source organism: Streptomyces sp. RB17 (assembly GCF_009604455.1). Classification (GTDB taxonomy): domain Bacteria; phylum Actinomycetota; class Actinomycetes; order Streptomycetales; family Streptomycetaceae; genus Streptomyces. Next base: position 34,179 of record NZ_WEGL01000019.1, read on the forward strand.
CACGCACTGCGCGTAGCCCTGGCAGCGTGTGAGGTCGACAACGGTCCGCATCTCCACCACTTCTTCCTCCGTTGTCACACCCCCCTCCTCTCCAGCGTGGGGCCTGGTATTCGGGCCAGCAGAGTGAGGGGGAAGGAGACGAACTCCCGGGAACAGCCTTCCAGTTGCCGAGAATCGTTCAGGTACGCGCCCTTCGGCCAGGTGGTCCGGGTGACCCGAGTCACTGTCACCGCCTCCCCATTTCCATACGTCGTATGGTTATCCTGGCAGGGCGATTCCATACAACGTATGGAACTGCTTGGCGGACAACGCCGCACGACGCCAGGCGCCTCACATCGCCTGCAAAAGCAGCCGTTGGTGCAGATCGCACCAGCCGGAAGGAAAGATCATGAAGAAGCTCACGAAGCGGATTGCTGTCGCCGTTTCCTCCGTGGCGGTCGCGGGTGTCGCCGTTGTCGGTGCCGGGGGCACCGCTTCGGCCGCGACTCCCACAGCTGTGCATGTCCAGCGGTCGGCCGAGGTCAACCCCGCCGACTACCGCTGGGACCACAGCGTGGGTTACCTGACCGAGCAGGGCTACTGCTGGGACGGAAAGCGTGGCTGGCACCACGACGACCATGTCGCCGGCTCCCTCTGGCACAGCCGCGACGGTCGCTGCTACCGCTGGGACGATGAGGGGCGCGGGTGGAAGTCCGACAGGTCCTACCGGCACGACTGGAACCGCTACGAGAGCGACGGCTGGGCCTGGGACCACCACGACTGGAACCGCGGTGACCGGGACTACTTCGGCTGGGACCACCACGACCGGAACCACCGTGGCTGGGACTACTTCGGCTGGGACCACTACGGCCGGAACAACGGTGACCGGTAGGACAGGTCCCGTCTGTACCCCTGAGCGGAGGCCGTACCCCTCGCCTTGATGCCTGTCGGCGGCAGGGATGCGACCGCTGGTCACGGATCAGCGGTCCCCTGACCGCCGCCCGGGCGGGCTGTCGAGCGAGGGCCTGCTCCCCCTCTGAATCTGCCTGCGGCACCACCTCGTGCCTCAGGCGCGCGTCGCCCAACTGCCGCGACGCCACGACCCGCGTGGTCCGCCGATGCTGTCCGGCGGTGAATGCAACCAGAACTGCAACCACGGCACAGCGCATTCGGCCTGGGTAGATGCTTGCCCCTTTGGGCTCGGCCTCTGTTGGGCCATGGTCCACGACAACGGCCTCGTGCGCATTAATGCGATTGAGTGTGCTCCGTGTGCCCCTCCGCCGGCACGCCCACGTTCGAGAAGATGTCCGACGCCTGCTGCCTCATGAGTTCTGCGGCAGCGCTGTCGGTCTTGTGCAGTGCGTGGGCGAGTGCAAGGAGGGCGCGGGCCTCCCCCAGTCGGTGGCCGGTCTCGCGGTGGATGGACAGGGCATCGTGGCCGAGGGCGACGGCTGTGGAGTGCGCAGCCTCGGACGCCGTGGCCCGGCACAGCGCCGTGAGCGCTTGACCCTCCACCACCCGGAAGCCGTACTCACGGGCCAGGCGCAACGCCTCCTCGGCTCGGCGGCGGGCGTCTTTGTGGCGGCCGAAGTGCTGGTGAGTGAGGGCGAGCCCCAGGAGACTGTCCGCCGCGGCGCGCCGGAAGCGTGCCTCGTGGGCCAGGGCGAGAGCCTGGCGGTCGGTCTGAAGTGCCTGGTCTTCGTGGGCCAGTTGGCGGTGGGCGGCGGCGATCGTGTTGAGGATGGCCGCCTGGATCCAGCGCCGTCCCGGGGCCTGAACCATGGCCAGGGCGCGCTCGGCCCGTTTCAGGGCCTCGTCCGGGTGGCCGCACTCGATGTCGATCTTCGCGAGGGCGTCGAGCATCATCGCGTGGCCGTCGCGGTAACCGGCCCTCTTCTCATCGGCCAGCTCGGGACCGAGGAGGTCACGCGCGTCGGTGAAGCGGCCGAGTTCCCAGTACACCCAGCCCAGAATCTGCAGCGCCAGGCCGTCGTCCCACCCGCTGCTCCCCTCTACGCGGCCGAGGGTCCCCTCGATATGACCGGCGGCTTCGTGCAGTCGGCCCAGATCCCGGCAGGCCATACCGAGACCGATCGCCCCATACCCTACGAAGTAACGGTTCCCGGTCTCGCGGAAGCGGCGCAGGCCGGCGGTGAAATGCTCGTACGCGCTGTCGAGGCGCGCCATGCTCCAGTCCACGAAAGCCCGGACCCCGTATGCCGCCGCCTCGCCGGTCGCCCAGCCGAGTTTCCGGCTGATGTCCAGCACGCGCACGTGGTGATCCATCGCCTGCCTGGCATCCGCTCGTTCCCACAGGATGATGCCGAGGACGAAATGCATGGCGGCCTGACCGTACCGGTCGCCCTCGGCCGTGGCCGCTTCCAGTGCCGTCTGCGTGGTGGACTGCCAGGTTGCCCGGGGCAGATAGAGCCAGAAGTGGCCGAACAGAGAGTTGGCGAGGTGCCAGGCGACGGGGCGCGGGCCGTGCTGGCCGGCGTAGGTGATGACGGCGAGAAGGTTCGTCCGCTCGGCCTCCAGCCACTCGGCGCCGTCGGACGGAAGCTTCGGAAGGTCGTAGGCGGCGAGGGCGGCGGGCAGGTCCGGGAAGATCCAGGTTCCCGCGGCGGCACGGGCGGCGTTGACGTACCAGATCAGGATCCGTTTCAGCGCGGCGTCACGATCCGCGGCCGCCTCTTCCACCTGCACCCGCTCCCGCGCGTACTCATGAAGGAGATCATGGAAGCGGTAACGGCCCACCGCCACGGGCTCGATCAGGTGCGCGGCGGCCAAGGCGCTGAGCAGACGGCGCGCCTGTGGCAGCGGTGCGTCCAGGAGGGCGGCGGCGATTTCGGCGGTGAACTCCGGTCCGGGGAACAGACCGAGTAGGCAGAACAGCCGGCGCGCGGGTGGAACCAGCACTCGGTACGACGCCGAAAAAGCTGTCTTCAAAGGAGAGTTGGGCTCACCGTCCGGCACCAGGGCCGCCAGTCGACCGCCCTCGGACATCTCGCCCACCAGATCGGCCAGCCGTAGACCGGGATCGCCCGCCAGCCGGGCCGCGGCCACGCGCAGCGCCAGCGGAAGGCTGCCGCACAGTCGGATCAGTTCGTCGACGGCGTGGGGTTCGGCGGACAGGCGGTCCGGGCCGAGTGCCTCGCCGAGCAGCGCGCGGGCGTCGGCCGGCTGGAGGAGGTCCAGCGGCAGAGCGTGTGCTCCGTCGCGGGCCACGAGGTCGCCGAGCCGGTTGCGGCTGGTGACGACGACACAGCAGGACGGGGTGCCGGGGAGCAGTGGACGGACCTGCTCCGCCGAGGCCGCGTTGTCCAGCAGGACCAGCAGGCGTCGGCCGGCCAGCAGGGTCCGGTACGTGCGTGCCTGCGTTTCTTCGTCTGCGGGGATCTCCGACGCCGCCAGCCCCAGGCTCCGCAGCAAGAGCTCAAGTGCTTCGCCGGCCTTGAGCGGTGGCCGGTCGTGGTCGAACCCGTGCAGGTTGACGTACAACTGGCCGTCCGGGAAACGATTCCGCACCTGATGTGCCCAGTGCACCGCCAGCGCGGTCTTGCCGATGCCGGCGGCGCCGCCGATGGCCGAGATGACCACCGTGTTCGCCGACCCCTGACCCTGCTCCGTCGGAAGCAACGCATGCAGTCTGGCGAGTTCGCCGGTACGGCCGGCGAATCCCGCCGCATCGTGCGGCAACTCGGCCGGCGCCAGCGGAGCGTTGTCGCGCGGTGGGTGAGTGCTCCGACCTGGTGACCCCGATGGCGCCGGCGCGTCTGCTGCCGGACCATCACGGAGCAGGAGTTCTGAGCGTGTCTGCCGGGGCGGGGCCGTTCGGCCGAGGAGACTTGCGTCATCCTGGCGCAGCACCGCCTCGTGTACCCGGCGGAGTTCCTCACCGGGATCGACGCCGAGCTCGTCGCGGAGGCGTACGCGCATGTCCTCGTAGGCGTTCAGCGCGTCCGCCTGACGTTCGCAGCCGTACAGAGCCCGCATGCGCAACGCCACCAGTGACTCGTCGTACCGCTCCGGCGCGGACTGTGCGGCGAGGTCGTCCATGGCATCGCCGAACCGGCCGAGCAGAACAAGGCATTCGAGCCGGGCCAGCCGGAGCGTCCGCCGGCGTTCCCGCAGCCGCTCCCGCTCGGCCTGTGCAAACGGCCCCGGCAGGTTGGCCAAGGGCTCGCCCTGGAACAGCAGGAGTGCCGCGGACAACTGGTCCGTTGCGGTGGCCAGGTCGCCGGACGCTTTGGTGCGAAGTGCCTCATCGCCCCGCTCGGTCAGGTCCGCCACATCAAGCCGGGCGTCGTCAGCGACGAAGCGGTACCAGCCCTTGCCGCTGCGGATCACCGACTCCGTGTGGCGGGTGCCTTCGGCATCCAGTGCCCTGCGCAGCGGGTTGACGTGACTGGCCAGCACCTTGTGGCCGGAGGCAGGTGGCTCCGAAGCCCACACCGAATCGAGCAGTTGCTCATGGCTCACCACAGCTCCCTGACGGAGCAGCAACGCGGCCAGAACAGCCTGTCGCTTTACGGGCCCCAGATCCAGAAGCGTTCCGCCCCGCCAGGCACGCAACCGTCCGAGCACCTCGATCCGAAGCAGATGAGGAGTTCCCCCGTTCACCGCGAAGCCTCCGCTCCCGTACATCACCGGAATTTCATCAGCATTGCAGCACCCCAGGCCATGGTGGCGGACACGACATCGCACAACTCGCACAACTGAAGGGGAACCAGTGACCGAAGTGGAGTCGGTGGCCACAGCGTTGGCTATAGGGGTGGCAGACGGACTCACGGACTTCGCGCGCGGAGCCGTCCACGATCTGCACGCCGTGCTCAAGGAGTCGGTCCGCCGACGGTTGGCCGAGGGCGGTGGCAACAGGAGGGAGGGCGACTACGGCGTACGGGTACTTGCCGCATACGAGACGGACCCCGACGTGTGGTGGACCCGGCTGCTGCAGGTCCTGACGGGCTCCGGGGTGGACACGGACGAGGAGATCCTTGCGGCGGCCCGCGCCGTGCTGCGCGCGGAGCGCCGGACGAGCCACATCACCGTGGACGTTCCCGGCGCCCCAGGGGCCCTGGTCAGGGAAAGCACCTGCCAGGGGCCGATGTCCTGATCACGGCGGTGGTGATCCCTTGGTGCGCCCACGCCGCCCTGACCACGCTCGGTACCACTGGACGTGCGTCGATCCGGACATGCAGTTCCGACCGGCGGGGACGTCGGGTGCGTCCGCGACCGGCGTGCCCGCCGACCGAACGGTCGGGGCTGAGGTCGGCGGCCGAAGCGTTCGGGGTGCGCCGCATACGCCTGGGCGAGGGTGAGCGCACTGCAACCGCCGCCTCAGCTGCCTACAGTGACGTCCGGCCGCGCCCCGAACGCCCGCCTGCAGCGCGGGTGGGAGATCGGCCACGCTGCGGCGTCCTCCACACTGCGCAACGTGCCATTCGGCTTGTCGGTGTCCTGGTGACTCGCCCAGCCACAGTCGGCGCCATCGCACACCTCCATCCACTGCACACCCGCCTCGCGAGCCCGGTTGAGGGTGCCCGCGTTGCAGGCGACCGCGCTTTTGGCGAGGGTTGCCGACTCCGCCCACGCCTGCACCGGCATCCGCGCCCCGTTGCGGTAGATGACGTACGTGAGCTGGTGTTCGGCGGCCAGCCGGTCAGCGAGGGCCTTCGCCACCTGCAGGGCGGTGGTGTGGTCGGCGGCCAGCAACGGCACCGCACGGCGTGCGGCCTCCCGCACGGCGCGGCCGAACGCGGCGGCCATGCGCTGCTCCTCCTCGGAGCGGCGCAGGAAGTCGGCGTAGGAGTCGGAGGCCAACGCCTGCAGGGCCTCGCGGTGGATCAGCGTCCACGAGAAGTGCCCGCCCAGCGCCTCGGCCGCCGCCCTGGCGCCCTCCTCGTACAGGTGGGGCAGCTGCCGGGCCACGAACGCCCGCGCCTCGGTGTCGACGCGCTGCCGGAAGTCGACGATGGCGGCCTGGAACTGGGCGAGACGGTCGGCGACCTTCCGGGAGCGCCCGTTGTCGCCGATCGCGGCGATCACGGCCGCCTACTGGTCGGCGAGGCGCTGCCACGCGTCCTCCAGCACCGCGGCGACCCTGGCCGCCACAACGGCCGGGTCGCCGGGCGTCAGCGGCCCGAACTCGTGGGCCACTACCGCCACCAGTGGTGGCGTCGGCGGCGGGCGGACTCCCGCGGGGCGATGCCCAGGGTGTCTCCGCCGGCCGCATCGTCGGGGGCGGTCGAGAGAAGAACCGGGTCGAGCTGTGCTTCACCCCGACCTACGCGTCCTGAGCCAACCCGATCGAGGCCCACTTCGGACCACTGCGGCAGTTCACCATCGCCAACTCCAACCACCGCAACCACACCGCGCAGACCCGAGCCCTCCACGCCTGCCTCCGCTGGCGCAACGCGAACACCCGCCACCCCGACGTGCCGGCCGCCCAACGTCGCGAACGCGCCCGTATCCGCAGGGAGAAGGGCATTCGCTGGGGCGGCCGAAGTCAGGCAGCCGCTGCCTGAAACTGCCCGCACTCCCCGGCGGCCACGCACTACGGTGGGATACATGTCCGAGCCCTCCGTGCGGGATTTCTACGACGAGTTGGCCCACGACTACCACCTGATGTTCCGGGACTGGGACGCGAGCATGGCCTACCAGGCCGAGGTATTGGGCGGGCTCGTCCGCCAATCTCTCGGCGCGGGACCGCACACCGTCCTGGACTGCTCGTGCGGGATCGGCACCCAGGCCATCGGGCTGGCCCTGGCCGGGCACCAGGTCGTCGGCAGCGACCTGAGCCCGGTCGCCGCCGCGCGCGCCGCCGCCGAGGCGGCGGCCCGGGGCAGCCGGCTTCCGGCCGCTGCGGCTGACATGCGCCAACTGCCGTTCAAAGAGGCGTCATTCGACGTCGTCCTCTGCGCGGACAATTCGCTCCCGCACCTACTCTCCGGGCGAGATCTCCAGGCGGCACTCCTCGGCATGAGACGGGTGCTCCGAGACGACGGACTGTTGATGATCACTGTCCGGGCCTATGCCGAGACGCGTCAGACCAGACCCACGGCGACACCTCCCCAGGTCTCGGAAACACGCGACGGCCAAGTGATCACCTTCCAGCTGTGGCACTGGCATGAAGACGGCGAGCGCTACGACCTGGAGCACTTCCAGCTCATCCCCGCGGAGAACACCTGGCAGGTCCGAGTGCGCCGGAGCACCTACTGGGCGCTGACGCCCTCGCAGCTGACAGAGTTCGTGACTGAAGCCGGCTTCACCAACATCGCCTGGCACAGTCCGGCCTCCAGCGGGTACTACCAGCCCGTGCTCACCGCACAGCCCGCTCTCTCAGCGCAGTAGCCCAGACATCGGTTCCGCCCTGCCCAACTTTCCGTTCATCCATGGCAAACCGGTGGAGGTTGCCGGTCACAGCACTAGCCAGTCGATGCCGTCCGCCTTGCCCCGACGGGCGCGTCAGTGGCGGCGCGGCCGGAACTCGACCGTCCGCTCGCGCGAGGCGTGTCCGGTCAGGACGACGTCGGGGATCGCCGGCGGGACCCTTGGGTCCGGGAACTCGCCCGGCATCGGTTTCGTGTCGGCGGGCTGGTCCAGGCCCGCCGGTGGAGGCGAGAATGGCCCTGATTACTCGATCAGCTTCCCGTAGTACTCCAGCCATTTGCCGTGATCGAAGGTGACGGAGGCGGCGATGCGGCCCCGGTGACCGTAGGCCGCAGCGAAACGGCGCTCCTCGACCGATCGATAGTGGGGCTGCAGGTTCACCATGTTGTGCGCCGCTGCCTCCGCACCGAAAACAGCGTTGCCCCAGTGCTCCATCGCCAGGAACTGGTACTCGTAGAGCACATGCGGCGCACGCGCCACGTCCCCTGCCACGTAGATGCTGTCGGTGACCACACCGTTGATGTCGAAGGCGCGGCCACCGGCATCGCACCCGACACCCCAGAAACCGGCGCCAGCCCCGAGCCCCCCAGCCACTCCACGTTCCGGATCGACCCCAGCAAGGCCACCACCACATCGGCGTCGACAGTGGTTCCGTCGGACAGGTGCGCCCGCCGCACATTGATCCGCATGGGCAGACTCCTTCCGCTCTGCCTCCGCCCCACGGCGACCCGGTCATGCAGCCTCGATCATGAAGCCCTGGGCCGGTTTCTCAAGCCTCCCGTCAGGCGACGGGGCCGGATGCCCCTCCCCTCGCCCCGGCCAGGCCATCGAATGAGCAGGTTCGATCCTGTTCGCTGCGCCGCTTCCTTCACGGTGACGCTTGTCAGCTGTGAGCGTGGGCGTAACCAGAAGGGGGTGCTGCATCGACGGTGTCGGCATCAGGGTGTGCCCTGGTCGTCACGCCTCAAAAAATACTCGTCCCGCCTTCCGGCGATCGCAAACCCGCCTCTGCGGCGAACTGGATGCATCCGTGGCTTCGAGCCCTCACTCCCGAGGCTGGGGCGATCTCCGGGCCGGTGAAGCCACCGATCACCAGGTCCCGCTCCGGCCGGCGTGCAGAGGGAGCCGGCGGCGGGCAGCTCGCCCTGAGGAGCGACATCTGTTGGCGCTTGTGCCAGCCGGTCAACGGTTACCTTCGTCACTTCGACATTTCCATACGACGTATGGTAACAATGAAAGCGCGCTTCCATACGACGTATGGAACTGCTCGCTCGGACCACACCGGGCGTCTTACATCGCCTGGCAGAACCGCCGTTGGCACAGATCACCCCCTCGGGAAGGAAAGATCATGAACAAGCTCGCGAAGCGCATCGCCCTCACTGCCTCCTCCGTCGCGGTCGCCGGTGCCGCGGTCCTCGGTGCCGGTAGCACCGCTTCGGCTGCGCCCCTTGCGTCCGCGCACGCCCAGCACCCCACCGACGGGGCCGTGGCCGCTGACTACAGCTGGGACCACGGTGTCGGCTACCTGCTCGAGCGGGGCTACTCCTGCGACGAGACCCGCGGCTGGCACCAGGACCGCCACGGCAGCGATTCGACCCGGCACGACTGCGACGGGCTGTACTACCGCGGTGGTCACTTCTACCGCTGGGAGGGCGAGGGACACGGCTGGGCGTCCGACAGGTCCTACCGCCACGACGGGAACCGCTGCGAGCACGACGGCGGGGGCAGGCACCACCATGACCTGAGCCGCGACGACCGGTGAGACGGGTATCGGCCATGTGCGCAAGCGGTTCCCCTCGGCCCCGTCCTTGCCGGCGGCGGGGATCCGTCTGCCGGCCGGGTGAGTGCAGCGTCACTCCTCAAGCGGTGCGCCCGTGCCGTCCGGCGCCCGCGCCCTGTTGTACCGCCTCCGCCCGCGCTGCCTCTTCGCCACAGGTCGGTGTGAGGCACCGCCGAGCCCTACCCAGGAGCGGAAGCCGATGAAGAAGTCCTTGAAGGGCGTAGAACGGCGGGTTGCCGTGCAGCTGGTCGTCTCGCACGTCTCCTCGTTGCCCCTCTGCGTACGTCTGCGCTACGAGCCCGCTGATCCTTATGTCGTCCGTGCCGCCTTCTTCGTCGACTGCGACGAGCCGGTCGAATGGGTCCTGGGGCGGGATCTTCTGGCTGACGGTCTGGACGGTTCCGCAGGTTACGCGGACGTCCGGATCTGGCCGGCCGCGGGGCGGGGTGACGAGTCGATCTACATCGCCCTCGGTTCTTCCGGAGGCACCGCCTTGCTCGAGGTCCCCGTGCAGGACATCTCGTCCTTCCTTCAGGACACCCAGGCTCTGGTGCCACGGGGTACCGAGTCCGGACTCATCGACTGGGATGCCGAACTGGCACACCTCCTCCCCCGAGACTGACCGCCGACCATCCATGCTCAGAAGTAAAGGAACCACTGGCATGTCCCAGTACCAGCTTCGCGTCTACACCCTGCGCAGCTCCGACGCGCTCTCCACCTACGAGAAAATCTGGGCCCAGCACATTCCCGGTATGGCCAAGCACCGGATCACCACCCACGGCGTCTGGACGGTGCCCGCAGCGCCCGGAAACGAAACCCCCCAGCTCTACGCCCTCGTTTCCTACAGGGACACCGACGACGTGCGGGAACGACTGGAGGCATACCTGTCGAGTCCTGAGTTCCGCGCGGACATGGAAGGCTTCGACATCAGCCAGATCGTCGGCCTCGACGAGACCCTCCTGACGCCCACCGTGGACTCTCCCTTGCGCTGACGGTCGGCCTGCGACGAGTGACGCGGCCAGAAGGGCCGGTATCCGACGGCCCTGCGATTCTCCTCGGACTCGGACAGCGTGCCGTTCCGGTCCAAGGACGGCTCTGCCCTGCGTGACCGGGCCCCGGCAACCGCGGCCGGCGTCGAGGTGGGGACCGTGACGAGTCGGTTCACTACAACCACGACCGGTACGGCGTCGATCGCTGAGACCAGGGGCGCCCTTTGTCCGGCAGCCACCGTTGGTCACGTCTCCGTCTGTGCAGCCTCTTGAATCCGACGACAGCTCTTCCGATGGCCCTCCCCGGATGACTCGAAGCACCAGGAGTAAGACCAATGAAGTCATTGAGAACTTTGATCCAGGGGCTACCTGTGAAGCTTGTCGGCGTGCATGCGACGTCCTTGCCCGTGATCATGAATCTGCGGTATGCGCCGAGTGATCCCTATGTGGTCCATGCCGCATTCACCACCGATGTCGACAGCGACGAGCCGGTGGAATGGATCATCGGGCGCGATTTGCTGATCGACGGCCTGGAGGGCCCCGCCGGCGAGGGAGACGTTCGCATATGGCCCGCCGGCGAGGAGGGCTGCCGCGACTTGTACATCCTTCTCAACCCGCCGTCCGGTACGGCCCTGCTCAAGGCCCCAGCGCAGGAATTCAAGGCGTTCCTGCAGGAAACGGAGGCAGTGGTGCCTCGAGGGGCCGAGCTCGGCCACAGCGACTTCGACCGCTTGCTGGCGCACTTCCTCGCCGAAGGGTGAGTCCTGGCAGGGTGCGACTGAGGCAGGCACACGGATGTCTGCGCCTCAGTGTTCACCGCCATGGTGAGTGATTGTCTGCAGTCGTGGCGTCGAGGGCGGCCAGGCCGAAGCCAGCCTCGGTCAGGATGTTCGCCGCGACTCCGCGGCCGACCCGCCCCGAGACCAGCCGCCACGCGGCAACCCGCTACCTGCGTCGCATCGCCCACCTTCCCGCGCTCCGTAGCTCGCCGCTCATCGGCACGCCCCGCAAGCCCGCTGGTGGACGACGGCCGAGTTGCGGTCAGCCGGAGTGCTGGCCGAGCCTGCTGGACTGCTCGACTCCTGGACTCCTACTGGGACGGGCGGCCGCCCGATGAACAGTTCTCGCTTGGGTGAGCGGCATCAACGCCGACCGTGCGCTCGTTGGGCCCCGCTCCCCGAACCCTGACGGGCTGTACACGGGGGGGAGGCGCTGCTGGTCGAGCGGCTGTCAGCGCGTGATGCGAGTCCCGTGCGCTACCGCGTGGGGGGCCGTCTTCCTCTGCCGTCCACCGGCGTAGGGCTGGTGCTTCTCGCCTTCGCGCCGCCGGCCGTCCAGGAGCAGGCCATCGCCGCCTACGCGCCGGAGCACGGCGACGACGACATCCGCACCCCCGCCGACCTGCGCCGTGTGCTGGCGGAGGTACGGCGCGGCGATCACGCTGTCGGCCACCAGAGCCGTCCTTGGCAGGTGAGCACCGTGGCCGCGCCGGTGCGTGACGGCGGCGAGGTGGTCGCGGCGTTGTCGGTCGTGGCGTCCGGCACCGGTTCGCCGAACCCGGGGTACGGCCCGGCCGTGCGCGCGACGGCCCGTGCGATTTCCCGCTGTCTCATCGAGGACAGTGGTCGGACCGTGTCCGTGGAAACCGAGGACGGGCACCGGTAGCGTGCCGACCCCGGCCGCGCCGGCTGTCGTTGTGCCGAGTCCTCTCCGCCACATCTCCCCTGGGGAAAGTCAGTTGCTGCAGGTGTCGAGCCACCGGCGGCGTTGGGATCGCGCAGCGGCCGCAGGGGGGCGTCGGCGCGGACAGCACGTCGAGGTTGCAGTGATGAGCGGGAACAGCCGCGCAACGTCCTCGTCGCGGATCTCCTGACCTTCGGCGTGTACCGGCCGACGGCTGCGTCGATGTACTTGGTGGTCCCCAGCACCACGGCTTTGGGAGCCTGACGGCAGCCCGCACCTGCGGGGCGGAGACCCTGTCGGACGGATGGCCCGGCTTGCTTCGTGGCCGCAAGCCGATACACCTAGGACCAACCTCGCAAAGCGGCGTCCACGACGGCGTTCACGGTGTCGCGCCCCAGGTGGTTCCCGACGAAGAAGCGCTCGAAGAACAGCGGCCCAGCGGTGGCCATGGCGAATGTCTCGGGGGTGACGTCGGGCCGGAGCTGGCCGCGCTCGACGGCTGTGGTAACCGCAGGGCGCAGGGCGTCGGCGATCCGGTTCAGCAGTGACTCCCGGAGGCGGCGCATACCTTCGTCGTGCCGTGAGCCCCCGAGGACCGCGGCAAGGACGGCCCCCGATGACTCGTCGTCCCAACGCTCGGCGAGCACGTTCAGACGGTAAATGAGCTCCGCTCGCGGATCGTTGCCGGAAGCGGCCCGAAGCTCCTCGGGTACCGGAGGGAGAGGAGGCATGCCGGCCTCCAGGGCGGCCAGGCGGAGGTCGAGAAGGCTCGGCCAGTGCCGGTAGACGGTTGCCCTGCCGACGCCGGCACGAGTCGCAACCGTTTGATGTGTCACGGCCTCCAGCCCACCTTCCGTGAGCAACGCGGTGGCCGCCGCGACCATGGCCTCACGACTGCGCAAGAGACGCGGATCTGTTCGATCCTCCACCTGGTACACCTTCCGTTGATAAAACCCGAGCCGCAGCCCACTATTGGGACATCCATGAGCAGGAGAGGGGAGCCGCAAAGAGCCCGTACGACGCCCCTCGAAGGTGGGTCCTCAGGGGCACTGCCTGTCCCGCTACATGTGCACGACAGGTGCAGCGTTCTCATCCTGCTGGGGCACACCCCGGCGGTAGAGCAGGGCGGTGATGACCAGGCCGGTGACGAAGACGGCCGCCGACCACCAGTAGGCCGTGGAGTAGCCTTCGAGGCCGGCCTGGGCCAGGACGCCAGGGTCCTTGGGATCGCGGCCGGAGAGGTAGCCGGTGGCGGCGTCGGAGGCCATCGTGCTGAGCAAGGCGATGCCAATGGAGCCGCCCACCTGCTGAAGCGTGTTGACAGCGGCCGCCGCGACGCCGGCATCGGTGGCCTCCACTCCGGAGGTCGCCAAGCTCATGGCGGGTGCGATGACCGTGCCCAGCCCGATGCCGACGAGTATCAGCTGGGGCAGTACCTGCGTCACGTATCCGCTGTTCAGGTCCAGCGTGGTCATCCAGATCAGCCCGGCGGCCGCAATGGCCATGCCCAGCGGGACCACCGGCTTCGGCCCTATGCGCGCCACCAGGACGTTGTTCGCCACCGCGGAGGCGGACGACGAGGCCACGATCAGGGGCAGGAAGGCGAAGCCGGTGTTCAGAGCGCTGTAGCCGAGGCTCTGCTGCAGGTAGTAGGTCAGGAACAGGAACACGCCGAACATGCCCGCGCCGGTGACGAAGAGGGCGGCGAAGGAGGCGCCGCGGTTACGGTCCAGCAGGACCCGCAGGGGCAGCAACGGATACGCCGCCCTGCCCTGCCACCAGGCGAAAAGGGTCACCAGCACGGCGCCGGCCGCCAGCATGCCCCAAGTCGCGGGCGAACCCCAGCCATGCGTCTCGGCGTTCGAGAACCCGTAGACCAGGCAGAACAGTCCGATGGAGGCCAGCAGGGTGCCGGGGACGTCGAGCTTGGAGGTCGTGTCACGCGGGGTGCGGTGCAGCAGGGCTGCCCCACCGACGAACGCCACCCCCGCGAAGACCACGTTGACGTACATGGTCCAGCGCCAGTCCAGGTACTGGGTCAGCACGCCGCCGAGGATCAGGCCGATGGCTCCGCCGGCACCGGCGACCGACCCTGCGACGGTGAAAGCTTTCGCTCGTTCGCGCGGATCGGTGAAGGTGGTCATCAGGACCGACAGGGCGGACGGGGCCAGCAGGGCGGCGAACAATCCCTGGACGGCCCGCGCGATGACGAGCATGGCGAAACCGTTCGCCACGCCTCCCACCATGGAGGCGGCCGCGAAGCCGGCCAGCCCCACCAGGAAGGTCACCTTCTGACCGACCAGGTCCGCGACCCGGCCGCCGAGCAGCAGCAGGCTGCCGAAGGCCAGTGCGTAGGCGGTGACCACCCACTGCCGGTCGGCGTCCGAGAAGCCCAGGTCGTGCTGGGCGGACGGCAGGGCGATGTTCACGATGGTGCCGTCGAGGACGCCCATCAGCATCGACAGGGAAATGACCAGCAGGATCCACCAGCGGCGCTGGTGCGACAGGGCGGGCACATTCTCAGGTGCGGTCTCGGCGCCGCGAGCAGCGGCGGTGGCGTTCTGGTACATGGGGGAAGCCCTCCGGACAGCGGATGGGGGATGGCGAGAGACAAGAACGTAAGAGAGATCAGGTGCTGCTCATCCGGTACGGGGCGCCCCTTCGCGCTCAGGGGCGGGAGCACTCGGCGGCATGGCCGCCTCGGTGAACGGATGGCGCGGTTGATTCAGCTCGACGAGGCCGACGGTCTCCCACTTCAGGAGGGAGACCAGGAAGAAGCCAACGACCGTGGTCATTTCACGGTTCAGCGTCGGCATACGGCTGCCGTGCAGAGGCTGTGGAACCACCCCGCCGGGCGGTGTTCCCCGATGTGACGGGGGTGGCTCGCACATGGCGCTGATATCGCCCGACTGTGGGGCGGCTCAGGGGCCAGTTTCTGGGGCTCAGCGCCTCAGGAGGATTGACTCAAAGGCTGGCGTCCCGGCCGTCACGATCGCCGGTGAGCCGGCTTTCCAGGCCCGTGATCAGTGTGTCCAGCACGAGGCGGAACATGTGGTCCTGGTCAGGGCCTTCAGGGTCTGCATCCCCGGCCCCGTTTTCGTCGGCGTCAGGGCCGGGGGGTTTGAGGTTCGACCACTGGTGGAGCGAGCCGTTGAGTTCGGCGGTGAGCACACCGATGACGACGGCGACGATCAGCGCGGCGATCTCCGAGACCTCTGAGTGCGGCACCCCGGCAGCCGCCACGATCGCGGTAAGCGCAGTCCAGAACGGGTCGTCGGGCTGGATGAAGTCCGGCTGGTGGCTGAACGAGTAGGCCAACAGCCTCGGGTGACGGTGTGCCAGCGTCCGGAAATCCGTGGCGAGCAGACGGATGCGCTCCTGCCAGGGGGCTTCCTCCAGCGTCACGGTGCGGAACTGCGCGCCGACCATTCTCGTCACGCCGCGCAGCACGGCTTCCTTGTTCGGCACGTGGTGGTACAGCGACATCGGGTTCGCATCGAGCACGGTGGCGAGTTTGCGCATGGTGAGCGCCTCGGCCCCGTCCTCGTCGATGAGCCGCAGGGCTGCGGCATAGATCCCGGCCTCGGTCAGAGGCACGTCTCTCTTCCTTGTGCCCCGCGGGGGACGCCTCGCTTTTTCCATACCACGTACGATATCAGTTCCGTACGGCGTATGGAAATGAGCCTCCTCACAGCGGTCACCTGGTCGCTCGGGGTTGCGCTCCGCTTTCCGTACCGTGTATGGTTTCAATTCCATACGACGTATGGTTCTGTCGTGCAGCGCGGCATCGACCGGCGCCCTTGCCCTTCCCCCTCTTCTCCACACAAAGGAGCAAGCCATGACCACGCACGCGAACGACCTTCGCCCCATCCGGTCCCCGCGCGGGATCCCCCTCCTCGGCAACACGCCGCAGATCCCCGACACCAATCCGGTGGAGTACTTCGGTGAGCTGTCCAAGCAGTTCCCCGAGGGCATCTACGGCATGGACATCGCCGGCATCGAGCAGGTCTTCGTCTACGACCCGGACCTGGTGGCCGAGGTCTGCGACGAGACCCGGTTCTTCAAGCAGATCGACAAGACGCCGCTGCACCACGTCCGGGATTTCGCGGGGGCGGGCCTGTTCACGGCCCACCAGTACGAAGAGGAATGGGGCATGGCACACCGTGTCCTACTGCCGGCGTTCAGCCAGCGGGCCATGAAGGCGTACTTCGGGCAGATGCTGGAGATCGCCCAGAACCTGGCGGGCAAGTGGGAGGGCCGGGAGGGTCAGTCGGTCAACATCACCGACGACTACACCCGCCTGACGCTGGACACCATCGCCCTGTCGGGGTTCGGCTACCGGTTCAAGTCCTTCGACAAGGAGGAGCTGCACCCCTTCCTCAACGCTCTGCTGGAGGCGCTGATCGAGTCGCTGCGGCGCTCGCAGGAGCTGCCGATGATGACCAAGCTGCGCAAGACGGACGACCGGAAGTACCGCGACAACATCCGGCTGATGCAGGACCTGGTCGAGAGCGTGATCAAGGAGCGCCGCGAGGGGAAGGGCACCGGTGAGGAGGACCTGTTGGGTCTGATGCTTCAGGCCACCGACCCGGAGACCGGCAAGCTGCTGGCCGACGACAACGTCCGCGACCAGGTGCTGACGTTCCTGATCGCCGGTCACGAGACCACCAGTGGTCTGCTGTCGTTCGCCACGTACTCGCTGATGCGCAACCCGCACGTCCTGGCCCAGGCGTATGCAGAGGTGGACCGCTTGATGCCCGGCGACACCGTCCCGGACTACGACACGATCATGCAGCTGGACGTCATCCCGCGGATCCTGGACGAGACCCTGCGCCTGTGGGCTCCGATTCCGGCGTTCGGCAAGGCCCCGCTGGAGGACACCGTCATCGGTGGCCGCTACCTTCTCAAGAAGGGCACGCGGGTCAACATCCTCGAGGGTCCCCTGCACACCCACCCCAAGGCGTGGGACCGTCCCGATGAGTTCGACATCGACCGGTGGCTGCCGGAGAACCGGGCCCAGCAGCACCCGCACGCCTACAAGCCGTTCGGCAACGGTGTGCGTGCCTGCATCGGCCGGCAGTTCGCGCTGACCGAGGCCCGCCTGGCCCTGGCGCTGGTGCTGCAGAAGTTCAAGCTCTCGGACACCAGCGACTACAAGATGGACGTGCGGGAGGCGTTGACGCGCAAGCCCGGCAACTTCGAGCTCATCGTCCGTCGCCGTCAGGAGCACGAGCGGACCGTTTTCGGCGCCGCGGACCTGCAGACCGGCGACACACAGGCGCAGGCAGCGGTCAGCGGTGTCGGTGTGAACCTGACCGTCGCCTACGGCTCCAGCCTGGGTTCGTGCGAGGACCTGGCCCGCACCATCGCCGACCGCGGCGAGCGTTCCGGCTTCGGCACCACGCTGGTGAGCCTGGACGAGCTGGGTGACAACCTGCCCTCCGAGGGCCTGCTCGCCGTCGTGGCCGCCAGCTACAACGGCAAGGCTCCCGACAACGCCCAGCGCTTCGACGACCTGCTCGCCGCCGGGCTGCCCGAGGGCTCGCTGTCGAATGTGCGGTACGCGCTGCTGGGCGCCGGCAACACCCAGTGGG
>NZ_WEGL01000002.1:0-1364826 GCF_009604455.1 Streptomyces sp. RB17
ACCCTCCCCGGCAGCAGAGAAGACCAGGCCACGTTCATATGCAAGAACCCCGACTGCGACTTCCAGGGCAACGCCGACTGGAACGCAGCCCGGAACATCTTGCACCTGTACGGATCGGCCACATCAGTGTGGAGGTCCCGGCCGCCGGAAGGCGCGGTCGCAGGGCGGCCAGAACCGTCAAGCCTGTCACCGCAAGGTAGACGGGAATCCCCTTCCTGAGCTTGCGAAAGGAGGGGAGAACTTCAACGTTCCGGAGGACACTGGAAACAGGCGCTCGTGCTCGTAAGGGGGTGTGGGCTCGTGGTGACGAGACCGGTTCGAGGGAGATCGCTCCGTGCGAGGCTGTGGCGGTTCAGGCGCAGTCCGCTTCGACGGACCAGCGACCTCGTCGAGGCGTGGCTGCTGCTCCTCGCGTGGGTCGTGGGGGTGCTGGGCGGCGCGACCGCGGGCGTGTTGGCCGCGATGGTGGCGGACCAGGGCTTCGAGGAGGAGCGTTCGGGTCGCCGGGAGGTCGTGGCGGTCCTCCTGGAGCACGCCAGGGACGCGGTGCCCGGTCACGCGGACGTGAGCAGGGCCAGTGCGACGGTCCGCTGGACGACGCCCGATGGCGGCACGCGCACCGGCCGGACCACGGTGGCCGCTCACACCCGTGCGGGGACGCGGGTGCCGGTATGGGTGAATGCGCGAGGTGACCTGGTCTCCCAGCCTGCGGCGGAGTCCGATGCGGCTGTGAGGTCTTCCTTCGCCGGCGTGGGTGCCGCCGCCGTCACCGGAGGTGTGGCCTGGGGTTCCGCGTGGGCCGCACGTGCCCTGCTGGACCGGCGTCGTATGAGGCAGTGGGCGCTGGACTGGGAGCGCGTCGACACCCGGTGGGGTGGCAGGACCGCTTGATCCGCCACCCCCTCAGGCCTTCACGGCTTCACGACTCCTCGGGCCAGGCAGCCTCTGGGGGGCCTCGGCGCGTGGCGGCGCAGCGCCGAGGCCGGTACGCGGGCCGTGGCCGAGGCACGCCGATCGGGCCAGGGGCGCTTGCCTCGGTGAGTACGCTGGTATGGGCGTTGACGCGGGGAACCGCGGAACCGGTTTCGGTGTCCTGGTGGTGGACTTGAGCTCGAGGCGGGGGCGTTGGCATGGCGACGAGGATCTCGGTGACCGTCAAGGGGCTGACCGGTCTGGACGATCCGGGCCGGATGCTCGAGGAGCTGGAGGCGCAGACCGGTCTGTCCTGGGGTGCGCAGGCGGTCGACAAGGGCAAGGTGCTGACCGGCGGCATCGTCGAGATCGTCCTCGTGACCGTGGTCGGCAAGGCGACCGAGATGGCCGTGTCGGCCGCGGTGGACGCCGTGAAGGGGGTTGTCGAGCGCTGGCGCGGTGAGCGGCTGGATCCGCCCGAGACCTCGGTCGGCACCGAGTCCGTACCCGACTCCGCGGCGGAGCCGACGGCGCAAGGGCTGGACGGCTGAGATGGCGTCCCGTGCGGTGGTGATAGGACCGGCGAGGTACGCCGTCGGCTCGGGGATGGACAGCCATCCGCCGATCGGTGAGAGCGCGCGTATGTACGGCGAGGTTCTCGCCGGCGACGACATGTGGGGTGCCGACTGCTGCCGCGTCCTGACCGAGGACGAGGTCCGCACGGCTGACGGCGTGATGAGGGCGCTGCAGGAGGCTGCGGACGAGACCGGGCCCGACGACATCTTCCTGGTGGTGTATGTCGGTCACGGTCAGTACTGGAGTGACGTTCCCGGCGCGCAGGTCCATTTCTCCCTGGGCTCGTCCCACCGGGACAAGCCGTGGACGTGGCTCTCCAGTTGGTATGTCTACCGTGTCATGCGCAAGGCCAGGGCCAGGCTGAAGGTCCTGATCGCCGACTGCTGTTACTCGAACCTGCTGCCTCAGCTGGGGGAGGAGCCCGTCCTGCCCGGAGTTCTCGGCGCGCTGGACGAGGGCACCTGTGTCTTCACGGCCGTCAAGAACGCCAGTTTCGCACCTGCTGACGGCTGTTCAGCCCTGCCGGGGAACCTCTCGAAGTGCACACCGTTCAGCGGGCATCTGCTGCACATACTGCAGGATGGCACGAGGGACCACAATCACCAGCTCACCATCGGCCTCCTGCGGGAGGCGGTGAAGAAGGAGATGGAGAACTGCACTGGCGCCCAGCACCAGGTACCGAGGATGTCGCTCAACGACGCCCGTGACGGCACCCCGCTCTTCACCAACCAGATGGAGCTCAAGAAGCGCGACCCGGTCCCGCAACTCCCGGTCGAGCCCGCGGACTGGGTCAAGACGTTGATGATGGACCGGGACTCCGGCCTCGACGAACTGCTGAAGGACGAGCGGAAGACCGGCGACGTGGTCGCCCTGCTCAGCGCCAGGCCGGATGAGGCCGGCCGGCATCTCGCGCGGCACATCGACGTCAGGGCCAACCAGACGTTCAGCTCGCCCCACGCCTTCGCCCGCTACTGGAACCAGGTGGAGAAGGCACTGCGCGTATGACGGGGGGCCAGCAGGCCGCGGGCTCCGGCGGGGCGGAACGTCCGGCGGGAGACGGTGCGGCGGAGCCGTGGAGCTTCGGCTACGAATGGGTGACCAAGTGCTCGGTCGCCGCCTTCAAGGAGCGCATGCAGGCCATGCGGGAGGGCGAGCGGCCCGTCACCGAGAGCAGCGAGCGGCCCCGGCCCGCCAACGCGATCAGGGCCCTGCACGCGTTCGCCATGCTCAGCACCATCGACCGGCTCATCGAATGCGCGGTGAGTTTCGACTACCGGGACGCCGTCAACATGGTGGCCACGGCGGCGCTGAGCCGGAACATCATTCACGCCGCGGAACTCGCCATCCGGCAGTGGGATGCCGAGCGTGCGAGCGAGGGTGCGCACCCGCGGCTGACGGACGGCGTCATCCATGACATCGCCTGCCAGCGGACGGTGCTCGACGTCGCCGTCTTCGTCCGGGAGTGCCGGGGCGCCGGAAAGAGCGAACTGGTGGACAAGACGCTGCGCGTGTTCACCACACCGAGTTCGGGGCGGACCAATCTCGACAAGGCCCTCCTCTACATCGCGCTGCGTGACGAGAAGTGCGGGGAGGAGGCCGCCGAGCTTCTCCGCCAGACCCTCGTCGCGATCACCGAGAACGTGCACGTGCCGTCGCAGGCCTCGTACACCGTTCCCCGGGAGTTCCAGGATCTCGCCGGCGCCCTCCACCAGCTCAGTCCCTCCGAGCGGATCCTGGAGGAGTGGGTCGACGCACAGTTGCGGATCCCGGATCACGTACCCGAGACGCGACGGATCGTGGCCCATCTGATCGCCACCCGGACCGACGGCCCCGACACCCTCGTGGAGCATGTCGGCCGACGGCTGTCCCAGCATGACATCGCGGAGATCTGCGGCCAGTTGGCCCGGCAGGGGGCCTTCGAGAAGTGCGTGCTGATCCGCGAGCACGCCGCGTCGCGCGACAACGTGGAGCACCTGGCGGAGATCGTCATCGCCTGGCACCGCTCGGAGGCTCTCACCAGGACGACCAAGGACCTGCTCGCCGACATCGTGGCAAGGGGGACGGCGCGAGCGGACGGGCCGCGTTCGCCGGTGGAACTCGACTACCTGGACACGGTCCTGGGCAACTTCAACGCCCAGCCGGAATGCAGGAGGCTGCTGCGCATCGCCGCCGCGGCGCACACCGACGGCCGCTCAGGAACCGATCTGGCCGGTCTGCTGGTCAGGATCGAGCGGCCGAGGGACCGCAACCGCGTGGCGCAGACGATCGCCCAGCGACTGGCCGTGCGCGTCCTCGAACAGGGCGCCGACGCCGGGCTGTTCGTCGAGTACGTCAGAGGGCTGCGGGGCCGCGGCCGCGCCGAGGCCGTCGACCTGGCCTGCAAGGAACTGGCGGACCCCTCCGACCCCGTCGGGGTGCTCCGGGGCTCGGGCGCGGTCATCGCCGAGATCGCCGCCTGCCTGTACGGCGCGGCGCTGCCCCGCGACGGCTGGGACCTGCTCGAACGATGCCTGGAGAACGAGCAGCGCGTCACCCCGCAGGACGTGGCGCTGGTCGTCGACCGGCTGCGCACCGGCGCGATGGAGGAAGCGGACAGGCATTTCCTGCTCCGTGCCACGGTGGGTCGCTGGTCCGACGCGAACCGTCGGGAGGAGGCGGTCGAGGAACTGCGTGGCAGGGGGTTCGAGGCGGAGGCCACGGAGGTCATTCGTTCACTGCGCTAGCGGCCGCGGCGGGCCCGCCGGTGCCCGGAACCGGGAGCATGGGCGCCACGTCGGCCATGTGGCGTCTGGACGCGGCGACCAGGCCCTCGAACGCCGCCAGCGCCGCGGCGACGGCCAGGAAGCCCCCGAGGAGCTTGGGGAGGACACCGACCGAGGAATCGCCCAGCAGGGTCAGCAGCGTCAGCACCGCGAGATGACCGAGCAGCCAGAGCGCGGCCTGGGCGACGGGGCTGGTGCGCCAGTGCCGTAACTGTGTCACGTGCACCTTGGCGTCGTACATCCGGCCGAAGGCGGGCAGCCGGCGGGCGACGATCGGCAGGCACAGCAGCAGGGCACAGCCCATCGTGAGGGTCGCCATGCCCCGCCACAGGGGGGCCCAGCCCGCCCCGTAGAGGATCAGTGCGATCAGGGCGAAACCGGCCCGCGCCAGGACCTCGCGGACGCCGCGCCGCAGGCGGGACCAGCCGGTCAGGTGGTCGCGGAGCGACACGAGGACGACGCCCGGGACGGCGTAGACGACCAGGGTCAGGACTCCGGTGATCGCGACGAGGGAGCTCCAGCTGCCGCCGACCGCCAGTAGCGCGACGCTCGCGACGAAGAAGTCGACGACCAGGACCAGCCAGTACACGTCGTACCGCCGCTTCAGCGACGCCTTGCGGGCGGTCTGCAGCCCGCGGTGGGTGAGATGGGCCCGGCTGAGCGCCGCCACCTCGCGGGTGAGCGCATGGGCGAAGACGAGTCCGGCACCCATGGGGGAGAGCACGGCGCCGATCCTGAGCAGCCAGCCGAGCCACCACAGGGAGAGGGCGAAGGCGAACTGGGCGTAGGGAGAGGGCTCGTTGCCGGCCGGACTCCAGTAGGACGCCTGGTACTTCGTGAACACGACCTGGAGCGATATGTACAGGACCATCGCCCCGCTGATCGTTCCGAAGACCGCCCTGCGCAGCCGGGCCGCCTCGCCGATTCCCCGCCCCCACCGCTTGATGTTCCCGGCGAAGTCCAGCGGTCCCTGGAAGCCGACGTAGGCGAAGATCACGCCGCTGCCGACGACCGCGGCCAGGGCGGCGCCGGCGCCTTTTCCGGGGCCGCTGCCACTCGGGTGGGGACTGTGGTGGCCGAAGCCGGCCGTGATCAGCAGCGCGACGGTCAGGACAGGGATGACGACCTTCACCACCGTCAGCCAGGAGTTGATCCTGAAGAAGATCCGCGGCGCCACCAGGTTCACCGCGGAGATCGCCGCCATGAACACCAGCGCGTAGCCCCAGCCCTTGAGGGTGAGCGCCTGGGAGGAGTCCAGGAGCCCGTGGACCTTCCAGGACAGGCCCCTCGTCATCGCGACGGCCTCACTGGCGAGGTTGATCGCGTAGAACATCCACAGGCCGGCCGCGACCACCGTCGCCACCAGCGCGCCGCTGCTCTGCAGCGGCAGGAATATCAACCCGCCGGTCTTGGGGGCGACGGTGCCCAACTCGACCATGACCGCGGCGATCAGCAGCATGAGCAGGCCGCCGAACACCCAGGCCAGGTAGGCGTCCGAACCGGCACGGCGGAACGCGTCGTCCGCGCCCAGCAGCCAGCCGGAACCGATCATGCCGCCGGCCGCCAGGCCGACGAGGTGGAACACCGACAGCCGCCGCTGCTCGTCCTCGTCCTCGGCCCGCACCGGCTGCCGGCCCCGAGGCCTCACTTCCCGGACACTCATCCGTCCTGTTCCCCCGCGTAGCGTCGGCAGATCCTCACGCACAGTGGCGAACAGGGTACTGGTCGGTGCGGGCCGGGGATACGGCGTTCCGGCCCGCACTCACTCTTTCCGCCTTGCTGTCAGGCGTGGTTGGCCGGGTTCACCGACCGATCGGGCGGGCCGGGACTGTCGCCGTGCGCCGACGTCGTGACCGACCGGGGAACCGGGGTGGCGACGGAGTCACCGGGATGCCGCGACCGATGCCGCCGTGAGTCTGTCCACGGCCGTCGCGACCGCCTCGGGGCTGGAGATCATCGTCAGGTGCCGGGCGCCCGGGATGAGCGTCGCGGGCGGGGCGCCGATGCGCCGGGCGGTCTCCTGCGGCGTCTGCCGGGTGAACACGTCGTCCTGCGCACCGAACACCACCGACTTGGGCAGGCGCACCCCGGCGAGCCGGGCCACCTGGTCCGCCGGCAGACCCGGCACCCCGGCGGCCAGCATGCTCCAGAGCGCGCTCTCCGCACCCGGCACCCGGAGCGGGCGCCGCCACTGGTCCAGGCCCGCGGCGTCCAGCCGCGGACAGGAAGGCCCGCACTGTGCGTCGTACAGGCTGCGGACCAGCGCGTCGATGCCGAGCCCGAGCCGCAGCAGGCTGGTGCGATACGGGTCGATCAGCACGTACTTGAAGGCCGGCGGCGGCCCGGCACCCGTGTCGAGGGCGTCGCCGTCGAGGAGCATCACACCCCCCAGCCGGCCGGGGGCGCGCAACGCCGCCTCGGTGACCACGGCGGCTCCGCTGGAGTGCCCCACCAGCAGCGGGCGCTGGCCCGGACCGCCGAGGTGCATGGCGTCCAGGAAGCCCAGGAGCTGCCGGGTGAAATGGTTGACGGTGTACGGGCCGTGGCGCTCGCTGTATCCGTCGCCCGTGAGGTCGAGGGCATACACCCGGTGGTCGCGGGCGAGCAGCGGCGCAAGGCGCGACCAGGTGTCCACGGATTCGAAGGCGCCGTGCACCAGGACGACCGGCGGGCCCGCCGTACCCCAGGTCTGGTAGCGCGTGCGGATGTCGGCGGCCTGCACGTACCTGAGTCCCCGTGGCGGCGCGGCGCGTCCGGCCGTGACGGCGTTGTAGACGAACGAGGCCGCTGTGACGACCGTCAGCAGGAGGGCACAGCCCAGCGCGGCGCGCCTGAGCCACCGGCGCAGCCGGGAGCGGCGTGGCGGGTGCGGGTGCTCGGCAGGGAGCGACGGCGGAGCGGATGCCGGAGCGGCGCCCCCGGCTCCCGCTCCCGCTCCGTCTCCGTCTCCGTTTCCATCTCCATCCCCGTCTCCCGTTCCGGCTCCGGCTCGGCGAAGATCAGCTGTCACGCCTCACAGCATCGCCCATGGCACACCCGTGGTCGTCCTGCGTGGGGAGCCATCGTGACTACTCCGCCGGGTGTAGGGCGTCATCCCGTGGGCTCAGGACAGGTTGCTGATCTTGCTGCGTACCTTGTTCACGATGGTGGCCGGGAGCGTCGCGTAGCCCTGGAAGCTCAGGTCCTGCTGGCCCTGCGCGTCGGTGATGTACGTCAGGAACGCCTTGGTGGCGGACCAGGTGGCGGGCTCGTTGCCCTTGTCGCAGACGATCTCGTACGTGACCATGTCGATGGGGTAGGCGCCCGGTGCCTTGGTCGTGTAGTCGAGTTGGAGCACGAGGTCGTCGTCACCGGTGCCGGCGATCTTGGCATCGGCGATCGCCTTGGACGCCGTGAGGACACTGGACGCGACCGGAGCCGAGGCGCCGGTCGCGATCGACACCGTGGGAATGTTCCGGGCGATCGCATGCGTCAGCTCGACGTAGCCGATGGCGCCCACGGTCTTCTTCACCTGTTCGGCGAGGCCCGTGGAACCCTTGGCGGACTGGCCGCCCTTGGCCGCCCACTCCTTGTTGTGCCCGTACGGCCAGGCGCTCGGGTCGGCCGCGCTGAGGTAGGAGGTGAAGTTGTCCGTGGTGCCGGAGGAATCCGAGCGGTGCGAGGCCTGGATCGGTGTCGCCGGCAGCCTGGTGCCGGGGTTGAGCTTCGCGATCGCCGGATCGTTCCACTTCGTGATCTGCGAGTCGAAGATCCTGGCGAGGGTGGGGGCGTCCAGGACCAGCTTGCTGACCCCCGGCAGGTTGTAGGCGATGGCGATCGGTGCGCCGACCGCGGGCAGGTGGACGGCGTGACCGCCGTGGGAGCAGACACTCTTGGACCGGGTGATCTGGGCGGCGCTCAGTGCGGAGTCGGAACCGGCGAAGGCGGTTGCACCCTTGAGGAAGTCGTTCTGGCCGGCTCCGGAGCCGTTGCCGTCGTAGGTGATCCGGGTACCGGGGCAGGCTCGCATGTAGTTCTTGATCCAGAACCGCATCGCGAACTCCTGCGCGGTCGAGCCGGAGGCCGGTACGGTGGCCGACTGGCCGCACGCCACGCCGATGGCAGCCGTGGCGGCGGGGGAGGCAGCCGCGGACGCTCTCCCCGAGGTCCGGGAGCCGCCGCCCGAGCCGCAGGCCGCCAGGACGAGGACACCGGAAGCCAGCGCCGAGCCGACCGCCAGGGTGAACGCCCCGCTATTGCGCCGAAGCTTCAATCTCCGGACTCCTTCCTTGTGTAGGTGCGTGAGCGATGCCCGGCCGGCCTACTGGTCCTGTCGCAGCGGTCGCAGGACCGCCTCGCCGGCGCGCACGAGCGCGGACAGCGGTTGTCCGGCCCAGCCGGTGAGGTCACGCGCGAAGGAGAGGTCCACTTCGATGGTCACCTTGAGGTAGCGGGTGTCCAGCCGAGTCACTTTGGTGGGAGCGGAAGCGTGGCCTGTCGTGTCCGGCCGACGCTGCAGTGCGGCTCGATAGGTGTCCTTGCGCTGGTTCATGCCCTGTCCTGACGGTCGATGAGCTCCGCTGCGAGATCCATGTACGCCGTGCCCTTCACCTCGACGGGTCTGCCGAAGGACTGGGAGTACAGGTCGAGACGTGGGACATGCGTGGACAACACGTCGAAACCCCGCTCCGTGAGGGCTTCGCGGGCGTCGGCATCGGGACCCGTACGCGTGGCGTCGGGGCGGTTCGTGCGGTTCAGCAGGACGGCGGTACGGGCCGGGTGGGAGCGCAGGGACTGCATGTCGTCCATTTCGCGGTCGATGGGCGCCATGCGGTCCAGTTCGATCGGGGCCGGGGTCACGGGCACGATCCACTCGCTCGCGTAGCGCATGACGCCCCGGGCGATGTGGGCGTGGTCCTCCAGCTGCGGGGCGTCGAACACCACGGCCCGTCGGTTGTCGAGAAAGTCGTTCACCCGCCGGTGTACGTCGCCCACGGGAAGGGAGAGCACGGGGAACGGAAAGCCGCCCGCCAGTTCGCTCCAGCGCAGCGCGGAAGAGGCGGGGTCGCTGTCCACGAGCAACGGCGACAGGCCCGACGCGTGCAGCGCGTGGGCCAACCAGACGGCGCTGGTCGTCTTCCCCACACCGGGTTTGAGGTTCACGAATGCATAGCTCAGCGGCACAGGAGCCGACGCTAACGGCCCAGCGCCGAGGCCCGCCGTCGACGCGGAGCCGCCGTGCACGGTTCACCCTGCGGCGCCGGTGAATCATTCCCGCGGGCTAACCTCCCGACCGCAGTCGCCTCCTCGGGGCGTCCATGCCGGTACACGTCCCCCTGTGCCGCTTCCCTGTCGCGTTGTCGGCCGGGAAGCGGCACGGGCGCGAGATGGGACCAAGCCGTGAAGCACCGCCGGAAACCCTGTGGAAGCGGTGTCGGTGGGGCCGCTTATGCTGCACCGGACGATCACTGGACGATCACGCGGAACCTGGGGAGGGCGCGGCATGTGGGGCAAGCTGTTCGGCAGGGGTGCGGAGAGACCGGCGGCGGATCCGCACGCCCTTCCCGTCCCGAACAAGCAGAAGAACGGGATGTACACGCTGCACGCGCTCGGGGACGCGCGGGTGCTCGCCCTGGTGGAGGCGGCCGAGGCGGGTGACTGGGGGGCGGTCAAGGCGACGCTGGCCCCCTTCGATCTAGGCCGCGACCATCAGGTCCTCGGTGAGCTGGCCGACCTGGACGGTGTGCAGGACTGGATCGGCCGGGCCGTCGCGGAGGATGCGGAGCACCGGGCGACGGCCCTGCTGATATCCGGGGCGCGCCACATCATCTGGGGCTGGGAGGCGCGCACCAGCGCGCGTGCCGTGGACGTCACGCAGGAGCAGTGGCGGGTCTTCCACGACCGGCTCCACATCGCCGAGGAGCACCTGTTCGAGGCCACCGAGCTGCGGCCGGAATGGGTCACACCATGGCGCCGCCTCCTCACCTCCGGCCGCGGCATGTCCCTGGGCCTCGCCGTCAACGAGACCCGGCGCGACGCCGCCCTGCGCCGCGACCCGCTGGACCTGGAGACCCACATCGAGTGGGTGTCGCAGTTGCAGCCCCGTTGGGGCGGCGAGCCCGGCGAGGCCCTGGCGTTCGCCCGTGAGGCGTTCGCCGGGGCGCCCGAGGGCCATCGTCTCGGCTGTGTGATCGCCATGGCCCATATCGAGGAGTGGGTGGAGTCGGACCGCAAGGACTGCCTCGACACACCTGGCGTCCAGGAGGAGTTGAGGGCCGCGGCCAGACACAGCATCCTCCACCCCGCCTACGAGCGACGCCCGGGCTGGCAGGAGGACTTCAACATGTTCGCCATGGCCCTGGCGCTGTCTTCCGAGAGCATCGTGGCCCCGCGCGTCTTCCACGAGCTGGACGGCGCCTACACCTCGTGGCCATGGAAGTACATGGCACAGCCGGAGAAGATGTACGCCCGTTTCCGGCGTACAGCCTGAGCCCGCCACCCCGCCTGCCACTCCTCGATCACCCCACCCCGGACTGCCCGATGACTCTTTCCGACACCCCTTCGAGCCCGGCCGGCGCCGACCGCACCTTCCAGGTGGACCTGCGCGGCCTCGTCGACCTCCTCTCCCACCACCTCTACTCCAGCCCCCGCGTCTATCTGCGCGAACTCCTGCAGAACGCGGTGGACGCGCTGACCGCACGGCACGGCCTCGAACCGGCCGCCCCCGCCGACGCCTTCGGTATCCGCCTGTACGCCGACGGCTCGGTGGTCCGGGTCGAGGACGACGGCGTCGGTCTCACCGAGGCCGATGTGCACAGCTTCCTCGCCACGATCGGCCGCAGCAGCAAGCGTGCAGAGCGGATCGCCGAGCAACGCGGCGACTTCATCGGCCAGTTCGGCATCGGCCTGCTCTCCTGCTTCCTGGTCGCGGACGAGATCCATGTCCTGAGCCGATCCGCCCGCACCCCCGACGCCCCCGTCGTGGAGTGGCGGGGACGCGGTGACGGCAGCTACACCGTCCGTGCCCTGCCCGCCTCCGCCCGTCCCCGACCCGGTACCACCGTCACACTGACGCCGCGCGCCGACGCGGGCGAGTGGACCCGGCCGGCCGAGGTGCACGCGCTGGCCCGGCACTTCGGCTCCCTGCTGCGCCACCCGGTGACCTTCGGCGACGGCACGGGTGGCCCGGGCGCATCCGTCAATCCCGAGCCCGCACCGTGGGCGCGTACGTACCCCACGCCGGGCACCCGCTCCCGCGCGCTCGCCGCGTACGGCGAGGAGGTCTTCGGGTTCACGCCGCTGGACACCATCGAACTGGACCTGCCGGCCGTGGGCCTGAAGGGCATCGCGTGCGTGCTGCCCGAGACGGTGCCGGCCGGGCGCCGGCACGGCCACCGCGTGCACGTCAAGGGCATGCTGCTGTCCGAGCAGGCCGAGGAGATCCTGCCCGAGTGGGCCTTCTTCGTCCGCTGCGTGGTCGACGCCGAGAGCCTGCGCCCGACGGCGTCCCGCGAGTCCCTGTACGAGGACGACACCCTCGCCGCGGTCCGTGACGCCCTCGCCGAACGGCTGCGCGCGTGGATCGCCCGGACCGCCGCCGGCGACCCCGACCTCCTCGGCCGCTTCCTCCAGGCCCACCACCTGGCCGTGAAGTCGCTCGCGGTGCACGACGACGAGATCCTGCGGATGCTGCTGCCGTGGCTGCCGTTCGAGACCACCGACGGACACTGCACCCTCGACGAGTTCGCGCGCACCCACCGCACCGTGCTCGTGACCTCCAGCGTGGAGGAGTTCCGGCAGGTCGCGGCGATCGCCTCGGCCGCCGGGCTCGGCGTCGTCAACGGCGGCTACACCTACGACCGTGAACTGGTCCACCGGCTGCCGGAGATCAGGCCGGAGGCCAGCGTCGCCGACCTCGACCCGGCCACGCTCACCGCCCACCTCGACCCCGTCGACCGGGAGACGGAACTGGCCGCCACGGCCTACCTCGCCCAGGCCCGCGACGCCCTCGCCGTCTTCGACTGCGACGTCGCGCTGCGCACCTTCCAGCCCGCCTCCGCCCCCGCCCTCCTCCTCGACAGCCGCGAGGCCCGGCACGAGCGCACCCGTTCCCGGCTCGCCCGTGAGCAGCAGGGAGGCCTGTGGGGCGACATCCTCGGCCACCTGCGTCAGGAGGCCCCGCGGGCCCAGCTGATCCTCAACCAGCTCAATCCGCTGGTCCGTACGGCCGTCACCATCGACGAACCCGAACTGGCCCGCACCAGCGCCGAAGCCCTCTACGGGCAGGCCGCGATGCTGTCGCGGCGTCCGCTCAGGCCCGCCGAATCGAGCCTCATCAACCGCTCCTTCCTCGACCTTCTCGCCCACGCCCTCCGCAAGGACAGCTGACGATGCCGACCGCACCCCAGACCACCGACGAGCTGTACCAGGCACTCCAGGAGAACGACCGGCGCCCCTACGGTCGTACCCGCACCGTCACCGCCGAGGAACTGGCCGACGCCGCCGAGCAGTTCGCGGAGCCCCTCCCGCTCGTCCACGCGCTCCTCGAACTCCAGGAGGCGTACACCTACGGCTCCGAACCCAGGAAGTCGCCCGTCGTCTTCGCCCGTCTGCTCACCCTCTTCGACGAGCAGCCGGACGTCTTCGACGAGCGCCTGCGCCACTCGCTGTTCTGGCGGTTCAAGTGGGTGGCCAACGCCCTGCGCCAGCTGCCCGAGATACCGCTGGCCAGCCTGCGCCAGTGGTCGGCGGAGATGCGCGACCGGTACGAGAGGGCCGGCCTCGGCCTGCAGCCGTACTACGGGCAGGCGTACCAGCTCGCCGCCCACGTCGGCGAGGACACCGACCTCGCCTACGAGCTGTGGGCGGGCCGCACCCGCACCAGACTCAGCGACTGCGAGGCCTGCGAGACCTGCGAACGCGCCCTGTACCACCTCGCGGCGGGCGACGACGAGCGGGCCCTCGCCACCTGGCAGCCCGTCCTGGCCGGGAAGGAGTCCTGCCGGGAGGAGCCCGCCCGCTCCGTCTCCTACGCACTGCTGCCCCTGCTGCGCACCGGCCACGCCGACCGGGCCCGCGAACTGCACCTCGCCGGCTACCGGGCCTGCCGCCGCGACCCCTCGATGTCCGGCGAGGTCGGCCGGCACCTGGAGTTCTGCGCGCTGACCGGCAACGAGGCACGCGGCCTGGAACTCCTTGCAGAGAACCGGAGCCTGTTCGACGAAGTCGACTCGCCGCTGGACCAGCTCGGCTTCCTCACCGGCGTGGAGGTCCTCCTCCAGCGCGTCGAATCCCTCGGCCACGGCGAACTGCCCGCCGCCGGATACGCGGGCCGCACCTGGACGGTGGCCGGCCTGCGCGCCGAGGTCCGTGGCCGCGCCGACGACCTCGCCGCCCGCTTCGACGCCCGCAACGCGACCACGGCCCACACCGACCGGCGCAGGGCCCGCCTCGACCGCGCCCCCCTCCTGGACGCACTGGAACTGACCCTGCGCACCCGCGGCCTCGACGACGTGGCCCCGGCCGCCCCGGCTGCCGCGCCCGCCCCCCGCACCGCCGCCGCCGTCCCCGAGTCGCTGCCCGAACTCGTCGTCCGGGCACGGGCGTCGGAGGAGCAGGGGCATCCGGACGCGACGGCCTGCTGGGCACGGCTGCGCACGCTCGTCGCCGTCCCCGACTACGCCCACCCCGACGACCCGGCCGTGGGACCGCTCGTACGGCTGCGTGCGGACCTGCTGGCCGACGAGGCGCGCCGGGCGGGCGAGAAGGACGAGTTCGAGAAGGCCGCCGCCCTGTACGAGGAGGCCGCGCGCCTGTACGACGAGGCCGGAGCGCCGGGTGACGCGGTGCTCGCCCGCGCCTGCGCGCTGCTCCCCGCGGCCGAGATCCCCGGGGAGAGTGCCGGCGAGGCCGAGGCGAAGGCCGCCGCGCTGACGGCCGCCCACGCGGCCCTCGTCCGGCTGCACGAGCAGACCCCCGGCCTCGCCCCGTACCAGGAGGCCCGGCTGCTGCGGCTGCGGGCGACCGCGCTCGGCCTGCGGCTGCAGACGTCGAGGAACGAGGAGCACATCGCGCCGGTCTTCGCCGAGGTGGACCTGCTGCTCGACTTCGCCACCCGGCACGACATCGCCGGACAGGTCTCCGGCGCCCTGCTGCTGCGGGCCAGCACGTACGCCCTCTCCGGCGATCTGCCCGCCGCGGCCACGGAGATCGACGCCCTCCTCGACCGGCTGAAGGCGAACGGCCCCGCCTGGCACCTGCCCCGCACGCTCGGCCTGCGCGGCCGGATCCAGCTCGGCCTGAAGGACGCGCAGGCGGCGCACGCGGACCTCACCGAGAGCCTGCGACTGGCCGCCGACTGGCCGGCCGACACGATCGACACCGCCCGCCTCCACGGTGATCTGGCCCAGGCCTGCATGTACCTGGGCCGTCCCGACGAGGCACTGCGGAACCTGACGCGCTCCGCGGAGCTGGAACTGCGCCACGGCAGCCGGACGGACGCGTTCTGCACCTACAGCAACGCGGCCCGGCTCAGTCTCGACCTGGGCCGCGTCGAGGACTGCATCGCCCTGCTCGACTCCCTCCTGGCCGAACCGGACGTCGCCGCCGGAGAGCAGGACGACCGGCTCGTCGCCCAACTGCGGCTGACCCGCGCCCGCGCGCTGCACGCGGGCGAGGACCTCAAGGCCGCCACGGCGGAGTTCGCCGCCCTCGCGGCCGAGTCGGCCGGCTGGGACGACGACCCCGGGAGCCACGCCATGATCGCCGCGGAGACCGCCGTACTCCTCGCCGAGTCCGGCGAGTTCGGCCGGGCCCGTGAGGCGGCGGACCAGGCCCTCGCCGCCCACGTCCGGGCCCCGCGCTACGAGCAGCTCAGCAACTGCCTGCGCGAACTCGCCCGCCTTCAGGCCCAGCAACAGGGTGCCGAGGGCCTGTC
Organism: Streptomyces sp. RB17; assembly: GCF_009604455.1. Lineage (GTDB taxonomy): Bacteria > Actinomycetota > Actinomycetes > Streptomycetales > Streptomycetaceae > Streptomyces. The sequence continues at coordinate 15,166 of NZ_WEGL01000002.1, forward strand.
CGACGCCCTCGCCTTCCTCGCCGACGCGGGCAGGATCGCCGACGAGGCCCGCGCCGCGGGGTACGAGGCCCGCGGCCGCTCCCTGGACAGTGCCCTGGCCTACGAACACGGACGGGTGGGCGCCTACGCCGGTGAGTACGAGACCGCCCTGGCAGCCCTGGACAAGGCCCTCACCCTGCTCGGCGAACCGGGACCCGACGAGGACCACGCCGGCGAGTGGGCCGAGTGCGTCCGGCTCGCGGGTGTCGTGGAGGGCGTGTACCTGGAACGCACCACCCCCGCCCTCACCCGCCTCGACGCGGCGGTCTCCCGCCTCACCGCCCTGGGCCACACCGAGGAGAGCGAGCCGCTGACCTCCCTGGCGACCCGGCTGCGCGACGAGGGGTGATATGGCGGGCGCGGTGCCGGGGCCACAACCCGCCCCGGCACCGGGGGCGCCGCCGTCCCTGGTCACGTGCGCGCTGACCGCGACCTGTCGCGTCCGGCGTGCGCCCGGTGGTCACCGGTGCTCGGTGGGTACCGGCTGGGCGAGGGGGCTGATGCGCCGGGCCGGCGGACGGTCCCGGGGGCGGGCCGCGGCGAGGGCGGAGAGGCTGACGGCGGTCAGGTCGAGGACCGCCAGGGTGAGGCCGGCGGCCGAGTCGAGGACGCCGGGATCGTGGCGCCGGCGCTGCCGGGAGACGCCCGCGACCAGACGGCGGAACTGCTCGGCGACCGGTTCGCCGAGGGTGGCCTCGGGCAGTAGCACCGCGGGGGACCGTCCCTGCAGCCGGGCGACGGCCGCGGCGATCACGCCCGCGAACAGACCGCCGGGACCCAGTCCCAGGACGGCCCGTACCCGCAGGCCGCAGGCTCGCACGTCGTCGGTCCACGGCACCAGGTACGCGTCGAGGTCCAGCCCCGAGGGCCGGTGCCCGGCGGGGCCCGGCAGGGCCTGCCACACGGTGTGCTCGGTCTCCAGCAGCGGCGCCGCGTCCCGCAGATCGGTGCCCGTCGGGCCGAGCAGGGACCACCCGCTTCACGGACGGCAGCTTCCAGCAGCTGAGCTGCGTCGCCGAGGAACTCGCCTTGAGGCTGCTGCTGAATGCGACGAACGGGACCCTGGAGACCTTCGGACTGCTCAACGACGGCGTCTCGGCTGCTCTCGACGCGTTCACGAACAACGTCTACGAGGACATGGACCACGAGTGGCTCTACGACGACTCCATGGACGGCGTCGACGAGAGCGCCGTCGGAGCGGCTCTCGGCGTCGCACCGATGGCGTTCAAGGCGTGGTTCACGCCGTTCAACGAGGGCAGGTACGTCCACCCGTCCGCGGCTGATGAACCTGAGGGGGCAGCGCAGTGAGTTGTCCCGCTGCCCGCCCCTTACACAGGCAGGTTCTGCCGGAGCCACGGGCCTGACACCGAAGACGAGCCGCTGCTTCACTCACAGGTCGAACAGTGCGTCGCCCGCATCCGATGTCGCCCTCAACGCCTTGGTCGCCTCTGTGGGCACGGGAAGGATGCCCACTGTGGTCAGGTCCGTCACCGTGATCAGTGGGCCCGCGCACACCTCATTGAAGAGGTCGGCCTGTGCCGGCTCCTCGCGCACGAGCAGGCCGAGGACATTCAGCAGCTCCAGCAATTCCGTGGTCCATGAGGGAAGCCAGCGCCGAGCGAACTCATGGTCCAGTTCGAGGCGCCGCTTGCCGGCGGGATTCTTTCGGCGGTAGCCAAACCACTTGTCGAGAACGTTCATCCCGGACACTTCGTACTCCCGGACCGCGCGAGGCACCGGACTGATCCGTCCACTGCCGACCCACAAGTCCTGTGTCACAGGGTCGTACGCCAGCTTCTCCGGCATGGCTTCCGCATGGTCCGGAATCTCCGCGACGCATCGGGGGCGGTCGCGTGGTAGCAACACCCTGCCGTACGGCCTACAGGCCGTCTCATCGGCGTACCGCTCGCCGTAGGTGTGCAGCCACAGGACTCGCTGGCCGATGGCAACCGCCCGCTCCCACAGGTAACGGTCAGCGGTGAGGGGTATCCGGGCTCCCGGGACTTCGAGGTCTTCCTGGAAGCGAGCTGTGTACTCCGGGTGGGACGCGATGGCGGCGATGTAGGCCAGCAGGTCTTCGGCGACGACCGGTACGCCGAGCTGCCCGGAGATCAGGGGGAGCAGACCGGGCGTGACGTTGGGCAGCGTACCGGCGGCGTTGCGGTAGAGCGGACGGGCGCAACCGCTGCGGTTGTTGAAGTAGTGCATGTCGGGAATGAGGGCGCTGAAGACCAGTGCTGGCCCGTTGACCACCGGGTGGGCGTTCTGCTCGATGGTATAGATCTGGCGGTCGCTACGGACTCGCCAGAGGTCTGCTCTGCCGCGTTCCATCAATCGGCTGTCCGGCAGAACATATTGCCGGTCGAACGACCGGAATCCGATGCGCACCGTTTGAGCGTTTACCCTGTGCTCGGTGGCGAGTGTTGTCCGTCCATGAGATTCGACCCCCGGCAGGGGCGGGACATCGTCATCAGGCGTTCGCTCTCCCGAGTTTCCGAGCATCTCGGCACGCCGCTCGGTGTCCGCAGCGACAAAGCGCCGCCACCGTTTGTGGAGCGTGTCCTCGTCCGGTGCATAGACCCACATGCGTCCCGGGGTGACGCCACGGGACGACCACGGCATCAGGTCTCTCAACTGCGGGCAGGATTCCCACAGATCGCTGCCGGGTGGCAGGAAGGCATCCGTCCCGCCCGTGGCGCACTCGCGCCATTCGGGGTCGTCGAGCCTGAGGGTCGTCAGGCGTTCGATCTTCTCGTCGCGGCGCCCGCCGACCTTGAGGTGTCTTACCTTTGCGGTCCGCCGGTCTGTCCGCCGCCTGGTGCTGTCCCGCCATCGTACAAAGATCGCGATGCACAGCTCCTGAGCGACCTCAGGGAAGATGCGTGTCGCGACATCCGCGCGGTGGCCCTCCGGCGACAGGTCGATGATCCAGCCCTCGTCGGCGGTTTCCCGCAGGTAGCGCCGCATTCCGGCGAACGCCCGCCCCTTGAGCCATGCCTTCGGTGTGATCAGGGCGACGACACCGAATGGAGCGTCGTCGTGTGCGTCGAAGACCTTCCAGGTGGCCCAGCGCCAGAAGTAGACGTAGAGGTTGGCGATCTTCGACTCATACCTGCCGTTACCAGGTTGCCGGAAGGCCCCCAGCGGGGCGGGGATGTCCGCCTCGGGCTCGCCTCGTTCCACCCACTTGCCGGCGCCCCGACTCACGGCGTCGTGAGGCGGGTTGCCCATGACGACCATGACACGCTCGTCCCGCTTGACCTGGTTGGCCTGGCGGCGGGATTCGGCGAGCGCCCGGTAGGTGTGGGGGATCCAGTTGAACTCGGCTGTCGGGCTGTCCAGGGCATCAGCCACCAGCAGCCTGAGGCCCTGGGAGGGGGCCGCGGACCCGTACTGCTTGAGCATGGCGTGCATGCGCAGTTCTGCGACTGCGAACGGACCGACCTGCATCTCGAAGCCGACCAGCCGACGCCCCACCATCTCTCGCAGACGCGGGCCCACCGCGCCCGGGCCCTCTTCTTCGGCGATCGTCTCGGCAGCGAGCTCCAGTGCCGACAGCAGGAAAGTGCCGGTGCCCATGGCCGGATCGACAAGGACCACATCGGGAGAAGCGAAGCCGGACGGAATACGGAATCCCTCCCGTCTCAGGACGTCCTCAACCAGCCTGGCCATAGCCGAGACGACACCACGCGGTGTGTAGTACGAGCCGGTGCGTATCCGCAGCTCAGGGTCGTAGATATGAAGGAAGTGCTCATAGAGCAGGAAATAGGCGTCGCCCGTGCCGTCGTCCAGCACGTCCCATCTGACCGCGCCGATGACACGGAGCAGTGTGTTGAGCGTGGTGGACAGTCCAGCGACCGAGTCTCCGGCTAGGGCGTCAAGGGCCTGGCCCATCAGCGAGTGCTTCTTGCCCAGCTTCGTGGCGATACTGTGCATGGTCTCGCCCTCGAAGGTGATCTCCTCCACCCGAGCGAGCAGAAGGGCGAACACGACGGCTTGACCGTACTGTTCGACGAATTCGGCGTCGGTCGCCTCCGGGAACAGCAAGTGCCGCCAGTCCTTGGCCAGTTTTGTAAAGCTTGGCAGACGGCGTCGGCTCTTTTCTTGAGCGATGGCCTCACCGACCTCTTCCGACAGAAGTTGGCAGAGTCCGGCGACTGCGCGGATGAGCTGGCTCGTGGTGCGGGGGGTCTGCGGCTTCCAGGTCAGGAAGTCGTACAGCACCCGCGCAAGCGCCCCGTCGGCGGGAGTAAGCCGGGCGCCGGAGGTGAGGACCGAGCCGCGCATGTGGGCCACTTCGCCGACCTGCTGGCCCTGCTGGTGGACAGAGAACTCGTTCCCGTCGCAGAGCAGTACGTTGTTGAGCAGCCGCAGTTTCGCCCACTGTTCTGCGTTGCGGCCTGTATAGACGGACGGGTCGGCCTGGGTGCCCGGCTTCTTGAGCTCGATGTAACCGACGAGAGCGCCGCCGACCTGAACCGCATAGTCAGGGCGAGCCCCCATGTCGACGAGCGGAACCTCGCCGATGAGGGTGACGTCTAGACCGAGGCCACGGCACACGGACCGGATCATGTTCTCCAGCGGCCCCCGCAACTGGTCCTCCTGCCACCCGCTGCCTCTCAGCTTCGGCGTGACCTCCGCTCCGAACGCGGACACAGCGGTTTGGACTGCCTGTTCGAAGCTGTCATGGATCCTGCGTCGGGCACGCATACCGCCCCATCCCCCAAGGCGGGCAGATCCGGCCGACGTCAGGTCGGCGCGGCTATCTGCCGCACCTTGCTCCCGTCGGGGTCGGACTTCATTCCGGCCCTCGCTGTTCCATGACCGTAGGAGGGGAGCGCGGGGTGCATGGAGGGTGCACGTAAGGGCGCACGGAGGCGCGTATGCGTGCAGTGTGTACCATCTGAACGCCGGTGCGCTGCATTGCCAACAATGCCAAGGGCAACAATCTCAGCTCTAAGGCTGCCTTCTGGTGTTCAGTCCGTTTTCCGAGACGGACCGGCGCTACGGTCTGGGGCGCGTGGGGGCGCGTGGCACCCCGTTCACGAGCGCGCACATGAGAGGGATGCGGTGACGCGGTGATCATGGTGGGTGCGGTTGTTGCCCGCTGGGAGACCCCGACCAAGATCTTCTGCTGGATTTCCCCAAACGATCTCCAGAAGCCCGTCAGGGGCCTGATCCGCTGACTGAATCAGGCCCGTGACCTGGTACTCCCCTGGCTGGGTGATTTTCCCCGCGATCTCTTCGTCCCCAACGAAGAAGCCCGCCAAGTCGCTGTGGCCGCGCACTCTGATCGACACCGCGGCGGTCCGCAACGTGATCGGCGGGGCCGAGCGCGCCCGCACCCCGCAGATCGTCGCCGACGCCGCGCACGCCATCCTCACCCGCGCCGCCGACGAGTGCACCGGCAACCTGTTCATCGACGACGAGGTCCTCGCGGCAGAGGGAGTGCGCGACCTTTCGACGTCCTCACCTCGACCCGCGTCGAGTCGATCGACGAGTCCGGTCCGCAGGTCCGTGTCACTCGCACCGGCCACTCCGCACGAGGCGTGGCCGGCGACAGCGGCCAGGCCCGCCAGGCGCGGCCTACGGCCGGATCGAACCGGCCGCATTGCGAAGGGTCACCGATATGGGGCCCGTGCGCTCGTACCGCTGCCGCAGGTGTGCCGAAACCGCGACGAGCGGATCTCGCCTCCGCCGTTCTGTCCGCGCTGAGCCCCTCAAGCTCCCCAAGCCGGGGGCTCATGGAGCGACGGCGGCGCAACTCGGTTGCCGCATCGGGCGCGTGGCCCGCCGAGGTGGAGGCCTCAAGCGGACCACGCCGCCCACGCTCGCCTGCGCGGGGTGATCGGCAGGGCGAATGGATCCGGTCGGGGTATCAGGCAGCCGAGGTACGGCGGCCGCCCCTGCGGTCGCCGCCCCTGCGGTCGGAGCCCCGGCCGCCGGTCCCGCCAGTGCCGCCCGTGGCTCCGCCGGCTGCCGTTCGTCCGCGGGACCTGCGGGCATCGTCGCCGGACGAGGTGCCGGTCGCCGCGCCGGCCGCGGCGCGGCGGTCGGAACCGCGGCCGCCCGTGGCGCCGGCGCCACCCTTGGCCCCGGTGCCTCCCGCACGGCGGGCAGAGCCGCGCCCGCCGGTTGCGGAGGTGTCACCGGACGCTGCGGTCCCGGTGGCGGACCGGCGGTCCGAGCCCCGGCTCCCCGTCTTGGCGGCGGTGCCTGTCGCCGCTTCGGACCCGCCGCCGTTCCGTCGTCGGCGGCCGGCCCGCCTGCCGGGCTTGGCGCCGGCTTTCCGGTCCGGGCGGGACGCCGCCGGGGCCGCCGGCTGGGGGACCTCGATGGTGACGGGCACGCCGGAAGGCTCGCGGGCACCGGTGATGGTGGCCAGTTCCGTGTCGCTCGACTTGATGCGGGCCGTCCGGGGGCGGATGCCCGCGTCCGACAGGAGCCGGGTGACGTCCCGTTTCTGGTCGGGCAGGACCAGCGTGACCACGCTGCCGGACCCGCCGGCACGGGCCGTGCGGCCGCCCCGGTGGAGGTAGTCCTTGTGATCGGTGGGGGGATCGACGTTCACGACGAGGTCGAGGTCGTCGACGTGTATGCCCCGGGCCGCGACGTTCGTCGCCACCAGGGCGGTGACCTGGCCGTTCTTGAACTGTTCGAGGGTGCGGTTGCGCTGGGGCTGGGAGCGGCCTCCGTGCAGTGCCGCCGCGCGGACACCGACGGCCAGGAGCCGCTTGGCGAGCCGGTCGGCGGACCTCTTGGTGTCGAGGAAGAGGATGACCCGGCCGTCACGGGCCGCGATACGCGTGATGACGGCCTTCTTGTCGGTCTCGTCCAGGATGTGGAGCACGTGGTGCTCCATGGTGGCCACCGCCCCCGCGGACGGGTCCACCGAGTGCACCACGGGGTCGGTGAGGAACCGCTGCACCAGGCGGTCGATGTTGCGGTCCAGGGTGGCCGAGAAGAGCATGCGCTGTCCGTCGGGCCGTACCTGCTGGATCACCTTCGTGATCTGCGGCAGGAAACCCATGTCGGTCATCTGGTCGGCTTCGTCCAGCACGGTGATGCGTACCTGGCCGAGCACGCAGTCGCCGCGCTCCACAAGGTCGTTGAGCCTGCCCGGGGTCGCCACGACCACCTCGGCACCGCGCCGGAGCGCGCCGGCCTGCTGGGTGATCGACAGCCCGCCGACCACGGTGGCCAGCCGGAGGCCGACCGCCGTCGCGTAGGGGGTCAGCGCGTCGGTCACCTGCTGGGCGAGTTCGCGGGTGGGCACCAGCACGAGGGCGAGGGGTGCCTTCGGCTCCGCACGCAGTCCGGCCGTGCGGGCCAGGAGCGCCAGCCCGAACGCGAGAGTCTTGCCCGAGCCGGTGCGTCCCCGTCCCAGCAGATCACGGCCGGCGAGCGAGTTGGGCAGCGTCGCGGCCTGGATGGGGAAGGGGTCGGTGACGCCCTGCGCTGTGAGGGTCTTCAGCAGCTCCGCGGGCATGTCCAGATCGGCGAAGTCCTCGACGGCGGGAAGTGCGGGTGTCGTGCTTTGCGGTAGCCGGAATTCCCTCGGCGACGACGCGGACGGTGCGGGTGACGAGGTGCGCCGGTTGGGCTTCTGGGGCCTGCGGGCCATGCGGTTGTCTGCCTTCCTGGAAACAGCACAAACCGGGGTCCGCACCGCGATGGTGCGGACCCCGGTGAGCGGATAAGCGTCCGGCGATCAGGCGGGGACGATGTTCTCCGCCTGCGGGCCCTTCTGGCCCTGCGTGACGTCGAAGGAGACCCGCTGGCCCTCCTGGAGCTCACGGAAGCCCTGGGACTGAATGTTCGAGTAGTGGGCGAAGACGTCGGGGCCGCCGCCGTCCTGCGCGATGAAGCCGAAACCCTTTTCGGCGTTGAACCACTTCACGGTTCCCTGTGCCATGACCTTCTCCGATCTGTAGGCAGAGGCCCCATCCGGAGATGCCGGAAACAAACAATGCGCCTGCAGGATTCCTGTCAGGCGCACATACGTTCATGGGTACCACAACTGCAACTCGGGAACCCTAGCACAGATCGGCGGACCGCGGTGGATCACCGGGAGGGGGCGGCGGGGTCCCCGGACCCGTTCGGTGATCGTGACGTTCGCCTGACCGCCGCCTTCCGAGGCACGGACCTCGGTGCGTCCGACCGGGCCGCCGGCGCCGGACAGCAGCGCCTGACATCAGCGTCCTCAGCCGCGGACGCCGACCGGCCCCGCCGTGGTCTGCCCGATCTGGAGGGAACAGCGCAGCACCACGGTGCGCAGCGGCTGCTCCTTGCCGGCGATCCGGTCCAGCAGCAGGCCGGCCGCCGTCCACCCCAGGTCGTACGAGGGCACCTGGACCGTGGTCAGGCCGGCCCGCGCCTGTGGTGCCCACGGCACCTCGCCGAACGACAGCACACCGATCTCCGGTGGCTCCAGACCCGCCTCGCGTATCGCCTGCAGCGCCCCGACGGCCATCAGGTTGTTGGTCGCGAAGACGGCGTCCGGTCGCTGGGGCGAGGCGAGCAGATCGGCCATGGCGGCGTACCCGCCCTCGACCTTGAAGTCGGCGTGCCGGGTGTAGTCGTGCAGCAGGTCCAGGTCCAGGTCCAGGTCCAGGTCCAGGTCCAGGTCCAGATCCAGGTCCAGATCCAGGTCCAGATCCAGGTCCTTCGCCGAAGCGGACGGACGTGGACCACCCCGGTCGTCGCCGAGGAACCTCTGGAGCGCCCTGCGGTAGCCGGCAAGCCGTTCCTCGGCGGTGGAGGCGCCCTGCGGGCCGGTGATGCAGGCGATCCGCCGGTAGCCGCGGGCCAGCAGATGTGCGGTGGCGGCCGCGCTGCCCTCCTCGTTGTCCATCAGTACGGCGTCCACTCCGGCCCCGCGGGGGCGGCGGTCCACCGCGACCACCGGTATGCCGCGGCTCTGCAGGGCCGACACGTCGGTACGGTCACGGGACGCGGCGGCCACGATGACGCCCGCCATCCGCTCGGCGATCGCGATGTCCAGGTAGCGCCGTTCCTTGTCGACGTTCCCGTCGGTGTTGCACAGCACCACCGAGAAGCTGGTCTGCTGCGCGGCGTCCTCGACGCCTCGGGCCAGCGCCGTGAAGAACGGGTTCTCGATGTCCGGGATGATCAGTCCGATGAGGCTGCTGCGCTGCATCCGCAGCGAACGGGCGACCCGGTTGGGGGCGAAGCCCAGTTCGGCCGCCGCGCGCCGGACCCGTTCGGCGCGCTCGGCCGTGACGCGGCCCCCGTTCAGGACCCGGGAGACCGTGGCGGGGGACACCCCGGCAGCCTGGGCCACGTCGTTGATCGTCGTCATAGGTCCTCCGACCTCTTGCCCGACCCGTAGGACTCTCGACACCCTCGGAGGCCAAACCCTACGTTCCCTGTGAAAAGGATTTCAAGGACTCGCCGGGCTATCCGTCGCTGCACAGCAGCCCTTCCTGAACGGCCATACTGTTGTCGGAGGAGTGTGCCCCTGAGGTCATCTGAAATCGATTTCCCTCGTTGATCTCCCTGCATCACCGGAGGCCACCCATGGCACGCATCGGCCCGCTGTCCCTCGACGAGCCGGCGATCCGCGAGGCGGCGTACCAGCCGACGCCCCGCCGGCCCGCGGACCGCTGACGGACTCGTCGGCCGCCCCGGTCCTGCTCACACGCAGGCGTCCCCCGGCCCGCGGCCAGGGATGCCCGCAACCGATTCCTACTACGTCACCTGTGCACCATGGAGGTCCGCAATGGCGTCGCGATGATCCACCAGGAGCTCAACCTGGCGCCCGAGCTGTCCGTGTCCGACAACGTCTTCCTCGGCCGTGAACTGCGCACCGCACGCGGCACGTTGGACCGAGCGGCGATGCATGCCCGCACCGCCGAGCTGCTGGCCGACCTCGGCCTCACCCTGTCCCCGGGCCGGCTGGTCCGCGACTGCCGCATCGCAGAGCAGCAGCTCGTCGAGGTGGCCAAGGTGCTGAACGGCACCCTGCGGATCCTGGTGCTGGACGAGCCGACGTCCGCGCTCGCCGAGGCGGAGGTGGAGCGGCTGTTCTCCGTCATCCGCCGGCTGGCAGCCCGTGGCGTAGGGCTGATCTACAAGCAGTACGACATGTCCGCCAAGCTCGGCTGATCCGGACGGCCCCCCGGCCGCCATCGAAGAACCCATGGCTGCGCCGGCCATGGGTTCTTGGCCGCTCGCCCTGCCGTTGTCAGTGGTGGGCGCTACGGTCTGGCCCGTGAACGGAGTACGCGCGGCGCTCGATCACGTGCTCGGCCTCATCGCGGACGCCCCCTGGAGCGGAACGCTGGTCCTGCGCGGCAGCATGGTCATGCCCGCCTGGGTGGGGGACGCGGCGCGCCAACCCGCCGATCTGGACTGGGTGGTGCTGGAGGACCAAGCCGGGGTCGACGCGCTGGACCCGTATCCGTACGTCGACCGGATCGACGTCGTGCAGCAGTGGCCCGAGGCCGCCGACGGCGCGGCGCGGTACGAGATGTGGACGTACGAGGAGTTCGACACCGACGGGCAGCGGCCGGTGCTCCCGCCCGAAGGGCTGCACTGGCTGCGCGAGGAGGACGCGGACACCAGCCCGCCGTACGCCGACCTGCTCGAGCGCCTGGCTCGGCACCCGGAGGCCGCCCCGGGGCTCTTCCTCGACGCGGAGAACGCCCGCGTCGACGGCACCTGGACCTACGCCGCGTACGACACACCGGGCGTGCGCCTGCTCATCCCGTGGCGTGCGGACGGCCTGCCGCCCGGCGAGGTACGCCTGGACTTCGCCCGCGACGAACGGCTGCCCGAACCCCCGGTGTGGACCCTGGTACCGCGCGCCGACGGCGCCAGCCCCGTCCCGGTGCGCACGGCGAGCCGGGAGCTGTCCCTGGCCTGGAAACTGCTGTGGCTGCACACCGACAGCCGGGACGGACGCCGCGCGCAGGGCAAGGACCTGTACGACGCGGTCCTCCTCGCCGAGGCCGAGGACGCCCGGCTCCCGGCGCGCCTGCTGCGGAGGGTCTTCGACCGGGCGGCCACCCCGGAACACCCGCACGCCGCCCTCGACCCGGCCGCGGTACGCCGGTGGGACGTGGACTGGGCCGCGTTCCGGGAGCGGTACCCGGCCGTTCAAGGAGGGGTGGACGACTGGCTGCGCCGACTCGCCGGGGCGCTGGCCGTGCTCGACGAAAGACCCCCCGCCCGACGGCGTACCGGAAAATGACGTGCCCCGGCCGCCTCCCTCTCGTACCGTCGTCCCGTACCGAGCGCCGCACACGACCGTACGGCGCCGCCTGTCGTCCGACACAGAGGGGAGCCCGGCCGTGCGCGCACGCACCGCTGTCGTCGCTCCCCGTTCCCGGTACGAGGTGATCCTCGTGTCCCGGTGGTGCCGGTGCCCGCTGCGCGGCCGGCACCGGATGCCCGTGACGCCCCGCTGACCTCGGACGCACGGGAAATCGCGCTGCCCTCTTCCCCGATCCGGACCTCAAAGCCAGGTCCGATCCCCAGAAAGGCCCTGGGCCGTGCGCACGAACACCACCACCCTCGCCGCGATCCGCAACCTCGGCATCCTCGCCCACGTCGACGCGGGCAAGACCACCGTCACCGAGCGGATCCTGTACGCGACGGGCACCACCCACAAGCGGGGCGAGGTGCACGACGGCACCACCGTCACCGACTTCGACCCGCGGGAGCGCGACCGCGGCATCACCATCTTCGCCGCCGCGGTCAGCTGCGACTGGGACGGGCACCGCATCAACCTCATCGACACCCCCGGCCACGTCGACTTCGCCGACGAGGTCGAGCGATCGCTGCGCGTCCTGGACGGGGCGGTCGCCGTGTTCGACGCCGTCGCCGGGGTCGAGCCGCAGAGCGAGTCGGTGTGGCGGCAGGCGGACCGGCACGGTGTGCCCAGAATCGCGTTCGTCAACAAGATGGACCGGGCGGGCGCCGACCTGGACCGGGCCGTCGAGTCCGTCCGGCAGCGGCTGCACCCCGTTCCGCTGGTGGTCCAGCTTCCCGTCGGCGCGGAGGACGGGTTCACGGGTGTGGTGGACCTCGTACGGATGCGCTCGCTGGTCTGGGCCGACGGCGCGGGTACGGCCGTGGAGGGGCCCGTGCCCGAGGCGCTGGGCGAGGAGGCGGTACGGCGGCGCCGGGCGCTGGAGGAGACCGTGGCGGAGCTGCATCCGGCCGCCCTGGAGGAGTTCTGCGACCGCGGGACGGTCTCCGCCGGCACCCTCGCCGCCACCCTGCGCGAGCTGACCCGCACCGGGGACGGCGTGGTCGTCCTGTGCGGCTCCGCCTACCGCAACCGCGGCATCGAACCGCTGCTGGACGCGGTCGTGGCCTATCTGCCCTCGCCGCTGGACGTCCGCGCCGTGCGTGGTGTCCACGAGGGCACCGAGCAGGAACGGGCCGCCGACCCCGAAGCCCCGTTCGCGGGGCTGGTGTTCAAGGTGCACGCGAGCGCCACCGGGCGGCTGGCCTACGTGCGCGTGTACGCGGGCACGATCGAGAAGGGAGACACCGTGTGGGACCCGGGCACCGGTCGCACCGAGCGCGTGGCGCGCATCCTGCGGGTCATGGCGGACCGGCACGACCGGCTCGACCGGGCGGTGGCCGGTGACATCGTCGCGCTCGCCGGGGTGAAGTCGGCGCGGGCCGGCGCCACGCTGTGCGACCCCGGCGCGCCGCTGCTCCTGGAACCTCCGGTGGCCCCGGAGCCCGTGGTGTCGGTGGCCGTGGAGGCGCGCCGGAGCACGGACACCGGCCGGCTCTCGACGGCCCTCGCGCGGCTGGCCGAGGAGGACCCCTCGCTGGTGGTGCGCACGGATGCCGAGACCGGGCAGACCGTGCTGTCCGGCATGGGCGAACTCCACCTGGAGGTCGCCGTGGAGAAGATCCGCCGCGACGGGGGGCCGGAGGTGAGCGTGGGCCGGCCCCGGGTCGCCTACCGCGAGACCGTCGTCGAGGGAGTGACCGGGTTCGTGTTCCGGCACGTCAAACAGGACGGCGGCGCCGGGCAGTTCGCCCATGTCGTCCTCGACGTGGAACCGCTCGGCCCCGAAGCCGGAGCCACCGGCTTCGAGTTCCGTTCCACGGTGGCCGGCGGAGCGGTGCCGCAGGAGTACGTGCGCGCGGTGGAGGCCGGATGCCGGGACGCGCTCGCCGAGGGCCCGCTGGAGGGGCACCCGGTGACCGGGCTCCGGGTCACGCTCACCGACGGCTCCACCCATGTGAAGGACTCCTCCGACACGGCCTTCCGCACCGCCGGCCGGCTCGGACTCCGTCAGGCCCTGCGCGCCTGCGCGACGGCCCTGCTGGAACCGGTCGCCGAGGTCACGGTGACCGTGCCGGAGGACGCCGTCGGCTCTGTCCTCGGTGACCTGGCGGCCCGGCGTGGCCGGGTCGGCGGCTCCGAGACCCGGGGCGGCGCGGCCGTGCTGACCGCGACCGTGCCACTGGCCGAACTGTTCGGCTACGCCACCCGGTTGCGCAGCCGCACCCAGGGCCGCGGCACCTTCACGACCCGGCCCGCCGGCTACGCCCCCGCACCCCGACCGGCACCGGTCCGGTAACGGGGCGGGGCGGGGCCCGCACCACCCGGCCGAGCGGGCGGGGGGTGCGGGCCCCATGCCGGCTCCCACAGCGCTCGGAAGCGGGAGGGGGTGCCGGCGTCGGCCGTACCCCGGTACCCCCACCGATCCCGGGTCCGACAGCTGGTCGCGGCCGGCACCACCAGCCTCGGCGGTGGGCGGTGCGGGCCACTTGGGAAACACGTCCCGTGGGGACGGTTGGCGAGTGGGCCCTGCGTGCGGTGTGGGCGGTTGGCAAAGGGGTCCGTGCCGTGCGGGCAGTTGGCCGGTGGGCTCCGCGCGTCGTGCGGGCGTGGGCAAGTGGGCTCTGCCTACCGTGCGGGCGGATGGCAAGTCGGCCCCATGTCCCGCGCAAGGGGATGAGTACGTGTGCCCCATTCCCCGCGCAAGGGGATGAGTACGTGGCCCCCATGCCCCGCGCAAGGGGAGAGCACGTGGGCCCCACGCCCCGCGCACGGCGAACCGCAAGTCGGCCCCCGCCACCCCCAGCCCCGCTCCTCACACCAACCGCCCCTCCACCCCCGCCCGCCACGTCGGTGCCTTCGCCCCCTCCGGCGCCGGGCGGGGGCGGTGGCCGCCGGTGGCGAAGAAGGCGGCGAGGGGGAGGACCGCCGCGCCGATGGTGACCGCGTCGGGGCCCAGCCGGCCCAGTTCGATGCGGACCCGGGCCGCGGGGTGGCGCAGGGCCCGGGTCAGGGCGTGGGTGCGGACCTGGTCCAGGAAGGCGTCGCCGAGTTGGAGGCCGGCCCAGCCGCCGATCAGCACCCGCTCGGGCTGGAAGAGGTTGATCAGGTCGGACAGGCCGGCGCCGAGGTACTCGGCGGTCTCGGCGAGCACGGCCGCGGCCACCGGGTCGGGTTCCCGGCCGCCGCCGGGGCGAGCTGCGGCCAGCAGCTCGGTCAGCGCGCGCTCCTCACCGGCCCCGTCCGACGGCCGCCCGCCCGCCTCCCGCCAGCGCGCGACCAGCGCCGCCGCCCCCGCGTACGCCTCCAGGCAGCCGAACGCCCCGCACCGGCAGCGGCGCCCCGCGACCCGTACCGTCAGATGCCCCCACTCCACCGCCCGCCCCCTCGCCGCCTCCTCGGTGACCACGCAGGCGCCGACGCCCGAACCGAGCAGCACCACCACGGCGTTTCGGGCCCCGCGCCCGCCCCCGAACCACATCTCCGCCTGCCCCAGCGCCTTCGCTCCGTTCTCGATGAAGTACGGGAGGTGCGGCGGGAGTTGGACGGAGGCGCGCAGCAGCCGTTCCAGCGGTACGGCGTCCCAGCCGACCGTCTGGCCGTGCACGACCGCGCCCTTTCGCCCGGCGTCCTCGACGATGCCGGGCACGCCGACGCCGACGCCGAGCAGCTTCGGAACAGGGAGCCCGGCCGCCCGGACGACCTCCGCGACTCCGTCGGCGACATGGCCGACCACGGCCCCGATGTCGTACCCGCGCGGCCCCAACGGACGCTCCACGCACGCGAGTTCCGCGAGACCGAGGTCGAGCAGCTCCACCCGGACCCGGGTCTCGCCGACGTCCACTCCGATCAGCCGTCCGCTGTCCGGCCGTATCCGCAGCAGCCGGCTCGGCCGGCCCGCGTCCGCGCCGACCGTGCCCGCCTCCTCCACCAGACCGTCGGCGAGCAGTCCGGTCACCACGTTGCTGACGGAGCCCGAACTCAGGCCGGTCGCCGGGCCGAGCGCGTGCCGGCTCATCGGCCCGTCGACATACAACCGTTGCAGAACGGCGCTCCGGCTCTCCCGCCGCAGGTCACGCACCGTACGGCCGCCCACCGCTGCCACCTGGCCTCCCTGTTTCCCGGCGTTTCTGCGCGCTTTTCCGGCCTGTTCGGCAGTTTGCCGTTGCCGGATCCCTTGACGAGCGTTTCTCTTGAGGTTTAACTCACGTCCTAAATTAAGCCATGAGGGGCTTCGGGAGCCGAACGGGTCCGCGCGGGTCGGCACGGGCGTCGGCTTCCGTGAGCAGCCTCGGGTTCTCGACTCCCGGAAAGGGACACCAGGAGCCATGCGCAGCATCCGAGCCGCGGCCACAGGCGCCGTCACCCTGTCTCTCGTCCTCGCGGCCACGGCCTGCGGAGGCGGATCGTCCAGCGGCGGCGGGTCCGGCGACTCGCCGAAGACGCTGACGTACTGGGCCTCCAACCAGGGCGCCAGCATCGCCGTCGACAAGCAGGTCCTCCAGCCCGAACTCGACAAGTTCCAGAAGCAGACCGGGATCAAGGTGAAGCTGGAGGTCGTGCCCTGGTCCGACCTGCTCAACCGGATCCTCACCGCGACCACCTCGGGCCAGGGCCCCGACGTGCTGAACATCGGCAACACCTGGAGCGCCTCGCTGCAGGCGACCGGCGCGCTGGTGCCCTGGGACACCAAGAACTTCGCCAAGATCGGCGGCAAGGACCGGTTCGTCGACTCCGCGCTCGGCTCCACCGGCGCGGCGGGCAAGGACCCGGCCGCGGTGCCGCTGTACTCGATGGCGTACGCCCTCTACTACAACAAGCAGATCTTCGCCGACGCCGGGATCCAGCAACCACCCGCCACCTGGGACGAGTTGGTAGCCGACGGCAAGAAGATCCAGGCCAAGGGCAAGTCCGCGCTCGGCGCCGAGGGCTCGAACCTGTCGGAGAACATCCACCACGTCTTCGTCTTCGCCAAGCAGCACGGCGCCGACTTCTTCACCGCCGACGGCAAGCCGGACTTCACCAACCCCAAGGTGGTGGACGCGGTGAAGAGTTACGTCGACCTGATGGCCAAGGACAAGGTCATACCCACCGGCGACGCCGAGTACGCGCAGAACCAGTCCGTCAGCGACTTCGCCAAGGGCAAGCAGGCGATGCTGCTGTGGCAGTCCGCCGCCGCCAACCTCAAGTCCCAGGGCATGAGCGAGGACGCCTATGGCATCGCGCCCGTCCCGGTGATCTCCGGCACCCCCGGCACCGGCACCCAGGTCAACTCCATGGTCGCCGGCATCAACCTCGCCGTCTTCAAGAACACCCACAACCTCGACGGCGCCACGCAGTTCGTGAAGTTCATGACCTCCGACGGGGAGCAGAAGATCCTCAACAAGGCCTACAGCTCCATCCCGCCGGTGAAGTCCGCACAGGGCGACGCCGCGTTCAGCAGCCCCGCCACCGCCGTGCTGAAGAACACCCTCGCCACCAGCGCGGCCGCTCTGCCGCAGGTCGCGTCCGAGTCGCAGTTCGAGACGACGGTCGGTACGGCCGTCAAGGACCTGTTCGCCGACGCCGCCGCCGGCCGCGCGGTGACCACCGACTCGGTCAAGGCCGCGCTGCAGAAGGCCCAGCAGCAGATGCCGGCGGCGTGAGCGAGACGATGACGACCACCGCCTTCAAGGAGCCGGTGCGGCAGACATCCCCCGGTGCGGCGGCGCGCGAACCCCGCCGCCGCGCCGGGCGGCTGCGCCGCCTCTCCCTGCCGTATCTGCTGCTCCTGCCCGCCCTGCTGCTCGAACTCCTCGTCCATCTGGTGCCGATGGTCATCGGCATCGTGATGAGCTTCAAGGAACTCACCCAGTTCTACATCCGCGACTGGGGCAGCGCCCCCTGGTCCGGCCTCGGCAACTACAAGGTGTCGGTGAACTTCGACGCCCCTGTCGGCGACGCCCTGCTGCACTCCTTCTTCGTCACCGTCGGCTTCACCCTGCTGTCGGTCGCCCTGTGCTGGCTGATCGGTACCGCCGCCGCCGTCTTCATGCAGGACACCTTCCGCGGCCGCGGCCTGCTGCGCGCCCTGTTCCTGGTGCCGTACGCGCTGCCCGTCTACGCGGCCGTCATCACCTGGGTGTTCATGTTCCAGCACGACAACGGCCTGGTGAACCACGTCCTGCACGACCAGCTGCACCTCACGGCCAAGCCCTCCTTCTGGCTCATCGGCGACAACAGCTTCTACGCCCTGCTCACCGTGTCGGTGTGGAAGGGCTGGCCGTTCGCCTTCCTCATCGTGATGGCCGGCCTGCAGAACATCCCCCGCGAGCTGTACGAGGCCGCCGCGCTGGACGGCGCCGGCATGTGGCAGCAGATCCGCCGCATCACCCTGCCCTCGCTGCGCCCGGTCAACCAGGTACTCGTCCTGGTCCTCTTCCTCTGGACGTTCAACGACTTCAACACGCCCTACGTGCTGTTCGGCAAGTCCGCCCCCCAGGCCGCCGACCTCATCTCGGTCCACATCTACCAGGCGTCCTTCGTCACCTGGAACTTCGGCACCGGTTCCGCCATGTCCGTCCTGCTGCTGCTCTTCCTGCTCGTCGTGACGGGCGGGTACCTGCTGTTCACCTCACGCGGACGGAGGGCCGCCGATGTCTAGCCCGCCCCTCGCCCCACCGGCGAGCAACTCGCCCATGGCGCCCCCGCGTTCGTTCCTCTGGTCCCGGCGGATCTTCCTCACCCTGCTCACCGGTTTCGTGCTGATCCCGGTGTACGTGATGGTCTCCAGCTCGCTGAAGCCGCTCGCGGACGTCACGGGCAAGTTCCGCTGGCTGCCGAGCGGGCTGACCATCCGCCCGTACATCGACATCTGGTCGACGGTCCCGCTCGCGAAGTACTTCATGAACTCGCTGATCGTGGCGGGCGCGGCGACCGTCTGCTCGGTCGTCATCGCCGTGTTCGCGGCCTACGCCGTCAGCCGCTACGACTTCCGCGGCAAGCGCGTCTTCACCGTGACGGTCCTGTCGACCCAGATGTTCCCGGGCATCCTCTTCCTCCTCCCGCTCTTCCTGATCTACGTCAACATCGGCAACGCCACCGGCATCGCCCTCTTCGGCTCCCGCGGCGGCCTGATCCTCACGTACCTGACCTTCTCCCTGCCCTTCTCCATCTGGATGCTGATCGGCTACTTCGACTCGGTGCCGCGCGACCTGGACGAGGCGGCGCTGGTCGACGGCTGCGGCCCGCTCGGCGCGCTGCTCAGGATCGTCGTACCGGCCGCGATCCCCGGCATCGTCGCGGTCGCCGTCTACGCCTTCATGACCGCCTGGGGCGAGGTGCTCTTCGCGTCCGTCATGACCAACGACACCACCCGCACCCTCGCCGTCGGCCTCCAGGGCTACTCCACCCTCAACGACGTCTACTGGAACCAGATCATGGCCGCCTCGCTGGTCGTCAGCGTGCCCGTGGTGGCCGGCTTCCTCCTCCTGCAGCGCTACCTCGTCGCCGGTCTGACGGCAGGCGCCGTCAAGTGACCCGAGTGACCAACACCCCTGATCCCGAAGGGACTTCCGTGTCCGAACGCATCGACCTCGCCGCACTCCCGCACGACTTCCTGTGGGGCACGGCCACCGCGGCGTACCAGATCGAGGGAGCCGTCGCCGAGGACGGCCGTACGCCCTCGATCTGGGACACCTTCTCGCACACCCCGGGGAAGGTCGCGAACGGCGACACCGGCGACGTCGCCTGCGACCACTACCACCGCTGGCGCGAGGACATCGCCCTGATGCAGCAACTCGGCGTCAACGCCTATCGGTTGTCGGTCGCCTGGCCACGCGTCCTGCCCGGCGGCACGGGCCCGTCGAACCCCAAGGGGCTGGCGTTCTACGACGAGTTGGTGGACGCCCTGCTGGAGGCCGGCATCACCCCGTCCGTCACCCTCTACCACTGGGACCTGCCGCAGGTGCTCCAGGACCGCGGCGGCTGGCCCGAACGGGACACCGCGTTCGCCCTCGCCGAGTACGCGTCTGCGGTCGCCGCCCGACTCGGCGACCGCGTCAAGCTCTGGGCCACCCTGAACGAGCCCAGCTGCTCGGCCTGGATCGGCCACCTGGAGGGCACGATGGCCCCGGGCTGGACGGACCTGACCGCCGCCGTACGCGCATCCGTCCATCTGCTGCTGGGCCACGGCCTCGCCACCCAGGCGATCCGCGCCGCCGCGCCAGGCGCCCAGGTCGGCATCGTCAACAACCTCTCCACCGTGCACGCGGCCACCGACCGCCCCGAGGACGCCGCGGCCGCCCACCGCCACGACGGCCATGTCAACCGCTGGTGGCTCGACCCGGTGCACGGCCGCGGCTTCCCGGCCGACATGATCGAGACCTACGGCGTCGAACTCCCGCTCCAGGCAGGCGACTTGTCGGCGATCGCCACCCCGCTGGACTGGCTGGGCCTGAACTACTACTTCCCGGCGTACGTCGCCGACGCCCCCGACGCCCCGGCACCGTACGTCCGCGCTGTGCGCCGCGAGGCCGTACCGCGCACCGGCATGGACTGGGAGATCGACGCGAGCGGCATCCAGACGCTGCTGCTGCGACTCACCGAGGAGTACGGCGCCCGGAAGATCTACGTCACCGAGAACGGTTCCGCCTTCCCGGACGTGGTCCGCCCCGACGGCAGCGTGGACGATCCCGAGCGCCAGGCGTACCTGGAGCAGCACCTGGCCGCCTGCGCCTCCGCCGCCCGCAAGGGTGCCCCGCTCGCCGGCTACTTCGCCTGGTCCCTGCTGGACAACTTCGAGTGGGCCTACGGCTACGACAAGCGCTTCGGCCTGGTCCACGTCGACTACCGCACCCAGGTGCGCACGATCAAGGGCAGCGGACACCGGTACGCGGACATCGTCCGCGTCCACCGAGGCCAGGCACGCCGGGCCGCCTGAGCCGGGCCCGGCCGGCCGGTGGGCACGGAAGGGGAGCCCGTGCCCACCGGCGCCTCGACACTCACCCGGTCCGTTTCACGGCGTGATGGGAACTCTGCCCGGACACCGGAATCGAAGGAGCCGGGCATGCTGCCCGCGGTACCGGTGAACCGGAGATCGGTGCCGCACGTATCACCCGGACGTGGCAGGATCGCTCTCCATGTGCGCGTCCCCCGCGGTGAGAGGTCTGCGTGCCGCGGTGTTCGCCGCGGTGTGCGTGCTGCTCGCAGCCGCCGGGCACGGGCTGGCCATGGGGGACATGCCACCGCTGTGGGCCGACGCGGGGGGTTTTCTCGTCGTGTTCGGGCTCGGCTGGGTCCTCGGCGGCCGGGAGCGGTCGCTGCCCGGCATCGGCGCGGCCATGCTGCTCGCCCAGGCCGGACTGCACCTCGGTTTCGACGCCGGTCACGGGACCGCCGGGCGCGCCGACGCCCCGCGCATGGCGTCCATGCCAGGTCACGCCATGGCCGCGACGCACCCCCACACGGCATCGCACGCCGCCGCTCACCCCCACCTCACCGCTCACGCCGCCGCCGCCCACCTCCTCGCCGCCCTGGCCGCCTCCTGGTGGCTGCGGCGGGGCGAGGCCGCGCTCTGGTCGTTGCTGCGCCGGGCCGCCGCACTCGTCCCCGGCCTCATCGCCTGGTGGCGCGACACGCCCCTGCCCGTCCCCGCCGGGGCCGCCCCGTGCGTCCCTCCCGACCCCGCGCCACCCCGCCTGACCCTGCTGCGGCACGCGGTCAGCAGACGCGGACCCCCGGCCCCGATCCCGTACTCGCTCTGACCCTGAACGACTCGTCACCGTACGGAGATCGACTCACCCATGTCCGTCATGTCTGCATCACGTCTCACCGCACGCCGCGCCGGCGCCGTCACCGCTCTCGCCGCCGCCACCGTCCTGCTCGCCGCCGGTGCCGCCTCCGCGCACGTCACCGTCCATCCCGAGAGCTACGCCAAGGGCGCCACCGACGGTGTGCTGACCTTCCGCGTGCCCAACGAGGAGGACACGGCCTCCACCACGAAGGTGCAGGTGTTCCTGCCCACCGACCACCCCGTCCTCGGCGTGCTCGTGCACCCGCAGGACGGGTGGACCGCCAAGGTCACCACCACCAAACTCAAGACGCCGGTCAAGACCGACGACGGCACCATCACCGAGGCCGCCTCCGAGATCACCTTCACGGGCGGGAAGATCGGTGCCGGGCAGTACGAGGACTTCAACGTGGCCTTCGGGCAACTGCCGGATGACACCGGGCAGTTGGTGTTCAAGACCCTGCAGAGCTACTCCGACGGCAAGGTCGCGCGCTGGATCGAGGAGCCGACCGGCGGCGACGAGCCGGAGAACCCGGCCCCGGTGCTGAAGCTGACGGCCGGAGACGCGTCCGCCGCGTCCGCGCCCGCCAAGACCGCCACCGCCACGGCAGCCAGGGCGGCCGACGCGAGCGACTCCACGGCCCGTGGGCTCGGCATCGCCGGGCTGGTCGTCGGTGTCCTCGGCCTCGCCGCCGCCGCGTTCGCGATCGTACGGAGCCGGGCCGCACGGTCGTAACCAGCGGTAGCCACACGGTCGTCACCAGCCGCAGCCATGGGGAAGGGCCCGCACCGGCAAGCCGGTCCGGGCCCTTCCCGCTGCCCTGGGTGTCCGCTCAGCGCGTCGCCAGCTCCAGCAGCTCCGCCCCGGCCGCCGCCTCCACCGAGATCCGGGAGGTGCGCCACAGCCACCGTACGTCCCGGCCGAAGGACCACAGCAGGGAGCCCAGGGCGACGAGGACGACCGTGAGGTTCGCCAGGTGGGGGAGGAGCTCGGCGCCGGCCAGGAGCAGGGCTATGCCCTGGATCGCGGCGACGGTCTTGCGGGCGAACGACGGCGGCAGGGGGGCGTTCAGCCAGGGGGCGATGCGGGCCGCGGCGACGAAGGCGTAGCGCATGCCGCCGATCAGCAGCACCCACGGGCCCAGCTGGGTGGACACGTACACGCTCAGGACCAGGATCAGGAACGCGTCTACCTCCATGTCGAAGCGCGCGCCGAGCGCGGTCGACGTACCGGTGCGGCGGGCCACCTTGCCGTCCACTCCGTCCAGGAGCAGGGCCACGGCCGTCAGGGCGACGAGCAGGGTCACCGGCGGCGCGCTCTCGAAGGAGTCCGCGACCAGGGCGGTCACTCCGCCCACCAGGGTCGCCCGGCCGAGGGTCACCCGGTTGGCGGGGCCGAAGGTGCGCAGGCTGGCGCGGTGCAGGGCCCGGGCCAGGACCGCCCAGGTGGCGAACGCGAACGCCAGCCCCGTCAGCCAGCCGGCCGGCCCCATGCCTATCGCCGTTCCGAGCAGGGCCAGCAGCAGGAGCTGTATACCCGCTCCCACAGCGGTCTCCTGCTGAGGCCTGCCGTCATACGTGTTGTTCAGGGCCACCGCACACCCTCCGGCCGAGTGACAGAGTCGATCAACGCCGCGTACTGTGCGCGGCCTGTGCACTTCTCGGTACGTGAACAACTTCCCTACTGTTCAGGAGGATGCCGATGAACCGCTCGGCCCGCGCGTTCTGGCTGCGCTCACCGGGCCACGGCGAGTTGCGCGACACCACCCTCGCGGAGCCCGCCGCGGACGAGGTCCTGGTGCGCGCCCTGTACTCCGGGGTGAGCCGTGGCACGGAGACGCTCGTGTTCCGTGGGGGGGTGCCGGAGAGCCAACACGCCGTGATGCGGGCGCCGTTCCAGGAGGGCGACTTCCCGGGCCCGGTGAAGTACGGCTACCTCAGCGTCGGCCAGGTGGAGGAGGGGCCGGATGCACTGATCGGGCGTACGGTCTTCTGCCTGTATCCGCACCAGAGCCGTTACGTCGTTCCAGTGAACGCCGTCACCGTCGTACCGGAGGAGGTGCCCCCCGCGCGGGCCGTGCTCGCCGGGACCGTGGAGACCGCCGTGAACGCCCTGTGGGACGCGGCGCCGCTGATCGGCGACCGGGTCGCCGTGGTCGGCGGCGGCATGGTCGGCTGCTCGGTGGCCGCCCTGCTGGCCCGCTTCCCGGGTGTCCGGCTGCAGCTCGTGGACGCCGACCCGGCCCGCGCCAAGACCGCCGAGGCGCTCGGCGTGGACTTCGCCACGCCCGACGGCGCCCTCGGCGACTGCGACCTCGTCGTGCACGCCAGCGCCACCGAGGCCGGCCTCACCCGCGCGCTGCAACTCCTCGCCGCCGAGGGTACGGTGGTGGAACTGAGCTGGTACGGCGACCGGCGCATCACCCTGCCGCTCGGCGAGGCCTTCCACTCCCGGCGGCTCACCGTGCGCAGCAGCCAGGTCGGCACCGTCTCCCCGGCCGCCCGCGCCGGGCGTACGTACGCCGATCGGATGGCGCTCGCCCTCGACCTGCTCGCGGACCCGGCCCTGGACGCGCTCATCACCGGGGAGAGCGCTTTCGAGCAACTGCCGGACGTCATGCCGAGGATCGCCTCGGGCGAGATCCCCGCCCTGTGCCACCGGATCCGGTACGCCGAGACGGGCCTGACCTGAGAAAAGAGTGAGAGAGGGCTGAACGCGGGGAACCGAAGAGCCGTACTAGACGGCATCCCCCGACGGGTAAGGACAGGGGGACCAGACGCGTCGTACCTGGAGGGTCGTCCGTTGTTCAGCATCACCGTCCGCGATCACATCATGATCGCCCACAGCTTCCGCGGCGAGGTGTTCGGGCCCGCGCAGCGACTGCACGGCGCAACGTTCCTGGTGGACGCCACCTTCCGCCGCGAACAGCTGGACGCGGACAACATCGTGGTCGACATCGGCCTGGCCACACAGGAACTGCGCCTCATCACCGCCGAGCTGAACTACCGCAACCTCGACGACGAACCCGAGTTCGCCGGCGTCAACACCTCCACCGAGTTCCTCGCCAAGGTGATCGCCGACCGGCTCGCCGAACGCGTCCACAAGGGCGCCCTCGGAGAGGGCGCCAAGGGTCTCGCCGGCATCTCCGTCACCCTCCACGAGTCGCACATCGCCTGGGCGAGTTACGAGCGTGGCCTGTGACCGGGGCGACCACGGAGCGGGCCCGGCTGGCGTACGTCCCGGCACAGCCCACCACCGCCGAGAAGGCCGGAATCATCCCCATGTCCCTTCGCACGGTGAACTTCGTCGTGCCGGGCGGCGTAGACGACCCGGCCGCGCCCAGCGGCGGCAACGCCTACGACCGCCGGGTCTGCCTGGACCTGCCCGGCTTCGGCTGGCAGGTCACCCGGCACGCCGCGCCCGGCACGTGGCCGCGCCCCGACCGGGCCGCCCGCGACCACCTGGCCCGCACCCTGAGGGACTTCCCGGACGACGCGGTGGTCCTGCTGGACGGGCTCGTCGCCTGCGGCGTCCCGGACCTCGTCACCCCGCACGCCGACCGCCTGCGCCTGGCCGTCCTCGTCCATCTTCCGCTCGCCGACGAGACGGGCCTCGCCCCGGCCGTCGCCGCCGACCTCGATGCCCGCGAACGTGCCGTGCTGCGTGCCGCGCCCGCCGTCGTCGCGACCAGCGACTGGGCGGTGCGCCGGCTCGTCTCCCATCACGGACTCGCGCCCGAACGGGTGCATGTGGCCGCGCCCGGCGCCGACATCGCGCCCCTCGCGCCCGGCACCGACGGCGTCTCCCGCCTGCTGTGCGTGGCCGCCGTCACCCCGCGCAAGGGCCAGCACCGGCTGGTGGAGGCACTCGCGACGGTACGGGACCTGCCGTGGACCTGCGAGCTGGTCGGCGGACTCGGCCACGACCCCGCGTACGTGGCCCACTTGCGGGAGCTGATCGCCCGGTACGGCCTCGCCGACCGGCTGCACCTCACCGGCCCACGCTCCGGCGCGGACCTCGACGCCACCTACGCCGCCGCCGACCTGATGGTCCTCACCTCCTACGCCGAGACCTACGGCATGGCGGTCACCGAGGCCCTGGCCCGCGGCATCCCGGTCCTCGCCACCGACGTCGGCGGAGTGCCGGAGGCGGTCGGCCGCGCCCCCGACGGCGGCGTGCCCGGCATCCTCGTCCCGCCGGAGGACCCCGCCGCACTCGCCGCCGAACTGCGCGGCTGGTTCGGCGAACCCGACGTACGGCGCCGGCTCAAGGCCGCCGCCCGCGGCCGCCGCGCCGCGCTCGCCGGCTGGGCCGCCACCGCCCGCAGCCTGGCCGGAGTCCTCTCCCGGCTCCCCCAAGCCCCGAGGAGGGCGGCATGACCGCGCCGGACACCACGACGAACGGCATCACATCGATCCCGGCCCAGACCGGACCGAGGGGAGCGGGACCGGTGCGAAAGTCCGACGGCGAGCGGGAGCCGGCACGCGAGCCCGGCCGTGCGAAGACCGGTGCCCCGGGCGGCGCGGTGAGCCCGGAGGCGTGCGGTGCGGGGCAGGACAGCGCCGGTGCCGCGCGGGCGGGGGGCGGTGCGGAGGCTCTCGGCCGAGGCGCGGAGGTCGAGGCCGGGGGGACTCCGTCGGCCGGTGGGACGGTGGCGGGCGGTGCGGGGGCCGTGGGGCGAGGCGCAGCGGCCGGGGCCGTGAAGGACTGCGCGTCCGAGGGGACGACGGAGGCTCTCGGTCGAGGCGCGGAGGACGGGGCCGGGGGGAGCACGTCGGCCCCGGGGACGCGGGCGGGCGGTGTCGAGGGGGCCGGCGGTGCCGGGGACGGGCTGTGTGGCGCGGGCGAATCGGTCGTCGCCGGGGCCGGGCCCGTCGGCCGTCCCGGTGAGCGGGCCACCGTACGGCTGCGGGACGGCGAGGCGGCCGAGGAACCGCCCCGGTACGCGCCCGAATGGCTCAGGTTGCGGGAACCGGCCGACGCGGCCGCCCGCGCGCAGGGACTGCTGCACCCCTTGCGGATCCGGCTGGCGAACCTGCCCGGCCACTCCGGCGCGTTCGCCGTGCACGACCTGGGCTGCGGCACCGGCTCGATGGGCCGCTGGCTCGCGCCCCGCCTGGACGGCCCCCAGCACTGGGTCCTGCACGACCGCGACCCCTATCTGCTGCACTTCGCCGCCGTGGGTTCCCCGCGCTCCGCCGCCGACGGCAGCACCGTCACCGTCGAGACCCGGCGCGGCGACGTCGCCCGGCTGACACCGGACGCGCTGGCCGGGGCCTCGCTGGTCACCGCCTCCGCGCTACTCGATGTCCTCACCCGCGACGAGGTCGGCACCCTCGTCGACGCCTGCGCCGGCGCCGGCTGCCCCGCGCTGCTCACCCTGTCGGTCGCCGGGCGCGTCGACCTCACCCCGGCCGACCCGCTGGACGCGGAGATCGCCGAGGCGTTCAACGCCCATCAGCGGCGCGGCGGGCTGCTCGGCCCGGACGCGGTCACCGTGGCCTGCGAGGCGTTCGCCGCGCGTGGGGCCGCCGTACGCGTGCATCCGAGCCCCTGGCGGCTCGGTCCCGAGGAGTCGGCGCTGACCGAGCAGTGGCTGCGCGGCTGGGTCGGCGCGGCCGTCGAACAGCGGCCCGAACTGCGCGACCGCGCCGAGCGGTATCTGCGGGACCGGCTCGACGCCTGCGCGGCAGGTGAGTTGCGGGTCGTGGTCCACCACAGCGACCTGCTGGCCCTGCCCAGGCCGACGGGCGGCGCGTCATGAGCCCGCGGCCGGTCGCGACGGAGTCCGGCCCGGCTGACCTGTGCGTGTACGGCGCCGGCACGATTCACGCGCGCGTGCGGGGTGTGGGCACGGCCGAGGCGAGCACCCGCGAGACCGGCACCCAGATTCTGGAACACTCCTTCCGCGCGCCTGCGCCCACCCGGGCCGCGCCCGGGCCCGCGCGGCCCTCCGCCCCCCGGCGCCCCCGCTTCCGCGCCCTGCGTACGCACTTCGGGACCGTCGCCGGTGCGGTCATCCTCGGCGCGTTGCTGTGGCGGCTGGGTACGGGCGTGCTCGTCGACGGGTTGCGGCGGATCGACACCGCGACCGTGCTGGCCGCGCTCGGCATCGGCGTGGTCACCACCGTGCTCAGTGCCTGGCGCTGGCAGTTGGTGGCCCGAGGCCTGCGCATCCGGCTGCCGCTGGGCCGCGCCGTCGCCGACTACTACCGGGCGCTGTTCCTGAACGCCGCGCTGCCCGGCGGGATCCTGGGCGATGTGCACCGGGCGGTCCGGCACGGACAGAGCGCGGGTGACCTGCGGCGCGGGGTGAAGGCCGTCGTACTGGAACGCGTCGCCGGGCAGATCGCGCTGGCCGTGTTCGCCGCGGCGGTGCTGCCGACGCTGCCGTCCCCGGTCCGCGCCGAGGCCCGCGACTTCGCCCCGCTGGTCGCCCTTGCGGTGGCCGGCGTGCTCGCCGTCGGTCTCGCCGTGCGCATGAACCGTGCGCCCTCCCGCCGGACCGGAGGTCTGCGCACCGCCCTCGGCGAGGCGCGCCAGGGCCTGTTCTCCCGTCGGGGCGGGCCGGGCATCGCGCTGTCCTCGGCCGTCGTCCTCGCCGGCCACGTGGCGATGTTCGTCGTGGCGGCCCGGATCGCCGGCTCCGCCGCCTCCGTCGCGGAACTGGTCCCGCTCGCGGTTCTCGCCCTGGTCGCCATGGGGCTGCCGCTGAACGTCGGCGGCTTCGGGCCTCGCGAGGGCGTCACCGCCTGGGCGTTCGGCGCCGCGGGGCTCGGCGCCGGCACCGGAGTGGCCGTCGCCGTCGTGTACGGCGTGCTGAGCTTCGTGGCGAGCCTGCCCGGCGCCCTCGTCCTCGCCGTGCGCTGGTACGGCGGCCTGCGCGCCGCCGAGGCCACGACGGACCCGGCCCCGGGTCCCGCCACGACGGACTCCGCCCCGGCCCTTGCCACGACGGATCCCGCTCCCGCCGCCGCCACGAAGGACCGGCCCGCGCCTACCACGACGGACCGGGCCCCGGCCTCCGTGACGGACGGTCCGCGGCCCGGGCGCGACCCCGCGCCCGCCCAGGAGCCCGCGCCCGCCCACGACCCCGCACACAGGCCGAACTCCGCACCCGGGCCGAACACCGCACCTGGGCCGAACCCCGCACCCGAGCACGGCAAGAAGGGCACCCAGCCCGCGCACGCCCCCGCGCCCGCACAGCACACCGCGCCCGCGGGGGACTACTCCCGCCCCGCCTCGGACATGAGCAGCGCGAAATACGGCTCGAAGGATTCCGTCAGGCTCGCCAGCAGTTCCTTTCCCTTTTCCGCCGAGCCCAGGGAAGGACGGCCGATGACGCCCGATTCGGTATAGGCGGACATTCCCACGGTGAGCAGATGACGACGGTCGTCAGCGGTGAAATCGGCGGACTCGTAACCAGGGCGGACGAATTCGGGATGAGCGTGCAGCAGAATCGAGGTCTCGATTTCTCCCGCGTGCATGTCGGTGAGCAGCGAGGTGTCCACCCCCGCCCGCTCCCGCGCCGTCTCCCAGTCCTCGGCGGCCGGGAACAGCGCCATCCGCTCGCCGCGCGCGGAGGCCTCCTGGACGACGTTGCCCAGAACGTAGTTGCCGCCGTGCCCGTTCACCACGACGAGCGCGGCGACGCCCGAGCGGCGCAGCGACGCCGCGATGTCCGAGACCACCGCATGAAGGGTCACGGCGGAGATGCTGACGGTCCCCGGCCAGTCCGCGTGCTCGTGCGAGCAGGAGACCGTCACCGGAGGAAGGAGGTGCACCGGGTACGCGGCGGCGATCTCCCGGGCCACGGCACACGCGACGAGCGTGTCGGTCGCCAGCGGAAGGAACGGACCGTGCTGTTCGAAACTGCCTACGGGAAGGACGGCGACCTGTGCTGAAACGTCCGCCCCCCGCGTCCGTACCGCTTCGGTGGTGTCCGCCGGCAGCACGCCGTACGCCACGCTGTTCGTCTCTCCACCTGCCGCCGCACGCGCGCCCGAACCACTCATCGTTTCACGGCCTTTCGTCTCTGTTTAGGAATCAGATCATGACAGAAAACACCGGCGTCAACATGGGCGTACTCGGCAAGAAGTCCCCGCGGCGTTCGGGCGCGGAACGCGTCGTGAATGCACCGCTGCCCACCGTGTACGGGAAATTCCAGGCGATCGGCTACCAGGACCACGACCGCGGTGACGAACAAGTGGCCCTGGTGTACGGCGAGATCGGTACCGAGAACGTGCTGACCCGGCTGCACTCCGAATGCCTGACCGGGGACGCGTTCGGCTCCCGGCACTGCGAGTGCGGCGACCAACTGGCGTCCGCGCTGCGTGCCGTTGTGGCCGAAGGCAGCGGGATCGTCGTCTACTTGAGGGGCCACGAGGGCCGCGGCATCGGACTGCTCGCCAAGCTGCGTGCGATGGCCCTGCAGGCGGAGGGCCTGGACACGGTGGAGGCGAACCTCGCGCTCGGGTTGCCGGTCGACGCCCGCGACTACCGCGTCGCGGCGGAGATCCTGCACGACCTCGGGGTGCGCTCGGTGCGCCTGATGTCCAACAACCCGCGCAAGCGGGAGGCGCTGGTGCGGCACGGCATCCAGGTCGCCGAGCAGGTGCCGCTGCTGATCGAGCCGTGCGAGAGCAACATCACGTATCTGCGCACCAAGCGGGAGCGGATGGACCACATCCTGCCGCATCTGGACGCCGTCGCCCACGGCTCCTGAAGCCGGCCGTCCCGGCGTCCGCCGCCTCCCCCACGGGCGGCGGGCGCCGAGATGGTCAGCCCGTCAGCGCCTCGTGCACCAGCCGCCGCAGCTCCGGAAAGATCTTCAGCGTCTTGGGGCGGACCTGCGTCATGAACTGGACCGTCAGCTCATAGGCCGGATCGACCCAGAACGCGGTCGTGGCCACGCCGGTCCAGCCGTACGTGCCGAGGCTGGAGGGGGCCAGGGTGCGGGACGGGTCGGTCACCACCGACACGTTGAAGCCGAAGCCGAGCCCGTCGTTGCCGGGCTCCTGGTGGACGGGGGCGCCGAAGGAGCGCAGTGTCGCGTCGCCGGGCAGCTGGTTGTGGGTCATCAGGCCGACGGTGTCCGCGGACAGCAGCCGTACGCCGTCCAGTTCGCCGCCCCGGCGCAGCATCTCCATGAACCGGTGGAAGTCGTACGCCGAGGAGACCAGGCCGCCGCTGCCGGACAGGAACCTCGGCCGGCCGCGCACCGGCAGCCCCGCCACCGGCGCGATCCCGCCCTCGTCCGTCTCCCCGTACAACTCGGCCAGTCGGTCCGCCTGTTCGGGCTGGATGTGGAAGCCGGTGTCGGTCATGCCGAGCGGACGCAGGATGCGTTCGGCGACGAACGTGTCCAGCGGCCGGCCGGACACCACCTCGACGACCCGGCCCAGCACGTTCGAAGCCACCGAGTAGTTCCACTGGGTGCCCGGGTCGAACTGCAACGGCATACGCGCGTACACCTCGACGGTCTCCGCCAGATCGGCGCCCGGCGGCACCGAGTACTCCAGGCCGGACGCCCGGTAGAGGGCGTCGACGGGGTGCTTGTGGTAGAAACCGAAGGTCAGGCCGGCGGTGTGGGTGAGCAGATGCCGGATCAGGATCGGGCCGGCGGCCGGGCGGGTGCGCAGATCCTGACCCGTACCGCCGTCGTACACACGGGGGTTGGCGAATACCGGCAGATGGCGTTCGAGCGGGTCGTCCAGGGACAGCCTGCCCTCCTCCACCAGCAGCAGTACGGCGACCGCGGTGACCGGCTTGGTCATGGAGTAGATCCGCCACAGCGTGTCCGTCTCGACCGGCAGTCCGGCCGCGACATCGCGCCGGCCGTACGCGGTGAGGTGGGCGACCCGGCCGCCGCGAGACAGTGCCACCAGAAAGCCGGGCAGCCGCCCCTCGTCGACGTGGTGCGCGACATGCCGGTCCAGGCGGTCCAGCGCCTTGACGTCCAGCCCCGCCTCGCCCGGGTCGACTTCCTGCCGCAGCCGTGCCATCGCTCTCCTCCGGTCGCCCTGTACGCGATGCCCCCGGCTGCCCGCCGGACGCACCCGGTGTTCATCGTCGCCCAGGAACACCACCATGGACCCGTTCATCAGCGCTGTTTGTGATCGACGCGACGCCGTCGGCCCCGGGCAACCGACGACTGCCGTCGGCCGCGGGCAACCGACGACCGCCGTCGGCCGCGGGCAACCGACGACTGCCGTCGGCCCCGGACAGTCCACGAGCGCCTCCGGGCCCGGCCGGTGAGTGATGGCCTCC
Organism: Streptomyces sp. RB17; assembly: GCF_009604455.1. Classification (GTDB taxonomy): domain Bacteria; phylum Actinomycetota; class Actinomycetes; order Streptomycetales; family Streptomycetaceae; genus Streptomyces. Next base: position 46,519 of record NZ_WEGL01000002.1, read on the forward strand.
GGGTCCGGCCGGTGCGTGACGGCCCCTGGATCCGGCCGGTGTGTGATCGCCTTCCCTCCCCGCCGGTGCGTGATCGCCACCGGTGCCGGCCGGCATGCCCTCGCCTCCGGTCCCGGGCCCGGGCCGTGCGCCGTTGCCGCCGCTGTCGGCCCTCGGCAGCGCACGGGCCAGGGGCACGCCGAGCGCCGCGAGGGCCGCCAGGGTGAGCAGGGCGGTCGCGGTCCCGGCGCCCATGAGCGCGGTCGCCGTCGCCACCCCCACGGCCGGGCCGACGTTCAGGGCCGTCTGCTGCAGCCCGCCCGCCACTCCGGCCACCGCCACCTCCGCCCGCCGTACGACCGCCTGGGTGGCGGCCACCATCACCGTCCCGAAGCCCGCGCCCAGCAGGGCGAACGCACAGCCGAGCGAGGGCGTGGAGCCGGCCCCGGACAGCGTGAGGACACCGAGCGCGAGAAGCGCAGCGGCCCCCGCCGTCGTACCGCGCGTCCCGAACCGGCGCAGCAGTGCCGGGCACAGCGCGGCGGACGTCACCATCAGCACCGCGAGCGGCAGACTGCGCAGGGCGCTGGCCAACGGGTCGAGGCCCAGGCGGCGTTGCAGCACGTAGGTGGCCACGAAGAGGCTGCCGAACAGGGCCGCGGACACGATCACCAGCACGCCGAGCGCCGCCCCGACCGCGCGCGAGCCGATGACCGCGGGCGGCAGCAGCGGGCTCGCCGTACGCCGCTCGTGCCGTACGAGGACGGCGGCGGCGACCGCGGCGACGGCGAGTCCCGTCACGGAGGCGGGCCGCGCGGTCAGCGAGTGCACCAGGCAGGAGAGCGCCGCCGCGAGCAGCACGGCACCCGGCACGTCCAGCGCAGTCCGGCAGCCCGCGGCGGGCCGCTGCGGCCGCAGCAGCGCCGGGAGGCCGAACACGAGCGCGGGCAGCACATTGACGAAGAACACCGCCCGCCAGCCCAGACCGGTCACCAGCACCCCGCCCGTCAGCGGCCCCGCTGCCGCCGCCAGCCCGATCGCGGCGGTCCTTGCGGCGAGGGGCTGCGCGAGCCGGTCCGGCGGGTACGCGGCCCGCAGCATGCCCAGGGTGGCCGGCTGCAACAGCGCTCCGCACACCCCCTGCACCGCCCGCAGCCCGATCACCCACCCCACGCCTGGCGCGCAACCGATCGCCGCCGACGCCGCCCCGAACCCCAGCATGCCGAGCGCGAACACCCGCTGCTGTCCGTACCGGTCACCGAGCCGCCCCGCGAACACCAGCAGACTGGCCACGGCGACGAGGTACGCGGTACTGGTCCACTGCACCTCGGCGAACGACGCCCCCAACTCCGCTTGCAGACGGGGCTGCGCGACCGTGAGGACCGTACCGTCCAGCGCGACGACCACCGCGCCCGCCACACTGCTCGCGAGCGTCCACCGCCGGTTCACCGGGCGCCCTCCGGGCCCAGATGGGCCAGCAGCACCGCATCGAGCAGGGGCCCGAAGTCGTCGTCGCCGACGGCGAGTTGAAGGCTGCACCAGCGCCACAGCTGCGCGATCCCGTGCAGATTGGCCCACAAAGCGCCCGCGACCCGCCGGGCGTCGGCCCCGGGCCGGACCTCGCCGACGAGCCCCGCGAGCACACGGAACAACGGGAGACTCGTCTCCCGCAATCCGAGATGACCGCTCTCCAGCAGATCATGACGGAACATCAGCTCGTACATGCCGGGGTTGGCGCTCGCGAACTCCAGGTACGTCCGCGCCAGCGCCGCCACCTGCGCGCGCGGGCCGGCTGAGCCGGGCGCGAGTGTCGCCCGCACCCGCTCGGCCAGGTCGGCGAAGCCCCGGCGCGCGATGGCCGACAGCAGCTCCACGTGGGTGGGGAAGTAGCGGCGCGGCGCCCCGTGTGAGACGCCGGCGCGCCGGGCGATCTCCCGCAGGGTCAGCGCCTGCAGCCCCTCGGCGGCCAGCAATTCCACGCCGGTGTCGACCAGACGGTCCCGCAACCCGATGTCGGACTCAGTCATGGACAGTGTCTACCAGGCGAGCGTAGACACTGTCTACCAAACAAGCCCGGTGCGGGAATGAGGGCCCGCTCCGGTGAGTTGACCGTGTCATGAGCGAAGACTCCACCTCGGCCCCCACGCAGGACGCACTGCTCGACCTGCTCTCCGAAGGCAACGCCGGCGTCTTGGTCACCCTCAAGAGCGACGGCCGCCCCCAGCTGTCCAACGTCAACCACGCCTACTACCCCGGCGAGCGCGTCATCCGGATCTCCGTCACCGACGACCGCGCCAAGACCCGGAACCTGCGCCGTGACCACCGCGCCTCCTACCACGTCACCAGCGCCGACCGCTGGGCGTACACCGTCGCCGAGGGCACGGCCGAACTCTCCCCGGTCGCGCAGGACCCGCACGACGACGCCGTCGAGGAGCTGATCCGCCTGTACCGGGACGTCCAGGGCGAGCATCCGGACTGGGACGACTACCGGGCGGCGATGGTCCGCGACCGCCGCCTGGTGGTGCGCCTGCACGTCGACCGGGTCTACGGCATCCCGAAGCGCTGATCTGCCCCGGGTTCCCGGCTGCGGCGCTGACCGTCACCGGCTCCGGGCTACGCCGCCCCGGCGGTCCGTGTCTCGATCGCTCGCAGTACGGCGACCATGTCCTCGTCGCCGTGCCCCTGGGCCACCGTCTCCTCGAACAGGGTGTGGCACACGTCGAGGAGCGGTGAGGCCAGGTGTGCCTTGCGGGCCGCCTCGGCGATGAGCCGGTTGTTCTTCAGGACGTCCAGCGCGGCCGCCTGCACCGCGAAGTCCCGGTCGAACAGCTTCGGCGCCTTCACCCGGGAGACGCCGCTGGCCATGGGGCCCGCGTCGAGGACGTCCAGGAACAGCCGCCGGTCCAGGCCCTGCCGCTCGGCGAAGTGGAACGCCTCGGTCAGCCCGGTCACCTGGGTGATCAGGAAGAGGTTCACGGACAGCTTCATCAGCAGCGCGCCGGGCGCCGGACCGCACACGAACGTCTCCCGGCACATCGGCGCGAGCAGCGGCCGTACGGTGTCCACCGCGTCCGCCTCCCCGGCGAGCATCGCCACCAGCTGCCCCTCCTCCGCCGGCACCCGTGATCCCGACACGGGCGCCTCGACGTACCGGCCGCCGGCGGCGCGGACGTCGGTCTCCAGGGCGTGGGAGTACTCGGGGGAGGTGGTGCCCATGTGGACGACGATGCGGCCGGCGACCCGCGCCGCCAGAGCGGGTGTGCCCCGGCCGAGGACGGTGTCGACGGCGGCCTCGTCGGCGAGCATCAGCAGCACGACGTCCGCCCGTGCGAACACCTCGTCGGCGTCCGCGGCGACCGTGGCCCCGGCCGCGCGCAGAGGTGCGGCGCGTTCCGGGGTCCGGTTCCAGACCACCAGGGGAGTGCCGGCGGACACCAGGCGCTGTGCCATGGGCCGGCCCATCACTCCGAGACCGATGAAACCGACGTTCACGGGGACCGTCCTTCGCTCCGGCAGCGGACTATGACCGCTGTCATAGTAGCGGCCGTTATGACACCGGTCATAGAGTTGGGTGGCGAGGATCGGGAGGTCGGCGATGAGCGAGGGGCGACACGGGCCGCGGGAGCGGATGGTCTTCAGCGCGGCCCAGCTCATCCGGCGTGACGGTGTGGCCGCGACCGGCATGCGGGAGGTCGCCGCGCACGCCGGCGCACCGCGCGGCTCGCTCCAGCACTACTTCCCGGGCGGGAAAGAGCAGTTGGTCAGCGAGGCGGTCGGCTGGGCCGGACGCTATGCGGGCGGGCGGATCGCGCGCTTTCTCGCGGGGCTGGAGGAGCCGACGCCGAGCGGTCTGTTCGCGGCGATGGTCGCGCAGTGGACCGACGAGTACGCGGCGCACGGCTTCGCGTCGGGCTGCCCGGTCGCCGCCGCCACCGTCGAGTGCGCCGCGGCCGGCGGCTCGACCCGTGAGGCCGTGGCCGCCGCGTTCACGACGTGGCGGACTCCGCTCGCCGAGGCCCTGACCGGCATGGGAGTCCCGGCGAGGCGCGCCGCATCCCTGGCCACGCTGATGATCAGCACCCTGGAGGGCGCGATCCTGATGGCCCGCGCCGAACAGGACGCAGGACCCCTGACCACGGCGGTACGGGAACTGGGGCCCTTCCTCGACTCGGCGGTGGCCGCGGGCGGCTGAGCACGACCGGGGCGGGCGCAGGCGGAGGGCGGCACCGCCGTGGCGTGCCGCGCGCGGTCGGTGCGGTCGGGTGGTGGGTGCGGTGGAGGTGGCGTCGGTGGTGGGTACGGCGTTGCGGTGGACGCGGCGGGTCGAGCGGCCGGTGCTTGTCCCGGTCCGCGCGCCGCACTAGCCTCCGCGCGTGATCAATGGTGCACATGTGGTGCTCTACAGCCGGGACGTGGAGGCCGACCGAGCCTTCCTGCGCGACACCCTCGGGTGGACGCACGTCGACGCGGGCCACGGATGGCTGATCTTCCAGGCGCCGCCCACCGAGGTGGCCTGCCACCCCACCGAGGACGAGCCCGCGCACGAGCTGATGTTGATGTGCGACGACCTCGACGCGACGCAACGCCAACTCGCCGAGCGGGGAGTGGAGTTCACTCGTCCGGTGGAGGAGGCCCGCTGGGGGCGGGTGACCGCCCTGCGCCTGCCGGGCGGCGGCGAACTCGCCCTGTACGAGCCGCGTCACCCGAAGCCGTAGGCGGAATGCGGTAGCCGGTGTCGTGCGGACGGGCGGACCGCGCGGGCGTCTTCACCCGCGCGGCCGTGGTGTCTTCGGTACCGGCTCCGGATCTCGGCGCTCCTGGGCCCTGTCGTCAAACTCCAGCCGTCCGCCCGAAGGGCGGGCCCTGCGGCGAGAGTGCGTGCATGGCGTCGCAGGGCAGGAGGGAGTTTGACGACAGGGCCTAGGCCGCCGTGACCCGTTCCACCGGCTCCGCCGGGCCGCCCGACCGTTCGCCGAGCAGTTCCGTCGGGACCTTGTGCGTCTCGCGGGCGGTGAGGGCGGCCAGGGTCGGCGGGACGCACAGGGCGGCCGTGAACAGGGCCACCGCCGACCAGTCGTCGCCGCCCGGGCCGGCGATCTCGGCGGCGAAGGTGACCGCGAACCCGGCGACCGCGAAGCCGATCTGCGTGCCGATGGCCATGCCGGACAGCCGCACCCGGGTCGCGAACATCTCGCCGTAGAAGGCGGGCCACACACCGTTCGCGGCGCTGTAGACGAGACCGAAGGCCACGATCCCGAGGACCAGGGTCAGCGGGCGCGAGCCCGTGGAGACCGCCCACAGAAAGCCGGCCATCGCGGCCGCGCTGCCCACCGCCCCGATCAGGAACACCGGCCGGCGCCCGATCCGGTCCGAGAGCGTGGCCCACAGCGGGATCGCGGCCAGCGCGGCGAGGTTCGCCAGCGCGCCCACCCACAGCATGAACGTACGGGACATGCCGACGGCGTCGCTGGTGGCGTAGGACAGCGCCCACACCGTGAAGATCGTGCTGACGGACGCGATGAGCGCGCCCGCGATCACCCGGAGCACGTCCGCCCAGTGCTCGCGCAGCAGCACCGCGAGCGGCAGCCGGACCACGCCCTCGGTCGCCACCTGCCGGGCGAAGGCCGGGGTCTCGCGCACCCGGCGCCGGATGACGTAACCGGTCACGGCGACCACCACGCTCAGCCAGAACGGCACCCGCCAGCCCCACGACAGCAGCTGGTCCTCGGGAAGCTGGGAGACGGGGATGAAGACCAGCGTGGCGATGAGCTGGCCGCCCTGAGTGCCACTGAGCGTGAAGCTGGTGAAGAACCCGCGCCGGTCGGGCGGGGCGTGCTCCAGGCTCATCGAACTCGCGCTCGCTTGTTCGCCGGCCGCGGATATGCCCTGCAGCACGCGGCAGAGCACGAGCAGTACGGGGGCGAGCGTGCCCGCCTGGGCGCGGGTGGGCAGACAGCCGATCAGGAACGTCGAAAGGCCCATGAGGACCAGCGTGAAGACCATGATCTTCTTGCGGCCGAGCCGGTCGCCGACGTGCCCGAGGACCAGGGCGCCGAGCGGCCGCGCGGCGTAGGCGACGCCGAAGGTGGCGAGCGACAGCAGGGTCGCCGTCGCCGGGTCGGAGGAGTCGAAGAAGACCTTCGGGAAGATCAGTGCGGCGGCGCTGCCGTAGACGAAGAAGTCGTAGTACTCCAGGGCACTGCCGATCCAGGCGGCCGTCGCCGCCTTCCAGGGCTGGCCGGGAGGGGCGTCGGCGGCGGGCGCGGGGGCAGGGGTGGGGACGGACACGGCGAGCTCCTTCGGGGGTCTCCACCCTACGGAAGGGCGGAGTGAGCGACGAGGGGAGGGAGCGGGCGAGGGCCGGATCTCGGCTGCTAATTAACCCACTGGATAGTTAGTCGTGGTGGGTGGGATGTTGCGCCGGTGTTTCCCCGCTGTCAAGAGTCCGTGCGGCGATCCGCCGGGCGCGGGCCCGGCTCGGGTCAGCCGGCCGCGCGCTCCGCCGTCAGGTAGGCGATCACCATGTCGCCGAGCATGGTCCGGTAGTGCTCCCGCTGGGCGGGGTCCACCAGGTCCCGGCCGAACAGGGCGCCGAAGGTGTGCCGGTTGGCGACCCGGAAGAAGCAGAACGCGCTGATCATCGCGTGCAGGTCGACCGCGTCGACGTCGGCCGTGAACAGCCCCGACTCCTGTCCCGCGGTGAGGATCCGGCGGATCACGTCCAGCGCCGGGGAGCCGATCCTCCCCAGCTTCTCGGAGGCCGCGATGTGCTCGGCGCCGTGGATGTTCTCGATGCTGACCAGGCGGATGAAGTCCGGGTGCCGCTCATGGTGGTCGAAGGTCAGCTCGGCCAGGCGGCGGATCGCGGCGACCGGGTCCAGGTGATCGACGTCCAGCTGCTGCTCGGCCTCGCGGATCACCCCGTACGCCCGCTCCAGCACGGCTGTGAACAGCTGTTCCTTGCCGCCGAAGTAGTAGTAGATCATCCGCTTGGTGGTGCGGGTGCGGGCCGCGATGTCGTCCACCCGGGCCCCGTCGTAGCCGGCCCGGGCGAACTCCTGCGTGGCCACGTCGAGGATCTCGGCCTTGGTGCGGGCCGCGTCGCGCACCCGTCCCCCGGGTCGTACCGGTTCTTCGACGCTGGTCATCGCATTCCTTCGGGCCGGTGGACGCCTGGGCGGCACGCTCGCTGTGCGTGCCGGTGATTGTAGAAGCAGGGGCGCCGGCTGGGGCCGGGGTCTTCCGCACAGTCGGGGCGGCTGATATAGCTAACGTACTGGTTCGTACATTAGCGCCGTCTCGGGAGGGCCACGTGGCCAAGGACTCGTATCTCGTCGGGCTGATCGGGGCCGGGATCGGCCCCTCGCTCAGCCCCGCCCTGCACCAGCGGGAGGCGGACCGGCAGGGCCTGCGCCACCTGTACCGGCTCCTCGACATCGACGTCCTCGGGCGGGCGCCGGAGGCGGTCGGCGACCTGGTCCGCGCCGCCCGCGATCTCGGCTACGACGGGCTGAACATCACCCACCCCTGCAAACAGCTGGTCATCGACCACCTCGACGCGCTCGATCCGCGGGCCGAGGCGCTCGGCGCGGTCAACACCGTGGTCTTCGACGACGGCCGGGCCGTGGGCCACAACACCGACGTGACCGGTTTCGCCGCCTCCTTCGCGCGCGGCCTGCCGGACGCCCCGCTCGAGCGGGTCGTCCAGCTCGGCGCGGGCGGCGCGGGCGCGGCCGTCGCCCACGCGGTGCTCACCCTCGGTGCCGGACGGGTCACCGTCGTCGATGCGCTGCCCCAGCGGGGCGCTGCGCTGGCCGACTCGCTGGTACGGCACTTCGGCCCCGGCCGGGCTGTGGCGGCGACGGCCGATCAGTTGCCGGAACTGCTTGCCGAGGCCGACGGCGCGGGGGGTCTTGTCCATGCCACGCCCACCGGTATGGCCGCGCATCCGGGGCTGCCGTTGCCTGCGGAGCTGCTGCATCCCGGGCTGTGGGTGGCGGAGGTCGTCTATCGGCCGCTTCGGACGGAGCTGCTGCGGGTGGCTCACGCGCGTGGGTGCGCCGTTCTCGCTGGAGGCGGAATGGCCGTGTTCCAGGCTGCGGATGCGTTTCGGTTGTTCACGGGGAGAGAGCCGGACAGCAGGCGGATGCTGGCTGACTTCGAGGAGTTGGTGGGCGTCGAGAGCTCGGGGAGTCCTGTCGGATGACGGGTGCGGGTGGTGTGTGGCCGGTCGCGCCCACGCGGCGGCGGCCGCATATCGGAAACAGCCCCGCGCCCCTGACGGGGCGCCGCAGCACGGCAGTCTCAAGGAGCACAGGTATGCACACCTCCATCGCCACCGTCTCCCTGAGCGGCACCCTCACCGAGAAGCTCGCCGCCGTCGCGCGTGCCGGGTTCGGCGGGGTGGAGATCTTCGAGAACGATCTCCTCGCCTGCCCGCTCGCTCCCGAGGAGATCCGGGCCCGCTGTGCCGACCTCGGGCTGAGCATCGATCTGTACCAGCCGATGCGGGACATCGAGGGCGTGCCCGACGAGGTCTTCGAGCGCAATCTGCGGCGCGCCCGGCACAAGTTCGAGCTGATGAACCGGCTCGGCGCCGACACCGTCCTCGTGTGCTCAAGCGTGTCGCCGGACGCCGTGGACGACGACGCGCGAGCGGCCGGTCAGCTCGCTCGACTGGCCGGGCTCGCCGAGGAGTTCGGGATCCGAGTGGCGTACGAGGCGCTCGCCTGGGGGCGGCATGTGAACACCTATGACCACGCGTGGCGGATCGTCGAGGCCGCCGGGCACCCGGCGCTCGGCGTGTGTCTGGACAGTTTCCACATCCTCTCCCGCGGCTCCGAACCGAAGGATCTCGAAGGGATCGCGGACATCCCCGGCGAGAAGATCTTCTTCCTGCAACTGGCCGATGCCCCGCTGCTCGCGATGGACGTCCTGCAGTGGAGCCGCCACTACCGCTGCTTCCCCGGCCAGGGCGGCTTCGACGTCGCCGGGCTGCTGCGGCGCGTCCTCGCCGCCGGCTACCGCGGGCCGCTGTCCCTGGAGGTCTTCAACGACGTCTTCCGGCAGGCCGACGCCGGCCCCACCGCCGTCGACGCCCACCGGTCCCTGCTGCTCCTGCAGGAGGTCGCGGGCGTGGCCGAACTGCCGCCGCCCGTCGTGCCCACCGGGGTGGCCTTCGCCGAACTTCTCACCCCGGACGCCGAACCCGTCACCGCGCTCCTGAGCGCGCTCGGCTTCACCCGCGCCGCCCGGCACCGTGGCAAGCCCGTCGACCTGTGGCAGCGGGGTGAGGCCCGCGTCCTGGTCAACTCCGCCGCCACCGCCCGCCGCGGCGGCACCCGGCTGGCCGCGATCGGCCTGGAGTCCCCGGACCCCGCCGCTGCCGCCCGCCGCGCCGAAACGCTGCTCGCCCCCGTGCTGCCCCGCCGCCGTACCCCCGGGGACGCCCCGCTGGACGCCGTCGCCGCCCCCGACGGCACCGAACTGTTCTTCTGCGCCACCGGCGATCCCGAACTCCCCGACTGGCGGGCCGACTTCGCCGGCCTGCCGGACATCACCCCGGCGCCCTCCGCCACCCGCATCGACCACCTCGCCCTCACCCAGCCCTGGCACCACTTCGACGAGGCCACGCTCTTCCACCGCAGCGTCCTCGGCCTCACCGCCCAGGAGAGCGTCGACCTCGCCGACCCCTACGGCCTGATGCGCAGCCGCGCCGTCGCCAACGCCGACGGCAGCGTCCGCATCGCCCTCGGCGTCGGCGCGGCACCCACCGACGACACCGTGCACGCGGCGCACATCGCGCTGGCCACCGACGACGTGGTGGCCGCGGCCCGCGCCTTCCACGCCGCGGGCGGCCGGCTGCTGCGGGTGCCGGCCAACTATTACGACGACCTCGCCGCCCGGTACGAGCTCGCCGACGACGAGCTGGAGACCTACCGGGACCTCGGCATCCTCTACGACCGGGACGCGGGCGGCTCCTTCCGGCACTGCTACACCGAAACCGTCGGCCGGGTCTTCTTCGAACTCGTCCAGCGCGACCCCGCCTACCAGGGGTACGGCGCCGCGAACGCGCCGGTGCGGCTCGCGGCCCAGCACGCGGGACGCCGCTGAGAGCAGCGGGCGAAAGAGGAGGTGAAGGAGCTGGTGAGCCCGCGGTGAGACCTCGGTGAGACACGGCCCCGGCATCCGCCGCCACCCGTTCGGGCGGCCGATACTCGCACGGTCCGCGACAGACCCGGTGTCCCGGACCCGAGAGTCCCGAACGGGTGCCTGGAAGTCCCATGCCGATCCCCGCCGGCCGGCCGCTGCTGCGCCCCGGCCAGCCGCCGACCGCAACCGCTCCGCCCCCGGCCGTCCCGCCCCCGGCCGTCCCGCCCCCGGCCGTCCCGCCCCCGGCCGTCCCGCCCCCGGGCACCCCGCTCGCGGCGGCCCGCGCCGACCGCTACGAGCGGCCGGTGCTCGCCGTCATCGCCGCGCTCGCCGCCGTGCTGTGCCTGTGGGGCCTGGAGCACAGCACCTACCACGCCTTCTACGCGAGCGCGGTGCGCAGCATGACGGACAGTCCGGCCGGTTTCCTCTACGGCTCCTTCGACCCGGCCGGCTCCATCACGCTGGACAAGCTGCCCGGCTTCCTGTGGCCGCAGGCGCTCGCCGCGCTGGTGTTCGGCTTCCACCCATGGGCGCTGGTGCTGCCCCAGGCCCTGGAGATGGTGGGCTGCGTCCTGCTGCTGCATCTGCTGGTGCGCCGCTGGGCCGGGGTGCCCGCCGGGCTGCTGGCCGCCGTGTTCCTGACGCTGACCCCGGTGACGGTGGGCCTCGGCCGTTCGGTCACCGAGGACGCCCCGTTCGTGCTGCTCCTGCTGCTGGCCGCCGAGGCCACCTGGCGGGCCACCGAGCGGGGCCGCCCGCGCACCCTGCTGCTCGCCGGAGTCTGGGTGGGTCTCGCCTTCCAGTGCAAGATGCTGGAGGCGTGGGCGGTGCTGCCCGCGCTGGCCGCGGCCTACCTCGTCGCCGCGCCCGCCGTACTGCGCCGCCGTGTCCGCCATGTGGTGCTGGCCGGGGCGGTGACCGTGGCGGTGTCGGTGTCGTGGATGCTGGTGGCGGCGCTCACCCCGGCGGGCGCCCGCCCGTACCTCGACGGCACCACCGACGACTCGCCGTTCGCCCTGGTCGTCGGCTACAACTTCCTGACCCGTTTCCATGCCGTCGGCGTGGACGCGGCCGGCACCGGCAGCATCGTGACGAGCCGAGCGGTCCGCGCGGGCGCACATCTGGGACCGGGGATGGGCGACGGCGTGGGGAAGATGTTCAGCCCCGGCCTCGCCACCCAGACCGGCTGGCTGTACCCGCTGGCCGCGCTCGGTCTGGTCGGCGGGCTGCTGGCGCTGCGGCGGCGCCGGGCGGCGCGCACCGACCGGCTGCTCGCCGGACATGTGCTGTGGGGCGTGTGGCTCGTGACGTTCTTCGCGGTCTTCAGCTTCGGCAGCGTCACCGGCCACACCTACTACATGGGCGTCGTCGCGGTGCCCGTGGCCGCCCTCGCCGCAGCCGCCGTCGTCCGGGCCGGCGGCTCGCGCGCGTCTTCGGGACCGGGTGTCGTCGGGGCCGGCGGCTCTCGTGTGTCTCCCACGGCCGCCGTCGGCGAGGCGGGCGGCTCCCGTACGCCTCCCGCGGCCGGCGTCGCCCCTGGCCGCCGTTCCCGTGTGCTCGCGGCCGTCATCGCCGTCAACCTCGTGTGGTGCGCGGCCCTGACGCTGTGGTACCCGCGCTTCCAGCCCTGGTCGGTGCCCTGCGCGGCCGCCCTCGGGCTGCTGGCGGTGCTGCTCGCGGCCCTGCGCCGGCGCTCCGGCGAGACCGCCCGCCGTATCCCGCCGCAGGCCGCGCTCGCCGCCGCCCTCGCCGCCGTCCTGCTGGTCCCCGCCGTGTGGACGGCGTCCGCGCTGTCCCTGCGCTACAACCAGCCCGGCGCCTTCGGTCGGGTCGGCCCGACCAGCACCCGAGCCGGCACCGCGTCGACCACCCTCGGGCCCCGGCACCGGCGGCTGCTCGCCTACTTGACCGCGCACCGCGACGGCGCCCGCTACCTGGCCGCCGTACCCGACTGGCAGAGCGCCGCGCCGTACGTCATCGCCGCCGACGCGTCCGTGCTGCCGATGGGCGGCTTCACCGGAAGCGTCCCGTATCCGGCGCGGGCCGAGTTCCGCCGGATGCTGGACACCGGGCGGCTGCGTTACGTCGTGCTGTCCCGCCGCTCCCGCGGGGCACGCACCCCGGTGGGGACGCTGTTGCGCTGGACCACCGCCCACTGCACACGCGTCCCGCCGGCCGCCTACGACCCCGGCGACCGGACCCGGCTGCTGTACGACTGCGGCCCGGCCCACCGCAGGTGAACCGGGCCGCGGCCGAAGGGCCGTTACGGCCGTCTGTTCCACTCGGCGATCACGGGCCGCCCGTGTTCGGTGGACAGCCGGCCGACCGTGGCGGTGGCCAGCTGGAACAGCCGGCCCTCGGCGGGCGGCAGACCCAGCCGGCGGGCGGTGAGCACGCGCAGGAAGTGGGCGTGGGCGACGAGGATCACGTCCCCCTCCGCGAGGGCCGGGGACACACGGGCCAGCACCCGGTCGGCGCGGGCCCCGATCTCCTCCGGTGACTCGCCCGGGTGACCCTCGGGGCCGGGCGGCACGCCGTCGGTCCACAGGTCCCAGCCGGGGCGGGTGCGGTGGATGTCGACCGTGGTGATGCCCTCGTAGCCGCCGTAGTCCCACTCGTGCAGACCGGGATCGGGCACGACCCCGGTCAGGCCCGCCAGCTCGGCGGTGCGCAGCGCGCGGTCCAGCGGGCTGGACAGCGCGAGGGCGTAGGTCCGGTCGGTGAGCAGCGGAGCGAGGGACTTGGCCTGTTCCTCGCCGCGCCCGGTCAGGGGCAGGTCGGTCCAGCTGGTGTGCTGTCCCGACCTGCTCCACTCCGTCTCACCGTGGCGGACCAGCAGGAGGTCCCCCACGGCGGGTCAGTCCTTCTTCTCGACAGCGTGGCCGCCGAACTGGTTGCGCAGCGCCGCGATCATCTTCATCTGCGGCGAGTCGTCCTGCCGGGAGGCGAAGCGGGCGAAGAGCGAGGCGGTGATCGCGGGCAGCGGGACCGCGTTGTCGATGGCCGCCTCCACCGTCCAGCGGCCCTCGCCGGAGTCCTCCGCGTAGCCGCGCAGCTTCTCCAGGTGCTCGTCCTCGTCGAGGGCGTTGACCGCGAGGTCCAGCAGCCAGGAGCGGATGACGGTGCCTTCCTGCCAGGAGCGGAACACCTCGCGGACGTTCTCCACCGAGTGGACCTTCTCCAGCAGCTCCCAGCCCTCGGCGTAGGCCTGCATCATGGCGTACTCGATGCCGTTGTGGACCATCTTGGAGAAGTGCCCGGCGCCGACCCGGCCCGCGTGGACATAGCCGTACGGGCCCTCCGGCTTGAGCGCCTCGAAGATCGGCTTCAGCGGCTCCACGTGCTGTGCGTCGCCGCCGACCATGAGGGCGTAGCCGTTCTCCAGGCCCCACACTCCGCCGGAGACACCGGCGTCGACGAAGCCGATGCCCTTGATGCCGAGGGCGGCTGCGTGCCTCTCGTCGTCCGTCCAGCGGGAGTTGCCGCCGTCGATCACCGTGTCGCCGGGCTCCAGCAGGTCGCCCAGTTCGTCGACGACGGTCTGTGTGGCGGTGCCGGCCGGGACCATCACCCACACACGGCGGGGCGCGTCCAGCTTCTCGACCAGTTCGGCGAGGGACTTGGCGTCGGAGACCTCGGGATTGCGGTCGTAGCCGATGACGGTGTGGCCGGCGCGGCGGATCCGCTCGCGCATGTTGCCGCCCATCTTGCCGAGACCGATGAGACCGAGCTGCATGTCAGTTCACTTCCGATGCGTTCTTGAGCGTGCGGTAGGCGGCGACGAGGGCCGTGGTGGACGGGTCGAGACCGGGGACCTCTGCGCCCTCGCTGAGGGCGGGCTCGACCCGCTGGGCGAGGACCTTGCCCAGCTCCACGCCCCACTGGTCGAAGGAGTCGATGTTCCACACCGCGCCCTGTACGAACACCTTGTGCTCGTAGAGGGCGATCAGCTGGCCGAGCACGGACGGGGTCAGCTCGCGGGCGAGGATCGTGGTGGTGGGATGGTCGCCCCGGAAGGTGCGGTGCGTGACCTGTTCCTCCGGCACGCCCTCCGCGCGGACCTCCTCGGCACTCTTGCCGAAGGCGAGCGCCTGGGTCTGGGCGAAGAAGTTGGCCATCAACAGGTCGTGCTGCGCCTTGAGTTCTTCGCTGAGCTCGCCCACGGGACGGGCGAAGCCGATGAAGTCCGCCGGGATCAGCTTGGTGCCCTGGTGGATCAACTGGTAGTACGCGTGCTGCCCGTTGGTGCCCGGGGTACCCCACACCACCGGCCCGGTCTGCCACTCCACCGGTCGGCCGTCCCGCTGCACCGACTTGCCGTTGGACTCCATGTCCAGCTGCTGGAGGTAGGCGGTGAACCTCGACAGGTAGTGGCTGTACGGCAGCACGGCGTGCGACTGGGCGTCGTGGAAGTTGCCGTACCAGATGCCCAACAGGCCCAGCAGCAAAGGCGCGTTGGCCTCGGCGGGGGCGGTGCGGAAGTGGTCGTCGACCAGCCGGAAGCCGTCGAGCATCTCCCGGAACCGCTCGGGGCCGATGGCGATCATCAGGGACAGGCCGATCGCGGAGTCGTACGAGTACCGGCCGCCGACCCAGTCCCAGAACTCGAACATGTTGTCCGGGTCGATGCCGAACTCGGTGACCTTCTCGGCGTTGGTCGACAGTGCCACGAAATGCCGGGCGACGGCCTTCTCGTCGCCGTCGAAGGCCTTGAGCAGCCAGGAGCGCGCCGAGGTCGCGTTGGTGATCGTCTCGATCGTGGTGAACGTCTTGGACGCGACGATGAACAGGGTCTCCGCCGGGTCCAGGTCACGGGTGGCCTCGTGCAGGTCGGCGCCGTCCACGTTCGACACGAACCGGAACGTCAACTCCCGTGCGGTGTACGGGCGCAGTACCTCGTAGGCCATCGCCGGGCCGAGGTCGGAGCCGCCGATGCCGATGTTGACGACGTTCCTGATGCGCCTGCCGGTGTGGCCGGTCCACTCGCCCGAGCGGACCTTGCGGGCGAAGTCGGCCATCTGGTCGAGGACGCCGTGCACCTTCGGGACGACGTTCTCGCCGTCCACCTCGATCACCGCGTCCCGCGGGGCGCGCAGCGCGGTGTGCAGCACGGCCCGCCGCTCGGTGACGTTGATCCTCTCGCCGCGGAACATGGCGTCGCGCAGCGCGAACACGCCCGTGGCGGTGGCGAGTTCCTGGAGCAGCGCCAGGGTCGCGTCGGTGATCAGGTGCTTGCTGTAGTCGATGTACAGGTCGCCGACCCGTACGACATACCGCTCGGCGCGGCCGGGGTCCGCCGCGAACAGCTCGCGCAGGTGCGGCTGCCCCTCGGCGCGGTGGTCGGCGAGGGCCGTCCACTGGGGCCGGTTGGTGAGCTTCACAAACTCGGACTCTGCCATCTCAGGCGTTCTCCTTGGCGGCCTCGCCCTTGAGGGCGATGGCGTACATCTCGTCGGCGTCGAGGCGGCGCAGTTCCTCGGCGATGAGTTCGGAGGTGGGGCGGACCTTCAGGGCCAGGGTGCGCGGCGGCTGGCCGGGCAGGCTCAGCGTGGCGAGGGGGCCCTCGGGGCGGTCGATGCGGACCTCTCCGTTCTGGGTGCCCAGCCGTACGGCGGTGACGACCGGGCCGGCGGTGACCACGCGCTCCACGGACACCTTCAGGCGGGCCTCCAGCCAGCGGGCCAGGAGTTCGGCGCTGGGATTGTCCGCCTCGGCCTCGACGGCCGCCGACGTGATCGGCACGCGCGCCTGGTCCAGGGCGGCGGCCAGCATCGACCGCCACAGCGTGAGCCGGGTCCAGGCGAGGTCGGTGTCGCCGGGCGCGTAGTTGCGGGCGCGGGTGTCCAGGACCTGCATCGGCCGCTCGAACGCGTACAGGTCGGTGATCCTGCGCTGCGCGAGCGCGCCGAGCGGGTCCTCGGACGGGGCGTCGGGGGCGTCCACCGGCCACCACACGACGACGGGCGCGTCCGGCAGCAGCAGCGGCAGCACGACCGAGTCGGCGTGGTCGGACACCTCGCCGTAGGTGCGCAGCACGACCGTCTCCCCGGTGCCGGCCTCGGAGCCGACCCGGACCTCGGCGTCGAGGCGCGAGTGGGTGCGGTCGCGCAGGGTGCGGACATGCCGCTTGATGACGACCAGGGTCCGCATGGGGTGCTCGTGCGAGGCGTCCTCGGCGGCCTTGATCGAGTCGTAGGCGTTCTCCTCGTCCGTGACGATGACCATCGTCAGGACCATGCCCACGGCCGGGGTGCCGATGGCGCGGCGGCCCTGCACCAGCGCCTTGTTGATCTTGCTTGCCGTGGTGTCGGTCAGGTCGATCTTCATGGCCTGCGCCAGCTCCGTCCGTCTCGTGCGAGCATCTCGTCCGCTTCCCTCGGTCCCCAGCTGCCCGACGCGTACTGCGCCGGCCGCCCGTGCGCCGCCCAGTACTCCTCGATCGGGTCGAGGATCTTCCAGGACTCTTCCACCTCTTGATGACGGGGGAACAAATTCGCGTCACCGAGCAGCACGTCCAGGATGAGCCGCTCGTACGCCTCCGGGCTCGACTCGGTGAACGACTCGCCGTAGGCGAAGTCCATCGACACGTCCCGGATCTCCATCGAGGTGCCCGGCACCTTGGAGCCGAACCGCACGGTCATGCCCTCGTCCGGCTGGACGCGGATGACGATCGCGTTCTGCCCGAGTTCCTCGGTGGCCGTGGAGTCGAAGGGGGAGTGCGGGGCCCGCTTGAAGACCACCGCGATCTCCGTGACCCGGCGGCCGAGCCGCTTGCCGGTGCGCAGGTAGAAGGGGATGCCCGCCCAGCGGCGGTTGTCGATGCCCAGCTTGATCGCGGCGAAGGTGTCGGTCTTCGACTTCGGGTCGATGCCCTCCTCCTCGAGGTAGCCGACGACCTTCTCGCCGCCCTGCCAGGCGGCCGCGTACTGGCCGCGCACGGCGTGAGCGCCGAGGTCCTCCGGCAGCCGCACCGACTTCAGCACCTTCAGCTTCTCGGTGAGCAGCGCCTCCGCGTCGAACGCGATCGGCTCCTCCATGGCGGTGAGCGCCATCAGCTGCAGCAGGTGGTTCTGGATGACGTCACGGGCCGCGCCGATGCCGTCGTAGTAGCCGGCCCGGCCGCCGATGCCGATGTCCTCGGCCATCGTGATCTGCACGTGGTCGACGTAACTGCGGTTCCAGATCGGCTCGTACATCTGGTTGGCGAAGCGCAGCGCCAGGATGTTCTGGACGGTCTCCTTGCCGAGGTAGTGGTCGATGCGGAACACCTGGTCCGGTTCGAACACGTCGTGCACGATCGCGTTCAGCTCGCGGGCGCTGGCCAGGTCGTGGCCGAACGGCTTCTCGATGACCGCGCGCCGCCAGGAACCCTTGGGCGGGTTCGCCAGGCCGTGCTTCTTCAGCTGCTGCACGACCTTGGGGAAGAACTTCGGCGGCACAGAGAGGTAGAACGCGAAGTTGCCGCCGGTGCCGCGGGAGGAGTCCAGCTCCTCCACGGCGTCCTTCAGCTGCTTGAAGGCGGTGTCGTCGTCGAAGTCGCCGGGGATGAACCGCATGCCCTCGGCGAGCTGCTGCCACACCTCCTCGCGGAACGGGGTGCGGGCGTGCTCCTTCACGGCGTCGTGCACGAGCTGCGCGAAGTCCTGGTCCTCCCACTCGCGGCGGGCGAACCCGACGAGGGAGAAGCCCGGCGGCAGCAGACCGCGGTTGGCGAGGTCGTACACCGCCGGCATCAGCTTCTTGCGGGACAGGTCACCGGTCACACCGAAGATGACCAGCCCGGACGGGCCGGCGATCCGGGGCAGCCGGCGGTCGCGGGTGTCCCGCAGCGGGTTCTCCCAGTCGGCGGCCGGGGCCACCGGGACCCGTACCGCCTCGGGTTCGGGCGCCTCGTGCGCGGCCGTCTTCGGCGCGGGCGCCTCGGCGGCGGGGGCGTTCTCGGTCATCGGGCGTCAACTCCCTTGCTCTTCAGGGACATCGTCACGGCGTCCAGCAGTTCCTGCCAGGCCGCCGCGAACTTGGCGACGCCCTCGTCCTCCAGCTGCTGGACGACCTCGTCGTAGGAGATGCCGAGCCGCTCGACGGCGGCCAGGTCGGCGCGCGCCTGGGCGTAGCCGCCGGTCACCGTGTCGCCGGTGATCTCGCCGTGGTCGGCGACGGCGTTCAGGGTGGCCTCGGGCATGGTGTTGACGGTGCCCGGCGCGACCAGCTCGTCCACGTACAGGGTGTCCTTGTAGGCGGGGTCCTTCACCCCGGTGGATGCCCACAGCGGGCGCTGCCTGGTGGCCTTGGCAGCGGCGAGCGCGACCCAGCGCGCGGAGGCGAAGACCTCCTCGTAGGCCTCGTAGGCGAGCCGGGCGTTGGCGAGGGCCGCGCGGCCCTTGAGGGCGAGGGCCTCGTCGGTGCCGAGGGCGGTCAGCCGCTTGTCGATCTCGGTGTCCACGCGGGAGACGAAGAAGGACGCCACCGAGTGGATCGTGGAGAGGTCGATGCCGCGCTGCTGGGCCTTCTCCAGGCCGGCCAGGTAGGCGGCCATGACCTCACGGTAGCGCTCCAGGGAGAAGATCAGGGTCACGTTGACGCTGATGCCGAGGCCGATGACCTCGGTGATGGCCGGCAGGCCCGCCTCGGTCGCCGGGATCTTGATCATCACGTTGGGGCGGTCGACCAGCCAGAAGAGCTGCTTGGCCTCGGCGACAGTGGCCGCGGTGTCGTGCGCCAGACGCGGGTCGACCTCGATGGAGACGCGGCCGTCCCGGCCGTCCGTGGCGTCGTACACCTCACGCAGGACGTCGGCGGCGTCGCGCACGTCGGCCGTCGTCATCATCCGCACCGCCTCGTCCACCGTCACACCGCGCACGGCGAGGTCGGTGAGCTGCTCCTCGTAGCCCTCGCCGGAGCCGATGGCGGCCTGGAAGATCGAGGGGTTCGTCGTGACACCGACGGCGCTCCCGCTCGCCACCAGCTCGGCGAGGCTGCCCGACGTGATCCGCTTGCGCGACAGGTCGTCGAGCCAGATCGACACGCCCTCGTCGGCGAGGCGCTTGAGGGCTCCCGGGGTCGCGATTGCTTCGGTCACAGTGATCATTCTTCCTTCGGGTCGGAATCGGGCGTCGGTGTCAGGCGCGCGCCGCGGCGAGCGACTCGCGGGCAGCGGCGGCGACGTTCTCAGGGGTGAAGCCGAACTCGGCGAACAGTGTGGTCGCATCGGCGGAGGCACCGAAGTGTTCGAGGGAGACAATCCGACCTGCGTCACCCACGAACCGGTGCCACGTCAGACCGATGCCGGCCTCGACGGCGACCCTGGCCTTCACGGCCGGCGGCAGCACCCGCTCGCGGTACTCGCGCGACTGCTCCTCGAACCACTCCACGGACGGCATCGACACCACCCGCGTGCCGGTCCCCTCGGCCTCCAGCCGCTCCCGGGCGGCCACGGCCAGCTGCACCTCGGAGCCCGTCGCGATGATGATCACCTCCGGGACCTGGGTCGAGGACTCGCGCAGCACATAGCCGCCCTTGGCCGCGTCCTCGTTCGGCGCGTACACCGGCACGCCCTGGCGGGTGAGCGCGAGCCCGTGCGGGGCGGGGTTCACGGCGTGCCTCTTCAGGATCTCGGCCCAGGCGATCGCGGTCTCGTTGGCGTCGGCCGGGCGGACGACGTTCAGGCCCGGGATCGCGCGCAGCGAGGCCAGGTGCTCGACCGGCTGGTGCGTGGGGCCGTCCTCGCCGAGGCCGATGGAGTCGTGCGTCCAGACGTACGTCACCGGCAGCTGCATCAGCGCCGACATGCGGACGGCGTTGCGCATGTAGTCGGAGAACACCAGGAAGGTGCCGCCGTAGATCCGGGTGTTGCCGTGCAGGGCGATGCCGTTCATCTCCGCGGCCATGGAGAACTCGCGGATGCCGAAGTGGACGGTACGGCCGTACGGGTCGGCCTCGGGCAGCGGGTTGCCCTGCGGCAGGAAGGAGCTGGTCTTGTCGATCGTGGTGTTGTTGGAGCCGGCCAGGTCGGCGGAGCCGCCCCACAGCTCGGGGATCACCGGGCCGAGCGCCTGCAGCACCCTGCCGGAGGCGGCGCGGGTCGCGACCGACTTGCCCTCCTCGAAGACCGGGACCTTCTGCTCCCAGCCCTCGGGCAGCTCGCCCTTGGCGATCCGGTCGAAGAGGGCGGCCCGCTCCGGGGCGGTGGCCCGCCACTCGGCGATCCGCTTGTCCCAGGCGGCGTGCGCCTCGGCACCCCGGTCCAGGGCCCGCCGGGTGTGCTTCAGGACGTCGTCCTCGACCTGGAAGGCCTGCTCCGGGTCGAAGCCGAGGACGCGCTTGGTGGCGGCGATCTCCTGCTCACCGAGCGCGGAGCCGTGGGAGGCCTCGGTGTTCTGCGCGGTCGGGGCCGGCCAGGCGATGATCGTGCGCATCGCGATGATCGAGGGCCGTCCGGTCTCGGCCTGCGCGGCCTTCAGCGCCGTGTACAGGGCGGGGACGTCGATGTCGCCGTCGGCGGTGGGCTCGACGCGCTGGGTGTGCCAGCCGTAGGCCTCGTACCGCTTCAGCACGTCCTCGGAGAAGGCGGTCGCGGTGTCGCCCTCGATGGAGATGTGGTTGTCGTCGTAGAGGAAGACCAGGTTGCCGAGCTTCTGGTGGCCGGCGAGGGAGGAGGCCTCGGCGGAGACGCCCTCCTCCAGGTCACCGTCGGAGACGATCGCCCAGATCGTGTGGTCGAACGGGGAGCTGCCCGCAGGGGCCTCGGGGTCGAACAGGCCGCGCTCGTAGCGGGCCGCCATCGCCATGCCGACCGCGTTGGCGACACCCTGGCCGAGCGGGCCGGTGGTGGTCTCGACGCCGGCGGTGTGGCCGTACTCGGGGTGACCCGGCGTCTTGGACCCGTGGGTCCGGAACGCCTTCAGATCGTCCAGTTCCAGCTCGTACCCGGAGAGGAAGAGCTGCGTGTACAGGGTCAGCGAGGTGTGGCCGGGGGACAGAACGAAACGGTCCCGGCCGGTCCACTCGGGGTCGGCGGGATCGTGACGCATCACCTTCTGAAAGATCGTATACGCGGCAGGTGCCAGGCTCATCGCCGTGCCCGGGTGCCCGTTCCCCACCTTCTGGACCGCGTCGGCCGCCAGAAGACGGGCGGTGTCCACGGCACGCCGGTCCAGGTCGGTCCACTCGAAGCCATCGGATGTCTGCGTGGTCATCTTCAAGAAGTCCTCGTTCAGTGCGGGATTGCTGGCCTGACGCGTTCAAACTTAAAAGTCTGACTTTTTCGAGGAAAGGTCGGGGTGTGTCAGCCTGTGGTGAATCTGGGACAGTGATCACGCGACAGGGACGGCACGAAGAGGACATGACTGACAGAACGCCCCAAGGCGAGGGATCACGTGCCGACGGTGAGGGCATCAAGACCTTCCCCTTCCCGGCCGAGCTGGCCGTCGGCGGCGTCGGCATGCAGATCGGTCCCATGGGAACCGACCACACCTGGCACGCCGACGCCCCCCTGCACCGCGTCCACCGCATCGACTTCCACGTCGTCATGCTCTTCACCGACGGCCCCGTACGGCACATGATCGACTTCGCCGAGTACGAGGCCGGCGCCGGCGACCTGCTCTGGATCCGCCCCGGACAGGTCCACCGCTTCTCTCGCGAGGCCGTGTACCGCGGAACCGTCCTGACCATGCAGCCCGGCTTTCTGCCGCGGGCCACCGTCGAGGCCACCGGCCTGTACCGCTACGACCTGCCGCCCCTGCTGCACCCCGGCCCGGACCGGCTCGCCGCGCTCCAGGCGTCCCTGGACCAGCTGCGGCGGGAGTACGAGGACACCGCCACGCTCCCGCTCAGCCTGCACACCGCCGTCCTGAGACACACCCTCACCGCGTTCCTGCTGCGCCTCGCGCACCTCGCGGCCAGCTCCGCCGAGGCCGGCCGGCAGCACACGGACAGTACCTTCACCCGATTCCGGGACGCCGTCGAGCAGGGCTTCGCCACCAATCACAGCGTCAGCGCCTACGCCGACGCCCTCGGCTACTCCCGTCGCACCCTCGTGCGCGCCGTCCGTGCCGCCACCGGTGAGACCCCCAAGGGCTTCATCGACAAGCGCGTCGTCCTGGAGGCCAAGCGGCTCCTCGCCCACACCGACCTGCCCATCGGCCGGGTCGGGGCGGCCGTGGGCTTCCCCGACGCGGCCAACTTCACCAAGTTCTTCCATCTGCACACCGGCCAGACACCGGTCGCGTTCCGCGCGGAACTGCGCTGACGGGCTCAGGAGTCGCCGAGCCACGGCACCGCCCGGCGAGCGGACCCCTCGCCCCGCCCGCGCCGGAGACCAACACCGTGTCACCGGGCCGGAGTTGCGCCACCCGTGCAGCGGCACATCGATCTCATGGCGGCGACCCCGGCATGCCGATGCGCGGGTCGGTTCCCCCAAGGCGGCCGTCCTGCTCCGCGAGAGTGCCGTCCATCAGGACGCACCCGGGGTCGGCTTCGCGGCGGCAGATTGCGGCGGCGGTCACTCTCACGGGTGACGGCGAGCCTGGTGAGCCACCGGGCACGGGGCGGGTCGGGTGCGGCAGGGCATGAGACCAACAAGGCCAGTACGACGGCGGGTTGAGACTCCGCACAGCTCCCTCGGCGGCACGGGACGTGTCGCGGTCGGTCGAGGTGGGCGTATGCCCGGAACCGCATTCCGGTCCGCCACCTGATGGTGGCTCACCCGCTCGGATGCGCTCGGCGGGCAACTGTTCGCAAGGGTGTGCATGGTGAGTGCATGAACACTGCACCTCACCCCAAGAAGACCGTTTCCCGGATGCCGCGAGTATTCGCGGTGATGGCCGCCGTGGGCATCGCTTGCGCGGCGGGGGTGGCAACCGCCACATCCGCCGTGGCCGCGACGCCCGCCACGCACGCCGCCGCCAAGGCCTCCCCAGCCTACGGCCACGGCGGCGGTGGCGAGGGCGGGGAGCACTTCCAGTGCGGCAACGGTCTTCTCGACCTGCTCAACTTCTGTAACTGACGGACAGGCGGCGGCAGTTACTGTCCGCCGACCGCGCACCGCACAACCCCACAACCGCACAACGAAGGACGTCCATCCACCCATCCCAGGGCGGTCGGGGACAGGGCAGTATCCCTGTCCCCGACCGCCCTGCCGACCGCAACGGAGCGCCCGCGCCCACCGCTCCGGCCGGGGCGGCGAGTTGCTCAGTGCCCGAAGTCGAACCAGTTGACGTTCACGTAGTCGGCCGGCTGGCCGCTGGTGAAGGTCAGATACACGTCATGCGTGCCGGTGACCGAGCCGATGTTGGCCGGGATGGTTCGCCAGGACTGCCAGCCGCCGGTGTTGCCGACGGCGAAGCTGCCGATGGGGGCGTTGCTGCGGCTGTCCAGGCGTACCTCGACCAGTCCGCTGACGCCGTCGGCCGCGCCGCTCGCCACCCGTGCGCTGAACTGGGTGGCCGCCGTGGACCCGAAGTTCACGCCCTTGTAGAGGGCCCAGTCGCCGTTCGCGATCCAGCCGATGTCCTGGCCGCCACCGGAGTCCGTGGTGGTCTCGGTGCTGATGCCGGACTGGCTGTCGTAGGACTCGGCCTGGATGGCGCTGTAGGCGTCGCGGTTGCCGGGCGGCGGGGGAGTGGTGCCGCCGCCGCTGCCCGAGGACTGCAGGACCTGCACATAGTCGACGACCATCGGGTGGCCGGGCTCCGTGGCGCTGGTCGGGCCGCCGCCGAAGGCCCCGGGGAAGCCGCCGCCCATCGCCACGTTCAGGATGACGAAGAAGCCGTGGTTCGTGGCGTTGGCCCAGGTGGTCGCGTCCATCTGGTTGGCCGTGACCGTCTGGTAGTTGACGCCGTCGACGTAGAAGCGGATCGCCTCCGGGCTCACCGAACGGTCCCACTCCATGGTGTAGGTGTGGAAGCCCGACTGACAGGTGGTGTTGGGGCACGCCGTGGAGTTGCCGAGGCCCGAGGTCTCGTTGCACGGGCCGCCCGGGTTGGTGCCGCAGTGCATGGTGGCCCAGGTCTTGTTCAGGCCCTGGACGTTCTCCATGATGTCCAGCTCGCCGACGCTCGGCCAGTTCTGGTAGTTGCCGCGGAAAGGCGCGCCCAGCATCCAGAAGGCGGGCCAGTAGCCGGCGGCCGCGTTCCCGGTGACGTTGGGCATCTGGAGGCGGGCCTCCACGCGGAGCTTGCCGCCGGCCGGGGGCTGGAAGTCGGTCCGGGTGGTCTCGATCCGGCCGGAGGTCCAGTTGCCGGAGGCGTCGCGGCGGGGGGTGATGAGCAGGTCACCGTTGCCGTCCAGTGCCACGTTGTTCGTGCTGGAGGTCATCGACTCGACCTCGCCGGTGCCCCAGTTCGCGGCACCGCCCGGGTACGAGGTCCCGGTGTCGTACTGCCAGTCGGACGTGTTGACACCGGAGCCCGCCGCGCCGTTGAAGTCGTCCAGGAAGACCTGGCTCCAGCCCGAGGGAGGGGTGGGGGCGGTGGCGCCGGCGGGTGCGGTGGCGGCCGTGGCGACCGCCACCGCCAGGCCGAGGGTGGCGACGGCGGCGACCAGCGCGCGCCGCAGGGGGCGGGGTCTGGGTATGCCGGAGGAATCGCTCATGGGGGGCCTCTCGATGGGTACGGGGGGTGTGCGGGGGTGCCGTGAGAGCGCTCCCACGTTGGGTTGAGAGCGCTCTCAAGGTGTCGCCAATGTGCTCCCCACCCCTGCGGCCGTCAAGACATGAAACAAAGAAAGTCCTTGTTTCGCAGGGGAGTTCAGGGGGTGAAGCCTCCCGTACCCGCGCAGACCGCGCTGCCCGCCTTCCAGTCCGCCCAGGACAGATTCCGTCCGTTGAGCCCGTTGGCCGGATCGACGGTCCTCTCGCCGGAGTTCCTCACGATCACCACGTCGAGCGCTGCTTCCCCACCGCGGACCGGTTCGCCGAGCAGCGCATGCCGGGTCGCCGCTAGGGCCGCACCGGCCGCCAGCCCAGCGCCCGGGAGATCCCCCGGGCCGCCAGCCGTACCGCCGGAGCCAGCGCGGGCACCTGGGCGCCGGCCCGGGGCACCACCACCGACACCGCCGCCACCACGTCCCCGCCCGGGCCGCGCACCCCCGCCGCCACCGACAGCGCGTCCTCCGTCACCTGACGCTCACTCACCGCCACACCGGAACGGCGCACTTCGGCGAGCGTACGGCGCAGCCGCACCGGATCGGTGATCGTGTACGGCGTGAAGCCGGACAGCGGCCCGGCGCAGTACTCCTCCTGCAGGTCCGGGTCGGCATGGGCGAGGAGGGCGAGCCCGACGCCGGTGGCGTGCAGCGGCCAGCGCGCCCCGACCCGGATGTGCACGCCCACCGCGGAACGGCCCGACAGCCACTCGATGTAGACGACCTCCGTCCCGTCCCGCACCGCCAACTGCACGTTCTCGTGCGTCGCCTCGTACAGGTCCTCCAGGTACGGCAGTGCCAGCTGCCTCAGGGCCAGGCCGCGCGGCGCGAGCGCGGCCACCTCCCACAGCCGCAGCCCCACGTGGTACACACCGGACGCGTCGCGCTCCAGCGCGCCCCACGCGGTCAGGGCGCCCGTCAGCCGGTGCGCGGTGGTCAGGCTGAGGCCGGCCCGGCGGCTGATGTCGGTCAGGGACAGGGCGGGGTGGTCGTGATCGAACGCGGCGAGCACCGCCAGCAGCCGTTCGGCCGCAGACCGCTCGCTCACGTGACACCTCACCCTGTCGCCGTACGTCCCGCCCGGGATCGTAACCGACCCCGCTCCGCGAGAGGGATGTCCGTTGTGCGAGCCCGGCGCTTCAGCGCCGGGTGGCCGGCTGGGTCATGAAGGAGGTGACCGGCAGCGCTCGGGAGACGATCCGGACGTCGCCGAGCCGTCCGTGCAGGATCTGGTCGATCGTGTCGGCGTACGTGTAGCCGCCGAGCAGCCAGGGCAGACCGACGGAGGTGATGCCCACCGCGGCGGCCTTCGGGTTGCGGACGACGGGACAGCCCTCGACGTACAGGGTCGTGTGCTGTCCGTCGTTGACGACGGCGAGGTGCCACCAGGTCTCCAGCGGCGTCTCCTGGCCCCAGTTGGTGGCGATGCCCTGCTGATTGAGCGGGCGCATCGCCCACTGCGGCTCCCGGTCGTTGGACAGCGACAGCGTGGCCAGCGGTTCGTCGGGGTCGTCGGCCGTCTTGCCGGCGGCGCCGCCCGTGCCGGTCCGGCAGACGACCCCGGACCAGGCGTTGTGGTCGGGGTCCCAGTCGGCGGGCAGGCGGTAGAACGCCTCGATGGTGTAGCCCGTCTCGAACGTCGCCGAGCCGAGCGGGGCGCCGTCGACCGTCTTCAGATACGCGCCCTTCAGCGGCGACTTGTAGCCCTGGAACTCCAGGCTGCCGTGGCCGGGCTGGTCGGGGTGGTGGTCGGCCGACCAGCCGAGCGTGCCGCCGCCCACCGAGACCACGGTGAGATCGTTGCCGTGGCCGGACAGGTCGCGGACCGTGCCGGCCACCGGCGACTCGAAGCGCCAGTACGCGACCGTGCCCCGCACCAGCATCTGCGAGGCGGGCCGCGCCGGGCGGGCCGGCACCGGGTCGAAGCCGGAGAACCGGGCCGCGAAGTCGATCTCGACGGAGAAGCGGTCGGCGTCGCCGCTGAGCTCCATCTCCTGCCGCTCCAGCTCGTTGAGGCCCTTCTTGGCCCGGCCGAGGATCCACGGCGAGACCGTTTCCACGTCGATGACGTTCCGGTCCAGGTCGAAGTGGTAGAGGCGGATCATCGCCGCGCCGCCGAAGTAGCGGTTCTGGTAGTTCGTCAGGTGCAGATGCACCTCGTTGCCGGCCGCGTTCTTGCGGGTCGCCCGGCCGGCGGGCCAGTAGTGGCCGTTGAGGGTGAGGAAGATCTGGTCGTGGTCGGCGATCAGTTGGTCCCACAGCTGCTGTCCGTGGTCGGACAACTGGTCGTCCGCTACGACGAGCTCGTGCGTGGTGAGAACGACCGGCGTCCTCGGGTGCCGCGCCAGTACGTCCTTCGCCCAGGCGTACCCCTTCGCCGACAGCCGCCAGTCCAGCGCCAGCACCAGCCACTCGCGGCCGGCGGCCTTGAACAGGTGGTAGGTGTTGTAGCCGTCCGCGGAGGCGCCCCCGAACGTCGGCTTGCCCGTGAACCGCCGCGGTCCGAAGGCGTCCAGGTACGGCGTCGGGCCGCGCTGGTCGTCCGTCGACGACCGGATGTCGTGGTTACCGGCCAGGACGCTGTAGCCGACGCCCCGACGGTCGAGCAGCCCGAACGCCTCGCCGATCGCGGCGAACTCCTCCTTGGCGCCGTTCTGCGTGAGGTCGCCGAGGTGGGACAGGAAGACGATGTTCTCTTCCCTGCCGTGCTCCAGCAGATAGCGCAGCGACGCCTCGATCGGCGCCGGATCGATGTTCGGCCCGTCGAAGAGGTACTGGGTGTCGGGCATCACCGCGAGGGTGAAGCGGCGGCTCTCCGTATCGGGCCGCCAATCGCTTCCCGAGGCCGCTTCGGCGACGGCCGGCAGTGCGACCGAGGCGGTGGCGGCGGCACCCAGCAGCGCGGTGGCCCTGAGGAAACCGCGTCTTCCGGCACCGGCCTGCGCGGCCTCGCCCTGGCTGTGGTCATGCGACGTACACACGTGTGCTCCGTGAGGGGTGACGTGACGGGGAAAGGCGCGGGGGGTTACGGAATGCGCAGGGTCCAGCTCCAGCGGTGGACGCCCGCCTGGACGCGGTACTCGGGGAAGGTGTCCGGGCCGCACGACGCCGTGCCCAGCCCTCGGTGCGCCGCGTCGATGTGCACCACGCACCCGGAACGCGGCACCAGCTCGTCATGGTGCGCCGCGGCCGTCAGGTCCTCGGCGCGATGGCGGGTGACCGAGACCTGCCGAGGCTCGTCCAGCTCGACCGCGAGACCGGTCGCGTCCGGCGCCGACAGCGTGAACCGCCGTACACCGTGCCGGCCGCCGCTCTCCTGCGGCCGCAGATAGGGGGTGAACAAGGCGTCGACGGGGAGGGAGTGATGGCCGACGGGCGCGCCCGCGCGGCGGTCGGGATACGACTCCCAGGGCCCCTGTCCGAACCACTCCAGCCGATCGAGTCCGGCGACCGTCTCGAACACCGATCCGACCCGTGCCACGTCGTCGAACTCCTGCGGCAGCTCGGCCTCCTCGTCGACCCGGACGCCGCCCTCGACGGCCGTGAACACCTGCCGGTGTCGTACGACCCCGACCGTGCCGGCGTACTCGGCGTCCACGGTCACCCGGCCACCGTCCTGCCGTACCGACACGACTTTGCGGACCAGCGCGTCGAGTCCCCAGGTCCGCCAGCGCAGCGCCATGCCGCCCAGCTCGTCGTTGTCGGTGGGCGCCCGCCACAGCGACAGCGTCGGGGCGGCCGTCAGCAGCGGGTGCACGAGCAGGCCCTCGCCGTCGACCTCGACACGCCCCTCCACCGGCAGGTCCGCCACCACGGCGGGCCCGCGCAGCCGCACCTGCGGCACGCACACCTCGGTGCCGCGCGGCGCCCAGGGCTGGTCCTCGGCCACGGTCACCCGCAGCGTCAGCCAGGCCTCACCGCCGTCGCGCGGCACCGCGAAGGGCAGCGGCACCGCGGCCGTCTGGCCGGGACACAGGTCGGGCAGGTCCGCGGGCGCGGTCAGCCTCGTACCGTCGGCCAGCACCAGCTCCCACGCGCCGGCCAGCCAGTCCAGGCCGCGGAAGTGCTGGTGGTTGCCGAGGACGATGCCTTCGTGCTTGAAGCACTCGATGCGCACCGGCGCCGCGATCTCCCGGTGCTCGAACATCGCCGGCTTCGGGGTGCGGTCGGGGAAGACGACCCCGTCGGCGACGAACGCGCCGTCGTGGATCGTCTCACCGAAGTCGCCGCCGTAGGCCCAGCGGTGGCCGGGTGCGGTGACACCGTTGTCGTACAGCCCGGCGCCCGCGCGCCCGGCGGGTCTGCCGTCGCTCACGCGTTGCAGAATTCCGTGGTCCCAGAACTCCCAGATGAACCCGCCCTGAAGACCTGGCGTGGACTCGATGGCCGCCCAATGGTCCGCCAGCGTGCCGTTGCTGTTGCCCATCGCGTGCGAGTACTCGCACTGGATGAGGGGCCTGGTCTGCCGGCCCGACAGGGCGTGGGCGACGCAGTCCTCGATCGGCGCGTACATGGGGCAGGCGATGTCGGAGGCGTCGTCGGTCGCGGCCCAGTCGAGCTTGGCGGCCCCCTCGTACTGGATGGGCCGGGTCGGGTCGTGGCGGCGCAGCCAGCCCGCGGCCGCGTCGTGGTTCGCGCCGTAGTCGGACTCGTTGCCCAGCGACCAGATGATGATCGAGGGGTGGTTCCTGTCGCGCAGTACCATCCGCGAGACCCGGTCCACGAAGGCGTTCAGATGGCGCGGGTCGTCGGCGATCTCGTGGGCGTGGTCGTGGGACTCGACGTCGGCCTCGTCGACGACGTAGAAGCCGAGCTCGTCGGCGAGGTCGTAGAGGGCCGGGTCGCCCGGGTAGTGGGAGGTGCGGATCGCGTTGAAGCCGAAGCGCTTGAGCAGGACCAGGTCCGCGCGCATGTCGTCGTACGAGACCGTGCGGCCGGTCAGCGGGTGGAAGTCGTGCCGGTTGACGCCCCGGATGTAGACGCGCTCGCCGTTGACGAGGAGGTCCCGGCCGACGATCTCGACGTCGCGGAAGCCGATGCGGTGCTGCGAGGTGTCGGCGACCGTTCCGTCCGGGCGGTGCAGGCGGACGGTGAGGCCGTACAGCTCGGGCGTCTCGGCGGTCCAGGTGCGCACGTCGGGCACGGTGGTCCGGATGCGGGCCTCGCCGAGGAAGTCGGAGACGCGGTCGTCCTCGGCGTTGAGCCGGTCGAACTCGGTGTCCTGTGCGAGGAGCCGGCCCTCCAGGTCGGCGCTGACGTACCACCCGTCGGGCAGCGTGCCGCGTGCGTCGCGCACGTGGCAGTCGATGCACAGCTCGCCGTCGTACCCGGCCCGCACGGTCACGTCGGCCAGATGCAGCGGATCGGTCGCGTACAGCAGCACCGACCGCGTGACGCCCCCGTGCCACCACTGGTCCTGGTCCTCTATGTGCGAGGCGTCCGACCACTTGACGACGGTCAGCCGTACGGTGGCCCGCCGGCCGGGGCGCAGAGCCCGCGTCAGGTCGAACTCGGCCGCCAGGTGGGAGTCCTTGGAGATGCCGACGGGCTGCCCGTCGACGTGCACGAGCAGCACGCTCTCGGCGGCCCCGACCTGCAGCACGATCCGGCGTCCGGCCCAGCCGGCGGGGACGTCCACCTCGCGCTCGTACACACCCGTCGGGTTGGCGGCGGGGGAGCCGGGCGGGACGTCGGGGAACGGCATGCGGACGTTGGTGTACTGGGGCAGGTCGTCGGTGTCCTGCAGGGTCCAGGCGCCGGGGACGTACGCCGAGGACCAGGCAGCGCCGACCGGTGCGTCCGGGGCGGGCAGCAGCTGGAAGCGCCAGTCGCCGTCCAGGGAGAGTGCGCCGGAGCGCCGGTCGACGGCGTTCATCGGCAGCCGCCCCCAGGAGGTCACCTCGGGCGCCTCCCAGGGGCGGAGCGCGAGCAGGGCGTCCATCAGCGGATGGCCCCCTTGCCGAGGTCGCCGATGATCTGCTTGGCGCCGACCGCGAAGACGATCAGCAGGGGGATGAGGGCGAGCAGGGCACCGGTCATGACCATGCCGTAGTCGGTGGTGCCGTGGGTGCCGTTGAGCTGGGACAGCGCGACCTGGAGGGTGACGTTGTCCGGGTTGGTGAGGACGATCAGGGGCCAGGCGTAGTCGTTCCAGGTGCCCATGAAGGTGAAGATGCCGAGGAAGGCCAGACCGGGCCTGACGACCGGGAGGGCCACGTGCCAGTACTGGCGCAGGAAGTTCGCGCCGTCGATGCGGGAGGCGTCGAGGAGTTCGTCGTGGATCGCGCCCCGCATGTACTGGCGCATCCAGAAGATGCCGAACGCGTTGGCCGCCGCCGGCACGATCAGCGCGGTCATCGAGCCGACCCAGCCGATCTTCGCCATGATCACGAACTGGGGGATGGCCGCGAGCTGCGCCGGGACCATGAAGATGGCCATCAGCAGCGCGAAGAGCAGCCCCCGGCCCGGGAACTCGAACTTGGCGAAGACGAAGGCCGCGAGCGAGTCGAAGAACAGGACCAGGAAGGTCACCGAGCCGGCCACCAGCAGCGAGTTGAGCATCGAGCCGAAGAAGTCGACGCTCTCGAAGAGGTGGCGGGCGTTCTCGAGGAAGTGCGAGCTGGGCAGCAGCTTCGGCGGGTACGAGAAGATCTCGCTCGTCGTGTGCGTCGACATGATGACGGCCCAGTAGAAGGGGAAGGCCGACAGCAGCAGACCGATGACCAGTACGGCGTGCAGGGCGATTCCCCTGCTCCGGGTTCCCTTGATGGATGCCATGGTGAGCGGCCTCCCTAGTCTTCGCCCCGGCGCCGCACCAGACGCCAGTTGATGATCGAGAAGAGGATGACGACGAGGAAGATGCCCCACGCCACGGCGGCGCCGTAGCCGAAGTCATTGTTGTCGAAGGTCTGTTGGAAGAAGTAGAGGACCATCGTCCGGCCGGCGTGGCCCGGACCGCCCGAGTACGTCGAGTCGTTGGCGGCCGTCTGCAGCAGCACCTGCGGTTCGGAGAAGCTCTGCAGGCCGGTCACCGTGGAGACGACGAGCACGAACAGCACGACCGGCCGCATCATCGGCAGCGTGATCCGGAAGAAGGTCTGGACGGGTCCGGCGCCGTCCATGCGGGCTGCCTCGTACAGCTCGCCGGGGATGGTCTGCAGGCCGGCGAGGAAGATGATCGCGTTGTAGCCGGTCCACTGCCAGGTCATCAGCGTGGCGATGGCGACCTTGATGCCCCATGGGGTGTTCAGCCACGCCACCTGATCGAGTCCCACGGCCTGCAACGCGGCGTTCATCAGGCCGAAGTTGGTGGAGAACACCGACCCGAAGATGATCGCGATCGCCACGGTCGAGGTGACGTTCGGCAGGAAGTAGGCGAAGCGGTAGACGTTCTTGAAACGGACCGCCGAATGGAGCATCACGGCCGTCACCATCGCCAGGAAGATCATAGGGAAGGTGGCCAGCGCCCAGATGACGATCGTGTTCCCGACCGACTGCCAGAAGTCGCCGTCGCCCAGCAGGTACTGGTACTGCGACAGCCCCGCCCACTCCATCGGGCCGAGGCCGTCCCAGCGGTGGAAGGAGACATAGAGCGAGAAGCCGACCGGGATCAGGCCGAAGGCGAGGAACAGCAGATAGAACGGGGAGATGGCGGCGTAGAGGTGCCAGTACTTCCTGAAGCCCCTCCTGGGCTGCGCGGTCCGCGGCCGCTCCACGGTCAGCGGGGGCTTTTCCAGTGCGGTGGCCATCAGTAGTTCACCCCCAGGTGCTTCGCGATGCGCCGGCACTTGCTCATGGCGTCACTCCAGGCCTTGTTCGGGTCCTTGCCGAGGACGCCGACGTTCTTGATCTCGTCGAGGAGGGGCGCCGACAGCGCCACGTCGTAGGGGCTGTTGTACGCGACCACGATCTTCTCGGCGGCGGGCCCGAAGACGTCCGTCGTCACCTGGCCGCCGAAGAAGGGGTCGGGCTCGCGCAGTTGCTTCAGCTGGTACGAGGCGGGGGTGGAGGGGAAGAGACCCGCGTCGACGTACCCCTGGGCCTGGTTCGCGGCGTCGAGGATCCAGGTGATGATCCGGAACGCCTGCTCGGGATCCCGGCACGCCTTGGTGATCGACAGGAACGAGCCACCGCTGTTGGAGGGCCGCACCGGCATCTGCGCCACCCGCCACTTGCCCTTGGTCTTCGGCACACCGCTCTTGAGGTCGTACATCGACCAGGAGGCGTTGAGGTTGCTCGGCAGCTTGCCGTCCTCGATGGCCGACAGTTGGTCCGGCGTGCCGCTGACGAGATCGGAGACGATCTTGCGCCGTTCGGCCTCCACCGCCAGCGCCCAGGCGTCGCGCACATGCTGCTGGTCGCCGATGAAGTTGCGGTCCTTGTCGACGTACCGCTTGCTGCCCTGCTGCACCACGTTGGTGAAGACACCGAGGATGTCGGTGAGCAGACAGGTCCCCGGAATACGCTTCTTGAGCTGCTCGCCCGCCGCGAAGTACTTCTCCCAGGTGTTCAGCTCCCGGGTGACGTCGTCGGGTTCGTACGGCAGCCCGGCCTTCCGGAAGACCTGGTACTGGTAGTAGTGCGCGACCGGACCGCAGTCGATGGGGAAGCCGACCATCGTGCCGTCGTCGGCGATGCCCTGCTCCCACTTCCAGGGCAGGTACTGGCTCTTGTACTTGTCCGCTCCCAGCGTCCTGAGGTCCACGAACTGGTCGGCGTTGGGCAGGTAGGACGCCATGTCCTCGCCCTTGAGGCCCGCGATGTCGGGGATGTGGGCGCGGCCCGCCATGGTGGTGATCAGCTTGGACCGGTAGTAGCCGCCGATCTTGACGGCCTCCAGGTCGACCGTGGAGCCGTAGCGGGCCTTGGCGTTCTTGACGACCGTGTCGCCGAGGCCGCCGTCCCAGTACCACAGGACCATGTTCCGGCCGGTGGAGCCGGTCGGTACGGCACAGCCGGAGGTCAGGCCGCCGAGTGCCGTGGCGGCCGTACCGGCCAGGCCCGCGCGCAGCAGGCCTCTTCGTGAGAGCCGCACAGCTCCCACCGCCTTTCGGATCTTTACGGGACTTCGCATGCGAACGAGGGGTGGTCAGTGGTGCCGTGCGGGCGGGGTCACGGGGGCATGGCGGACCGGCGGGCCGACGTCAGCCGGCAGCCGGTCCGCCAGGAAGCCGTATGCCTTCCTCAGCTCCGGGTCGGCCAGCGAGCGCCACCAGCGGTCCACGCCGTACCAGCCGGGGGCGGCGAGCGCCCCGCCGTGCCGCTGGACGGACAGCCCGGCCGCGAGGACCGCGAACCGCAGCCGTTCGTGCAGCGGCCAGCCGCCGAGCGAGGCCGCGACGAAGCTCGCGCCGAACACGTCCCCGGCGCCCGTGGCGTCCAGCACGTCGACGTCGAGGGCCGGGACCTCCGCGTACTCGCCGGTCGTCTGGTCGACGGCCGTCGCCCCGTCGCCGCCCCGGGTGACCACGGCCACCGGGACCAGCTCGGAGAGCGCGCCGAGGGCCGCCCGCGCGCTGTCGGTGCGGGTGTAGGCCATCGCCTCGGTCTCGTTGGGGAGGAAGGCGTGGCACAGGGAGAGCTGGTCGAGGAGGTCCGTGGACCACTGCTGGGTGGGGTCCCAGCCGACGTCGGCGTAGACGCGGGTGCCGTTCGCGGCGGCCTTGGCGAGCCACGCGCGGGGCTCGGCCTCGAGGTGCACGAGGGCGGTGCGCGCCTCGGGCGGGTCGCCCATCAGCGCGTCCTGCGAGTACGGCGGCTCCTGGCCGTGGGTGACCAGGGCCCGGTCGGTTCCGTGGGCGAGCGCGACGGTGACGGCGGTGGGCCGGCCTTCGGCGGTGCGGGAGAGCGAGAGGTCGATGTCCTCCTGGTCGCGCAGGACGTCCCGGCAGTATTCGCCGTAGAAGTCGTCCCCGAAGACCGTGGCCAGCGAGGTGCGCAGTCCGAAGCGGGACGCGGCCACCGCGAGGTTCGCGATGCCGCCCGGGCCGCAGCCCATGCCGGCCGTCCAGATCTCCTCGCCGGGCGTCGGCGGCTTGCCGAGCCCCGTGAGGACGAGGTCGTAGAACAGCAGCCCGGTCAGGAGCACGTCGGGCCTGTCGTCGTCCACGCGCACGCCTCTCGTCAAATCTCGTCATTTTCGATGACGGGAATCGTGCGCCGCTCCGCCAGATTGGTCAATCCCTAAGCAGAAGTGAGCATGGAAATGATTGAAGATGACGAGTAGTGTTCATGGCGTGCTGGCAGAACGACGACACCAACTCATCCTGCGGGCCCTGCGCTCCGGCGGCCCCGCCTCCGTGACCGATCTCTCCGAGCAGCTGGCGGTGAGCCCCGCCACGATCAGGCGCGACCTGGTCAAGCTGGAGGAGGACGGTCTGCTCACGCGTGTGCACGGCGGCGCGGTCGTCGACGAGGGCGACCAGCCCTTCGCCGAGGTCGCCGAGGTGCGCGTGGCCGAGAAGGACGCGATAGCCGCGCGGGCGGCGGCGATGGTCGCCGACGGCCAGTCGGTGCTGCTCGACATCGGCACCACCGCCTACCGGCTCGCCCGCCAGCTGCACGGCCGCCGCCTCACCGTGATCACCAGCAACCTGGTGGTGTACGAGGAGCTCGCCGACGACGAGGGCATCGAGCTGGTCCTGCTCGGCGGCATGGTCCGCCGCGAGTACCGCTCCCTGGTCGGCTTCCTCACCGAGGACAACCTGCGTCAGCTGCACGCGGACTGGCTCTTCCTCGGCACCAGCGGTGTGCGTCCGGGCGGGCAGGTGATGGACACGACGGTCGTCGAGGTGCCCGTGAAGCGGGCCATGATCAAGGCCGGCGACAAGGTCGTCCTGCTGGCCGACTCCGCCAAGTTCCCGGGTACGGGCATGGCGAGGGTCTGCGGTCCCGAGGACCTGGACGTGGTGGTGACGGACGCGCCGGTCGACCCGGTGACCCGCTCCTCGCTGGAGGAGGCGGGCGTCGAGGTGGTCCTGGCGGGAAAGGTGCAGGCGTGAGGCTGACGATTCTGGGCGGCGGCGGATTCCGGGTGCCGCTCGTGTACGGGGCGCTGCTGGGCGACCGCGGCGAGGGGCGGGTCACCGAGGTCGTGCTGCACGACCTGGACGCCGGCCGGCTGTCCGCGGTGACCCGCGTGCTCGCCGAGCAGGCCGCCGGGGTTGCGGACGCTCCCCGGGTGACCGCCACGACCGACCTCGACGAGGCGCTGCGCGGCGCCGACTTCGTCTTCTCCGCGATCCGCGTCGGCGGCCTGGAGGGCAGGGCGAACGACGAGCGCGTGGCCCTCGCGGAGGGTGTGCTCGGCCAGGAGACGGTCGGCGCGGGCGGAATCGCCTACGGCCTCAGGACCGTGCCGGTCGCCGTCGACATCGCGCGCCGCGTGGCCCGGCTCGCCCCGGACGCCTGGGTCATCAACTTCACCAACCCGGCCGGTCTCGTCACCGAGGCCATGTCCCGCCACCTCGGCGACCGCGTCATCGGCATCTGCGACTCGCCGGTCGGCCTCGGCCGCCGTATCGCCCGCGTGCTCGGCGCGAACCCGAAGGAGGCGTGGATCGACTACGTCGGCCTCAACCACCTCGGCTGGGTCCGCGGACTGCGGATCGCCGGCCGCGACGAACTCCCGCGCCTGCTCGCCGACCCCGACCTGCTCGGTTCCTTCGAGGAGGGCAAGCTCTTCGGCGTCGACTGGCTCCGGTCGCTCGGCGCGATCCCCAACGAGTACCTGCACTACTACTACTTCAACCGCGAGGCCGTCCGCGCCTACCGGGAGGCCGGGCAGACCCGCGGCGCCTTCCTGCGCGACCAGCAGGCCCACTTCTACGAGGAGGCCGTCCGCGCCGACGTGTCGGCCCTCGATGCCTGGGACCGTACCCGCGCCGAGCGCGAGGCGACGTACATGGCGGAGAACCGGGAGACGGCCGGCGCCGGCGAGCGCGCGGCCGACGATCTCTCCGGCGGCTACGAGAAGGTCGCCCTGGCCCTGATGCGGGCCATCGCCCGCGACGAGCGTGCGACCCTCATCCTGAACGTCCGCAATCAACGCACCCTGTCGGTCCTGGACACGGACGCCGTCATCGAGGTGCCCTGCCTGGTCGACGCCAACGGCGCCCACCCGGTCGCCACGAGCCCGCTGCCCGGCCACGCCACCGGCCTGGTCTGCGCCGTGAAGGCCGTCGAGCGCGAGATCCTCGCCGCGGCCGAGTCCGGCTCCCGCACGACGGCCGTGAAGGCCTTCGCGCTGCACCCGCTGGTCGACTCCGTGAACGTGGCCCGTCGGCTGGTCGAGCGGTACACCGAAGTCCATCCGGGCCTCGCGTACCTCTCCTGAACGTCCTCCGGAAAGTGCCTGTCCACCGCTTGCGCCCCCGCACTGGAGACCCCTGATGCACGACGAACGCCGCAGGATCGAGGAGCGCGCCGAGCGCCTCCACCACCAGCGCATCAAGCCCGCGGTCCACGCGGCCACCACCCCCCTCGCGGTCGAGGCCTGGCAGGCGCCGGGCGAGCCGGTGCCCTTCGCGGAGGCCGCCGCCGCGACGTACGAACCCTTCGCGATGGACACCCCCTGGGGGCCGCCCTGGGGCACGACCTGGTTCCGGATGAGCGGGCAGGTGCCCGCCGACTGGGCCGGCCGGCGCGTCGAGGCGGTCATCGACCTCGGCTTCGTCGGCGACTGGCCCGGCAACCAGGCCGAGGCACTGGTCCATCTCACCGACGGGACCCCGTTGAAGGCGGTCAACCCGCGCAACCAGTACGTGGCGGTCGCCAACCCGGCGGAAGGCGGCGAGGCCGTGCACTACCTGGTCGAGGCCGCCTCCAACCCGGACATCCTGGCCAACGACTTCGCGGCACCGACGCCGCTCGGCGACGTCCTGACCGCCGGTGACAAACCGCTGTACACCTTCAGGCGCGCCGACCTGGCCGTCCTCGACGAGGAGGTCTGGCACCTCGACCTCGACCTCCAGGTGCTGCGCGAGCTGATGGCGGAGCTCGGCGAGCACGAGCCGCGCCGGCACGAGATCCTGCACGCGCTGGACCGCGCCCTCGACCTGCTGGACCTGGACGACATCTCCGGTTCGGCCCCCGCCGTACGCGAAGCCCTGCAGCCGGTGCTGTCCAGGCCCGCCCACGCCAGCGCGCACATCATCTCCGGCGTCGGCCACGCGCACATCGACTCGGCGTGGCTGTGGCCCATCCGCGAGACCAAGCGCAAGACGTCCCGGACGTTCTCGAACGTGACGTCCCTGGCCGACGAGTACGAGGAGTTCGTCTTCGCGTGCTCGCAGGCCCAGCAGTACGCGTGGGTGCGTGACAACTACCCGCGCGTGTGGGAGCGGATCAAGAAGTCCGTCGAGAAGGGCCAGTGGGCGCCCGTCGGCGGCATGTGGGTGGAGGCCGACGGCAACCTGCCCGGCGGCGAGGCGGTCGCCCGCCAGCTGATCCACGGCAAGCGGTTCTTCATCGAGCACTTCGGCGTCGAGACCAAGGGCGTCTGGCTGCCCGACTCCTTCGGCTACAGCGCCGCCTACCCGCAGTTGGCCAAGCTCGCGGGCAACGACTGGTTC
The DNA here is from genome assembly GCF_009604455.1 of Streptomyces sp. RB17. Classification (GTDB taxonomy): domain Bacteria; phylum Actinomycetota; class Actinomycetes; order Streptomycetales; family Streptomycetaceae; genus Streptomyces. The sequence goes on from NZ_WEGL01000002.1 coordinate 84,861, forward strand.
CTCACGCAGAAGATCTCCTGGAACCAGACCAACACGTTCCCCCACCACACCTTCTGGTGGGAGGGCATCGACGGCACGCGCATCTTCACGCACTTCCCGCCCATCGACACCTACAACGCCTGCTTCAGCGGCGAGGAGATGGCCCGAGCGGTGCGCAACTACGCCGAGAAGGGCGGTGCCACCCGCTCCCTGGCCCCCTTCGGCTGGGGCGACGGCGGCGGCGGCCCCACCCGCGAGATCATGGAGAAGGCACGGCGCCTGAGGGACCTGGAGGGTTCGCCCAAGGTCGTCATCGAGCACCCGGACGCCTTCTTCGCCAAGGCCCGCGAGGAGTACCCGGACGCCCCGGTGTGGGTCGGCGAGCTGTACCTGGAGCTGCACCGGGCCACGTACACCTCCCAGGCCCGCACCAAGCAGGGCAACCGCCGCTCCGAACACCGCCTGCGCGAGGCGGAGTTGTGGGCGACGACGGCCGCGCTGCACGCGCCGGGCTACGCCTACCCGTACGAGCGGCTCGACCGGCTGTGGAAGACGGTGCTGCTGCACCAGTTCCACGACATCCTGCCGGGCTCCTCGATCGCCTGGGTGCACCGCGAGGCGGAGGCCGAGTACGCCCGCGTCGCGACGGAGCTGGAGGAGCTGACGGCCGAGGCGGTCGCCGCGCTCGGCGCCGGCGGGACCCGCGCGTTCAACGCCGGCCCGTTCGACCGCGCCGAGGTGATCCGCACGGCGACCGGCGCACCGGCGTACGTGGAGGTGCCTGGGAGCGGCAGCGCGCCCCTGACCGGCGCCGAGCCCCCGCAGCCGGTGACGGTCGGCGGACGGGTCCTCGACAACGGCCTGGTCCGCGTGGAGGTCGCCGAGGACGGCACCCTCTCCTCCGTGCGCGACCTGCGCGCCGACCGCGAGGTCCTGGCCGGCCCGGGCAACCTGCTGCGCCTGCACACGGACCTCCCGAACTACTGGGACGCCTGGGACATCGACAAGCACTACAAGAACCGCTACACGGACCTGCTGGAGGCCTCGCGGATCGAGATCGTCGACGCGGATCCGCTGCTCGGCTCGATCCGCGTCTCGCGGTCCTTCGGCGAGGGCTCCACGATCACCCAGACGATCACGCTCCGCGCCGGCAGCCCCCGCATCGACGTCGAGACCGACATCGACTGGCACGAGGCCGAGAAGATCCTCAAGGCCGGCTTCCCGGTGGATATCCGGGCCCCGCACTCCTCCGCGGAGATCGCCTACGGTCACATCCAGCGCCCCACGCACACCAACACCAGCTGGGAGGCCGCCCGTTTCGAGGTCTCCGGCCACCGCTGGGTGCACATCGCCGAGCCCGGCTACGGCGTCGCGGTCCTCAACGATTCCACCTACGGCCACGACGTCTCCCGCACGGTCCGCGAGGACGGGGGCACGACGACCACGGTGAGCCTCAGCCTGGTCCGCGCCCCGCGCGTCCCGGACCCCGGGGCCGACCAGGGCCGGCACCGCTTCACCTACTCCCTGCTCCCCGGCGCGCGCATCGAGGACGCCGTCGCCGAGGGCTACGCCCTCAACCTCCCCCTGCGGGTGGCGGACTCGGCCGGCGAACCCGAGCCGGTCGTCTCCGTGGACGGGGAGGGCGTGACCGTCGAGGCGGTGAAGCTCGCCGACGACGCGTCGGGCGACGTGGTGGTACGGCTGTACGAGTCGCGTGGCGGCCGGGCCCGGGGCGTGGTGCGGACCGGCTTCCCGCTCGCGGGCGCATCGGTCACCGACCTGCTGGAGCGGCCGCTGGCGGACGCCGGGGCGGACGACGGTGGTGTGCCGGTCGAGCTGCGGCCCTTCCAGATCCTGACGCTCCGGCTGCGGAGGGGCTGACCCATGCCCATGCAACCCTGGTTCACCGACGCCAAGCTGGGCATCTTCGTCCACTGGGGCATCTACGCCGTCGACGGCGTCCAGGAGTCCTGGTCGTTCTACGACGACATCGTCCCGCACGAGCGGTACATGTCCCAGCTGGAGCGCTTCACGGGCGCGCACTACGACCCGAAGGCGTGGGCGGACCTCTTCGCCCGCGCCGGGGCCCGGTACGCCGTGCTGACGAGCCGCCATCACGACGGGGTGGCCCTGTGGGACACCCGGTACGGCGACCTCGGCCTCGGCAAGGACTACCTCGGTCCCTACGCCGAGGCCCTGCGCGAGAAGGGCCTGAAGGTCGGCTTCTACTACTCGCACTCCGACTGGAACCACCCCGACTACGCCTCGACCCGCAAACCGGGCCGTCCGCCGGAGCTGGCGGACAACCGCTACTCCGAGGTCGCCGCCGAGGACGAGGACCTGGCGGCCTGGGAGCGTTTCCTCGCCTACCGGGACGGCCAGATCCGCGAGCTGGTCTCCCGCTACCGGCCCGACCTGATGTGGTTCGACGGCGAGTGGGAGCGCAGCGAGGAGCAGTGGCGCATCCCCGAACTCGCCGCGATCGTACGGTCGTACGTGCCCGAGGTCGTCTTCAACGCGCGCATGCTCGGCGAGGGCGACTACGCCACCCCCGAACAGGGCGCTCCCCTCGTGCCGCCGGACGGCCCCTGGGAGCTGTGCCTCACGATCAACGACTCGTGGGGCTACCAGCACCACGACCACAACCACAAGTCGGTGTCGCAGCTCGTCCGCTACTTCACCGAGACCATCGGCGGGGGCGGCAACCTGCTCCTCGACGTCGGCCCCATGGAGGACGGCACCATCCCGCAGCCGCAGGTCGAGCGCCTGGAAGCGCTGGGGGAGTGGATCCGCCGGCACGCGCAGGCGGTGTACGGCACGGTCCGCGGCCTGCCCGCCGGGCACCACTACGGTCCCAGCACCCTCTCCGCCGACCGCCGTACGCTCTACCTCACGCTGTTCGACATCCCGCGCGCCGAGATCGGCGTCCGGGGCCTGGCGACGGCGGTCCGCAAGGTCACCGTGCTCGGCACCGGCACCGAGCTCGGCCACCGGGTGATCGGCGGCCTGCACGAGGCGGTCGGCGTGCTGTGGATCGACCCGCCGGCCGCGGCGGACCTCGACCCGTACGCCACGGTGCTGGCCGTGGAACTCGACGGGGAACTGGAGCTGTACCGCGGTTCGGGCCGGTTCTGACGGGCCCGGGCGTCTCAAGGAGATGGCGAAGGCGTGGGGGTGCCCGGCCCGGGCACCCCCACGCGCTCGACCGCGGGGATCAGCCGGTGAAGCCGGCCGTGATCGAGGTGAACTGCCAGTCGTTCTGGCTGATGCCGGAGCAGTTGCTCACCACGCCGCCGCCCGGGCAGGGCCGGTCACGGTTGACCGACCAGAAGGCGAGCCGCGCGATGTGGTGGGAGTTCGCCCAGTCCTTGATCTGGGTCCAGATGGCCGGAGTGGTGGTCTCCTGCTGGTCGGACAGGCCGTTCATGCCGGAGATGCCGATGTGCGAATAGGCCGTCGCGTCGTCCCAGCCGAAGGTCGACTTCAGCTTGGCCTTCAGGCCCTCGGCCGCGTTCACGGTGTTGCCGTACATGTCGGAGCCGCCGCCGAAGTCGAACGGCATGATGGTGAAGACGTCGATGTTGGCACCCAGCGACTGGGCCTGCTCGATGAGCCGGTTGCCGTAGTACGTCGGGCCGGTGGTGGAGGTGCCGAAGGTGACGATGGTCTTCAGGCCGGGGTTGTTGGCCTTGACCGTCTTCAGCGCGGTGAGGATCTTCGCCTGCACGGCCTCGTTCTCGAACTCGTCCGTGTTCTCGATGTCCATGTCGACGGCCTTCAGACCGTAGGCGTCGATCACCTTCTGGATGGCGCCGGCGAGCGCGGCCGCCGATGAGCAGTTGGCGCCGAGCTTGCTGCCCTGCCAGCCGCCGAAGGACGGGACGATGTCACCGCCGGCGGACCGGACAGCGTTGATCGCGCTCTGGTCGGCGCCGCCGGTGAGCGGCCGGCTGCCGTCCCAGGCCGGGGTGCAGCCGCCGGAGTCCAGCACGAACGCCATCGTGAACCATTTGATCCCGGTCGCGCTCATCACCGTCGTCGGGCTCGGCGGATCGCCCCAGCCCTCGTACAGATACGGCGCGGCCTGCGTGAACCCGGTGCCGCCGCCGCTGCCCGCGTTCGTGGTCACGGAGACGGCGTTGGAGGCGGCCGAGACGTTCCCGGCCGCGTCGTGCGCCTTGACCGTGAAGGTGTACGACGTGCTGGGCGACAGCCCGCTGACCGTGGCGGACGTGCCGGAGACGGTCAGCACCTGGTTCGAGCCGCTGTAGATGTCGTAACCGGTTACGCCCACATTGTCGGTGGCGGCGTTCCACGACAGCGACACGCTCGACGACGTCTTGCCGGTCGAGGTCAGGCCCGTCGGAGCGGTCGGCGCCTGCGTGTCCCCGCCGCCTCCGCCGCCGGGGCCGTCCAGGCCGATGTCGTCGGCCCAGTAGGTGCCCTGGGCGTACCAGCCGTGGACGTAGATGGTGGCGCTGGTCTGTGCGGCACCGGTGGTGAACGAGACACTGAGCTGGCTGTACGCCGTCGGCGAGGTCGTCCAGGTCGAGGCGCCGCCGTTCACGCCCAGGTACACATAACTGCCGCGTACCCAGCCGCTGAGGGAGTACGTCGTGTTCGGCTGCACGGCGACCGTCTGGCTGCACTGCGCGTTGTCGCTGTCGGTCACCGCGCCCTGCAGTGCCTTCGAGCCGCTGTGCACGGGGGAGGAGACGACCGAGCCGAGATTGCCGGTGCAGGTCCAGGGGGAGAGGCTGCCGGACTCGAAGCCGGGGTTGCTGAGGATGTTGGCCGCCTGAGCGGTACCCGGAAGGGCGATGGCCCCGCCGACCGCGAGGGCGACGGAACCGAGCAGAGCGAGAAGCCGACGTCTGTGACGTCCGAGTGGATTGCGCACGCGATCTCCCTGCGGGGGATGGGGTGTTCGGGAGTGCACGGATGTGCGGAGGTGCGCTGAAGAATTTGGTATGGACCAATGCGGCTGTCAAGGGACTTGGCTGGATTGGTCCATACCGGCGAGCGAAGACGCGCCCCGGACGGGCGCGGGTCCGTACGGGATGTGCGGCTCCGCCGCGCGGGCGCGACAAGCCACAACGGACCCGTAGTCGGCGTACGACCTAAAGCGGCAGGACCTCAGCCGCCGAAGCCACCTGGGCAGGCAACGCCGGAAGGGCGATCTCCGCCTCCCTCTGCCGCGGAAGCGCCGCAGGCACAGGCAGCAGCGACCGCGGCCCCGTAACCACCGTGTAGTCCTGCCCCAGGAACGGCGGCTCGATCACCCCGGGATCCTCCCCCAGCGCCAACTGCACGGCGGCCCAGGGCACATTCACCCCGCACAGCGACAGCTGGTGCAGGCCCCCGGAGGGCCGCGTGTTGACATCCAGCAGCACCGGCCGGTCGCCGAGCATGCGGAACTGGATGTTCGACAGGTGGTGCAGCCCGAAGCCCTCCGCGATCAGCCGGGCCGGCTCCAGCCACCGCTCGTCCAGGGTGAACCCCCTGCGGCGGCCGTTCTTGGTGCGGCCCACCGCGAGCCGCAGCCGGCTGTCGGGCCCGGTCAGGCAGTCGACCGACACCTCGGGCTGCTCCAGGCGCGGCATCACCAGCCAGTCCACCGGCTGCCCGGACCGCCGCAGCGCCTCGACGACGAGGTCGAGCTGGACGTACGGGCTCGGGAACCCCTCGAGCTGGGCCAGCGAGAACGGGCCGCGGGTGATCATCCGGAAGCCGACCCCGCCCGCACCGGCAGCCGGCTTGAAGCACGCCCGGTGTCCGGCCGCCTCCAACTCCTCCACTGCGGCGAGGAGTTCGTCGGCCGTACGCACCCGCCACCACGGCGGCACCGGGACGCCCACCGAGCGGACCGCCTCGTACGCGGTCGCCTTGTCCTCGAAGACGGCCACCGCCTCGGGCGTCGGCGCCAGCAGCGCCGTACCCGCGGCGGCGAACTCCGCGCGGTGCCGCACGATCGCGGCCTGGTGCAGCCGGGGCACGAACACGTCGATGCCGCGCCGGGCGCACTGGTCCAGCGCGTACTCGACGTAGCCGGCCGGGGACAGGCCCTCCGGCTCCAGTTCGGCGGTGTCGGCGGCGGCCAGGACGGGGGAGTCGGCGTCCCCGTGCGTCGCATGGATCTCCACGGCGCGATCGCTGGGATTTCTGCGCAGCTGATCCATGAAGAACACGTTCTCCGCGTACGTGCGGTTGAGCCAGACGCGTACGCGAGAGAGCATGCAGGCCGCCTTTCACGGTTTTCGGGCAGGGCTCGGCGGCCCGTGCCCGGGCAGGAGAGAGGAAGGGACACCAAAGAACCCCTGTGAAAAGGGACGTTGGGGTGACGGTGTCGGGGCGATCATACGGCTTTCAAGAGCCCGCGCGTGCAACGCGGATGTTACGGATTTCCGGGACTCGTCCAGTAGGCTCGCCGGGGTCGGTCCGGTCGGCGCCGGCCCGCTGCCGGCCCGCGCGACACGGCGGCGGGGGAGCCTCTTGTCCGGGTGTCCGGGAATGTGATCTCGTGGTCCCGGCGGAGGATGATCGGAAGGGGTGCAGGGTGGAGTCTGCGGCCGGGGCCGGGCAGCTGCTGGCCATCAGCGACCTGCACATCACCTACCCGGAGAACCGCGCACTCGTCCAGGACATGCGGGCCACGAGCGACGAGGACTGGCTGATCGTGGCCGGTGACATCGCCGAGACGGTGGCCGACATCCGCTGGACCCTGGAGCAGCTCGCGGGCCGTTTCCGCAAGGTGCTCTGGGCCCCCGGCAACCACGAGCTGTGGACGCACCCGAAGGATCCGGTCACCCTGCGCGGCGTCGCCCGCTACGAGCACCTGGTCGCACTCTGCCGCGAGCTGGGCGTCGTCACCCCCGAGGACCCCTACCCGGTGTGGCACGGCCCCGGCGGCCCGGTCGTCGTCGCCCCGCTGTTCCTGCTGTACGACTACTCGTTCCTGCCGCCCGGCTGCGCCACCAAGGCCGAGGGCCTGGCCTACGCGCACGGCACCGGCGTGGTCTGCAACGACGAGTACCTGCTGCACCCCGACCCCTATCCCACCCGGGACGACTGGTGCCGGGCGCGGGTCGCCGAGACCGAACGCAGGCTCGCCGAGCTGCCCGCGGAACTGCCGGTCGTACCGGTCAACCACTATCCCCTGCACCGGCATCCCACCGAGGTGCTGTGGTATCCCGAGTTCGCCATGTGGTGCGGCACCCTGCTGACCGCCGACTGGCACCGCCGGTTCCGCGTGGCCACCATGGTCTACGGCCATCTGCACATCCCCCGCACCACCTGGCACGACGGAGTCCGCTTCGAGGAGGTCTCCGTAGGCTATCCCCGCGAATGGCGCAAGCGCCCGGAGCCGCCGGGAACGCTGCGCCGCATCCTGCCGATGGAGGTCGAAGCCGGTGATCGAGGAGCTGCTCCCGGAGTCGGTCGTGGCCGTGGAGGCACACCGTGACGACCCGCTGTGGGACGCCCCCTGCCACCCCGGGGAGGCGGCTCTCGTCGAACGGGCCGTGGCCAAGCGCCGCCGCGAGTTCGCCGCCGTACGAGCCTGCGCCCGGCGCGCCATGGAGAAGCTCGGCGTGCCCGCCCAGCCCATCCTCAGCGGCGAGCGGGGCGCACCGCGCTGGCCGGACGGCCTGATCGGCAGCATGACCCACTGCGACGGCTACTGCGCCGCCGCGCTGGCCCGGGCCGGCGATCTGGCCTCCCTCGGCATCGACGCCGAACCGCACGGGCCGCTCCCGGAGGGCGTCGGCGACTCCGTCCTCCTGCCCGCCGAGGCCGAGCGGCTCGCCCGGCTCACCGGCCGGCGGCCCGATGTGCACTGGGACCGGATCCTGTTCAGCGCCAAGGAATCCGTCTACAAGGCGTGGTTCCCCCTCACCCGCACCTGGCTGGACTTCTCCGAGGCCGACATCGCCCTCGACCCGAGCCCCGGCGGCCGGCCGCACGGCACGCTGCGTGCCGAACTCCTCGTCCCCGGGCCCCGGGTCGGCGACCGCCGGCTCCAGGTCTTCGACGGCAGGTGGGTCGTGCGCGACGGAGTGGTCACCACCGCCGTGGTCGTCCCGCATCCCTGAACCCCCGGCAGCCGCCCGCACCGGCCCGGCCCGGCCCGATCAGGTCGGCGGGCACCAGTCGCGCAGCAGTCGGAAGAACTGCTCCTCGTTCCCCGCGAGGCCCGCGCGCGCCAGGGCCCGTTCCGCCTCGGCCAGCACGGCGGGCGGCACCACGGCGGGCCGGCCGCCGTCCGATGGCCCGTCGAAGGCGGCGCGCACCGTATGCAGCAGCCGCAGATAGGCCTGTACGGCGGTGCGCTCGCGGTCGGTCAGTACGGCGGTGGGCATCGGTCGGCTCTCCCCGAGTAGGCGTCACGGTCGCGCGCCCTGCGGCGCACCACTCCAGCTTGCCGCCCGCCACTGACAACGCCCTTCGGCCGCGTCCCGGTTCGCCCGCTCAGCCGAGGCCGAATCCTTTCCGTGCGGCCTGAAGGGGTGACGACCGGCCCGGGGCGGCCGCCGGCCGGCGTACGACAGCGAGACCGCACGTCCGACGGCGCCGCGCGGCGCGGCTCCCGGTCAGCCCTGTGGCCCCGGATACCCCAGGGAGGCCTCGATGCGCCCGGCCACGTCGTCGCGGTGCACCGGGCCGCGCAGGGCCGAACCGGCAAGCCAGGTACGGCACTTGCTGGCCAGGAGCAGACCGAAGGTCTCGGCGTCCCGTTCCTCGGCGAGGTCGAAACGGGTCCGGGCCGCGACGCGCTGCACCGTGGCCTGGAGCGCGTCCTGGTCGGTGTCGTCGTGCAGCAGCCGCGTGGCGACCCCGACGCCGTCGACGTGGTGTCCGCGGTGGTCGGCCTGCATGTGCCACAGCTCGTGGCCGAGGATCACCAACTGGTGGTCGGGTGCCGTGCGTTCCTCCACGACGACGAGATCGCGGTCGGTCAGATCCAGCCACAGTCCGCTCGCCGTGCCCGGCGGGAACGCCGCCGCACGGAAGTGGACCGGGCGGCCCCGACGGCGGCTCATCGCCGCGCACAACGCGCCGTACAGCTCCCGGGGCGGCGCCGGCGCGGGCAGCGCAAGACCGCCCACCAGCTCGTTGCACAGCCGGCGCATGTCCCTGCCGATGCCCACAGTCCTCCCCCGGCTCACGACTCGGGCCGTTTGACGCTCTCCAGGAGCATGTCGAGCCACTCCGCGACCTTGTCCCGGTGCTGGTCGGTGGGCAACTGCGCGGCCCGCCAGGCTATTCCGCGCACCCCGTGGTCCAGCAGCAGCCGTTCCAGCGGATCCTCGTCGGCCCCGGCGGCGGCCCGCTCCCGGTCGGCGAGCTTCGTCAGCAGCTCCTGCTCGGTGCGCTGCAGCGCGCCCGCCAGCGCCTCGGGGTCCTCCGCGGTCAGGAAGCCGGCGTGCACCCGGAAGAAGCGCTGCAGTGCGTCGCAGTGCTCCATGGTCGGCCGCCGGTCGCCGTTGATGAGGGCGCCGGCCTGCTGCCGGGACATGCCCGCGCCGTCGGCGATCTCCTGCTGGGTGTACTTGCGGCCGTTGGATTTCAGCCGGGTGCGCCGCAGCAGACCCAGGCGCTGCAGAAAGCGTGCCTGTACGTCCGGTTCACCGGCGGGCCGGCCGGCGAGCAGGGCCTTGACCACCGGCTCCGGGACCCCGCAGGCCACGGAGAGCCGCCCGACGTCGAAGACCTCGGCGTGCGGCACGCCCAGCCGGTCGGCGAGCGCGGTGACGCGGGCGACGACGGCCGGCAGCTGGGCGGTCGCCGTGGCGCCCGGATCCTCGTAGCCATCCGTCACCGACAGAACTCCTACGTCTCTCGAGGGCTGCAGATGCGTCCGTGCTTCTCACGAGCGTTCGCCGTGGACTTCCCGGAGCGTAGCGGGTGTCTCGAACTCACATCCAGGTGTCGCCACAACTGTGGCGAATTTCAGCCGTCAACGGGCACGGAATGCCACGATAGTTGACACGTGCTTGTTTCGGGCCGCAGGATCGCAGGGCCGCGTGAAGGCCGCAGAGGCAAGAGGGGTGACCTCCCGATGGCACATCAGGCAGGAGGGCAGCGGCCGGCACCGCGGCCCGTCCCCGAGACCTGCGAGACCCAGGCGTACCTCCAGGACTACGCCGTACTGCTGGAGTCCCACGCCTGCCCGTCCCTGGTGGTCGACCACCGCTGGGACGTGGTGATGGCCAACGGCGCATTCACGACACTTTTCCGCGGGGTCCGCCGGCACGCGAGCGCCATGCCCGGGGACAACTTCCTGCGGTTCGTCCTGTTCCATCCGGACGCGGGCGAGATCCTCGGCGAGCACGAGCAGGGCTGGTGCCTGCCAATGCTGGCCCACCTGAGGACCGCGCTGGAGACGTACGGTCACGACCACGAACTCCAGGCGATCCGCCGGGACATCGCCCAGGACCCGCTCATGGAGGCCGCCTACCGGCAGGGCCTGCCGCACTGGATCCGTGCCGTCGGTGAGCGCGCGACCCGGCTCGACGGGGCCGTCCGGCTGCTGCGCCACCCCGACCCGCGGCGCGGCCCCACCGAGTGCCGCATCGTCGAGGAGACGCCTCAGGTCCTGCGCGACCTCGGCTACCGGCGCCTGTCGATGGTCCCGCGCGAGCACCGCCGGCCCACCGCGCCCGCACGCCGTCCGCGCCGCTCGCGGGACACGGCGGCTCACCTCACGGTCGTCCCGACCCCCGAGAACTGACCCGGCACCGCCGGCGTTCAGGTCGCCGGCGGCGCCGGGTCGAAGAAGGATCACCCAGGGCGCCCCCGAAGGGGCGCGGGCTCTGTCGCCTTACGCAAGCCACTTGCATGAATTGCGCTACGCTTGCGCACATGACACGACGACTTGCGGAAGTGGCGAAGAAGGTCGGCGTCAGCGAAGCGACCGTCAGCCGGGTGCTCAACGGAAAACCCGGGGTCTCCGACGCCACCCGGCAGGCGGTGCTGACGGCGCTCGACGTCCTCGGTTACGAGCGCCCCACCCAGCTGCGCGGCGAACGCGCCCGGCTCGTCGGCCTGGTCCTGCCGGAGCTGCAGAACCCCATCTTTCCGGCATTCGCCGAGGTCATCGGCGGTGCGCTCGCCCAGCTCGGCCTCACCCCGGTGCTGTGCACACAGACCAAGGGCGGCGTCTCGGAGGCTGACTACGTCGAACTGCTGCTGCAGCAGCAGGTCTCCGGCGTCGTCTTCGCCGGCGGCCTGTACGCGCAGGCGGACGCCCCGCACGACCACTACCGGCTGCTCGCCGAGCGCAACATCCCCGTCGTGCTGGTCAACGCGGCCATCGAACACCTCGGTTTCCCCGGCGTGTCCTGCGACGACGCCGTGGCCGTCGAGCAGGCGTGGCGGCACCTCGCCTCCCTCGGCCACGAGCGCATCGGACTGGTCCTCGGCCCCGGCGACCATGTGCCCTCGGCGCGCAAGCTGGCCGCCGCGCGGGCGATCGCCGGCGACCTGCCGGAGGAGTTCGTCGCCCGGGCGATCTTCTCCATCGAGGGCGGTCACGCCGCGGCGTCCCGGCTGATCGACCGGGGTGTCACCGGCATCATCTGCGCCAGCGACCCGCTCGCGCTCGGCGCCGTCAGGGCCGCGCGTCGCAAGGGGTACGGCGTGCCGGGGCGGATCTCGGTCGTCGGCTACGACGACTCGGCCTTCATGAACTGCACCGAGCCCCCGCTCACCACCGTCCGCCAGCCCATCGAGGCCATGGGCCGCGCGGCCGTCGAGCTGCTGAACGCGCGGATCGGCGGCACCGCCGTACCCGCCGAGGAGCTGCTGTTCGAGCCCGAGCTGGTGGTGCGCGGATCCACCGCGCAAGCCCCGCGCGACTGAGTTCCTGCCCTGTAATCGAGAAGATCCAACCTGCTGTCAAATAATTACAGATTTCGCGCGACATCTTGCGGACCGATGTCGGCGGTGCTTGAGTGTGCGGCGCCCACCGCTCCTGCCATGAGTGCCATCAGGGGGTCCACCGATGAGAAGCACCGGGTTCAGCCGTACCTTCGTCGCGATCGGCGTCTGTTCCTCGCTCGCCCTTGCCGCCACCGCCTGCGGCTCGGGCGGCGACGACGCTGCCGGCGGCACGACACGCATCACCGTCAACTGCGAGCCGCCCAAGAGCGCCAAGGTCGACCGGACGTTCTTCGAGGACGACCTCGCCTCCTTCGAGAAGCAGAACCCGGACATCGACGTCGTCGCGCACGACGCCTTCCCCTGCCAGGACCCGAAGACCTTCGACGCGAAGCTCGCCGGCGGTCAGATGGAAGACGTTTTCTACACGTACTTCACCGACGCCAGGCACGTCGTGGACATCCACCAGGCGGCCGATCTCACGCCGTACCTGAAGGAGCTGAAGTCCTACGACACACTCCAGAAGCAGCTGCGCGACATCTACACCGTGGACGGAAAGGTCTACGGCATACCGCGTACCGGATACAGCATGGGGCTGATCTACAACCGCAAGCTCTTCCGGAAGGCCGGCCTCGACCCCGACAAGCCCCCCACCACCTGGGACGAGGTCCGCGCCGACGCCAGGAGGATCGCCGCCCTCGGCAACGGCACCGTCGGATACGCCGACTACAGCGCCCAGAACCAGGGCGGCTGGCACTTCACCGCCGAGCTGTACTCGCAGGGCGGCGACGTCGTCGGCGCCGACGGCAAGAAGGCCACCATCGACACCCCGGAGGGCCACGCCGTCCTGCAGAACCTGCACGACATGCGGTGGACCGACGACTCCATGGGCAGCAAGCAGCTCCTGGTCATCAACGACGTGCAGCAGATGATGGGTTCGGGCAGGCTCGGCATGTATCTCGCCGCCCCGGACAACATCCCGATCCTGGTCAAGGAGAAGGGCGCCGACTACGACGACATCGCCATCGGCCCCATGCCCGGCGGTAAGGGCACGCTCATCGGCGGCGACGGCTACATGTTCAACCAGCACGACACGCCCGCCCAGATCCGGGCCGGCCTGAAGTGGCTGGACCACATGTTCCTCACCCCCGGAACCGGTTTCCTCGGCGACTACGCCCGCGCCAAGAAGAACGACGCCCCCGTCGGACTGCCCGAGCCGCGCCTGTTCACCGGCGCCGCCGACGCCAAGGACCAGCAGGCCAAGAAGGCCAACGCCAATGTCCCGGTGGAGAACTACCAGGCCTTCCTCGACGGCAACCAGCAGCTGCAGATGAAGATCGAGCCGCCGGACGCGCAGCAGATCTACTCCGTCCTCGACTCGGCCGTCTCCGCCGTCCTGACCGAGAAGGACGCCGACATCGACCAGCTCCTCAAGGACGCCTCCGGCAAGATCGACGGCATCCTGGCCCGGAGCTGACCGCCATGACGAAGACGGCCGAACGGCGGACCGTGACGAAGGCCGCCGTCCACCCGGTCCCGGCGCCGCCTCCGGGAGGGGGCCGGAGGCGGCGCCGCCTCGCCGACCAGGCCCGCGCCTACGCCTTCCTCCTCGGCGGCCTCGTCTGCTTCGCCCTGTTCTCCTGGTACCCGGCGATCCGCGCGGTCGTCATCGCCTTCCAGAAGTACACACCGGGCTCGAAGCCCGAGTGGGTCGGCACCGCCAACTTCACCCGGGTCCTGCACGACCCCGAGTTCGGCGCGGCCTGGCGCAACACGCTCACCTTCACCCTGCTGGCCCTGCTCCTCGGCTTCGCGATCCCCTTCCTGCTCGCCCTCGTCCTCAACGAACTCCGGCACGCCAAGGCCTTCTTCCGGGCCGTGGTCTACCTGCCGGTGATGATCCCGCCGGTGGTCAGTGCCCTGCTGTGGAAGTGGTTCTACGACCCCGGAGCCGGCCTCGCCAACGAGACGCTGCGCTTCCTCCACCTGCCCACCTCGAACTGGTCCAACGGCACCGACACCGCGCTCGTCTCCCTGGTGATCGTGGCGACCTGGGCGAACATGGGCGGCACCGTCCTCATCTACCTCGCCGCCCTGCAGTCCGTCCCGGGCGAGCTGTACGAGGCCGCCGAACTGGACGGCGCGAACCTGCTCCAGCGCGTCCGGCACGTCACGGTCCCGCAGACCCGGTTCGTGATCCTGATGCTGATGCTCCTGCAGATCATCGCCACCATGCAGGTGTTCACCGAGCCGTTCGTGATCACCGGCGGCGGCCCGGAGAACGCCACGGTGACCGTTCTCTACCTGATCTACAAGTACGCCTTCCTCTACAACGACTTCGGCGGCGCCTGCGCCCTCAGCGTCATGCTCCTGGTCCTGCTCGGCGCCTTCTCCGCCGTGTACCTGCGGCTCACCCGCACCGAGGGGGACACCGCATGAGCACGCGCACCCTGATCTCCCCGGCCACCCTCGCCCGTCCGCGCGGCAAGGTCGTCTACTGGACCGTTTTCACAACCGTCGTGGTCCTCTTCGCGCTCGCGTTCCTCTTCCCGGTCTACTGGATGGTGACCGGCGCGATGAAGTCACCGGACGAGGTGGCCCGGACCCCGCCGACGCTCGCCCCGCAGCACTGGCACCTCGGCGGCTACACCGACGCCTGGGACCTGATGCAACTGCCGCAGCACCTGTGGAACACGGTGGTGCAGGCGGCCGGCGCCTGGGCGTTCCAGCTGGTGTTCTGCACGGCAGCCGCCTACGCCCTGTCCAAGCTGAGACCGGCCTTCGGGAAGGTGATCCTCGGCGGCATCCTGGCCACCCTCATGGTCCCGGCGCAGGCCCTGGTCGTACCGAAGTACCTGACGGTCGCCGACCTGCCGCTGCTCCACACCAGCCTGCTCAACGACCCTCTCGCCATCTGGCTGCCGGCCGTCGCCAACGCCTTCAACCTCTATCTGCTCAAACGGTTCTTCGACCAGTTGCCGCGCGATGTGCTGGAGGCCGCCGAGATCGACGGCGCCGGCAGGCTGCGCATCCTGTGGTCGGTGGTGCTGCCCATGTCCCGGCCGGTGCTCGGCGTGGTGTCGATCTTCGCGCTGGTCGCCGTCTGGCAGGACTTCCTGTGGCCGCTGATGGTCTTCTCCGACACCGACAAGCAGCCGATCAGCGTGGCCCTGGTCCAGCTGTCGCAGAACATCCAGCTCACCGTGCTCATCGCCGCGATGGTGATCGCCAGCGTGCCGATGGTGGCGCTGTTCCTCGTGTTCCAGCGGCACATCATCGCCGGGATCAGCGCGGGCAGCACCAAGGGCTGACGCCGCCGAAAACGCTTACAGAAAGGGAAGCCCCCGTGGGACAGCCCACCCCTGCCCGAAGGGACCGCGACTGGTGGCGCTCGGCCGTCATCTACCAGGTCTACGTCCGCAGTTTCGCGGACGGCGACGGCGACGGCACCGGGGACCTCGCGGGCGTCCGCGCCCGGCTGGCGTACCTCGCCGAACTCGGCGTGGAAGCCCTGTGGTTCACCCCCTGGTACCAGTCACCCCTGAAGGACGGCGGCTACGACGTCGCCGACTACCGGACCATCGACCCGGCCTTCGGCACCCTCGCCGAGGCGGAGAAACTCATCGCCGAGGCACGCGAGCTGGGCATCCGGACCATCGTCGACATCGTGCCCAACCACGTCTCCGACCAGCACCCCTGGTTCCGGGCGGCGCTCGCCGCCGGGCCCGGCAGCCCGGAGCGTGAACTGTTCCACTTCCGGCCCGGGCGCGGCCCGCACGGCGAACTCCCGCCGAACGACTGGCCGTCCCAGTTCCTCGGCTCCACCGAACCGGTGTGGACCCGCCTGCCCGACGGCGACTGGTATCTGCACCTGTTCACGCCCGAACAGCCGGACCTCAACTGGGCGCACCCGGCCGTCCGCCAGGAGCACGAGGACATCCTGCGGTTCTGGTTCGAGCGGGGCGTCGCCGGCGTCCGCATCGACTCCGCCGCCCTCCTCGCCAAGGACCCGGCCCTGCCCGACCTCGCCTCCGGCCCCGACCCGCACCCCTTCGTCGACCGCGACGAACTCCACGACATCTACCGCTCCTGGCGGCGCGTGGCGGACGAGTACGACGGCGTCTTCGTCGGCGAGGTCTGGCTCCCCGACGCCGAACGCTTCGCCCGCTATCTGCGCCCCGACGAACTCCACACCGCCTTCAACTTCTCCTTCCTGTCCTGCCCCTGGGATCCCGCCCGGCTGCGCGCCTCGATCGACACCACCCTCGCCGAGCACGCCCCGGTCGGCGCCCCGGCCACCTGGGTGCTCTGCAACCACGACGTCACCCGCACGGTCACCCGGTACGGCCGTGGAGAAACCGGTTTCGACTTCGCCGCCAAAGCCTTCGGCACCCCGACCGATCCGGCGCTCGGAACCCGCAGGGCGCGCGCCGCCGCCCTGCTGTCGCTGGCCCTGCCCGGCGCGGTGTACCTGTACCAGGGGGAGGAGCTGGGGCTGCCGGAGGCCGAGATCCCCGTCGAGCGGATACAGGATCCGATGTACTTCCGCTCGCAGGGAGCCGACCCCGGCCGGGACGGCTGCCGGGTGCCGCTGCCGTGGGCCGCCGGTATGCCGTATGCGGGATTCGGTTCACGGCAGGAGCCCTGGCTGCCGCAGCCGGCCGACTGGGCCTCGTATGCCGTCGACCGTCAACAGCGGGACCCCGACTCCATGCTCACCCTCTACCGCCGGGCCATCGCCCTGCGCCCGCTCTTCGGCGACGGCCCCCTGACCTGGCTGCCCGCCCCAGACGGCGTCCTCGCCTTCACCCGCGCCGAGGAAGCGATGTGCGTGGTCAACCTCGCGCCCGCACCCGTCGACCTCCCCGCACACTCCCGACTCCTGCTGAGCAGCGGCCCGCTGGACGACGCCGGCCGGCTGCCGCAGGACACCGCGGCCTGGCTGCAGGCCTGAGCCGCACCCGCGCGCCGGACCCGGGCTCAGCCGGTCCGGTGCGCCCGCGCCAGCTGTCCCACGAACCCCACCACGAAGGGATCAGCCCATGTACAGCAGCACCACCAGATATGTCAGGCACATGCCATCCATCGCCGGGGTCGTCGCCCTCGCCGCCGGCATGCTCACCGCCGTGGCCCCCGCCGCGCACGCGGCCTCGGGCGCCGCGCTGCCCTTCACCTCCGTGGAGGCCGAGTCGCAGACGACCACCGGAGCGAAGATCGGCCCGGACTACACCCAGGGCACCCTCGCCTCGGAGGCCTCCGGGCGGCAGGCCGTCCGGCTGTCGGCCGGGCAGCGGGTGGAGTTCACCGTGCCGCGCGCCTCCAACGCCGTGAACGTCGCCTACAGCGTCCCGGACGGCCAGTCCGGTTCCCTGAACGTGTACGTCAACGGCACCAAGCTCGCCAGGACCATCCCGGTGACCTCCAAGTACTCGTACATCGACACCGGATGGATCGCCGGCGCCAAGACGCACCACTTCTTCGACAACGCCCGGCTGCTGCTGGGCCAGGGCGTCCAGCCCGGCGACAAGGTCGCCGTCGAGGCGGCCGACACCCAGGTCACCGTCGACGTCGCCGACTTCGAGCAGGTCGCGGCGCCCGCCACCCAGCCCGCCGGCTCGGTGTCCGTCGTCTCCAAGGGCGCCGACCCCAGCGGCAACGGCGACTCCACCCAGGCCTTCCGGGACGCCATCGCCGCCGCCCAGGGCGGCACGGTGTGGATCCCGCCGGGCGACTACAAGATCACCTCATCCCTCAACGGCGTGCAGAACGTGACGCTCCAGGGCGCCGGCAGCTGGTACTCGGTGGTGCACGCCTCCCGGTTCATCGACCAGTCCAGCTCCTCCGGAAACGTCCACATCAAGGACTTCGCGGTCATCGGCGAGGTCACCGAGCGCGTCGACTCCAACCCCGACAACTTCGTCAACGGCTCCCTCGGCCCGAACTCCTCCGTCTCCGGCATGTGGATCCAGCACATGAAGTGCGGCATGTGGCTGACCGGCACCAACGACAACCTGGTGGTGGAGAACAGCCGCTTCCTCGACACCACCGCCGACGGCATCAACCTCAACGGCACCGCCAAGGGAGTCGTCGTCCGCGACAACTTCCTGCGCAACCAGGGAGACGACGCCCTGGCCATGTGGTCGTTGTACGCGCCGGACACGAACTCCAGCTTCGAGAACAACACGATCTCGCAACCCAACCTGGCCAACGGCATCGCGATCTACGGCGGCACCGACATCTCCGTGAAGAACAACCTGATCTCCGACACCAACGCCCTCGGCAGCGGTATCGCGATCTCCAACCAGAAGTTCCTCGACCCCTTCTCTCCGCTGTCCGGCACCATCACCGTCGACGGCAACACCCTGGTCCGCACCGGCGCGATGAACCCCAACTGGAACCACCCGATGGGCGCGCTGCGCGTCGACTCCTACGACAGCGCGATCAACGCGACGGTCAACATCACCGACACCACGATCACCGACAGCCCCTACAGCGCCTTCGAGTTCGTCTCCGGCGGCGGACAGGGCTACCCGGTGAGGAACGTCAACGTGACCGGCGCGACCGTGCAGAACACCGGCACGGTCGTCGTACAGGCCGAGGCACAGGGCGCGGCCACCTTCAAGAACGTCACCGCCACCCAGGTCGGGGCCGCCGGCATCTACAACTGCCCCTACCCGGCGAACTCCGGCTCCTTCACGCTCACCGACGGCGGCGGCAACTCCGGCTGGAGCAGCACCTGGTCGGACTGCTCCACCTGGCCCCAGCCCGGCCAGGGCAACCCCGACCCCGACCCGAACCGCAACCTCGCCAAGGGCCGGCCGGCCACCGCGACCGGCTCCCAGGACGTCTACACCCCCGGCAAGGCGGTCGACGGTGACGCCAACTCCTACTGGGAGTCGACCAACAACGCCTTCCCGCAGTCGTGGACGGTCGACCTCGGCTCGCCCTACGCCGTACGCCGCCTGGTGCTGAAGCTGCCGCCGTCCTCGGCGTGGGGCGCCCGCACCCAGACCATCACCGTGCTCGGCAGCACCGACGGCTCCACCTACTCGACCGTCGTGGGCTCCCAGGACTACCGCTTCGACCCGGCCACCGGCAACACGGCCACCGTCGCCCTGCCGAGCACCACGAACCTGCGGTACCTCCGCCTCGCCGTCAGCGCCAACACGGGCTGGCCGGCCGGACAGTTCAGCGAGGTGGAGGCGTATCTGACGTCCTGATCCCAGAACCGCGTCATTCAGACCGCGTCACAGATCCAGCACCAGACGGGCGCCCCGGCAGCGGGACACACAGATCATCATCGTGTCACCCGAGGCCCGTTCCTCCTCGTTGAGGACCGAGTCCCGGTGCTCCGGGGCGCCCTCCAGCACATCGGTCTCACACGTGCCGCACGTCCCCTCCGTGCAGGAGTAGAGCACCTCGACCCCGGCGGCGCGCACCGCGTCCAGCACGGACACCTCCGGCGGGACGGTGACCGTACGACCGCTGCGGGCGAGGACGACCTCGAACTCCTCGTCTCCGCCCGCCTGCCGGTCCTTCGCCCGGAAGCGTTCCACCCGCAGCACCGCGGACGGGCAGCGCTCCTCGACGGCGTCCAGCAGCGGCCCCGGGCCGCAGCAGTACACCAGGGTGCCGTCGGGCAGGTCGTCCAGGGCCGGGCCCAGGTCGAGCAGACCGGTCTCGTCCTGCGGTGCGAGGGTGACCCGGTCGCCGTACCGCGCCAGCTCCTCCGTGAACGCCATGGACGAGCGAGTGCGTCCGCCGTAGAGCAACGTCCAGTCGGCGCCCGCCTGTTCGGCCGCCGCGAGCATCGGCAGGATCGGGGTGATGCCGATGCCGCCCGCGATGAACCGGTAGCGGGGCGCGGGCTCGTGCCGGAAGTGGTTGCGCGGCCCGCGTACCCGTACCTTCTCTCCCTCGCCCAGCTGCTCGTGCACATGTGCCGAGCCTCCCCGCCCGTCCGGCTCGCGCAGCACCGCGATGCGCCACGCGGACCGGTCCGCCGGATCGCCGCACAGCGAGTACTGCCGTTCCAGCCCCGGCCCGAGCAGCAGGTCCACATGCGCGCCGGGCTCCCAGCCGGGCAGCTCAGGGCCCAGCGGATCGCGCAGTGTCAGGGCCAGTACCCCGTCGGCGGCGAACTCCCGGCCGGAAACGACGAGTTCGAGTTCGGTCACCGTACGGCCTCTTCGCTGTCGTGTCCTTCGGGGTGGGCCAGCATCCACTCCCACATCAGCACCGGATCCTCGGCGGTGTGCTCCGCACCGCAGTGGCAGGTGCCGTGCAGCACATCCGTGCCCGGCAGCCAGTCGATGCGGTAGACCTCGCCGGTGCCGGGGCTCACCGGACCTCCTCGACCGGCTTGTCGCCCTCCTCGACCAGCCGGGCCAGGATCCGGCGCGCGGCCAGGCCGCCGGTGTCGATGTTGATGCTCAGCTCCTGGTAGCCGGTGCGTTCGGTGCCGAGGGTGCGCTGCAGCAGGTTCAGCGCGTCCACGTCCTGCATCACGACGGTGTGGTTGTTGGCCCGCAGGAACTCGGTGACCTCGGCGTCCTCGGTCGCCCAGTCCCGGGACACCGCCCAGAAGTCGTACACCTTGCCGTCGGCGGACGGCGTGATCGCGTAGGTGATCTCGGTGTGGAAGCCGTGCGGGTCGCTGCCGTCCGCCTCCGGTACGACGCCCACCGGTGCGATCCGGCTGTGCAGCAGATACAGGCAGGGCGCGTGGTACTCGATGTCCTGCCAGCGGGTGATCCGGCCCTCGATGCCGGTCGAACGGGCGTAGAACGACGGGCACTCGGCGTCCTCCATGTGCCGGCTGACCCGGACCACACCCGCGCCCTCGTCCACCTCGGTGGTGATGGGGGTCTCGGCGACCTCCGGAGTGCCGATGTAACCGCCGTGCAGATACGTCTCGTGCGACAGGTCCAGGAGGTTGTCGACGAGCAGGCCGTAGTCGGCGTCGATCGGCTCCATGCCGCGCACGGTGGTCCAGCCGGGGGAGTCCAGATGGCGGGCCCGCGGGATCGTCTGCGGGTCGGCGAGCGCCGGGTCGCCGATCCACACCCAGACGAGCGAGTCCTGCTCCACCACCGGGTAGGAGGCGACGCGCGCGGTGCGCGGGACGCGTTTCTGGCCCGGCACGTACACACAGGCGCCGGTGCGGTCGTAGGTGAAACCGTGGTAACCGCATACGATCCGGTCGCCGTCCAGGCCGCTCGAGGAGAGCGGGTAGCGGCGGTGGACGCACCGGTCGTGCAGGGCGACCGGGGTGCCGTCCTCCTCGGAGCGGTAGAGGACCAGCGGCTCGCCGAGGATCGTCCGGCCGAGCAACTCGCGCCCGACCTCCTCGCCGTAGGCGGCGACGTACCACTGATTCCGCGCGAAAGCGGTCATGTGCGGCATGGCTGCGGCTCCCGTCTGTGGGTGGTGGCCACATCGTCGGGAGGCGCCAGGCCGTGTGCAATGCCGCCTTCCGTCTGACGGAAGCCTTCGTGTGAACGGTCGTGGCACCGCACGGACCACCGGGTTTCACACGGGCGCCATCAGACCCTTCCCTGACGTTTGTTGCTCTTGGAACACTCGCTCCGCGCAGGTTCCGTCACATGGGCGGCATCGCGTACGTCAGGACGAGAGGACCCGCAGACCCATGCCCGAAGTCAATCGGCGCCGATTCCTCCAACTCGCGGGCGCCACCACGGCGTTCACGGCGCTCTCCAGCAGCATCCAGCGCGCCGCCGCACTGCCCGCGAACCATCGCACCGGTACGGTCCGGGACGTCGAGCACATCGTCGTCCTCATGCAGGAGAACCGATCCTTCGACCACTACTTCGGCACGCTCCGAGGCGTCCGCGGCTTCGGTGACCCCCGCTCCGTCACGCAGAACGGCCGCTCGGTCTGGAAGCAGTCCGACGGCACCAAGGACATCCTGCCCTTCCACCCGGACGCCGACGACCTGGGCCTCGCGTTCATCCAGGACCTGCCGCACGGCTGGCAGGACACGCACGCGGCGTTCAACGGGGGCAAGTACGACAAATGGGTGCCGGCCAAGGGCACCACGACCATGGCGCACCTGACCCGCGCGGACATACCGTTCCACTACGCCCTCGCGGACGCCTTCACCATCTGCGACGCCTACCACTGCTCGTTCATGGGCTCGACCGACCCGAACCGCTACTACATGTGGACCGGTTACGTCGGCAACGACGGCCAGGGCGGCGGCCCGGTCCTCGGCAACGACGAGAAGGGCTACGGCTGGACGACGTACCCCGAGCGCCTGGAGAAGGCCGGGGTCTCCTGGAAGATCTACCAGGACGTCGGCGACGGCCTCGACGCGAACGGCGGCTGGGGCTGGATCGACGACGCCTACCGCGGCAACTACGGCGACAACTCCCTGCTGTACTTCAACCAGTACCGAAACGCCCAGCCCGGCGACCCGCTGTACGACAAGGCCCGCACCGGCACCGACGCACGCAAGGGCGAGGGCTTCTTCGACCAGCTCAAGGCCGACGTCAAGGCCGGCAAGCTGCCGCAGGTCTCCTGGATCGTCGCCCCCGAGGCCTTCACCGAGCACCCGAACTGGCCCGCCAACTACGGCGCCTGGTACGTCTCCCAGGTCCTGGACGCGCTCACCTCCAATCCCGAGGTGTGGGGCAAGACCGCGCTGTTCATCACCTACGACGAGAACGACGGCTTCTTCGACCACGTCATCCCGCCGTACCCGCCGGCCTCCGGCGCCCAGGGCAAGTCGACCGTGGACACCGCTCTCGACCTGTACAAGGGTGACGCGAGCCATGTCGCCGGCCCCTACGGGCTCGGCCAGCGCGTGCCGATGCTGGTCGTCTCGCCGTGGAGCAAGGGCGGTTACGTCTGCTCCGAGACCTTCGACCACACCTCGATCGTCCGGTTCATCGAGCGCCGCTTCGGTGTGCAGGAGCCGAACATCTCCCCCTGGCGCCGTGCCGTCGTCGGCGACCTGACCAGTGCCTTCGACTTCTCCCGCAAGGACACCGAGCCGGTCGCCCTGCCGTCCACGGCCGCCTACGAGCCGCCGGACCACAACCGCCACCCCGACTACGTGCCCAAGCCGCCCGCCCACCCCGCCCTGCCCAAGCAGGAGCGCGGCCACCGGCCCACGCGCCCGCTGAAGTACGCCCCGGTGGTCGACGGTTCCGCGGACACCGCGACCGGCACCTTCACGCTCACGTTCGCCTCGGGGGTGCACGCGGCCGCCGCCTTCCTGGTGACCTCCGGCAACCGCACCGACGGCCCCTGGACCTACACCACCACGGCCGGCACGTCCCTCTCCGACACCTGGAACTCGGCCTACTCCGGCGGTGTGCACGACCTCGCCGTGCACGGCCCCAACGGATTCCTGCGCGTCTTCAAGGGCAAGGGCAAGGCCGCGGGACCCGAGGCGACCGCGCGGCATGTGGGCGACGACCTGGAACTCACCTTCACCAACAAGGGTTCCGGCACGGTGAAGCTCAAGGTCGTCAGCGGTTACGGCGTCGCCCCGGCGACGGTGACCGTACGGCCCGGTGCGACCGTCAGGCACACCGTGGACCTCACGGCGAGCAAGCGCTGGTACGACGTGACGGTCACCTGCGACGCGGACCCGGCCTTCCTGCGCGCCTTCGCCGGCCATGTCGAGAACGGTCGCCCCGGCGTCAGCGACCCGGCGATCGCCGCGGAGTGAACGGGCGATGAACACCGCTCCGTGCGGGCTGGTCAGGTACCGGTCATATCAGGGTAGTGTGCCCCGGTGACCACGCAATCGAACACTCCGGCAGGCTGGTACCCGGATCCGCACGGAGCGCCGCAGACGCTCCGCTACTGGGACGGCACGCAGTGGACCGAGCACACCAACCCGGCGCAGCAGCCCGCCGGTCAGGTTCCGCAGCAGCAGGCCGCTCCCCAGCAGTACGGCGCCCCGCAGGCGCAGGCCGTCGACCCCAAGGTGCAGCGCCAGGTGCAGCAGCAGGCCGGGGTCGCGGCCGGCGGCCCCGGCGGCGGCAGCCTCTTCACCGAGCCGGTCCTGGTCGTGAACCAGAAGGCAAAGCTGATCGAGCTGACCAACGAGTACAAGGTCATGGATCAGAACGGCCGCGAGATCGGCGCCGTGACCGAGGTCGGCCAGGGCGCGCTGAAGAAGATCCTGCGCTTCGTCTCCAGCCTCGACCAGTTCATGACCCACAAGCTGGAGATCCGCGACGCCTACGGCCAGCCGCAGTTGCTGCTGACCCGGCCCGCGAAGTTCTTCAAGTCCCGCGTGATCGTGTCGCGTCCGGACGGCTCGCAGGTCGGCGAGATCGTCCAGCAGAACATGATCGGGAAGATCAACTTCGCGATGAACGCGAACGGCCAGCAGGTCGGCGCGATCAAGGCGGAGAACTGGCGGGCGTGGAACTTCGCGATCGTCGACCACGCGGACAACGAGGTCGCCCGGATCACCAAGACCTGGGAGGGCCTCGCCAAGACGCTCTTCACGACTGCGGACAACTACGTCCTGCAGATCCACTACCAGCTGCCCGAGCCGCTGCTGAGCCTCGTGGTGGCGACGGCCCTGACCGTCGACACGGCCCTCAAGCAGAACTCGCGGGGCTGGAACTGAGCACGCCCCGGACGGGGGAGAACGGTGACGGCGGCCGGTGCGCGGATGTGCGCACCGGCCGCCGCTGTGTGTCGTCGTAGTTCGGAGTGCGTCGCCGTCGATCAGAGTGAGGTGAGGTGTCCCGGCTGTTCCGGCTGCCGCGGGATCAGGGCCGGTTCGGCGGTCGCGGTGCCCGGCTCCAGGGCCAGTACCGCGGCGACGGGGTGGTCGTCGCCCGCGAGCGCCGGTTCCGGCGTGACCCGGGTGAGCAGGACCACACCCCAGGAGGCCAGGCCCGCTCCGGCGAGGGCCAGCAGGACGCCGGCGGGTCCGCCCTGGAGGCCCTGGCCGAGCAGGGTGAGTCCGATCACCGCGGCGGCCACCGGGTTGGCGAGGGTGACCACGGCCAGCGGCGCGCCGAGGCCGCCGCGGTAGGCGGTCTGCGACAGCAGCAGCCCGCCGACGGCGAACGCGGCGACGAGCACGGCCACCACGACGACCTCCGTGCTCAGCACCGGGCCCGTGCGGTCCGTGGCCGCCACGGTCACCGTCTGGGTCAGCGCCGAGGCGACACCGGAGGCGAAGCCCGACGCGGTCGCGTGCCTGAGGCCGGGCCGGGCGCCGGGCCGGGACAGCATGCCGATCGCGACGGCGGTCGTACCGGCGACCGCCAGTGCCTCGGTCAGAGTCAGCACCCGCGCGGGCGCCGGACCGGAGGCGGTGACGAGCAGCGCGGCGAGCCCGAGCAGCGTCAGCGCCGTACCGCGCCACTCCATCGCCCTGACCCGGCGCCCGGCCGCCCGCGCGCCCAGCGGTACGGCCGCGACCAGGGTGAGTGCGCCGAGCGGCTGGACCAGAGTGAGCGGGCCGTACTTGAGGGCGACGACGTGCAGCAGGGCCGCGGCCGCGTTCAGACCGACCGCCGACCACCAGGCGCCGGTGCCGAGCAGCCGCAGCAGGCCGGTGCCATGGGTGCGGGCGGCGAGGCGTTCCTGGGCGACGGCGGCCAGCGCGTAGGCGACGGCCGAGACGAGGGAGAGGCCGACGGCGATCAGGGCGGCGGCGCTCATCGGCCCGCTCCCGCCAGGACGGGCTCGCGCGGCGCGAGCCGGCCGACGTTGTGTCCCGCCGTGCCGGCGGTCCGGTGCGGCGGGTGGATCACGGCGAGGGCGATGCCGAGCATGGCCGTCGCGACGATCGCGTCGAGCCAGTAGTGGTTCGCCGTTCCCACGATCACCAGCAGGGTGATCAGCGGGTGCAGCAGCCACAGCCGGCGCCACCGGGACCGGGTGGCCGCGATCAGGCCGATCGCCACCATCAGCGCCCAGCCGAAGTGCAGCGACGGCATCGCCGCGAACTGGTTGGACAGATGGTCGCTGGACGGTGGGCCGTACACGTCCGGGCCGTAGACCCGCGCGGTGTCCACCAGACCGGTGCCGGTCAGCATCCGCGGCGGGGCCAGCGGGAACGTGAACGGCAGCACCAGCGCGGCCGTGGTGACGGCCGCGAGCACCCGGCGGGCCCATACGTAGTGCGCCGGCCGCCGGAGGTACAGCCAGACCAGGAAGGCCAGCGTCGCCGGGAAGTGGACGGTGGCGTAGTAGGTGTTCGCTAGGTGGGCGAAGGTGTCGCCGTGCAGCAGTGCGGACTGCACGGCGTTCTCGTGGGGGAGGTGCAGCGCCCTCTCCAGGTCCCAGACGCGGTGGGCGTTGCGGTAGGCGTTCGCGGTGTGGCCGGTGGCCAGTTGCCTGCCGAGCTTGTAGACGAGGAAGAGCCCCGCGACCAGCAGAAGCTCACGTATGAGTGCCGGGCGCGCGGTCGCGTCCGGCGGCTCCGCTGCTGCCTCTGCAGGCTCGGTTCGGGCATTCATCCCCCGGCCCCTTCGCTGACGGTGGTGCGTGTGGTGGTGCGGTCGAGCCCCGTCCCCCGGGCGAAGCTCATCGATACGTCATCGTACCGATACGTCAGTGTACCGATACGGTCGAGTACCGGTACACTTGCGTATCGGTTGATGTGCGACACACTGGAGACGGAGTCGGGAGCCCGGCTCAGAACGTGCTTCAGCGGGCCATGCGGCAACGACCGCAGGGCACGAGCGCAGGACACGAGTGAAGGGAAGCACCGCATGACGTCGCAGGCCGCGGACGGACCGGACACGGTCGTCGCCTCGCGCCGCTCCAAGATCACGGCCGAGCGTGAGCGGGAGTTCTTCGACGCCGTGCTGGACCAGATCCGCGAAAGCGGTTACGAGTCCGTCACCATGGAGGGCGTCGCCGCGAGCACCCGGTGCAGCAAATCCACGCTCTACCGGCAGTGGAAGACCAAGCCCCAGTTCGTCGCCGCCGCGCTGCGCGCCAACCGCCGGGTGCGGTTCGCCGGCATCGACACCGGATCACTCGCCGAGGACCTGCGCCAGGCGGCGCGGACCGCGGGGGAGTGGTCCGGCAAGGACACCAAGCTGCTGCAGGCGCTCGGGCCCGCGGTGACGGCGGACCACGAGCTGGCCCAGGCGCTGCGCGAGGCGCTGGTGTTTCCGGAGACCGCGGCGCTGCAGGAGATGCTCGCCCGGGGCGTGGCCCGGGGCGAGGTCCGGGCGGACCATCCGGCGCTGGACTACCTCCCCGCCATGATGTTCGGCGTGCTGCGCATCCGGCCGGTGCTCTGCGGCCAGTACGCCGACGGCGACTATCTCACCGGTTTCGTGGAGGCCATCGTGCTGCCCGCGCTCGGACTGACCGACGTGACATGAGACTCAGGCCGCCGTTCACGGGATGACTGAACGGTGACCTGCCCGCGCCGCACCGTGGGGACGGGGGCGGCGCGCACCCCCGGCCGGGTGGGGCTCCTCTTGAGCGGAGAGGTACCCCACCCGGCCGCATCACGTTCCCGCGGCCACGGATCAGACGTCCTGGCCGTTCCCGCCGCCGGACGACACCTTGATCCCCTTGAGGATCTCGTCGATGACCGACGTCTTGTGCCCGACGTCGATGCCGAAGCGCAGCACCACGATCTGCTTGGCGTCGTCGGGGGAGGGGAACGCGACCGACTCGACATAGCCGTCGGCGCCCTTGCTGGTGACCGCCTTCCAGCGCACCATGTACCCCTTCTGCCCGGCCACCGTCACCGCCCCGGAGCCCAGCACCTGGTGCGAGGTGATGCTGCCGTAGGTGGTGCCGCCGTAGGACTGCTTGGCGTTGGCCGCGATGTCCGCCTTGGCGACCTCCTCGGCCGTGTCGCCCTCGATGTTCAGCGCCTGGGCCGGAGCCGAGTAGACGCCGCCCGAGGTGCAGGTCTGGGTGGAGTTGCCCGGGCACTTGTAGGAGTCGTCGGAGGTCACCTGGGCGCCGACGCTGATCGTCTGCCCGGTCCAGCCGTCCGGCACCGGCAGGCTGATGCCGTTGACCGGGTCCGGCACCGTGCCCCCGCCCTTGATCTTGGGTGCCTCGGACTGGTTCGGTGACGGCGAGGAGCCCCCGGACCCGCCCGAACCCCCGGAGCCGCCCTGGCCGCCGAAGCCGCCGCCCGGCCCGCCCTGACCGCCGTCGGGTCCGCCCGACGCGCCCTGCCCGGACCCGGCCCGGTCGGCGCTGCCGCCGCCGGTGTCCGTGGTCAGGGCCCACACGCCGACCGCGATGCTCGCCAGGACCGCGGTCGCCACCGCGACGGCGATGCCCGTGCGCACACCGCGCCGGGGCCCGGCCGGCGGCAGCGCGGGGTAGCCCGGATACGCCGGATACCCGGGCTGCGCGCTGTAGCCGGGGGGAGCTGCGGGCGCCGCCGGGTGCGCCGGCTGCGGGCCGCCGGCCGGCGGCGGCTGTGTCGGGGGACCCCACGTGGCGGCCGTCCCGGCGGGGCGGGTCTGGTCCGTCCAGGCCTTGCCGTCCCACCAGCGCTCGGTGGGCGGACCGTCGTTCGTCTGCCCGGGGTCGGGGTACCACCCGGGGGGAGTCACCTGCGTCATGACCCCACCGTATGAGGCGACAGTGAAAGTGTGATGAGAGGATCTGCCGCCAATCGACCGGACCGGACATTTCGGCACCGGGATTTTTTTTCTCACCCCCTCCTCCTGCTCACCGCCCGGTTCCGCCCCCCTCCACCACCCGCCGCACCTGGTACCGCCGCCGAGCGGCATCGCGCCGGGCGGCCGGGAAGGAGAAGGCCGGCCCGAACGAGGCGTACGGGTGGCCCAGCGCCCCGGCGGTGCCGCCGTCCGCCGGAGCGAGGAAACGCTCCGGCACCGTGGTCGGCACCCACAACCGACCTCGCCCCAGGCATGGTTGACGCGCCGTCCGCTGCTGACCGGCTGATCGGGCCGGGTGCGCGTCGCCCGCCCGCACCCACTTTCACCCGCCAGGGCAACAGCTGCCCCGACCGGCCACCACGCATCCGACCGGACGGCTACGCTCAGGGTCTGTACGTCATTCGGGCGACCTGGGGAGGTAACGGGATGACGGAGGGACGGCCGCCCGTGGTCGCCTCGGCTTCCCTGTGGGAGCGGGACGCGGAGATCGCCACCGTCGTACAGGCACTCGACCTCCTGTGCGCCGACCAGTCGTCCGCGGGCAGTCTGCTGGTCATCCGCGGCGAGGCGGGATTCGGCAAGACCGCGCTGCTGGCCGAGACACGCCGCGTAGCCGAACGCCGCGGCTGCAACGTGTGGTCCGCGCGCGGCGCGGAGACCCTGAAGTCCGTCCCGTTCAACGTGGTACGGCAGTTGCTCCAGCCCGCGCTGCTGTCGTTACTGCCCGAGGAGGCCCGCGAGTACCTCGGCGACTGGTACGACATCGCCGGACCCGCCCTCGGGATAGCGGACCCGCAGGAGGCCACCGCCGACCCGCAGTACGTGTGCGACGGACTCGTCGCCGCCGTACGCCGGCTCGCCCGCCGCGAGTGGCCCCTGGTGCTGCTGATCGACGACGCGCACTGGGCCGACCACGAGACCCTGCGCTGGCTCGCCGCGTTCGCCGAACGCCTGGACGATCTCTCCGTCCTCGTCGTGGTCGCCCGCCGCCCCGGCGAGGTCAGCGGCGACAGCGCCCGCCACCTCGACGCGGTGGCCGCCGCCGCGGGCCGCCCGGTCAACAACCTCAGGGCGCTCACCCCGGAGGCCGCCGCCGGACTCACCCGCGCCACCCTCGGCCGGTACGCCGACGACGCGTTCTGCCGCGAGGTCTGGGCCGTGACCGCGGGCAACCCCTACGAGACCACCGAACTCCTCGCCAAGGTGCAGGACAGCGAACTGCAGCCGGTCGAGGCGAGGGCCGGCGAACTGCGCGCCCTCAACCGTGCCGCCCGCGGCGGCGGACTGGTCGACCGGCTCAAGGGGCTCGGCCTGGAGGCCACCCAGTTCGCCTGGGCCGCCGCCATCCTCGGCACCGGCATCACCGTCGACATGGTCGCCCGCCTCGCCACCATGGACGAGGCCGTCGCCGGGCACTGCGCCGAACTGCTCTGCTCCGCCCGCATCCTCACCGAACCCGACCCCGCGGACGGCGGCGACCGCGTCGACGGAGAGCTGGAGTTCGTCCACCCGCTCATCGCCAGCGCCGTCTACAACTCCATCCCCTCCGGGGTGTGCACCGCCATGCACGGCGTCGCCGCCCAGATCATCACCGAGCTGGGACGCGGCGCCGCCCAGGCCGCCCGGCACCTGCTGAAGGTGCACCCGGACGGCGACGAGGAACTCGTCGAGCAGCTGCGCGAGGCCGCCCGGGAACACCTGGCCGTCGGCGCACCGGACGCGGCCCGCACCTGCCTGGAACGCGCGCTGCGGGAGCCACCGCTCCCCGCGGTCCACGCACACGTCCTGTACGAACTGGGCTGCGCGACCCTGCTCACGGCACCCGCCGTCACCGTCGAACACCTCCAGCACGCCCTCGGCACGCCCGGCCTCGACCCCGAGCGGCGGGTCGACGCGGTGGTCCGGCTCTCCCAGGCGCTGCTCCACAACGACCAGCTGGAGGAGGCCGTCCGCACGGTCGAGGCCGAGGCCGCCCGGCACGAACCCGGCCCCGTGAAGATGCGGCTGCAGGCCGTGCAGTTCATGTGGGAGGGCATCCACGGCGAGACCGTCTCCCCGGCCCGCTCCCGGCGCCTCGCCGAACTCGCGAGCACCTGCACCGGCCGCGACAACGCCGAACGCGCGCTGCTCATCCTGCGCGGCTTCGACGCCATGACCCACGGCGAGAGCGCCGACGAGGTCCTCGAACTGTGCGACCGCGCCCTGGTCAACGGCCGCCTCGCACCCGGCCTCGGCTGGACCGACCCCGAGTGGGGCATCGAGCTGCTGATGATGCTCGGCAGCGCGTACGCCTACGCCGACCGGCTCGACCGCGCCGAGAGCCTCTTCGCCGAGGCCCTGCGCGTCTACACCGGCGCCGGCTGGCGCGGCGGCCACCTCTCCCTCGCCAACGCCTTCCTCGGGCTCGCCTACCGCAGGCAGGGCCGGCTGCGCGACGCCGAGTCCGCCCTGCGCGAGGCACTGCTGCTCGCCGAACGCGTCGGCCGCCGCCTGCCCCTGTACTGGTCGGCGACCTGCGGACTGGTCGACACCCTGCTGGCCCGCGGCCGTATCGACGAGGCCTGGTCGATCGCCGAGCAGTACGGCTTCGCGCCGCCCTACCCGTCCACGATCGTGCTGCCCGACATCCGCTGTGTACGCGGCCGGCTGCTGCTCGCCGTCGGCCGCACCGAGGAGGGCGTCCACGAACTGGAGGCCGCCGAGAAGACCGCCGCCTCGCGCGGCGGCCACAACCCGGTGCTCTCGCCCTGGTCCATCGACCTCGCCAAGGCCCTCGCCGAACAGGACCCGGCCCGTGCCGTGCAGCTCGCCGCCGACGCCCGCCGGCAGGCCGAGCGCTTCGGCACGGACACCGCCATCGGCGAGGCCCTGCGCTGCGCCGCCGCCCTGGAGACCGGCGGACGCGCGATCCAGCTCGCCGCCCGGGCCGTCACCTACCTGGAGGCCTCGCCCTGCCAGTACGAACACGCGGCCGCCCGCGTCGAGTACGGCATCGCCGCCCGCTCCGTCGCGGAGCTGAACCGGGGCCTGGACCTCGCCCGGGCCTGCGGCGCGGACGGGCTGGCGGCCCAGGCGAGAGAGGTGCTGGAGACAGGGCGGGGGCTCCGGTAGCGCCCTTCGGTGAACGCCCTTCGGCGGGTGTCAGACCGTGAGCAACTGCTCCGTGACCGCCGCCAGGCGCCGCCGTACCTCCGGGGCGTACGTCTCCTCGTGCGCCCGGGCCCTACGCGTGCCGTCGAAATAGCCGCCGCTGCCCAACTCCTGGGTGGCGAGGGCCAGTACGCCCGGTGCGCCGTCGGCGACCGAGTTCCACGGGGCGATCTCGCTCTGCCTGACCATCGCCGTGTCCATGAAGGTGGCGGGGTGCAGGACGTTCACCGACACCCCGCTGTCCCCGAGCTCCTCGGCGAGCGTGAAGGTGTGCGCGGCGAGGGCGAACTTGCTGCGGCAGTACGCCGACATCCCGCTGTAGCCACGGGTGAGTTCCGGGTCGGCGAAGTCGAGGGGTTCCTGGCCGGCCGAGCCGACGTTCACGATCCGGGCCGGCGCGTTGGCCCGCAGGACCGGCAGCAGGGACCGGGTGAGGACGACGGGCGCGAGATAGTTCACGGCAAGCCTGAGCTCGTGGCCGTCGGCGCTCAGCTCCCGCCCCGAGCCGGGCGTGCCGCCGCCCGCCCCCGCGTTGTTGATCAGCACGTCGAGGTCGGGATGCGCCTCGCCGACCCGGGCGCCCAGCTCCCGCACCTCGGCGAGACGCGCCAGGTCGGCGACGAACCCCTCGGCCTCGCCCTCGGTGCGCAGCTCCGCGACCAGCCGCTCGGTACGGTCCCGGTCCCGGCCGTGGGCGAGGACGACATGGCCCGAGCGGACCAGCTCGAAGGCCACGTACCGGCCGAGTCCGGAGGTGGCGCCGGTGATCAGAATGGTGGACATGCTCCCACCCTAGGCACGGCCCGGCGCCGCGAGGGTGGTGCTGTTGACGCTACGACCGGCAGGGTCACCCTCCTTCGCGGTCCTCCTCCGCGAGCACCCGCTGCGCCGTCGCGAACGCGGAGTTGGCGGCCGGCACCCCGCAGTAGACGGCGGTCTGCAGCAGTACCGCGCCGATCTCCTCGGGCGTCAGCCCGTTGCGGCGCGCCGCCCGGACATGCATCGCCAGCTCGTCGTAGTGGCCGTGCGCGACCAGCGCGGTCAGCGTGATCATGCTGCGCTCGCGCCGGGACAGCGTCGGATCGGTCCAGATCTCGCCCCAGGCGTAGCGGGAGATGAAGTCCTGGAACCGGGCGGTGAACGGGGTCTGCCGGGCCTGCGCCCGGTCCACGTGCGCGTCGCCCAGCACCTCCCGGCGCACCGTCATACCGCTCGCCGGCGGCCCGTCGAGGTGGGTGCGCAGCGCCGTCAGCACGGCCCGCGGGCACTCGGCGGGCGCCAGATGGGAGGCGCCGGGCAGTTCCACCAGCGTCGAGCCGGGCACGGCGTCGGCGATCTCCCGCAGATGCGCGGGCGGCGTCGCCGGATCCTGCCGGCCCGCCACGAGGAGCGTCGGTACGGCGATGTCGCCGAGCCGGTCGCGCAGGTCGAACGCGGCGAGCGCGTCGCAGCAGGCGGCGTACGCCTCCGGATCGGCCTCCCGATGGTCCCGGACCAGCCCCGGCATGGTGAAGCCGGGGGTGAACCAGCGCGCGTCGGCGCTCTCCACCAGCCACTCCATGCCCTCGCGGCGCACCCGCCGCGCCCGCTCCCGCCAGGGTGCCGCGTCGCCGAAGTGGGCGGAGGAACAGATGACCGCCAGGGAGGTCAGCCGGTCGGGGTGGTGCACGGCCAGGTGGAGGCCGACGGCGCCGCCGAGGGAGACGCCCGCGTAGGCGAAGCGGTCGATGCCGAGCGCGTCGGCGAGGGCCAGCACCAGCGCGGCGAGGTCGCCGACGGTCGCGCCCGGCCCGATCGGCTCCGGCGCCGAACCGCCGTGGCCGGGCAGGTCCCAGCGCACCACGCGGTGGGCGGCCGACAGTTCCGGCGCCACCGCGTCCCACAGCGCGTACGAGGTGCCGAGCGAGGGTCCGAGCAGCAGCGGGGGCGCCGAGGCCGGGCCTTCAGCCAGGTGGTTGAGGAGTTTCTCGGTCAACGTCGCTCCAGGGCATGGTCGGTGAGAGACACGGCGAAGCCGGTGTAGCGGGCGGGGGCGCAGAGGTCGTCCAGATCGATGTCCGTCAGCTCCGGCTCATTCGCGAGGAGTTCGTGCAGTGAACGGTCCTCGGCGTGGGCGCGGCGAGCCAGTTCGCTCAGCAGCTCCTTGGCACGCGCCCGGCCGAGGACGGGGGAGAGGGCGGCCGACAGCCGTTCGGAGACGATCAGGCCCCGGGTGACGCCGAGGTTCCGGCGCATCGCGGCGGGGTGCACGCGCAGGCCCTCGGCCAGCTCGGCCGCGTGGGCGGCCGCGCCGCCCACCAGCCGGAGCAGGTCGCGCAGCGGCTCCCACTCGGCATGCCAGGCGCCGGCCGGCCGCTCGTCCTCGGCGGCGACACAGCCGTACAGCGTGGCCGCCAGCTGGGGTGCGCGCCGGGCGGCGGCCAGAAGGAGTGTGGCGCGCACCGGGTTCGCCTTGTGCGGCATGGCCGACGAGCCGCCGCCGCTGCCCTCGCTCACCTCGCCGATCTCGGTGCGCGACAGCGTCAGCACATCCACGGCCGGCTTGCCCAGCGCCCCCGCCGCGAAGGCCAGGCACCCCGCCAGGTCGGCGATCGGCGTGCGCAACGTGTGCCAGGGCAACGCCGGTGCGGCGAGACCCACTTCGCGGGCGTACGCCGCCGTCAGCGCGGTGGGGTCC
Organism: Streptomyces sp. RB17; assembly: GCF_009604455.1. Lineage (GTDB taxonomy): Bacteria > Actinomycetota > Actinomycetes > Streptomycetales > Streptomycetaceae > Streptomyces. The sequence goes on from NZ_WEGL01000002.1 coordinate 119,157, forward strand.
TGGGCGCCGTACGCCTGGAAGGCCGCCAGGGTCCCGGCGGCACCGCCCAGTTGGGCGGGGAGCGAGTCCCGTACCCGGGCGAGGCGGTCGCGTGCGTCCAGGACCAGCGAGCGCCAGCCGGCCGCCTTCAGTCCGAACGTGGTCGGTACGGCGTGCTGGGTGAGGGTCCGTCCCGGCATCACCGTCTCCCGGTGCTCGGCGGCGAGCCCGGCCAGCGCCCGCTCGGCGCGCCCGAGGTCGGCGAGGACCAGGCCGAGAGTGCGCAAGGCGACCAGCATCGTGGCCGTGTCCATGATGTCCTGGCTGGTGGCGCCCCGGTGGACGTAGGGGCCGTACTCCTCGCCGACCTCCCTGGTCAGGTCGGCCACCAGCGGGATGACCGGGTTGCCGCCGGCCGGGGTCCGCGCGGCCAGGTCCCGGATGCCGAACCGCTCCGGGACGGCCGCCTCGGTGACCGCGGCCGCGGCCCCGGCCGGGGCGAGTCCGAGTGCGGCCTGCGCCCGGGTCAGCGCGGCCTCGGCGTCGAGCAGTGCCCGCAGATACGCGTGGTCACTGGTCTCGGACGCGGCGCCCGACAGCCCCCACCCGGGTGCGAGCAGGCCGGTGTCGGCGTACGGAGGGGACGCAGATGTCACTGGTACTCCAGGAAGACCGTCTCGCCTTCGCCCTGAAGGCGGATGTCGAAACGGTAGGCGCCCGGCCCGTCCTCGGCGGCGATCAGCGTGTCGCGCCGGTCCCCCACCCGGGTGAGCAGCGGGTCGGCGGCGAGCGCGGCGGTGTCTCCCGGCAGATAGAGGCGGGTGAACAGGTGCACGAGCAGGCCGCGCGCGAAGACACAGACGCTGAGGTACGGCGCGCTGCGCCCGCGGGCGCCGGGGCGGAGCGTACGGGCGTACCAGTGGCCGTCGGCGTCGGTCTGGATGCGGCCCCAGCCGGTGAACTCCACGCCGTTGCGGCCGAGATACCCGCCGGTGGCCGGGTCGCGCCGGATGGAGCCGTCCACCCGAGGCACCGTGCCGTCGGGGCCCGCACCCCACAGTTCGACGAGCGCGTCCGGCAGCGGCCTGCCCTCGCCGTCGAGGACGTACCCGTGCACGGTGATCGTGTCCGGGTGACCGAGCGGGGCGATCTCCTCGCCGCCGCGGAAGGGCAGCGCGTAGCCGTAGAAGGGGCCGACCGTGTGGGACGGGGTGGGCAGCACCTGCTCCGGGCTGCTCGTGTCGATCGTCGTCATGGCGGTCAGCGTCCTTCCTCGATCCAGGTGCCGGCCGGGCCGTCCAGCACGATGTCCCAGTGGTAGCCGAGCGAGAACTCCGGCACCGACAGGCTGTGGTCGTAGGTGGCGACCAGCCGCTGCCGGGCCGCGTCGTCCGTCACCGACTGCAGGATCGGGTCGTACGGGAACAACGGGTCGTTGGGGAAGTACATCTGCGTCACCAGCCGCTGGGTGAACGCCGTACCGAACACCGAGAAGTGGATGTGGGCCGGGCGCCAGGCGTTCACGTGGTTGCGCCACGGGTAGGGGCCGGGCTGGATGGTGGTGAAGTGGTAGCGGCCCTCGGCGTCGGTGAGGGTGCGGCCGAAACCGGTGAAGTTCGGGTCGAGCGGGGCGTCGTGCTGCTCGCGCTGGTGGGCGTACCGGCCGGCCGAGTTGGCCTGCCAGATCTCGACGAGTTGTCCGCGCACCGGGTGCCCGTCGCGGTCCAGCAGCCGTCCGGAGACGGTGATCCGCTCACCGATCGGCTCGCCCCGGTGGTGCCGGGTGAGGTCGTTGTCGATCCCGGTGATGTCACGCTCCCCGAAGGCGGGGGAGCGCAACTCCACCAGCTCCGGGTCCTGCGCGGTGTCGATCGCGACCAGGGGCTGCCGGGGATGGCGGAGTACGGAGGAGCGGTAGGGCGCGTAGTCGCGGCGCGGGTGGTGCTCGACGGGGGCGCCGTCGGCGACCCGCTTCTCGTACGCGGCGTGCTCGGCGGCGATTTCGAGGTCGATGTCGGCTTGGGTGAGAGGCATACGAAGTCCTAGGGGTCTCAGGTCAGCGTTCGAGAACGAGGGCGAGGCCCTGGCCCACACCGATGCACAGGCCGGCCACGCCGGTGCCGGAGCCGCGGCGGGCGAGCTGGTGGGCGACGGTGCCGGCGAGCCGGGCGCCCGAGGCGCCGAGGGGGTGGCCGAGCGCGATGGCGCCGCCCTGAGGGTTGAGGATCGCCGGGTCGAACTCGGGCCACTCGGCGAGGCAGCCGAGGACCTGGGCGGCGAATGCCTCGTTCAGCTCCAGGACCGACAGGTCGCCGAACCCCTTGCCCGCTTTGGCGAGAGCCCGGTCGACGGCCTCGACGGGGGCGAGCCCGAAGTAGTGCGGATCGGTCGCGGCCACCCCGGTCGCGGAGATCCGGGCGAGCGGTTCACGGCCGGTGGCCTTGAGCCCCTCCTCGTCGGTGAGGAGGAGGGCGGCGGCGCCGTCGTTCAGCGGGGAGGCGTTGCCCGCGGTGACCGTGCCCCGCTCGGTACGGAAGGACGGCTTGAGCCTGGCCATCGCCGCGAGGGAGGCGTCGGGCCGTACGCACTCGTCGGCGGCGAAGGAGACCGGCTCACCCTTGCGCTGCGGGACGGGCACGGGGGCCAACTCGGCGTCGAACAGGCCCTGTTCCTGTGCGGCGGCCGCCTTGCGGTGGGAGACGAGGGCGAACTCGTCCTGCTGCTCGCGGGTGATCTTGTGTTTGTCGGCGATGAGTTCGGCGGACTCGCCCAGGGGGATGGTCCACTGCGGATCCATCGCCGGGTTGACCATGCGCCAGCCGAGCGTGGTCGAGTACAGCTCGGCGTGCCCGGCCGGGAAGGGGCGGTCGGACTTGGGCAGGACGTAGGGGGCACGGGTCATGGACTCCACGCCGCCCGCGAGGGCGATGTGCGCGTCGCCGACGGCGATGGCGCGGGCCGCCTGGACCACGGCTTCCAGGCCGGAGGCGCACAGCCGGTTGACGGTCACGCCGGGCACGGAGGTCGGCAGCCCGGCCAGCAGCGCGGCCATGCGGGCCACGTTGCGGTTCTCCTCGCCGGCGCCGTTGGCGTTGCCGAACCAGACGTCCTCGATCCGGGCCGGGTCCAGGGCCGGGGTGCGGGCGAGGAGTGCGCGGATCGTGTGGGCGGCGAGGTCGTCCGGGCGTACGGAGGCCAGGGCGCCGTTGTAGCGGCCGATGGGGCTGCGGACGGCGTCGACGAGGTAAACCGTGTTGAGCCTGTTGACGGCGTTCACAGCGACTTCTCCGTGAGGGTGAGTTCGGCGTCGGTCCGGGCGACGACGTCGTCGACGCTCACACCGGGCGCGGTCTCCACGAGGGCGAGACCCCGCTCGGTGACGTCCAGCACCGCGAGGTCGGTGATGACCCGGTTCACACAGGACTTGCCGGTGAGCGGCAGCGTGCACTCCTTGAGGATCTTCGGGGAGCCGTCCTTCGCGGTGTGGGTCATCACCACGATCACCTGACGGGCGCCGTGCACCAGGTCCATCGCACCGCCGATCCCGGTGACCAGCTTGCCCGGCACGGCCCAGTTGGCCAGGTCGCCGCCGGCCGAGACCTGCATCGCGCCGAGCACGGCCACGTCGATGTGTCCGCCGCGGATCATCGCGAAGGACAGCGCCGAGTCGAAGAAGGACGCGCCCGGCAGGACCGTCACGGTCTCCTTGCCGGCGTTGATCAGATCAGGGTCGACCTGGTCATCGGTCGGATACGGCCCGGTGCCCAGGATTCCGTTCTCCGACTCCAGCACCACCTCGACACCCGGCGGCAGATGGTTCGGGATCAGCGTCGGCAGGCCGATGCCGAGATTGACGTACTGCCCGTCGCGCAGCTCCCGCGCCGCCCGCGCGGCGATCTCCTCGCGTGTCCAGGCCATCAGCCGCTCACCGTCTCTCGTGCCGGAGGCGCGGAAATCGTGCGCCGTTCGATCCGCTTGTCCGCCGCCTGCTCCGGGGTCAGGGCCACCACCCGCTGCACGAAGACGCCCGGCAGGTGCACCGCGTCCGGGTCGATCGCGCCGGGCTCGACCAGCTCCTCCACCTCGGCGATCGTGACCTTGCCCGCCATGGCCGCGAGGGGGTTGAAGTTGCGGGCGGACCTGTTGAAGACCAGGTTTCCGTGCCGGTCGCCCTTCGCGGCCCTGACCAGCGCGAAGTCGGTGCGGATGGCGCGCTCCAGGACGTACTCCACGCCGTCGAACTCCCGCACCTCCTTCGGCGGCGAGGCCAGCGCGACGCCGCCCTCGCCGTCGTAGCGCCACGGCAGCCCGCCCTCGGCGACCTGGGTGCCGACCCCGGCCGGGGTGTAGAAGGCGGGGATGCCGGCGCCGCCCGCGCGCAACCGCTCGGCCAGCGTGCCCTGCGGGATCAGCTCCAGCTCCAGCTCACCGCCCAGGTACTGGCGGGCGAACTCCTTGTTGCCGCCGATGTAGGAGCCGGTCACCCGGCTGATCCGCCCGGCGGCCAGCAGGACCGCGAGTCCGGACTCCATGGCTCCGCAGTTGTTGGAGACGACCGAGAGCGAGCCGACCCCGCGCTCGTACAACGCCTCGATCAGCACGTTCGGCACACCGCTCAGCCCGAACCCGCCGACCGCGAGCGACGCGCCGTCCGGCACATCGGTCACCGCCTGAAGGGCCGTGGCGACCACCTTGTCCATCCGTGAAGCCCCATCTCTTCGCCATTAATCAGCGCACTGAGTATTTCAGCGAGGTGCTCCACACGCTGCCACCGGAGGCGATGTCCGTCAAGACACCGCCTGTTTGTCCTTTCCGTGGGAGACAGGCGGTCAGGTCGGCGAGTATTGTTCAGTGCACCAACGAAATGATCAGGGAGCGCACATGGCCGCGGTGGACCTCACCACCCATCCCGGGCACCTGGCCCGGCGGCTGCAGCAGGCGCACTACCTGCTGTGGAACACGATGGTCTCCGAGGAGATCACCTCGCCGCAGTTCGCGGTCATGAACGCGCTCGTCGCCGAGCCCGGCCTCGATCAGCGGACCGTGGGCGAGCGGGTGGGCCTGGACCGCTCGACGATCGCCGAGGTCATCAGCCGGCTCGGCCGCCGGGGGCTGCTGACCAAGGTGCGCGACCCGGAGGACGGCCGGCGCTTCCTGCTCCGAGTGACCGACGACGGCCTGCGCATCCACCGCAAGCTGACCGTGCGCACCGCCCGGATGAACCAGGTCTTCCTGGCGCCGCTGTCCGCCGAGGAACAGACCGTGTTCTTCGACCTGATCCGCCGGGTCGCGGACGCGGCCGAGGGCCTGCGCAACCCGGCCGAACCGCTGGCGGCGCGGGGCTGACCGGCGCGTACGGCAGTTCACGGCGCCGGCGCGAACACCACCCACACCTGGCCGTCGGCGAAGTTCATCCGGCCGCCGTCCGCCGCCGTGAACGTCGTACCGTCCGTCGCGGCCGGCCGTGACCAGGTGGCGTCGAAGGACCGGCCGTCCCGCAGCACCTGTGCCTTCCCCGAGCCGACGGTCTCGGTGTACGGCGTGGGGTTGCCGAGCACGTCGTGGTAGCGGGAGGTGCGGATCTTCACGTACTGCACGACGACCGTCGCCGGGGCCACCCGCGCGCCGTCCGTCGTCACCGTGGGCGTGCCGTCCATCGCGACCAGCCAGCGGTGCCGCCCGGCGGACCAGGTGAAGGTGAAGCGGGCCGCCGGGTAGCGGACCGTGCGCGCGGTCGTGGGGGTGCCGCCGGACGGGGCCGGACCGTAGCTGAAGCCGGTCGTCAGCGCCGCCTTGCCCGGGGCGGACGGCAGCAGCTTGGCGGGGTGCAGATAGAGGTTGTGCGGGGCGGCCTTGGCGGTGCCCCGGTAGTAGGCGGCGGGGGCCTCGTCGGCGGACTCCGCCCGCAGGGGTGCCCTGTCGATCAGCGGCAGCAGCTTGTGCTGGGCGCCGGAGAAGGCGAGCGTCGGCCGGTGGAACTGGCGCAGCAGCTCCAGATCGGACTCGCGTGCGCTGCGCACCGGTCCGACGGTCTTGGGGAGCCTGGTCGCGTACACCGCCATCAGCCGGCTCAGACCGCCCTCCACCTGCTCGGCGTACACCACGTCCGCCGCGGCGAGCCCTGTCTGCGGACGGGCCGCGGGCACGTTGTCGATCTTCACGGCGAGCGGTGAACCGGCTGCCGCGGCCGAGGGCGCCGGACTCGGAGCCGGCGCCGTGGGTGCCGGCGTGTGCCGCGGGGCGCGGTCGTCGTGCCGGCCGTGGTGGCTGCAGCCGGCCATGAGGGAGACGCTCAGCGAGACCGCCAGCGCCGCCGCCGTCAGTGCCGTCCCGCGTCGCATGCGCGATCTGTGGCGTGTGCCCACCGTGACCCCCCGTTCGTTTGTCCGATTGTGCGCTCATCGGGTCATCGCTGGCCATATCCGTGCGCTTACGGGCATGCGCGTTCCGTGGGGCGTTCGGGCTCACCCGCGACCCGCCGGCACCGGCGCCGCCACCCGCACCACCGCCCGGTCCCGCCCCGCCGGCAGGCGCCGGGCCGACCTGGCGCGACGGGGTTCGGTGCTGGTGGGCGCGGGTACCCGGGCGCCACCGCGAAACGCCCACGCGAGCGAGGGAGAGGGATCCCATGAAGGCAGTCACCTGGCAGGGGCGGCGGGACGTCCGGGTCGAGGACGTGCCCGACCCGCGGATCGAAGAGCCCACCGACGCCGTCATCCGCATCACGTCCACCGGACTGTGCGGCTCGGACCTGCATCTGTACGAGGTGCTCACCCCGTTCATGACACCCGGCGACATCCTCGGACACGAACCGATGGGCATCGTCGAGGAGGTCGGCCCCGGAGTGCCGGACCTCCAGGCCGGGGACCGGGTCGTGGTGCCGTTCCAGATCGCCTGCGGCAACTGCTGGATGTGCCTGACCGGACTGCCCACCCAGTGCGAGACCACCCAGGTCACCGGCGAGGGAATGGGCGCCGCCCTGTTCGGCTACACCCGCCTGTACGGCGCCGTGCCCGGCGCCCAGGCCGAGTATCTGCGGGTGCCGCAGGCGCAGTTCGGCCCGATGAAGGTGCCCGAGGGCCCGCCGGACGACCGCTTCGTCTACCTCTCCGACGTCCTGCCCACCGCCTGGCAGGCCGTCGAGTACGCCGGCGTCCCGCCCGGCGGTACCCTCGCCGTTCTCGGCCTCGGCCCGATCGGCGACATGGCCTGCCGGATCGCCAAGGCCCGCGGCGCGGAGCGGGTGTTCGGCATCGACCTGGTGCCGGAACGGCTCGCGCGTGCCGACCGGGACGGTGTGGAGACGTACGACCTGAGGACCTTCGACGACGAGAAGGCGCTGGTCCACGCGATCCACGACGAGACCGGTGGCCGGGGCCCGGACGCCGTGATCGACGCCGTCGGCACCGAGGCCCACGGCAGCGCCGCCGCCAAGCTCGCGCAGACGGCCACCGGGCTGCTGCCCCGCAAGCTCAGCGGGCCCCTCGCGGAACGCTTCAGCATCGACCGGCTGGGCGCCCTGCACATGGCGATCGACCTGGTACGGCGCGGCGGCACCATCTCGCTGAGCGGCGTGTACGGCGGCACGGCCGATCCCATGCCGATGCTCACCCTGTTCGACAAGCAGATCCAGCTGCGCATGGGCCAGGCCAACGTCCGCCGTTGGTGCGACGAGATCATGCCCTATCTCACCGACGAGGACCCGCTCGGCGTCGACGACTTCGCCACCCATCGGCTGCCGCTCGCCGAGGCACCGCACGCCTACGACATGTTCCAGCACAAGCAGGACGGCGCCATCAAGATCCTCATGCAGCCGTAGAGCTCCGGCTCGGTCCCCGGTCGCCGGCTCAGCTCCGGTCCTTCTCGCCCAGGATCTCCGCGAGGTCGTAGCGCACCGGCTCCTCCAGCTGGGCGTAGGTGCAGCTCTCGGGTGTGCGGTCCGGGCGCCAGCGGCGGAAGCGGGCGGTGTGCCGGAAGCGCTGCCCGTTCTCCATGTGGTCGTAGGCCACCTCGGCGACCCGCTCCGGCCGGAGCGGCACCCAGGACAGGTCCTTCTTGCCGGACCAGCGGCTCGGCGCGCCGGGCAGCCGGGCCGTCTCATGGGCGGCCTCCTCCGACCAGGCCGCCCACGGGTGCCCGGTCACGTCCTCCATGCGCAGCGGCTCCAGCTCCTCGACCAGTTCGGACCGCTTCTTCATGGCGAAGGCGGCCGACACCCCCACATGCTGGAGCCGTCCCCGGTCGTCGTACAGGCCGAGCAGCAGCGAGCCCACCACAGGGCCGCTCTTGTGGAACCGGTATCCGGCCACGACGACATCCGCCGTCCGCTCGTGCTTGACCTTGAACATGACCCGCGCGTCCTGTCGATACAGCAGGTCGAGCGGTTTCGCCACGACTCCGTCGAGGCCGGCCCCCTCGTACTGCTCGAACCACTGCTGCGCCACCTCGACGTCGGTCGTCGCGGGCGCCACATGCACCGGGGGTGTCGCGTCGGCGAGCGCCCGTTCCAGCAGGGCCCTGCGGTCGGTCAGCGGGACGTCGAGCAGGGACTGGTCGTCCAGGGCGAGCAGGTCGAAGGCGACGAAGGACGCCGGTGTCCTCTCCGCCAGCATCCGTACCCGGGAGTCGGCCGGATGGATCCGCTCGGTCAGCGCGTCGAAGTCCAGATGGCCCTCCCGCGCGATCACGATCTCCCCGTCCAGCACGCACCGCTCCGGCACCCGCTCCTTCAGCGCCGCCACCAGCTCGGGAAAGTACCTGGTCAACGGCTTCCCGGTACGGCTGCCCAACTCGACCTCGGCCCCGTCCCGGAACACGATCGAACGGAACCCGTCCCACTTCGCCTCGTAGTGCATACCCGGCGGGATCTTCGCCACCGACTTGGCGAGCATGGGCTTCACAGGTGGCATGACGGGCAGATCCATGCAACCGATTCTGCTCGCATACATCCCGTGCCGCCCGGTGTGCGAGCCGTGCGGGGTGCGCCTACCGTGGCCGCATGGGTGCTGCGGTGGAACTGGAGGTGGACGGCCGGACCGTACGGCTGTCCAGTCCGGACAAGGTCTTCTTCCCGGAACGGGGCTTCACCAAGCTGGACCTGGCCCGGTACTACGTCGCCGTCGGCTCCGGCATCCTGCGCGCCCTGCGCAACCGCCCCACCACCCTGGAGCGCTACCCGGACGGCGTGGGCGGCGAGTGGTTCTTCCAGAAGCGGGCCCCGAAGGGCATGCCCGACTGGATCCCGACCGCCCACATCACCTTCCCCAGCGGCCGCAGCGCCGACGAGATGTGCCCCACCGAACAGGCCGCCGTGGTCTGGGCCGCCCAGTACGGCACGCTCACGTTCCACCCCTGGCCGGTGCGGGCCACGGACGTCGACCACCCCGACGAACTCCGCATCGACCTCGACCCGCAGCCCGGCACCGACTTCGACGACGCGGTCCGCGCCGCCCATGAACTGCGCGCCGTCCTGGACGAGTTCGGCGGGCTGCGCGGCTGGCCGAAGACCTCCGGCGGCCGGGGGCTGCACGTCTTCGTCCCGATCGAACCGCGCTGGACCTTCACCCAGGTGCGCCGCGCCGCGATCGCCGTCGGCCGGGAGATGGAACGCCGGATGCCCGAGCAGGTGACGATCAAGTGGTGGAAGGAGGAGCGGGGCCGCCGTATCTTCCTCGACTACAACCAGACCGCCCGCGACCGCACCATCGCCTCCGCCTACTCCGTACGCCCCCACCCCGCCGCCACCGTCTCGGCCCCGCTGCGCTGGGAGGAGGTCGGCGTGGCCCGCCCGGCCGACTTCGACCTCGCCACCATGCCGGCCCGCTTCGCCGAACTCGGCGACGTGCACGCCGACATGGATGACCACGCCTACTCCCTGGACGCCCTCCTGGAGCTGGCCCGCCGCGACGAACACGAGCACGGTCTGGGCGATCTGCCGTACCCGCCGGAGTACCCGAAGATGCCCGGCGAACCCAAGCGCGTCCAGCCGAGCCGGGCCCGGCGCGAGCCGACGTCCTGAGGGCCGTGCGCGGACGACGGTTTCAGCCGGACCATGGCTCGCCGCACGCGGCCAGGACGCGTCGGCCGTCGGCCAGGCCGGCGGCCGTGGTGGGCTGTCCCGGCGACGGCCCCCCGTCCGGCCACCGCCCGGTTCGCCCAGTCGATGTCCTCGATCCCCCTGAACACGCTGTCCACCCCCTGGTCCACGGCGGTCCACGGCCGCCCGCCCCCCACTGATCACAGCATGCACCACGGCACTGACAACGGCCCCGCGCCAGGGATCATGCCGGCATGACCCGTGTGCTGACCCGAAGCGACCTGGAAGCCGTGCTGGAGCCCGCGGAGTGTCTCACCGCCCTCCGTGACGGCTTCCGCAGGGCCGACGCCACCGCCGTACCGGGCCGACTGGTCCGTACCGACCTGCCGTTCCCCGGCACTGCCACGGCGCTCATTCCCGGCCTGCTGCCCGGCGTCGAGGCGTACACCGTGAAGGTCGACGCCAAGTTCCCCGCGGCCCGGCCGGCCCTGCGCGGCGTGATCCGCCTGCACGGCGGCGCGGACGGCGAACTGCTCGCCCTGCTGGACTCGGCGACCGTCACGGCCTGGCGGACGGGACTGGCCGCCGCCCTCGGCACCGCTCTCCTGGCCCCGGCCGGCCACGAGGTGCTCGGCGTGATCGGAGCCGGTGCGCAGGCCGAGTTGACGCTGCGCGGCCTGGCGAGCGAGCGCCCGCCCGGTCGGCTCGTCGTGCACGACACCGACTCCGGCCGGGCCGCGCCCTTCGCCGCCCGGCACGGCGGACGGGTGCTGGACTCGGCCCGCGCGGTGGCCGAGGCGGCGGACACCGTCCTGCTCGCGACCTGGTCCCGGGCCCCGCTGCTCGCCCTCGCGGACACCCGCGCCGGACAGCACGTCACGAGCCTCGGCACCGCGACGAGCCCGGTAAGCGGGAACTCGCCCCGGACCTGCTGGAGGCCGCGCTCCTGGTCGTCGACGACACCGAACTCGCCGCGCAGATGGGCGCGTTGGCCGCGCCCGGCCTCGCCCGTACCACCGCCGACGCCACCCTCGCGGACGTCCTGCGCGGCACGCATCCCGGCCGTACCTCGGTCCGGCAGGGCACGGTGTACGCACCGGTCGGACTGCCCTGGCAGGACCTCGCCCTCACCTGGCTCGCCTGGCGGGAGGCGGAACGCCGGGGCGTGGGCGCGACGATCGACCTGCTGCAGTGAGCCGCGGTGCCGCGCCGGGCGGCACCCCCGGGCTCACGCGGGATCGAGGGCCGGGCCTCAGCCGCCGGCCCGCCACCTGGGCCATGCCTCCCTCGTGGCACCGACGGGTCACCACCGCGCGGTTATCCTGACCGGCAGCCGCCGATGAGGAGTCCCGAAGTGACCGAGGCAGTGTCGCGTCCCACGCTGGAGGCCGTGGCCGCGCGGGCCGGGGTGTCCCGGGCCACCGTGTCGCGGGTGGTCAACGGCGGCGACGGGGTGCGCGAACCCCTGGCCGAGCGCGTCCGGCAGGCCGTGGCGGAGCTGGGTTACGTCCCCAACCAGGCGGCGCGCAGCCTCGTCACCAAGCGGCACGACGCGGTCGCGGTCGTCATCGCCGAGCCCGAGACCCGGGTCTTCGCCGACCCCTTCTTCGCACTGCAGCTGCGCGGCATCAGCAAGGAACTGACCGCGCACGACAACCAGTTGGTGCTGCTGCTGACCGAGGGCCGCGACGATCACGCGCGCGTGGCCCGGTATCTCTCCGGAGGCCATGTCGACGGGGCGCTCGTCTTCTCCCTGCACCTCGACGACCCGCTGCCCGGCCTCATCCACGACGCCGGCGTGCCCACCGTGTTCGGCGGTCGGCCGGGCTGGGGCGACGACGGCGGCGCGACCGGCCCCGCCCGCTCGGCGGCGAAGGACCCGGGCGTGGTGTACGTCGACTGCGACAACCGGGGCGGGGCACGTGCGGCGGTACGGCATCTCGTGGACCTCGGCCGCAGGCGCATCGCGCATCTCACCGGCGTCCTGGACCAGACGTCGGCGGTGGACCGGCTCGACGGCTACCGGGACGTCATGGACGAGGTGCCGGGCGGGAACGATCCCCGGCTGGTGGTGGAGAGCGACTTCACCCCGGCCGGCGGCGAACGCGCCATGCGCGAACTCCTCGACCGCTGCCCCGACGTGGACGCCGTGTTCGCCGCCAACGACCTGACCGCGCTCGGCGCCCTGCGCGTGCTGCGCGCGAGCGGTCGCCGGGTGCCCGAGGACGTGGCCGTGATCGGCTTCGACGACATGCTGCCCGTCGCCGAGGAGGCCGACCCGCCCCTGACGACGGTCCGTCAGGACATCGAGGAGATGGGCCGCCTGATGGCCCGCCTGCTGCTGCATGGCCTGTCCGACGGCCGTGACCGGACGGATGCCCGTGACCGGCTGGATGCCCGCGATCGGAAGGACGGCCGTGACGGGGCGGACGGCCGTGACCGGACCGGAGCCACGGCGGACGGGCCGCCGCCCGCCGGTGGCGTGATCCTCCCGACCACGCTGATACGACGGGCGTCTGCCTGACCGCCGCACCAGGCGGCCCCGGCCCGGAACGCCGCGGGAACTCAGCCCTGAGGCGCCTCGCTCTTGATCACCGCGAAACGGGCGCCGTACGGATCGGTGAGCCGGGCCATGCGGCCGACGCCCTCCAGGGTCGTCGCCGGCATGCGCACCGTGCCGCCGAGTTGCTGCACCTTCTCCACGAGCGCGTCGGTGTCCTCGACCTCGAAGTACGGCAGCCAGTACGGGCTGCCCTGAGCCTCGGACGGGTCGTCGGCCAGCGGCACCATCCCGCCGAACATCGCGTCCTCCCCGCCCTCGGCCGGATTGACGCACGTGTACGTCCCGCCCGGGAAGGGCACGCCGGAGGTCTCCAGACCCAGCACCTGGTGGTAGAAGGCCGCCGCCGCCGCGATGTCCGGGGTGTACAGCTCGACCCAGCACAGCGAGCCCGGCTCGCTCGCCACGTCCACGCCCTTGGTCCGGCCCGGCTGCCAGATACCGAACGGCACGCCCGCCGGATCGGCGAGCACCGCCATGTGCCCCTCGCCCATGACGTCCATCGGCTGGAACAGCACGCTGCCGTGGGCCTGTTCGGCGGCCTTGGCGGTGGCCTGTGCGTCCGCGCTCTGGAAGTACACCGTCCAGGCCGGCGGACCCTGGTCGGGGCCGGTCTGCACGCCGCCCGCGACGGTCCTGCCGCCCAGCTGGAAGAAGCCGTAGCCTCCGGCGTCCGGCCCCGCCGACTGGAACTGCCAGCCGAAGAGGCCGCCGTAGAAGGAGGTGGCGCCGTCGATGTCGGGGGTGCTGATGTCGAGCCAGTTCGGGGCGCCGTTGACGAAACGGGTGGTGAGCATCTTCGCCCTCCTCGAAAGGGGTCCCGTCCTCTGCACTGCCGAGTCTGGCACCCCCCACTGACAATCGCCGCCGCAGCGCCGCGACGCGCCGGACGGATCCCGCTCTCACCCTGGGCGGCCGGACGCGTTCACCGCGTTTTCGACGCGCCCCGCGCGCCGCCGTGCGCCGGTGGGGCCGGGGGAGCATCATCGGGGGCGGCCGGAGCCCTGCCGGCGGCGTTGACCGGCCGTTGATCGAACGTTTTTCGCCGCGCGGCACGATCCTCGGCATGCACTTCGAGACGATCACCCCGGCCGACGACACCTGGCAGGCGCAGGCCCTGTGCGCGCAGACCGGGCCGGACTTCTTCTTCCCCGAGCCCGGCAGCTCGGTGCGCGAGGCCAAGCGCATCTGCGCCATGTGCGAGCTGCGCCCGGCCTGCCTGGACTACGCGCTGGCCAACGACGAGCGCTTCGGCGTCTGGGGCGGACTGTCCGAGAAGGAACGCCTCGCCCTGCGCCGCACGTCCCACTGACGTCGTCCGCCGACGCCCGCCGGTCACCCGTCCGCTCAGCGGGTCGGCCCGGCGAGTGTCAGGCGCCGGTGTGCGTCAGGCCCCGGCCCGGGTCGCCATGCGGGCCTTGCGGGCGGCCAGCTTCTCGTCGAACTTGAGGGCCTCCGCGTTCAGGCCGCCCATGAACAGGCCGAGTTCCTCCTGCGCCTCGCGGCCCTCGGGGCCGAGGCCGTCGATCTCCAGGACCTTCAGGAAGCGCAGCACGGGCTGCAGCACGTCGTCGTGGTGGATGCGCAGGTTGTAGACCTCGCCGATCGCCATCTGCGCGGCGGCCCGCTCGAAGCCGGGGATGCCGTGGCCGGGCATGCGGAAGTTCACCACGACGTCCCGGACCGCCTGCATGGTCAGGTCGGGGGCCAGCTCGAAGGCGGCCTTCAGCAGGTTGCGGTAGAAGACCATGTGCAGGTTCTCGTCGGTCGCGATGCGGGACAGCATGCGGTCGCAGACCGGGTCGCCGGACTGGTGGCCGGTGTTGCGGTGCGAGATCCGGGTGGCCAGTTCCTGGAAGGCGACGTAGGCGATCGAGTGCAGCATCGAGTGCCGGTTGTCGGACTCGAAGCCCTCGCTCATGTGGGACATGCGGAACTGCTCCAGCTTGTCCGGGTCCACCGCGCGCGAGGCGAGCAGATAGTCGCGCATCACGATGCCGTGCCGGCCCTCCTCGGCCGTCCAGCGGTGCACCCAGGTGCCCCAGGCGCCGTCCCGGCCGAAGAGCGTGGCGATCTCGTGGTGGTAGCTCGGCAGGTTGTCCTCGGTGAGCAGGTTGACCACGAGGGCGATGCGGCCGATCTCGGTCACCTTGGACTGGTCCTTGGCCCAGGCCTCCCCGTCCTCGAACAGGCCGGGGAAGTTGCGGCCGTCGCTCCAGGGCACGTACTCGTGCGGCATCCAGTCCTTGGCGACCTTCAGATGCCGGTTCAGTTCGGTCTCGACCACTTCCTCCAGCGCGAACAGCAGCCGCGCGTCGGTCCACACGGACGGGCTGCCGAGGTGAGGGGAAGTGATCGTCACGGGAACTCCAGGGGGGACGCCGAACAAGGAGGGCGGTCCGGCGAGCGGTGCCGGAGACCTACGAGATCGTAGGCTACGAAACCGTAGGTTACGAAGCCGTAGGTTAAGGCTGTCGTAAAGATCGCTGATCAGTACGGCCGGACGGACTCCGCCAGTCGTGTCTCCCCGCGTTGCCGCCGGCCTCTCCGGGACCTGCGGCGGCTCCGGGATCTGCGGATCCAGGGGCCGCCGCAGGGATGGGACGATCCGTCAGGAGTACAGCTCCCGCAGCCGCACCGAGAGGCACGTCACACAGCCCTCGAGCTTCTCGAACTCGCTGATGTCCACCGTGACCACCTCGTGGCCGAGATCCGTCAGCAGTTCCGCGGTCTTCGGTGCGCTCGCCGCCATCAGCAGCTTGTGCCCGCCGAGCAGCACCACGTGCGAGCCGGACTCCTCCGGAACCGACAGGAAGCCGGGGAACAGCGACGGCCGGTCGACCTTCGGGATGTGCCCGATCACCGTGCCGTCCGGCAGCGCGGTCACCGCGGACTTCAGGTGCAGCACCTTGCTCACGGGAACGGCCACCACACGCGCGCCCAGCGGCTCGAAGGCGGCCCGCACCTGCTGCACACCGGCGGCGTTGGTGCGTCCGCCGCGCCCGACGTACACCGTGTCGCCGACCTTCAGGACGTCACCGCCGTCCAGCGTGCCCGGCTCCCAGATCCAGTTGACCGAGCAGCCGATGCGCGCCACCGCCTCCTCCACCCCGACGGTCTCCGCGCGCCGGGACTCCGCGCCGGGCCGGGTGATCAACGCCACGTTCTTGTACATGACGACGGTGTCCTCGACGAACACCGAGTCCGGGCAGTCGTCCTCCGGGTCGACCTCGATCGTCTCCCAGCCGTGCGTGTCCAGGGCCTCGACATAGGCCTCCCACTGCTCGAGGGCGAGCCCGACATCGACCTTCTCCCGCTCGATGTGCGTCACCAGGCCTTCGGCGAGGCGGGGGCTGGGGCGGCGGACGAGGGCCTTCTTGCTGGGCACGAGGGGCCTTTCGAATCGATGGTGCGGTGGCCGGCGCCGCTGAACGCGGCGCCGGTCCGCCATCATGCAATCCGCCCCGGCCACGACAAAACCCTCGTTGTCAGGCTGTGCCCCTCCTGAGACGTCAGAACCCGGGCGGGACCCCGATGTCCTCCGGCGCGATCTCCTTCAGCTCTCCCTCCTCCATCAGCAGCCAGCGCGTGACCCCGATCGACTCGAGGAACGGCAGGTCGTGGCTTGCCACGAGCAGCGCGCCCTCGTACGACTCCAGGGCCGAGGTCAGCTGCCGCGCGCTCGCCATGTCCAGGTTGTTGGTCGGCTCGTCGAGCAGCAGCAGCTGGGGTGCCGGCTCGGCGAGCATCAGCGCGGCCAGCGCCGCGCGGAACCGCTCGCCGCCGGACAGGGTGCCCGCCTTCTGGTCGGCCCGCGCGCCCCGGAACAGGAAGCGGGCGAGCCGCGCCCGGATCCGGTTGTTCGTGGCGTCCGGCGCGAACCGCGCCACGTTCTCGACGACCGACAGCGCGTCGTCCAGCACGTCCAGCCGCTGGGGCAGGAAACGCAGCGGGACATGCGCCCGCGCCTCGCCGGCCACCGGTGCCAGCTCGCCCGCGACGGTCCGCAGCAGCGTCGTCTTGCCGGCGCCGTTGTGGCCGACCAGCGCGATGCGCTCCGGGCCGCGCAGATCGAGAATGCCCTCCACGCGCGCGTGGTAGGCCATGCCCAGGTTCTGCAGGGTGAGCACCTGCCGGCCGGGCGGTACGGCCGTGTACGGCAGGTCGACGCGGATCTCGTCGTCGTCCCGCACCGCCTCCACCGCCTCGTCCAGGCGTTCCCTGGCCTCGGCGAGCCGTTCCTCGTGCATGATGCGGTGCTTGCCCGCCGACTCCTGGGCGGCGCGTTTGCGGGCGCCCATGACGATCTTCGGTTCGCGCTTGGAGTCCCACATCTTCTGCCCGTACCGCTTGCGGCGGGCCAGCTTGACCTGGGCGTCGGCCAGCTCGCGCTTCTGCTTGCGCACATCGGCCTCGGCGACGCGCATCATCCGCTCGGCCGCCTCCTGCTCGACGGCCAGAGCCTCCTCGTACGCAGAGAAGTTGCCGCCGTACCAGGTGACGTCCCCGGAGCGCAGTTCCGCGATCTGGTCGACCAGGTCGAGCAGTTCCCGGTCGTGACTGACCACGACCAGGACGCCCGGCCACGCGGAGACGGCCTGGTACAGCCGTCTGCGCGCATACAGGTCGAGGTTGTTGGTGGGCTCGTCCAGCAACAGCACGTCCGGGCGGCGCAGCAACAGCGCGGCCAGCCGCAGCAGCACCGACTCGCCGCCGGAGACCTCGCCGACCGTGCGGTCCAGGCCGATGTGGCCGAGGCCGAGCTCGCCGAGCGTGACGAGGGCGCGTTCCTCGACGTCCCAGTCGTCGCCGAGCGTCTCGAAGTGCTCCTCGGCGACGTCGCCCGCCTCGATGGCGTGCAGCGCAGCCCGCCGTTCGGCGATGCCGAGGGCCCGGTCGACGCGGAGCGTGGTGTCGAGGGTGACGTTCTGCGGGAGGTAGCCGACCTCGCCGTACACCCTGACGGTGCCGTCGGCCGGGGTGAGCTCACCGGCAAGCAGCTTCAACAGGGTGGATTTCCCTGATCCGTTGACGCCGACGAGGCCGGTCCGGCCGGGCCCGAAGGAGATGTCGAGGCCGTCGAAGACGGCGGTGCCGTCGGCCCAGGCGAAGGAAATGGACGTACAGGTGAGGGATGGTGACATGAGGGCCTCGCGAGGGGTTTCGTGCGGTCGGGGGAGGCATGTCGAGACACCGCGAGGCGGGAACCGAAGGGTCGTGGGGGCACGGAGAGGCCACGAAAAAGGGCCTGTGCCCGAGGACGGCTCGGACGCCGAGGTCGCATGCCGCGCACACCTCTACCGGTGCGAACGCGATGCCTCAGGACCTCAGACGAGCAACGTCCTTCTCCAATCGACGACAACAGGACCGATGTACACCGTAGGAAGGGCCCTGAGGGCTGTCAACGCAATTAAGGGCGGCCCCGTCCGTGCAACGGCCGGCGACCGGAGGGCACGCCCCACGGACATGTCGGATTCCTGCCAGCTCCTGGCTCGCGCCGCATGCTTGGCTGGGCCCATGACGCATCCGCACCCGCTCCGCGAAACCGCCCTCGCCTTCCACGCCCTGCACGTGCCCGGCCGGCCGCTCGTGCTGCCCAATGCCTGGGACGCGGCCAGTGCCGCCGTCGTGGCGCGGGCCGGCGCCGCGGCGGTCGCGACCACCAGTGCCGGGCTGGCCTGGTCGCTCGGCGCCGCCGACGGCGACCGGCTCGACCGCGACCGAGCACGGGAGGCCGTGGCCCGGATCGCCGCCGTCGTGCGCGTCCCGGTCAGCGCGGACATCGAGGCCGGGTACGCCACGGACCCTGCCGGGGTCGCCGACACCGTCCGGGCCGTGCTCACCGCCGGCGCGGTCGGCGTCAACATCGAGGACGCCCGGCACGAGGCGGGCGGCGAGCCGCTGCGGCCCGTCGCCGAGCAGGCGGAGAGGATTGCCGCCGCCCGCGCGGCCGCCGACGAAGCGGGCGTACCGCTGTTCGTCAACGCGCGGATCGACACGTTCCTGCGCGGCGCCGGGGGAGTGGACGCCACCCTGGAGCGGGCCGCGGCCTTCCGCGCCGCGGGCGCCGACGGGATCTTCGTCCCCGGGGCCGTCGACCCGGGGACGGTGAAGGAACTGGTCGAGGGGATCGACGGCCCGGTCAACGTGATGGTCTTCCCCGGCGCGCCGTCCGTCGCCGAACTGGCCGCCCTGGGCGTCGCCCGGATCAGCGCGGGGTCCGCACTCGCCCAGGCCGCCCACGCCCTGGTCCGCCGCGCCGCGCGGGAGCTGCTGGAGGCGGGGACGTACGGGGCGCTGGCCGACGGGTACGACTACGGGGAGCTGAACACCCTGCTCACGCCCACGGCGGACTGAACGGGTCGGCCACGCCCGCGGAGCCCCGCACACGGCTGCACGCGCGCGTGGCCAGGCACGTCGGCTTCACGCGCGCGTGGCGCTCAGCAGGCGTCCCGCATCAGTTCGGCCAGGCCGTGGTCAAGGTCGAGCTGGAGGTGTTCCAGGCCGACGGGGACGAGCTCGTTGGTCGCCTCCAGGAAGTGCCGGATCTCGCCCGAGCGCACGTGCACGATCGCGGTGCCCTCGGGGGCGTGGAACTCCAGCACGGTGCGGTCGTAGCCGTAGGGCCGCACCCGGACGTCCCCGTGCCCCTCGGGCTGCTGCAGCCCGGCCGTGAGCAGCTCGCGGGAGAAGGTCCAGCACACCTCGACCCCTTCGAGGGTGGCCGGGGCCGGGAAGGTCATGACGACGGCGAACGGGTCGCGTCGGTCGTAGCGCAGCGTCGCGGGAATGGTCGGCATGCGCGGTGCGGCGGCGACGAGACGGGCCTCTACGGGCTGCTCGATGACGGTGGACAACGCCTTGCTCCCTCGTGACGGCTGGACTACGCCCGGGTGTGAGACACCCGGCACCGGAAGAGACGACGGATCCGGCCGATCCGTGCACAGGAATCACGAGTGACCTCGGTCACCGCGTTCATGCACGGCGGGGTTCCGCCGTTTCTCCCTTGCGACGGAGGGCAGTTGGCCTCTGGACGGCACCGGGCCGGTGGGCTAGCTTCGCCCGCCATGAGGCGCTTGGGGAACACGCGACGCAGAGGACGCACGAGCAGACTGGTGGCGGCGGGGGTGGCGTGCGGCGCGGCGCTGGCAGCGCTGACCGTGCCCGCCGCCGAGGCAGCACCCCTCGGGCAGGGGAGTCCGCACTGGGCGCCGAAGGACCCGGGCACCCCGCAGGTCCGCTTCCGGGGCCTCGCGGCCGTCGACCGGCACACCGCCTGGCTGGCCGGTACCGGCGGCACGGTGCTGCGCACCACCGACGGCGGAGTCGGCTGGCGGAACGTCTCTCCGCCCGGCGCGGCCGATCTGCAGTTCCGCGACGTCGAGGCGTTCGACGCGCGCCACGCCGTGGTGCTGGCCATCGGTGAGGGCGAGGCCTCGCGCGTGTACCGCACCGACGACGGCGGGGCCACCTGGACGGAGTCCTTCCGCAACACCGACCCGAAGGCGTTCTACGACTGCCTCGCCTTCTTCGACCGCCGGCACGGCCTCGCCATGAGCGACCCCGTGGACGGAAGGTTCCGCATCCTGTCCACCAGCGACGGCGGCCGCTCCTGGCGGCTCCTGCCCTCCACGGGCATGCCGCCGGCCCTGGACGGTGAGGCGGGCTTCGCCGCGAGCGGCCAGTGCCTGGTCACCTCGGGCCCGAAGGACGTCTGGCTCGCGACCGGCGGCGGCGCCCACGCGCGCGTGCTGCACTCCGCCGACCGGGGACTGACCTGGATCGCCGCCGACACACCGGTGCCCGCCGGCGATCCCGCCAAGGGCGTCTTCGCGCTCGCCTTCCGCGACCGCGGCCACGGCCTCGCCGTCGGCGGCGACTACCGCCCCGACCAGGCCTCGCCGCAGGCCGCCGCGGTCACCGCCGACGGCGGCCGCACCTGGGCCCCGGCCGCCACGCCCCCGCCCGCCTACCGCTCCGGGGCCGCCTGGCTGCCGCACAGCCGCACCGCCGCGCTCGCGGTCGGCCCCACCGGCACCGACCTCACCACCGACGCCGGCCGCACCTGGCGCACGATCGACACCGGCTCGTACGACACCGTGGACTGCACCCCCGACCTCAGTTGCTGGGCGGCCGGTGAACAGGGGAGGGTCGCGCGGCTGGAACGCTGAGGTGCGCGGCCGGAACCGGGTACTCGGGTCGCACGGGAACCGAGACGAAGGGAGCCATCATGCCCGCCGGTTCCAGCTCCAAGCGCGAGCGTCAGTACGAACACATCAAGAAGAGCGCGCAGGACCGGGGCGAGAGCACCGGGCGCGCCGAGGAGATCGCCGCGCGGACCGTGAACAAGGAACGTGCCCGTTCCGGCGAGTCCAGGACCGCCAGCCGCAGCTCGACGGAGGACATGTCGTCCAGCAAGCGTGGCGGTCAGCGGTCGGGCAACCGGGCCGGTTCCCAGGGCCCGACCCGCGACCAGCTCTACAACGAGGCGAAGCAGCGCGGCATCGAGGGCCGTTCGCACATGAACAAGGGCGAGCTGCAGCGCGCGCTGAACGCCAAGAAGGGATGAGCGGCAGTCAGTCCGGTGTCTGCCGGTGGCGGGCCAGCTCGGGAACCGTCTTCGTGGCGACGAATTCCGTGATGCGGTACGTGCACGCGCCGCCCACGGCGAACGGGTCGCCCGCCACGATCTCCTCGATCCGGGCGCGGTCCTCGGCGACGGCGAGGATCACCCCGCCGTTCCGGGGCTGCTTGCGCCCGGAGGCCAGGAAGAAGCCCTTCTCGTACTGCTCCTCGAGCCACGCCCGGTGGTCGGGCAGCAGCGCGTCGACGGCGTCGAGAGGTGCGGTGTAGGTCAGCTCCAGTACGAACATGATCGCGAGCGTACCCCCGGGCTCCGACAACGGCCCGGGGACCGTACAGTTCAGGTCACCATGACGACCGTAGGCGTACCCGCGGGCTGGCCCGCGACCGAGGAAGAGGCCCGCGCGGTGCAGGACGAGCTGCGTGGGCGGGTGGTGCTCGACGAGCGGGGACCGGAGCCGGGCACGGGCCGGGTCACCGGGGTCGACGTCGCCTACGACGACGACCTCGACCTCGTCGCCGCGGCGGCCGTCGTGCTGGACGCCGTGACCCTGGACGTGGTGGCGGAGGCGACGGCCGTCGGCAGGGTCTCCTTCCCGTACGTGCCCGGCCTGCTCGCCTTCCGTGAGATCCCCACCGTCCGGGCCGTCCTGGACCGGCTGCCGTGTCCGCCCGGCCTGGTCGTCTGCGACGGCTACGGCCTGGCCCATCCGCGCCGCTTCGGTCTCGCGAGCCACCTCGGCGTGCTCACCGGCCTGCAGGTCATCGGTGTCGCCAAGAACCCGTTCACCTTCACGTACGACGATCCCGGCCCGGCGCGGGGCGCCTGCGCTCCGCTGCGCGCGGGGGACGAGGAGGTCGGGCGGGCGCTGCGCACCCGGGACGGCGTCAAACCGGTCTTCGTCTCCGTCGGCCACCGCGTGAGCCTGGACAACGCCGTGGCCCACACGCTGGCCCTGACCCCGCGCCACCGGCTGCCGGAGACCACACGCCGGGCGGACGCCCTGTGCCGCCGCGCGCTGCGGGAGGCGGCACGAAGCGTTGGAGGAAGCGCTCAGGAGGCGACCACGCGCCAGGCGCCGACCTCCTGATACGCCGAGTCGCGGACGGCCGAGCCGTCCCCGGGTTCGAGGGCACTTCGAGCACGAACTTCACGCCTGTCCCGCCTCCTTCGGCTCTGCGGCCCTGGCCTCCATCGTTTCTTTGAAGGACGTGTGAGACTTTCGCGGCGAAATCCCCAGCGACTTGAGGACATCGGCTGCGAAAGTCTCACACGGGGGAGGAGACGCCCGGGGCCGTGGCCGCGACCCGGAAGGTGATCCCCGCGGCGCGCAGCCGCTCGGTCAGGGCGTCACCCATCGCCTGCGCCGTGGTGACCTGCCCGGCCGTCGGCGGGAGATCGTCGAACGCCAGGCTGAGCGCCGCCTCCGCGAACATCTTCGCCGTCTCGTCGTAGCCGGGGTCGCCGCCCGCGACCTCCGTGAACACGCGCCGCCCGCCGCCCTCGCCGACGAACCGCACCGCGAACCGGCTGCGTGCCCGCCGCTCCGCGCTCGGCCCGTCGCCCGGCTGCAGCCGGCCCGACAACCAGCGCCGAGCGGGCGGCAGTTGGGCGGCCGCGAGCACCGCGCCGACGGCGGCGACGCCGCCGAGGGCGACCGGCAGGTGCCGCACCGCCGCGTAGTGCCGGTAGCGGAAGTCGGGGCCGTACCGGTCGAGCGCCTTTGCCGAGCGGCGCACGATCTGCGGGTCGACGGTCGGCAACGGCAGCGCCCACGCGCCCACCTCCTGGGCGAACCGGGGCGCGCCTGTCGGCGCCGCGACCCGGCGTCCCATCAGCCGCGGCTCGTGCCGGCCCCGTTCGCGCGCCGCGGCCAGCAGCTGCCGGCCGCGCGCGAACTGGTTCAGCGCCGAGGCCAGAGTGCCGCCGGAGAAGGCCGCGTCGGCGGTCACGTATCCGTCCACGGTAAGCGGCACGCCCTCCGGCAGCTGCCGGACCGTGAAGTACACGCCGAGGTCGTGGGGCACGGAGTCGAAGCCGCACGCGTGCACCAGGCGCGCGCCCGTCTCCCTCGCGCGTGCGTCGTGCCGGACGTACATCAGGTCCACGAACTCCGGCTCGCCGGTCAGGTCGAGGTAGTCGGTTCCGGCGTCCGCGCAGGCGGCGACCAGGTCCTCGCCGTAAAGCACGTACGGCCCGACGGTCGTGGCGACCACGCGCGCGTGCTCGGCGAGGGCGCGCAGGGTCGCGTGTTCGGTGACGTCGGCCCGCAGGACGCCGACGTCCGCGCCGCCCGGCAGGCGCTCGCGCAGCCGCTCCAGCCTGCGTTCGTCGCGGCCGGCCACCGCCCAGCGCAGGCCCTTCGGCGCGTGCGCGGCGAGATACTCCGCCGTGAGGGTACCGACGAAGCCGGTGGCCCCGAAAAGCACGAGGTCGTAGGGACGGTCCATCCTTTTCAGCCTGCTCATGACACCCCTTGCTCCCGCAGCCCGCGCCGCTGTCGGTGGCTGAGGCTAGCGTGAGGAGTGCGAGTGTCGACGACCAGCCCGGAGGCAGTGGTGGCCGCAGCCAGGAACGCCCCGACGAAGCGGGACGAAATGTGCTGGTTTCCCCCTTGGCCGCGGGGTCGGCCCGCCGTGCGAGTCGGGTGAGGAGCGCTGTCGGTCGACGCCCGAAACACTCGACGGCCGGATTCGCGCGGGTCTCCAGACGCACATGGGTCGGGTGGTCCGTGCCGGTCCGGGCACTTGACTAAGCGCTTGCTCGTTAGGTCTTGTGTCCGGTGGAACACGTTCTTAGCATCACCGGTGTTACATCAGTTGTGTCACACACCCTTGGGGGCTGGACGCATGACGACGGCAGGGACGCCGGCGGCGCCGGGCGGCGGGCCGCTCTCCGGGGTGCGCGTGGTCGAGCTGGCCGGCATCGGGCCGGGCCCGTTCGCCGCCATGCTCCTCGCCGACCTGGGCGCGGACGTGGTCCGCGTGGACCGGCCGGGCGGCCCCGGCCTCGGCATCGACCCCGCGTACGACGTCACCAACCGCAACAAGCGCTCGGTCGTGGTCGACCTGAAGGCACCGGACGGCCCCGCGCGCGTGCTGGACCTCGCCGAGCGGGCCGACATCCTCATGGAGGGCTACCGCCCGGGTGTCGCCGAGCGCCTCGGCGTCGGCCCCGGGGAGTGCCACGCCCGCAACCCGCGCCTGGTCTACGGCCGCATGACCGGCTGGGGTCAGGACGGCCCGCTCGCCGACCGCGCGGGCCACGACGTGGCCTACATCGCGCTGACCGGCACCCTCGGCATGACCGGCCGCCCGGAGGAGGCCCCGGTCTTCCCCGCCAACCTGCTCGGGGACTACGCCGGCGGCTCTCTCTACCTGGTCGTCGGCGTCCTCGCCGCCCTGCACCACGCGCGCGTGACCGGCACCGGACAGGTCGTCGACGCCGCCATCGTCGACGGCACGGCCCACCTCTCGGCGATGATCCACGGCATGCTCGCGGCCGGCGGCTGGCAGGACCGGCGCGCCGCCAACCTTCTCGACGGCGGCTGCCCCTACTACGGCACCTACGAGACCGCCGACGGCAAGTACATGGCGGTCGGCGCCCTGGAGGGGCGGTTCTACGCGGAGTTCCTGCGTCTGCTCGACCTGGACGACCTGGCACCGGCCCACAAGGACGTCAGCCGCTGGGGCGAGCTGCGCGAGCGCGTCGCCGCCCGCTTCAAGTCCCGCACCCGCGACGAGTGGGCGGCCCTCTTCGAGGGAACCGACGCCTGTGTGGCTCCCGTGCTGTCCCTGCGCGAGGCCCCGCACCACCCGCACCTGGCCGCACGCGGCACCTTCACCGACCACGCCGGCATCACCCAGCCGGCCCCCGCCCCCCGCTTCTCCGCCACCCCCACGTCCGTCCGTACCGGGCCTGCCCTGCCGGGCGCCGACACGGAGGCGGTGGCGCGGGACTGGGGGACACCCGCACCCGTGAACGACGACCCGGTCACCGACGCCGACCGACCCGGCCCACCCCGAAAGGCACCCCAGTGAGCACCGAAGCGTACGTGTACGACGCGATCCGCACCCCGCGCGGCCGCGGCAAGGCGAGCGGCGCCCTGCACGGCACCAAGCCCATCGACCTGGTCGTCGGCCTCATCCACGAGATCCGCGACCGCTTCCCCGGCCTCGACCCGGCCGCCGTCGACGACATCGTGCTCGGTGTCGTCGGACCGGTCGGCGACCAGGGCTCCGACATCGCCCGGATCGCCGCGATCGCCGCCGGACTGCCCGACACGGTCGCCGGTGTGCAGGAGAACCGCTTCTGTGCCTCTGGCCTGGAGGCCGTCAACCTGGCCGCGGCCAAGGTGCGTTCCGGCTGGGAGGACCTGGTCCTCGCGGGCGGCGTGGAGTCCATGTCCCGGGTGCCGATGGCCTCCGACGGCGGCGCCTGGTTCAACGACCCGATGACCAACCTCGCCGTCAACTTCGTCCCGCAGGGCATCGGCGCCGACCTGATCGCCACCATCGAGGGCTTCTCCCGCCGGGACGTCGACGAGTACGCGGCCCTGTCCCAGGAGCGCGCCGCCACCGCCTGGAAGGAGGGCCGCTTCGAGCGCTCCGTCGTCCCCGTGAAGGACCGCAGCGGCCTGGTCGTCCTCGACCACGACGAGCACCTGCGCCCCGGCACCACCGCCGACTCCCTCGGCAAGCTCAAGCCGTCCTTCGCGGACATCGGCGAACTCGGTGGCTTCGACGCCGTCGCGCTGCAGAAGTACCACTGGGTGGAGAAGATCGACCACGTCCACCACGCGGGCAACTCCTCCGGCATCGTCGACGGCGCCTCGCTCGTCGCCATCGGCTCCAGGGAGGTCGGCGAGCGCTACGGCCTCACCCCCCGCGCACGCATCGTCTCCGCCGCCGTCTCCGGCTCCGAGCCCACCATCATGCTCACCGGGCCCGCCCCCGCCACCCGCAAGGCCCTGGCGAAGGCCGGCCTCACCATCGACGACATCGACCTGGTCGAGATCAACGAGGCGTTCGCGGCGGTCGTCCTGCGCTTCGTGAAGGACATGGGTCTGTCCCTGGACAAGGTCAACGTCAACGGCGGCGCCATCGCCCTCGGCCACCCGCTCGGCGCGACCGGCGCGATGATCCTCGGCACCCTCGTGGACGAACTGGAGCGCCAGGACAAGCGCTACGGCCTCGCCACCCTGTGCGTCGGCGGCGGCATGGGCATCGCCACCATCGTCGAGCGCATCTGAACTCCCCGCGGAAACACCGGACCTCAACGAAAGACGACTGTCATGACCGAGAGCACCACCATCCGCTGGGAGCAGGACGACACCGGTGTCGTCACCCTCGTCCTGGACGACCCCAACCAGTCCGCGAACACCATGAACCAGGCGTTCCGCGCCTCCATCACGGCGATCGCCGCGCGCGCGGAGGCCGAGAAGGACTCCATCCGCGGCATCATCTACACCTCCGCCAAGAAGACCTTCTTCGCGGGCGGCGACCTCAAGGACATGATCAAGGCCGGTCCCGAGGACGCCCAGCAGGTCTTCGACACCGCGACCGAGATCAAGAACGCGCTGCGCCGCATCGAGACCCTCGGCAAGCCGGTCGTCGCAGCCATCAACGGCGCGGCCCTCGGCGGCGGCTACGAGATCGCGCTCGCCTCCCACCACCGCGTCGCCCTGGACGCACCCGGCTCCAAGATCGGCCTGCCCGAGGTGACCCTCGGCCTGCTCCCGGCGGGCGGCGGCGTCACCCGCACCGTGCGCCTGATGGGCATCACGGACGCGCTGCTGAAGGTGTTGCTCCAGGGCACCCAGTACAACCCGCGCCGCGCCCTGGAGAACGGCCTGGTCCACGACCTGGCCGGCACCGCCGAGGAGATGCTGGCCAAGGCCCGCGCCTTCATCGACGCCCACCCCGAGTCGCACCAGCCCTGGGACCTCCCCGGCTACAAGATCCCGGGCGGCACCCCCGCGAACCCGAGGTTCGCCGCCAACCTGCCCGCGTTCCCGGCCAATCTGCGCAAGCAGACGAACGGCGCCCCCTACCCGGCCCCGCGCAACATCATGGCCGCGGCCGTCGAGGGCTCCCAGGTCGACTTCGAGAACGCGATCACCATCGAGACCCGCTACTTCACCGAGCTGGTCACCGGGCAGACCGCCAAGAACATGATCCAGGCGTTCTTCTTCGACCTCCAGGCCGTCAACTCCGGCGCCAACCGGCCCAAGGGCATCGAGCGCCGCCAGGTGCGCAAGGTCGCCGTCCTCGGCGCCGGCATGATGGGCGCCGGCATCGCGTACTCCTGCGCCCGTGCCGGCATCGACGTGATCCTGAAGGACGTCTCCCTGGAGGCGGCGGCCAAGGGCAAGGGCTACTCCGAGAAGCTGTGCGCCAAGGCCGTCGCCAAGGGCCGTACCAGCCAGGAGAAGGCGGACGCCCTGCTCGCCCGGATCACGCCCTCCGCCGAGGCCGCCGACCTCGCGGGCTGCGACGCGGTGATCGAGGCCGTCTTCGAGGACACCGCGCTCAAGCACAAGGTGTTCCAGGAGATCGAGTCCGTCGTCGCGCCCGACGCGCTGCTGTGCTCCAACACCTCCACCCTGCCCATCACCACCCTCGCCGAGGGCGTGGAGCGCCAGGCCGACTTCATCGGGCTGCACTTCTTCTCCCCGGTCGACAAGATGCCGCTGGTGGAGATCATCAAGGGCGAGCGCACCGGCGACGAGGCTCTGGCCCGGGCCTTCGACCTGGTCCGGCAGATCAACAAGACGCCGATCGTGGTGAACGACTCGCGCGGCTTCTTCACCTCCCGCGTGATCGGCCACTTCATCAATGAGGGCGTCGCCATGGTCGGCGAGGGGCTGGAGCCCGCCTCCGTGGAGCAGGCCGCCGCCCAGGCGGGCTATCCGGCCAAGGTTCTCTCCCTCATGGACGAACTGACCCTCACCCTCCCGCGCAAGATCCGCAACGAGACCAAGCGGGCCGTGGAGGAGGCGGGCGGCACCTGGAGCGCGCACCCGGCCGAGGCGGTCATCGACCGCATGGTGGACGAGTTCGGCCGCCCGGGCCGCAGCGGCGGCGCCGGCTTCTACGACTACACCGAGGACGGCAAGCGGGCCGGACTCTGGCCGGGCCTGCGCGAGCACTTCACCGAGCCCGGCCGTGAGATCCCGTTCCGGGACATGCAGGAGCGGATGCTCTTCGCCGAGGCGCTCGACACCGTGCGCCTCCTGGAGGAGGGCGTCCTGACCTCGGTCGCCGACGCCAACATCGGCTCGATCTTCGGCATCGGCTTCCCCGGCTGGACCGGCGGTGTGCTCCAGTACATCAACGGCTACGAAGGGGGCCTGCCCGGATTCGTGGCCCGCGCGCGGGAGCTCGCCGAGGCCTACGGCGAGCGCTTCACCCCGCCCGCGCTGCTCGTGGAGAAGGCCGAGAAGGGGGAGCCGTTCGCCGATTCAGTCCGCTCCTGAGCCGGGCCCGGCCGGTTCCGGCCGGGTGACCCACTCCCTCAGCTCTTCCCGCAGCGAGCGCTGGAACGTCGTCAGCAGCGCCTGCACCACCAGCGGGTGCATGTGCGCCGACAGGGACTTCACATCCCGGGCGTCACGCTCCTCCACCTCGCCGCGGAAGAGCTGGGAGAGCTCGTGAGCCGCGGCGCGCGAGTGCTCGACGAGCACCTTGCGCGCCGCGAGGATCACCTCGTGCGACAGCGGTACGTCGAGCAGCTGCACACCGAGCCGAAGCAGCCCGGAGTCGACCCGGAAGGTGCCGCCCTCCGCACCCTCGGCCTCCTTGAGGACGTTCATCGCCGCCAGCCGTTCCACGTCCTCCGCGGCGAGCGGCCGTCCGGCCCGCCGCTCCAGCTCCTCCCACGAGAGCGTGTCGGCCGCGTCCGGCGCCCAGGACGCGACCACCGCGCGGTGGATGGCCAGTTCGTGCGGGGAGAGGTCCGCGGGCAGCTGCCTGAGGTAACGCTCGATCGCCGACAGGGTCATGCCCTGCTGCTGCAACTCCTCGATGAGGGCCAGCCGCGCCAGATGGTCCGGCCCGTAGTGCCCCACCCGGCGCGGCCCGATCACCGGGGGCGGCAGCAGACCCTTGCTGCCGTAGAACCGGACGGTGCGCACCGTGACGCCCGCCCGGGCGGCCAGCTCGTCGACGGTGAGGGGCGATTCCCCGGCATCGGTCGTCATGTGCAGCAGTATCACTGTCTCACCAATGGTGTGAAACCCCGGGTGAACGTCATGTGGACTCTGCGTTGATCATGTGAGAAGTAACGCTGTGTGACATGGGCCACCGCGTAGGGGTGGATCCATCTGGGAAGCTGCTGGCTTGGTCTGTGCCGCGACTCGACAGGGTGGTGCGGACCGAGCCCTGCACGTCCCCCGGACCCACGAGGTCCGGGCGCACCAGGAAGTGAACCACCCGTGAGCAAGGACGCCGTGGAATCGGCACAGGTCACCGCCCCCACCCAGGCGGCCCAGACGCCCGCGGACGCGGGCGACGCCGGTTACAGCAAGGACCTCAAGGCCCGCCACGTCAACATGATCGCCATCGGCGGCGCCATCGGCACCGGACTCCTCCTGGGCGCCGGCGGCCGCCTGCACAACGCGGGCCCGGCACTCGCCCTGGCCTACCTGGTGTGCGGCGTCTTCGCCTTCTTCGTCGTCCGGGCCCTCGGCGAGCTGGTCCTGTACCGCCCGTCCTCCGGGTCCTTCGTGTCCTACGCGCGCGAGTTCCTCGGCGAGAAGGGCGCCTACGTCGCCGGCTGGATGTACTTCCTGAACTGGTCGACCACCGGCATCGCCGACATCACCGCGATCGCGCTCTACACGCACTACTGGAGCATGTTCACCAGCATTCCCCAGTGGGTGCTCGCCCTGATCGCCCTCGCGGTGGTCCTGGCCGTGAACCTGATCTCGGTGAAGATCTTCGGCGAGATGGAGTTCTGGTTCGCGATCATCAAGGTCGCCACCATCGTCGGCTTCATGCTGATCAGCATTTTCCTGCTCGCCACCCAGCACAAGGTCGGCGGCCACACCCCCGGCCTGAGCGTCATCAGCGACCACGGCGGACTCTTCCCGCACGGCGCGATGCCGGTCGTCCTGGTCATGCAGGGCGTGATCTTCGCCTACGCCGCACTGGAGCTGGTCGGCGTGGCCGCAGGCGAGACCGCCGAGCCGGAGAAGGTCGTCCCGCGCGCGGTGAACTCGATCATGTGGCGTGTGGGCCTGTTCTACGTCGGCTCGGTCGTGCTGCTCGCCCTGCTGCTGCCCGGCTCGGTGTACTCCGCCGACGAGAGCCCGTTCGTCACGGTCCTGTCGAAGATCGGCGTCCCCGCGGCCGGTGACGTGATGAACCTGGTCGTCCTGACCGCCGCCATGTCCTCGCTGAACTCCGGCCTGTACTCCACCGGCCGCATCCTGCGCTCCATGGCCATGGCGGGCTCCGCCCCGAAGTTCACCGCCCGCATGAACCGCAGCCAGGTGCCCTACGGCGGCATCCTGCTGACCTGCGCGGTCTGTGTGCTCGGCGTCGGCCTGAACTACCTGATGCCGAGCCAGGCCTTCGAGATCGTGCTGAACGTCGCCTCCCTCGGCATCATCAGCACCTGGGTGATCATCATGCTCTGCCACATGATCTTCGTCCGCCGCGCCCGTGCGGGCCTGGCGACCCGGCCGCACTTCCAGCTGAAGTTCAGCCCGGTCACCGAGATCGCCACGATCGCGTTCCTGCTGATCTGCCTCGGCATGATGTGGAACGACCCCGACGTCGGCCGGAA
Organism: Streptomyces sp. RB17; assembly: GCF_009604455.1. Taxonomy (GTDB): domain Bacteria; phylum Actinomycetota; class Actinomycetes; order Streptomycetales; family Streptomycetaceae; genus Streptomyces. The sequence continues at coordinate 150,105 of NZ_WEGL01000002.1, forward strand.
GACCATCCTGCTGATTCCGGTGATCGCCGTCATGCTGGTCGCTGGCTGGTTCGGCGTGCGCCGCCGGGTGTCGAAGAACACCGACCAGGAGCTCACGGAGCTGACGAAGTAGCAGCTCAACGCCACTGTCAGTGGCATCGCCCACGGTGGCGTCATGTCGGAGATCACGTATGTCCGGGGTGACGCCACCGGAGCCGGAGACGGCGCACAGAGCCTGGCACCGCGACCGCGCACACGACGACTTCGGCCTGGGCGCGGTCCAGCTGGTCCGGACCGGCTCGCCGGCGAAGTGATCGAACTGGGCGCGTCCGTGCACATGCCCCGCATAGGCTGCGGCCTTGCGGGCGGCACCTGGTCCCGCAAAGAGCCGTTCATCACCGAGCGGCTGGTGAAGCGCGGCATCGAGGTGACCGTGTACGACCATGGTGAGGGCGGCGGATGAGCTCACAGACCCCTGCGGCGGACGTCCTGGTGCTGGGCGGAGCCGGTGTGGACACGATCATCCACGTCCCCGAGCTGCCCCTCCCGTACGCCGACAGCTACATGATCGACTCCGGCATCCGCACCCGAGCCGGGCAGACCGGCGACTTCGTGGCGCTGGGCCTCGCCGCACTCGGCCTGCGCACCCACCACCTCGACCTGCTGGGGGCCGACCCCGAGGGCGACCTCGTGCGGGCCCTGCACCGCGAGCACGGCATCGGACTGACCGCACTCCCGCAGCCCGCCGGCACCAAACGGGCGGTCAACCTCGTCGGTCCGGACGGCCGCCGCCTGTCCCTGTACGACACCAGCCGGGCCCGCCCCGGCGACCTCTTCCCACCCGAGACGCTGCGCGCGCTGGCCGGGGCGAGCCGGCATGTGCACGTGACCATCACCCAGCCCTGCGCCGAGGCCCTGCCGGTCCTGGCCGCGACGGGCGTACCTCTGTCCACGGATCTGCACGACTGGGACGGCGAGAACGCCTACCACGAGCCGTTCGCCCATGCGGCGGACGTCGTCTTCCTGTCGGCCGCGGCCCTGACCGACCCCGAGCGCACCATGCGGCGCATCGCCGAGCAGGGCCGGGCGGAGGTGGTCGTCGCCACCGCCGGAGCCGAGGGCGCGTATCTGCTGGCCGACGGCGAGCTGACCCGCGTGCCCGCGGCGGTGCCGCCCGCGCCGGTGGTGGACTCCAACGGCGCGGGCGACGCCTTCGCCGCCGCGTTCCTCTACGGCCGCCTCGCCGGCGAGCCGCCCGAGACCTGCGCCCGCTACGGCGCGGTCGCGGGTGCGTACGCCTGCACCGTCCCGGCCTCCCGTGCCGAGTCGATAGCCCAGGACGAGCTGCTCAGGCGGGCGGCGGAAGCGAGACCCTGAACAGTGCCGGTTCAGTGCGCGTCGTGGATGTCGTTCGTCGCCTCGATCCTCTTCCACGACTTCGGCTGTGTGACGGTCCCGCCCGTCTTGACCAGTGCGCGCGCCGCGGGCGCCGCCGGCTTCGACGGCTGGAACAGCCAGGTGTCGAACAGCGCCGCGAGGGGCTTGCCGGACACCTGCTCGGCGTACTTCTGGAAGTCGGCCACCGAGGCGTTGCCGTACGCGTGTTCCTGCGGCCAGCCCTTCAGGATGCGGAAGAACGCGTCGTCACCGATCTCGTTGCGCAGCGCCTGGACGGCGAGCGCCCCGCGGTCGTACACGGCGATGTCGAACTGGTCGTCCGGGCCCGGGTCGCCGGGCTCGACCGTCCAGAACGCGTCGTCGGCCGGGTGGGAGGCGTACACGTAGTCGGCGAGTTCCTGCGTGGTGCCCTCGCCCTCGTGCTCCGACCACAGCCACTGCGCGTACCGGGCGAAGCCCTCGTTGATCCAGATGTCCTTCCAGCCCTTCAGCGACACGTCGTCGCCGTACCACTGGTGGGCCAGTTCGTGCACGACCACCGAGGTGTTGGAGCCGTTCGCGAACTGCTTCGGGCTGTAGTAGACGCGCGTCTGGGTCTCCAGCGCGTACCCGGTGGTGGTGTTCGGGACATAACCGCCCGCGGTGCTGAACGGATACGGCCCGAAGTAGCCGCTCAGCCAGTCCACGATCTCCCCGGTGCGCTCCACGCTCGCCCGCGCGGCCCCGTCGTTGTCGCCGAGGTCCTTGCTGTAGGCGTTGATGACCGGCACCCCGCCGTCGGAGGTGCTGGTCGTGATGTCGAACTTGCCGATGGCGAGGGTGGCCAGATAGGTCGCCTGCGGCTTGTTCTGCCGCCAGGAGTAGCGGGTCCAGCCCAGCTTCGAACTGCTCGACTGCAGCGTGCCGTTGGAGATGGCCTGGGTGCCGTCCGGCACGGCCACCGACACGTCGTAGGTGGCCTTGTCGCTCGGGTGGTCGTTGCTCGGGAACCACCACCAGGCGGCCTCGGGCTCGTCGGCCGCGATCGCGCCGTCGGGGGTACGGTGCCAGGTGTTGAAGCCGTAGGCGCTCTTCGTCGACGGCACCCCGCTGTAGCGGACGACCACCGTGATCGGCGTGCCCTTGGCCAGCGGCGTCTTCGGCGTGATCACCAGCTCGTGCTGCCCGGAGGTGGTGAAGGCGGCCTTCGCGCCGTTGACCCGCACCTCGCTCACGTCCAGCAGGAAGTCCAGGTCGAAACTGGACAGGTCCTGCGTGGTCCTCGCCAGGATCGTCGCCGTGCCCTGCAACTCGTCCGTCGTCGGCTGGTACTGCAGCCTGAGGTCGTAGTGCGAGACGTCGTAGCCGCCGTTGCCGTAGTACGGGTAGTAGGGGTCGCCGATGCCCGGCGCGCCGGGGGAGTAGCTCGCGGCCGATGCCGGGATCGCCAGCAGGAGGGAGGCCGCCGCCAGTGCGCCCGGCGCGATGATTCTGCGGTGCACGTCAGCTCCAAGTCGTCGGGACTGCATGTCCGTTGGGAAAGTCCGTTCGGGGAACTCTGTACGGAGCCTATTCAGTCCCTGTGGCCCCCGGCCTGTCCATGGCCCCTGCTGTCACACGATCGCCATTCGGCCGTCACGAGCCCACGGATCGCCGTAAACCCGTCTTCTGTACGGGAGTTCACCGGAGTACCGTCCGCGCATGCCGATACGCACCCTCATACGCACGCGCTTCACGATCTGGAGAGCGCTCGCGACCGCGGTCGCCGCCATCCTGACGGCCGCCCTCCTCACCCCGTCCGCCGCACAGGCCGCCGCCGGAGGCGGCCGGACCCCGCTCGAGAGCCGGCCCGTCTACTCCTACGCCCACGCCGTCCGCGAGTCCGTGTGGGTGGACACGGGGCTCGACGAGGACGGCGACGGCCACACCGACCGGGTCGCCGCCGACATCGTCCGGCCCGCCGAACCCGCCCGGCAGGGCCGCAAGGTGCCCGTCATCATGGACGCCAGCCCCTACTACTCCTGCTGCGGACGCGGCAACGAGAGCCAGGTCAAGACGTACGACCCGCAGGGTCACGTCGTCCAGATGCCGCTGTTCTACGACAACTACTTCGTGCCCCGGGGCTACGCGTTCGTCGGCGTCGACCTCGCCGGCACCAATCGCTCCGACGGCTGCGTCGACGTCGGCGGCCGCTCCGACATCCAGTCCGCGAAGGCCGTCGTCGACTGGCTGAACGGCCGCGCCACGGCGTACACGAGCCGGACCGGAACGAAGACCGTCACAGCCACCTGGACCAACGGCCGGACGGGCATGATCGGCAAGAGCTGGGACGGCACGATCGCCAACGGCGTCGCCGCCACCGGCGTCAAGGGCCTGCGGACCATCGTCCCGATCAGCGCCATCTCCTCCTGGTACGACTACTACTTCGCGCAGGGCGCCCCGCTCTACGACGGCGGCCCCGACGAACTGGCCGGTTACGTCGAGAGCGACGCGGCGCACGCCCACTGCGCGGCCGTACACAAGAAGCTCGCCGACGGCAGCCCGCGCAGCGGCGACTGGACCCCGCTGTGGACCGAGCGGGACTACGTCAAGGACGTGGCCAAGGTGCGCGCCAGCGTGTTCCTGGTGCACGGCATGCAGGACCTCAACGTGCGTACCAAGCACTTCGGGCAGTGGTGGGACGCGCTGGCCCGGCACGGTGTGCACCGCAAGATCTGGCTGTCCCAGACCGGGCACGTCGACCCCTTCGACTACCGGCGCGGCGCCTGGGTGGACACCCTGCACCGCTGGTTCGACCATGAACTCCTCGGCTACGGCAACGGCATCGACCGCGAGCCGATGGCCGACATCGAGCGCCACCCCGACCAGTGGGTCACCTCCCGCGTCTGGCCGCCGCAGACCACCCGTACCACCGTTGTGCACCCGGCTCCCGGCACCGAGGCGGGCGTCGGCACGCTCGGCCTGCGCCCGGCCACCGGGAGCGAGACCTTCACCGACGACCCGAAGCTGAGCGAGACCGACTGGGCGGCCCACCTCGCCACGCCGACCCCGGAGAAGGCGGGCTTCCTGACCGCGCCGCTCAGCCACGACCTGCGCCTGTCCGGCTCGTCCACGGTGACGGTGACCGCCACACCGACCACCGCCTCGGCCCACCTGTCCGCCGTCCTGGTCGACCTGGGCCCGGACACCATCCGCGACTACGCCGACGCCGCCGAGGGCATCACCACCCTCGGCGACCGCACCTGCTGGGGCGAGAGCACGGCCGGGGACAGCGCCTGCTTCAAGGAGACCGCGGCCAGGACGGCCAAGGTCGACTACACCGTGTTCAGCCGCGGCTGGGCCGACCTCGGCCACTACGCCTCGCTCGGCAAGGGCGTGCCGCTCGTTCCGGGCAAGGCGTACACGATGACTCTGCGTCTGGCGGCGACCGACCACGTCGTCCCCAAGGGGCACCGGCTGGCGCTGATCATCGCGGGCACGGACAAGGATCTGATCGACCCACCGGCCACGAAACCGACGCTGACGGTCTCGCTGTCGGGTACGACGGCCGACCTTCCGCTGGTCGGCGGGGCGTCCGCGTTCGACCGTGCCACGTCCGGCAGCACGGCGACGGCGCCCGCGCCGGGCACGCTGGAGGGAGTCGGCGCACCCCGCGCGGGCCGGCACATCCCGTAGAACTGACGGGGGCGGCCTGGGGTACCTGACCGTTGCCGGGTGGGGGTCCGTCGTGGCTCGTCGCGCCCACGCGGCGGAGCCACACATCGAACGCAGCCCGCGCCCCTGAGGGAGCCGCAGTGCCGTCGGCCTCGAGGGCCGCCGGCGCTGCGCCCACCGGTGCCCGGTCGCCGCGAGGGCCCCCTTCAGGCGGCGGGGAGCGCCAACCCCGCCGCCTGCCGTGCGCACCCCCACGCCACCGTGATCCCGGCCCCGCCGTGGCCGTAGTTGTGCACCAGCAGGCGTCCGTCCGGCAGCGGCTGACGTTCCAGTCGTACCGCGTCGCGGGCCGGCCGCAGCCCCACCCGGTGGTCCCGTACCCGTGCCTGTGCGATCTCCGGTCGGACCGCCGCGCACCGCGCCACGATCGCCGCGGCGGTGGCCGGGTTCGGCTCCTGGGACCAGTCGTCCTCCTCCGCCGTACCGCCGAGCAGCAGACCGCCCGGCTGCGGGATGAAGTACGTGGAGGCGTCGGAGGAGTGGTCGACGGAGGTGAACCAGGTCGTGATCCCCGGGTTCTCCACGACCACCAGCTGCCCGCGCACCGGACGTACCGCCGGGTCCGGCACCAGCGAACGCGCGCCCAGACCCGTGCAGTTGACGACGACCGGCGCCGGCACCGCGGCGAGGTCCGTCACCTCGCGCGTTTCCACCACGCCTCCCGCCTTCGCGAGCCGGTCCAGCAGCCACGCCAGATGCACCGGCATGTCGATCACCGGCAGCCGCGCCGCAAGACCGTCGGCCACCGCGCGCAGCCCCGGCACCCGCCCCGCCCAGGTGCCCAGGTCGTCCAGCCGGGTCCCCCGGTGTACGCCGTCGACCAGGCGTACGCCCGTCTCGTCCGGCCGGTCCGCCAACTCCTCGTACACGGCGAGGGACGCGAGCGCCCAGGCACCGACGAGCGGTTCGGGTTCGATGCGGTACGGCCACCACAGGCCGCCCGCGACCGCCGAGGTCGTACGCTCGGCGGGCTCCCGCGCCCACACCCGTACCCGGCGGCCGGACTCCGCCAGGACCACGGCCGTCGTCAGTCCGGCGACCCCGCTCCCGACCACGATCACTTCGTCACTCGGCTCGCTGTCCACGCCAGGACGATAGGCCCTGTCCGGACGACTCTGACATGCCGCGCTCACATCCGTGCCGGTGTGGGGATACTCACAGCATGTCTGCCGCATACGCGACCTTCGACCTGGCACCGGCGATCCGCGCCGGCGGTGTGCTCGCCGACGGCGGCTACCAGGTCCACCGCGACTTCGTGGACTTCGTCGTGGACGGCCGTCCGCTGCTGTTCCGGCTGTCCGACCTCGACGCCGTCTCCCCGCTCGCCTCGGACATCCCGCCCGCCATCTTCACCGCGCAGGTGCGCGCACTGCTCCTGGAGGCCGAACCCCCGCTCCCCGACGGCAGGTTCGTCATCTACGGCTGCCCCGAGTGCGCGGACCTGGCCTGCGGGGCGGTCACCGCCGTCATCGAACGCGACGGCGAGGACTACATCTGGCGGGACTTCGCCTGGCAGACGGACGAGCACGCCGACCTGGAGCTGAACGGCTACCACGGCATAGGGCCGTTCCGGTTCAAGGGCGCCGAGTACCGCGCGGCACTCGGGGCCCTGATGGAAAGCTCCGCCGCGCCCCGCCGCCGGGTGCTGCTGATCGGAGCCCGGGTCGCGGTCCTCGCCAAGCTGGCCGCCGCGCTGCGCGCCATCGGGATCGGCGCCGACATCACCCAGGACGCCCGGGCCGTTCCCGCCGAGGAACTGCGCGGTTACGGAGCGGTCGCCTTCGGCCGCGCGGTCGGGGAGGCCGAACGAGCCGCCGTACTGGAGGCCTTCGAGCGCGCCGGCGTCGACATCGCCCGGGTGGACGGCCTGGCCCCGATCGTGCCGCTGCTCGTCGCCCAGATCGAGCACGCCCTCGACCGCAGCCCGCTCCCACAGCGCCGGCTCGTGGGGCTGGCCGTCGCCGGCAGCACCGCCGACGTCGAGGTGACCTCGGCCTGCCGGGTGCGGATCAGCGCCTACCGGCTCGACCGGCTCTACCGCACCCACACCCGCGAGGTGTTCGACGGCATCCTGGAGCCCGGCCGGCACCGCGTCCCGCTGGACCCGAAGGCGGTCAAGGGCGAGGCTTACGTCGTCGCCCGCACGACGGGCGGCGTACTCGCGGCGCCGGTCACCGACGGGGGGCGGGGCTGAGGCGCGGGGGCGGGGCTGAGGCGCGGGGGTGTGCCACCCGCGAGCGCCGGGGGGAGATGTCCGGAGCACCCCACCGGGAGTCCAGGGAGCCGAGATGCCCCAGCGGCCCACCGGGAAACGGAGGCTCTGGCGCGTGGGGCCCCCGGGAACCGACGCTGCGGCGCGGGGCGCGAGCCACCCGGAAACCGGGCTGAGGTGCGGCGGCGGGCCCGTTAGGATCGGCGTTCTGATGACTGCCACCCTCGTCGCCAAGAACCTCGCCGCCGGGCACGGCGACCGTTCCCTCTTCTCCGGGCTGGACCTCGTCGTCGCGCCCGGCGACGTGATCGGTCTCGTCGGTGCCAACGGCGCGGGCAAGTCCACCCTGCTGAAGCTGCTCGCCGGACTCACCCCGCCCGAACAGGGCGAGCTGCGGCTGTCCCCGCCGGCCGCGACCGTCGGTCATCTGCCGCAGGAGCCGGAACGCAGGCCGGGGGAGACCGTCCGGGAGTTCCTGGCCCGACGTACCGGTGTCGCCGAGGCCCAGCGCGTCATGGACGAGGCCACGCAGGCCCTCGTGGACGGGTCGCCCGGCGCCGACGACGCCTACGCGACCGCACTCGAGCGCTGGCTCGGCCTCGGCGGCGCCGATCTGGAGGAGCGGGCGGAGGAGGTCGCCGACTCGCTCGGCCTCGCCGTGGACCTGGACCAGCCGATGACCGCGCTGTCCGGCGGCCAGGCGGCCCGCGCCGGGCTCGCCTCGCTCCTGCTGTCCCGCTACGACGTCTTCCTGCTGGACGAGCCCACCAACGACCTCGATCTCGACGGCCTGGAGCGCCTGGAACGCTTCGTCACCGGCCTGCGCGCCGGCACGGTCGTCGTCAGCCACGACCGCGAGTTCCTCATCCGCACGGTCACCAAGGTCCTCGAACTCGACCTGGCCCAGCAGCAGATCAACCTCTACGGCGGCGGCTACGAGGCCTACCTGGAGGAACGCGAGGTCGCGCGCCGGCACGCGCGCGAGGACTACGAGGAGTTCGCAGACAAGAAGGCCGCCCTCCACGACCGCGCGCAGACGCAGCGGTCCTGGATGGACAAGGGTGTGAAGAACGCCCGGCGCAAGGCCGGCAACGACAACGACAAGATCGGCCGCAAGTTCCGCAGCGAGGCCAGCGAGAAGCAGGCGGCCAAGGCGCGGCAGACCCAGCGCATGATCGAGCGCCTCGAGGTGGTCGAGGAGCCGCGCAAGGAGTGGGAGCTGCGCATGGAGATCGCCGCCGGCCCGCGCTCCGGCGCGGTCGTGGCGACGCTTCGGGACGCCGAGGTCCGGCGCGGCGACTTCACCTTCGGTCCGGTGTCCCTGCAGATCGACTGGGCGGACCGGGTCGCGGTGACCGGGGCGAACGGCGCCGGCAAGTCCACGCTGCTGGGCGCCGTGCTCGGCCGCGTCCCGCTCGACGCGGGGCATGCGGCGCTCGGCTCGGGCGTCCTGGTCGGCGAGGTCGACCAGGCCCGCGGGCTCTTCCACGGCACCGACACCCTGCTGGACGCGTTCTGCGCGGCCGTCCCCGACACCGAGCCGGTCGAGGTCCGTACCCTGCTCGCCAAGTTCGGCCTGAAGTCCGATCACGTCCTGCGCACGGCCGCGACCCTCTCCCCGGGCGAACGCACCCGCGCCGCGCTGGCGCTGCTCCAGGGCCGCGGAGTGAACCTCCTCGTCCTGGACGAGCCGACGAACCACCTCGACCTGCCCGCCATCGAACAGCTGGAGTCCGCCCTCGACTCCTACGAGGGCACCCTGCTCCTGGTCACCCACGACCGGCGCATGCTGGACGCGGTCCGGGTGACCCGGCGGCTGGAGGTGGCGGACGGCAAGGTGACGGAGCGGTAGCGCTCCGCTGAGCGAGCCGCGATGCGCCGAGCGGGCCGCGATGCGCCGAGCCTGCCCCGATGCGCTGAGCGGGCCCGCGATGCGCCGTCGTTCGTCTGCGGCGTCGTCGGGGCTGGTCGCGCAGTTCCAGCGCCCCTTCGGGGCGCTGGGCACCCTCCGCTGTGGAGGGTGCCCTTTCAGCCGACCGGGAAGCCCCGCAGGGTCACCGCTTCTTCGGATCCAGCAGGCCCGCGCGGCGTAGCGCGTCCGCCATCGCACTGTTCGCCGGTGCCGGCGCCTCGCGGCCGCCCCGGTCACCGCCGCGGCCCTCGCGCCGGCCCTGGCCGCCGCCCTGCCGCTGCTGGGGCGGCCGGGCGCCGCCACCGCGCTGCTGCCGGCCGCCGCCCTGTCCCTGCGGCGCGGCCTCGTCGTCCAGGCGCAGAGTGAGCGCGATCCGCTTGCGTGGGATGTCCACGTCGAGGACCTTCACCTTGACGATGTCACCCGGCTTGACGACATCACGCGGGTCCTTGACGAACGTCTTCGACATCGCCGAGACATGCACCAGTCCGTCCTGGTGGACACCGACGTCCACGAACGCGCCGAACGCGGCCACGTTCGTCACCACGCCCTCCAGGACCATCCCGGCGGACAGGTCGGCGATCTTCTCCACGCCCTCCTTGAAGGTGGCCGTCTTGAACGCGGGACGCGGGTCGCGGCCCGGCTTCTCCAGCTCCTTCAGGATGTCCGTCACGGTCGGCAGACCGAACGTGTCGTCCACGAACTCGGCGGGCTTCAGCGAGCGCAGCACGCCGGTGTTGCCGATGAGGGAGGCGACCTCCTGGCCGGAAGTCTTCACCATGCGGCGGACCACCGGGTAGGCCTCGGGGTGCACGCTGGAGGCGTCCAGCGGGTCGGCGCCGCCGCGGATGCGCAGGAAGCCCGCGCACTGCTCGTACGCCTTCGGGCCGAGCCGCGCCACCTTCTTCAGCTCGGAGCGGGACGTGAACGGCCCGTTGGAGTCCCGGTGCGCCACGATGTTCTCGGCGAGACCGGAGGAGATGCCCGACACCCGCGAGAGGAGCGGCACGGACGCCGTGTTGACGTCCACGCCCACGCCGTTCACACAGTCCTCCACGACCGCGTCCAGCGAGCGGGACAGCTTCACCTCGGACAGGTCGTGCTGGTACTGGCCGACACCGATCGACTTCGGGTCGATCTTCACCAGCTCGGCCAGCGGGTCCTGCAGGCGCCGGGCGATGGACACCGCGCCGCGCAGTGACACGTCCATGTCCGGCAGTTCCTGCGAGGCGTACTGCGAGGCCGAGTACACCGAGGCGCCCGCCTCGGACACCATCACCTTGGTGAGCTTCAGCTCCGGGTGTTTCGCGATCAGTTCACCGGCGAGCTTGTCGGTCTCGCGGGAGGCCGTGCCGTTGCCGATCGCGACCAGCTCGACCGCGTGCTCCCCGGCGAGCCGTGCCAGCTTGGCGAGGGCCTCGTCCCACTTGTTCGCAGGGACGTGCGGGTAGATCACGTCCGTGGCGACGACCTTGCCGGTCGCATCGACCACGGCGACCTTCACACCCGTACGGAAACCGGGGTCCAGGCCCAGCGTCGCGCGGGTGCCGGCCGGGGCGGCCAGGAGCAGATCGCGCAGGTTCGCCGCGAACACGTTCACCGCCTCGTCCTCGGCGGCCGTCCGCAGCCTGAGGCGCAGGTCGATGCCCAGGTGGACGAGGATGCGGGTACGCCAGGCCCAGCGGACGGTGTCCGTCAGCCACTTGTCGGCGGGACGGCCCCGGTCGGCGATCCCGAACCGGTTCGCGACGATCCCCTCGTACGAGGACGGGCCCTCCGTGGGCTCCTCCGGCTCCAGGACGAGGTCCAGGACCTCCTCCTTCTCGCCGCGCAGCATCGCCAGGATGCGGTGCGAGGGCAGCTCGGTGAACGGCTCGGCGAAGTCGAAGTAGTCGGCGAACTTCGCGCCCGCCTCCTCCTTGCCCTCCCGCACCTTCGCGGCGAGCCGCCCGCGCACCCACATGCGCTCGCGCAGCTCGCCGATCAGGTCGGCGTCCTCCGAGAACCGCTCGGTGAGGATCGCCCGGGCGCCCTCCAGCGCGGCCTGCGGGTCGGCGACGCCCTTGTCGGCGTCCACGAACGCGGCCGCCGCCGCCAGCGGCTCCACCGACGGGTCGCCCAGCAGACCCTCCGCCAGCGGCTCCAGACCGGCCTCGCGCGCGATCTGCGCCTTGGTGCGTCGCTTGGGCTTGTACGGGAGGTAGATGTCCTCCAGCCGCGCCTTGGTCTCGGCACCGCGGATGCGCGCCTCCAGCTCGTCGGTGAGCTTGCCCTGCTCGCGCACCGACTCCAGGATCGCGGTCCGCCGCTCCTCAAGCTCCCGCAGATAGCGCAGCCGCTCCTCGAGCGTGCGCAGCTGCGCGTCGTCGAGCATCTCGGTCGCTTCCTTGCGGTAGCGGGCGATGAAGGGCACCGTCGAACCGCCGTCGAGCAGTTCCACCGCGGCCTTCACCTGCCGCTCCCGTACGCCGAGTTCCTCGGCGATCCTGCCTTCGATGGATCCTGCTCCGATGGATCCGGGTGTCGTCACGATCCCGTACCGCCTTCTCCACTGAGGTTGCGCGGCAATTGTGGCAGGTGACACCGACAACCGGGGATCAGGGCGGCAACTCCGGCGGGCCGCCCGGGCGCCGGGCCGATTATCAGGCCCGGCTGCCGCGCGCGGTGGAGGAGGCCCCGCCGAACAGCCGGGCGAGCGCCCGGAACGGCAGCGTGACCACGGTGGCGACGGCCCCGCCGATCCGGCGCGGTACGTCTGCGAGGGCGCTGAACACGGAACATCTCCTTTTCTCCGGATCCGCTGTCCGTCACCGGGTACCTCGGACGCCGCCCGCCCATGGGCCGTGGCGGCGCCGCCCATGGCAGAAAAGGTGGGAAACGTGTCATTGCGGCCACACGCCGGGTGGCGAAGAATCGAGGACATGACGCAGCCCATCGAGGACGTGGCCCGGCGAACCCTCCTCTTCGTCCTCTTCGACGGCGTGCAGAGCCTCGACGTCACCGGGCCGCTCGAGGTGTTCGCGGGCGCCGAGAAGCACACGCCGGGCACCTACCGGGTCCGTACGGCCTCCCTGGACGGCGGCCCGGTGCGCACCTCCAGCGGCCTGACCCTCGTACCCGACGAGGCGCTCACCACGGCCGCCGACCCGCACACCCTCCTGGTGCCCGGCGGTCAGGGCACGCGCCACCCGGACGCCCGGCTGATCGACTGGTTGCGCGCCCGCGCACCGCGCGTCCCGCGCCTGGTCTCGGTGTGCACGGGCGCCATCCTGCTCGCCGCCGCCGGTCTCCTCGACGGCCGCCGGGTCACGACCCACTGGGCCTACTGCGACACGCTCGCCCGCGACCACCCGGCCGTCGCCGTGGACCCGGAGCCCATCTTCGTCCGGGACGGGCGCGTCGCCACCTCGGCCGGGGTGACCTCCGGCATCGACCTGGCCCTGGCCCTGGTCGAGGAGGACCTGGACCGGGACGTCGCGCTCGCCGTCGCCCGGCATCTGGTGGTCTTCCTGCGCCGGCCCGGCAACCAGGCGCAGTTCAGCGCCCAGCTCGCCGCGCAGACCGCGCAGCGCGCACCGCTGCGGGAGGTCCAGCGCTGGATCACCGAGCATCCGGCGGGCGACCTGACGGTCGACGCGCTCGCCGCCCGCGCCCGCCTCTCACCGCGCCACTTCGCGCGCGCCTTCCGGGAGGAGACCGGCATGACCCCCGGCCGCTACGTCGACCGGGTCCGCCTGGAACACGCCCGCCGCCTGCTCGAGGACACCCCCGACACCATCGAGGGGGTCGCCCGCGCCAGTGGCTACGGCACCCCGGAGGCCATGCGCCGCGCCTTCGTCAAAGCCCTCGGCACGGCCCCGGCCGAGTACCGCCGCCGCTTCCACCCGGCCATGGCCCCCTGATTCCCGGCCTACGGCCGCATCAGCCACCGACGGCAAGCCATCACCCGGGGAGAGCCGTAACCGCCCCGTTGTGGCCGGCAGCTGCGCACCGAAGTCCCCCCGGAGCCGGCGACCGCAAAAGGGCCTCGCCGGCGCCTGACGCTTCCGCCTCGCCACGGCCCGCTGTCGTCCGCCCCCGACCACGCGCGCTGCCCGTGACAACCGCCCTCAGAAGGGACACACCATGCAGATCGCCATCGTCGTCTACGACCGTTTCACCGCCCTCGACGCCATCGGCCCCTACGAGATCCTCTCCCGCCTCCCCGACGCCGAGACCGTGTTCGTCGCCGAGCGCCCCGGTCCCGTCCGTACCGACACCGGGGCGCTCGGGGTCGTGGCCGACCGGTCGCCGGCCGAGGTCACGCGGCCGGACCTGGTGGTCGTACCGGGCGGCCCGGGGCAGAACGACCTGATGGAGCACCGGCCCCTGCTGGACTGGCTGCGGGATGTCGACGCGACCAGCACCTGGACCACCTCGGTGTGCACGGGCTCGCTGCTGCTGGCCGCCGCGGGCCTCCTGGACGGCCGGCGCGCGACCTCGCACTGGCTGGCGCTCGACCAGCTGAAGCGGTTCGGCGCCGAACCGGTGCAGGAGCGGGTGGTGTCGGACGGGAAGTACGTCACCGCAGCCGGTGTCTCCGCCGGCATCGACATGGCCCTCACCCTGTCCGGCCGCATCGCCGGCGACGAGCACGCCCAGGCCGTCCAGCTCGCCACGGAGTACGACCCGCAGCCGCCCTACGCCGCCGGGTCGCCGCGCAAGGCCCCCGCCCACCTCGTCGAGCAGTTGCGTGCCCGGAGCCGGTTCATCCTGAGGTAGACACGCTCCAGGTGAAGCCCGGCTGCCGGCGCTCCAGGAACGCGGCGACCCCCTCCGCGGTGTCGGGGTTGCCACGGGCCACCTGCGCCCAGTGGGCGTCCCGGTCGGTGCGGCCGCCCGTGAACTCCTTCGCGGCGGCCTGCGTGAGCTGCGAGCGGGAGACCAGGACCCGGGCCAACTCCGCGACCCGCTTGCCCAGTTCGCCCTCCGGCAGCACCTCGTCCACCAGCCCGCAGCCGAGCGCCCGCCCCGTGTCGATCAACTCGGCCGTGAACAGCAGGTACTTGGCGGCGGCCGGGCCCACCAGCGAGACCAGCCGGCGGGTCGAGGAGGCCGGATAGACGATGCCGAGGCGCGCCGGAGTCACCCCGAACAGCGCACCCTCCTCCGCCAGCCGCAGATCGCAGGCCGCGGCGAGCTGGGCCCCGCCGCCCACGCAGTGCCCGCGCACGGCGGCCACGGTCGGCTTGGGGAATGCGGCGAGCGCCTCCTCGGCGGCCACGGCGAGCCCTTGTGCCTCCTCCGGGGAGCCCTGCAGCGTGCTGATGTCCGCGCCCGCGCAGAAGGTCCCGCCCTCACCGGTGAGCACCAGCGCCCGCACGCCGGGGTCGTGCGCCAACTCGTCCAGCAGCGGCGGGAGGGTCCGCCACATCGCGGCGGTCATGGCGTTGCGCTTGGCCGGGTTGCGGATGACGACGGTGGCGACAGCGCCTTCGACGCGGTGCGACAGCTGGGGCTCCATGCGCGGATCGTAACGGGGGCCTGCCGGTACGGAGAGCACGGGTCGGCAGATGCGGCGCGTTACGAAACCCTCCCGATGGGGACAAAGAGGGAGGGGGGCGACGGGGGCGTGGACCGAGGAGGTGGCGATGGCCAGGGCCGGTACACGCAGAGACAGCGCGACGAAACTGCACCGCGGCTTCAGCTGGCTCACCGCGCTCGGTGTGCTCCTCGTGCTCGCCGGGATCGTCGGACTCGTCTACACCGCGGCCGCCACGCTCACCTCGATGCTGCTGTTCGGCTGGCTGCTGCTGATCGGCGGGATCGTCGGTCTGCTGCACGCGATCCAGGCCCGTGGCACCAGCTTCTTCTGGCTCGGTGTCATCGTCGCCGCCCTGAACATCGCGGCCGGCGTCGTCGTCATCCGCCTGCCGCACGCCGCGGCGGCCGCGCTCTCCATGTTCGCCGCGCTGCTGTTCCTCTCCGCAGGCCTCTTCCGGCTGGTCGGCGGCCTGGTCGTGCGGGGACCGCAGCTGGGCTGGACGCTGCTGCTCGGCGCGTTCGACCTGCTGCTCGGGATCCTGGTCCTCGGCTCCTGGCCGAGCAGCAGTCAGTACGTCATCGGCGCCTTCTTCTCGCTCGCCCTGCTCTTCGACGGCCTCGGCCTCGTGGCCACCGGCTACGGCGGGCGCCGTGTCGTCGGGCTCGTCTCCGAACAGGGGCAGTCCAAACCCGTACGACCCGACTAGTTCAACGAACCGGCGTCCGGGGGACAGGAACAGTCCCACACGTGACCGTGTCATACGCACTCGGTCAGAAAGCGTTCGATACCCGCTGACTTGTGTTCAGTCCCGCGGTCCGGAGCGGATCGTTACCAACACTCGACGTGTGGTGACAATCGAGCGTGAGGGTGGCGACCGGACGATGGACAACCACGGGCGCGGGGACGGCCCGCGCCCAGCGGGGGGCGCCGGGCGGCCGCCCGGACCGCTGCCGTACGAAGGCGTCTGGCGGTTCACCGCCGCCGCGGTGGACGCCTCGGTCCCGCAGGCCCGGCACGCCGTACGGGACCTGCTGCTGCGCCAAGGCGTGCCGGTCTCCGACGAGCTGGTGTACGGCCTGCTGCTGATCGTCTCCGAGCTGGTCACCAACGCGGTCCGGCACGCGGCGCTGCTGTCGCCGATGCTGGCCGTGGAGGTCGCCGTCGGAGCCGAGTGGGTGCGGGTGTCCGTGGAGGACAACCACCCCTACCGCCCGACCGCCCTGGAGGCGGACCACGGCCAGACCGGGGGCCGGGGCCTGCTCCTGGTCCGTGAGGTGGCGCGGGAGGCGGGCGGGACGGTCGACGTGGAGCACACCGCGAGCGGCGGCAAGGTGATCTGGGCCGCCCTGCCACTCAAGCCCGCGACCCTGCCGTAGATCCACCCTGACGCCGCAGTCCCACGAAGATGCCGAGACGGTGGCCCAGCGGACGCACCGTGTCCTCGCGGCCCGGCGAGACGGCCGTACCGGAGGCTCGTGAGGGTGCCATGCGGCCTGCAGGCAGGCGAGTGTGCCGAGCCGGGGGCTTGCGTGAGCGCCGTGGCCTCGCGGCCGGGCAGAACGGGAGGCTCGTGAGTGCCGTGGCCCGCACCGCGGCGCGGCTGCCGAGCCGGGGGTTCGTGTGAGTGCCGTTGTCTCGCAGCCCGGTGAGACGGCCGTACCGGACGTCGTGAGGGTGCCGTGGGGCCTGCAGGTTGCCGAGATCGCCGAGCCAGGGCTCGCGTGAGGGCCGTGGCCTTGCGGCCCGGTGAGACGGCCGTACCGGAGGTCGTGAGGGTGCCGTGGGGCCTGCAGGCGAGTCTGCCGAGCCGGGGGCTTGCGTGAGTGCCGTGTGGCCCCACAGCCCGGCGACGCTGTCGAGTGCCGTGGGCCCGTCGGGTGACGCGACTGCTGAAGCGCGGGCACGCCGACGGTGTCGTGATGCCGCAGGCCCGCGGGGCTGCCGTGGGGCGCTCACCAGTCCGCGGACGGGCCCGTCAGCTCCCTGATCGCCGGGCGGGCCGCGTCCAGGACGGTCATGAACCAGGCCGAGAAGGGGGCGCGGGCGTGCCGCTCGGCCAGCTCGGCGGCCGTCACGAAGGCGGTCTGGGCGACCTCCTCCGCGTCCGGCGCGAGCGGCGCCTGCACCAGGCCGACGAACAGGTGGTTGTACTCCTGCTCGACCAGGCCCGAGGCCGGGTCCGGGTGGTTGTAGCGGACCGTGCCGGCCTCCGCCAGCAGCGAGGGGGACACGCCGAGCTCCTCGAACGTGCGCCGGGCCGCGGCGGCGAACGGTGCCTCGCCCGGGTACGGGTGGCCGCAGCAGGTGTTGGACCACACGCCGGGGGAGTGGTACTTGCCGAGCGCCCGCTGCTGGAGCAGCAGCCTGCCTTGCTCGTCGAAGAGGAACACCGAGAACGCGCGGTGCAGCTGTCCCGGCGGCTGGTGCGCGGCGAGCTTCTCCGCCGTGCCGATCGTCACACCCTTCTCGTCGACCAGTTCCAGCAAAATCGCCTCTGCGGTGCCATTCGACGAGCTGTGCGTCGCGGTGGCAGGTGTGATCGGCATACCCATCCTTCGCCTCGGTCTTCGCACCCCAAGTCTGCCGTACGAATCCGGCACTCCCGGCACTTCCCGGCACGTCCGCGCGCGGCGCGGCACCGGAAGGCGGACCCGGTAGATCATCGTGCCCGGTCAGGAGATCACGGAACCGTCCGGGGCGGGTATCGAACGTGTGTGCGCGCGCCTGTGCGTGCGTCTGTGTGCCGTCAGTGGCACAGCCGGGCCTCGTGCTCCGCGTGCCCGCCCGGCTCCAGCTGGAAGGTGCAGTGCTCCACGTCGAAGTGGTCGCCGAGGCAGCCCTGCAGCTCGTGCAGCAGCTTCTCGTGGCCGATGGCGCTGAGTGCCTCCGAGCTGACCACCACGTGCGCCGACAGCACGGGCATCCCGGAGGTGATCGTCCACGCGTGCAGGTCGTGTAGGTCCTCCACGCCGTCCAGCGCCAGGATGTGCGCCCGCACCTCGCCCATGTCGACGTTCTTCGGGGCCGCCTCCAACAGCACGTCCAGCGTCTCGCGCAGCAGCTTCAGCGTCCTCGGCACGATCATCACGCCGATGACCAGCGAGGCGACCGGGTCGGCGCCCTGCCAGCCGGTGGTCAGGATCACCACGGCCGACACCAGTACGGCGAACGAGCCCAGCGCGTCCGCGGCGACCTCCAGGAAGGCGCCGCGCACGTTCAGGCTCTCCTTCTGCCCGCGCATCAGCAGCGTCAGCGAGATCGAGTTCGCGACCAGGCCGATCAGGCCGAACACGACCATCAGGCCGCCGCGGGTCTCCGCGGGCGTCACGAACCGCTGGACGGCCTCGTACAGGACGTATCCGCCGACCCCGAGCAGCAGCACACAGTTGGCCAGGGCGGCGAGGATCTCGGCGCGGGCATAGCCGAAGGTGCGGTTCGTGCTCGGCGGGCGGTTCGCGAACTGGATCGCGAGCAGCGCCATGCCGAGGCCCACCGCGTCGGTCGCCATGTGCGCCGCGTCCGCGATCAGCGCGAGCGAGTCCGCGAGCAGACCGCCGGCGATCTCCACCACCATGATCGTGAGCGTGATGCCCAGCGCGATCCGCAGCCGCCCCCGGTACGCGGCCGCGGCCGTACCCGTGGGTGGCGCATGGCTGTGCGCGTGCCCGTGGTCGTGCCCTGCCCCCATGACATCCGCCCTTCCGTATCCGTCGGCAGGGCCCAGTGAACTACGGGTGGGGGGTATCGGGCAACGCGGCACTGAACACCGTTGTCATGTGCCCTGACCTGCGGAAACGTTCCGCAGGTCAGGGTGGGTGCGGTCACCGCCCCCAGGCTCTCCCGGGGTGGCTCGTCCCTGCGGCTCAGCCGCCGTGGTGCAGCCGCCAGCCCCGCCAGGCCGACTCCACCATCTCGCGCACCCCGCGCCCGGCCCGCCACCCCAGCTGTTCGGCGGCCCGCTCGGCCGAGGCGACCGCGCGCGGCGCGTCCCCCGGCCGGCGCGCCTCCACCACCGGCTCCCGGCGGTCGCCCGTGACCTCCCCGATGACCGTGATCAGCTCGCGCACGGAGACGCCCTCGCCCCGCCCGATGTTCAGTGTCAGATCGCCGGACAGGCCCCCGTCGGCGAGCAGGCGCGCCGCGGCGAGGTGGGCCTCGGCGAGGTCGGCGACATGGATGTAGTCCCGGATGCAGGTGCCGTCCGGCGTCGGATAGTCGTCACCGAAGATCCGCGGGGCCTCGTCGCGGGTGAGCCGGTCGAAGACCATCGGCACGATGTTGAACACACCGGTGTCCGCGAGCTCCGGCGTCGCCGCGCCCGCCACGTTGAAGTAGCGCAGGCAGACGGTGGAGATTCCGTGCGCCTTCCCGGCCGCCCGCACCAGCCACTCACCGGCCAGCTTGGTCTCGCCGTAGGGATTCACCGGCGCGCACGGGGTGTCCTCGGTGATCAGGTCCACGTCCGGGTTGCCGTACACCGCCGCCGACGAGGAGAACACCAGACGGTCGATCCCCGCCTCGGCGACCGCGTCCAGCAGCGTGGCGAGGCCGCCCACGTTCTCCCGGTAGTAGCGGGTGGGCCGCGCCACCGACTCGGCGACCTGCTTGCGCGCCGCGAGGTGGACGACGCCCGTGACGTCGTACTCGGCGAAGACCCGCTTCAGCAGTTCACCGTCCAGCGTCGAGCCCGGGAGGAGCGGCACGTCCGCGGGGAGCCGTTCGGGGACCGCCGCCGACAGGTCGTCCAGCGCGACGACGTTCTCCCCGGCGCCGGCCATGGCCCGTGCCACATGCGCCCCGATGTATCCGGCTCCGCCGGTGATCAGCCATGTCATGGTCGTCCACCCTATGCGGCCCGTTCGCATGTCCCGGTTGCCCGGTTCTGCGCCGACGGGTTTGTGGGCGGGGCCCGGATCCCCGATGATGATCGCGGCAAAGGCCGGGGCAGCCCCCGTGGGCCGGGCCGTGAACGGCCGGTGAACAAGGGCTCCCGCCCATCCGATAGCCTCTGCCGACATGCCGCCCGGGTGCCGCTGTCAGGGCGCCCCACCACGCAAGAGACCGGTGCCGCCGCGCCGGCACCCAGGGAGTGAGTTCGGTTGTCGACCGCCATCGTCACCGGTCAGCCGGTCCCCGGATCGTCGCTCGAGAACGATCTGCGGTCGCTCGGCTTCGACGTCCGGATGGCCGTGGATGCCGCCGAGGCCGAGACCCTGCTCGCCGCCGCACCCGCCGGCGACCGGGTGGCGCTGGTCGACGCCCGCTTCGTCGGCCACCGGCACGCCCTGCGCCTGGGCCTGACCGACCCGCGTTTCACGCTCTCCGCGGTCCCCGGCGCCGTCACCGCCCAGCCGGCCGCCCGGCAGGCGCTGACCCGGGCCGTGGCCCGCGAGACCTCCGTCGGCGGCGGCACCGCGCTCGCCGTGGACAGCCTCGCCGACCGCGTCGTCACCGCCCTCGACGCCGACGGCTGCGAGGTGCACCGGCCGGAGCTGGGCAGCCTGGTCGCCGCGGTCCCCGCCGACCCGCAGGCCCGCAACGAGGCACGGCAGGCCGTCGCCGCCGTCGACGACGAGGCCGTGCGCCTGAAGTCGGCCGTGAAGTCCCGCGACGGCTTCTTCACCACCTTCTGCATCAGCCCTTACTCGCGCTACCTCGCCCGCTGGTGCGCCCGCCGCGGCCTGACCCCGAACCAGGTCACCACGGCCTCGCTGCTCACCGCCCTGATAGCGGCGGGCTGCGCTGCGACGGGCACGCGCGTGGGCTTCGTCGCGGCCGGCGTGCTGCTGATCGCCTCCTTCGTGCTGGACTGCACCGACGGACAGCTCGCCCGTTACGCCCTGAAGTACTCCACGCTCGGCGCCTGGCTGGACGCGACCTTCGACCGGGCCAAGGAGTACGCCTACTACGCGGGCCTCGCCCTGGGAGCGGCCCGGGGCGGCGACGACGTGTGGGCCCTCGCCCTCGGCGCGATGGTCCTGCAGACCTTCCGGCACGTGGTCGACTTCTCCTTCAACGAGGCCAACCACGACGCCACCGCCAACACCAGCCCCACCGCCGCCCTCTCCGACAAGCTGGACAGCGTCGGCTGGACCGTGTGGGTGCGCCGGATGATCGTGCTGCCGATCGGCGAGCGCTGGGCGATGATCGCGGTCCTCACCGCGGTCACCACACCCCGGATCACCTTCTACGTGCTGCTCGTCGGCTGCGCCTTCGCGGCGACGTACACCACGGCGGGCCGTGTCCTGCGGTCCCTGACCCGCAAGGCGCGGCGCACGGACCGGGCCGTGCAGGCACTCGCGGACCTCGCCGACAGCGGACCGCTCGCGCAGGGGCTGACCCGCATCGCCCGCCGGGTGTCCCTGCGGGCCCCGGCGTACACCGCCCTGGCCGGCGGCGCCGTCGTCGTACTCGCCGCCTCGCTCGCTCCGTACGGCAGCTGGTGGCCCGTCCTCGGCGCCCTCTTCTACGTCCTGCAGTCCCCGCTGGCCGTCGCCCGCCCCCTCAAGGGCGCCCTCGACTGGCTGGTCCCGCCCTTCTTCCGGGCCGCCGAGTACGGCACCGTGCTCGCCCTCGCGGCCAAAGCGGGGGTGAACGGCGCCCTTCCCGCAGCTTTCGGGCTGGTGTCCGCCGTCGCCTACCATCACTACGACACGGTGTACCGCATCCGCGGCAACGCCGGAGCGCCCCCGGCCTGGCTGGTGCGCGTCATCGGGGGGCACGAGGGGCGGACGCTGCTCGTCGCCGTTCTGGCCGCGGTGCTCACCGCAGCGCAGTTCACGGTCGCGCTCACGGTCCTCGCCGTGGCCGTCGCCCTCGTGGTGCTCGCCGAGAGCATCCGCTTCTGGGTGTCCGCAGGGGCGCCCGCCGTACACGACGAAGGAGAACCCGCATGATCGGCCTCGTGCTGGCGGCCGGCGCCGGACGGCGTCTGCGCCCCTACACCGACACCCTGCCCAAGGCGCTGGTGCCGGTGGGGCCCGCGGGCATAGAGGGCGAACCGACGGTCCTGGACCTGACTCTCGCCAACTTCGCCGAGGTCGGCCTGACCGAGGTCGCGATCATCGTCGGCTACCGCAAGGAAGCCGTGTACGAGCGCAAGGCGGCCCTGGAGCAGAAGTACGGCCTCAAGCTCACCCTCATCGACAACGACAAGGCCGAGGAGTGGAACAACGCCTACTCCCTGTGGTGCGGCCGTGACGCCCTCAAGGACGGTGTGATCCTCGCCAACGGCGACACCGTGCACCCGGTCTCCGTCGAGAAGACACTGCTCGCGGCCCGCGGCGAGGGCAAGAAGATCATCCTCGCGCTGGACACCGTGAAGTCCCTCGCGGACGAGGAGATGAAGGTCGTCGTCGGCCCCGGGCAGGGCATGACGAAGATCACCAAGCTGATGGACCCCGCCGAGGCCACGGGCGAGTACATCGGCGTCACCCTGATCGAGGGCGACGCCGCCCCCGAGCTGGCCGACGCGCTGAAGACGGTCTGGGAGACGGACCCGCAGCAGTTCTACGAGCACGGGTACCAGGAGCTGGTCAACCGCGGCTTCCGGATCGACGTGGCGCCGATCGGCGAGGTCAAGTGGGTCGAGATCGACAACCACGACGACCTCGCCAAGGGACGGGAGATCGCGTGCCACTACTGACCCGGCTGATTCCCTCGCCGGTCGTCGTGGACATCCGCCCGGGTGCCCTGGACGACCTGGCCGGTGTCCTCGCCGACGAGCGCATCGCGCAGTCCGGCCGGCTCGCCGTCGCGGTCAGCGGCGGCTCCGGCGCGAAGCTGCGTGAGCGCATCGCCCCCTCGCTGCCCGGCGCCAGCTGGTACGAGGTCGGCGGCGGCACCCTCGACGACGCGATCCGGCTGGCCGGCGAGATGAAGTCCGGCCACTACGACGCGGTGGTCGGGCTCGGCGGCGGCAAGATCATCGACTGCGCCAAGTTCGCTGCGGCCCGCATCGGCCTGCCTCTGGTCGCCGTACCGACGAACCTCGCGCACGACGGCCTGTGCTCGCCGGTCGCGACCCTCGACAACGACGCGGGACGCGGCTCCTACGGCGTGCCGAACCCGATCGGGGTCGTCATCGACCTGGACGTGATCCGCGAGGCCCCGGCCCGTTTCGTCCGGGCCGGCATCGGCGACGCGATCTCCAACATCAACGCGGTCGCCGACTGGGAGCTGTCGAACCGGGTCAACGGCGAGAAGATCGACGGTCTCGCCGCGGCCATGGCCCGCCAGGCCGGCGAGGCGGTGCTGCGCCACCCCGGCGGCATCGGCGACAACGACTTCCTCCAGGTGCTGGCCGAGGCGCTGGTCCTCAGCGGCATCTCGATGTCGATCTCCGGCGACTCCCGGCCCTCCTCGGGCTCCTGCCACGAGATCAACCACGCCCTCGACCTGCTGTTCCCCAAGCGGGCCGCGGCCCACGGCGAACAGTGCGGGCTCGGCGCGGCCTTCGCGATGTATCTGCGCGGGGCCCACGACGAGGCGGTCCACACGGCCGAGGTGCTGCGTCGGCACGGGCTTCCCGTGCTGCCGGAGGAGATCGGCTTCACCGTGGACGAGTTCGTGCGCGTGGTGGAGTTCGCCCCGGAGACCCGCCCCGGCCGCTACACGATCCTCGAACACCTCGACCTCAAGCCGAACCAGATCAAGGACATCTACGCCGACTATGTCAAGGCCATCGGTAGCTGAACTCCGTCCGGTCGTCCACCCCGCGGGGGTGAAGGACCGGCGCAGCGGTGAGCACTGGATGGGACGCCTCTACATGCGTGAGGTGTCCCTGCGGATCGACCGCTATCTGGTCAACACCAGGGTCACGCCCAACCAGCTCACGTACCTGATGACCGTCTTCGGCGTGCTCGCGGCCCCGGCACTGCTGGTGCCGGGGATCTGGGGCGCCGTGCTCGGCGTGGTGTGCGTCCAGATGTATCTGCTGCTGGACTGCGTCGACGGCGAGATCGCGCGCTGGAAGAAGCAGTACTCGCTCAACGGCGTCTACCTGGACCGGGTCGGCGCCTACCTCACCGACGCCGCGGTGCTCGTGGGCTTCGGGCTGCGCGCCGCCGACCTGTGGGGCGGCGGCCGTATCGACTGGCTGTGGGCCTTCCTCGGCACCCTGGCCGCGCTCGGCGCCATCCTCATCAAGGCCGAGACCGACCTGGTCGGTGTCGCGCGGCACCAGGCCGGCAAGCCGCCGGTCAAGGAGGCCGCCGCCGAGATGCGTTCCTCCGGCATGGCGCTGGCCCGCCGGGCCGCCGCCGCGCTCAAGTTCCACCGGCTGATCCTCGGCATCGAGGCGTCCCTGCTGATCCTGGTCCTGGCGATCGTCGACCAGGTGCGCGGAGACCTGTTCTTCTCCCGGCTGGGGGTCGCGGTGCTGGCCGGGATCGCGCTGGTGCAGACCCTGCTGCACCTGGTGTCCATCCTCGCCTCCAGCAGGCTGAAGTGAGCACGGGCATGCGGGTCGGCGCCGTCGTCATCACCATGGGCAACCGGCCCGAGGAGCTGCGGGCCCTGCTCGACTCGGTCGCCAAGCAGGACGGCGACCGGGTCGAGGTGGTCGTCGTCGGCAACGGCTCGCCGGTCCCGGACGTGCCCGAGGGCGTACGGACGATCGAGCTGCCCGAGAACCTGGGCATCCCCGGTGGCCGCAATGTCGGCATAGAGGCCTTCGGGCCCGGCGGCCGCGAGGTCGACATATTGCTCTTTCTCGACGACGACGGGCTGCTGGCGCGGCATGACACCGCCGAGCTGTGCCGTGAGGCCTTCGCCGCGGACCCCGAGCTCGGCATCATCAGCTTCCGCATCGCCGACCCGGAGACCGGCGAGACCCAGCGCCGCCATGTGCCCCGGCTGCGCGCCTCCGACCCGATGCGCTCCTCACGGGTGACCACCTTCCTCGGCGGCGCCAACGCCGTCCGTACCCGCGTGTTCGCCGAGGTCGGCGGGCTGCCGGACGAGTTCTTCTACGCCCATGAGGAGACCGACCTGGCCTGGCGGGCCCTGGACGCCGGCTGGATGATCGACTACCGGTCGGACATGGTGCTGTACCACCCGACCACCGCGCCCTCGCGGCACGCGGTCTACCACCGCATGGTCGCCCGCAACCGCGTGTGGCTGGCCCGCCGCAACCTGCCCGCCCTGCTGGTCCCCGTCTACCTCGGGGTCTGGCTGCTGCTCACGCTGGTCCGCCGCCCCTCCCGCCCGGCCCTGCGGGCCTGGTTCGGCGGGTTCAAGGAGGGCTGGACCACGTCGTGCGGCCCGCGCCGCCCGATGCGCTGGCGCACGGTGTGGCGGCTGACCCGGCTGGGCCGGCCCCCGGTGATCTGAGAAGCTTCTCTTACCTGAAGAGAGCAAGCTTCTTACCAAGAGAGTCCGGATTTCCACTCGTGAGTCACACAACCCATGACGGCGGTGTCGCGGTGAACGCGATACCGTCGCCCGACGAGGGACTGACGGCGGCGCAGCTCGCCGCCAAGTACGGGCTCGCCGTGAGCGGCGCCCGGCCCTCGCTCCCCGAGTACGTCCGCCAGCTGTGGGGGCGGCGCCACTTCATCCTCGCCTTCTCCCAGGCGAAGCTGACGGCGCAGTACAGCCAGGCCAAGCTGGGCCAGCTGTGGCAGGTGGCGACGCCGCTGCTGAACGCGGGCGTGTACTACTTCATCTTCGGCGTGATCCTGCACGCGAGCCGCGGCCTGCCCCAGGACGTGTACATCCCGTTCCTGGTCACGGGCGTGTTCGTGTTCACCTTCACCCAGAGCTCGGTCATGTCGGGCGTCCGGGCGATCTCGGGCAACCTGGGACTGGTGCGTGCCCTGCACTTCCCGCGCGCCTCGCTGCCCATCTCCTTCTCGCTGCAGCAGCTCCAGCAGCTGCTGTTCTCGATGATCGTGATGTTCGTCGTGGCGATAGGGTTCGGCAGCTACCCGAGCCCCGCCTGGCTGCTGATCGTGCCGGTCCTGGTGCTGCAGTTCCTGTTCAACACCGGGCTCGCGCTGATCGTGGCCCGCATGGGCGCCAAGACGCCCGACCTCGCCCAGCTGATGCCGTTCGTCCTGCGCACCTGGATGTACACGTCCGGCGTGATGTTCTCCATCAACAAGATGATGGAGGGCCGCTCCGAGATCGCGGTCCGGCTGCTCCAGGTCAACCCGGCCGCCGTCTACATGGACCTGATGCGCTACGCGCTGATCGACGGCTACGGCGCCTCCAATCTGCCGCCGCACGTGTGGGCGATCGCGCTGTTCTGGGCCGTGGTCGTCTTCGCCGGCGGATTCGTGTACTTCTGGAAGGCGGAGGAGAGGTACGGCCGTGGCTGAGCAGAACTCGGAGCAGACCGCAGAGCACAACGTGGGGCAGACCGCAGAGCACAACGCGGGGCAGTACACCGGGGACCCTCGCCCCACCGTCATCGCGGACGACCTGCACATCGTCTACCGCGTCAACGGCGCCAAGACCGGCAAGGGCAGCGCGACGGCCGCCCTGAGCCGCATCCTCAGGCGGGGCTCCGACGACGCGGCGCGGGGCGTGCGCAAGGTGCACGCCGTGCGCGGGGTGTCCTTCGTGGCCTACCGCGGCGAGGCCATCGGCCTGATCGGCTCCAACGGCTCCGGCAAGTCCACGCTGCTGCGTGCCATCGCCGGCCTGCTGCCCGCGGAGAAGGGCAGGGTCTACACCGACGGCCAGCCCTCGCTGCTCGGTGTGAACGCGGCGCTGATGAACGACCTGACCGGTGAGCGCAACGTCACTCTGGGCGGCCTCGCGATGGGCATGTCCCGGGAGCAGGTCAAGGAGCGCTACCAGGACATCGTCGACTTCTCCGGCATCAACGAGAAGGGCGACTTCATCACCCTGCCGATGCGCACCTACTCCTCCGGCATGGCGGCCCGGCTGCGGTTCTCCATCGCCGCCGCCAAGGACCACGACGTCCTCATGATCGACGAGGCGCTCGCCACCGGTGACCGCAAGTTCCAGAAGCGTTCGGAGGAACGCATCCGGGAGCTGCGCAAGGAGGCCGGCACGGTGTTTCTGGTCAGCCACAACAACAAGTCCATCCGGGACACCTGCAACCGCGTCCTGTGGCTGGAGCGGGGCGAGCTGCGCATGGACGGACCGACCGAAGAGGTCTTGAAGGAATACGAGAAGTTCACGGGCAAGTAGCCCGTTTTCGGCCAGGGCCCCGCCGGGAGCCGTCCGGTGGGGCCCGGCGTCTGCAAAGGAACCGTCAACTCCGTTTCGCGTCAGGAATCTTGACGCCAATCGGTGTGTTGTTGTGATGTGCAGGACACCCCGACGAACCTTGCTGCGTTGTACAACGTAAGCTGTACCGGTGCCGGAAAGCGGCAAGTGGGGCGATAATGCGCGACACCCCGCGCCAGGGCGACCCCGCGGATCGTCGGGCGGCGTGTCCGAAATAGTGTGTGTTGGGTCGGCAGTGTAGAACGGGAGATGTGACGGCAATGGCTACGGAAACTCCCCAGCTCAACGCAGCATGTGCCGTCCCCGCGCCGGGCAGCGCCCGATGACGGCCGGCGAGACGGCGTCGGATACGGAACGCGCCACCCTGGACAAGGCCACCGGCGAGAACTTTCCCGTGGCCCCCTTCTTCCTGCCCAAGGCCTGGCGCGCCGACCTCATGGCCGTCTACGGCTTCGCCCGCCTCGTCGACGACATCGGCGACGGCGACCTCGCCCCCGGCGGTGCCGACGCCCGGCTGCTCGGCGTGTCGCCCGCCGAGGCCGAGGACCGGCTGGTCCTGCTCGACGCCTTCGAGGCCGATCTGCGCCGCGTCTTCGACGGCACCCCGCGCCACCCGCTGCTGCGCCGCCTCCAGCCCACCGCCCGCCGCCGCTCCCTCACCCCCGAGCCGTTCCTCGGCCTGATCGCCGCCAACCGCCAGGACCAGCTCGTCGCCCGCTACGAGACCTACGACGACCTCCTCGCCTACTGCGAACTGTCCGCCAACCCCGTCGGCCGCCTCGTCCTCGCCGTCACCGGCACCTCGACCCCCGAGCGGATCCGGCTCTCCGACGCGATCTGCACCGCGCTGCAGATCGTGGAGCACCTCCAGGACGTCGCCGAGGACCTCGGCCGTGACCGGATCTACCTCCCGGCCGAGGACATGAAGCGCTTCCACGTGCAGGAAACGGATCTAGGCGAAAAAACCGCGAGCGCATCGGTGCGCGCCCTGGTTGCATACGAGGCACAACGCGCCCGCGATCTGCTGAATGAAGGCGCCCCCCTGGTGGGTAGCGTCCACGGCAGGTTGAAGCTGCTTCTCGCAGGGTTCGTGGCGGGGGGAAGGGCGGCGATCAGGGCGATCGCCGCCGCCGAGTACGACGTACTTCCCGGCCCGCCCCGACCCGGCAAGGTCCAGCTGCTGCGTGAGGCGGGCGTGATCCTGCGAGGAGAGGGGTGATCCGGACCGTGGATTCTCCGTCGCACGTGTCCGCACCGGTACTCGCCGCCTACAGCTACTGCGAGACCGTCACCGGGCAGCAGGCACGCAACTTCGCCTACGGAATCCGCTTGCTGCCCACGCCCAAGCGCCGTGCCATGTCGGCGCTGTACGCGTTCTCCCGGCGCGTGGACGACATCGGCGACGGCGACCTGGCCGACGAGGTGAAGCTGAAGCGGCTCGAGGACACCAGGGCGCTGCTCGCCCGGGTCCGCCAGGACGAGGTCGAGGAGGACGACACCGATCCGGTCGCCGTGGCCCTCGCCCACGCCGCGCGCGCCTTCCCGGTCCCGCTCGGCGGCCTCGACGAGCTGATCGACGGCGTCCAGATGGACGTGCGCGGGGAGACCTACGAGACCTGGGACGACCTGAAGGTCTACTGCCGGTGTGTCGCCGGTGCCATCGGCCGCCTCTCGCTCGGCGTGTTCGGCACCGAACCGGGAGCGCGCGGCGCCGAGCGCGCATCCGAGTACGCGGACACCCTCGGCCTCGCCCTGCAGCTCACCAACATCCTCAGAGACGTCCGCGAGGACGCGGCCGGCGGCCGTACCTATCTGCCCGCCGACGACCTCGCCAAGTTCGGCTGCTCGGCCGGGTTCGACGGGCCGACGCCGCCGGAGGGTTCCGACTTCGCGGGCCTCGTGCACTTCGAAGTGCGGCGGGCCCGCGCCCTGTTCGCCGAGGGCTACCAGCTGCTGCCCATGCTCGACCGGCGCAGCGGCGCGTGCGTCGCCGCCATGGCCGGCATCTACCGCCGGCTGCTGGACCGCATCGAGCGCGACCCCGAGGCCGTACTGCGCGGCCGGGTCTCGCTGCCCGGACGCGAGAAGGCCTACGTCGCCGTACGCGGACTGTCCGGTCTGGACACCCGGCATGTGAGCCGCGGCCTCTCCCCGCGTTCCGTCAGGAGGCGCGCCTGATGGACGCCACCGGACCGGACGCCACCGAACCAGGGGACCTGCGGCAGGCAACCCTCCACTGCGGCGTGGCGTCCCTGACTGCGACGGCGGAACGTGCACCGTTCATCCAGCACGGTCGCGCCCCCGAGGGGCGCGGGGCCGTGTCTGACATGCGTCTGCCGCCGGGTGGGCACGACCAGCCGCGACGGACCCGCAGACGAAGGACGGACGCACGATGAGCGACGGCTCAGGCCCCGCACAGACTCACGGCACCGCGGAACCGGAAGGCGCCGCAGGCCGCCGCGCCGTCGTGGTCGGCGGCGGGCTGGCCGGGATCACCGCGGCGCTCGCGCTCGCCGACGCCGGAGTCCGCGTCACCCTGCTCGAAGGCAGGCCCAGGCTGGGCGGCCTCGCCTTCTCCTTCCAGCGCGGCGAGCTGACCGTCGACAACGGCCAGCACGTGTACCTGCGCTGCTGCACCGCCTACCGCTGGTTCCTCGACCGGATCGAGGGCGCGGCGCTGGCACCGCTGCAGGACCGCCTCAACGTGCCCGTCGTCGACGTCGCCAAGCCCGAAGGCAGGCGGCTCGGCCGGCTGCGGCGCGACCCGCTGCCCGTCCCCCTGCACCTGGGCCGCAGCCTGGCCGCCTATCCGCACCTCTCGCTCGCCGAGCGTGCCGCGGTCGGGCGGGCCGCGCTCGCGCTGAAGGGGCTCGACCTCGCCGATCCGGCCCTGGACACCCAGGACTTCGGCAGCTGGCTGGCCGCGCACGGCCAGTCGGCGCGCGCCGTCGAGGCCCTGTGGGACCTGGTCGGGGTCGCCACCCTCAACGCGGTCGCGGGCGACGCCTCGCTGGGGCTCGCCGCGATGGTGTTCAAGACCGGTCTGCTGTCCGACCCGGGCGCGGCCGACATCGGCTGGGCCCGCGTCCCGCTGGGCGAACTGCACGACCGGCTGGCCCGCAAGGCGCTCGACTCCGCGGGCGTCCGTACCGAGGTCCGTACACGCGTCACCTCCGTCTCTATCAACGAGAACGGCACCTGGAGCGTTCAGGTTCCCGGCGAGCGCCTGGAAACCGACACCGTCGTCCTCGCCGTACCCCAGCGCGAGGCCCACGACCTGCTGCCGCCCGGCGCCCTCGACGCGCCCGAGCGGCTGCTCGGGATCGGCACCGCGCCGATCCTCAACGTCCATGTCGTCTACGACCGCACCGTGCTGGCGCGGCCCTTCTTCGCGGCCCTCGGCACCCCCGTGCAGTGGGTGTTCGACCGCACCGAGGCCTCCGGTCTCGCCACGGGCCAGTACCTGGCGCTGTCGCAGTCGGCCGCGCAAGCGGAGATCGACCTGCCGGTCGCAGAACTCCGCGAGCGCTATCTGCCCGAGCTGGAGCGGCTGATTCCGGGTACCCGCGGCGCCGTGGTGCAGGACTTCTTCGTGACCCGGGAGCGCACGGCCACGTTCGCTCCCACCCCCGGCGTCGGGCGGCTGCGGCCCGGTGCCCGCACCAAGGCACCCGGCCTGTACCTGGCCGGAGCGTGGACCGCCACCGGGTGGCCCGCGACCATGGAGAGTGCGGTCCGCAGTGGAGTGAGCGCGGCCGACGCCGCACTCGGCGCCCTGGGCCGGCCCCGCCCCCGCCATCTCTTCGAGTTCGAGGAGGCGGCCTGATGCTCGATCAGGAGCCCGCGGCAAGCCCCCGCACCCCCGGTACCGCAACAAGAGGAGAGACTGTGCCCACTGTGCCCCCGGCCTCGACGCCCGCTCCACGGGCCGCGGTGGACGTGACCGCGCTGCTGGAGCGCGGCCGCACCCTGGCCACTCCGGTCCTGCGCGCGGCCGTGGACCGGCTGGCGTCTCCCATGGACACCGTCGCCGCCTACCACTTCGGCTGGATCGACGCCCAGGGCAATCCGGCCGACGGCGACGGCGGCAAGGCCGTGCGTCCCGCGCTCGCCGTGCTCTCCGCCGAGGTCACCGGCGCCGCGCCCGAGGTGGGCATCCCGGGCGCCGTCGCCGTCGAACTCGTCCACAACTTCTCGCTGCTGCACGACGACCTGATGGACGGCGACGAGCAGCGCCGGCACCGCGACACCGTCTGGAAGGTGCACGGACCCGCCCAGGCCATCCTGGTCGGCGACGCCCTGTTCGCCCTCGCCAACGAGATCCTGCTGGAGCTCGGCACCGTGGAGGCCGGCCGCGCCACCCGCCGGCTCACCACCGCCACCCGCGCCCTGATCGACGGTCAGGCGCAGGACATCTCCTACGAGCACCGCGACCGGGTCACCGTCGAGGAGTGCCTGGAGATGGAGGGCAACAAGACCGGCGCGCTGCTCGCCGCCTCCAGCTCCATCGGCGCGGTCCTGGGCGGCGCCGACGACGCCACCGCCGACGCGCTGGAGAAGTACGGTTACCACCTCGGCCTCGCCTTCCAGGCCATCGACGACCTGCTCGGCATCTGGGGCGACCCGGAGGCCACCGGCAAGCAGACCTGGAGCGACCTGCGCCAGCGCAAGAAGTCCCTGCCGGTCGTCGCCGCGCTCGCGGCCGGCGGCCCCGCCTCCGAGCGGCTCGGCGAGATCCTCGCCGCGGACGCCAAGAGCAGCGATTTCGAGAACTTCTCCGAGGAGGAGTTCGCGGCCCGGGCGGCCCTCATCGAGGAGGCCGGCGGCCGCGACTGGACGGCCGCGGAAGCGCGCCGTCAGCACACCGTCGCCATCGAAGCCCTCGACGCCGTCGACATGCCCGACCGGGTGCGCGACTGCTTCACGGCGCTCGCCGACTTCGTCGTCGTACGAAAGAGATGATCACTATCGGCCCAACACGCCTCGCGTAGTCGCCGGCCGGTGTCCGAGGATCGACATCAGGACACCGGCCGACGGCGGACCCACAGCAGCACGACTCGCACGACTGCACGAAGGGGAAGCCATGACAGCGACGACCGACGGAAGCACCGGGGCGACTGTGCCGTCCCGCGCTGCCGCGGCCAGCGACACCGCCATCACCACTCCCGGGGCGGCCGGGGTGCACGAAGCCGCCGCACGCGCCACCCGGCGCGCCACCGACTTCCTGCTCGCGCGGCAGGACGCCGAGGGCTGGTGGAAGGGCGACCTGGAGACCAATGTCACCATGGACGCCGAGGATCTGCTGCTCCGCCAGTTCCTGGGGATCCGCGACGAGAGGACCACACAGGCCGCCGCCCTGTTCATCCGCGGCGAGCAGCGCGAGGACGGCACCTGGGCCACCTTCTACGGCGGGCCGGGGGAGCTGTCCACCACCGTCGAGGCCTATGTCGCCCTGCGCCTGGCCGGCGACGCGCCCGGCGACCCGCACATGGCCAAGGCGTCCGCCTGGATCCGTGAGCGCGGCGGTATCGCCGCTTCCCGTGTGTTCACCCGGATCTGGCTCGCCCTGTTCGGCTGGTGGAAGTGGGAGGACCTGCCCGAACTCCCGCCGGAGCTGATCTACTTCCCCACCTGGTTCCCGCTCAACATCTACGACTTCGGCTGCTGGGCGCGGCAGACGATCGTGCC
Organism: Streptomyces sp. RB17; assembly: GCF_009604455.1. Lineage (GTDB taxonomy): Bacteria > Actinomycetota > Actinomycetes > Streptomycetales > Streptomycetaceae > Streptomyces. Next base: position 182,712 of record NZ_WEGL01000002.1, read on the forward strand.
GCTCACCGTCGTCTCCGCCAAGCGCCCGGTGCGCCCGGCGCCGTTCCCGCTGGACGAGCTGCACACCGATCCGGCTAACCCCAACCCGCCGCAGCCGCTCGCCCCGGTGGTGAGCTGGGACGGGCTGTTCCAGCGGCTCGACAAGGTGGTCCGCGGCTATCGCAAGGTCGCCGTGCGCAGACTCCGCAGGGCCGCGCTGAACTCGGCGGCCCGCTGGATCATCGAGCGGCAGGAGAACGACGGCTGCTGGGGCGGCATCCAGCCCCCGGCCGTGTACTCGGTCATCGCCCTTCACCTGCTCGGGTACGACCTGGAGCATCCGGTGATGCGCGAGGGCCTCGCCTCGCTGGACCGTTTCGCCGTATGGCGCGAGGACGGCGCCCGGATGATCGAGGCCTGCCAGTCCCCGGTGTGGGACACCTGCCTGGCCACCATCGCACTCGCCGACGCGGGCCTGCCCGCCGACCATCCGCAACTGGTCAAGGCGGCCGACTGGATGCTCGGCGAGGAGATCGTCCGGCCCGGCGACTGGGCCGTACGGCGGCCCGGACTCCCGCCGGGCGGCTGGGCGTTCGAGTTCCACAACGACAACTACCCCGACATCGACGACACCGCCGAGGTCTCCCTCGCCCTGCGCCGGGTCCGGCACCACGACCCCGACCGCGTGGAGGGGGCGATCGCGCGCGCGGTGCGCTGGAACCTCGGGATGCAGTCGAAGAACGGCGCGTGGGGCGCCTTCGACGTCGACAACACCAGCCCGTTCCCGAACCGGCTGCCGTTCTGCGACTTCGGTGAGGTCATCGACCCGCCGTCGGCCGACGTCACCGCGCACGTCGTGGAGATGCTGGCCGCCGAGGGGCTCGCCCACGACCCGCGCACCCGGCGCGGCATCGACTGGCTGCTCGCCGAACAGGAGCCGGACGGCTCGTGGTTCGGCCGCTGGGGCGTCAACTACATCTACGGCACGGGCTCGGTGGTGCCCGCGCTGACCGCGGCCGGACTGCCCGGCTCGCACCCGGCGATCCGGCGGGCCGTGGCCTGGCTGGAGGGCGTGCAGAACGACGACGGCGGCTGGGGCGAGGACCTGCGCTCCTACAAGTACGCCAAGGAGTGGAGCGGCCGCGGCGCCTCCACCGCCTCGCAGACCGCCTGGGCGCTGATGGCGCTGCTCGCGGCGGGGGAGAAGGACTCCAAGGCGGTCGAGCGGGGCGTCCAGTGGCTCGCCGACACCCAGCGGGAGGACGGCACCTGGGACGAGCCGTACTTCACCGGCACCGGCTTCCCCTGGGACTTCTCCATCAACTACCACCTGTACCGGCAGGTCTTCCCACTCACCGCGCTCGGCCGGTATCTGCACGGCGACCCCTTCGAGCGCGGCCTCCTCGCCGGGAAACCGCTTCCCGAGGCGAAGGGGAGCTGACCTTGAGCACCCAGCCCGCACCGGCCCCGCTGCTGATCGCCTGCGCGCTCGGCATTGAGCACCTTGCCCTGCGCACCGGGGACAGGAACGGGGCCGACGGGCCGGTCACCTTCGTCCGTACGGGCATGGGCCCCCGTGCGGCGGAACGCTCCCTCACCCGGCAGCTCGCGGTCCCCGCGCTGGCCGGCGCGGCCGTCCTGGCCACCGGCTTCTGCGCCGGGCTCGCCCCCGGCATGCACCCCGGCGATCTGGTGGTCGCCGAGGAGACCCGGGACCCGCGCGGCGCCGTCGCCTGCGTGGGCACCGAACTGCTCGTCAAGGAACTCGTGCGCATCCTGCCCGGACGCACGGTCCACACCGGCCCGCTCACCGGCTCCGACCATGTGGTCCGGGGCCATGAGCGGTCCGACCTGCTCGCGACCGGCTCGATCGCGGTCGACATGGAGTCGGCGGCCACGCTCCTCACGGCCGTCCGCGGCGCTGAGCGCCCGGTCGCCGCCGTGCGGGTCGTCGTGGACGCACCCGAACATGAACTCGTCCGGATCGGCACCGTACGCGGTGGAATATCTGCTTTCCGTGTTCTTCGTTCCGTTCTTCCCGCATTTTTCGAATGGCACCGTTCTTTGCTGCTCCCCCGGAGGTGAGCCAGATGGCCATGCCGCTGCGCCAGACTGTCAAGGTCGCTACATACCTGCTCGAACAGAAGCTCAGGAAGAGGGACAAGTTCGCCCTCCTGGTCGAGTTGGAGCCGCTGTTCGCGTGCAACCTCAAGTGCGAGGGCTGCGGCAAGATCCAGCATCCGGCGGGCGTCCTCAAGCAGCGCATGCCCGTCGCGCAGGCCGTGGGCGCGGTGCTGGAATCCGGTGCGCCGATGGTGTCCATCGCCGGTGGTGAACCGTTGATGCACCCTCAGATCGACGAGATCGTGCGGCAGTTGGTGGCCAAGAAGAAATTCGTCTTCCTGTGCACCAACGCGCTGCTGATGCGCAAGAAGATGGACAAGTTCAAGCCCTCGCCGTACTTCGCGTGGGCCGTGCACATCGACGGGCTGCGTGAGCGGCACGACGCCTCGGTGGCGAAGGAGGGCACCTTCGACGAGGCGGTCGAGGCCATCAAGGAGGCCAAGCGGCGCGGCTTCCGGGTGACCACCAACTCCACCTTCTTCAACACCGACACCCCGCAGACCGTCGTGGAGGTGCTGAACTTCCTCAACGACGACCTGGAGGTGGACGAGATGATGCTCTCGCCCGCCTATGCCTACGAGAAGGCCCCCGACCAGGAGCACTTCCTCGGTGTGCAGCAGACCCGCGAGCTGTTCAAGAAGGCGTTCGCGGGCGGCAACCGCAAGAAGTGGCGGCTCAACCAGAGCCCCCTCTTCCTGGACTTCCTCGAGGGCAAGGTCGACTTCCCCTGCACGGCGTGGGCGATCCCGAGCTACTCGCTCTTCGGCTGGCAGCGCCCCTGCTATCTGATGAGCGACGGATACGTGTCCACGTACCGCGAACTCGTCGAGGACACCGACTGGGACAAGTACGGCCGCGGCAAGGACCCGCGCTGCGCCAACTGCATGGCGCACTGCGGCTACGAGCCGACCGCCGTGCTCGCCACGATGGGCTCCCTGAAGGAGTCCCTGCGGGCGGCGCGCGAGACGATGACGAGCGGGAAGCAGGGCTGACGCGATGACCGCCGTCCCCTTGGGGGTTCCCGAGGTACCGGCCCGGCCGGTCGCACCGCGGAGGCGGTCGCGGCAGATCCACGTCGGGCCGGTGGCGGTCGGGGGCGGAGCCCCGGTGTCGGTGCAGTCGATGACGACGACCCGTACGTCGGACATCGGCGCCACCCTGCAGCAGATCGCGGAACTCACCGCGTCCGGCTGCCAGATCGTCCGCGTCGCCTGCCCCACGCAGGACGACGCGGACGCCCTCGCCACCATCGCCCGCAAGTCGCAGATCCCGGTGATCGCGGACATCCACTTCCAGCCGAAGTACGTCTTCGCGGCCATCGAGGCCGGCTGCGCGGCGGTTCGCGTCAACCCGGGCAACATCAAGAAGTTCGACGACCAGGTGAAGGAGATCGCGCGCGCCGCCAAGGACCACGGCACGCCGATCCGGATCGGCGTCAACGCCGGCTCCCTCGACAGACGGCTGCTGCAGAAGTACGGCAGGGCAACCCCGGAGGCGCTGGTGGAGAGCGCGCTGTGGGAGGCCTCGCTCTTCGAGGAGCACGACTTCCGGGACATCAAGATCTCGGTGAAGCACAACGACCCGGTCGTGATGATCGAGGCCTACCGGCAGCTCGCCGAACAGTGCGACTACCCCCTGCACCTGGGGGTCACCGAGGCCGGTCCGGCGTTCCAGGGCACGATCAAGTCGGCCGTGGCCTTCGGGGCGCTGCTCAGCCGGGGCATCGGCGACACGATCCGGGTGTCGCTGAGCGCTCCGCCCGTCGAGGAGGTCAAGGTCGGCATCCAGATCCTCCAGTCGCTGGGGCTCAGGCAGCGGCGCCTGGAGATCGTCTCCTGTCCGTCCTGCGGCCGGGCCCAGGTGGATGTCTACAAGCTCGCGGAGGAGGTCACGGCGGGCCTCGACGGCATGGAAGTGCCGCTCAGGGTCGCGGTGATGGGGTGCGTGGTGAACGGTCCCGGCGAGGCCCGTGAGGCCGACCTCGGAGTTGCCTCGGGCAACGGAAAGGGGCAGATCTTCGTCAAGGGCGAGGTCATCAAGACCGTCCCCGAGTCGAAGATCGTGGAGACCCTGATCGAGGAGGCCATGAAGCTCGCCGAGCGGACGAGCCCCGCAGACGAATGAGTTGAGCACAGCACGGCACGGACCGAGAGGGGGCCCAGCGTGACCATTCTGGAGACGATCCGGACACCACGCGACGTGAAGGCGCTGTCCGAGGCGGAACTCGCTGAACTGTCCCAAGAAATACGTGAGTTCCTGGTGCATGCGGTATCGAGGACCGGTGGTCACCTCGGGCCCAATCTGGGGGTGGTGGAACTGTCCATCGCGCTCCACCGGGTCTTCGAGTCACCGGTCGACCGCATCCTGTGGGACACCGGCCATCAGTCCTACGTCCACAAGTTGCTGACCGGTCGTCAGGATTTTTCCAAGCTGCGCGGCAAGGGCGGGCTGTCCGGCTACCCCTCGCGCGAGGAGTCCGAGCACGACGTCATCGAGAACAGCCACGCCTCCACCGCGCTCGGCTGGGCCGACGGCCTCGCCAAGGCCAACCAGGTGCAGGGGGAGAAGGGCCATGTGGTCGCCGTCATCGGCGACGGCGCGCTGACCGGCGGCATGGCCTGGGAGGCGCTGAACAACATCGCGGCCGCCAAGGACCGGCCGCTGATCATCGTCGTCAACGACAACGAACGCTCCTACGCCCCGACCATCGGCGGCCTCGCCAACCACCTGGCCACCCTGCGCACCACCGACAGCTACGAGAAAGTCCTGGCCTGGGGCAAGGACGTGCTGCTGCGCACCCCGATCGTCGGGAACACGATCTACGAGTCCCTGCACGGCGCGAAGAAGGGCTTCAAGGACGCGTTCGCCCCGCAGGGCATGTTCGAGGACCTGGGGCTGAAGTACCTGGGCCCGATCGACGGCCACGACATCAAGGCCGTCGAGTCGGCGCTGCGCCGGGCGAAACGGTTCCACGGCCCGGTCCTGGTCCACTGCCTCACCGAGAAGGGCCGCGGCTACGAGCCCGCCCTCGCCCACGAGGAGGACCACTTCCACACGGTCGGCGTGATGGACCCGCTGACCTGCGAGCCGCTCGCGCCGTCCAACGGACCCTCCTGGACCTCGGTGTTCGGCGACGAGATCGTGAAGATCGGCGAGGAACGGGACGACGTCGTCGCCATCACCGCGGCCATGTTGCACCCGGTCGGCCTCGGCAGGTTCGCCGAGCGCTTCCCCGACCGGGTGTGGGACGTGGGCATCGCCGAGCAGCACGCCGCGGTGTCGGCGGCCGGCCTCGCCACCGGCGGGCTGCACCCCGTCGTCGCCGTCTACGCCACCTTCCTCAACCGCGCCTTCGACCAGCTGCTGATGGACGTCGCCCTGCACCGCTGCGGTGTCACCTTCGTCCTCGACCGGGCCGGCGTCACCGGAGTCGACGGGGCCTCCCACAACGGCATGTGGGACATGTCGGTCCTCCAGGTCGTCCCGGGCCTCAGGATCGCCGCCCCGCGCGACGCCGGTCAGCTGCGCGCGCAGCTGCGCGAGGCCGTCGCCGTGGACGACGCGCCGACCCTGGTCCGCTTCCCGAAGGAGTCGGTCGGCCCGGACATCCCGGCCCTCGACCGCGTCGGCGGCATGGACGTGCTGCACCGCGCCGAACGCCCCGAGGTGCTGCTGGTGGCCGTCGGCGTGATGGCGCCGGTGTGCCTGCAGGCGGCCGACCTGCTGCAGGCGCGCGGCATCAACTGCACGGTGGTGGACCCCCGTTGGGTCAAGCCCGTCGACCCCTCGCTGCCGGGCCTCGCCGCCGAGCACCGGCTGGTGGCCGTGGTGGAGGACAACAGCCGCTCGGCGGGCGTCGGTTCGGCCGTGGCGCTGGCCCTCGGCGACGCCGACGTGGACGTTCCGGTGCGGCGGTTCGGCATCCCGGAGCAGTTCCTCGCGCACGCCAAGCGCGGTGAGGTGCTGGCCGACATCGGTCTCACGCCCGTCGAGATCGCCGGGCGGATCAGTGGGAGCCTGGCCGTCAAGGACGCGAGCGGCACAGCCAAGGAGAGTGAATGAGCACGGAGTTCGACCTCGGCGCGCTGCTCGCCGAGCGGGGAGCCGAACGCTACGAGCTGCACACCGAGTACCTCAATCCGCAGCTCCCGCGCATGCTGCACACCATCGGCTTCGACAAGGTCTACGAGCGGGCCGAGGGCGCCCACTTCTACGACGCCGACGGCAACGACCACCTGGACATGCTCGCCGGGTTCGGGGTGATGGGCCTCGGCCGCCACCACCCGGTCGTCCGCAAGGCCCTGCACGACGTGCTCGACCTGGACCTCGCCGACCTCACCCGGTTCGACTGCCAGCCGCTGCCCGGTCTGCTCGCCGAGCGGCTCCTCACCCACAGCCCGCACCTGGACCGGGTGTTCTTCGGCAACAGCGGCACGGAGGCCGTCGAGACGGCCCTGAAGTTCGCCCGGTACGCCACCGGCAAGCCCAGGATCCTCTACTGCGACCACGCCTTCCACGGCCTGACCACCGGCTCCCTGTCGGTCAACGGCGAGAGCGGCTTCCGCGACGGCTTCGCCCCGCTGCTGCCCGACACCGCCGTACCGCTCGGCGATCTCGACACCCTGGCACGGGAGTTGATGAAGGGCGACGTGGCCGCCCTGATCGTGGAGCCGATCCAGGGCAAGGGGGTGCACGAGGCCCCGCCCGGCTATCTGCGCGCCGCGCAGGAGCTGCTGCACAAGCACAAGGCGCTGCTCATCGCCGACGAGGTGCAGACCGGTCTCGGCCGCACCGGCGACTTCTACGCCTACCAGCACGAGGACGGCGTCGAACCCGACCTGGTGTGCGTGGCCAAGGCGCTGTCCGGCGGGTACGTGCCGGTCGGCGCCACCCTCGGCAAGGACTGGATCTTCAAGAAGGTCTACTCGTCCATGGACCGTGTCCTGGTCCATTCGGCGAGCTTCGGATCCAACGCCCAGGCGATGGCGTGCGGACTCGCGGTACTGTCGGTGATGGAGAACGAGCAGATCGTCGCGGGCGTACGCAAGACGGGCGAGCTGCTGAAGTCCCGGCTGACCGCGCTGATCGACACCTACGAGCTGCTCGCCGACGTCCGCGGCCGGGGCCTGATGATCGGCATCGAGTTCGGCAGGCCCTCCTCGCTGAAGCTGCGCAGCCGCTGGGCCATGCTCCAGGCCGCGCGCAAGGGCCTGTTCGCCCAGATGGTCGTCGTACCGCTGCTGCAGCGGCACCGGATCCTCACCCAGGTCTCCGGCGACCACCTGGAGGTGATCAAGCTGATCCCGCCGCTGATCATCGACGAGGCGGACGTCGAGCGGTTCGTGGCCGCCTTCACGGCGGTGATGGACGACGCGCACAGCGGCGGCGGCCTGATGTGGGACTTCGGCAAGACCCTGATCAAGCAGGCGGTGGCGGGCCGCTGACCGGTTGCTATACGCCCAATACGCCCAGCAGCAGGAAGCCCACGGAGAGATCGGCGAGCCCGATCACTCCGAGCACGATGCCGACGACCGAGGTCCACAGCCGGCCGATGCCCCGGCCGGCGTAGTAGACGCCCATGGCGCCGAAGGTGACGGCGAGCCCGCCGGCGAGGAGCGACCAGGGCAGCAGCGTGAAGGTGAGCGTGGGCCACACGCCCGCCCCGGACACGACCCCCAGGGCGAGCGCGAGGGGTCCGAGGGCGGCGGCGGGCGTGCCGGTGTCGCGGGATTGAGGGCGTGCAGGCATCCGGTCCCCCATTTTCGAACGCGTTCGACTTTGGGGGAGATTAGCAGGGGGAATCCGGCGACGAGCGCTTTTGCCTCATAGGCAAGAAAATTGCCGATGAGGCAAACGTCGGGCTGAATGGAGGCATGAACGCCTCAGACGCCGGGCCGCCGGCGCGTCCGGGCGACGACCTGCCCGCCGTCGCACCGCAGCTGCGCGCACTGCGCCGCCGCGCCGGCCTCACCCTGGAGGCGGCGGCCCGCGAGGCCGGGCTCTCACCGGCCCATCTGTCCCGGCTGGAGACGGGACAGCGGCAGCCGTCGCTGCCGATGCTGCTGGCCCTCGCCCGCATCTACGGTACGACCGTCTCCGACCTGCTCGGCGAGACGGTCGCCGACCGGGACGCGATCGTGCGGTCCAGGGACATGGAGCCGACCCGGGCGGGCGGCTGGACCTACTTCCAGGCGGGGGCGCCGGGCCGCGGCATGCAGGCCCTGCGCGTGCGCGTGCCGTACGGCTCACAGGGCGACATCGTGCGCGTCCACCCCGGCGAGGAGTGGCTCTACGTCCTCCGGGGCCGGCTGCGGCTGCGCCTCGGTGACACCGTGCACCTGCTCCCGCCCGGCGACAGCGCGCACTTCGACTCGCTCACCCCGCACCGCCTCGCCGCCGAGGACCACGACGGCGTCGAGCTGCTGTTCGTCCACACCTTGCTGCAGAGCCCCACGGCCACGCTGTGCCTGGGCCCGCTGACCGGAGAGCTGCCATGAGCAACTTCGAGACGAAGTTTCCCCGTTCCCTGTGGATCCGGCTGATCATCTACATCGCCGCCGGCCACGTCCTGGCTGCTTTTCTCTTCCTGCTGTTCGCGTTGGGAGCGAAGAACTGACGGACGGCTCGACGCACGTCGGTCAGTCCAGCAGGCGCTCGCGCAGCACGTCGCGGGACGCCCGGTCGATGCCGAGGCCCCGTTCCAGGTAGGTGTCCACCCCGCCCCAGATCTCCTCGATGGTCTGGAACGACGCGTGGAGGTACTCGGCGCGGGCGTCGAAGAGCGGGCTGAGCAGCTCCATGATCTCCGGCGTGTACGCGGTGTCCGTGCTGCCGCTGCGGCGGACCTTGTAGCGCCGGTGCTTGGCGTTGGACTCCAGGTAGTCGGCGACGATCGCCTCGCGCTCCACACCGAGTGCGAGGAGTGTCACCGCTATGGAGATACCCGCGCGGTCCTTGCCCGCCGCGCAGTGCATCAGGGCGGGCACGCTGTCCTCGACGAGGGCGCGCAGCACCCGGGAGTGCTCTGCGGTGCGCTCCGTGACGATCGACCGGTACGAGGCGATCATCCGGGCCGCCCCCTTGCCGTCGTCCAGGATGCCACGCAGCTGCTCGAGATCGCCGTCGCGGACCATCTTCCAGAACTCGGCGCCGTCCGCCGGGTCGCTCAGCGGCAGGTTCACGTTCCGCACGCCGGGCAGCGCGACGTCCGGGCCCTCCAGCTTCTGGTCGGCCGCGTTGCGGAAGTCGAAGATCGTGTGCAGGCCCAGGGAGGCGAGGAAGGCCGCGTCCTCGTCCGTCGCGTGCGCCAGATGCCCGCTGCGGAACAGCACGCCGTGACGCACCCGCCGTCCGTCCGTGGTGGGCAGACCGCCCACGTCACGGAAATTGCGCACGCCGGCCAGCTCCGGCTCGGTCGACGGGACCTGCTGCGTCACGGGGGCTCCTCCCGGTTCGGGCCCCGCCGCCGTGTCTCGCCGGCGGGCGCTCCGTCGACCATACGACATCGGTTTCCTCGGGCAAGGAGTTGTCCACAGGCATTGTCACCAGGGGCTCCGCAGACTGATGATGTTGGCACTTGAGCGGATCTGTTGACACCTGTGAGGTCTTACGTGGTGGACATCGCCGAAGACGGTCGTACCTGGCTCCTCTCGGGGCCCACCAGTAGCTATGCCCTGCATCTCACCGACGCGGACGAGCTGCTCCATCTGCACTGGGGGCCACGCATCGCGCTCGCGGACGCGGAGGCCCTGGCCAAGGACCCGCTGCCCGGCTACTGGCCCTTCGAGTCCCCGCTCGACGGCCGCGAGGAGTACCCCGTCGAGGGCGGCCCCCGCTTCGTCCGCCCGGCCCTGTCCGTGCGCACCGAGGAGCGGCGCGGCACGGAGTGGCGTTTCGTGTCGTACGGCAGCGAGGGTGACGGGCTGCGCCTGCGCTTCGACGACGACGGCCTCGCCGTCACCCTCCACTACCGGATGCGCGGAGACGTCGTCGAGCGCTGGGTCACCGTGGCGAACGGCACGCACGCGCGCGTGGAGCTGCTCCGCGCCGACGCGGCCACCTGGACCCTGCCCGACCGCGACGGCTGGCGGCTGTCCCAGCTGCACGGCCGCTGGGCCGCCGAGTCCCTCCTCACCACCGCCCAGCTCACCTACGGCGAGAAGGTCATCGGCAGCCGCCGCGGCCACACCGGCCACCAGCACCTGCCCTGGGTGGCACTCGACACCGACGCCGGCGAGGAGAACGGTGAGGTGTACGGCTGCGCACTCGGCTGGTCCGGCTCCTGGCGCATCGCGGTCGCCCAACTCCCGGACGCGCGCGTGCAGATCACGGGCGGCGCCGGCTACGACGACTCGGGCCTGCTGCTCCTTCAGCCGGGGGAGTCGTACACCACACCCGTCTTCGCGGGCCTGTGGAGCGACGGCGGCTTCGGCGGCGCGAGCCGCAGCTGGCACGCCTACCAGCGTGCGTACGTCATCCCGGACGCCGGGCGGGACCGCCCGGTGCTCTTCAACTCCTGGGAGGCGACGACCTTCGACATCTCCCAGGAGCAGCAGCTCGCGCTCGCCCGCCGGGCCGCCGGAATCGGCGTGGAGCTGTTCGTCGTGGACGACGGCTGGTTCGGTGCCCGCACCAGCGACCGCGCGGGCCTCGGCGACTGGACCCCCAACCCCGACCGCTTCCCGCACGGCCTGAAGCCGCTCGCCGACCAGGTGCACGGCCTCGGCATGCAGTTCGGCATCTGGGTCGAGCCCGAGATGGTCAACCCGGACAGCGACCTGTACCGCGCCCACCCCGACTGGGTGCAGTACCAACCGGGACGGAAGCGGACGGAACTGCGCAACCAGCTCGTCCTCAACCTCGCCCGCGAGGACGTCCAGGAGTACCTCTGGGAGCAGTTGGACACCCTGCTCTCCAGCGCGCCGATCGACTATGTGAAGTGGGACTTCAACCGCTGCTTCACCGACGCCGGCTGGCCCGGCGAGCCGTACCCGCAGCGCCTGTGGGTGGACCATGTCCGCGCCTTCTACGCCCTGCTGGACCGGCTGCGCGCGGCCCACCCGGGGGTCGCCTTCGAGTCCTGCTCGGGCGGCGGCGGCCGGATCGACCTCGGTGTCATGAGCCGTACCGACCAGGTGTGGACCTCCGACAACACCGACCCGCTCGACCGGCTCGCCATCCAGCACGGCTTCAGTCAGATCCACCCCGCCCGGGTCATGGCAGCCTGGGTCACCGACAGCCCGAACACCCAGCTCAACGGCCGGGCCAGCTCGCTGCGGTTCCGGTTCGTCAGCGCCATGGCGGGTGTCCTCGGGGTCGGCGGCGACCTCACCGAGTGGACCGACCAGGAGCTGGCCGAGGCCCGGCAGTGGGTCGAGCTCTACAAGGAGATCCGCCCGGTCGTCCAGCAGGGCGAGCTGTACCGGCTGAGGCCCCCGGCCGGTGGTCTGAGCGCCGTCCAGTACGTGCTGGGGGAGGAGACGGTGGTCCTCGCCTGGCTCCAGGCGCAGAGCTACGGCGAGCCGGTGCCGGCGCTGCGGCTGCGCGGACTCGACCCCACGGCGTCGTACGAATGCCGCGAAACGGGTGAAGTGCACCGGGGTGCGGTTCTGCTGCACCACGGGCTGCGCACCGGACTCAAGGGCGACCTGGATGCCACGGTCCTCCGGCTGCGCCGCATCTGAGCTTTCTGCCACCAGCCTTATTCCTGGTTGGCAAATTATTTAAGAGTGTCACATCTCACCGTTCGTCAACCCCTCCTTACGGTCGCGTAGGTCACATGCGAAGGTGAATCATGGTCCGACGTGGCAGACGATTCGAAGAATGACAACAGATCAGTGATCGGGTCGTACGTGGCGGTGGGGGACAGCTTCACCGAGGGCGTCGGCGACCCGGGGCCCGACGGGGCGTTCGTGGGCTGGGCCGACCGGTTCGCGGTGCTGCTCGCCGACCGGCAGCCCGAGGGCGACTTCAGGTACACCAACCTCGCGGTTCGCGGGAAGCTGCTCGACCAGATCGTGCAGGATCAGCTGCCGAAGGCCGTCGAACTGGCCCCGGACCTGGTCTCCTTCTGCGCGGGCGGCAACGACATCATCCGGCCCGGCACCGACCCGGACGAGGTGGCCGAGCGCTTCGAACGGGCCGTGGCCCGGCTGACCGAGGCGGCCGGCACGGTCATGGTGACGACCGGCTTCGACACCCGTGGCGTCCCCCTGCTCAAGCATCTGCGGGGCAAGATCGCCACGTACAACGGGCATGTCCGTGCCATCGCCGACCGGTACGGATGCCCGGTGCTCGACCTGTGGTCCCTGAAGTCCGTGCAGGACCGCAGGGCCTGGGACAGCGACCGGCTCCACCTGTCGCCCGAGGGGCACACGCGCGTGGCGCTGCGCGCCGGTCAGGTCCTCGGTCTGGAGGTCCCGGCCGACCCGGAGCAGCCATGGCCGCCGCAGCCGCCCCGGGGCACCCTGGAGATCCGCCGCGACGACGTCCACTGGGCCCGCGAGTACCTCGTCCCGTGGATCGGCCGCAGACTGCGCGGCGAGTCCTCCGGCGACCATGTGACGGCGAAGGGGACCCTGTCCCCGGACGACATCAAGATGCGCATCGCCTCGGTGGCCTGACCCGCACCGGCATGCCCCGCACCGGGTGGCTTTCGGTGCGGGGCGCGGTCGTGCGTGGCTGTGTTCTCCGACTGTGTGTGGCTGTGTGCTCGGGCGCGGTGGGCTGCAGGTGGGGCAGGGGGCCGGGGGGCAGCGTGCCGCCCGGAGGCGACCCGGGAAGCGCCCACCACGCCGGCGCCCTGCCCCGAGGCGCGGCCTAGGCCCTGTCGTCAAACTCCCTCCTGCCCCGCGACGCCATGCACGCACTCTCGCCGCACCGGACCCAGGTCCAAGTACATCCAGTACGAGGGCCAGGGTCCGGCACGCCGAGAGCACGCACCTGACGCCGCAGGGCCCGCCCTTCGGGCGGACGGCTGGAGTTTGACGACAGGGCCTAGCGCTCTGTCAACGCGTCCCGCTCCAGCCCCAGTTCCCGTGCGAGCGCGTCGTCGACCCACTCCTGCGCGCGTGTCCGCGGCACCGCTCCCGGGTACGACGTCAGCTGCACGGCGAGCCCGTCCAGCAGCGCGGTCAGCCGCAGTGCCGTGCCGGCCGGGTCGGCGCAGGCGAACTCGCCCGCCGCCACGCCCTCGGCGATGACCTCGGTGATCGCCGCCTTCCACTGCCTGTCCAGGTCCCGGGTGACCTCGCGCAGGGCCGGCTCGCGCAGGGACACGGCCCAGCCCTCGATCCACAGCCGCCAGCCCTTGGCCTGCCCGGTCGGCGCGTACCAGCGCACCGCCGCCCGCAGCCGGCGCAGCGCGGACGTCCGCCGGCCCAGCAGCCTGCGCAGATGCGCCAGATCGTCCTCGGCCGCGTAGGCGAACGCGGCGGCGACCAGCTTCTCCTTCGTCGAGAAGTGGTACAGCACCAGCGCGTTGCTCACCCCGAGCGCGGCCGCCACGTCGGCGATCCTGACCGCCGCCACGCCCCGCGCCTCGATCTGCCCGATGGCGGCCCGCAGCAGCTCCTCCTGCCGCTCGGCCACGCTCAACCGCACTCTCGCCACGCGGTCACCCTACACAGCCGCCCGGACATGCGCCGACGACCTCATGACACCCCTGTGCGGCCGGGGCCACAGTACCGCACTACTGACTGCTCGTTCAGTCAGTAAGTTCGGACCGCAGGCGGTCCGCCGGCACCGCCCGGCCACCGTGCCGTCGCCACCCCCCGCCGTCCCAGGAGTCCGCCCGCGCCCGTAGGAGCCCGCCCGTGACCCACGCCCCGACCACCTCCGCGCACCCGCAAGGCTCCGACACACCCGATCTCTCCGCCGGCTGGGGCGAGCAGCGCACCCGGCTCCGCAAGGATCTGCGCCGGCTCGACGTGCTGTTCTTCCTCATCTGCACGCTCGTCGGCCTGGACACCATCGGCTCGGTGGCCGCCCAGGGCCCCCAGGGCCTGACCTGGATGGCGATCCTCGCGCTCGCGTTCTTCCTGCCGTACGGACTGCTCGTCGCCGAACTCGGCGCCGCCTTCCCGGTGCAGGGCGGCCCGTACGTGTGGACCCGGCTGGCCTTCGGCCGACTCACCGCCGGCGTCAACCAGTTGCTGCACCGGATCTCCAACCCGGTCCGGGTGGGCGGCGGTCTGTGCATCATCGCCCTGACGACCTGGGAGGAGTTCTTCACCCCGCTGCCCGGCGGCTGGAAGTACGTCGCCGGGTTCGTGTTCATCTGGGGCGGAGCGCTGGCGGTCGTCCAGTCCGTGCGGATCGGGAAACGGGTGCCGATCGCCGGTGCCGTCGCCCGGGTCGTGCTGCTCGGCTTCTTCCTTGTCGGTCGTCGTGTACGCCGTCCGCAACGGCGTCCACGCCCTGCCCGCCGGCGGGTTCACCCCGACGTACGCCGGCTTCGTCGCCCTCGTCCCCGTCCTGATCTTCAACTACGTCGGCTTCGAACTGCCCAGCTCCGCCGCCGAGGAGATGCGCAACCCGCGCCGGGACATCCCGCTGTCCATCCTCCGCTCCGGCCTCGCCGCGCTCGTGCTCTACGGCGGCCCGATCCTCGGCATCCTGTTCGTCCTGCCGAGTGAACGCATCGGCAGCCTGGGCGGGTTCACCGACGCCTGCACGGCAGTCTTCACGGTCTACGGCGGCTCCATCGCGGCGGACGGCACGGTCACCCTCACCGGCTTCCAGCCCCACCGCGCCCGTCGGGAACTCACCCCAGCTGAGCCGCAGTTCGCTGCCCGTGTCGACCAGGCCCATGCAGTTGGGCCCGAGCAACCGGGCGCCCCGGGCGGTCACCCCGCGGGCCGGCGCGCGCTCCTCGGCCGGGTCCCCGCCGGAGGCGATGACGGTGAAGTGGCGAGCGCCGGCCGCCAGGCCCTCGGTCACCACGGGCCGTACGTGCGCGGGAGGCACGGCCACCATGACGTGCTCGCACGCCGGCCCGGTCAGCCCGGCCCGGAACGGCACACCGTCCAGGCTGCCGCCCCGCCGGTTCACCAGGTGCACCTCCCGCCGCCCCGCCCCGCCAGCGCCCCCTTGGCCCGCCAGTAGCCCCACTTCCCGGGCTGCGCGGAGGCACCGACGACGGCGACCGAGGCGGGGGCGAACAGCGTGTCCGGGGCAGCCTCGGCGGGGCCCGTCACCGGTACCATCCGAAGCGGTCCGCGATCACCGGCAGCCGGTCGGTCACCAGGGCGTGGGCGGCCGCGCGCGGGGTCGTACCGTCGGCGTCCGCGCGCGCCAGCACCAGGCCGATCAGCGCGCGCATCCGGCCCCGGATGTAGCCGAAGGCCTCCTCGGCATCCGCGCCGATGTCGCCGAACAGGGTCCACCACCACCAGGCGTTCGTACCGGAGTTGACCACCACGTCCGGCAGCACGGTGACCCCGCGCCCGGCCAGCAGCTCCTCCGCCTCCGGCAGCACGGGCATGTTGGCGGCCTCCACGATCCAGCGGGCGCGGATCCGGTCGTGGTTGGTCGTGTCGATCGCGTACGACACAGCCGCCGGCACGAGCACCTCCACGTCCGCGGACAGCCAGGCGTCGCCGGTCAGTTCGCGGTCGCCGGGGCCCAGCACACGACGGTCGACGGTGCCGTAACCGTCCCGCGCGGCCAGCAGGGCCTCGACGTCCAGCCCCGCGGGATTGGCGATCGTTCCCTTGATGTCGGCGACCGCCACCACCGTCAGTCCTGCGCGCGAGAGGAACCGCGCGGTGGCCCCGCCCATCGTGCCGAGCCCCTGCACCGCCACCCGGGTGCCCGGATACGGCACGCCCGCCCGGTCCAGCGCCGCGAGCACCGACTCGGCGACCCCGCAGCCGCCGACCAGTTCGTCCAGGCCGATGCCGTCCACCTCGACCGCGAAGGCGTCCGCGAGCCGCCGACGGGCCGCCGCCTCGTCGTCCAGCAGCGGGTACACGGCCTGGATGGAGGAGACCAGGCCCGCCTCGGCCGCCGCGCGGTCGACCAGGTCCTGGCTGAGGCCGAGGTCCTCTCCGGTGGTCCAGAAACGCTCGATGTACGGTCGCATGGCGCGCAGGTAGCGCACCAGCAGCCCGTAGGCCGCCGGATCCTGGGGATCGCAGTCGATGCCGCCCTTGGCGCCGCCGAGGGGGACGTAACGGGCCTCGGGGTCGTAGTGCAGGGCTTCCTTCATGGTCATGCCGCGGGCGAGCCCCGCCACCTCCTCCAGCATGCAGCCCGGGCGCATCCGCAGCCCGCCGCTGGCCACGCCGCGCACCAGCCGGTCCACGACCAGGAAGCCCTGGCGGCCGGTCACGTGATCGGTCCAGACGAGCGACATCAGGGGAGCGGGGGCGGTCATGGGGTCTCCTCGGGGACGGTGATCAGGGTGGGGCCGGGCCGGTCCAGGGCCTCGGTGAGGGCGCGCGCCAGTGCGGCCGGGTCGCATGCGCGCGTGCCGTGTCCTCCGTACGCGCGGGCCAGGGCGGGCAGGTCGACCGGCGCGAGGTCCACCGCGGTCGGCACGTCGCCGCGTGCCCGCATCTCGTCCCTGGTCTCGCCGTAGCCGCCGTCGTCGAACACCACTATGGGCAAGGGGAGTCGGAGCTGTGCGGCGCTCGCCAGTTCCTGCACGGTGAACTGCAGCCCGCCGTCCCCGCTCAGCGCGAGCACCTGCCGGTGCGGCGCGGCGACCTCGGCACGGATCGCGGCGGGCAGCGCGTAGCCGAGGGTGCCGAAGCCGGTGGGGTGCAGATAGCGGCCCTCGGGACCGACGGGGAAGTGGGGGAGGGCGCCGTAGTAGCAGCACTGGGCGCTGTCGGAGGTGACGACGGCATCGGCGGCCGGCACCTCGCGGATCGCCCGCAGATACGGGATCCAGCGGGCGTCCCGCGCGGCGGTCTCGGCGTCCCGCGCGGCGGTCTCGGCGTCCCGCGCGGCGCGCAGGGCGGCCACGTCGTCGGCCACGCGCGTGTGCGCGTTTCCGGAGAGCCCGGCCACGCGCGTGCATGCGTTTCCGGCGAACTCGGGTACGCGCGCGTGCCCGTCGTCCGGCAGGTCCGTCAGCGGGGCCTCCAGGGTGAGCCGCGCGTCCGCCACGAGCGGTACGTCCACCACGGCGCCCGCGTACATCTGGTCCGGGTCGAGGTCGACGCGTACGAGCGTGCCGTCCAGCGGTGGCGGGACGGTCCAGAAGTCGGACTCGGACAGTTCCGTGCCGACGGCGAGCACGACGTCCCGCGTGGCGAGCCACTTCTGCACGGCGGGGCTGTGCAGGGACACCCCGGGGGACAGCGGATGGGTCTCAGCGACCGTGCCCTTGCCGGCCGCCGTGGTCACGACCGGTGCCCCCAGGAGCTCCGCGAGGGCGTGGCGGCACTGCGCCCGAGCGCCGACGGCTGCGCCGCCGAGCACCAGCGCGGGGCGGCGGGCCCCGCAGAGGACCGTGACGGCCCGTCGTACGGCCTCCGGGGCGGGCGTGGGCCGTGCGGTGCTGGAGGCGCGCCGGACGGGCCCGGGCGCCTGTGCGGCCGCCAGCCGGTCCAGCGGCACCTCGATGTGCGCGGGGCGCGGGCGCCGGGTGCGGAACAGGGTGAACGCCCGGGCCACGGCCGCGTCGATCTCCGCGACCGACGAGGCCCGGTGACTGAACGCGGCGATCCCGCGCAGGGCGTCGGTCTGGCTGCGCATCTCGTGCAGCGCGCCGGTGGCCGGCCGGGGATGGCCGAGGGGCATGCCGGGCGAGACGACCAGCAGCGGCACGCTGTCCGCGTAGGCCTCGCCGACGGCCGCCGCCGCATTGAGCAGGGCGGGCCCGGTCGTGGTGAGCACCACACCGGGCCGGCCAGTCACGCGCGCGTACCCGTCGGCGGCGTACCCGGCACCCTGTTCATGGCGGGGCGTCACATGAGCGATGCCGTAGGCCGGAAGATGCCGGTAGATCTCCAGGTTGTGGGTGCCCGGGATGCCGAAGACCTGCGTCACGCCGTGCGCCCGCAGGGCCCGTACCAGGGCCTGGCCGCCCGTCAGGAGGCCGTCGTCGGCCCCCCGGGACACCGGTTCCGCGACAGTGCCCATCACAGGCTCCGCGCGCTGACGAGCCGCATGATGTCGGAGGTGCCCTCCTCGATCTCCTCCAGCTTGGCGTCCCGCATCCACTGCTCCACCGGGAACTCCCGCGAGTAGCCCCAGCCGCCGAGCGTCTGCACGGCCGCCCAGGTGCAGAACGCGGCCGTCTCCGACGCCGTCAGCTTGGCCATCGCGGCCTCGGCGCTGGCCTCCAGACCGGCGTCCAGACGGCGGGCCGCCCGCCAGGTCATCAGCCGGGCCTGTTCCACGCGCGTGCGCATGTCGGCGAGGCGGAAGGCGACCGCCTGGTGCTCGATGACCGGCTTGCCGAACTGCCGTCGCTCACGGGCGTAGTCGCGCGCGTACTCGTACGCCGCCCGGGCCACTCCGGTCGCCGCCGCTCCCAGGACCGTACGGGAGATGTCGAAGGTCCGCATCAGCCCGGCGAAGCCCTCGCCCTCCGCGCCGAGCCGGTGCTCCTCGGGCACGAACGCGTCCTCGAAGAAGATCTCCCGGCAGACGATCGCCCGCTGCCCCATCTTGCGCATCGGCTCGCCGAAGGTCATGCCCTCCGTGCCCTTGCGCAGCAGGAACGCGCTGACCCCGCGCGAGCGCCGGGTCGGGTCGGTCTTGGCGAAGACGACGTAGTGCTCGGCCTCGCCCGCGTTCGAGATCCACGCCTTCTGGCCGCGCAGCCGGTAGCCGCCGGCCGTGCGGTGCGCGGCGGTGACGATCGACGCGGCGTCGGAGCCGGCGCCCGGCTCGGTCGTCGCCAGGGCCGTCATCGGGGTGTCCGGGCCGGAGAGGGGCGTCAGCCACTCCCGCTTCTGCTCCTTGGTGCCGAGTTCCAGGACCGGGTCGGCGAAGAAGCCGTTGGAGCACAGCAGGTTGCCGATGCCCAGGTCGCCCACGCACAGCTCCTCCTGGACCAGGCACTGGGTGAGGACGTCGGTGAAGCCGCCCACGCCGTACTCCTCCGGCAGCATGAACCCGGTGATGCCGACCTCGGCGGCCTTGCGCCACAGGTCCCAGGGTGTCTCCACGTCGGCCTCGTCCACGGCACGCGCGCGTGGCCGTATCTCCTCGCGGGCGAAGGCACGCGCGAGATCGACGACGTCGCGCTGTTCGGGGCGGAGCGGGACCAACTCGGTGGGGAGGTCGGACATGGTGCCTCCAAGGCGGCCGCGGACGGTGGTCGGCGAAGGGCGCCGGGCAGAGCTCCACTCCATGCTCTACTGAATCGTGAGTCAGTATCCGGAGCCGGTCCGCGCCCTGTCAACGTGCTGAACGGAGGTTCAGTAGCCTGCCCCCGGGCCCCGGAGAGGTGCCCCCGGCCGGGCCGGGCTGTCGGAGGGGCCGACCATAATGGGGAGCCTCACCCACCACACCGGGAGGTACCGTGACCGGACTGCGTGACTCGAGCTCCGGGCTCCGCGCCCTGCGGCCCGCCGCCTTCGGCGCGGAACCGGGCGGAGAGCGCCTGGCACGCATCCGCCGCTCCCCCCACTTCAAGGACGGCGTCTTCCAGAACCCGGGCGGCACCGCGCGTACCCGTCCCTCCGGCTCCACGCTGGACCTCGCGAAGGTGTTCCTCGACAAGGAGACCCGGCCCCTGCGTGCCCCCAAGGGCGCCGTCCCGGTGCATCCCACCACCTTCGCCGACCTGGCCAAGCCGCCCGCCACCGGGCTGCGGCTGACCTGGATGGGCCACTCCAGCGTGCTCGCGGAGATCGACGGCCACCGGGTCCTGTTCGACCCCGTCTGGGGCGAGCGCTGCTCCCCGTTCCCCTTCGCCGGGCCCAAGCGGCTGCACCCCGTGCCGCTGCCGCTGGCCGCGCTCGGCGAGGTCGACGTGGTCGTCATCTCGCACGACCACTACGACCACCTGGACCTGCCCACCATCAAGGCGCTGGCCGGCACGGACACCCTGTTCGCCGTGCCGCTCGGCGTCGGCGCCCACCTCGAGCACTGGGGCGTCTCCCCGGACCGCCTGCGCGAGCTGGACTGGCACGAGTCGACCCGGGTCGGCGGACTCACCCTCACCGCCACGCCGGCCCGTCACTTCTGTGGCCGCGCCCTGCGCAACACCCAGCACACCCTCTGGGCCTCCTGGGCCGTCGCCGGCGAGGAGCACCGCATCTTCCACAGCGGTGACACGGGCTACTTCGAGGGCTTCACGGACATCGGCGCCGACCACGGCCCGTTCGACGCCACGATGATCCAGATCGGCGCGTACAGCGAGTTCTGGCCCGACATCCACATGACCCCGGAGGAGGGCCTGCGCGCGCATATCGACCTGCAGGGCGGAGTGCCGCACGGCGCGCTGCTGCCGATCCACTGGGGCACCTTCAACCTGGCCCCGCACCCCTGGGCCGAGCCCGGCGAGTGGACGAAGGAGGCCGCCGAGGAGGCCGGCCAGGCGGTGGCCCTGCCCCGCCCGGGCGAGCCCTTCGAGCCGGCGGGCAAGCTCCCGGCGGAGGCGTGGTGGCGCGGCGTGTCGGGGGAGATCCGGCGCACCTGGCGCTCGGTCGGCGCGTTCGTGGCGGAGCCGCCCACCCGGAGGTGACGCCGCCGGGGCGCCGGGCGCCCCTGGGGCGTTGCCGTGTCACCCCGTATGCCTGCGCGACCCACCCAAGGCCAAAGCGGATACTCCCCGTAACGGACTGCCGGGTGATCCGCGAGTGGGCCAGGCCAACGGACGTACGGAATGTCCAGATGGTGATCGCGTCGTGGTGACCGGTTCTGCGCGAGTCGTATCGAAGTCTTTCGCGTCCAATTCCCGTGCATGACCGGGTAATCGGTCTGTCGTACGAGGGCTCATACCAGAGCGGGACCAATCCTGCGGGACTTTGTCAACTGCCCCCCGCACATGAGGGGGAGGCGACTACTGTCAGTGGCCGCATGGCAGCCCGACGGACTAGTACGAGGACGCAGATGTCTCACCTCCGCGCACCGGCCACCCGTGCCGACCGCCGAGAGGGCGGCCGGCACGGGCGACCGGTCGCCCGACCCGCTCCCGCACTGCCCGAGACGCACATACGGCCCCAGCTCCTGCGGCTCGCCGTGCTGCCGCCCCTCGCGGTCGCGCTCAGCGCCACCGCCGCGGTCATCTTCAGTATCCGGTCCACCGGCGCCCGCACCGGACCCATGCTCTGGGCCGTGCTCGCCGGAGCGGTCACCGTGACCGTCGCCGGCATCCTCATCGCCGCCGTGGCCGCCGACCGGGCCGCCCGATCGGTCTCCGACCGCGTCGACGCGCTGCGCCGTACCGCCGCGCGCGGCGAGGCCGACCTGCACGACCTGGTCGACGCGCTGCGCCAGGGGGAGGCCCCGCCACAGCGCGCACCGCGCCGCCGGCCGCCCGCGGACGCCGACGACTTCGAGCTGCTCGCCGCCGACCTGGCCCGCGCGCACGACGGCGCCGTCACCGCCGTCGTGCGCGCCGCCCAGCTGTCCAGCCAGGCGGGCAGCGAGCAGAAGCTGGAGGTCTTCGTCAACCTCGCGCGCCGGCTCCAGTCCCTCGTGCACCGGGAGATCTCGATCCTCGACGACCTGGAGAACGAGATCGAGGACCCCGACCTGCTCAAGGGCCTGTTCCACGTGGACCACCTGGCCACCCGTATCCGGCGGCACGCCGAGAACCTGGCCGTGCTCGGCGGCGCCGTCTCCCGGCGCCAGTGGAGCAACCCGGTCAGCATGACCGAGGTGCTGCGCTCGGCCATCGCCGAGGTCGAGCAGTACTCCCGGGTCAAGCTGGTGCCGCCGATCGACGGCGAACTGCGTGGCCACGCCGTCGCCGACGTCATCCATCTGCTCGCCGAACTCATCGAGAACGCCTCGGTGTTCTCCGCCCCGCGCACCCAGGTCCTGCTCCGCGCCAACCTCGTCACCTCCGGGCTCGCGGTGGAGGTCGAGGACCGCGGGCTCGGCATGCCCGTCGGCGAACAGAACCGCATGAACGCCCTGCTCGCCGACCCCGACCAGGTCAATGTCGCCAGCCTGCTGGCCGACGGCCGCATCGGCCTCTACGTCGTCTCCCAGCTCGCCCGGAGGCACGGCATCCACGTGCGGCTGCAGACCAACATCTACGGAGGTGTGCAGGCCGTACTCGTCGTCCCGCAGGCGTTGTTGGGTACGGCACCCGGGGCGGCCGGCGCGGTCGCGGTCGCGGGCGCCGGTGCCGGTGCCGGGACGGGCGTACCCCGGCCGCAGGATCCGGCGGACACCGGTGTCACTCCGCAGGTACGGCTTCCGGGCCAGGTCGGTGACCAGGGGCAGGGGTTCGGGCAGGGGCACGGGTCCCGGCCGGAGCGCGAGCCGGGGCAGGTGCGGGGGTCCGTCCCGACGACTGCGCCTGGGGCCGCGCCCGTGCCGGTGCCGGGAGTGCGGTCGGGCGGTGACGGCCCCGCGCGCGGCGGTACCGGGCCGGAGGCCGGGGGCCCCGCCGACTCGGGGGCCGTGGCCGGGGGAGGCGCCGTAGTGGCCTCCGGGAGCGAGGCCGGTTCCGGAGGCGGACAGGATCAGATGACCGGGCGGCCGCACGCCCGGCGCGGGAGCGGGCGGCGCGGCGCCGAGAGCGAGGCCGTACGGCGCGGCGCCGGGAACGGTGACGGCGGGCACAGCGGAGGCGGCCTCGCGCCGCTTCCCGTGCGGGGGACCCGGCAGGGCCGGCCCAACCCCGCCGAGGCGGTGCCCGGCATCGGCGCCGGGGACCGGGCGGCGGTCGAGGCGCACGCGGGCATGCTGCCCACGCCGCGCACCGGCGCCGTGCGGGGCACCATGAACAAGCCCCAACTGCCCCGTCGGCGCGCCCAGGAGCACATCGTCCCCCAGCTGCGCGGCGGTCCCGCACCCCGCCAGGACGGCGACACCGTCCCGGGCCACGACCCGGGGCTGATGGCGGCCTTCCAGCGGGGGATCGGACTCGCCGAGGCACAGCAGCACATGGAGAGCCAGGAGCAGCAGCCCGCCCCTTCGGACGCCGGCCACCTGGACTCCGCACACATGGGCTCAGCCCACATGGAGACCGTGCGCACGGAGTCCACCCACAGGGAGACCATCCACATGGGCTCGGCCCACGTGGGCACCGCCGACATGGACGCGGCCCACATGGAGTCCCCACACATGGAGTCCGCACACATGGACGCCGCCCACGCCGCCGCCGCGATGGGCCATCACCTCCGCCCCGCCGTACCGGAGTTCACCGACCCGGCTCGTGTGCAGCCCGACCACATCGGCTCGGACCATACGAGCACCCATCACAGGGGCTCGGACCACATGGGCTCCGACCACAGGGACCCCACCCCCATACCCCAGGGGCGCACCCACGCGCCCGCATCCGACGGTGCCCGTGGCGCCGGCCGGCCCGACGGGAGCGCCCCGGCCGGCTGACGCCCGCACCGTATCCACCCACCCCCACCTCCGAGCACGCACCCCCCAACCGCCAGCGCTCCCGCAGACCTTCGTACCCCAAGGAGTCGATCCACCATGGCGAGCGATGCGCCGACCGCCCACGCATCCGACCTCGACTGGCTGCTGAGCGGCCTCGTGCAGCGCGTACCGCACACCACCAGCGCGGTGCTCCTTTCCTGCGACGGGCTGGTGAAGTCCGTGCACGGCCTCGACATCGACAGTGCCGACCACATGGCAGCCCTGGCCTCCGGCCTCTACTCCCTCGGCCGCAGCGCGGGCATCCGGTTCGGCGACGGCGGGGACGTCCGCCAGGTCGTCGTCGAGCTCGACTCGACCCTGCTGTTCGTCACCACCGCCGGCTCCGGCACCTGCCTCGCCGTACTGGCGGGCCGCGAGGCCGACGCCGCCGTGCTCGGCTACGAGATGGCGATGCTCGTCAAGAGCGTCCGCCCCTACCTGGTGACCGCGCCCCGGCAGCACGCCGTCGAACCCACGGCGACGAGGCCTTGAGCGTGGCCGCAGCCGGCGACGGGCCCTGGCTGGACGACGCGGCCGGACGGCTGGTGCGCCCGTTCACCGTCAGCAACGGACGTACCAAGCCGAGCATCGCCCTGGACCTGATGTCGCAGGTGATGGCCACCGGCGTCACCCCGCTCGGCTACCTCGGCCCCGAGCACGCCCAGGCGCTCGACCTGTGCCGGGCCCCCGTCTCGGTCGCCGAGGTCGCCGCGCATCTGAAACTGCCCGCGGTCGTCACCAAGGTGCTGCTCTCGGACCTCGTCGACTGCGGGGCGCTGACCACCAAGCCCCCCGCCTTCCACCACACACCCACTGACCGGTCTCTGCTGGAGGCAGTGCTCGATGGACTACGACGACAGCTCTGACCCGTTCCCGACCGCGCTGAAGATCCTGGTGGCGGGCGGATTCGGGGTCGGCAAGACGACCTTCGTGGGCGCGGTCAGCGAGATCGCGCCGCTCAGCACGGAGGAGCTGCTCACCACGGTCAGTGTCGGCACGGACAGTCTCGAGGGCGTCGAGAACAAGATGGAGACCACGGTCGCCATGGACTTCGGCCGGATCACCCTCGATCCGGACCATGTGCTGTACCTGTTCGGCACACCGGGGCAGGAGCGGTTCTGGTTCATGTGGGACGAGCTGTCCGAGGGTGCCCTCGGCGCGGTGATCCTCGCCGACACCCGCCGGCTCCAGGACTGCTTCGCCGCCGTGGACTTCTTCGAGGAACGCGGACTCGGCTTCATCATCGCCGTCAACGAGTTCGACGGCGGCTACCGCTACGAACCCGAGGAGGTGCGTGCCGCCCTCGACCTCGACCCCGAGATCCCGGTCGTCCGCTGCGACGCCCGGATCTCCAGCTCCGGCGTGCAGACCCTGCTCACCCTGGTACGCCACCTCCTCGCCCACGCCCCGGCGACCGCGCCGAGCCATGGCGCCCACATGTGATCACGCCCTACCGCCCACGGAGTTCCTATATGAGGTACGCCCACAGCGCCGGAACCCGGCCAGCAGTACGGGCAGGAGCCCGGCCATGACCTACGAGCCGCCCCGGCCGGTCCGGGGTCTGCTCCTCACCCCCGAGGACAAGGAGGCCCCCGCCCGCGTCCACCGGCTGCGCCTGCTCGGCCTGGCGGACCGTCCCGATCCGGCGCTCGACGTCTTCGCGGACCACCTCGCCCGGCTCACCGGCGCGCCCTACGCCATGGTCAACTTCGTCGGCGAGGACCATCAGTTCTTCGCGGGCCTGTGCGTCCCCGCCGTCGCTCCGCTGGTCAGGGAGGACGGCAGCCGGCCCGAGTTCGGCCGGGTCCTGCCGCGCGAGCATGGGTTCTGCCCCCATGTGGTGGTCCGCCGCAAGGCGCTGGTGCTGGAGGACGTCCGCGACTATCCGCGGTTCGCCGGGAATCCCGTCGTGGACGAGTACGGCATCCGTTCCTATCTCGGTGCCCCGCTCATCGACAGCTCCGGCATGGCGCTCGGCACCGTGTGCGCGGCCGACACCGGGCCCCGGGCCTGGGGCCGATCGGGCCTGGAGACCATCAAGGCGCTGGCCGCCGATCTCGTCGTACGCCTCGAGCGGAGCGCCGAGGACGGGCTGCCCCTGTGACGGGCCGGGGCGAACCTTCGCCGCCGGCACCTGGGGCGTGAAGGAAAGCTGAGGCGGCGGTTAAGAAAAGCTCGATGGACCCGCGGCCCGCGGATACGGCAGATTGCAGGGTGATTCCACCCCTCTGACCCGGTGCGGGCTGCTGACGTCTGCCCGCGGGCCGGGACCTCACCCACAGGAGCCGCACGCGTGAAGGCGCTGGTCAAGGAGAAGGCCGAGCCCGGGCTCTGGCTGACGGACGTCCCGGAGCCCGAGATCGGCCCGGGTGACGTACTGATCAAGGTCATGCGGACCGGTATCTGCGGCACCGACCTGCATATCCGGGCCTGGGACGGGTGGGCGCAGCAGGCGATCAGCACTCCGCTCGTGGTCGGGCACGAGTTCGTCGGGCAGGTCGTCGAGACCGGCCGCGACGTGAACGACATCCGCATCGGCGACCGGGTCAGCGGCGAGGGCCATCTGGTGTGCGGCAGGTGCCGCAACTGCCTGGCCGGCCGCCGCCATCTGTGCCGTGCCACCGTCGGTCTCGGCGTCGGCCGGGACGGCGCCTTCGCCGAGTACGTCGCCCTGCCCGCGTCCAATGTCTGGGTGCACCGCGTCCCCGTCGAGCTCGACGTGGCCGCGATCTTCGACCCGTTCGGCAACGCCGTGCACACCGCGCTGTCCTTCCCGCTGGTCGGCGAGGACGTGCTGATCACCGGCGCCGGACCGATCGGCCTGATGGCCGCCGCCGTGGCCCGGCACGCGGGCGCCCGCAACGTCGTCATCACCGACGTCAGCGAGGAGCGCCTGGACCTGGCCCGCAAGATCGGCGTGAGCCTCGCCCTGAACGTCGCCGAGACCACCATCGCCGACGGGCAGCGGGAGCTGGGGCTGCGCGAGGGCTTCGACATCGGCCTGGAGATGTCCGGCCGCCCCGAGGCGATGCGGGACATGATCGCCAACATGACGCACGGCGGCCGTATCGCCATGCTCGGCCTGCCGGCGCAGGAGTTCCCCGTCGACTGGGCCCGGATCGTCACGTCGATGATCACCATCAAGGGCATCTACGGCCGTGAGATGTTCGAGACCTGGTACGCCATGTCGGTGCTGCTGGAGGGCGGCCTGGACCTCGCCCCCGTGATCACCGGCCGCTACGGCTACCGCGACTTCGAGGCGGCCTTCGCCGACGCCGCGAGCGGCAAGGGCGGCAAGGTCATTCTCGACTGGACTGCGTAACTCTCGTCATCCGCAAGCACCTTCAGGAGAGCTCCCCCATGTTCGACTCTGTCCGCGACGACCTGCGCGCCACCCTCGACGAGATCCGGGCCGCCGGCCTGCACAAGCCCGAGCGGGTCATCGGCACCCCGCAGTCCGCGACCGTCGGCGTCACCGCCGGCGGCCGGCCCGGCGAGGTCCTCAACTTCTGCGCCAACAACTACCTCGGCCTCGCCGACCACCCCGAGGTGATCGCCGCCGCCCACGCCGCCCTGGACCGCTGGGGCTACGGCATGGCCTCCGTCCGATTCATCTGCGGCACCCAGGAGGTGCACAAGGAGCTGGAGGCCCGGCTCTCGGCGTTCCTCGGCCAGGAGGACACGATCCTCTACTCCTCCTGCTTCGACGCCAACGGCGGTGTCTTCGAGACCCTGCTCGGCGAGGAGGACGCGGTCATCTCCGACGCCCTCAACCACGCCTCCATCATCGACGGCATCCGCCTGTCCAAGGCCCGCCGCTACCGCTACGCCAACCGCGACCTCGCCGACCTGGAGGCGAAGCTGAAGGAGGCGTCCGACTCGCGGCGCCGGCTGATCGTCACCGACGGCGTCTTCTCCATGGACGGCTATGTGGCACCGCTGCGCGAGATCTGCGACCTCGCCGACCGCTACGACGCGATGGTCATGGTCGACGACTCGCACGCCGTCGGCTTCGTCGGCCCGACCGGCCGCGGCACCCCCGAGCTGCACGGCGTCATGGACCGCGTCGACATCATCACCGGCACCCTCGGCAAGGCCCTCGGCGGCGCCTCCGGCGGCTATGTCGCCGCCCGCGCCGAGATCGTCGCCCTGCTGCGCCAGCGCTCCCGTCCGTACCTGTTCTCCAACACCCTGGCCCCGGTGATCGCCGCCGCCTCCCTGACGGTCCTCGACCTGCTGGAGTCCGCCGACGACCTGCGGGTCCGGCTGAACGAGAACACCGCCCTGTTCCGCCGCCGGATGACCGAGGAGGGCTTCGACATCCTCCCCGGCGACCACGCCATCGCGCCCGTGATGATCGGCGACGCGGCGAAGGCGGGCCGCATGGCCGAGCTGCTGCTGGAGCGGGGTGTGTACGTGATCGGCTTCTCCTACCCGGTCGTCCCGCAGGGCCAGGCCCGCATCCGGGTCCAGCTGTCCGCCGCGCACTCGACCGAGGACGTCAACCGCGCGGTCGACGCCTTCGTCGCGGCCCGCGCCGAGCTGGCGGCCTGACCAGCGCTGACCCCCTGGGATAATTGAGGGCATGATCGAGGCACGGCGGCTCCACATCCTCCGTGCGGTGGCCGACCACCGCACGGTCACCGCGGCAGCCGCCGCGCTCTACCTCACCCCCTCGGCGGTGTCCCAGCAGCTCACAGCGCTGGAGCAGGAGACCGGCCACCGCCTGGTCGAGCGCAGCGCCAAGGGCGTACGGCTCACCGCGGCCGGCGAGATCCTGCTCAGCCACACCAACGCGGTCCTCGCCCAGCTGGAGCGGGCCGAGGCGGAGCTCGCCGCGTACAGCTCGGGCGAGGCGGGGACGGTGACCGTGGCCGCCTTCGCGACCGGCATCGCCCAGGTCGTGGCCCCGGCCGTGGCCCGGCTCGCGGACACCGCGCCCGGCATACGCATCCGTGTCCAGGACGCCGAAGGCGACGCGAGCCTGCCCATGGTGCTGGACCGGCAGGTCGACGTGGCGGTGGCCGTGGAGTACCGGGGCGCCCCGCCCGCCGACGACCCCCGGCTCGCCCACGTCCCGCTCTACGCCGAGCCGTTCGACGCGGTCGTACCCGTCGGCCACCGCCTCGCGGACGCCGCCGAGGTCCCCCTCGCCGAGCTGGCCAAGGACCCCTGGATCGGCCCGTACCCCGGCAACCCCTGCCACGACGTGGTTGTCCTGGCCTGCGAGAACGCCGGCTTCCAGCCCCGCCTGGAGCACTCCTCCGACGACTTCCGCGCGGTGGTCGCGCTCGCCTCGGCCGGCGCGGGCGTAGCCCTCGTACCGCGCTCCGCGCTGAACGGCATGGACCTCACCGGCGTCGTCGTACGCCCCGTCGACGGCGTGGCCCCCACGCGCCGCGTCTTCGCCGCCGTACGGCGCGGCGCCGAGGGGCACCCGCTGATCCGGCCGGTGCTGGAGGCGCTGGGGCGGGCGGCGCAGGAGGCGTGAGGCATCCGTAACGCGCTTGTCTCATATCCGGGATAACGTCCTGGATGTGAGAAGCCCAGAGGATCCCCTCGACACCCGGCTCGGCGCCCGGCTGGCCGAACTGCGTACCCAGCACGGCTGGTCCCTGGGGGAGCTGGCCGAGCGCAGCGGGGTGAGCCGGTCCACCCTGTCGCGCGCCGAACGCGTGGAGATCAGCCCCACCGCCGCCCTGCTGAACCGGCTCTGCCATGTCTATGGCCGCACCATGTCCCAGCTGCTCAGCGAGGTCGAGGCGGCGCCCGCGCCGCTGGTCCGGGCCGCCGAGCAGCAGATCTGGGAGGACCGCGGTTCGGGATTCGTCCGGCGGTCCGTCTCCCCGCCGCACGCCGGGCTGCGCGGCGAACTGGTCGAGGGCCGGCTCGCGCCGGGTGCCGACATCGCCTACGACCGCCCGCCCGTGGCCGGCCTGGAACAGCATCTGTGGGTGCTCGACGGCGCCCTGGAGGTGACCGACGGGGAGCAGGTCCACCACCTGGACCCCGGAGACTGCCTGCGGATGCGCGTCTTCGGCCCGACCCGGTTGCGGTGCGCCGGCCCCGTCGAGGCACGGTACGCGCTGGCCGTGGTGCGGCCGTGAGGGTGGAGCGCTGGAACGCCGAGCACCTCCGCGAGCGTGCGGCGGAGCTGGCGGAGGTGTTGACCGACACCGTGGCCGGTGGCGCCTCGGTCGGCTTCCTCGCGGCGCTCACGCACGAGGAGGCCACCGCCTGGTGGCGGCAGCGGGCCGAGGCGACGGCGGCGGGCCGGCTCGCCGTCTGGGCCGCGCTCGACGGCACCGGCCGGCCCGCCGGAACCGTGAGCCTCGCATACCCCGACAAGCCGAACAGCCGCCACCGCGCGGAACTGGTGAAGCTGATGGTGCACCGCTCCGCGCGCGGACGGGGACTCGGCCGCCGCCTCCTCACCACCGCCGAGGCCGCCGCCGCGGCCGCCGGCATCACCCTGCTCCACCTCGACACCGAGACCGCCGGCCCCGCCGAGCACCTCTACCGCTCGGCCGGCTGGACCCGGGCCGGAGTCATCCCCGACTACGCGGAGAGTCCCGGCGGCGAGCTGCGCCCGACGACCCTGTACTACAAACGGCTGGAGCCGCCGGCCGGGTGACTGTCAGTGGCAGGAGCTACGGTGCGTTGCATGCCGGATGCCGAAGACGTACGCCGTATCGCCCTGTCCCTGCCGGACACCACGGAGAAGGTCGCCTGGAGCATGCCCACGTTCCGGGTGGCCGGGAAGATGTTCGCGACCCTGCCCGAGGACGAGACGTCCCTCGCCGTGCGCTGCCCCAAGGAGGAGCGCGACGAACTGGTGCTGGCCGAGCCGGAGAAGTTCTGGATCGCCGACCACGAGGCCCAGTTCGCCTGGGTCAGAGCGAGACTCGCCGCCCTGGAGGACGAGGACGAGCTGCGGGACATCCTCGCCGACTCCTGGCGGCAGGCCGCACCGCCCCGACTCCTCGACACCCACCCCGAGTTGGGGCTGCCGACCGGGGAGTGAAAATGCGCCGTACGCGCGCGCGGGGCGTGGCATGATCCCGCGCGGCGCAGACGGGCGCGGCACCACGGGGGACGGCGGGGAGGGAGCATCCGCGATGACGGGAACGGACGCACGGCACGACATCACCACGCGGGGAGCGCGCGGGAGCGAGGCGGGCGGGCGGGCCGTCTGGTCCCGGGACTTCGCGCTGTTCTTCGTGGCCCGGGCCGTCGCCCGCCTCGGCGACACCATGCTGCCCGTGGCCCTCGCCGCCGGCCTGCTGGAGCACGGGTACGGCGCGGGCGCGGTCGGCCTCGCCATGGCCTCGACGGCGGCGGCGTTCGCCGGTCTCGTCGTCTTCGGCGGGGTCATCGCCGACCGGTTCAGCACCCGCAGGCTCATGATCGGCGCCGACCTCGTCCGGCTCGGCACCCAGTCCCTCGCCGCGGGCCTGTTCTTCGCCGGGCATGTGGTGCTGTGGCAGATCTGCGTGATCGGTTTCGTCAACGGCGTGGCGGGCGCGGTCTTCCAGCCGGGCGTGGCCAGTACGGTGCCCCGGCTGGCCGCCGACATCCAGGGCGCCAACGGCGCGATCCGCATCGCCGAGTCCGCCGCCCAGCTCGCCGGCCCCGCCGTCGCCGGTCTCCTGGTCGGCTTCGCCTCGCCCGGCTCGGTGTTCGCCGCGCATGCCGCGACCTACGCGACCAGCGCCCTGTGCCTGCTGCTGCTCCGGCTGCCGCCGCTCCCCGAGGGCGCCCGTGCCGCCACCGGGCGCGGGATGCGTGCGTTCCGAGCCGATCTGGTCCAGGGCTGGCGGGAGTTCAGATCCCGGACCTGGCTGTGGAGCGTGATCGCCGTCTGGTGCCTGTACATGATCGCGGCCTGGGGGCCGACCGTCCCGCTCGTGGCCACCGAGGTCGTCCAGCAGCACGGCCCGCGTGCCTACGGCCTGGTCAACTCCGCCCTCGGCGCGGGCACCGTCGTCGGCGGCCTGCTCGCCCTCCGGCTGCGGCCCCGCCGGATGCTCCGCGCCGGCGCGCTCTCCCTGTTCGCCTTCTTCGGCTTCCCGGCGGCCGTCGGAGCGGGACTCGGCGTGGCCGCGATGGCGGCGGGAGCGGCCGTGGCCGGCGCCGGGATGTCGTTCTGGGGCGTGATGTGGGCGACCAGCGTGCAGACCCAGGTGCCGCCGGACGTCCTCAACCGCATCCACGCCTACGACGTGGCCGGTTCCCTCGCCATGATGCCGGTGGGCCAGGCCCTCGCGGGGCCGGCGGCCGATGCGCTCGGCGCCGGGCACGTGCTGCTGATCGCCGCCGCGACGAGCGTGGCGGTGGCCGTGGCTCTGCTTGCGGTTCCGGCGATACGGGACTTGGTCCGGGCGGATGCGCCTGCGCAGTGAGCGCCGGGCGCGTGCAGGTGCCCTGAGCTGCTCTGTGCCCTGCGCTCGTGCCGGCCGGGGGTCGGTTCGCTCGCCCGCGCTTGCGGGGTGCCTCCCTCAGAGGGGTACCCCCAGCGCCCCGAAGGGGCGCGGGGAACTGCGCGGCCGGCCCCCGCGGATCCGCAGTCGCGCACGGCGCTCAACCGGCCCGGCGGGTGGGCGCCGTGAACCCCGCGATCCGCTCCCGCAAGCTCGCCGGGTCCAGCCCGTGTGCGGCCACGTGCTCCTCGATCGTCCCGTACCGGCGCAGCTCGCGGCGGCCCACGCCGAGCCCCAGGACCCGGTGCGGCACGTCCGCGAGCGCCTCGCTCACCGCGGTCGTCGAGGTGCCGGCGAGATACGGCTCGACCAGGACCACGTCGGTGCCCGCCGCCTCCGTGGCCCGGCGCAGTCCCGCCGCGTCGAAGGGCCGTACGGTCGTCGCGTACAGGACAGTCAGGTCCAGGCCCTCCGTGGCGGCCAGGACCGCGTCCAGCACGGGCCCGACGGCGACGACCACACCCCGGCGGCCCTCGTGGACGGTGACGAAGTGCTTGCCGTCGATCAGCCGGCCCTGCCGGTTGGCCTGCAGGGACAGCCGTACGTACACCTTGTCGTCGCCCGCCGCGACCGCGTGGCGCAGCAGTGTCTCGGCCTCGTCCGGGTGTCCGGGCACATGCACGGTCCAGCCGTCCAGCGTGTCGAGCAGAGCCACATCGCCCGGGGCCATGTGCGTGTAGCCACCGGCCGGCCAGTCGAAGGACGCGGCCGCGCTCACCAGCACCGCCCCGGTGTCCTGGTGCCCGAGATCCAGCTTGACCTGCTCGAACGGCCGCTCCACGAGAAAGCTGGCGAAGGTGTGCACCACGGGCCGCAGCCCGGTCAGTGCCAGCCCCGCCGCCGCCCCGACCAGCAACTGCTCGCGGATGCCGACGTTGATCACCCGGTCGGGATGCCGGGCCATGGCCTCGCGGAAGCCGTCCTTGCCGATCTCGGCGAGGACCACCGCGACGCGCGGGTCCTCGTCCAGCAGCCGGGAGACGACGGGGGCCAAACGATCACGCATGGTGTCCATGAAACTGTGCCCTTTCCGATGAGCGGGGAGAGTCAGGCGTTCTTCGGCTCTACCCGGGCCACGACCACGTGCGGCCGCCCGGGATGCGGCGCGGTGAACGCGGTGTACAGCGCCTCGTGATCGCGCCCGTCGACGGTCGCCGCCGACCAGCCCGCCGCCTCGAACCGGGCGGCGATCCCGCCGGGCCGGGCGTGGCTGGCGGAGGAGTTGTCGACCACGACCGTGTGCAGCCGCTCCAGGCCCGCGGGCCCGGCGAAGGCGATCGCCTCGTGGTTGCTGCCCTCGTCCAGCTCGGCGTCCCCGATCAGCACCCAGACCGCCGGATCGTGCAGCCCCTGCGCCCGCAGCCCCAGCGTGCTGCCCACCGCGATCGGCAGCCCGTGCCCGAGCGAGCCGCTGCCGATCTCGGCACCCGGAACCAGCACCCGGTCCGGATGGTGCCCGAGCGGGGAGTCGTACGACCCGAAGCCGGGCAGCCAGTCCACCGGCACGAATCCCTTCGCGGCCAGCACCGCGTAGTACGCCATGGGCCCGTGCCCCTTGCTCAGCAGGAAGCGGTCCCGGGCGGGATCGTCCCGCCGCTCCGGCGTCACCCGGAGCACCCGGTCGTAGAGCACCCACAGCACGTCGAGGGTGGAGGTGGCCGCCGGTCCGTGCTTCTCGTCGCCGGTCATGAGGCTCATCAGGCCGGGCAGGTCGTCGTAGCCGGATGTGCGGCTTTCGTTCGCTGCGATCTTCATACCGACGATCCTGCAACCTCAAGCAAACTTGAGGTCAACCGGAAAGTGGTGCGCGATCACCAAGCGGAGTGCGGTATTGTTTCCCTGCGCGTTTCGACCGGGGAAACCCCAGGTCAAACGGCACCGGGACGTGGCGCAGCTTGGTAGCGCACTTGACTGGGGGTCAAGGGGTCGCAGGTTCAAATCCTGTCGTCCCGACGGAAGTCGGACTGTTACGCGGTCAAGGGGCCTTCTTCGGAAGGCCCCTTACGCATGTCCGCCGGAAGTCCCCGCCGCGCGGGTGTCAGGGCGTCGGCTCGACGTCGCGACGGGACAGCGCCAGGAACGCCACGAAGCCGACGATCGCCACCGTCCAGGACAGCGTCACCGGGCCGAGTCCCCAGCCCAGGCCGCCCCGGGTGCCGGGCAGGGCCATCCAGTCGGCGAGGGACGCGCCGAGCGGACGGGTGATGACGTACGCCGTCCAGAACGCGGTCACCGCGCCCAGCAGTCCGGCGCGGTGGGTGAGGGCCGGCACGCAGATCGCCACGGCGAACAGGACGACCGAGCCCAGGTAGCCGAGGCCGATGGTGGCCGTCAGGTCGCCCGCGGCCGTGCCCAGGGCGAAGGTGGCGAGGACGGCCGCCCAGTAGAACAGCTCGCGGCGCCTGGTGCGGATGGAGTGGATGGACAGGGTGCGCTCGGACGCGTACCAGAGCACGAAGACGGCGGTCAGGGCGAGCAGGAACAGCGGGGTGGACAGGGTGTACGGGACACCGAGGCCGACGTGCAGCACGTCCGCGGCCATCGTGCCGAACACGCTGACCATGACGATCGCCGTCCAGTAGATCCAGGCCACGTACCGGCGGACCGCGAACTGGAGCACGAGGGACGCCGCGAACGCGAGACCGCCGAGGCCCACCGCCGGGATGGGGCCGAGCAGATGGGCGAGGAAGTCCGAGGCGGTCTCGCCCATGCCGGTGGTGAGGACCTTGATGATCCAGAAGTAGACGGTGACCTCCGGCACCTTGTTCGCGCTCTCACGTATGCGCGCGCGTACGTGCGCGCGGGGCCGGTCGTCCAGGACGTGCTCTGTGCTCATGGCCCGCACCCTCGCACGCCCAACTGATCTTTCCCCAGCCCCCTTTGCCATTGTTTTGGGGCTTCTGGGGCAGCCGTTGCCACGGGCCGCCGCGAACCTGAACGCAACCTGAACGCATCGGGGAAGCCCCTGGTCGGCGGCCTGACCGGGCTGATAGACAGGCGAGTCGGGCCGCCGCGGTCAGAGGGCCAGACCCATGTGCGCGAGCGCCTGCTTGAGGAGCACCCCGTGCCCGCCCGGCATCTCGCTCTGCACCGCCGGGGAGGCTGCCTCCTGCGGGCTGAACCAGACCAGGTCCAGCGCGTCCTGCCGGGGGCGGCAGTCGCCGGTGACCGGGACGATGTAGGCGAGGGACACCGCGTGCTGGCGCGGGTCGTGGTACGGCGTGATGCCCGCCGTCGGGAAGTACTCCGCCACCGTGAACGGCTGCAGGGACGGGGGCACGCGGGGCAGCGCGACCGGGCCGAGGTCCTTCTCCAGGTGGCGCAGCAGGGCGTCGCGGACCCGCTCGTGGTGCAGGACGCGGCCGGACACCAGGGTCCGGCTGACCGTCCCGTCCGGGCCGATCCGCAGCAGCACACCGATGCTGGTGACTTCGCCGCTGTCGTCCACGCGCACGGGTACGGCCTCGACGTACAGGATCGGCATCCGGGCCCTGGCCATTTCCAGCTCGTCCGTGGACAGCCAGCCGGGCGTCGTCTCGGTCATGTCAGACATTGCTTGATCATACTTTCCGGGTGGGGCGTCCGCTGGGATCGCGGGCCGGGTCGGATACGGGTGGTCCGTAGAGGCGCAGGGCGTTGTCGCGGCCGGTCCAGGCGGCGATGCGCAGGGCGTCGGGCAGGCTCAACTCGTCGGCGTCGACGCGGACTTGGAGCAGATCGGCGAGCCCCTGCCGGAAACACAGGGCGCCGAGGTGATGGAATTCGGCCACCCCGTAGGCGTCGGAGCTGTACAGCAGTTTGCGGAACGGGGTGATCTCCAGCGCCTCCTCCAGCACCGCCCGGCTGCGGGCCGGGCCCGTGTGGTGCAGGGCGAGACCCACGTCCAGGTACACCTGCTCGAACACCGCGGCCAGATAGGCGGCCTGCCGGTGGTACGGCCAGCAGTGCAGCAGCAGCACCGGGACCGTGCCGGACGTGAGCCGCAGCCAGTCGGTCAGCAGGGCCGGGTCGGCGTGGTGCAGTCGCAGGTCGGCGTCGCCGAAGCCGGTGTGCAGCTGCAGGGGCAGGCCGAGATCGACGGCCGTCCACAGCAGGTGCCGTAGCAGGACCGGATCGGTGAGCCGGGCGCGGCCCCCGTCCGGCGCCGCCGCGAACCAGTGCCGGGCGGCCTCGGTCACCTCGCTGTCCGCCGGGCGCGCCGGGTCCAGGGCGAAACCGGTGCGGTAGGCGGCCACCGACTTCACCGCCACCACGCCCGGCCGGCGTACGGCCTCCTCGGCGGCCTCGCGGAAGCGGGCCGCGTACTCGCCCGGCTCGACGCCCCGCGCGGCCACCTCCTCCGCCACCTGTTCCAGGCGTACGACCTCGAAGGCGGCCGCGCCGGAGGCCTCCGCCAGCTCGGCCGGGGTGGTGAGCGGGTGCGGGGCGTAGCCGGTGTCCACGAGGAACACCCCGGCTCCCGCGGCCCGCAGGAAGCGCTGGTTGACCTCCTGTGCGCCCAGGGCCGCTCGGCGGGCCACGTAGTCGGCCGGCGGCGCGTGCCGGGGGAGGTCCAGCAGGGGCGCGCAGTGCCGGCGTACGGCCACGCCGGCCGGGGTGTCGAAGGGCGAGACGCCGGGCCAGGCCTCGCCCTCGGTCAGCAGCGAGGCGAACTCCCCGGGCGCGAGGTCGGCCGTCACGGCGCCGTGGCAGTGGTGGTCCACCAGCGCCAGTCCGGCGAGGGCCTCGTGGACCGGTCCCGGCGTGGCCATGGTCAGTACACCCAGCGGTAGGCCGCCGCCACCCGCGCGTCGTCCAGGCCGTCGACGGCCGCCGCCTCGCCGAGCCGTACGGCGGTCACCGCGTCCGCGAGGACCGGGCCCAGCGCGGCCCGCAGCACCTCGTCCGGCCGGAACGCGTCGACGGCCTCCGGCAGCGACTGCGGCAGCCGCCGCACGCCGAGAGCCGCCGCCTCGTCCGGGCCGTACCGGGCCGGGTCGCCGGTGATCTCCTCCGGGAGGGCCCGGGAGGAGTCGATCCCGTCCAGGCCGGCGGCGATGACACAGCCGAGGGCGAGATAGGGGTTGGCGGCCAGGTCGACCGGTTTCACCTCCAGGTTGGCCTCCTGCTCCCGGCGGCCCGCCGAGCCGGTGATCACCCGCAGCGCGGTCTCGCGGGTCTCCCGGCCCCAGGCGGTGAACACCCCCGCCCACCGGGAGGGTCTGAGCCGCAGATAGCTGGCCGGGCTCGGCGCGGTGACGGCCGTCAGCGCGGGCAGCCGGGCCAGGATCCCGGCCGCGAAGGACTCCGCCTCGGGTGTCATGCCGTACCGGCGCTCCCCGCCCGCGTGCAGGTTCACGCCCTCGCGCCAGCAGGACAGGTGGACATGGCCGCCGTTGCCGACGGCCTCGGCGGACACCGCGGGCGAGAACGACACCCTGAGGCCGTGCCGCTGCGCGACCGCCCGGATCGTCTGCCGGACCAGCACGCTGCGGTCGGCCGCCGCCACCGGATCCAGTGCGCCCGCAGACACCTCGAACTGCCCTGCCGCGTACTCGGGATGAAGCTGGTCGACCGGCACGCCCTGGGCGTCGAGCGCGGCCAGCAGATCGGCGGTGCAGTCGCTCATTTCCACCTGCCGGATGCCGCCGTACGCCGGGCCCGACACCGCCGGCACGAACTCCCCGGCGGGTGCCGAGCCGAGCCCGACCGTCCACTCGACCTCGATCGCCGCCTTGAAGGCGAGGCCGTGCCGCTGCGTGGCCTCGGCGACGATCCGGCGCAGAAAGGTCCGGGCGCAGCCGGGGTGCCGGGTGCCCTCCTGGGTGATCCGGTCCACCGGCGCCCATGCCCAGCCGGGCTGCCCGGCCAGCACGACCAGCTGGTCCAGGTCGGGGTAGAGCCTGAGGTCACCGTCCGGGGAGCCGAGGACGTCGGTGCTGACGATCGAGTCGTCGGCGAGGAAGGTGTCGAACACGGGGGACATGCCGACTCCCCAGGACACGGCCGCCTCCAGCCGCGCCGTCGGGATCGTCTTCACCCGGCAGACACCGGCGGTGTCCACATAGGCCAGCACGATCCCCCGCACGCCCCGCGCGGCGAGGTCGGCCGTCAGCCCCGCGACCCGGCGCAGATCCTCCGGGCGCCCGCCGGGCACGGGGTCGGCAAGGGTGGTCACACGTCCTCCTCGGCCATACGTCCTCCGTCCTGCGCACGTGCTCCGCGCCTTCGGGCTCTCGGCGTCGGTCCGCCCCCGGTGCGGGCGTCAGGGTTTCACGGCCACGGCGCCGTACTGGGGCACCGCGGCGGCGTCCGCCGACCCGGCGCGCCACTGCGAGCAGGGCACCAGCCCCGGCTCGACCAGCTCCAGGCCGTCGAGGAAACCGGCGATCTCCGCGCGGCTGCGGGCGGTGATCGGCGGGGTGGCGTTGGCGTTCCAGAACTCCATCGCGGCCCGGTTGCCCTCGCCGCCCACGTCGGGGTCGTGCGTCGGGTGGGTGAGGACGAGATGGCTGCCCGACGGCAGCGCCGCGATGAGCCGCCGTACGACGTCACGGGCCTGGCCGGTGTCCAGGACGAAGTTCAGGATGCCCAGCATCATCAGCGCGACCGGCCGGCTCAGGTCCAGGGTCTTGGCGGCGCGCTGCAGGATGCCGTCCGGGTCGTGCACATCGGCGTCGATGTAGTCGGTGACGCCCTCGGGGGAGCTGGTGAGCAGCGAGCGGGCGTGCACGAGCACGATCGGGTCGTTGTCGACGTAGACGATCCGTGACTCGGGGGCGATCCGCTGCGCGATCTCGTGGGTGTTGTCGACGGTCGGCAGGCCGGTGCCGATGTCCAGGAACTGCCGTATCCCGCGCTCGGCGGTCAGGAACCGCACCGCCCGGGCCAGGAACGCCCGGTCCGCGCGGGCCACCGCCCGGATCACCGGGAACATCCCGGCGACGTGCTCACCGACCCGCTGGTCGACCTCGTAGTTGTCCTTGCCGCCGATCCAGTAGTTCCACACCCGGGCGTTGTGCGCCACGGAGGTGTTCAGCTGCTCCGGTCCGGCCGTCGGGGAGTGGCTCTCGGTCACGTCGCCGCCCTTCTCCGGTTGCGGTCCTCCGCCGTCATTGTGCCGCCCGGTGATCGCGCTGTCCCGGGAAACGCGCACCGTGGGCGGTTCGGGGCGACTCCGGGACGTTTCGGTGCACGAGGGGCCGGCTCCGGGACGTTTCGGCGCATGAGGAACACTGGACCGGTACGCCGTCCCCGACCGGAAGCAGGACATGCCCGCCACGCCCGCCCCCCTCCTCGACACTCCCCACCCGCCCGCCGGCCCCGCCGACATCCGGCTGATCGTCACCGACATGGACGGCACGCTGCTGGACGACGCCAAGCGGATTCCTGAGGGGCTGTGGCCGATGCTCGCCGAACTGCGCCGGCGGGGCGTGCTGTTCAGCCCCGCGAGCGGCCGCCAGTACGCCACGCTGGCCCGGCAGTTCGCCGAGGTCGCCGAGGGCATGGTGTTCATCGCGGAGAACGGCACGTACGTGGTCCGTGACGGCGTGGAGCTGAGCTCCGACCCGATGGACGAGCCGGTCGCCGCCGGGGTGGCCCGTACGGTACGACGGCTGGTGGCGGACGGCGTGGACGTCGGCGCCGTGGTGTGCGGCAAGCGTTCGGCGTACGTCGAGCGGACGGACGAGGCGTTCCTGGCGGAGGTCCGCAAGTACTACGTCGAGCACCGGATCGTCGAGGACGTCACCGCCGTCGAGGACGACGTGATCAAGGTCGCGCTGTTCGACTTCGGGGCCGCCGAGCACTCCACCGCCCCGGCCCTCGCCGAGTTCGCCGCCACCCACCAGGTCGTCGTCTCCGGCGAGCACTGGGTGGACGTCATGAACCGCACCGCCAACAAGGGCACCGCGCTGCGCGGCCTGCAGCGGGCGCTCGGCATCACGCCGGCGCAGACCATGGTCTTCGGCGACTACCTCAACGACCTGGAGATGCTCGACGCCGCCGACTGGTCCTTCGCCATGGCCAACGCCCATCCCGACGTCGTCCGCCGGGCCCGCCACCTCGCCCCGTCCAACAACGACAACGGCGTGCTGCGGACCGTCTCCCGCGTGCTCGGTCTGTAACCGGTGCGAGCCCGTCAGGGCTTGCGGCCCACCGCGCCGTACAGCGACACCGGGGCCGCCTCGTCCGGGGACGGTTCGCCGCGCCAGGCGTCGACCGGTGCGACGCCGGGCGCCAGCAGGTCGAGGCCCTCGAAGAACGCGGCCACCTCGTCGCGGGAGCGTGCGACCAGGGTCACCCCGCCGGCGGCGTACGCGGCGATGCCCTGCTCGACGTTCTCCGGCTCGAAGTCGGCCGTCATCATCGACAGCACCAGGCAGCTGCCCGGCGCCAGCGCGTCGACCAGCGTCGACACCACCTCGCGGGCGCCGTCCTCGTCGGTGACGAAGTGCAGCAGCGCGATCAGGGAAAGGGCCACCGGGCGGCCGAGGTCCAGCACGCGGGCGGCCTGTTCGAGGATGCCGCGCGGATCGCGGGCGTCGGCCTGCACGTACTCCGTCACGCCCTCGGGCGTGCCGCGCAGCAGCGCGCCGGCGTGGGCCAGCACGATCGGGTCGTTGTCGACGTAGACGACCCGCGCGTCGGGCGCCACCGACTGGGCGATCCGGTGCAGGTTCGGCTCGGTCGGTATGCCGGTGCCGATGTCCAGGAACTGGCGGATGCCGTCCTCGGCGAGCGCGCGCGTGACCCGGTGCATGAACGCGCGGTTGGCGCGCGCGGCCCGGAGCGCGCCGCCCCCGTCCACGGCGGCGATCTGCCGGCCGAGCCGCTCGTCGACCGGGTAGTTGTCCTTGCCGCCGAGGAACCAGTCGTACACCCGGGCCGGATGCGGCCGTGTGGTGTCGATGTGCTGTGCGGCCGGCCCGGTCCCCGTCACCTGCTGCTCCCTCGCTCCCGCCGAATGCGAGCAGCAGTCTGACACGATCATGCCGCGCGGCGCAGACAGTCTTCGGCCACCTCCTTGTCGAGCGCGGCCCGCACCAACGCGGCGGCCAGCACGGCCGGTTCGGTCCTCCCGGCCAGCTCGGTGAGCTTGTGCGGGTCCTTCGGCAGGCCGAGCCGCTGGGCCCCGGAGAGCGCCTTGCCGTCCAGGTAGGGCGCCACTTCGGGCCAGACGCGCTGGGCCTCGCGCAGGAAGATGTCGGCGCCGGCCGGACCGACCCCCGGCTCCTCCTGGAGCAGCCGCTTGAGTTCCCCGGTGTCGCCGTGCGCCTCCTCGTGCAGCCGGCGCAGGTCGCCGGACCAGCGGTCCAGCAGCAGCTCGGCGCCGTCGCCGAGCTGGGTGGCGGTGCGCTCGTCGTAGCGCCGGTAGCCGCCGCGGCCGAGCGCGTCCACCCGCTGCTGCCAGTCCGCGTCGGCCATGCGGCGCGGGCTGTCCAGATGGTCCTCGTGCAGGGCCTGCGCGGCGGCCACCGCGACCGAGGCGTGGATCCGGGCGCTGAGCAGCAGGGCCAGCACCAGCAGCCGGTACAGCGGCTGCGGGGTGTCCTTCAGCCGGATGCCCGCCTCCTCGGCGTAGGTCTGCCCGTACTCCGACAGCAGTTCGCGCAGGACTCGTTCGTCGTGGTTCATGGCTGCGGCTCCGGGGCTGGGCTAGGGCTTGAGCGGGTCGTGGCCGAGCGACATCAGCTGGTGCCGGCGGCCGGTGTCCTCGGCCTCGGGCTCCTCCTCCATGTCCACCAGGTCACCGACGGTGTCCACGACCTTCCGCAGCACGCCGAGGTCGTCATCGGTGAGGTCCATGCGGCGTTTCTGGAGGATCGCGAGGACGCGCTGCCCGACCGGTGAACCCGCCTGATCCGGCAGGGGCTCGGTCAGCTCGCCGGAGTCCCGGACCCGCAGCCAGTCCGCGAGCTCGGCCGAGGTCATGTTCACCACGCGGTGGAAGTTCTCCCACAGCGCGTCGAGTTCGAGCGAGTCGGCCATGGGGCTTTCCCCTTTCGCATACGGTCCCGCCGGTTTCACATGTGGCCCCGCCGGCCCGTCACGTGGCGTCGGGCGGCGAGTCCCACCTCGTCCAGCTGGAAGTGGATCGACCGGGTTGCGTACGGTCCTGTCCGAAGGGGCGGGTGCCCAGCGCGTCAGGGGGCAAACGGGCCTGATCAGCGGGGCAGCGCCCGGTCCAGGAAGCGGATCACCTCGGCGAAGACCTCCTTCTTGTCCGTCTCGTGGAACACCTCGTGCCGCGCCCCGGCGAAGATCCGCTCGGTCGGTCGTGAGCCGGCCAGCCGCTCCACGCCCACCCGGCTGCCGGACAGCGGCACCAGCCGGTCATCGTCCCCGTGCAGCCACAGCAGCGGCAGCGGGCCGATGTCACCCGCCCGGTCGACGGTCCGAAGGGTCCGGGCGAACGCCTCGAGCGTCGGCCGCTTCATCGGCCCGTGCCACACCAGCGGATCGGCCGCGTAGGCGGCGCCGACGGCCGGGTCCCGGGAGAGCGCGGCCGGGCTCACCGGGGTGTCCGGGATCTCCGGCAGGGCCAGCAGCCGCCCGGGCAGCTCCCAGGCGCCGATCACCGGCCCGGACAGGATCAGCGCGCTCAGCTCGGCGCCGTACCGCTGCGCGTAGCGGGCCGCGATCAGTCCGCCCATGGAGTGGCCGACCAGGACGAGCGGCAGGCCGGGGTGCGCGGCCCGGGCGAGGTCGGCCACCGCGTGCACATCGCCGACCACGTCCTCGAA
Organism: Streptomyces sp. RB17; assembly: GCF_009604455.1. Taxonomy (GTDB): domain Bacteria; phylum Actinomycetota; class Actinomycetes; order Streptomycetales; family Streptomycetaceae; genus Streptomyces. The sequence continues at coordinate 225,532 of NZ_WEGL01000002.1, forward strand.
GTCCTCGATCAGCACCCGCTCACCGGCCGACCTGCCGTGGCCGACGTGATCGGGCCCGTACACGGCGGCCCCGTGGCCGGTCAGTACGGCGGCCAGCTCGTCGTACCGGCCCGCGTGCTCGCCGTATCCGTGCACCACCAGCGCCAGGTACGCCGGTGCGGGGTGCGGCCACTCGCGTACGGCCACCGGGCCGTGCGTTCCGTGGAGGGTGTGTTCGCGGACGTGGTGCATGTCTCCTCCGGGTGGGTCGGTGAAGCCCCGGAGGATCTTCCCAGCGGGCCGGGCGGAGGTCTATAGTCTAAAACTAGCAGTGCTAATTAAGTGGCCGCGTGCGATCCGTCCACGTGTCCCCGTGTGGTCCGCTGATCGACAACGCCGTGGATCAGTCGTAGGTCAGGAGTCGAAGCCGTGCGTCCCGTCCACTTCGCGGCCGCCCGCCGCACCCCCATCGGCAAGCTGCGTGGTTCCCTCTCCTCCGTCCGCCCCGACGACCTGGCGGCGACCGTGATCCGCCACCTGGTGGCCGACGTGCCCGCCCTCGATCCGGCCCGGATCGACGACGTCTACTGGGGCGCGGCCAACCAGGCCGGCGAGGACAACCGCAACGTCGCCCGCATGGCCGCCCTGCTCGCCGGGCTGCCCGAGTCGGTGCCCGGCGCCACCGTCAACCGGCTGTGCGCCTCCGGCCTCGAAGCCGTCACCACCGCCGCGCGCACCATCGCCGCCGGCGAGGCCGACATCGTGCTCGCGGGCGGCTCCGAGTCCATGAGCCGCGCCCCGTTCGTGCTGCCCCGCCCCGACGAGGCCCTGCCGCAGCGCATCGAGACCCACGACACCCGCCTCGGCTGGCGCCTGGTCAACCCGACGATGAAGGACCTGCACGGCCTGCTCTCCATGGGCGAGACCGCCGAGGAGGTCGCCGAGCGGTACGGCGTCTCCCGTGACCGGCAGGACGAGTTCGCCCTGCGCAGCCACCGACTCGCCGCCGCCGCACGCAAGAACGGGCACTTCGACGACGAACTCCTGCCCGTGGAGCGGCCGGACGGCGTCGTGGTCGAGCAGGACGAGTGCGTCCGTGAGGACACCTCGCTGGAGAAGCTGTCGAGGCTGAAGCCGGTCTTCCGCCAGGGAGGCACGGTCACCGCGGGCAACGCCTCGCCGATGAACGACGGCGCGGCCGGGCTGCTCCTGGTCAGCGAGGAGGCCCTGAACGAGCTGGGCCTGGAGTCCCTGGGCCGCTATGTCGCGGGCGCCTCCGCCGGGGTCCACCCCGATGTGATGGGCATCGGCCCGGTCCCCGCCACCCGCAAGGCGCTGGGCCGGGCCGGCTGGGACATCGCCGACCTGCAGGAGGCCGAGTTCAACGAGGCGTTCGCCGCCCAGGCCCTCGCCTGCGTCGACCAACTCGGCATCGACCCCGACCTGGTCAACCCCACCGGCGGCGCCATCGCCCTCGGCCATCCCCTCGGCTGCTCGGGCGCCCGCATCCTGACCACACTCCTGCACCGGATGCGGCGCACGGGTGCCGAGCGGGGGCTCGCGACCATGTGCGTGGGCGTGGGGCAGGGCAGCGCGGTGCTGGTCGAGCGGCACTAGCGCTTTCCCGACGGGGGATCTGGTCGGTCGAGCCGCAGCAAGGAAACGGAGCAGCACTCCATGGCAACCCTGTCCGTCGCCGCCATCCTCGCCGAGAACGCCAGGCGCCGCCCTGACAAGACCGCGCTGGTCGAAGGGGACCTGCGGCTCACGTTCGCGCAGGTGTGGCGCCAGGCGCTCGCCCGGGCGGGTGCCCTCACTGGGCTCGGCGTACGGCCGGGGGACCGGGTCGCCCTGATGGCGCCGAACACCGCCGAGTTCCCGGTCGCCTACTACGCGATCGCCGCGGCGGGCGGGGTCGTCGTCCCCGTGCATCTGCTGCTGTCGGCCGGCGAGGTGGAGCACGTACTTCGGGACAGCGGGGCGACGCTGCTGCTCGTCCATCCGGCCCAGGCGGAGACCGGCCGAGCCGCCGCCGAGGCCACCGGCGTCCATGTGGTCGTCCTGGGGGAGGAGTTCGACAGACTCGCCGCCGACGCCGAGCCCTTGCCGTCGTACGTCACCCGCACCGCCGACGACCCGGCGGTGATCTTCTACACGAGCGGCACGACCGGCGTGCCGAAGGGTGCCGTGCTGAGCCACTTCAACCTCGTGATGAACGCGACCGTCAACGCCTTCGACGCCAACGACATCCGCGCCGACGACATCGCCCTCGGCGCGCTGCCGCTGTTCCACGCCTTCGGCCAGACGGTGTCGCTCAACTCCACCTGGCGGGCGGGCGCCACGCTCGTGCTGCTGCCCCGCTTCGACGCCGCCCGGGCCATCGAGCTGATGGTCAAGGAGGGCGTGAACTCCTTCCACGGCGTGCCGACCATGTTCGTCGCCCTCGCGGCGGCCGCCCCGGACGCCGGCGCGCTGCCCGCCCTGCGGGTGTGCGTCTCCGGCGGGGCCTCGCTCCCGGTCGCCGTACTGGAGCGGTTCGAGGACGCGTTCGGGGCGAGGATCTACGAGGGGTACGGGCTGTCGGAGACCTCGCCGACGGCCACCGTCAACCAGCCCGTGTTCGGCACCCGCGCGGGCACCATCGGGCATCCGCTGTGGGGCATCGACGTGGAGATCGCCCGCGCCGAGGTGGAGGGCCGCATCGAGCTGCTGCCGCCCGGCGAACTCGGCGAGGTCGTCATCCGCGGCCACAACGTCTTCTCCGGCTACCTCGGCCGGCCCGAGGCCACCGCCGAGGCCGTGATCGACGGCTGGTTCCGCACCGGCGACCTCGGCACCAAGGACGACGAGGGATTCCTGAGGATCGTCGACCGCAAGAAGGACGTCATCATCCGCGGCGGCTACAACGTGTACCCGAGGGAGGTCGAGGAGGTGCTGATGCGCCACCCCGGCATCGCCCAGGTCGCGGTCATCGGCCTGCCCGACGAACTGCACGGCGAGGAAGTCTGCGCCGTCGTCGTACCGGCACCGGGCGCCGCGCCCGACGCCGCCGCGATCACCGACTGGTCGAAGGAGCACCTCGGCCGGCACAAGTACCCCCGGCGCGTGGAGTTCACGGACGCCATGCCGCTCGGTCCCAGCATGAAGGTGCTCAAGCGGGAGTTGCGGGCGCGGTACGCGGAAGGGTCACAGCGGGCGGGGTGAACCGGTCATAGCGGGCTGAAGGGTCACGGCAGGGGTCACCTGGCGAGACGGTCCTTACGCCGGAGGCTTGTCCGTACATAGCATCGGTCCCCGCATGAACACGATGACGCTCTGGCACATATCCGGCTGGGGGTTCGCGGCGCTCGCCTTCGCGGCCCTGCTCGTCGGCTTCTCCAAAACCGCGGTGAGCGGGGCCAACACGGTCAGCCTCGCGATCTTCGCGGCGGTCCTGCCCGCCCGCGCCTCCACCGGGGTCCTGCTGCCCGTCCTGATCGCCGGTGACGTGCTCGCCGTGCTCACCTACCGGCGGCACGCCCACTGGCCCACCCTGTGGCGGCTGTTCCCGGCCGTCGCGGCCGGGGTGGTGGTCGGCACCCTCTTCCTGATGTGGGCCGACGACGGGATCGTACGGACCTCGATCGGCGCGATCCTGCTGCTGATGGCGGGGGTGACGGTGTGGCGGCGGCGCACGGCGGACGCCGGGGAGGCCCCGGAGCAGGTCACCTCGCGCACCGGCCGTGCCAAGGCCCGCTCGTACGGCGTGCTCGGCGGGTTCACCACGATGGTCGCCAACGCGGGCGGCCCGGTGATGTCGATGTACCTGCTGTCGGCCGGCTTCCGGAAGCTGGGCTTCCTCGGCACCTCGGCCTTCTTCTTCCTCATCGTGAACGTGTCCAAGGTGCCGTTCAGCGCGGGGCTCGGTCTGATCGACGGGCGCTCGCTGCTTCTCGACGCGGCGCTCGCGCTGTTCGTCGTGCCCGGTGCGTTGTTCGGCAAGTGGGCTGTGAACAGGATCAACCAGCGACTCTTCGAACAACTCGTGATCGCGGCGACGATCGTGGGCGGAGCGCAACTGCTACTGCGCTAGCCCCAGCAGGGCCGGGAGGTCCGCGAAGGAGTCCAGGACGTGGTCGGGGGTGCCGCTCGCCCGCTCCAGGGTCTCCGGCAGGAACTTGCCCGTGCGGACCAACGCCCCGGTGATGCCGAGCCGCTGGGCCGCGAGGACGTCGTACTCGACATCGTCCCCGATCATCAACGCCTGCTCCGCGCCCACCCCGAGACGCCCGAGGGCCGCCTCGAAGAACGCCCGCGAGGGCTTGCCGGTGACCTCCGCCTCGACCCCGGCGGCCGCCTCCAGGCCCGCCAGGAACGCCCCCGCGTCCAGCTGGAGTCCCTCGTCCGTCCGCCAGTACAGGTTCCGGTGCAGGGCGACCAGCCGCGCGCCCCGCTGAAGCCGGGCGAAGGCACGGTTGAGCGCCTCGTAACCGAACTCCGGCCCGGCGCCGCCGAGCAGGACGACGTCCGGTACCGCGTCGTCGGAGTCGCCGACGAGGGTGATCCCCTCCAGGTCCTCCCCGATGTCCCCGCTGTTCAACAGCGCGACGCGGGCTCCGGCCAGGTGGGCGCAGGTGGCCGCTGGGGCAGTCAGGACGTCCTCGGCACCCACCGGGAATCCCACGTCCGCGAGCGATCCCGCGATGGACGCCCGGGACCGGGACGTCGTGTTGGTCACCAGGACCACCCCCAGTCCCGCGTCCCTCACCGCCCGCAGCGCCTCCACCGCGCCCGGCAGCGGCTTCCAGGAGACGGTGAGGACACCGTCGATGTCGATCAGCACGGCATGTACGGATGCCACGGTTCGCATGGCTCCGACCGTAGCGACCCGGACGCCGGACCGTCCCGTACGACCTCGTACGCTCACCCCTATGCCCGCGCACGTCCTGATCCTCGGCGGCACCACGGAGGCCCGCCGCCTCGCCGCCGGCCTCGCCGCCCGGCCCGGCGTCCGGGTGACGACGTCCCTGGCCGGGCGGGTCACGCGGCCGGGAGCGGTGGCGGGCGAGGTACGGATCGGCGGCTTCGGCGGTGCGCAGGGCCTCGCCGACTGGCTGCGCACGCACCACGTCGACGCCCTGGTCGACGCCACCCACCCCTTCGCCGAGGCGATCACGGCCAACGCGGCCCGCGCGGCGGCGGCCACGGAGATTCCCTGGGTCGTCCTGCGCCGCCCCGGCTGGCGGCCTGGCCCCGGCGACCGCTGGTACGACGTCCCGTCCCTGGCCGGTGCCGCCGAGGCGCTGCCCGGCCTCGGCCGCCGGGTCTTCCTCAGCACCGGGCGCCTGGGACTCGCCGCCTTCGCCCACCTGACGGAACTGCACTTCGTCGTACGATCGGTCGACCCGCCCGAGCCGCCCCTGCCGCCGGACACCGAACTGGTGCTCGCGCGCGGCCCGTTCACCGTCGCCGACGAGACGGAGCTGCTGCGCACCCATCGCGTCGAGGTGCTGGTGACCAAGGACAGCGGCGGCGAGGCCACGGCCGCGAAGCTGACGGCGGCGCGGGAACTCGCCCTGCCCGTCGTCGTCGTACGGCGTCCTCCGCTCCCGCGGGGCGTGGCGGTGGTGTCCGACGTGGCGGGCGTACGGGAGTGGCTCGGTCTCAGCCCTCTGTGAGGACCGACTCCCTCAGCCGGTCGACCGTACGCAGCACCTCGTCCCGGTTCTTGGCGGACTTGATCCAGGCCGGCAGGCGGGCGACCAGGGTCATCTTCTGCCCGGTGTCGTACCAGGGGGCGCGCTCGCGCAGACCGGCTGCCGCACAGCGGCGGATCAGGTCGAGGTGCCGCAGGTCGTAGGCCCACAGCCGGCCGTGCCGGGTCTCCCGCTGGAGCCACAGTCGGGCGCGGAGGTACGGATCCTCGGCCGGTCCCCGCTGCCGCGCCCCCAGGCCGATGCCCCGGCCCGCCCATGTCCGGGCCAGACCGCAGGACCGGCAGACCAGCCGCCGGGGCGCGAACAGCGGCCGTACGTCGGGGTGCGGCTGCCGCAGGACGCGGGCGATGCGGTCGCAGCGCGGGCAGTGGACCAGGATCGAGTCGAGGAAGTCGTACTCCGTACAGCGTGGATCGCCAAAACGGACGGGAGTGCCGGACATGGCCCGAGTATGACCGGCGCCCGGTCTCCGGCTCACCGGGTTTTCCGCCGCTACTGATCGCCAGGGTTTCTGCGCAGCAGATAAGTGTCCATGATCCAGCCCTTGCGCTCGCGTGCCTCGGCCCGCACCCGCTCGATGCGCGGGCCGGCCTCGGCGATCGGGCCGGAGACCAGGAGCTCGTCCGGGGTGCCGATGTACGCGCCCCAGTAGATGTCGATGTCCTCCTCGGCGTACTTCCGGAAGGACTGGTGCGCGTCCAGCATCACGACCACGTCGTCCACCCCCTCGGGGAACCCCTCGGCAAGCCGCCGCCCGGTGGTGATCTGCACCGGCCGGGCCACCCGGTTCAGGCCGGTGCGGTGCCGGGCGACCAGGGCGGAGACGCTGCTGATGCCGGGTATGACGTCGTACTCGAACGCGACCGTGCCGCGCTCCAGCACCTCCTGGAGGATCCCGAGCGTGCTGTCGTACAACGCCGGATCGCCCCACACCAGGAAGGCGCCGGTGCCGTCCTCGCCCAGCTCCTCGGCGATCAGCCGTTCGTAGATCCCGGCGCGGGCGCTGCGCCAGTCCTCCACCGCCGGCGAGTACGCCGGTCCGCCCGCCTTCCGGTCCCGCTCCGGGTCACGGACCGCCACCACCCGGTACGAGCCCTCGGGCAGATGCGCGTCCAGCATGTCCCGGCGGAGCTGGGTGAGATCGCTCTTCACCTCGCCCTTGTCGAGCAGGAAGAACACGTCCGTGCCCCGCAGCGCCTTGACCGCCTGCAGGGTCAGCTGGTCGGGGTCGCCCGCGCCGATACCGATGACATGAATCTTTCGCACGCCCCGAGTCTGCCGCATGCCACTGACAGTGCGTGCACCGCGTCCACACGCACGGCGACAGCAGCCCTCAGGAACGGAGCCGGGGCGCCTCGTCCCCCGCGTCCACGGGCTCCCCGCTCTCCACCCGCCCCGCCAGCTCCCGCGCCCACCGGCCGATCCCGGCGAGGTCGATCCCGTACGGCCGGTCCTCGCCCTGTCCGGCCTCCCAATCGGCGAGCGCTCCCGCGCCCCGCCGCAGCAGCCGGGCCCCGCCGACGGCGTTCCCGCGCGCCGCGTGCGTGAGGCCCACCGCCAGCTGGGCGAGCCCCCGCCACAGCGTGCGCTCCTCCTCGGGCCCCGACTTCCAGGCGTCCTCGAACACCTCGTGCGCATGGAACGGCTTCCCGGCGTCCAGCAGGGCCTGAGCCTCGGCGACCGTCTGCTGCGGCTGCCGTGCGACACCCTCCGGCTGCCGGGGGACGCCCTCCGTGCCGTAGGGCAGCGGCCGGCCGAGTCCGTCCCGGGGCCGCGCGTTGCGTGCCCGCCCCTCCGGGTCGCGGTCCCTGGCATCCGATGCGCCCGCGTTCGTCATACAGCCGATTGTCCCCGGCTCACCCGGGCCCTCTTCGGCCCACCCCCGAAGGTGGGGTAAAGTGCTGTTCGCGCGATCACGCGGGTCACCGCGAGTGAGCGCAACGGGACGTGGCGCAGCTTGGTAGCGCACTTGACTGGGGGTCAAGGGGTCGCAGGTTCAAATCCTGTCGTCCCGACCAGCATTGTTGCCGGTCGCAGGCCGTCTCCTCAGGGATGAGGAGACGGCCTTTCGCGTCTGCTGGTCTCCGGCCTTCTTCCCGGCCTCCGCGTCGGGGAGCGTCGGGAGGCGGTCCACGACGGCGATCTTGGTCGCCATCGCGGCGAGCTGCCCGCAGGCCCGCGCGATCTCCTGCTGGGTCTGGTTCCGCTCGCTGACGACCGTCGCCAGCATCAGCGCGGTCAGCGCGGCGGATCCGTTGAAGGCCTGCAGGGTGATCATCGCGGTGAGCAGGTCCTGACCGGCGAACGGGCCCGATCTCTCGGTACCGGCGATGATCGCGCAGATCGACACGGCCGGCGCGCAGGGAGCGGCCCCGGCCAGCTGGAAGCGGAAGGCCGCCCAGATCAGCAGCGGGAACCCGAGGAACAGCAAGGGCGTGTGACCGGTCACGAGGAATCCGTAACCGGCCGTGGCCGGCAGAAGCAGCAGGGCCTCCGCCCACCGGGACGCCGGCGCGCCCCTCGGCCGGCGTGCCGAGCGGAGGACGAGCAGGACCGGTGTGACCACCAGGACGCCCATCGCGTCGCCGGTCCAGTTCCGTGCGGAAGCCCGTACCGCGCAGCAGCAGGCAGGAGCAGACGGGGGCGAGGGTGTTCCCCACGGCGATGGCGAGTACGGCCGGGAGGGACGGCCCCAGCGAGATGTTGACCAGGAACGCGCCGAGGGCGATGCCCGGCCAGAGCCGCGGGCCGCGCAGGAGCAGGGCCGCCACCGCGATACCGCTCGGCGGCCACAACGGGGTGACCTGGCCGCGCACCAGCTGCTGGAGCAGTCCCAGCCTGGCCGATCCGTAGTACAGCGCGGCGACGGTACAGATCTCCAGGGCGGCCGCACCACTGCGCCGCAGTCCTTGATGCCGCGCCACAGCCATCGGGCGACCTCCGCTTCGGCATCGCCCCGAACCTGTCAACCAGACGGCGTCCGAAACCGTCGTCCGAACCCATCACCCGCCCGATCTCCTGGATCCTCCACGGCCGGCCGGCCGGCCGGGCGCGGGAGCGGCAACGAGAGTGGTGACCCGCTGATCAGGCGGGCGGGGTGCGCAGGGCGAGGATGGCCATGTCGTCGTGACCATCGCTGGGGTGCTGATCGGCCAGGGCCCGAACGAAGTCCGGCAGGGGGAGGTCCGCATGGACCGCGGCGGGGCCGGCGAGTGCGCTCAGGCTCTCGTCGAGGGGGTGGTCCTTGTGCTCGATCAGCCCGTCGGTGAAGAAGACGACGGTGGCCTCCGGGGGCAGGAGGCGGGTGTGGTCCGGGCGGGGCTGCTCGGTGTCCACACCGAGCGGCAGTCCGGGCTCGCCGAGCAGATGGACCACGTGGTGCTCGCGGGTGACCAGCAGCGGCGGGACGTGGCCCGCGGTGCTCCAGCGCAGCCGCCAGCCCGCTCTCTCCGGTTCGATGCGGGCCAGGGTGGTGGTCGTGACGCGTTGGTTCGTGACCGTCTCCAGGGCCCGGTCCAGCCGGTCGAGGACCACGCCGGGCGGACAGCTCTGGTCGAACACGAGCGCGCGCAGCATGTTGCGGGTGGTGGCCATGGCGGCCGCGGCCTGCAGAGCATGGCCGGCCACGTCGCCGATGACGACCGCCACGACGTCGTCGGGCAGGGGTATGGCGTCGTACCAGTCCCCGCCGAGCTGACTGGGCTCGGCGGCGGGCCGGTAGATGGCGACGGCGGTGAACGGCCGCAGGTCCGGCGGTGTGGGCAGCAGCAGCCGCTGGAACTGCTCGGCTCCGACGCGAATCCGTGCGAACAGGCGGACGTTGTCGATCGCGATGCCGGCGGCGCCGGCCAGGGCGACGACGACGGTCTCGTCGTGCGCGTCGAAGGGCTGTCCGTCGTCCCGCTCGGAGAGGTAGAGATCGCCGTAGATCTCGCCGCGCACGGTGATGGCCACGCCGAGCAGGGTGTGCAGGCGCGGGTGGCCGGCCGGGAATCCGACGGAGGAGGGATGGCCCGGGATGTCGTCGATCCGCAGGGGGTCGGGGTAGCGGATCAGATGGCCGAGGACGCCCTGACCACGAGGCAGTCCCGCCTCGGCCAGAGCCTCGCGTTCCTGCGCGGACAGACCGTCCGCGACGAACTGCTCCAGGCGTTCTCCGGACTCGTCGAGCACGCCCAGGGCGCCGTAGCGGGCGCCGACCAGATCCATGGCGGTCGTCACGATCCGGTGCAGCACCGCGGGCAGCTCCACCTCCCGGCTGATGGCCACCACCGCGTCCAGCGGGCCCTGCAGCCGGTCCATGGAGGACAGCAGCGCGCACGCTGGTCGTCGATCCGGCCGAGCTCGGAGCGCGGACGCATGTGCAGGTCGGGGAGGTACTGCCGGCTCAGCGGTCTCCCCTGCCTCTGCCCCGCCATCACCGCCGCCCACAGCTCCGCGTCGAACGCTGCATCCCGGCCTCCTTCCACGACCCCGATCACCTCGGGGTCGACGGCCATGCTGCGTCGTCTCTGATGGTGGACCACGTCACCGATGTGTCATATATCCGGACAGGTGCACCGGATCGGAACACTGTCCCGGCCGGTGGAAGTGATCACGCCCGGGGACCGGATCGCAGGGTGCCCAGGGGACCAGAGGACCAGGGCGATCACCGCGCCGGCGCGGAAGCAGCAGCCGCCCCGGCTGCCCCGGCCGGTCGACGACGGAGGCACGCTGCTGATGGCCTGCTCGGTGCACCGGGCCACGGTCGGCTATCCGGCGAAGGCCCTGCACCGCGGCCCCGACGTCTTCGCCGAGGCCGCCGCACTCGACCGCGAACGCGTCCGGCGCCGGGGCCAACTGCACGCGGTCCAGGCCGCGCTCCACGGCCGCCGCCACGGACTCCGCAGGGCCCGCCAGGGGGCGCGGCTCGACCGGCTCATCGCCCGCGCCGACCACCTGGCGGAACCGCTCACGCAAGCGCGGTCCCGGTGAAGGTCACCGCGTCACCGCGGTTCCCGCACGACCGCCACCTCGCCCGGTGCGACCGTGACCGTGCCCGCCGTCTCCTTGCCGGTCAGAAGCTCCGACGAGCCCGGTGCCACGGGGAGTTCGGCGCCCCGGCCGGCGTGGTCGATGACGAACAGGTAGTCCGCCTCGGGGCCGCGCCGGCGGACCACCTCCACGCCGGGCGGGGCTGTACGCACCGGCTCCACGCCCGCCTCGCCCCGGACGCGGTCCAGCAGCGCGGCCAGGGTGGCAGGGTCCGGCAGCGTGGCCAGGTACCAGGCGGTGCCCGTGCCGTGCGGGCGGCGGGTCACCGCGGGGACGCCGGACAGGGGGCCGTCCGCGTACGATGCCACCGCCTCGGCGCCCTCCAGGCGCAGCCGCTCCGACCACAGCGTGCCCGTCGCGCCGTCCGGCACGGCACCGGAGAGAACAACCTGCTCCCCGGGCAGCAACGGGAACGGTTCGTCCGAGCGGACGCCGAGCACCTCGCGGAACGCACCCGGGTAACCGCCGAGCCGTACATGGCAGTTCTCGTCCACGGCCCCGCTGTGGAAGCCCACGGCGAGGGTGCCGCCGCGCTCGGCGAACGCCGACAGGTTCGCCGCCCCGGCGTCGTCGACCAGGTACAGGTTCGGGGCCAGGACCAGGCGGTAGGCGGAGAGGTCGGCCTGCGGCCGGACGAATTCCACGGGCACGCCCGACCGCCACAGCGGCTCGTACCAGGCCCGGACCAGGTCCGCGTAGCGCAGCTCGCCGCTGGGCTGCGAGGGCAGCTCCAGGGCCCAGCGGGCGTCCCAGTCCCACACGATCGCCACCTCGGCCGGACTCGTGCTGCCCCGGACCTCCGCCAGCGCCCGCAGATCCGCGCCCAGTCGCACCACGTCCTGCCAGATCCGGCTGTCGGTGCCCGCGTGCGGCACCATCGCCGAGTGCCACTGCTCCGCACCCGCCTTCGACTGCCGCCACTGGAAGTACGCGATGCCGTCCGCGCCGCGCGCCACGTGCGCGAGCGCGTTGCGGCGCAACTCGCCCGGCCGCTTCGCCCGGTTGACGGGCTGCCAGTTCACCGCGCCGGTGGAGTGTTCCATCAGCAGCCACGGACCGCCCGCGAGGGAACGGGTCAGGTCGCCGCTGAGCGCGATGTCGATCTCCGACGCCGGGTCGGTGGACATCAGGTAGTGGTCATTGGAGACGATGTCCAGCTCCGGTGCCCAGCGCCAGTAGTCCAGCGCGTCGAAGTTGAACATCACCATGAAGTTGGTGGTCGCCGGGATCGAGGGGGCGGCGGTCCGCAGCACGTCCCGTTCCGCCGTGCACAGTGACAACAGCTCCTCGGAGCAGAACCGGCGCCAGTCCAGCTGGTGGGTGGGATTGGATACGGCGCCGGTGGCGCGCGGCGGCAGGATCTCCTCCCAGTCGGAGTACCACTGGCTCCAGAACCGCGTGCCCCAGGCGTGGTTGAGGGCCGCCAGGTCGTCGCCGTACCGGGCCCTCAGCCAGCGGCGGAAGGCGGCCGCGCTGGTGTCGCAGTAACAGGCCGCGTTGTGGCAGCCGTACTCGTTGTGCACGTGCCACATGCGCACGGCCGGGTGGTCCGCGTACCGCTCGGCGAGCGCGCCCGCGATGCGCAGCGCGGCCTCGCGGTAGGCGGGGGAGGAGGGACAGAAGGTCTGCCGGCTGCCGTAGGAGAGGGTGCGGCCGTCGCGGTCGACCGGCAGCGCCTCCGGGTGCGCGCGGAAGAACCACGCCGGAGGCGCCGCCGTGGGCGTGGCCAGGTCGGCGGCGATGCCGTTCTCGTGCAGCAGGCCGAGGACCTTGTCCAGGTGCGAGAAGTCGTACTCGCCCTCGGACGGCTCCAGCAGCGCCCAGGAGAAGATGCCGAGGCTGACCAGGTTCACCCCGGCCTCGCGCATCAGGCGCATGTCCTCGGCCCACACCTCCTCGGGCCACTGCTCGGGGTTGTAGTCGCCGCCGTAGGCGAGGCCGGGGACGGACAGGGTGCGCTTCACTGCGTTCTCTTCGTTCTCTTTCACGTGCGGGCGTCTCAGCCCTTGTTGGAGCCCAGGGTCAGCCCGCTGACGAACTGACGCTGGAGCGCGAAGTAGACGACCAGGGTCGGGATCGCGGTCAGCAGGGAGCCCGCGGCGACCAGGTTGGGGTCGGTGAAGTACTGGCCGGAGAGGTTGTTCAGGGCCGAGGTGATCGGCATGTTCTGGCCGGTCGAGATCAGCACCAGCGCCCAGAAGAAGTCGTTGTAGATCCAGATCGACAGCAGGGTCGCCAGGGCCGCCATCGCCGGCTTGCACAACGGCAGGGTGATCTGCCAGTACAGCCGCCACACCGAGGCGCCGTCGACCAGCGCGGCCTCCGTCAGCTCGTGCGGCAGCGAGCGCATGTAGTTGCTCAGCACGAACGCGCAGAACCCGGACTGGAAGGCCACATGGATGAGGACCAGGCCGAGCGCGGAGTCGTACAGCTTGCCGCTCTGCGTGATGCCCGGCAGGTTCGTCAGCAGGTACAGCCGGTACAGCGGGGTGATGATGACCTGCTGCGGCAGCAGGTTGCCGGCAGTGAACACCAGCAGCAGGGACAGATTGAGCCGGAAGTCGAACCGGGCGACGTAGAACGCCACGCAGGACGACAGGAACAGCGTCAGCAGCACGGCCGGGATCGCGATGACCAGGGTGTTGCCGAAGTAGTGCAGCATGTCCGACTGCTTGAAGGCGTTCGTGAAGTTCTCGAACGTCAGCTTGCTCGGCCAGGAGACGTATCCCTTGGCGCTGGTCTCGCTGTACGGCCGCATGGCCGAGAAGATCGCCCACAGCAGCGGCGCCAGCCAGGCCAGCGCCGTGCCGGCGAGGAAGACGTGCAACAGGACACGGGCCGGTCGGACCGGGGCGCGCCGCTTCGGCGGCGCCGCGACGGTGGTGCTGGTCATGCGCGCCGCTCCTTCCGGAAGGTGGCGATGAGATACGGGATGATCACCGCGAGGGAGATCACCAGCAGGACGACGGCGATGGCGGAGCCGTACCCGATGCGGCTGGACTCGCCGATGATGTTGTTGGTGACCAGGATCGACAGCAACTCGGTGCCCTGGGCACCCTTGTTGAAGACGAAGACCAGGTCGAAGGCGCGCAGCGCCTCGATGATGGTGACCACCAGCACGACCGTGTTGGTCGGGCGCAGGGTCGGGAAGATGACGCTCTTGAACGTCTGCCACTCGTTGGCGCCGTCCAGCGCGGAGGCCTCCCTGAGCGACGGGTCGACGCTCTTCAGACCGGCCAGGTACAGGATCATCATGTAGCCGGTGTGCCGCCAGGACGCGGCGATGAGGACCGCCCACAGGTTGAGGTGCGGATCGCCGATCCAGTCGATGTAGTGACCCGGCTTGTTGGCCCCGATGATGCTGTTGATCAGGCCGGTGTCCGGGTTGTAGACCAGCTGCCAGACGAACCCGATGCAGGCCATCGAGATGACGACCGGCAGGAAGAACGCGGTCTGGTAGACCCGGCTGAACCGGATCCGCTTGTCCAGCTGCACGGCCAGGAACAGGCCGAACGGCGTCGGGATCAGGATCAGTACGACGAACCAGATGATGTTGTGCTGGACGGCGGGCCAGAACTGCGGGTTGTCGTTGAAGAGTTGCCTGAAGTTGTCCAGGCCCACCCACTTGATCGAGTCGAACCCAATGCCGTCCCAGGTGGTGAAGGCGAGGAAGATCGAGGCGATGGCGGTGACCCACACCAGGAGCACGTGCAGGATCGTCGGCACGCCCGCCATCAGGGCGAGCGTGATGCGGTCACGGCGGGTCAGCAGGCGCCGGTGGCCGTGTGTGGCCCGCGTGCGCGCGGGCGAGGCGCCCGGAGGCGGCACGGCGGCCGCCTCCGGGGTCTGCGTGGTCGTATCGGTCGTCATCGGGTCGCTCACTCGGACGCGAAGATCGTCTTCTTCTGGCGCTCGATGGACGACAACAGGCTGTCCACGCCCTTGGGGTTCTGGAGGAACTTCTGCAGGCCCGGCTGCATCACCGTGGAGGTGAAGTCGGGACGGGAGTCGCGGTCCATGAACTGGGTGAGCGTCTTGGCGTTGCCGATCATGTCGAACGCCTTCTTCTGCAGCGCCGAGTACGACGACGTGCTGGCCTTGCTGGAGGCGGCCACCACGCTCGGGTCGCCCTTGAGGTAGAGCTCTTCGGCCGCCGGGGTGCCGAGGTACTCCATCAGCTTCAGTACGCCGTCGTGGTTCTTCGGGGACTTGCTCACCATGAAGCCGTCGGTCGGCGCCTCGACCGTGTCCTGGCCGTACGCGGAGTTGATCTCCGGGAAGGGGAAGAAGTCGAGGTCGTCCAGGTCGGCCTTGTTGGTGAACTGCTGGGCCACGAAGGAGCCGAGGAGGTACATGCCGGCCTGCTTCGCCACCAGCGTCTGCGCGGCGTCCTGCCAGGTACGGCCCATGAAGCCGTCCTGGTGGTAGGGGAGGAGCTCGGCCCAGTGGTCGAAGACGGCCTTCACCTTGGGGTCGGTCCAGGCCGCCTTGCCCGCCATCAGCTGGACGTGGAAGTCGTAGCCGTTGAGGCGGAAGTTGATCTGGTCGAAGGTGCCCATCGCCGGCCAGGCGTCCTTGTCGCCGAAGGCGATCGGGACCAGGCCGTCCTTCTTCATCTGCTTGCACAGGGCGACGAGTTCGTCCCAGGTGGTGGGGACCTTGTAGCCGTGCTGCGTGAAGACGCTCTTGCGGTAGAAGATCGCCCAGGGGTACGTCGTCAGCGGCACGAAGTAGTACTTGCCGTCCTGGCCCTTGCTGAGCTTCTTCATCGCGTCCGGGAAGTTGTCCCCGATCTTCGCCCACACGTCGTCGATCGGCGAGGCCAGGCCCTTGGCCGCGAAGAACTGCATGCGGTACCCGGCGAACCAGTTGAACACGTCGTCCGGCGTGCCCTGCAGATACGAGTTGATCTGCTCCTGGAAGGTGTTGTGGTCCTTGGTGTTCACATCGACCGTGATGCCGGACTGCTTCTTGAAGTCGGCGTACACGGCCGCGAAGGCCTTCTTCGGCACGGCGTCCGAGGCGTTGGAGCCGAGGGTGACGGTCTTCGGGTCCGAGGCGGAACCGCTGCCTCCGCAGGCGGACAGCAGGGGTATGCCGGCACCGGCGAGCAGGGCGGCACTGCCCGCACCACGCAGGACGGAGCGACGGCTGGGACCCGGGACGGAGAGACCGGAGGGGGAGAGGCGCATGGCGGCTCCTGAGGAATACAGGGCTCGGTCAAGGGGATGAGTTGATCAACGAAAGGTCTTCGAAACCGATCAGAAACCAACTCGACCGAACATCGTGGGCGTAATAACAGCCCCATGTCCGCTCATGAGTCAATAGGTCGGCCCTCTCTGTGCTGTCTCTTGCCCGAAACGTAATCGTCATCGTTCACCTGCGTGTTCGGCCGGGTGAAGTACCGAGAGCCCCCACGGCGCGGGCGGCCGCGGGCACTGTGTGAACACGGGTGGTTCCGCTTCCGGTGCTGACCAGCGGTTCGGGGTCGGACCGGCGGTTCAGGTGCGGACCGGCGGTTCAGGTGCGGACCAGCAACTGGAAGTCGAAGGCATACCTCGATGCCCGGTACACATGGCTGCCGTACTCCACCGGCCGGCCCGTGACGTCGTACGCGGTGCGCCGCATGGTGAGCAGGGCCGCGCCCTCCTTCTCGTCCAGCAGTGCGCCCTCCTCGGCCGTCGCGCTGCGCGCGCCGATGGACTGGCGGGCGCTGTGCAGGACGATCCCGGCCGCCCGCATCATGTGGTACAGACCCGTCGACTCCAGCTGATCGGTGGGGAGTTCGAGCAGCGTGGCCGGCAGGTAGTTGCACAGGAACGCCACCGGCCGGCCGTGGGTGCAGCGCAGCCGCTCCAGCACGGTGACCTCGGCGCCCTCCGCGAGGGCGAGGGCGGCGGCCACCTCCGCGCTCGCCGGGACCCGTTCGTTGCGCAGCACCCGGGTGGTCGGACCCTGGCCGGCCGACTCCAGGTCGTCGTAGAGGCTGCTGAGCTCCAGTGGCCGTCTGACCTTGCTGTGCACGACCTGCGTGCCCACCCCGCGGCGGCGCACCAGCAGGCCCTTGTCGACCAGGGACTGGATCGCCTGGCGCACCGTGGGCCGGGACAGACCGAGGCGTACGGAGAGGTCGACCTCGTTGCCCAGGAGGTTGCCCGGGGCCAGCGTGCCGTGTTCGATGGCCGCCTCCAGTTGCTGGGCGAGCTGGTAGTACAGGGGCACCGGGCTCGTGCGGTCCAGGGTGAAGCTGAGGGAGTCGACCGCGCGATCACCCGGTGCCGTTCGCTGCGGGGTGCGGTGTACTGGGCTCATGCCTCTCAGGTGTAGGTCCCGGAGGGCGAGGGTGTCAATGGTTTGTACTTACATTCGGACCACCGCGTGAAATGATGTCTTAACAAAGTATTGACAGCAGGCGCCCCAGGGACTTGGATCGCGTCCCAACGCAACAGCGTCCCTTCCCCCGTCGCACGCACAGTGAGGTGCAGGAAAGATGGACCGCTCTTCTCCCTCCCGCTCCCGGAGGCTGGCCCCGGTGGTGGCGGTCGCCGCCGCGGCGGCCCTGACCCTCGCCGGCTGCGCCAGCAGCCACGGCGGCAAGAAGGCCGAGGAGGCGGCGCAGAACGCCTCGGCGGGCAAGGCCAACACCCCGCGCATGACCGTCGCCCTGGTCACGCACCAGGCGCCCGGCGACACCTTCTGGGACACCGTCCGCAAGGGCGCCGAGGCCGCCGCCGCCAAGGACAACGTCAAACTCGTGTACTCCGCCGACCCGAACGCCGGCAACCAGGCGAACCTGGTGCAGAACGCGATCGACCAGAAGGTCGACGGCATCGCGGTCACCCTGGCCAAGCCGGACGCGATGAAGAGCGTCATCGGCAAGGCGGAGCAGTCAGGCATACCGGTGGTGGGCCTGAACTCGGGCCTGAGCGACTGGAAGAAGCTCGGCCTGCTGGAGTTCTTCGGGCAGGACGAGAGCGTGGCGGGCGAGGCGTTCGGCGACAAGCTGAACACCACCGGCGCCAAGAAGATCGTCTGTGTGATCCAGGAGCAGGGCAACGTGGGCCTGACCCAGCGCTGCGACGGGGTGAAGAAGACGTTCAAGGGCACGACTGAGACGCTGTATGTGAACGGCACCGACATGCCGTCGGTGAAGTCGACCATCACGGCCAAGCTGAAGCAGGACAACTCCATCGACACCGTCGTCACCCTCGGCGCCCCCTTCGCGCTCACGGCGGTGCAGTCGGTGTCCGACGCGGGCAGCAAGGCCAAGGTGGCCACCTTCGACCTGAACAAGGACCTGGTGAAGGCCGTCCAGAGCGGCTCGATCGAGTTCGCCGTCGACCAGCAGCCCTATCTGCAGGGCTACCTTGCGGTCGACGCCCTGTGGCTCTACAAGTACAACGGCAACTACAGCGGCGGCGGAGTCCAGCCGGTGCTGACCGGCCCGGCCTTCGTCGACAAGTCCAATGTCGACAAGGTCGCCGAGTTCGCCGCGAAGGGCACCCGGTGATGAGCATGGCCCAGCAGGCTGGACCGTCGGTGACCACCCCGCCGGGCCCGAAGGAGGGCGACGGCCGCACCGCGCGCCGCCCGCTGGCACTGCGGCTGCTGGCCCGGCCCGAGGTGGGTGTCTTCCTCGGCGCCGCCGCCGTACTGGTCTTCTTCCTGGTCGTCGCGCCCTCGGTCCGCCAGGGCAGCTCGATGGCGACGATCCTTTACCAGTCCTCGACCATCGGGATCATGGCGCTGCCGGTGGCGCTGCTGATGATCGGCGGTGAGTTCGACCTCTCCGCGGGCGTCGCGGTGATCACCTCCGCGCTGACCGCGAGCATGCTCAGCTACCAGCTGACCATGAACGTGTGGACCGGTGTGATCGTCGCCCTGGCCGTCTCGCTCGCGATCGGTTTCTTCAACGGCTGGATGGTGGTCAAAACCGGTCTGCCCAGCTTCCTGATCACGCTGGGCACGTTCCTGATCCTGCAGGGCGTGAACCTGGCCGTGACCAAGCTGGTCACCGGCAATGTGGCCACCGACGACATCAGCGACATGGACGGCTTCGACCAGGCCAGGAAGGTCTTCGCCTCGTCCTTCGACGTCGGCGGGGTGCAGGTGAAGATCACGGTGGTGTGGTGGCTGGTGTTCGCCGCGATCGCCACCTGGGTGCTGCTGCGCACCAGGTACGGCAACTGGATCTTCGCGGTCGGCGGCAACAAGGAGTCCGCCCGGGCCGTGGGTGTCCCGGTGACCTTCACCAAGATCTCGCTGTTCATGCTGGTCGGCTTCGGCGCCTGGTTCATCGGCATGCACCAGCTGTTCTCCTTCAACACCGTGCAGTCCGGTGAGGGCGTCGGGCAGGAGCTGATCTACATCGCGGCGGCGGTGATCGGCGGCTGTCTGCTCACCGGCGGCGCCGGCTCGGCGATCGGCCCGGTCTTCGGGGCGTTCATGTTCGGCATGGTCAACCAGGGCATCGTCTACGCCGGCTGGAACCCCGACTGGTTCAAGGCCTTCCTGGGCGTGATGCTGCTCGGCGCCGTCCTGATCAATCTGTGGGTCCAGCGCACGGCGACCCGGAGGTAGAGCGATGAGCGACAACCACACCCACACCACCCTTGTCCAGGACACACCGCCCGCCGGCGACGGCGTGCTGGTCGAGCTGCGAGGGGCCGGCAAGTCCTACGGCAACATCCGCGCCCTGCACGGCGTCGACCTCACGGTGCACGCCGGTCAGGTGACCTGTGTGCTGGGGGACAACGGCGCCGGCAAGTCCACCCTCATCAAGATCATTTCCGGGTTGCACCGGCACACCGAGGGCGAGTTCCTCGTCGACAGCGCCCCGGTGCGCTTCTCCAGCCCCCGCGAGGCACTGGACCGCGGCATCGCCACCGTCTACCAGGACCTGGCCACCGTGCCGCTGATGCCGGTGTGGCGCAACTTCTTCCTCGGCTCGGAGATGACCCGCGGCCCCTGGCCGCTGCGCCGGCTGGACATCGCCCGGATGAAGAAGACCGCGGATGAGGAACTGCGCAACATGGGCATCGTCCTGGACGACCTGGAACAGCCCATCGGCACCCTCTCCGGCGGCCAGCGCCAGTGCGTGGCCATCGCCCGCGCCGTCTACTTCGGCGCCCGCGTCCTGATCCTGGACGAGCCCACCGCCGCCCTGGGCGTCAAGCAGTCCGGGGTGGTGTTGAAGTACATCGCCGCCGCCCGCGACCGCGGCCTCGGCGTCATCTTCATCACCCACAACCCCCACCACGCCTACATGGTCGGCGACCACTTCAGCGTGCTGCGCCTGGGCACCCTGGAACTGTCCGCCTCCCGCGCCCAGGTCAGCCTGGAGGAACTGACCAACCACATGGCCGGCGGCGCCGAACTCGCCGCCCTCAAACACGAACTGGCCCAGGTACGCGGCGTCGACGTCGAGGAACTCCCCGAGGAGAGCGACCTCACCGCACCCGTCGCGCCCTCTGCGGAAGGAACCCCCTGACCATGGCCACCCCCACCCCGCTGGACCGCATCCGGGTCGGCTCGGCCCCCGACTCCTGGGGCGTCTGGTTCCCCGACGACCCGCGGCAGGTGCCCTGGGAACGCTTCCTGGACGAAGTGTCCGAGGCCGGCTACGAGTGGATCGAACTCGGCCCCTACGGCTATCTGCCCACCGACCCCGCGCGACTCGGGGACGAGGTGGCCCGGCGCAACCTGAAGGTCTCCGCGGGCACGGTCTTCACCGGCATGCACCGCGGCCCGTCCGTCTGGGCGGAGACCTGGGCGCACGTCAGCCAGGTCGCCGCACTCACCCAGGCGATGGGCGCGCGGCACCTGGTGGTCATCCCGTCCTTCTGGCGGGACGACAAGACCGCCGAGATCCTGGAGCCGCCGGAGCTGACCGCCGAGCAGTGGGCGCATCTGACCAAGGGCATGGAGCGGCTCGGCCACGAGGTCAAGGAGACGTACGGCCTGGACATCGTGGTCCACCCGCACGCCGACACCCACATCGACACCGAGGACCACGTCGAACGCTTCCTCGACTCGACCGACACCGAGCTGGTCAACCTGTGCCTGGACACCGGGCACTACGCCTACTGCGGCGGGGACAGCGTCAAGCTCATCGAGACCTACGGCGAGCGCATCGGCTATCTGCACCTCAAGCAGGTCGACCCGGACATCCTCGCCGAGGTGGTCGCGAAGGGGGTGCCGTTCGGGCCGGCGGTGCAGCGCGGAGTGATGTGCGAACCGCCGTCCGGCGTACCCGAGTTGGCGCCCGTCCTCGAGGCCGCGCAGCGACTCGGCGTGGAGCTGTTCGCGATCGTCGAGCAGGACATGTATCCGTGCGAGCCGGACAAGCCCCTGCCGATCGCGCTGCGGACGCGACGGTTCCTGCGGTCCTGCGGGGCCTGAGCACCTCTCCGAAGGACCGGGCCCCTTCCGCGGGCCCGGTTCCTTCGTGACCGCGACGGATTCGGCCGGAGAGCGGCCGGGAACCAACCGGGGGCACGCGGGCGTTGTGCACGATGACGGGGGACGCCCGCGCAGACGGGAGGACGAGATGACACACCGCACCGAACCCCGGAAGACGGCCCGGGACGCCACCGACCCGGCGCTGCTGCGCCGCGACCGCTTCGGCACGCTGCCCGAGCGGATACGCCCCGAGGACACGGTCGAGACCAAGCCGGCCACCCTGCCCGACCCGGCGCGCGACACGTACAACCCCGACGAGTGGCTGATCCGTTACTGCGGCTGAGACACGGGTGCGGCGCCGGGCACCTCCGCCCGGCGCCTCCCGTATGTCTCAGGGCACCCGCACCTCCGCGAGCGTCACCGGCCGGTGCTCGTGCAGCGACAGGGTGCAGGCCTCCGCGATCCAGCCCGCCTCCAGGGCGTCCTCGACGGTGCAGGGGGAGGGGCGGGTGCCGGCCACGACCTCGGTGAACGCGGTGAGTTCGGCGCGGTAGGCGTCGGTGAAGCGGTCCATGAAGAAGCCGTGCGGGGTGCCGGACGGGAAGGTCACCCCTGGTTCGACCGAGCGCAGCGGCAGCTTGTCGTCCAGGCCGACGGCGATGGAGTCGGCGAAGCCGTGCAGCTCCATGCGGACGTCGTAACCACGCGCGTTGTGGCGGGAGTTGGAGACCACCGCGAGGGTGCCGTCGTCCAGGGTGAGGATCGCGCCGGTGGTGTCCGCGTCGCCCGCCTCCTTGATGTAGTCGGCGCCGCGGTTTCCGCCGACCGCGTACACCTCGGTGACCTCGCGGCCGGTCACCCAGCGGATGATGTCGAAGTCGTGCACGGAACAGTCGCGGAAGATGCCACCGGAGGCGGCGATGTACGCGGCCGGCGGCGGCGCCGGGTCCAGGGTCGTGCAGCGGACCGTGTGCAGCTTGCCCAGCTCACCGGCCTGTACGGCGGCCCGCGCGGCGGTGAAGCCCGCGTCGAAGCGGCGGTTGTAGCCGATCTGGATCGGCACGTCGCTGTCGCGTACGGCCTTCAGCACCTCGACGCCCTCGCGCATCGTCTTCGCGACGGGCTTCTCGCAGAAGACCGGGACGCCGGCCTCGACGCCGGCCAGGATCAGGGCGGGGTGGGCGTCGGTCGCGGCCGCCACCACGATGCCGTCCACGCCGGCGGCCAGCAGCGCCTCCGGCGAGTCCACGACCTCGGCGCCGAACCGCTCGGCGGCGGCCTTGGCGGCGTCCGCGAACGGGTCGGCGACGACGAGCGACTCGACGGCGTCCAGTCCGGAGAGGGTCTCGGCGTGGAAGGCGCCGATGCGGCCGAGGCCGAGGATTCCGATGCGCATGAGGATGAGGCTCCTTGCAGTTCTTGCGGGGACGAGGTGGTTCCTGCCGGGACGAACGGAGAGGGAGGTTCAGTCGAGGCCGCCGAGGACGTTCTGGTCCCAGTCGATCACCGAGCCCGTGACCACCCCCGACCGGTCGGACAGCAGGAAGACCACGAAGTCGGCGATCTCGTCCGGTTGGCCCAGTTTCCCCATGGGCAGCTTCGCCGCGGCCTGCTCGCGCCAGTCGTCGCCGGCGTCGTGGAAGGCGCGCTGGGTGGCGTCCTCGCCCTCCGTCGCGGTCCAGCCGATGTTCAGGCCGTTGATCCGGATCCGGTCCCAGCGGTGGGCGTGCGCCGCGTTGCGGGTCAGGCCCGCGAGGCCCGCCTTGGCGGCGACGTACGGCGCCAGGAACGGCTGACCGCCGTGCGCCGACGAGGTGATGATGTTGACGATCGTGCCGGGCGCCTTGCGGGCCACCATGTCGGCGACCGCCGCCTGCATCGCGAAGAACGGCCCCTTGAGGTTGATCGCGATGTGCGCGTCGAACAGCTCCGGGGTGGTGTCCAGCAGTGTGCCCCGGGAGGTCAGCCCGGCGGAGTTCACCAGGCAGTCGATGCGGCCGTAGGCGTTCACCACCTCGGCGACCGCCGCCCTGGCCTGCTCGGCGTCCGCCAGATCGGCGCGCACGAACATCGCCTTGCCCCCGGCCGACGCCAGCTCCGCGACCAGCGCCTCACCCGGTTCGGTACGGCGCCCGGTGACCGCCACGACGGCGCCCTCCCGGACGGCGGCCCGCGCGATCGCCGCACCGACCCCCTGACTGCCGCCGTTGACCAGGACGATCTTCTCCCGGAGAAGTCCGTCGAGAAGTCCCATGACGTGCCCGCCCTTCCTCAGCTCTCTTCCTCAGCTCTCTCGCCGTTCCGCACCGGCCCGCAACTCCGCACGAAGCCGCTCCGGTGTCCACTTCTCGCGCACCGCCCGCCGCAGCACGTCCGCCTGCGCCGGCGGGGCCAGACCGTCGACCGGCGGGTCGCTGTCGAGGTTGGTCGGGAAGGGGTAGCCCTCGGCGCTCGCCGCGATCACGTTCTCCAGCCACGCCTCGCCGGCCCCCTCGGCCGCGCGCCCCAGCAGCACCGGGAACACCGCGTTCGCCACCGCCTCCCGGTCCACCGTCTCCATCGCGCGCCCGAAGGCGGAGGACACCTGGAGCAGATTGGCCGTGCGCCGCACGTCCGCCGTGCGGTTGGTGCCGGCGGCGTGGAAGAGCGCCGGGTTGAAGAAGGCCGCGTCGCCCTTGGCGAGCGGGAGCTGTACGTGGTGTGCCTCGAAGTACGCCTGGAACTCCGGGAGCCGCCAGGCCAGATAGCCCGGCTCGTACCGCTGCGAGTACGGCAGATACAGCGTCGGGCCCGACTCCACCGGCATGTCGCAGTGGGCGACCGCGCCCTGGAGGGTGAGCACCGGGGAGAGCCGGTGCACATGGGCCGGGTAGGCGGCCGCGGTCGCGTTGCTGAGGAAGCCGAGGTGGTAGTCCCGGTGCGCGGTCTGCCCGGCGCCGCCCGGGTTGACCACGTTGACCTGCGAGGTCACCTGGTAGCCGGGACCCAGCCAGGCCGAGCAGACCAGGGCCAGGACGTCGTTCGCGTAGTAGCCGGCGAACGCCTCCGGGTCGTACAGGGCCGTCTTCTCCAGCGCGTTCCACACCCGGTCGTTGGCACCGGGCTGGGCGAAGTGGTCGCCGGCGGTGGCGCCGGACGCCCGCTGTTCGGCGATCAGCGCCTCGAACACGGCCGTGACCCGGTCGACGACCGCCGGGTCCGGGTAGGCGCCCCGGACGACGACGATGCCGGGGCCGTCGGCGAACGCCCGCACCAGCTCCGCCCGCAGCGCGTCCCGGTCCCCGCCGGCACGCAGCCGTTCACCCTCGTACACCAGCACGTTCTCGGCCACCGAGGCGGCGTGCGGGTAGTCCATGAGGCGGGTCGTCCGGTCGATCAGGGCGCGGAAGGCGTCCAGGTCGCAGTCCTGCTCGGACAGCCAGGCACGGCCTGGCACGGAGGCGACGGACATCGGTGTCCTTCTTTCAGTCACGACTTCAGGCCACCGGAGCGGCACAGCCCTGTCATTCTTGTCATGACAAACCCCTCGAACAACCAGCAGCCAGCCATCAAAAACCCCTCAAGGAGCCGGCCCATGGGACACCCGTTCCCGATCCGGGAGATCGCACGTCAGGCGGGTCTGAGCGAGGCCACGGTGGACCGTGTGCTGAACGGCAGGGGAGGCGTGCGCGAGAGCACCGCGCAAGAAGTGCACCGGGCCATCGCCGACCTCGACCGGCAGCGCACCCAGGTGCGGCTGGTCGGCCGCACCTTCATGGTGGACATCGTGGTGCAGGCGCCGGAGCGGTTCTCCACCGCCGTACGCGCCGCCCTGGAGGCCGAACTGCCGTCCCTGCACCCGGCGGTGGTGCGCTCACGCTTCCACTTCCGCGAGACCGGCCCGGCCGCCGAGCAGGTCAGAACGCTGGACCGGATCGCCCGGCGCGGCTCCCAGGGCGTGATCCTCAAGGCGCCGGACGTCCCCGAGGTCACCGCCGCCGTGGGCCGGCTCACCGCGGCCGGCATCCCGGTCGTCACCCTGGTCACCGACCTGCCCGCCGGCGGCCGGATCGGCTACGTCGGCAGCGACAACCGGGCCGCCGGGGCCACCGCCGCCTATCTGATGGGCCAGTGGCTCGGCGACCGGCCCGGCCATGTCCTCACCAGCCTGAGCAGCGGCTACTTCCGCAACGAGGAGGAGCGCGAGATGGGGTTCCGGAGCGTGATGCGGGCCCGGCATCCCGAGCGCACCCTGGTGGAGATCGCCGAGGGACAGGGCCTGGACGCCACCCAGTACGACCTGGTCCGCGCGGCCCTGGAACGGGACCCTGAGATCCGGGCCGTGTATTCCATCGGCGGCGGCAACGACGCCACCCTGCGCGCCTTCGCCGACCTCGGCCGCGCCTGCGCGGTGTTCATCGCCCACGACCTCGACCACGACAACACGCGACTGCTGCGCGAGCACCGGCTGTCCGCCGTGCTCCACCACGACCTGCGCCAGGACATGCGGGAGGCCTGCCACCTCGTGATGCGGGCGCACGGCGCGCTGCCCCCGGCCGGCCCGGCGCTGCCGTCCGCGATCCAGGTCGTCACGCCGTACAACATGCCCGCGCAGCCGGCCGAGTGAAGGGGGCGATCCGGTGACCCGTACCGAACACGTGGAGATCGACGGCACACCGCTGGTCGCGGCCCTCGTACCGGGCAGCGGGATCGGGCTGCTGGCCCTGCACGGCAGCAACGAAGGGGGCACAGCCGAACTCGCGGACCTCGTGGCGCGCCGCTGCGGCGCCACCAGCCTCGTCTTCACCCAGCCGGGGGTACGGCGCCCCGTGCACATCCCGTCCGCGCGCATGGCGGCCGATCACTGCGCCCTCCTGCGGGAGTTCCTGGAGCACGTCTCCCTCACGGTCTCCGTGCACGGCCACATGCGCCCCGAGGCACCGCACACGATCTTCCTGGGCGGCGCCAACCGGCCCGCGGCCCACGTCCTCGCCTCGGCGCTCGCCGCCGGCGCCCCACAGTTCCCGGCCGTCACCGACCTGACGGCCATCCCGGCAGACCTGCGCGGCGTCCATCCCCGCAACCCCGTCAACCTGACCCGCCTGCGCGGCGTCCAGGTGGAACTGCCACTCTCGGCCCGCACGAGCGGGGGAGCGGACATACCGCCGCAGGCGGTGGCCGAGGCGCTGACCGCCGGGGTCAAGGAGCTGAGCAGCTTGGCGCCCCGAGCCGGCGCGCCCCAAAGGGGCGCGGGGCCCTTTTGACATGCGGCTACCGCCGTGTGGGCGCGAGCGACCACAACGGCGCCGCAGACGCGCGACGGCATGTCGCGGCGCCCCGACCGCGCCTCACAGGTTGATCGCGTACGCCTTGCGCAGCGTCTCGCGCACGGTCCACGTCGTACGGTCCCCCGCCCGCAGCACCGCCATGTCCCCCGGCCCCACCGTCAGCGTCGGCCCGTCCTGCACCTCGATCGTCGCCGAACCGCTGATCACGACGAACAGTTCGTCCGCCTCCGTGTCCTTGACCGCGCCCGGCGTGATCTGCCAGATCCCGCGGATCTGCCGGCCGTCCGGCGACTCCCAGACCACCTTCCCGGTGACCTCCGGGTCGCCGGAGACGATCTGTTCGGGGTCGAGGGGCTCGGGTTCGAGTTCGGCGTCGGGGATGTGGAGCGCGAAGCTGTGCGTCATGCGGCGAGCCTAGCCAGCGCCGGGCCGTGGCGAAGCCGACAGTGTGTGGGGCATCTGGGCTGGTGGGAGGACAGTTCGTCGGTCCGTGCGAACTGGCGGGGCGGCGTGGCACGGTTGATCGTGGGGAACATGGCTGACTCCACGGCGGTCGGCACGGCACCGCCCCGGCAGCACGACACACGCGAGGCCGTCCTGTTCGGCGGTGTGTACGGTGCCGTGCTCGCCAGCTCGATGGTCGCGGCGCTCACCCAGTACGGCCGTACGACCGCCGCCGGCCGCCTCTACGACGCCGTGTGGCTCCTGGTGACCGCCTGCGCCTCCGCCCTCGCGCACGGCTACGCCCACTACATCGCGGAACGCGCCCCGCACCGCCGTTGGGACGTGCTGCGCACGCTGCGGGACGAGTGGCCGCTGGTCACGGCCGTGCTGCCCACGGTCTTCCTGCTCGCGGGCGCGGGCTGGGGCTGGTGGCCGCCGAACGGGGTCCAGTACCCGGCGTTCGCCCTCAACATCGTGATTCTTTTCGTCCTCGGCCTGATCACCGCCCGCTGGTCGGCACGGAGTTGGTCCATGGCGTGCCTCATGGGCGGCGGGGACGCGTTGCTCGGGGTGATCGTGGTGGTGGCGAACGCGCTCATCAAGTAGAAGGCGCTCATCAAGTGGAAGGCGCCCATCAAGGAGGTGGTGCCCGGCCTCAGCGGCCGGTGCGTACCCCGTCGAGCGCGATGGCGAGAACGCGGTCGCGCTGGGCGTCGTCGTCGAACGCCGTGGCCGTGATGCCGGCGACCATCCTCAGCAGGTCGGTGAAGTCCATGTCCGCGCGGGCCACGCCGGCCCGCTGGGCGCGCTCGAGCAGCGGGCCTCCGGCGGCGTACATCGAGTCGCGGCAGGTCTGGAAGATCTCGGACTCGTCGTTCAGCGCCTCGCGCACCGCGCGCTTGGTGACCATGTAGCCGGAGAAGCGGTCCAGCCAGGCCGTCAGCGCCTCCCACGGCTGTAGGTCCGCCACCTCCTCGGCCGCCCGGCACAGCGTGTTGACCTCGTCGGCGTAGACGCTCTCGAAGAGGTCGCGGCGGGTGGGGAAGTTCCGGTACAGGGTGCCGATTCCGACGCCCGCGCGGCGGGCGATGTCCTCCAGGGAGGCGTCCGAGCCGTGCTCCGCGAACGCCTCGCGGGCGGCGGCGAGCAGGGCGTCGTAGTTGCGGGCGGCGTCCTTGCGGTGAGGCCGGCGGGTCGCCACGATCTCGCCGACGGGGAACGGCGTGGCCGTCACTGGTGCCTCCCATGGGGGATCGATGAACCGGAGGAACGCATCCGGTTCGGTTGAACCGGAGGCGCGCCTCCGCTAGAGTGGAGGTGCACCTCCACTTTAGCAGTGCTGGGGCCGACTCCGCCCTGGGCAGACGTGCCCGGCGGCGATGCCCCCGTCACCTCTTCCTCGACTTCCTCCTTCGCCCCTTCCTCGGCGCTCCCCTTCGGAGAGGCTCTCTCATGCCCCGCACGTCCACTCGCCTCACCTTCGCGGTCCTCGCGACCGGTGCGGGCGTGTTCTCCATGCTCCAGTCGCTGATCGCGCCGGCCCTGCCGACCGTCCAGCACGCCCTGCACACCTCCCAGTCGACCGCGACCTGGGTGATGACGGCCTACCTGCTGTCCGCCTCGGTCTTCACCCCCATCCTCGGCCGGGTCGGTGACCTCGTCGGAAAGAAGCGCACGCTCGTCGGCGTCCTGCTCGCCGTCCTCGCCGGCTGTCTGGTCGCCGCGCTCGCCCCGGACATCGGTGTCCTCGTCGTCGCCCGGGTCGTCCAGGGCGTCGGTGGCGCCCTGTTCCCGCTGTCCTTCGGCATCATCCGCGACGAGTTCGCGCCGGCCGAGGTGAGCGGCAGCATCAGCACCCTCTCCGCGGTCATCGCCGCGGGCGGCGGTGTCGGCATGGTGGCCGCCGGACCGATCGTCTCCGCGCTCGACTACCGCTGGCTGTTCTGGATCCCCGTGGCGATCGTCGCCGCGACGGTCCTGATCGCCGTGGCGTACGTCCCCGAGTCGCCCAAGCGGGCCCAGGGGAAGGTGGGTTGGTACGGCGCCATCCTGCTCTCCGCATGGCTGGTCGCCCTGCTGCTGCCGCTGAGCCAGGCCGGGCAGTGGGGCTGGGGTTCCGCGAAGGTGCTCGGTCTGTTCGCCGCCGCGGTCGTGCTGTTCGTCCTGTGGCTCACGGCCGAGGCCCGCTCCCGCACCCCGCTGATCGACCTGCGCGTGATGCGGCTGCCCGCGGTGTGGACGACCAACGCCGCCGCCCTGCTCTTCGGCGCGGGCATGTACGCCATCTGGTCCTTCCTGCCGGGCTTCGTCCAGACGCCGTCCACGGCCGGTTACGGCTTCGGCGCGAGCGTCACCGCCTCCGGCCTCCTCATGCTCCCGATGCTGCTGGCGATGTTCCTCTCCGGCATCCTCTCGGGCCGCCTGGAGCCCCGCGTCGGCGCCAAGGCGCTCCTCACCGCGGGTGCCGCCCTCGGCGCGCTGGCCTGCGGCTTCCTCACCCTCTGGCATGACGCCCAGTGGCAGATCGCCGTCGTGGCCGGGCTGTTCGGCCTGGGTATCGGGCTGGCCTTCGCGTCCATGGCCAACCTCGTCGTCGGCAGCGTCCCGCCCGAGCAGACCGGAGCCGCGACCGGCATGAACGCCAACATCCGCACCATCGGCGGCTCCATCGGCGCCGCGCTCACCGGCGTCCTGGTCACCGGCCGCCTCCAGCCCTCCGGCCTGCCCTACGCCTCCGGCTACACCCACGGCTGGGCCCTGCTCGCCCTCCTCTGCCTGGCCGCGGCCGGCGCCGCCCTCCTCGTCCCGGCCCGCCGCCAGGACCGTACGACGATCCCCGCCGCCTCGGGGGCGGCACCGGCACCCGCTCGGGTGCGGTAGGGTTGACCTGCGTGATCACGCGGGGGACACCCCGGGTGGGACCGCAACGGGACGTGGCGCAGCTTGGTAGCGCACTTGACTGGGGGTCAAGGGGTCGCAGGTTCAAATCCTGTCGTCCCGACTGCGAGACGCAGGGCGAAGGCCGTGCCGAGGATTGTCGCAATCCTCGGCACGGCCTTCGCCGTTGCGGTCTCTCTCGGTCACAGGTGGGGTTCCAGGGCCCCGGCGACCTTGTGGCACAGCTCGACGAACATCGCCCGCTCGCCCGGGCTCAGGGCGGCCTCGACGATGGCGGCGTTGTCGCGCCGCTGGTCGGCCACCCGGGTGAGGAAGGACTCGCCGGTCGCGGTGAGCGAGGTGGTCAGTTCACGCCGATCCTCACCGAGCGTCTGCTGCCCGACGAGGCCGAGGTCCTTCAGGACCCGCAGCGCCTTGGAGGTGGTCGCCCTCGACACGCCGAGCGAGCCGCTCAGGACCGAGGGGGTCATGGGACCGCGAATACGCAGCAGTTCGAGCACGTCGTACTGCTGCCAGGTGACGCCTTCCGGATTCGAGCGCGTGCGGCGGGCGACCAGGATGCACTGCAGGTGGGACAGTGCGTCCTCGAGTTCGCCCGGCGCGGGCGGAGCGTCGGACGCGCGCGGTGGACTGTCGGTTCGAGTCATCAGTCCCTCGGATGATGAGGTGGGAGAGAGTCGGTTGGTTACCCATTATCAACGATCGTCAGACCTCACGTACACCACTGCGCTCCACACGCGGCCTCCACTTCACAAAATGGTTTCCGATCAGAAATCAGATTCCCTCAAGTGTGAGATCCGGAATGATTTCTTCCGGGAAAACGATTGTTGGATCTTTCGTCAACGAGCGGTCGCTTTCCTGATGGAAAGCGAATGGCTGAAAAAAGCGGAGGTGCGCGGAGGGTGGGTCGTAGGGTCGGGGTGTAGGTGAGGGCGGGCGTGCCGGTCCGGATCGGGGTTGACACGCTGAAGAGCTCATGCCTAACGTGATTTCCACACAGCAATCATCCGTTTTCATCTGATGTGTGCTTGTTTCCGTGGAATGCCTGTCCCTGGATGCCAGCGAGGCAAGGAGCACATGTGCGCACGGACCACGCGTCGAGCGCGGCGCGTTCCCCTGTTTCCCTGACTCTCACCGACTGCTTCGACCGCATCGTGCGGACCGCCGGCCACGAAGTGGCCCTCGTCTCCGGCACGGAGACCGTGACCTTTCGCGAACTGAACGAGCGGGCCGAGCGCGTGGCCCGTGCTCTGGTCGCCCGGAAGGTGGCGCCCGGCGACCGGGTCGCCGTGTATCTGCGCCGCTCGACCGACCTGTACGCGGTCATGCTCGGCGTGCTCAAGGCGGCCGCCTGCGTGGTGCCCCTCAACCCGGATCACCCCGCGCCGTTCGTCTCCCGGGTCGTGGCCGAATCGGCGCCGCGCGCCGTCGTGCACGACACCGAACCGCCGGGCGCCGCGCCCACGACGGCCGGGGCACCGCTGCACGTGCCGGTCGACGAGCTGACCCGGGGCGCCGACCCCGGCTCCGACATGGCGCCGCCCGCGGTGTCCGATCCGGAGAGCACCGCGTTCCTCATGTTCACCTCCGGATCCACCGGCCGGCCCAAGGGCGTGCGCATCGCCCACCGCGGGCTGGCCCGGCTGGGACCGTACGCCGGCGACCTGCGGATGGGACCGGGGGACTGTCTGGTCCAGTCCGCCGCGTTCTCCTTCGCGGCCTCCACCATCGAGATCTGGCTCGCCTTCCTGCACGGAGCACGACTCGTCGTCATGCCGCACGGACTGCCCAGCCTCCCGGCGCTGAAGGAGGCGATCGTCCGGCACGGCGTGACCGCGCTCTCGCTGCCCTGCGGCCTGTTCAACCTGCTGGTGGACGAGGAACCGGAGTGCCTGCGCGACCTCCGGGTCATCCTGCTCAGCGGCGACTTCCCGTCACCGGAGCACCTGCGCCGCGCGGCCCGGTCGACACAGGCGGTCATCTACAACGGCTACGGCTGCACCGAGAACTCCTCCATCACCGCCCTCCACCCCATCCGCGGCGCCGACGACGTCCCCCGCGAGGAACGGGTCCCCGTCGGGCGCCCCCTGCCCGAGGTCGACCTGGAGGTCCTCGACGACACCCTGCGGCCCTGCCCGCCGGGCACACCCGGACAGCTGACCGTCGGCGGACTCGGACTCGCCCAGGGCTATCTCGACGATCCCGAACTGACGGCCCGCAAGTTCGTCACCGGCCCCGACGGCCGGCTCCGCTACCTGACCGGCGATCTGGCCCGCACCACCGCCGACGGCGACATCGTCCTCGTCGGCCGCGCCGACAGCATGGTGAAGATCCGCGGCTACCGCGTCGAACTGACCGCCGTCACCCTCGCCCTGCGCGCCCTCGACGGCGTCACCGACGCCGTGGTCAAGGCGTTCCCCGAGGACGCCGGTGACAAGTCGCTCACCGCCTTCTACACCACCACCGACGGACGGCCTCGCGACGGCGCCGACCTGGCGCGGCTGCTGGGGGACGAACTGCCCTCGTACATGGTCCCGTCCTCGTTCCACCACCTCGGCGAGCTGCCGAGGAACGTCAACGGAAAGATCGACCGGTCCGCGCTCACGGACCCGTCGGTGGCCCTACCGAAGCCGAAGAAAGGTGACGCAGCCGTGCAGAACCCGCTCGAGACCGTCGTACTCCAGGCCTGGAAGGACATCTCCGGCGCCCAGGACTTCACCACCACCGACTCCTTCCTCGGGCACGGCGGGAACTCCCTGCACTTCGTGCAACTCGCCTCCCGGCTGCAGAAGATCTTCGGCGTCGAGGTGAGCACCGAGGACGTGTTCCGGCACGGCACCGTGGAACAGCTGGCGCGGTTCGTCGAGCAGGCGCGGGACACCGGGCGCGACCCCGCGGCACAGGCCCAGCAGTCGTAACCCGGCCGCGGCCGTGCGGCGTCCGTCGCCGCCGGCCGGTGGATCTCTGCAGAGGACAACGACCGGTGAACTCCCCCCTCGAAACCGCCGTACTCGACCTTGCCCGGACCACCCTCGCCAGCGCCGGCCTCACCGCGCACGAGCCGCTCGCCGGCCGGTGCTCCCACCCCGGCCCGCTCGACCGCCTCGCCACCACCCTGACCGCCGTCTTCGCCGTCGACGTCACCGCCGCGGAGCTGACGGGCCACGTCACCGTCGCCGACGTCGCCGCACGACTCGCCGAGCGGCGCGGGGCGCCCCGGACCCCCGAGCTGCGCGCCGGGCTCGTCCGGCGCGACGGGACGGGCGTGGAGGCCTCCTTCGGCCAGAGCGGCATCTGGCTCATCGACCAGTACCTGCCCCACCCGGCCGCCTACAACGGCCCGTTCTCCGTCCGGCTGCCCTTCACCGCCGACTCCGACCGCATGCGTGCGGCCGTGCGCGGTGTGCTGCGCCGCCAGGACGTCCTGCGCACCACCTACGCCCTGCGCGACGGGGTCCTCCGGCAGACCGTCTCGGAGGACGACGACGCCGTCGAGTTCGAGGTCGCCCGCTACGGCGACGACAAGGAACTCGCCGCCCTCGTCCACCGGGTGGCCAATCTCCGCCTCGACCTGTCGCGGGGGCCGGTCGTCGCGCTGACCTGCGCCCAGGGTCCCGACGACCGGTCGGCGCTCGTCTGCAACATCCACCACATCGCCTCCGACGCCGCCTCCGCCGGCATCTTCCTGCGCGAAC
Organism: Streptomyces sp. RB17; assembly: GCF_009604455.1. Taxonomy (GTDB): domain Bacteria; phylum Actinomycetota; class Actinomycetes; order Streptomycetales; family Streptomycetaceae; genus Streptomyces. Next base: position 258,946 of record NZ_WEGL01000002.1, read on the forward strand.
TCCTCGACGCCTACGACCGCCTCGGCCGCGGGCTGCCCGTCGAGGCCGACCCGCTCCGGCCCACCTACGCGGACTTCAGCCAGTGGTACCGGGACCGGATGACCCCCGACGCCCTGGCACGCTCCCTCGACCAGGTCGCCGACCGGCTCGCCGGGGAACTCCCGGTGCTGGACCTGCCCACCGACCGGCCCCGCCCCCCGGTGCAGCAACACCGGGGCGGCGCCGTCCCGTTGCGCCTCCCGGCCGCCCTGGCCGACGACTTCGAGGCCCTCGCCCGGGACGCGGGGGTGACCCTGTTCATGGCGCTCGTCGCCGCGTACGCGGTCTTCCTCGCCCGGCACACCGGGCAGCGGCGCGTGCTGGTCGGCAGCCCCGTCTCACTCCGCGACGATCCCGCCACCCACGACCTGATCGGCTACTTCGTCAACCTGGTCGTCCTGCGCCAGGAGATCGACCCCGGCATGACCGTCCGGGACGTGCTGCGGCAGGCCGGCGAGGAGGTGAGCCGCGCGCTGCGGCACAAGTGGGTGCCGTTCGACAAGGTCGTCGAGCGGCTCCAGCCGCCGCGCAGCAGCGGCTACACCCCGCTCGTGCAGACCATGCTCGTGCTCACCCAGGCCGGTTCCGGACGGATCACCCACGGGGACGGGGAACTGCGCATCGAACGAGGTGCCTCCCACGGTGCCAAGTACGACCTGTCGGTGGTCTTCGAACGCGACGCCGAGGGCCTGCACGGCCTGATCGAATACGACACCCACCTCTTCGACGAGGCGACCGCGCAGGCCATGGGAGCGCGACTGCGGTACCTGATGGGACAGTTCGTCCGCCTCCCCGACGCGCCGCTGCACCAACTGGACGCGCTCGACCAGGAGGAGCGGCGGACCGTCCTGGCCCGCGGCGACCGCACCGCGTACGCCGCGCACGACGCGCCCGTCAGCGAACTCTTCGAGGCCCAGGCGGCCGCCACCCCCGACGCCGTGGCCCTGGAGGACGACGGCACGGCCCTGACCTACCGCGAGCTCGACCGGCGAGCCAACCGGCTCGCCCAGGTGCTGCGCGCGTCCGGCGCCCGCACCGGCACCCGGATCGGCATCTGCCTGCCCCGCTCCCACGCCATGGTCGTCACCCTGCTCGCCGTCCTCAAGACCGGCGCCGCGTACGTGCCGCTCGACCCCTCATACCCCGCCCAGCGGCTCACCCACACGCTGCACGACGCCGGGGTCTCGCTGACCGTCACGGACACCGTGCTGGCCGGTGAACTGCCGCCGGGCGAGCGCCTCTTCGTGCTGGACCGGCACACCGAGCGCATCGCCGCGGCGCCCGCCACCGGACTCGGCCGGGTCAAGACGCCGGACGACCCGGTCTACGTCGTGCACACCTCGGGCTCCACCGGCCTGCCCAAGGGTGTGGTCATCGCCGACCGGACCGTCGCCAACCTGGTACGCGCGCAGGACCGTTGCTCACCGTGCGGGGCGACCGGGCGGACGCTGCAGTACATGTCGCTGTCCTTCGACGTCTCGGTGATGGAGATCCTCGGCACCCTGTGCGCCGGCGGCACCCTGGTGCTCGTCCCCGAGGAACTGCGCAAGGACCTGCAGGCCCTCGCCGGGTTCCTCGCCCGGCGCCGCATCACCCGGGTGTACCTGCCGTACATCGCGCTGCAGCAGCTGGCAGCCCTCGCCGCGGACGGCGGGCCGCGCCTGGACGACCTGCGTGAGATCACCTCCGTCGGCGAGGCCCTCGTCGTCTCCCCGCAGATCAGGGAGTTCTTCACCCGGCACCCGGCGGCCCGGCTGGTGAACATGTACGGGCCGTCGGAAACCCACCTCGCCACCTGGCACCCCCTCACCGGCCCGCCCGCCGACTGGCCCGACACCCCGCCGATCGGCCGCCCGGTGGACGGCGTCCGGCTGGTGGTCCTGGACGCCCACCGGCGGCTCGTACCCCCCGGCGTCCCGGGCGAGCTGTACATCGGCGGGTCCGTGCTGTCCCCCGGATACCGCAACCGCCCCGAGGAGACGGCCCGCCGCTTCCTTCCGGACCCCTTCGGCGAACCCGGTGACCGGCTCTACCGCACCGGCGACCTGGTGCGCTGGAACGCCGCCGGCGACCTGGAGTACCTCGGCCGGACCGACGACCAGATCAAGATACGCGGCTACCGGATCGAGCCCGCCGAGATCGAGGCCGCTCTCGACGACCTCGACGGCGTCGCCTCCTCCGCCGTCGCCGCCGTCGACATCGCGCCCGGAGACCGCAGGCTCGTCGCGGTCCTGGAAGCCTCCCGCACCTGGGAGACCGCCGAGCTGCGCCGCGCGGTGTCCGGCACGCTGCCCGACTACATGGTGCCCGCGCTGGTGGTGCCGGTGGAGCACATGCCGACGACCCCGAGCGGGAAGACCGACCGGCGGGCCGTCGGCGAACTGGCCGTCGCACAGGCGCACGCGGCACGGACCGCACCCGCGGAGCCCGCCCGCCCCCCGCGGCCGGGACTGGAGCAGCGGATCGCCCGGGAGTGGGCGGACGTGCTGAAGGTGTCCGCGGTGGGCAGGGACGAGGACTTCTTCACGATCGGCGGAAACTCGATCATCGCCACCGAACTCGTCTACCGCCTGCGCCGGTCGTTCGGCCAGGAGCTGTCCCTGCGCGCCCTGTTCGACGACCCGACCGTGGCGGGCATGGCCGCCCGGCTGGGCACCGGCACCCCCGCCGCCGCTCCCGCGCTGCGGGCGGACGTGACCCTTCCGGACGGTCTGCCCGCCGTCACCGGCACCCCGGTGCCGGTGGCCGAGGCCCGCGACGTCCTGCTCACCGGCGCCACCGGGTTCCTGGGCAGCTACCTGCTGCGGGAGCTGACCACACGGACCGGCGCCCGGGTCCACTGCCTGGTACGGGCCGCGGACGAACCGGACGCCACACGCCGGCTGCGCGCCACCGCCGGACGCTACCGGCTGGACGGGCGGATCGACTGGTCCCGGGTGCGCGCCGTACCCGGTGACCTGAGCCGGCCGGGGCTCGGTCTGAGCGGCCCGGCGTACGACACGCTGGCCGGCACCGTCGACGTCGTCCACCACGCGGCCGCGCACATCAACTTCGTGCTGCCGTACGCCTCGGTGAAGCCGACGAACGTCGAGGGCTTCCGCCATCTCGTCCGCTTCGCTGCGACGGACCGGCCCAAGCATCTGCAGTACATGTCCACCATCGCCGTGTTCGCGCCGGGCGAGGCACCCGCCGGCGCGGTCCTCACCGAGGACGACGTGCCCGAGGCGTGCGAACGCCTGGGCATCGGCTACACCCAGAGCAAGTGGGTCGCCGAGCGCATCGCCCTCGCGGCGCGCGCGCACGGCATCCCGGTCACCATCCACCGCATCGGACGCATCTCCGGAGACAGCGTCACCGGCGCCTGCCAGAGCGACGACTTCCTGTGGCGGCAGATCAAGAGCTTCATCGAACTGGGCTCGGCCCCGCCGGCCGAGGACCTCTTCACCGATCTGCTGCCCGTCGACTTCGTCGCCCGGGCCGTCGTCGCCCTCTCCCGGCACCCCGCCGCCCACAACCGGACCCTGCACGTCTTCCATCCGAACGGATCGGACTTCTCTCCGGTCCACGCGGCCCTGCGCGCCGACGGCCGTCCGCTCGAGATCGTGCCGACCGACGCATGGCTGGCCCGCCTGGAGGAGTCCGCACGCGGCCCGGGCGGCAACGCCCTCGCCGCCGCCGTACCCCTCTTCCGCGAGGGCGCCCTGGAACTGGGCGACAACACCTACCACAACGCCGCCACCACCCGCCTGCTGACCGAGCTGGGTCTGACCTGGCCCGCCATCGGTGAAGCGGCGATCACCCGCATGATCCGCTACTTCCGTTCCACCGGAGAGCTGGCCGACGACTGAGGACACCGGCGCCGTCCGGTGCCCCCCGGCGTACCGGGCACCCCACGGCGCCCACCGACCATCCACCATCACGGCCATCGCCCAGGCGGTCGCCGGACACCGAAAGCACGAGCAGTCATGCCCACGAGCTCCTGCCCCGAGACCGAATACGACACCCTCATACCCTCCGTCGTCGCCGCCCTCCCGGCCGCACAGCAGCCTCAGTGGCCTGACCCGGGGCGTCTCGCCCTCGTCCACACCGAACTGGCGTGCGCGGACCCACTGGTGACGTACGACAGCGTGCGCGCCCTGCGCCGGCTCCTGGAACGCGCCGCCGTGGGCGAGCTGTGCATCCTGCAGGCCGGAGACTGCGCCGAGGACCCCGCCGACTGCGATCCGGCCCCGCTGGCTCGCAAGGCCGAGATGCTGGACGTCCTCAGCGACATCGTGCGCACGGGCGCAGGGCGGCCGGTCGTCCGGGTGGGCCGGGTCGCCGGACAGTACGCCAAACCCCGCTCCCAGCCGGAGGAGTTGCACGACGGCGTGCCGTTACCGGTCTACCGCGGCCCGATGGTCAACGCCCCGGAACCCGACGCCGCCGCCCGCCGCCCCGACCCCGGCCGCATCCTGAGCTGCTTCCGGGCCGCTCAGCGGGCCGTGGAGTCGCTGGACCGGCTGGGCCGCGGCGAGGGATCCCCCGCCGAGACCCGGGTGTGGACCAGCCACGAGGCCCTCCTGCTCGACTACGAGCTGCCCCTGGTGCGCCGGCACCGCTCCGGCCGCGCCTACCTCGCCAGCACCCATTGGCCATGGGTCGGCGAACGGACCCGCCGGCCGGACGGCGCCCATGTGCGGCTGCTGGCGGAGGTGGACAACCCGGTGGCGTGCAAGATCGGGCCGACCACGTCCGTGGAGCAGGTGCTCGCCCTGTGCGCCGCGCTCGACCCGGAGCGCTCACCGGGCCGGCTCTCCCTCGTCGCCCGGTTCGGGGCCGGCCGCATCGACGGCCTGGCACCTCTGGTGCGGGCGGTGCGCGCCGCCGGTCATCCCGTGCTGTGGCTGTGCGATCCGATGCACGGCAACGGAGAACGCACCGCGCACGGACTCAAGACGCGCCGGCTCAGCGCCGTCATGACGGAGATCAGCCGGTTCGTGGACATCGTGTCCGCCGAGGGCGGCCGCAGTGCCGGACTGCACCTGGAGGCCTCTCCGGACGACATCGTCGAGTGCAGCGGTGCCGGGTTCAGCCCGGTCCCCGGCCCGGCCTACCGCACCCTGTGCGATCCCCGGCTGAACCTGGTCCAGGCCGTCGCCGCGACCGCCTACTGGCGGCTGCCGGCCCTGGAGGCCGCCGCGTGAGCGCCCGGGAGAGCCGTGAGAGCGGGGCGGGCGAGCCGGGAGAGGCGGTGGAGCCCGTGAAACCGGACGAGCCGGGGGCGAACGGACGCGGTGATTCGGCCCTGGACGCCCTGCTGCCTCCACCGGGCTCGCCCTTCGCGATCCTGCACCGGCCGGGCGCGGGTCACCCGGACACCGTGGACGTCGTCAGCGGACCCGTCCGCACCGCCGCCGGCCTCGCCGAGCTGCGTCTCGACGACGAGCCGGCCCCGGCAGCGTGCCAGGGGCCGGCTCGCACCGGACCGGCGCACCGGGTCCTCGCCCTGGTGCCCCACCGGCAGATCGCCGAACGCGGTTTCGCGGCACCCGACGACGGCACTCCGCTGCTCGCCCTGGACGTCACGTCCCAGCACACGGTCTCCCTGGAGCGGATGCTGGCGCTGCTGCCGGACGGCGAACTGCGCGTCGACCGGGCCGGGTTCGACCTCGACGACGACCGCTACGCCGCCGGTGTCGACGCCCTCACCCGCCGGGAGATCCAGCGGGGTGAGGGGGCCAACTTCGTCCTCGCCCGCAGCCTGTACGGGAGAATCCGCGACTTCGACCGGAGCCGGGCCCTGGCCGCCCTGCGCCGACTGCTGATCGCGGAGAGCGGCGCCTACTGGACCTACCTGGTCTGCACCGGTGACCGGTACCTGATCGGCAGTTCCCCGGAACAGCAGGTACGGGTGGCCGGCGCGCAGGTCTCCATGAACCCGGTCAGCGGCACCTACCGCTACCCGGAGCCGGGCGGCCCGGACCGGGAGGGCCTGCTCCGGTTCCTCGCCGATCTCAAGGAGATCCACGAGCTGTACATGGTCGTGGACGAGGAACTGAAGATGATGAGCGAGCTGTGCGGCCCCGGTGTGCGGGTGTCCGGTCCGACGCTCGCCTGGATGTCGCGTCTCGCGCACACCCAGTACCACCTGCACGGCCGGTCCGAGCTGTCGCTGACGGACATCCTGCGGGGCACGGTGCCCGCGCCCACGGTGACGGGCAGCCCGGTGGAGAACGCCTGCCGGGTCATCGCCCGGTACGAGCCGCGGGGCCGCGGCTACTACAGCGGCGTGCTGGCGCTGGCCGGCCGGGAAGCGGGACGGCGCAGTCTGGACGCGGTCATCGTGCTGCGCACCGCCGACATCGCCGCGGACGGCACGGTCCGGCTGACCGCCGGCGCGACCGTGGTGCGGGACTCGGTGCCGCACGAGGAGGCGGCGGAAACCACGGCGAAGGCCGCGGGCCTGCTCACCGCCCTCGCCCGCCACGGCGGGACCGGCGACCGGCCCCCGACCGCCGGTCCCGCCGCGCAGGCCAGGCCGCTCGATTCCGGTCAGCCCGCTTCCGGTGAGCCCAGTTCGGGTCCGTCGGCCTCCGGTCAGCCCGCTTCCGGTGAGCCCAGTTCGGGTCCGTCGGCCTCCGGTCAGCCCGCTTCCGGTGAGCCCAGTTCGGGTCCGTCGGCCTCCGGCCAGCCCGCTTCGGGTCCGTCGGCCTCCGGGCAGCCCGCCTCCGGTCAGCCCGCTTCGGGTCCGTCCGCCTCCGGTCCGTTCACCTCCGGTCAGCCCAGTTTGGGTCCGTCCGCCTCCGGTCAGCCCGCTTCGGGTCCGTCCGCCTCCGGTCCGCGCGATTCCAAGTGGTCCGCTTCCGGTGAGCCCGCTTCCGGCCCGTCCGCCTCCGGTCCGTCCGATTCCAAGCGGTCCGCCTCCCGTCCGCCCGACGTCGGGCCGCTCGCCTCCGATCCGGCGGTACGGGCCGCGTTGTGCTCCCGCAACGACGGCATCGCCGCCTTCTGGCTCCAGGGCGGCACGCACCTCGCCGTACCGCCCGGCACCGGTCCGCGGGTTGCCGTGATCGACGCGGAGGACCGCTTCACCAGCATGCTCGCCCGGCAACTCCGTGCGGTCGGCTGCCAGGTCGAGGTCCACCCCTGGTGGGCCGTCCCTGCCGTGGCCGGCGACCCCGAGACCGTGCTGCTGCTGGGGCCCGGCCCCGGCGACCCCCGGAACACGGCCGACGCACGCGTGGCGCGGCTGCGGTCCCTGGCCGCCCGAAGGCTCGCCCGGCGGCTGCCGCTGGCCGCCGTGTGCCTCGGTCACCAGGCCGTCTGCGGGGTGCTGGGTCTCGGCCTGGTCAGGCTGGACCAGCCCCGCCAGGGGGCGAGGATGACCGTCGAACTGTGGGGCCGGGAGCGGAACGTCGGCTTCTACAACAGTTTCACCGCCCGCTCCGACACCGATCGCTGCGCCCTGCCCGGTCCCGGCGGCCCGGCCCGCGTCTGGCGCCGTGCCGACGGCGACGTGGTGGCGCTGGACGGCCCGGGCCTGGCCACCGTCCAGTTCCACGCGGAGTCGCTGCTCACCGAGGACGGCCCGGACATCCTGCGCGAACTGGTGCACCGGGCCCGCAGGACCGCGGAACTGACCGAGGCCCTGGTCTCCCGTCGAGCCGAGGAGAGCGCATGAACGCGACGCCCGCCACGGCCGGCCGGGCCGTCACCTCGCGCGAGGCGCGCGAACTGCGCCGCGCCCTGGGCCATTTCGCCACCGGGGTCACGGTGGTGACCTGCCGGCGCGGCAGCCTGCTGCACGGGGCCACGGTCAACTCCTTCACCTCGGTGTCGCTGGACCCGCCGCTGGCCCTGGTGGCCCTGGGCCGGCGTACCCGCGCCGCCGCCCTGCTGGACGCGGGCCCGTACGTCGTCAATCTGCTCGGCGAGGACCAGCGGGACCTGGCCGTGCACTTCGCCGGCGGCCCGTCGGCCGGTGCCGTGCCCTGGGTACGCCCGGACGGGGACCGGCCTCGGCTGGGCGGCACCCTCGGCCACCTCGTGTGCCGCCCCTGGCGCACCTACGACGGAGGCGACCACACCCTGCACGTCGGCCGCGTCGAGGAGTTCGCCGCCGGCGGGGGCCGGCCACTGCTGTTCTACCGCGGTGTCTTCCCCCGGCTGATGACGGAGGAGGACGAGCGGGCGGGACCAGGGCCGGACGGGTCCACCGCGGTGTGGTCGTTCTGCCTGGACGGCCCAGGACCGGTCAGGGAGCAGTTCGTCACCGATCACGAGACACGGAAGTAGGGACATGGCACCCGACAACGGACAGCCCGCCGCACCCGGCACGACCGAACAGCCCGCCGCACCCGGCACGACCGGACGACCGGCCTCCGCGACGGCCCGGGTCACCCGGCCGCTCACCGGGGACGAGTACATCGAGAGCATCAGGGACGGCCGGGAGATCTGGGCGTACGGCGAGAAGGTCGACGACGTCACCAAGCACCCGGCGTTCCGCAACACCGCGCGCATGACGGCGCGCCTGTACGACGCCCTGCACGACCCGGAGCACCACGACACGCTCACCGCGCCCACCGACACCGGCAGCGACGGCTTCACCCACAAGTTCTACCGGGTGCCGCGCAGCGTGCAGGATCTCGTGGGCGACCGGGACGCCATCGCCGCCTGGGCCCGCCTCACCTACGGCTGGATGGGCCGCAGCCCCGACTACAAGGCGAGCTTCCTTGCGACCCTCGGCGCGAACCCGGAGTACTACGGGGACTTCGCGGACAATGCCCGCCGCTGGTACGCCGCCGCGCAGGAGAGCGTGCTGTTCTGGAACCACGCGGTGATCAACCCGCCGGTCGACCGGCACCGTCCGGCGGACGAGGTGGACGACGTCTTCGTGCACGTGGAGAAGGAGTGCGACGACGGTCTCGTGGTCAGCGGCGCGAAGGTGGTGGCGACCGGCTCCGCGCTCACCCACTTCAACTTCGTGGCCCACTACGGACTGCCCGTCAAGAAGAAGGAGTTCGCCCTCGTCGCCACGCTGCCCCTGCACGCACCGGGGGTGAAGCTCATCTGCCGCCAGTCCTACGAACTGGCCGCGAGCCGCACGGGCAGCCCGTTCGACTACCCGCTGTCGAGCCGGCTCGACGAGAACGACACCGTGTTCGTCCTGGACAAGGTGAAGATCCCCTGGGAGAACGTGCTCATCTACGGGGACACCGCCCGCGCCGGCACCTTCCTGCAGACCTCCGGCTTCACCCACCGGCTCACCTTCCACGGGGTGACCCGGCTGGCCGTGAAGCTGGACTTCCTGGCCGGTCTGCTGCTCAAGGGCGTGGAGGTCACCGGCACCAAGGACTTCCGGGGCATCCAGACCCGGGTCGGCGAGGTCCTCGCCTGGCGCAACATGTTCTGGGCGCTGAGCGACGCGATGGCGCACAACCCCGACCCGTGGCACGCCGGAGCCCTGCTGCCCAACCTCGACTACGGCATGGCCTACCGGTGGTTCATGACGGTCGGCTACCCCCGCGTCCGGGAGATCATCCTGCAGGACCTCAGCAGCGGACTGATCTACCTCACCTCGCACGCCAAGGACTTCAAGGAGCCGGAACTGCGGCCCCACCTGGACCGCTTCATGCGGGGCTCGAACGGCTACGAGGCGGTGGAGCGGGCCAAGCTGATGAAGCTCATCTGGGACTCGGTGGGCACCGAGTTCGCCGGCCGGCACGAGCTGTACGAGCGGAACTACTCGGGCAACCACGAGAGCGTGCGGATCGAACTGCTGCACGCGCAGACGGCCTCCGGTCTCGTCGACCGGTACCGGGGCTTCGCCGAGCAGTGCATGGCGGAGTACGACCTGGACGGCTGGACCGCGCCGGACCTGGTGCCGCCGGACGTCGACTGACCGCCGCCGACCGGCCCTCGGAGCAGGCAGGGAGGCTTGTTCCGGGGCGGGAGGCGAACCGCCCGCCCCGGCGGGTCAACCGGTGATCAGGGCCAGCGTGAAGCCGTCGTACCCCTTGGTGCCGACGGTCTGGATCGAGGTGGCGACGACGTCCGTCCGGCCGGCCAGCTGCTCGTGGAACCGGCGCACGCCCTGGACGCCGGCGTCGGGGTGGTCGGGTTCGGCCACCGCCCCGCCCAGGACGACGTTGTCGACCACCACCACCGCGCCCGGCCGCGCCAGCTTCCGGGCCCAGTCGAAGTAGGCGGGGATGTCGGACTTGTTGGCGTCGATGAACACCATGTCGAAGGGGGCGGTGCCGGGCCGGTCGAGCGTCGGCAGGATGTCCAGCGCCCGGCCGACGTGCTGCTCGACCAGGTGGGCGACCCCCGCCTCGGCGAGGCGCGCCGCGGCGGCCTCGGCGAAGGACCGCTCCCACTCGATGGTGACCAGACGGCCGTCGGACGGCAGCGCGCGGGCCAGCCAGATGCTGCTGTACCCGCCGAACGTGCCGATCTCCAGGATGCTGCGCGCCCGCCCGAGACGCGCCAGCAGATGCAGCAGCTTTCCCTGCGGGGCGCTGACGGCGAGATCGGGGAGGTCGAATTCGACATGGGCGCGGGCGGCTTTCGAAAGGGCTTCGTCCTGCTCCACGAGAAGGGAGCTGAAATAGGCGTCGACGCTGTTCCAAAGCTCTTGTTCCATGCCCGCCATAATTCATCAGAAATCCGCGACTGGCAAGAGCATGACAAGAGCCGAGAAGTGTCCGAAAAGCGGTCCTCAATTCCGCCCGGATAAAGTCCAGAAACAGGAGAGTGCACCACATGTCAGAAGCGAAACTCGTGCCTTCGATGCACCACCTGGGTGTCCAGACCCGCGATCTGGACAACTGCCTGGCCTGGTACAAGGATTTCTTCGGCTGCACCGAGACCTGGACGCTCACCACGTTCTCCGAACTCACCCACAGCAGGCTGCCGGGCATCACCCGGCTCACCGAGATCGGCGTCGCCGACGTCCGCTTCCATCTCTTCGAACGCGAGGGACACGACCCGGTCCTGCCCGGGGGCAACAAGCCCCAGTTCCAGCACGTCTGCCTCGCCACGGGCTCCCCGGACGAACTCCGGTCCTGGCGTGAACGCTGGATCGAGTTGTACCTCTCGGGCCGCTACGACTTCGCGACCGACGAGCAGCCCACGGACATCGTGGTCGACGCCGACGGGGTGCACAGCTGCTACCTGTTCGACGTCAACGGCCTGGAGTTCGAGCTCACCTACGTCCCGGGCGGTGCCGCATGAGCGCGGGCCCGGACCGTGTCGTCACCGAGCTGCCGGTGCCCGAGGGCTGGGACTTCGGGGACTTCCCCTACGGCCTGGAGCCGCTGACCCTGCCCGAGCCGCCGCACCGGCCCGTGGCCGACGTGCCCGACGTGCTGCGCGCCGGCCCCGCGTCCGGACCGGCCACGGCACCGCCTGCGTGCCCGCGCACGGGTCCGGCGCCCGGCCTTCCGGAACTGGCCCACCAGCTGTTCTGGTTCCGCTGGATCACCGGCCACCAGGTGACCTTCGCCGTCTGGCAGTTGCTCGGCCACGCGCTGCACCAGGCGCACGCCCGGCCCGACCCCGCCCCGTCGCTGACGGCCATGGCGGACCTGACGCGGGCCTACACCGCGATGCTGCTCTACACCAGCTCCTGCCCCAAGGACGTCTACGGCGACGTCATCCGGCCCAGTATGTTCCTGCAGCACCGTGGCTTCAGCGGCACCTGGGCGCCGGACTTCGCCCCCGTCCGGCAGGTGCTGCGCGGACGGAAGCTGCCGTGGCAGGACACCCCGGAGGGGACCCTGCTCGCCGACGAGGTCCGGCTCTACCACCTGGTGCACTCGGGCGTCGCCGCGAAGCTGGTGCCCAGCGGCAGGTCCCTGCTGCAGGAGAACGCCCACACGGCCCGGCCGAACCACCCCCGCCTGCAGGCCCTGGTCTACGACAACTACTTCCTCACCCTGCGTGCCGACGTCCCCACCGCCGAGGTCGTCGGCCAGCTCCGGCGCCGGCTGGCCGCGGTGCGTGTGGACGTGTCGGTCAACGGCCTGTACCCCGGGCTGACCCCGCAGGAGGACGCCGCGCTGCCCGAGGAACTGCGCAGCGAGTCCGCGCGGGCCTGCGAGCGCGACTTCACGGCCGTGCTCGAGCGTGCCGACGGCCTGGCCGCCGCGCTCGACCGGCGGCTGCTCGGCGGCACGATCGCCCGCTGAGCCGCCCTCGTCCCCGACACCCGACCGAGAGGAGCTGACGGACCGTGCGGCACGGAGTCGTCGTCCTGCCCGAGCACCGGTGGCCGCGGGCCCGCGAACTGTGGGCGCGCGCCGAGGAGTTCGGCTTCGATCACGCCTGGACCTACGACCAGCTGATGTGGCGGTGGCTGCGCGACGAGCCCTGGTTCGGCGCCGTACCCGCCCTGGCGGCCGCCGCCGCGGCCACCTCGACCCTGACCGTGGGCACCATGGTGGCCACCCCCACCTATCGGCACCCGGTGACACTGGCCAAGGACGTGATGACCCTCGAGGACATCGCCGGCGGCCGGTTCGTCTGCGGTCTGGGCGCGGGGGCCGGCGGCCTCGACGACCGCGTGGTCGACCCGACCGCCTACTCCCCGCGGCAACGCGCGGACCGTTTCGCCGAGTTCGTGGAGCTGCTGGACCAGCTGCTGAGCCGGCCCAGCACCACGTACACGGGCGCCTACTACGACGTCCGGGAGGTGCCGATGCGGCCGGGCTGCCTGACCGTGCCCCGGGTGCCGTTCGCCATCGCGGCGACCGGGCCGCGCGGCATGCGGCTGGCCGCCCGCCACGCCGCGCTGTGGATCACCGCAGGGGCGCCCGGCAACTTCGACGCCGTGCCGTACGAGGAGACGCTGCCGGCGATCAAGGAGCAGCTGGCGCGCCTGGACGAGGCCTGTGAGCAGACCGGGCGCGATCCGTCCACGCTGCGCCGGCTGCTGCTCACCGGCGCCGTGGTGGGCGGCACGCTGGACTCCGTCGAGGCCTACCGTGACGCCGTCGGCCGCTTCGGCGAACTCGGCGTCACCGACTTCGTCGTGCACTGGCCCCGGCCCTCCTTCCCCTATCAGGGCAGCGTGCGGGTGCTGGAGCGGATCGCCGAGGACGTGCTGACCGCCCGGTCCGGGGAGCGGCCGTGATCGACTACGAGATCGTCGACATGTTCACGGACACCGCGTTCGAGGGCTGCGCGCTCGGGGTGGTCCCGGACGCGACGGCACTGGACGACACCGGAATGCGGGCCGTCGCCTGCGAGATCGGGCTCACCGAGACGGCGTTCGTCCTGCCTCCCGAGTCGGCCGGGGCCACTCACCGGGTCCGGGTCTTCACCCCGGAGCGGGAGTCGCCGTACGGGGGGCACTCCGCGGTGGGCACGGCCACCACCCTCGTCCGGCTGGGCCGCCTGCCGGCCGGGGAGTCGGTGCAGGAGTGCGGCGGGCGGCTGTTGACCGTGCGGGCGAACGACCGGCGGGCCTCGCTCCGGGTCCGGGGCGAGCCCGTGCCACCCGAGCCCCTGGATCCCGCCCCACTCCTCGCGGCGTGCGGTCTCACCGCCGGCGATCTGGTGGCCGAGCCCTGCGTGACCGGGTTCGGACCGGCGTTCCATGTGTTGCCGGTACGGCCCGAGGCGGTCGCCCGCGCCGTGCACCACCCGGAGCACCCGGTGTGGTCCGGCTGCCCCGACGCGGTGGTCGTCGCCCATGACAGCCGTGCGCAACGGGCCGAGGTGAGGGTGTTCGCCCCCGGCTACGGCATGCCCGAGGACCCGGCGTGCGCCTCCGCCGCCCTCGGACTGGGCGCCTGGCTCGCCCAGTCCGGCCGGGTGCCGGCGGACGGCACCTGGGCCTACCGCGTCCGGCAGGGCGAGGGGCTGGGCCGGCCCGCCCGGCTCGACTGCGCGGTGACCGTGCGCGGCGGCCGGGCGGTCGCGGCCGAGGTGACCGGAGAGGTGGTGGCCACCGCCGCCGGCCGGATGCGCCTGCCCCGAACGACCGCCGTCACCGGCTGATCGGGCCCGGACGCTCACCAGCAGGCACTCAGAACCAAGAGCGCAACGACGATCGCAACCAAGACGAGAGGAACCCGACTGTGTTGTTCCGTCCAGAGCTGCGCGGTACCCGGGGCGCGGTCGCCTCGACCCACTGGCTGGCCTCGGCCGCGGGATTCCGGATGTACGACAAGGGGGGCAACGCGTTCGACGCGGCCGTGGCCGCCGCGTTCGTCATCCAGGTGGTGGAGCCCCACCTCAACGGGCCGGGCGGAGACGTGCCCGTCCTGGCCCACCGGGCCGGGTCCGGGCAGGTCGACGTCGTCTGCGGACAGGGCCCGATGCCGCGGGCCGCGACCATCGAGCGGTTCGAGGACCTCGGCCTGTCGGTGATCCCCGGCTCCGGTCTCCTTCCCGCGGTGGTGCCCGGCGCGTTCGGCGCCTGGCTGCGGGTCCTCGCCGAGTACGGCACCCTGCGCCTGGAGGACGTCCTTGAGCCGGCGGTCGGCTACGCCGAGCACGGCTACCCCCTGCTGCCCAAGGCCGCGGAGATGATCCGGGCCATGCAGGACCTGTTCCGCGACGAGTGGACGGAGTCCGCGCGCACCTACCTGGTCGGCGGCGTCGCGCCGCGGCCCGGCTCGCGCATGACCAACCCGGACCTCGCCCGGACCTACCGGCGGATCCTGGACGAGGCCAGGGCGGCCGGAGCCGACCGGGACAAACAGATCGACGCGGCCGTGCGCGCCTTCTACGAGGGCTTCGTGGCCGAGGCCGTCGACCACTATCTGGCGACGGCCGAGGAGATCGACGCGACGGGCCGCCGCCATCGCGGGCTGCTGACCGGCGCCGACATGGCCGGCTGGCGGCCGACGGTGGAGCCTTCGCTCTCCCTGCGGCACGGCGCCCTCACGGTGCACAAGGCGGGGCCCTGGTCCCAGGGCCCCGTCTTCCTGCAGCAACTCGCGCTCCTGCAGGGCTTCGACCTCGCGGGCACGGGTCCGCACAGCGCCGACTTCCTGCACTGCGTCACGGAGGCGGCGAAACTGGCGTTCGCCGACCGTGAGGCCTGGTACGGCGATCCCGCCCACGCCCAGGTGCCGATGGACGCCCTGCTCGACCCGGACTACACGGCGGCCCGCCGCGCGCTGATCGGCCGGGAGGCGTCCGGGGAGCTGCGGCCGGGCTCGCCCGGCGGCCGGGCCCCCGTGCTGCCGCCGATCCACGACGAGTCCGCCGGACCGGCCGGCCCCGCCTGGCTCGGCGAGCTGGAGGAGGGCATCCCGGCGGTGCTGCGCTCCACCGCCGCCCGGGGCGACACCTGCTGTGTCACGGCCGTCGACGCCCGCGGCAACATGGTCGTCGCGACACCGAGCGGCGGCTGGCTGAAGAGCTCTCCCGTGGTGCCCGGCCTGGGCTTCCCGCTCGGCACGCGCGGGCAGATGGCCACCCTGACCCGCGGCCACGCCAACGCGCTGGCACCGGGCAAGCGCCCGCGCACCACGCTCAGCCCGACCCTGGTGCTCCGGGAGGGCAGGCCTCTTCTCGCGTTCGGCACGCCGGGCGGAGACCAGCAGGACCAGTGGACCCTGGAGTTCTTCCTGCGCTACGCCGAGCACGGCATGGGGGTGCAGGAGGCCGTCGAGGCGCGCACCTTCCACACCGATCACGTGCCGACCTCCTTCACCCCGCGACGGTTCGCTCCCGGGACCCTGGTCGTCGAGGAGGGGATGCCGGTGGAAACCATCGAGGAGCTCCGGCGGCGCGGCCACACGGTGCGCACGGTGGCCGACTACACCCTGAGCAAGGTCTGCGCCACCGGAATGAGCAGGGACGACATGGTCATTGCCGCGGCCAGCCCGCGCGGCGCGCAGGCCTACGCCGTCGCCGATTGAGGAAGGACCCTGGATGGGATAAATTTCCCAGAGGAAATCATCTGATGGCTCGTACGTGGAAGAGGAACGGCATGGCGTCCCACCCGTCACCGGACCCGGCTGACTGCATCGTTCTGGGCGAGGCCCGGCAGAACAACCTCAAGGGCGTCAGCCTGCGCATTCCCAAGGGGCGGCTGACCGTCTTCACCGGGGTGTCGGGTTCCGGCAAGTCCTCGCTGGTGTTCGGGACGATCGCCGTCGAGTCGCAGCGGCAGCTGAACGAGACCTACCCGGCGTTCATCCGCAACCGGCTGCCCAAGTTCGAGCGGCCCGACGCGGAGGTCATCGAGAACCTGTCCACCGCGATCGTGATCGACCAGCGCCCGGTCGGCGGCAACGCCCGCTCCACGGTCGGCACCATGACCGAGATCCACCCCATGCTGCGGGTGCTGTTCTCCCGGCACGGCAGGCCCAGCGCCGGCCCCTCGCACATGTACTCCTTCAACGACCCGCGGGGCATGTGCCCGGAGTGCGAGGGGCTCGGATCCACCGTGCGGCTGGACCTCGGCCGGCTGCTGGACGAGGACAGGAGCCTCAACCAGGGCGCCATCCGGTTCCCGGCCTTCGCGGTGGGCACCTTCCAGTGGCAGCTGTACGGGGAGTCGGGGCTCTTCGATCCCGACCTGCCGCTGCGCGAGTTCTCCGCGGACGACCGCGAACTGCTGCTGCACGGCTCGGGGTTCAAGGTCGACCGGGCAGGCCGGCACGGCGTCTACAAGAACGAGTACGAAGGGATCGTGCTGCGCTTCACCCGCCGCTACCTCAAGCCGGGGCTGGACGCCCTCAAGCCGAAGGAGCGCGCGGCGGTGGAGCGGGTCGTGACGGAGGGCCCCTGCGCGACCTGCGGCGGCGCCCGGCTGGGACCGGCCGCGCTCGCGTCGCGCATCGGCGCGGACACCATCGCCGACTACGCCGCCCTGGAGGTCACCGATCTGATCGGGCGCCTGGAGCGGATCGACGCCCCGGCGGTCAAACCGGTGGTGCAGGGGGCGCTGTCCGCGCTGCGCAGGATCGAGGCGGTCGGACTCGGCTATCTCAGCCTCGACCGCCAGACCGCCACCCTCTCCGGAGGCGAGGCCCAGCGCCTGAAGACGGTGCGCCACCTGGGCAGCAGCCTGACCGGGCTGACGTACATCTTCGACGAGCCGAGCGTGGGTCTGCACCCGCGCGACGTGCGGCGCCTGAACGAGCTGCTGCTCGGGCTGCGCGACAAGGGCAACACGGTGCTCGTGGTGGAGCACGACCGGGACGTGATCGCCATCGCCGACCATGTGGTCGACATGGGTCCGGGCGCGGGCGGCCAGGGGGGCGAGGTGGTCTACGAGGGAACCCTGGCCGGATTACGCGCCGCCGCCACCCCGACCGGACGCGGCCTGGCCTCGGTGCCCGGTCTGAAGCCCGCACCCCGGACCCCTCGAGGCAGTCTGACGGTCGACGGGGCCCGGCTGCACAACCTCCAGGACGTCACGGTCGACGTGCCCACCGGCGTGCTGGTGGCGCTGAGCGGCGTCGCCGGTTCGGGCAAGAGCTCGCTCGCCCGGGAACTGGTCGCCCGGCACCGAGAAGGGGCGGTCGTGGTCGACCAGTCCTCGATCGGGATCTCCTCCCGGTCCACTCCCGCGACCTACGTCGACATCATGGACACCGTCCGGCGGCTGTTCGCCCGCGCCTCGGGCGCCGACCCCGCACTGTTCAGCTTCAACTCCGCGGGCGCCTGCCCCGAGTGCCAGGGACGGGGCGTGATCGAGACCGACCTCGCCTTCATGGACCCGGTCACCACGGTCTGCGAGCGCTGCGCGGGACGCCGGTTCAACGACGAGGCGCTGCGCCACACCCTGTCCGGCAGGACCATCGTGGACGTCCTCGGCATGACGGCCGAGGAGGCCAGGGCGTTCTTCGAGGAGGAGCCCGTCCGCCGCAGGCTTGCCCTGCTCACCGAGGTGGGCCTGGGCTACCTCACCCTCGGCCGGTCCCTGTCCACCCTCTCCGGCGGTGAACGCCAGCGGCTGAAACTGGCCCACCGGCTGCACACCTCCGGCAGCGTCTACGTCTTCGACGAGCCCTCCACCGGTCTGCACATGACGGACCTGGGCAAGCTGCTCGCCCTCTTCGACCGGCTGGTCGACGGCGGCAACACGGTGGTGGTGATCGAACACGACCTGGACGTGCTGAAGTACGCCGACTGGATCATCGACCTCGGCCCCGAGGCCGGCCGGCACGGCGGCCGGGTGGTCTTCGAGGGCACCCCGGCCGACCTGGTGCGGGCACGTGCCTCGCACACCGGCCGGTGCCTGGCCGAGGACCTCGCCGCACACGGTCACCTCTGACCGCCGCCCCCGCGCCCCATGCCCCCGCGCCCCATGCCCCCGCGCCCCATGCCCCCGCACGGACAAGGAGTTCTCATGCCCCTCATCCACGTCACCTTGCTGAGCGGCCGCGGCGAGGAGGAGATCGCCGCGCTCGCCCGCGCTCTCACCGACGCCGTGCACGCCACGCTGGGCACCCCACGGGACGTGATCCGGGTGACGGTGGACGAGTGCGCACCCGAGCACTGGTTCGTGGGCGGCGACTCGATGGCCGAACGGCGGGTCCGGGGCGGCTGAGCGGCCCTCGTGCCGCCCGGACCCCGCGGTTCAGGCCGCGTCTGCGAACCGCCGGCGGATCCGTCCGACGCGCTCGGGATCGACCGCCGGAAGATCGTCGCGGCTGAGCCGGCCGCTGCGGGTGAGCAGATGCGCGTTGAACGCCTCCGGGGGCAGCCCGACACAGCGGTCGATGTTCTCGAACCACTCCAGGCTGGTCAGCGCGGTCCGCTGCATCCGCTCCACGGCGGGCCGCCGCTCGTCCTGATAGGCCGCCAGCGCCTCGGGAAGCTCCCGATGGTCGTGCAGGGCCGTGGCGAGGGCCAGGGCGTCCTCCATGGCCAGCTTGGTGCCCGAACCGATCGAGAAGTGCGTGGTGTGCGCGCTGTCGCCGAGGAGGACGAGGTTGCCGTGGTTCCAGCTCCGGTTGCGTACGGCGACGAAGCGTCCCCAGTACGACCGGTTGCCCCACAGCCCGTGCCCGTCCAGCAGCTCGGAGAAGAACTCCGCGACCCTCGCGATGCTCCGCCCGTCGCCCGCCGCCTCGCCGGACCGGCGCTCCGCGGCCTCGAAACCGGCCGCGTGCCACACCGCGTCGCCGACCTCGACGATGAACGTGCCGCGGCCGTCGGCGTACGGGTAGGCGTGAGCCTGCATCGGGCCGTGCTCGGTCTCCACGACGGCGAAGGTGAGCGCGTCGAACGGCCGGTCCGTGCCGAGCCACATGTATCGCGCACCGGCCGTCCGGCGTTCCGTGCCGAACGCGGCCGGGTGCCGGGCCCGGGTCTGCGATCCGACGCCGTCCGCGGCGACGACGAGGTCGTACGCGGCGCGCAGCCGGGACACCAGTGGCGCCGGGGTGCCGAAGTGCAGCCGCACCCCGAGGCCGGCGCAGCGCTCGCGCAGCAGCCGGAGCAGGGTGTGCCGGCCGATCGCGGCGAACCCGTACCCCTCGTTGTGCTGGGTCCGGCCGCGGTAGTGGACGTCGATCCGCGTCCAGCGCGCGAACTCGGCCGTGACGGCTGCGAACAGTACGGGGTCCGCCGCCTCGATACCGCCGAGCGCACCGTCGGAGAAGACGACACCGAACCCGAATGTGTCACCTGCCGCGTCGGCCTCCCAGACCTCCACGACGTCCTGGGGCCGCAGGCGCTTGACGAGGCAGGCCGTGTACAGCCCGCCGGGGCCGGCTCCGATCACCGCTATCCGCATGACACCTCGCTGGGTTCGGGGGATCCACGTGCAGGGACCAGCAAATAGTAACCAGACGGAAATGAAACAAGCCGGTCTGCAGGGAAAAGCCCGGGAGGAATGTTCTGTGGAGCAATCATCTTCGGTCATGCTGGCCGAACTGTTCACCGCCTCCGACCCTCCCCCCTTCGCCCTGGTACGCCGTCGTACGCGGGACGGGGCAGGCCCCGGAGAGTTCGAGGTGTTCACCGGAACCATGGACACCGTCCCCCGCGTGACCGACCTGCCCGCGGGTCCGCCCCGGCCGGGCGGCGGCCCGCACGCCCTGGCCCTGCTGCCCTACCGCTGTCTGGCCGAATGCGGACTGGACTGCCGCGACGACGGCACACCGCTGCGGGTGCTGCGGATCCGCCGGCGGTACACGGCCGGCGTCGACGCCCTCGCCGCGGCTCTCGCCGCCGCCCGCCACGGGACGGAACCGGCCTGGGACGACGCCGGGTTCGACGGCACCGACGCAGAGTACGCCGACGTGGTACGCGAGGTCGTGGACCACGACGTCGCGGGCACCGGACTGCACGTCCTGATCCGCAGGGACCTCACCGCCCGGCTGCGCGCCCACGGGCCCGCGGCGGTGGGCGCCTTGTTCCACCGGCTGCTGGCCGTCGAGCCCGGCGCGCACTGGACGTTCGCCGTGTACACGGGAGGCCCCCGCGGGGCCGCACTGGCCGGTGCCTCCCCGCAGGCCCACGTCCGGGTCCGGCACGGCCGGGTCGCGCTGAGCCCGATGTGCGGGACGCTGCGGTTGCCACCCGGGGGACCGCCGGCGGCCGCCGACCTGGTGGCGTTCCTGCGCGACCGCAAGGAGTCCGAGGAACTGGGCGCCGTCATCGACGCGGAACTGGCCATGCTGTGCCGGGTCAGCGACGGTGACATACGGCTGGAGGGACCTCAACTGCGGCCCCTCGCCCGGGTGCTGCACACCGCCTGCCGGATCAGCGGGTCCGCCGCGCTCTCCGTCCGGCACACGCTCGCCGGCACGCTGTTCGCGGCGACGGCGGTGGGCCGCCCGTTCGCGGACGCCTGCCGTGTCATCGCCCGGCGCGAACCCACCGGGCGGGGCTACTACGGCGGCCTGATCGCACTGCTCGGTCATGACGGGGAGGGCCGGGAGGACCTGGACACGGCCGTGCTCATCCGAACGTTCGAGGTGTCCGGGCAGGGTCGGCTGAAGCTGTCCGTCGGAGCCACCGTCGGACCCCGCTCCGCCCCCGCCGCGGAGGCGGCCGAGACCCGCGCCAAGGCAGCGGCCCTGCTGTCGGTGTTCGAGGGCGCCGGGCGGACCGGCGACGGCGGCACGGGCCGGGACCGGCCGGGCGACGCCGACCGCGCGATGCGCCCCCGGGTCACCGCACCGGAGCCCCTCGACCCCCCGACGCGGCACCCGTCGGTGACGGCCGAACTGGCGCGCCGGCGCGCCCGTCTGTCCGCCCACTGGCGCGACCCCGTACGGCCGGGCGGCCGACCGGAGTCCGGCCGGTCCGTGCTGCTCGTGGACGCGGCAGGCGAGGAGACGGCGGCGCTGGCCACCATGCTGCGCGGGCTCGGCCACACGGTCGAGGTGCGCCCCTGGGGCGCGGTGGTCGCGGCGGCGGAGTCCGTCGACCCCCGGACCACGGTGATCCTCGGCCCGGGTCCCGGTGACCCGTTCGCCCCCGGAGACGACCGGATCGCCGGCCTGCGCGGCCTCGCGGCCCGGTTCCTGGCCCGTGGGACGCCCACGTTCGGCTTCGGACTCGGCTTCCACCTCCTGCTCGGCGGGCTGGGCCTGGCCGGGACCGTACGGCCGTGGGGCGGGGCCCCGGCCCAGCACGAGATCGACGTGCTCGGCCGGCGGGTGACGGTGGGATACGCCGGCACACACACCGTGTCGGCGGGCCCCGACGCCGACATCCGGGCCCGCCGGCTCGGCCTGAACCTCTGGTACGGCCCGCACCGCGGTGAACCGGCGGCCCTGCGCGGTCCGCGCACCGGAGGATTCGCCTTCCACCCCGCCTCGGTGCTGACCGTGGAGGGCGCGGACCTGCTCGGCCTGCTGCTGGCCTGAGCGGGCTGGGTCCTGTCGTCAAACTCCCGTCGTCCGCCCGCAGGGGGGCCTCGCGCCCGCCGCGGAGCGGCTATGTACGTCGTAGGTGCGTGCTCCGGGGGTCCCCCCGGCCGAAGGCTGGGGGAGGGAGTTCGACGACAGGACCCAGGGGGCCGCCCGGCCGCTCACGCCCCCGCGGCAGCCCCCAGCTCCAGCACGGTCCGCGCGGCCGATTCCAGTGCGAGGGTCATCGAGCCGCCGTTGGGCTCGAACGAGGTGTGGTCACCGGCGAAGTGCAGCCGGCCCTCCGGCCGGCGCATGGCCGGCATGAGGGAGCTGTGTCCCACTTCGGGCAGGATGTAGGCGCCCTCGACGTACGGCTGCCGGTCCCAGACCACCGAGGTGCCGGTCTCGAAGTGCTCACGGGCGCCCGGCAGCATCCGCTCGACCTGGTCCAGGGCGAAGCGGACCCGCTCCTCGGGGCTGAGCACGGCGAGGGCCCGGGCGTGCCAGCCGGTGATCAGGCACTCCAGTATCTTGCGGGGCCCGGGCAGCCGGGGCGTGGCGTCCCGCACCCAGCGCACCGGCAGATCGGTGGAGAAGCTCGCGTTGTCCTGGGGCCAGAACTGCCGGCGCATCTGCAGGTAGATGCGCACGATGGACGAGTACGTCACCCGGCGCATGGCGTCCCGCTTGGCCGCGGACAGCCCGGCGTCCGTGAAGTCGATGTGCCGGATCGCGCTGAACGGCACGGTCACCACCACGCGTTCCGCGTCCAGGGTGTGCATCCGGGTGCCGTCCAGGAAGGTGACCCGCGCGCCGTCGTCGTGCTGGGTCACCCGCACCACCGGAGCGCGATAGCGGATGCGGTCCTTCAGCCGTGCGGCGAACGCCCGCGGGAAGCGGTCCGTGCCGCCCCTCACCTTCGACCACCGGGCGTCGGCGTTGGCCAGCGAGTGCGGGCCGGCTTCGTGCCGCAGCCAGGACAGGGCGGAGGCGGTCTTGAGGTCCCCTCCGCGCATCTCCAGGAAGTGCGGCTCCACCAGGTCGATCGCCGTCGGCGAGGCGCCGCGCCCGGTCAGCACCTCGTGGACCGACCGCCGGTCGTACGGCGCGAGGAGTGGCGTCGGCGCCCAGTCGGCCGCCGTGATGTCGGGCTCCAGTGCCTCGTAGGTGCGGCGCACGTACCGGTCGATCATGTCGGCGACGCTCAGCCCCTTCTCGTGCGGAGCCAGGGGCAGTCCGGCGCGGTCGAGGGAGTCGGCGTCGGGACCGAAGAAGCCGCCGCCGGCGAAGTACGAGAACCGTGTGCCGACCAGGTCGGCCGTGTCGAGTTCCACCCCCAGCTCGCGCAGATAGTGCATCGCGTAGTGGCAGTGCGGCGTGAGGGTCATCGCGCCGGCCTCGGCGTACAGCCCGTCGGCGAAGGGGGCGCGCAGCGTGTACGCCCGTCCTCCCGGCCGGTCCGACGCCTCCAGCACGGTGACGTCACCGCCCCGCTCGGCCAGTTCGTACGCCACGGCGAGGCCCGACAGACCCGCACCGACGACGACGACCCGGCCCGGCACCCGTAACCCCGGCATCCCCTGGTCGAACGCCCGGCGCACGTCCGTCTGCGTCAGCTCGGACATGGACATCTCCCCTCCGTCGTGACCGCTCACGGTTCACCCATATGATTGAAAACAGGAAATCATATTCGGGCTCGATGTGGCGATGCGTCCCCTCGTCAAGGCGAACTGATTGCCCCAGGGAATGCGATGACTTCTCCGGCTGGTCGTTTCCTCCCGCCCCGGCCGTCGTTCAGGAGGCATGAGCACCACACCGATCCTCGTCATCGGAGCCACCGGCTCCGCGGGCCGACGTGTCGCCGCGCATCTGCGGAAGCTGGGCGCGCCGGTCAGGGCCGCCTCCCGGCGCGGCGCCGTCCCGTTCGACTGGCACGACCGCGGCACCTGGGAGCCGGTCCTGCGCGGCGCCGGCCGCATGTTCCTGATGGCCCCCGACGGCATCCCGGTCGACCCGGACTTCGTCGCCCTGGCGGCGGACCTGGGCGTCGGTCACGTCGTCCTGCTCTCCAGCCGCGCCATCGAGGCGATGGGGGACCAGCGGCTTCTCGACGCCGAGGACATCGTCAAGAAGTCCGGGACCGCCTGGACGATCCTGCGCGTCGACTGGTTCGACCAGAACTTCGACGAGGGCCCCTTCCGCGCGTCGGTGCTCGCCGGGGAACTGGCCGTACCGGTCGGGGACTGCCGTCAGGGCTTCGTGGACCTGGACGACGTCGGAGAGGTGGCCGCCCGGGTGCTGACGGAGACCGGGCACGCCGGCCGGTCGTACGAGCTGACCGGGCCGCAGGCGCTGTCTTTCCACGAGGCGTGCGCCGTCATCGAGGAGGTCTCCGGCCGGCCCGTCAGGTTCCACGGCGGCGAGGACGCCTACCGTGCCGCGCAGGCCGCCCTCGGCCGGCCGGCGGAGGCGATCGAGCGGGACGTCGCCGCCTTTGCCGCACTCCGCGCCCTGGGCGACACCGAGCCGCTCGACACCGTGCCCCGGCTGATCGGGCGCCCCGCCCGCAGCTTGCGGGAGTACGCCGCCGCGGCGGCGGCCGGCGGCTGCTGGCGCCGCACTCCGGGCGCAGCCGCGACGCCCTGACGCCCGCGAAGGGTCCCGGCGCCGGGCGCTGGGGCTACGCCTCGCGTCGCTGCCGGCGAGCCGCCATCACCGCGTAGACCAGGATGCCGACGAACAGGAACAGCACGCCCTGGTACACCGCCGCGTAACCGGCGCCGGCCATCAGCCAGACGGAGAACGCGGCCGCGATCACGGTGATCACCGAGTCCCGCACCAGGCGTCCCCGGTCCACCGACCGGCCGGAGACCAGGTGGAACAGCTGCGCCGCCGTCGCCAGCAGGTACGGCACGGTCGCGGTGAACGTGGTGACGAGGACCAGGACGTCGAACACCTTCGCCGAGCCCGACAGGTAGTTGTAGGCCGTGAGCAGGGAGGAGAGGACGACCGTGACGCCGACGCCCACCGTCGGCACGCCCCGGCGGCGGCGCGCGAAGGCGGCCGGGAACAGACCGTCCTCGGCCGCGGCGTAGGGAGTCTGCGCGCTCAGCAGCGTCCAGCCGTTGAGGCAGCCGGTCATCGACACCAGCGCCGCCAGCGCCACCGCCGTACCGCCCCAGCCGCCCCCGAACATCGTGTTCACGGCGTCGGAGAAGGGGGCCGTGGAGGTCACCAGCCGGTTGTGCGCGACCGTGCCGAAGACGGACAGCGTGCCCAGCAGATAGACCAGTGCGGCGCCCGCGGTGCCGATCACGGTGGCGCGCCCCACGTTGCGGCGCGCGTTCCTGACCTCCCCGGCGCTCACGGCGGCGGACTCCACCCCGAGGTAGGAGAAGAGCAGCAGCGCGGCGGAGGCGGAGACGGCACCCACGGCGCTGTGACCACTGGCGTTGAAGGGCCCGAGCCGGGACGGGTCGAAGAAGAACAGACCGCCGACCGCGACGAGCAGCAGCGGCACGAACTTCAGCACCGTCGAAACCAGCTGGACCGCGCCCACGTACCGGGTTCCGGCGAAGTTGGCGAGGGCGGGCAGCCACTGGAGCAGCAGGGCGGCCAGACACGCCGTCCATTTGTGGTCGTTGACCGGGATCAGCACGTCCAGGTAGCCGACGGCGGCGACGGCGAGTGCCGCGTTCGACACCCAGGTGGTGATCCAGTACGCCCAGGCGGCGAGGAACCCGGCGAAGTCACCGAAGGCCTCGCGGGCGTAGACATAGGGCCCGCCGGTACGCGGGTCGCGCGCGGCGAGCCGGCCGAAGACCAGCGCGAGCGCGATGGCACCCACGGTCAGCACTCCGAAGGCGACCAGGCTGACCCAGCCGTACGGGGCGATGGAGGCGGGGAGCAGGAAGATGCCGCCGCCGATGATGTTGCCCATGACCAGCGCGGTGGCGACCGGCAGGCCGAAGCGGCGGGCGTGCTTGCCGGGGGCACCGTGGCCGTCGATGACGTCGGTGGTCTCGTGAAGGTCTGCGACGGTGGCCTTGAGGTCCTCGGAGGAGGCCGGAGCCGGCTGGGGGGCGGTTCCGGTGACGTGCATGGGTGGTGCGCCTCTCATCGAACAGGTGTCCCAGGATCGCCGGGACCCGGCCATGGTCCGGGATGCCCCCGCCCGCCGCAAAATCACCGTTTCTTGTGCCGTCCGGGCCGGTGGAAAGCGGAAAAAGTGCAATGACATGGCCTTCGCACCGCGAGATGTCCGGCGCCAGGACCCACGCGGGAGGCTCCCTGTCCCGGCGGGCCGGCGTGCCCGAGGAGTGGCTGCGGGGCGTGCTCACCCGGCCTCACCCACGCTGCTGCGGCGGCTCGGCCCGTGGAACCCCTGGGCCGGCAACCTGGTCCCGGACCTCGTGCGGCACGCCGTGGAGCGGTCGCCGGACGGCATCCGTGCCCTGCGCGAGTTCGTGGCGTCCCTGCCACAGCACAAGCCCGTGGTTCGGACGGAGGAGAACCGCGAGACTTCCGCGCCGGTGACCCCGTCGTACGCCGGGGCGACCGGTCCCGGCGCGCTGCTGATGCTTCTGGTGCACAACCGGAACCTGGGGCTCGTGGCCACGGCGAAGGCGTTCGCGCCGGCGGTCACCTCCATGCCGCCGGACCTGGCCGCGCTGACCGGCGCCCCGGTGGCCGGGACGCGGACGACGGCCGCGGGGCCCGGCGAGCTGCTCTCCGAGGTGTGGTGGCTCACCGACGGCCAGTTGCGCCAGGTGATCGAGATCGCCGGTGCGCAGGCGTCCTAGTCCTCGCCGCCGGCCCACAGGCTGCGCACATGCCCCAGGTGCCGGGTCATGATCGCGTGTACGGCCTTCTCGTCCCGTTCGAGAAGGGCGTCGAGGAGCTCCAGGTGCTCCTCGGCCGAGGCGAGCAGTCGGCCGGCCTCGACCAGGGCCGTCAGTCCGTAGAGGCGGGAGCGTTTGCGCAGGTCTGCGACCACCTCGACCAGGTGGGTGTTGCCCGCGAGGGCGAGCAGGCCGAGGTGGAAGCGGGTGTCGGCCTCGACATAGGCGATCAGGTCGCCCGCCACCGCCGCCGTGACGATCTCGCGGGCCGCCGGGCGCAGCGCCTCCAGCGAGACACGGTCGGCGGTGCGGGCCAGTGCGACCACGGTCGGGATCTCGATGAGGGCGCGGATGTGCGTGAATTCGTCGAGCTGCTTGTCGGAGACGGCCGTCACCCGGAAGCCCTTGTTCGGCACGGTGTCGACCAGGCCCTCCTTGGCCAGGTCCAGCATCGCTTCCCGCACCGGCGTCGCCGAGACCCCGAAGCGGGCGGCGAGCGAGGGCGCGGAGTAGACCTCGCCCGGCCGCAGTTCGCCGGCGATCAGCGCGGCGCGCAGCGCGTCGGCGACCCGCTCGCGGTAGCTGCTGCGCCGGCCGCCGAGCTGGGGGAGTGCGGGCATCTCCGTGCCGCGCGTGTCCTGTGCCATGTCACGCATCACCGGGTGAGTCTAGAGGACGGTCTAGAGGACGAAGCCCTCCGGGAAGGGGTCGGTGGGGTCCAGGAGGTACTGGGCGGTGCCGGTGATCCAGGCGCGGCCGGTGAAGCTGGGCAGGACCGCGGGGACGCCCGCGACGTCCGTCGTGCCGAGCAGCCGTCCGGTGAAGCGGGTGCCGATGAAGGACTCGTTCACGAACTCGGTGTGCAACGGCAGTTCGCCGCGCGCGTGCAGCTGCGCCATGCGCGCGCTGGTGCCCGTACCGCAGGGGGAGCGGTCGAACCAGCCAGGGTGGATGACCATCGCGTGGCGCGAGTGGCGTGCCGTGGCGCCGGGCGCGTAGAGGTGGACATGGTGGCAGCCCCGGATGGAGGGGTCCTCCGGATGCACCGGTTCCGCCTCGGAGTTGATCGCGTCCATGAGCGTCAGACCGGCCGCGAGGATGTCGTCCTTGCGGGCGCGCTCGAAGGGCAGCCCGAAGGCGTCGAGCGGGAGGATCGCGTAGAAGTTGCCGCCGTAGGCGAGGTCGTAGGTGACCGTGCGCCCGTCGGGCAGGGTGATCTTGCGGTCCAGGGCGACGGCGAACGACGGCACGTTCCGCAGGGTCACGTTCCGCGCGGCCCCGTCCTCCACCGCCACCTCGGCGATCACCGGACCCGCCGGGGTGTCGAGCCGGATGGTGGTCACCGGCTCCACCACCTCCACCATGCCCGTCTCGACCAGGACGGTCGCCACCCCGATGGTGCCGTGCCCGCACATCGGCAGATGGCCGGAGACCTCGATGTAGAGGACGCCCCAGTCGCAGTCGGGCCGGCTCGGCGGCTGCAGGATCGCGCCGCTCATCGCGGAGTGGCCCCGCGGCTCGTTCATCAGCAACTGCTTGATGGGGTCGCGGTGTTCACGGAAGTACAGCCGCCGCTCGTTCATCGTCGCACCCGGCACGGTGCCGATCCCGCCGGTGATCACCCGGGTCGGCATGCCCTCGGTGTGCGAGTCGACGGCGTGCAGGACGAGCTTGCTGCGCATGGTCCGACTCCCTTCTCCGGCTTATCCGAGGCCCGCGGCGACGGCCTTCTCGGTGGCCGCGCGGACCGCCGCCTCCTGCTCGGGGAGCAGCGGGACGCGCGGCGGGCGCACCGGGCCGCCGTACCGGCCGACGACGTCCATCGACAGCTTGATCGCCTGGACGAACTCCACCCGGGAGTCCCAGCGAAGCAGCGGGTGGAGCTGCCGGTACAGGGGGAGCGCGGTGGTGAGGTCGCCGGCCAGCGCGGCGCGGTACAGCTCCACCGAGGCCCGGGGGAGGGCGTTCGGATATCCGGCCACCCAGCCCTTGGCGCCCGCCACCGCCAGCTCCAGCAGGACGTCGTCGGCGCCGATCAACAGGTCCAGGTCCGGGGCGAGTTCGGCGATGCGGTAGGCCCGGCGGACGTCACCGGAGAACTCCTTGACGCCATGGATGTGGCCCTCGCCGTGCAGCCGGGCGAGGAGTTCGGGCACCAGGTCGACCTTGGTGTCGATCGGGTTGTTGTACGCCACCACCGGCAGGCCCGCGCGCGCGACCTCGGTGTAGTGGGCGAGCACGGAACGCTCGTCGGCGCGGTAGGCGTTGGGCGGCAGCAGCATCACCGACGCGCAGCCGGCCTCGCCCGCCCGCTCGGCCCAGCTCCGCGCCTCCGCCGAGCCGTACGCGGCGACGCCCGGCATCACCCGCTCGCCGCCGATCGCCGCCACGGCCGTCTCCACCACCCGGGCGCGCTCCTCGGCGGTGAGCACCTGGTACTCGCCGAGCGAGCCGTTCGGTACGACGCCGTCACATCCGTTGGCCACCAGCCAGGCGCAGTGCTCGGCATAGCGGGCGTAGTCGATCGAGAGGTCCGCGCGAAGGGGCAGCGCGGTGGCGACGAGGACGCCGCGCCAGGGACGGTTCTGCGGGTCGGTCATGAAGGGTCCCCCATCGATAGGGCGTTCATGGGATGTGACATGTCACTGTGCTTCGGCTGATGGGTCGTCGGGCAGGTCCGCCAGGACACCGAGCGGCACCGGCCGGGCGAAGGGACGGCGGCCCGGAGAGAGCGGGCATCCGGTCAGGCCGGCCACCGCGGGCGCGCACATCCGGCCCTGGCACCAGCCCATCCCGGCCCGGGTGAGCAGCTTGGCGGTGCGCAGATCGCCCGCGCCGAGTGCGCCGGCGGCCGTACGGACCTGACCGGCGGTGACCTCCTCGCACCGGCACACCACCGTGTCGTCCGTGATCCGGCCCGCCCAGCCCGGGGGCGACGCGTACACCGTCTCCAGGGCCGCGAAGAAGGAGCGCTGCCGGGTCCTGGCCCGGGCGGCCGCCGCCCAGGAACGCGGGTCGGGCGCGTGGCCGCGCAGGCGGGCGGCGATGGAGCGGCCCGCGATGTGTCCCTCGGCGAGCGCGAGGTCCGCGCCGCCGATCCCGGTGGTCTCCCCGGCGGCCCAGACCCCGGGCACATCGGTGCGCTGCTCGTCGTCGACTCGTACGTCCGTGCCGGCCAGCGTGCAGCCGAGCGTCTCGGCGAGGTCGGTGTGCGGCAGCATGCCGTGGCCGACGGCGAGGGCGGCACAGGGGATACGGCGCGCGCTGCCGGGCCTGGTCCGCCCGTCCCGCTCCAGCGCGGCGACGGTGACCGCCTCCAGCCGGTCGGTGCCGTGCGCCTCCAGCACGGTGTGCCGGGGCAGCGTGCGTACCCTGTGCCGCAGCAACCGCCCCGCGTACCAGGCGCCTTCGGCGAGCTTGCCGGGTCCTGCCGCCACCAGGGCCGGAGTGCGGCGCAGTACGGCGCCTGGACCGGCGGACTCGACCAGCGCGGCCACCCGCGCCCCCGCCGCGGCGAGCCCCGTGGCCACCGGCAGCAGCAGCGGTCCGGTACCGGCGACCACGACCGTACGGCCGGGCAGCACCAGCCCGCCCTTGAGCATGGCCTGCGCGCCGCCCGCCGTGACGACACCGGGCAGCGTCCAGCCGGGGAAGGGCAGCACGCGCTCGTACCCGCCGGTGGCGAGCAGCACGGCGTCGGCGTGGACGGCGACCCCCTCCTCCTGCGCGGGGCCGCGCAGGGCGTGCACGGTGAACCCGCCGGACTCGCGCTGCACGCACCAGACATGATGATCCGTCAGGTGCGTGATGCGCCCGGCGGTGATGTGCCGGTCGAGGCCGTCGCGCAGCCGCTCCCAGGTGCGCCACTGGTGGTGCAGGGCCTCGGGACGGTGGGCGCCGAGGGCGCGGGCGGGCTGCCGGTGGAACTGGCCGCCCGCCTGCTCGGCCGCGTCGACGAGGGTGACCCGTACGCCACGGCCGGCCGCCGCCAGTGCCCCGGCGAGCCCCGCCGGGCCGGCCCCGACGACGGCGAGATGCGCGCGCTCAGTCATCGCCCCGTCCAGTCCCCTCCTGGGTGCGCAGCACATCGCCCGGCTGAACCGGCACCAGACAAGCCCGTTGGTTCGCCCGCCCGTTGACGGTCACCAGGCAGTCGAAGCACACCCCGATCCCGCAGAACACCCCGCGCGGCCGGCCCGCCCCGCGGGTGCTGCGCCAGGAGGTCACCCCCGCCGCCCACAGCGCCGCCGCGACCGTCTGCCCGGGCAGGGCCGCGAGGGGCCGCCCGTCGAAGGTGACGGTGAAGGCCTCGCCGGGGCGGGCCCGGGCCAGTTCCAGGGGATTCATGCCGTGTCGCCTCCGTCGGTGCCTGCCTGCTCGAACCGCTCCGGCCGGAACGGCGTGAGATCCAGTTCCGGCGTCTTCCCGGTGAGCGCCTGTGCGATCAACTGCCCGGTGCCGACGGCCAGTCCGATACCGGCGCCCTCGTGTCCGCAGGCGTGGAACAGCCCCGGCACGCGGAGGTCGGGGCCGATCGCCGGGAGGTGGTCGGGCAGGTACGGCCGGAAGCCCGCGTACGACCGCAGCGCGCGCACCCGCTGCAGGAACGGGAACAGCCCGATCGCCCCGGCCGCGAGCGCCCGTACGGCCGCAAGCGACAGCGAGCGGTCGAAGCCGACCCGCTCCCGGCTCGCGCCGATCAGCACCGGGCCGGCGGCCGTGCCCTCCACCACCGGCGAGGTGCGCAGTGCGGCCGAGTCGCTCGCGACGTCGGCCACGTAGTCCGCCGCGTACACCTTGTGCCGCACCATCCGCGGCAGGGGCTCGGTGACCAGGACGAAGCCGCGCCGGGGGAGCACCGGCAACCGGACGCCGGCGAGCGCCGCGAGGTCGCCGCCCCAGGTGCCGGCCGCGTTCACCACCGCCCGTGCGTGCAGGTCGCCCCGGTCGGTGCGGACGCCGGCCACGGTACCGTCGGCCGTGCGCAGCACCCCCGTCACCGTCCGCCCCGTGTGCAGGCGGGCGCCGGAGGCACGGAGTAGATGGGCGGCGGCGAGGGCGGGCATGACCTGGGCGTCCTGCGGATAGTGCATCCCGCCCGCCAGGCCGGGCGCCAAGTGCGGCTCGAGAGAGGGAAGTCGGTCTGCGCTCACCGGGTCGGCCACGACTCCCGCGGACCGCTGGCCCTTCGCGAACACGTGCAGCGCGGCGAGCGTCTCGGGGGTGGAGGCGACCACCAGGCCGCCCTTGGGCTCGTACTCGACGGCTGCTCCCAGCTCGTCGCCCAGGTGTGCCCACAGCCGGGCGGACAGCAGGGCGAGGTCGAGTTCGGGGCCCGGTTCCTTGTCGGAGACGAGCAGGTTGCCCTCGCCGGCGCCGGTGGTGCCGCCGGCCACCGGGCCCCGGTCCACCACCCGTACGTCGAGGCCGGCCCGTGCGGCGTACAGGGCGCAGGCCGCGCCCACCATGCCGGCTCCGACGACCACGACGTCGCAGGTCAGTCGCTTTGCCACGGCAGTACTATGTCACATTGTTCTGCTCCTGAGGAGACCCCGGACGCCTTCGGTGCGACACCTTTCCGCCCCGCCCCCGTCCCAGGCGTGGACGCCCCCTTGACGTCGTCGGATGCCCGATCGACACTCCAGGTGGGAATCCTAGTGAACAGGTAGGGAATCATGATGCGCCTCGGAACGCGTACCGGCCTCGCGGGTCGTACGCCGTTGTGCGCGCCCCTGCTCACCTCCCGTCGGCACATCGACCTGCTGCGTGTCTGCAGCGCGATCAGCCTTCAGCGCTGAGCCGGAGCCCCCCGCGCCCTCGCCGCGCACATCCGCACGCCCACCACCCGGGGAGACGCATGTCCACCACTCCGCTCGCCACCCTCCCGCCGGCCCACCGCACCGCCCCCCTCTTCCGGGGCCGGATCGGCCGGGACGCGCGCAGCGGCCACTACGCCGTGCCGCACCGCTACCGGCTCCATCTGTCGACCGCGTGCCCCGCCGGGCTGCGCCTCGCCGTCGGACACAGCCTCCTCGGCCTGGAGGGCGGTTGTCCGGTCACGCTCCTGCCCGCCGTACCGGACTGTCCCGGCGGCGGTCACTCCGCGCTGCGCCCGCTGTACGAGGCGAGCGCCCACCGCTACACCGGCCCGGCCCTCGCGCCCGTGCTCAGCGACGACTGGTCCGGACGCATCGTCAGCACCCATGCCGGCGACATCCTGCGCGACCTCGACCGCTTCCCGCACGAGGGTCGCGCCGCGCTGTACCCGTGCGACCTGGAGTCGGTCGTCGAGGCCGTCGAGCGGATGTGCGCCGAGGGGATCGAGGAGGCCGCGCAGCGCGCCGGGCAGGCCGGCGCCGGCCCCGCCGAGCGGGCCGCCGCGCTGGACGTGCTCCTGGACACCCTGGGCCGGCTGGAGAACCGGCTGGCCGGAGAGGAGTACCTGATCGACGACCGGCTCACCGCGGCCGACGTCGAACTGTGGGTCACCCTGGTGCAGTTGGACACCGTGCACCGCTGCCACCTCGACGCCTCCGCCGTCCACCGCATCGCCGGCCACCGCGCCCTGTGGGCCTACGCCCGCCGCCTGGCCGCCCACCCCGCCTTCGGCCGCCATCTCGACCTCGACGGCATCTCCCGCCGCCACCACGGCCGTTGCCGGGGCCTGG
This sequence comes from Streptomyces sp. RB17, assembly GCF_009604455.1. Classification (GTDB taxonomy): domain Bacteria; phylum Actinomycetota; class Actinomycetes; order Streptomycetales; family Streptomycetaceae; genus Streptomyces. The sequence continues at coordinate 292,255 of NZ_WEGL01000002.1, forward strand.
AGGCCGCGGGGGCCGCCGTCCAGATCCTGGACTGGGCGGGCCACGCCGCGGATGCCGGGGACGCTTCCCGCAGGTGAGGAACGGTCGAGCGGCGTCCACCACGCGGACGTCCGTTGACATTCGCACGGACAACTGCCTTACTTACGGCTCAGAACGGTCATGAGCGTCAGCGCCAAGCCCTGGCTCGCTGACCGGCAACCCTCGCACCGCGGTGGGGTGCCCCAGGTGACGACCGGACCGGAATGACGTTTTCGGTAAGCGCGAGGGTCCCGCGGGGCCGGAACAGTGACAGGTGACGCCATGTACGCAGCTCCCAGGACGGCCGTGAGCCGCCCCCAGGGCTGCGTACGGTCGTACGCCGGGCTCCTCGTCGCCGACCGCGCCGTCGATCTGCTCCGCGTCAACAGCGCACTGTGTACCGCACCGGGCTCTGCCCGCTGCCGGGGCTGACGACCCTTTCCAGCCCTGTCTTCTCCAGCTCCTCCTCGCGTTCCTGACGCACACCGCCCCCGCGGTGTGCCGTTGCCCGCCCAGCCCCCGGTTCCCGCCCGCTGCCGTGCGCCGCCGCGTGCCGTAGTGGCACAGCGGTGCCCGCACCCGCGCGCCGCGACCCGGGGGTGTCCGACTCCGCCGGAGCCCGCCATGAGTGAACCGTCAGGCGCCGCCGTCTCCCTCGTCGAGGCGCCATCCGTCGTCACACCGTCAAAATCGCTCGAAGCACAGCGAGTTCAACCGCTGCGCCGCCCCGGCCGGTGGATCGCCACCGCCGTCGTCCTGGTGCTCGTCGCGCAGTTCTTGCACGGACTGGCCACGAACCCGTTCTACCAATGGGACCGCTTCGGCTACTGGTTCCTGCGTCCCACCGTCCTCGACGGGCTGGTCGTCACCCTCGAAGTCGCCGCGCTCAGTGCCGTCTTCGGCCTCCTCGGCGGCATCCTGCTGGCCCTCGGCCGGCAGTCCGGCAGCCCCGTGCTGCGCGCCGTGAGCTGGACCTACACCTGGCTGTTCCGCTCGGTGCCGCTGATCGTCGTCCTGATCTTCCTCTACAACCTCAGCGCCCTGTACAAGACGGTGAGCCTCGGCATCCCCTTCGGCCCCGCCCTCGTCCGCTTCGACGAGTCGCACCTCGCCACCGACATGACGGTCGCCGTGGTCGGGCTCAGCCTCAACGAGGCGGCCTACGCCGCGGAGGTCGTACGCGGCGGCATCCTCTCCGTCGACCAGGGCCAGCACGAGGCGGCGGCCGCACTCGGCCTGCCCAGGGGCTACCAGTTCACCCGGATCGTCTTCCCGCAGGCCCTGAGGTCCATCACACCGAACTACGTCAACCAGCTGATCGGCCTGATCAAGAGCACCTCGCTGGTGTTCTACGTCTCGCTGCTCGACCTCTTCGGCTCCGTGCAGACCATGGGCAGCACCTACCCCGGCGACATCGTGCCGCTGCTGCTCGTCGCCACCGTCTGGTACCTGATCCTCACCAGCGCCGTGTCCGTCGTCCAGTTCTACGTCGAGCGGTACTTCGCACGGGGCGCCACCCGCGCCCTGCCGCCGACGCCGCTGCAGAAGGCGCGCGCGGGCCTCGCCGAGTTCCGGGCCCGGCTGCGCAGGGAGGCCGCCGTATGACCGTCACCGACACCCTGGAGACGACTCCGGCCGCGCTGGAGGTCCACGGCGTCCACAAGTGGTACGGCACCCATCGCGTGCTCGACGGCATCGACCTGACCGTGCGCCCCGGCGAGGTCACCGTCGTCATCGGCCCGTCCGGCTCCGGCAAGTCCACCCTGCTGCGGGTCATCAACCACCTGGAGAAACCCGACGTCGGCCACGTCAGCGTCGCCGGTGAGCCGATCGGCGTGAAGCGCGGCAGCGGCGGCCGGCTGAAGGAGCTCAGCGAGCGCGCCATCCTGGCCCAGCGCGGCCGGATCGGGTTCGTCTTCCAGAACTTCAACCTCTTCCCGCACCTGACCGTCCTCGACAACGTCGCCGCCGCGCCCGTCGCCACCGGGAAGCTGACCAGGCCCGAAGCGCTGGACCTGGCCCGTGAACTGCTCACCCGGGTCGGTCTCGGCGACCGTACCGGCGCCTACCCGCGCCGGCTGTCCGGCGGACAGCAGCAGCGCGTCGCCATCGCCCGCGCACTCGCGCTGCGGCCCGGCATCATTCTCTTCGACGAGCCGACCTCCGCGCTCGATCCCGAGACGGTCGGCGAGGTGCTCTCCGTCATCAAGGACCTCGCCACCAGCGGCACCACTCTGGTCATCGTCACCCACGAGATCGGCTTCGCGCGTGAGGTCGCCGACCGGATCGTCTTCATCGACGGCGGCCGGATCGTCGAACAGGGGCCGCCGGAAGAGGTGTTGGACCGGCCCCGCCACGAACGGACGCGCGACTTCCTCGCCAAGGTCCTCTGACCGCCCTTTTCTTCCTTCTCCCCCGATCAGTGCCGAACGACAAGGACAGCCATGCGCAGCCACCTCTCCCGACGCAGTCTGATGCGCGGCATCACCGCGGCGACCGCCGTCGCCACCCTCGCCACCGGGCTCGCCGCCTGCGGTGGCGACAGCGACGCGGCCACCGCCACGGACACCGCCAAGTCCGGCGAGGTCGTGGTCGGACAGGTCTCCAACGGCGCCGCGAAGCAGACCACCGTCAAGGTGTCCGAAGTGAAGTCCATCAGCGCCGAACTGCCCGCCGCCGTCCGCAGGAGCGGCAAGCTCGTCATCGGGGAGGGCGCCCTGCCGGCCGGGTTCCCGCCGCTGGCGTACGTGGGCAGCGACCAGAAGACGCTCACCGGTTCCGAACCCGACCTCGGCCGCCTGGTCGCCGCGGTGTTCGGCCTGAAGCCCGAGCTGAGGAACTTCACCTGGGAGAACCTCTTCGTCGGGATCGACAGCGGCAAGGTCGACGTCGCCTTCTCCAACGTCACCGACACCGAGGAACGCAAGAAGAAGTACGAGTTCGCCTCCTACCGCCAGGACAACCTCGCCTGGGAGGTGCCGAAGAAGAGCACCTGGAACTTCGACGGCACCTACGAGAACCTCGCGGGCAGGACCGTCTCCGTCAGCTCGGGCACCAACCAGGAGAAGATCCTCCTGGAGTGGAAGGCCAAGCTGGCCAAGGAGGGCAAGAAGGTCACCATCAAGTACTTCCAGGACCGCAACAGCACCTACCTGGCCCTGGCCAGCGGAAAGATCGACGCCTACTTCGGCCCGAACCCCGGCATCGCCTACCACATCACCCAGGTCGCGAACACACCCAACGCCACCCGCAACGCGGGCGAGTTCTCCGGCGCGGGCGAGAGCCTCCAGGGCCTGATCGCGGCGACGGCGAAGAAGGACAGCGGCCTCGCCAAGCCGCTCGCCGACGCCATCAACCATCTGATCAAGCACGGTCAGTACGCCCAGTGGCTCAATGCCTACCACCTCTCCAACGAGGCCGTCGCCAAGGCCGAGATCAACCCGCCCGGCCTGCCGCTGACCAACTCCTGACCGACCGAGCCGAGAGGACTCCGCCTCCGTGTCCCAGCAGACCGACCGCCGCGAAGGCGGAGCCGGCACCGACACCCATGTGCTCGACAACGCGGTCCGGGCCGCCCTGACCGGCCCGCACGCCCACCTCGCCGAGCGAGGCGAGACGGGGGTCCCCCCGGCCGAAGGCTGGGAGAGCCTCGGCCGTGCCGCCCGCTGCCAGGACGGCATCCACGCCTTCGCTGCTCTGGCCCACCCGGCGGACCCGGTCGCCCCGGACGACCTGCGCGCCCTGGTCGGTCCCGGAACCACCGTACGGGTCAAGCCCGTCGACCGGGTGCCCGGGGGCCGGCGGGCCGAAGGCGGCGGCGAGGGGGCGCAGTTGGCCGACACCGCGCTGTGCGCCGAACCCGCCCCGGACGCGGTACGGCTCGGGCCCGCCGACGTCCCCGAGATGCTCGGCCTCGTCGCCCGGACCCGGCCCGGTCCGTTCCTGAAGCGGACCGTCGAAATGGGCACCCCTCTCGGCGCCGCCGCTCGCGCATCGTCCAGGTCCGGGGTGCGGAAAGACGCGAGCAGGTTCGCGGCGCGGGAACAACCGGCGTCGGCCGCGCGTTGTGAATCATGACGAGATCCGCGAGGCGGCCGCTCACCTGGCCCGCCCCGCCCGACGGACGGAGGTGACGGCCGTGACACGGGTTCTCCCGCTGTGTGCTCCGCGCCCGTACCGGTCCCTCCGCCTGATATCCCGGCCGCACATAGACCTCAAGCGCGTGTCCGCCGCGCTCTGTCGCCACTGACCTTTCCCCCAGGCCTGCCCAGCTTCAAGGCCCGGGTCCGCCCCTGCCGCTCGCCCGTGCCGACACCTGCCCTCGCGAGCCGGTGTTCTCGTCACGGACATCAAGGAAGGCACCGCCGTGTCCTCAACCCGCCCCACTCCTCTGCACCTTGCCGTCGCCCTGGACGGCACCGGGTGGCACCCCGCGTCCTGGCGCGAGCCGGTCGCCCGCCCCGGGGACCTGTTCACCGCCGGCTACTGGGCCGATCTGGTGGCCGAGGCCGAACGCGGCCTCGTCGACTTCGTCACCATCGAGGACGGCCTCGGCCTCCAGTCGGCGCACTTCCTCGACCCGGACGAGCGCACCGACCAGGTGCGCGGCCGGCTCGACGCGGTCCTCATCGCCTCCCGCGTCGCTCCGCTCACCCGGCACATAGGCCTGGTGCCGACCGTGGTGGTCACACACACCGAGCCGTTCCACATCTCCAAGGCGATCGCCACCCTCGACTACGTCAGCGCCGGCCGCGCGGGCCTGCGGGTGCGGATCAGCGCCCGGCCGAACGAGGCCGCCCACTTCGGCCGCCGTACGATCGGTCGGATCGAGGCCTACGACAGCCCGGCCGCCCAGGAGATCGTCACCGAACTGTTCGACGAGGCCGCCGACTACGTGGAAGTGGTGCGCCGGCTCTGGGACAGCTGGGAGGACGAGGCCGAGATCCGGGAAGCGGCGACGGGCCGCTTCATCGACCGGGACAAGCTGCACTACATCGACTTCGAGGGCCGCCACTTCAGCGTCAAGGGACCCTCGATCACGCCCCGCCCGCCCCAGGGTCAGCCGCCGGTCACCGCCCTCGCCCACCAGACCGTGCCGTACCGGCTGGTCGCCCGCCAGGCCGACATCGGCTACGTCACGCCGCACGACGCGGAGCAGGCCCGCGCGATCGTCGCCGAGATCCGCGCCGAGCAGCGGGCGGCGGGCCGCGCCGGGGACACCCTGCACGTCTTCGGTGACCTCGCCGTGTTCCTCGACGACAGCCCGGCGAAGGCGCGGGACCGGCGGGAACGGCTGGACGCGCTCGCGGGTGAGCCGTACACCGGCGACGCCCGGATATTCACCGGCACGGCCGAGCAACTCGCCGATGTTCTTGAGGAGCTGGCGGCCGAGGGGCTGACCGGGTTCCGGCTGCGGCCCGCCGTCGCCGGGCACGATCTGCCCCGCATCAGCCGTGACCTGGTGCCCGAACTGCAGCGCCGGGGCCGCTTCCGGACAGCCTACGAGGCCGACACCCTGCGCGGCCTGCTCGGCCTCGCCCGACCCGCCAACCGCTACGCCGCCGCAGCCATCGCCTGAGCAGCCGGAGAGGACGACAGCACCCATGAGCAAGCCACTGAAGCAGATCCACCTGGCCGCCCACTTCCCTGGCGTCAACAACACCACCGTGTGGAGCGACCCGGCAGCGGGCAGCCACATCGAGTTCAGTTCCTTCGCGCACTTCGCGCGAACCGCCGAACGCGCCAAGTTCGACTTCCTGTTCCTGGCCGAGGGACTCAGGCTGCGCGAGCAGGGCGGCAAGATCTACGACCTGGACGTCGTCGGCCGCCCCGACACCTTCACCGTGCTGGCCGCGCTGGCCGCCGTCACCGACCGGCTCGGCCTGACCGGCACCATCAACTCCACCTTCAACGAGCCGTACGAGGTGGCCCGCCAGTTCGCCAGCCTCGACCACCTCTCCGGCGGCCGCTCCGCGTGGAACGTGGTCACCTCCTGGGACGCCTTCACCGGCGAGAACTTCCGCCGCGGCGGCTTCCTGCCGCAGGAGGAGCGCTACTCCCGCGCCAAGGAGTTCCTCGCCACCGCGCACGAACTCTTCGACTCCTGGCGCGGCGACGAGATCCTCGCCGACCAGGCGGCAGGCGTCTTCCTGCGCGATGCGAAGGCCGGTTCCTTCGTGCACCAGGGCCGGCACTTCGACATCCACGGTCGGTTCGACGTCCCGCGCTCCCCACAGGGCCGCCCGGTGATCTTCCAGGCCGGCGACTCCGACGAGGGCCGGGAGTTCGCCGCGTCCGACGCGGACGCGATCTTCAGCCGCTACTCCACGCTGCAGGAGGGCCAGGCCTTCTACACGGACGTCAAGTCCCGCCTCGCCAAGTACGGCCGCCGCCCCGACCAGCTCCTCATCCTGCCGGCTGCCACCTTCGTCCTCGGCGACACCGACCAGGAGGCCGCCGAACTCGCCCGCGAAGTGCGCCGGCAACAGGTCAGCGGCGCGACCGCCCTCAAACACCTGGAGTTCGTCTGGAACCGGGACCTGTCGGCGTACGACCCGGAGGGCCCGCTGCCCGACGTCGATCCCGTGGTGAGCGAGGAGCACATCTCCCGGGGCCGCGCCCAGGTCCGGATGTACCGGGACCCGATCGCCATCGCCCGCGAGTGGCGGCAGCTCGCCGAGGCCAACAAGTGGTCCATCCGCGACCTCGTCATCAACACCGGCAACCGCCAGACCTTCGTCGGCTCCCCGGCCACGGTCGCCCGGACCATCAACGACTTCGTGCAGGCGGACGCCTCCGACGGCTTCATCCTGGTCCCGCACATCACGCCCGGCGGCCTCGACCCCTTTGCCGACAAGGTCGTCCCGCTGCTTCAGGAACAGGGCGTGTTCCGCGCCGACTACACGGGCACGACCCTGCGCGACCACCTCGGCCTCGCCCACCCCGACGCCGACGCGCCCGCCTCGGCCGAGCGCGCCGCGTCGTGAACAGGCGTCCACACACAACGCGGTGTGGCCGTGGACGTCACCTCCCCCGTGGGTGACGTCCACGGCCGCTCCCCCCGGCGCCGGACTGTGGCGTGTGTCGTCAGCGTGTGCTCACCAGCACATGACCGCCGTATCCCCCGACCCCCATGTGGAGTACGGACGGACGCGGACGACATACCGGCGGCCCTTGACGAGCCGGACCCGGACGGCGGCGTTGTCCGGCGTGCCGCCGTCGTCGTGGCCCTCGAGGAAGCGCGGCACCCCGTCGCGCTCCTCGAAGACCACGAGCACCGTGTCGGCGTCGCCGAAGGTGCCCACGGTGTAGTCGCGGGTCTCCGGCGGCTCGACCGTGAAGTCGGCCCGCTCGTCCGGTGTCAGACCGAGCGGCGCCGACCGGAACGGCACCAGCGCGGCCGGCCCTCCCGGACCGGCGGGCGGATACCAGCGCAGCACGAACTCCTTGTCGGCCGGGGACGGGCCCCCGGACGGAGCCAGCCCCCCGCGGTACTGCTCCGGCTCCAGCACCAGCCCCGGCCCGAACGGGAAGGTCATCACCGACTGCGGATCCCACACCGAGCCGCTCGCCTCACCGGCGTCCAGCTCGCGCAGGACGTTCGTGTACGTCGTCTCCCGGCTCCAGAAGTTCGGCGGGCCCGCCAGCTCGGCGTACACGGCCTCCTCGTCCCAGTGGAGCCCGGCGTACGGGCTCTGGTGCTCGTGCACCATGCCGAGCGCGTGCCCGATCTCGTGCAGCACCGTTCCGCGCTCCCCGGGCCCGGTCACGTCCCAGCCCAGGTTCATGGTGCGCTCGCCCCGGCCGACCGACAGCGCCTCCCGGCCCACCGCCGACCAGGAACCGCCGCCCGCCTGGAACCCGATCCGCAGCTCCGCCTCGCGCGGGTCACCGACCTCGGCGAACGTGACGCCGATGCCGAGCCCCTGCCACTCGCGGAACGCATCGCGGACCACGTCCCGCTGCTCCGCGCCGCCGGCCCACGGCACGCGGCGCGGCTCACCGGTTCCGGGGACCGGGATCACCGAGGCGTCGGAGCTGTCCGAGCCGTCGTAGAGGTAGTAGTGCAGGACCGTGCCGTCGACCCACATCCGCCGCCCCGCGAGCAGCGCGCACAGCCGCTCGGCGGGCAGCCCCGGTGCGAAGCACGGGGCCGGCTGCCGCGGGAGCGAGCACAGGCGTCGGGTCATGCGGCCAGCCTGCCCGTCCGCGCAGCCGGGCGCCTGAGTCGGGGGCTACTCAAGTCGCCCTGTATCAAACCTGAGTACGCGCGCTCTGCATGATGTGAGGACTTACGAACAGGACGCGAAGACGCTGGAGCTGCCCTGGCCGTTCACCGGCCGGGAGGACGAACTGGAGCTGGTGCGCGGGGCGTCGGCCGGCGGCCGGCCCGGCATCGTGGTGACCGGTCCGGCCGGCCACGGCAAGACCCGGCTGATCACGGAGGCGGTCCGGGGCACGGAGCACACCCTGGTCACCGGCACTCCCCAGGCCCAGGGCCTGCCCTTCGCGGCGTTCGCCCACCTGCTGCCCGACGCCGTCTCGCTGCACCGCGCGGTGCGCATCCTGTCCGGCGTACGGCTCCTCGTCGTGGACGACGCCCAGCTGCTGGACGAGGCCTCCGCCGCCCTCGTCCACCAGCTCGCCGTGCACGGCCGTACCCGGCTCGTCGTGGCCGCGGTGGACGGCGTGCCCGCGCCCGGCGCGGTGTCCCGGCTGTGGACCGGGGAGCTGCTGCCCCGGCTGGCCCTCGCACCGCTGCCGTTCGAGGACGTCGCCCAGCTGCTCGCCGCCGCCGGCCTCGATCCGCTCACCGTGCGCCGTCTGCACCGGATGTGCGGGGGCGATCTGCGTCTGCTGCGCGACCTGGTCGTCGCGTTGGGGACGGCCGGTCGTCTGACCCCCGTCCCCGGCACCGACGAGCGCGCCTGGCGGGGTGCGCTGCCGGTCACCGCGGCCGTACGCGAGCGTCTCGCCCCGGTGCTGGAGCGCTCCGGCCCCGGCGAGCGGGACACGCTGGAGCGGCTGGCGTTCGCCGAGCCGCTGCCCGTGCCGCTGTCGCCGGCCGAGCTCGATGTGGAGGCCCTGGAGCGCCTGGAGACGGACGGTCTGGTCCACGTCGACGACCGGGGCGGCGTCACACTCGCCCATCCCCTGCACGGGGCGGCGCTGCGTGCCACGGCGGGCAGGCTGCGCGCTCGTCGGCTCGCCGGCGCTCCTCGCGACCACGGTCCGGCCCTGGAGGCCGAACGGCGGGCCCTGGTAAGGCGGATCGAGCAGCTGGACGTCCGGCCGCTGCCGACGCCGGTGGGGGAATGGCTGGTCGCTGAGGGCGCCTCGCTGCCCGCCGGGTACGCCGCCGTCCGCGCCCGGTTCGCGCGGCTGCGCGGCGACGTGCGGGACGCCGCCGCCTGGGCGCGGGCGGGGCTGGGAGGCGCACCGGAGGACGCGGACTGCCTTGCCGAACTCCATTGCGTCGAGGGTGACGTGGAGTCGTCGGGCGGTGCGGATGTGTACGCACGCTACACCGCCGTACGCCTCGGTGAACCCGAGCGGGCCACCGGACGGCTGCCTGCAGGCAGTGTGTTCGCACGGCACGCAGAAGCGCTGGCACGGGAGGACGGGGCCGGACTGGACCGGGCCGCCGAGGGCCTGGCGGAGCGTGGGTTCCGGTTGTTCGCGGCCGAGGCGTACGCGCAGGCCGTACGGGTCCACCGGGATCCGCGTGCGGCGCGGATGTCCCGTACCCGGGCGGTCGCGCTCGCGCGGCGGTGCCAGGGGGCGCGGACGCCCGCGCTGGCCGGGCTGGTCCTCGGTGAACTGACCGCTCGGCAGCGGCAGATCGTGACGCTTGCCGCGGCGGGGCTCAGCAATCGGGAGATCGCCGAGCGGCTGACCCTGTCCGTGCGGACGGTGGGCAACCATCTGTACAGCGCCTATACACGGCTCGGCACCGGGGACCGGGGCTCGTTGCCGTGGCTGTGCGAGTCCGCGTAGGGCCCTATGCCGCCCCGAACGCCGCGAAGGCCCAGCCCGTCGCCTGGTGCACCGCGTCGCCCGGCAGGGTGGTGCGGGCGTCCCGCAGCGCCTCCGCCAACGACAGTCCCGCGTCCAGACCCTTGTGCAGGGCCAGCATCAGGGGAACCACGGCCGCGTCGTTGACCGGTGCGCTGCTCGCCACCACCCCGGCCGTGCCGAGCGGCAGCAGCGCGGTGACCAGGCCGAGGAGTTCGTCGGCGCCGACGGAGGCGAGGCGCGCGGTGTCGCAGCTGGAGAGGATGATCCGGTACGGACTGCGGGTGAGCCGGTCGAAGTCGTGCACGATGAGCGGGCCGTCGGCCATGCGCAGGGCGGAGAACAGCGGGCTGTCGGCGCGGAACGTGCCGTGGGCCGCGAGGTGCGCGAGCGCCGCGCCGTCGAGGTGGTCCAGGACGCGCGGTACCTGGGCGTCGTCGCCCTCCAGGACCGTGGCCCTGCCGTAGCGGGCGGCCAGTTCCGGTACTTCGGCGCCGCCGGTCGCGAGGCCGGGCCCGCGCACCAGCACATGCCGGCCGTCCGGCGGCGGCGCGGTCTCGCGGGCGCGCAGCCAGCTGCCCGCCGACGGGGACACGCTGAGCATCCGGTCCCGCAGCGCGGGCAGCAGGGCCCAGGGCACCCGGTGCAGCGCACCCGGCGGCACGATCACCACAGGCCCGGAGCCCAGCTGGGCCGCGGCGCCGCCCAGCAGCAGTTCCTGCAGGCGCAGGCCCGCGGCCTCCACCAGCGGCAGCCGGGCCTCGGCGCCGGGGTGGGCGAGGCGCCGCAGCCCGGCCTGGACGTGCTCGGCCTCCGCCACCGCTTCCGCCAACGGGCCGCCGGTGAACCGCCGTACCCGGCCCTGCCCGCACAGCAGGATGTGCACCCGGCCGTCGACCACGGCCAGTTCGACCAGGCGTGCCTCGCCGAGCCGGTCCAGCAGCCGGGCGGTGTCGAAGCGGTCGCCCTCGTGCGGGGCGGAGCCCCGTATGTGGTGGGTGCGGGAGCGGATCTCCCGTTCCAGGCGCCGCTGTTCGCGCTCCAGCGCGGGCACCGGACGGCCCTCCATGCGGGCCTCCTCGGCGCGGGCCGCTATCTCCCGGTAGGCGGTCAGACCGCTCAGCAGCGCCGGGTCGGCGGGCGGCCGGGTGGGCGGCGCGGACAGCACGGTGGCCCGCCAGCGCTCGCTCCACTGAAGCAGCCGGCGCGGTGTGCCGTGGGTGAGGCTCACCTCCTGGGCCAGCGCGGCCAGTTCGGCGCCCTGGGCGGTGGCGTGGGCGCGCAGCTCCGAGGCGCCGAGCGTCATCCGGTGGTCGTCCAGCACGTCCAGGCCGCGCCGGCAGGCCTCCAGCACACCCCGCCGGGACCCCGCCGCGCGGGCCCGCAGCGCCTGTGCCGCCCAGCCCGTCACCCGGGCCGGCGGCGGACCGCCGTACCGGCTGCGCGCGGCCACCGCCAAGTGCCGTTCGGCGTCGGCCGTCCAGCCCAGCGCGAGCGCGATCCGGCCCGCGAGCAGCGAGGCCTCCGGCGCGGCCGGCGAGCCGAAGGAGGCCAGCTTCCCGGCGACCGCCGCCGCGTCCGCGACCAGCCGCCCCGAGCGGCGCCCGGCCGCCACCCGCGCCTCGATCAGCACCAGCCGGGCGTGCTGCTCCCACCACATCCGCCGCTGTGCCGCGAACAGCCGTACGGCGACGGCGGCGCGAGCCACCGCGGTGTGCGCGTCCCCGGCCGAACGGGCCGCCCGCGCGGCGGCCAGCAGCAGTTCGGCCTTGCGGGTGGACTGCCCGCCGATGCGGTCCAGCAGCGCGATCGTCGCGTCCGCCTCGGCCAGCGCCTCCGGGGCGAGACCGGCCGCCATCAGCACCTCGCAACGGCGCAGCGACAGCATGTAGGTGGGCGTGCCGAGCTTCGCGTACCGCTCCTCGGCCTCGTCCAGCAGCCGCAGCGCCGCCGGGATGTCCCCGGACCGGAACGCGGCAAGGCCCCGGCTCTCCACCGCGTCCGCCTTGTCGTGCTCCTGGCCGGTGGTGTCCCACAGCCGCTCCGCCGCCGTGAAGTCCGCGACCGCCCGGTCCACCGCCCCGAGCGCCAGATGCACGGTCGCCCGCAGGGTCAGCGCCCGCGCGGTCCAGATGTCGTCGCCGAGTTGCCGAAGCACCGGCAGCGCCCGCCGTACGTCCTCCAGCGCCTCCCGGTGATGCCCCAGCACCCACCACACGTACGCCCGCCGGTACAGCACCCGGGCCCGGGTGTGACCGTTGCCCCGGGCGACCCCGCGCTCGAAGGAGGTGAGCCCCTGTCGCGTGCGCCCCGCGTGCACCAGTGCGACCCCGAGCGTCGCGAGCACATCCGCCTCGCGGTCGGCCGACTCGGCGCGCGCGGCCAGGTCCCGGGCCCGGCGAAGATGCGTCAGCGCGATCCGCAGATCCCCGAAGTCCCGCTGCCAGATGCCGAGCACCTGATGGGCCACGCTGGCGTGCAGCGGCGGCGGAGAGGCCCCCAGCACCTGTTCCGCGCGCGCCCGGGCCTCGCCCGGGTCGGCGAACACCAGGGGCAGCAGTTCGAGAACCGACTCGCTTCCCGCCGTCACGTCTCGCATGGTAGTGGCCACCTGTATCAGACGGTGGCCCCGAGACTCTCACTGTCGAACACCGTCATCAGGGGGAGGACAGGTCATGGCACCACAGCGGTTCCACGAGCAGTTCGAGCACATCCAGCGCTCCATGCCGGACGTGTCCCTGGCCATGGGGCCGGACGACGGCGCCGCCCACTTCCTCTACGAGAAGGGCGTCGTCCTGGCCCGGGACGGCGAGGAGGCCCGGGTCGTCGAGGACGCCGTGCGCGCCCACTTCACCACGACCGACGGCCTGGACCCCGATCACGTCCGGCGGGACGGTCCGGAGACCAACCGCACCGGCGTCACCCGCATCCGCACCGGCGACCCGAGCGCCGGCGAGGACACCGTCCCGCACGCGCTGGGCGCCCTGCGGGAGGCCGAGGACCGCCGGGGCAGCCGGCTGGTGAGCCGTAACCACGTGGTGCACATCGCGGTCAACGCCTGCCCCGGCGACGAGCCGGTGCCGGTCGCCCGCACCCAGCCGGCCAACCCGGCCGCCGCCGAGGGCGGTCACGACGCGGACAGCGCCGTCGGCGTCCTCGTGATCGACACCGGTCTGGTGCACGACCACGGGTCCTACCCGCTGCTCGCCCACACCACGGGCGACCTCCAGGCGGCCGAGACAGACGCCGACGGGGTGCTCCGTCAGTACGTCGGCCACGGCACGTTCATCGCGGGGATCCTCGCGGCCGTCGCCCCCGACACCGACATCACCGTCCGCGGCACCCTGAACGACGCCGGGGCGATCCTGGAGTCCGAGTTCGGCGCCCGGCTCTTCGAGGCGGTCGACCAGGGCGGCTGGCCCGACATCATCAGCCTCTCCGCCGGCACCCCCACCGAGAGCGGCGAGGGCCTGCTCGGCCTGGACGCGTTCCTGCGCGAACTGCGCGAGCAGCGCACCCTGTTGATCGCCGCCGCCGGCAACAACGCCAGTGACACGCCGTTCTGGCCCGCCGCCTACGCCGCCCTGCCCGAGTACGCGGACAGCGTGCTGTCGGTCGGCGCGCTGCGCGCGGACGGCGACGGCGAGGCCTGCTTCAGCAACCACGGCCCCTGGGTACGGGTCTTCGCCCCCGGCGAGCGCCTCACCAGCGCCCTCACCGGCTTCGACACGCCGGTGCCGTACATCTACCAGCACTCCACCTACGACGCCTGCCGGTTCGGCTTCGAGTATCCGTGCACCTGTCAGTACCCGCGCCACACCGGCGTGCTGAGCGAGGGCCGGGAGAGCACCGGGGCCAAGCCGGACCAGGTGATGTTCGACGGCCTCGCACAGTGGAGCGGCACCTCCTTCGCCACCCCGGTCGCCGCCGGTCTCGTCGCCGCGCTCATGGCGGCGCAGGGGGAGCGCGACCCGCGCACCGCCCTCGCCCGGCTGCTCGCGGCCACCACCGACACCGCCGAGGTGCGCGGGGCGCACGTTCTGGCGCTCCGGCCGGCCACCTGGCGCCCGGTCCCCGTCGTGGCCCCGGCCGCCCCGGCCGTGTCCGCATGAGGTCCGGAACACTCCGCTCCACGGCGTACGATGACGTGCCGTACACGAGGGGTGGAGCCGTGGACCGAACAGAGGTCGGCGCGCTCGTCCGGTCCGCCGTCGACGGGGACGCAGCGGCCTGGAAAGCGCTGGTGGAAGGGATGAGCCCGCTGGTGTGGTCGGTCGTGCGCGCACACCGGCTCTCCGAGGCCGACGGGCACGAGGTCTACCAGACCGTGTGGTTCCGCTTCGCCCAGCACCTGGGCCGCATCCGCGAACCCGACAAGGCGGGATCCTGGCTGGCCAGTACGGCCCGCCACGAGTGCCTGAAAGTGCTCAAGAGCCTGACCCGGCTGACCCTGACGGACGATCCTCGGGTGCTGGACCGGGCCAGCGACGAGCGGACCCCGGAGGAGTCGCTGATCGACTCGGAGGACGAGGCGGACCGGGCCGAGCGGGTGCGCCGCCTGTGGCAGGAGCTGGACGGACTGGGGGAGCGCTGCCGGCAGCTGCTGCGCGTGCTGGTGACCTCCCCGCCGCCCAGCTACGGTGAGATCTCGGCCGCGCTCGGTATCGCGGTCGGCAGCATCGGACCGCTGCGCCAGCGCTGTCTGCGCCGGCTGCGGGCCCGGATGGACGCACGGGGTGCGGTGTGAACGAGGACCATGAGCTTCCGGAACCGGCCTCGGCGGACGAGGAGTTGGCGGACGCGCTGCTGGAGGAGGAGCTGCGTCAGGCGGCCGCGGTCCTCGACCCGGTCCCGGACGCCCTGCGCCAACTGGCGCTCGACGCCTACGCGTTGCACGACCTGGACGCGAGGATCGCCGAGCTGACCTTCGACTCGCTGGTGGACGCGCTGCCGGTCAGGGGCGTGCCGGACGCCCCGCGGATGCTGACGTTCAGCGCGGGCGAGGTCACCGTCGACGTCGAGGTCACCGAGGACGGGCTGATCGGCCAGGTGCTGCCGCCGCAGTCCGCGCGCATCGAGGTGCTCGGCGGCCCGCGGACCGCCCGCCCGGTCACGGTCGACACCCTGGGCCGCTTCACCAGCGACACACCACCGGCCGGCCCGTTCGCCCTCAGGCTGCGGACCGGCGCGGAGGTGATCGTCACGGAGTGGCTGCGGGCCTGACCCTGCTCAGGACGTCATACGGACCAGGTCACGGGCAGCGTCCGCGGCCCGCGGATCATCGTCCGGTGCCGCCACCGCACCTCCTCGGCCGGCACCGCGAGCCGCAGCCCGGGCAGCCGGTCCAGCAGGGTGTCGACGAGCAGCTCGGTCTGCAGCCGGGCCAGCAGCGTGCCGGTGCAGAAGTGCGGGCCGTTGCCGAACGCCACGTGCGGGTTCGGATCGCGGTCGGGGTCGATGCGGTCCGGGTCCGGGAAGACGGCCGGGTCGCGGTTGGCGGCGAGGTAGGAGACGTACACCGGCTCGCCCGCGGTGATCCGGTGGCCGGCGATCTCCACGTCCTCCAGCGCGATCCGGGCGAGCCCGACCGAGCTGCGGTGCGGGATCCAGCGGAACAGCTCGTCCAGCACGGGGCCGCGCGCGTCGGGCCTGGCCCGCATCCGCTCGATCAACTCCGGCCGGGTCAGCATCAGATACAGCATCTGCCCGCAGTTGTGCGTGACGGCCTCGCCGCCGATCTGCAGCGGGCCGGCCAGTCCGACGGCCTCCTCCTCGCTGATCTCCCCGCGCGCCACGGCTGCGCCCAGCATCGAGTAGACGTCCTCGCCGGGGCTGTGGGCGCGGGCCCGGACGGTCGTGGTGATCCAGCCGTACAGGCCCTCCTTGGCGCGGCCGGCCGCCTCGGCCCCGTTGGTGGAGATGATCTCCCGGGTCCAGGCGTGCACCTGCGCCCGGTCGGCGGCGGGCACGCCCATCACCTCGCTGACGACGGTGAGCGGGAACGGCTCCAGCACCCGCTCGATCAGATCGGCCGGCGGTCCGTCCCGTACGACACCGCCCACCAGCTCGTCCAGGATCGCCTGCGCGCGGGGCCGCAGCCGCTTCATGGCGCTCACCGTGAAGGCGCCGGCGACCGGCTTGCGCAGCCGGTTGTGGTCGGGCTGGTCGGCCCAGGCGAGCGAGCCCGGGCGGGGCGCGAAGTTCGGCGCCATCCGGGTCACCTGACGGCCGGTCACCTCGGCGCGGCTGAACCGCGGGTCGTTGGTGATCAGCTTCACGTCGTCGTGGCGGGTCGCCAGCCACGCCCAGCCCTCGCCGAACGGCAACCGGATCCGGGTCAGCGGACCCTCGCGCATCAGGCCGTCGAGGACCGGGTCGAAGTCCGTTCCGTCCAGGTCGGGTGTGGGCCAGTCCCGTACGGGCGGCGGGGCGTGGCCGGTGAGCGTGGTCTCCTCGGTCATGCGCACCACATTGGTACGCATGCGGGGCGTTGTCCTGCGGGAGTGCGCCAGGTGGGGGGCGGCGCGCTACACGGGGTGCCACCTTGTGCCGTCGGGCGACCGCGGGTCGCCGTGGTTGATCGCGCCCGCGCGGCGCAGCCGCATGTCGAGCACGGCCCCGCGCCCCTTCGGGGCGCTTCAGGCCGCGTTGATGACATCGGCCAGCGCGTTCGCCGGCCGTTCCAGCCCCGGCCCGGCCGCGCCGGCCGGCTCGACCATATAGGTGTCCCGGCGGATCTCCACCATCAGGGCGGTGACCCGGGTGTCGCGGCCGTAGAACTCCAGCGGCACGTACGTTCCGGCGAACGGGCTGTCCAGTCCCGTCTCCCCGACGGCCGCGAACGCCTTACGGGCCGCTTCCATGAGCCCCTCCGGGGTGTGGAAGGCATCCGTCCCCAGGCACACCGGCGGACGCGGCCCGGTGCCGTGCAGCTCGTAGGGCAGCGGCTCGGTCGGATAGGAGTGCACGTCGATCACGACGGCCCGGCCGGTGGCCGCCAGCCGGTCCGCCACCGCCTCGGTCATGGCGCGCGCGTACGGCCGGAAGTACCGCGCCAGCAGCGGCTCCGGATCGGTGTCAGCGGGCCGTAGCTCGGCCCGGTGCGTGGTCCGCGTGTACACGGCGCCCATGCCGACGGCCGCCATCTCCTCCCGCTCGTCGGGGAACCGCTCCGGGTCCACGACCAGCCGGGACAGCCGGTTCACGAACCGCCACGGCGTGACGTCGGCCAGGGCGGCGGCCTGCTCGGCGAGTTCGGCGGTGTGCGCGTCCGTGATGTGGTCCAGTTCCCGTTCCAGCGCGGCGTCGTCCAGCACGATCCCGCCGCGCACGTCCTCGGGGATCGCCCGCGCGGAGTGCGGCACGTGCAGCAGCACGGGCGAGTCGGGGGCACCGGGCAGGAGTTCGTAGGAGGACACGGGCGGCTCCGGGGCGTTGTCAGTGGTCTGGTGCAGGATCAAGGTGTCACATCGAGGCCGAGCGAGGGGCGGGGCCGGAGCATGCCGATCAGCAATCCCCGGGTGGCGGGGCACGCTTTCCTGGACGGGCTGTACCGGGACGGGTATTTCCCGGACCACGTCGTGGACAAGGGCCGGGAGATCCTGCTCGCCCTGTGCGCGCGGATCGAGGCCGAGCGGCCCGCCGACCTGGTCGCCCTGTACCGGCTGACGCAGGCCGCCACCGAGGAGTTCAACGCACTGGAGGCGGAGTTCGAGGCGGCCGGCAGCGAGATCGAGACGGTGGCCCGCGAGGAGATAGGCGGCGACTTCTGGTTCGTCGCGCGGGCCTACGGCTTCGAGGACGCCGACGCGGAGGAGTTGATCGCCACCCGGGAGTGGTGACCTTCGGTCCGCTCTCCCGGACGGGGGCGGTACCCGGACATGCCTCCGCCCCGGCGGACGTACCGGCCGGGGCGGAGGACACTCAGGTCAGCGGCTCGGGCGCCGCAGGCATCAGCTCAGGGACGCCAGCGTCTCGTTCCAGGTGGCCGACGGGCGCATGACCGCGTCCGCCTTGGCCTGGTCGACCTTGTAGTAGCCGCCGATGTCGGCCGGCTTGCCCTGGACGGCGATCAGCTCGTCCACGATCTTCTGCTCGTTCGCGGCGAGGGTGTCGGCGAGCGGCGCGAAGGCCTTCGCCAGGTCGGCGTCCTCGGTCTGCCGGGCCAGCTCCTGCGCCCAGTACAGGGACAGGTAGAAGTGGCTGCCGCGGTTGTCGATGCCGCCGACGCGACGGGTCGGGGACTTGTCCTCGTTGAGGAAGGTCGCCGTGGCGCGGTCGAGGGTGTCGGCGAGGACCTTGGCGCGGGTGTTGCCGGTGGCCGCCGCGTACTGCTCGAAGGCGGGCACGAGCGCGAAGAACTCACCGAGGGAGTCCCAGCGCAGGTAGTTCTCCTTGACCAGCTGCTGGACGTGCTTCGGCGCGGAGCCGCCGGCGCCCGTCTCGAACAGACCGCCGCCCGCCATCAGCGGGACGACCGACAGCATCTTGGCGCTGGTGCCCAGCTCCAGGATGGGGAAGAGGTCGGTCAGGTAGTCACGCAGCACGTTGCCGGTCACCGAGATGGTGTTCTCGCCGCGGCGGATGCGCTCCACCGACAGCTTGGTGGCCTCGACCGGGGAGAGGATCTTGATGTCCAGTCCCTCGGTGTCGTGCTCGGGCAGGTACTGCTGAACCTTGGCGATCAGCTGCGCGTCGTGGGCGCGGTTCTCGTCCAGCCAGAACACCGCCGGGTCGCCGGTGGCGCGGGCGCGGGTGACGGCCAGCTTGACCCAGTCGCGGATCGAGTCGTCCTTGGTCTGGCAGGCGCGGAAGATGTCGCCGGCCGCGACGGGCTGCTCGATGAGCACGTTGCCGGCCTGGTCGACCACACGGACCGTGCCGGCGGCCGGGACCTCGAAGGTCTTGTCGTGCGAGCCGTACTCCTCGGCCTTCTGCGCCATCAGTCCCACGTTCGGGACCGATCCCATGGTGGACGGGTCGTAGGCGCCATTGGCCCGGCAGTCCTCGATGACGGCCTGGTAGACACCGGCGTAGGAGGAGTCCGGGATGACCGCGAGGGTGTCGGCCTCCTGGCCGTCCGGGCCCCACATGTGGCCGGAGGTGCGGATCATGGCCGGCATGGAGGCGTCCACGATGACGTCCGACGGCACGTGCAGGTTGGTGATGCCCTTGTCGGAGTCGACCATGGCGAGGGCCGGGCCCTCGGCGATCTCGGCGTCGAAGGAGGCCTTGATCTCGGCGCCCTCGGGCAGGTTGTCCAGGCCCTTCAGGATGCCGCCGAGGCCGTCGTTCGGGGTGAGGCCGGCCGCCTTCAGGGTCTCGCCGTACTTCGCGAAGGTCTTCGGGAAGAAGGCGCGCACCACATGACCGAAGATGATCGGGTCGGAGACCTTCATCATGGTGGCCTTCAGGTGCACGGAGAACAGGACGCCCTCCTGCTTGGCGCGGGCGACCTGCGCGGCGAGGAACTGCTCCAGCTCGGCGACGTGCATGACGGACGCGTCGACGACCTCGTCCTTCAGGACCGGTACGGACTCGCGCAGCACGGTGGTGGTGCCGTCCGCGCCCAGCAGCTCGATGCGGAGCGCGCCGTCCTCGGCGATGACCGTGGACTTCTCGGTGGAGGCGAAGTCGTTCTCGCCCATGGTCGCCACGTTCGTCCTGGACTCGGGGGTCCAGGCGCCCATGCGGTGCGGGTGGGTCTTGGCGTAGTTCTTCACCGAGGCCGGGGCACGGCGGTCGGAGTTGCCCTCACGCAGCACCGGGTTGACGGCGGAGCCCTTGACCTTGTCGTAGCGGGCGCGGATCTCGCGCTCCTCGTCGGTCTTCGGGTCGTCCGGGTAGTCCGGCAGCGCGTAGCCCTTGCCCTGCAGCTCGGCGACGGCGGCGCGCAGCTGCGGGATGGACGCCGAGATGTTCGGCAGCTTGACGATGTTGGCCGCGGGGGTCTTGGCCAGGTCACCCAGCTCGGCCAGCGCGTCCGGGATGCGCTGGTCCTCGTTCAGGTACTCCGGGAAGTGGGCGATGATGCGCCCGGCCAGCGAGATGTCCCGGGTCGTCACGGGCACACCGGCCTGCGAGGCGTACGCCTGGATCACCGGCAGGAACGAATGCGTCGCCAGGGCCGGGGCCTCGTCTGTGTAGGTGTAGATGATGGTCGAGTCAGTCACCGGGTGCTCCGCTCCACGTCTGCAACATTGCTCGACATCAAGATATCTCGTGACCGGTGTCCGCTCGACAGGGGTCCCGGCCGTCCCGCCCGGAAAACGTGCCGCATCGGCGCAACGCGACCCCGCCCCGATCTCGGCTGACGCTGCTCAGCGCCGGCGAGCGGGACCGGCCGTGGTCCCGCCCGTCATCTCCCGTTCGATCCACCGGCAGATCACATCGACCACGTACACATGTTCGGCACGGGTCAGCTCCCGCCCCTCGGGAATCCCGTGCCAGCGCTCCAGGCAGCCCCGGCAGCAGGTGGCCGTCGCGTGCTGGGCGACGAAGACCGGGTGACCGCGGTACGGCGTCTGCCTGCCGTCCTTGTACGGCTCGGCCGGCGCGAGCCGCTTGGCGACCAGGTCGTAGGCATGCCACCGGATCGTCGCCGGGCCCTTCAGTTCCGCGGTCGCCCGGTCCCGGCCGCGCAGCCGGAACCCGGCCCGGAACGGCTGGCGTGCGATCGCGTCCAGCGTCCGGTCCAGGGGACGCGGGTCGGGCGAGGTGGTCATGCTGTGCCGAGCGTACGTCGTGTCGACGCCGCTCAGCCCAGGAGCAGGCGCTTCTGGTTCGCGAACTCCTCGTCCGTCAGGACTCCCTGGGCCTTCAGGTCCGCCAGCTGCTTGAGCTGGATGATCTTCTCGGTCATCTCGTCGGGAGCCGCGGGCGGCGGTACGGCGGGAGGGGCCGGCGCCGCCTGCTGCGGCTGGGAGTACTGGGGCTGCTCGTACTGCGGCTGTGCGTACGGCTGCTCGTACTGTTGCTGCCGTTCGTAGTCCTGTTGCGCCCACCGGCCGGCCTGCCGCCGTGAGACGCGGTTGGACACGGCGGTGGCGGTACCGGCGACGACGGCCGTGCGTGCGACACCGCGAAGCAGTCCGGGCATGTTCGGTCATCTCCCATGGGTCGGGTGCGGCGCGGTACGGGATACTCCGGTTCAGGCGGCCGCGGAGCCGCCGGGCGGCACCGTCTCCTCCGTGGCGTCCAACGCCGCCACCAGAGCCTGCACCGGGATACGGCCGCCGGCGACGAACTGCGCTCCGCTGCGCCTGAGCGCGGCGGCCAGGGGAGCCGCCCACAGGTTCTCGTAGACCAGCACCGCCGCCGAGCTGCCCGGCTCCAGCGCGTTGGCCGCCTCGTCGAGGTCGCTCTGATCGAGCACCCGGGCCGAGGCTCCCTCGAAGACGGAGAGTTCGGTCTCGTCGCCGAGGTCCTGCAGCTCGAGTGCGACGACCGAGCCGTCCGTCTCCTTGCGCACGAAGGCGAGGTCGATGATCCGGACGATCCCGCGGTCGACGAGATCGACCAGCAACGGGAACGCCTCTCCCGTCATACGGTTGCCGGGGAACTCGATGACCAGGTAGTCGACGGGCCCCATCTCTTCGACGTTGTCCATGACTTCTCCTCATGAGGCGCTGGGGAGCCGGTACCGCTGGCCCGTCCGTCGCCCCCGGCAGCGGTTTGCGGCCGACGCTCGCCTCCCCCCGTTGCCCATCCAGTCCACCACGGGGGGCGAGGGCCCGCATATTCGGCGGGCGGCGGGCGGCGGCACACCGGAGGCCCTCCGGAGTGCCGCCGGGGGCTCGGCCCCCCACGCTGGTCCCAGAGAAAGGAGCGAAGGGAGCGAAAGGAGCGATGCCATGCCGACCGTCGGGGCGCCGTCAGCGGGCGGGTGCCGGGCGTGCCCGCACAGCTTGCCTCCGGGACCCTGATGACGACGGAAGGGCGCGCTCGGAAGCTGACCGCCTGGGCGAAGTCGGTGCACCGGCGGACGGAAAGCCGCCTTCCCGTGGTCACGCATCTCGCCGACCGCATGGTGTCCGTGAACATCTTCGATTCCGCCACGCGCCTCGCGGCGCAGAGCTTCCTGACCGCGGTCCCCCTGCTGTTCGTCATCGCGGCGTGCGCACCGGAGGCGGTGCGCCATCAGCTGATCGCGTCCGTGACAGCGGTCTTCGGGCTGACGGGCGCGGCGCGAGCCCAACTGGATCAGGCACTCCAGCCCACGTCGGGCGACCTGAAGCAGACCACCGGCGTGGTGGGCGCACTGATGGTGCTGCTGTCGGCCACCGCCGTCAGCCGGGCGATGCAGCGCCTGTGCAAGCGAGCCTGGGAGATCCCGCGCACCGGAACCCGGATCGCCCCCTGGCGGTGGCTGGCATGGCTGGCCCTGTGGCTCGGCGTCCTGGTGCTCCAGGGCCCCTTGCGCGACGGTTTCGGAGTCGGCATCTGGCTCGGCATCCCGCTCACCTGGGCCAGTCAGGTGGGCCTGTGGTGGTGGACCCAGCATCTGCTGCTGGGCGGGCTGGTCGGCTGGAAGCCACTGCTGCCGGGTGCCCTGATCACGGCGACCGTCCTCACCGTGCTGGCGATGACCGCGCGTCTGTACATGCCGCGGGCCCTCGGCCACGCGCTCGCCGACTACGGTCCCGTGGGGTCCGTGTTCGTGCTCCTGTCCTGGCTGATCGTGGTGTGCGTGGCCGCGGCCGTCGCCGTCAGCGTGGGCGCCGTACTGGCGCAGGAGCCCTTCCTGGCGGGCCACCTCGGCAGTCCGGCTCCGCGGCGCGACCGGGCGGCCCGGGATTCGTGAAGCCCGCGTCGTGCGGTGCTGTGTCGCCCGTCCGGTCCACCCCGGCGCGCGCTCCGCCCACGAGGCTGACCCAATAGGGGTGTTCAGGCAACCACCGCCCCGGAGGTCCCGTGACCAAGCCGCCCGACCCGCAGCCACCACAGCCGGACCCACACCGGCCGGGGAACGCGCGGGGACGCGAGGGGGGCGCGCACGGGTCGGGGGACGCGGAGGGACGTGAGGGGGGCGCGCAGGGACGGGACGGGGACGCGGAGGGACGGGACGGGGCCAAGCAACGGCCGGAGGACGCGCGAGGGCCGGGGGACGTGCAGGGGCGGGACGGAGCGGCGCATCGGCCGGGGGACGCGGGCCGGCAGGGGGATGCGCGGGGAGGCGAGGGGAACGTACACGGGCCGGGGAACGCGCAGGGAGGTGAGGGGGGCACGCATGGGTCGGGGGACGCGGAGGGACGGGACGGGGCCAAGCATCGGCCGGAGGACGCGCATCGGCCGGAGGACGCGCGAGGGCCGGGGGACGCGCAGGGGTCGGACGCGGCCGCGCATCGGCCGGATCGGGGATCGGGCCGGCCGGATCCGGGCTCGGATCGGGCCGGTGGGGAGGCGGGCCGGGCGGGCCAGGACCCGCAGCGGCCGTACCCGGTGCCGCCTCCGTCGGACCGTGAGGAGCTACCGGCGGGCCGCCCCGCCGGCTCCGCCGCGGGCCGCGTCGCGCGCACCACCGCCTCGGCCGTCCTCATCGTGCTGACCTGCATCCTCGTCCCGGTCGCGCTGCTCGCCACCTGGGTCCACGACATCGCGCTCGACACCGACCGCTATGTGTCCACGGTCGCGCCCCTGGCCACCGACCCCGCCGTCCAGGACGCGGCGGTCCACCGGATCACCGAGGCAGTGGGCGCCCACGTCGACGGCAAGCGGGTCGCCGGCGACATCGCGTCCTGGCTGCAGTCCCAGGGCCTGCCGCCGCTCGCCGCCGACGCGGTCAGCCGGCTCGGACCGGAGATCGACTCCGCCGTGGACTCGGCCGTGACCAGGATCGCCACCCGTGTCGTCCACAGCGACGACTTCGCGACAGTGTGGCGCGACGCCAACCGCGCCGCCCACAACGCGGTCGTGCACGCCCTGACCGGCAAGGGACGCGGGGCGGTCGGGGTCAGCGACGGCACCGTCACCCTGGACGTGGGCAGGGCCGTCGACCGGGTGAAGAACGAACTCGTCGACGCCGGCCTGAAACCCGCCGACAAGATCCCGCAGGTGAACAAGCAGTTCGTCCTGTTCCACTCCGACCAGCTCGCCAAGCTCCGCACCGGCGCCCACCTCCTCGACGTGGTCGGGAACTGGTTCCCGGTGCTCGTCGTCCTCTTCGGTGCGGCCGGGGTGTTCCTGGCCCGCCACCGGCGCCGGGCCCTGGCACGCACCGCGCTGGGCGCCGCCTTCGCCTGCCTGGTGGTGGCGATCGGCCTGGTCGTGGCGCGCGCCTACTACCTCGACCACCTTCCGCCCCAGGTGCAGTCGCAGGCCGCCGCGGCCGCCGTCTTCGACACCCTGCTGCGCTTTCTGCGGGTCAGCCTGCGTACGGCCGTCGTCCTGGGTGTGATCATCGCGCTGGGCGCCTATCTCGTCGGCCCCGGACGGCTGCCCGTGGCCGTCCGCGGCTACTCCGACCACACGGCGGACTCCGCGGCGCGCTGGGCGGCCGCCCATCACATCAGCGCCGGACGCGTCGGCGCGTACGCGCTGGCCTACCGCCGGGCCGTCTCGCTCCTCGCTCTGCTGATCATCGCGCTCGTCTTCGCGCTCTGGAACCATCCGACGGTTCTCACCGTCCTGTTGCTGGTCCTCGTCCTGCTGGCCGTCCTGGCGCTGCTCGCCCTGCTGGCGGCCGCGGGCAGGGTGCAGCTGGAAGCGGCACGCGCCAGGCCGAGTACGGCGCGGAACGCGCGCTGACGGCGGCGCTCACCGTAGCCGGCCGACGACCACGCCCCGTCTCACGGCCCCGGGACCTTCCTGAGCGGTCATGGCCCCGGGCCCCTCCGGCGCGGTCACGGCCCCGGGCCCTCCGGCGCGGTCAGGAACCCCGGCCTTCATGGTGCGGCCCGGTGAAGCGCGGACAGGTCGGTCAGGACCCCACCGACCCGCCCCTGCGATCTGCGGGAGTGCGGAAAAGCTGGGATCCTGACCCAGTGGAGCCCGCTCCGCAAGCCCGACGACAGGGCGGTGACCCTGTGACCACGCGGCAGAAGCAGACGAGGCGATCGGCCGTCCCGCACGTCGATCCCCTGGGAGAGCCGTTTCTGCAGACCCGGTTCGCCCTGCCGGCCACGCCGGCCACGTTCCTGCGCCGCCCGCGGCTCGCCGCACACCTCGACCAGGCCTTCGAGACCCCTCTGACGATGGTCAACGGCTCGGCCGGCGCGGGAAAGACGCTGCTGGTCGCGGACTGGGCCGCCCAGCTCGGACAACCGGTCGCCTGGTTCACGGACGAGGCGGGGGACCAGGGCTGCGGAGTCTTCTGGGCCTATGTGCTCCAGGCCCTGCGGGCAGCCGGGGTGCCGCTCCCGGCCGGCCTCGGCTGCCCCGGCGAGGCGCATCGCGTGGAGCACAAGCTGCTGGCCCGGCTCGCCGACGAACTGAGCGGGCGGGAGCGGCCCGTCGTCCTCGTACTGGACGAGTTCGACCGGGTGACCTCCGCACGGATCGCGGAACAGCTGGAGTTCGTGCTGCACCATGCCGGGCAGGGGCTGCGCCTGGTCCTCGTCACCCGCACCGAGCCGCTGCTGCCGCTGCACCGCTACCGGGCGGCCGGGGCCATGACCGAGATCCGGAACGCCGAACTGGCCTTCACCGTCGACGAGGCCGCCGCGCTCCTGGCCCTGCACGGGCTGCGGCTTCCCGCGGCGGCCACCCGAGCCCTGGTGGAGCGCACCGGAGGCTGGGCCGCCGGGCTGCGCCTGTGCGCCCTGGCCGCCCGGCAGAGCCCGGACCCTGAGACGTATCTGAAGGACTTCGAGGCGGGCCGCAGCTCGATCGCCGACTTCCTGCTGGCGGAGGTGCTGAAACGGCAGCCGGCCCGCACGCAGGACCTCCTGCTGCGCGTCAGCGTCGTGGAGCGGTTCACCCCGGCACTGGTGACGGAGCTGACCGGGCGCGGCGGCGCCGAGCAGGCCCTCACCGCACTGCACGGCCAGAACGCGTTCGTGGAGGACCTCGGGCACTCGTGGTACCGCCTGCACCCGCTGTTCGGTGAGATCCTCCGGGTCCATCTCAGGGTCCGCTCGCCGGGGCTGGAGACCGAACTCCACCGGCGCGCCGCGCAGTGGCTGCGCGGCTCCGGCGCCCTGCCCGAGGCACTGGCGCACGGCGCCGCCGCCGGCGACTGGGACTTCACCGCCCAGGCCCTCGTCGACGACCTGGCGATCGGCCGGCTCTTCACCGGCCTGCGCGCCAGCGACCTCGCCGAGCTGTTCTCCCGTATGGGACCCGAGGCGACGACCGCGGCGGCGGACCTCGTGCGCGCCGCGTGCGACCTGTCCGGGTACGACGTGGAACACGGCCTGGTCCATCTGCGCCGCGCCGAGGAGCGCCTCGCCTCGGAGCCGGACCCCGCGGGCCGGCTGAGCTGTGCGCTGCTGCAGTCCCTGGCGGCCCGGCTGACCGGCTCGCCCGGCATGGCCGAGCAGGCCGTGGCGACGGCCGAGAACCTGCGGGGCGAGGTCTCCGCCCGGCTGCTGGAGAAGCACCCCGAGCTCACCGCCCTGCTGCTGACCCACCTGGGTTCGGCCCGGCTGTGGGCCGGGCGCTTCGACGACGCGCGCGCCGCCCTGTCCGAGGTGGCCGGATGCCCCAGCGGCGTCTCCACGGCGCTGCCCCGCGAGGACTCCCTCGGACAGCTGGCGCTGATCGACTACCTCGAAGGCCGGCTGTGCCGGGCGGAGCGCAGGGCACGGGCGGCCCTGCGGGAGGCGGAGAAGTACGGCCTCGGCTGCCCCCGGTCCTGCGGCTCGGGCCTCGGGCAGCTGGTACTTGCGGCCGTGGCCGTCGATCGCGGCGAACTGGGCCAGGCCCAGGCCCTGTTGGACGAGGTGGCGGACTCGGGAGCCCCGGGCGATCCGGTCACGGCCGTCGGCCGGTCGCTCGCGACGGCACGGCTGCTGCTGGCGCGGGGTGAGCCACGGGCCGCCGCGGCGGCGGCCGACCTCGACGTGCCGGCCCTGGTGACCTCCCCCTGGGCACAGGCGCAGACGGCGCTGGTCGCCTCCGCGGCCCATCTGGCCGAGGGCCGCCCGGACAGCGCCTTGAAGGTGCTCGACGACGTCTCCTGCGACGGTGAGCCGGTGTGCGCGGCGGAGCTGGCCTGGGCCCGGTTCGCTGCGGGCGACCACGAGGCGGCGATGGACCTGCTCGACCACATGCGGACGCAGGGCCGCACCGGGCCGAGAGCGACTGTCCGGGCCGCGCTGGTGCGCGCCGAGGCCGCTCCGGAGTACGACGTCGCCACCGCGCGCAGACTCCTCGCCCAAGCCCTGCGGGAGGCCCGGCGCGAGCGGTTGCGGCGCCCCTTCCTCGAAGCCGGACCGCGGATCCGGCACCTGCTGGACACACCGCCGCTGCAAGGCCTGGCCGCGGGCTGGCTCACGCCGGGCGAGCCGGCCTCGCCTGGCGGTCCGGGCGCGGCCGAGGACCCCTCGTCCCCGGTCGTCGAGGAGCTGAGCGGACGCGAACGCGAGGTCGTCGGCAGGCTGGCCGACCTGATGTCCACGGAGGAGATCGCCGCCGACCTGTACGTCTCGGTCAACACGGTGAAGACCCACCTCAAGAGCGCCTACCGGAAGCTGGGCGTGAACGGCCGCGCCGAGGCGGTGCGCCGGGCGCGCGAGCACGGGCTGATCTGACCGGGCGCCGGACGTCTCGCCCGCGACGGGTGAGGCGCGCAGCAGAGATTTCGACGCCATCCAGGCCGGGCTGCGGCTGCTGACGGTGTCCGCCACGACGCTCGTCACCTCCCTCGGCGCCGCCCGGCTCGGCCGCACCACGGGGCCGCCCCGGGTCGTCCGGCCGGGCCTGCTGCCGCCGGCCGTGTCCATCGTCCGGCTGCTCGCCGGCATCGAACATCGATGCTCGCGGCGTCGGTGATGATCAAAGCCGGCGGGCTGGGGAAGTTCCTCCGCTGCCGTGCGCCGGCAGCGGACCAGCCCACCTGGCCGGTCGGCGCAGCCCTGGCGCCCGGTGGCGGGCGCGGCCGCGGTCAATCCGCTGCTCGGCCCGGCGATCAACGCGTTCAAGATCGCTCCGATGCGCGGAAGCCGGGCACCCGGATCACCTGTGCCGGGTGAGGCCGGGTGCGGCCGGGCGGAGCACGATCGCAGGCAAGACCGCAGCAGCCCGCGGCGGGAGTACGGCCCATGCGCTACGAGATCCGCGTCGACGGACACATGTCGGAGACCCTCACCAAGGCCTTCCCGGAGCTGGATCACGTGATGATGTCCGGTCAGACCGTGCTGTTCGGACCCGTCATCGACGAGGCGCACCTCTACGGGCTGCTGAACCGCTGCCAGTCGCTGGGACTTCGGGTCGTGGAGATGCGGCAGCTGCCGGAGTGACCGCCCCTGGCCGACCGCCCCAGCGGCCGTACCTCACCGATCGGCCCCCACGATCCGGCCGCGAGCGGAGTGCAGCAGCAGGATCCAGCGCCGGGTGCACCCCGAGGCGAACTCCCGCAGCCTGTCCCGGCAGGCCCGCACGCACGCGCGCACCGCGTCGTCCTGCTCATTCTCCGTGAGGCCGTCGTCCCCCCGCGACGCCGCAACCGGCCGTCAGCCGCTTGACGTCCCACTCGAACGGGCCCGGGAACGTCGCCCCGCGCCACCACCCGGTCCGGGCGGAGGGATCACCCGCGGCGGGTGATCCGGTGCACCGGGCGCCCCGGGGACGCTGTTCGCCGGAGGGCCGTGGGACGCGTCGGCGTCAGCCCGTGCGCGGCCCGTGCCGAGTGCGCGAGGAGGAGCGATGACCGAACCGCGTGGACAGGAGTCGCGGGCCGGGCCGTCGTATCCGCCCGGCGAGGCGGCCACCGGCCCCGCACCGGCCATGACGGTGATCGCCCGCTCCTGGACCTGGATCCTGGCGTCGGCGATCGTGACGCTCGTACCGGGTGTGCTGATCCTCGTCTGGCCCGACGAGACGCTGCACGTCCTCGCCGTCGTCCTCGGCCTCTACCTGCTGCTCGGCGGCGCGATCCGGTTCGTGACGGCGTTCGCGCGGGAGGAGCACGGAGACCGGCTGCCCGGCCTGCTGGTCGCCGTGCTGTACGTCCTGGCCGGCGTGCTCTGCCTGCGCCATCCGCTGCAGACCATCACCGCGCTGGGGCTGGTCGTCGGACTCGTGTGGCTGGTGTCCGGCGTGCTCACCCTCTACACGGCGATCGCCGCGAAGGACCTGCCGCACCGGGGTGTCGTCCTGGGTGCCGCGCTGCTCGGCATCGTGGCCGGGGTCGCGGTGCTGGCGCTGCCCGCCGAGTCGGCGCGGGCGCTGACCCGGCTGCTCGGCCTGTGGCTCGTTCTGCTGGGCCTGGTCGAACTGGCGGTCGCCTTCGCGTGGCGGGCCGCGCTGCGCAGGAGCGGGGCCCTGCCGGGCGCACCCGGCCCCATGGACTGACCGGGCGCACGATCACCCGCCTCGGGTGAGGACGGGCCGTTCCACCCGTGTGCACGCTGGGAACGGCAGAGACCGGCTCGGCGAACCCCGCGAGCCGGTGCCCTGGATGGAGGAAAGACATGAGCGCGCAGACCTACCTCGCGTACGACTATCCGGTGCTGGGTGTCTTCTGGTCCATGCTGGTGTTCTTCCTGTGGATCATGTGGTTCGTCCTGCTGTTCCGGGTGGTCGTCGACATCTTCCGCGACGACGGCATGGGCGGCTGGGCCAAGGCCGCCTGGACCCTCTTCGTGATCGTGGTGCCCTTCCTGGGAGTCCTGGTCTACCTGATCGCCCGCGGCAAGGGCATGGGGGAGCGGGAGGTGGCGCAGGCGCGCGCCCAGCAGAAGGCCTTCGACTCCTACGTCCGCCAGACCGCGCAGGCCGGCACCAGCAGGGCCGACGAACTCGCCAAGCTCTCCGAGATGCGCTCGCGCGGTGACATCTCCGAGGACGAGTTCCGCAGGGCCAAGGAGCTGGTCCTCAGCGACGCCGGCCAGGCCCGGCGCTCCGAGAACGCTCACGCCTCCTCCGGGCGCTGACCCGCGCCCACGAGAACGACACGAACGAATCGAGGCCCCCTATGACCACGACACCCCGCAGCCAGGCCCACACCCGCACCGCCAGGCAGGCGTGGGCGGGCGGTCTGACCTCCTTCGCGGGCGTCATGCTGCTGCTCGCCGGGCTGCTCGGCGTGTTCCGGGGCATCATGGCGATCGCCCAGGACAACGTCTTCGTGACGACGCCCAACTACGTCTTCAAGTTCAACCTCACCAGCTGGGGCTGGATCCATCTGGTCCTGGGCGCGCTCGCCGTGATCGTCAGCTTCGGCCTGTTCACGCCGTCGATGTGGGCACGCGTCGCCGGCGTGGGCATCGCCGGGCTGGTGATCATCGCCAACTTCCTGTCCCTGCCGTACTACCCGGTGTGGTCCGTCGTGATGATCGCGCTGTCCGGGTTCATCATCTGGGCCCTGTGCGTGGTCCAGGGCAGGGAATCCGCCGAGAGCCCGTAGCAGGGTCCCGGCCCGCACGGCCGGCCGCGCATGGTCAGCGTGACCGGGCCGTGCGGGCCGGCCTGTTCGGACGCGGCCTGGTCGGCTAGTCGCCCCGGGCGGGCCCCGGCGCCATTTCCTCCGCGCTGCGCTGCTGCGGAATCATCACCGCACCCTGCTGCAGCGCCACCGTCCGGGTCGGGGCCGGGATGCTGATGCCCTCCGCGCGGTAGCGGCGGTGGAGGCGCTTGATGAACTCGTGCTTGATGCGGTACTGGTCGCTGAACTCGCCGACGCCGAGGATCACCGTGAAGCCGATGCGGGAGTCGCCGAAGGTGTGGAAGCGGATGGCGGGCTCGTGCTCCGGTACGGCGCCCTCCACCTCGCGCATGGTCTCGGCGACGACCTCCGCCGTGACCCGCTCCACGTGCTCCAGGTCGGCGTCGTAGCCCACCCCGACCTGCACCGGCACCGTCAACCGCTGCTCGGGATGCGTGTAGTTGGTCATGTTGGCCTTGGCGAGCTGGCCGTTGGGGATGACCACCAGGTTGTTGGAGAGCTGGCGGACCGTCGTCTGACGCCAGTTGATGTCGACGACATAGCCCTCCTCGCCGCTGCCCAGCCGGATGTAGTCGCCCGGCTGGACCGTCTTGGAGGCCAGGATGTGGATGCCCGCGAAGAGGTTGGCGAGGGTGTCCTGCAGGGCGAGGGCGACCGCGAGACCGCCGACGCCCAGGGCGGTCAGCAGGGGCGCGATCGAGATGCCGAGGGTCTGCAGGACCACCAGGAAGCCGATGGCGAGGACCAGGACCCGGGTGATGTTGACGAAGATGGTCGCCGAGCCCGCCACGCCGGAGCGGGACTGGGTGACCGTGCGGACCAGTCCCGCGATCACCCGGGCCGCGGACAGGGTCACCACGAAGATCAGCCAGACCTCAAGGATCTGGTTGACGTGGTGCTGGACGGTCCGGGTCAGCGGCAGCACCACCGCGGCCGCCGCCGCACCGCCCGCGATCGCCGCCCACGGCACGACCGAGCGCAGGGCGTCCACGATGACGTCGTCGCCGCTCCAGCGAGTCCGCTTGGCGTGCTTCGCGAGCCAGCGCAGCAGGGTGCGGGACATGAAGGCGAGCAACAGGCCCGCCGCCACCGCGATTCCGGCGAGGACGAGGTCGTCCAGGGTCAGCGCGCGGTTCACCGGTCACCCCCGGGGCGTGCGGCTGCTGCGGAGGTGTGAAGTCTCGTCACGTTGTCACCTGCTCGAAGTGCGGGATGTGCGATCGCGCCGGCCGCGGGAACCCCGTCGACCGGCGCGATCGTTCATCCTGCCGTATCCGGAACGCCAGTTCGCACCCGGAGGGGCGCTCTTCGGGCAGATGGCTCAGATGATGCCCTCCGCGAGTTCCGCCTGGTCGCGGTCGCTGCCGTAGGCGGCGGCGGTCGGCGTGCCGTACGAACGGCGGGCGACGTACCACCAGACGGTCGCGAGGACCAGGACGACGGCGAGCGCCACCGACGCGTAGTTCATCGTGTCGACGGTGACCGGAGAGGCCTGCGGCAGGCAGAACAGCACGGTCACACAGGCCACCCAGATCACCGCGATCCAGCCGATCGGCCGGCTCCAGCGGCCCAGCTGCCACGGCCCCGGCTGGAAACGGTCGCCCGCGCGCAGCCGCAGCAGCACGGGGATGGCGTAGGCGGGGGTGATACCGATGACGTTGATGGCGGTCACCGCGTTGTACGCCGTCGCCGAGTACAGCGACGGCAGGGCGAGGACACCGGCCACGACGACGGACAGCCAGACCGCGGCGACCGGAGTCTGCGTGCGGGTGCTCACCTTGCGCCACAGGTGCGAACCGGGCAGCGCACCGTCGCGGCTGAACGCGAACACCATCCGGCTGGCGGCCGCGACCTCGGCGTTGCCGCAGAACAACTGGGCGACGATCACCACCAGGAGCAGCGCGCTCGCGCCACCGGTGCCCAGGCCGTCGAGCAGGATCTGCGCCGGCGGCACACCGGTGGCGGTGGTGCGCGTGGCGTCGTAGTCCTGGATGGCGAAGGTCAGACCGGCCAGCAGCACGAATCCGGCGATCCAGGACGCCCAGATGGACCGTACGATGCCGCGCGCGGCGGACACCGAGGCCTGCGAGGTCTCCTCGGACAGATGGGCGGAGGCGTCGTAGCCGGAGAAGGTGTACTGCGCGAGCAGCAGGCCGATCGCCGCCACATAGAGCGGGTTGTGCCAGCCGGTCTCGTTGACGAACTTGGTGAACACGAACGACGGGGACTGGTGGTGGTCGGGGACGATCGCGAGGGCGCCGACGATGAGCGCGACACCCGCCAGATGCCACCACACGCTCACCGAGTTCAGCAGGCTGACCAGGCGGACGCCGAAGAGGTTGAGCACCGCGTGCAGCAGCAGGATGGCGCAGAAGACCAGCATCGTCTTGCCCGGCGTCGGCTGGAAGCCCCACTGGAGGTTGGCGAACGCGCC
The DNA here is from genome assembly GCF_009604455.1 of Streptomyces sp. RB17. GTDB lineage: Bacteria > Actinomycetota > Actinomycetes > Streptomycetales > Streptomycetaceae > Streptomyces. The sequence continues at coordinate 325,266 of NZ_WEGL01000002.1, forward strand.
GGTGAACAGGGCGGCGCCGTAGTCGATGCCGGCGATCGCGCCGAGCAGACCGAGCAGATTCAGCCAGCCGGTGTACCAGCCCCAGCGCCGGCCGCCGAGCCGGTCGGCCATGTAGTACAGGGCACCCGAGGTGGGATAGGCGCTGGTGACCTCGGCGAGCGCGAGGCCGACGCACAGCACGAACAGGCCGACGCCCGCCCAGCCCCACAGCATCACGGCGGGACCGCCGGTGTTCAGGCCGAAGCCGTACAGGGTCATGCAGCCGGACAGGATCGAGATCACCGAGAAGCTGATCGCGAAGTTGCCGAAGCCGCCCATGCGGCGGGCCAGCACCGGCCGGTAACCGAGTTCGCGCAGCCGCTTCTCCTCGTCCTGCTGGGGCAGGCCACGCGAGGGTGCGGGCTCGGGGGTGGGGGACATGCGGGGGACCTCCGGGTCGAGAGGGTCGGGGAGCAGCGGCCGGTTCAGGTGCGGGAGCCGTCCGCGGCCGCCCGGCAGCGGTCCCGGGCCTGGACGAAGACCTCCACGGCGCGGTCGCGGTCGGGCGTGCGGTACATCCAGGGCGGGGGCGTGAAGTACGGTCCGATGGCGTCGAACACCCGTGCCGCGTCGGGGAATTGCAGCGAGCCCCACAGGGCGTGGGCCAGGTGGTTGAGGTCCGGCAGGGAGCGTTCGGCGCGGTCGGTGTGCTCGAACCAGGAGTGCAGGGCGCGCCGCGCCTCGCGGGCCGCGTCCTCCGCCACCCAGTGCAGATCCAGTGCGGCGTCGTGCCCGCTGTCGCGCCGGTAGCGCTCGACGCGCACGTACAGCGGCAGCAGGTGCAGCGCCGAGCCCGGCGGGGCCTGACGGGCGGCCCACTGGGCGTAGCCGGCGGCCTCCGCGATCCGGCCCGAGCCGCCTCGCGCGTACAGGAACTGCAGCATCCGGTGGTGGGCCTCGCGGTTGTCGGGGTCCCTGTTGCCGGCCTCGGCGAGCAGCCCCCAGGGGCCCGGCGGCAGCATCGGCTCGGGCGCGGGCACCCGGTGCTCCTCCCAGCGCTGCTCAGGATCCAGCTGGGCCAGCGCCAGCAGGCACACCCAGGGCACCGGGTCCTTCGGGGCGATCCCGGTGGCGGACTGGGCGGCGTCCCAGGCCTCGATCCACAACTCGTGGGTACGGCGGTGCCGTTCGCGCTGGGCGCGCAGGGCCCGCTCCACCCCGACCCGCGCCTGCATCACCGCGGCGTGGACGCTGCCCGGCTCCTCCGTGAGCCAGGCGCGCACCACGTCGGTGCCCGCGGCGGCCGCCGCGAGGACCTGGGTGCGCTGGGTCCACTGCCTGCCGGGCGGGGTGTCCGCGAGCAGCGTGCGCATGGCCATCCAGCGGCCGGTGCGCAGGTCCTGGAGGGCGGCGCGCAGCGTGTGGTCGGGGCCGGCGGGGTCGTAGGAGGGACGGGGTCCTTCTCTGGCCATCAGCCGTCTGCCCCGGGCCACTGGCGCGCGGGCGAGCTGGCGGGGTGGCGTGACAACAGCCCTCCTGTGGGCGGCGATCGAGGTGTGGGGTGCTGATCGGCGGTCACTATAGAGGGGTGGGTTCCGCCGTGCCATTGTTGCCAACTCAACGATCAATTCAGGCCAGTTGGAAGACCAAGAGTGCTTGACGCCGTCCCGCCACGGCGGCAGGCTGGCGCGGTGATCTTCGGTGCGGAGTGGGGTAAGGCGCGATGACGGGTCCGGTGCTCGCCGTCGACCAGGGCACGTCCGGCACCAAGGCCCTCGTGGTCTGTCCGGAACGCGGCGTCCTCGGCTCCGGGTTCGCCGAGGTCCGCCCCCGGTATCTGCCCGGCGGACTGGTCGAGACGGACCCGGCCGAGCTGTACGGCTCCGTGGTCGACGCCGGCCGGCAGGCGCTCGCCGAGGCCGGCGAGGACGTCGTGGCGCTGGGGCTGGCCAACCAGGGCGAGACCGTCCTCGCCTGGGACCCGGCCGACGGCCGCCCCCTCACCGACGCCCTGGTGTGGCAGGACCGGCGCGCCGAGACCGTGTGCGCCGAACTCGCCGGGCACGCCGAGGAGTTGCGTCACTTGACGGGGCTGCCCCTCGACCCGTACTTCGCCGCGCCGAAGATGGCCTGGATCCGCCGCCACCTCACCCGCGAGGGCGTCGTCACCACCTCCGACGCCTGGCTGGTCCACCGCCTCACCGGCGCCTTCGCCACCGACGCCGCCACCGCCGGCCGTACCCAGCTGCTCGACCTGGACCGCGCGCAGTGGTCGCCGAGGGCGCTGGAGATGTACGGCCTGGCCGACGAACGGCTCCCCCAGCCGGCCGACAACGCCCAGCCCATCGGCACCACCACGGCGTTCGGCCGCGAGATCCCGCTCACCGGACTGATCGTGGACCAGCAGGCCGCCCTGCTCGCCCAGCGCGTCACCGCACCCGGCGCCGCCAAGTGCACCTACGGAACCGGCGCGTTCCTGCTCGCGCACACCGGCGACCGCCCCCGGCGCGCCACCTCCGGCCTGGTCAGCTGCGTGGCCTGGCGGCTCGCCGGAACCACCAGCTACTGTCTGGACGGGCAGGTCTACACCGCGGCCTCCGCCGTCCGCTGGCTCTGCGACCTCGGCGTCCTCTCCTCCGCCGCCGACCTCGATCCCGTCGGCAGTGCCGTCCCCGACAGCGGCGGCGTCACCTTCGTGCCCGCCCTCGCGGGACTCGCCGCCCCCTGGTGGCGCGGCGACCTGCGCGGCTCCCTCACCGGCCTCGGCCTCGACACCGGACCCGGCCATCTGGTGCGGGCCCTGTGCGAGGGCATCGCCGCCCAGGTCGCCGAACTCGCCGACGCGGCCGCCGCCGACCTCGGCGCCCCCCTGGACACGCTCCGCGTCGACGGCGGCCTGACCCGCTCGGCCCTGCTCATGCAGACCCAGGCCGACCTGCTGCAACGCCCCGTCGAGGTGTCCGCGCTGCCCGACGCGACCGCACTCGGCGCGGCCGCCCTCGCCCGCCTCGGCGCGGACCGTACCCTGGGCGTCGAACAGGTCCTGCCCGACGGGAAGCCCGCCGCCGTGTACGAACCCCGCATCAGCGCCGACGAGGCAGCGGAACGCCGCGCCGGCTTCCGCGCCGCCGTCGCGGCCCTGCCCGGCTCATGACCGTCACCGGGGACGGCCCGCTGCCCGCACGGACGTACGACGTCGCGATCGTCGGTGCCGGGGTCGTCGGCTGCGCCATCGCCCGGGAACTCGCCCGCCATCCCCGCCTGGACGTGGCGCTGGTCGAGGCCCAGGACGATGTCGGGCAGGGCACGTCCAAGGCCAACACGGCCATCCTGCACACCGGTTTCGACGCGGCCCCCGGCACCCTGGAGGCCCGGCTGGTCCGCGAGGGCCACGACCGGCTCGGTGCCTACGCGGCCGGCTCCGGCATCCCCGTCGAACGCGTCGGCGCCCTGCTGGTCGCCTGGGACGAGGAGCAGCTCGCCGCCCTGCCCCGGCTCGCCGAAAAGGCGGGACGCAACGGCTACCACGAGACGAGCCTGCTCGGACCTGACGAGCTCTACGCCCTGGAGCCCCACCTCGGCCCCGGAGCGCTCGGCGCGCTGCACGTGCCCGGCGAGAGCATCATCTGCCCCTGGACGACGACCCTGGCCTACGCCACCCAGGCGGTCCGCGCCGGAGTGGACCTGCACCTGAACGCGGCGGTCCAGCAGGCGAGTCACGCACCGGACGGCCACCGACTGACCACCCCCCGCGGCACCGTGCACGCCCGCCACCTGGTCAACGCGGCCGGCCTGCACGCCGACACCCTCGACCGGCTGCTCGGCCACGAGGACTTCACCGTCACCCCACGCCGCGGCCAGCTCCTGGTGTACGACAAGTTCGCCCGCCCGCTCGTGCGGCACATCCTGCTGCCGGTCCCGACCGCGCTCGGCAAGGGCGTCCTGGTCGCGCCGACCGTCTACGGCAACGTGCTGCTCGGCCCCACCGCCGAGGACCTGGACGACAAGCGGGCCACCGGTTCCACCGCCGACGGCCTGGCCGGCCTCCGGGCCATGGGCCGCCGCGTCCTGCCCGCCCTCCTGGACGAGGAGGTCACCGCCGTCTACGCCGGGCTGCGCGCGGCCACCGGGCAGGAGGACTACCGCATCGCCGCCCACCCCGGGCAGGCGTACGTCACCGTCGGCGGCATCCGCTCCACCGGCCTGACCGCGTCGATGGCCATCGCCGCCCATGTCACCCGGCTGCTGGCCGACAGCGGTCTCGACCTCGGCCCGGTGCGCGAGCCGGAGCCGGTGACCATGCCCAACCTCGGCGAGGCCTTCCGGCGCCCCTACCAGCGGCCCGAACTCGTCGCCGCCGACTCCGAGTACGGCACCCTCGTGTGCCACTGCGAGCGCGTCTCCCGAGGCGAGATCCGGGACGCCCTCGCGAGTACGATCCCGCCCCGCACCCTGGAGGGCCTGCGCCGCCGCACCCGGGCTCGCGCGGGCCGCTGCCAGGGGTTCTCCTGCGGGGCGACCGTGCGGGAGCTGCTCGAACGGGGCTTCCCCGAGGCCGAGTCGGCGACAGGCCGGCCGACGGGCGGGGAGGCGGTGCGGCAGCCGGTGGGCGGGGAGGCGGTGCGGCGAGAAGGGTTCAGCGGGGAGCGGGTGCGATCGGAGTCGTCCGCTGGGGAGGCGGTGGGGCTGGAGGGGTCTGGCGGGGAGGCGGTGCGGCGAGAGGGGTCGGGCGGGGAGCGGGTGCGATCGGGGCCGTTCGCTGGGGAGGCGGTGGGGCGGGAGGGGTCCGGCGGGGAGGCTGTGGCGCGGAAGGCGTCCGGCGGGGAGCGGGTGCGATCGGAGTCGTCCGCTGGGGAGGCGGTGGGGCTGGAGGGGTCTGGCGGGGAGGCGGTGCGGCGAGAGGGGTCCGGCGGGGAGCGGGTGCGATCGGAGTCGTCCGCCGGGGAGGCGGTGGGGCGGGAGGGGTCCGGCGGGGAGGCGACGCGGCGGGGAGGTGGTGCGCCGGGAGCGGTCAGCAGGGGAAACGGTGCGACCGGAGTCGTCCGACGGGGAAGTGGTGTGGCGCCGGGGGCGGTTCGGGAGGAGGTGGCCATGACGCACGTACGTCGGGTCGACGTCCTCCTCGTCGGCGCCGGCCCCGCCGGGCTCACGGCCGCCGCACGGCTGGCCGCAGCCGGAGTGGGGCGCGTGGAGGTTCTGGAGCGGGAGGCCGAGGCCGGCGGAGTCCCACGGCACTGCGCACACGGCGGCTTCGGCACGTGGACGCGTCCGCTGACCGGCCCCGCGTACGCCCACCTGCTGACAGAGGCCGCGGTGCGGGCGGGCGCGGTGATCCGGACCGGGGTGACGGTCCTGGACTGGCGGCCCGCGGGGTCACCGACGACGGCGGACGGCGGGCACGCGGCGGCGGCGAGCGCGGCCGGGGGCGGCACGGGAGCCGGTGCCGTGCTCAGCGCCGTCGGTCCCGGCGGGGCCGAGATCATCGAGGCGCGGGCCGTTGTTCTGGCCACCGGTGCGCGCGAACGGCCGCGCACCGCCCGGCTGGTGCCCGGCACCCGCCCGGCCGGTGTCTACACCGCCGGCGAACTCCAGCAGGCGGTCCACCTGTTCGGGCAGCGCATCGGCACCCGTGCGGTCGTGGTCGGCGCCGAGGACGTCTCGTACGCGGCGGCCGCCACCGTGCGCGCGGCCGGCGCCGAGGTCGTCGCCCTGGTCACGGAACACCCGCGGGCCCAGACCGGCCGGGCCCGTGCCCGGTCGACCCGGCTGCGCGACCGCGTTCCGCTGCTGACGCGCACCACGGTCGCCGAACTCCTCGGCCACGGCCGCCTGTCCGGAGTCCGCGTCCGCCGGCGCGACGGCCGAACCGCCGTACTGGCCTGTGACACCGTCGTGTTCACCGGCGACTTCGTCCCCGACCACGAGCTCGCCCGCCGCGGCGCCCTCGTCCTGGACCCCGGCACCCGCGGCCCCGCCGTCGACGGCGCCCTGCACACCTCGCGCCCCGGGGTGTTCGCCGCCGGGAACGTCCTGCACGCCGTCGAGCGCGCCGGCACGGCGGCCGCCGAGGGCGCCCTGGTGGCCGGTGCCGCCCTCGGCTTCCTGGCGGGCGCCCCCTGGCCGGAGCCGGGAGTCCCGCTCGCCGTCGACGCTCCGCTGCGCTGGATCGCCCCGAACCGCGTCGCCCCCGTCGACCCGCCCGCCCGTTACCTCCTGCGCACCAGCGCCCCGCTGACCCGCCCGGTCCTCCAGGTCCACCAGGACGGCCGCCTCCTGCACCGGGAGCGGCCCTGCCTCGGGACCGCGCTGCCGAACCGCACCCTGACCCTCACCGCACGCTGGACCGGACAGGTCGACCCGAAGGGCGGCGAGGTGGTGGTGAGCGTCGGCTGAACGGGCCCGGTTTCAGTGCCGCGAGGAGCCGCCGCAGACCGGTTCCCTGCGCGTCCTCTTCCACGAGGGCGACCTGCGGGGCTACGCCGCGGCCTCACTCGTCCTGCTCGCCTACCGGTTCCCCGGCGAGGCCCTGGACGCGGTCACGGACGCCCTGACCGCCACCTCGGGCCCGGCGTCCTTCCCGGTCGCCGGCGCCGCGCTGTGGCCGGCGTTCGGCGAGCGGGGCCGGCGGGGGCCGGCGTTCGGCGAGCGGGGCCGGCGGGGCCGACCTTGGGCGAGCTGGGCGAGCGGCAGCGGCGCCTGGTGCGGGTGCTCGCCGAACTCGACACCGAGACCTGGCAGTGGATGAACCTCTGGAGCACCGTACGCGCCTTTGGCCTGCCCACACCGCGCAACCCTCTGCGCGTCTACGCCGGGCTGCCCGAGGAATGAGGCGGGGCGGTTCACAGATCCGTGAACGACCCGTGCCGCCCGGATCCGGAGGCGAACCGTGCGGCGCCCTCCGTGCTCTGCACCAGCACTCCTATTCCGTACCGGAGTTCGCCACGCAGCGCCGTCTCCTCGTCCAGCCCCTCCTGGCCGAGGACCGACGCGCGGTCGCTGCGCAGACAGGCCTGCGGGAAGCGGGCGATGTCCGCGGCCAGCGCCTCGGCCTCGGCGCGGGCCCGTCCTGTCGGCACCACGCGGTTGGCGAGCCCCATCTCATACGCCTCGCGGGCAGGTACCGGGCGGCCGGTGAGGATCATGTCCATGGCCCGGCCGGTGCCGATGAGCCGGGGCAGCCGTACCGTGCCGCCGTCGATCAGCGGCACGCCCCAGCGGCGGCAGAACACCCCGAACACGGCGTCCTCCTCCGCGACCCGCAGATCGCACCACAGGGCCAGCTCCAGGCCGCCCGCCACCGCGTGCCCGGCGACGGCGGCGATCACCGGCTTCGACAGCCGCATCCGGGTCGGCCCCATCGGGCCGTCACCGTCCTCGGCCACCCGGTTGCCGCGTTCCGTCCCGATCGCCTTCAGGTCCGCCCCGGCGCAGAACGTGCCGCCCTCACCCCACAGCACCGCGACCCGGGCACGGTCGTCCGCCTCGAACTCCCGGAAGGCGTCGGCCAGCTCTGCGGCCGTGGGACCGTCCACCGCGTTACGGGCCTCCGGTCGGGACAGGACGACCGTGGTGACGTACTCCGTGCGCTCCACGCGGACCGGCATGGGAAGCCTCCTTGTTCTGGTCGGGGAGGCCACTCTGCCTCAGATGACCTTGAACCGGACCAGCGCCCCCAGAGTCAGCGCCCCCGGCAGCAACGGCATCCACACGGTGATGATGCGGTAGGCGAGGACCACCGCCGTGGCCACCGCGGCCGGGCCGCCCACGGCGACCAGGGCCACGATCAGGGCCGCCTCGACCGAGCCGAGCCCGCCCGGGGTGGGCACCAGCGCCACCGCGACGGTCGCCGCGAGATAGGCGAGCACCATGTGCGCCACCGGCACCGGAAGCCGCAGTGCCTGGCCGACCGCCGCCAGACCGGCCGCCTGCAGGGCGGGGAAGGCCAGCGAGCCGCCCCACAGGGCCAGGGCGCGGGCCGGCCGGGTGTGCACCGACCGTGCCTCGCCGAGGGCGTCCCGGACGAACGCGTACACGCGGGTGCGCAGCGGTCGTACGAGGGCCACGACGGCCGCCGCCACGACCAGCAGGCCGGCCGCGCCCAGCAGCAGCGGCAGGGCCGAGCCGTCCGGCAGCAGCGGGCCGAGCCGAAGCGCGTCGGGGAAGGCGAGCAGCAGCACGGACAGCAGACCGAGCCGGCCCACGGACTCGGCCAGCAGATACAGGGCGAGCGCGGCCGAGGAGCGGGCCAGGGGCACCCCGCACACGGTCATGAATCGCAGGTTCACCGCGCCCGCACCCAGCCCGGTGGGCAGCAGATGGTTGGCCGAGGCCGCCGCGAACTGGGTGGCCAGCAGCCGCGCCTTCGGCAGCGGCTGCACCACCGCGCCCTGCCGGGTGAACGCGGCCGCCACCCAGGTCAGACAGGTGGCCCCGGCCGCCGCGAGCAGCCACGGCCAGGACGCGGTGCGCAGCTGGCCGAAGCCCGCGGCGAGCAGGGAGCGGTTCCGTACGGCGACGACGGCCACGAGCGCGAGCGGCACCAGGCACAGCACCTGGCGGACGGGGACGCGACGGGGGAGTCGTCCCCGGGGCGGTGGGGGAAGCGGGACGGCAGTCACATCCGCAGAGGTTCTCCGGGCCGTGCCAACGGCGGGTGAAAAGGCGGGAACATTGACCTCAACGAAGCTCGAGGTTCTACGTTCTCTTCCATGAGCATGGAGACCACCGCATGGATGCAGCTGCATAGTGTCATGAACGCGCAGGACGAGCGCCGGCCGTTCGCCCGCGCCACGCTGCGCCGTATCGCTACCTTCGCCCGCCCGCACCGCGCGGGCATCGTCCGGTTCGTGGTGCTCGGGGTGGTGACCGCGCTGCTCGCCGTGGCGACCCCCGTGCTCGCCGGCCGCGTCGTCGACGCGATCGTGGCGGGGCACGACTCCGGCACGGTGGTCAGGCTCTCCCTGCTCATCGCGCTCGTGGCCCTCGCGGAGGCGGGGCTCGGCATCCTCGGCCGGCGCCTGTCGGCGACGCTCGGGGAGGGACTCATCCTCGACCTCAGAACGGCTGTGTTCGATCATGTGCTGCGCATGCCCGTGGCGTTCTTCACACGGACTCGTACGGGAGCGCTCGTCAGCCGTCTCAACAACGACGTGATCGGCGCCCAGCGGGCGTTCGCCAACACCCTGTCGGGCGTGGTCAGCAATCTGGTCACCCTGCTGCTCACCCTCGCGGTGATGCTCACCCTGTCCTGGCAGATCACCCTGCTCGCGCTGGTGCTGCTGCCGCTGTTCGTGCTGCCGGCCCGCCGCATGGGCACCCGGATGGCCCGCATGCAACGGGAGGCGGCGGCGCTGAACGCGGCCATGGGCACCCGGATGACCGAACGCTTCTCCGCTCCCGGCGCCACCCTGGTCAAGCTGTTCGGCCGCCCCGAGGAGGAGTCGGCGGAGTTCGCGGCCCGCGCCGCCCGGGTCCGCGACATCGGCGTCCGCACGGCCACGGCCCAGTCCGTCTTCATCACCTCCCTCACCCTGGTCTCCGCCCTCGCGCTGGCCCTCGTCTACGGCCTCGGCGGCTGGTTCGCTCTGCACGGCACCCTGCAGGCCGGCGCGGTCGTCTCCCTCGCCCTGCTGCTGACCCGCCTGTACGCCCCGCTGACCGCGCTCGCCGGAGCCCGGGTGGAGGTGATGAGCGCGCTCGTCAGCTTCGAGCGGGTCTTCGAGGTGCTGGACCTGAAGCCCCTGATCGTGGAGAAGCCGGACGCGCGTGAGGTCCCCGATGGCCCCGTCGCCGTCGAGTTCGAGAACGTCCGCTTCTCCTACCCCTCCGCCGACCAGGTCTCCCTCGCCTCCCTGGAGGAGGTCGCCGCCCTGGACACCCGCGGCGGCTCCGAGGTCCTGCACGGCGTCTCCTTCCGCGCCGAACCCGGCCAGACCGTGGCCCTCGTCGGCTCCTCGGGCGCCGGCAAGTCCACCATCGCCCAGCTGCTGCCGCGCCTGTACGACGTCGACGCGGGCGCCGTCCGCATCGGCGGGGTCGACGTCCGCGACCTGACCGCCGCCTCGCTGCGCGGCACGCTCGGCATGGTCACCCAGGACGGCCACCTCTTCCACGACACCGTCCGCGCCAACCTGCTGCTGGCCCGCCCGGACGCCCCGGCCGAGGACCTCTGGGACGCCCTCGGCCGCGCCCGCCTGGCCGACGTCGTACGGTCCCTGCCCGACGGTCTGGACACGGTGGTCGGCGAGCGCGGCTACCGGCTCTCCGGCGGCGAACGCCAGCGCATGACCATCGCCCGGCTGCTGCTGGCCCGCCAGCGCGTGGTCATCCTGGACGAGGCCACCGCCCACCTGGACAACACCTCCGAGGCGGCCGTCCAGGAGGCCCTCACCGAGGCCCTGGAGGGCCGTACGGCCGTGGTGATCGCCCACCGGCTGTCCACGGTCAGGGCGGCCGACCAGATCCTGGTCGTGGAGGCGGGGCGGATCGTGGAACGGGGCACGCACGAGGAGCTGTTGGCGGAGGACGGCCGGTATGCCGAGCTGTATCGGACGCAGTTCGCCCAGCGGGGCGCTGCCGCGGCGGAAGCGGTGGGAGAGCCGGCCGAGCCTGCCGGGGTGCCGTCGTCCTGAGGAGGCCCACGCGGAAGCTCGTGGTGGGCTGCGGGTCGTCGCTCGCCGGGGCTCGTTGTGGGTGTTCGTCGGCCGCTTGTTCACACCGGCCCGCGCCGCTTCCGGGCGTGCTGGGCCGGGCGGGGCGGCTCCCCGAGCGGTCATGGCGCCCCCTCCTTGCGTAGAGCCACGAGCCGGTACAGCGGATCCGGGCAGGGTCTGTCCTGCTCCGGCAGGGCTGCGAGGTGCTGGCACGCCGCCCTGGCGGAAGCTCGCCGTGGGCTCGTTGCGGGTGCCCGCGGGCCGTTTGTTCACGGCGGCCCGCGCCCCGTCCGGGCGTGCTGAGCCGGGCGGGGCGACTTCCCGAGCGGTCATGGCGCCCTCTCCCTGCGTAGAGCCACGAGCCGGTACAGCGGATCCGGGCGGGGTCTGTCCTGCTCCGGCAGGGCCGTGAGGTGCTGGCACGCCGCCCGCGTGGAAGCTCGTGGTGGGTTGCGGGTCGTCGCTCGCCGGGGGCTCGTTGTGGGAGTTCGTCGGCCGCTTGTTCACGGCGGCCCGCGCCGCTTCCGGGCGTGCTGGGCCGGGCGGGGCGGCTCCCCGAGCGGTCATGGCGCCCCCTTCTTGCGCAGGGTTACGAGCCGGTACAGCGGATCCGGGCGGGGTCTGTCCTGCTCCGGCAGGGCCGTGAGGCGTTCGCACACCTCGGCCACCCGCGCCGGCTCGGCGTGCGCGCACCACGGTGTCCGGCCCCATGCGAAGACCTCCCGCCAGCGGCGCGGACTGCGGCCCTGGCCGGCACCGGCGAACACGGTCTCCCCGGCGGGCCGTAGCCCCAGCCCGGCCGCACGGGCCAGCACGCGGGCGCGGCCGTCGGGGACCCGGGGCCGGTGCCGTTCCCGCAAGGCGGCCGTGACCCGGGCGATGTCGCTGTCCGGCACGAAGTACCCCTTGTCCTTGTCGACCGCGGTGACGAGCACGCCGCCGGGTTCGAGCACCCGGGCCGCCTCGGCGAGTACGGCCGTGGGCTCGGGCAGCAGACGGAGCAGCCAGACGATCACCACCGCGTCCACGCTGCCCCTCGGCAGCGGCAGCCGGGCCGCGTCGCCCAGCACGACAGCGCCGGGCATGCGCCGGGCCGCCGGCCCCAGCATCCCCTCCCAACGGTCCACGCCCGGCACCGTCCGCCCCGCCCGCCGCAGCCTCCTGGTGACGATGCCGGTCCCGCACGCGACGTCCAGCACGGTGCCGGGCCGCGGCGGCAGCAGCGACTCCAGCGCGTCCGCAGCCGCGTGTGCCCGGGATTCCCGCCCCGGGACACGTCGTACTCCCGGGCTTCCTCGTCGTAGTCGATCACCGGTCCGTCGTCGCCGTACATCACCGCGTGCGGGGCGAGTTGCTGCCGGACCCCTTGACTCCACTGGTCCGGACCTTTAGCTTCACGCCTTAAACAAAGCCTGCAGAGCATCCCAACGCCCAATCTGCTCCAAGGCGTTGGGCTGCACCCCCCACGCGAAAGGCCGCCCCCGCACATGGCCAGACACCTCCCCGCCGCAGTCTCTGTCGGCGTCCTGGCGCTCTCCGCCGGACTGCTCACCGCTTCCCCCGCCCAGGCCGCCACCGGCGCCATCACCGGGCTCGCCGGCAAGTGTCTCGACGTCGCCGGGGCCAACTCGGCCGACGGCACGCCCGTCCAGCTCTACGACTGCAACGGCACGAACGCCCAGCAGTGGACGGTCGGCAGCGACGGCACGATCCGCGCACTCGGCAAGTGCCTTGACGTGACCGGCAATTCGACCGCCGACGGCGCCAAGGTGCAGCTGTGGTCCTGCACCGGCGGCGCGAACCAGAAGTGGACCGTCACCGCCGCCCACGACATCGTCAACCCGCAGGCCGACAAGTGCCTGGACGTCACCGACAACAACTCCGCCAACGGCACCCGGACACAGATCTGGAGCTGCAGCGGCGGCGCCAACCAGAAGTGGAACGCGCCCGCGAGCGGGGGCGACGGCACCCCCTCCGCGCCGATGGCCGTCGCGCCGTACCTCTACAACGGCTGGGGCAGCCCGCCGAATCCGGCCACCATCACCCAGGCCACCGGCGTGAAGTGGTTCACCCTCGCCTTCGTGCTCAGCAACGGCTCCTGCAACCCGCAGTGGGACGGCAGCCGCCCGCTGACCGGCGGGGTCGACCAGCAGACGGTCAACACCGTGCGGGCGAACGGCGGTGACGTCATCCCGTCCTTCGGCGGCTACAGCGGCAACAAGCTGGAGAGCTCCTGCTCCAGCCCGAGCGAGCTGGCGGCGGCCTACCAGAAAGTCATCGATGCCTACGGCCTGAAGGCGATCGACATCGACATCGAGGCCGACGCCTACAGCAGCGCGACCGTGCAGCAGCGCACCGTGGACGCGCTGAAGACCGTGAAGGCGAACAACCCGGGACTGAAGGTGTACATCACCCAGGGCACCGGGCAGAGCGGGCCCGACACCAGCCTCATCGACCGGGCCGCGTCCTCCGGGCTGACCGTGGACGCCTGGGCCATCATGCCGTTCGACTTCGGCGGCGCCGGACAGAACATGGGCAACCTCACCACGCAGGCCGCCGAGGGCCTGAAGAACGCGTTGAAGAACGCCTACCACTACAGCGACGACCAGGCCTACCGGGACATGGGCATCTCGTCCATGAACGGCATCACCGACAACAACGAGACCGTCACGGTGAACGACTTCCGGACCATCCTGGCCTACGCCCAGGCGCACCACCTCGCCCGGCTCACCTTCTGGTCCGCCAACCGTGACCGGCCGTGCTCCGGCGGCCCCGCCGACAGCTGCTCCGGCGTCGCCCAGTCCGACTGGGACTACACCCGCGTCTTCGCCGCCTACACGGGCTGAGCCCCCGCAGGAGAACCCGTGCTTCCTCATCCACGTCGCAGACCGACAGCCGTTGCCCTTGTCGCCGCGGCCGCCGCCGCTCTGCTCACCGCCGCGCCGACACCCCTCGGCACCACCGCGTCCGCACACGCCGCCGCGGCGCAGACCGCCGCCCTGCCCACCGGCTTCGCGACCGTCATCAACGCCGCGAGCGGCAAGTGCCTGGACGCCAAGGCCGCCGCCACCGCCAACGGCACCGCCGTCCAGCAGTACGCCTGCAACGGCACCACGGCCCAGCAATGGAACTTCACCGACGCCGGCAACGGCTACGTCCACATCGACAACCGCAACAACACCAGCCAGGTTCTGGACGTCACCGACGTCTCCACCGCCGACAACGCGCCCATCCAGCTGTGGAGTTACGGCGGCGGCGCCAACCAGCAGTGGCAGGCCGTGGACGGCGGCGGCGGCGCCTTCCACTTCGTCGACAGGAACAGCGGCAAGTGCCTGGACGACCCGGGCGCCTCCACCGCCGACAGCGTGCAGTTCCAGCAGTACACCTGCAACGGCACCGCCGCCCAGCGCTTCCAGGTGGTCCCGGTGACCCAGTCGAGCAGCGACCCGGACCTCGGACCGAACGTCGTCGTCTTCGACCCGTCCATGTCGTCCACCACCATCCAGAGCAGACTGGACGCCGTCTTCAAGCAGCAGGAGACCAACCAGTTCGGCGCCCAGCGCTACGCCGTCCTCTTCAAGCCCGGTGCCTACAGCGCGGACGTCAACGTCGGGTTCTACACCCAGGTGCTCGGGCTCGGCCTGACCCCGGACGCGGTGTCGATCGACGGAGCCGTGCACGCCGAGGCCGACTGGTTCCAGGGCAACGCCACCCAGAACTTCTGGCGCGGCGCCGAGAACCTCTCCGTCAACCCCACGAGCGGCAGCGATCGTTGGGCCGTGTCGCAGGCCGCGCCGTACCGCCGGATGCATCTGCGCGGCAACCTCGCCCTCGACGACGGCGGCTGGTCCTCCGGCGGCTATCTCGCCGACAGCAAGGTCGACGGCCAGGTCAACTCCGGCACGCAGCAGCAGTGGCTGACCCGCAACTCCCAGCTCGGCGGCTGGACCGGGTCCAATTGGAACATGGTGTTCGTCGGCAGCCAGGGCGTGCCCAACACCAGCTTCCCCAACCCGCCGTACACCACGGTCGCCCAGAGCCCGGTCACCCGGGAGAAGCCGTTCCTGTACGTCGACGATTCCGGGAACTACCAGGTGTTCGTGCCGTCCACACGCACCAGTGCGACGGCAACCAGCTGGGGGAGCGGCAGCCCGTCCGGCACCTCGCTGCCGCTCAGCCAGTTCTACGTCGTCAAGCCCGGTGCGACCGCCGCACAGATCAACGCGGCCCTCGCGGCAGGGCAGAACCTGCTCGTCACGCCCGGCGTCTACCACCTCGACCAGACCCTGAAGGTGACCCGCCCCGACACGGTCGTCCTCGGCCTCGGGCTCGCCACCTTCGTCCCGGACAACGGCATCACCGCGATGAGCGTCGCCGACGTCGACGGCGTCAACATCGCGGGTCTGCTCTTCGACGCCGGCACCACCAGCTCGAAGACGCTGGTCGAGGTCGGGCCGGCCGGCTCGACCGCCTCCCACGCGGCCGACCCGACCTCCCTGCACGACGTCTACTTCCGCATCGGCGGCGCGGGCGTCGGCAAGGCGGTCACCAGCCTCGTCGTCAACAGCAAGAACGTCATCGGCGACCACATGTGGATCTGGCGCGCCGACCACGGCAGCGGCGTCGGCTGGACCAGCAACACCGCCGACACCGGACTCGTCGTCAACGGCGACGACGTGACCATGTACGGCCTGTTCGTGGAGCACTTCCAGAAGTACCAGGTGCTCTGGAACGGCAACGGCGGCCGCACCTACTTCTTCCAGAACGAGATGCCGTACGACCCGCCCAGCCAGTCCGCCTGGATGAACGGCTCCACGAAGGGCTACGCCGCCTACAAGGTCGCGGACTCGGTCACCAGCCACCAGGCGTACGGACTCGGCAGCTACTGCTACTTCAACGCCGACCCGAGCGTCACCGCCGACCGCGCCATCGAGGTGCCGGACAACCCGAACGTCCGCTTCACCAGCATGGTCACCGTCTCCCTCGGCGGCACCGGCACCATCAGTCACGTCATCGACAACACCGGAGGGCCCTCGAACTCCTCGGCCAACGTCGCGGACCTGGTCCGCTACCCGTGAGCGAAGGGTGTGGCCCCACGGACGTGTGAGGCGCCGCAGCGTGGATACGCGGTCTGGACGGACTCAGGGCCCGTCCGGAAGGCCACCCCTGCCATGACCAGCGAAAACCAGCTCCCTGCCGCATCGGAGATCACTCTCCGTGTCAACGGCAAGCCCCACACCCTGCACGTCGACCACCGGCGTGTCCTGCTGGACCTGCTCCGCGAGGATCTGGGCCTCACCGGGTCGAAGAAGGGCTGCGACCACGGCCAGTGCGGTGCCTGCACCGTGCTGGCCGACGGCCGCCGCGTCAACAGCTGCCTGCTGCTCGCGGTCGCCCTCGACGGCAGCGAGATCACCACCATCGAGGGCCTGGGCGGGGACGGCGAGGAGCCGCACCCGCTGCAGCGGGCCTTCCTCGACCGCGACGCCTACCAGTGCGGGTACTGCACCCCGGGGCAGATCTGCTCCGCCGTCGGCATGCTCGCCGAGGCCGCCGCCGGCCACCCCTCCCACGTCACCGACCCCGCGGCCCCCTCCGGCCGGCCCGTACCGCTGGACCGGTCCGAGATCCGCGAGCGGCTGAGCGGCAACCTGTGCCGCTGCGGCGCCTATCCGCGCATCATCGAGGCGGTGGAGGACGTGATCCGGTGAACGGCTTCGGATACCTCAGGCCCGGCAGCGTCCAGGAGGCCGTCGAGGCGTACGCCGCCCACCCCGGCGCCCGCTATCTGGCCGGCGGCACCAACCTGGTCGACCTGATGAAACTCGGCGTGGAGCGCCCCGCCGTGCTCATCGACGTCGGCCGGCTCCCGCTGGACACCGTCGAGGAGCTGCCCGACGGCTCCCTGCGCGTCGGCGCGACCGTGCGCAACAGCGACCTGGCCGCCGACCCCCGCGTCCGCGACCGCTGGCCGGCGCTGTCCCAGGCGCTCCTCTCGGGCGCCTCCGGGCAGTTGCGCAACGCCGCCACCACCGGCGGCAACCTGCTCCAGCGCACCCGCTGCCCCTACTTCCAGGATGTGGACAAACCCTGCAACAAACGCGAGCCCGGCAGCGGCTGCGGCGCCCGGGAGGGCGTCCACCGCGACCACGCCGTCCTCGGATACTCGGAACACTGCATCGCCACCAACCCGTCCGACATGGCCGTCGCCCTCGCCGCGCTGGACGCCCAGGTCGAGCTGTACGGCACCGAGGGCGCCCGGCGGCTTCCGGCGGCCGAGTTCCACCGGCTGCCGGGTGAGCATCCCGACCGGGACAGCTGGATCTGCCCCGGTGAACTGATCACCGGTGTGCTGCTCCCGCCGGTCACCGCCGGCGTCCCGTCCGCGTACCGCAAGGCCCGGGACCGGGCGTCGTACGCCTTCGCCCTCGCCTCCGTGGCCGTCGTGCTGC
Source organism: Streptomyces sp. RB17 (assembly GCF_009604455.1). GTDB lineage: Bacteria > Actinomycetota > Actinomycetes > Streptomycetales > Streptomycetaceae > Streptomyces. Next base: position 342,349 of record NZ_WEGL01000002.1, read on the forward strand.
GGGTCGCGGACGGCGTCGTGAACCAGGCGGGGATCGCCTTCGGCGGGCTCGCCCACCGGCCCTGGCGGGCCCGGCACACCGAGCTGGCCCTGCTGGGCGGCCCCACGACCCCCGCCGCCTTCGAGGAGGCCGTGGCGCTGGAACTCGCGCATGCCGAACCGCTGCGGGACAACGCCTACAAGGTGCCCCTCGCCCACAACCTCGCCCTCGACGTCCTGAACCGTCTCGCCCCGGCCCCGGCCGTCGCCTGAGCCGGCAACAGGAGGAGCGAGCAGAGCAGGAGGAACCCATGACCGGCAACTCCCCGGGCACTCCGGCAGAACAAGGGCCGCCGGCCACCGGTAGCGCCTTGGGCACCGGTGAAGAGCGCTGTGATGCACGGAGCACGGTCTCCGGCACCGTCACCGGAACGTCCGGTGGGCGTGGGCGAGGAGGTTCGTCGGCGCCCGTGAGTGGCTTGGGCACTCGTGAAGAGCGCTGTGACGCGGGGAGCGCGGTGTCCGGCACCGTGACCGGGACGTCCGGTGGGCGTGGGCGAGGAGGTTCGTCGGCGCCCGTGAGTGGCTTGGGCACTCGTGGAGAGCGCTGTGACGCGGGGAGCGCGGTGTCCGGCACCGTCACCGGGACGTCCGGCGGACGCGGGCGGGGAGGTTCGTCGGCGCCCGGGAGTGCCCTGAGCGTTCCCGAAGAGCGCCGCGCTGCACGCGACACGGCCGCCGCCACCCCCACCGGGACTTCTCGCGGGCGTCGGCCGGACGGGCACCCCGGCGGCGCTCTCGGCGCGCCCGTCGAGCGGCGGGAAGGGCGGCAGAAGGTCACCGGTGCCGCCCGTTACGCCGCCGAGTACGGCCTGACCGGCCGGGCCCACGCATGGCCCGTGCCGGCCGCGGTCGCGCGCGGTCGGGTCACCGCCGTCGACACCTCGGCCGCCCTCGCCCTGCCCGGCGTCCTCGCCGTCCTCACCCCCGACGACGCCCCGCACCTCGCCACGCCCGAGGACGCCACGCTCGCCGTCCTGCAGGGCCCGCAGGTGCCGCACCGGGGCTGGTGCGTGGCCCTGGCCGTCGCCGACACCCTGGAGACCGCCCGCGCCGCCGCCCGGGCGGTACGCGTCACCTACACGGCCGAACCCCACGACGCCGATCTGGACCCCGGGCACCCGGACGCCTACGAGCCGGAACAGACCAACGCCGGCTTTCCGGGCCGCGTGGAGCACGGCGACCCGGAGGCCGCCTACGCCGCGGCCGAGGTCCGCGTCGACGCCACCTACCGCGTGCCGCCGCTGCACAATCACCCCATGGAGCCGCACACCAGCACGGCCCACTGGGACGGGGACCGGCTCACCGTGTACACCTCCAGCCAGGGCGGTACGACCGTGCGGGAGGTTCTCGCCCAGTTGTTCGCGCTGCCCGAGGACCGGATCACCGTCGTCACCGAGCACGTCGGCGGCGGCTTCGGCTCCAAGGGCACCCCGCGCCCCGACGTCGTCCTCGCCGCCATGGCCGCCCTGCACACCGGCCGTCCCGTCACCCTCGCCTACCCCCGCCGCTACCTGCCCACCACCGTCGGCCACCGCGCCCCCACCGCGCAGCGCCTGCGCCTCGGCGCGCACGCGGACGGCCGGCTCACCGCCGTACTGCACGAGGTGACCACCCACACCTCCCGGGTGAAGGAGTTCGTCGAGCAGGCCGCGGTGCCGTCCCGCATCATGTACGCCGCCCCGGCCCTGCTCAGCTCCCACCGGGTGGTCCCGCTCGACGTGCCCAGCCCGTCCTGGATGCGCGCCCCCGGCGAGGCGCCCGGCATGTACGCCCTGGAGTCCGCCATGGACGAACTCGCCGACGCCCTCGGCATGGACCCGGTGGAGCTGCGCGTCCGCAACGAACCCGAACGGGAGCCGGACAGCGGCAAACCGTTCAGCAGCCGGCACCTCGTGGAGTGCCTGCGCGACGGCGCCCGCCGCTTCGGCTGGGACGGGCGTGATCCACGTCCGGGCGTGCGCCGCGAGGGTCCGCTGCTCCTCGGCACCGGCGTGGCCGCGGCCACCTACCCGGCCGCCGCCGTCCCAGCCACCGCGAGCGCCCGCGCCCTGCCCGACGGCACCTTCGTCGTCCGGATCAACGCGACCGACATCGGCACCGGGGCCCGTACGGTCCTCGCCCAGATCGCCGCCGACGCCCTCGGCGTGCCCCTCGACCGGGTCCGCACCGAGATCGGGCACAGCGACCTGCCGTCGGCCTGGCTGGCCGGCGGCTCCATGGGTACCGCCTCCTGGGGCTGGGCCGTGCACGACGCGTGCGCCGCGCTCGCCTCCCGGCTCGCCGCACACACCGGCCCGCTGCCCGCCGACGGCATCGAGACGCACGCCGACACCGCCGGACAGGCCGACGCCGACAGCTCCTACGCCCGGCACGCCTTCGGTGCCCACTTCGCCGAGGTCGCCGTCGACACCGTCACCGGCGAGACCCGGGTACGGCGGCTGCTCGGGATCTTCGCCGCCGGGCGGATCCTCAACTCCCGCACCGCGCGCTCCCAGTTCACCGGCGGCATGACCATGGGTCTCGGCATGGCACTCACCGAACACAGCACCCTGGACCGCGCGTTCGGCGACTTCACCGAGGCCGACCTCGCCTCCTACCACGTGCCCGCGCACGCGGACGTGCCTGCCGTCGAGGCCGACTGGATCGACGAGAACGACCCGCACCTCAACCCCATGGGCAGCAAGGGCATCGGCGAGATCGGCATCGTCGGCACCGCCGCCGCCATCGGCAACGCCGTCCACCACGCCACCGGCGTCCGCTTGCGCGAACTGCCCCTCACGCCCGACCGGGTCCTCACCGGCCTGCTGTCCGAGGGACCACCGTGACGGAACCGACGTGGGAGTACGAGGGCTACCGGCCCGAGGAGGAACGCCTGCGGGAGTCGCTGTGCACCCTGGGCAACGGGTACTTCGCCACCCGCGGGGCACTGCCCGAGTGCACCGCGGACGACGTCCACTACCCGGGCACCTACGTGGCCGGCTGCTACGACCGCCTCACCTCCGAGATCGCCGGACGCCGGGTCGAGAACGAGGACATGGTCAACCTCCCCAACTGGCTGCCGCTCCGCTTCCGTCCGGTGGGCGGCGCCTGGCTCACCCCGGACTCCGACCCCGTCACCGAACACCTGCTGATCCTCCATCTCGGCCCCGGCCTGCTGGAACGCCGGACCAGCTACGGCCTTGACGGCGGGGCCATGCTGCACGTGCGCCAGCTGCGCCTGGTGCATCTGGTGGACCGTCATATCGCCGCACTGCGCACGGAGTTCACCATCGAGGGCGGCGGGTCCGAGCTGGACGTCGAGGCCGCGCTCGACGGGCGCGTCACCAACGCCGGCGTGGCCCGCTACCGGGACCTGGACGGCCGGCACCTCACCCAGATCCGGACCGGCCTCGCCGCACACGGCGCGATGTGGCTGCGCTGCCACACCCGCACCTCCCGCATCGAATGCGCCCTGGCCGCCCGGCTGGCAGCCGACGCGCCCGTGGCCACGGCACACGAAGCCCTGCGCGCCGTCCAGCACGTGAGGCTGCGCCTGGCACCCGGCCGTACCGTCACCGTCGACAAGACGGTCGCGCTGCACACCTCGCACGACCCCGCCATCGGCGACCCGCTGGACGCGGCCGTCGAACGCGTCGGCGCCGCCTCCGGCTTCGACGCCCTGCTGGAGACGCACGCCACGGCCTGGGATCAGCTGTGGCGGCGCACCGCGCTGGAGGTGCCCGGGGAGGCGGGCAGCATCCTGCGCCTGCACCTGTTCCACGTGCTGCAGACCCTGTCGCCGCACACGGCCGACCTGGACGTCGGCGTCCCCGCCCGCGGACTGCACGGCGAGGCCTACCGTGGCCATGTCTTCTGGGACGAGCTCTTCGTCCTGCCCTATCTCAACCTGCACCTGCCCGAGGTCTCCCGCGCCCTGCTCCACTACCGGCACCGGCGTCTCGACGCCGCCTGCCACGCGGCCGGGGAACTCGGCCGGCGCGGCGCGCTCTACCCGTGGCAGAGCGGCAGCGACGGCCGCGAGGAGGCCCAGGAAGTCCATCTCAATCCCCGCTCCGGCCGCTGGGTGCAGGATCACTCCCGGCTCCAGCACCACGTCGGCTCGGCGGTGGCGTACAACATCTGGCAGTACTGCGAGGCCACCAGGGACACCGACTTCCTGCACGGCGAGGGCGCCGAGATGCTGCTGCAGATCGCCCGCTTCTGGGCGGACTCGGCCGGCTACGACGACCACCTCGGCCGGTATCGCATCCGGGGTGTGATGGGGCCCGACGAGTACCACGACGCCTACCCCGACGCCACCCGGCCGGGCCTGGACGACAACGCGTACACCAACGTCACCGCCGCCTGGGTGCTCGCCCGCACCCTGGACCTGCTGGACACCCTGCCGGAGCCGCGCCGCCGCGAACTCGCCGAGAGCATCGGCCTGGACGAGGACGAGCCCGCCCACTGGGAGGAGATCTCCCGCACCCTCCACGTCCCCTTCCACGACGGGGTGATCAGCCAGTTCGAGGGCTACGGCGACCTCACCGAGCTGGACTGGGACGACTACCGCAAGCGGTACGACGACATCCGCCGCCTCGACCGGATCCTGGAGGCCGAGGGCGACACCGTCAACCGCTACAAGGCGTCCAAGCAGGCCGACGTCCTCATGCTCGGCTACCTCTTCTCGACGGCCGAACTCCGCTCCCTCTTCCACCGGCTGGGCCACCGCCTGGACGAACGGACCTGGACCGCGACCGTCGACCACTACCTGCACCGCACCAGCCACGGCTCCACCCTCAGCGGCCTGGTCCTCGGCTGGATCCTCACCCGCGCCCGCCGCGCCGACGCCTGGGCCTTCGTCCAGGAGGCGCTGCGCGGCGACATCGCCGACCTGCAGGGCGGCACCACCGGCGAGGGCATCCACCTCGGCGCCATGGCCGGCACCCTCGACCTCGTCCAGCGCGGACTGACCGGCCTGGAGACCCGCGACGGCGCCCTGTGCCTCGACCCGGTCCCGCTGCCCGAACTCTCCTCCTACGGCTTCGCCATCCGCTACCACGGCCACTGGGGCGTCCATCTCCGCCTGCGCAGCGGCCTCCTGGAGATCGCCGTACCGGACTCCGACCGCGCCCCCATCGACGTCTGCCTGCGCGACCGGGTGGTACCGGTCGGCCCGGGCGAGGCAGCACGACTCGTGGTCCCGGACTGACCCCGCGCAGCCGCCCGTCACCGGTGGCCGGTGTGCGCCTCCGCGATCTCGACGCGAGCGGCCGGGAGGACCACCATGCACCGGTAAGTGGTTGAAGCGGAAAGGAGATAGCGGAGATGAGCGCGAGCGACGCTCTCCTGCGGGTGCTGGCCGTGGACGACGAGGAGCCCGCGCTCGGGGAGTTGCTGTACCTCCTGGAGCGCGATCCCCGGGTCGGCACCGTGGTGCCCGCTGCGGGACCCACCGAGGCGCTGCGTCGGCTCGGCCGGGCCATGGCGGGCGGCCCGGACGGCGAGGAAACCGTCGACGTCGTCTTCCTCGACATCAACATGCCGGGACTCGACGGCCTCGAACTCGCCCGTCTGCTGGGCGGGTTCGCGACCCCACCGCTGATCGTCTTCGTCACCGCCCACGACGACTTCGCGGTCCGCGCCTTCGACCTCAAGGCCGTCGACTACCTGCTCAAGCCCCTGCGCAAGGAGCGCTTCGCCGAGGCCGTACGCCGGGTCGCCGAACTGGTCCGGGCCGGGCAGGGCCCCCGGCCGGCCGCCGCCCCCGAAGTGACCGCGCCCGAGCAGGCGCCCGCCTTCGGCGACCACGTCCCCGTCGAACTGGGCGGCGTGACCCGGTTCGTGCCCATCGCCGACATCACGTACGTCGAGGCCCAGGGAGACTATGTACGGCTGCACACCCCGCACGGCAGTCATCTGGTGCGCGTCGCGCTGTCCACCCTGGAGGAACAGTGGCGCGCACGCGGGTTCGTGCGCATCCACCGCAGCCGGCTCGTCGCACTCGGCCGCATCGAGGAACTCCGCCTGGACGGCGGCAACGTGACCGTACGGATCGGCGACCGCGTCCTCGCCGTGAGCCGGCGCAATGCCCGGGAACTGCGAGACCTGCTGGCCAAACACGCTGCGGGCAGGGCCCGTTGAGCGACGGAAGCGGGTGCCGGGTGACGGACCTGTGGCGATTCTCGTCCACCCGCTGTCTCGGTGGGGGGCCGCTGCGTACACTCGCCGCAGCACAAGGTGATCACCGCTGCGCCGGGGAGTGCGACATGGGTGCGGAATCCGTCCCTCGCAGAGAGGTGGTCACCGGACGGCCACGCCCCGTCGGCGGTACGACCGCACCCCGCCCGGTGCCCTCGCCCCACCACGGTTCCGAGCCACGAGTACGGCAGTTGATGCACCGTCAGCTGCGGGCCGCGCTCATCACCACGGCCCTCCTCGCCCTCCCGCTCGGACTGCTCCCGGTCCTGCTGCGGATCCTGCCGTTCGCCGACGCCGCACCCCGCGTCCCCCTCGCTGTCTGGCTCCTCCTGGGCGTGGCGCCGTACCCCGCCCTGCTCGCCATCGGTGCCTGGTACGTCCGCCGAGCCGAGCGCAACGAGACCGCCCCGGCCGCCGGCACTCCCGCGGAACGCTCCTGACCATGCGCCGACTTCCCGCCGGGACCGGCCGGTGAACCAGACGTACGGCATCGTGGGCGTGACGGCCGTGATCCTCGCCACGGTCCTCGTCGGCGCGCTCGGCCTGCGCATCTCCCGCACCACCTCCGACTTCTACGTCGCCTCACGCACCGTCGCCCCCCGGCTCAACGCCTGCGCGGTCAGCGGCGAGTACCTGTCCGCCGCCTCCTTCCTCGGCGTCGCCGGACTCGTCCTCGCCCAGGGCGTCGACATGCTGTGGTTCCCCATCGGCTACACCGCCGGGTTCCTGGTCCTGCTGGCCTTCGTCGCCGCCCCGCTGCGCCGCTCCGGCGCCTACACCCTGCCCGACTTCGCCGAGGCCCGGCTGGAGTCCCGGGCGGTGCGGCGGATCGCCGGTGTGCTGGTCGTCGGCATCGGCTGGCTGTATCTGCTGCCCCAGCTGCGCGGCGCCGGCCTCACCCTGCGGCTGCTCACCGGCGCGCCCGGCTGGCTCGGCGGGCTGGTCGTCGCCGCCGTGGTGACCGCGGCCGTCGCCGCCGGCGGCATGCGCAGCATCACCTTCGTCCAGGCCTTCCAGTACTGGTTGAAACTCACCGCCCTGCTGGTGCCCGTGGTGTTCCTGCTGCTCGCCTGGCGCGGCGACCACGCCCCGGCACCCGCCTGGGACGACCGGCCCGTCTTCCACCGCTCCACCGAGGTGAACGTCGACCGGCCACTCACCCTCACCGTGCGCGAGCCGGTCCGGGTGACCGCGTCCGGCACGGTCGACGGCCGCGCGGTGCAGGGGGTCCCGCTGCGGCTCGGCGAGGGCCGGCACCGGATCGGCGCACAGACCGCCCTGCGCTTCCCGGCCGGCGCACGCGTCCCCCTGCCGGACCCGGCACCCGGCCGTGCCGCGCCCTCCAGCTGGGCCGAGTCACTGTCTTCCGACCGCGACCAGCACAGCCTGTACGCCACCTACGGGCTGATCCTCGCCACCTTCCTCGGCACCATGGGCCTGCCGCACGTCGTCGTCCGCTTCTACACCAACCCCGACGGCCGCGCCGCCCGCCGCACCACGGTGAGCGTGCTCGGCCTGCTCGGCGCGTTCTATCTGCTCATCCCCCTGTACGGCATGCTCGGCCGTCTGTACGCCCCCGACCTGCTCCTGACCGGCGACACCGACGCCGCGGTCCTCGTCCTGCCGCAGCGGCTGCTCGGCGGGACCGCCGGGGACCTGCTCGGCGCCCTCGTGGCCGGCGGCGCCTGCGCGGCGTTCCTTTCCACGGCGTCCGGGCTCACCATGTCCGTAGCGGGCGTCCTCGCCCAGGACGTGCTGCCCACGCTCGGCGTCCGTCACTTCCGGCTCGCCACGCTGCCCGCGATCGCGGTGCCGACCGCGGCGGCGGCCGTGGTCAGCGATCTGCCCGTGGCCGACGCGGTCGGCCTGGCCTTCGCCGTCTCGGCGTCCTCCTTCTGCCCGCTGCTCGTCCTCGGCATCTGGTGGCGCGGCCTGACTCCGCCGGGCGCGATCGCCGGGCTCGTCCTCGGCGGCGGATCGGCGCTGACCGCGGTGACGGCCACCATCGCCGGCGGCGCCCGCTCCGGCTGGCTGCACACGCTGCTGGCCTGGCCCGCGGTGTGGTCCGTTCCCGTGGGCTTCGCCGCGATGGTCCTGATCTCCCTCGCCACCCGCAGCCGCGTCCCACCCGGCACCGCCGCCACGATGGCCCGCCTCCACCTCCCCGAACCCCCGCCCCCCACCCGCCCGGGACCGGCGACGACCTGACCGAGGAGCCGTTGTGCAGACCACCGACACAGCCGGACCAGCCGTGCCACCCGACGGCGGCGCGGCCGCACAGGCCGACCGGGGCACCGGCGCGTACGAGTGCCGACCGAACCGACAGCACCCCGACACTCCGCGCCACCGGCAACAGCGCAGGACTCACTGTCAGGGGCAGAACCTCGACACCACTCGGCACCACCGGGCCCCCGACGCCGGGCATCACCCGCCAGGCCACGACGTTCGCCGGCCCCGGAGAGACCACGCCGTTCGCCTCCACCGCCAGGCTCCTGACGCTGGGCGTCGCCCGGAGGGCCGCGATGCTCGTCGGCCCCGGGGAGGCCGCCCTGCTCGCTCTCACCGCCAGGCCCCCGACGCCGGGCGTCGCCCGGAGGGCCACGACGTTCGCGGGCCCCGGAGAGACCACGCCGTTCGCCTCCACCGCCAGGCTCCTGACGCTGGGCGTCGCCCGGAGGGCCGCGATGCTCGTCGGCCCCGGGGAGGCCGCGCTGCTCGTCTTCACTGCCAGGCTCCTGACGCTGGGCGTCGCCCGGAGGGCCACGATGCTCGTCGGCCCCGGGGAGGCCGCGCTGCTCGCCTCCACCGCCAGGCCCCCGACGCTCGACGGCATCGAGGAGGCTCCCGGTGGAGCAGGCACGTGGTCGGCGGCGTCTCCAGGCACTCCGTCGTTTGCTCGGCCGTCGGCCCGAACGCGCGTCGGTCATGACCGTCCTCGGTACCGCGGCGCTCGTTCTCGTGGGGCTCGCGCTGTTCGTGCTCGGTGCTGGCCTCGGGCACGGGGCGGCGCGCCGGCAGCAGGAGCACTCAGCCGACAGCGACGGGCCGCGAGCCCTGGCCCAGGGCCTGCACTCCGCCGCGCTCGCCGCGGCACCCCTGCGCGCCGGGCTCACCCCGGACACCGCCCGCAAGACGCTCCGCAGGCTGCGCCCGCTGCTCGGCACCCCCGCCCTCGCCCTCACCGACGACACCTCCGTGCTCGCCTGGGACGGCACCGGCGAGCACCACCGCGCGGAGGTGGCGGCACAGCTCGCCCACCCACCCCGCGCCCGCACCTTCCCGCTGTCCTGCGACGACGCCGACTGCCCCGTCCGCTGGGGCGCCCTGGTGCCGCTCCCCGTGGACGGCAGCGCCCCCGGCGCCCTCGTCGTGCTCGCCGCCGGCGAATCCACCGCAGCCGTCCGGGCCGGCGAGGAAGCGGCCCGCCGGCTCTCCCTGGAACTCGAGCTCGCCGGCCTCGACCGGGCCCGCACTCGTGCCCACGAGGCCGAGGTCCGGGCTCTGCGCGCCCAGATCTCCCCGCACTTCATCTACAACTCCCTCGCGAGCATCGCCTCCTTCGTCCGCACCGACCCCGAGCGCGCCCGCGAACTCCTCCAGGAATTCGCCGACTTCACCCGCTACTCCTTCCGCCGCGACGGCGACTTCACCACCCTCGCCGAGGAGTTGCGCTCCATCGAGCAGTACCTGGAACTCGCCCGCGCCCGCTTCGGCCGCCGCCTGAAGGTCACCCTGCGCATCGCCCCCGAAGTGCTGCCCGTGACGCTGCCCTTCCTGTGCCTGCAGCCCCTCGTCGAGAACGCCCTCAAGCACGGCCTGGAGGGAACCGTGGAGCGCATCGGCGTCACGATCACCGCCGAGGACGAGGGCACCGAGGCCCGGGTCGTCATCGAGGACGACGGCATCGGCATGGAACCGGAACGCCTCCGCGCGATCCTGCGCGGCACGGCCGGCCCCGCCACCGGCATCGGGCTGAACAACGTCGACCGCCGGCTGCGCCAGGTCTACGGCGACGACCACGGCCTCGTCATCGAGACCGGCGTCGGAGCGGGCACCAAAATCACCCTCCGCGTCCCCAAGTTCCGCCCCGGCATCCGCGCCCAGCCCTAGGCCCTGTCGTCAAACTCCCTCCTGCCCCGCGACGCCATGCACGCACTCTCGCCGCACCGGACCCAGGCCCAAGTACATCCAGTACGAGGGCCAGGGTCCGGCACGCCGAGAGCACGCACCTGACGCCGCAGGGCCCGCCCTTCGGGCGGACGGCTGGAGTTTGACGACAGGGCCTAGCCGCGCGTCCTCCCGCCGACCCGTGCGCCCCCGCCGACCCGCCGGTCTCGTAGCGTCCCGGCCAGTGGGAGAGGAAGATCACTTGGGAGGGAGGCGGTCTTGGCCATGTGCGCGTCACGCGGTACGGTCTGTCCGATATCGACGACGGCGAAACGGAAGCCGGTGGGAATCCGGCACGGTCGCGCCACTGTATGCGGGACCCCTCAGGGGCTCGTGAGTCAGACCCGTGGCCGTCGTCCTGTGCACCACCGAGATGGGACGCGAACTCCCAGAGGAGGTCCTGCCATGGCGCAGACCGTCGCCCAGCCGACAGCCACCACCCCCGCCGTTCCCCTCAAGCTGCCACTGAAGGCGATTGCTCCCTGGGCGGTCTTCTTCGGCGTCCTCATGCTGGTCCTGCTCTACTTCGTCGGCGCCGAGCAGGGCGCCACCTCCGTGGTCAACGGCACGGACGTCCACGCGTGGGTGCACGACGCCCGCCACCTGCTGGGCTTCCCCTGCCACTGACACGAGGGTCGTAGCCCGCCCATGAACTCCGCAACCGTACGGAACCTTCTCGTACGGGGCATGCTCGCCGGTCTCGCAGCCGGCGTGCTCGCCCTGGTCGTGGCGTACGTTCTCGGTGAGCCGAACGTCGACAAGGCCATCAGCTTCGAGGAGGCCCACTCCCACGAGCACGAGATGGCGGTCGTCTCCCGCTCCCTGCAGTCGACCGCCGGTCTCGCCACCGGTGTCCTCGTCTACGGGGTCGCCTTCGGCGGCATCGCCGCGCTCGCCTTCTGCTTCGCCCTCGGCCGCGTGGGCCGTTTCGGCCCCCGGGCCACGGCACTGCTGCTGTCGGGCTGTGCGCTGCTCGCCGTGTACGTCGTGCCGTTCCTGAAGTACCCGGCCAACCCGCCGTCGGTCGGCAGCCCCGACACCATCGGCAAGCGGACCGCCCTGTACTTCCTGATGATGCTGCTCAGCGTCCTGCTGGCGATCGCCGCCACCCTCCTGGGCAGACGGCTCGCGCCACGCCTGGGCACCTGGTGGGCCACGGTGGCCGCGGTCGTCGCGTTCGCCGTCGTGATCGGCCTGGCCTTCCAGTTCCTGCCCGTCGTCAACGAGGTGCCCAGGAACTTCCCGGCCACCCTGCTGTGGCGGTTCCGGCTCTCGGCACTGGCGATCCAGACCACCCTGTGGGCCGGATTCGGTCTCGTCTTCGGCGAGTTGGCAGAGCGGCTGCTGAACCCCAAGCCGGCGACGGCCGCGAACCGGCGAACGGTTCCGGCCGCGCACTGACTCCCCGCGTACGGCACAGGGCCCGTCGGAACCGTCCGTCGGGCCCTCTGCCGTACGCCTCTGCTATGCGGCCTCGGGCGCGGCGAGCGGACACCCGAGTCGCAGATTCCAGCGCCCCGCGCGGCCGCTGAGTTCGGTCACGGTCAGCGGCGGCACGTCGAGGCGCCAGAAGACCGCCGCGGGCATGCCCAGAGCGCCGGCGACCGCCGCCCGCACCACCTCCGGCTCGACCACCGCGATCGTGCGACCCTCCAGCTGCTGCGCGTCGGCCAGCCCGCCCGCGACCCGTTCGCACAGGTCCCGCACGGACTCACCCCCATGCGGTGCGCAGTCGGGGTCGGTGAGCCAGCGGCCCACCGCCTCCGGTTCGGCGGCGCCCACCTCTTCCAGGGTGCGCCCGCGCCAGCGACCCACGTCCAGACCCGCCAACTCCGGTACCGGCACACCGTCGAGGCCCAGCGCGGCGGCCGTCTCCCGGCAGCGCACCGTGGGGGAGGTGAGGACCCGGCCCGCGGAGGGCAGCGCTCCGGCCGCGGAACGGGCACGTGCCGCGCCGCTCTCGTCGATCGAGCCGCCGTCGTCGAAGCGGGCCTGCCGCAGGGACGTGCTCATGGCGGGGGAGACGAGAAGGACGCGGCTGGTCATGTGGTCCAGGGGTACCAGCATCCCATCCTTCGCACAATCCGCGGACCCTCGGTGTGCGACGCGCTCAGACGGCCAGACCGCTGATCCGGTACTGCATCACCCGGTAGTCCTGGTCGTCGTACCACTGGCTGACGTTGATGGTGAAGTCGCCGAAGGTCGAACCGGGCACGATGAAGCCGCCGTAGGGGCCGGCCACCGCGTTGCCGGACTCGTTGCCGGGGGTGGTGGGGACGATGATCGTCTGTTCCGGCGTGGTGAACAGGTTGCTGGTCGGCAGCGCGAAGACCTGCGCGCGGATGCCCAGCGGGTCCATGTTCAGCCAGGTCAGGGCGTACTGACCGCCCATGGCGCGGAAGCAGATCTCGCCCCAGCGGCGGCGCGCGGTGATCGGCGTCGGGTAGTTCCCCCAGGCCCAGGCGCCGTTCGCACAGCCCCACGGCTCATAGGCCGCCGGGTCGCCCAGCCGGTCCTGGCGCACGCGGTGCAGCAGGAGGTCGGAGTCGACGTCACGGTTGAACACGCTCGACAGGACATAGCAGCAGCCGTCGTCCGCGACCGCGTACGTCTTCTGCTGGAACTGCCCGCCGTACTGGTCGCCCGGCCACAGGCACAGGTACTCCCAGGTCTCGCCGTTGTCCGTGGAGCGCCAGAAGTCCGAGTGGTCGGTCTGGTAGAGGACGCCCCGCATCAGGTGCATGTACATCGTGTCGCCGATGGTGAAGCCGTCCGAGGGGATGGCGGTCGTGTTGTTCCGGTGGCTCTCCGGGACCAGGCCCACGGCGTGGGTACCGCCCACGCTGTCGTCGATGACCAGGTAATCCGGGTCGGGGTGGCGGGCGCGCAGGCCGACCGGGGCCCGCCAGTCGGAGGCGCCGACGCCGGCACCGTCGAAGGTGTCGCCGCAGACGAACAGCATCGTGCCGTCGGGGCAGGTGACGGGGATGCCGAGATCCGTCCAGGGCGCGGCGAACCGGCCCGTCTCGTCCGGACCGGTGAGGTTTCTGATCTTCGTGCCGGTGATGGCGGCGGCCCGAGCGGTGGCGGCGGCCGCCGGTGCCGCGCCCGCTGGGCGGGTCTGCATCCGACGGCGATGCGCTTCCCGGCCGAGCGGCGCGTGTCCGTCCTGGGGTCGGACGGCAACAGCGACGCCGCGCCGAGTGCGGTCGCCGAGGTCGCCTTTCCCGTGCATGTGCTGGCCGTCAACGCCATGGGCCTGCATCTGCTGGACTACCTGGACCTCGACCACCTCGCGGAGCTGTGCGAACAGCTGGGCCGTCGGCACTTCCTGTGCGTGGTCGCCCCGCTGCGGCTGCCGGCGGCCACCGGCTCCCCGGTCAACCCGATCGCCGTTCTGTGACCGTGCCGGTGCGCGGCCCGTTCCGGGTGCCGCCCCGCCACGGGGCGCGTACGTTCGAAGAGGCACCGGCCGCAGACCGCGAGCAAGGACGGTGGTTGCCGTGGACGCCCTGCCCTCGTACGACGTCATCGTGATCGGTACGGGTGCCGGCGGCGGCACGCTGGCCCACCGCCTCGCCCCGTCCGGCAAGCGCGTCCTCATCCTCGAACGCGGTGACTACCTGCGGCGCGAACGCGACAACTGGGACTCCACCGCCGTGTTCGTCAAGGCCAAGTACCGGGCCCCGGAGTTCTGGCTGGACCGCCACGGCAACGAGTTCCCGCCCGAGGTGAACTACTACGTCGGCGGCAACACCAAGTTCTACGGCGCGGCACTGTTCCGGCTGCGCCCCGAGGACTTCGGTGAACTCCGCCACCACGACGGCATCTCGCCCGCCTGGCCCCTCGGTTACGACGACCTGGAGCCGTTCTACACCGAGGCGGAGCACCTCTACCTGGTGCACGGCCGGCACGGCGAGGACCCCTGGGAAGGGCCGTGCAGCGCACAGTTCGCCTATCCGCCGGTCGAACACGAGCCGCGCATCGAGCAGTTGAGCCACGACCTGGAGAAGCGCGGACTGCACCCCTTCCATCTGCCGATCGGCGTCAACCTGACACAGGACGCGCTCGGCCGGGCCACCCACTCCAGTGTCTGCATCCGCTGCAACCGGGTGGACGGCTTCCCCTGTCTGGTCCGCGGCAAGTCCGACGCGCAGGTGATCTGTGTGGAGCCGGCGCTGGAACACCCCAACGTGGAGATGCTCACGGGCGCCCGGGTGACGAAGCTCGAGACCGACCCCTCCGGGCGCAGCGTCACCACCGTCGTCGCCCAGCTCCCGGACGAGCAGGAGGCCCGCTTCTCGGCCGATGTCGTGGTCGTGGCCTGCGGAGCCGTCAACTCGGCCGCCCTGCTGCTCGCTTCGGCGAACGACCGGCATCCGAACGGGCTGGCCAACAGCTCGGACGTCGTCGGCCGGTACTACATGCGCCACAACAACCTCGCGCTGACGGCCATTTCGAAGGAGCCCAACGACACCCAGTTCCAGAAGACCCTCGCCCTGCACGACTGGTACCTGGGCGCGGACGACTGGGACTACCCGCTCGGCGGGATCCAGATGCTCGGCAAGTCGGACGCCGAGCAGATCCACGGCGAGGCGCCGCGCTGGGCCGGAGCGGTGGCGCCGGACATGCCCTTCGAGGTCCTGGCCCATCACGCCGTCGACTTCTGGCTCTGCGGAGAGGACCTGCCGCAGCCGGACAACCGGGTGACCCTGGAAGACGACGGCCGGATCCGGCTCACCCTCGACGAGGTCAACAACATCTCCGGTCTCACGCGCCTGCGGCACGAACTGCAGCACATGCTCGGCCATCTGGGCATGCACGAGCACCGTCTGCTGTCCCGCAGCATCTACCTGCACAAGGGCATGCCGATCGGCGCCACCGCACACCAGGCGGGCACCGTGCGTTTCGGCACCGACCCGGCGCCTCGGCCCTGGACGTCCACTGCAAGGCCCACGACCTGGACAATCTCTACGTCGTCGACACCAGCTTCTTCCCGAGCATCGGAGCGGTCAATCCGTCCCTGACGGCCATGGCGAACGCCCTCCGCGTGGGCGACCACCTGCTGGAGCGGCTGGGCTGACGCCTGCCTGTGCCCCGGACTCCGACCGGGCGAAGAATCTCAGCCGGGCAGCGCAAGGCGGTCCGCCCCGGCATGCCGCCGACCCCGGACGGTGCTTGTGTGAAGCCCGGACCTCCGGGCGACGCGCCCGGCGGATGTGGGCACGCAGCGGAGGAGCAGGACATCGTGACTTCCACCGAGGGCGCACCCCAGGGCGTGATCACCGCCCCTCTGCTGCGGGGACAGAAGGCGCTGGTGACCGGCGCGAACTCCGGGATCGGCAAGGCGACGGCCGTCGCCCTGGGCCGGGCGGGTGCCGATGTCGTGGTGAACTACGTGGCCGGCCGCGAGGACGCCGAGAAGGTGGTCGAGGAGATCACCGCGTTCGGCGTCCGTGCCGTCGCCCACGAGGCGGACGTGTCCGACGAGCAGCAGGTCGTCGCCATGGTGGACCGGATGGTCAAGGAGTTCGGCACGATCGACGTCCTGGTCGCCAACGCGGGGCTGCAACGGGACGCCCCGATCACGGAGATGACCCTCGCCCAGTGGCAGAAGGTCCTGGACGTCAATCTCACCGGGCAGTTCCTGTGCGCGCGCGAGGCGGCCAAGGAGTTCCTGCGCCGCGGGGTCGTCCCGGAGGTGTCGCGCGCGGCCGGGAAGATCATCTGCATGAGTTCGGTGCACCAGATCATCCCGTGGAGCGGTCACGTCAACTACGCCGCGTCCAAGGGCGGCGTGCAGATGATGATGGCGACCCTGGCCCAGGAACTCGCCCCGAAGCGGATCCGGGTGAACGCGGTCGCCCCCGGAGCCATCAAGACCCCCATCAACCGCAGCGCCTGGGAGACGCCGGAGGCGGAGCAGGACCTCATGCGGCTGATCCCCTACAAGCGGGTCGGCGACCCCGAGGACATCGCCCACGCCGTCGTCGGCCTCGCGTCCGACCTGATGGACTACGTCGTCGGCACCACCCTGTACGTCGACGGCGGGATGACGCTCTTCCCGGGCTTCGCCACCGGCGGCTGACCCACCCGCCCGTGTCGGCCCCCGGAGACGCCTCATATGCACACGGTCATGCTGTTGGCTGACGTACCGCCGCAAACACTGCCCGCCCGATCGATGATGGCCTTCACCCTGGCCTCCCACATCATCCTGGTGCCGCTCGGCGTGGCGCTGCCGCTGATCACGCTCATCATGCACGGCTACGGCCTGCGCCGCGGCGACGCCACCGCCCTGCTGCTGGCACGTCGCTGGTCGGCCGTCATGGCGGTCCAGTTCGCGATCGGTGTCGTCACCGGCACCGTGCTGTCCTTCGAGTTCGGGCTGCTGTGGCCCGGCATGATGGGCCGGTGGGGCGATGTCTTCGGCATCGGGTTCGGTGTCGAGGCCTGGGCGTTCTTCCTGGAAGCCGTCCTCATCGCCGTCTACCTCTACGGCTGGCGCAGGCTCCCCTCCCGCGCCCACTTCCTGCTCGGCCTCCCCCTGCCGCTCGTGGCCCTGCTCGGCGCCTTCGGCATCCTGGCCGCCAACTCGTGGATGAACACCCCGCGGGGCTTCACCCTCGACGCCGCCGGCAACCCGGTCGACGTGAAGATCTGGAAGGCGGTCTTCACCCCCATGTTCGGCCCGGAGTACTGGCACTTCGTCGTCGCCATGTTCGTGACGGCGGGCTATGTCGTGGCCGGCGTCTACGCCGTCGGACGGCTGCGCGGCCGCCGGGACCGCTACCATCGGCTGGGGTTCACGATCCCCTTCACCCTCGCCGCCGTGTGCACCCCCGTGCAGTTCGTGCTCGGCGACTCCATCGCCCGGCAGGTGTTCCACAAGCAGCCGGTGAAGTTCGCCGCCATGGAGATCGTCTGGAGGACCGACACCCATGTGCCGGAGTACCTCTTCGGCCGGCTGCATCCGAACGGGACCATCTCCGGCGGTATCAAGATCCCGCAGCTCGACTCCATCCTGGCCGGCTTCCGCCCGGACACCAAGGTCACCGGGCTGACCTCCGTGCCGGCGAGCGACCGGCCCACACCCACTCAGGCCACGATCGTCCACTGGACCTTCGACATCATGGTCGGGATCGGCTCCCTGCTGGTGCTGCTCGCCCTCTGGTACGGGGCGATGTGGCTGCTGCGCCGCCGGATGCCCGCGACCCCCTGGTTCTTCCGGTGCGCGGCCGTGGCCGGCCTCGCCTCCGTCGTCGCCGTCGAGTGCGGCTGGATCACCACCGAAGTCGGCCGCCAGCCGTGGATCGTGTACCAGAACATGCGGGTCGCCGAAGCGGTGACGGCCACGCGTTCCAGCAGCCTGTGGATCATGTTCGGTCTGGTCGTCGTCGTGTACGTCTTCGTCTTCGGGTCGTTCCTCGCGGTGCTGCTGAAGATGCGGGCCCGCTGGCGGCTCGCCGACCGGACGGGCGGACCCCGGCCGCCCGAGGAGACACCGGAGACGGACACGCCGTACGGGCCGCGCTCGGCCGGGAGCCGGCTGTGATCGCCGGTGTCATCGCCGTCGTCCTGCTGCTCGCGATCGCCGCCTATGCCTGCGGCGGAGGCACCGACTACGGAGCCGGCTTCTGGGACCTGACCGCGGGCGGAGCGCAGCGCGGCGAGCGCCCGCGCCGGCTGATCGACCACGCGATGGAGCCCGTCTGGGAGGTCAACAACGTCTGGCTGATCTTCGTGCTGGTCATCATGTGGACGGGCTTCCCCGTGCTCTTCCAGCGGGTGTTCACCACGATGTGGCTGCCCCTGGCGCTGGCCGCGGTCGGCATCGTGCTGCGCGGCGCGGGCTTCGCCCTGCGCAAGCCCGTCCGGCGGCTGGCCGGGCGGCGCCTGTACGGTGCGGTCTTCGCCGTCGCCTCGCTGCTGACGCCGTTCTTCCTCGGTGCCGCGGCCGGGGGAGTGGCCTCGGGCCGGGTGACGGCCACGACGACGGCGTCGACCGATGCCTGGGCCAATCCGACGTCCCTGCTGTTCGGTCTGCTCGCCATCGCGGCCACGGCGACGCTCGGCGCCGTCTTCCTCGCCGCGGACGCCCGGCGCTTCGCCGCACCGGACCTGGACCGGTACTTCCGCCGACGCGCCCTCGCCGCCCTCGTCGCCGTCGCCGTGCTCGCCGTCGTCACCCTGGTCGTCACCCACGGGGACGCGCCCCATGTGTGGCACGGGCTCACCCACGGCGTGGGCCTCGTCCTCGTCGTCGTGGCGGCGCTGGCCACGCTCGCCACCGCATGGCTGCTGACCCGTCCCTCCGCAGCCTGGTCCCGGGGCACAGCGGTCGGGGTGGTCGCGTCGTCCGTCCTCGCCTGGGGCATGGCGCAGCGCCCCTACCTCGTCCCGACCTCGCTGACCGTCGCCGACGGCGCGGGCGCCCACACCACACTGCGCTGGCTGGCGTTCGTCACCCTCGTCGCCGTCGTGCTCGTCATCCCCGCGGTCGCCCTGCTGTACTGGCTGGACACCCATGGCGAGCTGGAGGGCCTCACCGACGCCGAACTGCGCGGCGATGCCGCCGCCGACGAGGTCTGACCCGATGCCGGGCCGACCGCGCGCCCGCTCCCCACGGTGACAGCCCGGTGAGCGCAGAGGACATCCTGCTGGGCATCGGCCTGACCGTCGCCCTCGCCGTCGGATGCCAGATTCTCGCCGGCCGGCTGCGGATCCCGGCCCTGATCCTGCTGCTGCCGGCCGGGTTCGCCGCGGGCGCCCTGACCGATGCCGTCCACCCCGGCAATCTCGTGGGACCCGCCTTCTCCCCCCTGGTGTCGGTGTCGGTGGCGATCATCCTCTACGACGCCGGTGTGAGCCTGGACCTGCGTCATCTCAAGGACGCGACGCGCAGTGTCGTCGTTCGCCTCATGGTGCTCGGCGTGCTGTGCACGTGGGGGGCCGTCATGGGCCTGGCCCCGGTGCTGCTCGGTGTGCCCGCCGCCGCGGCCAGCATGATCGGTGTGATCCTGGTGGTGTCCGGCCCGACCGTCGTCGGTCCCCTGCTGGAGCACGTCGGTCCCTCGGACACGGTCCGGCGGATCCTGATGTGGGAAGGTTCCCTGATCGATCCCGTCGGGGGCATCCTCGGCGCCGTCAGCTTCCACTCGATCGTCTCCGGCGGGCTGCGGAGCGGCCATTTCCGCGTCGGCGCCTTCGTCGCCGGTATCGCCGTCGGACTCGCCGGCGGTGCCGTCGGCGCCGCACTGCTGTGGCTCACCCTCCGGCGGCTCCACCTCGGTGAGACGCTCGGTACGCTCGCCCAGCTGGCCGTCGTCGTGGCGGTGGCCGCGGGCTGCGACATGGTGTTCGACGACACGGGACTGATCGCCGCGATCGTCGCCGGGCTGACCGTCGCGAACCTGCCCGGATTCGACATGCCCGCACGCCGCCCGTTCTTCGAGACGCTCGTCCAGCTGATCATCGGCCTGCTGTTCATCTCCATCTCGGCCACGGTGACACCGAAGTCCGTCGTCCCGGTGCTGCTGCCCACGCTCGCCCTCGTCGGCGTACTCGTGGCGGTGGTCAGACCGCTGGTGGCGCTGCTGTCCACGCTGCGGACGGATCTCACGCGCCGCGAACGCGCCTTCACCGGCTGGATGGCCCCGCGCGGCATCGTGGCCGCGTCCACCGCGACGACCTTCTCCGCCTCCCTCACGTCGGCGGGACTGCCCGGAGCCGACAAGATGCTCCCCGTCACCTTCCTGGCGATCGTGGGAACCGTCCTGGTCTACGGGCTGACCGCGAGGCCGGTGGCCCACAGGCTGGGCATCGTGCGCCCCGCCCGAACGCGCCCGCTCCTCGTCGGCGGTGCTCCCTGGGTCCTCGATCTCGCCCGAGCGCTGCGCACCGCCGGACTGGACGTGCTGATGTGGGCGGGGGCGGCCCAGGAGAGGAAGCGGATCGAGGCGGCGGGCATCGAACTGGCCGCCGGGGAACTCATGGCCGCGGCCTCCGATCCCCAGGCGCCGCTGGAGGGGGTCACCTCGCTCTATCTGCTGACGGACGACGACGACTTCAACGCGCTCGCCGCGATCGTCATGGAGGACAGTGTCGACGGCCCGGTCCACCGGATCGGCCCGCCACCCGACAGCGAGGGCGTCGTCGCCCCCTACACCGCCGGTGGCACCCTCTTCGGCCCGGAGCTCGTCCGCCCCGCCCTGGCGGCCCGGCACGAACGGGGCGCCCGATTCCAGGTGCTGCCCGCGCCGGAACCCCGCCCACCGGGGTACGACGCCCTGTTCGTCGTACGGCGCGACGGCCGTCTGGAACCGGTCACCGACGACCGGACGCCCACCGGGCGGCAGGGAGACACCCTGGTACTGCTCGGCCCCGCACGACCGGAGATCTGAACCGGGCCGGCGCTAGCGCCGGCCGAGCGCCTCGTTCAGGGTGAGGGCCGAGTCGATGAGGGCGAGATGGGTGAACGCCTGGGGGAAGTTGCCGAGTTGACGGCCGGTCGGGTCGATCTCCTCGGAGTACAGGCCCAGATGGTTGGCGTACCCCATCATCTTCTCGAACACCAGCCTCGCCCGGTCGGTCCGCCCCGCGCGGGCCAGGGCGTCGACGTACATGAACGTGCACAGCGAGAAGGTGCCCTCGGAGCCGCGCAGTCCGTCGGGCGAGGCGTCGGGGTTGTAGCGGTAGACCAGGCTGTCGCTGACCAGTTCCTGCTCCATGGCGTCCAGGGTCGACGCCCACATCGGATCCTCCGGGGTGAGGAACCCGACCGTCGCCATGCGCAGCAGCGAGGAGTCCAGTACCCCGCTGGCGTAGTGCTGGACGAAGGCCTGCCGTTCCTCGCTCCACCCCTTCGCCATGACCTGCTCGTAGACGGCGTCCCGCTCGGCGTGCCAGCGGTCCGACGCCGACGGCCACCCCTTCGACTCTGCGAGCCGCAGGGCCCGGTCGAACGCCACCCACGACATGACCCGGCCGTAGGTGAAGTCCTGGCGACCACCGCGGGTCTCCCAGATGCCCTCCTCCGCCTGGTCCCAGTGGTCGGCCAGCCAGTCCAGGTTCGCCCGTAGCGAGCTCCATCCTCCGTGCCCGACCTGGAAGCCGTGCCGGTGCGCGAAGTAGATGCTGTCCAGCGCCTCGCCGTAGATGTCCAGCTGGAGCTGCGTCGCGGCGCCGTTGCCGATCCGTACCGGCGCCGAACCCTCGTAGCCCTCCCAGTGGCCGAGGATCTGCTCGTCCAGGTCGGAGGAGCCGTCGACCTTGTACATGATGTTGAGCGGACCCGTGCTCCCCAGGCTCCCGACCCGCTCCCTGACCCGGTCGCTCAGCCAGATGATGAACGCGCGGGCCTCGTCCGTGAAGCCCAGGCCCAGCAGGGCGTACACGGAGAACGAGGCGTCACGGATCCAGGTGAAGCGGTAGTCCCAGTTGCGTTCGCCGCCCAGTTGCTCCGGGAGAGCCGCGGTCGGGGCGGCCACCACGGCGCCACTCGGGGCGAAGGTCATCAGCTTCAGCGTGATCGCGGAACGCTCCACCACCTCACGCCAGCGACCGGTGTACCGCGACTGTGCCAGCCAGGAGCGCCAGAAGGCGACCGTCTCGTCGAAGAGCCGCTGGTGTGCGTCACGGCGCACCTCGGCGGGCGGCCCCTCGGCGCCCATCTCCAGAACCAGCCCGCGCTGCTGGCCGGCCTGCAGGGTCAGGGACAGACGAACGTCGGCGTTCTGGTCCGTGAGGACCTCCGCGAGCCGGTCGTCGTCCGGTTCCCGGATGGGGTGGACGGTCAGCGTCGTGCCGTCGTCCGCGGCGAAGACCGCTCCGTGCTCGGTGAGGTGCAACCGGTGGGGCGTGCGCCCGTAGTCGAACCGCGGGGCGATGTCCACGTCGAACGTCATGCTGCCGCGCACACAGCGGACCACACGGACCAGCCGGTGGCGGGAGGTGGCCGTCGTACCGGTCACGGGCATGAAGTCGAGCACCTCACCGGCCCCCGCCCCGGTCATGAACCGGGTCACCAGAATCGCCGTGTCGGGCAGGTACAACTGCCGGGTCGCATGGGTCGGGTGGGCCGGCCGGACCGTGCAGTGCCCGCCCTTCTCCTTGTCGAGAAGCGCTCCGAACACACTCGGAGAGTCGAAACGCGGGGAGCAGAACCAGTCGACCACCCCCTCGGTGGTCACCAGCGCCGCGGTCTGCAGATCTCCGATCAGCCCGTGGTTCTCGATCAGCGGGTAGTCGTCCATCGGGGCGCCCCTTTCGGCGTGCGATTCACCCGGATGGGCCCCCTCGATCAGCGTAAGCCGCGCATCCTGCTCCGGCCACGGGGCCGTTACGGGCCCGGACGCGGCCCGCACCACGGCCGCCGGCGCCCGCGCCGGCCGCCCGGACGTGTCGAACCCGGGTCCGTCCACGTGCCGCGGCGATCGTCCTTCCTCACTGTGCGGCTCCGTCGCATCTGGCGGATAGTGAAGAAAGGACGAGATTCCCGGCAGCTCCCCGTACCTCAGGAGGCGCGATGCCCCCTTCACGGTTGTTGGCCGCGCTCACCGGCATCACGCTGCTCGGTATCGCGCTCACCGCGTGCCAGGACCAGGCGTCCGGTCAGATCGTGGCGCGCAACGGCTTCAGGATCGTGGAGACCCTCTCCAACCCGCCGATCCACGACTGTCACCGTTTCCCCGAGGGCGTGACCCACGTCGACAATCAGACGCAGAGCAGCCTGCTCCTGTACACGACACCGGACTGCACCGTGCCGCCGGGCGGACAGAGCAACTTCCTGGACATCGGCGCGTCGGACCAGGTCGTCAGGACCACCGGCCTGTGGCGCAGCTTCTCCTTCGCGCCCGGATGACCGCGCGGGCTCAGCCCTGGTGACGTGTGCTCAGCTGCCGGTCCGTCAACAGGACGTGGATGTGCACTACGTGCTCGGGCGATGATGCCATCGAGCGCCGGTCCCGGTGCCACGCGGGCGTGGCGTGCAGCCACGGTGTCATCCGCACGCCGCGGCCACATCGGGGCGGCAGCGAACGACCGTGCGCGACTTCTCCCCACTCGGCATTCCCTTTGACTGCCAAGATCATCTGGGGCGTGTGGGCGGCCGGCACCCCTCCGCCGGTGCGCCGGCGGTCGGTCCAGGTGTGTGCTCCCGGGTCTGGGACGACCATGGAGGGAGACAGCACGCTCCCGCCGGTACGGCAGAGCCGAGGCGCCGAGCGGGAAGGAACACGAGGCATGGGCACGACGGACTCCTCCCGAGCAGGCCACGGCCGGTCGGTGGCGGGTCATGCCGCGCCGCCCAGTGGTCTGCTCGACCTGCTCGGCGTCGCCGCGGTGGTGGTGAACGCGGCAGGCGAGGTGGTCTTCTGGAGCCCGAAGGCCGAGGACCTGTTCGGCTACACCGCCGCGGAGGCACTCGGTCAGCACGCGGCCCGGCTGACGGTCCACGAGGAGCACCGGGACGAAGTGATCAAGCTGTTCGCCGAGGTCATGGAATCCGGCAGCGACTGGGCCGGCGCCTTCCCGATCCGGCACAAGGACGGCAGCACCCGCCTGGTGGAGTTCCGCAACATGCGGCTGCTGGACGACCTCGGCGACGTCTACGCCCTGGGCCTCGCCGCGGACCAGAGCGCTGTGGAACAGATCGAGCGAGATGCCGCCCTCGCCATGCGACTGGTGTCCCAGTCCCCGATCGGGCTGGCCATTCTGGACCCGGACCTGCGCTACCTGGCCGTGAATCCCGCTCTCGAACGCATCACCGGTCAGGCCGCCTCCGAGCGTCTCGGCCGGCCGGTCGGCGAGATCCTCACCTTCCTGGACACGGACCCCGAGGCACGTCTGCGCCGCGTCCTGGAGACGGGCGAGTCGGTCGTGGACCGGCACATCGTCTGCCGTCCCCCCGCCGACCCGGACCACGAGCACGCCTGGTCCGTCTCGTACTACCGGCTGGAGGACGCCCGTGGGCGGGTGCTCGGCCTGGCCTACTCCGTCATCGACGTCACCGAGCGTCACCAGGCCGCCGCCGAGGCGGCACAGGCCCGGCAGCGGCTGACCCTGATCGCCAGGGCTTCCGCCTGCGTGGGCAGCACCCTCGATCTGAAGGCGACAGCGCGCGAGCTCGCCGACGTCGTCGTGCCGGCCCTGGCCGATGTGGCGGCCGTGGACGTACTCGACAGCGTCCTCGACGGCCGGAGCCCGCCGCACGAGGGCCCGGCCCTCTTCCGCGCCCTCGCCGTCAGCGCGGTCCAAGCCACCGAGGCGGTGCGCGCGGCCGACCCGACAGGGGGACTCGCCACCTACGACAGTGACCGCCTGATCACCCAGTGCGTACGCACCCGCCGACCGGTACTGGTACCCCACACCACCCGTCAGGATCTGGAGCGCATCGCCCGGCACGCCGAGGCCGCCTCCCTCCTCGCGGCGGCCGGCGTCCACTCCTACCTTGCCGTACCGCTCCTGGCCCGGGGCGAGGTCCTGGGCGCCCTCGACCTCGCCCGCACCCGGAACCCCGCGCCTTTCGACGACGACGATGTGCTCCTCGCCGGGGAGCTGGCCGCCCGAGCCGCGGTCTGCATCGACAACGCCCGCGGATACCAGGCCCAGCGCCAGGCGGCCCTCACCCTCCAGCGCAGTCTGCTTCCCGAGCGCCCGTCGCACCTGCCCGGACTGGAGGTCGCCTGCCGCTACCAGCCCGCCGGCGCCACGAGCGAGATCGGCGGCGACTGGTACGACGCCGTGCCCCTCCAGGGTGACAGAACCGCCCTGGTCGTCGGGGACGTCATGGGCAGTGGCGTGAAGGCCGCCGCCACCATGGGTCAACTCCGCAGCGCCGCCCGCGCCTTCGCCGAGCTCGCCCTCGCCCCCGCCGAGGCCCTTCGACACCTGGACCACCTGACCGAAGGGGTCGAGCAGACCATCACCACCTGCATCTACTGCGTCTACGACCCGCACCGGGGCACGTGCGAGATCTGCCTCGCCGGCCACCTGCCCCCGGCCCTGATACGACGCGGCCACGCGGCCCAGCTGCTCGACCTTCCCACCGGCGCGCCGCTGGGCGTCGGCGGGGTGCCCTTCGAGGCCGCCACCATCGCCTTCGGCCCCGGCGACGCACTGGTCCTCTACACCGACGGCTTGGTCGAAACCCGAAGCGAACCCATCGACGCTCGCCTGGACACCCTCCTCGACGCCCTCACCATGACACGGGGCCACGATCTGGAAGACACATGCGACCGCCTCCTGGAGATCCTGCGCTCGCCCGGTGGCGAGGACGACGTGGCGCTGCTCATCGCCCGGGCCCGGTCCTGAGCGGCCAAAGGCCGGCAACGGGTGGACGCCGGGCAGGCATCGTCCACCGGGGGTAGGCCACGCCCCCGCGCCGAACGCCCCGTACACGGCATCGTCCGCTTCTGACGTGCGGCACGTGGGGAAGGACGTCGGCTCGTCGTCCATGGCGTCCAGGTCGGTTCCGGTCGGCACCCCCGCCGGCATCGGTCAGGCCCAGGTCGTGGCAGACCTCGGCGGCGAACGTGCCGCAGGTGAGCCGGACCCCGAGTGCCGTCACACGTGGTCAGCAATTCGGTGCATGGCACCGTCTCTTGGGGGAGTCGGGAAGGATCAGCCGGGTGCGAGCGCCGGCAGGCCCTCGTCGACGAGGAGCCGGGCGCCGGTCGCGGCCAGGACCTCCCCGACGGTGACGCCAGGAGCGGTTTCGACCAGTCGCAGCCCCTCGGAGGTGACGTCGATGACGGCCAGGTCGGTGATGACCCGGTCCACGACCCGGCGACCCGTGGCGGGAAGACTCAACTCCTCCACGATCTTCGGGCTGCCGTCCTTGGCGACGTGCTCCATCACGACCAGCAGCCGGCGGGCGCCATGGACCAGGTCCATCGCACCGCCCATGCCCTTGACCACCTTGCCGGGGATCATCCAGTTGGCCAGGTCGCCATGGGCCGACACCTGCATGGCGCCGAGCACGGATACGTCGATCCGGCCGGCCCGGATCATGCCGAAGGAGAAGGCCGAGTCGAAGTAGGCGGTGCCGGGGACAGTGGTCACCGTCTCCTTCCCGGCGTTGATCAGATCGGGGTGCTCCTCGCCCTCGTACGGGTAGGGGCCCACGCCCAGGATGCCGTTCTCCGAGTGCAGCACCACGTGCACCCCGTCCGGCAGGTGATTGGGGATCAGGGTGGGCAGGCCGATGCCCAGGTTGACGTACTGGCCGTCGCGCAGTTCCCGGGCGGCGCGGGCGGCGAGTTGGTCGCGGTCGAGCGGCATGGTCACTTCTCCTCGGAGGCGGTGCGTGAGACGGCCGCTGCCACGCCGGGGCGCGCCGGGCGCACGGTGCGGCGCTCGATGCGCTTGTCCAGTGAGTCGTCGGCGACGACCACGCGGTCCACGTACACGCCCGGCAGATGGACGGCGTCCGGCGGCAGTTCGCCGGCCTCGACGATGCGTTCGGCCTCCACGACGGTCATCCGCCCCGCCATCGCGCACAGCGGGTTGAAGTTGCGCGCCGCCGCGTGGAAGACGCAGTTGCCGTGCCGGTCGGCGACCGCGGCCCGCACGAGGGCGAAGTCGGCGGTGATGGCCTCCTCCAGCAGGTAGCGGCGGCCGCCGAACTCCCGTGTCTCCTTGGGCGGGGAGGCCACCGCGACAGCGCCGTCGGCGGTGTGGCGCCAGGGCAGGCCGCCCTCCTCGACCTGGGTGCCCACCCCCGCCGTTGTGTAGAACGCGGGGATGCCGGTGCCGCCGGCCCGCAGCCGCTCGGCGAGTGTGCCTTGCGGTGTCAGCTCCACCTCCAGTTCCCCTGTCAGGTACTGGCGGGCGAACTCCTTGTTCTCACCCACGTAGGAAGAGGTCATCCGGGCGATCCGCCCGGCCGCCAGCAGCAGTCCCAGACCCCAGTCGTCCACCCCGCAGTTGTTGGACACGACCCGCAGGCCGCACGCGCTCGTCCCGGCCAGCGCGGCGATCAGCGTCGACGGGATGCCGCACAGGCCGAACCCGCCGACCGCGAGTGTCGCACCGTCAGGGATGTCCGCCACTGCCAGCGCGGCCGCGGCCATCACTTTGTCCATGCCGTTTCCTTCCCCACCTGGTCTGATCCGTGGATCTCACCCTCGCGGCACCGGCCGCCACCGACCATGTGTGCCGATGCCATGACTGGGCCCAGAAGAGCGGTGATTGACCACATGCCGCCCGTCGTACGGCGCTCCTATCGTTCCGGCAATCACGCACCGCGCCCACTGTCAGGAGCCGATCGTCATGCCTTCCAGCCTCACGGACACCTTCAGAAGCAGATCTCTTCGCGCGCTCACCCTGATCGCCCTCGGCGCCCTGGTCGCCGGCTGCTCCTCGGCCGGAACCGCCGGCACCGCGTCCGCCGGCTCGGACGGCAAGGCCGCCCCCGTGAAGGTGGGGCTGGTCTACTCCCGCAGCGGACTCCTGGCCGCCTACGGCAAGCAGTACGAGGAGGGCTTCAAGGCAGGCCTGGCCTACGCCACGCACGGGACGAACAAGGCGGGCGGCCACCCGATCGAGGTCACCGAACAGGACGACGCGGGCGACCCGGCGAAGGCCGTCGCCGCGGCCAAGACCCTCGTCGGCAAGGGCTTCAAGGTCCTCGCCGGCACCACCGACTCCGGTGTGGCGCTGCAGATGGCGCCGCTGGCCGCGCAGAACAAGGTGCTGTACGTCAGCGGTCCCGCCGCCACCGACGCGGTCACCGGCGTCAACGCCTACACCTTCCGCTCGGGCCGGCAGTCGTACCAGGACATCCTCGCCGCGGGGACCCTGCTCGGCGACGCCAAGGGCAAGAAGGTCACCGTGCTCGCCCAGAACTCCGCATTCGGACAGGCCAACGTGGCCGCGGTGAAGGCGGTCCTCGGCGCGAAGGGCGCGCACGTCGGCTCCGTGCTGGCCCCGCCGAGCGCCACCGACCTCACGCCCTTCGCCCGCCAGACCAGGGCCGGCAAACCGGATCTGGTGTTCGTCGCCTGGGCGGGCGCCACCGCCCCCGCCCTGTGGACCGCGCTGAACCAGCAGGGCGTGCTGGACGCGAGCAAGGTCGTCACCGGACTCGCGGGCACCGCCTCGTACCCGGTCTTCGGCGCGGCCGGCTCCAAGGTCTCCTTCCTCGCGCACTACTTCCCGGGCGCCGGGGGCGGCAACCCGGTGGAGCAGGCCATGCTCGACGGCATCACCAAGGCCGGCGGCACCCCCGACCTGTTCAGCCCCGACGGCTTCACGGCCGCCCAGATGATCGTGCACGCGATCGAGTCCGGCAGCGCCACCGACACCACGGCCATGGTCAAGGCGCTGGAGGGCTGGAGCTTCGACGGGCCCAAGGGCAAGGAGCAGATCCGCGCGAAGGACCACGCCCTGCTGCAGCCGATGTTCACGGCCCGGCTCAAGGGCGGCGGCAGCGCCGCCCGGCCCGCGCTGATCGCCGGCATCCCGATGACCGAGGTCGCACCGCCGGCCGCGAGGACGGCGGGCTGAGACGATGTCCTCCTCTGACACGACGTCACCGAGCGCCCCGGGGGCTCCGGACGCCGGGGAGGCCCGTACCTTCCCGGCGCCGGTGCTCCGGCTGCGAGACATCGGCTGGACGGTCGGCGGCGCGACCATCGTCGACTCGGTCTCCTTCGACGTCCGCGAAGGCGAGTTCCTGGCCTTCATCGGCCCCAACGGCGCGGGCAAGACGTCCCTGTTCAACCTGGTCAGCGGGCTCAGCCCGGTGTCGCGCGGCGCGATCGAACTGGACGGCCGGGACATCACCGCGGAGGCCGCCCATGCCCGGGCCCGGCGCGGCCTCGGACGCACCTTCCAGACCTCCAGCCTGTGGCCGGGCATGACGGTCGCCGACCACGTGGGGCTCGCGGCCCAGGCCGCCGACGGCGGCTCGTACCGGATCTGGCGTCGTGCCGGCACCCACCCGGAGCGGGTCGACCGGGTGCTGGCACGCACGCAGCTCGCGCACCGCGCCGACACCTGCGCCGACGCCCTCTCGCACGGCGAGAAGCGCAAGCTCGAACTCGCGGTCCTGCTCGTCGGCGAGCCCCGGCTGATCCTGCTGGACGAGCCGATGGCGGGCGTGAGCGCCGAGGAGGTGCCCGCGCTGACCGAACTCATCCGGTCGCTGCACAAGGAGGAGGGGCGCACCGTGCTGATGGTCGAGCACCACATGGACGTGCTGCTGGACCTGGCCGACCGGCTGGCCGTGATGCACCACGGCACGCTGCTCGCGCTGGACACCCCGCCGGCCGTGATGGCCGACCCCACCGTGCAGCAGGCCTACCTCGGGGAGGAGCTGTGACTCCCGCCCCGGAGCCCCTGCTGACCGTGCGCGATCTGCGGGTCGTGATCGGCGGCCGGCACATCCTGCACGGCGTCGACCTGGAGGTGGCCGCCTCGGGCACCACCGCCCTGCTGGGCCGCAACGGAGCCGGCAAGACGACGACCGTACGCGGCATCCTCGGCCTGGTCCCGCGAACCGGCAGCGTCCTGCTGGCCGGCGCGGAGACGGTGCGCCTGGCCACCCACGCCCTGGTCCGCCGGGGCATCGGCTACGCCCCCGAGGACCGCGGCGTCTTCGCCGCCCTCAGCGTGGCCGAGAACCTGCGCCTCGCCGAGCGGCCCGGCGCCGGTGAACCGGCCTACGACCTTGTGTACGAGCTCTTCCCGGAGCTGAGACGCCGGGCCCGGCAGGCCGCCGGCACGCTGTCCGGCGGTCAGCAGCAGATGGTCGCGATCGCCCGTACCCAGCTCAACGGCAACCGGCTGATCATCGCCGACGAGCCCACCAAGGGGCTCGCGCCCAAGGTGGTCACCGAGGTCGCCCAGGTGCTGGAACGCGCCGCCGAGGCGGTGCCGGTGCTGCTCGTGGAGCAGAACCTCGCCGTGGTGCGCCGCCTCGCCCGCCACTGCGTCGTCCTCGCCGACGGCCGCACCGCGCACCGGGGCCTCGCCGTCGACCTGCTCGCCGACGCGGAGGCGGCCCGCCGGCTGCTCGGCGTCGCCAGCGCGGGCCACGGCGGCACCGGCCACGGAGGCACCGGCCACGGCAGCGCCGGAATGGCGCCCGCCGACCCGTCCGTTCGCACCGCGGCGCGCACCGCCGCCCGGACCACGGAGGCAGACGCCTGATGTCCACCGTCGTACTGCTCGCCCTCACCGGGCTCGGCCTGGGCGCCCTGTACTTCCTGGTCGCCTCCGGGCTCT
The DNA here is from genome assembly GCF_009604455.1 of Streptomyces sp. RB17. Taxonomy (GTDB): domain Bacteria; phylum Actinomycetota; class Actinomycetes; order Streptomycetales; family Streptomycetaceae; genus Streptomyces. Next base: position 372,963 of record NZ_WEGL01000002.1, read on the forward strand.
CGCTGATCTTCGGGCTGATGGACGTGCTCAACTTCGCCCACGGCGCCCTGCTGTCCGTCGGCGCCTACGGCACCTGGTGGGCCGCCTCCGGCCACCTGCCCGGTGCCGGACCCGGCGGGGCCGGGTTCGCGCTCGCCGTCGTCTTCGGCACCGCGGTGGGCACCGTCGCCGCCGTGCTGCTCGAGCTCGCCGTGATCCGCCCGCTCTACACCCGCCCCCGCGAGCAGATCCTCGCGACGGTGGGCGTGGGCCTGGCCGTCCCGGCCCTGCTGTCCGCGATCTGGGGGTCCGACGCCCGGCCCTTCCCCGGGCCGAAGGCCCTGTCCGGAACCTTCGGCCTGCTGGGCGCCGAAGTACCGCTCAACCGCCTGGTGCTGATCGGCGCGGCCCTGCTGGTGCTGACCGGGCTCACGCTGTTCCTCGGCCGCACCCGGCACGGACTGGTCGTCCGCGCGGGCGTGGAGGACCGGGCGATGGTCACCGCGCTCGGCATCGACGTGCGCAAGGCGTTCACCCTGGTCTTCGCCATCGGCGGCGCGGCGGCGGCCCTCGGCGGCGCCCTCGGCGGCCTCTACTTCGGTTCCGTGGACCCCGAACAGGGCACCTCGCTGCTCATCTTCGCCTTCGTGGTCGTCGTGACGGGCGGCATGGGCTCGCTCACCGGCGCCGCGCTGGCCTCGGTGGCCGTGGGCCTCGTCCAGCAGTTCGCCAACTACTACACCACCGCCGGGCTCGGCGACCTCGCCGTCGTCGTCCTGCTCGCCGCCCTGCTGCTCGTCCGGCCGCGGGGGCTCACCGGGAGGCTCGCATGACCACCGCCACCCAGCCGCGCGGCCGGGCCCGCACGGCGGACCATCCCCTCGCCACCCGCTCCGAGCGGCTGCGGCGCGCCACCCGCTGGTGGCCCGCCCTGCTGCTGGCGGTGCTGTGCACCGTTCCCTACAGCGCGCTGCCGCTGCCGGGCCTGCTCGACGGCCCGATCGGCGGCCCGGGCAACCTGCAACTGCTCGCCCTGTGCCTGCTCTTCGGGGGCCTGGCCACCGGATACGACCTGCTGCTCGGCCGTACCGGACTGCTGTCCTTCGGGCACGCGCTGTACTTCGCCGCGGGCACCTACGTCACCAACACCGTGATGCTCGAAGCGGGCCTGCCGTTCGCGGTGTCCGCGCTGCTGGGCCTGCTGGCGGGCGTGGTGCTGTCCGCGCTGTTGGGCGCGGTCAGCCTCAGGGCCGGCGGCATCGGGTTCTCCATGGTGACCCTGGCCTTCGCGCAGGCCGCGTCGATCCTCGTGCAGCGCGACCCCGGAGGCGTCACCGGCGGCGAGGAGGGCAGGGCCGCCCCCGCCGGCGGGCTGCCCGCCTCGCTCGTGGGCATCGAGCACACCGCCAACCTGTACTGGATCGCGCTGGCCTACCTCGTGGTGGTGCTGGCCGTCGTGCAGTGGACGGTCCGCTCGCCCATCGGCCGGGTCTGGGAGGGCATCAAGGAGAACGAGCGCCGGGTCGAGGTGCTGGGGCTGCGCCCGTACGGCTTCAAGCTCGTGGCCTTCGTCCTGGCCGGCACGCTCGCCGCGCTGGGCGGCATCGTGTACCTGCTGCTGACGGGCGGCGCCACCCCGCAGACGACCACCTCCGACTTCACCCTGTCCCTGCTGGTGATGGTGGTGCTGGGTGGCTCGGGCACCCGGTGGGGCCCCATGGCCGGCGGCATCCTGTACACGTGGGCGGACCACCGGCTCGGCGACCTGGCCGGCTCGGGTGCGGTCGCCGGTCTGCCCGCCGTGGTCCGCGTGCCGCTCTCGCAGCCGCTGTTCCTGCTCGGCGCGCTGTTCGTCGCGGTGATATACCTGCTGCCCGGCGGCGTGGCACGGCTCCCGGCCCGGCTGCGCGCCGCCCGTGCGTCCCGCGCCGCCACCGACCGCGAGGAGGTCCTCACGTCATGAGCCCCACTCCGCGGTACGGCACGACGGCCCGTCAGGACGCGGCCGCAGCGGCGCGCGAGGAGTTTCAGGTGCCGGTGCCCGGCGGGCGGCTGGCCGTGTCGCGCTGGCCGGCCGACGACCCGGGCGCACCGGTGGTCCTGGCGCTGCACGGCATCACCGCCAACGGCCTGAGCTGGGCGCGCGTCGCCCACCACCTGGCCGGCCGGGTCACCCTGGTCGCACCCGACCTGCGCGGCCGGGGCCGCAGCGGGCGACTTCCCGGCCCGTACGGCATCGCGGCCCACGCCGACGACATGGCCGCGGTGGTGGACGCGCTGGGCGTGGGGCGGGTGGTGCTGACCGGCCACTCCATGGGGGCCTTCACCGCGGCCCTGACCGCGGTGCGCCACCCGCACCTGCTGACGGCCCTGCTGCTGGTGGACGGCGGCGTGGGCTTTCCCGTCCCGGCCGGCCTGGATCCCGACGAGCTGATCACCTCGGTGATCGGCCCGGCCATGCGGCGGTTGTCGATGACGTTCCCGGACCGGGAGGCCTACCGCGCGTTCTGGCAGCGGCATCCGGCCTTCGCCGGTCCCTGGTCGCCGTGGGTGGACGACTACATCCAGCGCGATCTCGTGGGTCAGGAGCCCGAACTGCGCTCCTCCTGCAGCCTGGAGGCGGTCCGCACCGACGGCGTGGACCAGCTCGGCGGGGAGGTGTCGGGTGCGGTGCACCGGTTGCCCGGTCCGGCCGTGCTGCTCTGGGCGGAACGCGGCCTGATGGACGAGCCGCAGGGCCTGTACGACGAACAGCGGCTCACCGCCGCCGGCCTCGACCCCCACCTGGTGCGCACGCGGCTCGTACCCGGCACCAACCACTACACGATCATCATCGGCGACGAGGGCGCCCGGGTGGTGGCACGGCACCTGCTGGCCGCGGCCGGCGTGGCGGGACCCGAGGGGCCGGGCGGTACGCCGGCACGGTGACCTCGCGACTCCGGCCGGGACCTGCGCAGGACCGGAAGAGCGGCACGTCCGTCCCGCGGCCGTTCCCGCGCCTGTCCGCTCGGGCGTCAGGCGTCCGACAGCAGGTGCAGACGCAGGGCGAGCTGGAGTTCCAGGGCCTGCTCGGGGGTGTTCCAGTCGGGGCCGAGCAGCGCCTGGATGCGGTCCAGGCGCTGCACGACCGTGTTCACATGCACGTGCAGTTCCTCCTTCGCCCGGGTCAGGCTCCCGCCGCAGTGGAAGTAGGCGCGCAGCGTGCGGACCAGCTGGGTGCCGCGCTGGTCGTCGTACTCCAGCAGCGGTCCCAGCGCGGCGGCGACGAACCCGTCCACGTCGTGATCGTCGCCCAACAGCACGCCGAAAAAGCCGAGTTCGGCGACGCTCGCCCCCTGTCCTGCGCGGCCGAGCACCTGCAGCGCCCGTAGACAGCGCACGGCCTCGGCGTGCGCGTCCGCGATGGCCCGCGGCCCGGCAGCCGGCCCCGCGCCGGCCACCGTGACCGGTGCGCCGGTCAGTTGGCCGAGCTGCCCGGCCGCGACGGGCGCCGCCTCGCCCGGACCGGTGCCGTCGCACGGGAGCAGCAGCACCACGGCGCCCTCGTGTTCCGCGCTCACGCCGCCGCACCCGAACAGGTACTGCACGGCGGCGTCGGCGAGCCGTTCCCGGGCCGCCTCGCCGGACCGGGCGACGAGCAGGAGGTGGGGCCGGTCGAGGTCGAAGCCGAGGCGGCGGCCGCGGGCCACCAGGCCGGCCGGGTCGCGGTCGGGCACGGTGAGCAGATCGGCGATCAGATCGCCGCGTACGCGGTTCTCGGTCTCGGCGACCGAACGCCTCAGCAGGAGCAGCAGCGAGGTCACGACGCTGCTCCGCTCGAACAGACGCCGGTCGGGGCCGTCGAGATCCGGCCGCCCGTACAGAACCAGACAGCCCAGCAGTTCCTGCCCGGCCAGTACCGCGCAGACCCAGCGCCCGTCGTGGAACACCGCGTGGGCGGCCGCACGGGACCTCTCCGCCACCGCGACCAGCGCCGCCGCCTCCTCCGCGCCACCGCCGTCCACCCCGCCCCTGGTGAACGCGCCGCCGTGCTCGCCGACCGCGGTGAGCGGCCACCCGGCGCCGTCGTGCACCGCGACGTCCCCCCGCAGAAGTGCGGCCACGGCGGCGGCCACGTCCGGGACGTCGCCGCCGCGCAGCACCAGATCGGTGAGCCGGTCGTGCGATTCCTCGGCGCGCTGCATGGCGGCGGAGTGCTCCCGGATCACGGCGTTGGCCTCGGCCAGTTCGGCCAGCGCGGCCCGGGCGTCGGCCATGGCCTTGGCGGTGTCGATGGCGATGGCGGCGTGGTCGGCCAGGGAGCACAGCAGGGCGACCTCGTCCGGGGCGAACGTGCGGGGCGTACGGTCCGCGGCGAACAGGGCCCCGATGACCTGGCCGCCGCTTCCCGACCCCAGCAGCAGCGGCACACCGAGGATCGCGACCAGGCCCTCGTCCAGGACCCCGGCGTCGATGCTGCCGGTGTGCACGAAGCGGTCGTCGGTGCGGTAGTCCGGGGAGGCGTAGGGGCGTGCGGTCTGCGCGACCAGACCTCCGAGGCCCTCACCCAGCTGCAGGCGCAGGTTCTGGAACAGTTCCGACACCGAGCCGTCGGTGACCCGCATGTAGGTGTCCCCGGCGTCCTCGTCGGGCAGCGTGAGGTAGGCGGTGTCGGTGCCCAGGAGCATCCTGGCCCGCCGGACGATGGAGCGCAGCACGGCGTCGAGATCGCGCAGGGCCGCCAGGTCGCCCGCGGTGTCGAAGAGCGCGGCCAGCTCCGCCTCCCGGCGCCGGTGCTGCCTGAGCGTGGTCTGGACGCGCAGCGCCGCTTCGGTGGCCTGCTCGACCTCCGCGAGGTCCTGGGCGAGGGCACCGCTGCGCCGGGCCTCGACGGCGACGGCACCGAGGTCCTCGGCGGGGGCGCCCGCGGCGAGGAGTTCGAGCAGCCGGCGCAGGTGACGGGCGACGGACATGGGCTTGTGCGACATGGGCGGGCAACCGTTGCGAAGTCGGTGGACGGTGGAATCGGCGCACGGCCGAGGAGGGCATGGCCGAGGGGGGCATGGCCGAGGGGGGCATGGCCGAGGGGGGCATGGCCGAGGGGGGCATGGCCGAGGGGGGCATGGCCGAGGGGGGCATGGCCGAGGGGCGGGCATGGCCGAGGGGTGGGCACGGTTAGGGGGGACGGCCGAGGGGGGGGACGGCCGAGGGACGGGCATGGCCGAGGGGCGGGCACGGTCAGGGGGACGGCCGAGGGGGGGACGGCCGAGGGACGGGCATGGCCGAGGGGCGGGCACGGTCAGGGGGACGGCCGAGGGGCGGGCATGGCCGAGGGGGGACGGCCGAGGGGGGGGGCATGGCCGAGGGGCCACGGCCAGGGGGCACGGTCGAGGAGGGCCAGGGTCCTCCCCGGCCGGGAAGACCCTGACCCTCCTCGGCCGGGTGGCGGTGGCGGGCCGTCAGGCGGACGCGGCCTTCTGCTGGTCCGGGGCCGGCTGCGGCGCGGAGCCGTCCGGCTCGATCGCGGTCAGGTCCCTGCCGCGCGTCTCACGGGAGGCGACGACGGCGATCACGGTGATCAGGGCGGCCAGACCGACGTACACCGAGATCGGGGTGGAGGAGCCGTAGGAGCCGAGCAGCGCGGTGGCGATCAGCGGGGCGGGGGCGCCGGCCGCCACCGAGGAGAGCTGGGCCCCGATGGAAGCGCCGGTGTAGCGCATCCGGGTGGCGAACAGCTCGGAGAAGAACGCCGCCTGGGGAGCGTACATGGCGCTGTGGAAGATCAGACCGACGGTGACGGCCAGGACCAGCGCGGGGAACGACCTGGTGTCGAGCAGAGCGAAGAAGGCCCACGACCACAGACCCACGCCGACCGCGCCCACCAGGTACACGGGCTTGCGTCCGATCCGGTCGGAGAGCGCACCGAACAGCGGGATCAGGCAGAACTGCACCGCCGAGCCGATGAGCACCGCGTTCAGTGACGTCTGCTTGTCGATCTTCAGGTGGTCGACGCAGTAGGTGAGGACGAAAGCGGTGATCACGTAGTACGAGATGTTCTCGGCCATCCGCGCGCCCATCGCGACCAGGATGTCCCGCCAGTGGTTGCGCACGACCGCGACGAACGGCGGCTGCTCGGCCCGCTGTTCGGCCTTGCGCCGCTCGGCCTTGGCCAGCGCCTCCTTGAACAGCGGAGACTCGTCGACGGACAGCCGGATCCACAGACCGATCATGACCAGCACGGCGGAGAGCAGGAACGGCACCCGCCAGCCCCAGGAGTTGAACGCGTCGTCGCTGAGCACGGTGGTCATCAGGGAGAGCACGCCGACGGCGACCAGGTTGCCGGCCGGTGCTCCGCCCTGCGGCCAGGACGCCCAGAAGCCGCGTCGCCTCGCATCACCGTGTTCGGACACCAGCAGCACCGCCCCGCCCCACTCGCCGCCGAGGGCGAAGCCCTGGATCAGGCGCAGCGTGGTCAGCAGCAGCGGAGCCGCGACACCGATCGTGTCGTAGCCGGGGACACAGCCGATCAGGGCGGTGGAAAGCCCCATCATCAGCAGGCTGATCACCAGGAGCTTCTTGCGGCCGAGACGGTCGCCGTAGTGGCCGAAGACCACCGCGCCGATCGGGCGGGCGGCGAAGCCGATGGCATAGGTGAGGAAGGACAGCAGCGTGCCGGTGAGCGGATCCGACTCGGGGAAGAACACACGGCCGAAGACCAGGGCGGCGGCCGAACCGTAGAGGAAGTAGTCGTACCACTCGATGGTGGTGCCGATGAGGCTGGCGGCGACGATGCGGGTAAGGCGGGACGGGGCTGGTGGAGCGCTTGCTGGCGACGACATCGGCACCACTTCCTGGCGTACGACGGGGGACGTTTGCGTGCTGCCACACCGTAGGAACGTGCAGGCCAGAGGCGTATGTGGTGGGACACCATAGTTTTGGGCGCGGGAGTGCGTGCGGCCACCATGGAGGTGGTGTGCCGGGTGTGCGCGAGGGCCTCGCTGTTGCGAATGAGTCCTGGGCGCGCCGCGCCGTGGCGATCGCTCGATGTGCGCCATGCCGCGCTTACATCTGGACATGACCGACAGTGCCCACTCAACCCGAACATAGGCTCCGGGGAATGAACTCTTCCCCGTACGCCGCCTCATCGGCGCTTGCGGCAAACACAAAGAAGCGTCCGCTCCTCGGTCCCAGTTGGTTCGCGGCCGTGATGGGCACGGGCATCGTCGCCAATGCGGCGGTCACCCTGCCATCGAGCATGCCGGGGCTGCGGACCGCCGCCACGGTGGTCTGGCTCGGCGCCGCACTCCTGCTCCTCCTGCTGGCTGTCGGTTACCTCCGGCAGCGGGCACTGCGACTGCACGCCGGTGATCCGGTGACGGCGCAGTTCTTCGGCGCACCGCCGATGGCGCTGCTCACGGTGGGCTCCGGGGCGTTGCTGCTCGGCCGCCGGCTGATCGGAAGCGCGGCGGCGCTGGATGTGGACTGGGTGCTGTGGTCGCTCGGTACGGTGCTCGGTCTCGTCGCTGCCTGCGTGGTGCCCTATCTGATGATCACCCGGCACCGCTTCGCGCCGGACGCCGCGTTCGGGGGCTGGCTGATGCCGGTGGTGCCGCCGATGGTCTCGGCTGCGACGGGTGCGCTGCTCGTCCCTCACACCCCGGCGGGGCAGTTGCGGCTCGCCCTGCTGCTGGGCTGCTACGCGATGCTCGGGCTCGGCCTGGTCGCGGCACTGCTGGTGCTGGCCATGATGTACGGCCGCCTGGTGCACCATGAGGCCCCCACCGGCGCGGTGGTGCCCACCGTGTGGATCGGAGCGGGGGCGTTGGGCCAGTCGGTGACGGCGCTCGGCGCGCTGGCCACGGCAGCGCCGAGCGTGCTGCCTGCGCCCTACGCGCGGGGCACCGAGGTGTTCGCGCTGCTGGGCGGGATCGTGGTGTGGGGCTTCGCCATGCTGTGGCTGGTGCTGGCCACGGGGCTGACGGTACGGACGATCCGGGCCGGGCTGCCTTTCGCACCCACCTGGTGGTCCTTCATCTTCCCGCTCGGCGCCTGCGTGACGGCCACCGGCACCCTTGCAGCGCGGACCGGTTCGGACATGTTCGCCTGGACCGCCGTGGTGTTGTACGGGGTGCTCGGCATCGCCTGGGCGGTGGTGGCCGGTCGCTCCCTGGGCCATGCCGCCGGGCACATGCGGCGCCGGTCCGACCGCGGACACGCGCACCGGCGGACCGTCGAGCCGACGGGGCGGCCGGACGGTCGGGCCGTGCTCAAGGGCACCGTCCGCACCATTGCAGGTGGCCGCCCGATCTCCCAGGCTCGGATCACCCTCCTGGACCCGGCGGGCGTCGTCGTCGGCGACACACTCACCGCCGAGGACGGCTCCTACGCCTTCACCGATCTCGAACGCGACCAGTACACCGTCGTAGCCGCGGGCTACCCGCCCCGGTCGACCCGCCTCACCCTCGACGGCAGCGGCCCCGACGCCTTCGATCTGACGCTGACCCACGAGGAGAGCTGACCAACTCCGTGTCGCCGACGGGCCCGCGCCCTGCGTCGTCCGGGGCGCACTCGGCGGTGCATCGGGCGGTCACGGCGTCCAGGTCGGTGTGCGGCGTGTGAGCAAAGCCGACCAGGCTCAACAGCACGATGCCGTCGGGCTCCGCGACGCCGGGTCCGGGTGGACCACCAGGAGTGGCCCGGCCGACGACGTGACCGGCATGAGGTGCCGCCGATGGTCTCCGCCGTGACCGCGCGGTACTCGTCCCGCGGGCACCGCCCGGGCATCCGCCGCCTGCCATGGTGTACGGCCGCCGCGTGCCTCATGACCCGCTCCAGCGGTGCGGTGGTGCCCACCGTATGGATCGGCGTCGGGCTCCGGAGACCGGCGGACCGCGGCGGGCGGCCCGTCCGCGGGCCGATGCCGACGCAGCGCATGATCCCCCTCGTCCTGTTCGGCATGCGCGGATCCGAGCCCCTTGCGCGTGACGCAGCGGACGACGACCGGTCCGCCGCGGGTCCCGGCCTGTTCCGGGGCCGCTTCCAGGGCTGGGATGTCGGGGCCGTCGACGGACCTGGGTACTTCGGGCCGAGACCGGAGAAGAGCGGCTGCCGCACGAAGGCTCCCGCGTGGCCCTCCCCGATACCCCCCCTCAGGCCCTCCTTGATGCCTTCCCTGATCCTTCCCCGGCCGCGTGCAGGGTGCGGCGGGACCCGCCCCGGCGTTCCGGCGCCGCCGAGGGCGGCTCGCCCCGGCCGGTCGGCCGGACGCCCGTGGCCGACGCGTATGGCGCAGCCAGGCCAGTGCTGCGCGAGTCGGCTCACGGGCGGTGCCTCCGCACGTCTGTTGTCGTTGACGACGATCACCATGAGCAGGTCGGGCGCCGCCGCGATGGTGTTGAGGGCCTACCGGGCCGGCCCTCCGGTGCGCGCTCCGTCGCCGGCGACGGGGACGACGCGCCGGTTCGTCTCCGCCGCGAGCTGTCCGGCCTTGGCCGGCCGCCGGCATCCGACAGAGCCGCCGACGCGGAGCCCGAGGTCCCCCACCAGCCGGTCGTGCGGGGACTCGAAGGCGCGGTGCCGCGGCACGTCGGATCAGGAAGCCGTGGATCCCCCCGGCGAGCCGGACCAGCTGCGCATGGCTCAGACTCCTCAGGTCCGCGGGCCGGTTGACGGGTGCCCGCAGGGTCATGCCGTTGCTCGTCCTCGACGCAGCGTCGAGGACGAGCAACGGCAGCCCATGCTCACTGGAAGGCCGAGGTCACGAGGGCCGTCTGCTCCAGGGCGTGCCGGCGGGCGGAGCCGACCGCGGGGGCCGGCGCCTCGGGTCGGCTGACGCATGCCACAGGGCGGCCTGCCAGCCGGTACAGACGCGGCGCGACGAAGGACCAGGCACCCTGGTTCTCGGGCTCCTCCTGCACCCACCGCACGTCCGCGGCCGCGGGGAAGCGGGCGAGTTCCGCCGCGAGCTCCCCTTCAGGGAACGGGTAGAGACGCTCCACGCGGACGATCGCCGTGTCCGCCGAACCCGAGTCGTGTCGGTGGGCGTCGAGGTCGTGGAAGACCTTGCCCGAGCACAGCAGTACGCGCTCGACCCGGACGGGGTCCACCGTGTCATCCGGCAGGATCGGGCGGAAGCCGCCCCGGGTGAACTCGGCCAGGGCCGAGGTGGCCGCCTTCGACCGCAGCATCGACTTCGGGGTGAAGACCACCAGCGGCCGCCCGCGGCCGTCCAGCGCCTGCTGCCTGAGCAGATGGAAGTAGTTGCCCGGCAGGGAGGGCAGCGCCACGGTCATGTTGCCCTGCGCGCACAGTTGCAGGAAGCGCTCGATCCGGGCGGAGGAGTGGTCCGGACCCTGCCCCTCCAGGCCGTGGGGCAGCAGCAGCGTCACCGCGGAGCGCCGGCCCCACTTCTGCTCGGACGACGCGATGTACTCGTCGATGACCGTCTGCGCCCCGTTGACGAAGTCCCCGAACTGGGCCTCCCACAGCACCAGAGCCTCGGGCCGGGCCAGCGCGTAGCCGTATTCGAAGGCCAACGCGGCCAGTTCGGACAGCATCGAGTCGAACGGTGCGAAGCTCGCGGACCGCGGGCCGAGGGAGTTCAGCGGCGTGTGCTCCGCGCCGGTGCGCCGGTCGGTCAGTACGGCGTGGCGCTGGCCGAAGGTGCCGCGCCGCGAGTCCTGCCCGGCCAGCCGCACCGGGACGCCCTCCAGCAGCAGCGAACCGATCGCCAGTGTCTCCGCGGTGGCCCAGTCGATCGTGCCCGTGTCGAGCGTCGCCGTACGCCGGTGGAGCTGCGGCAGGACGCGCGGGTGCACGGTGAAGCCCCGCGGCAGGTCGGTCTGCGATGCGATGACCTGGCGGGCGGTCGCCTCGTCGATCGCGGTCGCCACGAGCCGGGCAGCTCCCTGTCCGGCGTCGGTGTCAGGAACGTCTTCGGCGGGGCGGGGAGCGGGTAGCGTCCGGGTCTCGGCGAAGGCCCGTTCGAGGTGATCCCGGTAGTTGCGGCGGGCCCCCGCCACCTGCCGCTCGTCGATGTCCCCGCGGTGTACCAGGGCCTCGGCGTACTGCGTGCGCACCGAAGCCTTGGCGGCGATGCGTTCGTACATCAGCGGCTGCGTGATGGAAGGGTCGTCGACCTCGCTGTGGCCGTGGCGCCGGTAACAGACCAGATCGACCACGACGTCCTTGTGGAACGTCCGGCGGTAGTCGAAGGCCAGCCGCGCGACGCGGTCGACGGCCTCGGGGTCGTCTCCGTTGACGTGGAAGATCGGAGCCTCCACCATCCGCGCCACATCGGTGGCGTACGTGCTTGAACGGCCGTTGGCGGGCAGGGTGGTGAAGCCGACCTGATTGTTGACGACCACATGGACCGTGCCGTCCGTGCGGTAGCCCGCCAGCTGCGACATGTTCAGGGTCTCGGCGACCACGCCCTGGCCGGCGAAGGCCGCGTCGCCGTGGACGAGGACCGGCAGTACGGCGCGGGGCTCGCCGCGGTCCGCGGCCAGGTCCTGCTTGGCGCGCACCACTCCCTGGGCCACCGGCCCCACGATCTCCAGGTGCGAGGGGTTCGCCACGACCGAGACGGCGATCGTGCCGCCGTCCAGGGCACGGTAGGTGCCCTCCGCGCCGAGGTGGTACTTCACATCACCCGAGCCCTGGACCGACCGGATGTCCACCGCGTCCTCGAACTCGTCGAAGATCTGGGCGTAGGACTTGCCGATGATGTTGGCCAGGACGTTGAGCCGGCCGCGGTGTGCCATCCCGATGACGGCTTCGCCGACACGGTCTTCGATGGCGCGGAGCAGCAGCGCGTCGAGCAGCACGATGGCCGACTCGCCGCCTTCGAGCGAGTACCGCTTCTGACCCACGTACTTGGTCTGCAGGAACGTCTCGAAGGCCTCCGCGGCTCCCAGCCGGTAGAGGATCCGCAGCTGTTCCGCACGGTCCGGCCGGCGCCGCGGCCCCTCCACGCGCTGCTGGATCCAGCGGCGTTCGTGGGAGTCCTGGATGTGCATGTACTCGAACCCGGCGGTGCCGCAGTAGAACTCCCGCAGGGCGCCGAGCACTTCGTCGAGGGTCATCGTGGCGTGCCCCGCGAACCCGTCCACGACGAAGTTCTCCGCCCGGTCCGCGTCGTGGAGTCCGAACGCGGCGATGTCGAGTTCCGGGTGTGCGGCGGCGAGCCGCGACATGAGCGGGTCCGTGCCGGCCATCAGATGGCCACGCACGCGATACGCGTGGATCAGCGCCGCGACCCGGACGGCCTTGAGCGCCGCCTGCTCGCTCCGCTCCGGGGCGGCGGAGGAGGCCACGACGGCCGGGGACACCGGCGCCGCGAAGAAGTCCCTCCACGTCTGATCCACTGAGCTGGGGTCGTGCAGGTAACGCTCCCGCTGCTCGTCCACGACCCATTCGTTGAGCCCGAAATCCAGCCCGTGACGCACCGCTCGAGCGGTGTCTGATTGCGACGCCATGGCGCAGAACGCCTCCTTCCCTGTCCGAAGCCCCCGGATGCCCGACGCGCCCGGGGCGGTCGTCCGCCCGCGTGTCCCGTGTGCGCGGACTTCGCATCCGTTGCGGAGACCAACCCGTTTGACCGCGTCGCCTACGACGCTACGACGCCGGGAACGCGGAGACGGACGGCCGGTCGGGCCACAACGGCCTCACATCAGGACATCGGCCGGGCAGTCGCCCGCTTCCTGCCGTCGCCGCGCGGCCGGGCCACGGGCGAATGATGCCGTGTCCTGATCCGAGCGCTTGGAGACACGGCTTCTGCAGCAGGTCCAGGCCGCCGACCCACTGTCTCGGCCCGTTGCGCCGCGACTACGACGCGAGTGTTTCGGACACCGAACCCCTCGTGCCCGTGCCGGTCGTGCGAAAGCTGGTCCGGTAGGCACCGGGTGTCACACGCAGGTGCCGAACAAAGGCCCTGCGCATCGACTCGGGTGAGCCGAACCCGGTGCGCCGCGCCACTACCGCCATGGCGTCGTCGCCCGTCTCCAGCAGCACCCGGGCGGCTTCCAGCCGGACCTGCTCCACATACCGGGCCGGAGTGGTTCCCACCTCTTCGTGGAAGAGCCGGGTCACGTGACGGGCGCTGATGCCCGACCTCCGTGATATGGCCGACACGGTGTGATTGGCCCCGGGGTTCTCTGCGACCTCGTCCAGCACCCGGCGGAGTGTCTCGTGGCGGGAGTGCGGGACCTGGGAGCGGACGCTGAACTGGGACTGGCCGCCCGGTCGTTGCATGAAGACGACCATGTCCTTGGCGACCGCTCGGGCAACCCCCGCACCGCAGTGCTCTTCGACGAGGGCCAGGGACAGGTCGATGCCGGCGCTGACGCCCGCCGACGTCATCATGCTCCCGTCCCGCACGAAGATGGCGTCCGGTTCGACCCGCACGGACGGGAAACGCAGGGCCAGGTGCCGCGTGTGCCGCCAGTGCGTCGTGGCGCGGCGGCCGTCCAGGAGTCCGGCCGCCGCCAGCAGAAACGCTCCCGTGCACACCGATGCCGTGCGGCGGGCCTTCTCATGCAGTCGCCGGACGACATCCAGGAGATCGTCGTCCTTGATCAGCACTTCCCATTCGGGACCCCCCGGGATCAGCAGGACGTCGCACGGCTCCCGCACATCATCGACCCGCACATCCGCGCTGAGACGGGTTCCGGCGGAAGTGATCACGCCCTTACCGTCCGCGGACGCAATCCGCACCTGATACCGACCGCCGAACTCGTTCGCCGAAGCGAAGACCTCGATGGGACCGGTCACGTCCAGCAGCCGCACCCCGGGGAAGACGAACACTGTCACGGTGATCGGGCCCCTTCCGGGGCGCTCGTGGTTCATCGGATGCCTCCGGGCCGTGTGCGGTGCCAGGGAGCCGATCACAGCAGACCCCGGGCCGCCGTTCCTCGGATTCCCCTGTACCCATCGTGCGCCCTCGACCAGCACCGCGACCACGACCGGTTTCCTCCCTGCTGGTAGGCAAAGCCTCCCAGTCCGCTCTTGGACGGGCCGCCTGAGCCTTCACATCCGCGACGCACTGTGGTGCGCGCGCGCTGCCGCCAGCGCGGACAGCACCGTGTCGTTGGCAAGCCGATTGCCGACGGTGAGCCGGAGTCCTTCCCCGGGGTGGTGTCGCGCCTGGACACCGGCTTCGGTGAGTGCTGCGGCGCCGTCGTCGATCGGATCGGGTGCGGCGAGCCAGATGGAATTGGCGTGCCCGGGGCGTACACGCCAGCCGAGGGACGCGAGTTCACGCCGGAGCCGTTCGCGTTCGGCGACGACGGTGTCCACGCGTCGGCGCAGCTCGCTTTCGGCCCGCAGCGAGGCCTGCACCGCGGCTGTCGCCACCGCGTTGATCCCGAAGGGCAGCTGCTGCCGACGGATCCGCCCCACCAGGTCGGAGGAGCCGAGTCCGTAGCCGACGCGCAGCGCGGCGAGGCCGTAGGCCTTGGAGAAGGTGCGCAGGACCAGCAGGTTGGGGTGTGCGTCGAGGAGCGCCGGTGTATCCGGCAGGTCGGTGTCGCGGGCGAACTCCACGTACGCCTCGTCGAGGAGCACGGTGACATGCCGGGGGACCTGACGCAGGAACGCCGACAGCGCGTCGGCCGTGACGAGGGTTCCGGTGGGGTTGTGGGGATTGCACAGCACCACGACGCGGGTACGGTGGTCGAGCGCCGCGAGCAGCGCGCCCAGATCCTGGTGCCCGTCCGGCGACAGGGGCACGGGGACGGGCCGAGCGCCGACCATGGCGGCCAGGAGGGGGTAGGCGTCGAACGTGCGCCAGGCGTAGGCCATCGTGTCGCCGGGCTGGACGACCGCCCGGAGCAACTGCAGGGCCACGCCGACCGATCCGCTGCCGACCGTGACGCGGTCGGGCGCCACCCGGCACCACGCGGCGATCCGCTCGGTGAGGTCGTCCGGGTGGAACTGCGGGTAGCGGTGGGCCTGTTCCACGGCCCGCCGCATCGCCTCGCGTACCGAGGGCAGTGGGGGATACGGGCTCTCGTTCAGGGCAAGTCGGTGCAGGACGGGGATGTCCATGGTTCAGTCCCGCCCGCCGTGCCAGCGGACGGCGACGGCACCGGCGAAGTCGCCCGCGTGGGCGAATCCCCCGAGCACCAACAGGTCGCCGTCCTCCACCTGGCGGGAGCGGATCGCGCGGTCCAAGGTGATCGGGATCGCCGCTCCGAACAGATTCCCGTAGTCGTCGAAGGTGTTCAGGTGCCGTTCGGCCGCCAGTTGCAGCGCCTCTCGCCAGTTCCGCAGGAAGGTGCGGTTGGGCTGGTTGGTGATGAGGACGTCGATGTCGGTGCTCGCCATGCCGAGCCGCCGGCACAGGTCCGTGACGACCTCGGGGACGAGGCGGTTCCCGCGTGCCAGGACCTTGGCGACACTGGCGTCGGTGAACCCGATCCGCAGCTGGGACTCGCCCGGCTCCCAGTACTTGCGGCCGTCGTCGACCGCCACGGTCATGTCGCCCGCGTACTCGCCGATGTGACGGGTCACCAGGTCGAGGACCGGCGACTGTGCCGACGTCGTCACGTACCCCACACCGCACCCGTCGCCCGGGATCGCCGCCTGGGCGAGTCTGCGCACCTCGGACTGGGTGAACCACTGCCCAGCGGCGCTTTGCGCGTTGCATATCAGCGCGGTCCTCGCGTCGGTGCTGGTGAGGATCTGCCGGGCCAGCTTCAGCATGTACACGAAGGACGCGCAGCCCGCGTTGGCCACGTCGACGAGCCACTCCGGGTTCAGGCCCAGCCGACGGGCCACCTCGGTTCCGGCACCCACGAACGGCAGGTCCGGCAACTGGCTGTGCACCAACAGCACGTCGACGCCTCGGATCTCCGCCGCGCCGTGCCGTTCGATCAGGGGCTGCACGGCGCGCTCGACCATGTCCGCGTTGGTCTCGTCCCTGGCCACGTGGTGCCGTAACGGCGGGACCTTGAACATGGGGTGGTTGCGGAGCTTGTCCTCGGCTCCGGGGAAGTCCGTGTAGAACTCCGCGGGGACCGGTTCGCCGGGCAGGTAGCTCGCGACGTCGGTGAGACTGACCGTGGTCACTGTGCCACCGCCCTCGCCGGAGCCGAAACGACCGGCAGGCCGCCCCGGTGACGGTGTTCCAGGATGGCCTTGAGGTTGCGCATCTCCAGGGTGTGCCCTGCGTAGAAGAGGTCCCAGTAGTCGCCCACCCACGGCCGGTCCGGGCGCGGAGCCAGATCGGGGTGCGGGTTGTCGTCGTAGTAGCGGTGCCTGCAGTTGGTCCAGGTGATCACCGAACCGGGCTCGTCGAGTACGAGCCGGGCCGGGACGACCCGCATCAGGTAGATCATCCACAGCTTCTCGCCCTGGTCCCAGGAACAGTGGTAGTCCACGGTCATGGCCTCGGGGCTGGCGAGCACCTTGCAGTAGATCCTGGTGTCCTCCTCCAGCCGGTCGTGACCGACCCACAGTCCCGGTGTGCCGGTGGGCGCGAAGTCGCGCAGACTGCAGGTCCACTCCTCCAGATGGTGCCCCTGGCGCAGATAGTCGTAGGCCTGCTCCGGGGGGCAGTCGACGTACTCGTGGATGGTGCAGTACTGCCCGTAGACCTGATGGTGGGGGTAGACCGCGTGGGTGAGTTCCATGCAGTGGGCGGTCAGTTCCTCCTTGCCGGTGTTCTCGATCCGGACCAGACCGGGGATGTCAGCCAACGTGGACGACTCCTCGCTCATCTGAACCCTCCTTGCTCTCGGTGTCGTTGGTGGCTTCGGTGAAGGACTGGAAGGGAAGGAACGGGGGGATCTCCCGTGGGTCACAGGCCACGGCGACGAACGCCGGACCGCCGTGCGCGTTGCTGCGCAGCAGTGCCGTGCGCAGGTGCGCGGCGTCCGTGGCCCCCGTGGCGGGCAGGGACGGGAAGGCGGCGGCCACTCCGGCGGCGAGGTCGGTCCGGGCGAACAGGTCGTCGCTGCGGACGCCGCCCTGGAGGAACTCCTCCCGCAGCGCGCACATGGCGTGGGCGTTGTTGTTGAAGATCACGAACGTCACGGGTGCGTCGTACTCCACGGCGGTGTGCACTTCCATCCCGTGCATGAAGAAGGCCCCGTCGCCGGCGAGGACGTAGGTGCGTCGGCCGGTGGCGAGTGCGGCACCGATGCCGGCCCCGAAGGTGTAGCCCATGCCGCCCATGCCGACCGCCACCACGAAGCGGCCGTGGCGCGGTGCCGGGAGGAGATGGACCGCGCTGGCCCCCGCGTTGCCGGCGTCCACGAAGACGTGAGCGTCCTGGGGGAGTGCCGCCTCCACCGCGGCGACCGCCTGGGCATGGGGGACGGTTCGCTCCCGGGCCGGAAAGCGCGGGCCCGGCACCGGGGCGGGAAGGGGGCCGGCGTGCGGCGGGCAGGGACGTGGGTGCGACGGCAGTCGGGCGGTCACCGCTCGCAGCGCGTCCCGCAGGCTCCCACCCAGTACGGTGCCTGCCACGAACGGCGGTTCGGGGCCGAGGGACACGACGTCGGTGCCGGCCAGGGCCCGGTCGAGGCCGCCGCGTGCCAGGACCGGCAGCCGGGTACCGACCAGCACGCACAGGTCGGCCCGGCGCAGACAGTCCTCGACGTTGGCGTGGCCCATCACCCCGGCCACACCCGCGAACCGTGGATCACGGTTGTCGAAGACGTCCTTGGCGTCCGGAGTGACCGCCACCCACGCCCCGAGGCGCCGGGCCAGTTCGGCCAGATCCCCCCGCGCGTCTGCGGCGGCGACATCCTCACCGGCGACGACGAGGACGCGACGGGCCCCGCGAAGGGCGTCCGACACGGCGCTGACGGCGGCCGTGTCGGGCCGCTGCGCGGACGCCGGCGCGGGGCCGCCCGGTGCGGGAGCCGCGTCGCGGGCGGGCACCCGGATCCGCGCCTGCTGCACGTCCTTGGGGAGCAACAGCACGGCCGGACCGCGTGGATCGGCCTGCGCCGCCGCGACGGCCCGGGGCAGCAACTCCGTGAGCGAGTCCGCGTCTTCGACCCGGGCGCAGAACCGGGAGACGGGTGCGAACACCTCCCGCGCGTCGAAGGAACCGGCCTTGCCGCTGGAGTCCTGGAACGCCCCGTGCCCCTCCTGACCGGTCGGTGGCTGGCCCACCAGGGCCAGCACGGGCACCCGGGAGGCGTACGCCTCCGCGAGGCCCGGTACGAGATTCATCGCCCCGCCGCCCGAGGTGGCCGCCACGACGCCGAGGCGCCTGGTGGTCCGTGCGTATCCGTCGGCCATGGTGACGGCGGAGAACTCGTGTTTGGCGACGACGCCGCGGACGCCGCCACGGCGGTGCACCGCGTCATACAGGTCCTCGATGTTCGCGCCGCCGACACCGAACACGTGGGTGACGCCGGCCCTGGCGAGTTCCCCGGCCAGATGGTCGACCAGCCGTACCGTTTCCACCTCGCGCGATCCCGAGGTCTCGGTCGTCATGCGGGGCTCCCTTCCCTCTCGTGGTGCCGGTCGATGAAGCCGCACGGCGAGATCACCTGGAAGCGAAGCCGGTACTCCCTGGGGGTGAGGCCCAGGGTTCGTCCGAAGGAGCGGAAGAACGTCTCGGTGGCGGCGAATCCGCAACGGCCGGCTATCTGGCTGATCGACAGGTCCGTGGTCTCCAGCAGTTCGCGTGCGCGGGCGATGCGCGTCCGCTCGACGTACTGGCCGGGCGTCGTGCCCAGCTCGCGCCGGAAGACCCGGGCGAAGTTGCGCTGACTCATGTTGGCCTGCCGCGCGATCTCGGCCACGGGTAACGGACCGTCCAGGTTGTCCAGGATCCACTCCTGCGCTGCCCTGATCGGCGGATGATCGGTCAACTGGGCGTCGAGGACGGCGCTGTACTGGGACTGTCCGCCGTGCCGCTTGAGGAACAGCACCAGAAACCGTGCCGTCTCCAGCGCGAGCGCCGACCCGTGATCGGCCTCCACCAGAGCCAGCGCCATGTCGATACCCGTCGACACGCCCGCGGAGGTCACAAAGGGGCCGTCCCAGACGAAGATCGGCTCGGCGTCCACCGTCACCTCCGGATAGCGGCACGCCATCGCCTCGCTGTACGCCCAGTGCGTGGTGGCGCGTCTGCCGTCGAGGAGCCCCGCCTCGGCCAGCAGAAAGGATCCGCCGCATACCGAGGCGACTCTGCGCGACCGGGCCGCCGCCCTGCCGATCCAGGACACGAGCGCCTGGTTCTCGAGCGCGTTGCCCAGACTCCATCCGCCCGGCACGAGGAGTGTGTCGATCGGGCCCTGCCCTGCTTCCAGGGGCGAGGCCTCCACCACCACCCCCGAACTCATGCGCACCAGTGGCGCGTCGACGGAGACGAAGTCGGTCCGGTAGGGGGTGCCCGAGGGACCCAGGAGCCGGTTCGCGGTATCGAACACTTCAATCGGTCCGGTGATGTCCAGGGCCATCGCGCCCGCGTACACCACCACAACAACACGTCGCTCCAACACGGTCACAGCCTGTATCGGACGTCGCACTGGCTGCAATGACAGATTACTGACGTATCCGGCCACCACGCGGCACCGGACGGTCGGGAAGGGAGCTGGTCAGGCACTTCGCGCACGGGGCGGACAGCGATGGGTGAGGCAGCTCACAGGCCGTCGGTACGACCGCGCGCCGCACCGACGCCCTCACCTCCGGACCACCTCCGCTTCGGGCCTTCCGGTGCCGCCGGCGCTTCGAACCTCTCTCTCCGGGCGTGTCGCAAGTGACCGGCTGGAGCCGCTGAACAAGTGAGGATGCAGACATGAGAATGCCTCTCGGTCATCCGAGCCTGCGCCCCTATCTGCCGTACCGACAGCGCCCGATGACGAACGACCATGGGGTGGTCGCCCATTTCCTCGGCACCAGTTCCGTTCTGCTGTCGGACGGGGAGACCTCCGTGCTCAGCGACGGGTTCGTCACCCGGCCGGGGAAGTTTCGTGTCGCCCTGGGCAGGATCGCGCCCGACCGCTCTCTTGTGCGCGCCACGATCGAGCGACTGCGGGTGAGGAGTCTGGCCGCGGTGGTGTGCGCCCACTCCCATTACGATCACGCCCTCGACGCGCCGGTGTGGGCACTGGAGACCGGCGCGGAGCTGGTCGGATCACCCTCCACCGCAAACATCGGCCGTGGCCTGGGAGTGCCGGAGTCGTCCTTGCGCGTGGTCGCGGACGGGGAGACCGTGTCCTACGGCCGCTTCGACCTCACCTTCCTGGACTCCGTGCACAGCCCCGGTGACCACTTTCCCGGCACCGTGGACGAGCCTCTGGTGCCGCCCGCCCGGGTCGGCGAGTGGAAGACCGGCACCGCCTACAGCGTGCTCGTCACTCATCCGACGGGCCGCATCCTGCTGCACGCCAGCGCCAACTTCCGTCCCGGCGCCCTGCGCGGCCGGTCCGCCGACGTCGTCTATCTCGGCATCGGCAATCTGGGCAAGCAGCCGACCGAGTTCCTGCGCGCGTACTGGGACGAGGTCGTGGCCGCGACCGGGGCCCGCCGGGTCGTCCTGGTGCACTGGGACGACTTCTTCGTCGGTCTGCACCGGCCCCTGAGGCCCATGCCCAACTTCCTGGACGACATCGACGTCACGATGAGCCGACTGCTGCCCCTGGCCCGCCGCGACGCTGTCGACGTCGTACTCCCCGTCGCGTGGCAACCGGGCGCCCCTCTCGCCGACCTGGCGTGACGGCGCGCGGGTGTGCTCGTCGAGGCGCCGGTGCGCGCCCGGAGCGGGGGCGGCACATCCGCGGAGTCGCCCGCAGGGCACACGTCCACGTCAACACCGGCCACCGTCATGGATGTTGAGGGGAGCCGATCTCGCGCAGGATTCCGAAGGCCCGCAGCAGGGGCGCCGGGCCCGTGTCCGTGATGCCGGACGCCCGGCGCGCCCGGCGCGTCCTCAGCACGGCACGCACGGCGGAGAGGGCCGCGCAGGCGATCACGGCCGCTTTGAGGTCCGCGTCGGGCGTGTCCGGGGGCAGCCTGTGGTGCACCAGCGCGGTCAGCCGCTCCTCGAAGTCGGAGAACGCCTGCACGAGGCGGGCCGTGACGACGTTCTCGATGTCCTCGAGCGGATGGCCGAGGGCGGTCAGGGTGGAGGCCGAGAACGGTTCGGCCGCGGCCAGCAGGGCGTTGCACACCGCGTCCAGGGGCTCCTCGTCGGCCGGACGCCGCGACAGGGCGTTCTCGACGTAGGCGAAGACCTCGACGCCGTCCGGCAGCAGCAGCGCTTCCTTGCCGTCGAAGTAGCGGAAGAAGGTGCGCACGGAGACGTTCGCGTATGCGGCGATGTCCGCGACGGTGGTGGCCTCGAAGCCGCGCTCCTTGAACAGGCGCGCGGCCCCTTCCAGCAGCAGGCGCCGCGTCTCCTCCTTCTTGCGTTCGCGCAGTCCGGCGGGGGCGATCTCACTCGGCATGTGTCGAAGCCTCCGCCCTTGGTGTCGCGACTGTCAATTGGCACGCATGTCACGCGACGAGAGCGCCGCATCTGCAAACTGGCATGAGTGCCAATTGTCATTCATGCCACTTCTCTCTAGAGTGCGTGTCACTCGTGACACTTTTCTTGGGAGGCCATGGTGCCCCGACCGTCGCAGCACCTCCTGGCGCAGGACGAAGCGCACGCCGACGCCCCACCTTCGGCGGACCCCGCCCCGACGCGCGGTGGACTCGGCCGCCTGGGCGGCTTCTGCGCCCGGCATCCGGCGGCGGTCATCGCCGCCTGGCTGCTCGTCCTCGTGGCGGCCCTGGCCGGGCGGCACATCGCCGCACCCACCTTCAGCGACGAGGTCAGCCTGCCCGGCACCGCCTCCCACACCGGCGCCGGCCTCCTTGCCACCTCCATGCCCCAAGCGGGCCGGCCCAGCGGCAAAGTGGTCTTCCACGTCGACTCCGGCACCGTGGCCGAGCGGCGGTCCGCACTCGACCGAACGCTGGCCGACCTGCGCGACCTCCCGCACGTCACCGCCGCCTCCACGCTTGTGACCAGCGCCGACGGGCGTACCGCGTACACCACCGTCTCCTTCGACGAGCAGCTGAAGAATCTCGGCCACGACTACACCGCGCGTCTCGACACGGCGACGGAGCCCGCCAGGTCGGCCGGGCTCGGCGTGGCCTACGGCGGCGACCTCGAACAGGTCGTCAGGGAACCCGCCGACGACAAGCTGAGCGAAGGCGTGGGCGTCGCCACCGCCCTCGTCATCCTGCTGCTGGCCTTCGGCAGCGTCCTCGCCGCGCTGCTGCCGCTGGTCACGGCGCTGATCAGCGTCGGAGTCGGCCTCGGCATCGTGGGCATCGTCGCCGCCACCGTGTCCTTCGCGACGTCCGCCACGACCCTCGCGGGCATGATCGGCCTGGGCGTGGGCATCGACTACGCCCTGTTCCTGACCACGCGCTTCCGCCAGGACCTCATCGACGGTCGCGATCCGGTCGAGGCCGCGGCCCGCACGGCACGCACCAGCGGACGCGCCGTCCTCATCGCCGCCCTGACGGTCGCCGTCGCCATGCTCAGCCTGTACGCGTGCGGGCTGAGCTTCATCGGCAAGATCGGCCTGGCGGCCACCCTGGCCGTCGTCGTCACCGCCGGTGCCGCCCTCACCCTGGTTCCGGCGGCCCTGGGCCTGGTCGGCAGGCGCATCGACCGGCTCCGGCTGCGCCGCCCCGTCGCCGAGAGCGCAGGGGCGCACGACGGCTGGCACCGCTACGCCGGGCTCGTCTCGCGACGCCCCTGGACGTTCCTGGCCGTCGGCCTCGCCGTCCTCGGCATGTGCTCCGTCCCGCTGCTGTCGATGCGCCTGGGCCACGTCGACGCCGGCGCCGACCGGCCCGGCAGCAGTACCCGCACCGCCTACGACTGGATAGCGAACGCCGACGGGCAGGGCTTCGGAAACGGGGCGAACGGCCCGATCCTCGTCGTCATCGACGTGCGCAGGGCGAAGACCCCGGTCACCCGGATCTCCGGCGACGTCACCGACGCTCTCCGGGACACCCACGGCGTGGCTTCCTTCACCCCCGTCAAGGCGAGCGCCGACGGGAAGGTCCTCGTCACCACGGTCACCCCGACCACGGGCCCGCAGGACGCCGCGACCGACGCCCTTCTCGACACCCTCTCCGGGCAGACGCTGTCGCAGGCCCTCGACGGCACCGGCGCCCGGGCCTGGCTCACCGGCAGCGTGGCCGGTCGGGCCGACTTCCGCGACACGGTCGGCGAGCGGCTGCCGATCGTCATCGGCATCGTCCTGGTCCTCGCCTTCCTGCTGCTCATGACCGTCTTCCGCAGCGTGGTGATCCCCCTGAAGGCCGTCGTCCTCAATCTGTTCACCACAGCCGCGTCCTACGGCGTGCTCGTCGCGGTCTTCCAGTGGGGCTGGGGCGACTCGCTGCTGGGGGTGTCGGAGCCGGTGCCCATCGAGTCGTACGTCCCGATGATGATGTTCGCGATCGTCTTCGGGCTGTCCATGGACTACGAGATCTTCCTGCTGTCCCGGATCGCCGAAACCTGGCAGCGCACCGGTGACAACCGGCTTGCCGTGGGCGAGGGGCTGTCCGCGACGGCGCGGGTCATCTCCGCCGCGGCCTTCATCATGACCGCGGTGTTCCTCTCCTTCACCGCCTCGCCGACCGTGGTCGTGAAGATGCTCGCCCTGGGACTGGCGATCAGCGTGATCGTCGACGCCACCGTGGTCCGCCTCGTCCTGGTGCCGTCCGCCATGTTCCTCATGGGCAAGGCGAACTGGTGGATCCCCCGTCGACTCGACCGGATTCTCCCGAAGCTGTCCGCGTGACCGCCTCATCCGCCCGCCCAGCCGACCGTTTCGGAGTGAGTGACCACGTGACCGGCAACCGTCGGAGCAGGATCCGCATCCTTGTCGCGATCACCGCGATACCGGCCGCCCTCGTCTGTGCGGCCGATCTTCTCGTCGAGCACAGCACCGAGGGGCGCATCGCCGCCCGGGCAGCCGGCCGGCTGAAACCGGACGGGCCCGTGCACGCCGATCTCACCACGCCGCTGGCGGGACTTCGGACCTTCGCCGGGGACATCGGCGACATCGCGGTCAGCGCCGAGGGCGTACGCCGTCAGCACACCGTCATGGACGTGTCCGTCCGCCTGAGGGACGTCACCACGGGCGGCGACAGCGCCGGCGGCACCGGGACCGCCACCGTCGGATACGACCAGGTGACCCGGCGCCTGCGGGCACTGGGCGACGACGGCCTGACAGCCGGCGGTCAGGCCGGCGCCCTGCTCCTGAGCGGGAGCGCAGGCCGCCTCGGGCTGCCGGTCGTCGTGCGGGCCGAGGTGTCCACGACCGCGGACGCGCTCACCATCACGCCCACGACCGTCAGCGTTCTCGGCCGCAGGGTGGCGGTCCCCGACCTCGCGGCCCGTCCTGGGGCCTCCCGGCTGCGGGACGAACTCGCGCCCCGGACCCTGGCCGTCACCGGTCTGCCCCGCGGCGTCACGCTGACCTCGGCACACGCCACCGACCACGGCCTCGTCCTCGCCTTCTCGATCGCGGCCGGTCCGACGCCGACGGCGGCCGGGGGAGCCGTCTGACGGTCCGGGCCGCGCCCCCGGTGGCAGTGCCCGGGAGCCGGCGTCGGCACGTGCCGGGCAGGCGGCCGCGCGTACGGGGGTCACGGCGCGTTTCCCGGTTTCACCTGCACTGCGTTCCTCGGCGTCGCTGGTTGCTCGGGCGGCGACCAGCCGCAGGGGCGCGGACGCCTTCGTCATCGCCGAGCGAGCCGGCATTCGCCGGGACCTGGCACTCTCGTCGTGACGGCGGTGCACAGCCTCCTCGTGCCGACGGCCCTGCTGAGCCGTCCCCGGCTGCCTCGCGGGTGTACGGACCGCGAGGCAGCCAGGCGCGCGATCGGGGGATCAGCCGTGGACGACGAACGTCGTGGCCTTACCGGAGCGGCCGGAGCAGGACCGCTTCTCCTCGGCGGTCATCTTCCTGGACTTGACGACCACCGCGTTGCTCTGGCCGTCCGTCCCGTTCGGGGCGGGGCCGGTGACGACGTCGGGGACGAACCAGAAGTAGTGGCCCCACTTCCGGTCGTCGTAATGGGTCTGCCATGTGCCGGCGACGGTCTGCATCACCTGCGCACGGGAGATCCAGCCGACCTCACCGGGTTTCACCGTCATGTTGACGGAGCTGGACTCCGAGTGCGTGCTCGACCAGGTGTGGCTGTACGTCGCTGTCACGCTGAGGTCGATGATTCCGGCTATCTTGCCGCCGGCGGTCACGGACACGCCCGCCGAGTCCGTGGAACCGACCGTGTCGGACCAGGTCATCGACTGGGTGGCAGGCGAGGTGCTGCAGTTGTAGAGCGAGTCGGAGACCCGGTGGAAGTCCCCGAGATACGCCTGACCCAACTGCGGGTCGTTGAAGGTGCACTTCCCTTCGCCCGAGTCGCAGTCGGTCATGAGCTGTACCCGGGTGGGCTGGTCATCGGCCGAGGCCGGAAGGGCCATCGACGCGACCGCGCCCAGGGCAGCCGCTGAGAGCGCCAGCATCCGTCCGCCGTAGCGCATCCTGCGGTTGTTCGCCATACATGTGCCTTTCGCTGTGCATGAGGGGGGTCGGCGACCGCGGGAAGAGCGGATCAAGTCACCGCGATCACTGCCTGTTGCGATCCAGGCGACGCAACAACTGACCTATCTACACCACCAGTTGACGAAATCCCAGCTGTGGACGACCTTCTGCCGAACTGGTCCGCCTGTGCCTTGCTGGTCTGGACCTGATCCGTGGGGATACCCCTGTGGCGTCGAGGCCCATGGACGCCGTTACGATGTGCAGTGGATCGACTACTTTCAGCTGTCCTCGGCCGGGCCCTCATTCGCATGCTGCGATAAGCTGTGACAAAAGTGTCTTTGCCTGCCGGTCCCTCGCGGCTCAGTCGCCCGAACGGTGCGGCATGGCGGCCACCAGCTGCTCGGTCAGCGGAAACCAACTCCGACAGTGCCAAGGGACAGTTGTCATTCCGTAGGTCCGTTTTCCCGTAGGTCGGTTTTCATGGACCTCAACACCATCACCGAAGTAATCCGGCGACCGTCCGAGCGGCCGGGCACGGACTGGCACGAGGGCGACGCCTGGCTCGCAGGCGGAACATGGCTCTATTCCACGGAGCAGCCGGACCTGCGGCGGCTGATCGACCTGACGGCGTTGCGTTGGGAGCCTCTTGTCCCGACGGACCAGGGTCTGGAGATCAGCGCCACATGCACCATCGGCGACCTGTACGCCTTCCCGTGGCCGGAGGGCTGGACCGCCGGAATCCTCTTCCGGAAGAGCTGCGAGGCATTCCTGTCGTCGTTCAAGGTCTGGAACGCGGCGACCGTCGGCGGAAACATCTGCATGTCCCTGCCCGCCGGCCCGATGATCACGTTGACGGTCGCACTCGAGGCGCAGTACGAACTGTGGGCGCGCGATGGCTCCGTGCGTTTCGTCGACGCCCTTGATTTCGTCACGGGCGACCACCGCAACGTCCTCGCCCCCGGGGAGATCCTTCGGCGCATCACCATTCCGGAGCATGCGCTGCGCAAACGCACCGCGCACCGTCGCTTCACGCTGACCCGGCTCGGCCGTTCGACGGTCTTCCTCGTCGGCACGCAACGGCGGGGAGCGGACGATCTGCTGCTGACCGTCACCGCCGGCACCACACGGCCGGTCCGCATCGCCTTCGGCTCCCTGCCCGATGCCCGAACCCTGCGGCAGAGCATCGACGCCGTGCGCGCCGACGTCTGGTTCGCCGATCCCAACGGGACCCCTGACCACCGCCGGCATCTGTCACGGCACTTCGCCGAAGAGATCCGCCGCGAACTCACGGCGGGGGACCTGCCATGACCTACAGCGTGAACGGCCGGGAATTCGACCGGGAACCGGCCCCGGGCCAGTGCCTGCGCACCTTCCTGCGCGAACTCGGCCACTTCGGCGTCAAGAAGGGGTGCGACGCGGGCGACTGCGGCGCCTGCACGGTGTGGCTGGACGGCACGCCGGTACACAGCTGCATCACCCCCGCGTTCCGCGCGGACGGCCATGAGGTGACCACGATCGAGGGCCTCGGACGGCCCGGCGCCCCGCATCCCATGCAGCGGCAGTTCGAGGACGCCCCGGGGTTCCAGTGCGGTTTCTGCACCGCAGGGATGATCATGACGTCGGCGACCTTCACCGAGGACCAGAAGGCGGATCTGCCACGGGCGTTGAAGGGAAACCTCTGCCGCTGCACCGGATACCGGGCGATCGAGGACGCCGTGAAGGGCGTCCGTGCGGTGGAGACGGCGGAACCGGGCAAAGCCGTCGGGACGAGCGTCGGCGCTCCCGCGGGCCACGACGTGGTGACCGGTCAGGCCGAGTTCACCATGGACACGCAGATCGACGGCATGCTGCACCTCAAGGTGCTGCACTCACCCCACGCGCACGCGCGGATCCTCTCGGTCGACAAGAGCGCCGCCCTCGCGGTGCCCGGCGTGCACCGGGTCTACACCTGGGAAGACGTACCCCGCAGACGCTTCACCACGGCGATCCACACCGACCACCTGGTCGACCCGGACGACACCTACGTCCTCGACGACACGGTCCGCTTCGCCGGCCAGCGTGTCGCAGCGGTCCTGGGCGACACGGTCGGGGCGGCCGAGGAGGGCTGCCGGCGGCTCGCGGTCGCGTACGAGGTGCTGCCCGCGGTGTTCGACCCGGAGGCGGCGATGGCCGACGGCGCACCCCAACTGCACGGCTCCCACGACCCGTTCGTCCGCGACCCTGCCCACAACATCCTGCTCGAACTCCACTCGCACATCGGCGACGTGGACGCGGGATTCGCGGCGGCCGACGTGATCCACGAGGGCACGTACTCCACACCGCGGGTGCAGCACGCGCATCTGGAGACCCACGGGTCGATCGCCTGGATGGAGAACGGCCGGCTGAACGTCCGCACCAGTTCGCAGTCACCATCGATCGCGAAGGTCAAACTGGAGTACCTGTTCGCGCTGCGCCCGGACCAGCTGAGGGTGTTCTGCAAGCGCGTCGGCGGCGGATTCGGCGGCAAGCAGGAGGTGGTCGCGGAGGACCTGGTCGCGCTCGCCACCCTGGACACCGGGCGGCCCACCTGCCTTGAGTACACCCGTGAGGAGGAGTTCACCACGGCCTCGCCGCGGCACCCGATGACGCTGACGGTCAAGCTCGGTGCGAAGGCCGACGGAACGCTCACCGCTGTCCAGGTGCGCAATGTGTCGAACACGGGCGCGTACGGCAACCACGGCGGCGAAACGGTGTACGCGGGCGGAGCCGCCGTCATGATCTACCGCTGCCCCAACAAGAAGTACGACGCGTACTCCGTCTACACCAACACCGTGCCGAGCGGGGCGCTGCGCGGTTACGGAATGACACAGCCGGCGTTCGCGGTGGAGTCGGCGATGGACGAACTGGCCCGTGCCCTTCACCTCGACCCGCTGGAACTGCGCCGACGCAACATCGTACGGCCGGGTGACCCCCTGGTCGCCCTGCACGACGGCCCCGACGACGTGATCTTCACCGAGGACGGACTCGCCAAGTGCATCGACCTGGTGGGCGACGCCCTGGCCCGTACGGCCGACCGGCCGCCCCCCGGCCCTCAGTGGCTCGTCGGAGCCGGCGTGGCGAGTTCCCTGCACGAGACCGCGCCCCCGACGGAACACCTCTCCGAGGCCTGGGTGACGCTGGGCAACGATCTCATCTACGAACTGGCCGTCGGGACCCCCGAGTTCGGGGAGGGTACTTCCACGGCCCATGTCCAGATCGCGGCCAACCAGCTGGGCACGACACCCTCGCGGATCCGTCTGGTGCAGTCCGACACCGACCGCACGGGTTTCGACACCGGAGCCTTCGCGAGCGCGGGCCTCTTCGTGGCCGGCAACGCGGTCCTGCGGGCGGCCAATGCCGTGCGCGACCGCATCCTGGAATTCGCCGCGGCGCACACCGGCGTCCATGTCGTGATGTGCACGATGGACGACGACGGTGTCGTCTGCGGGGACCGGCGGGTGTCGCTGGCCGAACTCGTCGCGCTCGCCCGGACGCGCCGAATCCGTTTCACCGCCGCCCGCAAGGCGTACGGCTCACCCCGGAGCGTCACCTCCAACACCCAGGGGTTCCGGGTCGCCGTGCACCGCGTGACGGGTGAGATACGGATCCTGTACAGCGTGCATGCGGCGGACGTCGGAGTGATCATCAATCCGGCGCAGGTCCGGGGGCAGGTGGAGGGCGGTGTCGCCCAGGGAATCGGCTTCGTGCTGACCGAGAACCATCACCTCGACGACAGCGGCGTCATGGTCAACCCGAACCTCCGCAACTACCGCATCCCCACCTACGCCGACATCCCCCGTACCGAGGTCCTCCTGGTGGGCTCGGCGGATTCGGTGGGGCCCATGCGGGCCAAGGGGATGGCCGAGTGCTGTATCAACCCGGTGGCCCCCGCGCTCGCGAACGCGGTGCATGACGCCACGGGCGTCCGCTACCGTGCGCTGCCGCTGACTCCGGAACGCATTTACGGCCGACTCTCTGCGGAGCAGCCGGTGTCAACAGGTTGAGCCATCATGAACACCGAAAAGAACGTAGCCGCCGCGGCGACGGCGATCATCGGCCAGAAGGTCCATCCCGGCATGGACCAGGAGTTCGAGAAGTGGCAGGAGGACCTCAACGCCGCGGCCGCCTACTACCCCGGCTTCCTCGGCGCCGAGATCTCCCCGCCGACCCCGCTGCAACCCGACTGGGTCGTCGTGTACCGGTTCGATTCGATACCGCATCTGCAGGCGTGGATCAACAGCGCGACCAGACAGACGTATCTCGACGTCGGCGCCAAGTACTTCGACGGTCCGGCGACCCAGCAGGTGGTCAGCAGCGGCACCCAGTCACTGGATCCGCTGGTCACCGTGGTGGTCACCCACCACGTCCCCCCGAACCAGGTCGACGACTTCCTTGTCTGGCAGCACCACATGGTCCAGGAGGAGAGCAAGTTCGAGGGGTTTCGCGGGACCGAGCTCTTCCGCCCCATCGAGGGGCTGCAGGAGGAATGGACCACGCTGTACCGCTACGACAGCGCCGAGCACCTCGACGCCTGGCTGACGTCGCCCCGACGGCAGGAGATGCTGGCCGAGGGCGAGAAGTTCAGCGACTTCAAACTGCGTACGATCGACAACTCGTTCGGCAGCTGGTTCGCCTTCGCGGGCGACGGCAGGGAGGCACCGCCGCCGCCCTCCGTGACCAGGACCTCTCTCGCCGTCTGGGTCGGCCTGTACCCGACGGTCGTGCTGCTGACGCTCGCTCTGTCCCCGCTGCACATGCGGCTCTGGGCCGGCTTGCTCGTGGGCAACCTGCTGTCGAGTTTCATCATGAGCTTCCTGACCATGCCCTACTACGTGAACCCGCTGCTCGGGCGCTGGCTGCGGCCCCCTCCGGACGAACCGGCAAGGGCACACCTCCGTGGCCTCGGCGTCGTCGTGGTGGCGCTGGCCTTCTGGGCCGTCGTCTTCTACCTCGTCACCGTCCGGTTCTGGACGCTGCCCTGACCGGCGACGGCAGTGTTGAGCGGCGCGGATGTGGTTCCGGCCGGCCGCAGCCGGCCGGAACCGGCAACAGCCGGCCGGTGACCCTGATCTGATGTACCGTCAGTGAGCCGTCCAGCCGCCGTCCAGCGGAATCGAGCTGCCGGTGATGTAGCCGCTGCGTCCGGTGCACAGCCACAGGGCCGCCTCTGCGACCTCGGCCGGCTCGATCAGGCGCTTGATCGCAGTGCGGTCCAGGAACACCTGGTCCATCACGTCCGCCGGCGGGATGCCGTGGGCGAGCGCCTGGTGGGCGATCTGCTCCTCCACCAGCGGCGTGCGCACATAGCCGGGGTTGATGCAGTTGCTGGTCACGCCGTGCGCGGCGCCCTCCAGGGCGACCACCTTGCTCAAGCCCTCGAGCGCGTGCTTCGCCGCCACGTACGCCGATTTGTAGGCGCTGGCCCTGAGTCCGTGCACCGAGGAGATGTTGACGACCCTGCCCCAGGCCTGCGCGTACATGTGGGGCAGGGTGCGGCGCAGGATACGGAACGGCGCCTCCACCATGACCCGCTGGATCAGGGCGAACCGCTCCGGGGGGAACTCGTGTACGGGGGCGACGTGCTGCAGACCCGCGTTGTTGACCACGATGTCGGCGTCGTCCGGCAGCGCGTCCACGGCGTCGGCCTCGGAGAGGTCCGCCACGACGGCGATGCCACCGATCGCCTCGGCCACCTCCTTGGCGGCCTCGGCGGCCCGGTCCACCACGTAGACCTCGGCACCGGCCGCTGCGAAGCCCTCGGCACAGGCTCGGCCGATCCCGCTCGCCGCACCGGTGACGAGAACCTTGCGGCCGGCGAGAAACCGGGTCGAGGCCAGACCGGGCGCGGTGGTGTCACCGGGCCCGGGATGCTGGGGCGAGCCCTCGTCGGAGCTCTTGGTGCTGTCCATGTCCGAACACGCTAGGTAGGAACCAGGAGGTGAGACACGTGGGTCGGCGACATATTTTCCAAGCATGAGATGGGTTCGGCCACCATGTGTCGGCGGTCGGCGGGTGCTGCGGCGCGCCCTGCCCGCCCGGAACACCCGGTCAGCGCGGGGTGCGCCGGCCCGCACGGTGCGTCGTATGTCACAGCGCCACCGCCGACACCATGGGTGTACGAGCCACGCCGGGCACCGCAGTCCTGGATGTCCCTCACATGTCGCCGGTGGGCCGGCCGGTCGTACGGTCCGCTTCCAGCAAGCCGGTACGACAGTGGGCCGGGTGCGGCCGGGTGCCGCGCAGGCCGGCCGAAGGGACGGGCGCGGGGCGGAGCCGGGCGGGGTGGGACCGCCGGGCGGCGCGCCGCGCCCGCGTCCCCCTCCCTCCCCACCACTCATCGGAGTCGCACCATGCTTCACTCCTCCTGGCGCGGATTCTTCCGGCGCACCGCACTGGCCGCCGCACTGGGCGCCTTCGCCGCGGGCCTGACCGTCGTCACACCCCTCGCGACGAACGCGGCGGCCGCCGGCACCCTCCAGCAGGTCACCAACTTCGGCTCGAACCCCGGCAACCTGGCGATGTACGAGTACGCCCCGTCCAACCTGCCCGCCGACGCCCCGCTGGTGGTGGCTCTGCACGGGTGCACCCAGTCGGCGAGCGACTACCACACGCACTCCGGCTGGCAGAAGTTCGCCGACCAGTGGGGCTTCGCCGTCGTCTACCCGCAGACCAGCTCGGCCAACAACAGCCTGTCCTGCTTCAGCTGGTTCGACTCGACCAAGGACACCCGGGGCAAGGGCGAGGCGGCCTCGATCAAGCAGATGGTCGACACCGCCGTGGCGCAGTACGGCTCGGACCGCAGCCGCATCTTCGTCACCGGCCTGTCCGCCGGCGGCGGCATGACCGCGGACCTGCTCGCCGACTACCCGGACGTCTTCGCCGGCGGCTCCGTCGACTCGGGCCTCCCCGCGCAGTGCGCCACCACGCAGACCGCCGCCTCCGGATGCCAGTACAGCAACCAGAACCTCACCCCGACGCAGTGGGGCGACAAGGTCCGCAACTCCTACCCGGGGTACTCGGGCCCGTGGCCGCGGGTCGCCGTCTGGCAGGGAACGTCCGACACCACCGTCGCCCCGGTCAACGGCACCGAGTTGCGCGACCAGTGGACCGACGTCTGGGGCATCGGCCAGACGGCCTCCAGCACCCAGAACCTGACCGGCGGCACCACCGAGAGCATCTACAACGACAGCACCGGCAAGCCCGCCGTCGCCCTGTTCTCGGTGTCCGGCATGGCGCACGGCCTGGCCGTGAACCCCGGTTCGGGCGCCGACCAGTGCGGCAGCACGGGGACCTACTACCTCAACTACATCTGCTCCAGCTACTACACCGCGAAGTTCTGGGGCCTGGACGGCAGCGGCGGCCAGGGCGGCACCGGTTCCCTGCCCGCCCCGTCCGGCCTCACGGTGACCGGCACCACCGACACCGGCGCCTCGCTGTCGTGGAACTCCGTCAGCGGCGCCGCGTCGTACAACGTCTACCGCGCCGGCACGAAGGTCGGCTCCGCGTCGGGGACCACGTACACCGACACCGGCCTGTCCGCCGGCACCTCCTACAGCTACACCGTCGCCGCGGTCGATTCCTCCGGCGCCGTCGGCGCGTCGTCCGCGCCGGTCACGGCGACGACGACAGGCTCGGCGCCCAAGTGCTACACCGACAACAACTACAACCAGGTGCAGGCCGGACGCGCCCACCAGAGCGGCGGCTACACCTATGCCAACGGCTCCGGCCAGAACATGGGCCTGTACAACGTCGCCGTCACCCACACACTGAAGGAGACCTCCCCGGGCTACTTCGTCATCGCCGACTCCGGCTGCTGAACCGGCGAGATCCACCACGCCTGCGCCGGGTATGGACCAGCCCGGCGCGGCGACACCGGACGGCGGCTCCGGCTTCGCCGACTCGCCGTGCGCCCCGTGGGCACGGTGCCGGCGGCCGCTCGATCGGCGGGTCAGGACGCCAGGCGACGGGTGGTCGGCGGCGAAGGGGCGTCCGGCGACCAGTTCGGACTCGCGTCCGTCCGGTCCGACGGGCGCGTCGGCGATCGGAGTGACCCGGTGCAGACGCCGTTCGACGTCCAGAGGTCCAGGTCGCGCGGGGCGAGGTGAGCGGTGGCACGGTTGCCCAGAAGGCGACGTGTACCTCGATGCGATGGTCCCGCAGCACGGCGAGACCGCCGTCGACGTCCAACCCATGACCCAGGACCACCTGATCGACCTGGCCGCGAAGTCCGGCAGGGGCCGGCGCATTCCGCCGCTGCCCGAGATGCCCGCGCCCCTTGGCCTGTTCGGGGTCACCGACCCAGCCGACGTCGCATGGCTGCGGGCCGTGCTCTCGGATCAGCCGGTGCGCTGCCTGCAGCAACCGGTCCGGCTGGACAACCCGGCCGTGAACGCGATCCCGCGCACGCACATCCACTGTGCCGGCGTGGAGCAGGAGGGCATCGTACGGCGGCCCGTTCCCGCGACACAGCCCAATGGCTCTCCGGCCCAGGTGCGGGAACTGCCGACCGGGGACGACCGCATGATCACCATGCCGGCAGAACTGAGCGCACTACTGCTCGAACTCGCCCTTCAGCTGCCACGGGTGCAGGTGTGGTAGCCGCTTGTGCAGCGCAGCAGGTACACGTCCTTCGTGGCCCCGGGCTTCTCCTCACATCGCGCCATCCCCTCGCGCAGCGGGTGCGGCAGAGAAACCTCCCTGAACTCACCTGCTTCACGATGCCTCGGCCTCGCCCGCTCGTGCGTGGCTCAGTGCTGCTCGGCCAGGTCCTTCTCCAGCGCGTGCGCCGCGGCGTCCAGGGAGGCGACCAGGGACTGGAGGCGGTGCGGGTCGTAGCGCACGCTGGGCATCGACACCGACAGGCCGGCCAGCGCGGTGCCGTCCCGGTCACGCACCAGCACGCCGACTGCGATGAGACCGCGCTCCGATCGCTGCAAGTGGGAGTACACCAACGCCGCCCTGAGCGACCAACTCCTGATGGAGAAGGAGGGTTTCGGCGGTACCGTCGAGCCCGGCCACGCCGCGGTGCGCTACTCCAACCCGTACGACGGCTCCGACGTCCTGCCGACCATCCGCGCCGAGTTCCACCGCATCGCCCGCGGCGCCGAGACCGCGCCGGTGCGCGAGACCGGTTCGTCGGTCTGCCAGGTCTTCGACGGCTCCGGCACCGTCACGGTCGGGGAGAAGTCCTGGTCCGTGACGCGCGGCGACATGTTCGTCGTCCCGTCCTGGGCGCCGTTCTCCGCGAAGTCCGAGGCCGGCGCCACCGACTCCGACGAGGGCGCCCTGGACCTGTTCCGCTTCTCCGACGCGCCCGTCTTCGAGGCGCTCAAGCTCAACCGCACCCAGAAGGACGCCTGACCATGAAGCTCGCCACCATCCGCACCGCCGACGGGACCCGGGCGGTCCGCCTCGACGGCGAGGTCCTCGTCGACCTCGGGTACTCCGACCTGGGCGAGCTGTTCGCCGAGGCCGACTGGCGGTCCAAGGCCGCCGCCTCCGGTACCACCTACCCGGTCCAGGGTGCGGGCTTCGCGCCGGTCGTCCCCAACCCGTCCAAGGTCGTCTGCGTCGGCCACAACTACACCAACCACATCAAGGAGATGGGCCGGGAGCTGCCGGACCACCCGACTCTCTTCCCGAAGTTCGCCGAGACGCTGCTGGGCGCGGGCGACGACATCGTCAAGCCGGCGGAGACCGACGCGCTCGACTGGGAGGCCGAGCTGGCCGTCGTGATCGGCGAGCAGGTGCGCCGCGCCGACGAGCAGCAGGCCGCGGACGCCATCGCCGGCTTCACCGTCATGAACGACATCTCGGTGCGCGACTGGCAGTTCCGCACCATCGAGTGGACGCAGGGCAAGATCTGGGAGGCCTCCACCCCGGTCGGCCCCTATGTCGTCACCCCTGACGAGGCCGGCGGCGTCCGGCCCGCGCTGGAGGTCAGGACGGTCGTCGACGGTCAGGTCATGCAGCGGGACGACACCGGCACGCTCCTGTTCGACCCGGTCTTCCTGGTGCGGTACATCTCCACCGTCATCACCCTGCGTCCGGGCGACATCATCGCCACCGGCACCCCGGCCGGCGTCGGCAACGCCCGCAAGCCGCAGGTCTTCCTCAGCCCCGGCCAGACCGTGGTCACCGAGATCAGCGGCCTCGGCGCCTGCACCAACAAGGTGGTCGAGGCATGACGGACCGCACACGGACGTTCGCCGACGCGTGCGAGTGGGCCCGTACGGGCACCAAGCTGCTGCTCGACGCCGTCGCGGGCCTCGACATGGCCGGCTTCTCCGCCCCCAGCGTGCTGCCCGGGTGGACCCGCAAGCAGCTCGTGGCGCACGTCGCCGCCAACGCCGACGCGCTGTGCAACCTGGTGCACTGGGCGGCCACCGGCGAGAGGACGCCGATGTACGCCTCCCCCCAGGACCGCGCCGCCGGCATCGCCAAGGGCTCGACCCTGCCGGCCGAGGAGCTCCGCTCCTGGGTGACCGCCTCCGCGCGGGCGTTCGGCGACGGACTGAACCGGCTCACCCACCGGCAGTGGCAGCACGAGGTCGTCACCGCCCAGGGCCGTACCGTCCCCGCGACGGAGCTGCCGTGGATGCGCGCCCGCGAGGTGTGCGTCCATGCCGTCGACCTCGGCACCGGCATCACCTTCGCCGACCTCCCGAGCGGCTTCCTGACCGCCCTGGCCGACGAGATCAGCACCAGACGCGGGCTGACCGAGCTCCCCGACGGCCCTCTGCCCGAGGTCGCCGCCTGGCTGGCCGGCCGTCCCCACTCACTCGCCGACGCTCCCGAGCTCGGCCCGTGGCTGTAGAGGAGCACGTCATGTACCAACCTGATGCGATCGTCGTGGGTGGCGGCATCGGCGGCCTCGGCGCGGCGTTCTCGCTGACCCGCCAGGACACGAGCGTCCGCCTGCTGGAACGCGCCCCCGCCTTCGGCGAGGTCGGCGCGGGCATCCAGCTCGCCCCCAACTGCACCCGCATCCTCGACGACTACGGCCTCCTCGAAGAGGCCAAGAGCCTCGGCGTCGTCCCGGACGCGATGATCATGCGCGACGCCGTCGACGGCCACGAGCTGACCCGGCTCGACCTGCGGGACCTGGAAAAGCGCTACGGCTACCCGTACATGGTCATCCACCGCAGCGACCTGCACGGCCTGCTCCTGCGCGCGTGCGAGCGCGCCGGTGTGGAGCTGATCACCGACGCGCAGGTGACCTCGTACGAGAACACCGACGACGGCGCCCGCGTGACCCGCGCCTCCGGCGAGACCCATGAGGCGGGCGTCGTGATCGCGGCCGACGGACTGCACTCCGTCGCCCGCAAGCTGCTCGTCGACGACCAGCCCGTCTCGTCGGCGTACGTCGTCTACCGCGGCACCGTCCCCGCCGGGCTGCCGCGGGCGCGGTCCGTCGACCTCAGCGAGGTCGTGGTGTACGTCGGCCCCGCCTGCCACTTCGTGCACTACGGTCTGCGCGGCGGCGAGCTGCTCAACCAGGTCGCGGTCTTCGAGTCCCCCAAGGCGCTGGCCGGCCAGGAGGACTGGGGCACGCCGGACGAGCTCGACGCAGCCTTCGCCAAGACCTGCGGCTTCGTCCGGGACGGTCTGCCGTTCATGTGGCGGGACAAGTGGTGGCGGATGTTCGACCGCGACCCGATCATGAACTGGGTCCACGGCCGGATCGCGCTGCTCGGTGACTCCGCGCACCCGCCGCTGCAGTACATCGCGCAGGGCGCGATCATGGCCATCGAGGACGGCTGGGTGCTGGGCGAGCACCTTGCCCGCAACCGTGCCGAGGACGGCACGATCGACTGGGGCGCCGCCCTCGCCGCCTACGAGGCCGTCCGCCCGGAGCACTGCCGCCGCGTGGTGACCACGTCCCGCACGTGGGGCGAGCTGTGGCACCTCCAGGGTGTCGCCCGCGAGCAGCGCAATGTGCTGCTGCGCGCCCGCGACAGCTACGACTACTCGTTCGTGGACTGGCTGTACGGCCCGACCGCGCTGACCCCGGACGAGGAGCCCCCCATGTTCACGCCGGTCCCGCTCTCGTCGGCCCGCATCGGTGACCCGGAGGCCGGCGCCCTGGCCGGAGGACGCCTCCGGTGAGCGGCGCCCACCGGTGAGCCGGAATGACCGGTCCCGTGCCCGCCATGCACCTTCCGCGCTTCGCCACGTCCCGGCCGGCCGATGAGGGCCGGCCGGGAGGTCGGGCTCAGACGAGGTCGAACCGGTCGAGGTTCATCACCTTGTTCCACGCCGCCACGAAGTCACGTACGAACTTCTCTCCCGCGTCCTGGGACGCGTAGACCTCCGAGACGGCCCGGAGCTGGGAGTGCGCACCGAAGATCAGGTCGACGGCGGTGGCGGTCCACTTGACCTCGCCGGTGACGCGATCCCGGCCTTCGAACACGTTCTCGTCCGTAGCCGACGCCTTCCACTCCGTGCCCATGTCGAGCAGGTTGACGAAGAAGTCGTTGGTCAAGAGTCCCGGCCGGTGGGTGAAGACACCGTGGGGAGATCCCTTGAAGCCGGTGTTCAGGGCCCGCATGCCGCCGATCAGCACCGTCATCTCGGGAGCGGTCAGCGTCAGCAGGTTGGCGCGGTCCAGCATGAGGGTCTCCGGGGACAGCTTCTCGCCCGGCGGAAGGTAGTTGCGGAAGGCATCCGCCTTGGGCTCCAGCACGGCGAACGACGCCGCGTCGGTCTGCTCCTGCGAGGCGTCCGTACGCCCCGGTGCGAACGGAACCGTGATGTCGTAACCGGCGTTCCTCGCGGCCTGCTCGACGGCCGCGCACCCGCCGAGGACGATCAGGTCGGCGAGGGAGACCCGCGTTCCGCCGGTCTGGGAGAGGTTGAAGTCCTGCTGGATCCGCTCGAGCGTGCGCAGTACCTCGGTCACCTCGGGGAGGGCGTTGAGCTCCCAGTCCTTCTGCGGCGCGAGCCGGATTCGCGCTCCGTTCGCCCCGCCGCGCTTGTCGGTGCCGCGGAAGCTTGCCGCCGCCGCCCAGGCGGTGGTGACCAGCTGGGGGACGGAAAGGCCCGAGGCGAGGATCCTGCCCTTGAGGGCAGCGATGTCCTCGTCCCCGACCAGTTCGTGATCGACGTCGGGAACGGGGTCCTGCCACAGCTGCGGCTCGGGGATCCACGGGCCGAGGTATCGCGAGAGGGGACCCATGTCGCGGTGCAGCAGTTTGTACCACGCCTTGCCGAACGCCACTGCGAGCTCGTCCGGGTTCTCGTGGAACCTCTTCGTGATCGGGCCGTAGACCGGGTCCACCTTCAGCGCGAGGTCCGTCGTCAGCATCATGGGGGCATGCCGCTTCGACGGATCATGGGCGTCGCGTACGGCGTTCTTGGCCGCGGGATCCGAGGGGGTCCACTGGTGGGCGCCGGCGGGGCTGCTCGTCAACTCCCACTCGTACCCGTAGAGATTGTCCAGGTAGCCGTTGTCCCACTTGGTCGGCTCGGTGGTCCATGCGCCCTCCAGGCCACTGGTGAGTGTGTGGGGGCCCGTGCCGCTGCCGTATGTGTTCCGCCAGCCGAGGCCCTGCTGCTCGATGGAGGCGGCCTCGGGTTCCGGGCCGATATAACTGGCTTCGACCGCGCCGTGACACTTGCCGAAGGTGTGGCCGCCGATGATGAGTGCGACCGTCTCCTCGTCATTCATCGCCATGCGCCCGAACGTCTCCCGAACGTCCCGGGCGGCAGCCATCGGGTCCGGGTTTCCGTTGGGTCCCTCCGGATTGACGTAGATCAGTCCCATCTGTACGGCGGCGAAAGGACCGGTGAGTTCCCTGTCGCCGCTGTAACGCTCATCTCCGAGCCATGTGTCCTCGGGTCCCCAGAAGATCTCCTCGGGTTCCCAGATGTCCTCTCGCCCGAAACCGAACCCGAACGTCTTGAACCCCATGGATTCCATGGCACAGTTTCCGGCAAAGACCAGCAGATCGGCCCAGGAGATTTTCCGGCCGTACTTCTGTTTGACCGGCCAGAGCAGACGGCGCGCCTTGTCCAGGCTCGCGTTGTCCGGCCAGCTGTTGAGGGGGGCGAAGCGCTGTGCGCCGCTGCCGCCACCGCCGCGGCCGTCCGCGATGCGGTACGTTCCCGCGGCATGCCAGCTCATCCGGATGAAGAGCGGCCCGTAGTGACCGTAGTCGGCGGGCCACCAGTCCTGGGATGTCGTCATCACCTCGAAGACGTCACGCTTCAGCGCGTCGACGTCGAGGGTCGCGAACTCTTTCGCGTAGTCGAAGTCCTCGTCCATCGGGTTGGATCGGGGCGAGTGCTGGTGGAGAACCTGGAGGTCCAGCTGATTCGGCCACCAGTCCCGGTTCGTCCTGGGCCGCCGAGTCGGTGTGGGCGTCGGCGAAGGGATTGCTGGATTCTCGCTTTCACTGCCGGACATGCCCGTCCTTCTTCCTGTCTCGGTGTTCCTTCTGCCGGCTGCCGCTCTTGATGTCGTCGGCTTTGCTCGTGCCGAGCACGTCTCCCCAGCCAATCAGCGCCCCATAGCGCCCAACCCGGCTGGGAAAAGTCCTGTGCCGCGTCCATATAATCGCGCACCGCAGACCACACCTCTATGAAACACGCAGAGCACCCCCGCATGACAGACGTGAAAGGTGGGACGGCCTTTCTGCTCCCGTGTGTGTGCTGTTCCACTGGATGCAGGCGGTCAGCGAGGTGAGCGGTGCGCCGAGTGACCGTTCGCGTTCGGGATCGCTCAGGACTGGGCGAACCGCGGGCGGCGGCCGTCGGAGAAGGCGGCCGGCCGCAGCACGGTGGGCGACTTGGTGCGCAGGAGCGCGACGACCCGCCGTACCTCCGCGGCGAGGTCCGCGTCGGGCACGGCGCGGTTCACCAGGTCCCGGGCCCGCGCCTGGGCGGCGTCGAACGGGCGTGGCCGTGCACCCTCGCCACCACCGGCACCGGGCACGCCCGGATCTGCCGCGGGATCGCGTGCGGGCACTCCGTGGCCGCCACCAGTTCCGCCTCCGTCATGCCCTTGACGTGCTCCTGCTCCGACCACTTCAGGTCGTGGCCGGCGGGGAACGCCCGTCCCACGCCTCGGCTGCGCCGCCCGGCGCCTCGCTCGGAAGGGCCTCGGACTGCGTGGCCGCCCGAACCCGCACCGATCAGGTGGTGGGAAGACGGGCGCCCTGCTGCAATCACTCGCTCTCCTGTGTGCGGTGGCCACCGACCGATACCGGTCCGGTGAGACAGGAACTCGCGCACTGCGCCGTAGGTGTTAGTGTCATGCGTTTGCGTGGTCGTCGCGGTGGGCGATTCTGCCTGTTCGTCCCCTTGTGCGTGGGCTGTTCAATCCTGCCGGGCCTTCCTCGGTACATTCCTCTGCGGAAGGCTGTTCATGAAGCATCCCGATGACTCCGGCATCGCTCACGGCGGTCCCGCCCAGCCCGAGGCCACGACCCCGGCGCTGCCCCCGGCCGTCTCCTTCGCCGGTCTGAAACTGCCGGTGGAGGTGCTGCGGACACTGAGCGGCCTCGGGTTGCGCGAACCCTTTCCGATCCAGGCCGCCACGCTGCCCGATGCACTGGAGGGGCGCGATGTCCTGGGGCGCGGGCGCACCGGATCGGGCAAGACGCTCGCCTTCGGCCTGCCGCTGCTGTCCCGTACGGCTGGGCGGCGCGCCGAACCGAAGCAGCCCCTCGCTCTGATCCTTGTGCCCACCCGGGAGCTGGCCCAACAGGTCACTGAGGCGCTGGCGCCGTACGCCGAGGCACTGCAGCTGCGGATGGCCACGGTCGTCGGCGGCATGTCGATCAGCCGGCAGGCCGCCGCGCTGCGCCAGGGAGCCGAGGTGGTCGTGGCCACCCCCGGACGTCTGCACGACCTGATCGAGCGCAACGCCTGCCGCCTGGGACGGGTACGCATCACCGTGCTGGACGAGGCCGACCGGATGTGCGACTTGGGGTTCCTGCCGCAGGTTGCCGACGTGCTCGACCAGGTACACCCCGACGGTCAGCGGATGCTCTTCTCGGCCACTCTCGATCGCGACGTCGATCAGCTGGTCCGTCGCTACCTCCACGAACCCGTCGTCCACTCGGTCGATCCGGCCGCAGGCACGGTCACGACGATGGAGCACCACATTCTGGTCGTCC
The DNA here is from genome assembly GCF_009604455.1 of Streptomyces sp. RB17. Taxonomy (GTDB): domain Bacteria; phylum Actinomycetota; class Actinomycetes; order Streptomycetales; family Streptomycetaceae; genus Streptomyces. Next base: position 414,586 of record NZ_WEGL01000002.1, read on the forward strand.
ACGGCCCCGACCGCTACGCCGTCGCCACGGAGATCGCCGCCCGCGACGGCCGCGTGCTGCTGTTCCTCGACACCAAGCACGCCGTCGACCAGCTCACCCTGCATCTGCGGGCCAACGGGGTGCACGCCGGGGCCCTGCACAGCGGCAAGTCCCAGCCACAGCGCACACGGACCCTGGCCCAGTTCAAGAACGGCCAGATCACCGTAGTGGTGGCGACCGATGTCGCGGCCCGTGGCCTGCATGTCGATGACCTCGATCTCGTGGTCAACGTCGACCCGCCCACCGACCCCAAGGACTATGTGCACCGGGCGGGCCGCACCGCCCGCGCCGGCGAGTCCGGCAGCGTGGTCACGCTCGTGCTGGCGGGCCAGCGCCGCGAGACGAGCCGAATGATGGCCGGGGCCGGCATCGAGCCGACCGTCGCCAAGGTGCGCTCGGGCGAGGCGGAGCTGAGCCGGATCACCGGCGCCAAGGCTCCCTCCGGCACCCCGCTCGACGGCGGGCCCGCCGTTCCCCGGCCCAAGAACACCAACGCCCCGTTCCGCGGTCTCGGCACCAGCAAGGACACCTCCCGCGGCGCCGGCGGCAAGTCCAGAAAGGCCGCCGAGGCCCGCAAGCTCGCCGAGGCCCGCAAGGCCGCCCTCGTGCGTCGCAACGGCTGAGAGCCGCTGCCCTGGCAGCGAGTCTCCTGGCCACGGGATCGACAGCCGTTGGCGCGGCCCGAAGCCCGTAGTGTGCCCCCACCTACGAAGCGAACGCCCTCGGCGGCGAGAGGGTTACCCGCCGAAACGGAGCAGGATGATGTTGCCGGCGCCCCGCAGCGCGCCCGGCATGACAAGCTGTGCTGGCCCACCCCCGAACCCAGGAGGTCACCATGACCGCAGAGCCCGTACCTACGGAAGGTTCGGAGCCGGCTGCCCCCGAAGCGTCCCCTCTGGAGCCGGACAGCGACGGCAACTACGACCTCAAGCGCAAGTTCCGCGAAGCCCTGGCGCGCAAGCGCGGTGCGCAGGCGGACGCCGCCGATGTCGCCGGCAACCCGGAAACGTCGAAGGTGCGTGCGGCGCACGGCCCGGCTGCGAGCCAGCGGTCGTTCAGGCGTAAGAGCGGCGGCTGAATCGATCAGTCCCGGGATCCGGCCGCTTCACCAGCACTCTGAGCGCTGACCACTCGCGCGCCCCGTGCCCGCAACGTGCGCATGTCCGTGCGCGCGTTGCGGGCGGGGCGTAGCCGGCAGCCACGCCTGGGGGGAATGGCCCAGCTGCGGTCGGCTCGGGTCGGTGGCGCCGCCGCACTGGAATCCGAACAGACGCCCTGCCGCGTCCGGGCTGCAAATGGCCGGCATGACGCCGGGCGGTGTCCCGCATTGCTGGTGTGCTCCCCGTGGCAGGGGACCTGATGTGCCGCCCGGCGTCCGCCCGGAAGGCTTGATGCGTGGCTCGACAGCTCGCTCGTGGGATGGGGAGGACCAGGTCTCCGGCGTCGGGCAGGCACTGGCGGCCGTCCTGTTGCACCCCGGCTCGGCCCTTGCCGTGGAGAGCGACATTGACCAGATCACGGTCGCCGGAGCCGACAAGAGCGGAGGGGCACTGCACGGTGCAGGGGGAGCCGGTGATCCGGGTGACCAGGACCCGTTCTCCTTGGCCTCTTGCCGTGCGGGCAGCTGTCGCGTTGAGGTGCGGCGCCCGTGGCTCAGTCCGGCACGTGGCCAGAGCGGCGTCCTGCGCCGGCGTCGGCGGCTTCCCAGTGACTCAGCCCGTCGAACAGCACGGCCGTGACGGAGTCGGCCAGCGCCGTCACGGGAAGACCTCCGTCGGGCCTGTACCACTCCACAAGGGAATTCACCGTGCCGAACAGCAGACGACTCGCCAGGTGTGGATCGATGTCGTCGCGTATGCCCCCTTCGGCCGAGGCGCGTATGACCAGGTCGGCGACCCGGTGGTCGAACTCCCTCCGCCGTGTGAGCGCGCGCCGCTCGGTGTCGCTGTTGCCGTGCACCCGCAGCAGGAGGGTGACGTACGGCAGCTCGGACGCGAGCACCTCGACGCTGCCGCGCACGACGTGCCTGAGCCGCGAGGTGGCCGACGCGTCCGGTGCCGGCGCCTCGTCCAGCACGGCGAACAGCGCGTCCAGAGCACGAGTGAGGGCGAGGGAGAGCAGTTCCTCCTTGCCGGCGACGTGGTGGTAGATGCTCGACTTGCTCAGGCCGAGGCGCCGGGCCAGCTCCTCCATGCCGGTGCCGTCGTAGCCGCGCTCGTTGAAGACCATGACCGCGACTTCCAGGAGGGAGTCACGGTCGTAGACCGCCCGCTCCCCGCGCCGTGCGGGATGTCCTATGGGGGTATTGCTCACCCCGCCCATTGTGGCAAGGAAACGGATCACGCCGTGCGCTGGTCCTTGACCCTCTTGAGCTTGCCGAGGGAGCGCTCAAGGCTCTCCGGTTCCGCAATCTCCACTGCCACGCTCACTCCGACGCCGTCCTTGACACCCCCGGCGATCGCGCGGGCGGCTGCCGCGCGCTGCTCAGGCCCCGCGCCGGGAACCGCCTCCACGCGGACGGTCATGTGATCCATCCGTCCCCGCGTGCTCAGCTGGATCTGGAAGTGCGGTGCCACGCCCGGGGTGCGCAGCACCACCTCTTCGATCTGGGTCGGGAAGACGTTCACGCCACGCAGGATGATCATGTCGTCGCAACGGCCGGTGATCTTCTCGATCCGGCGGAAGGCGGTCCGGGCGGTGCCGGGCAGCAGTCGCGTCAGGTCGCGGGTGCGGTAGCGGATGATCGGAAGCGCCTCCTTGGTGAGCGAGGTGAAGACGAGTTCACCGCTCTCGCCGTCGGCGAGGACGTCGTCCGTGAGCGGATCGACGATCTCGGGGAGGAAGTGGTCCTCCCAGACGTGCAGGCCGTCCTTGGTCTCGACGCACTCCTGGGCCACCCCGGGGCCCATCACCTCGGAGAGGCCGTAGATGTCGACGGCGTGGATGTCCATGCGCTCCTCGATCTCGCGCCGCATCTCCTCCGTCCACGGTTCGGCGCCGAAGATGCCCACCTTGAGGGAGGTGGAGCGCGGGTCCACGCCCTGGCGCTCGAACTCGTCGAGCAGGGTGAGCATGTAGGACGGGGTGACCATGATGATCTCGGGCTCGAAGTCCTGGATGATCTGCACCTGGCGGGCGGTCATGCCGCCGGAGGCGGGGATGACCGTGCATCCGGCCCGTTCGGCGCCGTAGTGGGCGCCGAGGCCGCCGGTGAACAGGCCGTAGCCGTAGGAGATGTGCACCTTGTGGCCGGGACGGCCGCCGGCTGCACGGATCGAGCGGGCGATCACGTCCGCCCACGTCGACAGGTCGTTCTCGGTGTAGCCGACGACGGTGGGGCGGCCCGTGGTGCCGCTGGAGGCGTGGATCCGGCGGACCTGGTCCATGGGCACGGCGAACATGCCGAACGGATAGGTTTCGCGCAGATCGGCCTTGGTAGTGAAGGGGAACCGGGCCAGATCCTTCAGGGTGCGGCAGTCGTCGGGCGTCACGCCGGCCTGGTCGAACGTCTTGCGGTACAGCTCGACGTTGTCGTAGGCGTGCCGAAGCGTGCGGCGCAGACGGCGCAGCTGAAGGTCTTCCACCTCCTCGCGCGACATCCGCTCCGCGTCGTCCTGCAGTTCCGTCGGCAGGGGCTCACCGCGGCGGAGGCGGACGTCCATCGGTGCGGTCGGTTCGCTGATCATTGCGGCTCCTTGGTTTCCGTGCTCCGGATGCTGCGGCTGCGGCCGCGGAACTCCGCGATCACCGTCTCGCCGCGTACGACGCTGACGTCATAGATGCCGCTGCGACCGAAGCGGGTGACCTCCCGAGCGGTGGCCGTCAGGACGTTGACCATGGACGCCGTCACGGTCATGCGCAGTACAGCGGTTCCCTCGCCATGCTCCAGCAGTTCGATACCGAGGAGGCGTGAAGCCTCGTCCGCGGCGAGCATGCGCGTCGTCGGCCCCGGCATCGTGGGCGTTGCTTCCGTCACGGTTTCCACCATCTTGTGTCCCGACCGAACATTCGGTTAGCGTGCGGCACGGTCAACAAATCAAGCCACGCCATTGCCTGTCAAGAGGTGAGCCACATGCCGAACGAAAGCCCTGCGGCGCACGACTTCTTCACTCGTCACCGTGAACTGCTGCAACGGGCGGTGAGCGCGACGGAGTCACGGGAGCACTGGACTCCTTATCCGGAGTCGCCCAGCAAGTCGGTGTACGGCGAGGACGCCGCCAAGCTGGGTGAGGCGGCCTTCCGGGAGCAGATCGGCAGGCCCTTCGACCTGCCCGGACACCCGGGGGAGGGGCGCGTGGCGCCCGAGGAGCACTCCCCGTACGGGTTCCCGCTGGGTATCAGCTACCCGCGGCTCTCGCCGACGGCGGCCGTGGCCGCCGCCAAGGCCGCCACGGCGGCCTGGCGCGCGGCCGGCCCGGACACGCGCGCCGGCGTCTGTGCGGAGATCCTGGCCCGTCTGAACGCGGCGAGCTTCGACATCGCCCACGCCGTGCAGCACACCACCGGCCAGGCGTTCGTCATGGCCTTCCAGGCAGGAGGCCCGCACGCGCAGGACAGGGGGCTCGAAGCCGTCGCCTACGCGTGGGCCGCGCAGAAGAAGCACCCGGCCGCCGCCCGCTGGAGCAAGCCCCAGCGCAAGGGCGACGCCCTCGTGCTGGACAAGACGTTCACCTCGGTGGGCCGGGGTGTCTCACTGCTCATCGCCTGCAACACCTTCCCCACCTGGAACGGCTATCCGGGCCTGTTCGCCTCGCTCGTCACCGGCAACCCCGTCGTGGTCAAGCCGCACCCGGGCGCCGTACTGCCTCTGGCGATCACGGTGCGCATCGCCCGCGAAGTGCTGGCGGAGGCGGGATTCAGCCCCGACCTCGTCCTCCTGGTCGCCGAGGCACCCGGAGGCCGGCACGCCGCCGCGCTCGCCCTGGACCCGGACGTGCGGATCGTCGACTTCACCGGTTCGACCGAGTTCGGAGACTGGCTGGAGACCAACGCCCGCCAGGCGGTCGTGTACACGGAGAAGGCCGGCCTGAACACGGTCGTTCTCGACTCCACCGACGACTACCGCGGCTTGTTGGGCAATCTCGCCTTCTCGCTGTCGCTGTACAGCGGGCAGATGTGTACCACCCCGCAGAATCTGCTGATCCCCGGCGAGGGCATGGCCACCGACCAGGGACCGCGGACGGCCGACGAGTTCGCCGCCGACCTGGCCGCAGCCTTGGACAAGCTGCTGGGCGACCCCGCGCGCGCTGCTGGCGCGCTGGGCGCGATCGTCAACAAGGGTGTGCGCGACCGGCTGACTGACGCGGCCGGTGTCGGCCGTACCGTACGCGCATCGACGTCCGTCGAACACCCGGAGTACGCCGAGGCGGACGTGCGGACGCCGCTCGTGGCGCTGCTGGACGCGGAGGCCGACCGGGAGGTGTACACCCGGGAGTGGTTCGGGCCGGTGTCGTTCGTGATCCGCACAGACTCCACCCAGCACAGCCTGGAGCTTTTCCGTGAGACGGTGCGGGCGCACGGGGCGCTGACCGCTGCGGTCCACACCACCGACGAGGAGACGCTGGCCGCCGCCGAGGAGGCCGCCCTGGAAGCCGGCGTCCACCTGTCCGAGAACCTCACCGGTCAGATCTTCGTCAACCAGTCCGCCGCCTTCAGCGACTTCCACGGCAGTGCTGCCAACCCCGCGGCCAGCGCCACCCTGTCCGATGCGGCCTTCGTCACCGGCCGCTTCTCCGTGCTGCAGTCCCGTCGTCCCGTCGCCACTGCCGAGGAGGCCGCCTGATGCCCGAAGAGGTCTACCTGATCGACGGAGCCCGCACGCCGCAGGGGCGCTACGGTGGCGCGCTGGCCTCCGTTCGCCCCGACGACCTGGCCGCCCTCGTGGTCGGCGAGTCCGTGCGCCGCTCCGGCATCCCGTCCGACGCCGTGGACGAGGTCATCCTCGGAGCGGCCAACCAGGCCGGCGAGGACAACCGCGATGTCGCCCGCATGGCACTGTTGCTGGCCGGTCTGCCGCACACGGTGCCCGGCTACACCGTCAACCGGCTGTGCGCCTCGGGCCTGACCGCTGTCGCCTCGGCAGCCCAGGCGATCCGTACCGGCGAGGCCGACGTGGTCGTGGCGGGGGGCGCGGAGTCCATGACCCGTGCACCGTGGGTGATGGAGAAGCCGGGAACTCCCTGGGCCAAGCCTGGGGAGGTGCACGACACGTCACTGGGCTGGCGGTTCACCAACCCCCGCTTCACGGCCGCCGGCCGTGCCGTGCCCGCGGGCGCCGGACCCGAGACGGTGAAGGTGACCCTGTCGATGGGCGAGACCGCGGAGGAGGTCGCGGCCCTGGACGGCATCACCCGCGCCGAGTCCGACGCCTTCGCGCTGCGCAGCCACCAGCGGGCCGTCGCCGCTCAGCAGGCGGGCAGCTTCGACCGCGAGATCGTGCCGGTCCCGGTCAAGGACGGCGAGGTCGCTCGGGACGAAGGCCCCCGTCCCACGACCACTCTGGAGAAGCTCGGCACGCTCCGCACGATCTTTCGCAAGGACGGCATCGTCACCGCCGGCTCCTCCTCGCCACTGTCCGACGGAGCCGCCGCCCTCGTCGTGGCGAGTGCTGCGGCCGTGGACCGGTACGGCCTCACTCCGCGGGCGCGCATCGTCACCTCCGCCTCGGCCGGCGTCCAGCCCCATGTCATGGGCCTCGGCCCGGTGCCCGCCACCGAGAAGGCCCTCGCCCGGGCCGGATGGCAGGCTGGGGACCTCGACGCGGTGGAGCTGAACGAGGCGTTCGCGGCCCAGGCCCTGGCGGTGATGCGCCGCCTCAAGCTCGACGAGGACAAGGTCAACGCCGATGGCGGCGCCATCGCGCTGGGTCATCCCCTCGGCTGCTCGGGCGCCCGCATCCTGCTCACCCTGCTGGGCCGCCTGGAGCGGGAGGACGCCCGCAGGGGTCTCGCGACGCTGTGTGTCGGCGTCGGCCAGGGCGTCGCCATGCTCGTGGAGCGGATGTGAACGCCATGACATGGGAGACCCTCCTGGTCGAGGAGCGCGACGACCGGGTGATGGTCACGCTGAACCGGCCCGACGCCCGCAACGCCATCAGCGGCAGGATGATCGCCGAGTTGCACGGCGTCTGTGACGAGCTGGAGCGTCGGCCGAAACTGCTGCTGCTCACCGGACATGGCCGCGTCTTCGCGGGCGGCGCCGACATCTCCGAACTGCTCAGGCGCGGCCGGGACGAAGCACTGCAGGGCATCAACAGTCGCCTGTTCGAGCGGGTGCGGCGGCTTCCGATGCCGACCGTCGCCGCGGTCGACGGCTGGGCCCTGGGCGGCGGCGCCGAACTGGCCTACGCATGCGACCTGCGCATCGCCGGACCCGACGCCGTGTTCGGCAACCCGGAGCCGGCACTCGGCATTCTCGCCGCCGCCGGCGCATGCTGGCGGCTGCCGGAGCTGGTCGGCGAGTCGGTCGCCAAGCAGGTGCTGCTCGCCGGGCGGAACCTCGACGCACGGGCGGCCCTGGCGACCGGGCTCGTCATCGACGTCGTACCGGCCGAGAAGCTGCTCGACGAGGCGCATGCCCTGCTCGACCGCATGGCGCGGTCCTCTGCCGTGGCCCTGCGCCTGACCAAGCTCGTCGTCGACTCGCCCGGCGCCCATCCGGTCGCCGACGACCTGGCCCAGGCAGTGCTGTTCGAGGGCGAAGACAAGAAGGATCGCATGATCCGCTTCCTGCAGAAGAGGAGCCGAGCATGACAACCAACGCATCCGCGCCGGCCGTGGTCGGGGTGATCGGTGGCGGCCGCATGGGCGCCGGTATCGCTCAGTCCTATGCGACCGCCGGTTCCGTCGTCACCGTGGTCGAGAGCGGCGCTGCGGCTGCGGCCGCGGCCCTGGACCGGGTGGCCGACGGGCTGAAGAGGGCCGCCGAGCGCGACCGGCTCACCGCATCACCGGACGAGATTCTGGCGCGGGTGTCCACCGTGGAGTCGGTGGACGCGCTGCCCAGCGAGGCAGACCTGGTCGTGGAGGCCGTTCCCGAGGACTCCGCGCTCAAGGCCGGTGTTGTCGCCGCCGCCGAACAGGCGGTGAACGCTACGACGGTCCTGGCGAGCAACACCAGCTCTCTCTCCGTCACCGAGCTGGCCGCCGTCCTCACCCGGCCCGGCCGCTTCCTGGGCATGCACTTCTTCAACCCGGTACCCGTGTCGGACCTGGTCGAGATCGTGCTGGCACCGGCCACAGACGCCGCCACGGTCGAGGCTGCCCTGCGGTGGACGCGCTGCCTCGGCAAGAAGGACGTCGTCGTCCATGACTCGCCCGGCTTCGCCAGCAGCCGGCTCGGCCTCGCTCTCGGGCTGGAGGCCATCCGCATGGTCGAGGACGGAGTGGCGGAACCCGAGGCCATCGATGACGCCATGCGACTCGGTTACAAGCACCCGATGGGCCCCCTCCGCCTGACCGATCTGGTCGGTTTGGACGTACGCCTGGCCATTGCGGAGCACCTCCACGCCACGCTGGGCGAACGGTTCGCTCCGCCGCGGCTGCTGCGCGAGAAGGTCGCCCAAGGCGAACTCGGCCGCAAGACCGGACAGGGGTTCTACGCATGGCGGTGACCGGTACGGCGCAGGCCGGCGAACGCACCGTCGGATACGCCCTGCGGGACGGCGTCGCCGTCATCGAACTGCGTCGGCCCTCCGCGGGCAATGCCCTCGACGCGTCCATTCGCAAGGGGCTGCTGGACGCCCTGCGGCAGGTGCGCGCCGACGGTGAACAAGTGCGCGCGGTTCTGCTGGCCGCGCAGGGCAGGCACTTCTGCGTCGGACAGGACCTCAAGGAGCACGCCCACGCCCTGGAGACCCGCCCCGAGTCGGCGTTCTCCATCGTGCGCGACGAGTACAACCCACTGGTCACGCAGATACGCGCGCTGCCGCAACCGGTGGTGGCGGCCATCGAGGGCGCCTGTGTCGGCGCGGGCCTCGGCCTGGCATTGTGCGCCGACCTGCGAGTGGCCGCTCGGGGCGCCCGCTTCGCCACCGCCTTCACCGGCATCGGCCTGGCAGCCGACAGCGGGCTGAGCGGCACGCTCGCGCAGGCCGTCGGGCCTTCACGGGCCGCAGCCCTGATGCTCCTCGGCGACCGGTTCGGCGCCGAGGAGGCCGAGCGGTGGGGCCTGCTCCACCGTGTCGTACCGGACGGCTCGGCCACGGAGCGGGGCCTCGACCTCGCACGGCACCTGGCCGACGGGCCCACCCTCGCGTACGCCGAGGTCAAGGCGTTGCTGCGAGCTGCCGCCGGCGGCGACCCGGCCGCCTTGCCGGAGGCGGAGGCCGGGGCGCAGGAGCGGCTCGGTCGGACGAAGGACCACCACGCTGCTGTCCGCGCCTTCCTCGACGGCCGGGCACCTTCCTTCAACGGGAACTGACCCCACTCCGGCTCTTGCCGGAACCCGGGGACCTCGCCATATCATCGACCGAACGAACGGTCGGTAGGGATTGGGGATACGGATGACTGAACAGCAGGCCGGCTCGTCGGCCGCACTCGATGTTCCACCCGCGCTTCAAGAGCACTTCGAGTCGACGATCGCGCGGGACCAGCGGATCGAGCCCCGTGACTGGATGCCGGACGGCTACCGGAAGACGCTCGTCCGGCAGGTGGCGCAGCATGCGCACTCCGAGATCATCGGCATGCAGCCGGAGGGCGAGTGGATCACGCGTGCGCCGTCGCTCCGTCGCAAGGCGATCCTGTTCGCCAAGGTGCAGGACGAGGCCGGCCACGGCCTGTACCTGTACTCCGCCGCCGAGACCCTCGGCGCCGACCGCGCGGACCTCACCGGGCGACTGCTCGAGGGGCGCCAGAAGTACTCGTCAATTTTCAACTACCCGACGCTGAGCTTCGCCGACGTGGGGGTGATCGGTTGGTTCGTGGACGGCGCGGCGATCTGCAACCAGGTGCCGCTGTGCCGCTCCTCCTACGGGCCGTACGCGCGCGCCATGGTGCGGATCTGCAAGGAGGAGTCGTTCCACCAGCGGCAGGGCTACGAGCTGCTGATGACGATGATGCGCGGCACCGAGGCACAGCGGGAGATGGTGCAGGACGCCGTGAACCGCTGGTGGTGGCCGTCGCTGATGATGTTCGGCCCGCCGGACGACGCATCGCCCAATTCCGCGCAGTCGATGGCCTGGAAGATCAAGCGGCACAGCAACGACGAGCTGCGCCAGCGGTTCGTGGACATGACGGTCCCGCAGGCCGAGAAGCTCGGCGTCACCCTGCCCGACCCGGAACTGCGCTGGAACGAGGAGCGCGGGCACCACGACTTCGGCACGCCGGACTGGGACGAGCTGATGCGTGTCATCAAGGGCGACGGCCCCTGCAACACGGAGCGGCTCGAGCGGCGCCGAGTCGCTCATGAAGAAGGTGCCTGGGTGCGCGAGGCGGCCGGTGTGCACGCTGCCAAGCAGGCGAACCGCGCGAACAAGGGAGCGGCGGCATGACCTCCGAGAAGCACGGCTGGCCCCTGTACGAGGTGTTCGTGCGCGGCAAGCGGGGACTCAACCACGTCCATGTCGGCTCACTGCATGCCGCCGACGACGCGATGGCGCTCACCCATGCCCGCGATCTGTACACGCGGCGCAACGAGGGCGTGAGCATCTGGGTGGTGCGCTCCGAGAACATCGCCGCGTCCACCCGCGACGAGAAGGATCCCTTCTTCGCGCCCAGCGCCGACAAGGTGTACCGGCATCCGACCTTCTACGACATCCCCGACGACGTCCCCCACATCTAGGAGCAGGGCATGAGTGACGACCACGTCTACATGACCCTCGCCGAGGGACACGAGGACGACGCCCGCTGGGCCTACGGCACCGGCTTCGAGGATCCCCTGCACGGCGTGAGCACCGCAGTGCCGGACGGCGTCGACCGGCACCAACTGGCAGACCTCTGCCTGGCGTTGGCCGATGACGCGCTGGTCAGTGCGCAGCGCCTGGCCGAGTGGACCACCCGCGCCCCCGAGCTGGAGGAGGAGGTGGCACTGGCGAACATCGGCCTCGACCTGCTCGGCCAGGCCCGCCTCCTCTATGCCCGCTGCGGCCAGGTCGACGGTACGGGGCGCGGCGAGGACGCCTATGCCTACTTCCGTGACCCGGACGAGTTCCGCAGTGTGCGTCTGACAGAGCTGCCCAACGGCGACTTCGCGTTCAGCGTCGCACGGCTGCTGGTGTTCGCCAGCTGGCGCCTCGCCCACTTCGAGCGGCTCGCGACCTCGGCCGACCCGGTGCTCGCCGCCATTGCTGCCAAGGGCGTGAAGGAACTGACCTACCACCGCCAGTACGCGGCCGAGTGGGTCGTCCGGCTCGGTGACGGCACCGAGGAGTCCCACCGCAGAATGCGCGCCGGCCTCGACCAGGTGGCTGCCCATCTGGGCGAGTTGTTCGAGGCCCATGGGGAACGGACCGAGGTCCTCGCGGTACTGCGGCAGGTCGCCGAGGCGGCGGGCCTGCCCCTGCCGGACGTATCGACGCGGACGGCCGGCTCCGGTCGCGCAGGTGACCACACCGAGCACCTCGCCCCGCTGCTGGCTGAGCTGCAGAGCGTCGCCCGTGCCCACCCGGAGGCGACATGGTGACCGCGCTGACGGAGGCCCGGCGCGCCCGGCGCATCGCCGAGCAGGTGCCCGACCCCGAACTGCCCATGCTCACACTCGCCGACCTCGGGGTGCTGCGAGACGTGACGGTGGCCGCCGACGGCACGGTCGTCGCCGCGCTCACGCCGACCTATTCCGGCTGCCCCGCCATGTCCGAGATGCGGGCCGGCGTGGCGGCACGACTGAAGGACGCCGGATACGAACGCGTGCAGGTGCGCACCGTCCTGGACCCGCCGTGGACCACAGACTGGATCACCGCGGAGGGCCGCCTCAAGCTCGCCGAACACGGCATCGCACCGCCCGGCCCGGCAGCGCGTCCGGCGCCGGGCCCCGTGCCGCTGGACCTGTCCGCCACTCGCCGAGCGGTGCCCTGCCCGCGCTGCGGCGCCACTGACACGGAGGAGACCTCCCGCTTCGGCGCCACCTCCTGCAAGGCGCTGTGGCGCTGCCGCGCGTGCCAGGAACCGTTCGAGTACGTCAAGGAGATCTAGATGAAGGACGTGTTGGCTCCCGACGCCGCCCCCTCGCCGGCGCGGCCGGCGCGCCGCCGCCCGGCCTTCCACACCCTGAAGGTGGCGGCAGTGCAGGGACTGTGCGACGACGCCGCGGCGGTGAGCTTCGACATCCCCGCCGAGCTGGCGGAGGAGTTCGCCTTCGCACCCGGGCAGTCGCTCACCCTGCGGCGCGAAGTCGACGGGCGGGACGAGCGGCGCTCCTACTCGATCTGCTCCCCGGTGGGCACCCCTCCCCGCATCGGAGTACGCGTCGTGCCCGGCGGGCTGTTCTCCTCCTGGCTGGTGAACGAGGTGAGACCGGGCGACACCGTCGAGGTGATGGCCCCGACCGGCGCCTTCACCCCTGATCTGTCCACGCCCGGACACCATGTGCTCATCGCGGCCGGCTCGGGTGTCACACCGATGATCTCGATCGCCGAGTCCGTCCTCGCCGCGGACGACGGCTTCCGCGTCACCCTCTTCTACGGCAACCGGCGCACCGACTCGGTCATGTTCGCCGACGAATTGGCCGACCTGAAGGACCTCTACCCGGCCCGCTTCCAGCTCGCCCACGTCCTCTCCCGCGAACCGCGCGAGGCCGAGCTGCTGTCCGGCCGTCTCGATGCCGACCGGCTGGCCGCACTCATCGACGGCCTGGTCGATGCCTCCGCCGCCGACCACTGGTGGCTGTGCGGACCACACGGCCTGGTTCTCGACGCCCAGAAGGTCCTCGCCGGTCTGGGCGTGCCCGACGACCGTATCCACCAGGAACTCTTCTTCGCCGGCGAGGAGCCTGTGGCTCCGGTGCGCCGGCCGGAGAACGTGTCCGACGGCCCGGTCAGCCAGGTCACCGTCGTTCTGGACGGCCGCGCCACCACCTCGGCCCTCTCCCGCGAGGCCACCCTCCTCGACTCGGCCTCCCGCGTACGCCCCGATCTGCCGTTCGCCTGCAAGGGCGGCGTCTGCGGCACCTGCCGCGCTCGGGTCCTCCTGGGGGAGGCGGACATGCGGCGCAACTACGCCCTGGAACCTGCCGAGGTCGACGCCGGATACGTGCTGACCTGCCAGACCTTCCCCGTCTCCGACACCCTGACCGTCGACTTCGACAGCTGAGGAACCGATGAGACGCCGATCAGCTCCCACGGGCCGTCGCTGCGGTTCTGCGCCGGACCGCTCACCAGCTCTGATCACCGTGCCCGGGTCAGCGAATGCTCAGCATGAGGCTGCTGGCGCGGAACGACTGAGGCCAGGTCCGCTACGTCGCGCGGAACCGGCTGTGCTCCACCTCCGCGGCCGGCCCCTGGCTCTTCCTGATCCTTGGACGAACCCGAGCGCACCGTCGTGCGCGGACTGTTCCCCCCGGCGCCCCGATCGCTCCGGCACGGGGAGTCGGCGATGTCCCCCAAGCCTCCGTCGTCCGTCGCCGACCGCACCGGCCGCCACCATGGGCCCTCTCCTCACCGGCTTCGCCGCCGCGCCCCGCTGGTCCGCGCTGCCGAGGATCTTCGCTTCCGTGCTGCGCGGCTGACCACGGCCCCTCCCCGGGGCCGTGCCGGCTCCTTCATGGAGCTGCGCCTTCTCGACCGCCTGCCGGAGCGGGCGGTCGATCTTCATCGCGGGTCGCCGCTTCCGTACGTAATGGCTGTGTGGCTGCCGGATCCATCGGGCTGGTGGCCGCCCCGGAGCCCGGCGTGGCCCGCGCTCGCTGCGGAACCGCCGGGCGGCTTCCTCGCACACGCGCACTCCGCGCACCGTGCGCTTTCGCCCTGCTCACGGTCGTATGTCGGGCGGGAAAAACCTCTGCACAGCCATTGACGCAGCGCCTGGGCAATGCAAAGTATTCACTTCTGCATGCACTTTAGTGTGCACTCTCCGGACTCTCTTCCCCCAGGAGCGGCCATGTCGCTAGCCCAGGAAGTCTCCCCCGCCCCACTGCGGACAAGATCCACCGACGACCCCGCCGTGGTGGCCGAGCAGCGCGCCGACGACTACAGCAACCACCTGGTCCCGCTGACCGCTCGTGTCGGGCGCTGGCAGCTGACCATGTCGTTCTGGTCCCTGCTCAGCGCGATGGTGTGGCTGTTCTACGGCGCTCTGGCGGCCAGCCTGTACGGCACCGTCGACGCGCTGATCGCCATCGGCATCTCGGTGGTGACCTACTCACTCATCAATGCCCTGTTCACCGGCTGGAGCCGGCGGAGCGGCCTGAACAGCACCCTGCTGTCGCGCCGGATGTTCGGGGTGCTCGGCGCCTCGCTCACCGCACTGCTCATCGCCGCCAACACCACCTACTACGCGGTCTTCGAGAGCAGCACGCTCGCGGTCGCGTTCGACCACTACACCCCGGGCTGGGACATCCGTGTCTGGTACGCGATCATCGTGGTCGCCATGCTGCCGCTGATGCTCGGCGGCGTGCAGACCTGGATGGCGCGACTGAACGGCGTCCTGTTGCCGCTCTACGTCGTGGGCATCGTCGCAGCGGTCGTGGTCGCCGCCGTGCGCTTTTCGGGAAGCTCGCACTGGCTCTCCTTCGGCGGGGTCGTCCCGCCGGAGGCCCGGGCCCTGCCCGGCTGGCTGCTGGGCGCGATCCTCTACATGGGCATCTACCTGTGCATGCCGGTCACCGTGGACTTCGCACGGTTCGCCCGGGTCGAGGACGAGGGCTTCCACCGCAGGGTCACCTTCGGCTGGGTCTTCTACGTCTGGCTCTTCGCGGCGAACGGCGTGGCCGGCATCTTCCTGGTCCGCGCGGCGATCCCGGACCAGCCCACGGCCGAGACCGGCGTGGTGCAGGCGATCATCGCGAGTCTCGGTGTCGCCGGGCTGATCCTGATCGTGGTGTCCCAGGCCAGGATCAACAGCATCAACTACTACTTGTCGTCCGCGAACTGGGGGCGGCTCATCAAGGACCTGACCGGCGTCCGACTCAGCCGCACCTTGCTGGTCGTCGCCACGTCCGGCGTGGTGTTCCTGCTGATGCTGACCGACGTCTTCAGCTATCTGCAGTCCGCGCTGACCTGGCAGGGCGTGTTCCTGGTCAGCTGGGTCGGCATCGCCCTCACGCACTACGTACTGGTGCCGGAAGACCGTGCGGTCGGACCGGAATTCCGTGCGCTGCGCCTGCCACGGGTCACCTGGGGGCTCGGCGTCTGGGTGCTCGCCTCCGCCGTCGGCATCTGCCTCGCCGAGGCACCCGGTGTGCCGGCGGTGCTCACCGGAGCGGCGCCGCTCGTCGCGCTGGTGGTCAGCTCGGCCCTGTACGCGGTCGTCGTGAAGGTGCGCCCGGTGGTCGCCCCGGATGCCTCCGACCCGCGCGGCGAGGTGGCGGACCCGGCCGCCACCTGGGCCGAGTGCCACCGCTGCGAGAAGGCCTACGTGGTCCTGGAAATGGACCGCGAGGCAGCGGTGGGCGCCCCGGCGGTCTGCGACGCCTGCGCCACGGCGAGTCTCGTGCCCGGACGTTCCTGATCTTTCCGACCGCTCGTCGGACGGCCTCGCCCACTCCCCGGCACAACAGAAACCGACAGGCCCGACAGAACCGACAGACCCGAAACAAGAGGCAGCACAAAATGGCATTCGACAACCTGTTCCGCACCGGCGCGATAGGGGACCTGACCCTGCGCAACCGCGTCGTGAAGTCACCCAACACCACGGCCACCTGCAACCCGGACGGAACCGTCAGCCGGCGCACGGTGAACCACTACCGGCGGCTCGGTGAGGGCGGCCCCGGCCTGGTGATGGTCGAGTACACCTACGTCGACGACGACGCCAGCAAGTCCATCCACGGTCAGCCGGGGGCGAGCCGCCAGGACCACGTTCCCGGCCTCGGATGGCTCGCCGACGAGGTCCGTTCCACCGGCGCGGCGATCGGCCTGCAGCTGGTGCACGCCGGACGCCAGCGCTTCCTGGGCACCAGTCCGATGAAGTCCGCGTCCTCCTCTTCCTGGGACGTGGCCGAGATGCAGTTCGGCGTCGTACCCGCCCCGATGACCGTCGAGGAGATCGCCGGGGTGGTGCGCAGCTTCGGCGAGGCGGCGGCGCGCGCTTACATGGCGCGGTTCGACCTGGTGGAGATCCACGCCGGCCACGGCTACATGATCACCAACTTCCTGTCCCCGCACACCAACGACCGCACCGACGACTACGGCGGCTCCTTCGAGAACCGCGCGCGGATCCTGCTGGAGATCGTCGACAGCGTCCGCGCGCACGTGCCGCGCAGCTTCCCGCTGAGCGTGCGGCTCTCGGTGACCGACTACGAGCCGGACGGCATCATGCTCGAGGAGACCGTTCAGCTGTGTCGGCTGCTGGAGCAGCACGGCGTGGACGTGATCCATGCCTCGGGCGGACACCACGCACTGCAACAGTGGGAGGTCAGTTCCTGGTACATGCCGCGCCAGCCGCACCGCTGGGGCTGGGAGAAGATCAAGTCCGCGGTGTCCATACCGGTGATCGCCTCGGGCTCGCTGATCACGCCCGAGATCGCCGACGAGATCCTAGGATCCTCCAGCGCCGACTTCGTCTCCCTCGGCCGCGCCTTGCTGGCCGACCCGGACTGGACGAACAAGGCCCGCGAAGGACGGCAGCTGGAGATCGTGCCCTGCATCCGCTGCAACGACGGCTGCCTGGAGCGCGGGTTGGACCAGAAGCGCAGTGTGGGCTGCACGGTCAATCCCGAGGTGGCGGAGGAGGGACGGTTCCCGATCGGCACGGCCCAGGTGCGCAAGCGCGTGGCCGTCGCCGGGGGCGGACCGGCCGGGCTGCGCGCCGCGGCGGCCCTGCACGACCGCGGGCACACGGTCGTCCTCTTCGAACCCGGTGAGCTGGGCGGGGCGCTGAACCACGCCGTCGGATCCACCGTGAAGCAGGATCTCGCCGGGCTGCGGGACCACCTGGTCCACGAGGTGACCCGGCGGGGGATCGAGGTCCGCCCCGTCGCCGCAGACGCCGCCGGTGTCACCGAAGGATTCGACGAGGTCGTGGTCGCGACCGGGGCGCCGCAGCGCTCCTTCGGCGGCCCGGTCGCCGAGGCGGCGCTGGTGCTGGGCCCCGGCGACATCTCGGACCGGCGCGAGGACCTGGTGGGACGGCGCGTCGTCGTGGTCGGTGGCGGCTTCCAGGGCTGTGAGTCGGCCCTGCGGCTGGCCGAACTACCCGGCACCACCGTCGTCGTCCTCGAAAGCGGCGAGCGGATGATGAGAGGGGACGAGGTCAAGTACGACGTGCTGGTGCTGCCCAGCAGGCTCGCCGAGGTGGGCGTCGAGGTACGGACCGGATGCGAGGTCGTCGCGGTCGAGGACAAGGGCGTGCGCGTGCGCCGCGCGGACGGTGCCGAGGAGGGCGTCGAGGCGGACGCGGTGGTGCTCGCCCTCGGCCGGGAGCCGTCGCCCCGCTCTCTGGCGGCCGAGGTCCGCAAGGCAGGGCTGCCGGTCACGAGCATCGGCTCGGCGGTGGCGCCCGGCCGGGTCTACGACGCCCTGCACACGGCGTATTTCGCGGCCCGCCTGATCTGACAGCCCTTGGCGTCGCCGTGGTCCCGGCGGCCCGCCCCGGCCTGCTCGCAAGGGGCCGGGGCGGGGCTTCGGCGCGCCCTGCACGAGCGCCCTGCACAAGGTCGCCGCAGGGGCGAAAATGGCTGCATACGGAATTTTGGACGGGGCTTGCCGTACACAAAAGTGCATGCAAAAGTGTGTTCAACCCACCCCGGAGGAGTGTGACGGATGGACTCGACACTGTCTCGGGTCTCGGCGGACACCGCGCTCTACGCGGAAGTCCTCGACTGGATCCACACCGAGGCCGAACTTCTGGACGACCTTCGCGAGCGCGAGTGGCTCGAGACCATGGTCAGCCGTGACGTCACGTACACCGTGCCGCTGCGGCAGACGGTGGAGCGGGCCCGCGGCCGCGGCTTCGCGGAGGACACCTACCACCTGCTGGAGACCTACGGATCACTCAGCAGCCGGGTCGCCCGCAATGAAACCCAGTACGCCTGGGCGGAAGACCCGCCCTCCCGCATCCGGCACTTCGTGACCAACGTCCGGGTCCGTGCCACCGAAGACCCCGACACCGTGAAGGTGCGCAGCAACCTGCTGCTGCACCGTACCCGCCAGGACCAGAGCGTGCCCCAGCTGCTGTCCGGCGAGCGCGTCGACCTGCTGCGCCGCGAGGACGGCCGGCTGATGCTGCTGCGCCGCGACGTCCTGCTCGACCTGACCGTGATCCGCACCCACAACCTGGCGATCTTCTTCTGAGCGAGGAACACACCATGACGAGCCACACCGACACCGGCCGGCTGCTGGACGCGGTCGCCGAGGGCGCCGACCGGGGCAGCATCCCAGCGACGATCTTCGGCAACCCGGACCTCTACCGGCAGGAACTGCGCAACGTCTTCGGACGCTGCTGGGTGTTCCTCGCCCACGAGTCCGAGATTCCCGCCAAGGGCGACTACGTGCTGCGGAAGATCGGCGAGGACAACTTCATTGTCGTCCGCGACGAAGAGGGCGGCGTCAACGTCCTGTTCGACGCCTGCCGGCACCGCGGTGTCCAGGTGTGCCGCTCGGACTCCGGGAACACCTCCCACTTCCGCTGCCCGTACCACGGCTGGACGTACAACACCAAGGGCAACCTGGTCGGCGCCCCGTTGTGGCGCAACGCCTTCGGTGGCATGTCGAAGGAGGGCAACGGCCTGGTCAGTGCCGCCAAGGTCGAGTCCTACCAGGGTCTGGTGTTCGCCACCCTGGACGCGACGGCGCCTGAACTGAAGGAGTACCTGGGCGGCATGGCCTGGTACCTCGACCTGCTCTTCGGGCTCAACGAGCACGGCATGGAGGTGCTCGGCCCGCCGCAGCGGTTCGTGATCGACGCCAACTGGAAGTCCGGCGCGGACAACTTCTCCGGCGACGACTACCACCTGGGCACCCTGCACCGCTCGGTGTGGGAGATCGGCGCCTTCCCGGTCCCGTTCCGGGAGAACATGATGGGCTATCACATCCAGGCCTCCCCGGGGCACTCGCTGTCCTTCTCGATGGCCCCGGACGAGAACGAGCCCGGCCCGAAGTTCTTCGGCTTCCCCGAGGAGCTGGTGGAGACCTTCAACACCAGCCGGATCAGCGCCGAACAGCTGTCGGTCGCCCGCCGGTCCCGGGTCATGGTCGCCAATGTCTTCCCCAACTTCTCGCTGCTCGCCCTCCCCATGACCGAGGACGGCGCGAACCACCCGCCAGTGGGCATCCTCACCCTCCGCGTCTGGCAGCCGCACGGCCCCGGGCAGGTCGAGGTGTGGAACTGGTTCGCCGCCTACAAGAATCTCTCTGCGGAGCAGAAGGACCGCGCCTACCGCGCCGGCCTGGGCACCTTCTCCATGGGCGGCGCCTTCGAGGTGGACGACACCGAGCCGTGGATCACCGTCGGCCGCACCGGCCGCTCCACCGCCGCCGAGCTCCTCGACTTCCAGCTCAACTACGAGATGGGCAAGCCCGGCATCGGCATCTCCGAGCCGGTGAAGGAGTGGCCTGGTCCGGGCCGCGTCCAGTGGACCCGCTACGAGGAGGGCGTCCAGCGCAACCTGTACGCCTTCTACGCCGACATGATGCGCGCCGCCCCCGGCGCCTGGCCCAGCCTCGTCTTTCCCGAGGCCCAGGGCGCCGCCCCGCAGGACTCGAAGGACAGCCATGAGCAGCAGGCTTGACGGGCAGGTCGCCCTGGTCACCGGAGCGGCCGGCGGACTCGGCTCGGCCGTCGTCCGTCGCTACCTCGCAGAGGGTGCCCGAGTGGTCGCCGCCGACCTGCGGGCCGGCCCGCTGGAGGAACTCGCCGAACGGCTCGGCCGCCCCGCCACCCTGACCACGGTCGCGGGCGACGCTTCCGACTGGAAGACCTCCGTGGCCATGGTGGACACCGCCCACCGCCACTTCGGCCCGGTCGACGTCTACACCTCGTGCGTGGGCGTGTACGACCACAACGTGCGCCTGGTGGACCTGCCGGGCGATCAGCTGGGCGAGGCGCTCCAGGAGTGCTGGCGCATCAACGTCGGTTCGATCCTGGTCAACCTCCGCGCGGCACTGGACGATTTGATCGCCACCCGTGGCCGGGTCGTCCTCACCGGGTCGTACGCCTCCTATGCGGCCGCGGGGGGCGGGGTGCTCTACACCTCCTCCAAGCACGCCGTGCTGGGCGTGGTCAAGCAGCTCGCCCACGAACTCGCCCCCAAGGTGCGGGTGAACGCGGTCGCCCCGGGCGTCCTGCCCACCGTGATGACCGGCATCGGCGCTCTCGGGCAGGGAACGCGCGACGCGGTCCTGCCCGGCACCGAGGACGCGCTGCCGCTGCACCACATCCCCACCGGCGACGACCTGGCCGGACTGTACGTCACCCTCGCCTCGGCGGCGGACACCGCGGCCGTGACCGGCTCCGTGCTGGTGGCCGACTCGGGGCTGCTCGCCCGCGGCCTGGCCGCACCGGCGGGAGGTGACGACCTGTGAGCACGCCTGCTGCCGTCGGAGACCTGTACGCGGCACGCGGCCTCGGCGGCCGGCTCACCCCCGGAAGCCGGCCGGCCGTCCTGGTCGTCGATCTGATCAACGGGTTCACCGACCCCGACTGCCCGCCCGGCAGCGACCTGGACGCGGTCGTCACCGCCACCCGCACGCTGCTCGACCGGGCCCGGGCCGCCGGCACACCGGTGGTGTTCACGACGATCGCGTTCGCCGCCGACGGCGTCGAGGGCTCGCTGTGGCTGCGCAAGATGCCGGCCATGAAGGTCCTGGTCGAGGGAAGCCGGTGGGTCGAGGCCGACGAGCGGCTCGGCCGCACCGAAGCCGAGCCCCTCGTGGTCAAGCGCGCCGCGTCCTCCTTCGCCGGCACCGGGCTGGCCGCCCTGCTGACCGCCCTCGGCGCCGACAGCCTGATCGTCACCGGGGCCACCACCTCGGGCTGCGTCCGCGCCACCGCCGTCGACGCCTGCGCGGCCGGCTACCCGGCCTTCGTCGTCGCCGAGTGCGTGGGCGACCGCGCCGCGGGACCGCACGAGGCGAGCCTGTTCGACATCGACGCCAAGTACGGGGACGTCATCGGCCTCGAGGACGCGCTGGCCCTGCTGCCCGATCCGACGACCGGGAGGGCCGCGTCATGACCACAGCTCCGACCCTGGCCCGCACGGGCGCCGCACTGAGCGCGGCCGCCCACCCGGCGATCACGCCCCGGCTGGTCGTCCCGGGCAGTACGGACACCCCTCTGGGCCTGGCCGCCGAACGCGACCTCGGCACCTATCTGCCCGGCCCGCACGGCGCCGACCCCACCGTGCTCCTGGACACCCTGGAGGCCGCCGGGCTGCGCGGTCGCGGAGGCGCCGCCTTCCCCGCCCACCTCAAGTGGCGCGGAGTCGCCGCCGGTCAGGGCCCCCGCGTCGCGGTCGCCAACGGCGAGGAGGGCGAACCCGCCTCCGCCAAGGACCGCTGGTTGCTCACCCACCGCCCGCACCTCGTCCTGGACGGGCTGCTGCTGGCCGCCCGCACCGTCGGCGCCGACCGCGCCATCGTCTACCTCTCGCACCCGGACACCGTTCAGGCCGTCCGCGCGGCGCTGGACGAGCTCACGGCGGACGGCGACGACCGCGCCGCCGACGTGGAGATCCGCACGGTGGAACCCACCTACGTCGCCGGTGAGGAAAGCGCGGTGTGCCGCTTCCTCAGCGGGGGCCCGGCGCTGCCCACCGCCAAGCCGCCGCGCCCGCACGAGAGCGGCGTGGACGGCAGGCCCACGCTGGTCAGCAATGTCGAGACGCTGGCACACGCCGCCTGGATCGCCCGGCACGGCGCCGCCGCCTACCGCGCCGAGGGCACCGACGCCTCGCCGGGCACCACCCTGGTCACCCTGAGCGGCGCCTGCGCCGAGCCCGGCGTGTACGAGGTGCCGCTCGGCCGGACGGTCGGGCAGCTGTTCGACGAGGTCGGCGGCGGCCTCGCCGACGGGGTGCACGGAGTGCTGATGGGTGGCTGGTTCGGCGGCATGCTGCGGCGCGACCACCTCGCCACCGGCTGCTGCTACGACACCCTGCGCGCTGTGGGCAGCGGCCTGGGCTGCGGGGCGATCACCGCGCTCGGCACGGACGACACGCCGCTGCGGGTCGCTGCCGAACTGTCCGCCTGGTACGCCCGCGAGTCCGCGGCCCAGTGCGGCGTCTGCGTCAACGGCACCAAGGCGATCCGGGACACCTTCGCCCGCCTCGCCGACGGCGCCGGCACCGCGGACGACCGGGACCGCCTCGCCCGCTGGGGGCAATCCCTGCCCCGCCGCGGCGCGTGCGCCTTCCTGGACGGCGCCGCAACCCTGGCCCGCTCGGCCGTCGCCGAGTACCCCGAGGCCTTCCCGGCCTCGCCCTGACCGAAAGTGAGGAGCCATCAGATGAAAGCCGCAGTCGACGCGACCAAGTGCAACGCCTACGGGACCTGCGCCGAGATATGCCCGTCGGTCTTCCAGCTCGACGAGTGGGGCTACGCCGCCGTCGTGGGCGACGGAACCGTCCCGGACGAGGCCCTGGAGTCCGCCCGGGCCGCACTGGCCGACTGCCCCGAGAAGGCCATCACCCTGACCGACTGACGCAGGACCACTGTGCCGAACACCGGCACCACCCAGGAGGGAACACCCATGGATCTCGGCCTCACCGGCCAAGTCGCCGCCGTCACCGCCGCCAGCCGCGGCATCGGCGCGGCGGTCGCCCGCCGGTTCGCCGCCGAGGGAGCGACCGCGGTGGCTGCCTCCCGCACCGCCCCCACCGTCCCGGAGGCCGCCCCCGGCCGCGTCCTGCCCGTGAAGCTGGACCTGGCCGACGCGGCGGCCACGGCCCGGTTCGTGCCGGACGTCGTCGCGGAGCACGGCCGGCTCGACGTACTGGTCGTCAACACGGCGGGTCCGCGCCTCGGCCCGTTCCTCGGCACCACCGACGAGGACTGGGCGGCCGGCTACGACCTGCTGCTGCGCCCCGCGGTGCAGCTCGCCCGGGCCGGCGCCCGGCAGATGGCGGAGCAGGGCGGCGGCTGCATCGTCTTCCTCACCTCCACCTGGGTGCGGCAGCCTGCCCCCGGCGGAGTGCTCTCCGCCGCGTTCCGCTCCGCGATCGCCGCCCTGGCCAAGCAGCTCGCCACCGAGGTCGCCCCCGCCGGGGTGCGCGTCGTCCAGGTGATGCCGGGCGCCACCGGCACCGACCGGATGCGTGACATCGTCGCCGCCAAGTCCGCGGCCCACGGCAGCAGCGAGGACGAGGAGATCGACAAGGTCGTCCAGGACATCCCGCTCGGACGCTGGGCCGCCGCCGAGGAGATCGCCGACGCGGTCGCCTTCCTGGCCTCGCCGCGCTCCTCGTTCACCACCGGAGCCTCGCTGGCCGTCGACGGGGGCGCCATCCGCTCACTGCCGTAGGCGCTCCGCGCGCCACGGCACACCTTCGACCCGTACACGAACCTGAAAAGGACCCATGTCATGCCCCGTACCCTGCGCGAGCTCTTCGTCGAACAGCTCCGTCTGTGCCACGTCGCCGCCGACCAGCAGGTGGCCGTCATCGCCGAGCTCGGCCAGAAGACCGACTACGTCGAGGCCGCCGTCGCCGCCGCCCGCGACCTCGGCGCCTCGGCCCTGGTGCTGACCGCCTCCAGCCTCTCCAACCCGATGCTCCCGCCGTACGAGCCCGACGGCCGGGAGGTGCCCGCCCTGCTGGCGGCCGCGGCCGAGTGCGACATGGTCGTCGACGTCACCGTCGGTGGACTGATCCACTCCGACGTCCGCACCCGCATCACCGGCAACGGCAAGCGGATGCTGTTCGTCGCCGAGCCCGCCGACGTGCTGGAGCGGCTGATGGGCGACGCCGACCTGCGCGCGACCGTCGAGGCCGGCGGCGACAAGCTCCGGGCCGGCTCCACCCTGCACGTCACCAGTGCCGCCGGCACCGACCTGACCGCCGACATCAGCGGCGGCGACCTGCCCATCACCCACCAGTGGGGCTACGTCGACCAGGAGCACCGCTGGGACCACTGGCCGAGCGGCTTCGTCGCGTGCTTCCCGCACGACCGCACCGCCGAGGGACGCATCGTGCTGCAGCCCGGCGACGCGCTCATCCCCTGGCAGCGCTACGTCCGTGACGAGGTCGCCATCACCGTGGAGAAGGGTTTCATCACCGAGGTCGAGGGCTCCGGCGCCGACGCCCACCTGCTGCGGGACTACTTCGAGGCGTGGGACGACACGGAGGTCTACGCCGTCTCCCACATGGGCTGGGGCCTGCTCCCCGCCGCGCGCTGGTCGGCCTTCGACGTGTACGACCCGCGCAGCCTCTACGGCCAGGAACTGCGCTCCACCGCGGGCAACTTCATGTGGTCCACGGGTCCCAACCGCTTCGCCGACCGCGAGACCCCGGCGCACCTGGACATCCCGATGGGCGGCTGCACCGTCCGTATCGACGGCGAGGCCGTGGTCACCGACGGCCGGCTCGTCTGAACCCAAGACTCCTCCATTCCACAGCCAAAGGAGGCACCGTGGACCGCACGACTCTGGAGCAGGCGATCCTCACGCTCGCCCGGGACCAGGAACTGCTCCGCTCCTTCCGCGCCGACGCGGTGTCGGTCGGCGCCGGCCTCGGCCTCGACGCCGAGTGGTCCGGCGTCATCGCCTCGGGCGACCGCGACCGGCTCCGCTCAGCGGGCCTGCCCGACGGCATCACCATCCTGGTCAGCCGCTGGTTCGCCGACGACCTGGGTGACTCGACCAGCAGCGGGGCGTTCCACGTCGACACCAGCTCGCCGCTGCCCGCCCCGGACGTTCCGGCCAACCTGGTGTTCGCCGGCGGGGCCTCACACGTCCCCGACCTGCTGGCCAGACCGGAGATCGATCCGCCGGATGCGGTCGCACGGCTGACGGCGGGCTACGAGCGGCTGCGCAAGGACCTCGCGGCGGCCGACCCGGACGTCCTGCTGATCACCGCCGACTGCCACTTCCAGTCCTTCCGCACCGGCGCGTACGTCATCGGCACCGGCGAGTCGTACTCCGGCTCCATGGAGTTCTTCAAGCGCCCCGACCTCGACCTGACCGTCACCGGCGCGCCGAACTTCGCCCGGGCGATGGCGAACGCGGTCCGCGCCGAAGGCCTGGAGGTCGAGGAGTGCCCCGACTTCCCCCTGGACCACGGCCAGATCGTGCCGCTGCGACTGCTGCTGCCACGCCCGGACCTGCCGGTGGTCCCGATCGTCACCCAGCCCGGCCGGTCCTTCTCGCCGTTCGGCGCCCGCGTGTTCGGCGAGGTGCTGCGCGACGTCGTGGCCTCGCGCGAGCTGCGGGTGGCCGTGCTGGCCACCGGCGGCCTGTCGCACTGGCTGGACCCGGGCAAGTTCGGCAAGGCCGACGTGGAGTTCGACACCTACCTGCTGCGGATGCTCCAGGCCGGCCGCGGCACCGACATCGCCAACCTCGAGCCGTATGCCCTGCTCGACCACGGTCAGTACGAGTTCCCCAACTGGCTCATCATGTTGGGCATGGTCGGCCCGGGCGTGCGCGGCGAGGTTTACGCCTACGAGCCGATGGAGGCGTCCGGGGGCGGCTGGGCGGTCGTCAACATGGTGCTTCCGGAGCGGGGCGGCCACGATGAGTGACCGCCGTACCCTGCGGGTCGGCCTGACCCAGTGGCACGCCACCAGCGATCCCGCGCGCAACACCGTCCACGCCCGCACGGCCGTCGCCCGGGCGGCGGCCGACGGCGCCGACCTGGTGCTGCTCCCGGAGAACGGGCTGATGCTCGGCACCGGCGGCGAGATGCGCGAGCGCGCGTTCACCGCCGACTCCGCGGAGATCATGGAGCTGCGCGAGGCAGCGCGGGAAACCGGTACCGTCGTGGTGCTCGGCGGTATGAAGCACCGCAGGTCCGACCGCGTCAGCAACTCCGCGCTGGTCATCGACAGGGACGGAGCGGTGCTCGGCTCGTATGACAAGATTCACCTGTTCGACGCGACGGTCGACGGACGCTCCTTCGAAGCGTCCGGTGTGGAACGAGCCGGCTCCGAGCCGCTGCTGCTGGAGGTGAACGGCGTCACGGTGGGCATCACCATCTGCTACGACGTGCGCTTCCCCGAGCTGTACCGCTCCCTCGCCCGCGCCGGCGCCGAGGTCCTGCTCGTCCCCGCCGCTTTCACCCGCACCACCGGCGGCGCCCACTGGGAGGTGCTGCTGCGTTCCCGCGCGATCGAGAACGGCGCCTTCGTCGTGGCGTCCGCCACGGTCCACGGCGAGCCGCCCGGCGGGGACGCCTTCGAGACGTACGGTCACGCCATGGCCGTCGCTCCCTGGGGCGAGATCATCGCCGACCTGGGAGAGGCCGCCTTCGCCCACCGCGTCGTCGACCTCGACCTCGGCGAGGTGGCGAAGGCCAGGGCCGCGCTGCCGGTCCTGAAGCAGGTCCGCGCCGACGCCTACGCCCGCACCCCCGCACGACTGAGCGCCGGCGCCGCCCGCCGAACCGAGCCGAACCAGGAGCCCGCGAGATGAGTGACCGACAAGACGACGGCATCGTCCGTCACGGCGACTGGATCGGCATCGGCAACGAGTTCACCGGCGTCCGGCTCCGCAAGGTCTTCACACCCCAGGGCGAGCGGCTGGAGATCGAGGTTCCCAAGCGGGGCTACCGCATCCTGCTGGACGCCATGCAGCTGGAGATCGTCGCGGCCCAGGACCCCGAGCGGTTCAGCGAGCTGTTCGCCGTCCAGTTCGGCTCCGACGAGGAGGACGGCAACTGATGGCCAGGTCAGGGCGCACCGTCGAGGAGATCTACCTCGAGCTGCGCGACCGCATCGTCGACGGCACCTACGCACCGGGCGTCAGGCTGTCGCAGCAGGCCGTGGCCGACGAGCTCAGTGTCAGCCGCACCCCGTTGCGCGAGGCCCTCCATCGCCTGGAGGCCGACGGGCTCGTCGTCGCAGAGGCCAACCGTGGCATGACGGTCAGCCCCGCCCATCACGAGCAGGCCGAGCAGTCGTACGCGGCGCGGCTGCTGATGGAACCCCCGCTGGTGGCGGCCCTGGTCAAGGAGATCACGGAGCACGACATCAAGGCCATGGCCGAGGCCTTGGAGGAGATGGAGCGACTGGCCGAGCGCACCCGGGACTTCCAAAAGGCCCACCTGCAGTTCCATGCCGTCCTGCTGCACCGCTACCCGCCCCTGCTCGCGGAGATCACGAACCAGCAGTACTCGCGGATCTTCCGCCACCAGCGGCTGTACATGTCCCGGCCCGCCGTCCCGGGGCACTTCACCCAGGTCGACCGCCAGTTCCTGGAGTCCGTCCGCGCCCAAGAGGGCGAGCGTGCCCGCCAGTTGCTCGAGCTCCATCTGATCGACGCAGCCCTCGGCATGGCGTTGGACATAGACCCGGACTACCGGTTCGACTCCCTCCTCACGGCCGCCAGGGGCCTCGGCCTGCGGCTGGAACACGAGCCGGACGGCAGCGTCACCCGACCCGTGCGCCTCGAGTGGGTGCGACCGGGCGCGGTCGCCATGCCCTACGCCCGCACCGCCAACGTCGAGCACCGTCCCGCCGACTGACCCCGCACACGCCCGTCACCCCAGGCCGCGACGACCCGCCGGTCGCGCCGCGGCCTGTCCCGGCGTGCCCGCACCACTCCTTCTTCCCCCTCGAAAGGGCACCCCCATGAACACCAGCCACCGCATAGGCATGATCGTCCCGAGCTCCAACACGACCATGGAGACGGAGATCCCCGCCATGCTGCAGGCTCGCGAGAAGATCCGTCCGGAACGCTTCACCTTCCACTCCGCCCGCATGCGCATGCAGCAGGTCACTCCCGATGAGCTGGCCGCGATGGACGCCGCCTCCGACCGCTGCGCCGTCGAGCTCGCCGACGCCGATGTGGACGTCATGGCGTACGCGTGTCTCGTCGCCATCATGGCGCAGGGCGACGGATACCACCGCCGCAGCGAGGAACGCCTCAGCGCCGCGGCCGCCGCCGCGGTGGGCGACCGCAAGGCGCCTGCGGTGCTCTCGTCGGCGGGCGCGCTCGCCGAGGCGCTGCATCATGTGGGAGCGAAGCGGATCTCCGTCATCGCGCCCTACATGAAGCCGCTGACCGGCATGGTCTGCGACTACCTCGAGGCCGAGGGCCTGCAGGTGCACGACGCGCTGAGTCTGGAGGTACCGGACAACCTGGAAGTGGGCCGACTGGACCCGGGCCGGCTTCCCGAGCTGGCCCGGACGGTGGACACCAAGGGCGTCGACGCCCTGGTCCTCAGCGCCTGCGTGCAGATGCCGTCACTGCCGGCGCTGCAGACCGTCCAGGACGCCTTCGACATCCCCGT
Source organism: Streptomyces sp. RB17 (assembly GCF_009604455.1). Classification (GTDB taxonomy): domain Bacteria; phylum Actinomycetota; class Actinomycetes; order Streptomycetales; family Streptomycetaceae; genus Streptomyces. Next base: position 443,092 of record NZ_WEGL01000002.1, read on the forward strand.
GGTGACCGCGTCCGCCGCCACGGTCTGGCGCACGCTGCGCGCCCTCGACCTCGAGCCGGTGGTCCCCGGTGCCGGTGCGCTGCTGGCGGGCTGAGACTCACCGGAGGCGTGATCCACGGCTGTGGTCTGGGCGGATGATGTATTGGCGCCCGCACTCCACTTGGCCGTAGCACTGTGCGCGCCTCGCGCCCCGGCGCGGGTACCCCTGTCAGGGAAGCACTTCTCTGCAGGAGTTGCCATGACGGGACACGGGACCGCGCCTGAAGATCCGCTCACCGAGCCTTTCGGTGCGGCGGACGTCGTCACGGCCACTACCGATGAGCACGGTACGGTGACCGGGTGGAGTGAGGGCGCACGGCGTCTGCTCGGCTACCGGTCCGAGGATGTCGTGGGGCGGCCGGTTGCAGAGCTGCTGGCCGGGGACGTCCGGACTGCCGGAGAATCCCTGGTCGGGCGGCTGAGCTGGAGCGGTCAGGTGTCGGTGCGGCACCGAGACGGCCACCGTGTGTCGGGGGAGCTGCTCGCCCACCGTCGGGTGGGGCGGAACGGGGACGACTGGCTCCTTGTGTGGGGCGCGGCCCGGAGGCCGCGCCCACCGGTGGACGGTATTCCGGTGCAGTGGTGCTTCGATCAGTCGCCGTGCATTCTGGCGATCTTCGACATGGACCTGCGATACGTACGGACCAATGCGGACGAGGAGCGCGCGGTCGGCCTCACCGGCGATCAGCTGCGCGGGATGCGCGTGACGGAGGCGGTACCGCACCCGGAGTGCGAGAAGATCGAACGCGCCATGCGCCGCGTGGTGGAGACCGGTGAGCGGCAGTTCCTGGAGATCTACCTGCGCGTGCCGGGCGAGTGCCGTGAACACGCATGGGCGATTCATCTTGCCCCGCTGTACGACCCGGACGGCCGCCTGTGCGGGGTGTGCTTCGCGGCGCAGGACACCACCGAGCAGTACGAGGCCCGGCAGCGGCTACTGCTCCTCAACGAGGCCGGCAGGCGCATCGGCACCAGCCTGGAGATGACCGTCACGGCGCAGCAACTGGCCGACCTGGCCGTTCCGCGGCTCGCGGACTTCGCCGGCGTCGACCTGCTGACCAGCCTCGACGTCGGTGACGAACTGCCCGCCGGCCCGGTGACCGGCCCGGTCACCATGCGTCGTACCGCCCAGCAGTCCGTCCTTCTGGGCGCGCCCGAGTCCGCGGTCGAAGTGGGAGCGACGGTCACCTCTCCCGCGTCCTCCACGGCCGCCGAGTGGTTGGCGGCGGACGCGCCGGCCCTGTACCGGATGACCGATCCCGCTCTCGCCCGATGGGCGGACCAGGAACCGGCCCAGGCCGCCCGGCTCCGCGCTGTGGGGACTCATTCGATGATGGTGGTCCCTCTGCGGGCCCGTGGCGCCGGCCTCGGTATCGCCGTCTTCGTCCGCCATCGACACCCGGAGCCCTTCGGAGCGGATGACCTGCTGCTGGCGGAGGAGATCACCGCCCGCACGGCCGTCTGCATCGACAATGCTCGCCGCTACACCCGCGAGCGTACGACCGCCGTGACCCTCCAGCGCAGCCTGTTGCCCCAGCGGCTGGCGGAGCAGACGGCGCTCGAGGTCGCCGCCCGTTACCTGCCCGCCAGCGCCGAGGGCGGGGTGGGCGGCGACTGGTTCGACGTCATCCCGCTTTCCGGCGCCCGGATCGCGTTGGTCATCGGCGATGTCGTCGGCCGCGGCATTCAGGCCGCCGCCACCATGGGCCGGCTGCGCACGGCGGTGCGCACCCTTGCCGACATCGATCTTCCGCCCGACGAACTGCTCACCCACCTGGACGACGTCGTCATCCGCCTGAACACCGAAGCCCCTTCCGACTCCGGTCCCCAGCCCACCGGGGACATCGGTGCCACGTGCCTCTACGCGATCTACGACCCGGTCTCCCGCCGCTGCGCCCTCGCCCGCGCCGGGCATTCCTTGCCTTTGGTGTGCGGTCCGGACGACACCGTGCGCGTACTCGACCTCCCTGCCGGGCCACCGCTCGGTCTGGGAGGCCTGCCCTTCGAAACAGCCGAGATCGAACTGCCCGAAGGCAGCGTCCTGGCCCTCTACACCGACGGCCTGATCGGAGGGCGCGACGGCGACGCCGCGCACCGGCTGGACGTGTTGCGCCACGCCCTCGCCCAGCACGCCGGCTCTCTCCAGGCCGCCTGCGACGCCGTTCTCGGCGCCATGCTTCCCGCACGCTGCGACGACGACATCGCGTTGCTCCTGGCCCGCACCCGAGTGCTGCCGGCCGATCGGGTCGCCACCTGGGACATCCCGCCTGAGCCCACGGCCGTCGCCCAGGCCCGAGCAGACGCCGTCGGTCAGCTGAGCGCATGGGGACTGACGGAAGCCGCGTTCGTCACCGAGTTGGTGGTCAGCGAACTGGTCACCAACGCGATCCGCTACGGCCGGCCGCCCGTCCGCCTGCGGTTGATCCACGACCGCAGCCTCATCTGCGAGGTCTGCGACACCAGCAGCACGGCGCCGCACCTCAGGCGCGCCCGGATGTTCGACGAGGGCGGACGCGGCCTGCTTCTGGTCGCCCAGCTCACCCAGCGCTGGGGAACCAGGTACACCCGGACGGGCAAGACCATCTGGGCGGAACAGGACCTTCCCGGCTTGCCGTGAGAGCGCCTGAACCACGGGAGCGGCGGCCCGGAGCTCGCCCCTCGTCCCCGCCGTGCAGACGCGACGGCCCGACGACGCACGTGGTGCGAGGCGTGGACGGTGCGACGAGGAGCGCCGCACTGCGCCCGTCGCCGAACGCGCGGACGGCGTCGGTGAGGAGGGTGAGCAGTTCTTTCCCTCCTTCCTCCGTCAGGCCGACGACCACGACCCCACGCATGTCCCCACGCCTGTCCGTGCGAGCTCGAAGTCGTGGAGCAGCTGCGCGACTGTCACCCATCGCTGTCCTGGCCGCCATCGCTGGACCTCGCGCACCAGAGCATCGAGGTCTATGCCCGTCGGCGGACCTCCTGGCCGGGGCCGGTGCTTCGACGCGCCCTCCAACAAGCCGTAGAGGCGGGAGGCCGCCGGGTGGTTGGCGAGGATCTCACTTGCGCTTGAGCTCTTCGCGGTTCTTGGAGCAGGGGCGGTCCTGCCCCCCTGTACCCACCACTGGGCAACAACATCTGCCGTACGACGGCGTCCTCCCACAGGACGCGTACCGCCTCGCGCAGCGCGTCGATTCACGTCGGCGTGACCTTGGGCGGCCACATTCCTGAGCCGACGCAGTGCTTTGGCCGTGTACCGGCGGCCGAACGCGCCGGTGCATACCTCCACGACGGCGCTTTGCAGGCAGGGTCGACTCCGCGGGTCGTCGTCGCAGCGTTGCTCGACGGTGGGGACATGGGCTTCCGTGCACGCGATCGGTTCGTCAGTCGATGATGGCGGTCATGTCCGCCTCGACCAGGGCGCCGGGCGTGGACAGGCCGACGACGCCGATCAGGGTCATGGCGGTGGTGCTGCCGCCGGCCTCGGAGGTCGCCTTGGCCAGCCCGACGTAGAGCTTCTCGAGGTGCTCCTGGGTCGGGTCGACGACGTACACCATCACCCGGACCACGTCCTTCGGAGTGGCGCCCGACGCAGCGATGGCCGCGTAGGCGTTCTTCACCGTGTGGTAGCCCTGCGTCTCGTAGTCCCCTTCGCCGAGCAACTTCTCGTCGACGTCGATGGCGATCTGCCCCGAGATGTAGACGTGCTTGCTGCCCGTCGCGACGATCACCTGCGCGTGGCCGTGCGGCGGTGCGATCGTGTCCGGGTTGACCTTCTGAATCGTCATGCCCAGATGTTCGCCAACCACACGGTGCCGCGCCGGTCTCCCGAGGGTCATCACACCCGGTTGGGGGATCAGCTCGGCTCGGGGCCGCCGCCCTCATCGCTGTCACAGCACTCCTCACAACAGTGAGTTCGGCGGTGCCGGCGGATCGCTCGCCGCCGCGACGTGGGTCTTCACCGCGCTCACCTTTGGCGGCTGCTCCGGGTTCGTGTCGATCCCGCGGCTGAACGACATGTCCAGCGATCGCTCGATCTCGCTGCTGTCGGGAGGCCTCCTCACCGTCGGGGCGCTGGTCGCGGCGGTGGCCGAGGCCCACACGGTGCTGGTGGTCTGCTCGGTGCTGCTCGGATACGGTGGCGCCGCCCAACTGGTGCAAGGCTGCGGAGAAGAGACAGTGGTGGGGGACGCCGATCCCCTGCCCGGGCAGGAACAGCAGTCCGGCCGCGCAGATCGCCGCGCCGATCACCAGCACCAGTACCCGGGCGGCCCTGCGGGACCAGAGGACTTCCTCGCCGCGAACGACGCCGGGAAGGCCCACCGCCGGGGGCGGTGGGCCTTCCCGGCGTGGTGACGTCGTCGCAGGCCCGCGTCACCACGGTCGTCGATCAGCCCACCGGGCCTTCGTGGATGATCAGGAGATCCTCCACCGACGCGACGGCCGGCTCGACGAACTTCAGGAACACCGAGAAGAATTCGTGGGGGTCGATGACGCCCTCCGGGGCGTGCACGCCGGGCTCGGTGATGCGGCCCTGGCGCAACAGCTCGAGTCCCACCGCCAGCGCCGCGCCGGTGCCGCCGCCCATCTTGCCCGGCGGCATCGACGTCGGCTCGACCGAGATCACGAGCGGCTCCCCGTCGCGCTCGCCGCGGGCCAGGGCCCAGACCTGGGCGAGCGGGTCGCGAGTCCGCGGCGCGTCGGCCGGGGGCGCGGGCATGTCCTCGAGGCGGCCGGCGCCCTCCGCGAGGGTCACCCGGCCCGCGTCGTAGTCGGTCGCGACCCTGCGCGCGTGGTCGAAGACCCACGCCGGGCCGGACGTGAGGTTGGTCGAGCTGACGACCGTCGGGAAGTAGCGCGGCAGGGTGATCGCCTCCGGGTGCCCGACCGTGTAGGCCTGGACCTGCCCCTTGCCCGGGTAAAAGAGCTCCACGGGAGTGATGGGCTCGATGTCCTTCTCGGCGCCGTCGCGGTAGGCGCGGATCGAGCCGCTGATCTGGATCAGCCAGTGCTCGACGGCCGCGCCGGCACCACCGGTCGACGGGTACGCCGGCTCGTCCTCCAGCACCGCGCCACGCATCGACCATCCGGTGAAGATCTCGGTGACCTTGTCGAGCCGCCGGGCGACCAGTGCTGCCGCCAGGTTGGAGATGCCCGGGCTGCCGCCGATGCCCTTCACGACGCGGAGGCCCTTGTCGCGAGCCTGGGCGTCGAACTCGAACGCCTCGACCGTGGACTCCCAGTCGTCGTCGATGTCCAGGTAGTCGCAGCCGCAGTCGATGGCGGCCTCCACGATGGGCCTGGCGAACTTCGAGAACGGGCCCATGGTGTTGAGGACCACGTCGCACTCGACGAACGCCTGCCGCAGCGCTGCCGGGTCCGTGGCGTCGAGGCGCACGGGCACGCACGGACCGCCGACCTCATCGGCGAGCTGCTGGGCGCGTGACACATCGATGTCGGCGATCAGCACCTTCTTGGCCGTGCCGAGCTTGGCGATCCCTCGGACGGCCCAGCGCCCCATCGCGCCGGCGCCGCCGACGATGATCACAGTGCCCAGGGGCGGCTTGGTGTCAGACATGGGTGGTCAGGCTCCTCTTCGGGTCGACATGTGGTTCACGGCCTCTTCGATGCCTGGCACTTTCCGGCATGCGTCGACGCACGCGGGCCGAACGACTGAAGCGGTGCCCGGCCGGGGGAGGCCGACGTCATCGGCGGAGGCGGCCGATTCGGTCCCCCAGGCGGTCGGCGAGCCAACCCAGGCGCAGCGTAACCGGGTTCACGACGCCCGGAGCGAACCGTCGCGACTCTCGCCAGACGGCGGCCAGGTCGTCGTGCATGCCCTTCTCGACGAGGTGGTCGGCGAGCAGGGTGCCGAGGTACGGGGCCTGGGGCAGCCCGTGCCCGTTGCAGGCCATCGAGTAGTGGACGCGGGGTGTCGCCTGTCCTACGACCGCCATGTTGGACGGCGTGAGCCCGATCCAACCGCCCCAAGCGCGAGCCGGGGCGACGTCGGTCAACGTGGGGAAGCGCTCCCGGAAGCCGCGCATCAGGTCGTCGACCACCGCCTGGTCGGGCATCCGGTCCGCCCGCGGCCGACGGGCCGTCCGCAGGCGGCGCGTGGTGAAGACGATGGTGCCGCGGTTCGTCGGCCGGAAGCTCTGCATCACGAAATGGTTCGTCGTCATGGGGGTGCGACTCGTCCAACCGGCGGCGTCCATCATCTCGGCGGAGACCGGCTCGGTCTCGACCGCCGTCACCCAGACGGGAGTGCTGAGGTTGCGCGGCGCGATCGGCAGCTCGTTGGTGAAGGCGTTGGTGGTCAGGATCGCCTGGCGGGCCCGGATCCGTCCTCCGGGGAGCTCGATCCGCACGGAGTCACCGGTGTCGACGACGCCGGTGACCGGACTCCGCTCGAACACGCGGATGCCCGATGTACGAACCACCTCGCGAATGCCGAGCGCCAGCTGCCCCGGGTTCAGGACGCCGCCGACCTTGATGTGGATGCCGCCCGGGAAGGCCGGCGGGATGCCGAGCTGTGCGGCGTCGCCCACGACCGATCGGCGGCCCGGCCTGCTGTGCGCCACCATGTGCCGGAACGCGGCGGCAGTCGGAGCGGCCGCGATGTTGCCGGTCGGCTGGTAACCGCAGTCGATCTCATGCTTGGTGATGAGATCCTCGGTGAAGTCCACCGCATTGCCGGCGAACTTGTAGAGCCCGCGCACCCGGTCGCCGTAGAAGCGGTTGAGGATCCGGGGGTCGTTGCCAAGGGTCGGCGTGATGTACCCGGCGTTGCGGGCGCTGGCTCCCCAGCCACAGAGCTCGGCCTCGACGAGTACGACGTCCCGGCCGAGCTCCGCGAGGCGTAGCGCGGCCGCCATCCCGCCGAGTCCACCGCCGATCACAGCGACGTCGCACTCCACGTCGCCGGTCAGGGCCGGTTCGAGCGTCGTCGGCCTGTCGGCCCACCCACTGCCCGAGAGGTAGATGAGGGAAGATCCGCCTGCTTCGTCCACGTGGCCACCTGTTCCATTCATGCCGCTGAGTTCTGTCGTGCGCGCGAGCACGTTCGCTCGAGCGCTGGTCACGGTGCCGCATCACCGGGCCCCCGGCGTGGTCTTGCTGCCCGATCCCACCCAGGTGACCTATGTCTGGGGTCACTTTCCAGACGAGGCAGGTCTGGTTGCGACGACTGAGCGGGCCGGTCGTGGACCTCTCGGGAGGAGTGCGCGCGCCGAGCGCTGCCGCCAGGAGCCCCACCAAGCTCCCGCTCAGTAGGCCAGGTCGGACATGCGGCGCCCGGCGAACGGGGTCTGCGGGCTGAGACCGGAGGGTTGGACGATCGCGATCGCCGAGTCGACGACCAGCGCGGTCGTCACGGCGCGGCGGGTGTGGCGGTCGAGGAGGGCGGCCACGGCACGGCCACACCAGTGCCTTGGCAATGGCCACGAAACCGGCACCCGGCCGGGGCCGGCCCGGCGAGCATGGCGCCAGGCAGGCGGCCGCCGTGATCCGGACGACCTGCCTTCCTTGGTGGTGGGGAGCCTGCGCGGCGGCGCGTCGTCAGCTGTCGAGAACGTCCGTGACGACCTCGTACACCGCGGCGCCGGGCGCGGGAGGCTCGTCGGCGAACTGCGCCAGGTCGTTGAAGAAGATCTTCGGGTCGATGGCGCCCTCGGGTCCGTGGACGCCCGGCCTGCTCACCTGGCCGCGGGCCGCCATCAGCGTCGCGACGGCCAGCGGGATCCCGGTCATCTCGCCCATGTTGCCCTCCGGCTGCACCAGGGCCTGCGCGCCGACGCGGACGCGGGTTCCGTCCTTGGTGCCCTCCGCGATGGCGAAGATGTTGCTGGGCAGGCTCGGCGACGGGCCGGCGGCCTTGCCGCTGAGGTTCGGCCGACGCAGCAGCTCGTCGGAGGCCTGGCGGACGTTCAGTTCTCCGGCGCGGACGCGGTCGGCGATGCCGCTGATGCCGTCCATGAGTCCCCGGCGGGCGCTCATCACGTTGAGCGACTCCCGCACCTCGGGCCGGATCCTCGGAAGGGTGAGCGGTTCGGGGTGGCCGCACACCCAGACCGCGTCCTCGCCCCACCCGGGGTAGGCGAGCGTCAGCTCCTCGAGGGCGTGCGCGTCGACAAGGCCACCGTCGCGCCAGATCTTGATCGGCTCGGTGCAGTTGTGCACCCAGTGCTCGATGGCAGCGGTCGCCTCGGGGAACTCCCGGTCGGCGGTGGGTCGGGGGAAGTGGGCCGCGGAGGCACGCCACGACGTGTAGACCCGGTCGACGGTGTCGCACTCGTTCATCGCCAGGACGGCGAGCAGGTTGCTGGTGCCCGGGCTGGCGCCCATGCCGATCACGGCCGTGACGCCGGCCGCACGCGCGGCGTCGTCCAGCTCGAGCATCTCCAGGGTGGGCTCCCAGTCGTCGCAGATGTCGAGGTAGTCGGTGCCGGCCGCGATGGCGGCGCTGAGGACCTCGCGACCGAAGCGGTAGAACGGGCCCGCGCAGTTGAGCACGAAGTCGACGTCGGCCAGCGCCTTCGCCAGCGCCTCCGAGTCCGAGATGTCGAGGGCCAGCGGGGTGGCCTTCGCGCCGAGGTCGGCGGCGAGCTTGACCGCCTTCTCCTCGTCGCGATCGGCGACGACCACCTTGGCGATCTCGTCGGCCTTGGCGAGCACGCCGCAGGCGTACGCGCCCATCTCGCCGGCACCGCCGGTCACGAGCACCCTCTTCGGCGCGACCTGTTCAGAAGTTGAGGAAGTCATGACCGCATCGTGCTCGCAGCGGACCGATGGGGTGGCCGCGAAGCCCGCAGTGTGCCCACCTGGGGGAGTGGTCGGCGGCCGTCGACAGACTGGATTGGTGACCAGGCCGGCGATCTGGGCCCAGGGCGGTGCCGCGCGCGAACGCCGCTTCGAACTCGGCGTCGCCGACGTCGTGGCTCCTGTCCACCAGGGCGTGGAGCGTCTGGTGGCTGTGCGGCAGGTTCCGGTTGCCCTCTCGGAGCAGTTCGAACCGGCCGTCCAGCCGATTCACGGGCTTGTCGGTGACGAAGTCGGGGTCACGACCAGCACCTCCGCGGGAAGCGCGTAGCCGGGCGGGCAGCCCGCTCAGGTTGCCCCGGGCACCGAGGATCGGTGTCTTGCCCATGCGCCGCAGGCAGAGAGCCCCGGACCGCGCGCAGCGGGAGGTTGCGCGAGGACCCGCCCAGTTGGGTGGGTCCGCGGTCCAGGGCTCGGCGCCTCGACGGTGGGGAGGGTCAGGCGTCGGCGCGGGCGACCTTCGTAGAGGCGAAGAACCCGAGCTCGCCGAGGCCGGCCTTCTCGGCCTCGGCGAGGTTCTCCACGGCGGCCGCGAGCAGCCGGGCCTTGTGGCCGGCCGACCGCATGGTGCCGAGGGCGGCGCGACACCCCGCGGCGTAGACACCGAGCGTGGCCACGTCGGTCGTGTGCTGGTCGCTCGCGATGGCGCCCACGGCCTCCTTCGCGGTGGCGGCCAGGGTCTGGAACGCCAGCTCGCTGATGGCGTTCAGGGTCTCCGGGTCGACACCCTGGTCGAGCGCGTAGGTCGAGGCCTCGACGTACGCGCTCAGGGCGGCGGAGTAGAACCCGGCGATGATCGCGGCGTCGAGGACGCTCGCCGCCTTCACGTCGTCGGAGACGCGCGCGGAGTAGGGGCCGGGGGCCGTCAGGGTGCGCTCGTGCTCCGCCCAGGTCTCAGGGGAGCCCGAGTAGAGGACCATGCCCTCCTCGGTGCCGATCTGCTGTGGGTAGCAGAGCACCGCCCCGTCGAGGTAGGGGACACCGCGTTCCTCGGCCCAGGTCTTCATCTCCTCCGCCTCGGTGGGCGTGCCGGTGCCGACGTTGACCAGGGCGGTGCCGGTCCAGTCGGTGGCACCCGCGATGGCCTCGCGGGTGGTCGCGTACGTCGACGTGACGGCCACGACGAGCCTCGACGAGCGCACGACCTCGTCGATGTCGTGGAGTGCGCTCACGCCGTCTCCCGCGAGCGTCTCGGCCTTGGCCGGTGTGCGGTTCCAGGCGGCGGTCTTCAGGCCCTGTGCCGCGAAGTTGCGGGCGAGGGCCGAGCCCAGCAGCCCACAGCCGAGCACGGCCACGTCGTACGTCTTGGTTCCTGCGGTGGTGTCTGACACGGGTTCTCCACTTCCTGTCCGGTGGTGGGTCAGGTCAGTTCGCGCGGGGGCCCAGCCGGACCGGGAGCGTCTGGCGCTGGTTGACGAAGAACGACGCGGTGAACGGCGCGTCGCCGGCGATCTCCATCCGCGGGTAGCGCTTGAGCGTCTCCCCGACCATCAGCCGCAGCTCGAGGCGGGCCAGCGCGTTGCCGAGACAGAAGTGGCGGCCGCCGGCCCCGAACGCCTGGTGCTCGGGGTTGCGGGTGACGTCGAAGCGGTCCGGGTCCTCGTACTTGTCCTCGTCGCGGTTCGCCGACGGGTAGAACAGGACGACCTGGTCGCCCTCCTTGATCGCCTGCCCCCCGACCTCGGTGTCCTTCGTCGCCGTGCGTCGCATCAACGTGAACGCGGGGAACATCCGGAGCGCCTCCTCGACGACGCTGGGCACCAGCGACGGGTCGTCGAGGACCTTTTGGCGCTCGTCGGGATTCTGGATCAGCGCGATCATCGCGCTGGTGTACGTCGCCATGGTGCTGTCGTTGCCCGCGGCGAAGAGCAGCAGCATGCCCGCGACGATCTCGTCGTCGGTGAGCCGGTCACCCTCGACCTCCGCGTTGACGAGGATGCTGATGAGGTCGTCGCCAGGGTTGGCCTTGCGGTCCTCGATGAGCGCCACGCACTGCTCGATCAGGCCGGGGATGAAGACCGTGAGCCACTCCTCGAGGCCGCCGGGGTTGAAGTGCGGGTCGTCGAGGGCGATGTAGCGGCTGATGTTGTGGATCCAGCGGGCGTCGTCCTGCGCGGGGATGCCCATGAATCCGTGGATGACCCGGGCGACGATGGGTTTGGCGACGTCGTTGACGAGGTCGCAGGTCTCCTTGCCGTCGAGGCGGTCGAGCACGTTCGCGACGGCCTCACGGACCTTGACCTCCTCGGCCGCGATGCGCTCCTGGGTGAAGCCGGCGAGGAAGAGCTGCTTGAGCCGGTCGTGCCGCGGCGGGTCCAGGTTGATCATGTCCATCTTGGACAGTTCCTTGAGGTCCTCGGGCATGCCCTCCCAGGTCAGGTCGACAGCCCCCTCACGGTGGGAGGAGAACGTCTTCCAGTCACGGCTGATCTTCGCGATGTCCTCGGCCTTCGTGATCGACCAGAACCCGGGCGCCTCGGGCAGGCTGGCGATGCCGGGCGAGTGGTGCACCGGGCACTTGCCGCGCATCTCGGCGAAGACCTCGTGCGGGGGGCCGTCGACCCACAGCTCCATGTCCGCGACCGTGAAACCGGGGTCGTTGATCGAACTCATCGCTCCTCCAGAGTGACTTGGCGAAAAGCCGGTGCGGCGAAACGTAGGTCGTGCGACCTGGCACCGTCGCGGCCGACGTCGGGATCCGCCCAGTTGGGGGAGTGCGGCTCGCGTGCGGGCGTTCGGGCCCCGTGCCTACGCCCGGGGAACCTCGTTGTCCCACGCCGCTGCACTGATGCCGCGGGAGCGCACCTTGTCCTTGTTGACCCGCTCGGTGGGTGTCCGCGGGAGGTCGTCGACCACCTCGATGAAGCGGGGAACGGCGTGCTTGGGGAGGTCGGCGGCCAGGAAGTCGCGCAGCGCGGGCGGATCGATCGTGCGCCCTTCCCGGGGGACGACGAGGATCGCGACGTCCTCCTCGCCGAGCTCCGACGGCACGCCGATGGCGGCGGCGGCGAGCACGTCGTCGTGCTTGTTGGCCGCGCCCTCGACCTCCCACGCCGACACGTTCTCGCCCCTCCGGCGGATCGAGTCCTTGAGCCGTCCGATGTAGTAGAGGAAGCCGTCCTCGTCAGCCCGCATCCGGTCGCCGGTGTGGAACCACAGGTTGCGCCAGGCTGCGATGGTCGCCTCCGGCTTGTTCCAGTAGCCGGCCATCATGATGTGCGGCGACCGGGGTCGCACGATGAGCTCGCCGATCTCCCCGACGGGTACCGGCTTGTCCTCCGCGTCGACCAGTTGCACCTCGACCTCCGGGGTGGGCACGCCCACCGAGCCGATCCGGTTGTGCTCCGGTGTGTTCATCGTGATGCAGAGCGCCTCGGTCATGCCGTACATCTCGATCAGCCTGACGCCGTAGCGCTCCTCGAAATCCCTCTGGAGCGCTGCGGGCACACCGCCGCCGGAGCCGATCACTGCCGGGTGGTCGCGATCGGCATCGGTGGGCGTGGCGGCGTACAGCATCGACAGCATGGTGCCGAGGTACCCGAAGTACGACGCGTCGGCGGCGCGCACCTCGTCCCAGTACCGGCTCACACTGAATCGTTTGCCGAGGGCCACCCGGCCGCCGGTGAGAAGGGCGGCGAGTACGTACGACCGTGCGTCGGAGTGGAACAGGGGCTCGGGCGTGTACACGGTCTGCCCCGGCTCCATGCCGAGGGCGGACGAGCCGCGGCGGGCCCAGGTGACCTGGTAGGCGTGAGGCAGCAGCACTCCCTTGGAGGGCCCGGTCGTGCCGGAGGTGTAGATCATCGTCGCGATGTCGCTCTCGAGCGGCGGCTCCACGGTGCCGTCGCGGCCCAGCTCGATCACCTCGTCGAAGGTGAGGTGCCGGGTGCCCGTCCCGAACGGCAGGTCGCCGTCGTCGGGGTCGATCAGTACGGCGAACTCGGGGTGCTCGGGGACGACCTCGGCCACCGCACGCAGGTACTCCGGGAGCCCGATCATCACCCGCGGGCCGCAGTCGCTGACGAGGTACTCGAGGAACGCGCCGCGGGCCTCCGGGTTGATCGGGACGTCGATCATCCGGGCGGAGTCGACTCCCAGCCATGCCACCACGGTCTCGAGCCTGTTGTCCGACACGATCAGGCCTCGGTCGCCGGGGTCGAGACCGAGCGCCCGCAGGCCGGCTGCAAGGGCGTGGACCGACTCGAACAGCTCGGCCCGCGCGTACTCCTTGCCGTCGATCAGGAGGACCGGAGCATCAGGTGCTTGCTCGGCCTGCTCCTTCAGCACGGCGAAAACGGTGGCGTCACCCATGGTGGAGAGCTCCTCCTCAGTGAACCGGTGGCCCGGTCTCGATCGGCAGTGCGCGGCGCGATGGCCGGAGGGCAGCAAACCGCTCCATGCCCCCGGGCGGCCGGGCTGCGGTCGAGCGGCACCCGGCTGGGGGAGAGAGGCGGGCCGGTCCCGGCGGCATCCCCCGACCGGGCGCCTCGCCGCGGTGCGGGAGCCCGCGACGCCGACCGGAGAGCACGATCGCCCGATGCAGAGTAAGGGGAACATCCGCGAACAGCAGTGCGAGGTCGTCGTCGTGGGTGCCGGTGCCGCCGGCCTCATGGCCGGCTCGACACTGGCAGCCGAGTCGACCGACGTCGTGGTCCTGGAAGCCGCGACGAGAGCCGGTGGCCGCGTCGAGTCGGTCCGCCACGGGGACTACTGGCTCAACATCGGCACTCAGTTCACCGAGGGCGGGGGACCGCTCTTCGACGTCATGGACCGCTACCGGATCGAGCGCGGCTCGCTCGCCGGCCGGAAGGCGGCGCTGTACCTCAAGGGCCGGATGGTGACCACCGACAGCGCGCCTCTGCTCTTGCTGCGCTCGCGCATGCCGCTCGCAGCCAAAGTCGAGCTGGCGCGGGTCGGGCTGCGCATCAAGTACGCGTGCGCCCGCCTCTTCGGGAAGAACGCCGAGGCCGCGCGCGCGGTCCGGGCTCGCTTGGACTCCCAGTCGGGCGTCGAGGCGCTGATGGCAGGGGTCCGGTCCCCGGAGCTGATCGCCCTGTTCAATGCCTGGTCCGGCCAGTGGATCGGCTGCGACCCCGAGGAGACCGCGGCGCGGCAGCTCGCCACCTCGATCGGCACCGCCCTCGAAAAGGCGGCGGAGGTGCCGAATTTCGCCCTTCCGGTCGGAGGCAACCAGGCCTTCACCGACGCGCTCGCTCAGGACCTCGGTGACCGGCTGCGGCTCGGCGCCGAGGTGCAGCGGATCACCTGGGCCGACGACAGCGTGACCGTCGAGTACGTCGACGCGGCCGGTCCGGCACGGCTGACGGCGAAGCGTGCCGTCGTCGCCACCCCCGCGGACCGGGCCGTCGAGATCATGCCCGACCTGCCGGACGCCCAGTACTCGGCGCTGACCGACATCAAGTACGGCCGCTACATCCTGGCCGGGGTCTTCACCAAGGAGCAGGGCCCGCAACGGTGGGACGACTACTACGGCATCTCGACGCCGGAACTGTCCTTCCAGATGGTGTTCAATCACGCGGCACCGCTGCGAGCCCAGGGCCCCCGGAAGCCGGGCGGCGCCCTGGCGCTGCTGTCCGGCGGGTCCTTGGCCGACCGGCTGGGCAAACTCTCCGACGAGGAGATCGAGGACGCGTTCCTCCGCGACCTGATCGGGATGTTCCCGGAGCTCGACGGCCAGATCGACCGCGTGGTCGTGAAGCGGCAGCCGCGCGTGGTGTCCTACTGGGAGCCGGGCAAGCGCGACGCGTCCCAGCAGACCCTACGCGCTCCGCTCGGTCCGATCTGCTTCGCGGGCGACTACCTCGGCGACCCCTCATTGGCCGTGGCCGCGGCGTCGGGCCAGCGAGCTGCCCGGAAGGTGATGCAGAGCCTGGTGTGAGCCCGGCCGCGCGGGTCGTTCTCCCGGGTGCCGGCCGGCCGCGGCGCTGCCGAGGCGGGTGGGGCGGGTGCCGGCTTCACGATGCCGGTGCTCCACCTGTTCCATCAGCTGCCGGCGGCGCGCTCGCCCCCGCCGGCCAGGCGCCCGGGTCCGTGCAACGGACCTGCGAGCCCAGTGGACGCCACAGGCTGGTGTCGGCGACCGAAAGGTCGCTCAGCCTTGCTTCGTCCGGCATGGCGGTCCTCTTCCCGCGGGCCGTCGATCCGGCGAGGCGGCATGACACGACCGCGCAGTCGGCGGCTCGCGCTGCGAGAGACCCCCCGGTTGGGCATTCTTCGGGGCTCGGCCCGTAAGGCGGCGACGAACGGCTCCAGCCTTGTCGGCAGACCCGCCAGAACGCACGGGCCAGAACGCAAGGAGAGCCACCATGGCGCTGACGCTCAGGATCGACCTCGACGGATGCACGGGCTGTGCCTGCTGCATGATGGAGTGCCCGGACCTCTTCGACATCGACGACGAGTCCGGCCAGGCCATTCTCCTCGAGCCGCACCCCTCGGACGACCGCCTCGAGGAGGCGGAGCGCGCCGTCCGTTCGTGCCCCGAGGGCGTCATCGCCCTCGAGCAGGACTGACGCCGTGGACCGCATTGTTGTGGTCGGCGGCTCGGTGGCGGCGGTGAACGCCGTCGACGGGCTCCGGCACGCGGGTCACGAGGGCGACATCACGCTGGTCAGCGCGGAGGACCTGCTGCCGTACGACCGGCCTCCGCTGTCCAAGGAGGCACTTCGTGAGGGCCACGAGCACCACAGCCTGCTGATCAAGGAGCCCGGCTGGTACGACGACAACGCCGTCGAGGTCTGCCTCGGCGCGGCAGCGGTCGGGCTCGACGCCGCCGACAAGACGCTGTTCCTCGAGGGCGGCCGGCAGGTGTCGTACGACGGCCTCGTCGTCGCCACCGGATGCCGGACCCGTCCGTTGGAGCTGCTCGACGGCGTGCCGGACGTCTACGAGGTGAGGTCACTCGCCGACTCACTGACCCTCCACGAGCAGCTGCGGCCCGGCCGTCACCTGGTGGTCATCGGTGCCGGCTTCATCGGGCTGGAGGTCGCCGCCACCGCCCGGAAGATGGGCCTGGACGTCTCGGTCGTGGAGATCGCTCCCGTCCCGCTGACCCGGGTCCTCGGCTCGGAGCTCGGCCACTGGTTCCAGGACCACCACGTCCGACACGGCGTGAACCTGTACTGCGGCAGCGGCATCGACCGCGTCGAGGTCACCCCCGGTGGGAACAAGGTCCACCTGGCCGACGGCACGGTCCTGGCCGCCGATCTCATCGTCGCCGGCGTCGGGGTCCAGCCGGAGACCGGCTGGCTCGAGGGCAGCGGCATCGAGCTCGCGAACGGCGTGGTGTGCGACGAGACTCTCAGGACGACGGCTCCCGACGTCGTCGCAGCAGGCGACATCGTGCGCTGGCCGAACCGGCTGTTCGGAGAGACGATGCGGGTCGAGCAGTGGCTCAACGCCGTCGAGCAGGGCACCCACGCGGCGCGCACGCTGCTCGGGGAGAACGAGCCGTTCGCGCCCGTCCCGTACTTCTGGTCGGACCAGTTCGAGGCCAAGGTCAAGTTCGTCGGCCACGTGGACGGCCAGGACCAGGTGAAGATCACCCAGGCGGACGACACGTCGCTGGTCGCCCTGTTCGGCCGCGGGGACCGGCTCCGAGGCGCGCTGTGCATCAACGCGCCGCGTCAGCCGGCGTTGAGCAAGCGGGACATCCTCAACGGCGTGTCCTGGGCCGACGCCACGGCCGGCAACTGACAGACGCACAAACGAATCGGCCGGCGTGAGCAACGAGCTCACACCGGCCGATTCGTCGGGAGCGGTCGGACGTGTCACTGGGTGGAGTAGCCACCGTCGACGACGAGCACCTGACCGGTCATGAAGTCCGAGGCGGAGGACGCGAGGAAGACCGTCGGACCGGCGTACTCCTCGGGCTGCGCGGCGCGGCCCATCGGGGTCTTCTTCTTGACGTACGCCTGGAGGGCCTCGTTCTCCTTGAGGTTGCCGATCATCGCGGTGTCCACGAAGCCCGGCGCGATCGCGTTGACCTGGACCCCGGCCCGCGCCCACTCCAGCGCCACGGCCTTGGTGAGGCCTATCAGACCGTGCTTGGCGGCGATGTACACGCTGTCGTCGAGCATGCCGACGAGGCCGAGCACCGAGGCGATGTTGATGACCTTCCCGCCACCGTCCTTGAGGTACGGCGACGCCGCCTTGGTCATCACCCAGCAGGACTGCAGGTTGAGGTCCATGACCCGCTGGTAGACCTTGAGGTCGGTCTCCTCGATGGAGGAGTCGTGGTCGTCGGCGGCGTTGTTGACGAGGATGTCGAGACCACCCAGGGTCTCCGCGGCACAGTGGATCGCGGCCTCGGCGGACTCCGGTGTACGCAGGTCCGTCGCCAGGATGTCGATCTGGCCCGGGGCGTCGGCGGCGAGCGCAGCCGTCTCCTTGAGGGCCTTCTCGGTGCGCGCGGCGGCGACCACGTGGGCGCCTGCCTCGGCGAGGGCGATGGCGATGGCGCGGCCGATGCCGCGGCTGGCTCCCGTGACGAGTGCGCGCTTGCCGGTGATGTCGAAGATGCCGGTGGTCGTTGAAGTCATGCGCCGACGATGCACGCAACCGGTGGTGAGCCGCCGCGAACAACAGGCGAGGACCGCCCGGTTGGGTGATGTCGGGATGGGGCGGACGGCCGGGGGCGACGGGGCTTCCTGGCCCTCGGTGTGTCGATCCCCCAGCCGGTGGAGCGCCGAGACGTTCGGCCACACGTGCGCGATCTTCGGCCGTAGCGTGCTGCAACGTGCAACCTGGGCAGGCGCGATGGCGCAGGAGAGCGCCCATGAAATACCGCGTCGGTCCGGGTGACACCCCGGTTGTCGGCCGGCCGATCGATGAACAGGAGTCAGATGGCACACATTCCGGCCGATGAGCGGCGCGAGCAGTTCATCACCGCGGCGGTCGCGGTGATCGCCGAGGTCGGTGTCGAGGGCGCCAGCACGCGACGGATCGCCGAGGCGGCCAAGGCGCCCCTGGCCGCCCTCCACTACTGCTTCCGGAACAAGGAGCGCCTGCTCCTCGACGTGTTCGACCGGATTCTGGAGTCGCACCGTGCCGACACCGCGTCGATCGACGGCCGCGGCCAGAGCGTGGCCGACGTCGCGGTGGACCTGCTCAGCCGCACCCTCGAGTGGGGCCTTCGCAACCAGGACGAGGCCCGCGCCGAGTTCGACCTCGCCCTGTGGGCGGCCCGCCAGGAGACCGGCCTCGGCGTGCAGATGTACGCCAGCTTCATCGACATGTGGACCGCGACGCTGCGGCAGGCGGACCCCGGGCTCACGGCCGCGGAGCTCGACGCGACCGTCCGCCTCATCATCGCCCTGGCGGACGGGCTCGGCCTGCAGATGCTCTCGCACCAGGACGACGCGCAGACACGCCGGAACACCGCGGAGGCCGCGGTCATGCTCGCCGCACATCTGCGGGCGCGCTACGTCGAGGCCTGATGCATCCCCCAGGCGGGCGCGGATCGGCTCCCGCCACTGCGGTGGCCCGCCCATGGCGTCCTAGCGTCCTCGCTCAGTGGGACAAGTGACCCAGTCGGGCGACCCAGGCGGACGGGCCGCCCCTGACGAAGGAGGACCGATGACCGCGGACGAACTGCCGGAGGACCTGACCCTCGCGGACTTCGACCTGTGGAAGGACGGGCCGCCGCACGGGATCTTCAGCGACCTGCGTGCGAAGTGCCCGGTGCACTGGTCACCCGGCATCCCCGTCCTGCCCGAGGAGGAGGGTTTCTGGTCACTGACCAAGGCCGACGACATCGCCAGGGTCAGCCGCGACTGGCGGACCTTCTCGTCGGAGCGCATGGGCATCGACATCACCAACCACCAGATCCCGATCGAATTCGCGCGTGCCGAGTTCATCGGCATGGACCCGCCGAAGCACGACCGGATCAAGCAGCTCTTCCTGGCGGGCTTCACGAGCGAGCAGATCGCCGGGCACGAGGACTGGATCCGCGAGATCGTCGTCGCGGTACTCGACCGCCTCGACGCCGAGGAGACCTGCGACCTGGTGAGCGCCGTCTCCCAGCCTGTCGTCGCGCGGGTCATCCACCGCCTCCTCGGCATCCCGGAGGAGGAGGACGTCAAGTGGGCCGACTACATGAAGCGGTACATGGGTCGTGACGACCCGGACCTGAACCCGGGCGGCATCGACGCCTACGTCAACGAGCTCCTGCCGACCCTGATGCAGGAGGTCACCCACATGATCGACGCGCGCCGGGCGAACCCCACCGACGACCTGATCAGCGTCCTCGTGCACGCCGAGATCGACGGGCAGACGCTGTCCGCCGAGGAGATCATGTACGGCACGCTGCTCCTGATCGGTGCCGGCAACGACAGCACGATGGCGACGTACGTGAGTGCGATGAAGGCGCTGATGGAAAGCCCCGACCAGCGCCAGCTGGTCCTCGACGACATGTCGCTCGTGCCGAGCGTCGTCGAGGAGGCCCTGCGGATGTTCCCGGCGTTCTCGATGATGCGGCGTACGGCGACCAAGGACGTCGAGATCGGCGGCCGGCTGATCAAGGAGGACGACAAGGTCATCATGTGGTACCCGTCGTCCAACCGGGACGAGGACAAGTACGACGACCCGCACCGCTTCGACGTGACCCGCAACCCGGAGCACCAGGCGTTCGGAGCCGGTGGCCGCCACTTCTGTCTCGGCAACGCGCTGGCCCGGCTCGAGCTGCGGCTGATGATCGAGGAGACGCTGAAGCGCTACCCGGAGATGGAGATCGTCGGCGGGGCGCCGCACGCCGAGTCGTTCTTCATCAACCAGGTCAAGGCGCTGACGGTGAAGCTGGGCCGCCGCGCCGGGTGATCGGTCGCCTGCCTCCGGCACCGCGCCCCGTCGCCTGGTGCCGGAGGAAGGCAGGTGGCCATCGCTCGGTCGGGGTGGCCCCCCGGTTGGCAGGTAGCCGAAACAGGTAGTTCCACGCGTGCCCGTGAGCGGGCGGATGACGACTGTGCGAGTGGCAGGCGAACGCCTGGCGAACGAGACGTCGAACGAGGTGCTGCTGCGATGACGATGGTCGAGCCCCGATCTTCCGGAACCTCTGACACGGGAGGGCGTGACTGGGCGGACGGCCTACGCCCGCAACGGGTGCTGGTGGTCGACGAGCACGAGCTGCTGTCGGCGGGACTCCGCGCGATCCTGGCCGATGCGCCATGGGTGGACGCGTGCCTCGTGGCGAGCTCGGCGGACACAGCGCTTCAGGTGGCACGTCGCCACCACCCGCAACTCGTGCTGGTGAGCACGTCGTTGGGCGGCTGGTCAGGGCCCGACCTGTGCCGGACCCTGCGGGAGCGGATGCCGCACGTGAAGGTGGTGCTGATGTTCGCGGAGGGCCGCGTGCCGGCGGCGCTGGCGGCATCGCTGGGCGCGGTGGCCGCGCTGTCGAAGATGATGGTGCCGGGTGCGATCCTGATGGCGCTCAAGCACGTGGCCGAGGGCGGGCGAGTCTTCCCGAAAGGGAAGCCGGCACCGAGGGTCAAGCTCTCCGAGCGGGAGCTCGACGTCCTGCGGCACCTGGCGTCGGGGCTGAGCAACCCCGAGACCGCCGCCACCCTGCACCTGTCTCGCCACACGATCAAGCAGCACACGAGCGCGGTGTACCGCAAGCTCGGTGTGCGCAATCGCGCGGAGGCCGCCGGCCGGGCGCAGGAGCTCGGTCTCCTCGGCCGGCAGATGCGAGGGCGCGAGCAGCGCGATGCCGGTTGAGACCCAGCCGGCGAGTCGGCCTGGAGGGAGAACCTGGACCCGATCGTCGTGAGGCTGCCAGTGAACGCACCATGGGAGATCGGGCTCGCGCACCGGCACTGGCTCGCCGAGCCGATGGCCGAACCGGCACCGCCGTTCGCACTCGTGCGTCTCGAACCGGACTACGGCGCGAGTTGCTCCGGGCGGACGAATCCCTCACCGTCTCCGTCGTGCCGGTGCGACTCACGTGCAGCACGGTCACGGTGCGGGAGGAGTTGCGCTCGGCACCCCACGGCGCACACCGGGCGACGGCGATCCTGGTCCGATGGGACCGCGAACGCCGTCGCTCGATGCCGTCCCACTCCCGAGCGGGACGGCATCGAAGCACAGCTCGCGCGGTGACCGGTGCCGCTCAGTCCTCGTGCGCGCCGGTCATCGCCACCGACATGGTGGGAGACGTCGCCACCGACCCCGGCGGGTCCATTCCGGGGAGGCACTCGCTGGGCCGCCTTGCCGAGCCCGGGAGCGCGGGAGGCGGGAATCGTCCTCCCCCAACCGGGTGACGTGCACCACAAGGGCCGCCCCGCGCCCCGCGAACGGCGACGACGATCCCGGTATGTGCTCCCAGGACAGCATCCTCTCCGTCATCCGTACCTCGGCCGCCGAGGACCCCGACCGCGAGTACCTGCGGATCGGCGGCCGGTCGTTCACCCGCCAGGAGGCCCTCGACCAGGTCGAGCGCGTGGGGCGCGGCTTGAGGGCCCTCGGCATCGAGGCCGGTGACCGCGTCGGCGTGATGTGCGACAACCGCCCCGAGACTCTCTTCATCTGGCTCGGTGTCAACGCGGCCCGCGCGATCGACGTGCCCTTCAACGCCGAGGCCCGCGGGCGGCTCCTGGACTACTTCGTGCACGACGTCGGACCCCGGGTGCTGGTCGGCACCGAGGACTACCTGCGGATCCTGGCCGACGCGATCACCGACGATCCCGACTACGTCGTCTGCATCGGGGAGTCCAGCGGGACGCCGTTCGGTGACCGCGCTCGGCAGATCGGCTTCGACGAACTGGTTGCGCTCGGCGCGGAGTCGACGGAGGAGCTGCCTGCGCCGCGGGCGAGTGACACCGCGACCGTGATGTACACCTCCGGCACCACCGGACCGTCCAAGGGTGTGATGCTGCCGCAGCGGTACTACCCGGCCCAGGGCGAGCATGCCGCGAACCTGATGGGTGTGGGGGCCGACGACGTCGTGCTCTGCGTGCAGCCGCTGTTCCACATCGACGCCCGTGCCTTCGTGGTCACGACCTGGGTCGCCGGCGGAGTCGTGGCGATCGGGCGGCGGTTCGGCGTCTCCACATTCTGGGACGAGGTCCGGGAGCACGACGCGACCATCTTCTCGACCATCGGCACCATGCTGTGGATGCTCTTCAAGCAGGAGCCGCGTGCGGACGACAACAACCTGCCGGCGCGGCTGGCCATCTGCTCGTCCACGCCGCGGGAGATCCTGCACGGCTTCGAGAGGCGCTTCGGCGTGGACCTCATCGAGGCATACGGCATGACCGAGTGCGTGCTCATCACCTCGGCACCTGCGGGCGACACGACGCCCGGCCGGATCGGCAGGGCCATCCCCGAGCTCGACGTCCGGCTCGTCGACGACACCGACACGCCGGTCGCACCCGGCGAGGTGGGCGAGCTGGTCTACCGCCCGCGGGAGCCGTTCGCGATGATGCAGGGCTACTGGGCCAAGCCCGAGGCGACGCTCGAAGCGTGGCGCAACCTGTGGTTCCACACCGGAGACCTGGTGCGCGAGCACCCGGACGGGCTCGAGTACGTCGGCCGGAGGAAGGACTCGATACGCCGACGCGGCGAGAACGTGTCTGCCTGGGAGGTCGAGGAGGCCGTCGCGGCCCACCCCAAGGTCCTGGAGGTCGCCGCGATCGGGGTGCCGTCCGAGGTCGGTGAGGAGGACGTGGCCGTCCTGGTCGTTCCGCTGCCGGGCCAGGACCTCGCTCCGGAGGAGCTCGTCGAGTTCGTCGCCAAGGACCTGCCCACGTTCGCGGTTCCGCGTTACGTCGAGTTCGTCGACGGGCTGCCGAAGACGCCGTCGGAGCGCATAGAGAAGGCGAAGGTGCGCGAGCGCGGCATCACGGCTGCGGCCTGGGACGCGAACGTCGCGCTCGGCCGGAGGTGACAAGCTCCGCCGAGTCAGCTCGGGGCGTCCTGCCGTGCCACCTTGGCGAGCGCGTACAGCCCGAGGTCGCCGAGCCCGGCGGCCTCGCCCGCCTGGAGGCCTTCGACGGCCGCGGCAAGCAGCCGCGGGTGGTGGCCGGCGGCACGCATCCCTGCGAGGACGTGGCGAGAGCCTTCGGCGTACACCGCCAGCGTCGCCTGGTCCGTCTCGTAGCTGTCGTTCTCGATCGCCGCGACGGCCTCCCTGGTCGCACGCCGGATGCCCCCGATGACGGACTCGGTGACGGACCTCAGCGTGTCGGCGGTGACCCCCATGGCGAGGGCGAAGCCGGCGCCTTCGAGGTACGCGCTCATTGAGCCGACGTAGAAGGAGCCGACGATGGCGGCGTCCATCACGCAGGCCGCCTGGACCTCCTCTGCGATGTGCGCCGAACCCGCGCCGAGGCTCATCAGGGTGGCCCAGTGCGCCGACCACACCGAGGCAGAGCCGGAGTAGAGGACCAACCCCTCCGCGGTCCCGACCTGGCCGGGAAAGCAGAGGATCGCCCCGTCCAGGTATCCGATGCCGCGCTCGTGGGCCCACTGCGCCATCGCCGTCACCTCGTGGGGCGCTGCCGAGCCCAGGTTCACCAGCGGCGCCCCGCCCCAGTCGGTGACGGCCGAGAGCGCCACGCGTGCCGCGTCGTACGTCGATGTGCACGCGATGACGAGACCGGCCGACCGGACCGCCTCATCGATCGACGGTACGGCGGTCACGCCGCCGCCCGCGATCGCCTGCGCCCGCTCCGGGGTGCGGTTCCACGCGGCGACGGTGTGACCGGCATCCGCGAGTGCCTTCGCCAGCGCGGCGCCCATCAGCCCGCAGCCGATGACGGCGACGTCGTAGGTCGTGGGTGTGGTCGTGGTTCCGGACATGGGGGTCTCCTCTGGTGCCTGCCGTCCTGCGGACGTCTGTGGGGTGATTGCTGCGGGAACACCAGTGGCTCGCGCACCGCCGGTGCGCGAGCCACTGGTGATGCGGTGGTGGATCGTCAGGCGCCGACCCGGATGAGCTTGCGGTTGACGAACTCCTCGGCGCCGAACCGACCGAGCTCGCGACCGAACCCGGACAGCTTGACGCCACCGAACGGGAGGCCGGGCTCCTCGGCGCCGACGACGTTGACGTACACCATGCCGGCCTCGATCCGGTCGGCGACGCGCTGCGCCTGCTCGGGGTCGGTGGTGAACACGTACGAGCCGAGACCGAACGGCGTGTCGTTCGCGACCGCGATCGCCTCCTCCTCCGAACCCACGCGGTACACGTGTGCGAACGGCCCGAAGAACTCCTCCTTGGCTGCCTGGTTGCCGGGGTCGATGTCGACCAGCACGGTGGGATCGAAGAAGCTCCCGTCGCGCGTGCCGCCCAGCGCGACCCTGGCTCCGCCCTCGACCGCACGGTTCAGCAGCTTCTCGAGCCCCTCGGCGGCGCCGACCGAGGAGACCGGTCCGAGGACGGTGTCCTCGGACGCCGGAGGGCCCGGCTTGAGCTCGGCCAGCGTCGAGACCACCTTCTCCACGAAGGCGTCGTAGAGCTCGTCGATGACGATGTACCGCTTCGCGCCGTTGCACGCCTGACCGGCATTGTCGTAGAAGCGGGCACCCAGCGCGGCCTCCACGGCCGCGTCGAGGTCATCGGTGCTCAGCAGGATGAACGGGTCCGAGCCGCCGAGTTCGAGGACCGCCTTCTTGAGGTGACGTCCGGCAGTCGCCGCGACCATCGCACCGGCCTTCTCCGAACCCGTGACCGATACACCGGCGACCCGAGGGTCGGCGATGACGGCGTCGATCTGGGCATAGGTGGCGTAGACGTTCTCGTAGGCGCCGGCGGGGAAGCCGGCGTCCAGCAGCAGCTGCTCGATGGCCGCCGCGGACTCCGGGCACTGGGAGGCGTGCTTGAGCAGGATGGTGTTCCCGGCCATCAGGTTGGGCGCGGCGAAGCGCGCGACCTGGTAGTAGGGGTAGTTCCACGGCATGACGCCCAGCAGGATCCCGACGGGCTGGCGCCGGACCACCGCGGTGCCCTCGCCCCACTGCAGCGGGACCGGCTCGTCGGCCAGGAACTCCCCGGCGTTGTCCGCGTAGTACTCGAAAATGGCTGCTGCGAAGTCGACCTCGAGAACACCCTGGTTGGTCGGCTTGCCCATCTCGCGGCTGATGATGGTCGCCAGCGCCTCCCGGCGCTCGACGAACAGCGCCGCGGCGTTGCGCAGCAGCGTCGCGCGATCCGCGATCGACGAGGTACGACCCCACGTGCGGTACGCCGCGTCGGCACGGTCGAGCTTCGCTGCCAGCTCGTCGTCCGACAATGCGGCGTACTTCTTGACGGTCTCCCCGGTGGTGGGGTCGACAACCGCGTAAGTACTCACGACATCCTTCTTTCTCGATCGCCGGGCGCTTGACGTCCACCTTGGGCGACCCGGCGTGACATGGGCCGCCGGTGCTCGCAAGGACCCCCTAGTCGGGGGAGGTCCGCGGGCGGGGCTCCGTCGGCACGGGACGCCTGCGATCCGACCGCGCTCGCACCGGCAGCGGCGTTGCGTGCTCGTGGCCTGGTCGACGGAGACCGCGTCGCGCGGACGGGCGTCAGTCCTGCCCGGCCTGCCGCGTGACCCAGATCGCGATCTGGGCGCGCGACGTGAAACCCTGCTTCGCCAAGATCCGCTCGACGTGCCCCTCCGCGGTCCGGAGCGATACCACCAGCTTCGCTGCGATCTCCTTGTTCGACATCCCCTCCGCGACCAGCTGCGCCACCTGTCGCTCACGCGGGGTGAGCCGGATCGTCGGTGAGGACGGCGGCGGCGGTTCGTCGGCGGCGGGCTCGCGCAACGCCACCGCGAGCACCTCGTCGACGTTGAGCCGGCTGCCACGGTCGAAGGCGACCTCGAACCTGGCGTCCCCCACACGGTCGCGCGCCATCGC
Source organism: Streptomyces sp. RB17 (assembly GCF_009604455.1). Lineage (GTDB taxonomy): Bacteria > Actinomycetota > Actinomycetes > Streptomycetales > Streptomycetaceae > Streptomyces. Next base: position 468,790 of record NZ_WEGL01000002.1, read on the forward strand.
CTCGTAGCGCCGGCGGAACCCGTGCATCTGGCGCGCACCGAGCGTGCGCCAGATCTGATCCGTAGCCCCGAAGAGCAGCGCCGCCTGCTCTGCCTCCCCCTGGACCGCGGCCGTCCACGCGACGCTCTCGAGGGTCAGCCCGAGCCCCAGCGTGTCGCGGAAGACCTGCTTGATCCGCAGTGCCTCGAAGAGCTCGTGCTCGGCCCGCTCGGGGTCTCCGTGGATCAGTTCCAGGATCCCGCGCAGCCAGTGTGCGTAGGACAGGTTCCACCGCTCTCCGATCGCGGCGCAGCGTGCCCGCAGCTCGTCCGCGATCGCCCTGGCGCGGTCGTAGTCGCCCATCATGATGAGCGTGGCGGCGAGCTCGACCATCAGGCTGTCGGCGTACTGAGCCTCGATCCCGGTGGCGGTGTACTGGGCCAGCGCCTCGGTGAAGAGCGGGATCGCGCTCTCGAGGTCCGCCGGGCCGCCGAGCGAGCGACCGAAGCCGCGGACGTGATCGGCGAAAGCCCGGGCTCTGTCGTCGAGGTCGACCGCCAGCTCGTGAGCCTGGTCGGCGAGCGTCCTCACAGCGTCGTAGTCACCCTGGAACCCCGCGATGTAGGCGGTCGTCGCCAACGCCCAGGCGCGCTCGATGGTCGGCTCCTGGTGCAGCGACAGACCACGGTCCAACCACAGGCGGGCCTCGGTCAGGTGGTCCATCGCACCCCAGAACCACGGCACTGCCGCCATCTCGAGGCCGATCCTGGCCTCGCCGGGCAGCGACATGCAGTACTCGAGTGCCTGCCGGATGTTGGCGTGCTCCAGCTGCAGGCGGGTCGCCCACTCCTCCTGCCGTGGACCGGCCCACTCACGACCAGCCGTTCTGATCAGCTCGGCGTACCAGTCGCGATGGCGTCGTGCGGTGGTGGTGTCCTGCGACGACTCCGCCAGCCGGGCACGGCCGTACTCGCGAAGGGTCTCCAGCATCCGGAAGCGCGTGTGCCCCGCGTGCTCACCGCGGATGAGGATGGACTTGTCGACCAGGCGCGCGACGGTGTCCAGCAGAGCGGAGGCCGGCAGGCGCTCGTCGGTGCACACCGCCTCGAGCGTTTCCGTGGTGAATCCACCCGCGAAGACCGAGGCCCGTGCCCAGAGCAGCTGCTCGATCGGGGTGCAGAGGCCGTAGCTCCAGTCGATGAGGGCCTGCAGCGTCTGGTGCCGCTCCGGGAGGTTCCGGCTGCCCTCACGCAGCAGCTCGAACCGGTCGTCGAGCCGGCTCGCGAGCTCGTCGACGGTGAGGGCGCGTAGGCGCACGCACGCCAGCTCGATGGCCAGCGGGATCCCCTCGAGCCGGCGGCAGAGCCGGACGACCGCCACTTCGTTCTGCGGAGTGATCGCGAAGCCGGGGAGCACCGCGGCCGCTCGGTCGGCGAACAGCGCCACCGCCGGGTACCGCGTCGCCTTTCCGGACTCCAGTGCGTCGGGGTCCGGCGTCTGCAGGGGCGCCACCGGATAGATGTGCTCGCCCACTGTCCGCAGCGCCTGGCGGCTCGTGACCAGGACCTTCACACCAGGTGCGGCACGCAGCAGCCGGTCCACCAGGTCCGCGGTCGCGTCGACGAGGTGTTCGCAGTTGTCCAGGACGAGCATCAGGCGTCGCTCGCCCAGAAAGTCCTCGAGCACGGCGAGCGGGTCCACGGCGGGTTGCTCACGAAGGCCGATCGCGTCCCTGACCGCCTGCGGCAGCAGGTCCGGATCCGTCAGCGAGGCGAGCTCCACCAAGTAGACCCCGTCGGGGAAGGCGCGTCGCATCTCGTTGCCCGCCTGCAGCGCCAGCCGGGTCTTGCCGACCCCGCCCATCCCGGTCAGTGTCACGAGCCGGGTTGCTGAGAACAGCTGCCGGACTGCGGCCAGATCGTGCCGCCGGCCCACGAAGCTCGTGAGGTCGGCCGGCACGGCCCGCGCGGATCTCGCCGACGGTGATGCCAAGGGGATCCTTCGTGGTGCGGCTGCGGTACGGCTCGCGAACGTATCAGCGCAGCCGCACCACCGGAAGGGATGTCGCGCGCAGAGACGGCACTAGCTCGTCGCTGCGACCAACGGCTGCCGAACCCGTCGCCGTTGCAGGACCTCGTCCGCCGCGCGCTCGCCGGAGCGGAGGGCACCGTCCATGCCGGTGGCCCACATCTCGGCAGTGTGCTCACCCGCGAAGTGGACCGGGCCGACACTCTGGGCCAGCAGGCTGGGGAGCCTCGGGAAGTCACCCATCAGCGTCGACACGACGCCGCCGGCGTACTGCTCCTGTGTCCAGTCCTGCACGAGTCCCGCGAGGCGTTCGGGCCGCCGCCCGGTGGCGCTCGCGACCAGCCGGTCGAGGGCGTCCAGCGCTCGCGCCTCGTCGCGCAGCACGCCGTCACCGCGATCGGCGAGCAGGCCGAGGACGACCACCGTGTCCTGCGGTCCGAGCGGCCGTGCCCAGATCAGCGAGATCGGGCCGTCGCTCATCGCCGACCGGCCGAGGCGGCGGGTGAGCTCCGCGCCGGCGGCGTACTGGCCGATCACCTTGCCGCCCTGGGCCATCGGGGTGCTGAGCAGAGCGTTGACCTTCCACTCGGGCAGCACGGGGGCGAAACCGATCCGCAGCGTCGGGGTGACAGGTGTCGCGACGACGACGTCCCGTGCGGTGAAGCGGTCCGTGTCCGTCTCGACGACCAGGCCGCCGCGGCCCCGGCGCACCAGGCGCACGGGCTGCTCCAGCCTGATGTCGAGGCCCGCGGTCATCTCCTGCGCGAGCGAGTCGGTGCCGTCGGCCATCATCCAGCAGACCCGGCCGACATGAGGTGGCTCGAACGTCGACATCGGGATCTGGGACGCCTCGTGCACCGGGTTGTACCCGGTCTGCCGGCAGAACATCCGCCGGGCGGTGGGGGAGAGGCCGACGCGCGCTGCCCAGGCCTGGACCGTCTCGGTCGGCGACGGTGGTACGGCGTCGAGCGCCGCGCGGACCTCGTCCGCGATCTGGTCGCGCTCGTCGTCATCGAGCCGTCGGCCGTCGACGACCAAGGTCTCGCGGAGCGGCGAGGCCGCGGTCAGCCGGCCGTCCGGGTCGGTGGGGAAGAGCGCGAACTGGGGGGTGATGGCCACCCCGAGGTCGGCACAGTACTGGAGGAGCTTGTCCTGGCCGATGTCGATGAACGAGGCGCCCAGGTCGGCGGGCTGGCCGTGACACAACCGGTCGCGCATTGTCCGGGTGCGGCCGCCGACGTACGGCTGCGCCTCGAGCACGACGACCTCCTCCCCGTGGCGGGCCAGCCGCCGCGCGGCCGCAAGTCCGGCCAGCCCGGCGCCGATGACGAGCGTGCTCATGCGCGCACCAACCTCTCGTGGATCTCGTCCGGTGACATGCGTGGCGGCAGCCGGAGCACCTCGTCGGCCGCGCGCAACCCGGACCGCACGGCACCCTCCAGGGTGCCGCCCATGTCGACGTCGGTGTGGTCGCCGGCGAAGTGGACGCGCCGATCCGGTGTCGCGAACTGCGCGACGAGGGCACGCCGTGACGTGCAGCCCGTCGTCGCCCCCATGCCGAGCGCGAACGGGTCCGCCGTCCAGTTCTTGCGGCCGCTCGCGATCCGGGTGACCGGTGCGCCGACGGCGATGCGCACCACCTCGTCGAGAACGCCGAGCGCCGTGTGATCGCACTCGAGAACGTGCCGTCGGGTGCCGGAGACGAACCCGCTCACCACGGCCGGCCCGTCCGTGACGTGGTGGTTGCTGACCCACGCCGTGTTCACCGGTCCGTCGGTGAACACGCCGTGCGTGAGCGCGGCACGTACGGCGTCGCCCTCGGCGTACTGCGCGATCACCTTGCCGCCGGACGCGCGCTGCAACGAGGTGAGTGCGCCGGTGAGCGTCGCCGGCAGCGGCGGGTCGAAGCCGATCGTCGGCAGCACGAACGCCGGCACGGCCATCACGACCTGATGCGCGAGCAGCCGCTCGCCGCTCTCCAGCTCGACCTGGACGCGACCGCCGGCCTGGCGGACGGTGCGTACCGGAGTCCCCAGGCGTACGTCGAGATCGCGTGCGAGCGCGTCGGCCAGCTGCTGTGCGCCGCCCAGGACGCGTCGGATCGAGCCGACGTGGGCGCCGACCAGGTAGTGCGTGTCGACCTGGAACAGGTCGTACTGCACCGGCATCCGGGCGATCCCGGCCATCGCACCCCGGGCGAAAGTGGACAGCCCCGCGCGCCGGATCCACTGCTCGGCCACTTCGTGCGGCGCCGGCGGTGTGTCGCGCAGCGCGACCCGGATCTCGTCGTCGACCGCCGCGAACCGTGGCCCGGTCAGCAACTCGGTGCCCACGATGATGCGTCCGTCGGCGAGGTAGCCCTCCAACGGCGTCTCGTCGGGCCGGGTGTCCGCTCGCTCGATCCACACCTCGTCGGAGAGGCCGACGCCGACCTCGGCGCACAAACGGGTCAGTGCGTGGTGGTCGGCGGTCACCAGCTCGGCCCCCAGATCGCCGTACTGGCCTTCGGTGAAGCCCTTCCGCACGGTGCGGGTGCGCCCGCCGACCCGCTTGCGGGCCTCGAGCACCGTCACGTCTGCACCGGCCGCGGTGAGGGCACGAGCGGCGGTGAGGCCGGCCGGCCCGGCACCCACCACGAGGACCCGGGCCGGGTTGTGGTTGCTCAACGTCATGGTCCCAGGATCGGCGCTGCCGAACGCCTCGGGATCGGCGAGGGATGCCGATACCGCCCGGCTGGGGGAGGGAAGGGCGGCGGCGCGGCACCAGTGGTCTGTGCCCCCTCCGGCAGACCGAACACGTGGTGACGGCGTCGGTCGTCCACCCGGAGCGTCGCGCCGACACGGACGTGGGGCTGCTCACCAGGGGTGAGCCGCTCGGCCTGTCCGCGACCGTCGACCTCCGCGGCGCGTGGGCGAGTTCGCGATCCCGCGCGAGCGCTCGATCGGGACCGACTTGGGCCCCGGTACAGGTGCCGCGGAGTGGGGGGTGGCTGCCGAGCACCGGACATGGGCGGTCGGGGGATGAAGCGGCATGGGTGCCGGGCTCAGACGAGGAGGCCGAGTTCCTGGGCGCGGCTGGCCGCCTGGGCCCGGTTGCGCACTCCGAGCTTGCGGTAGACAGCGCTCGTGTGCTGCTTGACGGTGTGCCGGGAGAGGTTCAATGACGCCGCGACCTCGGGATTGCTGAGCCCTGCGGCCACGTGTCGCAGGATGTCACGCTCGCGCGGGGACAGCTGAAGAGCCGACGGCCTCGCGTCGACCGGGAAGACCCGGGCCCCCTCGGCAACGCGCCGCAGCGCGGCCGCGATGGTCGCTCGCGGCATGTGCTTCGAGAGGGAGGCAACCGCTCCGTGCTGAAGAGCCATGGATGCGGACATGCGCCCCTCGCTCGACATCAGCACCAACCGGACGTGCGACATGTGCTCCTTGAACGTCCGGCACAGCTCCAGCCCGGACTTGCCACCGAGCGAGGCACTCACGAGAACCAGTTGCGGATGATGCCGCTGGGCCACATGCCACGCCATCTCGGCCGACGCCGCCACCAGGCACGACGCCACCCATGGCTCATCCGACAGAATGGAGCGCAGCCCGGCCTGCACCAGCTCGTTCTCGTCCACGCAGAGGACTCGCTGCAACCGACATCGGTCCTCGGGGGCGGGCCCGCGAAGCACAGTGCTGACGTCGCACTGTGAGCGGGTTTGCGGGAGAACTTCACCCATCGTTCCTCCTCGAGGACGGCTCTGTTTCACAAGCGTTTGCGCCTCTGAGACTGCTGGCCGACCGCTGCCGGGGCACCCGGGGAACTACCCGCACCGGTACCTGTTTGTGTGAGCGGGGTCACCCCGGTCGCTGCGAGGTGGAAACGAAACGGCGCGGTGCGACCGTGTTGTGGCCGCATCGCGCCGGGATGTGAGGGGAAGTGTCTCAGTGTTCGTGGATGAGTACGCCTCGGATGTTCTTGCCCTCGACCAGGTCCTCGTACCCCTGGTTGATCTCTTCGAGCCGGTACTGCCGGGTGATGAGCTCGTCGAGCTTGAGCTGGCCGGCCTGGTAGAGGCCGAGCAGCTTGACGATGTCGTACTGAGGGTTGGAGCTGCCGAAGAGCGACCCCTTGATCGTCTTCTCCCACAGCGTCAGTTCCGCGCCCGAGACATGCACCGTGAGGTGTTCCATGTTCCCCAGACCGGTCACGACGACGACGCCGCCCTTGCCGATGGCCGAGAAGGCGGACTGCACCACCGTCTCGTCGACCGTGCCGACGAGGACCAGGGCCTGGTCGGCCATCTGCCCCCGGGTCATCTCCGTGATCGCCTCGTGTGCCTGCGCGGCGTCGGCGAAGGCGTGCGTGGCGCCGAACTTCAGGGCGGTCTCTCGCTTGAACTCCTGCGGGTCGACCACCACCACGTTCTTCGCGCCGGCGTGAACGGCGGCCTGCACCGTGTTCATCCCGAGGCCACCGGCACCGAAGATGACCGTGGTGTCGCCGGCGCGCACGTTACCGGTGTTGACCGCGGTACCCCATCCGGACGGGACGCCGCAGCCGACGAGGACGGCCTTCTCCAGCGGGATCGACTCGTCGATCTTGACCACCGAGTACTGGGACACCGTCGCGTACTGCGAGAACGTGCCGAGCGAGCACATGCCGCCGACGTCCGTGCCCTCGTGGTGGAAGCGGAAGGTGCCGTCGAGCATCTGGCCGTCCAGCAGGAACTCGCCGAGGTCGCACAGGTTCTGCCGGCCCGTGGAGCAGTAGCGGCAGACCCCGCAGCTGGGGATGAAGCTGCACACGACGTGGTCGCCGGGCTTGACCTTGGTGACGCCGGGGCCGACCTCCTCGATGACTCCGGCTCCCTCGTGACCGGCGACGATGGGGAGGCGGGACGGAAGGTCGCCGCTCGGCAGGTGGAGATCGGAGTGGCACAGGCCGGCCGCGACGAAGCGGATCAGGACCTCGCCCTCACGCGGCCCGTCCAGGTCGAGCTCGAGGATCTCGAACGGCTGGTTGAGGCCGGTGAGGACGGCGGCTTTGGTCTTCATGGATGTCTCCCTTGGTCTGGACGGTGATCGGATATCTGTGGGGCGGGGAGCAGCGGGGCCACCCGGCGCAGGAGTGTTCGCCCAGGCGGCGATGTTGGTCTGGGCGTAGAAGGCGAGACGGCCGAGACCGCCGAGTCCGGCGGTCTCGGCCGTCGTCAGGTTCGCGACCGCCGCCTCGAGGAGCCTGCCCCGGTGACCGGTGGCCCGGATGGAGGCCGGCGCGATGCGAGCGCGATGGCGGCATCCACACGCTCGCGACCAGACCGCCGACGAGCCCGAGAGGGCGGTTCCCCACCAGTCGGTGACCGGGTCGAGCGACGCCGGCGTGCTGCCGTACGTCGACGTGCGGGCCATGACGAGACGGGATGACCGCACCGCGTCATCGACGGACCGCCGCGCGGTGATCCCGTCGCCGGTGAGGGCTTCCGCACGGTCAGGAGTCCGGTTCCAGACGGCGACGGAGAGGCCCTTGCCGGCGACGGCGCGCGCCGTCGCGGAGCCCGTCAAGCCGCAGCCGATGACTGCGACGCCGTAGCTCTTGGAAGGAGTACTGAAGTCGGATGTCTCCGAAGGCGATGTCCCAGGCTCCGTCGAGGTGCGACGAGAACGTCTTCCAGTCCCGGCTGACCTTCTCGATCTCCTCGGCCCGGGTGATGGACCAGAAGCCGGGCTCGTTCGGCATCCCGGCGATTCCGGGGGACCAGTGCACCGGGCACTTCGAACGCAGTTCCGCGAAGAGCGCGTGCGGCGCTCCCTCCTTCCACCGTTCCATGTCCGCGACCGTCAGGTCCTCATCAGGACGATCAGTCGAGGCCATCGGCATCTCCCTGGGCTCGTAGGGCGAATGAAGCCCCTGAAGTAAGCAGTGGACGGGACGGCCACGACCGCTTCGGCGGGAAACATCGCCCACTTGGGGGACCGGCTGCGGCCTGGCCGGAGCGGACGCCGCTCTCTCGACGGCCCCGAGGCGGATGACCAGCCCATTCCCCCAACCGGGTGCGGATCGGACGGAGCGGATCGGCGCGCTGTGCGGGTGACGCTTTGCTGCCTCCATGAGCGAAGGACGCGACGGCCCCGAGCTGGATGACGACTGGCGGGGGAGGAGACCCATGCGTGACCTGACCGTGTACTCGTGATCGGCCGTCGCGTTGCAGGCGCGCGCCTGGCCGTCGGTAGGCGGTTCAGTGTGCGCGGCTTCTGGGAGGTGCGCGAGCCAGCGCCTCGCGCTTTTCCTGTCCGGGCACGCGGGGCGCGGTGGCTGGAGACCGACCGAGCGGGTCAACAAGGACCTCGTTCGTGAGCGGGGCTGACCGAGGCGGCATGGGACGCGGAACGCGCGAGCCGTGCGCCGCAGTCCAACTGACCGACCCCCGCCCCGCCGAGAGTTGCAACTGACGTACGCAGGGCGGCCGACCGTGCCGCCCGACCCCTCTTGTCGAAGGAAAGACCCATGCGCCGCACCGTGTTCGACGAGGACCACGAGTCCTTCCGCCAGACCCTTCGTTCCTTCATCGAGGCCGAGGTGCTCCCCGTCTACGACGAGTGGTACGCGGCCGGCCAGGTGCCCCGAGACTTCTATCACCAGCTCGGTGAGCTGGGCATCTTCGGCATCAGCGTGCCCGAGGAGTTCGGCGGCGCGGGCCTGGACACGCACAAGTTCGAAGCCGTGCTGACCGAGGAGTCGGCCCGCGCGGGCGTCCTGTTCGGCTGCACCGGCGCGCACGTGCTGCTCTCGCTGCCGTACATCACGATGCTCGCCACCGACGAGCAGAAGAGGCGCTACCTGCCGAAGTTCGTCACCGGCGAGGAGATGTGGGCGCTCGCCATGACCGAGCCGGGAACCGGCTCGGACGTCGCCGGTGTGAAGACCACGGCCAAGCTCTCCGAGGACGGCACGCACTATGTCCTCAACGGCGCCAAGACCTTCATCACCGGTGGTGTGCACGCCGACCGAGTCATCGTCTGCGCCCGCACGGTCCCGCCGCGCGAGGACGACCGCCGCTTCGGGCTCTCGCTGTTCGCGGTCGACACCAAGTCCGAGGGTTACTCCATCGGCCGCAAGCTGGACAAGCTCGGTCTGAGGACCTCCGATACCGCAGAGCTGGCGTTCGTCGACGTCAAGGTGCCGGCCGAAGATCTGCTGGGTGAGGAGAACAAGGGCTTCTCCTACCTCGGCAGGAACCTGTCGTCCGAGCGCTGGGGCATCGCCCACAGCGCCTACGCGCAGGCCGCAGCGGCAGTGCGCTTCGCGCAGGAGTACGTCGAGCAGCGCACGGTCTTCGGCAAGCCGGTGGCCCACTTCCAGAACACCAGGTTCGAGCTGGCAGCCTGTCAGGCCGAGGTGGACGCGGCCGAAGCCGTCACCGACCGTGCGCTGGAGGCCCTGGACGCGGGCGAGCTGACGCCGGCCGAGGCCGCGAGCGTCAAGCTGTTCTGCACGGAGGTGGCGGACCGGGTCATCGACCGCTGCCTGCAACTGCACGGCGGCTACGGCTACATCAACGAGTACCCGATCGCCCGCCTGTACGCCGACAGCCGGGTCAACCGTATCTACGGCGGCACGTCCGAGGTGATGAAGATGATCATCGCCAAGGGCATGAGCCGCTGAGGCTGCGCTCTACGCCGGAAGACGGGCTGGCCGATCTCCTCGGCCGGGCCGCCCGTTCTGTTGCCGGGCTGATGTCGCCGAGAACGGTCGGGTTCGAAGAAGGCGCCGTCCCGCTTGCCGCCGAGCGGCACGGTGGAACCGCCCGCGAGGGGGCCCTTTGGGCGCTGCCAACAGATCCCCGCCCAGAAGCCCACTTCGCCGAGCCCTTGGGCGATCACTTGAGGGTGCCATGGTTTGCTCCGTGCCGGGGGAAGGGCGCCGGCTGAGCGCTCCCGCACCGGCATCACCCAACTGGGCAGGTCATTGGCGCGCACGTGGGCCGCGGCGGCCTACTGCTTGCATGCTCCGGCCATGAACTCGACCACGACTTCCGCAGGCGGATCCGCCGACATCTTCGACCTCACCGGACGGCGTGCGATCGTCACCGGCGCCAGCCGCGGCATCGGCCGGGCGATCGCGATCGCCTTCGCGCGGCGCGGTGCGCATGTCATCGGCATGGCGCGCTCCGAGGACGGCCTCAAGGAGACGGCCGCGCGCGCCGCGGGCGCTCCCGGAACCTTTGACGGCCACGCGACCGACCTTCGCTCCCCGGAGGCCGTCGAGGCGGCCGTCGCTGTCGCCGCCGAGAGGCTCGGCGGCGTCGACATTCTCGTGAACAACGCCGCCGACGACCACGACTCGTCGATCGAGGAGACCGACCTCGCGGTCTTCCGGCGGGTCCAGGAACTGAACCTTCAGTCCTGCTGGGTGATGGTCCGGGCCGCGTCGCCGTTCCTCAAGGACGGTGGCGGCAAGGTCATCAACATCGCGTCGGTGCTCGGCCTCGTCGGCATCCGCGACAACAGCGCCTACATCGCGGCGAAGCACGGCCTGGTCGGTCTCACCAAGGCCGTCGCCCTCGAATGGGCGCGCAAGAATGTCCAAGTGAACGCGATCGCGCCGGGATACGTGGAGACCGCGATGCCGGGTGATCTGCAGGGGAACGAGGCGCTGGCGGCGTACGTCCGCAAGACCACGCCGCAGGGCCGCTGGTCCCAGCCGGAGGAGTACGCGGGCCCGGCCGTCTTCCTGGCCTCGGCCGCCTCCGACTTCATGACGGGGCAGGTGCTCGTCGTCGACGGCGGCTACACCGCGCAGTGACCGAAGCCCGTGACCGCCGGCAGGGCCACCGCTCGCGCGGGGACGCCGGCGATCACTGCATCGGTGCTGCCGCGTCCGCCGTACGCCGACTCACGTTGCCCCTACCTGAGCGACCGCTTAGTATCCCCCTGTGGCCGGCTGTTTGCCCCCGCCCTCCCGATCGGATGCCTGACCATGGACTCCCTGCTGCTCTCCCGTCGCGACCTCGACTTCCTGCTCCACGACTGGCTGGACGTCACAGCGCTGACCCGCCGCCCCCGCCACGCCGACCACGACCGGGACACCTTCGACGCGGTTCTGGACCTGAGCGAGGCCATCGCCACCCGGCACTTCGCCACGCACAACAAGAAGAACGACGCGGTGGAGCCCCACTTCGACGGTGAGCGGGTGCACATCATCCCGGAGGTCAAGGAGGCCCTGCGGGTCTTCGCCGAGGCCGGCCTGACCGGTGCCGCCATGGACTACGACATCGGCGGACAACAGCTGCCCGCCGTGGTCGCGAACGCCTGCACGGCCTGGTTCCAGGCAGCCAACATCAGCACCGCCGCGTACCCGTTCCTCACCATCGGCAACGCCAACCTGCTCCAGGCGCACGGAAGCAAGGAGCAGATCGACACCTATGTGCGCCCCATGGTCGAGGGCCGCTTCTTCGGCACCATGTGCCTCTCGGAGCCTCAGGCGGGGTCCTCGCTGGCCGACATCACGACCCGGGCGGTGCCCCAGGACGACGGTACGTACCGGATCTCCGGTACCAAGATGTGGATCTCCGGGGGCGAGCACGACCTCAGCGAGAACATCGTCCACCTGGTGCTGGCCAAGATCCCCGGAGGCCCGGCGGGCGTCAAGGGCATCTCCCTGTTCATCGTGCCCAAGTTCCTGGTCGGCCCGGACGGCACCCTGGGTGAGCGCAACGACGTGGTGCTGGCGGGCCTGAACCACAAGATGGGCTACCGCGGCACCACCAACACGCTGCTCAACTTCGGCGAGGGCCGGTACACCCCGGACGGAGCGCCCGGTGCGGTGGGATACCTGGTGGGCGAGGCCCATCAGGGGCTCGCGTACATGTTCCACATGATGAACGAGGCCCGCATCGGCGTCGGCCAGGGCGCCACGGCGCTCGGCTACACCGGCTATCTGCATGCCCTCGACTATGCCCGCACCCGCCCGCAGGGGCGCCCGCTGACGGGCAAGGACGCCAACGCCCCACAGGTCCCCATCATCGAACACCCGGACGTGCGGCGGATGTTGCTGGCGCAGAAGAGCTACGTGGAAGGCGCCCTCGCCCTCGTCCTGTACTGCAGCCGCCTCCTCGACGAAGAGCGCACCGCCGAGCAGGAGTCCGAGCGCGCCCGCGCCCGGCTGCTGCTGGACGTCCTGACGCCTGTCGCCAAGAGCTGGCCGTCGCAGTGGTGCCTGGCCGCCAACGACCTCGCCATCCAGGTGCACGGCGGCTACGGCTACACCCGGGAGTACAACGTCGAGCAGTTCTACCGGGACAACCGCCTCAACCCCATCCACGAGGGCACTCACGGTGTCCACGGACTGGACCTGCTCGGCCGCAAGGTCGTCATGAACGGCGGCGCTGGGCTGAGGCTGCTCCTGGAGACCCTCGCGGCGACCACCGCCCGCGCAGCGGCGGCCGGTGGCGAAGCGGCCGAGCTGGGCGCCCGGTTGGAACAGTCCACGGCCCGCGTCGAGCGGACCACCGCCACACTGTGGTCGACGGCGGACCCCGCGACCGCGCTGGCCAACGCCTCCGTCTACCTGGAAGCCGTCGGTCACGTGGTGCTGGCCTGGATCTGGCTGGAGCAGTTCCTCGCGCTGGGGGATGACAGGGACGACTTCCGTGAGGGCAAGCGGCAGGCGGCCAGGTACTTCTTCCGCTGGGAACTTCCGCGCACCGGGCCGCAGTTCGACCTGCTCGACAGCCTGGACGGCACGACGAAGGGCTGCAGGCCGGAGTGGTTCTGATCCGCGGGTCTCCTCGGGCCTGGGCGGCGCCGCGCAGGCCCGAGACCGGAAGATCCACCGGCTCGCCCCCTGGACCACACCACCGGCAAGGCCACCGCGAAGACCGTCTGCGCCGTCACCGGCCGCACCGCCGAGCTTCGTGGTTCGCCGGACACGCCCGCGCCTTGAGACAGCTCTCCAGAAGTCGGCAGCCAGGGCAATACGCGAACCACAAGCGACTTGGTCACCTAGCGACGGTCAACATCGTCACCGTCACACCAAGCCCCCCTCTCAACCCCCATTTCCAGCGCCCAGTCAGATGACGGCCGACTCGCTGGCATCACCCCGCCCACGCACAAGCAGCTTCATCGACTCCTTCATCGCATCGCCCGCGGCGGCCAGTGACCCGCCGGTCCGCAGGACGCGATCGGTGAGCTCCGACAGGCCCCCGACCAGGATGATGGCCTTCTCCCAGGAGAGCGGCTGCACGCCCGCTCGGCGCATCATCGGCCCCCGCGACAACTCCATGTAGAACGCGGCGTAGAACTCGATGTCCTTCTCGAAGAGTGCGAAATACTGCCCGCCGAGCGCCGGAAACTCTCGCGGGATGGCCGCCGACAGCACCGGGTCGCGCGCGATCGCCGCGAGGAAGGCGTCCACCGCCGCGTCGATCTGCTCGTCCCACGGGGCCGTCCGGTCGACAGCCGCGACCACGGCCTGGCGCAGACTGTCGGCCCAGTCGTCGGCGAGCTCGGCCAGGCACGCCTCCTTGTCGGTGAAGCACTCGTAGAACGTCCGCTTGGACGTCCGTGCGTTGCGAACGATGTCGGAGACCTTGGTGTTCTGCACGCCCTTGTCGCGGATCGCCCGCGCCAGGCCGTCGAGCAACCGCTGTCGCGGGGGCACGAGGGCGTCAGACGCCGTCGACGGTTCGACCCGAGCTTGGGCGCTGGGCGCTGTGGAGTGCTGTGCGGTCTGCGTCTGCTTACTCATGTCGCGTCGGTCGTCCTCGATCATTGACGGCGTTGCGGTACTCGTGATTACCATACCTTCGACGTGTGGTACCCGTGGGTACCAGCTCGCCGCGGAGAGGAAACGCCGCGGCCATGACGGCAAACGTCGAACCCGCGCTCAGACAGCGCCTGAGTCGCGACCCGACCACGCGTTTCGCGCTGCCGTAGTCCTTCGAGGCGAAGGCTCTTCAGTGAGGGCTATGACCACGACGCACAAGCGGTGGGCGCCCTGTACGACGCGAACGAGGAGAACATGCCATGCCGTTGGAACCAACGTCCCGAGCTCTCCTGACGGGAATCGCCGAGGCCGGAGGCCCGGCGATTCCCGAATCGACACCCGCGATTGCCCGGATGAGCGACATGATCGCCGCCGGCCTGAGCGGAGCCGGCCCGGAGGTGGGGTCGGTCCAGAACGTCAAGCTCGACGCCAAGGGCGGTACGTTCCGCACCCGGGTGCTGAAGCCCAAGGACACGCCGCAGGCGATCATCGTCTATTTCCACGGCGGCGGCTGGGTGCTGGGCGACATCGACCTCCAGTACGACCACGTGGGCCGCCACCTGGCCAACGAGACCCGTTCCACGGTCGTGCTCGTCAACTACCGCAAGGCGCCCGAGCATCCGTTCCCCACGGCGATCGAGGACAGCTACACCGCGCTGTGCTGGGTCGCCGACCACGCCGCGCAGCTCGCGCCCGACGGCGTGCCGTTGGTCGTCGCGGGCGACAGCGCCGGCGGCAACATCGCCGCCGTGATGACCCAGTGGGCGCGGGACAAGGCGGGGCCGTGGATCGACCACCAGGTGCTCATCTACCCGGTGACCGACTGCGCCATGGACACGGAGTCCTACCGCGCGCCGGAGAACCAACTGCTCCTCGACCGCGACAGCATGAGCTGGTTCTGGGGCCACTACCTTCCGGACGAGACGGCGCGCACAAGTCCCGACGCATCCCCGCTCCGCGCCGCGAGCCTGGCCGGCCTGCCGCCGGCCCTGGTCTACGTGGCGGAGTACGACCCCCTGCATGACGAGGGCGTCGCCTACGCGCACGCCCTGCGCGCGTCCGGAGTGCCGGTCACACTCAGCGAGGCCGAGGGGCAGATGCATGCCTTCTTCCAGATGGCCAACCTGCTGCCCGGCTACGACGAGGGCATGCGACTGGTGGCCGACCACCTCAACGCCTTCATCTCTTCCTTCGGCAGCAAGGGGCCCCGCCGTGCCTGACCACGATGTCCTCGTCATCGGCGCCGGCTTCGCCGGCCTGTACCAACTGCACAGCCTGCGCAG
Organism: Streptomyces sp. RB17; assembly: GCF_009604455.1. Classification (GTDB taxonomy): domain Bacteria; phylum Actinomycetota; class Actinomycetes; order Streptomycetales; family Streptomycetaceae; genus Streptomyces. The sequence continues at coordinate 483,825 of NZ_WEGL01000002.1, forward strand.
GCTCGGGTTCGACGCGCACGTCCTCGAGGCGGGTGACGACGTCGGCGGCACCTGGTACTGGAACCGCTACCCCGGGGCTCGCTGCGACATCGAGTCCATCGAGTACTCCTACTCCTTCGACGCGGACCTCGAGCAGGAGTGGAACTGGAGCGAGCGGTACGCCGCGCAGCCGGAGCTGCTGTCGTACGCGCAGCAAGTCGCCGACCGATTCGACCTGCGCAAGTTCATCACCTTCGGCACCCGTGTCCAGAAGCTGGAGTGGGACGATGCCGCCACCCATTGGACGGTGCTCACCGACGACGGTGTTTCCCGGACGGCTCGCCATGTGATCGCTGCAACGGGGTGTCTGTCGATGCCCTCCCGGCCCGACTTCGCCGGGGCCGACGACTTCCGGGGCGAGCTCTACCGGACCTCGAGCTGGCCCCATGACGGGGTCGACCTTTCGGGCAAGCGGGTTGCGGTGATCGGCACCGGCTCCTCGGGGCTGCAGACCATCACCGCGATCGCACCCGTCGTCGGGGAGCTCACCGTCTTCCAGCGCACGCCCTGCTTCGCCGTACCGGCACACAACGGGCCGATCGTCGAGCGCCTGAGCGAGGCGAAGAGCCGCTATCCCGGGATCCGGCAGCACAACCGCACCTCGCCCGACGGCTTCCAGTGCCATGGGGGTACCGTGCCGCTGCTGGAGACCGAACCCGATGCAGTCCAGCGGGAGTTGGACAAACGCTGGGACGAGGGCGGCCTGTGCTTCGACCGTTCCTTTCCGGACGTCCTGACCGACATCAGGGCCAACGATGTCGTGGCCGATTACGTCCGGAGCCGGATCCGCGCGAAGGTCCGTGATCCGGAGCTGGCGGAGAAGCTGTCGCCCCGCACCTATCCGATCGCCAGCAAGCGCATGTGCGTCGACACCGGCTACTACGAGGTCTACAACCAGAGCAACGTGTCGTTGATCGACATCAACGAGCGGCCCGTCCGCCGCTTCACGGAGCACGGCATCCTGGCCGGCGAGACCGAGCACGAGTTCGACGTGATCGTGCTCGCGACGGGCTTCGACGCGATGACCGGCGCACTCAATGCCATGGAGATCCGTAACGGCCTTCAGACCCTGAAGGACAAGTGGGCCCACGGGCCGCGTACCTATCTCGGCCTGATGTCGGCCGGCTTCCCGAATCTCTTCACCGTTTGCGGTCCGCAGAGCCCGTCGGTGTTGTCCAACATGCTGACCTCGATCGAGTATCACGTCGAGTGGATCACGGGGGCACTGCAGCACCTCCGTGATCAAGGCCTGACCCGCATGGAGGCCGTGCCTGACAACGAGGACAACTGGGTCAACACCACGAACGACCTCGCCGCGCTCACGCTGATGCCACAGGCCGCGTCGTGGTACATGGGCGCCAACATCCCCGGCAAGCAGCGGGTCTTCATGCCGTTCGTCGGCGGCGTCGGCGTCTACAAACAGATCGCGGACGGAGTCGCCGTTGCGCACTACCACGGGTTCGAGCTGACATGACCGCCCTGAACGCTCCTGACGACGCCTTGGATTTCACCGGCAAGACCGCGCTCGTCACCGGTGCCGCCTCCGGCATCGGCCTGGCAGTAGCCGAACGGCTGGCAGCGGGCGGTGCCGCGGTTGTCCTCGCCGACCACAACGCCGATGGTGCCCGCGCCGCCGCCGAAATGCTGGTCGCCGCCGGCGCCAAGGCCGCTGCGACCCCGCGCGTCGACGTCACCGATCCGGCGGGCCTCGAATCGGCCGTGAAATTCGCGGTCGACACCTTCGGCAGCCTCGATCTGGCGGTGAACAACGCGGGTATCGGCGGGCCGTCGCTGCCCACCGGCGAACACGACGTCGACGCGTGGAACGAGGTGATCGCCACCAACCTCAGCGGCGTGTTCTATTCCATGCGGTACGAGCTGCCCGTCATGGCCGCTCAGGGTTCGGGGGCGATCGTCAACGTCTCATCGATCCTGGGCACCAACGGATTCGCCGGATCACCCGCCTACGTGGCCGCCAAGCATGGCGTGGTCGGACTGACCAAAACCGCTGCCCTGGAGTACGCGTCGCAGGGTATCCGGATCAACGCGGTCGGGCCGGGCTTCAAGCTCATCGTCTTCCTGCTCTCGGGCCGCGCCTCGTTCATCCAAGGGAGCTACCACCTGGTCGACGGCGGCTACTCGGCGCAGTAGATCCGGCATTCCTGCCGGCAGAAGCAGAAGGAGATACCGCTCATGAAGGCTCTGCAATTCCGCGCCATCGGTGCCGCTCCCGAGGTCGTCACGGTGCCCGACCCCGAGCCGGGACCGGGACAGGTGCTGCTGAGGGTGACCGCGGCCGGTGTCTGCCACTCCGATATCGCCGTGATGTCCGACCCGGAGGTTCCGTCCGAGCTGCTCCCGTTGACGCTCGGCCACGAGGGCGCCGGCACCGTGGCCGCGCTCGGTGATGGTGTCACCGGTCTCGGGATCGGGGATTCGGTGGTGGTGTACGGCGCTTGGGGCTGCGGGACGTGCCCGGCCTGCGCTGCCGGCAAGGAGAACTACTGCGCGCACGCGAGCGAACTCGGCATCCATCCACCGGGGTTGGGCGCCCCGGGCGCCATCGCGGAGTACGTGATCGTTGATGATGTGCGCCACTTGGTGCCGTTGGACGGCCTGGATCCGGTGCGATGTGTGCCGCTCACCGACGCTGGGCTGACGCCGTACCACGCCATCAAGCGGTCGCTGCGGAAATTGGTGCCGGGGTCGACCGCCTTGGTCATCGGCGTGGGGGGACTCGGCCACGTGGCCATTCAGCTGTTGCGCGCGCTCACTCCGGCGCGCGTGATCGCGCTCGATGTCGGCGAGGACAAGCTGGCGCTGGCTCGGTCCGTCGGTGCCCACGAGACGGTGATCTCCGACGGGCGGGCGGCCAGTCGGGTACGGGAGCTGACCGATGGGCGCGGTGCCACCGCGGTTCTCGACTTCGTCGGTGCGCCCCCGACCACGGCTACCGCCGGGGCCTGCGTGGCGATGGAAGGCGATGTCACGATCGTCGGACTCGGCGGCGGCACACTGCCGGTCGGGTTCGGAGCATTGCCGTACGGGGTGAACGTGATGTCGCCGTACTGGGGCAGCCGTGGCGAGCTGATCGAAGTACTGGATCTCGCGCGAGCGGGTTCGATCGAGGTGCATGTTGAGACGTACTCGTTCGACGAGGCGCCACTCGCCTACGAGCGGCTGCGTGCGGGAAAGGTCAACGGGCGGGCAGTGATTCTGCCCAACGACGAGCAGGCCTGACCCTCCTCGGGGCGCGGGAATCGCGAGACATCACGGTTTCCGCGCCCCCTTTCAGTCCCCTGTCGCTATGGCGAGGTGACGCTGCCGAGCCACCCCAGGAGGAAAGCCGCCGGCACCGAGACAAGGCCTGGTGTCCGGAACGGATACCAGTCGAAACGCGCGTCCGGCCATAGCGCGTACGCGGTCCCCCAGCAGTCCTCTTCGGTTGAACCGCCGATGGTCATCACGCTTGCCTGCGGCGCCGCAGCTCGGCTCGGGCCAGGGCGTTCTTGTGCACCTCGTCCGGTCCGTCGGCGAAGCGCAAGGTGCGGATCGCGGCGTAGGCGCCGGCGAGTGGGAAGTCCTGGGACAGCCCGCCGGCGCCGTGTACCTGGATGGCCTTGTCCAGGATCCACTGCACGGTGGCGGGCGTGGCGATCTTGATGGCCTGGATCTCGGTGTGCGCTCCCTTGTTGCCGGCGGTGTCCATCAACCAGGCGGCCTTGAGCACGAGCAGGCGCAGTTGCTCGATCCGCACCCGGGACTCGGCGATCCAGTCCCGGACGACGCCCTGCTCGGCGAGCGGCTTGCCGAACGCGACCCGCTCGTCGGCGCGGGCGCACATCAGCTCGACAGCCCGCTCGGCGACGCCGATGGAGCGCATGCAGTGGTGGATGCGGCCCGGCCCGAGCCTGGCTTGGGCGATCGCGAAGCCGTCGCCCTCGCCGCCGATCAGGTTCGCCGCGGGGACCCGGACGTCGGTGAGGGACAGTTCCGCATGGCCGCCGTGTTCGTGGTCGTCGTAACCGAACACCTCCATGCCCCGCTTGATCTCGAGCCCTGGGGTGTCACGTGGCACGAGGATCATCGACTGCTGCCGGTGTCGGTCGGCTTCCGGGTCGGTCTTGCCCATCACGATGAAGATCCGCGCGTTGGGGTTCATCGCACCGGTGATCCACCACTTGCGGCCGTTGAGGACGTAACCGTCACCGTCGCGTTCGATCCGGGTCGAGATGTTGGTGGCGTCCGACGAGGCCACGTCGGGCTCGGTCATCGCGAACGACGAACGGATCTCGCCGGTGAGCAGTGGCTCCAGCCACTCCTTGCGCTGCGCCTCGGTGCCGAACAGCGCCAGCACCTCCATGTTGCCGGTGTCCGGCGCTGCACAGTTCAGGGCGGCCGGGGCCAGGTGCATGCTCCGGCCGGTGATCTCGGCGAGCGGCGCGTACTGCAGATTGCTCAGACCCGCGCCGTGCTCGCCGGGCAGGAACAGGTTCCACAGGCCGCGGCGGCGGGCCTCGGCCCGCAGCTCGGCGAGCACCGGCACCGAGTCCCATGCCCAGCGGTTCGCGAGCCGTCCCAGCTGCTCGGCGAACAGCGGCTCGGCCGGGTGGACGTGACTCGCCATGAAGTCGAGCAGGTCCGCCCGCAGCTCCTCGGTCCTGGCGTCGAGGGCGAAGTCCATCAGCGGTACTCCTTCAGTGCGCTGAGCCCGGTGTCGAGCACGGGCTGCACTGCAGCGCCGACGTGCTCGAAGCCGGAGCCGACGGTCTGGCCGTGCAGATGGCGGTAGTGGATGCCCTCGGCGACCGCGGCCAGCTTGAACGCCGCCAGTGCGAGGTAGAAGCCGAAACGGGACAGGTCACGGTCGCTGCGCGCGGCGTACCGCTCGACGATCTCGCTCTCGGTGAGGAAGCCCGGCGCCGACGCGGCGTCGGGGGCCACCGCGCTCCCGCCGAGCAGCGTGCCCAGCCGTTGGTACAGCACCAGCAGCGCCAGGTCCGTCAGCGGATCGCCCAGGGTTGCCATCTCCCAGTCGATGACCGCGGCAGGCCGGTCCTGTTCGTCCGTCAGCACGTTGTCGAGCCGGTAGTCGCCGTGCACGATGCCGGGTGCGGACTGCGGGGGAACGCCGGCGGCGAGCCGGTCGTACAGCTCTTCGGCGGCGGGCAGGTCGCGGCAGTACGAGGCGTCCAGCTGTGCCTTCCAGCGACGCAGCTGCCGAGGGAGGAACCCCTCCGGGCGACCGAAGCCGGCGAGCCCGACCGCGGCTGGTTCGACCTCGTGCAGCGTGGCAAGGGTGTCGACCAGCCCCGTCGAGATCACCCGGGTGCGTTCCGGGCCGAGCCGTTCCAGCTCGTCGGCGTTGCGGTACGGCGTGCCGGCGACCCGCTCCATCACGTAGAACGGGGTGCCCAGCACGCCGTCGTCGGAGCACAGGGCGTAAGTCCTGGGGACCGGCACCGCGGTGTCCTGCAGCGCTGACATCACCCGGTACTCGCGGGCCATGTCGTGGGCCGTCGCGAGCACGTGGCCCAGCGGAGGCCGGCGGACGATCCACGTCGAGACCCCGTCCGTGACCTCGTACGTGAGATTGGACCTGCCGCCGGCGAGCAGCCGGGCGGTGAGGTCCGGCCCGGCCTCCGGCACCGCCTCGGTCAACCACCGGCCGAGCCGGGCCAGATGCAGGCCCGGCAGGCTGTGCTGTGTCGTCGGCATCACGCCACCACGCTCAGCGTCTCGGCCACGCAGGCGGGCTTGCCCGCGCCCTGGCGCTCGACGGTGACCCGGGTCGTGACGCGGTACCCACCGCCGCCGGGTTCCACCGACACGAGCTCGACGCCGGCGCGCACCTTGGAGCCGACCGGTACGGGAGAGGGGAAACGGAGCTTGTTCGCGCCGTAGTTGACGCCCATCGACACCCCCTCGACCCGGTAGACCTGCCAGACCAGCATCGGCACCAGCGACAGCGTCAGGTAGCCGTGCGCGATGGTGCCGCCGAAGGGTCCGGCCGTCGCCTTCTCCACGTCGACGTGGATCCACTGGTGGTCGCCGGTGGCGTCGGCGAAGGTGTCGATCTGCTGCTGGGTGACGGTGTGCCAGTCCGAGTACCCGAGGTGGGTGCCGACCGCGTTCCGCAGCTCTTCGATGCCCTGGAAGACCTTCACGCCTGCGGCCCTCCGGCGACGTAGAGCACCTGGCCGGAGACGTATCCCGCGTCCTTGCTGACGAAGAACGACACGGCGTGCGCGATGTCCTTGGGCAGGCCGCTGCGCGCCACCGGGATCTGCGCCGTCACGGCCTTCCTGAAGTCGTCGAACGACATCCCCATCCGCTCCGCGGTGGCGGCGGTCATCTCCGTCTCGATGAAACCGGGCGCGATCGCGTTGGCGGTCACGCCGAACTTCCCCAGCTCCAGCGCGAGCGTCTTGGTGAAACCCTGCAGCCCGGCCTTGGCCGCGGCGTAGTTGGCCTGGCCCTTGTTGCCGAGCGCCGACGTGCTGGAGAGGTTCACGATGCGGCCCCAGCCGGCCTTGGTCATGAAGCCCTGCACCGCGCGGGACATCAGGAACGAGCCCCGCAGGTGCACGTTCATCACCGCGTCCCAGTCGGCGACGCTCATCTTGAACAGCAGGTTGTCCCGGATGATCCCGGCGTTGTTGACGAGCACGGTCGGTTCGCCCAGTTCCTCGGCGATCCGCTGCACGGCGGCCTGTACGCCCGGCTCGTCGCTCACGTCGACGCCGACCGCCAGCGCCCGGCCTCCGGCGGCCTCGATCCGCTCGACGACCGGCTTGCAGGCGCTCTCATCGAGGTCGACGACCGCCACGGCGAGGCCGTCAGCGGCGAGCCGTGCGGCGACGCCGGCCCCGATGCCTCGGGCCGCGCCGGTGACGATGGCGGTACGGGTGGTGGTCATCAGTTCTCTCCTGTTGGAAGAAGGGTGGGCGCCATCAGCCGGCGCCGGTGAGGGTCACACCGCCGTCGACCACCAGGACCTGCCCGGTGATCCAGGCGGCGTCGTCGGAAAGCAGGAAGGCCACCGCGCCGCCGATGTCCCCCGGGACGCCGAGCCGTTTGAGCGGGTAGGCCGCGGCGGCCTCGTCCTCGCGGCCGTCGTAGAGCGCGGTGGCGAACCTCGTCTTCACCACCGCCGGGGCCACCGCGTTGACCCGGATGTCCGGGCCGAGTTCGACGGCGAGTTCCTCGGTGAAGTGGGTGAGCATCGCCTTGCTGGCGCCGTACAGGCCGATGCCGGGCGCGGGGCGGACGGCGGCGACCGAGGAGACGTTGACGACGGCGCCGCCGTGCGCGGACATCCACGCCCGGTACACCTGCTGGGTCCACGACAGCGCGGCGAGGCAGTTGACCTCGACGATCTTGCGGGCGACGTCGAGATCCAGCGTCACGAGCGGGCCGTACACCGGGTTGATGCCGGTGTTGTTGACGAGCAGGTCGGCGCTGCCGAACGAGTCGACCGCGCGCGTGACGACCTCGGTCTGGTGGTCGATGTCGGCCGTGTGCCCGGCCACCCCGATCGCGTGCTCCGGTCCGCCGAGCTGCGCGACCGCCGCGTCGAGCGCCTCCTGCTTGCGGGCGGTGATGACGACCTTCGCGCCTTCGGACACCAGCCGCTCGGCGATGGCGAGCCCGATGCCTCGGCTGGCCCCTGTCAGGATCGCCGTCCTGCCTTCGAAGCGCCTGGTCACGACAGCCGCTCCAGCACCATGGCCATGCCCTGACCGCCGCCGACGCACATGGTCTCCAGGCCGAACTGCTTGTCGTGGTACCGCAGGGAGTTGATCAGGGTGCTGGTGATGCGGGCGCCGGTCATGCCGAACGGGTGGCCCACGGCGATCGCGCCGCCGTTCACGTTGAGCCGGTCGAAGTCGATGCCCAGCTCCCGGGCCGAGGGGATCACCTGGGCCGCGAACGCCTCGTTGATCTCGACCAGGTCGATGTCGCCGATGGTCAGTCCGGCACGGCGCAGCGCCTGCTTCGAGGCCTCGACCGGGCCGAGGCCCATGATCTCCGGGGACAGACCGGTGACCCCCGTACTGACGATGCGCGCCAGCGGCGTGATGCCGAGTTGCTTCGCCTTGGTGTCGGACATGATCACGAGTGCCGCCGCGCCGTCGTTGAGGGAGCAGCAGTTGCCGGCGGTGACGGTGCCGTCGGGGCGGAAGACCGGCTTGAGCGCGGAGACCGCCTCCAGGGTGACGCCGGGGCGCGGGCCGTCGTCCCGGCCGACCTGGCTGCCGTCGGGCAGCGTCACCGGGGTGATGTCACGGGCCCAGAAGCCGTCGGCGATGGCCTGCTCCGCCAGATTCTGCGAGCGCACCGCGAAGGCGTCCTGGTCCTCGCGCGTCACCCCCGTGGACTGGGCGACGTTCTCCGCGGTCTGCCCCATCGCGATGTAGACGTCGGGCAGAGCGCCCTCGGTGCGCGGGTCGACCCAGGTTCCGCCACCGGAGGCGAGCTTCTCCGTGCGGGCCTGCGCCTCGGCGAAGACGGGGTTCTCGGTGTCCGGAAGGCCGTCGGCGTTGCCCTTGACGAACCGGCTGACCGTCTCGACCCCGGCGGAGATGAAGACGTCGCCCTCTCCGGCCTTGATCGCGTGCAGCGCCATCCGAGTGCTCTGCAGGCTGGACGAGCAGTAACGGTTGACCGTGGTTCCGGGCACCGAGTCCAGACCGGCCAGCACCGCGACGATCCGGGCCATGTTGAAACCGGACTCGCCACCGGGCTGGCCGCACCCCAGCACCAGGTCGTCGATCTCGGTGGGGTCGAGCTGCGGCACCTTGGCCAGTGCCGCCCGCACCATCTGCACGGTCAGATCGTCGGGACGCATCTCCCGGAGCGACCCCTTGCCGGCCCGGCCGATCGGCGAGCGGGCGGTGGCGACGATGACGGCCTCGGGCATGGGCACTCCCTGATTGACTAAGCGCTTGCTTGTGATGCGGCGAACGTACGACGGGAGCTGATGGCATGAGCGAGGACGCCCGGAACCTTGCCCGGCTGGGGGATGGCGGGGTGAGTCGGTGCGTTGCGCAGGACGTCAGGGCGCCATCGGGTGCGTCGGCTCCGTCAGGTATGCCTCGAACACGGCGCGCTCGTCCGGGGTGATCGGCCGAGGCCGGCGGCGCTCCATGTCCCACATGACGAGCGTCGCTGTCGAACGAGCGCAGAGGGAGTCGGCCGTCGTCAAATGCTCCACCACACGGAAACTGGAGGTCCGCACCTCACGCAGGGCCAGCTCGACGGTCACGGCTCCATCGTCGGGCGTGACCTCGTGCAGGTACTCGATGTGCTGGGTCGCCACCACATAGGTCGGATACGCGACGTCGAGCGTTCCGGTCATCCAGGCCGAGCGGGTCTCCTCGAACAAGGCGAGGTAGGCCGACGCCGTGAGATGGCCGAGGCCGTCGAAATCGCCGAACCGCAGGCGGAATTCGCTCCGCCATACGTCAGAGCCGTTGACTGCGATGCTGTGACGATTTGCTGCATTACCGGGTACAGGCACAAGCCACCTCCATTGGCGTTCCGCGCAACGTAGGTGGCTTGTGAGGCTGTTGGGTGCGGGCAGGCGAAGACCTTGCCCGAGTGGGGGGTGTGCACCGAGGCCGGACGCCACACGCCGCGCGTTCGGAGCGGGCCGGACTGCGGCCGGCTGCCTCCGAACGCGCGGCGGTCGGTGCACAATCTCCCGGCAGGCCGGCTCGCTACGCTTCCACGGAGCTTGCCTTGAGCTCGCCGCCGTGGCGCAGTCGCGAGATGAGCGTGACGACCAGGACCAGCAGCGAGAGCCCGACGGTGACCTCGTACCCAACCGTGTAGAGGTACTCCTTCGGCAGGCCGATCCTGGGGATGGTGTCAAAGGTGAGCAGCGTGGTGACCACTGCCGATCCGAACGCGAAGCCGATGGCCATGGTGGTGCCCGCCATGCCCGCGGCCATCCCGGCCTTGTCCTCGGGGACGACCAGCTGCGGCACGGCGAAGGCGCCGCTGTAGCCCACTCGGCTGCCGAGGCCGACGAAGGCGGCACCGACGAGGTACTGCCACTTCTGATCGTGGGCGAAGGCGAGCCAGCCGAGCCCTACGACGGAGACCGCGGTGCCGATCACGAGGACGGTGGCCGGACGGCCCTTTTGGACGGCCCTTTCGGCGGCCTTGCCACCGACGAACATCATCAGCGCGAACGGCAGCATGAGCAGGCCGGTGCCCAGAGCGTCGACACCCAGTCCGTATCCGACCTCAGCGGGAGTCTGGGCGTAGTAGGTCACCAGCAGCAGGAACGCGGCATCGATGGCGCCGAATATTCCAGCGGCGAAGCATGCCGGTGAGACCAGGGGCTTCTTCAGCAGCTTGACGTCGAACACCGCCGTCGCGGAACGGCGCTGGACCAGTCCCCACAGGACGCCGCCGACGACACCCGCGGCCAGGACCACGAGGATCGCCGTGCCGCTCCACGTGAGGCCCTGGGTCAAGGCGAGCAGGACGGCCGTGACCCAGGCGATCAACCACACGGTTCCGAGGATGCCGATACGTCCGGACGACTCCGGCCGGGACGAGGGGACGATGATGAGCAGGGCCACCGTGGTCGCCGCGAAGGCCGCGGCCAGAATGTAGAAGAAGCTCGCGAGCGACAAGTACTTGACCGTCAGTCCGCCGCCGACCATCCCGAGTACCGTCCCGGAGCCGGTAGCCATGATCAGCACGCTGACCGCCGTTGCGACCGCACCATCGGTCAGGTGCCGGCGCAGGAAGCTCAGCGGCAGCAGCTGCGCGGCGCCGCCGAACCCGAGGAGTACGGACCCGACCAGGAGTGCCGGGTAGGAATTACCGATGGCCGGCACGAGAGCCCCGACGACCAGGAAACCACCGGACAACAGCGAAGTGGTGCGATCGTCGAGCACGTCGGTGAGACGGGGAAGGAGGACGAAGCCTGCTCCTCCGCCCAACGTCATGGCGGTGAAGATCCAGGCCGACGCCGCCACCCCGAGCCCGAACTGCTCCTGCATCAGCGGCAGGAGCGGCGGGAGCATGAAGGCGACCGCGTTGGTCACGGTGGCCAGGACCGCCGCAACGGCGATCAGTGCGCCACGCCGCGCCGTGACGCTCTTTGCATCTGCTCTGGGTATGTCAACCGACTCGGTGAATTCAGTCATGCCCGTCTCCCATGGTCGTTCGCCGCCATCGCGGTCAGAGGAACCAGCCGAAGCCGGGCGAACGTACGGCCAGTTTCAGGCCACCCTCTGGTGCGACTGACCGAAACCAGCCCGAGTGGGGGATGCCCCGCATGGAAAGGATCACGGGGGAGCGGCGCACACTAGGCGGCGAGGGGCAGGTCCGCCCAGTGCGTGGCGCTTCCCCCGCACATGCGCGTACCGCGGGCGGCGGCGAGAAAGTCGATGATGGCGCTTCCGCGCCCGTGCTCGTGGGGTTCGCAGCCGGCGGTCCGCGCACCGCGGTCGTTCGCCGGGCCGCCGTCCGTGACCGCGACGCGGATCATCTGGTGCTCGCTGGGCGGTACCAGCCGCAGGGAGACCGGGGGCAGGGCATGCTCGACGGCGTTGGCGACCAGTTCGGAGACCGTGAGAACGACCTGGTGGGCCTCGTCTTCCCGGACTCCCCAGCCCTTCAGCGTGTCGCGGGCCAGGCGGCGTGCGATGCCCGCGGCCTGCGGGGCGTGCGGCAGGTCCCACTGGCGGGCTTCGCGTCCGAGGGCCGGGCGTGCGCCTGCGGTCCCTGAAGGAGCCATGAGGCCAGGGCCACTGTCATGGGAAGGGGGCGTGACGTACATGGCCATCGTCTCCGGTTACCTGTGCTAGGGGTTGAACAGCCTCCAATCTGCCGGTCGGGCATCGCGCCGTTGAGGGTGGAACTACCTGTTCCGATACCTGCCCTGCCCTGACCACGAGGGTGGTTCACGTCCGATCGGGCTGTCGCTGCACGACCCAGCTCGCGATCTGGGTACGCGTGTTGAAGCCGAGCTTGGTGAGGATCTTCTCGACATGCCCTTCCGCGGTCCGCAGCGAAATGACCAGCCGCGCCGCGATGTCCTTGTTCGACAGGCCCTGCGCCACCAGTTCGGCCACCTCGCGTTCACGCCGGGTCAGCGTCGAAGCAGGACGTGACGCATTGCTTGCGAGCTGTGTGCGCTCTCGCAGGGCAAGGGCGAGCGTTTCCTCGATGGCCAGGGCACTGCCACGTTCGAAAGCTGCGTCGAACTCGGCGTCTCCCATCTTCTTCCGCGCCATCGTCTCGAATTTGTCCCGCTGCGCGAGCAGGAGTGCCCAGCCGAACAGTGGGGCCCCGAGAGCCTGCCACAGCGGGTTCGTCCCGCCGAACAACGTGGCGGCTCGCTCGGCGTTGCCCTTCGCCGCCGTGGTCCAGGCGAGTACGTCGAGCGCGAGAGCCATACCCAGGGTGTCGTGGAAGAACCGCTTGATCTTGAGCGCCTCGCACAAGTCGGCTTCCGCCCCGTCGAGCTCGCCGTGGATCAACCGCAGGAATCCGCGCCCCCACAGCGCCCACGACAGTACCCACTGCTCGCCGGCCGCTGTGCAGCGCCGGAACAGCTCCTCGATGATCTCCGCAGCCTTGTCGAGTTCGCCCAGGAGGATGAGGGCCGCCGCCAACTCCATCTGGAGATTGTCCGGATAGGTGGCAGGTGCTTCGGTCTCGGTGTACTGCTCGAGGGCCTCGGTGAGCAGGGGGATCGCGCCGGACAGGTCCGTGCTGAGCAACTTGCTCATTCCGCGCACGTGCGTGGCATAGGCGAGCGCAGCCGGGTCGTCCAGTTGGACGGCGACCTTCCGGGCATCTTCGGCCGACGCCGCTGCCGCCGCCTCGTCTCCCTGGAATGCGGCGATGTACGCGACAGTGGCGAGCGCCCAGGCCCGTTCGCGGCTGGGCTCCGCGTCGAGCGCCAACGCTCGGCCCAGCCAGAGCCTGGCCTCGGTGGCGTATCCCATCGCCAGCCACAGCCAGGGCGCCGCCGCCATGCGCAGTCCGATACGCGCCTCACCAGGCTGGGACAGGCAGTATTCCAGTGCGTGCCGCAGGTTCGGGTGCTCCAGCTGAAGCCTGCTCGCCCACTCCTGCTGCTTCGGGCCGCTCCACTCGTCCCCCGCCGTCTCCATGAGGTGCCGGTACCAGTCGCGGTGCCGTCGGCGCAGGGCCGGTTCCTCGCCCGACTCCGAGAGCCGGGCCTGACCGTACGCGCGGATGGTTTCCAGCATGCGGAAGCGGACGTGCTCTCCTTGCTCCTCGCGAATGAAGATCGACTTGTCGATGAGGCCGGCGACGGTGTCGAGAACCGCATGCCGGGGGAGCGCCTCATCGGTGCACACCGCTTCGAGCGCGTCGGTGCCGAATCCGCCGACGAAGACGGACGCCCGAGCCCACAGCGTCTGCTCATTCGGGGTGCACAGGTCGTAGCTCCAGTCGATGAGCGCCTGGAGGGTCTGGTGCCGTTCCGGCAGGTTGCGGTTACCTTCCCGCAGCAACTGGAACCGGTCGTCCAAGCGGCTCGCGAGATCATGGACGGTGAGCACCCGCAACCGCACCGAAGCCAGTTCGATGGCCAGCGGGATCCCTTCCAGGCGCCGGCAGAGGCGGACGACCGCCGCTTCGTTGTCGGGCGTGATCGAGAAGCCGGGAACGACGGCCGCCGAACGGTCGGCGAACAGAGTGACCGATGGGTACCGAGTCGCCGTGCCGGGCTCGACGGAGTCACCAGGAGGTGGAGTCGGCAGTGGTGGGACGGGGTAGATGTGCTCCCCGGCGATTCTGAGCGCCTGCCTGCTGGTGGCCAGAATCCGGACCTCGGGCGCCGCACGCAGCACCTGGTCGGCCAGGCCCGCGGCGGCGTCCACCAAGTGCTCACAGTTGTCCAGGACCAGCAGCATGCGCCGTTGCCCCAGATGACCACGCAGAACGGTCATCGGTGCGCGGGTCGACTGCTCTTTGATCTCGAGGGCGTCGACCACGATGTGGGGGAGCAGGGCCGGGTCTTTCAATGACGCCAGTTCGACCAGGCAGACGCCGTCCGGGAAGGCTCGCTGCATCTCCCTGGCGACGCGGAGAGCGAGCCGCGTCTTGCCCACCCCGCCGATGCCGGTCAGCGTCACCAGGCGGGTCGTGGAGAAGAGCTGTCGGAGCGCGGCGACATCCTTTCGCCGCCCCACGAAGCTTGTGAGATCCGCCGGCACGGCGTTCGGAGTAGGCATCGAGTCCCCACGTGCGCAGTTCGGGAGCGGTGATCCGATCGTACCGCCGCACACATCCCGGGCCGAGACCCCGCGAGCCCGGGGACAGGTACTCGTACGGGTAGTTCCCCGGGCGTCTGTCCGCCGTTCGATGGTCAAGCTGTGAGGTCAGATCGCGCCGGTGAAACCCCAGGTCACGACGGGGAGAGCCGGAGGCGTCGCAGGATGGGGAATTCCGTGAATTTCTTCAGCCTCTCCGGTCGGTGCGGCCGGCGAGCCCCCCTGCCGCGGTTGGCCGGCCGGTCCGTTCTTGCATGTTCTAGGAGTAGTCGGAGGTGTCGTCATGACACTTGTCCTGGCCGAGCGGGTTGCTCCCACGGGTCGGGTTCGCCCGGTGCTGGAGGACCGATGTCAGATGCAGCGCGTGCTGGTGGCGGAGGAGCACGAGCTGGTGCTGGCGGGGTTGCGTGCGGTGTTGCTGAGTCAGCCGTGGGTGGCGTCGTGTCTGGCGGCGGATTCGCAGGAGGCCGCCTGGCAGGTGGCGCGGCGGCATCATCCGCAGCTGGTGTTGGTGAGCACGTCGTTGGGGGGCCGGTCTGGGCTGGACCTGTGCCGGGACCTTCGGGACCGGATGCCGCACGTCAAGGTGGTTCTGCTGTCCGGAGAGGGGCGGGTGTCGGCGGCGCTGGCGTCGGCGCACGGCGCGGTGGCGTCCTTGTCGAAGCAGATGCCGACCGCGGCGATCGTGACGGCGGTGAAGCGTGTCGCGGAGGGCGCGCGGGTCTTCCCGAAGGACGAGGGACCCGCCGTGGTGCGCCTTTCGAAGCGTGAACTGGATGTCCTGCAGCATCTGGTCCTGGGGTTGAGCAACCCGGAAGTGGCAGCTGTGCTGAATCTGTCCCGGCATACGGTGAAACAGCACACGACTTCGGTGTACCGGAAGCTGGGGGTGCGGAACCGGGCGCAGGCGGCCGGACGCGCCCAGGAGCTCGGACTCGTCGGCTGAGTGTCGAGCTGCAGCGCAGGCGTTCAACTACCGAGCGGCGCAGGCGTGCACCCGCCGGCTGTGGCGGCGTCTGCGCTCGAGTCCGGCCAGAGGGAACACCTGCTCAAGAGGCGGCGTCGGTGTGCCGGCGATGCCGGGTCACCAGGTCCGCGAGATCGGCCACGGCTCGCTGGATGAGCAGCCGGCCCTCCTCGGCGTTCGCGCCGCCGGGATCGCCGAGCACGCCGTTGGCGGTGAAGGCGGACAGGCCGGCCTCCCGCAGACGCGGGAGGAGTGTGTGGACGGGGGCGGTGTTTCCGGCCCGCGCCGCCTCCATCCGTACCAGGTGGGGGGCCAGCGCCAGCATGACGGAGGTCTCGGTGCGGCCCGCGTGGGCGTCACCGCCCCAGCGCGGGCCCCAGGCCAGGACGTGCCGCCCCTCGGTACGCAGTCGTCGCACGGCCCGATGGACGGGCTGCGCGTTGCCGCCGTGAGCGGAGACCAGGACGACCCGGGGGAACGTCACCGTCGCCGACCTCACGAGCTCGACCAGCAGTAGCTCGACGGCCTCCTGGCCGATGGACAGCGTGCCGGGGAAACCCTGGTGCTCGCCGCTGGATCCGAACGCCACGGCCGGGGCCACGACGACATCGGGCACCTGCGCTGTCAGCCGCTCGGCCAGGGCGACGGCGATGTCGGTGTCCGTGGACATCGGAAGGTGCGGCCCATGCTGTTCGGTGGCGCCGACCGGCACGGCGAGGACGGTCCTGCGCCGCGCCTGATCGGCGACATCGGTCCAGGTCAGCGACGCCAGCGCGGTCATCAGGGGGCCTGGGTCCGCCGCGGCGCTCCGAGGGCGTGGGCGAAGCCCTGCGGGAGCACCACGTCGTCGGGCGTGAGGTCGTGGATCGAGGAGCGCCCGAGTCCGAGGAGTGCCGAGTCGATTCCGCCGCGCAGGATGTCGAGCACGTTCTCCACGCCGGCCTGGCCACTCGCGGCCAGGCCCCACAGGTAGGCCCGACCGATCATCACGGCGCGGGCGCCGAGTGCCAGGGCCTTGACCACATCGCTGCCCCGACGCACTCCGCCGTCGAGGAGTACTTCGATCTGGCCGCCCACAGCGTCGGCGATGGCGGGCAGGGCACGGATGGTCGCAGGGGTGCTGTCAAGGTTGTTGCCGCCGTGGTTGGAGACCGAGATGGCCTGGGCGCCGGCGTCCACGGCGCGCTTGGCGTCGTCGACGCGGATGATGCCCTTGACGAGGAACGGCCCGCCCCACTGCTCGCGCATCCACCGTACGTCGTCCCAGGTGGGAGGGGGTGTCTGCATCCATTCGCCGTAGGCGCCGAAGAACGTCGGGGCCTGCTCGCCGACGGCGGTGACGTTCGGGGTGGTCAGGTCGGGCAGCCGCCGGGTCCGGGCGAACGCGAGCAGCCAGCGCGGATGGGTGAGTCCCTCCGGCGCGAAGCGCGCCACCGCCTTGAGGCCGAGGCGCTCGGGGATGTGGGGGCTGCCCCAGTCCCGGCCGTGCGAGAACGACCAGTCCAAGGTCACGATCAGGCCCTTGGCGCCGGCCTCCCGGGCACGCTCCATCTGGGCGATCATGGAGTCCTTGCCGCCCATCCAGTACATCTGGAAGAACGTCTGCGGATTGGCCGCGACGACCTCCTCGACGGGCTTGCTGGCGAAGGAGCTCAGCCCCATCGCCGTGCCCCGGGTTGCCGCGGCGCGGGCCACGGCCACCTCCCCGTCGGGGTGCACGGCCTGCACCCCGGTCGGGGAGATGATCACCGGAAGGGAGATCGACTGGCCCAGGACGGTCGTGGCCTGGTCACGCTTGGCCGGCAGGTCCGCGACGTGCGGCGCGAAGCCGGCCTCGGCGAAGGCCGCCATGTTGTCCTGATAGGTCGTGCCGCGCTCGGAACCGGCGAGCAGGGCGCCGTAGACGGATGCCGGCAGTCGTCGCTTTGCTCGACGCTGCGCCTCGGCGACGGTTTCGAACCATGCGTTGGGCATGACGCCCCTTTCTTTCGTGGACCGAGCGGCCTTTCGGCGTCTCTCATGAACCGAGCGGCCCTTCGGCTAGGCCAGAGGACTTTCGTCGCACATGCGCGTGGGCCGGCTCTCCCGCCGGACCGGCAGGCCGAGAAGCACGGGCTGCCCCCGCACCGGCCCCCGGTGGGAGTGGTCCTCGCTGGGCCGGGGAGCGGACGACCGGTCGCCGGCCAGCGCCGCCTCCGCGTGCCCCTGGACGCATTCCGGATCGGGGCCGTCGAGCGGCAGTCCCGTGAAGAACTTGGCGGCCATGCACCCGCCCCGGCAGGCGTCGAACGCCGAACACTTCGTGCAGGCGCCGCCCGTCTGGGGCTGCCGCAGCTCCTGGAAGAGCGACGAGGAGCGCCACACCCGGGTGAATCCGCCCTCGTCACGGACGTTGCCGGCGCGGAACGCGTCGTGGATGGCGAACGGGCAGGCGTACACCTCACCGACCGGGTCGATCAGGCACACCACCCGCCCGGCGCCACACAGGTTCAGCCCGGGCAACGCCTCGCCGTAGGCGGAGAGATGGAAGAACGAATCCCCGGTGAGCACCTTGTCGCCGTGCTCGACCAGCCAGTCGTACAGCTGCCGTTGCTGCGCCGCTGTGGGGTGCAGTTCGTCCCACACGTCGGCGCCCCGGCCGGAGGGCCGCAGCCGCGTCAGCCGCAACTGTGCCCCGTACCGGTCGGCGAGTGCCTTGAAGGCGTCCAGTTGCCCGATGTTGTGGCGGGTGGCCACGACCGAGATCTTGAACCCGGCGAAGCCCGCCGCGGCGAGGTTGTCCATCGCCCGCAGCACGGTCGCGTACGAACCCTCGCCGCGTACGGCGTCGTTGACGTCGGCCGTGGCCCCGTCCAGGGACAACTGGACGTCCACATAGTCACTGGCGGCCAGCCGTCGAGCGACCTCCGGGGTGATCCTGACGCCGTTGGTGGAGAACTTGACGCCCACCTGGTGGGCGGTGGCGTAGTCGACCAGTTCCCAGAAGTCCGGGCGCACGGTCGGCTCGCCGCCGCCGATGTTGACGTAGAAGACCTGCATGCGCTGCAGCTCGTCGATGACCGCCTTGGACTCGTCGGTGGTGAGTTCGCGCGGGTCGCGCCGGCCGGAGCTGGACAGGCAGTGCACGCAGGCCAGGTTGCAGGCGTAGGTGAGCTCCCAGGTCAGACAGATCGGCGCGTCGAGGCCGTGCTGAAAATGGTCCACGAGGCGGCCCGCCCGGGCCGGCCTCGGCGGTGCTGCGGAAGGCACGGTCATGGCGCCTCCTCTCCTTGCAGATGAGCGTCACCGCGGCTCGCTCGACCGGTGCGCTCGGTGATCATCCGGGACTCGGCCAGCCGCGCCAGCGCGTCCCGGTAGCGCCTCGACTCGGCGGGTTCGACTCCTGCCACCCGGCAGGCTTCCGCTGCGCTCGGGCAGTGGGCCAGTTGTTGTACGACGGTGAGCAGCCGGCGGTCCTTGAGGAAGGACAGCTGCCGGGTGCCGAAGTGGTAGAGCAGCGCCCCGAAGGGCTCCGGACGAACGGCGACCTGGGGGTGCACGGCCCAGGCCGCGTCCAGGTCGAACCGCTCGGACCCGTTCCTGTGCGTGGGCATGGTCTCCACGCCTCAGTACACGCCGCACATGCCGTCGATGGACACGTCCTCGACGAGCAGGTCCTCCTCGATCAGCTGGTCGTCCTCGGCGGGGAGACGGTCTGCGCTCGAGGTCTGCGAGTCGTCGGTCATGGAGGTTCCCTTCGTCGTCCGCGGCGCGGCGGGGTGTCCCGTCGCAGGGTGACGGTAGGCAGCCGCGGTGCCGTGGACGGGCCGGTGCGCCGCACTTGCTGCCCACCTGGGGGATCGACGAGTCGAGACGCCCGGGTGAAGGCTGGGCGCCCGGCTTTCCCGACGTTCGAGGACACCTGGTGATCGACATTCCCCCTCTCCCCGCGGCCTTCCGGCTGCGCCCCGACCCCGGCCTGCGCCTGATACGGGACGGGCGGGTGCTGTTGGGAGGCTCGCCGTACCGGCTGATGCGGCTGACGGCGCGCGCCGTGCCGGTCGTGAGCGCGTGGCTCGACGGGAAGCCGGTCGGGGAAGGGCGAGCGGCCGGGCTCCTGGCCCGCCGGTTGGTCCAGGCGGGCATGATGCACCCCGTACCGCCGTCCGAGGGGCCGCGCCCGTCGGTGACGGTCGTTGTACCGGTCCGCGACCGGCCTGAGCACCTCGCCCGCTGTCTGGCCGGTCTCAGCGGTGGGCCGGAGGTGATCGTCGTGGACGACGCCTCGATCGATCCCGGTGCGGTGGCGGACGTCGTGCGGGCGGCCGGCGCCAGGCTGGTCCGCCGCCCTGTCAACGGCGGCCCGGCGGCCGCGCGGAACACCGGACTCGCCCACGCGGGCGGAGACTTGGTGGCGTTCGTGGACTCCGACTGCCTGCCGGCCCCCGGATGGGCCGACGCCCTGCTGCCGCACTTCGCGGATCTCGCCGTGGCCGCGGTGGCGCCGCGCATCGTGGCGGCGGGGCCGGGACGTGGTCTCCTCGCGGCCTACGAGTGCGAGCGCTCCGCCCTGGACATGGGGCCCAGGCAGGCACTCGTACGACCCGGCTCGCACGTGCCCTATGTGCCCAGCGCGGCGTTGGTGGTGCGGCGTACCGCGGTGGGCCGGGGTTTCGACGAGACGCTGCGCGTCGGGGAGGACGTCGACCTGGTGTGGCGGCTCGCGGCCGACGGTCACCACGTCCGCTACGACCCCTCGGTCACCGTGGCCCACCGGCACCGGACGCGTCCGCGCCAGTGGCTGGCCCAGCGCATTCAGTACGGCACCTCCGCCGCGCCGCTGGCTGCCCGGCACCCGGGCCTGCTCCCGGCCACGTCGATGGCCGGCTGGAGCGCGCTCGCGTGGGGACTGGCCCTGGGAGGGCGGCCGCTCGCCGGTGCTCTGGTCACCGCAGGGACGACCGGACTGCTGGCGCGCAAACTCGCGGCCTGGTCGGACCGACCGTGGGCCACCGCGGCCCGGCTGAGTGCAGGCGGCACGTTGCTGGCAGGCGAGCAGCTCGGTCGTGCCGTGACACGAACCTGGTGGCCGCTGGCCCTGCCGCTGGCCGCAGCCGTACCCCGGCTGAGGATCCCGCTGGCCGCGGCCGCCCTTGTGCCCCCACTCCTGGAACACCGACGCGGCCGCCCAAGCCTTCCGGCCCTGCCCTGGACGGTCACGCGTCTCGCCGACGACCTGGCGTACAGCGTCGGTGTCTGGAAGGGCTGCGTCCGGGAGCGCACCACCGAGCCGCTTCGCCCGAGACTGTGGTGGTTCTCCGCCGACGGCGTCACCCCTCCGTCCGGACGTCCCCGTGGGTGAGACCACGGGCCGGACGTCCGCCGATGTGATCGTGGTCGGTGCGGGGGCCTCCGGCGCCGCCTTGGCGGCCCGCTTGAGCGAGGACGCCGGACGCACCGTACTCCTTCTCGAAGCAGGGCCGTCTCCGCGCCGTCTTGGCGACTTCGCACCCGAACTGTTCGACGCGCGGCTGATTCCCGGAGCCCAGCCTGACCACCCGGCCGTCCAGCGGTACGCCGCGCACCTCACGCCCGAGCGGCCCTACACAGTGGTCCGCGGGCGCCACCTCGGTGGCTCGACCACCGTCAACGGCGGCTATTTCGTCCGCGCCCGGCGCGGGGACTTCGACCGCTGGGCGGCAGCGGGCAACCCGGCCTGGACGTACGACCGTCTGCTCCCCTTGCTGCGCGCCCTGGAGACGGACCTCGACCACGGCGCCGACGACCTGCACGGCGGCTGTGGACCGGTGCGCGTACGCCGCGCCGCCCTCGACCACCCTGCCGCGGATGCCTTCCGCGCCGGGGCGGACCACCTCGGCTACCCGCGCGAACCCGACAAGAACGACCAAGCGCCGCCGGGCTTCGGCCCCGTCCCCTGCAATGCCGTCGACGGCGTGCGGCTCAACACCGGTCTCAGCTATGTCCTGCCGGCGCTGGGCCGCCCGAATCTCACCGCGGTCGGCGACTGTCACGTCAGCAGAATCGTCATCCGCGACGGTCGCGCCACGGGAGTCGTCGTACGCCGACACGGGCAGGACACCTACCTGTGCGGCGGCGAGGTCGTCCTGTGCGCCGGGTCCTTCGTCACCCCGCATCTGCTCCAGTTGTCCGGCATCGGCCCGCGAGCCGACCTGGAGCGGCTCGGCATCCCCGTCGTCGTGGACGCCCCGGCCGTCGGCACCCGCTTCAGCGACCACCCTCAGCTCGTCCTGGAGTGGGCCCCACGGCAGGAGCTGGGCGCACCCCGCGGCTCCTGGCTGGGCGGCTGCCTGCACCTGTCCTCCTCGGACCGAACCCATCCGGGCGACCTGGAGATCCTGCAGTCGCTGGTCCCCGTGGCAGGACTCGTCGGCGGCACGACGACCGTGCCTGGCGCGCCCTTGCCCTTCCTCGTCTCGGCCCAGTCACCCGGAAGGACCGGCCGCCTGTCCCTGACCTCTGCGGACCCAGCGACGCCCCCGCGCATCGAATACGGCTACCTGGCCGGCCCCGCAACCCGGCGTCGCCTGCGCGAAGCCGTACGCGCCACCGCGGAGCTCATCACCACACCGGCCTTCGACGACATCTCCCACGGGCTCCTCCAGCCGGGTCCGGACGTTCTCAACTGCGATCACGCACTGGACGGGTGGATCAACCGGAACATCGGCACCGCTCACCACACGTGCGGGACCGCACCGATGGGCCCGGATACTGCGGACGCGGTGGTCGACCAGTACGGGAGAGTCCACGGCGTTCACGGTCTCCGCGTCGCCGACACCTCGATCCTGCCCACAGCCCCACTGCGGGGCCCAGCGGCAACAGCCGTACTCATCGGAGAGGTCATAGCGCATGCCATGCGCGCTGAACTGCCCTGACGGGATGTGCCAGCACTCGCTGGCCGAGCCATGAAGCCGATCCGACCCGGGCACGAGGTGGGCGTCGGTCAGGCCGGCACGGAACCGGTCGTGCGGCGTGGCCGTCCGACCGGTGACCATGCGGCGAAGCGAGCCGAGTTGGTGAATGCGGCTGCCTCGGTGATCGCGCAGGAGGGTTATGCCAACGCGTCGCTGCGCAAGGTGGCACAGCGCGCCGGGTGCACGACAGGGGCGGTGACGTACTACTTCGCGAACGACGCACTACTTCGCGAACAGGGAGAAGCTGGTCGTGGCGTTGGCCGAGATCTGCTTCGACGCCTACGACGCGTTGCTCGGGGCCGGCCGCGACGACACCGACCTCCGCCGACGGCCCACGCGGAACGTGACCTTCACGGCAGGTGAAGCCGACCTCGGCGAGCGACCTAAAGAATCATGCAGGTGGTGGTGGCGTGGGCGATCAGTTTGCCCTGGTCGTCGAGCACCTTGCCTTCGGCGGTCGCCGTACGGCGGCCGGCGTGGATGACGGTGCCCTCGGCGGTGAGGGTCTGGCCGTCGGTGCGGGCGGCGCGGATGTAGTTGACCTTGAGTTCGAGGGTGGTGTAGCCGGTGCCGGCGGGGAGGGTGGTGTGGACGGCACAGCCCATGGCGGAGTCGAGGAGGGTGGCGGCGATGCCGCCGTGGACGGTGCCGAGAGGGTTGGCGAAGTCGGGGCGGGTGTCTAGGGAGATGACGACGCGGCCGTGGGCGACCTCGTCGAAGCGCATGCCGAGCAGGCGGCCGATGGAGGGGATGTCAGTGGGGCGTTCGGTCTGCACCCAGCGCATCAGTTCCAGGCCGGTCATGGCGGTGAGGTCGGTGGTGGTCACGGGTCGTTCTCCTTGCGTGGTGCTGGTGGTACCGCCCCGAGGGGCGGGGTGTTCATCAGGCGGGGAGGGGCTGGACAAGGGCGGGAACGTGCTTGTGCCAGGGGGTTCCGGCGATGGGGTCGCGCCAGGCGAGGTCAGTGAGGGTGTTCAGGGCGACGCCGGTGCGTTCGGTGCCGCCGTCGTGGGTGGGCAGGTCGAGGCCGAAGCCGTTCGGCAGGGCCGCGTGCCCGGGCTGCAGGCGGTCGCCGCTCTCGACCACCGCCTCGGCGGTGCCGCGCGACGCGGTGCTCTGGGCGAGGGCGCCGTCGGACAGGCTCAGCTGTTCGGCGGCGTGCGGGCTGACGCGCAGGGCGTCCTGTTGGCCGCGCTCGCGCCAGGTGTTGTCGTGGAAGATGGTGTTTGCGGTGAACGCCCTGATGCGGTGGGCAGTTGGGCAGCCCGTGCCCCCGGGGGACGGCGCCCGAGGCACGGCTTGGTGCGGTCGGTGAGGTGCTGGTCAGCCGAGCGGGTTGGTGGTGTCGCGCAGGGTGGCCAGAGCCGGTGCGTACATGCGGGCCTTGATGGTGCCGAGGGTGTCGCCGGCCTTGTTCACCTGTGCCTGGGCGATCTCGATCGCGGTGGAGCGCACGGCTTCCTCGGTGACAGCCTGGTCGACGATGCCGGTGGCCGCGGCGTCGGCGCCGCCGTAGCGGCGGGCGGTGATCATGGCCTCGTGCGCGGTCTGCGGCGCCAGCCGGGATTGGATGAGGGCGGCCATGCCGGGGGTGAAGGGGATGTTGATGTCCGCTTCGGGCAGGCACCAGTAGCCGCGGTCGGCGCGCATGACGCGGAAGTCGTGAGCGAGGGAGAACATCGCGCCGGCGGCGAAGGTGTGCCCCTGCAGCGCGGCCACCGTGATGACCGGCAGCGACAGCATCCGCGCGAACAGCTCATGGACGGTGACGACGTAGTCCTGGTAGTGGTCGGTGTGGGCGGACAGCCAGTCCAGGTCGAGCCCGTTGGAGTAGAACTTGCCGGTGGCGGCGGTGACCAGGGCGCGAGGGCCTTCCGCCTTCTCCACCTCGTCGAGGGCGGCGCTGACGGCGGTGAGCCAGTCGGGGTGGAAGCGGTTCTCTCCGTCTCCCAGGTCGAGGACGAAGACGTTGTCCTGACGGTCGAGTGAGGGCATGGCGACTCCTTCGGGCTGAGCTGACTCGGACAAGCGACTGCGGGCTACGGCCGGGGACCGGATTCGGCACCGGGGCGGTCGCGTAGGGCGTGGAGGAGCAGGTCGTGGATCTCGGCGGCAGCTGCCTCGATCGGGGCGGTGCTCCGTTCGGCCCGGCACATGATCACCGCGCCTTCGACGGCGGCGATCATGAAGGTACCGAGCCGGCGGCTGCGTTCCTCGGTCAGGCCGTGCCGGACGAGAAAGGCCGTGAGGTCCTCCTGCCAGCGGGTGAAGACGGCGGCGGCGGAGCGGGCAAGCTGGGGTGCATCGTCGTTGGTCTCCACGGCCACCGCCACGATCGGGCAGCCGGCCCGGAAGCCGCTCTCCACGAGCCGGTCACGCCACAGCCGGAAGAACGCGTCGACGGCCGCCACCGGGTCATCCACCTGCATCGCGGTGTCGATCAGCCCCGTGAGGAAGTCCCCCGCCAGTGCCAACGCCTCCTCGATGAGCTGCGCCCGCCCGCCGGGGAAGTGGTGATACACCGAGCCCCGAGGAGCTCCGCTGTGGGCGAGCACCCGGTCGATGCTGGTCGCGCTCGCACCGTATTCACGCAGCAGAGCTGCAGCACTGAGGACCATCCGGTCACGGCTTTCACTCTTGCGCGGGCTCATCCGCTCACCAGCTTCCCCATGGCCATACGGCCCACCAAACGGTCTACCTATCAGTAACTTAAGGTGTATGCCATAGAACATGCAAGAGAAGTTGCTGGCGGTCATTGAATCCGTACCGATGGCGCCGCTCGGCCACATGCACGCCAGCTGTGGCGGTGCCCCTGGGCACGCTCAGCTCAACACCGAACCCACCTCGCTGCCACAGCACCGGGCCACGACGCCGCCGGGCCTGAGCGCCGGCCTGGGTGATTCGGTGTGGAACACCGCCGCGTCTGCCACCACCGCGGCCGAACCGACGGCCGCCGGACAGAGGGGCAGTGCGGGAGGGAATCGGTCGGCCGAGTGGAGTTCAGGCGTAGGCGTCCTCGACAGCGACTCGCCGCACCGTGCGCAGCGTCGACTGGAGATTGTCCAGATCGGTCGAGCCGAGAGCGAGGCGGAGCGCCTGTGGTGTGTGCTTCGAGGTGGTGAAGGGCTCCGCCGTGCTCACGGAGATGTGCTGACGCGCGAGGGTGGCGGTCAGGCGATCGGCGCGTGCGTCGTCGGGCAGCGTCAGCCATGTGAAGTAGGACGAGGGGTGGCTGGTGAGTGGTAGGCCTGCCAGTTCTTGTCTGGCGAGTGCTTGGCGGGCCTTGGCGTCGTCGCGTTTCTGCGCTTCCAAGCGGTCCACCGTGCCGTCCTCGAGCCAGCGGCAGGCGATCGCGGTGGTGAGGGCCGGGGTGTTCCAGGTGGTTGCCCGAATCGCGCGTTCGAGCGACGGCACCCTGGACGGCGGGGCGACGACGAAGCCGACCCGGAGGCCGGTCGCGACGTTCTTGGACAGTCCCGAGACGTAGACGGTGATGTCCGGTGCACCTGCGGCCAGCGGCGGTGGAGGGTCCTCGACCAGGTAGGCGTATGCGGCGTCTTCGATGATGAGCGGACCGTGCTGCCGAGCGATCTCGATCAGACGGGTGCGGTCGGTCGCCGACATGACCCACCCCAGAGGATTGTGCAAGGTCGGCATGGTGTAGATCGCGCGCACAGGGCGGGTCGCGCACAGCTTCTCGAGGGCATCGAGATCCGGCCCGTCGGTGGTTGTGGGTATGGGCTCCAGGTCGAGATGAAAGGCATGCGCGAGCACCTTGAAACCCGGGTAGGTGAGTGCGTCGACCGCGACGACGTCGCCGGCGTTGAGCGCGGCCATGACGGTGATGGCCAGGCCGTGCTGCGCACCGTTGACGATGAGGATCTGATCCGCGTCAGGAGTGATTCCCCGACGCCTCAGGTGCCGTGCGATCGAGGCTCTGTCCTGTGGGCGCCCTCGATGTGGCTGGTAGCGCAGCAGCGAGTCGAGTTCACCAGAGGTGGCCACCTCGCGCAGAGCCTGCCGTAGGAGATCGGCTTGGTCGGGCAGCGACGGATAGTTGAAGTTGAGGTCGACCGCATCCGTGGCGACGACTTGCTGATCGATGCCGTGACCGGCGGGAACCGCGATGTCACGCACGAATGTGCCGCGGCCCTGTTCCCGGCTTACCAAGCCCATCGCTTCCAGCTCGGCGTACACCCGGGTCGCGGTCACCACGGCGATGCCCTCGCGGGCGGCGAGCCCGCGGTGTGTCGGCAGCCGCACGCCTGCGGCGAGCCGGCCTGTCCGGATGTCGGACGCCAGCGCGTCGACCAGGATTTTGTACCGCGAGGCTGCCATGCACCGGATTGTATCCATGACAATTCTTTGACTGTCCCGTTCGTGGGTCCTTACCGTCAAGACCCACTCATCCGGAAGGACAGCCGCCGTGCACATCGCCATCCTCACCTTCGAGGGCTACAACGAGCTGGACTCCCTGATCGCGCTCGGTGTACTCAACCGCGTCAAGACCGACGGCTGGCGCGTCACCATCGCCACCCCCAGCCCCAAGGTGACGTCGATGAACGGGGTGACCATCGAGCAGATGTCCACTCTTGAGGAGGCGTGCGCCGCTGACGCCGTCATCGTCGGCAGTGGCATCGCTACCCGCGAGGTCGTCGAAGACCAGGCGATCGTGAACATCCTGCGCGGCCTGGACCCCTCGCGCCAACTCATCGCCGCGCAGTGCTCCGGCGCGCTCGTGCTGGCCAAGCTCGGCCTGCTGAACGACATCCCCGCCTGCACCGACCTGACCACCAAGCCCTGGGTCATCGCCGCCGGCGTCGAGGTGCTCAACCAGCCCTTCTACGCCAAGAACAACATCGCCACCGCCGGCGGCTGCCTCGCCTCGCACTACCTCGCCGCCTGGATCATCGCCCGCCTCAAGGGCAACGACGCCGCCGAAAGCGCACTGCACTATGTCGCCCCGGTCGGCGAGAAGGAGGAATACATCGAGCGCGCGTGGCGCAACATCACCCCCTACCTGCCCGCTCCCGCACCGGCGCTCGTCTGAAACGACCAGGCGCGAGCAGTGACTGGCCAGGAAGCCGTGCCCCGGCAGCCTGCCTGGTCGTTCGCGGGTCGCCCGCGATCGTTTCCGGCGGCCTGGCCAAGGGCTTCACGTGGCACCAGTCGGCTGATGCCGAATGCGGTCCACCTGCGGAAGTCTTTCGCCGGTGGCTACTGCCGCGCTTCTCGGCAAAGGCGCCGGCTCCCTCGCCATCGCCTTGGCGGCGGTCTCCATGGCGCCGCCGAGGGATGCGGCCTGAGGACTGGCCGGCAGTCGACCGCGCTGCGGCGTTGTGCCTCCGCCGCACCGATCGAGCTCGGGAAAAGCAGGGTCGAGGTTCTCGAATCGGTCCTGCCCGCCTGGGCATTCGCTGGGCAGGCAGACCCGATGCCTTGTCGCGCGCCGACGGCTCGGTGACGGCGCGCGTCGATCTCACCCAGCGGTCGGCTCGCCGGCGAGGCCGAGCCGGCCGACGACGGAGGAAAAGAAGACCATCCGTGACAGTGGCCGTACGGTGTTCAAGGCGCCGCCCGCGCGGATGTGGGACTCGGCGGGCAAGGTCTGCGACGCGCAGACGCAGTGGGCGATGACGGATACGGCAGTCGAAGCGACGGTGGAGTCCTACGCGCGCCAAGGGACGGTCTGCGTGCCGCGGACCGCCGCGGGCACACCGGTCTGGACACCACGGCTGACCAGGATGCCGGGTTGTACCGCCGTCGCCCCGTCACCCGCGACGTGACGTTCGCCCTCGGCGCGCTCCATCTCGAAGGCTTGCTGCATCGGAATGCGGAACGGTAGCTCTCCACCCGGCCCTTGAACAGCAGCTTGCCGTTCATCGACAGCCTGCCGCTGCGCCTGTGTACCCTCGGCGGGCTGTCAGACCTCCCATCCCAGGCAGACGACTTGGCCGCCGCCAGGAGGGCTTCGCGGCTCATCGGCGCAGGGAATGAGGGACTGGGGCGGCCTTGACGTCGATCTGATGCTCCGTCGGGAAAGTCAGCAACGGGTCGGTGTGAGTCCTGAAACACCCGGGGACAGCTGACCGAACATGCGAATCGTTGTACGCTCCGAAGACCGCCCTTGACCTGCAAAAAGCGGGCAGGGAGCAGACAAACCGGGAGTTTCTCCGTGCTTCGTACCATGTTCAAGTCCAAGATCCACCGGGCCACCGTCACCCAGGCCGACCTGCACTACGTGGGATCGGTGACCATCGACGCCGACCTGCTCGACGCCGCCGACCTGCTGCCGGGCGAGCTCGTGCACATCGTCGACATCACCAACGGCGCCCGGCTGGAGACGTACGTCATCGAGGGCGAGCGCGGCTCCGGGGTGATCGGGATCAACGGGGCGGCCGCCCATCTCGTGCATCCCGGAGACCTGGTGATCATCATCAGCTACGCCCAGGTCACCGACGTCGAGGCGCGGGAGCTGACGCCGCGGGTCGTGCACGTCGACGCGGGCAACCGGATCGTCTCCCTCGGCGCCGACCCCTCCGAGCCGGTGCGCGGTTCGGACCAGCGGCGCAGCCCGCAGGCCGTCCGCGCCTGACCGAGCGACCGGAGCGCCCGGAGCGGGCGGCGCTCGTCCTGTCGGGTGAGTGGCCGCACGGGGGTCGGGTAGGCGGGGGAGTAGTCCAGAGGCGACGTTCAGCGACTGCCCGGAGGACGCCATGACGAACCCGCATCCCGACCCGGTTCCCCCGGGCCCGACCCCGGGTCCAGGCCCCAGGCCACCGGACCCCTACCCGAGCCCCGTCCCACCGCCCGAGCCGGGCCCCCAGCCCGCCCCACCCCCACCGGGCCCCGACCCGACCCCACCCCCGGCGCCCCCGGCCCCCGGGCCCCCGGAGCCCTCACCGTCTCCCATCCCGCCGGGCCCGGAGCCGGTACCCAACCCCGAGCCCGGTCCACCACTGACGTGAAAAGCCGGGCGCGGAGCGCCGGGTCTTCAGGGGCGCGGGGAACTGCGCGACCAGCCACGACGAACCCCCACACGCCGGCCGCGAAGTTCCCCCACCCCTCAGGCGGACACCCCGACACCGACCGCCTCAGGCGGACACCTCCGACCGATCCCCACCCCACAACGTGTGGAACGACCCCTCCCGGTCCACCCTCCGATACGTGTGCGCCCCGAAGAAGTCCCGCTGCCCCTGGGTCAAAGCCGCCGGCAGGCGACGCGCCCGCAGCGCGTCGTAGTACGCCAGCGCCGCCGCGAAGCCCGGCGTCGGCACGCCCTGTCGCGTCGCGGCGATCAGCACCTCACGCCAGTCGTCCTGGGCTTCGGCGATCTCGCGCGCGAAGGTCTCGTCCGACAGCAGGCTCGGCAGATCGGCGCGGGCGTCGTACGCGGCGCGGATCCGGTCCAGGAACGCGGCCCGGATGATGCAGCCGCCCCGCCAGATCGAGGCCACCGCGCCGAGGTCGATGTCCCAGCCGTACTCCTCGCTGCCCGCGGCGATCTCGTGGAAGCCCTGCGTGTACGACACGATCTTGGACGCGTACAGGGCCTGCTCCACCCGGTCCGCGAAGGCGGCCGCCTCCTCCTTGCCCAGCGGCACCGCCGTCGGGCCCGCCAGCCCCTGGGAGGCCTCGCGGAGCCCCGCGTGACCGGACAGCGAGCGCGCGAAGACGGCCTCGGCGATGCCGGACACCGGCACGCCCAGGTCCAGCGCGATCTGCACGGTCCAGCGACCCGTGCCCTTCTGCTCGGCCTGGTCCACGACCACGTCCACGAACGGCTTGCCCGTCGCCGCGTCCATGTGCGACAGCACCTCCGCCGTGATCTCGATCAGGTACGAGTCGAGCCGGCCGGTGTTCCACGTACGGAAGATCTCCGCGATCTCGGCGGGGGAGTACCCGGCGACATCGCGCAGCAGCTGGTAGGCCTCGCCGATCAGCTGCATGTCGGCGTACTCGATGCCGTTGTGGACCATCTTCACGAAGTGCCCGGCGCCGTCGGGGCCGCAGTGCGTGACACAGGGCGCGCCGTCCGCCGCCTTCGCGGAGATCTTCTCCAGCATCGGGCCGAGGGAGCCGTACGACTCCGTCGAGCCGCCCGGCATGATGCTCGGGCCGTGCAGCGCGCCCTCCTCGCCGCCGGAGATGCCCGTGCCGACGAAGTGGATGCCGCGCTCGCGCAGCTCCCGCTCCCGGCGCCGGGTATCCGCGAAGTGGGCGTTGCCGCCGTCGATGATCATGTCGCCGGGTTCGAGGAGCGGCGCGAACTCCTGGATCACCGCGTCCGTCGGCTCACCCGCCTTCACCATGATCACCAGGCGGCGCGGGCGCTCCAGCGCCGCCACGAACTCCCCGGCGGTCTCGGCCCCGATGAAGTCGCCCTCGTTCCCGAACTCCTCCACCAGCGCCTTCATGCGCGACGCCGTACGGTTGTGCACGGCGACCGTGTAGCCGTTGCGGGCGAAGTTCCGGGCGAGGTTGCGGCCCATGACCGCGAGGCCCGTGACACCGATCTGCGCTGAAGTGCTCATACCGCCTGCTCCCTGGTTGCCTCATGACTACGGCTCCGTCAGTACCGGTCCCGCCCATCCTGACGTGCCGCCACGGCGAGCGCACATCCGACCCGCCATGCCCTCAGTACGAGGTGCGGCCACCCGAAGCCTCAGCCTTCGGGGAATCCGGTCAACGAAGGTCCGTTCCCGGCCACTTGGGCGGTGTGCGAGGCCGGTTTTCCGTCTTGTCATGGCCTGTTCGCGGCGCTTACTTTTGCCCCCTCCTGACGCATGCCGAGGGGAATTCGGACATGGCCGTACGCGGCCGGCATCGCCGGTACCAGCCGAACAGGATCAACCGCGCCTCACTCACCGTCACGGCGGGCGGCGCCGGCCTCGCGATCCCGCTGGTCGCCGCCGGCACGGCCGACGCGGCCGACGCCTCCACCTGGAACAAGGTCGCCGCCTGCGAGTCCAGCGGCAACTGGGGCATCAACACGGGCAACGGCTACTACGGCGGGCTGCAGTTCACCCAGTCCACCTGGGAGGCCTACGGCGGCACCCGGTACGCCCCGCGCGCCGACCTCGCGACCAGGGACCAGCAGATCGCCGTCGCCGGGAAGGTGCTCGACGGGCAGGGGCCGGGCGCCTGGCCGGTCTGCTCGGTGCGGGCCGGGCTCACCCGGGGGGACGGGGACCCCGGAGTGCACACCGACAGCAGCACCACGCGCCCCGCGAAGAACGCCGCGCTGAAGGACGTACAGGCGCACACCACCCCGCAGTCGCGCGCGGGCCGGGCCGAGATGTACACGGTGGTGCACGGCGACACCCTGTCCGGGATCGCCGACGAGCACCACGTCCGCGGCGGCTGGCACGCGCTCTACGCCGCCAACCGAGCGACGATCGGCGCCGATCCCGACCTGATCCTGCCGGGCCAGCGGATCGGCCTGCGCGGCGCGGCCGCCGCCGGCACCAAGTCCCCGAAGAAGAAGGACCCTTCGGAGCACCGGACCGCACCCCACCGCACCGCACCCCATCGGACCACGAGTACCAAGAGCACCGGCCGTACGCTCGTCGCCCCGGTCGACGCGCCCATCGGCACCGGCTACCGCGTGGCCGGCTCGCACTGGTCGAAGGGCTACCACACCGGCGTCGACTTCCTCGTGCCGACCGGCACCTCCGTGCGGGCCGCGGAGGCCGGGCAGGTGGTGGCCGCGGGGTGGGGCGGCTCGTACGGCTACCAGGTCGTGATCCGGCACGCCGACGGCCGCTACACGCAGTACGGCCACCTGTCGGCCATCGCGGTGCGGATCGGCCAGAACGTCGCCGCGGGCCGGCGCATCGGCCGTTCCGGAGCCACCGGGAACGTCACGGGTCCGCACCTGCACTTCGAGGTGCGGACCGGACCCGGCTTCGGTACGGACATCGACCCGCTCGCCTATCTGCGGGCCGGAGGCGTCAGGATCTGACCCGTGTACAGCGCCCGTCCGGGACCGGCAGCGGTGACCCGATGGCCGAGGACAGGGCGATGCACGACGCGGGGAGCGCGCGGGCGTCGGGCGGCGCGCCGCCGTCGGCCCCCTCACCGCCGGCGCCCGGTGCCGGTGCGAAACCGGCACCGCGCCCAGGGCCGAGGCCGCCGCCCGGCCCCGGCACGAGCAGGCCCGGCAGCATCGGCGCGTCCATGGCGCCACCGCCCTCGGGAAGCCCGTCGCGCTCGGCCCGCTCCACCGCCGCCTCGGCCGCCCTGCGCTGCTGCGGCATGCCCGTCAGTCCCTGCGCGGCAGCGGCACCAGCACCAGCACCCGCACCGGCGGCGGAGACGGCAACCGAAACCGCAGCGCAGACCGACTCGGGGCCGCCGTCCGGCAGCGCGGGCGCCTCGGCGCGGCCGATCCGCTCGGTCGTCAGCATGATCAGTCCGCCCGCCGCCACCACCCCGCAGCTCACGGCGAGCGCGGCGCCCGTGCCGCCGTAGCGGAACGTCTCGCCGAACATCAGGATGCCGACGGCGGCCGCCAGCACCGGATTGACCACGGTGAGCGTGGCCAGCGGCGCGGCGAGGCCGCCGCCCCGGTAGGAGGCCTGGGACAGCAGGACGCCGGCGACGGCGAACAGGGCGATCACCGCGAGGGACGGCAGGTCGTCCAGGTCGATGCCGTGCGTCCAGTCGACGGCGACGGTCTTGGTGAACACCGAGGACATGCCGAACGCTATGCCGGAGGCGGTGGCGAGCAGCACGCTGCGCACCGCCGGGTGCCGCTGCGCGGCCCGGCCCGCGCACATCAGCGCCACGACCGCGCCGCCGGTGACCAGGGCCACCGCAACCCGCTGGGCCGTGTCCAGGGAGTGGCCGTCGGAGGAACCGACAAGGGCCAGCAGACCGGCGAGGCCCACGGTGGCCATCACCGCGCCGCGCCAGGCGGTCGCCCCGGCCCTGCGGCCGACGAACAGCGCCGCCATGGGCAGGGCGAAGACGATGGTCAGCGCACCGAGCGGCTGGACCAGGCTGAGCGGACCGTAGGCCAGCGCCACCACGTGCAGCACGCCGCCGAGACCGTTGAGGGCCAGCGACCCCCACCAGCCGGGCCGGCGCAGCGGCAGGTACGCGCTGCCGGGCGAGGACATCGCCACCTGCTCCTGCACGATCGCACCGGCCGCGTAGGCGAGGGCGGACGCGAACGACAGGAGCACGGACAGCGCGAGGGCGCTCATCGGCGTCTCCTCTGCGGGTGGCGGGGGCGCTGGGCCCGGCGCGACGTACGCACGGCTTCCATGGCCAACACTCTGCCCGGCCGCGCTCTTCCCGTCGTCGTCCCTGAGCACGCAATGGGTCCTACTGCCGATGGAGTACACCAGCCGCGCGATCATCCTCGCGACGGGTGACGGAAGGCCGAGACCCCGTACGGGACCCCGTGCGAGGACCGGGAAAGGCACCTGGTAGCAGTACTCGTCGTGGACCTCGACCCCGCTCTCGCCGCCCTCCGCCCGCTCGGCGGCTTCTTCGTCCTGCGTACGGTCCCGGGCCCGGCCGGAGCCGGCGGCGGACCGGATCCCGGGTCACTGCCGACCCTCGCCGAGACCTACGAGCGGGTGACGCCGGACCCGTTGGCGGCGCGGGTGGCCGTGGTCGCGGACCGGCTCCGCACCCGCGAGCCACGCGTGGCCGCCTCCATCGCCCAACAGGGCCTGGCCGCCCGGCTGTGGTCGACGGCCCTCGGCTGTGCCGTCCGCTACGGCCGGCTGCCCGACCTCGACCCGCGCCTGCTGCGCTGGGACCCGCTCGCCTCCGCCCCCGACGACCTGTACCTGACCGAGCTGCGCCCGCTGCCCGGCGACGCCACCACCCTGGCCGCCGCCGTGCTGCACGGACACCTGGAGCCCCTGGCGGAGGCCGTGACCGCCGGCTACGGCAGCGCGCCCGGACTGCTGTGGGGCAACGCGGGCTCCGCGCTCGCCGGGGCGGCCCGCGAACTGGACCGCTGGGCCCGCGCGCACGGCCGTACCGATCTGGCCGGCCGGGCCCGGGCCCTGACCGGCGAACTCTTCGACCACCCCCTCCTGCGCACCACCGGCACCCGCGCCGGCACCGCCTTCCGCCGCCGCAGCTGCTGCCTGTACTACCGGGTGCCCGGCGGCGGGGTCTGCGGCGACTGCTGCTTCACCCGGCCGCCGCGCTCTTCCCCAGGGGCCGCTTCTGGGTGACCATGAAGGGAACCTGCCGCCGATGCCAGGGGGTTGTCCGGTGCGAGTGGGACTGCTGACCCGGGAGTACCCCCCGGACGTGTACGGCGGCGCCGGTGTCCATGTGGAGTTCCTGGCCCGGGAGTTGACCTCACTGGTGGACCTGGAGGTGCACTGCTGGGGCGAGGGCCGCGGTGTCGGTGTCGTGCGCCACCGCCCCTGGTCCGCGCTCGACGGCGCCAACGACGCGCTGCGCACCTTCTCCGTGGACCTGTCCATCGCCGCCGCGCTCGAAGGCCGCGAACTCGTCCACTCCCACACCTGGTACGCGAACCTCGCCGGCCACTTCGCCAAGCTCCTGTACGGCGTCCCGCACGTGCTCACCGCCCACTCGCTGGAGCCGCTGCGGCCCTGGAAGGCCGAGCAACTGGGCGGCGGATACGCGCTGTCGAGCTGGGCCGAACGCACCGCGATCGAGGCCGCCGACGCGGTGATCGCCGTGTCCGGCGCCATGCGCGAGGACATCCTCGCCTGCTACCCGGCGCTCGACCCGGCCACCGTGCACATCGTGCACAACGGCATCGACACCCACCTCTACCGCCCCGACCACGGCACCGACGCCCTCACCCGGCACGGCATCGACCCCGCCCGCCCGTACGTCCTGTTCGTCGGCCGGATCACCCGTCAGAAGGGCGTTCCCCATCTGCTGCGCGCGGTACGGGACATCGACCCGGGCGTCCAGGTCGTGCTGTGCGCCGGCGCGCCCGACACCCCGGAGATCGACCGGGAGTTCCGGGAACTGTTCGAGGAGCTGAGCCGCATTCGCGCGGGCGTGTTCTGGATCCCGCAGATGCTGCCGCGCCCCGAGGTGATCCAACTTCTCACGCGCGCCGCCGTGTTCGTCTGTCCCTCGGTGTACGAACCCCTCGGCATCGTCAACCTGGAGGCGATGGCCTGCGGCACGCCGGTCGTGGCCTCCCGGGTCGGGGGGATCCCGGAGGTCGTGGACGACGGCCGTACCGGCGTGCTGGTCGACGTGGACGAGGAGTTCGAGACACGTCTCGCGGGTGCCCTGGACGCCGTCCTCGGCGACCCCGAGGCGGCCCGGCGGATGGGGGAGGCCGGACGCGGGCGCGCGGTAGGGGAGTTCGGCTGGGACGCGGTGGCCCGGCGCACGGCCGCGCTGTACGAGGAGATCCTCAAGCAGGCTTAGTCCCGTGCGCTCGGGGCAGCCATGGTTCAACCAGGGGTGAGGGGAGCGGCCATGCG
This sequence comes from Streptomyces sp. RB17, assembly GCF_009604455.1. Taxonomy (GTDB): domain Bacteria; phylum Actinomycetota; class Actinomycetes; order Streptomycetales; family Streptomycetaceae; genus Streptomyces. The sequence goes on from NZ_WEGL01000002.1 coordinate 519,484, forward strand.
TCGTGGAGGGCCTTCCGTACTCGGGATCGTACTGGCGGGCGGCGAGGGAAAGCGTCTGATGCCGCTGACCGCCGACCGCGCCAAACCAGCCGTCACCTTCGGCGGCACCTACCGCCTCGTCGACTTCGTCCTGTCCAACCTCGTCAACGCCGACGTGCTGCGCATCTGTGTGCTGACCCAGTACAAGTCGCACTCGCTGGACCGGCACATCACCACCACCTGGCGGATGTCCAGCCTGCTCGGCAACTACGTCACCCCGGTCCCGGCCCAGCAGCGGCTCGGCCCGCGCTGGTACCTGGGCAGCGCCGACGCGATCCTGCAGTCGCTGAACCTGATCCACGACGAACAGCCCGAGTACGTGGCCGTGTTCGGCGCCGACCACGTCTACCGCATGGACCCGCGGCAGATGCTCGCCCAGCACATCGAGGGCGGCGCGGGTGTGACGGTGGCCGGCATCCGGGTGCCGCGCGTGGAGTCCTCGTCCTTCGGGGTGATCACGCCGGGCTCGGACGGCCGTTCGGTGCAGCGCTTCCTGGAGAAGCCCGCCGATCCGCCGGGCCTGCCGGACGATCCGGAGACCGTGTTCGCCTCGATGGGCAACTACGTCTTCACCACCAAGGCGCTCGTGGAGGCGCTGCAACGGGACGCCGAGGACGGGCAGTCGGTGCACGACATGGGCGGCTCGATCCTGCCCCAGCTCACCCTGCGCGGCGAGGCCCAGCTGTACGACTTCAACGACAACCACGTGCCCGGCGAGACCACCCGCGACCAGGGCTACTGGCGGGACGTGGGCACCCTGGACGCCTACTACGAGGCGCACATGGACCTCATCGCCGAGCGGCCCGCGTTCAACCTCTACAACCGCCAGTGGCCCATCTACACCCACTCGGGCCAGCTGTCCCCGGCCCGCTTCAACGCGGGCGGCATCGCGAGCGAGTCCATCATCAGCGCGGGCTGCCTCATTCGCGGTCAGGTCACCCGGTCGGTCCTCTCCCCGGGTGTACGGGTCGACCCCGGCGCGGTCGTCCAGGGCTCGGTCCTGCACGACAACGTGCGCATAGGCCGGGGCGCGGTGGTGCGCGGCGCCGTCCTGGACAAGAACGTCGAGGTCCCGCCCGGCGCCACCATCGGCGTCAATCCGGAGCGGGACGCGGAGCTGTACACCGTGTCCAAGGGCGGCGTGATCGCCCTGGGGAAGGGGCAGCGGGTGCCCTGAATCGCGTCAGCGCTCCGGGGAAGTGCCGTGCCGGGCCGCCTGCCGTCGGCGGGTCCGTCGTGACCGTTCGCGCCCACGCGGCGGAGCCGCACATCGACATGCCCCGTGTGCCGCGGGGCGCTGCCCGACCGTGACCGGCTTCGCCAGGGCGCCGGGTCAGGGTCGGCGCAGGTCCGCTGCCCCACAGCCGTGCGGACGCGCACCGGCTCCACGCCGCGCCGGGCTTCGCCCGCAGCCACGTGGGCTTCGAGCTGACGCTCTGACGAACCGTCACCGTGTGGCCGATGCCCGGCGCGACGCGTTCGTACCGATCGCCGTACCTTGCCCGGATCTGAGTCGTTCGACCTTCAGGATTCAGACATCGATGTCGAACCTGCGGAGGTCATGCGACATGAGAGGGACCCGGCGCACGCGGCTGTGCCTGGCCGGGGTGATGGCAGCGTCCGCGCTGATCGCCACCCCCGCCGCACGGGCCGCCGAGCGGACCGACGGCCACCTCACCGACCTGGTCAACCCGTTCATCGGGAGCCAGGACGAGGGCAACACCTTCCCCGGCGCGGCCGTGCCCTTCGGCATGGTGCAGTTCTCCCCGGACACCGGGCACAACACCGGCTACGACTACACACAGAACCGCATCCGCGGCTTCTCCCTGGTCCATCTGTCGGGCGTCGGCTGCCGCATCGGCGGCGACCTGCCCGTGCTGCCCACCACCGGCGACGTCACGGAGACGGACTACACCCGGTACGCGGCCGGCTTCTCCCACCAGGACGAGACGGCGAGCCCCGGCTACTACCGGGTCGGTCTCTCCTCCGGCATCCGTGCCGAGCTGACCGCGACCGAGCGCACCGGCGTGCAGCGCTACACCTTCCCCGCCACCGACAAGGCCAACGTCCTGCTGAACGCGGCCCAGTCGCTGCACCAGGGGGTCTCCAGCTCCGTCGAGATCCTCGACGACCACACCGTGCGCACCGAGATCACCGGGCACGGCTTCTGCCGGGACACCGGGCCCTACACGGTCCACACGATCACCCGCTTCAGCCGGCCCTTCACCGCGTACGGCACCTGGGACGGCCGGACGCTCACCCCGGGCTCCCGCAGCGGACCCGGCGGCGCCTACGTCCGCTTCGATGCGACCAAGGACCGTACGGTCGAGGCGACCACCGCCATGTCGTACGTGGACGCGCGCGGCGCGGCCGGGAACCTGGCCGCCGAGGCCGGCCGGTCCTTCGACGCCGTGCGCGAGCGGGCCCGCGAGGAGTGGGAGAGGCGGCTCGCCGCCGTCCGCGTCCAGGGCGGCACCGGCACGCTGCGGCGGACCTTCTACTCCTCGTTGTACCGGTCCTTCCTCGCGCCGAACGTCGGCAGCGACGCCGACGGCCGGTACTTCGGCTGGGACCGCCGTGTCCACCGCGCCGAGGGCTTCACGTACTACCAGAACTGGTCGCTGTGGGACACCTACCGCACCCAGGTCCAGCTCCTCGCGCTCCTCGCGCCGCGCGAGGCCCGGGACATGGCCCGCTCGGTCGTCGCGGTCGACGAGGACGGCGGGTGGCTGCCCAAGTGGGGGTACGGCCCGGTCGAGACGAACATCATGAGCGGCGACCCCGTCACCCCGTTCCTGACCACGGCCTACCACACGGGGCTGCTCAAGGGCTTCGAGGAGCGGGCCTACCGTGCACTGAAGAAGAACGCCGACGGCGTCCCCCCGCCCGCGTATCCGGGCATCGGCCGGGAGGCCAACGCCGAGTACCTCGCACACGGATTCGCCCCGTTCGACAAGGACCGGCCGTACGCCAAGATGGGCGACTCCGACTACCACCACGGAGCCTCCGTCACGCTGGAGTACGCGCTCGCCGACGCCATGCTGGCCCAGATGGCGCGGGGCCTCGGCCATGACGCCGACGCCGCCCGCTATGCGGCCCGGGCACAGAACTACCGGAACATCTTCGATCCCACGACCGGCTTCTTCCGCGCCCGCGACGCCTCCGGCGCCTTCACCGGCTCCGCCGACCCGGCGCGCGGCACCGGCTTCCACGAGGGCACCGCCTGGCAGTACCAGTGGCTCGTGCCGCAGGACGTGCCCGGCATGGTGCGGCTCATCGGCGGCGAGCGCGCGGCCAACGACCGGCTGGACTCCTTCTTCGCCTACGACCGGCTGCTGGCCGACCCCGGGAAGACGGCCCGCGAGGTGTGGGTGCACGGCGACGCGTACGCGTACTACAACGCCGACAAGTACAACCCCATGAACGAGCCCGACCTCATCGCGCCCTACACCTATCTGGCCACCGGTCAGCCGTGGAAGACCACCGACGTGGTGCACGCCGCCCTGACCCTGTTCACCGACGGACCCACCGGCATCACCGGCAACGACGACCTGGGCACGATGTCCGCCTGGAACGTGCTGTCGTCCATCGGGCTGTTCCCGATCCAGCCCGGCTACGGCACCTGGGGCCTGTCCACGCCGGTCTTCGACCGCGTCGACCTCACCCTGGACCGCCGGTACTGGCCGAGCGGCCGGCTGACCGTCGCCGCGCCGGGCACCTCCGCCACCGACCGCTACATCCAGACCGTCCGCACCGACGGAACACCGCACGGGCAGACCTATCTGACGACCGGTGCGCTGCGCTCCCTGCGCTCGCTGGCGTTCACGGTCGGCCCGCGCCCGTCTGAGTGGGGTACATCACCCGGGGCGGCGCAGCCGGTCCTGAAGTGATCTCACGTATCCCTAGGTCCCGCCCCTGCGGAAGGGGCGGGACTTAATCTTCTGTTAACTGAGCGTAGCCTGATCGTACTTGACCGTAATCGGTTGACAGAGATTGACTGCGAGTGACTGCAGATCCACCCGTCGTCGACGCGTGAGGCACGCCCTTGACTTCCGACCTGCTCGCTCCCCTCGACCTGGCGTTCTGGAACATCGAGTCCGACCGGCATCCGATGCACCTCGGCGCGCTCGGTGTCTTCGGCGCGCACTCGCCCACGGCCGGCGCCCATGCGGCCGACCTGCTCGCCGCCCGCGCCGCCGCCGTACCGGGGCTGCGCCTGCGCATCCGCGACGTGTGGCAGCCGCTCGCGTTCGGCAGCGCCGCCCGGGAACCCGACCCGGACTTCGACCCGCTGAACCATGTCCGGCTGCACGCCCCGACCTCCGACTTCCACGCGGTCGCCGGCCGGCTCATGGAGCGGCCGCTGGAGCGCGGCCGGCCGCCGTGGGAGGCGCATGTGCTGCCCGGCGAGGACGGGATGTCCTTCGCCGTGCTGTTCAAGTTCCACCACGCCCTCGCCGACGGGCTGCGCGCGCTGAAGCTCGCCGCCGGCGTCCTCGACCCGGTGGACCTGCCGCAGCGGGCGCCCCGCGTCATCGAGCCGCCGCGCGGGCTGCTGCCGGACGTGCGCAAGCTGCCGGGGCTCGTCCCGGGCCTGGTCAAGGGCGCGCTGTCGGACGTGGGCCGGGCCCTGGACATCGGCGCCTCCCTGGCCCGGTCGACCCTCGGCATGCGGCCCGTCTCCGCGCTCACCTCCGCCCCGAGCGGCACCCGCAGCACCGCCGGGGTCGTCTTCGACATCGACGACGTGCACCGCGTGCGCAAGACCGTCGGCGGCACCGTCAACGACGTGCTGATCGCCGTCGTCGCCGGGGCGCTGCGCCGCTGGCTGGAGGAACGCGGCGACTGCACGAAGGGCGTGGCGCCCCGCGCCCTCATCCCCGTCTCGCGGCGGCGTCCGCGCACCGCGCATCCACAGGGCAACCGGCTCTCCGGCTATCTGATACGGCTCCCGGTGGACGAGCCGGATCCGCTCGGCCGGCTCGGCACCGTGCGCACCGCGATGGTCCGCAACAAGGACGCGGGGCCGAACCGGGGTGCGGGTGCGGTGGCGCTGCTCGCCGATCATGTCCCGGCCCTCGGGCACCGGCTCGGCGGGCCGCTCGTCGGGCAGGCGGCCCGGCTGTGGTTCGACATCCTGGTCACCAGCGTGCCCCTGCCGGGGCTGGGGCTGCGGCTCGGCGGCCACGAACTGAACGAGGTGTATCCGCTGGCGCCGCTCGCGCCGGGGCAGTCGCTGGCGGTGGCCATCTCGACGTATCGCGGCCGTGTGCACTACGGGCTGGTCGCCGATGCGCAGGCCGTGCCGGACCTGGACCGGTTCGCCCACGCGGTGTCGGCCGAGGTGTTGGCGTTGTTGGCGGCGTGCGACGCGTGACGTGGTGACGCGTGCCGTCATGGGGTTCCCACCCGCACCACCCGTGCGGCTTTCGTCGCCGGGTGCGGGTGGCCCCGGTGGGGCGGATCCACCGCCTGCGGCTGCGGGCCCAGGCCCACCGGTTCTCCGCCCCCCCGCATGGCAAGCGGGCCTTCGCTCACCTGGCGGCCGATCGGATCTCCGGTGCCGCGCAAACCGACCGGGCCGCCGCTCACCCGCATGGCAAGCGATCTCAGCTCACCCGGGAGCCAACCGGATACCAGTCACGCGCAAGCCATGCGGATGTCCGCCCCCCGCTTGGCCACCGCATCTGTGTCGATCCGTGGGCTGATCGGATTTCTGGCCGGGCGCAAGCCAACTCGCTCTCCCTCTCCCCGCATAGCCACCGCGTCTGCGCCGACCCGGGAGCTGATCGGATTTCTGGCCGCGCGCAAGCCAACTCGATCTCCCTCTCCCCGCATGGCCACCACATCGTCGCCGACCCGGGAGCCAACCGGATCTCCCCTCACGCGCGGGCCATGCGGATGTCCGCCCCCCGCTTGGCCACCGCATCTGTGTCGATCCGTGGGCTGATCGGATTTCTGGCGGGGCGCAAGGCAATCCGCTCTCCGTCTCCCCGCATGGCCACCACATCTGCGCCGACCCCGGAGCCGGTCGGATTTCTGGCCACGTGCGAGCCGATCCGATCTCCCCCTCCGACTTGGCAACCGTGTCTCTGCTCACGCGGGAGCCGACCAGATCACCGTCACCCGTAAGCCGACCGGATCTCCGGCCGTCGGCCATGGGAGCAGGTGGGCGGTGCCGGTTCGGTCGGTCGGGGCGGTGGGACGGGGTGGTCCGTGACAGGGGCGTCGGGCCGGGCCGGCTTCGGCGCCGGTGCGGGTGGGTTTGGCGGGGAGCCGGTGTGCTCCGTAAGATTCCCCGTTCGACAGCGGGCGCGAGTCGGAGCGCTGCGCGGGTGATCAGGGAACGGCAGCGCGATGACGGTGACAGAGGACGGCTCCATGGCCTCCATGGCCACGGAGGAAGTGGTCTACGGCCCCGGTATCGACCCGGAGCGGCTGGCCGTCTGCCTCAGCGTGCTGGAGGAACTCGACCGGATCGAGGTCGACCACCCGGACGCGATCAAGGTCCGCCGGGCCACCTCGCACATCTACCGTACGGTCAAGCAGCGCCGCCGCCAGGAACGCCGCGCCGCCAAGACCGCGCACGACCGCGCCGTCACCGAGGCCACCGCCACCGGCTCCGCCGAGCGCATCGACGACGAGACCGAGGGCCTGCTGCCCAGCTCCCAGGTCGAGGAGGGCAAGATCGCGGGCATACTCCAGCGCCCGCGTTCCTGCTACACCTGCAAGACCCGATACGTCGAGGTCGACTACTTCTACCACCAGCTGTGTCCGGACTGTGCCCGAACGAACCGGGTGAAGCGCGACGTCCGCGCCGACCTCGCCGGCAAGCGCGCCCTGCTCACCGGCGGCCGCGCCAAGATCGGCATGTACATCGCGCTGCGGCTGCTGCGCGACGGCGCGCACACCACCATCACCACCCGGTTCCCGAAGGACGCCATTCGCCGTTTCAAGGCCATGGACGACTCGGCGGACTGGCTGCACCGGCTGGAGGTCGTCGGCATCGACCTGCGCGACCCGGCACAGTCCGTGGCCCTGGCCGAGCAGGTCGCCGGGGCGGGGCCGCTGGACATCCTGATCAACAACGCGACGCAGACCGTGCGCCGTCTGCCCTCCGCGTACGCCGCCCTGGTCGAGGGCGAGAGCGCGCCCCTGCCCGCCGGGGAACTGCCCGCCCATCACGTCATCGGCGCCTTCAACTCCGGCGCCGTCGACGGCATCGCCGCGCTCCCCCTCGGCACCAGCGGCCTGGACGCCCAGAAGGTCGCCGACCTCGCCCTCGTCGCGGGCAACGCCAGCGTCGCCCGGCACCTGGAGGGCACCGCCATCGACGCCGGCGGCCTCGTCCCCGACGTCGTCGACACCAACACCTGGGTGCAGACCATCGACCAGATCTCGCCGGTCGAGCTGCTGGAGACCCAGCTGTGCAACTACACGTCCCCGTTCATCCTGATCAGCGCCCTGCGCCCGGCGATGGCGGACGCTGCGAAGAAGGCCGCCAGCGGCCGCGCGTACGTCGTCAACGTCTCCGCGATGGAGGGCGTCTTCAGTCGCGGCTACAAGGGCGCCGGGCACCCCAACACCAACGCCGCGAAGGCGGCCATGAACATGGTCACGCGGACCAGCGCCCAGGAGATGTTCGACTCGGACGGCATCCTCATGACCTCCGTCGACACCGGCTGGATCACCGACGAGCGCCCGCACTACGACAAGCTGCGCCTCGCCGAGGCCGGCTTCCACGCCCCGCTCGACCTGATCGACGGCGCCGCCCGCGTCTACGACCCGATCGTGCGCGGTGAGGCGGGCGAGGACCTGTACGGCGTCTTCCTGAAGGACTACGCGCCCGGCAAGTGGTGACCGGCGCCGAATCCGGTGGCCTGCGCGACCGTCCCTGCCCTGGGGGGACGGTCGTGCCGGAGTGACCGGTGCGCAGGTGACGCGTTCTTCATGGTTGTCATCCACCAGCAGACCCCAGCGGGACTGCGGGCCCTCCGGGGCCGGCGCGTAGCCGCCCGGATCTCGGGCACCCCGCGCGCGCGTTTCCGTGACGGCCCGTCAGCCCCCTGAGCACATGCCTTCGGCGTCAGTCGACGGCACCGAGCCGGGAATGCCGGGCCGCCACCAGCTCCAGCACCGTCCGCCAGTCTTCCAGGACGCCTGCGTCGAACATCGCCGTACGGCTCTCCTCGTCGGCCTGGCGCAATCGCAGCACATCGTCGTCGGCCGGGTCCGCGTCCCCGCGCACCAGCCGGAACACCCGCTCCCCGAGCAGGGAGCGCACCGCTTCGGCCGCGCTGAGCGGCCCGCCCGTCTCCTCGCCCGGGCACAGCACCGGCCCGATGCCGTGCACCAGCCCGGCCACCTGGAGCTCCTTGTCGGCGGGGCGGCGGCGACGCAGCAGCGCGGCGGTTCTCAGCGCGTGCTGGTGCCGGCCGGAGTGCAGCAGATCCATCAGCTCCTCGACGCTGCGCAGCTCCATGCGTCAGTCCTTCCGCGAGACAGCCGTTGCAGCTCATCAGCAGATCATGACGAGCTTGCGCCCCGGCCAACGGCACCTGAACTGAGCCGCATGGAGGCCGAGTGGGTGAATCGCTCCGCCGGTCGGGTGACGCTTCCGGGGGCACATAGCCGCATATCGAGGGATATTTAGGGCGAACGACTTCTGATAGTTACACCTTGTTTGCACTCCCGATCGAGCGCGAGTCCGCTCATTTGGGTAATCTGTAGGGGTGGACAGCAGGACCGGGTCCCACCCAGACCCAACCCTCCGCACCGGCGCCACCGCGTCCGAACTGGCCTTCCATCCAGACCCGAGCGGGCGCCGAGTGCCGGAGCGCAGGCTGTCCGGCAGGCCCCGAGGGTGACCGACACATAAGGAGTGCGCGGTGACACCGGAGAAGACGAATCGCGATCAGCGCCCCAAGGAACGCACGGAGCGCACGGGCCGGCAGCCCGGAGAACTCGGCAGTCTCGACGTGTGGGCCCGGTCCGCCCCGATCCGCCTGGCGGGTTACGAGGACGACCTCGCCGAGCCCCACATCCTTCCCAGCGTGGACTGACCCCCGGGTCGGACCCTTCGCGATCGCCGCACGCATGGGCGTGACGACCTGACAGACTCACGCCCATGCTGATCAGAGAAGCCGTGGCCGGCGACTGGCCGCGGATCTGGCCTTTCTGGCATCGGATCGTCGCCGCCGCAGAGACCTACGCCTGGGATCCGGATACCTCCGAGGAGGCCGCCCGCGCGCTCTGGATGAACCCCGCCAAGCGCGTCTACGTCGCCGAGGACGCGACCGGAGCCGTGGTCGGCTCGGCCTACCTCACCCCGAACTACGGCGGCCCCGCCGCCCGCGTCGCCAACGCCGGTTTCATGGTCGACCCCGACCGCACGGGAGAGGGCATCGGCCGCGCCCTCGCCGAACACGTCCTGGCGGAGGCCAGGGTCCACGGCTACCGGGCGATGGTCTTCAACGCCGTGGTCGAGACCAACCCCGCCGTCGCCCTGTGGACGTCCCTCGGCTTCACCGTCCTCGGCACGGTCCCGGAGGCCTACGAGCATCCCCGGCACGGCAGGGTCGGGCTGCACATCATGTACCGGTCGCTCGACTAGGCGAGGCTCAGGAGCGTCGGACGACCGGTGCTCTGGGCCTGGAACGGCCGGCGCTCGGGGGCCTCGAACGGCCGGCGCTCAGGAGCCCGCCACCGGTGCCGTCCGCTGCCACGGGCGCAGCGTCTCCAGTTCCTCCGCCAGCTCCAGCAGCACGGACTCCGCGCCCGGGCGGCCCACGAGCTGTACGGCACAGGGGGCGCCCGAGGGCAGGGCGCCGAAGGGCACCGACATCGCGGGCCAGCCGGTCAGGTTCCAGGGTGGGGTGAACGGCGAGTACGCGGTGTTGACCAGCACGTTGCGCAGCCAGCCGCGTTCGTGCCACGGGCCGGCCCCGGGGGAGCGCCGGGCCAGGGCCGGGGTGAGCAGGACGTCGTACTCGGTGAAGAAGGGGCTCAGCCGGGCGCGCAGGCGCTCGCGGCTGTCCCCGGTCCGCGCCGAACCGACGAACCGGCGTCCCACCGCCGCATGCACCCGGGTCCGCCGGGCCAGTCGAGATGGATCCAGGTCCTCGGCGTCCACCGCGGTCCCGGCCGTCCAGTGCCGCAGCGCGGTCACACCCAGCGAGAGCGGGTACGGCGGCTCGGCCCGCCGCACGCTGTGCCCGGCCCGCGCGAGCACCCCGGCCGCCTCCCGGACCGCGGTCGTATACGGCCTGCTCACGCTCACCCCGGCGAGCGGACTGCGCACGGCCGCGGCGATCCGCCGGCGCGGTGCCTCCTGCGAGGCCGGGACAGCGGAGCCCGCCAGCACGCCCAGCATCAGCCGCAGGTCCTCGACGGTCGTGGCCAGCGGTCCGTTCTCCGCCATGCCGAACCAGTCGCCGTTGCCGATCCCCGCCGGTACCACGCCGTGCCCCGGCTTCAGCGTGACCAGGCCGCAGTTCGCGGCCGGGATGCGCAGTGAGCCCATCCCGTCGTTGCCGAGCGCGATCGGCACGAGGCCCGCGGCCACCGCGGCCGCGCTGCCGCCGGAGGAGCCGCCCGCCGTGCGCGTGGTGTCCCACGGGTTGCGGGCGGTGCCGAACACGCCCTCCGTGGTCCCGAAGACACACAGCTCCGGCACGTTCGTCAGGCCCACGATCACCGCGCCGGCCGCCCGCAGCCGGGCCACCGTGACGTGGTCCTCGGCGGCCGGGGTGTCGGGGGTGGCGGCGGAGCCGTCGCGGTGGGACTCGCCGCGCACCGCCAGGTTGTCCTTCACGGCCACGGGCACGCCCGCGAGCGGCAGTTCGGCCAGGTCGGTGCGGGAGGCCACCTCGTCGGCCTCGGCGAGCGCAGCCTCGGCCCGCACCTTCCGGAATGCCCCGATCCGGCCGTCGAGCCGCTCGATCCGCGCGAGGTGCTCGGCCGCCACCTCCCGGGGTGTCACCCGCTTCTCGCGTACGGCGGCTGCAATCTCGGCGGCACTCCGCCCGGCCCAGTCACCCACGGGCACTCCTCGCTCGGTCGTCGGCTACTCGCTGGTACGCATCACGGCGCAGGGAGAACTGTGCCCGGCCGGGAGTGGTACGTCGAGAGGGCGGCACTCACAGGAGACGGATGGAGACACCCGTGTGTCGCGCACGGACGCCCCGTCATCGTAGGCGGAGGCCGGTCTGCCTCCGGGGACCCGGGTCTCACGTCGCGCCGGCCGCCGCCCCCGTACTGCCCCGCCCCGTCAGCCGTGGCACCGGCACCCCCACCGAGCGGGCCGCGTCGCCGTCCAGCAGCGCCAGCAGCTCGCGGGCCGCCGTGCGGCCGAACTCGGCGCTGTCCCGGGAGAGCGCGGACAGCCGGGGGGTGACCATGCGGCACAGGGCGGAGTCCTCCCAGGAGACCACCGACACGTCCTGCGGGACACGGAAGCCCAGTTCGGCGGCGGCGGCGAGGCCGGCCACGGCCATCACGTCGTTGTCGTAGACGATCGCCGTCGGGACGGGCGAGTCGCCGAGGACACGGCGGGTGACGGCGGCGCCCTGTGCGTCGGAGTAGTCGGTGGTGACCGAGCGGACCTCGGTGAGCCCGCGCCGCTCCGCCTCCGCGCGCAGCGTGGCGATACGGCGCTGGGTGTGGGCCAGGTCGGGCAGTCCGGCGATGTGCACGATCCGGCGATGGCCCAGCGCCGTCAGCTCGTCCACCACGGAGGCCATCGCGCCCGCGTCGTCCGCCCAGACGGTGGACAGGCCGGGGTGGCGTACGTCGGGTGCGCCGCCGATCACCACGGCGGGCAGCCCGAGTTCGTCCAGCAGGCCGGGGCGCGGGTCCTCGGCGCGCGGGTCGGCCACCAGCACGCCGTCCACCCGGTGCTCCGCCCACCAGCGCCGGTACACCGCGCACTCCTCGGTCACGTCCTCCGCGACCTGGAACAGCAGGCCCAGGTGCCGCTCGGCGAGCACCTCCTGGATGCCGGAGACGAGCTGGAGGAAGAAGGAGTCGACACCCAAGGTGTGCGCGGGGCGGGCCAGGACGAAGCCGACCGTGGCCACGCCCTCGCCGGACAGGGCGCGGGCGGCCGTGCTGGGACGCCAGCCGAGCTGCTCGGCGACCCGGCGGACCCGCGCCCGGGTGACCTCGGAGACGCCGGGGCGGTCGTTGAGCGCGAAGGAGACGGCGCTCTCGGAGACCCCGGCCCGCCGGGCGATGTCCTTCATCGTGGGCCGGCGTGCGGGGGACCGTCTGGTCGGCACGCTTCTCCCCCTTCCTGACAGTGCTCGCTAAAGCGCTTGAGTGTCAAGACCCTAAAGCGCATTAGCAATTGACCGCAAGTGCTCGGTCAAACGCGCCTGACCTGCACTAATGAACGGTTGATTTCTTTAGTTGGGTGGAATGCATTGACTTTCTCCGAACGGCGCGGGCAAGGTCTCTGGCGCCACCCGACCGCCCGACACAGCAAGGGAGCCGTGTCATCGTGCCCATGTCTCGCAGAGCCCTCGCCGCCGCTGCCGTCGCCCTCGTCCTGCCGCTGAGCGCCTGCGGTTCGGGCGGCGACGACGGCGGCTCGACCGACGCCTCCGGCAAGGTCGAGGGCGACATCACCTTCCAGACCTGGAATCTGCGCGCGAACTTCAAGTCGTACTTCGACGGCCTCATAGCCGACTTCGAGAAGAAGTACCCCGGTACGCATGTGAAGTGGATCGACCAGCCCGCCGAGGGCTACCCCGACAAGCTCAGCGCCGACGCCGGCGGCGGCACCCTGCCCGACGTCGTCAACGTCTCTCCGGACCTGGTCGCCCCGCTCGCCAAGGCGGGCCTCGCCCTCGACCTCGACAAGGCCGCCGGACAGTACAGGTCCGAGTACCTCGGCGGCGCCTGGGCCAGCCACCAGGTGCCGGGCATGAGCGGCACGTACGCCTTCCCCTGGTACCTGAACACGGGCCCGCTGTTCTACAACAAGGCTTTGTTCAGGAAGGCCGGACTCGACCCCGACCAGCCGCCGAAGACGTACGACGAACTCTTCGCCGACGCCCTGCAGATGGCGCAGAAGAGCGGCGGCAAGGTCGCCACCCTCGCCAACGTGCCCACCATCGAGGACTTCGGCCGCTACGGCGTCACCCTCATGAACAAGCAGGGCACCGCGTTCGCCTTCAACGACGCCAAGGGAGTCGAACTCCTCGGCAAGTACAAGGAGTTGTACGACGTCAAGGCCCTCGATCCGCAGGCGCTGACCGCGACCCCGGAGTCCTCCGGCAAGAAGTTCCTCACCGGCGCCGTCGCCATGAACCCCGGCAGCGCCCTCGACCTGGACAACTTCAAGAAGAACGCGCCCAGCCTGTACAGGAACATCGGCATCACCGACCAGATCACCAGCACCGGGCACGTCAACATGTACGTCATGGGCGTGATGGTCAACTCCCGCACCAAGCACACCCCGGCCGCCGTCGCCTTCGCCCACTTCGTCACCGACGCGCAGAACCAGATGTCCTTCGCCAAGAAGGTCGCCATCTTCCCGAGCACCGCCGGCTCCCTGAACGACCCGTACTTCACCAAGGAGGACGGCAGCGACGAGACCCGGGTGCGCATCGCCGCCGCAAACTCCCTCAAGAAGGCCGTCAATTACACGCCCGTGCTGTTCAGCGACCAGATGAAGACCGCACTGCGCAACGAGGTGGCCAAGGCGCTCCAGGGCAAGGAGAGCCCCAAGCAAGCTCTTGACAACGCTGTCAACGCCGCCAACCGGCTGCTCCAGCAGGGCTGACCGGCCATGGCGACGCCCACCGCACCCGCGCGGACACCCCGCGTACGACGGCAGCTGCCGACCAGCCCCTGGCTGTTCGCCGCCCCGGGGCTGCTCGTCACCGGCGCCTTCGTCCTCTACCCGTTCGTCTCCACCCTGGTGAACTCCTTCACCGACCGCCGCACCCTGCTGCCGGGCCACTTCGTCGGCCTCGCCAACTTCCGCGAACTGCTCCACGACGACATGTTCTGGACCGGCCTGCGCAACAGCACGCTGTACATCGTCGGGGTCGTACCCGCCCTGGTCGTCCTGCCACTGCTGCTCGCGCTGCTGGTGCAGAAGAACATCCCCGGCATCACCTTCTTCCGCTCCGCCTTCTACACCCCGGTCGTCGCCTCGATCGTGGTCGTGGGGCTGATCTGGGTGTGGCTGCTGGACGAACGCGGAATGGTCAACTCGCTGCTGGAGACCGTCGGGATCGGCCGGGTCGGATTCCTCAGCGACCAGTGGCTGCTCCTGTTGAGCGCGATGGCCGTCACGGTGTGGAAGGGCCTCGGCTACTACATGGTCATCTATCTGGCGGCGCTGGCGAACGTGCCGCGCGAACTGCACGAGGCCGCCGCCGTCGACGGTGCGGGCCCGGTGCGCCGCTTCTTCTCGGTCACGGTTCCCGCCGTCCGCTCCACCATGGTGCTGGTCGCCGCGCTCTCCTCGGTCGCCGCCTTCAAGGTGTTCTCCGAGGTGTACCTGATGGCCGGCCCCAGCGGCGGCCCGGCCGGCGAGGACACCACCCTCGTCATGCTGGTCCAGCGCACCGGCACCGGCCTGACCGGCCGCGTCGGCTACGCCTCCGCGCTCTCGGTCGTCGTGTTCGTCGTCACCGTCGCGCTCATGCTGCTCGTGCTGCGCGCCGACCGCCGGGAGGAGTCATGAGCGTCCTGGAGAAGGTACGGCCCGCGCCGCCGGTCACCGTGCGCAAGGAACCGCGCGTCACCGACCAACACGGCCGCCGTATCCGCGTCGGCGAGCTGGTCTGGCGCTATCTGCTGCTGCTCGCCGTCCTCGCGCTGACCGTCGGCCCGTTCCTGTGGCAGCTTTCCACCTCCCTCAAGGGCCCCACCGAGGACATCTACAGCTCGCCGCCGGGCTTTCTGCCCGCGCACCCCACCCTGCACAACTACACGCGGGTCGCCGGCACCATCCCCGTCTGGGACTACGCCCTGAACTCCCTGAAGGTCGCCACCGCCAACGTCGTCACCAACTGCGTCGGCTCGGCGCTCGCCGGATACGCCCTGGCCCGGCTGCGCTTTTGCGGCCGGAAGGTGATCACGCTGGTGTTCGTGCTGGCCATGCTCGTGCCCGTCGAGGGCATCGTCATCGCCCAGTTCACCACCATGCGCGAACTCGGCCTGAACAACACGCTCATCGGGGTCGTGCTGCCCGGCGCGATCGGCGCGATGAACGTGCTGCTGATGCGCAACGCCTTCCGCAACCTGTCGTACGAGATCGAGGAGGCCGCCTATGTCGACGGCGCCAACGTCTGGCAGCGGTTCCTGCGTGTCGCCCTGCCCTCGGTGAAGGGGACACTGGCCGTCGTGGCGATCTTCGCCTTCATGGGCGCCTGGGACGACTTCCTGTGGCCCCTGATCGTGCTCAGCGACCCCTCCAAGTTCACCCTCACCATCGGCCTGAACTATCTGCACGGCACCTTCGCCAACGACGAACGCATCGTCGCCGCCGGCACCGTGATCGCCGTGGCCCCGCTCATCGCGCTGTTCGCCTGCCTGCAGCGGTACTTCTTCCGCGGGGTCGGCGAGGGCGCCGTCAAGGGCTGAACACCCGTACGTCACAAGGACACTCCATGCCCCCTGCCGTGCGCTTCGGCGTCAACTACACCCCGAGCGAAGGGTGGTTCCACCACTGGCTCGACTTCGACCTCGACTCCGTGCGCGCCGATCTCGACGCGATCGCCGCGCTCGGCCTCGACCACATCCGGGTCTTCCCGCTGTGGCCCTACTTCCAGCCCAACCGGACCCTGATCCGTCCGCGCGCCGTCGAACAGCTCGTGACCCTCGCCGACGCGGCCGCCGAACGCGGCCTGGACGTCAACGTCGACGGCCTGCAGGGGCACGTGAGCAGCTTCGACTTCCTGCCCGCCTGGACGCGCACCTGGCACCGGCGCAACCTGTTCACCGACCCGGACGTGGTTGAGGGCCAGGCCACCTATCTGCGCGCCCTCGCCGCCGCCCTCGCCGACCGGCCGACCTTCCTCGGCATGACCGTCGGCAACGAGGTCAACCAGTTCGCCGCCGGCCCGCACCCCGACCCCGACCGCATCACGGCCGAAGAGGCCGAGCAGTGGCTCGTGCGGATGCTGGCCGCCTGCGCCGAGGGGGCCCCGGACCGGCCGCACCTGCACGCCTCCTACGACGCCGCCTGGTACCAGGACGACCAGCCCTTCACCCCCGGCCACTCCGCCCGGCTCGGCGACCTCACCGCCGTGCACTCCTGGGTGTTCAACGGCACCGCCCAGCGCCACGGCCGCACCTCCGTGCCGGCCGAGCACCACGCCGCCTACCTGGTGGAGCTGAGCAAGGCCTGGGCCGAGGAGCCGCACCGGCCCGTCTGGCTCCAGGAGGTCGGCGCGCCCGCCCCGCTCGTGCCCGCCGAGCACGCCGCCGCCTTCGCCGAGGCGACGATCGGCAACGTCCTCGACTGTCCGGACCTGTGGGGCGTCACCTGGTGGTGCTCCTACGACGTCTCGCGCGACCTCGCCGACTTCCCCGAACTCGAGTACGGGCTCGGCCTGTTCACCAACGACCGGAAGCCCAAGGACATCGCCCGCGTCCTGGCCGAGGCGGCACGCCGGCCCCACACGGACCCCGCCCCGCGCACCACGGCCCTCGTCGTACCCGAGGACCCTGGCCGCCGCTCCCACTGCGCCCCCGGCGGGGCCGTCTTCGACGCGTTCTTCCGGCTCGTCGCCGACGGCGCCCGCCCCACCACCGTCCTCGACACCCGCGCCGACGACAGGGACCACCTCGCGGCGCGCGGCATCACCGAGGTCGTCACTCCCGATCAGGTACTCCCCACCCCACACGGAGGCACCCGCTCGTGAACCCCACCAGACGCACCGTCCTGATCGCCGGCGCCGCCGCCGGTCTGTTCCCGCTGCCCGCCTTCGCGGCCGCCCGCCCCAGAGCCGCGGCGACACCGCCGTACGCCTCGTACTGGTACCCCGACTCGCTCCCCGCCGGCAGCCCCGGCCCCGGCATCACCTGGCGCAGCCTGAAGAGCTGGCGCCCGGCCGACGACCCCGACCTCGCTTTCAACGCCGCGTCGGTGCCGCTCGCCGGCCGCTTCACCCCGACCCCGGCGAACACCACCGCCCGCTCCGGCGAGGCCCGCGTCCAGGCCCTGGTCTCCTTCGGGCCGACGTCGAGCAACCCCTCCCAGGGTTCGGCCACCGCCGACTACTACGCCCTCACCCACTGGGCCTACCTGGACGAGCTGGTCTTCTGGGGCGGCTCGGCCGGCGAGGGCCTGATCCTCGCGCCGAACGCGCCGATCGTGGACGCGGCCCACCGGCACGGCGTCCCGGTGCTGGGGAACATCTTCCTGCCGCCGGTGGCGTACGGCGGACAGCTCCAGTGGACCCGGGACCTCGTGCAGAAGGACGCCGCCGGGCACTACCCGCTCGCCGCGCAACTCGTCGCGGTCGCGGCGGCCTACGGCTTCGACGGCTGGTTCGTGAACGCCGAGACGGGCGGCGGGAACACCGCGCTCGGCCGGTCCATGCTTGGTTTCGTCACGGAGCTGAAGGCGCTCGGGGCGGCGCGCGGACAGCGGGTGACCTGGTACGACGCGATGACGGTCAACGGCACGGTCAGCTGGCAGGGCGCGCTGAACAGCCAGAACGAGGCCTTCTTCCAGGCGGCCGACGACATGTTCGTGGACTTCCGGTGGAGCGCGGCCACGCTCGCGGCCTCAGGTACCGAGGCCGACCGACTGGGGCGCAGCCGGTACGAGTTGTGGGCCGGGGTCGACGTCGAGTCCAGCGGGTCCGGTACGTCGGTGGACTGGGACGCGATCGTGCCGTCCGGCAAGCCGCACGTCACCTCGCTCGGCTTCTACCGGCCGGAGTGGACGCGCAACCATCTGCCCGCCGACCAGCGTGCCCCGGAGGACTTCCACGCCGCCGACGACCGGTTCTGGACCGGGCGGTCGCTGGACCCGTCCCGGCCGGAGGCGAGTGATCCGTGGCGGGCGCCCGCGGTGTCGGTGGCGGACCGGTCCACGGTGACCTCGCTGCCGTTCGCGACCGTGTTCAACACCGGTCACGGGCTGCACTGGTACGAGGACGGCTCCGCCACCTCGGACGCGGCCTGGAACCACCTCGGGCTCCAGGACCGGCTGCCGGGGCGGCGGTGGGTGGTGCGCACGGCGGGGGAGCGGCCGGCGGTCTCCTTCGACTTCGCCGACGCCTGGCGGGGCGGGAGCAGTGTGCTGGTGGACGGTGAACTCGATCAACCGGCCGTGGTCGATCTGTACGCGACCCGGCTGCCGGTCGGTGTGAACACGGTTTTCGAGCTGACGTACCGGACCGACGCCGGCGCCGTGAACGTCGAGCTGGCGGTGGCGACGGCCGAGCCGAGCGGCGCCGGGGCGACACCGCCGTACACCTACATAGCTGTGAACCCGGTCAATAGCCGCATGCGCGTGAAGTCGGTCAACGGCTGGCAGACCGTGACGCTTCCGCTCACCGGGCTGACCGGCACGGGCACAGCCACCCTTCATGCCCTCGGTGTCCGGCTCACCGCCACCGAGGGCCCGGCGCGCTGGCGCCTCGGCGGCCTCGCCGTCCGGGACGCCGTCACCGCCCCGGCCGCGCCCACGGGCGCCCGCGTCACCGCCGCGACCGGCGGGGACCTCCGGCTCGCCTGGAACGCCGCGCCCGGCGCCGTCCGCCACTACGAGCTGCACCGCCTCCTGCCCGACGGCACCCGCCGCTTCCTCGCCGGCACCTGCCAGTGCGCCTCCTTCCTCACCGGCCTCGAGCCCGAACAGGGGGAGAAGGCCGCACGATTCGAACTGCGTGCCGTGGGGGAGCTCTACAACGCCTCGACCCCCGTCATCGTCACCCACCCCTGGTAACGACCGCGATCACCCGGAACCCGCAGGAGCATCCCGCATGCATGACGACCGCACCCTGGTGGAAGCCCGCCTCCGGCGCGTCCTCGACGAACGCATCCGCCCCGCCGTGTACCCCGAGTCCGTGCCGCTGCAGGTCGCGGTGTGGCACGCGCCCGGCGAGCCCGTGCCGGTCGAAGAGGGACTGGCCGCCGAGCCCGAGCCCGTCGAGGTCGGCGCCCGGTGGGGTGCTCCCTGGGGCACCAGCTGGTTCCGGGTGACCGGGACCGTGCCCGAGGCGTGGGCCGGGAGGACCGTCGAGGCGCTGCTCGACCTGGGCTTCGACGAGAACATGCCCGGGTTCCAGTGCGAGGGCCTGGTCTACCGGCCCGACGGCACCCCGGTGAAGGGCCTCAACCCGCGCAACCAGTGGGTGCGCATCGGCGCCCCGGTGGCGGGCGGCGAGGAGGTGGTTCTGCACATCGAGGCCGCCTCCAACCCTGTCATCCTCGATTACCACCCCTTCCTGCCCACGCAACTCGGCGACAAGGAGACCGCCGGGCAGGAGTCGCAGTACACCCTCACCCGCATGGACCTCGCCGTCTTCGACGAGTCGGTGTGGCAGCTGGTCATGGACCTGGAGGTGCTCGGCGAGCTCATGGCCGAGCTGCCCGTGGACTCCGGGCGCCGGCACGACATCCTGCGCGCGGTCGAACGCGCCCTGGACGCCGTCGACCTCCAGGACGTGAACGGCACGGCCGACCGGGCCCGCGCCGCCCTCACCGGTGTGCTGTCGGCCCCCGCCGTACCGTCCGCGCACCGGATCAGCGCCGTCGGGCACGCGCACATCGACTCGGCCTGGTTGTGGCCGCTGCGGGAGACGGTCCGCAAGGTGGCCCGTACGACCTCCAACATGACCGCGCTGATCGAGGACGAGCCGGAGTTCGTCTTCGCCATGTCCCAGGCGCAGCAGTGGGCCTGGGTGAAGGCGCACCGGCCCGAGGTGTGGGCGCGGGTCAAGAAGGCCGTCGCCGAGGGGCGGTTCGTGCCGGCCGGCGGGATGTGGGTCGAGTCGGACACCAACATGCCGGGCTCCGAGGCGATGGCCCGGCAGTTCGTGCACGGCAAGCGGTTCTTCCTCGACGAGTTCGGCGTCGACAACGAGGAGGCCTGGCTACCCGACACCTTCGGCTTCGCCGCCGGACTCCCGCAGATCATCAGGGCGGCCGGTTCCAAGTGGCTGCTGACGCAGAAGATCTCCTGGTCGCAGACCAACAGGTTCCCGCACCACACCTTCCAGTGGGAGGGCATCGACGGCACCCGGATCTTCACCCACTTCCCGCCCGTCGACACCTACAACTGCTCCATGAAGGGCAGCGAACTCGCCCACGCCGCGCGGAACTTCAAGGACAAGGGCCGCGCCCGGCACTCCCTGGCACCCACCGGCTGGGGCGACGGAGGCGGCGGCACCACCCGCGAGATGGTCGCCAAGGCGGCCCGGCTGGGCGACCTCGAAGGCTCCGCCGCCGTCGTCTGGGAGACTCCCCGCGCCTTCTTCGAGAAGGCCGAGGCAGAGTACCCCGAACCACCCGTCTGGGTCGGTGAGCTGTACCTCGAACTGCACCGCGCCACCCTCACCAGCCAGGCGAAGACCAAACAGGGCAACCGGCGCAGCGAACATCTCCTGCGGGAGGCCGAGCTGTGGGCGGCCACCGCGGCCGTACGCACCGGATTCCCCTACCCCTACGAGGAGTTGGACCGCATCTGGAAGACGGTCCTGCTGCACCAGTTCCACGACATCCTGCCCGGCTCGTCCATCGCCTGGGTGCACCGGGAGGCGCGGGCGACGTACGAACGGATCGCCGGGGAGCTGACCGGGATCGTCGCTGCGGCCCAGCAGGCGCTGGCGGGGGAGGGGTCCCGGGAACTGGTCTTCAACTCGGCACCGCACAGCCGTGACGGCGTTCCCGCCGGAGGTGCCGGTGCACCGCGCCCGCCGCAGGGAACGCGGCTGTCACCCCGTGCCGCGGGCGGTCACGTCCTGGACAACGGCCTTCTCCGCGTCGAGATCGACGCCCGGGGCCTGGTCGTCTCCGCGTACGACATCGGGGCCGACCGCGACACCGTCGCCCCCGGCGGGGCCGCCAACCTCCTCCAACTGCACCCCGACTTCCCGAACATGTGGGACGCCTGGGACGTGGACGCCTTCTACCGCAACACGGTCACGGACCTCACGGACGTGGACGAGGTGAGCGCCGGCGAGGACGGGATCTCGGTGCGGGTCACCCGCTCCTTCGGCGACTCCCGGGTCACCCAGGTGCTGTCGCTGCCGCCCGGCGAGCGGCGGCTGGTCGTCGACACCGAGGTCGACTGGCACGAGACGGAGAAGTTCCTGAAGCTGGCCTTCCCGCTCGATCTGCACGCCGAACGGTACGCGTCGGAAACCCAGTTCGGGCACGTGTACCGCCCGACCCACACCAACACCTCGTGGGAGGCGGCCAAGTTCGAGGCGTGCAACCACCGCTTCGTCCACCTGGAGGAGCCCGGCTGGGGCGTGGCGGTCGTCAACGACTCGACGTACGGCCACGACGTGACCCGCACGGTGCGCACCGACGGCGACCGCGGTACGACGACCACTGTGCGTGTCTCCCTCCTGCGCGCCCCGCGCTTCCCCGACCCCGAGACCGACCAGGGCGTCCACCGCTTCCGGCACGCCCTCGTCCCGGGCGCCTCGATCGCCGACGCGGTCCGCGAGGGCTGGCGGATCAACCTGCCGGAACGGCGCCTGACCGGCGGCCAGGAGGTCGCGCCGCTGGTCACGGTGGACGACGACGCGGTCGTGCTCACCGCGGTCAAACTGGCCGACGACGGCAGCGGGGACGTGGTGGTCCGCTTCCACGAGGCCCACGGCGGCCGGGCCAGGGCCACGCTCACGGCCGGGTTCGAGGTGGCGGAGGTGACCGTGACCGACCTGCTGGAACGGCCGGGCGGCGGCGCCGAGCCACCGGTGCGCGACGGCGAGCGGATCACCGTACGGCTGCGCCCGTTCGAACTGGTGACGCTGAGGCTGCGCAGGGCGTGACCCATGGAGGGCGAGGGCGCCCGGCGCGGCCGCCCTCGCCCACCGTCGGGGCTTTCCCCGGCGCGGGCACAGCCACCATGATGTGCCGATGAGACGAACAAGGGTCCCCGAGAGCTCCCGGGCCGTGGAGCCGGATCCCCTGCTGGCTCTCGCCCGAAGGGATCTGACGTTCTACGCGAGGGCCTCCGACCGCGCCAGGCGGCTGCACCACGGGACCGAACTCGGCGCTCTCCTCACCACGTCGGTGACGGTCGTGGCCGCCGGTCTGCATGCTCCCGCCTGGCTGACCGCGCTGATCGCGGGCGGCGCCGTCTTCTTCACCGGCATGCGCCAGCTGTACGGCGCCGGCTCGCGCTGGGTGCTGGCCGCGCAGGCGCGGGAGTCGTTGCGCCGGGCACTCGACCGCTACCTGCTCCTGCCCGAGACCGAACGTGACGCGGCGGCCCGGCAGGCGCTGCAGACGGTGGTCGAGGAGGTCGGAGCGAACGAGCTGCGCGCTTGGTCCGAGGCGCAGAGCGGGCGCCCGGAACCGCCTCTGCCCTCGGTGGGAGCCTGACCGAAGGAGCTGGTCAGGGCCCCAGCTGCGTCCTGAGCCACTCCTCCACCTCGCCGACGTGGGCCGCTGCCGCCGCTCGCGCCGCCTCCGGGTCGCGGGCGGTGAGGGCACGGTGGATGGCGGCGTGTTCGCGGCGGGTTCGGGCGAAGGCCCCCTCCTCCTGGTAGCCGCGCCAGACGCGGGCGCGGAAGGTGCGGGAGGACAGGCCCTCCAGGATGGCGGCCATGGTCTCGTTGCCCGCGGCGGCGGCGATCTCGCGGTGGAAGGCGAGGTCGTGGGCCAGGATCACCTCGGGATCGTCGGTGGCGTTCATCGCCGCCAAGTGCTTCTCCACGGCGGCGAGTTGGTCCTCGGTGATGCGCGCGGCGGCCAGCGCGGTCGCCGTCGACTCCAGGATCCGGCGGACCTCCAGCAGTTCCACCAGGCGCGGACCCCGAGACAGGTCCGCGACCACCCCGAAGGTCTCCAGCAGGTCGCCGGCCTCCAGTGCGGTGACGTAGATCCCGGAGCCGTGCCGGGCCTCCAGGACGCCCATCACGGTCAGGGCGCGGATCGCCTCCCGCATCGAGCTGCGGGAGATGCCCAGCCGGGCCGCCAGATCCCGCTCGGTGGGCAGCCGTTGGCCCGGCTCCAGCCGGCCCTCGGCGATCATCGCCTTGATCTCCTCGATGGCGCGCTGGGTCACCGTGCCCTTCTGTGGGGCCTCCTCGTCCACGCCACTCCTCCTTCCCCCCCGGTTCGCCGCAGTCTAGCCAGCCAAGTGGTCCGACCACTACGGCTGAAGGCGCGGAATTTTCCCTGCATGAGGGTGTTGACTCGGCCTATTGGTCTGATAAGTATGCGGCGTCTGCTCGAACACCCTCGACGAGGAGCCGCGAGATGCCCGCCAGCACGGTCAGGAAGCGCAGCAGGTCCCGGATCATCGGCGCGGTGGCACTGGCCGCCGGTGCCTCGCTCATGCTCGCCGCCTGCGGCAGCACCAAGGACACCGCGAGCGCGGGCGGTGGCGGCACCGGCAGGGTCGGCGTGATCCTGCCGCTGCTGACCTCGCCGTTCTGGCAGTCGTACAACGACTACGTGCCCAAGATGGCCCAGTCCGAGGGCGTCCAGGTGCTGAAGACGGTCAACTCCAACAGCGACCCGTCGCAGCAGATCACCGACATCGACAACGAACTCAACCAGGGCGTCAAGGGGTTGGTCGTCGCCCCGCTGGACAGCGCCGCCGTCCAGGCCGGACTCGACCAGGCCGAGCGCAAGGGCGTCCCCGTGGTCGCCGTGGACGTCGCGCCCGACAAGGGCAAGGTCGCCATGGTGGTGCGCGCCGACAACGTGGCCTACGGCGAGAAGGCCTGCGACTACCTCGGACAGCACGTGAGCAGCGGCAAGGTCGTCCAGGTCATGGGCGACCTCGCCTCGGTCAACGGCCGCGACCGCTCCGAGGCCTTCCGGTCCTGCGTGAAGAAGAAGTACCCGAAGCTCAAGGTGCTGGAGATCCCCGCCAAGTGGGAGTCCGACACCGCTGCCGCCAAGCTGGACACCCTGCTGGGCGCCAATCCGGACATCAAGGGCATCTACCTGCAGGCGGGCGGTGTCTACCTCGCGCCGACCCTGCAGACCCTGAAGTCCAAGAACATGCTCAAGCCGGCCGGGCAGAAGGGCCACATCGCGATCGTCTCCAACGACGGCATCCCCCAGGAGTACGACGCCATCCGCAAGGGCCAGATCGACGCCACGGTCTCCCAGCCCGCCGACGCCTACGCCAAGTACGGCCTGTACTACATCAAGGCGGCGATGGCCGGGAAGACGTTCAAGCCCGGCCCCACCGACCACGGCTCGGTGATCGTCAGGCTGCCCAGCGGCATCCTGGAGGACCAGTTGCCCGCGCCGTTGGTCACCAAGGCCAACGTCGACGACCCCAAGCTGTGGGGCAACACGGTCAAATGAGCACTCCGCTTGTGGAAGCCGAGGGTGTCGTCAAACGGTACGGCCCCACCGTCGCGCTCGCCGACGGCCGGCTCACCGTCCGGCCCGGCGAGTCCCACGCCCTGGTCGGCCGCAACGGCGCCGGCAAGTCCACCCTGGTCAACGTCCTCACCGGCCTCCAGGCCCCGGACGCGGGCACGGTCCGCTTCGACGGCGAGGCCGCGCCCCCGCTCGCCGACCGGGAGGCCTGGCGCCGCAGGGTCGCCTGCGTCTACCAGAAGCCCACGGTCGTCCCGGAGCTGACGGTCGCCGAGAACCTGTTCCTCAACCGGCAGCCGACCGGCCGCGGCGTCATTAGCTGGCGCCGGCTGCGCCGGCAGGCCGCCGAACTCCTCGACACCTGGGACGTGCACGTCGACCCCGAGGCGCGCACCGCCGACCTCCGGGTCGAGGACCGGCAAATGGTGGAGATCGCCCGCGCGTTGAGCTTCGGCGCCCGGTTCATCGTGCTCGACGAACCCACCGCCCAGCTCGACAACCGCGAGATCGAGCGGCTCTTCACCCGCATGCGCTCGCTGCAGGACTCCGGCGTCACCTTCCTGTTCATCTCCCACCACCTCCAGGAGGTGTACGAGGTCTGCCAGACGGTCACCGTCCTGCGCGACGCCCGCTGGATCACCACCGCACCCGTCGCCGACCTGTCCAAGGCGGCGCTGGTGGAGGCCATGGCGGGGGAGTCGGTCGCCGAACAGGCCGTACCCGGCGGGGGAGTGGAGGACGGCGCCCCGGTCCTGCTGGAGGCGCACGGGCTCACCTCACCTGCGTACGAGAACGTCGACCTCATCGTCCGCCGCGGCGAGGTGGTCGGGCTCGCCGGCTCCAGCGGCAGCGGCAAGACCGAGCTGGCCGAGTCGTTCGCCGGACTGCACACCCCGGCCGGCGGAACCGCTCGACTCGGCGGCGAACGGCTGCCGTTCGGAGACGTACGAGCCGCCCTGCGGGCCGGGGTCGGCTGTGTGCCGCGCGACCGGCACGAGCAGGGACTGGTGTCCGGCATGAGTATCGGCGACAACACCACGCTGAGCGTGCTGGACCGGATCGGGCGGTTCGGTTTCGTCGCCACGGACAGCCGGCGCCGCTTCGCCGCCGAGCTGATCGACCGCCTCGACATCCACGCCGAGGGTCCCGACCAGCCCGTGTCCGACCTGTCGGGCGGCAACGCCCAGAAGGTCGTCATGGCCCGCGCCCTCGCCTCCGACCCCCGTCTGCTGATCCTGATCAACCCCACCGCCGGCGTCGACGTGAAGTCCAAGGAGTCGCTGCTCGCCCGCATGGACAGCGCCCGCGACGACGGCACCGCCGTCCTCGTCGTCTCCGACGAACTCGACGACCTGCGCCGCTGCGACCGCGTCCTCGTCCTCTTCCACGGCCGTGTCGTCGCCGAGCACCCGGCCGGCTGGCGCGACCACGAGCTCATCGCCTCCATCGAAGGAGTTGACCATGGCTGACACCCGGGCCGCCCCGCCGCTCGCACCCCTCGAGACCCCGGACGCCCGCTCGGCCAGGACCGTCCTGCTCCGCCGCGCCCGTGAACTCGCCCTGGTTCCGGCCCTGTTGCTGCTCATGGTGCTCGGTGCGGTGGTCAACGACTCGTTCCTGACCGAGCGGAACCTGATCTCGATCCTCGGTGCCTCCGCCGCGCTCGCGATGGTCGTGCTCGCCGAGGCCCTCGTGCTGATCACCGGCAAGTTCGACCTGTCCCTGGAGTCGGTGGTCGGGATCGCGCCGGCCGTCGGCGCCCTGCTGGTGCTGCCCGCGAGCCAGTCCGGCTGGGGCACCGAATTCCCTGCCGGGCTCGCCCTGCTCGCGATCCCCGTGGTCGGCGCGGTCATCGGCGCCTTCAACGGCGTCCTCGTCGTCAAGTTCCGGCTCAACGCGTTCATCGTGACGCTCGCGATGCTCATCGTGCTGCGCGGCCTGCTGGTCGGCGCCACCAAGGGCAAGACCCTCTTCGGCATGCCCGACAGCTTCTACTCCCTGGCCACCACCACCTTCCTCAACGTACCGCTGTCGGTGTGGCTCGCCGCGGTCGCCTTCGCCGTCGCCGGGTTCGTGCTGAAGTACCACCGCACGGGCCGCGCCCTGTACGCGATCGGCGGCAACGCGGACGCCGCCCGCGCGGCCGGTGTCCGCGTCGACCGGGTCATGCTCGGCGTGTACGTCGTCGCGGGCGTCCTCGCGTCGCTCGGCGGCCTGCTGCAGACCGGGTACGTCGGAGCGATCAGCGCCAACCAGGGCCAGAACATGATCTTCACCGTGTTCGCGGCCGCGGTGATCGGCGGCATCAGCCTGGACGGAGGCAAGGGCACCATGTTCGGCGCCCTGACCGGTGTCCTGCTCCTGGGCGTCGTACAGAACCTGCTCACCCTCGCCCAGGTCCCGTCGTTCTGGATCCAGGCCATCTACGGCGGGATCATCCTCGTCGCCCTCGTGATCGCGCGCGTGACGACGGGCCGCGCCCAGGACTGACCGGCCGTCACGTACCCGACCACCGAAAGGACTTCAGTGTCCCAGGCCCCCGCCCGCGTCACCGCGGTCGACACCCACGACATCCGTTTCCCCACCTCGCGCGAGCTGGACGGCTCCGACGCGATGAATCCGGACCCCGACTACTCGGCGGCCTACGTGGTGCTGCGCACCGACGCCGCCGACGGACACGAGGGGCACGGGTTCGTCTTCACCATCGGGCGGGGCAACGACGTCCAGGTCGCCGCGATCGACGCGCTCAGGGACCATGTGCTCGGCCGTGACGTGGCCGAGCTGTGCGCCGACCCCGGCTCGCTCTTCCGGGACCTGATCGGCGACAGCCAGCTGCGCTGGCTCGGCCCCGAGAAGGGCGTGATGCACATGGCGGTCGGGGCCGTCGTCAACGCCGTATGGGACCTCGCCGCCCGCCGGGCCGGAAAGCCGCTGTGGCAGCTGCTCGCCGACGCCGAGCCCGAGTGGCTGGTGCGCCAGATCGACTTCCGGTACATCGCGGACGCGCTCACTCCACAGGAGGCTCTGGACCTGCTGAGGCGCGGGAGAGCGGGCGCCGAAGAGCGCCGGGCAGGGCTGCTGGAGCGCGGCTACCCCGCCTACACCACCTCCCCGGGCTGGCTGGGCTACGACGACGACAAGCTGACCCGGCTCGCCGCACAGGCCGTCGCCGACGGCTTCACGCAGATCAAGCTGAAGGTCGGCGCCGACCTCGACGACGACATCCGGCGCTGCCGGGTCGCCCGCGCGGTCGTCGGACCGGACATCCGGCTCGCCGTCGACGCCAACCAGCGCTGGAACGTGGACGAGGCGATCCGTTGGACCAAGGCCCTCGCCGAGTTCGACCCGTACTGGATCGAGGAGCCCACCAGCCCCGACGACGTCCTCGGCCACGCCGCCATCCGCCGCGCGGTGGCCCCGGTGAAGGTCGCCACCGGCGAGCACGTGCACAACCGGATCATGTTCAAGCAGCTCCTCCAGGCGGGCGCCCTCGACATCGTCCAGATCGACGCGGCCCGCGTCGCCGGCGTCAACGAGAACCTCGCCATCCTGCTGCTCGCCGCCCGGTTCGGCGTCCCGGTCTGCCCGCACGCGGGCGGCGTCGGCCTGTGCGAACTCGTCCAGCACCTGTCGATGTTCGACTACCTGGCCGTCTCGGGCACCACCGAGGACCGGGTCGTCGAGTACGTCGACCACCTGCACGAGCACTTCGTCACCCCGGTCGTCATCCGCGACGGCCACTACACCGCACCCACTGCGCCCGGCTTCTCCGCCGCCCTGCGCCCGGAGGCGATCGCGCGGTACACCTTCCCCGGTGGCACCTACTGGGCCGCCGATCCCGAGACCCAGAAGGGACAGGCCGTATGAGCGACTTCGAGGGTCTGAAGGCCCTGGTCACCGGTGGGGCGTCCGGCATCGGCCGGGCCACCGCCGAGCTGCTCGCCGCCCGCGGCGCCCGGGTCGCCGTCCTCGACCGGGACCCGGCGGACGTCGACAAGCCGCTCCTCGCCCACCGCGCCGATGTCACCGACGACGCCTCGGTCCGCGCGGCCGTCGAGCGGGCGGCAGAGGACCTCGGCGGCCTGGACGTGCTGGTCAACAACGCCGGGATCGGCGCCCAGGGCACGGTCGAGGACAACGACGACGCCGAGTGGCGGCACGTCTTCGACGTCAACGTCCTCGGCATGGTCCGCACCGCCCGTGCCGCCCTGCCGCACCTGCGCCGGTCCACGCACGCGGCGATCGTCAACACCTGCTCCATCGCGGCCACCGCCGGACTGCCCCAACGCGCCCTCTACAGCGCCACCAAGGGCGCCGTGTACTCCCTGACCCTCGCCATGGCCGCCGACCACGTCCGTGAGGGCATCCGCGTCAACTGCGTCAACCCCGGTACGGCGGACACCCCGTGGATCGGCCGGCTGCTGGACGCCGCCCCCGACCCGGCCGCCGAGCGCGCCGCCCTTCAGGCCCGCCAGCCCACCGGGCGGCTGGTCTCCGCCGCCGAAGTCGCGGGCGCCATCGCCTACTTGGCGAGCCCTCTGTCCGGCGCCACCACCGGCACCGCCCTCGCCGTCGACGGCGGCATGCAGGGCCTCAGGCTGCGTCCGGCGGGCCGGTGACGAGGCTCGGCCGCAGCGGCGTCGAGGTCACCCCGCTCGGCTTCGGCGCCGCGACGCTCGGCAACCTCTACCGCCCGGTGGCCGACGAGCAGGCGCGGGAGGCCGTACGGGCCGCCTGGCAGCGCGGCATCCGGTACTTCGACACCGCCCCGCACTACGGGCTCGGCCTGTCCGAACGCCGGCTCGGCGCCGCCCTGCGCGCATACGACCGCGCCCAGTACACCGTCTCCACCAAGGTCGGCCGCCGCCTCGAACCCACCGCCGGCACGGGCGACGACCTCGCGCACGGATTCGCCGTACCCGACACCCACCGCCGGGTGTGGGACTTCACCGCCGACGGCGTCCGCCGCACCCTGGAGGCGAGCCTGGAGCGCCTCGGCCTGGAACGCGTCGACATCGTCTACCTGCACGACCCCGACGATCACGCCGAGCAGGCCTTCCGCGAGGGCTACCCGGCCCTGGAGAAGCTGCGCGCCGAAGGCGTCGTCGGCGCGATCGGCGCGGGCATGAACCAGACCGGGATGCTCACCCGGTTCGTCCGCGACACCGATGTGGACGTGGTCCTGTGCGCGGGCCGCTACACCCTGCTCGACCAGGGCGCCGGCGCCGAACTGCTGCCCACGGCCGCCGAGCACGGAGTGTCGGTGGTGCTCGGCGGCGTCTTCAACTCGGGTCTGCTGGCGGACCCGACGCCCGAATCGACGTACGACTACGGCCGCGTCCCTCGGGAGTTGCTCGACCGGGTGCTGCGCATGAAGGCGGTCGCCGAGCGGCACGGCACCACCCTGCGCGCCGCCGCACTGGCCTTCGCCTCCGCCCACCCGGCCGTCGCCTCCGTCCTGCCCGGGCCCCGCTCGGCACCCGAAGTCCACGACTGCGCCGACCAGTTCGAGTCCCCCGTCCCGGCGGAGTTCTGGCACGAACTGCGGGAGTCCGGTCTGCTGCCCCGAGAGGAGGGCCCGTCATGACAGTCGCCCTGCACACCAAGGTCCGCTGCGACAGGATCGCCGCGTACGAGGCGGCCCACCGTGAGGTGCCGACGGAACTCACCGCCGCGATCCGTGCCGCCGGTGCCACCTCCTGGACCATCTGGCGGTGGCGGTCGCCCCGCGCGAGCGAAGCCGAGCGTGGGGGAGGCACGGATCTGTTCCCTCTGCTGGAGTGCGAGGACTACGGCCGCCTGCTCGCCGAACTGGAGCAGTTGCCGGTCAACGTGGCCTGGCAGGCCCGGATGGCCGAGCTGCTGGACGTCGTGCACGACTACTCCGCGGGCGGCGCGGACGCCGGGCTGCCCGTCGTACGGGAGCTGCCGTGACCGTCGACGCCCACCACCACGTCTGGGACCTCTCCGTCCGCGACCAGGACTGGATCAAGGGGCCCGAACTCCAGCCGCTGCGCCGCACCTTCGGCCTCACCGACCTGGAGCCGGAGGCCCGCGCGGCCGGGGTGGACCGTACGGTCCTCGTCCAGACGGTCACCGTCGCCGAGGAGACGCCCGAGTTCCTCGCGCTCGCGGCCGGGCACGACCTCGTCGCCGGGGTCGTGGGCTGGACCGACCTCACCCGCCGCGGCATCGCCGACGAACTGTCCCGGCTGCGCGAACTCCCCGGAGGGACCTTCCTGAAGGGCATCCGGCACCAGGTCCAGGCCGAACAGGACCCGCGGTGGCTGTTGCGGAAGGATGTACGGCGCGGCCTCGCGGCCGTTGCGGCGGCGGGGCTCGTGTACGACCTGGTCGTGCTGCCCCACCAGCTCCCGGCCTGCGTCGAGGCCGCCGCGCGCCTGCCCCAACTCGCGTTCGTGCTCGACCACTTGGGCAAGCCGCCGATCGCCGCGGGAGAACGCGAACCCTGGGCGTCCGCCCTGCGCGCGCTCGCCGCCCTGCCCAACACCGTCGCCAAGCTCTCCGGCCTGGTCACCGAGGCCGACCCCGCCTCCTGGACGCCGGCCGACCTGCGGCCGTACACGGACACGGCCCTGGAGGCCTTCGGTCCCGGCCGGCTGATGTTCGGCTCCGACTGGCCGGTGTGCACGCTCGCCGCGCCGTACCCGCGGGTCCTGGACACCACCCGCACGCTCACCGCCGAGCTGACCGCCGGCGAGCGCGAACAGATCTTCACGGGCACCGCGACCCGGGTCTACGGCCTGTGAACGGACTACCGCGCAGGTTCACCCGGAACCCTGCGTACCGTCGTTCCCGCTACGGCCGCTGCGCCACCTCGGCCAGCCTAATGGGCGGCAGGTACTCGCGTACGAACGTCCGCTCCCAGCAGGCGCCCGACTCCCGCAGCTCCCGCCAGGTGGTGTAGCGATAACGGAAGAGGCGGGCACGGACATACCGCGGTGGGGTGTCCGGTGGGAAGGGCGAGCGGCGCAGCAGGCGCAGGGTGTCGCGGTCGTTCTCCAGCAGGCGTTCCACCAGACCGCCGAACCATTCACCGGCATAGGCCGGGGACAGCGCCGCGAACCACATCAGCCAGTCCAGGCGCAGATGGTAGGGGGCGAACTGGCGCGGCCAGTGCCGGGTGTCGCCGGGCTTGCCGCGGAACTCGTACTCCCGCCACTCCGAGTCCTCGCGGGGTGTGTCGTCCAGCGTGCCCTCGACCACGACCTCGTAGCGGACCCGGCTGACGCTGCCGAAGGCGCCGTAGGTGTTCACCAGGTGCAGCGGGTCGAAGGAGCGGTTCATCACCTGGCGGCGGGAGATCATGTTGACCACCGGGCGGTAGCTGAGGAAGAGCAGCAGCGCGGCGAGAGCGAGCACCAGGACCTCGTACCACAGCGGCGCTGCGGGCACCGACGGCGCGGACCCGGGAATCCGCAGCGCGGACAGGGCCAGCACGATGGTGATCCAGTTCAGCCACGAGAAGTTGCCGGACAGCACCAGCCACAACTGGGTGACGGTCATCAGCGCGGCGGCGGCCGAGGCGATCGGCTGCGGGGTGAACAGCAGCACCGGCACGACCAGTTGGGTCAGGTGGTTCGCGGCCACCTCGACCCGGTGCAGCGGCTTCGGCAGATGGTGGAAGAACCAGCTCAGCGGGCCCGGCATGGGCTGGGTCTCGTGGTGGTAGTCGAGGCAGGTCAGCTTCCGCCAGCAGGCGTCGCCCCGCATCTTGATCAGCCCGGCGCCGAACTCCACCCGGAACAGGATCCAGCGCAGCAGGAACAGGACGACCAGGGGTGGCGCCACCTCGTCGTTGCCGAGGAACGCGGCCAGAAAGCCGGTCTCCAGCAGCAGCGACTCCCAGCCGAACGCGTACCACGTCTGGCCCACGTTGACGATCGACAGATACAGCGCCCACGGCACCAGCCACAGCAGGATCCCGGCCCACAGCGGCAGCAGGGAGTCCGCGCCGGCTGTCAGTGCCGCCGACACCGCGCAGCCGGCCCACGCGCAGCCGGCGAAGAAGCGGTCGGAGTAACGCAGATGGAACAGACTCGGCGCCCGCTTGAAGGGGATCCGCGCCACGAACCGGGGGATCGGCAGCATGCCGCGCTCGCCCAGCAGTGCCCGGAACTGCAGGGCCGCCGTCAGGAACGCCACCAGGTACACGGCGGCCAGAGCCCGCTGGAAGACCAGCCGGGTCAGCCAGTAGTCGGGAGCGGTGAACCAGTTCACGGCTCTGCGCCCTTCGTCGCGGCCAAACCGCCGGTGTCGTGTTCATCATGACCCGCCCCCGAGTTGCCAGCCAAACGGGTGCGATGCAAACAATGGGGAGAAATCACCCACAGTGATGCGGAGTGTACGGTGCGGATACCCACCGGATCCATCGTCATGGCCTGCGCGCTCTCGGTGGCGCTCCTCGTGGCCGGCTGCGACCGCCCTGGCGTCAAGGAGGCCAGGATGGGCGACGAGGTCTATCTCCTGCCCGCCACGGCCCAAGGGCCCGACCCCTTCACCGGTTCCATGGTCACCGTGCCGACGGGATCTGGTGCGGGGAGCGCCGGTCCCACCGGGCCACCGCACACCGGTACGGCCGATCCCGCCGCCACCGGACCGCCCGTCCCCGGGTCGTCCCCGCCGGCACTGCCCGCCGGGCTGGTCGCCGTACCCCCGCGCCCCTTCCGCATCCTGTCCGGCGCGACTCCCGGCCTCTACGGCGGTACCGCGCGCAAGGCCGGCTGCGACGTCGAACGGCAGATCGGGTATCTGGCGGGGAACCGGGCCAAGGGGGACGCCTTCGCCCGCGCGGCCGGTGTCTCCGCGAGCGGCCTCGGCGGCTATCTGCGCGGCCTGACCCCCGTCGTGCTGCGCGCCGACACCCGGGTCACCGACCACGGCTACCGGGACGGGGAGGCCTTCGGTTATCAGGCCGTCCTCCAGGCCGGTACCGCGGTCCTCGTCGACAACCGTGGGCTGCCCCGTGTGCGCTGCGCCTGCGGCAACCCGCTGGCGTCGCCCGCGCCGACCCGCGGCGGCTTCGGCGCCCGCGGCAGCGCGTGGTCCGGCTACCGTCCGGGCCAGGTGATCGCGGTGGCGCCGGCACCCCGGGCGGTCACCAGCATCACGATCGTCAACGCCGAGACACGCACCTGGATCGAACGCCGCGTCGGTCACGACGTACGCCACGACCAGGTCGTCCCCGCGCCCTCCTGGGCCACCGCCGCGCCCGGCACCGCCCCCGACCCGGCGGACACCGCCTCCCCGGGCAGCGCACCGCCGTACACCACCCCGCCCGGTCCGCTGCGGAGCCTGCCGGGCACCTCTCCGGGCGCGACCGGCGGGCCGCCCACGGCTGCCGGCCAGACGGCGCCGGGCCCGGCCTCCGGGCGGAGCACCCCGGCCCCGGCCCCGGACACGGCCGGCCCGTGGTCCCCGCCGAACCTCGATCCCGATCCGGAGGCCCCCGGCAGCCCGGACCCGCCCTACGAGATCGGCCCGCCGGACGGGATCGGACCGCCCGGCATGCCCGACACCCTCGGCCCGCCCGACCGCGGCGGACCGGTCCCGGAGGGCACGCCGGACGCCGCCAGGTCCAGCGCGGTCCCCGGCGCGGCGGACGGCGAGGTCACCGCGCACCTCTCCGGCGGCTGAGCCCCTCCGGCGGCGGACGCGTACGCCCGTGGGCCGACCGGGAGGAACAGTCGAAGAATCGGACAAATCCTGGCAAGGTGGGCCCATGGCAGTTCGGGGAGCGAGTGCCGTGTCACTCCCGGAGGACTGGCCCGCCCACCCGGACCCGATCCTGGCGCTCAACCGCATGGGCACCTTCGACTGGGACCTGGACACGGGCCTGTTCCACATGGACGCCCAGGCACACGCGGTGTTCGACCTGCTGCCCGAGGAATACGACGGACACCCCGAGACCCTGTCCGTCCGGGTGCTGCCGGCGGAGGCGGCCCGGCTGGACGCGATGGTTGCCCGCGCCATCAAGGACGGCAGCGAGAACTACGGGGCCTACTTCCGCATCCGCTGCCGCGACGGCACCCAGCGCTGGACCCACACCCAGGGCTACATCCGCCGGGACGACACCGGCCGCCCGCGCCGGGTCATCGGCATCGTTCGCGACGCCACCGAGGAACTCGCCGAGAGCGACGGGCGCAGCATGCGGGCCGCCCAGGACGAGGCGTTCCGCCAGCAGACCAACGTCGTCCAGGCCGTCTCCGCCTCCCTCGCCCACGCCCGCAGCGTCCAGGAGGTCATCGACGCCCTCAAGGACACCCACGGCATCCGCCATCTCGGCGCGGCCAGCCTGGTCATGGGGCTGGTGGAGGCCGGCCGCATCCGGCTGGTGGCCGAGGGGCCCGTCGACGCCTCGGTCCCCGGCACCCAGGTCACCGGGATCGACGAGCCGTACCCGATGAGCGAGGTCGTCCGCACGCTCGTCCCGCGGTTCATCGAGTCCCCGGAGGAGTTCGCCGAGGGGTACCCGATCCTCTGGCCGCACCTCACCGACCTGCACGTCACCTCGGCCGCCTATCTGCCGCTGATCGCCCAGGCCCGCCCGATCGGCGCGATGGGGCTGCTCTACAGCGACCGGCGGGGCTTCTCCACCGAGGAGCGCGCCGTCCTCGTCGCGCTCGGCAGCAGCATCGCGCAGAGCCTGCAGCGCGCCATGCTCTACGAACAGGAGAAGGACCTCGCCCAGGGCCTGCAGCAGGCCATGCTGCCCCGCACCATCCCCAGTGTCCGCGGCGCCGACATCGCCGTCCGCTACCGCGCCGGCACCGCCGCGGGCGCCCTCGGCCGGGACATCGGCGGAGACTGGTACGACCTGATACCGCTGCCCGGCGGCCGGGTCGGCGCGGTCATCGGCGACGTCCAGGGCCACGACACCCACGCGGCGGCTGTCATGGGCCAGCTGCGGATCGTGCTGCGCGCCTACGCCGCCGAGGGGCACACCCCGGCGGCCGTGATGGCCCGTGCCTCCGTCTTCCTGCACGAACTCGACACCGACCGCTTCGCCACCTGCCTGTACGCCGAGGCCGACCTGTCCACCGGGGTCGTGCAGGCGGTACGGGCCGGGCACATCGACCCGCTGATCCGGCACGGCGACGGCAGCTGCCGCCGGGTACAGGTCGAGGGCGGGCTGCCGCTCGGCCTGTCCGCCGAGTTCGGCCGGCTGGAGTACCCCGTCTCCACCCTGGAACTCGACCCCGGCCACACCCTGCTGCTGTGCACCGACGGGCTCGTCGAACAGCCCGGTGCCGACCTCGACGACGGCATGCGCCGCCTGACGGCGCTCGTCGCGGAGGGTCCCGAGGACGTGCGCGCGCTGGCCAACAGGCTGATCCACGTGGCCGAGGAGCGCGGCGGCGACGACGACGTGGCGCTGCTCCTGCTGCGCCGGCGCACCGCGGAGGCCCCGCCCGCCGGCGGCCGGCTCCAGCAGCACGTGGCACCCGGCGACCCGGCGGCCCTCACCCAGGCCCGGCACCTGATCCGCGCCGCGGTCCGCTCCTGGGGCTACCGCGACCGCGCCGACGAGATCGAGCTGGTCGCCGACGAGCTGATCACCAACGCGCTGATGCACACCGAGGGCTCCGCGATCGTCACCCTGCGGGCCCTCGACGGCGGCCACCGCAAACTGCGGATCGAGGTGGAGGACTCCTCCAGCGCCCTGCCGCGCCGCCGCGAGCCGGGGGAGGACGGCGTCTCCGGCCGGGGTCTGCTGCTCGTCGAGATGCTCGCCGACGAGTGGGGCGTGGAGGCGCGGGGCGGCGGCAAGGCGGTCTGGTGCGAGTTCCGCCGGGGCGGCTGAAGCGCCTCGGCGCTCGATGTCGGTACCGGGTGGCACTCTGGACCCATGCCGGAACTGCCCGAGGTAGAAGCGCTGAAGGACTTCCTCACCGAGCACCTGGTCGGCCGCCGGGTGGCGCGGGTGCTGCCGGTCGCCGTCAGCGTCCTGAAGACGTACGACCCTCCGGTCACCGCCTTCGAGGGCGGCGAGGTGACGGCCGTGCACCGGCACGGCAAGTTCCTGGACCTGGCGGCCGACAGCGGGCTGCACCTGGTGACCCACCTGGCCCGGGCCGGCTGGCTGCAGTGGAAGGACCGGCTGCCGTCGGGCCCGCCCAAGCCGGGCAAGGGCCCGCTCGCGCTGCGGGTGGCCCTGGAGACCGGCGAGGGCTTCGACCTCACCGAGGCCGGCACCCAGAAGCGCCTCGCGGTCTACGTCGTCCGCGATCCGCAAGCGGTCGAGGGCATCGCCCGCCTCGGCCCCGACCCGCTCGCCGCCGACTTCGACGAGGACCGCCTCGCCGCCCTGCTCAGGGACGAGAGACGCCGGCTGAAGGGCGCCCTGCGCGACCAGTCCCTGATCGCCGGCGTCGGCAACGCCTACAGCGACGAGATCCTGCACGCCGCGAAGATGTCCCCGTTCAAGCTCGCCGACTCCCTCACCCCGGAGGAGATCCACCGGCTCCACGAGGCGCTGCGCTCGACGCTCGTCGAGGCGGTCGAGCGCTCCCGGGGCGTGGCCGCCGGGCGGCTGAAGGCCGAGAAGAAGAGCGGCCTGCGCGTCCACGGCCGGACCGGCGAGCCCTGCCCGGTGTGCGGCGACACCATCCGTGAGGTCTCCTTCAGCGACTCCTCGCTGCAGTACTGCCCCACCTGCCAGACGGGCGGCAAGCCCCTGGCGGACCGCAGACTGTCCCGGCTGCTGAAGTAGGAGCTACGGCGCGTCGACGGACACCAGGTGCTGTCCGTCCGTGGTGCGCACGTCATAGCGGGCGATGTCGTCGGCGTGCATCGTGGAGGATCCGAGTGCGGTGAAGGCGTTCGTGGCGTGCCCGGGTTCCATCCAGGTGCCGGCGACCTCCTCGGAGCCGTCGCGGCCCACGACGACCAGCCGGCACGCATGCGGACCGGTGCCGTCCTTCACGCGCAGGAGCAGCCGGCTGCCCGCGTCTCCGTCGTCCGCGGTGACCTCGGCCCACACCCCGGTCTTCGGATCGGTCGCCGCGGTGACGTGCGCGGCCGGTGCCGCACGGCCGCCGAAGGCCACGATCCCCGGACCGGCCACGGCCAGCACCACCGAGGCGGCCAGGCCGTACAGAAGGCGCCGGCGGTGCGCCCGATGCCGGTGCGCGACGTCGCCGAGCAGCCGGTCCAGCAGCCGGGGACCGGGCTGTGCCATGGGGTGCACGAAGCGCGGCGTGGCCCGGCGGTACAGCATCAGCTGTCGGGTGGCGGGACCGAATTCGGTCACCTGTGCCGCGCACTGGCGGCACTCCATGAGGTGGTCCTCGAAGCGGAAGGCCTCCGCCTCGTCCAGCACGCCGAGCGCGTACGCGCCGACGTCGCGATGCCTTTCCAGGGACCTCATGCCGAATCCTCGTGCCGATGGGTGCGGGTGGGGTTACTCCGTGCACCCATCCGTACGCAGCCGACAGCCGAATCACTCAAGCCACCACAGATTCCCGGACGAGAGATTCGGAGCCGCGCGGCCAGCGGATTGGTCCGATTCGGGAAAACTTCGGAAGGCCCCGGAGCGAGGGGTCAGAACAGATGGATCGCGAGGTGCCCGAGGGGCAGTCCGAGCCGCCAGGCCGGTGTCCACACCTTCGGCCCGTCGTCCTCGCCGGCCGGCCCGCCGCCCGGCACCGCGTCCAGGTCCGGCGCGAGCAGCTCGGTCTCCTCCAGCCAGCGCCAGGCGTCGGCCGCGAGGGCCAGGTCGGGCGAGCGGGTGCCGGACCGCTCGTCCCGTTCGGCCAGCTCGGCCATGCGCTCGCGCACCCAGTCCCGCCACGGCTGATCGTAGGCGGTCAGGGAGAGCCAGTTCTCCAGCTGCGAGATCACCCGGATGCCGGACAGCTCCCCGTCGGTGTCGGACAGGAAGACGGTGAGCGCCAGCGCGTCGCGGCCGGCCCGGAACTCGAAGGAGGTCGGCGGCATCAGATCGCCGGTGCGCAGCAGCTCGTCCGCGATGTACTCGGCGTACAACCAGGCCATGGGGACGGCCAGTTCACCACCGTCGGTGCCGTCCGTGCTCTCGTGCCCTCTGTGCAGCATCCCTTCCTGCCCTTCCTCCGGTACGTGCGCGTCGCCCGAGCCCCGGTCGGGGCCGCGGCTCCGGCTGCCTGCCCGGAAAGTGGATGAGGACAGCCCATTGCCCGAACGGGGGCCACAGCAAGGCGCTTTGCGAGAGCTTTGCTCTGCGGCCGGTTTCAGTGCAGGTCGGCCGCATAATCCGGAAGGATCCGGCGCAGCGCGCGCAGCGCGTAGTACGCGCGGGACTTCACGGTACCGGGTGGAACGCCCAGGGTCTGCGCCGCTTCCGCCACACTGGCCCCGAGGAAATACACGAGTATCAGTACGTCACGGTGTTCCGGCGTGAGTGTCTTCACAGCCTCCCGGACATCGAGCATCGCGGCGGCCCGTTCGGCGTGATCGGCGGTCACCCGCGCGCTCTCCGGGATCTCGGCGCCGGTCTCCACGGGCCGGGCCTGCCGGGCCCGCCGGGCGTCGATCGCGAGCCGCCGGGCGACCGTCAGCAGCCAGGGCCGTACCGAGTCGAAGTTCTCGGCGTGCAGCGCCTCGGGATGCTGCCAGGCGCGCACCAGCGTCTCCTGGACGAGGTCCTCGGCGCGCTGCCGGTCGCCGTCGCAGAGCCTGAGCAGCAGGGCGAAGAGCGGACCGCCGTGCTCGCGCTGGAGCGCGGCCAGTTCGTGCTCGGCGGTCGTCGTCCCGTGGGCCCGTGCCGCCGCCTGGTGGATCGGTGAGGGTCCGGCCGTCATGGCCGTATGGCAGCGCAGGGCACGGCCCGGGGACAGGGCGCGCGCACGGTTCTGCGACGGACGGTCGATCGCGTCGGCGAACGGTCGGACGAACGGTCCGGCGCGGAGCGGTCCGGCGCGCAGAGGTCCGGCGCGGAGAGGCGTACGTGTGTGCCTGGCGGAGTGATCAGCCGGTGTTCATTCCGTGGGCCGTACCTCGGCCAGTACCGAGCGCCGGTAGGAGTAGCCGAAATAGATCACGCACCCGATCACGAACCACACGGCGAACCGCACCCAGGTCTGCCACTGCAGGAACGTGATCAGCCAGACCGAGAACACGCAACCCAGCGCGGGCACGACCGGCATCCACGGCGTGCGGAAGGTGCGCGGCAGCTCCGGGCGCCGGTAGCGCAGCACGATCACCGCCGCGCACACCACCACGAACGCCAGCAGGATGCCGATGTTGGTCAGTTCGGCGGCGGAGCCGATCGGGACGAACCCGGCGATGGCGGCGGAGGCGGCCCCGACGATCCAGGTCACCCGGGTCGGCACATGCCGCGTCGGGTGGGTCCTGGCGAACCACGGGGGCAGCAGACCGTCACGGGACATGGAGAACCACACCCGGGTCACACCCAGCATGAACGTGAACATCACGGTGAGGATGCCGATGATCGCGCCCACCGCGATCACGTCCGCGAGCGCGTTCAGGCCCACCGACTTGAACGCGCTGGAGAAGCCGCTCTCCGGGTCGATGTGCCTGTAGTCCTGCATGCCCGTCAGCACCAGGCAGGCCGCCACGTACAGCACCATCGAGATCACCAGCGAGTAGATGATGGCCTTCGGCATGTGCCGCTGGGCATCCTTGGACTCCTCGGCGGCCGTCGACATGGCGTCGTAGCCGAACACCGCGAAGAACACGGTCGCCGCGCCGGTGAAGGCGCCGCCGATGCCGAACGGGAAGAACGGGTGGTAGTTCGCCTTGTCGATGTGGAACACGCCCACCCCGATCACCAGCAGCACCACCAGCACCTTCAAGGCGACGACGAACGTCTCGAAGCGGGCCGCGCTGCGCATGCCCAGGTTGAGCAGCCAGGCGATCAGCAGGCATAGGATCGCCGCGAACAGGTCCACCCGGTGTCCGGCCCCGGTGCCCGGCGCCCCCAGCATCCAGTGGGGCAGCTTCGCGCCCATCTCCTCGACCAGGAAGCCGAAGTAGCCCGAGATGCCGATCGCCACCACCGCCACGATCGCGGTGTACTCCAGCAGCAGGTCCCAGCCGATGAACCAGCCCGCGAACTCGCCGAGCACCGCGTAGCCGTAGGTGTACGCCGATCCCGCCTTCGGGATCAGCCCGGCGAACTCGGCGTACGACAGCGCAGCGCAGGCGCTCGCCACACCGGCGATGAGGAATGACACCAGCACGGCCGGACCCGCCGTGCCGTTGGCGACCGTGCCCGCGAGCGTGAAGATGCCGGCGCCGATGATGCCGCCCACCCCGATCGCGGTGAGCTGCCACAGGCCGAGCGAGCGGTCCAGCCGGGTGCCCTCGCCGACCTCGGTCTCCTCGATGTGTTCGATGGGTTTGCGGCGGAGAATCCCCTCGCCCGCGCGGAGCCTGGCCATGCGCCTCACCTCTTCGCCGACGGTAACGGCTGACGGCGGATCATGATGGCTCAGGGGCGCCGCGCAGGGAAGACACCACGCACGGCCCAGGCGGGCGTCCAGGTCGGGGTGGCGGTGCACGGCGGTTGCGTTGCGGCGAGATGGGCGCGCAGGGTGGCGAGTGCCGGGTGCGGGTTGGCGGTGACCCACAGGAGGGAGTGCGGGTAGACCGGTGTCGGGTCGCGGAGCGGGATACGGCGCAGATCGTGGCCGGCCGGCCAGGTCAGCCGGGTCTGCTCGCTGACGAGGGTCGCCAGGGTGTCGGAGCCGGCGAGCGCGTTCTGCACCGCCCCGGTGAAGTTGGGGCCCGAGGAGTCGATGACGAGCCCGAACTCGGCGGCGAGGGAGGCGTAGTAGG
This sequence comes from Streptomyces sp. RB17, assembly GCF_009604455.1. Classification (GTDB taxonomy): domain Bacteria; phylum Actinomycetota; class Actinomycetes; order Streptomycetales; family Streptomycetaceae; genus Streptomyces. The sequence goes on from NZ_WEGL01000002.1 coordinate 560,818, forward strand.
CGGCCCACTCGGTGCCCTCCACGATGCCCGGAATCCAGATCCGGTGCCCGGCCAGCTCCCCGGGCGAGACCGAGCGCAGTCCGGCCAGGGCGTGCCCCGGGCCGGTGAGCAGTTGGATCGGCTCGTCGTACACCCGGGCGGCCCCGACGCCCCTGGGCAGCGGCCGGCCAGGCATGGCCACGGCGCGGAAGGACGCGTCGATCGAACCCGAGCGCAGGGCGGTGAGCGCCGAGTCCACGTCGAAGAGCGTGACGACGTCCAGGGCGATGTCCGGGTGCGCCTCGTGAAAGCCGCGCAGCAGCCCCGCCGGGGCGAGCCGCGCGCCGATCACATCGACCCGCAGAGCGCGCCGCCCGAGCCGTACGGAGGCGGCCGCGCGCTCCTCGGCCAGCAGCAGCTCGCGGGCGTGCGGCAGGAAGGCCTGGCCGTCGACGGTCAGGTCGGCGCCCCGGGCGGTCCGGGTGAACAGCCGCACGCCCAGCTCCTTCTCCAGCGCGGCGATCCGCTTGGAGACGGCCTGCTGGGTGATCGCCAGGACGGCGGCGGCCTCCTGGAACTGTCCCGAGTCGGCCACGGTGACGAAGGTGCGCACTGCCGTGAGGTCCACGTCGTCACCGTACAACCGATGGTTGTACGGTCCTTCCCCTGGGTTGTTTGATTCGGCGCCCACCTGCACGTTTTCATGTCCCGGGTCAACGGGAGGTTGTGGATGAGGCTGGGTCGGCAGTTCGGGTGGCTGTGGGCCGCGTACGCGGTGAGTGCGCTCGGCACCTATCTCGCCTTCGACGCGTTCTCGGTGATCGCGGTCCTCGCGCTGCACGCCGGGCCGTCCGAGGTGGCGCTGCTCGCCGCGACCGGGCCCGCGGTGGGCGCCGTGGCGGCGCTGCCGCTCGGGCCGTGGGTGGAGTTCCGCCGCAAGCGACCGGTGATGATGGCGATGGACCTGGTCAGGTTCGCCGCGCTGCTCACCGTCCCCGCCGCCTACGCGCTCGGCGGGCTCGGTCTCGGGCAGCTGCTGCTCGTGTCCGTGGCGGTCGCGGCGGCCGACATCACCTTCACCGCGGCCTCCGGCGCGTTCCTGAAGAGTCTCGTACCGGCCGACCGGCTGCTCACCGCGAACTCCCGGTTCGAGTCCACGAACTGGACCGCCCTGGTCCTCGGGCCACCCCTCGGCGGCGCCGCGATCGGCCTGTTCGGCCCGGTCACCACGGTCATGGCGAACGCGGTCAGCTTTCTGCTGTCGGCCCTCGGCATCCGGGCCGTCGGCGGCGACGAGCCGCTTCCTGAGCGTACCGGCGGGGAGCGCCTGCGGGCCGCCGACCTGCTCGACGGCTGGCGGCACATCCTCACCAGCCCGGTCCTGCGGCCCCTGTTCTTCAACAACCTCGCGGCCAACGCGCTGATCATGGTTGCCGCGCCGCCGCTGGCCGTCCTCATGCTCGGTCCGCTCGGCTTCACCCCCTGGCAGTACGGCCTCGCCTTCGCCGTGCCCTGCCTCGGCGGCCTCCTCGGCTCCCGGCTGGCCCGCCCGCTCGCGGCCCGCTACGGACAGCGGCGGGTGCTGCGCACCGCCGGCACCCTGCGTGCCGTGTGGCCCCTCGGGCTGGCCTTCGTCCAGCCCGGGCTGCCCGGACTGCTGCTGGTGATGGCCGTGGAGTTCGGGGTGATCACCTGTTCGGGCGTCTACAGCCCGGTGTACGCCACCCGCCGCCTGGAATGCACGCCGAACGACCGGGTCGCCCGCACCCTGTCCGCCTGGTCGATCACCGGCAAGGCGACCACGGCCGCGCTGACCGCCCTGTGGGGGCTGCTGGCGAGCCTCATCGGCCCACGCGCCGCCATCGCCGTGGCCGGCGTCCTGCTCCTGGCGACGCCACCCCTGCTGCTGCGGGACTCCCGGGAGGCTACGGCACGACCGTCACCGGCCAGCGCCCCGCCTTCACCAGCCGGATCGCCACCGAGCCGATGATCCGGTGGCCGGCCTGCTCCGAGGCGCCCACGACCACCGCGTCCGCCTTGAGCTCGTCGGCCGCCTTCACCAGCCCGCTGTACGGGTCGCCGCGGAAGGTGTGGAACTCCCAGCGCACCTCGAATATCCCCTTGACCCGCTCGGCCGCCTCCCGGATGTAGCTGACCAGGTCCTCGGCGATCTCGTCGGTCGTCTCCGCCACCGGCGCCCCGAGCGCCGCCCCGGCGGCCAGCATCGGCTGGACGTACACCACGGCCAGCAGCGCGTGCTGGCGCCGCGCGAGCCCGCCCGCGTACGCCGCGGCACGCAGCGAGGAGTCGGAGCCGTCGACCCCGACGACGATGACCTTCGGCCCGTCCGTACCGCGCTCGAACTGGTGTGAATGCGAGTCCGGCTGCGAGTGCTGTTCCGTCACGGCCGTGAGGTTATCGGAATCCACGGTTCCCGCTAAGCCCCGGGCGCGTTCCGACCCAGGCCAGGCGCCTGTCCGGCGGACCGCCGGGCGGGCGTACGCCCTGTGGGGCGGACAACCCGGACCGGGGCGCCGGCCTGCCGGGCGTCCCGGTGTCGTTTCGACGGGCGAGCCGTGCGGGCCCTTCCTACAGTCGGAACCATGACCGCCAGCGCGGAGCCCGCCGCACGGAGGGACCCCACGGCCCCGATACGCCCGCCCGCCGGTGGGCGCCTCGGCTGGGTGCCCGAGGCCTTCGCGGCGCTGTTCGCCGCGCTCGGCCTGCTGTGCGCCCTGCTCGCGCTGATCGAACCGCTGCGCCGCCTGCTCCGCCCGGTCGCCCACACCCTCGACCTGCTGCTGGTGCCCATCAGCGCCAACCTGGCGTACGCCGTCTTCCTGTTCCTGCTGGCCGCAGCCACTGCCGCCCGCAAGAAGGTCGCCTGGTGGCTGGTCGTCGTCTACCTCGGCCTGCTCGTCCTCACCGACGCGCTCGGCGTGGCCCTCGGCCTGTACGCCGAGTCGCTGCCGTCGCTGGTGCTGTGCGGCCTGTTGCTGCTCCTGCTCGTCGTGGCCCGCGGGGAGTTCTACGCCGCCTCCCGTCGCGGCGCCGTGTGGCGGGCGCTCGCCGTGCTGCTGGGCGGCCTCGCCGTGGCCATCCTGCTGGGCTGGGGCCTGGTCATGGTGTTTCCGGGGACGCTGCCGGCGAACCAGCACCTGGCCTGGGCGGCCGACCGGGTGTGCGGCGGACTGGTCTCGAGCCGCTCCTTCTCCGGCCGCCCGCCCCGCAAGGTCACCTTCGTGCTCGGCCTGCTCGGCGCCCTCGCCCTGCTCAACGCCGCCGCCGCCCTGTTCCGCTCCCAGCGCCTGGAGGCCGCCCTGCACGGCGACGAGGAGGCCCGCATCCGCGCCCTTCTCGCGGCCTACGGCGCACGCGACTCCCTCGGCTACTTCGCCACCCGACGCGACAAGGCCGTCGTCTTCTCGCCCAGCGGCAAGGCCGCCGTCACCTACCGCGTCGAGGCGGGCGTGTGCCTCGCCAGCGGCGACCCCGTCGGCGACATGGAGGCATGGCCGCACGCCATCGCGGCCTGGCTGGACATGGCCCGCCGCTACGCCTGGGCACCCGCCGTGATGGGCGCCTCCGAGGACGGCGCCCGCGCCTACGTCCGCGCCGGACTCGGCGCCCTCCAACTGGGCGACGAGGCGATCGTGCAGGTGGCGTCCTTCGACCTGGACGGCCGGGACATGCGGGTGACCCGGCAGGCCGTGCACCGCGTCCGCCGTACCGGCGCCACCTGCCGCATCCGCCGCCACGCGACCCTCGCCGAACACGAGATGGAGGAGGTCGTCGACAAGGCCGACGCCTGGCGCGACACCGAGACCGAGCGCGGCTTCTCCATGGCCCTGGACCGCCTCGGCGACCCCGCCGACGGCGACTGTCTGCTGGTGGAGGCCCTCGGCGAGGACGGACGGCTCCTCGCCCTGCTCTCCTTCGTGCCCTGGGGCCGGGACGGCGTCTCCCTGGACCTGATGCGCCGTGACCGCGCCGCCCCCAACGGGGTCATGGAGTTCATGGTCGCCGAACTGTGCGCCGCCGCCCCCAAACTGGGCGTCCACCGGATCTCGCTGAACTTCGCCGTCTTCCGCTCGGTCTTCGAGGAGGGCGCCCGCATCGGCGCCGGACCCGTCCTGCGGCTCTGGCGCCGCCTGCTGCTGTTCTTCTCCCGCTGGTGGCAACTGGAGGCCCTGTACCGCTCCAACGCCAAATACCACCCCGAGTGGTACCCGCGCTTCATCTGCTACTGCGACACCGCCTCCCTCGCCCGTATCGGCCTCGCCTCCGGCATCGCCGAAGGCTTCGTCTCCGTACCGTCGTTGCGCAAACTCTGGGGAAAAGGGCACCCGAAGAACGGGCAGCGGCCCGCCACCACGCACGGGTTGCCGCCCCTGGCGGCGCTCGGCCTCGACGGAGGGGGCCAGACCGGGCCCGCCGCACCGGACGCGGGCCTGCCCGACCAGGTCCGCGTCCGGCACCACAAGCTCGACCGGCTCCGCGCCGGCGGCACCGACCCCTATCCCGTCGGCGTCCCCGCGCCCACCCACGCCCTCGCCGACGTGCCCCCCGACGAGGACGTCACCGTCGCCGGCCGGCTCATGCTGGTCCGCGACCTCGGCGGCATCGTCTTCGCCGTGCTGCGCGACTGGTCCGGCGACCACCAGATCGCCCTCACCCGGGACCGCTCCGGCGCCGCCCTCGACCGCTTCACCGCCGGATGCGACATCGGCGACCACCTCACCGCCACCGGCCGCACCGGCCTCAGCGACACGGGCGAACCCACCGTCTTCGTCACCTCCTGGCAGCTCACCGGCAAGTGCCTGCACCCGCTGCCCGACAAACGCCGCGGTCTCACCGACCCCGAGGCGAAAGTCCGCCGCCGTTACCTCGACCTCGCGACCAGCCCCGCCGCCCGCGCCGTGATCCGGGCCCGCTCCGCGGCCGTGCACGCCCTGCGCCAGGGCCTGCTGGACCGCGGCTATGTCGAGGTCGAGACGCCGATGCTCCAGCAGATCCACGGCGGCGCCAACGCCCGCCCCTTCACCACCCACATCAACGCCTACGACCTCGACCTCCATCTGCGTATCGCCCCCGAGCTGTACCTGAAACGGCTGTGCGTGGGCGGCCTGGAGAAGGTCTTCGAACTGGGCCGCACCTTCCGCAACGAGGGCGTCTCCTACAAGCACAACCCCGAGTTCACGATGCTGGAGGCCTACCAGGCCTACGCCGACTACGACGTCATGCTCGACCTCACCCGCGAGCTGATCCAGGGCGCGGCGATCGCCGCCTTCGGCTCCCCGGTGGCCCGCAAGGACGGGCAGGAGCACGACATCTCCGGGAAGTGGCCGGTCAGGACCGTGTACGGCGCGATCTCCGAGGCGCTGGGGGAGGAGATCGGCCCCGGCACCGAACTGCTGCGGCTGCACCGGCTGTGCGACCGGGCCGGGGTGCCGTACACCGCGGACGACGGGCCCGGGGACATCGCCCTGGAGATGTACGAGCGGCTCGTCGAGGGACGCACCCGACTCCCCACCTTCTACAAGGACTTCCCCACCGACGTCTCCCCGCTGACCCGGCAGCACCGCGCCGACCCGCGGCTGGCCGAGCGCTGGGACCTCGTCGCCTTCGGTACCGAACTCGGCACCGCCTACTCCGAGTTGACCGACCCCGTGGAACAGCGCCGGCGGCTCACCGAGCAGTCGCTGCGGGCCGCCGGCGGTGACCCGGAGGCCATGGAGCTGGACGAGGACTTCCTTCAGGCCCTCGAGTACGCCATGCCCCCGACCGGCGGGCTCGGTATCGGCGTGGACCGGCTGGTGATGTTCCTCACCGGCCTGACGATCCGGGAGACCCTGCCGTTCCCGCTGGTGCGCCGCCGCTGAGCCCCGGGTCTCCGGCGGCCACCCGGTCGCCGCGCCGGGGCGGGTCAGCAGTGCGATCACGGCGGCGGTCGCACAGAGGGCCGTACCGAGGGCGAAGCAGTCGCGGAACGCGCCCGAGAGGAAGGAGCGGTACTCCTTCATGCGAAGAGAGTGACGGCCCCGAACCGCTGCTGGGCCACCGAGACGATCCCGACGAACAGCGACGCGCCCGGACCGGCGCCGAGCCGCCGGGAAGAATTCAGACCCCGGGGCAGCGCACCGCTCCCGGACCGCGCGAAGCCCACCGGCAGCGCGAGCACACCGCAGCCGAACGCGATCAGCAGCAGCGGCAGCAGCACCTGCGCGAACCGGTGGCCCGCGCCCGGAACGCCGAGCAGGACGCACCCCACGGCCGACACGGCGCACGCCCCGGCCACCGTGGCGCCGAGCCCGACGCGGGCCGTGAGGCCGGGCAGCACCAGACAGCCGAGCACCACCCCGGCGACGGCGGGCAGCAGGGCCCGGCCGACCTGCAGAGGGGAGAGGCCGCCGACGGTCTGCGGGGCCATGGTGAGGACGAGCACGGCACCGGACAGGCCGGCCGCCGGCAGCGCCGCCACCGCGTAGGCGCCGAACGTGGCCCGCTCCCGGTGCAGTCGGGCGAGCAGCTCCGGCATGCCCTCGCCCCGGCCGAACCAGCCCAGCACGGACGGCACCAGCGCACCGGCCACGGCGATGACCGTGGTCGCGGACCCGCTCCGGTCGCCGAGCCAGTCGGCGAACCGGGCCAGGAGGCCCAGCGGCACGACCGCCGGCGCGGCCGGCCCCACCCGGCGCCGGGCCGCCGGCTCGGGCGTGGACTCGGCCGGCGCCGGCGGAACCAGCAGCAGGAGCAGCGCCCCGGCGGCGGCCTGCACCAGAAGATCGTCTTCTCGGTCTGAGAGGCGTCCGCCAACAGGGCGCACGGCAGCAGCGCCGCCGGAGTGGCACAGGCGACGACCGCGAAGTGCACGTTGAGCGCCCGGTCCCGGTCCGGGCCTGCCGGATGTGTGGCGTCGATCAGGGCCAGCGCACCGGCCGTGATCGCCGCCGCCGCGATCCCCCGCACCGCACGCGAGGCCATCAGCACCCATGGGGCGGAGAACACCGCGGGTGCCGCCGCGGCGACGCCCGACAGCGCCGGCCCGCCCATCACACCCGCCGCTGCCCGAAGGCCCTGCCCAGGGCTCCCGCGAGTACCGGCAGCGCGGCGAAACACACGCTGTACGCGGTCAGCAGCCAGGTCAGCCCGGTGAGGGCAGCCCCCGGTCCCTCGCGACCAACGGCAGCGCCACCGCGAAGGCCGTCGTGTCGAAGACCACCAGGAACTGGGCGACGGCCGGCAGCACCACCGCGAGGACGCTGCGCGGTATGCCGTTCGTGTGCGTTCCCCCGTGTGCGGCCACTCGGCTCGACCCCCGTGTCCCTCTTGGCACTTGTCCTGGACTGACTGCTTGTCAGAAGCCGGTGCGGCGGACCACCACGGCACCGCACTCGGCTGTTCGGGTGCTTTCCCGCTGCCGTACCGGTGTCGCTGGGGTGCGCCGGAGTCCGGTGGGGCGACTGATGAGTCATGCAGAAGGATCAGTTGCTCAGCCGGCGCCGGATGCTCCTGGCCGGCGCCGCCGCGCTGGGGGCGGCGGGTAGCGCGGGGGCTTTCCTGGCGGGTGGCGCCGAGGACGGCGCCGGGACCGCCGCCCCCGCCCCCGCTCCCGGACCGCAGGCCCGTCAGGCGCTCAGGCCCTCCGCCTTCCGGCTCCAGCCCCTCACCGGGGACGCATCGCCGCGTGCCGCGCCGCACAAGCTGACGGTCCGCAAGGAGCCCATCCTCCGGATCTCCGGGCGCGGACGCCGGATGATGCTGACCTTCGACGACGGTCCCGACCCGGACTACACCCCGCACATCCTCGACACCCTCGCCAAGTACGACGTGCGGGCCATGTTCTTCGTGTGCGGCGAGTGCGTCGTCGAGCACAGGGAACTGCTGGCCCGGATGGCCGACGAAGGCCATGTCGTCGGCAACCACACCTGGACCCATCCGCTGCTGCCGACCCTCGACCGCAAGCAGATCCGCTCCGAGATGAAGCGGACCAGCGATGTCATCGAGGACGCCTACGGCGAGCGCCCGCAGTGGTTCCGCGCTCCCTACGGCGCCTGGAACCGGGCCGCGTTCCAACTGGGCGCCGAGCTGGGCATGGAGCCGATGGCCTGGACGGTCGACACCACCGACTGGACGGAGCCCGGCACCGGCACCATCGTCGACCGGGTGGAGAGCGGCGCCGCCCCCGGCGTGGTGGTGCTCTCCCACGACGCCGGGGGCGACCGGTCGCAGACCGTCCGTGCGATCCGCACATGGCTGCCCCATCTCCTGGACTCCGGATATCACATGACCGTGCCGACCCGGCGCGTGTGACCGTCTCCCGGCTCTTCGCCCGCCCGGCCGCGGTGGCCTCAGCTCACCGCGACCAGGCGGGCGAAGACGACGACGTTCCCGTCATAACCGTTCTGCTTGGAAAAACCGCCACCGCAGGTGATGACCCGCAGTTCCGGTGTTCCCTTCGAGCCGTACACGCGGTCGCCCGGAAAACCGCTCTTGGAGAAGACCTCGACGCCATAGGTCTCGAACACCGCGGTCTTTCCGTCCTTGCGCAGGATCTCGATCCGGTTTCCCTTCCGCAGCGCCCCGAGTCCGTAGAAGACGGCGGGGCCACGCCTGTTGTCGACGTGCCCGACGACGACGGCGGTGCCCTTCTCGCCGGGCGAGACCGCACCGGTGAACCAGCCCGCCAGATCGGGGTCGTCCGGCGGCGGCGCGGCGACCCAGCCGGCCGCGTCCAGGCCGACGGGCATGAGCGGCGCGTTCACCCGGATCGCGGGGATGCGGACCCGGTCGGCCGCGGAGAACCCGAGCGGCTTCGGAGCCGTGGAGAGCGTGCCCGAGCCGCCGCGGCTGTCCGGGGCCACCGCCGAGGCAGGCTGCGGCGGACCGATGTCGAACTCCCCCGAACCATTTCGAATGAGCGCCACACCGGTCAGCAGAACAAGCGCCATCACGCCCCACGGAGCGCGCTTCCTCCGCCGTTCCTCCTCTTCGGCAAGCTCGGACAGCTCGGACGCAGACATTCGCCTTCCCCTCTCGACGCGGCCTCACCACGTCCATCACGCATGGGAAAACGCTAAATCCCGTGTGCGCGAAGGACGGACGGGGCGAGTGGCGAACGGGTGGCCCACGGCCTGTGTGGTGCGCCATCCGAGTTGCCATTCATGGAAGATTTCTGACGGGCCGTGACCTGCGGAAATATCCGATTGTGTGCTTTTCGTGCGGTGTGTTGGCTCACCAGGACGGACGATTCTCGACATGCGGGCGTGTTCCGCGCGCCCGAGGGTCGTCGCGGGAGGCGTTTTCTCGCCGATCGACCGGGGACGGTTCCCGGGCGCCTCCCGCGGAGGATCACATGCGAAACCAACGTGCCCTGGCGGCCGCGTGCGTCGCGGTCGCCGTGCTCGGGTTCGCCACCCCCGTGGCCGTCGCGGACGGCGCAGGCAACGGTGGCAGCCCGTCCGACAACCACGCGGGCGCCGGCCCGGACAACGGCAGCAGCGGCAACCTCAACCACCACGGTCACTTCGACGACAACGGGGACCTCGGCCGCGACCCGGGCCGCGGGGACGACTCCGGCAGGGGAGACGACAACTGGAAGGACAAGGGCGACGACGAAGGGAACGGCGGCCGGAGCGACGACAACTGGAAGGACAAGGGCGACGACACCGGGAACGGCCGGAGCGACGACCACGGGAACGAAGGCCGGGGTGACGACTCCGGTGCCCGGGGCGACGACTCCGGCGGCCGGAGTGGCGACTCCGCCCGGGAGGACGACTTCGGCGATCGTGGCGACGACTTCGGCGGCCGTGAGCACGGTGGCCCGCGGAACATCGTCGCCAAGCCCCACGTGCTCCCGGCCGGCGGCCGGCTCGCCGTCACCGTGGACGGCTGCCACGGCGGCACCATGTCCTCCCCCGCCTTCTCCACCACCCAGTTCGACGAGTTCAGCGGCGACACCGTGCGCGGCACCATCGACGTCGACCACCACGCCCCTCCGGGCCGGTACGACATCAAGGTCCGCTGTGGCGGAAGAACCTTGATCCGCCCGGCCGCGTTCACCGTGCTCGGCGGCGTCCAGGGCGGTGTCGGCGGCGGCCGGTCCACCGGTGCCACACCGGTCGACATGTCCATCGGCGCCGGACTCGTGACCTTGTCGGTCGTCGGGGGCGGCGCGTTCTGGGTGCGCCGCCGGAACGAGAAGCGAAGCTGACGCCCCGTCCCGCGCCCTTGGCTCACCCGAGCCGCCGGCTCGCGCGGGGAACACCGGGACGACCGCACACCCGTGCCCTCGGAACAGCGCGAACCGGGCACGGGTGTACGGTCGTTCAAGGGGCGACGCCCCCGGGGCGGGGGACTAGCCGGTGACGCCCGGGAACAGATTCGTGAACGGTTCCGCGGTCACCGCGATGCCCCGGCTGAAGGGGGCGTCGAAGTCCCAGATGAGGAACAGCATGAACGCGATGGTCGCGGAGAACAGGCCCGCCAGGACCAGTTCGCGACCGGTGCGCCGGATCTGCAGCGCGAACACCATGCCGACGGTGACCAGCGCCCCGGTGAGCAGGCCCCACCACACCACCGGCGGCATGGTGGCCCCGGTGGAGTCGGCGCGGGCGTTGCGCGCCTGGTCGGCGGCGGTCATCTGGTCCAGCAGCGGCTGGTAGGCCTGCGCCTCGAAGTCGTTCTTCGGCCGGTAGTCGGTGACGTCCTGACGGACCTTCTGCAGCAGTTGGGTGCCGCGGTCGGTGACGCGCTCGTCGTGGGACATCGTCCGCCACTCGTGGTGGACGACGTAGGAGACATAGGTGTTGACATCGGCCCGGATCCGGTCACGGACGTCCGGCGGGTAGACCCGGACCCGCTCCGAGATCTCGTGCAGCGCCTGGGCCTCGGACTGCACATGGTCCTGGGCGGAGCTGCGGGCCTCCCACACGCCCGCGATGGCGAGGCCCAGGACGATCGCGTACACGACGCCGATCCACATCGTCATGTACTCGATGACGTCCGGGGTCTCGCTGGGATCCTCGTCCTCGGGGGCGCGTTTGTGCCGTACGAAGGTGACGACCACCACCACGGCGCAGGCCGCCAGCATCGCGAGGACGAGAACAAGCCAATCCGGCAACGGATACCTCCAGAAGGTGAGCGGGCCGGCGCGTCAGCGCGGGCGCAGGGCCGCGACCGCGACGATCGCGGGCACGGTGATGAGCAGGACGTAGGTGACCGGCGTGGTGGGGTCGGGCGCGACATGTGGGGCCGGGTGCGGGTGGTACGCCGGATAGCTCACCGGCGTCGCCGACGGCCGCGGAGTGAGCTTCGGCTTGGGCGTCGGGGCGGGCGTGGGGGGAGGGGTGGGCGTCGGTGTCGGCCGCGGTGCCGGCGGTGCCGGGGCGGGCCGGGCCGGCGGCCTCGGTCTCGGGGTGGGCTTCGGTGTCGGGCGTGGCGTCGGCGTCGGCTTCGGCGGTGGTAGGGGCGGGGGCGTCGGCGTCGGCGTCGGTGTGGGCGTGGGTGGGCACGGGGGCGGGGTGGGGGTCGGACAGGGCGGCGGGGTCGGCCAGTGGTCGCCGCCGGCGTAGGCCACCGCCACCGAGCCGTCCGGCCCCGTGGAGGCGTACGCACAGGCGTCGGCCGACGCGGCGCCGGCCGGGCAGCCCACCAGGGTCCAGGTCAGCGCCACCAGGGCCAACACCCGTGCGGCGGGCGCGCAGCGGGTCACTTCGGGTCCATGCACGCGAAGATCATGGGGCCCGGAACCCGGTCGTACGCCGTAGTGCGTCCGGATTGCTCCGAAGGAAGGACATGAGGCGATCAATGGTTTGACGCGAAGAAGAGCGTGATTGGTGCGATACACACGCCCGTACGGGCCCTGCGCGCCGGCGCCTGCGGCGCGCGGGTCACAGGATGCGGAAAGAAATTCCCGAAGAACTTCCCCTCCCCGTTGAACGCTCCGGCCCCCTCGGTGCGTACCCATGGCCGTGCGGCGGCGCGGCAGGCGCTGCAACATCCAGGCGAATATGGGGAGTTGGACATGAAGACCTCCTGGCGGACCGCCTCACTGGTGGCCACAGCCGCTTCGGTGCTGGCGCTGACGACGGCGTGCGGTCAGGACAACGGCACCACCCCGGCATCGGCGGCCCAGAACGTCGGCGCCACCGCGCCCGCGGGCAGCCCGACCACCGGAGCCGGCACCGGATCGGGCAACGGTTACGGCGCCGACGGCAACCAGAGCACCGGCTCCCCGACCCCGGCCGCGCCCGCGGGCAAGCTGACCGTGGCCGCCAACGCCGACCTGGGCAAGGTGCTGACCGACGGCTCCGGCCTCACCCTGTACCGGTTCGACAACGACACCGCCGACCCGCCCAAGTCGAACTGCGACGGCGACTGCGCCAAGACCTGGCCGCCGGTGCCCGCCGACGACGCCACGGCCGGCGCCGGCATCGACAAGGCGCTGCTCGGCGAGGTCACCCGCGCCGACGGCACCAAGCAGCTCACCGTCGCCGGTTGGCCCGCCTACCGCTACGCCAAGGACGTCAACGCCGGAGAGGTCAACGGCCAGGGCGTCGGCGGCAAGTGGTTCGCGCTGGCCCCGAACGGCAAGAAGGCCTCCCTGGCCGCCCTGCCCGGTCTGTCCGTCCACAAGGACCCCAAGCTGGGCGACATCATCGTCGACAAGAACGGCATGACGGTCTACCGCTTCCTCAAGGACAAGGCCTGGCCGAAGTCCGTCTCCAACTGCACCGGGGCCTGCCTGGAGAAGTGGCCGGCCGTCGGCATCGTCAAGCCCGAGGACACCCAGGGCGTCAAGAAGAAGGGCCTGATGGGCTTCACCCGTCCCGACGGGGTCAAGCAGATGACGGTCAACTGCTGGCCGATCTACACCTTCTCCGGGGACAAGGCCCCCGGCGACACCAACGGTCAGGGCGTGGGCGGCACCTGGTACGCCGTCTCGCCCGACGGCAAGCCGGTCGGCGCACCGGGCAACTAGATCACCTCCCCAGGGTCGATCGCCCCGCCCGACCCGGAGCGCCACCGAAGGTCCGCCCCCTCCGCACCGCACGGAGGGGGCGGACCGTTGTTTGTGCCGGAATCCGTTACACAGCGGGGTCATACGGGCACTTGCCGCAGGCAGTGGCGGGGAACGGACGGTCAATTTCCGGTTTGGGTCGCTCCGTTGGCGGGCGATCAGTAGCCTCAGCTCGAACACCGGATCGCCTGTCCCTGTCGCCTACGCCTTGGAGAGATACATGGAGCGCCCCGCCTGGGCCCCACGGAGCATCGACATCACGGTGCCGAGCGTCTCCCGGATCTATGACTACTACCTGGGCGGCTCGCACAACTTCGAGGTGGACCGGGAAGCGGCCCGCAAGGCGATGGGGTTCATGCCGGGCCTGCCCAAGATCATGCAGGCCAACCGGGCGTTCATGCGCCGTGCCGTGCGGTTCGCGGCAGGGGAGGGCATCACCCAGTTCCTCGACATCGGCTCCGGCATCCCGACCTTCGGCAACGTCCACGAGGTGGCCCAGGCGGCCGTACCGGGCGCGCACGTGGTCTACGTCGACCACGACCCGGTCGCCGTCGCGCACAGCCAGGCGGTGCTGGCCGGAAACGACGACGCGGACGTGGTCGCCGCGGACCTGCGCAAGCCCCAGGAGATCCTCTCCAGCCCCCAGACGGAGCGGCTGATCGACCTGAACCGCCCGGTCGCCGTCCTCCTCGTTGCCATACTGCATTTCGTGGAAGACGCGGACGACCCCTACGGTGCGGTTGCCGAGCTGCGCGACGCGCTCGCGCCCGGCAGCCTGCTGATCCTCACGCATGCCTCGTACGAGGGAATCCCGCTGCCCGCCGAGCGGGCCGAGGGCGCGGTGGACGTATACAAGGACATTCGCAATCCGCTCATCATGCGCTCGCGCGACGAGATCGCGCGGTTCTTCGAGGGGTACGACATGGTGGAACCCGGACTGGTGCCGATGCCGCACTGGCGGCCGGAGTCGGCACCGGACGACGAGGACCCGTTCGCCTTCTCCGGATTCGGCGGCGTGGGGCGTACGGCGTGAGCGCCGAGCCGGACGGGCCGGAGGACAGACTGCGCCGGTTCACGACGATCTGGAGCCGGGCGGTCTACCCGGTGACCTCCACGTCGCTGACCCGAGCCGAGTTCGAGGAACAACTGCTTCCGCTCGCACACCGGTTGAGCGAGCTGCTGCGGGCGCGCGGCTTCGACGCGGACGGCGCGAAGTCGGTCGGCGCCGCCCTGGTCGGCGCGCACTGCACCGACCCCGAGGCGCTCACCCGCACCCTGGACTGCGTGGACGCCTATCTGGTGCTGTACTGCGCCGAGGACGGCCCCCAGGACGAACCGCGCCTGCGCTCCTCGCGGCTGCAGCACGCGATGGCCGCCGGATACGCCCAGGCGCTGCGCGAACGCACCCTCACCGAGCAGGAGTCCATCGCCCAGGCCGCGCTCCGCGCCCAGGGCGTGGTCGCGCAGGCGCTGCACGCCAGCGAGGCCCGCTTCCGCGCGGTCTTCGAGGGCGCGGCCATAGGGATCGGCATCGCCGACCTCGACGGCAACGTCCTGCAGGTCAACGGGGCCCTGCTGCGCATGTTCGGGCAGTCCGACCAGGCCCTGCGCGGCCGCCGCGTCCAGGACTGGGTGCACCCCGAGGACGCGCCGCAGACCTGGAAGCTCTACGACGAACTCGTCCGCGGCGAGCGCGAGCACTACCACCTCGAAAAGGCCTTCAACCGCCCCGACGGCACGGTGCTGTGGACCAACCTCACGGTCTCCCTGCTGCGCGACGCCGACGGCGAACCGCAGTACCAGCTGGCCCTCATGGAGGACACCACCGAGCGCCGGCTGCTCAACCTCCGGCTCCGCTACGAGGCCACCCACGACGCGCTCACCGGCCTGCCCAACCGCAGCCTGTTCTTCGAACGCCTGGAGAAGGCGCTGAACGCGGGCGAGGGCCAGCGCTTCGGCCTGTGCTACCTCGACCTGGACGGCTTCAAGACCATCAACGACAGCCTCGGGCACGCCGCCGGCGACCGGCTGCTGGTCGAGGTCGCCGACCGGCTGCAGTCCTGTGCGACCGCGCCCGGCGAGATGGTCGCCCGGCTCGGCGGCGACGAGTTCGTGGCACTGACCACCGGGCCGGGCACCGAACGCGAGGTCGACGAACTCGCCGAACGCATCATGGGCGCCCTCGTCACGCCCGTCAGCATCGACGGCCGTGACCTGCTGGTGCGCGGCAGCCTCGGCATCGTCGAGGGTCCGGCGGGCGAGCGTACGGCGGCGGAGGTCCTCCGGAGCGCCGACATCACCATGTACCGGGCCAAATCGGCGGGCGGCAACCGCTCCGAGCTCGCCGACCCGGAGGCCGACGCCCGGGCGATCACCCGCCACGGCCTGACGACGGCCCTGCCCACGGCCCTGGAACGCGGCGAGTTCTTCATCGAGTACCAGCCCCTGGTCCACCTCGGCGACGGCAGCGTCCGCGGCGCCGAGGCCCTGGTGCGCTGGCTGCACCCGCAGCACGGCGTCCTCGGCCCCGACCGCTTCATCCCGCTCGCCGAGCACACCGGACTGATCGTCCCGCTCGGCCGCTGGGTCCTGGAGGAGTCCATCCGCCAGGCCCGCGCCTGGCGAGAACGCCACGGCGAGGAGACGACCGCCGGGCCGCTGCGCATCAACGTCAACCTGTCGCCCTGCCAGCTCAGCCATCCCGGCCTGGTGCAGGACACCGTCGAGATCCTGGAGCGCGCGGGTGTCGCCCCGGACGCCCTGTGCCTGGAGGTCACCGAGTCCGCGCTCATCGGCGCCGACGACGACCTGCTCAAACCCCTGCGCCGGCTCGCCGAGATGGGCGTCGACATCGCCCTGGACGACTTCGGCACCGGCTACTCCAACCTGGCCAACCTGCGCCGCCTGCCGGTGCGCATCCTCAAGCTGGACCGCTCCTTCACCCAGGGCATGCAGCAGTTCCCCGCCGACCCCGTCGACCTGAAGATCGTCGAGGGCATCGTCTCCCTCGCCCACAGCCTCGACCTGGCGGTCACCGTCGAGGGCGTGGAAACCGGCGCCCAGGCCGAACAACTGCGGATACTGGGCTGCGACACCGCCCAGGGCTGGTACTACGCCCGGCCGGGCCCACCGGACCGCTTGCACGACCTGGCCCTGGTGGACGCAACGGGCTGAGTCTTTCAAAGAGGGGTAGCACAGTTCCCTGAGGGGCGCGGGGAACTGCGCTACCAGCTACAACGGCGCAAAAGCCCGAACGGCGCTCCCCAGGCGGACGCGTCCGGCAACAAGCACCGTCACCGCTCGAGAAGCATCCGCTGCAGCTCCCGCGCGGCCCGCGGCGGCGCCACGTCACTCCGGTGAGCCAACGCGATGGTCCGCTGCAACCCCGGCCGAGCCAACGGAGTGACCCGCAGCCCCTGTCCGGCCCGCGTGGCCACCATCTGCGGCACCACGGCAACCCCGAGCCCCGCCCGCACCAACCCCAGCACCGCGTCCATCTCACCCCCTTCAACGGCAAACTCCGGCTCGAACCCAGCGGACCGACACGCGGCGACGGTCAGCTCCCGCAGGTCGTACCCGTGGCGGAACATCACCAGCCGCTCGCCCTCCAGATCGCCGATGTGCAGCACCCGCCCACCCCGGCCGGGGGCCGGCACCTCGGGCGACGACACCACCACCAGATCCTCCCGCAGCAGCTCGACCGCGCTGAGCGCCGGCGCCGGCGTCGGCAGCGGCAGGACGATCAGCGCGAGATCGAGCGCGCCGCGCGCCAGCTCCCGCACCAGATCGTGCGAGCCGCCCTCCTCGATCAGCAGCTGGATGCCGGGATAGCGGTCGTGGAAGGCGCGCAGCACATCCGGCAGCAGGCCCGTGCACAGACTCGGCGTCGCCCCCAGCCGTACCCGGCCCCGCCGCAACTGCACCAGCTCCTGCACCTCGTACCGGGCGGTGTCCGCGTCGGCCAGGATCCGCCGGGCCAGCGGCAGCAGCGCCTCGCCCGCGTCGGTGAGCGTGATGTTGCCCCGGGCGCGCAGGAACAGATCCGCGCCCAGCTCCCGCTCCAGCGCCTTGATCTGCTGCGACAGCGACGGCTGGGCGACGTGCACCAGCTCGGCGGCGCGGGTGAAGTGCCGGGTCTCGGCGACGGCGACGAAGTACTGGAGCTGGTGGAACTGCATCCTGCAAGGATAGCTTCTGTCTATGGAAACAAGCTGGACCATGTCTTGGACCGATGGGGTCCTTCGGCCCTAGCGTGCTGGCCATGGCTCTGGCAACGCGGACGGACCGACGGTCGTCCATGGCGCGCACGATGTGGGACTCCTCCGTCGGCAAGAAGACGGTGATGGCCGTCAGCGGCGTGATCATGCTGCTGTACCTCGTCGCCCATGTGATCGGCAACCTGAAGATCTTCTTCGGCGCGGGCGAGTTCAACCACTACGCACACTGGCTGCGCACCGTCGGCGAACCCTTCATGCACTACGAGTGGACGCTCTGGCTCATCCGGATCGTCCTGGTCGTCGCCGTGGTCGCCCACGCCACCTCCGCGTACCAGCTCAGCCGCCGTGACATCAAGGCCCGGCCCAGCAAGTACGTGCACTCAAGGCCCCGGGCGAGCTACGCCACCCGCACCATGCGCTGGGGCGGCGTCATCCTTGGCCTGTTCATCGTCTGGCACGTCCTGGACCTGACCACGGGCACCGTGCACCCGGGCCACTTCCAGGCCGGGCACCCGTACCAGAACGTCGTCGACGACTTCTCGCACTGGTACAGCAACGTCATCTACATCGTCGCGATGCTCGCGCTCGGCCTGCACATCCGGCACGGCTTCTGGAGTGCCGCGCAGACCCTGGGCGTCGGCAGCCGCGCCCGCGACCGCGCTCTGAAGACCATCGCCAACGTTCTCGCGCTGCTGCTCACGGCCGGCTTCATCGCCGTACCCGTGGGCGTCATGACCGGAGTGGTGAGCTGACATGACCGAATACGTGCACTACGCGACGGGCGAGCCGGTCACCGACTCCAAGGCCCCGTCCGGACCCATCCATGAGCGCTGGGACAAGCGCCGCTTCGAGGCCAAGCTGGTCAACCCCGCCAACCGGCGCAAGCACACGGTCATCGTCGTCGGCACCGGCCTGGCCGGTGGTTCCGCGGGCGCCACCCTGGCCGAACAGGGTTACCACGTCGTCCAGTTCTGCTACCAGGACTCCCCGCGCCGCGCCCACTCCATCGCCGCTCAGGGCGGCATCAACGCGGCGAAGAACTACCGCAACGACGGCGACTCGATCCACCGGCTGTTCTACGACACCGTCAAGGGCGGCGACTTCCGCGCCCGCGAGTCCAACGTCCACCGGCTGGCCCAGATCTCCGTCGAGATCATCGACCAGTGCGTGGCCCAGGGCGTGCCCTTCGCCCGCGAGTACGGCGGCCTGCTCGACACCCGCTCCTTCGGCGGCGTCCAGGTCTCCCGCACCTTCTACGCCCGCGGACAGACGGGCCAGCAGCTGCTGCTGGGCGCGTACCAGGCCCTCAGCAGGCAGATCGCCGCGGGCAACGTGGAGATGCATCCGCGTACCGAGATGCTGGACCTGATCGTGATCGACGGCCGGGCCCGCGGCATCGTGGCCCGCGATCTGATCACCGGGAAGATCGACACGTACATCGCCGACGCCGTCGTACTGGCCAGCGGCGGTTACGGAAACGTCTTCTACCTGTCGACCAACGCCATGAACTCCAACGCGACCGCCATCTGGCGGGCGCACCGGCGCGGCGCGTACTTCGCCAACCCCTGCTTCACGCAGATCCACCCCACCTGCATCCCGCGCACCGGCGACCACCAGTCCAAGCTGACCCTGATGAGTGAGTCGCTGCGCAACGACGGCCGGATCTGGGTGCCCAAGGCCAAGGGCGACACCCGCCCACCGAACCAGATCCCCGAGGACGAGCGCGACTACTACCTGGAGCGCATCTACCCGTCCTTCGGCAACCTGGTCCCGCGTGACATCGCCTCCCGCGCCGCGAAGAACGTCTGCGACGAGGGCAGGGGAGTGGGCCCCGGCGGGCAGGGCGTCTACCTGGACTTCACCGACGCCATCCAGCGGATGGGCCGCAAGGCCGTCGAGGCCAAGTACGGCAACCTCTTCGACATGTACCAGCGGATCACCGACGAGGATCCGTACGAGGTGCCGATGCGTATCTACCCGGCCGTGCACTACACGATGGGCGGCCTGTGGGTCGACTACGACCTGCAGACCACCATCCCGGGCCTGTTCGCGATCGGCGAGGCCAACTTCTCCGACCACGGCGCCAACCGGCTCGGCGCCTCCGCGCTGATGCAGGGCCTGGCCGACGGCTACTTCGTGCTGCCGGCCACCATCAACGACTACCTGGCCCGCAACCCGCGCCGGGCCGATGAAGAAGCTGTCACCGCCGAACACCCGGCCGTACAGGAGGTGCTGGCCGAGACCGAGGACCGGCTGAACCGGCTGCTGTCCGTCGACGGCGACCGCACTCCCGACTCCTTCCACCGCGAAGTCGGCGAACTCATGTGGGAGTTCTGCGGCATGGCCCGCACCGACGCCGGACTGCGCAAGGCCCTGGAGCGCATCCCGCAGATCCGCGAGGAGTTCTGGCGGCGCATCAAGGTCCCCGGCACCGGCGAGGAGTTCAACCAGTCGCTGGAGAAGGCCAACCGGATCGTCGACTACCTGGAGCTGGCCGAGCTGATGTGCCTCGACGCACTGCACCGCGCCGAGTCCTGTGGCGGCCACTTCCGCGAGGAGTCCCAGACCCCGGACGGCGAAGCCGCGCGCAGGGACGACGAGTTCGGCTACGCGGCGGCCTGGGAGTTCACCGGCACCGGTGACGCACCCGTCCTGCACAAGGAAGACCTGGTCTTCGAGTACGTCCACCCCACCCAGCGGAGCTACGCATGAAGCTCACCCTGCGCGTCTGGCGCCAGAAGAACGCCGACGCCGAAGGCGCCATGTCCACGTACGAGGTGGACGGCATCTCGTCCGACATGTCCTTCCTGGAGATGCTGGACGTCCTCAACGAACAGCTCATCCTGGCCGGACAGGAGCCGGTCGCCTTCGACCACGACTGCCGCGAGGGCATCTGCGGCGCGTGCTCCCTCGTGATCAACGGCGAGGCGCACGGGCCGGAGCGCACCACCACCTGCCAGCTGCACATGCGGTCCTTCAAGGACGGCGACACGATCGACATCGAGCCGTGGCGGGCGGCGGCCTTCCCCGTGATCAAGGACCTGGTGGTGGACCGGTCCGCGTTCGACCGGATCATCCAGGCCGGCGGCTACATCAGCGCGCCGACCGGGTCCGCGCCGGAGGCCCATGCCACACCGGTGCCGAAGGCCGACGCCGACTTCGCGTTCGAGCACGCCGAGTGCATCGGCTGCGGGGCGTGTGTGGCCGCGTGTCCCAACGGTGCGGCGATGCTGTTCACCTCCGCGAAGGTCAACCACCTGAACGTGCTGCCCCAGGGCGCGCCCGAGCGGGAGACGCGGGTGCTGGACATGGTGGCGCAGATGGACGCGGAGGGCTTCGGCGGGTGCACGCTCACGGGGGAGTGCGCCACCGCCTGCCCCAAGGGGATTCCGCTGGTGTCCATCACCGGCATGAACAAGGAGTGGCTGCGGGCCACCCGTAAGGTGGGCAAGCGGTAGCGCGGTACTGAGCAGGAAACGTTCGTCGCACAGGCGAACGGGCGGGGCCGGGGATGGTGCTCACCGGCCCCGTTCGGCTTTGCGGTGATCGCCGGCACCCCGGCGTTCAACATTCTCACATCCCCTCTCCCGGCAGAGGTCACGCGGCGGCCAACCGGCGTCGGAAGAACAGGAGCGGCGGGCCGTACGCATCCGCTCGCCGCCGTCGCCGAACCGGCCCGTGACCAGGAGAGAGCCATGACCGGCGTTTCCACCCTCGACCGCCCACCGCAGCCCGAGGCACCGACCCGCTACACCGTCACCCTCGCCCGTGACGAGGACGACGTGCGGGCCGCGCAGCGGCTGCGGCACGACGTCTTCGCCGGTGAGATGGGGGCCCTGCTGGCCACGCCGCAGCCGGGGCTGGACGTCGACCCCTTCGACGCCTACTGCGACCACCTGCTCGTGCGCGACACCGTCACCGGGCAGGTCGTCGGTACCTACCGGCTGCTGCCGCCGGAGCGGGCCTCGGTCGCCGGCCGGCTCTACTCGGAGGGCGAGTTCCAGCTCGGCGCGCTCGACCCGATCCGGCCCGGACTGGTCGAGGTCGGCCGCTCCTGTGTGCACCCCGACCACCGCGACGGCACGGTCATCGGCCTGATCTGGGCCGGGATAGCCCGCTACATGGTCGACCGCGGGCACGAGTGGCTGGCGGGCTGCTGCTCGGTGCCGCTCGCCGACGGCGGGACCCTCGCGACGGCCACCTGGGAGCGGGTGCGCACCAAGCACCTGGCGCCCGAGGAGTTCCGGGTACGGCCGCTGCTGCCCTGGATCCCGAACGCGGAGGCCCCCGCCGGGCACAGTGAGCTGCCCGCCCTGCTGCGCGGCTACCTGCGCCTGGGCGCCTGGGTGTGCGGCGAGCCCGCGCACGACCCGGACTTCGGGGTCGCGGACCTGTACGTGCTGCTGTCGATGCGCCGGGTCAACCCGCGCTATCTGCGGCACTTCCTCTCCCTCGTGCCGGCCTGATGAGCGTCTGGCTGCCCAGCGCGCCCTGCACCCCGGGCGCCTGTGTGGATCCTGCCCCGGCCGCTGTGGCCGCACCCAGGGCCGTGCTGCGGCTGACCGCGGTCGCGGTCCTGGTGCTGGCCGGGATCCTGCTGTCCCCGCTCGGCGGGAGGATCCCCGCCGCGTGGGTCAGGCGGTGGTGCCGGGCGATCGTGCGGGCCATGGGGGTCCGGGTCCGCTTCACCGGCACCGCCGCGCCGGCCGGCGGGCTGCTGCTGGTCGCCAACCATGTCTCGTGGCTGGACATCCCGCTGCTGACCGCCGTGCGCCCCGCCCGGATGCTCGCCAAGACCGAGATCCGGCAGTGGCCGGTCGCCGGCCCGCTGGCCGCGCGCGGCGGGGCCCTGTTCATCGAGCGGGACCGGATCCGCGCCCTGCCCGAGACCGTCGCCCGGATCGCCGAGGCACTGCGCGAGGGCGCGGCCGTCGCCGCGTTCCCCGAGGGCAGCACCTGGTGCGGGCGCGCCCACGGCCGCTTCCACCGGGCCGTCTTCCAGGCCGCGCTGGACGCCGGTGTACCCGTGCAGACGGTGCGGCTCCGCTACACGCAGGAGGGCGGTACGGCCAGTACGGCCGCCGCGTTCGTCGGCGAGGACACCCTGCTCGCCTCCCTGTGGCGGGTGGCCCGTACCCGGGGCCTGCAAGCGGAGGTGGACGTGCGGCCGGCGATCCCGGCGGACGCCCACCCCGACCGCCGGACCCTCGCCGCCGCGGCCCAGCCGGGCACGCCGGAGCCCGCCTGGACTCACGCAGCCCTGGTGGCCGACGCCGAGCGGGAGCGCCCCGAAGGGGCACGGGGCTGTATCCCACATGCGGCTACCGCCGCGCGGGCGCGACCAGCCACGACGGCGCAGCAGCCGACCGACGGCACAACGCGGCACTATCCGTTCAGGGCATCACCCGCGCCAGATAGGGCGCCGTAACACTCCCCGCCGCCCGCGCCACGCGTTCCGGCGGCCCCGACGCCACGATCCGTCCGCCCCGGTCACCCCCGCCGGGGCCCAGGTCGACGACCCAGTCCGCGCCCGCGACCACCGTCATGTCGTGCTCGACCACCACGACCGTGTGCCCGGCGTCGACCAGCCCGTGCAGCCGGTCCATCAGCACCTCCACGTCGGCCGGGTGCAGCCCGGTGGTGGGCTCGTCCAGCAGGTAGAGGGTGTGGCCGCGCCGGCCGCGCTGCAACTCGCTCGCCAGCTTGATCCGCTGGGCCTCTCCGCCGGACAGCTCGGTCGCCGGCTGCCCGAGCCGCAGATAGCCGAGGCCCACGTCGAGCAGGGTGCCGAGGCTGCGGGCGGCGGACGGGATGTCGGCGAAGAACGCCGCCGCGGCCTCCGCCGTCAGATCGAGCACCTCGGCGATGTTCCGTCCCCGGTACGCCACTTCGAGGGTCTCGGGGTTGTAGCGGGCGCCGCCGCAGTCCGGGCAGGGCGCGTAGGTGCTCGGCAGGAACAGCAGCTCGACGCTGACGAACCCCTCGCCCTGACAGGTCTCGCAGCGCCCACCGGCGACATTGAACGAGAACCGTCCCACGCCGTATCCGCGAGCCCGTGCCTCGTCCGTCGCCGCGAACACCTTGCGTACGACGTCGAACAGGCCGGTGTAGGTGGCGAGGTTGGAGCGCGGGGTGCGCCCGATCGGTTTCTGGTCCACCCGGACCAGTCGGTCCACGCCCTCAAGCTCCTCCGTCAACTCGCCGATGAGCGTGGACTTTCCGGAACCGGAGACCCCGGTGACGGCGGTGAACGCGCCGCGCGGGAACTCGGCCGTCACCGCGCGCAGGTTGTGCCGGGTCACCGGACCCACCGTCAGCCAGCCGCGCGGGGAGCGCACTTCCCGTGCCGGGCCGGGTGACTCGTCGAAGAGAAACGCCGCGGTCGCCGACTCCTCGACCGACGCCAGCTCGGCCGGCGGCCCGCTGTAGAGCACGCGTCCGCCGTGCTCGCCCGCGCCGGGGCCCACGTCCACCAGCCAGTCGGCGCCGCGCACCACCTCCAGGTGATGCTCCACCACGAACACCGAGTTGCCCGCGGTCTTCAGCCGGTCGAGCACGGTCAGCAGCGCCTCGGTGTCCGCCGGGTGCAGTCCGGCGGACGGCTCGTCCAGGACGTAGACGACGCCGAACAGTCCGGAGCGCAACTGCGTGGCGAGCCGCAGCCGTTGCAGTTCGCCCGCCGACAGGGTGGGGGTGGAGCGGTCCAGGCTGAGGTAGCCGAGGCCCAGTTCGGCCACTGGTGCGATCCGGGACTTCAGGTCCTCGGTGAGCACCCGCGCGGTCTCGGTGCGGCCGTCGAGCAGGGCGGCCAGGTCGGTCAGCGGGAGCGCGGCCAGTTCGGCGATGGTCCGGCCGCCGAAGGTCACCGCCAGCGCCTCCGGCCTCAGCCGGCTGCCCCCGCACGCGGCGCAGGGTGTGCTGGTCAGGAACCGTTCCGCCTTGGCCCGCAGCGACGCCGACCTGGTGTCCGAGAACGTCTTCAGCACATACCTGCGGGCGCTCATGTACGTGCCCTGGTACGGCCGTTGGATGCGGTCGGCGTCCCGGACGGGGTGGACGGTGACGACGGGCTGTTCGTCCGTGAACAGGATCCACTCCCGCGCCTGCGCGGGCAGCTCGCGCCAGGGCCGGTCCACGTCGTGGCCGAGCGCGTCGAGGATGTCACGCAGGTTCTTGCCCTGCCAGGCGCCGGGCCAGGCGGCGATGGCGCCCTCACGGATGGTCAGCGAGGGATCCGGGACCAGCAACTCCTCACTGGTGTCGTGCACATGGCCGAGCCCATGGCACGCCGGGCAGGCCCCGGCCGCCGTGTTCGGCGAGAACGCGTCCGAATCGAGCCGTTCAGCGCCCGGCGGGTAGTCCCCGGCCCGGGAGAACAGCATGCGCAGGGAGTTGGAGAGATTGGTGACGGTACCCACCGAGGAGCGCGAGGTGGGGGCCGCGCGGCGCTGCTGCAGCGACACCGCGGGCGGCAGCCCGGTGATCTCGCCCACCTTGGGCGCCCCGACCTGGTGGATCAGCCTGCGCGCGTACGGCGCGACCGACTCGAAGTACCGCCGCTGCGCCTCGGCGTAGATCGTGCCGAACGCCAGGGACGACTTGCCCGAGCCCGACACGCCGGTGAACACGGCCAGGACGTCGCGGGGGATGTCGACGTCGACGCCTCTCAGATTGTGCTCGCGTGCGTCGCGGACGCGGACGTACTGGTCATATGGGCTGTGCATAGAGGCACAACTCTATCCACGCCCGCGCGCTGCTACTGCGGAGGGTTGTCGCGGCGGTTCTGGTCGATGTACTTGTCCGCCTGCCTCTGCGCGGTGTCGACCTGGGAGCGGTACTTGTCCTGGGTCCGCTCGTCGATCATGTCGCCGGCCTTGTCGACGCCCTTCTTGGCCTGGTCCTCGTGGCCCTTCAGCATCTGCTTGAGCTTGTCCATCATGGACATGGCAGCCCTCCTCGTCGCTTGAGGCTCCTCTCCCAGGGTCACCGGCCCCGGCCGGGTTCGCATCTCGGGCCCGTCAGCGGCCGGGCGTGAAGAGCGCGGCGAGCCGCCGGTAGGAGTCCAGCAGGGCCGCACGGTGGTACGCGCTGGTGGTGACCAGGACCTCGTCGGCGCCCGTCTCCTTCAGCACCGTCTCCAGCTCGTGCGCGACCTGGTCCCCGGTGCCGGCGATGTGCCCGGCGAGACCGGCCTCGTACAGACCGCGCTCCTTCGCGGTCATCGGGCGGGCCTCGATCTCCTCGGCCGGGGCGAGCGGCGGAAAGGTGCCATGGGTGCGCGCGTACGCCATCGACCAGGCCTCCGGGACCAGCAGCCGCCGCGCCTCCGCCTCCGTGCCGGCGACCGCGACCGTCCCGGAGATCACGACGTACGGCTCGGACGCCCAGTGGGAGGGGCGGAACAGGGAGCGGTACTCGTCGATGCCGCGCAGCATCTTCTCCCGGCCGCGCAGATCGCCGATCACCATCGGCAGCCCGGCGCGGGCCGCGATCCGCGCGCCCTCGCCCATGGCCAGCACGAACGGCGGCACCCGCAGCCCCTCCGCGGGACGCGCCCGCACCCCGGTCGGCGAGCCGCCCTCGAACCAGCCCAGCAGCTCGCCGAGCTGTGCCGCGAAGTCCTCGGCGACCTCCTTGTCCCGGCCGAGCGCCTTGCGCACCCCGTCGGTGAAGCCGACGGAACGCCCGAGCCCCATGTCGATCCGCCCGGGGAACAGGGACTCCAGCACGCCGAACTGCTCGGCGACGACGAGCGGCCGGTGGTTGGGCAGCATCACTCCGCCGGTGCCGACCCGGATCGTACGGGTGGCCGAGGCGACCGCGGCGGCGAGCACGGTCGGCGCGGAACCGGCGACGCCGGGCACGCCGTGGTGCTCGGACACCCAGAAGCGGTGATAGCCGAGCGCCTCCGCGTCCCGGGCCAGCGACACGGTGTCCCGCAGCGCCTCGCCGGGCGGGTGCCCCTCGCGGGTACGGGAACGGTCGAGGACGGAGAACCGGGTCCGGGCGATCACTGTGCTGCTCACGCACGGTTCAACGCCCTGGCGGGCCGGGAATTCCTGGCCCGCCGGCGCCTGGCTAAGGTGGCCCCGTGACCGACAGCACCAGGCGCCCGCTAGCCGTGTTCGACCTCGACAACACCCTGGCCGACACCGCGCACCGGCAGCATTTCCTGGAAGTACGGCCGAAGAACTGGGCCGCGTTCTTCGCCGCCGCGCCCACGGACCCGCCCCTCGCCGAGGGCATCGCGCTCGCGGTGGAGAGCGCCCGCCTATGCGAGGTCCTGTATCTCACCGGCCGCCCCGAGCGGTGGCGGCGCGACACGCTGGACTGGCTCGCGGCGCACGGGCTGCCCGAGGGGCGCGTGTACATGCGGAGCAACGCCGACCGCAGGCCCGCCCGGTTCACCAAGCTGGAGATCCTGCGCCGGCTCGCCCAGGACCGCGAGATCCGCTTCCTCGTGGACGACGACGAACTGGTCTGCGACGACGCCGAGCGCGCCGGGTTCACCGTCGTACGCGCCCGCTGGGCCGCGAAGTCCGAGGCGCTTCAGGAGGCTCAGGAGCGCGAGGGCCGCACCTGACGCCCCAGGGCGGTCAGTCCGCGTCCTCGATGCGGAAGCCCACCTTCAACCCCACCTGGTAGTGCTCGATCCGGCCGTTCTCGATCTGCCCGCGGACCTCGGTGATCTCGAACCAGTCGAGGTTGCGCAGGGTCTGGTCGGCGCGGGCGATGCCGTTGCGGATGGCCTGGTCGATGCCCTCGTGCGACGTGCCGACGATCTCGGTGACCCGGTAGGTGTGATTCGTCATGAGGGTGCTCCTCTCGTGTCACGCCGTACTCCACCGTGCCCCATCCCCGCCCGGCCCGCCCCTTGACCTCTGCATTGGTCCATACCAAAATCCAGCACACCCGTACGAGCCGTGCCGCTCGTCCCCCCACGTCGGGCCCCCACGCCTGTCCGCACCCCTGCCAGACAGAACAGGACCCCTCGTGAGACGTCGTCTGCTCGCCCTCGTGTGTGTCACCGGTTCCCTCGTGAGCGCCTGCGGCCTGCTCCCGGGCGGCCACGAGCGCAAGACCGTCACCGTGTGGCTGATGAAGGACAGCGCTTCCAAGGAGTTCCTCCAGCGTTTCACCGAGGACTTCGAGCGCACCCACAAGGACCTGCGCCTGGACATCCGCATCCAGGAATGGACCGGCATCGTCGACAAGGTCCGCGCTGCGCTCAAGGACGACTCCGGGGGCGGCCCCGATGTCATCGAGGTCGGCAACACCCAGGTGCCGCTGTACGCCGACGACGGCAAGCTCGCCGACCTCACGCTGGAGTCGATGCGCGACTGGGGCAAGGACCGGTGGCTGCCCGCCCTCGCCGAGCCGGGCAAGGACGCCAACGCGCAGTACGGCATCCCCTGGTACGCGGCCAACCGCGTCGTCATCTACCGCAAGGACCAGTTCGAGGCGGCCGGCATCACGCGTCCGCCGAGGACCCGCGAGGAGTGGCTCGCCGACACCGAGAAGCTCAACTCGCGCGGCAACCAGGGCATTTACCTGGCCGGGCAGGACTGGTACACCCTCTCCGGCTTCATCTGGGACGAGGGCGGCGACCTCGCCCGGCAGAAGGACTACAGGTGGGAGGGCGCCCTCGACTCCCCGGCGGCGCTGCGCGGCATGGACTTCTACCGGCGGCTGCAGGCGCTGGGCCGGGGTCCCGTGGACGCCGACGAGGAACACCCGCCCCAGGCCGGGGTGTTCGCCGGTGGCAAGGTGGCGCAGATCATCGCCGTACCGGGGCTCGCCCAGTCGATCGTGCGGCAGAACCCGGATCTGAAGGACGAGCTGGGCTTCTTCCCGGTGCCCGGGAAGACCGCGGCGCGGCCCGGCACCGTCTTCACCGGCGGCTCCGACCTCGTCGTCTCGGGCCACACCAAGGACCAGTTCGCGGCGACCGCCGTCGTCGGGGCGCTCGTCGGTGCCAAGTGGGACACCGAACTCGCCCGCACCATGAACTACGTGCCCAACAAGACCACGCTGGCGGGCGCGGTTGCGGGCGAGGAAGGGGTCGCCGCCATGGCCGCGGGCGCGGCACACGGCCGGGCGACCCCCAGCACCCCTCAGTGGGCCGACGTCGAGGCCGACAACCCGATCAAGGAGTACATGACCCGGGTGCTCGAGGGCGCGGACCCGGCGACGGAGGCCCGCCGGGCCTCCGCGAAGATCACCGGGGAACTCGCGCCGGACGTGTGACTCACCGCACCACGCTCAGGGACAGCGCGAAGCGGCCCGGTGCGTCCGTCCACCAGTGCGTCAACTCAAGGCCGGCCGCCGCCAGTTCGCCGGTCACTCCCTCCTTGCGGAACTTCGCGGACACCTCGGTGCGCAGCTCCTCGCCCGCCGCGAAGTCCACGGCCAGGTCCAGCGCGGGCACCTTCACGGTCTGCGCGGTACGGGAGCGCAGCCGCATCTCGATCCACTCGTGCACCGGATCCCAGAGCGCCACATGGTCGAAGGTGTCCGGATCGAAGTCGGCGCCCAGCTCGCGGTCGACCACGGCCAGGACGTTCTTG
Source organism: Streptomyces sp. RB17 (assembly GCF_009604455.1). GTDB lineage: Bacteria > Actinomycetota > Actinomycetes > Streptomycetales > Streptomycetaceae > Streptomyces. The sequence continues at coordinate 589,602 of NZ_WEGL01000002.1, forward strand.
TTGAACGCCGCCGTCACCCCGGCCGCGTCGTCGTACGCCCGGACCAGCACCCGCTCGTCCTTGACCAGGTCCGTGCCGAGCAGCAGCCCGTCGCCCGGCGCGAGCAGGGAGCGTACGGAGGCCAGGAAGCCGGCACGTTCGTCGGGCAGCAGGTTGCCGATCGTACCGCCGAGGAAGGCCACCAGCCGGGGGCCCGGAGTCGCGGGGAGGGCCAGCGGGGCGGTGAAGTCGGCGATCAGGGCGTGCACGTCGAGATCCGGGCGGTCCTCGACGAGGGCCTGTCCGGCCTGGGTGAGGGCGCTCTCGCTGACGTCGACCGGGACGTAGGCCGCGGGCGAGAGCGCGTCCAGGAGAAAGCGGGTCTTCTCCGAGGAGCCCGAGCCGAGTTCGATCAGCGTGCGGGCACCGCTCGCCGCGGCGATCTCGCCGGACCGGCCGGCGAGGATCTCCCGCTCGGCGCGCGTGGGGTAGTACTCGGGCAGTTCGGTGATCTGCTCGAACAGCTCGCTGCCGTGGGCGTCGTAGAACCACTTGGGCGGCAGCCACTTGGGGTTGACGGTGAGGCCGTGCAGGACGTCGGCGCGCAGCGCGGCCTCCGTCGCGTCCTCGGGGAGTGTGCGGGTGACGTGCAAGGGGCTCACGTACAGGGCTCCTTCGATGATGGGGGCGCCCCCGCTCGAGCGGAGTCGAGAGTGGGGGAGGACGTGGGATCCTCCAGCGGTGCGAGCAGCACGCCGGCGCGGCTCGCGGTGAGTACGGTGCGGTCGGGGACCTCCTGCCAGAGCGGGTCGTCGTCGTACGGCTCGGAGGCGACGACCGTGCTCCGGCCGGGCTCCGTGCGGTACCAGAGGGTGTCGCCCCAGGCGGTGGCGGCGATCGTCGTGCCGTCCGTCAGCAACAGGTTGAGCCGCGAGGCCGGGGCCGCCCCGGTCAGCTGACGAACCGTTTCACTGAGGGCCTGCTCCGGCTCGTCGCCCGAGCGCAGCCGGTGCAGGACCAGCGCCCACACGAACGCCGAGTCGGTACGGGCCTGCAGCGACAGCAGCTCCACCGGGGGCAGCGCGGACACCAGCGGGGCCGCCGAGTCCGGCCAGCCCGCCAGGGCGCCGTTGTGGCTGAACAGCCAACGGCCCCAGGCGAAGGGCGCCGCGGCGGCCTCGGCGTCGGCGCCCGCGAGCGTCGCGTCCCGTACGGCGGCGAGGACGCAGCCGGAGCGCACCACCCGGGCCAGGTCGGCGAAGGACAGGTCCGCCCAGATCGGCCCGGCCCGCCGGTAGCGCGCCGGAAGAGGGTCGTCCGGGGCGTACCAGCCGACCCCGAAGCCGTCCGCGTTGACCGTCCCGTAGCGCTGCCGCCGGGGTGCCCACGACTGGCGCACCAGGCTGTGCTCCGGCTCCATGAGAAGCCGTCCGAGCGGCTCCTCGGGCCCCATATAGGCCAGATGACGGCACATCAGAGGGCCTCCGAGCGGGCGGTGCGGAACCCGGAGAAGATCTGCCGCCGGATCGGGTAGTCCCAGTTGCGGAAGGTGCCCCGGCAGGCCACCGGGTCCACGGCGAACGAACCGCCGCGCAGCACCTTGTGGTCGGAGCCGAAGAACACCTCCGAGTACTCCTTGTACGGGAAGGCCCGGAACCCCGGATAGGGCAGGAAGTCGCTCGCCGTCCACTCCCACACGTCACCGATCAACTGCCGTACGCCGAGCGGTGATTCGCCCGCCGGGTAGCTGCCGGCGGGCGCGGGCCGCAGGTGCCGCTGGCCCAGGTTGGCGTGCTCCGGCGCCGGGTCCGCGTCGCCCCACGGGTAGCGCATGGAGCGGCCGGTGGCCGGGTCGTGCCGGGCGGCCTTCTCCCACTCCGCCTCGGTGGGCAGCCGCCGACCGGCCCAGCGGGCGTAGGCGTCGGCCTCGTACCAGCACACATGCAGCACCGGCTCGTCCGGCGGGACCGCCTCGGTGACCCCGAAGCGCCGCCGCAGCCAGCGGTCGCCGTCCCGGCGCCAGAACAGCGGCGCGGTGATCGCGTGCTGCCTGATGTGGGCCCAGCCCTCCGGGGTCCACCAGCGCTCGGTGTCGTAGCCGCCGTCCTCGATGAACGCCTGGTACGCCCCGTTCGTCACCGGGGTGGTGTCGATCCAGAACGGCGCCACCTCCCGGGCGTGCGCCGGGCGTTCGTTGTCCAGCGCCCACGGCTCGGCCGAGGTGCCCATCATGAACGGGCCGCCGGGGACCAGGACTTCGGCCGGACCGGTGAACAGCGGGGCGGGTTCCGGGTCCGGTGCGGTCAGCGCCTGTGGCCCCGTTCTGAGCTGATGGGTGATCAGCATCGTCTCGTCGTGCTGCTGTTCGTGCTGGGCGATCATCCCGAAGGCGAACCCGGCCTCGGTCAGCCGGGTGCCGTGGAAGTCCGCGCCCGCCAGCAGGTCCGTGACCCGTCCGCGCACCTCGGCCGCGTACGTGCGGGCCTCGGCGGGCGGCAGCAGCGGCAGCGAGGGCCGTTCGGCCCGTGGGTGCTCGAAGGCGTCGTACAGCCCGTCGATCTCGGGCCGCATGGCGTCCCGGCCGCCGACGGCCCGGAGCAGCCACAGCTCCTCCTGGTTGCCGATGTGGGCGAGGTCCCACACCAGCGGGGACATCAGCGGCGAGTGCTGGGCGGTGAGGTCGGGCTCCTCGACGCAGCTGGTCAGCAGCGTGGTGCGGGCCCGCGCGGTGGTCAGGGAGGCCAGCACCCGCTCGCGGAGTGTCTCGGTGTCCACCTCGGTCGTCGCGGTGTCGGTCTCGGGGGCGGTCATGTGCGGATGTCCTTCCTCCTGTGGGCGGTGCGGCCGGGCGGGGACGGGGGCAGGCCCCGGCCGGCCGGCCGGTCCAGCAGGTCGTCGGCCGGGCAGCGGCCCCGGGCGACATAGCGGTCCAGATACGCGGCCACCGCATCGGTCACCTCGGTGGTGGCACCGAGCCGGGGCAGGGCCTGCAGCGCCGCCGCGAAACACATGGCGGCGACCTCGCGCAGCTCCGGGTCGGCGAGGCCGAGGCGCGCCGCGTCGGTCCACAACGGGTTGTGCGGGGCGGGCAGGTTCAGGGACCGTTCCGCGAGGCGCTTGACGCCCCGGTACGCCGTCTCGGCGGCCGCCGGGTCGTCGAACAGCGCCGCCGTCACCGCGAGCGGCACGATCCAGCCGTCGTCGCCGGGCTGCGCGTCGATCATCCGCAGCTCCAGGTGGCCGCGGGGCCGGACCGGCGGGAACAGGGTGGTCAGGTGGTAGTCCAGGTCCGCCCGGGTGGGCGGCCGGGGCGAACGGGAACGGATCCACTCCCGGAAGGTGAGCCCCTCGGGCACCTCCCACGGCCCGCTGTCCCGGCGCACACACATCACCGGTGAGTCGAGCACGTGCCGGGCCCAGGCGGCCCGGGGGTCGCCGTCCAGCGGGGGCGCCCCCGCACGGCCGGCGCCGATCTCCATCCACATCAGCTGCCGGGTGGACATCCAGCCCGTGGGCTCGCGGCCGAGCAGCGGGGAGTTGGCGAACGCGGCCACCAGTACCGCTCCCAGCTGATGGGCCAGCCACCAGCGGCGCCGGTACCCGAGCGGGCCCGGCTCCTCATGGCCGGCGTCCACGCAGACCTGCACGGAGGCGGAGGCACACATCATGTGCCGGCCCGCCGGACCGGTGCGGTCCAGGCAGGTCTCCATCGCGTCGTACCGCGGCTCGTGCAGGAACCGGCGGGGGGCGTGCCAGGGATCGTGGCCGATGCCGACCAGACCGAGTCCTTCCTCGGCGAGGACGGCGCGGACGGTGTCCAGGTCGGCGGAGACGGTGCGGATGCACTCCATCAGGGAGGCGGCGGGCGGCGAGCTCAGCTCCAGCTGGCCGCCGGGCTCCACGGTGAGCGGCGACCGCAGGGGCAGGGCCCGCAGTGCGGCGTACACCGCTTCGAGTCGTTCGGGTGTCACGGGGAGCTGCGGCATCCGCAGCTCTTGGATGAGCCATTCCAGTTCGACACCGAGCGCGCGGGGCGGCCCGGTCTTGAAGCAGATGCCCCGGACCAGGGCCTCCACCTCGGCTTCGGCGACGGCCGTGCGGTGGTCCGTACAGTCGCCACCGTCACTCTGGGAATCGGACATGTCGGGATCCTCCTGAAGATTCCACCATGCCACCGGCCCGGTTCGATCGTCGGGCCGGGCAGGCACTCGTCCCACCCAAGACCCTCGGGCCGATTCGCACAAGGGTGCCCCTGGGGACGTTCCGGTTCGGTCATCTCCGTTTCCGTGGGCGTTCTCCGGACCGTTCCGGGGGCGGGAAACTCCGTTGCGCCGCATCACCAGGATCACCCAGGATGCGTGCATGAGCACGACGGGGGAGACCGCGCAGGCCGCGGACACGACGCCCACGGGGGTGGCGCCGTGAGCGCGCGCCTGCGCGGGATCGCCGCGGAGACCGAGAGGATCGTGGCGGCGGGCCGGTATCGCACGCCGGACGGCCGCGATGTCTCCCTCGCGGCGCAGATCGAGGCCGCGCGGGCCGGTACGCGGATGTTCGGCCCGGAACCGGTATCCCTACGGCAGTCGGGTGGCGCCGGTGCCATGGGCGACGCCGGGACGGGCTCGGAGCCCACGGCGGACACCGTTGTCGAGGTCACCGGGGAGAGCAGCCTCGAGGCGGCCCGCCGGCTGGCCGGCGCCCCGGTCGCCGTCCTGAACTTCGCCTCCGCACGGAACCCCGGCGGCGGCTACCTCAACGGCGCACAGGCCCAGGAGGAGGCCCTGTGCCGCGCCTCCGCCCTGTACACCTGCCTGCTGGCGGCCGGCTCCTTCTACGACCACCACCGCACCCACCGCGACCCCTTCTACACGGACCGGTTGATCCACTCCCCGGCGGTCCCCGTCTTCCGGGACGACCGGGCCCGGCTGCTGCCCGAGCCGTACCTCGCGGGTTTCCTGACCGCGGCCGCCCCGAACGCGGGCGTCGTACGGCGCACGGAGCCGCGGCGCGCCGCGGAGCTGCCGGCCGCGCTCGCGGTGCGGGCCGAGCGCGTACTGGAGACGGCCGCCGCCCACGGCTACGGCCGGCTGGTGCTCGGCGCCTGGGGCTGCGGAGTCTTCCAGAACGACCCGGCGCAGGTCGCGGGCGCGTTCCGGGCGTTGCTCGGTCCCGGCGGCCGGTTCGCCGGGACGTTTCAGCATGTGGTGTTCGGCGTGCTGGACCGGACGCCGGGAACGGTGGTCCGGGAGGCGTTCACCAGGGCGTTCCCGGAGTCGCGCGGCAACGCGGCCGACGCGCCGTACGCGGGTCAGGTCCAGCCGTAGCGCTCGTGCAGTCGCTGTCGGACGAGGTTGAAGCGCATCCGGTCCAGCGCGCACGCCTCGCGGCGCATGCCGTCCTCGTGGAGCCGCAGGACGCGGTCCACGTCCACCCATGAGTCCCGGCCCGACCGGTCCCAGGGTCCGCTGCCGATCGCGACCCACTCCCGGTCGCCGTCGTGCCGCTTGCTGGAGAGCTGTACGGCGAGAAAGGTGCCGGCCGCTTCTCGTGCGACGACCAGCACCGGGCGGTCCTTGCCCCGGCCGTCGTTCTCCTCGAACGGCACCCAGGTCCACACGATCTCGCCCGGGTCCGGGTCGCCGTCGTGGGCCGGGGAGTACTCGGTGCGCACCCGGCCGACGTCGCGGGGGTCGGCCTCGGTGGTCGCGGTGGGGCCGTAGCGGCCGGGGACGTTCTCATCGGTAAACGTGGTCACGGGGGCACCCTAGTGGCACGGTCCCGCGGGGCAAGGGGCGCCTGCCGTGGGGGCGTTGCGGCGGAGGGTCCGAGAGGTGGGGCTCGGTGACCGTTCGGGTCTTGGTGACCGGTCGGCCCGTCGGGGTTGTGACCGGTCGGCGCCGTCGGGCGTGTGACCGGTCAGGCCTGGGGGCGGGTGCCGATCCACAGTCCAGGGCGGCGTCGATGCACGGTCACATAGGTCAGGCCCGGCTCGCCGGCGGTGATGCTGCGCTGCGCGCCGTGCGGCAGCCAGGCCAGGGCGCCCTCGGTGAGCGGCTGCGGTCCGTCGGCGGGGCCCGCGCCGAGCACGCCGTCCCCCGACACGACCAGGAGCATCACATCCAACTGCCTCTCGGTGTGCGCCGTGATCCGGTCGCCCGGGGCGAGCCGGACCACGTTGGCGTCGAGCTGCCGTCCGCTCTCGGCCAGCTTCCACAGCACCCCGCCGGGCAGCGGCGGAGACTCGGCCAGGGCCCGGGTGTCGCACAGCACGCGTGCGTCCGCCTCGGTGCGGCCGGCCGGTCCGGTGTCGGTCGCGGAGTGCGACGTCATCTGCTGTTCCCCTCGGCTCTTCCGTCTCCCTGCGAACAGGCAACCACCGACCCCTCTGCTCACCCCACAATTAATACATGTGGGCTTAGTGAAAAATCAGCACAGGTGGGAGAGGGGGCCGCAGGTGACCACACGACAGAGCCCGCGCCGCCGAGAGGTGCTGGACGTGCTGCGCTCCGCGCCCTCACCGCTCGGCGTCGCGGAGACGGCCGAGCGCATGGGCGTCCACCCGAACACGGTGCGGTTCCATCTGGACATCCTGGTGGCCGAGGGTCTGGTCGAGCGCCGGGCCGAGCCGTCCCCGGGACCCGGCCGGCCCCGCACCGTCTACAGTGCGCTTCCCGGCATGGACCGCGCCGGCACGCGTGACTACCGGCTCCTCGCGCGCATGCTGCTCAGCCGGTGGGCGTCCGCCGACCCGGCGACGGTGCGTGAGGAGGCGATGCAGACGGGCCGGGCGTGGGGTGGTCACCTGGTGCAGCCGCCGCCCCCGTTCGAGGAGCCGACGGCAGGTCGCTCGGTGGCCGTACTCCTCGCCCTGCTGGGCGAGTTGGGCTTCGCTCCGCAGGCGGAGGGAGCGGACGAGCCCGGCGGGCCGCCCCCACGGATCCGGCTGCGGCACTGCCCCTTCCTGGAACTCGCCGAGGAGTACGGGAAGGTGGTGTGCCCGCTCCATCTTGGCCTGATGCAGGGCGCGTTGGACCGGCTGGGCGCCCCGCTGACGGCCACGGGTCTGGAGCCCTTCGCCGAACCCGACTCCTGCGTGGCCCACTTGGCCGCGACCAGGGCCGCCTGACCGGCCTGTCCGGCGACGGAGAGCGCGACCCGAACCGGGCCGGCCCGTGCGCGCCCGCTGCCCGCTGCCCGCAGCCGCCCGCCGGACCACCGCCCCGGACCCCGATCCATACCGTCGGCGCGGCACTCCGTATCGCCTCACTGAGAACGCTCCCCCACTCCCACGCACTCCATCCGCCGGCCCCCGGCGGAGAAAGGCCCCGCAATGAACGTCACGTCCGCCGCCACCGCTAGCGCGGTCACGTTCGTCTGGCTCGGCATGGTGCTGGCGATCTCCTTCCTGGAGGCCCCGCTGAAGTTCCGTGCACCGGGCGTGACCATCCCGGTCGGCCTGGGCACAGGCCGGCTGGTCTTCCGCGCGCTGAACGCCGTGGAGGTGGTGCCGGCCGTCGTCGTCATCGCGGCGATCGCCGTGGGCGGTGCCCCGGCCGGGATCACGGCGCTGACCGCGGTTGCCGCGGTGCTGCTTCTCGCCCAGCCGGCCGCCGTCCGGCCCTACCTCAACCGCCGCTCCGACCGGATCCTCGCCGGGGAGGAACTGCCCCGCTCCCGCAGCCACTTCTGGTACGTGGGGCTGGAGCTGCTGAAGGGCATCGCGCTGATCGCCCTGGGAATCGGCCTGCTCACGGCGTGACGGCGTGAGGTCCTCGCACCGGACGTCCCGCTCCGGCTGCTCGCCGAGGCTCCGCCCGCCGCGCGGACGGTCCTGTGCCGGGACCGCGGTCCGCCCGTTTCCGTGGTGGACCACAGGGACCGGCGAAACGGCCGTCAGGCGGCCCGCGTCACCGAGGTGGACCGCGGCGGCCACCGGTCGTGCCAGCGCAGCTCCGTCTCCAACTGGGCGGCGACGGACACCAGCAGCGGTTCGCTGTACGCGGGCCCGAGCAACTGCGCCCCCACCGGCAGGCCGTCGCCGACGAACCCCGCGGGCACGTTCACGCCCGGCCAGCCCAGCACGTTCCACGGCCAGGCGTACGGGCAGGCGGCGATCATCGCCCGGTCCGTGGCCGGCCCGGGCAGCCGGTACAGGGCGCCGATCCGGGGCGGGGGAGCGGCCGTCGTCGGCGCGAGGATCACGTCGTACGACGCGAAGAACCGGCCGATCCGCCGGTGCAGCACCGCCTCCGCACGCCGGGCCGCCCGGAGCGGGGCCCCGCCGAGCAGCCGGCCGAGCCGGGCCGCGCCCCGGGTGCGCGGATCGAGCAGTGCCGGGTCGGGTGCCTCGCGGACGTGCTCGGCGATGCCCGCGGTGGCGCGTGGCACGAAGGTCAGCCCGATCTGCCCGTAGGGTGGGTCGGCCTCCTCGACGTCGTGCCCCAACGCGGCCAGTCTTCCGGCGAGTTCGACGACCCGGGCGCGGAGCTCCGGGTGCAGCCGGGCCGGTACGGCGGTGAACGGCGGCTTCAGGGACAGGGCGATCCGCAGCCGGCCCGGGTCGCGGCCGACCGCGTCCGCCACCGTCAGCGCGGGCGGCCGGTGCGGATCCCGGTCGTGGTTGCCGCTCGCCGCGTCCAGCAGCAGGGCCGCGTCGGCGACCGTACGGGCGAGGGTGCCGTTGACCGTGATGCCCTGGAAGGACTCGCCGCGCGGCCAGGTGGAGATACGGCCCCGCTGCGGCTTGATGCCGACCAGGCCGGTCCACGCGGCCGGGATGCGCACCGAGCCGGCGCCGTCGGAGCCGAGCGCGGCGGGGACGAGCCCGGCCGCGACGGCGGCGGCCGAGCCCCCGGACGAACCCCCGGGTGTGTGCGCGGGGTTCCAGGGGTTGCGGGTGTCCCCGAACGCCGGTCCCTCGGTGAAGGGCCACTGCCCCAGCTCGCACGTGTTGGTCTTGCCGACGATCACGGCGCCGGCCGCACGCAGCCGCCGTACCGCCTCCCCGTCCTCGGCGACCGGCGGGAACGCGCCCGCACAGCCGAACGCGGTCGGCTCCCCGGCCACGTCCATGTCGTCCTTCACCGCCACCGGCACCCCGAGCAGCGGACGCCGCGCCCCGGTCGCCAACTCCCGGTCGGCGGCGTCCGCTTCGGCGAGCGCGGCCTCCGCCCGTACGATGCGGAAGGCGTTCAGCGTCCCCTGCGTGGCCTCGATCCGGGCCAGCGCCCGCTCCACCAGCGCACGCGAGGTCACCTCCCCGTCGGCGAGCGCACGCCGGGTCTCGACCAGGCCGGCGGAACGGTCGTGCGTCATGGGCGGGCACCTCCGGGACTCTCCGGTACCGATGTCTACCGAACGGTAACCTCACAACCGGTCAGCCGTAAGGCTTTCGCCCGGATGCCTCGGGCGGCGGCCGGTCCCCCCGGGAGGCCCCGCACACCTCCCCGCCTGGTCCGCCGGCAACCACCGTCCGCGCAGCGGCCCGTGCACCCAGGTGCCGTACGAGACCCAGCCCGGTCAGCAGCGCGAGCAGAGCGCACACCCCGGACCAGTCGTACCCCGCGTACGCCCGGGAGCCGAGCCAGGAGCCGAGGCTGCCGCCCAGGTAGGCACAGGTCATGTAGGCGGTGTTGAGGCGGCTGCGGACGTTCGCGGCGAGGGCGTAGACGCGCACCTGGTTGGCGACCATGCCCGACTGCATGCCGACGTCCAGCAGCAGCGTGCCCGCCACCAGGGACAGCAGACCGGGGGTGCCGCCGAGGCCGCCGAGGGCGAGGACCGCCGCGGAGGCCAGGACCAGCAGGAAGCAGACCAGGTTCACCGCGTCGGCGCCGCGCCGGTCCACCAGCCGGCCCGCGACCGGCGTGACCAGCATGGTCGCCGCGTTGACCAGCGCGAGCAGTCCGACCGCGTCCGCGCCCAGGCCGTATGCCGGGCCCGTCAGCAGCAGTGCCACCCCCGTCCACACGGCGGAGAAACCGGCGAACACCGTCGCCTGGTAGAAGGAGGACCGGCGCAGGGACGGTTCGGCGAACAGCAGGCGGACGGGCTCGGTCAGCAGCCGCGGGTAGCGCTGCCGGGACGGCGCCGCCGCGGCCGGGAGCGCGCGGGCCAGGAGCAGGGCCACCGCGAGCGTGAGCAGGGCCGCGAGGGCGTACGGCGCCCGCCAGCCCAGCCGGTCGCCGAGGGCGCCGCCGGCCGTGCGGGACAGCAGCATGCCCGCCAGCGCCCCGCTCAGCAGCGTGCCGCCGACCACGCCCCGCCGCTCCGCCGGGACCAGTCCGGCCGCCAGCGGGCCGGCCAGCGGGGCGATCACCGTGCTCGCGCCGACCAGCACGCTCGCCGCGAGCAGCGGCGGCAGCCCGGGCGCGGCGGCTGCGGCGCACAGGCCGAGGCAGGTCAGGGCGAGAAGGGTGACCAGCAGCGGGCGGGGCGGCAGCCGGTCGCCGAGCGGAACGAGCAGGAAGATGCCGGCGGCGTAGCCGAACTGGGTCGCGGTGACCACCCCGGCCGCCGTGCCGGGGGAGACGCCGAGGCCCGTGGCGACGAGCGGCGCGACGGCCTGCGGGAAGTACACATTGCCGACCGCGACCCCGCAGGCCAGCGCCAGCAGCGCGACGAGCCGCGGGGTACGCTGCCCGGTGTGGTGATCCGTCATGTGCCGAAGTCCACGCCCTGCGCGGGCGGTTGGCGAAGGATGTAGACGGGGGCTAAATGATCAGCTTTCGGCTCGGGGCCGACGACCTCGCCGACACCCGGTTCGCCGTCTCCCCGCTCAGCCAGCTGATGGAGAGCCTGCGCGTCCTGCGCGCCCCCGCCCTGCACCCCCTGCACCGCGGCTGGCGCCGCACCGTGCTCGGCGCCCTCGACCCCGCCGATCTGCCCCTGCTGTCGGCCCTGGTCGGTCCGACCCTGGCCCTGCCCGACTTCCTGACGCCCCGGCCCACCGGCTACGCCCCCACGCTGGACGAGGAGTTGACCGGCGTACGGGCCACGCCACCGGAGGTCGTACGACGCGACCTGCGCGCCGCGCACGCCCCGCGCCCGCTGCCAGGCGCGCTGCGGCGGGCCGACACCCCCGGTGACGGTCCCGTCCTCGAACTCCTCGACGCCCTCTGCCTGTTGCTGCACCGCTACTGGCAGACGGCCCTGCTGCCCCACTGGCCCCGGATCCGGCTCGTCCTGGAGGCCGACATCACCCACCGCGCGGGACAGCTGGCCACGGGGGGCGCACGCTCGCTCTTCTCCGGTCTGCATCCGAACCTCGGCTGGCGGGACGGCGTCCTGACCGTCGACAGGATGATCGGCCGGCACGCCATCGACGGCGCCGGACGGGGTCTGCGGCTGGTCCCGTCGGTGTTCGCGCACAAGCCGGCGCCCCCCATCAGCGCCGACGCGCCGCCGATGCTCGCCTATCCGGGCCGGGGCACCGCCACCCTGTGGGAACCGGAACCCGCACCCGACGCCTCCGCGCTCACCTCCCTGCTCGGCGCACCGCGCACCACCTTGCTGCGGCTGCTCGGGGAACCCCTGCCCACCGTGGAACTCGCCCGCCGGCTGGGCGTGACCCCGAGCGCCGTCTCCCAGCACCTGCGCGTCCTGGACGCCACGGGCCTGGTGACCCGCGCCCGGGACGGCCGCCGGGTGCTGTACCGGCGCAGCGAGCTGGGGGAGCGGTTGGTCGGAGGGTGAGGGGTGCTGGTGGGTGCGTGGTCGGGCTGGTGGGTGCGGGGCACGAGGTGCGCGTGCTCGGTGGGTGGGCGTGGAGTGATGGGGGAGGCGAGTGCTCGGCGGGCAGGCGTGGGGCCATGGGTCGGGGGTGTTCGGTGGGTGCGCGTGGGGTGATGGGGGATGTGCGTGTTCGGTGGGTGGGCGTGGGGCCGGGGGTCGGGGGTGTTCGGTGGGTGGGCGTGGGGTGATGGGGGATGTGCGTGTTCGGTGGGTGGGCGTGGGGCCGGGGGTCGGGGGTGTTCGGCGGGTGGGCGTGGGCGATGGGGGAGGTGCGTGGGCGGCGGGGTGTGCGCGAGGCCATGGGCCGGCGCGTGCTCGGCCGGTGGGCATGGGGCATGGGGTTGGCTCGTGCTCGGCCGGTGGGCGTGGGGCATGGGGTTGGCTCGTGCTCGGCCGGTGGATGGGGGTGACGGGGTAGGCCCATGCTCGGCCGGTGGGTGGCCGAGGTGGCCGTCGTGGCGGCCCGCTTCCGTCGGGCTGGTGATCCTCGGGGGCATGCGGTGCGCGGCCGGCGTGGGCGGACCGGCGTGCGACGGGAAGCGCTCCTGTCCGGCCAGGATGGTCCGCCCGTGTCGGTTGACTTCGAGCGCGCTCCAGCGCCTAGCGTCGAAAGCCTCGAGCGAACGGTCCGGACGGACGGAGACGACCATGCGCGTGGGTGTGCACATCAACCGGTTCGACCATCCCGGGGGCGGGCCCGCGCTCGGCGGCGAACTCGCCGCCGCCGGTGCCGCCGCCGAGGCGGCCGGGGTGAGCTGGCTGTCGGTGATGGACCACTACTTCCAGATGGAGTTCAACGGCGGCGCCGAGGCCCCCATGCTGGAGGCGTACACCACGCTCGGCTACCTCGCCGCCCACACCTCCGGTGTCCGACTCGGCGCCCTGGTGAGCGGGGTGACGTACCGCCGTCCCGGGCTGCTCGCCAAGATCGCCACCACGCTCGACGTCCTCTCCGGAGGCCGGGCCACGCTGGGCATCGGAGCCGCCTGGTACGACCGCGAACACCACGGCCTCGGCGTGCCGTACCCTCCGCTCGCGGAACGTTTCGAGCGGCTGGACGAGACGCTGCGGATCTGTCTGCAGATGTGGGACCCGGACGACAACGGCCCGTTCGAGGGGAGGCACTACCGGCTCGCGGAGACCCTGTGCGTCCCCGCGCCGGTGAGCAGCCCGCACCCGGAGATCATGATCGGCGGCGGCGGAGAGAAGAAGACCCTGCGGCTGGTGGCCCGCTACGCCGACGCGTGCAACCTCATCCCGTCCTCGCCCGAGGAACTGCGCCACAAGCTGAAGGTGCTGCGTGGCCACTGCGAGAGCGTCGGGCGGGACTACGACACCATCCGCAAGACCGTCGCCCACACCGGCGAGCACGCCACCGCGGGCGACCTCGACGCCTTCCTGCGGGACATGGAGGGCTACACCAAGCTCGGCATCGACACGATGATCCTCTGCCCCCGGCTCGGCGCGACCTCCGCGTGGATGGAGCGCTTCGCGGCCCCGGCGGTGGAGCGACTGGCCGGCCTCGACTGAGTCGCGGGAACGCGACAAGGGGCCGGACGGATCCGGCCCCTGCCTGCTGGGATGCGGCTCAGGCGGCCGCGACCTCGCCCACGTTGCCGTGCAGACGGGCGACGACCTCGGTCAGCTGGGCGGCGACCTCGGCGTCGTCGACCGGGTGGGTCTCGGCGAAGCGGGTCACCGAGCCCGGGATGGACAGCTTGATGTCCTCGATCACCTTGCCGCCGGCGATGCCGACCGCCTTGCGGGTCTCGTCCTGCGCCCACACGCCGCCGTACTGGCCGAACGCGGTGCCGATCACGGCGACGGGCTTGCCGCCGAAGGCGCCGGCGCCGTACGGGCGGGACAGCCAGTCGATGGCGTTCTTCAGGACGGCCGGGATGGTGCCGTTGTACTCGGGGGAGAAGAGCAGGAAGGCGTCGGCGGACTGCGCGGCCTCGCGCAGCTTGGCGGCGGTGGCCGGGACGCTTCCCTCGACGTCGATGTCCTCGTTGTAGAAGGGGACGTCGGCCAGGCCCTCGTACAGCACGACCTCGGCGCCCTCCGGAGCGAGCTTGACAGCGGCCTCGGCGAGCTGGCGGTTGTGCGAACCCGCGCGAAGGCTGCCGACGAGCGCGAGGATGCGAACAGACATGGGGAACACTCCAAGAGGGTGAAACATCGCCGTTTACGATCCGGACCGAGGTCCGCTTAGATTTGTATCACCCTAACCGGACCGTGGTCCAGTTTTGTTCCCCATGCTTTACGCTGTCTTCATGCCCAGCGCGCTGCCGCCGTTCCCGCCACCCCAAGAGCCCCTCGAAGCCCCTCAGTTGCTCGAGGTCGGCATGGGGCCCGAGGAACCATGCCTGCGTGCCGACGCCGCGCGCAACCGGGCCCGGCTGCTGGAGGCCGCCTCCCGGCTGATCGCGGAGCACGGGGTGGCCGGGGTCACCATGGAGGCGGTCGCGGTGGCGGCCCAGGTGGGCAAGGGGACGGTGTTCCGCCGCTTCGGCGACCGCACGGGGCTGCTCATGGCCCTGCTCGACCACTCGGACCGGAAGCTGCAGGCCGACTTTCTGGGCGGGCCCCCGCCGCTGGGGCCCGGGGCGCTGCCCCTGGAGCGCCTGCGGGCGTTCGGCGTGGCGGTGCTGTACCGCTCGGTCGAGCAGCTCGACCTGCAGCTGGCCGCCCAGACGGAACCGACCCGCCGGTTCTCCCACCCGGCGGTCACCGCGCTGCGCACGCACGTCACGATGCTGCTGCGGCAGATCGTGCCGGACGCCGACTGCGAACTGCTGTCCCAGACCCTTCTCAACTCGCTCGACCCGGCCCTCATCCACCACCAGACCAGGCAGTGCGGGATGCCCATGGAGCGCCTGGAGGCCGGCTGGATCGACCTGGTCGCCCGCGTCACCGGCACCCGCCCGCCCAGCTGAGCTCCGGTCGGCCGGGCGCCCGGCCGAGGCTCGCACGAGGCCGTCCCGCTCGGCGCCGGCCCACGGTCCGCACGAGGCCGAGCCCGGCACGGCCACCACGTGGTTCCGTCGCTGGACGCAGGCCTTGCCACCCCACGGCCGCCTCACCGAGAGCATCGGCCTGGCCGCCCCGCGAACCGTGCCGCTGGGCCTGGGTCTGTTGCCTTGTCTGCCTCGCGGGGCCGCGGCTTGGCTGTTCCGCGAACCCTGTCGCTGGGCCTGGGTCTGTTGCCCTGTCCGCCTCGCCTGGCCTCGGCTTGGCCACCCGCGGTCACCGCGCTCCGCGCTCCGCGCCGAGTCGCCTCCATCGCCGCCCCGCCCCGGTCAGTCGCTCCGGGTTGCGAACATGTCGAGCAGCCCCTGTGGTGCGTCCGGGCGGAACAGGAGCGCGGCGCTCTGCGCCGACTCCGCCGCGGACCGTTCCGCGCGCTCGAACATCCGGTCCTCGTACGCGGTCAGCGCTGCCTCGGTGTCGGCGGGGTGCGCGACCAGGGCGAGGGCCAGTTCGGCGCCGTCGAGCAGGGCCAGATTGGCGCCCTCGCCCGCGAACGGCGACATCAGATGGGCCGCGTCCCCGAGCAGGGTGACCCCGGGCACCCGGTCCCAGCGCTGGCCGACCGGCAGTGCGTGGATCCGCCGGGGCACCAGCGCCCCGTCCGCGTCGGCGACCAGGCTCCGCAGGCTCTCGTCCCAGCCGTCGAACTCCTTCAGTACCGCCGTCTTCGCCGCCTCGGTGTCGCCGAAGTCGATGCCGTCCAGCCAGTCCTCGGGCGCCTCGACGGCCGCGTACACATGCAGACTGCCGTCGCTCTCGCGGTGCGCGAGGAAGCCCCGGCCCGCGCCGAGCGCGAACAGCATCCCGCCGCCGACGACCGCCGCGCTCTCCGGGTGGCGCAGATCCGCCTCCGTCAGGTCGGCCTCGACGAACGACACACCCGTGTACGCGGGCCGGGCCGGGGAGAGCAGCGGGCGGATGCGGGACCACGCGCCGTCCGCGCCGACCAGCAGGTCCGTGGTGAACGCGGTGCCGTCGGCCAGGGCGACCTCGTGTCGGCCGTCGCCCATCGATCGCGCACCGGTGACCTTGGCGCCCCAGCGGACCGTGCCCTCGGTCAGTGAGCCGAGCAGCAGCTCACGCAGGTCCCCGCGGTCGATCTCGGGCCGGCCGCCGGAGCCGTCGTCGTCCTCGGCGAGCCGGACGGTGGCGTGCCGGTCGAGGACGCGCAGGGCCTGGCCACCGGGGTGGACCAGTTTCCGGAACTCCTCGTGCAGCCCGGCCGCCCGCAGCGCCTCCTGGCCGGAGTCCTCGTGGATGTCGAGCATGCCTCCCTGGGTCCGGGCGGCCGGCCCGGGGTCCAGGTCGAAGAGGGCGGCTGCTATGCCGTGCACCTGCAGAACACGGGCGAGCACGAGCCCGCCGAGGCCCGCGCCGACGACGGCGATCGGGTGGTGGGGACAGGTGGTGCTCATGGGGGCCTCCTGGCCGGTCAGTCGGGTACGGCGGTGCGCTCGATGCCGTTGATCAGGGTCCGGAAGGCCCACGAAAGGCGGGCCTCGGGCGTGCCGGCGAGCAGTGCGTCGGCGCTCGCGGCGATGTGCGGATGGGTGTCGGACGGCGCCTCGCGCAGGGCGCGGGCCAGCGCCCGCCACTCGCCGGGGGTGTCCTCCCCGGCGTGCTCGGCGGCGGTCGCGGTGGCGTGCTGCAGCAACAGGTCGACGCCCCACGCGGCCTGCGCCCGGGGCACCCCGCCCGACCGGAGCAGGTCGAGCAGGGTCTCGACGAGCCGCAGATAGTTCGGCCCGCTCGGCCACGCGGTCAGTGCCGAGCGGGCCAGGCTCGGATGTTCCAGGAGCATGGCGGTGTAGGCGGTCAGCACCTTCTCCAGCCGCTGCCGCCAGTCGCCCCCGGCCGGGACCGGGGCGACCGAGCCGAGCAGCTCGTCCAGGACGGCCGCGTGCAGTTCGTCCGTGTTGCGGACGTAGACGTACAGCGAGGCCGGGCCGGTATCGAGTTCCTGCGCCAGTCGCCGCATCGTCACCTTGCGCAGTCCTTCCGCGCGCAGGATCGCGACGGCGGCGGCGACGATGCCCTCCCGGGTCAGGGCGGGCTTGGCGGGACGCTCGCGACGGGAGCGGGGAGAAGCGGCCATGACTCCACCGTAACGAACACGTTCGTTACGAACAAGTTCGTCACCTGCTGACTGATCTTCCGGTAGACGGCCTCACCAATGTCGTGGAACTCGCGCGTGAGAGGTGCGGGATCGGCGAGAGGTGACTTCAGGACGCCGAATGTGTACAGAACAAGGTGGGGCATCTGCGAGCAGCATCGACAAACCGCTCAACAGGTCGCCGCAGATTTCGTCGAACCGTGAACCACGTCGACCCGCTTCTTCCCGGCCCCCGCCCCTCTGCCAAGATGCGGTCTGTCATGGTGCAGATACCGAACACGCCCACGAGTGCCGATGTGGCCCGCCTGGCGGGCGTCTCGCGCGCGACCGTGTCCTATGTCCTCAACAACACCAGCGCCGTACGGATCAGCGAACCGACGCGCCGCCGCGTGCGTGAGGCCGCACGGGAACTGGGGTACGTCCCCCACGCCGCCGCCCGCAGCCTGCGCGCCGGACACAGCCGTATGGTCCTCATGCCCGCCCCGGCGATCCCGGTGGGCCCGCTCTACAGCGGGTTCCTCAATGAACTGCAGGGGGAGCTCGGCCGGCTCGACTACACCGTCGTGCAGTACGGCGCCGTCGGCCTCCAGGGCGACGAAGCGGCCCGCGCCTGGGCGGAGTTGCGGCCGGTCGCCGTCCTGGTGCCCGGTGCGGGACTCGGGCCGCAGGGCGTCGGGGTCCTCAAGCGCTCCGGTGCCCGGGCGGTGGTCACCCTCGGCCCCGGACGTGTCGACGGCGCGCACGCCCTGCTCATGGACCACGACGCCGTCGGTGAGTGTGCGGGCGCCCATCTCCACGCCCGGGGCCGGCGCCGGATCGGTGTGGTGGTGCCCGAGGAGTCCGGTCTGGAGGTGTACTCCCGGCCCCGGCTCGCCGGTGTGCGCCGGGCGCTGCGCGGCACGGATGCCGCCGTGACCGGGCTCCCGCTCGCGTACACGGAGGAATCCGCCAGCCAACTCGCCGCCCGCTGGGGGGAGTTGGACCTCGATGCGGTGTTCGCCTACAACGACGAGTACGCGATGCTCCTGATGCGCGCCCTGCAGGACGCGGGCGTGCGCATCCCCGAGGACGTGGCGGTCATCGGCGCCGACGACCTGATGCTCGGCCGGCTGCTGCGGCCCCGGCTCAGCACGGTGCACATCGAGCTGCCCTCGGGCCGCGACCTCGCCGAACTGGTCGACCGGGCGGTCCGCGACCCCGGCGCCGAGCCCGAGGTGCACAAGGTTCTTGGCGCCTCGGTGGTCCAGCGCGAGTCCACTTGACGGCGGGCCTCGGCGGCAGCCGGGGCGCAGGTGGCGCCGGCGGGGTACAGCTCCCGGTGGTGACGGGTTCCGGGGCGGCGTCGCCCGATGTAGTTTCGTGCTCAACCAAGTAGGGTCGAGCGCAGAGTTCCGTACCGCACGGCGATCGATCGGAGAGCCGAATGCCGCTGCTCGACCCGAAGACCTGGCAAGCCCGCAGCCTTGCCGGACCCGCCCACACCGTCACCGAGCCCGCCACCGGCGACGCCCTCGGCACCGTCGCCCTCGCCGCCCCCGAGGACGTCGGCCGCGCGGCGCGAGTCGCCCGCGCCGCCCAGGCCGGCTGGGCCCGGACGCCGCACTTCCAGCGGGCCCAGGTGCTGCGCCGGGCGGGTGACTTGTTCACCGAGCATGCCGACGAACTGCGCGAGTGGCTCGTACGCGAGTCCGGATCCGTGCCGGGCAAGGCGGACTTCGAGCTCCACGTGGCCGCCCAGGAGTGCTACGAGGCCGCCGCCCTCGCCTCCCGTCCGACCGGCCAGGTGCTGCCCAGCGAGGCCGCCCGGCTGTCGTACACCCGCCGGGTCCCGGTCGGCGTGGTGGGTGTGATCGCCCCGTTCAACGCGCCGCTGATCCTGTCCATCCGCTCCGTCGCGCCGGCCCTCGCGCTCGGCAACGCGGTGGTCCTCAAACCGGATCCGCGCACCGCCGTCTGCGGCGGCCTCGCCCTCGCCGCCGTCTTCGCGGCGGCCGGTCTGCCCGAGGACCTGCTGCATGTGCTGCCCGGCGGCGCGGAGACGGGTGCGGCGCTGGTCGAGGACCCACTCGTCCCCGTCATCTCCTTCACCGGATCCACCGCGGCGGGCCGCGCGGTCGGCGAGGCGGCCGGCCGCCACCTCAAGCGGGCCCACCTCGAACTGGGCGGCAACTCGGCCCTGATCGTGCTGGAGGACGCCGATCTCGACGCCGTGATCTCCACGGCGGCCTGGGGCTCGTTCTTCCACCAGGGCCAGATCTGCATGACCACCGGCCGGCACCTCGTACACGCCTCGCTCTACGACGAGTACGTCGAACGGCTCGCCGCCAAGGCCGACTCGCTGGCCGTCGGCGACCCCCACCGCGAGCAGGTCCACCTCGGCCCGGTCATCGACGCGGGGCAGCTCGCCAAGATCGACGGCCTCGTGCGTACGAGTATCTCCCGCGGCGCGAAACTCACCGCGGGCGGCACCCACGAACAGCTCTTCTACCGGCCGACCGTGCTGGCCGACGCGGGCGACGACACCCCGGCGTACGCCGAGGAGGTCTTCGGCCCGGTCGCGCCCGTCCGCTCCTTCGCCACCGCCGACGAGGCGGCGGCCCTTGCCGCGGACAGCCCCTACGGCCTCTCCCTCGGCATCGTCGGCCGGGACACCGCCCGGGCCCTCGACCTGGCCGAGCGGATCCCCACGGGCATCGTCCACGTCAACGACCAGACCGTGAACGACGAGGCGGTGGCCCCCTTCGGCGGCGTCGCCGCGTCCGGTACCGGCGCCCGCTTCGGCGGTGAGGCCAATCTGGACGCCTTCACCGACCTGCGCTGGACGACCCTGCGCGGCGACGTGGCGCCGTACCCGTTCTGAGAGGCCTCTGGGCTACTGGGCGGCGCCCCCCTGGGCCTCCTGAGCCGCGATGTCCTTGCGGACCTGGTCCATGTCCAGCTTCCGGGCCTGCCCGATGAGGTCCGTCAGCGCGGGCTCGGGCAGGGCGCCCGGCTGGGCGAAGACGGCGACCTTGTCGCGGACGATCATCAGCGTCGGGATCGACTGGATGCCGAAGGCCGCGGCCAGCTCCGGCTGGGCCTCGGTGTCCACCTTGCCGAAGACCAGGTCCGGGTTGTCCTCCGCGGCCTTCTCGTACACGGGTGCGAACTGGCGGCACGGCCCGCACCAGGCAGCCCAGAAGTCGATCAGAACGAAGTCGTTGTCGGTGACCGTCTGGTCGAAGTTGTCCTTGGTCAGCTCCACGGTGCTGCTCATGCCCTGAGTCCCTACTTCCTGGTGCGGGGGTGTGCCGACGGCGGAAACACGGCCGTCGGACCGCCTATTCCACACGTGCACGTCTGTGTTCCGCGCACGTACCCATGTGGCCGTCGCGCACACCACCCACCAGACTGAACCCCATGACGGAAACGGAATCCATCGCGTACGACGTCGTGGTGCTCGGGGCCGGGCCCGTGGGGGAGAACGTCGCCGACCGCACCCGCGCGGCCGGCCTCACCACCGCGGTCGTGGAGAGCGAGCTGGTCGGCGGCGAGTGCTCGTACTGGGCGTGCATGCCCAGCAAGGCCCTGCTCCGGCCGGTGATCGCCCAGGCGGACGCCCGCCGCCTGCCCGGCCTCGCCCCGGCGGTCCAGGGCCCGCTCGACACCCCGGCCGTCCTCGCCCGCCGGGACGAGTACACCTCCCACTGGAAGGACGACGGCCAGGTCGGCTGGCTCGACGGCATCGGCGCCGACCTGTACCGCGGCCACGGGCGGCTCGCCGGCCCCCGTACGGTCACCGTGACGGCCCCCGACGGCACGGTCGAAACCCTCACCGCCCGGCATGCCGTCGCCGTCGCCACCGGCACCCGCGCCTGGCTGCCCGACCTGCCCGGCCTCGCCGAGGTGAACCCGTGGACCAGCCGCGAGGCGACCAGCGCCGGGGCCGCCCCGGCCCGGCTGATCGTCGTCGGCGGCGGTGTCGTCGCCACCGAGATGGCCACCGCCTGGCAGGCCCTCGGCTCCCGGGTCACCCTGCTGGTGCGCGGCAAGGGCCTGCTGAACCGTATGGAGCCGTTCGCCGGGGAACTGGTCGCCGAGGCGCTCACCCAGGCGGGCGCCGACGTCCGCACCGGCACCTCCGTGGAGTCCGTCACCCGTGAGAACGGCACGGTCGTGGCCGTCACCGTCGCCGGCGACCGGATCGAGGCCGAGGAGATCCTCTTCGCCACCGGCCGGATCCCGCACACCGACGACATCGGCCTCGACACCGTCGGCCTGGAACCCGGCTCCTGGCTGGGCGTCGACGACACCCTCCGCGTCACGGGCACCGACTGGCTGTACGCGGTCGGTGACGTCAACCACCGCGCCCTGCTCACCCACCAGGGCAAGTACCAGGCCCGCATCGCCGGCGCGGCCATCGCCGCCCGCGCGGCCGGCGACACCGTGCAGGTCGAGTCCTGGGGCGCGTACACGGCCACCGCCGACCACCACGCCGTACCCCAGGTGGTGTTCACCGACCCCGAGGCCGCCGCGGTCGGCCTCTCCCTCGCGGAGGCCGAACAGGCCGGCCACCGCGTCCGCGCCGTCGACGTCGAGTTCTCCGCCGTCGCGGGTGCGGGCCTGTACGCCGACGGCTACAAGGGCCGCGCCCGGATGGTGGTCGACCTGGAGGACGAGATCCTGCGCGGCGTCACCTTCGTCGGCCCCGGCGTAAGCGAGCTCATCCACTCGGCGACCGTCGCCGTCGCCGGCCGGGTGCCGGTCAGCCGCCTGTGGCACGCGGTCCCGTCGTACCCGACGCTGAGCGAGGTATGGCTGCGACTGCTGGAGTCGTACCGCGACAAATAGCCCTCGGCAAAGGAAGTCACGGCAGCTCGAAGCCGAGCGCCTCGGCCGCCGCCTCGGGTGTCGGCCGGTTCCACAGCGCGGCGACCGCCTCGTTCGTGGACAGCGAGCGCGGTTCGGCGCGGTCCAGGTAGAGGGTGCCGTCCAGGTGGTCCGTCTCGTGCTGGACGATACGGGCGGGCCACCCGGTGAACACTTCGTCCAGCGCCCGCCCGTGCTCGTCCTCGGCGCGCAGCCGCACCTCGGCGTGCCGGGCCACCACCGCCTGCCAGCCCGGAACGCTCAGGCAGCCCTCGAAGAACGCGGCACGAGCGGTGCCGACGGGCTCGTAGACCGGGTTGACCAGGACACGGAAGGGCTGTGGCACCCGGCCCCGGGCCACCGCGACCTCCTCGGGCACCGGCGCCGGATCCTCGACGACCGCGATCCTGAGCGGCACGCCGACCTGCGGTGCGGCCAGGCCCACACCGGGTGCGGCGTGCATGGTGACGCGCAGGGCCTCGACGAAACGGGCCAGCAGGGCGGGGCCGAGCTGGCCGTCGTACGGCTCGGTGCCGCGCCGCAGCACCGGCTGCCCGGCGGCGACGATGGGCAAGGGGCCGCCGGCGGCGAGGAGTTCCTCGACCCGCTCGGCGAGCGGTGCGTGATCACGGAGAGGGGCCATCGCGTCAGCATGCCATGCCGGGCGGCCGCCGACGGGTGCACCCTGGTCATGGCGCCGTGACGTAGCGTGGTCCCTCACGCAGGCGCCCACTCGGGCGTCCGGGAGATGAACCGGAGCCATACGAGAGGGAGAACGGGACATGGCGCGGGAAGGCGGCCGGGCCCGGCGGCGCGGCCAGGGCGAGTTGGAGGGCCAGGTCCTCGGCGCGCTGCGCGAGGCGGACGGACCGGTCACCGCGGCCTGGGTGCGGCAGCGCCTCGGCGGCGACCTCGCCCACACCACCGTCGTCACCATCCTGACCCGGCTGCTGGCCAAGGACGTCGTCGCCCGCGAACGCCGGGGCCGCTCCTTCGTCTGGACGCCGACCGCGGACGTGGCCCGCCTCGCCGCCCTGCGGATGCACCGCCTGCTCGACGGCCAACGGGACCGCGAGGCGGTCCTCGCCAGTTTCGTCACCGCCCTGCCGCCCGGCGACGAACAGGTGCTGCGCGCCCTGCTCGACGCGGCGGACACCGGTCTGCCGCGGTCCGCGGACACGGGGGAGGGCCGTACGGAAGACTGACGGCCCATGGGGGTCTTCGGGGTCTTCGTCTTCCTGCCGCTGGTGCTGCCGCTGTCCGCCTGGCCGGTCGCCCGGCTCGCCGAGACACGGCTGCATCCACGTGCCGCGACCCGGCTGCTGACGGCGGTCGCGGTCGTCATGGCCGGGTGCAGCACGCTCTGCCTGGGTCTTCTCATGGTCGTCGCCACCGCCCGACTCCCCGGCAGCCCCCTCCCGGACGCCTGGTCCGACCCGCAGGTTCGGGCCGTCGTACCGCACGACGAGTTCGCGGGCCGGGCCGCCGTCCTCGCGCTCGCCCTGGTCGCCGCCGGCTGCGCCCGCACGCTGCTCCGGCACCGCCGGATCACCCGCCGTGCCCGCCGGGCCCTCGCCGCACTGCCCGGCCGGACGGTCGCGGTCCTGCCCGACAGCACGCCGTACGCCTACGCCCTGCCCGGCGGCCGGGGCCGGATCGTCGTCACCACCGGGCTGCTGACCGGGCTCGCCCCCGCCGAGCGGCGCGCCCTGTTCGCCCACGAACGCGCCCATCTGGCGGCCCGGCACCACCGCCATCTCCTCGCCGCGCACCTCGCCGCGCGCGCCAACCCCTTTCTGCGGCCGCTGCGTACCGCCGTCGTCTACACGGCCGAGCGTTGGGCGGACGAGGAGGCGGCGCGGGCGGTCGGCGACCGGCGCACCGTCGCCCGCGCCATCGGCCGGGCGGCCCTGCTCTCCGCCGGCACCCCCGCACCCACCCTGGCCGCGCTCGCGGCCACCGGTCCCGTGCCGCGCCGGGTGGCCGCGCTGCTGGCGCCCGCACCCGTGGCCCGTACCTGGCCGCCTGTCTTCACCTCGGTCGGCCTCGCCGTCTGGGCGGCCACCGCCGGGGCACTGGTGTCCGCGATGTCGTCGGCGAACTCCGCCGTCACCCTGTACCTGCTCCTGCACCCGACGGCCCCGCTCTGACCCGAAGGACAGAGATGACGTTCTCCGTACGGCCCCTGACCCCGGACACCTGGCCCGACTTCGCCCGGCTGGTGGCGGAGCACGACGGAGTCTGGGGCGGCTGCTGGTGCATGGCGTTCCACGAGGAGGGCGTCGGCCGCACCAGGACGCCCGAGCAGAACCGGACGGCGAAGCAGACACGGGTCCGCGAGGGCAGGGCACACGCGGCCCTGGTGTACGACGGCCCCGACTGCGTCGGCTGGTGCCAGTTCGGCCCGCCCGCCGAGCTGCCCCGGATCAAACACCGCCGCGCCTATGATGCGGCCGCCCCGACCCCGCCCGACTGGCGGATCACCTGCTTCTTCGTGCACCGCGCCCGGCGCCGCACGGGAGTGGCCTCGGCCGCGCTCGACGGCGCCCTGCGCGAGATCGCCCGGCTCGGCGGCGGCACGGTGGAGAGCTACCCGCAGGACACGGAGGGCGCCCGGGTGTCGGCGTCCTTCCTGCACAACGTCACGGTCGCCCTGTTCGAGAGCCGGGGCTTCACCCGCACGCGACGCCTGGGCAGGAACCACTGGGTGGTGACACGGACGATTCGGTCTTCCGCCTGAGCCATGACGAGGACCCGGCCCCCTGCCGGGAACCGGGTCCTCGTTCTGCCGCTCACTCCTGCGGGAAGTCGCCCGCGAGCGCCGAGGCGATCCGCAGGTGCCGCTCCGCCTCCTCGTGCCGGGCCTGCCGCTGGAGCGTACGGCCCAGCATCAGCCGGGCGTAGTGCTCCACCGGGTCACGCTCGACGACGATCCGCAACTCGGCTTCCGCGCGGCGCAGTTGGGCCGAGTGGTAGTAGGCGCGGGCCAGCAGCAGCCGGGGTCCGGTCTGCTCGGGCACCTCCTCGACGAGACCGGTCAGCACCTGCGCCGCGCCCGTGTAGTCCTTGGCGTCGAAGAACTGCTGCGCGCGCTCCCAGCGCTCGGCCGGGGTGCCGTGGTCGTAGTACGTGGTCTCCACTTGCGTCTCCACTCGTGACCTCCTTCGAGGGCCACAACGGAACGTGTTTGTTCAATATTCCACTAACCCTGCCGGGCCTCCAGGGCGGCCAGCTCCGCGTTGGCGCGTTCGGTGATCAGACTCAGCACCCGGCCGGTCACGGCGCGGTCCTCCTCGGAGATACCGGCGTAGATCCGGGCCGTCAGCGGTGCCGTCTCGGTGGCGGCCTTGGCGTACAACTCCCGGCCGGCGTCGGTGATGTCCATGCGGGACCCCTCCGCCACGACGAGCAGCCCGGCGGCGATCAGCTCCTCGATCGTCTCGTGAGCGTCCGCAGCGTCGACCTTCACCGCGTCCGTGACGCCGTCGATCAGCGCGGCGCGCTCGACCGGGCCGTCCGCGACGGCGACGAGCCGCAGGGTGACGTTCTGCAGGAAGGTGGTGCCGTAGGGGGCCAGTACGCGCTCCAGAACGGCGCGCGCGGCGTAGTGGGCGAGGGCGATGGTGCGAGGGTCGACAAGGGGTGCGGCGCTGGTCATGACTGCTCCGTCTCGTGATCGGTGGTGCCGAACGGGTCAAGCGGTGCGTCGAGCAGGATCGTCAGCTCCCGGGTGAACTCCCGTGCGCGCGGACCGTCGAGGCCGCCGAGCGGTGCCAGCAGCTGCCGCAACAGCCCCTGGACGACGTCGATCGCCTTCCGGGTGACCTGACGTCCCTGCTCGGTGAGTTCCAGCTGTACGGCGCGCGGGTCGTCGGGGTCGCGGGTGCGCTCGAGCAGGCCGGCGGATTCCAGGCCGCGGGCCAGCTTGGAGACGTACAGCGCCTCCAGGCCGGTGTGATCGGCGAGCCGCCGCTGGCTGGGTCGCAGACCGGAGCGGTGCATGCCGTACAGCGACGCCACCAGTGCGTACTGCGCGTGGGTCAGGCCCAGCGGGGCCACCGCGCGATCCACCGCGACCCGCCACTTCATGGACAGCCGCCACACCAGGAAACCGGGTGTGGCTCCTTCGGGAGCCTTGCTCATGGTGAATACAGTACATGGCTACTATGTACATGGCTACTATGTAGAAGCGCTGCCAGGTCACGTCGTCGCCGTATCCGCAGCACCGCCGTCAAACTGTCAGGTGAGTGGTTCAGGTTGTCGGTGCTGAGGTGGCGGTCCGGGTCCGGGCCAGTCGGCGTTCCAGGCGGGCGCGGCAGTCGGGCCACTCCGTTGCGGTGATCGAGAAGATCGCGGAGTCACGGAGCAGGCCGCCCTCACCCGGTGCCCACGAGCGGGACCAGTTCCGCAGTACGCCCTCGAACCGTGCGCCCACGCCCTCGATCGCCGCCCGTGAACGGCCGTTGCGCGCGTCCGTCTTCAAGTCGACGCGCGCGACACCCCAGTTCTCGAAAGCGTGCCGGAACAACAGGAACTTCGCCTCGGTGTTCAGCCCCGTGCCCTGGGCCGAGGCAGCCAGCCAGGTGAAACCGACCTCGATCGCGCAGAGACCCTCACCGCTCGGCCAGGGCCGCGGATCCCAGTAGGCGGTGGCCCCCACGGCCCGCCCCGACGACGTCTCCACCTGCGCGTACGGAGCCAGCTTGCCCGCGGCGGCACGGGCGAGCTGCATGTCGATGTACTCCTCGACCTCGGCCGCCCGCGGCACCCAGGTGAACGTATAGGCGCTCCGGTCCTCCTCGGCCGACGCGGCCAGGTCCGCGGCGTGGCGATGGTCCAAGGGCTCCAGGCGCACGAGCGCTCCCTGCAGAACCGGACCCTCCAGCGGCAGGGGCGGGCGCGGCTCAGCCATGCTCGGCCACCTGTGTGGTGAGGAAGTCCAGCAGCGCGGTGTTGAAGGGCCCGGGGTGCTCGGCGTTGGGCAGATGCCCCGCCTTCTCGACGACGACCAGGGTCGCGTGGGGGACGAGGCGATGCATCGCCTCGGCGTCCGCGACGGGCGTGTAGACGTCGTCCGCGCCGACGACGATCAACACCGGTTGCCGTACGGCGGCCAACGTGTCCCGGTAGTCGGGGCGTTCGGCCCGCCCACGCAGTGCCGCCGCTGCGCCACGGGGGTCGGTGGCGCGCATCATGCCCAGGACCCGCTCGGCGACATCCGGCATCGCGGCGACGTTGTACGGGGCGAGCATCTTGTCGATCACCTCGCCCGCGTAGCCGTCCATCCCCTCGGCGAGGAGCCGGTCGGCCATCCGGTTGCGGAACTCCTTGCCCTCGTCGGTCTCGGCAGGTGCGGAGGTGTCGGACAGCACCAGCGCCTGCACCCGCTGCGGGTGACGGCGCTGGAACTCCATGGCGATCTGACCGCCCATGGACACGCCGCCGACCACGGCCCGCCCGATGTCCAGGTGGTCGAGGAGCGCGGCGAGGTCGTCGGCGAAGTCGGAGAGGAAGACCTTTCCGAGGCTGACGCTGCTGCGGCCGTACCCGCGCAGGTCGGGGGTGATGACCCGGTACCCGGCTTCGGTCAGCGCCTTGGCCTGGGGTGCCCACAGGGTGCGGTCGAAGGGGTGCCCGTGGATCAGCAGGACCGGCAGTCCCGCCGAGGGGCCGAGATCGTCGTAGTGGATGGTGGCGCCGCGCAGGGCTATGGCGTTCATGTCAGGCACACGATTCCGTGATCGGCAGGTCGGCAGAGGTGTGTTGCTGATGGCCCGGCCCCTCGACTGGGAGCAACGGCCAGTGGCAGCCTAAACCTTGCCCTTGGGGGCAAGGTCAACATCGGCGCCCCCGGCCGTACTCCGCATCGACCGCCGCACCCGCGTCCGGCAGGGCTTCGACGGCTCATGGGCGGCGGAGCCTGACGGCCAGGAAATGCGGCTGCCGGTGGGTCTTCTCGTAGCGACGCGGATCGGCCGGGCGCGCCGCCTCCGCCGCCCGCGGTTCCTCCAGCGCCTCCAGGACGAATCCGGCCCCCAACAGCTCGCCGAGGAACCGCTCCAGCGTCATCCTCCAGTAGCTGAGGGCGAAACCGTCGCCGAAAGGCAGCTCGACGCGTTCGTGAGCGAAGTAGGAGCCGCCGAAGTACCCCCAGTCGCCGGTGGGATGGGTTGTGGAGACGAGCAGGGTGCCACCCGGCCGCAGGACGCGCCGGCTCTCGGCGAGGAGTTGTCCGCGTGCGTCGATGTGGTGGTAGACGAGCGCCATGACGACCAGGTCGAAGGACTCGTCCGCCAGAAAGGCCAGCGGCTCCTCCAGATCGTGACGGTGCAGGGGGACACCGGCCCCGAGCCGCTCCCGCGCGGAGTGCAGCAGGCTCTCGCTCCCGTCGACCCCGACGACCTGAGCGGCTCCCCGGGTGAGGAGATCCGCGGCGTAGTGGCCGGCCCCACACCCGAGATCCAGGACCCGGAGTCCGGTCACATCACCGGCGAGCCTCAGCATGGCCGGTCGATCCGTGTGCGCGTGGTACGTGCTGTCCGTGGCCTGCGTCGCGAACTGCTCGCCCATCTCACCGTGATAAGCGGTCTCGGCTGTCATCGGAGCATTCTCCCAGCCGGACGTGCTCACGTACCGTGCCGCCGGATCGGAAACCCGCCTGCCCGGCTCGGCTCTCTCGTACGGGACGCTTCTGCTGGTGGAGGATGGGGCGGAGTTGTTCGTCGCCGCCGACGTCGTCGCCGGCGTGGAGGCCGGCCCGGGGGCGGCGTGGGTCGGTGTGTCGTTCGCGGAGGCGATGTGGACGTGAAGCAGTCGGTGTCCGAGCACGGGGAGGCGGATCGGCCGTCGGTGCCGATGGGGCCGTGGCGGTTCGTGGTCTGGTTCGGCACGGTCAGTCTGCTCGCGGATTTCGTGTACGAGGGCGCCCGTTCGATCACCGGGCCGCTGCTCGCCTCGCTCGGCGCGTCGGCCCTCGTCGTCGGCGTGGTCACCGGCGCCGGTGAGGCGGCGGCGCTGGGGCTGCGGCTGGTGTCCGGCCCACTGGCCGACCGCACGCGCCGCTTCTGGGGGCTGGCGATCGCCGGGTACGCCCTGACGGTCGTCTCGGTGCCGCTGCTGGGTGTGGCCGGGGTGCTGTGGGCGGCGTGCGTGCTGGTGATCGCCGAGCGGGTCGGCAAGGCGGTGCGCTCGCCCGCGAAGGACACGCTGCTGTCGCACGCCACCGCCGCCACCGGCCGCGGCCGCGGCTTCGCCGTCCACGAGGCGATGGACCAGATCGGCGCCCTGGTCGGTCCGTTGCTGGTGGCGGGCGTGCTCGCGCTGACCGGGAACGACTACGCGCCCGCGCTCGGTGTGCTCGCCATCCCCGGCATCGCCGTACTGCTGCTTCTGCTCTGGCTGCGGGCCCGGGTGCCGGACCCGGAGGCCTACGAACGCGAGGTGACGGCCGCAGCACCCGCGGCACCGGACGCGCGGGAGGGCCGGGACGGGCGACTGCCGAGGGCGTTCTGGACGTACGCCGGCTTCACCGCGGCCACCACGACCGGGTTCGCCACCTTCGGCGTGCTCTCCTACCACCTGGTCCAGCGCCATCTGCTGTCCGCCGCGTGGGTTCCGGTGCTGTACGCGGCGGCGATGGCCGTGGACGCCGTCGCGGCGCTTGCCACGGGCTGGCTGTACGACCGGCACGGCCCACGCGTGCTGGTCGCCCTGCCCGTGCTCACGACGGGCGTGGTGGCCCTGGCGTTCACCGACACGCTCGCCGTCGCGGTCGTCGGGTCGCTGGTGTGGGGTGCGGCGATGGGCATCCAGGAGTCGACCCTGCGCGCGACGGTCGCGGACCTGGTGCCCAGCGGACGGCGCGCGACCGCGTACGGCCTGTTCGCCGGCGTCGTCGGCGCGGCGAGTCTGGCCGGCGGCGCGCTGACGGGCGGCCTGTACGGCTACTCGATCCCCGTGCTGATCACGGTGGTTGTCGCCATTCAGGTGCTGGCCGTGGTGTTGTTGCTGGTCACGAGGATGAACCGCCGCTGAGTGGGTGGCCGGCGCCGGCAAGGACACTTGGCGGCGCCGTCGCGACCCGCGACCGGCGGTGAGCCCGGTCGCCGTCCTCCTGCCCGCCACGGCACGAACCTGAGCCCCGCATCCCGCCGGGGCCCGCAGGGGCCCGCCCGCCCCCGGCTGGTTGCCGCGCCCGCCGTACGGAAGGAGACTGCTGGTATCCGGCGATCGGGCTCGCCGCCCATCGCGCCGACGCGGTGCCGATGGCCTTCACCCACTGACCACGCTCACGTCTGAGGAGGTCAGGGCCATGCCCCGGATCACCGTCGACATCGACGCCACCGCTTCCTCCACCATCCGCACGTCCGACGACGGCGCCTCCGGCCGCCTCACCTCAACGGGCTGGCCGGTCGGACACGGACGCATCCCCGACACCCTCGACGACGCCGGGCTGCCCCTGGACGCCCTGGTCCTGATGGCCGAACCCGCCCTGGCCGGTACCACCGTGCCTGCCTGGCCGCTGGGCGTCCTGCACCGCATCGGCGCACAGGCCGTGCCCGTCGCCCCGGTGCTGCTGTGCGTGGCCGAGGATCCTTCCTTCATCGGCCTCGTCGACACCGACGACCTGCCCCGCTGGCACGCCGAAGGCGACGCCTGGGCCGCCGTTCTGGCACGCCTGCGCCACCAGGCCGTCGATCAGGTCACCGACTGCGGCAGCCGCGCCGAGGCCGAGCATCTGATCAGCGACGCCCATCACGCCTACGAGCGGCTCACGGGATGCCTCGAATGAGGTTCGCGCAGACTGTGGTGCATGAGTTCCGTGACCGCACATGACTATGCCTGGATACGTTCCTCTGCGTTGTTCCGGCACACGCTGGAGACCGGGTACACCCTGACGCTGGTGCGGGGCGTCGCTCCGAGCCGGGTGCTGCGGGTGATGGAGGCGGAGCCCCAGGGCATGTGCACAGGAGCGGACGCGCTGATCGAGCGGCAGGATGAACTGCTCGACGCGGCGGACTACTGGGACGAGTCCTTCCTCGCGGGCGCGTTCACCGTCTGGGGCGAGGGCGGCGACTGGACGCTCGTCCTGCACATCGGAGACGGGGGCATGGGGATGCGGTCGCGCTTCCTGGAGGCCCTGTCGGCGGGTGGGCGCGCCGTGGTGCACTCCAGCAACGGGGGCAAGCCCATGCACTTTTTCCAGTGGTACGAGGACGGGGACCTTCGGACCACCTTCGAGTGGCCCACCGTCAGGGACGGCAGCACTCCCGATGCCCTGAACCCGGTGATGCGTGAGGTCGGTTTCGCCTGGTCGGACGACGAGGGCCAGACGTCGGACAACGAGGGCGAGACGGGCGAGCGCGTCGACACCAAGGCGGCGGTCTTCGCTCTCGCCGAGCGGCTGACCGGGGTTCGGGTGACGGAGACCCTGCTCCAGGAGGCCGAATACCAGCTCGGACACGTACCCGAGGAGCCCGCCGAGGAGTGGACCGGCATCGTCATCGACATCACCGACGCCCACGGGGAACGCTTCTACAGGGAAGTCACCCGCGACGAGGTCGAGGGCGGCATGGCCCGCGCTCGCGCCGAAGCCACGGGACCGATCGTCATCCGCGGGCCTTCATCGCCCGCTCCCTGACCGGCAGTGCGCCGGTGGCGGCGCCGCCGCAGACCGGCGCCGGTCCGGGGCAGGAGGACACCAACCGGCAACGGATCCGCCAAGATTCCCCCAAGCGCTGGACGGAGCACCCTTAGGTAAGGCTCGCCTAACCTATGCTGACGTCGTCCCCAGGCAGCCCGCCCCCACCAGGCCGCCGTCAGAGCACGACTCGGAGTTCTCCCCATGTCCAGCGCCAACATTGCCCTGCTCGGCGCCATCGCGGGCCTCACCATCTACCTCGGCCTCCCGCTCGGCCGGCTGCGCACACCGACGCCCCGCCTGAAGGCCGGGCTGAACGCCGTCGCCATCGGCATCCTCGTCTTCCTCGTCTGGGACGTCCTCACCCACGCCTGGGAACCCGTCGACGAGGCGCTGAGCGACCACCACTGGGCGACGGTCGCCTCCGGCGGACTCGTCCTCGCCGCCGGGCTCACGGTCGGACTCGCCGGGCTGGTGTACTACGACGGCTGGACCGCCCGCCGCCGGGCCGCCGCCAACCGTCCCGCAGGTCCCGGCGCCGCCGCGGCGACGGAGCTGGCTCCGAAGACCCGCAGCCAGGCGGCCTCCCTCGCGCTGATGATCGCGACCGGCATCGGCCTGCACAACTTCGCCGAGGGCCTGGCGATCGGCAACTCCGCCGCCAAGGGTGAACTCTCCCTCGCCGTGCTGCTCATCATCGGCTTCGGCCTGCACAACGCCACCGAGGGCTTCGGCATCGTGGCACCGCTCGCCGCCGAGGGCGAACGTCCCACCTGGGCCACCCTCTTCTGGCTCGGCCTGATCGGCGGCGGCCCCACCTTCCTCGGCACCCTCGTCGGCCAGCACCTCGTCAACGACACGCTCTCCATCGCGTTCCTGGGCCTGGCCGCCGGCTCCATCCTCTACGTCGTCATCGAACTCCTCGCCGTGGCCCGCAAGGCCAACCTGAAGACGCTCACCACCTGGTGCGTCCTCCTCGGTCTGCTCCTCGGCTTCGCCACGGACGCCGTGGTGACCGCGGCCGGAGCCTGAGCCTTCCCGCGCGGGGCCTGCTGGAGCACCTCCTCAGGCCTCGCCGCGACCCCACCCGCTGATCCTCTCGTTACCGGGCGTCAGTCGTGGGGCGGCAGGTGGCCGATCTGGTGGTCGGCGATGCTCAGTGCCTCGTCGACCAGGCGGCGCAGGTGTCCGTGCCGCAGGGCGTACACGACCCGGCGCCCCTCCTTCCGAGTGGTCACGAGCCCGGCAAGGCGTAGCCGGGCCAGATGCTGGCTGACCGACGTCCGCGTGGCGTCGGTCGCCCCGGTCAGCGTCGTGACGTCGGCCTCCCCCTCGCCGAGCCGCCGCAGCAGAGCCAGACGGGTGCGGTCGGCGAGCAGGCCGAGCACCTCCACCGCGACCGCCAGGCGTTCACCTTCGTCCGCTTGATGCGAGGGGTGCGCACCTGATAGATGCATGCGTGCGTTCATGTGCACATAATGAGGGGCAGCAGTACCGGCGTCCACCTCCGACCGGCCCGCCGTCCGAGAAAGGCGCATCGTGACCGAGCACACCCACACCCACGAACCGCACGGGCACCATCACGGCGGCCACGGCCACGGCCACGGCCGCGGGCACGACCATGACCACCCGCACGGAGGCGGGCGATGGCCGAAGGTGCGGCACCAGCTCGCTCACCTGGTCACTCCGCACAGCCACGAGGCGCGGGACAAGGTCGACCCCGCGATGGAGACCTCCCGCGAGGGGATGCGCACCCTGTGGCTGTCGCTCGCCGTCCTCGGGGTGACCACCCTGGTCCAGGCGGTGATCGTCGCGGTGTCCGGGTCGGTCGCGCTGCTGGGCGACACCATCCACAACGCGGCCGACGCGCTCACCGCCGTACCGCTCGGCATCGCGTTCCTCCTCGGGCGGCGGGCGGCCAACCGCCGCTACACCTATGGATACGGTCGCGCCGAGGATCTGGCCGGCATCGCCATCGTGCTGACCATCGCCGCCTCCTCGGCGCTGGCCGCGTACGAGGCCGTCGACCGCCTGCTGCACCCTCGCGACATCAGCCACCTGTGGGCCGTCGCCCTCGCGGCGCTGGCCGGCTTCGTCGGCAACGAGTGGGTTGCCCACCACCGCATCCGCACCGGCCGCAGGATCGGCTCCGCCGCGCTGGTCGCCGACGGCCTGCACGCCCGCACCGACGGCTTCACCTCCCTGGCCGTCCTTCTCGGTGCCGGTGGCGCCGCCCTCGGCCTGCGCTGGGCCGACCCGGTCGTCGGGCTCCTGATCACCGGCGCCATCCTGATGGTGCTCAAGGACGCCGCCCGCGAGATCTACCGGCGCCTGATGGACTCCGTCGACCCCGCCCTGGTCGACCGCGCCGAGCGGGCCCTGCGCACCGTCGAGGGCATCGAGCGTGTCGGCTCGGTGCGGATGCGCTGGATCGGCCACTCCCTGCGCGCCGAGACCGACATCGTCGTCGACCCGCAGCTGAGCGTCGCCCGGGCCCACGCCATCGCCGTCGAGGCCGAACACGCCCTGATCCATGCCGTGCCCCGGCTGACCGCCGCCACCGTGCACACCGACCCGCATCCCACTCCCGGCACCGGCGACCCCCACGCGGTTCTCGGCCACCACGCCACGCACTGACTCCAGCGAGGTCAGGGCACTGTCCTGAGTCCCGCGCCCGGCGGTGCCGTCGAGGAGAGCCAGGCGATGACCCGGCTGACGTCGGAGCTGGTGACGATGCCGACGACACGACCGTCCGCCAGCACCAGGGCACGGCGGGCTGGGCTGGCGTCCAGGGCCGGCAGGAGCTGGACCAAAGGGTCGTCGGGGCCGGCGGTGGGGATGTCGCCGAGGGGCACCATCACGGCTTCGAGCGAGGTCGACTCGCGCTCTTCCAGCGGCACTTGCCCGGCCTGCCGTACGCTGACCAGGCCCACGGGACGCCCTGCCGGATCCGTGACCGGGAAGGCCGAGTGCCGATAGCGCCACGGCGGACTGCTGAGGAACTCCTGGACTCTCGTCCCGACCGGAGCGGTCACCGGATCCGCGCTCATCGCCTGCCGGACCGGCACGGAGCGCAGCAGTTCCCGCAGTTTCGCCTGGCTGCCCTCCACCGTCGCCATCGCGACCATGAACCAGCCGATGAGCAGCAGCCACACGCCGCCCGCGAATCCGCCGGCCAGGGCCTCGTACACGCCGACCGCGACCAGGATCCAGCCCAGCGCCCGTCCGGCGCCGGTGGCGACCTCCGTGGCGCGCAGCCGGTTGCCGGTGCGCCACCACACCAGCGCGCGCAGCAGCCGGCCTCCGTCCAGGGGCGCGGCGGGCAGCACGTTGAACACCGCCAGCAGGACGTTGATGCCCGCGAGCCAGGCCAGCGCCTCGATCAGCAGTCCCGGGCCGCGCAGCGCGTGCGCCCACCAGGTCAGCAGGGTGAAGATCCCGCCCAGCAGAAGGCTCACCAGGGGGCCGACGCCCGCGATGCGCAGTTCCGCCGTCGGGGTCGGCGCCTCGTTGTGCAGACGGGCCGCCCCGCCCAGCAGCCACAGCGTGATCTCGTCACCGCCGACGCCGTTGCGGTGAGCCACCAGGAGGTGGCTGATCTCGTGGGCCAGCAGGGCCAGCAGGAAGACCACGGCCGTCGCCAGCGCCGTCAGCCAGTAGGCCCAGGCCGGAGCGCCGGGGTGAGCGCGGGGCAGGCGCCCCTCCGCCAGCCCGACTGTGATCAGCGCGAAGATGACCAGGACACTCCAGTGCACGCCGACGCGGATGCCCGCCACACGGCCCAGCGAGAACGTCGCGCCCACGGCCGGTACCTCCTTCGTCGCGGCGCACGAGTACCCCGGCGGCACACGGCGTATCCGGGCGCGGCATCACCACGGACGGCGGACGCGCCGAGCAGGTCGGACTTCGGCATCCGCGACCGCCCCCGGCCTCGGTACCGCGGCCAGCCTCCGGCTCCACCTGGCCCGGGACGCCGAGTGCATGCGGTCGGGACGCGACTGATCACCGCCGCGCGTCACCGGTCTTCCTGGCCGTGTCCCTGGAGGAACGGTTTGGTGGTGAGGAGGAGCGGGGCGGTGAAGGCCGGCAGATGGCGCAGGGGGATGTGGTCGGGGGCGTCCGCGCCGTCGGTGCGGTTCTTGACGGGCGCGGGTGTGGCGCCGGCCGATCTCGGGCTGGTGGCCGACGGGGGCCCGACACCTGCGGCACCGACGAGGTGGCCCGCTCCTCACTTGTCCGTACCGCTGCACTTGTCCGTACTGCTGCCCGCTCGCCGTCGGCGGGACGGCCGCGTCTCGCGCCGCGCGGGCGGGTCGTGCACGGCCCGGGGAAGCAGGTCACCCGGCAGCAGGCCGAGAGCGAGGACGGAGGCGACGACGTAGAGCAGTGCCGCGCGGCGCTGCGGCCGTTGGCGGACGCGTCGGCCCGCTCCAGGTATTCGCCGGACTTGGGCGTCGAGGGAGTACTTCCGCATGGCGGTCGTGTGCCCTTTCTCTGTCTGCAGCGGATACCCGTGGGGCGCCGACGAGTCCGCTGATCGGTTCGACTCGACGGGCGCCGGCAGGAGCCGGACCTGTGCCGGCTCGATGGCACCTGATGCCACGGAACCACACGAGCAGGCGCCGCGCGTCCGGCGGACTGCTCCGAGCCGGGTGCGCGCGCACGACCGCACATCGGGCGAGGCGATGACGGCGTCGAGTCAGGCGCCGTGGACCGTCCGCTTCCTCCGATCACCCCGCTTCGAACACACGGACGATGGCCTCGTTCGGGGTGATGTGCGCCCGGCAGGCCTGCACACCGTCCGATCGGCCGCGACCCGGTAGCCGCCCACGTGGGCGACGGCGGGCGCAGCCGGGGGGCGACGCCTAGATTGAAGGTGAGGCTGAGGCCATGGGTCGGGAAGGGGGTGCTGCCGGTGGCATCGCGGGTCGACCACGCGGCGCTGTTCGCCGCGACACCGAGCCCTTACCCGGTGCTGGGCCCGGACCTGGTCATCGTGGACGTGAACCGGGCCTATCTGGCGGCCACCGGCCGTACCCGGGAGGACCTGCTCGGCCGGCACATCTTCAACGCGTTCCCCGACAACCCCGCCGACCCCGAGGCCGACGGGGTCCGCAACCTCGACGCCTCCCTGCATCGCGTCCTCGCCACTCGCCAGGCCGACACGATGGCGCTGCAGAAGTACGACATCCCCGTCATGGACCGTCCAGGGGTGTTCGAGGAGCGCTGGTGGTCCCCGGTGAACACCCCGGTCCTCGGCCCCGACGGGCAGGTGGCCTACATCATCCACCGGGTCGAGGACGTCACCGCGTTCGTCAAGGCCCACCAGGCAGCCCACCCCGCCGCCGCCCTGCTGAGCGAACACCTGGACGAAACCCAGGCGCTGGAGGCCGAACTGTACGCACGGGCACGGGAACTGCAGCGGCTGAACGAGGAACTGCGGCAGGCCCACACCCGCGAACGCGAGGTCGCCGTCACCCTGCAGCAGGCCATGCTGCATGCCCCCGACCTGGCCCGCCACCGCGATGTCGCGGTGCGCTATCTTCCCGCCACCGGCTCCCTCAACGTGTGCGGCGACTGGTACGACGTCGTCGACATCCCACCCGACCGCATCGCCCTCGCGGTCGGCGACGTCATCGGCCACGGCCTCGACGCCGCCGCCGTCATGGGCATGCTGCGCAGTGCCCTGTCCGCCGCCATCCGCGCCCTGGAACGCCCCGCCCAGGCGCTGGAAGTGCTCGGGTTGTACGCCCGGTCCATCGACGGGGCGCTCGGCACCACCGCCGTCAAAGCGATCATCGACACCCGCAGCCGCCTGATCACCTACAGCAGCGCGGGGCACCCACCGCCGGTCCTCGTCCGCAGCGAGGGCCGCTGCGAACTGCTCGACCAGGCCACCGACCCGCCACTCGGCACCCGTCCCGTGCACGTCCCCCGCCCGCAGGCGAGTGCGTCCTACAAGTGCGGGGACACCCTCGTGCTGTACACCGACGGGCTGATCGAGCGCAGGGACGAGGACATCGACGTCGGCCTGAGCCGGCTGACCGACGTGCTCGGCGACTGCGTCGGCCTCGGCACCGAGCAGTTCGCCGACACCGTCCTGGCGCGCCTCGGCGTCGCCAGCGGCGGCCGCGACGACGTGGCGCTGATCGTCGTCCGGCTCTGAACAACCGGAACTCCGCGGTGGCCTGGCGCAGGCGCTCGCTCGAATAATTCACCCGAAAGCGGCTGAAAGCTGCCATATCGCGGCGAGCTGCATACGATCTTTCGCATGCCGCAGGAATCGGCCGGCCGCCCGGAGAGGCGTGCGCCGGCCCTTGCTCTCCTCGTGGGCCTGGCGCTGTTGCTCGTGGCCCACGTCGTGTCCTGCGCCCTGCACCCCGCTGATGCGCACTCGCACACCGTGGCGGAGACCATGGCGATGACGAGTGCGGTCCCGAGCGCCGTCGGCGTCGTCCCGCCGCTCGGATCCGACGCCGCGGCCAGTTCCGCGGACCGTGACGCCGGTGAACACCCCGGCCACGGCACCGGGTGCTGTGATCCGGCCGACCGGCCCGCCGACCTGCGCGCGTCCACGGCAGCTCTGCTCCTGGCGCTGCTCCTGCTCGTCCTCGCACGGACCGGCCGTGCGGGCGCCCCGCTGCTGCCGAGTGCGCCGCCGGGAGGAGCGGGCCCGGAGCCCCCGTCGGCTTCCGGTGGACTCCCTCTCCTGCGTCTCGTCTGCGTCAGCCGTACCTGACAGAGCTGCCCCGGCCGTGCCCCCGAGGGTGAACCCCGGAAGGTGCACGCCGCCGGGCATCACGCATGCTCCGTACGGCACACACAGCGGCCCATGGTCATCACGGGCCGCAGAAGGACGACTCCATGAGTACAGCTCTGCGCAGTGTCTCTGCGCGCGACATCAGCTCCTTCCTCGCAGCACACGAACTCCCGGAACCGGCCGGAGCCCCGCGCCGGTCGCCGGCCGGCATGGTCGGCAACACCCCCGTCCTGTGGGTGGGCGAGCCCTTCAACCCGCCCGGGCGCGGGTTCTGGGCCAAGCTGGAGGGCGCCAACCCCGGTGGCCTCAAGGACCGGTCGGCCCTCCACATGGTCGCCGCCGCCCGCAAGCGCGGCGATCTCCGACCGGGCGCACCCGTCATCGAGTCCACCAGCGGCACGCTCGGCCTCGGTCTCGCCCTGGCCGGCATCACCTACGGCCATCCCGTCACCCTGGTCACCGACCCCGGCATGGAGCCGCTCATGCTGCACCAGCTGCACGCACTCGGGGCGCACGTCGACGTGGTCACCGAGCCGCACCCGGTGGGCGGCTGGCAGGAGGCACGCCGCCGGCGGGTGGGCGAACTGCTCGCGCGCACGCCTTCGGCCTGGTGCCCCGATCAGTACAACAACCCGGACAACGTCGCCGCGTACGCGACGCTCGCCCTCGAACTGGTCGTCCAGCTCGGCCGCGTCGACGTCCTGGTGGCGGCCGTCGGCACCGGAGGCCACTCCGCCGGCATCGCCCGCACGCTGCGTACGTTCCATCCCGAGCTGCGGCTCGTCGGCGTCGACTCGGTGCACTCCACCGTCTTCGGCCAGCCCGCCGGCCCGCGCCTGATGCGCGGCCTCGGCAGCAGCATCCACCCCGGAAACGTCGACCACGCGGCCTTCGACGAGGCGCACTGGGTGGCCCCCGGCGAAGCTGTCCGGACCTGCCGCCGGTTGGCCCGCGGCCACTACACCAGCGGCGGCTGGAGCGTGGGCGCGGTCGCCCTCGTGGCCAACTGGATCGCCCGTACACAGCCGGAACACACCCGCATCGTGGCGATCTTCCCCGACGGTGTGCACCGCTACTGGAACACCGTCTACAGCGACGACTATTGCCGCGCCCATGACCTGCTGGGAAGCCGGCCGGCCGCAGACCCGGACGAGATCGCCCATCCCGGTGACCAGGTGGTCGAGCGGTGGACCCGCTGTACGAACGTCACCGTGCCGGAGGGAGCTGCCCGATGAGGTCCCTGGTCACGGAGTTCCGTTCCTTCAGCTGGTGCGCCCGGCTCCTGATGGTCCAGCAGTTCACCATCAATACCGCCTTCTACATGCTCATGCCCTACCTGGCCGTGCATCTGGCGGACGGAGTGGGCATGGCCGCTTGGGCGGTCGGCCTGGTGCTGGGGGTGCGCAACTTCACCCAGCAGGGGATGTTCCTCGTCGGCGGCACGCTCGCCGACCGGCTCGGCCACAAGCCCACGATCATGGCAGGGTGCCTGCTGCGCACCGCCGGCTTCGGCCTCCTCGGCTTCGTCGACGCCCTGCCCGCCCTCGTCGTGGCCTCGGCCGCGACCGGATTCGCGGGGGCGCTGTTCAACCCCGCCGTACGGGCCTGCCTCGCCCAGGAAGCGGGGGAGCGGCGGGTGGAGGCCTTCGCCGCCTTCAACGTCTTCTACCAGGCCGGCATGTTCGTCGGCCCTCTGGTCGGGCTGGCACTGCTGGCCACCGACTTCCGGCTGGTCTGCTCGGTGGCGGCTGCGCTGTTCCTCGCCCTGACCGTCGTCCAGCTGCGCCTCCTGCCCGGCCGCAACGGCAGCGCGTCGGGCGGATCGGGTGGCGTGCTCACCGACTGGCGCAGCGTCGTCCGCAACCGTCCCTTCCTCCTCTTCTCCCTGGCCATGATCGGCTCCTACGTCCTGTCCTTCCAGGTCTATCTGGCGCTGCCGCTCCAGGCCCACCGGGTGGCGCCGGGCAGCGGCGACGCGGTCACCACGGCCCTGTTCGCGGTCTCCGCAGCCGTGGCCGTGGTCGGGCAGTTGAGGATCACCGCGTGGGCCCGGGCCCGCTGGTCCGCGCAGCGTGCGATCGTCCACGGCATCGCTCTCATGGGCGCGGCATTCGTGCCCCTCGTGGTGACGGACGCGGTGGTCGACAGAAGGTCCGGCCTCCTGGACTGGATCCTGGAACTCCTGTCGCTGTTCACCGCGGTGGCCCTGCTCGGGCTGGGCACGGCCACGGTGTATCCGTTCGAGATGGACACCGTCGTCTCGCTCGCCGACGGCCGGCTCGTCGCCACGCACTACGGGCTCTACAACACCGTCTCCGGGCTGGGCATCACCCTGGGCAATCTGGTCACCGGCGCGGTGTGGGACGCCGCCCATAGCCTCGGCCACCCGGAGCTTTCCTGGGCAGCGCTGGCGGCGACGGGCGCGCTCTGTGCCGGCTGTGTCGCGCTGCTCGTGCGATCCGGCCGCCTGAACCCCCGGCGGGAGCCCGAACCGTTGGCGGTGGTCTCGTGACGGCGGGCGCACCGCACGCTCGACGGAAGAGCAACCTCTTCCCACCGGACGCCCCGAGCGCCTTGCACGTCGCAGGCGCCGGGGTGTCCGCCTCAGCGGGCCGAGTGGAAGGCACGCAGACAGGCGCGGTACACCCGCACTCGCGTCGCCCGGCGGGGCGGATCGCGGGTCATGCGATCGGGGCCGCCGCCTCTTCCGGTTCTGGCTCCCCTTCGGTGAGGGTGGCGGTGGAGTCGGTCAGGCCGAGGCGGAGGTGCTCCACGTGATAGATGGCCTGGTCGATGAGTTCGGCGACGTGGTTGTCGTAGAGGGAGTACACGATCGAGCGGCCGTTGCGGGTTCCGACGACGAGGCCGAGGTTGCGCAGCAGGCGAAGCTGGTGGGAGCAGGCGGACTGCTCCATGCCCACCTCGGCGGCCAGTTCGGTCGCGGGCAGGGAGCCTTCGCGAAGCCGGGCGAGGATGAGCAGCCGTGAGGGGGTCGCCAGCGCCTGAAGGGTGGTGGCGACCTTGGCGGCGCTGTCGGCGTCCAGATGCCGGCGCGGGACGCTTCCGGCTGGCGGTGCGGCTCCATGACCCATGCGCCCATGTTACGGCACCACTCATGAACACATGAATGACTCTTCATTCATTCCTGCTACGGTGGCGGGAGAACCCCGCTCTGCCCGTTCACCGTGAAGGACCCCCGTGTCGATGTCTTCCACTCTCACCCGCCCGGCGCCGCAGGGTCCCGCGCGGGAGGCTGTGGCGCCCCGCCGCCGCACCCGGATCTTCGCCCTGCCCGAGGCTCGCTGGGCGGCTGCGGCGCTGGTGCTGTTCCTCGTCGCCCTACCGCTGTATCTGCTGGGGGCGCCGGTGTGGACGTGGGGGCCGCTGTTCGCCCTCACCTATGCGACCGGCGGCTGGGAGCCGGGCTGGGCGGGACTGCGGGAGCTGCGGGAGAAGACGCTGGACGTGGACCTGCTGATGGTGGTCGCCGCACTCGGAGCGGCGGCGATCGGACAGGCGCTGGACGGTGCGCTGCTGATCGTCATCTTCGCGACCTCCGGTGCTTTGGAGGCGATCGCCACCGCCCGCACCGCCGACTCCGTGCGCGGCCTGCTCGACCTCGCCCCCGCCACGGCCACCCGGCTCGCCGACGACGACACCGAGGAAACGGTGCCGACCGAGCGGCTCGCAGTGGGTGAGGTCATCCTGGTCCGGCCCGGGGAACGCATCGGTGCCGACGGCCGGGTGCTGGCCGGCGCGAGCGAGGTGGACCAGGCCACGATCACCGGCGAGCCGCTGCCGGTGCCGAAGGAGGCCGGGGACGAGGTGTTCGCCGGCACCCTGAACGGCACCGGCGCGCTGCGGGTGGAGGTGGAGCGCGACCCTGCCGACTCGGTGATCGCCCGGATCGTGGCCATGGTCGAGGAAGCCTCCGAGACCAAGGCGCCCACCCAGCTGTTCATCGAGAAGGTCGAACAGCGCTACAGCCTCGGCATGGTCGCCGCCACCCTCGCCCTGTTCGTCCTCCCCCTGCTGTTCGGCGCCGACCTGAGGCCGACACTGCTCCGCGCGATGACGTTCATGATCGTCGCCTCGCCCTGCGCGGTGGTGCTGGCCACCATGCCCCCGCTGTTGTCCGCCATCGCCAACGCCGGACGGCACGGCGTGCTGGTGAAGTCGGCCGTGGTCATGGAACGGCTCGGACAGGTGGACGCGATCGCCCTGGACAAGACCGGCACGCTGACCGAGGGCACCCCGCGCGTGACCGACATCCGCCCGCTGGCCGCCTCGGGCCTTACGGAGGGCGAGGTGCTGCGGCTGGCGGCGGCGGCCGAGCACCCCAGCGAGCACCCGCTGGCCCGCGCGATCGTGGACGCCGCCCGCGCCCGCCACCTGCACATCCCGCTGGTGGAGGACTTCGCCTCCGCCCCGGGCGCCGGGGTGAGCGCGAAGGTGGAGGGCCGCGCCGTCGCGGTAGGCAGCCCCGCCCGCGTCCTGGAAGACCCTGCCGGTCACCCGGCCGTCGCTGTGGCCGCCGGCCTGGAGCAGGAGGGCCGTACCGCCGTGCTGGTCACGGTCGACGGCACCCCGGTGGCGGTGCTGGGCCTCGCCGACCGGCTGCGGGACGAGGCCGCCGCCACGGTCGCCGCCCTGGGCGGGCTGACCGGCGCCGCCCCGGTGCTGGTCACCGGCGACAACCCCCGAGCGGCGGCCCGGCTCGCCGCCGAGGTCGGTGTCACCGACGTCCGCGCCGGTCTCCTCCCGCAGGACAAGGTCGCCGCGGTGCAGGAGATGGCGCAGGCCGGGCGGAAGGTGCTGGTGGTCGGCGACGGCGTCAACGACGCCCCCGCGCTTGCCGCAGCCCATACTGGCATCGCCATGGGCCGGGCAGGCTCCGACCTCGCCCTGGAGACCGCCGACGCCGTCGTCGTCCGCGACGAACTGGCCACCCTTCCCACGGTCGTACGCCTCTCGCGCCGAGCGCGCAGCCTGGTGGTGCAGAACCTGGTCATCGCCGCGGTGTTCATCACCGGACTGGTCGTCTGGGATCTGGCCGGCACCCTGCCGCTGCCGCTGGGCGTCGCCGGGCACGAGGGTTCCACGGTCATCGTCGGCCTCAACGGCCTGCGCCTGCTGGCCGATGGCGCCTGGCACCGTGCCCGTACGGGAACGGACCGGTGAGCGACCGGGGCCGCGGACCGGTCACCGCGGCTGACGGTCCCGCCCGCTGCACCGTCACCGTGCGCCGCGGCTGCTGTTGCGGCACCGGGAAGATCCCCGGTGTGGACCACGCCGCCCAGCTTTCCCTGCTGCGGAAGGCGGTCGCCGACGCCGCGCAGGTCCGGGTGACCGGGTGCCTGGACGCCTGCGAGCCCGCCGACGTGATCGTCGTGCGGCCCTCGCCTGCCGGGCGAGCCGCCGGCGGGCGG
This sequence comes from Streptomyces sp. RB17, assembly GCF_009604455.1. Taxonomy (GTDB): domain Bacteria; phylum Actinomycetota; class Actinomycetes; order Streptomycetales; family Streptomycetaceae; genus Streptomyces. Next base: position 633,134 of record NZ_WEGL01000002.1, read on the forward strand.
GCGGTGTGGCTCGGCCTGGTCCACGACTCCGACGCAGCGGACGACATCGCCACGTGGATCGCGGCCGGTGGTCCCGCCCGGTGTGCTCGACCTGTACGCGTTCACACCGTCGCGACGCGCCCTCTCCTGGTGGCGCGAACGAGCGCTGTCCGGCCGACCTCCTGGGGCAGTGGCTGCACTCGTCAGATCCCGTCGCCACCACGTGATGTACGAGGGGGCCGCGATCTGACCGGCGGGCAGGCCCGCGAGGTCCGCGAGCGGTAAGGGACTTCGAGCGTGCGCGGGCGGTGGCCGCGTGAGGCGTGTGACTAGGAACGACGGGCGCGGTAGAGACCCCGGCCGGCGCGCTGGATGCGGGACCCGCCGACGAGGCGATCGAGCGTGCTGCGGACCGCGTTGATGCTTCCGCTGTCGGAGTCGCGGCCCAGAGCCGCGGCGACGTCACGTGCCCGTACATCGGCGTCGCCGACCGAGGCGAAGTACTCCATGATCTGCTCGGTGAGCTTGCCGTACTTCTTGGTCCCGTCCGCGCCGGCGTCGAACTCGGCGGGAGGTTCACCGTCGTTGCCGCGTGGCCGCCGCGCCGGGGGCACGGATACCGTCGCGGTGTCCACGGCCTCGGCGGTGGAGAGGCCGGCCTTCCGGGCGACGGGCGTCGGGGCATGGCTCTGCGACGCCGTGGCCGGGGCACGCATCAGAGTCTCCAGGGCGCCGAGAGCCCGTTGCACCGAACTGAGATGCGCCACGACCGCGGCGAGTTCCCTCTCGAGCGCCTGCTTCTGGATCTGCAGGCGCGCACATTCCTCCTGCAGGCTCTCAGCGGTGACCTCGACATCATGTGCCGCGTGGGCTGCGGAGACCATGTGTTCCTCTCATCATCGACCCCTCGTGCCGCGCTTCGGCCCACCTGCGTGCCGCCCGGGCCTGGACGCGGAACGGGTACCCCTTGACATCTTAGGCACTGGCGCACACCGATTGGAGATGCACCGACGCCACGGTTTCCCGAGACAGGTCACCCGATGCAACGCACGGCACAATGTCGTTGTCAGTCGGTGTTCCCCCGGCCCGACGGGCCGCACGATCCGCACCGCTCCTCCCCGTCCGGCGTCTCGGCCGACGCGGGAGCAACGCCGCCCAGCAGACGAAGCGTGTCGGATATTGCCTTGATGCGCACGTCGACATGGCCGAGCTCCTCGCGAAGCATGCGCAGCCGGGCCTCGAGGAGCGCGGCCTCGGCCGCCAGGGACACACTGGTGACGGCGGGGTCGGAGTGTTCGTCGGGGTCTGGTGGCATCATGCGTCCCTCTGCTCCCTTGCGGCTGACGGCTGACGGCTGACGGCTGACGGAGGGCGGCTCGCGTGACGCCCTCCGTATGGACCGGACAGCCGACGGGCCTGTGACAGCCGGACGGTTTCACCTCGGGCCGTGATCAAATGCAAGGTCGTAATTGTTCACCGGGTCGACTGAACAGCGTGTGAGACAGTGTCATCCCGTCGCACTGAGGGCCGGTGGCTGGACCACCTGCAAGGTCTGCCGCGCGCTCGTCCTCGACCGCGCTGCACGGCAACTGCGCCTTCTGCTGCGCCCGGTTGCCGTCACGGGGAACGGGCCAGGCCGACATGGCCCAGACCGTCCTGAACCACCCGCAGGACCTCGACCTGATCGGCCGTGGCCCCGACCCCGCCCCGAGTCACCCGGTCGGGGTCACGGTCCGCACGACGGATGGCCGCGCAGACCGCGTGCGCCGGGCCGCAGGCCTCGTCGACCACGTAGTACAGCCAGAAGTGCCGGAGGTCGGCGGTGTGGAACCGGAGGCCCACGAGCCACCCACCCGTCTCCATGAGAGGGCAGCCGGTGGAGATCCGACCGCTGTCCGTGACAGCGGTGGCGGCAGCACCCTGCACAACACATCTGTCCGCCTCGAGCGACATGCCGTTCATCTCCCTTCCATCAACTTGACCGAACGGCACGCCCTTCAGTGACAGCCTCCTGTGCTTCTCCCGGCACGGGTCGGCCAGTTGAGGCTCCGCGGCCGGCTGACGGGAAGAGCCGGGCATCAGTGGTGAGGCCCGGCTGTGGCCGGTCGCGCGTCGTCTCCGGAGTCCGTTCCGCATGACGGCTGTCGCGCATTGCCGGGGCCGGTGGGTGACCGGCTCGGCCGGGTCCGTACTGTTCGTCCGGCGATCAGTCACGCTTGTCGAAACGCGGACCCCGGCCCGCGCCGACGGGGCTGTAGGCCGCCCACGGATCTCGCCGCTCTCCTCCCGCGAAAGCAACGGCATCGAGGGCGAGTACGGAGACGGGCTCGTCTGGTCGGCCGAGCGCATCGCCTCCGAGAACCAGAGCCTTCGCGAGGACGCTGAACTTGCCACGCTGTACATGCCGTTCGATCCACTGCTCTTCTTCGCGGACGCGGGGAACGGAGACCTGTTCGCGCTCCTGCCCAGGATCGACCGGCCCGACGTCTTCGTCTGGAACCACGAGGACGACAGCCGCACCTGAGTGGCACCGAGCCTGGCCACGTACCTGGAATGGTGGCTGACGGGGCGGATCAAGCTGTAACACCATGCCTCGGGGCCCACCGGGGGCCACGGTGAGATGATCTCGACGCGGCCGAGGAAGTCCGGGCCGGTGACATGCGCGTCCCACGCCGGTGAACCCGTCCCGAAACTTCGGAGCGCAAGGGGGCCCCGGCCTCGCAGCAGGAGCCCCTTCAGGGCTCACTGCTGCCGGGCGAGCCAGTCCGCGAACCTGGTCTCGGCGATGTGCGCGTCCGGCCCCGGCAGAAGCGTGTTCTCCTGCAGTTCGGCACCCCAGTACCGCGCCTGCGGGTCCGTGACGAGCGTGCGGGGGTCGTCCGTGGCGGTGAGTCCCATGCGGATGAACTCCTCGAGCCGGAACGCCTCGGGGCCCGCGACCTCCAACACACCGTTGACCGGGGCGCCGACCGAGGCGCGGCCGACGGCCGCGGCCACGTCGTCGGAGACGATGGGCTGGATCCTGGCGGCGGGCAGGCGCACGGTGTCGCCCTCGGTCATCCCGTCGGCGAGTCCCTTCGCGAACTCGAAGAACTGCGTGGCGTGGACGATGGAGTACGGCATGCCGGACTCCATGATCAGATCCTCCTGGACCTGCTTGGCCCGGAAGTACCCGCTCCCCTGGAGACGCTCGGTGCCGACCACGGAGAGGGCGACGTGGTGCGTCACGTCTGCGTCGGCCTCCGCCTTGAGGAGGTTGGTCGTGGAGGTACGGAAGAAGTCCATGACGGCCTGGTCCTCGAACGAGGGGGAGTTGGACACGTCGACCACGACCGACGCGCCCTGAAGGACCTCGGCCAGGCCCTCGCCGGTCAGGGTGTTGACACCGGTGTTGGGCGCTGCCGCGACAGCCTCGTGTCCGTGCTCGCCGAGCCTGGCGACCACCTTCGAGCCGATGAGCCCGGTCCCACCGATCACTACGACCTTCATGACGGAATCCTCTCGGAGGTGTTGTTTCCTGGTGCGGCCCGCCCCGGCGGGGAGCTGTGCACCGGCACCGACGTAATGCGGCCTGCACTGGATGAGACCGGACAGCGGCTCTCCCTGTGACACCGCATGCACGGCGAGCGAGGGATCGCGCCGACCCGGCCCGACGTCATTCGGCGAGCTTCCCGTCGGTCGAGACCTCTTCCATGAGCACGGAAATCTCGTCGGGGACGGCCGGAATGGTCTCGCGGGTGACGCCCGCCGTCGGGGACCACACGAGATTCACCTGCAGAGCGGGATCCTGCGCGGGGTAGTCGCTGCGGTTGTGACAACCGCGGGTCTCACGGCGCTCCAACGCCGCTTCGAGGGTGGCCCGGGCGGCCAGGGCGGCGGACTTCAGATCGAAGGCGTGGGCGAGGTCCTGGAAGCCCGCGATGTCCGGGTGTACACCGACGTCCTCCATCCTCTTCTCGATCGCCGCCAGCTCCGCCAGCCCGGTGCGCAGGCCTTCCTCGTCGCGTACGACGCCCGCGTGCTCGGTCATCGTGTTGCGGATGGCGCGCTGCAGCGCGCGGACGTTCTCCGGGCCGTCGGCCGCGAGCAGTTCGTCGATCTCCGCGCGGGCGGCCGCGATCGCCGGCGCCGACCGCGGCTGTGCGGTCAGCGACTGCGAGTAGGCGGCAGCGGCCCGGCCGGTGATGCGGCCGAAGACGAGCAGTTCGATGAGGCTGTTGCCGCCCAGCCGGTTGGCGCCGTGCAGCCCGCTCGACGCCTCACCGATGGCGTACAGGCCGCGCACGTCGGTGCTGTGGTCCTCGGGGCGCACCCACACCCCGCCCATCGAGTAGTGCGCGGTGGGCGCGATCTCGATGGGGTCGCGGGTGATGTCCAGCATCTGAAGGTCCAGCAGCGTCTGGTAGACCCGCGGCAGCCGGGTCATGATCGTCTGCCGGGGCAGGTGGGAGACGTCGAGCCACACTCCGCCCTTGGGGGTCCCGCGCCCTTCCTTGATCTCCGTGTAGGAGGCCAGGGCCACGCGGTCACGGGTGGACAGCTCCATGCGCACGGGGTCGTAGCGGCTCATGAACCGCTCGCCGAGCGCGTTGCGCAGGATGCCGCCCTCACCGCGGGCGGCCTCGCTGACGAGGGTGCCGGCCGCGTTCTCCGGCTCGATGATCCCGGAGGGGTGGAACTGGACCAGCTCGGGATCGCGCAGGCGGGCGCCGGCCTCCACGGCCAGGCGGAACGAGTCGCCCGTGTTCTCGTCACGGCGTGAGGAGGTGCGCCGCCAGATGCGTGTGTGGCCGCCCGCGGCGAGGATGACGGCATCGGCGTGGATCAGGTACCGGGTGCCATGGGTGAGGTCGAAGCCGTAGGCGCCGAAGACGGCGCCGTCGTGCGCCAGAAGGCGGGTGATGTAGACGCCGTCGAGCACGGGGATGCCGAGCTGTTCAGTGCGCCGGATGAGCGTGCGCTGGATCTCCAGGCCGGTGTAGTCGCCGGCGAAGGCGGTCCGCCGGAATTTGTGCGCGCCGAAGAAACGCTGGGAGATCCGGCCGTCCTCCTCCCTGGCGAAGGCCATGCCGTAGCGCTCCAGGTCGTCGATGCCGCGGGCGGCGCCCTGCGTGACGATCTCCACGGTCCGGGGGTCGGCCAGCAGATAGCTCTCCTTGAGCGTGTCGGCCGCGTGCTGCTGCCAGCTGTCCTGCGGATCCATGGTGGCCAGCGCCGCGTTGATGCCTCCGGCGGCGAGTGCGGTATGGGCGTCCTGCTTGGGGCGTTTGCCGACCGCGAGGACGTCGACACCGGCCTCGGCCAGTTCGATCGCCGCTCGCAGCCCGGCACCTCCGGTGCCGATCACCAGCACCATGGTGGAAAGTCGTTGTTCGGTGATAGCCACGGTCCACTCCGATCGCGGGGGTTGTCCCTCAGTACGACCGGACCGTCCGGTGATCTGTGACAGCTTGCGCCGCTCAGGGGTCCGCCGACGCCGACGGAGCGGTTCCCGGGCCGGGTCATCGCGGCAGCGACCGGTCGGGGGATGTGGAGGGCCGCACCGTGACCGTGGGTACGGTGACGACCGAGACCTCTTTGGTCAGCAGCCGGTGGACAGAGCAGCGTCCGGCCACCGCGACCAGGTGCTTGATGCGGCCGGAATCCAGATCGCCGGTCAGCCGGACGTCCTTGACGATCTGTCCCCGCGCATCGAACCGCACGGTGACATCGACCCGGTCGAGCGGCCAGTCGTGCCTGTCCGCGTACGCCCGGACGGCCATGGACGTGCACGTCCCCAGCGCGGCCAGCAGCAGTTCTCCGGGTGTGGGCCCGGTGTCGGTCCCGACGGGCTGGGGTGCGTCCGCGGTCAGTGCGTGCGGGCCGACCACGACGGACCGGGCGAGGTGCCGGCCTTCGCGCACGGCCACGATGCGTGAGGTGGTCATCATTCTCCCTCTCCGTGTGTGCTGTCCCTGTTGAGACAGGACGCCCCTCCTTGATGTGACATGTGGCCCCGAGCGCACGGAACGGTGCGGAGACCGATGCGCGATGGCCGGCCCGGCCGGGGAACAGCCGTGCGTCCGGCTAGCAGTCCAGCGTGATGTGCGTCGGCGTGCCCTGCCCGGTCATCTTCACGTAAGGGCAGAGCGAATCGGCCGTCTCCATCAGCGGGGCGGCGACGGCGGGATCGATGTCCGGCCACTTGACCACCAGGTCCACGCGCAACAGATAACCACCGTCCTCCGGGTCCCGCCCGAAAGCCACGGTCGTCTCCACGGAGATCACCGAAGGGTCGAGCGCGGCCTGCCGTGCCACCAGGCTCAGCGCCCCGTGGTAACAGGCGGCGAAGCCGGCGGCGAACAACTGCTCCGGGTTCGTCCCCTGCCCGTCTCCGCCCAGTTCCGCGGGCATACGCAGGTCCAGATCCAGGGCACCGTCGGCCGAGCGGGCTCTGCCGGTGGCGCGGCCGTGACTCGCCGGGCCACCGCTCACCGTCACCGTCGTGGTGTGGATCGGGGCGAAGGACTCCCCGTCGAAGTCCTTGTCGGTGGAGAGGCGGGGCGACCGGATCGGGTCGTTCACCGCGTGACTCCTTCGACGCCGCGGTGCACCGCCGGGCGCGGAGCCGGAGCAGGCGTGCATGTCCTGGGTGTCATATTGTGCGGGCCTTTACGTCTGAGGGGTGTGCCGGATACGGACAGTCAGTTGACCGGCACGTCGCCCCTGCTGTGACAGCCTTCGGTGGGCCGCCGCCTCAAGCGCCCAGCAAAGCCAGGTAAGGAGCCAGTTTGGCCGGGTTCATCACCCACATGAGGCGTTCGATACCCCGCGCGGACACATCGGCGCACAGCAGCGCCTTCGCTTTTCCCTCCTCCGAGACGAGGACGGCCGGCCGGCCGTTGGCCTCGACCCAGCGGACGCCCGACTGCGGCCAGAAACGCGGGGCGAAGGCGGCGAGATACCGGGAGACGTGCGGCAGTCCGAAGACCGGGATCTTCGATGCCCCGCGCATTCCGCCGCCGTCGGAGTAGCTCACCACATCCTCCGTGAGGACATCCTCCAGTACCGCCAGGTCACCGGTCTGCGCCGCGGCGAGGAACACCTCCATCAGACGCCGGTGAGCGGTACGGCTGACCGGCTCTCTGCGCTCGGCAGCCAGATGCTTCCGGGCACGGGTCACCAACTGGCGTGTGTTGGCCTCGCTGGTCTCGAGGATGTCCGCGATGCGCTTGTACGGGTAGTCGAAGGCTTCCCGCAGCACGTAGGCAGCGCGTTCTACGGGGTTCAGCTTCTCCAGAAGGAAAAGAACCGCCAGGTCGAGTGCCTCTGCCCGCTCCGCGCCCAGTTGTGGATCCATGCTTGTGTCCACGGGCTCGGGGATCCAGGGCCCGGTGTACGACTCGCGCCGCACCCTGGCGGACTGGGCGAAGTTGATCGCCAGGCGGGCGGTCACCGTGGCCAGGAAGGCGGCCGGTTCATGGATCCCGGAACGGTCGGTGGACTGCCATCGCAGCCACGCCTCCTGGACGATGTCCTCGGCCTCCACAGCGCTGCCGAGCACGCGGTAGGCGATACCGAAGAGTTGGGGACGCACTGCCATGAAATCCCTCGTCGCCCGGTCAAGGGAGCCCGAGTGGTCTTCGGCGCGCATCCATGTCCTCCGTACTCGGACCACCATGCTACAAGCCGGACCAGCACATGCGTGTGTCCCGGTCCTCCTCATGTCACATGGCGGCTCCGCGGAACCGACTGTCTCCGCGCACCGGAAGCGGACCGTGTGAACGCACATCCGCGTGCAGCGAGCCGGACGGCCGACACGGTGTTACCGACCCGATCGGGCCGCACGTTCAGCAAGACCAGCCAAGGTCTCTTCCGTCTCCGGATACCGAAGCGCCCCCGCCAAAGGGAGCCGCCGCACTCCCTGTTGTCACAGATCCACCGTGCACCCGGTCATCACTGTGCGACGCGCATGGGACCCGGACGCGTGAACCACGCATCCGGCCAACGGTGTGCCGTCCCGTGTCATGACGAATCCATGGAGATGCAACACGATGTCGGAAAAGGATCCAGCGCAGGCGTCCGGCGAGCAGCCCCGGTCGAAGGGGTGGAAGACAGCGGCGACGATGCTGCAGGACGCCGCGCCGATCTCCATCCCCGAGGGCGCCTCGGCGATGACCATTCGCGTCGAGTGGGAGCCCGGAGACCCGGGAACGCCGCCGCACCGCCACTCGGGGCCGGCTTCTGGGAGCCGGGCGGTGACGCGATCCACTACCAGGACGGCAACGCGCTGCCGGACGCGCGGACCCGGTTCGCCGTGACGATGATGTGCGCTCCTGGCAGGCCCATGCTCGAACTGGTCGACGAGAAGGAACTGGCCGAGCGGGCGCACCTGCGCGCCCCGCGTCCCACCGCCTGACCGGCCGCCTGCACCCTCGGCAGGCCCGTTCCGACGGGAGACTACTTGGAAGGGCGCGACACGGTATGAACGCGATCGACGCCGTCCACGCCATGCCGACGGCGCTGTTCAGCGCCGGCGCGGTCCACGCTCTCCGGCACGACGCGCCACGGAGTCCTGGATGGCGCAGTCGGGTCGACCACCTTCTGCACACCGCCATGGCCCTGGCCATGGCGGTGATGCCGTGGCGCTCGGGCCGCGTGCTGCCGGAGCTGCCGCGGACGGTCTTCTGAAGGGGCGGATGGCCGAGAGGAAGTTCAACCTGACCTACTGCCGATTGCTCCATCCGTTGGAAGAGACGTTCACCGGCGGCCCGGAGAAGCTCGGGGCCGCGACCGGCATGATGTACGCGCTGAAGGCGCAGGCGCAGGGCCTGATGGACACGCCCGGACGGCGACGGCACGACGGCCGGCCGACCTTCGAGTACGCCGAACCGGGGCTCCGCCGATGACGGACAGCGGAGTCCGCACGTGGTCCCACGGACGGACTCCGCTGCGACGCACCCACGCCGTGAGGCATCCGGCGGCGTCAGACGAGTTCCAGGCCACCGTCGACGGTCAGTACCTGACCCGTGATGTGCGTGGCCAGGGGATCGGCTATACGCAGGATCCAGTGGGCGACGTCCTCGGGGTCGCCGAGCCGGCCCGTCGGTATCCGGTCCCGCTCGCGGCTGACCATCTCGTCGATGGCGTCGTGCGGGAGGCCGGCCGCGGCCAGGACGTCCGTCTTGGTGGGGCCCGGGGCGATGGCGTTGACCCGTACTCCCGCCGAGGCGAGTTCCAGCGCCCAACTGCGCGTCAGCTGCTCTACCGCGCTCTTGGTCGCGGCGTAGTGGGCCCCTCCGGGCAGAGGACGGTGACCGTAAGTGGACGAGACGTTGACGATGGAGCCCGAGGAGTCGCGCAAGTGCGGCAGCGCCGCACGGGCGAGCATGCTGGGCGCGGTCACGTTGAGCTCGAACAGGCGGGTGATCACTGATCGTTCGGTCTCCGCGAGAGGCATCACGGCGGTGGCGCCCGCGTTGTTCACAAGCACATCGAGTCGGCCCCACAGGTCCAGGGCGGTGCCCACGATCGTGTCCGCGGCGCCCTCTTCGCAGATGTCGAGCGGCAGGACGGTGATGGCGGAGTGGACGTGGGCCGTTTCCTCCAGCGCGTCCTTCCGGCGTCCGACACCGAGGACGCGTGCTCCCGCCTGGGCCAGGGCGATCGAGGTGGCCCGGCCGATGCCGGATCCTGCTCCGGTGACGATCGCGACACGGTGTGCGAAGTGTGATGGGACAGGGCTGTGCATGGTTCCCCTTCGTGCGTGGGAAGGAACAGACTTTCGGTGATGTCCGGGTGGCACAGGCTGTATGTGCCACCGTTGCCCCCCCAGGAGGCCCGCCCGAGTGGACAGGCGGTGTCGCTCAGCCGAACTGGCCAGGCTGGTAGTCCCCGGCAGGCTGCTGATTGATGACGTTGATGCGGTTGTAGGCGTTGATGACGGCGATGAGGGAGATCAGGGCGATGAGCTGCTCCTCGTCGAAGTGCTTGGCCGCGTCGGCCCAGGCCGCATCGGTGACACCACCGGCGGCGTCGGCGATGCGGGTGCCCTGCTCCGCCAGCTCCAGCGCGGCGCGCTCCGCGTCGGAGAACACCTTGGCCTCACGCCAGGCCGCGACCAGATTGAGGCGCTGCGCGCTCTCCCCGGCGAGCGCCGCCTCCTTGGTGTGCATGTCGGTGCAGAATCCGCACCCGTTGATCTGGCTGGCCCTGATCTTCACCAGTTCCTGAACCGCAGCCGGCAGCGTCGAGTCCGAAACCGCCTTGCCGGCCGAGTTGATGTGCTTCAGCACCTTGCCCCCGAGCGGGTGGCCGAAGTAGTCGAGACGCGATTCCACGGTGATCTCCTTGCGTGTTTGCGGATACACACTCTTGACCGGGGTGACCGGCAATGTGTGACACCGAGCCGTGCGTGACCTGGGTCTCACGCGCTCGTCGACACGGAGGAGTACGTCGACGGCGCCGGCGGACGCGCCCGCGCCGCCCTGTGCGCACGTGATCGGCGCCTGTCAGACACCGGGCGCGGTCGCGTACCGGAAGCGCGAGTCGAGGAACGCGGCGATCTTGCTCGGCTCGAACACCCACATGACGCGGTGAATCCCCTCGCGCGAGGCTGCGACGGTCATGAAGGCCGAGGGGTGGCCGTCCCGGTGGAGCAGCACCCCGCCGCGTCCGTTGGCCTGGACGGGTCGTATCTCCACCTCGCCCCAGAACCTCGGATACGCGGTCGACAGGTTCGCGACGCGGGCGCGCCCCAGCACCGGGACACGAGCGGCGCCGCGCATGCCGTTGCCGTCGGACAGACTGACCGCATCGGGTGTGAGAAGTGCTTCCAAGGAGTCGATGTCACCCTGCCGTGCCGCCGCCACGAACGCGTCGAGCAGGCGCCGGTGTGCGGCCACGTCGACGCTCTCGCGCTGCTCCGTGTCGAGGTGCTTGCGGGCTCGGCTGACGATCTTCCGGACGTTGACGACCGTCATCTGGAGCATCTCCGCGATCTCGGCGTAGGAGTAGTCGAACGCCTCTCGCAGGACGTATGCGGCCCGCTCTGTGGGTGTCAGCTTCTCCAGGAGGAGCAGGAGCGCGAGTTCCAGGGCCTCGGCCCGCTGGGCGCCCACCTCCGGGTCGCTGCTCGTGTCGACCGGCTCGGGCAACCACGGGCCGATGTAGGTCTCGCGCCGCAGCCGGGCGGACTGGCCCACGTTGATCGCCAGTCGGGTGGTGGTGCTCGACAGAAAGGCCACCGGGCTGACGACGACCGAACGGTCCGTCTTCTGCCAGCGCAGCCACACTTCCTGCACCACGTCCTCCGCCTCGACCGCGCTGCCCAGGACGCGGTACGCGATACCGAAGAGGCGTGGCCGGAGTTCCAGGAAGACAGAAACGGCCCCGTCCAGGTCACCTTCCCCCGGGGGCGTGGCATGCATGATCCTTCTGTCTCCGTTCCTCCAGGTCTCCGGCGCCGGCAGGTGCCGTGATCCACCGGCCGTCCGACGAGCGGCCGCTGTGGCGCGTGCTGTTCGCGCAGGAGAGGGCAACCCACCGGGCCCTGTCCGATCCCGCCTTCTTCATTGACCACGGATGCCCCTGTCTTGTGACAGGTTGTGGCATGTCAATTCGGATTCACCCGTGAAACCAGTGTTCTCGGGCCGGCGTGTGTCATGAACGGGTTGGCGGCCCCCTACGGCGGACCGGGCCGGGGAACGGCCTGGTTCCATAGGCGCAGTTTGTCTGGGTTGACGACGATCCAGACCTGGACGGCGTGACGGCCGGCGACGTCGAGGCTGATGACCGCTGCGACCCGCCGGTCGTACCGCACGAGCAGTCCGGTCCGGCCGTTGACGGAATGCGTGTCCACCGTCGTCCGTGCACGGGGTGCCAGCAGCGTCAGCAGACTCCGGGCCACCCGCTCCCGGCCGTGTACGGGCCGCACCTGCGCCCGTACCTTGCCACCCCCGTCGAAGAACGCGGTGGCGTCCGGCGCCAGCAGCGCCGTGAGCCGGTCGGTGTCCTCCGCCGCACACGCCTCCCGCACCGTACGCACCACCGCGTCCTGCTGCCGCGGCGTGCTGGGCCGCCCGCGCCGGTCCCGTAGACTCCGCCGCGCACGGTCCGCCAGCTCGGCGCACACCGGCTCGGACCGGCCCACGATGTCGGCGACCGCACCGGGCGCCATCCCGAAGACGTCATTGAGGACGAACGCGGCCCGTTCGGACGGAGACAAGGCGTCCAGTCCCCGCAGCAACACCGCGCTCACCTCCCGCTCCAGCATCCGCCGCCGTTCCCCGGCCGCCTCGGCGGACACCGGCCCCGCCCGGTCAGGACGCCGCCGCCCCGGCTGCGCCAGCCGCTCCAGACAGATCCCGCCCGCGACCCTGGACACCCACGCCCGCGGGTCCTCGATCACCGCCCGCTCCGACTCCGCCAGCCGGTACCACCGCCGATACGTCTCGCCGACCACGCCCTCGGCCTCGGCGCCACTCCCCAGCATCCAGAACGCGACATCCAGCAGATGCCGCCGTTCATCCAGCAGTTCCCCGATCGGCAGCGCCCCATCGGCGAAGTCCATACCGCTACCTCCTCCCACGGCGCCCTCGCACCGCACCACCAGGCGGATCCGGCACGCCGGCGGGGTACGTGCGGGACGATCCGCTCCTTTCGCGATCAGGGAAGGCGATGCGGCAGGCGGTGACGCTCAGTGACACACCATCTGTCACGCCCCGATGTCACACCTCCTGCGAAAGTCACTCCACGAAGTAGGAGTCGTGCCGGGTGAAGAAGTTCGCGCGTTCCTCGTCCGTGGCGTCCGCGAGCTGCGACACCTGCTCGAAGTACTCCTCACGCGGAGCGCCCGGAGTGAAAAGGAGCAGCATCTCGGCCGGGGCGTCGGAATCGTTGCGGAAGGCGTGCAGACCGCCCTGCGGAACGTGCAGGAAGTCGCCCTTGTGGGCATCGACCCACCGCGCGCCGTCGAAAAGACGAACCGTTCCGTCGAGAATGTAGAAGGACTCCGAAATCGTCTTGTGGAAGTGCGTCTTCGGCCCGCCCGCCTTCGCCCTCATCTCGACGCGGTAGAGCCCGAACTCGCCTCTGGTGGTGGTCGTGGTCGCCAGGTAGTGGATGGCGTCCCGGCCTCGCTCACCGAGATCGGGCGGGGTGCTCTCCGGACGGAAGTCCGCGCTGACTTCCCCGCTGTCCTCCCAGTACACCTGTTCCGGATACGACATCGTTCTCCATCCCCTTCATCCGAGGTCAGCGGCTGAACAGCTCGAAGACGACAGCCGGTTCGCCACCGAACCGCGAACTGTGCGCGTGGGTGGTGGTGGTCAGGAAACGACGTACGTACGTCTCGGGGGCCTCGTCGGTCAGCGCCTCGAGGTACGTGCGATGGGCCAGCAGGGAACGCACCGCCCGCTCGAACCCCGGTTCCGCTCGTACGGCGTGGGTGGGGACCGGAGAGTTTGCGACGGCCACCCATCGCACGCCGTTCCAAGGCTGAAGCCCCTGCTCGGTCAACTCCGGGAAGATCCAGCGGTTTCCGGCGTCCGCCGCGGCGTCGAGGACGGCACGCCCCACGGCCACGTGGTCCGGTGTGTTCCACGCCCCCGGGCCCCACGTCGCATGGTGGTTCAGGGTGATCACCAGCTCGGGACGGTGGCGGCGGAGGGCCGCGGCGATGTCACGGCGCAGGGGAAGGCCGTACTCGATCACACCGTCCCGGTGGCCGAGGAACTCCACCTCCGCGACGCCCACGGCGGCGGCACCTGCGCGCTGCTCCTTCTCCCGCAGCGGGCCGGCCTCCCGGGGAGCGAGCGTGTCGATGCCGGCCTCGCCGCGCGTGGCCAGGGTGTAGGCGACCTCGCGCCCTTCCGCGGTCCAGGCGGCGACAGCGGCGGAGCATCCGTACTCGAGGTCGTCGGGATGGGCCACCACGGCGAGGGCACGCTGCCAGTCCTCGGGCAGGGGCCGCAGGAGCGGGGAAGACGCACTGGTCATCATGTCTGCTTTCGTCAGGGGTTCTTGCGAGGGTGCGCGAGTCATGGCACCGGAGGCGGCACCATGAGCCACCCGTGGGTGAGCCGGCGCGCCCGGTGAGGGACCTCGGCGGCGGGGTCGAGCGCCATGAAGGCCAGCAGGGCCGCGCCGCCCAGCAGTGCCGTGCACAGCGGCATCGCCCGGCCGAACGACGCGTCGAAGGCGGGCCGGGGCGGTACGCGTCCAGGCCCATGCCCACCAGCAGCGGCAGGGTCGCCACGGCCACCGGACCGGACGCCCGCGCCGCCGCGCTGTTGACACCGCTCGCCACTCCGGCGTTCGAGCCGTCCACGGACGACAGGAGGGTCACGGTACGAAGAGCCGGGGCCGACCCGCAGCATCATCACCGTCCCCGAGACGGACTCCGGGTCGTGACGGAGCGCGATCGGCACACACGCGGGCGCCGGCGGGACGTTCAGCAGGAACGTCCAGCACCGGCCCGGGCCGTCGACCAGCCGGCACCGAGGATCGGCCCTCGCGCCGCGCCGATCCCACCGAAACCCGACCACAGACCGACCGCACGCTGCCGGTCGTCGGGGTGGAACGAGTCTTCGACGAGCGCCAACGGGCCGGGCGTGAGCAGGGCGCCGCCGCCCACCCCCTGCAGGGCGCGCGCCGCGATCAGCGTGCCGGCGTCGGCAGCCGGGCCGCACCAGCAGGGAGGCCACGGCGAACCACGCCACGCCCTGCAGGATGCACCGGCCGTGGGCGCTCGTGACGGGGATGGAGGGCTGCGCGTGTGGAGAGGTGTCCATGTCGGGTTCCTGCGTGACAGCAACGTTGTGACATGTAAGACCGAACAGCCGGACGGGATGTGACATCGACGTGTGAACAGGTCGGTGGCCACTGCTCGGTCCGTCTCCGCCGGGCCGCCCTCACCTCAGCCCGGAAGGGACCGACCCAGGACGGACAGCAGTCGCAGGCCGGTGTGGCTCTCGGTGCCCGGAACCGCGGTGTAGACCAGGAGCCGCTGGGACCGGTCCGGGTCGACGAGCGTCTGGCAGTGCAGTTCCAAGGCCCCCACCTGCGGGTGCCGGAAGCGTTTGGAGGCGCAGTAGGGGGCCGGCACCGGGCGCTCATGCCAGAGGCGGGCGAACTCGGGGCTTTTCTCACGCAGCGTGTCGACGAGTTCGCCGGCACGCGAGTCGCCGCCGTCACGGGCGTAGGTGCCGTGGAGGTCCGCCACCATCAGCCGGCTCAGCTCGGCATGGTCGCTCTCGGGGTGGACCAGGCGGGACGCGGGATCGGTGAACCAGCGGTAGTGCGCACTGCGCGCCAGTCCGGTGTACGCCGTCTCGTCGCCCCGCAGGGCCTCAGCCATGCGGGTCTGCTTCAGCGTCTCGCCCAGGTGGTTCATGACCTGGGCAGGCGTGTCCTCCAGCCGGTCCAGGACGCGCATCATCCCGGGATTGATGTGGTCGCCGCGCCACACCCTGCGGGGCAGGGCGTGGCGCGGCGAGCATCTGTTCCCAGGGGTGGGGCCCTCGCGGCTGCTCGAGTCGGCCGTAGTAGTCGACCGACATGTCGCACAGCGCCGCGACCTCCTCGCGGCGCAGCCCGCCGGTACGCCTGCGGCGTCCGCGGGGAAGCCCGACGTCCTCCGGTTGGAGGGCCTCACGGCGCGCCCGTAGAAAGGCCGCCAGCCCCGCTCGGTCCGCCATGGCTGATCTTCCTCCCGGCTGGTGATCCTCCCCGAAGGGAGCTGCCGGTCCTGGACGGTTGCGCGGCGGTCCACGAGGCGACCCCGAGAGGGACGCCGCGTCGGCCGGACACGGTCGTCGTCGAGGACCACAGCAGGGTGAGCGACGCGGCCCGGTTGCGGATTCCCCGTCCGGCATGTGCCGGTCAGCACCATCCGCGCACGGGTGGCCGTGGAGGACGCTGGGTCCACGGCGACCTGGGCCCGGCAGGCCCGGCAGGCCCGGACGCGTGCTGGGCCGCTTCTCGCGTGTTCGGCGACGCCGTTGCCTGACTGCTTGTAACCACCGGACGGCGCCTGGAAGTTGTGCTCCCCGCCGTTGACGTCGACCTGGCCGACGCGCAGGCGCCGTGCGATCTCCATGGCGTGTTCCTCGTCACCGGTGACGGCACCGCTGAGGCCGTAGATGGTGCCGTTGGCGATCTCGACGGCGTGGTCCTCGTCGGCGTACGGGATCACGACCAGGACGGGACCGAAGATCTCCTCCTGGGCGATGACGGATCCGGGGTCGACGTCCGAGAAGATCGTGGGCTTGACGTAGGCGCCGGTCGCGAAGCCCT
This sequence comes from Streptomyces sp. RB17, assembly GCF_009604455.1. Classification (GTDB taxonomy): domain Bacteria; phylum Actinomycetota; class Actinomycetes; order Streptomycetales; family Streptomycetaceae; genus Streptomyces. The sequence goes on from NZ_WEGL01000002.1 coordinate 649,388, forward strand.
CCGGCTTGCCGGGCCCGCCGACCACGAGCGTGGTGCCGTCGGCGATACCGCGCCGAATGTAGCCGTCCACGCGCTTGCGCCGGCTCTCCGATGCGACCGGACCGATCCGCGTGGCCTCGTCGGCGGGGTCGCCGACGGTGTACTCCGCGGCGGCGGCCCGTAGCTTCTCGGCCACGGCCTGCTGAAGGTCCTCGGATACCAGCATGCGGGCGTAGGCGCGCCACAGGCCTGACCTCCGTTCGCCCAGGCGTAGGCCAGTCCGCGCCTGACGGCGAAGTCGAGGTCGGCCTCGGGCAGGACGATGTGGGGCGCCTTGCCGCCCAGTTCGAGCGCCACGCGCTTGACCGTGTCGGAGGCCACGACGGAGACGCTCTTCCCGGCACGGGTGGACCCGGTGAAGGACACCATGCCGATTTTCGGGCCCGGGAGATGGCCTCGCCGACGACCGGGCCGGTGCCCTGCACGACGTTGAACACACCGTTCGGCAGACCGGCTTCGGTGGCGATCTCCGCGAACATCCGGGCGCTCAGGGGAGAGATTTCCGACGGCTTGAGCACCACCGTGTTGCCCGCCAGCATGGCCGGGACGACCTTGGTCACCAGTTGCTGGAGCGGGAAGTTCCACGGGGTGATGACGCCCACGACGCCGATCGGCTCATGGATGACGAGCGAGTTCTCGATCACCTCCGTCCACGCGTACTCTTCGGCCGCGGTGATCGCGGCGAGTGTCGACGCCACGGGGAATCCGACCTGCGCCTGCCGCGAGAAACTGATCGGGGCGCCCATCTCCAGCGTGATGGTGGCCGCGAGCTCCTCGCTGTGCTCCCGCAGCCCCTCGGCCAGGCGCCGGATGACGGCGACGCGGTCTCCCGGCGACGTCGACGACCATGCGGGGAAGGCGGCGAGCGCGGCGTCCACCGCCTTGTCCACGTCCTGCGCCGTGCCCTCGTGCACGGAGGCGATCACGGACTCGTCGGCCGGGTTCACGACGTCGATCAGCGGTCCGGACCCCTCGACCGCGTGGCCGTCGATCCAGTGGGACGGAGTGGGAAAGGGAACCTCACGGTGTACGTTCATGCCGTCAAGAGAACATCGGCCGGCGCAGGGCATCCATGTTCCGCCATACCCATGATCCGGGTCACTCTGCCGCCCTGCCTCGGGCTGGTCGGTGCGCCCTGCGGCACCTTCCCGCAACGCACGACGCGACGCCCACGCGCGGGTCCCGATCCTGGTCGGCGGGCCCTGGGACAGCGGCCACGCCCGCGCGGGCCGGCCGGTGCACCGGAACGCGCCCGCCCACTGAACGGCCCCGTGGGGACGGACGGACCTTCCTGTCCGTTCTCGGGAGCCGGAGGCCGGCCTCTTGACCTCGGTGTTCCCAGCCACTAACTTACGGTAGCCGTCGACCCATCACCGCCGAAAGGAGGCGACCAGCGGATGTACACCAGCTCTGATCTCGGTCGCCTCGCCCAGTGCACGGTCTGGGTTCCGGGTCGCATCGCGCACGGCTGCTGAGCACGCCGTTCCGACGTGCCCGTTCGGGCACCTTCGGGGTCTCCCTCACCAACCTTCCTCACGTCGCTGTTGCGTGCCGTTGTGCGCCCGCTGCTCACGCGTGGCGCGGCTGAACACAGAAAGCTGCCTGAAATTGGCGAACATGATGAATCGACCGATCACACTCCGGAACGAAGGCCCGTCATGGTAGCGGCGCGGATCACGGTCAACGGGGAAGAAACACCCATCTCGCCGGCCGCACCCCACACCACAGCGCTGGATTTTCTGCGCGAGCGTGGCCTCACCGGCACCAAGGAGGGCTGCGCCGAGGGTGAATGCGGCGCCTGTTCGGTCCTGGTGGCCCGTCCCGGGGTGAACAAGCCCACCGACTGGGTGGCGGTCAACGCCTGTCTGGTCCCGGTCGCCGCGCTCGACGGTCAGGAGATCATCACCTCCGAAGGTCTCGCGACCGCCGGCGAACCCGGCACGCCGCCCACCTTGCACCCGGTGCAGGAGGAGATGGCGGTCCGCGGCGGCTCCCAATGCGGTTACTGCACACCTGGGTTCGTCTGCAGCATGGCCGCCGAGTACTACCGGCCGAACCGCTGCGCGCATGCCGACCCGGCCGACGGCACCGACGCCGAGCACGGCCCGAACGGTTTCGATCTGCACGCGCTGAGCGGAAACCTGTGCCGCTGCACCGGTTACCGTCCCATCCGCGATGCCGCGTTCGCCGTCGGTGTGCCCACCGATGAGGACCCGCTGGCGCAGCGTCGCGAGCAGTCCCCGCCCGCACCGGTCGCCACCGAATACACCCGGGACGACAGGGCATTCCTGCGGAAGGGCACCCTCGCGGAGACGCTGCGGTTGCTGCGCGAGCGGCCCGACGCGGTGGTGGTCGCCGGCTCCACCGACTGGGGCGTCGAGGTGAACATCCGTTCCCGCCGCGCGGATTGCGTGGTCGCCATCGACCGACTGCCCGAACTGCGGGAACTGCGCGTCGAGTCCGACCACATCGAGATCGGGGCGGCGCTGACGCTCACCGAGATCGAACGCCGCCTCGACGGTGACGTGCCGCTGCTGGCAGAGCTGTTCCCGCAGTTCGCCTCCCGGCTCATCCGCAACAGTGCGACGCTCGGCGGCAACCTGGGTACCGGGTCCCCCATCGGGGACAGCCCGCCCGTGCTGCTCGCGCTGGAGGCGTCGGTGGTGCTCGCCGACGCCGACGGTGAGCGCGAGGTCCCGCTGGCGGACTACTTCACCGGCTACCGGCAGAGCGTGCGCCGTCCCGGCGAGCTGATCCGCGCGCTGCGCATCCCGCGGCCACTGTCGCCGGTCGTGGCCTTCCACAAGATCGCCAAGCGGCGCTTCGACGACATCTCCAGCGTGGCAGTCGCTTTCGCGCTGGACATCGAGAACGGGATCGTCCGCACGGCACGCATCGGCCTGGGCGGGGTGGCCGCCACCCCGATCCGCGCCCTCACCACCGAGGCGGCCCTGGAGGGCAGGCCGTGGGCGGCGCAGACCGTCGAGGCCGCGGCCCGGGTGCTGCAGGCCGAGGGCACGCCGATGAACGATCACCGCGCCAGCGCCGGGTACCGCTCCGCGATGCTCGGCCAGAGCCTGCTGAAGCTGTACGCACAGACCACCGAGGCGGTGTCGGCATGAGCCATCTGTCCGAGCGTCCCGAAAAGCCCGTCGTCGGCGTCCCGATGCCGCACGAGAGTGCCGCCCTGCACGTCACCGGCACCGCGCTCTACACCGACGACCTGGTCCAGCGCACCAAGGACGTGCTGCACGCCTACCCGGTCCAGGTCATGAAGGCCCACGGCCGGATCATCGCGCTGCGCACCGAGCCCGCGCTCGCCGTGCCCGGCGTGGTCCGTGTCCTGACGGGTGCCGACGTGCCGGGCGTCAACGACGCCGGGATGAAGCACGACGAACCGCTGTTCCCCGACGAGGTCATGTTCCACGGCCACGCGGTCGCCTGGGTGCTCGGCGAGACCCTGGAGGCGGCCCGGCTCGGTGCGGCGGCCGTCGAGGTGGAGATCGACGAACTGCCGTCCCTGGTCACGCTGCAGGACGCGATCGCGGCGGACAGCTATCACGGCGCCCGGCCCATGATGCTGGCCGGCGACGTCGACGCAGGCTTCTCCGACTCCGCGCACGTGTTCACCGGCGAGTTCCGGTTCTCCGGTCAGGAGCACTTCTACCTCGAGACGCACGCGGCGCTGGCCCAGATCGACGAGAACGGGCAGGTGTTCATCCAGAGCAGCACCCAGCACCCGTCGGAGACCCAGGAGATCGTCTCCCACGTGCTCGGCGTGCCCGCCCACGAGGTGACCGTGCAGTGCCTGCGGATGGGTGGCGGCTTCGGCGGCAAGGAGATGCAGCCGCACGGGTTCGCGGCCGTCGCCGCGCTCGGCGCCAAGCTGACCGGCCGGCCGGTCCGGTTCCGGCTCAACCGGACCCAGGACCTGACCATGTCCGGCAAGCGCCACGGGTTCCACGCCACATGGAAGATCGGCTTCGACGCGGACGGCCGTATCCAGGCCCTGGACGCCACCCTGACCGCGGACGGCGGCTGGAGCCTGGACCTCTCCGAGCCGGTGCTGGCCCGAGCGCTGTGCCACATCGACAACACCTACTGGATTCCCAACGCGCGCGTCGCCGGTCGTATCGCCAAGACCAACACGGTCTCCAACACCGCCTTCCGCGGCTTCGGCGGACCGCAGGGCATGCTGGTGATCGAGGACATCCTGGGCCGCTGCGCACCGCTGCTCGGCCTGGATCCCATGGAGTTGCGGGAACGCAACTTCTACCAGCCGGGCCAGGGCCAGACGACGCCGTACGGACAGCCGGTCACGCAGCCCGAACGGATCTCCACCGTCTGGCGGCAGGTGCAGGACGACGCCGGCATCGCCAACCGCAAGCGCGAGATCGCCGCCTTCAACGCCGCGCACCCGCACACCAAGCGGGCGCTCGCCATGACCGGCATCAAGTTCGGCATCTCGTTCAACCTCACCGCCTTCAACCAGGGCGGCGCGCTGGTGCTGATCTACAAGGACGGCTCCGTCCTGATCAACCACGGCGGCACCGAGATGGGCCAGGGCCTGCACACCAAGATGCTGCAGGTGGCCGCGACCACGCTGGGCATCCCGCTGCACAAGGTCCGCCTCGCCCCGACGCGCACCGACAAGGTGCCCAACACCTCTGCCACCGCCGCCAGTTCCGGGGCGGACCTCAACGGCGGGGCGGTGAAGAACGCCTGCGAGCAGTTGCGCGAGCGGCTGCTGCAGGTGGCCGCCACCCAGCTGGGCGCGAACGCCTCGGACGTGCGCATCGTCGAGGGCGTCGCGCGCGCCCTCGGCAGCGACAAGGAGCTGGCCTGGGACGACCTGGTGCACACCGCGTACTTCCAGCGGGTCCAGCTGTCGGCGGCCGGTTTCTACCGGACCGAGGGGCTGCACTGGGACGCGAAGACGTTCCGGGGCTCGCCGTTCAAGTACTTCGCCCACGGCGCCGCCGCGACCGAGGTGGAGGTCGACGGCTTCACCGGCGCGTACCGCATTCGGCGCGTGGACATCGTGCACGACGTCGGTGACAGCCTCTCCCCGCTGATCGACATCGGTCAGGTCGAGGGCGGTTTCGTTCAGGGGGCGGGCTGGCTGACGCTCGAGGACCTGCGCTGGGACACCGGTGACGGGCCGCACCGCGGCCGGCTGCTGACCCAGGCCGCGAGCACCTACAAGCTGCCGAGCTTCTCGGAGATGCCCGAGGAGTTCAACGTCACCCTGCTGGAGAACGCCACCGAGGAGGGCGCGGTGTACGGCTCCAAGGCGGTCGGTGAGCCTCCGCTGATGCTGGCGTTCTCGGTGCGAGAGGCGTTGCGGCAGGCCGCTGCCGCGTTCGGGCCGAGCGGGGTCAGTGTCGATCTGGCCTCGCCCGCGACGCCGGAGGCGGTGTACTGGGCGATCCAGGCGGCTCGCCAGGGCGATGCCTCCCGGAACGGTCACGCCGGCAGCGGGTTTGCCGCGGGCGGCGACACCGGACACGGGCACGCCGTCAACGGCACCATCCGTGCCGACGCAGCCGCGTTGAACGGTGCCTGACATGACGTGGATCGCCGCGGTCGCACGGTTGCGGGCACGCCGGGAGTCCGGCGTGCTGGTGACCGTCGCGACCGTGCGCGGCCATGCCCCGCGCGACGCCGGTGCGAAGCTCGTCGTGGGGCAGAACGAGACGTGGGGCTCGATCGGTGGCGGCAATGTCGAGGCCGTCGCGATCGATCGGGCCCGGGAGATGATCGCCGCGTCCGAACCGGAGCCGGAACTTATCGATTTCGCCCTGAACGACAAGGTGACCAACGAGCACGGCGTGCAGTGCTGCGGCGGTACGGTCTCGGTGTTGCTCGAACCGCTGCCCGTGGTACGGGCGGTGGCGATCTTCGGCGTCGGGCACGTCGGGCTGGAACTGGCCCGCATCCTGGCCCGTCAGGACCTCGACCTCCATCTGATCGACACGCGCTCCGACGTCCTGACCGAGAAGCGGCTCGACGTGCTGGCGGACGCGGTGGCGCAGGTGCATGTGCATCACACGCCGCTGCTGCCCGAGGAGGTGCTGGAGGAGTTGCCGCGCGGCACCCACATCCTGATCATGACCCATGATCATGCCGAGGACGCCGCTCTGTGCGACGCCGCCCTGCGCACCACCCATCTCGGCTCCATCGGGCTGATCGGCTCGGCGGCCAAGTGGGCGCGGTTCCGCAAACGCCTCGCCACCGAGGGCGGTCACGACGAGGCCACCATCGATCGGATCAAGACTCCGATCGGGCTGGCCGACATCACCGGCAAGGAACCGGCGACGATCGCCGTGAGCGTCGCCGCCGATCTGCTGCGCACCTTCGAGACGGAGAAGAGCTGACCCTCCGACCCGGAGCCCGCACGCCGAGGCCGGCAACTTCAAGCGCCCTGGAAGAAGCCAGGTTTCACCAGCGCGGTGCGGTCTCGGCGGTGATCCGTTTGCCGAACTGACGCGGACTCAGCCCGGTGAACGGGGCTTTCCAGGAAGGCTCCGACGCCGGATCGCACCAGCCACGCCGAGGTCATCGCCTGTGCAGGCGGCCCTGCGCGGTGTCCCCCGGGAAGTGAGGCTGCGAGGGGGAGCGGCGGCCTGGCCACCCGCGCGGTCATGCTCGCATGACCAGCGATGGCGGGGCGGCCTCGAGCCGGCCGCGGCGCGAGCGCAGCCGAGGCCGGTGGGCGTGCCGCGCCGCGGTACGGCAGCGAAGTACGGCAATCGTGTGCCCCTCTGTCGCCCATCGCGTGGGACAGCCTGCCGATCGCGGCGCGGCAGCGACGAGAAGCCTGCGGGTTGACGGTGTGTCAGGTGAGGGGTGTGTGGCGTGTCACGCCTTCCAGGGCTGCCTAAGTTGTCTGCATCACAGCGGAAATGTCCATTTGGCGTCCATGCTCGAACGCGGAAACCGGCTCCCGAAGTGGAGCGGGTCGGCAACCTCTTGGGCGCGACATCCCAAAGTGACCCATGACACAGCACTCGTGACATTCCTGCTTGTTCCCCCGGAAAGGTGCCGCACTATGGCCGCTTACCTCTGCCCTCCTGCCGTGATACACGGCGAGCACACCGTGAAGACCAGCCAGATCGTGGCGGAGGTGCGCGACCGGCACCCGCACGCGGCGTGGGAACCGCGGATCGACGGCATCGCGGCCAGCACGGGCATCGAGACCCGCGGGTGGATGCTGCCGCTGGAGGCCGCCGTCGCGCCCGGCAACGGCGGTGGCCTGCGGGGTGTCGGCATCGGGTCGGCCCAAGAGGCGTTGGCACGCGACGGGTTCACCGAGCAGGACGTGGAACGCGTGATCGCCGCACTCGAGGCGATACCTACGCCGCAGACCGTCCAGGAGCGCACCGCGCCGGCCTGGGAGGCCGTGCAGTCCTACGGCGAGCGTGCGGCGCGCGGGGCCCTGCAGATCGCCGGGCTGGACGCCGCGGACGTGGACTGCCTGATCACCAGCAACTCCACCACCCCGGCGCTGCCGGGTCTGGACATAACCCTGGCCAACAAGCTTCAGCTCCGCAACGACGCGATGCTGCTGCCGGCCACGCAGTGGGCCTGTATCGCGGGGACCCGCTCCCTGGCGCTGGCGGCGGATCTCGTGGTTGCGGACCCCGACCGGGTGGTCCTGGTCGTGATCGCGGAGGCGCTGAGCACGACCTACCAGCCCGCGGACGACACGCTCGAGTCCCTGATCGTCCGGTTGCTGTTCGCGGACACCGCTGTCGCCGCGGTGGTCACGGGCCGCCCGCGGCGCGAGTCGGTGCTGCGGCTGGACTCCGCCTGGCACCACACCCTGCCCGGCACCCAGGACCTGCACCGCCTGGACACGCGGGCGGACGGCACCCACTTCGTGATGGACCGGCGCGGGCCGCGCGCCGTACAGGAGACGGTCACCGCGATGTGGGAGTGGCTGCGCGTCCGCTACCAGGACCACGCCGACTCCTGGCACCCCGACGTGCTGCTGGCGCACCCCGGCGGGACCCGGGTGCTGGAGTACATGGAGCAGACGATGCCCGACACGTGGCCGCCGGGGCTGCTGGACTACAGCCGGGACAGCTACACCAGCGGCAACCGCGGAGGCGCCGCCGTGTTCGACATCATGCGGCGGGCGTACGACGCCGGGCAGAAGCCGGGCAGCCGCGCCGTCCTGTACGCGGCGGCACCGGGCCTCACCGCCACCGCCCTGGACGGGGAGTGGCTGTAGCGCGAGCCCACGCCACCGGCAGACGGGCCGTCCGTATCAACGGTCACGTCACGTATCGCTGAGGATACGGTCCGTACCGTCGGTGGCGCCAGGTGACGTGGCGCCCGGTGACGGGTCCTCCTCCCGCGCCCGCGCCGCGCTCCCGTACGCCGCCCGCGCCCTCGCCCCGCAGCCGCGTCACCTCGCGACTTCCGCCCAGACCACCTTGCCGGCGTCCGTCCACCGCACCCCCCACCGGGTGGTGAGCCGGTGCACGATGTGCAGGCCACGACCGCCGTCGTCGAAGATGCCGACCGGGTTCAGACGCGGCCTGCCGTTGCCGGTGTCGCCCACCTCGCACAGCAGGCCGTGGCCGGCCCTGATCAGCCGTACCGTGATGGGACCCGTGGAGAAGCGCACCGCGTTCGTGACCAGCTCGCTGACCAGCAGCAGGACGGTGTCCCGGGTGTCGTCCCTGGTGCGCCATTGCCGCAGCAGCGCGGAGACCTGCGAGCGGGCGCGGGCGGGGGCGTCGTAGCGGGCGGGCAGCCGCCAGGTCGCGGTGTCCCCCTTGCGGTAGCCGATCATCCGCGCGAGCAGCAGGGTCACGTCGTCGCGCTGGCGCACGGGTGCCAGCGCGGAGACGACGTGCCGTACGGCCTTCTGCAGGGAGTCCCAGGGGTGCACCGTGGACACCGCGTCCGCCAGCTTGCCGATGCCCTCGTCGATCGACAGGGCCGGATCCTCCACCAGGCCGTCGGTGTAGAGGGCGAGCAGGGAGCCCGGGGGTGCGTCGAACGTGTGCACGTCGAACGGCTCCCGCAGTGCGAACTCGGCGCCCAGGCCGGGGTGAGGGCGGACCACGAGCGGGCCCGCGTGCCCGTCCGGGGAGACCAGGACCGGGGGGAGATGGCCGGCGCTGGACAAGGCCACGCGGTGGCTGACCGGGTCGTACAGGGCGATGCAGCAGGTCGACCCGAGGGCGCTGTAGCCGGCCGCCAGCCCGGACTCCGCGTCGTCCAGCAGCGTCACGGTCTCGTCCAGGTGCTCCAGCACCTCGTCGGGCGCGAGCCCCGCGGACAGCAGCGCGCGAGCCTCCATGCTCAGCTGGCCCATGGTCGCCGCGGCTCCCAGCCCGTGCCCCACGACGTCACCGACGACCAGCGCGGTACGGCCGTCCGGCAGCGGAAAGCTGTTCACCCAGTCGCCGCCGACGCCCGCGCTGTCGGGCGTGGCGGGCTGGTAGACGCTGGCGATCTCGATGGTGTCGCCGCCGGTCCGGGGCAGCAGCCGGCGCTGCAACGCCAGCACCTGCGTGTGCTCGCGCTGGTGCTGACGGGCCAGGTCGATGTGGTGGGCGGTCCTGGCGACCAGTTCCTGCAGGTCGAACAGTTCGCTGTCGCGGAAGGGGCAGTCCGCCCGCCGCCAGACCTCCGCCACGCCCAGCACGACGGGCGGCGCGCCGTCCAGGACCAGCGGTATGCACGCCACCCCCGCCGACCGGTCGCCGGGCACCAGGGCACGTATCACCCGCGGACTGCCGAGCACCCGCTCGACCGTCGCCCGGTCGGGTATGACGATGGCCTGCGGGGCGTCGTTGCGCCGTACCGCCTGCGCCAGCAGGCGACTCGCGTCGCTGGGGAGATCGTCGCCCGGAGTCACATAGCCCTCGGGCCACGCCCGGTCCGGCACCAGGGCCGCCCGCCGTAGCCGGATGCGCCCCTGCGCCTGCCCGGTGACTCCCTCGCCCGTCCACACGGCGAAGTCGAGGTCGATGGCGGCCACCTCTCCCCAGGCCAGCAGGGACTCCGCCAGCGACTGCGCGGTCTCGCCGATGTCCAGCGAGGTGCCGATCGCGGTCTCGGCGGCGTACAGGTGCAGCCTCCTGGCCATGGCGATCACGGAGACGGTCAGGCCCTCCTGAGGCGCCGCGGCGGGCAGGATGCTCATCGAGACCACCAGCTCCGACCCGTTGCCGCGCCGCAGGCGCTGGATCCGGGCGACATGCGCCTCACCGGTCTCCAGGACCTGCCGCAACCGCCGTGTCACCGTCGGTACGTCCCCCGGTGGCAGGAGATCGACGAAGGGACCCCCGGCCACGGCGTCCAGACCCGCGAACACGGGGGCGCCCAGATTGCAGCGGGTGATTCTCAGGTCCCTGTCCAGGTTGACCACGCCCAGAATCTGATCCTCATGGCCGGCAGCGGGGTCGTCGGGTACGCGTGGCGGGGTGCCGCGGTCGCCCTCCGCGTCTGCCGGGCCGGCGGCCGCTGCCGCTCCACCGCGCGGGACGTAACGCCCCAGGGCGCTGCTGACCAGGTCGAACGGCGAAGAGGACGAGGGGGAGGGTGTGGAGTCCATGCGGCTCTCTCAGCAATCCCCGGCGCAGCGCCGAGGCCGTACTCGGACCCGTGCGACGGGGCCCCGAGATCCCTGACCGCACACCTCATTGAATAACAGCGGGGGTCGCTTCGCCCACACCAGCGGATCGCGCGGTGAACACGGACAGTGAGAGTCAAGACCTCTGGATCGGGGTGTCACGCGGCGCGCGCATCACCTTCTGATGGGGGGCGCTCGACGCGTATCGTCCCGGCATGGACGGCGCTGCTTCGCCCCGTGTCCTCGTCATCGGGCTCGACCCGTACCGGGTGCCCGGGCCGTGGGATCCCGAGCCGGTGGCCAAGGCGATCGAGGGGGGACTGACCAAGTTCGCCGAGCACGGCGTGGGCGTCGAGACCTGCCTGATCGGCCTCGACGGACGGGACGACGTGGAAGCGGCCGTCGGGAACGCGCTGCGAGCCCATCCGTGGGAGTGCGTCACCGTCGGGGGTGGCCTGCGGCACTCGGACGATCACGTCGAACTCCTGGAGCAGGTGATCAACCTCGTTCGACGGCACGCACCCGATGCGGCCATCGCGTTCGACAGCACGCCGGCCACGACCCTACGAGGCCGCTGCCCGGTGGATCGAGTGACGGCAGCGAACGGCGCGCTGGGCGTCACTCTCCGCCGATGGACGGCCGGATCTCGACCGTGAAGACCGCGTCCTCGGGACCGGCGCCTTCCTCGTCCTCCCAGACGATCACGCGCACGTGCTTCTGGACGGAGCCCTGACGATCCCACTCGGACACCAGGTCGGTGACGACGAGGGCGGCGACGTACTCGGCGTCCTCCTTCGCATCGTCGGTGGTGACGGTCCCCCGCCAACGCTCGGGATGGTCGCCGTAGGGGCGCCAGCCCGCGGAGCCGTGCGGCTCGTCCACCCGGTACACCCAGTCCGTCTCGGTGCTCATGAGCCGATCCTGCCACCTTCCCCGCGGTGGCCCGGGGGTGCGGGAACGAGATCCCTCACGTCCGGTTCAGGGGGTGTGGCCGAGCCCGCTCGAGTGGATGACCCGCCCATGGCGACGGTGGCTGTCGAGCTCGCGGTGGAGCGCGATGAGCGCCGCGTCGTCGTTGAGGCGCCCGCGGGTATGGGCGGCCAGATCGCGTTGGACATGGTGCAGCAGTGATTCGGGGCCGGCCTTGGTCCACTGGGCGGCCCGTGCCTCGAAGGGGTAGAAACGGCCGTCGGCGTCGCGGGCCTCGATGACGCCGTCCGTGTAGAGCAGGAGGGTGTCGCCGGGCTCGAAGGAAGCCACGTCGATGGTGTAGCCGTCCGGTCCCGTCTCCGCGATCCCCAGGGGCGGCGCGGGATGCAGGCCGGGGACGGTCAGGCCGCTGCCGGGGCTGAGCAACAGGGGAGGGGGGTGCCCGCAGCTGATCATGCGGATGATGTGGTCGTCGTCGGGGAGCTCCATCAGCAGGGTGGTCGCGAACCGTTCGCCTGCCTCGGCGGTCGGCTCGAAGTCGGCCAGGTACCGGGACACGCTCTGCTCCAGGGTGGCGGCCAGATCGGGGAGGGTGGCGTGCCGGTGTGCGGCCTCGCGGAAGGCCCCGAGCAGGAGGGCGGCTTCGCCGATGGCGGACAGGCCCTTGCCCCGCACATCTCCGATCATGATGCGTACCCCGCCGGTGACGCGGGTGGCCGCGTACAGGTCACCGCCGATCTGCGCCTCGTCCTCGGCGGCCAGATACAGGCAGGCGATCCGCAAGGAGCCCATCCGCTCCGGCAACGGCCACAGCAGGCCGTGCTGCGCCGCCTCCGCGACCGACCGGACCTTGGCCAGCTGACGCTGGTGCCGCTCTCGCACCACGCAGAAGAACACGATCAAGGCCGCCAGCACCGCCAGTGCGAGGATCTGCACGAGGACGTTGCGCGAGAACAGCACGCCGAAATGCCAGCCGATGTACGCCTGCGCCCCCACCGCCAGGAAACCGATCAGCCCCGTCAGCCAGGGACCGGCGAACGAGGCGGTGATCGCGGGGGCGATGACCAGGAGCGGGCCGAGATGGACGTCCTCGGGCACCAGTTGGTCCACCATCGTGATCACCAGGATGAGCACGATCGGGATCAGCAGCAGCGCGTGGCTCGACTGCCGTGGCTGCCGCACACCGGCCAAGCCGTGCTCGGCGTTCACATCTCCCACAGTGCCACCGTCCAGGACGGCTGACGAGCAGGGAACGCTGTCACCTCCGGCGACGAGTGGCCAAGGCCGTCGCGGTCTCGTTCCACCGGGCGGCACCGATGGTGAGGTGTCACCGAGCGGGGAGTGTCTTTGCCTTCCGGAGAACGCACGCACGGCCGGGGGAGCGGGGCGCGGAGAACATCGCGGAGCGGACCGGCCCGGACTCGACGTCCTGCGGCCCCGCACTGGTGGTCGAGATCTGCAACCCGGCCTCGCGCAGCTGGGTCAGCGCCGCCTCGGTGGAATGGACCAGGTCGCGGATGCGCTCCCCGTGGTCGTGCAGGCGGCGCAGCAGGATCGTCCGCTCCAGCGCGTACCCGTAGCCCTCCGCGAACGCCCAGAGCACGTCCCGGTCGAGAACGTCGTCGACCGCCAGGGTGGAGGCGTGCGGGAATCCGATCACCCGGCCTTCCGGCATGACCGCTGCCGCCACATACGAGCGGATGCCGGACGCCCGCGTGAGCTCCCGGATGACCCGCGGGTCGTTGAGCGCGTCATGGACGAGCAGCGGCGACCGGCGCCGCAGGATGTCGTTCTCCAGCACCATCGCGTCGAGCCGGATCGGCGCGAGGCCCGCGCAGAAGCGCCGCACCTTCTCGTGGAGATGCGGATCCTCCACCGAGTACGCGGACACGGGCGTGACCACGCCGTCCTCGACGCGCCACAGGATCGCCGCCTTGAACCCGCAGTACGTGCACACCGCGTCGGGGGCCCTCGTCAGCATCTGCTCGGTGGAGCCGGTCGCCGGCAGATGTGCCAGGGCGCGTTGCACCTGGAGCACTCCGTCGAGGCGCCGGGCGGTGCGCTCGTCGGCGAGCAGGGCCTTGACCTCGGCGAGTTCGAGCGCCAGCAGGGCGACCGCGGTGGCCTCCGGCCCGGTACAGGACGGCACCATCCGGCCCAGCGCGCCGAGGCCGTCCTCCACACGCTGCTCCAGGGCCACCGCATCGGTGTCCGCCGGCTCAGCGGCGCTGCCGCTCGGGCCGAGCAGTTCGGCGAGTCGGACGAGAGCGGCGGCTGCCCGCTCCCGGGCTTCGGCAGAGACGTGCATGACGGGGCACATCCTCGTGGCTCGGGCGTGCCCGGCACGGACCGGAGCGGTCCGTGCCCGGGCGGCGCCGCGGGGGTGGGTCAGCCGGTGATGTCGCGACCGAAGATCTGACGGGCGATGACCCACTTCTGGATCTCGTTGGTGCCCTCGTAGATCTCGCCGATCTTGCTGTCGCGGTAGATCGCCTCGATGGGGCAGAGCCGGTCGTCGGCGCCGAGTTCGCGGGCGAATCCCAGGCCGCCGAAGGCCTGTACGGCGTCGCGTGCCATGTCGACCGAGAGCCGGGTGGCGTGGAACTTGGCCATGGCCGCCTCGGGTTCCGGGAAGGGGTTGCCGGCGTCCAGCCGCAGGGCGGCCTTGGTGTAGAGGGTCCGGGCCGTCTCGATCTCGGTGGCACGCTCGGCGAGCAGGAACTGCCAGTGCTGGTTGGCGGCGACCGGCTTGCCGAAGGCGCGGCGCTCCGAGAGGTGGGCCACCGTGTGGTCGAAGGCCGCCTGCGCCATCCCCACGCCGGCGGCGGCGATGCCGATCCGGCCGTAGGTCAGGGTGCCCAGCGCGTGCCGCAGGCCCTGTCCCTCGACGCCGCCGAGCAGGTCGTCGTCGGTGAGCCGGACGTCTGCGAAGTGCACGTCGGCGGTGAGCTGGCCGCGGTTGCCCATCTTGCGGTCCGGCACGCCCACCGACACACCAGGCAGGGAGGTGTCGACGATGAACATGCTCAGCCGGTCACCGGTGCGGGCCAGGGTGACGACGAAGCCGGCGACCGGCGAGTTCGAGATCCACCGCTTGTGGCCGTTGAGCACCCAGCCCTCGGCGGTCCGTTCGGCGACGGTCCGCACCGCCTGCGGGGACAGGTCGCTGGAGGCGTCGGGCTCGGTCGTGGCGAAGGCGCCGACCACCGAGCCGTCGACGACCCGGCGCAGCCAGCGCTGTCGCTGGGCTTCGGTGCCCTGGTTGAGGGCGTTCCCGGCGAGGATGCAGTGGACGTCGAAGACCGCGGCGATGCTGCTGGAGCAGTAGGCCAGTTCCTCGATGGCGGCCGCGGTGGCGGTGGCGGGGTGGGCAAGTCCGGCACCGCCGACATCCGCCGGGAACGCTGTGCCGTACAGGCCGGCGGCGGCGAGGTCGTCGAACACCTGCCGGGGGAAACCGTCGGTGCGCTCGTCGCCGTTGGCGATCGCCGCGGCGTGCGGGGCGACGGCCTTCTCGGCGAGTGCGCGCACCCGGGTGCGGACGTCCTGGGTCTCCTGCGGGGCGAGGAGTTCGTGGTAGAGGCGGTCGGCCTGGCGTTGGGGGAAGGAGATCATATGTGCAACATATCATTCGTACTGCATACGATTAGTGGTACGCATCGTGTGAGGGGCGACACCATGCCGGGCACCTGGTCCTGCACGATGGCGGACAGGTGCCTACAGGCCGTTCCGCAGCTGTCGCTTGAGGATCTTCCCGGTCGCGTTCATGGGCAGGGCGTCCAGGAACTCCACCCGGCGTGGGTACTTGTAGCTCGCCATCGACTCCTTGCACCAGGCGATGAGTTCGTCCTCGGTGAGGGTGGCGCCGGGGTTGAGGACCACGCAGGCCTTGACCTCCTCGCCGTGACTCTCGTGGGGCACGCCGATGACGGCGGCCATGCTCACGGCCGGGTGGGTGTGCAGGACCTCCTCGATCTCCCGGGGGTACACGTTGAACCCGCCCCTGATGATCATGTCCTTGGCGCGGTCGACGATGTAGAGCCAGCCGTCCGCGTCCCGGCGGGCCAGGTCTCCGGTGCGGAACCAGCCGTCGCGCATGACCTCGGCGGTGGCCTCCGGGCGGTTGTGATAGCCCTTCATGACGTTGTGCCCGCGCACGACGATCTCGCCGACCTCGTCGTGCCCCTCGACACGTTTCCAGTCCTTGGTGATCAGTTCCGCCTCCACGCCCCACACCGGAAGGCCGATGGAACCGGGGCGCACCTGCTCGCCGACCGGTGTCAGCGTGGCCAGCGGGCTGGTCTCGGACAGCCCGTACCCCTCGCGGATGGTGACCCCGAAGCGTTCCTCGAAGCGGCGGTGGATCTCCACCGGCAGCGCAGCCCCGCCGGCCATGGCCCTCCGCAGATTTCCGGCGATCGCCGGCACGTCGACGTCCGCGGCGCCCGAGGCCGCCTCGCCGAGCAGCGCCCAGTACATGGTGGGAACGCCGGCGAAGAAGGTCACCCGGTGACGCTGCATCAGCGCCAGGGCCGACGCGGCGTCGAAGCGCGGCAGCAGGACCAGGGTGGACCGGCCGGCGAGGCCGGCGTTCATCTGCACGGTCTGGCCGAAGGAGTGGAACAGGGGCAGGGCGATGAGATGGACCTCGTGCTCGATCTCGCCCAGCATCTTGTGGCAGGTGAGCGCGTTGAGCGTCATGTTGGCGTGGGTGAGTTCCGCGCCCTTGGGCCGGCCGGTCGTGCCGGAGGTGTACAGGATGACCGCGGTGTCGCCGGGCTCGGTGGGCACGGTGGCGAACGCCGTGTCCTGGTCGGCCAGGGCCGTGGTCGCCGTCTGGGCGCCGCTGACCGGGGAGTCGGCGGTGGGACGGCCGGTCAGCAGGAAGAAGTGGTCACAGCTCTCGGTCTCGCCGAACCCGGTCCAGCCCTCCTGCCCCAGCGGGAGT
Source organism: Streptomyces sp. RB17 (assembly GCF_009604455.1). Classification (GTDB taxonomy): domain Bacteria; phylum Actinomycetota; class Actinomycetes; order Streptomycetales; family Streptomycetaceae; genus Streptomyces. The sequence goes on from NZ_WEGL01000002.1 coordinate 665,899, forward strand.
TCGGCCGTGCCCTCGAAGCAGAAGTACGCCTTCGCGCCGGAGTCGCGCAGGTGGTAGGCGATCTCGCGGCTCTTCAGCAGCACGTTGAGCGGGACGACGACCGCTCCGGCCTTGAGGATGCCGTAGTAGACGACGGGGAACCAGGGCACGTTCGGACAGGACAGCGCGACCTTGTCGCCCGGCTCGATGCCCCGCGAACGCAGCAGGTTGGCCACCTGACAGGCGGACGCGTCGAGCTCCGCGTAGGTCAACTGCTGGTCGCCGAGGACCACGGCGGCGCGGTCCGGCACGGCGCGTGCGCTGTCCTCGAGCATGGCGACGAGGTTGAGCATCGGTTCTCCGTAAGGTGTGACGCGGCCCGGAAGGGCCGGGTGTGGCTGATCGGTTCTTGCCGGCCGTGGCGAGCCAGGGGCGGGGCAGGAGCGGTGGTTCGAGGAGAGGCATGTGACCGATGGGCGGGGCGGCATCGGCCCGGCCGGGCGCCGATCTTGCTCTGCCGACGGCCCACCGCACCGGCCTGGTGGCCGACCGGGTGCGGCTGCTCAACCGGCTCCGCGACGTACTGACCGGCGTCTTCCCCGCGCTGGAACGGCCTTTCGCCAGGCTGACGTTCTGGCTCACCAACCGGGGCGTACGTAGTGCCGACCTGGTCGCGGCCACCGCCCTGGAGGCGGCTCGCGCGCAGCGGACGGCACGGCCCGGTGAGGACGTCACCGCGCGGTTCGTGGCTGACCCGGCGACGCGGATCCCCGCCCCGGACGCCCGGCTCGAACGTATCGACCAGCAGATCCGGGACACCTTCCGCGCCCACCCGCAGGCGGAGATCATCGAATCCCTGCCGGGCACGGGCCCCATCCTCGGCGCTGAGCACGTCGTCGCCGCCGTGGACCTGTCGGCCTACGCGGACGCCGGGCACCTGGCCTCCGCGGCAGGACCGGTACCCGTTCCACGCGACTCCGGCCGGCGCACCGGCACCATGCACCGGCCCGAGCCCCACAGCCGCCGCCTCAAGCTCCTGCGCGACAACCGGGTTCACAGGGCTTCGCCGGACTGTGCGTCCCGTCGGGTCTGTGCGTTCAGGTCCTGCTCGTAGGTCCGCGAGGCGTACCAGAGGGCGGCGGCCGAACCGATGCAGAACAGGGGCATCACGGTGAGGGCGGTGGGCAGGCCGTACGCGTCCGAGAGCCGGCCGGTGAGCAGCGGTCCCACGGCCAGGCCGAAGAGGTTCTGCACCAGCACCAGCATGCCGAGGGCGGTGGCGCGGACCGAGGAGTCCACGATGTCCATGACCACGGCCGGGACCGGCCCGATGACAGAGGTCACCGCGAAGGTGCCGACGACGATCAGGCACAGCTGCAGCGGACCGGTGGGCACCGCCCCGAAAGCGGAGGTCAGCAGGGCCAGGGCGAGCAGGGCGAACGCGGCGGGGAAGAGGAGCTTGTTGCGGGCGCGCGTCGCGCTCGCGCGGTCCGCCAGGCCGCCGAGCACGAAGGTGCCGACGGCACTGGCGAGGATCGCCACGGCGGACACCGCTCCGGCCCGGGTGTCGGTGTAGCCGTAGGCCCGGGTGAGATAGCTGGGCAGCCAGGCGAAGAGCGTGGAGAGCACCGCCAGTTGCAGGGCGCTGGCGAGGTAGACCGGGACGGCGGTGCGGGCGCGGAAGAGTTCGGCCATGACGGCGCGCAGTCCGACCGGGACCGCCGGCGCGTCCTGCCCGGTGGCGACCGCGTCGGTGCCGGGGGCGTGGCGCTCGCGCACCTTGAGGAACAGCAGAGCCAGCACCGCGCCGGGCACGGAGAACACGCCGAGGGTGATGCGCCAGCCGAGCTGGCCGACCATCAAGCCGCCCAGGAAGACGCCGAACACCGCGCCGATGGGCGCCGCGGACAGGAAGGCGCCCGCCACCGTGGAGCGCTTGCGCTGCGGGAACAGACTGGCGAGCAGGGCACCGCCCGCCGGGCCGTAGCCCGCCTCACCGGCTCCGACGGCCGCCCGGGCGGCAACCATCTGGCCGTAGTTGCCGCTGATGGCGCAGCCCAACGCGGCCAGGCTCCAGACGGTGCCCATCAGCGCGACCGACTTCGCCCGGCTCCAGCGGTCCGCCAGGCGGGCGAGCGGGAGCGCGCCGAGGCCCACGGTCACCGAGACGACGGAGACCAGGGCGCCCAGCTGCGTGTCGGAGAGCCCCCACTGGTCCTTCAGGAACGGGAAGGCGGAGACGATGATCTGGCGGTCGATGTAGTCCGTGAGCGCCAGCGCGAAGGCCAGCGCGAAGACGTACCACGCGTAGCGCCGGGAGACCGGGGGCGTGGCCGGGCCGGAGGCATCGACGCCCGGCCCCCGTCCCGGACGGAGCGATGGCGAGCCCATGGGGAACCTCCGTGAGGCCTGGTCCGGCCCGCGAGGGCCGGACACGGTTGCTGGGTCTGTTGCAGGACCGGGATCAGCCAGCCTTGCGGATGCCGGGCATGCGCCAGCTGCCGTCGAGGGCCTCCGGGCGGGGGAGGTAGAGGCGCATGATGACGTTGAACGAACCTTCCGGCGCGGGCAGCCAGTTGGCCTCGCGGCCCTCGCCCGGGGACGCGTGCTGGATCAGCAGGGTCAGGGAGCCGTCGGGGTTGAACTCCAGGGCGTCCCGGTCGCCGATGGCGTAGCGGTTCAGCGGGTTGTCCACGAAGAACTGCCGGTCGTTGTACATGGTCAGGGACCAGAAGGCGTCGGCGGGCGGCAGGGCGTCGGCCTCGAAGTGGAGGGTGTAGGAGGTGCCGCCGTGCAGCGGTTCGCGGCCGGCGTCCACCCGGCACAGCGGATAGAGCGCGTCCTGGGGGAGATTGGCGCCCAGGCCGACCCAGGCGATCGAGGCCCGGTGCAGATAGTCCGTGCCGTACTCGCCCAGGTCGTACGCGGTCAGCCAGCCGTCGTGGAAGTCGGCGCGGGGCCAGCGGCCCCTCTCCTCGACCCGCTTCAGCCCGTCGGCCGCTCCGCGTGCGATCTGCTTCTGCTCGTCCGGGGTGAGGGCGTCCCAGTCGAACGGCCGTCCGGCGATGACGCCGAGTCGTTCCAGCGCCTCCGTCATCGGGGCGTCGGCGGCCCGCTCCGGGTTGGTCGCCAGCAGATGGGCCGTCATCGCGAAGAAGGTGGCGGCATCGAGCGTGGCGACCTGGTCGACGGGCGCCGTCACGGCGTCCACGGGACCGGGTCCGGGCTCCGCGGCGCTCGTGGAGCCGCCGAGCGGGGTCAGCCGGTAGCCGGCCTGGACCGCGTGCACGGCCGGATAGTCGGCCACTGTGTCGGTGTAGGTCCGGCCGATGCACCAGACCGTGGCGGTCGGGGCGTCGATGCGCTGGACGCCGTCCGGCAGTTCGCCCTGCCAGCCGGGGCCGACCAGGGCGAACTCCGCCGCCTCGTTGCCGGTGGTGCGGGTGCCGGGGCAGGCGAAGACGTTGGTCCAGGCGTCGAGCAGCTCAAGCATGTAGTACCGGCCGTCCGTGTCCGGGACGGACAGCTGCACCGGGCCCGCCGACAGGTCCAGCCAGGCGACCGAGTACAGGGTGTCGACATTGGGGCTGACCACCGACTCGAAGGCCGCGTCAGGGAACGCCGGGGCGTGCGCGAAGGTGTTGATGGGGGCGTGCCCCACCTCCGGCGCGTACTTGGACGTCATCTGCCGCTTCGTCAGCTCCATCAGGACCAGCGGGTAGGCGAAGACGTACGTCTCCGCGGCCAGGTCGGCGAGCTCTGTGGCGGTCTCGTTCTGCACGTCGGTCATGGGGGTTTCTCTCAGGTTCTGGAATACGTGAGTGGGTGTCGTCGCCGGTCAGGCGGCCCGGTGCTGCTGCCAGTAGCGGATGTGGGGCAGGTCGTCGTCGAGCCAGTACGCGTCGTCCTCCGTGACCACGAGCAACTCCTCCCACTTGACGCCGATCTCGCCCTTGCCGATGTGGGGTTCGACGGCCCACAGCCCGGGCTCGCAGGGCTGGTCGGAGGTCTCTCCCCACAGCGGGGTCCGGTTGAGCCGGGGGCGGATCGCGGACTCGAGCAGGTGCCCGCTCAGGTAGGCGATGGCCTGCGGGCTGAACCCCTGCACCCGGAAGGTGGGCAGCCGGGTGCCGGGCACCTTGCCCACCTTGTGGGCGATGACCGAGCCGGGGTAGTAGCTGTGGATGTTCTCGTAGCCCTGGTCGGCGATGAGCTTGTCGACCTCCCGGTAGATCCGGGACTGCGGGGTGCCCTGCCTGACCAGGTCCAGGATGAGCGCGCGGTGGGGCTCCAGCGCCATCCGGGCGGCGTGGAAGTCCTCGTCGTCCTCGCCGCCGAGGCTGCACGAGTAGCCCATGTCGCAGGCGAATCCGCCCACCACGGGGCCGACGTCGAGGATGACCGCGTCACCGCGGCGCAGCGGTCGGTCGGTGGGCTGGAACTGCTTGCCGAAGTGGGCGATCTTCGGGTTGAGCAGGCTGGTGAGCGCCCCGCCCTTCGGCTTCTCGAAGTTCTTGAACCGGGTGCGGTCCCCGAACCAGGCGAAGCCGTAGTGGAAGAAGCGGGTCACTCCGTGCGCGCGGAGCCAGTCCTCGATGGCCTTCGCGGCCTGCTTCTCGGTGATTCCCTCGTACAGCTGCGCCTCTACGGCGGCCACCGCGTCGTAGGCCAGCCGCTGGGCCGCCTTGACCTCGGCCAGCTCCTGGTCGGTGAAGTGTTCCTTGGACATCGGTCAAACCTCTCGGGGCGGTTCACCGCCGGTTGATCGTGCCGGCGGGGTGGGACGGGGCGGGTGCCGGATCCGGCTAGTCGGCCATGGCGGCCAGGCGGGCGGAGAACCAGCGGCCGGCCGGAGGCACCGCGCGCGACAGCCAGTAACTGAGGTGGGCCTCGGCGGCGATCGGGGCGACGGGCTTGTTCCGGTCCACGGCGCGCAGGACGTTGCGGGCGACGCGCTCGGCGGTGTAACCGCGCTTGCGGTACAGCGCGGCCAGGTGCTCGCGGCGCCGGTCGTGGTCGCCGCCGCCGCGGATCGGGGTCGCCCGGGTGATGTTGGTGTTGATCACGCCGGGGCAGACCGCGGTCACGCCGATCCCGTGCGGGCGCATCTCCAGGCGCAGTGTCTCCGAGAGGCCGAACACCGCGAACTTCGTCGTGCTGTAGGCCGACAGCTGCGGGTTGGCGAGGACACCGGCGGTGGAGGAGAGGTTGACGACATGGCCGCCCCTGCCCCGTTCGATCATGGTGGGAAGGAACGCCGAGCAGCCGTGCACGACGCCCATCAGGTTGATCGACACCAGCCAGTCCCAGTCCTTGGGCCCGGTGTCCAGGAAACCGGCGAGCAGCCCGACGCCCGCGTTGTTGACCAGCAGGTCCGCGACGCCGAAGCGTTCGTGGGTGGCTGCGGCGAAGGCCTCCATGTCCGCGGCGCGAGCCACATCGACACGCTGGGTGAGCACCGCGCGGCCCAAGGCCCGGATGCCGTCGGCGGTCTCCGCCAGCCCCTGCTCATTGAGGTCGCACAGGGCGAGGTCGGCACCGCGGCGGGCGGACAGCAGGGCCAGCTCGCGGCCGATGCCGCTGCCGGCTCCGGTGATGACCACGGTGCGGCCGCTCAGGTCCGAGGTCTTGATGCGTGGTGAGGGCATGCGCGGACGTTATGCGGCGCGGGCCTGTGCGGGCTTGTACTGGGCTGCCAACAGTGGCGCGGATCTTGGCGCCCGGTGACAAGCGGCCGATCGCCGGTGCAGGAGCGCCTCGATAGACTCGCGGAGTGGAGATCGAGTGGGCGCCTGCGCGCAGGCCGGCTGCCCAGAAGGCCTGGCGGCAGGTGCTTCGCCCGGTCGCGGCCGAGCTGGCCACGCAGGCGGCGGCACTCGCGGAACGGGTCACCGCGGCCCTGAAGGCCGAGGGACCGGAGTGGTTTCCGGACGCCGAGTCGGTCGCCGAGAGCGTCAAGAGCAACGAGGCGCACTTCCGGCTGATCGCCGAGGCCCTCGAACGGGGAGGGGACCCGTGCCGGGTCGACCTTCCGGCCTCGACCGTGGAGGCGACACGGTCCGTGGTGCACCGGCAACTGGCGCTCGCGGCGATCCTGCGCTCCTACCGGCTCGGACACGAGATGCTGTGGCAGTGGGTGTTCGACCGGATCACCGCCCGGCCGGCCGATCCGGCCGAGCAGACGGCAGCCGTCGATCTGGCGTCACGCTGGCTGTTCGCCTACGTCGACGCGGCGGTCAAGCAGACGGAACACGAGTACGCGGCCGAGCGCGAGGCGTGGATGCGCAGTGCCGCCGCGGCCCGCGCGGAGGCGATCACGGCCATCCTGGCCGGGCGTGAACGCGACCAGCGCCGGGCGACGAACCGGCTGCGTTACGAGCTCGCCCGCCACCACCTCGGCCTGATCGCCTGGGGGGTCGAGGCCACGTCCGACGCGCGGGCCGCCCAGGTGGTGGCGGCCGCCGGGCGGGCCGTGGGCGCGGACGCCACGCTGACCCACTCGCTCGGGCCGCAGACGCACGCCGCCTGGCTGAGCCGCACCACGCCGTTCACCGAGGCGGACCTCGACCCCGCGCGGCTCGCCGCCCCGGCGGGGGTCCGGGTCGTCCTCGGCGAGCCGGCGTACGGGCTGGACGGCTTCCGCCGCACACACATCGAGGCCGCGCATGCCCGCCGGGTGGTGATGCTGGCCGAACCGCACACCGCGCCGGTCGCCCGCTACCGGAACATGGCCGTCGCCGCACTCGGCACAGTGGACGCCGAGCAGGCCCGGACGTTCGTCATCCGGGTGCTCGGTGACCTCGCCGCCGACGACGAGGCCACCTTCCGGCTGGCGACGACGCTGGCCAGCTACCTCGACGAGAACTGCAGCCGCACCCGCACCGCCGAACGTCTCATGATCCACCCCAACACGGTCACCTACCGGGTCCACCAGGCGCGCCAGATCCTCGGCCGCGGCATCGACAGCGACACCCTGGACGTCCGGGTGGCCCTGGCACTGCTGCCCACCCTGCGGGGCCTGCCGCCGGCCCCGTAGACGCGTACGGCCGTCAGTCCTCGGGCGGGCGCAGTTCGGCCCACACGGTCTTGCCGCGCCGTGCGGGCCGGACGCCCCAGCGTTCGGTGAGCTGCGCGGTGATGAACAGTCCCCGGCCGCCCTCGTCGCCGACCATGGCGCGGCGCAGCTGCGGCGCGGTGCTGCTGTCGTCGGTGACCTCGCAGGTCAGGGTCCGGTCGCGGACCAGTCGCAGCTCGATGGGCCCGTCGGCGTAGCGGACGGCGTTGGTCACCAGTTCGCTGACGACGAGTGCGGTGTCGTCCGCGAGGTCGTCCAGGGCCCACTCGGTGAGCCTGTCGGCGACTTTCCGCCGGGCCTCGGTGACCACCTGGGGCTGGTTCGGAAGTGTCCATGACGCCGTCCGGCTCGCGTCGAGTGCACGGGTCCGGGCGAGCAGCAGGACGGCGTCCCGCTGCGGCTGCTCCGGGAGCAGGGCGTCGACGATGGCGTCGCACCTGGCCTGGAGGGAGGAGTGGTCCGCCGCGATGCGGCGCAGCTCGTCCAGCGGGATGTGGCGCGGTCGCGGACCGTCGCCGGCCGGGAGCAGGGCGGGGTTGTAGAGGACGAGGGTGCTGCCCTCGGGCAGGGTGCGTTCGGTGACGGCGTACTCGCCTAGGCCCTCGCCCAGGGGTGGACCCGGGGTGACGTCGATCAGTCCGACCTCGCCGTCGGGCAGGACGAGCGCCGGCGGCGGGTGCCCGGCGGCGGCCACGGCGCAGTTTCCGGTCACCGGGTCGTGGATCACGTACACGCAGGTCGCCGGCCAGGTCTGGTCGGGCGACGGCGCCTCCTCGGACTCCGGACCGCACGGAGCACGGGCGAACCGGCTGGTCAGGTCGTGCAGACGGGCCAGGATCTCGTCGGGCGGCAGATCGAGTTCGGACAGGGCGGTGACGGCGGCGCGCAGTTCCCCCATGGCCGCCGTGTCGTCGATGTACAGCGCGGTGGTGTCCCCGAGCGCCAGGGCGACGCGCGAGCCCGAGAGGGGAATGACGTCGAACCAGCCGCCTCCGGCTCCCGCGGGAAGGTAGATGTGTGCGGTGTCCACGGCGGCGTGGCACCGTGAGTCGGGGTGCCGCAGATTGCGCTGCACGATACGGGCGACCGAGTGCTCCCGGTGGTAGAGACGCGCGTTGTCCAGGCACAGACCCGTGCCGGCCGCCAGCTGCTCGGCGAGCGCCAGGTCGTCCCGGTCGAACGGGACGGGGTGGTGCGACCGGTAGAAGCAGGCCAGGCCCAGCACCACCCCACGGGCGCGCAACGGCACCGTGATCATGGAGTGCACACCGGCCGCGGTCAGCGGGGTGTTCCGCGCGTGCGCCTGATCCAGGACGGGGACCAGCTCGGGTTCCAGGCTCGGCAGGACGTCCCGTCGCGAGGGGGCGCAGACCCGGCAGGCGGCGCCGGTCGGGGGGTCGTGCCGGCGGCCCTCGTCGTCCACCGAGCGCGAGGCCGCGCGGCGCAGCGGCAGTCTCTCCGTCACCGTGCCGAAGGCGGGCGCCTCGCCCCGCAGCACGGAGTCGAGCACGTCCACGGTCACCGAGTCGGCGAGCTCCGGGACCACGATGTCGCACAGCTCCTGCGCGGTGCGGAACACGTCCAGCGTCGTACCGACCTCGGCGGTGGCCCGGTTCAGCAGGCGGAGCCGGGCCTCGGCCCGGACCCGCTCGGTGATGTCCGTGACGACGACGCTGAGACCCTGCACCGTTCCGTCGTCCCGCTGCAGCGGGAAGAGGGACACCGAGGTCACATGCTCCCGCAGCGGGCCTTCCCAGCTTCGTACCCGGAACTGCACGTCGAGGGCGGGGCAGCCGGTCTCCAGCACCTCGCGCGCCGCCTGTTCGACGGCCTTCGGATCGTCGGCCTGATAGGCCCGCAGCACATCGCGCATCGGGCGCCCCAGCATGCGGTCGACCGGAAACTCCTGGATGAACCGGGCACCGGTGTTGACCCGGACCAGTCGCAGTTGTGTGTCGTACACATGCAGCCCGTACGGCGACTGCCGGAACAGCACTCCGATCACGGCCTCGTCCAGTCCGAACCCGCCGGAAGGGGATGTGTGGGGTGGCGAAGCGGTCACGAGAAGTCCTTGTCGGTGGGAGAGGCCCACAGCAGACACATACGGCGGACATATCGAGCAAATCACCGCATCGCGCCCGGTGCCACCCTGGCGCTCGCACGCTCCCCGGCGCCGCCGTTCTCCAGGCCTCTTCCGTGCCCGGCGCGCCGCTCTACGACTCCTTCCGGGACCCCGTCCGGTCGCGCGCCTCGTCGAACAGCGTGGGCAGGGTGGCGCCCGACGCCAGCTCGGTCAGGATGCGGTGCAGCGCCGTGCGGTCGGCCGGGGCCAGGTCGGCGAACACCTGTGTGTCGAGCAGGCCGAGCTTGCCGTTGACGCGGCTGAGCGCGGTCGTACCGGCAGGGGTGAGCTCGACGACGTACCTGCGGCGGTCCGTCCGGTCACGGGCCCGAGTGACATAGCCCGCGTTCTCCAGCAGGTCGAGACTGCCGGCCATGGTGGCCGGGTCGATGCGCAGATGGGTACCGAGGCCCAGCTGCGGCTGGGGACCGTTGTCCGCCAGAGCCTGCAGGATGCTGTAGTGGCGCACGCGCAGGCCCGTGTCCTCCAGGCTGTCCTCGCTCAACCGGAAGGCCACCTGACCGAGCTTGACGAGCAGACAGACCGTGTGCTCGGCCACGGTCCCCGGCACCAAGGACACCTCGGACACTCTTCACCCCGCATACGATTTGCTCCGCGTACGATTCCCTTCTCATGGTACGCGGAGCACGGGCCCGGCGCTTGCGGGCGAACGCAGGCCCGGATCCTGCAGCCGGCGGGGGCGGCCGGGCGGACCTCTCGCGCCTGCCCAGTCAGCCGCGGATCGCGGAGGCGAAGATCGCGGGCAGGCGGGCGAGAGCCGGCGCGGCGGTGAACCGGGTGACGCGTTCCAGGGTCCTGCGGCCGGTGCGGTTGGTGACGAAGTACGGGGGGCGCGGCGACAGGGACGCGGACCCGGTGAACAGGCCGCGGGGGGAGGGGCGCGAAGGGGGCCCGTACCACGGTCTTCTCGACGTCCTCCAGCATGAAGGCGTTGCTGACGAAGCCGATGCCGCTGCCGATCGCCTGCCGGGTGTGGCCGGGATGGGCGCCCCAGGGGGGTGTAGCCGAGGAGGAAGCCGATCGCGGACCAGTAGTTGATGCCGAGGGTGCCGTAGCGCAGTTCGGCGACCGCCCTCTCCACGGCGGCACTGTCCTCCTTCTCCGTCCTCGGGTGCACGATCAGCGTCGCGCCGAGGGTGCCGGGCAGTGTCCCGTTCGCGAAGTCGACGGCGTGGCGCAGGAATGCGGCCGGCGTGTCCCCGGGGAGGCGCACCACGCCCAGCGCGCTGGCGAACACCTCACGGTGAGCAGGACATCGTGCGGTTCAGCGCGGAGATCGCCCCAGATCGGGCACCGAGAGCGGTCCGATGCGTGTCTCGGCGGCGGCGATGACCAGAGCCTGCTTGGACGGCCGGCGACGATAGATCGCGGGCTTGCTCACCTCGGCGCGCGCCGCCACCGCGTCATCGTGACCGCCTTGACGCCGTGTCCGGTCACCAGCTCGATCACCGCGTTCCGTACCGCACCGGTGACACGTTCCTCTCGCGGGCGCCCCGGCCCCCGCCCCCCTCTCTCTCTGCGTCCGGCTGCTGACCATGATCCGAGCATACGGTCCCCTCGGGAGCACGCCGTGCCCGAGGTCCTGCTGCTCACAACCGGCCGCCGGCCGGCGCCGCACGGCTGGTGGAACCGAGAAGAGACCGCGCGCAATTCCCGCGCGTCACATCCTCGCCTCACCGCGCAGGATCGTTAGCGTTCTGATGACCAATCGGTCAAATCGGCGCCAACGCGGAGAGACAAGATGCTCAGGGGATTCAAGAACTTCCTGATGCGGGGCGAGATCGTCGTCGTCGCGGTCGGGCTGATCGTAGCGCTGGCGTTCAGCACCCTCATCAAGTCGTTCACGGACAATGTGATCAACCCGATCATCGCGCGGGCGCAAGGGGGCCGGACCGTCGGGCTCGGGTGGCAGCTCGGGCGGCCCGGGAACAAGGCGACCTTCCTCGACATCGGGTCGTTCATCTCGGCGGTCATCTACTTCATCATCTTCATGGCCGTCGTCTACTTCCTGATCGTCGTGCCGTACAAGAAGTTCCAGGCCCGGCGCGGAGTGGCCGCCTTCAAGGAGCCCGGTGCGGTGAAGACGTGCCCCGCCTGCCTCTCCGAGGACATTCCCGCCGCGGCCGGCAAGTGCCGGTACTGCGGGACGGAGCAGCCTGCGGCGGGTACGACGCAGCACCCGTAACGCGCGGGGCGAGGCGCCGGTCAGATCCTCACCCTGCGGGCACGACCAAGAAGGCGTGGGCCGCTGCCTGACACGGTTCGGCACCCCCGAGGTCAACGGCGAACGAAGGATGCTCCGGAGGCGGCTGGTCGGGGCTTCGCCGGCGGTGCCGCCGACGAGCTGGATGCCCCGGTTGCCGCATACCGCCGACCCCGTCGGCGTGAGTGCTGTTCAGCGCCCTCAGCCGAGCGGCCCGTGACCTGTGTGGTGGTCCGCCACGGTGGCCGAGCCACCTGTCGGGCGCGGGGAGCCCTTGGGATGGTGGTCAGTCCGCCTGCGCCGTCGCGATCAGCGCATCGAGCGCCGCTCGCAGCTCGGCTGTTTCGGACGGGGTGGGATCGGCCGGTTCGTGCGGCACCAGCGCAGCGGGGTTCACCATGGGGGTGGTGCCCTCCGGACCAGGCGCAGCCGCGGCGGCGGCAAGGAGTACGCCGTTGTCGGGCGGCGGGGTGCCGAGGCCGTCGCTGAGTTGCCGCAGTGCGGCCGTGAGCGGGGGCTGCGGGAAGGGGAAGTTCGCCGGGAGCAGCCCGGCTTGCTGGGTGTGGTCGTCGCCGCGGAAGTCCAGGACCCAGTTCTCCCAGCCCGGCAATGGCCAGTGGTGGATACCGGCCACGGTCTGCACTGCCCAGAGCGAGACGGTGCGGGCCTGCGGGTCGAAATGGACGCCGCCGTACGGCATGTCGGTGAGCTGAGGGGTAGCCGGCGACGCATCGATCAGGTCGATCAGTCCGGGGCCGGCGGCGAGGTGTTCGATGGGCTCCCAGTCGCTGCCCCACGCGCGAACGCTTCCGTCGGGCAGGCGCAGGGAGACGACGGAGCAGGGCTCGGTGTACTCGGTGGCCGCGAACCCGGATGCCTCGAAGGTCTCGAACCAGCCCGGCGCACGGGTCAGATCCCTGCCGAGGCCCAGGTGGTGGGTCAGATCACCCATGCCGTCGTGCGCGAAGCGAACGTCCCAGCCGGGCCATGTCCGGGCCAGTACGGCGCGGGCGGCGATGTGGTCGGCCCAGCTGTCCGCGAAGGCGAACCAGAGCAGGATCCGGCGGTCGTGGTCGACGAGTGCGGCGCCCTCGCACCACACGTCGTCAAGCCATTCGTCGATCTCCCGGTTGGCGCGGAAGCAGCGTGTCGCCGCGGCCGGACCGGGCAGCAGATCGTCGACCACCCGGTTGGCGGCCCAGTGCGAGTAGTACCGCTGCCAGGCGCCGTCCTCGACCACCACGTACTGCGCTCGTGCTCCCATGTCCAGCGAGGCTAGCGCCGCTGGACATGGGAGCACGAGCGCTTTTCACGCGACGAGTTCGGGCTTGTCTTCAGCGGCTTTTCGGCTCTGGCCCCCTTGTCTGGTGACCTCCGCCTGCCCAGCGGATGGTCGGCTCCTCGCGCGGCTACCGCTCGGTCACCGCGTCGGGCCGCTGAGCGTGGCGAAGAGCAGGACCTCGAAGCCGTATCCCGGCGCTGCGGTGTCGACGACGGCGCAGTGGCCGCAGACGATCCCGGCCGTGTCCGGTTCACGGACGCGTCGCCGGCACCGGGAGACGCTGAGGGAGACCTTCGGGCCGCGGGGCACTGAGGAGCTCGGGCGGGGCCGGCGGGTGCGGGGTGACCACCTCACGGTCGGGTGCGGCTCGACAGGGCGGCAGAGAGTTCCTCGGCCTCACGCCGCAGCGGAGCGGCCCAGACGGACCGCCCGGCGGAGGGTGTCCCAGCAGGCCAGAATCGTGGGATGCCGGCTGCGGCCATGGCGTACGACGGTGAAGACGTGGCGTGCCTGGCCACACCCGAACCGTTCTATCTCCTGGACTCCGCCACTGTGCACGTACCACCGCGCGAAGCGGCGAGCAGCCGGGTCGCGGCGACGATCGCACCCAGTCGAGGTCGACGCTTTGCGGCCGGTGGATGTTGTGGTCCTGGGAAGCGTCGCGGTCAACCGCCTTGTCCAGGTCTTGCCTGACCCCACCGTCCTCGGGACGGCCGCCGGCTTCCTCCAGCATCAGAACCGAATCAGCTCGTGACCCGGATTGGGTGCGACCGGGAGGACCTCACCGAGGAGCAGTTCGCCGCGATGTGGAACGCGCTGCCGGCCGAGGGAAGTTCCTCACCTGGGGCGAAGACCCGGTGGTTCACACAGCGGTCAGACGCGGTGTCAGCCGGGGCTGTTGCCCCACAGAGACGTGTCGGTGCTCTTGAGGCTGGGGACGCCACCGTACGTGCCGCCGTCGGCGGTGACGAGCGGGGCGGAGAGCTGGTCCTCCAGAAGTCCGTCGCGGACCAGCACGATGGTGCTCTTGTGGTCGGTCTTGCCGGGCTTGAACGTCTTCCCGTCGATCGCGGCCTTCAGGTAGTACAGGGCGTACTTGGCGTAAAGGTCGGCCGGCTGGGACACGGTGGCGTCGATGTTGCCGTCGGAGATGTTCTTGAGTTCCCTGGGGATGCCGTCGTTGGAGACGACGAACACGTGTTTCTTGTCCTTCGGGCCTGCCAACAGCCCCTCCTGCTTGAGCACGTGGAGCGTGCCGGACAGGGCCAGGCTGGACTGCATGTAGATACCCTTGATGTCCGGGTGGGCAGTCAGGTCGTTCTGGAGCTTCTGCGCGGCGACGGCGCCGTCCCAGTTGGTGGCCTCGCCGAACACCTTGATGCCCGGGTAGTTCTTCTTCATGCAGTCGTTGAATCCGCCGGTGCGGTCACGGCCGTTGATCGATGCGAGGTCGCCCTCGAGCATCACGACCTTGCCCCTGCCGCCCAGCTTGGCGCCCAGGTACTTGCATGCCTTCTCGCCGTAGGCGCGGTTGTCGGCGCGGACCACCATGTAGACCTTGCCGGTGTCGGGGCGGGTGTCGATGGTGACGACCGGGATCTTCGCCGCCTGCAACTGCGCCAGGATCGGCGCGATGGCGAATGTGCTCTGCGGGGCCATCGCGATGCCCTTGACGCCCTGGAGGATGAGTGTCTGCGCGTTGGCGGCGAGTTTGGCGACATCGTTCTGCGAGTTGGTGGTCTTGAGCGAGAGGCCGAGCTGCTTGGCGTACTCCGGCGTGTACTTGATGTACGCGTGCCAGAAATCGGTGTCGGAGCGCGGGTAGTCGACACCGACCAGCGGCTTGTCGCCGCTCGACGTGGCCGTGATGCCGGCGCCGCCGCCGCAGGCGCTGAGCAGCACCAGTGCGGAGAGGGCGGCAGCGGTGGAGCAGAGGACGGATCTGAGCCTCATCGGTGTTTCCTCGCGCTGGGTCCCCGCGCGCCTGCCGTCTACCCCTGGGCAGGGCCGGCTGCGAAGTCCCAGCTCAGTCGCGCCAGGGGAGGGCGGCGGGCTCACTAGGCCGACAGACACATCTCATCAACCGCGTCGAATTTTCGATCTGATCTGTGCAGGGATGGAAGGGAAACATGCCACATCCGGCCGGCACCACAGTGCCTCTTTATCTCATGTGTATGCGAAAACATTCTCATTATATCTAGTCATTTACCCTGCATACCGGTACCTCGGCAGCCTCATGGCCACCGTGTGGAAGTGTCAGGCGCGCCCGTGTGCCTGCTGCGTGTGCCGGGACAATGAGTCGATGACCACCGCGGCGAAGAGCACCCCACCCGTGATCACCAGCTGGACGGCGGTGGGCGTGTCGGTGAGGGCCATGCCCGAGGCGATCGACTGGATGACCAGTATGCCGAGCACTGCGGACCAGGTCGTACCGCGTCCTCCGAACAGGCTGGTGCCGCCGATGACGGCGGCAGCGATGGCGTTGAGCAGCAGGACGCCGGAACCGGAGTTCTGGCTCACCGACGTGATGCGCGAGGCCAGGAACAGGCCGCCGGTCGCCGCCAGGGTGCCGGAGACCGCGAGCACGGCCGTCTGTACGCCGGTCACGCTGAGGCTGGCGCGACGGGCCGCCTCGACGCTGCTCCCCAGTGCGTAGACCTGCCGTCCGTAGGGTGTGCGCCGGAGCATGATGTCGAGGCCCGCCACCACGGCGAGGAAGATCAGCAGAGCCAGCGGCAGGCCCTGGAACTGGTTCAGCAGATAGGCGGAGGCGAACGCGATCACCGCCACTGCTCCTGTGCGCACCCCGATGGTGTGCAGCGGGCGGTGTGGCATGCCGACGGCCCTGCGACGGCGCCTGTTCAGGTAGGAGGCGAGGAAGACCAGAGCTGTGGCGAGTGCCGCCACCGCGTAGGCGACGCCGGCGTTGGTGAAGTAGTAGCTGGTCAGGTGGGCGATGAGCCCGTTCTCGTCGAGGTTGACGGTGCCGCTCGTGCCGAGGATGGCGAGCATGAGGCCGTTCCACGTCAGCAGCCCCGCGAGCGTGACCACGAAGGCCGGCACCCGGGTCCTGGCGACGGAGTACCCCTGGACGGTTCCTGCCACGGTGCCCGTCAGCACGGCGGCGATCAGGGCAAGCCATTCCGGCACGCCGTTGTTGACGCTCAGCACGGCGAAGACTGCGGCGGCAAGCCCGCTGATCGAACCGACCGACAGGTCGAGTTCACCGAGCAGCAGCACGAAGACGATGCCGACCGCGATGAGGCCCGTGCCCACGATGTCCACGCTGAGGTTGGACAGGTTACGGGGCGAGAGGAAGGCGGAGTTGATGCACTGGAAGATGATCCAGACCGCGGCGAGGACGAGGGTGACGGGAAGGTGGCCCAGCTCACCGGCGCTCAGCCTGCGCCGCCGGACGGCGATCCAGCCCGTCACGGCATGGGTGACGGCCCCCCCGGCGCGCTGCTGACGGGCTTCTGCGGTGGCTGCTGCGGGATCGGCCCGCGTCTCGTCCGGCATGTCACGCATCCCTTTCACCACTCGGCCTCGCGGTGGGCCGGCCGGCGGGGCGCGTTGTCCGTGGCACCCGTGATGGAGGAGATGATCTGCTCCTGGGAGGCGGTGCTCACGTCGAAGAAGCCGTTGTTGCGGCCGAGCCGCAGCACGGCGGCCCGGTCCGCGAGGGCCTTCACATCGCCCATGTTGTGGCTGATGAGCAGGATCCCCAGGCCGTGGTCGCGGAGACGGTCGACGAGGTCGAGGACCTCGGTGGTCTGCTCGAACCCCAGCGCCGCGGTCGGTTCGTCCAGAAGAAGGACGCGCGGGTCGCCGAGAATCGAGCGGGCGATGGCGACGGTCTGCCGCTGGCCGCTGGACAGTGACACCAGGGGACCGCGCAGATCGGGGACGCTCCGGGTCAGGCGCTCCAGCAGCTGCCTGGTGCGGCGCTCCATCTCCACCTCGTCGAGGAAACCGAACCTGCGGATCTCGCGTCCGAGGAAGAGGTTGCCGACGACGTCGAGGCCTCCGCACAACGCCAGGTCCTGGTAGACGGTGGCGATGCCGAGGTCCCGGGCTTCTTGGGGACGCCGTATGTGAACGGGCCGGCCCTCCCACTCGATGCTCCCTTTGTCCGCGGGAGCGACCCCGGAGATCACCTTGACCAGGGTGGACTTGCCGGCTCCGTTGTCGCCGAGCAGGGCGAGGACCTGGCCGGCGTGGATCTCCAGCTCGATGTCCCGGAGGACCTCGACGACGCCGAAGCGCTTGCACACGCCGTGCAGGGCGAGCAAGGGGGGCGGCAAGAGGATCATCTCCTTCCCGGGCCTGGGCCGGCCGGCCCCGCCTGTCAGGTCAGCCCGGCCTTGTGGCAGTCGCCCGCGAGTGGCGGGGTGCAGATCTGTTCGAGTGTGTACACGCCGTCCTTCACCACGGTGTTCTTGATGGTGGCAAGGGTCACGGGCACCGGGGTGAGCAGCACGGCCGGAACCTCCGCGGCGCTGCGGGTTTTCACCTGCCTGGTGGTCACTCCGTCGAGGCGCTGACCACGTGCGGCGGCCACGGCCATGGCGCCGCCGGCGGCAGCCTCGGGCCCGAACGGCTTGTAGACCGTCATGTACTGATCGCCGCCGACAATGCGTCGTACGGCTGCGAGCTCGGCGTCCTGCCCGGTGACGGGGGGCAGCGGGCTGACCTTGTTGGCCTTGAGGGAGGCGATACTGCCGGCGGCGAGGCCGTCGTTGGCGGCGTAGACGCCGTTGATGCTGCCGGCGCCCAGGGCGGAGATGGCTCCGGACATGTTCACGTTAGCCGCCTCCGGGCTCCACTGGGGTGTGTCGTACTCCTTGGCGATCGTCACCTTTCCCCGGAGTTCGGACAGTGCGCCCTGCTTGAACGACAGCGCGTTGGGGTCGCCGGGGTCGCCGTTCATCATCACGATCTGGCCGCCGTGCGCCTTGGCGCCCATGGCCGTCAGCAGCGCCTTGCCCTGGAGCCTGCCGATCTCCTGTCCGTCGAAGGAGACGTAGCCCGAGATCGGGCCCTCGGCGAGGCGGTCGTAGGCGATGACCGGGATGTGCGCGGCAGCTGCTCTTCCGACCGAGGCGCCCATGGCCCTGGCATCGACGGCCGCCAGAACGATGGCATTGACCCCGTTGGCGATCGACGAGTCCATCTGTTCCTGCTGGATGGCCACGTCACCCTTGGCGTTGGCGTGCTCGATCGTGCAGTCGCCGCACAGCTGCCGGATCTTCTGTTCCAGCAGGGGTCTGTCCCGCGTCTCCCAGCGGGCGGTGGTGGAGTCCGGCAGCAGCACGCCGATCTTCCGCGCGCGCCCTGAGCCGGAGGTGTTCCCGGCGCCCGATCCGCAGGCGGTGAGGGACATGGCCGTCGAGACCGCGGCCAGGGCAAGGGCGGTGTCCCGAACGCGGGCCTTCATGCGCGAGGCCTCCCTCCTCCCTGGAGCCAGGCGGCTGCAACCGCGGTGCAGCGGCGTGGCCCACCGGGGCGAGGCGGGGTCTCGGCCCGTACCCGCCCGGACCGGGCGAAAGTGGCTGAACGACCACGTCGTCAGTGTGACACCGGCCATGGTGAACTGCGAACCAGGCGCCGCGTAGCCGACGCGACGTCAATCTGTTCGGTTTGTCCGTCTATGCGATTCTGGTAGGGGGAGTGACCGGCGGTAGCCGGTCGCCACCCCGGCACGGACGGGAGGTAGATGGGGACATGCCTCACGACGGCAGTGCCCGGGCCGGACTCTCGCAGCCGGGGACAGCCGAGGCCGGCGTCGCGGACACCGGCTCACCACCGGAGCCGGAGACCCCCACGAGCGTCCGCGCCCTGACGTTCGCCGGAGCGGCGCTGGCAGTGCTCTATGTGGCCGGCGCAGGTTCTGACGACCTTCGATCGGTGGACACGGCCGGATACGCCCCCGCCGAGTACGGGCTGCCGGAGCGCCTGGCCCTGTCCGGCGGCTCGCCTGCGGCCCGCGCCTTCCGCGCCCCCCACCCCGTGTGGCTGACCCCCGCGGCACTCGCCTCCTACCCCGAGGGATGTCCGGCGCCGCCGCGAGCCCGGACATCGCTCGGTGCGTTGCCTCTCGGCGCCGAGGGCGGACGGCTCGGCTGCCTCGTCGTCGTGGGCGCCGGTGAGAACGGCTTCGAAGGCGAGCAGCAGCGTTTCCTGGAGCGCTACGCCGACGCGGTCGCCGACGTGCTGGAGGCCGGGGCCGGGGGAGGGCCGCCGTCGGCACCCTTGAGTTCCGCACTGCGCCGAATGCGCGTCGGCTCCTTCGTCCTGGTACCGGAAACCGGCGCGATGGACGCGGACGAGACGCTGCGCGAACTGGTCGGCATCAAGCCGGACGACTTCGACGGCAGGGCGGACTCCCTGCTCGCCCACGCACTGCCGGAAGACTTGCCCGCTCTGATGTCGGTGCTGGAGCCGTCCACCCGGACGTTCGGCCGACGGGAACTGGACTTCCGCGTCCGCTGCCCCACCGGTGAGATGCGCTGGCTGAGCCTGAGGTGCCGCGTGGCGGCGGGTGCCGACGACCGGCCGGAGCAGGTGCTGGGTGTGGTGACGGCGACCTCGGTCCTGCACCGGGGCGCCGGCGGCGTCTCCCGGATCCAGTGGTTGACCGCCGCACTCGACAAGGCCACCACCGTGCGCGACGTCAGCCACGTGGTGGTCGCCGCCCTGCGCGAGCCCCTGGGCGCCGACCGGGTGGCGTTCGCCGAGCTGCAGCACGAACGGCTCCAGGTCACCCTGCTCGACCCGCCGCAGCCCGCTGCCTGGCCGCGGACATGGCGTCTTCAGTGGCGTTCGGAGTGGCCGGACGCACCCCTCAGTGCCCTGCCCACTCTGCGGACGGCTCTGCGAGACGGACGTATGGACCTGTGGCCGACGGGCACCGCCGTCGAACCGGGACTCGACGGCATCGGCCCAGGAGGCCTTGCCGTCCTGCCGCTGCCCGCCAGGGGCCGGGTCGCCGGCGTGTGCCTGATCGGCTGGGACCGGCCGCACGAGTTCGTCCCCGAGGAACGTTCGCTGCTGACCGCCACCGCCTCACTGGCCGGCCAGGCCCTCACCCGCGCCCACGCCTATGACGCCGAACAGGAACTCGCGACGATGCTGCAGCGCAGCCTGCTGCCGCGACGTCTGCCCGGGCTTCCCGGCGGGATCGTCGTCGCCCGCTATCTGCCCGCCCGGCGGGGACTGCAGGTGGGCGGCGACTGGTACGACGTGATCGCTCTCTCCGAGGACCGGGTGGCGCTGGTCATCGGCGACGTGCAGGGCCACAGCGCCGCAGCCGCGACGATCATGGGCCAGATGCGCACCGCGGTCAGGGCGTACGCGGTGGAGGGCCATCCGCCCGACGTGGTCGTCTCGCACGCCAACCGCCTCCTCGTCGGTATGGAGACGGATCTCTTCGCCACCTGCTGCTACGCCGAACTGAACATGGACGAGGGCGACGTCCTGTTCGTCCGGGCCGGGCACATCGCACCGCTGCTGCGCCATCCCGACGGCAGCACCGAGGAGGTCGAGGCCGAGGGCGGCCTTCCGCTCGGAATTTCCATGGAGGCGGACTTCCCGATGACCGCCGTGGCACTGACGCCCGGAACGATGCTCGCCCTGGTCACCGACGGGCTGATCGAGGCCGCCGACCTGTCCCTGGACGAGGGCATGCGCCGCACGCGCGCCACCCTCGCCGCGGCCGACCCCTCGGATCCTGGACGGGTGGCCGACCACCTGCTGGGCGACTTGGGTCGTCGCGAGGACGACGTGGCGCTGTTGCTGCTGCGCTACGACGGCATGAAGACCCGGCCGATCCGGTCGGGCTGGGTGGTGTGGCGGCTGCCCGACGCCGTCATGCACGCCCGCCGGTTCACCGCGCGCACCCTGCGCCGCTGGAAGGTCGAAGAAGCCACCGACCCCGTGCTGCTGGTGGTGTCCGAACTCGTCACCAACGCCCTGGTGCACACCCAGGGCCCGGTCCGTCTCGACCTGATGCTCCGAGGGGACCGGGTGCGCGTCTGCGTGAGCGACTCCTCTCCGCGGGCGCCCGCCAAGCCCGTGATCGTGGACTGGGAGTCGACCGGCGGCCGGGGTCTGCTCCTGGTCGAGGCGATGTCGGAGTCCTTCGGCACGGTGCCGGTGGCCGGCGGCAAGCAGGTGTGCAGCGAGATAGCGGTACCGCGTCGTGAACCGGCTTCGGTGGGCGCGGAACCGGGCGCAGGGACGGGGACCGACCATGACGTGTCGTAGTCGATGCGTGGCAATCCGTACGCGGTATGTCGTCGGCGCACTTGTCGCGGGCTTGCTGACCATGCCCTCGGCAGCCTGCACAGGAGACGGAACAGCCACCACGGACAGCTTCACCGTCGGCCTGCTGCTGCCGAGCCGGCTGGTGCCACGCTGGGAGAACTCCGACAAGCCGCTGATCGAGCGACGGGTGAAACAGCTCTGCCCGCACTGCAGCGTCACCTATGCCAACGCCGACGACGACTCGATGGCCCAGCGGCAGCAGATGGTCGCCATGATCACCAAGGGGGTCAGGGTCCTCATCCTCGGCGCCACCGACAACAGGGCTCAGCGCTCCTCCGTCCAGCAGGCGCGCAATGCGGGCGTCCCGGTCGTCGCCTACGACAGGCTCGCCGACGGTCCGATCTCGGGCTACGTCAGCTTCGACGGCGTACAGGTCGGCACGCTGCAGGGCCAGGCCCTCCTCAAGGCCATGCACGGCCCGGCCAAGGGCGGGACCATCGTCATGATGAACGGCGACCCGACCAGCCCCAACGCG
The DNA here is from genome assembly GCF_009604455.1 of Streptomyces sp. RB17. Taxonomy (GTDB): domain Bacteria; phylum Actinomycetota; class Actinomycetes; order Streptomycetales; family Streptomycetaceae; genus Streptomyces. The sequence goes on from NZ_WEGL01000002.1 coordinate 687,381, forward strand.
GCGTCGTACAAGAGGGGTGCACTGTCCGTCCTGCGGGGCAAGGTGAGGATCGGCCGTTCCTACGACACCCCGGGCTGGAGCACGAACAACGCGAACGCCGACATGTCCGCCGCCATCTCGGCCCTGGGCCCGGGCCGGATCGACGGCGTCCTGGCCGCCAACGACGCCATGGCCGCAGGCGTCATCTCCGCACTCAAGAGCGCCCACGTCAGGCGCCTTCCACCGGTCACCGGCCAGGACGCCGACCTCGACGCGGTACAGCGCATCATCAACGGCGAGCAGTCCATGACGGTGTACAAGTCCTTCCGCGCGGAAGCGGAAGCAGCCGCTGCCATGGCTGTCGCCCTGGGCCGCGGCGAGAAGCTGCACACCATCGCCACGACGACGACCGACAGCCCCACCACCCACCACATCCCGTCCGTGCTCCTCACCCCGGTCGCCGTGACAACCGCCAACATCAAGCAGACCCTCATCAAGGACGGTGTGTACACCATCGCCCAGATCTGCACGCCGCAGCTGCGGGCCGCTTGTGCGAAGGCAGGGCTGACTCCGTAGACGGGCGGGGGCCGCTGTGAGGGGGCCTTGGCCGGCCATTCGCGACAGCGGTCGTCTTCTCCCGTTGTTTCACCCTGTGACGCGGACTTGATCCCGCGATGTCGGGTCACGCCAGGAGCTGGTGGCCCACCGCGGTCCTCGCTTCAACGATCAGCGCGTCATCGGCGTCCTCGTGGCTCTCTCCCGGATGAGCTGCTTCAACCTGACCACGGTCAACCAGAGTGCCCAGGAGCAGTCCTGGCGCGCGGTGACCGCCGCCGTCGAACGCGTCGAACACCAGCTCAGCGCACCCGACCCCGCGCCTTCAGCGGCACCGGCGGCAGCTCCGGGGCAGGCAGCGGATCCCCGTCGTACCCCTTCACTTCCCCGAATCTCGACCCGCTCATCCAGTCCTCACGGGCCCGTTCGATATCGCCCTGCGTGCGTCCGACGAAGTTCCACCACATGATCAGTTCCTCCGCGAACGGCTCGCCGCCCAGCAGCATGAGTGAGGCGTCCGACTCGGCGCGCAGCGGGAGTTCGGGGCGGCCGCAGCCGAGGTAGAGCAGGGAACCGGGGAGCACCGGTACGCCGTCCACGTGGACCTCGCCGGACATGGCCAGGACGCCGTACTCGAAGTCGGGCTCCAGGGGCAGGCGTACGTCGGCGCCCCGGGCGAGGGTGAGGTCGGCGCCGGTGATCGGGGTGTACGTCGTACCGGGCGAGACGGTGCCGTCGAGGGTGCCGAGGATCACCGTGGCGGTCAGGCCGGGCGCGGCGACCGTGGGCAGGTCCGGGTGGTACTCGAACTCCGGGTCGGTGTCGCGGTGTTCGTCGGGGAGCGCGACCCACAGCTGGGCGCCGTGCAGGAAACGGGCGGGCGGGCGGGGGCTCTCCTCGGAGTGGCTGATTCCGCGGCCCGAAGTCATCAGGCCCAGCTGCCGGGGCCGGATCGTCTGCAGGCTGCCGGTCGAGTCGCGGTGCAGCACCTCGCCCTCGTGCAGCCAGCTGACCGTCTGCAGCCCGATGTGCGGATGGGGCGGGACCTGCATGCCGGGCTCGTCGGCGATGTCGTCCGGCCCGTAGTGGTCGACGAAGGCCCACGCGCCGATCATGCGACGGCCGAGGTTCGGCAGCAGCCGGCGCACCTCGGTCGACTCGCCCAGCTTCACGTGACGGGGGCTCAGCAGTTCGCGGACGGGCTCGGCCACGACGAATCCGCGGCCGCCGCAGACACTGGGCACCGGCACACGGTCAAGGTTGCTCATGCCGCCCAACTTAGCGGTGCGGGCCGCGTACCGGTGAGCGCGGAAACCCGCATTTTCCTTGGTTAAGTCAATCAACTGACTTACATTCGAGGGTACGCCGACCCAGTCGTCCCCTTGGAGGCCCGACCATGTCCCCAGCGCATCCCCGGTCCGATCAGGCGGGAGAGTCCGCCGTACCGCGCACGAACGTCGTCGTCGCGGTGCTGGCCCTCGGCGGGATCGTGGTCTCGCTGATGCAGACCCTGGTCATCCCGATCGTGCCCGAACTGCCCCACCTGCTGGACGCGTCCGCCTCCGACGCGGCCTGGGCGGTCACCGCGACCCTCCTCGCGGCTGCCGTCGCCACGCCCGTGATGGGCCGGCTCGGTGACATGTACGGCAAGCGACTGATGCTGCTGACCAGCCTGCTGATGCTGGTCGCGGGCTCGGTGACGGCGGCGCTCAGCGACGGCCTCGCACCGATGATCGCCGGCCGGGCGCTGCAGGGACTGGCCTCCGGCGTCATCCCGCTCGGCATCAGCATCATGCGCGACGAACTGCCCGCCGAACGCCTCGCTTCCGCCACCGCCCTGATGAGCGCCTCCCTCGGCATCGGCGGCGCGCTCGGTCTGCCGGCCGCCGCGCTGATCGCCGACCACTTCGACTGGCACATGCTGTTCTGGACCTCGGCCGCGCTCGGCGCCGTCACCGGCCTGCTCGTGCTGCTGCTCGTCCCCGAGTCGAAGGTGCGCACCGGCGGGCGCTTCGACCTGCCCGGTGCCCTCGGCATGGCGGCCGGACTGGTCTGCCTGCTGCTCGCCATCTCCAAGGGAGCGGACTGGGGTTGGGGCAGCCGTACGACCCTCGGACTGTTCGCGGCATCCGTCGTCGTGCTGCTCGCCTGGGGCCTGTTCGAACTCCGCGCCGCCGAGCCCCTGGTGGACCTGCGCACGACCGCCCGCCGCCAGGTGCTGGTCACCAACCTCGCCTCGGTCGCCTTCGGCTTCTCGATGTTCGCGATGTCCCTCGTCCTGCCGCAGCTCCTGCAGTTGCCCAAGGCGACCGGCTACGGCCTCGGCAAGTCGCTGCTCGACGCCGGTCTGGTCATGGCGCCGACCGGTCTGGTGATGATGGCCATGGCTCCGGTGTCCGCGCTGATCTCCCGGACGTGGGGACCGAAGGTCACCCTGATGTGCGGCGCGGTGATCGTCGCCGCCGGGTACGGCCTCGACATCGTGCTGATGCACGCCGTCTGGGAACTCCTGGTGGCCTCCTGCGTCATCGGGGCCGGCATCGGCTTCGCCTACGGCGCTATGCCCGCGCTGATCATGGGCGCCGTGGACCCGTCCGAGACGGCCGCCGCCAACAGCCTCAACACCCTCATGCGGTCCATCGGCACGTCCACCGCCAGCGCCGTCGCCGGTGTGATCCTCGCCCGGATGACCACGACCCTCGGCAGCACACCGCTGCCCTCCGAGAACGGCTTCAAGGTGGTCATGGCCGTCGGCTCCGGCGCGGCCGTGCTCGCCCTGTTCGTCGCTGCGTTCATCCCGCCTCGGGCGGCGGCTGGGGTCCGGGCGGCGGCGCCGGGCACGGACACTCCGGTGGCGGGGGCGCCGGTCGAGGCGGCGGAGGCGGTCGAGGCGCCGACGGGGGTTGGAGGGGAGCAGGGTGTCGTCGGTGCGGCGCCGTTCCGGACGGCCGACACACTGGGCTCGCGCGGGACCCGGGTGCAAGGGCATGTACGCGGGGCCGACGGCACCGGTGTCGGCCGCGCCGCGGTCACCCTCGTCTCGCTCGGTGGACGGCAACTCGGCCGGACCGTCGCCCGGGACGACGGTCGCTACGCCGTCGACGCACCGGGGGAGGGGACGTACGTCCTCGTCGCCTCCGCCGACGGCCGCCGCCCGCAGGCCGCCACCGTCGTCGTCGGCGCGCATCCGGTCTCGTACGACCTGCTGCTCGGCGGCACCGGCGGGCTGGCCGGCGTGGTGCGGGCCGCGGACGGCGGGGCGCCGGTCGTCGGCGCCGTGGTGGTCGTCACCGATGTGCGCGGGGAGGTACTGGCGACGGTACGGACCGACGGACTGGGCGAGTTCACCCTCACCGGTCTCGTACCAGGCACGGTCACCCTCGCCGTCAGCTCCCCCAAGCACCGGCCACTCGCCCTGCCCGTGGAGATCGACGGCACCGGCGTCACCCGCGTCGAGGCCGCACTGCGGCCGGGCGCCCACGTGCGCGGCACCGTGCGCGGGGCGGGCGGACCGCTCGGCGACGCCCGGGTGACCCTGCTGGACGCCGCGGGCAACGTCGTCGCGACGACCACCACCGGCGACGACGGGGCGTACGCCTTCTCCGACCTGGACGGCGGCCCGTACACACTCATCGCGGCCGGCTGTCCGCCCCGGGCCGCCGGGGTGACCGTCGCCGGCGCGGGCGTGGAGAACCACGACATCGAACTCGCGCATCCCAGGGCGTAGTTCGCGGGAGCACCGGATCCGTCTGTCGTACGACGCCCGACTCACGGGTGTGGCGCGCTCGGTGACGGTTCGGCCGTGGACGGGCGGACCGGGCTCGGAACCGGGGTCGGTGTGCCGGTCGTCGGATGCGGAGGGCGGGCCGGCTCGGTCGGGCGGGAGTGACCGGCGCGCACCGTGAAGAACACCAGCGCGGCCACGGCGGCCAGCGCCAGCGCGCCCACCACCGTCCGGCGCAGCAGCACCCTGCGGGGCCGGACCATCGCCCTCGGCGGGCGCAGCGGACGCAGGTCGGCGGGGCGGACGGAATGGGCCCGCGCGGCCAGCGCGGCCCGCAGCCGCTCCTCGACCGGTGCCTGCGCGGTGCCGGTGCCGGACTCGTTCATCGCAGCCCCTCCAGACGTCGGCCGAGTGCGTCCAGGGCCCGGCTGGCCGTGGACTTGACCGCACCCCGCGACAGACCGAGCGGCGCCGCGATCTCGGCCTCGCTCAGATGCGACCAGTAGCGCAGCACCAGCACCTCCCGCTGCCGCCGGGTCAGCGTGCGCAGGGCCGCCAGCACCTCACGGTGGTCCTCGTGCAGCAGCACGTCCTCCTCCGGAGCGGGCGCGTGCTGCTCGGGGGCGGGGGTGTGTGCCCGTACGGTCCTGCGCCGGCGCAGGACCGAGCGGGCCGCGTTGACGACGCTGGTCCTCAGATAGGCCTCCGGGTCGTCGAGCGAGGCGAGCCGGTGACCGTGCCGGCGGAAGAGCGCGGTGAAGGCGTCCTGGACGACGTCCTCGGCGGTGGGCAGATCGTCCACCAGCAGCACCGCGAGCCGGACCAGGGCGAGCCTGCGGTGGTGGTACAACTCCACGATCCCAGGCTGCTCTTCGGGACCGGCCAGGGGGATCGCCCGGACCGCGCCGGTGCCGGTGACGCCCGTAGCGGGAGCCGCATCGGTGAGCGCGTCCGTACGGGCGCGGGCGCGAACGAGGGCGCGGGTGCGCAGTGCCTGCGTGAACCGCCACCAGGGCGTGGGGTGTCGAGCGGCGCCGTGCGCCCGGTCCCAGGGCAGGGCCGCCTCGGGTGGTGTGCCTGTCGTCATGGGTCTCCTGGGGCCGGAAGCGGGGTGCGGCCCGCTTCCGACCCCTGCCTGGGTGCTGCCGCTCAGCGGTGCTGCGGTACGGGGAGTGGAGTTGCGTGCCTGGGATACGACGGTACGGGGCTCGGGGTGGCGTGTGCCGGCGCCGGGACCGGGCTCGGAGCGGCCGTGCGGACCGGTGACGGTACGGGCTTCGCAGTGGCCGTCTGCACCGGTGACGGCACGGGGGACGGGGTCGCGGTGTGGATCGGCGAGGGTACGGGGGACGGGGTCGCGGTGTGGATCGGCGAGGGTACGGGGGACGGGGTCGCGGTGTGGATCGGCGAGGGTACGGGGGACGGGGTCGCGTGGCTGCCGTCCTGGGCCGCCTGAGCGGTCATGGTGCCGGCGACGGCCAGGGCCGCGCCTACGGCGGAGACCCCCAGGGCGGCACGCAGCCTGCGGGCGCGGCCGGGGCGAAATACACGGTGTGCGGACATCGGTTCCTTCGGTCGTTCGGGGTCGGACATCTGGTCGAAGTGGAGGCCTCCATCCCGACAGACGTCCGACCCCGGCCGAGGTTGCAGGTGATGCTTGACCAATTTTCCGCGCGCCGCCGTTGCTCCCCGGGGGAATGGAGGTCCCGCGTCGGCCGCCTCCTTATCGGCGTACGCCGGTAAGAACTCCCGGGCGGCCGCCAGGTCCGTGACCACATCCGGGCCCCACCAGCATCAGCTGGACTCCGACATCGTTGTCCGCCCCGTCGAATGGCGGTGCCGAGGCGCGGGGCCGACCATGGAGCCATGGGTACGGCCGCCGCCGCAGCGCCGGGGGTGTCCGAGGCCGCCGGGGGACGGTGGGCCGGCCCCGGCCGCGGTCCGCGGCCGGAAGGGAGGACACCGTCATGCTGGAAGTGAAGACGGTCGAGAAGCCGGACGAACGGCGCGACTTCCCCCGCGGCCACCTCGAAGCCCTTCACCTGACCGGACTGGACTTCGCCGTGGCCACCTTCGAACCCGGTTGGCGCTGGTCGGAGTCCGTGGGACCGATCGCGGGCACCGAGAGCTGCATGGTCCACCACAACGGCTATGTGGTGCAGGGTCGCATGCACCTCCGCATGGACGACGGCGGCGAGAGCGAGGTCGGCCCCGGAGACGTGTTCGTGTGCGGGCCCGGCCATGACGCCTGGGTGGTGGGCGACGAGCAGGCCGTGGTCTTCGACTTCGCCGGGACCATGGCCAAGGAGTACGCGAAGGGCTGACGGGCGGGCACGGCGGTCCGCCCGGCCGCAGAAGACCGGGTCGCACACCGTGCGGCCCGGTCGGCGTGCCGGCGGCCGGATCCGCACCCGGCCGGCTCAGCCGTCGAGACGCGGTTGTCGGCCTCCGGTCGTCTCTCGTTGGGGCGCGCTTGCCGGCCCCGCCGATCGTCTCTCGTCGATGTTCCGGCATCGGCCCCCACCGCCGTTTCGCATCGAAGGCGGTCACCGCCCCGCCCTCACCCGTCGAAGTCCACCGCCCCCTCCTCCGCGAACGCGACCGCATCCGGGTGCCCGAAGAAGCCCGGCAGGCCGCCGGTGTGTACGAACACCGTCTTCTCGCCCGGCCGGACGTCGCCGTCGCGGACGGCTGCCCGGAGTCCGGCCAGGGCCCGGCCCGTGTAGATGGGGTCGAGGACCAGGCCCTCGGTGCGGGCGGCGAGCCGGAGCGCCTCGGTCACCGGGCCGGTCAGGGTCGCGTACCCGGCGCCCACCTGGTCCCGGCGCACCCGCAGCCCCTGCGCCGTGACCTTCTGCGTCGCCAGCGGTGTTGCGAACTCCACGACCGCCGCGGCCGGGTCGGCCAGCGCGCCCACGTCCACGCCGAGCACCGAGCCGGCGCCGAGGGCCGCGACCAGGCCCGCCATGGTGCCGCCCGAGCCGAGCGCGACCACCGCCGTCCGCAGCCGAGGCACCTGCCCGTCCAGTTCCTCGCCGCAGCGCACGTAGCCCCGGGCGCCCAGCACGCTGGACCCGCCGAAGGGGATCAGCGCCGGCCGGGCACCGCTCGCCCGCAGCCGTGCGCAGACGTCGGCCGCCGCCGCGTCCAGCCCCGCCTGGTCCACCTCGCCCGCCCAGGCGACGCGAGCCCCGAACAGGCCGTCCAGCGCGAGGTTGCCGGAGCTGGAGGCGCCCGGTGTGCCGCGCAGGACCAGGACGGCGGACAGGCCCAGCCGGGCGGCCGCTGCGGCGGTCAGCCGGGCGTGGTTGCTCTGCGGGGCACCTGTGGTCACGAGCGTGTCCGCGCCCTCGGCGAGGGCCGCGCCCACCGTCCACTCCAGTTTGCGGATCTTGTTGCCGCCGCCGCCCGGACCGGTCAGATCGTCCCGCTTGATCCACAGGTCCTCGGGCCCGAGCCCGAGCGCAGCGGCCAGCCGGGGCGCCGGTTCGACGGGGGTGGGAAAGGTGCCGAGCGGTACGGGAGAGTGGCTCATGGCGTACGTGCGTCCTTCGGTGCGGAGCAGGTGCTGATCGGTGCCGATGAGGTGCTCATCGGGGGTCATCGGCGGGTACCGATCCTGGTCGTGCGGACCAGTCGATCACACCGGCAGCAGCCGGGCGATGAGCGCGCTGAGCTGACGGGCCGTACGGCACTCGTGCATCTCGACCAGCTCGGCGTACGCGGGCGCTGCCGAGTCGCCGGTGCCCCACCGGTCCCGTGGCTCGGGGTTCAGCCAGTACACGCGCCGTGCCCGGCCGACGACCTCGCGTACGGCGGCCAGGTTCGGGTCGCTCATGTTCGTCCGGGCGTCCCCGAGGACGAACACGGTCGTGCGCGGGCCCACCGCGTCGCCGTACCGCGCGGCGAACTCGCCGAGTGCCACGCCGTAGTCGCTGCTGCCGTGCCAGCCCGTGAGCGCGGCCTCGGCGTGGATGCGGGCGCCGAGTCCGTCGGGGTCGGCGCGGCCGTGGTCGAGCAGGCCGGTCACCTCGTCGAGCCGGTTGACGAAGGCGAACACCCGGACCTTGCTGAACTGGTCGTGCAGTGCCTGCACCAGCAGCATCGTGAAGTCGGAGAAGCCGGACACCGAGCCGGAGACGTCGCACAGCAGCACCAGTTCGGGACGCACGGGGCGGCGCCGGCGCAGCACCGGCCGCATCGGCACCCCGCCCGTGGACAACGAGGAGCGCAGGGTGCGGCGCAGGTCGACGGTGCCGCGCGCGGCCCGGCGCCGGCGCGCCGCGAGCCGGGTGGCCAGCTTGCGCGCCAGCGGCTGAACCGCCCTGCGCAGCTCGGCCAGTTGGTTCCGGTTGGCGTACAGGAAGTCCACCCGGTCCGCGGTCGGTACGACGCCGCGCCGGGCGATCTCGTCCCGCCCGCGCCGCTCGGCGACCCTGCGCCGCGCCTCCGCCCCGACCATCCGCCGGAACTCCTCGATCCGGCGGCGGATCTCGTCGTCCAGCAGCCGGTCCGCGAAGCCGGCCGCGCTGCCGTCCCGGCCCCGGACGTCCGCCCGCACCCGCGTCAACAGCGTCTGGGGGCGCAGCCGGTCCAGGGTCTGGTACGCCGACCAGCCGTCCGAGCCGGGTGAACTGCCGTAGCCGCCGAGGGCGTCGACCGCGTCCACCGCCAACCGGGCCATCAGGGCACGGTCGTCCGCCGCCAGGGCCTCGGCCAGTTGGCCGCGCAGCGCCTCGCGGTCGGCGGGCCCGCCGTCGTCCGGGGCGCCGACCCCGCGCGGGAAGTACAGGTCGAAGACCGGGTCGAACACCGACCGCTGACCGGGGCCGTGCAGCAGCGTTGCGGCCAGCCCCTCGCGCAGCAACTCCCGGTCGGCGAGGCCGAGTGCCTCCACCGCGCGGGCGGCGTCCACGGTCTCGCCGGTGCCGATTCGTACCCCGTGGGCGCGCAGCGCCCCGACCAGCCCGGTGATCCGCTCGGCGACCGCGGTCACAGCGCGTCCAGGTCGAGCTTCGCCGCCGCCTTCTGGATGTCGTCCTGATGCTTGAGGATCACCCCGAGGCTGTCCCGTACGACCGTCTCGTCCAGAGTGTCGGCGCCCAGCGCCAGCAGGGTGCGCGCCCAGTCGATGGTCTCCGCGACGGACGGCGCCTTGCGCAGGTCCATCGCGCGCAGCGCCCCGACCACCCGGACCACCGACTCGGCCAGCGCGACGGTCAGGCCCGGCACCTTCAGCCGTACGATCCGCCGCTCCAGCTCCTCCTCGGGGAAGCCGATGTGCAGGAACAGGCAGCGGCGGCGCAGTGCCTCGGACAGCTCCCGGCCGGCGTTCGAGGTGAGGACGACGAACGGGCGCCGGGTCGCGGTGACCGTGCCCAGCTCCGGCACGGTGATCTGGAAGTCGCTGAGCACCTCCAGCAGCAGCCCCTCCATCTCGACGTCGGCCTTGTCGGTCTCGTCGATGAGGAGCACGGTGGGCTCGTCGCCGCGGATGGCGGTCAGCAGGGGGCGGGGGAGCAGGAACTCCTCGCTGAAGATGTCGGTGCGGGTCTCGTCCCAGTTCTCGTCGCGGCCCGCGCTGATCCGCAGCAGCTGTTTGGCGTGGTTCCACTCGTACAGTGCGCGGGACTCGTCCACGCCCTCGTAGCACTGGAGCCGGACCAGCCGGGCTCCGGCCACCTGGGCGACGGCCTTGGCCAGCTCGGTCTTGCCGACCCCGGCGGGGCCCTCCACCAGCAGCGGCTTGCCGAGCCGGTCGGCGAGGAACACGGTCGTGGCGACGGCGGGCGAGGCGAGGTAGCCGGTCTCGGCGAGGCGGGCGGAGACGTCGTCGACGGACGTGAACAACGGGGCCTCCGGCGGGTCGGGAGCGGTGTCCGGACTCCTATCTAAGCGCTTGTTCAGCAACTCTGTCCAGTGATATACACCGATCGGTTTCCATTCGTCCGTGCCGCCGGTTGACCTCACTGCATGGCCTCCACGAGGCCCGGCTCACGCACCCCGATCCGGAGTCCGCGACCCCACGTGAGCCCATCCTGTACGTCTTCGAACGTCTGGAGCGGGTCTCCGCCGACGCCGAGTGCCACGGCTGTCCCTATCCGGCCGCGCTCGTGGAGCTGAAGAACCCCGAACACCCGGCGACCGGGGTCGCCCGAGCCGTCGAGCAACGGCTGGCCGACACGTTCCGCGCGGCGGCGGAGCGAGGCGGCGCCCGGGTGGAACGCCTGGACGATGGCCTTGCCACGGCGACGGTGACGGCACTGTCGGATGCGGCGGGGATGGACTGAGCAGTGCCGTCGCTCGGCTGCGGGTCGGTTGTGGCTGGTCGCGCAGTTCCCCGCGCTCCTTCGGGGGCGCGTCGAACCCGTAGGGACCAGCACAACGCGCCGACGGGCTCCCGACCCGGTCCAATGAGATCGTGGCGCCCCCGGACGACTGCCTCGCGCGCAACGAGTGGATCTGCGGCGCCTATCTGAGCACCCGCCGCCGGATCCTCCTCGACGCGGTCGTGCAGCACCTCCAGTTGACCGTGCTGTCGGTCCTCATCGGCCTGGCCGTCGCGCTGCCCCTCGCGGTGCTGGCCCGCCGCTGGGGCTGGGCGGCCGGGCCGGTGCTCGCCGTGACGACCATCCTCTACACGATCCCGTCGCTCGCCATGTTCTCCCTGCTCCTGCCCCTGTACGGCCTCTCGGCCACCCTCGTCGTCGCCGGCCTGGTGCTGTACTCGCTGACCCTGCTCGTGCGGAACATCCTCGCCGGCCTGCGCGCCGTCCCCGAGGAGACCCGGCAGGCCGCCCGCGGCCTCGGCTACGGCCCGGTCCGCCTGCTGCTCACCGTGGAACTGCCCCTCGCCCTGCCGGCCGCGATGGCCGGGCTGCGCATCGCCACCGTCTCGGCGGTCTCCCTGGTCACGGTCGGCGCGATCGTCGGCTTCGGCGGGCTCGGCAACCTCATCTACGCGGGCATGAACACCTACTTCAAGGCCCAGGTGCTCACCGCGTCCGTGCTCTGCGTGCTGATCGCCGTCGCCGCCGATCTGCTCCTGCTGGGCGTGCAGTGGCTGATCACGCCGTGGACCAGGGCGGGCCGGGCCCGGGCGCCCGCCGGACCAGGGAGGCCGCGGGCCAGGGTCCCCGGGGCGAAGGCGGGCCGTGCATGAGCACGCTCACCGCGACCTGGCACTGGCTCGCCGACCCCGCAAACTGGTCGGGTGACGACGGCGTCCGGCACCGGCTGCTCCAGCATCTGGTGCTCACCGTGGTCTGCCTCGTCCTGAGCTGTCTGATCGCGCTGCCCGTCGCCCTGGTCCTCGGCCATCTCGGCAGGGGCGGCGCGCTCGCCGTCAACATCTCCAACGTCGGCCGGGCCGTGCCCACGTTCGCCGTGCTGGTCCTGCTGCTCCTCACCCCGGTCGGCAGCTGGGGCGAGGGGCCCACCGTGGTGGCCCTGGTGCTGTTCGCCGTCCCGCCCCTGCTCACCAACGCCTACGTCGGCATGCGCGAGGTCGACCGCGGCGTCGTACAGGCGGCCCGCGGCATGGGGATGACGGGACGGCAGCTGCTGCTGAGGGTGGAGCTGCCCCTCGCGCTGCCGATGATCCTGAACGGGGCGCGGATCGCCGCCGTTCAGCTCGTGGCCACCGCCACCATCGCCGCGCTCGCGGGCGGCGGCGGGCTCGGCCGGATCATCACCGCCGGCTTCAACCTCGCCAGTACGCCCCAGGTGGTCGCGGGCGCCCTGCTCGTCGCCGTGTTCGCGCTCGTCGTCGAGGGCGTTTTCGAGATCGCCGAGCGACTGGCACCGGGGTGGGCGCGGGGTGGCCGATGAGAAGAGCCCTCACCGCCGTCGTGCTGCTCACCCTGCTCACGATCACGGCCTGCACCTCCGGCCCTTCCCTGGAGAACCGCGGCCAGGTCACCGCGTCACCCGGCGACAGCCACCACTTGACCATCGGCTCGGCCGGCTTCACCGAGAGCGATCTGCTCGCCCAGATGTACGCCCAGCTGCTGAACCGGGCCGGCTACCGGACGTCCCTGCTCACCGTCAACAACCGGGAGCTGTACGAACCGGCCCTGGAGTCCGGCCAGATCGACATCGTCCCCGAGTACGCGGCCACCTTCGCCGACTGGCTGAACGCCAAGGCCCACGGCGCCGACGCCGAGCCCGTCGGCTCACCCGACCTCGGCCGGACGATGACCGCCCTGCGCCGGCTCGCCGCACCCCGCGGCCTCACCGTGCTGCCGCCCGGCCGCGCGGTCGACCAGAACGCCTTCGCCGTGCGCGCGGACTACGCCCGCCGGCACGGCCTCGCGACCCTCAGCGACCTCGGCGCGTCGAAGCTGAAGGTGCGCCTCGCGGCCGGCGACGAGTGCGTCCGACGGCCGTACTGCGAACCGGGGCTGAAGAAGGTGTACGGCATCGACATCACCGGCGTCGACCCCAAGGGCGTCGGCACCACGCAGGCCAAGCGGGCCGTGCAGGAGGGCCGGGACCAGATGCTGCTGACCACCACCACGGACGCCACCCTCGACTCCTTCGGACTGGTCCTGCTCGCCGACGACAGACACCTGCAGAACGCCGACTACGTCGTCCCGGTGGTCAACCGCTCCCGGGCGGGCAGCGAACGCGTGGCGAAGGCACTGGGCCGGCTCAACGACGTCCTCACGACCCAGGACCTGGCGCGGCTGAACCAGCAGGTCGACAGCTGGCGCCGGCTGCCCTCGGACGTGGCCCGCGCCTACCTGAAGGACAAGGGTCTGCTGACATGACCCCGAAGGCCGGGGCCTGACGAAGTGACCTGGCTCAGGCATCCGCCACCGAGTCGAACCGTACCTGCCCCCGCGCCACGCCCCGCGCGTCCGCGTCCACCGAGCGGCGCAGCGCCTCATGCAGCTTGGCCGGGGTGAGCACGCCGAGGAAGCGCGCGCCGTCCAGCACCGCGACCCACCCGGCGTCGTACTGGAGCATCATCCCGAACGCCTGCTTGAGCGGCGCGCCGACCGGCACCCACGCGGTCATCCGGTGGGTGAGGTCCGCGACCGTGCCGCCCCGCGCCAGCTCGTCGATGCCGGCCCAGCCGTGCAGATCGTCCTGCGCGTCGAGGACGACGGCCCACCGGGCGCCCTCGGCCCGCAGCCGCTCGACGGCCCGCTCGGCCGGCTCGTCCAGCCGGGCCACGGGCGGCTGTTCCAGGTCGTCCGGCTCGATCACGGTGACCGACAGCCGCTTCAGCCCCCGGTCGGCGCCCACGAAGGAGGCGACGTACGGGGTCGCGGGCGTCCCGAGCACCGCGCCGGGCGTGTCGAACTGCTCGATCCGGCCCTGCCCGTACACGGCGATCCGGTCACCGAGCCGCACCGCCTCCTCGATGTCGTGCGTGACCAGCAGCACGGTCTTGCGCACCGCGGCCTGCATCCGCAGGAACTCGTCCTGCAACTGCTCGCGCACCACCGGGTCGACCGCGCCGAACGGCTCGTCCATCAGCAGCACCGGCGGGTCCGCCGCGAGCGCCCGCGCCACCCCGACCCGCTGCCGCTGTCCGCCGGACAGCTGCTCCGGATAGCGCGGCCCGTACGTCTTCGGATCGAGCCCCACCAGGTCCAGCAGCTCGGCGGCCCGTGCCCGCGCCTTCGCCCGCTTCCAGCCGAGCAGCGCGGGCACGGTCGCGGTGTTGTCCAGGACGGTGCGATGCGGGAACAGGCCCGCCTGCTGGATGACGTACCCGATGCGGCGGCGCAGCCGCACCGGGTCGACCGAGGCGACGTCCTCGCCGTCGACGAAGATCCGCCCGGAGGTCGGCTCGATGAGCCGGTTGACCATCATCATGGTCGTCGTCTTGCCGCAGCCCGACGGACCGACGAGCGTGACCAGTTCTCCCTCGGCCACCTCGAAGGAGAGGTCGTCCACGGCCGTCGTACCGTCCGGATACCGCTTGGTGACCTGCTCGAACCGGATCATGTCCGCACGCTATCGGGGCCGGGCACGCGGCGCGCGGCGGTGGCGTCCGCCGGGTGGCGGGACGCCGGACCCGTTCGGCGGAACGGCACCCACAACGGGTCAGCTGAGCAGGATGACCTCCAGTGTGCGCGGACCGTGCACGCCCTCCACCCGGTCCAGCTCGATGTCGCTGGTCGCCGACGGGCCGGAGATCCAGGTCGACGGGCGGGCAGGGTCGAGGCGTTCGAGGGCCTGCGGGACCGAGGAGACCACCTGGTCCGGGACCCGGACGACACAGATGTGGTGGTCCGGGACGAGCGAGATGCGGCGCCGGCCCTGGTCGGGGGAGCCGTCCAGGACGATCGTGCCGGTCTCGGCGATCGCCACGGCACAGCCCGTCACCACGCTGTCCACCCGGTCCAGGTCGTCAGGGGTGCTGTTCGCCCGGTCGGCGACGCGCGTGGCCCCCGTCTCCGCGAGCCAGTCCGCCGCCGCCCCCGGCGGCACCAGCACCGAGCCGGCCTTCCGGTCGGCCAGCAACCGTGCGATCAGCGAGGGGAGTTCGGCCTCCGTGGCGCGGTGCACGATCGCCCGGTAGTCCGCCAGGTTCTCGGCCAGCAGCTCCACCGTCTGCTCGGTCGTACGGTCGCCGTGCTCACGTAGATAGTCGCGGGGCACGGCCTCCTCGTACGGCCGCTCGTCCGCAGTCACATCGGCGAGCGCGCGCCGCACCCGGCCCAGGATCCGTTCCCTGCTGCTCACTTGGTGCCGTCCTTTCCGCCGCTGGTGCGCTGCCACCAGTCCCGGAAGGGTTCCGCCGGTACGGCGGGCAGGTCCCGGGTGCCGCTCCAGGCCTTGCCCGGGCCCGGCAGGGTACGAGGGTGCAGCCGGCGGGTGCGGGAGGCGAGCCGCTGGCCGGTGCGCAGGGCGCCGGGGTGGGTGAACGCCCAGCGTGCCGCGCGCATGGCCGCCCGCTCGGCCGCGTGTCCCTTGGCCGGTTTCAGCATCACCTTGTTGCCCTGCCGTACCGCCGGACCGCCCTCCACGACCCGCTCCCGCAGATGCACCAGCACCTCGGGGATGTCGATGGCGACCGGGCAGACCTCGTAGCAGGCGCCGCACAGACTCGACGCGTACGGCAGGGAGGCGTCGATGTCGCTTGCCGTTCCCCGGAGTTGGGGGCTGAGGATCGCGCCGATCGGGCCCGGATACACCGATCCGTAGGCGTGGCCGCCCGCACGCTCGTACACCGGGCACACATTCAGGCAGGCCGAGCAGCGGATGCAGCGCAGGGCCTGCCGGCCGACCTGGTCGGCGAGGGTGTCGGTGCGGCCGTTGTCGAGCAGGACGAGGTGGAAGGCGGTCGGTCCGTCGTCGTCCGTGGTGCCGGTCCACATCGACGTGTACGGGTTCATGCGCTCGGCGGTGGAGGAGCGGGGCAGGGTCTGCAGGAAGACTTCGAGGTCCCGCCAGGTGGGGACGATCTTCTCGATGCCGACGACCGAGATCAGGGTCTCCGGCAGGGTCAGGCACATCCGGCCGTTGCCCTCGGACTCGACGACGACGAGGGTGCCGGTCTCGGCGACCATGAAGTTGGCGCCGGAGATGCCGACCTTGGCGCGCAGGAACTTCTCCCGCAGATGCAGCCTGGCGGCCTCGGCGAGTTCGGCGGGGGTGTCGGTCAGCCCCTCGGGCGCGGGACGGCCCCACTCGCCCATCTCCGCGCGGAAGATGTCCCGGATCTCGCCCCGGTTGCGGTGGATGGCGGGGACGAGGATGTGGGAGGGCCGGTCCTTGCCCAACTGTACGATCAGCTCGGCGAGATCGGTCTCGTAGGCGCGGATGCCCTCTTCGAGAAGGGCTTCGTTGAGCCCGATCTCCTGCGTGGCCATCGACTTGACCTTGACGACCTCCGACTCGCCGGTCTCCTTGACGAGTTCGGCGACGATCCGGTTGGCCTCCTCGGCGTCGGCGGCCCAGTGGACCGTACCGCCCGCAACCGTGACCGACTCCTCCAACTGGACCAGATAGCGGTCGAGATGGCGCAGGGTGTGGTCCTTGATGCGACGGCCCGCCTCGCGCAGCTCCGCCCAGTCGTCCAACTCGGCCACCGCGCGGGCCCGTTTGGCGCGGATGGTGTGCGTGGCGTGCCGCAGATTGCCGCGCAGGGTCGTGTCGGCCAGGGCGTCGTGAGCCGCCTTCGGGAAGGCCGGCATGCCGACGAACGTTCCGCTCATGCCGCCGGTTCCTCCTCCGTGCTCGCCAGGATCTCCGCGATGTGCACCGGCCGCATGTCCGTCCGCAGCCGGCTCATCGTGCCACCGATGTGCATCAGACACGAGTTGTCGGCCGCGCACAGCACCTGCGCGCCCGTCGACTCGGCGTTGCGGACCTTGTCCGTGCCCATGGCCGCCGAGACCTCGGCGTTCTTCACCGCGAACGTGCCCCCGAAACCACAGCACTCCTCGGCGCCCGGCAACTCGACCAGCTCCAGCGCCTTCACGGCCTGCAGGAGCCGGCGCGGCCGGTCGCCGAGCCCGAGGGAGCGCAGGCCGTGGCAGGTGGGGTGGTACGTGACCGTGTGCGGGTAGTAGGCGCCGACGTCCGTCACCCCGAGCACGTCCACCAGGAACTCCGTCAGCTCGTACGTCTTGGGCACCACCGGCGCCAGCGTCCGCGCCAACGCGTCCCCCCGCCCCTCGGCAAGCGCCCGCTCGCCCATGCGCGGATACAGCTCCCGGACCATCGCCCCGCACGATCCGGAGGGAGTCACGATCGCGTCGTACTCGCGGAAGACATCGGAGAAGTGCCGGGCCAGCGGCTCGGCCTCATGCCGGTAACCGGTGTTGTAGTGCGCCTGCCCGCAGCAGCTCTGACCCATCGGGAAGTCGATGTCGACACCCAGTCTGGCCAGCAGCTTCACCACGGCACGGCCGGTGTCCGGATAGAGCGTGTCGTTGACACAGGTCAGGAACAGGGCGACACGCATCGCGGCTCCTCGGGATCGGTCATCGGACGAGTGCAGGGTAGTAGGCGAATTCCGCCGAGGGGAGACCGCCGCTCACCGCGTGGCGAGCCGCGCCTCGGCCTCCCGCCAGCGCGCGCCGTCGCCACGGGGCGCGTACCGGGTCAGCGGCTGGGTACGGGTGAGCAGCCGGCGCATCGCGGCCAGGTCGCCGACGACGCCGTGGGCGCGGGCCTGGACCAGGACGTTGCCGAGGGCCGCCGCCTCCGTCGCGCCGGCGACCACGGGCAGCCCGCAGGCGTCGGCGGTCAACTGGCACAGCAGCGCGTTGCGGGTGCCGCCGCCGACGAGGTACACCACGTCGACCGGGTGGTCGGCCAGCCGCTGCGCGTCCTCGACGGCCCGCCGGTGCGCGAGGGCCAGCGAGTCCAGGATGCACCGGGTGACCTCGGCCCGCGTGACCGGCACCGGCTGCCCTGACGCCCGGCACGCCTCGGCGATCCGCTCCGGCATCCGACCCGGCGCCAGGAACCGCTCGTCCCCGGCGTCCACCACCGAGCGCAGCGTCTGCACCGCCCCGGCCTCGCGCAACAGCTGCTCCAAGTCCGGCTCGCCCCAGACGCGTTGGCACTCCTGGAGCAGCCACAGTCCCATGATGTTGCGCAGATACCGGACCGTGCCGTCGAGCCCCAGTTCGTTGGTGAAGTTCGCGGCCCGGCTCTCCTCGGTGAGCACCGGAGCGGTCAGCTCCAGGCCCGCCAGGGACCAGGTGCCGGTGCAGATGTAGGCGAAGGGCTCGCCGGTGGCAGGGACGGCGGCCACCGCGGAGGCGGTGTCGTGCGAGCCGACGGCCGTCACCGGCACGGGACCGGCCAGCCCGGTCTCCTCCAGCACCTCCGGCCGCAGCAGCCCGGCCGGATCGCCGGGCCGGCGCAGCGGCGCGAACAGACCGAGGTCGACACCGAGCCGCTCGGCGATGTCGTACGACCACGTCCGCGTCCGGGGATCGACGAGCTGGGTGGTGGAGGCGTTGGTCAGCTCGGTGCCCTGCTCGCCGGTCAGCCAGTACGACACCAGATCCGGGATCAGCAAAAGCCGCTCGGCATGAGCGAGTTGGGTGGTCGAGCGGGCGGCCACGAGCTGATACAGGGTGTTGAACGGGGCGTACTGGATGCCCGTCGCCGCATACAGCTCCCCGGCCGGCACGGTCGCCCACACCTTCTCCGCGACCCCCTCGGTGCGGGCGTCGCGATAGTGCACCGGGTTGCCCAGCAGGGCCCCGTCGGCGTCCAGCAGGCCGTAGTCCACGGCCCAGCTGTCGATGCCGACCGAGTCCACCCGGCCGGCCGCCCGAAGCCCGTCCAGGACACC
The DNA here is from genome assembly GCF_009604455.1 of Streptomyces sp. RB17. Taxonomy (GTDB): domain Bacteria; phylum Actinomycetota; class Actinomycetes; order Streptomycetales; family Streptomycetaceae; genus Streptomyces. The sequence continues at coordinate 705,914 of NZ_WEGL01000002.1, forward strand.
GCCGTACAACGCGAGGATGTCCCAGCGCAGCCCCTCGGGCGTGCGCACCGGCCGGTTGGGAAAGCGGTGTGCCTCGCTCAGCTCCAGCGAGTCCGGGCTCACCCGGCCCACCATCACCCGCCCGCTGGAGGCGCCCAGGTCGACCGCGGCGTACGCCTTCACGAGCCCGCTCACCGCAGGAACGCGGCCGCCACACCCGCGTCGACCGGGACGTGCAGCCCGGTGGTGTGGGTGAGATCGCCGCCGGTCAGCGCGAGGACGGCGTTCGCGACATGCTCCGGCAGCACCTCCCGCTTGAGGAGGGTCCGCTGGGCGTAGAACTCGCCCAGCTTCTCCTCCGGCACCCCGTACACCGCGGCCCGCTGCGCGCCCCAGCCGCCCGCGAAGATCCCCGAGCCGCGCACCACACCGTCCGGGTTGACCCCGTTGACCCGGATGCCGTGCTCACCCAACTCTGCGGCCAGCAGCCGCACTTGATGCGCTTGGTCGGCCTTGGTGGCGGAGTAGGCGATGTTGTTCGGCCCGGCGAAGACCGCGTTCTTGGAGGCGATGTAGACGATGTCGCCGCCCAGCCCCTGCGCGATCATCACCCGCGCCGCCTCCCGCGAGACCAGGAAGGAACCGCGGGCCATGATGTCGTGCTGCAGGTCCCAGTCGCGCGCCGAGGTCTCCAGCAGCGGCTTGGAGACGGAGATCCCGGCGTTGTTGACGACCAGGTCGACACCGCCGAAGGCGAGCACCGCCGCCTCGAAGGCCGCCGCGATCTGCTCCTCGGACGTGACGTCGACGGTGACCGCGACCGCCTTGTCCGGCCCGCCCAGCTCCTCGGCCACGGCGGCCGCGTTCTCGGCGTTCAGGTCGGCGACGACGACACCCGCACCCTCGGCCACCAGCCGGTGCGCGATGGCCCTCCCGATCCCGCTGCCCGCCCCGGTCACCAGCGCCACCCGGGTCGCCAGCGGCTTCGGCCTCGGCATCCGCCGGAGCTTGGCCTCCTCCAGCGCCCAGTACTCGATGCGGAACTTCTCCGACTCCTCGATCGGCGCATACGCCGACACCGCTTCCGCCCCGCGCATCACATGGATGGCGTTGACGTAGAACTCACCGGCCACGCGCGCGGTCTGCTTGTCCTTGCCGAAGCTGAACATGCCCACGCCCGGCACGAGCACGATCGCCGGGTCGGCGCCGCGCATCGCGGGCGAGTCGGGCAGGGCGTGCCGCTCGTAGTAGGCGGCGTACTCCTCCCGGTACCCGGCGTGCAGCTCCTTCAGCCGGGCCACGGCATCCGCCGGCGGCGCGGTCGGCGGCACGTCCAGTACCAGCGGGCGCACCTTGGTCCGCAGGAAGTGGTCCGGGCACGACGTGCCCAGGGCCGCGAGCCGCGGATGCTCCGCGCGGGCGAGGAACTCCAGCACGACGTCGGAGTCGTCGAAGTGCCCGACCTGCGGCTTGTCCTGCGAGGCGACGGCCCGGACGTACGGCGCCAGCGCCGCCGCCCGTGCCCGCCGCTCGGCCTCGGGCAGGGCCTCGTACCCCTCGATCACCGGTCCGAAGGGTTCCGGCTTCCCGCGCTCGGCGAGAAAGGCCTCGGCGGTACGGATGATGTGCAGCGAGTTGCGCTCGCACTCCTCGGACGTCTCACCCCACGCCGTGATCCCGTGCCCGCCCAGAATGCAGCCGATCGCCTGCGGGTTGGCCTCCTTGACGGCCGCGATGTCCAGCCCGAGCTGGAAGCCGGGCCGCCGCCAAGGCACCCACACCACCGTGTCCCCGAAACACTCGGCGGTCAGCTTCTCCCCGTCGGCCGCGCAGGCGAGCGCGATCCCCGAGTCAGGGTGCAGATGATCGACGTGCGGGGCTTCGACGAGCCCGTGCATGGCCGTGTCGATGGAGGGAGCCGCCCCGCCCTTGCCGTGCAGGCAGTAGTCGAAGGCGGCGACCATCTCGTCCTCGCGCTCGACGCCCGGGTACACCCCCTTCAGCGCCCGCAGCCGGTCCAGCCGCAGCACGGCGAGCCCGGCCTCGGTGAGCGTCCCGAGGTCACCGCCGGACCCCTTGACCCACATCAGCTCCACGTCCCCGCCGGTCACGGGATCGGTGGCGGTGCCCTTGGCGGACGCGTTGCCGCCGGCGTAGTTGGTGTTGCGGGGATCGGAGCCGAGCCGATGGGAACGGGAGAGGAGGGCGGCGGCTTCGGGGTGGGTGGACATGGAGGTTCCTTACTTCTCGAAAGAGGTTGAGCGGATTCCCTGAGGGGCGCGGGGCTGTATCCATTTGCGGCCCCGCCGCGTGGTCGCGACAGGCCACGACGGCCCCGCAGCCCGCGACGAAACAGAACAGCGCAGACGCTTACGCGCCCCAGCCGGCCTGCTGCCCGCCAACCCGCTCGGCAACGATCTTCTCGGCCCACCCCGACCGGCGGTACGCGGCAATGGGATCGGCATCCAACCCCATCTCCTCGCGAACCTCACGAAGCAGCGGCCGTACATCGGTGTTGTACGCATCCATGAGCACGGCGTTCGCCCCGAGCACATCCCCCGCGGCCTGCGCCGCGGCCAACGCCGACCGGTCGACCAGCAGCGCCTTCGCCGTGGCCTCCTGCACGTTCATCACGGAGCGGATGATCGCCGGAATCTTCGCCTCGATGTTGTGGCACTGATCGAGCATGAACGCGACGCCCGGCCCGAACCCGCCCCCACCAACGACCTCGTACATGATCCGGAACAGCTGGAAGGGATCGGCCGCCCCGACCATCAGGTCGTCGTCGGCGTAGAACCGCGAGTTGAAGTCGAACCCACCGAGCTTCCCCTCCCGCAGCAGCGTCGCCACGATGAACTCGATGTTGGTCCCCGGCGCATGATGCCCGGTGTCGACCACGACCTGCGCCTTCGGGCCCAGCTTCAGACAGTGCGCGTACGCCGTCCCCCAGTCCGGCACATCGGTCGTGTAGAAGGCCGGCTCGAAGAACTTGTACTCCAGCAGCATCCGCTGCCCGTCCCCGAGCCGCTCGTACACCTCGGCCAGCCCCTCCGCGAGGCGGTCCTGCCGGGCCCGGATGTCGTCCTGCCCCGGATAGTTCGTCCCGTCCGCGAACCACAGCTTCAGATCGGCGGAGCCCGTCGCGTCCAGGATGTCGACGCACTCCAGCAGATGATCGAGCGCCTTTCGGCGCACCGCCGCGTCCGGATGACAGATGCTGCCCAGCTTGTAGTCGTCGTCCTGGAAGGTGTTCGAGTTGATCGCACCGAGCCTCACCCCCCGCTCCTCGGCGAACTTGGCCAGCGCGGCGTAGTCCTCGACCCTGTCCCAGGGGATGTGCAGGGCAACGGTCGGCGCGACGCCGGTGAACGCGTGCACCGTGGCCGCGTCCTCGAGCTTCTCCTGCGGCGTCCGGGGCACACCGGCCTGCGCGAACACCTTGAAGCGCGTCCCCGAGTTCCCGTACGCCCACGACGGCGTCTCGACGGCCTGGGTCTTGAGCGCGGCCTTCACCGCGGCGAGGTCGGTCACTTCGGGCTCCTGTGGCATCGGGCCTGAAAGGCTTTCGTGAAACGATTCAGAACGCGAAGCTATGAGCCCTCCGCAGGTGTGTCAAGCCCTGCGGCCAGGCCTGTTTTCCGTGACCCGGGAGTGGCCTTCGGCTATCGAAATTTTTTCGAGCGATAGCCATTGACGTGACATGTCTGCCATGCCTAACGTCCCGGCCATCCAGTTGAAACCTTTCACGACGCTGCGACGGCCTCTCCCGCCGACGCTGTCGAGGAGCCACCCATGACCCACCCGTCCGAAACGGGACCGGCCCCGGTGCTGGCACTGAGGGACGTCGCCAAGTCCTTCGGCGCCGTACGCGCCCTGCGGGGCGTCTCCCTCGAACTGTTCGCCGGTGAGGTGCACGCCCTCGCCGGTGAGAACGGCGCGGGCAAGTCGACCCTGATCAAGACGCTTGCCGGAGTGCACCGTCCGGATGCCGGCCAGGTGCTGCTCGACGGTGAGCCCGTCCAGTTCCACGGGCCCGGTGAAGCCCGCGACGCCGGGATCGCCGTGATCTACCAGGAGCCCACGCTCTTTCCCGACCTGTCGATCGCCGAGAACATCTTCATGGGCCGCCAGCCCCGGCGTGCGCTCGGCCGTATCGACCACAAGGCCACCCGCGACGCCACCGCCGCCCTGATGAAGCGGCTCGGCGTCGACCTCGACCCCGACCGCCCCGCACGCGGTCTGTCCATCGCCGACCAGCAGATCGTCGAGATCGCCAAGGCGCTCTCGTTCGACGCTCGGGTCCTGATCATGGACGAGCCCACCGCGGCCCTCACCGGCAGCGAGGTCGCCCGGCTCTTCGGAGTCGTGCGCACCCTGCGCGAACAGGGTGCGGCGGTGCTGTTCATCTCCCACCGGCTGGAGGAGATCTTCGAGCTCTGCCAGAAGGTGACCACCCTGCGCGACGGCGCCCGGATCGCCGGCGAGCCGCTGGCCGGAATGACCGAGGACGACCTGGTCCGCCGGATGGTCGGCCGCGACCTCGACGAGCTCTACCCCAAGCAGGCGGTGGAGCCGGGCGAGGTGGCCTTGAGCGTCCGCCGGCTGACCCGCGAGGGCGTCTTCACGGACGTCTCCTTCGAGGTGCGGCACGGTGAGATCGTCGGTGTCGCCGGGCTGGTCGGCGCCGGCCGTACCGAGGTCGCCCGCGCGGTGTTCGGCGTCGACCGCTGGGACGCCGGGGAGGTGGAGGTCGACGGCCGGAAGCTCACCAACGGCGCGCCGTCCACCGCGATGGCCGCCGGGCTCGCCCTCGTCCCCGAGGACCGGCGCGCGCAGGGCCTGGTGATGGACATGTCCATCGAGCGGAACATCGGCCTGACCGGGCTGCGGACGACCGTGCGGGCCGGGCTGGTGGACCGGGGTGCCGAGCGCAGCCGGTCGCTGGACTGGGCGCTGAAGCTCCAGGTGAAGTACGCCCGGATCGCCGACGCCGTCTCCACGCTCTCCGGCGGCAACCAGCAGAAGGTGGTCCTCGCCAAGTGGCTGGCCACCGACCCCAAGGTGCTGATCGTCGACGAGCCCACCCGGGGCATCGACGTCGGCACCAAGGCCGAAGTGCACCGGCTGCTGTCGCAGCTCGCCGCCGACGGGGTGGCGGTGCTGATGATCTCCTCCGACCTGCCGGAGATCCTCGGCATGGCCGACCGGGTGCTGGTCATGCACGAGGGCCGGCTCACCGCCGAGATCCCCCGTTCCGACGCCACCGAGGAGACCGTGATGGCCGCAGCCACCGGGAGGGCCGCGTGAGCGACGCGCGCATCGAAACAGCCTGCGCGCAGCGCAGTCGCCTGAGGGCGGTGGCGGGAGACGGGCGGGACGCCGGGCCGCAGACAACGACGACGGCCGCGCCTCTGCGCGACGCCCGCGGAGACGGGGGTGCCCCCGGCCGAAGGCTGGGGGAGAACGAAAGGGGCGGAGCATGACGGTGACCACGCCGAACCCCACCCCCCTCGCCGAGGTGCCCCGCTCCAGCGGCACCCGTCTGGTCGATCGCGTCTTCAAGATGCGCGAACTCGCCATCCTGGTCGTCTTCCTGGTGATGATCGCGGTCACGCAGGCGGGCAACAGCGAGTTCCTGTCCGAGCAGGGCATCAAGGACCTGCTGCTGAACGCGACCATCCTGGTCCTGGTCGCCACCGGCCAGTCGCTGGTGGTCATCACCCGCAACGTCGACCTGTCCGTCGGTTCCACCCTCGGCATCAGCGCCTTCGTCGCCGGCACCTATCTGCACGGCGGCGGCAACGCCGTCGTCGCGATCGTCCTCGCGGTGCTGCTCGGCATCGGCTTCGGCCTGGTGAACGGCCTGCTGGTCAGCCTCGGCCAGGTGCCCGCCCTCGTCGTCACCCTGGGCACGCTGTACATCATCCGCGGCATCGACTCCATCTGGGTCGGCTCCCGCCAGATCACCGCGGCCGACCTCCCCGCAGGCTTCGTCGACTTCGGCTCCGGCGGCATCTCCGCCGTGCCGTACCTGGCGCTCATCGCCCTCGCCGTACTGGTCGCCACCGCCTACTACCTCAAACACTTCGGCAGCGGCCGCGAGCTGTACGCCCTCGGCTCCAACCCGGAGGCCGCCCGCCTCGCCGGCATCCCCGTCCGCAAGCGCATCCTGCTGGCGTACACCTTCTGCGGCGCTCTGGCCGGCCTCGCCGGAGCCATGTACCTGGCCCGGTTCGGCAATGTCGACTCCGGCACCGGAAACGGCTACGAACTCACCGTCGTCAGCGCGGTCGTCGTCGGCGGAGTCGTCTTCACCGGCGGCTCGGGAAGCGTGTACGGCGCCGCGCTCGGCGCCCTGCTGCTGACCTCCGTCAACAGTGTCCTGCCCGCGCTCGGCGTCAGCTCCGTGTGGGTCCTCGCCATCAACGGCGTGCTGCTCCTGCTGGCCATCGCCGTCGACCGGATCGTCGCGGTGCGGGTGGCGGCCGCCCTGAAGAAGAGGTCGGCTTCAGAGAAGTCCGCCGTACAGAAGGGGGAGGCTCGTGCCTGAGTCCCTGACCCGTGCCGTCCGCTGGGACACGGTCGTCGGCGCCCTGCTGATCGTCCTGCTCCTGCTGTCCTTCTCCTTCGTCGACGGCTTCGGCAATGCCCTGAACCTGTCGTTCCTGATCGGCAACACCCTGCCCATCGCGCTGATCGCGCTGCCGATGACACTGCTGGTCGTGTCCGGTGAGATCGACCTGTCGGTGGCCTCCACGGCCGGCCTGTCCGGCGCGGTGATGGGCAAGCTGTGGAACGAGGGCATGGCCATCGAGACGATCATCCCGCTGTGCCTGCTGCTCGGGGTGGCGTGCGGTCTGGTCAACGGCCTGCTGGTGACCAGGCTCGGACTGCCGTCCCTCGCCGTCACCATCGGCACCCTCGCCGCCTACCGGGGCATCGCCCAGATCGTCCTCGGCTCCGACGCCGTGACCGACTTTCCCAGCCAGTACCTCGACTTCGCCGCCGGACGGCTGGGGAACTCGTTCCTCCCGCAGGCCTTCCTGCCCTTCCTGGTGCTGCTCGCCATCGCCGTCGTCGTCCTGCACGCCACTCCCTTCGGGCGGTCGCTGTTCGCGATCGGCGCCGGCGAGGAGGCCGCCCGGTTCGCCGGCATCCGGGTCAAGCGGGCCAAACTCCTGCTGTTCGTCGTCACCGGCTTCATGGCCTCCCTCACCGGAGTCTTCTGGGCCCTGCACTACGCCAGCGCCCGCTACGACAACGCCACCGGCCTCGAACTCTCCGTCGTCGCGGCGGTGTTGCTCGGGGGCATCGACTTCGACGGCGGCAAGGGCACACTCGGCGGCGCGATCGCCGGTGTGTTCCTGCTCGGCGCGCTGCAGAACGTGATGAGCCTCCTGAACGTCTCCGCCCAGTCGCAGATCGTCGTCACCGGCGTCCTGCTCGTCGTGTCCGTGCTCGGCCCCCGGGTCGCGCGCCAGATCTCCGTCGCGAGGGTGGGCCGTAGAGCGGCCTCGACTCCGACCTCGTAAGCCCTCCCATCCTCGTAAAGGACCCTCCGCCATGCGCAAGCCATCCCTCCGCCGCAGCTGCGCCGCCCTCGCCGCCGGCACCTCCCTCGCCCTCGCCCTCACCGCCTGTGGCGGCACCACCAAGAACGACGTCAAGAACGACGACAACTCCGCCGCCTCCGCCGGCAAGGCCGATCCGAACGCCGCCACCAAGAAGGGGCTCACCGTCGGTTTCCTGCCCAAGCAGGTGAACAACCCGTACTTCACCACCGCCGACAAGGGCGGCGAGAAGGCTCTCGCCGAACTCGGGTCCACGTACAAGGAGGTCGGCCCCTCCAGCGCCACCGACACCGCCGGGCAGGTGAGTTATGTCAACACGCTCACCCAGCAGCAGGTGAACGCGATGGCCGTCTCCGCGCAGGACCCGGGCGCCCTGTGCACCGCGCTGAAGCAGGCCATGAAGAACGGCATCAAGGTCGTCAGCTACGACTCCGACACCACCCCCGGCTGCCGCAACGCCTTCGTCTCGCAGGCGTCCGCCGAGGACCTCGGCCGTACCGAGGTCCAGCTGCTCGCCCAGCAGATCGGCTACAAGGGCCAGATCGCGATCCTGTCCGCCGCCCAGACCGCCACGAACCAGAACACCTGGATCGGGTACATGAAGGACGAGCTGAAGGACCCGAAGTACAAGAACGTCAAGCTGGTCAAGATCGCGTACGGCAACGACGACGCCCAGCAGTCCTTCCAGCAGACCCAGGGCCTGCTCCAGCAGTACCCGAACCTGAAGGGCATCATCTCCCCGACCACCGTCGGCATCAAGGCCGCCGCCCAGTACCTGTCCGGCTCCAAGTACAAGGGCAAGGTCAAGCTGACCGGTCTCGGCACCCCGAACGACATGCGCAAGTACGTCAAGAACGGCACCGTGGACGGCTTCGAGCTGTGGGACCCGGCCAAGCTCGGCGACCTCGCCGCCCGCACCGCAGTCGCACTGGCCTCGGGACAGATCACCGGCAAGGAGGGCGAGACCTTCAAGGCCGGCGGTACGACGTACACCATCGGCAAGGACGGTGTGATCAGCCTGGGCAAGCCGACCGTGTTCGACGCCAAGAACATCGACCAGTTCAACTTCTAGGGAAGCGGGGTGTTGTTGATGCAGCGCGTGTGTTTCCTGCTGAAGGTCAGGGCGGACCGTCTCGACGAGTACCGTGAGCGGCACGCGGCCGTCTGGCCGGAGATGCTCGACGCCCTGAAGGCGACCGGCTGGCACAACTACTCGCTGTTCCTGCGCGAGGACGGCCTGCTCGTCGGCTACCTGGAGACCGAGGACTTCGCCGCCGCCCAGGCACGCATGGAGGCGACCGAGGTCAACGCGCGCTGGCAGGCGCGGATGGCGCCGTTCTTCGAGTCGCTGGACGGCGCCCGGCCCGACGAGGCCATGAAACCGCTCACGGAAATATTCCACCTGTCATGACCGCCGCCGTAAGCGGGCTCGCGGCCCCCGGGATCACCCGGCTCGGCCGTACCCTCCTCGACGCCCGGGCCCTGTACTTCGTGTCGTACGACGGCCTCGTCAACAACAACTCCTTCCAGAAGAACGGCCTGTTCACCCACCGGGGCCGGCAGTACGCGGCCTGGTACTCGGCCGACCGCAGCGCGACCGTCGCCCGCCGCACCCCGGATGCGGGGGAGTGGGCGACGGTGACCCTCGACCACCGGCTCAAGAGCGACGACTCCCACAACGTGATCGCGATGGGCGCCTCGCGGACCGACGGCCGGCTGCACCTGGTCATGGACGCGCACAGCGACGGCTTCTTCTACGTGAAGTCCGTCGCCGGCCTCCTCGACGGCGAGCCACCCTGGACCCCGGCCGCCTTCGGACCCGTACGGACCACCCTCGACGGACTCGCGCTCACCCCGCGCTTCACCTACCCGCAGTTCGTCTCCACCCCCGAGGGCAGGCTCCAGCTCGGCTACCGGGCCGGGATCTCCGGCGACGGCCGCAACGCCCTCGCGGAGTACGACGGTTCGGCGTGGACTGCGCTCGGGCAGTGGAGCAGCTCGACGGGCACGTATTCCAGCGCGCACGGCTCCAGCACCGCCCGCAGCATGTACCTGCACGGCCTCGACTACGACACCCACGGCCGGCTGCACTGCTTCTTCACCTGGCGCGAGCGGAACGCCTCCGTGACGTGCAGCGGCGGCGGCCTGAGCAACCACGACACCGGTTACGTCGTCTCCGCCGACCGCGGGCGGACCTGGCGCAACGACGCCGGTGTGCTCGTGGGCACCACCGGCGGCCCGGACCAGGTCGCCGTGGACGGTCCCGGGCTGGTGGTGGACCCACTCCCACCCGACCACTGTCTGATGAACCAGGAGAGCCAGGCCGTCGACTCGGCCGGCCGGCCGCACGCCGTCATCAGTCACGTCCCCGGCCGCTTCGGGCCGTGCACCACGGACTACGCCGCCGACCGCAAGGCCCACGGGCGCGCCTTCCACCTCCGCAAGAACGCCTCCGGCACCTGGCAGAAGACCGAGATCCCGGTCCCGCTGAACTCCAGTCAGCGCACCAAGCTCGTCCTGGACCGGTACGACAACGCTTACGTGGTCCTTCCGTTCGGCCGGATCGCCGCCGCGTCCAAGGCCTCCGGGTACACCGACTGGACCCTGTTGTACGACGGCGGTGACCTGAACGCCTTCGGCGAGGTGGTGATCGACGAGACGCGGATCCGGTCGGACGGCGTCCTGTCCTTCATGTACCAGGAGAAGTCCACCGGTACGACGCCCTCGCCCCTGTACGTGGCCGACTTCGCGCTGCCGGCATGACGGTAATGTGAAGGTCGTCCCGCCGCCCCTCATCTCCCTGGAGGTCTTCGCCCGATGGCCCAGTCGGTGGGTATCAAGGACGTCGCCCGTGCGGCCGGAGTGTCGGTGGGCACGGTGTCGAACGTCATCAACCGCCCGGACACCGTAGCGAGTGAGACCCGGGCGCGGGTGCTCTCCGCGATCGACCGGCTCGGCTACGTCCGCAGCGAGTCCGCGCGGCAGCTGCGCGCAGGCCGCAGCCGGATCATGGGCCTGCTCGTGCTCGACATGGGCAACCCGTTCTTCGTGGACGTGGCACGGGGCGCCGAGCGGGCGGCCCGCGAGGCCGGGCTCGGCGTGATGGTGTGCAACAGCGCCCAGAACGCCGCCGAGGAGGCCGATTACCTGTCGCTCTTCGCCGAGCAGCGGGTGCGGGGCGTGCTGCTGACCCCGGCCGACGCCACCGGCCGCAACATCGAGACCTTCCGTCGGCACGGCATCCCGTTCGTGCTGGTCGACCGGGTCGCCGAGGGCACCACCGAGTGCTCGGTGTCCGTGGACGACGTGGCCGGCGGCGCGCTCGCCGTCCGGCACCTGGTGGACGCGGGCCACCGCTCCATCGCCTACGTCAGCGGGCCGCCCGGGCTCAACCAGGTCCGGGACCGCCGTACCGGCGCCCTGAACGCCCTCGCGGAGGCCGGGCTCGGCCCCGAGGCGCTGCGCGAGCTGCCCACCGAACGCCTCGACGTGGCCGCCGGCCGCGACGCCGGCGCCCGTCTGCTGGGCCTCGCCGACCGCCCCACCGCCGTGTTCTGCGCCAACGACCTGCTCGCCCTCGGTGTCCTGCAGGCCCTGTACGCCGCCGGGGTCACCGTCCCCGACGACCTCGCCATCGTCGGCTACGACGACATCGAGTTCGCGGCGGCCGCCGCCGTACCGCTGACCTCCGTACGGCAGCCCGCCGTCACCATGGGCGCCCTCGCCGCCGAACTGCTGCTGGAGGAGACCGAACAGGGCGAGGGCGGGAGCACGCACGAGCACCGCCGGGTGGTGCTCCAGCCGGAGTTGGTGGTGCGCCGTTCCAGCCTCGTGGCGCGCTGAGCCGGGTGCTGACCGGAAGTTCAGTAAGAATCCATGATCCCCGGGCTGCGGGCCCGGTCATGTGCTGAACTGGGATCCGTCCGTACCGTCCGTCCCTGGAGACCCGTTGAGCCTCAGCTACCGCCAGCCCGGCGTCATCCTCACCGACCGCCGCTTCACCGTGCCCCTCGACCACGCCGCCCCGGACGGCGAGACGATCGAGCTGTACGCCCGTGAGGCGGTCGCGAGCGACAAGGCCGGGCAGGAGCTGCCGTGGCTGCTGTATCTCCAGGGCGGTCCCGGCTTCGGGGCGAATCGTTTCGTCGGACGGCAGGCCTGGCTCGACCGGGCGCTGAAGGACTACCGCGTCCTGCTGCTCGACCAGCGCGGCACCGGCAGCTCCACCCCGGCCTCCCGGCAGACGCTCCCGCTCCGCGGCGGCCCCGCCCAACAGGCCGACTACCTCACCCTCTTCCGTGCCGACTCCATCGTCCGGGACTGCGAGCACATCCGCCCGCAGGTCACCGGCGGCGCCCCGTGGACCGTTCTGGGCCAGAGCTTCGGCGGCTTCTGCACGGTGTCCTACCTGTCCCTCGCCCCCGAGGGCCTGGACACCGCCGTCATCACCGGAGGCCTGCCCTCCCTGCACGCCCACGCCGACGACGTCTACCGCTCGGCCTACCCGCGCATCGAGCGCAAGGTCACCGCGCACTACGCCCGCTACCCCCAGGACGTCGACCGGGCCCGCCGTATCGCCGACCACCTGCTCACCCACGACGTGGTCCTGCCCAACAGCTACCGGTTCACCGTCGAGGCGTTCCAGTCCCTCGGCCTGATGCTCGGCACGAGCGACGGCAGCCACCGGCTGCACCACCTCCTGGAGGACGCCTTCGTGCGCACACCGGGCGGCCCGGAGCTCTCCGACGCCTTCCGGGAACAGGCCCAGTCCCTGCTGTCGTACGCCGCCCACCCCCTCTACGCGCTCGTCCACGAGTCGGTCTACGGCCAGGACACCCGCCCCACCGCCTGGTCCGCCGAGCGGGTCCGCGCCGAGTTCCCGCAGTTCGACGCGGCCAAGGCGGTCGCCGGTGACACCCCGGTCCTGTTCACCGGCGAGACGGTCCACCCCTGGACGTTCGAGGCGGACCCGGCCCTGCGCCCGCTGCGCGAGACGGCCGACCTGCTCGCCGCCCGCACGGACTGGCAGCCTCTCTACGACCCCGCCCGCCTCGCCGCCAACGAGGTCCCGGTCGTGGCTGCCGTCTACCACGACGACATGTACGTCGACACCTCGCACTCCCTGGAGACCGCCCGCGCGATCCGCGGCCTGCGCACCTGGGTCACGAACGAGTTCGAGCACGACGGCCTGCGCGCCGGAGCGCCGAGGGTGCTGGACCGGCTGCTGGCGATGGCACGCGACGAGGTGTGAGCGCGCCGCCGAAGGTGCGCGGGGCTGTATCGGTATGCGGCTCCGTCGCGTGGGCGCGAGAAACCACGACGGGCCGCCGGCCGCCGGACGGCAGTCGAGGGCGGACGACAAGGCGGCGGCCCGCCCGGCGGAGCGTACTGTGCGGCCCATGACCGAGCCCGTGACGAGTCGACTCCAGCCCATGCCCGAGGACTGGCAGCGCGCCCTCGCCGTGGTGGCGCACCCCGACGACCTCGAATACGGCCGCGCCGCGGCGGTCGCCGCCTGGACCGACGCCGGCCGCGAGGTCGCCTACGTCCTCGCGACCCGCGGCGAGGCGGGCATCGACACCCTCGACCCGGCCGTCTGCGGCCCGCTGCGCGAACGCGAGCAGCGGGCCGGTGCGGCCGTCGTGGGTGTCGACTCGGTCGAGTTCCTCGACCACCGGGACGGCGTCATCGAGTACGGGCTCGCGCTGCGCCGCGACATCGCCGCCGCGATCCGCCGCCACCGCCCCGAACTGGTCATCACCCTCAACCACCGCGACACCTGGGGCGAGGCACTGACCGACGAGGACCCGGAAACGTACGTCCGTACCTTCCTGACCACCGACGCCAGGACCACCGGCGAACGCTTCGGCGGCAGGCCGGCGGTGGCCTTCGAGGTGTTCGGCCGCTGAGTTCCAGGAGTTCTACCGGGAAGGCTTGCACACCACGGTGACGGGTGACGTCTCGCCCTGCGGCTTGTACGTGATGCTCCTGGCGTCCGTGTTGAAGCGCAGCCGCACCGTGCCGTCGTCGTAGGCCCCGCCGGGCGACAGGATCCTCTGGACGACGTGGCCCGTGCCGGAGACGACGATCGCGCGTTTCTGGTCGAGCATCACGAACGTGGTGTCGACGCCCGTGACACAGATCGGGAGTCCGGCGCTGGACGCCGGAATGGGTTCGCCGACCTTGAAGGACGGCGACGGCGACGGACTCGGGGCGGCCGTGGACGGGGCGGCGCCGGCCAGGAGCTGCACGGCGAGCGCGGCACCGCCCATCGCGGCGGCGAGGGCGAGCTGGGGCCTGGCGGTCATGAGCGACTCCTTTGCCGGAACGTCCGAGTGCCGGAAGGCCTTCACCCCCGACTGAAGACCTTCCGGCGAGGGGAGGCGATCCTGCATGGGCCGAACGGGTGAATACGGGCTCGTGCGGTGGTCCTGAACCGTGCACCGGTGGTGGTGGCGCGGTCCGTGAGCGACCATGGGCCGCGCACCGACCCCCCGTCGGTTGCAGAAGCCCAGGTCGGACAGCCCAGTAGGCTGTCCCGCATGCCAGAACCGATAGCGGGTCTTCCGGAGCTGCGCGGGGACTGCGCCCGCTGCTTCGGGCTGTGCTGTGTCGCCCTGCACTTCGCCGCCTCCGCCGACTTCGCGCTGAACAAGCCCGCCGGCAAACCGTGCCCGAACCTCCGGGGCGACCACCGCTGCGGCATCCACGCCGACCTGCGGAAGAAGGGTTTCACCGGCTGCACGGTCTACGACTGCTTCGGCGCCGGGCAGAAGGTCTCGCAGGTCACCTTCGGCGGACAGGACTGGCGGACGGCGTCCAAGGAGCACGCACGGCGGATGTTCGACGTGTTCCCGGTCGTACGGCAGCTGCACGAGCTGCTGTGGTATCTCACCGAGGCGCTCGGCCTGCCCGCCGCCCGCCCGGTCCACCCGGAGCTGCGGCGGGCGCTGGAGGAGACCGAGCGGCTGACCCGGCAGACCGCCGGGGAACTGGCCGCCCTGGACGTCGCCGCGCACCGGCAGCAGGTCAACGAACTGCTGCTGCGGACCAGCGAGCTGGCCCGCGCCGGCGTCACCGGCGGGAAGGGCGGCAGGAAGGGCAAGGGCAAGGACCGGCGGGGCGCGGATCTCATCGGGGCCCGGCTCCGGGGCGCCGACCTGCGCGGGGCGAGCCTGCGCGGCGCGTATCTCATCGCCGCCGACCTCACCGGCGCCGATTTGCGCGACGCGGACATGATCGGTGCGGATCTGCGCGACGCCGACCTGACCGATGCGGACCTCAGCGGTGCGTTCTTTCTCACTCAGCCGCAGATCAACGCGGCGCGGGGCAGCGTGCGGACGCGGCTGCCGGAGTCAGTCTCCCGGCCGGTGCACTGGGCAACGGGCGGCTGACAACGCGGTGCGTCGGCCGGGCCGCGCCGTGTCGTCGTCCGGCTGGGGGTGCGTCGTGGTGTCGCGCGCAGATCCCCGCGCCCCTTCAGGGCGCTCTCGCCGCTCCAACCCCAGCCGCAGCCCCTCCGGCATCACCGTCAGCCGTTCCGTGACGCTCAGCCGGTAGGCAGGGTCGGCGATCAGGCCGTAGCGGCGCAGCAGCAGGCCGAGGACCAGGGTGGCCTCGTGCAGGGCGAACTGGCGGCCGATGCAGGCCCGTGCACCGGTGCCGAAGGGCTTGAAGGTGTGGGGCGGACGGGACCGTACGGCGGCCGCCTCGAAGCGGTCCGGGTCGAAGCGCTCGGCGTCCTCGCCCCAGACCTCCGGGTCGCGGTGCAGCATCGGTGTCAGCACCAGGGCCCACGCGCCCCGGAGCATCGGGTGGTCGTCGGCGAGCACGGTGTCCTGCCGGGCCTCGCGGGCGAAGGCCGGGGCGGTCGGCCACAGGCGCAGGGACTCGTCCAGCACCCGGCGGACAAAGCGCAGCTTGGCCACCTGGTCGTAGCCGGGCCGCTCGGAGTCGCCCCAGACGCGGTCCACCTCCGCGCGGGCCCGGGCGGCGATCTCGGGGTGTCGGGCGAGGTAGTACAGGGCGAAGGAGAGCGCGCCCGAGGTGGTCTCGTGGCCCGCCACCAGGAACGTGATCACCTGTTTGCGGACGTTCTCCGCCGACAGCTTCTCGCCCGTTTCCGGATGTGCCGTCTCCAGCATCCGGTCCAGCAGATCGCCGTCCCCGCGGCCAGACCGGCGCCGCTCCGCGACCAGGTCGTCGACCGTCCTGTTCAGGTAGGCCATGTCGGCCGTGTTGCGCCGGCCGGCGGTGCGCAGCAGCAGCGGGGCCAGCGGCGCGGGCACGCTGTTGAGGCGCTGGGCGTAGGTGAGCGTGCCGACCATCGCGGTGACGAAGGGGTGCGGCCGGTCCCGCTCGAAGGAGCCGAAGTCGTGCCCGAACCCGGTCCGCGCGATCGTCTCCAGGGTCAGCTTGGTCATGTCCCCGGGCACGTCCACCGTGCGCCCGGCGGCCGCCTCACGGTCCCAGTGGGCGGTCAGGCGTTCCGCGACCGCCAGCATCATCCCGTGGTACCCCTCCATGGCCTCCCGGCTGAAGCCGGGCGCCAGCACGTCGTGCGCCAGCTGCCAGTTGGGCTCGTGGTTGTAGGCCGTGAACAGGCCGTCCCCGGCGACCGGCCGCAGATTGGCCACGCCGAGTCCGACGTGCTTGGCGAACCGGGACTCGTCGGCCAGGTCGGCGGCGAGCCGCGCTCCCCACACGAACACGAACTCCTTGCCGAAGGCCCGCCGCCGGAAGATCGGCCCCAGGTCGCGCGCGAAGCGCATGGAGTCCTGCACCGGCTTGCGCCGGTCGGCGCCGAGCACATCGCCGAGCAGCGGCACCCGGCGCGGCGGATGCGGGATGCGGTGCAGCTCGGGCCAGCCCAGTTCGGCGCTCCGGAAACCCTTCGGCAGCCCCGTGTTCCTCGTCTCCGTCGTCCCCGTCGACTCCGCCATGACGCCGATCTCCCTTGATCCAGCCGCGACGCGCGTGTTGTACGTGGGTTCAATAACCGGTTTCAGTCTGGTCCGCTTGTTGAACCCGCGTCAAGTAAAGTGACGCCATGCCCGCGAACCAGGGGGAGCGCGCCCGGCGCAGACTCAGCACCGGGGAACGCCGTGAGCAGCTGCTGTCGGTCGGCGCACGGCTGTTCTCGGAGAGCCCCTACGACGATGTGTGGATCGAGCAGGTCGCCGAGATCGCCGGGGTCTCCCGGGGGCTGCTGTACCACTACTTCCCGACCAAGCGGGACTTCTTCGCGGCGGTCGTCGAGCGCGAGAGCGAGCGGATGCTGCGTATGACGGCGGCCGTGCCCGGGGTGCCGGTGCGCGAGCAACTCACCGCCGGCCTCGACACCTACCTCGGTTACGTCCAGGCCCACGCCCACGGCTTCCGCGCCTTCCATCGCGCCGACGCGGCCGGCGACCAGGCCGTGCGCCGGGTCTACCGGCGGGCGCTGGCCGCCCAGGAGCAGCAGATCCTTGCCGCGCTCGCCGCCGACCCCGAGTTCGGGCCCGTCTTCGAGGGCGCCCCGCACGTCCGGCTGGCCGTGCGCGGCTGGCTCGCCTTCACCACCGCCGTGTGCCTGGAGTGGCTGCGCGACGGCGAGTTGACCCGCGAGCAGGTGCGCGACCTGTGTGCGCGGGCGCTGTTGGGTGTCATCGCCTGACCACTGGCCGCCCCTCTTCCGATCCTTTCCGCCGGTGGGGTGTGGTTGGCCTGCGCCCAGATCTTCGGTAGGTTAGGCAAGGCTTACCTAAGGAGGTCTCGGGATGGGTGACACACAGGACTGGACGGCCGCACCCGGCGCGGCGGAACGGGCACGGTCGGTGCCGGCCGCCGCCTGGTCGTGCGCGGTGACAGCGGACGGCGCCCGCGAGGAGTTGGTCGGCGCGCACACCGTGACCGAGGACGGCGCCGTGCGGCTGGCGGTGCCCGACGACAGCGCCCTGCTGACCGCTGCCATCTGCGCCCCGCGCCAGGAGCCCTCCGCCGTGCTGGAGTTCGCCGATGTCGCCCCCGTACCGGTACGGAGCCGGATCCGGGCCCGGCTTCACCTCGCCGGCTGGTTCGCCCCGGACCGCGGCACACTGTTGTTCCGGCCCACGCGGGTGGTGCTGCGGCGGTCCTCGGGGGCCGTGGTGGTCGACCTCGACGAGTACGCCGCCGCCCGGCCGGACCCGCTCGCCGAGGCCGAGGCCCGGCTCCTGACCCACCTGGCCGACGCCCACCCGGACGCCGTCGAGCGGCTGACCCGCCTGGTGCGGCCGGAGAGCCTGCACGCCGCGACCCGGGTGCTGCCCCTCGCCGTCGACCGGCACGGACTCACCCTGCGCATCGAACGCACCTGCGCCCACGGCGACGTACGGCTGCCCTTCCACACGCCCGCCGACGACGTCGCCCAGCTCACCGAGCGCATGCACGCCCTGCTGGCCCAGGCCACCGCCGCCGCCTGCCCCCGCGCTCTACAGCGGCAGCGCGCAGACGGCGACGGGTGAGGGGAACGGGGCGCCGGCGGAGCGGAGTTCACCGCTGTCCGCGGCGACGTGGAAGACGGTGACCGTCCCCGAGCGCTGGTTCGCCGCGAAGAGCAGCCCGCCGTCCGGCGAGAGAGCGATCTGCCGCGGGAAGTCCCCGCCCACCGGCACCGTGCCGAGCAGCCGCAGCCGGGCACCGCCGGCCTCGACCGCGTACCGAGCGAGGCTGTTGTGGCCCCGGTTGGCCAGGAACGCGTACCCGCCGTCAGCCGTCACGACGAACTGTGCCGGGTAGTTGGTGCCGCCGCCGGAGCCCGTGGACTGCGGTTCGCCGATCGTCAGCCGGCCGGAGTCAGGATCGTAGCCGCAGACGGCGACCGTGTCGTCCACCTCGTTGGCCAGATACGCGTACCGGCCGCCCGGATGGAAGGTCAGATGGCGCGGTCCCGCCCCGGGCCGGGTGTGCGCCTGTGCCACCTCGGTCAGCGTGCCCTTCGCCTGGTCCAGACGGTAGCTGTAGACGGTGTCGGTACCGAGGTCCACCGCGAGGACATGGCCGCCGTCCGGGCCGGTGACGAACTGGTGTGCGTGCGGCCCCTGTTGGCCGGGGCCCGGTGGTGGTGTGGTGTGCGTGACGACGTCGGTGCGCTCGCCGAGGGCGCCCGAGGTGTCGACGGGATGCACGGCGACACTGCCGGAACCGTAGTTGGCGCTCAGCAGCCAGCGTCCGGAGGGATGCACCGACAGATGACACGGGCCCGCGCCGCCCGTGCCGCGGGTGCCGAGGACCTGCCGGTCGGCGAGGCGCACGGCCGTCACGCCCCCGTCCTGGCGCTCGTCGACCGCGTACAGCGTGCGGCCGTCCGGATGCACGGCGAGGTACGACGGGTCGGGGACGCCGGTGAGGGTGCCCGAGCCGGTGATCCGGCCGGTCGCCGGATCGTAGGAAGCGAGCCCGATGCCGGTGCCGCCGCCGTCGACCGAGGTGTACGTGCCCACGTACAGCGGACGCGGACCGGAGGGCCTGCGGGGTGGTGCGGCGGGCCGGGGCTCGTGCGCCGCGGCCGTGGTGGCGGCCGGCGGGGCCGCCGGGGACGGCAGCGCCACCACGGCCGCCGTACCCGCCACGGCTCCGACGAACCGGCGCCGGCTCCAGCGTCCGTCCACCGGCCCGTCCTCCGTGTCCATCCGGCACCTCAGGTCGTCGGTCACCCCGGTCGTGACAGCCACCTTGACCCGAACCCGTCACCGAGGGCAACCCGGGCAACCGGCGTTGCATGCTGCGCAACCGATGGGCCTACCACTCCCCGTCCTCGACCGGCTTGCCCGGCGCGTCCTTCAGCGGGGTCACCTGGCCGGCGGACGGCGCCTGCCACGGGTCCAGGTCGTCCCCGAGCCACTCGCCGACCGGTTCGACCGCCTCCAGAGTGTCCGCGGGAGTCAGATCCTCGGCACCGGCGTCGTAGTACTCGTACCAGGGCAGGCCTGCGCGCGTGTACGCCGCCCGGTCGACCGGTGACGGCGGGGGCGCCTCGCCGGTGATGCGCCGCCACTCCGGCGGCGTGACCAGATGCACGAACACACGCCCCGCGGGCTCCTCGGACCAGTCCGTCAGTGGACGGTCGTCCCGGTACACCTCCTGGCGCATCGAGCCGCCGACGCCGAGACCCATGGCCGCGCCCCGGGGCGCGGCGCCCGGGGCCGCGGGCGGTGGCATCGCCCCCGGCGCGGACGCCGCCATCGGCATCGCCGCGCCGTACCCGCCCGTCGGCCCGGCCGCCAGGGCCCTGCGCCGCGCCTCCTCCCGCTCGCGGCGCCGCCACTCGGTGAGGAGCGGCTCGCGCAGCGGGAACGACTGGAGCTGCACCCCGCCCCACACCTCCTCGCCGGTGACCTGCCCCTCCACCGTCGCGCCGAGGCCCAGCGGCACGGCGACGAACTGGCGGACCGTCTCCTTGCCGGAGTTGATGCCGTCCAGCCAGGGCTGGCGGGGCAGCACCACGTAGTTCTGCGGATCCCGGGCGAGACGGTCGTTCCAGGGCCGGCCGGACACCGCGCACACCTTGCCGACCCCGACCTGGAGGGCCGCCGGCTCCGTCGTGCCGGAGAAGCTCAGCCACATCGCCTCGCGCAGATACACCGGGAGCATCACACCACCGCGCGTGCGCCACTCGGCCGGGACGGTGTCCGGGTGGTCCGAGACCCGCCGGACCGGGAACTCGCCCAGTCCGGGCGGCAGTGGATGCGTGCCCGTCTCCGGCAGCCGCAGCGTGCGGATGAACCGCACCGCCACCCCGCCCGGCAAGCGCAGTGTGTTCCCGTCGATCCGTACCCCGGAACCGGCCATCCGTCGCCCCCTCGCACTCCGCGCCGGCGGCCCGGCACCCCTCGTACTCCGTGCCGGCGGCCCGGCACCCCTCGTACTCCGTGCCGGCGGCCCGGCACCGCTAGCGCCGCGCCGTGCCCGGCGCCCTCCTCACCAAGAACGCTCACCGAAGCCCGCACGGTTCCGCCACAGCTCCTCCTGCACCCCGAGCCGTTCGCGCACCCGGGACATCCGGGGGAGCTTCGCCCGCTGCCGCTGGGAGACCCGGTCCAGCTCCTCGAACAGGCGCCGGGTGCGGTGCTCGGTGTTCAGCTCGTCGATGATCCGGGTCGTCTCGGTCAGCACGGCCCCGAGCAGCTGCCAGTTCTCCCAGTCCTTGCCGATCTCCTCGCGGATCAGCTCGGCGAGCCGGTCCCGGGTGCCGGCCGCCGTGTGCAGCTCGGCGGACAGCCGGGCCTCCGCCGACTCGGCGTTCTCGCTCAGATGGGTGGTGACCAGGACCGCGAAGCTGACCACCGCGTCGGCGATCTCCGACAGCAGCTGTGCCACGGTCGCCCCGACCCGGGGCGGGAAGAGCTCCTGGGCGCCACGGGCCTTGGCGAGGTCCGTGAAGGTACGGGCCAGCACCCGCAGGACCACCGTGCAGATCTCCAGCGTGTCCAGACCGGTGCGCAGCACCACCCGGTGCAGCAGCCCCTCCTTGACCCGCGGATTGAGCCGCAGGCTGTCCTCGGCCTGCCGGAGCGATGCGTCCACCCGGGAGATGTGCTGGTCCAGCCGGCGCGCCTCGTGCAGCCGCTCGGCCGCCCGCTCCCAGGAGATCCGGCCGGCGGCCTCCTCACCCATCCGCAGCATCAACTGACGGACCCGGCGCGCCTGGTCCTCGATCGAGCGGCCCGCCTCGTCCACCCACACCGGGGGCGGGAGCAGCAGATTGCAGGCCGTGCCGACGACCGCGCCGATCAGTGTCTCCACGATGCGCGCCCAAGCGGTGAATCCGACGGTGGTGACCCCGAGGACCAGCATGGCGCTGATCGCCACCTCGGCCACGTACTCGTCGACCCGCACCAGGTGCCCGACGGCCAGCGAGGCCACGATCAGCAGGGCGAGGCTCCACCAGGTCAGCCCCACCAGCACGCTGAAGGCGATCGCGACCAGGACCCCGGCGACCACCGAGTTCACCCGGCGGATGCCGTTGGTCAGGGTGGCGTAGAAGGTCACCTGGACGACCAGCAGCGCGGTCAGCGGCGCGGTCAGCGGGGCCGGCTCGGGGCTCAGCCGGAGGGCGATGACGTACGCGATCGTCGCAGCGGTCGCCGACCGCAGCGTCTGGACGACCACCGGCTCCCGGCGGCGCTCCAGCAGACGCCGCAGTCCCGCGGTCCACTTCCGTACGTCGTGCATCCCTTGGCCTGTTCCCGTTCCTCGCGTGGGTCGAACGTCCCCGCATTGCGGACCACCTCTGTCCGCCGGAAGGGGCACGTCCATCTGCGCGAGGTGGTTCCCGTGGTGCTGGGGGAGGCGTGGGTCAGGACCCGTTCCGTCCGGCCGACGCCCTGTACGGCGATCCGGTGGCCGACCTGGACAAGGTCCTGGACACCGTGGCCGGCGCCTGCGCGGGGCGGCCGGCCGACGCGGGGTCCGTGCCGACGCCGCCGGGCCGGCTGCCCCTGCCGCGGGCAGGCGGGCGCGGGGCGCCGGATGCCGACGCGCCTGCCTGGGGCATCGCCGTGGCGACCGCCGCCACCGATCAGAACCGGCCACTCACACCCGCGCCGGCGGCGGGCCTGCGACCGGTCGCCGCCCAGCACCCCCGGCACCCTCACCGCGGCCTCACCGGGCGGCTCCCGGCCCGGCCGGGGCTCGGAGCGGGCGTGGCCGGCGGCCTGACCGTGCCCTCACCTCACCCGCCCCCGACTGGCCGGCGCGGGCGCGGCCGACCCGCAGCGGCGGCACCGCCTGCCCCGGCGGGCCGTACGGCATCACGCTCGCCCGCGGCCACGACGTGCTGATCCACGCTTACGGGGCGGCGGCCGCCCGGTTGCGCGACCGGTAGCCGGCGACCTTCGCGAGGTTGCCGCAGCGCTCCATGGAGCACCAGCGGCGCCGCCGGGCCTGCGAGTCGTCGAGGAACAGCAGCGAGCAGTCCGGGTTGCCGCACTCCTTGACGCGCTCCAGCAGCGGACCGCCGACCAGCAGGACGGCGTCCCGGGCGACGGTCGCCAGCGCGGCACGGGCCGGATGGCGGGCCGTCCAGTGCCGGGGGCCGAGCTGGGGTGCGAGGTCGGGCCGGGCGGCGACCTCGTTGACCAGCGCCACGTCGGCCTCCTCCGGTTCCCGTCGCGCCATCGCCGCCCGCAGCACGCGGTGGACCGCCTCGCGCAGGCTGCGGGCCTCGGCCAGGTTGCGTACGGCGACCGGGACCGGGCCGTCCCCGGCCGCCAGGCCCGCCTCGGTGATCCAGCGGGCCAGGGCGGCGGGGTCGGGGATCCGCTCCACGGGCGTGGCGTGCCGCTTGCCGAGCGTGGCGACGAAGTCCAGGCACGGACGGCCACCGAGGAAGGGGAACTCGAGTGCGGGGTCCGTGGGCGTGGTCATGGGCGCAGCCTACCGTGCGACACCGCTTCATGCAGTGTCTCTTGACACCAGTTGAACGGGTGTTGCACGGTGACACCATTTCAACTGGTGTCCGTGGGTGGACACGGGGCTGCGACCAGGGTGGGTGTGTCATGCGTGCGGTGCGGATCGAGGAGTTCGGCGGGCCCGAGGTGCTGGTGCCGGTGGAGGTGCCGGACCCGGTGCCCGGTCCGGGGCAGGTGCTCGTGCGGATCGCGGCGGCGGGCGTGAACCGGGCGGACGCGCTGCTGCGCGCCGGTGCCTACCACCGGGCGGGCCGGCCCCCGCTGATCCCGGGTGCGGAGGCGGCAGGCACCGTCGCGGCCGTGGGGGAGGGGGTGGGCGGACTGCGGGACGGGCAGCGGGTGATGGCCCTCGACGGCGGCGAATCGCCCGGCTACTACGCCGAGTTGGCCGTGGTGAACGCCCGGCAGGTGGTCCCGCTGCCCGACGGGGTCGGCCTGACCGAGGCGGCCACCCTGCCCGTCGCCTGGCTCTCCGCCTGGTACTGCCTGCGCCGCCTGGCCCGGGTCGCCAAGGGGGAGACGGTCGTGGTCAAGGCCGCGGCCAGCGGTGTCGGCACCGCCGCCGTCCAGATCGCCGCCCGGGCCGGCGCCCGCGTCATCGCCCTCGCCGGGTCGGCCGAGAAGGCCGCCTGGGCCGGGGAGTTCGGGGCCTCCGAGGTCGTGGACACCTCGCGGTACGCCGACGAGGGGGAAGGTGAGGGGGAGGTCGAGGAGGTGCTGCGGCTGACCGGCGGGCGCGGCGCCGACGTCGTCCTCGACACCGTCGGCGGCCGGGCCCTCGGACGGAGCCTGCGCGAGACCGCGCACGGCGGCAGGGTGGTCTCCCTCGCCAACGTGGCCCTGGAGCCGAGCACTCTCGACACCCGCGACTTCTACCCGAAGAACATCGCGATCCTCGGCTTCCAGCTCACCAACCGCCAGATCCACGGCTACGACCCGCGACCCGACCTGCGCGAACTCGCCGAGCGCGTGGCCGCGGGCGACTACCGGGTGCCGGTCGAGACCGTGCTGCCGCTCGAGCGGGCGCGGGCCGCGCACGAGCGGCTGGAGAGCCGGGACAACCGGGGCAAGATCGTGCTGAGCGTGGGGTGAACAAGCCGGCCAGGCGTATGGTTCGTCGGCGTCGTCAGGCGATGAGCCCGTCGATGACCGTCAGACGTACAGCTTGTCGATGAACGCGGACAGATTGCCCGTCGTACGGGCGATCTGCTCCTCCAGTGTCAGGCTCTCCTCGAACCGGGTGCCGGACTCCGGCACCTTCCGGCCCCGGACATACAGCGAGCACGCCAGATCGGTGCACATGTACAGGCCGACCGAGTTGCCCTCACGGCCCGCCGTCCCGGCCTTGCGTGCCGTCATCAGCGTCACCCCGCCGCCGGGATGTGTGGTCAGACACACCGAGCACATGCTGCGGTGCAGAAACCCGCGCTGCGAGGCCTGGAAGCGCAGGGCGACACCGATGAGCCGGCCGCCCCGCTCCGTGACCAGATAGCTGCGGTCGGGCGCCCCCGGATCCCGCCAGCCGAGGAAGTCAAGGTCGTTCCATGGGCGTTCGGCGAGGTCCCGGGGCACCGCCAGCCGTTTGGCCTCCCCCTTGGAGCAGTTGATAAAGCAGTTGCGGATGTCCTGCTCGGTGAGCGATCTCATGGGGGGGAGTCCTTCTGGATTCGTCGCTGTGAACCTGGTGGGTCCATAAACCTAATGGGTCTAGGTTCACGACCAGCCTAGGTAGCCAAGGGGAGGGTGGGCCAATGGATTTCCGGGAGGTGCTGCCGCCGCGCGCCCGACGGGCGCTGGACCATGTCGCCGCCGGGCTGAGCGGCCCACCGCTCGACCCCGGCCTGCGCATCACCCTCAACTTCCATCCCGATCGGGTCTCCGCCGGACGGCCGATCCTCGCGGCACTGGCCCGGGACGGCGCGTACCACTCGCAGTTCGTCACCGGCACCAGCAACGGCGGCCTCACCGCCCACCCGGGAGGCGACCGGACGCGCTGGGAGAGCCGCATCTTCGGCGGCGCGTACGACGACGCGGCCCCGGCCGAGCGCCCGCTGTACGGCGGGTTGAACTTCCGGCGCCAGGTCGTCGGCGCCGCCCCGCGCTTCGGATCCTCGCATCTCAGACTCGCCGGAGCGGTCTTGGAGCGGGCCACCTTCTGCTACCCGGACAGCGCGGCCGAACCCACCGACTTCGGTGTGGCCCCGGCGATGCCGCTGATCGCGCTCGCGGACGCGGACGAGCAGGACCCCCTCAACGACTACATCGAGAGCCATGTGCACGCCGGTGTGCTGCTCGCCCGGGACGTGGAGGCGCTCGTGCTCGACGCGAGCTACCGCGGCACCGCGGTGGAGACGGCGGCCCGGCACCTGCCCTTCCCCCTGGAGTGGCATCCCGGCTACCGGCTCACCGTCACCGCACTGCGCCGCCACGCCGGCTACCGGGGGCCGGAGTACGCCGACCTCGGCGCGCAGATCGCCGGGCGCGGCCTGCTGACCCCGCGCATCATCGGCGACGCGGCCCGCACGGGCCGGTACGTGCTCCAGGACCTGAAGATGGTCTGGCACATCCTGGCCCGCTTCGGCGCCCCGGAGGGCGCGGGCACGGCGTACCGTGCCACGGCCACGGCCTGCGGCACGGCCGCTTCCGGGTCGGGATCCTCGGCCACGGTGTCTTCCGGCCCGGCGTAGACGACCCCGCGGCCCGGCATGGGCGGCCGGACGGCCCCGACCTCCACCGGCACTGTCGGCCGCGGTGGTCATCTTCCGGTGTCGCCCGCCGGGCGGTGGCAGTGCTTCCGGCGGTTCGGCCGGCTCCGGCGCGGGCGCACCGGAATGTCCTTCTGCGGGACCACCGGCTCCGGTACGGCTCGGGCGCCCGGGCCGGTGCCGGCTTGGGTGCACGGGTACGTCTTCTCTCGGCCTCGCCGGCTCCGGTGCGGCTTCCGGCGGCTCGGCCGGTTCCGCGTCGGCGCAGTAGCTGGACCCCAGTAGTCCTCGCTCAGCCGCGCCGCCCCGGTTCGGCCTCCGACCGCTCGGCCCGCTTCGGCACGGGCCCTCCGGTGTGCCCCTTCCGGCCCCGGTCGCCGCTGAGCAGGATGCTCTGCTCTACCCCCGCTCCGCCGTCCTCGCCTCCGGTGGCCACACCCCAGGCGTCAGGACGCCCAACGCGTAGGCGCGCGCGACCAGTTCGGTGCGATTGGCGGCGTTCCAGCGGGCCGACAGGCGGCGGAGGTGGTAGGTGACGCCGTCCTTGCTGAGGCCCAGCTCGCGGGCGGCGCCGGCCGTGGTGGCACCCCGGGCCAGCAGGACCAGCACCCGGCCCTCCACCGGGGTGACCCGCGCCGGCTCCGGCTCGGGCGGCGCGCACTCGCCCCGCACCCGCAGCATCACCAGCAGGGCCGGTGTCTCGTCCACGCGGTCGCTGACCGGGTCCGCCGTCAGCTCCCCGAACCGCTCGGCCCCGCCCGGCACCCGCCAGCGCACCGACACCTGGTAGCGCGAGCGGTGCCGCAGCCGCAGCGCCTGCGCGATCCGCTCCACCTGTGTGGCCTCCTGCGGGCGGAACAGGTCCAGTACGTCCCGTCCGCGCAGCCGCCCCGGTGTCGTACCGCACTCCGCCGCCATCGCGGGATTGGCCAGCACCACCTGGCCGTACACATCGCACACGGCGACCGGCACCGACACCCGGTCGAAGAGCATCAGGGCCCGGTTGCGCCACACGACCCCGTCGGCCCGCCCCAGGTCCATGCCCACCTCCCGAAGTTCCGTGCCACCCCCACATACAAGACGAAGACCCTGGTCAGCGGCAAACCGTGCGGCCCCCGACCGCGCCGTGCCGGGCCGTGTGCCGCGGTCCGCGCAAGGCCCGCGACCGAGATTTGACTGCGCGATCGTGTAGTGCCGTGGCGCGGGGGCGTCCCGACGGTCGATGAGGCTGGAGCGCAGTACCCGTTACCGCCAGTACTCCGTTACCGCGAAAGGCAGTTGTCGCGCCATGCCCCCCACCGCCCTGCACCCCGCCCCGGCCGGTATCCTGCCCGGCGTCCCCGTCGTCGACATCACCGCCACCGGTCCCGGGCGTACCCCCCTGCAGCAGGTCATGGACCTGATGCGCACCCACGGCCCGGTGCTCGTGCGCCGGCTGCACGGCCGGGACGCGATGTTCGTCGCCGACGCCGATCTGGTCGCGGACCTCGCCGACGAGCAGCGGTTCGCCAAGCACATCGGGCCCGCGCTGGAGAACGTGCGGTCCTTCGCCGCCGACGGCCTGTTCACGGCGTACAACGACGAGCCCAACTGGGCGAAGGCGCACGACATCCTGATGCCCGCCTTCGCGCTCGGCTCGATGCGCACCTACCACCCGGTGATGGTCAGGGTGGCCCGGCGGCTCATCGACTCCTGGGACCGCGCGGCCCGACAGGGGCGGCCGGTCGACGTGCCGGACGACATGACGCGGATGACCCTCGACACCATCGGGCTGGCCGGGTTCGACTACGACTTCGGCTCGTTCGAACGCGACGAGCCGCACCCCTTCGTGGAGTCGATGGTCCGCTGCCTGGAGTGGAGCATGACCCGCCTCGCCCGCACCCCCGGCCAGGACCACTCGGCGGCCGACGCGGCCTTCCGGGCGGACGCCGACCACCTCGCCGGGGTCGTGGACGAGGTCATCGCCTCCCGCACCGGTACCGACCAGAGCGGCGCCGAGGACCTGCTCGGGCTGATGCTCAGCGCGCCGCACCCCGCCGACGGCACCACCCTGGACACCGCCAACATCCGCAACCAGGTCATCACCTTCCTCATCGCCGGCCACGAGACGACCTCCGGCGCGATGTCCTTCGCCCTGTACTACCTCGCCAAGCACCCCGCCGTGCTGCGGCTGGTGCAGCGCGAGGCCGACGCGCTGTGGGGCAGCGCGGCCGACCCGGAGCCGTCGTACGACGACATCGGCCGGCTCACCTACACCCGCCAGGTTCTCAACGAGGCGCTGCGGCTGTGGCCGACGGCCGCCGCCTTCAGCCGGCACGCGCGCGAGGACACCCTGCTCGGCGGCCGGATCCCGCTCGCGGCCGGGCAGGCCGTCACCGTGCTCACCCCGATGCTGCACCGGCAGCCCGTGTGGGGCGACAACCCGGAGCTGTTCGACCCCGAGCGGTTCACCGCCGAGGCGGAGGCGGCCCGCCCCGTGCACGCCTTCAAACCCTTCGGCACCGGGGAACGCGCCTGCATCGGGCGGCAGTTCGCGCTGCACGAGGCGACCATGCTGCTCGCCATGCTGGTGCACCGGTACCGGCTGCACGACCACGCCGACTACCGGCTCACCGTGAAGGAGACCCTCACCCTCAAGCCCGAGGGCTTCACCCTCACGCTGACCCCGCGCACCTCCGCCGACCGAGTCCACGCCCCGCTGCCGGGAGGCAGCCCCGCGCAGACCGACGAGGGCCCGGCCCCGGACACGCTCCCCACCCGGGTCCGCCCCGGCACCGGCGTCCTCTTCCTGCACGGCAGCAACTACGGCACCTGCCGCGCCTTCGCCGCCCAGCTCGCCGACGAGGCGGCCGCCGTCGGCTGCGCCACGGAGGTCGCCGCGCTGGACGCGTACGCGGACGCACTGCCCACCGACCGGACCGTCGTCATCACCGCCGCCTCCTACAACGGCCGGCCCACCGACGACGCCACGGCCTTCACCGCATGGCTCGACGGCACCCCCGACCTGACCGGGGTGACCTACGCCGTCCTCGGCGTCGGCGACCGCAACTGGGCCGCCACCTACCAGCAGGTTCCCACCCGCATCGACGCCCGCCTCGCCGAACTGGGCGCCACCCGCCTGACCGACCGGGCCGCCGCCGACGCCTCCGGCGATCTGAGCGGCACCGTACGGGAGTTCACGGCCCGGCTGCGCACCGCCCTGCTGACGGAGTGCGGCGATCCCGGCGCCGGTGCCCCGACGGCGGAGCCCACGGCCGCGTACGAGGTCCGCACGCTGACCGGCGGCCCGCTGTACGCCCTCGCCGCCCGGCACGAGCTGGTCCCGATGACCGTCACCGAGGCGTACGACCTCACCGCGCCGGAACACCCGCGCACCAAGCGGTTCCTGCGCGTCGCGCTGCCCGAGGGCGTCACCTACCGCACCGCCGACCACCTTACCGTGCTGCCCGCGAACGCCCCCGACCTGGTGGACCGTGCCGTCACCGCGTTCGGCTTCGACCCCGATGCCGTCCTGGACATCCGGGCCACGCACCGGCGCCGCGACCGACTGGCCGTGGACCGTCCGCTGACCGTACGGCAACTCCTCACGCACCACGTGGAGTTGCAGGAGCGGCCGACGGCCCGGCAACGGGCCCTGCTCGCCGAGGCCAACCCCTGCCCGCCCGAGCGTGCCGCCCTCGCCGCCCTGACCGGCGACGACCCGCGCACTCTGATGGAGCTGGCCGAGGACCACCCCGCCCTGCGCGGCGCCCTCGACTGGCCGCTCCTGCTCGATCTGCTGACCCCGCTGCGGCCGCGCCACTACTCCGTGTCCTCCTCGCCGGCCGTCGATGCGGGTCACGTGGACCTCATGGTCTCCGTCCTCGACGCCCCCGCCCGCTCGGGCAAGGGCCGCTACCGAGGCACCGGCTCCGGCCACCTCGCGTCCCTCCGGCCCGGCGACACCGTGTTCGCCCGCGTCCAGCCCTGCCGCGCGGCCTTCCGGATTCACGGCTCCGCACCGGTCGTGATGATCGCCGCCGGCACCGGACTCGCGCCGTTCCGCGGCGCCGTCGCCGACCGCGTCGCGGCCCGTGCGGCGGGCGCCGAACTCCCGCCCGCGCTCCTGTACTTCGGCTGCGACGCCCCCGACGCCGACTTCCTGCACGCCGGTGAGCTGCGGGATGCGGAGGTGTCCGGCGCGATCTCGCTGCGACCGGCCTTCAGCGCGGCCCCCGAGAACGGCGCGGTGTTCGTCCAGCACCGCGTCGCCGCCGAGGCCGACGAGGTCTGGGAGCTGCTGGAGTCCGGTGCGCGGGTGTACGTGTGCGGGGACGGTGCGAGGATGGCACCGGGCGTCCGGGAGGCGTTCCGCGCGCTGTACCGGGAGCGGACGCCGGGCGGCGACGACGCGGCGGCCGGGCGGTGGCTCGACGGGCTGGTGGCCGAGGGGCGTTACGTGGAGGACGTGTACGCGGCGGGGTGAGCCGGGGGCAGGGGCCGCGCCCCGAATGGGGCGCGGAGCTGTGCCGGTATGCGGCGCCCGCGGAGCGCTCCGCTTAGCTCAGATCGTGAACTAAGGGTTGGGAGAATCTCGCGTTCCGCCCGTCCGAAGGGGTATGTTGCAGGTCGGGCAGGGTTCGTGAAGGGAGCGGCATGGCGGGGCGTAACGGGCGCACGGTGCGCGACCTCAGGCGGGGCAACCGCACGGCGGTGCTGCAGAAGCTCTACTTCGACGGCCCCCTCAGCCGTTTCGAGCTCGGCCCTGCCACCGGCCTGAGCTCGGGCTCGGTCAGCAACGTGGTCGCCGACCTGATCGCGGACGGTCTGGTCGAGGAGGCCGGCAGCGTCGACTCCGACGGCGGCCGGCCCCGTACCCTGCTGCGCGTCGCTCCGGACAGCGGACAGATGATCGGCGTCGACGTCGGCGAGACCCGGGTCCGCGTCGAGCTGTTCGACCTGGCCCTGACCGAACTCGCCCGCACCGAACACCCGTTGGCCCCGCAGAACTACGACGCCGAGGTGATCGCCGGTCACATCCGGGATGGCATCGCCGAGGTCCTGGGCGCCGAACGGGCCGTGCCCGAGCGGCTGCTCGGGGTCGGCGTCGGCGTCCCCGGCATAGTCGAACACACCCCGGAGCAGGGTGCCGTCGTCCACGGGCAGACCATCGGCTGGGACGCCGTCCCGCTGGAGCGGCTGCTCCGCTCGGCCTCTCGACTCCCCGAAGAGATCCCGTACTTCATCGACAACGGCGCCAAGACGCTGGGCCAGGCCGAGATGTGGTTCGGAGCGGGACGTGGCGCCCGCAACGCCGTGGTCGTGCTGTTCGGCTCCGGCGTCGGTGCCTGCGTGGTCACACCCGAGGTGGAGCACGGGCGGGCGGTGGAGTGGGGGCATCTGACCGTGCGGGTGCGAGGACGCCGCTGCCGCTGTGGTGCGCCCGGCTGCCTGGAGGCCTACGCGGGCGCCGAGTCGCTGCTGGCCCGCTGGCGGGAGGAGGGCGGACGGCCGCCCGAGGGCACCGACGAGGAGACCGCGCTCACCGCGATGCTCGCCGCCGCGTACCCGGCCGACGGCGCGGAGCCCGATCCGGTCGCGCTGGCCGTGCTGGAGGAGACCGCCGAGTACCTCGGGGCCGGCCTGTCCGACCTGATCAACCTCTTCCAGCCCGAGCGGATCCTCATCGGCGGGTGGGCCGGACTCCAGCTGGGCGCCCGCTTCCTGCCGGCCGTACGGCGGCACGCGACGACGTACGCGCTGCGTCATCCGGCCGACAAGGTCACCATCGACCTCGGCCGGCTGGGTCCGGACGCGGTCACCGTCGGCGCGGCGATCCTGCCGCTGGCCGACTTCTTCACCAGCGGCGGCCGCCGCCCGGAACCGGTCACCGAGGACCGCCTGCCGGCGTGGCGAGCCGCGCTGCGACAGAGGGCGCCGCGGTAGCAACAGGGCGGGGAAGGAACCGCGAACAGTCACGACGGCGCCGCGGACGGCCGCCCGCCGCGCAGCGCTGCTCAGGCCGGCGGTTCGTCCGCGTCGGGCGCGTCCTCCGCCGGCGCCACGTCCTGCTCGCGCGGCTCACGCGGCTTGCGCGGCCTGACCTCCCACGGGTCGTCGCCGGTGCCCGCCTGCTGGTCGGGCATGTCCCTCGGCACCGGGCCCGTGTCGCGCTCCGGCTCCGGTTCTCGCTGTGCGGCCATGGTGTTCTCCCCTCGGCCCGGGCGGGCGGCGGGTCAGCCGACCTTGCGCCCGCGCATCGGCTCGGTGTCCATCCCCGAGCCCTTCTGCAGTCCGTCGAGGAACTCCTGCAGCACCTCGGTCGCCGTGCGCCGCGGCTGCCAGCCCAGCTCGGTGCGCGCCCGGCCGCAGTCCATCAGCGGCAGCCGCAGCACGGCGTCGAACAGGTGCGGCGAGGCCGGCAGCAGATGCAGCCCCCAGGCCGCGGCGATCGCCGACCGGGCCGCCGTACGCGGCAGCCGTACCGGGCGGCTGCCCAGCAGTTCGGCGAGCACGCCGGTGTCGAGCGGCGGGTCCGCGGCGAGGTTGAAGGCGCCCCGCGCGCCGTCCGGGTGCACCGCGAGCCGGTAGGCCTCGGCGGCGTCGTCCGTGTGCAGCGCCTGCACCCTGAGCCCCGGGACGTGCGGCAGGAACGGAAGCAGCTCCGGCCGCACCAGCGGACCCGGCAGGAAACGCCCGCCGAAGATCCGCCGCTGCTCGCTCGCCGACTGCCACTTGAACAGGAACGCCGGGCGCATCCGCACCACCCGCACCTCGGGATGGTCCCGCTCGAACACGTCCAGCGTGCGCTCCAGATAGGCCTTCTCCCGGCAGTAGGCGGCGTCCGGCCAGCCGTGGGTCGGCCAGGACTCGTCCACAGCGTGGTCCTTCGGGCCGGGCGAGTACGCGCCCACGGACGAGGCGTGCACCAGCACCGGCACCCGCGCCGCGGAGACCGCCTCGAACACCCGGATGCCGCCGAGCACATTGGTCCGCCAGGTGACCGCCGGATCGTGCGTCGGCTGGAACGCCCAGGCCAGGTGGATCACCGCGTCGGCGCCCTCGAAACGCTCGGCGAGGTGCGGCTGTTCGGAGGCGAGGTCGACCGCGGACCACTCGGTCTTCGGCGGCGACCAGGCCGGCGTGCGCCGGGCCAGACCGCGCACCGACTTGACCTCCGGGTCCTCCGCGAGCAACCGCACCACGCTCGTGCCCACATTGCCGGTGGCACCCGTGACGACGACCCTGATGCCCGCTGCGCTGCTCACCTTCGGCTCCTCTCGGCCCACGCTCCGGCGGACCGGCCGGGTACCCGGGCCCGGGCGCGCGCACACCAGGCCCCACCCCGGCCCACCCCACCCCGGTCGGCCGATGAAGACGAAAGGGCCCCGGCCGTGACGGGGGATTCACGACCGGGGCGTCTGGTGGTGGGCACGGATGGCGGTCGCCTCTCGGCGACAGGCTCCACAGGGCTTCAGCCGAACGATCGTCCCTGTGGGCAGAAGGTGAGGCCCGGGGACACTGTCCCATCCGTACCCACCGATGGTTCTACGGACAACGACCCCGTGCTGTTCCGGCCGGTCATGTGACCTGCGCCACTTCCCATGATGCTCAGCCCAACGGGCTCCCGTCCAGCCTTTCGAGCAGGCCGGCGGGGCCCGCGTAGACGGCACCCCGGCCGGCTCCAGGGAGTGCTCCACGGGTTCCGAGGCCGGCTTGCCCTCCTGCACGTCCTCCGAGCTCGCTGTCTCCGCGATCCGGAGACCACACCGGCCGGATCAGGAACCCGCCGCGCGCGCCGGAAGCCGGCCCTCCCGGGTCCAGGCCAGCAGCTCGTCGGCGGACCAGGTGGTCACCACCCGTTCGGCGGGCACCCCGCACTCCTCGGCCCGGGCGCAGCCGAGGATCTGCCAGTCCAGCTGGCCGGGCGCGTGCGCGTCGGTGTCGACGGAGAACAGCACGCCCGCGTCCACGGCACGGCGCAGCAGTCGGCGGGGCGGGTCCAGCCGCTCGGGGCGGCTGTTGATCTCCACGGCCGTACCGGACTCGGCGCAGGCCGCGAACACCGCGTCCGGATCGAACTCCGACTCCGGCCGCCCCCGGCCCGTCACCAGCCGCCCCGTGCAGTGCCCGAGCACATCGGCGCGCGGATTGCGTACGGCGGCCACCATCCGGCGGGTCATCGAGCGGGCGTCCATCCGCAGCTTGGAATGCACCGACACCACGACCACGTCCAGCCGCTCCAGCAGCTCCGGCTCCTGGTCCAGCGAGCCGTCCTCGAGGATGTCGCACTCGATGCCGGTGAGCAGCCGGAACGGTGCCCATCGCCCGTTCAGCTCCGCCACCACCGTCAACTGCTCACGCAACCGCTCCGGCGACAGGCCGCGGGCCACGGTCAGCCGGGGGGAGTGGTCGGTGAGAGCGGTCCACTCGTGCCCGAGCCCGGCTGCCGCCCGCCCCATCTCCTCGATCGGACTGCCCCCGTCGGACCAGTCCGAATGCGTGTGACAGTCCCCGCGCATCAGCGCCCGCAGCTCCGCGCCGGCGCCCTCCGCCCCGACCGACACCCCGGCCTCCTCCTCCAGCTTGCGCAGATAACCGGGCACCTCCCCGGCCAGCGCCTCCCGGACAACCTGCGCCGTTTTCGGCCCGACCCCCTTCAGCGCCTCCAAGGTCCCGGCCGCGGCCCGCTCGGCCACCTCGTCCGCGGGCAGGGCGGCCAGCGTCCGGGAGGCGGTACGGAAGGCCTTGACCCGGTAGGTGGGCGCGAGCGCCCGCTCCAGCAGAAAGGCGATCCGGTCAAGAGCGGCGACGGGATCCATGCAACCCAGAGTGCCCGAGGCGCCCTGAAGGGGCGCGGGGAACCGCGCGATCAGCCACGAGCCACCCGCAGACCGCGACGGTCCGCGGGTGGCCACGCGGACGAACCCGTCCTGTGCGGGCAGCACGCGGCCCGGCACATGATCCGGCAGGGCGACGGCGGCAGAATCGTCAACGTCACCTCCGTCCACGAACACAGGCCCCGGGGCGGCGCGGCGCCGTACTGCGCGGCCAAGGGCGGGCTCGGGCTGCTCACCCAGGTCATGGCGCTGGAGCTCGCCGAGCAGGGCATCGCCGTGAACGCGGTCGCGCCGGGCGAGATCGCCACGCCGACGACCGGTCAGGAGGACACCGCCGGCTCCCACCTGACCGGCGACGAATGGCGCCGACGCCGAGGCCATGCGCCTGCGGACCGGTTTCTGCGACGGTCCCGGCAACCGCCGCGTCCGCCGCGGCCGGGGCCTGCGCCACGCCGACACCACCGGCCGGCCCCTCACCGCGGTCGCCGTGACCGCCGAGAGCGGCCGGGCGAGCCGCGCGGCCCGGCACCGGCGGATCACCCGTGCCGTCCGCGAGGTCAGCCACCACCTGGGCAACACCCCGGCGGCGTGCCGGTCCTCCTCCGTCGGGGCGGCCGTACTCGATCATCTGGACGGCGTCGGCGGACGACTCGTCGGCGCGCGAAGCGTTCTAGGCTCTATTGCATGACCGAACAAGCAGCTCCTCACATCTCCCATCCACGGATCATGGTGCTCGGAGTGTGCCCGGGCAAGCCCGGCGAGCGGCCCTTCCGGATCATGGAGATCGACGGTCAGGTGATCGGTCAGGCCAGGACCGTCACCGACGTACTGGAGACCGCCGCCTCGTACGGCATCACCATCCACGACCTGGACGACCCCGACGTGGTCCGCTGGGTCGGCGGGGACAAGTACACCTGGACGCTGCACTGAGCAGGGTGCGGCTCAGCCGACCGTCCACTTCTGGTTGGCGCCGCCCGTGCACGTCCAGATCTGCAGGCGTGTGCCGTTGGCCGAGTTGTTCCCGGTCACGTCGAGGCACTTGTTCGCCTGCGGGTTGACGATGTCGTCCGCCCCGGTGACCGTCCACTTCTGGTTCGGGCCGCCGGTGCAGTCCCACAGCTGGACGGTCGAGCCGTCCGCCGTGCCGTTGTCCGTGACGTCCAGGCACTTGCCGAGCGCCCGGATCGTGCCGTCCGAGCCGACCGTCCACTGTTGCGCGGCCGTGCCGTTGCAGTCGTAGAGCTGCACCGGTGTGCCGTTCGCGGAGTTCGCGCCGGCCACGTCCACGCACTTGCCGGCCAGGCCGCGTATCGGCACCCCGGCCGCGCTGTTGCTCGTCGTCACCGACACCGAGTCCACCACCAGCTGTTGCGGGAACTGGGTGCTGGCGTCCGGGTCGCCGGGCCAGTAGCCGCCGACGGCCAGGTTCAGGATCAGGAAGAACGGCTTGTTGTCGAACACCCAGGTCTTTCCGCCCAGGTCGGCGGGGGTGCGGCGTTCGTAGACGGTGCCGTCCACGGACCAGGTGATCGAGCCGGGTGACCAGTCGACGGCGAAGGTGTGGAAGGCGTCCGCGAAGGCCTGTCCGTTCGGCAGCGTGTAGGCCGCGCCGATGCCGCCCGAGCCGGAGTAGCCGGGGCCGTGGATGGTGCCGTGCACGGTCGAGGGTTCGAAGCCGACGTTCTCCATCACGTCGATCTCGCCCGAGTCGGGCCAGTCCACGGGCGTGCCGAGCATCCAGAACGCCGGCCACATGCCCTGCCCGCGGGGAATCTTCATCCGCGCCTCGACATGCCCGTACTGGGCGTTGAACTTCCCGGCCGTGTTCAGCCGGGCCGAGGTGTACTGGCAGCTGCCGTACCAGCACTGGTAGCCGGCCGGGTTCTCCTTGCGGGCGGTGATCACCAGGTGTCCCTGGCCGTCCAGGGCGGCGTTGTTCGTGCCGGACGTGTAGTACTCCCGCTCGTGGTTGTTGACGTTGTCGCCGGTCTCCAGCGTCCACTTCGAGGAGTCGACCGCGGAGCCCGCGGGCCCGTCGAACGTGTCGGAGAAGGTGGAGACGGTCGCCGCCGTCGGCGCGCCGGCCTGGGCCCGCTCGGGACCGACGGCGGCGGAGCCGATCAGGGCGGCGGACACGGCGGCGAGGAGACATCTGCGGAGCATGCGTGGGGAGGCCATGGCTCTCCGTTCGGTGTGGGGGGTGAGATGCCTCTTGATTTAAGGAGTGAGAAAAGCAGGCGTCAATACCCTGGTACAGACCAGATGTTGATGTACCGTCAGCCGGTCACTCGGAGTTGGGCTTGGGCTTGGGCGCGCGCCGGTGCACCGCCCGTCCCAGCCGCCGTCCCAGCAGCAGCCGCCCGAGCAGCGCCCCGGCGGTGTTGAGCAGGACGTCGTCGATGTCGAAGGCGCGCCCGGTGACCAGCGCGCCCTGTACCAGCTCCACCGTCAGCATCACCAGCGCCGTGAACGCCAGTACGTGCAGCATCCCTCGGGCGTGCGGGGCGAGGACCGGCACCAGCACCCCGAACGGGGCGCCGAGGAGCACGTTCCCGCCGATCTGCCGCACCGCGTCCGCCGTCCGCGCCTGCTCCAGGTAGGTCCGCAGAGAGCGGCCGGGGTGCAGATTGCTGTGCGTCAGATGCGCCGAGGCGGGCGACGGCTCCAGTGTGATCCGGGCCAGGACGGCCGCGAACACGACCATGAACGCGAAGGCGACGAGCATCGCCGAAAGCCGCAGGAGCAGGGGAAGCGCGCGCTGCGCGGCCGGTCGGCGGGTCTTCTCGGCCGGCGCCCGCTTCCCTGGTGCGCTCAGCAGTGCGGGCAGTCGCGGGACGGTGCGGGCCATGGGATCCTCCCGTGGTGAACTCCCGTGGGTCGTAGGCCGGTTACCCGGCAACCGGCTCGGAATGCCCCTGTCCCGGCGACTTCGGGCACGCAACGGGTTTCCGTTCACGCTCCCGGGGCACTCCGGCTGCGGACCCGCGTGCCGCCGCATCTCCGGGGGTCCGGCGGTGCTTGGATGCCCCGAGCGGTGCATCGGACACATCGCCGTGTATGTGTGCAGAGCGGACCGAGGAGGTGGCGGATGACCCGGCGTACGATTCCCCGACCGGTCCTCCTCATCCTCGGTGAACTCCTGGTCTGGTGGGGTGCGCTGGCCCTGCTGTGGCTGGTGTTCATCACTTCGGTCGACACCCTGGAACGGGTTGTCGGCGGGAGCGCCGCGGTGGTCGGGGCGCTGCTGGCACGGGCCGGCCGGCGGGCGGTGGCCTGGCGGTGAACGGCTGGATCCTCGCGGCGACCGTCGTACTGGGCGGGGGAGGTGCGGCCGCCCTGTGGGGTGTCACCACCGGCCCGCCCTCCCGCCGGGTCGTCGCCCAGAACATGACCACCTCCGCCCTGTGCCCCGCCCTGCTGCTGCTCTCCCAGGGCTACGCCCGCCCCGCCTACGTGGACCTCGCCCTGCTACTGGCCCTGCTCGGCCCGGTCGGCACGCTCGTCTTCGCCCGCCTCCTCTCGGACGACCTGGAGGGCGAGCGGCCGAGCGCCTGGGGGCTGACCTGGAGCGCCGCCGCACTGAGCGCGGCGGTCGTGGCCGCCGTCTGCATCGCCACCGGCCCCGGCCGCGCCATGGTGAAGCTCCTGGTCATCGGCACCCTCCTGATCGCCGGCAACGTGATCGCCTCACGCGCCCTGTCCGGTGGATTCCGGGGGGTGCGGGGTGGCTGACATGCGCTGGGCCGGAGCCCGGAGGTGTGTGGCGGGGGGCGCGTGCGCGCGGCGAGGTGTGGCGGTGGATGCGTGGGTGGGCAGGTGGCGGGGGTGCGGGGTGGCTGACATGCGCTGGGCCGGAGACCGGAGGTGTGTGGCGGGGGGCGGGTTCACGTGGCGTGGCGCGGCGGTGGATGCGTGGGTGGGCAGGTGGCGGGGGTGCGGGGTGGCTGACATGCGCTGGGCCGGAGACCGGAGGTGTGTGGCGGGGGGCGCGTGCGCGCGGCGAGGTGCGGCGGTGGATGCGTGGGTGGGCAGGTGGCGGGGGTGCGGGGTGGCTGGTGTGCTGGTGGGGCGGTGGCAGGGGTGCGTGGCGGATGAGTGCGCGTGGCGGCCGCGGGGGCCTGCGGCCCATTTGCTCGCGGGGTGCCTGGGATGCGGGGCGGATGCTGCGTCCGGGAGGCGGAGGGGTTGTGGGTCGGCCCGCTTGTTCGTGAATCGGCCGTGTGACTGCGGGACGGCCGAGGGGCCGAGCCGTCTGCGGGGGTGCCGGACGTCCGAGGGGCCGAGCCGTCTGCGGGGGTGCCGGACGGGCGACGGGCCAAGTTGGCTGCGGGGGTGCTGGACGGCCGGCCCGCCCCCGGGGCGTCGGCCGGAGCGCGCCGCGCGCCCCGTGTTCGTGGGGCGGCCGCGGATCTGCCCCGCTGACGGACCGGCCGCCGGGCCGAGTGGAGGTGCGGCGTGGACGATGCCGTGATCCTTGTGGCGCTGCTCCTGACGGCCGCCTCCGCCACCGCCGCCGTCGTCCAGCGCGACCCCGCCCGCCAGGCACTGGTGCTGTCCGTGCTCGGGTCCGTGCTGGCCGTCCTGTTCACCGTGCTCCAGGCCCCGGACGTCGGCCTGTCCCAGCTGGCCGTCGGCTCCGCGCTCACCCCGCTGCTGATCATGCTGAGCGTGCGCAAGGTCAGACGCCGCGGCCGCTCGGAGGACGGTGGTGCGAAGTGAACCGGCTGCGGCTCACCCTGCTGGCCGTCGGCGGCGCCGGCCTGGCCGCCCTGCTCGTCGCCGCCTGCCTCGGCCTGCCCGGCTTCGGCGGCCGGAGCCATCCGTACGGCACCCGGGCCGTACACGCCTCCCTCACCCGGCGCACCGCCAACACCATCGCCTCCGTCAACTTCGACCAGCGCGCCTACGACACCCTCGGCGAGATGACCATCCTGTTCGCCGCCGTCCTCGGCTGCGTGGTGCTGCTGCGCCAGGCCCGCGACGAGCACCGGGCACAGCCGCAACCCGCCGAAGTGGCCCTCCCGGTCCGCCGCTACACCCTGATCGTGCTGCCCGTCGCCCTGGTCACCGGCCTCTACGTCATCGCCCACGGCCAGCTCAGCCCCGGCGGCGGCTTCCAGGGCGGAGTCGTCGCCGCGACCGCCCTGCACCTGCTGTACCTCGGCGCCGACTACCGCGCGCTGGAACGCATCCGTCCGCTCGCCGTCTACGAGGCCGCCGACGCGGTCGCGGTCTCGTCCTACCTCGTGCTGGGCGCCGCCGGTGTCCTGGCCGGCACCGCGTTCCTCGCCAACACGCTGCTGCCGTACGGCACCTTCAACACCCTGTCCTCCGGCGGCACCGTCCCCCTGCTGAACGCGGCCATCGGCATGGAGGTGGCGAGCGCGGTCGTCGTGCTGCTCGCGAACTTCCTCGACCAGGCCGTCGAGATCGAGGAGGAGCACGGGAGTTGACCACCGTGATGCACGTCCTTCCCTACCTGGTCGCCGTCCATGTCTTGCTGACCGGCTGCTACGGCCTCGCCACCAGCCGCAACCTCATCCACGCCGTCGGCTGTCTCGCGGTCTGCCAGTCCTCCACCTATGTGCTGCTGCTGGCGGTCGGCTACCGGAACGGCGCCACCGCACCCGTCTTCTCCGACATCCAGCCCGGCTCCCGGCCGGTGGTCGACCCTGTCGTCCAGGCCCTCACGCTCACCGACATCGTCGTCGGCGCCACCGCCACCGCCCTTCTGCTCGCCCTCGTCCTGCAGATCGCCAAACGGCACGGCACGGTCGACCCCGACGAACTGCGGGAGCTGCGCGGCTGATGCACCATCTGCTCCCGCTGCTCGTCGCGACCCCCGTGTTCGGCGCCGCCCTGCTGGTGGCCATCGGCCGCCATGTGCCCCGGATCGCCGCCGAGGTCACCGGTTTCGTGGTCTCCGGCGCTACGGCCGCCCTCGCACTGGTGCTGCTGCTGAACTCCTCGCCGCCGATGGTCGAATGGGTCGGCGCATGGCTGCCCGTCGACGGCGAGAGCGTCGGCATCGTCGTGGTCGGCGACGGGCCCTCGCTCGGCATGGCCGCGCTGGTCTCCCTGCTGACGCTGGCCGCACTCGCCTACTCCTGGCGCTATTTCGACGAACCGCCGCGCGGCCATCCCGGTGCCTTCACCGCGCTGATGCTGGTGTTCCAGGGCGGCATGTGCGGGTTCGCCATCGCCGGCGACCTGTTCAACGCGTTCGTCTTCTTCGAGCTGATGAGCGTCACCGCGTACGCGC
This sequence comes from Streptomyces sp. RB17, assembly GCF_009604455.1. Lineage (GTDB taxonomy): Bacteria > Actinomycetota > Actinomycetes > Streptomycetales > Streptomycetaceae > Streptomyces. The sequence continues at coordinate 746,681 of NZ_WEGL01000002.1, forward strand.
TCACCGGCTACCGCATCGACGATCCGAAGGCCGTACAGGGCGCGCTGACCTTCGGGGTCGTCAACTCCCTCGGTGCCTACGTCATGTTGATGGGCATCGGCCTGCTGTACGCCCGTACCGGCGAGCTGGCCATGGCGAAGATCGGGCGCGGTCTCGACGCGGCGGCGGGGCACGGCGGAGCGGACGGGCTGGTTCTCGCCTCCTTCGTCCTCGTGCTGACCGGGCTGCTGGTGAAGGCGGCCGCCGTGCCCTTCCACTTCTGGCTCCCCGACGCCCACGCCGTCGCCCCCACCCCGGTCTGCATGCTGCTGTCCGGGGTGATGGTCGAACTCGGCGCCTACGGCGTCTGGCGGGTGTACGGCACCGTCTTCGCCGGACCCGGCGGCATCCCCGCCGCCGACCTCACCCGGGCCCTGGTGACGCTCGGCACGCTCACGGCCGCGACCGGTGCCGTCATGTGCTGGTACCAGCGGCACATCAAGCGGCTCCTGGCCTATTCCACCATCGCCCACACGGGCTTGTTCCTCGTGGGCCTCGGCGTCCTCACCCCGCAGGGCGACGACGGGGTCGCCCTCTACATCCTCGGGCACGCCGGGCTGAAGGCCGCGCTGTTCGCCTGCGCGGGCGTCCTGCTCGACCGGTACGGCTGCCTCGACGAACACGCGCTGCACGGCCGGGCCCGCGAACTGCGCGCCACCGCGGTGATGTTCGCCGTGGGCGGCCTCGGCCTCGCCGGCCTGCCCCCGTTCGGTACGGGGCTCGGCAAGGCGGTCGCCGAGGAGGCGGTCGGCGGTCCGCTCACCGTGGTGTACGTGGTCGCCTCCGCGATCACCGGTGGCGCCGTGCTGCGGGTCACCGCCCGTGTGTTCCGTGGCCTCGGACCGCGTCCCGAGGAGGCCGACACCGACCTGGAGACCAGCGGATCCGAGGAGGAGCCCGAGACGACCGGTCCGCTGCGCCGGATCCCGGACACCATGACGACGGTGCCCGCCGTGCTCCTGGCCGGCGCTCTCGCCGTCGGAGCGGTGCCCGGATTCGGCGATGTGGTGGCCCGTTCGGTCAACGAGGCCGGATCGGGCGGCGCCCACGCCTCGGCGCAGTGGACGGCGCACGGGGTCCTGCTCGACCTGGCCGCCACCGCGCTGGCCGTGGGCCTCGCCGGCCTCGCGGTGACCCGCCCGCACTGGACCGCCGCCCCCGACTGGGCCCGGCCCCTGCGCCGGCTGCAGTCGGGCCATGTCGGCGACTACGTGGCCTGGCTGCTCATGGGCGCCACGGTGCTGGGGGCACTGGGCCTGCCGGCGGTGCTCGGCGGCTGAAACGGCACCTGTGCGAGAGCTGTCGGATTCCTGTGTACGGCGGAATCCAGCCCCGGGTAAGGAACCTGCTTTTCTGCTGCAAATTCCATCTTGTGTGATTAAAGAGATGCTCTGGGTGAGGTGAGATTTTCCTTGAAGGGGGCCGTCACGGCGTGGTGGAGGCGCGCGGTTGACGAAGACTGCTGCGCATGGCCACGAACGTCCTCGACGCAACCGCGTCCACCGGTGCCGCCCGTCGCGCACCCTGGCGATCACCGGCGGACGAGCCCGCGTACGCACGCCCTGCGCTGCTGCTCCTCACCGTGCTCGCCGCCGTTCTCTACGGCTGGGGCATCGACCACAGCCAGTACCACACGTTCTACGCGAGCGCCGTCCGCAGCATGACGGAGAGCTGGAAGGCGTTCTTCTACGGCTCTTTCGACCCAGGGAATTCCATCACGCTCGACAAACTGCCGGGGTTCCTGTGGCCGCAGGCGCTCTCCGCGAGGCTATTCGGATTCCATCCCTGGGCGCTCGTCCTGCCCCAGGTCCTGGAGGGAGTGGCCGGCCTGCTCGTGCTGCACCGCCTGGTACGCGGCTGGGCGGGCGTGGACGCGGCGCTCATCGCCTGCACGGCCTTCCTCGTGACCCCCGTGGCGGTCGGGTTGTTCCGCACCGCGGTCGAGGACCCCGCCTTCACGCTGTGCCTGCTGCTGGCGGCCGAGGCCACCTCGCGCTCCGCCCGTGACGGCCGGCTGCGCCCGCTGCTGGCGGCCGGGGTCTGGGTCGGCCTCGGCTTCCAGGCCAAGATGCTGGAGGCGTGGGCCGTACTGCCGGCGCTCGCCCTGGCCTACCTGCTGTCGGCACCGCTCGCGCTGCGCCGGCGCCTGCTGCACCTCGGCGTGTCCGCCCTGGTGATGACCGCCGTGTCGGTGTCATGGATGCTCGCCGTCACCCTCACCCCGGCCAAGGACCGGCCGTACGTGGACGGCACCACCAACAACTCCGCGTTCAGCATGGTGGTCGGCTACAACTTCCTGAACCGCTTCTCCTCGCTGGGCATCAGCGCGGCCTCCACGGGCAGCGTGAGCGCGACCCAGGGCGGCGGACGCGGTGTGCGCGGCACCGGGGGCGGCGGACTCGTCCGGGACGCCCGTGGAACGGCGTTCGCCCGAGGCACGGCCGGGGTGACTGCCGGCCGGCCGCGCGCCGGCGGGTTCGGCGGTGGCCAGAACGGCTGGTCGAAGATGTTCGGTACGGCGCTCGCCCCGCAGACCGGCTGGTTCTACCCGTTCGCCGCCGTGGCCGCGGTCTGCGGACTGCTGTGGTGCCGGGGACGGCCGCGCACCGACCGGCTGCGCGCCGGATACGTCCTGTGGACCACCTGGCTCGCCCTGTACTTCCTGGTGTTCAGCGCGGGCAGCGTCGGCGGCCACACGTACTACATGGGTGTGATCGCGGTACCGCTCGCCGCGCTCACCGGCGCCGGGAGCGTGCTGATGTGGCGCGCCCACCGGGCCGGCGGGCGCCGTGCCTGGGCCCTGCCGGGCGCGGTCGCGGCGACGGCCGCCTGGAGCGCGTATCTCGCCTCCCGGTTCCCGTCGTTCCTGCCCTGGCTGGCCCCCGCGGTGGCCGTGCTCGGAGCCGCCGCCGTGGTGCTGCTCCTCCTCGCCCGGCCCGGACGGCCACGCTTCGCGGGCCGTCTCGCGCTCGCCGGGCCGGCCGCCGCCCTGGCCGCCCTGCTGCTCGCGCCGAGCGCGTGGGCCGTACAGGTCTTCAACGCCGGCTACCGCACCTCTGCCATGGGCGCGGTCGGCCCGTCGGCCATGAACCGCGGCTTCGGGGCGGCGCGTTCGGGGCCCGGGCGGTTCGGCCGGGCGGCCTGGGCCGGCGGCCGGTCGTTCGGGCAGGCGGCCCTCGGCGGCGTGCGCGGCGCGGGCCGGAGCGGATCCGGCGGCCCGGGCGGATTCGGCGGCCGGGGCGGTTTCGGGGGCGCCGACGCCAGTGGCTCACTGACCGCGGACCAGCGCCGGCTGCTCGACTACACCCGCGCGCACCAGGGCTCCGCCGCCTATGTGTTCGTCACCAGCAGCTGGAGCACCGCGTCGCCGTACATCCTGGCGGCCGGCGCCCATGTCCTGCCGCTCGGCGGCTTCAGCGGCCGAGTGCCGTTTCCGACGGAGACGCGGTTCCGGCGGCTGGTCGACGCCGGTGAGGTGCGGTACGTGCTGCTGGGTGGCGGCCGCGGCATGGGCTCCGCGTCCGCACGCACCGGGAAGACGGCCGCGGCGCAGATCACCACCTGGGTGCGGTCCGCGTGCACCGAGGTTCCGGCCTCGGCCTACGGCGGGACACCCCCCGTCAGCAATGCGCAGACGGGCACCGCGCAGACCCTCTACCGGTGCGGTCCCGGTCGGTAGCGTGGTCCCCCGGCCCGGTGCTCACAGCGAGCCGGACGCGGCCTCGGACCGGGCCAGGGCCGCGTCCACCGTCGGGTGCGGGGGCAGCAGCCGGGACAGACCGGTGACCCGGAAGACGCGCAGGGTCAGCGGATGGGTGCACACCAGGTGCACCTGCCCGCCGCCGCCCACCACTCGGGCGCGGGCCCGGTACAGCAGTCGCAGTCCGGAGCAGTCGAAGAACTCCACCGACCGCAGGTCGATGACGACCCGTGCCCCGGGCCGGCCGGTGATCCGGTCCAGGAGCGGGTCGAGCTCGGTCGCCGAGACCAGGTCGATCTCGCCCCGCAACTCCAGCACCGTGTGCGCCCGGTGTTCGTACACGCGGAGGTGTCGGGTGAGTGGTGCAGGCTCGTCGCGCACGACGGCATCACCTCCCACCCGTGCCCGGACGACGGTCTCCCGATCGTCAAGTTACCCTCGATGGAAGGAATTTGAGCATGTTCGATTGACATATGTCTTCGAGATTGCGGCGCGTCACCCGGTAACCCTGCTCCGCCGACCGGACGTTCCGCCCTCAGTCGACCAGAAGGACCAGCTTCCCCGCCGTCCGTCCGGCATCGCCCACTTCGTGCGCCTTCGCCGCCTCGCTCAGCGGGAACGTCCCGGCGATCGTCGCCTTCAGCTTCCCGGACTCCACCAGTTCCACGACCTTCTCCATCCCGGCCCGGTCGGCGTCCACCAGCATGCGCACCGCACGTACGCCGCGCCGTTCCGCCTCGTCGTGGAACGCGCGCGAACCCACCGGCAGGATCGACACCACGACACCGCCCGGTCGCAGCACCTTGAGTGACTCCACGGAGGTGTCTCCGCCCAGCGTGTCCAGGACCACGTCGACGTCCCGCACCGCCTCCGTGACGTCGGTCGCCCGGTAGTCGAGCGGCTCGTCCACGCCGATCTCCCGCAGGAAGTCGTGCTTGCCCGAGCTGGCCGTACCGATCACATACGCACCGCGCGCCTTGGCGATCTGCACGGCCACGTGCCCGACGCCGCCGGCCGCCGCGTGGATCAGCACCCGCTGTCCGGGCCGCACGTCCGCGTGCTCCGTCAGCGCCTGCCATGCGGTCAGGGACACCAGCGGCAGCGCGGCCGCCTGGGTGTGGTCGATCGAGGCCGGCTTGTGCGTCAGGGCACGCACCGGGGCGATCACGTACTCGGCGTGCGAGCCGTGGCCGTAGGGGTAGGGCAGCATGCCGAAGACCTCGTCGCCGGGCTCGAAGGCGGCCACGCCGATTCCGGTCTCGGCGACCTCGCCGGAGACGTCCCAGCCGAGGACGAACGGCGGTTGGCCCAGGAAGCCGCCGGTGGCCCGGTGCTTCCAGTCGGTGGGATTGACCCCGGCCGCCCGGACCCGGACCAGCACCTGGTTGGGGCCCGGCTTCGGCCGCTCCACCCGTACTTCCTTCAGGACCTCGGGGCCGCCGAGGACGTCCTGGCTGATGGCTCGCATCGTATTCACGTCGTTCATGGTCACCCAGCCTGCCCGGTCCCGCCCGCCCGGGAAATGGCATGAATGCCAACATCCGATAGGATCGTGCCATGCGTGGCACGACGAAGAGAACGAAGCGGAGTCCCGAGCGAGTGGTCGTCCTCGCCCTCGACGGCGTCTATCCCTTCGAGCTGGGCATCCCCAGCCGCATCTTCGGCGCGGCGGACGGTCATTACGAGGTGCTCACCTGCACGGTCGACGGCCGCCCGGTGCGCACCAGCGCCGACTTCACGATCGGTGTCGCACACGGCCCGGAGATCCTCCGGACGGCGGACACCGTGGTGGTCACCTCGATGCCGCCCGCGTACATCCCCACCGAGTTGCCGGACGAGGTCGCCGCGGCCCTCGCCCAGATCCGCCCGGACGCCCGGATCGTCTCGATCTGCACGGCCGCGTTCGTGCTCGCCGAGGCCGGCCTGCTCGACGGCCGGCGGGCGACCACGCACTGGCAGGTGGCCGACCTGTTCCGCCGCCGCTTCCCGCGGGTGGAGCTCGACCCCGACGTCCTCTTCGTCGCCGACGGCCGCATCCTCACCTCCGCCGGAGCCGCCTCCGGCGTCGACATCTGCCTGCACATCGTCCGCACCGACCACGGCAGCGAACTGGCCAACTCCGTCGCCCGCCGCTGTGTCGTCCCGCCGTTCCGGGACGGCGGCCAGGCCCAGTACATCGAGCAGCCGGTCCCTGTCAGCGGCGCGGCGAGCACGGCCGCGACCCGTGTCTGGGCGCTGGAGCGTCTGGACGAGCCGCTCACCCTGTCCGACCTCGCCGGCCACGCCCGGATGAGCCTGCGCACCTTCGCGCGCCGCTTCAACGACGAGGTCGGCCTCAGCCCCGGCCGCTGGCTGATCCAGCAGCGCGTCGCCCGCGCCCGGCATCTGCTGGAGTCCAGCGACCTGCCGGTGGACCGGATCGCCGCCGAGGTCGGCTTCGCCACCGGCGCCTCACTGCGCCAGCACCTGCACACGGCGATCGGGGTGTCCCCGCAGGCGTACCGACGGACGTTCCAGCAGTCCCGCTGAACGTTCCGGCCCGGCCCGGCGTCGAAGAACCGGATCAGGGCACCGAGGCATGGGGGCGGGAATGCGCAGAGGGCTGGTGGCGGTGGCGGTACTGGCGGCCGTGGCGACGGCGGGGTGCGACGGCGGCACCGGTCCGCACCGGGTGGTGAAGGGAACCCCTCCGGCCTCCCCGTACCGCGGTCGGCTGGACGTGCCCACCAAGGAGCTCGACGGCAGCGGCCCGCGCGCCCTGCGCCTGGCCTCCGGCGCCGCCGGCCGGGCACTGGAGTGCGACGGGGAGATCTACGAGGGCTCCGGACCCGACGGCTGGACCTCCTCCGAGGGAGGTGACACACCCGAGGCCGGGCTCGATCTGTACTTCGACATGGTCCAGCCGGACCTGCCCGCCCACGGCTACCGGGTGGAGCGCAGGGAGAAGGACCGGGTCCTGTACTCCTTCGACGTGGACGGGCGGACCAAGGTGGCGGTCGTGGTGGCCAAGGACCAGAAGAACCGGCCGGGTTGGGGCCCGGAGACGAGCGCCTCCTGCGACCCGGCCGAACTCCCGGTGAGCTTCACGAAAGGCTGGGAGATCTGGACGGACCGGGCCGGCGGGAGGGTGCCGGTGAGCAGACTCACCAGCTCGCCAGGCCCCGAGCACTGCGGATGGCAGTCCGCCCATTTTCTCGACCTGAACGGTACGACCTACGCCCGCGACCCCGAGGGCGTCCTCGGCGTCGACCTGCTCACCGCGCCGTACCGTGGCCACGCCCGTGTCCCCGCCGGCGCCCACGACACCGGGTACCGCTATCGGCATTGGCGGCTGTGGCTCACGGACGACAAGGCGACCGCGTACGTCCGCACCTCCGACGGGGTCGAGGCCTGGCCCCGGCTGGCACAGGGCGTCGGCTGCAAGTAGGCCCTCACTCGGCCGCGTACACCCGTTCCCCGCCCACGTAGGTGAGCGCCACGGCCGTCTCCGCGATCGCCTCCGGCGGCCCGGCGAACGGATCGCGGTCCAGCACCACCAGATCGGCGAGCGCGCCGACGGCCACCCGGCCGGTGTCGTCCAGATGGTTCACGTACGCGGACCCGGCCGTGTACGCCGTCACCGCGTCCGCGAGACCGAGCCGCTCGTGAGGCAGGAACACCGGGCCGCCGCCGCCCGGCTCGACCCGGTTGACCGCGACATGGATGCCCTGGAGCGGATCGGGACTGCTCACCGGCCAGTCGCTGCCGGCCGCGAGCCGTGCACCCGAGCGCAGCAACGCCCCGAAGGGGTACTGCCACGCGGCCCTCTCCGACCCGAGGAAGGGGATCGTCAGCTCGTCCATCTGCGGCTCGTGCGCGGCCCACAGCGGCTGGATGTTCGCGGTGGCGCCGAGCCGGGCGAAGCGGGGGACGTCGTCAGGGTGCACGACCTGGAGGTGGGCGAGATGCGGCCGGGTGTCGCTCGGCCCGTTGGCGGCGCGGGCCGCCTCGATCGCGTTCAGCGCATCGCGTACGGCCCGGTCGCCCAGCGCGTGGAAGTGGCACTGGAAGCCGAGGGCGTCCAACTCGGTGACGTACTTGGGGAGTTGATCCGGATCGATGAAGCTCTTGCCGCGGTTGGCGGTCGCGCACCCGCACCGGTCCAGATAGGGGTCCAGCAGTGCGGCCGTACCGTTCTCGGCGACCCCGTCCAGCATCAGCTTCACCGTGCCCGCCCGGAACCGGCCGTGACTCGACTCCGCCCGCCTCGCGACCAGTTCGGGGATCTGCTCGGCCCCGCGCTCCCGGTCCCACCACAACGCCCCCCGCACCCGCGCGGTGAGCGAACCGTCCCGCGCCGCCGTGCGATACGCCTCGGCCGGGTCGTCCATGCCGAGGAAGTCACCGACCAGCGCGTCCTGCCAGGCGGTGACGCCGAGCGCGTGCAGATGCCGCTGGGCGTGCAGCAGCGCCGCCAGCCGGTCGGCCGGGGTCGCGGGCGGGGTGAGCCGGCCGACCAGCCGCATCGCCCCCTCCTGGAGCGTGCCGCTCGGCTCCCCGGAAGCGTCCCGCTCGATCCGCCCGTCGGCCGGGTCGGGCGTGTCCCGGCCGATACCGGCCAGCTGAAGCGCCCGGCTGTTGACCCAGGCGCCGTGGTGGTCCCGGTTGGGCAGATACACCGGCCGGTCCGGTACCACCGCGTCCAGCAGCTCCTTCGTCGGCGTACCGCCCGCGAACGCCTCCATCGACCAGCCGCCGCCCAGGATCCACTCCCGCTCCGGGCGGGCCTCGGCGTACGCCCGTACGGCGGCCACGGTCTCCTCGGCCGTCGCCCGGCCCGACAGGTCGCACTGGGCCAGCTCGAGGCCCGCCGGCACCGGATGGACATGTGCGTCCTGGAAGCCGGGCAGCAGCAGCCGTCCGGCGAGGTCGACCACTTGCGTGCCCGGCCCGGCGAGGTCGCGCAGCTCGTCGTGCCCGACGGCGGTGATCCGGTCCCCGGTGACGGCCACAGCGGTCGCCGTACGGCCGCCCGGAGTGAGGACCGGGCCGCCGGTGAAGAGGAGGTCTGCGTGCATGATGCCTTTCCTGACAGTCAGTTGGAGGTGGTGAGCAGTTCGGGCGCGTCGGCGTCGGTGCCCGCCCCGGTCCGGAAGTACGGCGACCTGCGCCCCCACTTGGCCCACGCCGCCGCCGCGAACCCGGACGCGATCATCGCGACCGGCATGAGCAGCAGGAACCAGCCGTTGTCCGCGCGGAGTTCGAGATGGTCGGCGGAGGTGTAGAAGGACCAGCCGAGATAGCCGCCGAGGCCCAGCAGCGCCAGCGCGCTGAGCGTGGGCAGCAGCACCGCCCGGACGCCCTGCCGCCAGTCGTCCCGCAGCAGGGAGCGGAAGCGCACGGCGGCGGCCAGCGCCGTCAGCGCGTAGGACAGGGCGACGACGATGCCGACGGCGTTCACGATCGCGTCGATCATGTCGGCGAGCCGCGGGATCACCAGTGCCCCCGCGGCCACCGCCACGGCCAGCGCCCCGATCAGCAGCGTCCCGGCCGCCGGAGTCCCGTACCGGGCACTGACCTTGGACCACACCGGACCGAGGGTACGGTCCCGGCTCATCGCGAACATCCCGCGCGCCGTCGGGATGACGCCGGCCTGCAGCGAGGCCACCGCCGAGAACATCAGCGCGACGAGCGGCAGCGCGGCCAGCGGCTGGTCGGCCAGCCGGTCCCCGAAGTACGCGAGCCCCTGCGCGCCATGACCGGCCAGCTCCCGCTGGGACAGCACCCGTTGGAAGGCCACCGAACCCAGCAGGAACAGCCCGAGCATCGTCACCAGGGTGATGGTCCCGGCCCGTGAGGCGTCCCCGGGGTCCCGCACCTCCTCGTTGACGGTGAACGCCGCCTCGAACCCCCAGTAGCAGAACACCGACAGCAGCAGGCCCTGCGCCAGCGCGGTCGCCGAGGGGATCGCGAACGGGTCGAACCAGGAGAGGCTGAAGGAGTGCGGTCCGGTGACGATGCCGTAGCCGCAGAACCCCAGCAGGACCACGTACTCGAAGACCAGCAGCCCGGTCTGCAGCCGGGCCGCCGTGCGCACACCCGTGACGGCGGTCAGGGTGACGGCGGCCAGGACGACGATCCCCACCGCCGTCGTCTGCGCGGTCGAGCCGGGATCGAGGCCGAGGGATCCGATCCGGTGCAGCCCGGCCTCACCGGCGAGCTGCAGCAGCGCCGAACCGGTCACCGCCGTCGTATAGGCGAGGAACGCCACGCTCGCCACGACGTTCACCCAGCCGACCATGAATCCGAGCCAGGGACTGAGCGAACGGCCCACCCACACATAGCCGTTGCCCGCGTTCGGTTCCACCCGGTTCAGCCGTGAGTAGGCCCCGGCGATGCCGAGGACGGGCAGGAACGCCAGCAGCATGATGGCCGGCAGATGCGGTCCGACCACCCCCGCGGTCACCCCGAGCCCGATGCCGATGCTGGTCGTGGCGGCCGTACTGGAAGCGGCGACGGCCACACCGTCCACCACGGTCAGGGACCTGCGCAGCTCGGGCCGCGCCGGGGGATCCACTCCGAAGGGTCTGTCGCTCATGGCCGGTTCTCCGCTCGCACCGCGGGGCCCCGGACGGCCCCGGTGACCGGAAATGAAACTGCCGCGCCCCTTAACAGGTCAACGGTGTTGTCATAAGGTGCCGGGCACACCCCAGGGAGGCCCACATGACCGACCGTGTCGTCCCGGCCGCCGCCCGGCAGCGTCGCCGACCCACCAAACAGGGCGTGGTGCTCTCCGTGGAGCTGATCGTGGAGACCGCCCTCCGGCTCATCGAGGAGCACGGCGCCGACGCGCTGTCCGTGCGCCGCCTCGGCCGGGCCCTCGGCGCCGACCCCAGCTCCCTCTACCGGTACTTCCGGCACACCGACGACCTGATGCTGGCCATCGCCGACGAGCTGATCGGCCGTACCCTGCGGACCTGGCGGCCGACCGGCGACTGGGTGGCCGACCTGCGCGATCTGGGCCTGCGCATGCACGCCGGGGCCCTCGCACACCCCCGGGCGGCGATGCTCAGCGGCCACCGCGTCACCGGGCGCACCCATGAGATCCAGGCCGTGGAGAGCATCCTCGGGGTACTGCGCGACGCCGGATTCCCCGCCCCGGAGGCCGTACGGATCTACCACGCCTTCGTCGACCAGGCCCTCGCCTTCGGCGCCCTGGACTCCGCGGCCACCGCCCTGCCCCGGGCCGCACGCGAGGCCGAGGCGGAGGTGTGGCGCAGCACCTACGGCCGGCTGCCCGCCGACAGCCACCCGCACATCGCGGCCACCGCCCCCCATCTGGTCGCCACCATGCGCGCCAGCTCCTACCCGGCCGCCCTCGAACTGCTCCTGACGGCCGCCAGGACACGCCTTGATCACATCCGTGCGGGGACCCGGGACTGACGGTCACACTGGACGCCGTTCGCGAATCCGAGGAGGCGCCCCGTCATGACCCCACCGCCCGCCCGCTCCGCCGCAGAGCGCAAGAAGGACACCCTCCACCGGCTGGAGAACGACGTCGACGTGTGGGTCGCCACCGCCGGTCCCGACGGCGCCGCGCCCTATCTCGTACCGCTGTCCTTCGTGTGGGACGGCGCGACCGTGCTGATCGCCACCCCGGCCGACAGCCCCACCGGCCGCAACCTCGTGGCCACCGGCCGGGCCCGCCTCGGCCTCGGCCCGACACGGGACGTCGTCATGATCGAGGGCACCGCCCAGTCGTGGACCCCGGAGGACCTCCCCGAGGAGGACGCCGAGGTCTTCGCCGGCAAGACCGGCTTCGACCCCCGTCAACTCCCGACGCACTACCTGTACTTCAGGGTCCTCCCGCAGCGGGTCCAGGCGTGGCGCGAGGCGAACGAGCTGAAGGGCAGGGAGTTGATGAGAGACGGCGAGTGGATCGCCCTGTAAGGGGCTCAGTCCCGGCTCCCCTTTTCGGAGGCCACAGGCCAGACCCCGGTGGACCGAGCGATCGCCTTCGCCCCCGTCCGATCCACCGCGCTGCGCACCGCCGCGAAGATCGCCCCCTGCACCGCCGCCGCCAACAGAATCTCCCCCCACCCCCGGTCCTCGTCCAACGCGTCCGGCGCGTTCTCCTCGTGCCGGAGCGCCGTCCACGCCTTCCGGAAGGCGACACCGGCCAGTGCGCCGCCCGCCCAGCTGAGCACGAAACCGATCGGCTGGTAGACGAAGGGAAGCTTCTTCTTCTTTGTCTTGGCCATGTGTCACTCCTTCCTCGCCGGACGGCCCTCATGCGGGCCGTCCCCCGGGGGCCACCCGTTCGCCGGGCGGCACCGGGCCCGGCGGCGTACCGTCCCCGAACGGCCGTCCGCCCAGCTCCTCGCGGTGGTGCGGCGTCAGCCAGCCGGCGAGATCCGGGCCGAGCGGCACGATGCCGGTGGGGTTGATGCCGGTGTGAACCTGGTAGTAGTGCCGCTTGATGTGGTCGAAGTCGACGGTGTCACCGAACCCGGGCGTCTGGAACAGATCCCGGGCGTACGCCCACAGCACCGGGTTCTCCGTCAGCTTCCAGCGGTTGCACTTGAAGTGACCGTGGTAGACGGCGTCGAACCGGACCAGCGTCGTGAACAGCCGGATGTCCGCTTCGGTGAGGGTGCCGCCGACCAGATACCGCTGTCCGGCCAGCCGCTCGGCGAGCAGTTCCAGCCGCCGGAAGACGCCCGTGCACGCGTCCTCGTACTCCTTCTGGTGCGTGGCGAACCCGGCCCGGTACACGCCGTTGTTCACGTCCTCGTACACCTCGGCCATCACCTGGTCGATCTCCTCGCGCCGGCCGTCCGGGTAGAGATCGGGCGCGCCGGCCCGATGCAGGGCCGTCCACTCGGTGGCCAGGTCCAGGGTGAGCCGCTGGTAGTCGTTGGTGACCAGTCGTCCGCTGGGCACGTCCACCACCGCGGGCACGCTGACCCCGCCCGGGTGACCGGTCTCGCGGCGGTCGTAGGCCTCGCTCAGGAACCGGATGCCGAGCACCGGGTCCCGGGCGTCCGGGTCCAGGGTGAACCGCCAGCTGCGGTCGTCCTGGACCGGATCGGCGACCGCCATGGACAGCGCGTCCTCCAGGCCCAGCAGCCGGCGCGAGATCACCGCCCGGCTCGCCCACGGGCAGGCGCGCGAGACCACCAGCCGGTAACGGCCCGCCTGCACCGGCCAGCCGTCCCGGCCGTCGGCGGTGATCCGGTCCGTGAAGTGGCTCCTGGACCGGGTGAACGTCTTGTGGCCGTAGGCGCGGTTGCCGTCGCCGTCCATGTCTCCTCCTCGCCGCCCGCTGCCCCTCGGGCAACGCGTTCCCCGTTTTCCGCCGCCCGCACGGTGTGATCCGCCCGCTCGGGGGCAGTCGGCGTTGCGTGAGCGGGACCGACGGCGAGCAGAACGGTGAGCGCAGCGGCGGGACGCCCGGCACGGGTTCCAAGGCCGACCGGCACACCAGGGTCACCGTCCTGGTCGCGCTCGCCGCCAACCTGGTGATCGCCGTCGCCAAGGCCGTCGGCGGTGTCCTCGCCGGCTCGCCCGCGCTGCTGTCCGAGGCCGCGCACTCCGTAGCGGACAGCTTCAACGAGGTGTTCCTGCTGGCCGCGCTGCGCCGCAGCCGCCGCCCCGCGGACGCACAGCACCCCTTCGGCTACGGCCAGGAACGCTTCTTCTGGTCCCTGCTCGCCGCCGTCGGCATCTTCGTCATGGGCGGCTGCTTCTCCTTCTTCCAGGGCTTCGAGGCCCTGCGCCAGGGCACGCAGGAGACGTTCAGCGGCTATGTGGCGGGTCTGATCGTGCTGGGCGTGGCGCTCGTCGCCGAGGGCGTCTCGCTGCTGCGGGCCCTGCACCAGGTGCGCCGGCAGGGCGGCGCCCTGAGCGGACTGAGCGATCCCGCGCTGCGCACGGTGGTCGCCGAGGACGGCACGGCGGTGCTCGGCGTGACGCTCGCCCTCGCCGGGATGGGCCTGCACATGGTGACCGGGCAGGTCGTCTGGGAGGCGTCCGCCTCGCTGGCGATCGGCGTCCTGCTGGTCTACGTCGCCTACCGGCTCGGCCGTGACGCCCGCGACCGGCTCATCGGCGAGGCCGCCGACCCGGAGCTGAGCGGCAGGATCCGCTCGCTGCTGCGGGCCCAGCCGGAGATCGACAGCGTGGAGGCGCTGTTCACGATGAAGATGGGCCTGGACGCCACCCTGGTGGCCGCGCGCATCGACCTGGTGCCGGGGCTGGAGAGCGAGCGGGTGGAGGAGGTCGCCGTACGCATCAAGCGGTCGCTGGCCCGGACCTTTCCCGAGGCCGACCAGATCTTCCTGGACGTGACCGACCGGCCGGCGGGCGAGGCACGGGAGAGCCCCGCCGCGACGGGGGAACGCGGCGGGGCCTGACGCAGGAGTGCCCGCCCCGGCACGGGCTCACACCTCCCCGGGCGAGTTTTTCCGGTTCCCGCCGGTGCCCGGCGCGAACCGGCTCGCGTCAGCCCCCGTCACCCCTCGTCGAAGGGTTCCAGCACGAAGACCGGGATCTCCCGCGACGTCTTCTGCTGGTACTCGGCGTACGGCGGGTACGCGGCCACGGCCCGCTCCCACCACCGGGCCTTCTCCTCGCCGGTGACCTCACGGGCCCTCATGTCCCGCTTGACCGGCCCGTCCTGCAGCTCGACATGCGGATCGGAGATGATGTTGAAGTACCACACCGGGTGCTTCGGCGCGCCGCCCTGCGAGGCGACCACCGCGTACCTCCCCTCGTGCTCCACCCGCATCAACGGCGTCTTGCGGATCTTCCCGCTCTTCGCTCCCCGGCTGGTCAGCACGATGACGGGCAGCCCGGTGTCCAGGAGTGTGGTGCCCTTCGTCCCGCCGGAGCTCTCGTACAGCTCGACCTGCTCGCGCACCCACTGTGCCGGGCTGGGCTCGTACTCGCCGTCAAGAGGCATGGGATCGGTCCCCTTCGTCGGTCCAACGGCTGTCTGCCACCGCATTCAACACCCGTGCTCCACCGAATCATCCGCACCGCGGCCCGGTTGGGCCGACGGGGTGATGACCTCGCGGGTCATCGCGGCGCGGTGGTGCGGGGGCGATCCCGAACATCGCCGAGCTGTACGCGGAGGGCTGCGACCGGCGCCCCGGCCGGCCGGAGGAGGAGCACGGTCGCGCGGACACTTCGTGGACCCGGCACCGCTCCACCCGCGCCGACACCGCCGCCCACCAGCGGGAGCCGACCGGGTGCCGTCCGGCCGACGGCCGCGCCGACCGGCCGTGCCCACACCGCCCGCCTCGCCCTGCGCCCGACCGTCCGGGACGGTCTGGTCGTACGGAACCACGTGTACCAGGACAGCCTCGCCGTCGTGCGTGCCTTCGCCCCCGTCCGGCGAGAGCCGTAGGCTTGCGTGAAGGGCCGAGACGTGCCGAACCCCGGCCGGAATCCATCCCTCCGACCACTCGTCCTCGGCCAGATCACCCACATAGCCGAACTGGCCGAACTTGCAGTCGACCCATAGATGCCCGGGGCATCTAATGAAGATCGGCACGACGCACTCCTTCGTCTGCGAGGTCTTCCATGACGGAACTGACGGACCCCACCGGACCGGCGAACCCGGCCGACGCCGTCGCCTTCCCGCAGGACCGCACCTGCCCCTACCACCCGCCCACCGGATACGAGCCGCTGCGCGACGGGCGAGCCCTGTCCCGCGTCACCCTCTTCGACGGCCGCGAGGTCTGGGCGGTCACCGCCCACGCCACCGCCCGCGCCCTGCTCTCCGACCCCCGCCTGTCCAGCGACCGCCGCCGTCCCGGCTTCCCGATCCCCGCGGAGCGGTTCGCGGGCGTCCGTGACCGCCGGGTGGCCCTGCTCGGGCTGGACGATCCCGAACACCAGCGCCAGCGGCGGATGATGATCCCGTCGTTCACCGTCAAACGCGCGGCCGAGCTGCGGCCGTGGATCCGGCGGACCGTGGACGGGCTGCTGGACGCGATGATCGCGCAGGGGCCGCCCGCCGATCTGGTCTCCGCCTTCGCCCTGCCCGTGCCGTCGATGGTGATCTGCGGCCTGCTCGGAGTGCCGTACTCCGACCACGAGTTCTTCGAGGAGCAGTCCCGCAGGCTGCTGCGCGGCCCGCGGGCGGCCGACTCCATCGAGGCCCGCTCACGCCTGGAGGAGTACCTCGGCGGGCTGATCGACGACCGGGCCAAGCAGGCGGACCCCGGCGACGGCATCCTCGACGACCTCGTCCACCATCAGCTGCGCGACGGCACGATGGACCGCGCCGAACTCGTCTCGCTGGCCGTCATCCTGCTGGTCGCGGGCCATGAGACGACCGCCAACATGATCTCCCTCGGCACCTTCACCCTGCTCCGGCACCCCGAACGGCTGGCCGAGCTGCGCGCCGACCAGGCGCTGCTGCCCGCGGCCGTGGAGGAGCTGATGCGGATGCTGTCCATCGCGGAGGGCCTGGCGCGGGTGGCCCTGGAGGACATCGAGATCGCCGGCACCACCATCCGGGCCGGCGAGGGTGTGCTCTTCTCGACCTCGGTGATCAACCGCGATCCGGCCCTCTACGACGACCCCGACGCGCTGGACTTCCACCGCCCCGCCCGCCACCACGTGGCGTTCGGCTTCGGGATCCACCAGTGCCTGGGTCAGAACCTGGCCCGCGCGGAACTGGAGATCGCCCTGGCCGGCCTGCTGTCCCGGCTGCCGGGGCTGCGGCTCGCCGTCCCGGCCGAGGAGATCCCCTTCAAGCGCGGCGACACGATCCAGGGGATGCTGGAACTCCCCGTGACCTGGTAAGAGGCTCAGCTCATGCACATCGACATCGACAAGGACGTCTGTATCGGCGCGGGTCAGTGCGCGCTGACGGCACCGGGCGTCTTCACCCAGGACGACGACGGCTACAGCACCCTGCTGCCCGGGCGTGAGGACGGCGCGGGCGATCCGATGGTCCGGGAGGCGGCCCGCGCCTGCCCGGTGCGTGCGATCACGCTGTCCTAGGACGGCCGGGCCCGACCGGGCGGGCGGCCGCCACCAGGGCTCGCGCCGCCTCGCGGGCCTCGGCAGCCGGCCGGGCGGTCCCCGTGATGCCCGCCGTCACCATCGCCCCCTCGGCGAGCAGGAAGAGGGGTCCGGTGAGCGCGGCGGGCAGTCCGGCGTCGGCCACCAGCGAGGCGAGGTAGTCCCGGAACGCCTCCTTGTGGGCGCGCACCTGCTCGGCGACCAGAGTGGAGGTGGCGCCCAGCTCGCCGTAGGCGTTGATCCAGGCGCAGCCGCGGAAACCGTCCTCGCCGAACCACCCCTCCAGCCAGTCGAACACGGCCGGGATCCGCTCCCGCGGGTCCCGCCGCCTCGCCACGTGCTCCGCGAGGCGTCCGCGCCAGCGCTCGTCCCGCCGTGCCAGATACGCCGCGACGAGCTGCTCCTTGGCGGGGAAGAGCTGGTAGAGCCGCTTGAGCGAGACACCTGACGCGCCGCGCAGTTCGTCCATGCCCACGGACTGCACGCCCCGGGAGTAGAACAGCTCCTCGGCGGCGTCCAGCACCCTGTCCCGGGCGGCGGCACTGTCCATCGGCGGCACCCTTACTCCTCGATGCGCTCGGACCGATGTCCTCCTTGACTGGAGAACGAGCGTTCTCCTATCGTAGCAGCAGCGTGGAGAACGCTCGTTCTCCGATGTCGTCCGACCCAGGAGGAGACCATGGCCGACCGTCCGCCCCTGCCGCCGTTCACCCATGCGACCGCCGCGCAGAAGGTCCAGGCCGCGGAGGACGCCTGGAACACCCGCGACCCGCACAAGGTGGCGCTCGCCTACTCCGAGGACTCCGTCTGGCGCAACCGCGACACCTTCGTCACGGGTCGCGCCGGCATCGTCGCGTTCCTGACCGCCAAGTGGCAGCGCGAGCTGGACTACGCGCTGCGCAAGGACCTGTGGGCCTTCGACGGCAACCGCATCGCCGTCCGCTTCCAGTACGAGTCCCGGGACACGGACGGGCGCTGGTGGCGCTCCTACGGCAATGAACTGTGGGAGTTCGACGAGCACGGCCTGATGACCCGGCGGGAGGCCAGCATCAACGACGTACGCATCGAGGAGGGGGAGCGCCGCATCCACGGCCCCCGCCCCGAGGCCGAGCGCGGGCGGTCCTTCCCGCTCCGGTAGCGTTGCCGTTCAGCAGATTTCCCGTTCAGCAGTTTTCCCGCTCAGTAGGGTTCCCGGATGACCGAACAGGCCGAGAAGCCCTTCCTCTACGTCGTCGTCTGCGCGGCCGGCATCGCCTCCGGCGTCAGCAAACTGATCAGCACCGCCCAGGAACGGGACTGGCGGGTCGGCGTCATCGCCACACCGCTCGCCATGGGCGGTTTCTTCGACAGCGCGGCCGTGGAGGCGCAGACGGGCCGGCCCGTCAGATCGGCCTGGCGCACACCGGTCGACCCCCGCCCCTTCCCGCCACCGGACGCCGTCGTGGTGGCACCCGCGACCTTCAACACCGTCAACAAGTGGGCGGCCGGCATCGCCGACACCCTCGCGCTCGGCACCCTGTGCGAGGCAGCGGGCCTGGGCGTACCGATCGCCGTCCTGCCCTGCGTCGCCGGCGCGCTGGCCGCCCATCCCGCCTACCGGGACAGCCTGCAGCGGCTGCGCGGGATGGGCGTCCGCTTCGGCGACCCGTACACCGGTGAGGTCCTGCCGGACGGCGACCGGCCGGACTTCGCCTGGGAACGGGCGCTGGACCTGCTCCAGCGGGAGGCGCCGGATGTGCTCTAGCGGCAGGTCAGCGTCGGCCCGGCCAGCATGTTCCCGGTGAACATGTCCTGGCCCTTCGGCACCCAGTAGCCGAGCTTCGACACCACCGTGGAGCACTTCGCCCCGACCGTGAAGCGGAGCTTCAGTGTCTCCGGGTGCCCGGGCTGCAGCTCGGTCACCGTGCAGTCCAGGGAGTGCGCCAGCCGGGTCTTCGCCGGATACCGCCCCACCAGCGGGTTGACGCAGCGCCTGTCGGCCGTGCTGATCCGCAGGCCGGTGCCCTCCTGGCCGATCATCCCCAGCCGGGCGTTGCCGTCGCCGTCGGCACTGTCCCGGCGGATCGTGTAGGTCACGGTGGTCGTGGCGTTGCGGCGCAGCACGGCCCTGTCGACGGTGACGGAGTGCGTCGGCTTCGCCTTGGCCGCGGTCAGCGCCACGGTGGCCTGCACCGTGCCCTTCAGGTCGACACCGGCGGGCGTCGACCGCACGCGGACGGTCGCGCTGACGTCGTAGCTGCCCGGACCCGGGTACAGGCCCGAACCGGGCAGCGTTCCGTTGCCCAGGGTCTTGCCGGACCGGGCGACCTTCCACGTGCCCTCGGTGCGACAGGCGTAGCGGATCCGGGTACGGCCGACCCGGCAGGTGGCCGGGGCCGTGATGTTGAACCTCGGGGCGCCGGTGTCCGCGCACAGGCTGACCTCGGCCTGCTCACCGTGCGCGCCGCGCAGCGTGCCGGCCACCGAGCACAGGGTCGCCGGAGCCTCGGGCGCCGGCATCTCGGGCGGCCGCGCGGCTGCGGCGGACTGGGCGCAGCCGGGGGTGACGAGGGCCAGCGGCAGCAGCGCCGCTCCGGCCAGGGTTTTCAGGGTGGTGGGACGCATCGGCACCGCGTTACCTCCGGGTGGCCGAGACCGGCCGGATGCCGGTCGTCTGCGCCGAGGATGAACCGACAGTACGACGATCGGCGGACTCCCACGCCGCACGGTCACCTGGGGGCAGCAATGGGTTGGCCCGGGTGCGGCTACAGAGGAGTCAGCCGACCTCGCGGACGTACCCCTTGCTCCGCGGAGTGGACACATCCCGGTCCCGGCGGACGATGCTCAGCCTGGCGCCCCAGTCGGCGACCGCCGAGCGCAACCCGGCGTCGGTGTACTCGATGTCCACCACCCGGTCGTCGAACGCCCTGGCGAACACCCCGCATTCGCCGTACTGCCCGCACTCCTCCGTCACCGCGAAGTCCAGCCCGGCCCGCCGCCGCACACCGGCCAGTTCGGCGGTGTTCTTCTGCGCGACGGCCAGGTGCCGGGCGTGCGCGTGCCGGGTCAGCAGGGTCATGAAGGCGGTCGCGTCGGCAGCGGTGAGCAGGCGGTGGGAGCGGGTGTAGCTGTCGTAGTTGTCCGGCTCGACGGCGTCGAAGCCCTTGTTCGCGCAGCCGTCGATCCAGTCGTTCACCCGCTCGGCCACCCGCTCCCGCCTGGCCGGGGTGCGGAGGTCGAGCAGGGCCTCGTTCCAGTCCTCGTCGATGACGGCCTCGCCGTGCGCGTCGCGCAGCAGCAGGTCGGCCGGCCAGGAGGCGCGCTCTTCGGGCTGGGCCTGGAAGGCGTTGACATAGCAGATGTTGTACAGGCCGGGCGCCGGGGAGGCGGAACGGTCGCGGCTGACGATCCGTACGCCCTTCGGCGGGGGATAGGCACCGCCGATCTGGTAGTCGAACCCGGCGTGGCGCGGGGGCAGCCGTACCGCGGCGGGCTTCGGCGAACTCCGTCGCTCCTTGCCGCCGGAGTCGCCCGAGGCGCCGGAACCGCCGGCTGCGCAGCCGGCCAGCGCCGACAGGGTGACGATCAGAGCCGCTGCCATGGGGCCTGCGCTCCCGCGCGAGCCCGCGGCGCGGAAAACACCCTTGGGGGGCAAGTCCGCTCCATCCTGCCCACGCCGGGCGGCGCGGCACACGGCAGGATCAAATCGCCCGCGCGCTTCGCTCGTCAAGCCGGTGCCGGGCCACGCCGTAGGCTCGTGGGTGACCATCGTCCCGAAGGCAGGAGCAGCAACGATGCAGTACGTGAAGCTCGGTTCGACGGGCCTGGACGTCTCGCGGATCTGTCTGGGCTGCATGACCTACGGCCTGCCCGACCGCGGCGTCCACGAGTGGACCCTCGACGCGGAGGCGTCCCGACCGCTGATCCGGCAGGCGCTGGAGGCGGGCATCACCTTCTTCGACACCGCGAACGTCTACTCCGACGGCACCAGCGAGGAGATCGTCGGCAAGGCCCTGCGCGACTTCGCGAACCGCGACGAGATCGTGCTGGCCACCAAGGTGCACGGCCGGATGCGGCCGGGCCCCAACGGCGCTGGGCTGTCCCGCAAGGCGATCATGGCCGAGATCGACCACAGCCTGCGCCGCCTCGGTACCGACTACGTCGACCTCTACCAGATCCACCGCTACGACCACGCGACCCCGATCGAGGAGACGCTGGAGGCGCTGCACGACCTGGTCAAGGCGGGCAAGGTCCGCTACATCGGGGCGAGTTCGATGTACGCGTGGGAGTTCTCCAAGCTGCAGTACACGGCCGAGCGGCACGGCTGGACCACGTTCGTGACCATGCAGAACCACTACAACCTGCTCTACCGCGAGGAGGAGCGGGAGATGCTGCCGCTCTGCGCGGACCAGGGCGTAGGCGTGCTGCCGTGGAGCCCGCTCGCCCGGGGCCGGCTCACCCGTGACTGGGGCACGGTCACCGAGCGCAGCGCGAACGACAACTTCGGCAGCCGGCTGTACCTGGACAGCGACCGTTCGATCGTCGAGGCCGTCACCCGGATCGCGAACGACCGCGGCGTACCCCGCGCCCAGGTGGCCCTCGCCTGGCTCCTGCACCAGGACACGGTGGCGGCACCGATCGTGGGCGCCGCCAAGCCCCACCACATCGAGGACGCGGTGGCCGCCGTCGAACTGGAGCTGACGGAGAAGGAGATCGAGGAGCTGGAGCAGCCCTACACTCCGCGCGCGATCAGCGGCCACTGAGGCTCTGACGGTTCAGTGCGGTCCGTGCGGTACGAACTCCGTGCCGCACGGACCCGCCCCCTCGCTCGCCGGCAACGGCACCCGCTCGCCCGACATCGTGAGCGTCCGGTAGTACCCCCCGATCCGCTCGGCCGACCGCCCGACGTAGTGCCCGATGAACGACCGCCGGAACCGGTCGGCGGTGCGGTTGGGCCCGGAGCCGTGCACCAGGCTGCCGTTGAAGAACAGCACGTCACCCGGTGCCAGATCCACGGGAACCGAGGTCAGCCCGGCCGGAGGCGGCACGTACTCGCGGGCGAACGACAGCTGCTCGTCGGCGAGTTCGGGGCAGAACAGGTCCATCCGGTGGGTGCCCGGGACGACCTCGAGCCCGCCGTTGTCCCGGTCGATCGGCTCGCAGGCCACCCAGGCCGCCACGCACGTTCCCGGTTCGACCCGCAGATAGAAGTTGTCCTGGTGCAGCGCCTGCCCACGCGCACCCGGCGGCTTGAAGTAGAACATGCTCTGCGCGGCCAGCACCTCCTCCCCGAACAGCACCTCCAGCACGGCCCGTAGCCGGGCGTCCAGCAGGAACTCCCGTGCCACCGCGCTGAATTCGTGCGGCTGCATCACCCGGGGGTAGCGGCGCAGCGGGTCGGGGTCCGCCGGACGGGGCTCGAAGCGGCCCGGCACCGGACCGGCCGCGTACAACGCGGCGAACGCGGCGCACAGCCGCTCGGTCTCGTCCCGGCCGAACAGCCTCCGTACGACGGTGAACCCGTCCTCCTCGAACCGCTGCCGCAGTGCCTGCGGCAGGATGCCGCCGCTGTCCGTGGCTGTCATGTGTCCGCTCCTCGGCGTCCGGTGGTCAGATGGTCACTCACCCGCCACGCTAGGCAGACGCACCCGACGGGAGGATGCCCGTGCATGCTGAGGACCTGCGCGTGACGGCTGCCGCCGCCGACCCGTCCCCGCCGCCCGGACTCGTGGTGACCGGCCGCTACGACCAGCCGCCGGGCTACGGCGTCAACCGGCCCCGGGGCTCGGACAGTTGGCTGTTCACCTTCACGCTGGACGGCTGCGGGCTGCTCCGCCAGGGCGCCGCCCGGGCCCGCGCCGGCGCCGGTGATCTGGTGGTGCTCGCTCCGGGCACCGGCCACCGCTACACCGTCGCGCCCGGCGCCGAGTGCTGGCGGTTCTGGTGGACGCACTGCCAGGCCCGCCCGTCCTGGACGACCTGGCTCGCCCCGTACGCCGTGTCCGACGGCCTGTACGCCATGACACCCGTACCCGGCGCCCTGCACGGCCGTATCGAGGCGGCGTTCGGCCGGATGCTCGCCGACGCCCGCGGACCGGCCGGGGGCACCCCTGGGCAGGACGCCCCGCGCGAGCCGGACCCGGTGGCCGTGGCCCACGGCAGCCTGGCGCACGAACTGGCCCTGTGCGCACTGGAGGAGGTGGTCCTGCTCGCCGCCGGCGGTGCCCGGACGCCGCCACCC
Organism: Streptomyces sp. RB17; assembly: GCF_009604455.1. Taxonomy (GTDB): domain Bacteria; phylum Actinomycetota; class Actinomycetes; order Streptomycetales; family Streptomycetaceae; genus Streptomyces. The sequence goes on from NZ_WEGL01000002.1 coordinate 769,657, forward strand.
GCGACGGATACCGACGCCCGGGTGCGCCGGGCCGAGGAACTGATCGCCGCCGACCCCGGCGCCCCGCACACCGTCCGCTCGCTCGCCGAGAGCGTCGCGCTGTCCCCGTCCCGTTTCGCCCACCTGTTCACCCTGCGCACCGGGCGGCCGCCGATGCGGGCGCTGCGCGAGGCCCGGCTGCGGCACGCGGCCCGGCTGCTGGAGGCCACCGGCCTCACGGTGGAACGGGTGGCGGCGGCCTCCGGGTTCGGCAGCCCCTTCCACTTCAGCCGGGTTTTCCGGGAACGTTACGGAGTGCCGCCGGGCGCCTACCGGACGGGCGGACGGCGATAAAGGGAAGAAAGGGATTACCTTGAACCTGCGTCAATAAGGAATCCTGCCGCGGTGAATGTCGATATTCGAAAGATCCCTTGTTCGCGCCCGTGTGGCTGTGCAAAAGTGTGCACTGTCGGCGCGCAGGCTCATCGGATTTCCCTCTGTATGCGCCAGGCCGCTCCCCGTACACCCCCCACGCTTCAAAAGAGCCGCCTCAGGTGGACGTTCGAGCAGCCCCACCACCTTCCCATACCGCTTGGTATGGACTAATTCCGTATCACGTCTGGAGGAATGCAGTCGTGAATGAGGCAGGCCGGTCGGACGAACAACTGAGTGCCGAGCTGAAGAAGTGGACGGGAGGGACACCCGCGCTCCATCCCGTCGGTGAACTCCTCGACCGGCACTGGGAAGCGGCCTTCGCCTACGCACGGCTGTGCACGGACGGGACGCGCGCCGCCGGCATGCTCACCACCGCCGCATTCACCCGGCTGTTCGGGGAGTCGCTGCGGCAGACCGGGCCGACCGCCGCCTGGCGGCCCCATGTGCTGGTCGCCGTCCGGCGGATCGCGGCCGAGTGGGACACCGACGGCCGCCAGGAACTCCTCCACCCGGCGCTGCGGTCCGCCGCCACCGGTGAGCGTGCCGCCGCCCGGCTGCTGCCGCCACCCGGCCGGCGGCTGCTGTCGCGCGCGTTCCAGCGGGTGCCGCAGACCTCCCGTGCCGTGCTGTGGCACACGGAGGTCGAGGCCGAACCGCTCGCCGTACCGGCGGCCCTGCTCGGGCTGGACCTGGAGGACGCTCGCGTCGAGCTCCGCCGGGGCCGGGAACGGCTCCGCGAGGAGTGTCTCCAGGCGCATCGCGAACTCGCCCCCGACAACGAGTGCCGGCGCTACCTGCGGATGCTCGACGTGACGTTCCGGCGCGGTGGCGTCGACATCGACCCCGATCTGCGCGAGCACCTGGGCCGGTGCGGTCACTGCAGCCGCACCGCCGACCAACTCGCGGCGTTCAACACGGGACTTGGGCTCGCGCTGGCCGAGGCGGTCCTCGGCTGGGGTGCCCACGCCTACGTCGACGCCCGGGCGAGCCGCGCCGAGGAGCCGTCCGAACCGGCCCCACAGGCCGAGAGCTTCGCCCCCCGCTCCGGCGAGCCCTTCCTGCCCCCCGAGCCACCGCACCGGCCCGGTCCCGCCGGGGGCAGGCGGCGAGGTGGCGCCGTCGAGTCCGGCCGCCGAGGCGGTTCGGCAGCGTCCACGGGCCGCAACGGCTCGGCCGAGTTCCTGGCGTGGAGCGGTTCGGCCGAGTCCGCGGGGGAAAGCGGCTCCACCGAGTCCGCGGGCCGGAACAGCGCCGCCGAGCCCGCGCGTCGGGGTGGTCCCGCCGGGGGCGGGCGTCGGGGTCGTTTCGCCGGGTCGACGGGCGGGGGCGGCACCGCCGGCGCCTCGCACCGCCGCGCCTCCGCCGACTCCGCCTTCGCTTCCTTCGATGCCGCAGGCGTTGCCTCCGCCGCAGGCTCCGCGTACGCCGACGACTCCTCCCCCCGCTCGGCCCGACCCTCCGCCGTCGCCGGTGCCACGAGTGGTCCTGGGGACGCCCTCCCCTCCGGTCGGTCGGCTCATCGTGCCGCTCGTGCCCGGCGTGCCCGGCGGCGCAATCTCGCGCTGGCCGTCGTCACCGTCAGCGGGCTGGTCGTACTGCCCCTGGTGCTGTGGTCGGTGCTCGGGTCGGGTGACGGAGCGGCCCCGGCCGACAAGGACGCCTCCTCCCCGGCGCCCGGCAAGGACGCCGCGAGCCCCGGCGCGTCCTGGGCCGGTGCGAGCGGGGCCGGCGAGGGCGCCCTGCACGGACGGCTGCACAACCTCGCCTCCGGACTGTGTGTCGGCGTCGTCGGCAAGAAGGCCGTGCAGGGCGCCGAGACCGAACTCGCCCCCTGCTCCGCGACCCCGAGCCAGCAGTGGACGTACGAGACCGACGGACTGCTGCGCAACTCCGCGGCGCCCGGTCTGTGCCTGGACTCCCACCTCGGCTACTCGGTCCGCCTCGCCCCCTGCTCGGCCACCGGCAAGGCCGCCCGCAACATCCGCTACGACTTCACCCTCCAGGGCGCCCTGATACCCCGCTGGAACCAGGACCTGGCCCTCACCCCGGCCGCCACCGACGGCTCCGGCGCCCTGGTGCTGAAGAACCGCGCGCCCGGCGACGCCCAGCGCTGGTCCGTGGACACCGCCAGACCCGATCTGCAGATGGAGAACGTCAACTGGGACAGCGACAGCGCCGCGTCGCCGACCGCCGGCCCGAACCCCGTGTCCTCCCGGGCGACACCCACCCCCCGGGGCTCCGGCACCAGCCCGTCACCGGCCCCGAAGCCCACGGCGACCGGGTCCGGCCCCGCTGCCACGCCGTCCACCACGTCCGACCCCTGCTCCGCGTACCCGTACTACTGCGGCTGGGGCAGCGGGGGATACGGGGACGGCGGAGGTTATGGCGATGGGCGTCACCGCCGCTGACTCACGGGTGGTGCGGCGGTGGCGGCGGGATCGTGCCCAGCCCCGGGGCCGGCTCCGGCCACACCAGCAGCACCGGGCAGGGCGCGTGGTCGACGGCGAACCGGACCGCCGGGCCCAGGCTCTTCGGCCCGAGCCGGGACCGGTCGCCGTCCCGGGCCAGCACCAGCAGATCGGCGCCCTCGGCGGCGGCCACCACCTCCCGCTCGACCCGGCCCGAGCGTTCCTCGCGCACGCAGGGCCGACCCAGCCGCTCCGCCGCCGCGTCGAGCAGCTCGGCCGCCGAACTCCCGCCCAGCGCCTCCAGCCGGTCGCCCGGGTCCTTCCCCCAGCCTTCGGCCGGGAGGTGCCCCCACGGACCCCCGCGCCCGAGCAGTCCGGCGAACGCGCCGTGCGCCAGCCCGGGCACCTCGGCCCCGGTGACGTGCAGCAGCACCACCTCGGCGGTGTCCGGTGCGTGGGTGCGTACGGCGTCCACGCAGGCGGGCCAGGTGCCCTCGACGAGCCAGGCGATCACACGCATCGGTCGGCCTCCCCAGACGTCGGACGAGCTCTCAGAAGATCTGCAGTGACCCCCACAGTGCCACCACCGCGACCGCGAGCGAGGAGGGCACGGTGAGCAGGCCCAGCCGGGTGAACTCCCCGAGGTCCACCTCGTGCTCGTGCTGGTGCACGATCCGCCGCCACAGCAGCGTCGCCAGCGACCCGGCGTAGGTCAGGTTCGGGCCGATGTTCACGCCGAGCAGCACCGCCAGCACCGCGCCCGGTCCGGCCGGTGCGGCCAGCGGCAGCAGGACCAGGACCGCGGGGAGATTGTTGATCAGGTTCGCCAGGACGGCGGCCAGCGCGGCGATCCCGAGCAGCGCCGGCAGCCCGGTACCGCCCGGCATGACATGGCCCAGCACGTCGGAGAGCCCGTTGTCGACGACCGCCCGCACCACGATGCCCAGCGCCAGTACGAACGCGAGGAAGGCCGGGGCCGCCGCCCGTACGACGGTCAGCGGCGTCGCCTTGCCGCGCACCAGCGCCCGCCCCGCCAGCACCAGCGCGCCCGCCGCCGCGACCCAGGCCGGCTCCACTGCGAACGCCGACGCCACCACGAACCCCGCCAGCGTGCAGCCCACGGTCACCAGGGCGAACAGGGGCAGTTCCGGAGCCTCACCGGTGTCCCGGCCGGACGGCACCGCCGCCGCGAGGTCCCGGGCGAAGAACCGCCGGAACACCACGAACTCGGCACCGATCGCCACCAGCCACGGCAGCGCCATCAGCGCCGCGAACCGGGTGAAGCTCAGCCCGCTCGTCGCGAACGCCAGCAGGTTCGTCAGATTGGACACGGGCAGCAGCAGCGACGCCGTGTTCGACAGGTGGGTGCAGGCGTACACATGCGGTTTCGGCCGTACGCCGGTCCGCGTGGCCGTCGCGAACACCACCGGGGTGAGCAGCACGATCGTGGCGTCCAGGCTGAGGACGGCGGTGATGACGGACGCCAGCGCGAAGACCGCCGTCAGCAGCCGCACCGGACGGCCCGCCGCCCACCGGGCCGTCCACGCCCCGCACGCCTGGAACAGCCCGTCCACATCACAGAAATGGGCGAGGACCAGCACCGCGGCCAGGAACCCGACCACCGGCCCGAGCCGCTCGGCCTCGGCCCTGGCGTGGCCCAGCGAGATCGCCCCGGTGGCGACCGCGATGCCGGCGGCGGGCACGGCCATGACCGCCTCCGGCCACCCGAAGGGCCGTACGACGGCCCAGGCCAGCACGGCGACGAGCAGAACGGCGGACAGGGCCTCGGCCAGAGGGGTGTTCAGGGGCAGGTCCTTCCGGAATGGATCAGTCGGTGCCCGCCCATGAAAACAGACGATCGTGAACGAGTTACGAGCTGTGGCTGCCCGCCGCGCCCAGGAACTCCGCCCAGCCGCCCGCCGGGGCCTGTCCCGGCACCAGCGTGCGCAGCTTGCGCAGCACCGCCGGGTCCTGCGCCGCCAGCCAGGAAACGAGCTGCTTGAACGACACGAACCGCACGTCGTCGCCGTACGCGGCCATCTTCCCGATGGCCTCCTCGACGGCGTCCATGTAGATGCCGCCGTTCCAGCGCTCGAAGTGGTTGCCGATGAAGAAGGGGGCGCGGTTGGTCGTGTACGCCCGCTGGAAGCCGGCGACATAGGCGTCGCGGGCCTGGGTGCGCCAGGCGTCGAACTGGGTGCGGTCGCCGAGCGGGTTGCCGCCGGACTGGTTGAACATCATGTTGTAGTCCATCGACAGCACTTGGAAGCTGTGCCCGGGGAACGGTATGGACTGCAGCGGGAAGTCCCAGATCTTCCCGCCCTGCACCTTGCCCGGCCAGATCTGGAGCCCGCCGGGGGAGCTGGCGTCGTACTTCCAGCCGAGCGCGGCCGCCGTCGGCAGCAGGTTGGACTGGCCCTCCAGGCACGGCGTACGGCCGCCGATCAGCTCCTTTCGGTAGTCGAAGGGGAGCGGCTCCAGGTCGGTGAAGCCGGTGTTGGTCTTCCACTTGGTCACGAAGTCGACCGCCTGGTCTATCTCGCTGCGCCACTCGGCCGGGGACCAGTTGCGCACGCCGGTCGCGCCGCAGAAGTGCCCGTTGAAGTGGGTGCCGATCTCGTGGCCCTCCAGCCAGGCCGCGCGGACCTGCTGGAGAGTGGCGTGGATGTGCCGGTCGGCGAGGTAGCCGATGGCGGAGGCGCCGACCGCGTGCTGCGGCGGACGGTACAGGTTCTTCTTCGACTCGGGCAGCGTGTAGATGCCGCTGAGGAAGAAGGTCATCTTGGCGCCGTGGTCGGCGGCGACCTTGCGGAAGCGGGAGAACAGCTGGTTGCTCAGCTCGCCCGCGCCGTCCCAGGAGAACACCACGAACTGCGGGGGCTTCTGGCCCGGCTTCAGCCGCTCGGGCGTCGGCTGATGCGGCTGGGCCCCGGTGTCGGCCGTGGAGCCGTCACCGATCGGCTTCACCGGCCGGGCCTGGGCGGTGCCCTTGCCGTCGTCCGCCGGGCCGTCGACCGAGAGGCCGGTGCCGGAGGAGCACGCGGCCAGCGCGCCCAGGGCGCCCGCCGCCGCGCCCGCCGTCAGCACTCGCCTGCGTGAGATCCCGCTCATCATGTCCCCGATTTCCTTGTCACGGCCCCTGCGGAGCCTGCTCGCCGTTGTGGGTCGACGGGTTCGATGACGGGAGTCGGGGGAAAGATCGCGGCCACCGGTGCCTGTTGCCGTCCTGTGACAGTTGTGGCGCGAACATGACGAACCCCGCTGCCCAGGGAGTGGGACAGCGGGGTTCGAGGGGGCGTTCGGGCCGGTCAGGGGGCCGTGCCGGGGCTGAACACCGACAGGAAGACGGACGAGGAGTTCCCGGAGACCGGCACCGCTCCGCCCGTCCACGCCACCTTCAGCGAGTCGTGCTCGTCCGGCGGCGTCACCAGCAGCGCGGCCGGGCTGGCCGTCTTCGCACCGCTGATGCCGGGGTTGGAGAAGGTCAGCCCCGCCCAGGCGCTCTGCCCGGGCTTCAGGGTGATGGTCGCCGGGGAGCCCGACTCACGCCTGGGGTCCGGGCCGACCTGGCTGCCGGAGGCGCTCACGAACGCCGCGCCCGGATAGCCGTGCACGGTGCAGGTCCGGCCGGACGTGTTGGTGAGGACGACCGGGAAGTTCTCCTGGCCTGCGCCCGGGTCGTTGCGGCCCACCGAGGCGCGCAGCTCGGAGGTGTGGCAGCGGCTGCTCGCCGGGGCCGTGTTCGTGCCGCCGCCGCCCGTCGAGGGAACCGCCTTCGAGGGCGCGGTCGTGGCCGCGCCGGTGGGGGTGGTGCCCGGGGCGGACGTGGCAGAGGCGGCCGGGGTCTTGCTGCCCGTCGCCGGCGCAGCCGTACCGGACGCCGTCATGGGCGGGTTGCTGTTCACATCGTGGCTGTTGCCGCAGGCGGTCACGAGGCCCAGCACGGCGACCGTGCCCACGAGCAGGGCCCCGTGCCGCGCGGACCGGGGTGTGTACACCATGTCGCTCAACACTCCTGGAGGGTCGTGGCACGCGCCGGAACGCGTGCCTCAGGGCGCGGGTGCGCCGTCCTCACACTCCGATGCGCACAGGCCCGGAAAAGTTCGGCACACGCAGGAATCTTTTCCCCGCTGTGACCTCCGGCAGGCGCCCGTCAGGTCACGCTCAGCGAACGGAGTATCCCCTCGGTCGCGTCCCCGTCGCCCCGCTGGCGCACCTGCACGTACACCTGGGGCTGTGCGGCGCCGTTCGCCGGGTCCAGGGCGGACTCGGTGACCGAACCGCCGTCCGGACAGCCGCTCCAGGCCCGTACCAGACCGTGCCAGTCGGCGTCGGTGAAGGTCCGGCTGCCGGAGAAGCGGCAGCCGGAGTGGCCGAGGGCCTTCACGCGCGCCGTGACGTCACCGTGCTCGCTCACCCCGACGAACACGCCGTCCACCGCCGCCCCCAGATCGGGCCACCGGCTCAGGTCGTCGGCCACCACCAGCCCGGGGTCGTGGCCCCTGCCGAGCCCCAGCGCGCTCGGGTCCCAGCCGGAGTCGCGCAGCTCGCGGCCGAAGCCCGCCGGCACGGTGACGGTCACCCGCCCGGTGGAGTCCGTGACCCGCACCCGGTCCGAGGAGTCCGGGCGGTGGATCAACAGGGTCACCGCGGTCGCGGCCGCCGCCGCGGCGAGGACCGCGGCCACCGCCAGCGTCACCGTGTTCAGCCGGCCACGCACGCCGTCCAGTCGCCGGACGGGCCGGAGCGCGGGCGGCCCCGCCGCCAGCCGGTGCAGCTCGTCGGCGAACGCCTGCGCGCCGGGCCAGCGGCGCGCCCGGTCCGGCTCCAGCGCGCGCAGCAAAGCCCGCTCCACGTCCTCGCCGAGGTCCGGCCGCAGCCGCCGGGGCGGTACGACCCGGCCGGGCGGGCCCGGCACGGTCCCGGTGACCAGCTCGTAGCCGACCGCGCCCAGGCTGTAGACGTCGGCCCGCTCGTCGATGCCCTCGCCGGGCTCGGCCTGCTCGGGCGGCTGATAGCCCGCCGAGCCCGCGGCCAGCGTGAGCACCGACGCCTGCGCGAGGCTCTTGGCGAGCCCCAGATCGGCCAGCAGCACCCGCCGGGTGCCGTCCGGGGCGGTGTGCAGCAGCACGTTGGTCGGCTTGATGTCCCGGTGCACGATCCCCGCCTCGTGCAGCGCGGCGGCGGCCCGCGCGGCCTCGGCCGTCAGCGCGAGCGCGTGCCCCACCGGCAGCGGCCCGTGCGCCAGCAGGTCGGCGAGGGTGCCGCCGGCGGCGTACTCCATCACGAAGTACGGCCTGCCGTCGGGCAGTTCACCGATGTCGTAGACCTGCACCACGCGGCTGGAGCCGGCCCGGCGCAGCAGCCGGGCCTCGGACAGGAAGCGGTCCCTGATGTCCAGCCGGTGCGCCCAGTTCTCGGCGAGGACCTTCAGCGCGACCGGGGCCTCGAGCTCGTCGTCGTGGGCGAGCCAGACCGTCGCGAAGGCGCCGGTGCCCAACGGCCGTTCGAGACGGTAGCGGCCGATCCGATCCAGGGAGTGCATACGACTATCATGCCTGGCCTGAGATCGACTCAAAGGGGGACCCGTCCGTGCAGGACCAGGCGCCGATGGAAGACCTCGCCCGGCGGGCCGCCGCAGGCGACAGCGTGGCCCTGGACCGGCTGCTCAGCGAGATCCGGCCGGAGGTCCTGCGCCGCTGCGGGCGCTTCCTTCCGTGCCGGGAGGACGCCGAGGAGGCCGCCCAGGACGTGCTGCTCCAGGTGGCGCGGCACATCTCCCGCTTCGAGGGCCGCAGCCGCTTCAGCACCTGGCTGTACACCGTGGTCGCCAACTGCTGCCGGCAGAAGTACCGCGAGCTGAAGCGGCGGGCCGCCGAGCAGCCGGCCGCCATCGAGCCCTCGCACGCCGTCGACCCGCGCACCACCAGCGTCATCGCGGGTTCCCGGGTGGACCTGCTGGAGGCGCTGGAACGGCTGGAGCGGACGCATCCGCACCTGGTGGCGCCGTTGGTCTACCGCGACATCTGCCAGCTGGACTACGCGGAGGTCGCCGAACGGATCGGCATTCCCCTCGGCACCCTGAAGTCCCGCCTCCACGAGGCCCGCAAACTGGTACGTCCCTGGCTGGCGGGCTCCTGAGCGCCTCCGGTCCGACTAGAAGCCCTGTTGGTCCGACTGGAAGCCCTGCTGGTCCGGCTCGAACAGTGGCAGTTCCGCCCAGATCGTCTTGCCCTCCGGGGTGTGCCGGCTGCCCCAGCGCTGGGTGAGCTGGGCGACCAGCAGCAGGCCGCGGCCGCCCTCGTCGAAGATCTTGGCCCGGCGCAGGTGCGGGGCGGTGTGGCTGGTGTCGCACACCTCGCAGATCAGCGTGCTGGAGTCGTGGATCAGCCGCAGCCGGATGGGGTGCGAGCCGTACCGGATGGCGTTGGTGACCAGTTCGCTGACCACCAGCTCCGTCGTGAACGAGGCCTCGCTCAGCCCCCAGGTGTCCAACTGCTGCACGACCTGTTTGCGGATCGGCGCGACCAGGGCCGGGTCGGCCGGGATGTCCCAGGTCGCGACCTGCGCGGACGGCAGGCCCTGGGTGCGGGCGAGCAGCAGGGCCACGTCGTCCACGGAGCCGCCCGGCGGCAGCACGGTGTGCAGGATGCGGTCGCAGGTCCCGTCCAGGGAGTCGGTGTACGTCCCGAGCGCCTCGTACAGCTTCTCCCGGCTCGTCTCCGGATCCCGTTCCCGGGACCACACCAGCCCGTCCGTGTACAGCGCGAGGACGGTTCCCTCGGGCAGTTCCACCTCCGTGGACTCGAAGGGCAGCCCGCCCAGGCCCAGTGGGGGACCGGCGGGCACGTCCAGCGCCTCGGGCACGCCGCCCGGCCGCAGGACCACGGGCGGCGGGTGCCCGGCGCGGGCCACCGTGCAGCGCCTGGACACCGGGTCGTAGACCGCGTACATACAGGTCGCGCCGACCTCGCCGGGACTGCCGGCCTCGCCGGGGCCGGCGCCGGCCCCGGACTCCTCCGACAGCCGGACCACCAGGTCGTCCAGGTGCGTCAGCAGCTCGTCCGGCGCGAGGTCGATGTCGGCGAGGGTGCGCACGGCGGTCCGCAGGCGGCCCATGGTCGCCGAGGCTTCCACGCCGTGCCCGACGACGTCCCCGACGACCATCGCGACCCGCATCCCGGACAGCGGGATCACATCGAACCAGTCGCCGCCCACCCCGGTCCGCGCGGCCGGCAGATAGCGCGAGGACGCCTCCAGCGCGGCCGTGCGCGGCAGTGTGCGGGGCAGCAGGCTGCGCTGGAGCGCGAGCGCGGTCTCCCGCTCACGGCAGTAGCGGCGGGCGTTGTCGATGCAGACGGCGGCCCGGGTGGTGATCTCCTCGGCGAGCAGCCGGTCGTCCGCGGTGTAGGGGTCCGGACGCCGGTGGCGGCTGAACAGCGCGACACCGAGGGTGAGCCCGCGTGCCTGGATGGGCACCGCCATCGAGGAGTGGATGCCGAATCTGCGCACCTGCTCGCCCCGCGTGGCGTTCCAGGTCAGCCACGTCCGCATCTCGCCCGCCGCCACCGAGGCGATGATCGTGCTGCCCGCGGTCAGCGCGTCCGCCTGGGGCGAGCCGGCCGGGTACTCCTCGGTCTGCCCCGGCCTCATCACCGCCTCCGGAACCCCGTGCAGCACCGAGTGATGGGCGGCCCGGCGCAGGGTGAGCGGCGCCGTGACCCGGGCCGGGGGTTCGCCGCCGTAGTCCTGCGGGTCCAGCAGGTCGATGGTGACGAAGTCGGCGAGCGCGGGCACGCACACGTCCGCCAGCTCCTGCGCCGTACGGGTGACGTCCAGCGTGCTGCCGACGCGCACGCTCGCCTCGTTCACCAGCTGCAGCCGCTGCCGCGCCCGGTAGTTGTCGGTGATGTCGTGCGCGGCCAGAGACACCCCGCGCACCTGGCCCTGGCCGTCCAGGACCGGGGCCATGCTGGCGAGCCAGGCGTGGGCGCGGTCCTCGCCGCCGGTGCGCAGGTACGTCTGCACGTTCAGCGGGCTGCCGGTGGTCAGCACCTGGAGCATGGCCTGCTCCAGGTCCTCGCTCTGCGGTTTGCCGCCGATCTCCGCGAGCCGCAGCCCGCGCACGTGCTCCTCGGGCAGACCGACGACGTCGGCCATCGCCTCGTTCATCCGGCGCAGCCGCAGCTCGGCGTCGTACACGGCGACGGCGCACGGCGACTGGAGCAGGCCCGCCGCGGCGAGCGGGTCGTCGGCGGCGGGCGGTTCCGTGCCGGGCAGCGGGGTGACGACGAGCCAGCTGCCGCCGTGTCCGTCGTGCGCCGGCCGGCGGTGGGCGAGCAGCCAGACCGGGACGGTACGGCCGTCCTGGTGGCGCAATCCGACCGTTCCTTCCCAGCGAGGGCCCGTGGGCAGGGCCCGGGGGTCCTTTGCGGCCAGCAGCCGGGCTGCGGGGCGGCCCAGGACGGCGTCCGCCGGGTGGCCGAGCAGGCGCCTGGCGCCCTCGTTCCACTCGACCAGCGTCCCGTCGTTATCGATGACAGCCCGGGCCGTCGCCGCGTCGTCGAACGGATAGACCCGGCTCATCGTCGCCGCTCCCCAGCGCACACTCACAGTGAACAGGTGGCACCTCTCGTGTTCCAGCGTAGTGCTTCCGGGGCTCCCGCGAGCCGCAACCGCTGTCCCCCTGGCCGGTCGGTCGAACACGGTCAAGGGGCAAATCCGGCCGATCTGTCGACCGGGGTGGTCGCGAGGCTCCCGACCCTTGACGATCGCGTGTGGCATCCCGTCAGAATCTGTTTGTTCACGATCAGTTGTGAGTACTTCTGGGCCCTGATGAGGGAGAGCCGCCATGACGGTCACCCGCCGATCGGTACTGGTCGCCGGCACCGCGACACCCGCGGCCGGCGCGCTGCTGAGCATCCCCGCCCCGCCGGCCGCCGCCGAGGCGTCCGCCGGTGCGGGCGGACGCCACAGCGTGCCCCTGCGGGACGGCTGGCGCTTCGCCCTGGTCGATCCGGGCGGCATCACCGATCCCAGCGGCGCCTACGCACAGGCCGCCGATCCCGGCTACGACGACTCGGCCTGGCGCGAGGTCGCCGTGCCGCACGACTGGTCCATCGAGCAGACGCCCACCACCGACCACGGCACCACCAGCGGCACCGGCTTCCTCCCGGGCGGCCTCGGCTGGTACCGGCTCGCCTTCACCCTGCCGCCCGCGTACGCCGGCCGGCGCATCTCGGTGGAGTTCGACGGCGTCTACATGGACTCGTACGTCTACTGCAACGGCACGCAGGCCGGCCGCCACCCCTACGGCTACACCGGCTTCGCACTCGACCTCACCGGCCTCGTGCACACCGACGGCAGCACGCCCAACCTGCTCGCGGTCAAGGTGCAGAACCAGCTGCCGAGCAGCCGCTGGTACTCCGGCAGCGGCATCTACCGCGAGGCCCGGCTGGTGATCACCGAGCCGGTGCACGTGGCGCGCTGGGGCACGTACGTCACGACCCCGGAGGTCTCCGCGGCAAGCGCCCGGGTCCGGGTGGCGACGGCGGTGGTGAACGAGTCCGGCACCGGCACGGACGTCCAGATCCTGTCCCGGATCACCGGCCCCGACGGCCGCACGGTCGCCCGCACCTCCACCACCGTCGCGGTCGCCGACCGGGCCACCGAAACTCACGAACTGACCGTCGGCAAGCCCCTGTTGTGGGACTTCGCGACCCCGGAGCACCGCTACACCCTGCACACCGAGCTGCGCGTGGCGGGCCGCACCACCGACATCTTCAGCACCCCCTTCGGCATCCGCAGCTACCGCTTCGACCCCGACGAGGGCTTCTCCCTCAACGGCACCCACACCAAGATCAAGGGCGTCGACCTGCACCACGACCAGGGCGCGCTCGGCGCCGCCATCAGCATCGACGCGGTCCGCAGACAGATGCGGATCATGAAGTCGATGGGCGTCAACGCCTTCCGCACCTCCCACAACCCGCCCTCGCCGCAGATGATCCAGGTCTGCGAGGAGCTGGGGATCGTGATGATGGTGGAGGCCTTCGACTGCTGGCGCACCGGCAAGACCACGTACGACTACGGCCGCTTCTTCGACCAGTGGTGCGAGAAGGACGCCACCGAGATGGTGCTGGCCGCCCGGAACTCACCGGCCGTCGTCCTGTGGTCCATCGGCAACGAGATCCCCGACTCCACCTCCACGGCCGGACTCGCGATGGCCGACCGGATCATCGGGGCGATCAAGGCCGCGGACGACACCCGCCCGGTGGTGATCGGCTCGAACAAGTACCACGGCGTGCCCGCCCAGGGCTCGGCCGCCGACCTGATGCTCGCCAAGCTCGACGGGCTGGGCCTCAACTACAACACGGCCAAGTCGGTCGACGCGCTGCACGCCCGGTACCCGCACCTGTTCCTCTTCGAGTCCGAGTCCTCCTCGGAGACCTCGACCCGGGGCACCTACCAGGAGCCGGAGCACCTGAACACCGGCGAGAACCACACGCCGGGCAGGCGGGAGACCTCCTCCTACGACAACAACCTCGCCTCCTGGACGATGAGCGGCGAGTACGGGCACAAGAAGGACCGGGACCGGAAGTGGTTCGCCGGACAGTTCCTGTGGTCCGGCATCGACTACATCGGCGAGCCCACCCCGTACAACGTCTTCCCGGTCAAGACGTCCTTCTTCGGCGCGGTCGACACGGCAGGCTTCCCGAAGGACATGTACCACCTCTTCAGGAGCCAGTGGACGGCCGAGCCGATGGTCCACCTGCTGCCGATGACCTGGAACCACGAGGAGGGCGACACGGTCGAGGTCTGGGCGTACGCTAACGTGCCCTCGGTCGAGCTGTTCCTCGACGGAATGTCCCTGGGCGTACGGCAGTTCGACGTCAAGGAAACCACCGACGGGCGCGGCTACCTGGAGACCACCGAGGCCACGGGCGACGACAAGACCTTCACCGACGGCCCCTACCCGGGCAGCTACACCAGCCCCAACGGCAGCGCGGGAAAGCTGCACCTGACCTGGAAAGTGCCCTTCCGGCCGGGCGAGCTGAAGGCGGTGGCACGCTGGGACGGGCAGGTAGGTGGTCGCCACCGACGTGCTGCGCACGGCAGGCGCCGCGCACGCCGTACGGCTGACGACCGACCGGAACTCCCTGGCCGCGGACGGCCGTTCGCTGGTCTTCGTCACCGCCGAGATCGTCGACGCGCACGGCGTGGTGGTGCCCGACGCCGAGCACCTCATCGCCTTCGACCTCACCGGCGGCTCCCTGGCCGGGGTCGACAACGGCCGCGAGGAGAGTGCCGAGCGCTACCAGGCGAGCACCCGCACCGCGTTCCACGGCAAGGCCCTCGCCATCGTCAGGTCCGGTACGAACCCGGGCCCGCTGACGGTCACCGCGCGGGCGGACGGCCTGCGCACCGGCACGGCGAGCGTGCACACCACCCCGGCGGGCGACACCGCCCGCACCCCGGCGGCCGGCTTCCGGCCCGACCACCCGTCACCCGCGAACTACCCCTGCCCGGACGCCAGTTACTCAGGGCGCCCGGACACCCTGCCCGCCGCGATGCTCGACGGCGATCCCGCCACCGGCTGGTCCAACGCCTTCGCCAAGTCGGCCACCGCGCTGCTGCCCGCGTTCAACGGCGCTCGCGCCGAGGACTGGGTCTCGGTCGACTTCGGGCGCACCCGGACCTTCGACCGGGTGGCGGTCTCCTTCACCGTGGACTCCACCCATGCGCTGCCCGCGAAGGCCGAGGCGGCGGTGTGGGACGGGCGCGCGTACGTCCCGGTCACGGGTGCGAAGGTGGAGTGGGCCACGACCTCGGACACCCCGACGCTGATCACTTTTGACCCGGTACGGGGCTCCCGGCTGCGGCTGACGCTCACGAGCGCCCATCCGGGGGAGGCGAAGGGGGCGGTACGGATCAGCAGGCTGGATGTGTGACAGCGGGCGAAGCCCGGTGATCCTCTGAGGTTCCTCAATTTCCTTGCCGGGTACGGAGGGTGACGGCCATGGTGATCCCATGGCACCTCTCGCGGGACTGAACAGAAGACACGACGCCGTACTCGTCATCCGGGACGCGGACATGGTGACCGCGGCTCTGCGGCGGGCGCTGGCCGAGGCACCCCCGGAGGAGCGCCCGGGTCTGGAGCGCGCCGCGGCACTCGTCGAGTCCACCGCCGCCGCCAGCGAGGGGGAGCTGCGGGCCCGTTGGGTTCGCTCCCGGCTGGCCGCCGTCGGCTTCGCCGGGGACATCTCCTCCGTGGCGGCGTTGAAGGCACTGCGTCAGGCTGAGCCGCGGCTCAGCCTGATGGCGGCGGTGCAGCTGCAGAAAGAGGCCGTGGCTCGTCCGGAGTGACCTGCCCCTGCGCCGGAAGCCACGGTGGCCTCACGCCACGTCGTGGAACACCAGCCCCAGCGTCCGCCGCCGGCCCGACCGTACGGTGCTCACCCCGTGCCGCATCGCGTCGGCCGACCAGCCCGGGCGGGAGCGCACGGGGTGGTCCCGGGTGGTGAACACCAGGCCGGGGCCCTGGCGCAGGATGCGCGCGATCATCACCTGGAGAAGAAAGACCAGCTCTGCGCCGAGCGATCCTGGCCGGCGGCGTGACAGCGCTCCAGCCACTCGCCGAGGGAGTCGGGCAGCGCCCCGAAGGGGCGCGGGGAACTGCGCGACCGGCCACGTCGAACCCGCGGACGACCACGGCCTCCTTCACACCAGGGCCGGCTGCAGCGCGCCCTCGTGCGTGAGCAGCCACAGCTTGCGCTCGACTCCGCCCGCGTACCCGCGCATCGAGCCGTCCGCGCCGATCACCCGGTGGCAGGGGCGGACGAGCAGGAGGGGGTTGGCGCCCAGCGCCCGGCCCACCGCGCGCAGGTCGGCGCGTGGCACGCCGAGCCGGGTGGCCAGCTCGCCGTACGTGGTGGTCGTGCCGTAGGGGATGTCCTCGAGGGCCTGCCACACCGCCCGCTGGAACGGGGTGCCGGTGGCGGCGAGGGGCAGCTCGAAACGGGTCCGGCGGCCCGCGAAGTACGCGTCCAGCTGCCGGTGCACCTCGGCGAACGGCCGGTCGTCGCGGTCCTCGGCGCGGATCGAGGGCGCGCCGCGCTGCCCCGGCATGCCGAGCGAGCCGAGTGTCAGGCCGGCCGGCGAGACCGCGCCGGTCAGCAGCAGGTCGCCCAGCGGGCTCGGGTGGACGGTGTGGACGGTACGTGTGGTCATGGCAGGGCTCCTCGGGTTCCGCTCTCGTCTTCTTCCCCGCTGCCGAGTCTGCTGCGTCGCACGCCCCCTGACCGGCGGGAATCGGACATGGCCCTCGAATCCCGCGGGTACCGGTGCGAAGGGCGTCTGACCTGGCAATATTTACGGTCGAGTACCCGAGCGGTACCGTGAGGGGCATGCCAGCTCTCAATGTGGAGTTCAGCGAACGGGAACTCGAGGACCTGCGGCAGATCGCCAAGGAGCGCGGTACGTCGATGAAGGCCCTCGTGCGCGAGGCCGCCGCTGCCGACATAGCCCGGCACCGGGCCCTGCAGGAGGGCGCCGCGGCCTTCCGGCAGTTCTTCGCCGCGCACGCCGAGGAGTTCGCCGCGGCCTTCCCCGACGACGAGTCCCCCGCGAAGGACGAGGCCGCCTGACGCATGTCCTCCGTCATCCACATCGACGTCCCCTGGCTGCTCCAGCGCCACGAGGAGGTCCTGCCCGACCAGCCCGCGGTCGACGACTTCTCCGCGCTGGTCGCCGCCGTCGCCCGGCACCGCGTGGATCCGCCCCGGCTCGGCGTGGACTCCGACCCCGCCTGGCGGGCCGCCGCCCTGCTGCACACCCTCGCCCTGCTCAAGCCGCTGCCCGCGGCCAACGCCCGCTTCGCCTGCGCGACCGCCGTGGCCTACATGTTCGTCAGCGGCGTCGGCATCGACCCGCCCTACGGCGCCCTCGTCGACCTCGCCCGCGATCTGATCTCCGGCAAGACCGACGTGTACGGCGCGGCCGACCGGCTGCGGTCCTGGCAGATCTGAGCCGCCCCCCGCGGGACCCGTCCCGGCCGACGGGGGAAGCCGCCGGGGCCGCCGGCCGGGCAGGGTTCGGCGGGGCCGCCGGCCGAGGGCGGGAGGAACGGGGCCGGCGGCCGGTTTCGCGCGGGAGAGCCCGCACGGGGCCTTTTCCGAGGAGGCCGGCCCCAGTGCACTACCGGGCTCCACACCCCGGAAGCGTGCGTGGGACCGCCGGTGTGTGCGCGTGGTTCACACGGGGCGCATGAAATACCGAAAGCCGCCGCGGGGGAGACCGGCAGAGGGCAGTATCTGACTTTCCTTCAAAACGGCCGATGTGTGCGGGTGCCTTGTTGCTCGTGTGGAAGTTGTGCAAGGGTTGAAACGACCGTGCGGGGGTAATATCCGGAGTTCTTCCGGCAGTTGTGCAACTTCACCGGCCGAGCGCCGGCCATTCCTTCCCCGCGCGTCGCAGAGCTACGTATCAACGCACGTCGCACCAAAGGAATCCGCTCAGTGCCCACCCCCCACCCCCCTCGTCCTCCCTATCCGCCGGGCGGCGACCCCGGGGAGTCCGACGAGTCGCTCGCCGGTCCGCTGCGGGCCGGTTCCGACGCGGAGGCCTCCCGGTCCGCCGCCCTGCTGATGGCCCGGCACTGGCAGCCGGCGCAGGACTACGCGGTCGTCTGCCTGGCCCTGACCGGGCCGCTCGCCCACATGGTCACCGCCACCGCCTTCCACCAGGTCCTCGGCCGGCTCGCGCTCGGCGAACCCGCGGAGGCCCTGCGGCCCCGACTGCTCGTGGCGGTCCGGGACACAGCCGTCAACTGGTCCGGCACCGACCGGATCACCGCCGTACTGCCCGGACTCGGGAAACCCGCCGGGGGCCGCGGTATGCGCGCCGCGAAGACCCTGATACCGGAAAACCGCGCCCTCTCCGACCGCTCATTTCACGCCCTTTCCCGGCTGGAGCAGGCACTGCTCTGGCACATCGAGGTCGAGGCCGAGCCGATGACCGTTCCCGCCGCACTGCTCGGCGTGGACATCGAGAGCGCGGCGGTCGCGCTGGAACAGGCGCGCGAGAAATTCCGGGAGGGCCTGGTACGCGCCCACCGGGAACTCGCGCCCGGCAAGGAATGCCGTTACTACAACCGTCTGCTCGACGTTCCGATCCGCCGCGGCGGCGCCCTGCTGCCCGACGTCCAGGAGCATCTGTCCGCCTGCTCCTACTGCCGGCACGCCGCCGAGCAACTGGGCCACGCCGATGCCGCGTCGGGGGTGCTGCTCGCCGAGGCCGTGCTCGGCTGGGGTGCCCGCCGCTACCTCGACTCGCGCCCCGGCCGCCGCCCCGGTACCGCCGGCACCCGCGGTGGCTCCCGGCGCTCCGGCGGACGCCGGCGCGGCGGCGGCAGCCCCGGTCTGCTCAGCCACGTCACCCTGCCGGGCACCCGGCGGCGCGCCGACGGCGAACCCGGGGCCCGGGTCCCCGTGTTCCGCGGCCGGCGGCACGGCGGCGAGCCCGGACCGCTCGCCCGGATCCGCGGCACCGCCTGGTCGTCCAGGACCCTGCTCACCGGAGTCGGCGTGGCCTCGGCCGGGCTGCTCGCGACCGTCTTCGCGATCAGCGTGTGGCCGGACGGCGGCGACGCCACCGGCCCGGTCGCCTCCACCAACGCGGTCCCCGGCAGCGCCGCCGGTCAGTCACCGCCCGCCGCCACCCCGCCCGGCACCGCGGGACTGCCCGCCGCCGGCCGCCCCGCCCGGCTGCGCAACGCCGCCGCCGGCCTGTGCCTGGACATCAACGGCACACCGAAGGCCGGTGCGGGCGCGGTCCTCGCCGTCTGTTCCTCGGCACCGACTCAGCAGTGGACGTACGAGACCGACGGGCGTGTGCGCAGCGCCGCCGCCTCGGGGCTGTGCCTGGACTCGCACGCCGACGCCGGAGTGGTGATCCTCGGCACCTGCGCGGACGCCGGCGCACCGCGGGGCGACGACGTGCGCTACGACCTCACCGTGCGGGGCGAGTTGCTGCCCCGCTGGGACCGGACGCTGGCCCTCGCCACCGCCGCGCCGAACGCGGGCGCCGACCTCGTCGTCAAGGTCCGCGACGGGTCGGCCGGGCAGCGCTGGGTGACCGACGGGGCGTCCGCGAGCCCGGGCTCCCTGTCCATCGCCGGCACGGGGGGTCCGTCGGCGCGGCCGGCGACGCCGGCGGAGCGGCGTACGTAGGGGGCCGACGGGTTCGTCGTCGCGCGGGTGCGCCGGGGCCGGTCGCGCAGTTCCCCGCGCCCCTCGGGAGGTGCAGCGCCGTCGGCTTCACGGCGCGCCGGCGCCCACAGGCATGGTCAGGTCGGGTTCTCGGTCAGGTCCGCCGGCGTCACCGTGCCCAGGCCCGCGTGCCCCGACAGGGCCAGTGTCAGGTCCAGTTCTGCCAGTACACAGCGGATGACGTGTTCCACGCCGGCCTGTCCGTCCAGCCCCAGCCCGTAGACGTACGGCCGGCCGAGGAGCACGGCGCGCGCGCCGAGGGCCAGCGCCTTGAACACGTCGTCGCCGGTGCGTACCCCGCTGTCGAACAGCACCGTCAGCCGGTCGCCGACCGCGTCCGCGACCCGGGGCAGCGCATCGGCAGCGGCGACCGAGCCGGCCACCTGCCGGCCGCCGTGGTTGGAGACCACCACTCCGTCCACGCCGGCGTCGGCGGCGAGCCGGGCGTCGTCCGGGTGCAGGATGCCCTTGAGCACGATCGGGCCGTCCCAGTGATCGCGCAGGAACGCAAGGTCCGGCCAGGTGTGGCCGGCGTCCCCGAACAGGCCGAGGAAGTGCAGCACCGCCGCGTTCGGGTCCTCGTGCACGGGCTTCGCGAGTCCCGCCCGGAACGCCGGGTCGGTGAAGTAGTTCGCGGTGCCCACCCCGTGCAGGAACGGCAGATACGCCTGGTCCAGGTCGCGCGGCCGCCAGGCCAGCAACGGGGTGTCCAGGGTGACCACGAGCACCGAGAACCCGGCGGCCTTCGCCCGGCCCAGGAAACTCCGCGTCACCTCACGGTCCTTGCCCCAGTACAGCTGGAACCACCGCTCGGCGTCCCCCATCGCCTCCGCCACCTGCTCCATCGGCGTGCTCGACGCCGAGGACAGGACGTACGGCACGCCCTGCGCGGCGGCGGCCCGGGCGGCGGCGCACTCGGCGTCCGGATGCATGATCGACAGCACGCCGACGGGCGCCAGGGCCAGCGGCGCCGGCAGCGGGCGGCCCAGCACCTCGACCGACAGATCGCGCTCGGCCACGTCGCGCAGCATGCGCGGCACGATCCGGCGCCGGGCGAGCGCGGCCCGGTTGGCGCGGGCCGTGCTGCCGTCGCCCGCGCTCCCCGCCACATACCCCACCGGGCCCGGACCGAGCCGGTGTTCGGCCAGTTCCTCCAGCCGGGTCAGATCGGTGGGAAGCCGGGGCACGGCACCCGTCATCCCGTTCAGATAGATCTCGTACTGGAAATCAGCCCAGTGCTTCGCCATCCGGTCGTTCCGCCTCTCGTCGTCGAGCATGCGCCGCGCCGACGATACTCGCGGGTAGCTGCGGCTCCGTCCAGCGGGGATCCCGTCAGCCCACCCGGGCCACCGCTCGCACCGGAGCGCCGTCCGCCTCGGGAAGCCGGAGCGGGAAGAGGAACACCTCCACCCGCTCCGTGCCCACCAGCCGGTCGAGTCCGGTGAGGTTCTCGGCGATCACCCCGCCCGCGCCGCACAACACCCGATGGGCCGGCAGGCCGAACTCCGCCTGCGGTGCGCCGGGCCGGGGCGTCGGGTCGACGCTGAGCGCGTCCACCGCCACGGTTCTGGCACCGGCCGCCACGACGGCCTCGGCGGCGTCGGGAGCCAGCCAGGGGTGGTCGAGATAGGTGTCGCATCCCCAGTGCGCCGACCAGCCCGTGACGAGCAGCAGCAGCGCGCCGGGCGCCGCCACAAGGGCGTCGAGCGCGGGGGCCAGCAGGCCGGGCGTGACGGGGGAGCGGGGTGCCAGTCCGCGGACGTCGGCCACGACCGCGGGACCGGCGAAGCGGTCCAGGGGCAGTTCGTCCAGGCGGGGCCAGGCGTCGTCGACGTGGTACGGCGCGTCGACATGGGTGCCGGACTGCGAACCCAGATGGAGGGCCAGGACGTTGACGCCGTCGACCGGGGCCCGTAGCGCCGGTGACACCGTGACCTCCGGGTCACCGGGGTACACGGGCATCCCGGAGACCACGGGCACCGACAGATCGACCCAGCCGCTCATCGGCCGCCCTCGGCCGCGACCGCGGTCGGCGCGTCGTCCGCCGGGGCATCCGGGGCGCCGGGGCCGGTGATCGGCGGTACCGGCACGTCGACGGTGCGCGCCAGGCGCGCGCCCTCGGGGCCGTACGCCGCCCGGGGCTCGGGGAACAGACGCAGCAGCGTCAGGAACAGGACGGCGGCCACCGCGAGCGACAGCGGCAGGCTGATGTCGACCCCGTTCGCCAGGTTCCCCAGCGGGCCGACGAACTGACCCGGGATGTTCGTGAACAGCACGCCGATCACCGCCGCCACCCACCAGGCTGTCATGCCGCGCCAGTTCCAGCCGTGCGCGAACCAGTAACGACCGCCGCGCTGGCGGCGGTTGAAGACCTGCAGCGCGTCGGGGTCGTACCAGCCGCGCCGGGTGACGAAGCCGAGCATCAGCACGACCATCCACGGCGTGGTGCAGGTGATGATCATCGTGGCGAACGTCGAGATGGATTGCACGAGGTCCAGGCCGAACCGGCCGATGAAGATGAACGCGATGGACAGCACGCCGACCAGCACTGTCGCCTGCACCCGGGACAGCCTCGGGAACACCGAGGAGAAGTCGAGACCGGTGCCGTACAGCGAGGTGGTGCCCGTCGACATGCCGCCGATCAGGGCGAGCAGACACACCGGCAGGAAGAACCAGCTCGGCGAGATCGCCAGCAGCCCGCCCACGAAGTCGGGCGCGGCCGGGTCGACGTACCTGGGCGCCTTCGTCGCGATGATGCTCGCCGTCGCCAGACCGAAGACGAACGGCAGCAAGGTCGCGATCTGGGAGAGGAACGCGGCGCCGACCACCGTGCGGCGCGGGGTGCCGGCCGGGATGTAGCGCGACCAGTCGCCGAGGAACGCGCCGAACGACACCGGGTTGGACAGCACGATCAGGGCCGCGCCGATGAACGACGGCCAGAACATCGAGTGCGTCGCCGCGTCCGCCGAGGCCGTGAACACACCGGCGTACGACGGGTCGAAGTCACCGGCGAAGGCGATCGCGCCGAGCAGGAACAGCACGGTCGCCGAGGTCACCGCGATCTTGTTGATGAACAGCATGAACCGGAAGCCGTAGACGCACACCGCGAGGACCAGCCCGGCGAACAGGGCGTAGGCGACGACGTACGACGGTGTGCCGCGCGTCAGGCCGAACAGCCGGTGCGCGCCGCCGACCAGGGCGTCGCCCGAGCTCCACACCGAGATGGAGAAGAACGCGACGGCCGTCAGCAGGGACAGGAACGAGCCGACCACCCGGCCGTGCACGCCCAGGTGGGCTGAGGAGGAGACGGCGTTGTTGGTGCCGTTCACCGGGCCGAACACGGCCATCGGGCACAGGATGAGCGCGCCCGCGACGACACCGAGGACGGTGGCGGCGAGCCCCTGCCAGAAGGACAGTCCGAACAGGATCGGGAAGGCGCCCAGGACGCAGGTGGAGAAGGTGTTGGCGCCGCCGAAGGCGACCCGGAACAGGTCCAGCGGGGTCGCGGTGCGGTCCGCGTCGGGGATGCGCTCGACGCCGTAGGGCTCGACCTCGGTGAGGGACGGCGGCGGCGCGGTGGGCGAGTCGGGGGACTGAGGGGTCACGGAGGGCTCCAGCGAGGGCGCGGCGACGGAGCGCTTGGTGGCGCGGCGGTGGCGGACGGCCGTCGGTGCCGCGGGGGTGTCGCGGCACGGGCGGCGGCCGTCCGGAGCGGTCCGCCGACGGTATGGCTCCGGCGCGGACGCCTGCCAGAGGACGATTCATCCATCCTCGCCGTCGTCGGTGGAGGAATCGTCAATCTCTCCGGTGTCGGGTCCCTGCGCCCGCACCCGTTGGACGTGTTCCAGTGACTCGCGCAGTTCGGTCAGCCAGTCCTCGGTGTGGCGCTGGACCAGGCGCACGCACCAGGCGAGGGCGTCACTGCGGCTGCGGGCGACGCCCGCGGCGATCAGGGTGTCCAGCACCTGGCGCTCCGGCTGGCGCAGCCGGGTCATGACCGGGGCGGCGACATGGGTGAACAGGGCGCGCTCCGGGCCGCACACCACGCCCCACGAGACCTTGCGGCGGAACAGGTGCTCGGCCTCCCGGGCCACCTCCATCCGGTTCTCGCGGGTGCGCTCCCGGAAGTCCTGGATCCGGGTGCGCAGGGCGGTCTCCCGCTCGGCGTCCGAGGCGCCCTCGGCGAGCCGGGGCTCGGGGACCCGTCCGATCACCGTGATCTCCTCGCGGTCGGCGGTGATCTCGACCACTTCCTCGAAGAGATCGTCCGGCAGACGGCCGGCGAACCAGCCGCGCAGCTTCTCTTTCTGCTCTTCTGTAATCATGTAATCAGCATTACGCGGTGGCCTCCATGAACGCAAGGAGTCGTGAAGGCGTCGTGAAAGCATTCACTCGCGGTGAACCCGGAATGTTTCAGGCCGATTAACGGGCCGGTGATTTTCGGCCATGCAACGGCTTTCTGTGATCAAGAACCGCTCAGTTACGCGGTCAGCGCCGTTCATTTCCGTAACTTCACGCCACTGCTTCAACACGCAAGGTTACTGAAAGCGATGGGTTCGATGTGTGTTTCGGCGGCGGACTCGGCAGAGTGGCGCTCGCCGCTCCGGTGCCGACCGGGCCGGAGCCGGCACCCGTCTATTCGAGCGGAAGGATGCACACAATGCGGAACACCGCGCGCTGGGCAGCGGCCCTCGGCCTCACGGCCGCCGCCGTTTGCGGACCCCTGACCGGGGCCGCCGTCGCTGCACCGGGCGCCGCCTCGTCGTCGCTCTACGCCCCCTCGGCGCTGGTCCTCACCACCGGCCACGGCAACGACGCGGCCACGGCCACCCCGGAGCGCGCCGTCACCCTGACCTGCGCCCCCACGGCCTCGGGCACCCACCCGGCAGCGGCCGCGGCCTGCGCCGAACTGAGCGGCGCCGGCGGCGACTTCGACGCCCTCAAACCCGCCGACGACGTGTGGTGCAACAAGCTGTACGACCCGGTCGTCGTCACCGTCCAGGGCGTCTGGCAGGGCAAGCGCGTCTCCTACGAGCGCACCTTCGGCAACACGTGCGTGCGGGACTCCGTCGGCGGCGGCGTCTTCGCCTTCTAGGACCGGGATCGCAGGCGGCTCCCGCATACGCCGGAACAGGTCCGCAACCGGGGAGTGCGGCCCCTGGAGCGGGGAACCTGCGATCTCGCACCGGAGCCGACGGGCGGAGTGGGGCCGCCCGCCGGCTTCCGGGCACACAGCCGCTCCCCGGGCGGGCCCGTGGGGGGCCTTTCCCGGGGAGCGGCGAAAAACAGCCCGTTTCAACCGCTGTCCCTGCTCTTGTGCCGGTGACTCGTGTCGCACCAGGGGTAGCGACGACTGCGTCGGCAGGTGCACAGAGCGACCAGGAAGCGGTCCGAGGACACCGTGGTGCCGTCCTCCAACTCGACCTCCACCGGCCCCTCCACGAGCAGCGGCCCCTGCCGCCGGACGGTGATGCGGCGGGCGCGGTCAGCGCGTTCGTTCGGCACGGACGACCACCAACTCCTCCTCCTGTGCGGCCGGCGCCAGCAGACCGCGCCGGCGCAGCCAGTCCTCCCGCGAGCGCAGCACCGGACCGAAAGGGATCCCGCGGCGCCGGACCACCGAGGCCTTCAGGCGTGCGGCGCGCAGCAGGCGCAGGGTGCGGTCGGGGTCGCTGAGCGTGGAGTGCACGATCAGCAGCACGCCTCCGGGGCGCAGCAGTACCGGCGCGTCCCGGCAGATCCGGTCCAGCAGCAGCCGGCCGTCCCGGCCCGCGTCCCAGGCCGGGGAACGACCGCGCCGCCCGCGTCCGGCGTCGGGTGCGGGAACGTACGGCGGGTTCGCGAGGATGAGGTCGTACGTGCGGCCCCTGACCGGTCCGAAGAGGTTGCCGCGCCGGATCCGCACCGGCAGCCGGGTCAGCCAGGCGTTCATCCGCGCGGTCCACACCGCCAGCCGGGACACGTCCACCGCCGTCACCTCGGCGCCGTACCGGGCCGCCTCCAGGGCCAGCACCCCGCTGCCGGTGCCGACGTCGAGGACCCGGGCGCCGGGTGGCACGGCCTCCTCGCGGAAGGACTCGGCGAGCAACTCCGTGTCGTCCTGCGGGGCGTAGACGCCCGGAAGCAGCACAGCGATCACACCGCGCGAGTACCCCGACATTCAGGATGTATGGGATATCTCCGGCGCCAGGGGCGTGCGCAGGGACGAGCGTCCGGCGCGCCAGTCGGCGAGCAGCCGCCGCGCCAGCCGGTCCTCCAGATGCTCGGTCGCATCGATCCCGAACGTCACGTCCGCCGCGAGTTCCGGCTCCTCGGCGAGCAGCCCGCCGATCACCTCGTGGCGTACGACCTGCTCGTGGACCGCGTCCGCCTCGACATGCTCGTCGTAGAAGAACTCCGCCGCGCGGCCGGCGCCGGTGCGGCGCATGGCCTCGGCGAGCCGGCGGGAACCCGGCGAGGAGGTGATCTCCACGTCGGCGAAGTGGCCCACCAGCGCGCCGCGCAGTTCGCGGTGGAGGCCGAACAGGGACATCAGGTTCACGACCGCGAGCATCTCCGCGCAGGCCGCGTCCAGGTAGCGGCCGTAGGCGCTGTCCAGGCCCAGGTCCGTCATCAGCGCGGCGAACAGGCGCGCGTGGATGCGGTCGGCCCGGCCGCCGCCGAACTCGTCGAACTCCACCGCCGCCATCCCCGCCTTGGCCCTGCCCCACAGCCGCGGCAGCACCCAGGCGTGCGGGTCGGCCTCCTTCAGGTGGTACAGGGAGCGCTGGGCGGCGTACTCCCGCAGCTGCCACAACTCGCCCTCGGCACAGAGGAAATGGGTGACTCCGCCGCCCTCGACCGGTTCGACCAGCAGTGCGGCGAGCGCGTCGTCGAGACCGTCGTGGCCCGGCGTGTCGGCGCGCAGCACGGCCAGGAAACGGTGCTCCAGCTCGGCGCGGACACGCAGCAGATCCGGATCCCACTCGCACTCCGCGCCGACCTCGGCGAAGCCCCGGTAGTGCAGCTCGTAGCAGAGGTACAGGGCGAGTTGCGCGTCGTCGCCCCAGGGATCCGCCTTCCCGGCATCGGCGGGACGGGGGAGGGGCCCCGCCCCGCACAGCCACTCCCCGACCGCGGCGGAGAGAGGCCCTCGCGGCGGGGGCAACCGGGGCCCGCGCTCATGGCTGTCCATGGGAGCCGGGTACCCAGGGGCCGGGGGTACGGCTGGTCGAGCCGCCTCGGGAAGGTCGCCGGCGGTGGCTGGGGCTGGGGATGGCCGGGGGTGGGTGGCTGCTCGGCTCGGGGAAGGGGCAGTGGCGGTTGACGGGCCCCGGGAGGGTACGGCTGGTCGAGCGGCTCCGGGAAGGGCGCCGGTGGTGGCTGGGGCTGGGGATGGGTGGCGGTGGCCGCTCGGCTGGGGATGGCCCCGGCGGTCGCGCGGCTCAGGGAAGGCCACCGGTGTGGCTCCGCCCTTGGAGCGCAGGAGTGGTCGCCGTGCCTGGAGCGCACGAGCAGCCGCCGTGCCCGGAACCCGCGAGTGGGCAACACTGGCCCCGCCCTTGGGCCGCATGCGCAGTTGCCACGCCTGGAACGCCCGAGTGGGTGGCACCGGTGACACCTCTGGAGCGCAGGCGGACGTCACCCGGAGAGCACGGCTGGTCCCGCGTCCGGTCTCCTCAGTCCTCTTCGGCCTGCTCCTGTGCCTCGGTGTTCGGCGTGACGGCGTCTCCGGCCTCGCCGCCGGCCTTGTCCTCGTCGCGCTTCTCGGCCTCCTCGACCTCCCGGAGCACTTCCTCCAGGGCGGTGTCGAACTGTTCCTTGCGGTCCTTCTCGTCTTCTTCCTCGCCGGACATGGCCTCTCCTTCCGCCGCCGTACCCCTGATCAGCTGAGTTACCCGCCGGGGGGCGTCTCAAGCACCCTGCCAGGGAGTGCGCCGGGGCCGCCAGGCCGGCACCGCCCGCCGGTAGTGCTCGTACTCGGCACCGAACCGGCGCACCAGGCCCGGCTCCTCGTACCAGCGCACGAACGCCCAGGTCAGCACCCAGGCTCCGGCGGCGTAACCGAAGAGGACCGGCCGGGCGAGCAGCAGGCCCTGTCCGAGGAGTACGGCCACCACCGCGACGTAGATCGGATTGCGCACGTACCGGTAGGGGCCGCTCACCACCAGCCGCGCGGGCGGCGCGACCGGCGCCGGGGTGCCGAGCCCCTCCAGGGCGAACCGGGTGAACGCCTCCAGGATGACGACGGCACCGGCCGCCAGGGGCAGCAGCCCGAGCAGCCGCAGCGGCAGCCACCAGTGGCCGGTCCGCCAGCCGCCGGTCAGCCACCACGGCAGCAGTACGGCCGCGCTGCCAGAGACGAGGACGAGGAACAGGGCGCTGCCGAGCGCCGCCGACGCCTTGCGCATACCCCCACCATGACAGGGCGAGGGGCCGCCGTCTCCCTGCTGACGGCGGCCCCTCGGGCTCTGTGGTGCCAGGCGGTCACCTCGTGGTCGTCACATGTGGACGACCGGTGCGGCTCCCGCGTCCTGCCGCGGCACGCCGCGCCGGTAGAGCGCGAAGGCGAGCAGCGCGCCGGCGGCGAAGAAGCCCGCGGACCACCAGAAGGCGGTCGTGTAGCTCTCGATCGTCGCCTGGGCCTGGACGAGCCTGCTGGTGGCGTCCCGGCCGGAGAGGTAGTCGGTGGCGGCGCTCGCGGCGAGGGTGTTCAGCAGGGCCGTGCCGATCGAACCGCCCACCTGCTGCATGGCATTGACGGTGGCGGAGGCCACGCCCGCGTCCTCGGCCGCGACCCCGCCGGTGGCCAGCTGCATGGCCGGCGGCATGACCAGACCGAGGCCCACGCCGATCACGATCAGCTGGGGCAGCACCGCGCTCAGGTAGTGCGAGCCGAGGCCGATGCCGGTCAGCCACGCCATGCCGGCCGTGGCGACCGCGAAGCCCAGCGGGATGACCGCCTTCGGGCCGAGCCGGGGCACCAGGACCGTGGTGCCCACCTGCGCGGTCACCATCAGCGCGCCGACCATCGGCAGGAACGCCACACCGGTCTTCGTCGGGCTGAAGCCCAGGTTGAGCTGCAGGTAGTAGGTCAGGAACAGGAACACCCCGAACATGCCGGCGCCGGTGATCAGCACCGCGACGAAGGAGGCCGCGCGGTCGCGGTCGAGCAGGATGCGCAGTGGCAGCAGCGGGTGCGGGGCCCGCGTCTGCCACCCGGCGAAGGCCGCCAGCAGCACACCGCCCGCGATCAGGAAGCCCCAGGTCAGCGGCGAACCCCAGTGGTGGGTCTCCGCGTTGGAGAAGCCGTAGACGAGGGAGAACAGACCGGCGGCCACCAGGACCGTGCCCGGCACGTCCAGCTTGGCGTTCGCCGCGTCGCGGTGGTTGCCGAGCAGGATCCAGCCGCCCGCGAAGGCGACGACCGCGATGGCCACGTTCACGTAGAGGGTCCAGCGCCAGTCGAGCGCGTCGGTCAGCACGCCGCCGAGCAGCAGGCCCACGGCGCCGCCGGCGCCGGCGATCGCGCCGTAGACGCTGAAGGCGCGGGCCCGTTCCCGGGCGTCGGTGAACGTGGTGTTGAGCAGGGACAGCGCGGCGGGCGCGAGCAGCGCGCCGAAGGCGCCCTGCAGGGCGCGGGCGACGACCAGCATGGTGAAGCCGTTCGCGGCGCCGCCGAGCGCGGAGGCCGCGGCGAAGCCGACGACGCCGACGAGGAAGGCGGGCTTGCGGCCGAACAGGTCGGCGATCCGGCCGCCGAGGAGCAGCAAGGAGGCGAAGGCGAGGGCGTACGCCGTGACGATCCACTGCCGGTTGCCGTCGGAGAAGCCGAGGTCGGTCTGGGCGGACGGCAGGGCGATGTTCACGATCGTGGCGTCGAGAACGACCATCAGCTGGGCGAGGGCGATGACCGCGAGGATCCACCACCGCTTCGGCGAGGCCGAGCTCCCGTGCTCGATCGCTGCGGCTCCTGCTCGGGAGCCTTCGGCCAGGGTCTTCTGGGGCATACGGAACCACTCCAGGGCAAGTCGTTCGGGTACGGGAGAGCGATCAGCTCGTAAACGAAACTGTTTCGTACACCTGGAGCCTAGGGCACGCCTAGCGAAACGGCAACGTTTTCTTGTGGCATCTTGCATTCCTTGACAGGAATATAACTGGTGAGGCATATTAGGGCTCATGTCCGACGCAGCGCTCTGGTCCGCTCTTGCCGACCCACACCGGCGGGCCATCGTCGCGCTCCTGCTGGAGCGCCCCCGGCCCGTCGGGGAGATCGTCGAGGCCTGCGGACTGAGCCAGCCGAGCACCTCCAAGCATCTGAAGGTGCTCCGGGACGCGGGACTGGTCCGGGTCCGGCAGGATGCGCAGCGCCGTGTCTACGCCCTCGACCCGGCACCGATCGCCGCCCTCGACGCCTGGCTCGAGCCCTACCGCCGGCTGTGGAACCGCAGCCTGGACGCCCTGGGCCGGCGACTCGACGAGACGTCGGACGACACCTGACACCCCCACACCGAAGGACTGAGGCACCATGCCCGTCGACCTCACCGGCACCTATCTGACCCTGGACGACGGCCGCCCCGCCGTCCGGTTCAGCCGCACCTACGACCACCCGGTGGACCGCGTGTGGCACTTCGTCACCGATCCCGACGAACTGGCCCAGTGGTTCCCCTCCCGCGCCGAGATCGAGCTGCGTCCCGGGGGCACCATCCGCTTCAGCGGCGACCCGAACATGCCCGAGTCCACCGGCCGGGTACTCGCCGTCGACCCGCCCACTCACCTGTCCTTCGCGTGGGGCGGCGACGAACTCCACTTCGACCTCGAAGCCGTCGGCGAGCGGCGCACCCGGTTCACGCTCACCGACGTCCTCGGCGAGGCCGACACCGCCGCCCGCAACGGCGCCGGCTGGGAGGTCTGCCTCGCCGCCCTCGACGCCAGGGCGCGCGGCGAGCGCTTCCAGGGCGCGCACGCCGGGGTCAGCGCGCCCTGGAAGGAGTTCTACGACGCCTACACCGGCGCCGGTGTGCCCTCCGGCGCGCCCGTACCGGGCCTGGACTGACCGGCCGCGCCGGTCAGCGCGCGACCACCCGGGTCAGCGCCGTGGCGGCGCGCCGGGCCCGGCGGGGCACACCCGTGCGCCCAGATGGCCGTCCGGGCGCACCAGGAACGCGGTGCTTCCGGCGCTCGCGTTCAGGCGCGGAACTTCCCCCGCCCGTCCCTGAGTACCGGCAGCGGCACACCACCGGGGCCGACCCCGTCCGGCAGCACGCAGGAGCAGGTCAGTTGGCCGCGGGCCGACCGGGCCGCCGTCTGAGCGAGTTCCGCGAAGCCCCGCGTGCCGGAGGCGGAGTGGGCGCACAGCAGCAGGATGCGGTCGCGTTCGCGCAGCACGTCGGACAGGCAGTGCCGCGTCGAGCGCCGCGCGGCCGCGCCCGTCCGCTCCCCGACCTAGAAGGTCCGCGGCCGGCTGCCGACCGCCTGGGCGTACGGCAGCCGGCCGATCAGCAGGCAGCCACACCCCGTCTGCGCGGTGCGAGAGCGGCCGTCGGACCGACCGGACCCGCCCCCGCGACCAGTGCTCCTCGGTGTGCGTCATGTCCTTCTCCCGTCGGCCGGCCCGGCGTACGGGCGTGGCGTCGGCCCTGTGCCGCCGGCCCGCCGCCTCGCCCCAGAAACCCATGGTCGTCCGCGACGCACCACCCGGCGACCCGGGCGCCGTGCGTACACCGGCGGCACGCGTTCGGCGGGGCTCCGCCGTGCGCGGTGTTTCAGTGTGTGGCGCCCTGGATACACCGCGAAGGTTCGGCCCCGGAGTTCGCGAGCCCGTGCCCACACGTCGCAGTGAGGTCGTCACCATGTCCCACGCCCCGCCCCCCGCAGGACCGTCGAAACGCGCCGGGCCGGTCGCGACCTCCGTCCCGGCCGCGGGCTCCGTCCTCGGATCCGCCGGAGACCCGGCCGGCCGGGGCGGCACGGCCCTGGTGACGGGTGCCTCCTCGGGCATCGGCGCCGTCGTCGCCCGCCGGCTCGCCGCCGAGGGCGGCTGGCGGCTGGTGCTGAACGGACGGGACGCAACCCGCCTGGAGCAGGTGGCCGCCCCGCTCGACGCCCTGGCCGTGCCCGCGGACCTGACCCGGCCGGGCGCCGACCATCTGCTCACCGATCTGGTCCTGGACCACGTGGGCCGCCTCGACCTGCTGGTGGCGTGCGCCGGCGTGGGCTGGGCGGGTGACTTCACCGGCATGCCGCACGCGCGCATCGACGAGATCGTCGGCGTCGACCTGCTGGCCACCCTGCACCTCGTGCGCGCCCTGCTGCCCCACATGGTCGCGGCAGGCTCCGGACGCATCGTGCTCGTCGGGTCCGTCGCGGGCAGCGTCGGCGTGCGCGGCGAGGCCGTGTACTCCGCGGCGAAGGCCGCCCTCGCCGCCTTCGCCGACGCCCTGCGCTACGAGCTGCGGCGCACCGGGGTGGGCGTGACCCTGGTGATCCCCGGCGCGGTCGACACGCCGTTCTTCGAGCGCCGGGGCGCCCCGTACACGAGGGCATGGCCGCGCCCGGTGCCGGCCGAGCGGGTGGCGGACGCCGTCCGGGACGCCGTCCGGCACGGCCGGGACGAGGTGTACGTCCCCGGCTGGCTGCGGTATCCCGCCCAGCTGCGCGGCGTCGCGCCCGGGCTCTACCGGTGGCTCGCCGCCCGATTCGGGTGACCGGTCACGATGGCCGTCACGGTGCTGCTCGCCCTGCTCGCGGCGCTGACCAACGCGTCCGCGTCCGTGCTGCAGCGCCGGGCCGCCATACAGGAGCGGTCGGAGGACGGCGAGGACGGCGAGGACGACGGAGCCGGCGGGGCGGGGTCGGCCGTGCGCCGGCTCGCCCGGCTGCTGCGGCGCCCGTACTGGCTCGCGGGCGCCGCGCTGCTCGGGGTCTCGGGTCTGCTGCAGGCAGGGGCGCTGGCCGTGGGCAGCCTGTCCCTCGTCCAGCCGCTGCTCGCCACCGAGCTGCTGTTCACTCTGCTGGTGGGTGGTGTCGTCTTCCGGCGCCGCCCCGGCCTGTGGACCTGGCTGGCCTTCGTCGCCCTCGCCGCCGGGCTGGCCGTGTTCCTGCTGGCGGCCGCCCCTGGCGCGGGCCGGCCGACCGCGCCGCCCCGGGCGTGGCTGCTGGGCGGCGGCGGGGCGCTCGGCCTGGTCGTGCTCCTCGTGGCCGCCGCCCGCCCGACGAGGGGCGCGCTACGGGCCGCGTTGTTCGGCCTCGCCTCCGCCGTGTGCTTCGCCGCCACCGCCGCGCTGCTCAAGGAGGCCGTGGGGCGGCTCGGGCAGGGGCCCGCGGCGATGTTCACCCACTGGTCGCCGTACGCCACGGCCGGCGCCGGACTCGTCGCGTTCCTGCTGCTGCAGAGCGCGCTGGGCGCCGGATCGCTCACGGCCTCCCAGCCCGCCCTCACCCTCGGCGACGCGCTCACCAGCGTCGTCCTCGGCTGGGTGCTGTTCGCGGAGGCGATCCACCTCGGGTGGCGGATGCTGCCGGAGGCGCTCGGCGTCGCGCTGATCGGGGCGGGCAGCATCGGACTGGCCCGGGTGCCGACCGTCGGACGGGAGTGGGACGCGCGGTCGCGGAACGGGAAGGAGACCGGAGGGCGTCTGCATCGGACGCGCCGGTGAGGCCACGTATGGGAAGGCGGATGAGCGATGTCCCTCCTGTCCGGCCGTCCGTGGCGGGCCGCGGCGGTCCTGCTACCGGCCGCCGTCGCCGCCGCGCACATCGGGCCGGCGGCCACCTGGCTTCCAGGGGTGCGGCTGCTGTTGTTCCCGCGGCTCTCCGGCAGCGGCCGCCGCCGGCATGTCGCGCTGACCTTCGACGACGGCCCGGACCCGGAGTCCACGCCACGCTTCCTCGACGTGCTGGACGACCTCGGGGTGCGGGCGACGTTCTTCGTGCTCGGCGAGAGCGTGGTGCGCCATCCCGCGCTGGTCCGTGAGACCGCCCGGCGCGGACACGAACTGGCCGTGCACGGCTGGACGCACGACCGTCCCTGGCGCCCCGCGCCCGCCCGGGACGCGGAGCAGGTCGCCCGGACCGCCCGCGCGCTGCACGACATCAGCGGCCACCGGGCGCAGTGGTACCGGCCGCCGTACGGCATCCTCACCTCCGGACGCTGGCTGGCCGCACGCCGGGCAGGGCTGCGGCCGGTGCTGTGGTCGGCGTGGGGCAGGGACTGGACGGCCGAGGCCACCCCGGCGTCGGTGCGGGCCCTGGTCGCGGCGGACCTTCGCGGCGGCGGCACCGTCCTGCTGCACGACTCCGACCGCCTCGCGGCCCCCGGCTGCTGGCGCGCAGCTCTCGGCGCGCTGCCGGCCCTGGTGACCGACTGTCACGAAGCCGGCCTCACGGTCGGCCCCTTGCGAGACCACGGAACGCGCCGCTGACCAGGCCGACCACCGACCCAGCACGCCGCTGAACCGGCCGACCGGCCACCCGTTGCGCCGGATCCTGGGTTGCGGCTTCTGGGTGGCGGTCGGGCCGGGTCGGCGGTGACAGGGACGGCCGGGCGCGGCGGTTGAGCGAAGGCCGGGGAGCCGCTGGAGCACGGATTCCGGGCCCCTGGGCACACCTGCACGGGTGCGAGCGGCTGCCCGTTGCGCCGGGTTCGGGGGTGCGGCTTCTGGGTGGCGGCGTCGGGCCGGTCGGCGGTGATACGTGGGGCCGGAGGCGGGGGCCGAGAGAAAAGGCAGGGGAGCTGCCGGAGCGCGGAGTTCCGCGCTGCTGGGCACGGGCGCGAGCGGCTGCCCGTTGCGCCGGGTTCGGGGGTGCGGCTTCTGGGTGGCGGCGTCGGGCCGGTCGGCGGTGATACGTGGGGCCGGAGGCGGGGGCCGAGAGAAAAGGCAGGGGAGCTGCCGGAGCGCGGAGTTCCGCGCTGCTGGGCACGGGCGCGAGCGGCTGCCCGTTGCGCCGGGTTCGGGGGTGCGGCTTCTGGGTGGCGGCGTCGGGCCGGTCGGCGGTGATACGTGGGGCCGGAGGCGGGGGCCGAGAGAAAAGGCAGGGGAGCTGCCGGAGCGCGGAGTTCCGCGCTGCTGGGCACGGGTGCGAGCGGCGGCCCGTTGCGCGTGGCCGTCGTCGTCGGCGTCCTTGACGCACCTCGCGGAAGCGCAGGGACTCAGGTCGGCCGACGCGCCAGGCCGGTGCCCAGCTGTCGGTGGTGTCACTCGGCCTCGTCACGACCCGGGCGACAGATCGGGCCGGTGTCCAGTTGTCCGGCCGTGCCTCTCGGTCCTGTCGCGACTCGGGTGAGGTGCCGGGTCGGTGTCCAGTTGTCGGTGGTGTCTTGGGGTCCTGTCGCGACCCGGGTGACGCGTCGGGTCGGTGTCCAGTTGCCGGCCGTGTCTCGCGGTCCCGTCACAAGCCGGGCGAGGCGTCGGGTCGGTTGCCCAGTTGGCGGCCGTGTCTCTCGGTCCCGTCACAAGCCGGCCACGTACGCCATCGGATCGGTCCGGAACAGCGCACGCCCCCGGGCTGCCCGGTCCGTGCGCTCGCGGCCGTGTTCCGTGAGCCTGCCGAGAGCCGTCAGCAACGCGGGGCCGTCCGGGGCGAGTTCCGACACGCCGAGGTCGGCCATCCGGCGGACCCCGTCCACCCCGTGGCCGGGCAGCGGCAGGTACCCGATCACGGGCAGCCCGGCGGCCAGGGCCTGTACGGCGGTCTGGCCGGCCGCGTTGTCCACCAGGGCGTACGCGGCGGCCAGCAGCCCGGGCATGTCGTCCACCCAGTCCAGGGCGAGCACCCCGGGCACCCGGGCCACCCGCGCCCGCAGCCGCGCGTTGCGCCCGCACAGCACCACAGGGAGACAGCCGGCCCGTGTCAGCAGCCGGGCGGTGGCGTCCGGGCGGTGCGCCGCACCCCAGGCGCCCGCGGAGAGCAGGACCGCCGGCCGGCCGGGAGCCTGTTCGGCGAACCGCTCCCGCCACCGCGCCGCCCCGGGCGCCGGTGCCCGGAACCCGGGCGCGACCGCCGGGCCGGTCGTCACGGCGGGCGTGCCCAGGGCCCGGCGCACCTCGGCCGCCGCCCCGTCCGTGAGACACAGGTAATGGTCGTTGCCGGGATGCAGCCACTGCCGGTGCACGGCGAAGTCGACGAGGAACACGGCGCTCGGCACCCGCAGCCGTCCCCGGGCCCGGAGATGACCGGTGAGCTGGGCGGCCAGATGGAACACGGACACCACCACATCGGCGTCCAGCCGCTCCACGAGCTCCGTCAGCCCGTCGGCGGCGAGCCGGGCCAGCGGCACCCCGCTGGGGCGCGGCCCCCTGCCACCGCGCAGGAACGCGCCGTACACGCCGGCGTACGCCCACGGGAAGTACCGTACGGCGGCCTGGTAGGAGCGGCGCAGCCCGCCACCCAGGCCGTACGGCAGCAGGCCCAGCACGTCGGCCACATGCGGCTCGTGTCCGCAGGCCGCGGCCCGGCGCGCCAGTTCGGCGGCCACGGTGTCGTGACCCGCGCCCATGCTCGCGCTCAGGATCAGCGGTCGCCGCCGGCCGCCCGGCGGGTCCGGCGGTGTGGCGGGCGGCGTGGAGGGCACCTCGGCAGGAGTACGCACGGGGTCCGATTCTCCGGTGGGCGCCCCCGCAAACCGGTCACCCCGCCGCCGTGTCGCCGGAGTGCGCACCCACGACACGGCGTGCACGCGAGTTGCCCCGAGCCCGCCGGGGTGGATGAATCGGCTCAGGACAGCGTGTGGGCGCGAGCACGGGAGGAGCCGTGAAGCGGTGGCGGCGCGGCCTGCACCGCGCGTGGGAGTGGCTCAGGGCCGGGGTCCTGCTCGAACGCGGCCGCGAGCTGGAACTGATGCACCGAGCCATGGGGTTCGCCACCCTGGCGCTGGTGACGCTGGCACCCCTGCTGATCGTGGTCGCCGCCGCAGATCCCCTGGTGCGGGGCGGTTTCGCTTCCTGGCTGACCGACGGCATGGGCCTGTCCGGCCGGTCCGCCCATGTGATCACCGACGTCATCAGCCCGCCGCGCAGCGTCATCGGCACGACCAGCGTCTGGGGTGGTGTCCTGCTGGCCGTCTTCGGCGTGTCCTTCGCCGGCAGCGTGCAGAACGCCTACGAACGGATCTGGGGCGTGCCCCCCGGCCCCTGGCACCGGGTCTGGCGGCAGGCCACCTGGCTGGTGGTGCTCACCGGCTACCTCTACCAGGAGGTGGCGAGCAAGGACGCGCTGCACGGGGGCCAGCGGATCGCGCTGTCCGCGCTGAGCGGCGTGCTCTTCTTCTGGTGGGGGCAGCGCTTCCTGCTGGGCGGCCAGGTCGCCTGGCGCACCCTGCTGCCGGGCGCGCTCGCCACCGTCGTCGGCCTGGCCGGCCTGCGGGCCTTCTCCTACCTCGTCTTCACCCCGCTCATCGTCACCAACGCGCTCAGCTACGGCGCCGTCGGCACCGTCCTGGTGGTCGAGTCCTGGCTGATCGGCGTCGGGTTCGTCATCTACGGCGGCGCCCTGTTCGGCCGCTGGTTCACCGAGCACCACTGGACGCCGCACCACGACGACCGGGGAGAGAAGGGCCTGGAACCGCGCCGGGGGAAGTACTGAACGCTCCCCGGCCGGCCGCGGCGGACGTCACGTCAGCTGGCGACGCACCAGCTCGTGCAGCCGGCCCGTGGTGTCGGCGAGCAGCTCGGCCGGAGTGCCCTGCTGGACGACCTTGCCGTCCTCCATCACGATCACCCGGTCGGCGTCCAGGACCGTCGACAGCCGGTGCGCGATGACGACCCGGGTGGCGTTCAGCTTGCGGGTGCTGTCGATCACGATGCGCTGGGTGTCGTTGTCCAGGGCGCTGGTGGCCTCGTCGAAGAACAGGATGCGCGGGCGCCGGATCAGGGCCTGCGCGATCATCAGCCGCTGCCGCTGGCCGCCGGAGATCGCCCCGTTGCCCGCCACGATCGTGTGCAGGCCCATCGGCATCCGCTTGATGTCCTCCGCGAGCCCCGCCATCTCGGCCGCCGCCATCGCCTCCTCCGGCGTGTACGGCTCGGCGCCGCAGATGACGTCCAGGAGGGAACCGGTGAACGGCTGCGCGTGCTGGAGCACCACCCCGCACTGGCGGCGCACGGCCGACTGGTCCAGTGCCGCGAGGTCCTGGCCGTCGTACAGGACGCTGCCGGAGACCGGCTTGTCGAAGCCGATCAGCAGCCGCAGCAGGGTGGACTTGCCGCAGCCGCTCGGGCCCACGACCGCCACGAACTCGCCCGGCCGGACGGCGAAGGACACGTCGTCCAGGACCAGCGGGCCGTCGTCGGCGTACCGGAAGGACAGCCGGCGGGCCTCGATCGCGCCGGACAGCGGCCCCGGCCGGGTGCTCGACGTGCGCACCTCGGGGGTCGCCTCGAACACCGGCTTGATCTCCTCGAACAGCGGCAGCGCGGCCACCGCCGAAACGAAGGAGCCGGTCAGCTGGGTGACCGAGGTCAGCACCATGGTCACCGAGGTGTTGAAGGTCAGGAAGTCCGCCGCCGACATCGCGCCCTTCGCCGGGCCCGCCAGCAGCATGAACATCAGCAGGGTGCACACCGGCAGGTAGATACCGCCGAGCACCGTGGTGAGGTTCTTGATCCGGCCGACCTTCTGCTGCAGTTCCCGGCTGCGCGCGAACTCCCGCGCCCAGGCCGCGTACGCGTAGTTCTCGGCCGCCGCCACCCGCAGCTTGGGCAGGCCGCGCAGGGTCTGGAAGGCCCGGTTGTTCAGCTTGTTGCCGAGCACCGTCAGCTTCCGCTGCCAGCGCACCTGCCACAGCCCCAGCCCCAGGAACACGGCCCCGATGACGACGAGCATGCCGAGCGCCGCCAGGGCCATCGACGGGCTGTACCAGAACAACAGGCCCAGGTTCATCGCGCCGACCGTCACCGACTGAGCCACCACCGGGCCGACGCCCGCCAGCAGCCGGCGGATCGCGCTGATGCCCATGGCCGCGCTGGCGAGTTCACCGGTGGAGCGCTGGGTGAAGAAACGGGTGGGCAGGCGCAGCAGCCGGTCCCAGACGGCGGGCTGGAGCGCCGCCTCGATCCGGCCCTCCAGGCGCAGGATGGACAGGTTCTCCAGCAGCGTGAACGCCGCCGCGACCACCCCGCTCACCATCACGGCCAGGCACACCTGGACGATCAGGCCCTCCTGCGCCCTCGGCACGAACTCGCCGAGCACCTTGCCCGTCGCGACCGGCACCAGCGCGCCGATCGCCACCGTCACCAGCCCGGCCAGCAGCAGACCGAGCAGATCGCCGCGGGTGCCCTGCAGGCTGAACCGCAGCAGACCGAACGGGGAGAGCCCCTTGTCGGGCAGCGGCCGGTAGAACATCACCGCGCGCGGCTCGAACTCCTCCGCGTTCGCCTTCTCGATCGGCGTCTCGCGTCCGGTGCCGGGGTGCACGGCCACATAGCCGCCGCGCCGCCACAGCAGAGCGACCGGCGCCCCCGACAGCGCCCGGTGCCCGACCAGCGGGCCCACGTTCTCCCGCCACCAGCGCCCCTGCAGCCGTACGGCCCGGACCCGCACCCGGGAGGCGAGCGCCACCCGTTCGACCGGGTCGAGGCGCTCGCTCTCGGTGCCGCTCTGCGCGGGCTCGGCGAGCTTGATCCCGGCCGCCTCGGCGACCAGCTTGCAGGCGGCGTAGCCGGCGTCGGCGTCCGCGGCCGTCGCCCGGCGGTCCGAGCGCTTGCCGATGGACGCCAGCAGAGTCTGGTCGGCCTGGGCGCGCACCGCCTCACCGGCCTTGATCCCGGCGGCCGTACGGGTCTCGTGGGTCCGCTCCAGCTGCTCGATCCACCGGTCCAGCGCGGTCAGCAGCCGGTACTGCTGGTCGACCATCGACTGCCACAGCGCCGGGTCCATCAGCAGGTCGGCGGCGGCCTCCGCACCGTACAGCGAGCCGTACTGGACGCTGCCCGGCGGCACCTGCATCCAGAACACGTCGTCGTCGGAGGGCGTGGCGGTCCGCTCCTCCGCCATCGGCGCCTGGAACAGGACGGACAGGCCACGGCCGACGCCGAGCGCGACCGCGTACTCCAGCGGGCTGGTGGCGGGCGGCACGTACTGGGGGTTGCCGTACTCGTCGTACGACCAGGTCTGGGTGTTCGCCGGCTGGTACAGCTCGCGCAGGCTGATCCGGTGCACCACGCAGTCCCGGACCGGGCGGGCCACCAGGGTGTGCTGGGGGCCGGCGACCGGGCCGAGCAGCAGCGTGCCCGGCTCCAGCCGGCCCAGGTGGTGCCAGTGGCCCTGCTGGACGGCGTCCACCGCGAACAGATCCAGGGCGCCGGCCGCGACCAGCCACAGCACCTGCGGGCCTTCCAGGTCCAGACGGTTGAAGCCGGCGCAGTCCATGCGCGTGCCCAGCGAGCCGAGCGCGCCGATGACGAGGTCGCCTCCGTACCCTTCCTGAACAGTCGTCATCTCAACGCTCCCTGACCAGCGCGGCGTACGTGCCACCGTGCGCCACCAGCTCCTCGTGCCGCCCGCGTTCGACGACCGTGCCGTGCTGGAGCACCACGATCTCGTCGCTGTCGCGGACCGTGCTCAGCCGGTGCGCGATCACCACGCAGGCGCAGCCGCGCCGGCGCAGGTTGTCCATCACGACCAGCTCGGTCTCCGCGTCCAGCGCGCTGGTCACCTCGTCCAGGACGAGGATGCTCGGCCTGCGGACCAGGGCGCGGGCGATCTCGAGCCGTTGCCGCTGGCCGCCGGAGAAGTTGTGGCCGTCCTGCTCGACCTTGCTGTGGATGCCGCCCGGCCGGCGCATCACCACGTCGTACAGCGCCGCGTCCTTCAGCGCCTCCACCACGGCCTCGTCCGGGATCGACGGGTCCCACAGCGCCACGTTGTCGCGCACCGAGCCCTCGAAGAGGAACACGTCCTGGTCGACGAAGGAGACGGAGGCGGCGAGCGCGCCGCGCGGGATGTCCTCGAGGCGGCGCCCGTCGATGCGGATCACCCCGTCCCACGGCGCGTACAGGCCCGAGATCAGCCGGGACACCGTGGACTTGCCGCTGCCGGACCCGCCGACCAGCGCCACCTGCTGCCCCGGGCCCACGGTCAGGTCGAAGCCGCTCAGCAGCGGCTTGTCCAGCGGGCTGTAGCCGAACGTGACGTTCTCCAGCTCGACGTGCCCGTGCAGCCGGCGCGTGGAATCGGCGCCGCCCCGGCGGGCGTAGAGCGGGTCGGCCTGGAAGTTCTCCACGTCCTTCAGCCGGGCCACGTCGGCCGCGAAGTCCTGGATGCGGCCCGCCACGCCGTTGAGCCGGGTGAGCGGGGCGGTGAACCGGGTGACCAGTGCCTGGAAGGCGACGAGCAGCCCCACCGAGATGTGCCCCTCGACCGCGCGCAGGCCGCCGATCCACAGGATCAGCGCGCTGTTGAACGTGGCGAGCGTCGGCGCGACCACCCCGAGCCAGGCGCTCGGCACCCCGAGCCGCTGCTGCTCCTCCAGCGTGGTGGCGTGCTGCCCGGCCCACTTGCGGAAGAAGCCGTCCTCGCCGCCGGTCGCCTTCATCGTCTCGATCAGCTGAAGACCGGTGTACGAGGTGTTGGTGAGCCGTGCCGTGTCCGCGCGCAGCTTCGCCGTACGGGTCGCGCGCAGCCGTACGACCAGCCGCATGGCGACCACGTTGAACAGGGCCACGCCGATGCCGACGAACGTCAGCTGCGGGTCGTAGGTGTAGAGCAGCACGGCGTACAGCACGACGACGATCGCGTCCACGCCGGCTGCCGCGAGGTCGCGGGCCAGGGTCTCGGCGACCTGGTCGTTGGACTGCAGGCGCTGCACCAGGTCGGCGGGGGAGCGCTGGGCGAAGAACGTCACCGGCAGCCGCAGCAGATGGCGCAGGAAGCGGGCGCTGGAGAGGGTGGAGGAGATGATCCGGCCGTGCAGCAGGTTGGCCTGCTGGAGCCAGGTCAGCACCAGGGTGAGCAGGACGCAGGTGCCCATGGAGGCGAACAGCACGCCCAGCAGGGAGGTCCGGCCGCCGATGAGGAACGTGTCGATGTAGGTGCGGCTGAGCGCGGGCACGGCGGCGCCGACCGCGACCAGCAGCAGGCTCGCCAGGACGGCGGCGGGCAGGGTGCCGGCGGTGCCGCGCAGCCGGGCCGGCATCGCGCCGAGCACGCCCGGCTTGCGGCCGCCCTTGCTGAAGCCGTCGCCCGGCTCCATCACCAGCACCACACCGGTGAAGCTTCCGTCGAACTCCTCCATGGGCACGAAACGGCGGCCCTTGGCGGGGTCGTTGATGTACACGCCGCGCCGGCCGAAGCGGCGGCCCATGCCGTCGTAGACGACGTAGTGGTTGAACTCCCAGAATAGGACGGCCGGTGCCTGCACCTCGGCGAGGGCGGCCAGGTCCATCTGCATGCCCTTGGCGGTCAGGCCGTAACTGCGGGCCGCCTTCAGCAGATTGGAGGCGCGCGAGCCGTCGCGGGAGACGCCGCAGGCGATGCGCAGTTCCTCCAGGGGGACGTGCCGGCCGTAGTGGCCGAGGACCATGGCGAGCGAGGCGGCGCCGCACTCGACCGCCTCCATCTGGAGCACGGTGGGTGTACGGACCGTGCCGCCACGGGGCTTGGGGACCGGGCGCTTGGCCGGGGCGGCGCGTCTGCGGCCGCGTTCCTGCGTGGCGGTCACGGGAGCAGCCAATCGATCGGGTGCTGGTCGGCCAGCTTGACGGAACCGGAGGCGAGCGTCATGGAGTCGAGCCGGAACGGCGGCCCGTCGCTGGTGGACCACTGGTAACCGCTCTTGGTGGCCGTCGACGTGTCGAGCGCGACCAGTACGGCCACCGGGCGGCCCTTGCCGGTGAACTGCTGCCCGAGCTGGCTGTCGCCGAGGAACGCGGAGATCGACTGTGCGGACTGCGCGGTCCGGTCCACCGACTTCACCCGGCCGCGCAGCACGCCGTAGGTCTGCGCCGGCACCGAGGAGACGGTGAGGTCGACGGAGGCGTGCGCCGGGATGGCGGCGGCGTTCTGGGCGGGGACGTACACGGTGGCGTACAGCGGGTCGGAGGCGTGCGCGATCTTCTCCACGGCGGCGACATCGGTGCCGGTCTGGATGATCTGGCCGATGGTGGCGGCGAGCGTGGTGACACGGCCCGCGGCGACCGTGCGGACCACCGAATCGCCCTGTGCCGTACGGACCTTGAGGACCGGAGCGTTCGCGGGCAGCCGCTCGCCCTGCCGGGCGAGGACGGCCGTCACCTGGCCGGACACCGGGCTCTGCAGCACATAACTGCCCTGACCGTGCGTGAGGACGGCCGGTGCGCTCACCGTGGAGGCGACCGAACCGGTCACCGCCCAGACGGAGGCCGCCGCCATGACGACGACGGTGACGCCCAGGGCGAGCCAGCCCTGGGGGCGCGCCAGCCGCACCGGAAGGTCCAGCTCTTCCGGCGACTGGAGCTTGGCGAGGGCCTGTTGGCGGAACTGCACGGAACTTCCCTCACCTGTGGGAGAGACGCGGGTGTTTCAGGGCATCCGAGAGCCCCGGAGCCGAGGGACGGCTCCGGGACTTCCGATGCAACGAGGTGCGATCAGAGACCGGCGACCAGGTCGGTGACCGGCTGCACGTTCAGGCCGGTGACACCCTCGACGGTGCCGATGGCCGTGTCGGCCACGCCCGAGACCGGGGCGATGCCGTTCAGGGCACCCGTGGCGGAGTTGAGGGCGTTCACGGACAGACCGCCGGAGACGTTGTCCAGCTCGGCGTCCGAGATCTCGACGGTCTCGACCTGGGGGGTGGAGTTCATGGTGGAACTTCCCTTCCTAATGGATATTTCACAAGGGGGAGCGGCCCCCTCTGGGGACAGACGGACGGCCGCGACCGCGGGCGCCGGGCCCCCGTCGCCGGGAGCCCGCCGCGACCCCCGCGGTGCGATGGATCAAAGCACGCAGCGGGTGTGGGCTTCCAATCAACCTGGGCTCTCACCTGGGCACTTGATGTTCGAAGGGGTGCATCCGTGCAGGCGTGCGCACGCCACGTCGGCGACTCCTTCACATGCGGCACGGCATCGTCGCGGTAGGCCTCTTGCCCAATGGACGGCGAATCCGGCACTCCACACCAAAGGAGTGCCGGGGGGCGTGCGGATGTGCAGATCTCCGGTCAACGGTGACTTGGTTGAGTATTCAATGTGCAGATTCCCTGAAGCAGGGATTCCACATTGCGTCCGGAACGGACCGTTACCGATCAGTAGCAGTCCGTGTCAGCCCAGAATCGCGTACACCGTGCTCGCCCGGGCCGCGAGCGCCCCCGAATCCGCGTCGCTCAGGGTGATGTCCGCGAACGCCATCCGGCGGCCCAGTTTGGTCAGCACCGCTTCGATCCGGACATCCGAACCGGTCACCGCCCGCTGGAACGACGTCGACTGCTGAACCGTCGTCATCGGCACGAAACCGCCCCGCGCGGCGGACACCGCGATCACCGTCGCCGTGTCGGCGGCCGCCATCAGGGCCTGCCCCGACAGGCCCCCGCCCTCCCGGGCCAACCGCTCGGACCAGGGCAGTCGCAGCACGGCCCGGTCCTCGCCCACTGCCTCGACGGCGAGCCCGAGATCGAGCACCCAGGGGGCGAAGCGGGTGGAGAGGATCTTGTCGGCCTCGGCAGGGGTCATCGTCATGCGGGGA
Organism: Streptomyces sp. RB17; assembly: GCF_009604455.1. GTDB lineage: Bacteria > Actinomycetota > Actinomycetes > Streptomycetales > Streptomycetaceae > Streptomyces. The sequence goes on from NZ_WEGL01000002.1 coordinate 813,374, forward strand.
GTGTTCCCGGCCGCTCGCGGCGACACGCGGGGCGTGGCCGATTCGCCCGCCCGGCACGGCCGTTGGGAAACGGAATTGAACACACCGCACGGCCGGTGCGTACGTACGGCCATCCAGGCGCCCCGATACGAACTGCCCGCAAGCGGCAGGCCCCCGTCCCCAGGAGGTCGAGAAGTTTGAGTCACAAGCGAATGCCCAAGCGCAAGGCCGCGATAGCGGTGGGCGGTGTCGCGGCCCTCGGAGCGGCGGCGCTTCTGCTGCCCAACGCCAACGCCTCACAGGACAAGAACCAGGCGTCGAGCACCACCGGCACCGCGAAGACGCTGAAGGCCACTCAGGCCTCGAACCTGGCCGCCCAGCTCCAGAAGGCCCTCGGTGACGCCTTCGCCGGGTCCTACTTCGACAGCGGCAGGCAGCAACTCGTCGTCAACGTGGTCTCCGGCGACAACAACGTGATCCAGCAGGCGAAGAAGGCGGGCGCGGTCGTCCGGCAGGTGAAGAACAGCACCAGCGACCTCAAGGCCGCCGCCGGCACGCTGAAGACCAAGGCGACGATCCCCGGCACCTCCTGGGCCGTGGACCCGCGCACCGACAAGGTTCTCGTCACCGCCGACTCCACCGTGACCGGCGCCAAGTGGGACAGACTGCAGTCGACCGTGCAGAGCCTCGGCTCCGGCATGGCGACGCTGAAGAAGTCCGCCGGCACCTTCAAGACCTTCGTCTCGGGCGGCGACGCCATCTTCGCCCAGACCCAGCAGGGTGGCGTCCGCTGCTCCCTCGGCTTCAACGTCACCGCCTCGGACGGCAGTCCCGCCTTCCTGACGGCCGGTCACTGCGGAGTCGCCGCCAAGGACTGGTCCGACTCGCAGAACGGCCAGCCCGTCGCCACCGTGGACCAGGCCAAGTTCCCCGGCAACGACTTCTCGCTCGTCAAGTACAACGACCCGAGCACGCAGGCGCCCAGCGAGGTCAACACCGGCAACGGCCAGACCGTGCAGATCACCCAGGCCGCCGATGCCACGGTCGGCGAGACCGTGTTCCGCATGGGCTCCACCACCGGTCTGCACGACGGCCAGGTCACCGGTCTCGACGCCACCGTGAACTTCGCGAGCGAGACCGTCCCGGGCGCCACCGACACCGTCAACGGCCTCATCCAGACCAATGTCTGCGCCGAGGCCGGCGACAGCGGCGGCTCCCTGTTCACCCAGGACGGCGGCGCCGTCGGCCTCACCTCCGGCGGCAGCGGCGACTGCACCAGCGGCGGCGAGACCTTCTTCCAGCCGGTCACCGCCGCCCTGCAGGCCACCGGCGCGACCCTCGGCAACGCGGGCAACGCCGGCAACGGCGCGGGCGGCCAGTCGGGCTCCGCCGACCCGTCGGCATCGGCGGGCGACCAGCAGGGCGCGGGCGGCGATCAGACCGGCGGCTCCGCCGACCCGTCCGCCTCGGCCGGGGACCAGTCCGGTGCCGGTGCCGGCTCCGCGGACCCGTCCGGCAGCGGCAGCGACCAGTCCGGCGCCGGCTCCGCGAACGACGGGTCGTCCCTGACCAGCACGCGGTAGCGCTCGGCTCGGGGGCCGCGGCAGGTTGGTGCCGCGACCGGCCGTCTTACGTCCGGGGGCGTCGTGCATGGTCGCGCCCACGCGGCCGGAGCCCCATGGCAAATGCAGCCCCGCGCTCCCTGGGGGCGGGGCTGCCCTTGGGGACGCGCTGCCACCCCCCGTCTCCCGCCGGCCTCACCCGCGGTTCCGGTCGGTGGGGAACGGTCCGGCCCTCCGGCGGGAGGGCCGGACCGTCGCATGTGGTCAGGCGTCGTCGCGCGCCCGCAGCAGCAGTACCGCCACGTCGTCCATCCGGGTCCGGGCCGCCGCGCTGTGCCGGATCACCTCGTCCGCCAGCGTCTCCAGCGGCTCGGCGCCGGTCTCCGACAGCAGCCGGCCCAGGCCGACCAGCGCGTCCTCGATGTCGCGCCCGGGCGTCTCCACCAGACCGTCGGTGTACAGGACGAGCACCGCGCCGGGAGCGAGGGACACCTCCGTCGTCGGATACACCGCGTCCGGGTCGATCCCCAGCAGCGGGCCCCCGGCCAGGTCCAGCACCCGCACCTGTCCGTCCGGCCGCCTCAGCAGCGGCGGCGGATGCCCCGCCCGCGCCATGACGGCCCGCCCGCGCGCCGGGTCGAGCCGCAGATACAGGCAGCTGGCGAACAACTCGGTGCCGAGGTCGATCAGCAGCCGGTTCGTGCTGCTCATGACCTCGTGCGGGGCCTGCCCGACCGTGGTGTACGCCCGCACCCCGGTGCGGATCTGCCCCATCAGACCCGCCGCGGTCACGTTGTGCCCCTGGACGTCCCCGATCACCGCGGCCGTGAGCGGCAGCGTCGGCACCAGGTCGTAGAAGTCCCCGCCGATCTCCATGCCGTGGGTGGCCGGCAGATAGCGGGCGGCCGCCTCGATGCCGGGCGGCGGCACGAGCGTGTGCGGCAGCAGGGCCTGCTGGAGCCCGTGTGCGAGCCGGTGCTTGGCGTCGTAGAGCCGCGCCCGCTCCAGCGCCTGCGCGATCAGGCCGCCCAAGGACGTCAGTACGGCCCGCTCGTCGGCCGGGAAGACATGCGGCTCGGCGTACGCCAGCACACACGTGCCCACCGGCCGCCCGGACGCGATCAGCGGCAGATACGCCCAGGCCGCGAAGCCGTCCGAGGTCTCCTGCCGGCCCGGATACAGCCGCTCCCGTTCCTCCTGGCTGCCGAAGAACGCGGGCACTCCGCTGTTCAGCGCATGGGTGCCCGGGGTCCGCTCGGTCAGCGGCAGCCCGTGGAACCGCTCCACGGTGTGCGGGTCCCGATAGCCGCGGTGCCCCAGCACGTGCAGTCGCCCGCCCTGCGAGCCGAGGATCACCATCGCCTGGCTGCCCACCGCCGGCGCCACCTCGTCCCAGACCAGCTGCACCACGTCCTGCACACCGACCGCCTCGGTCAGCGCGCCCGCGAGGCTCAGCACCTGGGAGATCGTCACCAGCCGCGGCGGGGTCGCCTCCTCCCGCGGCGCCTCGCTCGCCATCTGCGCAACCGCCTTGGCCCGGCTGATCCGCACGCTCAGCCCGGTCGTGCTCGGGTACATCCGGAACGACAGCCACTCGCCCGGCGGACGCAGCGCCACGAACGACATCATCTGCTGGCTGAGCAGCGCCCCCCGGTACCTGTCCTCGTACATCGGGTCGTTCAGCCAGGGGACCGACGCCCACATCAGCGTGCCCAGCAGCTCCCCGGCCGGTCTGCCGAGCAGCTCGGCGGCGGCCGTGTTGACGAACCCGATCCGGCCGTGCAGATCCAGCGACACCAGCCCGTACGGCAGCCGGGACACCATCCGCGCCGCCTCCACCGAGCCCAGCGTGTCCGCCACGGCACCCGCCGGCTCCGTCAGCACATCGGCCCCGCGGACGAGCGGCCGGTCCTCCTGCGCGGCCCGCTCCATCCGCAGTGCCAGCCGGTCGCAGGCCGCCCACAGATGGTCCCGCTCCCAGTCGGACAGCTCCGGCGGATGCGTCCCGGGCCAGGTCACGAACACCGCGCCGTACACCTTCCGGTCGGTCGCCACCGGCAGCGCGGCCAGCGCGAACGGGTACGGCAGCACCACCGCGATCCGCGGATAGCAGCGGGCCATCTCCTCCTCGCCGCCCACCCACACCAGCCGCCGCGCGCGCACCGCGTCGGCGACCGGGAGCGGCGCGGACAGCCCGACCCGCTCCCACGGCGCCGCGAACGTCCGGGGCATGCCCGCGTGCACCGCCATCTCCAGCACCGGTTCGTCGGACCTGAGCAGGTAGAGGCCGCCGAAGTGCGCGTGCACCTCCTGCATCATCGAGACCAGCGCAAGCGAGAGCACCGGATGGGCGGCCGGTGCCCCGTCGGCCGCCGGTGCCGGTCCCGGCCCGTCGGACACGCCGACCACCTCCTCGCACGGCCGCGTCGCGCATCCTGGGCACAAGATTCCCTCGCGGGCGCGCACCGCGCACGGCGAGCGCCCCGGCCGCACTCCGGGGGCCCTCGGGTGAGGAGGCACTGGAGTGCTGGGCCGGTCGCCGGGCACCATCGGTGGCGGGACGGGACGGCTGCGCCGTCCGCGGTGAGCGGTCAGGCGTCGGCAAGCCGCCGGAACGGGCCGTGTGCCGGCCTCCGGGACGGCGCGACGCGCCGTCGTGAACAGCGGCGCGTCGCATCGGCCGCCCCGGGAGGCGGTCGGGCGTGTCGTAGGAGTGTCCGCCGGCGCGCGTGTACACCTTGTACCGCGTGTCCATGGACCTTCCGCCCCTCGGCCACGACGTCACCGTGCGGAACTCATGGGCCAAGGATGTGTTCGGCGCCTTTCGAGCGAACGGGCCCGTCAGCGCAGCGCGAGCCTTCACAGGGGCTGCGCGGGAGCCCCACACGCGCTGTAATGGCGAACGTGGTGAGGAGCGAGGGCGCTGCGGTCAGCAGAACAAGAACGGAGCGTGCCGAAGCCGCCCTGGAGACGCTCACCGCGGCACCCGCCACGCCCGACCGACTCCGGAGGGTCCTCGAACAGGCACTGGTGTTCGCCGGGGCGGCCTTCGCCGGGGTCTACGCGCCCGGCGACGACCCTGCCGAGCTGCACCTCGCCGAGTCCGCGGGCCTGCCGCGCACGCTGTACGGGCTCCGTGACGGCTATCCGGCCGCCGGAGGGTCCCCCGTCGCCGAGGCCCACCGCACCGGACGGCCGCTCTGGCTCGGTCCCGAACAGCTCGCCGGCTGCCCCGAGGCACGGCGCACCCCCTCCCCGGACTTCTCCATGGCCGCCCTGCCGCTCGGCACGGCGGGCCGCGGCTGTCTGCTGGCCGTCAGCGAGCACCCCGGCGGTTTCGGCACCGACGACCGCGCCTGCCTGGAGCTGGTCGTCCGCGCCATCGCCGTACCCCACCCGCCCGCGCCCGCCGACGACGGCGGCGAGCTGCCGCCGGACGCCTTCAGCCTCGTCATGGACAGCGGCCGGGTCGAGGTCGGTGACCAGATCCTGCGGCTGTTCGGGCTCGCCCGGGACGACTTCGACGGCCGGGTGGAGACCCTGCTGGCGCTCACCGTCCCCGAGGACCTGCCCGCGCTGATGTCCGTGGTCGAGGCGGACCACATGTCGATCGGCGACCGCGAGCTGGAGTTCCGCGTGCTGCAGCCCTCCGGCCCGCCCAAGTGGCTGCGGCTGCGCGGCCGGCTGCTGCCCGCCGGGGAGGGACGCTCCGCCCGGCTCGTCGGCACGGTCGCGGACGCCTCCACCCTGCGCTCCGACGTCACCGACGTGGCCCGGGTCCAGCGCCTGGCCGCCTCCCTCGCCACCGCCACCACCGTCAAGGACGTCGGCAAGGCCGTCGTCGCCGCCCTGCGCGGGCCGCTGCAGGCCGACCGGCTCGCGCTCGCCGAACTGGAGAACGACCGGCTCGTCGTCACCGTCCTCGACCCGCCCGAACCCGAGGCCTGGCCCGAGGTGTGGCGCACCGAGTGGCGCACCGAGTGGCCCGACGCGCCGGTGCGCGCCATGCCCACCCTCGCCACCGCGCTGCGCGAGGGCCGCTCCCGGATCTGGCCCGCCGGCACCCCACTGGAGCCCGCGCTCGCCGAGGTCGGCCCCGGGGGACTTGCGGTGCTGCCGCTGCCCGCCGGCGGCCGCATGGCCGGCGCCTGCCTGATCGGCTGGGACCGGCCGCACCGCTTCAGCCCCGACGAACGGGCCCTGCTCACCGCCTGCGCGGGCCTCGCCGGCCAGGCCCTGCTGCGCGCCCACGCCTTCGACGCCGAGCACGAACTCGTCGGCATGCTCCAGCGCACCCTGCTGCCGCGCCGGCTGCCCCGGCTGCCCGGCGCGGTCGCCGTCGCCCGTTACCTGCCCACCACGGCAGGACTGGAGGTCGGCGGCGACTGGTACGACGTGATCCCGCTGGCGGACAACCACGTGGCCCTCGTCATCGGTGACGTGCAGGGCCACAACGCGGGCGCGGCCACGCTGATGGGCCAGATGCGTACCGCGCTGCGCGCCTACGCCGCCGAGGGACACTCGCCCGACGTGGTCGTCGCGCTCGCCAACCGCCTCCTCCTGGACATGGAGACCGACCTCTTCGCCACCTGTGCCTACGTCGACGTCGACGTGGAGCAGGGCACCGGCTGGTGCGTGCGCGCCGGCCATCTCCAGCCCGTGCTGCGGCACCCGGACGGCACGGCCGAGATCATGCGGGCCGAGGGCGGGCCGCCGCTGGGCGTACTGCCGCAGGCCGACTTCCCGTTGACCCCGATGCGGCTGCTGCCCGGCACGGTGATCGCGCTCACCACCGACGGCCTGGTGGAGTCGCCGGACGAGGACATGGACGCCGGCATGGACCGGCTCTCCGCCCAGCTGGCGGCCGCCGACCCCGAGCACCTCGGGCTGGTCGCCGACGCGCTGCTCACCGGCGCACACCGGGGCGACGACGTCGCCCTTCTGCTGATGCGCTACGACGGGCTGGCCGTACGCCCGCTGCGGGAGAGCTGGACGGTGTGGCGGGTGCCGGAGGCGGTGCGGCACGCCCGCCGCTTCACCCGGCGCACCCTGCGGGTCTGGGGCGTCTCGCCGGACACGCTGGACGCGGCCCTGCTGGTGGTTTCCGAACTCGTCACCAACGCCCTCGTGCACACCGACGGCCAGGTCCGCCTCGACATGAGCCTGGTCAACCACCGCCTGCGCCTCGCCGTCGCCGACACCTCCCCACGCAGCCCCGTCAAGCCCACGAGCATCGGCTGGGAGGCCACAGGGGGCCGGGGCATCCTCCTGGTGGAGGCCGTGTCGGCGGCCTGGGGGACGGTCCCGGTCAGCGGCGGCAAACAGGTGTGGGCCGACCTCGTCCCCAGGGACTGACCGCCACAGCGGGCCGGGTGTCGGGCGCCGGGCGGTCGGCAGCCGCGGCTCGCGTCGCGTGGCGTGACGGCGTCGTGTGGCGTGAGGTGACTGGTGCGGCAGCGGATGCGGTGGCGGCCGGTCTCGCGCGCGTCGGCGGAGAGCCGCTGTGGGCCTCGCTCTCGCGGGCAGGTTGCCGTTCTGGGTCTTCTTCCACCCCCTCGTCGCCGCTGCCGGGCTTGTTCGGCCGTCCGGCCTTCCAGGGGGCGGCCTTGTCCCTGGCGGCTGATCGGCGATCACCGGCCCCTCACCGCCGTTCGACCGCCACTGCCCAGCGCCCGTACCCGCCCCGTCGGCTGACCGCCGCTGTCCGGCGCCCGTATCCGTGTTTCCTGGCGCGCCGCCCCGGTGACCGATCGGCGCCCGGTGCCTGTACCTGCCCCGTCCCCGGCGCGCCGCCCCGTCGGCCGACCAGCGATCGCCGCCCCCTGCCTGCCCTCGCCACTCCCCGCCCTCCCCAGCGCCCCGGCCCGCCGGCACACCGACGATCGTCGGCCCCCCGTGCCCGCCTCGCCGTCGGCCCACCGCCCTGGCGTACGGCCTTCGCTGACCGCCACACGGGTGCGTTTCGGCAGGTTGGTGAGGCCTCGGGAGGCGGGGCGGGGGAGGGGTGCCTAGGGTCGATTGGTGTGGCACACACCTTCGACGAACTCGTGCAGAAACAGCGCGCGGCCGACGCGGCCCACGCCACGGTCGAGGACCTGCGGGACGCCTACGGCCCGCCGGCCGAGCGGCGGATGACCGGCGCCCAGTCGGGCACGTACGAGACCGCGCTGCGTGCCTGGCGGGACCTGGACCGGGACGTGCAGAGCGCGCTGAGCGAGTTCGCGAAGGAGACGGGCCGGCCCCGCCCGGAGGTGGAGGCCGAGGTGGCCCGCGCGGCGGCGGAGCCCGAGGGCGCATGAGCCGTGCCGGCCGCCACGCCGAGCGGCTCGTCGACGCGGTGGACGCCCGGCTGCCCGTCATCGAGGGCGGCCCGCTGCTGCGCAAGGCGTTCCCCGACCACTGGTCCTTCCTGCTCGGCGAACTCGCCCTGTACAGCCTGCTGGTGCTGATCGTGACCGGGGTCTGGCTCACCCTGTTCTTCCAGCCGGAGATGCGCGAGGTCGTCTACTCGGGCTCGTACGTGCCGCTGCAGGGCGTGCGCATGTCGGCCGCCTTCGACTCCACCCTGTCCATCAGCTTCGACGTGCGCGGCGGACTGCTGATGCGGCAGACCCACCACTGGGCCGCCCTCGTCTTCGTCGCCGCGATCGGCGCGCACCTGCTGCGGATCTTCTTCACCGGCGCCTTCCGCCGGCCGCGCGAGCTGAACTGGGTGATCGGGGTGACCCTGTTCGCGGTCTCGCTGGCCGAGGGGTTCGCCGGCTACTCGCTCCCCGACGACCTGCTCTCCGGCACCGGACTGCGCATCGCGCAGGGCATCATGCTGTCGATCCCGGTCGTCGGCACGTACGTGGCCTTCTTCGTCTTCGGCGGCCAGTACCCGGCCCACGACATCATCACCCGCCTGTACCCGCTGCACGTCCTGCTGCTCCCGGGTGTTCTCCTCGCGCTGGTCGCCCTGCACCTGATGCTGGTCGTGTATCTCAAGCACACCCAGTGGCGCGGACCGGGCCACACCCAGCGCAACGCCGTCGGCAAGCCGTTCTTCCCGCAGTTCACCGGCTCCTCCGGCGGCCTCGCCGTCATCGTGGCAGGCGTCCTGGTGCTGCTGGCGGGCATCGCCCAGGTCAACCCGGTGTGGAACTACGGCCCCTACCGCCCCGACCAGGTCTCCACCGCCTCCCAGCCCGACTGGTACGTCGGCTTCCTGGAGGGCGCGCTGCGGCTGGTCCCGCCGTGGGAGACGAACGTCGCGGGACACACCCTCATGTGGAACGTCCTGCTTCCCGCGGTCGTCCTGCCCGGCCTGCTGTTCGCCGCCCTGTACGCCTATCCGTTCGTGGAGCAGCGGCTGACGGGGGAGTGGTCGGCCGAGCGGCATCTGTGCGACCGGCCCCGCGAGCGGCCGGTGCGCACCGGCCTCGGCGTGGCGGGCACGGTGTGGTACGGCGTGCTGCTGCTGGCCGGCGGGAACGACGTCATCGCCCAGACCTTCCGTGTCTCCGTCAACGCCATCACCTGGGTGCTGCGCGTCGCGTTCGTCCTGGCGCCCGTCGTCGCCTTCCTGGTCACCCGGTGGCTGTGCCGGGCCCTGACGGCGGCCGAGACCGAGCGGCTGGCCGAGGGCGTGCCCACGGGCCGGATCCGGCAGAGCGTCACCGGCGGCTACGAGACCGATCACGAGCCCGTGGAGACGTTCCGGCCCGGTGCCCCGCGCAGACCGCTCACCGGTGCGCGTACTGGTACACCATCCCGAACACCCCGCGCGCCAGAACGCCCAGGCCGATGAGGAACAGCCACAGGCCGAAGACCACGCCGGTGGCCGTCAGCGCGAAACCCAGCGCGGTGACGATCGGAAACAGGCTCTCGTCGGGGAAGAACGCCACCGGCCCGGCCGCGTCCGCCACCTCCGCCTCGGTGCGGTCCTGCGCCCGGGTGCCCCGGCGCCGGTACTGGATCAGGCAGAAGAACGCGACCAGCGCGGCCATCCCGCACGCCACGACCAGCACCACCGTGCCCGTCTCGTCCTGCGACCACATCCCGTACAGCGCCGCGGACCCGCCGAAGAACGCGGCGACCCCGCCGAACAGCATCGCCTCCGCCTTCATCGCGCCAGCTCCTCTCCGGCCGGGCTCTCGATGTCCGGGTGGTGCAGGTCGAAGGCCGGGGACTCGGAGCGGATCCGGGGCAGCGCCACGAAGTTGTGCCTCGGCGGCGGGCAGGACGTCGCCCACTCCAGGCCGCGCCCCCACCCCCACGGGTCGTCCAGGGTGACCTTCTCGCCCGTGGTGGCGGTGCGCCACACGTTGTAGAGGAACGGCAGCGTGGAGACGCCCAGCACGAACGCGCCCGCCGACGACAGGGAGTTGAGCAGCGTGAAGCCGTCCTCTGGCAGATAGTCCGCGTACCGGCGGGGCATGCCGGCCTCGCCGAGCCAGTGCTGCACCAGGAAGGTCAGCTGGAACCCCGGGAACAGCAGCCAGAAGTGCACCTTGCCGAGCCGCTCGTCCAGCATCTTCCCGGTGAACTTCGGCCACCAGAAGTAGAAGCCCGCGAACATCGCGAACACCACCGTGCCGAACAGAACGTAGTGCAGATGCGCCACGATGAAGTAGCTGTCGGTCAGATGGAAGTCCAGCGGCGGTGCGGCGATCAGCACCCCGCTCAGCCCGCCGAGCAGGAACGACACCAGAAAGCCCATCGACCACAGCATCGGGGTCTCGAACGACACCGAGCCGTGCCACATCGTGCCGATCCACGCGAAGAACTTGATGCCCGTGGGCACCGCGATCAGGAACGACATGATGGAGAAGAACGGCAGCAGCACCGCGCCGGTGGCGAACATGTGGTGGGCCCACACCACCGCCGACAGCATGGTGATCGCGATCGTGGCCCCGATCATCGGCAGATAGCCGAACAGCGGCTTGCGGGAGAACACCGGGATGATCTCCGAGATGATCCCGAAGAACGGCAGCGCCACGATGTAGACCTCGGGATGCCCGAAGAACCAGAACAGGTGCTGCCACAGCAGCGCGCCCCCGTTCGTCGCGTCGAAGACGTGCGCCCCGAACTTGCGGTCCGCCTCCAGCACCAGCAGCGCCGCCGTGAGCACCGGGAACGCGGGCAGGATCAGGATCGAGGTGAACAGCACGTTCCAGGTGAAGATCGGCATCCGGAACATCGTCAGGCCCGGCGCGCGCAGGCACAGGATCGTGGCGATGAAGTTCACCGCGGTGAGCGTCGTCGACACACCCGAGACCACCAGCCCCATCGCCCACAGGTCGCCTCCCGCGCCGGGGGAGAAGTAGGCGCTGTTCAGCGGCGCGTAGGCGAACCAGCCGAACGCCGCGGCCCCGCCGGGCACCAGGAAGCCGGAGACCACCATCAGGCCGCCGAACAGGTACATCCAGTACGACAGCGCGTTCAGCCGCGGGAAGGCGAGGTCGGGCGCGCCGATCTGCAGCGGCATGACGGCGTTGGCGAACCCGGCGAACATCGGGGTCGCGAACAGCAGCATCATGATCGTGCCGTGGACCGTGAAGAACTGGTTGTAGCCGTGGTGGCTCAGGAACTGCAGACCCGGCCGGGCGAGTTCCGCGCGCATCCCGAGGGCGAGCAGACCGGCGAGCAGGAAGAAACAGAACGCCGTGACCATGTAGAGCCGGCCGATCACCTTGTGGTCGGCGGTGGAGACCCAGCGCAGCAGGGCCCGGCCGGGACGCGGGGCGGGCGCCGTGTAGCGCGCGACGACCTCGTGAGTGTCCGACATTTCCGGTAGTTCCGTCATCGCGGGTGACGCTACTCCCCGTGACCTGCGGCCTCCCGTGCGCCACGCCCTCACGGCCGGGGTCGTATCCGCCGCCCGGCCGGGTACCCGACGGCCATGAACTCCGCCATGTACACAGCCGCCACGGGCACCGAGGTGTTCGGGTACGTCGTCGTCCTGCTCGCCGGGGTCGTCTGCGTCGCCGGACTGCTCTGGGCCTTCCGGTTCGGTTTCCAGGTGCGCAGCCGCGAACCGGCGCCGCCCCGGCCCGACGAGCAGCCCCGGGTGCCGCCGTCCGGACCCGTCCACGAGGTCCGTGAGATGCGCGAACCCCAGGAGGTGCCCCGGGCCGCGGACGACAGCGAGCGGCTCACCCCGTACCAGGTCGGCAACGTCCGTTCCCGGCGCGCCGACGACCAGCGCCGCCCGCGCTGGTCGCCCGGTTCCAGCGGCTCCTTCGGCGGCGGGGGCGGCGGCCGGACCTGAGCCGGCGTGCGCGTTTGCCGGCGCACCGCCGCGGGGACCCGGTGAGGCACACCTCGCACACGAAGCCCGCGCGGGGCCGGCGCGACCGGCCCCGCCCGGCGCACGACGCAGAAGGAAGTTGGACGACGTGACCGCGCCCGCGCACCCCAGTGACAAACCCGCCCTGCCCTACGCCGAGACCGGCTGGGCCAAGGCTCGCCGACGCCGGGACCGGGGGGTGCGGACATGTCTCCCCGCCGTCGTGCACCGCGGCCGCGCGCAGCGGCAGGGCGGCGCCGCCGAGGACAACATCGTGCGGGGCGAGGACTGAGGGAGCCGCGAGGATCCGGCCCCGGAACCGGGTGAACCCGCCCCGGTAAAGTTCCGTCGACACCAGAGCCATGACGTCGTAACGATCCAGTCATACAAACAAAGGTCCGATCCGGACGATCGCCGTTAGGGTGTGGCGAATGAAGGCTCTGGTGCTCTCCGGCGGCTCCGGCACCCGGCTGCGGCCGATCACGCACACCTCGGCGAAACAGCTGGTGCCGGTGGCCAACAAGCCCGTGCTGTTCTACGGCCTGGAATCTCTTGCCGAAGCCGGGATCACCGAGGTGGGGATCGTCGTCGGTGACACCGCGGCCGAGATCGAGGAAGCCGTCGGCGACGGCTCGAAGTTCGGCCTGGACGTCACCTACATCCCCCAGGAACGTCCCCTCGGCCTCGCGCACGCGGTCCTGATCGCCCGGGACTTCCTCGGCGACGACGACTTCGTGATGTACCTCGGGGACAACTTCGTCGTCGGCGGGATCCGCCCGCTGGTCGAGGAGTTCCGCGCGCACCGGCCCGACGCCCAGATCCTGCTCACGCACGTCGCCGACCCGCGCGCCTTCGGAGTCGCCGAACTCGACGCGTCCGGACAGGTGGTGGCCCTGGAGGAGAAGCCCGAGCACCCCAAGAGCGACCTCGCGCTGGTCGGCGTCTACCTCTTCACGCCGGCCGTCCACGAGGCCGTACGCGCGGTGAAACCGTCCTGGCGGGGCGAGCTGGAGATCACCCACGCCATCCAGTACCTCATCGACACGGGCGCCGACGTGCGGTCCACCCTGATCGGCGGCTACTGGAAGGACACCGGGAACGTCGGCGACATGCTGGAGGTCAACCGGACCGTCCTGGAACGCCTGGAGCGGCGCATCGACGGCGAGGTGGACGACGCCACCGAGACCGTCGGCCGGGTGGTGATCGAAGAAGGAGCGAAGATCACCAACTCCCGGATCGTCGGCCCGGCGCTCATCGGCGCCGGCACCGTCGTCGCCGACTCCTACGTCGGCCCCTACACCTCCATAGCGGAGAACTGCCGGATCACCGACAGCGAAGTGGAGTTCTCCATCGTGCTGCGGGACTCGTCCATCACCGGGGTGGGCCGGATCGAGTCCTCGCTGATCGGCCGGCACACGGAGGTCACCCCGGCGGCCGGAGTACCCAGCGCCCACCGACTCGTCCTCGGAGACCACAGCAAGGTGCAGATCCGTTCATGAACCTCCTCGTCACCGGCGCCGCCGGGTTCATCGGCTCCGCCTACGTCCGCATGCTCCTCGCCGACGACGCGCCCGACGCGCCCCGCATCACCGTGCTGGACCGGCTCACCTACGCCGGCACGCTCACCAACCTCCCGGAGAGCCATCCCCGGCTGGACTTCGTGCAGGGCGACATCTGCGACGCCGACCTGGTCGACAAGCTGACGGCGGACGCCGACCAGGTCGTGCACTTCGCCGCCGAGTCGCACGTCGACCGGTCGATCGAGGGCGCGGCGGAGTTCGTCCGCACGAACGTGCTCGGCACCCAGACCCTGCTGGACGCGGCCCTCAGACATGGCACCGGCCCGTTCGTGCACATCTCCACCGACGAGGTCTACGGCTCCATCGACACCGGCTCCTGGCCGGAGGAGCACCCGCTGGCCCCCAACTCGCCGTACTCCGCCTCCAAGGCCTCCTCCGACCTGCTGGCCCTGGCGTACCACCGCACCCACGGCCTGGACGTCAGGGTCACCCGCTGCTCCAACAACTACGGTCCGCACCAGTTCCCCGAGAAGGTCGTCCCGCTCTTCGTCACCAACCTCCTCGACGGCCTGAAGGTCCCGCTGTACGGCGACGGCCGCAACGTCCGCGACTGGCTGCACGTCGACGACCACTGCCGCGGCATCGACCTGGTGCGCACGAAGGGCCGACCCGGCGAGGTCTACAACATCGGCGGCGGCACCGAACTGAGCAACAAGGAGCTCACCAGCCTGCTCCTCGACGCGTGCGGCGCCGGCTGGGACCGGGTCAGTCACGTCCCCGACCGCAAGGGCCACGACCTGCGCTACTCGGTCGACTGGAGCAAGGCCCGCGACGAACTCGGCTACCGTCCGCGCCGCGACTTCACCGCCGGGCTCGCCGAGACCGTCGCCTGGTACCGCGACCACCGCGGCTGGTGGGAGCCGCTGAAGAAGCGGAGCGGGCGATGAGGTGGCTGGTCACCGGCGCGGGCGGCATGCTCGGCCAGGACACCGTGCACGAACTGCGCGGGCGCGGCGAGGACGTCACGGGCCTTGCCCGCGCCGTCCTCGACATCACCGAACCGGCCGCCGTACAGCGGGCGTTGGCCGGGCACCGGCCGGACGTCGTCGTCAACTGCGCCGCCTACACGGCCGTGGACGCGGCCGAGACCGACGAGGAGCGCGCGCTGCTCGTCAACGGCGAGGGCCCCCGGCTGCTCGCCCGCGCCTGCGCCGCGCGCGGCGCAGGCCTGATCCACGTCTCCACCGACTACGTCTTCTCCGGCGAGGCCCGTGACGTCCCCTACGCGGAGGACGAGGAACCGGACCCGCGCACCGCCTACGGCCGCACCAAGCTCGCCGGGGAGCGGGCCGTGCTCGCCGAACTCCCCGGCGGGTCCGCCGTGTTGCGCACCGGCTGGCTGTACGGCGCGCACGGCCGGAACTTCGTGCGCACCATGCTGGAGCTGGAAGCCGCACGCGAGACCGTCGACGTCGTCGACGACCAGCGCGGGCAGCCCACCTGGAGCGCGGACGTGGCCGCCCGGATCGCCGACCTCGGTCCCCGGATCTCCCCCGACACGGGCGCGCACGGTATCTTCCACGCCACCGCCTCCGGCGAGGCCAGCTGGTACGAGCTGGCGCGCGAGGTGTTCCGGCTGGCCGGCGCCGACCCGGACCGGGTGCGCCGCACCGACAGCCGGGCCTTCGTCCGGCCCGCTCCCCGGCCCGCCTACAGCGTCCTCGGCCACGAACGGTGGCGGGCGGCCGGTCTGGCACCGCTCGGAGACTGGCGGTCCGCCCTGCACGAAGCACTGCCCCACATCCGCAAGGAGATGTCTCAGTGAAACGGCACGAGTTCCTGCGGGAACTCCACAAGGTCAGCGCGAACCGCAACTACCTGGAGATCGGCGTCAACGACGGCCGCAGTCTGACACTGTCCCGGGTGCCCAGCATCGCGATCGACCCCGCGTTCAAGGTGGTCACGGAGATACGCTGCGACGTGCACCTGGCGAAGGCGACGAGCGACGACTTCTTCGCCCGCGACAACCCGCTCGCGCACCTGCGCGGCGGACGCCACCCGCTGCGCAACCTCGCGCGCAACCGCGGCCCGTTCGGCTACTGGCGGCGCACCACCCTCGACCTGTCGTTCATCGACGGCATGCACCTGTTCGAGTACTCGCTGCGCGACTTCATCAACATCGAGAAGCACAGCGACTGGGCCAGCGTGATCGTCTTCGACGACATGCTCCCGCGCAACGTCGACGAGGCCGCCCGCGACCGGCACACCAACGCCTGGACCGGTGACGTCTACAAGCTGGTCGAGATCCTCGGCCGCCACCGCCCCGACCTCGTGACGGTCCTGGTCGACACCGCGCCCACCGGCCAGTTGGTGGTCTTCGGCGCCGACCCGGCGAACACGGTCCTCAAGGACAAGTACGACGAGATCATCGCGGAGTTCGAGGTCCCCGACCCGCAGAAGGTCCCCGAGTCCGTCCTCGAGCGCACCACGGCCGTCAAGCCCGAGGAATTCCTTGCCGCCGGCTTCTGGAAGGCCCTGGTCGCGGCCCGCGACCGGGGCACGAAACGCGCCCGCGGCTGGGAGTCGTTGCGCCGCGCGCTGGCCCCGTACGCCGCCGACCGCTGACCTCGCCCGTACACCGTTTGGGCGGCTGACCTCGCCCGTGCGCCGGGTCAGCCGCCGGACTCCCCCGAGCGCAGCCGCTGGTAGTGGGCGGAGCAGTCCGCGTACGCGGGCAGCAGCCCGGACCGCTCCGCCTCTGCCAGCGAGGGCGCCTCGGCGTCCTTGGGCGACAGCACCGGCTCGATGCCCTCCGGCCAGGCGATGTCCAGCGCCGGGTCGAGCGGGTGCAGCCCGTGCTCGCGCTGCGGCGCGTACCCGGTCGAGCACAGGTACACCACCGTCGCGTCGTCGGTGAGCGCCATGAACGCGTGCCCGAGGCCCTCGGCCAGGAAGACCGCGCGCCGGGTGTCCTCGTCCAGCCGTACGGCCTCCCACTGCGTGTAGGTGGGGGAGCCGACGCGGATGTCCACGACCACGTCGAGGACGGCGCCGCGCACGCACGTGACGTACTTGGCCTGGCCGGGCGGCACGTCGGCGAAGTGGATGCCGCGCAGCACGCCCCGCCGGGACACCGAGCAGTTGGCCTGGGCGAGGCCCAGGTCGTGGCCGGTGGCCTCGCGGAACTCCGCGCCCCGGTACCACTCGTGGAAGCTTCCCCGCTCGTCCGGGAACACCTGGGGCTCCAGCACCCAGGCGTCACCTATCCCCAGTTGGCGCACGCCGTCATGCCCTCC
The DNA here is from genome assembly GCF_009604455.1 of Streptomyces sp. RB17. Taxonomy (GTDB): domain Bacteria; phylum Actinomycetota; class Actinomycetes; order Streptomycetales; family Streptomycetaceae; genus Streptomyces. The sequence continues at coordinate 830,001 of NZ_WEGL01000002.1, forward strand.
GTGTCGTGGTGGCCGTCCGTGTCCCCCGTACCGCGCCGAGCAGGCGCCGTGCCCTGCGCAGCAGCCGGCGCAGCATACCGGGCGGCGACGGACGGACCACCTCGACGGCACCGGGCGTGCGGCCCACCCGCAGCAGCAGCGGCAGCTTCAGGGTCCGTCCGCCGGCCAGGCGCAGCTCGGTGCGCCACAGGGTGCTGCGCAGCTCGCGCAGCGGCAGATCGGCGGCCAGCAGCGCGTGGACGCCGTCGGCGGGCGTGAGCACGGCCGGCGGGTCCACCGTCCGGCCCGAGGCGTCGGTCAGGCGGAGCGTGGCGTGGGTGCGGTCGGGGACGTACAGCAGCAGCGCGACGGTCAGTGTCTCGGCGTCGGAGACCGCCGCGTCGGCCGGGGTGAGCCGGTGCAGTCCGAGGGACTTGGCGGCGCGGTCCACGTCCAGGGACAGATTGCGGTACTGCTGCGTCCAGTACGGCAGGACGACCCGGTCCGCGACGATCCCGGCCGGCGGCAGCGCGGGCCCCCGCGCCGGGGCGGGACCCAGCCGGCACTCCTTGGTCCAGCCGCCCAGGCCGACCCGCACGTACAGGTCCCACAGGCCGCCGTGCAGCGCGTCGCCGCCCGCCGCCCCGGCGGGATCGACCGTGGCCGTGGCGCGCAGCACCAGCCGGGTGCCGCCGTCCTCGGCCGGAACCCGCTCGCGGGTGACCCGCACCGGCTGGAAGAAGGAGGCCGCGCTCTCCCGGTCGCGCACGATCAGGTCGAGCGTGGCGGCGTCGAAACCGTCCCCGGCGGCCGCGGCCAGCCAGGACGCGGCCTCGGCGAGATCGCGGGGCGCGCCGTCCGCCGGGGGCCCGGGCGCGTCCGCGGGGACGGTCAGCGGGCCCTGCCCGGTGGTGTACTCGGCGGTGAGGTCGATGTGCAGCGCGCCGTCCCGCCAGGCGACACCGGCCGGGACGGCGCACGGTCGCACCCCGGCCTCCCACTCGGCGTAGGCGAGAAGGTCGTCGTAGCGGTCCTCGCGGATCAGCGCGGCGACGATCCGCTGGCCGGGGCGCAGCCCGGGGGCGACCCCGGGGCCGAAGCGCTCGACGACGACCGCGTGCATCTCCTTGAGCAGCTCGCGCCGGTAGTCGTCCGGCATCGCCAGCAGCCGGCGCCCGCTCATCCGCTCCACCATCTCCACCCGCAGCCAGCGGCGCAGCAGCCGGTCGCGCAGCGGGCCCGGCTCGGTGTACCGCTCGACCACGTCGAGGGCCTCGCGGAGGTTGCCGAAGTAGCCGACCGGGTCGAAGCGCTGGAAACCGGCGTTGGAGGCGTCGTCGCGTGCGAGGTGGTAGTAGCAGACGTAGTCGCTCAGCACCGAGACGTTGTCCGCGCGCAGATAGGCCTCGGTGATGAAGACGTGGTCCTCCAGGCGTCGCCGGCCCTCCGGGAAGCGCAGTCCGGTGCGGTCCAGGAAGGAGCGCCGGAGCATCTTGTGCGGGGTGAGGCTGTCGATGAGGGGAGCGCTCGCGACCGTGGCGTGCGGGTGGTTGCGGCGGAACAGCTCCACCGGCACCGGCCTGCCCTTTCCGGCCATCTTGCCGACGATCACATCCGCCTTGTTGGCGACCCCGTAGTCGTACATCCGCTCCAGGGCCTCGTCGCCGAGCCGGTCGTCGTTGTCGACGAACATCACGAACTCGCCGCGGGAGGCCTCTATGCCGACGTTGCGGGGCTTGCCGGACCAGCCGGAGTTCTCCTGGTGGATGACGCGTATGTGCGGATGCCCCGTGGCGAGCGCGTCCAGGCGGGCCGGGGTGGCGTCGGTGGAGCCGTCGTCCACGAAGATCACTTCGTAGGCGTCCGGAGGCAGCGACTGGCGCAGCAGCGAGGCGATGCAGTCCTCGATGTACGGCCCCGGGTTGTACACGGGGACGATGACGCTGACCTTGACCGGCATCCGGCTCCAAGCCCCCTCAGTTCGCTTGCCGTTGCCTATTTGGCACGGTGGGCGTGGCCGAATGCTAACCCGGCCCCTTGCGCGGGTGTTCGGGCACCCCCGCTCCCGCCGCAAGGGGCCGGGCGCGCCCGGGTCAGGCGTGGGTCTTGGCGAGCAGCTCCAGGATCTCGGCGGTCGTGCCGCTCTCGCCGAGCCGCGGGAAGATCCGCTCGACGCTGCCCGCGTGCGCCTCGGCGTCGGCGTCGGCCATCGCGTCGGTGGCGAGGGTGACGTGGTAGCCGTGGGCGTAGGCGTCCCGGGCGGTGGACTCCACGCCGATGCTGGTGGCGATGCCGGTCAGCACGATCTGGGTGATGCCGCGGCGGCGCAGCTGGACGTCCAGGTCGGTGCCGTGGAAGGCGCTCCAGTTGTGCTTGGTGACGCGGATGTCGCCGGGGTGGCCGGACAGCTCGTCGACGAGGACGTCCCAGCCCTCGGGGAAGGCGAGGCCGCGCGCCTGGCGCTCGGTGCGGCCGGGGACGGCGTCGGCCCAGTCGGGCGCGAAGGAGACCCGGACCAGGACCACGGGCAGGTTCCGGGACCGGAAGGCCTCGGCCAGTTCGGCGGTGCGGGAGACGACGTCCGCGGCCGCGTGCGGCTGGACGGGCATGCCCACGATGCCGTTCTGCAGGTCGATCGCGACGAGGGCGGTACGGGGGTCGAGCGTGGTGAGCGACATGAGTCGGTCAGGCCTTTCCGATGGTTCGGGGAGTGGTGGTGCCCAGCCGGCCCAGAGAGCGGTCCGGCAGGATCGTCGCCAGCAGCAGTGCGGAGCCGGCGAGCATGAACAGGGCCAGGCCGTGCAGCCCGGCCGTGTCGGCGCGGTGCGGGTAGAACGCCGCGGTGGCGGCGGACGCGGCCAGCGCGCCGAGGTAACCGAAGGTCCGCAGCAGCCCGGCCGCGGAGGCGATCCGCTCCGGATCGGCCTGCCGGTACAGGGCGTTCTGCGTGGCCAGGCCGATGAGGCCCTGCGGGACGCCGAGCAGCGCGCCGACCGCGAGCAGCAGCCACAGGGCGCTGTCGGCGCGCACGAGGAGCAGCAGGGCGCAGCCCGCGACCTGGAGCGCGGAGCCGACGATCAGCTTGCCGCGCACCGCCTCCCGGCGCCCGGTGAGCGTGGACACGATCAGTGCGGCCACCGACAGCGGCAGCAGCACGAGCCCGGCGGTGGAGGCGCCGAGCCCGCGCCCCTGCTCCAGCCACTGCGTGTAGCCGTACATGAAGGCGTAGGAAGTGGTGTAGGCGAGCAGCTGGCGCAGATAGGTGGCGAGCTGCGGGCCGTTGCCGCCGAGGACGCGCAGGTCGATGAACGGGTCCGGTACGCGCAGCTCGCGCACGGCGAAACCGGCGGCCGCGACGGCCGACAGCACCGGCAGGTACCAGCGGTCGGCGCGCGGGTGCATCAGGAACAGCATCAGCGCGACCAGCAGTAGCGCGAACAGCGCCATGCCGAGCAGGTCCACGGCCCGCCGCCGGGTCTCGGACCGGGGCAGCCGCAGGGTGGCGAGCACCAGGCAGACCGCCGAGAGCGGCACGTTGAGGGTGAACACGGCGCGCCAGCCGCCGAGGCCGATCAGCAGGCCGCCGAGCGCGGGCCCGACGACGGCCACCGTCTGGTTGGCGACGGCCAGCGCGGCCAGCACCCCGGCCGGGCTGTCCTGCCCGGTGCGTTCGGCCTCGCTGCGGGTCAGCCGCATGGCCGCCGGGTACGCCGCCGAGGTCCCGAATCCCAGCAGGACCCGCGCCGCGATGAGCGCGCCCAGCGAGGGCGCGAGCGCGCCGAGCACGCCGGCGACGCCGACCAGGGCCGTACCGGCGAGGTAGAGCCTGCGCGGGCCGTACATGTCCACCAGGCGGCCGATGACGGGCTGCCCGACGGCCGTGGCCAGATAGAGCGCCGAGACCAGCCAGGCGGTCTCGGCGGGCGGGGCCCCGAAGGCGACGCCGATCGGCACCAGGGCCACGGCGATCATCGAGGAGTTGATCGGGTTGAGGACCGAGCCGAACAGCATCGGCGGGATCAGCCGGCGGTCGGATCCGGCGGGGGCGGGGCGGGTGGCCCTCTCGGTGCGTCCGGTGAGCCTCGGCATCACTGCTGCGACAGCCGTTCCATGAGCTCCAGTGCCGTCAGCACGGTCTGCCGTTCCTCCTCCGTGTAGCGGTCCTGGAAGGCGCGGGCCAGCCACTCCTCGCGGACCTGGCGGTTGCCCGCTGTGCGGGCCCGCCCGGCGTCGGTGAGGGTGACCAGCTGGCGGCGGCCGTCGTCGGGGTCGGGGGCGCGCCGGATCAGACCGTGCTGCTCCAGCGCGGCCAGCGTGGTCGCCATCGACTGCGGGCGTACGCCCTCGGCGCCGGCGAGCGCACTGGCCGTCGCGGCGCCGTGCTTGCCGACCAGGGTGAGCGCCGACTCCTGGGACGGGCTGAGGTCGGTGTCCTGCGCGACCTCGCGGATACGGCGCCGCAGCCGGCTGAACACCACGCGCAGATCGCGCGCGGCACGGGCGGCGGAGTCGGAGATGTCAGCCATGCCGCCCACCCTAGGACCGACAGCGGAAACTGTCCAGTCCAACCTGTTTAGTTTCCCTTTTCAGTCTTCCTGTTCAGTTTTGCCTGACGAATTGTCGGGTACTCGCCGGTCCTCGGACAGCGCAGTACGTCGGTGAACCAAAGGAGCGCAGATGACCCCTCCGGACACGTCCGGCCTGGAGGCCGCTCTGAGCGCCGAGGTGGACGGCGAGGTCCGCTTCGACGCCGGCAGCCGCGGCGCCTACAGCACGGACGGTTCCAACTACCGGCAGGTCCCCCTGGGTCTCGTCGTCCCCCGCACGGTCGAGGCGGGCGCCCGGGCGCTGTCGGTGTGCGCACGCTTCGACGCCCCCGTCCTCTCCCGCGGCGGCGGCACCAGCCTGGCCGGACAGTCGACCAACACCGCCGTGGTGATCGACTGGAGCAAGTACTGCACCCGGCTGGTCTCCGTCGACCCCGGGCGGCGCACCTGTGTGGTGGAGCCCGGGATCGTCCTGGACGAACTGAACCGCCAACTCGGCCCCCACCAGCTCCAGTTCGGGCCGAAACCCGCCACCCACAGCCACTGCGCGCTCGGCGGCATGATCGGCAACAACTCCTGCGGCGCCTCCGCGCAGGCATACGGCAAGACCGTCGACAACGTCCGGGGCCTGGAGATCCTCACCTACGACGGACAGCGCACCTGGACCGGTCCCACCCCGCCCGACGAGCGCGCCCGCATCGTCGCCGCCGGCGGCCGGCTCGCCGAGCTCTACGGCGGCCTCGACCGCATCGCCACCGAGTACCTGGCCGACATCCGCCGCGGTTACCCGAAGATCCCCCGCCGCGTCTCCGGCTACAACCTGGACTCCCTGCTGCCCGAGAACGGCTTCGACGTGGCCAAGGCGCTCGTCGGCAGCGAGAGCACCCTGGTCACCGTCCTGCGCGCCGAACTCGACCTCGTCCCGGTGCCGCCGTACCAGTCGCTGCTGGTCCTCGGCTACGACGACGTCTGCGCCGCCGCCGACGACGTACCCCGCCTGCTGGAGCACAGCACGCCCAGCCAGCTCGAGGCCCTGGACGACCGCATGGCGCAGCTGATGCGCGAGGAGGGCGCCTACCTCGACTCGCTCGCCATGCTCCCCGAGGGCGACAGCTGGCTGATGGTGCAGTACAGCGGTGACAGCCAGGAGGACGTGGACGAGCAGGCGCACGCTCTGCTGCGGGCCGTCGGCCGGGACGAGAAGGCAAGCAGCGTCGCCTTCTCCGACGACCCCGAGCGCGAGCAGAAGATGCTCAGGGCCCGCGAGGCCGGACTCGGCGTCACCGCGCGACCGCCGGACGGCCGGGAGACCTGGGAGGGCTGGGAGGACTCCGCCGTACCGCCCGAGCGGCTCGGCGACTATCTGCGCGACCTGAGGAGCCTGTTCGACGCGTTCGACTACGACCGCCCGACCCTGTACGGCCACTTCGGACAGGGCTGTGTGCACACCCGCATCCCCTTCGACCTCAGGACCGCCCACGGCGTGGCCGACTTCCGCCGCTTCGTGGAGCGCGCCGCCGACCTCGTGGCCTCCTACGGCGGCTCGCTGTCCGGCGAGCACGGCGACGGCCAGTCCCGCGGCGAACTGCTCACCCGGATGTTCGGCGAGCGGCTCGTCACCGCCTTCGGCGAGCTGAAGGCCCTCTTCGACCCCCGCGACCGGATGAACCCCGGCAAGATCGTCCGCCCCAACCCCGTCGACGGGCAGCTGCGGCTCGGCCCCGGCTGGCGGCCGGCCACGGAGGCGACCCACTTCGGCTTCCCCGAGGACGAGCACAACTTCAACCGCGCGGTGATGCGCTGCGTCGGCATCGGCAACTGCCGCAGCCACTCCGGCGGCGTGATGTGCCCCTCCTACCGGGCCACCATGGAGGAGGAGCACTCCACCCGCGGCCGGGCCCGGCTGCTGTTCGAGATGCTGAACGGCCATGCCGACTCCGCGATCCAGGACGGCTGGCGCTCCACGGCCGTACGCGACGCGCTCGACCTGTGCCTGGCCTGCAAGGGCTGCAAGTCCGACTGCCCGACCGGCGTCGACATGGCCACCCTCAAGGCAGAGTTCCTCGCCCACCACTACGAGGGCCGTACGCGCCCCGCCGCGCACTACTCCATGGGCTGGCTCCCGGTCTGGGCCCGGCTCTCCCGCATCGCCCCCGCCCTGGTCAACTCCGCGCTGCACGCACCCGGACTCGCCCGCGCCGGAAAGCGGCTGGCCGGTGTGGACGGCGCCCGCTCGGCACCGGTGTTCGCCGAGGAGTCCTTCGTCCAGTGGTGGCGGGCCCAGCGCCGAGAGCAGCCGGACCCCGCCGACCCGCGCACCGTCGTCCTGTGGCCCGACACCTTCAGCACCTACTTCCACCCCGCCATCGCCAAGTCGGCCGTACGGATACTGGAGGACGCGGGCTTCCGAGTCGCCGTCCCCACCGAGCCGGTGTGCTGCGGCCTGACCTGGATCTCCACCGGTCAACTCCCCATGGCCAAGAAGGTGTTGACCCGCACCCTCGCGGTGCTGCGCCCCCACCTGGAGGCGGGCACCCCGGTCATCGGCCTGGAACCCTCCTGCACGGCCGTCTTCCGTGCCGACGCCCCCGAGCTGATGCCCGCCGACCAGGACGTGCGCCGACTGGCCGGACAGGTCCGCACCCTCGCCGAACAGCTCGTCCACCACGCCCCCGACGACTGGCGGCCACCACAGCTCGCCCGGCCGGCGACCGTGCAGACCCACTGCCACCAGCACGCCGTCATGAAGTTCGACGCCGACGAAGAACTGATGCGCCGCGCCCACCTGGACGCCGACGTCCTCGACGAGGGCTGCTGCGGACTCGCCGGCAACTTCGGCTTCGAACGCGGCCACCACGAGGTCTCCATGGCCGTCGCCGAACTGGGCGTCCTGCCCTCCGTGCGCGCCGCCGCACCGGACAGCCTGATTCTCGCCGACGGCTTCAGCTGCCGCACGCAGATCGAGGGGGCCGGCACCGGCCGCCGCGCCCTGCACCTCGCGGAGGCCCTGGCGCTCGCCCTCGACGGCAACCTGCCCAGCGACCACCCGGAACGCCTGGCCGACCGCCCGCCCGAGCCCTCGCGCACGGCACGCTGGACGACGACGGCGACCGTCGCCGGCCTCGCCGCCGGCGGTGCCGTGCTCGGGGCGCGGCGGCGGGTGTGAGGAGGCGTCCGTGAGCGACCGGCCGACCGTCGACGCCATCGACACCGCCGTCTACACCGTGCCCACCGACGCCCCCGAGGCGGACGGCACCCTGGCCTGGGACCGGACCACCCTCGTCCTGGTCACCGTGCGCTCCGGCAGCACCACCGGCCTCGGCTACACCTACGCCCCGGCCGCCACCGTCCAGGTCGTCCGCGAGCTCCTCGCCGGCACCGTCACCGGTCTGCCGGTGCTCGACGTGCCGCGCGCGAACGAACGGATGTGCCGGGCGGTGCGCAACGCCGGACAGCCCGGTGTGGCCGCGCAGGCGACCGCCGCCGTCGACATCGCCCTGTGGGACCTCAAGGCCCGCCTGCTCGGCCTGCCCCTCGTCGACCTGCTCGGCGCCGCCCGCGACGACGTGCCCGTGTACGGCAGCGGCGGCTTCACCACCTACGACGCCGAGCGCCAGGACCGCCAACTGCGCGGCTGGGCCGAGGACGAGGGCATCCCCCGCGTCAAGATCAAGATCGGTGAGTCGTGGGGCGGCCGGGAGACCCGCGACCTCGAACGGGTCGCCCGCGCACGGCAGAGCGTCGGCGACGCGGCCGAGCTGTACGTGGACGCCAACGGCGGCTACACCGGCGGACAGGCCGCACGCATCGGCGACGCGCTCGCGGACCAGGACGTCACCTGGTTCGAGGAACCGGTCTCCTCCGACCACCTCACCCTGCTCGCGGACCTGCGCGGCCGCCTCCCGATGGACGTCACCGCCGGCGAGTACGGCTACACCCTGCCGTACTTCGAGCACATGCTGGCCGCCGGGGCGGTCGACTGCCTCCAGGCGGACGTCACCCGGTGCGGCGGCATCACCGTCTGGCTGCGCGTCGCCGCGCTCGCCCACGCGCGCGGGATCGACGTCTCGGGCCACTGCGCGCCGCACGCCCACGCGCATGCCGCCGCTGCCGTACCCAATCTGCGCCACCTGGAGTGGTTCCACGACCACGTCCGCATCGAGCGGCTCTTCTTCGACGGCGTCCTCGACCCCGGCGACGGGAGCATCACTCCGGGCGCCGACGGGGCACCCGGACTGGGGCTGACCCTCGTGGAGGAACGGGCCGGGCCGTACCGCGTGGCGTGAAGTCACCCCACGGGGCAGTGAAGTCAGTGTGCGGGAAAGGGAGATGACCATGCCACCGACCGTCGTCATCACCGGCGCCAGCGCCGGGATCGGGCGCGCCACCGCCCGCCTGTACGGCAGGCGCGGCGCGAACGTCGTGCTGGTCGCGCGCGGTGAGGGCGGCCTTCAGGCGGCGGCGGACGAGGTCGCGGCCCTCGGCGGACGCCCCCTCGTCCAGCCGGCCGACACGGCCGACCAGGCCCAGGTCGAGGCCGTCGCCGAGGCCGCGGAGAAGGAGTTCGGCCCGGTCGACGTGTGGATCAACTGCGCCTTCGCGACCGTGTTCGCGCCGTTCGAGGAGATCACGCCGGAGGAGTTCCGGCGGATCACCGACGTCACCTACCTCGGCTTCGTCAACGGCACCCGCTCGGCCCTGAAGCGCATGCTGCCCCGCGACCGGGGCACGATCGTGCAGGTCGGCTCGGCCCTCGCAGAGCGGTCCATCCCGCTGCAGTCCGCGTACTGCGGCGCCAAGCACGCCATCAACGGCTTCACCTCCTCTCTGCGCACCGAACTGCTGCACCGCGGCAGCGGCGTCCACGTCACCGTCGTCCAGCTGCCCGCGGTCAACACCCCCCAGTTCGAATGGGTCCGCTCCCGGCTCTCCCGGCACCCCATGCCGGTGCCGCCCATCTACCAGCCGGAGGTCGCGGCCCGCGGCGTGCTGTACGCGGCCGACCACCCGCGCCGCAAGCAGTACTTGGTCGGCGCCAGCACCGTGGCCACTATCTGGGCCAACCGGCTCGCCCCGGCCCCGCTCGACCGCTACCTCGCGCGCACCGGCTTCGGCTCCCAGCAGACCGACCGCATCCCGCCCGCCGGACTGGACAACCTCTTCGCGCCCGTGGACCAGGACCCCGCCGAGGACCAGGGCGCCCACGGCTCCTTCGACGACAGCGCCCACCCCCGCTCCTGGCAGCAGACCCTGGTACGGCACCCCGCCGCCACCGCCCTCGGCACCGGCGCCGCGCTGCTCGGCGTCGCACGCGGCCTGCGCCGGCTGACCTCCCGCGCCGCCTAGGCTGACGCCGTGCGTCTCCTGCTCATGTCCGACACCCATCTGCCCAAGCGCGCCAAACGGCTCCCCGAGCCGCTGCTGGCCGAACTCCCCTGCGCGGACGTCGTGTTCCACGCCGGGGACTGGGTCGACACCGCCACCCTGGACCTGCTGGAGAGCCGCTGCCGCCGGCTCATCGGCGTCCACGGCAACAACGACGGCCCTCAGCTGCGGGCCCGGCTCCCCGAGGTCGCGTACGCCGAACTGGACGGCCTGCGCTTCGGCGTGGTCCACGAGACCGGTCCCGCCCAGGGCCGCGAGGCCCGCTGCGCCGCGCGCTTCCCCGACCTCGACGTGCTGGTGTTCGGCCACAGCCACATCCCCTGGGACACCACCGCGCCGACCGGCCTTCGCCTGCTCAACCCCGGCTCACCGACCGACCGCCGGCGCCAGCCCCACTGCACGTACATGACCGCCGTGCTCGCCGGCGGTGCGCTCACCGAGGTGACCCTGCACCCGCTGCCGCAGCGGTAGCGTTCCGTGGCATCATCCGCGGATGATCAACAGCTCCGGCATACCCGCCGTCGTACCCGCGGGCCGCATGGCCCGGCAGGCCCAGCCCGTCCTGTCCCTGGCGCCCGGCCCGGAACTGCGGCCCTGGCGTGCCGACGACGCGAGCGCGCTGCTCGCCGCCGGCCAGGACCCGGCGATCCGGCAGTGGAACCTGTTCACCGTGGACGGCCTCGACGACGCCCGGCAGCGGATCGCGCGCATGCACGAGCGGTGGCGGGCGGAGACCGGCGCCGTGTGGGCCGTGGCCCGGCCGGGCGGCCCGGCCGTCGGGCTCATCGGGCTGAACGACGTCGACCTCGCGGGCGGGTCCGCCGAGCTCGTCTACTGGCTGCTGCCCGAGGCGCGTGGTGGTGGGGTCGCGGTGGCGGCGGTGCGCCGGCTGGGGCGGTGGGCCCTGGACGACCTGGGTCTGCATCGGCTGCGGCTGTGCCACTCCACGGCCAATCCCGCGTCGTGCCGGGTGGCAGAGAAGGCCGGGTACGAGCTGGAGGGTACGCAGCGTAGTGCTCTGTTGCATCCCGATGGCTGGCATGATCAGCATCTGCATGCGCGGGTTCAGGGTGACGTCTGAGTCGCCTGCCGGTCTGCCGGGACCGGTTCGTGTGCGGGGGTGCGGCCGAGCCTTTGGCCGGGCGCGCAGTTTCCCGCGCCCCTCAGGGGGTCGTCCGTCACCAGCGCTGAGGAGTGAGCCTCCTTCGCCCGCGTCCTAGCAGCCTTGCCGCCACCCATGCCAGAACGGCCGCCGCCGCCACGAGCACCGCTCGCTTGGCCACCGGCAGGCTGGACGCGCGCAGCAGGTCGAAGGGTTCCGGCTCCGGCTCCTCCCGCTGTCGCGGTTGTTCCTCGGTGATCGGTGCCGGGGCCGGCTCGGCGAGTCTGTCCGCCAGGCAGGACGCGAACTGGCCCACGAGACGGTCGCCCACCTCCGCCAGCACCCCGCGTCCGAACTGCGCGGGGCGGCCGGTCACCGTGAGGTCGGTCCGCACCGACACCGCCGTGCCGCCGTCGCGTTCGGCCAGGGTGGCGGCGACCTTCGCCCTCGCCGTGCCCTGTCCCCGGGTCTCCCGGCCGCTTGCCGCGAGCACCATCCGGTGGGCCGGTTCGTCCTGCTCCTCGAAGACCGCCGTACCCCGGTAGGTCACGGTGACCGGGCCGACCTTGACCTTCACCGAGCCGGTCACGGTCTTGCCGTCGTAGTCCTCCACCACCGCGCCCGGCAGACAGGGTGCGACCCGTTCGATGTCGAGGAGTGCGTGCCAGGCGTCGTCGACCGGGACGGGGACGGTGAACTCGTGGTGCAGTTCCATGACGGGCTCCTTCCGGAATGGTCAGGCGGCGGGCGGGTGGATGGCTCCGGCCGTGCTGGTCAGCGGCGCGCCGCTGCCGCCCCAGCGCAGCGCGACGATCTCGGCGGCGACGGACACGGCGACCTCCTCGGGCGTACGGGCCCCCAGGTCGAGCCCGAGCGGTGAGCGCAGCCGGGACAACGCGGCCCGGGTGAGGCCGGCCTCGGTGAGCCGTGCGAGCCGCTCCTCGTGGGTCTTCCGGCTGCCCATCGCGCCGATGTAGGCGGCCGGACGGCGCAGGGCCTCCTCCAGGAGCGGCACGTCGAACTTCGGGTCGTGGGTGAGGACACAGATCACGGTGCGGTCGTCGGTGTCCGTGCCGGCGAGATGGCGGTGCGGCCAGTCGACCACGACCTCGACGGCCGCCGGGAAGCGTTTGGGTGTGGCGAAGACCGGGCGGGCGTCGCACACGGTGACCCGGTAACCGAGGAAGTCGCCGATGCGCGCCACGGCGGCCGCGTAGTCGATCGCGCCGAAGACCAGCATGCGCGGCGGCGGGGCGAAGGACTGGAGGAACACGGTGACGGCGTCCTCACGGCGCTCGCCGTGCGGCCCGTAGTGCCGCAGGACCGAGGCGCCCAGCGCGAGTTCGCCGCGCGCGTCGGCGGTGACCGCGACGTCGAGGCCGCTTGCGCCGAGCGTGCCCGCCGCCCGGTCCGGCCAGACCACGAGCGTGGCGCCGCGCGGCGCCGGTCCGTCCACCACCGTGGCCACCGTCACCGGCTCGCCCCCGGCGACCGACGCGGCGACCGCGCCGAGCGCCGGGTCCGATCCGGGCGTCACCGGGCGTACCAGCAGGGTGATCTCGCCGCCGCAGGTCAGCCCGACCGCGAACGCGTCCTCGTCGCTGTATCCGAAGGTCGCGAGGCGCGCCTCGCCGCTCGCCACGACCTCCTGGGCGAGTTCGAACACCGCGCCCTCCACGCAGCCCCCGGACACGCTCCCCACGACCTCGTCGTCCGGGCCCACCGCCATGGCGGCGCCGGGGCCGCGCGGCGCGCTGCGGCTGACCGCGACGACCGTGGCCAGCCCGAACGGCATCCCGGCCGCGTGCCAGTGCGCCAGCGCCGGCAGGATCTCACGCACCATCCGCTCCTCTCACCGGGGCCGCGGCGGTCGGGGCACCGCGCACCACCGCAGCCAGCCGCTCCAGCGCCGCCAGGCTGTGCCCCGCGACGAAGGCGTCCACGCTGGGCAGTGCCGCCGCCATCCCGGCCGCCAGCGGCGCGTAACCGGGGCGGGCCTTGCGGGGGTTCGCCCAGACCACCTGGTGGGCCAAGGCATGCAGTCGGCGCATCTGCTGACCCAGCAGCTCCGGATCGCCGCGCTCCCAGCCGTCCGAGAGCAGGACGACGATCGCGCCGCGCGCCATACCGCGCTGCCCCCAGCGGTTCAGGAACTCGCGCAGCAGCTCGCCGAGCCGGGTGCCGCCGCGCCAGTCGGGCACGGCCGCCGCGACGGCCGCCATCGCCAGGTCGGGGTCCCGGTGCGAGAGTTCGCGGGTCACCCGGGTCAGCCGGGTGCCGATGGTGAACACCTCCGTCCGGCCCGCGCGCACGGCCGCGTGCGCGAACCGCAGCAGCGCGTCGGCGTACGGCGCCATCGAGCCGCTCACATCGACGAGCAGTATCACACGACGCGGTCGCTCCACGCGCGCGTGCCGGCGCAGCCGGGCCGGTTCCCCGCCCCGCCGCAGCAATTCCCGTACCGTGCGCCGCGGATCGACCTCACCACGCCGGGCGGGCCGACGCCGCGCCGAGCGCCGCGCCTGCCCCTGGAGCGCGAACGCGGCGAACAGCCTGCGCAGTTGGTCACGCTCGGCGGGGTCGAGCGCGGCGAAGTCGCGGTGCCGCAGCACCTCGGCCGAGCTGGCGAGCGCGGCGACCGGCGGTCCCGGCGGCTCGCCCTCGCCGGGCGTACCCGGTCCCGCGGGCGCCTTCCGGGCGACCAGCCGCAGCCGGGGCGGGGGAGCGGCAGGCACCGGCCGACGGGCCTGCTCGCCCGAGGGGCCGAAGTACGCGGCGAACACCCGCTCGTAACGCTCCAGGTCGTCGTGCCCGCCGCACAGCGTCGCCCGTCCCGCCCCGTACACGTCCGCCCGCACCCCCGGCCGCAGCGCGGCCACGGCGCGCAGGAAGGCGTGCAGCCGCTCGGTGCTGGCCTCGACCCCGGCCGCACGCAACGCCCGCACGAAACCGACCAACACGGCCTCCGCCCCGAGAGGTTGGGGGGTGGTCCCGAGGGCTTCGGGGCCGGTCTCGAGAGGGCCCGGGCGGCTCGCCGGGTGTTCGCGGTCGGTCCCGAGGGGGGCGGGGTGGCTCGCCGGGTGTTCGGCGGCCGTCCCTGAGTGTTCGCGGTCGGTCCCGAGGGGGGCGGGGTGGCTCGCCGGGTGTTCGGCGGCCGTCCCTGAGTGTTCGCGGTCGGTCCCGAGGGGGGCGGGGTGGCTCATCGGGTGTTCGGCGGGCGTCCCTGAGTGTTCGCGGTCGGTCCCGAGGGAGCCGGAGTCGCTCGCTTGACGTTCGGGGCCGGTCCCCGGGTGTTCGGCGTCCGTCCAGGAGCGTTCGGGGCCGGTCCCGAAGGATTCGCGGCCCGGGCCGTGGTGTTCGGGTGCCGTCCCGACGCGCCCAGGGTCCATCCCGTGGCGTCCTGCGTCCGCTTCGTGGCGTACGGCGCGCCCTTCGTCGCGTCCGGCGTGCCTCTCGTGCCGTACGGCGTCCGCTCCCGGCGGGCGGTCTGGATCGTTCCCGGTCGTGGGCACCGCCGTCACCCGCCCCGGGCCGCGAGGACCGCCGCGAGATCGAGACCCCGCGCCCGGTCCGTGTCCTCGCGGTACTTCAGCACCGAGCCCAGCGTCGCCACCGCCAGGTCCGCGTCCACCTCGCTCGCCCCCAGCGCGTCCAGGGCCTCGGCCCAGTCCAGGGTCTCGGCCACCCCGGGCGGTTTGAGGAGGTCAGCGCCCCGCAGAGCCTGCACCAGTGCCGTGACCTGCTCGGCCAGCAGCGCCGACACCCGGGGCAACCGGCGGCGCACGATGGCCAGTTCGCGGGCGAAGGAAGGATGGTCGAACCAGTGGTACAGGCACCGGCGTTTCAGGGCGTCGTGCACCTCGCGGGTGCGGTTCGAGGTCAGGACGACGACCGGCGGGACCTCGGCGCGCAACGTGCCCAGCTCGGGGATGGTCACCGAGTACTCGGACAGCAGCTCCAGCAGGAACGCCTCGAACTCGTCGTCGGCCCGGTCGATCTCGTCGACCAGCAGTACCGCCGGCCGGCTCTGGAGGGCCTGGAGCAGTGGCCGGGCGATGAGGAAGCGGCGGTCGTACAGCTCGCTCTCCAGCCGGTCCGCGTCCGTGACCCCGGCCGCCTCAGCGGCCCGCAGGTGCAGCAGCTGGCGCGGGAAGTCCCAGTCGTACAGGGCCTGCGCGGCGTCGATGCCCTCGTGGCACTGCAGCCGGATCAGCCGGGCCCCGAGCGCCTCGGCGAGGGCGGCGGCGAGCGCGGTCTTGCCCACGCCGGCGTCGCCCTCGCAGAACAGCGGCCGGTGCAGCCTCAGGGCCAGGAAGCAGGTGACGGCCAGCCCTTCGTCGACGAGGTACCCCGTCTCCTCCAGGCGGGCCCGCACCTGCTCCGGGTCGTCCATCGTGATGATCGGCACTCACCCCATTCCCGCGGCGGTCAGCACCGCCCGCCGGGTCAGCACCCGCGCCAGATGCTGCCGGTACTCGGGCGAGGCGGACAGGTCCCGCGCCGGCCGGGTCCCGTCCGCCGCCGCCTCGGCGGCCCGGGCCACGGCCTCCGGGCCGTCGGCGCCCGCCAGTGCCTCCTCCGCGGCGCTCGCCCGGAGGGGGGTCGCACCCATGTTGGTGAGCCCGACGCGTGCCTCGGCGATCCGCCCGTCGTCGCGCCGTACCAGCGCGGCGACGCCGACGACGGCCCACGACTGGGCGACCGGGTGGAACTTCTCGTAGTGGAACCCCCAGCCGTCCGTCTTCGGGATCCGCACCTCCAGCAGCAGTTCCTCGGCGGCGAGCGCCGACTCCAGATAGTCCACGAAGAACTCGCGCGCGGCGATGGTGCGGTGCCCGGCGGGCCCGGCCACGACCAGCTCGGCGTCCAGGGCCAGCGCCACGGCGGGCAGGTCCCCGGCCGGGTCGGCGTGGGCGAGCGAGCCACCGAGGGTGCCCCGATGCCGGACGGCAGGGTCGGCCACCGTGGCCGTCGCCTGCGCCAGCAGCCCGGCGTGCCGGCGCACCAGCGGGTCGTGCACCACCTCGTGGTGCGTGGTCAGCGCGCCGATGACGAGCGTGTCACCGTCCTCGCGGACCCCACGCAGCTCGGGGATCCGGCCGACGTCCACGAGCAGTTCCGGGAAGGCCAGCCGCAGCCGCAGCAGCGGCACCAGGCTCTGCCCGCCGGCCAGCACCTTCGCCTCCTCGCCCGCGTCCGCGAGCGCGCGTACCGCGTCGTCCACGCTGTCCGGACGGGTGTACTCGAACGCGGGGGGAATCATGCCGAACCCTCCTCACCCGGCTGCCCGTACTGACCCGGCTCGCCGGCCCGCACCGCCTGACCTGCCTGCCCGGACTGCGCGGGCCCGGTCCCGGCGGACCCGCCGGCCGCACCGGACCGCGCCTCCTCGATGGCCTGCCACACCCGGTGCGGCGAGCACGGCATCCGCACGTCCCGCACGCCGAGCGGCCTCAGCGCGTCCACGACGGCGTTGACCACGGCGGGTGTCGACGCGATCGTCCCCGCCTCGCCCACGCCCTTGACGCCGAGGGCGTTCGAGGCCGCCGGTGTCTCCGTCCGGTCGGTGACGAAGTCCGGCAGATCGGCCGCCGACGGCACGAGGTAGTCGGCCATGGTGCCGGACAGGAGGTTGCCGTCGTCGTCGTACACGGCCTCCTCGTACAGCGCCTGCGCGATGCCCTGCGCGAGCCCGCCGTGCACCTGCCCCTCGACGATCATCGGGTTGACGACCCGGCCGACGTCGTCGACGCAGACGTACGACCTGATGCGCGTCCGCCCGGTCTCCGTGTCCACCTCGACCGCGCACAGGTGGGTGCCGTGCGGGTAGGAGAAGTTCTCCGGGTCCACGACGTGCTCGGCGTTGATCGTGGGCTCGACGCCGTCGGGCAGGTCGTGGTTGGTGAACGTCTCGAAGGCGATCTCCTGGATGGTCCTACGGGCTTCCGGCGAGCCCTTGACGGAGAACACGCCGTCGCTGAACTGAAGGTCCTGCTCGCTCGCCTCCAGCAGATGGGCGGCGACCTTTCGCGCCTTCTCGACCACCGACTTCGCCGCCCGGTGCACGGCCTCGCCGCCGACCGCCAGCGACCGCGAGCCGTAGGTGTCCATGCCCTGCGGGGCCGACCTGGTGTCGCCGTGCACCACTTCGACGTCCTCGAAGGGCACGCCGAGCACGTCCGCCGCGATCTGGCTCCAGCAGGTCTCGTGGCCCTGTCCGTGCGGGCTGGTGCCGGTGACCACCTCGACCTTGCCGGTGGGCAGCATGCGGATGCTCGCCGCCTCCCAGCCGCCGGCGCCGTACCTGAGGTCGCGCAGCACCCGGCTCGGCGCGAGCCCGCACATCTCGGTGTACGTCGACACGCCGATGCCGAGCCGCACCGGGTCGCCGCGCTCGTTGCGCTTGTGCTGCTCGGCGCGCAGGTCGTCGTACCCGAACAGGGCGAGCGCCTTGTCGGTGGCCGCCTCGTAGTTGCCGCTGTCGTAGGTCAGCCCGGCGATCGTGGTGTACGGGAACTCCTCGTGCCGGATCCAGTTGCGCCGGCGCAACTCCACTGGATCCAGGCCGAGTTCCGCGGCCAGCTCGTCCATGATCCGCTCGATGGCGAAGGTCGCCTCGGGGCGTCCCGCGCCGCGGTAGGCGTCGGTGGGCGTGCGCGTGGTGAAGACGCCGGTACAGGTGAAGTCGTAGGCGTCCATCTTGTAGATCCCCGGGTACATGAAGGCGCCGAGGATCGGGATGCCGGGGGTGACGAGCATCAGATAGGCGCCCATGTCGGCGAGCAGGTCGACCTTGAGACCGAGCAGCCTCCCCTCGCGGGTGGCGGCGATCTCCACGTCCTGGATCATGCCGCGGCCGTGGTGGGTGGCGAGGGCGCCCTCGGAGCGGGACTCGGTCCACTTCACCGGCCGGCCGAGCTTCCGGGCGACCGCCAGCGCGAGGGCCTCCTCGCCGTACACCTGGAGCTTGGAGCCGAAACCGCCGCCGACGTCCGGGGCGATGACACGGAGCTTGTGCTCGGGGATCCCGGTGACCGTGGACAGCATGATCCGCAGGATGTGCGGGATCTGGGTCGCCGAGTAGAGCGTGTACTCGCCGGAGGCGGCGAGCGGGGTGACGACCACCGCGCGCGGCTCCATCGCGTTGGGGATCAGCCGCTGCTGGTGGTAGCGGCGCTTCAGCGTCACCTCGGCGCGGTCCCGCACCGCGGCGAAGCTCTCGCCGGTGGCCAGCGGCCAGGTGTAGCAGCGGTTGGTGCCCTTGTCGGTGTGGACGAGCGGGGCGCCCTCCGCCAGCGCGGCCTCCAGGTCGAGGACCGGGGGCAGCGGGTCGTAGTCGACCTCGATCGCCTCCAGGGCGTCGGCGGCCGCGTACCGGTCGCGGGCCACCACGACCGCCACCGGGTCGCCCGCGTAGCGGACCTCGTCGACGGCGACCGGCGGGTGGTCGGGCAGCACGATGTCCTCGGTCACCGGCCAGGCGCAGGGCAGCGAACCCAGCCCTTCGGCGAGGTCGGCGCCACTGAACGCCGCGACGACACCGGGGCGTTCGAGGGCGGGGGAGACGTCGACGCGGGTGACGCGGGCGTGGGCCATGGGGCTGCGCAGGATCGCCAGGTGCAGCAGTCCGGCCACCTGGATGTTGTCGGTCCAGTTGGTCTGGCCGGTGATCAGCCGGGCGTCCTCCTTGCGCAGCCGGCGGCGCCCGACCTCGCGTTCGACGGCCTGGTCGGTCATGCCGTGACCTCCTCGGCGGCCGCGGGAGCCTCCTGCCCGGACGCGGCGAGCACCGCCCGGACGATGTTCTGGTAACCGGTGCAGCGGCAGAGGTTGCCCTCCAGGGCGTGGCGGACCTCGTCCGGGCCGGGGTGCGGGTTCTCGCGCAGCAGATCGCGGGCGGCCATGATCATGCCCGGGGTGCAGTAGCCGCACTGCAGCCCGTGCTGCTCGTGGAAGGCGCGCTGCAGCGCCGTCCACTCGCCGTCCTCGGCGAGGCCCTGGATCGTGGTCACCGCGCAGCCGTCCGCCTGGACGGCGAGCACCGAGCAGCTCTTCGCGCTGGTTCCGTCCAGGTCGACCGTGCAGGCGCCGCAGTTGGAGGTGTCGCAGCCGATCGGGGTGCCGGTGAGGCCGAGGCGGTCGCGCAGGTAGTGGGCCAGGAGGAGACGGGGCTCCACGTCGTCCTCGTACGTCGTGCCGTCCACGTTCACCGAGATGTGGGTCATGGGCCCTCCAGACCGAGCGGGAGAGGGTTTTCAGCCAGGGATTTTTAGCGGGACGTGATGTAGGTCACCCTACGACCGCGCTCTGGTCACGGCGAGTGCTGTGACGGGCATTTGTTGAGCGTTAATCCATTGCTGTCGGGTGCCGGTGTCTGCTGCACTGCGCGGTACCCGTCGTCACACAGAGAGGACCAGCGATGCGCGCTGCGTGCATGTCCACCCAGGAAGGAATCCGCCTCGTGCCGAAGGACATCACGCTCAGTGCATCTGCTCAATCTCGGAATTCTCGCGCATGTCGACGCCGGTAAGACCAGCCTGACCGAACGGCTGCTGCACACCGCCGGAGTGATCGACGAGGTCGGCAGTGTCGACGCCGGCAGCACCGCCACCGACACCCTCGCGCTGGAGCGGCAGCGCGGCATCACCATCAAGTCCGCCGTCGTCTCGTTCCCGCTCGACGGCGTCACCGTCAACCTCATCGACACCCCCGGTCACCCGGACTTCATCGCCGAGGTCGAGCGGGTGCTGGGCGTGCTCGACGGCGCCGTGCTGGTCGTCTCGGCCGTCGAGGGCGTCCAGGCACAGACGAGGGTGCTGATGCGTACCCTGCGCCGGCTGCGGATCCCCACGCTGATCTTCGTGAACAAGATCGACCGGCGGGGCGCGGACGGCTCCGCCGTGCTCGACCGGATGGCCCGCAGGCTCTCCGTACCGCTCGTCCCGATGGGGGCGACGGCGGCACTCGGCACGCCCACCGCGCGTTTCGTCCCCGGCCTCGGACCGGCCGCACTGGACGCGCTCGCCGACCACGACGACGACCTGCTGGCCGCCTACCTCGACGGCGGGGTGTCCGACGCCCGCCTGCGCACCGCCCTCGCCGCCCAGACCCGGCGCGCACTGGTCCATCCGGTGTACTTCGGCTCTGCCATCACCGGAGCGGGCGTGCCCGAGCTGACTCTCGGCATCGAGCACCTGCTGCCCGCCGCCGACGGCGATCCGGCAGGTCCCCTGTCGGCCACGGTCTTCAAGGTCGAACGCGGCCCGGCGGGCGAGAAGGCGGCCTACGCCCGCATCTTCACCGGCACCCTGCACGTCCGCGACCGGGTGCCGTTCGGTGGCGGGGGAGAGGGGGGCGCCGCCGCGGCCGACGGCTGGGCGGAGGGCCGGGGCGCTGACGCTCGGGTGGAGGGCTGGGGTGCTGGTGGTCGGGTGGAGGGCTGGGGTGCTGGTGGTCGGGTGGAGGGCTGGGGTGCTGATGGTCGGGTGGAGGGCTGGGGTGCTGATGGTCGGGTGGAGGGCTGGGGTGCTGACGCTCGGGTGGAGGGTCGGGGTGCTGATGGTCGGGTGAAGGGTCGGGGTGCCGACGGCCGGCTGCAGGGCGGGAGTGCCGGTGGCCGTTCGGAGGGCCGAAGTGCCGGTGGTCGGGTGGAGGGTCGTAGCGCCGACGGCCGGCTGCAGGGCCGAAGCGCCGGTGGCCGTTCGGAGGGCGGGAGCGTCGGTGGCGGTTCGGAGGGCCGAAGTGCCGGTGGCCGTTCGGAGGGCGGGAGCGCCGGTGGCGGTTCGGAGGGCGGTAGTGCCGACGGTCGTTCGGAGGAGGGTGTCTCCGATGGTCGTGGGGCGGCCCCGGTGCTCGGTGGCCGCGGGAACGGCCTGGCGCTGGGCGATCGCTCGGAGGGGCTGGGCGGCGACGCTCCGTCGGTGCCCCGTGGCGCCCGGCGCACGGAGGGCCGGGGCGCGGGCGACCGCTCGGAAGGGCTCGGCCTCGGCGGACCGGCGGCAGGCCGAGGTGTACGGCGTCGGGCCGAGGCACGTGTCACAGCGCTCAGCGTGTTCGAGCACGGCACCGACGTCCGGCAGGACAGCGCCGGGGCCGGGCGGATCGTGAAGGTGTGGGGGCTCGGTGGCGTCCGGATCGGTGACGCGCTCGGGCGACCCGGGAGGGCGTACACGCACCACTTCGCGCCGCCCACCCTGGAGACGGTCGTCGTGCCCGGTCCCGGCGCCGACCGGCGCTCGCTGCACCTCGCGCTCACCCAACTCGCCGAACAGGACCCGCTCATCGGGGTCCGGCACGACGAACTGCGCGGAGAGACCTCCGTGTCCCTCTACGGCGAGGTGCAGAAGGAGGTGATCCAGGCCACCCTCGCCGAGGAGTACGGCTTGGACGTCGGCTTCCGCGAGACGACGACCCTGTGCATCGAACGGCCCGTCGGCGCCGGGCACGCCGTGGAGTTCAACAAGAAGGACGCCAACCCGTTCCTCGCCACCGTCGGCCTGCGGGTCGAGCCCGCACCGCCCGGATCGGGCGTGCGGTTCCGGCTGGAGGTGGAGCTGGGCTCGATGCCGTACGCCTTCTTCAAGGCCGTCGAGGACACCGTCCGGGAAACCCTCGGCCAGGGACTGCACGGCTGGCGGATCCCGGACTGCACGGTCACCATGACCCACTCCGGTTACTCACCCCGGCAGAGTCACGCCCACCAGGGCTTCGACAAGAGCATGTCGAGCACCGGGTACGACTTCCGGGGCCTGACCCCGCTGGTCCTCACCGCGGCGCTGCGCCGGGCGGGCACCCGGGTGCACGAGCCCATGCACCGTTTCCTGCTCGAGGCCCCGGCGGACACGCTCGGCGCGCTGCT
This sequence comes from Streptomyces sp. RB17, assembly GCF_009604455.1. Lineage (GTDB taxonomy): Bacteria > Actinomycetota > Actinomycetes > Streptomycetales > Streptomycetaceae > Streptomyces. Next base: position 851,872 of record NZ_WEGL01000002.1, read on the forward strand.
CCCGGTGCTCGCCCGCCTGGGCGCCGTACCCGAGACCACCGGCGCGCACGGCGCGCTCTGTGTGCTTCAGGGCACGGTGCCGGTCGCCCGGGTGCACGAGCTGGAGCAGCGGCTGCCCGGGCTCACCCGGGGCGAGGGAGAGCTGGAGACGGCCTTCGACCACTACGCGCCGGTCACTCGCGGCACGGTCCCGGAGCGGCCGCGCACCGACCACAACCCGCTGAACCGGAAGGAGTACCTGCTCAACGTGACCCGTCGGGTGAGGGACTGAACGCGGAAGCTGACTACTGGGCAACTTACTGGTGAGTCAGAAGGTGTTGACGCTGTCCGGACATCGTCGGACTGTGGTGGACATGCCGAATATCCGGGTGCGTCTGCTGGTCGTACTGGTCGTCCTCAGTGGATTCCTGGCGGTGGCGGGCCTCCCGCCCGCCACCGCCGCCGCTCCCGCCCTCCCCGCCGACTCCCTCTGGTTCGACGGCGCCCCGCTCACCGTGCAGGGCGGCCGCTTCACCGACGGCCAGGGGCGCGAGATCGTCCTGCGCGGCTACAACGTCTCCGGTGAGACCAAGCTGGAGGAGAACGGCGGCCTGCCCTTCGCCTCGGTCGCCGACGCGAGGAAGTCCGCGACCGCGCTGCGCGCCCTCGGCGGCGCGAACACGGTGCGCTTGCTGCTCTCCTGGGCGCACGCCGAACCCGTGCGCGGAGCGGTGGACACCGGCTATCTGGCCGCCGTCACCGAGCAGATGCGCGCCTTCCTGGACGCGGGCATCCGCGTCTTCCCCGATTTCCACCAGGACCTGTACTCCCGCTACCTGTTCAACACCGGCAGCTGGTACACGGGTGACGGCGCCCCCAAGTGGGCGGTGGACGCCGGGGGTTACCCGGCCGAGTCCTGCGGCATCTGCCTCTTCTGGGGCCAGAACATCACCCAGAACGCGGCCGTGCAGAAGGCCCAGTACGACTTCTGGCACAACGCCCACGGCCTCCAGGACGCCTTTCTCGCCACCGCGCAGACGACCATGGCCTACCTCCAACAGCACCTGAACGCGGCCGAGTTCGCGGGCATCGCCGGATTCGACCCGTACAACGAGCCCTACGCCGGCAGTTACGACTCCGGGCAGACCTCCCGCACCTGGGAGCGGGACCTGCTGTGGCCGTTCTACGAGAGGTTCCGCGCCCGCATGGACGCCGCCGGCTGGCGGGACAAGCCCGCCTTCGTCGAGCCCAATCTCTTCTGGAACGCCAACATCTCCACCCAGAAACAGGAGGGCGGCCTCCTGGACGCGGGCACGCTCAGCCCCGGTTACGTCTTCAACACCCACTTCTACGACCAGAAGGCCATCTCCGGCATCCTCATGTGGGGCAAGGCCGCCGACGGACAGTACGCCTCCGACTTCGCCGCCGTGCGCGACCGCGCCGCATCCGCCGGCACCGCGGCTGTGGTCAGCGAGTTCGGCCACCCGCTGTCCGGCACGGTCTCCGACAAGGCGCCGACCGTCCTGAAGGCCATGTACCAGGCCCTCGACTCCCGCCTGCCGGGCGCGAGTTGGTGGACGAACCCGGCGGCCTCCGGTCCGGTGCTCTCCGGCACCCAGTGGCAGTGGGACCTCTACAACGGCCGGCACCACGAGCTGATGAACGGCAACCCCGACAAGGTGCGCACCTCCGGCGACGCCTGGAACGACGAGGATCTCTCCGCCGTCCGCCTGGACGACTCCGGCACCGTGACCCTGCGTCAGGACGCCCGCCTGCTGGACCGCCTCTACCCGAGCGCCACGGCCGGTACGGCCCTCGCCTTCACCTACGAGGACCGCTCCCGCGACGGCTCCACCACCCTCACCTGGAACCCGGTGCCGAGTTCCCTGCCGAACGTCTCCCGACTCGTGGGCTCCGGCCGGTACGGGCTGCTGGTGTGGCGCTCCGGCGACGGCACCGCACCCACCGAACTGCATCTGCCGGCGACCTTCCCCGCCGCGTCCACCACCGTCGTCTCCGACCTGGGCACGGTCTACGCTCCGCCCGCCTACACCGGCGCCGCGACCCCGGTCGCCGTCGCCCCAGAGCCCGGCGGCACCGGCAGCCGCCGGCTGCTGCTCACCGACACGGACTCCGGTGCGCTGCACTACGCGCTCGTGACCGACGGAGCCACCGCGCCCTCCGCGGACCTGCTGGCCGCGGCCCGGTCCGAGCTGGCCGCGTGGGCGTCGGCGCACTTCTGAGACCTGCCGGCGGGAGCCGTACGGCCCCCGGGGAGGAGTGGGGTCACCCCCGGAGGCCGTACGGCGCTCAACTCCCGCTCGGACCGGTCCAGTCGGCCTGGACGTGCCCCAGCCGGACGCGCTGCGGATGGTCGCCGACCGGCACCGACAGCACCTTCTGGCCGGTGGCGAAGTCGATGGCGGTGACCTGGTCGGCGCCGGCCTCGGAGATGACGCAGTCCTTGCCGTCGCCGCTCACGGTCGCCCAGTACGGTGTCGACGCGGTGACGAGCGGGCCGACGTCGAAGGAGGCCCGGTCGACCACGGTGGCGTAGTTGTCCATCGTCCCGGCGACGCACAGCTTGGTGCCCTCGGGGTTCATCGAGATGCCGTGGTGGCGCGAGTCCAGCAGCCAGGTGGTGCGGTCGGGGTTGGTCGCCGGGTTCTCCGGCAGTGTCTTCACCCGGGTGATCTTGTCCGCCGCCACGTCGTACTCCAGGAAGCCGTTGAAGAACGACACCTGGAAGTACAGCTTGGACCAGTCGGGGGTGAACGCGGCGGGCCGGACGGCGTCGGAGAAGTCCTTCAGGCCGGCCGCGTCCAGCCGGTCCCGCATGTCGATGGTTCTGACCTGCTTGAACGTGGTCGCGTCGACGATCGTGAGGTGCCGGTCGCCCTTGGTCCAGTCCCAGCCCGGGTCGTCGAGGGAGGTGGTCACCTCGCCGATGGACATGTTCCAGATGTACTTGCCGCCGTTGGTGAAGAAGTTCTCGTGCGGCTTGTCACCGGTACCGAACTCACCCAGTTCCGCACCGGTGTCGATGTCCAGCACCTGCACCTTGTTCGCGGTCGACGCCGAGACGGCGACCTTGGTGCCGTCGGGCGAGACCGCCATGTGATCGGCGCGGTAACCGGCCACCGGGAAACGCCAGTTGATCCTGTCGGTGGCCAGGTCGATGGAGACGACGTCGGCGAAGCTGGGCCGGGAGACGACCACGGACTTTCCGTCGGGCGTGGAGTACATGTCGTCCACGTACTGGTCGTGTCCCTCGCCGACCTGGTTGCGGATGGACGTGTAGTAGATCCACTTGATCGGGTCGGCGTTGATCTCGGTCAGCCGCTCCGCCTTGTCGGGTACGACGTTGATCCGGCCGATCTTCGCGAAGTCGCCGGAGGACTTGATGACGTCGGCGGTGCCGTCCCAGTTGTTGCCGACGAACAGCACCTCACGCAGACCGTCGGAGGTGCCGCTCGCGGCGGAGGCGGCGATTGCGGCGGAGGCGGTCGCCGGGCCGGCGACGGTCAGGGCGAGGGCGGCGGCCACGGAGCACAGGTGCCTGGTTCTGGAGGCAGGCATGACTGCTCTCTTTCCTCGGGGGAATGTGCGGGGAATCTGAACACGGGCGCATTCACAGTGAACTTACTGAAAAGTAAGGAAGAGGCGGGCTGCTCGACAAGATGTGTGCACGACAAGATTGGGTGACCGGTGGCGGACGGAGGGGGAACACGTGGCGGGCAGGATCAAGGCGCCGACGGGCCGCTACGGCGGCAGATCCGCCGAGGAACGGCAGGCCGAGCGGCGCCGGCGGTTCCTGGACGCGGCCCTGGAGCTGTTCGGTGGCGCGCCCGGCTACCGGGGCACCACGGTCGCCGCCCTGAGCCAGGCCGCCGGCCTGTCGACCCGCCAGTTCTACGAGGAGTTCCGCACCCTGGAGGACGCCCTCGCCGCGCTGCACCTGAAGGTCAACGGCTGGGCCGAACAGGCGGTGCTGGACGCCCTCGCCACGGCGGAGGGACTGCCACTGGCGGAGCGGGCCGGCGTGCTCTTCCGGGCCTACGCCCGCGACGTCACCTCCGACCCGCGCCGCATCCGCATCACCTTCGTGGAGATCGTCGGCGTCAGCCCCCGCCTGGAGGAGCAGCGACTGGCCCGCCGGGCCCGCTGGATCGACCTCATCCGCGCCGAGGCGGACGCGGCCGTGGCACGCGGGGAGGCGGCGCCCCGCGACTACCGCCTCGCCGCGACCGCCTTCATCGGCAGCGTCAACGGCCTGCTGCACGACTGGAGCACCGGCTGGGTGGACGCCTCGCTGGACGAGGTGGTGGACGAGCTGGTGCGGCTGCTGCTCGGCATGCTCAGACCGGAGAACTGGCGGGCCCATGGCGTGTGACAGCGGCCACCGGCCCGACTGGCGGCTGGGTCTCGCTTGGGTACCCCGGGCTCATGGCGCGCGCCGTGGTGCGGCCCGGGCTCGGTCGCGCGGCCTTTGCCTCGGCTGGCCTGGGCTTCGGTTCAATGGCCCGGGCTCGGTCGGGTGGTGCGCGTCTTGGTGCGGCCCGGGTCCTCTGTCCGCGGTCTTGGTCTCGGTCGGGTGGTCCGTGCCTCGGTCCCGATCCGGGCCTCGGTCCGGTGACCTTGGTCTTGGTTGGGTGGTCCGTGCCTCGGGCCGGCGTGGGCTTCGGTTCGGTGGCCCGGGCTCGGTCGGGTGGTGCGCGTCTTGGTGCGGCCCGGGCCTTCTGTCCGCGGTCTTGGTCTCGGTCGGGTGGTCCGTGCCTCGGGCTGGCGTGGGCTTCTTTTCGGTGGCCCGGGTTCGGTCGGTGGTGCGCGTCTTGGTGCGGCCCGGGCCTTCTGTCCGCGGTCTTGGTCTTGGTCGGGTGGTCCGTGCCTCGGTGCGGCCCGCGCCTCAGTCCGGCGGCTCGGGGCTCGGTCGGGTGGTGCGCGTCTTGGTGCGGCCCGGGCGGCCCCGGCCTCGGGTAGGCGGACCGCACCCCGGAGCCGGTGGCCGGACCCCGGAGCCGACGTCCGGACCGTGGGCCGATGCCGCGCACGCCGGGCGGGGTCCTCATGGGCCCCGGGGCTCGACGCGCGCGATGGGGCCGGAACTGGTGTGCTGGATCGGGGGACCGTCGTACCCGTTCTCCGGAGAAGCGCATGAGTACGTATCGAGTCGCGCAGGTGACCGCCCCGAACGGCAGGTTCGAGCTGGTCGAACGAGAGATGCCGCAGCCCGGGCCCGGCCAGGTGAGGATCGCCGTGGAGGCGTGCGGGGTCTGCCACAGTGACGCCCTCTTCGTGAGCGGCGCACTACCGGGCGTGACGTTCCCCGAGGTGCCCGGGCACGAGATCGCCGGACACATCGAGGAACTCGGCCAGGACGTGCGGGAACGGGGCTGGAAGGTCGGTGACCGGGTGGCGGTCGGCTGGTTCGGCGGCAGCTGCGGGCACTGCACCCCGTGCCGGCGGGGCGACTTCATCGTGTGTCCGAACCTGAAGGTCCCGGGGTGGGCGTACGACGGGGGCTTCGGCGCGCAGGTGGTCGCGCCGGCCGACGCCCTCGCCCGGATCCCGGAAGGCCTGTCGGCGGCCGATGCGGGCCCCATGGCCTGCGCGGGCGTGACGACGTTCAACGGGCTGCGGCGCAGCTCGGCCCGGCCGGGAGACCTGGTCGCCGTGCTCGGCCTCGGCGGTCTGGGGCACCTCGGGGTGCAGTACGCCGTCGCGATGGGCTTCGAGACCGTGGCGATCGCCCGGGGCGCCGAGAAGGCCGACTTCGCCAAGCAGCTGGGGGCCCACCACTACGTCGACAGCACCTCCGGCACCCCGGTCGCCGAGGCGCTGCAGTCCCTCGGCGGCGCCCAGGCCGTCCTGGCCACCGCCGGGAGCTCCGACGCCATCACGGCCACCGTGGACGGGCTGGCGCCCCGCGGCGAGCTGGTGGCCATCGGGGCGGACACCGCGCCGATGGGCATCAGTCCGGCGCAGCTGCTCATGGCCGCCCGGGTCGTCCGTGGTCACCCGTCCGGCACCTCGCAGGACGTCGAGGACACCATGGCCTTCAGCGCCCTGCACGGGATCCGCCCGATGACCGAGACCGTGCCGCTGGACGACGCGGACACGGCTTACCAGAAGATGCTCGCCGGCAAGGCCCGCTTCCGGATGGTCCTCACCTACGGCTGACCCGTGAGAGCCGGCTCCGGCCGGCTCGTCAGCCGCCGAGTCGCTCCAGTGCCTCGATTACCGGGGCGGCGCCGTCCTCGTCGCGGATCCGGGCGCCCAGGCGGCGCGCCCGCTCCCTGTACTCCGGCTCCCGGGTGGCCCGCACCAGGGCCGAGGCCAGCGCGTCCACGGTGAGCCGGCGCAGCGGTACGACGTCCGGGGCGACCCCCAGCGCGACCAGCCGGGCGGACCAGAACCCCGCGTCGAACTGGACCGGCACCGGCACGGCCGGCACCCCGGCGCGCAGCCCCGCCCCGGTGGTCCCCGCGCCCGCGTGATGAACCACCGCGGCCATCCGCGGGAAGAGCAGCGCGTGCGGCACGTCGTCGACGGTCAGCATGTCGTCGCCGGCGGCCGCGAGCCCGCCCCAGCCGCGCTGGATCACGCCGCGCAGCCCGGCTCGCCGCAGCGCCGCGACCACCTGGGCGCTGAGCCGGGCCGCGTCCGGCACGGTCGCGCTGCCCAGTCCGACGAAGACCGGCGCCGGCCCCGCGTCGAGGAACTCCCTTACCGGGTCCGGGAGTTCCACCTCCGCGTCGTACGGCCACCAGTAGCCGCTCACCGTGAGGCCGGTCCGCCAGTCCCCGGGCCTGGGCACCACCAGCGGGCTGAAGCCGTGGTGCACCGGCCAGTGCCGCCGCTCGCGGGACCGCCGCGCCGTGCCGGTGCGCATCGGGGACAGTCCGAGCCGGGCGCGCACGCCGGGAACGGTGGCCGCGAACACGTGCTCCACGGCGAGGCCCACACCGTGTCCGGCGAGCCGGTTGGCCGCAGCGCCCCAGTGCCCGCCGCCGAGCACGGGAGGCGCGAACTCGCCCGTTGCGGCGAGAGGTTGCAGATAGACGCCCATGCTCGGCACCCGCAGTCCCTCGGCGATCGTGTGCCCGAGGGGAGCCAGTGAGGCGGACAGCAGCAGGACCTCGGCGTCCCGGGCCGCGGTGAGCAGATCCTCGGTCATCCGCCCGACCAGCCGTCGCGCCAGGTCCACCACCCGCAGCAGCTTCCCGGCACCGCCGGCACTGCGGTGCAGGCCCCGGCCGCGCGGGGACTCCAGCTCCGCCCGGGGATCGACCGGCAGCGCGTGGAACCGTACGCCGGAGCCCGCCACCAGTGGTTCGAAGCGGGCGTGGGTGACCAGGGTGACCTCGTGCCCGGCCCGGGCGAGCCGGTGTCCCAGCCCGGTGTAGGGGGCCACATCACCCCGGGACCCCGCCGTCATGATCGCAACGCGCACGACGGTCAGTATGGCCGGTCCGTGCCTCGGAGGGGCCCAACGCTCCGACTCCGACGGCGGGTTCACACCTGTCGCAGCCGTTGACGTCCCCTCGGGCGGCTCTACCGTCGGCCCGAGACTCGTTCGGTTCACCGGCCCATGTCGGATTGATCCCGCTGGTCTGCTAGCCTTCCGGAGGCCGTGCGAGAGAACGAGGAGGTGGTACCCGTGAACACAGTATCGACATGGGTGCTCCCCTCCGGGGTCACGGTCGGGCGATAGGTCGTCGTCCGGGAGCGCCGTTCAAGCGAACTCCCGAAAGGCACGACCGTGCGATTCAGCTCTGAACAGCACCTCGACGACGGCGTCCTCGAACGCGAATTCACCCTCGGCGAGATCCCCGGCATCCTGTGGACGCCCGCGTCCGCATCAGCATCCGCACCGGTCCCGCTGATCCTGCTCGGCCACCCCCCGCTCGGACTGCACAAGATGTACCCCCGGCTGGTGACCCGGGCCCGGCACTCCGCGGCGGAGGGCTTCGCCGCGGCCACCATCGAACTCCCCGGGAGCGGTGACCGGCCGCGTTGGGCCGCCGTCGAGCAGGCGCGCGCCGACCTGCGCCGGGCCAGGGAGGCCGGCGAGCCGGTCGGCGACGAGATCATCAACGCCCTCATCCTCCCGCTCGTCGAAAAGTCGGTCCCGGAATGGCAGGCCGCCCTGGACGGCCTTCTCTCGCTGCCCGAGATCGGGGGCCCGGTCGGGTTCTCGGGAGGAGTGATCTCCATCGGCATCCGGTTGGCGGTGGTCGAGCCGCGCATCGTGGCCGCCGGCTTCTTCGCCGGTAGCTTCGTGCCCGCCGCCATGTTCGAGGAGGCACGCCGGGTCACCATTCCGCTGCATGTCCTGCTGCAGTGGGACGACGAAGGGAACGACCGGCAGGCGGCCCTGGACCTGTTCGACGCCTTCGGCTCCAAGGAGAAGACGCTGCACGCCAATATGGGCGGGCACACGGGCGTCCCGCAGTTCGCAGGGGAGGACGCGGCCGGGTTCTTCGCCCGGCATCTGCGCTAGTCACGGGCCGGCTCCGCCGCCGAGCGGGCCCGGGCAAACGTCCGTGACACAGGCTCAAGGTGCGATGGCACAGGACGTGGAGGTGCCGATGTACCTCCCACCCCGTCCGTTCGCCGCAGCACGCGTACGCCGGTGCCGCACCGCCGCCGTACGCGTGCTCGTCCCGGCCCTCACCGCGGCCGGCTGAGGCGGCGACGGCCCGCCAGATCCCGGTGCCTACCGCGCCGATGGGCTGGGCGTCCTGGAGCAGCTTCGCGGCGCGGCTGCGGCTCCTGCTGTCCGATCGGCCGCCCCGGACACCGGCAGCGAGGGCCACTACGACCAGGACATGCTTCAGTTCTCCAAATGGGGCTTCGACTTCGTCAACACCGAGGCGGCGAGCAGCGCCTACACCAACACGGCCGCCACGCCCGTCACCGCGACCCTCCGGGTGGACGGGAAGACCCCGACGACAGTCTCCTTCCGCCCACCGGCTCCGCCCAGGGCACGGTCTCGGTCCAGGCACACCTCACCGAGGGTGCAGTCAACTCCCTCACCTTCACCGGCGGTCCGGCCCTGGGCGGCATCACGGTCCACCCGATAGCCGGTACCGGCAACGGCGCATCGCTGGTGCTGTGGAGCCGCAACGGCGGCGACAACCAGAAGTGGTCCCGGACCTGATCCGGCGCCCTGCCCTACGCGGCGGACACCACCAGCAGGCCCGCCGCCGCGAGCACCGAACACCCCAGCAGCAGACAGGCCAGCAGCCGCTGCCGCAACGCCCGGTAGCGCGTCTCGTACGCCTGCCGCAGTTCCTCGGCGCGGTCGGCGGTGCGCCCCCACGACCGGCGGGACAGCGTCAGGTACTCCTCCTGGAACTCCCGCTCCAATGCCTCCCGTTGGACATCGGAGAGCCAGCCCAGCCGGGACGCGGTGCGCGCGGCCGCCGTACGGCCCTCCTGCCGTGCGGCGGCGAGCAGGAGATGGCCCTCGATCGCCCGGACGAGGGCCTGCTCCTCCTGCGCCGTCATCGTGCGCTCAACTGCCTCTGCCGACCGGGTGTTTCGGGGTGTTGCAGGTCGAACGCCGGGGATTCGCTGCGGATCCGCGGCAGGGTGCGGAAGTTGTGCCGCGGCGGCGGGCAGGAGGTCGCCCACTCCAGCGAACGGCCGTTGCCCCACGGGTCGTCGCTCTCCACCCGCTCGCCGTACTTGGCCGTCTTCCAGACGTTGTAGAAGAACGGGAGCATGGAGGAGCCGAGCAGGAAAGAGAAGATCGTCGAGACCGTGTTGAGCGTGGTGAGCCCCTCGACGGCGAGATAGTCGGGAATCCGGCGCTGCATCCCGTTCGTGCCCAGCCAGTGCTGGACCAGGAAGGTGCCGCGGAAGCCGACGAACAGCGTCCAGAAGGTGATCTTGCCGAGGCGTTCGTCCAGCATCTTGCCGGTCATCTTCGGCCACCAGAAGTGGAAGCCGGAGAACATGGCGAAGACGACCGTACCGAAGACCACGTAGTGGAAGTGGGCCACCACGAAATACGTGTCGGAGGTGGCGAAATCGATCGGCGGCGAGGCGAGCATGACACCGGTCAGACCACCGAAGACGAACGTCACGAGGAATCCCATCGCCCAGAGCATCGGTGTCTCGAAGGACAGCGAGCCCTTCCACATCGTGCCGATCCAGTTGAAGAACTTCACGCCGGTCGGTACGGCGATCAGGAACGTCATGAAGGAGAAGAACGGCAGCAGCACACCACCGGTGACGTACATGTGGTGGGCCCACACGGTCACGGACAGACCGGCGATGGAGATGGTCGCGGCGATCAGACCCATGTAGCCGAACATCGGCTTGCGGGAGAACACCGGGATGACTTCGCTGATGACGCCGAAGAACGGCAGCGCGATTAACGTCTGGATGCGCTGACCCCCCGCGAACTGCCCCTGCAGACCCGGTGCGCCGGGTTGCCGCGCGGCATCCGCCACTAACCGCCCCCGGCGGCACTCCACCGCAGCGCCGGTCACGGCCCGGGTACGGCCTGACCCGGCACCGGTCACCGCACGGCGCGTGCCGGTCCGGCTCAGCGAGGCCGGCCACGTCGCGGCCGCAGCGCACGCGGCAGCGGAGGACGTGGGCGGAGGCGGGCTGCTCTCAGGGCCGACCGCAGCAGAACGGCGCACACCGGCGGACCTGCTGCGGACGCTGGTCCCGGCCGGCGCGGGCGAGCCCGGGGCAGTCGCCCGAGGCTCGCCCGGGCCGAGAAGGTCCAGGTCAGCCGGGAGGTGACCCGGACCCTCGCGAATCTCCTTCCGGCGCCTGTCATGCCGGGGTGTGCCTACTCGTCCCAGGCCTGGATGATCAACTGGTCGGCTATCTTGCCGTCCCGCAACGTGACCATCGACTCGGCGAGGACGCGGGTGCCGTCCCCGTACTGGCAGGACTCCGTGAACGCGGCGTGATCGCCCTGCACGACACACCGGTCCAGCTTGTGTGTCATGTCGCGGCTGTAGACGTCGTCCAGCAACTCGGCGATCTGACCCCGCCCGCGCAGGACGGTGGGGTGGCTGGGCTGGTGGTTGCGGTCGACGATCCGGATCTCCGCGTCGTCGGCGTAGAGCGACAGAAGGGTGTTCCCGGTGTTCCCTTCTATACCCCGGCGCAGTGTCTCGATGTCGAAGGCGGAACCTGTCGCGGTGCCCATGGGTGACCTCCTTCGGGCGCCCGCGGCCCGGCGGGGCGCGGACCGCACGGGCCCCCACCCTTCGAGATTCCCCCGGCCCGGCGGACACGGCAAGCGCAGCCGGCGGGCTCCGCCCCGGCCGTCGACGCCCTCAGCGCGGTACGCCCGCAAGGAGTGGCTCTCACCGCCGTACGGCCCCGGAGCCGGCGCCCGGCCCCGACCGCAGCACCGCCCAGTCGCGGGACAGCGCGAAAGCCGCGGCCGTACCGCCCCGGAGGCCGTCCGGGAGACACTCCGGGAGCAGGCGGGTGAGCGGGTCACCCGGGCCCAGTTCCAGCCAGGTGCGGACCCCGTCGCGGTACAGCCGGCCCACCGCCTCCGCCAAGCGCAGCGGTGCGCGCCGCACCCAGAACTCCGGCTCGGCGGTCTCCTCGCCCACCGGACCGGCGGTGACGTCGGACACCAGGGGGATGCGCGGCGCACACGGGTGGAGCGTGGCGAGGGTGCGGCCGTAGGCATCGAGGACACGGTCCGGGCGCGCGGAGTGCGGCTCCGGGTCCGCCGGGCCGCCCAGCAGGCGGGCCAGGGTGCCGACCGCGTGGCAGGCGTCCGCCAGGCAGAAGACGCCCGCGGCATACGCGGCGGCCATCCGCCCGGAAGCCTGCCCGAACACCACGTCCGGCAGGACGCCCCAGCTGCGCAGCAACCGGTACTGCGCCACGTGGAGCGCGAAGACCGCGGGCCCGGCGAACGACTCCCGCTCCAGCAGCGCGGCCGTACGCGTGCCGTCGTCCGCGAACATCACGGATTTCAGCGGGAGTTCGAGATACGGATCGAGGCGCCCGCAGATGTCGTCCAGCGCGTCGGCGAAAACCGGGAATGCGTCCCGCAGTTCACGTCCTGTTCCGGGACGCGGCGCGGCGCCGGCCGAGAAAAGGAAAGCGATACGTCCGGAGCGGGTTTCGATGGGCATGCCCCTCATTGAGGCACGCCCGGACGGATACACATACCAGGCGAACTCATGCACCCTGCAAAAAGATTGCCATCATGGAATGACGTTATTCGGTCAAATTCTTACCGGAAAGTGGGTCGTTTCTTAAGAAGGGCGTGCTGTTCTCCCCCGGGCGCGCCCGGCGAGGCGTCCGCCCCGCTACCGATCGGTCGCGCGTAGGGTCGGCGGCGAAGGCATTCGAGGAAGGGGCCAGACCATGGCGCAGGAAGTGCGCGGCGTGATCGCACCGGGGAAGGACGAGCCCGTACGGGTCGAGACGATCGTGGTGCCGGACCCGGGGCCCGGCGAAGCCGTGGTGCGCGTCCAGGCCTGCGGCGTCTGCCATACCGACCTGCACTACAAGCAGGGCGGCATCTCCGACGACTTCCCCTTCCTCCTCGGCCATGAGGCCGCCGGCGTCGTGGAGTCGGTCGGCGAGGGCGTGAGCGATGTGTCGCCCGGAGACTTCGTCGTCCTCAACTGGCGTGCCGTGTGCGGGCAGTGCCGGGCCTGTCTGCGCGGCCGGCCCTGGTACTGCTTCGACACGCACAACGCCAAGCAGAAGATGACCCTCACGGACGGCACGGAGCTCTCGCCGGCGCTGGGCATCGGCGCCTTCGCCGAGAAGACGCTCGTCGCGGCCGGCCAGTGCACCAAGGTCGACCCGGCCGTCTCCCCGGCGGTCGCCGGTCTGCTGGGCTGCGGGGTCATGGCCGGGATCGGTGCCGCCATCAACACGGGCGGCGTCGGGCGCGGTGACTCCGTCGCGGTCATCGGATGCGGCGGGGTCGGCGACGCGGCCATCGCCGGGGCGAACCTCGCCGGCGCGGCGAGGATCATCGCCGTGGACATCGACGACCGCAAGCTCGACAGGGCCCGCACCCTGGGCGCCACCCACACCGTCAACTCCAAGGAGACCGACCCGGTGGCGGCGATCCGTGAGCTGACCGGCGGCTTCGGCGCCGACGTGGTCATCGAGGCCGTCGGCCGCCCGGAGACGTACTGGCAGGCCTTCTACGCCCGCGACCTCGCCGGCACCGTCGTCCTCGTCGGCGTGCCCACCCCCGAGATGAAGCTGGAACTGCCCCTGCTGGACGTCTTCGGCCGCGGCGGCGCCCTGAAGTCGTCCTGGTACGGCGACTGCCTGCCCTCCCGTGACTTCCCGATGCTGATCGACCTGCACCTCCAGGGCCGGCTGCCGCTCGACGCGTTCGTCACCGAGACCGTACGACTGGACGAGGTGGAGAAGGCGTTCGAGCGGATGCACAGCGGCGACGTGCTGCGTTCGGTGGTGGTGTTCTGATGACCGTACGCATCGAACGCCTCGTCACCTCTGGGCAGTTCACCCTCGACGGCGGCACCTGGGACGTCGAGAACAACGTGTGGATCGTCGGCGACGAGCGGGAGGTGATCGTGATCGACGCCGCCCACGACGCCGAGGCCATTGCCCGCGCCGTCGACGACCGGCGCCTGACCGCCATCGTGTGCACACACGCCCACAACGACCACATCAACGCCGCACCGGCACTCGCCGACCTGACCGGAGCCACCATCTGGCTGCACCCCGACGACCTCCCGCTGTGGAAGACGACCCACCCGCACCGCGACCCCGACCGGCACCTCCTCGACGGCCAGGTCATCGAGGCGGCCGGCGCCGACCTGACCGTGATCCACACCCCGGGCCACGCCCCCGGTGCCGTCTGCCTGTACGACCCGGCGCTCGGCACCGTCTTCACCGGGGACACCCTCTTCCAGGGCGGCCCGGGCGCCACCGGACGCTCGTACTCGCACTTCCCGACGATCATCGAATCCATCCGCGACAAGCTCCTCACCCTCCCACCGGAGACGAAGGTCCTCACCGGCCACGGCGACACGACCACCATCGGCGCCGAGGCACCGCACCTGGACGAGTGGATCCGGCGCGGACACTGAAACCGCCTCGGCAATCCCGACAGAAGATGTCGGGCTTTCCCGTGACAGTGGATGCGACAGCAGTCGTACAGCAGACGCGCACACGGGAGGCCGGACATGTCAGGACCGCTGCAGGACACGGTGGCGCTGGTCGCGGGGGCGACCCGGGGCGCCGGACGCGGCATCGCCGTGGAACTCGGCGCGGCCGGCGCCACCGTCTACGTCACCGGCCGCAGCACCCGCGAGCGCCGCTCGGAGTACGACCGCCCCGAGACCATCGAGGACACCGCCGACCTCGTCACCGCGGCCGGCGGACGCGGCATCGCCGTACCGGTCGACCACCTGGACCAGCCCGCCGTACGCGCCCTGGTGGAGCGCATCGACCACGAACAGGGCCGCCTCGACCTCCTCGTCAACGACATCTGGGGCGGCGAGAAGCTCTTCGAGTGGGACACCCCGGTCTGGGAGCACGACCTGGACAACGGGCTGCGGCTCCTCCGGCTCGCCGTCGAGACACACGCGATCACCAGTCACTTCGCGCTGCCGCTCCTGCTGCGCCGCCCCGGCGGCCTGGTGGTGGAGATGACCGACGGCACCGCCGACTACAACCGCGACACCTACCGCGTGAACTTCTTCTACGACCTCGCCAAGGCCTCCGTGCTGCGCATGGCCTTCGCCCTCGGCCACGAACTCGGCCCGCGCGGCGCCACCGCCGTCGCCCTGACCCCGGGCTGGCTGCGCTCGGAGCTGATGCTCGACGCGTACGGCGTCCGCGAGGTCAACTGGCGCGACGCCCTCGCCCGCCAACCGCACTTCGCCATCTCCGAGACCCCGCGTTACGTCGGCCGCGCCGTCGCCGCCCTGGCCGCCGACCCCGAAGTGGCGCGCCTCAACGGGCAGTCGCTCTCCAGCGGCGGGCTGGCCCAGGTGTACGGATTCACCGACCTCGACGGCAGCCGGCCCGACGCCTGGCGGTACCTGGTCGAGGTGCAGGACGCGGGCAAGCCGGCCGACGTCACCGGATACCGGTGAAAGAACACCCGCAGGGCCGTACGGTCACCGCATGACCGATCACACCCGCTTCGCAGGACACGGAGTTCTCGTCACGGGCGCGGCCCGCGGCATCGGCGCCGCCGTCGCCAGGAGACTCGCCCAGGAGGGCGGACGGGTCCTGGTCACCGACCAGGACCTGCCCGAAGCCGAACGCACGGCCGCCTCCTTGCGCCAACAGGACCTCATCGCCGAGGCGTTGGCGTGCGACATCGCCGACCGCGCCTCGGTCGAGGCGGCCGTCGCCCACGCCGTCGCCGCGTTCGGCTCGCTCGACGTGCTGGTCAACTGCGCCGCCCACTGCACCCCGGACGTCCCGCTCTTCGAGGACGACCCCGATGACGCGTGGGCGCGCGACCTCGACGTCACCCTCACCGGCGCCTACCGCTGCTGCCGCGCCGCCCTGCCCCACCTCGCCGCCTCCGGACGCGGCGCGATCGTCGGCATCGGCTCCGTCAACGGCCTGCAGGACTTCGGCAACCACGCCTACAGCGCCGCCAAGGCCGGCCTCGGCTCGCTCACCCGCACCCTCGCCGGGCACGCGGCACCCCGGGGCGTGCGGGTGAACCTCGTGGTGCCGGGCACGGTCCGCACCTCGGCGTGGGACGGCCGCGACGACGAACTCGCCGCGCTCCGCGCGTTCTACCCGCTCGGCCGGGTCGGCGAACCCGAGGACATCGCCGCCGCGGTCGCCTTCCTCGCCTCCCGCGACGCCGCCTGGATCACCGGCACCACCCTGGTGGTCGACGGCGGGCTCACCGCGGTGAACACCGGCTTCCACCTGGCCGTACGGCGCCCCTGAGCACCCCGGATCGTCAGCCCGAGGCCGCCGCCAGCACCCGCAGCACCCGCTCGGTGTCGGCCTCGGTGGTGCGCCAGTTGCTGAACGCAGCCCGCAGCCCGGGCACCCCGCCGTGCACGGTCGGTGTCACATACGCCTCCCCGGACGCGGCGACCGCCCGGGCGAGCGCGTCGACCCGCTCCTGCGTGGGGTCCTCGGCGAGGGTGAAGCAGACGACGTTCAGCCGGACCGGTGCCAGCAGCCGCAGGCCCGGCAGCGCGTCGACGCCCGCGCCGAGCCGGCGGGCCAGGGCCACGTTGCGTTCGACGATCTCCCGGTGCCCGGCACGCCCGTAGGCCACCAGCGAGAACCAGGCGGGCAGGGCGCGCAGCCGCCGGGAGTTCTCCGGGGTCAGATGCAGGAAGTCCGGCTCGCCGGCGGGCAGGCCGAGATAGGGGGAGGCGTTGTGGAAGACCTTCACCTGAAGGTCGCGGCGCCGGGTGAACTGCACGGCCGCGTCGTAGGGGACGTTGAGCCACTTGTGCAGGTCCACACAGACCGAGTCCGCCGCGTCGAGACCGTCGACCAGCGCGGCGTGCTCGGGGGCGAGCGCGGCGAAACCGCCGAACGCCGCGTCCACGTGCAGCCAGAAGTCGTAGCGCTCCTTCAGTGCGGCGATCGCCCGCAGATCGTCGAAGTCGACGGTGTTCACGGTGCCCGCGTTCGCCACGACGATCGCCGGCCGGCCGTCCAGCCCGGCGAGGGCCGACTCCAGCGCGGCCACGTCCACGGCCTCCCGGTTGCCGGGCAGCAGCGGCACCTTCCGCAGCCGGTCCCGCCCGATGCCCAGCACCGACATCGCCTTCGGCACGCTGGAGTGCGGGCTGCCGGACAGCACGTCGACCGGGCCCAGCGCGGCCGCGCCCGCGCGGGAGACGTCCACGCCCAGCCGCTCGCCGAGCCACTCCCGGCCGATCGCCAGACCGACCGTGTTGGAGGCGGTCGCCCCCGTCACGAACGCGCCGCTGTGCGCCTCGCCCAGCCCGAACAGCTCGCGCAGCCAGGCCACCGTCTGCCGCTCCAGCTCCTGCGCCCAGGAACCGCCCGCCCCGGACAGGTTCTGGTCGAACGCGGAGGTCAGCCAGTCCCCGGCGAGGGACGCGGGGGTCGCACCAGCGGTGACGAAGCCCAGATAGCGGGGTCCGGCGGAGCCCGAGAAGCCGGGCGCCCACCGCTCGGCGAACCGCGCGAGAGCCACGTCCGCGCCCGCACCGTCTTCCGGCAGGGGTTCCGGCGGGGGCGCCGTTCCGGACACGGCGACCGGCCGCTCGGCCAGCGCCTCCGCCTCATGGGCGGCGACGTCGCGGGCCGACTGGAGCAATTCGGGGAGCCGGGAGAGATCGCCGGCGAGGGCGGGGTGCATGTGCCGCAGCGTATGCAGGCGGGGGAGTCCTGAGCGCGGTCCAATCCGGGGAAACTGGACCGGGCCGGGGGCTGATGCTGCGCGGGTCACTTGCCCGCGTCGGCGGGATGCCGCCTGCGGCGCGTTTCTGGGCGCGGCAACGGCAACTCCCCAGGGGCGCGGAGAACTGCGCGACCAGCCCACACGAACCCGCACCCGGCGACGGTCAGGACGCCCCCGCCCGCATCCCCCTCCGCAACCGCCCCAGAAGCTCCCGCGCCGCCGGCAGCATCGGCCCCTCCGACCGCCACACCAGGGCCACCCGGCCGCGGGCGCGGGGGTCGGCCAGGGGCAAGGTGGTGAGGCCGGGCCGGGAGCCAAGACCGGGCAGGACAGCGACCCCGAGCCCGCGAGCCGCCAGCCGCCAGCCGGCACAGTCCGTCCGGTGTCGCCGCCTCGAACGCGACGTGCGGGCGGAAACCCGCTTCGGCGCACAGCCGTTCCAGGACCGGGACACCGAACTCGCCGCGTTCCTGCGCACCCACGCCCACCACCCGTGGACGCCACCCGTCGGCGGTCTGGCCGCGGCCCTCGGGCGCGACGTCGTGCACGGCCTCGACGTCACCGTCGCCCTCGGGCTGGACCGCGAGGTCCCCGAGGACCGGCAGCGGATCCTCCTCGACGCGATCGACCCGCGCGCCTTCCGGATCTTCGGCACCGACCTCGGCGGCGTACGGCTGTGCGCGCAGGACCTCGACTGGTCCTTCGGCTCCGGCGCGCCCCTGTACGGGCGCGGACAGGACCTGCTGCTGGTCGCCTACGGCCGCAGGCTCCCCGCCGGCCGGCTGCGCGGCGAGGAAGTTCACCGTTTCGTCACAGACTGACCGGAACCACAACCCCCGTAGCCCCGCGCAGGTCTAGTAGTCCGACATCGCGGGAATCGCGCAGGGGAGCACCCGGGGCAGGCCCTGGGCGACAAGGGGAGAAGAGGGTTGCACATGGGGGACATACGCAGACGGGGCGTCGTCGCGCTGGGCGTCACGGGACTCGTGGCACCGCTCACGCTCGCCCTCACCGCCGCGCCGGCCCAGGCCGCGAGCTGCACCACGCAGACGGGGCCGTACCAGAAGCAGGTGGAGAAGTTCCTCGGCCTGCCCGTCGACGGCAGGCAGTCCGCCACCGACTGCAAGGCCATCAAGGCCTTCCAGGACGAGCACGGCATCACGCCCGACATCGGCTACGCCGGACCCGTCACCTGGGGCGTGATGGACCTGATGAACAAGCAGAAGGCCGTCGGGAACAACCCGAACAAGGACGGCAAGTGCCCGGTGAACAAGGGCCGGATCGCCTGCGTGAACCTCACGCTCCAGCTGAGCTGGATCCAGGACGGCAAGAAGCTCGTCCACGGACCGGTCCCCGTGCGCACCGGGCGCAAGGGCTACACCACCCGCACCGGCCTGAAGAAGATCTACTGGCGGGACATCGACCACGTCTCGACCCTCTACAACGTGCCGATGCCCTACAGTCAGTTCTTCGACGGCGGCCAGGCCTTCCACTCGGTCAACCTGAGCATGTGGAACCCGCCGGGCTCGCACGGCTGCGTCAACATGACGACCAAGGACGCCAAGGCGTACTGGTCGCTGCTGAAGACGGGCGACGACGTCTTCGTCTACGGCCGCAAGCCGGGCACCTGAGCAGCACCGGGCGGCGCTGAGCCGTCGCCGCCCGGACCGTCACACCTCCGGCGCGTCCCCGAAGTCGGGGATCGGAAGCCGGACCCCGCCCTGCCGCGCCGACTCGTGCGCGATGATGCCCGGCAGGGTGTAGCGGGCGGCCACCCATGCGTTCACCGGGGGCAGCGAACGGGTGTCGACCGCGGTGACGAAGTCGTCCACGAGGAAGTGGTGGCTGCCCTCGTGGCCGTTGTGCAGCTCGTCGAACTCCCGTGGCAGCCTGGACCGGTCGTGCACCGGCGCCGAGCCGGAGGTGAAGGCGGCCCGCAGCTCGGGCGCGATGTGCGCCAGGGACGGATCACCGGGGGCCAGGGTCGGCTTGGGCTCCAGCAGCTCGCTGATGTCCTTCACCCCGTTCTTGTCCTGCCACAGCGCCACCGTCGCCAGTTGCTCCATGCTGGCCTCCGTGCCGAAGAACCGGAACCGGGACTCGCGGATGTGCGAGGGATAGCCGACCCGCCGGAACTCGTTCGTACGGAACGATCCGCCGCCCGCCACCTCGAACAGCGCGCTCGCGTTGGACACGTCGTTGTCGAACTGGCTGACCGAACGATCGAAAACGCCGTCGCCGCGATCATCTCGCACACCGATCGCCGACACGCTCACCGCGTGCGTCCGCCAGGCCCCGAGCACCCCGCCCACCGAGTGCGTCGGGTACAGCAGGGGCGGATAGCTGGCGGTCGCCTTCCAGTTCTCGCCGCCGCTGTACTGGTAGGCCTCGTAGAAGCCGAGGTCCATGTCATGGACGTAGTCGCCCTCGGCGTAGAAGAGCCGGCCGAAGGCGCCCTGGGCGATCTGGTTGCGGGCGTGCACGGTCGCCGGGTTGTACTGGCTGGTCTCACCCATCATGTACGTCAGCCCGGTCGCCCGAACCGCGTCGATGATCGCGGATATCTCGTCCGTGGTGATCGCCATGGGGACGGCGGAGTAGACGTGCTTGCCCGCGCCGAGGCCCTGCAGGACCAGCGGGCCGTGCGTCCAGCGCTGGGTGAAGATCGCGACCGCGTCGACCGCCTTCGACTCCAGCATGGCCTCGTACGACGGGAAGGTTCCGGCGAGACCCTGCCCGGCGGCGAGCCGCTCGGCCCGCTCGGGCAGCAGGTCGGTGACGTAGACGTCACGGACGCCGGGATGGGCCTGGAACAGCGTGGCGAACTGTCCGGAGAACTGTCCGGCGCCGACGATACCGAGAGAGAAAGTCATGCCCATTACTTTTGTAGCGGAAGAATATGTCCGTCAAGGGGTGGGCGAGGGTCTGTGGTGTGCGTCCGTCTCCGGGTAGGGTGAGTCTGGTTACTTCCGATGCGGAAGAAATGACGAGGTGGAGGAATCCGGTCCATGACCAGCTGGCTGCCGCTGAGTCCCGCGGAGCGCTCCGTGGCGATCGAGGTGCTCGTCCACGGGCCGCTGTCCCGCACCGAGCTGGCCCGGCGCCTCGGGCTCTCCCAGGGCAGTCTCACCCGGCTGACCAAGCCGCTCCTGGAGTCCGGGCTGCTGGCCGAGGCCCCGGATGCGGCCGGTCCGGCCCAGGCGCGTCAGGGCCGTCCGTCCCAGCCGCTCGACGTCGTGGCCGACGCCCGCTCCTTCCTCGGCTTCAAGATCACCGGAGACATGGTCTACGGCGTCGTCACCACCCTGCGCAGCGAGGTGACCGCACGGCTCGACCGGCCGCTCCCCGTACGTGCCCCGGACGCGGTCGCCGCACTGCTCGCGGAGATGGCGGCCACCCTGGCCCAGGGGTGCCCCGCCCCCGTGGGCATCGGCATCGGCGTGGGCGGCCTGGTGCGCGAGCGCGCGGTGGTCGCCGAGTCGCCGTTCCTCGGCTGGCGGGACGTGCCGCTCGCCACGCTGGTCGGGGAGCGCACCGGACTGCCGGTCGTCGTGGAGAACGATGTTGCCGCCCTCGTCGAGGCCGAGACCTGGTTCGGCGCGGGCCGCGGACTCGACCGCTTCGCCGTCCTGACCATCGGCGCCGGGATCGGCTACGGGCTGGTGCTCGGCGGCAGACGCGTACCGTTCGCGGAGGAGGGCCACGGCTTCGGCCGCCACTGGATCATCGACCCGACCGGCCCGCTCACCCCGAACGGCGCTCGCGGCAGCGCGGTGTCCCTGCTCACCATCCCCAGCATCGAGTACCAGATCCGCGCCGCCACCGGCCGCGACACCACCTACGAGGAGATCCTCGCCGGCGCCGCCGCGGGCGAGCCCATGGCCTTCCGGGTGATCGACGAGGCCGCCCGGGCCCTCGGCACCCTGGTCGCCCAGATCTCCAACTTCGCGATGCCGCAGAAGATCCTGCTCGCCGGAGAGGGGGTCGGTCTGATGGATGTGGCCGGGAACACGGTCCGTGCGACCATCGGGGCCCACCGGCATCCGCTGGCCGCCCCGGTCGACCTGGAGACGAAGGTGTCCGACTTCCACGACTGGGCACAAGGCGCCGCCGTGCCGGCGATTCAGGTGCTGGTGCTGGGTGAGGGCCCGGTGTGAACTCCCGCCTGCCGCTTGACAGATCGACGTGATGAGCACCACGTCCGGAATGTCCGTCTCGGGTGGGCTTACTCACAGCGCCTTCACCTCGATCGGCATATGCTTCACAGCATGTCCACCACTGTTGAAGCCGCCCCCGAGCGCTCGGCCGCGGAGGTCAACGAGGAGATCAGGGCCCTGTGGCGCCGGTCGGGCGGGACACTGACCACCGAGCAGCGCGCGGAGTACCAGCGCCTCGTGATGGAGTGGGCCGCCGCGACCCCGCGGTCGCAGCGAGCGGCCTGACCCACCTCGCGCGGACCGCGCCGAACCCTCCAGGGCACCCGTGAGCGCACGGGTGCCCTTCGTATGTCACCCGCGTCGGCCGTCGACCGCGTCAGCCCATGGCCTCGCCTCTCAGCCCACGGTCTTACCTCTCAACCCATCGCCTGGATCAGCCCCAGGTCGCCGAGTAGTACCGCTGATAGGCCTTGCGGTCCTGTTCGGCCCGGATGTAGCGGGTCGCGACCAGGGCGATCAGACTGCCCGCGACGACCAGCAGCCCGGGACCGATGTTCCGGGTGTCCGTCAGCCGTGCCAGCAGCGTCTGGCCCTGCGCGCCCGTCACCGGAGCCGAGGAACCCGGCGAGGCCGCGCTCGGCGCCACCGCGCCCCGCGCCGCCGAGCCGGACGGCGCGGGGGAGGGGGCCGCGCTCCGGGCGGCACCACCGGCGTTCTGCGTCGACACGATCAGCTTCACGTTCAGCGCCGTCAGCGCCCGCGCCACCGGCTGGAAGAACGTCGTGCCGCCCGTCGTGCAGTCACCGCTGCCGCCCGAGGTCACACCGAGCGCGATCCCGTCGGAGAACAGCGGCCCGCCGCTGTCGCCGGGTTCGGCACACACATTGGTCTGGATCAGCCCGGTGACCGTCCCCTCGGGGTAGTTGACGGTCGCGTTCAGCGCGGTGACCGTCCCGTCGTGCAGGCCACTGGTGCTGCCGCTGCGGAACACCCGCTGCCCCACCGCCGCATCGGCGAGGCCGGTGATCCGCACGCCGTTGCCGCCGCCGATCGCGACGACGTCGGCGCCGTCACCGGCCTTTCCGGAGGCGTACTGCACGAGCGAGAAGTCGTTGCCGGGGAAGGTGCTGGCCACCGTCCGGCCGAGCTGCTGATTTCCCTGGTTGTCGGCGAACCAGGTCGATCCCGCGGGACCGCAGTGGCCGGCCGTGAGGATGAAGTCGCTCCGCCCGTCGGTCACATTGAACCCCGCCGAGCAGCGGCCGCCGGTCGACAGGATCGGCTGGGCGCCGTTCAGCCGCGTGGTGAACGTGCCCGTCGTGCGCTCCATCCGCACGAAGTTCCCTATCCCCGCGGCCACATGGCTCAACCTGGACCAGTCGCTCGCGGACACCGTGCTGTCCGCGCTGACCACGACCCGGTTGGTCCGGTAGTCCACCGCCCACGCGGTACCCGCCACGCGCGGCGCCGAACGCAGCGTCGCCGCCGCCGACTTCAGCTCGTTCATGCTGTGCGACACGACCTTCGCCTCGGCTCCGGCGCGGCGCACCTCCCGAGCCGCCGTCTCGTCGGTCACCGCCACGACCTGCCGCCCGTCGGCGTCGATCCAGTTGCCCGCCGTCCGTGCCGTGCCGAGCCGCGCCACCAGCGCGGCCCCGGTGTCCCCGGCGCCGGACGCGCCGGACGCGGAGGCGAGTGGTCTGGCGGTGGCCGGGGGTGTCTCGCTCGCCATGGCCGCCTGGGCGACCATCCCGCCGCCCAGGAGGAGTCCGCCGACCGCCGCCAGGCGTGTCACCCGCCTGACGATCCGTCGTCGTGCGTGCCGCATGCAGGGCTCCCGAAGCCGAACCGAACGCGCACCGCCCGAGCCGGCGGCGCGAGGCCCTCGGGTCGTCGAGGGCCCGCACCTCCATACGCGGCCCACGGCCCGGGCGTTCACCGGCACCCCCGATCCCCGCCGACCGGCCCCGGCCCTCGCGGGATGCCGAGCGCCGACGCTCGGGTCTCAAAGGATGCCGAGCGCCGGCGTTGTGCGCTTGCGGGGTTCCCCGCGCCGGTGCCGGACGCTTGCCTGATTCCGCTCGCCTGTGCTCAGCGCCGGCTGGGTTCGTCCGGTCCGCGTTCGGTTCTGGCGGGATGCCTCGCGCCGGTGCTGTGCGCTTGCGGGGTTCCCCGCGCCGGCGCTGGGTGTTTGCGTGATTCCGCTCGCCGGCGCTGGGTGTTTGCGTGATTCCGCTCGCCTGTGCTCAGCGCCGGCTGGGTTCGTCCGGTCCGCGTTCGGTTCTGGCGGGATGCCTCGCGCCGGTGCTGTGCGCTTGCGTGGTTCCCCGCGCCCGGCGCTGGGTGTTTGCGTGATTCCCCTCGCCCGCGCTCAGCGTTCGTCGGTCCGTCCGGGCCGCGCTCAGGCCTTGCGGGAGCCCTCCGGGCCGCGCTCAGGCCTTGCGGGAGCCCTCTGGGCCCGCGCTCAGTCGGCGGGAGCCCCCGGGTCCGCGCTCAGCCCCTGCCGGATCTCTCCGGCCGCGGTCAGCTCTTGCGGGCCACCCCGCCGAACATCGCGACCTCCTCCGGCTCGGCGCCGTCCGCGTCCTCCGGGCGCCAGCGCGAGCAGGACACGACGCCTGGCTCCAGCAGCTCCAGACCGTCGAAGAACCGGGCCACGTCCTCGGGAGTGCGCTGGGTCAGCTTCGGGGTGCCGTGCTCGTTCCAGAACTTCACCGCCTCGTCCACGTCCGGCATCGCCGGATGGGTGACGGTGTGCGACAGCACCAGGTGGCTGCCCGCCGGCAACCGGTCCGTCAACCGCCGCACCAGGCCGTACGGGTCCTCGTCGTCACCGATGAAGATGACCACGCCGAGCAGCATCAGCCCCACCGGCTCGCTGAAGTCCAGCGTCTTCGCCGCGTGTTCGAGGATCGCGTCGACATTGCGCAGATCCTCGTCCAGATAGTCGGTACGGCCCTCGGGCGTGCTCGTCAGCAGGGCACGCGCGTGCGCGAGGACCAGCGGGTCGTTGTCGACGTACACGATCCGCGACTCCGGCGCGATCCGCTGGGCGACCTCGTGCGTGTTGTCCGCGGTGGGCAGCCCGGTGCCGATGTCCAGGAACTGCCGGATGCCCACCTCTCCGACCAGGTGACGCACCGCACGGCCCAGGAACAGCCGGTCGGCGCGCGCGTACTCCCCGATACCGGGGTGCAGTTGGCGTATCTGGTCGCCGGCGGCGCGGTCGACCTCGTAGTTGTCCTTGCCGCCGAGCCAGTAGTTCCAGATCCGGGCGGTGTGCGGCTGGCTGGTGTTGATGCGGGCACGCAGCGACACGGCCACGTCGTCGGTGGCTGCCGGGTTGTCGGTCACGTGGGTCAGCTCCTGGGTACGGATGAGTTGCCGGACGATGGATACACCGTTCTACACCGTTCAAGACGCAATCCAGACGCTCGAGTTGATCTCCGCCGCACGCCCCGGCGATGACGACGTTCCCGCTCGCCCCACAGGCTCCTATCGTGAGCCCCATGACCGACATCCCGCACACCACTCCCGGCGAACCCGACCCACTGCACTCCCTCGGCCTGGAGCAACTGCGCCGCCGTACGAGCATGAAATGGCGCACCTACCCCGAGGACGTGCTGCCGCTGTGGGTGGCCGAGATGGACGTACCCCTCGCCGGACCCGTCGTCCGCGCCGTGACCGACGCGCTGGCCCTCGGCGACAGTGGGTACCCCGCCGGCACCGCCTACGCCGAGGCGCTGTCCGCGTTCGCCGCCGAACGCTGGAACTGGGACGGGATCGCCGTCGAGCGCGCCGCGATCGTTCCGGACGTGATGCTCGGAGTGGTCGAGATGCTCAAACTGGTCACCGGGCCCGGCGATCCGGTGATCGTCAACCCACCGGTGTACCCGCCGTTCTTCCAGTTCGTCACGCACATGGACCGCCGGGTGACCGAAGCCCCGCTCGGCGCCGATCTGCGCATCGACCCGGCCGCTCTGGAGGAGGCCTTCCGCGAGGCGACCGCCGGTTCCGGCCGCGCCGCCTTCCTGCTGTGCAGCCCGCACAACCCCACCGGCACCGTGCACACCACCGACGAACTGGCCGCCGTCGCCGCCCTGGCCGAGCGGTACGGCGTCCGGGTCGTCGCGGACGAGATCCACGCCCCCCTCGTCGCCCCCGGCGTCACCTTCGTGCCGTACCTGAGCGTGCCGGGCGCCGAACGCGGCCTGTCCCTGATGTCGGCCTCCAAGGGCTGGAACCTGGCCGGCCTCAAAGCCGCCGTCGCCCTCGCCGGGCCGAAGGCCGCCACCGACCTCGACCGACTGCCCGAGGAGGTCAGCCACGGCCCCAGCCACCTCGGCGTCATCGCCCACACCGCCGCCCTGCGCGAGGCCACCGGCTGGCTGGACGCCCTGCTGGCCGGACTGGAGGCCAACCGGAGCCTGCTCGCCGGCCTGCTCGCCGAGCACCTGCCCCGGGTCCGCCTGCACCCCGCCGAGGCCACCTATCTTGCCTGGCTCGACTGCCGTGACCTCGGCCTCGGCGACGACCCCGCGCAGGTCTTCCTCGACCGCGGGCGGGTCGCCCTCAGCTCGGGCCTGCCCTTCGGCACCGGCGGCGCGGGTCACGTACGGCTGAACCTGGCGACCTCGCCCGACATCCTCACGGAGGGGGTACGGCGGATGGCCGTGGCCCTGGAGTGACCGGGCGGGGTGCGGGAACGCGTGACCGAGCCGGTCTGCCGAGCGGGGGCGACCTCCTAGACTGCCGTGCATGGACGACACGCGGCTGGACCGGCTCGGCTCCGGCAAGTACCTGCTGGTGACCAGCCATCGCAGGAACGGCACCCCGGTCGCCACCCCGGTGTGGGTGGTGCGCGACGGTGACACCCTCGGCGTCTGGACGGCCGCCGACAGCTTCAAGGTCAAGCGGATCCGCCGCCGCGCCGACGTCCTCGTAGGCCCCTGCGACCTGCGCGGCAACCCCACCGGCGACCAGGTGCCGGCCACCGCGGAGATCACCGACGCCGCCACCACCGCCCGGTACCGGGACCTCATCGCCCGCAAGTACGGCATCGTCGGCCGCCTCACCCTGCTGGGCAGCCGGCTGCGGCGCGGGCTGGACGGGACGGTCGGGATCCGGGTCACCCTCGCGGAGTGAGCGCCGACCGGAACGGAGCCTCTTCTCCGGCCCGGCAACGACATCCTGCCCTCCGGGCCGGTCAACCTGCCTGATCGCGAACGATGTTGACGTCGGCGCGCGCCTCGGTGTGCCAGGGAGACGGCGGCCGGCATCCGTCCAGCAGCTCGGTGGGCCGCCCGGTGGCCAACTCGTCCGCGACCAGCCGGCCGATCACCGGCGCCAGCGTGACGGCGGAGTGTGCGACCACCACATACAACGAACAACCGGACGCCTCCGCACCGGCCGACGGACCCACCAACGGACCGACCAACGGACCGACCAACGGACCGCCGGCGGGCATCGGCCGGTCCGCGACACGAGAGCCGACCACCGGGCACGCGTCCGCCCCGGCGAAGGCGGCCCGGAGCAGCGCGAGCGGCCTGGAGAACGGACTCGGGCTGTCGTCGTCCGGGGGATCGGCGGACACCCGGCCCGGTGGGTTCGGCGGGGGGGTCGGCGGAGCGGCCGCCGTGTCCGGCGGGCTGGTCGGGCAGTTCGCAGGTGGGGCTGCGGTGTCTGGTGGGTTCGGCGGTGCGGCCGCCGTGTCGGGTGGGTTTGTCGGGTGGCTTGCAGGTGCGGCTGCCGTGTCCCGCGGATTCATCGGGTGGTCCGAAGTCGCAGCTCCCGTGCCCTCCACGCCCGTCGAGTCGTCCACAGCGGCAACTGCCCTGTCCGGCAGGCCCATCCGGTCCTCCGGAGATGCCTTTCCCCGGTCCGGCAGGGTCATCAGCAGGTGGCCCGGCGTCACCTCGCGTACCTCGAACTCCGGTCCGGCGACGATGCCGCGAACCAGTCCGGGTGGCGCGGTGAGCCGGATCAGGCGGGCTGGGGACGCCGTCACCGGGAGCGGGATGCCCAAGGGCGCGGTCAGCGCGGGGACACCGGTGCCGGCGGCCAGGACGACGGTGGACGCCGGCAGGAAGCCGGCCGAGCATTCCATGTCCGTGACCCGGCCCCCGGACACCCGCAGGGACACCCCGGACACCCCGAGCACCACCCGGCCGCCGCGCGCAGGCAGCGCCCGTACCAGAGCCTCGGTGACCGCGACCGGATCGACACCGCCGTCCGACGGAATGTGCAGGGCCGACGGCGGGGGAGTGCGCAGCCGGGGTTCGAGCGTCCTGATCCGCTTTGGGCCCACCAGTTCCCCGGCCTCTTCCTGCCCCACAAGGTCCGCTGCCGCGGCCGGCCAGGTCAGGGAGCCGGTCCAGCGCACCCGCGCGTCCGGCAGCTCCGCCTCCAGCCGCCGCCAGTCCGCCAGGACCGAACCGCGTAAGCGGGCCGCGCCGCCGGGCCAGTGCCCGCCCGTCCCTCCGATCCACGCGAAGGAGTCACGCGTCACCCCCGCCGCCGGACGTGCCGCCTGCTCCAGCAGGGTGACCGGCACGCCCCGCCCGGCCAGGTGATACGCCACCGACGCCCCGAGCACCCCGGCGCCCACCACGACGACCGACATCAAACCACCTCGTTGTCCGGCGACTTGAAGCTGGCGCGCCCATCACCCGGACCGCACACCCACCCACTGTCTCATCCGCGACCGGACGCCGTACGGAGTTGGTCCCGGGGCCGGGGCGCCGGTGAGGGCGCCCGCCGCCCACCGCGAGGTGCGGCGGCGCGGGTGCCGGAGCGTTGCGGCCCTGCGCCGTCAGGTCCAGGCGCCCCGGTACGGCTCGTCCAGCAGCTGGAAGACCGGCTCGCCCCGCACCGGATCCTGGGCGGTGGACAGCCGGACCCGGTCGCCGCTGTGGATGCCGACCGGCGGGCCCATGACCCGGCCCCGTACGACGAACCCCTCGGCCATCTCTATCAGCGAGACATTGCGTGCCGCGGGCGTGTTGCGGTGCACCACGGTGGAGTGCCGGACCGTCCCGACACCCTCGCTGCGCTCGGTGCGCAGCTCGCTGCCCTGGCACACCGGACACAGCAGCCGGTGGTACATCGCGGTGCCGCACCAGGTGCAGCGCTGGAAGACGATGGCGTCCCTGGTGTCCGCGTGGACGGGGTCGAGAACCCCCGCCGCGGAGCCGGCCGCCGGATGCGAGACGTTTGCTGAGTAGTGGTACACGCTGGTCAACTCCCTGCGCTCGGCCGGAATCCCGCGTGTCCGGCGCGCACCGGGCACACGCGTGCGCGGCGGCCGTGCCACCGTGCACGCCGACAGAGTATGGCACTCAGTGTCACTGGTAAAGGCACTGCGTACCCCCAATGTGTAAAAGTGGGGGTGCCTCAGGTGCGGCCGAGTGCCGCCTCCAGCTCCTGCACCGCCCGCCACAGCGGGGCGTCCCGGCGGGTGACCAGCACCACCACGTCGTGGGAGCCGCCCTCCGCCCCGCCGCCCGCCCACGGACCGGTCCGGGCGGGCGCCGCGACGGGCTCGGCCGTGTGCGCGAACGCCCGCTGCACATATCCCAGCGCGTGGTCCACGGCCGCACCCGCGTCGCCCAGGCCGTCCGAACGCAGCCAGGAACGCAGGGCGTTGTTGTGCGCGGCGACCACCGAGGCCGCGACGACATCCGCCCGCAGCGTCCCGTCGGGCCGGCCCGTGAACCGCCCGCGCAGGTACTCGGCGAGCGCGCGCTCGTAGCGCCACACCACCGACAGCTCGTAGGCCCGCAGACCCGGCACCTGCTTGGTGAGGCGGTAGCGCTGCACGGAGAACGTCGGGTTCTCCGCGTACATCCCCAGAACCAGCCGGGCCGCGTCGCACACTCGGCGCACCGGTTCGTGTTGCTCGTCGCTCGCGGCGAGGAAGGCGGTCATGTCGGCCAGGCAGCGCTCGTGGTCGGGGAAGACCACGTCCTCCTTGGAGGGGAAGTAGCGGAAGAACGAGCGCCGGCCGACCCCGGCGAGGGCCACGATGTCGTCCACGGTGGTCTGCTCGTACCCGCGTTCCAGGAAGAGCTGGAAGGCCGCCGCGACGAGGGCGTCGCGCATCGGCGGCTTCGCGGCCGGCGCCGCGCTGCTGGAGCTCATGGAGGGGAACGTAGCAGCCGGACGAGCCTGGTGACACTCAGTGCAGTCCGAGTGGGCGAGTGAGGGAACTGAGTGCTGTGAGGCGACTGTCGAACATCGGATCGATCGAATTGACTGGAATCGATCGCGCCCCGCCTGGCCGGCCGCCGCAGGCCCCGGCATCGGACCCGCCGCCCCGCGGCCGATCCGGCCCACCGGCGTCGCCGCACAGGCCTTCGCCGCGCTCGCCCGGCACCCGGACCGCCACTGGACCCTGGGCGGCCGGCCGTTCGCGGCCCGGCCGCACGCCGTGCTGTTCGCCATGGACGGCACCCTGGTCGACACCCCGCCGGGACGCCCCGCTGTGGCTGCGCACCGTGCGCGAGACGGCCCCCGGCATCGACGCGGACGACCTCTTCGCCGTACTCGGCCGCTCCGCCACCGACACCGCAGCCCACCTGCACACCCTCACCGGCACCGCCCCGGGCACGCTCGCCGCGGACATGGAGTCCCGCTTCCGCACGGCCGTCGAGCGGGAGGAGAAACCCTGCCCGGAGCACGGGAACTCCTCAGTCTCCTGGGTGAGTTCGGGATACCGGCAGCCCTTGCGCCGGCGTCCTCCCGGCCGGTGGTGGACGCTGTGCTGAAACCGCTCGCCACCGAGGGCGTCGACGCCTTCCGCACCACGATCGCCGCGGGCGAGACGGCCCGAACCGAGCCCGCTTCCGACCTGTATCCGGCAGCGGCCGCATCTCGGGCGTCGATCCCGCCGCATGTGTCGCCGTCGAGGGCTCACCCGCCGGTGTCGCCGGGCCGAGGCCGTGGGCTGCCGGGTGCTCGCCGTGCCGTCGTGCACGCCGATCGAGGCGGGACCCCGGCGCACGGTGCGCCGGGGCCGCATGAGCGTGGACGTCGGGGAGCTGGGGGCGGCCGGGCGGTGAGGCCGCCGGCCCTCGGGCCAGGGTCCGGGCCGCGCAGCACGCAGGTCGGATCGTACAGAGGCCAGGGCCGGGAGCGGGAGCGGCCGTACCCCGGCGTAACCTTTCTGCACCTACTGCCGAAAACGGCCCCCCGCAGCCGGCACGCCGCACTGCCCCAGGAGACCCCCTATGCCCGCCGCCCGCCCCCGCCTGCTCTACGTCACCGACCTGGCGTACGAGGCCCGCGGGCGCCGCTACTGCGACGAGGACATCTTCCTCACCTCCCGGCTGCGCGCCCGCTTCGACCTGGCCCTGTGCCATCCGCTGGACGCCACCGCGTTGCTGGACGCCTTCGACGCCGTGGTCGTCCGCAACAGCGGGCCCGTCCTCGGCTACCAGCGCGAGTACGACGCCTTCCGCGCACGTGCCCTCGCCACCGGCGCCCGCGTGTACAACCCGCTCACCGGCAGGGCGGACATGGCCGGCAAGCAGTACCTGCTCGACCTGAGCGCCGCGGGTTTCCCCGTCATACCGACGGTCGGCCGCGCCGAGGAGCTGCACCTGCTGCCGGCCGCCGAGCGGTACGTCGTCAAGCCCGTGCTCGGCGCCGACTCCCTCGGCCTGCGCACCGTGCCCGCACGCCAGGTCGCCGCGCTCGCCACCGGCCAGGTGCTGATCCAGCCCCGCGTCGACTTCGTCCACGAGGTGTCCTTCTACTTCGTCGACGACGACTTCCAGTACGCCCTGTACGCCCCCGACCCGGAGCGCCGCTGGGAGCTGAAGCCGTACGCGGCCACCGCCGCCGACCTGGAGTTCGCTCGGCGCTTCATCGACTGGAACGACCTCGGCCACGGCATCCAGCGCGTCGACGCCTGCCGCACTCGCGACGGCGGCCTGCTGCTGGTCGAACTGGAGGACCTGAACCCCTACCTGTCGCTGGATGCCCTCCCGGAGGAGGCCAGGGACGCCTTCGTCGCCGCGTTCACGGCGTCCCTGGGCCGGTTCGTGCAGGGAGCGCGGGGGGTGCTCAGCCCAGCCTGACGGTGACCCGCTGGGTGGCTCCGGCCGTGCCCGTGAGGTCGCCGAACGTCAGCGTCAGCGCGGATCCGGCGGCCGCCGAGACGAGCGTGCCCGGCGCGGACGTCACCGCGGTGACCGCCCGCCGCCAGGTCAGGGTCAGACTCGTGCGCATCCGCATCGGATCGCTCACCGCGATCACGGCCGTGCCGTCCTCGCTCTCACTGGTCATCACGCAGCACGGATCGCTCGCGGTGAGCGTTCCGACCGTTCCGCCGAACCAGAAGTTCACCCCGGTGAATCCGAGCGAGGGCACCGCAACGCCCTGCAGGCTGTCGGAGTTGGCGAACACGGTCAGCCATTTCGCATCCGCCGCTCGCGCCTGTGTACGGGCCGCGGTGGCACCCGGCAGCAGCTGGTAGGCGTACGACGCGTTCGCCGGGTCGGTGCCGTGATCGACGTACATCGTCAGGTACTTGCGGTTCAGGACGGTGGTCGAGCCGCCCTTGTTGATCGTGCTCCAGCTGCCGTCACGGGCGTCGCGCAGGGCCCGTACGGTCGCCCCGCCGGGGAAGACATAGCCGCCGTGCCCGCCGATGTGCGCCCACTTCGCCCCGGTGAACGTCGCCGACCAGGGGTAGGAGGAGGGCCGGACCGTGCCGTCGACGGTGAACGGGGCGCCGCCGGTGGGGCCGAGGTTGCGGTTCTCCACCGTGGTCTCCACCGCCGTGCCGTCGGTGCAGGTGATGCCCGCGCCGAGACAGACGACCGTGTCGTCCAGGAAGAACCACGACTTCTTCGCCACCAGCGTCGACTGCAGGCCCTTGAGGTACTGCCCGACGGCGGCCCGCCGGCCGTCCGTCGCGCCGCCCACCCAGTTCACGTCCGGCATCGAGGCGCCCCAGTCCCCGCCGGCCCCGTCCGCCAGCGCCTTGCGCGAGACGGTCGTACCGGGCAGCCGGTAGGGGTCGACGGTGGGCCAGAAAGCGTCACTGTACTGGCCGTTGGCGAAGGTGTCGCCCCACCAGTAGAGCATCCCCGCCCCGGTGTGCCAGCCGCGCAGATTCTCGCCGTTGCCGGTCTCGTAGTACGTGATCCTCTTGTCGGCCATGCTCAGCGAGGCCGCCCAGCCGGGGCTGCGGTGCGTGGCCCGTGCCATGGAGGGGAACAGCCGGTGCCCGGCCGGTTCGGCGACCGCCGTCACCGACCCGTCGTCCTGGACCCCCTTGAGCCGGGCCAGATGCGGCAGGCTCAGCACCGGGTCGGCGAGCGGCGGGCTGTAGTAGTCGCGCTGCATCCAGCCCTTCACCAGAGCACGCCAGCGGGCGTTCTCGGCCGCGCTCGCCCCCTGCCCGAGCAACACGATCGAGGCCAGGACCGGATGACCGCGCAGATGATCGTCCTGCTGGATCCGCTTGGGGTCCGCCGCCGACAGCCCACGGCTGATCGCCCGGCCCGCGACGCCGTCCATCACCAGGCCGTTGTAGAGGAACGGCGCCCAGGCGTGCTCCACCGCGTCGAACACGATCTGCCGGTTCGGATCCGTCACCTCCCAGCCGGAGCCCGCCAGCAGCGCGAACAGCAGCCCGAGACCGCCGAGCAGGACCGAGCCGTACGAGCCGGTGTACGGCACGGTGGTGTGCTGGATGAACGAACCGTCGGCGTACAGGCCGTCGCCGGAGGTGACGTACGGGAACACGGGGGAGAGGGCGTCGCGGGCCAGCGCCACCTTGGCCGGGCTCGCGCCGACGACACCGCGCAGCGCCAGCACCCGGCACAGGTCGACCCGGTTGGCGCCCGTGCTCGTCCCGCTGTAGCTCGCCACCGCCGAGTCGGGCACGAAGTGGTCGACGGCGGCGAGGTAGCCGGCCAGCCGGTCGGCCGGCAGGGCGTCGTACATCAGCACGCACACGTCCAGCAGGGCCTGCGGGGCGCCGATCTGCCAGCTGTACCAGTTGCCGTAGCGGGTCTGGTCCGCGTTGTAGACGTCGTCGTGGAGGTGGTCCAGGCCGGTGAGGATCGCGGTCCGCAGGTCCGCGTCGCCGGTCAGGCCGGTGCCGGGCTGGCAGTAGGCCTGCGCGAGCGTGCTCAGCCGGGTGTAACTGGTGTTCATGTTGCCCGAGTAGCCGTACGACTCCGGGTCGGTGTCCGGATCCGGGTCGGCGTAGACCAGGTCGGGCCACAGGGAGCCGGTGGCGGGGGCCATCGTGGCCCGGTAATGGCCCGCCGTCGTGCCCAGGTCGGCGAGCCGGCTCTTGAACGGTTCGGTGGTGGGGTCGAACCCCTCGCCGAGGACCAGGGTGCGCCACCTCGCCCGGAGTGTCGTGAACTCGTCCGACGCCGCGAACGCCCGGGGCCCGAAACCCAGGGCGACAGCGGTTCCCGAACAGGCGGCCAGAAAACCACGGCGTGACCAAGGAGTCGTCATGACGGCGCTTTCTAGCATGCGCTTTCTCAACCGCTCAACATTTCTTACCGAGTTGAGCGTATCGAGCGCTTGAGGGGAGGCCGGTGACACCTGAACGGTGGCATCCCCGACGTCGTATCTCTGCACGGGGACGACGGAAGGAGAGCCAGGTGCCGACACCGCCCGATCCCGAACGGCCGCACGCCGGCCCGGTCCTGGAACCCATCCGGGTGCTGCGGCCGCGCCGTCTCGACGCCCTCGCGGAGCTGATGCGCGAGATGGACGGCGTCCCGGCGCGAGCGGGACACGCCGACGAGGCGGAGACACAGGAACTGCCGCCCGTACCGGCGCCGCCCCGCACCACCCCCACCCCCGCTCTGCGCCGCTCCGCCGTCGCCGGGGCCGTGGCCGCCGCGGCCCTCCTCGGTTTCGGCTGCGCCCTGCTCCTCCCCGGCAGCCGGCAGGCCACCGCGACCTCGCCTCCGCACCGCCAGACGACGACCGCGCCGCCCGCCACCGCACCGGCACCCACCGCATCACCCGCGCCCACCGCCGCCACCGACCCCGACGGCCCCGGCACCCTCCGCCAGGGCGACACCGGCCCCGAGGTCACCGCACTGCAGCAACGGCTGCTCCGCATCCCGGACGTCTACCGCGACGGCTCCACCAGCGGCACCTACGACGCCGGCCTGACCGCCGCCGTGGCCCGGTTCCAGCTCTGGTACGGCATCAGCGGCGACGAGACCGGCGTCTACGGCGACGACACGCGCCGCGCGCTGGAGTCGCGCACCGGCCTGGGCGACGATTCATGACAGGCCCGCGGGGAACCCCGGGAGGCGACGCAGGCCGCGCCCGGCCCACCGGCATGAGCCCGGCCCGGGCGCCGGAACGGCGGACGGGAGCGCGGTGCCATGGACGCGAACGGTACGGCGGGCAGGGCGGACGCCAGTGGCGCGCCGAGCGGGGCTGACGTGGGTGGTACGGCGGGTAGCTCGGGCGTCGGTGGCACGCTGCGCGTGGCTTGTGCGAGTGATGGGGCCGGCGGGGCTGAGGTAGGTGGTGCGGCTCGGGGGGCCGATGTCGGCGGCGCGGCCAACGATGCTGATGCGAGCGGTGGGGCTGGCAGGGCCCGCGTTGGTGGTGCGCTGGGCGCGGCTGAGGTAGGTGGTGGTGCGGCTTGCGGGGCGGATGTGGGCGGCGCGGCCATCGGGGCTGACGTGAGTGCTGGGGCTGGCGCGGCGGGCACGGGGGGTGCGGCAGGCGGGGCGGGCACGGGTGGTGCGCCAAGCGCGGCTGACGTGGGCGGAAGGGCGGGTAGTGCGGGCGTCGCTGGTGCGGTGGGCCCGGCTTGCGCGGGTGGTGCGGTAGGTGCGGCTGAGGTAGGTGGTGGTGCGGCTTGCGGGGCGGATGTGGGCGGCGCGGCCATCGGGGCTGACGTGAGCGCTGGGGCTAGCGCGGCGGGCACGGGGGGTGCGGCAGGCGGGGCGGGCACGGGTGGTGCGCCAAGCGCGGCTGACGTGGGCGAAAAGGCCGGCATGACGGATGTGGGCGGTGCCGAGGGAGCGGCGGGTGCCGCGAGCATCGGACCGGGCAGCGGACCGGGCGTCGGTCCGACGGGTGGTATGGGCGGCTTCTTCGGGCGGCTGAACCCCGACATGTGCGCGGTCACGGCCGTGGCCGACGGTGAGCGGGCCGGGTGCCTGGTCGGCTTCGCCTCGCAGTGCTCGATCCGGCCGCCCCGGTTCACCGTGTGGCTGTCCAAGGCCAACCACACCTACCGCGTCGCCCGGGCCGCAGAGCACCTCGCCGTCCACCTGCTCACCCGCGACCAGCGGGACCTCGCGGAAATCCTCGGCGGCGAGACCGGGGACGAGATCGACAAGTTCGCGCGCCTGGACTGGACGGAGGGGTACGGCGGCGCGGTGGTGCTGTGCGACACGGCGGCCTGGTTCGTCGGCACCATCCTCCACCGCACCGACGGCGGCGACCACGTCGGCTTCGTCCTGAACCCGGTGCAGTGGGGCGAGGGCCGCCGCGGGCCGCTGCTGCGCCTGTCCGACGCGGCCGGCATCGAGGCCGGTCACCCCGTGGACTGAGCGGATTCGAACACCGGGCGACATCCCGACGAGAGCATTGCCCCAGTGGTGGTCCGGCCTCATCATGGGCAGCCTGCGGCCGACCGCCGCGCGTACCGCCGCACCACGACCGAAAGCCAGCCCGATGACCGGCTCCCGCATCCCGGGCCTGCTCGTGCCCGCCGTCCTTCTGCTGGCCCTCGTCGTCGGGGTGTTCTGGTACTGGCGACACCGCGACGACGACTGAGCCCGGCCTCGCCCCCGGCGAGCCGTCCCTCGACCCACGCGCCGCCGACCCCTAGTCGTCCGTGTCCTGCGCGTCAGCCACGTCCGTCACGTCCTCCAGCGGCACCCTGATGTCCAGCACGCACACATCGTCCCGCCCCTCGTCCGCGAGCATCGTGGCGAGCAGCGCGTCCAGCGAGCCGGACGTGCCGCAGCCCTGGGCGCGCACCGCATCGGCCAGCCGGTCCATGCCCGCGTCGAGGCTCTCGCCGGGCCGCTCGACCAGGCCGTCGGTGTACAGCAGCAGCCGGTCCCCGGGCTCCAGACGGAGTTCGGCCGCCTCGAAGTCAGGGTCCGCGCTCGCGCCGAGCAGCATGCCGCCGGGTCGGTCGAGACAGCGCGCCTCGCCGCGGCGCACGAGCAGCGGAGGCAGATGTCCGGCCTGTGCCCAGGCGAGGACGTGCCGCTCGGGGTCGTAGCGGGCGAGCACCATGGTGGCGGTGGACTGGCTGTCGCGGGAGTGCAGCAGCAGGTAGTTGAGGCCCGCCAGCACCTCGGTCAACGAGGAGCCGGTGCTGACCATGCCCTTCGCGGTGAACCTGAGCTGGGCCATCGTGGCCACGGCGTCGACGCCGTGGCCCGCCACGTCACCGACCACGAACAGCGCGTCGTCGTCGGGCAGTTCGACGGCGCTGAACCAGTCGCCGCCGACATGGATGCCGGACTGTGCGGGCAGATAGGCGACCTCGACGCGCAGCCCTGCCCGCCGCATCGGCTTGGTCGGCATCGGCAGCAGGGCGTACTGCAGCCGGGCGGCCAGGGCCCGTTCGGCCTGCAGGATCCCGCGCTGCAGCAGCATCGCCCGCTCGCTCTCCACCAGCGCCAGTTCCGCGCTCCGCTGCCGGGTGAGGTCCTGGACGAAGCCGTGCACCTCGACGGCGGTGCCGTCCGGCGCCCTGACGGCCTCCGCGACCAGCCGCAGATGGCGGACACCCTCGGGCGTGTCGATGCGGAAGGGCACGTCGAACGGCCGGGCGTGGCGGACGATTTCGGCGATCGCGTGGGTGAGCGGTCCCGCGTCCTCCGGCAGGGCGAGGTCGGGGAGCCGTTCCAGACCGAGCGGCTGCTCGGCCGGGGGCCGGCCGAGCACGGCGTACGTCTGCTCGGACCAGGAGACCTCCCGGGTGAGCAGGTTCCAGTTGGCCCAGCCGAGGTTGCCGAGCCGCTGCACATCGGCCAGGCGCTGCTCCTGTCGGTCGGCGGGGTCGTACCGCAGCCAGGTGACCAGCAGACCCTCGCCCAGCGGGGCGGCCCGCACCGAGTAGGTGGCGGTCACGGGCATCTCGCCGACCACCTCCTGGCAGACGAACGGCCCGCCCTCGAACGGCGCCCCCGTCTCCAGCGCCTGGAGACAGCCCTGCCACAGCGGCTCGCCCGCGACAGCCGGACAGCTCTCCAGAACCCGCCGGCCGGCCATCTCCCGGCCGGACCGGCCGAACACGTCGACCGCCTCCGAGGTGGCGGCCTCGATGAGGTAGTCCTCCACCTGGCCGGAGGCGGCGCGCAGCGGGGTCAGCAGGATCGCCGCGCCCGGCAGCGCGTCGAACACCGCCTGCACGGTCCGGGCGACGGCGCCACCGCCGTGCTCCTGGACGAAGTCGAAGGCCCGCAGTCGGCCCGCGCACAGCCGGGCCACGGCCCGCAGCAGCCGCCGCTCGCGCGGTGCGAACGTACCGCCACGGCCGCGCCACACACCGAGGGCGACATGCGAGGCGTCCCCTCCCGGCACGGGCAGCCAGGCCCGGCTGGGCCAGCGTTCCGGCGACTCTCCGATGATCAGGTACCGGTCGCTGTCCCCGGCGAGATCCTCCAGCCAGCGCGGCTCGCCGGACCGCAGGGCGTCGAGCGGGGCCACTGCGGTCAGCGGGGGCACGTACCGCCACTGCGCGGCGAAGGCCGGGTCGACGCCGGCGTGCCCGATCAGTTCGAGCCCGGCCTCGGGCAGTCGCTCGTACAGCACCACGGCGTCGGCGCCGGTCTCGGGCGCGATGTGGTCCAGCAGGCACCGGGCCAGCTCGTGCGGCGTGCCGACCCGGACCAGGTCCCGGCCGATGTGCCCGAGTACGTTCGCGAGCTCCACCGTGCCGGCGGGCGCGACGCTCCAGCAGCCGGCGGCCGGCCGTTCGGCGACTGCCGGCGACGCGCCGTCCGGCCGCTCCTGGGGCGGCGGCAGGGCGCCCAGGGTGAGCCAGCACTGTTCGAGGAGTGTGCGGTTGCCGTCCATGGCGCGCCGCAGCAGCTCCTCGTGCGCGGCTTGCGGGGAGCATCCGGTGACGGCCATGAGCACGCCTTTGGCCCGCTCCTGGACCGCCGAGGTGGCGGCCAGGTCCCGCAGTCGCTCCATCTCCGCGCGCTGCCGGGCCACGATCCGGGCCAGTGCGGCCGGATCGCCGCCGGCGGCGTGCGCCGGGTGGACGGGCTCGCTCGTCACGCGACGAGCATGGCACATCGGGGCCCGCTCGATCACTCTTCCGGCGGGTGGGGTTTCATATGAGCTTCACAGGGGCTTCGTACGATCGCCTGGAGGTACGCGAGAGTCGTCCGCACAGAGCTGATGGACGCCGGTGGCTCAGCGGCCCGCGCCGCGGCCGGCCAGGGCCTCGCTGACCGCGCGGACGCTGCGCGCGATGTGCTGCAGCTGCAGGACCTCGGCGGCATACAGCTTGATCGTGTGCTCGATGACCGACTCGGGCAGACCGAGCATCGGCAGCTCGGCCCGCGCGGTCTGCAGTGCCGTCCGGGCCACCCGTATCTCCTGCTGGACCTGCAGCTGGGCGTGCCGGGCGAGCAGGACGGGGTGGCGGATGAGGGCCGGATAGCTGGCGTAGCGCGCGGGGATCAGCTCACGCAGCCACTTGGCCGCCGAGCGCTCCCAGTCGTACGAGCCCGGCGTCTTGACCTGGCAGGGCCAGTCGGGGCTGATGCGCGTGCTGGTGATGAGAGGCATGGTCATCGCTTCCGGTGTGCGGCGTCGTGAGGGTGGTCCGACGGGTGCGGGGCGGCCCCGGCCTAGGGGATGGCCGGGGCCGCCACGGGCGCGCCGCGCAGACGGCGCTCCCCGGTACACCCCGGGCGCCGACGTGGGTAGGGGACGGCGGCTGGGGGTGTCCGTGCGGGGGCCCCGTGCGTCGGAGACCGGCGCCGCGCGGTGACTGGCATACGCATGGGCGGTCCGTCGGCTTTCTCGGGGCGGTGGTGCGAGCAGTATTTATATATGCCGTCCGCTTTGCAAGCCGTATGAAAACATTCATGCGCGCTTGGTGACGGATCACCCGTCCGGGACGGACCGGAACGTTCCGGGACGGACCGGATCAGTCCTTCATGAAGAACTGGTGCTGGTCGGAGAGCTGTTCGTACTTCTCCAGGCGGGCCTGGGTGCGCTCGGGATCGGCGTCGGTCATGGCCTGCAGCAGCGCGGCGGCCATCACACCGGGCGCGGCGTAGGAGTCGAACACCAGCCGTGAGCCGGTACCGGTGGCGAAGGTGACGTCGGCCTCGTCGGCCACCGGCCCGAGGGCGAGGTCGGTCACCAGGGCGACCTTCAGGCCGGCGCCGCGGGCCACCCGCACGGCCTGCAGCGTCTCCTGGGAGTGCCTCGGCATGGCGAAGGCCAGCACCCAGGTGCCGCCGGCCTCACGGCACTGCAGCAGCGCGTCGTAGGCCACGCTGCCGCCCCTGGTGACCAGCCGTACGTCGGGGTGGATACGGCGGGCCGCGTAGCCGAAGTACTCGGCGAGCGACTCCGAGATGCGCAGGCCCAGCACCGTCAGCGGGGTGGAGCGGGAAAGTTCGCGGCCGACTCGGATGATCTGGTCGGGGTCGGCGAAGTCGCGCCGCAGGTTCTCCAGGTTCTCGATCTCGGCGTCGACGGCCGCCTGCAGCTCGTTGGCCCGGTCCTCCTCGCCCGGCCCGCCGGCGAGGGTGCTCAGCGCGATCGACTGCAGCCTCTCGCGCAGCGCGGGGTAGCCGCTGAAGCCCACGGCGCCGGCGAAGCGGGTGACCGAGGGCTGGCTCACCCCGACCCGGTCGGCCAGCTCGGTGATGGACAGGAACGCGGCCTCGGTGATGTGCTCGATCAGGTACTGGGCGATGCGCCGCTGCCCCGGCGACAGGCGGGGGCCGTCGAAGAGTTCCCGGAGCCGGGAGGTCGGGCTGGCCTCGGCCGCGGGCACGGTCTTGCCGGACCTGATCGCTGATGCCTGTGCGCGTGCCTGCTGCGGCGAGGGCACCGGTCCGCCTCCTTTGTCTGCCACAAGCACTCAACATAGCTCACCCACCGTCAGGAACAGGGGGTTGAGCAGGAGGTTTCAGCGCCGGAAGAGGCTGATCGAATGCCCCACGTCACCGGCCGGCCGGCTGCCGGCGACCAGCTCGGCGAGCCGTCCGCGCGCCTTGGCGAGCGCGGAGTCCGAGACCACCAGCAGCCCGTGCACCCGCTCCGGCGGCACCGTGCGCGGATCGGCGGCGCGGATGCCGTAGTACGACGGCACTCCGCTGCCCTTGTACACCAGCCACACCCGCTCGCCCTTGTGCCGCTGCCGGAGCAGGTCGGCGAGCCGGCCCAGGTCCTGTCCCCAGTCCACGTTGGAGTCGTGCAGCAGCCGGTGGGTGCGGGCGGGGCCGCCGAAGGCCTCGTTGGAGTACGGCAGGTAGTACGGGAACGTCCGCAGCGAACTCCCTGCCGCGAACAGCACCAGCGCGGCCGTCGCGGCGGCCGTCCACCGCCGGCCGGGCCGGGGCACACAGGCTGCCGCCACCGCGAGGAACATCGGCACGAACAGCGCGTACCGCGTCCCGAAGTCCCGCGACCCCGTCATGGCCGCCGCGAGCAGCACCCCGGGCGGCAGCAGCACATACGGCGCCGCGGGCCGCAGCCGCCGCACCGCCACGAGCGTCACCGCACCCGCCGCGCCGAGTGCCAGCAGCCCCAGCGGCGTCTTCACCAGCAGGGCGGCCGGCAGGTAGTACCAGAGCGAACCGGTGTACAGGTGCCCGAACAGATAGCCCTGCCACGGGTAGTCCTCCAGCCCGAACTGCACCCGCATCCCCGCCCGGTAGGCGTCGGGCACCGGCAGCAGATCCACCAGTCGGCCCCGCAGCCCGTGCAGCGCCGGGACAGGTTCGGCGGGGGAGAATCGCAGACCGGGATCGACGGCGAGATACGCGCCCCAGACGACGGCGACCGCCACCACCGCCACGGCGACCGCGCCGGCCAGCGCCGACAGCACCGCCCGGCGCCGGTCGCCGGGGGCACCCACGAGGGCGGACAGGACCGTGCCCGGGCGAGGACCGGCCGTGTCGGCATGCGCGGACAGGGACGGGGCCTCGCGAGGGCGAGTGCCTGCCGGGCCCGCGAGGGGGGAGCGCGGCTCGGGCCGGTGCGGATCGGCTCCCCTGCGCGCCACCAGGACCGACGCCGCGGCCAGCACCGAGAGCACCGGAACCGCCGGCAGCGCGCTCATCTTGGTCGCCACGGCCGCGCCGAGAGCCGCCCCGGCGAGCGGCAGACAGAGCCCGGGCCGGCGGCGCGCCCGCCACACCAGCCAGGCCGACGTCAGCACGAAACCGGCCGTCGGCACGTCCAGCGTGGCCAGCGAGCCGTGGGCGATCAGATCGGGCGAGAAGACGTACAGGGCGAGGGCCACCAGGCCGCCGGCCGTGCCCGTCAGGTCGCGGGCGAACGCGAAGGCGACCAGCCCGAACAGCAACGTCAGCACGATCACCGGAAGCCGCGCCCACAGCATCACACGCCAGGGGTCGTTCCCCGACTCGTAGAGCAGATGCCGGCCCACATCCCCCTGGGTGCCGGTGTACGAGGGGTCGTAGTGCGGGTCGGCCACCGCCACCCCCGCCGCGATCAGCAGCTTGCCGAGCGGCGGATGCTCGGGGTTGTAGCGGATCCGGTGCTCGTGCAGATAGTCGGTGGCGGTCGCGACGTACACCGGCTCGTCGATGGTCGGGGTCTGCTGCACGGCCGTGGTGACCATCGCCGCGGCCATCTGGGCGAGCAACAGCACGGCCAGCAGCGGCACCAGCCACCGCCGGTGGCGGTGCAGCCGGGCCCGGAGGCGGCCGGGGACCGGCCGTCGCGGGCCTTCGGAGGCAACCGCACGGGTGAGGAGCAGGTGCTGTTCGCGCGCCATCATCCGCCCCGCGATGGCACCGGCCGAGGCGCGGCGGGAACGGTCGTGGGCCGCATCATGGCCCTACTGTCGCACCGCTCCCGCCGCCGGAGGCGTCACCGCTTCACGAGTCGTACCGACAGACCTTCTGCCGTGTACACGGGTACGGCCCGCAGCCGGTCGGAGTTCACCTCGATCCGGGTGAACCGGCCGCGCAGCCGGGGCACGTCGACGACCGGCAGGGTGATGTCCTCGGCCGGGGGCCGCTCGGTGTCCAGCCGCAGCGACAGCACCGCCGAACTCCCCAGTGCCGCCAGGTGCTTCACCGCCAGCGGCGCCTTCCGGCCGGCGCGCAGGGTGAGCTCCAGCGTGCCCCCGTCCTGCGCGTACGCGCCGCGCACCCGCAGCCGCTCGGCCACCCGCAGGGTGCCGCCCGCGACCCGCACGTCCCCGTGGCCGAGGGCGTCCTCGGCACCGGCGACCAGCGTGCCCTCGGCCAGCACCGTCCCGCCCGTGTAGCGGTTGCGGCCGGTCAGCGTCAGCGAGCCGGTGCCGCGCTTGGTCAGTCCGCCGTGACCCTCGATGTCGTTGCGCCAGGCGTCGGCCGCCGAGAAACCGCCCGCGGCCGCGTCCAGCGTGACCGAGACGTCCGCGTCGAAGGCGCCGTAACCGTCCGCCGCGGCGAACAGGTTCAGCCGCCCCCACTGCTCGAAGCCGTCGAGGAGGACGTACCCCGAGGGCAGGCCTGTGGTGCGCAGCACCTCACGGCGCTGATCGGCCGTCAGGTACGGCAGCCGCGTCTCCAGCAGCACCTCCGCGCCCTTCGGCACGGTCATCGGCAGATCGCGGCCCTGCCGGGTGAGGACGTACGTCAGTCGGGGCCGGACCGCGCGGGCGTTGGCGTCCCGGTCGGCGTACGGGTCGGCGCCGGTGTGGGCGTAGGCGTACAGGGTGTCGGGGGTGGTGCCGGTCTGTGCGGTGAACCACGTGAGGGCCTGGGCGCGGGCGGCGGCCTTCAGGTCCGCGTTGGCCGGGTCGGCGAGGGTGGCCGCGGCGAGTGCGGTGGCCATGATCC
This sequence comes from Streptomyces sp. RB17, assembly GCF_009604455.1. GTDB lineage: Bacteria > Actinomycetota > Actinomycetes > Streptomycetales > Streptomycetaceae > Streptomyces. The sequence goes on from NZ_WEGL01000002.1 coordinate 895,383, forward strand.
GGCCGCCGATGACGTCGACGGGGTGGTGCATGCCCGCCACGATCCGGGTGTGGCTCAGCTCGAACGCGCGGGTCACCAGCTCCTGGAAACGCTCGGGTACGGCGTAGGCGTAGGCCAGCGCGGCCAGGTGGAAGGCGTTGGTGTGGCCGCTCGGGAAGCCGCCGTCGTCGGCCGGGGAGGTGCCGCGCTGGCGCAGCAGCTGCGGGGCCACGACCACCGGCGAGTCGTACACCGGGAAGCCGAACGCGTCCGTCCTGCCGGTGTCGACGACCTCGCTGTCCTCGGTCAGGCGCCAGGGACGCGGGTACTCGTAGGCGTACTTGGCGGGGTTGCCGGAGGCGTAGGGTCCGCGCACGGTGTCGACCAGTTCGGCGACCTTGCCGAGGGCCGAGTCGTGGGCGCCGGCGCCCAGCGCCGCACCGGCCGGGGCGTTCGCGGGTACGGCGTCGCTCACCGTGGTCGCCGGTGTGCCGTCGGGCGCGCTCGTGATCGACGTGACCGCCTTCGCGCCCGCCCGGTAGAGGCCGGCGAGCGGGCCGAGGCCGGCGATCAGCGCGTAGCTCTGGTGCTGGCGGTCGTAGACGAAGGCCTCCTTCGCCTGCGCGTCGGTGCGGGTCTGTGTGACGCGCGCGCAGTAGCTCAGGTCGGCACGCAGCACCTCGGGGCGCAGCGGGGCGCCGGTGTTCCAGGCGGAGCCGGTCTTCCACACCTGCGCGAAACCGCCGAGGACCCGGACCACCGCGTTGGTCTCGGGCGTGAGGTTGGCGATGACGTTGGTCCTGTAGTCGTCCACGAACGCGGCCGGGGCGCTCGCGGCCTTCGCGTCGGCCGCCGGCAGCCAGGCGGCGACGGCCGGGGCGGCGAGCACACCCGCCGACGCGGCCAGCGAGGTCGTGAGGAACCCGCGCCGGTTCAGCGCGGAGGAGGGGTGCCCGGCAGGTGACGGCATGCCTGTGCCTCTCAGGAGTCGTCCACGGGGTGTCCGGCGATGTGCCGGCGTGTGCGAACCCGTGGAGAAGGAGGGAGAAGAGGTTGAACGGGTGAATATCTAGGGCGGTGGTGTGTCGCGCCGGGGAGAGGCCGGTGATCTCCGTATGGTCGGCGGGTGAACGCGGGTCGCTCGGCGCACAGAAACGCGCTCGGAGCCACAGAAACGCGCTCGGTCCCGTGATGTTCGCCATGTCGGCACTCGCCCTCCGGCGGCTACGACAACGGCGGCTCCCGCTACAGCGAACAGCACTCCGGTTTCGAATCCGTCCTCGGGCTGCGGTACTTCGGCGCCCGCATCGGCTCCGGCACGCGGTCCAGCAGGACGGCCGGATCGAAGGGGACTTCGCCCTCATGCCGGTCCGGCAGATCCCCACCCGCCGGCCGGCCCGCGCGGCTGCTGACGGTGCCGGTCAGTCCCGTCCGTGTCCTGTCGACCGGGTGTGCGCGGACCGGGACGGCGACGGGAGCACGGCGGCCGGGACCACCACGTCGGCCCGTGCCCGCGTCGCCGCCACCAGGTCGGCGTTGCGCTGGTCCGTGCTCAGGACCCAGGCCACGGCCGTCTCGTGGTCCTTGCCGAACTCCTCGTGCCGGGCGATCAGCCGGCGGATCCGCTCGGCCTCGGCCATCTCGCAGAACCACACCTCGTCCAGGCACGGCCGCACCCGCGCCCACGAGCCCTCCGTAAGCAGCAGGTAGTTGCCCTCGGTCACCACCAGCCGGGCGGTCGGCGGCACCGGGATCGCGCCCGCGATCGGCTGTTCCAGGACCCGCTCGAACCCGGGTGCGTACACCACCTCGTCGGTGTCCTCGCGCAGCCGCCGCAGGAGTGCCGCGTACCCGGCCGCGTCGAAGGTGTCCGGCGCGCCCTTGCGGTCGCGGCGGCCGAGCCGGTCCAGTTCGGCGTCGGCGAGGTGGAAGCCGTCCATGGGCACGTGCGCGGCCCAGGGCGGCCCGTCGGCGTTCAGCGCACGCACCAGGTGCTCGGCGAGCGTGCTCTTGCCCGCGCCGGGGCTGCCCGCGATGCCCAGCACGGCACGCCGGCCGTCCCGGACGAGGCCACGGGCGCGGTCGAGGAGGTCGTCGAAGATCAGCGGCACACAGCAGAGTGTGACATCAGGAGGTCGCGTGCTGTGTGGCGTGTGCCATTCACGGGAGCGCGGCTCATGGGGAAGAGTGCCGGTATGACTCAACTCGGTCTTCCCGATGAGATCCAGGCCTGTCTCTTCGACCTCGACGGTGTCGTCACCAGGACGGCCGTCGTGCACGCCGCCGCCTGGAAGGAGACGTTCGACGCGTTCCTGCAGGATTACGCGGGGGAACAAGGGCGGCCGTTCGACGCGGTCGCCGACTACGACGAGTACGTCGACGGCCGCCCCCGCGCCGACGGCGTCCGCGCCTTCCTCGACTCCCGCGGCATCAAGCTGCCCGAGGGCACCCCCGAGGACCCACCGGAGGCCCGTACCGTGCACGGGCTCGGCAACCGCAAGAACGTCCTGCTGCTGGCGAAGATCCGCACCGGCGGTGTGGAGGCCTATGAGGGCACCCTGCGCTATCTGGAGGCGGTCCGTGCCGCGGGCCTGCGCACGGCGATCGTCTCCTCCAGCGCCAACTGCCGTGACGTGCTGCGCTCCGTCGGCGCCGAGCACTTCTTCGACGTGCGGATCGACGGTGTGGTCGCCGCCGAGCGGCAGCTGCCGGGCAAGCCGCACCCCGACACCTTCCTCGCCGCCGCCCACGACCTCGGCGTCGAGCCGTCCCGGGCCGCCGTCTTCGAGGACGCGCTGGCCGGTATGGACGCGGGCCGCACGGGCGGCTTCGGCTATGTCGTCGGCGTGGACCGCGTGGGTCAGGCCGACGCGCTGTACGCGCACGGCGCGAGCACCGTGGTGAAGGACCTCGCCGAGCTGGGAGGCAAGCAGTGATCACCGACCGGTCGTACACCGTGGAGCCGTGGGCCGTACGGGAGACCACCCTCGACCTCGACGTCCTCGCCCAGAGCGAGTCGGTTTTCGCGCTGTCCAACGGGCACGTCGGCTGGCGCGGCAACCTCGACGAGGGCGAACCGCACGGCCTGCCCGGCACCTATCTCAACGGCGTGCACGAGGTGCACCCGCTGCCGTACGCGGAGGCCGGCTACGGCTACCCGGAGTCGGGCCAGACGGTCATCAACGTCACCAACGGCAAGATCCTGAGGCTGCTGGTGGACGACGAGCCGTTCGATCTCCGCTACGGGCGGCTCGTCTCGCACGAACGGGTCCTGGACCTGCGGCGCGGCGTGCTGGAGCGGACCTGCGAGTGGACCTCCCCGGCCGGCTCCACGGTCCGGGTGCGCTCCACCCGGCTGGTGTCGCTGACCCAGCGCGCGGTGGCCGCGGTGTCGTACGAGGTGGAGGCCGTCGGCGACCGCAGCCGGGTGGTGATCCAGTCCGAACTGGTCGCCAACGAGACCCTGCCCGAGTCGAACGGCGACCCGCGCGCGGCCATGGCGCTGCAGGCCCCGCTGGAGCAGGAGGACCACTTCGCCTCCGGCAGCCGGCTGCGCCTTGTGCACCGCACCCGGCGCAGCGGCCTGCGGGTGGCCGTGGCCGCCGACCACGTCGTCAGCGGCCCCGAGCGCACCACCACCCGCAGCGAGAGCGGCACCGACGTGGCCCGGCTGACGGTCACCGCCGTACTGGAGCCCGGACAGACCCTGCGGGTGGAGAAGCTGGTCGCCCACGGCTGGTCCGGCGCCCGTTCGCTGCCCGCGATGGCCGACCAGGTCGACGCCGCGCTCGCCGCCGCCGCGCACGACGGCTGGCAGGGTCTGCTGGCGGACCAGCGCGCCTTCCTGGACGACTTCTGGTCCCGCGCCGACGTCGAGGTGGAGGGCGACGAGGAGGTCCAACAGGCGGTCCGCTTCGCCCTGTTCCACGTGCTGCAGGCCGGGGCCCGCGCCGAGCAGCGCGCCATCCCGGCGAAGGGCCTGACCGGCTCCGGCTACGACGGACACGCCTTCTGGGACACCGAGATGTTCGTGCTGCCCGTGCTCACCCACACCGCCCCCGCGGCGGTCGCCGAGGCGCTGCGCTGGCGGTACAGCACCCTGGACGAGGCCCGGGAGCGCGCGGCTCAACTCGGGCTCGGCGGCGCCTCGTTCCCCTGGCGGACCATCGCCGGACCGGAGGGCTCGGCGTACTGGCCGGCCGGCACCGCGGCCTTCCATGTGAACGCCGGCATAGCCGACGCGGTGGTCCGGTACGTCGAGGCCACCGGGGACACCCTGTTCGAGCGCGAGGTCGGCGTGGAACTGCTGGTGGAGACAGCCCGGTTGTGGCGCTCGCTCGGTCACCACGACGCACACGGCGACTTCCACATCGACGGCGTCACCGGCCCCGACGAGTACAGCGCGGTCGCCGACGACAACACGTACACCAACCTCATGGCCCGGCAGAACCTGCTCGCCGCGGCAGGCGCCGTCGAACGCCATCCGCGCGAGGCGGCACGGCTCGGCGTGGACGAGGAGGAGAGCGCGGCCTGGCGGGACGCCGCCGAGGCCATGTACGTCCCCTACAACGACGAACTCCGCGTCCACGAGCAGCACGCCGGGTTCACCCGCTACCAGCGCTGGGACTTCGCCGCCACCCGTGCCGACCAGTACCCGCTGCTGCTGCACTTCCCCTACTTCGACCTCTACCGCAAGCAGGTGGTCAAGCAGGCCGACCTGGTGCTGGCCATGTACACCTGCGGCGCCTGGTTCGACGCGGAGCACGACGAGGAGCAGGTGGCCCGGAACTTCGCCTACTACGAGCCGCTGACCGTTCGGGACTCCTCGCTGTCGGCGTGCTGCCAGGCCGTCGTCGCAGCCCAGGCGGGCCATCCGGACCTCGCCTGGGACTACACCACCGAGGCGGCCCTGATGGATCTGCAGGACCTGGAGCACAACACCCGCGACGGGCTGCACATCGCCTCGCTTGCCGGCACCTGGATGGCGCTGGTGGCGGGCTTCGGGGGGATGCGTCGCGACGGCGAGCGGCTGCGGTTCGCGCCGCGCCTGCCCGAGCGGCTGAGCCGGCTCGCCTTCAACGTGGAGTTCCGCGGCCGGCGGCTGCGCGTGGACATCGGCGCGGACAAGGCGACGTACGCGCTGCTGGACGGGCCGCCGTTGACGCTGCGGCACCATGGTGAGCGGCTCACGGTGCGTACGGATGAGCCGGCGGTGCGGGCGGTGCCGCCGGCTGCCCGGCGACCGACGCCCGGGCAGCCGCTGCACCGGGCACCGAACGGGGGTTGAGCGCGCGCTCCGCCCCACCTGGACATGCGTCGGGCGTCTCAGATCAGGACACCGGACAGCTGCCGCAGCAAGTCCCCTGTCGCGTCGGCCGCGAGCAGGGCGGAGAGGGTGCCCAGCAGGAGGACGGCCGCCGCGGCCGGCCACAGCCGCGGCGGCGGGCCGGTCTGCAGGGCCGCGATGCGGCGGGTGACGGCGCGGTCGGTGAAGTGCAGGGCGCAGGTGGTGCGGGCCCCGCCGGCGCTGAGCGCGGCCCGGGCCAGGGCCCGGGCGGTGGTCCGCCGGTCGCCGACCGTGGCCGCCGCCTGCTCGTCGGCCCACCGCTCCACGAGGAAACCGACGGCCCTGCGCGCCGGGCCGAGCAGCGGGTCGGCCGCCGCCGCGAGGGTCGCTGCCATGACCAACGGGCCGTGCCGATGGGCGAGATGAGCGCGCTCGTGCGCGAGGAGCGCTCGTCGCTCGGCCGGCCCGAGGGCGCGCAGCATCGCCGAGGTGACCAGGATCCGGCCCGGCCGGCCCGGGATCGCGAACGCCTGCGCAACCTCGGAGGCGGCGACGATCAGCTCGGTGTCCGCCGGGTGTCCCGCGCACAGCCGGCGCAGGGCACGCCGGGTGCGGCGCTCGGCGTGTACGGCCCGGTACACCCGTACGGCGATCAGCACCAGTGCCAGGCAGGCGGCGAGGCCGATCGCCTCGGGCACCGGGGCCGTCACCGGATGCCCGTCCTCGCGGGCCTCGCGGATCACCGGCGGCGCGTCCCCGAGGAGCGCGGCGGCCAGCAGAACCAGTGACCAGGTGGTGGCCGCGGCGGTCAGCACGGCCGCCGAGGTGAGGACGCGCGCGGCGAGTGCCGGAGCGACCCGGCCGGCGATCAGCGGGCCGATCACCGACAGCAGCAGGGACAGCACCAGCGGGGTGTACACGTCGAACCTCATGCGCCGCCTCCGGCGAGCAGTGCGCGCAGCGCCCGCTCCTCCTCGGCGCTCAGCCCGGTAACGAACTGCTGGAGCGCGGCGATCGGGTCCGGGCCACGGTCCAGGGCCTCGTGCATCGCCTCGGCGGTCAATTCGGCCGCGTTCTTCGCCGGGCGGTACGCGCCGCGCCGGCCGTCGGCGTCCCGCAGCACCAGCCCTTTATCGTACAGGCGTTTGAGGATGGTGTGCACCGTGTTGTAGGCGAGCGCCCCGTCGACCTCGGCCTGGATCTCCGCCGGGGTCAGGGGCCGCTCGGTGGCCCAGAGCGCGGCCAGCACCTCGCTCTCCAGCTCACCGGCGCTGCGCCGCTCCGCCCTCCCGCGGGACCCTGTGCCAGCCATGCCCCAACCTTACAGCGCGTAGTGCCGTCGGCCGGATGGCCCCGTCCACCCGGCATGAGGCGGGTATTCGGGGTAGTTTGGCGGTGTTTTCCCCGACTCCCGTTCGCGACCCCTACAGGTTGTAGGGTGACAAGGGTCCCCACCACTCCGCGGGGGCAGAGGGGTGATGATGGCCGGCAGCGCGCACGCCACACTCGCCGGATTCCGGCGCCCACGCTCACCGCGCACGTCCGGCGGCACCCGGCCGCTCCGCACCGCCTTCCCGCTCGCGGTCGTCGCCGCCGCCTTCACCCTGGCCCAACTGCTCCTGGTCCGGCCCGGCATGGGCCTCGGCTGGGACGAGACGGTGTACGTCAGCCAGGTCAGTCCCCAGGCTCCCGCCGCCTTCTTCAGCGCGCCCCGGGCCCGGGGCGTCTCGCTGCTCGTCGCGCCCGTCGCCTCCTGGTCCACCTCCACCGCACTGCTGCGGATATACCTCGCCGTGCTGTCCGGCCTCGCCCTGTACCTGGCCCTGCGCGCCTGGCGCGGCCTGTTCCCGGTGCGCGTCCTCGCCCTCGCCGGCGCCCTCTTCGCCTCCCTGTGGGTGACCCTGTTCTACGGCCCGCAGGCCATGCCCAACTACTGGGTCGCCGTCGGCGCCCTGGCCGCCCTCGCCTGCTTCCTGCGCGCCCGGGCCGACCGCACCGACCGGGGCGCCCTGTGGGGCCTGGCGGTGAGTGCCGCCCTCATGGCCCTGATGCGGCCCATGGACGCCGTCTGGGCGGTGCTGCCGCTCCTCGCCCTCGGACTGGCGCGCCGCCACGGGCGGACACTGGCGGTGCTGCTCGCCGGGCTCGCGGCCGGCAGTGCCGAGTGGGTGATCGAGGCGTACGCCGACTACGGCGGCCTGGTGCGCCGGCTGTCCCAGGGCTCGGAGATCCAGGGCGGTCTCGGCTGGCATCTCGCCGTCGTCGACCAACTGCGCAGTCTCGGCGGCCGGGCGCTGTGCCGGCCGTGCACGGGTGACGTCCCCCACCCGGTGGTCACCGTCTGGTGGTTCGTGCTGCCGCTGCTCGCCGTCCTCGGGCTCGTCGTGGCCGTCCGCGCCCGGCGTACGACGGCCACGCTGCTGCCGCTCGCCTGCGCGGCCACCGCGGCCTTCCCGTATCTGTTCATGATCGGCTATGCCGCCCCGCGCTTCCTGCTGCCGGCCTACGCCCTGCTCGCACTCCCGGTCGCCGACGCGCTGGCGTACCTGGTCAGGGCCCCGCGCCGGCCCTGGCGCCCGGTCGTCGCGGCACTGCTCTGCCTCGGGCTGGCCGCCCACCTCGCGGTGCAGCTGGCCGTCCTGCAGAACACGGTCGACGGCGCCACCGAGGCCCACCGCGCCTGGTCCCGTACGGCAGGTGCGCTGCACCGGCTCGGTGTCCGCCCGCCCTGCCTGCTCGCCGGGGACGGGGCCATCCCCGTCGCCTTCTACACCGGCTGCTCCTCGGCAGCGACGACCGGACACAACGCCAACAGCACCGAGGAGGCCATCATCGCAACCGCCCGGCGGACCCAGGTCGCCGTGCTGGTGCCCGGCGGCACCAGGCCGCCCGGCTACGCCCGCGCCTGGCCGTCCCAACCGCTCGACGGACAGCGGCTGTACTACGCCGTACCCAGGGGCGGCCGATGACGTCCCCGCCCCGCACCCAGGGACGGCCGATCACGTCCCCGCCGCACCTCGCCCCGTCCCTGGGCCGCCGGCACGCCTACTGGCAGGCCGGCCTCCTGCTCGCGGTCCTGCTCGGCGGGCTGTACCTGGCCCGCCGGCACTGGCCCGCCCTGGAGAGCGGGGCCTGGCGGCTGGCCGGCGCCGATCAGGGCTGGCTCCTGGTCGGCGCGGCCGCAGCCCTCGGCACCTGGGCGGCCTCGGCGCTCGCCCAGCAGGGCGCGGTGGTACGACGGCTGCCCGGATCCCGGCTGGTCGCCGCCCAGTTCGCCGCCTCCGCCGCCAATCATCTGCTGCCCGCCGGGCTCGGCGCGGGCGCGGTGAACCTCAGGTTCCTGATGCGCTGCGGACTGCCCGCGGGCCGCTCGGCCAGTGCCCTCGCGGTGAAGGCCACCGCCGGTGCCACGGTCCGCCTGGCACTGATCGCGCTGCTCGCTCCGGCCTGCCCGGGACTGCTGCGTCCGCCGCACCTCACCCCGACGACCCTCTCCGTCGCCCTCGGCGGACTCGTGCTGCTCCTGGCCCTGCCGGCCACCCCCTGGTGGGCGCGCTGCCGCCGGGCCCTCGCGGCCGTCCTGGCCGACATCCGTCTCCTGCACGCCTGCCCCGCGCGGGCGGTGGCCCTGTGGGGCGGCTCCCTCGCCTTCGCCGCGCTGCACTCGCTGGTGCTGATCGCCGTCACCCAGGCGGTCGGACTGCCGCTGCCCCCGCTGCAGGTGGCCCTGCTGTACCTCGCCGCCAGCAGCGCCGCCGCCCTGCTGCCCACGCCGGGCGGTCTCGGCTCCCTGGACGCGGCGCTCGCGCTCGCCCTCACCGTCTCCGGCGCCCCCGGCGCGGCCGCCGCCTCCGCCGTGCTCGGGTACCGGCTGCTGACCGTCTGGCTGCCCCTGCTGCCCGGGCTGCTGGTGCTCGGGATGCTGGTGCGGCGCAAGGCCCTGTGAGGGATGGGGAGTTTCCCGCACGCTCGCGGCAGGTAGGAGTCGGGTGTCGGAAGCCGTACCGGAGGGGGAGGGCCATGTCGGGGAACGACACAGGGGGGCTGCCGGGCGAGGCGTTCTTCACGCCGGGGACGTCGTCCTTCACGGAGTTCCTGGCCGCGCACCGCCCCGGGCTGCTGCCCACCGCGCCCGCGCTGCCCGCCGGGGTGCGGATGGCCCCCGACCGGTTCCCGCACGGCACCACCGTGCTCGCCCTCACCTACCGCGACGGCGTGCTGATCGCCGGCGACCGCAGGGCCACCATGGGCAACCTGATCGCCCAGCGCGACCTGGAGAAGGTGCACCCCGCCGACGACCACACGGCCGTCGCCTTCGCCGGCACCGTCGGCCTCGCCGTCGACATGGTGCGGCTCTACCAGGTCGAGCTCGCGCACTTCGAGAAGATCGAGGGTACGGCGATGACCCTGGCCGGCAAGGCGACCCGGCTCGCGACGATGATCCGGCAGAACCTCGCCCAGGCCATGCAGGGCCTCGCCGTCGTCCCGCTGCTCGCCGGGTACGACCTCACCGCGCCCGACGGCGGCCGCGGCCGCATCTTCGGCTTCGACGCGGCCGGCGGCCTCTACGAGAAGGACGACTTCTACGCCGAGGGCTCCGGCTCCCCCTACGCCCGGGGCGCCCTGAAGAAGCTCTACCGGACGGGCCTCACCCGGCGCGAGGCCGTCCTCGCCACGCTCCAGGCGCTGTACGACGCGGCCGACGACGACTCGGCCACGGGCGGCCCCGACCTGAACCGCCGCATCTTCCCCGTCGTCTGCGTGATCACCGAGGACGGCTTCGAACGGCTGCCGGAGTCCGAGACCGGGGAACTCAGCCGGGAGATGATCCAGCAGCGCGCCGCCCGCCCGGACGGCCCGCACGTCACACCCTGACCAAGTGCCGCGCCGGGCGCTCAGGATGCGTTGGTTCTGCTTGGCGCCGTCGGCACCGTGACCTCAGAGACCTCTACAACCACGCCGGCCGCCGCCGTCGGCACCACCACGGCGGGCCGTCGCGCGCTCTGGAACAAGGTGCCCGAAGTCACCGTCTACTTCTGGGTGATCACGGTGCTGTGCACGACGGTCGGCAGCGTCGTCGGCAACCTGGTCAGCGACAACCTCACCGACAACATGGGCGTCGCGCTGGAGACCACCACGACCGTCTTCGCGATCGCCCTGATGATCGTCTTCGCCGCCTGGTACCGCACCGAGCGCACGCTGTCGATCCACCACGTCGACACCACGCGCCGGGAGGCCTTCTACTGGCTCGCCGTCCTGTTCACCTTCGCGCTCGGCACCTCGGCCGGTGACCTCCTCGCCGAGCGGATGGACCTCGGCTACTGGGTGTCCGCCGTGCTGTTCGCTGCCGCGGTCGCCGTCGCCCGGTCGCTCGGTCCGAGCGCCGTGACCAGCTTCTGGATCGCCTACGTCCTCACCCGGCCGCTCGGCGCCTCCGTCGGCGACCACCTCTCCCAGCCCACCGGTGACGGCGGTCCGGGCTTCGGCACTGTGATCACCAGCGTGCTGTTCCTCGCCGTCATTCTCGGCCTGGTCGTGTTCCCGATCGTGACCCGCAAGGACGTCACCGTGGAACGGCCGGCCGAGCGGACCGTGCGACGGCGGTGGTCAGGCGGGCGGGCGCGGCCACACGGACCGTCCGGCGTCGGGCCTCGGCGGGAGGCGGCCCGTCCGACGTGGGCGTCCGGCAGGCAGAGTGACGCGGACCGTGCGACGCGGTCAGCCGGCGGGCAGGGTGACCGCGAACCGCGCCCCGGGCCCGTGCCCGGGATCGTGGGACACCTCGCCGCCGGCGGAGCGGGCCAGGCGGCGCGCGAGCGGCAGTCCGAGGCCGGCCCCACCGTGGCCGTCGGCGGGATCGGCCCGCTTGCCGGGCTGGAAGAGCCGGTCCGTGAAGGCCTCCGGCACACCCGGACCGTCGTCGGTGACCTCGACCCGTATGCCGTCGGCCGTCCGGCACGCGGCGAGCGTGACCGTCGTACGGGCATAGCGCACGGCGTTGGCCAGCAGCGGGCTGACGATCCGTTCGACGAGCGCCGGCGGGACGCCGGCCGTGAGCGGCCCGGGGACGTCCCCGACGACGACCCGCACCGCGTCCGGGGTCGGCATGGAGTCGGACAGGCGGTGCAGCACTGCCGGCACGTCGGCGGTGCCGGGCGCCGTCGGCACACCCGCGCGGGCCTCGTCCAGCAGGGTGTCGCAGATGGTGCGCATCGACTGCGCGGCCTCCGCCACGACCTCGTGCGCCGCCCGGGTCTCGGCGTCGGAGCGGGGCCGGGAGCGCCACCAGTCCAGTTCGGCGACGATCCGGCTCAGCGGGGTGCGCAGCTCGTGGGACAGCTCGCCGGTCAGCCGCCGCTCGTGCCGCAGCACCGCCCGGATCCGGTCCAGCAGGGCGTCCAACGAGTCGCCGAGCTCGGCCAGTTCCGCCGGCCGGCCCCGGCCGGCGAAGCGCTCCTCGGATCCCACGGCACTCCACTGCGTCGCCTGGTCCGTCATCGTGCGCACCGGACGCAGCGCCCGGCCCACCGCGAGCCGGGTCAGCGCATAGGTGCAGGCGAGCATCACCGCGTCCAGCGCGAACGAGCCCAGCAGCAGCGTCTCGGCCGAACTCCGGTACGGCCCGAGGTCCAGGGCCGTGACCACGGTGGCCCGCGCCGCCGCACCGGGCACCGGTTCCGCGCACAGGCGTACCGTGTCGGGGCCGTGCACCGTGGTGCAGCCGCGCCCGCCGCGCGCGGCCAGGGCATTCGCGGCGCGGGTGAGCGCGCCGGCCCCGGACGGAGGCCGCTCCAGCAGACTGCCGCCCGTGTAGATCCACGCGTTGGTGTCCAGGAGCCGGTCGCCGGAGGTCTCCAGCACCCGCACCCGGCCGTGCCGTGTGTCGACCGTCGTGGCGACGGCCGCGGCACGGGTGCGCAGCTCGTCGTCCGCCTCCCGCTGGAGGCGATGGCGGGCCACGGTGTTGAACACCACGGTGAGGATCACCATCAGCAGCGCGGCGGTGGTCAGCGCGACGAGGGAGAGCCGGCCGCGCAGGGTGCGCGGCGCGAGACGGGCGAGCAGTGTGTGCGTGCGGCGCGGCAGGTGGGGCCGGCGAGGCGTGCGGCGCAGACTCATGTCAGGCGGTGGCCGATCCCGCGTGCCGTGGCGATGGTCCGCTCGCTGCCCGCCGCGCGCAGCTTGCGGCGCAGCCGGGTCAGATACTGGTCCAGCGTGTTGTCGCTGACCTGCGCCCCCTCCGGCCAGCCCGCGCGCAGCAGTTCGCGGCGGCGCACCAGCTCCCCGCCGGCCGCGGTGAGCGCCGCCAGCAGCCGGAACTCCGTCGGGGTGAGATCGACGCGCGTGCCGGACACGGTGGCGCTGTGCCGGACGGCGTCCAGCACCAGTCCGTCCGCGGCGGCGGAGGCCGGCGCGGACGCCGCCCGGCGCAACGCGGCGCGCAACCGGGCGGCCAGCTCGGCGAGGTGGAACGGCTTGGGCAGATAATCGTCCCCGCCGGCCGAGAAGCCGGACAGACGGTCCGCCAGTCCCTGCCGCGCGGTCAGGAAGAGCACCGGGGCGAGGAAGCCGTTGGCCCGCATCGCCTGGCAGACGTCCCGGCCGTCGGCGTCGGGCAGGCCGACGTCCAGCACGACGGCGGACACGTCCGGTGTCGCCAGCCGCAGGGCCGTGGCGCCGTCACCGGCGCACACGGTGTCGAACTCCTCGTCCTGCAGACCACGGCGCAGTACGTCACGCAGAGCGTGATCGTCCTCGACGATGAGGATCCTGGGGCGCATGTCTCTCCACCGGCCCGTGGGCCGTGTCATTCGGGTGGGATATGTCCTGTTCCGGGGCAGGGGGGACGTGTCGCCCGGGCAGCCACCGGGCCACCGCGCAGACGAAGACACCGAGCCAGCCGACGGCGAGCAGCCAGCCGCCGACCACGTCGGTGAACCAGTGCACGCCCAGGAAGACACGGGTCAGCCCGACCCCCGCCCCCCAGCACGCGACCAGCAGACACAGCACGGTTCTGCCGCGCGGGGCGCGCAGATACAGGGCCGTGATCAGCAGACCTGCCGTCAGCGCGGCCGTGGTGGTGTGGCCGGAGGGGAACGACCAGCCGGAGGCGTGGGTCTGCCAGTCGTACCGCGGCGGCCGGGTCCTGGCGACCAGTTCCATCACGCCGTACCGCACCGCCTGGCCCGCGCCCAGGCAGACCGCGGCAAGCAGCGCGGCCCCCAGCCGCTGCCGCCCGGTGCGTCCCGCGATCAGCCCGGCCAGGACCACCAGGACGTACGGCACGACACCGGTGCCCGTGTCGGTCAGGCCGCGGGCCGCCGCCACCGCGACCGGCGGGCGGTGTCCGACGGACCAGGACAGCAGACCCTGGTCCGGGGCGAGCGGGTCGCCCTGGTCGCTCACCACCACGGCGGCCAGCGCCGCGAACGCCATCCAGGCGCCCAGGGCTACCGTGCCCGCCGACTCGGCGAGCCTCCCCGGCTTCATGCCGTACCCGCCACCAGCAGCGGGCGCAGCCAGGTCCGCGACAGCCGTGCGACGAGGCGGTCCGGCCGGCGGCGCAGGGCGATCATGGCAAGGAAGCCGACCAGCCCGCCGAGCGCCGCCCCCACGACGACGTCGTGCGGATAGTGCACCCCGACCCACACCCGGGAGGCCCCCATGGCGAGGGCGCACACCGAGGCGACGGCGCCCAGCCGACGGGAGACGAAGAACAGGGCGACCGCAGCGGCGAAGGCGACCGCGGTGTGATTGCTCGGGAACGCCCAGTCGCCCCGCGCGGGACACGCCTCCAGCGTGCGGAAGGCCAGGTGTCGGCACGGCCGGTCCTCGGCGACCAGCGGCTTCACGGCGCTGTTCACGCCGAAGGCCACCACCACCGCCACCGGCACGGTGAGCGCCGTCACGGCCGCGTCCGCCCCGGCCCGGCGGGCCCGCCACCAGCCGGCGACCATGAGCAGCGCGAACACCGCCAGGCCGTACGCCGACCACACGGCGATGATGCCGTCCAGCCAGCCGGGGGAGCGGTGGGCGAGATCCACCACGTCGAGGTAGAGGGGCCCGTCGACCGACGAGCCGGACAGAGCGGACGTCATCAGCGGGTCTCCCTGGCCGCCCTGCGGGAGCGCAGCACCTCGGCCGCGAGCGGCAGGAGGGAGACGACGACGATCAGCGCGATCATCGGCAGCAGGTACTTGTCGATGTTCGGGATCGACGAGCCCAGCGCGTATCCGGCGAGTGTGACACCGAGGCTCCACACGAGCCCGCCCGCCACCTGCCAGAGGGTGAAGGTTCGGGCCGGGACCTCGAGCGCGCCTGCCAGCGGGTTCAGCACCGTGCGCACCACCGGGATGAAGCGGGCCAGCACGATCGCCTTCGCGTGTCCGTACCGTTCCAGGAGTTCCTCGGCGCGCTGAGCGCCCTCGCGCAGCTTCACCGACCGGCTGCGGGCCAGCAGCGCGCCGCCCGCCTTCCGGCCGAGCAGGAACCCGCACTGGGCGCCTGCCAGCGCGCCGACGGCCGCCGCGACGAGCAGCGGCCCGAGCGAGAGGTGCACCCCGCTGTCGGAGCGGCCCGTGCACAACAGCCCCGCCGTGAACAGCAGGGAGTCCCCGGGCAGGAAGAACCCGATCAACAGGCCTGTCTCCGCGAAGAGCACCACGCCGACGCCGAGCACGCCGAAGGCGGCGAGCAGCGAATGGGCGTCGAGCACGTTGACCGCGAGCTGCGACGCCAGGTGTGGGGGAGTGGCCATCGCCGTACGCCCTTTCCATCGACTGTGACGTCGACGCGTACGTCGACTTCGGCTCCGACAAGATCCGACTACACATTTGTAGACGGTCTATCGACCTGTAGACGAACGGAGGGTGGCGAACGTTCCCGGGCTTTGCCTGTCCATTACCACTTTGTGACCGGCCGACTACATGGCCATGGTCATGATGGTCCGCGAAGGTAAGGCATGCCTTCACTAACTAACAGGGAGGGCAGCAGGGCATGTGGGACGACGCGTTTCCGAGTTTCCTGATCGGACTCAGGGAGGGACTCGAAGCGGGACTGATCGTCTCCATCCTCGTGGCCACCCTGGTCCGCGCCGAGGCGCGCTCACGGCTGCCCCAGGTGTGGACCGGCGTCCTGGCCGCCGTCGCCGTGGCGATGAGCTTCGGCGCTGTGCTCACCTTCACCGCCGCTTCCATGCCGCAGACCGCCCAGGAGGCGTTCGGCGGCACCCTCAGCGTGATCGCGGTCGCGTTCGTCACCGCCATGGTCTTCTGGATGCGCCGCTCGGCCCGCAACCTCTCCGGCGAGCTGAAGGAGAAGGTGACCGGTGCCCTCGCCATGGGGTCCGGCATGCTGATCCTCACCTCCTTCCTCGCGGTCGGCCGTGAGGGCCTGGAGACCGCCCTGTTCCTGTGGACCACGGCCCGCGCGGCCGGCGAGTCGGCCGGACCCCTGACCGGCGCCGCCATCGGCCTCGTCCTCGCGGCGGGCCTGTGCTGGGGCCTGTACCGGCGCGTGCTGAAGATCAACCTGACGAAGTTCTTCACCGCCACCGGCGCCGTCCTGATCGTCATCGCGGCCGGTGTCCTCGGCTACGGCCTGCGCGATCTGCAGGAGGGCGGCGTACTGCCCGGGAAGAGCGCCTATGCGGTCGACCTCGCGAGCAGCGTCGACGCCGGCTCCTGGTACAGCACCCTGATCCAGGGTGTCCTCAACCTCACCCCGACCATGACCTGGCTCCAGGTGGTGGCGTACGTCGCCTACCTGGCCGTGGTGATGACCCTGTTCGTGCGCGGCGTGCGGACCACGGGTCCCAAGCCGGCGAAGGAGCGCACCGAGCGCGCGCCCAAGGCGGGCCGGACCGAGCGGCGCCGGCCGGTCTGGGTGGTGCCCGCCGCCGTCGTCGCCGTACCCGCCGTGATCGCCGGACTCGTCGTCGCACTCTCCCGGCCCAAGCCCGCCGGGGACCAGACCGTCGCCGTCTCCGAGACCGCGTGCGGCAAGGGCTTCACCGCGCCCAAGCCGGGCCGGCAGACCTTCCAGATGCAGAACACCGGCAGCAAGACGTCCGAGGTGTATCTGATCGACCCGTCGACCAGCGCGGTCTACGGCGAGATCGAGGGTCTGGCCCCCGGCACCACCCGTGACCTCGTCGCCACCGTCGCCGGCGGCACCTACGCCTGGCGCTGTGTCCCCACCGGCGGCAAGGCCGTCACCTCCAAGGCCGTCACCGTGAGCGGCGGCGGCGCGGCGACGCCGGTCGTCCCCGTCTCCGAACAGGACCTCACAGGCCCCCTGAAGGCGTACAGGACGTACGTCGAGCAGGGCCTGGACACCCTCGTCGGCCAGACCCGCACCCTGGACGACGACATCGAGCACAACCACCTCGACAAGGCCCGCACCGACTGGCTCACCGCCCACCGCACCTACGCCTCCCTCGGCGCCGCCTACGGCACCTTCGAGGACTACGACAAGAAGATCGACGGCCGGGCCGACGGACTCCCGGACGGCGAGCAGGACAAGGACTTCACCGGCTTCCTCCGCCTCGAGTACGGCCTGTGGCACGGACAGCCCGCCAAGGACCTGACCGCCCCCGCGCGGCAGCTCGCCACGGACGCCGCAGGCCTGCGCAAGGCCTTCCCGTCCCAGGACTTCGACCCCGGCGACCTGCCGCTGCGCGCGCACGAGATCCTGGAGAACACCCTCCAGTTCGAGCTGACCGGCGACACCGACGAGGGCAGCGGCACCAGCCTCGCCACCGCCGACGCCAACCTCTCCGGCACCCGCGAACTGCTCACCGTCCTCAGGCCACTGCTCACCAGCCGCTCGCCGAAGCTGCTCCCGACGGTCGACGCGGACATCGCCCGCGTGCAGAAACTCCTGGACGCGGCCCACGACGGCAACCGCTGGACCCCCGTCGGGCAGCTCGCCCAGGCCGACCGGCAGCGCCTGAACGGCGCCACCGGCCAGCTGCTGGAAGACCTCGCCCCGATCCCGGACCTGCTCGAGATCCGGAAGTCCGCCTGATGCCCGAAGCCTGCCCGATGACCTCCGCCCACCCGCACCCCGAAGGGACCCCTGCGATGTCCACTGCCGAACCGTCGGCCTGCCCCGTCGGCCCCGCCCGCCGCTCGTTCGTGCGGACCGCGCTGGGCGCCGGTGCCGCCACAGCGGTGCTGGCCGGCGGCGGCTTCGCCCTCGGCGAGAGCGGCGGCACCGCGCAGGCAGGGCCGGCGCATCCCGACGGCACCGCGAAGGTCCCCTTCCACGGCGCCCACCAGGCCGGGATCGTCACCCCGGCACCGGCCGCCGCCACCTTCGTCTCCCTGGACGTCATCGCCGACGACCGCAAGGGCCTGACCGAGCTGCTGAAGACCATCACCGAGCGGGCCCGCTTCCTCGCCTCCGGCGGCGCCCCCACCGACCTGGGCGTCGGCGCGCCGCCCTCCGACAACGGCATCCTCGGCCCGGAGGTCCCCTCCGACGGCCTCACCGTCACCCTCGGCGTCGGCGCCTCCCTCTTCGACGACCGCTACGGCCTCGCCAAGGCCAGGCCCGCCCGGCTCACCCCGATGCGGACCTTCCCCAACGACAACCTGAACCCGGCCGAGTGCCACGGCGACCTGTCCCTGCAGATATGCGCCCAGAGCCAGGACACCGTGCTGCACGCGCTGCGCGACATAGCACGGCACACCCGCGGCGCCATGCAGATCAAGTGGCGCGTCGACGGCTTCCAGAACGCCCCGCGCCCCACCGGCGCCCAGCGCAACCTCCTCGGCTTCAAGGACGGCATCGCCAACCCGGACGTCACCTCCGCGCGCGAGACGGACAAGCTGATCTGGGTCGGCGACGGCCAGGGCGAGCCCGCCTGGACCCAGGGCGGCAGCTACCAGGTCATCCGGATCATCCGGATGCTGGTCGAGTTCTGGGACCGGGTCTCGCTCACCGAGCAGGAGAAGATGTTCGGCCGCCGCAAGGACACCGGCGCCCCGCTCGACGGCGCCAAGGAGACCGACATCCCGAACTACGCCAAGGACCCGCACGGCACCGCGATCCCGCTGGACGCCCACATCCGCCTCGCCAACCCGCGCAAGGCCTCGACCGACAGCTCCCGCATCCTGCGCCGCGGCTACAACTACGACCGGGGCGTGGACAACGTCGGCAACCTCGACATGGGCCTCGTCTTCTGCTGCTACAACCAGGACGTCAAGCGCCAGTTCGAGGCCGTGCAGACCCGGCTCATCGACGAGCCCCTGGTCGACTACATCTCCCCGACGGGCGGCGGCTACTTCTTCGCCCTGCCCGGCGTCCGGGACACCCGGGACTGGCTGGGCCGGGGGATGCTCTCCGCCTGACCCACACCGTCGGGCTTATTGCGTATTGGTTGCAGGTGCGGTTGGATGGCACAAGGCGCAAGGCTGTGTTGTGCCGCCGTACCCGTACCACCGAAGGATGACCCACCCGATGACGGCCGCACCCGGTTCCGCTCCGTCCCGCCCCGCCCAGGCCGACGCCAAGCGCTCGGCCTGGCGCCGTGTCCGCGGCTCCATGACACGGCAGGAGTGGATCAGGGTCGGCGGGATGGCCGGTTTCGTCCTCGCGCTGCACGTCATCGGCTGGGGCACCCTGGTCGGCATCATCGCGCCGCAGCACTTCAGCGTGGGCAAGGAATCCTTCGGTATCGGCATCGGCGTGACCGCCTACACCCTCGGCATGCGCCACGCCTTCGACGCCGACCACATCGCCGCGATCGACAACACCACCCGCAAGCTGATGGGTGCGGGACAGCGCCCGCTGTCGGTCGGCTTCTGGTTCTCCCTCGGCCACTCCAGCATCGTCTTCGGCTTCTGCCTGCTGCTCTCGCTCGGCATGAAGACCCTCGCCGGACCGGTCCGCGCCGACAACTCGCATCTGCACGAGGTGACCGGCCTGATCGGTACGACGGTCTCCGGCACCTTCCTCTACCTCATCGCCGGCATCAACCTCGTCATCCTGGCCGGCATCTGGAAGGTCTTCCGGCAGATGCGCTCCGGCGCCTACGACGAGGCCGCCCTGGAGACGCAGCTGAACAACCGCGGCTTCATGAACCGCCTGCTCGGCCGGGTCACCGGCTCGATCAGCAAGCCCTGGCAGATGTACCCGCTGGGCCTGCTGTTCGGCCTCGGCTTCGACACCGTCACGGAGATCGCCCTGCTGGTCCTCGCCGGCTCCGGTGCCGCCTCCGGCCTGCCCTGGTACGCCATCCTCTGCCTGCCCGTCCTCTTCGCGGCCGGCATGTCCCTGCTGGACACCATCGACGGCTCGTTCATGAACTTCGCCTACGAATGGGCGTTCTCCAAGCCGGTCCGCAAGGTCTACTACAACCTCACCATCACCGGCCTGTCCGTCGCCGTCGCCCTGATCATCGGCACCGTCGAGCTCCTCGGCCTCCTCGCCGACAAGCTCGGCCTGCACGGCGCCTTCTGGGACTGGATCTCCGGCCTCGACCTCAACACCGTCGGCTTCGTCATCGTCGGCCTGTTCTTCGCCACCTGGGCGGTCGCCCTGCTGGTGTGGAAGGCGGGCCGGATCGAGGAGAAGTGGACGGAGGGCCTGGCCACGGCGGAGCAGCCGGGGTCCTGACCGGGGATTGGCCGCCCGCTTCCGGGAAACGCGGACCGGGACCGCCCGCGAGTCCAGAGGGAGGCGACCATGAGCGACCAGCAGTCCGAGCAGACCCCGATGGCCGACGACGCCTACCAGCCCACCGGCACCAACGAGGAACAGCAGGACGCCGCCCCTCTGGACCCCCAGGACGCGGTCGACGAGCGCACCTACGACGACGTCCTCGACGAGGGCTACTCCCCGCCGGAACGCCCCCTGGCCGTCACCAAGCAGGGCACCACGGCGAGCGAGCAGCAAGCCGGGGAGACCCTGGACGAACGCCTGGCCCAGGAGGTCCCGGACGCCCAGCCGCCGGCGGGCGACGACATCGGCGACCTGCCCGGCGGAGAGGGCGAACCGGTCGACCCCGAGGCGGGCGATGCCCGCGCGGGCCGCCTGGTCGCCCCGGACGAGGGCGCGCACCCCGACACCACCAAGGAGGAGATCGCGGGGGACGTCGGCGTGGACGGAGGAGCGGCGGGCGCCGAGGAAGCGGCCGTACACGTGGTGGACGAGAAAACCTGAGCCTCCCGGCCGGGGGAACCGGTCCCACCCCAGGAGCGCGGGGAACTGCGCGACCAGCCCACGACGACCCCGCACCCGGCGTCGAAGAGCGACCCAGAACTACCCCAACCGGTCCACCTGGCGCAGCCGATTCGTCGCGTCCAGCGCCGCGACCTTGTACGACTCGGCCAGGGTCGGATAGTTGAACACCGCGTCCACCAGGTAGTCCACCGTCCCGCCGCACCCCATCACCGACTGCCCGATGTGAATCAGCTCCGTCGCCCCGGAGCCGAAGCAGTGCACCCCGAGCAGCGTGCGGTCCACAGGAGAGACCAGCAGCTTCAGCATGCCGTGCGAGTCCCCGATGATCTGCCCGCGGGCCAGCTCCCGGTACCGGGCCAGCCCCACCTCGAACGGCACCCGGTCCTCGGTCAGCTGGTCCTCGGTCCGCCCGACGAAGCTGATCTCCGGGATGGTGTAGATCCCGATGGGCTGCAGACGGTGCATCCGCGCGGCCGGCTCCCCGCACGCGTGGTACGCCGCCGCCCGGCCCTGCTCCATCGAGGTCGCCGCGAGCGCCGGGAAGCCGATGACGTCACCGACGGCGTAGATGTGCGGCACCTCGGTGCGGTAGTGCTCGTCCACCGTGATCCGGCCCCGCGCGTCCGCCGCCAACCCGGCCCGCTCCAGGTCGAGTTCGTCGGTGAGGCCCTGCCGACCCGCCGAGTACATCACCGTGTCCGCCGGGATCTTCTTGCCGCTCTCCAGCACGGTCAGGGTGCCCCGCGGATGGCGTTCGACGGCGGCCACGGTCTCGCCGAACCGGAAGGTGACGGCCAGATCCCGCAGGTGGTACTTGAGCGACTCCACGATCTCGACGTCGCACAGGTCCAGCATCCCGGGGCGCTTCTCCACCACCGTCACCTTGCTGCCCAGCGCGGCGAACATGCTCGCGTACTCCATGCCGATCACGCCGGCACCCACGATCACCATGGACCGCGGCACCCGCTCCAGTGAGAGCACGTTGTCGGAGTCCATGATCGTCCGCCCGTCGAACTCGACCGTGTCCGGTCGGGCCGGCCGGGTGCCGGTGGCGATGACGATGTGCCCGGCGCTCAGCCGCCGTTCCCGGCCGGAGACCTCCGACAGCGCGACGGTGTGCGGGTCGGCGAAGCGGGCCGTGCCGGCGTACACGGTCACCTGGTTGCGGGAGAGCTGGCTGCGCACGACGTCCACCTCGCGGCCGACCACGTGCCGGGTGCGCGCGGTCAGATCGGCGACGGTGATGTCGTCCTTCAGCCGGTAGCTCTGCCCGTACAGATCGCGCTGGGTGAGACCGGTCAGGTACAGCACCGCCTCGCGCAGGGTCTTGGAAGGGATGGTTCCGGTGTGCAGGGAGACCCCGCCGAGCATGTCGGGGCGGTCGACCACGGCGACCCGGCGGCCCAGCTTGGCCGCGGCGATGGCGGCCTTCTGACCGCCGGGTCCGGATCCGATGACGAGCATGTCGAAGTCGAAGTCGGGCACCCTCGGAAGTCTGTCAGCCCCCCGGCCCGCTCCGGAAGGGATCGCCGCCGTCGAAATCCCCGGAGCCGCACAGGAGTTGCCGTCGGCGTGCGCACTGCCCGCCGCACCGGCGTCCGCCCTCCTCGCCGCACCGGCGTCCCGGGAGGACAATGACGCCATGGGTCAGCGACCCGGCGACGTCAGCTCCCCCGCCCGGCAGGCCGGTCCCGGCGAGGGGATCGGCGCCGACGAACTCGCGCTCGCCACCCGCAACCACGGTCTGCCCCTGGAGGCGCTGCGGTACGACGTCACCCCGCCCGGACTGCACTACGTCCTCACGCACTACGACATCCCGTACGTGCCGAACCCCGGGGCCTGGCGGCTCACCGTCGACGGCCGGGTCCGCGCCCCGCTCGACCTGTCCCTCGCCGACCTGCACTCGTTCCCGCAGGTCACCACCCGGGTGACCGTGGAGTGCGCGGGCAACGGCCGGGCCCTGCTCAGCCCCCGGCCGGTCAGCCAGCCCTGGCTGGTGGAGGCCGTCGGCACCGCCGACTGGACCGGCGTGCCGCTCGGGCTGCTGCTCGCCGAGGCGGGCGCGGACCCGGCGGCCGCCGACGTCGTCTTCACCGGCGCCGATCACGGCGTCGAGCGGGGCGTCGAGCAGGACTACCAGCGCGCGCTCCCCCTGGCCGTCGCCGTCGGCGACGATCCGGCGGTGCTGGTCGCCACCGCGATGAACGGCGCGCCGCTGCCCCCGCAGCACGGCCGGCCGCTCCGGCTGATCGTGCCCGGCTGGTACGGCATGGCGCATGTGAAGTGGCTCCGCACGGTCACCGTCAGCGACGTACCGTTCACGGGCTTCCAGCAAGCGGTCGCCTACCGGATCCGGCGCACCGCCGACGAGGAGGGCGAGCCGGTCACCCGGATCGCGCCGCGCGCGCTGCTCGTGCCGCCCGGCTTTCCCGACTTCATGTCCCGCACGCGGGTGGTCCGGCCGGGGCCGGTGCGGCTCTTCGGCCGTGCCTGGTCCGGGCAGGCGCCCGTGTCCTCGGTGGAGATCAGCACGGACGGCGGCGCGAGCTGGGAGCCGGCTGTCCTCGCCCCGGTCGTGGCCGGGCGGCGATGGGCGTGGCGGGCCTGGCGCCACGACTGGCACGCGGCGCCCGGCGAGTACGCGATGGGCGCGCGGGCGCATGACGGCGTCGGTGGTGCCCAGCCCCTCGAGCAGCGCTGGAACCGAGGTGGCTTCGCCAACAACGCCGTGCGCTTCGTGCGGGTGGTCTGTGTGGACGACGGCCCCTCGCCGTAGGTGCCCATGCCGTACGTCGGGGCGCGGGTCGTGCGTGGTGGTGCGCGCAGTTCCCCGCGCCCTTGGGTCGGTCGTTCCGCCCCCGTCGAAAAGAAGCTCTCGGTTTCCCCGGACCGCCCTACGGCATCAGCCTCTCGATGGCTGTCGGGCCCTCCTTCTCCATCTTGCGGCGGGCCCAGTCGAGGTTCTTCGGTGTGACGTCCCTGCCCGCCGCCATCACCAGGTCCTCCGGGGTGACATCCCTGGAGGGTGCGGAGTGGAGCAGGGCGTCCGGGGTGCAGTGGTCGTCGGACGACCGGGATTCTTCCGGCTTGATGGTCGACATGATGCCTCCTCCTCGGTCCGGATGACCGCATCCGTGCCGGTGCCGCCGAACGGGGCACACTCTCACCATTCCCCGCAGCGCCTTCCCACGCCACCGGAGAGCACACCCTCCTAAGCTGGAAATCAGTTCGCACCCCTCACCGGGAGGCCGTAGATGGCCGAGACCCCGTTTCTCGGGGACGGCGACCACCGTCCCCGCTACCTGCCCATCGCCGAGCACGGACTCATCGGCGACCTGCGCAGTGTGGCCCTGGTCGGCACGAACGGCACGATCGACTGGTACTGCTGTCCGTCCTTCGATTCCCCCAGCGTCTTCGCGGCCGTCCTCGACGCCGAGCGCGGCGGCTGCTTCGAGCTGGCCGCCGCCGTCCCCGCCCGTACCAAGCAGTTCTACTTCCCCGACACCAACGTACTGATCACCCGGTTCTTCACCGAGGACGGCGTGGGCGAGGTGCAGGACTTCATGCCGGTCACCTCCGACAGCGCGGCCGGTACGGGTGAGGGGGGCCGGCACCGGCTGATCCGGCGCGTGGTCTGTGTCCGCGGCACCGTCTCGTTCCGGGTACTGGTGGCCCCGCGGTTCGACTACGGCGCGGCCGAGCACACCCTGCGCTGCCTCGACGGCACCGTCGTCTTCGAGTCCGCGAAGATGTCCCTGGCGCTGACCTCCACGGTCCCCCTGGAGTGCGACGCCCGGGACGCGCGCGCCGACTTCAAGCTCGGCGAGGGCGAGACGGCGGTGTTCGCCCTCGACCAGGTGGGCGCCGAGGTGGCCCCCCGCTGCTGCCCGCACGCCGAGGCCGAACACCAGTTCAACACCACGGTCGCCTACTGGCGGCACTGGCTGCACCAGTCCCGGTACCGGGGCCGCTGGCGCGAGATGGTGCACCGCTCCGCCCTGACCCTGAAGCTGCTCACCTACGCCCCCACCGGCGCCATCGTCGCCGCCCCCACCACCAGCCTGCCCGAGCAGCTCGGCGGCGAGCGGAACTGGGACTACCGGTATGTGTGGGTGCGGGACGCCGCCTTCGCCGTGTACGCGCTGCTGCGGCTCGGTTTCGCCGGCGAGGCGGAGGCGTTCATGCGCTTCCTGACCACGAACGTCAGCCCCTGCGCCACGGACAGCTCCGCACCGCCGCTGCAGATCATGTACGGCATCGACGGCCGCACCGACCTGCGCGAGCGCGAGCTGACCCATCTGGAGGGCCATCTGGGCTCCGCCCCGGTCCGGGTCGGCAACGACGCCGCCGACCAGCTCCAGCTGGACATCTACGGCGCCCTGATCGACTCGATCTACCTGTACGACAAGTGGGCGCAGCCGATCTCCAGCCAACAGTGGGACGACGTGTGCCATCTGGTCGACTGGGTCTGCGCACACTGGGACCAGCCCGACGAGGGCGTGTGGGAGACCCGCGGCGGCCGCAGGAACTTCCTGTACTCGCGGCTGATGTGCTGGGTCGCCATCGAGCGGGCCATCCGCCTCGCCAACCACCGCGGACTGCCCGCCGACCTGCCCCGCTGGCGGCAGGCCCGCGACACGATCTACCGGCGGATCATGGACCGCGGCTGGTCCGAGCGGCGCCACGCCTTCGTGCAGTACGAGGGCGGCGACGTGCTGGACGCCTCGCTGCTGATGATGCCGCTCGCCAAGTTCATCGCCCCCACCGACCCCAAGTGGCTCTCCACCCTGGACGCCCTCACCGAGGACCTGGTCTCCGACTCCCTCGTCTACCGCTACGACCCGCAGGTCAGCCCCGACGGACTGCGCGGCGACGAGGGCACCTTCTCCATCTGCTCGTTCTGGTACGTGGAGGCGCTGGTGCGGGCCGGCCGGCTCGACGAGGCACGGCTCGCCTTCGAAAAGATGCTCACCTACGCCAACCACCTCGGGCTGTACGCGGAGGAGATCGGCCGTACCGGCGAACAACAGGGCAACTTCCCGCAGGCGTTCACGCACCTGTCCCTGATCAGCGCCGCGTTCAACCTCGACCGCGCCCTCGGCTGACCATCGGGGCGGTGTGTCCGCAGGTCGAACGGGTACCCGGAAGTCTCCGCAAGGAGAACGACGCAGGGTCGACAGAAGGAGGAGACCCCGGATGACCAGCACCAGCGAGACCGGCGGGATCACCGGTACCCGCGACAAGAACTACGACCTGATCTGGTACGTCGAGGCGTGCCTGGACAACGCCCTGCGCCTGGAGACGTACATCCAGGACGCCGAACGCGACAACGACCGCGAGCTCATGGACCTGTTCCACAAGGCTCAGGCCGACAGCCGCAAGGGCGCCGAGATGGGCAAGCACCTGCTGCGCGAGCGGCTGACCGCCTGACCGCCTCCTCCGTTCAGGCGAACCGGGAACTGGGGACGGGCCCGGCGGACCGTACGCGCGCCCGGTCGCCGCGCAGCCAGGTGCCCTTGACGGCGCCGGCGAACGCGGCGAACCGCGCGTCGTCGTCCGCCGGGCCCTCGCCGTCCCCCTGTTCGGCGTCCGGGTCGGCGGCCGTCACCTCGGCGGCGATCTCCGCCTCCGGGCGGTCGTCCGCCGGGCCCTTCTCGACGCCGCCGCCGGCGCCCTGGCGCAGCTGCTCGCCCCAGGGCTGCACCACCGACTGGTGCAGCAGCCCGACACTGTCCGCGGTGATCGCGGGCGGGTCCGTCCAGCAGCTCGCATGCGCATGCAGCACCTGTCCGGGCACGCGCTCGAAGAGCTGCCCGACGATCTCCGGGCCGTCGTCGTGCGCCGCCAGGCCGTCGAGGTCGTAGGCAACCACGACCGTGTCCGCCCGGCCGGGCGCGAACGGCTCGGCCGGCAGGTCCAGCACCTCGGCCGCGGCGAGCCCGAGGATCCGCGAGTCCCGGTCGGGCAGCAGCGACACCGACCGCGGCCGCACCTCGGCGGCCTCCAACAGGGTGCGCAGCCGCAGCAGCCCGCGCAGACAGCCGTCGGGGGTGTCCTGCAGCCAGGCGTAGCGGCCGTGCATGCCCGCGTCGAAGCCGTACGGCGACAGGGTGCCGAGGACCGTGCCGGCGATCACGTACTGCCAGCCGCGCAGATCGGTCAGGTCGAGCGAGGACACCCGCTCGGCGTCGGCCGCGCGCTCCAGCACCCGGTTCTGCCGCTCCCGGGCCGGCTGCCACTGCGCGTCCTCGGGATCGGACAGCAGCGCGTGCTGGCGCCGGGCCAGCTCCAGGTCGCCCGCCATCACGGCGTTGAACACCAGCAGATAGCGGTCCGGCCAGTCCGTGAACGCGCTCTCGTGCCGGGCGAGTTCGGTGACCGCCTCGCGGTGCCGGCCCTCGTCCTCGTACGCCGACACCAGCTCCCGCAGCACGGCCGGTGAACCGCCGCTGCGGCGCAGCGCCTCGCGGAGCGGCGGGATCGCCAGGTGGGACACGCCGCGTTCGACACACGCGTACCCGAAGTCGTAGAGGGCCTTGGGGCGTTCGGGGGCGGCGGCGAGAGCCGCGGCGGCCTCCCCGAGGTCGGCGAAGCCCGCCGCTGCCGCGGCTCGCCGCACCACCAGGGCCACCTCGTCGAGCGGCTGTTCCTCGCCGGCCGCCCGCAACTGCCGCAGCGCACCGGGCACATCCCCGGAGTCCAGGGACTCCCAGGCCTTGAGGAGATCGGGGGACTTCGGGCGGCGATTCCTGCGCGAGAACATGCCGGAGATCATCACCCGTCGACGACGTGCCCTCAACACAATTCCCGCACGCGATTGCCGCGGAGGTCTACGGCAGTGGCTGCTCCGCCCAGATGATCTTGCCGTCGGGGGTGTAGCGGGTGCCCCAGCGCTCGGCGAGCTGGGCGACCAGGAACAGACCCCGGCCGCCCTCGTCGGTGGTCGCCGCGTACCGCAGGTGCGGGGAGGTCGTGCTGCGGTCGGACACCTCGCAGATCAGCGTGCGGTCGCGCAGCAGCCGTACCCCGATCGGGCCGCGCCCGTAGCGGATGGCGTTGGTCACCAGCTCGCTCAGGATCAGCTCCGTGGTGAAGTCCAGCTCCTCCAGGTTCCAGTCGGCGAGGCGCCGGGTCACCGCGGACCGCACCTCGGACACCGCCGCCGGGTCGGACGGCACCTGCCACTCGGCGACCCGGTCGGCGCCCAGCACCCGGGTCCGGGCGATGATCAGCGCGACGTCGTCGCTCGGCCGGGCCGGCAGCCTGTCCAGCACGGCGCGGCAGGTCTCCTCCGGCGTGGCGCCCGGCGTGCCGCGCAGAGCGTCACCCAGCAGGTCGAGACCGACGTCGATGTCCCGCTCGCGGTCCTCCACCAGCCCGTCGGTGTACAGCACCAGCCGGCTGCCCTCGGCCAGCTCCAGCTCGGCCGTCTCGAACGGCAGCCCGCCGAGCCCCAGCGGCGGCCCGGCCGGCATCTCCGGAAACTCCACCCGGCCGTCGGTGTGCACGAGCGCGGGCGGCGGATGACCGGCCCGCGCCATGCTGCAGCGCCGCGAGACCGGGTCGTACACCGCGTACAGACAGGTCGCGCCGGCGATCGCCGCGGCGCCGTCCGCGGCGCTCTCGTCCTGATCGATCCGGCCCACCAGCTCGTCCAGCAGACCGAGGAGCTCGTCCGGCGGCAGATCCAGCGCGGAGAAGTTGTGCACCGCCGTGCGCAGCCGTCCCATCGTGGCCGCCGCGTGCAGCCCGTGCCCGACCACGTCCCCCACCACCAGGGCCACCCGGGCACCGGACAGCGGCAGCACGTCGAACCAGTCGCCGCCCACCCCGGCCTGCGCCGGCAGATAGCGGTAGGCGATCTGCAGCGCGCCCTGCTCCGGCAGCGAGCGCGGCAGCAGACTGCGCTGGAGCGTGACCGCCATGCTGTGCTCGCGCGTGTACCGGCGGGCGTTGTCGATGGACACCGCCGCCCGCGCCACCAGCTCCTCGGCGAGCGCCAGCTCCTCGGGGTCGAACGGCTGTGGCTTCTCCGAACGCCAGAAGTTCGCCACGCCCAGCACCAGGTTGCCCGCTCTGAGCGGCACGGTGATCAGCGAGTGGATGCCGTACGCCAGCACCCGGCCGGTGCGTTCCGGGTTCTGCGCACGCCAGCCGGGCGCCTCGCGCAGGACGGGCTCCAGGACCGACTGCCCGGTGGTCAGGCTGCGCGCCTGCGGCGAGGTCGCCACGAACCGGATCCGCTCACCGACCGGATACAGCGGCGAGTCCTTGCGGACACCGGCACAGGCGGCGCGGCGCAGCGCGGTGCCCGGCTTGGGCTCCTCGCCGTGCAGGACCGCGTCGAACAGGTCCACGGTCGCGAAGTCCGCGAACCGCGGCACCGCCAGCTCGGCCAGTTCCTCGGCGGTACGGGACACGTCCAGGCTGGTGCCGATGCCCACCCCGGCGTCGTACAGCATGTTCAGCCGCTCGCGCGCCACCTCCGCCCGGCCCGACAGCGCGCGCAGCTCGGTGGAGTCGCGCAGCGTGGTGACGCTGCCGGCCGGGCCGCCGCGCAGATCCGTGGGCCGCTGGTTGATCGCCAGCAGCCGGTCCTTGACCAGGTGCACCTCGTCCGTGGCCACCCGGCCCGAGGCCAGCAGCGCCGCCGTCTCGTCGTCCAGGCCCAGCTCCAGCACGCTGCGCCGCTCGGCGTCCCCGGGCAGGTCCAGCAGCCGCTGCGCCTCGTCGTTGGCGAGCAGCAGCCGGCCGTCGTCGCCGACGATCAGCACGCCTTCCCGGACCGCGTGCAGCACCGCGTCGTGGTGCTCGTACATGCGGGTCATCTCGTACGGCCCCAGGCCGTGCGTCTGGCGCAGCAGGCGTCTGCTGACCAGGGCCGTGCCCGCGGTGGCCAGCGCGAGCGCCACCGCTGCCGCCACGAGCAGAATGGGCAGCTGCTGGTTGGCGGCACCGCCGACGTGCGCGGTGGTGATGCCCGCCGACACCAGGCCCACCACCTTGCCGGCCGCGTCCTTGACGGGCACCACCACCTGCACCAGCGGCCCTATGGTGCCGCTGACGTGCTCGACCACCGTGCCGCCGGCCTGCGCGGGGCCGATCGTGCCGACGAACTTCTTGCCGATGCGGTCGGGTTTGGGATGCGTGTAGCGGATGCCGTCGGTGTTCATCACGACGACGAAGTCCACGCCGGTCGCCTTGCGCGTCGCCTCGGCCTTCGGCTGGAGGATGGCCGTCGGGTCCGGGGCGCGCAGCGCGGCCACCGTGCCCGGCGCGTTCGCGAACGACTGGGCGACGGCGAGGGAACGGTTCTGAGCCTCCATGTCGGTGTCGCGCCGCACCTGCAGCAACTGTGCCACCACGGCCGCGACGACCAGCAGCAGCACGATCACCACTTGGAGTACGAACACCTGCCCGGCGACGCTGCGCCCGGTCACCGCCGACCGCAGCGCCCCGGGCCCGCCGCCGTTCCCGCCCGAGCCCTGCGACCCCGGGCCCGCCGATGCGCGCGGGAGCCCGAGAGGACGGGGCGGCCGGGTCGCGTTCCGGCCGGGCGTTCGCACCATGTGCCCATGTCTACACTGCCCGGCCCCGTCCGGCGAGACTGTCACCCGAGGTGACTTCCGCCGTTCGGAGGCGTGCGGTCCGCTCACCGGAGGCGCAGGGGCGCGAACGGCGGGCGGCCAGCAGCAGCGCGACGTCGTCGGGGCGGTCGGTGGCCTGCCGGGCGGTGGCCGTGAGCCGGTCGGCGACCCCGGCCAGCGACCGCCCGCCCCGGCGCCGGGCGGCGGTCCCCGCCCCGGCGAGCGCCCGCCGCAGCACCTCGATGCCCTCGTCGATGTCCGCGCCCGGCCGCTCCACCAGTCCGTCCGTGTACAGCGCGAGGATCGCGTCCGGCTCCAGCAGCAGCTCGGCCACCGGGTACCGGGCCTGCGGATCCACCCCGAGGACGACACCGCCGGGGACGTCCAGCAGCCGGGTCCGCCCGTCGCGGGAGCGCAGCAGCGGCGGCGGGTGTCCGGCCCGGGCGATCCGGGCACGGCCGGTGGCGGGGTCCAGCCGCAGATAGCAGCAGCTGGCGAACTGCCCGGGATCGAGGCCGATCAGCAGGTGGTTGGTGCCGCTCAGCACCTCGTCGGGCGGCCGGTCGCCCAGCGCGAACGCCCGTACGGCGCTGCGCAACTGCCCCATGGTGGCCGCCGCCTGCACCCCGTGCCCCTGCACATCACCGATCACCAGCGCCAGCCCGTCACCGGCCTCGACCACGTCGTACCAGTCACCGCCCACGTCCATGCCCTGCGTGCCCGGCAGATACCGGCCCGCGGTCTCCACCTGCGGATGCGTCGACAGTCGGCGGGGCAGCAGCGCCTGCTGCAGGCCGCGGGCGAGGGCCGCCTCGCTGTCGTAGCGCTGGGCCCGCTCCATGGCGTGCGCGATCAGCCCGGCGAGCGCGGTGAGAACCGTGCGCTCCTCGGTGCTGAAGCTGCGCTCACGGTCGAAGCCGAGGATGCACGAGCCGACCGGCCGGCCGGAGGCGATCAGCGGCAGAAAGGCCCGGGCGCCCTCCTCGGCGTCGAGGGGGATGCCCGGGTAGTTGGCCGCGATCTGCTGCATGGACTCGAAGAACAGCGGCCGGCCCGTGGTGAGGGTCTCCACGCCCGGCATGCGCGCGTCGAGGCCGATGCCCTCGAACGGCGCGAGGAACCCCTGCGGGAAGCCGGTCTCCCAGGCGAGATACAGATGCCGCTCCTGGAGCAGATAGATGGCCAGGCGCCGGCCGCCGAACGCGGGCAGCAGCTCCCGCATCACCACCGCCGACACCTGACGGGCGGTGACCGCGTCCGTCAGCGCGATGGCCAGGGCGATCGGCCGGTACAGCGGCGCCATCGGGCCGCTCGCCGCCACCGTGTCCTCCACGACGTGCTCCTCGACGGCCGGCCCGGCCGGTGGGTCCATGCGGCTGGCCGGGACGATCGTGCAGCTCAGCAGGTCCTCGCTGCGATGCACCGACACGGCGAGCCAGTCGCCCGCACCGGACTCGCCGGGTCTCTCGGCCGGCCGGCGCACATGGAAGTGCACCGGACCCTGGGACAGCAGCGCGCCGCGCAGATGGTCGTCGTACGGCGCACCCGCCAGCCACGGCATCGCCTCCCACAGCGGGCGCCCGAGCAGCCACTCCCGGTCCCGGCCGGTGAGCCGGGCCGCGGCCTCGTTGGCGTAGACGATCAGCCCCAGCCGGTCGAGGCAGAACACGCCCTGCGGCAGCAGGTCGGCCGCGCCGTCCGCGGAGACGGCCGGCCCCGGGTCGACCACCACCCCGCCGACCTGCTCCCCGGCCCCGCTCTCGGCGGCCGGCCACAGGTCCAGCAGCCGCGGCGTGCCGTTCCGCGCCCGCAGGCTCAGCGGCGCGGCGGGCGGCTTCCCGGCCGCGGCGTCGCGCAGCGCGGCCAGGACCAGGTGCGCATCGTGCGGGGCCAGGGCGTGCGCGAGCGCCGTGTCCGTCCCCTCGAAGTCACCGGGGGACAGCCCGAGCAGGGCATGCAGCCGGTCGTCCGCGCACACCACGCCGGTCCGGGGATCCCAGCGGAACCGTGCCACGACGGTCTGCGCGGGCCGGCTCGCGGGCGGCCGTACGCACAGCGGCTCACCGTCCCAGACCACCGCGCCCGGGTCGCCGTCGGCGAGTCCGAGCAGCTCGGCGCCCAGGCCTTCGGCGAGCCTGTACAGCAGTTCCCGGTCCAGCAACTCGTCCGCGGTGTCCGTCACCGCCGGGCGCAGCACCATGAGCACCCCCAGCGGCTCGCTCCCGCCCGGCACCGGAACATGCACGGACCCGAACGGGAAGGGCAGGCCGGCCGCGAACTGCGGATACCGGCGCACCGTCTCGGCGGCGTTCGCCAGCACCACGGGGACGCCGAGGCGGTAGGCGTCGGCGACGGGGAAGGCCCGGTCGACGTGCAGTCGCCACCAGGGCCGGAACAACGGGCCGGGCAGCCCCGCGAGCGCCGCGAGGCGCAACAGGCCCGGAGTGCCGGAGCGCAGATACACGGCCGCCACCCGGCCGCCGGCCGCGCCGAGCGCGCCGGTCGAGGTGGCTGCCAGCAGCGCGGCGAGACGCGTCCGCGTACGGACCGCCTGCTCGCCACCGCCGCTCACAGTCATCGCCCCTACCTCGTCCCGTGCGCCGCCGGGTGATGACACAGCAAGAATGCGCCCGGAGGGCCGTGCGACGCACCTGGTACGAGTGGGAAACGGGGAGAGAGCCCGGAGAAGGGGGCGCGGTGCGCCGGATCCGTCCCGGCTGTGGGACACGACACCGGGCCCGCCCGCCGTCACGGCGGGCGGGCCCGGTGTCGTGGAGGACGTGGGCCGCCTCAGCCGGCCGGGCTCCCGGTGTCCACCGGGCGCAGCACCAGATGACCGTCCACCCGGGAGGCCGCCATGGCGAACGGGAAGGCGTCCGCCTCCAGGCACATCGCCACGTCCTCGGGGTGGACACCGCTCCAGCCGCGCCGCGCGCCGTCGGTGAGCCGTCCGGCGGCGTCGGAGCGCCGGGCGCGTTCCAGGTAGGGGCCGGGGTCCGCGTCGGCCGCCCGGACGCGGTCCGCGATGTACTCGGCGCAGGCGAGATCCTCCTCGGCCCGGCCGCCGTCTCCGGTGACGACGAAGGTCACCGTCTGCGGTCGGGCCCGGCGCAGCACCTCGGCGGTCGCACCGGCCACCACGAAGCTCGCGCACAGCAGCAGCCCGGCGTCCGCCACGGCGAGCGCCCCGGCCGTCCCGGCGGTGGTCTTCTGCACGACCGTACGGCCCCGCACGTCCAGCGAACGCAGCCGCGCGGGCGAGTTGGCCAGGTCGAACCCCGGCACCGGCGCGCCGTCCTGGAAGGCGAGCCAGCCCGGGTGACGGGACTTCAGCTCCAGGGCCTCCTGGCGCGTGCCGGCGAAGACGATCCGCTCGGCACCGCGCCGGAACGCCCAGGCGGCCACGGTGAACGCCCGCATGACATCGACGACCACGGCCACGTCCGGGGCCGCCGGCGTACCGGGTATACCGGTGAACTCGGTCTGCATCACTCCATGATCGGGCCTGTGGCGGCCGTTCAGGGCTCGGCCCGGCCGGGCGGCAGCGGCCGGGCGGCGCGCAGGCTGCGCAGCGCGAGCAGCAGGACCGCGATGTCGTCCAGGTAGACCGGGTCGGGCAGCAGGTCGGTGGGGAGCAGCAGATACGCGACGGCGTCCCAGAACACCCAGCGCGGGCCCGTCGGCAGCCCGGCCCGCCGCAGCGTGCGCCGCGCACGCACCAGCCGGGCCAGCAGGCCGAGGGCGATCGCGAGCAGCACCGCCGCGACGACGGCGCCGATCACCAGCAGGGTGGTGGCGGTGTCCATCCGGCCTCCATCCGAGTTCCCACAGGACGGCTACGACGACTCTCCGCCGCGGCTGTCACGGCTACGTGGACTGCAGCGAGGCTGTGACGGCCACGACGATGCCCCGCCCTCACTGTGCCGGCTGCGACGACCGGTTGTGCCGGCTACGACGACCGGTCCGTGCCGTCGGCTGTCTCCGTGCCGTCGCTCTCCGCCGTGGGCTCGGCCCCCTGCTCCTGCCGGCCCCTGGCCGTGAACCTCAGCCGCTCGAACGTCCGGGTCAGCTGCTGCAGCGCGCCCGGTGTCCGGGACGCGGGCCGCTGGGGCGGAAGGGCGGGCGCGGGGACGTCACGGTAGGCGGCGAGCGCCTCCAGGGCCTGCTCGGCGGCGTCCTTGTACAGATCACGGGACCTGGTCATCGCCTCCAGCGCCTCGGCGTACCGGGCGACCAGCCGCCGTTCACGCTCCAGCTCCTCCTGGAGGGTCATCAGGGTCCAGTTGTCCCGCAGGTCGGTCAGCGCCTCCTCCGCCTCCCGCGGCAGCGGCCGGGGCAGGGCGGCGAAGTGCCGCAGGGCAGCGAAGAGTTCCGCGGGCTCGGAACCGTCCAGGAAGACGCTGCGGACCGTGTGCTCGCGGCTGTCGTAGCCCTCCGGGGCCGGGTCCGGGGGCAGCAGCACCGCGCCGCCGCGCGGCACCTCGACGCCGAGGTCCTTCAGCGCCCAGTTGACGGCACGGAACTGGTGCGGAGCGGCCCGGTGCTCCACCACCCGGTGCCTCAGGCCGGGCGGCAGCAGCCGGGCCAGCGGCAGCCTGCCCTGCTCGTCCGGGGTCATGGCCTCGTGCACGACGACGTTCAGGCACCAGGTCTCGCGCGCCGCGTCCCGCAGTCTGCGCCGCATCTCCTTGTCGTCGGCGGGCAGCGCGTTGACCTGCCTGAGGCGCAGCCCGGTCACGGTGGCGTGGTGGTCCCAGGTGCCGTCCTCGCCTCCTGCGGCCTCGGGCCAGAACAGTGTCGCCGGCGAGGGCCATGCCTCGTCCCACGGGCGCTCCGCCTCCGCGACGAGCCGCCACTCGTGGCCCTCCCGCCGGCCATCTTGCGGCACGAGGGTGAGCCGGGCCCGCACGGTCACCGGGCCGGCGACCCGCCAGCGCGCCTCGAACACCCGCCGGGCCGCGTCCCCGGGCACGGGGGGTTCGGCGAAGTCGTCGATGTCGCCGCTGTCCTTGTGCCTGCGCAGGGTGCGGCGGACGACCTCCTCGGGATCGGGACCGGTGTGGCGGCCACGAGCCGCCCAGAGGGTCTGCGGGATGGTGGCGTGGTCAGCGGTGGAGTTCGACATGAGCCAATCTGCTGATGGGGGCGGGTGTGCCTCCCAGTATCACCGCTCGGCGCGGCTTCTCGGCGTACGGGGCCGTGGGGCGGCGCGTGGCGGCGGCCGGACGCCCCCGCGCACGGGACGCGCACCGTGCACCCGGGGCGCGCGGAGCCCGCATCGGGCGGCCGTCGTTCACACGTGGTCGCGCCCCTGTGCGGCCCCCACAATGGTCCGGCGAACGGGGCCCGCCCATCCATCCGCTTGGGGCGGACCCCGTTCTCACCGCCCGGCCACGACGACGTGCGAGGCCGCCTACGGGCCCCCGAACCGCTCGATATATATCGGCAGTCGATATATCATGGCTGCATGACAGCGAAGAGCATGACCCGGGCGGCGTTCTTCGTCCTCACGGCGCTCGCGGACCGGCCGCGGCACGGCTACGGCATCCTGCGCGAGATAGAGGAACTGTCCGACGGGGAGGTGCAGTTGCGGGTCGGCACGCTGTACGGAGTGCTGGACCGGCTCACCGCGGACGGCCTGATCGTGCTGGACCGGGAAGAGGTGCAGCAGGGCCGGCTGCGGCGCTACTACCGGCTCACCGACGCCGGAGTGGCCGCGCTGGACGCGGAGGCCGAACGGATGGCCGCCGGTGCCGGGGCGGCCAAGCGGCGCATCGCCGAGGGCCGCCGCGCCGGCGCCCCCGCCCGCCCCGCGGCCCGCCCGGCCGAACCCCCCACCGCACCCGGACTCGCGGGAGGCTACGCATGACCACACTGCTGGAGGCCCGCTACCGCACCGTCCTGCGCCTGCTCCCCGCCTACTACCGGCGGGAACGGGAGGAGGAGATGGTCGAGACGTACCTGGAGGACCTCGACCGCGACATCCA
The DNA here is from genome assembly GCF_009604455.1 of Streptomyces sp. RB17. Lineage (GTDB taxonomy): Bacteria > Actinomycetota > Actinomycetes > Streptomycetales > Streptomycetaceae > Streptomyces. Next base: position 931,412 of record NZ_WEGL01000002.1, read on the forward strand.
GGACCAGAGCCGGCCCACGCTCGCCGAGGTGGCGAGCATCGCCGCCCTGGGGGTGCGCAGCCGCCTCGGCGCGGCCGGGGCGCCCCGGCGCTACGTCCTGCTCGGGTCGGGCGCCCGGCTCTTCGCGCTGGCCGCCGTCCTCCTCCTGGCGGCCTCCGCGGTCGTCGAGCCGGTCCTGCAGCTGACCTGGTCGTTCACCCGGGGCGGCGGAGAACGGCGGATGTTCCTCGCGGACTTCACCGACCACGGGCTCCTCGCCGCGACGGTCGCCGTCGCCCAGTGGATCCTTCCGCTCGGCTGGGCCGTCGCCTATTTCGCCCTTCTGTACGACCGCCGCCGCCTCGCCCGGATCGGCGCCCTGGTGGCCGCGGTGCCCAGCGTGTGGCCGCTGGTCCGCCCGCTGACGGGGGCGACGGTCGTCACGGAGCCGGCGTTCGTCGTGACGCTGGCGCTGCTCGCCTGGCTGCCCGCCCTCGCGCTGTGTGCCGCCCTCCACCGCGACGCGCCCCCGGCCCGGCTGCCCGCCGGCACTCCTGGTCTGGTCTTCATGGCGACGTGTGTGGTGACGGGTGCTTCCCTGGTGTTCGTGCCGGTCGCCGACGACCTGGTGTGGGGGCCCGCGAACTGCTTCGTGGTCGCCGCCCTGGGCCGGCTGCTGTGGAGCGCGCGCCGCGCGGCGGGCGTCGCGCCCGGCGGCGCCCTCGCCCTCGCCGCGCTCGGTCTGCTCCTGCTGGCCGCGCGCGTCGCCGCCGTCTACCCATGGCTCCGGGTGCCCGGGGCCGGTACGTACACCGGCGGCGGCCTCGCCCAGACGGCCGCGCTCGCCCTGCTGACCGTGCTGCTGATGGTGGCGGGCCGCCGCGAACTCGCGTCGCGCTGAGCCGTTTCGGGGTCAGAGCGCGGCGCCGACACGGATGCCGTCGTCCCACGGTGGCGCGCGCCGCGACGGGCCCGCGCGGCCGGGAGGCCCGAGGTTTCCGCCACAGGCCCGCCGGAATGCGCAGGCGAACCTGGAGGGCGCGCGTCGGCGGCACCGGCTGGGCGGCCCACGCCGGACGCACCGCCTTCCCGTGCGCATGGCGAGGGGCCGGCGCACCGGCGCCGGCCCCTCACTGCGCGGTGCGGACTGCGGGCTACGCCCCGCTCTCCCGCAGCATGTCCTCGCGCTCGACGAGCTTCACGCGCTCGCGGCCCTGCGGCTCGCCCAGGGCGCGCTCGGCGGCGTCCAGCTTGTACCAGCCCTCCCAGGTGGTGAAGCGGACCTCGCGCTCGGCGAGGAAGGCGTCCACCGCCTCCCGGTCGGGCGAGGCCGGGGTGTGCAGCCGGCCGTTCGCGTAGTCGTCCAGTAGGTTGGCGACGGTCTCGTTGGCGTCGCCCTTGGTGTGGCCGATCAGGCCGACGGGGCCGCGCCGGATCCAGCCGGTGACGTAGGTGGACTGCAGATGCGTGCCGCCCTCCTCGACGACCCGGCCGCCCTCGTCCGGGACCGTGCCCGAGTCGAGGTCCCAGGGCAGCTTGGGCAGCTTCTCGGAGAGGTAGCCGACCGCGCGGTAGACCGCGGTGACGTCCCAGTCCTTGAACTCGCCGGTGCCCTTGACGTTGCCGGTGCCGTCCAGGGCCGTGCGCTCGGTGCGCAGGCCGACGACCCTGCCGTCCTCGCCGAGGATCTCCGTGGGGGACTCGAAGAAGTGCAGGAAGAGCTTGTGCGGGCGGTCGCCGACGTCGCGGATCGCCCAGTTCTCCAGGGTCTTGGCGACCATGTCGGCCTGCTTGTTGCCGCGCCGGGTCTCGATCGAGCCCTCGTCGTAGTCGATGTCCTCGGGATCGACGATGACCTCGATGTTCGGAGAGTGGTCCAGCTCGCGCAGCTCCATCGGGCTGAACTTCGCCTGCGCCGGGCCGCGCCGGCCGAAGACGTGGATCTCCATGGCCTTGTTGGCCTTCAGGCCGTCGTAGACGTTCGGCGGGATCTCGGTCGGCAGCAGTTCGTCCGCGGTCTTGGCGAGGACGCGGGCCACATCGAGGGCGACGTTGCCGACGCCGAGGACGGCGACCTTCTCGGCGTCCAGCGGCCAGGTGCGCGGCACGTCCGGGTGGCCGTCGTACCAGGAGACGAAGTCGGCGGCGCCGTAGGAGCCGTCGAGGTCGATGCCGGGGATCGGCAGCTCGCGGTCGGCCGTCGCGCCGGTGGAGAAGATCACCGCGTCGTAGAAGGCGCGCAGGTCGTCCAGGCTGATGTCGGTGGGGTAGTCGACGTTGCCGAACAGCCGGATCTGAGGCTTGTCGAGCACCTGGTGCAGGGCGGTGACGATGCCCTTGATGCGCGGGTGGTCGGGGGCGACGCCGTACCGGATCAGGCCGAACGGGGCGGGCATCCGCTCGAAGAGGTCGATGGACACACCGGGGTCGGCGGCCACCTCGGACTTGAGCAGGGCGTCGGCGGCGTAGATCCCGGCGGGGCCGGCTCCGACGATGGCTACCCGCAGGGGGCGCGGCATGATCAGGTTCCCTTCGCGTCTGAATGGGCGACTTGATCAGGAAGCCTAAGCTAAGGCAGACCTAAGTTGGTACGCGGGTCCGGTCTATGACCCCATAAGTGGATCTTATGACATACCTAGCGTCGTCTTATGGTCCGGGGTGTTCCCCCCGGAGCGACCGGTGCCCGACCCTGTCCTCGGACGCGAGACAGGACGGGAGACAGGGGGCGAGCGTGGACCTAGACGCGGGGACGACCGTGGCGGTGACGGGCGGCAGCGGTTTCGTCGGCAGTCATCTGGTGCGACGCCTGCTGGAGCGGGGCTACCAGGTCCACGCCACCGTACGGAACAGGGCCGACGCGGCCAAGGTCCGGCCGCTGTGGGAGCTGCAGGAGGAGTTTCCCGGCCGACTGCGGCTGTTCGAGGCCGACCTGCTCAGGGACGGGACGTTCGATGCGGCGTTCCGTGCGTGCGAGGTCGTCTTCCATGTGGCCTCGCCGTTCCTGATGCCGGAGCGGATCAAGGACGGCCGACGGGACGTCGTGGACCCGGCGCTGCTGGGCACCCGCAACGTCCTGGCGGCGATCGAGCGGACCCCTCAGGTGCACACGCTCGTGTTCACGTCCACCGTGGGCGCGATCTTCGGCGACTACGCCGACGTGCTCGCGATGGACTGCCAGGTACTCTCCGAGCGGTACTGCAACACGACCAGCACCGTCGGGAACAACCCCTACCACTACGCCAAGACGCTGGCGGAACGCGCCGCGTGGGAGGCCGAGGCGGAGCAGGACCGCTGGCGCATGGTGTCGGTCAACCCCGGACTGATCCTGGGGCCTTCGTTCACGCCCGCGTCCGACTCCGGCAGCCTCTTCCTGCTGGACGAGCTGTTCCAGGGCTACTTCTGTTACGGAGCACCGGACTTCAGCTTCACCACGGCGGACGTCCGGGACGTGGCCGACGCGCACATCGCCGCCGCCGAGAAACCTGCGGCGCACGGGCGGTACATCGTGGCCGCCGAGACCATGACCTCCTTCCACGAGATGGCCCGCGTCATCCTCACCCGCCACCCCCGCGACCTCCGGCTCCCGCGCACCGGGCTCCCGCACTGGCCGGTCCGCATCCTGGGCCCCGCCTTCGGCCTCACCCAGGACTACATCCGCAGGCACCTCGGCATCCGCTTCCGCGTCGACAACCGCCGCAGCATCGACGAACTCGGCCTGACCTACCGTCCGTTGGCTGAGACCCTGCTCGACCACTACGAGAGCCGGCGGGCACACCGGCGCCGCGGCTGATCCCGGTCCCGGTCGTCCCGGTCCGCGGACCTCTCAGGCGGGCCGCACGATCCGGTGGATCGCCGACTCACCGGCGCCGTAGATCGACTCCTCGCGTATCGACGCCCCCGGGCCCGGCGCGTGCACCATCATGCCGCCGCCGACGTGGAGGCCCACGTGCCGGTCGTCGTCGAAGAAGAGGACCAGGTCGCCGGGCTCGATCCCGGCGAGGGTGACCGGGGCGCCGGCGAGCGCCTGCTGGTACGCGGCCCGCGGCAGCGGCACCCCGGCGGCCTTCCAGGCGGCCTGGGTGAGGCTGGAGCAGTCGTACGAGTCCGGCCCGGTCGCACCCCACACACAGGGCTTGCCGACCTGCCCCCGGGCGAACGCGATGGCCTTGGCGGCCCGCGTGGCCTGAGGCCACTCGGGAACGGGGGCCGGCATTGCCGTCGCCGTCGCACCGGTGGCCGCCCATTCCGGTTGCTGCCACGGGCCGGTCGTCGGGTCTGAGGGTGCGGCCTGCGCGGGAGGGGTGGGGGGTACGGCTGTGATGGGCGCGGGGGATGCTGCCCATTCCGGTTGCTGCCACTGAAGGGTCGTCGGGTCTGGGGACGCGGTCTGCGCGGGAGGCGTGGGGAACACGGCCGTGGCGGGTGCGGGGGATGCCGCCCATTCCGGTTGCTGCCACTGGCTGGTTGCGAAGTCCAGGGAGTCAGGCTCCACGGGTGGCGCGAGGGGCGCCGTGGCGATGGAAGCCCACGGCGCGGCCGCTGTCGGCGTGGGCGGTGCGGCCGTAACAGGAGCGGATGGTGTGGCCGTCATGGGCGTGGGTGGTGTGGCCGTCACGTACGTCGGCGGTATGCCCGTCACCGGCTCCGGCGGTGCGGTCGTCACGAACTCCGGCGCTGTGGCCGTCACGAACTCCGGCGCAGTAGCCGTCATGGGTGCGGTTTGAGCGGTCGCGGCGGCCGTCGTGAGCCGGGCGGTGTAGCGGGTGATCACGTCGCTCGCCGCGGCCAGCTTGCGCTGGTTGTTCGCCTTGGAGGCGGAGGGGGAGGGGCGGCCCGGCGCGGTCGGCAGTGCGGCCGCCGGGAGGACGGCCGTCTCGACGGGACCGGCTCCGGCCGCCGGCTCAGTACCGAGGCCGGCCGGAGGCACCGGACCGAGACCGCTCGGTTCCGCCGGTCCGAGGCCCGCCGGTGCCACCCGACCGAGACCGGCCGGTACTCCACGCCCATCGGGAGCCACCACGGCTGACGCGCCGGCCGCACCTGTTCCGTCGGCGCCGGTCGACTCCCCGCTCCCGCTCGGAAGTTCGAGGCGCCGTGACCCGGTCAGGGCAACGCGTCCGCTCTCGCGTGCCGCCAGGGCGAGGCTCTCCGGGTCCGTCGCCCGGCCGGCCGTCAGCTCGGCCACCGTGCGGTCGACGACGCGCTCCAGGGCCTCGCGCCGCCGAGCGGAGGGGCCCATGCCCGGGGCGTCCGGCGCGCCGCCCGGAAGGCCGCCGCGGTCCCGGGAGCGGCCCGCAGCCGGGTCGGGGCGGTCGGGCTGCCGGTCGGCGGGCAGGACGGCGGGGACGGTCGGGCCGAGCTTGGCGCGTGCCCCCTCGAACCACTGCCGGGCGACCTCGTCGAGAGCGGGATCCGCCGCCCGCCCGGAGCGCTTGGCCAGCGGGACGCCCCGCGAGCGCGTCACCGAGGCCATGGCCCGGGTCGCGTTGTAGTTGCCGGTCGCGTTCTCGGCCTGGTCGTACAGGGAGTGGATCCGCTGCCGGACCTCGTCCTGCGCAACCTCGTCGCGGCTCTCCGGCGCCATGGAAGACACGCTCCTTCCTTGCCCCACAGGGCAGTTGGGCCGTTGCTGTCCGGTCCGTCGAGGGCCGGGCGGCCTCGCGTCAACCTAGCCAACCTGTGTACCTCGTGTGAAGGTTGAGGTGTGAAATGTCCGATACGTATTTGTGATGTTCGTGATGCCGTTCGAAGGGGAAGGGGAGAGATCCGCGTTTTCCTGTGAGGTCCCGGTGAATCCGCGATGCGGTTGAACACATCGGTGCCGCCCTCCGTATGGGGCCGGGGAGCTCCATGCCCGACCGGCGCACACACCACACAGGGGACGACCTTGGTACGCAACAGGCGCAGACGCCCGACCGGCGCACGACGCGCGACCTTCGCAGCGATGGCTCTGATGCTGGGCGGAGGCGGCCTCGTCGCGGCCAACGTCTACGCCTCGGCGACCGAGGGCTGGGGCGACGGATCCGGCACGAACGGCACCGGACAGGTCCTGTCCGCGGGCATGGCCACGATCGACTGCCCCGACGTCGGCAGCCGGCTGACCGCCGTACCGGACGCGGCCCGTCCCGGCGTGGACCGCGAACTCGCCCTGCTGGACCGGCAGACGGCCGACGCCTACCGGCAGCTCCAGCAGTCGGGCCGGGCCGATGAACAGGGCTCCGGCTCGGTCGACGACACGATCATGAACCCGCTGAAGGAGAAGCGGGCCGCGGCGATCGGCCGGATCATCGACGCCATCGACGGGGCGGGGGAGCACCCGCAGGGCCTGGACGCGCTGGCCGCCTGCTCCCTGCGCCCCGGCGGCGACGGCGCCCAGGCCACCGCCACCCCGAGCCCGGGTGCCCAGCCGGGCGGCGCAGGCCAGGGCGGCAACGGACCCGTCGTCTCCGACTACGCCGACATCACCTCCGTACCGCCCGCCGAGCCGAACCCGCCGCAGCAGGCCGACGCCTCGCGCGGCAGCTTCACCTCCGACTGCGGCGTCAACGCGAACGGCCTGTTCAACTCCGACAACGTCATCGTCGCCCCCGGCGTCTCCAACGGCGCCCACCACTTCCACGACTACGTGGGCAACCAGAGCAACACCGCCTTCGCGAGCGACGACGACCTCGCGAACGCCGACACGAGCTGCGTGGACAAGGGCGACAAGTCCTCGTACTACTGGCCGGTGCTGCGCCTGCAGAACGGCACCCAGGAGCGGGACGCCGGATCCCCGGGCGGCGGCACGGAGGGCAACGCGGGCCAGATCGTCACGCCCAAGCAGGTCACCCTGACCTTCACCGGAAACCCGCGCGGCAAGGTCACCGCCATGCCCCGCCTGCTGCGCATCATCACCGGCGACGCCAAGGCCTTCGTCAACGGTCCCGGTAACGCCAACGCGTCCTGGAGCTGCACCGGTCACGAGGACCGGCAGCTGAAGGACAAGTACCCGCTGTGCCCGCCCGGCAGCGACGTGGTGCGCACCTTCCGGTTCCAGAGCTGCTGGGACGGCCGCAACATCGACAGCGCCAACCACCGTACCCACGTGGCCTTCACCGCCCCCGACGGCTCCTGCCCGGCCGGCTTCCGCGCCATTCCGCAGCTGGTCGAGCGGATCGTCTACGACGTCAAGGCGCCGAGCCTCCAGGACGGCGGCCGTACGGTCCCGCTCTTCGCGGTCGACTCCTTCCCCGAGCAGCTGCACAAACCCGTCACCGACCACGGCGACTTCATCAACGTCTTCGACGCGGACCTGATGCGCCAGGTGGTCGACTGCATCAACTCCGGCCGCACCTGCGGCCCCGACGGCGGCAACGCGGGTACGACGGCGTCGCCGACGGCGAGTTCCGGCTCCGGTACGACGGCGTCGCCCACGGCGAGTTCCGGCTCCGGTACGACGCAGCAGCCCGGCGCCACCGTGACCGCCACCGCCGCGCCGACGCCCTCGGCCGCACAGCCCAGCGAGGAACCGAGGACCGACGCGACGACCACGCCGGGCCGCGCGGCCACACCGGACCGCCGCACGACCGCACCGAGTGACGGTACGGTCAAGCGCGACCGCGGCCCCAAGCGGCACCAGGCCCCCCAGCAGGGCGGCTCCACCGAACCGGCACCGTCCACGCCCACGCCCACGTCCTCGCCCAGGCCCGGGTCGGCCCAGTCCGAGCCCAGTGCGTCCACGTCCGCCCAGGCCACTCCCGCCGGATACGTCCCGCCCGCCTCCGCGCAGCCCCAACCGCAGGGCACGCAGGGCGCACTCGCGGAGACCGGGGCGCACCTGTGGCCCGCGGCGCTCGGCACCCTGCTCGCCATGTCGGGCCTGATCATGCTGCTCAGGGCCCGGCGACTCCGCTACTGACGGCGGCCGCCACTGAAGGTGGCCCGGCTACAACCGGCCGTCTCCCGCAGGGCGGTCCGCTCCTCGGCTCCACGGAGTGGACCGCCCCTGCGCCGTGCGCCGGACGAGCGAGCCCGTGAACGACCGTGCGGGAGGGGTGACTTGTGGGAGCGCTCCCAGGAGGTTCAGGATGACACCGTGCCCTCTCTCCCTCCCACCCCCGTCATCCGCCCCTACCGCCCCGCCGACCGCGCCGCGGTGGCCGACGTCTGTGTCCGTACCGCGCACAACGGCGGCGACTCCCGCGCCCTCTACCCCGATGAGCGCCTCATGCCCGCGCTCTTCGCCGAGCCTTACTGTCACTTCGACCCGGACCTCGCCTTCGTACTGGACGACGGCACGGGCCGGGCCGTGGGCTACATCGTCGGCACCGCCGACACCGAGCGCTTCGTGGAGGACTTCCGCCGGAGCTGGATTCCCCGGCTGTCCGACCGCTATCCGGACCCGGAACCCACCGAGCCGCCCCGCACGCCCACCGAGGAGATGATCCGTCTCCTGCACCACCCGGAGCGCATGCTCGTACCCGAACTCGCCGGCCACCCCGCCCATCTGCACATCGACCTGCTGCCGCCCTGGCAGGGGCAGGGTCACGGCCGCCGGCTGACGCACACCTTCCTGAACGCCCTGCGCGAACAGGGCGTTCAGGCCGTCCATCTCGGCATGGTCACCGTCAACACCGCCGCCCGCGCCTTCTACGACCGCCTGGGCTTCCAGGAGATCCCGGTCGCGGACGCCGGTCCCCTCACCTACCTGGGCCGGTCCACGACCGTGGGCTGAGCGCTTCCGCGCGGCGGCGCTCAGCTCAACTCAAGTGTCTGCTTGGCGAGTTCGTAAGCGGGCCGCATCGCCTCGTGCTCCTCGCTGTCCATCCCGCCGAGGTGCAGTACGACCGGGCCGTCCGGCGTGCCGACCGCGAGCGCGGTCTCCTTCTTCGTCTCGTCCAGGAGCTTGCTGGTGTAGAGGTACTCGACCTCCACGCCGGTCAGGCCGCCGCCGGTCCTGAAGGAGTGGTACTTCGCCTTGCCGGCGTTGTCCTCCGCGGCGACGAACCCGCGCAGCACGCTGCCCGCGTCCGCCTTCCCCGCCTTGCCGGTCCACACGCGCAGGAAACCGATGTGGCCCGCCGGCTTGGCATCGATCTCGCAGGCCGCGGTGACCGGGCCCTGGCGCAGGAAGGCGTCGGCGAGCGACCCGCTCAGGTCGCCGTCGGAGCCCTTCGACGCCTTGGACAACTCCGCCTCGGCGTCGATCGCCCTGGCCTTCCAGCGCTTGGCGATGTCGAACCGGACGGGCAGCTCGCACGCCGAACCGGCCGCTCCGATCGAACCACCGCTTGCCGTCGCCGTCTCCCTGGCCCCTTCGCTCTGGGCGTCCGAGGACGCGCTCGAGGCGCTCTTCCCGGCACCGTCCGCGGACTTCGCGCACCCGCCGAGCGTCGCCGCAAGCGCCACCGCCACGACCACCGCGCCCGCCACGGACCCCACCCTGACCTGCACTTCCCGCTCCCCTCCTGTTCAGGAGCGCCACTGTAACCGAGGGCACCGACAACGCCGACCTCGTAGTCAACGAGCACCTGAACCGAGTGGCACCGCCGCACCGCGGTGGATCGCGTCGACGTCGGCGGTGCTCGCCGGCCGCCACGCCTGTCGTTTGCGAGGCGCGGCAGGGGCAAGGCAGGGTGCGGGGGTGCGTACCTTGCTGATCGTCCATCACACCCCGTCGCCCAACTGCCAAGCGCTGTTCGAGGCCGTCGTCTCCGGCGCCACGACACCGGAGATCGAGGGCGTGCGCGTCGTCCGCCGGGCCGCCCTGTCCGCGACCGCCTCCGACGTCCTGGAGGCCGACGGCTATCTGCTCGGCACACCGGCGAACCTCGGGTACATGTCCGGCGCGCTGAAGCATTTCTTCGACCAGATCTACTACCCCTGCCTGGACGACACCCGGGGCCGGCCGTTCGGCTACTACGTCCACGGGGGCAACGACGTCACCGGCGCCGTACGTGCTGTCGAGGCCGTCACCACCGGCCTCGGCTGGCGCCGCGCGGCCGACCCGGTGACGGTCACCGGCGAGCCCGGCAAGGCCGACACGGAGGCGTGCTGGGAGCTCGGGGCCACGGTCGCGGCGGGGCTGATGCCCGGGGCGTGAGCGCCGGGTGAGGCGCCGGTGGCCCGCGGGCCCGCCCTGACGCGTCACCGCCGCTGCCGGGCGGCCGGCCGACCCGTACGGTGCCGCGGAGCGGGTACGCGGCGGCCCTCCGGCCGTTCGCCCGGACTCGGCTGGCGTCCGCTACCTGGACGGATCAAGGTGCGGGCTCGGTGTCCCTGACCGACGATGGGACCGCGGTCGCGCCCGTCCGGCGTGGCTGAACTCTGTCATGTGTCGTCGTACGTCGTCGAACGAGGGAGCGTCGGATGCGAGCGGACGGCCACGCACCGGGACGGCCCGCGCCGGACGGTGAGGACGCCGGAGAGCTGCTGCGCCGGTGCGCACGCGACATGATGGACGTCGCCGAGGGCATCCGCGCGGTGTCCGAGCGCACCGGCGCCGCGCTGTTCGCGCCGCCCCTGACCGCCTCCGCGCGCCGCCGTCCCCGGACCGGCCTCGCCGCGCGGTGGGCGCTGCTGCGGGCCCTGACCAGCAAGGAGGGCCTCGGCGGCCAGGCGATCACCGTGCCGAAGGGCATGGGCCAGGTGCTCGGCACGGCCGGTGGGGTACTGGGCCGGGAGAGCCTGGCCGCGCTGGCCGCCGTCACCTCGCTGCGCCTGAGGATCGCCGCCGTGCTGGCCGGCCACCCCGAGTTCGCACGCGACCCGGGCATGCGCCGGCTGAGGGAGGCCGTCACCGCCGACCGGGATCTGGACGCCGTACGGGCCTTGCGCGCGCTGTTCCGGGACCAGGGCGCCCAGCGGGCCCTGTCCGGGCTGGCCCCGCTGATGACCGAACTGCTCGCCGTCCGAGCCCTGCTGGACGAGGACCCGAAGAGCGAGGAGACCGGCTGGGCTCGCGCGGCGGGGCGCGAACCGGCCGCCGGTCCGCTGCCCGCGATCAGCGTCCCGCACCTCGCGGACCCGGACCGGGAGCGGGGCGCGGCCGAGGCCGTCGACCTCACGGACCAGGAGAAGCAGTTCATCGCCCCCGAGGGCTCGTTCCTCGGGTTTCTGCGCAACATCGAGGTGCTGTCCACCGACGGGCGGATCCTCGTGCAGAACGTGCGCGGTCCCGACGGTGTCGTCCGCTACGTCGTCCAGGCGCCCGGCATGACACCGGGCCGGCCACGCCACCACTCCCCGCACGACGTCGTCGGCGCCTGGCGGAACCTGTTCACGACCGGCTCGCCCTACACCCGCTCGCTCCGGCTCGCCCTGGCGGATTACGGCATCCCGCGCGGCGCAGACCTCGCGCTGATCGGGCACGGCGAGGGCGGGACCGCGCTGCTGAACCTCGCACGGGACGAGGAGTTCTGCCGCACCTACCGGGTCACGCACGTCGTCGCCGTCGGCTCGCCGGTCGACGACGACAAGCCCGCCGACCCGCGCACCTGGGTCGCCGCCATCACCAACCAGCACGACATCGTGCCCGTCCTGGACGGCCGCGGGGCGGGCTCGCTGTTCGACCCGCACCCGCACCGGTACCAGGTCGACTACACCGGGCCCACCCACGAGTTCCCGCTGTGCCACATGCTGCGCGAGTACATCGAGCATCTGCGCACGGTCATCCCCGAGGCCCGCGAGGACGTCGACGCGGCGCTCACGCCGTACCGCGGCCCGATCGTGCGCACCCAGGCCTACCAGCTCAAGGACCGCGCCAACCCACCCGAGGGCTACCCCTTCCTCACCCTGCCGACCACCTCGCGCCCGACGACGGCCGGCCCGGTCGACGTGCCGGTGCGCTTCTACGACTCCGCCGCCGCCCACCTCTGCTTCCCCGTCTCCGCCGACGCGGTGCGCGGCATGCTGCCCGGCGCCACCTGGCCGACCCCGAGCCGGCTGGGCCGGCGGGCGCTCGCCGTGCTGTCGCTCTACGAGCACCGCTGCTCCACGATCGGCCCGTTCACCGAGATCGCCCTGACCGTCCCGGTCGACGACCTGTGGCGGCCCCGCCCGTACGACGTCGCCGCGGACCTGCTGCGCCGCGTCGACCTGCGCCGCACCGGCCGTTACGTCCTCTCCCTCGCCGTCACCAGCGACGAGGCCCGCGTGGTCGCCCGGGAGATCTGGGGCCAGCCCGCGATGCGGACGACCGCCGAGGCCGATCTGACGGGCCGGCGGATCGACGTCAGGTCCGGGGACCTCGGGCTCACGGTCGAGGGCCGGCTCGGACTGGGCATCCGCTGCCCGGAGACCGACTGGATCCTCTACGGCCGCCGGGCCGAGAGCACCGTACGCACCCTGGTCCGGGCGCACGGCAGGCCGCGGCTGCACCGCGGCACCGGCGTGCGGCTGCGGCTGGACACCGCGGCGGCCGAACCCCTCGCCGGACAGCTGCGCCGGCTTGGCATCGACCGGGCCCGGCCCCTGTTCGTCCTGAGCTGTCCGCAGTTCCTGCTCCACCGCAGCGCCGGTGCCGTCCTGCCGCGCTGAAGCCCCTGCCCCTACCCCCAGTCCAGTGGGAGCCGCCATGGTGACCGAGTCCCCCCGAGCGACCACGGCCCCGGCCGACGAACTCCTCGCGCACGCCGACACGTTGCGGGCCGACGCCGACCTCATGGACGGCTACGCCCGCCGGCTGCTGGCCACCGCGGCCACCCTGAGCGGCTGCCCTGCGGCACCCGACTGGAGCCGCCCCACCCTGAAGCGGCAGGCCGCCGCCTGCGCCACGGCGGCGAAGCAACTGCGCACCGCCGCCGAGGCGTTGGACACCCACACCCGCGCCGGGACTGAGCCCCACACCCGCGCCGGGAACTGAGCCGTCCCGCACCGGCCGGTGCCGGTCCGGCCCCACCCGGCGTGCCGCCGTGCTCTTGCCCAGAGGCCCGAAGCGCCTCAGGCCTTGCGGGCCACCCGGCGTACCCGGGCTGCTCGCGAAAGACCCGCGTCCCCGGCTCGGGGTGCCGGCGCATGGCCGGTACGACACTCGGCGCCGGCGGGTCGTCAGCGGCAGCGAGAGGCCGCCGCGCTGTCGTGGCGGTGCCAGACGGCCTCGACCACACGGCCGTCGGGCAGGGTGTGCCGGGGCGGCCCCGCGTCCGGTACGAAGCCGGCCCGGGCCAGGGCCCGCAGGCTCGCGGTGTTCCCCGGCTCCGCGCCGGCCCGGACGGTGCTCAGTCCGGCATGGGTGTGCGCGAGAGCCGCGCCCGCGCGGAACAGCTCCGCGCCCAGGCCCTGGCCGCGGCAGGCCGGTGCCAGCCAGCCGCCCATCTCGCCCGTGCGGTGCTCCAGTTCGAGGGCGCCGGCATAACCGAGGTCCGACCTGCGCACGCAGACGAGCAGCAGGGGGTCGTCCGGGCCGGGTGCGTACGGCTGGGCCAGCTTCCGGGGCACCCGGCGGCCGTCGTCGTCGGCCGGCCGCCAGGCGAGCAGGGCCCTGCGGGTGCCGGGGTCGGGCAGGACCTCGTCCGCCTGGGTGCCGAGCCAGCGCTGCGCCTCGGCGTCGGCGCTGGCGGCGAGGGCCGCGGCGACGTCCAGCCGGGTCCGGGGCGTGAACAACAGCAGGCGCTCGGTGGCCAGAACATGCCGGCCGGCCTCGGGCCCGCACCGCCCGGGCAGGGGAAGTCCGGACGCGGCGGCCCGCCTCCGCCGGATCACCGACCAGACCATGCGCACCCCCGACGGAACGGCCCGCGCGACGACCACGGCACCCGTCCAGACCCCGAGTCCCGAGGGATGCGGACGATCCGCACCGGCGGCGAATGTACCGGGCTTCGAGGCGGGTGGGGCGTGGCTGGGGTGTGGCCGGGGGTGGTTTTGGGACGGGGGAGTGAAACGGCGGGGCCGTGGGGGGACCGGGGTCAGCCCGCTTGTTCCTGGGAGCCCGGCTTGGGGTGGGTGCGGGTCCAGGACGGGTCGGCGGACGGGGCCGGCGCGGGGGTGGGGGTGAGCGTGGGGGCGATGGAGTGCATGGGCATCCTTCGGACGAGTGGGGGATGGTCCGCGGGTGGTCGAGTGCGGGCGCGGCGGGAGTGGCGTCAGCCGCGGTCGGACGGCAGCTCCGCCCAGACGACGTGGGCGGGCCGGCCGGACACCGGCGTCACGCCCCAGTCACGGCTCAGCGCGTCGACCAGGAAGAGCCCGCGCCCGTGCTGGTCGTCGGGTCCGGGGCGGAGCGCCGCCGGCAGCGTGGGGCCGCCGTCCTGGTCCTCGACCTCGACGCGTATCCGGTCCGCCGTGCCGTGCAGCCGGCAGGCGATCCGCTCACCGGCCGCGTGCACGAGCGCGTTCGTGACCAGCTCCGAGGTCACCAGGACCGTGTCGTCCCGGGGGCCGTCCGGCACGCCCCAGGCGGTCAGCAGGTCCCGTACGACACGCCGGGCCGTGCCGACCGCCGCCGGCTGCGCGGGCAGGTCGAACGCGGCGGCGGAGCGGGGAAGCGGGTCCCCGGAGGCGAGCCGGTCGGGGCCGAGGGGCCGAGGGAGTCGACCGAGGCGCCCGCCTCCGGGTGGTCTCAGGACACCGGCCGGAGCCGGCGGCCGGTAGGGGTGCCTCAGGGCGTCCGGGGCGGGGCGCGCGCACTCCTCGGTGCCGTCCACGGCGGTGCGTGGCACGTCCCCGGTGCCTATCGCGACCGGATGCGGGCGGTCCCCGGTGTCCTCCGAGGCCCCGTCCGGTCCGTCGCCGGGATCCGCCCACACGCGCGGTGCGTCCGCGGCATCCGCCAATCCGTCTCGCCGTACTGCGCGGTCCGAAGCCGGGAGTGAATGATCCGCGCTGTCCAGGGCCAGGTGTGGCTGGTCCGCGCTGTCCGGCATCGGGTGCGGCTGGTCCATGCGGCCTGGACTTCGGTGTGTCTGGTCCGCCGTGTCCGGGGTCGGTTGTGGGTGGTCCGTGTTGTCCGGCGTCGGGTGTGGCTGGTCCGCGTGGCGTGGACTTCGGTGTGTCTGGTCCGCGGTGTCCGGGGTCGGTTGTGGGTGGTCCGTGTTGTCCGGCGTCGGGTGTGGCTGGTCCGATCGGCCTGGACTTCGGTGTGTCCGGTCCGTGCTGTCCGGGGTCGGATGCGGCTGGTGTGCGCTGTCCGGCGTCGGCTGTGGGTGGGGCGCGCGGCCCGGATCCCGCTCCGGCCGGCTCGCGGTGTCCCGTGTCGGGTGTGGGCGGGCCGCATCCGTGAGTGGATGCAGGGGAGCGGCGGGCCGGTCGGGAAGGTCCACGGCCCGGTTCTGACGGGGTAGCGCCGGCAGGCGCGGGGGGCCGGGAGACAGGGGTGGTGGGGTGGGTCTCCGGTTCTCGGGTGGGTGGGGGAGCGGTCGGGGGAGGGAGGGCGGAGCCATCGCCGTGCGCCTTTCGTCCGGCCTCGCGTGGGGGGTCGCGGTGTCGGGCCGACCGCACGCAGCAGACGACACGCCTCCCACGAGGCCGTGGTGCGGCCCGGTCTCCCCCAACCCGGCCGCGCCGCCTGCTCCTTGGGTCGGCCGGAGCAGTGGATCCACTTTCGCACCCGCCAACAACGCTCCGCAACCAGCAAGTTGAAATTTTCAAGTGGCGAAGTGCATGCTGCTCCGGCCAGAACGTGATCGAATGGGCCCGGGAGAGCGACCGTGTGCGACGGTGTCCCTGTGACCCGGTGAGGGGGTGTGGGGCATGACCGCTGAGACCGACTGGGGCGGCGCCCCCTCCGTCCTGCGCATGATCCTCGGCCGGCAGCTGGAGGAGCTGCGGACCCGGGCCGGCCTCAGCTACGCAGAGGCGGGCGCCGCCATCGGCGTCAGCCACTCCACCATCCGCCGGATGGAGGCCGCCAAGGTGGCCCGGCTGCGCCTCGCGGACGCCGAGAAGCTGCTCCAGGTCTACGGCGTCGCCGACCAGGACGAGATCGACACCTTCCTGAAGTCCGTGCGCGAGGCCAACAAACGCGGCTGGTGGCACACCTACCGCGATGTGATGCCCGACTGGTTCGCCGCGTATCTCAGCCTGGAACAGGCCGCGTTGCAGATCCGCGCGTACGAGAACGAGTTCGTGCACGGCCTGCTGCAGACGGAGGACTACGCCCGGGCGCTGCTCGGCGCCGAGAACCCGCACGCCTCCGCCGAGGCCACCGAGCGCCGGGTCGCACTGCGCATGCGCCGCCAGGAGCTGCTGGCCCGCGCGGCGCCGCCGCGGCTTTGGGTGGTGATGGACGAGACGGCGCTGCGCTGGCCGGTCGGTGGCCCTGCGGTGATGCGGGCGCAGATCGACCACCTCGTGGAGGTCAACCGCCTGCCCCATGTGACCCTGCAGCTCATGCCGTTCGCCAACGGCCCGCACCCGGCGATGCGGGCGGGCGCCTACCACCTCTTCCGGTTCCGGGCCCGCGAACTGCCCGACATCGTGTACCTCAACGGCCTGGTCGGGGCCGTCTACCTCGACAAGGCCGACGACGTCGTGGTGTACCGGGAGGCGCTGGACCGGCTCGGCGCCCAGGCCGCGCCCGCCAGAAAGACCGAGGCCCTGCTCGGCGCGATCCGCAGGGAGTTGTGACGCACCCCGAACGCGAGTCCCGGACCCCTCGACCGAATGGAGACACGGCGTTGTCCGACAACGGATGGCCGGCCGACCGCATCGACACCGAGAACGCCCACTCCGCCCGCATCTACGACTACATCCTCGGCGGCAAGGACTACTACCCCGCCGACCAGGAGGCCGGTGACGCCATGTCCCGGGAGTGGGCCGCGCTCCCGGTCCACATGCGCGCCAACCGCGACTGGATGAACCGCGCCGTGCGCTGGCTCGCCGCGGAGGCGGGCATGCGCCAGTTCCTGGACATCGGCACCGGCATCCCCACCTCGCCCAACCTGCACGAGATCGCCCAGGCCGTGGCCCCCGAGTCCCGGGTGGTCTACGTCGACAACGACCCGATCGTCCTCACCCTCTCCCAGGGCCTGCTGGCCAGCGCGCCCGAGGGCCGTACCTCGTACATCGAGGCCGACTTCCGCGACCCGGCGGCCATCCTGGACGCCCCGGAACTGCGCGAGACCCTGGACCTGGACCGGCCCGTCGCGCTCACGGTCATCGCCATCGTCCACTTCATGCTCGACGCGGACGACGCGGTCGGTGTCGTACGCCGGCTGCTGGAGCCGCTGCCCTCGGGCAGCCATCTGGCGATGTCCATCGGCACCGCCGAGTTCGCGCCCGAGGAGGTCGGCCGGGTCGCCCGCGAGTACGCGGCCCGCAACATGCCGATGCGGCTGCGCACCATCGACGAGGCCCACGAGTTCTTCGAGGGCCTGCAGCTGGTCGAGCCGGGCATCGTGCAGGTCCACAAGTGGCATCCCGACGGTACGGGCGAACAGGACATCCGCGACGAGGACATCGCGATGTACGGCGCGGTCGCCCGCAAGCCCTGACAGACCGACGGAAAGCCCCGACAGACCAGGGGCCGGGGTCCGCACCCACCTCCCGGACCCCGGCCCCGCCTCTTTTCCCACCGTTGTCCGGGCGGTTGCCCCGGCCGGTAGCGTGAGCCCATGTACGCCACCCGAGTCTCCCGGCACATACAGGCGCCGCCGCACGCCGTCTACCGGGCCCTGACCGACGCCGACGCGATCGCGGCCTGGCGCGTCCCGGCCGGCATGACCGCCCGCGTCCACACCTTCGACGCCCGGGAGGGCGGCACCTTCCGGATCTCCCTGACCTACGGCGACGCGTCCGCCGCGGGCAAGTCGGGCGGCCACACGGACACCTACCACGGCCGTTTCGCCAGGCTCGAGCCCGACGCGCTGGTGGTGGAGGTGTTCGAGTTCGAGACCGACGACGACGCCCTGCGCGGCACCGTCACCCAGACGACCACGCTCACCGCGGCCGACGACGGCGGCACGGACGTGGAGATCCTGCACGAGGGCCTGCCCGACGCCATCCCCCGCGAGGACAACGAACTGGGCACCCGTATGGCCCTCGACAACCTCGCCCGGCTCGTCGAGGGACCGCACGCCCGCCGGCCGTCCGAGGCGGAATGACCGAAAGGGCGGCGAAAAGCGACCGGAATTCGGCACAACCATCCGGCTGCCTCATAGTGCGGGAACAGAGTGGGAAAAAGCCGAGAGAAAGCGGAACCGGCGCGAGGGAAATGGGGTCTTAAAGTCCGTCGACGGCCGGGATTAGCCCGGTCGTACCGAAACCGGGGGAATGAGACCTATGTCCGTCCGCAGTCGCAAGACCTTGATCACCGCCGTCGCCCTCACCGGCGGGCTCACCCTGGCCGCCGTCACGCCCGCCCTCGCGGGCGCCGGCGCGAGCCGCACCACCCGTGCCGCCGCCGTGTCCTCCGCCCAGGGCGACCCGCGCAACGTCACCCAGCACGTCGCCGACTTCTACGGCGCCTACATCGACGCCGTCTGGTCCACCGACGACAAGTCCGCCGGTGACGCCGCCAAGGCGCTGCGTGCCTTCTACCTCTCCGCCGCCGCACAGAAGAAAGTCGCCACCTTCGAGAAGAAGGAGCACGCCGACGGCATCCTCTTCGCGCAGAACGTGCCGGTGAAGTGGAAGGTCACCTACACCGGTTCCGGCGCCGGCCACGCCACCAGCCGGGTCACGCTCACCTGGAGCGACGGGCCGCACGCCGAGGTCAGCCGGATCGACGTCCAGTCCGACCTGAAGACCCTGAAGATCACCGACCTCAAGTCGGTCCGCTGACCGGGGGCGTGCGGTCCCGCCCCGCCCCACTCGGGGCGGGGCTCACGCCTGCCGTGACGCTCAGTGCCGCCCGCGCGAGGGGCAGGGCCGGGCGGCGCCATGCCGCGGTCACGATCACCAGCGGGCTCGGCAGGGCCGATGTGCGGCAGCGGAGTGTGCGCGAGCGGTTCGGTGCACGGTCCTGCGGCGGCCACGGCTCTCCGGCGGGTGGCCGAAGGCCCTCATCCGTGCCGGAAGCCGTGCGCGCCGGCGATCCGGCCGTGATGGTGGCGCCGGTCGACGGACGTGCGGTGCAGCGCGATGAGCGCCGCGTCGTCGCCCAGCTGGCCACCGGCATGGGTGAGCAGGTCGCGCCGCACATGGTGCATCAGCGCCTCGGGTGCGTCGTCGGTCCAGCGCACGACCCGCTCGGTGAGCGGATAGAACCGGCCGTGGGTGTCCCGGGCCTCCATCACCCCGTCGGTGTACAGGAGCAGGGTGTCACCGGGCTCGAAGGAGAACACGTCCAGCGTGTGTTCGGTGGCCCCGTGCACCCCGAGCGGCGGGGACGGGTGCAGACTCGGGACCGTGACGGCGTGGCCGGGGCTCAGCAGCAGCGGCGGCGGATGGCCGCAGCTGGTCATCCGGGTCACCGGATCCCGGTCCGGGATCTCCACCAGCAGCGCGGTGGCGAACCGCTCGCCCGCCTCCTCCGGCGGGTCCAGGTCCGCCGCGTACCGGGTGACGCACTGCTCCAGCAGGGCCGCCAGTTCCTCGAGCGGGATGTGCCGATGGGCGCTCTCCCGGAAGGCGCCGAGCAGCAGTGCGGCCTCGCCGATCGCGGGCAGGCCCTTGCCGCGCACATCGCCGATCAGGACGCGCACCGAGTCGTCGCACCGGGTCGCCGCGTACAGGTCGCCGCCGATCTGTGCCTCGTCCTCCGCCGCCAGATACAGCGAGGCGATCCGCAGCGGGCCGATCTGCTCGGGCAGCGGCCACATCAGCACGTGCTGCGCGGCCTCGGCGACCGTGCGGACCTGGGCCAGCTGGGCCTGCCGGCGCTCCCGTAGGGCGCTGTAGAGCACCACCAGCACCGTCAGCACCGCGAGGGTGATGATCTGCACGATGTGGTTCGACGTGCCGATCCCGCCGTGGGTGAAGGCGATGAGGACCTGCGCGGCCAGTGCCAGCCCCCCGACGGCCGCCGTGGTCCGGGGCCCGGCGAAGGAAGGGGTGATCGCCGGCGCGATCACGAGGGCCGGGCCGAGATGGACGTTGGTGGGGGTCTGCGTGTCCACCACCGCGATCACCACGATGAGCGCGATCGGGAGCAGCAGCAGAGCGTGTACCGACTGCCACGGCTGCCGGGGACCCACACCGAGCCGGGGGCTCATTCCTACAGAGTGCCCCTGCGCGGGACGCGACGCACGTCAGTGTCCCTCGCCGCCCGCACGGACGGCCGACGCCGGACCAGCGCACCCTCCGTGTGACGATCGGGCCGGCGAAGCGGCGCCCCGCCGCGCCCGGCTCCGCCCCGCCGCGCCCGGCTCCGCCCCGCCGCGCCCGGCTCCGCCCCGCCGCGCCCGGCTCCGCCCCGCCGCGCCCGGCTCCGCCCGGCCCCGCTCCACCGTGCCCCGCCCCGCGCGGAGATCCTCACCCCCGGCACTTCGCGCTGGTCGCGGGCGGCCGAGCCGCCGTGAACCGTCCGAGCGTGCGCCGTGTCGGTGCGATCGCGTCGGGTACCCGTACGACCCCCGGGTCCGAACCGGCCGACCCGGCCCCGGGCCGCGAACGGAGACGCCATGACGCACAACGGGGAGGACACCGCTCCCCTCCGGCGACCGGAGGTCACCGAGCTCCGCCTCGCCACGGGCGGACCGGACCAGCCGGGCGGGCCCGGACCGGGACAGCCGGACCTGCCGCAGGACCGCAGCCAGGCGATCCTGGAGGCCACCAAGGAGATCGGCGCCCTGTTCAAACGCGCCGGCCACCGCTTCGCGCTCGCCGGCAGCGTGGCCGTCTACGCCCACGGAGGCAGCCGCTACCTCCAGCACGACGCCGACTTCTGCGTGCTGCCCGACGACGCGGAGGCGGTGACCGGCACCCTGCGCGAGGCCGGCCTGCCCATCCGGACCCCGCCCGAGGACTGGCTGCTGAAGACCACCTGCCGCGGGCAGAACATCGACATCATCTTCGCCCTCGCGCACCAGCCCGTCACCGAGGAGATGCTCGAGCGCGCCCATGTCCTGCCGGTCGACTCGGTGCTGATGCCCGTCCTCTCCCCGACCGACCTGATCCACAGCCTGATCAGCGCCTTCTCGGAGCACTACTGCGATTTCGGAGCGGTCCTGCCGGTGGCCCGCGCCGTGCGCGAGAAGGTCGACTGGGACGAGCTCCGGGTGGCCTGCGGCGACCAGCCCATGCCGGCCGCCTTCCTCTTCCTCCTCGAACGGCTGAACGTGATCGACGCCCAGGAGGGGCAGCCATGACCGACACGAGCCCGCCGCCCCCACCGGCGGCCGGCAACCTCGACTACCGCGTCGCCCATCTCGCCGAGCGCCTGGCCACCGGCGACCTCGGGGAACTCGGCGTACGGCTGGAGCTGCGCGGCGACGCCGTCCTGCTGACCGGCACCGTGCCGTCCACCCAGTGCCGGGACGACATCTGCCACCTGGCACGCGAGGAGTTGGCGGGGCACCCTGTCCACTGCGACATCCTGGTCGCGGGGACCTCCTCGCCCGACCACGGAGAGGACCTGACATGATCCGCATCGCGGCCGTCGGGGACATCCACATGAGCCCGGAGAGCCAGGGCACGCTGCGCTCCTCCTTCTTGACGCTGCGCGAGTGCGCCGATGTCCTGCTGCTCGCGGGCGACCTCACCCGGCACGGTACGCCCGAGGAGGCCGCGGTCGTCGCACGGGAGATCAAGGACCTCGGGGTGCCGGTCGTCGCCGTCCTGGGCAACCACGACCACCACGACGAACGACCCGAGGAGGTCGCCGCGATCCTGCGGGACGCCGGTGCCCATGTCCTGGAGGGCGAGTCCGCCGTGGTGGGCACCGGCGAGACCCGGATCGGGGTCGCCGGTACCAAGGGCTTCGGCGGCGGATTCGTCGGAGCCTGTGCCGGGGAGTTCGGCGAACCCCTCATGAAGGAGTTCGTCCGCTACAGCCGGCGGTGCGCCGATGGTCTGCACGCCGCCCTGAAGGACCTGGCCGACCGGAACTGCGACGTCCGGATCGCTCTGACCCACTTCTCGCCCGTTCCGGACACCCTTGCCGGGGAGCCGCAGGAGATCTATCCGTTCCTCGGCAGCTATCTGCTCGCGGAGGCGATCGACACCGCCGGCGCCGATCTCGCCGTGCACGGCCACGCCCACGCCGGCACCGAGCACGGCATGACCAGCGGCGGCATCCGCGTACGGAACGTGGCCCAGCCGGTCATCGGACAGGCCTTCCACGTGTACAACCTGCCGGACCACGAGGAGCACCCGCAGGGGTGAGCCGCCCGGCCAGTCAACGGGACGGCACGCTTCTCGGCCGGGCGGTGGCCGGCGCCGCCCGCGAGCGGGCCGGTGACGAGGATGGCGAGGGCCATCAGGCGCGGCCGATGCGGGATGAACCGCAGCCCCTCCCGCACCCTCATCTCGGCCTGTGCGGGACGGTCCGCGTCTCGGCCGTCGGCTGCTCGGCCACCGCCCCGGGACCGGGCCGCAGGAAGGGCACCACCGATGCGACGAACAGGAACGACAGCCTGCCCGTTGGCGACGTACGTAGCGGGCGGTACCGAGGAAACCGACTGCCGCAGCGGCGAGCGCGGTGCCCAGCCGACCCGCGCTGTGCCACCCGTACGGCACTTGGGGCGTGCGCGCGACTCCTCGCACCCCCGGTTTGCCGGGCTCGGGTCCTGGCTCCGCGGTCGGTCGCAGACCTGATACGCCCCGCGAAAGGAGGCGTCCCATGCGTGGCCAACACCACGGACGGACGGCGGCGCCGGAGCCCCGGTCACGCTCCGGAGTGTTCGGTGACCGCTTCCCGCGCACCGGCACCGAACCGGCCACCGCACGCAGCGCACTTCGGCTGCGTCAGCTGTTGTCCGCCGTCTTCCTGCCGCTGTTCGCCGCAGCGACGGCCGGCTTTGCCGTCTGGGCGGCGCACTCGGGTCCCGGCGACAGCCCGGGCGGAGGCCCGCTGACCGTCCTCGCGGTGGTGTGCGGTGTCCTCGCGCTGGCGGCGGCGCTGCATCTCACGGTGGTGACGCGGCGGAGACGGCGGGAGCGGGACACGGCCCCCTGACTCGGCAGACCCCGGCCCCCACCGATGTGCCGCGCCCCGCTGACACGTGCTCTGACCAGCGCGTCAGCAGTTGCAGCGCCTTCGCCGATCCGGGCCTTGCCGATGCGTGCCCTGAGCGGCCCCGCGTCAGCAGTTGCAGCGCCTTCGCTGATCCGGGCCTTGCCGATGCGTGCCCTGAGCGGCCCCGCGTCAGCAGTTGCAGCGCCTTGGCTGATCCGGGCCTTGCCGATGCGTGCCCTGAGCGGCCCCGCGTCAGCAGTTGCAGCGCCTTCGCCGATCCGGGCCTTGCCGATGCGTGCTCTGAGCGGCCCCGCGTCAGCACTCACCGCCCCCAGCGATCCAGTCCCCGCTGATCCGTCCCCTCAATACACCCGCGTCAGCAGTTCCAGCACCTCCGTCTCCTCCGGCAGCCGGGGCGCGTTCTTCGTCACCGCGTCCGTGACCGCGCCCGACGCCATCGCCGGGAGCTGGGCGCGGGCGGCGCCCAGGTCGCGCAGGGGCCGCTTGATGTCCAGCGTTCCGGACAGCTCCCGTACCGCGGCGACGGCCGCCCGGGCCCAGTCGCCGTCGGCGGGTGCCGGTACGCGCATGGCCCGCGCCGCCCGCTCGTACGCCTCCCGCGCCGCGGGCGCGCTGAACTCCATGACCTCCTCCAGGACGGCGGCGAGGGCGACGCCGTGCGGGGTGCCGGTGTGGGCGGTGAGCGCATGGCCGATGCCGTGGACCAGGCCGAGCCCGGACAGGGTCAGGGCCTGGCCGGCGAGATGCGCGCCCATCATCAGCTCGGCGCGCGCGTCGAGGTCCGACCCGTTCCGGTGGGCGGCCGGCAGGGCATGGCTGACCATGCTCACGGCCTGGGTGGCACACGCCACGGAGAAGGCGTTCGCGCCGCGCGAGGCCAGCGACTCGATGCCGTGCACGAGCGCGTCGATGCCGGTCGCGGCCGTCGCCGCCGGTGGCAGACCGAGCGTCAGCTCCGGGTCGAGCAGGGCGATGCGGGGCTTGACGGAGGGGTGGCCGAGATACACCTTGCGGCAGGCCGCCGCGTCCTCGATCACACCGAAGCCGTTGGTCTCCGCGCCGGTGCCGGAGGTCGTCGGCACGGCGATCAGCGGCAGCCCGTCGGCCGCCTCCCACAGGTGGTCGGCGTCGGCGGCGACCGCGTCCGGATTGCCCACCAGCAGGGACATGCCCTTCGCGGCGTCCAGCACCGATCCGCCGCCGAGCGCGACGACCGCCGCCGGACCGAAGGCACGGGCCCGGGCGGCGCCCGCGTCGACGTTCCCGGTGGACGGGTTGGGCGCCACCTCGTCGTACACGGTGTGTTCCACGCCCGCCGCGTCCAGGATCTTCAGGACGCGGTCGGCGACACCGGTCGCGCGCAGCCCCCGGTCGGTGACGACGAAGGCGCGGTGGTGACCGGTGTCCGCGATCAGTTCGGGCAGCAGTTCGATCCGGCCGGGTCCGAACTCGACACGGAGGACGGTGTCGAGGCTCATGGGGGCGAGGTTGTCGGTCATGGTGGTGCGGCTCCCTGGGAGAGTTCGGTGGCGTCAGACCGTGACGGTGGTGGCGTCGAGCGCGGCGGCCGGAGACGGCAGCCTGAACTCCCGGCCGGCCAGCGCCTCGTAGAGCCGTACGGGGCTCATCTCGCCCGCGAGCTTGCCGGCGCGTGCCGGTGAGCGCGGCGGTGGCCCCGGCCGGACTCGGGGCCACCGCCCTGACCCTGCTGTGGACGGTGCTGACCTTCACCATGGTGGTCTCGGGCCGGACGGTCACGGGCGACCGGCTCCCCGCCGACTTCCCGACCCGGGTGGGCGGCTGGCAGGCCCTGTCCCGCTACGTCTGCTACACGCCCCTGCTCCTGTGGGGTCCCTTGCCGGCAGTCCTCACGGTCGCTTATGCCCGGCGCCGACGACAGCGCCCCCAAAGGGGCGCGGGGAACTGCGCGACCAGCCACGATGAACCCGCAGCGGCCCGACGACAGTTCCCGGCGCTTCCCGGGGCGCTCACCGATTGACCGCCCGCATCCCTGCCTCGTCGTACCGCTCACCCGCAACCTGAGGCAGCTCCGCGTCAATGCGCGCCAAGTCCTCCTTGCTGAGCTCGATGCCGACCGCACCCGCGTTCTGCTCCAGGTAGCTGCGCCGCTTGGTGCCCGGGATCGGCACCAGGTTCTCGCCCTGGGCCAGCACCCAGGCGATGGCCAGCTGGGCCGGCGTCACGTCCTTCTCGGTGGCGATCTCCTTGACCTTGGCGGCGAGCCGCAGGTTCGCCTCCAGGTTGGCGTCCGTGAAGCGCGGGTTGTTGCGCCGGAAGTCGTTCTCGTCCAGCTCGTCCGGCGAGGTGAAGCGGCCGGCGAGGAAGCCGCGGCCGAGCGGTGAGTACGGCACGAAGCCGATGCCGAGCTCCCGGCAGGCGGGCAGCACCTCGGCCTCCACGTCCCGCGTCCACAGCGAGTACTCGCTCTGCACGGCGGTGATCGGATGCACGGCGTGCGCCCGCCGGATGGTCTCCGCGCTCGCCTCGCTCAGCCCGATGTGCCGCACCTTGCCCTCGGCGACCAGCTCGCCCAGCGCGCCGACCGTCTCCTCGATGGGCACGTTCGGGTCGACCCGGTGCTGGTAGTACAGGTCGATGTGGTCGGTGCCCAGCCGCTGCAGCGAGCCGTGGATCGAGCTGCGCACATGCTCGGCCGAGCCGTCCTGGCGGCCGACGGTCGTCATGTCGCCCGGTACGGCGTCGTCCATCCGGTAGTTGAACTTGGTCGCGATCACGTACTCGTCACGATGCCCCCGGATCGCCTCGCCGACCAGCGACTCGTTGGTCAGCGGGCCGTACACCTGCGCGGTGTCGAGGAAATTGATCCCCAGGTCCAGGGCCCGCCGGATGGTCGCGATGCCCTCCTCCTGGTCGGCGGAGCCGTAGAAGGCGGACATGCCCATACACCCAAGGCCGAGAGCCGATACCTGGAGGTCCCGCAGACTGCGCTTCTGCATGTGTTGTCCCAGCCTTTCCTGCACACTCGATCGTCGTCCCGTACGACACACGGGTGCGAGCCCTCGCGTGCCGTACGTCTGCGACGCTACGAGTTGGAGCGCTCTCCAAGTCAAGCAACGCTCCGGGCCGGGCCGGGAATCCAGCCGCACCGGCAGCCCGAACAGGTCGTTCTGGGCGACCGATGGACTTCGGCGGTGCCGTGGAGAGGCACACCGGTACCGACTTTGACGGCCCGTAGGACGCCAAGGAGTTCCGGGCGGGAACGCTCGAACGGTGGGACGTGCCACTCGGTGGGCAACTGGCGGCCGCTGTACGGGAGTCCGGGCTCGCGCGCCGCGCCGCGTTGTTCCAGGGACCTGTACGGGAGGACGGATCCAAGGGGGCCGAGGTTGCCTCCCGGGCCCGGATTCCGCCGCTGGGGACCTGTGGGTCTTCCCACACCCTTCTCCCTCCGCAAAGGATCTTGACGCCCGCCTCCCGGCTCGCTGAACTGTCACCGATCGGGTCTCACCACCACCAAGGCCCACACCGGGGGAGGACCGGGCGCATGTCGGAACGACAGTGGCGCAACCAACAGGTGATCGACGAGTTCCGCCACGGGGGCGGCGTCGCCGGCGGCGACTTCACCGGCGTACCGCTGCTGCTGCTCCCCACGACGGTGGACAACGGGAAAACGCTCTGAGGCCGGGTTGCCGGACCGGGGTGAAGGGGGCGATGGACATGACGGGGGAGCCGAAGGCGATGGGCTGCCGTGCCTCATGACGACTGAAGCGCGCATCGAGTGGTGCCGCGCGCTGCTCGCACGGCCGGCCCGGTTCACCGGGCGCACGCTGCGGGGCGAGTGGCACGCCATCGTCGTCGAACCGGTGCGGCGGCTCACGCGGCGCGGTGTGTCCGGCCTGCTGCTGGCGTTCGTCGCCGCGCTGGGCGTCATCTTCTTCCACGCGATCGCCCAGCATCCGCTGGGCGCTGTGTGGGTGACGCGCCTCGGCGGCGTCCGGGCCGACCTGCCGCTGTGGCTGTCGCTGCTGCGCACGCCCGTGTCGCTGTACGTCCCGGCGCTCGATCTGCCGGTGTGGGCGGGCATCACCCAGCTGTTCCTCGCCTTCGCCTGGGCCGAACTGGCTCTGGGCCGGGCCCGTACGCTGGCGATCTCCTACGCCACGACCCTGGCCGGCACGCTCACCGCCCGCGTGATGATCGCGATGGGTCCCGGCTGGTGGGGCTTCGGACTGCCGCACGCGTACGGGCAGGTGCTCGACACCGGCCCCTCCGCCGCCGTCGTCGGCCTGTTCACCTATCTTTCGGTGGTCGAACGCGCGCCCGTCGTGTTCACGCTGACCGGCGGCTCGATGGTGTGGGAGTCCGTCGCCGTGCCCAATCTGGCCGGCCGCGAGCACCTGATCGCGGTGGCCTCGGCGATCGTCCTCGGCCTGCTGCACGGCCGCCGCGCCCGGCTGCAGGCCCGTCTGCGGTCCCTGCTGCCCGTCCGGGACAGCGGTCCCACGCCCACGGAACCACCCGTGATCCCCGCGCCCGTGCCGCCCCGGACCGTGCCCGCGCCGGCGAGCGCCGAACGCGCACAGGAGCGCTCGCAGGACACGGCGATGACCTCCCTGGAGTGCTGACCCCGCCGGGTGTGCCTGTGGCGCCGCCCACCCTGTCGATGTGATGGTTGTCGCACGTCGACATGCGCGAGCACCCCCTAGGGTGGCCGCGATGTACGGCAGGGCGTGGCAGACACCATGGTGTTCGTCGCCGGCAGGGCAGCTGAAGGGATTCCAGGATGTTCCGCAAGGTGCTGGTCGCCAACCGTGGAGAGATCGCGATCCGCGCGTTCCGGGCGGGCTACGAGCTCGGCGCGCGCACCGTCGCCGTGTTCCCGCACGAGGACCGCAACTCGCTGCACCGGCTGAAGGCCGACGAGGCGTACGAGATCGGCGAGCCGGGACACCCGGTGCGGGCGTATCTCTCGGTCGAGGAGATCGTGGGCGCCGCCCGCCGGGCCGGTGCCGACGCCGTCTACCCGGGCTACGGCTTCCTGTCCGAGAACCCGGAACTGGCCCGCGCCTGCGAGGAGGCGGGCATCACCTTCGTCGGCCCGAGCGCGGCCACCCTGGAGCTGACCGGCAACAAGGCCCGCGCGGTGGCAGCCGCCCGGGCGGCCGGCGTACCCGTGCTCGGCTCCTCCCAGCCCTCCACCGACGTGGACGAACTGGTGCGCGCCGCCGAGGAGATCGGCTTCCCCGTCTTCGTCAAGGCGGTCGCGGGCGGCGGCGGGCGCGGCATGCGCCGCGTGCAGGATCCCGCCCAGCTGCGCGAGTCCATCGAGGCCGCCTCCCGCGAGGCCGACGCCGCGTTCGGCGACCCGACGGTCTTCCTGGAGAAGGCCGTTGTCGACCCGCGCCACATCGAGGTGCAGATCCTCGCCGACGGCGAGGGCGACGTCATCCACCTCTACGAGCGCGACTGTTCCCTCCAGCGCCGCCACCAGAAGGTCATCGAGCTGGCTCCCGCCCCCAACCTCGACCCCGAGGTACGGCAGCGGATCTGCGACGACGCGGTGCGCTTCGCCCGCGAGATCGGCTACCGCAACGCGGGCACCGTGGAGTTCCTCCTCGACCCGGACGGCAACCACGTCTTCATCGAGATGAACCCGCGCATCCAGGTCGAGCACACCGTGACGGAGGAAGTCACGGACGTCGACCTGGTCCAGGCCCAGCTGCGGATCGCCTCCGGCGAGACCCTCGCCGACCTCGGCCTCGCCCAGGACACCATCACCCTGCGCGGTGCCGCCCTGCAGTGCCGTATCACCACCGAGGACCCCGCCAACGGCTTCCGCCCGGACACCGGCCGGATCAGCGCCTACCGCTCCCCGGGCGGCTCCGGCATCCGCCTGGACGGCGGAACCACCCACGCCGGTACGGAGATCAGCGCCCACTTCGACTCGATGCTGGTCAAGCTCACCTGCCGGGGCCGCGACTTCAAGGCCGCCGTCGGACGCGCCCGGCGTGCCGTGGCAGAGTTCCGCATCCGCGGCGTGGCCACCAACATCCCGTTCCTGCAGGCCGTCCTGGACGACCCCGACTTCCAGGCGGGCCGGGTCACCACGTCCTTCATCGAGCAGCGCCCGTACCTGCTGACCGCCCGCTCCTCCGCGGACCGCGGCACCAAGCTGCTCACCTACCTCGCCGACGTCACGGTCAACAAGCCGCACGGCGAGCGCCCCGACCTGCTCGACCCCATCACCAAGCTGCCGCCGCTGCCGGCCGGCGAGCCGACCGCCGGCACCCGCCAGCTGCTGGTCGACCTCGGCCCCGAGGGCTTCGCCCGCCGGCTGCGCCAGTCGCCGACCATCGGCGTCACCGACACCACCTTCCGCGACGCCCACCAGTCCCTGCTGGCCACCCGCGTGCGCACCAAGGACCTCCTGGCCGTCGCTCCGGTCGTCGCCCGCACCCTGCCGCAGCTGCTCTCCCTGGAGTGCTGGGGCGGTGCGACGTACGACGTCGCGCTGCGCTTCCTCGCCGAGGACCCCTGGGAGCGGCTGGCCGCGCTGCGCGAGGCCGTTCCGAACATCTGCCTGCAGATGCTGCTGCGCGGCCGAAACACCGTCGGCTACACGCCGTACCCGACCGAGGTGACCGACGCGTTCGTGCAGGAGGCCGCAGCCACCGGCATCGACATCTTCCGCATCTTCGACGCCCTCAACGACGTCGGCCAGATGCGCCCCGCCATCGACGCCGTACGCGAGACCGGCACCGCGATCGCCGAGGTCGCCCTCTGCTACACCGCCGACCTCAACGATCCGGCCGAGCGGCTGTACACCCTCGACTACTACCTGCGGCTGGCCGAGCAGATCGTCGAGGCGGGCGCCCACGTCATCGCGATCAAGGACATGGCGGGACTGCTGCGCGCGCCGGCCGCCGCCAAGCTGGTCTCCGCGCTGCGCCGCGAGTTCGATCTGCCCGTGCATCTGCACACGCACGACACGGCCGGCGGCCAGCTCGCCACCTACCTGGCCGCGATCCAGGCGGGCGCCGACGCCGTGGACGGCGCGGTCGCCTCGATGGCCGGTACGACCTCCCAGCCGTCGCTGTCGGCGCTGGTGGCCGCCACCGACCACTCCGACCGCCCCACCGGCCTCGACCTGCAGGCCGTCGGCGACCTGGAGCCGTACTGGGAGGGTGTCCGCAGGATCTACGCCCCGTTCGAGGCGGGCCTCGCCTCCCCGACCGGCCGCGTCTACCACCACGAGATCCCCGGCGGCCAGCTGTCCAACCTGCGCACCCAGGCCGTCGCCCTCGGCCTCGGCGACCGCTTCGAGGACATCGAGGCGATGTACGCCGCCGCCGACCGCATCCTCGGCCGCCTGGTCAAGGTCACCCCGTCCTCCAAGGTGGTCGGCGACCTCGCCCTGCACCTGGTGGGCGCCGGTGTCTCCCCGAAGGACTTCGAGGAGACTCCTGACAGGTTCGACATCCCGGACTCGGTGATCGGCTTCCTGCGCGGCGAGCTGGGCACCCCGCCCGGCGGCTGGCCGGAGCCGTTCCGCACCAAGGCCCTCCAGGGCCGGGCCGCGTCCAGGCCCGCGCCCGAGCTGTCCGGCGAGGACCACGAGGGGCTGGCCAAGGAGCGCCGCGCCACCCTCAACCGGCTGCTGTTCCCCGGCCCCACGCGGGAGTTCGACACCCACCGGCAGGCCTTCGGCGACACCAGCGTGCTGGACAGCAAGGCGTTCTTCTACGGACTGCGGCCCGCCAAGGAGTACGCCGTCGACCTGGAGCCCGGCGTCCGGCTGCTGATCGAGCTGCAGGCCATCGGTGAGGCCGACGAGCGGGGCATGCGCACGGTGATGTCCACGCTCAACGGCCAGCTGCGGCCCATCCAGGTCCGTGACCGCGCCGCTGCCTCCGACGTGCCGGTGACGGAGAAGGCCGATCGCGCGAACCCCGGTCATGTGGCGGCGCCGTTCGCCGGTGTGGTGACCCTGGCGGTGTCCGAGGGCGACGAGGTCGCCGCCGGCGCCACCGTGGCCACCATCGAGGCGATGAAGATGGAGGCCACCATCACCGCGCCGAAGGCGGGCCGCGTCTCCCGTCTGGCCATCAACCGGATCCAGCAGGTGGAGGGCGGGGACCTGTTGGTCGAGCTCGCCTGAGCCACCGTGTGCTGCGGCCGGAGGGCCCCGGGTCAGTCCCAGAGCGGGTACGTCATGACCTGGTTGAAGCCCTTCGGCCGGGCGCCGGTGTAGGTCAGGCTCATCTGCGCGTAGCGCTCGAAGGACGGATGCTTCTTCCACTGCTGCTCGCCGGTCAGCCGGATGACGACCGGGTACTGGTGGAAGGTGCCGGCGGCGCAGTACGGGTCGCAGTCGTTGACCCAGTTCACGCCCACGGCCTTCGCACCGTCCGGACCCCACTGGGACCAGTGGAGTCCGGTGAGCCGGCTGTTGCCGTCGCCACAGGCCAGGATGAAGTCGGCCGGGCGGACGTTCCGGTGGAAGAAGCAGTCGACCAGGACGGGCCGGGCCGGACTGGCCTGCACGCCGGTACCGGGAGGGGTCGGGGGACTGGCCGAGGCCGTCGTCATCGCCGTGGTCAGCAGGGCTCCTGCCGCCAGGGTGACCGCCGTTCCCACCAGTGCTCCACGCATGGCCGCTCCCACCGTCGTGCTGTGTTCGACCGTCCACTCGACGCTACGACCACCCGGCCGTTTGCACCAATCGCGCAGGTCGCACGGCGTGTCACCCGTGCTTGACAGTCAGGCCGTAGAACGCGACACGGGCGCCGTTGGTCGTACTGTCCGATGAGGACTGGTTGTACGAGCCGGCCTTGAAGTACTGCTTGTACGGCTGGAACGACGACGGGATGCCGTAGTGGGTGGTGGTGCCGTTGACGGTCAGGTCGATGGTGTTCCCGCCGGAGACGGCGATGGTGTAGGTCCAGGTCTTGCCGATCGACACGTGCCCCACGGTGTGCGCGGTCTGGCCGCCGGACGGCGAGTTCTCCGTGCCGAGGACGATGTCGCCGTCGGCGTGGTAGTACAACTCCAGCAGCGGTTTGGTGGAGGAGCCGCCGCTGCCGAGGTGGATCTGCCCGACGCACACGTTCTTCGTCACCGACACCACCCGCAGGGTCGCGCTCATCCGGTGCGAGCCGGACAGCGCCCAGTCGGCGGCGCTGCCGTCGCGGTTCATCTCGCGCAGTTCGGAGCGGGCGTAGTTGGAGTTCGGCGTGGTGACGCCCTTCTCGGGCGCCCAGAAGGTCATGGCGCCGTCGCGGGTGTCGGTGTAGAAGTAGGCGTCCTGGTAGCCGTTCGGGCCCTGGAGCCGGGACGAGGGGATGGTGGTGGGGCTGCCGGGCGAGCCGACGGGCTCCTGCAGCTCCCAGACCGACAGGTCGAAGTTGCCGCCGGGCGCCACATGCGGGTCGGCGGCGATCGCGCTGGGGCTGCCGAGGAGTGCGAGGGCGAGGGCGAGGCCCGCAGCGGTCGGCACCGCGAGGAGCCGGGATCGGGTCATGTGGGGGTCCCTTCTTCGAGTGAAGGCCGGACCGTCGGATGCGTTCAGCATGATGAACGCTGAACGCATCCTTGGCCGTTGATGACCCGAGAAGCTAGAGGTCTGAACCAGACACGTCAAGTGGCTCAGCAGGCGCCCTCGTCCTGCCACGGGCCCCATTCCGAGGCGCCCGGCACCTCGTTCTGGGTCCACCACTCGGCCTTCCAGTTGTGCTTGCCGTACGAGACCTCGTCGCCGGCCGTGTACACCGCCGACGCACTCCACGCGGTCTTGCAGGAGGTCGGCGTCGGAGTGGGGGTGGGTGTCGGGGTGCTGCTCGGCGGGGTGACGCCCGCGAACTGCACCGAATACTTGGCGAAGTCCCAGTCGTTCTGCGCCACGCTGGAGCACGTCCCGGACGTGCGGCCGCCGTTGTCCGGCGGGCTGCACTGCCGGTCGCGGTTCAGGGACCAGAACGTGAAGCGGTCCATGTTGTGGCTCGTCGCATAGTCCAGCACCGTCTGGAAATCGGCCTGGGTGAAGTACTCGCCCGAGTCGCTGCGGCCGTTCATGCCCGAGAAGCCCTCATGGGCGTACGCGGTGGCCTGGTCCCAGCCGAACGTCGACTGCAGGATCGAGTTGAAGTTGGTCAGCGCGCTGGTCTGACTCGCGGCTCCGTTGAAACCGCCGTCGAACGGCATGATGGAGAAGTTGTTCGGGGTGAACCCCTGGGACTTGGCCTCCAGCAGCATCTGCTTGCCGAACCAGCCGGTGCCGTCCGCGGTGCCGGCCGTCGTCACCGAGACGTAGAGCCCCGGGTTGTTCTGCTGGAGGATCTTGGCCGCGCCGATCTCGTTCTTGATGGCCGCGGTGTTCTCGTACTCCGGCTCCTCCAGGTCGAAGTCGATGGCGTGCAGCCCGTACTTGGTGATGACCTGCTGGTAGGCCGCCGCCGTGGACGCGGCGTCAGCGCAGGCCTGGCCGAGCTTCGTGCCGCCGTAGCCGCCGATGGAGACCGACACGTCACCGCCCTTGGCGCGGATCGTGTTGATCATGGACTGTACGGCCGTGTCCGAGGAGACGGGCGCGGTGCCGCCCCAGGTGGGGGAGCAGCCACCGCCGTTGGGGGCGAGGACGAAGGCCAGCTGGAAGGCCTTCAGGCCGGTGGCGTCCATGATGGCGGCCGGGTCCGGCGGGTCGTTGTCCAGTGGCATCAGATAAGGGGCCGCGGCGTACCAGCGGTTGCTCAGAGCGGTCGTCGCGCCCGAGGCGCTGTTCGCGACGAGCGCGGTCGTGCCGGCGGCGGCGAGCGTGACGGCCGCGGCCGCGCCCAGACATGCCCGAAGAGGTCTCACTGCGTGCCTCCAGAGGGTGGGGGAGTCCCAGAACGGGGAGCCCCACCCTCCGGGAGCTGTTGCGGCCACGTCAATAAGCTGGACTAGACCAACGCTCTCTTTGGACTAGACCATACGATTCCTTTACCTTTCGTCGACCAGTCGCACGGTGAAGCCCCGGTCGAGCGGCAGGCTCGGGGTGTCGATCGTCGTGACGTGCGCGCCGGCGTCGTACGACCAGGCGGAGGCGGGCAGTCGGCTTCCGTCGAGGAGGACCCGTGCGGGCGCCGTGTCGCCGTGCACGGTGAACCGGTAGGAGCGGGCGTCCACCTTGCCGGTGTACTCGCCCCTGCTCGCGCCCACCGAGAAGGTCGTCCCGGCGCCGTCGGTGTGCAGGGACACCCGCTGGGTGGCGGCGGCACCCCCGGCGAAGTCGCGGGTCACCCCGTCGTCCTCGTACAGCGTGTAGTGACTCGTGCCGTGAGCCGCCGGATACAGGTCCCAGTCCAGCTCGTGCCGGTCCCGGGTCTGCCAACTCGTCGTTCCCTTCGGCCACATGGGCACGATCGCGCCCTCGCGCACGAACAGCGGGAGTGTGTCGAGCGGGGCGTGGTAGCCGTTGACCGTGGTCGGACCCTGGTAGGTGCGGCCCGTCCAGTAGTCGGTCCAGGTGCCCTTCGGCAGGTGGATGCCGTCGCGGGTGTCGGAGTCCTGGTAGACCGGCGCCACGAGGAAGTCGGGGCCGGACAGGAACTCGTACTTCGCCTGGTCGGACAGGGTGCCCGGGTCGTCCGGGTACTCCAGCCACAGCGGACGCACCGCGCCGACACCCGTCTTCGCCGCCTCGGCGGAGAGCGTGTACATGTACGGCAGTAGCCGCTCCTTCAGCTGCAGGTACTTCCTGTTGACGGAGGTGTACGGCTCGCCGTCGAGCCACGGCTGCTGGTCGGCGGGCTTCTTGGTCGTGAGGTCGGTCGCCCAGCCGTCCATGGTCATGATGGCCGGCAGGAACGCCTTCCACTGCAGGTCGCGGGCGTACATCGTGGCGTCGTGGCGGTAGATGCTGCCCACGTCACCGGTGTTGTAGGCGATGCCGGACATGGTCGCTCCGGCATAGGTCGGGATCTGCCAGCGGATGTAGTCCCAGGACAGCTTCTGGTCGCCGCTCCACAGCACCCCGCAGCGCTGGGCGCCCGCCCAGGACACCGGCAGCCACACGAAACCGCGCGCGTCGCTGTTGTCCTCGATCCCCTTCTTGGCGGCGTCGCACGCGTCGAGCGCGAACTTGTAGCCGTTGCCGACCCAGGCCACGTCCAGCTTGGCCACCCGCTGACCGGCCTTGACCTGGTCGGCGAGCTTGTCGATGCCGTCCTGGGTCCACAGGCCGAGCTGGGCGTGGTGGTCCTGCAGACCTTTGGCGGTCTGCTCCAGGTTCTCGTACCCGCAGCCGTAGCCGTCGTTGACCAGCATCCAGCCGAGCGGCATCTGGTTCTGCGTGTACCCGTCGGCGATCTTCAGCGCGTTCAGGGTGTGCCGCTCGCCCCGGTTGGCGTTGTGCAGGTAGCAGTCGGAGTCGCCGGGTTCGAGGCCGTACACCGGTGGCATGAAGGGCTTGCCGACCAACGCCGTGTACCTGCCGATGACTTGTTTGGCGTCGCCGAGGAAGTAGTACGCGTCGAGGCGCCGTTCCTGCTGACCGGTGGTCACCGGCCGGCCGAAGGTGTACACGCCCGGTGCGAAGGTGTTGCGGAAGACGCCGTAGCCCGCGCTGGAGAGGTAGAACGGCTGGGAGTTGTTGTAGCCGCCCTCGTCCCAGTCGAAGCTGTTGGACACGTACATCGTCTGCCCGCGGTGCGAGAAGCTGCCGTTCTGCTCGCCGCCGCCGAAGAACTGCTCGTCCGCGCCCCGCACCAGGCTCTGCCGCATCCCGCCGGTCGACCAGCGCAGCGGCTTGTCCTCCTGCCAGATCCGGGTGCGGTTGTCGGGCTTGTACAGCCCGAAGCGCAGCGGCTCTTGTACACGCGCAGGACGGCCTGCGGCGAGCGGATGCCGTAGTAGTCGCCCGCGTCGAAGGAGGAGGTCTGCCGCTCGGGGGCGGGCTCCTTGCGCACGATGGCCGTGCCCGCCGGATCACTGAGCGAGCCGGACGGGTCGGCCTGGAGCCGCAGTTGACCGCCCTCGAGGAAGTCGGCCCGCGCGGTGAGCTGCCCGGCCTCGACGGTGTACCTGCCGTCGCCGCCCGAGAAGGACGTGAGATCACCGGCGTCCGTGGTGGCGGGGAGGTACGCGGTGCCCGTGAAGGAGTTGTCGTGCACGTCGTACGGCACGACCACCACGTGGTACGTCCCCGACGCCCTGGGGATCACCGTGGCCTCCGGGTCGGCGGTGCCCGCGCTGGACGCCACCTGCGTGCCGTGGTCGTCGTAGACGTACAGGTCGAAGTCGTCGGAAGGCTTCTCCCACTTGACGGACAGCGGAACGCCGCCCTCGGGGTTGTCGTCCCAGTAGCCGTCCGGCACCGAGACGGTCAGGTCGAAGCGGTCGCAGACCTTGTCGTCGGGGTCGGCGGCCGGGTCGGGACAGCTCTCGGTGCCGCCGCCGGTGCCCTTGGCGTAGACCGGGCTCTGCCAGCTGACGCTGCTGTGTGCGGGATCGAGTACGGCGCCGGAGGCGGTGGCGGCGGCCTGGGCGGGCGCCGGACCGGCGAGCAGGGTTCCCGCCAGGGCGGTCGCCAGCCCCAGCGGTACCCAGGCCGGCCATGGCACACGGTGGCGCAGTCTTCGCGGTCTTTGCACGCGGAACAGCTCCCCTCGCAGCACTGCGGACTGACTGATCTTGCTCCTGGTGCTCGGAAGCGCTCGGAAGTCCCTTGAAACGAGCAACTTCAAGCAGGAAGCCTCGTGCTGACGCAGGTTCATGTCAAGGGTCGGGCCGCGTTCCCGTCAGCCGCCGGACGGCTCCTGGAGCATGGCGAGAGTCAGGACACCGCCGCCGATGCCCCAGCCGCCGTCCGTCACCTCCTCCACCAGCACCATGGTGGCGGCCCGGGCCCGCTCGCCGTAGATCTCGACGTACAACTCGGTCGTGCGGGCGACGATCAGCTCCTTCTGCTCCTCGTCCAGGCTTCCGGCGGGCACCTTGAAATTCGCGAACGGCATGGGTTCTTCTCCTTGCTCGAGGGGTGTCAGAGGGAACTGCCCGGGGTGAGCGGGGCGTCGATGCCCGCGCGGCGGAAGAACTCCGCCCGGATGCGGCCGACGACCGCCGAGACGACCTCGCTGCCGTCACGGGCCGGGTCCACGTGGGTGCGCAGCGGCCGTACCGAAGAACTCGGTGACCTGCCGTTCGCCGGCGACGTCGGCGTGTACGGGACCGCGCTGCCGCCGGCCGCGATGACCTCCCGGACGGCGGCCTCGGCCGACTCGCGGTGGCCGGCGTAGCCGATCACCACGGCGTCCCCCTCGGCGGCGAGCCGGCTCACCGTCGCCCGGCCGATGCCGCGCGAGCCTCCGGTGACCACGGCGACGCGGGGGCGGTCAGCCGATTCCCGGGGCGCCGATTCCTGGGCGGCTGTTTCCTGAGCGGACATGAGCTGTCTCCTGCCGGAGGGGGCGGTGCGGGACGTGCTCCCTCAGCCTGGGTCGCCGCGGCCGCGCCAACCACGGCTGCGCTCACCCTGGGGTCGGCAACCCCTGGATCCGCGTTCGCCGGGGCGCGACCATGGACGGCGTGAACCATGCCGAGCTGGCCGCCTTCCTGAAGTCCCGGCGTGACCGGGTCCGCCCCGCCGACGTCGGCCTGCCCGCAGGGCCGCGCCGCCGGGTTCCGGGTCTGCGGCGCGAGGAGGTGGCCCAACTGGCCGGGCTGTCGGCCGACTACTACACCGAGCTGGAGCGGGGCCGTGGCGCCCAGCCCTCCGCGCAGGTCCTGGCTGCCCTCGCCCGTGCCCTCCGGCTCGGCGGCGACGAACGCGACCATCTGTTCCACCTCGCCGACCGCCCGCTGCCGGCCGAGGCGTTCGGGCCCACCGCGCTCGTCCAGCCCGCCCTGCTCGGCCTGCTGGACCGGCTCAGCACGACCCCCGCCCAGGTCATCACCGACCTGCACGAGACGCTCGTCCAGAACCCCCTCGCCGTGGCGCTGCTCGGCGAGATGCCGAGCGGACGCGGGCCCCACCGCAGCTTCGTCCACCGCTGGTTCACCGACCCGAGCGCCCGCGGCATCTACCCGGCCGAGGACCATCCGCACCACTCGAGGGTGTTCACCGCCGACCTCCAGGCGGTCGCGGCCCGGCGCGCCAAGGACGCCGACGTCACCCGGCTGGTGGCCACGCTGCTGCGGCGCAGCACGGAGTTCGCCGAGCTGTGGGAGCAGCGGGAGGTCGCCCTGCGCCGCACCGACCACAAGCGGATCGTCCACCCCTCGCTCGGCGTCATCGAGCTGGACTGTCACAGCCTCTTCAGCGAGGACGGCCGGCAGCGCCTGCTGTGGTTCAGCGCCCCGCCCGGCACCGAGGGGGCCGCCCAGCTGGAGCTGCTCTCGGTGATCGGCACGCAGGACCTGGGCGGCAGGGCGCAGCAGCTGGGGCGCCCGCCCCGATGAGGGGGCTTGCACCAGGCGTGTCACGAAGTCGGCGGACCCGTGGCGGATCATCCGTCGCCTGAGGCACCCTTGACAGTGTGCGTACTGTTTCGCGACGTTTGAGCAGTCGCGCGCGGAGGGGAAGCGACGCACATCGGAACGAGTGGCAGGACGCGCCCGGCGCGTCATGGGGGGGAGCGGTCGCCCATGCGATCCATGAGCCATGATCCACACGCCTCACCGGTCTGTGCCGCCTCGGGCACACCGCTCGCCGAGCCTGCGGAAGGGCGGTCGAACTGAGGTGGAGATCACCATCCACAGACCCGGCGAGCTGACGCCCGAGCTGCGCGGGGCCTGGCACCGCGCCATGGACGAGTCACCCGAGTACTCCAACCCTTTCCTCGCACCGGAGTTCGCGACCGGCGTCGGCCGGTACCGGCGCGGGGCCCGGGTGGCGGTCCTGCGCGAGAACGGGGAACCCGCCGGGTTCTTCCCGTACGAGCGGGGGCCGTTCGGCACCGGACGCGCCATCGGGCTCGGACTGTCCGACTGCCAGGCCCTCGTGCACCGGCCCGGGGTCACCTGGGACGCCGGGGAACTGCTGCGCGCCTGCGGGCTCAGCATCTTCGAGTTCGACCATCTCGTCCAGGAACAGCGGCCGTTCGCGCCGCACGTCACGGGCACCTTCGCCTCCCCGGTGATCGATGTGAAGCCCGGCGACGGCGGCTACCCGGAGTGGCTGCGCGCCACCTACCCGGGCCTGGCCAAGACCACGCTGAAGAAGGAACGGCGGCTCGGCCGGGACATCGGCGAGGTGCGGTTCGAGTTCGACGAACGCGACCCGGAGGTGCTGCGCACCCTCATGCGGTGGAAGTCCGCCCAGTACCGCAGGACCGGCCGCATGGACAGGTTCTCCCGGCCCTGGATCGTCGGCCTGGTCGACCATCTCTTCCGGGTCCGCGAGGAGCACTTCACCGGGGTGCTGTCCGTGCTGTACGCGGGTGACCGGCCGGTCGCGGCCCACTTCGGCCCCCGGTCGAGCACCGTGCTGGCCGCCTGGTTCACCGCCTACGACCCCGAACTGCACTACTACTCGCCCGGATTGATGATGCATCTGCGGACCGCCGAGGCGGCGGCCCGGCACGGGGTGACCCTCGTGGACCTCGGGCGCGGCGACAAGGAGTACAAGGACTGGCTCAAGACCCGTGAACTGCGGGTCGCCGAGGGCTTCGCGGCCCGCCCGCACCCGATGGCGCTCGCCCAGCGGCTGTGGCGCAGGCCGGTGCGGGGGCTGCGGAACACGGTCAACGCCCATCCCCAGCTGCGGGCACCGGCCGACCGGCTGCTGAAGACCGTGGGCAGGGTGCGCAGTCAGGGCGTGGCGGCCGCCCCGCCCGCCCGGAAGAATCGCTTCCCGGACCGGTAGTTACTGGCAGGTTCTCGTCAAAAATTTCGCCAAGCGGCAGACGATTTCGCGCCTACGTGATCGGGTCTGCGATGTCAGCAGTATCGCTGCACCCCGGGAGGCCCTTGGTGTCCGTACCAACCCACAGAAGACGGTGGTTCACCGTCTGCGCGCTCGCCGCGTCCGCCGCACTCGTCGCCATCCCCCCGTCCGCCGCCTCCGGGCGCACGGTGAGCCCCTTCGGCGTCCGTGCCCTCGGCCAACTGGCCAAGGAGCGCGAGCAGTCGGTGGGTGCCATGTCGCCGCACGTGGCGGCGGACGACGACGGCGGCAACGAGGCGGACGAGATCGCCGAGGGCGCGGACCAGTACGCCGAGGCCCGCACCTCGCCGGGTGTCGTCGCGCCGGGTGCCTACGGCGCGGCCTGGCAGGATTTGAACAAGCTCCACGACGCGGGCGGCAGATGGCGCAACATCACCGACCTGCCGTACAACTCCGACGACGCGCGCTACCGCGACATCGACTCCAACTCCAGCGGCGGAAGCGGGAACGTCACCGGCCGGATGGCGGCGCTCGCCGCCGACGACGACGGTTACGTCTACGCGGGCAGCGCCGGCGGCGGAGTGTGGCGCTCGCGCAGCGGCGGCGGCCACTGGCAGCCCATCAGCGACCGGCTGCCCGCCCAGTCCACCGGCGCCCTCGCCGTCGACGGGGCCGGCCGGCTGTGGCTGGGCACGGGCGAGGCCACCACCAACGCCGACGCCTACCTCGGCAGCGGAGTCTACGTCCTCACCCACCCGCACCACGGCACCTTCTCCACGCGCAGCCGGGTCGGCGGCGACGAGTTGGAGAGCACCACCATCCACGAGCTGCGCTTCGGCGGCGGCACGGTGTGGGCGGCCACGAGCAAGGGCGTGTGGAGCCACTCCGCGAAGAAGCTCGGCGGCCCCTGGAAACTGGAGTACGCGCCCAACCCCGACTTCCTGCCGGGCGGTTCGAAGGCCGACGACCCGAGCGCGCCGTACAAGAACATCGCCAACGACATCGCCATCGACCCCAAGGACCCCTCCAAGGTGGTCCTCGCCGTCGGCTGGCGCAGCGGTGACGACTACAACGGCTTCTACACCAAGGCCGGCGGCACCTGGACCCGGATCACCAGTGGCCTCGGTGACCTCCCGGCCGACGCCGACAACGTCGGCAACGTCACCTTCGCCCGCTCCGCCGACGGCTCCCGCTACTACGCCATCGACCAGTCACCGGAGCAGCTGAACACCAACCCGGACAGCGGTCTGGAGGGCATCTACGTCTCCAAGTCCGGCTCGCCGACCGGCCCCTGGACGAAGATCGCCGACTACAAGGGCCTGGCCGCCGACAACTCGGCGCTCACCACGGCCGGTTACATGCCCGGTGTCCAGGCCTGGTACAACCAGTTCCTCACCGTCGACCCGAGCGACCCGCAGCACGTGTACGCCGGGCTCGAAGAGGTCTACGAGACCAAGGACGGCGGCGCCGACTGGTCGACGGTCGGCCCGTACTGGAACTTCACCTTCCCCTGCTGGAACATCGACCCCGCCAAGCAGACCGGCGACTGCAACCCGACCACCCACTCCGACCAGCACGGCGTGGCGATCGGCCGCTACCACGGCAAGAGCTTCGTGTACGTCGGCAACGACGGCGGCGTCTACAAGCGCCCGGTGAACGGCTCCCAGGACGCCTCCGGCCACGCCACCGACTGGACCTCCCTCAACGACGGCACCATCGACACCCTGCAGTACTACTCCGTCGGCATCGGCAAGGACCCCGACCACGGCGGCCTGGCCGTCACCGGTGGCCTCCAGGACAACGGCCAGTCCGTTCTGCGCAGCAACGACAAGGTGATGGGCTCCAACTTCGGCGGCGACGGCGGCGACACCCTCACCGACCCGGCCAACGGCTGCAACATCGCCCAGGAGTACGTCTACCTGGCCGTCCAGGTCACCCAGAACTGCGCGGTGAACGACGGAAGCTGGGTAACCGACCCGAGCAAGGCCACCTCGTACTCCGTCGCCCCGCCCGACAACGCCACCAGCGAGGCCCGCTTCATCGCCCCGCTCGCCGCGGACATGAAGGACGGCAACACCTGGGTCGCCGGCGGCCGGCACATCTGGGTCCAGACCCACGGCTACGCCATCCGCAGCGGCAAGGAGTGGACCAGCGTCCACGACCTCGGTGCCGGCCGTACCGCGACCGCCGTCGCCGCGTCCGGCGGCAAGATCTACGCCGCCTGGTGCGGCCCCTGCAACAACCAGGGCTTCGCCCGCGGCATCGCCGTCGGCAACGCGGACGGCACCGGCTGGCACGACATCAGCCTGCCGGTCGACGGGACCGTGCCCAACCGCTACCTGAGCGGCTTCGCCGTCGATCCGAAGAACGCCGACCACGTGTTCCTCGCCGTCAACGGCTTCTCCCGGCACTGGACCGAGGGCCCCGGCGCGGGCGTCGGCCACGTCTTCGAGTCCACCGACGGCGGGACGACCTGGAAGGACATCTCGGGCAACCTGCCCGACGTGCCGACCAACTCGGCGCTGGTGACGGCGGACGGCGGCCTCGCCGTCGCCACCGACCTCGGGGTCGTCTACCGCGCCCCGGGCCGCGCCACCTGGCAGCGGATCGGCAGCCTGCCGGCCGTCGCCGTGCTCCAGCTCAAGACGAGCCCGGACGGCGGCACGCTGTACGCCGCGACGCACGGCCGCGGGATCTACACCGTCAAGGTGTGCGACCTGCGCTGAACGATTGAGGGCGCAGTTCCCCGCACCCCGAAAGGGGCGCGGGGAACTGCGCGACCAGCCAACACGGACCTGCAGACAACAGACGGCACGGAGCGGCATTTCCTTATCCCGGCCAGACCCGCGGAGCGCCCCGTACCGCCCGTCCGACCTCCGTGCGCAACGTCACGAACCCGGGCAGGCTCCTGGTGGTGAGCTGGTCCCGTTCGCGGGGCAGGTCCACCGGCAGGTCGCGCACCACGCGGGAGCCGGGGCCGGGGGAGAGGACGACGACGCGGTCCCCGACGTACACGCTCTCGTCGATGTCGTGGGTGACGAACACGATGGTCGTGTCGTTCGTCCGGTGGACCTCCAGCAGCAGGTCCTCCAGGTCCTCGCGGGTGCCCGCGTCCAGCGAGCCGAACGGCTCGTCCATCAGCAGCAGGGTGGGTCGGCAGACCAGGGCGCGGGCGATGGCGACGCGCTGCTGCATACCGCCGGACAGCTCCCGGGGACGGCGCCGGGCCACCCCGTGCAGGCCGACCCGTTCGAGGATGGTCTCGGCCTCGGCCCGGCGGGCGGCGCGCGGAAGACCCCGGCGGCGCAGCGGCAGGGCGACGTTGTCGCGGACGGTGAGCCAGGGCAGCAGCGAGCGGCCGTAGTCCTGGAAGACGACCGCGAGCCGCTCCGGTACGCCGGTCACCGCCGTCCCGTCGATCGTGACCATGCCCTGCTGCGCGGGCAGCAGCCCGGCGATGGTGCGCAGCAGCGTGGACTTGCCGCACCCGGAGGGCCCGACCACGCTGAGGAGCTGGCCGTCGGGCACGGTGAGGGTGATGCCGTCCAGGACGTGGGTGTCGCCGAAGTGCCGGCTGACGGAGTCGAGGCGCAGCATGCCTCACCCGGCCCAGGGCTCGTACAGGGTGCCCGCGCTGCCGCCGACCCGCAGGTGCAGCAGGAAGGGGCCGGAGTCGTCGCCCCGGCTCAGGGCGTGGTCCAGCGAGGCCGGCAGCTCGTCGGGGTGTTCGGCGCGGGCCGCGGGGCAGCCGAAGGACTCGGCGAGGGCCGCGAAGTCGATGCCGGTGATGTCCGTGCCGGGGACGGGCGCGACCCCGATCCGGCGGCCCAGCGCGCGCACGGCCGCGTAACCGCCGTTGTCCAGCAGGACGCAGGTGACCGGGGCCGCGTGCCGGGCCGCGCTCCACAGGGCCTGCACCGAGTACAGCGCCGAACCGTCACCGACCACGCACACCACCCGGCGCCGGTCGGCGAGCGCCCGTCCCACCGCCAGGGGCAGACCCCAGCCGAGCGCCCCGCTGCCCGTGGTGAGGAAGCCGCCGCTCGCCTCGACGGGTACGCGCGCGTGCAGTGTGTCGCGGTGGCTCGGCGCCTCCTCGACGAGGACCCGGTCGCGCGGCAGCCGCTCGCGCAGCAGATCGAAGAACAGCTCCGGTGTGATGTGCCCCTCGGCGCGTGCCGGGGCGGGGGCCGGCCTTGGCGGCGGTGGGTCGCGGTCGGGTTCCTTGCGCAGCAGCCCGGTGAGCCGCTCCAGGGCGGGCCGCAGCGTGGTGACGATACTGGTGCCCGTGGGCAGCCAAGCGGCCTGGCCGGGGTCGCAGTCCAGATGGAACAGCTCCGTGCCCGGCGCGAGCGGCGGGCCGTCGTCCGCCACGTGATAGGTGAACACCGGTGTGCCGAGGGCCACCACCACGTCGTACGGTGCGAGGCGTGCCGCCAGTTGCCGGGCGATGGGTGGCAGGAACCCCTGGAACAGCGGATGCGACTCCGGGAAGCCGGAGCGGCCGGAGAGCGGGCTGATCCACACCCCGGCCCGGATCCGCTCGGCCAGCGCCCGGACCTCGTCCAGCGCGTCCTCGTCGTCCACGCCCGGCCCGACCACGAGCGCCGGGCGCGCGCAGGTGTCCAGCCGGGCGGCGAGCGCGTCGAGGGCATCCGGGCCGGCCGTGAACGCCGAGTGCACCGTGCGGGGCGTGACGGGCTCGGCGGGCCGGTCCCAGTCGTCCTCGGGCACCGACACGAACACCGGGCCGCGCGGATGTGCCATCGCGATCCGGTACGCCTCGGCGAGCACGGCCGGCACGTCCTCCGCGCGTTCCGGCTGGCGGGCGGACTTCACGTACGGGCGCGGGAACAGGGTCGGTTCGTCGGCGCCGAGGAACGGCCGCAACTGGATCAGCGAGCGCGCCTGCTGTCCCGCCACGATCACCAGCGGCACCCGGTCGCGGTAGGCGTTGAACACCGCGCCGAGGGCGTGCCCCACCCCGCCGGCCGAGTGCAGGCTGACGAAGGCGGCCCGCCGGGTGCCGAGCGCGTGCCCGGCCGCCATGCCGACGACGACGGACTCCTGCAGGCCCAGCACATACCTGAAGTCGTCCGGCCAGTCCCGGAACATCCGCAGCTCCGTGGAGCCCGGATTGCCGAAGACCGTGGTCATGCCGGTCTCGTGCA
The DNA here is from genome assembly GCF_009604455.1 of Streptomyces sp. RB17. GTDB lineage: Bacteria > Actinomycetota > Actinomycetes > Streptomycetales > Streptomycetaceae > Streptomyces. The sequence continues at coordinate 976,398 of NZ_WEGL01000002.1, forward strand.
GAAACCGTACGACCGCCTCGCGGACCGTGGCCGTCGTCATGGCGTCCTCCCTGCGGATGCCCGTGGGCCGACGAGCCGCTTCTCGACCGCCAGCAGACCGGTGTTGAGGAGATACCCGAGCGCGCCGAGCAGCAGCAGCGCCGCCCACACCGTGAGCAGGTCGGAGCGCGTCTGGGCGTCGGTGAGTGTGAAGCCGATGCCGTTGTCACTGCCCGGCAGCAGCTCCGAGAACACCATCAGGATCAGGGACAGCGAGAGACTGAGCCGGAGCCCGGCGAAGATCCGGGGCAGCGCCGAGGGCAGGATCAGGAACCACAGCCGTTCGGGTGCCGTCAGCCGCAGCACGGCCGCCACCTGCAGCCGCAGCGGGTCGGTGGCGCGGGCGCCCTCGGCCGAGTTGACCAGCACCGGCCATACGGCGCTGAACACGATCGACGCCACCTGCATGGGCGTACCGAAGTCGAAGACGACGACGAACACCGGCACCAGCGCGGGCGGCGGCACGGCCCGGGCGAACTGCAGCACCGGGTTGCACAGCGCGTACGCCCGCCGCGAACGGCCCACCGCGATACCCAGGGTGATCCCGGCGAGTGCGGCGAGCGCGAACCCGGCCGCCATCCGGCCCAGGCTCGGCAGGATGGTGTCGAGGGCGGACGGGGTGAGGAACAGATGGCCGACAGGTCCCGAGAACCACAGATCGCGGGCGTGCCGGGCGATGCGCAGCGGCGGCGGGAAATACACACTGGTCTGGGCGCGGGCGGCCAGCTCCCAGCAGCCGACGGCGACGAGGAGCACCGACCAGCGCAGCAGGAAGGGGACGGCAGTGCCCCGGGGCGGGCCGGACGCGGATCCGGGCTGCTCTTTCGGCCTTGTCTCCGTCATGGGCGGCTCCGCACCGACTTGCCTGCCTCCGGGCGGGGTTCCTGCGCCCAGGCGAACAACCGCCGCTCCGCGCCGACCAGCACGCCGTTGATCACCAGCCCGAGGCCACCCGCCCACACCACCCCGGCCAGCACGTCCCGCGTGCCGTCCGTCTCCGTCTGGGCCTGGGCGATGAAGATGCCGAGGCCCTGGCCGAAGCCGGAGAGGATCTCCGTCGCGACGGCCAGGATCAGGGCGACCGCGGCCGAGATCCGCACGCCGGCCGCGATGAACGGGGCGGTGGCCGGCAACTCCACCCGCAGCAGCACCGCGAGCCGCCCGAACCCGAAGGCGCGCAGGGTGTCCTTGGCCAGCGGATCGGTCTCGCCGAGGCCGTAGACGGTGTTGAACAGCACCGGCCAGAGCGAGGCGTACGCGATGAGCGTCACCTCTGTGCGCGTGCCCGACCCGAGCAGCAGCGACACCAGCGGGATCAGCGCGACGGACGGCAGGGGCCGCAGAAACTCGATCACCGCGCGTACGGCGGCCTCCACCACCGGCACCGCGCCCAGCAGCAGCCCCAGCGGCACGGCGATCGCACAGGCGAGCCCGAGGCCCAGCGCCCACGCCCGCAGGGTCACCCCGATCCCGCCGAGAAAGGCCGGGTCACCCGCCAACCGGGCGGCCCGGGCGAGGACTTCGGAGGCGGGCGGGAGGTAGCTGCGCCGTACGAGCCCGGCCCGGGCGACCGCCTCGCAGATACCGAAGGCCCCCGCCGCGCCGAGCAGACCGAGCAGCAGTTCCTGGCGCCGCGTCATTTCACCAGCAGCGGTGCGGGATCGACGTCCTTCTTCAACAGTCCCTGGGCGCGCATGAGCGTGATGAGCCGGTGCAGGACGGCCGGGTTCGCGGACGCCGGATAGGCGGGCAGATGGATCGACCTGGCCTGGTCCGCGGTCACCTTGGCGTACTTGGGCAGCTCGGTGCGCACCGCTGTCGGATCCTCGGCGGCGAGCTTCGAGGCCGCCTCGACGGCACGCCGGAAGCCCGCCGCGGCCTTGGGGTTCTTCTTCACGAAGTCCGCGGTGGTGATGTACCCGCTGGCGGGCAGGCCCCGCGCCGGTCCCGACCCGCCGTCCAGCAGCACCCGGGCGCCCAATTCGCCCTGGACGGCGGTGTCGAAGGGCTCGACCACGTGGGCGGCGTCCACCTGGCCCCTTTGCAGGGCCGGGCCCATCTGCGGGAACAGGATCTGCCGGTAGACGGGCCGTCCTGCGCCCTGGGCTTCCAGGATCGCGTTCAGAGTCAGGGACTGGATGTTGTTGAGGACGGCGACGGCGACCTTCCTGCCCGCGAGGTCGGCGGGCTTCCTCAGCGCCGAGTCCCTGGGCACCAGGACGTCCATCATGTGCGGGGCGATCCGCACGCCCTCGGCGAGGATGCGCAGGTCCAGGGTGCCCTTCTCGTACGCCTGGAAATAGGTGACGTAGTTCGCGCTCGCGATCACGTCCACCTGGCCCTTGAGCAGCGCGGGCAGTGCCTGGATGCTCTGCTGCACGGGCTGGATGCGTACGTCCAGGCCCTCCTTGGCGAACAGCCCGCGGTCCCGGGCCAGATAGAGGGCGGCGGAGTCGGTGAGCGGCAGCGCGGCCACGGTCAGCTGCTGCCGCCCGTCACCGGAGTGCGACGTTCCGCCGCTGCCGCAGCCCATGAGGACCAGCGCCGCCGCGGCGATGAGTGCGGCGAGGCGTTTCGTTCCCGTCATTCCCGGTCGTGATCGGCGTAAAGGCATACGGGGATGACTACCCCGCATTTGTCATGATCGCTACAGATCGGGGCCGGGTTTCGGGAGCTTTGGAGAAACACGAACCGGTGCGGTGTCCGCGCTCGGCTCATTGCCGGCCTCCGGCAGGCCTCCGCGGCCCATTGAGGCCTCGTCAGGCCAGTGGGCCGGCGATGCGCAACGGGGGCGCGGAGGGTGGGGCCGTGGCGGCGGTGCCGGTGATGTCCGTCCACCAGTCCGCGCCGTCCTCGACGTAGCGCAGCAGCACGCCCTCGCGGATGGCCCAGGGACAGACCACGGCCCCGCGCAGCCCCATGAGCTTGAGCGCCGTGTGTCCGACGACCGCTCCGGCCAGGCTCTGCTCGGCGCGCGGGGCGGAGATCCCGGGCAGCCGGGCACGCTCGGCGGCGGGCAGCGCGGCGAGGGTGCGGACCGTCTCGCGCAGATCCCGGCAGCGCATCTCCCGCGGGACGAAGGGGCCGTAGCGCCCGGGCGCCGCCCCGCACAGCCGGCCCAGCTGCTGGAACGTACGGGAGCTGACCGCGGCGGTGCGCGGCCCTTCCCAGCGGATCCGCGAGGCCACGTCCCGCAGCTCATGGCGGATCCGGCGGCGCAGCTCCTTCAGTTCCTCCGGCCCGGGCGGATCCTGCGCCGCGAGGTACTCCTGGGTGAGGCGCCGCGCACCGAGCGGGAGGCAGGCGGCGAAGTCGGGCAGCCGGCCCCGGCCGAAGGCCACCTCCAGGGAGCCGCCGCCGATGTCGAGCACCGCGAGCGGGCCGGCGCGCCAGCCCAGCCAGCGCCGGGCCGCCAGGAAGGTCAGCTCCGCCTCGGTCTCGCCCGGCAGGGTGCACATGCGGATCCCCGTCCCGGCCGCCACCCGGCGGAGCACCTCCTGCCGGTTCGGGGCGCTGCGCACCACCGTGGTCGCGAAGGCCAGCGGCCCCGACGCATGCCATCTGCGGGCCGTGGCCCCCGCCGCGGCCACCGCTAGAACGAGCCGCTCCACCGCCTCGTCGGCGATGGTGCCGTCCGGTCCGACGTGTTCGGACAGGCGCAGCTTCCACTTGACCGTGTGCACCGGCAGCGGAACGCCACCCTCCGCATCCGCGATCACCAACCGAACCGTGTTCGACCCCGCATCCAGCACGCTCACCCGCATGGCCGGGGACTACCCACTTTCCGGCCAGGAACCCGTCATTCAAGGGGCGCCTGTGTGCACAGCACCGGCCGGCTCCTGTCCTGATCTCGGCCCCCTGCCCGACACCAGGCCCGTGCCTGCCGTTAGATGAACACCACCACAGTCGGCGCGAGGAGCGGCACGTGAGCGGGACGGACGTGACGAGGGTACTGGTGATCGGCGGGGGCATCGCGGGGACCGCGGCCGCGCTCGGGCTGCACAAGGCCGGATACGACGTCACCGTCCACGAGGCACATCCCGACACCGCCGAGGACATCGGTGCGTTCCTGACCCTGGCGAGCAACGGAATGCGCGCCCTGGCCCAGCTCGGCGCCGCGGACGCGGTCACGGCCGTCGGTTTTCCGCTGACTTCGCTGCGGCTGCTCGACAGCGACGGCACCGAGCTGACTCACGCACCGCTCGGCGAGGTCGCCGTACCCGGTCTGCGCTACCGCTGTCTGCGCCGCGGCGAACTGAACGCGGCCCTCCAGCAGGAGGCGGCCCGGCGCGGCATCCGCGTGTGCCACGGCGCCCGTCTGGCCGGCGTCACGGACGGCCCGCACGGCGTCGCCGCCCGCTTCGCCGACGGCAGCACCGCCCACGCGGACCTCCTCGTCGGCGCCGACGGGCTGAACTCCACCGTGCGCCGGCTCCTCACCCCCGGCGTCCGGCCCCGGTACGCGGGCCAGCGGGTCTTCTACGGCTACACCGGCACCGCTCCCGACGCGGACGGCACCGGCGTCATCACCTTCGTCCGGGGCAGCGAGACCACGTTCGGACAGGCGGTGTCACCGGCCGGGCAGACGTACTGGTTCGCCCGCGTGAGCACCGGACCGCTGCCCGTCGGCGGCTCCGCCCACCCCTCCCCCTGGCGCGAGGAGCTGCTGCCGCTGCTGCGCAAGGACTCCACACCCGCCGCAGACGTCGTCGCCGCCTCCCAGGGGCCGGTCATGGTCACCAACGCCACCGAGCTGCCGCTCGGCACGGTGTGGCACACGGGACGCGTGCTGCTCATCGGCGACGCGGCCCACGCGGCCTCCCCGGCGACCGGCCAGGGGGCCTCGATGGCCCTGGAGGACGCGGTCGTCCTCGCCAAGGCGTTGCGCGACCTGCCCGATCCGCAGACCGCGTTCGCCGCCTACGAACGGCACCGCCGCCCGCGCGTGGAGCACAACATCACCGTCAGCGGCGGCATCTCCCGCGGCGGCCGGAACCCGGCCCGTCCGGGTCCCGTCGTGGCCCGTCCCGCGGAGCCGGACGAGGCGCTCGTCCGCCAACTGGCCTGGGACAGCCCGCTGTCCGCGGCCCCGCCCGAGCAGCCCTGACCGGGAGCTCCGACCGGGCGCCGGCACGCGAAAGTGCAAGAGGCGGAGCACTGGAGTCCATTGCCGGGGAAACCGCAGGGGCCGGATCGTTCCGTGCGACCGGCCCTTCGGAAACCTTCGGCCCCAAGGAGCACAGTTGCGACTCTCGAGCAGAGCAGGCGGCACCGTGGCCGCGACCGCCGGCCTGGTCCTGGGCGTTGGCATCGCGTCCCCGGCACCGGCCGCCACACCCGCCGACGCCGGCTACACCGTGACCGTGGGAACCCCGCTGCCCTTCGCCCACCCCACGGACACCCCCGCCAGTCCCTACCTCGACCGGGACGGCACCTTCCACTACCAGCAGTCCGCCGCCCTGTACGGCGCCCAGGACCCGCGCACCTGGGACTTCTACACCGGCAAGGACTTCGACACCGCCGGCTTCGACAAGACCCTGAGCAAGGCCGTGAACCCGGCCAACCCCGCCGACCGCAACGACGACACCACCTGGCGCTGCAACAACAGCCCCACCGGCTGGGAGGCGACGTACGCGCCGGCCGGCTCCGGCTACGCCCAGAAGAACTACTGCGACCTGTCCGGGATGTGGGTCGACCCCGACACCGGCGACTGGTACGGCCTGGTGCACAACGAGTTCACCCCGCAGCCCTTCGGCGACGGACTGCACTACGACGCCATCGACTACGCCGTCTCCACCGACCGGGGCCGCACCTGGACCATCAAGGACCACGTGATCACGTCCCCGTACAGCACCGAGCGCGGGGACACGGCGGCCTTCCCCCACCAGACGTACTCCTACGGCGACGGCGACCAGCGCCTCTTCGTCGACACCGCCTCCGGCTACTTCTACGTCTATTACGGCTCCCGGATCATCGACAAGAGCGGCGGCTGGAAGGCGTTCTACGAGCACGTGGCCCGCGCCCCGATCTCCGCCAGGATGGCCCCCGGCTCCTGGCGCAAGTGGTACGACGGCGCCTGGTCACAGCCCGGCACCGGCGGCAAGGAGAGCGACATCGTCCCCGTCGACGCCGACCACCCCACCGGCTACACCCCCGCCTCCGCCGAGTACGACCCGGCCGACACCGGCACCGCCGCCCAGCAGATCGCGGCCGGGCTGATGCCGCCGACCTCGCCGCTGTTCGTCATGAACATCGCCTACGACGCCCATCTCGGGCTGTACATCGGCGAGCCGCAGGCCGTCGACCAGAGCGGCAACTCGCCCCAGTACCTCTACGCCACCGACGACCTGACGACCCAGAAGTGGCGCCTGATCGGGGACACCGGCGGCTACACCAACGCCTCCTGGTACCGCTGGTTCCTCGACAGCGCCAACCGCACCAGCTCCACGATCGTCGGCCGCTCCTTCCGCTCGTACTGCGCCTTCGGCTGCTCCCACGACGCCTCCGGCGAGTACGTCGACATCACCGTCGACTCCGCCGCACCCGCGGCCCCGCCGATGGACACGAGCCGCGGCTACCGCATCGCGAGCGGCACGGGCCGGATCCTCTCCCAGACGGCCGGCGGCACCGGCACCACCTCGCTGGTGCGGCCCACCGGATCCGGCCGCGACGTCTGGGTCTTCACCCCGACCGGCGACGGCGCCTTCACTCTCACCAACGCCGCGAGCGGCCGGCTGCTCGGCGTCGACTCGTCCGCCTCCGCGGGCCGGGCCTGGGGCGCGAAGCCCACCGTCACGGCGGCACGGACCGGCGGGCCCTCCGTCGGCCAGCAGTGGTTCGTGATCCCGAACGCCACCGGCGGCACCTACCGTCTGGTCAACCGTTACAGCGGGCTCGTGCTCGGTCTCTCCGGCACCTCCGGCCGGCTCGCCGAGACCACGCCGCTGCGCACCTGGACGGACGGCAGCGGGAGTTCCGTCGGCGGCGGACGCTCCGCCGCCGAACAGACCCTGTCCCTCACCGGAACCGGCTTCACCCGTCCCTAGCCGAACCGGCCCCGACCCGTGCGGGCCGGGGCCCGATCCCTTCAGGGGCAGGAGGCTTCCGGCTATCCTGCGCCCATGTCGATCATCAACGGGGGTTCCGACGCCGAGCTGGCCGTGCGTGCGGCCCAGGCGGGCGCGGCCGTGGTCCGTGACCTCTACGGCAGCCGGCTCGAACGCCACGACAAGTCGGCCGGAGACTTCGCGACCGAGGCTGACCTCGCCGCCGAGCGGGCCATCCTGGACGTCCTGCGCTCCGCCCGCCCGGACGACGCCGTGACCGGAGAGGAAAGCGGACGTTCCGGCGCCGCGGACGCGCCCCGGCACTGGCTCGTCGACCCGCTGTGCGGCACCCTCAACTACGCGGTGCGCACCATGCTCGTCGGCGTGAACGTCGCCCTGCGTCAGGGGTCCGAGGTCACGGCCGCCGCGACCGCCGACCCGTTCGGCGGGGAGGTGTTCTGGACCGACGGCGAGGCGGCCTGGGTCCGCAGGGACGGCGTGGACGAACGGCTGACGCCCTGGGCCGGGTCCGTGCTGGTGGACGTCAACCTCGATCCGCCGCTCTGCAACGCCCCCGGTTTCCAGGCGGTCCGCCTCCTTGCCGACCCGGGCTTCGCCGAACGGTTCCGGCCCCGGGTCATCTCCAGCACTCTCGCCCTGGCCTGGGTGGCCGCGGGCCGCCGGGCCGCCTATGTCACCGGCGGCGATCTGCGCGACAGCGTGCACTTCGCGGCGGGGATCGCCCTGTGCCGGGCGGCCGGCTGCACGATGACCGGCCTGTACGGCGAGCCCGTGCTCAGCGGCGCGGGCGGGCTCGTCGCGGCGGCCGACGCGGAGACCCACGCCGCACTGCTGGAGATCATCAAGAACCAGAGGGGTGAGGGCAGTTAGCCGAGGGGACCTTTTGGCCGCCGGAACCGGGCCGCCCGGGTCGAAGTCCTTCACTGTCAAATCACTGGCGGCCGGGCCGAATTGAAGTCCGTTCGCCATCGCGCGGACGGGCGTGCCAAGCCGGCCCGCCTCCTCGACGGAGCCGCCGATTCTCTGATGTGATGCCCGCATGACCTTGGCCGCCGACCTCGCCACCCGCTTCGAACAGGCCCTGGACACCCGCCCGGAGACCCTGCGCGAGGCGGCGCAGGACTTCGGGCACATCGTCTCGGCCCCGCCGGTCGCGGTCCTGCGCCCACGCTCCGCCGCCGAGATCCAGGACCTGCTGGAGTTCGCCGGGCCCCGGGGCGTCCCCGTGAGCGTGCGCGGCGGCGGCCACTCGATGTACGGCCAGGGACAGGCGGGCGGCGGGACCGTACTGGACCTGCGGGCGATGAACCGGGTCGGTCCCGTGGCGGACGGCCAAGTGACCGTGCAGGCCGGTGCGTTGTGGCGGGAGGTGCTCGCTGCCACCCTGCCGTACGACCGCACCCCACCGGTCCTCACCGACTACCTCGGCGCGAGCGTCGGCGGCGTCCTGTCGGCCGGCGGACTCGGCGGGGCCGGCCACCGGCACGGCCTGGTCGCGGACCAGGTCCTGGAGCTGGAGGTGGTGACCGGGGCCGGCGAGCACCGGGTCTGCTCACCCGACCGGGACGCGGAGCTGTTCCACGCCGTGCTCGCCGGACTCGGCCAGTGCGCCGTCATCGTGGCCGCCACACTGCGCCTGGTCCCGGCCCCCACGCAGGTCCGCCGTTACTGCCTGTACTACGCCGACCTCACCCGCTACCTCGCCGACCAGCGGCGGCTCGCCGAGGAGCGGCGCTTCGCGTATCTGGAGGGCCAGGCGCGGCCGGCCGATGAGCACGGCTGGCAGTACATGATCGAGGCCGTGGCCCCGCACCACGGCCCCTTCCCGCCCGACGACGCCGCCCTCCTCGACGGACTCGGGCACGATCCCGCCGCACTGGAAAGAGAGGACCTGGGATACGGCGAGTTCGCCCATCGGGTGGACACCGACGAGGAAGTCCTGCGGGAGACGGGGGAGTGGCTGTATCCGCACCCGTGGCTCAATCTACTGCTCCCGCACGACAGTGCCGGGTCCGTCGTCCGCACCGTGCTCGCCGACCCCGCCTTCCGGGACTTGCGCGACACCGGCCTCGTCCTGCTGTACCCCCTGCTCTCCAGCCGGCTGCGGGCCCCCCTCTTCAGCCGCCCCGCCGGCGAAGTCCTGTATCTGTTCGCCCTGTTGCGCACGGCTCCGCCCGGCAGCCCCGAGACGGTCGCGGCGATGGTGGCGGCCAACCGCGCCGCGTACGAACTGGCCCGCTCCCGGGGCGCCGTCGCCTATCCCGTCAACGCCCTGCCCCTGTCGGACGCCGACTGGCGGCACCACCACGGCAGCCGCCGGCCGGCCCTCGCCGCCGCCAAACGGCGCTTCGACCCGCATCACGTCCTGGCGCGCAGACACGGGCTGCGGTTCTGAAGGGTCCGCCGAGTTCTGAAGGTTCTGGCTTCCGAAGGCTTGCCGCCCGCTTGTCTCATCACTTAAATCAAAACATGAACTAAGCTGTGCGGCCGGTCGCTTGACCCCGCACCTCCTTGGGAGCCGCCACATGAGAAGCCGGCAGAGAACCCGCACGCGACCGAGATCCCTGGGCCTCGCCCTGGCCGCCATGGCCGCGCTCATCACCCTGCCCCTCGCCCACACCCCCGCCGCGGCCGGGACCCAGACCTGCGACACGGCCGACGCCGCCCAGGGCCGGCCCGCCACGGCGTCCTCCACCGAGAACGCCGGCACCCCCGCCTCCGCCGCCTTCGACGGCAACACCTCCACCCGCTGGTCCAGCCAGTTCAGCGACCCGCAGTGGCTGCAGGTCGACCTCGGCGCGGTCGAGGACCTGTGCCGGATCGACCTGAACTGGGAGACCGCCTACGGCAAGGACTTCCAGCTCCAGACCTCCACCGACGGCCAGAGCTGGTCCACCCTGAAGACCCTCACCGGCGCGAGCGGCGGCTCGTCGTCGTACGACGTCAGCGGCTCCGGCCGGTACGTCCGCATGTACGGCACCGGACGCGGCACCGGCTACGGCTACTCCCTCTGGGAGATGGCCGTGCACGCCACGACCACCGCGACCGGTCCGATCCAGGGCGGCGGAGACCTCGGCCCGAACGTCATCGTCGTGGACCCCTCCACCCCGAACCTCCAGCAGAGGTTCGACGACGTGTTCACGCAACAGGAGTCCGCCCAGTTCGGCACCGGCCGCTACCAGTTCCTGCTCAAGCCCGGCACCTACAACGGCATCAACGCCCAGCTCGGCTTCTACACCTCTGTCTCCGGGCTCGGCCTGAACCCCGACGACACCCGGATCAACGGGGACGTCACGGTCGACGCCGGCTGGTTCAACGGCAACGCCACGCAGAACTTCTGGCGTTCGGCGGAGAACCTCGCCATCAACCCGTCCAGCGGCACCGACCGCTGGGCCGTGGCACAGGCCGCGCCCTTCCGCCGTATCCACGTCGAGGGCGGCCTGAACCTCGCCCCGACCGGCTACGGCTGGGCCTCCGGCGGCTACATCGCCGATTCGAAGATCGACGGCACGGTCGGCCCGTACTCGCAGCAGCAGTGGTACACCCGCGACAGCTCGGTCGGCGGCTGGACCAACGGCGTCTGGAACATGACGTTCTCCGGCGTCCAGGGCGCACCCGCGACCAACTTCGACAGCGGCCCGTACACCACTCTGGACACCACCCCGGTATCGCGGGAGAAGCCGTTCCTCTACCTGGACGGCAACGACTACAAGGTGTTCGTCCCCGGCAAGCGCACCAACGCCCGCGGCGTCTCCTGGCCGAACACCCCGGGCACCTCCCTCCCGCTCGACCGGTTCTACGTCGTCAAGCCGGGTGCCACCGCCGCCACCATCAACGCGGCCCTCGCCCAGGGCCTCGACCTGCTCTTCACGCCCGGCATCTACCACCTCGACCAGACCATCGACATCACCCGGCCCGACACCGTCGTCCTCGGCCTGGGCCTGGCCACGCTCGTCCCGGACAACGGCATCGACGCGATGCATGTGGCGGACGTCGACGGCGTGCGGCTGGCCGGCTTCCTCATCGACGCCGGACCGGTCGACTCCGACACCCTGCTGCGCATCGGCACCCCCGGCGCCGGCGCCGACCACTCGGCCGACCCCACCACCGTGCAGGACGTGTTCTTCCGCATCGGCGGCGCGGGCCCCGGCCTCGCCACCAACTCGCTCGTGGTCGACAGCAACGACACGATCATCGACCACACCTGGATCTGGCGCGCCGACCACGGCAGCGGAGTCGGCTGGGACACCAACCGTGCCGACTACGGCCTGCGGGTCAACGGTGACGACGTGCTCGCCACGGGCCTGTTCGTCGAACACTTCAACAAGTACGACGTCTACTGGAACGGCGAGCGCGGCCGGACGATCTTCTTCCAGAACGAGAAGGCGTACGACGCCCCCGACGCCGCCGCCATCACCCATGACGGCATCGTCGGCTACGCGGCCTACAAGGTCGCCGACTCCGTCACCGCCCATGAGGCCTGGGGACTCGGCAGCTACTGCAACTACACGGCCGATCCGTCGATCGTCCAGGCCCACGGCTTCCAGGTCCCGACGGGCCCGGGCATCAGGATGCACGACCTGCTGGTGATCTCCCTCGGCGGCAACGGCCAGTACGCCCATGTCGTCGACGGCACGGGCGCACCCACCTCGGGAACCGGCACCGTTCCCTCCAAGGTGACGTCGTTCCCGTGATCCATCCCTGAAGACAGGGCCTCGGGGGTTTCGAGTGCGCGCCGAGTGCGATGAACCACTCGCGCGCACCCGTACTCGAGGCCCTGGAGGAGTTCCGGCGCCGCGGAGACGCGGTGTTCAAACCGCCCGGGCACAAAGAGGGCCGCGGCACCGACCCCAGCACATCATCGGCGCCTACTCCTTCGAACTCGGCAAGTGCTGCGAACAGGCCATCAAGGAAAGGGCGTTGCAGGTGCCGGCGAACATCGACCCTGACCAGTGCGCGGGCGTCGCCACCGGCCTCGGCCTGCCCGCCCCCGCACCCAGCGTGCCCCTGGCCGACGTCGAGCCCGGCCCCGCCCTGTCCCAGGTCGGGCACACCTGGCCCACCGGCGGCCGGGTCATCGGCATCCTCACCGGCCCGGTCGCGCTCGTCGTCGCACCCACGGGCGGCACCCCCGGCTCCGGACCGGACGCGCCGGCCGTCCAGCGGACCTATGCGACGGCACGGTCCGTGGAGTTCGACGCGCTGCTCGTGGACGGCGCCCCGGGCATCGGCGTCGACGCCTACGGCGCCCGTGACGCCCAGGCGGCCCTGCCCGCCGGCGGCAACGTCACTCCCGGCCCCCGGGTGGGCCCGCTGCTCGCGACGGCGTACCGGCACGGCAAGGCCATCGGCGCCGCCAAGGGCGGGGAGATCGCACTGGAGGCGGCGGGCATCCCCTCCGACGCGCGCGGAGTGATCTCCGGCGACGGCGCCACGACGGTCCTCCAGCAGCTCACCCGACTGCTCGACTCCCACCGGGTGTGGGACCGCTTCCCGTCGACGGCCCGGCGGTCGCGCCCCCAAGCGGGTGGCGGCGAACGGCACTCCGCGGAGATCCGCTCGGACTAGGCGGGGCGGCGGAACAGGGCCGTCCAGAGGAACTCCTCCCCGAACAGGGCGGAGTCCGCCGGTTCCTGTCGCATGGGGCGAAGTTCGAGCTCCTCCAGATCGCCGAAGATCCGGCGCAGTGAATCGGGGGTGTAGGCGAGGCCGCCGTGCAGGCCGGGCTCGCGGTAGAAGGCCGCGTCGGGGAGCTCGGATCCCATCCGTCCCGCGGCGAAGCAGGTGAGCGCGAAGTGCCCGCCGGGCGCCAGCACGCGCTCCAGCAGCGCGAGATGGCTGACGCGGCGGTGCGGTGGCAGGTGGTGGAAGCAGCCGGAGTCGTAGACCAGGTCGTACGGGCCGCACAGCTCGCTCGTGCTGTCCGCGGTCAGGGTGAAGGCGTCCCCGCAGTGGAACCGGACGCCCCCCACCCGGTCACCGGCTCCCGCGGCACCCGGCCCCGCCTGACGCGCCCGCTCCTCGGCCCAGGCGATCGCGGCGAGCGAGAGATCGACGGCGTCCACGTCGAACCCGTGCGCGGCGAGCCACAGCGCGTTGCGGCCGGGGCCGCAGCCCAGGTCCAGGGCCCGCCCCGGCGCGATCAGACCGCGCTCCAGGTAGGACGCCAGGTTCTCGTCCGGCTTCGCCGCGAAGAACGGCACCGATTTGTCCCGTTCCGTATAGAAGCCGTCCCACCACGCGGCCGCCCCTTCCGTCCACCGGTCGGCCTCCGGCGCGAACAGTCCGTCCAGCAGTCGTAGCACGTCGTCCACCGTGCGGATGTCCCGGTCCACCCGGCCCCCTTTCCCGCTGCTCTCCCGACGCCCAGAACCTAGGGACGGGGACGGCGGAAGACCAGATGCCAGACCCGGGCCCGAAGGCACCGGCGGGCACCTGAGGCGGTGGCGTAGGGGGGCGGGGCCGCCTCCCCCGAAGGCCGGCCGGCAGGCCGTGCGAGCCCCACGGTGCACCGGCACGCGGCCTTCCGCGATCAGGCCGAGGGCATTTTCTCGGCGACTTTTCCGGGAGCCTCCCCGGGAGGCCGGGGGACCGGCTGAGTCCCGTGCCGGGGCCGGTGCCTCGCGACCGGCTCAGTCCCGTGCCGGGGCCGGTGCATCGCGATCGGCCGGGGCCGCGTCCGGCGGTGCGGCCGGGCGGCCGCGCCGGCGGAGCAGCAGGCGTCTCGCCGGGCGCTCCACCGTCTCGTACAGGAGCCAGGACAACCCCAGCGACACCGCGAACACGGTCGTGGTGACGGCGACCCCCGCCAGCAGCCCGAAGTGCGGCTTCGTCCCGAGCAACTGGGTGGCGGACCGGATCACCAGCAGATGGACCATGTAGAAGGCGAACGACAGCTCGCCGAGCCGCACCAGCCGCCGGCGCCGCCACAGCGAGGGCAGCCCCTGCACGTCCGCGACGGCGGCGGCCGGGATGAGCAGCGTGAACCCGGCGATGGTGCACATGGTGGCGGAGTAGCCGGGCGCGACCTGCGGGACGAGGAAGTAGCCGATGATCGCCAGCGCGAGCGAGGCCTCGAGGCCGGGCCCGCGCCACCGGCCGAGCAGCACCAGCCGCGCGGTGACGGCGCCGAGGACGAACTCGGGCAGCCGGGCCGCGGGGAACGAGTACAGCGCGTACGTCCACCAGTGGTGGGCGTCCGCCCGGGCCAGCACCACGACCGCCGCGACCGACAGACCGCCCAGCACGATCGAACCGCGCGCGCCGAGCCGGCGCAGCAGCAGGAACAACAGCGGGAAGGCGGCGTAGAAGAACGCCTCGCAGGCGAGGGACCAGCTGACCGGGTTCAGTGTCTGCCACCAGGGACGCCACCAGGAATGCAGCAGCAGCGCATTGGACAGCGCCTGCTTCGGCGTCGGCCTCGGCTGGTTCGCCAGCGTGTACGCCATGACCAGAGCGAGCCCCAGAGTGACCAGGTGCACCGGGTAGATGCGCGCGATGCGCCGTCTCCAGAAGGCGAGCGCGCGGTCGCGGGGCCGGGCCGACCAGGTCAGGACGAAGCCGGACAACACGAAGAAGAACGACACACCGGTGGCACCGGAACTGAATCCCCAGGAAACGAGGCGGCCACCGGTGCCTCCGAAGTAGCCGAAGTTGTTCACATGAAGTCCGAAGACCAGCAGTGCCGCCATCCACCGCAGTCCCGTGAGGGACGGCAGCGAGGGCTTGGCGGCTGCTGGGGAATCCCTGGCGGTCGTGTCGCCGGTACTGGCGTTCGGCGTCGTCCGGATCGTCCGGGTCGTCGCCGTTGTCATCGAATCACCTGCCGCAGAGGGTTGGCGTGGGGCATGAAGGGGTACCTTGCCCGTTCACCCCGAGTCCATCACGTCACATGGCAAACATCACACTCGCTGCCGAACGACAGAGCTCTGCGGATGCCACGGACGGCCGGACCGGGTGCACCCGTACGAGTGACGCCCCACGCACCTCCTTGATCAGCTCGCGGCCAGTTCCTTGGTGATCCGCTCCAGCATGAACGCCGAGGACTCCCGGGCCCGCTCCTCCCAGGCGAACACACAGGCCGTGGCCACGCCGTCGAACCTCAGCTCCCGCAGGGTGCCGAAGAACGCCGCCCAGTCGACCTCGCCCTGCCCTATGTCCAGGTGCTGGTGGATCCGGGCCGGGGTGCCGGGCGGGTTGAGGATGTAGCGCAGGCCGGAGGAACCCTTGTGGTTGAAGGAGTCCGCGATGCGCACGTGCCGCAGCTTGTCGCCCGCGTAACGCATCATCGCCGCGATGTCCGCCGTCGTGTCCTGGCCCGACAGGTGGAAGGAGTGCGGGGCGCAGTACAGGTAGTTCACCCACGGCTTGTCGGTCGCGCGGACCAGGTCGACCGCGGGCGTGTTCTCCTCGCAGAAGTCGTCCGGGTGCGCCTCCAGGTTCAGCGCCATGCCCTCCCGCTCGAACAGCGGCAGCAGCTCCTCCAGCGAGCGCCAGAACGCGGCCTCGCTCTCCGCCGCCCGCTCGGGGCGGCCGTTGAACTCCGAGTTCATCAGCGGGCATTCGAGGTCCGCGGTGATCTGGATCATCCGCTTCCAGTAGCGGACGGCCGCCTGCCGCTCGGTCTCGTCGGGCGAGGACCACTTGTGCAGCGGCAGCACGGAGGACAGCCGCACCCCGTGCGTGCGCAGGGACTTCTTCAGCTCCGCGACGCGCGCGCCGTCCGCCCGCGGGTGCAGGAAGAACGGCATGAAGTCGTCGCACGGGGACAACTCGATGCATTCGTAGCCGAGTTCGGCCACCGTGCGCACTATGTCGTCGATCGGCAGGGCGCGGAACATGTACGGGTCGAGGGCGATCTTCACGCGGCACCTCCGTAGAACGCGGGGCGGGGCTCGACGTCCGTGGCGACGACCCGGCCCGACTCCAGGGCCTCGACCGTCGCGCTGGTGATGACGGTGGCGGCGTAGCCGTCCCAGGCCGACGGCCCGGTGGGCTCGCGCCCGGCGGCCAGGTTCCCGATCCACTCGCGGAACTCGGTGTCGAAGGCGTCCGCGAAGCGGCCCACCCAGTCCGTCAGCACCTCGGTGCTGTGCCGGCCGCCGGTGCGCACGGCGACCGCGGCCGGGTCCGGCAGCCGTACGAGTCCCTCCTCGCCGACCGCCTCGCACTGGATGTCGTAGCCGTACTGGCAGTTGACGAAGACCTCCAGGTCGATGCGGACGCCCTTGGCGCCCTCGAAGAGCATGATCGGGGGGTCCTCGAGGTGCTCGAACCGCTTGCTCGTCGCGCGCGGGGTGACCACCCGGGTGGAGACGATTTCGTCGTCCAGCAGCCAGCGCAGCACGTCCACCTCGTGCACGGCCGTGTCCAGGGCGGCCATCGCCGAGGTGTACGACTCCGGGACGGTCGGGTTGCGGTGGGCGCAGTGCACGATCAGCGGCTCGCCGATCCGGCCGGAGTCGATGACCTGCTTCAGCTGCCGGTAGCCGGCGTCGTAGCGGCGCATGAAGCCGACCTGCACCAGGCGGCGGCCGTGCGCCTGCTCCGCCGCGACGATCTTCAGACAGTCCTCTGCGGTGGTGCCGAGGGGCTTCTCGCAGAACACCGGCTTCCCGGCGGCAATCGCGTTCAGCACGTGCTCGGCGTGGGTCGGGCCCCAGGACGTCACGAGGACGGCGTCCACGTCGTCGGCCGCGACCACGGCGGCGCCGTCGGGCAGCACCCGGGCGCCGGCGGGCGCCGCCGTCTCCTCGGCGCGGGCGGCGTCGATGTCCGTGACTGCGGTGACGCGGGCGCCAGTGACGGTGAAGCGCGCCCGGAGTTCGGATTCGAGGGATTCGAGGGATTCGAGGGTGCGGCCCTTGGTCTCGGGGACGCAGGCCTGACGAAGGTGAACGAGAAGGTCCCCGCCACCACGAAGAGGAAGAACGTGCCGGAGACGCCGATCGCGGACACCAGGGACGGGAAGACCAGGCCGATGACGAAGTTCGTCAGCCACAGCACCACCGCCGCGACGCCCATGCCGAAACCGCGCATCCGCATCGGGAAGATCTCCGACAGCATCAGCCAGGTCACCGGCGAGATCGCGCCCTGCTGGAAGGCGAGGAAGGTCGCTGATGGCCGAACACGCGGTCCGCTTCGCCGTCCAGCGTCTGGAGGAGCCGGAACTGGAGCCCAGGGAGGCCGAGTTGACCCGAAACCCGAAACTGGTCGCGCGAGGGACAAGCGGCCCGCCACCGGCCGGAATCCGGTGAGCACGGTGGTCAAGCCGCTTTCCTCGCAAGGGCCTTGACGAGCTGATCCCGCGTCATCTTCGACCGGCCCGGTACGCCCGCGTCGCTCGCCCGCTCGTACAGCTCGGCCTTGGACAGGGACCCCAGGTCCTCGGCCTCCTTCCGGCCGGCGGCCCGCTTCTTGGCGGAGGCCTGCTTCCTGGCGGTGGCCTGCTTCTTAGTGGTGGCCGGTTCTTTTGCGGTGGCCCGTTTCCCCCTGCCGCCCTTGCGACCCCGGGAGCGGCCCTGCTCGACGCTCCGGCTGAGGACGTCCATGAGGTCGATGACGTTGGTCGCCTCCGGCGGCTCCGGTTCGCCGACGACCTCCTCGCCCTCCCGCTTCGCCACGACGAGTTTCTTGACGCGTTCCTCGTAGGTGTCGTGATAGCCGGTGGGGTCCCAGTCGATGGTGAGGGCGTCGATCAGCTGCTCGGCCGTCCGCAGCTCCTTGCTGTCGCTCTTCGTGCGCCGCGCGGGCAGTTCGGGCACCACGTCGGCGGGGTCGCGCACCTCGTCGGCCCAGTGCAGGGTGTGCAGGACGAGAACGCCCGGCTGCGCGCGCAACGCGGTCAGATACTCCTTGCCGCGCATGATGAGCGTGGCGATCCCGGCCTTGTCCGAGCGGTCCAGCGCCGACCGCATCAGCTCGTACACCTTCACGTACTCCTTGCCGCGCGGGCCGACGTAGTACGTGCGGGCGAAGTACACCGGCTCGACCTGGTGCAGGTCGACGAACCCGGCGAGGTCGATCACCTTCGACCGCCCGGGCGCGATCTCCTCCAGCTCCTGCGGCTCCACGACGACGTACTCGCCCTCGTCGATCTCGTAGCCCTTGACGATCCGGTCGGTGTCGACCTCCTTGCCGGTGCGCTCGTTGACCCGCTTGTTGCGGATCCGGTCCGAGGTGCCGCGCTGGAGCTGGTGGAAGTGCACGGTGTGGTCCTCGGTGGCGGTGTACAGGCCCACGGGCATGGTGACCAGCCCGAAGGTCAGGACACCGGTCCAGATCGGTCTCGCCATGGCTCCTCGCCTCCCGTCGTGGGGCGGCCGTTCGTTCTGTGTTCGGTCATCTGAAGCGGTCCGCCGTGCGCTGTGGTGCTGTCCCGTCACCGCCGGTGCGCCCGGCCCGGGGACGCGCGCTCGGTACGGGTGCCGGCCAGTCGCTCCGCCTGGGCCGCGGTCTTCTCGGCGTGGCGCCGGGCCTCCCGTACGGCGCGGTCGGCGTCCTTGGCGCGGTCCCCTGCCTCCTGCTCGTCGGTACGGGACCGCCTCCGGCCGCAGCCCGTACAACTCGTCGGCGACGGCGTCCAGGTCCACCAGCGTCCCTCTCGACGGCCACTTGGTGACGGGGTCCGAGTTTCTCACTCGTTGCCGATTATGTGCGTCATGCGGTGACTCGTCCGGGTGGGGCGCGCGGGATCATGGTGGGGCGGACGCGGGTGGTGGCAGGCGCGACTTTCGGCGTCGGAGGGCCCCGCCTTTCGGTGTCGGCCCCACCTTGCGTCGGACGGCGCCGGTGCGGCCGGGCCCGGCAGGGCGACCGTATGCGGAGGAGGGAGGGTACGGCCTTCAGGGCATCCTGGAACACCTCGCCGAGACCCGCCGGTTCGCGGAGCGGCTGCGCAAGCATGGGGCGGCCGTGGACCTCGGCGTGGGCTGTGAGTTCTGGCTGTTCGTGCCCGGGATCGTGCTTCTCCCTCAAGGCCGACTGCACAAGGGAGTTGAACGGCTGTCTGCGGTGGGGCAAGCCGCCGGCCGTCATGGAGTTCGGCACGTGTGCCTACGTCGAGAAGTCGCCGGAGACCAAGAGCGGTCCGGTCCGCAGCGAGCGCACCCAGGCGGAGCTTCTCATGCAACTCCTCGACGTCTCCTCGATGGACGTGTGCGCGGCGATGGCGAGCTACGCCGTCACCAAGACCATCGAGGACCGCCCGGACGCCCCCGACTCCGGCTTGCACGGGGAGCCCAAGGAGGCCTTCCACGGCCTGGCCCGCCGCTGCGGGCGCGCCCGGACCGGCCGTCGGCCCGACCGGGCGTAGGCACGTACACCGGCCCACCCGTTCGGAGGACCGTCCGGCTTGCCGCGCCGCCGTCGCCGATCCGGGGCCACATGATGCGGGTATGCCCCCGCACCGGCCCCCGACCCGCCCGCCGTCCCACTCCCCGCTCCGCCGGCCCGTCCATCAGCCGATCCGTACCCGACCTTCCCGCGAACCCATCCCGTGATCGATTGCCGGGCCGATCGCCGGGACGGTCGCCGCACCGCCCGAGCCCGTCGCGCCCCGCGACCCGTGTGCACGGACAACCGAGGCTGAGCCCTGGACGAAGGCAAACGTGAACGCAAACGCCCGGGCGGGCGTCGAGGCGGACGTGCAGGTGGCGCGCAGGTGGACGGCCACCGACGCGATGCGACCTGAATTGCATCGTTCGTTTTCTTGAATCACTCGTGTTTATGAGGGTAGGTTCGGCCCCATGACCGCCTCCCCGACCCCGACCACCGCCGAGGAACTCCGCGGTGCCGGCCTGCGCGTGACGGCAGCCCGCGTCGCGCTGCTGGAGACCGTCCGGGCCGGCGACCACCTCGGCGTCGAGGCGATCGCCTCCGGGGTACGCACCCGCGTGGGCCACATCTCCCTGCAAGCCGTCTACGAGGCCCTTCACGCCCTCACCGCGGCGGGCCTCGTCCGCCGCATCGAGCCGGCCGGTCACCCGGCCCGGTACGAGGGACGCGTGGGGGACAACCACCACCACATCGTGTGCCGGTCGTGCGGTGCCGTCGCCGACGTCGACTGCGCGGTCGGCGACGCGCCCTGTCTGACCGCCTCCGACGACCGCGGCTTCGCCATCGACGAGGCCGAAGTCGTCTACTGGGGCATCTGCCCCGACTGCTCCACCGGCCGCAGTTCCTGAGCACCGAGTTCCGCACAGTTCGGAAGGATTGCCATGACTGAGAACCACGACGCGATCGTCACAGACGCGAAGGCGCAGGGGGCGAGCGGTGGCTGCCCCGTCGCCCATGACCGGGCCCTGCACCCGACCCAGGGCGGTGGCAACCGCCAGTGGTGGCCGGAGCGGCTCAACCTGAAGATTCTTTCCAAGAACCCGCCCGTGACGAACCCGCTCGGCGAGGAGTTCGACTACGCCGAGGCGTTCAAGAGCGTCGACCTTCCGGCCCTGAAGCAGGACATCGCCGAGGTGCTGACCACCTCGCAGGACTGGTGGCCCGCCGACTTCGGCCACTACGGCCCGCTGATCATCCGTATGGCCTGGCACAGCGCGGGCACCTACCGCGTCAGCGACGGCCGTGGCGGCGCCGGCGCCGGCCAGCAGCGCTTCGCCCCGCTGAACAGCTGGCCCGACAACGTCAACCTGGACAAGGCCCGCCGACTGCTGTGGCCGGTGAAGAAGAAGTACGGCCAGAAGATCTCCTGGGCCGACCTGATGATCCTCGCCGGCAACGTGGCGCTGGAGTCCATGGGCTTCGACACCTTCGGCTTCGGCGGTGGCCGCGCCGACGTCTGGGAGGCGGAGGAGGACGTCTACTGGGGTCCCGAGACCACCTGGCTGGACGACAAGCGCTACACCGGCGACCGCGAGCTGGAGAACCCGCTCGGCGCCGTCCAGATGGGCCTGATCTACGTCAACCCCGAGGGCCCGAACGGCAACCCGGACCCGCTGGCCGCGGCCCGCGACATCCGTGAGACGTTCCGCCGCATGGCCATGAACGACGAGGAGACCGTCGCCCTCATCGCGGGTGGCCACACCTTCGGCAAGACCCACGGCGCCGGTCCGGCCGACGCGGTCGGCCTCGACCCCGAGGCCGCCGGCCTGGAGGAGCAGGGCCTCGGCTGGAAGAGCACCCACGGCACCGGCAAGGGCGCGGACGCCATCGGCTCCGGCCTGGAGGTCACCTGGACCGACACGCCGACCCAGTGGAGCAACAATTTCTTCCGGATCCTGTTCGAATACGAGTGGGAGCTGACCGAGTCCCCGGCCGGCGCCAAGCAGTGGCGGCCGAAGGACGGCGCGGGTGAGGGCACCGTCCCGCACGCCCACGACTCCTCGAAGCAGATCGCGCCGGGCATGCTCACGACCGACCTGTCGCTGCGCTTCGACCCGATCTACGGGCCGATCTCCCGCCGGTTCTACGAGAACCCGGAGGAGTTCGCGGACGCCTTCGCCCGCGCCTGGTACAAGCTCACCCACCGTGACATGGGCCCGAAGTCGTTGTACCTCGGCCCGGAGGTCCCGGAGGAGACCCTGATCTGGCAGGACCCGCTGCCGGAGCGCGAGGGCGAGCTGATCGACGACGTCGACATCGCGTCCCTGAAGACCAAGCTGCTCGACTCGGGCCTGTCCGTGTCCCAGCTGGTCACCACGGCGTGGGCGTCCGCCTCGACCTTCCGCGCCACCGACAAGCGCGGCGGTGCCAACGGCGCCCGCATCCGACTCGCCCCGCAGAGCGGCTGGGAGGTCAACGAGCCCGACGAGCTGGCCCAGGTGCTGCGCGTCCTCGAGAACGTCCAGCAGGAGTTCAACGCCTCCTCCGGCGCCAAGAAGGTCTCCCTGGCCGACCTCATCGTCCTCGGCGGTGTCGCCGCGGTCGAGAAGGCCGCCAAGGAGGGCGGCTTCGAGGTCGAGGTGCCCTTCACCCCGGGCCGTGTGGACGCGTCCGAGGAGCACACCGACGCCGAGTCCTTCGAGGCGCTGGAGCCGACCGCGGACGGCTTCCGCAACTACCTCGGCAAGGGCAACCGTCTGCCGGCGGAGTTCCTGCTGGTCGACAGGGCGAACCTGCTGGACCTGAGCGCCCCCGAGATGACGGTGCTCGTCGGCGGTCTGCGCGTCCTCGGCGCCAACCACCAGCAGTCGCAGCTGGGCGTCCTCACGAAGACGCCCGGCGTCCTCACCAACGACTTCTTCGTCAACCTGCTCGACATGGGCACGGCGTGGAAGTCGACCACCGAGGACCAGACCACGTTCGAGGGCCGTGACGCCGCCACGGGCGAGCTGAAGTGGGCCGGCAGCCGTGCCGACCTCGTCTTCGGCTCCAACTCCGAGCTGCGCGCCCTCGCCGAGGTCTACGCCAGCGACGACGCGAAGGAGAAGTTCGTGCAGGACTTCGTCGCCGCGTGGGACAAGGTCATGAACGCG
The DNA here is from genome assembly GCF_009604455.1 of Streptomyces sp. RB17. Classification (GTDB taxonomy): domain Bacteria; phylum Actinomycetota; class Actinomycetes; order Streptomycetales; family Streptomycetaceae; genus Streptomyces. The sequence continues at coordinate 998,932 of NZ_WEGL01000002.1, forward strand.
GACCGGTTCGACCTGGTCTGAGCACGGCTGTGAGGGCGTACGGCCCGACCCGCGGGGGTCGGGCCGTACGCCCTCGTCGTTCGACCAGGGGCCGGGCCTTCAGTCACCGGCCTCCCGTCACCGGAACGTCACAGGAGATCCACAACCGTCACAGACGATCCACGGCGGAAACCCGGAGTCTCCCCGCTCTGTCTCCCTCGGCGAGCACCGGCACCGAGCCGGTCGAACCACCGGAATCGGGGGACCACATGCACCACCGCAACACCATCCGCCTCGCCGCGTCGGCGACGGCTGTGATCGCCGCCGCACTGACGCTGACGGCGTGCGGGCCGGGCGACGGCGACGGGTCGGCGAAGGCGTCCTCCCCGACCCCGGTCTCCGCCACCCCCTCCCGCACCACCCCCGCCACCACGAGCCCCACCACCGCCCCCCCGTCGGCCCCGGGAACCTCGGGCGGCGGCACGTCGACCGCCTCGGGTGCCCCGGCATCTCCGGCCTCCGACACCTCGGCCGGCACGGCACCGGCGTGCTCGCCGTCGGCCGTGGCGGCGACGGCCCGCCAGGCGGCCCAACGCCCGGACGGCACCGGCACGGGCGCCGCGATCGTCGAGTTCACCAACGTCTCCGGGCACCCGTGCGTCCTGCAGGGCCACCCGTCGGTGGCCGGAGCGGGCAATGGCTCCCCCGAGCACAACATCCCCCTGCGGGTGACCCCCACGGGCATCGCATCCGCCGTGCGCCTCGCGCCGGCCGGCAAGGCATGGGCGAAGCTGGCCTTCCACCAGGTCCAGGGCGAGGGCGACGGCTACTGCGCGTCCGGCGCGAAGCCAGCCGTCTACCCGACGCTCGTCGTCGGGCTGCCCGGCGCGGGGGCGCACCAGGTCGCGCTGTCGGACGGCGAGTTCGCCGAGTGCGACAACACGGTCACCGCGACCGCGGTCTCGGCGACGAAGCCCGCCTGACCGGTGCGGCCGGCGGGCGGCCCCGGCCAGGAGGTCTGCCTGGGACGCCCGCTCCGTCCGTGCGCTCTCGTACGGCATGGGCAGGCCGCCGCCGTCCGGGCCGACACGCGACCGGGCAGGGAAGTCCAGCCGCCGTGACCCGGCCGGCCCGGTGGGTGTCCCACGGCCCGGTCGGCCGGCGCAGCACGCGCCGCCGCCGGCCCGCGGCCGCGCGTACCCGGCCGCGCAGGGGCGCGGAGGCGGGGGTGGGCACGACGGGGCCCTCGGCCGGTCAGCGGCCGAGCACCCCCGCACCCGCCTGCGCGTACTTCTGGTCCAGCTCACCGGACAGGCGCACGCGACACCGACGCCCGCGACCGGGGCGCCCTTGCCGGTTACCGGCGTGGGCCCGTGAGGAACAGCGTGCCCGGGATGGCCTGCAGGCCGGGCGCCTGCTCGAGCCGCTCGGCCGGCTCCGACGTGGGCGCGTTCCAGGACCCGGCGGTGAACACCTTGCGCTGCGCGGACTCGTACGACTGCGGGCCCGTCCCGTCCACGCGCAGGGTGACCAGCGTGTTGCCATTGCGGTCGACGGGGGGCGGCGCCCCGTGAGGGGTGCGGGGAACCGCGCGAGCACCCGAGCACCCGCTGTCGCCCGACGCCCGCACCCCAACGGCGTTCACGCGAACGGCCCCCTCACCTCCGCAGCGCTTCGAACGCCTCCCGCCCCGCAACCCCGATCGCGAGGTACCGGCACCGGGAACGTCTTCCGCTACGACGTCTCCCACAACAACATCGGCGACGGCTGGGACCTGTACACCAAGACCGACACCGGCGCCATCGGCCCGGTGACCATCGAGTACTCCCTGTCGTACGGCAACGGCACGCTCACCGACGGCACGCAGAACAGAACGGCGACCGCAACGGCTACAAGCTCGGCGGCGACGACATCGCGGTCAACCACATCGTGCGGCACGACATCGCCTGCAACAACGGCCACCACGGGTTCACCTACAACAGCAACCCCGGCACGATGACCATCTCCAACAACGCCGGCATCGACAACACCGAGCGCAACTTCGCCTTCGACGCGGGCACTTCGGTGTTCCGCAGCAACACCTCGTGCCGCTTCGCCGTCAGCGGCTCGAACGACAAGATCTCCGGCGACGCCGACAGCTCCAACCAGTTCTGGACCGGTACGAACGGCTCCCGCTGCTCCTCGTACTCCGGCGCCCTCGGCTGGTCCTTCGCCTCCGACGGGCACCTCACGGTGACCTTCGGCGGCACGGTCGTGAACCCGTAACACGGTGCGCCGCATTGTGGCGGCGTCCCGCTCGCCCACGCCTAGACGTCATGGCGCGGCTCGCCCGGGTCCAGGGCCGAGAGCTTGTCCGGGTTCGTGACCAGGTAGACCTCGCGGACATGCGCGCCGTCCGGGTCCAGGTCCATGACCATCACCGCGTGCGGGGCGCCGTCCTCGAACACGACCACGGCCGCGTCGCCGTTGACGTCCCGGTGCTGGAACTCCAGGTCCGCCGCGGAACGCGCGGCGTAGCCGGTCAGCGCCCGTGCCACCTTGTCCCGGCCGCGGATCGGCCGCGGTGCCGCCTGCGCCTTGCCGCCGCCGTCCGTCCACAGCGTGGCCTCCGGCGCCAGGATCTCCAGCAGCGCCCCGAGGTCCCCGCCGAGCGCGGCGGCCACGAACCGTTCCGTCGCCTGCCGCCGGACCCGGGGATGGGCCTGGTAGCGGGGGCGCCGGGCGCGCACATGGGACCGGGCGCGGTGCGCCAGCTGCCGTACGGCCACGGGGCTGCGGCCGAGGATGTCCGCGATCTCGGTGTGCGCGTAGCCGAACACCTCGTGCAGGACGAACACCGCCCGCTCCAGCGGGGTCAGGGTCTCCAGCACGACCAGCATGGCCAGCGACACCGATTCGGCGCGCACCGCACCCTCGGACGCGTCCTCGCCGGCGGCCGGACCGGCAGGGCCGTCGGTGAGCAGCGGCTCCGGCAGCCACGGCCCGACGTACGTCTCGCGCCGCCGGGCGATCCGCGCCCGCCGGGCGAGCGCGTGCCGCACGGTGATCCGCACGAGGTAGGCCCGCGGATGCTCGATCTCCGCCGCCTGTCCCGCCTTCTCGGCACCCGCACGCCCCGCCCAGGACAGCCAGGTCTCCTGCAGCACGTCCTCGGTGTCGGTGACGGTGCCCAGCATGTTGTACGCCACCGCGAAGAGCAGCTCGCGGTGGTCGAGGAACGCCTGGGTGGCGGTGTCCGTCCCCGCGGGCGTCCGGTGGTCGGCCATGACTTCTCCTCACGACGTCTGCCCACCCAGAGGGGCCCGGGTCCTCGGAGTGTGACATTCGGGTGCGGATATGTGCCGTAGGTCTCATCCCGCGCCCGCGCTGTCACACTCGCCGCCCTCCCGGCCCTCTCGGTCCACGCCAGCAGCACCACGCAGCGAAGGAGCAGCCCATGCGACTCGTCGTCTTCGGCGCGAACGGGCCGACCGGACGGCAGGTCACCGAGCAGGCGACCGCCGCCGGACACACCGTCACCGCCGTGACCCGCCACCCCGACACCTTCCCGCTCGACCACCCCCGCCTACGGGTCGCGGAGGCCGACGTCCTGGACGGGGCGGCGGTCGACCGCGTCGTCCCCGGCCACGACGCGGTGATCTCCACCCTCGGCGTCCCCTACGGCCGGGCCCCCGTCACGGTGTACTCGACGGGCCTCACCCACATCACCCGGGCCATGACCCGGCACGGCGTGCGACGCTTGGTGTGCGTCACCTCCACCGTCCTGTTCGACGTGCCGGCGCCCGGTGAGGGCGTCTTCTTCCGGAAGGTGCTCGAGCCCTTCTTCGCGCGGGTCGTCGGCCGCACGGTCTACGACGACATGCGCCGCATGGAGGAGATCGTGCGTGCGAGCGGTCACGACTGGACGGTGCTGCGGCCCGCCGGCCTCTTCGACACGAGCGAGGTCAGCGACTACCGGCTGGACTCCGGCCGGCTGCCGGGGCGGTTCACCTCCCGTGCCGACCTCGCGCACGCGCTGGTGCGCGAGGCCGTCACCGACGGGCATGCGCGGGCCTTTCTCGACGTACGCACCACCGAGGGCACCCCGCGCTTCCTCGACCTCGTCAAGAAGGAGGGGTTCGGCAGGTGAAGCGCCCGGTCAGGAGGGCCGGCCGCCGTAGGGGACGGTGATCAGCTCCATGGCGTGGCCGACGGGGTCCATGAAGTAGACGCCGCGGCCGCCGTCATTGTGGTTGATCGTGCCGGGCTGCTTTTGGTGCGGGTCGGCGTAGTGCTCGATGCCGCGCTCGACGATCCGCGCGTAAGCGGCGTCGAACTCCTCCTCGGAGATCAGGAAGGCGTAGTGCTGGGGGGTGATGTGTTCCTCGGGAACGGTGGCGAAGTCCAGGGTGACACCGTTGGCAAGGGCGACCGCGACGAACGGGCCCCATTCCGCGGTGATCTCGAGACCGAGCACTCCGGTGAAGAACTCGGCGGACTCCCGGTTGTCCCGGGCATGGACGATGGTGTGGTTGAACTGGACCGGCAAGGAATGCCTCCACGGCATGTCCTGGCACCTCCATGCCTCACCCGGCCGGTGACCGGCACGCGATGCCGCCGGCGATCCTAACCGGGGACGCGACGGCGCGTCGACGGCTCCTCGACGGCGTGTCGCGGGTCCTGCCGAGCCGGTGACCGCGCGCTGACGCACCGCTGACGGGCTCGGCCAGGCACGCCGGTGCACCACGTGCCCGCCGGTGACGGCCAACCCCACCGGGACTCGGCGAGTTCGTCGCCGGGCGTCGTCCGCGCACATGACGGCATGCAGCCCCGGGGCCAGGACGCGCAGGCGCCGCACCGGGTCGCGTTCGGCCGCCGGCGGGTTCGGGTTCACCGCGGCCACGCCTTTCGGAAGCTGTGTCGGGCACGGTGCAGCCGGGACTTCAGCGTGCCGCAGGCGATGTCGAGCATGTCGCTCGCCGTCCGCTCGTCCAGGCCCTCCAGTTCGCGCAGGACCAGGACCGCCCGGTGCTCGGTGGACAGGCGCCGCAGCACGTCCCGTACGTCGACGGCCAGTTCGGGACTGCACGGCCAGGCGATGTCGTCGAACTCGCCCACAGGTGTCTCGCGTTCGGCCCGGCGGGCCACCCGCACCGCCTCGCGCACGGTGATCGTGCGCACCCACGCGTACAGTGCGCGCGGATCCTTGAGCCGCGGCAGGCCCTGGAAGACGGCGATCAGCGCCTCCTGGACGGCGTCGGCGCTGTTGTGCAGGGCGATCGGCCGGCACAGCCTGCTCACATACGGGGTGAGCAGGCTCAGCAGATCGTCGAGTGCCATGGCGTCACCGGACTGCGCCGCCAGGACGAGCGGGGCCGCGGCGGACCATGGATCCTCCGGTGCGGTCGGCCGGGACGGCGGGCTCTGCTGGACGGTGCCTGCTCGCGTGCTTGTCATCTGTCGTTCTCCTCCCCTGGTCGTCGAGGCTCCAGCGACGCCAAGCCGGCGTCCGTGCGGGAGCCTCGGTGGGAAGGAGGGGCGGGAACGGCCAGGTACTCCCGGTACTTTGAGCTCTGGCTTGAATTCAATGCCGGGCCGGGGGGGTGCACCGGCCGCGCGACGCCGCTGTCCGGTTGTGGAAGACGCCCGCCGTGGGCGTCGACTCCGCCGCCGCCTAGGATGCGTGAGCGGTCAATTCGCCATCAACCGGGGGGTGTCGATTTCATGGGTCTGCGCTGCCTCGGCGGAAGAAGGCGCATTGCGTTCCCTCCCTCCTCTTCCGCCGCGGACTCCACGGAGCCGGAAGCGGGGATGCGGTGAAGAAGGAGGGCAACGCGAGCACACCGTACGATCCGCACCTGCTGGCCCGCCTGGTCGAGGGAGCGCAGCGCGGCGACGCGCTGGCCATGGACGAACTGCTGGGCGTCCTCGCGCCCTACGTCGGCCGGATCTGTGGCCCGGTGGCGCTGCAGGACGGCGCGGATGCGGCCCAGGAGACCCTGATCACGGTGTTCCGCGGCATCCGGCAGCTCAAGGAGCCCGCCGCGCTGCTCGGCTGGGTCCGGACGATCGCGGTGCGCGAGGCCCTGAAGTTCGCGGGGCGGCGACGCCGGCAGCCGACGGTTCCCGTCGAGTGGGAGGAGCCGCCCGCCTCCGCAGACCTCCACCTGGCCTCCGACCTCGCCGACGCCCTGTACCGGCTCGCGCCCGAGCATCGGGTGGTGCTGATGCTCCGTCACGTCGAGGGGCTCAGCGAACAGGAGGTGTCCGCCCTGCTGGAGATACCGGTGGGGACCGTCAGATCCCGGCTGTTCCGGGCCAGGCGGTCATTCCGGTCGGCCTGGGGCTGACCGGACGGCCACCCGCTCCCCGAGCCGGTCGAGTATCGCCTCGGCCCGCCGTGCGGACCACGGGCCGCGCAGCCGGTCGAGGAGGCCGCCGCCGGGCAGCCGCAGGCTGGTGAAGAAGGCGAACCGGCAGCCGTCGCCGTCCGCGGTGGCGGCCATGCCGCTCGTCAGCACCCTGCCCTGCATCAGGCACCAGCCGGGCCGCAGGACGACGTCGAACTGCTCCCGGAACCCGCCTCTGCCCACGGCCTCACCCGACAGCCGCTCACCCGCGGACCGCGTGATGGTGAAGGAGCGCACACCCCCGACGATCACGGGGAGTTCGTTCTCCAGATCCGAGGCGACCGACCACAACTCGTCCAGGGACGCGTCGAAACGGCGCTCGGCGAACGACGCGTGCTGCCCGGCGGCGGACGCGATGACCTTCAGACGGCGCACCGCGTCCAGCTCGGCAGTCGGCCAGCCGCTGCCCCCCGAACCGGTCATCCCTGTCGCTCCCTCTGCGTCGCGAGACGGGCCGCACCGACCCCCACATGGTCAAGGCAAGGTGGATCAGAGGGTGTATCGGCGTCGAGTCGCCTCTTTGTGTCCGAGAGGCCAGGGTACCGACTGCCCCTCAGCCACAGGGAAGCAGCGGGGGCACGCTCCCGCTGGGTGACCATTCCCCCGACCGCGGTGGGGCCTCGCCTTCTTGGCACGTTCTGCTCCTCCGTCGAGGGCTACTGGGCTGCATCGAGCCGCGCTGGATCAGGAGGAGCCGGGACCCGTAGACGTTCCGTACGAGGGTCCGACGGGATCCGACGGAACCTTTCGTCCTTCCTGCGACTCCTGACAGACCGATCACCGACCCCGACGTCCCCTGGAGCCCTCGTGGAGACCGTGGAGCACAGCACCCCGTCGCTGCCCGAACCGGACGGCGTCCATCACCGCTACGTCAGCGTGCGTGGCGTCCGTCTGCATGTCGCGGAGGCCGGCCGAGGAGACCCCGTCGTCCTGCTGCACGGCTTCCCCCAGCACTGGTACGGCTGGCGGCGGTTGATCCCGCTGCTGTCCGGCCGGTACCGGCTGCTGTGCGTGGACCAGCGCGGATTCGGCTGGTCCGACACACCGGGCCACGGCTACGACACCGACACCAGGGTGGCCGACGTGCTCGGCCTCCTCGACGAACTGGGTCTGGACCGGGTCCACCTCATCGGGCACGACTGGGGCGCCTGGACCGGCTTCCACGTGTGTCTCCAGGCACCCGAGCGGATCCGCCACTTCCTGGCGCTGAACATGATGCACCCGTGGCCGATGCACCGGCGGCTCATGGCCCAGTCCTGGCGGTTCTGGTACACGGCACTGCTGGAACAGCCGCTGCTCGGCCGCTGGATGCTGCGCCGGCGGCCCGGCTTCACGCGCTACCTGATGCGCAAGGGCGTGGCCGAGCAGGCGGTGTGGACACCGCAGGCCATGGACGAGTTCGTGCGCTCCAGCCAGGAGCCCGGCCGGGCGCGGGCCGGCGAGGCCCTGCACCGCGCGTTCGCCCTGCGGGACATCGCCAAGCTGGTCCTCGGCCGGTACAGGAAGCTCCGGCTGACCACACCGACCGTGATTCTCGCCGGCGAGCGGGACTTCATGCTCCCGCCGAGCGTCATCACGGACGCCGGCCGGCACGCCGACGACCTCCGGGTCGAGGTGGTCCCCGGCTGCGGTCACCACCTCCACGAGGAACGCCCCGCTCTGGTGGCCGAGGCAGCCGTGGCCCTCTTCTCCGGCGGCCACTGACCCTTTCCGGTCACCACCGACGCCGGGCAGACCCCGTGGGCACCGGGCGCCGAGCAGTGCGGAACCGGACAAGGATCGGCACGTGCGCCCGGCGGTTTCCCAGTACCGCCAGTAACATGATCACCTGGGTTCCGGGTGTACCAGTCAGTCAGCTTTGCGCAGTCCCAGGACGCGCCCTGCCCGGAGATGCCGAGATGTCCCAGTCCTCTCTCAACGACGCGTTGGAAAACGCGCGCCTCACCTATGAGCAGCACATGCGGACCTGCCGTCAGTGCCATGCCGACGGCGCGGCCTGTGCCGTCGCCAAGCACCTCCTGCGGATCTACAACAACGCCCGCAGGGACCACCTGCGCTCGGGCGGACCTCACGCCGCGATGGGCTGACCGGTCTTTCGGCGCATGTACAACGCGACCGGCGGCACCCCGCCGTCCTGACCTCAGGCCCCGTACACCGTACGGACGTTGGCGCGCGGCGGCGGGGCGTGTCGGGCCGCGGGGCCCTTCGCGAACGTGCGCAGCAGGTTCTCCGTGGTGCGGGTGACGAAGGCGCGGGTGCGGGCGTCCATGCCGTGGTCGCGCCCGAACATGCCGGTCCCGGCGACGAGACCCTCCACCCAGCGCATGGTGCCGGTCGCGAACACGCCGGCTCCACCGGAGGCCGTGTAGTACGCCGAGTCGCTGTGGCTGGCCCGCCCCCCGCAGACCAGCGGCGAGTGCGCGATGATCTCCAGCGGGCCTGGGGTGGGAGCGCCGGGGGTGATCCGGTCGTACTCCACTCCGACGAGATGGGCGAAGCCGTCGCCGGAACGTGCGCCGGTGCCCTCGTACAGCCAGTGGTCGGCGGCCCGCACCACATAGGGGGCGTCGACCGGATAGCCCTCGTAGAGCACACCGGTCAGGGAGGATTCGGGATCCGCGGCCGGCGGGAGACGGTAGTCGGTGGTGACGAGCGCGGGGTGGGAGCCGTAGCAGGGGTCGGCGCGATAGTCGGTCTTGTAGCAGACCACCGTGCGGTCGTCCGCGCCGTCCCCGGCCTCCAGCCGGACCCGGCGGAAGCAGGTGTTCGCGCCGAGGAAGGCGATGTTCGTCCCCGCGTCCCGGGCGGCGGTCACATGAGCCCGCTGCTCCGGCGTCCAGTACTCGTCGTGGCCCAGGCAGACGACGGCGTGCGCGCCGCGCAGCACCCCGGGGTCGCGGTGGACGTCCACGCCGGTGGTGTAGGCGAGCGGGATGCCGAGGCGCTCGGCCAGCACCACCAGGGCCCACTCGTAGACCCGGAACTTCTCGGCGCCGTCGCCGTCGTAGGGGCGGTCGAAGCTCACCGCGAGCGAGCGGGTGGCGTAGGCGCCGGACGCGCCGTTGTAGAGGCTGCTGCCGCCCCAGCGGTTGTACGCCTGCCAGGTGGCCGGGGCGTGCAGCAGGACCGTACGGCCCGCGCCGTCGGTGGAGCGGACGATGAGCGGGACGTAACGCTGGTGGCCGGTGTCCGCCTCCAGTCGCAGCAGATAGGCGCCCTCCGGCCAGCCCGAGGTGTCCACCGGCAGCGTCAACGGCCAGTCGGCGCGCACCGTGCGGGTCGCGGTCAGCACGCGCGGCGCCGGCTGGGCGCGGCCGGGTATGCGCTCGGACGTCCAGATCCGGCGGGCCTGCCGGCCGCCGTACCAGCCGACCCGGAACGCGGAGACCCGGAACGCGGCGGCGGTGGTGGACACATGCAGCCCGAACGGCTCGCCCGGCGTCACGCTCACCCGGTCCGGGTAGCCGGCCACCGCGTCCGGCGGGCCGGTGGAGGCCAGACGCCAGTCGGCGGTGCCCGGGGCGTCCCGCTCCGCCTCGGGCCGCAACCGCCGGTCGGGGGCCGCGGTGGAGTGCGGATGCGGCGGTGCCGCCGTACACGCGGCGGCCGTGCCCAGGCCCAGGCCTGCGCTCAGGACGAGAAAGCGCCGGCGGCCGAGGCCGTCCGACGGCGTGGTGCCGTGTGCCGGAGCCACTTCACCTCCCGGGGTGCTGTCGGCTCCAGCGTCCCGGCGCCCGCGCGGCGGGCGCAACCGGCGGAGTCGGGGGGAACACCGGCCGGCGGGCCGCGCGAGCCCGCCTGGCGGGGCCTGCCGGCGGTACGGCCGAACGGGTGACGCCGCGGCGGTGCGGTCAGGTACGGAACCCGATGTGCACATGGTCGTGATGGGTGGCGTCGCTGAAGAACTGACCGGCACTGCCGCCCGACAGCAGCACGGGACCACCCACGTTGTACGATCCGGCGGCCGCCGCGTCCCGCATGAACCGCTCGATCAGACCGCGCGGAGTCGCCGGATCGACGACCGCGTGACCGTCGATCCGCCACACGTCGAAGGCCCGGCCTCGCGGATGGTCGCTGGGCCGGCTGGTGCCGAACACGTCCAGCGGATGCCCGGAGCGGACGACGCTCACCTCCAGCCGGTACGACCGTGCCAGCGCGAGCATCGCCTTCGCCACGCTGGTGTGCACCCGACCACTGCGCAGGTCCGCCGCGGCGGCGGGCGGCAGCACGATCCGGCCGTCGGACAGCACGCTCCGGATCTCCGGTGCCGGCGACCGGGCGGCCGGTCCCGGGTGCGCCGGATGCAGGGCGTCGACCGTCCAGCCGGAACCCGACCGGGAGAGGCGCACGTCGACCGTCGTGCCGCCGGCGCTGACCGTGCCGGCGCGCCGGGTCCACTGCCGGCACACCACCAGCACGCTGGCCGATCTGGACAGGATCCCGCCGTACTGCGCGTCCACGACCTGCAGCGCCGCCTGGTCGGCCGTCGTCAGCAGCGGCCCTGCCTGGCCGACGAGGGCCGTCGGCAGTGCGAGCGCCGCGACCCTCGCCCGCGCCGCCGCCGCGCCGCCGTGCCCGTCGGCCCAGGCGCCGATCGCCTCCACCAACTGCACGGCGCGCAGCTTCGCGGCCGGTTGCACTTCGGCGGACGTGGGCCGCCAAGGGGTGGTGCGCGGCAGAGCGGGGGAGGGCGACGGCGAGCCGGTGCCGGCTGTCGACCTCTGGGACGGGTGAGCGTGCGGGGGTGTAGGGGACGGGCGCGTGGCCGGGGTCGTAGGGCCGGAACACCCCGCCGCGCCGAGCGCGGCACCGGCGAGGGCCGCCAGCACGGTACGGCGGCCGGGCGGGGGAGCGGCGGGCGTACGAGCGCGGGTCATACGGCCCAGTGTCCGCCGCGCGGCACGGGTGCGGCGAGCGCGAGCGAGCGCGGGCATCGGGCGGGTGGGGCGCTCGATCCGGCTACGACACGTCGGCACCCACCGTCGACCGGCCGGCCGCCCCGCCTCGGCACCCGCAGCCGCCGCTCCTCGGCCCTCGGCAGTCGGCAGCCCGGCGCCCTGACCGATCCGGGCGCACGGCCCAACTCTCCTAGAAAGGCGGGTCGTTGAAGATCTCCAGCAGAGACGCGGAGCTGTGTTCGGAACCGGGGCCGGTGCCCGACGCGTCGGGGAACGTGCGGCCCCAGGACGCGGCGCGGCCCAGGACGCTCAGGCGCCAGGCGAGGTGTGCGGCGCGGCGCAGGTCCGCGGGTGTGTGGCCGGCGTCCGTCCAGGGCTCCAGATAGGCGTCGAGCAGCCGGGGCACGACCTGCGCCCCGTAGCGTGCGCGCGCCTTCTCGGCGGGGACCCGCAGGCTGCAGAACGGGTGTGAAACGACCGCGTCGCCCCAGTCGAAGAAGGTGAACCGGTCCGGCGCCGGATGGAACAGCTGGCCGTCGTGCAGGTCCGCGTGGTCGAGGGTGTCCTCGACGCCGAGCGAGGCGAGTTCGGCGCACCAGTCCGCGAGCCGGGGGCGCAGCAGCTCCAGCCGCTCGCGTGCCTCCGGAGGCAGCGCGGCGCTCCCCGCGAGCAGTTCGTCGAACACCTCGGGCAGGTCAGCGGTCCGGGTGGCGGGCACCCCGAGCCGCTCGATCTCGCGCGCGTGCGGGGAGAGGGCCCGCTGCAGGCTCGCGTACCGGCCCAGCAGCTCCTCCCAGGTCCGCGGCTCGACCGGCTTCCGGGCGAGCACGTCGCGGAACAGCTCTCCTCCGTCGGGCAGCAGGATCCATGCACGCCCGGCGTCGACGGCCAGCGGCCGGAGCACATGCTCCGGCACCCAGCGGGCCAGTGCGGCGGTCAACGGGCCCTCGAAGGCGCTGGCCGGCGGATTCGCCTTGAACCAGACGACGTCCCGTCCCTCGACGGGCACCCGCATCAGTACGGACCACGGCCGCAGCCGCACCCGCAGCTCACCGCTTGCCCGCAGGCCCCGTACGGCGAGCTGCTCCGCCACCCAGTCGAGGGCCGAGGCCCGCCATGACTCCCGCTCCCACGGAGTCGGCGCGTACTGGTATCTGCTCCGGTCCACGACGATCGAGAACTCATGTTGCACCAGGCCATCTCAACATCACGACCGGCGAGCCGGCCACCCATTTCGCCGGCACACGAACGCGCTCCCGGTCACCGACCGGGAGCGCGTCACTGTGTGCCGGACTGCGGGATCAGGCCTGCTGCTTGCGGCGCAGCGTCAGGTACGTGCCGGTCGCACCCGCGGCCAGCAGGGCGCCCACGCCGAGGCCGACCGGGAGGGTCGGGAAGCCCGAGGCGTCGGTCGACGCGGCCGTGTTCTGCATCGCCGGGCCGGGGGTGATGCTGGTGGACACCGGGGCGACGTCCTGGACCGGGCCGACATGCCTGACCGAGCCGTCGGAGTTCAGCAGCACCTGCTTGTTGTTCGGGTGCCGGAAGTCGAACATGCCCGCCAGGGAGCCGGACGTCGCGTCGAAGGAGTGGTCGCCGATGCGGCCGGTGCACCAGTTGTCCTCGATGAACCGGGTGATGGACGCCTGGTTCGTCAGGGTGTGGTCGACCTTGTTGACCTTGCTGTACGGCGAGATGACGAGCAGCGGCTGGCGGGTGCCGGGGCCGCAGCGGTCGGCATAACCGCCGGCCGCCTTCGGGCCCTTCTGGCAGGCCGGGCTGTCGGTGGCCTTGCCGTTGGAGCCGAGGGAGGTGTCCGTCGAGCCGTTCTTCGGGGCGACGTAGGCGTGGTCGTACCAGCCGTCGGAGTCGTCGTAGGCGACCACGATCGCGGTGGACTTCCACTGCGGCGAGCTCTGGATCGCGTTGATCTGGTTCACCAGGAAGTGCTGCTCGTCGGTGGGGTCGGAGTAGCCGGCGTGGCCGTCCTGGTACTCACCGGCCTTGACGAAGCTGACGGCCGGGAGCTTGCCCGCCTTCAGCGCGGCGGAGAAGTCGGTCAGGTCGTAGTTGTGGTTGGCCCGACCGTTGTGGCCGATCTCCGAGACGGACTTCGGCGCCAGGTGGTGCGGGTTCGCCGTCGACTTGTAGTACGCGAACGGATTGTGGTGCGGGCTGTAGTCCGCCACGGCGGCGCCGCCCAGATTGGTGTGCGTGGTGTCGCACTTGGCGTACGAGCCGGACGTGCCGTTCCACGCGGTCGACGGACGGAAGCCGCCCTGGAACCAGCCCCAGCTCACCTTCTTGGTGTTGAGCAGGTCACCGATGTTCTTGCCCTGCATCGACGCCAGCGCGTTGGTGCTGGTGTGGTCCTTGCCGGAGCAGTCGTCGTAGGCCGGGTCGGGGTCGTTGATCACCGTGCCGACACCCTTGGCGTCGGGCGACTGGACGGTGTACGAGTCCGGCTTCGAGGTCTGCTTGGGGTTGTCGGTGCCGGTGGAGGGGTCCATGGAGATGACGCCGTGCGTGTTGCCGGAGACCAGGTTCAGCGCGCCGGGTGTGGAGGGGCCGTAGTTCGAGCTGTAGGAGCGGTCGCTCAGCGAGTAGTGCTGGGCGTAGTTCCACAGCGCGGTCACGGTGTTGCCGTCGTAGTAGTCCATGACCAGGCCGGGCTCGCCGAACAGGCCGCCGCTGCACTTGTCGACCTCGGTGTTCTGCACGAACTGGTCGGCCTTGCCGCCGTTGTACGCGAGCTGCTCGGCGCCGTAGTTGTGGTTCTGGTCGCAGGTCATCGCCTGCGACGGCGACAGCCGCTTCGGCGCGTACTGGTTCGGGTTCTTCGTCAGCAGCCCGGCGTGCGCGAGGGTGTCGATGTCCTTCGGGGTGTTCTTCGACGCGGTGAACTTCGTGCCGTCGGTGTTGGCGGCCTTCGGGTACGTGGCGAAGTAGTGGTCGAAGGAGATGTTCTCGTCGAAGAGCACGACGACGTGCTTGATCGGCGTCACGGTCGACGAGTGCCCGCCCTGCGCCGCGGCGGGCGCCGCCGCCCAGCCGGGCGCGTTGCTGCCGAGCACGGTGAGCGCCGCGGCTCCCGCGAGCGCGCCCAGGCTCCGCATCGCGGCTCGTCTTCCTCTGCTGGCCATGATGGTCTACCCCTTTGGACAGAACGTCTGTGCGTCGTACGAGCAGGGATGCTGCGCCCGTTGCGGGGCGCGTCGGCGGAGCCATGATGGCGCGCGGGTGAACACCGAGTCAGGGATACCAGGGCAAAACTTGACTGTGTGTTGACCCATGTGGCGGCCGAGTTGTCCGGACAGGTTCAGCCGAACAGGGCGCGCCCGTACCAGTCCTGGGCGTCCCGTACGCCGGGCAGCGCGAAGAAGTAGCCGCCGCCGAACGGGCTGATGTAGTCCGTCAGCGGCTCGCCCTTCAGCCGGTGTTGCACCGTCTCGAACTGCCGCTTCAGGTCCTGCTGGTAGCAGGTGAACAGCAGGCCCATGTCGAGGTTGCCGTTGGCGTCCATGCCCCGGTCGTAGTTGTACGCGCGGCGCAGCAGGCGCTGGTCGGCGGTGGCCGGGGTGCGCGGGTTGGCGAGCCGCATGTGCGCGTCCAGTGGGATGACGTCACCCTTGGGGTCGTCGGCGAACTTCGGCGTGTCGTGCTCGCGGTCGCCGTCCAGCGGCGCCCCGGACTCCTTGGCCCGCCCGAACATCCGCTCCTGCTCGCTGAGCGAGACCCGGTCCCAGAACTCCACCAGCATGCGGATCAGCCTGACGACCTGGTAGCTGCCGCCGACCGCCCAGTCCGGCTCGCCCATGCCCTTGCCCACCCACACCAGGCGGTCCATCTCACGGACGCTGGTGGCGTCCGGGTTGGCGGTGCCGTCCTTGAACCCCAGCAGATTGCGTGGAGTTCCGGAGGGCCGGGGCGGGCTGGCGAAGCCGTCGAGGCGCCAGCGGACCTGCGCGGCACCCCGGGTGTGCCGGGCTATGTCGCGCAGCGCGTGCAGGACGGTGTCCGGTTCGTCGGCGTGCAGTTGGAGGCTGAGGTCGCCGTGGCACCAGTCGGCCCGGAGGTCGTCGTCGGGGAAGGCGGGCATGGCGGTCAGCCGCCGGGGCCTGAGCGCGGCCAGCCCGTACCGGTCGTCGAAGAGGGAGGCGCCGGCGCCGACGGTGACGGCCAACTGGCCGGAGGGCAGCCTGTCGCCGAGGACGCCCGAGTCGGGCGGCGGGGCGGTGATGCCCACCGGGGACGGCGTACCGCCCGAGGTGAGGAAACGGGCCCGGTCGGTGAGCGTGCGCAGCAGGTCGGCGAGTTCGGCGCGGTTCCGGGCGGTCACGTCGAGGGAGGCGAACACGCAACAGCGGCGCGGGGCCGCGATGGCCGAGGCCTGGTGCGCGCCGTGGAAGGGGGCGACGGACGCCGTCGTGGCTGCCGGCGACTGCTCGGGGGCGGCGGCGCTGGTGGCGAGGCCGGCCCCGGCCAGGGCGGCGCCGCGCAGGAAGCCGCGCCGGCCCAGTCCGTCGGGTCGTTCGGCGCTGGTCGCACGGTCGCTCACACGGTCCTCCGGGGGTCGCACAGGGTGGCCACCGAGGCCAGGCGCTCGACCAGGTCGCCGAGCACCGCGTTCACGTCTTCCCGCTGGGTACGGCCGAGACGGTCCAGCGGGGTCCAGGAATCGCGGTGGTGGAACCCGTCGAGGGTGTCCTGGGCTCGGTCCAGCTCCTTCTGGAGGTCAGGAAGTCCGGCGTACCGGGCCGCCAGCACGGGCCTCAGCCGGGACAGCACCTCGCGGGTGCCGTCGAGGTTGGCGCGGGCCGTGGCGAGGTTGCTGCCACTGCCGTAGTCGGTGCGGCCGGTCAGCTCGAACTGCACGGTGTTCTCCAGGATCTCGTGCGCGCGCAGCCCCAGCTGGGCGGGGTCCATACGGGTCTGCGACCAGCTGTCCCGCAGCCGGGTCACCGCTTTGACCAGCGCCGCCGCCGGGGCGCGCAGCCCGTCGGCAGGCTCGCCGTGCCACAGCCCGTACTCCAGGCGGTGGAACCCGGCGAAGTCCTTGTCGTGCACCCCGCCGGGCAGGCCGGCGTCGGTGCCGTTGATCGCCGCGTCCGCGTCCCCGAAGGCGTCGTACGCCGCGCCCAGCCGCTCGTACTCCAGATGCGCCGGCAGCCAGGCCGACCGTGCGCCGGCGAGGTCACCCCGGTCGATCGCGTCCTTGAGCTTCGCCGTCAGCCGGACGACGTCGTCGAGCCCGGTGCCGACCCACTTCTGGTAGGTGAGGGCGGGCGGGATCAGGTCGTGCTCCGAGACCGGCGCGGCGCCCGGGCCGCGCCGTCCGCCGGTGATGCGCACGGTGGGGCCGGTGACTGCGTCGGCGTCGTCGGGCACGCACTTGAAGGCGTAGGCCCCCTTGCCCAGCCGGACCGTCAACTGCCGTGTCGTACCGGGCCCGATGCCCTCCACCTCGCCGTACACCACCTGGCTGCCCGGGTCCTCCAGGTAGACCTCGGCGGCGCCGTCGGAGGAGTTGTGCAGGTCGAACGTCCGCACGCCGGGTTCGGGCCGGGTCCAGCCGCGGCCGCAGTGGCTCTCCGACACGTCGACGACGACGTGTGCCGACGGGGCGCCCGCGGTCCCGTTGTGCTGCCGGCCGCCGAGCGAACAGGCCGTCAGCGTGCCCGCGAGGGCCGCGGCGAGGGCGACGAACACGGCGGGCGCCGTCCGGAGACGAGCGGACCGCGTGCCGAGGCGAGGCAACGGCATGGCGAGCCTTTCCGGAACGACGTAGTACGCAGCGGCCTCATGGTAGGCAACCCTCCGGATCCGAACAGTCGTCCCAGGACTTCGGTGACCAAGATTTCTCCCGCGGTTCACCCGCACGTGGCCCGAAACGGTCGTTCACGGACCAGAAACCGCCGTGGCGGAGCAGCGGGAGCGGCCGGCCCGGTGCGGGTCGCTGACCTGGTCAGGACGGTCGCCGTGGAGCTGGCACGACCGGAGCGTGCCGGCGGCTGTGCCCGGGCACCCCGCGGCGGAGGCCGGCTGCGCGCTAGCCGGCGTCTCCTACCGGAGGGCCGGGCGGCTCGAACAGCCGGCCGGTCGCGTCCGGACCGGTACGCCATCGCCGAAGAGACGGTGCTGGGCGCGCCCACGGGACGCGGTCACTTCGACGTGATCGGCACCGCATCCGCGGCACCGTCCATGATCGTCGGCGGGGCCGCGGACGCGCCGCCCAGGGCGGCACCCTCGCCGGGCGCGCGCTCGTCGTCCGCGTGACCGACACCGACACTGGAGCGTCCGCCGACGTCAACGCCTCCGGGGCGGCCCTCACCGGCTTCGCCGCCGACGGCGGGAGACGGCTCAGGATGCCGGTGGGCGGCCTGGAGAAGCTCAGCCACCGGATCGGCTGAAGTCGCCTTCCCCCCGAGTCGGTTCAGCGCACCGGGAAACCGAAGGAGTAGCCCTGCTGCTTCAGCCACGGCAGCAGGGTGCGCAGCGCGGCCACCGTCTGCGAGCGGTCGCCGCCCGCGTCGTGGAAGAGGATCGTCGGCCCGTTGACCGACTCGCGCTGGACAGTGGCGACGATGGCGGCCGTGCCCGGCCGCTCGAAGTCCTTGGAGTCCACGTTCCAGCCGAGCGGACGCATCCCGTGCGAGGCCGCCAGATGCCGGCTGTACGGGGTGAAGGCGCCGCCCGGGGCACGGTAGTACAGCGGCCGTACGCCACCGGACGCCTGGGTGATCTGCCGCTCGGCCTCCAGGATCTGCTGCGCCTGGTAGGCCTCGGACTTCTTGTCCATCGTGGTGTCGTGCGACACCGTGTGGTCGCACAGCCGGTGTCCGGCCGCCACCACCTGCCGGACCAGCTCGGGGTGCGCCTGGGCCTCCGGACCGATCATGCAGAACGTCGCCTTCACACCGTTCTCCCGCAGCACTTGGAGCACCTGCGGGGTCCAGACCGGGTCCGGGCCGTCGTCGATGGTGATGTTGACCGCGTGCGCGCCCCCGTCCGAGGCGTGGGCGATCTCGGCGGACACGGCCGCCGTCCGCGGCGCGGCGTGCCGGGCCGGAGCAGCCGTCCCGCCCGAACCGCCGCCCGGCTGGCCGGCCTGCGCGGTCCACACCGACGTGGCGGCCGCCACCGCGGTGACCCCGAGCGCCGCCGCAACCATCCGGCCGTACCAACCCCGCCCACCGCGCAGCGCCATACCCCGCCCCGTTCCGTGCCGTGTCCCTGTGCTCTTGTGCACCTGTGTTTCGTGCACCTGTCAGGACGGCCGGGGTTGATCGCGGGATCCGGCTGTTACGGATCACGGACAGTTCCGGGGCGCTTCCGCGACAGATGCCACCCAGGACCAACGACGCCGCAGGGGCGGAGGACACCGCGCAGAACGGGGTACCGCGTGTCGTACGACCTCGTACGTCCCTGCACGGCGACCTCGGCCACCAACCGGAGCAGGCGGAGCGGGAGGCCGGCGTACGACGGCAGTTGTGAGCGCGGACATGGCGGATCAGCCGTTGCGGGCACCCGGGGAGGAGTTACGGTGCCCCGATGGCCCTCTATCCGGAGATCGAACCGTACGCGCACGGCATGCTCGACGTGGGCGACGGCAACCGTGTCTACTGGGAGACCTGCGGCAACCCCCATGGAAAGCCCGCCGTCGTCCTGCACGGCGGACCGGGATCCGGGTGCACCCCCTACCCCCGGCGCCTGTTCGACCCGGCCGCCTACCGGATCGTGCTGCTCGACCAGCGGGGCTGCGGCCGGTCCACACCGCACGCGAGCCGCCCCGACACCGACATGAGCGTCAACACCACGGACCGTCTCATGGCGGACCTGGAACTGCTGCGCCGCCACCTCGGCATCGCACGGTGGCTGGTGTGGGGCGTGTCCTGGGGGTCGGTGCTCGCGCTCCGTTACGCGCAGACCCATCCGGGCGTCGTCTCCGAGTTGGTGCTCACCGGCGTCGCCACCGGGTCGAACGCCGAGGTCGAGCTGCTGACCCACGGGCTCGGCCGGATCTTCCCGGACGCCTTCGCGAGGTTCCGGTCCCAGGTGCCCGCCGACGAGCGCGACGGCAACCTCGCCGCCGCCTACAACCGGCTGCTCGAATCACCCGACCGCGAGGTGCGGGAACGGGCCGCCCGGGCCTGGACCGACTGGGAGACCGCCACCATCCCCGCGCCGCCGCGCTCCGTCGCCCGCTACGAGGACCCCGTCTTCCGCATGGG
The DNA here is from genome assembly GCF_009604455.1 of Streptomyces sp. RB17. Lineage (GTDB taxonomy): Bacteria > Actinomycetota > Actinomycetes > Streptomycetales > Streptomycetaceae > Streptomyces. Next base: position 1,018,429 of record NZ_WEGL01000002.1, read on the forward strand.
CATCGCCCGCACCGTCACGCACTACTGGGGCAACGACCACTTCCTGGGCGAGGGCAACGACGAAGGCGTGGTCCTGCGCGACGCCCACCTGCTCAAAGGCATCCCCGGCACTCTCGTCCAGGGCAGCCTCGACTTCGGCAACCTCCTCGGCATCGTCTGGCGACTCCGACAGGCCTGGCCCGGCAGCGAGTTGGTGATCGTGGACGACACCGGACACACGACCGGGGGTTCCGGTATGGCGGAGGCGCTGGTGGCGGCGACCGACCGGTACGCGGCCTGCGACTAGCCGCCGAACGGGGTGCGGCGCGCCGGAAAGAGGGTGGGGCGACCGGTCGGTGTGCCGGGCGCGCGGGTCGGCAGCAGGCCGTACTGGCCCGGGGCGCCGGCGGGTCCCGCAGGGGCCGGTCCGTCCCGCGAGGAGTGTCCGATGACGGCAACACCACCCCGGCTCGTCCGTCCCGCTGCTGGACCGCGGGCCGCCTTCCTCCCCGGCGGCGGACCGTGGGGGCGGGACGCCGCGCCGTACCCGCACCCCTGGGTGCCGCCCGTCACGACCCTCGCCCGGCGCTGAGCCACCTCACCGAGATGCTGTCCCTGGCCGCCGACCACACCGCCGGCAGCCGCTCGGCGACCTGGGAGAACTACCCGGTCGGCGGGGGACGCCGCCGGCGCGATCGCGGACTTCGAGACCGCCGTCGCCGCCCGGCGCCAGGCACTGCTGGACACGGTCGGGCACTGCGCCGATCCGTACGGCTCACTTCCCGGCCAGTGCCGCTCGTACGATCGCCGCGGCCGCCGTGCCCGCGGCCCGTACCGGTTCTGTGCTGCGTGCGGCCCGGCCCAGCATGAAGGCGCCCTCCAGCAGGGCGATGACCGAGCTCGCCGTCTCGCGGGCGGTGGGCCCGGGGATGCCGCCCTGGGCGTAGTAGGCGGCGAGGCGGTCGATCCAGCTGTCGAAGACCGCCGAAGTGGCCTGCCGCAGCGCGTCGTTGGTGCTCGCGACCTCCATCGCGACCGTCGCGATGGGACACGGGTCGGCGAAGTCCAGCTCGGCGAGGGTGTCGGCCGCGGCGGCGAAGGCGTCGGCGGTGGCCGCCACCCGGTCCTCGTACGGCTCCATGAGCGTGGTGATGAGCTCCAGGTAGACGGCCCCCGAGCTACGGATCACCTCCTCGCCCAGCTGGGCCTTGCCGCCGGGGAAGAAGTGGTAGATGGAGCCGAAGGGCGCCTCGGCGGCCTCGGCGATCTGCTTCATCCCGGTGCCGGTGTAGCCGGAGCGCCGGAACAGCTCGGTGCCCGCGTTCACGATGCGCTGCCGGGTCTCATGCGTGCTGATGGCCTTGCCGTCGCTCACGGTGGCACCTCCGGAGAGCCTCTGTTGCCCAAGGGCGGCCGCCACCTATTCTGTCACTAGAACGATCTATCAAGAGACAGTCGAGGCGACCGACCGGGCGGAGGCACGGGCATGCCGGAGATCGAGCTGAGTGCGGGAACCATCGACTACCAGGACACCGAGGGCGACGGCCCCACCGTGGTCCTCGCCCACGGCCTCGGCTTCGACGACTCCGTCTGGGCGGACGTCGTCTCCGCCCTGCGCCCCGGCTTCCGCGTCCTGGTCCCCGTGCTGCCCCTCGGCAGCCACCGGCGCCCCATGCGGCCGGACGCTGATCTCTCCGCGCACGGCATCGCCCGCCTGCTGGCCGAGTTCATGGACCGCCTGGACCTGCGGGACGTCACCCTCGTCCAGAACGACACCGGCACGGCCCAACTCCTCGTCGGCGTACGGGACGAACGCATCGCGCGGCTCGTCCTGACCTCGTGCGAGGCCCTGGACAACTACCCGCCCGGCCTCCAGGGCCGCATCCTGAACGCGGCCTGCAGGATCCCCGGCGGCGTCTTCCTCCTCCTGCAGACCTTCCGTTTTCCCTTCCTGGCCCGCATGCGGACCTCGCTCGGCGGAATGACGAAGAAGCGGCTCCCGAAGGAGCTCATCGCACGCTGGTACGGACCACTGCTGACGAACCGTCACATCCGCCGGGACTTCACCAAGTTCCTCCGTACGACCCGGAAGGACTGCTACCTGGAAGCGGCCCGGAATCTCCCGCACTTCACCCGCCCGGCACTGGTCGCCTGGGGCGCCGAGGACCGCATGATGCCGCCCGCGACGGGCCGCCGCCTGGCCGAACTGCTGCCGGACGCCCGCTATGTGGAGATCCTCGACGCGCGCACCCTGGTCCAACTGGACAACCCGGCGGCGCTCACGGAGGAGATCCGCCGGTTCGTCAAGGACAACCCCCTGCCCGGGGAAGGCTGACACCGCGCGCCGGCGGGGACACGGCCCCGCCGGCCGAGGAGGTCAGGCGTCCAGTGAGACGTACAGTCGTGTGCCGCCCGGCCGGAAGCCGACCCTCTCGTACACGCGGCGGGAGCCCTCACCGGAGTACTCCAGCCACACGGACCGCGCGCCCCGGTCGAACAGGGTCCCGGCCAGGGCGGCGGTGACCGCGGCGGCGATGCCGCGTCCCCGATACGCCGGCAGCGTGCCCACGCCCGCCAGTTCCGCCGTGCCCTCGGCGGGTGCCGAGCAGAGCGCGCCGCCGGCGCAGCCTCCGCCGGGAGCGCGGACGAACCGGACGGCTCCGCCGCCCTCCTCGGTGCGTCGCAGCCGTGCCGCGCCTTCCGGGGAAGGCTCCCACTCGCCGCCGAAGGCCTCGGACAGCGTGATGTCGAGAGCGGTGTAGTCGGCCTCCGTGGCCGGGGCCGCCACCTCGACCGGGCCCGCCGAGCCGTTTCCGGACCGGGGCACGGCCAGCGTCGCCGGCGTGCAGACCAGGTACTCGTGCACCGCCTCCGTGCGGAAGCCGGCCCGGCGCAGCGCGGGTTCGACGGCGGGGGTGGTGTCCGGGACGAACTCCAGCCGGGGCTTGAGCCCGCGCTCACGGAACGCGGCGATCAGGTCGGCGACGTCCCGGCCGGTGGGCTCGGCGCCGGGGAAGGGGGTGGCGTAGTTGACGTACGGGCTGGTCGTCGAGGGATCGAAACCGACGACGAATCCGCCGACTTCACGCGCCGCCGGACGGCGCAGGAGGTGGGCGACGGCAAAGCGCTGGACATCGGTGCGCACGATGAAGACCTCACGTTCGGTGGCACGGGAAACGAACCTCTGCGAGGAGGCGGGCGGGGTGCTGGACACCGCTTCGTCGGGCCGCCGTGAGGAGACGCGAAAGGTACTGCCGAGCGCTGGAGTCGGGCAGGCGGCTCAGTACCGGCGGCGGCCGCGGTGGGACGCCGGAACCATGGACCTCAGTCCTTCGAGACGAGTGGTCGGACGTGCTTGCGAACTCGCCGGATCCTGGCACAGCGTGGGAGCGGGTGACAAGCGGAGTTTTCTCCGGCGGTGTGTCGAGGTGCGAGGGCCCCGTTCGACGCTTGGACGAGGCGCTGCCCGCCTCGAAGAAACAGCCCGAACAGGAGACGACATGAAGATCCGAGCCCGTGTGGGCATGAGTGTCGACGGTTATGTCACCACGCCGACCGGGTGGCCCGCGCACACGGCCGACCCCGCTTTCGTGTCCGGCGAGAGCCACGGCATCCGGGAGTTCCTGGAAGGGTGCGAGGCCGCGGTGATGGGCCGCACCACCTTCGAGCCCGCGCTGACCAACGACCGCTGGCCCTGGCCGGACCTCGATGTCTTCGTGCTCGGCTCCCACCGCCCGGCCGGCACCCCCGGCCACGTCGTGACCGACAGTGATCCGGTGCGGCTGCTGGAGAAGATCCGCGCGGCCAACCGGGGTGGCGACGTCCACCTCGTCGGAGGGCCACGCACGATCCAGACCTTCCACGCCCTCGGCGCGCTCGACACGCTGGAGCTGGTCGTCGTACCGCTGCTGTTCGGGGGCGGCACGCAGCTGACGCCCGCGCTCGACCCGTCCCTCGGGCTCACCTTCCACAGCGAGCGCGCCCTGCCGGGCGGATCCGTGGAGATCGTCTACTCCTGCAAGGGCAGCCGCTCTTCCCTGCCGAGCAGTCCCGCGAGCCAGCACTGACCCCGGTGTTGCGGGCGGAGAGGGCAGGACTCGCACCTGCGTGGGCCCCCGACACCTTCCCGCGCGGCCTCCGGCCGTGGCGGCTCAGCGGCTCGGGCGCTGCGCGGCCACGATCGCGTTCACCGTCGGCTCGGCGCCGGCCAGCCGCTGCACCCGCTCGGCGAACCCCGGGAACTGCGACGCGACCTTGGTGAGGAAGCGCAGCTCGGGCGGCGCCACGTTGACCTCGGCGAGATCCCGTTCGATCGCCCGCGTCACGCCCTTGCAGACCTGCGCCGGCGAGACGGTGCGGACACCACCGGGCGTCGCCGAGCCGGTCTTCGCGAACATGCCCAGATCGCGGACGAAACCCGGCTGGACGATCGAGACGCCCACGCCCGTGCCGTGCAGGTCCTGGCGGAAGGCCAGCGAGAAGCCGCGCAGCCCGAACTTCGTCGCGGTGTACAGGGACGACGACTTGGTCGCGGCCATGCCGGACAGCGACCCGACGAAGCAGATGTGGCCGCGCCCGGCGGCGACCATGCCGGGAGCGAGCAGCCGCGCGAGCATCGCCGGGGCCCGCAGGTTCACGGCCAGGGCCCGGTCGATCTGCTCCGGCGTGTAGTCGAGGAGGTCGCCGCTGGAGGGCAGGGCCGCGTTGGCGATCAGGACGTCCGTGTCGGCGGCCTCCTCGGCGAGCCGCCGCACATCGCCCGGGTCGGCCAGATTGGCGGCGATCGTGCGGGCGCCGTACCGGTCCGCGAGGGGTTCGAGCGCCTCGAGCCGACGGCCGGTGAGCACGAGACGCGCGCCGCGGGCGGACAGCTCGGCGGCGAGCGCGCCGCCGATGCCGCCGGTGACACCGGTGAGCAGAACGGTTGACCCGGCAATGTGCACTTCGACCATCCTCCAGTTCCTGTTCGTTCGAACGAACAATAGGGAGGTCGAGCACACCTGTCCACAGGCGAGGGCACCCCGTGATGGAAGAATGCACGCCATGTCGCCCGCCGCCGTGTCGCCCGCCGCTCCCTCCGCCCCGATGCGCCAGCGCATCATCACCGCCGTCCTGCGGATCATCGGCGAGGACGGAGTCGCGGCGGTCACGAACCGGCGCATCGCCAAGGAGGCGGGGGTGTCCCTCGGTTCGGTCACCTACCACTTCGAGACCCAGCACGAGCTGCTGCGGGAGAGCCTGCTGCACTTCGTGCGCGAGGAGGCACGGCACTTCACCGAACTGGCCGACCAGTGCCGGACGGAGGGCCTGGACGTCGAGGACGCGGCGTCGCTGGCCGGCCAGGTGGCCTGCGGCTCGGCGCTGGACAGCGCCCATCTGGCGCCCTTCGAGCTGTACCTCCAGGCCGGGCGTGACGAGCGTCTGCGCGAGTCGGCGGCCGAGGCCTTCCGGGCCTACGATCTGCTGGCCGCCCGGATCCTCACCGCGCTGGGCGTGCCCGACGCGGAACGCCTGGCCGCCACGACGGTCGCCCTGGTGATGGGCCTGCAACTGCGGCGGCTGGCCACGGGCAGCCCGGCGGACGACCTGGTCGACGCCCTCCTGCTGCTCGTGCGCGGGTCCGCCGGCCGGTCGTCCACGGCCGCTTCGGGAGAGCCGGCGGAGCAGTAGGGAGCCGGTCGCCGGTCGCACCACACCGTGGCCGCGCCGGCGCCCTCGGAAGCGCGCGGTGTCGCCTACACGGCCCGGGCGATCAGCAGGGCGACGTCGTCGTGGTCGTCGGGGTGGCGCAGGCCGTGCAGCAGGACGTCGCAGGTCTCCTCCAGTGGCCGGCGCGGCTCGTCGAGGAGGTCCAGCAGGGCGTTCAGCCGGTCGTCGATCGCGTGCTGACGGGTCTCCACGAGCCCGTCGGTGTAGAGGACCAGCACATCGTCGGGGTGCAGGGCGACCGACGTGGTCTCGAACCGGACGCCGCCGACGCCGAGCGGCGCGGCGGCCGGCAGCTCCAGGAGCCGAGGCGCGTCGCCGGGCCGCGCGAGGGCGGGCGGCATGTGTCCGGCGTTGGCGACGCAGCACTGCCCGGTACCGGGGTCGTACACCGCGTACAGGCAGGTGACGATGTAGTGCTCCAGATCGCAGGTGATCTTGTCGAGGTGCTGGAGCACCGCGCCGGGGTCGAGGTCGAGATCGGCGTACGCACAGGTGGCGGTGCGCAGCCGGCCCATGGTGGCGGCCGCGTCGATCCCGTTGCCCATGACGTCACCCACCACCAGGGCGGTCTTCTCGCCGGTCAGCGGGATGACGTCGTACCAGTCGCCGCCGACCTCGCTGGTGGCCTGCGCGGGCTGGTAGCGGGAGGCGAGCTCCAGGCCCGGGTGGTGCGCCGCGTGCTCGGGCAGCAGGCTGCGCTGCAGGGTGAGGGCGGTGTTGCGGACGCTCTGGAACCAGCGGGCGTTGTCGATGGCCACGGCGGCCCGGCCGGCGAGCTCGGCGGCCAGGACGACGTCGTCGTCGTCGAACGGCGCCGGATTGCGGGTCCGCTTGAGATCGAGGACGCCGAGCACCTCGCCGTGGGCGATCAGCGGCACGGCGAGATACGAGTGGACACCGGCCTCGGCGAGCAGGGCGCCGGCCTCGGCGTCCCGGGCGATGCGCGGCAGGTCGTGCGGCCCGACGCGACGCACCAGCACCGGTCGTCCGGTGTGGACGCACAGGGTGACCAGGCGGTCCCCCTCGTAGCAGGCGACGTTGCCCGGAGGGTCGGCGGCGCGTACCGCGACCGTGGGATGAGCCGCCTTCAGGGCGAGGGCGCGGAACAGCTCCGGGCCGTTGTCCGGCCGGCGCATACGACGGCAGGCCAGGGCGGAGTCGAGGACGTCCACGGCGACCACGTCGGCCAGCGCCGGCGCAGCGATCTCCGCCAGCTCATGAGCGGTCTGCTCCACGTCCAGCGCGGTGCCGACCCGCGCGGAGGCGTCCGCGATGAGGGCCAGACGCCGCCGCGCCCGGTCGGCCTCGGCCGCCGCGCGGTGCCGCTCGGTGACGTCCACGACCGACACGGCCGCGCCCAGCACCCGGCCGCCGGGATCCTCCAGCCGGTAGAAGGACAGCGACCAGGCGTGCTCCTGGCCGGTCTCGGCCGGCGAACGGCCGACGTGGTACTGGTCCAGCAGGGACGTGCCGGTGGTGAGCACCTGTCGCAGGGCGGACTCGACGGTGTCGATGTCGGGGAAGGGCAGGGTCTCCCTCAGATGGCGGCCGATGTGGTCCTCGGCGGGAGTGCCGTCGATCCGTTCCAGCGCCGGATTGACCAGGAGATACCGCAGATCCGGGTCCAGCAGGGCCAGGCCGATGGGGGACTGGCTGATCAGCCGCTCGCACAGGGCCAGGTCGGTCTCGACACGCTGGAGCAGGGTGTGGTCGGCCGCGATGCCCAGGGCGTAGACGTCCCCGAGGTCGTCCAGCAGCCGCATGGTCCGGAACTCGGTCAGGCGGCTGCTGCCGTCCTTGTGCCGGATCGGAAAGGCACCGGCCCAGCCCCGGCCGGTCTCCAGCACCTCGGTGAACAGACTCACCACGGCCTCCAGATGCTCCGGCTGCACCAGCAGGCGCGCCGCGGGCTTGCCGAGGGCCTCCTGCGAGGAGTAGCCGAAGAGTTCCTCGGCCTGCGGGGTCCAGAAGACGATGCGGCCACGGGTGTCCAGGGCCACCGCGGCCACGCTCAGCACGTCCAGCAGGCCCGTCGGCCGGGGCGCCTCGTCGTCGTGTTCGTCGTGGCCGGCTTCCAAGGAGTCGGCTGTCATGCCGGTTCACCTCCACCCGCCGGTCGGGCGCGCGGACGCTGACGGCCGGTGCTTCCATGGTCCCTCCGGCCTCGGCCCCGCCCAACCGCACTGGACCGGACCCCGCATCTCCCGCTGTATCCCCGCACATCCTCGGCCAAACAAGCTCATAGTGGTGTATGGGTGGAACTGATGGAATCTGCGCCAGAGGGCTTCGCCGCAGCGACACCGCGGGGACCGGCACATGTCTTCGACGCGTCCACGGACGCGGCTGCGGTGATATCGGAACACGGCGTCGTGATCGGCTGGACGCGGAGCGCCGAGGCATTGCTCGGCCACGCGGCACGGGACGTCGTGGGCGCCTCCGTCGCGCGGCTGCTGGCCAGGCCCGAGGACCCCGTACGGCTCGCCGGTGTCGTGGAACGGTGCCGCGCCGGCAACGGCTGGAGCGGGCAGATCGCCGTACGGCACCGTGACGGCCGCAGCCTCGACATCCAGCTGCGCGTCTCGGCCCCGTTCCGCATCGGCGACACCGAGTGCTTCCTGGTGTCCGCCCGGGAGGAGCGCCGGCGGTGGACCATGGGCCAGTGGGTGCTGGACGGGTTCCTGACCCGCGCGCCGGTCGGCATGGCCGTCCTGGACACCGAGCTGCGCTACGTCTGGGTGAACGACACCCTGGAAGGGTTCGGCGGAGTCCCCCGCGACGAGCGGCTCGGCCGGCGGCTGAGCGAACTGCTGCCCGGGCTGCAGGCGGAGGCCCTGGAGAGCCTGATGCGCAAGGTGCTCGCGACGGGCCTGCCGGTGACCGACTACGAGTACACGGGCTGGAGCTGGGCCGACCCGCACCGCCAGCACGCCTACGCGACCTCGTTCTTCCCCCTGGTCGACGCCGACGACTCCATCACCGGCGTCTGCTACATGGTGCAGGACGTCACCGAGCGGTGGAACGCCCGGCAGCTGCTGACCATGGTCAACGAAGCCGGCACCAGCATCGGCACGACGCTCGACGTGATGCGGACCGCCCAGGAACTCGCCGACTTCGCCGTCCCCCGCTTCGCCGACTTCGTCATCGTCGACCTGCTGGAACCCGTGCTCAGCACCGAGGGTCACGGGGCATGGCTGACCGACGCGGGGCCCGCCCTCGCCAGGCCGGTGATGCGCCGGGCGGCACTGCGTTCGGTGCGGGAGGGCGCCCCCGAGGCGGTCGTCGGGATCGGCGGGCGCGTCGACTTCCTTCCGCCGCCGCACGACGCGCACCTCATCCTCGACGGCGAGCCTCTGCTCATCCCGGCCCTCGACTCGGCCGACGAGCTGTGGGTCGCCCGGGACGCCGAGCGCGTGGAACGCATCCGCGACTACGGCCTGCACTCGCTCATCGCCGTGCCGATGCGGGCCCGGAACACCGCCCTCGGCCTCGCCACGTTCGCCCGGTCGCTCAACCCCGTCGCCTTCGGGCCCGACGACGTCCTGCTGGCCCGGGAACTGGTGGCACGCGCCGCGGTGTGCGTCGACAACGCCCGCCGCTACACCCGGGAGCACGCGGCGGCGGTCACCCTGCAGCGCAGCCTGCTGCCACCCGCCCTGACCGGCGGCACCGCACTGGAGGTTGCCTCCTCCTATCTGCCGGCGGACCCCTCCGGCGGCGTCGGCGGCGACTGGTTCGACGTGATCCCGCTGTCCGGCGCACGGGTGGGCCTGGTCATCGGCGATGTGGTGGGCCACGGCATCTCCGCGGCGGCGAGCATGGGCCGGCTGCGCACCGCGGTGCAGACCCTCGCGGCCATGGAGATGCCGCCCGACGACCTGCTCGCCCATCTCGACGACCTCGTGCTCCGGCTGAGCGACGAGGAGGCGGCCGCCGGCACGGCCGCCCGCAGCACCTTCATCGGCGCGACCTGCCTGTACGCCGTCTACGACCCGGTCGGCAGACGGTGTGCGATGGCCCGGGCCGGTCATCCGCCGCCCGTCGTGGTGGCACCGGACGGGCACACCTACTTCCCGGAGATCCCCGCCGGACCCCCGCTCGGTCTCGGTGGCATGGCCTTCGAGGCCGCCGAGATCGAACTGGCCGAGGACAGCCTCTTCGGCCTCTACACCAACGGTCTCATCGTGGGCTGCGACCACGACGTGGAGCGGGGCATGTCCCGGCTCGGAGAGGTCCTCGCCGACCCCGGGGACGACCTGGACGCGCTGTGCGCGTCCGTTCTGCGGCAGCTCGTGCCCGTGCCCCAGCCCGACGACATCGCCCTGCTCCTGACCCGCACCCACACCCTGGGAGCCGACCAGGTCGCCTCCTGGGACGTCCCCCCCGACCCGGCGGCCGTCGCCACGCTCCGCACTCTCGCCACCCGCCGGGTCGAGGAGTGGGGCCTCGGAGAACTGGCCATGACGACCGAACTCGTCGTGAGCGAACTCGTCACCAACGCCATCCGCTACGCCGCGACGCCCATCCGGCTACGGCTCCTCCGCGACGCCCGCCTCACCTGCGAGGTCTTCGACGCCAGCAGTACGGCCCCCCGGCTCAGGCATGCCAGGAGCACGGACGAAGGGGGCCGCGGGCTCTTCCTGGTGGCCCAGCTCTGCCAGCGCTGGGGCGCCCGGTACACCGGCGAGGGGAAGATCATCTGGGCCGACCAGGAGATCCCCCCGAACCCGGATTTGCCTTCGAGCGGACTCCAGCAGCCAGACTGACCGTGACGACGATCCGTCCCGAGGACAGAGCAGAACGGCGGCAGCAGATGGCAGCGACACACACGGCGGGGCATCCACTGCCGTACGACACCTACCGCGAGGCCGTCGCCCGCGAGACCCTGCGCTTCTGCGAGGTGGTCAGGGGCGTCGACCCGGCGACCCCCGTGCCCTCCTGCCCCGACTGGACCCTGGCCGACCTCACCCGGCACGTCGGGGCGCTGCAGCGCTGGTTCTGCACCCTGCTGACAGGGCTGGTGCAGGAGCCTCCCCGCAGCCGCGACGTCGAGTTGGGGCTGCCGGAGAACGTGCGGGACCACCCCGACTGGGTGGCGGCAGGGGTGCCCGGCGTGGCGGCCGTCCTGCGCGACACGGATCCCGAGGCACCGATGTGGGTGTGGGGCGAGGACCCGCACGCGCGGTTCTGGGCCCGCCGGATGCTGTTCGAGACGCTGGTGCACCGGGTGGACGCGGAGCACGCCGTCGGCCTGACCTCGGACATCGCCCCCGTGCTCGCGGCGGACGGCGTGGACGAGTTCCTCGTCAACCTGCCCTACGCGGGCCTCTTCGCCCCCGGTGTGACGAAGCTGCGCGGCGACGGAGAGACCCTCGCGTTCCGCACCACGGGCGTCGACGGCGACCCCGGTGAGGAGTGGCGGATGCGGCTGGACCCGGACGGATTCCGCCCGATCGGCCCCGAGGGCGAGAACCCCGGGCCGGTCACGGCGGCGGTGCGCGGGCAGGCGGCTGACCTGCTGCTCCTCCTCTACGGGCGGCGGTCGTACCAGGATTCCCGCTTCGAGGTCTCGGGACCCGCCGCCGTCCTCGACAACTGGTTCGCCCACACCGCCTTCTGACCCGCCCGCGCTCACTCGGCCGGCGCCTCCGCCGACGGTTCCGCGGGCAGCAGACAGACCGCGAGCGCCGCGGTGTCGTCCTGAAGGCCCTTGTCGCTGTAGGCCAGCAGGTCGTCGTGGAGCCGTGCGAGCAGCTCCGTCGGCTGGAGGGGACCCCAGGAGCGGAGGCGGTCGAGCAGCGGGTAGAAGGCCCCGGTCGCGTCCCGCGTCTCCGTGACGCCGTCCGTGTACAGCAGCAGCTGATCGCCGGGCCGGAACGGGTGGGTGTCGAGGTGGTACGGGTCCTCGACCAGCATCCCGAGGTTCAGCGGCGGCGCCGGCCGCCGGCCGTCCAGTTCGCACACCTCGCCGGCCCGGAGCCGGACGGGCGGCGGATGACCGCAGTTGACGAGGCGGACGATGTGGCCCTCGGCGGGGACCTCGGTGAAGACCGCGGTGACGAACCGTTCGCTCGTCTCGGTCCCGCCGAGCTGCGTCGCCCTGCGGCGCATGCTCGTGTCCACCCGGTCGACCAGAGCGAGCAGATCGGGTTCGTCGTACGCCACCTCGCGGAACGCGCCGAGCATGGCGGCCGCGGTCTCGACCGCCACCAGTCCCTTGCCGCGGACGTCGCCGATGAGCAGGCGGACGCCGAACCGGGTGGGGACCGCCTCGTAGAGGTCGCCGCCGATCCGTGCCTCCGCGGCGGCGGAGAGATACAGGCTCTGCAGGCGGAGGTTGCCGATGCGGTGCGGGAGGGGGCGGAGCAGGACGCGCTGCGCGGTCTCGGCCACGAACCGCACGTCGGCGAGCGTGCGTTCACGCCGGATCCGGTGGGCGGCCAGGATGGCGCCGAGACCGCCCACGAGGGCGGTACAGATGTAGGAGGCGATGTAGTGACGGTCCCACAGATAGCCGGCCGCCCGGCCCGCGCAGCAGGGGGTACCGGCCAGCACCGCCTCGAGGCCGACGGCGAACACCGTGGCGGCGCCGACGGCCACGGGCCCGTGCCCGAAGGCGGCCAGTACCGGCACGGCGATCAGTGCGAAGCTCACCGGCCAGTCCACGGGCGTGAGCGGCTCCAGCAGCAGCACGGCCACGACGTACAGCACCGGTAGCCAGCGCAGCCATGCCGGAGGGGCCGGCACCCGGGGCCGTGTGGTCGTGCCGTCCTGCTCCGGCTCCCCGCCGGTCCGTCCGTGCTTCACCCGTCCAGCCTGGTGTGCCGCGCCCCCGTACCCCCGTGATTGCTCCACTCAACGGCATGTTCCGGGTGCTGTGTGCGGTGTTTCGGTGATTGCGTACACGAACCGTGATCGTCACCCTGGGCGGGTGATCCCGGTTTCCGGGCCGGCTGTGGCAGGGGAGCCCGGTGCGCAGGGCGCTGGGCACCGGGCTCCCCGCCGGCGCCTCTTCGGCGCCTTCGTGCTCGTGGAGTCGGGCTCGTCGGTGGGCGCCGCCGTCGTCTTTCTGATCCTGAGCCCGTTCCACGGGATCAGGTCGGCACGGCGGATGGGCAGAGCATGGCCCGGGGCCGGGGACCTGAACTCGGCCGACCGCGCGGCGGTGGTGTGTGCCACCCGGCGGGGCGAGGCCATCGACGACCCCCTGCTGGCGCCCGCGGTCGTCGAGTACGCCGACGGCCTGAGCCGAGTCGCCGAGGAGGACCGGCTGCGTCGCCCGCTGGTCCTCCTCGTCACCGCCCTCGCGATCGTGCTGGCCGGGTACGACACCCTGACGGCACCGACCGGCGTTCTCGTCGCGTCATGGCTGGTGGTCGTGCTCCTGCTTGCCGACTTCGTCTGGTGGCCCGGCAGACGCTCGCGTGTGCTGACCCGGGCGGAGCGGGCACGGGCGCTCGCCCTCTCCGCCCGCCCCGAGGACCGTCCGGCGTCCGATTCCTGACGGTCGCCGGGCTGGTCGGCGGCGGTCGCGGGACCGGTGACGCGTAGGCCGCCCCGTCACCGAGCCGTCGTGAACGTTCACTTCCCCCGCTTCGACGCGGACTTCTCGGCACCGAAGCCGATCGCGAAGACGTGCAGGCCCCCGGCGGTGACATCGGACGGCAGGCGCACGCTGCTCACCGTCCTGCCCGGACTCAGCGCCACCGGAGTCGTGGCGAACACATACGTCTGCGTGCTGTCGGACGCGGTGCCCGCGTGGTTGCGGTACGGCATCGTCACCGCGATCGTGTTGTCGGCGAGCGGTGAGGCGGCGCCCGCGCTCAGTGTCCAGTCGGAGAGGCCGAGGGGAACCGACTGGGTCGTGCCGTCCGTGTAGCTGACGGTCGCGGTGCCGGACACCGGGCCGTTGTTGGCGGCACCCAGGAAGGAGATGCTGCCCGAGCCGGACGTCCGTACCGTCTGCCCGTTCGCCTCGTAGTTGTCCGGTGCGCCGGACGCCACGTACGGCCAGGTGAACGTGACCCCGTCGGCGGTGAGCTTCGAGCCGGGGGTGACTCCGGCGGTGGCCAGGGCGTGCGCGGAGTAGCTGTAGCCCGCACCGTCGAAGTCGGCCGAGGCCGCGGCGGTGTCGCCGGACGTCCCGACGTCGGTGTACCCGGGCGCGCCGGGGTAGGAGCGCGGGGCGGCGGAGGCGTCCGACGCCCAGGACGTGTCGGGCGCGGTGCCGAGTACGTAGGTGAGGGTGCCGCCTGCGGTGAGCGCGCCGTCGGGCGCGTGGGCGGCGTTCCATGCCCTGCCGTTCCAGGTGGCGGACTGGACGTACGGTGCGTCGTCCGCGGCGCCCGTGCCGTTGACGGTGAGGGTGCGGCCGGACGGCAGCGTGATCACCGCCTGGTCGAACAACGGGCTGCCCAGCGCCAGATCGGCGGTGCCGGGGGTTTCCGGATACATGCCGAGGGCGGACCACACGTACCACGAGCTCATCTCGCCCAGGTCGTCGTTGCCCGCAAGACCGGCCGGGCCGTCGGTCCAGATCTGGTCCTGGACCTGCCGGACGACCTTCTGCGTCTGGTACGGGCGGCCGATGTAGTCGTACTCCCAGGGAATGTTGAGACTGGGCTCGTTGCCCAGGTCGGTGTGTCCGCCCGCGCCGGTCAGCGAGGACAGGTCCGTGTCGAGATACCTGGCCAGCGCCGCGTTACCGCCCATGGCGGTCGCCAGCCCGTGCACGTTGAACGGCACCATCGGCGTGTACTGCCAGGAATCGCCCTCGACGAAGTTCTTCCCCGACGTCGGGGAGAAGCCGGCCGTCCAGCTGCCCGAGGCGTCGCGCGGCCGGATGAAACCGCTGCCGGAATCGAACAGGTTCTGCCAGTCCTGCGCGCGGTCCGCGAACCGGTGCTGGTCCGCGGTGTGTCCGAGGGCACCGGCGAAGGCCGAGAGGGCGAAGTCGGCCGAGTCGTACTCGAGCGTGGTGGACGCCGCGCCGTAGAAGTTGCAGCAGCCGTACGTGCCGTTGCTGGGCAGCCGCCCGAGCTGCTCCAGACGGGCGAGCCCGGGCCGGTTGTCGTTGGGGACGGTGGCCTCCGCGATCATGCCCTTGAGCGCGGTGGCGGTGTCGAAGCTCCTGGCCCCGAAGGCGTGGTAGTCGGCGATGATCTCGTCCGCCGGATCGCCGACCATGACATGGGTCTCCCCGTTGTTCTCCGACCACTTGGGGAACAGACCGGTCTGACGGTAGTCGTCGACCATCGACTGGGCGGTGTCGGAGGCGATGGCCGGCGCGACCAGGGCCTCGAGCTGGGCCTGCGAGCGGTAGACGTCCCAGCCCGAGTAGTTGGCGTAGGCGGCGCCCTGGCCCTGGTCGACGGTGTGCACCTTGCCGTCGAAGCCGGGATAGCGCCGGTTGGCGTCACTGATCACGTTCGGATGCAGCAGCGCGTGATAGAGCGCGGTGTAGAAGATGGTCCGCCGCTCGGGAGTACCGCCGGCGATGCGCATCCGGCCGAGGAGGGAGTTCCAGGCGTCGTGCGCCGCGCCGCGCACCTTGGCCAGATCCCAACCGCTGTTCTCCGCCTGCCGGTTGCCCACCGCGTCGGCGGCCGACACATAGGAGATGCCGACCTTGGCCTGAACGGCGCGGCGGTTGGTGGTGTCGAACGTGACATAGCCGTCGGAGCCGCTCGGCCGGGGAGCGAAGGTGCGGTGCGTACGCGGCACGCTGCCGTGCAGCGTGGGCTTGTCCGGTGCCTCGGGAGCGCTGGCGGAGGCGTTGCTCCTGGGGGTGGTGGGCGTGGTGGCGGCGAGGGCGGTGCCGCTGTGGCGGAACGGCTGGTCGAAGACCATGTCGTAGTAGACGGTGTAGGAGTTGCCCTCGCCGCAGAAATTGCCGCTGGTGACCTTGCCTCTGACCTCTCTGCCGTCGACCACGTCGAACTCGGCGGCGCTGTCGCCGTTCTCGCTGCCCGTCAGCTTGAACAGGAGGTTCGCCTGGCTGGTGGACGGGAAGGTGAAGCGGGCCATGCCGCTGCGGGTGGTGGCGGTCAGTTCCGTCCGCACGCCGTTGCCCAGCGACACCGTGTACGAGCCGGGCGTCGCGGACTCGTCGGCGTGCGAGAAGCCGACCGTGGCGCGCGTGTCGACCGCACCGACGGTCGGCAGCACCGGGATGTCGCCGGCGGCCCGGCAGCCCGGTCCCGCGATGTGGGTGAGGCCGAAGCCGGTGATGGCAGAGTCGGCGTATTCGTAGCCGCCGCCGTCCGGCCGGTGCGGGCTGGTGTCGGGGCTCCACTGGACCATCCCGAACGGGGTGTCGGCCCCCGGGAAGTCGTCGGCGGCGTGCGAGGTGCCGATGAACGGGTCGACGAGAGAGGCCGGATCGGTGACCGGCCCGAGGGAGACGGGATCGGCATGGGCGGGGGCGGAGACGGCACCCATCACCAGGGCGCCAGTGGCCAGCACGGACAGAAGGCGGAACGGCACCATCGTGACCATGTCCCTTCGACAACGTTGTCCCGAAGCTCGCCCCTTCAGCCCCTGCTGTCAAGGACGCGCGGTACAGAACCAGCCGTTCGCCTGACAGGGCGTCACATCGGCCCAGAGACATCGACTTGGCCCAAGTCCAAAACTTTTCATAAGGCCAAAGCCACAAATCTTGACGGCAATCACCATGGTGCGTACGTTCCGCAACGGCCGCTCCCGGCGCTCCAACCCGACTGCTCCCAGCCCCGATCACCCCCATCGAGGAGCCCAGCATGCGCGGAAGCCCCAGATCGCTCGCGTCGCTCCTGGCCGTCGTCGGCCTGGTCCTGGGCGCGTTGCTCGGCCTGCCCGGACCGTCACAGGCCGCGGGTTCGCTGCCCTGTGACATCTACGCAGCCGCAGGCACCCCCTGCGTGGCCGCGCACAGCACGGTGCGCGCGCTCTTCTCCGCCTACGACGGCCCGCTGTACCGGGTCACCCGCGCCTCCGACGGTGCCGGCGCCGACATCGGGCTGCTGTCCTCGGGCGGTTACGCCGACGCCGGCCGGCAGGACACGTTCTGCGCGGACACCACGTGCGCCATCACGAAGATCTACGACCAGACCTCCCGGCACAACGACCTCACCCCGGGCCCGGCGGGCACGTCCGGCATGGGCGCGGACCGGGGCGCGGACGCCTCTGAGATCGCCGTCACGGCCGGCGGACACAAGGTGTACGGCGTGTGGATCTCGCCCGGCGTCGGCTACCGGTACACGGGCGCCGCCTCAGGTGTCGCCGTGAACGGACACCCGGAGGGCGCCTACATGGTGGCCAGCGGCACCCACGTGGGCTCCGCCTGCTGCTTCGACTACGGCAACGCCGAGAGCACACCGGCCGACACCGGCAACGGCCACATGGACGCCGTCAGCCTCGCGACCACCTGCTACTTCGCACCGTGCACCGGGTCCGGGCCCTGGGTCGAGGCCGACCTGGAGAACGGCATGTTCCAGGGCGACAACGGCTCCAACACCGCCAACCGGGGCAACGGCAGCACCTTCGTCACCGCCGTGCTGAAGAACGACGGGCAGACGCGGTACGCGCTCAAGGGCGGTGACGCGCAGTCGGGCGGGCTCACCACCTGGTGGAACGGCGCCCTGCCCACGCGCGGCGGCTACCAGCCCATGCACCAGGAGGGCGGCATCATCCTCGGCACGGGCGGTGACAACAGCAACTGGAACATGGGCACGTTCTTCGAGGGCGTGATGGTCTCCGGCTACCCGAGCGACGCCGCCGAGAACGCCGTCCAGGCGAACATCGCCACCGTGGGCTACTCCGGCGAGACCGACGTCCCCAACGGCCCCCAGGGCACCGTCACCGGCCCCGGCGGCAAATGCGTCGACGTCGCCGCCGACGACACCGGCACCAATGGGGCGGCCGTACAGCTGTGGGACTGCCAGTCGTGGGCGGAGGACCAGCACTGGAGTCACTTCGCCGACGGGAGCCTGCGGACGCTGGGCCGGTGTCTGGACGTCAATGGCGACGGAATGGCGAACGGTACGCAGGTGGAGTTGTGGGACTGCAATGGTGTGGGTGGGCAGAAGTGGGTGCAGCAGGGTGACGGTTCGCTGCTGAATCCTCAGTCGGGGCGGTGCCTGGACTCGCCCAGCGGTGCGACGGCCAACGGCACGCGGCTGCAGATCTGGGACTGCAACGGCTCGGCGGCCCAGAAGTTCTCGGTCGACGGCGGTGCCCCGATCGCCGGACCGGGCGGCAAGTGTGTCGACGTCGCCGCCGACGACACCGGCACCAATGGGGCGGCCGTGCAGCTGTGGGACTGCCAGTCGTGGGCGGTCGACCAGCACTGGAGTCACTTCGGCGACGGGAGCCTGCGGACGCTGGGCCGGTGTCTGGACGTCAATGGCGATGGGACGGCGAACGGTACGCAGGTGGAGTTGTGGGACTGCAATGGTGTGGGTGGGCAGAAGTGGGTGCAGCAGGGTGACGGTTCGCTGCTGAATCCTCAGTCGGGGCGGTGCCTGGACTCGCCCAGCGGTGCGACGGCCAACGGCACGCGGCTGCAGATCTGGGACTGCAACGGCTCGGCGGCGCAGAGGTTCCGGCTGAGCTGACGTCGCGGCAGGTGTGAAGCCGCCTGCCGCGGGTCAGACGACGTCCTCTTCCTCCGGGACCACGACCTTGTCGATCATCCCCTGGATCTGCTCGGCCGGCAGCGCCACCGCCATCGCCCAGTAGTAGACGACGAGGCTGAACACGGCCGTGACCCCGATGTCCCACCACAGCGGGAACCAGGGGTGCTTGAGCGGACCGAAGTCGCTGAGGTAGACGATGAGCCCCATGCCCACCAGGTAGACCGGCAGCCATTGCGCGGCGCGCAGGTCGAGCTGGGGGGTGATGGGGTTCATCTTGAACACCCGGTTCGCGATCAGGATGACGTAGCCGATCAGGATGGCGACGCCGAGCTTCCAGTCGGTGGTCCAACCCGACCACAGGATCAGCAGGTTGGCGACGATGAAGGCCAGCGGTGACATCACCCGTCCGCCGGGCAGCCGGTAGGGGCGCTGGGCCTCGGGCAGCCGGTTGCGGAACACCCCGAAGGACAGCGGCGCACCGGCATACATCAGCACGCTCGCGCTGGTGATCAGGCCGACCAGGGAACGCCAGCTGGGGAACGGCAGGAAGCAGATGCAGCCGATCACGAAGGCGGTGATCAGCCCGACCCAGGGAACACCGCGCCGGTTGGTGTTCTCGAAGGCGCTGGGTACATAGCCGTTGCGGCTCAGACCGTAGGAGACCCGCGATGAGCCGGTGATGTAGATCAGGCCCGTGCCGCCGGGGGAGATCACGGCGTCGAGATAGAGGACCGTGGCCAGCCAGCCCAGGCTGATGAGCGTGGCGACCTGGGCGAACGGCCCGCTCAGCGCGGTGAAGGCGGAGTTGGCCCAGTGGCTGCCGATCTGGGAGGCGGGCAGCGCGGCCAGGAAGGTGACCTGCAGCAGGATGTAGATCAGGATGCCGAGCAGGATCGACCCGATCACCGCCCGCGGGATGTCCCGCTTGGGGTTGGCGCTCTCACCGGCGAGCTGGTCGGCCTGCTCGAAGCCCAGCAGCGCGAAGATGATGCCGCTGGTGGAGACGGCGGACAGGATGCCCTTGGCGCCGTAGGGGTTGAAGCCGTCGGCCGCGGTGAAGTTGCTCGAGTGGAACTGGGCGATGGCGAACACGAAGATGGTCAGCAGGGGGATGCCGACCTTCCACCAGGTCGCCGCGCTGTTGGTGCGGGCCAGCAGCCGGATGCTGAGGAAGTTGACGGCCGTGATGACCGCCATCAGGCCGACCGCGACGGCGATACCGGGCGGGGTCAGGACGTGCTCGCCGCCCTTGACCTTCTCCCAGCCGCTCGCCCAGGAGTAGTGCTGGCCGTACGTGATCATCGCCAGCACCTCGATGGGCGCCACCGTGGCCGCCTGCAGCCAGGAGAACCAGCCGAACGACGCACCGGCGGCGCCGCCGAAGGCGTAGTGCGGGAAGCGTGCGGTGCCACCCGAGACCGGGTACATGCCGCCGAGTTCCGCGTGCACCAGCGCCAGGATCAGGATCGCCACGCCGCCGATGGCCCAGGAGATGATCGCCGCCGGTCCTGCGGCCGCCAGGGCACCCTGTGCACCGAACAGCCACCCGGATCCGATGATCGACCCCTCCGAGGCCCAGATGAGGCCGACGAAGCCGATCTCGCGCCGAAGGCCGGGCTTGTGGGTCTTCGGGCCGGGCGTTGCTTCGGACACAGCCATGTGTCCACCCCCTCGATAGGGTGATATGCATCACTATCGTGCCACGCTGACGCGGTCATGGCGCTCAGCGTGCACGCACCGGTTTCTGACGCGGCTGCGCCCGCCGGCCGAGCAGCCGCGCTCCTCGGTCAACTCGAGCTGGGGCGCGGTCCGGCCGGTGGGGCTCCGGCGACCGCTGCACGGTAGAGGGCCTCGGTGGCGGTGCCGAAGTAGGCGCTGTAGGAGACCTGCGGGGTGTTGCCGCCGGTGTGATACCCGCCGATCACTCCGACGACCGCCCATCCACCGGGCCAGGGCACGAGCATGGGGCCACCGCTGGTGCCGCCCACGAAGGCGTCGCAGGCGATGCGCGGGAACGTGCCCGGGTCGGCCGGGTCGTCGCTGTCCCACCGGGTGGTCCAGCTCCAGCACTCCAGGGGCTTCTCGGCCCCCGCCGGGTAGCCGATCATCCGTACCGGGGCGTGGTAGTAGCCGGTCCCGGTCAGCAGCCGCACTCCTGCGCCGACCGCGTCCTCCAGGCGTGTTCCGTCCTGGGCGGGGTCGGTGACCGCGAAGGCGAAGTCGTAGGCGGCGCCCGCGTGTTCACCCAGGTCGTAGTACTGCTGCGGGACGTAGACCCCGTCGGTGCGCACTGCGTAGATCCCGAACGGTTTGAGGCCGTCGTGGTACTGCGGGACGAAGGCCAGATGCCGCTTGGGCGAGGTGCCCGCGTAGCCCTTCAGACAGTGGCCGGCGCTCAGGACCATGTCGCGGCCGGGGCTGTGCACGACGGAGCCGCTGCAGGTCCGGCCGGTACCGGTGGCGTCCGTCCAGAAGAAGGTGCCGGCCTGGGGGATGCCGTCGAAGCTCCTGCTGGGCGGGATGTACTCGCCGGGCCGGGGACCGTCCACGGCGGGGGACGCTCCGGTCGCCGCCGCACCGGTGCCGATGCCCGGGAGGAAATCGGCGGGCAGCGCGGCCTCCATGCGGGCCGGCGTCCAGTAGGTGTCGAGCTGCTCGGCGAGCGGGTTCGGGTCCGCCGTGGGGGTGCCGACGGGTCTTGTGGTGCTGTCGGGGGACGCCGTGGTGGTGTCTGGGAACGCTGTGGTGCTGGCGGGCGCCGGGGTGTGTGGGGGCGTCCTGGTGGTCTCGGCGGATGCCGTGGTGGTGAGGCCGGCACCGAGCAGAAGGGCTGCCGCCCAGCCGGCGGCGTATCGCGCGATCCTGGTCCCGGGCTCCATCAGATCCCCTCAGAGCGGACGCAAGTGACGGCCCACCATAAGCCCCGGGCGCCGGGCGGCACAGCGTTCGCGGCCGTACCGGGCGCACCGGAGGCGGACAACTTCCCCCGGTGCGCGCACACGTGCCGTTCCGTCAGGTCGCCGGGCGAAGCGGGGGTACGGTCGGCACCTCGTCGGTGTTCGCGAGGTCGGCCACGGTCAGCCGGAAGCCGCCGGGATAGTCCTCACGCCGGGTGCGCCGGGCGGGTTCGCTGGTGCGCCACATGTACAGGCAGCGCGGGCACTGCAGCACGTCCCAGATCCCGGGGACGGGGGAGGCGTGGACGTGCTCGATCACTTGGTGCGCGCAGCGCGGACAGCCGGGGTGGGTGGGTTCGGCCATGTCGGGTCTCCTTGCCGGGGTGTGGGGAGGGGGAGTGGGCGGTCAGCGGCGGGCGGCGAGGGCCTGCAGCCGGGTGAGCCATGCGGCCGTCTCGGGCAGGTCGCGGACCGGGTTGCCGTAGGTGCCGCGGCGGTCGGGGGCGACGGGCGTCGTGGCGTCGATGACGAGCTTGTCCACGATGCCCGGGGTCTGTGCCTGCGGCGCCAGTTCGACGACCGGGAGATGGGGGACGGTGACCAGGTCTCCGGCAGGGTTCATCTTCGTCGACAGCGCCCACATCACCTGTGGCAGATTGAACGGGTCGACGTCCTCGTCCACCACGATCACCGTGGTCGCGTAACCGAGCCCGTGCGGCGTCGTCAGGACCCGCAGTCCCACCGCCTTGGCGAAGCCGCCGTACCGCTTCTTCGTCGAGACGATGACGACCAGTCCGTGCGTGTACGAGGCGTTGACCGCCTGCACCTCCGGGAAGTCCGCCTTCAGCTGCTTGAACAGCGGCACACTTGTGTTCGCCGCTATGAGGTAGTCGCACTCGGTCCATGGCATCCCGAGATAGAGGTGCTCGAAGACCGGGTCGGTGCGGTACGAGATCCGGTCGACGCGGATCACCGGCATGCTGCGCCCGCCCGAGTAATGGCCCGTGAACTCGCCGAACGGCCCCTCGATCTCACGCGTGCGCCCCTCGATGACCCCTTCGATCACCACCTCGCTGCCCCACGGCACGGGCAGCCCGGTCAGGGGCGCCCGGGCGATCGGGGCGGGCGCTCCGCGCAGGGCGCCGGCCAGACCGTACTCGTTCTCCTCGTACTTCATCGGGGTGGACGCGGCGATGGTGATCGCCGGGTCGTTGCCGAGGGTGATGGCCACGGGCAGGTCCTCGCCCCGCTCCTCGGCCGTCTTCAGATGCAGGGCGATGTCGTGCATCGGCACGGGCTGGATCGCGAGCCTGCGCCGGCCCTTGACCTCGATGCGGTAGATGCCGAGGTTCTGCTTGCCGCTGTGCTCGGGGTCGTCGGGGTCCTTCGAGACGACCGCGGCCTTGTCGATGTAGAAGCCCCCGTCACCGTCGTTGAGCCTGATGAGGGGCAACACCCGGAAGATGTCGGCGTCTTCGCCCTCAAGGGTGTTCTGAGCCCACGGCGGGTTGTCGCGCCACTCGGGCTCGACCGGGAACGCCTCCCAGCGGCGGGCGAACTCGGCGACCTGCTCCTTGGCGCCGGTCTCCTTCGGCAGGTCGAGAGCGAGCGCGTGGTTGGCCCATGAACCATGGACGTTCATCGCGATGCGCGCGTTCGTGAACCCCTTGACGTTGTCGAAGAACAGGGCCGGGGCCGCGTCTCCGAGGCGCGGAGCGGCATTCGCGGCGGCGGCGATGTCGGGCTCGGGCAGCACCTCCTCGGCGACGTGGAGAAGCTGACCCTCCTTGTCGAGCACGTCGAGAAAGCCACGCAGATCGTCGTACGGCATGGGGAAGTCCTTTCGCGGGGAAGTCTGGCAATGGGAGGAGAGGCGCGGCGGCCGGGTGTCGTCCGGAGCCGGGGCGTGGGAGGGTGCCGGGGGCCTCGGTCCGAAGGGATGAGAGGGCGCCGCGGCGTCAGCCGGTCGGCCGCAGGGCGCGGGCCGCCCGCATGCCCTCCCACCGTCCGGCCGAGGGCGCGGGCAGGTCGAACTGGTCGAGGATGCGCGTGACGACATGGTCGACGATGTCGTCCACCGACTGCGGATGGTTGTAGAACGCCGGCATCGGCGGCACCAACTGCACCCCCTTGCGGGCGAGTTCGAGCATGTTCTCCAGATGGATCTCGCTCAGCGGTGTCTCGCGGGGGACGAGGACCAGGCGGCGACGCTCCTTGAGCACCACGTCCGCGGCCCGTCCCACCAGTCCGTCGGCGTACCCGGCGCGGATACCGGCGACGGTCTTCATCGAGCACGGCACGACGATCATGCCGTCGGTCCGGAACGAACCCGACGAGATGGCCGCCCCCTGGTCCTCCGGCGCATAGCTGACATCGGCCAGCGCCGTGACCTCGGAGACCGTGAGACCGGTCTCCAGCTCGATGGTGGTCCGCGCCCAGCGACTGAGCACCAGGTGCGTCTCCACCTCCGCGAGCGTCGCCAGCCTCTCCAGCAGCCGGACGCCGAACACGGCCCCCGTCGCTCCCGTCATGCCCACGATCAATCGCACAGGAATCGGCTCCTTCGGTTCGTCCGACGCTGGGGTGCGCAACCATTTCGGTCACCGCACTATCGACGCTAAGGGCGCCTTGCGAGACCATCGGCGTATCCTGACGACAGACCATGGACAAAAACGGACAGCCGCGCCCCACCGACCGGACCGAGGTCACCCCCGTCCCCTACCGCGCCGCCGCCGGTGCCCCGCCCGGCGCGGAGGTCTTCGATCTCTCCGCCCTGCCCGGTCGTGCCCACGGCCATGGCCTCGATCCGTACGCGGCCAAGCGCCCCGCCTTCCACGAGCTGATCGCGGTGCGCGGCGGTCGGCTGCGTTGCTCCCTCGACTTCGACGCGTGCGAGATGACCGCGGGCGACTGGCTGTGGGTACGGCCCGGCCAGGTGCACCAGTACGCCTCCGACCTCGCCGCGGCCGAAGGTGTCGTCGTGCTGTTCACGCCCGGGTTCCTCACCCCTGCGACCGTGGAGGCCGCGCGGGTCGACCAGCCCGTCTGGCGGACACCCCTGACCCCGACGGACCCGGACGCGGCGGCCCTGGACGCCGTGCTCCAGCTGCTGCGGAGCGAGTACCGACGGCTCGCCGACCTGCCGCTGGAGATCCAGATCGACGTCGTACGACACCTCCTGTCGGTCCTCGTGCTCCGGCTGTCCCACGCACAGGGCGTACGCGAGACGGCCGGAGCCGGCAACGAGGCGTTCCGGCGCTTCCAGCGCGCCGTCGAGCGTGACTTCGCCCGGACCCACCGTGTCGAGGACTACGCCCACACGCTCGGTTACAGCGTCCGGACCCTGACCCGGGCCACCCGCTCGGCGGCCGGTACCGGAGCGAAGGCCTTCATCGACGACCGGATCCTGCTGGAGGCACGGCGGCTGCTGTGGCACACCGACCTGACGGCAGCCGCCGTCGGTGACCGCCTCGGCTTCCCCGACGCCACCGTGTTCACCAGGTTCTTCCGGCGGGGCACCGGGGAGGCACCCGCCGCCTTCCGGGCACGGGCCCGGGGGACGAATGAGGCGCGACCCACGGGGTAGACGCCCGTACCGGCCGAGGGACGGTCGCAGGGCCTACCGGCACCGGCCCCACCGGCATCGCCCTACCGGAAGGAAAAGGCCATGAAGCAGCTGATACGGAACGCGGGCGCGGCCGGCGCTGCCACCGTGATGGCCGCGGGCGCGCTCCTCGCCGGCGTCGGACCCGCGGCCGCCGCTCCCGGAGCCACCGGACACACGGCCGTCGGCGCAACGGCGGTGCCCGCCGGCCACGCCGGGCATCACCACCGCGGTCTGCAGTGCATCGACCCATGGGTCGCCGGCCAGCTGGCGATGTTCGACCCTGCCGCCCGGCATCGCCTGGCCGTGTTCGACCCGTGGGTCAAGGACCAGCTGGCGCGCTACGAATCTCCCTCCTGCTAGCCCTGTGACGCGCTCCCGCCCCCGCGCCCGCTCTCTTCCCGGCGGCGCCGCGGTCACTTCACGAACACCATGTCCGGGTACTTCGGAGACGGTCCCTCCAGCAGCCTGCCGCTGCGGCCGCGCAGCCAGTGATCGAAGTAGGCGGAGACATAGGCCTCGTTCGTGTGTATCGCGGTGGCCGGGTCGATGGTGCCGATGTCGTCGGTCCGCTCGCAGGGCCGCAGATGCAGCTGGGGCACGAGCGCTTCCGCGTCGGTGAACGAGCCGTGCTCGGAGCCGCGCAGGGTGAGCTGACGGTTCCACCCCGGGGTGTGGGCGCGGAACGCCTCCCAGCCGGGGCCGGTGTCCGTGTCGCCGTCCTTGCCCAGGAGCAGGAACGGCCGGTCGAGGCCATGCCGGGCGACGGGTATGAGCGAGCCGTCGAGGTACGTCAGGTTGCCGTCCATGTCGATGCCCGCGGTGATCCGGGGGTCGGCGTCCATCGCCAGCGCGGCGGTCGTACCGCCCATCGAATGGCCGAACATGCCCACCTCGGCCGGATCCAGCGTGCCGGCCAGGCCCCCCGGAAGCGGCTGTCCGTCCGCGTCGGGATTCCGGCCGCTGTTCAGTGCCTGGAGCTGGTCCAGGACGAAGCTGGTGTCGGTGACGCGGACGGCCAGTGCCTCGCGCAGGTACGCATCCGCCGCGTCGCGAGTCGAGGGTGGCGGCGGCATGGTGGCGAGCGAGCCGTCCGGGAACTGGACCTCGGGCGACTCGTAGGTATTGTCGATGGTGACGACCGCGTAGCCACGGCCGGCCAGACCGGCCGCCAACGTCGTGCCCCAGGTGCGCGGTTCACCTAGGCCCGGGGAATAGAGCACCACCGGAAGCCGCCCGCCCCGCCCGGCGGCCACGGGAGCGCCCCGGGTCACGTGGGTGAGGGTACGGGCCCAGTCCGCCCGGCCGGGCGGGACGTGCAGCCCGAGGTAGCCGTTCGCTGTGACGCCGTCGAAGTGGTCGGCCGCCGCGGGCAGCATGTACGGGGCCGCCGGACGGCCGGCCGTGCGCGTCGTGGGGTAGTACAGGCTGACCATCAGCTCGCGCCGGCCCTGCCCGGGGTGCCAGGGGTCGGGTCGAGAACGGTCGACCAGGTGCATGTCCACCTCCCCGACCCGGAACCGGCCGCCCGGGACGGGAAGGGAGAGAGGAGGAGCGGACGGCGGGTTCGGGACGGTGGTGGCCGGGGTGGTAACCGCCGGGGCGGTGCGGGTGGACGGGGCGGGGCGGGTGGCCGCGGTGGCGGGCAGAGCCGCAGTCAGCGTCAACAGCGCGGCGACGGCGCAGGCGGCGAGCACTCGTCGCCGGGTGATCCCGCGAGGAGTGGGCCGGGCGCCCCTGCGAGGCTTGGGCGGGAGATCGTTCGTCATGGATCAAGCCTGACGGCCCGTCGGCTCCCCGCACATCGGGGGAAGTCCCCCATCTTCCCCTTCGGGGTATCCGTAGGGGCTGCGCGCTTCACCTGCCGTCGATGCGGTCGAGCAGCGTCCGGGCCTCGGCCGTGCGGTAATGGTCCGGGCCGAACGCGGCCCGGCAGGCGTCGTGGGCGGCCATGGCCCGGATGCGGGCCTCGGCAGCGCGCCCCAGCCCCAAAAGCGCGGTGGCGACGGCCAGTTCGACGGCTGAGGATTCCGTGCGGGAGAGCTCCACGGGTATTTTGCGGCACAGCGCGCCGGCGCGCTCCGCTTCGGCAAGAGCCTCTTCGTGGCGGCCCTGGCCGTTGAGGCTGCGGGCCAGGCCGAGTTGCAGGACCAGGGCCATCCGGCTCGGTGCGCGGTGCGTGTCGAGGGCCTCGCGGGCGAGCGCCTCGGCCTCCTCGTGGCGGCCCTGCTTGTTGAGGGCGAAGATCAGTCCATTGCGGGCGGCCCCCGCTATGAGGGGCATCTCCGGCCCCACACCGCGGCCGGCGATCCGGGCGACAGCCGCGCACTCCGCCTCGCATTCGGCATACCGGCCGAGTGTGAGCAGCGTCTGCGCGCGGTCCGAGCGGAGTTTGAGCGTCTGCGGATGCTCGGCACCGAAGCTCCTGCCGAACACCGGCAGGAGTTCGTCGTACGTGGCCAGGGCATCGGCATGGCGGCCCTGGGCGCTCATCGCGAGCGCGGAGAGGCTCAGTGCCAGCGGTGCGAAGGAATCGAGGCGGAGCACCGACCGGGCCTCGGCGACGGCGCGGGCCTCGGCCTCCGCCTCGGCGTAGCGCCCGTCCTTCAAGAGGCTCATGGCCTGCGCCAAGGGCGATGTCTCGGGCTTTCCCGCATCGTTTCGGCCGCGTGACCGGAAGATTTTCATGCCGGGAGCATACGGATGCCTCGCACGCGGGCTTCAGGAAGCGCCCCCAGTGCGCAGCGGCCCACGTCGTGGCTCGCCTCCCTCATTTTCCGGGCCTGTGGTCGGGGCGTTCGGCGCCCAGGCCTTTGATCAGGAACCCCACCAGCCGGCGTGCGTCGTACCGGGGATCGCTCTCCGCGCCGATGCAGAGGTTCCCGACACCCCGCATGAGTTCGTAGGCCTGCAGGCCGGAGGTGATCTCGCCGGCGGCGGACGCGGCCTCGAGCAGCTGATCGCAGACGGGGACGAGCCGGTCGAGGAAATAGGCGTGCAGCGTGTCGAAGCCGGCGGTGTCGGACTTCAGTACGCCGGCGAGTCCGTGCTTGGTGACCAGGAAGTCCACGAAGAGGTCGATCCACCGCCCGAGTGCGGCGCGGGCGGTGGCACTTGTCTCCAGCAGGCCGGGCCCGGTCTCGGCCAGGCTCTCCACCTGGTGCCGGTAGACGGCGATGATGAGATCCGCTCGCGTCGGGAAGTGGCGGTAGATCGTTCCCACCCCGACGCCGGCTCGGGCCGCGATGTCGCGCACCGGCGCGTCCACACCCGACGTGACGAACACCGCCGCGGCCGCGTCGAGCAGCGTCTCCTTGTTACGCCGGGCGTCGCTCCGCTTCGACCGGGCCGCGCGTCCCGCCTCCTCGTCGCTGTCGTTCACAGTGCCGCTCCTTCCACAGCCGCCCTTGCTAAACGGAACAGGGTTCCGTATTGTCATTACCGGAACGATGTTCCGCTTACTCATGGTGTCAGAGGGCCGGGCCGACCGCCAAGCCGACCCGACCGGGCCAGGCCATCGCCGCGGCGTTCCTTCGCCTCCCGTGATCGGCCTCCGCGACACACCCCTTCTCGTCATCGGTTTCCACGACGCTTCCCACCCGCAGTGAGGAGACAAGTCATGCAGTACCGCACCTTGGGCCGCACCGGCGTGCAGGTCAGCTCCCTCGCGCTCGGCGCGATGAACTTCGGCCGGATCGGACGCACCACCCAGGACGAGGCCACGGCCATCGTCGACGCCGCTCTCGACGGCGGGATCAACCTCATCGACACCGCCGACATGTACGGCGACGGCGAGTCCGAGGAGATGGTCGGCAAGGCCATCGCGGGCCGCCGTGACGACATCGTGCTGGCGACGAAGGCCGCCATGCCCATGGGCGACGAGCGCAACCACCGGGGCGGTTCGCGCCGCTGGCTGGTCACCGCGCTGGACGACAGCCTGCGCCGCCTCGGTGTCGACCATGTCGACCTCTACCAGATCCACCGGTGGGACCCGAACACCAGCGATGAGGAGACGCTGTCGGCGCTGACCGACCTGCAACGTGCGGGAAAGATCCGCTACTTCGGCTCCTCGACCTTCCCGGCGTACCGCATCGTCCAGGCCCAGTGGGCCGCGCGTGAGCACCACCTGAGCCGTTACGTCACCGAACAGCCCAGCTACTCCGTCCTGCAGCGCGGGATCGAGAGTCATGTGCTG
Source organism: Streptomyces sp. RB17 (assembly GCF_009604455.1). Classification (GTDB taxonomy): domain Bacteria; phylum Actinomycetota; class Actinomycetes; order Streptomycetales; family Streptomycetaceae; genus Streptomyces. The sequence goes on from NZ_WEGL01000002.1 coordinate 1,047,424, forward strand.
CCCGTGGCCGAGGAGTACGGGCTCGGTGTGCTCGTGTGGAGCCCGCTCGCCTCGGGCTGGCTGTCGGGCGCGGTCCGTGCGGGCCGGGACATCGCCACCAACCGCTCGGCGTCCATGCCGCAACGCTTCGACCTCGGCGTCCCCGCCAACAGGGCCAGGATCGAAGCCGTCGAGCGGCTGGCCAGGGTCGCCGACGAGGCCGGTCTCACGCTGATCCAGCTCGCGCTCGGTTTCGTGACCGCGCATCGCGCCGTGACCAGCGCGCTCGTCGGCCCCCGCACCCCGGACCACCTGCACGCCCAACTCGCCGCCGCCGACATCGTGTTGTCCGCCGACGTACTGGACGCCGTCGACGCGATCGTGGCCCCCGGTCTCGACCTGGCCCCCGAGGAGAAGCACGACACCCCGCCCGCGCTGCTCGACCCGGCACTGCGACGCCGGTGAGCGACGCATCCGCCACGGCGCTGTCCCGGACCACCGAGTTCCCTGCGTCGAAAGGAACAACAGTCATGCCGCACACGTCCCGGCCTCGCTTCGGAATCATGACCGCCCCCTCACAGGTCGACTACGACGACGTCCTGCGGGTCTGGCGCGAGGCGGACACGATCCCGGAGATCGAGCACGCCTGGTTGTTCGATCACCTCATGCCGATCTTCGGCGACGCGGACGGTCCGGCCTTCGAGGGCTGGACCCTGCTCTCGGCCCTCGCCGCCCACACCCGGCGACTGCGCATCGGCGTGCTCGTGACCAGCAACCGGTTCCGGCCGCCCGCGATGCTGGCCAAGATCGCCACGACCGTCGACATCGTCTCCGGCGGACGGCTCGACTTCGGGATCGGTGTCGGCTCACGTCCCGGCCATCCCCTGGCCCGCCGCGAGTACGAAGCACACGGCCTGCCCTTCCACGACTCCGCGCACGCCGTGGCGAGCCTCGCCGAAGCATGCACGGTGATCCGGCGGTTGTGGACGGAAGCCGAGCCCTTCGACTTCCACGGCACCCACCACCGCCTCACCGGAGCGTTCGGCAACCCCAAACCCGTCCAGCGCCCCCACCCGCCGATCCTCATCGGCGGCCGCTCGTCCGCCACGCTGCGCGTGGTCGCCGAGCACGCCGACCTGTGGAACATCCCCGGCGGCGGTGACATCGCCGACATCGCCGGCCGCAGCGCGCTGCTGGACCGCTACTGCACCGAGATCGGCCGTGACCCCGCCTCGGTCACCCGCTCGATCCACCTGCCCGTGTCCTACGACCGGCCCGGCAGCACCCGGCACGCGATCGGCGCGGCGGTCGACGCCGGCTTCCGGCACATCGTGCTCGGACTGCCGTCGCCGTACCCTGCCGGGGTCGCCCGGTGGGTCACCGACGAGCTCATCGGCCCGTCGGCCTGAGCCGAGCCGGCCCGGCGGCACCTCCGGCCGCTCCGCGTATGATCACCGGCAAGGCGGGGTCGTAGCACAGAGGTAGTGCGCCGCGACATCATCTCGGAGGGCGTTGGTTCGAATCCGACCGCCCCGCCCCTCTCAGCACCACGACGGACGACTCCGGCCCGCAAGAGCCGGGCGCCGAGGCGGCCGCCCGGCCCGGCCCCGCGTCAGGCCGGCCGGTCCCGGTCACTGTGCGGCAGGCCCCGGCGACTCACACGCTCCGACGCGCGTGCAGCAGGAACTCCTCGCGGTGCAGCGGGTTGTGGTCGGTCCGCCTGCGGGGTCGTGGCCGGGCGGGGGTGGCCGACGTCCGTCTCCAGGGCGCCCTCGCCGCCGGTGAGTTCGGGCAGCTCGGCTTCCAAGCCGTGCACGTGGTCCGCGGCGGGTACGTTGCCCTCGACGACGTACGCGTCCCCGGGCACAACGGGCGGGTGACCCAAGGCGCGGCGGCGGGCCAGGGCCGGTGATGCGACCGCGCAGTCGTCATCACACGGTTCGGGCACCCGTCGGCCGTACAGATCCCGCCGCAGCGTGGCATGGACCGTCTCCTCGACGGCGGGCATGTGGCCCAGTCGGAGCGAGCCGGGATCGACCAGCCGTCGCGCCACTTGCCCCCTATGATAGTTTCATATTCAACATCTGTACGGTGGTGGTCGGTCACCGCAGCCGGAGGAGCCAAGGTTGAGCAGTCCCGTCACGGCCGGCGCCACGCGGCGGATCTTCATCGACAAGCAGAGCCCCAAGGCGTACCACGCGTTGTTGCAGACGTCCGAGGCGGTCCGGGCGACCGCCGCCGAGGCCGGCCTGGACCGCACCCTGGTGGAGCTGGTCAACCTCCGCGTGTCGCAGATCAACGGCCGCGCCTATTGCCTGCACGTGCACACCCGCGCCGCGCTGCGGGCCGGCGACACCCCGGACCGTCTGGGCGTGCTCGCGGCCTGGCGCGAGACCGAGTTGTTCACGCCGGCCGAGCGGGCTGCGCTGGCGCTGGCCGAGGCGACCACGGCCGCTTCGGACGCCGCCGCTCAGGACGCCGCCTACGCGGTGGCGCGGGACGTGCTCACCGACGACCAGACAGCGGCGGTGATCTGGGTGGCCGTCACCATCAACGCCTTCAACCGGGTCTCGATCATGAGCAGGCATCCGGTGCGGCCGGAGCGGTGACGGCGCGCGACCGCGTTCAGGGCGCGGTCCGCGGGTGCTGGCCGATCGTCTCCAGCAGCCGGGCGACCAGGGGATTGCGGTCGTTCCCGCGCCATGCGACGGCGACCCGGGTACGAGCCGTGCCGGGAGCGATCCGGCGGAAAGCCACCCCTTTGAGCCGCATACGACGGATGCTCGCCGGTGCCACGGACACCCCCAGCCCCGTCTCCACCAGGGCGCACACCGTCTGCCACTCCACCGCGTGCTGCGAGATCCGGGGCGAGAACCCCGCCTCCTCGCACAGGCCGGTGATCCGGTCGTACAGCTGCGGGCCGACGGCGCGCGGCAGCAGGACGAACGGCTCGCCCGCCAACTGCGCGAGCGGCACCGTGCGCCGGGCGGCCAGCGGGTGCGCGGCCGGCAGCACCGCCACGAACGCCTCGCTGAGTACGGTCCTGAAGCCCAGCTCGGACATGTCGGCCGGGGGTTCCCGCAGCAGGCCGATGTCGATGGTCCTGTCGCGCAGGGCGTCGAGCTGCGGCGCCGTGGTCATCTCACGGATGTCGAGGGACGCGTCGGGAAAGCGCTGCCGGAAGTCGCGCAGCAGGCCCGGCAGCACGGTCAGGGCCAGTGAGGCCGCGAAGCCGATCCGCAGCCGCCCGGACCGGCCGCAGCCGGCGGCCCGCGCCGCGGCCAGCCCGTCGGCGAGCCCGGCCAGGGTCTGCCGGGCGGCCGGCAGCAGCGCACGGCCGGCCGGGGTGAGCCGCACGCGCCCCGGTTCACGGTCGAAGAGCGCGTACCCGACCTTCTCCTCCAGCCGGCGGATCTGCTGGCTCAACGGGGGCTGGGCGATGCCCAGACGGGCGGCGGCGTGACCGAAGTGCAGTTCCTCGGCGAGCACGACGAAGGCGTGCAGTTGCGGCAGCGGGAGTTCGGGGCGGTCCATATGCCCAGAGATATCAGTCGATGAAGAACTCTGTATTAGACGTATCGGCACTGGTCGCCTAGCGTTCCGCGCATGACAGAGCGACGTGCGATCCTCGGCGGCTCGACCTTCGAGGAACAGATCGGGTACGCCCGAGCCGTGGTCGACGGCGACTGGGTGCATGTGTCCGGCACCACCGGGTTCGACTACACCACCATGACGATCTCGGACGACGTCGTGGAGCAGGCCGAGCAGTGCCTGCGGACCATCGAGGCCGCTCTCACCGAGGCGAAGTGCACCTTCGCCGACGTGGTGCGGGTGCGCTATCTGCTGCCGGACCGCGCGGACTTCGAGCCCTGCTGGCCGGTGCTGCGCCGCTGCTTCGGCGCCGTCCGCCCGGCCGCCACCATGCTGCAGTGCGGCCTCGCCGACCCTCGCATGAAGATCGAGATCGAGGTGGACGCGCGCCGCCACGCGGATTGAGCCCGCCCGCGTCACGGCTGGGCCCACGACACATGATGCGGTCCGAGCGCACCGTTCAGTCCGTTTCCGCCCTCTGTCCGGCGGTGCCCGCCCGGTCCCGTGCGCGCTGCGCGGGGCGCAGGAACGCGGTCCACCCGCCCTCCGGCTTCTCGCCGACCTGGAGGCTGCGCAGCTTCGCCAGGATCTCGGGGTCCTGGGCCTCCAGCCAGTCGACGAACTGCCGGAAGGAGACCAGACGCACGTCCTCCCGGCCGGCGATCTGCCGGAGCGCCTCCTCGGCCGCGTCCATGTAGATGCCGCCGTTCCACTGCTCGAAGTGGTTGCCGATGAACAGCGGCGCCCGGTTCGTCTCGTAGGCCCGCTGGAACCCGGCCAGGTACGACTGTGTCGCCTGGGCCCGCCAGTAGGGGTAGTTGTACGAAGGTGCCCGCGTCGTGGTCTTGGACTGGTTCGCCAGCATGTTGTAGTCCATGGACAGCACCTCGAAGGTGTGCCCGGGAAAAGGGATGCTCTGCAGTGGCAGGTCCCAGATGCCGCCCCGCTTCCCCGGCCAGCGTTGCAGCCCGCCGGGCGAGGAGGCGTCGTAGCGCCAGCCGAGTTCCCGTGCGACCGGCAGCAGGTCCGCCTGGCCGAGCAGACACGGGGTGCGGCCGCCCACGAGTTCCTTGTCGTAGTCGAAGGGGAGCGACGGCTCGTCGTGCCAACCGGTGTGCGTACGCCATGACGTGACGAAGGCCCGCGCCTGTTCGATCTCCGAACGCCATTGTGCGGAGGTCCAGTTGGCCACCGATCCGGGGCCGGTGCAGAAGTGCCCGTTGAAGTGTGTGCCGATCTCGTGGCCCTCCAGCCAGGCCTGACGGACGTACTTCAGCGTCACCTTGAGGTGTTCGTCGGTGAGATAGCCGATGTCGGAGGCGCCGACCGGGTTGTTCGGCGGGTCGTAGAGCCGCTTCTTGTCCTCCGGCAGGAGGTAGAGGCCGGACAGGAAGAAGGTCATGTGCGCGCCGTGGTCGCGGGCGAGCTCCAGGAAGCGCGGAAACAGGCCGGTGCCCAACTCGCCGGCGCCGTCCCAGGAGAACACCACGAACTGCGGCGGGGTCTGGCCGGGTTCGAGGGGCAGGGGCGACGCCGGCTGGTGCGGCTGACGTCCGGTGTACGACGTCGAGCCATCGCCGATCAGCCGGACCGTCCGCGGCTCGTCCGGGCTCCCGGGGGAGCCGTCGCGTCCGCCCCCGCCACCGCATGCGGCGAACGACGCCGCGGCCACCCCGATGCCCGCGCCGAGACCGAGGCGTGCCACACCGCGGCGGCTGATCCCACTCATGGCCACCATCCCAACCCGCGCCCTGCCGCAACGCGTTGTGCGCACTCTCGGTCAAAACTCCTGTCGTTAGCACCATAAAGGTCATAAATATACAAACTGGTTAATCGGGTGCGGTGTGGCGTGCAAAGTGGCCGCAAAGCAGCGCCGACGTCACCCGCCCGGCTCATACGGCGCCCCGGGCGTCGTCCGTCACCTCGGCCACGCACTCGTCCGGGGGAGCGAAGGGCTCGGCTTCCTCGTCCGCCGCGAACTCGGCTTCCGCGAGCACCAGGCGTGGCCGGTGCGTCGTACTCGGCCGTCGACAGGTCCATGCCCATGACGAGCCCCTGCACGGTGCCGGGCGGGGCCGCCGGGACCTTCTGTGTGAGCTTCAACTCGACGGTGCCGCAGGGGGTTTCGATGCGACGAAGCCTCAGGCGGGTGCCGGGCAGATAGCGGACGACGATCACACGGGTGGCGGTCGCCGACGATGGCGCGGGCTGGGCGGCCGGCAGGAAGCGTCGCTCACGTTCGTTCTGCCGGCGGTCCGGCTTCAACCGGCCGTCCGCCCTCTGCCTGCGGTACATCCGTCCCGCCCCGTCGTCGCACCCGGGTAGCGCGGGTCGGTCCGTGGTGCATCAGCGGAACGCCGCCACGTTGCGCGCCGCCCACGCGGAGAAGGGGGCCGCGGGGCGCCCGAGCAGGCGTGCCACATCCGGGACCACCGCCTGCTCCTCCGGGGTGGGGGCGCCCAGGACGGCGAGGGTGCCTTCGGCGACGGCGGGCGGCATGAACCGGACCATCTGGGCGTGGGCCTCCTCGCGGCTCTGCTCCACGAAGGTCACCGGCTCCCCGAGTGCGGCCGCGATCGCCGCGGCACGCTGCCGCGGGGTGGTGGGCTCCGGGCCGGTCAGCGTGTACGTGACGCCGTCGTGTCCGTTCGCGCGCAGGACGGCCGCCGCCACCGCGGCGACGTCGTCCGGATCGACGAACGGCAGCGCCACATCGGCGAACGGCGCCGCCGCGCTGCGGTATCGGCGGATCGGCTCGGCCCAGGCCAGCGCGTTGGAGGCCAGTCCGCCCGAGCGCAGCACGGTGAACCGCAGCCCCGACTCGGCCACCGCCGTCTCGAAGCGAGCGGCGTGCGCGTACGTGTCCGGCCGGGTGCCCACGCCCTGCGAGGACAGCAGCACCACCTTGCCCGCCCCGGCCGCCGCGGCCTGGCTCAGGATGCCGGCCGGATCCTCTCCGGCCACGAGCAGGAACAGTGCCTTGGCGCCCTCCAGCGCGGGGGCGAGGCTCTGCGGTTCACCGAGATCGGCGGCGACCGCCCGCACGCCCGTCGGTACGTCCTCCTCGCCGATGTGCCGGGCGACGGCCGTCACCGTCTCCCCGGCCTGGATCAACGTCGCGACCAGGGCCCGTCCGACGTTCCCGGTGGCGCCCGTGACTACGATCATGGCAGCTCTCCTAGTGAGTTAGTTGACTAACTAAGTCAGAACCCTAGAGTGCCGCGCGGCTCGTTGTCTATCCTTAGTCAGGTGACTGACTCAGATTCCGCCGCCGCGGCCCCGTCCGCGCGGCCCGGCCGATCCGGCCGGGGCGGCAAGCGCGAACGCCTGGTGAAGGCGGCTGTCCAGGTCTTCCATGAGCAGGGTGTGGAGAAGACCACCCTCGGCGACATCGCCCGCGCCGCCGAGGTGCCGCTCGGCAACGTCTACTACTACTTCAAGACCAAGGACCAGCTGGTCGAAGCCGCGGTGGACGCCCACTGCGAGCAACTGGACGCGCTCACGGTCCAGCTGGACACACTCCCGGATCCGGCCGCCCGGCTGACGGCCCTCGTCGCCGGCTGGGTCGACCAGCGTGAGACCGCGGCCCGCTTCGGCTGTCCCTTCGGCACCCTCGCCACCGAGCTCGACAAGCGTGACGACGGTCTGGACCGGGCCGCCGCGCAGGTCATGCGGGCCCTGCTCGACTGGGTGGAGTCCCAGTTCGCCCAGCTCGGCCGTGCCGACGCCGCCGCCCTCGCCGTCGACCTCGTCGCGGCCTACCAGGGCATCTCCGTCCTCACCAACACCTTGCGCGACCCCGGCCTGATGGCCGCCCAGGGTGAACGCCTCCGGTCGTGGATCGCCGGCATCGCGCAGCGCCAGGCAAGCGGCAGAGCAGCGCACGCCGTCGGGGAGGCCTTTGTCGAGGAGGAGGACGTACGGCTGACGCGGCCGCGCTGACCGCGCCGCCCCTCTTCTCCTCGGCGCGCTCTGCCGCGGTTCAGGTCGCCAGGTGCCCTTCTTCCGCCGCCACCGGCAGCACGGTGATGTGCTGGACGGCCCGGCTGAGCACCACCACGCCCGTGACGATCAGCAGGGCGCCCACCGCCCCCGGGACCAGCCACCAGCCGGTGCGGATCCGTTCCTCGAACAGGGTCATGGCGAGCGTCAGGCTCACCACCGCGTCGCCGATCGTCAGCGCCGGCTGCGCCGCCACCAGCGGACCGGCCTGGAGCGCGTTCTCCAGCAGGATCACGGACCCGGCGCCGGCCAGTGCGAAGCCGTACGTCTGCCAGGACCGCAGGAACGCCGCGAAACCGTGGTCGGCGAAGGTGCCGCTGGCCGACTTCAGCAGGGCGGCGGTCAGCGCGTTGCCCGTGGCCGAGGCCGCGGCCAGCAGCGCGGCGCGCCGGGCCGGCGAGCTGTCCCGGCCGGACAGCAGCACCGCCGCTGCCATTCCGCCGAGGCAGAGGCACAGCGCCGGGATCCAGCGGCTGAGTGGTGCATGGTCGATGGCGCCGTGCGGCGCGGCGGCGACCAGCAGGACGGCGAGGCCTGCGACACAGCCGCCGACGCCCCACCAGCCCCAGGGGGGCAGCCGCCGGTGCATCAGTGGGGCGGCGACGAGCAGCGCGAAGGGAAGTTCCAGGATGAAGAGCGGCTGGACCAGCGCGAGCGGGCCGTTGACGAGGGCCAGGCTCTGGAACAGCGCGGCGCCGACCACACCGCACATGCCGATCACCCAGAAGGGGCGGCGCACCAGCTCCGCGAGCAGCCGCAGACCGCCGCGGTTGCTCGCCGACGCGGCCTTGCGCTGGAAGGCGGTGCCCACGGCGTTGCTCGCCGCGCCCGCGACGGCGAACGCCGCGGCCAGTTCGATCACGACCGTCTCCTGCCTGCGGGAGGCCTCCCGGAGGAGCTTCGGGTCTCTTCAGCCTACGGAAGGGGACGTCCGGACGCCGTTCGGTGACCCCCCGCCCCGGCGCACCGGTCGCCTGAGAGCCGGCCCCGCCCGGTGATCACCGGGCGGGGCCGGTCGGAGCGTTGGATCAGCTCAGGGTGAGGTCGTCGGCGTAGACCGCGCCCTGGCCGTACCAGCCGTGCACGTACACCGTCACGGTGCCCGAGGCGCCGGTCGTGAACGGGACCGTGAGTTTCGACCACGACGATGACGAGGCCCAGGTGCTGGCCGTCGCGCCTCCGCTGACGCCGAGGTAGGCGTACGGGCCCTGCACCCAGCCGCTCAGGGTGTAGGAGGTGTTGGGCTTCAGGGTCAGGGTCTGGGCGCACTGGCCGGTCTGCGCGGAGGTGGGCGCGGTCTTCAGCGCGTGGGATCCGCCGTGCGCGGGGGAGGAGACCACCGCGGCCCCGCTGTCACAGGTCCACGGCGCGAGCGAGCCGGTCTCGAAGTCGCCGTTGCCGAGGGCGGCCGTACCTCCGGACCCGTTGACCGTCAGGGTGAGCGTGGAGCCGTGCCGGGTCGAGCCCGCGGTGCCGGTGATCGTCAGGGGGTAGGTGCCGGGTGCCGTGCCGGAACCGGTCTTCACGGTGAGCGTGGAGCTGCCGCCCGCGGTGACCGAGGACGGGCTGAGGGAGGCGGTCACTCCGCTCGGCGCACCGCTCACCGTCAGACCGACCGTCTGTGCGCTGCCGGAGGTCACCGAGGTCTTCACCGTCGCGGTCGCGGTGCCGCCGGGGTCGACCGAGGCGATGGCGGGGGAGAGGGACACGGAGAAGTCGTTGGCCGGCGGGGTCGTCGTACCGCCGGTGAACGGCGCGAAGGTGTGCGTGAAGTACCAGGTGTCCTGGGCGATCCCCGAGCAGGTGTCGGATGCGCTGCCGCCGGGGCAGCCGCCGTTGTCGCGCTGGAGGGCCCAGAAGGAGAGGGTGTTGATGCCCTTGGCGGCCGCCCAGTCGTACACCGTGGTGGCGTCGGCGGTGGTGAAGGTCTCCGCCGGACCGTAGTCGTCCACGCCGGGCATCTCGATGACGCCGACCATGTTCCACAGTTGACTGTCCGACAGATTCGGGTAGAGCCCCGCCAGTTGGCCGTGCAGTCCGCTCGCGGCCGTCTCGGTGTCGGTGGCCATGTGGTGGGTGGCGCCGTCGTAGTAGTCGAACGTCATGATGTTGACGACATCGACCTTGGCCCCGGCGCTCTTCGCGCTGCGCAGTACGGCGAGGCCGCTGTCGGCGAGGCCGGTCGTCGTGGTCGGCAGGGTGTAGGAGAACTGCACCGAGCGGCCGTTCGCGGCGGCCCAGTCCTCGACCTTCTTGATGGCCTGGTTGCGGCGGTCGATGCCCGCGGTGTTGGTGAGGGAGTTGTCCTCGACGTCCATGTCGAGCCGGGAGACGTCGTAGGTGGTGATGATCTTCTCGTAGGCGGCGGCGATGGAGTCCACGTTCGTACAGCTGTCGGCGATCTCGGTGCCGCCGTTGTCCGCCGCGTAGCCGCCGAGGGAGGGGATCACGTCGCCGCCGCGCGAGCGGATGGTGCTGAAGTCGGCGCCGAAGACCGAGGAGTTGACGGGTGTGCTGGTGTCGCCGTTCCAGTACGGGGTGCAGGAGCCCTTCTTGTCGGTCTGCAGGAAGGCCATGGTCAGGTACTTGGCTCCGGAGGCCTGGGAGAGCGCGGCGGGGCTGTCGCCGTTGTAGGCCTCGAAGTAGGGCGCGAAGACATGCGCGGGCAGCGGGGTCGCCGCCTGCGCGGCGCCCCCTGCCCCGAGGGTGAGTCCCGCGGAGGCGGCCAGGGTGGCCAGGCCCGCGAGCAGGGCGCGTACGGGTCTCGGACGTGGCATGACTACTCCCGGATGACGAACGACAGGCCGGCGAGCGGGGGTCGGGCGGGGGTCGCGCGCGGTGTGCGGCCCGACGGGCCTAATGGTCTAGTCCATGATTGGTCTGGACCATCTGTCGGTCAAGGTGCGGGAGCGGGCTTTTACCGGTTCATGGGAGTCAATCGGCCCCACCAGTCGGCGAGTTGAGTATGTGTCGACCGGCGTCGGCTTCAGTCGTGCCGGATCCTGGCAACCCCGCGCGCGACAGGGCCAGGCGGCACGGCGGCCATGGGGAACGGCGTGAGACTCACCCACGCCGCCCCCTCGCAGGTGTCCACGACGAGCCCGCCCGGGAGCAGGCGCCGCACCCGCTCCGCGGGGCGGCCCCCGTGAGCTCGGTCGGTTCAGGTGGCGCGGGTGCCACCTCCCCGGCGGATGCGGCCCAGCAGATCCCGGTGAAAGGCGGCGAGTTGCCCGGTGGGCACGGGTGCGGGGCTGCCGGCGAGGGTGTACCAGGTGTCGCTGCCGGACTGCTGCACGGCGACGCGCACGCTGTGGCCGTCGGACAGCAGGATGGTGGCCACGGTCAGGTCGCCGGTGAGGGCGCCGACCTCCACGGTCATCGCCCCGCCGGGGCCGGCGGTGACCCGGTCGACATAACTGTTGATGCTCGGTGGGGTGTGCATGAGGCGGAGGCTTCCATCAACCCGGGCGGCGAACCCCGCACCGCGCAGGTGTCGCCCCCGAGTGTCCCCGTGTTGGGTGTGTGATCGGCGCCCGCCGCCGCGGGGGCCGTACCCTCCTTCAGCCGAACAGCGGGAACCGGTCGGCCGCAGCGCCCAGCCGGGCACGCTCGGCCTCGGTGAGCGAGGCCCGGCCGGTGCCCACGCGCGCGTAGTGCTCGTCGCTCCACTCCGGGAGCGCGGGCCGGCCGAGCAGACCGTCCAGGGTGGCGCGCACCGCGGCGAGCCCCTCGGGCGCCGGTCCGGGTGCGTGCGGGAGCTGGACGGTCAGGTCCAGATGGTGGACGGTCGCCTCCACCGCGAGGGTGGTGGCCAGATCCCCGGCCGTCAGGACATGTCCCTGTGTGCCGACGTGCTGCGTGGGATCGGCCGCCTCCGCCGCGCGTAGGGCCGCCGCCAGCGTCTCCAGATACAGGCCCTGGAGCTGGCGGAAGTCGAGGAACATGCTCGCGTTCACCCGCACCCAGCGCCGTCCGTTCGCCGCGCCCACGGTGTCCGGCCGCCAGTCCTGCCAGTACGTCACCGCGTCCCGGTCTGCCGGCTCCCGCGCCGGCGTGTGCAGGGCCACCAGAGCGCGCTGGGCATCCGTCACGCAGTGGAAGACGAGGTCGCGGACCGCCCAGCCGGTGCAGCCGGTCGGCAGCCACGACTCCTCGTCATCCAGGCCCGCGACAACCGCCGAGGCCGCCTCGTACGCCGCACGCAGCGCCCGCGCCGGGGCGACAGGATCCCCAGAACTCATGCGTCCCCCTGTTCGTCCGACGTACAGGGTGTCACACCCGGCTGGACGTCGCCGTGTCCGCGGACAGCCGCTGGGCGACGTAGATCGGGATCACCGACAGCAGGACGAGTACGGCGGCCACGACGTTCACCACCGGTGCCTGCTGCGGCCGGGTCATGTTGTCGAAGATCCAGATCGGCAGGGTCTCGATCCCGGGTCCCGCGGTGAACGTGGTGACCACGATCTCGTCGAAGGACAGCGCGAAGGCGAGCAGTCCGCCGGCCAGCAGCGCGGAACGGACCAGCGGGAAGGTGACGTCCGCGAAGGCACGGAAGGTGGTCGCGCCGAGATCCATGGCCGCTTCCTCGTACGAGGCCGCCGTACGGCGCAACCGGGCCACCACGTTGTTGAAGACGATCACGATGCAGAACGTGGCGTGGCCGACGATCACCGTGAACAGTCCGAGCCCCACGCCGAGCGGTTCCAGCACCGTGCCGAAGGCCGAGTTGAGGGCGATGCCGGTGACGATGCCGGGCAGCGCGATCGGCAGGACCACGACGAACGACACCGTGTCACGGCCGAAGAAGCGGTGCCGGGCCACGGCGAACGCGATGAGCGTGCCGAGGACCAGCGCGATCGCGGTCGCCCCCAGCCCCGCCTTCACCGAGACCCACAGCGCCTGCCGGGCACCGGAGTTGTGCACGGCCACCGACCACCAGCGCCCGGTCAGCCCCGGCGGGGGCCAGCTCGCGCTGCGGTCGGGATTGAGCGAGTTGACGAGGACGAGCAGCAGCGGGACGTAGATCACCGCGAAACCGAGCCCGGCGCCGGTGCGCAGGGCGATGCGCGCGGTGCGGCTGAGATGCATGGCGCTCTTCTCCTACAGGCTGTTGAGTGCGCCGGTGCGGCGGATGGCCAGCAGGTACAGGACGATCACGACGACCGGTACGGTGCCGAGCGCGGCGGCCATGGGCAGGTTGAGCTCGATGTTGGAGTACACGAGATTGCCGATCAACTGCGTCTTGCCGCCGACGATCTGCACGGTGATGTAGTCGCCGAGGCTGAGCGAGAAGGTGAACACCGAACCGGCCGCGACCGACGGCAGCACCATCGGCAGCACCACCGAGCGGAAGGTCCGCCCGGCCCGGGCGCCGAGATCGGCCGAGGCGTCCAGCAGGTTCGCCGGGAGCTGTTCGAGTGCCGTGTGGATCGGCAGGATCATGTACGGCAGCCACAGGTAGGTCAGGGTGAGGACCGTGGCGGGCAGGCCGAAGCCGGGGCCGCTCAGCCCGAACGGAGCGAGCATCCAGTCGGCGAGGCCGCCCTCGGACAGGATGAGCCGCCAGGCGTACACCTTGACCAGGTAACTCGCCCACAGGGGAGTCAGGATGGCCACCACGAGCAGCGGACGCCGGCGCGGCTTGGCCACCCGCGCGGTGTAGAAGGCGACCGGAAAGGCGATCACCGCGCACAGCACGGTCACCGCGAGGGCCACGCCCACACTGCGCAGGATCACCTGCCGGAAGACGGGCGTGGTGAACAGCTCGTGGAAGTTCTCCGTCGACCAGACCTTGACCACCTGCGAGGTGAAGGAGTCCGTCGTCCAGAACGCCGAGACGAACAGCACCGCCAGCGAGCCGAGGTAGAGGACGGCCAGCCACAGCAGCGGGGCGGTGAGCAGCAGGGTCAGCCGCAGCCGGGGCCTGCGGTGCAGGCTTCCGGCGAGCCGCCGGACGGTTCCCCGGCCGACGGCGGTCGTCCCATCGGTCGTCACGACTCAGCCCTTGATCTCGGTCCAGGCCTGCACCCACTTGGCGTACGGCACGCAACGGACGTCCTTGCGGCCGTCGAGGCACTGCTCGATGGGCGTGTTCCAGAAGGCGATCTTCTTCCAGTAGCTCTCGTCGGCCGCGTGGTAGACCGTGCAGAAGTTCTTGTCGCTGGTCTCGGCGCAGGCCTTGGAGTTGGCCGGCGCCTCGCCGAAGTACTCGGCGACCTGGGCGTTGACCTTGGGCGAGACGATCCAGTTCAGCCACTTGTAGGCGCAGTTGGGGTGCTTGGCCTTGCTGTACACCATCCAGGTGTCGGACCAGCCGGTCGAACCCTCCTTCGGCACCAGCGCCTTGACCTTGGCGCCCTCGGAGGCGGCGAGGCTGGCGATGACCTGCCAGGTGGTGCCGACCACCGAGTCACCGCTCTTGAAGGCGGAGACCTCCTTGAGGTAGTCGCTCCAGTACTCGCCGACGTTCTTGTTCTGCTGCTTGAGCAGGGCCACGGCCGCGTCGAACTGCTTCTGGTCGAGGGCGTACGGGTCCTTGATCTTCAACTCGGGTTTGGTGGCCTTGAGATAGAGCGCCGCGTCGGCGATGTAGATCGGCGAGTCGTACGCGGTGACGTGCCCCTGGTACCGGGCGGCGTCGTCGAAGACGGCGGACCAGGAGGTGGGCGCGGGCTTGACCTTCTCGGTGTTGTACATCAGCAGGTTGGCGCCCCGGCCGTGCGGGATGCCGTACATCTGGCCCTTTACCGAGTTCCACGGGCCGTTCTTCAGCCCGGCGAAGATGTCCTTGTAGTTGGGGACCAGGGCGGTGTTGACGGGCGCCGCGTCGCCGGAGGCGATCAGGCGCAGGGAGGCGTCGCCGGAGGCGGAGACGGCGTCGTACTCGCCGGTCTTCATCAGCTTGACCATCTCGTCCGAGCTGGCGGCGACCTTGGAGTGCACCTGGCAGCCCGTCTGCTTCTCGAAGTCGCCGACCCAGTTCACCTTCGGGTCGTTGGAGCCGTCCTCGACGTAGCCGGCCCAGGCGATCAGATTGACCTGGCCCTCCGTCTTGCCGAGCTTCGTCGGGGCCTTGAGGTCGGGCGGGTTGAGCCCGGTGGCGGACGAGGCGCCGGAGCCGGAGGAGTCACAGGCGGCGGCGAGCAGCAGCGCGGCGGCGCAGGCCGCGACGCGCAGGGTACGGGTGGGACGCACGGCGTTCTCCAGGGGACGTAGAGGCGGGGGGAGAGGTCAGGAGGGCAGCCGGACGGCGTGCCGGCGGTGCCACGTCAGGCGCACCCGGGTGCCGCGCAGGGCGGCGACGTCCTCGGAGGAGGTCTCCAGGTTCTGCTGCAGCGCGGTGAGCCGGCCGCCGCCGTCGAGGTCGACCAGGAAGCGGGTGGCGTCGCCGAGGTAGACGACCTCGGCGACGGTTCCGGTCGTGGTGGCGTGCTCGGGCTCGTCCGCCTCGGCGGACTCCTTCAGGACGTGGATCTTCTCCGGGCGGATGTTGTACGTGCCCGGGGCGCCGACGATCCGGCGGGCCGTCTCCCCGTCGAGGAGGTTCGAGGTGCCGACGAAGGAGGCGACGAACGGGGTCGCCGGGCGCTCGTAGATCTCCGCCGGTGTGCCGACCTGGGCGATGCGGCCCTGGTCGAAGACGGCGATGCGGTCGCTCATCGTCAGGGCCTCCTCCTGGTCGTGGGTGACGAAGACGAAGGTGATGCCGACCTCCCGCTGGATCGCCTTCAGTTCGACCTGCATCTGCTCGCGCAGCTTCAGGTCGAGGGCACCGAGCGGCTCGTCCAGCAGCAGTACCCGGGGCCGGCCGACGAGCGCGCGGGCGAGGGCGACACGCTGGCGCTGCCCGCCGGAGAGCTGGGCCGGGCGCCGCTGGCCGTAGCCCTCCAGGCGGACCTCGGAGAGGGCCTTGCGGGCGCGGACGAGCCGTTCGGCCTTCGGTACCCTGCGGACCTTCAGCCCGTAGGCGACGTTCTGTTCGACCGTCATGTGCGGGAAGAGGGCGTAGTCCTGGAAGACCGTGTGCACGTCCCGCTCGAACGGGGCCAGGCCGGTGACCTCCTGTCCGGCGAGCTCGATCCGGCCCCGGTCCGGTGTCTCGAACCCGGCGACGAGCCGGAGGACCGTTGTCTTGCCGGATCCGGACGGGCCGAGCATCGAGAAGAACTCCCCGTCCCGGATCTCCAGGTCGACCCCGGCCACGGCGGTCGTCTCGCCGAACGACTTCCGCAGGTCCTGCAGCCGGATCGCAATTCCCTCCATAGGGGAACCTTTCTGGCGCGCTGTACGTTGAACCGCTTGACCGCAAACATATGAAGTCATAGTTCTAATCTCAAGGTCCCCTTAGGGTAAAGCTTGAGTCAATGCATGAGGTGGTGACCGTGAGGCAGTACGAGATCGAGCGCGGCGCACGCAGGGCCGTCTTCAGCCCGGTGGACAACCGGGCCCGCGTGGACGCGGTCGTCCGCCGCATCGGCGACGCCATCGAACTGGGCCTCCTCGCCGACGGCGAGCAACTGCCCGGCGAGACCGAGCTGGCCGGACAGCTCGGCGTCTCCACGGTCACCCTGCGTGAGGCGCTCATGGCCCTGCGGCAACAGGGCCTGGTCACCACCCGCCGGGGCCGCGGCGGCGGCAGCTTCGTCTCCCTCCCCGAAGTCCCCGCCGACGACCGGCTCAAGGCCCGGCTGCGCGGCTGGAGCACCGAGGGACTGCGCGACCTCGGCGACCACTGGGCCGCCCTGTCCGGCGCCGCCGCCCGGCTCGCCGCCCAGCGCACCGAATCCGAGGACCTCCACCAACTCCGCCGCACCGCCGAGGAGCTGACCCGGGCCGCGGACGCGCCCGCCCGTAGCCGGCTCTACGGCCGTTTCCACGTCGAACTCGCGGCGGCCGCCCAGTCGGCCCGGCTCACCCGTGAACAGGTGGCCCTGCAGGGCGAGATCGGCGCACTGCTGTGCCTGGTCCTGGCCGACGACGCATATCGTGAAGAAGTTGCGGAACGTCACCGCGCGGTGATCTCCGCCGTGCAAGATGGGGCCCACGAAACGGCCGGCACGCTGGCCGAGCGGTGCGTCAGGGAGTCGACGGCGCGGCTCGTCGCCGTACGCCTCACCCTCTGACCGTGCCGCGTCAGGTTCCCGTCCGCTGGAGGACACCATGGGCCGGAGCCCCGCGCTCGCCACCCTCGGCACGGAAGCGGAGACGTGGGTGGCCGCACAGGTCGGCGGTGCGCTGGAGGCCGTGTTCGAGACGGTCGCGGCCATCCGCGCCGACACCGAAACCCTGCTCGGCCGGGTGACCGCCGCGGGCCGGCGGCCGGTCAGTGCCGACCTCGCCGCCCTGCGTCCCGGACTGCACGTCCACCTGACCCGCGAGGAACTCGTCTCCGGAGCCGGGTTCGTCGCGGCCCCCGGCCTGCTCACCGACGTGCCCGCCTGGCTGGAGTGGTGGCAGTCCGGCGCCGACGGCGATGTTCGCCCGCTCCTGCTCGACCTCGATCCCGGCCAGTCGGCGTACTCCGACTACACGCACTGGGACTGGTTCGCGCTGCCCCGCGACACCGGGCGCCGGGCGGTGGCCGGACCGTACGTCGACTACCTCTGCTCCGACGAGTACAGCCTCACCCTGTCCGAACCCGTCCTGGTCCAGGGCCGGTTCGCCGGAGTGGCCGCCGCCGACGTCTATCTGCGGCACTTCGAGACCGCCGTGCTCTCCCTCCTGCGGCGCCTGCCACGCCCCGCCCATCTGGTCAACGCCCGAGGCCGGGTCGCCGCCTCCGCCGACCCCGCCCACCTGGCCGGTTCCCTCACCAAGGGCCCGGACTTCGGCGAACTGCTCGGCGCGGCGCGGCCGGGCGCGTACGACGGCATGCGCCTGGTGCCGTGCCGGGGCGTGCCCCTGGTCCTGGTGCTGGCCTGAGCCGCCCGCCCACCCGTTGATCATCCACGGGCCGTCGCCCTAGGGTGCGAAGACGCCGCACAAGGAGTCCGGTAACCATCGCCCCGTACCTCACCCCACGCGCACGCGCCGCCGTCGCCCTCGGACGGGGACTCGGCGCCGTACCGGCCCCGGGGCTCGTCCTCGGCGGGATCCTGGGCCTGCAGGGCGGCGCCGCGCTGACGACCGGTCTCTACCCCGTGGTGGGACCGGCCGGCGTGGTGACCCTGCGGCTGGCCATCGCCGCGCTCGTCCTGACCGCGATGTGGCGGCCCCGGATCCGCGGCGACCGGACCACGCTCGGCGTCGCGGCCGCCGCCGGAACCCTGCTCGCCGTGCACCATCTGGCGTACTACGAGGCGGTCGCCCGGCTGCCCCTGGGCGCCGCCACCACCCTGGAGTTCCTCGGCCCCTTCGCCATCGCCCTGTCCGGCTCGCGCCGCGCCCCCGACCTGCTGTGGGCGGGTCTCGCCGCCACCGGCGTCCTCCTGCTCAGCCGCACCGGTACGGCCCTGGACTCGGCCGGCGCCGCCTGCGCCGCCGTGGCCGGATGCTGCTGGGCCGGATACATCCTCGTCGGCAAACGGCTGGCCCAACGCGCCCCCGACGGCCGCGGCCTCGCGCTGGCCGTGACCTGGGGAGCGCTGCTCAGCCTGCCGTACGGCATCGCCCAGGCGGGCACCCGGCTGCTGGACCCCGGCACCCTCGCCGTGGCCGCGGTGGTCGCCGTTCTCTCCAGCGTCGTGCCGTACACATGCCAACTGGAGGCGCTGCGCCGCCTCACACCGCGCGTGTTCGGAGTGCTGACCAGCCTGGAACCGGCGATCGGTGCGCTGACAGGGCTGCTGTTCCTCGGCCAACACCTCGCGCCGGCCCAGTGGGCGGGGGTTGCTGCGGTGGGGCTCGCCTCGGTGGGGGCGACGCGCAGGGAGGGTGCCGCTGGGGCGCACGACGACGGAGATCCCGCTGAGGCCGTTCGGGAACGAGGGGGCCCCGGCAACTCGGATCAGGACGGCGTCTCGACCAGCCGCTGGTGCGCTCCGCGCCGCTCCAGGATGCGCGCCCGGTACTCCATGGCACGCGCAGTCGGTGTCGCTCTCCTGGGCTTACAGCGTGCCCAGATCGAAGGCGGCCGTGACATGTCCGGCCTCCCAGGCCCTGGTCCACCAGTGCGGCGCGTCGGCCCAATCGCCCGGCTGTCGCAACACGGCTCCCCACACCATCGACGTATCCCGCACCCTCCGTTGGACCCGCCATGCCCTGCTGTGACCGGCATGAGCGCGTCGGGACGCAGCCCTCGGAGCTATCGGTATGTCGGTCCCGAGGACGTGAAGGCCGCCGTCCGGCGCGGGGAGTCCGGCACTGTCATTCGTACGGCGGCCGAGTTCGCGGACTGGGCCGTCACCCGGACCCGCGAGGAACTGTCCGAGCCTTTCACCTTCGTCATCGGGCTGGACGGCGCCCTGCGACTGGCCCCGCGCCGGTCCGAACACGTGGCCTGCGCGGGCGGCGAGCCGGTACTGGGCGCGGGGGAGATCGGCTTCCGCGAGGACGCCGGCCGCTGGGCGGTGCGGGAGGTGAGCAACCAGTCGACGGGCTACTGCCCGGACACCGACTCATGGCCGGCGGTGGCCGCGGCCCTCGACCGTGCGGGACTCGGCCTTCCCGGCACCTTCACCGATGAGGTGATCTTCCGCCGGTGTCCCACCTGAGGGCAGCACAACATCGTCCGGGAAGCCCATTGCGTGTGCGTCTTCCGCGACGCCGATCTTCCCGAGCGATGGAACATCGACCCCTGAGCCGACGGCCGGCGTCGCGGAGTGAACGTCACCGGCCGGGCAGCGGACGGACCGTGAGGATCTGTTCGGCCTGGCCGACCGGGCCGTGGATGTCGTGGAGGACGCTGCTGGTGAGGCCCTGGCCGGTGGGGCCGAAGGTGACCGTGGTGTCCAGGCCGACCCAGCGGTCTTCCGGCTGCCGGTGCAGATGGATCGTCAGGTCCACGTTGGGGAACATCCACTCGGTGGGAGACCGGCGTACGGCGATGCCGTTGGCCGTGTCGACCAGGGCGACGTAGGAGGCGACCGGGCTGCTCGGCTCGCCCGCGACGAGGTCGAGGTCCGTGGAGATCCAGACCGTGCCGCGGCCCGGTTCCGCGGGGGTGACCGGCCGTACGTCGACGGATGCGCAGTGTCCGCCGGGCCAGACCGAGCCCAGCGACCGACCGGCGAGCCCGTCCGGCGGTGCGAGGCGCCGGACGGCGCCGCCGGCCACGGCGCCGGTGTCCACGGCGGTGAGCAGCCAGGCGCGGGCCCGGACCACCGGCCGGTCCGCGATGCGTACGACCGCTTCGAGCAGGTCGATGGTGCGACCGGGCCGGATCGACTCCACCTGGATCTCGCACTCGTCCAGGGCGAGGCGCCCCAGGATGTCGAAGCTGATCCTGGACAGGACCAGGCCGTCCGGCGCCCGCTCGGCACGGTACTGGTCGATCGCGTGGACCACGAGTCCGCCGAGTGGGCTGAAGTGCATCTCGTCGGTGTCCCACGCGCCGCTCGCGTGCGGGGTGGGCTTGTGGCGAAGCCGGTCTATGCGCTCGAAGTAGCTGGCGGCCAACGGGTGCCTCTCCTCAAGGTGTCCGAGCACGCTGGGGTGACGCGCAGATCGTTGCACGGTACATCCGAGGCGGCCGACGGGTCACGGGCCTGCCTTGATCATCTTCATGGTGGGGTGGGAGTCGATGCGCAGCACACAGGACAGACCGCTCAGCTTCTCCACGAGGAAGGCCTCGTACGTGGCGTCGTCGGCGACGGCGACGCGGACGAAACAGGCGGGGCGGCCGTACATCCGGCGGAACTCGACGACCTCGTCCGGCCCGGCGCCGCGTACAGGGCGGCGGCCGGGCCGGGGCGGACCGGTCAGGCCGCCAGGCGCTCCGCGAGCTGCTTGGCCTTCGCGGCGGCCTCCTCGAAGGCACGGTCGCGGGAGGCCTCGTACAGCGGGATCAGCTCGGCCATCGCCGGGTTCTGCGGGGCCATCGTCAGCTCCGGGACGATGAAGTCGACGTCCAGACCGAGGCCGTCGGCGAGGGCGGCCGTGAGGTAGTTCTGCACGTACTCGTATCCCTCACGCGGGGTGCCGGGCCCGTACGCGCCGCCCCGGCTGGCGACGATGGTCACCGGGGTGCCCTTGGCGGACTGGGTCTCGCCCGCGGTGCGGCCGATGAGGATCACGTTGTCCACCCAGGCCTTGAGGGTCGAGGGGATCGAGAAGTTGTACATCGGGGCGCCGATCAGCACCGCGTCGGCCTGCTCCAGCTCCTCGATCAGCCGGACGCGCTCAGCGAAGGCCGCGGCCTGCTCCGGCGTGTGCGAGGCGGGGTCGACGAAGCCGGCGGTGTGCGCGGCGGCGTTGATGTGCGGAACGGGCTGCGCCGCGAGATCGCGGTAGACGACCGTGCCCTCGGGGTGCTGCTCCTGCCAGTGCGTGCGGAAGGCCTCCGTCACGGCACGCGAGGACGAGGCCTCCGTCGGGAACACGGACGAGTCGATGTGCAGCAGGGTTGCCATGGGGAACTCCAAGGGGTGATGAAGTTTCGTACTGGACTATCTTTAGCACATGGACTTACTTTTTTTCATCCCCCTACGGCGAGGTAGTACCCTGATCGCATGGCGGCGGACGTGACCCACGACAGCGCGGCGTGCAAGCGGGTGGACGATGGCATCACCCGTGTCTTCCAGCTGCTCGGAAAGCGCTGGAGCGGCCCGATCGTGTCCGTCCTGGTCGAGCAGCCCGCACACTTCGCCGACCTGCGCCGGGCCATCCCCGGCATCAGCGAGCGCATGCTGTCCGACCGGCTCGCGGAACTCGGTGCGGCCGGACTCGTGCTCCGCGAGGTCGACGAGGGCCCGCCGCTGCGCGTGTCCTACCGGCTGACCGAGGCGGGCGGTGCCCTGGAACCGGCGCTCCGGGAACTGGGCGAGTGGGCGAAGACCCACCTGCCGGACGCGCCGCCGTGCGCCGGCGCCGAGCGCTAGCGGTCACCCGGGTCGCCGGCGCAGACCTGTCCAGGGACATCACCGCGCAGGGGATGCGGACCCAACCACACGAGCCGTCCGCCATGACACCCAGCCCCGCCGCCCACGACGACACCCTCGTCCGCACTCCCGAGGGCCGGCGGATCAGCCGCCGCAAGCTGTCTGTGCGACGGGTTCCGCTGAACGGCATGACGCGGTCCGAGTGAGACCGGGACGGGAGGGCTACCCCCTCCTCGTTGCACCGGATGACCGGATGGCGCCCACCATGGCGCTGCGGCGACGGTGGTCTCCCACGGCCGCCCGTCGGAAGGACATGCTCGTGCGCACCCGGTCTTCACCCAGGAGGAGTTCGCCGAGAACCGCGACTCGGCCTTCGACCGGGCGGTGAACCTGCTGAGCGGGGGCGGCCGAGCCGGGTCAGTCCACGGGCCAGGTGTGGGCCGGGGCGTTGAGGTGCATGTAGTCGATGTACAGCTGGGTCATCTGCCGCAGCGCCTCGTGGCGGCCGGCGCGCGTGGTGGCGTCGAGGTGGTGGAACATCTCCTTCTGCCACACGGCGCCGTTGCGTGCCGTCACACAGCGCTGCTCGATGATGCCGAGCAGCGGCTCCCGCCACGCCGCGTCCATGCCCGACTGTTCGAGTCCCCGGTGCGCCAGCGGCAGCAGCCGGCGCAGCACCAGCTCCGGCACCGGCACCTCGCCCATCCCGGGCCAGTACAACAGGGCGTCGATGCCGTGCCGGGCGGCGGTGTGCAGATTGTCCGCGGCGGCCGCGAACGACATCCGCGACCACACCGGCCGGTCCTCCGCCACCAGGGCCCGGGTGAGCCCGTAGTAGAGGGCGCCGTTGGCGAGGGTGTCGGCGACCGTCGGCCCGGCGGGCAGCACCCGGTTCTCCACCCGGATGTGCGGGAGGTCGTTCGAGACGGCGTACACCGGGCGGTTCCAGCGGTAGATCGTGCCGTTGTGCAGGGTCAGTTCGCCGAGTTCCGGGATGTCGCCCCGGTCCAGGGTCTCCGCCGGGTCCTGTTCGTCGCACAGGGGGAGGAGGGCGGGGAAGTAGCGCAGGTTCTCCTCGAAGAGGTCGAAGACGCTGTTGATCCACCGCTCCCCGAACCACACCCGGGGCCGTACGCCCTGCACCTTGATCTCCTCCGGGCGGGTGTCCGTGGCCTGTTCGAACAGCGGAACACGGGTCTCGTGCCACAGCTCCTTGCCGAACAGGAACGGCGAGTTCGCCGCCAGCGCCACCTGGACCCCGGCGATGGCCTGCGCCGCGTTCCAGTAGGGGGCGAACTCCTCGGGAGCGACCTGGAGATGGAACTGCGTGCTCGTGCACGCGGCCTCCGGGGTGATGGTGTCCGCGTAAGTGCGCAGCCGGTCCGCGCCGTCCACCTCGATGCGCAGGTCCTCGCCCCGGGCCGCGAAGATCTGGTCGTTGAGCAACTGGTAGCGCGGGTTCTCCGACAGGGACTCCTCGCCGATGTCCTGCTGGCGCAGGGTGGGCAGGATTCCGATCATGATCAGCCGGGTGCCGATCGACCTGGCCCGCTCGTCGGCGTGGTTCAGCGCGGCGCGGATCTCCGACTCCCACGCGTCGGGTCCGCCCGCCGTCAGCCGCCGGGGCGGCACGTTGATCTCCAGGTTGAACCGGCCGAGCTCGGTGGACCAGGCGGGGTCGGAGATCGCCTTCAGCGCATCGGTGTTGCGCATCGCGGGCTCGGCGTCGTCGCCGACCAGGTTCAGCTCGATCTCCAGACCGACCTGAGGCCGCTCGGACTCGAACCGTGCCTCGCGCAGCATCTGCGCCAACGTGTCCAGGCACGCGTGCATCTTGATCCGGTACCGGCGGCGGTCCTCGCGGGTGAAGACGAGCGCCGGGACGTCGCGTCCCATCGGCCCTCCAGGATGCCCCTCGTCGCAACCCTCTCCACCAGCGTCGCACCAACCCTCGAGCCTCACCAAGCGCGGCCCGCACCCGCACGGGGACGACGTCCGCGACCACCGGGGCCGGGGCGTCGGCGCGGCGCTGTCGCGGTCCGGCGTCGGAGGCGCGCCGAGGCGAGTGGCGCAGCGCGTCGAGTGCGTGGCGGGGACGCCGCAGCCCGGCGATCGCCTCGTCGATCCGGGGCTGTTCGCGGCGCAGCCGGCCGATCAAGCCGGGGCAGGTGAAGCGGACCAGCCGGTCACCGTCGCCGTCGTGGCGCCGGTCGGGCACCCGGGCGACGGCCGAGCCACGGTGGTGCCGGCAGCCCGAGATCGTGCACACCGGGCGTACGGCGACAGAGCCGGATGCGCCCGCGACCGCCGCCGACCCTCCTCGACCCCCGGCCCCCGGCCGCAGCCGAGGCCGGGGGCCGGCTTCGGCTGCGGCCGGGGACCGGGGGTCGCCTTCCCGTCCGTCCCTCGTCCTGCAGACGGCCTGTGGGGCGGGCCGGCCCAGGCCCAGGGGGCGGTGGCCCCGGGGCGGCGGCGGTTGCGAAGATGGGCCCATGACCACCTCGCACGGCGCTCGCCGGCCCACGATCGCCGACGTCGCCGCGGCGGCCTCGGTGTCGCGGACCACGGTGTCCCACGCCCTCAACGGCATCGGCAAGGTCGATCCGCGGACCCGCGAACGCATCAAGAAGATCGCCGCCGAACTGGGGTACCGGCCCAATCTGCGCGCCCAGCGGCTGCGCCGGGGCCAGGCCAAGGCCATCGCGCTGGCCTCCTCGATGCCGTTCGCGGTGGCCGGCGGCCCTTCGCGGCTCGGCTTCTACATGGAGGTGGCCGCCGCGGCGGCCGAGCGGGCCCTCGTCCACGGCTACGCCCTGGTGCTGATCCCGCCCGTGCAGTCCGGATCCGCGCTGTACTCGGTGGACATCGACGGCGCGATCGTGGTCGAGCCCGAGGAGGACGACGCGGCCGTGGCCCAACTGCGCGAGCGCGGACTGCCGTACGTGGCTCTGGGCCGGCCCACCGCCCCCGACGACGACGCCCCGTACGTGGACCTGCACGGCGGCAGGGTGGTCGAACTGCTCCTGGACCACCTGCGTGACCAGGGCGCCCGCAGCCCGGCGCTCGTCGTCGGCGCGGGCACCCGGCACTCCACGGTCGACGCCCGCGCCGCGTACGAACGGATCGCCGCCGCGTACGGCTGGCCCCCCATCGTCGCCACCGCCCCGGAGGACGGCGGCGAGCAGGCGGGGTACGACCGATGTGCCGCGCTGCTCGCGGAGCACCCCGGCATCGACGCGCTGTGCGTGCTCGTCGACGCCTTCGCGGTCGGCGCCGTACGGGCGCTGCGGGACGGGGACCGCCGCATCCCCGACGACGTCATGGTCGTCACCCGGTACGACGGGTTGCGCGCCCGCACCTGCGAACCCCCGCTCACCGCGGTCGACTTGGGGTTGGACCGGGCGGCTGCGGACGCGGTGGAACTGCTGCTCGCCCGACTGGGCGCGCGACCGGAGGCGGGCAGGGCAGCCGGCCCGAGGGAAGCGGGGCCGGGGGAAATGGGGCCGGGGGCCGGATCGGTGGAGGCCGGGGCGACGGAGGTGGGGTCCGGGGTGACGGGATCGGCGGAAAAGGGGTTGGGGGAGACCGGACGGGCGGAGGCCGGGGCGACGGAGGCCGGGGCGACGGAGGTGGGGTCCGGGGTGACGGGATCGGCGGAAAAGGGGTCGGGGGAGACCGGGCGGGCGGAGGCCGGATCGGTGGAGGCCGGGGCGGCGGAGACCGGGGTGACGGAGGTGGGGTCCGGGGTGACGGGATCGGCGGAAAAGGGGTCGGGGGAGACCGGACGGGCGGAGACCGGATCGGTGGAGGCGGGGCCGGGGGAGACCGGGTCGGCGGACGCCGCGGGCGGGGCGCCGGATGGCGCGCCCCGGCTCGTTCTGCGCGCCTCGTCCCTGCGGCGGCCGCCGGTCGCCGCGGACGGGATGCGCCCGGGAGGGTAGGAGAAGCGGGGCGCTGCCGGTGCCGTCGGTGGAGGGGGCGGTCAGGTCACGTCCCTGCCATGAGCACCACCCCGGACACCAGGGCGAAGACAAGGACGAAGGCGCGCATCTTCCGCGCGTCGAGGCGCCGGTGCGCGAGGCGGCTGAGCCAGGCTCCCGCCGCGAGCGCGGGCAGCAGCAGGAGCGCCCAGCCCATGTCCGCCGGACGGCCGCGCCCGGTGACGAACAGCAGGGCCAGCGAGGCGACTTCGCCCACCAGGAAGCAGGCGGCGACCGTGGCCCGCAGCTCGCCGGGCGGCCGGTGCTGGTAGACGAGGGCGAGCGGTGGGCCGCCCACGCCGGTCGCGGTCTCGGTCAGCCCCGTGATGACACCGGCGCCCAGGTACGCCCCGCGCCCGGGCACGAACGACGGCACGACGAGGCTCACCACGGCCGCCAGCACCGTCGCCGCGCCGACGACGGCTCCGAGCGCACCCTCCGGGATCGCCCACAGCAGCGCCAGCCCCGCCGGTGTCGCCGTCAGCCGCGCCGCCGTGATCCACCGGGCGCCGCGCAGATCGAGACTGTGCCGTTCACGCCAGGCGACGTACAGGTTGAGCGGGATCATCGCGGTCAGGACGAACACCGGCAGCAGCCCCGGATCGAGCAGCCCCGCGACCGGTGCCACGATCAGCGCGAACCCGAGGCCGCTGGCCCCCTGCACGAACGCGGCCGCCGCGACGGTCAACGCCAGCACCGCCAGCGTCCCGCCGCTCACCGCTGATCACCGGGACAGGACACGGCCGGGTCCGGGGGCGTCGGAAGGGCCGAGGCCGGCGTGGGCGGGGCGGCGTCCGGGGGCGTGACCGGGGCACTGCGGTGGGTCGGGATCGTGCGCACGTCCCCGGCCGCGACCTCGGTGTGCGCCGCTGTCCGCCGCCCTGCCGCCACCGACGTCGGATGGGCCCGGGTCACCCCGGCGCGCCGTACCACGTGCGGGGCCAACTCGGCGGCGCGGCGGACCAGCGCCGGTCCGTCCCAGTCCGGCGGCCAGCCGCGCCACAGGCGCAGGCGGCCGGCGACGAACACGGCGGAGAGCTGGTCACGGTTGCCGCGCCGGACCAGCTCCCACGGCAGGTCCCAGGACGGCCGCATCTCCGGCGTGTCGAGGTCGACCAGGAGGAAGTCCGCTGCGGCACCGCGCGCGATGCGTCCCGTGTGCCGGCCGAGGCCGACCGCGTCCGCGCCGCCCGCGGTGGCCCGCTCCCACCACGTCCAGCCGGCGCCGCAGGAAGAGTCCCCGCTGGCCAGGCCGTAGCCGAGCCGCTGAGCGAACTCCGCAGCGTCCGTGAGCCGGAAGCCGTCCCCGCGCGTCCCGTCGGTGCCGAGCCCGAACCGGATGCCGCGCTCGGCGAAGGTGGTCGCCGGGGCGACGGCGTTGCCCTTCCACGCACTCGCCACCGGGTTGTAGCTCACCGCCGCGCCGCTGTCCGCGAGCAGCGTGACCTCGCCAGGGGTCAGCAGCGTCGCGTGCGCGGCCAGCAACTGCGGCCCCAGGGCACCCACATGGTGCAGATACTCCAGGGGCCGCAGCCCGTGCCGGACCAGCGAGCGCTCGACGGCGACGAGGTGCTCGTTCACATGGATCTGGACGACCGCACCCGCGTCGGCGGCGAGCCGCGCCGTCGTGGCCAGGGTGTGCGCCGTCGCGGCCTCCGGCACGGACACGGCCAGCGAGGGACGGACCAGGTCGTCACCGCCGTAGCGCGCCAGGTGCTGCTCCGCGGCGGCGAGCACTCTCTGCGGATCCGCGTCCGCTCCGCTGCCGTCCGAGACGTCGTTGCAGACGAGCCCCAGCACACAGCGGATCCCCGCGTCACGCGCGGCCGAGGCCACCACGTCCACGTCCACCGAGGCCCGGGTCCCGGACTCGGCGACCGTCGTGAAACCGCCGCGCAGGGACTCCAGCGCGGCCAGTTTCGCGGCGACGTAGGCCGACTCCTCGTCCAGGGCGCGCTCCAGTGGCACCCACACCCGGCGGAAGATCTCCGACGGTTCCCCGAAGGCGAGTGCGCCGCCGAAGCTCTGCGTCAGATGGTGGTGGGCGTCGACGAAGCCCGGCGTCAGCGCGTGCCCGGGCAGCCGGAGAGGGGCCAGGGACGGGTGGGTCCCGACGATCCGCTCGACCGGGCCGACGTCGCGGAACACGCCGTTCCCGACGACCACCGCGTGCCGATCCAGCGGGCCGTCGGGCGTCAGTGTCACGTCGGGGACCAGCAGCAGCGTGTCGTGGCGGAGCCGGTCGGGGGTCAGGTCGGTCATGCTGCTCCGTTGTTCGAGGTGGCTGTGCGGGAGTTCAGGCACGGGCGCCCGGGCTCGGCGCCTCGGCCGGCGCGGCGGCAGCGGTGTCCGCTGCGCGCCGCCCCAGGTGATGGAAGACGACGTTGAGGACGGCGGCGACGAGGGCGCCCACGGCGACGCCGCTCTCCAGCAGGATCCGCACGTCGGACGGGAACCCGGCGTACACGCCGGGCACCAGGATCGGCAGCAGCCCCAGCGCGAGCGCGACCGCGCAGGTCATCGTGGCCGTGTGGTCCTCCAGCCGGGCGCGGGCGAGCATCTGCACACCGAGAACGGTGATCACCGCGAAGACGACCATCGCGGCGCCGCCGACCACGGCCGACGGCATCACACTGATCGCCCGCGCGACGGGGGTCACGAAGCCGAGGACGACGAGGACGAGACCCGCGGCGGCCGTGACGTACCGGCTGCGCACGCCGGTGACCCGGACGATGCCGATGTTCTCGCCGCTGGTCACCATCAGCGGCAGCCCGAAGCACCCGCCGAGCAGCGAGGTCAGCGCATCCCCGCGCACCGTGCGCGGCACGTCGGCGCGGACGTCGATGTCCTTGCCGACAGCCTCGGCGTTGATGACGGTCTGCCCGGTCGCCTCCGCCATGGACGCCAGGCTGTACAGCATCAGCGGCAGCGCGGCGAGCAGGTCGAAGACGGGCGCGCCGAACGGCAACGGCCTGGGCATGCCGACCAGTTGGCCGGACAGCGCGGAGCCCGGGTGGACCTGGCCGACGGCGAAGGCGAGGGCGGTGCCGGCCACCAGGCCGAGCAGCACGGCCAGTTGCCGCAGGATCCCGCGCAGCAGCCGGGTGAGGGCGACGATCAGGCCGATGGTGGCGAAGGCGAGACCCAGCCGCACCGGATCCGCGAAGCCCGGCGTTCCGGGCTGTCCGGTGACCAGCAGCGCGCCGACCTTCACCAGGTTGACGCCGACGATCACGATCATCGTGCCGATGACCAGTGGCGGGAAGAACCTCAGCAGCCGTGCGAACAGCGGCAGCACCAGGAAGGTGAAGGCGGCGGTGAGCAGCACTGCGCCCGTGGCCGTGCGCAGCCCGTGGGCCTGCGCGATCGACAGGAAGAGGATCAGCGGCGCACCGCCCGGCAGCATCACGAACGGCAGCCGTGGCCCGAACTTCCAGGGGCCGAGCGACTGCACGAGCGAGCCGACCCCGGACAGCAGCAGGGCCGCCGAGAGCAGGTCGACGGTGATGCCCGGACTGAGCCGGAGGGTGGCGCTCATCAGGAAGATGGCGGAGATCGGTGTCGCCGCCATGACGAGGACGTGCTGGACGCCGAAGAGCAGGATCCGTCCGAGGGGGCGGGACTCGTCGACGGGATGTACGGGACTGGACACGCGCGGGCTCCGTTCGGCTCGCTCGGCTCAGGCCTCGACGATCCGGCCGGGACGGCGGCCATATCGATGGGCCAAATCGATTTGGCCGTCAGTATGGGGGCGCCGATGGGGGTTCGGTCAAGGGGCGGGCAGGCGAAACACCGTGCCCTCCCGCGGGAGGACACGGGAAGGCACGGGAGGGCACGGTGTTCAGACGTTCAGTGTTCAGGCGTTCTTACAAGCCACGCCTCCGTAGAACCCGATCGACCCGGAGCCGGGCGGCGGGGTGGATTCCGGGCGCCAGAAGGGAACCTGGGTGAGGCCGGGCTCGACCAGTTGGAACCCGTCGAAGAACCGCTCCACCCGGTCGCGGGACCGCAGGTTCATGGTGGCGGTCGCGCTGTTGTAGACGGCCTCGGCCTCGCTGCGGTCGACGGCGAAGTCGCCCGTCGCGTGCGAGAGCACCAGGAAGCTGCCGGCCGGAAGCGCGTCGCGCAGGGTGGCCACGATCCGCTCGGGCTCGTCCGCGTCGCGGATGAAGTGGAGGATGGCGACGAGGAACAGGGCGACCGGCCGGTCGAAATCGATGATCCGGCGGACCTCGGGGTGATCGATGACGGACTGCGGATCGCGCAGGTCGGCGAGCACGATGCCGGTCGTGCCGGCCCGGCTGAGCAGTGCGTCGGCGTGTGCCTTCACGATCGGGTCGTTGTCGACATAGGCGACGCGTGTGTCCGGAGCCAGTTGGTGGGCGATCTCGTGCACGTTGGGCGAGGTGGGCAGCCCGGTGCCGATGTCGAGGATCTGACGGACGCCGTTGCCGATGACGTACCGGACCGCACGGTGCAGAAAGGCGCGGTTGGCCCGTACCGAGATCCACACCTCGGGCGCGGCCGCGGCCAGTTGGTCGCCCGCCACCTGGTCCACCTCGTAGTTGTCCTTGCCACCCAGGAGGTAGTCGTAGATCCGTGCGGGATGCGGCTTGCTGGTGTCGATGTCCACGGCTCGGGCGCCGTCCTGTGTCACGCTGCACTCCTCTCGACGACCGTCACGGCCTCGGTCCCGCAAACGGCCGGCCAAAGCTTCCCATATCAACTACCGGATGTGCGCCGGGAGTTCCCGGAGGTCAGGATGTCGCGGGACGGCACCCGCCTGGCGGCCGGCAGCGGCACCGGGTCGGGCTCTTCACCACGGTGGTCGCGGTACGGCTCCACGTCGTCGGTGGTGACCGGACTTCATCTCGGCGGACTGCAGATCGCCTGGCGGACCAGTCGTTCATGACCGTGTGGCCGACGGCCGGGCGGGTCGGCGCGAGCCGACTCCAGCGCGGCCACGTCCACGGCCTCCCGGTTGCCCGGCAGCAGCGGCAGACCGGGGCGTGTCCCATTCGGGCCGGGTGTCCCTCCACGCACTGGACGTGTCTCACAGGCCAGGCCTGCCCGGCCCCTCGCGGCGAGCGTCCGTCACCCGGCCGGACCGGCTCCGCTGGACTGTGTGTCGTCGGCGTCGGATCGTCGGAACAAGATCGGTGAGTCGAAGGTTCGTCCGACCGGTCGCGGGTCGTCCCTCCGTGTCCGTGACGAGGCGGGCCGACGCGCCGGGGGCGGGGAACGGTGAATCCATGCGCTCGGGTCGTTCCCCGCCTCTCCCGCCCCGTGCAGTGTCTGCGAGCCGGGGTGCTCCAGGCTCGCCGCCGTGGTGTCGTCCGCTTCCGCCTCCGTCTCCAGGTGGACCGGGGCCGACGTGTGCTTGAAATTTGAAACCGATCGGTTTACGGTGGATGGAAACCGATCGGTTTACAAATCTGGAGATGACCATGACTTCGATCAAGGACGCTGTCGTACTGGTCACCGGCGGCAGCCGTGGCCTGGGCAAGGCGCTGGTGGAGGACCTGTACACGCGAGGAGCCGCCAAGGTGTACGCCACGGCCCGCGACCCGCGCACCGTGACCCACCCCGACGCCGTACCCCTCGCCCTGGAGGTCACCGACCCCGCAACGGTCGAGGCCGCCGCGGCACAGGCCCAGGACGTCACGATCCTGATCAACAACGCGGGTGTCTCACTGGGCGCGCGCTCCTTCCTGGACGCCCCCGTCGACGACGTACGCCGCGAGTTCGAGATCAACTTCTACGGGCCGCTGCTGGTCACCCGGGCCTTCGTCCCCGTCATCGAGCGCAACGGCGGCGGACACCTCCTCAACGTCCATTCCGTGCTCTCCTGGCTCGGCGTCGCCGGCTCCTACAGCGCCACCAAGGCCGCTCTGTGGTCCCAGACCAACTCCCTGCGCCTCGAACTGCGTCCACGCGGCATCGGAGTCACCGGACTGCACGTCGGCTACATCGACACCGACATGACCTCGAACATCGACGCGCCCAAGTCCGCTGCCGACGACATCGCCGCCCTGGCGCTGGACGGCATCGAGGCCGGGGCGTACGAGGTGCTGGCGGACGACCTGACGCGGGATGTGAAGGCCGGACTCTCCGGGGATCTGGCGGCGCTGTATCCACAGCTGACCCAGTAGACCTGCGCGCGGCCGACCCTGGCTCGCCATGACCGGGCGGGTCGCCCTGCCCGTCGCCGCGACGGCGGTGGCCGTGCATACCACGCTGGCCGCCCTGTCGCAGTTCGTGAGGCACGGCGCCGCCGTGTTCCACACCTCCCTCTACCTCGCCGACATGCGCTCCTTCCTCGACATGGCAGCCGAACGCGCCCCGAAACGCGGCGAGCTGACGCTCCCCGAGCAGGTCGAGGAGACCCGGCTGGAGGAAGCCGTCCGCTGATCCGCCAGGCGCTGGACGTGGGAATCACGTTCTTCGACACCGCCGACAGCTACTCCGCCGGCACCGGCGAGGGGATCGTCGCCAGGGCGCTCGGGGAGATGGTGCGGCGCGAGGACGTCGTGATCGCCACCAAGGTCTCCTTCGCGGTGGCGGACGGGGCGGCCCGCAGCGACCGCCCCAACCGGTCGGGGCTGTCCCGCAAAGCGATCATGACCGAGATCGACCACAGCCTGCTCCGGCTCGGCACCGATTACATCGACCTCTACCAGATACACCGCTTCGACCCGCACACCCCGGGGGCGGGCAAAGCCCGCTGCATCCGGGCGAGTTCGATGTACGCCTGACAGTTCGCCAAGCTGCAGCACACCGCCGAACGGCACAGCTGGACGGCGTTCGTGTCCATGCAGAACCACTACAACCTGCTCAACCGGGAGGAGGAGCGGGAGATACTGCCGCTCTGCGGCGACCAGGGTATCGACGTGATCCCGTGGAGCCCGCCGGCCCGTGGCCGGCTCACCCGCGACGGGGGACCACCAGCGTCCGTGGCGAGACGGACGCCTACGGCCGCACCCTGTACCAGCCGGACGGCAAGCGGATCGTCGACGCCGTCGCCGCGATCGCCGAGCGCCGTGGCGTCCCCCGGGCCCAGGTGGCCCTGGCCTGTGTCGCCTCACGTCCGGGCGTCACCGCCCCGATCGTCGGCGCCACCGAGCCCCACCACATCCCGGACGCGCTCGCCGCGCTCGACCTCCGCCTCACCGAGGACGAGATCCGGGCACTGGAGGAGCCGTACACCCCCAGGGGGATCGCCGGCCACTGAGGCCGGCCGCGCGCCACGCCCTGGCCGGACGCCCGTCCAGCCTCTCCTGGACAGACGGGCGTCACGGTACCTAGAGTTCTTGTCCAACAATGGAAATTCCGTCCATGTGGGAGACGTCATGGCCGCCGCATCGCCCGTAACGTTCGACGACGTCCGTGCGGCCGCCGCACGCCTCGAAGGCATCGCCCACCGCACCCCCGTCGTCACCTCGCGCACCCTGAACGCCCTCGTCGGTGCCGAGGTGTTCATCAAGTGCGAGAACTTCCAGCGGGTCGGCGCCTTCAAGTTCCGAGGCGCCTACAACGCGGCCGCCCAGCTCTCCCCGGACCAGCTCGCCAAGGGCATCGCCGCCTACTCCTCCGGCAACCACGCCCAGGCCACCGCCCTGGCCGCGCGCGAACTCGGCACCAGTGCCGTCATCCTGATGCCCGAGGACGCCCCGCGCCTCAAGCGGGAGGCGACCGCCGGATACGGCGCCGAGATCGTCACCTACGACCGCTACACCGAGGACCGCGCCGCGCTCGGTACGGCGCTGGCCGAGGACCGCGGCCTGGCCCTCATCCCGCCCTACGACCACCCCCATGTCATCGCCGGACAGGGCACCGCGACCCTGGAACTCCTCGACGAGACCGGCCCGCTCGACGCCCTGCTCGTGCCCGTCGGAGGCGGCGGCCTGATCGCCGGCAGCGCCACCGCCGCCAAGGCCCTGCACCCCGGCATCCGCGTCGTCGGCGTGGAACCGGAGGAAGGGGACGACACCAAGCGGTCCCTGGAGAGCGGCGCCCGTGTCACCCTGCCCGTGCCCCGGACCATCGCCGACGGCCAGGCCCTGCCCACGCCCGGCGAGATCACCTTCGAGATCAACCGGCGCCTGGTCGACGCCATCGCCCTCGTCAGTGACGCGGAGATCGTCGCCGCCATGCGCTTCGCCTTCGAACGCCTGAAGATCGTCCTCGAACCCAGCGGCGCCACCGGCCTGGCCGCACTCCTGGCCGGCCGCGTCGACAACCTCCCGCCCCGCATCGGCGTCATCGCCTCCGGCGGCAACATCGACAGCGAGAGGTTCGCCGAACTCATCCGCGGATGAGGGGAGTTGCCGAGCTGCGGCGCGGCCCGAAAACCACATGCGCCGCTCGGAACCCGTCGGCTACCGTGAGCGCATGTCTACGCCCCGAATCTCCTAGCCGAGGACCCGCTTCCACGCCAGAAGTGTGTCCTCTCGCCAGTTCGGAGCGTTACACCATGATCACCGCTCGCGATGTCGAGCTGCGTGCCGGCGCGCGCCTGCTCCTGTCCGGTCTCAGCTGCACCGTCTCCCCCGGGGACCGCATCGGCCTCGTCGGCCGCAACGGCGCCGGGAAAACCACCCTGCTGACCGCGCTCGCCGGACGTACCCGGCCCGCCGCCGGCACGATCACGCACGCCAGGCCGGTCGGCTTCCTCGCCCAGGACTCCCGCGCCGCCGACCCCGACATGACCGTCACCGACCGGATCCTGTCCGCCCGGGGCCTCGACACCGCGCTGCGCGACCTGCGCAGGGCCGGGACGGCGATGGCCGACGCCGCCCACCCGGCAGCGCTGGAGCGGGCCATGAACGCCTACGCCCGCGCCGAGGCCGCCTTCCAGGCCGGCGGCGGCTACGCGGCCGAAGCCGAGGCCGCCCGGCTGGCGGCCGGACTCGGCCTGCCCGAACGGGTCCTGGGCGAGCCGGTCGGCACCCTGTCCGGCGGGCAGAAGCGGCGCGTGGAACTCGCCCGCATCCTGTTCGCCGGAGCCGACGCCACCCTGCTCCTGGACGAGCCCACCAACCACCTCGACGCCGACTCGCTCACCTGGCTGCGCGGCTTCCTCCAGGGCCACCAGGGCGGACTGGTGCTCGTCAGCCACGACACGACGCTGCTCGCCGAGGTCGTCAACCGCGTCTTCCACCTGGACGCCGGCCGGGCCGCGATCGACGTCCACAACACCGGCTGGACCACGTACACGACCCGACGCGAGACGGAGGAGCGGCGCCGCGTGCGGGAGCGGGCCGGCACCGAACGCAAGGCAGCCGCCCTGCACGCCCAGGCGGACCGTATGAAGGCCCGCTCCGCCACGGCCACCACGGCCCGGAGCATGGCCCGCCGCGCCGACCGCATGCTGGCCGCGCTGGAACCCGCCCGGCGCACCGAGAAGACCGCGCGGATCCGGCTGCCGGAGCCCGCCCCGTGCGGGCGGACGCCGCTCGGCGCGATCAGCCTGGCCAAGTCCTACGGCGGACACCGGGTCCTCGACGGAGTGGACCTGGCGGTGGACCGGGGCAGCCGCATGGTCGTCCTCGGATTCAACGGCGCCGGCAAGACCACCCTGCTGCGGATCCTCGCCGGTGCCGAGCGGCCGGACACCGGACGGGTGGTGCACGGACCCGGGCTGCGCCTCGGCTACTTCGCCCAGGAGCACGACACGCTCGACACCGGCCGCACGGTCCTGCAGAACCTGAGGGCGGCCGCACCGCACCTGGACACCGGTGAGGCGCGGCGGGTGCTGGGCGCGTTCCTGTTCGGCGGGGACGACGCCGACAAGCCCGCCGGAGTTCTCTCCGGAGGCGAGCGGACCCGGCTGGCGCTGGCCGGCCTGGTCCACTCCGGGGCGAACGTCCTGCTGCTGGACGAGCCGACCAACCACCTCGACCCGGTCTCCCGCGACGAGGTCCTGGCCGCGGTCGGCTCGTATCCCGGCGCGATCGTCATGGTCACCCACGACGAGGACGCCCTCGACGCCCTCCGCCCGGACCGCGCCCTGCTGCTGCCGGACGCGGACGAGGACCTGTGGAGCGAGGACTACCGCGCCCTGGTCACCCTCGCCTGACGGCCGACCTGCCGGTGCTGCAGTGTCGGGGGGGACCCGATCGTGAACTCGCTTGTCATCAAGGGCGCTTTCGCGCTCGTGCTGAGCGGGACCGAGATGGCCCCCGGCACCCGGTTCACCGGCTTCGGTGACCTGGACGGGGACCGCCTCGACGACGTCCTCGCCGTGGTGCCCACGGTCGAGGCGCGCATGTACGAGAGCCGGGCGAGCCGACTGCCCACGCCAAAGTCCCCGTGCAAGCGAGGCCCCGTACAAGAAGAGGGGCGGCGACTGGCGCGGCTACCAGGTCCTCACCATCCCCGGCGGCATGGCCGGCGACGGCAAGGCGGACCTGTTCGCCACACAGGGGTCGCACGCCATCACGGCCGAGGAGATCGCCCGCCTCGCGGACGGGCGGCTCGGAGCGGTGCAGGTGCGACTCGTCGCGGTGGCGGCCACGGACGCGATCCGATCGCGCCGGAGACCTGGGCGGACACGGAAGCACGCGTCACCGGCGAGGGCTGCGTCTCCAGGAGTTTTTCCACCGTCAGAGTTCCGGTGACCGTGTCGAGAAGCCATTGCGCGAGGGTGATGCCCTGGGGCCAGACCGCCCCCATGTGGTTGCACCACATGGGGGCGGCGGGGTCGCGGAAGTCGGCGATCGACCAGATGGTGCAGCCCCAGTCATGGAGCAGTACGAAACCGGCTGGGATCTTGCCGGACGGGTCCGGGCCCTCCTGGTGCAGGTCGGTGATGTCGTAGAAGTTGCCCTGGGGGCGACCTCCGCGTACGCCGAGGATTCCCTGGCCGGGGCCGAAACCTCCGTTGGTCACCTCGCTGTACAGGCGCCGCAGCAGCGGGGGCAGCGGGCAACCGATGCTCGCCTCCGCCTCGGCGAGAGCCTGCGGCGTCGCCGGCGGCAGGACCCGTCCCGTCACGTGCCGCCGCACCGCCTCCACGACGTCGTCATCCGTCACCGCGGAACGGTAACCCCTGGGCGCGGCACCCCCATTGTCAGTGGTCGCCCTTACATTTCGATCAGTGAGGACCTGCCGGAACGGCCGCGGGTCCGTCCTGGGGAGGGGTCTGCCATGACCACGGCGTCCGCGGTGTCGACGACGTATCTGGAGCTGTCGCAGGAGGGCGGCGGCGCCCACAAGTTCTACGAGGTGACCGTCGACGGAACCGTGGTGACGGTGCGGTACGGCAGGATCGGCGCCGCCGGGCAGGTCCAGACGACGACCTTCCCGACCGCCGAGAAGGCCAGGGCGGCGGCCGCGAAGAAGGTGGGGGAGAAGGTCCGCAAGGGATACGCCCCGGCGGTCCAGGGGCAGCGTGCCCCACGCCCGGTGACCCGGCGTCAGGTCAGCTCGGCCCCGTCCACCGCGCGGGCGGTGGCGCCCGTGCTGTGGCGGTTCCGCACCGGCTCGGCTGCCTTCGGCATCCACGTCGACGACGAACACTGCTGGGTCGGCAATCAGGCGGGTGACGTCTACACCCTCGGCCACGACGGCGCCGTCCTCGCCCGGTTCGGCCTGCCGGACGGGGTGAAGTGCCTGGTCGCCGACGACTTCTGGATCTACGCGGGCTGCGACGACGGCAAGGTCTACGACCTCTCCTCCAAGCTGCCCTTCGCCGCGTACGACATCGCCGCCGACGTCGACATCTTCTGGCTCGACATCCACGAAGGCATCCTGAACGTGTCGGACCGCGAGGGCCGGCTCACTGTCATCGACCACGAGGACGAACACCAGTGGGCCCGCCGCAGCCAGGGCGAACACGCCTGGATGGTGCGCGCCGACGACCGTGCCGTCTACCACGGCCACCACCGGGGCGTCACCGCCTACGCGCCCGACGGCGGCGGCGAGTTGTGGCACACGGCCACCAGGGGCAGCGTGCTGTTCGGCTGGCAGGAGGACGACGCCGTGTACGCGGGCACCGGGCACCGCGTGGTCCAGCGGCTGGCGAAGGGAACCGGCACCATCGAGGCGACGTACGCCTGCGACGGTGCGGTCTACTCGTGCGCCACCTCCCCGGGCGGGCGGTTCGTCTTCGCTGGGGACGCCGCGTCGTCGGTCTACTGCTTCGACCAGAACGGCACGCGCCTGTGGAAGCTCGGCACGGGCGGCGGCTCGGCGCTGTCGATGCAGTATCGCGACGAGCGGCTGTACCTGGTGACCACCGACGGCTCGCTGGTGTGCGTCGACGCGAGCGAGGCCGCCATCGCCGCGGCCCAGCAGGGCACGGTGCCGGTGGCGCGGGACGTCAAGCTCGCCGCCGCCCTGCCGGCCTACCAGCCCGCCACCGCCGTGGCTGCGGTGGCCACCGTCACGCGGGCACCCGTGGGAGCCGTCGTGGTCGAGTGCGTGCAGGACGGCGGCCGGCTCCGCGTGCATGTGGTGTCCGAGGGCTACGACACCTCCTGGAACGTCCAGTTCCCGCGGGCGATACGCGAGCCGGGCGTCCGCTACGTCGTGGACGCCCTGCACCCGGCGGCCGGCGGCTTCTACCGCGTCCGCGGCGACATCCGGCGCCTGCTGTGACGCCCCCTCACTGTCTGCGGGCGGCCGCCTGCATGCAGGACCGCGACAGACGTCGTCCCGTCCGCAACTTCTGTGCGGCGCACGGGCGTCGGGTATGTAGCGGTGCTCTCCGGCACAGCCGGGCGTGAGCCCTCAGGGTCGTACGCTCGCCGCCTCCGCCAGCACCTCCCGCGCCACCGGGAGCACTTCGGCGCGGTCCTCCGGCACCAGGCCGATGCGGGTGCGGCGGTCCAGGAGATCCGACTCGTCCAGGGCGCCCTCGTGCCGGACCGCCCACAGCAGTTCCGCGCGGGTGACCGGGTGGCCGGGCAGGACCCGCTCGGCCAGGGTGGGGTCCTCGGCCGTGAGGGCATGGACGGCCTCGGCCTCGGTGCCGTAGCGGCGGACCAGGTGCCGGGGTGCGGACAGGGCGCGCAGTCGGCCGGGTGCGGCGGCGCCGACCAGGGGCAGTGCGGCGGTGGGGGAGGGCACGGTGGGAAGCCCCCGGGCGGCGGTCGCGGCGTCCACGGCGTCCTGTGCCATCCGCCGGTAGGTGGTGAGCTTGCCGCCGACGATCGTCGTGACGCCGTCGGGGGACGTCAGCACCGCGTGCCGACGGGAGATGTCGGAGGTGCGGGCGGGTTCGCCACCGCCGCTGTGCCCGGAGGTGTCCAGCAGGGGGCGCAGGCCGGCGAAGGCGCCCACGACCTCCTCCCGGGCCACCGGGACGTCCAGGACCGAGCCGAGCACGTCCAGCAGGAAGCCGATGTCGGTCTCCGGCACCTCAGGGACGTCCGGGATCCCGCCCTCCACCGGCTCGTCGGTGAGACCGACGTACACCCGGCCGTCGCCCTGGGGCAGGACCAGGACGAAGCGGTTGGTCTCGCCGGGGATGGGGATGTGCAGACCGGCCGGCAGGGTGCCGAGCCGCTCCGAGCGCAGGACCAGATGGGTGCCGCGGGAGGGCCGGATCCGGATGCCCTCGACGAGGTCGCCCGCCCACACTCCGGCCGCGTTGATGACCGCGCGGGCCCTGATCTCGCCCTCCTCGCCGGTGAGTTCGTCGCGGATCCGGGCGCCGGTGCCGGTCAGCTCCAGCACCCTGACCCGGGTCAGTACCCGGGCCCCCCGCGCGGCGGCCGTCCTGGCCAGGGCGGTCACCAGCCGGGCGTCGTCGGTCACCTTCCCGTCCCAGGACAGCAGTCCGCCGCGCAGCCCGGCCGAGCGCACCGACGGCGCCAGATGCCGGGCCTCCGTGGCCGTCAGCCGGCGCGGGGCGGGCAGCACCTGGCGCGGCGTCCGCGCGGCCAGCCGCAGCATGTCACCGGCCCGGAACCCGGCCCACGCCAGCGAGGCCTGGCCCCGGGACACCAGCGGGGTCAGCGGCAGGACGAACGGCTGAGCGCCCACCAGGTGCGGGGCCGTGCGTGTCATCAGCACCCCGCGTTCGACCGCGCTCTCGTGCGCGACGTCGAACTGGGCGGAGGCCAGGTAGCGCAGCCCGCCGTGGACGAGCTTCGAGCTCCAGCGGGAGGTGCCGAAGGCCAGGTCGTGGGCGTCCACCGCGACGACGTCAAGGCCGCGGGCCGCCGCGTCCAGCGCGGCTCCGGCCCCGGTGGCGCCGAGCCCCACGACCAGGACGTCGGCGATCCTGCCGTCGGTGGCCTCGGCCAGTTCGCGCTTGCGGCGGTGTGCGCTGAGGGACGAGCCGGCGTCGGCCCTGGTGTGGCTCATGGCGTGAGGGTCCTCTCCAGGAGGGTGCGAAGCTCGCCGAGGAAGGCGGCGGAGTCGAGCTCCGGATCGTCCTCGTCGGTCATCGTGCGCAGGGACAGGGTGAAGGACTGCACGGTCAACAGCAGGGCGCGGGCCTGGCGTTCGACGTGCCCGGGGCGCACGGAGCCGTCCGCGTGGCCGTCGCGCAGCCCGTCGGCCAGCAGTGCCAGCAGCGCCTCCTGGCTCGCCCCGCGCCGGTCGAGCACATAGGGGAGCAGCAGTTCCGGATCGACGTCGACGATCTTGCGGAAGAGCGGGTGCGCCCGGAAGGCCTCGACGCCCGCCACCAGTCCGTCCACCATCCGGGTGCGGGTGTCCGTGCCGGAGCCGGGCTCGGGGATCGCCCGGGTGGCCACGCCGATCCACTCACGGGTCATCAGATCGCCGACGAGGGTCCGCAGATCCGGCCAGCGACGGTACAGCGTCATCCGCGAGACACCGGCACGGCGGGCCACGTCGGCGAGGGTGGTGCGGCGGACCCCGACGGCCAGTACACAGTCGCGCACCGCGTCGAGCACATGATCGTTGTCCGAACCGTTGTGACGAATAGGCGTCATGTGTCACAGTGTAACGTCCCGGGGATGGGGGGAGCAGACACCGTCGCCCCGGGCACGGCCCGCCGGCCGTCGCGTGAACCGAGCACACCGAGCACACCGACCTGTGAGGACGACCGTTCAATGGACATGCTGTGGAACGGCTGGGGCGACCCGGCCAAGGCGGCACCGCTGCCCGACTCGGTGACCGGACTGCTGCGCGACCTGCTCGGCGTCAAGCCCCGCACCACCCCCGCCCTCTCCCTCGAGGACATCGAGCTGCCCACCACCACAGCCGCCCCCGCCGCGCTCAAGGCGCTCGCCGAGGCCGTCGGCGGCGAGGACCACGTCCGCACCGACAGCGAGAGCCGCGTCCGCCACACCCGCGGCAAGTCCACCCCCGACCTGCTGCGCATCCGCACCGGGGACTTCACCGACGTCCCGCAGGCCGTGGTCCTGCCCGCCTCCCACGACGAGGTCCTGGCCGTCCTGCGCGCCTGTGCCGCGCACGGCCTCGCCGTCGTCCCCTTCGGCGGCGGCACCTCGGTCGTCGGAGGACTCGCCCCCGAGCGCACCGCGTTCATCGCCCTGGACCTGCGCCGCATGAACGGCCTGCTCGACCTGGACCCCGTCTCGCGCACCGCCGTGCTCCAGCCCGGACTGCGCGCCCCCGAGGCCGAGGCGCTGCTCGCCGGACACGGCTTCACCCTCGGCCACTTCCCGCAGTCCTTCGAGTGGGCCACCATCGGCGGCTTCGCCGCCGCCCGCTCCAGCGGACAGGCGTCCGCCGGATACGGCCGCTTCGACGAGATGGTCCTCGGCCTGACCCTCGCCACCCCCGAGGGCACCATCGAGACCGGCCGCGCCCCCCGCTCCGCCGCCGGCCCCGACCTGCGCCAGCTGATCCTCGGCTCGGAGGGCGCCTTCGGCGTCATCACCTCCGTCACCGTACGGATCCGCCCGCTGCCGCAGGTGCGCGTCTACGAGGGCTGGCGGTTCGCCTCCTTCGAGGAGGGCGTCGCCGCGCTGCGCAGGCTCGCCCAGGACGGACCCCGGCCGACCGTACTGCGCCTGTCCGACGAGACCGAGACCCTCATCGGCCTGGCCCAGCCCGACGCGATCGGCGGCGACCTGGCACAGAGCGCGGCCGGCTGCCTGGCCATCACCGGCTACGAGGGCACGGCCGAGGACACCGCACAGCGCCGGGAACAGGCTGCGGCCGTCCTCACCGCCTGCGGCGGCACCCTCATCGGCGCGGAACCCGGCGAACGCTGGGCCCATGGCCGCTACTCGGCGCCGTACCTGCGCGACGCGCTCCTCGACGTCGGCGCCTTCGCCGAAACCCTGGAGACGGCCGCCTTCTGGTCCCGCGTCCCCGACCTCTACACGGCCGTGCGCACCGCGCTCACCGACACCCTCACCGCGGCCGGCACCCCGCCCCTGGTCATGTGTCACGTCTCCCACGTGTACGAGAACGGCGCCTCGCTGTACTTCACGGTCGTCAGCGCCCAGGGCGAGGACCCGGTGGCCCACTGGGCAACCGCCAAGCATGCGGCCAACGAGGCCGTACTCGCGGCCGGCGGCACCATCTCCCACCACCATGGAGTCGGCACCGACCACCGTGACTGGTACGTCCGCGAGGCCGGACCGCTCGGCATCGCGG
Source organism: Streptomyces sp. RB17 (assembly GCF_009604455.1). Taxonomy (GTDB): domain Bacteria; phylum Actinomycetota; class Actinomycetes; order Streptomycetales; family Streptomycetaceae; genus Streptomyces. The sequence goes on from NZ_WEGL01000002.1 coordinate 1,089,500, forward strand.
CCCTGCGCGCCGTCAAGCACCGCCTGGACCCCGAGGGCCTGCTCAACCCCGGCGTCCTGCTCCCCACCGACTGACCCCCGATCCGCCGACCGACCCACCCGATCCGCCTGCCTCGGAGGCACACCCGATGCGACAGTTCACCGCCGTCGTCAACCCCACCGCGGGCGGCTCCACCGGAGCGGCGACCCTCCTGCACCTGGCCCGGCTGCTGCGCGAGGCCGGAGCCGAGCTGGAGACGGAGTACAGCCACAGCCTCACCCACGCCCAGGACATCGCCCGCCGTGCCGGCGAGCGCGGCCGGATCGTCCTGGCGGTCGGCGGCGACGGCATCGCCGGCGGCATCGGCGGCGCACTCAGCGGCACCGGAACCGTCCTCGGTCTGGTGCCCGCGGGACGCGGCAACGACTTCGCCCGCGCCCTGGAACTGCCCGCCGACCCCGCCGCACTCGCCGGCATCCTGCTGCACGCCGAGCCCCGGCCGGTCGACACCATCGAGGTGGAGTCGGCCGTCCACCCGCGCACCGTCGTCCTGGGCAGCGTCTACGCCGGCGTGGACGCGGTGGCCAACCTGCACGCCAACCACGCCCGGCTGCTGCGCGGCGCCGCCTCCTACTACGCGGGCGGCCTGCGCGCCGTCACCACCTGGCGCGCGGCCGACTACCGCGTCACCGTCGACGGCGAGGAACACACCCACCGCGGCTACACCGTCGTGGCCGCCAACTCCCCCTACTACGGTTCCGGCCGGCTCATCGCCCCCGACGCGCGCGTCGACGACGGCCTGCTGGACGTCGTGATGATCCGCGAGGCACCGCGCTGGCTCTTCTTCACCCTCATGAACGAGCTGAAGACGGGGGCCCATGTGCACCGCCCCGAGGTGCGCGTGCTGCGTGGCAGGGAACTGCGCATCGAGGCGAACCGGCCCGTCCCCTACGGCGCGGACGGCGAGGTCGACGCGACCCTGCCGGTCACGGTGCGGGTACGGCCAGGAGACCTGCCGGTGCTGTACTGACCTCGCTCACCGTTCGTGGACCCCGTACCTCCGGGGGCCGGCGCAGCCACCCGATGTCAGACCCCGACCGCGCCGTCGATCCGTTCGCGGATCAGGTCGGCGTGTCCGTTGTGACGCGCGTACTCCTCGATCATGTGGATGAGCACCCAGCGCAGGGAGACTGTGCCCCGCCAGGCGTCGTGGCCCTCGACGTCGAGATGCGGAGCCTCGGCGACGAACGCTTCCGCGAAGGCCACTTCCGCGCGCCAGGCCGCCCAGGATGCCGCGACGATGTCAGGGTCGGGGCCGGCGCCGTCGAAGTCGCCCTCGGGGACCTCCGCGGAGGAGAAGCGCAGCTCGACGTCGTGCCCGGCGAGCACGGCACGGAACCAGCGGCGTTCCACGTCGGCCAGGTGCCGGACGAGGCCGAGCAGGGACAGCGAGGACGGGGACACGGACCGCAGGGCCAACTCCGGTCCCAACCCGGAGCACTTGAGCTTCAGAGTGGCCCGCTGGGCATCCAGCACGGCCACCAGCATGTTCCGCTCGTCACCGGTCGCTGGGCCGCTGAACCGCTGCTCGCCGGCGGTTCCGGTGAACAGTTCGATGCGTCGGTCGGGAATCTTCATGGCTCCATCCTCGTCGCCGGGGACCGTGCCCGTAACCCGCTCTGGGATTCCGCGACGTGAGCGGCTCACCCGGGGCATGGGGGAGGTCATCCAGCTGCGGGCGCATGCGGCTCGGCGACGGGGGTGAAGCGGGCCGGCGGGTGGTCGATCGGCAGGTCGGGACGCCAGGTGGTGAGGATCTGGGCGCTGCACTCGAACAGGTCCGGCGGCAGGGCGTCCAGAGGCCACCAGCGCCAGTCGCCGACGCTCTCGTCGGGCTGGTCGGCAGGCTCCCCGCGCCAGCGGGTCACGAGCGCGCCGATGGTGATGCGGACGACGTCGCCGACCTGGTCGAGGAGCATGCCCAGGAGGCGGACGTCGGCCGGCTCGGCATGCAGGCCGGTTTCCTCGGCGAGTTCGCGCACGACTGCCTCCTGCGGTGACTCGCCCGGCTCCACGGTCCCGCCGGGCAACTCACGCGTACCCAGCCGGTGCCGGCCCAGGAGCAGGCCCCGCGGTCCGAGCAGCACGGCGCCGACACCGACGGCCGCGCGGGGGACAGGCGGGTTCGGTGTACGGGGACGGGCGGTGATCCGGGCGGGTCGGTGGACCTGGAGCAGCCGGTAGGAGGCGTGATTGTGCTGCTCCGGCGCGTCCAGGACGGAAACGCTCTGCACCCGGAGTCCGTGTCGCTCGAGCAGGTCTTCCCACAACTCGGGTGTGAGCACCCACATGTGCACGGTGAGGTCGTCGCCGTCGGGCAGGCGCAGAATCTCCGGGCGCGGGGTGACGGTCGAGGTGGGGCCGTCGCCGTGGGAGTTGGTGTGCAGCACGGTGAAGCACAGCCGGCCCCCGGGTTTCAGGGCGGTCGTCAGGGCGGGCAGGAGCCGGTGGGGGTCGAGGAAGTGGAAGGTGCTGAGGGAATAGATCACGTCGTAGGGTGCTGCCGTGCCCAGGTGCTCGACGGCGTCGGCGTGGACCAGCCGCAGTCCCGGTACGTCGGGATAGCGGGTGCGGGCCCGCTCGATCTGACTGGGGGAGGCGTCGACACCGTCGACCTGCGCGCCGTAGGTGCGAGCAAGATGTGCGGCGTGCCTGGCCGGCCCGCAGCCGAGGTCCAGGACGCGCAGGCCCCTGAGGTCCCCGAGGATGTCGTCGCCCGGCCCGTTCGCCGCGGGGCCCCAGGCGATCCGGTCCACATCCGGCAGGGGCGTACCTCGCCGCAGGTGGTGTGATCCGTAGGCGTCCCAGGCGAGGCGTGTCCGCCGCTCGATGTCCGACACAGTTGCTCCAATGCCGAGTTCAGGGACGGAGTGCATAGCAGCGAAGTACGTCGAGGTCGACGGTTTCGACGACGGACCATCGCGCGGTGAGCGTTTCGGCCTCGGCGGTGGTGATCCCGAGGTGGTTACGGGGATCACTGTCGGGACGGCGGCCGGCGACTTCGGTGACGATCCAGAAGGTCCCGCCGGGTACCAGGATCTGCCGGACTCGGTCGAGGAAGGCCGGCTTGTCGTCCGTCCACCGGTAGACGAGACGGCAGGTGACGACCGCGTACGCGGGGTCCGGCAGGGTGCTCAGGTCGTCGGCGGTGAAGTCCATCAGACGCCAGGCCGGGCCGTCGTCGTGCTGGGCGTTCCGTGCGGCGGTGAGGGCGCTGGGGGCGACGTCGATGCCGGTGGTGCGGTATCCGAGCCGGTGCAGGTGGCGGGCGAGGGCACCGTCGCCGGTGCCGATGTCCAGGGCGGGACGCCCGCGGCCGGGCCCGACGTGATCCGCCAGAAGCGTGGCTTCCGCGCTGCTGACGTGCCGGTACCGGCGTCCGCCGGCCCAGAGGGACTCCCAGTGGCCGGTGGTGGCGGTGACAGTCGTCATTCGGCTCCTTCGCGAGCGGGCGGCACCGGAAGCAGGACGGAGCGGACCTGCCAGAACTCGGCTTACCCGGACGCCCCTCGACCCCGCGCATCCGCCCCCCACCCCACTCCCGGCGGGAGTTGTCTACCCGCGGGGTGCCGCCGTTCAAGCGCCCCGAGGGTGCCGTGACTCGGCCGGATCCTTGATCGAGAAGTGACATGGTGTGGTGCATGAGCTGTCGGCCCTGGGTAGGGGGAGGAGAACCCGGCCGGGCGCGCCGGGGGAGGGGTTGGTCGGTCATGACACTGGAGCCCGCCGAAGGCGTGGTGCAGTCGGTCGTCCTGTACGACGGACGGCTGCTGCTCGTCGAGGACGGCCACGGCTGGGCGCTGCCGTCCGGTACCCCCCAACCGGCCGAGCCGGCGGAGGCCACCGCGGCGCGCGTCGTCTACGAACTCACCGGTTACCTCGTCGACGGAACGGAGCCCCTGACCCCGCACGACGGGACACCGGCGGACGCGGCGTCGGCGGTGGTGTGCCAGCTGCTGAGCGAGACCCCGTCGGACGGTGCCGCTCTCGGGCCGGGGCAGGTTCGCTGGGCGCCGATCTCCGAGACCGCCGACGCCGTCCTCCCGGGAGCCGTACGCGAGTACCTTCGGGGACACACGCCCGCGTGACGGTCCTGCCCGTCAGCGGCCCGCCGCCGGGTCCGCCGTGCGCGCCAGGAACTGCTGTCGGTCGACGACCGCCCGGTCGATCTCGCCCGTCGCCACCAGCCGGCCCGAGCCGTCAACGGCCTGCACCGCGAAGGTGAGCCGCCCGCCCGCGACGGAGGCGGAGGCTTCCGCGCTCACCTCCACCCGGCCACCAACCGGGGTGGCCCGCAGATGCCGGACCCGTACCGCGGTGCCGACGGTGGTCTGGCCGGACCCGGTGAAGGAGGCGGCGGCCCGTACGGTGGCCGCCTCCAGCCACGCGATCAGCCGCGGGGTGGCGAGCACGGGCACATCACCGCTGCCCACCGTCACCGCGGTGTCGGCATCGGTCACCTCGTGCTGCATCCCACCACGCTAGCGCCGCCCGTTCCGGCCCGCCGTACGACGCCTCCTGCGCCCGGACCACGGTTCACCGGCCGGGCAGCTCCACCACGTCCACTCCGGCGCCGGTCGGCACGCCCCCCGCCGGCACCACCGCCAGGCCGTCCGCCAGTGCCAGGCCGCGCAGCATCGCCGGACCGTCGAACGGAAGCGGCGTCACCTCCTGCCCCGAGGTGAACACCGGCAGCAGCCGGGTGTCACGCGGATGCCCCGGCAGGGTGGAGCCGGCCACCAGCCGGACGGACTCGGTGCCGCGGTGCCCGCCGAGCCGGCGGAGCAGCGGCTCGGCCAGCGTGACCATGCCGGCCACCGCGGCGAGCGGATTGCCGGGCAGCCCGACCAGCCGGCGCGCCCGGCCGTCGGCCGTGGCCGGCAGCTCCGCGAGCAGCATCGGGTGACCGGGCCGCACGGCCACGGAGTCCACGAGCAGCCGGGCGCCCACCGACCGGAGCACGTCGTGCAGGAAGTCCACCGGTCCGGCGGCGGTGCTCCCCGTCGTGAGCACGACGTCGGCGGGCGAGCGGCGCACGGCCTCCCGGAGCGCGGCGAGGTCGTCGGCGAGGCGATGATGGCCGATCAGCTCGGCGCTGCAGGCCTGCAGCCACGGCGGCAGCAGCGGCCCCAGCGCGTCACGGACCCGACCGCCGCGCGGCACGCCCTGTTCGAGCAACTCGTCGCCGAGGACCAGCAGTTCCACGCTCGGCCTGCGGTGCACCGTCAGCCGGTCGTACCCGGCGGCGGCCGCCAGCCCCAGCACCCGCTCGGTCACGGTGGTGCCGGAGGGCAGGAGCGGCTCACCGGAGCGGCATTCCTGGCCGCGCGGCCGGATGTCGCGGCCTTCGGGCACGGGCGCGGGGGAGCGGTCGTACAGCAGGCCCCGCTCGGGCTCCGCCACGCCGTGTTTGCGGCGCAGTACGGCGGTCGCGCCGGGCGGCACCGGGGCGCCGGTGGCGAGGGGAACGGCCGAGTCGGGCGCCAGCGCCCCGGGCTCCCGGCCGGCCAGGACGCCGGTGTCGCCGAGTCGCCACGGGCCCGGTCCGGCCACGGCCCAGCCGTTCATCGCGGCGGTCGGGAACGGCGGCAGGTCGGTGAGCGCGACGAGCGGCTCGGCCAGCGCGTGGCCCAGCGCGTCGGTCAGGGCGCGGGGGACCGCGGGCAGCGGCCGCCCGGGGCAGGACCGGGCGATCGAGCGGGCCCGCTCCCAGGACCGCGCGGCCCGCAGCGAGTCCGGCTCGGTCCGCGGTCCGTGCGGTGCCGCGCCGTCGGCCGGATGCGTCCGGGATGCCGTCATGCGGGTCATCGTTGGTGAGCCGTCCGAGGAAGTCAAAGAGGTCCCGCTTGTCTGCCGATAGGCGGCGCCTATCCGATAACCCGCGCCTATCACGCCATCGAAAACACCTCTTTGACGTGCCTGCGAACAGAGGCGGATGCTGCCCCGCAGTGCCCATCGGACAAAGAGGCGGACCGGACAATGAGCGGTATCGAGGACCCCGGCGACGATCTTTCGGTCACCGCGCCCAAGCGCTGGGCGACCGGTGTTCCGGCGGTGACACACGCACTGGAGTACTCGCTGGGGCAGACGACCCTACGACGCACCGCGCTGACCCTGCTGAACATCAACCAGGTCAAGGGCTTCGACTGCCCGGGCTGCGCCTGGCCCGAGCCCGGTCCGGGCAAGCGGCACCGCAACGAATACTGCGAGAACGGCGCCAAGCACATCAGCGACGAGGCCACCTCGCGCCGGGTCACCGCCGAGTTCTTCCGCGAGCACTCGATCGCCGAACTGGGCGCCAGGTCCGACTACTGGCTCAACCAGCAGGGCCGGCTGACCGAGCCCATGATCAAGCGGCCCGGTGCCGAGCACTACGAACCGATCGGCTGGGACGAGGCGCTCGAGGTGCTCGCCGGAGAACTCCGCCGGCTGGACTCCCCGGACGAGGCCCTCTTCTACACCTCCGGCCGGCTGAACAACGAGGCCGCCTTCCTGCTGCAGCTCTTCGCCCGCGCCTACGGCACGAACAACCTGCCGGACTGCTCCAACATGTGCCACGAGTCCAGCGGTTCCGCGCTGATGGAGACCCTGGGCATCGGCAAGGGCAGCGTCTGCCTGGACGACATCCACACCGCGGACCTCGTCTTCGTCGTCGGACAGAACCCGGGCACCAACCATCCCCGGATGCTGACCGCGCTGGAGGAGACCAAGCGCAACGGCGGCAAGGTCATCGCGGTGAACCCGCTGCCGGAGGCCGGACTCATCCGCTTCAAGCATCCGCAGAAGGCACGCGGAGTGATCGGCCGGGGCACCGCGATCGCCGACCAGTTCCTGCAGATCCGGCCCGGCGGCGACCTCGCCCTCTTCCAGGCGCTCAACCGGATGCTGCTGGAGGCCGAGGACGAGCGCCCGGGGACCGTACTCGACCACGGCTTCATCGGCGCCCACACCACCGGCTTCGCCGACTTCGCCGAGCACGCCCGGAAGATCGCCTGGGAGGACATCCTCACCGCGACCGGGCTCACCCGCCAGGAGATCGAGCACGTCCACGACAGGGTGCTGGAGAGCAGGAAGATCATCGTGTGCTGGGCCATGGGCCTCACCCAGCACAAGCACGGCGTCCCCACCATCCGCGAGGTCGTCAACTTCCTGCTGTTGCGCGGCAACATCGGCAGGCCGGGCGCCGGTGTGTGCCCGGTGCGCGGGCACAGCAACGTCCAGGGCGACCGCACGATGGGCATCTGGGAGCGCATGCCGCAGACCTTCCTCGACGCCCTGGGCCGCGAGTTCGGCTTCACCCCGCCCGCGCAGCACGGGCTGGACTCGGTCGACGGCATCCGGGCCATGCGCGACGGCACCGCCAAGCTCTTCCTCGGCGTCGCCGGCAACTTCGTCCGGGCCACCCCCGACAGCCATGTCACCGAGGAAGCGATGCGCCGCTGCCGGCTCACCGCGCACATCTCCACCAAGCTCAACCGATCCCACACGGTCTGTGGTGACACCGCCCTCATCCTGCCCACCCTCGGCCGCAGCGACCGCGACATCCAGGCGTCCGGCGAGCAGTTCATCACCGTCGAGGACTCCATGAGCGAGGTGCACGCCTCCCGCGGTCGCCTGGAGCCGGCCTCCCCCCACCTGCTCAGCGAGGTCGCGATCATCAGCCGGCTGGCCCGCCGCACCCTCGGCGCCGAACCCGCCATCCCCTGGGAGGAGTTCGAGGCGGACTACGCGACCGTCCGCGACCGCATCTCCCGTGTCGTACCGGGTTTCGAGGACTTCAGCGCGCGGGTCGCCAGGCCCGGCGGCTTCCGGCTGCCCAACCCGGTCAACCGGCGCGTGTTCCGCACCCCGAGCGGCAAGGCGGTCTTCACCGTCAACGAGTTCACGATGCCGCACATCCCCGAGGGCCATCTGCTCCTGCAGACACTGCGCTCCCACGACCAGTGGAACACCGTGCCGTACGCGATGAACGACCGCTACCGCGGCATCCAGAACGCCCGCCGGGTCGTGCTCGTCAACCCCGACGACCTGGCCGCCCTCGGGCTCGCCGACCGCGACCGGGTGGACCTCGTCGCCGTCTGGCACGACGGGCTGGAACGCCGGGCCGAGGACTTCCGCGTCGTCGCCTACCCCACCAGCCACGGCTCCGCCGCCTCCTACTACCCCGAGACCAACGTCCTGGTACCGCTGGACAGCGTCGCCGACATCAGCAACACCCCCACATCCAAAGGCGTGCTGGTCCGCCTGGAGCCCGCGCGCTCGGCCGGCTGACCAACCGGAGCACCTGGGTCACGGGGGGAGAGAGGAGCAGAACCATGGGACGAGTGACGGTACGGCGGCGGGTGCTCCGGATCCGCGACGGAGTAGCCTCCGCCCGGCCGGACACCCTGGCCGCGGAGGAACCCATGGAGATACGGGTCGGCGGGCGCCCCCTCACGGTGACCATGCGCACCCCGGGCGACGACTTCGATCTCGCGGCCGGCTTCCTCGCCGGTGAGGGCGTCGTCCACGCCGCCGGCGACGTCACCGGGATCCGCTACTGCGCCGGCGCCACGGCGGACGGCGGCAACACCTACAACGTCGTGGACGTCGCCCTCGCCCCGGGCGTGGCCCCGCCCGACGCGTCGCTGGAGCGGAACTTCTACACCACCTCCTCCTGCGGCCTGTGCGGCAAGGCCGGCCTGGACGCGGTGCGCATGGCCACGAGGTGGTCCGTGGCCGAGGACCCGCTGAGCGTGGGCCCCGAACTGCTGGCCTCCCTGCCCGGAAAGCTCCGCGCGGCGCAGAAGGTGTTCGACAGCACCGGGGGGCTGCACGCGGCCGGACTGTTCACGGCCGACGGCGAGCTGCTGTGCCTGCGCGAGGACGTGGGCCGGCACAACGCCGTGGACAAGGTCGTCGGACACGCCCTGCGCTCGGACCTGCTGCCGTTGCGCGGCACCCTGCTGATGGTCAGCGGCCGTGCCTCCTTCGAGCTGGTGCAGAAGGCCGTACTCGCCGGGATCCCCCTGCTGGCGGCCGTCTCGGCCCCTTCCTCGCTGGCCGTGGACCTGGCGGCCGAGAGCGGGCTGACCCTGGTCGGCTTTCTGCGCGGTACGTCGATGAACGTGTACGCCGGCGCGCAGCGGCTGCAGCGGCAGCCGGTGGGGTGACGGGGGCTGGTGCGGGTCTGACGTGCAGCTGATGCGGGCTGACGTGGGGTTGATGGGGCGCTGACTTGGGCTGGTGCGGGGGCTGACGCGGGGTGACAGGCGTCGCCGGATCCGGGCCCCGCCTTCGGCGACCGCGGAGCCGGTCCTAACCATTGGCGACCGCAGGCCGAGCCGTCGCCCCTTGGCGTCTGGCGTTTGTGGTGCCGAGCCGCTGCCCCCTGGCGTCTTTGGTGCCGAGCCGCCGCCCCCTGGCGTGGGGCTGAGTCGCTGCCGCCCGGGGCTTGTGGGGGCTGAGTCGCCGCCCCTGGCGACCCCGGAGCTGAATCGCCGTCCCTGGCAACCGTGGGGCCAGGCTGAACGGCCGACGGCTGCGTGGAGCCGGGAGGCGGGCACGGTCGGCCGTTCCAGGGTGACGGCAGTGAACACCGGCTGAGCGCGCGTCCGCGAACGCCTCCGCGCCCGGCGCAGTCGGCTACCGCCCCGGATCCCCCGGTACCCGCTCCAGGGCGGAGGCCACGTCGGTGGTGCGGGCGATGTCCGTCAGCGCCCTCGCCATCATCGAACCCGGCTCCCGGGCGGCGATCACCAGGCCCACGGGCACGGCCGCGGCGGGCTCGACCAGCGGCACCGCCCGCATCCCGTGCGGGACACCGAACACATGGAGCCAGGCGTGCGGCACGATGGCCGCCCACTGGCCCGTCCTGACGTGGGCGAACAGCGCCGCCACGGAGTCGGTCTCCAGCCGGGGCGACGGCTGCGTCCCGGCCTGCGCGAAGAACTCGTCCAGGACCCGGCGGCCCTGCATCGCCGGGGTCAGCATGCACAGCGGCAGCCGTGCCGCCTCCGCCCAGGTGGCCGACGTACGCCGGGCCAGGCCGTCGGCCGCCGTGAGCAGCAGGACGTACCGCTCCCGGTACAGCGGAACCGTGTGGAAGCCGTCCGACACGTCCTCACGCAGATACGTCACCCCGGCGTCGAGCTCGAAGTTCTGCAGCTGCCGCAGGATGTCCACCGACTGCATGTCCGCGATGACCTCGACCGTGACCAGCGGGTGCGCCGCGCAGAACGGGCCGGTCAGCTGGGCGACGGCGCCGGACGCGGTCGGCACCGTACCGATCCGCATCCTGCCGCTCAATCCGCTGCGCAGGACGTCGACCTCGTCCTTGAGGGCGTCGCGGTCGGCGAGGATGCGCTGCGCCCATACGACGATGCGCTCGCCCTCCGGGGTGAGGCCCTCGTACTTGCGGCCGCGCCGCACCAGCGGCACGTCGAGTTCCTCCTCCAGCTTGCGCAGCGCCTCCGACAGAGCGGGCTGGGAGACGTAGCAGGCCTGGGCGGCACGGGCGAAATGCCGCTCCCGGGAGAGCGCGACGAGGTATTCCAGCTGACGAAAGAGCACGGCACGGGTCTACCCGACCGCTCCCCGTAAAGCCAATCCCGGCCCGCGTCCGACCTGCCGAGTGGGCACGGCCGCGCCATGCTGGAACGACTCGGCATCCAAGGACCTCATGTCTCCGGGACCTCATCAGGAGGCGGACTCCCGTGATCGAACCGCAGCCCGTCATCGTCCCGCCGGCCAGAGCGGCGGTGTTCCTCGTCGTCACCATCGCGCCGGGCGGGGAGGACACGGCCCGAGGCCTCCTCGAGGACGTCTCGGCGCTGCGCCGCTCGGTGGCCTTCCGCGAGCCGGCCGAGGAACTCAGCTGTGTCGTCGGCATCGGATCGCACGCATGGGACCGGCTGTTCAGCGGCCCGCGCCCACGGCGGCTGCACCCCTTCACGGATCTGGTCGGCCCACGCCATCGAGCTCTCGGCACACCGGGCGATCTCCTTTTCCATGTCCGCTCCCACCGTATGGACCTCTGCTTCGAACTGGCCCGGCTGCTGTGCGAGCGACTCGGGGAAGAGGCCACCGTGGTCGACGAGGTGCACGGCTTCAAATTCTTCGACGAACGCGACCTGCTCGGTTTCGTGGACGGCAGCGAGAACCCTGAGGGAAACGTCGCGGCCGACGCCGTGTTCATCGGCGAGGAGGACGCGGAATTCGCGGGCGGCAGCTATGTGATCGTGCAGAAATACCTGCACGACATGACCGCCTGGAACGCCCTGTCGGTCGAGGAACAGAACCTGGTCATCGGGCGCACCAAACTGGCCAACATCGAACTCCCCGACGATGTGAAGCCCGCCGATTCCCATGTCGCACTCACCACCATCACCGACGAGAACGGCGACGAACGCAAGATCGTGCGGGAGAACATGCCCTTCGGCACCATCGGCCAAGGGGATTTCGGCACCTACTTCATCGGATATGCCCGTACCCCGGACGTGACGGAGGAGATGCTGAGAAACATGTTCCTCGGCCGGCATCCGGGTCACCACGACCGGATTCTCGATTTCTCGGTGCCGGTCACGGGCTGCCTCTTCCATGTGCCCACCGTCACCTTTCTCGACGACCTGCCCGCCGCCCCGCCCGGCTCGTGACTCAGCGTTACGGGAGCAGTCACGTGTCCTCCGTTTGCGGCGCCGCGGACGGCGGGGTTCAGTGAATACGGACCCCGGAACAACCACCCCGCGGTGATCGACCTCCCGCGCGCCCAGGAGCTGTCATGTCGATGTCGTTCGGTGCACCGTTCGGTTCGTCGGATCCCTTCAGCGAGTTGTTCAATCGCTTCTTCGGGATGTCGCCGGCGTCATCACCTCCCGCCGTGCAGCGGGTGCCCATCGGCCGGCTGCTGACGAAGTCGTCGCAGGAACTGCTCAACCTGGCCGCGCGGCGGTCGGTCGAGGACGGCACGTCCGACCTGGACACCGAACATCTGCTGTGGGCCGCCACCAAGGTGGAACCGTCCCGGAGACTGCTCTCCCAGCTGGACGTCGACCCCGACACGCTGGCGGCCGAGATCGCCAAGATCCTGCCCCGGGAGTCGGGCGAGCCTTCCTCGCAGCCGGGCCTCACTCCCGCGGCCAAGCGCACCCTCACGGCAGCCTACGCACAGTCACAGGCGGCCGGTGTGTCGTACATCGGTCCCGAGCACATCCTCGGTGCCCTGCTCGGCGACACCGAAACGGGCGCCGCCAGGCTGGTGCGCGCCGAGGGCATGGACACGCGGAAACTGGCCGATCTCACCGAGCAGGCCGCTCGCGGCGACGGACTTCCCGCCGAACGGAAGAAGGCGCCGGCGACGACGCTGGACGAGTTCGGCCGGGATCTGACGGAGGAGGCGAAGGCGGGGAAGCTGGACCCCGTGGTGGGGCGTGCGGAGGAGATCGAGCAGACGGTCGAGATCCTCTCGCGGCGGTCGAAGAACAATCCGGTGCTCATCGGTGAGCCGGGTGTGGGCAAGACCGCGATCGTGGAGGGCCTGGCGCAGCGGATCGTGGCCGGTGAGGTCCCCGACACCCTCAAGGACAAGAGGGTCGTGGCCCTGGACCTGTCGGGGATGGTCGCGGGGGCGCAGTACCGGGGCCAGTTCGAGGAGCGGCTGAAGAAGGTCATCGAGGACGTCCAGGCCGCCAAGGGCCGGATCATCCTGTTCATCGACGAACTCCACACCGTCGTGGGCGCGGGGGCGACGGGGGAGGGGTCCATGGACGCGGGCAACATGCTCAAGCCCGCCCTCGCGCGCGGCGAACTCCACGTCGTGGGCGCGACGACGATCGACGAGTACCGCAAGTACGTGGAGAAGGACGCGGCGCTGGAGCGGCGGTTCCAGCCGGTGATGGTGCCCGAGCCGACGGTGGAGGAGACGGTGCAGATCCTGGAGGGTCTGCGGGACTCCTACGAGGCACACCATCAGGTCCGGTTCGGCGACGGCGCGTTGGCGGCCGCGGCCGAACTCTCCGACCGCTACATCACCGACCGTTTCCTGCCCGACAAGGCGATCGACGTGATGGACCAGGCCGGTGCGCGGGTGCGGTTGCGCAGCGTCGGCCGGTCCACCGAGGTGATCAGCCGCGAGGACCGCATCGCCGAACTCCGCCGCGAACTCGACCAGGCCGTGTCGGTGGAGGACTTCGAGAAGGCGTCGGACCTGAAGCGGCAGATCGCCGAGGTGGAGGGCGAACTCGCCGGCATCGAGGAACGTCGCGAGGGCGTGGTGTCGGTGACGGCCGCCGACATCGCCGACGTGGTCTCACGTCGTACGGGGATCCCGGTCTCGCAGCTGACGGCGAGTGAGAAGGAGAAGCTGCTCAGGCTCGAGGAGGAGATGCACGCCCGGATCGTCGGTCAGGACGAGGCCGTCACCGCCGTCTCCCAGGCGGTACGGCGCAACCGGGCGGGGATGGGCGATCCGAACCGGCCGGTCGGATCCTTCCTCTTCCTCGGCCCCACAGGTGTCGGCAAGACCGAACTCGCCAAGACGCTGGCGGCGTTGCTGTTCGGGGACGAGGACCGGATGATCCGGTTCGACATGAGCGAGTTCCAGGAGAAGCACACCGTCGCCCGGCTCGTGGGCGCCCCTCCCGGGTACGTGGGCTACGAGGAAGCGGGCCAGCTGACCGAGAAGGTGCGCCGCCGGCCCTACAGCGTGGTGCTGTTCGATGAGGTGGAGAAGGCCCACCCGGACGTCTTCAACACCCTGCTGCAGATCCTGGACGACGGCCGGCTCACCGACGCCCAGGGCCGTACCGTCGACTTCCGGCACTGCGTGATCATCATGACGTCCAACATCGGCGCGCACCGGATCCTGGACCACAAGGGTGATGTGTCGGAGCTGAAGGACGAGTTGATGGGGGACCTGCGGACCAGGTTCCTGCCGGAGTTCCTCAACCGGATCGACGACATCATCATCTTCCACGGGCTGACCGAGGACGATCTCGGGAAGATCGTGGACCATCTGCTGGACCAGAGCAAACGCCGCGTGCACGCCCAGGGGATGACGCTGGAGGTGACCGAGGCGGCGAAGAAGCTGCTCATCGCCCACGGCCACCAGCCGGAGTTCGGTGCCCGCCCGCTGCGCCGTACGATCCAGGCGGAACTCGACAACCGGATCGCCACCCTGCTGCTCAGCGGCGAGTCCGAGCCCGGCGACACCATCGTGGCCGACGTCGAACACGACTCCCTGCACTGCAAGGTCCGCAAGGGCAGCGGCGCCGGTGCGGCTGCCGAGGCGGGCGGAGCCGCGTCGCCGGAGAAGTGAATCACTCCAACCGCGAAGACGCCTGACCTCTCACCGTTCGTCCTGCTCGCTCTCCTCCCCGATCGACACCACGACCACGCTCGAGGGGCCGTCCGGCGTGTCGAAGTGGACCGAGTCACCGGGGCGGTGGCCGAGCAGTGCGCGGCCGAGCGGGCTGTCGGAGGTGACCAGGTTCTGGTCCAGGGCCTCGGCGAGCTCGCCGATCTGGAGCGTCTCCACCGAGCCGTCCGGGAAGCGGACGGTGACCGTGCTGCCCACGCCGACCACGTCCGTGGGGGCGGGCCCGGCCACGTCCGCCTGGCGCAGCCGCTCGGTGATGTTCTCGATACGACGGTCCAGGCTGTCGAGCTGATTGGCGCGCTGCAGTTGTTCGGCCTGGTCCGCCTGGTCGCCCACGTCCGTACGGTCCCGCAGGCTTCCGGCGACGAGCCGGCGCTCGTCTCGAAGGTCGGCCAGCTCCTGCTCCAGCCCGCGGCGGGCAGGGGCACCGATCGGCTCCGGGTCACCGGTCATTTCCGGCTCCTCTGGTCCAGGGGAGAAAATTCATGAGTCAGACATTTTTCGCATCGTATCAACGAGAGTACGGCGTCGAGACGCCCCGCACTGGTGGTCGGGGCGGCGGCTGCGGTGGAGGTGTCCGGTAACCCGATATACGGTGTTTTCTGGTGTTCTTCGGCACCGGTTTCCCTCTCCCCAGGAGGTTTCCATGTCCTCGAAGCGACGCCGGAAGAAGAAGTCGCGGCGCAACCATCGCGCCAATCACGGCAAACGACCCCAGTCCTGACGACCTGGACGGGAGCGGACGGACCCCGGGCGCCGGCACCACCTCGGGACCGGTGCCCGGCTGCGCCCCTGGATGCAGGGATGCCGGACTCACAGGCATGAGACGGATGCCAGACTCAGACGCATGAGACCGATGACGCCGTCGCCCGCCCCCTCGGCCGCGATCACGTCCAGGCGCACCACATGACCTCTGCCGTGGTGGTCGGAGGCGGGCCCAACGGACTCGCCGCCGCCGCCCTCCTCGCCAGGGCGGGCCTCCGCGTCACGCTCCTGGAAGCGGCCGACGAGGTCGGCGGAGGCACCCGCAGCCACGAGGCGATCCTGCCGGGACTCGTGCACGACCACTGCTCGGCCATCCATCCCATGGCCGTCCATTCCCCGGCGCTGCGCGCGCTGGGCCTCGAACGGCACGGGCTGCGCTGGCTGTTGCCCGACATCGACTGTGTGCACCCGCTGGACGACGGCAGTGCCGGGGTCCTGCTGCGCTCCGTGCCGGACACCGCCCGCATGCTCGGTCCGGACGGTGACCGGTACCGCACGCTCCTGGCCACCCCGGCACGTCACTGGGACGCCCTGGCACACGATGTGATGGGCCCCCTGCTGCGCATCCCCGCGCACCCGCTGCTGCTCACCCGCTTCGGCCTGCTGACCGCGCTGCCAGCCGCCCTCCTCGCCCGCCTCTTCACCACTGCGCAGGCGCGGGCCCTGTGGGCCGGCGTCGCGGCACATGCCTTCCGCCCACTGTCGCACCCGTTCACCTCGGCCATCGGGCTCGGCATCCTCGCCGCGGGTCATGCCGCCGGCTGGGCCGTGGCCGAAGGCGGCACGCAGTCCATCGCCCGCAGCATGGAACGCGTGCTGCGCCTGCACGGAGGCACCGTCCACACCGGCGTGCGGGTCACCGACCCCCGGCAGCTGCCGCCCGCCGACGTGACCCTCCTCGACCTCGACCCCGGCCAGGTCGTCGCCCTCTACGGCAACCGGCTCCCCGCCCGGGTGCGCGGCGCCTACCGGCGGTTCCGGCGAGCTCCCGCCGTCTTCAAGCTCGACCTGGCCGTCGAAGGCGGCGTGCCCTGGACGAACGAGCACGCGCGCCGGGCCGGCACCGTGCACCTCGGCGGCCCGCTCGCCGAGGTGGCCGAGGCTGAACGGGAGGCGGTGGCCGGTCGCATGCCGGAACGCCCCTTCGTGCTGGTCGGCCAGCAGTATCTGGCCGACCCGTCCCGTTCGGCGGGCGGCGTCCACCCCGTCTACACCTACGCCCATGTCCCGTACGGCTACGACGGGGACGCGACCGAAGCGGTACTCCGTCAGCTGGAGCGGTTCGCCCCCGGCGTCCGCGACCGCATCGTGGGGCGCCTGGTCACCCCGCCCGCCCGGTTCGCCGCCGTCAATCCCAACTTCGCCGGGGGCGACATCATCACCGGCGCCAGGACGACCGCTCAGCTCCTGCTGGGTCCCCGCCCGACCGCCGAGCCGTACTCGACCGGCCTGCCGGGCGTGTTCCTGTGCTCGGCGGCGACCCCGCCCGGCCCCGGCGCGCACGGCATGTGCGGCGCCGGAGCCGCGTCGGCCGCGCTGCGCCACCTGGGGGTCCGGGCCACCCGCTGACACCGACCCGCCTTCGGCGTGCCCCAGCGGCTATGGCGCCTTGGCGCCGGGTCCGGAGCCGACCAGCTGGAGTTGACAGACCGTCAGGAGGCGAGGAGAGACAGCGCGTGCATCTCGTGGTGGGGAAGATCCGGCAGTCCGCACCGCTCACCGTTCGGGCCGGGGGCCACCGGTGCCCAGTTCGACCGTGCGGATCTGCTCGATGGTGCTGCCCATGATGGCGCTCAGGCCCTTTCCGACGCCCGGCGGGCGTCCGCATAGAAGTCGATCTTTGCGTCGAGCACGGTGAGGGTGTCGTGCAACTCGGCGATGCGCGTGAGGACTCCGCGCCGGGTGTGCTCCAGCATCCGCTGCCGTTCCTCGTAGGTCCGGGCTCCCTGGCGGACCAACTCGGCGTAGCGCACCATGTCGGCGACCGGCATCCCGGTCAGCCGCAGCTTGCTCACACACGCGAGCCACTCCAGATCCCGGTTGTCGAACCGCCGTTGGCCGGCGTGCGAGCGCTCCACCTGGGGCAGCAGGCCGATCTGCTCGTACCAGCGCAGCGTGTGCGGACGAAGCCCCGTGAGCGCCGCGACCTCGCGGATCGTGTAGCGGTCCTGGCCATCGGGCCGGGGCAGTTCCGGAACCGCGGGCGCACAGGCGTCCACGGACGAGGACTTCACAGGGGTGCTGTCGATCACCGTCATGCAGGACACGCTAGGACGTTCAAGTGCGCTTGAAGCAAGTGCGTTCCGTGCGCCGCCTCTTCCGTCTCGGGCCCGCAACGAAGCGGTGCGGGCCTCAGGGCCGAAAGTCAGGGGTGGAGCTTCTGCCGTGCGGCGAGCATGGCGACGAACTTCTCGATGCGTGCCGCCCGGGTCTGCGGCCTCTTGGCGTCCTGGATGCGGTAGAGGATCGCGTACCGGTTGTGGCTGTCCAGCGTGGCGAAGAAGTCCCGCGCCTCCGGAACGGCCTCCAGGGCCGCCTGGAGGTCCTCGGGTACCGTCGCCGTGCGCTGACCCTCGTACGCCGCCTCCCAGCGGCCGTCCGACCTGGCCTGCTCCACTTCCCGCAGACCGGCCGGTCGCATCCGGCCCTGCGCCGTGAGCTCGGTGGCCTTCTCCCGGTTCACCTTCGACCACCTGCTGCCCGGCCGGCGCGGGGTGAAGCGCTGCAGCCAGTGCCGCTCGTCCAGCTTCTTCTTCTGCCCGTCGATCCAGCCGAAGCAGAGCGCCGACTCCAGCGCCCCCGCGTAGTCGACGCCGTCGAGCCCGGAGTCTTTCTTCGGGATCTTCAGCCAGACGCCCCGCACGTCGGCGTGGTGCTCCTCCAGCCACCTCTCCCACGAATCCTGCGTGGCGAAGGCCAGGACCGGATCGGCCCCGTTCTGTGCTCCACCCGTCCGCGCTGCACCCGGCATGCGCCACATCAAAACCCACCCCGGTGGCATGGTCAATCGGGAGGCACGATCCCGATGCCGACGCAGGCTTCCGGGTTCAGTCCGCCAGGTCCGTCCTGCCGAACAGGGCGGCGTAGCTCGACGGGAGTTGGCTGAACACCTGGTTCAGTTCCCCGCCGCTGACGCTGTCGGCGACCGTGGTCAGGACCGCGCCGGCGTCCCACTGTGCCGTGCGCGGCCCGCCTCCGATCCGCTCGGCGACCCGGCGGTGGAACTCCTCGATCCCGAAGCGCTCCGGCCGGGACTGCTTCGCCCCGGAGAGAGCGGGACCCAGTGGCCCGGGCAGCTGGGAGGCGAGGTCGTCGATCTCCCCGGGACTGATCCGCTGCGCCAGCACACTCAGCACGGCCTCCGTGACCTGCGCCGCTTCGTCCTGGCCGGCGTACTCACCGCGCTCGCGCACACGGGCGAGGAACTCGTCGTACCTCATCGTCACCTCCACTTCCTGGGCTGTCTCACCATGTGCCGCGTCCACGGCACCCGAGCCGTCTCGAAGGCATCCGGCCCAGGCGTCGGACCTCTCGGTCCCAGTACCCAGCCGGCCCGGGCACGCACGGCCTAATCCCACGGGCACGCCTGCTTGAGACCGCGAGCCCGGGTTACCCGACCTATATGCCGAAGCTGCACCTCCCCGGGAGCGGCCACCGCCACGGCGGCGACGACGCCTCGGCGCCACGTGTTCCGGCGCCGGAGGACGCCGGGCCCGGCCGACAGTTCGAACGGGCCGCGCCCGACACCCCGGCGCAGCTGCCCAAGCGGGCCTGGGGCGCGGTGCTGAAGGGCTCCCTGCGCGAGTTCCGGGACGACGAGCTGACCGACCGGGCGGCCGCCCTGACCTACTACGGGGTCCTCGCCCTGTTCCCGGCGCTGCTGGTACTGGTGTCCCTGCTGGGCATCGTCGGCAGGTCGGTCACCGACAGGGTGCTGACCGACCTCAGGCACCTCGCGCCCGGCTCCGCCCGGGACATCCTCACCAGGGCCGTGGAGCAGCTGCACAACCACGCGGGCACCGGCGCGGTCATGGCCGTCGTCGGCATTGTGCTGGCGGTCTGGTCGGCGTCCGGGTACGTGGCCGCCTTCATCCGCGCCGCCAACGCCGTCTACGACATGCCGGAGGGGCGCCCGGTCTGGAAGATCCTGCCGGTGCGGATCGGCGTCACCGTCGTGCTGATGGTCCTCGCCGTGGCCAGTGCGCTGATCGTCGTCTTCACCGGCGGCCTGGCCCGCCACGCGGGGCGGGCGCTGGGAATCGGCGACACGGCCCTGACGGTGTGGTCGATCGCGAAATGGCCGGTGCTGGTCCTGCTGGTCACGGTGATGATCGCGATCCTGTACTGGGCGACACCGAACGCCAGGGTCAAGGGCTTCCGATGGATCACCCCGGGCAGCGTCCTCGCCCTGACGATCTGGCTGATCGCCTCCGTGGGGTTCGCCTTCTACGTCGCGAACTTCGCCTCGTACAACAAGACCTACGGCACCATGGCCGGTGTGATCGTCTTCCTGGTCTGGCTCTGGATCAGCAATCTGGCGATCTTGTTCGGCCTGGAGTTCGAGGCGGAGACCGCGCGTCAGCGAGCCATCGCCGGCGGACATCCGCCCGGGGCCGAGCCCTACGCCCAGCCGCGCGACACCACGAAGTGGGACGAGGACGACGTACGCCGGCTGAACCAGACATGACCCGGCACGGCCGGTCGGGGCGGGACGCACCGGTGCCGGAGAGCATCGTGCGCCCGCTCGCTCATGCCGCGTACCCGCCGTCCACGGACAGCTCCGTTCCCGTCACGTACACCGCCTCGGGGCCCGCCAGATAGGCCACCGCGGACGCCACCTCCTCGGCCGTGCCGAAGCGGCCGAGGGCGGTCATGGCCGCCTGGCCGGACGCGAAGGGACCGTCCGCCGGGTTCATGTCGGTGTCGGTCGGGCCCGGATGCACGACGTTCGCCGTGATCCCGCGCCCGCCCAGCTCGCGGGCCAGTGCCTTGGTCAGCCCGACGACGGCCGACTTGCTCATCGCGTACAGGGTGGCGCCGGGGCCCGGCGTGTGATGGGTGACACAGCTGCCGACGGTGATGATCCGCCCGCCGGATGCCATGAGCGCGGCAGCGGCCTGGGCGGCCAGGAACATCCCGCGGACGTTCACGGCGATCAGGCGGTCCACGTCGGCGAGGGACAGGCTTTCCAGCGGTTGCATCAGCCCGACGGCCGCGTTGTTCACCAGGATGTCCAGGCCCCCGAGCGCCTCGGCCGCCCGCCCCACCGCGCCCGCCGCCTCCTCCGCGTCCGCGGCATCGGCGCGCAGGGCCGCCGCCCGCCGCCCCAGGCTCTCGACGGCCCGCACCACATCCTCCGCCGCTTCCTTACCGCGCACATAGGTCACCGCCACATCCGCGCCCTGCCGCGCCAGTCGCAGTGCCGCCGCCGCACCGATGCCCCGGCTGCCGCCGGTGACCAGGGCCTTCTTACCGTCAAGGATTGCCTGAGAAGTCATGCCTCCATCTCACCGGCGAGACGTGAGGAAGGCTGGCGGCGAACGGACCTCGACCTGGGGTCCCAGAGAGACGGCGTTGTCAAGGGGCCTGGGAGCTGGGCCTGGAGGAGACCGACTCCCGGGTCCGGTGCTCCGCCCAGGGCATCGGCGAACCGCGGCCGTCCCTGCCCCCGTCTCACAGCCGCACATGGCCGTCCCCGCCCCACTCGGCGCCGCCGACCCCGACCCGCTGCGGGCGGCCCTCGATGCGGGCGGACGGGAATGTGACGACAGGAGCGAGCAACTGGGCGGAGGTGTCCGTGCCCCGATCACCGGGAGGGTGCCCTGAGCGCCTGCGGGCGGACGGCGCGGGCCCGGACGCTGCCGGTCGGACCGCTCGAAGTCACGGGTGCCGTCGTCACGCGAGGCGCGCTGCCGTGCCGAACGGGAGCCACGCGCCTGGCCGGTGCGTCACGCGGGTGATTCCGTGGAGCGGGTGCGACGGTGGGCCGCGACACGTTCGCGGGTCGCGCAGCGCCGGGAGCAGTAGCGGCGTTCGGGGCCGGGGCCCTGGGTGACGAAGACGTTCCGACAGGCGGCCGACGCACAGATCCTGCCGGGCGGGAGCTGGCGGTCCCAGACGAGAACGGTCAGGGCCAGGCAGGACGAGGCCAGGAACCACTCAGCCCACGGGGCGTCGTCGGCGCGGTCGAGGTGGGGGTGCCAGGGCGCGCCGCCACCGTGTGAGGTGAGGCGGAGCGGCCCGGTGTGTTCCCCCAGTAGGCGATTGAGGACGACGGCGGCCTCGTCGGCGTGCTCGGCGGCGAAGACCTCCCGCAGCCGGACCGCGGCCTCGCGCATCTGCGCGACATCCCGCGAGGTGAGGTCCACGGGGCCCTTCTCGCCGTAGGCGAGGAGCACCTCCGCCGTGTGGCCCGGGTCGGGGCGGTCCGCGGCCAGGGCGTTGACCAGCGCGGCGGTGCGGCGGGCCATGGTCAGGACGGAGTGCCGGCTGGACCAGTCGCCGTCGGCATGGTGGCTGGGGGACACCAGCGCACTGTAACGCATATTGCGGAGTTCTGCGTTACCTCCGTAACGTCACTGGCGTGATAAAGCGTTACGGGATGGCTCGCTATGTCGCGGGGGCGATGGCAGCCCGCGTCGGTGACGAGATGTCGGGACCGGCGCTGATGCTGGCGGGATACGCGGTCGCCGGCTCGGCCTCCGAAGCGTCCGCGCTGCTCGCGGGCATCACGGTCGCGGCGGCGGCAGGCGGCCCCGTGCTCGGTGCGGTGCTCGACCGACAGCAGCGGCCCGGACGGCTGCTGGCCGTGGCGCTCGTCCTGTACGCGACCGGTCTCACAGCGATCCTGGTGGGGCTCGGCCGGCTCCCGTTCACCGTCACCGTGCTGATCGCCGTCCTGACCGGCCTGCTCGGGCCGGCGCTGTCGGGCGGCTGGACGGGGCAGCTGCCGAGGGTGGCGGCAGGCGACCGGCTGCCACGGGCCAACGCGCTCGATGCCATGACCTTCGGCGTGGCGAGCCTGTCCGGTCCGCTCCTCGCCGGGGCTCTGGCCGAGTTGCTGGGGGCGTCGGCGGCCGTCGTGGTGTCGGCGGCGCTCATCGGCTCGGCGGCGCCGGCGGCGTGCACCCTGCCGGGGCGTTCCGCGCGGGTGCGGGAAGGGCAGCCCGGTGCACTGGTCGGTGACCTTGCCGCCGGCGCCCGGGTCATCCTGAAAAAACCCCGGCTGGCCCGGGCGACCCTGGCCTCGGTCGTCTGCTGTGCCGCGCAGGGCATGCAGACGGCCTGCGTACCGCTGCTCGGGGAACGTGTCCTCGGCGGAGCGGGGCGCGGTGCGCTCCTGCTGTCCTGTGCGGCCGTATCGGCCCTGGTGGCCAACGCCGTACTGGCACGGTTCCCACGACACGTCGCCCCCGACACGATCATCTGGGCCGGTGCCCTGATCCAGGCCGCCGCGTTCGCCCTGGCGGCGACAGGCCCCCCGGCGGTGCTCGTCCTGGCCCTGGTGCTGGCCGGAATCGGCGAAGGGCCTCAGCTCACCGCCTTGTTCGCGGTGCGCCACCGGGAGGCTCCGGAGCGTCTGCGCGGCCAGATCTTCACCACCGGCGCCAGCCTGAAGATCACCGCCTTCGCAGCGGGCGCGGCGATCGCCGGCCCACTGGCGAACTGGTCCCTTCCCGGCACCCTGGCAACGGCGGCGGGCGTGGCGGCCTGCGCGGCGCCGGCCTTCTTCGCCGTACCCCTGCACGCGGGTGCATCCTCCGGGCGGTCTGCGCGGCCGGGCTGATCCCTTCCCCCGGATTCGCTGGGGCTTCCGCCTGACCGACACCTCCATACATGGGCACCATGGGCACAGGAGAGGAGAAGAGCGATGGCCGAGCGCGTTGTCGAGGCGGATGGCGTCGAACTGTGCACCGAGTCCTTCGGAGACCCGTCGGATCCGCCCATCCTGCTCATCATGGGCACCGGGGCTTCGATGCTCTGGTGGGAGGAGGGCTTTTGCCGGATGCTCGCCGACGGCGGGCGCTTCGTGATCCGTTACGACCACCGCGACACCGGCCGATCCGTCACCTACGAACCGGGCCGTCCCGGATACACCTGCGCGGACCTGGTCGGTGACGCCGCCCGCGTGCTACGGGCCCATGAGGTCCCCGCCGCGCACGTCGTGGGTGTCTCGGCCGGCGGGGCGCTCGCGCAACTGCTCGCGCTCGAACACACCGGTGGCGTCCTCTCACTCGTCCTCATCAGCACGTCCCCCGCTGTGCCCGGAGAAGGCGAACTGCCGCCACCCACCGAGGAGTTCATGCGGTGCCTCGCGGCCAGGCACGTCGACTGGTCGGACGCCGACTCTGTGATCGATGACAAGGTCGCCCACGCGCGGGTA
Organism: Streptomyces sp. RB17; assembly: GCF_009604455.1. Lineage (GTDB taxonomy): Bacteria > Actinomycetota > Actinomycetes > Streptomycetales > Streptomycetaceae > Streptomyces. Next base: position 1,113,040 of record NZ_WEGL01000002.1, read on the forward strand.
CTCGCAGGGGGCCGGCGCCCGTTCGACGAGGCCGCCGTCCGCAGCCTGGTCCGTCGCGACGTCGAGCGCGCGCGTGATGCCACCGCGGCCCGCAACCATGACGCACTTGCCGACGGCGAGCTCTCACCGGCACCCCTGTCTTCGATCGCCGTGCCTACGCTGGTGATCCATGGGACCGTCGATCCGATGTTCCCGCTCCGGCACGGTGAGGCACTCGCCGAACAGATCCCCGGGGGAAGGCTCTTGGCTCTGGAGGACGCCGGCCACGGGATCGAGCGAGCCGACTGGGCGACGATCGTCCCGGCCATCCTCGAGCACACGGCACCTCACTAGGTGCCCGTCGCACCCGGCCGAGCGGTGACATCCGCGAGACTGCGGAAATACGACAGACCGGGGCGGCCGGAGAGCCGGGTCTCGCCGACGACGGTGAACCCGGAACGGGCCAGTACGGCCTGCGATGCCGCATTGTCGAGGGTGGTCGCGGCACGGAGCGCCGACAGCCCGTAGCGGTTGGCGGCCAGGCCGCAGATCTCCCCCACGGCCCAGGTGGCGAGCCCCCGGCCCGCGGCACGCTCCGCGATCCGGTACCCGAGATCGGCGCCGCCGTCCGCGACATCCACGAGATTGATCCGGCCCAGCACCTCGCCTCCGGCGCCCACCACGACGTGGAAGTAGCACAGGCCGGCCTCCTGCTCGGCGAGCAACCCACCGAGCCGCTCGTCGAACCGGGCGAAGTAGTCGTCGCCCCGGTCAGGGATGGACGCGGCGAACCAGGCCCGGTTCTCCAGCTCGAAGGCCAACAGCGCGGGGACGTGATCCGGACGGAGCAGCTGTATCTCTGGCATGAACGGCAATATAGGCAAGTTGTATAAGCAAGTTGTACGTGTAAACCATAACGATCTCGGCCCAGCCCTTGCGTGCGCACCGATCCGTCCTAGCCTCCCGACATGGCATTTCTATCCAGTCGCCGCAGAAAGGTCCGTCTGGCTCCGGAGCTCGACGACCAGGACCTGGGCAAGCTGCTGAAGTCACTTGTGGCGACCACCAGGACCGGCACCATCGCGACCACCGAGCTGTGCGTGGCGCAGATGTCCCGCCTCCTGGAGCAGGACCCCGGCGACTGGGACCGCCGCGCGCACCGCATCGACGTCCTGGCGGGATACCTCGTCGGATCCCATCTGCCACGCGCCTGGAGCACGCGAGAGCCCCGCAATGCGCACGCACTCGTCCTGCAGGCCTGGACCCAGGTCGCCCAGGCCCGCGCACACGGGCACCTGGAAGACCCCGCGGGCGCCGTCGAGAGCTGTCTGCGCGCCGCCGAGCTCGCCCCGGACGACCCCACTCCCTGGGCGGCCCTCCTCGCCGTGGCACGCCTCGAACGCCGGGAGCAGTCACAGGTCTTCGGACTGTGGAACGAGGTGCTCGCACGCGACCGCTGGAACCGCGAGGCCTATCTGAACATGCTGGCCTACCTCAGCCCGGACGAGGCCGGGTCACGCATCCAGGTCCTGGAGTTCGTTGACACCCTGCGCGCCCGCATGCCCGCCAACGCACCGTGCGTGGCGACCGAACTCACCGCCCAGATCCACCAGTACCACGCCATCCTCGACCGCGGCGGGCTCGAAGCCCTGGTCGCACGGAACCACTGGTCCAACGACATGGCCACGCAGGCCCTCGACCGCGCCGCGCACACCTGGATCCAGCCGGGGTTCCTCCGCCACGCCAAGGCACTCGCCGACCTCAACCTCCTCGCCTACACACTGGTCGCCGCGGACCGGCGCGCCGAGGCGCGTTCCGTCTTCGAGCAGATCGGCGGCGTCGTCACCGCGTGGCCCTGGCAGACCGGCGGCGATCCCGTGACCGAGTTCGACCAGATCCGGCAGAAGGCCATGGCCGGTGTGTGAGCCTGGGAAGCGACTTCGCCCCGTCCGGAACCAGCCCGCCCTTGTGGACGTGGGACGGGGCGATGTGCCCACGGCTCATTCGGCAGCGTCGGTCCGGGACTCCTCCGCGTTCGCCGCCGACTCGGCGCCGGCGGCGAGGGTGTAGAACACCGACGACCCTTGCTTGGTGCGCTGGGCGCCGTTGCGGGCCACGAGGTTCTCCAGAGTGGTGCGGATGACCTTCGTCTGGATCTCCCGGTCGGGATGTGCCGTGCCGAGCGCCTCGGCGACTTCCGCCGCGGAGCGGGGCTCCTGCTGTGCGGCGAGATGACGGCGGACCAGTTCGATGAGCGTGGGCTGGGCGGACGGGCCGGTGGCCTTCTTCGCCGAGGGCTTCGTGACCGCGGGCTTCTTGGCCGACTGCTTCGTGCGCCCGGACTGCTCCGGCACCGCCTTCTTCGGCGCGCGGCGTGTCTCGGAGGCGGTGCTGGTCTTCTTGCGCGGAGCGGGAACCACGGCGCCCCCCTCGGCCGGGGCCGGGGCGGGTGTGGTCACCGAGGTCGCCACACCGAGCGCCTGCCGCATGTTCACCAGAATGGTCTGGTCGTGCTGCAGCGCGGCCAACTGCTCCTGGAGCGCCGTGATTTCGGCAGTGATGCGTTCCTGTTCCTTGACGTTGTGCTCGAGGTCGTTGGTCACCTGGCTGACGTACTGCGAGGTCAACTCGGTGACGGGGGCGGTGGGCTCAGGCATCTGTGGCTCCAATCGAGACGGTGGTGCGCTCCCTCGCCTGCGGTTGCGGCGGGCGCGGAGCGGGAGTTGTTGTCCTACGGGTCCCCCGACACATGGATGATACGGATGGGCCGGCGGGTTTCCACTGAGTGAACCCTGTGCGTTGCGCGGCGGTGTGCCGTTCTGCCCTGTGTCACCCCTCCGTGTCATCCCTCCGATGTGTCCTGCCGAACGGGCTCCCCTCCGCCCACGATGGCCGAGTTCGCGGCCCGCTTTCCGCAGGCGGAAGCCGTCGCTCCCCGGAACCGGGGCCATCCCGCCGCGCTAGCATCTGGATCATGGCGGACTGGGAGATGCGTCCCGCATCGGCGGCGGACGTCGAGGCGGTGGCCGAGTTGCGGGCCGTGGTGCTCAGAGCGGACCTGGAGCGTCTCGGGCGGTACGACGAGCACCGTGTGCGGCAGCGGCTGCGGGACGGTTTCGCACCGGACCACACCTGGGTCGTCGAGGTGCGCGGCGTACTGGCCGGATGCGTGGCACTGCGGCCGGAGAACGACGCTCACCGGCTGGAGCATTTCTACCTGGACCCGGGCCTGCAGGGCAGGGGAATCGGATCGGCCGTGCTGCGACTGCTGCTGGAGCGGTGCGACCGCGACGGCACCCGCGTCCGGCTCAACGTACTCCGGGGGAGCCGGGCCCAACAGCTCTACGAGCGGCACGGATTCGGTGTCGAGACGGAGGAGACGGTGGATGTGTTCATGGTCCGCGAGCCGGCCCTCGCCCCTGTGTCCGCACGCTGCGTCGCGAGCGCGGACGACGAACGGCAGTCGCCCCGAGCGAACGCCGTGTGACCCGGTCCTCAGGCGCCCACCGGTGCCCGCTCGTCGAGGAGGCCTGCCGCGACCAGGTCCGCCCACACCTGATCCGGGACGACCGCCTGGAACGCGGAGATGTTGTCCCGTACCTCCTCCGGTGAGCGCATCCCGACCACGATGCCGGCGACCGCCGGATGCAGCAGGGGGAACGCCATCGCGGCCTGGGGGAGAGTCACACCGTGTGCCTCGCAGACGGAAGCGATCTCCCGCGCCCGCCGGAGGATCTCCGGTGCGGCGGGGGCATAGTCGAAGGACGCCCCCTCGGCGGGACGAGGGGTGGCGAGCAGGCCGGAATTGAAGATCGAGGCGGCCAGGACGGACACCCCGCGTTCGGCGCAGGCCGGCAGCAGGTCGTCGAGCGCGCTGTGGTCCAGCAGCGTGTAACGGCCGGACAGCATCACCACATCGACATCGGTCTCCTCGACCAGTCTGGCCAGCATGCCGGGGTGGTACATGCCCGCCCCGACGGCGCCCACCACGCCCTGCGCACGCAATTCGGCCAGTGCCGGGTACCCGTCGCGCAGCGCGTCCTCGAAGTGCTCCTCCGCGTCGTGGAGGAACAGCAGATCGATGCGGTCCACGCCCATCCGCGCAAGCGAGTCCTCCACACTGCGCAGGACACCGTCGCGCGAGAAGTCCCACACCCGGCGGTGTGTGGCGGGGACATGGAAAGGCTCGTCCTGCCGCCCGGCCGGCTCCTGTTCCACGAGGAGCCGCCCCACCTTGGTCGAGAGGGTGTACCCGTCCCGGGGCATGCCCATGAGGAAGTCGCCGGTGCGGCGCTCGGAGTGGCCGATGCCGTAGTGCGGTGAGGTGTCGAAGTAGCGGATGCCGCAACTCCATGCCGCGGCCAGCGTGTTCGCGGCGGTGTCGTCGTCGAGCGGTGCGAAGAGGCCACCGAGGGGACCGCCGCCGAAACCCAGTTCCGTGACCTCCACCGCGCTGCGCCCCAGCCGGGTCGTTCTCATCCGCTCGGTCCTCCCTGGACGGTATCCACATACGACCTGCAGAGTGTCGCTCTGCCGGGCCCGGCGTTCCAGCAGTTTTCCAGCCCGGCGTCGGCATGGCGCCGCATGAGGACGACGCCGGCCGCCGCGAGTTCCCGCCGACGAGGCCCGCTTCCAGCAGTACCTGCTCGCCCACGGCTACCCCTGGCCCAGCTGGCACCACGACCCGGGATGATCGCCCCTGGACCAAGATTTCCGACGGAGTCACTCAGTGGGAGACGACGCCCGTACCTGTCGCGCTTGCGCGGAGGGCGGAGCCCCTCGCCTCTCGGAGCGGCCTACCGCTACCGGGTCGTTCAGCTCGGTGATCGCGGCCCCTGCGTGTGGTGCTCACGCTTGCCCGTCGTTGGTGTCCCGGTCGCTGTGGGCGAGGCGCTCGCTCTGGTGGCCTGGCGCGTCGGCTCCGCAGGGTCGGAAGCGGGCGAGGTACGCCGGGCTTGGGCCGCGGCGCTCGGTCAGGTGGAGGCCGGTGGCGCCGGCGAGCCGGTGCAGCCGGCCGAAGGGGATCCAGTGCCGGTCGAAGAACTCGCCGATCACCAGCCGTCCGCCTGGTGCCAGTACCCGTGCCGCCTCGCGCAGTACCCGATCCGGCTCGGGGATCTCGCCGAGCGCGGTCACGGCGTATATGGCGTCGAATGTCCCGTCGGCGTAGGGCAGTTCACGTGCGTCCGAGCGGGTGGGCGTGATCGTCGCCAGGCCGTCGCGCTCGGCGCGGCGCATCACATGGTCGAGCATCTCCTGCTGGATGTCGAGCACATCGAGCCGTCCCTCCGGGCCGAGCTGCGGGGCGACGTGCAGCGACTGCAGGCCGGTCCCCGGGCCGATCTCCAGCATCCGCTCCCCCGGTCGCGGCCGCAGTACGGCGTCCATCCGGCCGGCGGTCAGGAACGGCAACGGCACGTCGAGCAGGCCGCGTTGGGCGTACGGATAGGGCGCTGTGTCGCCCAGCCACCAGGCGGCGGCCAACGCGGCGCCCGCGCCGGCGGCGACCGCCCAGCGGGTCCGGGCCGGGATCGGGGCGACGGGGGCGGTGGTGATGCGGTGCATGGTGTTCTCCGGTGGATCGATTCGGACCGTGGTACGTAGTCGGGCGGTCGGCGTCACGCGGTCCGGCTCAGCGTCCGCAGCGCCAGCCGGCCGCACAGCGCGGCGAGCGGCAGCTCGGCGCCGAGCGCCATGGCGACCGCGGTGGCGAAGTCGCCGCCCGGGGCCGCGGTCGTGGTGTCGAACCAGGCGTCCACCACAAGCAGCGTCGCGGTCGCGGCGGCTGCCAGGGCGTGCCGCCGGTCGCCGCGGGCGGCGAGGAGGCCGGTGGCGATCAGGCCGAGCGCCTCCAGCGCGTCGAGCCCGACCCAGGCGACCGGCCAGTGCGCCGCGGTCGCGGTGGCCGGCAGGCCGGTGGCCAGCACGCACAGCCACGGCAGCAGGGCGAGCCCGCAGGCGACCAGCAGCCACCCGGCCCGCCGCATGCCCCGCGCCGGGCGCGGCTCCTCCGCCTCTTCGTGGAGCGGGATGACCTCGGCGCGGTCGAAGCCCTCGGCACCGGCCACTTCCTCATCGCACAAGGCCAGTTGACGCATCGTCTTCCCCCGCTCCCCGCCGGCTCTCCCCTTCACGTGCTCCACCCTCCGCCGCACACCAGGGCGCCGTCAGTCACGCAGGATTCCGACCCGGGGTGGAGACAAGTGCACCCCCGAACCGGGCGGGAGCGTCATGGCACGGGGATGGCCTGCGGCTTTACCGTATGACGCATGCAACTCACGACGTGGCTGCAGCTGGTGCTGGGCCGGCCGTTCCGCAGGGCGGGACACCGGACCGCGCTCGTCGCCGCCGGCCTGCCGCTCCACCTCGCCGTGGTGCCACTGTGGCTCTGGCTGCTCGGCACGATGGCGGCGTTGGTGCGCGCGCCCGGCGCGGTGGCCGTGACTCCGCTGCCCGTGCTGCTCACGCTCGTGGTGACACCCCTGCTGACCGTCGGGCAGCGGCGGCGCTACCGGGCGCTCGTCGGCAAGGACCTCCCGCGCCCCGCCGTACCCGGGCCGGGACGCAACTGGAAGTCGGCGGTGCGCCGGCTGACCGGCCGGGCCTTGTGGCGGCAGGTCTGCTACCACGCCGTGGCGGGTCCGCTGCTCGCCGTCCTGGACCTCGCCGTCCTCGCCGTCTGGGCCGCCGCTCTCGTGGCCGCCTCCATCTACGTGTGGATCTGGGCGCTGCCCCCGCAGTGGCGGGTCACCGACCTCGGGTACACCACGCAGGCCGCGTACATCACCGCCGGCGGCCTCGCCCTGCTGTTCCTCGGGCCCCGGCTGACCGGCGCTCTGGTGCGGCTGGAGGCCCGGGCGGCCGAGGTCCTGCTCGGCCCCAGCCGCACGGAGAAGCTGGCCCGCCGGGTCGCCGACCTCGCCGAGAGCCGGGCCGGCGTGCTCGACGCCGCCGACGCCGAGCGGCGGCGGATCGAGCGCGACCTGCACGACGGCGCACAGCAGCGCCTCGTCTCACTCGCCGTCAACCTGGGCCTGGCCAGGTCCACCCTCGGCGACCTGCCGGAGGACGCCCGCAAGGTGATCGACGAGGCGCACCGCGAGGCGAAGGAGGCGATCGCCGAGCTGAACAACCTGGTGCGCGGCCTGCATCCGGCCGTCCTTGAGGACCGCGGCCTCGACGCCGCGCTGTCCGGGGTCGCCGCCCGCCTCCCGATCCCGGTGCGCGTGGCGGTGGACCTGCCGCAGCGCCCCTCACCCACGGTCGAGGCCGTCGCGTACTTCGTGATCTCCGAAGCCCTGACGAACGTGGTCAAACACGCCCAGGCGACCCGGGCGGACGTGACCGTGGAGCGGATCGGGGAGACACTGCTGGTGGTCGTCGCGGACGACGGAGCGGGCGGCGCGGATCTCGCGGCGGCCGGCGGCACCGGGCTCGCCGGGCTCGCCAAGCGCGTCGCGTCCGTCGACGGCACGTTCTCCTGCCGCAGCCCCGCCGGGGGCCCGACCCTCATCACCGTGGAGCTGCCGTGCGCGCCGTGATCGCCGAGGATTCCCTCTTGCTGCGCATCGGCGTGGTCAAGGTGCTGGAGGCGGCCGGCTTCGAGATGTGCGCGCAGGTCGCCGACGCAGAAGGGCTGCTGGCGGCCGTCGAGGAGCACCGGCCCGACATCGCCGTGGTCGACGTGCGCATGCCGCCCGGCTTCACCGACGAGGGAGTACGCGCCGCGCTGGTGATCCGCCGCCAGTACCCGCGTACCGCCGTGCTCCTGCTGTCGCAGTACGTGGAGGAGCGGTACGCGGCCGATCTGCTCGCCGCCAACACCTCGGGCGTCGGCTATCTGCTCAAGCAACGCGTCGCCGACGTCGAGGAGTTCGCCGAGGCGGTACGCCGGGTGGCGGCCGGCGGCACCGCGCTCGACCCGCAGGTCGTCGCGCAGCTGCTGGTGCGCCGGCACAGCGATCCACTCGACCGGCTGACGCCGCGCGAGCGGGAGGTGCTGGAGCTGATGGCGGGCGGCCGGTCCAACTCCGGCATCGCCGCCGAGCTGGTGGTGAGCGAGAGCGCGGTCGCCAAGCACATCAACAGCATCTTCACCAAGCTCGACCTGCCCAAGGCCGACGCCGACCACCGCCGCGTCCTGGCGGTGCTGCGCTTCCTGGGCGTTGCGACCGCATAGTGCGCGATCCTTCCAGTTGGAGGGCACCATGGAGGCCATCAGCTGGGTGAGGGGAACGAAGGTGTCGCCGGTGCCTAGCTCTCTGGGGGTTGGCCCAGCCGGCGTCGGCGTATCCGCGAGACGTTCGGTGAGCGCGGTGATTGCCTCGCGGTCGCCTTCGAGGGCTTCGCGTTCGTCGTCGGTCAGGTCGAGTCGTTCGAGCATCTGGTCGATGCCGTTCTTGACAGCCAGGAGCTGGCCCTGCGAGGACTGCTTGGGGACGTAGAACGGGCAGGGTGCGCAGGTCGGCCGGTGCAGGCACTTGGCGAAGAAGTCGTAGCTGCAGTAGCTCTCGCCCAGGTCGTAGTACTTCCAGGGCTGTTCACCGCTGGCGGCGGCTCCGGTGAGGATGGACTCGCGATCGACGAGGACCTGAATGGTGCGGACGTTGCGGGCGAAGTAGTCCGCTTTCCTGTAGGCCGCGGTGGGGGTGCGCTGCAGGATCGCCGCGTAGTAGCGGGTGCCGGCAGGGTGTTTGTGGCCGAGCCATTGCTGCAGGTCGTTGAGGGTGAGCGGGTCGCGTGCGTTGAGGAGTTGGGTGGCGATAGTGGCGCGGGCGCGGTGACTGGTCAGGGCGCCGCGGGAGTCGCTCTGCGGGACGCCGGACTTGCGGCATAGGGCGGGGAGGATGTTGTGGTCGAGGTAGTCCTTGCCGACGAGCTGGCCCCGGTGGCGGAACAGGTGCTGCCGTTTCTGGCCGGTCTTGCGGTCGGCCAGGTCGGGCTGAGGCGGCCGGATGAGTTTCCAGGACCGCCGCCGGCGAGAGCACCGTACGCGCGGGGTCGGTGGGCCGCGTGATGCCCGGGGCCGGACCGATGTCGAGCACCTCGGTCGATGCGATCGGGTACGGGCCGAGGGAGGGGGGAAGCCGAAACCCAGCTGCCGTCGGCCATGGCCGGTCCACAGCTTGTTCGTCCGCCGGGCGCCGTCACAGGAGGGTCTCCTCGGGTGGTGAGGCGGCTGCGTCCAGGATGCGTGCGCGGAGTCGGCCCTTGTCCTGGGACGCCGTTTCCGGGACGGTCGCGTTCCATACCCGGGCCATCCTGTCCACCGTGTCGGCGAACGCCTGGCGCAGCCGGCCGCGGAACAGCAGGAGGCCGACCGCGGCGACGGGGCGGAGGAGGGAGCGGCCGCGGAGCGACAGGACGAGCCGTACCTCCCAGCGGCCGTCGCCGTGGGGCCGGGGCACCGCCCACAGCGTGGCCCCGGCCAGTCGGTGCTCCAGCCGCGCCTCGAACGGCGTGCCGTTGCACCGCCGTCCCGCGGCCGCCTCCCACCACGCCCGCAGATCGACACGGGCATCGCCTTGGGCCCGCCGCAGAGACGCCCAGCGGCCGACGGCCGCCATGGATCCGTGGAGTTCGGCGGCGACAGGGCGGGCGCTCGTGTGGAGCGTGCCCGCCAGGACCGTGACCGTACCTTCGTCTCCGAGGACGTGTTCCAGCCGTACCGCCCGGTCGCCACCCGACCGCCGTTCGACGATCCGCAGCCGGTCCGGTTCCTGGCGCCGCTCGTCCTCGGGCTCGACCTCGTACACCGCGCCCGGCGCGAGATGTTCGCCCTTCACCAGCCGCACACCGGGTATCGCCCGACCGTCGGGAAGCAGCACCCGCCCCTCCTCGGCACGGATCCCGCGCAGCACGTCGAGGAGCACGACGGCTGCCTGCTCGAACCAGGGACGGGGCACGGACGCGACGATCACCGAGTGGCTGATGCGGCTCATCGGTACACGATGGCTCCGCACCCCGGCGTACCGGTAGGGGTGTGCCGTCGGCGCGTTCCGTGCCGCGCCCAGGACGAACCGATCCGCAGCCTGGAGCCGTAACCCCTCGCGGAACTCCTGCCGTTCGGCGGTCGACCCGCCCCCACGAGTTCACCCTCGTTGTTTGTTGGAACAGGACAATCTCTCGCCCTCGAATCAGTCGGCTCCTACCCTGATATCCCTCCTGGGCGCTGACATGATCGCCATGAGGGCAAGTGAGGCGCTCTGTAGCATCTACACAATTCAAGGAGGCTCGTGTGACCCGTAACGGTCGTGTGCTGGTGACGGGCGTCGGTGCGATGACGCCACTGGGAGCCGATGCGCCGTCGTCGTGGTCGGGGCTGCTGGACGGTAGGTCGGGAGTCCGTTTCCTGGAGGAGGAGTGGGCCGCGGACCTGCCCGTGCATGTCGCGGCCGGGCTCACGGTGGACCCTGCCTCCCTGCTTCCGAGGGCCGAGGCCAGGAAGCTGGACCGCGGTGAGCAGATCGCCGTCCTCAGTGCGCGCGAAGCCTGGCAGGACGCCGGTGCTCCGCAGGTCGAGCCGGAACGATTCGCCGTCGTCATCGGTACGGGGACCGGTGGTGTCCTCACCACGCTGGGGCAGGACGACGTCTTCGAACGCGCCGGGATTCGCCGGCTGTCGCCGTTCGCGGTCCCCATGCTGATGCCCAACGGGGCGGCTGCCTGGGTGAGCATGGACCTGGGTGCGAAGGGAGGCGCCAGGACTCCGGTGAGTGCCTGTGCGTCCGGGGCCGAGGCCCTCGCCCTGGGGCAGGATCTGATCCGCAGTGGGCGGGCGGACATGGTCGTCGCAGGCGGGGTGGAGGCATGCCTGCACCCCTTCACCATCGCGGCATTCGCCCAGATGAAGGCCCTGTCGACGCGGTCCGTGGACCCAGAGACCGTGTCCCGTCCGTTCGACGTCAAGCGGTCCGGGTTCGTCATGGGCGAGGGCGCGGGGATGATGGTGCTCGAACGCGCCGAGTTCGCCCGGGCCCGTGGAGCACGTGCCTACGGCACGCTGGCCGGAAGTGCCGTGAGTTCGAGCGCGAACCACATCACGGCCTCCGACGCGCAAGGCCAGGCCTTCGCCATGGAACTGGCGCTGCGCGACGCCGGCCTGGCCCCGGCGGACATCGGGGTCGTGCACGCCCACGCCACCTCGACGGAGTCCGGTGACCTGGCGGAGGCCGAGGCGATCGGCCGAGTGATCGGCAGCCATGCCGCGGTCACGGCGACGAAGTCGATGACAGGTCACATGATGGGCGCGTCCGGAACGGTTGGCGCCATGGCCGCTCTGTTCGCGCTCCGGGACGGCACGGTGCCGGCCACGCGCAACCTCGACGAACTCGATCCGCGCGTGGAACTGGACGTGGTGCGCGGTGAGCGGCGCACCGGGCAGTGGTCTGCTGCGCTGGCGAACTCGTTCGGGTTCGGCGGACACAACGTCAGTCTCGTCTTCACCAAGTGACGGCGAGACAGTGCTGTGGCCGGCGAGCGAGCTGATCTTGCCGCCTACAGGTAAGCGCTCGCCGCCCGGATCGACCGAGACACCGCGGCTCTACCCACCCGGGGCCATGGCACATGAGCACGCACGGCTCGTGTGCCGGGGTGCCGTCCAGGCTCCGCGTCAGGAAGGGGCGAGGACGCAGAACTCGTGGCCCTCCGGGTCGGCCAGGCACGTCCACGGGACGTCGCCCTGGCCGAGGTCGAGGTCGGTGGCGCCGAGGGCCCGCAGGCGGGCCACCTCCGCCGCTTTGTCGTCACCGGGGTACGGCAGCAGGTCAAGGTGAACGCGGTCCGGTACGGTCTTCACGTCGGGCGTGCGGAGGAACTCCAGATACGAGCCGACACCCTTGGCGGAGCGCAACACCGCGTGATCGTCGGTCACCTCGTGCAGGGTCCAGTCCATCGCCTCACCCCAGAACCGGGCCATGGCCCGCGGATCCGCGCAGTCGACCACCAACGCGGCGATCGGCCCGGTGTCCCGGTAGGTCTCCCGAGGCTCCAGCACGCAGAACTCGTTGCCCTCCGGGTCGGCGAGGACCGTCCACGGCACGTTGCCCTGGCCCACGTCGACGGGCGTCGCACCGAGAGCCTGGAGGCGCGCGACCAACTCCGCCTGATGGGCGGCAGAGGTGGTGGCGAGATCGAGGTGCACACGGTTCTTTGCTGACGTCTTGGGTTCCGGGACGGGAACGACGTCGACGCAGACGGCGACCGGGTCCGGCCAGACGAGGCCGCCGGCGGGCCCGACGTAGGTGGTCACGCCGGGGCTGTAGGCACTCCAGCCGAGCGCCTCCGCCCAGAACCGGCCGACGGCCGAGGCATCAAGGGCCTTGATGTTCACCATTACAGGTCGCAGTGCCATGTCGGTGATCCTATGCGCCCGCTCCCCTCAACCCACCTCCATGCACCCGCCATACGCGTCTCAGCTCGGGCTGCGGTGAAGCCGTCCTCGAAAGGTCAGGAGGACGCGCGGGCCAGGTGCCGTAGGACGTCCATGGCCTCCTCGGCGCGGTCGTACGGCACGAAGAGGTGGTCGTGGTGGAAGCCGGCGACGACGTTGCAGCTCAGCTCCGCGTCGGCGAGGGCACGGGAGACGGCGGCGGTCAGCCCGACCGCGGCCAGCGCGGAGTGGACCCGCAGGGTGATCCAGCCGGCAACGTAGTCGTACGCCATCCCCGCCGCGTCCGCCTCCGCCTGGTGCACGACGAGGGTCAGGCCCTCCTGTTCGGCCACCGTCACCACGGGGGTGACGCCGGACGGCACGCCGCCCTCCGCCATGGTGAAGACATAGCGGCCCGGATTGAGTTCCGGACGCATGTCGCTGAGCAGTCTCTGCAGATCAGTCTCGCCGGTCACGACCCCACCCTACGGCCCGACCGGCCGCTCGCCCCGGAGGCGAGCGGTGCCGGTCATTGCGTCGCCACCGCGTCCCGGCCCCGCTCAGCGGCGTGCCGGTGTGCCGGCGGTCCTCCCGTCGTTGATGTGCAGGACCGCGTCCACCGCGTCGAGTGTCGCCCGGTCGAGGGGGAAATAGCCCTGCCTCGGGTGCGTGTCCGTCCGGGTGCGGGCGTCCGGGTCGGCCGTGACCGGTTCCAGGCCCCAGGTGGTGATACGGCTCTGGAGCAGGCCCTCGTGGGTGTCCGGGGCGGGGTCCTGCAGCCCCAGAGCCTCACTGCGGCCCAGGCTGCCGGCGATGCAGACGTACCGGTCGCCCAGCAGAGAGGCCACGATGGCGCCGGCACCGGACCACTCCGCGCTCAGGTCCTGAAGGCGCCAGGCGCTCGCGTTTCGCTGCAGGTGGAAGTTGTGCGCGAAGACCAGGGTGGCGCCCCGCTGCTCCTCGACGGCCCGGATGTCCAGGAGGTTCTGGGCCATGAGTGCGTCACGGACGGCGAGCAGGCCGGCTATCCGGGGGCTCGGTTCCAGAGGCTGGGCCGACTGTTTGTGGTAGCGCAGCAGGCCGAGGCCGGCGCTGAGGTGCGTCCTGGCCTTGAACCAGTCCTCGCGGGAGGTCGCCGCGATAAGTTCCGGGGCGCGTCCGTAAAGCGAAAGGTGCATGTCGTCCGCGATCGACCGGAGTCGCTCGGCCTCGGCGGTGGCGCCGGGTGACATGGCGTGGTCCAGGACGGCCTCCGGTCGGCTCCACCGGGTGTCGTCTCCGGTGAGAGCCGCGAGGTCGAGGTCGAGTCCCAGGTAGTCGCGGGCGTGTTCCACATAGGTCCGGGGGCTGGGGGCGCAGGTGTTCTCCAACGGCGCGTCGAAGCCGTGGAAGGCCAGGCGTTCCGCCGGCGGCCGGTGCTGGTTGTAGTCGCGCATCCAGCCGACCAGCCTCCTGTTGGCGTCCTGCGCTCCGAAGCCGTGGGAGAAGCCTTCGCGCATGAGGGTGCCGAGGGTTCCGGGTCCTCCTTGGACGTAGTCGTTCACGGCGAGCGCCGCCACGCGGTCGGTCTCGAGGGCGATCGACCGAAAGCCCTGCTCGGCCAGTCGGGCGAAGAGTTCGTTCCGGATCCGCCCGAAGGCCGGTTCCTGGTGTGTCGGCTCACCCAGCGCCAGGAGGTCGCACGACGGGGTGACGAAGTCTCGGATGTCCTGACTCATGGACCTCAATCGTATCCTTGAAAGTTCGGTTGAGACTTTGAGAGACCTCGCCCGTCAGGTGGGCCGTACCGACGGCCAGGGCCTGCGGTAAAGTCTCAACCGGTGACCAGCTTGCGACCGACCGACCTCGCGCGCGAGCACGGCATCTCGACCCAGGCCGTGCGCAACTACGAGCGGCACGGATTCATCCCGCCCGCCGAGCGCACGCCCAGTGGCTACCGGATCTACACCGAGGTGCACGCTGGAGCGCTGCGCGCCTATCTCTCGCTCGTCCCGGCGTACGGGTACGCGGCCGCCGGGCAGATCATGAACGCGCTCCACCGGGACGCTCTCGACGAGGCCCTGACGATCATCGACCGCGGCCACGGTCAACTGCTCCGCGACCGGGACACCCTCGCCGCGGTACGCACCGCTGTGTCCCACCTGACGGCGGAGCCCGAGGCGACTGCCGCACCCTCCCGGGCTCCCGGTACCCGCACGGTCGGCGAACTCGCACACCAACTCGGCGTCACTCCGGCGACCCTGCGCAACTGGGAGGACGCCGGCATCCTCACCCCGGCCCGGGACCCGGCCACGGGATACCGCGTCTTCGGTGCCGACGACATCCGAGACGCCGAGCTCGCGCACCTCCTCCGACGCGGAGGACATCTCCTGGACCACATCGCCACCGTGATCCACCAGATCCGCACCGCGGGCGGCACAGACGTACTCGCCTCGTCCCTGGAGGCCTGGCAGAACAAACTCACCGCACAGGGCCTGGCCATGCTGCGCGCGGCCACGCAGCTCGACGCCTACCTGACTCACCTCAATCCGTGACGAGCACAACTGCCTTACTACTGGGCTGAGTCGAAGCGATGCTGTTGCGCCTTGAAAACATCGCCGCAGGTCAGGCCAGGTCGGCCTGGAGCAATCCAGGCAGGTCTTCTCCGGCTGGCTCCATACCGAGTTCCTTGTAGAGCTCGGAGCCGTAGAGGCCGGCGGGCACGCCCTGTGCCAGGGGTCGCTACGGCGGCTTTGTGGGCCGCCCGCCTTGAGCTTCGCGCCCGGGCGGTCGCCGATGGAGAGCTTTGTCGCGATGTCGGGTCGGGGCGCTGACCAGGGACCGGCGATGCTCGGCACTGACCGCTGAATACCGTAGAGGGGCCCGGTCGAGTGGGAGGACGCGAAGACGTGGATGTGTATGAGGCCGTGGACAGTCGCAGGGCCGTGCGGGCGTTCAGCGATGAGCCGGTGCCCAAAGAGACACTCGAACGAGTACTGGCTGCTGCGAAGCGGACTCCGTCGAGCGGGAACCTCCAGCCGTGGCATGTGTTTGTCGTGACCGGCGAGCCCTTGGCCGAACTGAAGAGGCGTGCGACGGCAAGGGCGTTGGCGGGAGACCCGGGCGACGATCGGGAGTATCCGATGTACCCGGCCGAACTGACCTCGCCGTATCTGGACCGTTTCTCCGTCGCGGCCGCACAGCGGCACGCGGCGCTGGGAATCGACCGCGACGACCCCGACAGGCCCATGAAGATCGCCGCCTTGAACTCGGAGGCGTTCGGGGCGCCGGTCGTATTGTTCTGCTACCTCGACCGGACGATGGGGCCCGGGCAGTGGGGGGACGCGGGGATGTACCTGCAGACGGTCATGCTGCTGCTGAGGGCAGAGGGATTGCACAGCTGCCCCCAGGTGATGTGGACCATGTACCGCAAGACCGTCAGCCGGACAGTCGGTGCCGACGACGGGCTCATGCTGTTCTGCGGCGTCTCGGTGGGATTCGAGAAGGAAGGCGTGCCGCGGCTGCGTACCGGGCGGGCGGACATGACAGAAACAGTGACCTTCATCGGACTGTGACCGCTAGGCAGTCAAGATCCACAGGACAGACCCTGTGCCCCACCCGAGGCCGGGCCGTGACTGCGCGGGCAACGGGCGGAGCACAGACACGGGCCGCGCCAACTGCTCGCGCGGAAGCTGATTCTCGGCAGCCGCGGTTTCCGTGGCCGAACTCGCCATCCTGTACCTCTGGTTGCCCTACTGGCCTTATGTACTGGAGTCCCTGGCAGGCGAGTTGGCCGAGCTTTCCTGAAAACGGAGCAGGGAGAGGCCCGTCAGCGGGGTCGGCGGCCGGTCAGAGCCTGCCAGCGGTCACGCGCCGTCTCCAGCGCGGCGAGCGCCTTGGCGAGCTCCGGGCTCTCGCTGTGGCGGGCCCTGACCTGCTCCAGCGCCTCGCGAGCATCGTCCTTCTCGGCGGTGTCGAGCCGGGCCTCCTCGAGCGCGGACTCGGCCTGCCGGATCCCGTCCGCGCGCCCGTCGCGGAACGTGTTCTCCGCCGCGACGGCGTTCTCGATCCGGACGCTGAAACGCCGCACGTGTTCCTCGGGGAACTCCTCGTCGGCGTAGCCGGGAAACTCCACCCGGCCATCCGGATGCGTGAGGTAGATGTAGCTCTTCTTGGAGTTCCTGGCCAGTTCGAAGCGCACCGCAAGACCTGCCAGCGGGATCTCCTTGCCCTTGAACAGCAGGGCGTGCTGGTACAGGGTCACCTCGCCCAGTCTGGTGACGAAGGCGCCCCGGCCGGGCCGCCGGAGCCTCGCCAGCTCCCGCTCGGCGTCGCCGATCCTGCGCTCGTACGCCCGTTCCGCCCTCGTCGCCCGGGTCTCCGCTCGCGACACCTCCTGGCGAGCCGTGCCCCGGACCGCGCGCACGGCCGAGCGGGCGCGGTCCAGGTCCTGACGGTCCGCACGATGGACGTCCGAGAACGCGTACTGCCAGCCGCCGGGATACCGCATGAGCCGCCACACCACAAAGACCGCACCGACGACCAGGACCACCGATATCAGCCCGACCACACCCACCTGTCCTCCCCACCCGTCCCCGCCGAAACCCCGGACACCATGTCAAGATCGCCTGTCGGCATGGGAATCAGCTGCTTCTAGAGTGATCTACATGCCGATACCCGTCCATGCCCTCGCGCACCGCCCCCTGACCGCCGAGGCCGTTGCCGAGTTCGTTGCTCTGCCCTACGTGCCGTACGTCCCCGAAGACGTCGATGCCGTCGACGAGGAGATACGGCGTCGCGGCTGGAACTGGGAGCGCGAGCTGGTCTGCGACTCCTTCCGAACAGCTCATGACCATGTGGTGTGCTGTGACGGCGTCAGTCCGTTCGGAAGTCCCGACGCACGGTATTTCCTCGTCTTCGGCGAGATGTACCCCGTCGACCCGGATGACGAATCCATGAGCAACGGCCCGTGGCTGTCCGGCTATATGGACGGCTGGCAGCAACTGCCCGGCTGGAACACCGAGGAACCGTGCACGGACCAGGACTGCGAGGCCGTCCTCGCCCAGGCGGCGCAGGCGGTGACCGAGTGCCTGGGCGCGGCTGCCCAACGGACGTTCGTGTCATCGGTCACCGTGGTCACCGGGCCTGCGCTGACGCATCGCATCTGGCGCACCCCTACCCAAGCCCTCGTGCTCGGGCCGTCGGCCGACAACGGCCCGTACGGCTACCTCACCCATCTGCAACTGTCCTGCACACCACTCACCTGTGGTCCCGACCTGCCCCCGGCGGGTGACGAGGACGGCTTGGCCGGATGGGTCACCACACACATCGACTGGTGATCCTGGCACGGACGGCGTCCGGCGAACAGCGATGCACGGCCACTTCGATGCGGCACCGGGATCCGCCGGGCCGGTACCCTGCCGCAGATCGGTGTCGGTGCCGAACGCATGAGCAGGACCGGCCGGGCGCGGCGAACATCGACCTGATCGACACCGTGGCCCGCTGTGCCCTGGACGCCGGCGGTCACGTGGTCGTGACCCTGGCCCGCCACGCCGTCCAAGCCGATCGCCGGCCAGGTGGGCGAGGCCGACCTTCGGGGCTGGTACCGGCAGCGCGACCTGCTGCCCGGGGGAGTGGAGACGGTCATCGGGGCCGGCAGCTCGCTGCCGGAGACGGTCGAGCGCATCATGCGCGACACCGGGCCGGCCGGCCTTCCGCCCCGGGGACTTCCGACTCCGCCCGGCCGTCCGGCCGCCGCCCGGGGGACCGATGCTTCACCGGCAGGTGTCCCTACGGCGTGACATCCGGCAGGCCCGGACGGCCGCCTGCACAAGGAGGCGTGAGGAACGGGGAACCGGGCGACTTGGCCGAGGTCGGCAAGGCCCGGCGGCTGATCCACATCGAGTGGCGCGTCGACCCCGACGCGATACTCGAAAGCGCCCGGCGCCCGGCGCCTGATCGCGCTGGGGCCGCCGGGCGCCACCACCTGCCGGGCGCCGCCGCTGCCCCGCGGCCCGTCGTCGACGAGCGCCGCGGGCGCGCCCAGGCATCCTGCCCGAGCTTCCGTACGTGGGGCGGGAGTTGCCTCGCCCCGTCGGCCGTCGCCGGCCTCGGCATGTACGGTCGGCGCGCCGAGCCCGGTGAGGTGCCGATCGCCGGTCTCCTGCCGCAGGGCACCCGGCGTCCCGGCCCCCGGGCGGCGGAGTCCCGTCAGGCGCCGGCGTGGGCGTAGTGCCCCTTGTCGAGGTCTTCGAGGAGTCCCGGGTGGGCCGGCTTCCAGTCCAGCAGTTCGCGGGTCAGCGTGCTCGACGCGGGGAGGTCGAGACCGACGAAGCCCGCCATCCAGCCGAAGTGCTCGGGCGCGGCCTCGGGTGCCACGGAGGCCACGGGCACGTCGAAGTGCCGGCCGATCGCCTCGGCGATGTCACGCATCGCGACGCCCTCCTCCGCGACCCCGTGCAGCACCGATCCGGCGGGGGCGTGCTCGACCGCCAGGCGGAACAGGTGCGCGGCGTCGAGGCGGTGGACGGCCGGCCAGCGGTTGGCGCCGTCGCCGGTGTACCCGGAGAGGCCCTTGGTGCGAGCGGTGGCGACCAGCATCGCCATGAAGCCGTTGTCCCCCTCGCCATGGCAGGTCGGAGAGAGCCGCACCACGGAGGAACGGATGCCGCGCGAGGCGAACGCCAGCACCTCCTGCGCCGTAGTGGCGCGGATCGAGACCGGCGAGCCGTCGAATCCGGCCGTGTCCCGCTCGGTCGCCACCCGCCCGGGCGCGAGGCCGGCCAGGCCGGAGGCGAGGACGAAGGGCCGATCGCTGCCGGCGAGTGTCTCACCGAAGACGTCGACGGCGCGACGGTCGGCCTCGGCGGCGCCCTGGAAATCGCCGCTGAAGGCGATGTCGTGCTTGAAGGCGAGATGGATCACCCCGTCCGACGCGGCGGCAGCGTCCCGCAGGACGTCGAGGTCGTCGACGGTGCCGCGGACGACGTCCGCGCCCGCCGCGGTGAGCGCGGCGGCCGAGGCGTCGGAGCGGGCGAGCCCGACGACCCGGTGTCCCGCGTCGATGAGCTCGGGTACGACGGCGGATCCGATCCAGCCGGAGGCGCCGGTGACGAAGATGCGCATGGGAGACCCCAGACAGTTGATGTCAGTGACTGTCATAGACGCTACACCTGATGTCAGCCTCTGTCATCACGGTAGGATCCCGGCATGGGAAGATGGGAGCCGGACGCGCGCGGACGCCTGGCGAAGGCCGCACTGGAGCTCTACGCAGAGCACGGGTACGAGCAGACCACCGTGGCGGAGATCGCCAAACGGGCCGGGCTCACGGAGCGGACCTTCTTCCGGCACTACGCCGACAAGCGCGAAGTGCTCTTCGCGGGCGCGGGCGACCTGGAGGCGCTGATCGTGCGGGCGGTCGCCGACGCACCGGAGGCCTCGGTCCCGCTCGACGCGCTGTCGGCCGGGCTGGACGCGGCCGCCGAGATGTTCGTCGACCGGCGTGAGTTCGCGCGCCGGCGCCACGCCGTGATCACGGAGAACCCGGAACTCCAGGAGCGCGAGCTGATCAAACTCGCCTCGATGGCGGCCGCGCTCGCCGCCACCCTGCGTGACCGCGGTGTCGTGGAGCCGACCGCGAGCCTGGCCGCCGAGGCGGGGGTCGCCGTTTTCAAGGTCGCCTTCGAGCACTGGATCGCACCGGGCGAGGAACGTACGATGCGGCAGCTGATCCAGGAGTCACTGGCCGAACTGAAGGCCGTGGCCTCGGGCGCCTAGGTGGCGCACTGCGGCCGGTGGCGCGCGTCTCCGGTCTTGGTGCGGCCGAACTGCCCGGTTGCGCAGGGCGGTTCGGCCGCTCGGGTGGGAGGGTTCAGCGGCCGCAGCTGGTGATGCCCGGACTCCGGCGGCAGGCGAAGCCGGCGAAACCGCCGTTGGTGGTGTCGTCGACGCCGAGCGCTTCGCCGCCGCTCAGCAACCGCCGCTCCTGACGAGTCCGTCGGCGCCGTCCCGGACCGTCTCGCCCGGCCGACGCCCTGCAGGAGCATGAACCTGCGGCAAGGAGCGCTGGATGCTCAGGCGTCGGGCTTGAAGCGCCAGCGGGCGTCGACGGCTTCATAGGGCCTCGCCGCGCAGAAGGCCTATGCCGACTACGCCGCCGCGCGCAGCAGGATCCGGTTCCCACGGACCCGGCGCCGCAGCCGCCTGCCGGGCTTCGTCCGGTGCCGCTCCTCGACCCGCCGGTCCGCGCGCTGCGGGAAGCGCGGTCCTGAGCGGAGCTGCCATGCGAACTCTCCCTCGGAATGAGGTGCGACGGTGGGCGGTGACTACGGCAGCCCCCACGCCGGGCCGGGCTCGCTGACGGCGACGGGGGAGATGACGAGGTCGGGCCGGGAACCGGCGTACACGAGCACCTCGCGACCCTTCGGCAGGTCGATGGCAAGGGTGCCGCCACCCAGGTCCCGGGCGTGGGCCGGGGTCCCGTCGTCCAGCAGTACGGTGAGGGTCCCGCTGAGACCGTGCCGGAGCCTCAGCGGCTCGCCCGCCAGACTCCTGACACGGACGAACCGCGTTGCCCCCGCCTTGCGTACGGCGCTGACCAGGAAGGCGCCCTGGGCGCGGAAGTTGTGCAGGGTCACGTCCTTCCAGGTGGACGGAACGGCCGGGAAGACCCGGACGACGCCGCCCCAGCTCTGGCAGAACATGTCGTGCAGGGACTGGGACGCGGACAGCGGCGTCTCGATCACCGGACCGGCCTCGGTGTAGTGCGTGTTGGCGCGGCACGGGTATCGGGTGGTGGGGTCGAAGAACTTCCGCAGGTAGCCGATCGCCGTGTCGCCGTCCCCGGTCATCGCGTAGATCGAGGCGGCGCCGGTGTAGCTGTAGCCCCGGTGGGCTCCGGTCAGCGCGTGCCAGCGGACCACCGACTTCGTGATCAGGTCGCGGTTGTCGGGCTGGTCCCAGTTGACGAGGTACAGCGGGTACACCATCAGCAG
The DNA here is from genome assembly GCF_009604455.1 of Streptomyces sp. RB17. Lineage (GTDB taxonomy): Bacteria > Actinomycetota > Actinomycetes > Streptomycetales > Streptomycetaceae > Streptomyces. Next base: position 1,134,361 of record NZ_WEGL01000002.1, read on the forward strand.
GTGCGAGTAGTGCCGGTGGGACTGCGCGTACGGGGTGCCGGCGCCGATCATGAAGCCGTTGTCGTCGACCGGGTACGGCGTGAGCCCGGCCAGCACCTCCTGCCAGCGCGGCTTCAACTCGTCGTCGATGCCGAGCAGTTGGGCCGATTCGAGGAGGGTCTGGCAGCCCCAGCGGATGAGGGCCAGGTCGTAGTTGGTGTCCTGCGGCGGTACGACGGGATATTCCGGTGAGAGCGTGCTCGGCAGATGCAGCTTGCCGTCGCTGCCCGGGGTGAGGAAGTGCAGGTAGTAGTTGATCGCCCGGCGCAGCACGGGGTAGATCGTGTCGCGCAGCAGGGACGTGTCCATGGAGTGCCGGTAGGACAGCCACACGTTGTGCAGCGCCCAGGTGAGGTCGCCGGTCTCGGCTCCGGTGCCCGGTTCCCCCACCTCGCGGTCGCAGAACATGTCCGAGCTGCGGCCGATTCCGGAGCTGTCCGAGCGGTAGGCGGGGGGCACGTTCGCGGCGAGCTGTTCCTGGCTCTGGCGCAGCGTGGTGGCGAGCGAGTCGAGTTCGGGGTGATTGAAGCCCTGGATGAGCCAGTACTCCAACTGCACGTTGAGGTTCCACCAGACCGCAGGCCAGGGGGTGGGCTCCAGCCACGGCCCGCAGGTGGCCATCACGGGGCCGCCCGCGCGGCTGGCGGAGGCGACCTTGTAGAGCTGGATCCAGTGGAAGCTCTGCAGCCGCTGGTCGGGGAACGACACGAAGCTCTTCCGGTAGAACGCGTGCCACCAGCCGGTGTGCCGGCGCCGCAGGACGTCGTACGACGGCGCGCGGCGGAGGTTGCGCAGCGAGTCGGCCTCGGCGGCGGTGCCGGACGGGAAACTGTGCCCGACGCTGAGCAGGAGGTCGTCGCCCGAGCGGCGGTAGGAGGTCGCGGTCCGGCCGCCGCCGGTCAGGGGCTGGAGCACCTGCGCGGTGCCGTCGTCGGTGGTCCGGGTGGTCCAGGGCGGGTTGGCGGTGTAGCCGGCGGGCGGGGCCTCCTGGATCTTCCGGGGGCTGACGGCCTCCTCGGGATGGAACGTCCAGGTGACCTTCTCGCCACCGCTCGCTGTCACCCGGAGTGCCAAGACTTCGTCGTGGATGAGGGCGGAGAGGGTGAGGGTGCCGGCGGTGGTGGTGACGGTGCCGGTGAGTTCGGCGTCCCACAGGCTCAGCCGCCAGTCGACGGCGGTGATGGTGCCCACCGGATCGAGGGTGAGATGCCCGACCGGCAGCCGGCAGGTGCCCCAGCCGCTGCCGAACTCCGGGCGATGGTCCTGGACCCGGCCGTGCTGGACGGTGAAGCGGATCCGGTTCGCGCCCGGCTCCTGGTAGACCATGCTGCCGAGCAGCCCGTCCCCGAGGAACGGGCCCTCGTACCAGAGCGTCGGCAGCCTGGTCCACAACAGGTCCTGGCCGCGCAGGAACTCCTGCCACGCGCTGTCGGAGGTCATGGTGTCGCGGAGTCTCCACGGCCGGCCGGCGCCTTCGTCCGCCGCTCCGGCGCCACCGGACGGCCCCGTCCGTTCGGACTGTGCGGCGCGGGCCGTACCGGGCAGCGCCGCCACCGCAGCCCCGCCCAGCGCGGTGCCGAGTACGGATCTGCGGGGAACCGGCGGGCGTTTCTCCGGCTGCGAGGTCATCGTCGCCCTCCAAACCTGACGGTCCATCGAAACATCGGGTGTATGGGGGACCGTAGGGACGACTCGGACGGGTGTCAATGTATTCGGCAGTGGCCTCTGCATGACACATCGGATGTATGGCGCGGTGCTTGGTGGTTGGTTGTGGTTGTGTTGTCAGGTCGCCTGGGCATCACCCCAACCCGGTCGCGAAGACGGCCAGAACGACGGGCGGCATCGCTCCGGGGGAGCGCTGCAGTCGGTTTGACAGTCCGATAACGATCCGCGGAAGATCCGCACACCATTTCATGGAACATACATACGATCCTGTGCATGAACAGAGCTGTGAAGATCGGCCTCGCCGGTACCTGCACCGCGCTGCTCGCCCTGGGGGGAATCGGTACGTACAACATCCTGCACGGCCTGGCCTCGGGCTCGAAGGGTGACGGAGACTCCCAGGACGCGCGCGCTTTCGACCCGTCGGCGCTGTCCAGCACGCCCCCCTCGGACGCCGAGGCGGTGAAGCGGGCCCGCGCGTTCCTGGACAGTTGGTCCCAGAAGCACCTGGACGGCGCGGCAGGCGTCACCGACGTACCCGGTACGGCCTCGCAGGCGTTGCGGGACTACGCCGACGGACTGCACCTGAAGAAGCTGTCGTTCGGTCACATCGTCTCGGCGGGCCCGTCCTCGGTGACGCCGGGTGCCACCAAGGTCACCTTCGACGTGACCGCTCAGGTGGCGGGTGGCACCTGGAGCTACCCGAGCGCGGTGGCCGTGCTGAAGAGCACCAACGGTCACTCGGCGGTCCACTGGAACGACTCGGTGCTCTATCCGGGCCTGAGTGAGGGCCAGTCGCTGACCGCGGGCAAGCTGCCGGCCGGCGCGGGCGGCACGAAGGTCGTGGCGAGCGACGGCAAGACCGATCTGTCCGGCTTCGCGTCGCTGCGGGACATCGCCGGCACGATCGGCAAGAACGCGAAGCCCACGGGTGGCATGCCCGGAACGGGCGTGGCCGTCGTCGACGGCAGCGGCGCCGGCGTGAAGACGCTGAAGGTCTTCTCCAAGGGCCGCCCGGCGGTCGTCCGGACGACCATCGACGCCGGCCTCCAGGCGGTGGCCGAGCGGGCCGTGAACGATGACCACCTCCAGCAGAAGCCCGCCGGTACTGTGGCGCTGGACTGGCGCAACGGCCACATCCTGGCGATCGCGCACTCGGGCGACGACGGCGACATCGCCATCAACGGCATCAAGTCCCCCGGCTCCACGATGAAGATCATCACCTCGGCGGCCCTCTTCGACAAGGCGGGCCTCAACCCGAGCAGCCCGGCGTCGTGCCAGGACGAGCAGATGGCCAACAGCCAGTCGTTCCACAACGACTCCGGCGTGCGGCCCAACCCGGGCTCCTCCCTCGCCCAGGCGTTCACCGTGTCCTGCAACACCTCCTTCATCAAGGACGGTTTCCGCTACCTGGTGCAGGGCGGAGACGCCTCCGCCCTGCACGACGAGGCGGTGAACGTCTTCGGCATGGGCAGCTGGTCGATCGGCGGGGGAGTCGCCACCACCGACCCGAGCATCCCGCCGGACGTCCAGGGCGGCGACCAGGCGGCCCAGTTCATCGGCCAGGGCAAGGTCACGGCCACGCCCCTGTTCATGGCCTCCGTGGCGGCCACCGTCCGGGGGGCCGGCTTCGAGCAGCCGGTCATCCTGCCGGGACAGCACCAGGAGACGGCGCCCCGGCCCATCTCCGCCCGCACGGCCGGATATCTGCAGTCGATGATGCGCAACGTGGCCACCAGCGGTACGGCGGCGCCGCGCCTGGGCGGACTGGTGGGTGTCGGCGCCAAGACCGGCACCGCGGAGGAAGGCGACCACACCAATGGCTGGCTGACCGCCTACAACTCCCGCATCTCGGTCGCGGCGCTCGTCGAGGGCGGCAGGTCGGGCGTGGACTCCGCGGGGTATGTCGTACGGCGGCTGCTGACCGGCAGCTGAACACCGACGCCGCTGCGGCGGCCGGCGGGCGGTTGCGTCCCGCCGGTCGCTCACTCACCCGGTGACCAGGGCGAGGGTGAAGCCGTCGTAGCCCTTCGAGCCGACCGTCTGGAGGGTTCTGGCGGTCAACCGCAGGTGAACGGCGATGAGTTCGGTGAAGCGGCGCAACCCCCTGGACGCGCGGGGCGCCGCTTGCCGCGTCGGTGGCCGCGCCCTTGCGGACCACGTTGTCGCGGACGATGACGCGAACGGGCCGGCTTTCTCGGCCCGCGAGCAGGGGCAGCGTGTCCTGGGCCCTGCCGACGCGGATGTCGACGATGTGGTCCGGCCCGGCACGGGCGATGTTGGCGGTGGCGACGGCAGCGTAGTGCGGGTCGCTCTCCAGGGTGACCAGGTGGCCGCCGTCCGGCAGGGCCCGGGCGAGCCAGCACCTGTATCGCCGGCGGATCCGCGGCATCGCTGTTCCCGGCGGCCGAGAGCAGGGCGTCGTCCTCCTTCACGACCAGAGGCGGGTGGCCGACGGCGCCTGCGGCGCCGCGCAGGCCGCGGCGGCGGTGGGGGACTGGTGGAGCCTGCTCGTCCTGCGGGAGATCGCGCGCGGCCACGTGCGCTGCGACCGGCTCGCCGGCGAACTGGGTGTCTCCCGCAAGATCCTCACCGAGTGGCTGCGCACCCTGACCGAGCACCAGGTGCTGGAGCGGCGCCCGTACCAGGACCGGCCGCCCCTGGTACGAGTACGCACTCACCGAACAGGGCCGGCACGACCCCGTGGCCGCCGCCGCTCGCCGGACGGTGCTGTTCGCCTACCCCGCGGCCGACGCCCCCGGTGTCCCGGCCCAACTCGCCGGGCGGGCGTCGTTGCTGTTCCGGTTGCCGACGATGGTCGGCGCGCCGCTGCTCGGCGAGCGCTACCCAGACGCCCGAGGACCAGGCCGTCTTCCCGCGGGCCGAGGATCTGCCCTCCCCCTGCTGTCCGACGCCCGGCTCCAGCTCACCGCCGAGCAGCCCCGCCTCAGGACGGCGGCCGGGTGAAGTGCGTGACCGGGCGTGCGAGGCGCTCACCGTCGACCGTGATGTCGACGGCTTCGTTGTAGAAGGCGAGCAGCCCCTTGATCGCGCCCACCGCCGGCAGGGGTTCGGGGTAGCTCCACACGACGTCGGGCGGCACGTCCGCGTCGCCGTGCTCCCCGTCCCAGGACCAGTACTCGGCGGTGCCCTTGTAGGGGCAGCCGGTGTGGTGACCGGTGGGGCGGAACAGATCGAGGCGGACGTCCTCGCGGGGGAGGTAGTAGCGGGTGGGCAGGCCGGTTTCGAAGACGAGCACCGGACGGTGGCTGTCGGCGACGACCCGGCCGGCGATCTCGACGACGACGTGCCGGCTGCCGGCGATGGCGTCGACCCGTTTGTGCGGGTCGCGGGGGTGGACGAAGATCTCCTCTTCCTCCTCGTACCAGTGGTCCAGGCCCCGGCCGGTGCGCTGGAACCACTCGAAGGCGATGTGGCCGGCCAGATCGTCGGCGGGGAACGTCCATGCCGCGTTCTCCCGCAGCTCGCCATCCACTTCGAGGTCGTAGAAGACCGTCGACCCGGTATGGGTTCCGACCGGTGGGTTCTTCGCCGGCCGCAGCAGGTCCTCGCGGACCTCCGCGCGCGGGAAGGCGTACAGCGGCACGGGTACGCCGGGCTCCCACACGAGTACGGGGTGGCGGCTGTCGACAACGGTGACATCGCCCTTCCGGCCGCGTACCCAGCGCTCGCTCGGTTCCCAGCGAAGGCCTTCCGGGGTGGTGCGCAACGACGGGACGGTGCTGGACGTGGCCATGACCGGATCTCCTTCTCCCTCGGCCGGCGCGGGAGGCGGCTCGGGGTGACGGGTGGCGGCTCCATGCTTGCGCAGACGAGGGGCGCTCGCCAGGCCGGAGCGGTCGGGTCGGATGGGGCGGTCGGGGCGGTCGGCTCGGCTGGGGCGGTCGGTGCGGTCGTGCGGGGGATGGCACCACTGCTGAAGCACGCGACTGCGCAGAGCGGTGGCGCCGGCATCGAGGCCCTGCCCGGGTGTGCGGCCCGCGTCGGTGGCCGGCGGGGCGAAGGAGCCGGGAGGGGACGCAAGACGTTGGTCGGGGAGTCGGGCTATGCATGGACATGCGTAATGATGCATACTCTTCCTATGTCCAAGGTCCTCACTTCCCTTCCGGTCGGCGAGCGCGTCGGCATCGCCTTCTCCGGCGGCCTCGACACCTCGGTCGCCGTCGCGTGGATGCGCGACAAGGGCGCCGTCCCGTGCACCTACACCGCCGACATCGGCCAGTACGACGAGCCCGACATCGCCTCGGTACCCGGCCGTGCGACGACCTACGGTGCCGAGATCGCGCGCCTGGTCGACTGCCGTGCGGCGCTGGTCGAGGAGGGACTGGCCGCGCTCTCGTGCGGCGCGTTCCACATCCGCTCGGGCGGGCGTGCGTACTTCAACACCACGCCCCTCGGCCGCGCCGTCACCGGCACCCTGCTGGTGCGGGCGATGCTCGAGGACGACGTGCAGATCTGGGGCGACGGCTCCACCTTCAAGGGCAACGACATCGAGCGGTTCTACCGCTACGGTCTGCTCGCCAACCCGCACCTGCGGATCTACAAGCCCTGGCTGGACTCCGACTTCGTGACCGAGCTGGGCGGCCGCAAGGAGATGTCCGAGTGGCTGCTCGCGCACGGTCTGCCGTATCGCGACAGCACGGAGAAGGCGTACTCGACCGACGCCAACATCTGGGGCGCCACCCACGAGGCGAAGACCCTGGAGCACCTGGACACCGGTGTGGAGACCGTCGAGCCGATCATGGGCGTGCGGTTCTGGGACCCGTCGGTCGAGATCGCCCCCGAGGACGTGACGGTCGGCTTCGACCAGGGCCGCCCGGTGACGATCAACGGCAAGGAGTTCGCCTCCCCGGTCGAGCTGGTCATGGAGGCCAACGCCATCGGCGGCCGGCACGGCCTCGGCATGTCGGACCAGATCGAGAACCGGATCATCGAGGCCAAGAGCCGCGGCATCTACGAGGCCCCCGGCATGGCCCTGCTGCACGCGGCGTACGAGCGGCTGGTCAACGCGATCCACAACGAGGACACCCTCGCCCAGTACCACACCGAGGGCCGCAAGCTCGGCCGCCTCATGTACGAGGGCCGCTGGCTGGACCCGCAGGCGCTGATGATCCGCGAGTCGCTGCAGCGCTGGGTCGGCGCCGCGGTCACCGGTGAGGTGACGCTGCGGCTGCGGCGCGGCGAGGACTACTCGATCCTCGACACCACGGGCCCGGCGTTCAGCTACCACCCGGACAAGCTGTCCATGGAGCGCACCGAGGACTCCGCGTTCGGGCCGTCGGACCGGATCGGCCAGCTCACCATGCGTAACCTGGACATCGCCGACTCCCGCGCGCGCCTGGAGCAGTACGCCGGTCTCGGCATGGTCGGCACCGCGCACCCGGCCCTGATCGGCGCGGCCCAGGCCGCCTCCACCGGCCTGATCGGCGCCATGCCGCAGGGCGGCGCCGAGGCGATCGCCTCCCGCGGCGAGGTCTCGGAGGAGGACGAGGCCCTGGACCGCGCCGCGATGGAGTCCGGCACGGACTGACCCGCTCACCGGCCGCACGCCCTTGGGCAGCGGGCCCCGTCGGTACACCTCCGGCGGGGCCCGCCGTCGTACCCGGACCGTCCGAGTCCCTGGGCGCATGGGTGTCGACGAGCGCGCTGAGGCGGAGCCGGCCGTGGAGCCGGTCACCGCAGGGGACTCGGCCTGGCTGCGTGAGCTGTTCACCGCCCGATGGGGTGGGACCGTCTCGGTGAGCCGGGGGGGCCGACCGCCCTGCCGGGGTTCGTGGCGAGGGTGCACGGGGAGCCGGTCGGAGTGGTGACCTACCGCACGGACGGGGCGGCGTGCGAAATCGTCACGCTCGACTCCGTGCGGCAGGGAGTCGGCGCGGGAACCGCGCTCGTCGACGCCGTGGTGCGAGCGGCGCGTACCGCGGGTTCCGGGCGGCTCTGGCCGGTGACCACGAACGACACCGTACGGGCCCTGCGGTGCTACCAGCGCTACGGCGTCGACCTCGTCGCCGTCCACCGGGACGCCGTGGCCCGGTCACGAGCGCTGTAACCGACCATCCCGCGGCTCGGGACGGACGGCATCCCGATCCGCCACGAGCTCGAACTCGAACTCCGCCTCTCCTCCGTCGACCCCGACAGCGTTTCCCGAGCCTCTCGTACCCTGTGTCCCGTGCCGTCCCCCCGTCTGCAACGCGTCGCCGTCCTGGTTCTCGAAGGCGCCAAACCGCTCGATGTCGGGATCCCCGCGCAGGTGTTCACGACCCGGGCGAGCATGCCGTACGAGGTCCGGGTGTGCGGGGCGCAGCCAGGGCTCGTGGCGGGCGGTGACGGGCTGTCGTACCACGTCGCCCATGGGCTCGACGCGCTCGCGTGGGCGGACATCGTCTTCATCCCCGGATACCGGTTTCCGGACCGCGAGGATCCGCCCCGGTCCGTCGTCGACGCGCTCCTCGCCGCCCACGCCCGCGGCACCCGGCTCGCCGCCATCTCCACGGGGGCCTTCGCGCTCGCGGCCACGGGACTGCTCGACGGCAAGCGGGCGACGACGCACTGGCACTACGCGCGGGCCCTCGCCGCGAAGCACCCACTGGTCCGGGTCGACGAGAACGTGCTCTTCGTCGACGAGGGCAGTGTGCTGACGTCGGCCGGCGCCGCCTCCGGCATCGACCTGTGCCTCCACATCCTGCGCAAGGACCTCGGGGTCGCCGTGTCCAACCATGCGGCGCGGCGCCTGGTCGCCGCCCCCTACCGCAGCGGAGGCCAGGCACAGTACGTGCCGCGCAGCGTGCCCGAACCGCTCGGTGAACGATTCGCCGCGACCCGCGAGTGGGCGCTGCACCGCCTCGGCGAGCCCCTCACCCTCACGGTGCTCGCCCGGCACGCCGCAGTCTCGCCCCGCACGCTCTCCCGGCGCTTCGTCGAGGACACCGGATACACGCCCATGCAGTGGGTCATGCGGGCCCGCATCGACCTGGCCCGGGAGCTGCTCGAACGCTCCGAGCGCAGCATCGAGCAGATCGCCGCCGACGTCGGCCTCGGCACCGGCACGAATCTGCGGACCCACTTCCAGCAGATCCTCGGCACCACCCCGAGCGAATACCGGCGCACCTTCACCCAGGGCGAATAGCCCGGGCGCCTGGCGCGATCCTTGCGAACCATGGCGCTCCGGACACTGCCCCGCGCGGACGCGGCACGCGACGCTGGTCGGGAACCGAGGGGAACCGAAGGGACACCACCCATGACGCGCATCGCCATCAACGGATTCGGCCGCATCGGACGCAACGTACTGCGCGCTCTGCTCGAACGCGGCAGCGCCCTCGACGTCGTCGCGGTGAACGACCTGACCGAGCCCGCCACCCTCGCACGGCTGCTCGCCTACGACACCACGGCAGGCCGGCTCGGCCGCCCCGTGACCGTCGACGGGGACGTCCTCGTGGTCGACGGCCGGCGCATCACCGTCCTCGCCGAACGCGACCCGTCCCAGCTGCCGTGGGCCGACCTCGGTGTGGACATCGTCCTGGAGGCGACCGGCCGCTTCACCTCGGCGAAGGCCGCCCGCGCACACCTCGACGCCGGCGCGCGGAAGGTGCTGGTGAGCGCGCCGTCCGACGGCGCCGACGTCACGCTCGCGTACGGGGTCAACACCGGCGCGTACGAGCCGGACCTGCACGCGATCGTCTCCAACGCCTCCTGCACCACCAACGCGCTCGCACCGCTGGCCGCCGTGCTGGACGAACTCGCCGGGATCGAGCACGGATTCATGACGACCGTGCACGCCTACACGCAGGAGCAGAACCTGCAGGACGGCCCGCACCGCGACGCCCGCCGTGCCCGCGCCGCCGCCGTCAACATCGTGCCCACCACGACAGGCGCGGCCAAGGCGATCGGCCTGGTGCTGCCGAACCTCCACGGCAAGTTGTCGGGCGACTCGATCCGCGTGCCCGTTCCGGTCGGCTCGATCGTCGAACTCAACACGACCGTCGCACGCGACGTGACCCGCGACGACGTCCTGGACGCGTACCGCGCCGCGGCCGAGGGCCCGCTCGCCGGCATCCTGGAGTACTCGGACGACCCGCTCGTGTCCTCCGACATCACCGGCAACCCGGCCTCCTCGATCTTCGACTCGGCCCTGACCCGCGTCGACGGCCGGCACATCAAGGTGGTCGCCTGGTACGACAACGAGTGGGGCTTCTCCCACCGAGTGATCGACACGCTCGAACTCCTCGCCGGGCACTGACCGGAGGCCGGGAGCGGACCGTGCCGTCCGCTCCCGGTGCCCCATCTCGTGCGAGAAGGACAAGGTCTGCGGCTTGGAGTGGTGGCAGCACCCTGGACCGTCGTAGGGAAAGCCCCCCATCCGGTCCGGTGACTGACCGGCTGTTCCGGCCGAACGGGCACGCCCAGACTCGACGGTATGACGATCTCCACTCATGCCTCGGTCGCCGCCGAGGCGTCACCCGCCCGTGCCCGCACGGCCGGTTCCGGATCCGGCAGCGACTTCGCCCGGCTGTCCCGGCGTATCGCCGAGGCGGGTCTGATGAAGCGGCGCCCCGGCTACTACACGGCACGACTCGCTCTGGTGACCTCGCTGCTCGCGGCGGGCTGGGGCACCTTCCTCGTGCTCGGGGACACCTGGTGGCAGCTGGCGGTGGCGGCCTTCCTGGCCTTCGCGTTCGGTCAAGTCGCCCTTGTCGCCCACGACTTGGCACACCGCCAGGTCTTCCGGCGCGGTCGGCCGAGCGAGACGTGGGGCCGGCTCTTCGGCAATCTCGGCATCGGCATGAGCTACGGCTGGTGGATGAACAAGCACACCCGCCACCACGCCAACCCCAACCACGAGGAACTCGACCCGGACGTCTCCCCGGACATCCTGGTGTGGTCCACTGCCCAGGCCCGCGACAGCCGTGGCCTCGCCCGTCTCATCGGGGGACACCAGGCGTGGCTGTTCTTCCCCCTGCTGACGCTGGAGGGCTTCAACCTGCATGTCTCGAGCGTGCGGGCGCTGCGTTCGCCCGCCATGAAGCACCGGGTCCTGGAAGGCGGCCTGCTCCTCCTTCACCTCGCGGCCTATGCGTCGGCGCTGTTCCTGGTGCTCTCGCCCGGCAAGGCGGTCGCGTTCCTCTTCGTGCACCAGTGCCTGTTCGGTGTCTACCTCGGGTGCACCTTCGCACCGAACCACAAGGGCATGCCCACCTTCAGCGGCGACGAACGGCCGGACTTCCTGCGCCGCCAGGTCCTCACCTCCCGCAACGTACGCGGAGGCCGGCTGACCGATGTGCTGCTCGGCGGGCTCAACTACCAGATCGAGCACCACCTGTTCCCGAGCATGCCCACACCCCATCTGCGGCGGGCCCAGGTCATCGTGCGCGCGTACTGCGCGGAGATCGGCGTGCCCTACCACGAGACCGGCCTGCTCCAGTCCTACCGCGAGGCCCTCACCCATATGCACCAGGTCGGAGAACCGATCAGGCGCCGGCGCAGGGCGTCCTGACGACAGCGGTCCCGCAGGCTCTGCGCCCGCCTCAGCCCGCGAGCAGCATCGCGACCTCCACCACGCCGAGCAGCGCGAGGTAGGTCCAGGCGTAGCCGCGGTCAGGGATCCGGGGCGGGCGCCGCCGTAGCACCGCGATGACGGGCAGGGCGCCGATGAGCAGCGCCCCGGCGGCGCGGAGGTCGACGAGCCCGACCAGGTGCGGATGTGAGTCCGCGGCGGGAACGCCCGCTTCGCCGCCCAGGGAGAGCGCGGTGGCGGGAAGCGCGACGGCGAGGGTGAGCGGATTGGCGAGCGCGGTCGCCACCCGCATCGGATGTCCGGCGCGGCGCAGCGCCGGGACGGTCATGACGCTGCCGCCCACACCGAGGAAGGCCGCCACGGCTCCGATCGGCGCGCCGAGCACGGCCGGCAGCGGACGGGGCACCTCGCAGGTCTCCTTGACCGTTCCCTCGCGGGTCTCCTCGCCCGCACCCTCGAGGCTCTCTCCGCCCCGTCCGCGCGAGCGCAGGAAACCGGGGCGCAGGAGCAGATCGACGATGGTGAGAGCGACGTACCCGAGGAAGCCCCAGCGGGCCTGACCGGGCGGGGCGTGGCGGGTGGCGAGCGCACCGCCCGCCGCGCCGGCCGCCAGCAGGAGCAGCAGCGTGCCGCTGCCGCGCAGGGCGGCCAGGACCCGCCGGGGCGTGACGGCCGTGGCGAACGCCGCGTTCACCAGCATGACCAGGGCCGAGGTGGCCGTCGCCACCCGCATGGCGTCCGCGCCGAGGGCCGCGTTCGCCCACACCACCACCGGGACCGCGACGAATCCGCCGCCGAACCCGAACAACACGGTGGTCGCCCCGGTGAGGAGTCCGATTCCGAGAAGTGCCAAGAAGTCCACGAGGCCACCCCACCAGCCACGACCAGCTTCCCGCATGCGATGCCCGGCACCATTCCTTCGAGACTCGGCCACCTACAGTGGCCGCGTGAAGAACGTCTCCCTGGACGACCTCGACCATGTGGACCGCGCCGTCCTGCCCCTCGGTACCGACTACCCGCCCGGCCAGGTCCTCGACTGGCACGAGCACCGGCGCGCACAGTTCCTGTACGGCGCCACCGGCGTCATGGTCGTCGACACCCCCCAGGGCACCTGGACCGTTCCGCCGGAGCGCGCCGTGCTGATCCCGGCCACCACCCGGCACCGGGTCCGCATGCTGGAGGTGAGCACCCGCAGCCTGTACATCGAGCCGGATGCCGTGCCCTGGTGGCCCGGCACCTGCACGGTCGTGGACGTTCCGCCCCTGCTGCGCGAACTGCTGCTGACCGCCGTCGAGTTCCAGGCCGACTACGGCCTCGCAGGCCGCGAAGGCTGCGTCGTGGCGCTCCTCCTGCACGAGATCGCCGCGCTCACGCCGCTGCCGTTCCATGTGGCGATCCCCGCCGCTCCCGACCTGGCGGCGATCTGCCGTGCGTACCTGGCCGACCCGGACGCCGGGGTCACCAACGCGGAATGGGCCGCACGGACGGCCATGAGCGAACGGGCCTTCACCCGGCGGTTCCGCGCCGAGACCGGGGAGAGCCCGGCGGTCTGGCGCACCCGCGCCCGCCTGCTCGCCGCGGTGCCGCTGCTGCGTACATCGTCCGTCACCGAGGTCTCCGGCCGCCTCGGCTATGCCTCCCCCGCCGCACTGACCGCCGCCTTCACTCGCGCGTTCGGCATGCCTCCGTCCCGCTTCACCACGAGCGGAGCGATCCGCCGCGAACAGTCCTGACAGTGAGGCCGTACCGGGGGCCTCGGGGTGTTCGAAGCGTCGCCGGCAGCTCAGCCGACCGGCGGCGTACCGTGACGTGCAGCCGTGACACGAGTGACCGAGAGCGCGCGGCGAGTTCCAGGGCAGGGATTGACGGACCTGCACTTCCAGGGCGGGGCACATCGTCGTACGAGGCTCAGCTCCACGGCGTGACCAGCCCCGCCTCGTACGCGGTGATCACGAGCTGAACCCGGTCCCGGGCACCGAGTTTGGTGAGCAGCCGGGAGACATGTGACTTGGCGGTGGCCACCGTGATGAAGAGGTCCTGCGCGATCTCGGTGTTGGACCGCCCGCGCCCGACCAGGGTGAGCACTTCCCGTTCCCGCTCGGTGATGCCGTCGAGCAGTCGGGTGGAGCGCTCCGGAGCGGCCGTCCGGCGTTCGACGAAGTCCGCGATCAGACGGCGTGTCACGCCCGGCGCGAGCAGCGCGTCGCCGGCGGCGACCACGCGGATCGCGGCGAGGATGTCGTCCAGCGCCATGTCCTTGACGGCGAAGCCGCTGGCACCGGCCCGGAGCGCGCCGTGGACATGGTCGTCCTCGTCGAACGTGGTGAGGATCAGCACCCGGGTCGACGCGGGGCCCGCGGTGATCCGGCGGGTGGCCTCGATGCCGTCCATGCCGGGCATGCGGATGTCCATGACCACGACGTCGGGGGCGGTCTCCCGGACCTGCTGGACGGCCTCCTCGCCGGTGGCGGCCTCGCCGACGACCTCCAGGTCGGGGTGGTCGGCCATGAGGACCCGCAGGCCGGACCGCACCAGTTGCTGGTCGTCGGCGAGGACGATCCGGATGCTCATCGGGTCTCCACCGTCGCCCCGACGGGTTCGGGCAGCGGCAGCCGGGCCACCACGCGGAAGCCGCCCTCGGGTCGCGGGCCGGCGCTGAACTCCCCGTGCAGCAGGGTGGCCCGCTCCCGCATGCCGACGAGGCCGAAGCCGTGGCCCGTGCCGTCCCCCGGGACACCCCGCCCCTCGTCGAGGACCTCCACGGACAACTCCTCGTTCCCGTAGTCGATGGCGACCGTGCAATGCCCGGTGCCCGCATGGCGGACCACGTTGGTCAGCGCCTCCTGCACGATCCGGTAGGCCGACAGATCGACGTCGGCCGGCAGGGGCCGCCGTTCCCCGTCGATGCGCACCTCGACGCGCACGCCTGCGTCCGCCGTCGCCGTCGCCAGCCGTTCGATGTCCGCGAGACCCGGCGAGGGGCCGAGCGGCGCGCCTCCCGCTGCCGTCTCCGGCTCGGCCTGACGGAGCGCCACCAGGGTGCGCCGCAGGCCGGACAGGGTCTGTCTGCTGGTGGACTCGATGGCCTGGAGGGCGTCGCGGGCCGCGTCGGGTTGCGTGTGGATGACCCTGCCGCCCACTCCGGCCTGGATCGCGATGATGCCGACGGAGTGCGCGATCACGTCGTGCAACTCCCTTGCGATCCGCAGCCGTTCGGCGGTGACCGCCTCGGTCACCTCCTGCGCCCGCAGCGCCACCGTGTGCTCCCGGCGCTCTCGGCTCAGCAGCCCGAGCATGCAGGACGCCGCCATCACCAGAACACCGATCACCGCGTCGACGATCAGGAAGTCCGGGCCGTGCGCGAACAGGCCGATGGTGAGGAACTGCAGACTGAACGAGAGCGATACGGCGACGACGGAGGCCAGGCGCCGGCAGGTGGCGACGATGTATCCCAGGACGAGGTCCGCCGCCAGGTACGACAGGAACTGCCCCTGATAGGCCAAGGTCAGGCTCGCCGAGGTGGAGCGCATCGGGACCACCACCACGGCGGTGGCGCCGAGCAGCGTCAGGGCCAGGGCCGTCAGCGGTGTCCGGCGCAGCACACCGACGAGCAGACTCACGGCCGGCAGCGAGCCGACGGCGACAAGCGGGCCCGAGTTCCGCGGCGCGCCCCCCACCAGAATCAGCAGCAGGACGACGTACAGCACGCCGCCCGCCCAGGCCGTGGCCGCCGCTCGCGTCACCGTCAACGGGCCTTTCCGGGGTACGGGTTGCACGGTATGGGGCCCGTCGGCAGCCGGCTGGTGGGTGGCGGTCATGCCGTGAGACTAACCGGCCCCCGGAAGGCAGGGCATCGGCCCGGGGTCGTACGCCCCCGGACCAGTCCGCCACGTGTCTTTGACGCCCACGGCATCATGTGCGGCCCTGGCCCCTCCGGTCACCGTTGTGGCCGTGATCGAAGTCAACGAACTCACCAAACGGCACGGCGACAGGACAGCTGTGGACCGTCTCACCTTCACCGTGCGGCCGGGCCGGGTCACCGGTTTCCTCGGACCCAACGGAGCCGGCAAGACCACGACCCTGAGAATGGTCCTCGGCCTCGACAGACCCGACGGCGGCACCACGACGGTCAGCGGGGTCGACTTCCGCAGCCATCCGCGCGGTCTGCGGCACGTCGGCGCGCTCCTGGACGCCGGCCACGTCCACGGCGGGCGCAGCGCGGCGGCCCATCTGTCCGCCCTGGCCTGCAGCAACGGCATCCCGCCGCGCCGGGTGGCGAACGTCCTCGAGGAGGTGGGGCTGGCTCAGGCCGCGCGGCGGCGCATCGGCGGCTTCTCGCTCGGTATGAAGCAACGGCTCGGTATCGCCGCCGCCTTGCTCGGCGATCCGCCGGTGCTGATGTTCGACGAGCCGATCAACGGCATGGACCCGGAGGGCGTCCTCTGGGCGCGGCGCCTCTTTCGCCGACTGGCCGCCGAGGGACGTACGGTCTTCCTCTCCAGCCACCTGATGTCGGAGATGGAGAACACCGCCGACCAACTCGTCGTCATCGGCCGGGGCCGGCTGATCGCCGCAGAGTCGCTGGAGGACTTCGCGGCCCGCGGCACGCGCCCCGGTGTCCTGGTCGCCAGCCCGCGGGCCGCGGAGCTGGCGGCGGCCCTGACCGCCGCCGGCGCATCGGTGGAACCGCAGGGTCCGGCGGGCGCCGGGAGACTCGCCGTGACCGGGTTGCCGGCGGACCGGATCGGGGCGCTCGCGCTGGAACACCGGCTGCCGCTGAACGAGCTGACCACAGGCACGGCCTCCCTGGAGGAGGCGTTCATGGAACTCACCGCGGACAGCGTCGACTACCTGGCAGGACAACCCCGATGACCACACACACCGTGCTCCCACCCGTCCGCTTCGGCGACCTGATCGCCGCCGAGTGGATCAAAATCCGCTCCCTGCACTCCACTTGGTGGACGATCGGGGTCGCCGCCCTGTTCGTGATCGGTTCCGCCGCCGTGGCGGCAGGAGCGGACTACCGCAACCTGTCGGCCGCCGGCACGGCCCCGCGCCGCCCCGCCGACTTCCTGCCCTTCGACGCCTTTCCGCAGCCCGGCTACATGACGCTGATGCTCGTCGCCGGGGGTGTCGGCGCCATCACGGTGGTGAGCGAGTA
Organism: Streptomyces sp. RB17; assembly: GCF_009604455.1. Lineage (GTDB taxonomy): Bacteria > Actinomycetota > Actinomycetes > Streptomycetales > Streptomycetaceae > Streptomyces. The sequence continues at coordinate 1,150,755 of NZ_WEGL01000002.1, forward strand.
CGGCAGCGGCCTGATCCGCACCACCACCGTGGCCGTCCCCGCCCGCGGCTCGGTGGTCCTGGCCAAGGCGACGGTCACCGCCGCGCTGTGGACCGCCGTGGGTACGGCCGTCTCCACCGGTGCCTTCCTCGTCTCCCAGGTCATCCTGAACGGGCGGCACGCGGGGGTGCCGATCACGCACCCGGGTGTGCCGAGGGCGCTCGTGGCCTCCGCGCTGCTGGCCCCCGTGTGCGCTCTGACGGGGCTCGGTCTGGGTGTCCTCATCCGGCACGGGGCCGCGACCATGGCCACCTGTGCCTTCACGCTGCTGATGCTGCCCACCGTCTTCTCGCAGAGCAAGCGGTGGTCCGCCGACGTCAACCACACCATGGTCGTCGCCGCCTGGCAGCGCCTGGTCCAGAACTGGGCACCGGATCCCGACTCCCGCAAGTTCAGCGCCACGGTCCCCGGTGCCTGGACGGTGTACGGGCTGTGGCCCCTGATCGCGATCGCCGTCGCCGTGCTGGCCGTCAGGAGGCGGGATGTGTGACCCGTCCCACGGGTGTCCCACGGGGGAGGAGAGCCCGTGCGAGGGGCTCGCCGCGGCCCACCCTGAGCCGCGGGAATGCCTGCGAGCCCCGCGTGGTTTGTCCGACCACGTCCGAGCCGCTCGCATGGCCTGGAGGCGGCCGTACGACAGCACCGGGAATGTCGGAGCGCCCGGCACTGTTGAAGCCATTGCTGACATGCTCGGGACAATCCGAGGTGTGGGTGAAGGGAGATTCTCATGGCACGCAGCACCGTACGTCCCGTCGTCAGACTGAAGTCGACGGCGGGCACCGGCGTCACCTATGTGACACGCAAGAACCGTCTGAGCGACCCCGACCGGCTCGTCCTGCGCAAGTACGACCCGGTCGCCGGTCGGCACGTCACCTTCCGCGAGGAACGCTGAAGCACGCCGCCGCCCTCTCGGGTCGACGGCCACAAGGAGGCACACCCATGAGGCCAGGCATCCATCCCGAATCCCGGCTCGTCGTCTTCCGCGACCGGGCCGCCGACACCCTCGTCCTGACCCGGTCGACCGCCACCGCGTCGAAGACGATCGTCTGGGAGGACGGCACCGCCTACCCGCTGATCGACGTGGAGACCTCGTCGGCCAGCCATCCCTTCTACACCGGCACCGCGCGGGTCGTCGACACCGCCGGCCGCATCGAACGCTTCCAGCGCCGTTACGGCCGTCCTGCCGCGCCCCGCGGCTGACCGCCGTGTGCCCTGAGCACGAGGAGAACCAGCCATGAAGGTCCGCAAGTCCCTCCGGTCACTGAAGTCCAAGCCCGGCGCCCAGCTGGTGCGCCGCCGCGGGGTGGTCTTCGTCGTGAACAAGAAGAACCCCCGCTTCAAGGCACGCCAGGGCTGACCGGCTGTGCGGCGACGACATGGCCCGGCTCTGCCCCGCGCAGGGTCGGGCTGTGTGCGATGACTCCCACACGACCTGAACCACCTTCTGCATCGCCGACCCAACCTCGCGCCCGATTCTGGATGATCTCTTACCGCCGTCTTCACGGCCGCCGACGGTCCGCTGCATACGGTTGCCGTCATGCGTGGCTGTCAGAGGTGACGGCCTTCGATCAGGCGTGGGAGAGCGGATGACGGCTGGTCGCCGTGCGGTGCTGGCCGCCATGGCGGGAGGGCTGCTCGCCGGTTGCGCGGGCCCGAACAACGGCGGCGGCGCCTCCGGGGCCGCGTCCTCCCCTCCGCCGGGGACAGCCGCGGCAGACTCGCCCACCACCAGTGCCGTCGCCCCGGTCACGGCCTCCACCACGCGGCCTCCCGTCACCCGGGCGGAGATCGTGGCCCGCTACGGGCGCAGCGTGCCGCACACCTGGGGCTTCGACGCCCCGGGCGTGGTGCACTCCCTGCCCGACACGGCACGCGACATCGCGCTGACCTTCGACGCATGCGGCGGCCCGGGCGGCAGCGGGTACGACCGGGCCCTTGTCGATATCCTGCGCGCACGGCGCATTCCGGCGACGCTGTTCATCAATTCCCGCTGGATCGACGCCAACCCGGCGGAGTTCCACCGGCTGGCCGCCGACCCGCTGTTCGAGATCGCCAACCACGGCACCCGGCACCGCCCGCTGTCCGTCACCGGCCGCTCCGCGTATGGCATTCCCGGTACCCGTGGCGCGGGCGAGGTGTACGACGAGATCGCCGGCAACCGGGCCAAGCTGACCGGCCTGCTGGGCACCCCGCCGCGCTTCTTCCGGTCCGGCACCGCGTACTGCGACGATGTCGCGGCCCGTATCGTCACCGACCTCGGGGAGCGCTTCGTCAGCTTCTCCGTCAACGGTGACGGTGGCGCCACCTTCACCGCCGAGCAGGTGCACACGACCGTCGCCTCGGCTCGGGCCGGTTCCATCGTCCTGTGCCACATGAACCACCCCGAGGGCGGCACCGCGCGGGGCATCGCGAGCGCCGTCCCGCACCTGCTGGCACGGGGCCACCGCTTCGTCCGCCTCTCGGACGCCCTGCACCACGCCTGACATGTGCCACAGATCGCAGCGGAGCAGCGCCAAGCACCGAACGTGAGCGGTCATCGCACAGCGTGTGCGCGACGCACCACTCGTCACCACGGCCCCCTTCGGATCACAATGTGTCCCACAGGAAGATCGGCCGCCGGGAGGCGTCATGAGCACATCAGCCGAGCCGAGGGTGTCCGGCCTTGAGGTCCGGTCCATCGACTATGTCCCCCTGGACGAGCGGCACGGCAAGCTCTGGCATCTGGGCCCGCTGTGGTTCATGTCCAACGCCCAGATCGCGACCCTGGCCGTGGGCCTCATCAGCATCACCGGGGGCGGCAACCTGATCTGGTCCCTGCTGGCCATCGTCGCCGGCACCGTCATCGGCACCTTCTTCATGGCCTTCCACTCGGCACAGGGACCGCAGCTGGGCCTGCCGCAGATGATCCAGTCGCGCCCCCAGTTCGGTTACGTCGGCGCCCTCCTGGTGTGGCTCTTCGCGTATGTGCAGTACGCGGGCTTCAACGTCTTCAACAGCATCCTCGCCGCCGACTCCCTGCACACCACCCTGCACGGCAGTGTCAAACTGTGGGTGGTCGTGGTCACCGTGGTCGCGCTCGTCATCGCGCTGGTGGGTTACGACATCATCCACAAGGCCGAGCGGATCCTCACGTACACCTTCCTGGTCGTCTTCGGGATCTTCACCGTCGGCGTCCTCGTCACCCTGCACTATCCGGCGGGCTCCTTCGACCTCGGCGCCTTCAAGTGGACGCCGTTCCTGGCGCAGTTCGGCGTCGTCGCCGGCTATCAGATCAGCTGGGCCATCTACGTCTCCGACTACTCGCGCTATCTCCCGCCGAACGTGACGGTCCGCAAGACCTTCTACTGGACCTACTTCGGCTCCGCGCTGGGCGGCATCTGGCTGATGGTGCTCGGCACGCTGCTCGCCGCCTGGGCGGGCAAGGACTTCGAGACCATCAAGTCGATCAACGCGGCCGGCGACAAGGTGTTCGACGGCTTCGGCGCGATCGTGCTGCTCTTCGCCGCCCTGGGCCTGGTGTCCGTCACCGCGCTGAACATGTACGGCGGCTCGCTCACCCTCATCAGCGGCATCGACTCCTTCAAGCGGGTACGACCGACCCTGGCCGTGCGCCTGCTGACCATCGGCCTGACCGCGGCGCTGTCCCTGGTCGGCGCACTGGCCGCCACCGCGAACTTCCTCGAGAACTTCAACAACTTCCTGCTGCTCGTGCTCTACCTGTTCATCCCGTGGACCGCCGTGAACCTCATGGACTACTACATCGTGCGCCGCGGCCACTACGCTATCGCGGAGATCTTCAACCCGCGCGGCATCTACGGCCGTTGGGGCTGGCACGGCATCATCTCCTACCTGGTCGGCTTCGCCGTCATGATCCCGTTCTTCTCCGTCGGCACCCTGTACGTGGGCCCCGCCGCCAAGGCGCTGGACGGAGCCGACATCTCGCTGTTCATCGGCCTCCCGGTCTCCGCGCTGCTGTACTGGTGGCTGACCCGCTCGATCGACGTGGCCGCCGAGACCCGCATCGCCCAGGCCGAGGCGCAGGCGCTGGAACAGGCGGCCCACGAGCACCGCGAGCCCTGACCGGGGCAGACGCCGGAGCAGCGGCGGGCGCGGGGCGACCACAAGCGGTCCGAGGCAGACGAACGACCGGAGACACGTCTACCAATTACGACAAATGGGTACTTTTCGTAAGGGTAGGCACAGGCGACTCCGGTCGAAGGGATGCCGGTCATGAACGAGGACACGAGGAGCCTTCATCCCGAGCAGCCACCTGCGGTGGGCCCGCGCCCGGAGGCACGGGGCGATCCGGCCCCGCTGGGCCTGGCCGGTTTCGCCCTGACCACGTTGATGCTCTCGATCGTCAACACCGATCTGCTGAAGGAGGCCGGCGCCATCGTGCCGGTACTGGGGCTGGCCGCGTTCTATGGCGGCGTCGCCCAGTTCGCGGCGGGCCTGTTCGAGTTCCGCCGCGGCAATACCTTCGGCGCGACGACGTTCTGCTCGTACGGCGCCTTCTGGCTGTCCTACTGGTGGATCGCGCCGCGCCTGGCGTTCGCCGGCAACACGCACAACGCGCTCGGTCTGTTCCTGCTCGGGTGGGCGATCTTCACCGCCTTCATGGCCGTGGCCGCGCTGCGGGTCAACCTCGGTGTGCTGGCGATGCTCGCCCTGCTCACGCTCACCTACCTCTTCCTGGCCATCGGTGCCTTCCAGACCGGCCCGCAGCCGCACGCCATGACCCAGGTGGGCGGATGGTTCGGCATCCTCACCGGGCTCGCCGCCTGGTACACGGCGGCGGCGACCATGATCAACGACACTCACCGCCGCACCCTGCTGCCCGTGGGCGAGCGCCGGCCCGGTGTGGCCCGACCGGCAGGGGACGAGCGGCCCGCCTGACGCCCCCGCGGGACGGCAGCGGGTCCGCTTCGGCGGCACCCCGCTCGGGCCGAGGCGCATCCGCCCGACCTGCTGCCGGCCGCTCCCTCGATGGTCGGGCACGCTCCACACCCTGCCCGACCGCCTCACCGGAGTCCCGGCTCCGGCCGCCACCCACCCGGCCGGGACAATCCTCGTCATGAACGACGACATGGCTGACGCCCGGAGCCGACTGGCCAGGATCGAGCGGCTGCTGGAGAGCGGAGAACGCGAACTGGTCCCCGCCTGGCGCCGCGCGACCCGCGGTGAGCCACGCTGGACGGTGACGGCGGTGATCCTGGCGGCCGTCGCCCTGCAGCTGACCCTGCCGCACCGGCTCATCCTCCTGCGCACGGTCTGGGCTCTTCCCGCGCTGGAGTTGCTGCTGCTGGCCGGACTGATCGCGGGCAATCCTCGGCGCGTGGAGCCCCGTACCCGCCTGCTGCGGTACCTGGGCCTGGCCCTGACCGGCATCATCAGCCTGGCCAACGGCTGGGCTGCGGTCCGGCTCGTGGGCGACCTGGTGAACGGCAAAGGCGGCGACAATGCCGTCCCCCTCCTGCTGACCGGTGGTGTCATCTGGGTGACGAACGTCATCGTGTTCGCCCTGTGGTACTGGGAGTCGGACCGGGGCGGCCCCATGGCCCGGGTCCGGGGACAGCACCAGTTCCCCGACTTCCTCTTCGTGCAGATGCAGAGCCCGGAGCTGGCCCCGCCGGACTGGGAACCGGCGTTCCTGGACTACCTCTACCTCTCCTTCACCAACGCCACCGCCTTCAGCCCGACCGACGTCATGCCGCTGTCCCGCTGGTCGAAGATGCTGATGATGCTGCAGTCGTCGGTGTCCCTGGTGACCGTGGTCCTCGTGGTCGCCCGGGCGGTCAATATCCTGAAGTAGCCGGAACGCACGCGCAGTCGATACGACGCCCCGGCCGGCGCGGGCCCACCAGGCCAAGCAGCCGCCGCAGCCGGCAGGGGCGGCCTGGAGCCCCCGGTCGCGGCGATGGCCAGGAAGCCGAGTGCGAAGGCGGCCGGCAGCGCGTGCAGGCCCAGCTCTCCGAGGGGCGACGGGTCCGCGGTGCCGGTGTGCGCCGGGCCGTACCGACGACGGCGACCGAGAGAGCGAGCCGGTCCAGCAGCATCGTGCCGAACACCTCCCCGTCGAGGGCGACCCGCGCCGTGCCGGAAGCCGTCGACGGCGGGGCCGCGGTCTCCCGGCCGTCCCGAGCGACGCGGAGCGTCCCGCCTCGTGCCGTGCGGCCGAGTCCCCGGTGCGTACTCGGCCAGGTCCGCCGACGCCCGGTCGAGCGCCGGGGGATCCACCCGGCGGCGCATCAGCGCGTCGTGGCACGCGACAACGCGGATCGCGCCGTCGGCATGCGTGTCCAGCCCCGAGAGCCGTCCGGCCAGGGCCTCATGACACAGGGACAGACGGCCGTCGGTGCGCCGACCGGCGATTGATCGGGGCGAGATGCACGACGGCGATCTCGCGCATGTCACAGACGGCCGGGCTGTCTCGTCTCAGATCCCGGAGAACGACTTGGGATCAGGAAGGTGATGGTCATGCGGGTGTTCGTGGCGGGCGGGACCGGCGTGCTCGGGCGACGGCTGGTGCCCCAGCTCGTGGCCCGGGGCCACCAGGTGACGGCCACGACGACGAGCGCGGCCAAGCTCGGACAGGCCGAGAGACTGGGCGCGAAAGCCGTCGTCATGGACGGACTGGACGCGGTGTCCGTCGGAGAGGCGGTGGCGGCCGCCCGGCCGGACGTGATCGTGCACCAGATGACCGGGATCAGCCTCGCGCACGCGGGCAAACCCGATCTGAAGCACTTCGACCGATGGTCCGCGCCCACCATCCGGCTGCGCACCGAGGGAACCGACCACCTGCTGGCGGCGGCCGAGGCGACCGGCGTACCGCACGTCGTCGCGCAGGGCTACGCCAACTGGAACGGAATCCGCGAGGGCGGATGGGTGAAGACCGAGGAGGACCCCCTGGACCTGCACGAGGGGACGCCCGCGTACGCGGCGATGTCCGCGCTGCGTCACGTCGAGGACGCGGTCGGCAGAGCCGGCGGCGCGATCCTGCGCTACGGCGGGTTCTACGGGCCCGGCGCCACCGACGACCAGCTCGAACTCGTCCGCAAGCGGCAGTTCCCCCTGGTCGGGGACGGCACCGGGTACGCCTCGTGGGTGCATCTCGACGACGCCGCGAGCGCCACCGTCCTCGCCGTGGAGCAGCAGGCGAGGGGCGCCTTCAACATCGTCGACGACGAACCCGCCCCCGAGAGCGCATGGCTGCCCCATCTGGCGGCCTGCGCGGGCGCCAAGCCGCCGAGGAGGGTGCCGAAGTGGCTGGCCCGGCTGCTGGCCGGGGAGGTCGTGGTGACGATGATGACCGAGGGCCGTGGCTTCTCCAACGCCAAGGCCAAGCGCGAGCTCGGCTGGCAGCTGCGCCATCCCTCGTGGCGCCAGGGCTTCAAGGAGGGGCTGGCGTGAGCCGGGTCGAGGAGTTCGAGGAAGTGCGGCCGCTGCTGTTCTCGATCGCGTACCGCATCCTGGGCAGCGTGGCCGAGGCCGAGGACGCGGTCCAGGAGACCTGGCTGCGCTACGACCTCTCCCCGACCCGGCCGACGTCGACCAGGGCGTTTCTCTCCGCCACGGTCACCCGCCTCTCGATCGACGTGCTGCGCTCGGCCCGCGTGCGGCGCGAGGAGTACGTCGGACCGTGGTTCCCCGAGCCACTGCTCACCGACCCCTACCAGGACCCCGAGCACGCGGCGGAACTGGCCGACTCGCTGTCCATGGCCTGCCTGCTCCTGCTGGAGCGGCTCAGCCCGCTCGAACGAGCCGTCTTCGTCCTGCGGGAGGTGTTCGCCTTCGGCTTCCCCGACATCGCCGCCGCCGTGGGACGCTCCGAGGCGGCCTGCCGCCAGCTCGCCGTACGCGCGCGCCGCCACATGGACGCCGGCCGGCCCCGCTTCGAGGCCGACCGGAAGGAACGCGAGGAACTCGCGGGACGGTTCTTCGACGCCTTGAAGGAGGGTGACGTCGACGGGCTGCGGCAACTCCTCGCCGACGACGTCCAGATGGCCGCGGACAGCGGCGGCAAGGCCCCGCGGTGGGCCGGGGGGATCCACGGCGTCGACCAGATGTGCCAGATGCTCGACCAGCTCCTCCTGCCGTTCCTCCGTATCGGCGGAGTGATGGAGCCACGTCAGGTCAACGGCCGGCCGGGCGCGGTCTTTCGCGATCGCGACGGCAGAGTCGTCAACATCTGGACCCTCGACGTCCTCGGCGGGCGTATCCAGACGATCCGCACGGTCAGCAATCCCGACAAGCTCGGCCACATGGGCCCGGTCGCGGATGCCTGGGCCCTGCTGCACGAAGCACAGCGGGCTCGCCTGGACATGGCGGGTCAGGAACCGGCAGACCCTGCCGCCACACGCAAGTTCGTACCGGAAGCAGAACAGGAGAATCGGACGTGATCAGGATCGGCATCATCATCGGCAGCACCCGCCCCGGCCGGAAGGGCGACCGGGTGGCCGCGTGGGTACGGGACCTCGCCGCCGAACACGCGGGCGACGCGGCCGACTTCGAGGTCGTGGACCTGAAGGACTACGCGCTTCCGCTGCTCGACGAGGCGGTCCCGGCACGCGTGGCGCCGGGCGGACGACCGCACACCAGGCGTTGGGCCGAGCGGATCGGCTCGTACGACGCCTTCATCGTCGTCACACCCGAATACAACACGGCCCCTCCGGCCTCCCTGACCAACGCCATCGACTACCTCCACGAGGAGTGGGGCGGCAAGCCGGTCGGCTACGTGGGCTACGGCGTCTTCGGCGCGGTGATGGCGGTGCAGAAGCTGCGCGCCCAGGCGGGCGTGCTGCGCATGGCGGACATCGGACCGCAGGTGGCGCTGTCGCTGCGCGAGGACTTCGTGAGCTTCACCGACTTCCGTCCGCAGGAGCTGCATGTGCCCGAGGTGCACGGCCTGGTCGACGAACTGCTGACCTGGGCCGAGGCACTCGCCCCGCTCCGGGCGGCGGCTCCCGCCACCGCCTGAATGGGTGAAGCCGGGCCCGCCCCCCATGCTCCTTGGTGCCGGATCAGTCGAGGAGACGGAGCAGAACGGCGGCCTCCGCGCGGAGCTGCGACGCCCGGCCGGCCTGCACGGGGGCCGTGAACTGCGCTGCGAGCGTGAGCCGTTCGTCGGCTTCGGCTCGCACGATGTCGGTGATGTGCTGCTCGGTGAGCTCCCGCCGGGCAGCCTCGGTGGCGCCGACACCGACCGGCACCTGCTCGATCGCCGAGCCGCGCAGCTCGGCCGAGCTCACCGGCACCGCCTCGGCGTTGTCCACCGCGGCAAGGGTGGAACGCAGGGCGCTCACCGCGACCTTGTCGCGGGCACGCATCGCTTCTCGCAGGGCTTGACGCATGTGAAGGCGCAGAGACATGCCGGTGACCCTATGGTCCGTCCATGGGAGCCTCAACGGAATATCCGGCGCGTCTCCGGGGTCAGGCGTTGGGATCGAAGGGGATGCCCGAGGGCATGGAGTGCGCCAGCGCGTACGCGAAGTCGCTGTCCCTGATCTTGATGGTGGCCGCGCCGAAGTCGGCACTCATCAGCTTGTCCCGGAAACCGGCCGGGTAGCCGTTCCAGCCCACCAGACGCGGGTAGAACCAGCCGCCGGTCACGTTCTCCGGCGGCTCGTCGTTGCTGTTGGCGAAGCGGAAGTCGTGGGTGGACAGGCCGTCCTTGTGGTAGACGATCTTCGGGTGGGTGCCGTCGAAGCGGACCGAGGAGCGGGCGGCCACCTGGTAGCCGGTGTGCTGGGACACCGAGACGTACTGGACCTCGTTGGTGTTGATCCACACGACGACGTGTTCCCAGTCGTGGGTGTGCCCGATGGCCGCCGGACCGTAGGTCGCCTGGTCCTTCTCGAAGTAGCTGGCGTACATGACGGCGCACCAGCCGTTGTTGCACTTCTCGCGTGAGTAGGTGTTCGCGTTGGCGAGTTGGGCGTAGTCGTGGCAGTGGCCGTTGACGTCGCCGCCGAGTTTCAGACCCGGGTTGATGGTGCCGTCGGCGCCGATGGCGGCGGTGGCGTAGCAGCCGTCGCCGTCGTAGTCGTAGGCGGGGGAGAAGGTCTGCTCCAGTCCGTCGGCGTTCTGCGGCAGCAGCTGCAGGACGTTGGCGTCGGCGCGGCCCGGGAGGGACAGCACGAGGGCCAGCGCGGCGAGGGCGCCGACCGGGGCGGACCGTCGCAGGCGTCGCGAACGGTTGACACCGGACGTCTTGGTGCCGGCGGCTTGGGAAGGGGACTCGGCCATGAGTTGGGGGCGCCTTTCACGTGGGGGAGGGGGTGGCGCGCCGCTGAGACGACGTGAACCTAAAGGAGCTGACCTACTTTCGTCAAGGAGTGAAGTAAGGGGAGAGGTACGGCAGTTGGCGCTGCGTTCCAGCCCTCGGCGCAGGCGGAGGAGTCCCGACAGCGGATGCTCGCCCGCGCATCCGAACCGTCCTGAGGGGACAAGGTCGTCACCAGAAACACGGTGACCGGGATCCACCGGGGCGAGTGCCGGGGGATGCCGCCGACCGGCAGGTCCGTCAGGGCGTGGTCGACGTCCTCTCACAGATGTGCCGGCCGGGGGCCGTCTCGTGAGGCCCCTTCGCTACCGCCCCAGGACGGCCACACCGTCGATCTCGATGCGCACGTCGTCACGCACGGGTTGCGTGACGACGGTCGTCCGGGCCGGAAACTGCGGGCAGTCCGCGAAGGACTCGCGGTACACCCTGTTGACGGTCGGGCTTGGGACAGGGGCGGCTCGGTGCCGTCGGGGAAGCGGACGAACGGGGCCTCGTCGGTGCGGATGCCTTCGATCATGCGGGCATGATGAGGTAGGACCGGCGTCGCCCCGCGGTCACAGGCTGGTCAGCAGGCCGTCGAGCGGGGCGGGTACGCGGTCGGGGGCGAGTGCCTCGACGAGGACGCGGCCGTAATGGATCTTGCGCCCCTTCTTCGTGCCCAGGAAGCGCCGCAACTGCTGGTGCGAGGAGCGGCCCCGCTGCGCGGGCTGACGCAGGAAGCTCTGCAGGGCGCGCAGTTCGCCCTCCGCTCGAACGAGCTCCTGCACCCGGGTCACGCCCAGCGCGCGAATCAGCTCGTCCTCCAGATCCGCCGTACAGACGAAGAACCCGTGCTGCGCCGAGCCGGCCCCCTCCAAAGCGCGGGCGTAGTAGCCACGCTCCGCCTCGTCGCACAGTCCGGTGAGGCGCAGACCCAGGCCGGACGGCCCGAGGAGGCGGGCGAAGCGCCCGACGCTCATCGCACCGCCGATGGACAGAACGCAGACGCCTTCGGCCGCCAGGTCCCGGTCGCGGCCCGCGGCCAGCGCCTCGACCGCCGCCACGTCGCTCAGCCCTTCGAGCAGAACGGCGGCCCGGACCGGCAGCCGCGCGGCCAGCTCGCGCACGGGGCCGCCGGGCCCACCGGCCGCCCACGCGGTGACCGCCTCTCGGAACGACCTCATGTCAGCCATGAGACGAGTCTCCGCCCTTTCCGGCCGGCGCGACAGGCAATATCCGTCGGCTGTCGATCACCGCGCAGTTCCACGCCGACGCGCTCACAGGAGTTGCCCGGCTTACCGCAACGGCGGTGCCGAGACCGTCACTTCGACCGTGCTCGATCTCACCGGCCGTGCAGCCCTGCCGTTCGCCGAATTCGTCCGCCGGAACCGCGGGGTCCTCGGCTCACTCCCGAACGGGCACCGCCTCAACGGGAGGCGGGAAGAGCCTCCAGCATGGCCCGGGCCGTGACGGTCGCGTCGTAGTCCTCGCTCACGCCCGGCACCAGGATGATGTCGCCCTCGATGTGCCGGGCACGCAGGGGCGCGATGGCCTGGTACGTGGCGGAGTCCCACCAGGCGCGTGCCGCGGAGATCGACGGGAAGCCGATCACGACGACGTGCCCGGGCCAGGCGCCCTCCTTCACCTCGTGGGGGCTGCCGTGGACGAGGAACCGGCCGCCGTACGGCTCGAAGGTGGCGGTGACGCGCGCGATGTACTCGGCGATCTCCGGGTGCGGAGCGGCCTCGCGCAGGTGAGCGATCGCGTAGGCGGTCATGTTGTCCCTCCGTTCGGTCGGCTGCTGTGCTGCCCACGATCCTGCCGCCGGTGCGCGCCGCGGTCGATGACCTGCCAGGTAATCCAGGGGCGGAACGGAACCGGGCCGGGCCACGGGGTCTGGATCCAGCCACCGTCGGCAACTCCGGCCGAGGTCCTGACATGGTGTTTTACAGTGGCTGGCATCACTTCCGGCGATAACACCAGTGAGGAATGCGCGAACATGCCGACTGAAACGCTCGAGTTTCAGGTAGAGGCCCGTCAGCTGCTGCAGCTGATGATCCACTCGGTCTACTCGAACAAGGACGTCTTCCTGCGTGAGCTCGTCTCCAACGCCTCCGACGCGCTGGACAAGCTGCGTCTGGAGAAGCTGCGGGACGACTCCCTGGACGCCGACGTGTCCGATCTGCACATCGAGATCGACATCGACAAGGACGCCCGCACCCTCACCGTGCGGGACAACGGCATCGGGATGTCGTACGACGAGGTCGGGCAGCTCATCGGCAGCATCGCCAACTCCGGCACCGCCACGTTCCTGCGGGAGCTGCGGGAGGCCAAGGACGCGGCCGGGGCGGAGGGGCTGATCGGACAGTTCGGCGTCGGGTTCTACTCCGGCTTCATGGTGGCGGACGAGGTCACCCTGGTCACCCGGCGCGCCGGCGAGAGCCAGGGCACCCGCTGGACCTCGCGCGGCGAGGGCACGTACACGCTGGAGCCGGTCGACGACGCACCGCAGGGCACCTCGGTCACCCTCCACCTCAAGCCCGCCGACCCGGAGAACCAGCTCCACGACTACACCTCCCCGTGGAAGATCAGGGAGATCGTCAAGCGGTACTCGGACTTCATCACCTGGCCGATCCGGATGGTGCCCGAGGGCACCGGTGACGGAGACACGGCGCCCGAACCCGAGACGCTCAACTCGATGAAGGCACTGTGGGCGCGGTCGCGTGACGAGGTGTCCGACGACGAGTACCACGAGCTGTACAAGCACATCGGGCACGACTGGCGCGACCCGCTGGAGACCATCCGGCTGCAGGCGGAGGGCACCTTCGAGTTCCAGGCCCTGCTGTTCCTGCCCGCGCACGCTCCCCACGACCTGTTCACGCGGGACTTCCGGCGTGGTGTGCAGCTGTACGTCAAGCGCGTCTTCATCATGGACGACTGCGAGGCGCTGCTTCCGTCGTACCTCCGCTTCGTCAAGGGCGTCGTCGACGCGGCCGACCTCTCGCTCAACGTGTCCCGCGAGATCCTCCAGCAGGACCGGCACATCGAGATGATGCGGCGCCGGCTGACGAAGAAGGTCCTGTCCACGGTCAAGGACATGATGACCAAGGACCGCGAGCGATACGCCACGTTCTGGCGGGAGTTCGGCACCGTCCTGAAGGAGGGACTGGTCACCGACCCGGAGAACCGCGACGCCGTCCTCGCCCTCGCGTCGTTCGCGAGCACGCACGACGACACCGAGCCGACCACGCTCAAGAGTTACGTGGAGCGGATGAAGGACGGCCAGGACGACATCTACTACCTCACCGGCGAGTCCCGGCAGAGCATCGAGAACTCCCCGCACATGGAGGCCTTCCGGGACCGGGGCATCGAGGTGCTGCTGCTCACCGACCCGGTCGACGAGGTGTGGGCTGACGCCGTCGGCGAGTACGACGGCAAGAAGCTGCGGTCCGTCGCCAAGGGGCAGATCGACCTCGACGCCCAGGACGACGACACCTCCGACGGCGAGCGGGAGAAGCAGCACGAGGACTACGCCGGCCTGCTCGGCTGGATGAAGGAGCAACTGGACGAGGACATCAAGGAGGTCCGCCTGTCCTCCCGACTCACCGTCTCCCCGGCCTGTGTCGTCTCCGACGCGAACGACCTGACCCCGGCGCTGGAGAACATGTACCGCGCGATGGGCCAGGAAGTTCCCCGCGCCAAGCGGATCCTGGAGCTCAACCCGGACCACCAGCTGGTGAAGGGCCTCAACCAGGCCTACAAGGAGCGCCAGGACCGCACGGAGCTCACCGAGACCGCGGAACTCCTGCACGGTCTGGCGGTACTCGCCGAGGGGGGACAGCCGAAGGACCCCGCCCGCTTCGTCAAGCTGATGGCGGACCGCCTGGAACGCGCGCTGTAACCAGGCACCGCCGGACACCGGCGGCCTGTCCCGGGATGCGGGACAGGCCGCCGCCCGCGTAGGAAGGCACCGTGACCGAACTCTCCGCTCGGTGCCGTCGTAGGCAGTACAGTGCGCTCGCTGTGATGACCAGCGGCCACGGCAGGTACCAGCCCGTCAGGACGAGGAGGGCGGCGAGCACGAGGAGCGCAGAGCTGTGCGGCGGGCTGCCTCGGGGCAGGAGCCGTAGAGCGGCGGCCGTGCCGTCACCCAGCGCGATTGCGGCCAGGGCGAGGCCCGACGGCCCCGTCACGACCGCCAGGCTGCGGCGTGGCACCTCGCCGACGCTGCCGCCCCGGTCGATCCGTGCGGGCAGCGCGCCGTCGCGACCGAGGGCGGCGCCCAGCCTGGCCGCGCCGGCGAAGTAGGCGTTCATCGTGCCGAGCGTGAGCAGCACAGCGGCGGCCGCGGCCGGCACGTGGACCGTGCCGCCGATGCCCGGGGCGTGCAGTTCGGCCAGCGGGGCGTCGGAGGTGCCGGCGGCCGGGCCCAGCACCAGGACGCTGGTGGCGGCGACGGCGAGGTACAGCACGCCCACGACGGCGACGGCCACGGCGGTGGCGCGGGGCAGGTCACGTGCCGGACGCCGGAAGTCTGCGGCGAGGTGGGTGACGGCCTCCCAGCCGGCGAAGCTCCACACCAGCAGTGCCGCGGCCGAGCCGATCGCGGTCCAGCCGTGCGGCGCGAACGGACGCAGGTTCCGCGGGTGGGTGTGCGGCAGCGCGGTCAGCAACAGCGCGACGAGCAGCACGGCGAGCGCGAGTTGCATGCGGCCGGAGACCGTCGGACCGAATCCGTTGGCCACCGCCCCGCGACCAGCAGCCCGCGGCGGTGACCAGCAGCGGGCGCCGGCCGCCGCCGAACGCGTCGGCGACGTACGCACCGGCGAACATGCCCGCAGCCGGAGTGCCCGCGGGTACGGCGAAAGAGAAACACCAGCCGACCACCGCCGCCGCCCGTGCGCCGACGGCGTGCCGGACGTAGGTGGAGACCCCTCCGCCGTCCGGGTAGCGGGCGCCGAGCGCCGCGAACGTGGCCGGGAGCGGCACCGACGACAGCACCAGCCCGAGCCAGGCGAGCAGTGGGGCGGGCCCGGCCGCCCGGGTGGCCGGCGCGGGGAGGCCGATCACGCCGGTGCCGAGGACCGCGCCGACGTACAGCGCCGCCCCCTGTCAGACGGTCGGACTCCCGACGGGCGGGGTCGGGGGTTTCTGCGCGGCAGGCGCCCTGGTCACGCGGAAGTCTCCCCGGTCCGGCGGAAGTCCATGGTCCAGTTGGTTTCCCAGCTCCGCCCGCCGTCGGTCGAGAACGCCTGTTCCCAGTGAGCGGAGACCGGTGTGATCCGCGACCATGTGAAGCGGCACAGGACCGGGGTGCCTTCGTGGGTGTCGTCCCCGTGGAACTCGCCGTGTCCGTCGTCGTGGAACCGGCCGACGACAGGTGGTTGCAGCCTCCCGGTCCGGCTGCTCACCCAGTTCAGAGACCACTGCGCGCGAACGGGGTCGAACAGGCGGAGTGTCAGGCCGCTGAAGCCCTTGGTCGGGAAGCTGATCTCGTCGAGGTTGGCGGCCCCGCCGAACAGGGTGCCGTGACACACCACGGTGCCCGGAAACTCGTCCCACTCGGTGCTGCCGGTCAGCGGTGCGACCAGCCGCCGGTTCGTCACCTCCCAGGTGCCCACCAGGAAGTCGAAGTCGCCGATGCCGGGCTTGCGGGTGGTTGTGTTGCTCATCTGTTCATGTCCTTTGCCGTGTCCGTCCGTGCGTGGGGTGCACGCCCGGCCGGGAGCGTAGCCCGGCTTCCCTGACAGACCATGTCAGTGGAGTGGGGCAGACTTCCGTCATGCGTGCGAGCCGACTGCTGTCCGCCCTGTTGCTGCTCCAGACCCGCGGCCGGATGACCGCCCAGGAGCTGGCAGACGAACTGGAGGTGTCCGTCCGCACGGTGTACCGGGACATGGAGTCGCTCTCCGCGGCCGGAGTCCCGCTCTACGGCGATCCCGGACACGACGGCGGATACCGACTGCTCGACGGTTTCCGCACCCGCCTGACCGGACTGACCCGCGACGAGGCGGAGGCGCTCTCCCTGGTCGGACTGCCCGGACCGGCCGCCGACCTGGGGCTCGGCACCGTACTCGCCACCGTCCAGCTCAAGCTGACGGCGGCCCTGCCCGAGGAACTGCGCGACCGGACCGGTGAGATACGGCGGCGGTTCCACCTGGACACCTCCGGCTGGTACGCCGAAGCGGATCCCACTCCGCACCTGGCGGCGGTGACCGAAGCGGTGTGGCGGCAGCGCCGCATCCGCGTCCGCTACCGGCGGTGGACGGCGCCCCAGGAGGTGACCCGGACGCTCGACCCGTACGGGCTGGTGCTCAAGTCGGGCCGCTGGTACCTGGTGGCGGCCCGGCCGGCAGGCGTCCGTACCTACCGCGTCTCCCAGCTCCTCCGGACCCAGGTGCTGCAGGACCGCTTCGAGCGCCCTCATGACTTCGACCTGGCCGCACACTGGCAGACCTACCTGGCCGACTTCGACGCCCGCCGGCTCCGGGGCGAAGCGGTCGTACGACTGACCCCACGGATCCTGACGCAGCTGCCCGACCTCATGGAACCGGCAGTGGCACACGCCGCCCTGGACAGCGCCGGGCCGCCGGGCCCCGACGGGCGGGTCCAGACCGTCATCCCCATCGAGTCCGCCGAACACGCCGTCGGCATGCTGCTGAGCCTCGGCGCGGAGGCCGAGGTCGTGGCGCCCGCCGGACTGCGGGCACTGATGACACAGACGATCAGTGCCCTGGCCGACACCTACCGCCGGCCGCTGGACAAACACGAGGCCTCGCCTAGACTGGACATCCAGAGATAGAAAATCAGTCTAAGCAGTTTCTGGAGAGGCTCCCGTGGACGAGGCGCAGGCGGACGAGCACCTCATCCGCGAGGCCGAGAAGATCGCCGTAGCCTTGGGGCGCATGTTCCCCGGCCTGTGCGAGGTGGTGCTGCACGACCTGCGGGATCCGGAGCACGCGATCCGGGCGATCGAGAACAACCTCTCCGGCCGTCAGGTCGGGGACTGCGCCACCGAGTTGGGCCTGGCCCGCATCGAGGATCCCGACTACCCCAGCGTCATTCAGAACTACCCCAACCAGTTTCCGGACGGACGGCCCGCGAAAAGCACGTCCATCGGCATCAAGAACGCCGCGGGGGAGTACATCGCGGCTCTCTGCCTGAACCTGGACGTGTCCGTGCTGTCGCCGGTGACCCTCACCCTGTCCAACCTCGTGGCCACGGACACCGAGCACCGCGAGCAGCCCCTGGAGACCCTGCGGGACCGCACCGCGCGCGAGCTGCGTCGGGCGGTGGAGGCGCATGCGGCGGAGCGCGCCGCGACGCCCCGTTCGCTGAGCCGGGGGGACAAGAAGGCGCTCGTACGGCAGTTGCAGCGGGACGGATACTTCGACTCGCGCGACGCCGCGCAGACCATCGCGGACCTGCTGGGTGTGTCCCGGGCGACCGTCTACAACTATGCCAAGTAAGGACGTCTTTCCGTGCATCCTCCGGTGAACATCCAGGCGAACGCCGCCCCTTCGGCCCCGCGCACCCTGGCCGATCCGGACACCCCGTTCGCCGTCGTGGACGTCGGCACGATGCGGCGGAACATCGCGCGCCTCGAGACCAGGGCCGAACGGCTCGCGGTCACCCTGCGTCCACACGTCAAGACCGCCAAGAGCCTCGACGCGGCTTCTCTGCTGCACTCCGGCACGCCCTGTCCGGTCACCGTCTCCACCCTGGCGGAGGCCGAGGCGTTCGCGAACGTCGGCTACACCGACATCACGTACGCCGTGGGCATCGACCCGCACAAACTCCCTCGCGTCACAGCCCTGTTGCGCCACGGCATCACCCTGCGCATCCTGCTGGACAGCGTCGAGCAGGCCTCGTTCGTCGCCGACGCCTCCCGCCGAGCGGGCATACCCCTGCCCACCCAGATCGAGATCGACTGCGACGGCCACCGCGGCGGCCTCAAGCCCGACGACCCCGCACTCCTCGCCATCGGGCGCGTGCTGCACGACGCGGGCTGTCTCGACGGCGTCCTGACCCACGCCGGAGAGTCCTACTTCGCCTGCACCGCCGAGGAACAGCGCCGGGCGGCGAAGAACGAACGCGACACCGCCGTGGCCGCCGCCGAACGACTGCGCGCGGCCGGTCTGCCCGTGAACGTCGTCAGCGTGGGCTCCACCCCCACCGCGCACGCCGCCGAGGACCTCACCGGCGTCACCGAACTGCGCGCGGGCAACTACGTCTTCTTCGACCTGGTCATGGCCGGTCTCGGCGTCTGCCGGGTCGAGGACATCGCCGTGTCGGTGGTCGTGACCGTCATCGGTCACCGCCCCGAGTACGGGTGGATCATGACCGACGGCGGCTGGATGGCCATGTCGCGCGACCGCGGTACGGCCGCGCAGGCCCAGGACCAGGGCTACGGCCTGGTCACCGACCTCGCCGGCAACGTCATTCCGGGCCTGGTCATGACGGCCGCGAGCCAGGAGCACGGCACGCTCACGGCCCGCGACGGCGCCGACCTGCCCGACCTGCCGGTGGGCACCCGCCTGCGCATCCTGCCCAACCATGCGTGCGCCACCGCTGCCCAGCACCGCGGCTATCACGTCATCGACGGCACCCGCCCCACCGGCGGCGGCCCGGCACCGACGATCGAGACCTTCTGGCCTCGTGTCACCGGCTGGTGAGCACCAGCACCCGGAAAACCGATGTCGGTGGGGCCGTCGGCCCCACTTGCGTCGGCCCTGTGACTCCAACAGATCTCGCGGCAGTCATCTCCGACGGCATCCACACGGCCATCCAGCCCGGACGCATCTCGGCGGATCCGCCCGCACGAAACGTGCCCGGTCCGGCGGATCCGGAAAGAGCACCGCACCATGGCCGCTGTCCGCATACCCCAGATGCACCACACGCTGCACGCCCAGCACGGCAGCACTCGCCCGGAGTTCGTCCAGCCGTGGCGCTCCGCTCTCCGGCACGGCGTCCATGAGCCCGTCCGTGGCGACCACGATCACCACACGATGTCCCTCGTCGGCGGCTCGCGCGAGCGTGCCGCCCGTGAGGAACCCCTCGTCGTCGGGATGCGCGTGAAAAGCCAGGACGGTTGCCATGGACCCATCCTGGACCACTTCCGCACCGACGACCCTGGACCCATGCGCGGAGTTGGGCCCGCCGCTCACCGAGGAAGCTCGAAGCCGAGATAGGTCCAGGACACTCCCGGGCGGCCATGCGGGTCCTCCCGCTGGGCGTGGTGGAGGACGTCCAGGCCGTGTCCGCGGGCGAGACCGATCGTCTCCTGCGCGGTGACGGGGAACATGCGGCGGCCCATCGGTACCGGGCCGTGGCGCAGGGAGAGGATGATCCGTCCGCCCGTCGCGAGCAGGCCGGCCACGCGGCCCATCCCCAGGGCGCGTTGCCGTTCATCGAGATGCATCCAGACCGCGGTGAGCAGGATCAGGTCGAAGCGGCTCCCCGCTGCGATCAGGCCGGGGAGTTCGGGCAGCGCGTCATCGGTCCACTCGATCTGCCGGTCGGCGTGGCGGCGCCGGCCCAGCGAGCGCAGCTCGACGGTGGGTTCGGCGGCGACGACCCGGTGGCCCTGCGCAGCCAGCGCCGCCGCGTCACGCCCGCTGCCCGCCCCGATGTCCAGCACCCTGCCCGGCCGGGCGGGGATCAGATGCAGCACCTCGCGGTGCACCTCGGCGAAGGTCACGCTCTCGTACTGCTCGGCCAACGCCTCAGCCCCTTCCGCGTATCCGGCGGTGCTGTCCATCCCCTGCAACTGCGCGCTGGTCGCGTCACTGCTCATGTCCGGGATCCTACGATTCCTTGGGCCAGGCGGCCATGAAGAAGATCACTGCAGTGGCCGGTGCCGGCGGCCTCCGTGACAATCGATGTGCCGTCGCGCCCCGGGAACGACAGACTGCGGGCATGGAATTCTTCTGCTACCACCGTGACCGGCGAGGTTCCCTGGCGCTGCGCATGGAGCTGCTGGAAGCGCACTGGTCCTACATGGACCGGTTCGACAAAGAGATGATCGCCCGTGGTCCGACCCTCACCGGTGACGGCGAAGTGCCCACCGGCAGTGTGCACATCGTCGACCTGCCCGATCCCGCCGCCGCCCGGGCGTTCGCCTTCGGCGAGCCCGGCTACCAGGCCGGTGTGTACCGTGACGTGCTGCTGCGCCGATGGCGCAACATGCTGGGCCGCACCATGTGGGACTTCCCCGGAGGACGGACCGGCGGCTCGCGGTACCTCGTGCTCGGCCTCGGCCGGGGGCAGGCCGCCGACCTCGCCGTGCCCCCCGTCCTGGACGAGCTGATCGCATACGGGCCGCTGCTGTCCGACGACGGCAACACCTGGCTGGGGACGGCGGCGCTGGTCCGCGCCCCGGACCCGGACTCGGCACGGGCCGTGCTGACCGTGGACCGGTATGCCGAGATCGAGGTCCACAACTGGCAGTTCGGCGGACGGCAACAATGAGCCACCGTTGAGGGGGACGGCGAAGTGGCGTAAGTCTTTGCCCGCGCCGATGCGTTTCTTGGGCTGAACACGGCATGACGGCCCGCTGGCGTACATGTTCCGCCTCTCGGATGTCGGTGCACGACGCACACCCGCTCGCCGGTTCGACACAGTCCGAGGAGAAGCCATGTCCCGACGTCCGGCCCGCCCCGCACGTTCCGTCACGGCGGCCGCGGCCGCGCTGGCCGCGGTCGGCGCGCTCACCGCCGCGACCGCGCCCGGCTCGGCGCACGCCTCCGCACACCCGCATCCGGCCGCCCGGCATGTCCTGCTGCTGTCCGTCGACGGTCTGCACCAGTCCGACCTGGCCTGGTACCTCGCCCGGCACCCCCACTCGGCGCTCGCCCAACTCACCGCCGGTGGCGTGCAGTACACCCACGCGGCGACCACCAACCCCTCCGACTCCTTCCCGGGCATGATCGGTCAGCTCACGGGCGGCGACCCGGGCACCACGGGCGTCTACTACGACGACACCTACAGCACCGCCCTCCTGCCCGCCGGCACGACCGACTGCGCCGGTGCCAAGCCCGGGACCGAGATCGACCTCACCGAAGACCTGGACAAGAACAAGGACTCCCTCGACGCCGGCCAGGGGCTCAGCGGCCTGCCCGGCAGCATCCTGCAGATGACCGGCGACCCCGCCAGTCTCATCGACCCGTCGAAGCTCCCGGTCGACCCGAAGACCTGCAGACCGCTCTACCCTCACTCCTACCTGCGGGTGAACACCGTCTTCGACGTGGTCCGCACGGGCGGCCTGCGCACCGCGTGGTCCGACAAGCACGCCGCCTACGACATCCTCAACGGCCCCTCCGGCAAGGGTATCCAGGACCTGTTCACGCCCGAGATCAACAGCAAGGCCATCGGCTACGACGCGGGTGACTGGACGAAGGACAACGCCGCGACCGAGCAGTACGACGGGTACAAGGCACAGGCCGTGCTCAACGAGATCGACGGCTACGACCATGGCCGTACCCACAAGGTCGGCACGCCGGCTGTCTTCGGCATGAACTTCCAGTCCGTCTCGACCGCCCAGAAGCTGCCGACCTCCGACGGTCTGACGGGCGGTTATGCGGCCAAGGGCGTGCCCGGTCTCCTTCTGGTGAAGAACCTCGACTTCGTGGACCGGCAGGTCGGCGCCTTCCTCGCCGAACTGCGCAAGCAGCACCTCTCCGGCAGCACCACCGTCATCCTGTCCTCCAAGCACGGACAGTCGCCCATCGACCCCACGGCGCTGACCCGCATCGACGACGGCCCGCTGCTCGACGGCCTCAACTCCGCCTGGAAGTCCGCCCACCCGGGCGCCGGCGACCTCGTCGCCCACGCGGTGGACGACGACGCCATGCTGATCTGGCTCACCGACCGCTCCCGGGCCGCCACCGACTTCGCCCAGGCCTACCTGCTCGCGCAGTCCGGCACCGGCAACGACATCGACGGCAAGGCCAGGCCCTTCACCGCGAGCGGTCTGCAGTCCCTCTACGCGGGTGCGGACGCCGCCCGGTACCTGCACGCCCGGCCGGGAGACTCCCGCGTGCCCGACCTGGTCGGCGTCGCCCGGTACGGCGTCGTCTACACCGGCGGCAAGGGCAAGATCGCCGAGCACGGGGGCGCCCACGCCGACGACCTCGACGTCCCGCTCGTCGTCTCCGGCGCCGCCACCCCGCACGGCGTACGCGTCGACGGACCGGTGCACACCACGCAGATCGCCCCGACCATCCTGCGGCTGCTGGGCTTCGACGCGCGGGACCTGGACGCCGTCCGCATCGAGCACACCGCGGCACTTCCCGTGCGCTGACCCTCGCATCCCGCACGCCACTCAAGCATCTGCCCCGGACGGCGTACTGGTCTGTTACACACTTTCGGGTGGACGGCTCGGGTGGCGTGTGGGGTGGCGGAATCCGAGGTTGGTTGCCTCGGGCTCGTGTTTCCACGGTGAGCGCGACTGATGGACCATCAACGTCCTGCATTCAGAACATAAATGGACATTACAGGTGACGGTCATGGATTTATGCAGGATCCGTAATGCCATGCGCGTTTCCCTCACAAACAGGGACATAGGTTGCAGGGTGTGCGTGTGCGGCCGACCGGTCGCCGACTCCCACCACGCATCCTCGTGAAGGGGGACCTCGTGTCCGTTTCTTCTTCCGTCCGCCGTATGACCGCCGTGGCCGCCGTGGCCGCCGCCACGGTGGGCGCCGTGGCGCTCCCGGCCGCGGCTGCCGGTGACCAGCCGTGGCGTACGCACCCGGCAGGGGTGTACATCAGCGGCGTACAGCACGCCTGGCAGTTCCGGGGCGACCATTCCAACCGCTCGCTGAACAAGCAGTGGGTGGACGTCACGAACGACTCCCGCCGTGCGAGGAACCTGGACCACTGGACGCTGTCCGACCGGGACGGCCACACCTACACCTTCCATCACGTGTGGCTCGCGGGACGGGCCACCGTGCGCGTGCACACCGGAGTCGGCTGGGACACCAGGACCGACGTCTACCAGGACCGCCGTACCCGCGTGTGGGACGTGAACGCCGACACCGCGACCCTGCGCAACGACCGCGGCCGCCTCGTCGACGCCGTCACCTGGGGCCGCAGCCACCGCGGCGCCGTCGAGTACCACGTCGGCGGCCACCGCCGCTGACCCACCCGCCTGTGGCCGTTGCCACGGGTGCACCACCGCCGGCACACCTGCACGGGTCCAGCCCCGGACGGCCTCCGCGCCGTCCGGGGCTGTCCCCTCTCCGGCGCCGGCGGCACGCCCTGGGCGGTCCCGCGTGATCCGCGGTTTTCACCCCGGCGTGCGGCACCCCGCTGCCCGCCGTCGGGCCGCGGGGGACTAGCGTCGTGCCGTCATGGATCCGAGCAGGTTCTTCCCTGTCGAGCCGAAGGAGGACGATCTGCATGGATGGTCACGCGATGACCGAACTGTCGGCGGGCCAGCTCCCCGAGCTGACCACGGGGCGTCTGTTGTCCACGTGGCACCTGGACGTCCCCGCGCTGCTTCTGGTCATCGTCCTGGGCGCCCTCTACGGCTGGGGCGTCTCACGGCTGCGCAAGCGCGGCGTCTCCTGGCCACCCGCCCGGGTCGCCGCGTTCGCGCTGCTCGGCCTCGGAGCGCTGGTGGTGGCCACGATGTCCGCCCTGGCCGTCTACGACCACGTGCTGTTCTGGCCGGCCGCCGTGCAGAACATCCTCCTCGACCTCGTCGCACCGCTGGGCCTGGCCCTCGGCGATCCGCTGCGGCTCGCCGTCGAGGCACTGCCGGAGACGGCCGCCGGACGCGTGCGCCGGGCCATGACCGGCCGCCTGGTGCGGGTGCTGACGTTCCCGCTGGTCAGCACGGCCCTGGTGCTCGGCACCGAGCTGACGGTGTACTTCACGCCGTACTTCGAGACCGCCCTGCGCGTGGGCTGGCTGCACGAGCTGATGTATCTGCACCTGCTCGCGGCCGGTTCCCTGTTCGTCGTACCGATGCTGACCCACGAAGAGGCACTGCCCGCCTGGTGTACCCACCCCGTGCGAGCGGCGCTGGTGTTCCTCGACGGCATCGTCGACGCGGTTCCGGGAATCGTGGTGATGACGCACGGCACGCTGATCGCGGGTGCCTGGTACCTGCACCACGCGCCGGTGTGGTCCCCGGACGTCCAGCACGACCAGCAGATCGGCGGGGGTGCGATGCTCAGCATCGCCGAGCTGGTCGCGTTGCCGTTCCTGCTGGCGCTGCTGTTCCAGTGGGCGCGGGCGGAGCGGGTCCAGACCGTGGCCCTCGACCGCCGCCTCGACGCGGAACTCGCGCCCGTCACGGCGCCTTCCCCGGACCAGGGTCAGGCAGGCGCTCCCGAACGGGTGCGCCCCTGGTGGGAGACCGAACAGAACGAGGTGGCCGCGCGGATCCGGAGCCAGCACCGGGAGCAGTGAGCCCGCCATGATCGCGCGTGCACGGTTCGGCTCCCGCCGAACGGTCGGCGCCCTACCGTCACCGCATGGAAACGGCACCGCACCCGGCCCGGAACACCGTCAGCCACCTGGCCATCACACCGAGCATCCTCTACTTCGGTACCCCCGTCGTGCTGCTGACCACCGAGAACGCCGACGGCACCTTCAACCTGGCGCCGATCTCGTCCGCATGGGCGCTCGGGCAGGTGGTGGTGCTGGGGCTGGGGAGGCACGGCCAGACCGGCGCGAACCTGGCCGCCCGGCCGGAGCTGGTGATCAGTCTGCCCGAACCCGGGCAGTGGGCGGCCGTCGAGCGCCTGGGCGAGCTCACCGGGCGGCCCGCAGCGGCCGGGCGCGGACCCCGCCGCGCCCGCTACGAGCCGGACAAGTTCACGGCGGCCGGCTTCCGGGCCCAGACCTCGCACACGGTCCGCCCACCACGGGTGGCCGAGTGCCCGATCCAGCTGGAGGCGCGGGCCGTGCGGGTGGGAACCGACGCCGCCGGTGACTTCCTGATCGTCGAGGCCGGAGTGCTGAAGGTGCACGCCGATCCACGCCTGCTGGTCCCCGGAACCCAGCACATCGAGCCCGCGGCCTGGAGCCCGCTGATCTACAACTTCCGGCACTACTTCGGACTCGGCCCCGAACTCGGCCACAGCGGCGTCTCCGAGACGCCGCCGACCGGCGCGGCGGCGCGGTGCGCGGGAGGTCGGAAGGCGTCCGGAGGAGTACGCTAGATATTCGCCGCATGGTGAATTACTGGTCTCGTGAAGGGCAGAAACCGCCATGGAACAGACCACGTGCTGCATCGTGGGAGGCGGCCCCGCAGGCATGGTGCTCGCTCTGCTGCTGGCCCGGTCCGGTGTCCCGGTGACGGTGCTGGAGAAGCACGGCGACTTCCTGCGCGACTTCCGCGGCGACACCGTCCACCCCTCCACCCTGGCCCTGCTGGACGAGCTCGGTCTGGCCGAACGCTTCGCCGAGCTGCCGCAGCGCCGGGTCCGCACCGTCCAGTTGCCGATCGGACCCGAGGGCTCGGCGGTCACGGTCGGCGACCTCTCGGTCCTGCGCGGCCCCTACAACTATGTGGCGATGGTGCCCCAGTGGGACCTGCTGGACCTGCTCGCGGACGAGGGCCGGCGCGAGCCGTCCTTCGAGCTGCGGATGAACACGGAGGCGACCGGTTTCCTGATCGAATCCGGACGTGTCAACGGGGTGCGCTACCGCACCGCCGACGGCCGCACCGGCGAGTTGCGCGCCCTGCTCACCGTCGCCTGCGACGGCCGCGGATCACTGGCCCGCTCCCGCCCGGAACTGCGCCTGCGCCGCTTCCCCTGCCCGATGGACGCCTGGTGGTTCCGGCTGCCGCGCCGGGACGGCGACCCGCAGGGGCTCTACGGCGCCGCCGGTCACCGCTTCCTGACCGCGATGATCGACCGCGGCGACTACTGGCAGTGCGCCGGGATCATCCCCAAGGGCACCGACGAACAGCGCCGCGCCGCCGGCCTCGACCGCTTCCGGGCCGACTTCACCGCGGCGGTGCCCTGGATCGCCGACCGTGTGCACGCCCTGCGCTCGTGGGACGAGGTCAAGCTCCTCGACGTACGACTGGATCGCCTCCGCCGCTGGCACCGGCCCGGCCTGCTGTGCATCGGCGACGCCGCGCACGCGATGTCCCCGATCTTCGGCATCGGCATCAACCTCGCGGTCCAGGACGCCGTGGCCGCCGCCCGCTACCTTACCGAGCCACTGCGCCGGGGGAGGGTGCGCCCGGCCGACGTACGCCGTCTGCAGCGCCGCCGCCGTCCCACCACGGTCGTCACCCAGACCCTCCAGCGGGTGGCCCACGCCAGGATCATCGCTCCCGTCCTGCAGGGCCGGCCACCCCTCGGGCGTGAGGCGAGGGCCCAGCGCATAGCACGCCTGCTCGCCGAGTCACGGTGGATGCGCCGGCTGCCCGCGTACTTCATCGGCTACGGCGCACTCAAGGAACGGCCGCCCGGCTCGGCCGTCCGCCGGGCACGGCCGGGCACCACGGCGCCGCCCGGCGCGGCGGACACCGCCGCCGAGATGTCCCCTTGACGGTCGGGTCGATGGTCGGCTGATGACCGGGTCGAAGGTCGGTCCTGAAGTTTTCGGGGCGTCCCTGTCCTGTCGGCGCCGGCTTGTTCGTCGTGAAGGCAGACAGGAAACTCGGCTGAGGAGGACACCATGAAGTACGTACTGCTGCTGACCCGCGGCGCCTGGCAGGAAGAGGGCTCCGACCAGGAGCGTGGCGAGGTCTATGGCCGGCTCATGGAGTGGTTCACCAAGTACCGCACCGACGGGACGATCATCGAGGCCCAGCAGCTGCGCGAACCCGAGACCGCGACCACGGTCGTGGTCGAGGAGGGCCGCTCCACCATGATCGACCGCCCGCTGCTGGAGGCCAAGGAGGCGATCGGCGGCTACGCGGTCGTCGAGGTGCCCGACCTGGACGCCGCCCTGGAGCTGGCCGCGAGCTTCCCGGTGCCCGACGGGAAGGTGGAGGTGCGTCCGCTTGTCGAGCGCTGACCCGGCGGGCGTCCGGGACACCCGGTCGCTGATCGAGCGGGTCTTCCGCGAGGAGGCGGGCCGGCTGACCGCCAGCCTGGTCCGCCTGCTCGGCGACTTCGACCTGGCCGAGGAGATGGTCAGCGAGGCCGTCGTCGAGGCGCTGCGGCACTGGCCGAGCACCGGCCCGCCCAGGCGGCCCGGGGCCTGGCTCCTGACCTGCGCGCGCAACAAGGCCCTCGACCGAATCCGCCGCGAGGGCCGCTTCCAGGACCGGCTTCCGCAGCTCGCGGCCCGTATCGAGGCGCTGCCCGAGACGGCCGAGCGCGAGCCCGACGACCGTCTGCGGCTCATCTTCACCTGCTGCCATCCGGCGCTGGACCCGGACGCCCAGGTCGCGCTGACCCTGCGCGCCGTGGTGGGCCTGACCACCGCCGAGATCGCGCGGGCGTTCCTGGTACCAGAGGCCACCCTCGCCAAGCGGGTGACCCGGGCCAAGAAGAAGATCGCCACCGCCGGCATCCCCTACCGCGCACCCGAGCCCGAGGAGCGCGCCGCACGACTGCCCCAGGTCATGCGTGTGGTCTACCTCGTCTTCAACGAGGGCTGCTTCACCACCGGGGGAGACCTGGGAGTACGGCGTGAACTGGTCGACGACGCCGAATGGCTCGCCGCCCTCCTCGCCGGCTCGCTGCAGGGCGAGCCGGAACCGCTCGCCCTGCTGGCCCTGATCCGCCTGCACGCGGCCCGCTGGCCCGCCCGTCTGGACAGCGAGGGACGGCTGATTCCGCTCGCGGAGCAGGACCGTACCCGGTGGGACACCCGGCGCATCCGCAGCGCCACCGCACTCATCGAGCGGGCGGCCAAGCTCGGCAGGCCGGGCCCGTACCAGATCGAGGCCGCCATCGCCGCCGTACACTGCGAGTCGCCCACCTGGAAAGAGACCGACTGGCCCCAACTCCTGCGCCTCTACGACATGTTCCTGGCCGTCGA
Organism: Streptomyces sp. RB17; assembly: GCF_009604455.1. Lineage (GTDB taxonomy): Bacteria > Actinomycetota > Actinomycetes > Streptomycetales > Streptomycetaceae > Streptomyces. The sequence goes on from NZ_WEGL01000002.1 coordinate 1,179,016, forward strand.
CCCCTCACCGGTCGTACGTCTGAACCGCGCCGTCGTGATCAGCCACACCGACGGCCCGGCCGTCGCGCTGGCCGAAGTCGAGGCTCTCGCCGACCGGTTGGGCCGCTACCACCTGTTCCACGCCACCCGGGCCGCCCTCCTGCGCGACCTCGGCCGCGACACGGAGGCCACCGAGGCCGACCGACAGGCTCTCCGCCTCACCGCCAACCCCGCCGAGCGCTCCCTGCTCACGGCCCGCCTGGAGCCATCGAGGTAGGAGAGTCGCCCTTCGGTCACCGGCGAGGAGCACGGAGACAGGACGGTCAGTACCGGGCGCCCACGGGGGCCGGGACCAGCCCGATGACGCCGACCTCTGGCCCGTGGGTGCCGAGGGTGGTGTTACGCATGCCGTGTTCTGCTTTCGTGTCGTCCGGGAGGGATGCGCGCAACCGACGGCCGATACCGGCCGACCGGGCGACTGCTCAGAAGGTAGGAGGCCAGGAGGACGCCGGGCCACGACCTGCTTCCTCGCAACTGAGAGCCCCGGACTCCCATCAGCGTCGTGGCCAGGACCACCTCGTCGGTCACCAGCGCCGCCGCGCCGTCCCGGGCGCCGGCCTGCCGACGCTCGCGCACCTCGGCGGCGACCTCGGCCAGCCGTAGAAGTTGGTGGACGCCGACCCCATGCCGCCCAGACTGAAGGCCAGTTCCTCCTTGCGCCGGTCGGTCATCGCGCCGAGGGACTCCTCGTCGGCCGCGAGGGCGACCTCGGCGCCCTGGCAGACGTCCAGGTCGCCGCGGTTACGGCCGCGGCGGGTCAGGCCGTCGTCGAGGTGGGTGAAGTAGGCGCCGTCCGCGCCCTCGGGTACGAAGCCGGTGCCCGCCCAGCCGTCGGCGACTTCCCCGGTCCATGACCCCGGATCCCACCAGCATCCGGTCGGTGAGCGCGGCTAGTAGCCCAGCGCGATGGGAGCGTCGGCCCCCCAGGCCTCGGCGACCCGAACACGCCGATGATGTGTGGTCCCGGCTGCACACTCTTGTGGCTCTTGGCGAGCCCACGCAGGGCGAACCCTCAGGACCGCGAAGGCTGCGCCATGCGTGAGGCGTTGCGAGTGAGGGCGTCCGGTTCGGCGATGAGCACCGGTGAGGCCGGCCCGTCAGACCGCCGTATCGCCATGGCTTCCGGCGTTGGGGCACCTCGGGCCGGCACACCGAGCGGCCCGATCTCGCGGACGGCCGTGCCGGGTGGCGGGACGTCATGCCAGTGGGACGGTCACCTCGCTCGTCCCCGTCGCGCTCGCGCCCCCGAGGATGCGCACGGTGAAGGGGCGGTCGGTGCCGTCCGCGGTCACGTGTACGACGCTTCCCGTGCGCCGGACGTGGAACACGGCGGCCGGCGCGCCCGTCGGGTCGGGCACGGTGACCCGGGTGGTGTGCTCGGCGGCTGCCGACGGGTGGACGAGCAGGGTCGGATCGGCCAGCCAGTCGCCGTCGGGCCGGCGGTCGTCCGAGGCCAGCGGCAGGACGGCGCCCTCGCGGACGTAGAGCGGAAGGCTGTCGTAGCCGTGCCGTTCGGTGCGCCAGGCCGGGCCGGCGACCTGCTCGCCGCTGAGGAGGTGGGTCCAGGTGCCGTCGGGGAGGTAGACCTCCACCTCGTCGTCCTCGCTGAACACCGGGGCGACCAGGAGGTCGGCGCCGAGCATGTACTGGCGGTCGAGCGTCCGGCATGCCGGGTCGTGCGGGAACTCCAGGACCATGGGCCGCATCACCGGGACACCGGTGTCGTGGGCCTCGACGGCCGCGCCGTACAGGTAGGGCATGAGCCGGTGTTTGAGCAGGGTGAACTGCCGGGCCACGGCCACGGCTTCGTCGCCGAACTCCCACGGCACCCGGTACGACGACGAACCGTGCAGGCGGCTGTGGGAGGACAGCAGACCGAAGGCCAGCCAGCGCTTGAAGACCGCCGGGTCGGGCGTCCCCTCGAAGCCTCCGATGTCATGGCTCCAGAAGCCGAAGCCGCTCAGGGACAGGGACAGGCCGCCCCTCAGGGACTCGGCCATGGCCTCGAAGGAGGACCAGCAGTCGCCGCCCCAGTGCACGGGGTACTGCTGGCCTCCGGCGGTCGCCGAGCGGGCGAAGAGCACTGCCTCGCCCTGTCCGCGTTCCTTCTCGAGCAGTTCGAACACGGTCTGGTTGTACAGGTGGGTGTAATAGTTGTGCATCCGCTCCGGGTCGGAGCCGTCGTGCCAGACGACGTCGGTCGGGATGCGCTCGCCGAAGTCGGTCTTGAAGCAGTCCACGCCCTGGTCCAGCAACGGCTTCAGCTTCGACTGGAACCATGCGCGGGCGTCCGGGCTGGTGAAGTCGACCAGTCCCATGCCGGCCTGCCACAGGTCCCACTGCCACACGTCACCGTTCGGCCGGCGCACCAGGTGACCGAGCGCGGCGGCCTCGTCGAACAGCGGGGACTTCTGCGCGATGTACGGGTTGATCCAGGCGCTGATCCGCAGCCCCTTGGCCTTCAGCCGGGCGAGCATGCCCTCGGGGTCGGGGAAGACCTCCGGGTCCCACGCGAAGTCGCACCACTGGTACTCGCGCATCCAGAAGCAGTCGAAGTGGAACACCGACAGCGGAATGCCGCGCTCGGCCATGCCGTCGACGAACGACGTCACCGTCCGCTCGTCGTAGTCCGTGGTGAAGGACGTGGTCAGCCACAGCCCGAAGGACCAGGCCGGCGGCAGCGCCGGACGGCCCGTGAGAGCGGTGTAGCGGGTGAGGACGTCCTTCGGCGTGGGACCGGCGACGACGTAGTACTCCAGCGTCTGGTCCTCGACGCTGAACTGAACCTGCCCGACGGACTCCGAGCCGACCTCGAAGCAGACCTTGCCGGGATGGTTGACGAACACGCCGTAGCCGCGCGAGGACAGGTAGAACGGGATGTTCTTGTAGGCCTGTTCGCTGCTCGTGCCGCCGTCGGCCTGCCAGATGTCGACGGCCTGGCCGTTCTTGACGAACGGAGTGAAGCGCTCGCCGAGGCCGTAGGTCTGCTCGCCGACACCGAGCGCGAGCTGGGCCAGGATGTGGTGCGTGCCGTCGTCCGTGGTGGCGAAGGCGGTGCCCTTGCGGCCGGCCCTGGTCAGCTCTCGTCCGTCCGCGTCGTGGAAGGCCAGGGACCACGGCGCGGCACGGTCCAGGCGCAGTGTCAGCGGCCCGCTCGTCAGCTCGGTGACGGTGCCGTCCCGGCGTACCTCGCCCGCCCCGCCGGGCTCGGCCGCGAGGGCGAAGTCGGGCCCCGGGTGCCGCTTGCCGGCGTGATGAGTGACACGGACACCGATGACGCCCTCGGCAGGCGAGAAGCAGTCGACGATGAGGAGCGGCGCGTTGAGCGTGTCCCCTCTGCGCGTCACCTTCTGCGCGGCAGCGTAGGCGGTGAAGCGCTTCGATTCCGTGCGCACGTCGCGCACCTCGGTGGCATACGCCACCTGGACGCCGTCGCGTATGCGCCAGAACCCGTTGGTGAACTTCATGGTCTTCCTCGGGGGAGAGGGATTGGTCGGCGGGGGACTGCGGAGACTGCCACCCGGCGATTCGATCGTACACAGCGCACAGCGGATCGCGAGGTCGAACTGGGCGCGCAGATGGTCGCTGAACTGCGACTATCTAGGTTTGGGTGCGAAGCGTGACTTCGGAGGGTGTTCAGATGGACACGTACACAGGGCTAGCGCGACACCGAGGATTGACGTATTAGTCATCCCGGCGAACAAATTCTCCGGCGACGATGCCGAGTGAGACGACAGCAAGGGTCGCAGCATGTCGAAGCGCTTCAACGAAACCTCCCAGGACAGGGTCACGTTCGGTCGGTGGACCGTCGGCCGGCAGGGACGGGACCGGCTCGGCGACGCCACACGGCGTGTCCTCGACGCCATGGACCACCTGCCCGGCACCCGCTGAGCCGCCGTACCTCCCTCTCCTACGCAAGGGCACCCACCGTGACAGCACCCACTCCGGCTGCCGCACGCCGCCGACGCACCCGCGGGGCCGTGGCGCCGCTCGCCGCCGTCTCCGTCCTGGTCGCCGGCGCGGCCCTGACCGGATGCGGACAGCAGCGCGACCGCGACGTGTACACCGTGATGAACTCCTCGACCGACGAGACCTACCACCGCTGGGACGCGCAGGCGATGGCCCGGTGCGGCAAGCAGCTCGGCGTCACCATCGAGCAGCAGAGCGTCCCGGCCGCGCAGGTGATGACGAAGGCGCTGCGCATGGCGTCCTCGAAGTCGCTCCCGGACATCGTCCAGTTCGACGCCTCCGAGATGCCGACGTTCGCCGAGGCCGGCGGGCTGATCGACCTGAGGACACTGGGCCTGAGCACCGACGACATCCCCCAGGGCATCGTCAACTTCGGCTCGTACAAGGGGACGTACTACGGCGCGGCCCGCTCGGTGAACACGCTCGCGCTGTTCTACAACAAGGACATCCTCGCCAGGGCGGGCCTGAAGATCCCGGGCACCTGGGCCGAGCTGCGCCGGACCGCGCAGAAGCTGACCCACGGCAAGCAGTACGGCCTGGCGCTGAGCGCGGGCGGCGCCGAGGACGGCGTCTTCCAGTTCACGCCGTTCATGTGGTCCAACGGCGGCGACGAAAGGCAGCTCGACGGGCCGCGGGTCGTCGAGGCCCTGGACTTCTGGAAGTCCCTGCTGGGGGACGGCTCGCTGTCGAAGTCGACCGTCAGCTGGACGCAGGCGGACGTCAACGACCAGTTCATGGCGGGCAACGCCGCGATGATGATCAACGGCCCCTGGCAGGTCGAGACCCTGAACACCAAGAAGTCCCTGCACTGGGGTATCGCGCGGATCCCGGTGCCGCAGGCCGGGGACAAGTCCGTGGGCCCCCTCGGCGGTGCCGCGCTCACGGTGCCGAACACCGGGGACAGGGCGCGGGAGCGGATGGCCGGGCGGATCGTCGCCTGCCTGTCCAGTGAGAAGGAGCAGCTCACCTACGCGCTCAACAGCTGGATGGTCCCCGCCAACGAGAAGGCCGCCGCCGTGTGGCGCAAGCGGGTGCCGGAACTGGACGCCCTCGCCGACCAGGTGGCAGCCGCCCGCTCCCGTACGGCCGAGCTCGGTGCCGGCTGGTCGAGTGTGTCGCTCGCCCTGCAGAGCGCCTTCCAGTCGGCCCTGACCGGCGAGTCCAGCAAAGCAGCCCTGACGCGCGCCCAGCAGCGGGCCACGAGCGGGAACTGAGGTAAGCGCACATGACCACGTCCACCGTCACCGTCCCGGCGCGTGCCACGACACGGCAACGGACCGGAACCCCGGATCCGCGGCGGATCCGGCTGCGGCGCCGTCTGGCGCAGTGGGGGTTCGTCGCTCCCGCCGTCGTCTTCATGCTGCTGTTCTTCGGCTACCCGCTCGTCCGCAACGTCGTGATGAGCTTCCAGCACTACACGCCGAAGACCTTCTTCACCGGCGATGCCCCCTTCAACGGCCTCGACAACTGGTCGAAGGTCTTCCAGGACCCGCTGTTCGGCAAGGCGCTGTGGCACACCCTCCTGTTCACCGCCGGCTCGCTGCTCGGGCAGTTCTGCATCGGCCTGGCCCTCGCGGTGTTCTTCAACGGGAGGTTCCCGCTGGGCGGGGTCCTGCGGTCCCTGATCCTGCTGCCGTGGCTGGTGCCCATGGTGGTGTCCGGCGTCGTCTGGCGCCGCATCCTCGACCAGGACACCGGCGTGCTGAACTCGTTCCTGGGCACGTTCGGACCCGGCGGCCACACCCCGTGGCTGACCAGCCCCGGCATGGCCCTGCTGTCGGCGATCCTGGTCAACATCTGGATCGGCATCCCCTTCAACATGGTCATCCTCTACGGCGGTCTGCAGGAGATCCCCAAGGAGCTCTACGAGGCGGCCTCCCTGGACGGCGCCTCCGGCTGGCGGACCTTCCGCTCGATCACCCTGCCGATGCTCAGGCCCGTGATCACGGTCGTCCTGGTGCTCGGCTTCATGTCGACGGTGAAGATCCTCGACCTGATCCTCGCCCTCACCGACGGCGGCCCGGCCGACGCCACCCAGACCCTGGGCACGCTCACCTACCAGAGCTCGTTCGTGCAGCTGGACTTCGGCGCGGGCGCGGTCGTCGGCAACGTACTCATCCTTGTCTCCGCGGTGTTCGCGGTGTTCTACCTGCGGGCCAACCGCACCGAGGGGAAGTGACGTCCGTGGCCTCTCCCACGCCCACGACATCCAGGCGCCGATGGGCATCCACCGTCGCCGGCGTTCTCATCCTGTGCGTGATGCTCTTCCCGCTGTACTGGATGCTCAACACCGCGCTCCAGCCGGGGGCAGGTCTGCTCCAGGTCGACCCGGTGCCGGGCAGCCTGGACCTGTCCGGCTTCTCCAAGGCCCTGACCGACCAGGGCGGTCACCTGCTGACGTCGCTGGTGGTCTCGCTCGGAGCGGTCGTCGTCTGCCTGGCGATCTCCGCCCCGGCGGCGTACGGGCTGGCCCGGTTCGGGCTGCGGGGCTCACGGACGATCGTCTTCGGCACACTGATCACGCAGATGGTGCCGGGCATCGTCATCGCCAACGCCCTGTACAACTCGTACGTCGACCTGGGCCTGGTCAACTCCTACTTCGGCCTGATGCTGGCGGACGCGTCGCTCGGCATCCCGTTCTCCATCGTGCTCATGCGCTCCTTCATGGTCTCGATCCCGGGCGAGGTGATCGAGGCGGCGCAGATGGACGGTGCCGGGCCGGTGCGGACGTTCGTGCGGGTGGTGCTGCCGATGAGCCGCAACTCGCTGATCACCGCAGGGCTGTTCGCCTTCCTGTTCGCGTGGAGCGACTTCATGTTCGCGCTCACCCTCAACACCACGGACCACGTCAAGCCGGTCACGCTGGGCATCTACCAGTACATCGGCGCGCACGTCGGCGACTGGGGCTCGGTGATGGCCGCGTCCGTGCTGTCCGCGGTGCCGGCCGCGATCCTGCTCGTCCTCGCCCAGAAGTACATCGCCGCCGGCATCACCGGCGGTTCCGTCAAGTGACCCACCCACGTGTCGAATGGGCCTCAACGCCATGAGTGACTTCCCCCGCTTCCCGCCCGGCTTCATGTTCGGCGCCGCCACCGCCTCCTACCAGATCGAGGGCGCGGCCCGAGAGGACGACCGCGGTCCGTCGATCTGGGACACCTACAGCCACACCCCCGGCCTCGTGGCCGGCGGCGACACCGGTGACGTCGCCTGCGACCACTACCACCGCTATCCGCAGGACGTGGCCCTGCTGCGGGAGCTGGGCGTGGGATCGTACCGGTTCTCCATCGCCTGGCCGCGCATCGTTCCGGACGGCACCGGCCCGGTGAACCCCAAGGGCCTGGACTTCTACTCACGGCTCGTCGACGAGCTGCTCGCGGCCGGCATCGAGCCCGCCGCCACCCTCTACCACTGGGACCTGCCGCAGGCCCTGGAGACTCCGTCCGAGAGTGGTTCCGCGGGGCGCGGCTGGCGGGTACGGGGGACGGCGGAGCGGTTCGCCGAGTACACGGCCGTGGTCGCCGAGCACCTTGCCGACCGCGTGCCGCGCTGGATCACCCTCAACGAGCCCTGGTGCAGTGCCTTCCTGGGCTATTCCGTCGGCCGGCACGCCCCGGGCGCCCGCGAGGGCCGGGGCGCCCTGGCCGCCGCCCACCATCTCCTGGTCGGCCACGGTCTGGCCGTACGGGCGCTACGGGAGGCGGGAGCACGCGAGGTGGGCATCACCCTCAACCTCGACCACAACCTGCCGGCCACCGGCTCGCCCGCCGACCTGGCGGCTGTCGTCCGCGCGGACACCCAGCACAACCTGGTGTGGACCGAACCGCTCCTCGCGGGCCGCTACCCGGCCACGGAGGAGGAGACCTGGGGCGAACTGATCAAGGAGCAGGACTTTCGGCGGGACGGCGACCTGGAACTCATCTCGCAGCCGCTGGACTTCCTCGGCATCAACTACTACCGGCCGATCGTCGTCGCCGACGCCCGCTACCGCGAGGACGACCCGACGCGGCGCGTGGCCACCGACAACCGCTACGAGGAGCTACGGCTCCCGGGCGTACGGCACACCGCGATGGACTGGCCGGTCGTCCCCGCCGGTCTCACCGATCTGCTGGTGCGACTGAAGAACCGCTACGGCGACGCCCTGCCACCCGTGCACATCACGGAGAACGGCTCCGCGGAGAACGAGGAGGTGAGCCCCGACGGATCGGTCCACGACACCGAGCGCGTGGCCTACCTGCGCGACCACCTCCACGCCCTGCGCGCCGCCATGGACGCCGGCGTGGACGTCCGCGGCTACTACGTGTGGTCCCTCCTGGACAACTTCGAGTGGGCCTTCGGCTACGGCAAGCGCTTCGGGATCGTCCGCGTCGACTACGAAACCCAGCGGCGCACTCCGAAGGACAGCTACCACTGGTACAGGGCGATGATCGCGGCACAGCGAAGGTGACGAGTGCGCCGGGCGCGGGCATGGCACTCGACGATGCCACCGGCCCGGTGTCGTCCGGCAGGAGCGGTTGCTGACGCAGAGGATCGCGCGGGGCCTGAGGACGCGGTCCAGGTCGGCGATCGGCCCGTGCCGGGCCTCGGCGCCGGGGACGCAGATCAGCACGGCGAACAGCAGGACCGCGTCGAATGCGGCGGCCGGGCAGGGGGCCGGCCGATCCCGTCGAACCGGAGAGCGTTCAGGTGAGGGGCAGGCGCATGAGGGTCAGGTCGAGCCATCGGCCGAACTTGGTGCCGACCTCCGGCACGGTGCCGACGTGCTGGAACCCGAACCGTTCGTGCAGTCGGATCGACGCGGCGTTCTCGGCTTCGATGCCGGCGATCATGACGTGGAGGCCCGCGTCCCGTGCCGAGTCGATGAGGGCCGAAAGCAGCGCGGAGCCGATGCCGAGTCCGTGCCGGTCCTCGCGGACGTACACCGAGTCCTCGACCGTGTGGCGGTACCCGTCCAGATCCCGCCAGGGGCCGTAGACGGCGAACCCCGCCACGTCGCCCGCTGTTTCGGCCACGAATGCCGAGCCCCGTTCCAGGTGGGTCGCGAGCCACCTGACGGTCTCCGGGGAGGACTGCGGGGTCTGTGTCCACAGGGCCGTGGAGCGCTCGATCGCGCGGTTGCGGATGGCCCGGATGGCCTCCGCGTCGCCGGGCAGGGCCCGGCGGACGCTGACGGCGGTAGCGCCTCTCTCGTATATTGGATTCATGTCCAACATAGTAGATCCCCTGGTGGGGCGGATCGCGGCCCGGGTCCGCACCGAGCGTGAACGCCGCCGGTGGACCCTGGCCCAGCTCGCGGACGTCTCCGGTGTGTCGCAGGCCATGATCAGCCGCATCGAGCGCGGGGAGAGCAGCCCCACCGCCGTCGTCCTGGGCAAGCTGTCGGCCGCGTTCCAGCTCAGCATCGCCTCCCTGCTGGCCCTGGCCGAAGGGACGCCGGACGACTCGCTGAGCGCGACAGGCGTGCGCCGCCGGACGGACACGGCCGAGTGGCGGGACCCCGGCACCGGTTACCGGCGCCGCCAGATCACCGGACCGCGGTTTCCCGCCGAGGTCGCCGAGATCCGCCTGCCCGCCGGCGCCCAGGTGCCGTACCCGGCGGCCGCCTTCGCCTTCGTGCGGCAGGTCGTCTGGGTCCTGGAGGGCCGTCTGACCTTTCACGACGGCGACACGGTCCACGAACTCGACGCAGGGGACACCATCGAACTCGGGGAGCCCGCCGAGCGCGTCTTCGTGAACACCACCGACACGGAGTGCCGCTACGCGGTGATCCTCACCCGCGGCACGCGGCCGTGACCCGCCCTCTTCCCCGAGGCGGAATTCTGCTCCTCGCCTCCATAGCCGGGACGGCGATCGCGAACAACTACGCCGTCCAGCCCGCGCTCGTGGCCGTCGCCGCCGAACTGGGCGTCCCTCTCTCGGTGATCGGCCTGGTGCCGACCGCCGCGCTCGCCGGCTGCATGACCGGCTTCGCCCTCCTGCTTCCCCTCGCCGATCACCTCGCCCCCAACCGGCTGGTGGCTGTCCAGCTCACCGCCCTGGCCGCCGCCCTCACCCTCGCCGCGACGGCACCCGGTGCGGCCGTTCTCCTGGCCGCGTACCTGCTCATCGGCGCGGCCGCCGGCGTCGCGGCCCAAGCGAGCAACATCGCAGGACGCCATGCGCCGCCCGGGCGCCGCGGAACCGGTGTCGCCACGGTGTCCGCCGGTATGTCGGCCGGTATCCTGCTCAGCCGACTTGCGGGAGGAGCGCTCACCGACATCCTGGGATGGCGGCGGATGCTTCTCGCCTTCGGGGCCCTCGCCCTGCTCGGCGCGATCGCCGCGGCCGCGCTCCTGCCCCGGGAACGGCCTGCCGCCGACCGTGGTTACCGCGCCGCTCTGATGTCACTGCATCCGTTGCCGCGCCAGTTCCCGAAACTGCGGCGCGCGGTGGCCGTGGGCGGACTGTGGTACTTCGCCTTCAACGTCGTCTGGGTCGCCCTCGCCCTCGCCCTGGCCGGGCCGCCGTACTCCCTGGAGCCGACCGCCATCGGCCTGTACAGCCTGGCCGGGCTCCTGGGCTTCGGTGTGCTTCCGCTGACCGGACGACTGGCCGACCGCTGGACCCCGGCCACGGTGATCGTCACCAGCATGCCGGCCGCTGCCGCCGGAACCGCGCTGCTGGCCACCGGCCTGAACAACCCGCCGGTCACCGCGCTCGGCCTCGCCCTCTTCGACGCCGGCTGTTTCGCCGCCCAGGCCGCCAACCTGAGCGGCGTCATCGCGCTCGACCCGCACCGCTCGGGCAGCCTCACCAGCGTCTACCTCGTGCTGTACTTCACGGCCGGTGCCCTCGGCACCGCCCTCGCCGCGCCCCTGCTCGACACCTTCGGCTGGCGGGGAACCGCCCTCACCGCCCTCACGGCGCTGCTCCTCGCCGCCGCCCTCACGCTCGCGGATCGCCTGGCCGCGTGCGGCGGGTGGGGGCGGCGAACACGTCCCGGGTGACGTGGCGACCGCGGGTCGGCGACGGCGTACCGACCGTCGCCGGCCCGGAGACGCGGCGTCCCCGACCGAGGTTCCGCTCGCCCCAGGGCTCATGCTCGATCGCCGCCCTCACCGCCATCTGCCCCGGACCCAGGGCAGCGACCTGGACGCACTCATCGACACCGTCGTCGGGGCGGCCGGAGCCCACCGGCAGCGCGCCGACGACATCGCCCTGCTCGCAGTGCATGTCCTGGGCCGGCGGTGGGGCTTCACAGGCTGCCGGCAGGGCCGGGCGGCAGGTGGACCGTCATGATCAGGTGACAGGTCTCGGTGCCCGCGCCGCGGTAGGTGTGCGGGGTGTCGCCGTCGAACGTGGCGGTCTGGCCGGCTGCGACGGTGTGTTCCGCGCCGTCGACGACCAGGGTCAAGCGGCCCGAGGTGACACTGACGGTCTCCACGACGCCGGCCTGGTGGGGGTGGCTCGGATACTCCTCGTCCGGTTCCAGCCGCCAGCGCCAGACCTCGACCGGTGCGGGGCCGGAGGTGGTCAGCATGAGGCGGGCCTCGCCGCCGCGTTCCCCGGTCCACAGGGGCGCGACGGCGTCGACGGACACGACGCGGACGCGGCCCTCGGCCGGCCCCTGCATCAGCGCGGACACCGAGATGCCGAGGGTGTCGGCCAGCCGCACCAGGGTGGCCAGGTTGGGGTTGCCCTGGGCCTTCTCCAGCCCCACCAGGGCACCCTTGCTGACCTGGGCGCGCCGGCTGAGCTCGTCCAGGGACAGCCCGGCGCGGATGCGGGCCGCCCGGACGTTGTGCGCGACCGACCGCAGGGCGGCGGCTGTCTCGGCCACCTGATCACCGTCCTCATCACCTATGTCTTGACCACTGGAATGTACTGCACGGTCATTCGGTTGACAGGGAATGGTCGGTTCGCTGTACCGTGTGGTCGTTCCATTGACTGCAAGGGAAGTGCTGTGATCGCTCTGCTGCTGGCCCTGGGCAGCTCTCTCGCGTACGGATGCGCCGACTTCCTCGGCGGCCTCGGCGCCCGCAAGGCCCATGTGCTGCGGACCGTGCTGGTCGCGGCCCCGGCCAGTCTCGCGGTCGAGCTGCTGCTGTGGCCGGTGCTCGGTGCCTCGTTCGGCTCCGGGGCCCTCGTCTGGGGCGCCGCGTCCGGGGTCGCCTCGGCCGCCGCGTTCGCCCTGCTCTACCGAACCCTGGCGATCGGCCCGATGAACGTCCTGTCGCCGGTGACCGCGCTGGTCTCCGCCGCGCTGCCCGTCGCCGTCGGGCTGCTGCAGGGCGAGCACCTGACCGCCGCCGGGCTGGTGGGGCTGCCGCTCGCGCTGCTCGCCGTCGTGCTGGTCAGCGCCGGGCAGGGCCCGGGCTCGGCCCGCCCCTCCCGTACGTCGCTCCTCCTGGCCTTCGGCGCGGGCGCGGCCATCGCCCTCCAGCTGATCTTCCTGCACCAGGCGCCTTCGGACAGCGGCCTGGCCCCGCTGATCACCGGCCGGGCCGTCTCCTCGGCGGTCACGCTGGCCGCGGCCGGGCTACTGCACCGCAGGCTGGGGCCGGAGCGCCCGGCGTACGCGATGTCGGCGGCCGCCGGCGTGCTGGACTCGGTGGCCAACCTGCTGTTCCTGCTCGCCGCCCGCAGCGGCGACCTGACCGTCGTCGCCGTGATCACCGCCCTCTACCCGGCCGGCACGGTCCTGCTCGCCCGCGGCGTGCTCGCCGAACGCATCCACCGCGGCCAGCTCGTCGGCCTGGGCACCGCCGCCGTGGCCGTCAGCCTCCTGGCCCTGACCTGAGCCCCGACCCGAGCGGCCACGCAGCCCCCGCCGCCGTGCGCGGCCACGCAAGGAGAACCGCATGCTGATCCACCCCTGGGACGCCGGCCTCGACGAAGCCGAATGGCAGAGCTGGATCGCCGAAGGCCACGACTTCGGCCAGCTGAGCGTCAACGGCCTGCCCGGCCATCCGCCCATGGTCGTCCCCACCCACTTCACCAGCGACGGCACACACCTGCTGATCCACCTCGCCCGGCCCAACCCGGTCTGGCAGACGATCGAGCACGACCCGAACGTCACCTTCACCGTCATCGGCGACTACGCCTTCATCCCCGGCCCCTGGCGCGCCCAGCCCGGCACCGCGCCCACCGATGGCGTGCCCACCAGCTACTACGCGGCCGTGCAGTTCACCTGCCGCGCCCAGATCGTCGACGACCCCGAGGCGAAGGCCGACCTGCTGCGCCGGCAGCTGGCCCATTTCCAGCCCGACGGCGACCACGCCCCCGTCGCCGTGGACCAGCCGCCGTACGGCCGGATGCTGTCCGGCATCCGCGGCCTGCGCCTGGAAGTCACCGACGTGCGGGCCAAGTTCAAGTACGACGACCACAAACCGGTCGAGCACCGCACCGCCGTCGCCGACCGCCTCACCGAGCGCGGCGAGGGCCTGGACGTACCGACCGCGCGGCAGCAGCTCCGCCGCCTGGACCGCAGGGGCCCCTGGACGCCGTGACCTCCAACACCCCACCTACGCAGGCCTGCACGCCGAGAACGGAACCGGAACCCCTTCCCATGACCACCTTCCGCATCGCCCCCGCCGTGGCAGAAGCCTTCCCCACCACCCTCATCGCCCTGGTCACCGCGACCGGCCTGCGCGGCCACGAGCCCTGGCCCCACACCGCCACCGCTCTGGAGGACCTCGAGCAGCAACTCGCCGACGGCACCTGGCGTCCCGCGGACGAGACCGACCCCCGCATCGAGGCCTGGCACACCGCCTACCGCTCCTTCGGCACCAACCCCCGCCGCATCCGCCCCAGCGTCGACGCGCTCGGCCGCCGCCTCGCCAAGAAGGGAAGCCTGCCGCGTATCAACCCGGCCGTCGACTCCTACAACTCCGTCTCCGTACGCCACGCTCTGCCCGCCGGCGCCTTCGACCTGGCCCGCGTCGCCGGCGACGTGGACATCCGCCACGCGGACGGCACCGAGTCCTTCACTCCGCTCGGCGAACCGGACAGCGTCGAGAACCCCAGGCCCGGCGAGATCATCTACGCCGACACCACCGGCGTCCTGACCCGCCACTGGAACCACCGCGACGCCCATCGCACCCGCGTCACCGAGGACTCCACGCACGTCGTCTTCCTGCTCGAAACCCTCCACGCGGACCGGGACGGCGACCTCCTCAAGGTCGCGGCCGACGAGCTGCAGGGGCTGCTCGCCCCGCACGCCGACCGGACCGCCGTGCACCACCTCGGCCCGACCCGGCCCCGGGCCACGGCCTGAGACCTGTACCGGCGTCGTCCGTCACAGGTTGATCATGTGTCCGGCCAGGCCGTGGACCGCCTCCTGGATCGCCTCGCCGAGCGTGGGGTGCGCGTGCACGTTGCGGGCGATCTCGTGGACGGTGAGGTCCCATTGCTGTGCCAGGGTCAGCTCGGGCAGCAGCTCGGTGACGTCCGGGCCGATGAGGTGTCCGCCGACCAGCTCGCCGTACTTCGCGTCGCTGATCAGCTTCACGAAGCCGGTGGCGTCGCCCAGGCCGTGGGCCTTGGCGTTCGCGGTGAAGGGGAACTTCGCCACCTTCACGTCGTAGCCCATGTCACGTGCCTGCGCCTCGGTGTAGCCGAAGCTGGCGATCTGCGGCTGGCAGAAGGTGGCCCGCGGGATCATCGCGTAGTCCAGCTCCATCGTCTCCGCGTTCGCGAGCGTCTCGGCGGCGATCACGCCCATCGCCTCGGCGGCGTGCGCGAGCATCAGCTTGGCGGTGACGTCCCCGATGGCGTAGACGTGCGGAACGTTCGTACGGCAGCGTCCGTCGACGTCGATCGCGCCCCGCTCGGAGACCTGTACGCCGGTGTTCTCCAGACCGTAGCCGGTCACGTTGGGGGCGAAGCCGAGCGCCTGGAGGACCTTGTCGGCCTCCAGGATCTGCGGGGAGCCGTCCTTGCCGGTGACCGTGACGCGGACCCGGGGGCCCGATTCGTCGATGGAGTCCACGCGGGTGGAGGTGAGCGCGTCGATGCCCAGCCTGCGGTACTGCTTGGCGAGTTCGGCGGAGACCTCGGCGTCCTCCAGCGGGGCGAGACGGTCCAGGAACTCGACGATCGTGACCTTCACGCCGTAGCTGTGCAGGATGTAGGCGAACTCGACGCCGATCGCGCCGGCGCCCGCGATGATGATCGACTCCGGCAGCTCCTCGGCGAGGATCTGTTCCTCGAAGGTGACCACGCGCGAGGTGCGCCGGGTGCCGGGCAGCAGCTTGGGTGTGGCGCCGGTGGCGATGATGCAGTGGTCGAATCCGATGGTGCGCGTGTCGCCGTCGAAGCCGGACACCTGGAGGGTGTGCGGATCGAGGAACGTGCCGTGACCGTCGATCTCCGTGATCTTGTTCTTCTTCATCAGGTAGTGCACGCCCTTGACCCGGCCGTCGGCGACCTTGCGGCTACGGCGGAACGCCTCGCCGTAGTCGAAGGACACCTGTCCGTCGACGCGGATGCCGAAGGTCTTCGCCTCGCGGGTGACGATGTGCGCCAGTTCGGCGTTGCGCAACAGGGCCTTGGTCGGGATGCAGCCCACGTTCAGGCAGATGCCGCCCCAGTACTTCCGCTCGACGACGGCGACGCGTTTGCCCAGCTGGGCGGCGCGGATCGCGGCCACATAGCCGCCTGGGCCGGCACCGAGTACCACCACGTCGAAGCGATCGTCCTGCTCGTCCACCATCGATGCCTCCTGCAGTGGGACGCGTGCGGGCTCCGGCCAGAGTTCCCCGTTCGACGCGGGCGGCAAACAGGAGGGTCTTCCCCGGCGGTCGTGGACCTTCACTCGCGCGACCGGGTCGCTTCTCGACGGCCGGCACCTGGTTTACCCTTCAACCATGTGGGTGCCCTGAGGAGGTCGCACCATGGCGGAACTCGGTCCGGCCGACACGGTCGGCATCCTGCGGCAGCCGGGCCTACGGACCCGGCACAGCAGCTCGGGGCTCGGATGGGACCGGCTGTATCTCTCCGCACAGGTGGAGCAGCCCTACCGCGCGGCATTCGCTCCGGCCCCCACCCATCTGCTGATCCTCCACCTCAGCGGCCCCGTCACCGTACGGCGCGGACAGGGTGCGGACAGGCGGTCACGGACGGTCCCGGCCGGTGGGCTCTTCCTGCAGCCGGCCGGCCGGAGTCTCGCCGTCGAGCTGGGTGGGCGGCTGGACACCATCCACGTCTACCTCACGGACGACGCCCTGCGCGACGCGAACGGCGGGCGGCCCGTGGAGCTGACCGAGCAGCTCGGGGCCAGGGATCCACTCGCCGAACAGCTCATGCTCGCGCTGGAGAGCACGGTCCGCTCCTGGGAGCCGGCGGCCCGCACGTACACCGACCAGCTGACCGGGATGCTCGCCGCGCAGCTCGTACGGCGCCACGGTGTCCGCGCGGAGGTGCCTGTGCCCGATCGGTCCGGGCTGTCCGACCGGCAGCTCGCCGCCGTCCGCGACCTCATGCACCGGCGCTTCGCCGAACCGCTGCCGATCGCGGACCTCGCCGCCTCGGCCTCGCTGAGCGCGAGCCAGTTCACCCGGAGGTTCCGGGCGAGCACCGGCCAGTCGCCCCACCAGTTCCTGCTCAAGCTGCGCCTTGAGGCCGCGTGCCGGCTGCTGCGCACCGGCTCCACCCCGATCGCGGAGGTGGCCGTCACCTGCGGGTTCTCCCACCAGGAGCACCTCACCCGGGTGATGCGCGCCCGCCTTGGCACCACCCCGGCCGCGCTGCGGCGCTCCGGCTGAGGAGGCTTCCCACGGCCTTGTGTGCCGGTCTGGCCCAGGAGACTCGCCACGGCCTTGCCGGTCCGGCTGAAGAGGCTCCCCACGGCCGCGTTGCGCCGCTGTGGCTGAGGAGGCGCCCCACAGCCTTCTGAGCCGGTCTGTCTCAGGAGGACCCGACGGCCTCCTGTGTCGCTCCGGCTGAGGAGGAACCCACGGCCTTCTGCACCGGTCCCGCTGAGGACCCACTGCGACCCCTCAGCGTTCCAATACCAGCGCCAGCGCCTGGCCCACCCCGATGCACAGCGCGGCCAGGCCCGTGCCGGTGCCCGCCGCGGCCAGCTGGTGCGCTACCGCTCCGGTGATGCGGGCGCCCGAGGCGCCCAGCGGATGGCCGATGGCGATGGCGCCGCCGCGCGGGTTGACCACCTCCCGGTCGAGTTCCGGCAGCGCGGCCAGACAGGCCAGCGCCTGCGCCGCGTAGGCCTCGTTCAGCTCGATGGTGTGCAGATCTCCGGCGGTGACCGCCGCCTTGGCGAGCACCTTGCGGATCGCGTCGACCGGTCCGAGCCCGAAGTACTGCGGCTCGATGCCCGTCACCGCCGCAGCCCGGACCCGGGCCAGCGGCTCGCGCCCGATCGCCGCGAGCCCCGCCTCGTCGGCGAGCAGCAGCGCGGCCGCCCCGTCGTTGAGCGGCGAGGCGTTGCCCGCCGTGATGGTGCCGTCGGCGACGAACGCCGGCCTGAGCCGGGCGAGGGCCTCCAGCGAGGTGTTGTCCCGGATGCCCTCGTCGCGGGCCAGATCCACCCCGTCGACGGGAACGACCTCTCCCGCGTACGCGCCCTCGCGCCAGGCGCGGGCGGCGTTGCGGTGGCTCGCCAGCGCGAACGCGTCCTGTGCCTCCCGGGTGACCGCGTGTTTCGCGCCGACGAGTTCCGCGCTCTCGCCGAGCGGGATCGTCCACTCCGCCGGCATCCTCGGGTTCACCATCCGCCAGCCGAGCGTCGTCGAGTACAGCTGCTGGTCCTTCACCGGGAAGGCCCGCTCCGGCTTCGGCAGCACCCAGGGGGCGCGGCTCATGGACTCGACGCCGCCCGCCACCGCGATGGAGGCGTCCCCGAGCGCGATGGCGCGGGCCGCCTGGACGACGGCCTCCATGCCGGAACCGCACAGCCGGTTGACCGTGGCGCCGGGCACGCCGACCGGCAGCCCGGCGAGCAGGACGGCCATGCGGGCCACATCGCGGTTCTCCTCGCCCGCGCCGTTGGCGTTGCCGAGCAGCACGTCGTCGATGCGCGCGGGGTCCAGGCCGGGGCTGCGGTCGACCAGGGCGCGCAGCACTCCGGCGGCGAGGTCGTCCGGGCGTACTCCCGCCAGGGCACCGCCGTAGCGGCCGAAGGGGGTACGGACGGCGTCGACGACGTACACGTCTCGCGGTCGCTCGATCATCGGTTGCTCCCCACAGGAATGATGGACAACGGCGTGGCGGCGGCTACCTGATCGACCGTCACATCGGGTGCGACCTCGACGAGTTCGAGTCCGTCGCGTGTGACGTCGAGGACGCACAGGTCGGTGATGATCCGGTCCACGCAAGCGCGGCCCGTCAGCGGTAGCGTGCACTCCTGGACGATCTTGGAGGTGCCGTCCTTCGTCAGATGCTCCATGAGCACCACGACCCGGCCGGCGCCGTGCACGAGGTCCATCGCACCGCCCATCCCCTTGATCATCTTTCCGGGGACCGCCCAGTTGGCGAGGTCGCCGCGCACCGAGACCTGCAGCGCGCCCAGCACGGCGGTGTCGATGTGGCCGCCGCGGATCATGCCGAAGGAGAGCGAGGAGTCGAAGAAGGACGCTCCCGGCCGCACGGTCACGGTCTCCTTGCCCGCGTTGATGAGGTCGGCGTCGACCTCGTCGGGCGACGGGTACGGCCCGACGCCGAGCAGCCCGTTCTCCGAGTGCAGGACGACGTCGACGCCCGGCGGCAGGAAGTCGGCCACGCGTGTGGGCAGCCCGATGCCCAGGTTGACGTAGTCGCCGTCTCCCAGTTCGCTCGCGGCGCGCGCCGCCATCTCGTCCCTGCTCCAGCTCATCGCTCGCGCACCGTCCTCTTCTCGATTCCCTTGTCGGCCGCCTGCTCGGGGGTCAGCGCCACGACGCGCTGCACGAACACGCCCGGCAGATGGATCTCGTCGGGGTCGAGTTCGCCCGGCTCGACCAGCTCCTCCACCTCGGCGACGGTGATGCGCCCGGCCATGGCGGCCGGCGGATTGAAGTTGCGTGCCGCGCGGCGGAAGACGAGGTTGCCGTGGCGGTCCCCGCGCGCCGCCCTGACCAGCGCGTAGTCCGTGGTGATGGCGTGTTCCAGAATGTGGTCGACGCCGTCGAAGGCCCGCATCTCCTTGGGCGGCGAGGCCACGGCGACCGAGCCGTCCGGGGCGTAGCGCCACGGCAGTCCGCCCTCGGCGACCTGGGTGCCGACGCCGGTCGGGGTGTAGAAGGCCGGGATTCCCGCGCCGCCCGCCCGCAGTCGCTCGGCGAGCGTGCCCTGCGGTGTCAGTTCCACCTCCAGCTCGCCCGCGAGGTACCGGCGGGCGAACTCCTTGTTCTCGCCGATGTACGAGCCCGTGACCCGGGCGATGCGGCCCGCTGCCAGCAGGATGCCGAGGCCACGGCCGTCCACGCCGCAGTTGTTCGACACGACCGTCAGGCCGCTCGCCCCGCTGTCGTAGAGGGCGCCGATGAGTACCTCGGGGATGCCGCTCAGTCCGAAGCCGCCGACGGCGAACGACCGTCCGTCCGTCACGTCCGCCAGGGCCTCCGCGGCCGTGGCCATCACCTTGTCCATCCTGTTTCTCTCCTACCGGGCCAGCACCCGGCGCAGTGCGCCGAGCAGTTCGTCCTGGGCCGACTGCGCGCTCCCGGGCGCGCCGGCGCGGCGCCAGGCGACATGGCCGTCGGGACGTATCAGCAGTACGCCGTCCTCGGCGATCTCGCCGACCCGGGTCCATTCGCCGTACGCGTCACGACAGTGGTCCTCGCCGATGCGCACCACCCGCAGCGGAACGTCGAGGTCCGCCGCGCACTTGGCCGCTGCCGCGTCCCACACGCCGCCGGTCAGGCCGGTCAGCACGGTGAAGGTGCCGCCGCCGACGAAGTCCAGCGTGGACACACGCTCGCCCTGGGCGTCGACGAGCCACGCGTGCGGCAGTTTCGCGCCGGGCCGGGTGGTCGGCCGGGCCGCCAGCTCCCGGTCGTGCTCCCAGACTTCGGCGGGGCCCTCGTCGGGCACGACCGCGGAGGAGACGTAGCGCTGGTTCATCTCCACGCCGTGCGCGTTGAATTCATAGTTCTTGAGCCGGATCGCCTCTTCGAGCAGGCGTCGCTTCCCGGCGCCCTCGGGCGTCGGTGCGCCGATCGCCGCGAGCCCCTCGGCGATGGCCTCGTGGTCGCCGCCACCACCGATGCCGAGGACGTCGAAGATCGGGCCGAACTGGTCACGGCTGAGGTTGGCCCGCTCGACGATCTGCCGCCCGACGGGAGCCCGTTCGGCGGAGTAGGTGTCGAGCAGCTCGGGGCCGGCCTCGCCGCGGATCACCATCGCGAGCTTCCACGCGAGGTTGTACGAGTCCTGTACGGAGGTGTTGGAGCCGAGTCCGTTGGACGGCGGATGACGGTGCACCGCGTCGCCCGCGCAGAAGACCCTCCCGGACGAGTACTGCGTGGCGTAGGCGTGGTTGACGGTCCACAGCGAGGTGGAGGTGATCTCCACCGGCAGGCCGGGATCACCGACGAGGTCGCGGACGATCCGCCGCGCCGACTCCTCGTCCACCTCCGGTGGCGGCTGCTCGATGTCGTATCCCCACACCAGCAGCCATTCGTTCCACGGACGGACCATGCGGACCAGGCCCATGCCGATGCCCCCGGTCTCCGCCCCGGGCTGCAGCACCCAGTACAGGACACTCGGCCGATGGGCGCAGTACCGGGTGAGGTCGGCCTTGAAGACGATGTTCATGCTGCCGGCCTTGGCCATACGGCCGTCGAAGGGGAGGCCGAGCTGCTCGGCGACCGCGCTGCGCCCGCCGTCCGCGCCGATCAGGTAACGGGCCCGTACGGTGAACTCGTCGCCGCGAACCCGGTCGCGCAGCAACGCGGTGACACCGGTCTCGTCCTGCGTGAACCTGAGGAACTCGGTGTCGAAACGCACCTTGGCGCCGCGGGCCGCCGCGTTGTTCACCAGGATCGGCTCCAGATAGGTCTGCGGCAGGTCGATCATCTCGCAGGGGCTGGTCGAGGCGTATTCGGTGGCCGACGCGGGTCCCGTACCCCAGCTGCGGATGCGGCCGATCTCCTGGCCGGTGAGCGCGGTGCACAGCACTGTGTCACCCATGAGGTGGGACGGGCTGCCGACGGCCAGCGCCTCGGACTCCAGACCGAGGTCGCGCAGGACCTCCATGGTGCGCTGGTTGGTGATGTGTGCCCGCGGCGTGTTGGCCAGCCAGCCGTACTTCGTCACCAGCAGGGTGCGTATGCCGTAGGTGGCCAGCAGCAGCGCGGCGGAACCCCCGGCCGGGCCGCTGCCGACGACGAGGACGTCGGTGTCGTACGCGCGTTGCGTGTCGGTGATGGTCATGGCGGGGCGCTCCTCGGTCATCCGGCCAGGGGGGCGAGACGGAAGGTGTAGGCGAGCCGGCGCCACTCGCCGTCGACCGGGCGGCCGTCGGGGGTGGGGCCGGTCTGTGGCGCGAAGTCGACGACGAGCTCGTCCTTGACGCCGAAGACGGTGTCGCTGTCCAGGTAGGCGCCGCCCGACACGAACAGCTGCGTCACGAGCCGGTGGTGGCCGGGCGCGTCGACCATGAAGTGGAGGTGCGGCGCCCGGAAGGGGTGGCGCCCGGTCGCCTTGAGCATCTGCCCGACCGGTCCGTCCTCGGGGATGGGGTACTCCGAGGGCAGGATGGACCAGAAGGTGATCCGCCCCTCGGCGTCGGTGCGCAGCCGGCCACGCAGTACCGGCCCTTCCAGGTCCGGGAGTTGGACGTCGTAGAAGCCGTCCTCGTTGGCCTGCCACACGTCCACGACCGCGTCCCCGACCGGCGCGCCGGCGGTGTCCGTGAATCGCGCGTCCACCCAGAGCGGGGTGCCGGGCAGGCCTCCGGAGATGTCGCCGCCGTGCGGGGTGTCGGGCGGACCCGCCACATAGAAGGGGCCGAGCACCGCGGACGGAGTGGTGTGGGGCGTACGGGAGTTGGTGAGCAGATCCACGGCACTGGAGACGCCGAGCGTGTCCGACAGCAGCACGAACTCCTGACGCGTCGGGCTGCAGGTCTCGCCGGTGCGGGTGAGGAAGTCGATGGCGTGCTGCCATTCTGCATCGGTGACGTCGTGTGCGGTGACGAAGGTGTGCAGATGCCGCACCAGGTCGCTCAGCAGGGTGCGCACGCGCGGGTCGGGGGTCTGCGCGAAGCTGGCCACGACCTGTTCGGTGAGACGGGCCAGCTTGGCCTCCGTGGCGGGCGGTCCCTCGGGGCGGCGTCCGTGCCAGGCGCCGGCCAGCAGCTCCGCGATGCCCTCGGTGGTCAGCTCGCGCGGGTTCGGGTACGGCGTGGAGACGGCCAGCTCGGCCGCGCGGGCGAGGCCGGACTCCGGCATGCCGAGGTCGCGCAGCGAGGTGGGGCCGCCCAGGGAGGCGATCAGGTCGTACACGCCGCTGGGGGCGTCGGGCACGCCCAGGGCGTCGGCGATACGGCGCATCACATCGGGTACCGCGGGCGCGTTGTGGGCCATGGCGTGGGGCAGGAGGACGGTGTGCGTCGCGGCGTGCGGGAGATCGAAGCTGCCGCCGAGGGTGTGGCACAGCTTGTGGTGCAGGCCCATCCCCACGGTGGCGAGGCAGGTTCCGGCGAGCCAGGCCGCGTGCAGCAGATCGGCGCGCGCTTCCGGGTCGGCGGGGTCCGCGGCGAGGCGGGGCAGCGCCCGGGCGATGCGGGAGATCGCGTCGAGGGCCTGCCGGTCGGTGACCGGGTTCGCGTCGGCGGAGTAGAGGGCCTCGACGGCGTGGGCGAGCGCGTTCACGCCGCTCGTGACCGTCAGGGGCAGCGGCAGGGTGAGGGTGAAGTCGACGTCGTAGATGACGGTCTCGGGCAGGATGTCCGGAGACGACCGGGTGACCTTGCGTCCGTCCTGGGTCTCGCCGAGCACGGGGGTCACCTCGGAGCCGGCGTAGGTGGTCGGCAGGACGACCTGTGGCAGTCCCGTGCGCAGAGCCAGCGCCTTGGACAGGCCGGTCGTGGAACCGCCTCCGACAGCGACGATGCCGTCCACGGAGGCCTCCCTGAGCACGTCGAGCGCGCGCTGGGTCACCTCCACCGGGGTGTGCATGGCCGCGCCGTCGAACTCCGCCGCCAGCAGGCCGCCGAGCGCCTCGCGAACCCGCGCGGAGGCCGCCGCGAGGGTCCCGCCGGTCAACAGCAGCACCCGGGAGCAGCCGAGCCGCTCGACCTCCGCACCGAGATGGCCGGCCGTGCCGGCACCGAAGACCACCCGCGCGGGGTGGGATGTGTAGACGAACCTCCGCATGGAACTCTGCCTCCGCGTGTCATCCGGTCGTCCCTTGGGCCACCGAGTATGCGAATGACGACCGCGTGAACTCCTGCACGATCCGCGCGCGCCACTGCACGAAACACGCGCGCGCCGGATCGGCAGCGGTGGCCCGGGGCCAAAGAGGACCGAACGGCCCTGGCTGTTCGTTGCGCGCCGGGGGAGGATCTCGGCGGGAGGCCGGTGCCGTCCACGAGCGGGCATCGGCGCGGAACGCGGCACGAGGAGCGATCGATGGCGGACGGCGAGCAGGGCAGCCCGATCCGGGTCTTCCTGCTGGACGACCACGAGGTGGTACGGCGCGGTGTGCGCGACCTGCTGGACGACGAGCCGGACATCAGTGTGATCGGCGAGGCCGGCACGGTGCAGCAGGCACTGGTGCGGGTCCCCGCGCTGCGCCCGCAGGTGGCGGTGCTCGACGTGCGTCTGCCCGACGGTGACGGCGTGACGGTGTGCCGGGAACTGCGCTCCCGCATGCCCGAGCTGGCCTGTCTGATGCTGACCTCCTTCGACGACGAGGAGGCCCTGCTGGACTCGATCATGGCGGGTGCCTCCGGGTACGTCCTCAAGCAGATCCAGGGCTCCGACCTGGTGTCGGCCGTCCGTACCGTGGCTGCCGGCCAGTCCCTGCTCGACGCGAGCGCCACCACCAGGCTGATGGCCCGGCTGCGCGGCGGTCAGCAGCAGGAGGAGGAGCCGGACGGTCTGCCGGGCCTGACCGACCGGGAGCGGGAGATCCTGACCCTGATCGGCGAAGGGCTCACCAACCGGCAGATCGGCCAACGTCTCTACTTGGCCGAGAAGACGGTGAAGAACCACATCTCCCGGCTCCTCGCCAAGCTCGGCGTGGAGCGCCGTATCCAGGCCGCGGTCATCGCCACCCACTTCGAGGACCGGCGGAAGCAGGAAGGGCACTGAATCCCGGGGCCGGACACGCACGGACGGCGGCACGCACCGGCGCGGCCGCACGTGTCACGCCCCTGAGCGGGACAGCTGCGCGGCGGTGTGTTCCAGCAGTATCTCCAGGGCCGCCGGATAGGCGCTGTGCGGCATGTACCGGGCGAGCAGGTGTGCCGTGGCGGCGATGTTCGGATGTGACTCGGCGGGCAGACGGGCATAGGTGGAGTGCCACATCTCCTCGTCGCCCGCACGCGCCTCGTCGGCCAGCGCGAGGGATCCGGCGTCGAGCGCGGCGAAGGCGAGACTCTGGTCGATGAACGCGTGGTACACGCGGACCGCCACGGAGTCGGGCAGCCCGGTGCCGCGCAGGATGCCCAGGATCGTCTCGTCCACCGCGATCTCGCGCGGCCTTCCGGTGACCCGGCTGGCGGTGAGGACGGCGGCCTGCGGGTGGGCGAGGTAGGAGGCGTGGATGGCCAGGCCCAGCGCCCGCAGGTCCGTGCGCCAGTCCCCGGTGGCCGTCCAGCCGTCGAGAGCCCTGCCCATCAGCTCGTCCCCGATGGCCCGGGCCAGATCGTCCATCCCCGCGAAGTAGCGGTACAGCGTGCTCGGATCGGCGCCCAGCGCCGCGCCCAGACGGCGTGCCGTCAGCCCGGTGCTGCCGTGCTCCCGCAGCACCCGCAGGGCGGTGTGCACGATGATCTCCTCCGACAGCACGGTGCCGCCGCGCGTGGGCCGCCGCCGCTGACGTGCCGCTTCCGGCACCACGTGCTTCGCCATGTCGGTCGTCCTTCCGTCGCCGGTCGCGAGCCGACCGCCCACCCTTATGCCAACAGGGTTGACCTTATATCCCGGCGTCGCGTTGCATCGAGCCTGTCCGGAGGAGGCGCTAGCCTCCCGGGAGAAAGGTGTGTGACATGCGCGTACTTCTGGTGGGAGCGGGCGGCGTGGGAACGGCCGTCACCCGGATCGCCGCCCGTCGCGACTTCCTCGCCCACATGGTCGTCGCCGACTACGACCTCGCCCGTGCCGAGGCCGCGGTCGCGGCGCTGGGGGAGCGGGGCGCACGGTTCAGGGCGCGGCGGCTGGACGCCTCGGACCAGGACGCGGTCAGCCGGATGCTCGTCGAGGAGCGGTGCGACGTGCTGCTCAACGCCACTGATCCCCGCTTCGTGATGCCGCTGTTCCAGGCGGCCCTGGAGTCAGGCGCGCACTACCTGGACATGGCGATGTCGCTGTCCGCGCCGCACGGCTCGCGCCCGTACGAGGAGTGCGGTGTCAAGCTCGGGGACGAACAGTTCGCGCTGGCCCGGCGCTGGGAAGAGGCCGGACGGCTGGCCCTGGTGGGAATGGGCGTCGAGCCGGGCCTGTCCGACGTCTTCGCCCGGTACGCGGCCGACGAACTCTTCGACGACATCGAGGAGATCGGAGTCCGGGACGGCGCCGATCTGGCCGTCGAGGGCCATGACTTCGCACCGTCCTTCAGTATCTGGACGACCATCGAGGAGTGCCTCAACCCGCCCGTCGTGTACGAGAAGGACCGCGGCTGGTTCACCACTGCTCCGTTCAGTGAGCCCGAGGTCTTCGACTTCCCCGAGGGCATCGGCCCGGTGGAGTGTGTCAACGTCGAGCACGAAGAGGTACTGCTGATCCCGCGCTGGGTGGACGCACGTCGTGTCACGTTCAAGTACGGGCTCGGCGACGACTTCATCGCCAAGCTGAAGACCCTCCACGAACTGGGCCTTGACGCGACGGCCAGGGTCAGCGTGCCCGGGAACGACGGACCCGTACAGGTCTCGCCGCGCGACGTCGTCGCCGCGTGCCTGCCCGACCCGGCCGGCCTGGGGGAGCGGATGACGGGCAAGACCTGCGCCGGCACCTGGGTCAAGGGCACCAAGGACGGTGTGCCGCGCGAGGTGTACCTGTACCACGTGGTCGACAACCAGTGGTCGATGCGCGAGTACGGCTCCCAGGCCGTCGTCTGGCAGACCGCGCTCAATCCGGTCGTCGCCCTGGAACTGCTGTCCACCGGCGCCTGGTCCGGCAAGGGCGTCCTCGGCCCGGAAGCCCTGCCCCCGCGCCCCTTCCTGGACCTGCTCACGGAGTACGGCTCTCCGTGGGGCCTGCGCGACGACAGCTGAGGCCTCAGAGCCGGCTGTACGTGTCGATGTCCTCGGTGAACTCCTCGATGGCCCGTGCGGTGAGAGTCGGCCGCGTGTCGGCGATCGCGGTCATGTAGTCCTCGGTCGTGGCGGGTCGGCCCTGGCGTCGTGTGACTTCGCGTTCGAACGCCGCCTGCGCGCCCTTGCGGGCGGCGAATTCGATGTCGGCCGGGGTGAACAGCTCGCTGGCCTCGACCAGTTGGCTGAGGTCGACCGAGGCTGCGGACGCCCTGATATAGCGCTCCCAGATCGCCGCGCGGGCGGTCGGGTCCGGAGGGCCGACGGGGATGACGTAGTCGAACCGGCCCGGCCGCAGGAAGGCCGCGTCGAGAGAGCGGACCGAATTGGTGGCACAGGCCAGCAACCGCGAGTCGTGCTCGCGAAAGACAGGGATCAGTTTGAGCAGCTCGTTGGTCACTCCATGGCCGGGATCGACCGCCTTTCCGGAACGCACCCCCGCGATCTCCTCGACTTCGTCGATGAAGAGCAGTACCGAGTCCAGTTCCGCCAGGTCCGCGAAGGTTTCCCGCAGCGCTGCGGCCAAGCCCTCGCTCGTGTCGGCCGCGAGCCGGGAGGGGAAGAGTTCCACGAACGGCCAGCCGAGCCGTGAGGCCACCGCCTTGGCGAAACTGGTCTTGCCGGTGCCGGGCGGGCCGAACAGGATGATCGCCTTGGGCGGGGTGACGCCGTAATGGTCTGCCAGTGCCGGCTCGGTCAGCGGGAGCACGACACGGCGCTCGATGACCTCTTTCTCGCGCTCCATGCCGGCCATGGTGTTCCAGAGCCCCTCGGGAAGCATGCGGCCGCCCAGCGTGGCGAGGACGTCGGCGTTGGCGGTTCCCGCAGGTTCGAGTTTCTCGTAGTAGGTCAGGTCGTCGCGGACCTGGTAGCCGGAGTTCTCCAGGGCCTTCGTCCCGGCGGCACCGGCGGGCAGCAGCGCGCTGATGTGGCGCACGTCCAGTGCGCGCAGGCGCCGTTCCACCTCGGCGAGAAGAGCACTGCCGATCCCGCGCTCGCGCCATCGGGAGGCGAGCGCCACCAGCAGGATCCATCCCCGCTTGCCGTGGGCCTGCGCCACGGCCATGCCCACCAGTTCGTCGCCGACCACGGCGACGACGGCCGTCTGACCGGCCTTGGCCGCGGCCATCACCTCCGAGACGGGAAACACCCGGTCCTCGTCGGCCCGGCGGCTCTGGTCCCAGATCTGTATGGCCTGGTCGAGATCGTCGTCGTGATAGTCGCGCAGATGCCAAGCGGGCACCGCCACCACCTCACTCGGTGTGAGAGTCCCATTGTCTTCGCTGCGGCACCCGGGCACGAACCGAGCCGGTCCGATCTTTGCTGAACGGCCATCAGGCGTGGCTCGACGGCCTGGTCAGTGGCGCCTTCGGGCGGTGCTCCCGCATGCAGCGGCGCGTGCGCGGCGTAACGTCGTAAACGTGGACCTCACCGCGGACAGTCTTCTGAGCCGTGCGGCGCACGAGCTCGGCCTGAAGGCCGGCGCGCTGACGCAGGAGGTGGAGCGCGCCCTGCGGCGGGACCTCCCCGAGCTGTGGGAAGACCCGGACGTCATGGCGTCGCAGAACCTCGCCGAGCACATCGACACGGTGCTCTTCGCCCTGGAACACGGACTCGACGGTGGCGTGCCCGAACCGCCGCTCGCCGGCGCGGAGCGTGCGCGCCGGCTGGCGCGGCACGGGAAGCCCGTCACCGCCGCGCTGCGGGCGTTCCGCCTGGGGCAGGGTGTCATCGTCGACAGGCTGATCGAGGAGATGCCCCGGCTCACGAGCGATCCCGAACTGATCAGCGCGGCCGCGCGCAAGCTGCTCGAGATCGCGACCGAGTACGTGGACCGCACGTCCGAGCGGGACGTCCTGGCGTTCCAGGAGGAGCGCGACCGCAGGCTGCGGTGGCGGATGTCGGTCGTGAACGAGGCGAGCGCCCGCATCGGGACCACCCTGGACATCGCGCACACCGTCCACGAGCTGGCGGACCTCGCCACCGAGCAGTTCGCCGACCTCGTGACCGTCGACCTGCTCGACTCCGCACTCCACGGACCCGGCACCCTGGCGAGGAGCGGCCCGCGAGCCCTGCGTCGGATCGCCCGGAGGTCGGCGGCCGACGAGTCGCGGGAGCTGACTCCCGTTCCTCAGCAGGTTTACATCTACCCCGCCGGATCTCCACCGGACCTCGCCCTGACCACCGGGCAGTCCGCCCGGTACGACACCGCCGCCTCTGACCTCACGGGTGAATCGCCCACGGTCGCCGACCCCGGTCTCGTCGGCGTCGCCCACCGAATGCACTCGACCCTGGTGATACCACTGCGTACCCGGGGCATCACCCTGGGCGTCGCCCAGTTCTTCCGTGACCGCAGCCGCGAACCCTTCGACGACGCGGACCTGCTCTTCGTGCAGGACATCGTCACCAGGGCGACGGTGGCCGTCGACCACGCCCTCCGCTACACGCAGATGCGCGCCACCGCAGTCGCCCTGCAGCGCAGCCTGCTCCCTCGGCGTACGCCAGGGCATTCGGCCTTGGACGTCGCCCGCCGCTATCTGCCGGCCGACGTGGAGCTCGGTGTGGGGGGCGACTGGTACGACGTCATCCCGCTGTCCGGTGCCCGGGTCGCCCTCGTGGTGGGCGACGTGGTCGGCCGCGGCATCCAGGCCGCCGCCACCATGGGCCGGCTGCGGACCGCGGTACGCACCCTGGCCGACATCGACCTGCCGCCCGACGAACTGCTCACGCACCTGGACGACGTCGTCATCCGGCTGTCCGCCGAGCCGGAGGCACAGGGCGCCGACTCGGACGGAAACGGCGCCGGGCCGGACGGCGGGACCGGCGCCCCGGACGGAGGAGGGAAGGGGCCGGACGCAGGAGGCGAACGGCCGGACGGGGACGGCGACGGGGGCGCCGGCGCCACGTGTCTGTACGCCGTCTACGACCCCGTCGGCCGCCGCTGCACCGTCGCCCGCGCCGGACACGTGCTGCCCGCCCTGGTGACCCGGGACGGCACCGTCGACATCCTCGACCTGCCTCCCGGACCACCGCTGGGACTGGGCGGCCTGCCCTTCGAGGCGGCGGAGCTCGACCTGCCCGACGGCAGCCTCCTCGCCCTGTACACGGACGGCCTGCTCGCCGCGTACCACCAGGACGTCGAGGCGGGCCTCGCCAGGCTGCGCCATGCCCTTGCCCAGCCCTCGGTCTCCCTGGAGGCCACCTGTGACACCGTGCTCGACGCCCTGCTCCCGGCCCGGCCGGACGACGACGCCGCGCTGCTCCTGGCGCGCACCAACGGCCTCGGGGACCGCCAGGTCGTCACCTGGGAGCTCGATGCGGATCCCACCGCCGTGGCCCGGGCCCGGTCGAGCGTGTCGGAGCAACTGTCCGCCTGGGGCCTGGAGCGGCTCGGCTTCACCGCCGAACTGGTGGTCAGCGAGCTGGTCACCAACGCGATCCGCTACGGCCGGCCGCCGATCCGGCTGCGTCTGATCAACGACCGCACCCTCATGTGCGAGGTCTCCGACGACAGCAGTACCACTCCGCACCTGCGCCGGGCCCGTGTCTTCGACGAAGGTGGACGCGGCCTGCTCCTGGTGGCCCAACTCGCCCGGCGCTGGGGAACGCGCCACGCCCGCCGCGGCAAGACGGTCTGGGCCGAGCTGGACGACGCCACCGGGTTGCCGGCACCGGCCTCCCCGTAGCACTCAGGGGCTGCATGAGTTCAGTGGCCCAGGAGCAGTCCTGTGCCCGACACGTCCGCGCGGATGCCGTCCCTGCCCACCGTCACCCGCTGCAGGCGTACGGCGCCGCCAGGCGGTGCCGGAAGCTGGAAGGCGAAGGTGAAGCGGTCGGCGACCTGGGGACGGGTGAGTTTGGTCAGTGCGGTGAGCAAGGACAGGTCCAGGCCCAGCCGCTCGAGGAGCCTCGGGTGGGCGAGCGCCACGTCCAGGAGGTTGACGCGGGTCAGATCGTGCAGGAAGCGCGGCGCACCGGTGAGTTGATGCAGCTTGTCCTCGTCGTGGAGCGCGGCACGCACCGCGCCGTCGGGGATGCCCAGGCGGTGCACGATCTCCGGGATCGTCAGCAAGGCCTTGATCTTCTCTTCCTCCCGGGTGAGACGGCGCGCTGAGGCGGGGGTCAGCTGGAGGCCCTCGGAGGGCCCGGTGCCGGGCCGGTACGTGGCGAGGTCGTCGATGTCGAGCCGTATGCCGTCCACAGAAGTGGCGATGCCGCGGTCTCCGTCGCGCCGGATGCGGGCGTCGGCCCGTACGCTCAGCGCGCGGCCCGCGACTCGCAGGGCGCCGTGGGCCCGGACACGGTCGGGCCCCTGTGCCGTGAACGTCACCTGGGAGGCGCCCAGTTCGCGGTTCATGTCGGCGAAGGACAGCAGGACCTGGCTGTGCACCTGCCGAACCAGCGCACCGCGCACCGCGGTGGGCCCGTCGCCGTCGAGGCGTATGTCGTGGGCGGTGGCGGTGACCCGGGTGAGGGTCACCCGGTGGGCAGGGATGTCGGGGACGGTGACGGAGACCGAGTCCAGGCGCCGGGCGGCCAGTTGGGTGAGGAAGGGGAAGCCGCCGATGCGGACCTCGGGGGCGGCGACGAGATGCAGCTTGTCCTTGAGCTGTTGAGAGGCCTTGTGTTCGGCGTAGAGCAGCGCCCAGCGGTCGGCCAGGGTGACGAGGCAGCCGAGGGTGAGCACCCAGACGAGGACCCGGGCCACCGTGGGCAGTCCCGTGGCGCGGTTGCGACGGCGGCTGCCACGCCGGTGGTTGGGCGGGGTCCAGGGCTCCTCGGCGTCCTCCTCCTGCCGGGCCGCCGTGCCGTCTTCGGTGAGGAAGTCGTCCAGCGGATGGTCTGCCAGTGCGGCCAGTTCGTCGTACGGGTTACGGCGGGACGGAACCATCTCGGTGGGAGGTCCGTCCGACTGGGCAGCATGATGCGTCTGTTGGTGGGGGGTACGCATCGGTAGATTTGATCATATAGTCACACCCTGGTCGCAAGTCCTACCCGAAGTAAGGCGTGAAATCAGCCACGGATGGCCGGCTTGCCGGGAGTGGGCGCACGGGGGCCGGCCGTGAACCGGGGCTCCCCTCGGTCGCGCACGAGGGGGTTTCTCGCGGGTGGCGGCGGCCCGGTGACCTCCACGTGGGCCGGGCGGAGCAGTTGGGGGCCGAGCCGGTAGCCGGGGCGCAGGATCTTCGTGCAGATCAGCTGGTCGGTGTCGGGGGCGACATGGTGGGTGACGGCGTCATGGCACGCCGGGTCGAAGGGGTCGCCCCTCTCCCCGAACACCTCCACTCCCAGGGACCCCAACTGGGTACCGAGGGTGTCGGCGATGTCCTTCAGGCCGACCGTCAGGGGCTCGTGCGCGCACGCGCGGTCCACGGAGTCCAGGACGGGCAGCAGGGCACGCAGGACGTTGGCCACGGCGATCTCGCCCACGGCCATGCGGTCCCGGCGCACCCGCTTGCGGTAGTTGTCGTACTCGGCCTTCACCCGCTGCAGGTCGGCGGTGCGTTCCTCCAGCAGACGCTGCAGCAGGGCGGGGTCCGGGTTCTGCAGCCGGCCCTTGCCCATCGTCAGCCCGCCTCCGGCTTGTCGTCGTCGACGATCTCGGCGTCCACCACACCTTCGTCCGCGGAGTCGGCGGAGGACGTGTCCGCCGCGGAGGCCGTCTGGCTCTCGGTGCGCGAGCTCTCGTACATCGCCGTACCGATCTTCTGGGCCGCCTCGGCCGCACGTTCCATGGCCTGCCGGATCGCGGTCGTGTCCTCTCCCTTCAGCTTCTCCTTCAGCTCCGTGAGCGCGCTCTCCGTCTCGCTCTTCGCGTCCGGCGGGACCTTGTCGGGGTTGTCCCTGATCAGCTTCTCGGTGGAGTAGACGAGCTGTTCGGCCTGGTTCCGGGTCTCCGCCGCCTCCCGGCGCGTGCGGTCCTCCTCGGCGTGCTGCTCCGCCTCGCGGACCATGCGGTCGATGTCGTCCTTCGGCAGCGCCGAGCCGCCGGTCACGGTCATCTTCTGTTCCTTGCCGGTACCGAGGTCCTTGGCGGAGACATGCATGATCCCGTTGGCGTCGATGTCGAAGGCGACCTCGACCTGCGGCACTCCGCGCGGCGCGGGCGCGATGCCCGAGAGCTCGAACATGCCGAGCTTCTTGTTGTACGCGGCGATCTCCCGTTCGCCCTGGTAGACCTGCACGGTCACGGAGGGCTGGTTGTCCTCGGCGGTGGTGAAGATCTCCGAACGGCGGGTGGGGATCGTGGTGTTGCGCTCGATGAGCTTGGTCATGATGCCGCCCTTGGTCTCGATGCCGAGGGACAGCGGGGTGACGTCGAGCAGCAGGACGTCCTTGACCTCGCCCTTGAGGACACCGGCCTGGAGCGAGGCGCCGACGGCCACCACCTCGTCCGGGTTCACACCCTTGTGCGGGTCCTTGCCGGTCAGTTCCCGCACCAGGTCCGTCACCGCCGGCATACGGGTCGAACCGCCCACCA
The DNA here is from genome assembly GCF_009604455.1 of Streptomyces sp. RB17. GTDB lineage: Bacteria > Actinomycetota > Actinomycetes > Streptomycetales > Streptomycetaceae > Streptomyces. The sequence goes on from NZ_WEGL01000002.1 coordinate 1,211,898, forward strand.
GGATGACGTGGTTGATGTCGGACACCTTGATCCCGGCGTCCTTGACCGCGTTGTGGAACGGGCCCTTGCAGCGCTCCAGCAGATCCGACGTCAGCTGCTGGAACTGGGCGCGGGTGACCTTCTCGTCCAGGTGCAGCGGGCCCTCCGGCGAGGCCGTGATGTAGGGGAGGTTGATGTTCGTCTCCGTCGAGCTCGACAGCTCGACCTTGGCCCGCTCCGCGGCCTCCCGCAGACGCTGCACGGCCATCTTGTCCTTGGCGAGATCGATGCCGTAGTTGTTCTTGAACGTCGTGACCAGGTGGTCGACGACCCGCTGGTCCCAGTCGTCGCCGCCGAGGTGCGTGTCGCCGTTGGTGGCCTTGACCTCGATGACGCCCTCGCCGATCTCCAGCAGGGACACGTCGAAGGTGCCGCCGCCGAGGTCGAAGACCAGGACCGTCTGGTCGTTCTCCTTGTCCAGGCCGTACGCCAGCGCCGCCGCCGTCGGCTCGTTGATGATCCGCAGCACGTTCAGGCCGGCGATCTCCCCGGCCTCCTTGGTCGCCTGCCGTTGGGCGTCGTCGAAGTAGGCGGGGACGGTGACCACGGCGTCCGTGACGTCCTCGCCCAGGTGCGCCTCCGCGTCCCGCTTCAGCTTCTGCAGCACGCGTGCGGAGATCTCCTGTGCCGTGTAGCGCTTGCCGTCGACGTCGCCGTGATCGGGGAACCGCCAGCCGTGATCGCCCATGTGCCGCTTCACGGAGCGTGCGGTGCGATCGACGTTGGTGACGGCCTGCCGCTTGGCGACCTCCCCGACCAGCACCTCGCCGTTCTTCGCGAAAGCCACGACCGAAGGCGTCGTCCGGGCTCCCTCGGCGTTGGTGACCACGGTGGGCTCGCCGCCTTCGAGGACCGAGACCACGGAGTTCGTCGTTCCCAGGTCAATTCCGACTGGACGCGCCATCTGGACTCTCCCTCCTGCTCCGCCTCCATTCTCGGCCCGGTGGCCGACCACTGCGAGCTACTCGTCCTGCACGGGTGGATGTCACTCAGTGCCCGAGTTGTGACTCATAGTGTGGGCTGTGGAACCGACCGTCCACCTCGCGGCCGGCGGGCTCATGACCCAGTGCCCGCACCGTCGCGAGCGCAAACTGCTGTTCCGCGCGTCGGTGAAGAGCCGCTGCGGACAGGCGCGCGGGACATCGAGTGCGGTGCGCGGCCGACGCGCAGACGATCGGGTGGTACGACACCGTCCGCAGTGATGGGGCTCCGCCGGCGGTCAGCGTGACGAGCCCGGCCTCGGCGAGCGCCTGCCTCGGCCCGGGGCGGCCGGGCGCTCCCTGCTCCAGGTCGTCGGTGGAGGTGGCGTCCAGCAGGCCCACCGCCGGCGCGTGCTGCACGGCGGGGGCCGCGACAGCGTCGGCCGACGGAAGTACGTGCGGAGGTCCGGCCGGTCGTCACACGTTCAGCGCGTCCAGAACCGACTCCATGGCGAGGACGCCGCCCAGGCCGAGGACGGAGAGCACGGTCGTGTAGGTGGTGCGCGCCTTGATCGCGTCGATGACCGACAGGTTGAAGTACTCCTTGAACATCCAGAACCCTGGGTCGTTGACGTGGGAGAAGGCGATCGATCCGCAGGAGATGGCGAGCACCATGATTTCCGGGTGGACTCCGCTGCCGGCGAGCAGCGGCAGGGCCACGCCCGAGGCGGTGACGACCGCGACCGTGGCCGAGCCGAGGGCCACGCGGAGGATGGCGGGGATGAGCCAGGCGAGGATGATCGGCGACAGGGACCAGCCGTCGGTGGTGTTCTTGATGTAGTCCGAGATTCCGCCGTCCACGAGAACCTGCTTGAATGCGCCGCCCGCGCCGATCACGAGCAGGATCATCGCCATTGCCTGGGCGGCCGACCGGCAGGAGGCGCTGACCTCGTCCAGACTGCGGCCGATCCGCGGGCCGAACGCCCAGATCGCGACGGCCAGGGTGAGCAGCAGGGCGATGGGTGCGGAACCGATGAAGGCGATGAAGTGCAGGACGGGCCCCGATCCGGAGGTGGCCAGGTCCGTCACCGCGGCGCCGGCGATGAGGACCACGGGCAGCAGGGCCACCGACAGCGACCACCCCATGCCCGGCATCTCCTCGTCGGTGAAGACGCGGTCACTGACCAGGCCGGTGGGTATGGAGGGGTTCATCCGGCGGACGAACGGAAGGCGCGGCCACGTCAGCGCGATCAGCGCACCGGCCGGGACGGCGATGAACAGGCCGTAGAACAGGGTCAGTCCGACCGAGGCGTGGAAGGTCGCGGCGACCGAGGTCGGGCCGGGGTGTGGCGGCAGGAAGCTGTGCATGGTGGACAGGGCGATCGACATCGGCAGCCCGACCCACAGCAGATTCGTCCGGGTGACGCGTACGAGGGTGAAGGCGACCGGCACGATGATGACGAACGCGACCTCGTAGAACATGGTGACGCCGATCAGCATCGCCGACAGCACCATGGCGACCTGGACCCAGCGCGGGCCGCAGAGGTCGAGCAGCCTGCCGGCGATCCGCTGGGCCGCCCCCGAGTCGCCCATCACCCGGCCGACCATCGCGCCGAGCCCGATGGTGATCATGGTGTCGCCGATCTGCCCGCCGATGCCCTCGGAGAGGACGTCGGGGATCTTCTCCAGGGGGATGCCCCGAACCAGGCCGACGCCCACGGCCACGAACAGCAGGGCGGCGAAGCCGTTCAGTCTCAGCTTCGTCATCAGGAAGAACAGGATCAGGACGCCGACGGCTACGACGACAAGTGGCACGGCCCGGTTCCCCTTCGAACTTCGGTCGCCTACATGAATGCTGTCCTCATATGAGGGCAAGGTGTTTACATATGAAGACGAAGGCTATGGACGTAGACGATCAAAGGTCAATGGGTGTGCGGTGAATGGATGTGCACGGTCCGTCAGAGGCGGAAGACCCGGCGGGCGTTCCCGGACAGGAACAGCTCCGTGGCCTCTTCGTCCAGGCCGAGATCGGCGAGGTGTTCCAGCGCCTGGACCGGGGTGATCATGGGGTAGTTCGTGCCGAACAGCACCTTCCTGCGGCCCCGGCCGCGCAGATACTCGACGAGTTCTCGCGGGTAGCGGCGGGCGGTGTAGGCGCTGGTGTCGATGTAGACGTTGGCGTGTTTGTCGGCCACCGCGATCATCTCCGTGGTCCACGGGTAGCCGATGTGCCCGCAGACGATGGTCAGTTCGGGAAAGTCGAGCGCCACCTGGTCGATGTAGGGGATGGGGCGGCCGGTCTCGGACGGGCGCAGTGGACCGGTGTGGCCGACCTGGGTACAGAAGGGGATGCCGAGGTCGACACAGGTGGCGTACAGTGGGTAGTACAGCCGGTCGCTGGGCGGCAGTTGCCACAGCCAGGGCACGATCCGCAGGGCGACGAAGCCGAGTTCCGCCACGGCCCGGCGCAGCTCGCGCACGGCCGGGACGGGCCGGGTGAGGTCCGCGCCGGCGACCCCGCGCAGCCGTCCGGTGGACTGGGCGACGAACTCGGCCACCTCGTCGTTGTCGATCAGCGGGCCCTGAGGCCCGTACCAGGCCGCCGAAAGACCGATCTCCACATCTGCCGCGGCCATGGCCGCCACGGTGGCCTCGACCGGTAGGGGCTCCTCCAGCAGCCCCTGCCCCGTCCACCGGCGCAACGACTCGAACATCTCGTGGTTGGAGTGACGGAGGGTGGGGTGCTGCATCCACACATCGATGACCGACACGGAATCCTCCCAAAGCCGCTAAGCGTTCGCTTACCTGCAAGCCTCATGCTGACGTACCGTCAATGATCCGTTGTGACACAGTGGTTCCGGTCCGTACGAGGTGATCGGGACAAGGAGTGGCCATGGCAGCGGAGCTGAACGAGCAGGTGCGGAAGCGGCTGGAGGAGCCGAACTTCTGGTACGTGGCCACGGTGACGCCGGACGGGGCGCCGCATGTGACGCCGATGTGGGTGGGGTTGGAGGACGGGCTGATCGTGTTCAACACCTCGGTCGGTCGGATCAAGGAGGAGAACCTCCGCAACGACACCCGGGTCCACCTCTCGCACGCCGCCGACGGGAACCCCTACGACCGGGTGCAGATCTCCGGTCGCGCGGTGCGCTTCGTGGAGGGGGAGCAGGCCGAGCGTGGCATGGACCGGCTGGCCCGGAAGTACCTGGGCCTGGACGGATATCCCTGGCTGATCGAGGGCGAGCGGCGGGTGCATGTTCTGGTCGAGCCGGAGCGGGTGCGCCACATCGTCGGCGTCGAACCCTTCCGCCCCGGAGTCATCCCTTCCTGAGCCGGACGTCCGTCCACGACAGGACTGTCGGCCGGGAGGGCTCCCTCCGCCCGGTGGGGCGGTCGGAGGAGGCGTACGTGGACGGCGAGGCGTACGTGGAGCACGCGGTGTCGGTGCTGAAGCCGGCCGGCACGGGGAGGCGTCGATCATGGGTGCGTACGGCGGCCTGGACCCCTTCTGCGCATCGGGTCCGGCTGGGCCCCAGCGGCTGGCACGCGAGGAGCTGGAGGGCGGTGGCGCGCGCCGGCGGACTTCCGGTCCACCCGCCCGGCGGACTTCCGGTCCACCCGCCCGGCAGTCGGCGGCAAGGCCCAGTACATGGGCCCGTGCCACGTCACGTTCTACGGCCCGGGTCTCCCGACCTGCTCAGGATCCGCTCGGGACCAAGCCGCAGCTGTGTGAAGGTTTGGCCCCCGCTGGTCCGCCGCCCCGGGACTTGGCGGACCGGCGCCTTGCAAGGGCGCTCTCGCGGGGTAAACGGAACCTACGCCTCCACCTGCCGCGCCGGAACCCTTCAGTAGTGTGGTCCAGGTCACTATAGGTGTCAGCGCAAGGTGATCTCCCATTGACCGATCCCCAGAGGGCCGCTGAGGGGCGAGTCTCCTCCGGATGCACATCGGCATCACCCTCGGTGCGGAGCTCGTCCGTCGCGCATCGCTGCAAGACGGGCCATTTGCTCGCCCATGCCGCGCGTCCCCGCAAGCGGCGTGCGGGCGTGTGGCCAGACCGAGCGGACCAGGGCCGTGTGCCGCGCGCCGCCGAGGGCGACGACGGTGTCGAGGTGCACGATGCCGCGCTCGGTTGCCTGTTCCAGCAGAAGCCGGGCCGTTGTCGCGCCGGCCGCACCATGGGCTGTGTCGTACGGCTCGATGACGTCGTCGAGGTCCAGGAGGCCGTAGCGAGCGGAGAGGATGAGCAGACGTTCGGGCTGCAGCGCTTCGGCTGCCTGGCGGCACGCACGGTGGTAAGAGCCGACGTACATGTCCGCCGCTCGCGCGGGCCATCCCAGTTTGCGGCTGCCGCAGGGGACGACAAGGAGTTCCGGTCGGAAACCGTCGACATAGTCGTTTGTGGTCATGGCTGCTCTCCCGCCTGTTTGTGGGTGGTGTTGCCGGTGGCCGCCGCGACAGCGGTGACCAAGCCGGGTACAAGGTGTCGGAGCACGGCCGGTCTCGGGCGGCCCGTGAGGGGGGTGTGGCGTGGCTTGCGCTTCTCACAACCGGGCCTCGCTCAGTAGCGATCCCAGGCCGAGTGGACTTGAAGCCCTCGGATCAGGACACGACGTTATGAGGTAGACGTGGCCCGTCCGGCTGACTGGCTCAGCTCTCCCGGCGCCGGCCTGCGAGGAGCCCCGAGTTTGGCAAGCAGCCTGGTCACGTATCTCCTGATTGGTCATGTCCTCGGCGACCAGGTCGGCGACCCTGCCGCTCGGGTTCGGTGAGGGCGGGACCGTCCGTGTGCGGCCGGTGGGTGCGAAGGGGCCTTCAACGGCCGACGATGGGCCGCAGTCGACGCAGCTCACTGTCTACGGCGGTCCTGCTGCCGTCCGTGCCGCCTCAGTGGTTCTGGTGGACTGCACGCCGAACCCGGTGAGGAGAGCGGTGAGGACGCGGGTCAGCCGCGGTTCCACCTCGACGACCGCGTGGCCGAGCCGGGGATCGCTCGTATAGAGCTCGCGCAGGCGCGTCCCGGGCGTCGCCATCTGCCACAGTGCCCCGGCCATGCTGGTCGCCGTGGCGATCGTGTCGACCGACTGCGACTCGGTCAGGCCGAGCAGCCGACGCAGTTCTCCGCCGATCAGCTCGACCTCGTGGAGGGTGGCGAGCTTGAAGGAGCGCACCGATTCGATGGACACGTTCCGCTCAAGGTTCAAAGGCGCCTGGGCGAGCAGGTCACAGAACAGGGGGCGTTCCGCGAGCGTGCCGGCGAAGGTGGCGGCGATCTCCGCGGGCGTGGCCTGGGTCCTGCCCGCAAGGTCACGGCTCAGATCGGCGGACCACTGCCGCCAGCCCTCCGCGGTGAGCTCGAGGAAGATCTGCTCCCGTGTCTCGAAGTAGCGCAGCAGTGCGGACTTGTGCATGCCCACGGCCGTGGCGATGTCGGTGAGGGTGATGTCCCGTACACCGCGCTGACGACCCAGCGTGCGGGCCGCGTCCAGGATCGCCTGTTCTCGTGCCTGTTTGGCCTCGGCACTGCGCGCACGCTGAAAGGCAGGCTCATTCATGCAGGACATCATAGAAACGCATAACAGAACGGCGTTGCGTTATTAAGAGAACGGTGTTGTACTAAACGCATGACTCCACAGGATTCCCAGGTCTGGTTCATCACCGGTTCGTCGCGCGGCCTCGGCCACGCTCTGGTCGCTGCGGCCCTCCAGGCCGGAGACCGCGTCGTGGCCACGGCCCGCCGCCCCGAGGTCCTCGCGGAGGCGTTCGGCGAGCACGGCGACCGCGTCCTTCCTCTGGCCCTGGACGTCACCAGCCCGGACGCTGCCCAGAAGGCCGTCGAGCAGGCGGTCACGCACTTCGGGCGCATCGACGTACTCGTGAACAACGCGGGATACGCGAACGTGTCGCCCATCGAGACAGTGGAGGACGACGACTTCCGCGCCCAGTTCGAGACGAACTTCTGGGGCGTCTACAACGTCACGAAGGCCGCGCTCCCCTCACTGCGCCGCCAGGGGTCGGGTACCGTCGTGCAGGTCTCCTCTGTCGGGGGCCGGGTCGGCGGATCGCCGGGCATCGCCTCCTACCAGGCGGCCAAGTTCGCCGTCGACGGCTTCAGTCGCGTCCTCGCCGCGGAGACCGCACCGTTCGGCGTGCGGGTCATGGTCGTGGAGCCGAGCGGCTTCGCCACGGACTGGGCCGGCTCGTCCATGACCGTCCATGCGATCCCCGACGCCTACGACGAGACCGTGGGCGCGATGAACCGGCGCGTACGGCAGAGCACGGCCGGAGCGGCCGGGGACCCGCGCCGAGCGGCCGAGATCATCGTGCGGACCGTACGGCGGGACCAGGTCCCCAGCCACCTGCTCCTGGGCGTGAACGCGGTGACCATGGCGCAGGACTATTCCCGCCGTCAGCTGTCGGAGGCGATCGCCTGGGAGAAGGTGAGCCGCTCGGCCGACTTCAGCGAGCCCTATCCCGCGCAGCTCCCGCCCGAAGGGCGCCCGTGACGTCCGATCGGCCTGTCACGCCGACGTGTGCGCAGAAGGAGTCGATGACTCGTCGGCACCAGCCATGAGAACGGCGTCCCCAGGTCCACCGACGAGTGGCGATCGCGTCGGCTGCATCACCCCTGGACGGCGCCATGGTGGTGGTCGGGTCTCAGATCCGGGTGGTCAGGTGGGCTGGGGGTGCCGGGGGTGGGCACGATGCGCTCGTTCCTCGCGAAGTTGCCGGGCTGCCGACGGGGGTCGATGTTGCGCATGTCCGTGCTCGACGTCCCGCTCGAACAGGGAGTACTCGGTCCGCAGGACGGAGACCGGCTGGACGGCATGTGGATCGTCCGGGGGCCGGCCTCGCTCAGCCCGAAGTACCCGACCCTGCCCGTGACGGCCCGCCGCGCCGCCGTGGAGCGGGGGCTGGTCGGAGAGAAGGCGTCCGGTGCGTACAGGCCTCGGGCCGCCCGGGAGCGGCGGTGCGTTCAGTGTCGGACACATCGAGCTGGGCGCCCCGCGGCTGCGGATGCCCCTCCCTCCCCGTGCTGCTCGTCCGCAAACGGCCGGCATCGGCTGGAAGTGCCGTGGATCCGCCGCGCGTTGCGCCTGCCCGGTGAGCGACTTCGCTGGTGGTTGCCGGTCCGGGCGTTGGGCGGACCCGCGGTGTGCCGGTCTTCGACCGCCGAATCATCGTGGGTGGTCGGTGCGCTGTGAGGGTGGCTTGGTAACCGCTTGCAGCGCTTCGGTCGAAGGCTCAGCATGACGGTTCCCACTCCTGGTCCGGCGGTAAGTGGGCTTGTGCGCTCGGGTGCGTGAGGAGTGAACGAGACCCGTGCGGAGTCGGCGACGGGTGGTTCCCGGTGTTCCGTGTCTTTCGGAAAGGGCTGGATGTGCCAGAGCCGTTCGATGCCGTGACCCCTGCCGCCGTAGGCGGGGCGGGGTGCTCGCCGGAGACGACAGCACCGCCGACGGTCGGTGTGGAGGAGGAGTTCGTCCTGGCCGACCGGCGCAGCAGGTCTGCTGTCTGCAGGTCTCTTTCCGTGGTGCGGTCCGCTCGTGCTCGCCTCGGCGGGCCGCATGTCACACCAGAGCTGTCGCAGTCTCAGCTGGAGACGGTCAGCGGCGTGTGCCGTACCGGCGTTGATGTGGAAGCGGAAGTCCGTCGATTACGCGCGGGTGCGGCCGCCGCGGCGGCCGAGCACGACTGCCTGCTGGTGCCCAGCGGCGTGGCGGTACTCGGCCGTTCCGGACCGCCGCCCGTCCTCGATCAGCCGCGGTACCGGGCCCTTGTGCACCGCTTCGGAGCCGTGGTTCACGGGCAGGGCGTGAACGCCTGCCACGTGCACGTCGGCGTGGCCGACCGGGAGGCAGCCGTTCGGGCGGTCAACCACCTGCGGGGCTGGATGCCGTTGTTGCTGGCCCTGACCGCCAACTCGCCGTACAGCGACGGCGCGGACACCGGATACGCGAGCTGGCGATCGGTGGTCTGGAGCCGTTGGCCCTCGGCGGGACCTCCTCCCCGCCTGCACGACGGGGCGCACTACGAACGGGTCGTCGACCAACTCGTGGCCTCCGGGGCAGCGCTGGACCCGGCGATGGTCTACTGGCACGTCCGGCCCTCGGCGCATCTTCCCACCATCGAGGTGCGCGTCGCGGACGTGATGCCCGACGCCACAACCACCACCGCGTACGCGCTGCTCGTCCGTGCCCTCGTCGGGCACGCCGTGGAGCTGGTGCGCTCCGGCGAACCCGCGCCCGACGTTCCCGATCTGCTCCTGAGGGCGGCGTGCTGGCAGGCCGCCCGGCACGGATCGGTCGGCGTTCTGCCCGCCACCCACACCTTCGACTGCGCTCCCATGGCCGTCGGCCGGCTGATCGAAGAGCTGTGGAAACGGGTCGAGCCCCACCTCAGCCGGTACGGCGACGACCGGCGTGTCGGCGACTGGCTGAGCGATGTCCAGCTCAACGGGTCCGGCTCCACGCGGCAGCGACGCGCGGCGGAACGACACGAGGGTGGCCTGCAGGCTGTGGTGGACGACCTCGCCGTCGAGGCACCGTGAAGCGCCGTCCCGGTTCCGTGAAGCCGTCCGGGTTCCTTGTATCCGGGGCAGACGTCATGGGCCGTTCGCATTCCGTGATCCGAGGAGGACGTCATGGGCGGACCGACGGCTGGGCAGGCGATCGGGGATCGACTCTCGTGGGGGCGATGTGACTGATGTGCGTCCTGTTGCAGCAGCCCGTGTGCATGGGCGCGGTTCCCGGATGGGCTGGATCCAACTCGCCCTCCATCCTCGACATCGATGGGCGCCGGCGGGTTTACGGTGGTCCTCAGGGCTCCGTTCGGACCGTGAGCGCGGCCCGGGCCACTCGGCTTCGCCGAACCGTGCCGCTCCTGCTCGACCGGGGGGTGCCATGAAAGTCGAAATGATCCAAAGGGCCGCCAACGTTCTCTTCGACGTGCCGGACGAGATGCACGAAGAGATCGTCATGCTCATCAGCGCAGTCACCGGCGACGCCGAGACACGGGCGCCGGACCTCGCTGCCGCGTTCGGGGAGTGGTGCTGGCTGGTGTACACGATCCGCGGCGACGTCGTCGAGGTGCTCGACGTCGGCTGTGCCCGGTGACGCCGGGTCGCGATGGCTGTCTGTGACGATGCCGCGCCTGCGGCGCCACGCGCCTGGGCGGACGGGCTCGACGGGGCAATCGATGCCCGTGCCCGGACCCCGCGAGCCAGGCTGCGCCGGGCGCCTGGCGCCAGACGTTGAACGCAGGGCTGGGGCCGCCGTGGTCAGCGCTGGTAGGGCCCGATGATGGGGGCGGGGAGGGCGTAGAGGCGGAAGACGTAGTCGTGGGCGTCGTCGCCGACCGGGGGCTGTGGACCGGCCCAGCCGCAGCAGCGTTCGCCGAAGCCGTTGCGATGCGCCTGAACGCCAGCCACGTCCACCGGTGGGCCGCCTCCGAGTCGTCTGCCGGGCGGGTATCGAAAGTGCCTGGTGAGGATGGCGGAGAGCCCATCTGTGATCCAGAATGATTGGATGGTCACGCTTGAGACTCCCCGTTTGATCCTGCGTCGCTGGCGCGAGGAAGACGTTGCGCCCATGGCTGCCGTCAATGCGGACCCCGAGGTCATGCGGTGGATCCGTGACGGCAGCGTCCGTGACGAACAGCAGACTCGCGGCGGGATCCAGGCATGGGAGAGCGAGTGGGAGTCACAGGGCTTCGGCCTGTTCGCCGTGGAGATCCGGTCCACCGGCGAGCTGGCCGGGTTCACCGGCCTTTCGGTGCCCGACTTCTTGCCGGAGGTACTGCCGGCGGTCGAGGTCGGCTGGCGGCTGGGACGTTCCCACTGGGGACAGGGCTTGGCCACCGAGGCCGCTGAGGCCGCTGTACGGTTCGGGTTCGAAGAGCGCGGGCTGGAGCGGATCGTCAGCATCGCTCAAGTGGGCAACGGCGCCTCCGAACGGATCATGACCAAACTGGGGATGCATCCGGTCCGTGAGACCGTCAATCCCACCTGCGGTCGGCGAGTACGGGTGTTCGAGTTGTCGTCGGACCAGTACGTCACAACCACTCGTTGACGGCGGCACGTTCAGGCGCGGGGGCGAGATCAACCAGCGTCCCCGCCGGCCGTCCCTGCACAGCGGAGCGTCGCACAACTCGAAGCGACGATCCGCTCCATGACGGAGCACAGGACCGGAGCGAGGCCGTCTGCACGTCCGCTGAACCGCGAAGCCGCTGATCAAGTTCGAAGTGCGTTCGACGGCTTGACTCGACACAGATCCGGACCGCACTCGACGCAGATCCGCCCGGAACCCGGTCAGGTCGCCCCCCGACTACTGTTGCTGCGCATGACGGCCACCGAGAGGGACATCACCGAGGACTTGATCCGGGATCTGCTGCGCGAGCAGCACCCCGACCTTGCGGATCGCCCCCTGAAGCTGGGAGCGCTCGGCTGGGACAATCAAGTGTGGCGGCTCGGTGACGACCTCGCCGTCCGGATGCCCTGGGCGACGCGGTCCGCGGACGCGCTGCTGCGCAAGGAACACGCCTGGCTGCCCCTCCTCGCCCCGCACCTTCCTCTCCAGATCCCCGTCCCGCAGCGTCTTGGTGAGCCTTCCGAACGGTTTCCGCGGCCCTGGCTTGTCACCACCTGGGTACCGGGCGAGCCCGCCGACCGCGCCCCCGCGACGCGCCCCGAGGAGGCGGCCATCGCCCTGGCCGCGTTCCTGACCGCCCTCCACCGCCCCGCCCCCGACGGGGCACCAGCAGGCCGTGACCGTGGTGGCCCGCTGGCCGACACCGCGGAAGGCTTCGCCCAAGGGCTCGCCTCGGCCACCGAGCTGGGGCTGATTCGCGACCCGGACGCCGTCCGCGCGGTCTGGGAGGACGCCGCCGCCGCGCCCGACTGGGCAGGCCCACCACTTTGGCTCCACGGCGACCTGCATCCGGCCAACATCCTGACTACGAACGGCACCTTCTCCGGCGTGATCGACTTCGGCGACCTCTTCGCCGGCGACCCGGCCTGCGACCTCGCCGCCGCTTGGATCCTCCTGCCGGACGGCGCCGTCGACCGCTTCCACGAGGCCTACCGGCCGAGCCCGGACGTCGCGACCCTACGCCGCGCCCGCGGCTGGGCGGTGCTGCGCGCCCTCGCCTGCCTCCACATCGGAGACGCCGGCCTCCGCGGCCGCCCGGGAGGCAAGCCCACCTGGGGCCCACCCGCCCACGCCGCACTGCAACGCCTCACCGCAACAATCCACCAGTGATCAAGCAGGGCCGCCCCATCGGCCGCCATGTGGGCGCCTGATGGAAGGCTGCGGAGGGAGAACGACATGGGTGGCTTCAAATGCCGGTGCGGCGACATCTTCAGCGGCACCAGCAACCCGGGGCAGCAGTTCCGGCTCGTCCCTGACGAGCTCTTCGAGCAGATCGCCTGGCCCGCTCCTGCCGCCGCTCGCCGCCCTGCCTCCGGCGCACCCAGCGTCGTCGTCGCGGCAGCGGACAACCGCGGCGCCTCCGCCGCGGCGTTCGCGGCGCGTGCCGGGCTGCGCTGCGTCGTCCTCACCTCTACCGATACCTGCCGTCGGCGATGGACCCGTTCCTGCGCGCACGGCGCTGTGGTGCTGCCCGTGCCGGCGGAGGTGCGCTGGCCGCTGGCCCGGCGGATCGCCGAGCGCCGATCTCGGTGTCCCCGCGGCCGTCTTCGTCCCGACCGGCTACGGCGAACTGCTCTTCGGCATCGGAATGGGCTTCGCCGAACTGCGCCGCCTCGAGGTGACCGACCGGGTCCCCCGGCTGATCGCCTGCGAACCGGCCGCCGGTGAACCGCTGGCCGCGGCGCTGCGACAGGGCCTGCCGGCAGCGCATGTGGAGGTCGGCGCCAACGACGCGTACGGCATCAGCTGCCCGGTGAACGGCTACCGTGGCGTCCTCGCGGTGCGCGGCAGCGGGGCCGCGCGGTCCTGGTCACGGACGAGCAACTGCACGCCGCCCAAGCCGAGCTGGGCCGCGCCGGTGTGTGGGCCGAGCTCTCGGCGGCGGCCGGCCTGGCGGGGCTGCGGACCTGCGTCGACGAGGACTTCACGGGCCGGAGGTGTGCGTGTCCGCCTCCAGCGGGTTCAAGGATCGGGCCGTCGGCCGGAACCGCAGCGAGCCCGTTGTGCCGGAGTGGTCGGCCGTGCGGGCCCGCCTGCGGGCGGCCGGGCTCGATGAGTGAGCGTACGGTGACCGGCCATGGTTGCGGAGCCCTGCCGGCTCAGTGATGGTGGTGGTGCTCGCCCTGCCCATGTGCGTGGTCGTGTTCGTGTTCGCCCTGGTTCGGTGAGCCGCCCATCATGCGCAGCATCGCCGGGCCGCCGGTGCGCAGGAAACGGACCAGGAGGGCGGCGGCCAGCAGCAGGAAGGCGATGTTGAGCCAGGTCGTGTAGTTCCAGCTGACGCCCTCCTCGGGGATCTTCGCATCGGCCTGGTCGGGGATGAGGCCCAGCCCCCCGAAGGCGAACTCCACGACGTAGCCGGCCACCGCCATCGCGGCGAAGAACGTGCTGAGCAGGAAGGCGGCCATCCGGGCGCCGTAGTACTTCCGGTAGATGTTCAGGATCGGCAGGATCAGCAGGTCGGCGTAGATGAAGGCGATGACACCGCCGAAACTGATGCCGCCCTTCCACAGCACCACGGCCAGCGGCACGTTCCCGATGGAGCAGACGAACGTGGCGATGGCCACCACCGGGCCGATCAGCGGCCCGACCAGCTTGGCGGCGAGCGGGTGGTCGGCCAGGAAGAAGCCGCGCCAGAAGTCGTCCGGCACCCACGCTGCGATCGCCCCGGCGATCAGCAGCCCCGCCACCAGGTCGCGGAGGATCGCCGCCCACTCCATGACGAAGATGTGCGAGACGGAGGTGAGGCCGTCGCGGGAGAGGAGCCGGCGGAGAAAGCCGCCCGCGCCGCCCACGGACATGTCCATGGCCGCGTGCCCCTCCATCGACCCGGCCAGCCCGCGTTCGGCCTGCTCCCGTGCGTGGCGCAGCAACCGCTCACGCAGCAGGAGCCGGAACAGCACCGCGAGTACGACGATCATGATCGGGCCGCCGACGAACTCCGCGGCGGTGAACTGCCATCCCATCAACAGGGCCAGGATCACGCCCAGTTCGACCACCAGGTTGGTCGAGGCGATCTCGAAGCTCATCGCCGCCGTGAAATCCGCTCCCTTGCGGAACAGCGAGCGCGCGAGCGCGACGGCGGCGTACGAGCAGGACGATGAGGCCGCACCGAGCCCTGCGGACAGGGCGAGCGTGCGGGGCCGGTCGTCCCCCAGCAGTCGTACGACCGTCTCGCGGCGAACCACCGCCTGCACGACGGCGGACAAGGTGAAGCCGAGGATCAATGCCCAGGTGATCTCCCAGGTCATCGAGCCGGCAATGGACAACGCGTGCCCGATCGCATGCATGGTGCACACCTTTCGCCGTCGTCCTCGGTCAGCAGGTCTCGATTCTATACCCCATGGGGGTATAGATGGGGGGCTCGATGGACTTCCGGGCCGCCGCCACGCGCATGTGAGTGCCCATCTCCCGGCACCTTCGCGTCGCGTACGACGCCAGCCACATCGAGGTGCTGGAGGGCTGGGAAGCCATCCGGAGACGGCCGGGATGTACGTCGGCTCGACCGGCGAACGCGGGCTTCGTCAACTGGTGTTCGAGGCCGTCGACCGGGCGGTGAACGAGGTCCTGGCCGGCCGTGCCCGCACCGTCGACGTCACCCTCACGCGCGACGGCGGCGTGCGCGTCGCCGACGACGGACCGGGCCTGCCCGTGGCGGCCGCCGGCGACACCGACGGTCCGTGCCTCGAAGACCTGTTGACCCGCATGTGCGCCGGGGCTCGGCCGGGCGGTCGCCACGCCGTGGACGTGGGTCCCTTCGGAATGGGGCCCTGCGTCACCAACGCCCTGTCGAGCCGACTGACGGCCGAGGTGCGGCGCCAGGGGGGTCCGCCGGGTCCAGGAGTACGCGCGTGGCGTCGCGGTCGGGCCGCCCGCTGCCGTCGAGGCGGCGACCGGAAGCGGCACCGCCATCGCCTTCCGGCCGACGCCGACGTCTTCGGGACGGCCCGGTGTTCGTTCAGCGTGCTCGCGGAGCGATTCAGGGAACTGGCGTTCCTGAACCGGGGTCTGGGTATCTCGCTGAGCGACGAACGCGGGCCGAACGGCGCCCGGTCGGTGCATGCGCGGTATCCGGGTGCGGTGCGGGAGTTCGTCGCCTTCCTCGACGCGCGGGCGGAGACGGCCGTACACCCGGACATCATCGGCATCGAGCAGGACGACCCGCTGATGGCGGGGACGATCGAGGTGGCCCTGCGGTGGAGCAGTTCCCGCGAGGGCCGGATCCGCAGCTTTGCCAACAGCCGGCCCACTCCCGAAGGGGGCACGCACCTGGCGGGCTTCCGCGACGGGGTGGCAGCCGCGATCAACAGCCGCGCCCGGCAACGGTGGTTGCTGACGACGGCGGACCCCGGCCTCGGCGCCGACCGGATCTGCGCGGGCCTGACGGCGGTCGTATCGGTGAAGCTGGACCGTCCCGAGTTCCACGGCGCCACATGTGGCGTGCTGGGCGGCGCCGCCGTGCGCTCCTGCGTGGGGGAGGCCGTACGGGAGCACCTCGGTACGTGGCCGGCGCGCCACCCCGAGCACGCCGGGGCCGTCATCGGCCACGTCGTCCGGGGCGCAGGCGCGGACTGAGCGGAACGAACTGCCCCACGGGCTCCGGGGAACGGGACGTGCGGGGCGACCTCAGCCGATGAGCGAGCGGAACTGCTCGATCGTACGGCGCCGCATGGTGAGGAAGGCCAGCCAGGAGCCGTCGGCGTAGTGCAGCCGGAAGCGGGCCATCAGCTGCGTACGGGGCCGGCGTTCGACCCGGGTCACCCACGCCCGCGGCACCTCCCACACCGGGGTGCCGTCCAGGGGCTGGACCAGTCCGACGCGTTGGTCGGTCACCCGCAGCAGCAGCGCTCCCGAGGTGCGCGGCATGCCCGCGGCGATGCTGTCCGTTCCGCCGGACTGCGCGCCCACGGAGTTGACCATATGGTTCGCGATGGACGCCCCGATGCCGACGCCCTTGGCGCTCTTGGCCGACACGACGGAGGCGTAGGCCAACAGCTGTTCACTGGCCGCCAGTTGACTGTGGGCGGAACGTTCACGAAGGGCGGACATGCTCATGATCATAGGTCACTGAGAGCAAGCATGCGCCAATGGGTGCGAGCTGTGTCTCACCCCGACCTACGCCTCCTGGCCAACCCGATCGAGGCGCACCTCGGTCCTCTCCGCCGATCCGCCATGGCCAACTCCCAGACCCCGCGACCACACGATGCACACTCGTGCGCTCCACACCTGCCTGTGCCGGCGCAATGCCCGATCCGGTCATCGACATCGCGTTCATCGACGCCGACAAGGGCAACTACCCGCCCGGCTACGAGGAGATCGTGCCCCGGCTGCGTCCCGGCCGGCTGGTGGTGCTGGACAACGTCTTCCTCGGCGGCCGCGTCTTCTGCCTCAGCCCTGCCGGCTGCAGTCGTACAGACGGAAGCTGCCCTTGGTGCGCCAGCCGTACTCCCCGGAGCGGAGGCGCGTGCAGTGGGACTTCACCCACGTGGTGGCCGGGGTGGTGGGCCGCACAGGAGTGAGCAGCACATAGCGGAGTTGGTGCGTGGTGACCAGGGTGCCGAGTTGACCGGCGCTGGGGAAGGGGGTCTTGCCGGTGAAGCCACCCATGACCAGCATGGGCTGGGACTCCGCGCGCAGCAGACGTTCCGCGGGGTAGGCGGCCTGGGTGGCGAGCAGGTACTTCTCGCCGTGGCGATGCGCGGTGAGGTAGTCGAGCAGGGTGGTGTCGCGGTCGCTGGGCTGGTCGAGCCCGACCCGGCGCAGTGCCGATCGATGGTGTACGGCGTTATGGTACGCCTTGCCGACCGGGCCGGCTGTGGGCGAGGTCGAGGCGCCCGCGTAGAGCGGGTTGAGGGAGGCGGCGGCCCAGCCGGCGGGGAGGAGCAGCGTGGCCGCGATTCCGGTGGCCAGAGAGCCCTGGACCATGCTTCGGGAGGCGCTTGAATCGCTGGTCCACAGTCCGAGAGCGCCGCACGCCGCAAGGCCCACGGCGAGCAACAGCAGCCAGGAGGCGAACAGGGTCGGCAGATCGAGGACCAGCGCCCAGGCCACCGTCAGCACGATGGCCGACGGCAGCCACACGCGCCGCCGACCGCCTGCCTCGTACTCGGACCGGAAGAGGGCGAGCCCGCCCCCGGACAGCGCCGCGATCGACGGTGCCAATACGGCCGTGTAGTAAGGGTGGTTGCCGTTCGAGACGCTGAACACCACGGCGTGGACGGCCAGCCAACCACCCCACAGGAGGAAACCGGCACGCAGCAGGTCGGTCCGCGGTGCGCGGGCGCGCCATACCAGTCCCAGTACGGCGGCGAGCACCGCGAGCGGCAGGAACCAGGCGACCTGTGGGCCGACAGTGTGGTTGACCAGCATTCCCCAGCCGGTGTTTCCGGAGGTCCGGCTGGCGGCGGTCCCCGAGACGGCACCGAACGCGGTGTCGTCGTCGCTGAAGCGACTCAGGCCGTTGTAGCCGAAGACCAGGCTGAAGGGATTGTTGTTCGAGGTGCCATCGATGTACGGGCGGTCCGCGGCGGGCGTCGCCCAGGCGAGCAGTGCCCACGAGCAGGAGACGGCCAGCGTGACGGCACCGCTCAGCAGGAGGCGCGCGGCCCGTTGCAACGGCGAACCGCCGGCGGCGAGCAGGTAGACGACGGCGAAGACCGGCAGCACCAGCCACGCCTGCAGCATCTTCGTCTGGAAGGCCAGCCCGACCCAGATGCCGCAGGTGATCAGCGGCAGCAGCCGCCCGGACCGTACGGCCTTCTGCAGGGCCCCGGCGGCTGCCACCAGCAGCAGAGTGAGCGCGGTGTCCGGGATGGTGGCCCGGTTGAGGACCACGGTGACCGGGGTGAAGGTGAGCGTCAGCGCGGCGACGAGTGCGGCGAACGGTCCGGCCCAGGCCCGCACGATCCGGTGGAGCAGCCAGACGGTGAGCACGCCCTCGATGACCTGCGGCAGCGCGGCCGCCCATGTGCTCGGGCCGAAGAGCCAGACCGAGACGGCCTCGGGCCAGAAGGCACCGGGCAGCTTGTCCAGGGTGATCGAGCCGCTGGGGTCCAGACCGCCGAAGAGGAAGGCCCGCCAACTGCTGGCCATCGACCGTATCGCCGCGCTGTAGTAAGGGTGAATCGCGGCGTGCCCGATGCCCCAGGCGTACAGCAGCGCGGCGACGACCAGCACCGCGGCCAGCGCCGGGCGTTCCCAGCTCGCCGGAACGTCCGGACGGCTGCCGCGCTTGCGCGCTGCCCTGTGGCCGGGGGAGCCGGTGGTCTGGTCGGTGGGGATGGTGGCCATGGTGGTGGTCCTCGGATCGGTGGTCTGGCGGGGCGGCGGGTCACAGGCGGCGGGCCGCCTGGAAGCCGCGGGCGAAGACGGTGGTGCGTGCCGTCCGGCGACAGGCCGTCCGGCAGACCGTCGGTGGTCGTGCCTTCGGCGGCAGATCCGCCGGGGCGGCCGTGGCGGACCTGGGTGCCGAGGCCCGTGCACATGCCGCGGGGGTCAAGGGCGGCGTCCGACGGCGCCGGGCCGCCGCCTCCAGCGGTGCCGGCGTGGGCCTGTGGAGTCATCCCGGCGCCGGCTGCCCTGCGCGTCGGCAGCGGGAAGTCCACGACGATGGGCTCCGCGCCGGTCGACACGGCTTCTGGCACTCCCTCGGATCGGATGCCGCTCGGCCCGGCGGCCACGGTGCGGACAGCCAAGGTGCGGACGGCTACGGCGAGGACGGCCACCACTGGGTGCGGCACGACGAGCGGGGCGCCCGGCGGGCGAACCCGGCCGGGCAGCGGCATTGCGGCGGGCGGAGGGGACGCTGTGGCGAGGGCCCCGGGACGCGGTGGGCAGGGCAGCGGGTCCTCTCTCAACCGGGCGGCGAGCGCTCGAACGTTCGACGAACGCACACTTTAGCCGCATGCGGTCACACGACGATCACACGTAGGTCCCTGTCTCGTTCCTGCGACGGAACTCCCCGGGGTGGGCCCCCACG
Source organism: Streptomyces sp. RB17 (assembly GCF_009604455.1). Classification (GTDB taxonomy): domain Bacteria; phylum Actinomycetota; class Actinomycetes; order Streptomycetales; family Streptomycetaceae; genus Streptomyces. The sequence continues at coordinate 1,230,983 of NZ_WEGL01000002.1, forward strand.
CGGGGGCCCGTTTCACGAAGTCCGGTCAGCGGACGAAGGCGATCTCCGGGTAGCTCCTGGAAGGTCCGTCCAGGAGGGTGCTGTGCTTCTTGCGCAGTTGCTGGTCGAAGAAGGCGGCGAGGTAGTCACGCTGGATCTTGATCGCCCGGTTGGGGTCGATCGTGCCGTACTGCTCCTGCACCTGCTCGGGGGAGAGCCCGAGTAGCGGTGCCACCTGGGGCACCAGCCACTCGTTGTCGCTGAACGACAGGTGCCGTGAACCGTGGAGCTGGATGTCGACCCGGTACCCCTTCAGGTGGGGCCACAGCTTGCGCCACGACGAGTCGTTGTTGCGGTTGTGCGTGCCGGAACTGAAGAGCATGAACGGGCGGCTCAGGTCCTTGCTCGGCGCGGTGCCGAAGAACTGGCCGTCCAGGTTGGCGCCGGCGTCGATGCGATGGTCGAGCTGCATGGCGGTGTCGACCGCGGCGCCGCCCAGCGACCAGCCGAACATCCCGATGCGGGACGTGTCCACGGTGTTCGACAGACCGGAGGGGAGCTTGGCGTGGTCCACGTCCGGGTTGCCGCCCTTGGCGATGGTGCCGAGCTGGTTGATGACGAAGCGGATGTCGGCAGCGCGCACGTTGAGCGTGTCGGAGGAGTGCGAGCCGGCCGGCATGGTGTTGACCTCGAGCCGGTTGCCCGGGAACTGCACCTCATTGGCGTCGTGCGTGTGATCCACGGCGATGACGATGTAGCCGCGGCTCGCGAGATCCTCGGCCAGGGCGGTGCCCATCGCGCGGTCCGAGTGCAGCCCGGTCGAGTACAGCAGCACGGGCAGCTTGCCGAGCTTGGTGGTGACCGGGGCCAGGACGTGGCTGGCCGTCTGCGGCAGCGTGACCTGCTGCGGCGACAGACCGCGCGAGTAGAGGAAGTGAGCACCCGAGACCGAGGGCATCCACGGTGCCAGGGGATGCCCGGAGGTGGAGGCGGCCGGATACCAGTACGTCACCATCAGCTCGCGCGCCCGGTTGCCGGGTACGTACGGGTCCGTACGGGACTTGTCGACGAGGTGCTGGCTGAAGGTGCCGACCTTGTAGGGCCCGCTCGGCGCGGGAAGCTTGAGCTGGACGCCGGAGGCGCGGTCACGGGTGAGCGCGGGGGCCGACTGGGTGGCCTTGGGCAGGGCTGCGGCCTTGGGCAGGGCTGCGCTGTCGTTCTCGGGCGCCCAGTTCGTGGAGTCCTCGTCGGGCGACGACCCGGTGGCCGTCGGCTTCTGGGACGCCTTCCCGGCGGCCATCGAGGGCGTCACCCCGGCACCCAGAGCGACGGCGAGCACACCTGCGGTACCGACCGCTCGGGCTATCAGTCTGCGGTGGTCGCGCGGTCTGCGGTGTTGCATGAAACTCCCCTGTTGCTGACGGGCCATGGGGCCCGGCGATTGTCAGGGGCACACCGTACCGCTGTCCGGGGCGACGGTACGCGGGACCACGCCTTCACCGTGGAATTGCGCGTACGGAGCTCCCCTCGCCCGCGCACTGTCCGGCAGACCGGGGTCGGCGTGCTGGGACCCCGTGCGGCGAGCGGCTGAGGTCCGGCCGTGGGATCGCGCAACGGGGCGCGTCCGCGGGCGGACAGAGCTTCGGGAGCCGATGGGCCGCAATCTGCGGTGGAGCGGGCAAACGGACATGGCTGTCGTTCAGTTGGCTGCGCTTTGGTTCTGCAACCGTGCAACGCCGATGATCTGAACCCTGGGTCACGGGGCGGGTTGTTCGAGGGCTCCGCGCGGCAGTGACTCGTCAGTCGTGGCAGCCCAACTCGCCAGCAGCTTCAGGGCGTCCTCGTCGGGGGAGCCGGGCTCGGCGGTCATCGCGGTCAGGCTCAGGGACGGGTGTGCGGGCAGGTACATGGCGTCGAAGACGAGGGTGAGGTCACCGACGACCGGGTGATGGAAGTGCTTCAGACCGGTGTGGTGCAGGCGCACATGGTGCCGGGCCCAGGCGGTGCGGAACTCCTCGCTCCGGGTCACGAGTTCGCCGATGAGATCGGTCAGACCCTTGTCATGCGGGTTACGGCCGGCCTCCGTGCGCAGCAGGGCGACGGTGTTGCTCATCGACTCCTCCCAGTGGCGACCGAAGAACTCGCGGCCTCGGGGGTCGAGGAACTTGAACCGGGCGATGCTCGCCGGGGGTTCCTGCCCGTCGCTGAACAGGGGCGCGTACAGGGCATAGCCGAGTCGGTTGGCGGCGAGGAAGTCGAGGCGACCGTTGCGGACGAACGCGGGCGCGTCGGTCATGGAGTCCAGGATCCGCTGCACGCTCGGCGGGACACGCGTGGGCTGCTGGGCTGTGCGCCGGCGCTTGTGGGCTGCGGTGTTGGCGGCGCGGGCCAGGTCGTCGAGGTGGGCGCGTTCGGCCTCGTCCAGCTGAAGGGCACGGGCGAGCGAGTCCAGGACCGCCTCGGAGACACCGGTGAGGTTGCCGCGCTCCAGACGGACGTAGTAGTCGACGCTCATGCCCGCGAGCATGGCGACTTCCTCACGGCGCAGGCCGGGCACGCGACGGTTGCCGCCGTACGCGGGAAGGCCGGCCTGCTGGGGGGTGATCCTGGCCCGGCGCGAGGCCAGGAACTCCTTGATCTCGCTCCTGCTGTCCACGCCTTCCAGGCTAGGGCGGGCGGCCAGGGCGTGGGGGGTTCTGTCATTACCTGGAACACCATTACCTTCCGCACCCCCGTGGCCAGCGATTTCATGGGTGGCGGAGAGAAAGAGCGGAGCGATCCGCCCTCGGCAGCGGCAGCTATCGCGGCGGCAGCAGAGGCGGCTGCTGCGCGCTGCCGCACCGCCATCACGTCTACGTCCATCTCGTCGTCTGGAGTCTTTCGTGCCCACCACCGTGCGGTCGGCCGCTGACGCGGCAGCCCCGGAGCGCAGCCGTCACGCGGTCGCGGCCCTCGCCGCCGCCGTGGTCGGTTTCTTCGTGATCACGCTGGACGCCACGATCGTCAACGTCGCGCTGCCCACGATCCGTGACGAGCTGGGCGGCGGGATGACCGGACTGCAGTGGCTGGTGGACGGCTACACCCTGATGTTCGCCGCGCTGCTGCTGTCGGCGGGCGCTCTCGCGGACCGGATCGGAGCCCGGCGGGCCTTCGGTTCCGGCGTGGTGGTGTTCGCCGCCGCCTCCGCGGCCTGCGGCCTGGCGCCCGGCCTGGGCATCCTCGTCGCCGCTCGGTTCCTGCAGGGCGCCGGGGCGGCGGTGGTGATGCCCACGACGCTGGCGCTGATCAGAGAGGCGTACGACGACCGGGCCGGCCGAGCCCATGCGGTGGCCGTATGGGCGACGGGCGGGGCGGCGGCCGCTGCGGCCGGTCCTCTTGTGGGCGGCGTGCTGACCGAGCTGAGCTGGCGGCTGATCTTCTTCATCAACGTCCCCGTGGGCGTCGTCGCCCTGCTCCTGCTGGCGCGGATCACGCCGTCGCCGCGCCGCAGGGTTCCGTTCGACCTGCCCGGGCAGGTCGCCGCGGTAGCGGGGATGGGCGGACTGACGTACGGGGTCATCGAAGCCGGCGCCGACGGTTTCACCGCCTCCCACGTGATCGCGGCTCTGGCGGTCGCGGTCCTCGGCACGGCCGGCTTCTTCATGATCGAGGCTCGGACCGCGCACCCGATGGTGCCGCTCGAGATGTTCCGCAACCGCGCCATGGCGACGGCGGTCACCATCGGCTTCGCCTTCATGATCGGCTTCTACGGGATGCCGTTCCTGCTCAGCCTGTACTTCCAGCAGGTGCGCGGCCTGTCGTCGATGGCCACCGGGGTGGCGTTCCTGCCGATGATGGCCTTCGCCGCACTGTTCACACCGGCCTCCAGCCGGCTGGTGCACAGGATCGGCAGGCGGGCCTCGATCACGGGCGGACTGCTGCTGATGGCCGCCGCAATGATCATCCTGGCGGTCCTGCCGGCGACCGCACCGCCCTGGGCCGTCGCCGCGCTGATGATTCCCGTAGGCCTCGGCGGCCCGCTGGTCATGCCCCCGCTGACCGCCCACCTCCTCGACACCGTGCCCGCCCACCGCGCGGGCGTCGCCGGCGGCATCCTCAACACCGCCCGCCAGATCGGCGGTGCCCTGGCCGTCGCCGTCTTCGGCGCCCTGCTGGCAGGCCGCGCCGGCTTCCTGCACGGACTGCGCATGAGCCTGTTCATCACCGTCGCCGTCCTGCTGTCCACGATCGTGGTGACACCTCTGCTCGGGCAGCGGCACGACACCACTTGACACACTGATACAAGGAGCTGTTGGCACCATGCCCAGGCAAACCGCGCCGCGAGCGCTGACTTCCGTGGCCCCCAAGCTGGTGGAGCTGACCGACGACGTCCTCTTCGGGGATGTGTGGGAGCGCACCGAGCTGTCGCCCCGTGACCGCAGTCTGGTCACCGTCACCGCGCTGGCGGCGCTCTACCGCACCGAGCAGCTCGGTTTTCACCTCGAGCTCGCCCTGGCCAACGGCCTGACCAAGGAGGAGCTCGGCGAGGCCCTGACCCACCTGGCCTTCTACGCCGGCTGGCCGTCCGCCATGACCGCCGTCGCCCAGCTGAAGAGCATCGCCGAGGAGCCCGAAGGCCCCAATTCCTGACCTGACCAGCCTCAAGAAGGACCTATTTCACGATGGAACTGTTGAAGAAGCAGCCGACGATGAAGCTGCCGGCGGAGTGGTTCACAGGCGACGCGTGGGCCGATGTCAGCTACCGCGGCGAGGACCCCTCCCGCACCCGCGCGAACGCCGTCCGTTTCGCCCCCGGCGCCCGCACCGCCTGGCACTCCCACGGCCTGGGCCAGACCCTCTGCATCGTCGAGGGCATCGCCCTGGTCCAGTCCCGTGGCGGGGAGATCCTCGAAGCCCACCCCGGGGACGTGATCTGGACCCCGCCGGGGGAGCAGCACTGGCACGGCGCCGCCCCGGACCACTTCATGACCCACCTCGCGCTGTGGGAGACCGACGACGTCGACTGGCTGGAACACGTCACCGAGTCCGAGTACGGAGGCCCCCGCCACAGCACCCGCGTCTGACCGGCCCGGCCCGGCCATTCCCGAGCACGGGGTCGGCACCTGCCGGGCGGCGGCATGGCGGTCACGGCAGGCCCAGCCGCTCAGAGCGTCGTGGCCTGGGCCGGCGCCGTCCTCGAACGTGTCGGCATTGCCCGACCGCTGCAGCAAGCCCGCCCCGTGCTCCAGCCGGGTCGGCCCCCGCGTCCGGCGGTGTGGATGAGCGAGGCACCGCTGTTGGACACGGTCGACTGGTTGAAGCGACTGCACGGCCGGCGTGCCGCAACCTACCTGTGTCCGCTGGGCGGAGGCAGAGGTGACTCGAACGGTCGTCGTCGGACCGCTTGTCGGAGTGCAGTTTGGCGGACAGCTTGGCCGGCCGTCTTCCACCCAGGCCGGTCGGGAGGCGAGGAGCAGCCATCGGCCTGGTTCAGCCCGCCCGGTCGGGTGCCAGGGCCCGGATGCAGGTCGGCCGGACGGGTGACAGACTGAATCCACGGAGTCGGCGGTCTGTGGCGGAGGACCGGGACTGCCCCTACCGACCCCTCTGCTGCATCCCAAACGCGATCGATCCGTTCGCTGACCAGTTGGGATCCGTCCATGACTTCTGAAGCACGGTACCCACCGGACGAAACCGCTCTTCTGATTGTCGACCCGTACAACGACTTCCTGTCCGAAGGGGGCAAGCTGTGGCCCAGGGGAAAGGAAGTGGCGGAAGGCATCGGTCTGCTCGATCACATGCGCACCATGCTCGCCACCGCCCGCAGCCATGGTTTTCGGGTGTTCATCGTGCCCCATCACCAGACGACGCCGAGCGACTACGTCACGTGGGACCACCTGTCACCGACTCAGCAGCACATCGTGAGCCAGCAGACCTTCGCCAAGGGCAGTTGGGGGGCCGAGTGGCACCCTGACTTCGAGCCCCGCGAGGGCGAGCTCGTCATGCGCCAGCACTGGGCCTCGAGCGGCTTCGCGAACACCGACCTCGACTTCATGCTCAAGCAGCATCACGTCCGGAAGATCCTGTTCATCGGTATGCGGGCCAACACCTGTGTGGACACCACCGCTCGCTTCGGCCAGGAACTGGGTTACCACGTCACCCTCATCCGCGATGCCATCGGCTCCTTCAGCTGGGAGGAGATGACGGCGACGTTCGAGCTGAACGCGCCTCTGTACGCCCACGCCATCCTCACGACCGATGAGTTCGTCGACACGGTGAGTGGCGCGCAGGAGACGCGGAGGTGATCATGCGGGGCGAAGACGGTGCGGCGCCCGGAGGCCTGGCCGGGCAGACGGTCGTGGTGGTGGGAGGCAGCGCGGGAATCGGGCTCGAAACCGCGCGGCAGGTGCGTGCGGCCGGCGGCGAGGTGGTGCTCGCGGCACGGAACGCCGAACGTCTGCAGCGGGCGGCGGACGAGCTGGACCCGCTGAGCACGGCCGCGTTCGACGCCCAGGACACCGACCGCCTCGAGCGCTTCCTCCGGGCGCTGCCGGGGCAGGTCGACCATGTGCTGGTCACGGCCGGCAGCCCGTCGTACACCCCCCTCGCCGAACTCGACCTGGCCCACGCCGGACGTGAATTCGGCGGGCGCATCGCGATGGTGCTGGCGACGGCGCGGGCGAGCCGGCAGAAGGTCAGGGCCGGAGGAACGCTGCTGTTCATCGGCGGGACCGGCGGCCGGCGGCCCGCGGTCGGGATGGCCGTGATGGGCGCCCTCACCGCGGCCCTGCCGGCGCTGACCGCCAACCTGGCACTGGAAATCGCCCCGATCCGGGTCAACCTCATCGCGGCCGGGTTCGTGGACACGCCGTTGTCGGCCAGCCTCCTCGGGGACCAACTCGAGGAGCGACGCGAGCAGTTGAGGAAGACGCTGCCCATCGGCCGGGTGGTCGGCCCGGCGGACGTCGCCGCTCTGGCGCTGCACATCATGGCCAACGAAGCCCTCACCGGCGCCACCTACGACATCGACGGCGGCCAACAGCTTGTGGCCCACTGACTTCCCGATCGGCCATCTGATGCACGAGCCGCGGTGGGCGTTCTGCACAAAGATCGCTTCCGCAAAGTCATACTCCGGGGACCCGTGCCTCGTCCGGCGGCTGGAGCTTGCTACAACCGTGGGCGTGAAATCGCCTTTCTGCTCTGGTTGTTACGTTCGTGGCCCTGGCCCGTCGGGTGCGGTCTACTGCGCGGCGTGGAGAAGATCCCGCTGATCGAAGCGCTCGCGAACTCGGGCTCCTGTCCTGCCCCAGTCGCGAAGCACGCCACGGGCGGCGCCCACCGGGCCGAGACCGGTGACACATGCCCGCCGTCGTGCCGCCCGACGACGTCCGTGCCGTACGGCGGCCGTCGAACGGGCCCTCGGGGCGCCGAGGAGGGGACGTGCGCGATCCGTTTCCTCACCCCGCCGCGCGCCGGCACCTTCCACGGGTTGACCGTGCTCGGCCGCCACGACGGCCCGGTCGCCCACGACAGGCGTCACCACACCGCCCGGCGCCGCCGCCGGCATTGCCCACGGCCACTCGGCCCCGCATCGGCCACCTGGTCTTCACCGCCCCCGCGACCGCACAGGTCAACGCCGACGCCGCCCGCGCACTCGCCCACACCCGCGTAGAAGTGAGCTGACATGCAGCGCATCGCCTTCCTCCGGTCCGTAGACATCCAGCGCGCCGATCCGTACATCCACGGCATCGCCCCCGCCCTGGCCCGGCTCGGTGCCGAGGCCCGCCTCTTCCACACCCACGGCGACTGCGGCCCGGATCTGTTCCCGGGGACGAGCGAGCGACTCGATCCCGCCGCGACACCGGACGAGTTCGTCGCGCGCGTGCGCGCCTGGGGAGCCGACGCCGCCGTGGCGATCTCCCTGCCGGACGAGAACGCCCTGCGCGACGCCGTCGTCAAGACCAAGCTCGAAGCCCTCGGCATCCGCACGGTCATGACCCCCCTGGCCGCCACGCGCATCCTGTGCGACAAGTGGGAGACCAAGCGGGTCCTCCAGGCCCACGGCATCACCACCCCGCCCGCCGTCCTGGTCGACAGCGACCTCCTCAACGACCGGGCGCTGCCCGTCCCGGCATACCCGGACGCCGTCCACCTCGCTGCCCAGGACCTCGGATACCCCCTCATGGCAAAGCCGTTGTGGGACTCCACCAGCATGGGCATCGAGTTCATCCCTGACCCGGCCGCCCTCGATCGTCACCTGACCGCACGCCCCGCAGCGCACGCGGTCCTGGAGAAGTGCGTCAGCGGACGGCTCTGCTCGGTCGACATCGTCGGCGCCGCCGGCCACTACAGCGTCATGCCTCTGATCTGGACCGGCACCGCGGGAGGCCCGCCCGCCTTCACGTTCGAAGACCTGCGCTACGTCGACCCCGCCCGGGACGACGACTTCCGGCCCACCGCGCAGCGCCTTGTGGACCTGTGCACGAACCTCGGGGTCGAAGGGTCCGTCAACGTCGACATGATCTACGCCGACGGTGTCTATCACGTCCTGGAGATCAACCCCCGGATCGGCGGCGCGACCACCCTGTCCATCGCCGCGAGCGGACTCAACACCTTTGTCGCCCTGCTCGACATCCTGGGCGGTGCCTGGCCGACCCGGCCCGACGCTCCGGCCGAACGCTTCGCGATCGAATGCCTCACCGCGAACCCCACCCCGGTGCTGCTCGCCGAACTCCGCGCCCGTGTCGACCTCGTCACCTGCCACGACCTGATCATCGACGGCCACAACCGCGGAGGCATCCTCACGTTCACCGTGAACCCGGGCGACGAACAGCGGACGGTGAAGGAACTCGCCGCGCTGTGCGCGCAGACCGGCTTCGTCCCCACCCCCATGCTCGAAAAGATCCGCCGCGTGCTGACCGGCGCGGGCTGAGGCTCCGGGCCGGGCTGTCCGTCCTGACCGGGGCAGGCCGCTTCGTCGCCGCGCACGCCATCGACAGCCTCGCCGCCCGCGATCTGGTTCCCCTGGCCTGCGTGCCGGGCGAGGAGCGTCTCTGGTTCGGGTGCGAATCGTCCCTGCTGAACCTCGACATCGGCGTTTCGTCGCGGCCTCCACCGGGAGCCCGGCGCCTACCTCAACGCACCCCTCCTCCACCCTGCCCCACCCCCGACCGGCGGTGCGAGGCGCTGAACAGGCTTGTGCCACCGAGTGCACCCATAGGGCCGGAGCACGCAGGGCACCGGCCGTTGCGACCGGTGCCCTGCCGCCACTCCGCACACCAGGAACGCGGTGGTGAAGCCGTTGTCCAGGGCATCAGGAGCCGCGAACGCCGACCCCGCGTCGCTGAGGGCGACCGCGCCGACGACGACGGGGCCGAGGGCGAAGCCGGGGTCGCGCAACATGGTGGTGCGGGGCGCCCGGGACCGGAAAGGTCCGTGGCCGGACGGAGAACAAGGGAGTGGTTTCCCTTAGGGCTAAGATTTCCGCACCAGATACATGCCGCGAGGGGAAGACATGGCGCAGCGCAGGGCGGCGAAGCGGCCGGATGCCGTGGCGGGGATCGTCGAGGATTGGGCGCGTGAGCGGCCGGAGCTGGACACCTCACCGCTGGAGGTGCTCGCCCGGCTGCACCGGTCGTATCTGCGGTACCAGTCGCGGATGACCGCGCGGCTCGAGGAGCACGGGCTGTCCGTCGCCGGGTTCGACGTGCTCACCGCGCTGCGTCGGTCCGGCGCCCCGTACCGGCTGACCGCCGGGCAGCTCGCCGCCTCCGGGCTGATCTCCTCCGCGGGGGTGACCCTGCGCCTCGACCGGCTCGAGAAGGACGGCCTGCTCGTACGCGAGCGGGACGCCGAGGACCGGCGGGTGGTGTACTCACGCCTCACCGAGGCCGGCCTGAAGAAGGTGGACGAGGTGTTCGCCGAACACCTGGAGAACGAACGCCGCATGCTCGGCGAGCTCTCACCCGCCGAGCGCCGCCAACTGGCCCGCCTGCTCTCCAAGTTGGAGCATTCGATCGTCGGGTCCGAAGACGCCGCGGACGAGGGTGCGGAGGCGAGCTGACCTGGCCGCGGCTGAAGTGAGGAGCGGGGCGGCACGCGGGCGTGGATGACAAGGCGCTGCTGCTGGCCGGGCTGGCCGACCTGGCAGTGAGTATGCCGGGGGCGACCGTGGCACCGCGCGGGGAATGCTGCGCCGCTCGGACACCGCCGAGCCGACGGCCGAGGCCGAGGCCGAGCACGAGCTGATGGCGCGTGGCCGCCCGGCGCTGGACCGGTACGCGGCCGTACCCCGGCTCACCTGGAGATCCTCGCTCAGGCCGCCCTGGCTCGTCGCCGCGGAGGCCGGCCAGCTCGCGGCGGTCGATCCGCTCCTCGCGCCGGTGGCAGAACAACTGGAGGCGACGGTCGCGGACCGCAAACTCTGCTACTGGGGCCGGCGCGCGGTGGGACAGCCGGACAGCGACGCGCTGCTGGCGGCGGCCTCCATGGAGCTGGTGCACGCTGCCGCGGTGGTGCACGACGAGCTCATCGACGACAGCGTGCTCCGCCATGGGCGTCCCACCGCGCACATCGTCCTGCGCGGTGCCGTACTGTGCCGTCCGGCTGCCGCCGCCGCGAGGTCGCCGGCGATGCCGGCGGGAGACCTGCCCACGGCGCTGGCCGGGCAGCCGTTCGCCACCAGCGGTCTGCCCGCCGCCCACCTCGCCCGGCCCGGCCCCTGTGGTCAGTGATGGCCCGCGGGCTGTCAACGGCGAGTGTCTGGAGATCCTGCGTACCGGCGCCGGCGCGGACACCACGGCACACGACCCTATCGAGGACATGAAAGGACCCCGGCGCGCAGCCGAACGGCACACCACATCATCAGTGAACCGGCACGCAGGCCTTCACCCGGTGGCGCCGGCCACCGGCTGCGCCTTCGACTGCTGCCCGGCCTGCGCCTGGTACAGGCGGCGCAGACGGACCACGCCGAGGTCGTGCTGGTAGAGGTTCTCGTACTGGTCGGCGTCCGAGGGGAGGCTCTCGAGGATGACGCGGTCCTGCTCCAGGACCTGCCAGTGGCGGGCCTCGATGAGGGTCTTGTAGAGGAAGCGCCAGGTGGCGCGCTGCCAGTCCCGCACCCTGCGGTAGCGCCAGAAGAAGACGCCGGTGCGCTCGGCGTCCACCGGGCAGGCCATGCCGACGATGCCGAAGGGGCCGCCCGGTCCCGCCGACGGCGGATAGGGGATGGACAGGTCCACCCAGTCGACGCCGGTGTGACACAGCTCGACCCAGTCGAAGTTGACGCCGCGCTGGTCGGTCTTCTCGAAGAAGTAGCCCCGCTCGGTCTCCCGGATGCGGAACTTGGCGGACGTGTCGCCCGCGAACATGGTGTGCGAGTCGTGGTGGAGGAACGCGCCGTGCATCGGGTCGAGCAGGTTCTCCATGGCGAAGCGCCAGGGGACGTTCCATTCGGCATAGCAGAGGAACGCGGAGGTCTCCTCGTCGACCAGCGGCTCGGGAAGGCTGAGTGCCACCGGATCGGGGTGCTCCTCGTCGCCGAAGTAGGCGAGGATGGCCCCGCCGACCTCGCGGACGGGCAGCGAGGCGACGAGGGTCTTGCCCTCCAGGTTGCAGCCGGGCAGACCGGGCACGGAGGTGACCGTTCCGGCGCCGTCGACCTCGACGCCGTGGTACCAGCAGGCGACTCGGTCGCCCAGGTGCCTGCCGAGGGACAGCGGTGCGCCACGGTGGGGACAGCGGTCGGCGAGCATGGACAGGGTGCCGTCGGACTTGCGGAAGAGCAGCCAGTTCTCGCCCAGGGCGCGCACCTTGCGCATGCCGCCGGGCCGGACGAAGTGGGACGGTACGACGGGGTGCCACCGGTTGCGCAGGCCGTGGGCGTAGATGTGCTCGGCGGTGGCGCGGGTCGAAAGTGTCATGTCAGGCTCCCAGGCGATGCATCTCGGCGCGGAAGGACTCCTCGGTCCACGGCTCGCCCGTGGGTGTGCGCAGCTGGCGGGAGTTGAGGCCGTCGATCACGTCGGCCAGCTGGTGACCGTCCTTGGTGAAGATGTCCTCGAGCGTGCGCGCGAGCTTCAGCTCGTACGGGGTGGGTTCGTGGTCGCGGGTCTGGTGGGGGTCCAGGCAGGGCCAGGTCTCGGGCATCGGAGTTCTCCGTGAGGGTGTCAGAGGTCGAGGACGAGGCGGTCCGAGGCACAACGCGAGACGCAGATCATCATCGTCTCGCTGGTGGCGCGCTCGGCCTCGCTGAGCAGGAAGTCGCGGTGGTCGGGGGTGCCGGCGAGGATGCGGGTCTCGCACGAGCCGCAGATGCCGTCGCGGCAGGAGGAGTTGACGCTCAGCCCGGCGTTCTCCGCGGCCTGAAGGATGGAGGTGTCGGGTCCGACGGTCAGGGTCACCCCCGACGTACGGCACTCGACCTGGAAGGCGCTGTCATCGCCCCGGCGCTCAACGGCCGGAGCCGCGAATCGTTCGATGCGCAACTGCCCTTCCGGTACCGCCTCCTCGACCGCCTTCAGCAGCGGCTCCGGGCCGCAGCAGTACACCAGCGCATCGGGCCGAAGGCCTTCGAGAGCGCCCGGCAGGTCGATATGGCCCTGCTCGTCCTGCGGTACGAGGGTCACCTCGCCGCCGAGCGCGGCGAGCTCGCCGCCGAAGGCCATCGAAGCGCGCGAGCGCCCGCCGTGGGTGAGCCGGTACGGGATGCCGTCGTGCTGCGCCTGGCGGGCCATCGCCAGGATCGGCGTGATACCGATGCCGCCGGCGACGAAGACGTAGGAGGCGGCGGGTTCGAGGGCGAAGTGGTTGCGCGGCCCGGCCACCCGCACAGTCCGGCCGGGCCGCAGCTTGGTGTGCACGAAGCGTGAACCGCCGCGCGAGGACGGCGCGTCGAGGATGCCGAGGCGGTACACCCCGGTGTCCGCCGGGTCGCCGCACAGGCTGTACTGGCGGATGGTGCCGCCCACGTGCAGGTCCAGGTGCGCGCCCGGCGTCCACGCGGGCAGCGGCTTGCCGTCGGGGTGGACCAGCTCGACGGAGAGGACGCCCTCCGCCTCCCAGGTCATACGGTGGACGAGGAGATCCAGTTCGTGCTCTTCGGTGGCGCTCATGTCGGCGGGCCTCCCTACGCGGTGGGGATCTTGACGGGCGGGGTGAACGGGGCCTTCATCGGGCCCAGCGCGACCAGGTCCACCTCGACCAGGGTCGGACCGGCGGACCGGACGGCCGCACTGATCAGCTCTGTGGCTTCGCTCGCGTCGGCGATCCGCGCGTACGGCAGTCCGCAGGCGGCGGCGAGGCGCGCGAAGTCGGGGGTGAACAGGTCGACACCAGAGCGGCGTTCGCTGTACTTGTCCTGCATGTTGCGCAGCACCCCGTATCCGCCGTCGTTGAAGACGAGCAGGGTGAGACGGGGGCGTTCCTGGGCGAGGGTGAGCAGTTCGCCGAGGTGGACGGCAAGCCCGCCGTCCCCGGCGATGACCACGGTCGGCTCGTCGGGGCGGGCGAGGGCCGCGCCGATGCCCATGCCGAGGCCCTGTCCGATGCCGCCGCCGCGCGGGAAGACATTGCCGCGCGGGTCGTGCATCGGCAGCAGCCGGTTGCCCCAGGAGGAGGAGGCGATCGTCACGTCGCGGGCGACGACGGCGCCGCGCGGCAGGGCGGTGGCGAGGGCGTCGCAGATCGCGGCCTGGGGGCCGATGGTGTCGCGCAGTGCGGCGCGCACCTGGCCGCGTACGTCGCGGATCCGCGCCGTCCAGTCCGCGTCGGCGCGTACGGCCGTCTCGGCGAGCTGCGCAAGGACGGCCCCGGCGTCGCCGTGGAGGGCGTGGCGGGCCGGGTGGACGCGGCCGAGGGCGGCGGCGTCGAGGTCGATCTGGATGTGGGCCTCGGGGAGTTGGAGCCCGTAGTCGGCGGTCTCGTTGGAGCGGAAGTGGGTGCCGACGGTGACGAGCACGTCCGCGTCCTGGAGGAGAGCGCGCCCGGGCGCGGTGGTGGCGAAGTTGCCGATGACCAGCTCGTGGTCCTCGGGCACGCTGCCGCGGCCGGAGTTGGAGGTCAGCAGGCCGGCTCCGGTCGCCTCCAGCAGCGTGAGCAGCTGCCCGCGGGCGGTGTTCGCGCCGCCGCCCGCCCAGATCAGCGGACGGCGCGCGGACGCCAACAGCTCGCGTGCTGCGGCAAGTTGAACGGGATCCGGCACCGGTGCCCTGGTGGCGGGGGCGCTCTCACCGGCGTCCTCCTGGGCCGCGTACTGCAGATCGATCGGCCACTCCACGCTCGCGGGCCCGCCAGGCGCGGTGAGCGCGGCGGCGGACGCCTCCCGCAGGATGCGGCCCGCCTCCCGCGCGGAGGTGATGGTCGCGGCGTACTTCGACACCGCGGCGAGCATGCCGAGCTGGTCCTTCGTCTCGTGGATGAAGCCGCGCCCACTGCCGAGGAACTCCGACTCGACCTGCCCGGTGATGTGCAGCACCGCCGTTCCCGACGACAGCGCCTCGATCAGCGACCCGGCCGCGTTGCCCGCGCCCGTGCCGGTCGAGGTGAGCGCGCAGCCGATCGAGCCGCGGGCCCGGCCGTAGGCGTCGGCGGCGTTGACGGCGCTCGCCTCGTGCCGCACCGGCACGAACCGTAGGCCCGGGTCGGCCTCGACGGCCTCCACCAGCGGCAGGTTGTGCACGGACACGATCCCGAACACGACCTCGATGCCGAGGGACTTGAGGTGGGCGGCGAGGAGCTCGCCGCCATGGTGGTAACGCATACGAACTCCTCACAGGATGCCGCGGCCGACTCCGCCGCAGACATCGATGCTGGTTCCGGTGATGTACGAGGCGCGCGGCGAGAGCAGCGAGACGATCGCGAAAGCGACCTCCTCGGCACGCCCGAGCCGCCCCAGGGCGATGCCCCGGTCCGCGGCGATCTCCGCCTGCCACTCCTCGTAGCCGAGGCGGCTGCCTGCGGTGGCGTGGCGGCGGGTCCACTGGCCGGTGTCGATCAGGCCGAGGCAGACGGAGTTGACGCGGATGCCCTCGCCGGCGAGTTCGCGGGCCAGGGAGGCGGAGAGGTTGAGGATGCCGGCGCGGGCCGCGCTCGTCGTGATCAGCCGGGTCTCGGGCTGCTTGGCGAGGACGGCGTTGACGTTGACGATCGCGGCGGCGTCGGAGGCGCGCAGGTAACCACGGGCGGCCGCAAGGGGGTTGAGGACACCCGCGAACTTCAGCTCCAGTTCGTCGCGCCAGTCCTCGGCGGTCGTCTCGTCGAGGGCCTTCATGCGGGACTGGCCGGCGTTGTTGACGAGCCCGTCGAGACGCCCGCCGAAGTGCGCGGCGGCGCGCTCGGTGAACTGCCGTACGGCATCGGCGTCCCGGACGTCGCAGCCACCCGTGAGCAGTCGGTCCCCGCCGGTCCCGAGGCCGGCGGCGGCCTTCGCGAGCCGGTCGGCGTCGCGAGCGCACGCCGCTACGCGGGCGCCTTCGCCGAGCAGGGCCCGGACCGTGGCCAGGCCGACGCCGGAGCTGCCGCCGGTGACCAGGACGGTGCGGTCGGCGAGGCCGAGATCCATGGTTTCTCCTTGCAGACTGTGGTTCTCGCACAACGGTGCAAACAGTGGTTCGTGCAGCCGGTGGTTCAGTGCATGGTGAAGCCGCCGTTGACGGCGATCACCTGTCCGGTCAGGTAGCGGGACTCCTCGCCGAGCAGGAAGGCGACGAGCCCCACCAGGTCGTCGGGCTGCTGCGGCCGGGAGATCGCGCGGTTCGCCGCGTACAGGGCGTGCCGCTCGGCCGGTACGGCCTCGGTCGCCTCGACCTCCGTCAGGCCCGGCGCCACCGCGTTCACGGTGATGCCCCGTTCGCCGAGCTCGCGGGCCATCGCCCTGGTCAGCGCGATGACCGCACCCTTGGAGGCGATGTAGTGGGCGAGCCGCGGGGAGCCGTACAGTGCCGCGTCCGAGGCGATGTTGACGATCCGCCCAGGGCGGGACATCAGCGGCAGCAGGTGCCTGGCGACGAGCCAGGGACCCCGCGCGTTGACGGCCATCAGCCGGTCCCAGACCTCGACGTCGATGTCCTGGAACTCCTTGCCGCCCACGCCGTTGGCGAGTGCCGCGTTGTTGACCAGGCCGTACACGGGAGCGGCGGCCGCGACACGAGCGGCCAGCGCCTCGACCGAGGCGGGGTCGGCGACGTCCAGCGGTACGAACTCCGCCTCGCCGCCCGCGTCCCGGACGGCCGCCGCCGTACGGGAACCCCGCTCCTCGTTCAGCTCCGCGACGACGACCCGGAATCCGTCCGCCGCCGCCCGGCGGGCCATGGCCTCCCCGAGGCCACGGCCCGCGCCGGTCACGACGACGGTACGGCGCTCGGCCGACGCGTCAGTCACGGGAGACGCCGTACAGCGGCGAGTACTCGGGGTACGTCGGCACCTGCGGCTTCTGCGTGCCGATGATCACGCAGAACAGCGCGTCCGTGTCGCCCTCGTTCTTCAGCGAGCGGGTCACCCCGGCCGGCACCACGATCATGTCGCGGTAGCCCAGCGTGCGGTACTCGACCTCGTCCGGGCCGCGATGGATGCCCACGCGGACCGTGCCCTCCAGGACGAAGAACGCCTCCTCGACGTCGTGGTGGGTGTGGGCCGGGCCCTCGGCGCCCGGGGGGAGCAGCATGTTGGAGAAGGTGAACCCGCCGGAAGGGAGGATCCTGTTGTCGTCCTCGTGGTTGCCGGTCGCGCCGGAGCCGACGTAACGGATCTGCGCGCGCTTGTACTGCGGGCCCGCCTTCGCCTGGAAGGACAGGGTGCCCCAGTCGGGCTCGCGCGAGTCCTTGGAGGCGATGAGGGAGTCGGTGTACTTGGCGAGGTCCCCGCCGTTGTCGTACTCGGTGGTGGTCAGCGGCATGGTGATCAGCCCTTCGGCGTAGGGGTGTTGGTGACGATGTGGAGGTGGGACAGCAGCCAGGCGTTGAAGTGCTCGGGCTGCTCCTGGTTGGCCAGGTGACCGGCGTCCTTGACGATCACGTACGCGGTTCTGTGCAGACCGCCGGCCAGGACCTGCGAGGCGTCGGGGCCGGTGACCCGGTCCTTGTCGCCGCACAGGACGAGCGTGGGCGCGGTGACGAGGGCGAGTTCGCCGCGCAGATCGGTGGCGGCCATCGACTCGGCCGCGTACCCGTAGCCGGGCAGGCGGATCGAGGCGGCCATGGTGTCGACGACCCGCCGGACCAGCTCGGGCGGCGCGTACTCCGAGACGAGACGGGGGCCGCGCTGCTCCGCGAAGGCGCGCGGTCCGAGGTCCGTCAGCTCGGGGACGCGGGCGCGCATCCCGGCCGCCTTCTTCGGGCTCGTGCCGGAGCCGGGCGTGGAGTCGGCGACGGTGAGCGAGGCGACGAGCTCCGGGTGCCGGGTGGCCAGCCGCACCCCGATCACCCCGCCCCAGGAGACGCCGACGACGTGTGCCGTGGTGCCGCGCGCCCGGATGACGGCGGCGGCCGTGTCGGCGAAGTCGTCCAGGCTCAACTCGCGCTCCGGATCAGCCGACTTGGCGTACC
Organism: Streptomyces sp. RB17; assembly: GCF_009604455.1. Taxonomy (GTDB): domain Bacteria; phylum Actinomycetota; class Actinomycetes; order Streptomycetales; family Streptomycetaceae; genus Streptomyces. The sequence continues at coordinate 1,248,481 of NZ_WEGL01000002.1, forward strand.
CGGGCGCATCCCAGGCCACCACCCGGTAGTCGCCTGCCAGCGCCTCCAGCTGCGGCGCGAAGGCGGCGGACGAGGAGCCGATGCCGTGCAGACACAGCACCAGCGGCCCGTCGGAGCCGGCCTGTGCAAGGTGCAGTCCGGTGATGTCGTAGGCGGTCACAGGATCTGCCCCGGGCGTCCGGCGAGGGCGGCGAGCGAGCGCAGCACCGCGTACGGAACGACCTGGCTGGTCGCCGGGTTGGCCGCGTCCGGCAGGTGGCGCACCTCGAAGCGGTACGAGCCCTGCGCCCCGCTCGCCTCGATGACATGCGAGGTGTGTGCGGCCGCCGGGTCGGCGACGACACTGACCTGCACCGCGTCCAGGTCCCCGACCGCGAGCGCCACGGAGGCGGCGACATTGGTCGACTTGGGGAACTTGACCGGCACCTCGCGCGCCGTACCGCGCATGACCTCCACCGGCCCGGTCGCGGACCGCATCCGGGCGAGCAACTCCTCGTCCATCCACGGCTGTTCGAGCGTGGAGGGCAGCTTGGTGGTGGTCAGCCTGACCTCGCCCAGCGGCCCCATCGCGCACACGGCCTGCAGCAGGTCGAGCCCGCCGACCGCGCCCCCGGTGAAGTACACCCGACCGGGCCCTGCCGCGAGGAGCTTCTTGGACAGCTCCTCGTCCGTCAGCGCCCCTGTGGACGCCACGAGCAGATCCGTACCGGATGCCAGGATCGCCGCGCCCCATTCCCGTACGACACGCTGACCCGCGGCCTCGACGATCAGATCGCAGGAGGCGAGGGCCTGTTCCACGGTCATCTGCGGTACCGGCACCACATCGCCGAGCGGCCGGTTGTCGACGATGCCCACCAGCTGTGCTCCGGGCACCTCGCCCGCGGCGAGCGCGCCGCCGACGACCCGCCCGATGGCACCCCAGCCGATGAGCCCGACCCTGCGCATGCTGCCGCTCATGCCGCTGCTCCTTCGGCGTCGACGGGCGGGACGACCGGGCTGCCGTCGGGCGTGCCCGCCATGTGGGCGCGGATCCGCTGCGACGGCGGGCCCGCCGTACCCCAGGTGTCGGACAGCTCGGGCGTCCGTCGCCACACCTTGCAGACCCACGCGTCCTCGACGACCTGGGCGACCTCGGAGGTGTACTCGCACACCAGGCCCGTGGGGTCGGTGAAGTAGGAGAAGGTGTTGTTGCCGGGGCCGTGCCGGCCGGGGCCCCACTCGGGGCTGATCCCGTGGTGCCTGAGTCGGCCGAGCCCGCGCATGAAGTGGTCGAGCGACGTCATCTCGTAGGCCACGTGGTTGAGGGAGACCCACGGCGCCCGGTTGAAGGCGATGCAGTGGTGGTCGGCGTTGCAGCGCAGGAATGCCATCTGGTGCTCGGACCAGTCCGAGACGCGCATGCCGAGCACATCGCGGTAGAAGGCGACGGAGGCGTCGATGTCGGGGGTGTTGAGGACGGCGTGGGTGACGCCGACCGGCACGGCCTCGTCGCGGCCGCGCGCCGCGACCGCCCAGGTGTCGGCGGACAGTTCGACCAGCCGTCCGTCGATGTCGTGGAACCGCAGGCCGTAGCCGCCCCCGACCTGGTCGAGGGGGCCGGGCCCGGTGACGAGCGCGATCTGGCGCGCCTGGAGCCGGCGTGCTGCCTCGTCAACCTCGGCCGGTGTGCCGACCGCGAAGGCGAGCCGGCCCAGGCCGGTGTTCTCGGAGCGGGTCAGCTGCAGGGCATGATGCTCCGCGCCGGTGCCGCGCAGCCAGCTCGCGCTGTGTTCGGCCTCGACGACCTCCAGACCCCACACCTCCTCGTAGAAGTCGGCGGCCTCGGCGAAGTTCGGGGTGAGCAGCTCGACCGAGCGCAACGCGCGCAGCCGGGCGACAGGGGGATGGTTCATGGTGGAATCTCCCAAGGAGTACGTCAGCCGGCCCAGGGCAGGGGAGCGGTGTCGGTGCCCCAGTACAGGGACTTCTGCCGCTGGTAGGCGCGGATCAGATCGCGGCCCTTCTCGATGCCGAGGCCGGAGTCCTTCATTCCGGCGAAGGGGGTGGAGATGGAGAACTGCTTGTAGGTGTTGATCCAGACGGTCCCCGCCTCGATCCGCCGCCCGAGCCGCCACGCAGCGTGGGCGTCCCGTGTCCAGATGCCGCAGGCGAGCCCGTAGACGGAGTCGTTGGCCTGGGCGACGAGCTCGTCCTCGTCGTCGTAAGGGAGCGCGACGAGCACGGGGCCGAAGATCTCCTCCTGGCACACGCGGGCCGAGTTCGGCAAGGAGTCGAGCACGGTCGGCAGGTAGTACGCGCCCTTCGCGAACTGCTCGCCGTCGGGTACGGTGCCGCCGCACAGCACCCGGCCGCCCTCCTCGCGCGCCAGTCCGACCGCCGCGGCGACCGCGTCGCGATGCTGGTGGTGCACGAGCGGTGCGACCTGGGTATCGGGGGACGTACCCGGTCCGACTCGCAACTTCCGTACCCGCTCGACGAGTTCACCGACCAGGGAGTCGTACAGCGACGAGTGGACGAAGAGCCTCGATCCGGCGATGCAGGACTGGCCGCTGGAGGAGAAGATCCCGTACATCACGCCGGCGAGGGCCTGTTCGACATCGGCGTCCTCGCGCACGATCGTCGGTGACTTGCCGCCGAGTTCGAGCGAGGCGGGGATGAGCTTGTCGGCGGCCGTGCGGGCGATGGTGCGCCCGGTGGCGGTGCCGCCGGTGAAGCCGATCCGGCCGACCAGGGGGTGCCTGACGATCGCGTCACCGACGATGCCGCCCTTGCCCGGCAGGACGGCGAGCAGCGCGGTCGGCATCCCGTGCTCGGTCAGGACCTGGTGGACGAGGCGCCCGAACGCGAGGGAGACCAGTGGCGTCCACTCGGCGGGCTTGAGCAGGACCGAGTTTCCACCGGCCAGGGCGGGGGCGACCTTCTGCGCGTCGGAGGCGATCGGCGAGTTCCACGGGTTGATCGCGCCGACGACGCCGATCGGCTCGTACAGGCTCATCGTCACATACGGGCCGCGCGAGGGCGTGAGGGCGTCCTCGCCCGTCTCCAGGGCCGCGGCCGTGTACCGGAAGGTGCCGGCGGCGCTCAGCGCGAGGGCGCGGGTCTCGGCGAGGGTCTTGCCGGTGTCGGCGGTCTGCAGCGCGGACAACGCGTCGGCGTGCTTCTCGATCAGGTCGCCGATCCGGTACAGGAGGCGGGCCCGCTGGTGGGGGAGGAGGCCTCGCCACTCGGGTGCGGCGGCGGCCGCGGCGGCGGCTTGCGCGGCCTCCTCCACGTCGGCCGCCGAGGCGGCGTGGACGGTGGTGATGACGGTGCCGTCGGCCGGGTCGACGGTGTGGATGGGCGGGCCGCCGCCGCGTCGCCACCGACCCGCGATGAGGATCTCGTCGGCTGGGATGCGCGGCATGGGTACCTCCGGAAAGGGGCAGCGAGGGGACCTCCGCACGCGGCGGGCCGTATGCCTCGTCCGCGATGTCGAAGTACTAGAAAGCTAAGGGCTTAAATATTTTGCCGCAAGGGATCGCTGGCCGTGAATTTTCTTCGACGTCAGGAGTAAGGCTTGCCTAACCTCGGCGGGCGGCCGGTAGAACTTAAGCGCTGAGACATTCAGCGCCTACCTAAATGGGTCGTCGGCACAGCCCGTGCGGCCCCTCGCCCCGCTCTCGCCGTCCCCTCCCGCCCCCATCGCCGTCCGGCACGCGATCGCTCCGTGGTGCCGCACGGCCCGAACCGTCCCGTTCAGGCCCGCTCGCCCACCGCCGTACGGGATCCGGAGGCCACACCCATGACGATCGACGCAGCCCGCGCCGCCACAGGCCGAGGAGGTGGCTCGGCCGCGCTTGCGGCCGCCATCGGCGCCCGCTTCGAACGCCTGCCGCTGTGCCGCTGGCAGGTGATGGTCCGGCTCATCGTCGGTGCCGTCACCTTCTTCGAGGCGTTCGACCAGCTCCTGATCGCGTACGCGCTCCCTGAGCTGCGCACCGAGTGGAACCTCGACACCACACACACCACCGCGCTGATGACCGTCGGCTCGATCGGCATGCTGATCGGTGCCCTGGCATCGGGCAGGCTCGCGGACCGGATCGGCCGGGTGAAGGTCATCGGCGCCTGCATCGCCCTGTCCGGCCTCTGCAGTCTGGCGCTGACGCTCTGCACCTCGCCCGGACCGTTCATGGCCGTCCGCTTCGTCCAGGGCTTGGCCATCGGCGGCGAGGTGCCGATCGCCGCCACGTTCATCGCCGAGATCACCCGTGCCCACCGGCGCGGCCGCTTCGTCCTCCTGTACGAACTGGTCTTCCCGGCCGGCCTGACCGCCGGTGCGCTCCTGGCCTCCTGGCTGATGCCACTGCTCGGCTGGCGCTGGATGTTCGGCCTCGCAGCCGTCCCCGGCGTGCTGTGCTTCGCCCTCGCCCGCTACGTACCGGAATCACCGCGCTGGCTCGCCGACCGCGGCCGGCACGACGAGGCGCTGGCGACGATGGCGTCCATCGAGGAGAAGGTCGAAAAGATCACCGGCGCCCCGCTGCCGGAACCCGAGCCGACGCGTCCTGCCCGGCCGGCACCGGGCAAGGGCGGCCTGCGCGAGCTGCTGAGCGGCGCGTACCGCACGCGCACGCTCGTCGTCGGCCTCCTGTGGTTCACCGGCTACTTCGTGAACTACGGCATCACGTCCTGGCTGCCGACCATCTACAAGGCCCGCTTCCACCTCGACCTGTCCACAGCGCTGCTGTACTCGACGGTGACGAGCTGCGCGGGCCTGCTCGGCTGCCTGATCGTCGCCCTCACCGTCGACCGGGTCGGCCGCCGCAACACGGTGATCTGGTCCATGACAGCCGCGGCGCTCTCCCTGCTCGCCCTGGGCCTGGCGGCGGGCGGCTCGGCGGCAGGCGTGCTGGTCTGGACGTCCCTGGCCGCGGTCTTCCTCTTCGGCGCCAACATCTGCCTCTACCTCTACACACCAGAGCTCTTCCCCACCCGCATCAGGGCGCTGGGCTCCAGCGTGGGCGGCGCCATGAACCGCCTGGGGGTGATCCTCGGCCCGATCGTGGTGGGCGCCATCTACGCGGGCCGCGCGATCGGCACGGTCTTCGTGACGCTGGCGGCCGTCGCCCTCGTCGGTTCGCTCACGGCACTGGCCGGCGCGGAGGAGACGAGCGGGCGCAGCCTGGAGGACGTCGCGCCGTAGGGGGCGAGCAGGTGTTGCACCGAACCGGTACCCGCCCGGCGCACGGGCGGGTACCGGTTCCATCGGGGGAGAACTCGGAGTTCAGGAGTCCGACGGCGCCTTGTAGAGCCGTATGGCGACCCAGCCGGCGGACTGGCCCTCCCTCCCGGGGCGGGACGTCGAACGCGATTCCCTGGGTGCCCGGTCCCCGCGGGTCGGCGGAACTCTGCGACGGCGACGCGGTGTTGGTCGGCGCCGGGTCGGCTCCGTTGTGCTTGTGGCCGCCGAGCACAAGGAATCCGGTGACGCCCGCCGCAAGCACGACAGCCGCCGCAGCGACGACGGCGACGAGTCCGGACCGGTTACGGCCGCCGCCCGACGAGGGGGCACAGGCGCGCCGGTGGCCGCCTGCGTGGGCGGCTGCCAGGGCTGAGGATGCTGGTAGGGGTTCGGCCGGTGGCTGGTACCGGGTTGCTGGTAGTGGTTCGGCTGGAACTGTCTGGGACCGGGCTGCTGGTACGGGTTCGACTCGTACTGGCCGGGACCAGGTTGCCGGTGCGAGACCGGCCGGCGTCCGACCAGGGGGGCTGCGGTGGACTCTGCCCGCCCGTCGACAACTGCCCTCCTGGCCACATGAGCCGCAACGACACGGCACACTTCCCGAAGGCGACTCCCGGGCCGGAAGGGGCTGGGAAAGGCCGCGGTTGTGCCGAACCGACGGCGGCCCACACCGGTGAACGCAGTTGTTCAGGACGGTTCGGACACCGTGACGGCATGGCGCGATGGCCACCTTTCGCGCGGAACGGCCGGCACTGCGGCAGCCGTTCATTCCCCTGTACCCGCCGGGTGCACCCGCATCACACGGACTCCGCGCCGCTGGAGCCCCGCCACGGTGTAGTCCTGCTGCTGCCACCTGGCGAGGGCCCCGCCCACGAGGTCCTCCGCCTCCTCGCGCCGCAGGCCCCGGTTCCTGAGCTTGACCAGCGGCGGCCGGTAACCGGGCACCACCTCGAAGTCGTACACCTCGCGGAACATTTCGGCCATGGGACCGTGGGCGGCGTAGTAGGTGAGCCAGCGGGCGTGGTCCTCCAGCCGGGTGGGGTGCACGCCGGGGCGGCCGAGCACCAGGTGGGCGACGATGACCGTGACCTCGGGGCACTTGTTGGTGATGGAGGCGACGGGGTCGTTGTCGAGGTCGCCCATGACGACGACCGGCTTCGGTGCCTTCTCGGGCCGGAAGACCCGCACATGGTAGTTGGCGTGGCCGTACCAGTGGGGCGACCGGAAGGGCAGCGCGTACTGGTCGATGACCAGCACCGCCTCGTCGTCCAGGGTCGGCGCGTCGGCGGACCTGCGGCGGCGGGAGAAGAAACTCATGTGCCCTTCCTCAGCAACGCGGTGATCTCGGCGCCGACGTCCTCGGTGAGTGTGCCCGCGCACGGGATGCCGAGACTCTCGGCGAGCCCTCGGCCGTGCAGGTCGACGGCCGATTCGGCGAGTTCCGCGAACGCCACGGCCGCCGCCCGCGCGCGCCACCAGGCCGTCGTGGCGGTGACGACGCCGGCGACCGCCGACGGCCACCACACGGCGCCCACGGCGAGATAGCCGACGGCCCACGCCACCAGCCGGGTGGCGGTGGCGAGCCGGCCGCGGGCCGTGCCGATCTCGGCGCGCACATCCTCGGGCAGCGTCAGCCACAGCCGTGGCCAGGCCGAGGTGAGATCGAGCCGGTACGTTTCCCAGATTCGGGTGTCCACCGCGGCGATCCGGTCGCCCAGCCAGAACGGGTGCGTCGGCGGCGCGAGGCCGATCCGGTTGCGCCGGGCGTTGAAGCCACGGGCCCGCGCCGCGGCCGCGGGTGCCTCGGCCGTGCCCTCGGCCCTCGCCGCCGCCAACAGAGCCTGGTGGAACCGCTCCTGCGCACAGTCCCAACGCAGGCGGCGCCGGGCGGTGAGCCGTCGCGGCCGGGTGGCGAGCCACAGCCGTTCCACCGCGGCGCCCAGCGCGGTGACCGCCAGCCCGAGGCCCGCCGAAGCGGCCAGGACTCCCACCAGGAAGAGGACCAGCGTGCCGGTGCTCCGCATCGCGGGCTGCGCCGACAGCCGGTCGAGCCGCGTCAGCAACAGGCCGGTGTCGTGCCAGTGCCGGTGACCGAGCGTCACCCCCGCCACGGCCACGCTCAGCAGCAGCACGCCGGGGCCGAGCAGCAGGGCGAGCCAGCGTTCGGCCAGCTTGCCGCCCAGCGCCTCGAGGAACTTGGTCACGACCTGAGCCTCGTCACGGCCATCGGCCTTCGGTGCACCAGGCAGTCCACCGGTACCGAGCCCGGCGCCTCGAGCCGGGAGCAGGTGCCGCCGGGGCAGGCGAGTACCTCCAGGACAGGGTGGCCGTCGCCGGCGCCGGGCAGCCGCTCGTAGGAACGGACCGGGCTCAGCCCCGCCGCATGCCCCGCCCGCAGCAGCAGCTCCTCCAACTCGTCGAAGTCATCGGCCAGTTCGTCGGGCGCCGCGCCCCCGCGCACCCGGTCGGCGATCGTCTCCGCACGGGCCCGGATCTCCGGCGAGGTCCGCACCGCGTCGGCGGGGTCGGCCAAACGCCCGCACAGGACGGCGAGTTGGTCAGCGGTCACCCGACTGAGGATAACCTCGCTCAGTGACCCCGACACCCTTCGACAGCGAGATCGAGTGGCACCGGCGCCGGGTCGCGGAGGGCTCGGTCAACGCGATGAGCGACCTGGCGATGAGGCTGCGCGACCGCTACCGGTACACCAATGATCCGGCGGACCTGCTGGAGGCGATCGGCCAACTGCGCGCCGCCATCGGATATGTGGCGGACCATCCGATCAGACACGCGCTGCGCGTCAACCTCAGTGCCCTGCTGCTGGACCAGTTCCAGCACGCCGGCGACGTGCCGGCGCTGCAGGAGGCGATCGCCGGATGCGACGAGGCGATACCGCTGCTGGACGCGGACGACCGGCGTGTGGCAGCCACGATGCGCGCCGAGGCGTTGATCCTGCTGGCCGAGCACACCCGCGATCCGGTGTACGCCGTCGAGGCCGTCGAGTCGGCGTCACGGCTGCCGCGTGTGCCGGCCGTGCTGTTCGTGCAGGGCAAGGCCCAGTACCTGCGGTACGCGCTGACCGGCGATCACACCGCCCTCGTCGAGGCGGCCCGCGTCCTCGAGGAGAGCGTTCGGACGTCGCCCGCCGACGATCCGAGCTACCTGCTGCGGCTCAACCAGTTGGGCGATGTGCTGCAGCGCTCCGCCGAACACACGGGTGACGAGTCGGTGCGGCAGACCGCCATCCAGTATCTGCGGGCCGCGGTGGAGGGCGCCCCGAGGGCGTCGGGCTCGCTGCTGGACTTCAAGGTCGACCTCGCGGCGGCGCTGCGGGACCGCGGCCGGCACACCGGTGACCTGGCGGCGACAAGGGAATGCGTGAGCCTGCTGCGTGAGGTGCTCGCCGCCACCCCGTCCGACACCCGCTCGTGGGGAAACCGGTGTGAGAACTACCTGGTCGCCGTGCACGGGCTGGTCGAACAGACCGGCGACCTCGAACTGCTGGACCAGGCCGTGGAGATCGGCCGGGCAGCCCGCGGCCGGGGCAGCAAGGACGCCACGATCCCGCAGTTGCTGGGACTGCTGCACCACGAGCGGTTCCTGCACACCCGGCTGCAGTCCGACCTGGCGCAGGCGGTCACCGCGTTCGGCGAGGCCGTCGAGGCGGTGCCGTACGGCGAGGACGACCATGTGTCGGCGCTGGGGAACCTCGGCCGGGTCTGGTTCTCCGAGTACCGGTTCACCGGTGATCCGGAGGCGTTGCGCCGGTCAGTGACGGCACTGGGCAGCGCCGTCCGGGCCAGCTCTCCCGACACTCCGAAGCGCGGCGCAGCCGAGATCAACTACGGTGACGCCTTGTACGCCCAGTACGAGGTGAGCCAGGACCCCGGTGTCCTCGCCGCGGCGGGGCACGCCTACCGGGAAGCCGCCCGGAACGAGGGATTGCAGCCGATCATGCGGATCAAGGCCGCACGCGCATGGGCAGGTACTGAGGCGGAGGCAGGACACTGGCAGCGGGCGCGGGACGCCTACGCGTACGCGGTCGGCCTGCTGCCCCACGTGGCGCCGCGACGTCTTGCCCGCCTCGACCAGCAGCGGGCACTGGGAGAGCTCAACGGCCTCGCCGCCGACGCGGCCGCCAGCGCCGTCATGGCGAACGATCCGGAGACGGCCGTACGGCTGCTGGAACTCGGCCGTGGCGTGCTCGGCGGGCAAGTGCTGCAGAGTCGGAGCGACCTGTCCCGGCTGACCGCCGTCGCACCCGAACTCGCCGAGCGGCTGGCGGACACGCTGGACCGGCTGACCCCGTCCGGGCATCTCCTGGGCGCGGCGGCGGACGAGCGGCACGACCTGGACATCCGGCTGGGGCGTCTGCTCGACGAGGCCCGTGCGCTGCCCGGGTTCGAGGACTTCTTCGTCCCACCGGCGCTTGCCGACCTGCTGGCGTCCACGGTGGGCGGACCGGTCGTTCTCATCAACGTCAGCGGATTCCGCAGCGACGCGCTGATCGTGCAGCCGTCGGGCGTCACGCTGGTCGAACTGCCGGGCGTGACCCCGGACTCGGTGGCGGAGCAGGCCGCCGCGTTCAGGGCCGCGCTGCACGCGGCGACCCGCCCGGGAGCGGGCGAGACCGAGGCACAGAGCAACGTCACGGAGGTACTCGGCTGGCTGTGGGACTTCGTCGCCGAACCGGTGCTGGCACGGCTCGGGTACACCACCATGCCGTCCGGAGCCTGGCCACGGATCTGGTGGTCGCCGGTGGGACAACTCGCGTTGCTTCCCCTCCACGCGGCCGGCCGCTTCCCGGACGGCGCGGCGGTCCTCGACCGGGCCGTGTCCGCCTACACCCCGACCCTGCGCGCGTTGCGGCACGCCCGGGCCCGATACTCCGGGGCGGGCGAAGACCTGGTGATCGTGGCGATCGGAGACGCACCCGGCGCGAAGGCACTGCGCAGCACGGAGCGGGAGGCGAGCGGGATCGCCACGCTGACGCCGGCCACCCGGCTCGTCGGCGCACAGGCGACGGTCGACGCGGTCCGCGCCGCGCTCGCGTCCCACGCGTCGGCGCACTTCGCGTGCCACGCGACGAGCGACCCCGACGACCCGTCAGCGGGGCATCTGCTGCTGCACGACGGTCCGCTGTCGGTGCTCGACATGTCGGCGCTGGACCTCTCCGGGGTCCGGCTCGCCGTGCTGTCGGCGTGCGAGACATCGCTCGGCGCGCACCGGATCCCGGACGAGAGCCTGCATCTGCTGTCGGCCTTCCAGCTCGCCGGCTACCCGCAGGTGGTGGGCACGCTGTGGCAGGTCAACGACCTCGTGGCCCGGCTGGTCGCCGTGGACCTGCACCAGGGGATCGCCGGGGGAGAGGCCGTCGCGACGGCCTTGCATCACGCCGTGCGCCGCTGCCGGGAGCGTTTCCCGCGTACGCCGACGCTGTGGGCGGCGCACCTGTATTCCGGCCAGTGACCGTCATATGACCGTCAAACGTATGGGCATCGGCGCGGTGCGGTGGCCAAGCTGGTGGGGTGGCGTTCTGGAGCAGGAAGAAGACGAGGAAGCAGTCGGAGGTCACCGACCACTACGTCGGTGACTTCGGCAGTGCCGAGATCAAGGTGACCGAGCGGCCCGGCGACGCGACGCTGATCGACGTCAAGCTGAAGGTGACCCAGGAGTTCGCACTCGGAGCCGAGTTCGAGCGCAAACGCGAGGAACTGGGGCTGCAGCACCCTGAGACACTGCACGCTCTGCACCGGTACGCCGCGGCTCTCGGTGGACTGCCAGACCGGCGGAACGACGCCATCGAACTGCTGCACTGGCTGGTGGGCGCCCGCGCGGACGACGAGGAGAACAGGCTCCTGGCGTTGAACGACCTCACCCGGCTGCTGCAGGACGGCGGCCATCTCGCACTCGCCGAGCAGCGGTTGAGGGAGGCGTTGTCCGGATGGGAACGGCTGCGTGGCCAGGACGACGACCAGACCCTGTCGATCGCGTCGAACCTCGGGAAGGTCCTGATCGACCTCGGGCGCCGGGAGGAGGCGGAAGGGCTGATGCGGGACACCGTGGCCCGCCGCATCCGCACCCTCGGTGCCGCCCATCCGGACACGTTGAGCAGCAGAAACACCCTGGCCGGAACCCTGCGCGGCTCGCCCGACCGGCTCGCCGAGGCCGAGCGCTTGTACCGTGCGATGCTGGCCGACGCCGACGCGGGCAGCGACGTGGCCCTGACCGTACGGCACAACCTCGCCGCCGTACTCATCCACCAGGGCAGGCACACCGAAGCCCTCGCGATGTACCGGGAACTGGTCGACGCCAGGTCGCGACTGAAGGGTGACCGGCATCCGGACACCCTGATCGCACGGCACAACTACGCCGTCGTCCTGAACCGGCTCGGCCGCGCCACCGAGGCGGAGACGCTGATCGCCGAGGTCCTCCAGGACTACCGGCGGGCCTACGGCCCCCGGCACGCCGCGACCCTCGGGATCCAGGTCGACCTGGCGGCGATGAAGGCCAACCAGGGCCGCAACGCGGAGGCGGTCCCCCTGCTGCACGACGCGATCGAGGGCTACCGCAGCACACACGGCCCCCATCACCCGCGCGTCCGCGAACTCACCGACATCCTCGCGCAGCTGGGCGGATGATTCGCCCCTTCGCGACCGTTCCGGCGGTCGCTCACGCCACTGTGCACCAATCCGCACCCGGTGCGACGGAAACCCCACGTACGGGCGCGGCTCTGCCTGAGTCGCCGGACGGCCGTACGCGCTTACGGCCGTACGCGCTCAGGTTCTCGCCGATATTCACCCGCCGTGCTCCATGATCCTTCGCTGAGGTCGGCGAGGGCTACAGCAGCAACTTGTGGGGGCGGGGAGACTCGCGTAGAGGGGCAGGGGACGGGGAACAGGTCAGGCAGGGCAAACCCGGCGGAGGCGCACTTCCGTCCCCAGGGGCACCCGCGGGCAGCGCCAGTCACGCGCCGACGCCCTTCACCGCGAGCTGCCCTCCCTCCGGCAGCCCCCGCCCGATGAGCGCACTGAGCCCGTAGCGGACAGGGGACTGCCGCCTGCACCACGACATACGGGTGCCTCCCGAGCCGAAGCGCGGGAGGCACCCGTGCGGTGCTGAGAGTGACCGGGAGGTCAGTGCACCCAGACGTCGATCACCGGGGAGAGGACCCGCGTCCTGCTGTCGACGAGCCGCAACTGGTTATGGCTCTTCACGCCGAGTACGACGCGCATGGTGTACGTGGAGCGCGCGTCCGTGTACATCGATGCCGGCAGATCGACCCAGCCTCGCTTGGCCACCTGCTGCTGGAGGATGACCCGGGTGCCGCAGGGCACAAGGCCGGCGACGCCGCGGAGCCGGAATTGCTGCCAGGCACGCACATCCCGGGCGGAAATCTCCGCTGAGGGCGATGCCGGAGCCGAGGCGGCAGGCTTGTGCCTGGGGGAGGCGGGCGAGGCGAGAGCAACCGCCGTGCCCACCGTTCCGGCACCCCGGATTCGTACCGTCTCAGGCGTGCTCTGTCTCCCGGTGAGTCAGATGTGGCGGCCTCCCGGGGCGCTCAACTCCGGCTGGCCGCGGGCACCCCACCCCTACCGTGCGGCCTGAGCCGGAACACGAGTGTGCGATCCGCTCGGGGCAGACCTCGGCCCTTGCCGACGACCGCCTCGCACTCCAAACCTGCGCAGTACGAAACGGTCCACCGGAGCCGTCCGAGGTGCGTGGTCGTCGTTCGGACCTGCTCCGGTGGGCCTCCCAGGCGCGGGCCAAGAGGTTCGGCCCCGGTGGTCGGAAAGAGACTCAACGGCTACCAGTAGTGCCGTCGGCCGGCGACCGCGTGCCCCATGGAGCCCAGGACCCACAGCACCGCGCCCACGACCAACAGGATGATGCCGATGGTCCACAGGATGGATATCCCGGTGATGAAACCGATGACAAGCAGGATGACACCCAAGGCGATCATGACAGGCCTCCTGATGGTGAATCGCTCCTGTCGTCCGGGTGCCCCGAACTGGAACCGGATACGCCACTCGGAATTCCGCGCATATCCGCATCGCATTCCAGTGGATCTCGCCGTGACGCCGGGAGGGGCGGGCCCTCAAGGTTGACTACCCAGAGTAACCGAACCGCTCCTGAAAGTGCAAAATTGATGCCCTTGTATGCCGGCCCGATCTGCCGGTCGGTGGTTTGCGCGATCAGGTTGGCGTCGGTCGTGGAGCAGGGCCTGGCCTGTGGTGTGTCGATACCCAGGTGCGGTCAGGTTCGGTGATCGAGTCATCGACCCAGACGAACGGGTGTCCTGCCTCGTCATGACGGGGGCCTGCGTCTGCCGGTTCAGCGTGCCCGACCGGTGCTCTGTCGGAACGTTCGGCAGCTCCACGATCTGGCGTTGGAGCGCTACCGGTCCGCATCCCGGGCCGTTGTCACCCAGGGAGAGAGGAGTGGTGTGCACAGGTGCGTTTGTCAGTGTCGGTCGGTTTTATGACCGTATGTCAACCATCAGGCCAGGCTTCTAGCTCGCGAACTACCTTCGCGCCACCCGTGACGGGCAAAATCCACTTGTACCGCTCGGGTAGCATGATCGAACTTACGGGGACCTTCCTCACTGCTTGTCCTTCACCGGAAAGCCATGCTATCCGGACGAAGGGTGACCTGTTTGACCAACATCTAATAAATCGGCCAAATAATTGATACCTATCGCATCGCGGGTGATTTCGCGAATAAATTGCAGCTCCAAGTTCGCCGCGTGCCGCCGGACACGGGTGATGCTGTGGGCTGCCACGGTTGTGACGGCCACCGCGTTCCTCGTCACGCTGGAGGTCGCCGCGCGTCTTTATGGCCTGCCCGGGCCTATCACCAACCAGGTGCGAGAGGTGATATTGCCGCCCAAATCCGGGTTCCTTTTGTACGCCAGCATGGCGCTGATGATGGTGGTGCTCACCTGGCGGCAACGGTTCATCGCGGCCGGTGCCGCGATCGGAATTGATGTCGCGTTCTTGCTGGTGCGGTGGGTGTTCGGCATCAATATCACCGACGGCCACCCCTTCGGTAACGGTGCGTTGTGGGTGATTTTGGGTCATGCGGTCATCGCTGTCGCCCGCCGGAGGGGGCGAGAACGTGTCCTGCTGTTGAAGGGTGTCGGACTGGGCCTGTTGTTGGTGGCGGGCCGCAAAGCCGGTGATACCTGGCTGCTGATCACGTCGAAGACCCGTCCGGCCGTGTTGGACCAGTACGTGGCAACAGCCGATCGGGCGCTGGGCAACCCGTCGTGGCTGGCAGGCCGGGCGGTCAATGCCAGCGGTCCGATCGGCGCCCATGTTCTCGACTTCGTCTACATTCAGCTGGCGGTGGCCGCGGTCGTCGTCACGGCGTATCAGCTGCGCAACGTGGCGGTCGATCGCCGATTCCCGAGTCACCACCTGGTGCGCACCTTTCTGGTCATCGGCCTCCTCGGTCCGGCCGTCTATATGTTCTTCCCGGTGGTCGGACCGGTCTTCGCCTACAGCACCGACGGCGGGCACTGGGCGGTGGCCGACCTGTGGCCGCACACGCCACCGCCGATCCACCCCCCGCACCGGATTCCGTTCGACGAGATCACCCCGCGCAATTGCATGCCAAGCCTGCACACAGCGTGGGCTACCGCGATTTTCGTTCATTCCCGCCAGGGCCCGCGGTTTCTGCGCTTCGCAGGCGCGTTCTGGCTGATTGCCACGCTCGGCGCAACGCTGGGATTCGGCTACCACTATGGCGCCGATCTCGTTGCCGGAGTGGTGTTCGCGCTCACGATCGAGGCAGGGCTGCGCTCGCTCGCACATGGCTGGGACCGGTCAGGAATCCAGCTGGTCGCTTACGGCGCTTTGGTCTTTGCTGCGCTCTTGCTGTCCTATCGGTATCTGCCGATGGAAATAGCCACACATCCGTGGGTGTCTGGACCACTTCTCCTTTTGGCGATGGCCTCGGTGGTCCGCGGTTACGCACAGACCACCAAACTGTGGGATCCGGAGGCCGCGCCCTTGCGGCAACCAGAGCCGCAACCCGAGCCCGTTTGAGCCGTGTTGCATCAGGCGGCCGTGTTGCGCGTCGGTCAGGGCCGACGCGCAACACGGCGCCGCCGGCCCGGGGAAGGCCCGCGGCGCCGAGATGCTGTTCCAGGTCCTGACCGGGCGGTAAGTGAAGAAGCGCATCGTTTGAGGTAGCTACTGGTGCGCAGTTTCCAGCCGCCGTCCGCGCCACGTACGTGCAGCAGCTCGTGGACCCGCATGGTGTCGTCGGCGACGTGGTCGAGGAGGCAGGTCAGCAACCTGGTGCTCGTGCTCTACGGCGATCACCGGAGCAGAGCCGAGGCGGGTCAGCGCGAGGGTCTGTGGGCCGGGGCAGCAGCCGAGGTCGACCGCGATGTTCCCGTCGCCTTCGGCGACGCCGGACAGCAGGCCCCGCCTCCCGGAGCGGTGCGGCCTGCCCGGCGGCCGCCGCCGAGCATCCTGGTGTGGTGCCCGGCGAGCACGCGGCTCGTAGTGTTCGGTGGCGAAGGTCACGACAGCGTCCCTTCGACGCGGTCCCCGCTCGCCGCCGGCTGTCCGGACAGGACCCAGGTGGCGAGGTCGGCGAGGTAGACATTGGCGCGGGAGGCGTCCAGGGCGGTGCCGAGCACGGTCCGGTCGGTCGGTGTCGCCTCGGCGTAGCGCCGCCGGCAAGCCTCGGTGATGCTCGCGGCCACCGCCCGCCCGTCTCCGGGGCGGCGGGCCCGTACGGCCAGGCCCTGACCCCCAGCCGGGTGAGGTGCTGTCCTTCAATCCGATCCGGTCCGACGGGCAGTGGGCTCGTGCGACAGCGGTATTGCTTGCTCAAGCAAGTAAGAGGTGGCCGGTCAGCCGCCGGGTGCGTGGATCTGGTCGAGCCCCGCGCGTAGGTCGTGGGCGAGCGTGGTGGCGTCGCCGGTCTTCCAGAAGTGCAGATAGAACAGGCGTGGCTGCTCGTACAGCAGGTGGTTGTGGACCTCGATGACGGTCAAGCCGTGCGAGCGCAGGGCGCGGATGACGGGGTTGACCTGGTCGGCCGTCATGGTGAAGTCGCCGTTGACCGCCGCGCGTCCGCCGCCGAGCGGCTGGAACATCAGTAGCGTTGAGGCTTCCATCAGGTACGGCAGCGTGATGTGGGCGCGGGTGTCGGACACCGATTGCTGGACCGGGATGTGGTACTGGAGCACGCCGTTTTCGTTGTCGCCCTTCGTGCCGATGATGCGGTCCAACCCTGCGACGCCGAGCGCGATCGGCCTCTCGGCGCCGGGCTTCTGGCTCAGGGGGATGCCGGTCGCGGCGAGGGCGTTGTGCACGGTGTGCGCGATCTGTGTCGGGTCGCCGAGGGCCCAGTAGTGCAGCCACCACAGGCGCGGGTTCTCGTCCTGGAGGTGCTTGTGGAGTGCGGTGACCTCCACGCCGCCTTGCTGCAGGCGGTCGGCGACCGTGTTGACCTCGCTGCTCGTGAGGGTGACCTCCCCGATCATCAGGGTCCGGCCGTCGCCGGCGGGGTGGAAGGACGCCTCGGCGTTCAATTCCATGCCCGGGTTCTCGGTCACGCCGGCGTTGACCACGTGCAGGTCGGTGCGCAGCCACTCGGCGGTGTGCACATCCTGGGCCTCGACGGTCAGTGGTTGGCCGATCGCGCGGCCCACGGCATTCCAGTCGATGCCGGAGGACCGACCGGAAGCGGTACCCAAGGTGAGGGCGAGGGTGGTGGCAACGGCCGCGGCGCCCGCTGCCGCGGTGCCGGCGGGGTGGCGGAACAGCTTTCGGTGAGCCATGCATGCCTCCTGTCCGTCGGCGTGTCACCTGAAGGCCGGGTCGCTCCTTCCCAGGGCATCACGCCCAGGCCCGCGACGCGCGTCGAGACCGGGCCGACAGCCGCTCCCGCAGGCGGCGGCCCCGAGCGGCCCCGGCCGGTACGCCTGTACGCGCCCGGGCGCCACCACCCAGAATCCGCTGTAGACCGTGCAGGCGCCGAGGGTCACCAGGGCGATCAGCAGCGGATCGCGGCCCAGGAGGGGAAGACCAGCGAGGCGATTCCGCCGACCAGGACGACGGCGCCCGGTATGAGTCCTCGGGAGATGCGGTTGCTGACGCCGCGCCTGGTCATGGCCTGGGAGGCGAAGTCGATCAGGACGAGGGCGAGCACGCTGCCGAGGAACGGCAGCGCGACCAGGATGCCTGCGGTGGTGGTGTCGTAGCCGTGGCCTCGCTCCAGGTACAGGGGTAGCCGGCTCATCACGGCTGCGATGTATGCGTGGCAGACCAAGAGCAGCACCACGGCGCCGATCAGGGTGCCGGTGCGGAACAGACGGTGGTGCGGGATCCGCTCGGGCAGAGCGATCCTCGGCGACTCCTCAGGGGCGGCGGCCTGCGTGCCCTCGCCTCTCATGAGGAGCCAGAGGGCGGCGATGACGACGCCGAAGACGGTCAGCCAGAAAGGCCGTGTGCCAGAAGTGGTTTCTTGATCAGCCAGGTCAGGGCGGGGGCGGCGAGCACCGGGCCGAGCCCCGCTCCGAGCACCAACATGGTGGTGGGGACTGCGCGCCGCTCGGCCGGGAACCAGGTGTGCGCGGTCTTGAGTGCGATCGCGGCGGCCGGTCCTCCCTCGGCCAGGCCGAGGAACGTACGGCGGACCACGACACCGGTGAAGCCGACTCGGACGCTTCCTGCGCTAGTACACCGACGCCTGGCAACAGGTCCTCGACCGGGCCTGCCCCGGGCGTCGGCCGGCCGAGGCCCGGGTCGTCGTCCAGGCGGTGCACAGCCTGGTCTACCTGGTGGTGCGGACCCATCCGTCGCACCCGCGCCCGGACCTGGCCGACCGGCTGGTCGACCTGGGCATGGCTCTGCTCCTCGGACCTGAGCCTCCATGGTGGACACATCGCGCGGTCAGGCCCCGGGCGCGGGGGTGCGGGCGTAGCGGAGGAGTTCACGTACCAGCGGGCTGGGGTCTCCGGCGCGGGCGGCGAAGGCGAGGGTCATCTCGGTCCGGTGACCGGCAGATGCTCGGTCGAAGTCCGCGAAGCCGAAGCCGAAGTCGGCGAGTGCATGGAACTCGCGGACGGGTGTGCTCATCACCCCGAGGCCGCGGCCCGCGGCGACAACGGCGACCCACGCCAGCGGGGTCTGCGCCCGCACCGCCGAATCGCCGACGTTCCACCGGGCGTATCACGGGTCCGGCGGCACGTCGTACCAGAGGGTCGGGAAGCCCCGCAGGTCCTCGGCGGTCAGCGAGGTCGCGGACGTGGCCCGCGCGGTGACGGCTGGTCGCCGCCCACCTGACCGCCGGAATCCGCTGCAGAGCCGTGCCGTTGACAGCCGTGCCGTTCCACCCCGCACGCCGGCCGGGTCGGAACGGCACGGCCTTTGGTGCCGCCCGCCCGGATCAGCCGCGGCGACGCAGCCGCGGGCGCCGGTCGACGACCTCCGCGAGGCGCAGCAGTCGGGCGACGAGCCGCCCCCGGTCTGCCGAGTACGGGTACCACAGCAGTTCCGCCTCGGGCGCGAGCCGGGTCTCGGTGATGGCTTGGGAGCGGCAGTACTTCAGCATGCAGTACGCCCCGCTGTGGTCCGAGCATCGGCGCCCCGAACCTGCCGCCCTGACAGTTCCCGCCCGCTCGACGTGGGCGGCGCTGCGGTGTGCCCGGGCCGTGCCCGCCGGCGCCTTGGAGGCGCCGAACAGGAGTCGTGCCGCACTCAAAGCCGGTACGGCTGCGGTGCGGCGGCGATTGGGTCACGTGTCGGATGCGGGGGGCAGGTGGGTGGCGTCCGGGCAGCAGGCTGGCCGTATGGGGAGAGACGGGGAGTGGCGTGCGGCCGGCCTGGAGCCTGTGCCGATGGGGAGCCCGCTCGGACGGGGCGGCGTCGCAGGGTGCCTGTGGAACGGCTGCCTTGCCGTACTGGTACTTGCCCTGCTGGTAGTGAGCGGGGTCTGGCTGTGGCTGTGGCTGGCTCCGCGCCACTGGGAACACGAGGCCCGCGACCAGATGGAAAAGCAAGCGGCGGAGACCAGGGCCCGGCTCGCGGACTCGGCGGCTGACGGAGTTCTGCTCGGTACGGAGATCGACCGGGACGTGCACCCAGGACCCATGGCGGCCCGGGCTCAGGTGCGGCGGCACGGCGGCACAGTGACGGTAACAGCGCTGCTCGCGGGCCTCGGACCGGGTTTCATGGGCCCGACGCAGACGACGGGCTGCTACCGGTTCCGCGTCGTCGCGCACCGGGTCACGACGGCACACGTTCCCGACGAGGCGTGCGGCGGCCGTACGCCCACCGCCTACCGGCCTCCTGCCGAGGTCGCGGACGACGTGATCACGGAGGCACGTGCGGCCCTCGACGAGGGCGGGCTCGACGCCGTGAGAGTGGCAGCGGTATGGCGGACACCCGGGATCGACGTGGTGCGCATGGAGTTCCCCACGGGCCAATTGATCGTCACCGCCCGACTGCGCCATGACGTCGGAGTGTCCCTCGCGACGTACTGCTACTCCTTTCGCGTCCGGCAGCATCCGCCCTCGGTCGCGGCGCGGAACCTGGCGCCGAGCCGCTGCGGCTGAGGCACATCGCCCCGCGGGACACACAGAGACACGCGGGACAGCGAGAGGCCGTGCGACCGCGACCGGCTGCGCCCAGTGTGAGTGGGGCTGTCGGGGTTGTGCGTCGCGCCGGCCCATTGTGCGGTGTTCGAGCCGGACTCGTAGGCACAGCGGGTACGCCACATCTCACGTAGAGCGAGCAAACGGTCGTGGATCGCTGAGTATTGCTTCGCAGGTTTCACGGCCGACGGCCACGACCGCTGTGCGAGCGTGCAGGAAGCCGTCGCTCGACAGGCGGTCTCCCTACAGCGGGGCCGTGCCGCCGAGTTTGGCTGACGTTGTGTCAGTACCGCCGTCAGGATCACCGGTGACGGCGTTGATCATGTGCCCGATGTCCGTGTGGCAACGCACCCTGAGCGAGCCGCCGTTGGGGTCGAGCCCGTCATGGTCCTGTTGCGGGTGCTCCGGCACTTCCGTGACCGGCCGAGCTGTTCACGCCGGACGTTCATCGAGCAGATCGTTGGCCCGACCGAGCGGTTTCGCTGCTTCAGCGCCGGGCTGACGAGCCGGGCGGTGCGGTCGGTCGCCGGGGGAAGGCTTGTCCGCGGTGGTGGCGATGACCTGTTTGCGCGCACTACGGCTGCCTGCGCAAACGCGCCGAGGAAGAGACGGCGGCCGGGGTGCCGAAGGCCTACTGAGGCACTTCGGCGTGAGCGTCGGCACCGGCTTCGTGGAGTTCGGCCACCCTCAGCTCCAGCTACACCTACGACGGCGTACTCGATACCCGAACCCTGTCCGCCCTGTTCCACGCCTACGTCGGCGACGTCACAAGGCAACGCGGCTGTACCCACGTGACGTACCCCGACGCCAGAGACCTCCGCGCCTCCTGAACAGTCAGCGCCGGAGTACGTCGGGTTCGGGCGGTCGTACGCCCTGGGGCACGGCAGGGCAGCGGGGTATGAAGGCCTGGCGAGGCATCGCCACTTGCTGGACAGGGGGCCGGAGTTCCGTTGCTGTGAGTCTCTTGTGCGCGGCGCTCTTCGGCGGCATTCTCACTGATCGGTGCATGTCAGGAACAGGCCATTCTGGTTCGTCTCACGGGCCCCCACCCCGTAGGGCCTTCCGCTTCCCAAGAGGAGGATCAGTGAGAACCAAGCGCACCCGACTGCTCGCCGTCGCCGCAGGTCTCGTCGCCGCCACCCTGGGGGGAGCTCCCGCCGCCGGTGCCGCCGGCACCTCGTCTCGTGGCGTGGCGCAGCTCGCCCGCGTTTCGGACAACGTCGCCCGGGCCGGTGTCGACGGCACCGCCTGGTACGTGGACCAGGCGTCCGGACGCGTCGTCGTCACCGCCGACAGCACGGTCACCAAGGCCGGGATCGCCCGTATCGAGAAGGCGGCGGGCGGTGACGCGGGCGCCGTGCAGGTCCGGCACGCCGACGGCGTCTTCCGGCCGCTGTTGGGCGCCGGGGACGCCATCTACGGTGGCCAGTACCGCTGTTCGCTCGGTTTCAACGTGGTCAGCGGCAGTACGTACTACTTCCTCACCGCCGGTCACTGCGGCAAGGTCGCCAAGACCTGGTACACCAACCAGGCCCACACCACCCTCATCGGCCCGACCATCGGCTACGACTTCCCCGGAAACGACTACGCCCTGGTCCGCTACGACAACACCGCCCTCAGCCACCCCGGCGGCTACACCGCGGCGAACGCCTACGTCGGTGAGAACGTCAAGCGCACCGGTTCCACCTCCGGCACCCACAGCGGCTCGGTGACCGCGCTCAACGTCAGCGTCCGCTACCAGGGCGGCGGCACGGTCAGTGGCATGATCCAGACCACCGTCTGCGCAGAGCCGGGCGACTCCGGCGGCCCCCTGTACGACGGGACGAAGGCACTCGGCATCACCTCCGGCGGCAGCGGCGACTGCACCACCGGCGGTACGACGTTCTACCAGCCGGTGCCCGAGGCCCTCAGCGCCTACGGTGTCAGCATCTACTAGACACCCACGCCGCGTCGGCATCCGCCGAGCACCGCCGGCAATCGAGGAACACCGCGGACATGATCGTCGAGCCGTCCGTCGTGAAAACTGAACGCGTGCGGGCGGCTTGACGGTTGACGGCTGCACGGCCGAGGCGCCCTTCGTGCCGACGGCCCCTCCGGCCGAATGAGCACCCAGCGCAGGGAGGCCGTGCCCCGCCAGGCGTCGTGGCCCTCGGAACCAGCGGCGTTCCGCGCCGGGGAGGTGCCGGACGGGGTCGAGCGGCCAACTCCGGCCCCAGTCCGAACGGACCGTGTCCGCAGTGGTGCAGAACAGGCCGTCGCGGTATCAGTGCTTGAGCAGCGTGAGCTGGTCCAGATACCAGCGGTCGGCACTGACGTCGCGCCACGACGTCACCTCGATCCACCGGTTCCCGTTCCAGGCGTACAGGTGGTGACCAAGCCGACGCTCTTCGCCCTTGGTCTGGTGGGGGTGCCGGCCATGGTAGTGGTCTCGGCGGTCGTCGTCCCTGTACGAGCCACGGCTCCCGTCCCAGCGGTCGCCCCGTTCCTCCTGGCGACCGAGGCCGAATCCGTCGTCGCGGTTGCCGTCACGTTCGCTGCCGGTCCCGAAGGCGGCGATCGAGGACATGGTGTGCTGCACGGGCTGCGAGGCCGTCGTCGCCGACGCCGAGCCGCCGGCTCCGAGCAGGGCTCCGCCCGCCAGCGCCGTAGTGGCTACAGCGATCGAAATGCGCCTGATCAACCTGCTCATAGTCATCTCCTTGTGGTGGCCGCGATTCGACATTCCCTGTCGACCCGGGTGCCGCCCACGGGCGCCATTCGGAGGGGGTCCTCATGTTCGGCTCTGTCACTGTAGTCGAGGGGTCCCTCATGTTAACGGTGAGGCTCATCACAGCACGTCGGAAGGGTGGGATGTCCCGGGCCCGAATTCGAGGGGGTCCTCATGTTACGCTGGGTGCATGAGTCACCGACACGTTCTGTCCGCGCCCCAGGCGCCGGCCAAGCCGCTGCGTCGCGACGCGCAGCGCAACCGGGACGCGATCGTGACCGCCGCTCGCATGGCTTTCGCCGAGCAAGGTCTCGGCGCTTCCCTTGAGGGAGTCGCTCGCGAGGCGGGCGTGGCGATCGGAACTCTCTACCGGCACTTCCCCAGCCGGCTGGACCTGGTCGAAGAGCTCTTCACCGCGAAGTACAGGGATCTGCTCGCCGCCGCCGAAGAGGCCGCAGCGATGGAAGACGCCTGGGAAGGCTTCTGCCACTACCTGGAAAAGCTCTGTGAGCTGCAGGCCTGTGACCGAGCCTTCAACGACCTGGTCTCGGCCCGGATGCCCCTTCACGCGGTCAGCAGGGACATACAGGAGCGCGCGATGGAAAGGAGCGCTGAGATCTTCCGCAGCGCCCAGGAGCAGGGTGTCCTCCGCGACGACGTCACCCGGGAAGACATCGCCTTCGTGATCTGGTCCCAGGCCGGGATCATCCAGGCCACACGTACCGTCGCCCCCACCGCCTGGCGCCGCCACCTTCACCTGATGCTCGATGCCTTCCGCGCCGAGTGCGCCCACGAGCTGCGCGAGCCTCCGCTGACCCCCGAGCAGGTCGAGCGGACCCTCACCACTCTTGAGTGCCCCGAAGAGGAGTGCGCCGAGTGCCACGAGGAGGCGTCGCCGCGCAGCGGGTGAGGTTGCCGGGCAGCGGAACTGCAGACAGCCGACCGGTGCCGCAGTCGGCAACTCGGCGCACCGCCGCCGACGGTAAGAGCAAAGACACACCTCCTCGGTCTGGTTTCGGCCGTACTCGGTCTGGTCTCGGTCGTCGCGTCACGTGACCCGGGCTTCGAGCCGCGGGCCGACATCACGGGCCCGGTCAGCGGGCGGGGTGGGTGCCGTCGGCGGGTCCGTACCCGCCTCCGCCGGGTGTGCGGATCACCAGGACGTCGCCCTCGGTGACGTCCGCTGTGTCGCAGCCGCGCAGCCGCCGCGTGCGGCCGTCGGCGTGTTCGATCAGGTTCTCGCCGAGAGCCCCGGGTTCGCCGCCGGCCATGCCGTAGGGCGGGACGCGGCGGTGACCGGACACGACCGCGACCGTCATCGCTTCGGCGAATCGGATCCGGCGTTCCACTCCGCACCCGCCGTGCCAGCGGCCCGCTCCGCCACTGCCCGCACGGATGCGGAACCCCTGCACACGCACCGGGTAGCGCCACTCCAGGACCTCGGGATCGGTCAGACGGGAGTTCGTCATGTGCGTCTGCACCGCATCCGCCCCGTCGAAGCCCTCGCCCGCTCCCGAACCGGAGGCGACGGTCTCGTAGTACTGGTGGCGGTCGTTGCCGAAGGAGACGTTGTTCATCGTGCCGGAGCCTTCGGCCTGGGCGTGCAGAACGGCGTACAGCGCGCCGGTGACGGCCTGGGAGGTCTCGACGTTGCCGGCGACTGTGGCGGCCGGGTGGGCGGGGGAGAGCATGGAGCCGTCGGGGATGCGCACGTCGAGCGGTTTCAGGCAGCCGCTGTTGAGCGGGATGTCATCGGCGACCAGAGTGCGGAAGACGTACAGCACCGCCGCGAGCACGACGGAGGTCGGTGCGTTCAGGTTGCCCGTCTGCTGCGGTGAGGTGCCCGTGAAGTCCAGGACGGCGCTGCGGTTGTCACGGTCGACATGGAGGGCGACCCGGATGACGGCGCCGTTGTCGGTCTCGTAGCGGTGTTCGCCGTCCTCGAGGGTGGCGATGATGCGGCGTACGCATTCCTCGGCGTTGTCCTGGACGTGCCCCATGTAGGCGTGGACGACGTCGAGGCCGAACTGGTCGATGATGCGGCGCAGTTCGTGGATGCCCTTCTCATTGGCGGCGATCTGTGCGCGCAGGTCGGCGAGATTGGTGTCCGGCGCGCGGGAGGGATAGCGGGCCGTGGTCAACAGCTCCCGGGTCTCCTCCTCGCGGAATCGGCCGTCACGCACCAGCAGCCAGTTGTCGAAGAGCACGCCCTCCTCGTCGATGGTGCTGCTGAAGGCGGGCATGGATCCGGGGCTGATGCCGCCGATCTCGGCGTGGTGGCCGCGCGAGGCGACCAGGAAGAGCAGCCGCTCGCCCGCCTCGTCGAACACCGGGGTGACGACGGTGATGTCGGGCAGGTGGGTGCCGCCGTGGTAAGGGTCGTTGATCGCGTAGACGTCGCCGGGTCGGATCGAGCCCTCGTTGCGGCGCAGGACCTCCTTGATGGACTCGCCCATCGAGCCCAGATGTACGGGGATGTGGGGCGCATTGGCGATGAGATTGCCGTCCGGGGCGAAGAGGGCGCACGAGAAGTCGAGGCGCTCCTTGATGTTGACCGAGTGGGCGGTGCTCTCCAGCCGTACACCCATCTGCTCGGCGACGGACATGAACAGGTTGTTGAAGACCTCCAGCATCACGGGGTCGACGGTGGTGCCGACCGCCGTACGCGACGGGCGGGGCCGGGAGCGAGTGAGGACGAGGTCGCCGTGCTCGTCGGCCGCGGCGCGCCAGCCGGGGTCGACGACCGTGGTCCCGTCCGCCTCGGCGATGATCGCCGGGCCCTCGACCGCGTCCCCGGAGCGGATGTCCTCGCGCCGGTACAGCCGGGTGGGCTGCCAGCGGCCCTCGGTGAACATCCGTACGGTGGCGGCTGCTTCCAGCGTGCCCGTGCGCGGCGGCAGCGCGACCGTCGTAGCCGTGGCCGGGCCGGAGGAACCGGTGGCCTCCACCGCGATGGCCTCCACGACCAGCGGCTTGTCCATGGTGAAGCCGTAGCGGTCGCGGTGGTCGTGCGCGAAGTCGGTCCGCATGTCCTCGGCCGGGCCCAGCGGTACGGGCAGCGAGAAGTCGGTGCCCTCGTAGCGCAGCAGGGCGCGGGCCGTCGTACGGACGGTGGTCTTCGGGATGCCGTCCTCGCGCAGCTGAGTGTGCGCGTGGTCCTCCAGCTCCGCGCGGACGGACTCGACGCGGGCCGCCGTCTCGGGCTCGTCGAGGGCCGCCTCGACGGAGCGTTCGCGCAGCGCGACCGCGTCCGCCATCCCGATGCCGTACGCGGACAGCACCCCGGCGAGCGGCGGGACCAGGACGGTGTCGATGCCCAGGCGGTCGGCGACCGCGCAGGCGTGCTGGCCGCCGGCGCCACCGAAGGCGACCAGCGCGTAGCGGGTGATGTCCCGGCCGCGCTGAACGGAGATCTTCTTCACCGCGTTCGCGATGTTGAGCACGGCGATGTCGAGGAAACCCGCCGCGACCTCCTCCGGACTACGGCGCTGCCCCGTCGCGTCGGCCGTCTGCTCGGCGAGTCCGGTGAAGCGGGTGCGGACCGTGGCGTCGTCCAACGGCTGGTCGCCGTTCTTGCCGAACACCCGGGGAAAGAAGGCGGGTTGGATGCGGCCGAGCATGACATTGGCGTCGGTGACGGTGAGCGGCCCACCGCGCCGGTAGCAGACCGGGCCGGGGTCGGCACCCGCCGAGTCCGGCCCGACGCGGTAGCGCATCCCGTCGAAGTGCAGGACCGAACCGCCGCCCGCGGCGACGGTGTGGATGTCGGTCATCGGCGCCCGCATCCGCACCCCGGCCACCTGGGTGCCCAGGACCCGTTCGATCTCGCCCGCGTAGTGGGACACGTCGGTCGAGGTACCGCCCATGTCGAAGCCGATCGCCCTGGTGTGCCCCGCGCGCCTCGCGGCCCGGGCCATGCCGACGACGCCGCCCGCCGGGCCGGACAGTACGGCGTCCTTGCCTCTGAAGCTGCCCGCCTCGCGCAGGCCGCCCCCGGACTGCATGAACATCAGCCGTACTCCGCCCAGTTCGCCTGCCACCTGGTCGACATAGCGGCGCAGGATGGGCGAGAGGTAGGCGTCGACGACGGTCGTGTCACCCCGCGGCACCAGCTTGATCAGCGGGCTCACCTCGTGCGAGCAGCTGACCTGCCGGTAGCCGACCGCACGGGCCGCCTCGGCGACGGCGGCCTCGTGGGTGGAATGGCGGTAGCCGTGCAGGAAAACGATCGCGGCGCTGCGGAAGCCGTCCGCGTACGCCGACTCCAGCGCCTCGCGCGCGGCGTCCAGGTCGAGCGGGCGGACGAGATCGCCGCGCGCGCCCACCCGTTCGTCCACCTCGATCACCCGGTCGTACAGGGCCTCGGGGAGCAGGATGCGGCGGTCGAAGATGCGCGGGCGGTTCTGGTAGGCGATGCGCAGGGCGTCCCGGAAGCCCCGGGTGATGACCAGGACGGTCGGCTCGCCCGTGTGGGTCAACAGGGCGTTGGTGGCGACGGTGGTACCCATCTTCACCACCTCGATCCGGTCGGAGGGAATCGGTTCGTCAGCCTCCAGGCCCAGCACCAGCCGGATCCCGGCGACTGCCGCGTCCCGGTACGCCTCCGGCCGCTCCGAGAGCAGCTTGCGGCTGACCACCTCGGAGTCCGGTCTCACCGCCACGACGTCGGTGAAGGTTCCGCCACGGTCGATCCAGAACTGCCAGCGACCAGTCATGAACCCATTGTGCGCCCCGGCCGGCCACCGGCCGCTCGGTGACAGGCCGGTCAGCGGGGCGCTCCACACCGGGCAGTTGATCCGCTCCACCGGCTCGATCACCGTCTCCCGGGCGCCGTACCATTCCACGTCGCCCCGCTACCACCAGCGCCAGCGTCCCGGCGTCCCGGCGTCCCGGCGTCGGCGAGCCTGGCTGCCAGGTCGGCCGCCGGCGGATCGGTCGGGGAACGCCGAGGCGTGGGTGACCGTACGGTCGCGGACTACGACGCCGATGTCGACGATCTGCAGTGCCGTCCAGTTCGACGGCCATGTCGTCGACCGGCAGCTACACGAAGTCCGGGTCCGGCGGGGGAGTGGTGGCGGTCAGGTGGATGGCGTGGGCGACCACCGCGGGCACCTCGTCGGCGGTTGCCGGCTGGGCCCCTGCTTCGCCCTGCCTCCGTGTCGGGCTGTCGGATGGCTCGGCTTCATGGAACGCCGGAGCACGGCGTGTCCGTCCTCCGCCTGACGGGCATCGAAGATGGAGTCGAGGAACACCTCGATCGAGCGGGGTAGCGACCATGGGGATGGGGATGTCGAGATGACCGCGGAAGCGCTGGCGATCTTGCGGGCGGCCGGAGCTGAACGGATCGAGCACCCGGGCGGAACACTGCTGGCGCACCTGCAGCGAGTCAGCGCCCTTCTCGCCTCGTGGGGCGCCCGTTCGGCGCTGGTGTCGGCCGGACTGTGCCACGCGTTCTACGGGACCGACGGATTCCCGGTCGCGCTGCTGGACCTGGGGCGCCGGGCGGAACTGGTGGAGGCGATCGGCGCCGAGGCCGAAGCGCTCGTCCACTTCTACGCCTCCTGCGACCGCAAGCCCTCTTACCGGGCACTGGCCGATGACCAAGGCTTGTTCGTCGACCGGTTCACCGGCGCAGGGATCCGGCCAAGCCTGGCTGCGCGCCGCGACTTCGCCGAACTCACGGCCGCCAACGAGCTGGACATCGCCGCGATCAGCCCGGAGGCCCGCGCCCGCCACGGCGCCGACCTGCTGGACCTTTTCACGCGTTGGCGGCCCCTGCTGTCCGAGCCGGCCTGGGCACACTGCCTCAGCGTGCTGCACCAGGCCGACCACTGACCGTCCATGCCGGCGCCGCCTGCCTGGCGAAGATTCAACAGGGCAGGCCATCCGATCGAGTTCATCCTGGAGAGCCTGACCGTCTTCGACGACGAGTTGATGGAATTCCTCGTCAGCGCCGGTCAGGCGGTGCAGGCGTGTGCTGTGTGGGCACGGGTCCGTGAACTCACACTGAGCCAGGCCCTGGCCTGCCACGGGGAGTGCTGCAGCTGGTTGATCGTCCGCTCGACTTCGTCCGGGGTGGCGTGAAGGAAGGACAACTGGCACAGCCCAGTCCCACAGCAGGGGCGGCGAGGAGCTCCGCATGAACCATCAGGACGTCGATGCCGCCGTGGCAGAGATGCTGCGAGTACTCAGCCCCCACACCGAGCAGGACTGGACGGTGCCGGCGGGCCCGCTCGAATGGACCTGCTGGCAAACAGCAGCGCACATCGGCCACGACCTGCCGGCCTACGCGGGGCAACTGGCCGCACAGCCCGCCGACGCCTATCTTCCCCTCGACTTGAGCGTCCGCCCCACCGCCTCCCCCGCTCAGGTACTCCAGGCCGTCATCGCTTGCGGCCGGCTGCTCAGCAACGCCCTGGCCGCAGTCAGTCCAACGCTGCGTGCCTGGCACTGGGGTCCGTGTGACCCCGAAGGGTTCGCGGCGATGGGCGTCGCCGAAATCCTGCTGCACACCCACGACATCACCCAGGGACTGTCCGTGGACCGGCTACCGTCGCATACGGCATTGCCGCTGTGTGAAGATCACGCCATGACCCAGATGCCCAAGGGCGGCAATCTGCCCGTGCCCGCAGAAGCCCTCCAGGTGGTCGTGACATGGGGGCACGGCCCCGGTGTGCCGGACGTTGACGTCTCCGCGCTGCTGCTGGACGGGACAGGCCGCGTCCGCTCCGACGCCGACTTCGTGTTCTGCAACCAGCCTGTGCACGCCTCCGGCGCAGTGCGCCATCTGGGCAAGACGCAGGACGTGGGCGGAGGGGCCGGCGACCGGCTGTGGCTCGACCTGGCGGCCGTGGAGGCGGACGTCGACCGTGTCGTGGTCGCGGCCTCCGCCGACGGGGGCACCTTCGGCCGAATACCCGAGCTGGGCGTCCGGGTGGAGCTGCCGAGCGGACAGCTGGTCGCCTTCTTCGCGATCGGCGACGCGACGACGGAGACGGCGTTCGTCTTCGGCGAGTTCTACCGCAGGAGCGGCGGCTGGAAATTCCGCGCGGTGGGGCAGGGCTACGACTCGGGACTTGCCGGGCTCGCCACGGACTTCGGGATCTCCGTGGACGACCAGCCGGCACAGCCGATGGGGCAGGCCCCGGTGTCGTACGCGGCACGCGCGTCCATGGCTGATGCCGTGCCGGTACCCATGCCCGTCGCCGACGTCGCGGCTGCCGTGGAGGCCGATCCGGCTGCGCAGCCGGCGGCCGAGCTGGCCATGACCTTCCGCCGTGCGTCCAGCAGGGCAGGGGCAAGCAGCGTGTCACCTGCCCGACGTCCCTGCCGTCGGGCCGCCGCGTGCTCGTCGAGATCGAGTGCCGCGACAGCATTTCGGTACATGTGGATACCTGCGACGCCTACGGGCGCAGCGACCGGGACCTGCTGTCCTCCTACGAGGACGAGGTCCATGGTCGTACGGTCGCCCCCGTCCCCGAGGACCGCCCGCTGTCGCTCCTCGTTCGCGCGGACACACCCTGGACCCTGCGGGTACTGCCGCTCGGTCACGCCCGCCGGCTGACGCACACCGTCGACGGCAGAGGGCCCGACCTGCTGGCGTACGACGGACCAGCGGGTGTGCTGTCCTTCGCACACAACGGCATGAGCAACTTCGCCGTCTGGCACCACATCCGGTCGACCGACCCCGACCGGCCGCAGGACGTCGAGGAACTGCTCGTCAATGAAGTCGGACGGGTCGATGTCCTCGCTCCCGTGCATGTCCCGGGGCTGCTGCGCATCGAGGCCGACGGCCCGTGGCGGATCGGAGTCGGTGGGTGAGGCGGCGGCTTGGACGGCGTCTGGTCTTCTGGCCATGAAGACGTCGCAGCGGTCGCCGCTCGACCGTACGCCCCTTTTCCGCTCTGGCATCCCCTGCCGCCCGCAGCAGCCGTAGCGCCCGGGCGGACGGGGTGTTCATGCCGGTCGTAGGGCGTGGTTCCGGCTGACGGCGTCCGAACGCCCATGCGTCACTGTCATTGGATGGTCCAGCCCACGCTGCCGACCCCGGTGCTGTAGAAGGCGCAGGAGCCGGTGGATTCGCTGTACTGGCCCGGGCTCAGCGTGACCCAGTTGCCCGAGACGTCCGGGGCCCAGCCGCAGACGATCTCGGCGCGGAACGTGACGGTGTGGTCGGTGTTGTTCGTGCAGCCCGCGATGCCGACGTCCGGGTCGTTGTTGTGCACCCAGCCGTCGCAGTCGACGGTCCCCTGAGCAGCGGCCTGCGCCGGAACCGCCACACCGGCGACGGTAAGGGCCACGGCCGAGACCGCGGTGGCCAGGCCGGCTGCAAGGATGCGCTTCCTGCTGTGCATGTGTACCCCCGTGAGATCGAGTTGCTGTCTTCTTGTCACCAGTGAAGAGCACCGGTGGCGAGGGGGGAACCTGAGACATCCGAGGGTGCACCGGCAACGACCGGCCCTCGACGGTGCTCCGGCAGAGCGTGCGGTGAGTAGGGCCTGGACGATGGGTGCGGGCGTGGACCCGGTGGCTTCATTCACCTCAAGTAGCAGCATGCACCTGGCTGTTGGCCGACGTCTGCGATCGTGAGGCGGCTCGCGGATGTTCACGGTGGGGCGCGGGTCCATCAGTCGGCGGCCGGGATGATGAGGGACGGGCTGTCACCCGAGCGATCACCTCGGCCGCCTGACCTCGATGAGCCAGACAGGCTGGAGACCTGGTCGGCTCCTTCCGCTACGACCGGTACCGGTAGCGGATCCGGCCGCGGGTGAGGTCGTAGGGGCTGAGTTCCACGAGCACCCGGTCGTACGGGAGGATCCTGATGTAGTTCTTCCGGATCTTCCCGCTGATGTGGGCGAGCACTGTGTGCCCGTTCTGGAGCTCCACCTTGAAGGTGGCGTTGCGCAGGCACTCGATGACGGTGCCTTCGACTTCTACGCCCCCTGCTGTCTTTGTCATGGTCTCTCACTTCTCCCGTGCTGTGACGGCGTATCGATTGGAAACGAATGTGGTGCGCGGTCGGGCGCGGTGCCATCTGCCGATGGCCGTGAACCGCCAACCCGTGGACGACGGCGGAGCGTCAGCGGCGGACGAGTTCCAGGGTGCCGGCCGCGCGCCGGGCACCGATGCTCTCGAACAGGGCGGTAGCCGCCGCGTTGGACTCGTTCACCTCGGCCCATGCCGACGCGGTCCCGGACCGGTGCAGCGCACCCAGCGCGTGGGCCAGCAGCGCCCGGGCGATACCCCGGCGGTGCCGGTCGGCCCGGACGGCGATCAGCCCGATCCGTGGCTGTCGGGTCAGCGGCGCCACTCGGACCAGTCCGACGTACTGGTCCATGTGCCGAGCCACCGCGTACTTCGACGGATCGAGTACGGTGGTCCCCGCCGGGCGGGGCAGCACCTCGGCCGGCATCGTCTGCCATCCGACGGTCGCCTCGACCTCGTCGCGGACGATGCGGTCCAGGGCGCGCAGCGGTTCCTCCTCCGCCTCACCGGCGGGCACGATCGTCACGCCTGACGGGGGCCGTACCGAGCCCAGCCCGGTGAGCTGCGGGTCGGTGGGCACGAGATAGCCCCACTCGCGGCGTGCGGCGGCGAAGCCGGCCCGCTCCCAGGCGGACCTCGAGTCGTGGTCGGCCTCGTCGACGACGGTGTACAGCGGTGTCGGCAGGTCCGTCAGCATCGCGTCGGCGATGCGGTCGAAGACCGCGCCGTGCCACGCGTCGATGCTGATGAAGATCCGTCCGTCGGGTCGGCGTGAAGAGTCGCCGCGGCCGACCGTCCGGTTGTCCTCCACGGCGTGCCACTGCATGTCCGCAACCCGCGTGACCACCACCGCGTGGTTGTTCCTGCCCGAAGTGGAATGCACAAAGTTCATAGGTCTTGCCTCTCAGGAGTGCCTTGTCCGAGGCGCTCCCGGCGACACCTACGTCAATCGCCCACCGTGACGAAAAGGGGGAGCACCCACCCGGATACAGCCTTCATGGGTCTCACCTCCTCGCGTTTCTCTCACGGCTGCCCAGACGGTACCAGCGGGGATCGGCCGGCCCAACTCATTTAATGCGGACTGGCGATCATCGATCGCGTCGATCACCTGACGATGCCTGGTCCGCCTGCGCCTGGACGCCGCCGGCCCGAGGACAGCCCCTGCGTCAGTGACCGACCAGACAGAACGGATGACCAGCGGGGTCGGCATATATCCGCCAACTCCGTTCGTCCGCACCGTCGTCCAGCACCCTGGCGCCCCGGGCCAACGCCTGTTCTTGAGCACGGTCCAGGTCGGCGACACCGAAATCCAGGTGGAACTGCTGTGGTCGGCTCGGGTCCGGCCACCGCGGCGGCTCGTACTCCGCTGTTCGCTGGAAGGCCAGAACGAGGCCGGAGGGCGTGTGCAACGTGGCCCAGTCCTCGCTGAGAGCCCACCGCCGATCCGGCTGGTTGACGGTACCCCCGAGGAGCGACTGGTAGAACTCGGCGAGTTCACCGGGGTCGGAGCAGTCCAGCACCACGCACTGCAGATCAGCGATCATGTGCGTAGATCCTAGGTGGCTGTCCGCGGACTCGACCACTCCCAACTGAGATTGCCGAGGCACGTCCTAGTCGACAGCGGGCTTGCGGCGCGGGGCCGGCCAGGCCGAGGGCGACGCCACACGCACCGTTCTGCGGTGCACGTCGTACTTGCGGGCCAGGGCCCGGATCGACAGTCCTTCGGTCCGCGAGTTCCGGCGGATTGCCGCGAAGAGATCGGCTTTGGACGTCGGCCGCATCGGCGCCCCCTCACAGCCGGAAGCGCATCGATCCTCACACCGTAAGAGGGACGGTGCGGCCAACACTCCCTCAGATCAACTTGCTGCCGACGCCGGTGGAGCCATTGCTGATCGAGTGTGAAATCCCCACCCCAGAAGCGGTCATGTGGCGCCCGGTTCGCTGCCTCGCAGATCGGAGGTGCCCCGTCGGGCTATCGATCGCCCACCGGGCCGAGGGCCTGGGGATTGAGTGCGCCCAGCATGCGTTGCAGATGGGCGCGCACCTCTTCCCGCTCCTCCGGCCGGAACGGTTCCAGAGCCTCCCGTTCGCACGGATCGACAGCTCGCTCACCGCTTAGTGCCAGCGCCTCGCCCGAGGGCGTGACGGAGATCTCGATGATCTTCCGATGTGTGGGGTGGGGATGGCGCTCCACGAGGTCGCGCTCCAGCAGGTGCTGTACAGCGGTGCCCATCGACTGGGCGGTCACACCGCAGCGGCGTGCGAGTTCTGCACCGGACAGCGCGCCGTCCAGGCTCAGCCGCACCAGGGCGCTGTACTGCGCCTGCGTCAGCCCCAAGGGGCGCAGTGCCTGCTCGAGGCGCTGCGCGTAGGCATGGGACAGCTGCCAGAGCAGATAGCCGATACGGCCGCTTGGATCGTACAACTCCACCGCTGCCTCCCATCTCCGTATCCCTATAGTATCAGGTACCTTATATAAGGCAACTGATACATCGGAGAGGCATAGCCATGCGCAATGCTGAGCCCACGAGCCAGGACTCCATCTCGGACACCGGCGTGAGCGGAGCTCGCCACCGCCACCGTCCGGGTCCGCAGACCGACGCTCCTCGCGTCCGTCCGGGTCTGACCGGCCCCAAGGCGGTGCTCCAGCCCGTGATCACCGTGCTGGCCATCGGCCTCGCCTTCGTCAGCGTCTTCCTCGCCGCCTTCCACACGCCTCAGGCACACAGGCTTCCGGTTGCCGTCGCCGCGTCCGATCAGAGCGCCGCGTTCTTCGACGTCCGTTTGCAGCGCATGGCCCCGGACGCCTTCCAGGTCGAGCGCTACGCCGACGACGCCTCAGCCCGGTGGGCGGTCGAGCATCGTCAGGCCTACGCCGCGCTGCTGGCCGACGGCAGCAAACCCGAAATCGTGTACGCAGGCGCGAACGGTCCCGCGGTGTCCGCGCTGGTGGCGTCACTCGGCGGGTCGTGCACCTCACACTGTCGGCAGCCGGGGGAGAAGCTGCCCGTGATCGACATCCTGCCGCTCTCGCCCGGGGACAGCCGGGGGCTGTCGATCTTCTACGCGTCGTTCGGGCTGGTGCTCGCGGGCTTTCTCTTCGGCCAGATGACGTACCAGGTGGCGCCGCGCCTCTCCTTCGGGGAGCGCATCAGCAGTCTGGCGCTGCTCGCCGTCGTCGGTGGGCTGGCCTCAGCGATCATCGCGCACACGGGTTTCGACGCCATACCCGGCTCCTTTCTCGGCCTCGCCGGAGTCGTGGCCCTGATGGCGGGAGCCATGGGAGCTGCCACCGTGCTGCTGATCCGGATCTTCGGCGCGATCGGAGTGCCGCTCGCGGCGATCTTGATGCTCGTGACGGGGAATGTGACCAGTGGCGGTGTGCTCCCGCCCAAGTTCCTGCCCGGCTGGCTTGAACCCCTGACCGCGGTGATGCCCATGGGGGTCGGGGTGCGCGCACTGGGCGGGCTCGCCTATTTCCATCACGACGGGCTGATCCGAGGCGTGGTGGTGCTTTCGTCGTGGATCTTCGTGTGCGTCGCGGCGCTCTTCCTCCTGGACCGGATCGCGGCCTCGGCAGCGATCGTCCACGCCGCCCAGCGCTGACCGGACGGGCGCGCCCAGCCTGAAGCTCCCCCGGCAGCCGCAGCGCCGCCTGTATACCGTCCCGTCCCGTGTCGACCGTTCCTACCCGGTGGGCGTCCGAATCGGTGGCGATCCGGGTGCCGGCCGCACCCTACCGGCCGCCAGGAGGAGGCGGCGATGACACGTCGGGTTGTGCGGTTCACACCGCGTGGTGGCTCACTTTGCCGAGCCATCGTGTCAGGGCATCGCGTACCTCGTCCGGGTCGGGGCCCTCGGCCGCCCAAGCGGTGTACATCCGCCGCTGGTGCCCCGTGTGCGTTCGCAGAACCACCAGCAGAAACGTCCTCCACGCCCACATATGCCGGTATCGGCCCTGCTCCCAGCTTTCGCTCGGTGGAGTGGAGCATCAGGCCACCGATTCCGGAGGCCGGTGGCATGGACGTGCTGGCGGCATGGGGTCGGTGTACGGTCGCCATAGGCCATAGATACGTGGATTCCGTGTCCGGCAGACAGGCCGGTGGTGGACACGTGCCCTAGGAGCGCCTATGTCCCAGCAGACGAACATCGCCGCCCAGACCGCTTTCGCCGAGGCCGTGTGCGACGGCCGTCTCGACGCCCTCGAGCAGATCGTGGCGCCTGGTTCGATCGACCACGACCCCGGCCCCGGACAGGCGCCGGGACCTGAAGGGTACAAGGCCCTGTTCGGCGAGTTGCGAGCAGCCTTTCCCGACCTGCACGTGGCGGTGGATCACCTCATGGCGACCGATGACGAGTTGGCCTTCGCCTACACCATCACGGGGACACACCGAGGACAGCTCATGGGACATCCACCGACCGGCAAGACCGTGAGCTACCGGGGCATGCAAATCAGCCGCTTCGACAGCGACGGCAAGCTCATCGAACGATGGGGCAGCAGCGACCAACTCGGCATGCTCCGCCAACTGGGCCTCGCTGAGATGTGACCTGGCGGGCGTGCCGAGCACACACTGACGTGTGCCTCACGTCGGCCGGTTTTCCGCCCGACTCCGAGGCGCCACATCCTGGTACTCCGAACCGTGGACCAGCGAACCAATGCGGGGGACCGTGGACCAGCGAACAAAAGCCGGCCGGCGCGCATCTCACGCGTCGTAAAGCCCTCTCATGCTCTTACGGCCCTCAGCGCGACGGGTACCGTCGCGACTTCCCGAAGGAGGCCTGGCGATGAATCTTCCGTCGTACCGTGACCGTAGAAGCGCGACAGCACCGACGTGGGTTTCCGGCCGGGCCAGGAACGCACGAAGACTGAGCACGGCCGCCGCCGTCGCGGCGATGCTCCTGGCGGGCTGTGGCTCGGGCGCCCCCAAGGTGACCTCGCACTCCAGTGGCCCCGGCCTGTCGCCCGCCCCGCCCACCGCGCCCTCCCGCTCCCGTTCGTCCTTCGTTCCGGACCTCACCACCGCCGCCACCGCGTGCACCAACAGCACGAAACTGGCGGGGTGGTCGAACCGCCGGCTGGCCATGCTGACCATCGCGGTCCCGGTGTCGGAAGCCTCGGTGTCCGACGTCACGTCCGAGGTGAGCGCCGGTGCCGGCGGTGTGCTGCTGTTCGGCAGCAAGGCGCCGTCCGACCTCGGCTCACGGCTGACCGCCCTGAAGTCCCATGTACCGGGTCACCTGGGTCTGTTGGTGATGACCGACGAGGAGGGCGGTGACATCCAGCGCATGGCGAACCTCGTCGGGTCCCTGCCCTGGGCCGCGTACATGGGCGCGCACTGGACCCCGGCCCAGATCCAGCAGAACGTCACGAAGGTCGCCACCAAGATGGCGGCCGCCCAGGTGAACATGAACCTCGCGCCGGTGGTCGACGTCGACGGCAGGAACGTGGCCCCCAGCAAGACCAACCCCGACGGATGGCGCTCCTTCAGCGGCAACACCTCGGTGGTCTCCAAGGCCGGTGTCGCGTACATGAACGGGATGCGCGCCGGAAACGTGATACCTGTCGTCAAGCACTTCCCTGGCCTCGGCGGCTCCAGCTACAACTCCGACTTCGGACCCGCCCACACCCTGCCCTGGTCCACCCTGCAGAAGGTGGGCCTCCCGCCGTTCACCGCGGCCATCAAAGCCGGTGCCCCGGCCATCATGGTCGCCAACAACACCGTGCCGGGCCTGGGCACCAATCCGGCGAGCCTGTCACCCACTGTCATCAGTTCCGAACTGCGGGGCAAACTGGGCTTCAAGGGGCTGGTGCTCACCGACTCGCTCAGCGCCAAGGCGATCTCGGCAGCCGGCTTCAGCGTCCCCGCCGCCGCCGTTCAAGCCCTGCGCTCCGGCGCCGACATGGTCATGTTCGACCTGAAGGGCAACGTCAGCTCGCAAACCTCCTCGATCGCCACGGCGATCACGGACGCGGTGGCCGGCGGACACCTCGCCCGCAGCCGCCTCATCGACGCGGCGGGGCACGTTCTGGCCGTCCGGCACGTGAATCTCTGCCCCTGAGGGCCAGCGCGCGAGTGGCGCTTCTGCGATCTTCTCCCCGCCGGTCGACGTGGTCGATCATTCGCGAACCGGCACGTCAGTGGTCGGGACGACGGCCGTGACCTCCGCGATGTGACGGTGCCGTCGGACCAGGCGTTGGGACATGAGGGTGATGAAGGCCCGCTGGATATGCGCTTCGGTGTGGGACATCAGACGTTCGTAGCCCCTCGCGCCTGCGCCGGGTCCGCAGCGTCCACGAATTCGACCGTTCCACTACCCACCTCTTGGGCAGCGCGACGAAGCGTCGGCGCCTTTGGGGCGGGGAAGGTCACGGGCGGGGGTCCTTCGCAGCGGCGACCTTGCGCAGGCGCGCGGAGCCCGGTGTGGAAATGGGCGCGGGGGGTGCGTTCGGTGGCGGACATCAGCTGGGCGATGGTCACGCCAGCGGGGCGGGCCCCTGGACGGCGCTGAGGATGGCTTCGGCGTCGACGTGGGCGGGGTCGCCCCGCCCCATCGCCTACCCACCCGATCCTTTCAGCGGCCTCGTGAGCTACTCGTCGAGGTCGGCTTCGCCGCGGTGACGGCGTTCTCAATCCAGTCGGCGGCGGCGCGTACCCCTCGCCAGGCCCCGCCGATCGTCTCGCGCTCGGCCTCGTCGTAGTGCTCGCCACGCAGGTTCGGCACGATCCGGCCGGCCCGCCATGGCGACGAACTGCCCGCAGGCCGCGACCTGGTCCATGAACTGGGCGCTGTGTCGACTGGGGTTCGTTTCCGGCGCGCCGGGCGGTGTCGGCAGCCGCCTTCAAGGTGACCGCGGGGCGGCGCAGGAGGACGGTGGTCACCACAGCAGTACATGGCCGAGGCTGGACGTACGACTCCGACCGTTCAGGATTCCCCGCGATCATCCAGTTTCCGCCTGAACCAGCACGCTCGTCAGCTCAACTGGACGGCGCGGCCGAGGACCACACGCCGAACCACTGCTCGGCGCCGTAGGCCTCAAACCGCTCTACCTCGATGAAACCCAGCTTTGCCGCGAGGCGCATCGAGCGGACGTTGGCGGTCTGGGTGGCGAGCACCACTGGTTCGCCGGGGAGCGCGTCGGCGAACCAGCCGAGTGCCGCTGCGTAAGCCTCGGAGGCGTACCCGTATCCCCACGCCTGCGGCAGGAACAGGTAGCCGAGCTCGGCCTTTCCGGCAGCCTGACGAAGGTGCCCCGTTTCTCTGGTGAGCGTGATCTGACCGATCATTACTCCGTCGAGATCGACTATGAAAAGGCCAGGGCGCCGTCCGGGCACGTCAGGCATCGCGCGCTCGATCTCGTCACGCGGTCGAGGGCCACCGAGGTAGGTGTGCACCTCCGGTGAGGCGAGCAGCTCGATGAACGCCGCACGGTCTCGGGCCTCGGACTCGCGGAGCACGAGCCGCTCGGACCTTATCGGGGCAGGTGGCCAGGCGACGGGTCCGAGTTCAGTCATGGCGCGCAACCTATCGCACGCCCGTGAGAGTGATCCGAAAGAGAAGACCCTGAGCTCCCAGGGAGCGAGCAGGAGGGGGCGGGGAGACGTGGGGCGCAGACTTGAGTCTCCTGCAGGGGGAGACAGGAAGGTGAACTCATGGACGGCGGCACCCTCTACTCGATCGGTGAACTGGCACAGCGCACCGGTCTGTCAGTCAAGACGATCAGGTTCTACTCCGATCGGGGCATTGTGGCGCCTGCCGACCGCACCCACGCCGGTTACCGGCGCTACGCCCCGGCGGCTGTCGCTCGGTTGGCTCTGGTGCGGACATTGCGAGAGCTGGGACTCGGCCTCGACGTGATCCAGCGGGTCGTGGACCAGGAACTCACACTCGGCGAAGTCGCCGCGGAGCACGCCGCCGCAC
Source organism: Streptomyces sp. RB17 (assembly GCF_009604455.1). Classification (GTDB taxonomy): domain Bacteria; phylum Actinomycetota; class Actinomycetes; order Streptomycetales; family Streptomycetaceae; genus Streptomyces. The sequence goes on from NZ_WEGL01000002.1 coordinate 1,287,931, forward strand.
TGGACGTGCAGATCAGCATCCTGCGCCTGCGACGGGCGGTGCTGACGGCCGCCGCCAGACGCGAGCCCACCCCTGAGGAGATGGAACTCATGCACCAACTGGCCACGCTGTCCGCAGCCGAACGCCGACGCTTGGTCGACGACTTCCTCGACAGTGTCTTCGAAGGCCTCCACAGTGGCTCCCACGCCGCAGCTCGGCGCTCCATGACACCCGAGCTCCCCGACGACCCCACAGACGAGCAGGTCAGGGCATGGGTGGAGCTGGCCGAATTGTCCCTGGACCCGGATTTCCGCGCCACTGTGCGGCGCCTGGCCGAAGACCATGCGGCTGCCCTTCCCGACAGTGCGCCCACGCCACCGCGCCCGGACGTCATCGCCGTCGCCCGTGATCTCGTGGGACCAGCCGTGGCGTGCGGCATCAGCCCGGATTCGCCCCAGGCCGATCCTTTCGTCGCGGCGCTCACCGCCCACTGCGTACGCGCCGACGGCCGACGCGGTGATGCCGAGCTGCACGAGTGGCTGCTGCACCGCCTGGAAGCCGCGAGCGATCCGCGCAGGGACCAGTACGTCCAACTGCTCGCGCTGATCAACGACTGGCCGGCACCGGAACGTCTCGCCCCGGTGATCGAATGGTGCGTCACAGCTCTACGGATGCGGGCAGCCCGATGACGCAAGCCGCGCAGGCTGATCACCGCCACCGCCGTCCTGCGGCTGGTCGCGGACGGCCGCGTACGGCTCGACGCGCCCGCCAACGCGTACCTGCGCACCGTAAGGCTCGCCGACGACGCCATCACCGTACGGGAAGCTGCTGTCCCATACCGACGGCGTCGACAGCCCCCCGCCCGCGTCGGTGTTCGCCGATCGCGTCCCCGACCCGGTCCCGGTCGCCGGGCCGCTCGCGGCGTGCACCGGGCAACGCGGCACTTTCGCGTAAGGCCACGGCGGGTACGGGATGCTCGGCCGGCTCATCGCCGACGTCACCGCGTCGCCCTACCCGCAGGCCGTGGCCCGCATGGTCCTCGACCCGCTCGGCATGACCGGGTCCTCGTTCCCCACGATGCCGCCTGCAACCGGGGCGGCAACCGGCTACCGCCTGTCCACCGAGGGCTCCTTCGAGCCCGTGCCGGCCCAGGTCTGCACGCTGCCGGCGGCGGGCGGTCTGTGGACCACCGCGCCCGACCTCGTCCGCTTCGGTCTGGGCTGGTCCTCGCTGCTGCCCGACGCGCTCGCCCGCGAGGCGCTTTCGCCACAGGCCGAGCGGGACGACGGCGGTGGCCGAGCGGGACTCGGCTGGATGCTCGTACCGCCCAAGGACGTCGCCGGACACCCCGGCGCCGGCCCCGGCTTCAGCGCGTCCCTGATCATCAGGTCCAGCACCGGCGGGCCATGGGTCGTCCTCACCAATCGGCAGGTCCTGCTCGAACCCGTCAACGAACGCCTGGCCCTCCCGATCGTCTGAGCGGCGGCGCGGAGGGCGAGCACACCGCTCGTCCTCCGCGCCGCCCCATGACACGCATCAGCACTGCAGGCCCGTCCGACCCTTCTCCGGCACCGCGTAGCCAGGCACGGACGGCCACCGAACGGTCAGGACCACCGACTCCTCCTCCGCGAACCACGAGTGGTCGACCCCGCGCCCCCATACGACGTAATCGCCCTGCTGCTCCAGAAGAACACTGCGGCCGGGAAGTTCGACGCGGAATCGGCCGCTGATCAGAACCAGGAGAGCCGTGCGTTCCTCGCCTCTCACCCACTGCAGCCGTTCATCGCCACGGGGGTGGACACCCCATTTGATCTCCACGGCGTCGCTGTGGCGTGGATCGCCTGCGTCCTTGAAGTGCCCGAGGAGCCAACCCCGGTCCATTGCCGCATCCTTGCCCGCATTGCCTACGTACACGCTGTCGTTCACGTGGCCGGACGCTAGCAGCCGAGTGCGCGACACCGATCAGCCCTCTCGCCGGCGCCCGGTGCGCGGCAAGGAAGAGGAAGCGGTCACGGGCCGGCCTCTCAGTGGGGTCGCCACATGGCCGGCCATCCCCGACCATTGCAAGATCATGCCGTGGCGTTTCCGGCTCGTCGATGCCTCGGACTGCGCTCTGGGTGACGACCGCCACGGGTGCGGAGATCGGGCGGCAGACGACTCTCCTCGTGAGTGGTGGGTTGCGTGCTGCTGCCGGGTGTCCGTGGTCTCAGGAGCCTCTGTGCGAGGCACGAGGCGCTCGGCGTGTCACAGATTCGGGCCGTGCTCTGTCTTTACTGTGAAGCAAGTTGTACGGGTCCGGGATCGCCGACGCGCGAGAGCGTCCCTCCCGGGGTGAGCCTATGGAGGTGCAGCACAGTGCATGAGATGCACGGGATGGAATCAGTGAGCGGGGTCGGACCCACGATGCTGGCGGACGTCAAGCCGCCGTTCATTCCCGAAGGTGCCTCGGGGATGACCGTTCTCGTCGAGTGGCCCCCCGGTGACCCCGGGACTCCTCCGCATCGCCACTCAGGGCCGTGTTTCGGCTATGTGATCGAGGGGGAGGTCCGGTGGGAGCTCGAGGGTGAGCCGGAGCGGGTGATCAAGGCGGGTGAGACGTTCTGGGAGCCCGGCGGTGAGGTGATCCACTACCAGAACGGCAACGCCCTGCCGGACGCGCCGGCCAAGTACATCGTGTTCATGATGTGCGCGCCGGGCCAGCCGATGCTCACGCTGGTCGGCAAGGAAGAACTGGAGAAGCGGGCCCACCTGCGCGCCCCGCGTCCCACCGGCTGACCTGCCGCCTGCTCGCACGGGCCGGTGCCGAGCGGAGCGGCTCGGATGACGCAGCTGCGTCGACCATCTCCCGCACATCGTCATCTCACAAGCATCTGCGGAGAGCACCCAGGTGTGGGCTTGCCGGTCGTCCCTGCTGGGGTATCCGGTGCTGGCAGACCGAGGTTGCTCGCCAGGCATCACTGCATGGTGAGTCCGCACATCCTCACAGCAGATGACTGTGCAGGCGCCGCATGCCGTTCAAATCCCGGCTTGCCGACTGGTACAGGGGTGACCTGGTGCTGTGGCGTGCTCGTCTGGCCATCCCCGGTTCCTGCGACGTCTGCGCGCTGCGGGTCGATCCGCCTGCCGGCGTGGTCAGGGACGTCCCCGGCGGCGGCGAGACGAGCGACCAGGTGGCCATGGGGCAGCTCCCAGGCACGATCGTCGGTGTCGGAGACGGGCTGGTTGAGGCGGTCGTGGCGCCCCTTGCAGCGCTGGACGGGATGCCCCGGGCATGCGGGCCGAGCGCTGAACTGGTTGGGGTACCCGTTGGCACGTCTCCGGCAGGGTCGGCCGAATGGGCCGCGGATGCGCGATGTGTAGACCTTGGCTTGGCGGTGTCTCGGTTGCCCTGAATGAGGGTCGGCCCCACCGGCGCCTGTGCTGCCACCTTCGCGCGGCCGGGATGGTGGCGTCCGTGGTCGGGTTCCCCAGGGAGTTCGTGCTGGGACTCGACCGGGTGGGTGTGTTCGGGCGTGCCGTGCTCCGGCCTGGCGCGGGTGTGCGCCCGCGTCCTTTTAGTCTGGCGGCATGCTGGGGTTTCCTGCGCATGGCCATGTTTGCCTGTTCGGCCTCGACGGGGCTGTCACCCGGACCGCCAAGGTCCGCGAGGCCACGTGGGAAGAGATGTGCGAGGCCTGCCTCCATGAACGCGCGACACGTGAGGGGACCGCGTTCGTGCCCTTCGACGCGATCGGCGACTACGACGGGTATGTGGGCGGCCGGCCCCGTGAGGACGGCGTGCACGGATGGGGCAACGGCAGGAACGGGCCGGCCCTGCGGCGGATCCGGGACAAGGGGGCGGAACCGTACGAGGGCTCGGTCCGTTTCGTCCACGCGGTGCGACAGGCCCGTCTGCGCTGCGCGGTGGTGGCCTCCAGCGCGGACGGCAGGGACGTGGCGCGTGGCCGCCGGCTGCGCGGCAGGCCCGCCCCGGGGGCGTGTCCTCAGGCGGCCCGGGGGCTGGGAACGGATCCGACCTGGGTCGCGGTGTTCGAGGATGCCGTGGCCGGTGACCTGGCCGAACTCCTGGAGGACCGGTGATTACCCATCCCAGCTTCGCGGTCGAGCCGTGGTGCCTGCGTGAGACGGAGCTGAATCTGGACGTGCTCGCCCAGAGCGAATCGGTGTTCGCTCTGTCCAACGGGCACATCGGGTGGCGCGGAAACCTCGACGAGGGAGAGCCGCACGGGCTGCCCGGCGCGTATCTCAACGGCGTCTACGAGCAACATCCACTGCCCTATGCGGAAGCGGGTTACGGGTATCCCGAGTCCGGCCAGACGATGATCAACGTCACCGACGGCAAGGTCATCCGCCTGCTGGTCGACGACCATCCGTTCGACCTGCGTTACGGCCGGCTGGTCGCGCACGAGCGGGTCCTGGACTTCCGCTCCGGTGTCCTCAGCCGCACCGCACGGTGGACGTCGCCGGGCGGCCGTACGGTACGGATCACGTCACGGCGGCTGGTGTCCTTCACCCAGCGGGCGGTGGCCGCGGTGGTGTACGAGATCGAGCCGGTCGACGGGCCGGTCACGGTGGCGCTGCAGTCCGAGCTCGTCGCCAACGAGCAGCTGCCCCGCATCCATGGGGATCCACGGGTTGCCGAGGCGATCGGGTCGCCGTTGGTGCCCGAGGAGCGCTACGCCGAGGACACCCGGCTGCGGCTGGTGCACCGCACCGAGCGCAGTGCCCTGCGGGTGGCCGCAGCGGCCGACCATCTCATCGACGGGCCCGCAGGCAGTCGTTGGACGGTGCAGTGCGAGACCGACGTCAGCCGTCTGACGGTGACCGCGGATCTGGTGCCCGGGCAGCCGCTGAAACTGGTGAAGTTCGTGGCGTACGGCTGGTCGGGGGAGCGTTCGTTGCCCGCCGTGCGCGATCAGGTGGACGCGGCTGTGGCGGCCGCCGTCGGTACCGGCTTCGACGGACTGCTTGCCGCGCAAGTGTCGTACCTGGACCGTTTCTGGGCCTGTGCGGACGTCGAGGTGGAGGGCGACGCACAGATCCAACAGGCGGTGCGTTTCGCTCTCTTCCACGTGCTCCAGGCGGCCGCCCGCGGTGAGAACCGGGCGATTCCCGCCAAAGGCCTGACCGGAACCGGATACGACGGGCACAGCTTCTGGGACACCGAGTCCTTTGTGCTGCCCGTTCTGACGTTCACCGCGCCCGAGGCCGTCGCCTCGGCCCTGAGATGGCGGCACAGGACGCTCCCGGCGGCGCGGCAGCGTGCACGTCAACTGGGCCTGTCCGGGGCGGTGTTCCCCTGGCGAACCATCGACGGTCCCGAATGCTCGGCCTACTGGCCGGCCGGGACGGCCGCCTTCCACGTCAACGCCGACATCGCCATGGCCGCCGTACGGTATGTCATGGCGAGCGGCGACGAGGACTTCGAACGAGGCGAGGGCCTGGACCTGCTCGTGGACACCGCCAGGCTGTGGCGCTCGCTCGGCCACCACGACGCGGACGGCGTCTTCCACATCGACGGGGTCACCGGACCCGACGAGTACAGTGCCATCGCCCGCGACAACCTGTACACCAACCTGATGGCCCGGCAGAACCTCATCGCCGCCGCGGACGTGGCGGCGCGCCATCCGGTGCGAGCCGCCGAACTGGGCGTGGACGACGAGGAGAGTGCGGTGTGGCGGGACGCCGCGGCGCGCATGGCGGTGCCGTACAACGCGTCTTTGGGTGTGCACGAACAGTCGGCCGGTTTCACCACCTTCCAGCGGTGGGACTTCGAGGCGACGCCGCCGGAGAACTACCCGCTGCTGCTGCACTACCCCTACTTCGACCTGTACCGCAAGCAGGTGGTCAAGCAGGCCGATGTGGTGCTGGCGATGATGGAATGCCCGGACGTCTTCACCGATGAGGACAAGGCGCGCAACTTTGCCTACTACGACGCGCTGACCGTCCGGGACTCGTCCCTGTCGGCGTGCTGCCAGGCGGTGCTCGCCGCCGAGACCGGGCACCTGCGCCTGGCCTACGCCTACCTCGCCGAGGCCGCGCTGATGGACCTGGACGATCTGGAGCACAACACCCGTGACGGGCTGCACATCGCTTCCCTGGCCGGGACGTGGATCGCTCTGGTCGCGGGCTTCGGCGGCCTGCGCCGCTATGCCGGCGGCGACGGGGAACCGGGCCTGCTGGCGTTTGCGCCGCGCCTGCCGGAAGCGCTGTCCAGGGTGGCGTTCACGGTGCTGGTGCGCGGGCGCAGGCTGAAGGTGGACATCGATGCATCCCGTGCGCGTTACCGGCTCGTGGCCGGCGAACCGCTGGTCGTCCTGCATCACGGGGAGCCTGTGACGGTGACGTCCCGGGCGCCGGTGGAGCGCCCGATGCCGCCCTCGCCGGTACTGGCCGAGCCGCAGCAGCCGGCGGGCCGCCGTCCGGTGGGCCTGGTCGGGGAGGAGGGGGACGGGGCGGCGGCGCCTGAGTAGCGCCGCACAGCAGTCGCCCAGGGAAGGGACGGCGCCCGGCGCAGCCGGCCCGCCCCGCGCCGGCTGCCACCGTTGCCGGCTGCCGCTGTTGGAGGAGGCGGCGGGTGGCCGGGTTGTCGTCAGACGGAGGGGGCAGCCGTCTGTCCGAGGCACGGAGTGCGGTGGATGCGGCCGGGGGTGCGTCCGGCCATGACGCCGCCGTCGATGTCGCGGACGGCGCCGGTGCCCCGGTCTGAACCGGTCGGTCCGGTGCGACAGGAGAGGGGGAAGGCGACGTCTGGCGGCGAGGACGTCGGACGTGCCCGGGGCGGGCGGGGGCGGCAGGTGGTGACCCCGTCGAGAGAGGCGCCTCCCCGCTGCCGGCTGCGGCGGTTCAGCCGAGTTCAGGGCGCCTCTTCATGCAATGAGCGGGAACGACATCCGCTCCTGCCACGTGGCGCCGTCGTGCACCAGGAGGTCGACTGACGCGGCCCGGAAGGTGAAGGGGAGCTTGGTGACCAGGTCGGCCTCGATCTGGTCCAGGACTTCATCGTCGTGACCGTCGGCGACGGTCAGGTGGGGCACGATCTCGGTGAAGCGGCCGCCGTAGGGAGGGGTTTCGGGCCACCGGCCGGCGATCGCCTCGGTGAGCTGCCGCACCTGCGTCTGTGGCCAGGGCACGAGATACAGCACGCCCGGGAACCGTCCGCAGTGTGCAAACCGCAGGTCGAAGGCGCGATGCCTGGCCAGTACGTCGGCGAGAGCCGAGAGGACACGCGCGTCCATGCGACTTTCGTCGAGGAACGGGAAGAGCACGGTGACATGTGCGGGAACCCCGGCCCGGGCTGACGGATCGAATCGTTCACGCCATGCGCGGACGGCCGGTTCGGCCTGGGGGACCCTGATGACGAGGCCTGTCTGGCCGGCCTGGAATCTGCGCGTGCTGTCGTCTGCCACGGGTCGGCATGCTGCCACCCCGCAGGCCCGCGGCGGCACTTGTCATGCGTCGGTGTTTCGACGAACGATCGACGGCCTTCCGCGCCGCGGTCGCCGCCGCGCCCAGCCTCGACGTGCAGGTGCCGACCTGCCCCGAGTGGACGCTGTTCGATCTCGTGCAGCACCTGGGCGAGGGGCGCCGCTTCTGGGCCGCCACCGTCGCAGCAGGTCCTGCCGCCACTTCCCCGGCCAAGTCCGCATCGGAGGATGTCCAATACCTGGTGGAAGCCGAGTAGCCGAGCCTGGCTGGGACCCCGGCGCGGTACGGGACCGCTGCGCCCCTGTGGTGCGGCGGTCCTTCGCGTTCCGGCGGTCTGCTGTTCGGTCCACGTTCCGGTCGCAGGCGGCGTACCAGAGAGTGAAGCGACTATCGGTGAGAGCGGCGGGCGTGGCGGTTCCCCTCTCCGGGCGGCCCCCTGCCCGAGCCACAGTTGGGCATCAGCCTTGACGTAGTTGTCGCCGGGAGCGCCTCGACAACAAGGCACTCCCGAAAGGCCACATCTATGCACTCTCTGCAGTTCACCGCCGAGTCGTCGGCGAACACCATGGTCGAGCGCGATTTCACAGTGGGCGATGTTCCCGGCGTTCTCTGGTCGCCGGCATCCGGCGGCGATCACGCGCCCCTGGTCCTGATGGGTCACGGCGGCGGCAACCACAAGAAGCATCCGGCGATGTCGGGCCGGGCAGAACGCCTGGTGACCGGCTGCGGTTTCCACGTCGCCGTCATCGACGCGCCCGGCCACGGCGACCGGCCGCGCACGGCGCACGACGAGGCGGAGATCGCCGAGCTGTACCGGGCGAGAGCGGCGGGCGAGCCGGAAGGCCCGATCGTCGTTCGCTACAACGCCCACCTGGCGGAGCTCGCCGTGCCCGAGTACCGCGCGGCCCTGGACGCCCTCCAGGAACTTCCGGAGATCGGCACCGATGGTCCGGTCGGCTACTGGGGCATCAACATGGGTACGGCGATCGGTGTGCCGTTCGTGGCAGCCGAACCCAGGATCACGGCCGCGGTCTTCGGTCAACACTGGCCCGATGTCCCGGCCGAGAAGGCGAAGCACATCACCATCCCGATCGAGTTCGACCTGCAATGGGACGATGAACACATCTCGCGCGAGGAGGGTCTCGCGCTGTTCGACGCCTTCGCCTCGAGGGAGAAGTCCCTGCACGTGAACTCGGGCAGGCACAAGGAGTTGCCCCGGTTCGAAGTCGACAGCGCGGTCCGGTTCTTCGCCCGGCACCTGGGCGGAGCGGTCATCGCGTCGGCCTGACGTGCGCCGTTGCGGCGCCCGGCTTGCCAGCCGGGCGCCGCGACCGCGGCCGCGGGTTGGGGCTGGACGCGACGGCAACGGCGGCTTTCGCCCTCTGTGGGCCGTACGGAGCAATGTGACCCGCGCACACGTGTGCCTGCGGCCGGGCCGCCCACGTGTAGCGGAACAATTGCCCTGTTCAAGAGACCGGGATGCACCTGAGCGGCATCGAGGGGAACGAAGGATGGACAGAGCAGGAGGTCTGGGGCGCAGAGCGCTGCTTGCCTGCGGCACCCTCGCTCTCGCGGGGTGCTCATCGCTGAAGGCCACCCCGGCGGCGCTCACCGCTTCGCCGACCATGCGGCCGACCACACCTACCGCGGCATTCGCGAGGCTGATGGAAGGCAACGAGCGTTGGGTGAGCGGAGATCTACAACACCCCGACCGGGATCCGAACCGGCGTCAACTCGTGGCCCACGAGCAGGAGCCTTTTGGGGCGGTCCTCTCGTGTATCGACTCCCGAGTGCCGCCTGAACTCCTCTTCGACACCGGGCTGGGTGATCTTTACGTGATGCGCACGGGTGGGGAGGCGGTCGGCCCGGTGGTCACTGGTTCTGTCGAGTACGGGCCCATGACCAGTGGCACTCCTCTCATCGTGGTCCTTGGGCATCAGCGCTGCGGCGCCGTCAAGGCGGCGTACGAGTCCCTTCGTTACGGCAAATCGCTGCCCGGCAATTTGCAGTCGATCGTCAAGGCTCTGCAGCCGGCATACAAACAGGCAGTGAAGGAAGGTGGCGCCGACCCGGTCGAGACCATGGCCCGTGCCCAGGTCGAGTTGACCGCCACCGATCTGCGCTCCAACCAGGACCTCGCCCCACTGGTTGGAAAAGGCGTCCTTGCCGTGGTGGGCGCCTACTACTCGCTCGACACCGGCAAGGTCGAAGTCCTGACAGGCGCCCCTGCCTGAACCGGTCGTACGAGACGGCCGTCAACGAGGCGCGGGACGGCCAAGGGCTGTGAGGACGGCTCAAGGCGGTCGAAATTCAGCCTTGCAAGGCTCTGGACCACCTCCGCGAAGGGGACACCCTGGTCGTCCCTGGGGTCTCTTGCAACCGCCTAGCGGCAGTGCGCCGGTCGAGGCCGGCTGGTCCACCGCGACCGGCACCGTTCCGTGCTGGGCGCGGAGTTTCCCGAACAGCTCGCGGAGTCCGGGTTCGCTGTTGGGCAGGCGCTGGTCGAAGGCCTTCTTCCCGGCCGGGGTGACGGCGGTGGCGTGGTGTTCGCCTTGCCGACGCCCAGGCCGAGGAAGAAGGCTCTGCTGGCCCGGGTGAAGCCGGTGCTCAAGCCCGGCATCAGTGCCAGTGCTACATACGGTTACTGCCCCTTACGTCAGTCAGCTGCGCATCTAGCCGCACGTCAGTGTCGGCGTGGCCCAGTCGCCGTGGTCGTTGCCGTTGCCGTCGCCCGCGTCACCGACCCTGAGGTCGACCACCTGGGCGCCGCTGAGGTCGACGTCGATCGGCACCGCAGCCTGTTTTCCCCGGATCGCCGGCGTGGTCACCAAGGTCTTGCCGTCGGCGATCACAGAGAACGTCACCGTTCCAGCACCACCTGTCTCGTCGTCGACACCGACGTCCGCCGTCAACCGGGAGCACTTTCCGGCGAGATAGAGCTCGACGTCGCTGATCGAGTTGGTGCCCAGGCCCTTGGCATAGCTGACACCGGCGATGCTGATGGGACGGCCGTCCCCGGCCGCCTGTTCGCCGACGCTGGTGTCACGCTCGACCGGGCCCCACCCGTTGGTGGACGACAGGAAGGGCAGGTCGCTCACGGCGCTCTTCCCGGCCGGCGGAGCGGGTGGGATTCCGCCGACGATGCGTTCGTCACTGCCCGCGGACTGCCGTCCGCTCTGCAGGTAGTGCACCGTGGCGGCGAGTGCAGAGGCGGATGGCAGCGTCCCGGTCGGTGGCTGGACATTCCAGGTGAAGGTGGCCGATTCGCCGGGTTGCAGGCGCTCGACCGACGTGGGGCTTGTGGCACCCATGCTCCAGCCGTCGGGTGCGGAGAGCGATGCCGTCAGTCGGGAGGCGGACGGCGCGTCCTTCGGCACCCGCACCGTCGCCTTGGCCGTGAAGGCCTGTCCTGGCTGAGCGGTGCTGGGCACGTCCAGGGTGACATTCACTCCCGGACGCTTCGGCATCGCGTACTTCCGGTGGTCGTAGCGGGAGCTGTCGTTCTGCGCGACCCGCAGGGACGAGGCATAGCTCCCGTAGTTGGTGAGTGACACCTTGCCGAGCCCGCCTGAGCTGCCGTCCAGGTTCCACACGGCGATGGCGATGCTGTTGCGCCCGTTGGGATTCAGGATGCCGTTGGGCACCGGGAACGTGCTCTGAGGGCCGAGGTAGTTGACGTAGTTGCCGACCTGCCAGCCGTTCACGAAGATCGTGGCACGGTACTTGCGAGACGGGTCGTCGGTGAATGTCAGACCGAGCGAGGTGTCCTGGCCGTGGGGCAGGTCCAGGTCGACGTCGGTTCGGTACCAGGAGACCCCGGGACGGGTATCGGTCGTCGGCAGGGACGCCTGCTTCCAGTTGCCGTCCGGGTAGCCCGGCAGCGACCAGCCGGCGCGCTCGCCGTACAGGCCGCCCGTCGCGAGCGGGCCGCGCACCGGGTCCTGCAGGTCCTCGCCGCCCCGTACGCCCTGCAGCCGCCAGGTGACGGAGGCCAGGGGTGCCCCGACGAGGGAGGCACTGGTCAGACCGCGTGCGGTCTTGTTCCCGTTGGTCGAGTTGTAGTCCTCCTCGTGCCCCATGTTCACGGTGAGCACGGAGATGACGTTGTCACCCTGCGACTTCACCGAACCGGCAGGGAAGGTGAAGTCGGCGCTGCCTGTGGTCGAGCTGCCCAGGAAGGTGCCGTTGAGCCAGGCGGAGAACGCCTGCGCCTTTCCGCCGGAGTCCGACACCAAGTGGATGCCGGTCTCCTTACCAGTGGCGCGGAAACGGCCGCGGTACCAGGTGTTGCCGGTGTGGAACCCGTAGTCGTCCGCGTAGAGCACGGGCAGAGAGTTGACGCCGGAGACGCTGTTGGTGGTCGTCTTGTCGGCCACCTGCCAGCCGGAGTCGTCGAAACCGGGGGTCGCTTCGGGGGACTCCTCGGCGTGCTTCCAGTTCGTCAGGGCCGGCAGGTGGATCGGGGCGGCCGCCGGGATCGTCCCGGCGAGGCTTCCCGTGTCGGTGGACCGGGTGTCCAATGCCTTGCCGTTCCAGGTGACGTGGTCGGCGGAGGTGAACACCTCGATGTTCTTGTCGTCGGCGTTGTCGCCGGTGAGCGACACGGTGCGCCCGCCGTCCAGGCTGGTTGCCGTCCGCAGCAGGTGGCTACCGCGCACGAGCACCGGGCCGGCCGCCGTGTCCTGACGCCAGAACGTCTCCGCCGTGGCCTTGTCGCCGACGAGCAGCAGCATCGGGCGCGCTCCGCCGCCGCTGATGCTGATGCGGGTCAGGCCCTTGTGCGTGTAGTTCAGGCGCAGGTCACCGCTGGCCTCGTCCCAGGTGGTCGTGACCGTGCCGCCGCTGGTGGTCACGGTGGGCTTGGAGGAGTAGCGCAGCACGGTCTCGCCATCGCTGCCCGGGTCGCCGTAGAGCACGGCGACGTCGCGGTTCCCGATCGTCGCGTGGGTCATGATCTCCGACGTCGAGTACTGCAACTGCGTGTCCCCGAGCCGGTAGTTCGCCACGATCACGTGCGAGTCGCGTCCGTCGAGCGTGATGGCGGTTCCCGGCTGCTGCGGCACGACCGGGTAGGTCGGTGCCGCGGTGGCGGCCGTCGGCACGTCGATGGCGTCGATGGACACGTAGTTGTCCGTGGACCCCGAGCTGTGGCTCCCGTCGACGACGATCTTCAGCGTGTGTGCCCCGGGCGTCAGGCCGGTCTTCTGGAAGATCACCGCCTGGTTCTCGCCGCCGGAGTCGTCGACCGTCGCCACCTTGGTGCCGTCGAGGTAGACGTCGGCGTAGCCGTGGTTGTCGGTCTTCGGGCCGATCCAGCGGATCGCGGTACCGTCGAACGGGACGGTGACCGAGTCGCCGGCCTTGTTGGAGAACGACTCGGTGTGCTTGTAGTCGCCGCCGGTGTAGCTCTGGTCGGCCACGTGCGACCACGAACCGGCGTACTGCAGCGCGGAGTCGGGGTCGTCCCAGGTGTAGGTGGTGTCCGCGGACGGCTGGGCGTTGAAGTCCAACGAGATGTGGGTCTTGTCGACCGCCGTGGACGTGGAGTTCCCGTGCCGCAGGACGTGGAACTGCGTCTTGGTGTCGGGGTTCATCCGGGCGGTGTCGACGACCGCGGAGTCGTCCGGCGGTGTGGCCCTGATCGCCTCGGTCTTGGTCAGCGGGGCGACCGACTGCGTGAAGTACCCGATCAGCTTGTCCTCGTAGTACTTCGGATCGAGCTGGCGGTTCTCGCGGATCGCGGCCCCGTAGTCGTACGACGTGTAGTTCTCCGGCATGCCCAGCCAGCCCCAGTTGGTGCCGCCGTAGGTCATGTAGAAGCTCTGCGCGGTGGCGCCGACGGCTATGTTCTGCTTGTAGAACACGTTGGCGAACTGGTCGTTGATCAGCTGGGCGCACTTGTCGTAGCCCGGCCCGCCCCAGGGATCGAAGGCACCGCCCTGGAACTCCGGCGAGTACAGCGGCTTGCCGTCCGGGTGGTCGTAGCTGATGTCGGGTACGCCGTTCCACTTGGCGGGGTTCGAGCAGTTGAAGCCCTGTGGGTAGGAGTCCGGTCCGTCGACGTCCAGGGCGCCGGTACCGGAGTTGAAGGTGCCGTTGTTGTTGCCGGTCAGCGGTACCGTGATGCCGTCGGCGCGGGCCTTGTCCTCCAGGTGCTTCATGTAGGAGCGGCCGGCCGCCGAGCCGTTGTAGTACTCGTTCTCGACCTGGTAGGCGATGACCGACCCGGTGCCGTTGGTCAGTTGATGGCGGGCGATGATCCGGTCGATCTGGGTCAGCCACTCGTCCGCGTACTTGAGGAACTGCGGGTCGTCACTGCGGTTGTGCCCGGCCTTGGTGGTCATCCAGCCGGGCAGGCCGCCGCTGTCGACCTCCGCGTTGATGTACGGCGCCGGGCGCGCGATCACGTAGAGCCCGGCCTCCTGGGCCATGTCGAGCAGCTTGTCGACGTCACGCACCCCGCTGAAGTCGTACACTCCCGGCTTCGGTGAGTGGTATCCCCAGTCGAAGTACAACGAGGTGGCGTTGAATCCGGCGGCTTTCATCTTCTGGAAGATGTCGCGCCACAGGTCCGGACTGGGGAGCCGGAAGTAGTGGAACTCGCCGGACCACAGGTAGGTGCGCTTGCCGTCGACGAGGAACGAGTAGCCGTCGAGACTCACCGTGTGCGCCTGCGGACTGGCGGCGGGCGCGGCGGCGGGTGTCTGCTCGCCGACGTCCTGTGCCGCGGCGGGCGCGATCATGCCCGTGGTCAGGGCGATGGTCGCGGCGGTTGCGAGGACCGCCCTCCACCAGCGACGACCACGGGGTCTCTCAGGTCTCTCAACCTCTGAACCGATCCGATCACTCCGCACTGCGGCCTCCATACCGACTGAGCAATCAGCATCAAACAGACTCAGGCAAAGTCGAACAGTAAAGGGGCACAAGGCTCAACACAATGGGGCGGGAGAAGACGGTCGAGGTTCACCGCGGAACCGGTGGCGGTGCCACCGACGAGAAGACGGCTTCGAGCGTCACCCGGCCGGCGACCACGTGGAGCGGCTGAGCTGCCGGTTCTGTCCGCCCTGCCAGGAAGGGGCAGTTGGGACGCGTCGAGATGACAGGGCCAGTCGTCCCGTCCGCATCCCTGAGCGGGCCATGTGATCACGAGCTTTCGGGCGAGCACGGGCGGGGGAGCCGGCGCACGAGCCGGGGCGGCATGCGGATCGCACCCGGATCGTTGCCGACTTGCCGGACCGTGGTGCCGGACGTGCAATGGGGGAGACGCTCGCGCATGCCTGGCCGAGTATGCGTCCGAGCCCGATTCCATCCACATCCACGGGGTAAGGGCAGTCCAGGGGGCTAGGAGGTCAGGTTTCATGGCCAGAGTCCTCTTCATTGTGAGCGGGGCGACGTTCTGGGTGCTCAAGGACGGCACCAGGCATGCGACGGGCTATTGGGCGGAAGAGTTCGCGATGCCGTACAAGAAGATCACGGACGCGGGTCATGACGTCGTGGTCGCGACACCCGGTGGTGCGATACCGAACGTCGACATGATGAGCCTTCGCCCTTCGATGGCGGGTGGTGAGGAAGGCGCCCTCGAACTGGAGGAGATCATCCGTTCCGCCGAGGTGATGCGGCGGCCCCTCAAGCTGTCGGACGTCCGCCTCGAGGACTACGACGCGGTGTACCTTCCGGGCGGCCACGGTCCTATGTCCGACCTGGCCTTCGACGCCGATGTCGGTCGGCTCCTGAGGGCCCAGCTGGCCTCGGGGAAGCCGCTTGCCATCGTGTGCCACGCCCCGGCCTCGATGCTGGCCACCAGGATCCACGGCGAGTCCCCGTTCAAGGGCTACCGGGTCACGTGCTTCACCGACGAGGAGGAGGAGGCCGTCGGACTGGCCCCCAGGGCACCGTGGCTGTTGGAGACCGAGCTGAAGGAGAAGATCGGCGTCGAGTTCAGCCGTGGCCCGATCTGGGAGCCGTACATGGTGGAGGACCGCAACCTCATCACCGGGCAGAACCCTCACTCGGCCGCGATTCTCGCAGACAGGCTCCTTGAGATCCTCAAGTGACCGCGGGGGGATCGGTGAACGGCACTCGCACGGGTCGGGGCCGCTAGGCGGGCAGCGGGGTGTGCGAGGTCGAGGATGCCCACGCACCGGTTCGGCTGCGGGCCGAGGCTACGTGCCTGGCGCCGCGGCTTCCAGCGCTCACCGGCGGGCTACTCGGCAGCGGGGGAGCCGATGCGCCGGCTCGCCACGCGCACGGGCCTGCTCGTCATCGCAGGGGTTCTCGACGGCGCGGAGGTACTGCTCGTCCTCTCCGTCCAGGGCACTCAGCATCTGCGGTTGCGCAGCGCGGAGGGAACCCGCAACCCGTGGCACGCCGCCTCCCTCGGCAAGGCGCTGGTGGCAGCCCTGCCGGAGGAGGGGCGTGCGCGTCTGCTGTCCGGCCCGCTCCCGGCGGTGACACCCCGCACGATCACGGCCCCGACCGGCTCCGCGCCGAAATGGCGCACGTCCGGGAGCGAGGCTGGGCGGAGGTCGAAGAGGAGAACGAGATCGACGTCCGCTCGATCGCGGCCGCGCTGCCCCACACTCCCGAGGGCACTCGCGCCCTGGCCGTCTCGCCGGCCGCCACCGTCATCCTCACCGAGGCCGACCAACTCCGCGCGCTCGCATCCGGATTGCGGGACTGCGCGGCGGAGATCGCGGCGCGTATGTCCGCCTGACCGGAGGCGTGGTCTCGGGCTGCCCGCAGCGAGGCGATGGCGCCGAGCAGGGCGTCGTGCTGGCGGGGGAGGGCGGCCGACTGCGGCACTCTTGCCGGTTCCGCCTGGCCCTCAGGGCAATTGCCCTGGCGCGGGCGGCAGATTTCTGAGGCGGCCCGCACCGGGGCAAATGCAGGTCGAGCGGCGCTGACTTCGGGCAAGCATCGGTGATCTGACCATGCGGTCGTCCGCCCGGAGGCAGCGCTCGACCTGCCTCCGGTTCCGCCACGGCGTCACCGCCGAGGAGGCTTCTGCCTTTGTCATGACAGCCTGCAGGATTGGCGCTTCCGGCGCGTCAGACTTCCTGGAGCGCGCTGTCCGAGGCCCAAGCCGATCCGGCGGTGCGAGAGCCGGTGCGCTCGGGACGCAACCACATCGGCCGCGCACCCGTGCACGGCGCCGCCCGGCCGAGACGCACCGCGTAGCGGGCGCCGGCGCCGAACGCGGCTACCCCGCCACCACCTGTCAACGACCGGCCCACCGCATGGTTCACCGCGCATGACTGCAACAGCGGCCCGCACGATGACACGCACCGCAGTGTGTTCAGCGGCTTCACAGCCGTGGTGACGAACGAGGACAGTGCGCGGCAGGTGCAGGACGGGTCCTACGCCGGCATGCGACCGGTGCGAACGCCGAGGCGCGCCCGTGCCGCGGCGGCCCGCAAAGGCACTGGACGCAAGATCGCGGGATCGGCCATGATCCCGGCGTGTACATACCGAGACGATACGCCGAGGTCCTCGCCGCAACCTTTCTGACGGCGGCGCTGGCCGGCTGCTCGACGCCGCGCTCCCAGCCTTCGCCCGCGGCCACGGGCTCGGCGGCTTCGTCCCCGTCGGTCCCCGCAACCCTCTCCTCGACCCGGGGCGCACCTGGGTCCGGGGCGGGAGCGCAGCTCACGGCCACCATCCTGCCCGTACCGGCAGGCGCGCACGCCTGGACCGACCGCAACGGCGTGCTGGACCTGGACGGCTTCGCCCGCGGGCTCTTCAAGGCGGACGCCGTCTCGCGGGAGAAGGCCGTGCTCCTAGGCCGGCGCTTCGTCGCGGCCGCCCGGCAGGGCTGGATCAGTACCGATGGAAGCCAGGCCGACATCTTCCTCGTCCGGTTCGCCGCACCCTCCGGCGCCGAGAGCATGTACAAGTCCATGGCACACACCTGGCAGACCCGCAGCACGCCGCACCAGCAGACCTTCGCAGACCCCGCTGATCACGCCACCGGCTCCGTCGTCAGCAGCCTGGACAAGCTCGGCAACGCCGGTGTCAAACTGATCAGCGTCCGCAACAACCTGTTCGTCTACATCCACTGCTTCACCGCCGCGACCCCCGACCGCAGCGGGGCGCAGAATCTCCTTCGTCGCCAACTCGACGCTCTCGCAAATTAGGCGGCAACCCGTCACCCGTTGCCTCCCTGACGGGTTGGCGGGCGGCGGCAGGCAGCTTTCGGACGCGATATCAGGGCAACCAGAGGGCCGCCGCAAGCAGGCGGCCAGGTTGTGTCCTTTGGCCAACGCCGGGTCCGGATGAGGATGCCGGCGAGGTGGAGTGCGGCTTGGCAGGCGGAGGCGATTTTTCTCGGTTCGTGTGGCCAGTCCGCGCCAGTGCTTGAGGCGGTTGATGCACCGTTCGACGGTGTTGCGCTGCATGTACGCCTGGGCGTCGCAGCCGGGGGTGACGGGCCGCCGTGGCGGCTCCGCCGCTGGCCGTGGCCCATCTTGGCCGCACGGCTGCGGGATGACCGTGCGGATACCCCGTTGCCGCGGGTGGCTGCCGAGGACGCGGGAGGAGTACGCGCGCCGGGACAGCAAGTGGCCGGGGCCGTGGCCTGCCCGGGCGGGCCGTCGTGGGGCACACGGATGCGATACGTCACCGTCGTTGAGGCGGGTTCCGCCACCAGCCTGGCCCGCAGTGCCGGTGAAGGCCAAGTCCGTGCACAGCCGTCCGCGGCGAGGTGGACTTTGGTGCTCAGTCCGCCGCGGGAGAGCCCGAGTGCATGGTCGGCAGGGTCGCGGGTCGCCCCCCTGTGCGCGCTTCGGCGCCCTGCTGGTGGGCCCGGACGACGGTGGAGCGCACCGACACGGTCCGCTCGCTGTCGTCGTGGGCGGTCCGCTGCCTCACGTCGTCTCTTCTGGGCGGCCGGCCGGCGTGATCGGTGTGGGGTCGGTGAGGTTTTCGGGCGCTGTCGTCCATTCGATGCCGCCTCGCCGCGGGGCCAGCCAGGCGACCGGCGTCGGCGCCGTGCCCTCCGGTGCGATGGCGCGGAGAATGCCTCGCCGTCCCGTTGCCGAGTCCGTCACCATGTGGCCGAGCCATGGATGGGAGCGGTGCATCAGGCCCGTCGCGGTCACGACTGCTCCGCGCGAGGAGCCGGTGCCTGCGCCGTTTGACGAAGAGGCGAGGAGCGATGTGTGGGGGGACATGGTGGTTGCCTTCCCTTCGAGGCCGGGCCGCGAGCGTGTGGAGCGGCGGCAATGCCTTCCCGACAGGTGTGTTCGAATTGACGTGCGCCCTCGACGTTCGGTGGCGGCAACTCTGTGAAGCTGGCTGGGCGTTGACGATGGGGGCCTGAACGTCCGGCTGGACCTCTCACACATGTAACTATGCTCGCAGCCGACTTCACGCTGCAACTGCTTCCCTGATAATTTCAGCCAGGCGGTATCCAACTGGCGTCATCATCAAGTCGCCATGCAACTGAGCCACAGTGACGAGCCGTCATGGAATGGAGCGGAGTGATGGAGGGTCGTTCGGGGGCGGGGAACAGCGCGCCAACAGTTCTCCGGATGATCCTCGGTCGGCGACTGCGGGAGAGACGGCAGAGCGCGGACGTGTCGCTGGAGGACGCTGCCAGAGCCCTGCGGGTGAAGCCGCTGACCGTCCGGCGCCTGGAAAAGGCAGAGGTCGCGCTCAAGCCCCTGTACGTGGAGAGATTGCTGGAGGCCTACGGAGCCGACCGGCAGGAGATCGACGAGTTCGTCGCCCTGGCCGAGCGGGCCAACGAACCGGGCTGGTGGCATGACTACCGCGATGTGCTGCCCGGCTGGTTCTCCGCATACGTCAGCCTGGAGACCAGCGCCAGGACTCTGCGTACCTATGAGCCGCACTACGTCACCGGGCTGCTGCAGACGTACGGCTACGCGCGTGCCGTCCTGCGCGGCGGCTTCCCCAACGACTCCGAGGAAGATCTGGAGCGGCGCACCCAGTTGCGGCTGCGCCGGCAGGAACTGCTGGAGAGCAAGGACGCTCCCACGCTGTGGGTGGTGATGGAGGAGGCCGTCCTGCACCGCGTCGTCGGCGGGGCAGAGGTGATGCGAGAGCAGATCGACCGGCTCCTCGAGGTCTCAGAGCTGGAGCACATCAGCATCGACGTGGTTCCGTTCTCCGCAGGCGCCCATGTCGGAGCGTGTGCTCCCTTCACCTACTTCCGGTTCGCGGAGCCGGAGCTGCCCGACGTCGTCTACAGCGAGGTCCTTACCGCCTCCATGTACCTGGACCAGCGCTCGGATGTCGCCGCCCATCTGGAAGCACACAACCGGATGTCGCTGCTGACCTCCTCCGCGGACAGCAGGGCGCTGTTGCAACGCATGCGCAAGGAGTACTCATGACCGCAAGCCATGGCAGTGTCTACAACGGGATGCCGGCGTCCGACCTTGGTGAGCACGGCTGGGAGTGCCCGTGGAGCGGGCCCAACGGGGGCCAGTGCGTGGAGACGAAGCAACTCGCCGACGGCCGCATTGCGCTGCGCCAGTCGACCGATCCCTCGGGACCCGCGCTGATCTACACCACCGAGGAGATCAGCGCATTCCTCGAGGGAGTCAAAAAGGGCCTCGCCGATCATCTGACGGCCGGCTGAACCTCAGCGCGATCGGGAGAAGGCACCACCACGAGGTCGCCCGCCCCGGCTCTGTACGCCACGCAACTACGGAAGGGAACAGCATGAGCAGCACGCCGGCCTCGCGGGACATCGACACGAGCAGGCCGCACTCCGCACGCATGTACGACTACTACCTTGGCGGCAAGGACCACTTCGAGGTCGACAAGCAGGCCGCCGAGGCTGTCGCGGGCGCCTATCCCGGTATCTTTGTGTGCGCCCGCGAGAACCGGTCCTTCATGCACCGGGCGACTCGAGTTCTCGCCCGGGAGTACGGCATCCGCCAGTGGCTGGACATCGGCACCGGCATCCCCACCGAGCCGAACCTGCACCAGGTGGCCCAGTCCGTCGTCCCCGACGCCCGGGTCGTCTACGCTGACAACGACCCTCTCGTGCTGAAGTACGCCGAGCGCCTGATGCGTAGCACAGCGCAGGGCCGCACGGCGTACATCGAGGCTGACGTCAAAGACCCTGCCTCCCTGCTCAACGCCCCCATCTTCTCAGAAGTGTTGAACCTCGACGAGCCGGTGGCGCTGTCCCTCAACGCCCTGATGCACTTCATCACCGACCAGCAGGACCCGTACGGGATTGTCAACCGTCTGCTCGACGCCCTGCCCTCCGGCAGCGCCCTGGCCCTCAGCCACTGCACGCCTGACCTTGATCCGTCCACCTGGCAGAAGGTCACCGACATCTACAACAACGCGGGAACCCCTGTGCAGTTCCGCTCCCGCGCCGATGTCGCCCGCTTCTTCGACGGCCTGGAACTTCTCGACCCCGGCATCACGATGGGTCACCGCTGGCGCCCCGACTCTCCGAGCGAAGACGCCGCAGCCGAGCCGCCCACGGACGCCCAGGTCAGTCTGTGGACGGGTGTGGGCATCAAGCCGTAGTGCTGGCTTCCTCAGACGAAGTACACATATCGGCCCCGCAGCACGCAGGGTTGGTGGTGCAGGTCATCGTCCCCATGTCCATGGCCAGGCACGGGCATTGAGTCGGCATGTTGCCAGGCGGGTGGCCTGCCGGCCTTCAAGTGGTCCGGCGAAGGACCGCCCGGCCAGGGCGGTCTTGCGGACGATGCGCCACCGCCACCAGCCCTCCTGAAAGCTGGGCCGGCAGGCGCCGGCCGGTACGAATACATGCCGGATTCTGGGGCGGACCTCCAGCCAGGCCCGAGTGTCTGGTCGCCCGCACGACCGGCGGCACGAGGAGGTCCAGAAGCGGCTGCCCGCGGTCACGCCTGTGGCCGCGATCCGCCGCGAGTCGCGGCCCCTCGACCGTGCGAGCCCCACGCCCCAGACCCAGGCAGCCGCCAGCTGAACGTCGCACGGCGTGGTCTGCTCGGTGATCCAGACAAAACGGCCAAGTCACGGCACCTGCTCACGAATGCTGGTGTGGTACACGGCTGCTCTGTGCGACGCTCCTGCTCATGACTGAAGCAGGTGATGCCAAGCGGTACATCGTTCTTGACCCCGACGGGGCAGGTTCTGATCAGGGATGGGTGTTCGTCATCGTGGCGGCGGCAACCGGCGTGGTCTACCAGAACCAAGGGGGAGGGACAGGCTGCATTCAGTACGAGCAAGAGGGCTATCTGATCCCTGTTCTTGGCCAAGGCCTGGATGACGACCTGCGGGAGATCTTTGTCGGAGAGCTGAAGGGGCAGGGAGCAAGGCGGTTGGATTGGCCGGCGGACAGGCTCGATCGGCTGAGGGCTGCGGTCGCCTTCCACGTGTACGGCTCGGCGAACCGGGACGACCTGTTCCCCTTGCCGCTGGTGCTCGACGAATCGCGCCTCTCCGAGGTGGACGAGGCATGGGTTCCGGTGGTGACACCCGACGGCCCCGGCGTTCTCGTCTGGGAGAACTCCGATTAGACAAGTTTCAGGCAGGTCGAGCCCCGGGCCGCGGCCCGCGCCTACCTGCTTGGGCGGCTGTCGCGCGGCGAGCGGAGGAACTGCTGGCAGTTGGCCGAGCAGGCCGGGGGTTCCGATCGTCCGCCGCACTGTTCGCCCGTCCCGGACTCCACGACCAGCTGCTCGACATCGCCGCGTCAGGGGGGTGACAGCCAAAATCGCATCGACGCTGATCGATGCATGAGCAGGTGAACTCACCCGTTCCGAATCGCCGTCCTCACCACCACAAGCAACGGCACCCGCGCCGAACGTCTTCAGACGGAACGCCGCAACCAGCTCGCGTCGGTAACGGTCCTCACCAGATATGGGAGTACCTGCTTTCCGGCGCCGAAGTGAGCGGCGCGGGCTGCGCCTGTCGCCGGTCGGGGACTCCACCATCGCCCGAGCCCACCAGCACGCCGCCGGGGCGCGTAAAAAGGGGACCTGCAGAAGGAGCCTCCCGGCGGCGTCGATGGAGAGCCCGACGACCACGGCCTCGGACGCTCACGCGGCGGGCCGACCATCAAGCTGCACCTGGCGGTCGAGCAGGGACAGAAACCGTTGTCCCTACTCGTCACCGTCGGCCAGCGGCACGACAGCCCCCAGTTCCAGCCGGTCCTGGACGCCGTCCGCGTGCCCCGAATCGGGCCGGGCCCGACCACGCTCCCGGCCGGGCGAAGTCCCCGCCGACCGGGCCTACGGCTCGCGCGCGAACCGCGCCTACCTGCGCAGACGCGGCGTGCGGTGCGCCATCCCGGAGAAGGCCGACCAGATCCGCAACCGCCAGAGGCGCGGTTCCCGCGGCGGCCGCCCGCCGAAGTTCGACAAGGGCGACTACAAGCAGCGGCACGCCGTCGAATGCGGGATCGACCGGCTGAAACGCCATCGCGCGGTCGCCACCAGGTACGACAAACTCGCCGTCCGCTGTCCCGCGACCCTGCTGGTCGCAGCCATCAACGAGCGGCCATGACCAGCACGGACCTGATCCGTTCTAGCCGTTGATGTCGAGTGCTGTTCCGTACAGCCGGTCCACCTTCAAGCGAATGACCACTCGGCGCTCGGCAACCAACTGCTCCAGAAACGCGTCTTCGTCCTCCGGCTTCGCAGCCTGCGGGATCATTCCGAGCAGTTCCCGACCAACCGCATCGCCAGGAACCGTCGTGATCTCCGAGACCTCGGCCTCGCCTTCGGCCACGGCGAACGACCACACGTCGCCGCCCTGCACATGCAGCGAGGCACGCGGATCGCGCCGCAGGTGCCCGACCTTGATGCGGTCGACCGTCGTTGAGAACCGCACGATGCGGGCCTCGGAGTCCCAGCTGTACAGCATGGTGGTCAGGTGGGGATGGCCACTGCGCTTGACGGTGGCGAGCGTGCCGAACTGCTGCTTGCCAAGCAGGTTGGAGAGGGCTTCGTCGGACAGTGGGCGAGGCGCTGGTCCTTGAGTCATGACGTGGTCAACATCCGTAGCCGTCCAACAATTTCGTGGACACTCTGAACCCCACTTCCACTCCGCCGTCGACGACCACACCCGCCTCGCCTACAGCGAGATCCATCCGGACGAGAAGGCCACCACCTGCGCCGCCTTCCTCCGCCGGGCGCGCTCTTCTTCCGCGCCTGCGGCATCGACCGCATCGAGCGGGTCCTGACCGTCAACGCCTGGCCCTTCCGCAAGAGCTTCGCCTGGCGGCAGGCCCTGACCGACCTCGGCGCGACCGGCAAGCTGAGTCGGCCCTACCGGCCGCAGGCCAACGGCAAGGTCGAACGCTTCAACCGCACCCTGCTCGACGAATGGGCCTACCTACGGCCCTACACCACCAACCACGGACGCACCGAAGCCCTGCCGGACTTCCTCCACACCTACAACCACCACCGCTGCCACACCGCACTCGGCGGCCATCCACCCATCAGCCGTGTGAACAACGCTCCAGGTCAGGCGAGATAGCTGGTGGGAGCCGCCCCATTCGTCCTGGAGGCCCCCGAAGTCCCTCCGTCCGCCTCATGGTGCCCTCGTGGCCGCGGACTGCTGACAGGCACTGGCCCCGGCGCTACCCTCCGGGCACTGACATGGGCCGACGGGGGAAACATGAACAGGCTTCTCGCATGTGTTGTGGCCGGTGCGGTGCTGCTTTCGGCGGTGGCCTGTACCGCAGGGGGCGGCCCGTCCAGGGTGAAGCCGTCACCTGCGGCCTCCTCGACGCGCACGGCGTCGCCACGGGCCACTGCAGCCGGCCGGGGCCAGGTGGTCGACGCGTCCAGAGCCAACCTCACGGCACAACTGTCGATCAAGGACCTTCCGGGCCCGCACGGGATGTTCACCGCCGCCGTCGGCCGGAGCGCTGCCACGTTCGTCTGGGAGTCCGCCGACGGGCGCTTCTGCTCGGGTTCGGCCGCCACAGCCGGCGGATTCACCTCGGCGTTGTGCGTCTCCGACCGCCGCGACCTTCCCTTCTCCGTCCGTCCCGCGCTGGTTCCCCTGCTCAGTACGTACACGTTCGCCGAGGTCCATGTGTTCGGCGCGGACCGTGAGACCGTCCGGTCGGTGACGTGCAACAGCAGACCTGTCGCAGTCCGCCGACTGCCACCGGTCCTGGACGGTCGGCGTGCGCTCTACGCCTTCGACCTCTCGGAACCGACGGCCGGACGGGTCACCGTCACCGTCGTCCGCGGTCGTGTCACGGCCACGGAACACGTAGAACTGTTGGGCGGACACCTCCGGCACAAGGCGTCGTGCCGCTGACGCGGGGCGGGTGCGGTGGCCGGAGGTGAGCGCCCGGCGCTCCGGACGTGCGCGGGGGCGCCGCCCTCAGGACCGGTAGCCGTTGCGGACGTAGACGGGATGAGCGTCCCGGCCCCGGAGAAGTAACGCGAGACCAGATAGGCCGGATCCGAGGCGATCGAGCCACCGTGGAGGTCGCTCCCGGCGGCCTGGGCCTGGTCAGTCGTCGAGGGTCGCGCGTGGTGATCTCTCTGATGCCGACTGGGAGTTGGTCGAGCCGTTCGTGCCGGTGGGTGAACGTGGTCCGTTCCCTGATCTGCGGCGGCAGTTCAACGGTGCGATGTGGCGGTTCAGGGCCGGGAGCCCTTGGCGTGACGTGCCGCAGGAGTACGGCTCCTGGTCGACCGTCTACGGTGCGTTCCAGCGCTGGGCGGTGGCCGGGACCCTCCGGACGTTGATGGACGGGCTGATCGCCGGGGCCGCGGCCCGTGGGCAGGCCGGTCTCGACCTGGTTGGTGTGGATTCCACGGTCTCGCCCGCCGCGCCCACCACCACGCAGCCGGAATGGTGGTGGACCCCGAATTCCTGGAGGACTTGGAGAAGGCCGTCACTGAGGGAAAGGGGCTCCTCGAAAGGGGCAAAGTGTCCCGATAACCCCGCTCGGCGAAGGGGACGATCAGTCGGCGCGTGCAGACCGCCGCCGCGCGCGTCGACGTCGCAGAGCTCGTTCTCCACGCGGCCGAACTGGGCCGCTCACCCGGCGGTTGGACCACCAAGACCCGCGGTCCGCTACGAAGCAACAGTGCTGGTCGCGGCCATCAAGGAGTGGCTGTGACCGCAATGAGTGGCTGTGACCGCCTGCCCGCCGTTCACCGCCGTGCAGTACCGATGGGAGAGCGTCAATGGGGCGTGACAGACGTCCCGCCCCATTCCTCTGGGGCAACATCCGCAATTGTCTCCGAGAACGTCCACTGGTGGCCTGCAAGGTCTTCGGCGGTGTACTGCCGTTCGCCATACTCGAAGTCGGCCGGTTCCATGACGATGCGTGCGCCGTGCCGCCGGGCCTGCTCGCAATGGGCGCGAACGTCCTTCACGCGCACGATGACCGAGTGCGTGACCTCGCCCGGGCGCGGGGGACGCCGATCTTTTCGCACATCTCCGACGATCATGGCCCCGTCGCCGAAGCTGAGCTGTGCGCGGTGGTCCTCGCCGATCCGCACCCGCTCGACAAACCCGAAGGCTGCACCGAGCCAGGCGACCGCCTCGCGGACGTCGGGATAGATCAGGACAGGGATAACCGTCGACGCCGGGATGGAGCGATTCGGCTTCATGTCTGACTCCAGACGTTTGGAGCGTGCCGCAACGTGCGCCACTGAAGCATACGGTCACCAGTGGACGCCACGGCCGATCGTCAAAGGTTTCGATCAGTGGCCGGTCGAAGAGACACACAGCGCCGAGAGGGTGTGACCAGCACTTTCGCAACAGGCCCTGGTCCGGTCCGATGCGCTTGCTGTCTCAGCTGGACTGGTCAGTCGAGGGGCCGTTGGCGCTGTTCGTGCCGTAGAAGCGGCCCTGGTCGCACAAGGCGTCGATCTCGGCGATGTCTTCCTCGGTCAGTTGTGCATCCAGCGCGACGCTGATGATGCGTCGGGCGCGGGCCAATCGGCGAGCGACATCCCAGTCGGTGATGAATCTGCCGACGGTGTACTCGTCGGCGGTGCCGGATGCCCGGCGGGATCCGAGTCGGTCGAGGGAAACGACGAACTCGTTCAGGTCCTGCAGTACTGCGACGACCTTGTCGAGGGGCATGCGGATCTCTCGGGAGGACATGTCCATCAACCGATTCAACTCCAGAACTGGCCATAGGCCCAGATCCTGATCTCGCTGCTCGGGGCTGGCAGGGGCTGGCCGGGGCTGGCCGGGGCTGGTCCGGGGCCGTGACGGGCCGTATCGCGGGACGTTTCGTCCGGGTGGAACTTCATTGCCGGGCATGGGCGTTCGTGATCGGACTGTTGTCGGACCTGCCGTGCGAGAGCTGCTGGACACTCGCCGGGCAGGCCGGGGACGCGAACCCGTACGGCCTGCAGCAGTTGCTGTCGAGGGCCGGCCATCTCGCCTGCCCGCCGGCCGCGCAAGGACGCGGTCTACGTCGCCGGCACCTTGGTACCCGCCCAGGACCAGAGCATCACCGCTGTCCGCAGACTCACCCCAGCCCACGGCAAGAGGCGGAGAATGCCGTCCACCGCCGCTCGCGAGCCCGGATGCAAAACGCCCTGTCCCGACTGAGGAATGGGAAGACCTGCGGGGCTGCCGGCTCAGGGAAAGCGGGGTTCACCAGGCCGTGCTCGGCATCGTCCGCGTTCGCAACCTGACCCGCACTCGATAACTCACTTCCCATGGGGGGAGGGGCGACCTCTCGCGGCCGAGTAGACGCCATGAGCGGTACCCCCCTGAGTCGCAGGTCGCCGCCTATCGTCCGTTATGCAAGGAACGGCCAGAGGCAGGTCACTCCCGCGATGCAAGCCGTGGCCGACCCAAGCATCCAGTACAAGGAAAAAGTATTGAGGGGCACCTTGTCCCAAGGCTTCTGCTCTTGTTCTGTAATGTCGGAAGAAAGCCTTTTTGCGACCGGTGCCAGCATGATGATGAACATCACCAGGGTGCAACTGTAGAAATACAGGGTGTGCGAGACGGAGTAGCCTTTTATCGAAGCGTTTGGCAACAGGAATATCCAGCCGGCCAGCGGGGCGATAAGCATGCGCCGCTTCGCCGTCGGCGTCGGCATGCACCAGTACATTGCGGCTATGTAGACGACGGTGACGCCGGCCGCGATGAGCCACCAGTCATCTGTGGTCAGATGGGCAGGCATGATCGAGGCTCCTCCTAAGGCGAAACACGATCGTCATCACGAGCGACGTCCAGAATTCATTCGGCGAAGACTGCTCGAACAACCATAGGTACCTGGTTGCCTGGCGTGATCGGCAACTTCCGGCAGCAAAAATCAGCTGAACGCTGCCGCCTTCCGGCAACTTCTCGCCTGCGCCGATTCACGGTGCCGCCAGAACGCGCCGGTAGGCCGTCCAGGGATGGGTGGCATGACGGCACGGTCGTGCCCGGCAGTGCGCACGTGAGCCAGCCCGATCGGGTGACTCAAGGCTGGTGTGGGCGCGGGTGTCTCGGCCCTTGCGGAGCCGGCGGATACGTTGAGCGTGAACCGGCCGCTGCAAACGGCGCCGACGAGGCCGAATCTCCGACTCTCGCAGTCCAGTCGTAGCAGGGAGTGCCACCACCGGCATGGACGTTCTCTTCATCACGAGCGTGGCGGTGGTCGTCGCCGACCCGCCGGTGAGTCGCAAGCTGTTCATCGAGGCTCTTGGCCTGCCCCTGGAGGGGGAAGGCAACGGCTACTACTCCAGCGGGAGCATCCCGGGCAGCAAGCACTTCGGCCTGTGGCCGCTCTCGCAGGCAGCCGAGGCATGTTTCGGCACGGCCCAGTGGCCCGCCGACCGGGTGGTCCCGCAGGCATCGATCGAGTTCGAGGTGGCGAACGCGGAAGCCGTCACAGCCGCTGGTACCGAGCTTCAGCGCGCGGGCTTCGAACTGGTGCACCAGGCCCGCACCGAGCCCTGGGGTCAGACGGTGGCCAGACTTCTCACGGCGGACGGCTTGATCGTCGGGATCTCCTACGCCCCCTCCTTGCACGACTTGCAGGACGGCCGGCACCCCGGGTGAGTCCGGCCCGAGACGGGTGAAGGCGACGCAGATCGCTGGCGTACTCCTCGCCAGGGACAGCCACCGTGACGTCTGCTCCGGGAGAGCCATGGCGTTCGGGCCGGTCCGCTGACCAAGCGTTTTGACGATCAGTTGATCGACGTCCTATGTGGAGGGACTGCGCTTGCTTTCGTGGCCGCGGTGGGCGGTACTGGCCTTCCAGGTGGTCGTGGTCTGCCAGGAGACCTTGCCCGTACGCAGGATGCGGCGTCCTCGCCGACCTGCAGCAGCGAGGTCACGTCCCGACGTCCACCGGCCGGACGAACACTCCCGGACGATGTCCCACGATCACATCCGAGATCACGGCCCGGAGACACCCTGACGGACTAGCAGCAGCCGATCCATTTCCGAGCCGATCAAGCGAGCCGAGCCACTAGTGTTGGCGCAGCGAGTGACTCACGAGGAGCCTAGACATGGTCGGTCGTCCGAGCACGCGTTGACGTCGGAGGCCGTGAGCGGCCTGTCATCGCGTGCTGCCCTTGATGCGCGGCACGGCGAGTCTTCCTTTCCCGCTGCCTGAAGTGGTCGGTGCACCTCTCGTGCGCCGGTTGGCGGGTCTCGTCTTCGGTCATTCGAGGGGTCCCTGTGCCGTCCTCTTTCTCCGCTGTATCCGATTCCGGTCGACCCGTTCCGTCAAGCCTGTGCCGGGACCGCGACTTCCGCAGGCTCTGGGTGGGCCAGACGGCCTCCCAACTGGGCGAACATGCAAGTCTGGTGGTTCTGCCGCTCTTCGCTGTCCTGACGCTCAACGCCGGTGCCGGTCAGTTGGGCGCCCTGCGCGCGGTGGAGCAGGCGCCGATCCTGCTGCTGTCGCTCTTCGTCGGCGTGTGGGTGGACAGGTGGCGGCCCCGTACGGTGATGGTGCTGGCGGACGCCGGTCGGGCCCTGGCACTGGGCGTCGCCGCCGCGGCCGGCCTCCTCGGTGGGCTCGGCCTGCCGGCGCTGCTCGGGGTTGCCTTCGCCGTCGGCGGTCTGTCCGTGTTCTTCGACGTGGCATACCAGGCGTCTTTGGTACGGCTGGTGAAACGCGATCAGTTGGTGTGGGGCAACAGCGCGCTCGAGGGCAGCCGCTCCGCTGCACAGATCGGCGGTCCCGCCCTCGGCGGTGCGTTGGTGTCTGTGCTGTCGGCTCCGATCGCCGCCGCCTCCGCCGCGCTGTTTTTCGCGCTGTCGTTCGTGTCGATCCGAAGCATCGGTCGCGGCGAAACCATCCCGGAACGCTCGGAACGGCCTCCTCGGCTCTGGCGGCGGATCCATGAGGGCCTCCGTTTCGTCGCCGGCGACACCTCGCTGCGTACTGTGTGCCTCGCGTCAGCCGCCTTCCAATTCTTCTTCGCGGCTGTGATGACCGTCTATCTGCTGTTCTTGCCACGGGACCTGCGCCTGTCGGGCACCGTCGTTGGGCTGGCACTTGCGGCGACGGGGCCGGGCGCGCTCCTGGGCTCGCTGCTGGCCGCCCGCCTGCCGAGCCGCTTCGGGTACGGCGCTGTGCTCGTGTCCGCGGCAGCACTCGGCGACGGCGTGTTCCTGTTTGTGCCTGCGCTGCACGGCTCTTCTGTGGTGACGGTGCCCGCACTCCTTGCGGTCAACTTCGTCTTCGGGACCTTCAGCCAGCTGGTGAATGTGACGGTCATGGCCGTCCGGCAGACCGCCACTCCGGACGGGATGCAAGGCCGCGCGGCCGCGACGATCAACTTTGTCGGGATGGGCCTGACCTCGCTCGGCTCGCTGCTCGGCGGCTTTCTCGCGGAGGTGTGGGGTACGCGTACCAGCCTCCTGGTGACGGCCGCAGGCATGCTGCTGTCGCCGGCACTGATGGCCCTGTCCCCACTCACCCGCCTGGGACGGACGCTTCCCGCCCTGCCGGAGACTGAGGTCCCGTCTGCGTGAGCGTGCCCATTTCCCAGTCCGGACCGGTCCGTCGGGGCATCACCACACCAGCCTCGGCCCGTGCGGAGGCCGAGCGATCCACGGCGGCGCGCATGCCAGAGCGACGACCACGACATGCGGCTACGCCGACGGGGTGCCCGGGAACGCCCGGGCACCCCGGCATCCGTCATGTCAGCGCACGACGACCAGGGAGCTGCCTGTGATGCCGCCGGAGGTCACCGAGACGGTGACGGTGCCGGAGCGATGGGCGGTCAGGGCTCCTGTGGACGGGTCCACAGAAGCGACCTTGGGGTTGCTCGACGTCCAGGCGTGGGACGCCGGATCCGCGATCGGGATGGTGAGCGGGGCGATGTTGTCGCCGGTGATCTGGTCTCCCGTCGCGGTCAGGGTGACGTGGTCGCCGTTCGCGATCGGGTCCTTGGGACCGTTGACGGTGATCGACGCGAGGGCGGGCTCGACGGAGTACTGCAGGTCACCGTCGTCGCCGATCCGGAGCAGGCCGAAGTGGTAGATGCCGCCCTGGTCGGCAGGGGCGTAGGCCGGCATGCCGAGGTCCGCGAAGGTGAACTGGGGGATGCCGCCCTCGGCGGTGGTCACGCTCTCACCCTCGGGGTTGAGAATCTGCTCGGCGAAGCCGCGGGCGTGGCCGTACAACATGATCACGTGCTGCTTCGGGTGCGTCTGCTGGTAGCGCTGCACGAGCCGCAGGTACATCTGCGCCTCCCAGCGGTCCGTGAACTGGCTGTTCGCGGCCGGGTGGGGGTCGTACGCGGGCATGTGCGTGATGACCAGCACGTCCTTGGCGGTGGTGTCCGTCAACTGCCGGACGAGCCACGGGTACTGGGCGCCCGAAGGGTCCTGGAACGGGTCCGAGGACTGCAGGCTGCCGTGCGAGTTGTCGGTGACGATCATCCGCGCCGCGCCCTGGGTGTAGGCGTAGTGGGTGTCGCCGAAGGCGTCGCTGTAGTTGCCGTTCTCGGCGTCGGCACCCTGGGTGATCTCGTGGTTGCCGACGATGTCGCGCTCGGGGATGCCGAGGGCGTCCATCTTGGACTTGGCGTACTGCAGGTCCGCCGGCTTGCCGTCGTCGGACATGTCGCCGAGGAACTGGGCGGCGTCCGGCCGCGCCTGCGGGGTGAGGGTGGGCAGCCGCTTGGTGATGGAGTCCATCACGTTGCTGCTGACCGAACCCGGGTCGCTTGCGAGCATGTGCGCGTCGTCGCCGGCGAGGAGGGTGGTGCCCTTCTTGGCGAAGTGCGCGGAGTCCTCCTCGAAGGACAACCAGTCCGGGTTCTTCGGGATCGCGTGGTATGCGGGCGCGGTGACCGGCCGCGGCGAGTACAGCGCCTGAAGGCCCCCGACGTTGAGCGAGCCGCCGTAGGAGGTGCTCGGGCTGATCGCCAGGAAGTCGATGAAGCTGATGGTCAGCGGGAACTGCATGCCCGCCGGCAGCTGAGCGACCGCCAGGTGCCAGTCCTTCCAGGTCACGTACGTCGGGTAGAGGGTGGTCGATGACCCGTTGACGCCGATGTACTTCTCCGCGAGCTCGATGCCGTTGCCGTCACCCTTGATCCACACACCGATGCCGGTGGGCACCTGGCCGTTGTCGGTGTCGGTCTTCAGAGTGGCCTTCGGCGAGAGCACCAGCTGCTTGACGCCGGCACCTGCCGGCATCGAGTAGTCGAGCTTGAGCGATCCGGATTCGGTGGAACCCGGCGGGACGACACCGGGGTCCGCGCTCAGGGTGGCGGGCTTGCCGGTGGTGTTGTTGCTGAGCCGCCAGACGTCGAGGCTGCTCATCGGATCGATGGTCTTGCTGACGCTGCCGACGGCGACGGACGCGGTGGCGGTGGCGCCGGCGACCGTGGCGCTCACGTCGGCGAGACCGCCCTTGTCGGCGTCCGCGGTGAACAGGCCGTGCGAGTCGACGCTGCCCAGATTGTCCGGGCCGACCTTCCAGGTGGCCGCCTCAGCGGGGATCTGCACCTCGCCGCCGCCCTTGACGGTTCCCGACAGGGCGAGTTGCTGGGTGGCGCCGTTGTCCAGGTCGGCCTTGTCGGGCGTGACCGTGAGCGTGTCGAGCTTGCCGACGACCTCGAGCTTCTCGGAGGTGAAGGCCTTGCCGTTGGAGGCGATGATCCGGCCGGTGCCGGTAAGGTGCGCGGTGAGCTTGCCGTCCTCGTACGTGGCGAGGCCGGCGGGCTCGACCCGGACGTGGGCCGTGCCGGCGGCCGGGTTGGCGAACCGGTCGACGGAGTACACCGAGAGCGGGATGGAACCGCCGGCGACGGTGGTGACCGCCTTGCCGCCGTTCACCCTGACCTGGACGGCAGGTCCGGCCTCCTTGGCGGTGGAGTAGAAGAAGATGCCGTCGGCCACCGGACGCTCCGTGTTGCCGGGCAGGTCGGACGGCGTGTTGACGACGTCGGCCCGGTCGGCGCCGGGGGCGCGGCTGACCATCCCTGTGGAGCCGCCGCCGTCGAAGAGCAGCGCGGTGTAGGCGCCGTGGGCGACCAGGTAGCCGGCGGCCTGCTCCGGCGTCACACCGAAGGCCGTGGAGGCGCCGCCGTGGCCGTCGATGGCGACGACGATGGCGTGCTTGCCGTCCTTGGTGATGCCGACGGCGGTCTCCGGGTTGGCGCCGCTCGGCGGGGTGCCGGTCGGGTCCTGGTAGACCTTGCCGTCCTTCACCAGCATGTCGACACCGCTGATCAGCTGGGTGACATCGTTATCGGGGGACAACTGCGTGGTGATGCCCACCGTGTCACCCGTGTGCAGGGTGTCGCCCAGCCACTGACCGCCGTCGCCGGCACCGAGGAGACCGAGCCGGCCGGTGGTCAGCCGCGGCACGGTGGTGACACCGGCCTGCACGTCGTCCACGACGAAGCCGCCGTCGGTGGAATGGCCGATGACCAGAGTGGAGGGCTTGGAAAGGCCCGGTGTCTCGCCAAGGTCGGCGGTGACTTCGGTGATGCCACCGGACGCCACGTCGTTCACGGTGTTCACCGAGGTCAGCGAGCGGGTCGCGGTGCCGTCGGTGATCGTGCCGGAAAAGGTTTCCGGCCCCATCACCATGGTGCCGTCGGGCTTGACGCCCAACTGGGAGGCGAATCCCGGCTTGGGGCTCTTCAGTATGTGTCCGTTGGAGATGATGCCGCCGAGCGGCCGCCCGCTGGCGTGGATCTCGAAGTAGTCCCCGTTGACACCCGCCACCGCGTGGGTGCGACCGGCCATCGACGACGGGGTTTCGTCCGCCGGGTTGGTGAGGGTGTCGCCGGCCTCGACCATTCCGACCCGCAGGTTCGAGTCTGTCAGGTCGGCCTTGAGTACCTGGATGTGCTGACGGCCGCCCATGGTGTCGTAGGTCTCGCTGTAGTGCTGCAGACCACGGGTGACGGTCTGGGCCGGCGTCCGGGTGTAGTCCACCACCAGCGGCCAGTTCTCCGGTGTGTCCGGGAGCCAGTCCGGGGTGACGGCATGGCCGTGCGTGGCCGTGTCGGCGCCGGAACCGAAAGCGGGTCCCGCTGCTGTCACGGCGCCGGCGAACGTCAGCGCCGCCGCGGCTGCCACTGCGGTACGCCGAAATCCGGCTCCCGCAGGTCTCTTCGCGCTCAATGTCATTGAGGGGTTCCTTAACGGGCATGCCTCCGGTGGGCACCGGATCGCTCACCAACCGCACACCGCCTCGGCGGATCACAGGTTTCCGTTCCGGGTGAGGCAGATGACCATCAGAGCGCTTCACCTCAGCAGCCGGTCGAATCGCGTTCACCTTCGGCTCCTTCGACCGGCCCTCGGGGGCAGTTGCTTCAGGCGGGTACGGCAACGGCGTGACCGCAGGTACCGGCGATGCCGCGGGATCCGGCACGTGCTCCCCGAGACGGGGGGTCACAACGCGGCCCGCCGCAAGCGTGGTTCACGCGGCGGGCACCCGCCGGCCTCTACGAGGCCCGCTACCGGGCGCGCAACTCGCTGGAGTGTGCGATCAACTGGTGGGGTGGCCAGGATGTCGTAGTGGCCGGCGTTGGGCAGGACGGCCAACTGAGCACTGGAACGGCCGAACCGTTGAAGCCCGCATCCCTCAACCCGCAGCCGAGCAGGGCGAAACCTCCACTATGTGCGCGGGCCGGACAGCATCGGCGGCACCGAAGACCAGTGGGGTTGGCATGGTGATGGCGATGCGGGCCCGGCCGCTTCGGCTGGAGTGACCAATGCTGGACACGGGCCCGGATCGCTGAGATCGTGCTCCGCCGGTTTGGCGTCGATTACACCTGACTGGGTCGGATCTGCTGCTGCACCGGATCGACTGGAGCGTGCAGTTCCTCTCTCGCAAGGCCACTGTGCGGGACGAGACGAAGATCGCCGTCTGGAAGGACGAGCAGTGGCCCGTCACAGAAAGAGGTGCGGACTCTTCGTGTCCGCGCCGTTTGCGCTCAGCGCGGGTACTGCCCGCATGGATCCTTCGTGGAACGGGATCGGAGCACACATCACACGTCCGTGGAACCGGACGCTTGCCATCCGTCGGGCCGGGGCCGGTCTTCCCGCCGGCCCTGGGCTTGGCACGTGCGCCGTCGGATGCGCCCGCGATATGGCCGCCGCTCTGGCGGACGCGCGTAGAGCTCTGGCATCATCTCCTGGCACCACCTGCACAGCCGCCCCGTAGGAAGCACGGCCAATCGCAGGAGGCTCCCCCGTGAAGGTTCGCTCTGCACTGACCGCTCTCGCCCTTGTCGTCGCCCCCGGTGTCGCGGTCCTCGGCACCGCCACCGACGCCTTCGCCGTCACCAAGATCAGTCAGGCCGCCGCGACCCAGATGTTCCGCGACGCGGGCATCACCTGGTCGTCCTCCGGTAACTGCTCCGACCGCTACAACGCGACCTGTACCTCCTTCGAGCAGCTCAACCTCGCCACCGCCCAGGGCGCCCAGACCCTCAAGCGCGCCAGCGGCTGTGCCCTCAACATCACCGGCGGCACCGAGGTCGGGCACGCTTCGGGCACGTATTCGCACTGGAACGGCTACAAGCTGGACTACAGCAAGTACACCTGCATCGGGAACTACATCAAGAGCAACTTCACCTACTCCGGGCTGCGCGGGGACGGTTACCCGATGTGGACGTCGGGTGCCGGCAACGTCTACACCGACGAGGGAAGCCACTGGGACGTTCTGTACTACAACTGCGGCGGCTGCTGAGCCGCGGCCCTGCGTTGCGCGAACAATCCGGACGGCGGCTGCTCGAACTGCCGCCGTCCGGACGGTCGTTGGCCCCCTGACAGCGGCTCGGACTGCCGGGGCATGCCCGGCGTCAT
This sequence comes from Streptomyces sp. RB17, assembly GCF_009604455.1. Taxonomy (GTDB): domain Bacteria; phylum Actinomycetota; class Actinomycetes; order Streptomycetales; family Streptomycetaceae; genus Streptomyces. Next base: position 1,323,526 of record NZ_WEGL01000002.1, read on the forward strand.
ACTGGACGCCCTGCCGGGAGGCGGGGTCCGTGCACCTGAGGTGACTGAGGAGGCGCTCGGGAGGGCGGGCCTGCGGCAGCAGCAGGCGTGGGGTTCGACGGCGCGGTGGGCGAGGTCGGCGCGGTAGGGAGTGGGGCCGCCTCCGTTCCACATGACCTGGCCTACCTCGCCCTCGAGCGAGCCGCCGATGCCCGGCCCGGCGCAGCGTACTCCCTCGCCGAACGCGCCGACGGGACCCCGGGCCGGGTTGCGGCCTCCCCGGTCCTGGCACCGGCCGAGGCCGCCGACGCACCCGAGGATGCGGCCCAGCGGGCCGACGACGGACTCGAACGCATCCCCGCCACCAGACTTCGTTCCACCGCCCAGACGGGCTTGCCCACCTGACCGAAACGCTGCCCGAACGCGACGGCGCCCCCCGCGTCCTTCTTGGTGACGGTGAAGACGGTCGGAAGCAGCTGCGATGTCGCCAGACCTGCCGGATGGTCCTGCCGCGTAACCGGGCCACAGGGTCACAGGGCTGTGCTCCTGGCCGCTCGCGTACATCTCCCGCGCTGACGCTTAGTGTTCCTGGGCCGTAGGGCGAACCATGATCTCGTTGATCGCGGCATGCGGGGGCTGAGTGACCATGAAGGTGATGGCACGGGCGATGTCTTCGGCGTGCAGCCAAGCGTTCTGCGGCAAGCCACGGGAGGCAGCGGATCCGGGTCCGGTCGCCATCTCCGTCACCGTCAGGCCCGGTTCGATCAGGCCCACCCGGATGCCCCTTCCTGTCACCTCCTGACGCAGGGCCTCACTGAACGCGCCCACCGCGTGCTTCGTCGCTGAATAGATACCATTGTTCCTACGCACCACCCGGCCCCCGACCGAGCTGACGTTCACGAGATCAGCGACCCCGCGTGGGCCGTTTGCTGCTGCGCGGAGCAGGTGTGGCAACGCCGCTTGTGACAGGTGCAGGACGGCGTTGAAGTTGAGGTCGACCATCCGTTTCCAGTCGGCGGGGTCGCCGCCCTCGATGGTGCCCATGGCTACGAAACCGGCGTTGTTCACGAGCACGTCCAACCGCGCGAAGCAATCCACGGCGTCCTCGATGGCCCGACGCGCCTGCGCTGCGTCTCCAAGGTCGGCGGTGAGAACGCTGCACGAGCCACCGCGATCGCGGATCGCTGCGGCCAGTTCCTCCAGCCGCTCCGTACGACGGGCGACCACTGCCACAGCGGCGCCCTGCCGAGCCAGCGACACGGCGGTGGCCGCACCGATGCCGCTGGACGCGCCCGTCACCAGCGCCGCACACCCCGCCAATGGCCCATCGCCATCGGCGACGCCGGCGCCTGCTGCCGTATCGCTTTGATCCGCAGCTGCCGCGTGCCTGCCGTTCGGATCCCTCACACTCATGATCGCCCTTCATAGGTCATTCCGCCCAGGTAGATCGTCGCGGAATTCTCGGAGCGGGTGGCGATGCCGCGCCACTGTTTCAGGCGGTTGATGCACCGCTCGACGGCGTTGCGCTGCTGGTAGACCGCCCGGCCGAAAGAAAGCGGCCTGTCGCCCCGCCGCGCCGCAGCCGATGATCGCGCTGATCCGCCGGAACGGGGATCACCGTCCGGATACCGCGCCTACGCGGATTGTTCCGCGAGGCGCTGGGTGAGCATGACGGCGCTCCAGTTGTAGCTCGCGTTCCTCGTAGCGCACGGTCTGCCGGGCAACGGCCGGGTGGCGCTTGGCGGTTGCGGCGGGTTCGCGCGTAGGGTGCCGGCATGATCGCGATGCCGGGGGAGTTCGCACGGAGCACCGTCGACCGCGAGGGGGAGAGCGGATCGGCGTGGCTCGCCGAGCTGCCCGGGATCGTGGAGGAGTTGCTGGGGCGCTGGGGGTGCGTGCCGGATGGCGCGGTCATGCACGGGGGCGTCGGCGTCATCGTTCCGGTACGGCGGCGGGCTGGGGAGAGCGCTGTGCTGAAGGTGTCGTTTCCGCATCCCGGCAACGTCCATGAGCCGGATGCCTTCGTTGCGTGGGGCGGGTGCGGCGCCGTACTGCTGCATGAGCGGGACGACGAGCGGTTCGCGATGCTGCTGGAGCGGGTTCAACCATCGACCCTGGCGGAGGTCGAGGACGGCGACGAGGTGATGACGGTCGCCGGGCGGCTCAGTCGTCGCCTGGCCATCCCCGCACCGCCCGGCCTTCCCCGGCTGCGTGAGCAGGCCGATGCCTGGGAGGAGCAGCTGTGCACCGACGGCGAGGCGCTGACGCATGCGCTGCCGCGTCAGGTGCTGGATGCAGCTGTGGCGACCGTCCGGGAGCTGGGTCGGGCCCAGCCGGACACCCTCATCCATGGTGACCTCCATGCCCGGAACATCCTGCGTGCCGGCCGAGAGCCGTGGCTGGCTGTGGACCCCAAAGGGTATGCAGGAGATCCCGCCTACGACGGCGGCACGCTGCTGAAGTCCCGCGCGCTGACGCTCCTCGCAGCCGATGACCTGCGCAGGGCTGTCCATCGCGTGTTGGACGTCTTCGCCGAGGCCGCAGAACTCGACCGTGAACGCGTCCAGCGGTGGGCGCAGTTCCATGCCGTCCAGGCCGCGTTCTGGGGCCGCCGTCACGGTTTTCGCATCGCCCGCAGCGGACCACGGCTGGACTGGCTCACTGAATTCGCCGACCGCCTGGCGGAGTTGCTCACCGAACGCTCGTAGAGCGTGACGGTGCCGGCCTGGTGCGGTGGGGGGACGAGTGCGGCCAGGTGTTGATCACCGTGAGTTGTGGGTACTGGCGATGAGATGGTGGCCCCAGGTCACAGAGATCCCACTCGGTGGCGGCAGGCGTTCGCGGCGGCCCTGGGCCGCATCGCGGGCCCGTTCGCCCGATACGGACCGCGCCTGCGAGCCGCACGGTTGGTGCTGGGCCTGCCGGACCTGCTCCGCAAGAACTGCTGGACGATCGCCGAGTGGGCCGGGGAGATCGGCCAGCACGGTATGAAGCATCCGTTGTGCCGGGCCGTCTGGGATGCAGGGCCCGCAACGGTTAGGGCGCTCGGGAATCGGCGGAGACAGCGGAGCCACCCACATCGTCCCGTGCATCTTCGTCACCGGGCAGGCGCCCGAGCTGGTCGTCTCGGCCGAGGGAACATCATCCACAACGCTTACCCAACCGACTCGTCCGGTAGCTGAAGGGAATGCTGTCGAGCCTGTCCGGCAAGGCCCGTCCGGCACGGCTGGGGCGGCTCGATGCCTCCACGCGCAATCCTGCTTCCCGCACAGCCCGTCGACGACTGGATCACCTACCGAGAGCTGGTAAGCGCCGTGCTCGCCCACACCGGCGGCTACAGCGCGGAGCCGGCCGAGAATACTCTGCGCACCGTCCTGCTGACGTGCTGCGCTATGACCGAACCAGGCCGGCCGCCTACCCCCACGACCGCACGTTCACCGACGACGACATCGGCCTGATCAGTGCGGTCGGGTCGCTCGGGCCAGGCGGACGACGACGATGGCGATGTCGTCGGAGGCGCCGCTGGCGAGGCCCAGGCGGGCGAGGAGGGCGTCGGCGAGGTGTTCCGCGCCGAATTCGGTGCAGGTGGCGAGCGTGGAGGTCAGGCGGGTCAGGCCGGTGTCGATGTCCTCACCGCGGCGTTCGATCAGGCCGTCGGTGTAGAGGATGAGGGTGTCGCCGGGAGTGTAGGTCGCGTTCGCCTGGGGGCGGGGGATGTGTTCGGGGCGCGCGCCCAGCGGTGGGTCGGTGGCCTGGTCGAGCAGCTCGCAGGTGCCGTCCGGGTGCAGTAGGACGGGCGGGGGATGGCCGGCGCTGCTGTAGATGAGCAGTTGGCTGTGGCAGTCGACGAGGACCTGGACGGCGGTGGCGGCCAGTGCTCCCTCGACCGAGCGGGCGTACATCCCCAGGACCTCCAGTGCCTGGGCGGGGCCGTGGACGGTGCGGGTGGCGGCGCTCAGCGCGCTGCGGAGCCTGCCCATGACGGTGGCGGCCATCAGCCCGTGGCCGACCACGTCGCCGACGGTGACGGTGAAGCGGTCCGCGGGCAGGTCGACCGCGTCGTACCAGTCGCCGCACACGTTCAGTGAACCGGTCGCGGGCAGGTAGCGCACGGCGATATCCGGGTGGCGGGCCAGGTCCGGGGAGTGGAGCATGGCTTCTTGCAGGGCGACGGCGATGCGCCGTTCACGGGTGTGGGCTTGCCGCAGTTCCTCGTTCAGCTGTTGCAGTTGGCGGGCCCGGGCGTACAGCTCGGCTTCCATGGCCGCTTCCCGGCCGGGGCTGACCGAGGGCAGGTGCGCGGTGCGGCGAGCGTGGACGACGTCGGTCATGTCCTCGGACCGGTGGATGATCCAGGCGACCATTCCGTCCGGGCCCAGGACGGGCACGTTGATCGCGGTCCACCACCGCTCCTTGAACGCCTCGGGGTTGCCGGGGACCGGGATGTCGTACTTCTGCAACGCCATGTGATCGGTCTGGCCGGAGGCCAGGACACGGTGCAGCGAGGCTTGCAGCGTTGCCACCCCGTCGGCCTCCGGGTCGGCGGGGTTGTCCGGGAAGGCGTCGAAGAGGTACTGCCCGAGCAGCTCGGCCCGGTTCCGTCCGGTCACCTCGCAGAAGGCCGGGTTGGCATCGGCGATCACCAGGTCCGTGCCGAGCACCAGGCACGGGCTCGGAAGGGCTGCGAACACCCCTGGGTAGTCGATCTTCCGCGTCACACGCATTCCCTGCCAGTCGCTCGCTCTTCAATCTACGAAAGATCCAGCTCCCGCGCCCGCCGAGCTCACTCGTGGGCGGCGGGTGGCAGCGGCGTACGCTCACCAGGCGTATGTCATGATCGGGACCCGCCTGGTTGTGTGGTGTCCTGACCCGGCCCGCTGGTTTCGGTGCTGCGTGGACGGACCAGTCGGTCGGCCGACAGATCCAGTCCTGTGGCGTACACCGCTGCCCGCGGCGGTGTCGTTGGGCGGGGCGGTGCCGGCGTCGTGGGACGCGGCTTACGTATGGCCAGGCGGTGCGGCGGTCCGTTGTGGGCCGGACAGCTGCGCAGCGCGCCGATGAGGCGGATCGACATCGTCACCGAGTCGTGCGCCTGACCAGCACAACTCGCTCCCGGTGCCGGACTGGGACCTGCCCGTGCTGTGACCAGCCATGGGCCCGGCCGTAATCCGCTTGACCTGGCCACGGGGCAACGCTGCACTGTGGCGGGACACCACGAGTCGTGGTGCCGATATCCGGGGAGGCAGTGGTAGCAATGGAGATACGTCCCACGACCGACGACGACCTCGGCGTCTTCGTCGACACGCTCCATGCCGCGTTCGGGCGCTTCCCGGAAACCCCGACGGAGGACGGCGGGGTCTGGTGGTCGGCGCTCGAAATGGACCGCAACCTGTTCGCCATGACGGCGGGCGGGCGGCCCGTCGGCACCGCAGGTGCGTACTCCTTCGAACTGACCCTGCCCGGTGAGATCCTCGTCCCGGCCAGCGGCGTGACCGCCGTCGGCGTCCTGCCCTCGCACCGACGCCAGGGCGTACTCAGCTCGATGATGCGGCATCAGCTCACCGAGCTGCGGGACCGCGGGGAGTTCCTCTCCGTACTGCTGGCCTCCGAGGCCCTGATCTACCGCAGGTTCGGCTACGGCCCGGCGACCTACACGCAGCGGCTGACGGTGCCGCGCCACCGGGCCGCCCTCGCTCTCCCGCGGGCGCGAGGAACGGACGACGCCCCAGTGAGCGGCTCGGACACCGGCACGATCGAGCTGTTGCGACGTGCCGAGTGCGGCAAGATCCTGGAAGAGGTCTACGACCGGTACCGCCGTACACAGCCCGGCGCACTGTCCCGGCCGCACCGCTGGTGGGCATCGGGCGCGGGGCAGCCCCCGGTCGCTCCGGCGCCGCGCTACGTCGCCGTGCACCGTGACGCCGACGGCGTCCCGGACGGGTACGCCAGTTATGCGGTCGACGGCGACACCTTGACGGTCGACGAGACCGTCGTCACCGATGACGCCGTCTTCACGGCCCTGGCCCGGTTCGTGCTCGGACATGACCTGGTCACTCAGGTCGTGTTCAAGCACTTCCCGCCCGAGCACCCGCTTCGCTGGCAGTTTGCGGACTTCCGCGCCGGCCAGGTGAGCGGCGATACCGACTGGCTCTGGGTACGGCTGCTGGACGTGCCGCGTGCGCTCACCGCGCGCGGCTGGTTCATGGACGGCGAGCTCGTCCTCGACGTCGACGACCCGTTCCTCGGCGAGCAGGGCCGCTACCTGCTGACCGTCCGGGACAGCAAGGCAGACTGCGTCGCGACGGACCGGGAGCCCGACCTGTCCCTGGACGTGAGCGACCTGGGCTCGGTCTACCTCGGCGGCACCGCCCCGAGCACGCTCGTGCGTGCCGGACGCATACGGGCCCACCGCCCGGGCGCGGCCAACCTCGCCGACGCGCTCTTCCGCGCCGAGCGCCCCCCGCACTGCCTGCACTGGTTCTGAGCGCGCGCTCGCCGAGCCTGGGGCGAGGACGTGTTTTGGCGATCCGCCCTCGACGTGGCGTGACGCTTCGGCCGGAGCCAAATCCAGATGTGGGCACCATCGAGGCTTCCGGGCGCGGGGGAGTGGGTCAGGACGACAGCGTGATCAGTCGGGTGTTGTCCCGGGTGTCGACGCAGGCTTGGTAGGGGTTGGGGTCGCCTTGGCGTTCCTGGCATTTCCAGGTGCTTCCTGCGGCGCGCACGTCGACGGTGGCGCTCGACGCGTTGTACGAGCTCTTGGTGTAGGCGGCTGCCACCTGCAGGGCAGCGGCACAGGGCACATCCTGGGTGGTATACACCGCGAGTCCGGAGGCCTTGTCGGTTCCGCAGTATGCGCTGGGTTTGTGATCGTGCGTTCCGGAGCCGGCAAAGGCCTCGGCCGGTACTGAAAGGCACAACGCGGCGGCCACCAGGCCGGCGACCGTGCCCTTCCTGTTCGCATGCATCGATCGCTTCCCCTCCCTGCACGGGAGCCCCGGTCACCGCGCCGAGTACCCAGGACTCCCTCCATGCACACTGGTTTCACGTCCGCGTCCGTGTCCTGGACGCTCGTGGAGGAGCCGTCCGGGGTCGGGTTGGGACGGGGCCGACGGTGGGGCGTCGTCGGGGTTTGGGTTCGGATCGGGTGGACGGTGGGCGGGCGGGTCTCCGCGGGGCCCGGGCGCCGTCTTCCACTTGCAGACGATCACGACCTCGTAGTGGTCCCAAGACCTTGCGTACTGAGGCCAGGGAGCCGCCGCACAGCTTCTTCGTCTTACCCGGGTCGCGCCGCCCGAGCGGAGCGCCGGCGGTGACGGCCATGGCTGGAGTGCCGTCGGCGGCGTGCCCGGACTGGACGAGGGCGGTGGCCGGGGTGTTCAGCGCCACCAGCGCACCCAGGGAGCTTGTCGCGCCCAGTCAGGTTGCGAACCGGCGGCCCGTGATGACCGCGGCGGCGACCATCAGGGAATAGCCGGTCAGCTCGCCCGCCGCGCAGATGACAACGGCATGCGTGTAGGAAGACTTGGTGCCCAGCAACGGCCCACCGATCCCGTCGGCGGTATAGACCATGGTGACGGGCGTTCCATCAGGGTGCGGGCAGGCGCCGCCAGACGGCAGTTGATCGACATTGCCGTCGGGGTCCTGGACGTAGCACTGCATGTAGGTGCCGTGGCTGCCCTGCTGACGGTCCTGGTAGTCGATGGAGCCGACGCCCTCCCTGCCGAAGGCGACCAGTCTGGCGGGTGACGCGTAGAGGGCGCTTACGGCGAGCGCGATCGACGCCAACGTGTAGCAGACCTTGATCGGCTTGGGCACTGCGTTCCGGCGCAGGATGAGGCGCCGGACGATCAGGTGGTAGCTCAGGATGAGGGCGATGGCTCCGAGGATCCCGCCCAGGCCGGCGTCGAGAGCGCCCAGCAGCGAGGTGGTCGGGGCGGCCAGGAGCAAGACCAGGAGCCATCCGACGACCATGCGGCTCCGGGTCGGCACCGGCAGGTCACCCGCCTTGCCGCGATCCGTCGTTGCCACTCTCGCCTGCCCCTCGTCCATACCGGAGATCGGCGAAGACTCTAGCCCGCCCTCAGGAGGGGCTCGTCCAGTACGCCTCCGCCTGAGGGGCGTGACCCACCAGCTCCCGACCGATCAACCGTCTCGGGGAGACGAGCCGGACCTGTGATCGCTGTCCAGCACCGCTTGCAGAAGATCATGTGGTTGTCCATACCGAAGGCCAGATCGGCAGACTTACTCGATACGTCCTTGGCCACCGTGAAGTCGATCGGCACCTCCAGATGGCACCCCCGGTCGCCCTTGCCTCCCAGAACGGGTCCTCGCGGAGGCCAGAGCAGACCCCACGATGCGGGAACATCGCCGTCCGCGGCGGCGCAGGGTGGTCCTACCGTCCGAAAGACAGAGAAATGCGCGACCGTCGACAGGACGCGGCTGGGCATGGGCCTCTACACGCACCAGCCTGAACTCCTGGCTCAAAAACACGTGTCGGCTACTCGGCGATGCCCCGGGTGAGCAGGACGATGGTGACGAAGGTGCGGTACAGGCGAACCGGGTCGTCGTCGCGGAGACGGATGGTGAGTTCGTCCTCGCGGACCACGCCGGTGATGAAGGTCGCCATCTCGGCCAGGTCGGCGTTGCGGAAACGGACGGTCAGGGTGGCGGGCAGGGCGATCGCGGGCAAGGGGGCGTCTGCCAGCTGCCGTACCGCGTCAGCGGCGCTCTGCGTGATCACCTCGCGGGCCTGCTCCGGGTGCAGGCTGTCCGCGGCGAAGCGGGAGACCGAGTGCTTCACCACGGCCGCACGGATGCCGGGACAGAACGACTCGGCCTGCGCGGCGGTGACGTCGTCGCCCGTGATCAGCACGACCGGAACCCGGTGTCCGAGCGCGACCAGGGCGTTGATCCCGGACTCCCCGGCCGGAATACCGTTCAGCCGGACCTCGGCGATCGCGCGCGGGTTGTAGGTGTGCGACAGCGCGGCCGGGGCGCCGGACATCGAACCGTGGTACGAGACGAAGAAGACCGCGTCGAACGACGTATCAAGTCCCTGCATCATGTACAGCGGCTTGTGTCGGCCGGACAGGTAACGGGCCCGGCGCGCCAGGCGGTCCGGCCGCAGGTTGGACATCGTCGAGTGCGAGTCGTTGACCAGGAACTCTCGTGCGCCGGCCGCCGCCGCGCCCTCGATCGCCGCGTTGACCTCCTGCAGCAGCAGCTCCCGGTAGTGGTCGTAGTCGGAGCCCGACGGCCGGCACTGGTCCCAGTCGACGACCCCCGCGGTGCCCTCCATGTCCGACGAGATGAAGACCTTCATCAGAGTCCTCTCGGGATACCCCCGCCTTTGGGCGGGGCAGGAACGAGACGCCTGCGGAGCAGGGCAAGGAGCGGGGTTTCGCCCGCAGGGCGAAATACCGTGCTCTGACCCGCAGGTTGGACCTTTACCTGTGGTCCGAATAGCTTGTGAGCGTGGCCATGAACAACGTGAAGCGGGCGTTCAAGTACCGTTTCTGTCCGACCGATGCGCAGGCAGCCGAGCTGTCCCGCACGTTCGGCTGCGTTCGGAAGGTCTACAACCTGGCACTTGCCGCCCGTACGGAGGCGTGGACGCGGCAGGAGCGGGTGAACTACAACCAGACGTCGGCAATGCTGACGGCGTGGAAGAAGACCGAGGAACTGGCGTTCCTCAACGACGTCTCCTCGGTCCCGCTCCAGCAGTGCCTGCGCCATCTTCAGACGGCGTTCACCAACTTCTTCGGCAAGCGGGCCAAGTACCCGCGCTTCAAGTCCCGGAAGAAGTCCAGGAAGTCCGCCGAATACACCACCAGCGGTTTCCGCTTTTGTGACGGGCGCCTGACGCTGGCGAAGATGAGTGACTCGCTGGATATCGTGTGGTCGAGGCCGCTGCCTGAAGGGGCGAAGCCGTCCACGGTGACCGTCTCCCAGGACGCGGCGGGGCGCTGGTTCGTCTCCCTGCTGTGCGACGACCCCACCATCAAGCCGCTCCCGGACACGGACGCGGCGGTCGGCGTGGATGTCGGCCTGGATCACCTGCTGACCCTCTCCACCGGAGAGAAGATCGCCAACCCCCGGCACGAGCGCCGCGACCGCGTGGCGCTGGCCAAGGCCCAGCGGAGGCTGGCGAAGAAGGCCAAGGGCGACGGAGCCAACCGGTGCAAGGCCCGGCGCAAGGTCGCCAAGGTCTACGCACGGATCGCCGACCGGCGCCGTGACCACCTGCACAAGCTGACCACCCGACTCGTTCGTGAAAACCAAACGATCGTGATCGAGGACCTGACCGTACGCAACATGGTCAAGAACCGGAGCCTGGCCCGCGCCATCTCGGACGCGGCCTGGTCGGAATTCCGGAGCCTGCTGGAGTACAAAGCCCAGTGGTACGGGCGGGAAGTGATCGCGGTCGACCGCTTCTTCCCCTCGTCCAGGCTGTGCTCCACCTGCGGCACCTTGCAGGACAAGATGCCGCTGCACGTCCGTACCTGGACATGCGACTGCGGAACGACCCACGACAGGGACGTGAACGCAGCACGCAACCTGCTGGCCGCCGGACGGGCGGTTTCGGCCTGCGGAGCTGGTGTAAGACCTCAACGGAGTTCTCCGGACGGGCAGTCGGCGATGAAACAGGAAGTCTCACGGTGCGAGATGTAAGAACCCCTCCCTTCAGAGAGGCGAGCGTCAACCCTGCACTCCCCTCACGGGCCGGGCGGCGGCCAGTGATCCAGGCGTTCGGGGCCGGATGGTCGTCCGTGGCCGGACAGGGCGGCCTGGCAGGCCGGATCGATGTGCTTCGGCCAACGCCCTTTGGACTTCCTGTCCTTCGACCCGCCGTGGTCCCCGCTCGTCAGCTCGACGCGCTTGGACGAACGAACCGTCCCGACGCTGCTGCTGAGCTTACGACCAAGGTGCGGGAGGCCAAGCCGGTGGCGGGTGTAGTGCCGGTTGGGGAACCGGTTGGTGAATACGGCTTGGGTGGGTGCGGTGACCGAGACGGTGATGCAGGCGTTGGCCACCAAGGGCGCGACATGCGGGTGCTGTCCCACCTGGTCACTCATTCGCTCACTTCCCTTGCCCGGACCGCCTCTGGTGGACCGTGCGAACCGTATGCCGCGTGGGGCGGCAGACGGTCGAGTGCTGGCCTTCCCTTACCGGAGCGGGCAGGCCTTGTGGCCGGTGCTCTGCCGGCCGAGCGGGCCCGGCCGGCAGCCCGTGCGGCGCCACCGGGCCGCAGCCGCCGCCTGCCTCGCCCTCGCGAGCTTCCCGGTGACCTTCCTCGACGCGCCCCTCGCGGTTGGCGCCACCCTCGCCCTGCACGGACCCGCTGTCCCGGTCCTATTGATCCTCGCCTCCGTCCTCACAGGGTCGTCGGTGCCGCGCGCCGTCCTCACCCAGGCGTTCACCTCGGGCACCTCCGCAGCCACGGCAGGATCAGCGGGGCCGTGGCGGTCGCGGGGCGATTGGTGGACGCGGACGGTGTGCACATCGGTTTCGACGTGGGGGCGGGGGCGGCGGTGGTGATGCGGTCCTGGCGTTCGGCGGTCTGCGGGACTCATCACCGGACGTGCCGAAGCCGTCCGCGCTCGCGGAAACCACGGCGCCGAACCCGCCGGCCACACTGGACCTGGGTGGTCTGGCGGGACGTGCCGGAGCGGTACGGACCGTGTGCCGGGTGCCCCGCATCGGCCCGGGTCGACGCACTATCCGAGCCGGGCGTTCCCACGCCGCGGGTGGTCGGCGTCGATGAGCACGCCACTCGCAAGGGCTGCCGCCACGGCACCGTCCTGGAAGGTGTCGAATCCGGCCGTCCGCCCGATCCGCTTCCGGACCGGGAAGCGTCCAGCCTGGCCGCTTGGCCGGCCCATCGACCTGGCATCGAAGTTGTTGAAGTGGACGCTGTCCGTCATCACGGGAACGGACATTCATGCCGCTTGCGTTGTGGCTGAGTTCTTTATATGGCGTGAGGGCCAGGCTGCCCGCTTTCGCCTGCTTCGTTGAGCCGTTCAGCGAGGAGCATTGCCGCATCGTCCGCCAGGTAGCCGTGGGTGTGGCGGATCAATTCCTGGTGCAGCCGTTCCAGGAACTCTGACGGGGTACAGGGGTGCACCGATTCTGTCGTCTTGGGCAGGGGGAAGAAGACGCCGTCGGGACTGCGGGCTTCGATCACACCGTCGGTGTGCAGCAGGAGACGGTCACCGGGTGCGAATGGGTAGCTCTCCGCTTTGGCAGGCGGAACGGTCATGAAATCTTCCAGGCCCAGGGGCGGCATTGGGCAGGCGGGGATGAGGGCCTCCGCCTTGCCCTGGCGGAGCACCAGCGGGGGCGGATGGCCGCGATTGACCACCTCGACCACGAAGGCGTCTGATACCTGAGCCACGAGCGCGGTGACGAAATCCTCGGTCAGATTGTCTTCCTCGGCCTGATCAACTGCGCTGAGCGTCGCCCGCTCGCGATCCAGCGCTGCCGCGCAGTGATTCACCACCTCTGCCAGATCCTCGTCATAGTGCGCAGCCTCCCGGAACGCACCCAGTACGGCTGCGGCCAGGCGCACGGCGGGCAGCCCCTTGCCGCGGACGTCTCCCACGATCATCCGGACCCCGTACCGAGTGTGCACCGCCTCGTACAGATCGCCGCCGATCTGCGCGCCCGTCTCTGCCGCGAGGTACTTGCTGGCCATCTGGACGGGACCGAGCCGGGCCGGCACGGGGCGCAGCAGAACCCGTTGTGCCGCCTCGGCGACCCGGCGAACCTGGTTCAGCTCGCGTTGCCTGCGCGTGCGCACTGCATTACTCATGGTGACACTTGCTGCCGACACTACGAGGAGGGAGATGAGGTTGCTGTAGACCTGGCCTCCCCAGCTTTGGTGGAGAGTGGCCGTGATGACGGTGACGGTGAAGCCTCCGGCCGCTGCTGAAAGGGTGCCTCTGGGGCCCATCGTCAGCGAAGCCAGTGCCGGCATGGCGGCGAGGAGAGGACCGGTGCTCACCGCGTGTGCAGGGGAGAGCTCGATCCCCAGCGCGAGCAGTATGACCATGAATGGCACACACTGCGCGAATCTGAAGAGGACCCGGCTATGACTGCCCGTCGCCGCTGATGGGCCAGATGGGCGGATGGGCGACCGCATGACTACAGCCTGCCTCCCTGACGTCGGGTGTTCCACCTCGCCGCCTTTTGCGCGCTCGGAAACGCCCTACCGCCGGTGATGCCGGCAAAGTCGTCGGCTCGGGTCCTTCTCCCTCGCAGGCGATCCGCGGTGTGATGCCGCTGCCGATCGGCTGGAGATCTTCAACGGGCCGGGTTACGGCGATTGGATCTGCCCCTGAGAGCTTCGGCGACTGGAGTGTTCTGCTCCGACGGCGCGGGTGACGGGGTTGGTCTTGGCGTCGAGTGGCGGCTCTGCGCGGTGGTGTGTCAGTGGCGCCGGCCATGTTGCCGTACGCCTACGGCAACGACACGGCACCCGGCGACTGGGGGCGTGATCCTGCACCCTGCTGAAAACGAGCCATCGGTGAGGTGCGGATCCCGTCGTTAGGTGAGGGGAATCCCTGCCGAACTGTCGTCCGCGCATTGCGTCACCCCGGGAACCCCATTTCGGCGGTACCTGAGCTGGCTCTGTTCATGACCTCCGGCTCTGGTGCACTTCGTGTGGTCGCGTACATCGATCATCTAGGCTGGCGCGGTGACTGATGAGCAGGAGCGGGTGCAGCCGTCGGGAGTGTGGGCCACGGCGGTGGGAGTGGCAAGGGTGCGGGCGCTGGAGACCGAGCGGAAGAACGCGCTGTTCCGCGACCCACTGGCACAGGCCTTCGCCACCGCCGGCGGTCTGGGGCCCTCCTCGCCGCCGCTGCCCGATGACGAGGCCGCGCGACGCCGGCGGCTGGCCCTGGCGTTCTCCATCGTCATCAGGACGAAGTTCCTCGACGACCTGTTGCAGCAGGCGTCTGCGTCCGGGGTGCGGCAGGTCGTGCTGCTCGGCGCCGGCATGGACAGCCGGGCCTTCCGGATGGACTGGCCCGAGGGCACCCGGCTGTTCGAGGTCGACACCGCAGCGCCACTGGACTTCAAGGCTTCGGTGCTGCGCCAGGAGCGGGCCGTCGCACGCTGCGAGCGGATCACCGTGGCGGTGGATCTGCGTGAGGACTGGCCAGGCGCGCTGGCTGACGCAGGGCACGACCCGGCGGCGCCGACCGTGTGGATCGCCGAAGGACTGCTGATCTATCTGCCCGAGGACGCGGTGGAGCTGCTGCTGGCCCGGATCAGCGCGCAGTCGGCGGCAGGCAGTCGGATGGGGCTGACGTTGGGCTCGCGCGGCGTGATCGAGCGCTTCGGCGCGGACGCCGTGCCGGGATCGGCGGCGTCCATGTGGGTCTCGGAGATGCCCGACGACCCGGTGGGCTGGCTGGCCGGGCACGGCTGGGAGGCCAGCTGCCACACCCTGCGCGAGCGCGCTGCCGCCTACGGCCGCCCGATCAGCACCCCGCCGCAGCGCGAGGAGCGGCCCGGCGGACTGATCTCGGCGGTCCGCCGGTAGAGCGCATCCCGGTTCGCTGGATGATCGATTTGAAGGGGGCCTGATGAGTGGAGCCAGGTTCTTGCGCGGCCAGCCAGTCATGCGCGCAGGATTCGAGCTCCTGTGCAAACGAGCCCTGTTGGCGTAACCGCGAGTCACGCGACCACGCGAAGTGGACCAGGGCCTGACGTCCGACAGCTCTTGTTCACGACTTTCGACAGCAACCGGGATCCGATGGGCTGTGAGCGGCGTCCGGCGTCCACAGGCCGAAGGCGGTCCCGGGACAGGCACGACGAAGCTCCTGGCAGTCAGCGGGTGGTCTTGGTCGTCACCCCGTCTGCCGGGAGCTTCATCACTGCGTACTGCTTGGGCGCCTCACCTTGGCGGAGGGCCGGTGCGTGAGCCGTCTCCCGTGGGCGGCGGGATCAGCAGGGGAAGGTGCCGCTGTAGATGGCGTGTCCGTGGGAAGAGCTTCCGGAGCCGAAGCCGTAGATGCCGTCGTCGCTCCAGACCGCCTCGCGGAGGCCGTTGACGCAGGTCGACGTCGGTGCGATCGCGAAGCCCTCCAGGTTGTCGGTCGGCATGACGGCCGGGTTCGTGTAGGTCACGTCCGGAACGATCGCGCCGCTGGCGTTGACCTTCATGAAGGTGTGCGTCTCGCCGCAGGTGTTGTCGCAGGTCGCGATGATGCGCTGGGTTCCGGCGTCGAACGTCACATCCATCACGGAGACCTTGCCGGTCGCGATCGTGCCGAACGTGGTGAACGTGCCGTCGGAGTTCAGGCCGTAGACATGCAGCGTGCCGTCCCACTCCAGGCCGGCGAAGAAGAGGCCCGATCCGTGCAGCGGGTAGTTCGCAGGGTTGTAGGCGGCGCCGGTGAGCGGGTCGACCCAGCCGTTCGCGGTCAGCCAGCTGTCCGGCACGTAGCCGACGCCCTCGAAGCCCAGGTTGGCGTCGTCCTTGTTGCCGGTGTTGAGCTGTGGGAACTGTGAGGTCATGTCCCACTGATGGATCGGGGTCAGCGTCGATCCGGTCGCGGCCGGGTCGAACTCCATGATCGTGTCCTTGGGGACCGTGTTGTTGGTGTTGTCGCGCTCGGAGGTCACGTAGATGTGGCCGTTGGCGCCGACCGTCAGGCCCTCGGAGTCCGGCTGGCCGGTGCCGCCGGCGAATCGGATCTGCTTGCCGGTCGCGCTCCATGACGCGTCCGGGATCCACTTGCCGTTGCTCTTGACCAGCTTGTACAGCCAGTTCTTGTTTTTGGCAGCCCACAGCACCGACGGGTTCGCCGGGTCGAACGCCAGGCCGCTCAGGTCCCGGCCTTCAGGGCCGGTGGACGTGGTGAACGCGCAGACGTTGTCGGCGATCGTGACGTCCGGTCCTCCCGGCCATGCCAGGGTGCCCGCCGGGGTGGAACCCGTACCGGAGGGCGCCTCGGGGGTGCAGCCGCTGGTGAGCGAGCCGCCGCCACCCAGCAGCTGACCGCCACCACCGCCGGTACCACCGCCATCGCCGCTGCCCGAGCAGGAGTTCGCGCTGCCGAGCGTCGCGGTCGTGGAGGTCTGGAACCAGCCGGTGCCGTTGGCGCAGCGCTCGTCCGACGGCTTGGCGCCATCGGTCGCCCAGGTCACCGAGTCGACGGTGTTGCCGTTGCTGTCGAGGAGGAAGACCGAGTCGTTGTCGCCCAGACCCAGGGTGGAGTTGAACGTGACGTAGCCTCCCGCCGGGATGCTGGTCGCGCTCGGCGAGGAGGACGAGATCGAGACCGGTGAGTGGGTGGTGTCATTGTCGACGTACTTCCACGACCCGATGCTGACCGTGCTCGTTCCGCCGTTGTACAGCTCCACGGTGTCCGCGCCGTCCGAGGCGACCTCGTTGATCCGCACCCGGCTCGCCGCCGGTGTCGAAGACGGGCACCCCGAGGCGTTCGAGGCGCCGAACGTGGACGCCGCGGTGGTGGTCACCCACCCCCCGGTGCCGTCGCCGCCGCAACGCGCCATCGCCGGCTTCGCCCCGTTGGTGGCCCACTCAACGCGGTCGACCACCGTGCCACTGGCCGTGTAGATCACCAGCTTGTCCGAATCACCCAGCCCCTTGGGTGAGTTGAAGGTGGCGAAGCCGCCTGCCGGGATCGTGCTGGAGGACGGGCTGAACGTCTGCGGGGAGAAGCTGTCGTCGGACATCTTCCAGCCACTGATGCTCACTGCAGTCGTGCCGGTGTTGTACAGCTCCACCGTGTCGCTGTTCGAGGAGGTGACCTCGTTGATCCGAACATTCTGGTAGCCGGCCGGGTCCGCGGCAGCCGCGGGCTGAGCGGCAACCATCCCTGTCACGAGCAGTCCTGAGAGCGTCAAAGCCGCGGCGCATACTGAGGCGACGCCGGCACGCGAGTGTGAGGTAGGCACGAGGCGGAACTCTGGCGACACGATCTTGAAACAGCGTGTACTCCAGCTGAATGCCGCCTGCTGGCCACCAGAACGCCAGCAGAATGGCATCGTCCCGGGAGACCTCGCGTGGACGTCGATGTCCGCCAGAGGGATGAAAGTCGGGCAGGTTCTCAGTCACAGTGGACGTACTCGGTCGAGGGGAAGCCGTGGGGGGAAGGAAGACCGATGACGGAACCCGGTCTTTTCGAGCTGGAAGCGGTCGTGGTGGGGCAGCCGAAGCGTTCACGGTGGCGCAGATACGTGGGCCCCGACCTGGCCGTGTCCACCGTGCAGGGGACCCCGCTCGCTTGGGTCACGTACACCGACGACACGTACTCCGTCCTCGCGAAAACATCCGGCGAGTTCATCGTCCGTATCGAGCAGTTCGGGCCGGTGGAGTTCCGCTTCACCAATGCCGCGCAGCGGGTGGTCGGCACGGCCGGTGCCCGAGGACTCATCAAGACCCGGCAGTTGAGCCTCCAGACGGAGCAGGGGCGTCAACTCCTCCTCACGCGGCCGGGTCTCCTGTACGCCGAATGGCATCTCACCGAGACCGATCCGCAAGGGGGCCCGGCGCCGGAGATTCTCGGCCGGGTCACAATGAGCACCATCGACGCGTGGATCGGGTTGCAGCAGTACGTTGTCGAAATGGACCCTCGCATGGATGCCTCCGAACGGCGGACCGTCGTCGCGTCGGTCGTCTGTCTGCATCTGCTGCGCCGGCCTCCGGGCAACAGCGCCGCACCGGCGTGAGGGCGGCCCTGGTGCTGTGCCCGGGACGGTTCACCGGGTCGTGTTGGGTGTCAGCGCGGTCGCCGAAGGCGACAAGAACTCCTGACGAAGTGGGGGTTCTTCATTCGTCGCCAGCAGATGATGCCGCACGCCAGGCTGAGGAAAGCTTCGTGGATGTCGTCGCGGATCTCCCAGCGGATGCGCAAGCGGCGTACTCGTGGGTGCCGGCCGCTCGTCCAGGCCGTCCCGTCCTGCACCTGGCAAGCGCAGACTGGGGATGGAAAGGCTCGGTGATCCCGTTCGACCTCAGCCTGGGCGCCTACCGGGTGGCATGGGCATACGCGTCGCGGATGGAGGTGGGTACGTGTCCGCTGCCGCCCCAGTTCAGGGAGTAGCCGTGCTCGGCGGCCCAGGTGCGGATGATGTCGACATCGGGGTCGGGGCCCAGACTGAGCGTGCCGCGGACGGTGTAGGCGGGCAGTGGCGCACGCATCACACTGCTTTGGGGCAGGCACAGCCCGAAGTGGTGCTCAAGCACGGTGAGCGTGAGACGGTTTCCGCTCATGGCTGAGCCCGGCCGTGCCGCAGCCTGGTGACTCGTCCCGTCAGGGGTCAGGACGCCGCCAGCAACGAGCGCCGGCAGCAGATGGTCCGGATCCTGACCCCAGCGATGTGCTTCCTCCCCGATTCCGAAGCCGCACACCGTTCGACCATCACGCAGGTAGTCGAACTGCGCGGGCGGGTGATCCGTCATCGCCACGTACTGGATGACTTCGACGCCACCGCGTGATGCTCTGACGGCCAGGTCGTCTCGCCCGGGATCAGCCAGGTGCAGCACGGCGTACGACCACGCACCACATGCCGCGACCCGCACCACGTCGCTGTCGCCGGTCTCCGAGCGATGGAGGAGAGAGGTGACATCGGGGCCAGTCAGCTGCACGGCGGCACCGGGCGTGCCACCCATCCGCACCGCGAGGTCCTCCGGGCTGATATCCCGGGCGAACACCACGCTGTCCAGCCCTTCGTCCCCGTCGGCCAGCCATCCGATTCCCTCACACACAAGCACCCCCACACGCACGGCGAAGACCAATGCCAGGCAGCGTATCCAGGGCCACTGACAACCGCTGCCCGTCGTATCACGCCGCCGGGTCACAGAAGACTGCCTCGGCACTCGTGAAATAGGAGAACGCTCAGTGCGCAACGGCGTCTGATGAGCGGCCAGGAATGGGATGCAGGCGAGTGGGGCGCAGTACCCGCCGGACCGGCCGGGAGGAGTGTCACGCTGATCGGCGAGGTGGCCCACATCTGGGTCCGGGCCCGTGACTGCGGGCCGAACCGGCAGCAGTTTGACCAGGCCGGCAGGCTTGCGGCGCGCCTCGCTAGGCTCAGCTTCCATGACTGGTGGCGGTGTCGCGCACAAGCGCTCCTTCCTCGCTCTGCACGACTACGGCATGGGCGGCTCGTGGTGGTGGGTCCGAGCGCGTTCCGAGCGGGCGGTCCTCGGAACGTTTGCCTGGGTTGAGGTGGTCACCGACCCGGAGACTGTGGCCCGGTTCGAGGAGGAGGGGCTGGAGGAAGTCGACATCGACGATCCTCGGATGCCTCCCGGACTGGACGGCCTGCGCGCCGAGCGTGACGCGCAGCGCGGGCGTGAGGGTTTCGGCGCGCTCGCGGACAGGGACATCGTGCATCTGGGGCGCCGCTGGGACGAGGAGGCCGATGAACCAGTCGTTTTCTGATGGAAGTGGGGTCCGATGGACGCCGGATTCGCCAGGTGGAGCTGGCCGAAGACGGAAGAGCTCTGCGCAGTGGCCCCCGGCGACTGGCCGTTCAACCCGCCGATCGTGGACCTCTTTGACCCGGCCCTCGCGGGCCAAGAGATCAGCCGGACCGAGTTCGAGGGGCACCTGTGTTGGCGCTCTGGGCCCGCGGCGTCCAGTCGTGCGCGAGGAGGCCAAGGATGGCCTCGTCCGCGTATGCGCCGTACACCCAGGCGGAGTGCCGCAGCGTTCCCTCTCGCGTGAACCCCGCCCTGGCTGCCGCTGCGATCATCGGAGTGTTGTCCGTGAGGGTTTCGATCTGCAGGCGCTGCAGTCCACGTACGGCGAATCCGTATTCGCACAGCGTCTGTAGGACATCGACGCCGAGCCCGCGGCCGCGGAATGCGGGTCGCAGGGAGATCCCGATGTGGGCCGTCCTGTTGTGTGTGTCGATGTCCCAAAGCAGGGCCTCGCCGACCAGCTCCCGCGACTCCAGCTCCACTACGGAGAAGCAGGCTGCGTCGTCCGACGGCTCAGCCACTGCATACGGCGACTGCGCCGAGCCTTGCGGGATGGGCCGCCACGGGCGGGAGTCGGCGCGTGACCGTGTGGCCACGTCGTCGTACAACTCGGACTGGAGAACTGGGACGTCGCTCTCCTGCCGGGCGCGCAGCGCGATCTTTTCACCATGTATCACAGAGCATTGCCATACGAGAGGGAGCAGCCGATCAACCGTGTTGCCCCGGCGGTTCGTCACCTTGGCGATCTTTGCCACGGGCGTGCCCTGAGCGGACAGCAGCACCATGTGCGCCCCCCGCCAGGTCATCACCGGCCCGGCACCCCGGCGAATGATCCGCAGAAGCCGCAGCCCCTCACCGTCACCGATGTTCCGCACCCGCACCCGTTCAGCCACCAGGCCGGCCCGGCCGATGCGCGCCGTCCCGACCCGCACCCGCACGGCACCTCAGATTCGCTGGGCCGACCCCTCAGCTCGGACTCATGCGGGAGGGGCCGAGTTCCTCGATGATCTCGCGCATCTCGTCCTCGTCGGCCTCATAGACCGTCTCGCCCACACGGGGGTCCCGGGCATGGAGCGTGTGGATGAGCGGTCCGTTCGCCGTGCCGAGTTGGACCAAGGAGGCCGACGCGCCGTGCACAGCGCGCTCAGTGCCGGGCCGGGCGGTCAGGTCGATACGGCTGACGACGCCTGGTGTGACCCAGACCGTCGCCTGCTCCAGACGCCCCACGATCTGAAGGTGGAAGTGGCCGCAGAGGATGAGCTGCACGTCCGTTCCCCGGATCACCTCGGCCAGTTTGTCTGCGTTCTGCAGCCCGAGCGCCTGCTGCACCTCGACCTCCAGCGCGACCGGCGGGTGATGGAAGGCCAGGATCGTTCCGCGCGGCGCGGGTGTGGCCAGTACCCGGCGCAGCCAGTCGAGCTGGGCCCGACTGATCCTGCCATAGGCCTTGCCCGGCACGAGGGAGTCAAGGGTGACCAGGCGCCAGCCGTCGACTGTGCTCGCGGCGGCCCGCTCGCCGTCGGGTCCTGCGCACACCGCGTCGGGGTGTGCGTGGCCGCAGCCGAGCACCTCGGTGAACGCCGCCCGTTCGTCGTGGTTCCCGGTGGCATAGAACACGGACGCCCCGCGCTCCCGGGCGTAGGCGTCCAGGAGCGCACGTGCCCGCGCGTACCCCTCGCGCGATCCGTCGTCCGTGACGTCACCCGTGACGACGACAGCACTGAGGTCTCGTAGGTGGATCAAGTCGGCGAGTATGCGCCGGAGCGCCGTTGTACCGTCGGCCCCATCGGCGTCCGGACGGCCGGCGCGGTCGAGGTGCGTATCGGACAGATGAAGGATCTTCATTCCGTCAACTTAGCGGTCCAGGAGTTCCGTTGAGACGAGCACTCTTCACTCGGGGGCAGACGTTGCCTGACGTGGCCCGACACGGAGACCCTCGGACGCCGCCTGCAGCTGCTCTGCGACCTGTGCTCGGTCTTGCTACGCATGGACGGCGGCGGCCGCCCGCGGCGCTGCCGCAGCGCCGGAAACCGGCCACCGGGACTGAGGGCACGGCCGCGGGTGCCTTGGGCTGTCGCCGCAATCCCAGCTGAACTGGTCACCTTCTACGACAGCGTCGGCGAAGTCACCTGGGCGGACGTCGGCAACGGCTACTTCCTCGACCCGGCAAGTGACGTCGTGCTGCGGCTCCAGGAGCATGGCGCTGTCGACGTCGGCGCGGGCCACAAGGCGCGTGGCGTGGTCATCGGCTCGAACGGTGGCGGTCTGTCCTATGTCGCGGGTCCTCACGGGGTGGTTTACCGGACGAGCACGGTGTCGCTGGACGAACCCGAACTCCACAAGGCGGCTGATGACCTGCGGCAGTTTCTGGAGCTGCTGGAGAGGTCCCTGACACGGTTCGTCGCCGACGGCGACCCGGGATACCTGTAGGTGCAGTCCCGGCGCCCATTCCGTTTTGGCCCGGTAATGCTCGAGCTGTAGATCGTGATCTTGTTGTACGACCGGATGCGGACATGGCGTCATGGATCTGATCGGCGAGGCGGTCACATCGGGTGAACGGGCGGGCCACCGCCTGGAGTTCGGTTCCCGGGACGGCGGAGAATATTGGATCGGGTGATGCGATCGCGAGCCGGCACGCTGCCTTCCATGGACCATGCGGAGGTATTGCTGATCGGGGGGGCGCGCCGGCGTCGGCAAGACGACGGTGGGGTGGGAGGTCGGGGCTCGGCTGCGTGCCGCGGCGGTCTCTCACGCGATCATCGAGGGCGATTTCATGGGGCAGGTGTATCCGGTGCCGGAGGGGGATCCTCACGGTTCGAAGCTCGTTGAGCGCAATCTGTCGGCGGTCTGGGCAAACTTCGCACAGTGTGGCTATCGGCGTCTGATCTATACGAACACCCTGAGCGTGCTGCCTGGAGCGGCGGGCATGTTCGAGCGCGCCATGGGGGCAGACGTGCGGATCGTACGGGTCCTGCTCACCGCTTCCGACACCACCGTCGGCGAACGGCTGGCCGGCCGGGAACTCGGCTCGGAACTGGAGCAGGGGCTCCAGGCCAGCGCCCACAAGGCATGTCTCCTGGACGAGCAGGCGCCCGCTGACACTGTGCGGGTGGTGACCGACGAGCGGTCTGTCGTGGACATCGCGCGGGATGTGGTCGCTGCAACTGGCTGGTGCGGGTAGCGCTCCACCCGGAGTTCTGATCTCCACGGCCGGGCCGGCGCGCAGACGACCGCGGCCCGTCGGCGATACCTGTGCGGTCGGTGAGCCCGGGGCCGACGGCTCAGTTCCTGAGGGCGGCCATGGCTCGGGGCGGGGTGCGGTTCCGGTCCCCACTCGGGAGGTGCCTTCTCTGCAGGTGTGCTCCCGGATCGCCAGGGCTGCCGTCGGGAAACGCGGCGAGGTGTGCGGCCGCGGTCCGGACCGGAACGGCGGGCAACCCCTTGGAGGCATCGGCATCGGTTCGTCCCTGCGATCGCACGACACAGCAGCGGCCGGCAGGGGCCGTCCTCCCGACAACACGCGGATCCGCACCGGGAAATGAGCAACGGAGTCCCCCTGTTATGGTGCGCCGATGTCATCGATCAAGAAGTTCCAAGTCACCTTCGACTGCGCAGAACCTGAGCGCGTCGCTCGCTTTTGGTGCGAGGTGTTGGGGTACGTCGTACCGCCGCCACCCAAGGGGTTTGCTACGTGGGACGATTTCGATCGCTCTCTGCCGCCTGAGCGGCAGGGTGCGGCGTTCGCCTGCAGTGATCCCTCAGGCGTGGGCCCGCGACTGTTCTTCCAACGCGTTCCCGAAGGCAAGGTCGTCAAGAATCGGCTGCATCTTGATGTGCGGGTCGGCACCGGGCTCGTGGGTGAAGAGCGCCTCGCCACGCTCGAAGCCGAATGCGCGCGGCTGGTCGCACTCGGCGCGATACGCGTGCGACTGCTGCTTGCGGACGACCACAATGAGTCGTGCATCGTGATGCAGGACATCGAGGGCAACGAGTTCTGTCTCGACTGAGCATCCTCCGAGACGAAGAGCCGGGCGGCCACTCCCACCGAGTCCCACCGAGCCACGTCCGACAGCGCGTTGTCAGCCACACCCGGCTCTCCTGGACCCCCACCGCCTTACGGAGGTGTGCGTCCGGGATGGCCAGGCCGGTGCCCCGACCGTCGCCGTCCGCGATGACCGTGGTCCGGCCGACGGCGCTTTTCGCACCGGACGCCTCCCACGCCGTGCGGTCGTGGCGGTTGCCGGGAACCGGCCGGCCGAGGTCGACGATGAGCCTGCTGTCGGCGTCGATGACGACCTCGGGGTTGGTCGAGTACCGGTGGTTCTTCGGCTGCTCGGCCACCGTGTGATCCCGCGTAGGGACCGGAGTGCCGTCGACGATCAGCACGGCGTACTTTCGCAACCGCGTGCGGGGCTGGAGCGCGAGCGACGGCCCGAGGTGGCCGATGCAGCGGTCAGTGGCCGAGTGCGACACCCCAGCGAGTCCGTGTGGCCGACTTCCGCGGGCGCGGCGTCTGCCGTGGTCAAGGGGGCGGCGGACCTGCTCGGAAGGCTGGAGGTAGGATCCGCGAGCGTTGTTGGCCCATTCGGGCTGTCCGAGCCCTGTGGGGCATCTTCCGATGATGTTCCGACTGCGCGCTGTCCGCGCGCTCGTGTTGCTGGTCGGCTTCTATCTGATGGGCGGGGTTCTGCTGTCGGCCATGGCGGCGCTCGACTGGCTGCTGGTGACGCGCATGCTCACCGCCCGGGCGGCCTGGC
This sequence comes from Streptomyces sp. RB17, assembly GCF_009604455.1. Classification (GTDB taxonomy): domain Bacteria; phylum Actinomycetota; class Actinomycetes; order Streptomycetales; family Streptomycetaceae; genus Streptomyces. The sequence goes on from NZ_WEGL01000002.1 coordinate 1,347,730, forward strand.
TTGAAGGCATGGTCCTCACCGTCACCGTTCTCCTGGCGGTGGCGATTGTGCGCGGCATGTTCGCCTTTCTGCGGGCCGGGCGCCTGGGCCCGGTGCCACAGGCGGTGGCGGTCACGCCACAGGATCAGCCCGAGCTGTGGGAACAGGTGCGCGCCGCCGCCCAAGCGACGGGGGAGCGACCGCCGGACGAGCTCTACCTGGTCGCCCAGGTCAACGCGGGGGTGGCCGAACAGAACCGCCTGTCGGGGCTACTGCCCGGACGACGCCGTATGCTCCTGGGGCTGCCGCTGCTCGCCGGGCTGACCGTCCCGCAGTTGCGCGCCGTCCTCGCCCACGAGTTCGGGCACTACGCCAACCTCGACACCCGGCTCGGTGGTGTCACGATGCGCGGCCGCGAAGCGGTACTGCACACGGTGGAGGTCTTCCGCGAGGGCAGCACCCGGCTGCACTACGCGATCGGCGCCCTGTACGTCGGCTACGCCCGGATGTTCCTGCGGGCCTCGCAGACCGTGGCCCGCCAGCAGGAGTTCGCCGCCGACCAGGTGGCCGCCCGGCACGCGGGCCGTGACGCGACGGCCGCTGCGCTGCGCGTCCTTCCGGTGCTCGCCGCCGCACACACCCACTACTTCAAGACGTACGCCGCGATGGGCGGGCCGTTGGGAGCGCTGCCACCTGTGGGCGAGGTGCACGGCGGCTTCCGACGGCTGCTCGCCGCCCGGACGGGGGAGCGGCTCGCTGAGCTGTGCGCCGGGCAGCGTCGGCCGCGGCCGCATCAGTACGACTCGCACCCGCCGACAGCCGAACGGATCACCCTGATCGAGAAGCTGCCCGCCGGTGACCGAGCCGAGGGGCCGGCCGACGAGCCGGCCGCGCTCACCCTGCTGCACGACCCGGACCGGGTGTTCGCCGAGCTGGAGGCGTGCTCGCTGGCGCAGGAGGCGGCGCGACTGCGGCGCATGAGCTGGGACGACCTCGTCATGGCCCGCGCGCTCGCGGACGCGGAGGGCTGGTCCCGGCCGCTGCCAGTCGCCGTGGCCAGGGCGCTGCGCTCATCGGCGTACAGCGCAGACGGCGCGGCGCTACGCCGGGAAGTCACGGCCGAGGGGGTGGCCAACGACCAGTTGCCCGGCTTGGAGGAGGTACTCGACGCGTTCGACCGCGGCCTGCTGTGGATGGAGGTCGCCGACCGCATGCCCAAGCCGCATCAGGCGGCGCGCCTGATCGGGCCGTCCGCCCGCAACTTCATCCGGCCCAGGGTCTTCGACGGGCTCGCGGGGATGGTCCACCTGCGCCTCGCCGAGGCCGGACACGTCACCCCGGACATCGCGTGGTCGGGACAGCCCGGCCTCGTCCTGCCCGAGGCATGGGAGCAGGACATGGACGACGCCCTCGACGCGGCCGTCGCTGACACGCCCGACACCGCCCCCCTGCGCGCCCTGCTCGCCCACCACCCCGCGTGTCCGCATAACTGCCGTTCGGCATTGCGGTTCCCCCATCTCCCAAGTGGCCGGCGGGTCATCTCCTGCGAACCTGGCCAGTGGAGCTGGCGGCCGGGCCGCGTGGGTTGGTCTCGGGGCACGGTGCAGATCTGTGGCCGCGAGCCGGCCGCCGCCTCTTCGCGCCCGCACGCTCGCGCTCCTTCGCCCAGTTCGCCACGGCCCGAGTGATTCGCCTGTGTCTTCGACATGGGCGACGATTGAGCCCGCCTGTGCACGGTGGCGGACAGGCGTATCGACCCTCTCGACGAGTTCGGCGAGACACCCGACCGTCCGGTTCCCTACTGGGGCTGGGGCAGCCTCTCAGGCCGGTACGCGCGCTGGCCATGGCTGATTCTGCTTGGTCAACGCTTGTGAAAATTGATGTCGGCCGGCCCGTTGGCGCTTGACGGCGAGGGCTGCCGACCGTGTCGTGAGCAGACTCTGGGCGCTAGGGTGCCGAGGTGACGTGGACCGCGCGTGTGGTCGAGCGGGAAGGTGTGCGGCTTGTCTGCCGGGATTGGGGCGGAGACGGGCCGGCGTTGGTGCTGTTGCACGGGGTGGCTGGGCATGTGGGTGAGTGGGATGCACTGGCAGGGCCCCTGAGCTCGGCATATCGGGTGGTCGCTGTCGACCAACGCGGTCACGGCGCCGGCGACCGCTTCCCTTCTGACGTCTCCAGGGATGCCTTCGTTGAAGACGTCGTCGCCGTGGCAGACCAGTTGGGTCTGGAGGGCGTTGTACTCGTCGGGCAGTCGCTGGGCGGACACACGGCCATCCTGGCCGCTGCGAGGCATCCTGGGCTGGTGCGCGCGTTGGTGGCCGTCGAAGCCGACGTGAGCGGTCCCGATCCCGAATGGCCGGATCATATCCGCCGGTGGCTCGACTCGTGGCCGGCGCCCTTTCCCTCGCTCGATGCTGCGGTCCAGTTCTTCGGCGGCGGGGCGATCGGCATGGGCTGGGCGGGTGGCCTGGAGGAACGCGGTGGGCAATGGTGGCCCCGCTTCGACCGGGACGTGATGGTCCAGTGCGTGGCGGACGCTGCCCGGCACTCCTTCGCGCACGAGTGGGAGCGCATCACCTGCCCCACTCTGCTCATCCTGGCCCAGTCGAGCTTCATCTCGCCTGCACGGGTCGATGAACTGATGCGCCGCCGTGTCCCGACCGTGTCCGTCAGCATTCGCGGAACCCGTCATGATCTGCACCTGGAGCAACCCGACATCGTGTACGACCTGATTTCCCCGTTCCTCGCCGGTCTGTCCGCGTAGGGACGCGCCGGCACCTCCGCGTCCGCTGGTGCGGCCGCCTTCAACCGGCGGCCGTCTGCTGGATGTGGGCCTTGTTGTGGGCGAGGCGTTAGGACTCGGTGCCGGTCTGGATGATCGTGCCGCTGAAGGTGAGGCGGCCGACGATGGCCGGGCAGAGGGGGGAATCTTGCTGCAGGCACCGCTGGACTTGTTCGAGGCGATGCGACGCTGTTCTTCTCCTCGTTCTTCTCCTCGCGTTCGGCCAGGACCTGGAGGAGCAGTTCAGCACCTCGACGGTCGAGTTCCATGCAGCCGAGTCCCCCGATGCAGAGCGGGCCGACGCGTCCGCAGCGGGCGATGGCCTTCAGCTGCTTCTCGTCGGCCGCCTGGACCAGCTCGCTGACGAGGCTTGGGGGCCAGCTCGTAACGGACCCGGAGCTCCGCATCGCCGGACTCCGGGCGCGGGCTGCGTGGGCGGACGTCGGGGGCCTGCGCCGTTTACCAGTGAGCCCGTTGTCACAGGCGGGCCGTACGCCGGAACCCTCGAACGCGCCGAGGTGAACCTGATCTTCCAGGTGATCTCAAAGCGTTACTCGAGCAGTGCCTGACATTCCTGCGAGCTGCCCTGCCGGGATCTGTGCTGACAGAGCCCAGCCGGCCCGCCTCGTGACGACCGCGTGGTCAGGCAATACCGAACGGCCGGCCCCGCGCCTGTCACGCCGGCGCACCACAGGGGGGCGCGCAGGCCCCGGCCCCGTCCTGCGGCTGGCTACGGCGTCCGGCCCGTCAGCGGGGTCAGGGGGCGGTGAACAGGGTCGGGAAGCGGGGGGCCAGCCACGGCCGGGGGCCCCAGGCCAGGATCTGCCCTTGGGCGATGGCACGCCAGGGATTCAGCCGGCCGAGCGCGATGAGCAGGAAGGCGACGGGGTCGAGCAGGATGGTGCAGTCCGCGCGCTGCCGCAGCATGCCCGGGGTCACGTGCACGGCGCCGTCGGCCAGGGCCACGCCGAATGTCTCGCCCCCGCGCAGCCGGATCCGGTAACGGGCCGCGAGTCCGGCCGTGGCCGCGGGGTCCGCGACACGCGGCATGACCGAGAGCATGAATGGCATGCACAAGGCCACCCGTGCCGGGTCGACCATGTGCGGACGCTTCAGGGCGCGAGCCAGGTCGTATCCATGGCCGAGCATGTGCGTGAGCAGGTACGACGCCAGAACGGATCGGTTCATCGTGCCCAGGGGTGTGGTTGGTGCGGGGCCGTCGGCCGCAGGGTGCGACAGAGCGTCCAGGAACGCCTCGGCCTGTTCCGTGATCATCGTCGCGAGTGGCTCCGCCCGACGCTCCGCGAAGGCGCCGAGGGACGTTGCGTTGGCCTCTGCGAGGCTTTGGGGCGTTCCGTCGCCGTAAGGGCGCTCCCGTCCGGCTGCCAGGTCGGCCATCAGTTCGTTGGCTATGGCAAGGTGGGCGGCGGCCTCGCCGACGGTCCACTTTGACCCCGGCACGGCAAGCGCCGTGTCGCTCGCGCTGCGTACCAGCGCGGCGATCTCCTCGGCAGTGCCGCGAATCGCCTGCCCGAGCCCGTCGGGCAAGGGCCACGGCCCGTCCTGCCGTACCGTCGTGTGCACGCTGCTTGCTCCGCTCCCCACCCTGCCCGGCATGCCCCATGTGCCTGGGGCGGTGGTACCCAACCAGACCTGGGCCGCGCCCGGCAAGTCCCTGCGCGCCTTGGGGCTCGGGTTCTGGTGCTCGGCGGCTGCCTGTTCCGTCGCGGGACATGTCGACCACGCGGCGGCAGGCGGGCGTGTAGGCCAAGGCCGATGTGCCCTCGAAGCTGCCCTCGAACCGGCTGGTTCACGGTGGCCGGGTGTGCCGGTCCGTGGTCCGGGCTCGGTGGTGCCCGAGACAGCTACGGTGGGATCTGAAACGGCGGAGAGCATGCGCGGCGCAGCATGGACGGACCCGGCCGGGCTCATCCTGCGCTTGCTCGAGGCTGAGCACACTCTCGCCGCGGCCGACGCCTTCGGCGGTCAGTTCATTGCGGTGGACCCCCGCAAACACCTCCCGGCGGTGCCCCGCATGCGGGGCACCGCCATGGAGAACCGGCCCACCCAGGAGAAGCTCCACTGCGTCGCGTGCGGTCACCACGCGCACGCGGACACGGCGGGCGCCCTGAACATCCTCCGGGCCGGGCTGGTACGTCGCGAAGCCGCACCCGGCATAGCGGGAAGCCCTCTCATTATGAGGGGGAGGAGTCACGAGCTTTCTCAGGCTCCCGGGAAGGCGGGTGGATCAGCGCAGGCCGGCGAAGAGGTCGTTCTCGGGCACGGCCGCGCCAGTGGTGTCCTGGACACGTACGAAGGTCTCCACACCCATCAATTCGGTGAACCTTTTCTGGCCCATCTTGAGGAAGAAGATGTTGTCGCCCTGACTGGCGTGCGCGGCCAGCGCATCGAACTTCTGACTGCCGAACGCAGTGGTGTCCACCCAGGTGGTGATGTCCTCGTCGGGGAGTCCGATCTCGGCCATCGCGGCGGCCTCGGCGGGATCCGGCTCCTGCCAGTCCGCACCGAACTCGCGCATGACCTCCCCGAACCGCTGCATCATCGAGCGGGGCGCCGTCGTCCAGTACACCTTGGGTCTCTGCGTGGTCATCGCCAGCGCCGTCATCGTGATGCGGTTTGCCTGGATGTGGTCGGGGTGGCCGTAAAAGCCGTTCTCGTCGTAGGTGACGACCACATCGGGTTGGTAGCGGCGCAGGAGTTCCGCGAGTCGGGCAGCGCCCTCCTCCACGGGTGTCTGCCAGAAGGATCCGGGGGCGTCGTTGGTCGGCCAGCCCATCATCCCGGAGTCGGCGTAGTCCAGGGTCTCCAGATGACTGACCTTCAGGATGCTGCAGCTCGTCTCAAGCTCTTGACGCCGCATCAAGGCGACGGCTGCGGGATCGTGCTCGGGGTCGTCCGGCTTGACGCCCCCCGGCCCGTCACCGCACCTGCCGTCGGTGCACGTCACGAGGACCGTGCGGATGCCCTCCGCCGCGTATCGCGCGAGGACACCTCCCGTTCCGGTGGCCTCGTCGTCGGGGTGGGCGTGCACCGCCATGAATGTCAAGGGCCGGTCATTCATCGAACAATCCTCCTGCGTGAAAAAAGCCTCGGTCCGAGTCTGCGGCAGGCGTAGCGGGGATCGCCCCGATATCCGGTGACCCGGCGGGTACCGCGGACCCGGGGCCCGGATCACCTCCGAGCGGACGATCCTTTGGCCTCTCTGTTCCCCGCTCGCTGCGCCGGTCCCTCGGCTGGTGCAACAGTGCTGGCCGGATCGGCTGTTCCCGCACTGCAAGGGAATCCTCCTGGGCCTTGGCGCTGGCGCCCGTGCACCGTGCTTCCGGACTTGCCCAGTTTCAGTGATCTTCGCCGCCGCGGATGGTCACGAGAAATGACGGCAGTGGGCTGTCGGCGGAGACGCCGGATTGGATCTTCGGCGCTTTCCGTGATGCCGTACCTGGCGCCGGCGAGCCAGTGGGATCTGCTGGTGGCAAGACGTCGAAGTCAGCCGGCCTGGGTGATGGCGTTCGTGAATGGAAGCCGGCGCCGGCGCTCGGCGCCGGGCCCGCGGCCCAGAGGGCCTTGGCTCAGCCCAGCGTATCCATCAGAGCGGCGACGTAGGCATCCAGCCGCACAGCCACGGCTCGCGTCGTCAGCTCCGCCCTCCCTACCTCCCGCCATGCCTGCGCCACCAACTGCACTTCTTCCGAGCACGCCAGTGCGTCCCGCACCCGCCAGTACAGCCGCTCGTTCGCGGCCGCGGCCAGCACCCCGCCGGCCTCCTCGTACGCCTCGGCGAACCGCGGGCCCCACGCCGGGCCGTGCAGCAGCGCGAGATTGGTGGAGCAGTGCGCCACGTCAAGATCCGCCGGGCCCCAGGAGGTCGCTGCCCAGTCGACGACGCCCGTGATCCGGGCACCGGCCGGATCAGAGGGCGGCACATCGAACAGCACGTTGCCGGGTTGGAAGTCCCGGTGCAGGAATCGCCCCTCATAGGCCGGCGCGGGCTTACGGATCACGTCGATCGCCGCGGCCCATGCCGCCGCGTCGGCGCCCCTCGGAACCACGACGGTGTCGGCGGTCGTCGACGTCACATACTTCCGGGGCCGCTCGGCGGGTCGCAACGCGTGGATCGCCACGAGCTGACGGGCCAGCAGAGGGACGCGCGTCTCCAAACCCTCGTCGTCGAGGACCGTCCGGCCCGTCAGACGTGTCATGAGGAGCGAGGGATACTCGCAATGCGCGGCGGTCGCGTCAACCGCGACCAGTCCAGGAGCCGGCACGTCGGTCCCAGCCAGCAGCGTCAGGGCGCCGGCCTCCCTGTTCAGCGAGTCCTCGGCGCGCTCCACGTAGAACGGGTCGACGAAGGTCCGCAGCACCAGGTCGCGGGTGCCTTCGTCCCGCGTGCCGATGGTCAGCCTGCGTACTTCGGCAGTGATGCCGCCGTGCAGCGCCTCGGTTCTGACGATCCGTTCGCCGACCTCCAGATGCCGGCTCACCCAAACCAGCGTCAACGGTCGGACGGCCCCCGCCTCATCGTGGTTGAACACCGTGCCACCTCATCACCCGGACGGCAGCACGCGCAAAAAGCCTTCATTGGATGTGGCGTTCTCATGGGCGGCGTCGCCGTGGGTCTTGCCTTGTACCGGCAGGAGGTGCTGCGGACCGCGGCCCGTGGCTGGCCGCCGCACCTGCCCTGCTGCTGGCCGCCCCGAACCTCATCTGGGACGCACCGCACGGCTGGCGCGAACTCCAGATGGCCCACGCGCTGTCGGCGAAGCAGGGCGGCTCACTCGGATCCCTGGCGCAGGTGCCGGTCCTGGCTTTCGTGCCGGCCCGACCTCCGCTCGTAGCCCTGTGGATCACCGGCGTGCGATGGCCGGCCTCCAGGGGGAGGCGAGAGCACCGCTGGATGCTCGTGGCAGCCATCATCACATTGAAGTTCTCCCCTCCCTTCGCAAGCTCAGGAAGGGGATTCCTGTCTACCTTGCGGTGACAGGCTTGACGGTTTTAGTCGCCCTGCGACCGCGCCTTCCGGCGGCCGGGACCTCCACGCTGATGTGGCCGATCCGGTACAGGTGCAAGATGTTCCGGGCTGCGTTCCAGTCGGCGGTGTCTTCGCGTGCAGTCGGTGGTACGGCGCGGCTGGTACGGCGTGCGGGCGGTGCCCATGGGTCCTCCGGAACGGTGGCTGCGCGTGGGTGGTGCGGGCGCCGGTGCGGGTCGGTATGGCCGAGATTTGGGAGCGCTCCATTGGGAGCGCTCCCAAAGGCATAATGAAGGTCCACCGTTCCCGGGAGGAGTGTCAAGGGAACGAACGCTGTGAGTCGGTGCGACTGACGGTTTTGCGACACCGGTGAGGGAAGGGTGCGATGGGCGCGGGCGGACGGCACGGCGACCGGCCGACGCTGGACATGGTCGCCGCACGAGCGGGTGTCGGGCGGGGCACGGTCTCCCGTGTGATCAACGGTGCCCCCCATGTGAGCCCCCAGGCGCGGGCGGCCGTGGAGGGCGCGATCGCGGAGCTGGGGTACGTGCCCAACAGTGCCGCCCGGGCGCTCGCGGCGGACCGCACCGACGCGATCGCCCTGGTCATCCCCGAACCCGAGACCCGGCTCACTGCCGAGCCGTTCTTCCTGGACATCCTCCGTGGTGTGAGCGCGGAACTGGCGTCCACGGACATGCAGTTGCTGCTCATGCTCATCCGCACCCCCCAGGAGCGGCGGCGGCTGGCCCAGCACCTGGAAGCCCGCAGGGTCGACGGCGTGCTGCTGGTGTCGGTGCACGAGGACGCGCCGCTGCCCGGCCTGCTGGAACGGGTGCGGGTGCCGACGGTGCTGAGCGGGCGGCGGTCGGAACGGGAGTGGATGTCGTACGTCGACGCCGACAACGTTGGCGGCGCACGGTCGGCGACGGAGCACCTGCTCGGGCTGGGCCGTCGGGCTGTCGCCACCATCACCGGGCCGCTGGACATGTACGCCGCCCGCTGTCGCCTGGACGGGTACACCCAGGCGATGGACGCTGTGGGCCCCGGTGCCGACGCATCGCTCGTGGCCCACGGCGACTTCACGGAGGAGGGCGGGCGCGCCGCCATGCGGGAGCTGCTGGCGCGGCACCCGGGCGTCGACGCCGTCTTCGCCGCGTCCGACGTCATGGCCGGCGGCGCCCTGCACGTCCTGCGTCAGACGGGGCGACGCGTGCCCGATGACGTGGCGCTCGTCGGCTTCGACGACTCGATCATCGCCCGGCACGCGGACCCGCCGCTCACGAGCGTCAGACAGCCGACCGAGGAGATGGGCCGCACCATGGCGCGGGTGCTGTTGGAGGAGATCGAGTCCCGCAGCGCCACCCGGCGGCACGTGGTGCTGTCGACGGAACTGGTGCTGCGCCAATCCGCCTGAGCATGAAGCCGGGGAGGCCGCCCCGCCCCCTGCAGGTTCCGGGTTCTTGATCGACGACCAGCCTCGGCGGGACGAGCGACGACCCCTGTGGCGGACGCCATCCCGCGTGCGCCGGGGCGGGTGAGAGGCGGGGCTGCCGCCGTCGGCGCGGTAGCCGGTCGCTTCGCCGTCCCGTGATGACCGGGCTGTGGGGACACCCGTGTTACGTCGCGGCCGGCATCGTGGGACGGGGTGGTCGCCGCGCAGCCGCCACGCATGTGACGGGCCGTCATCCCTCGGTCCGGGCGTCGGCAGCGCCGCTGGTTCATATGCGTCCTGACCTGGTCCGCACTCGGCCGTGGCGGGCGATCCCGCAGCCCAACGGCCTGCTCTGGCCGACCTGTTCGCAGAGTGCGGCCGGGGCGATGCCCTTCCTTCGTCCGGGGCTTGCGTGAACACGCTGTTACGCCTTGATTCCGTCAGGGCTCTTCACACCGGTGTCGCGGCTTGTTATTTTCCTCAGCGCGATTGGGAGCGCTCCCACGGTCAACTCGGTTCCCTTCCACCGGAGTTGTGGCATCGGGTGGGAGGAAGCCGTGCGGATCTTCCGGAACGGGCGGCGCGTCCCGGTGCAGTACCACCGCATCAGAAGCGCACCGGTCTGCGGGGCGGGCACCACGGAGTCTTTGAAGGGCGCGGTCGTCAGTCAGCACAGGTCGCACGCGAAAGGGGGTCGGCTGCTATGGGACCTGGCCGATCACGAACCGGGGGAGCGCGGCTGCTGGAGCACGCTCTACCGGATCGCCCACGAGACCGACGGCCACGGCCACACCACCACCGGCCCCGCCGACACCGCCACGGTGACCGTGTACGCAGGCGGCGCCCCCGTCACCGGCAGCGGACCCTGACAGACCCCTCGGGTGCGGGAGATCCTCCCACTCCCGCACCGGACAGACCTCCGGCAGCCGATTCCCGCGCAGGCGGGACGCTCCCTCCCCACGCTCTTTCCTCCCTGTTGCCGGGCGCACCAGCGGTGGCCCGGCGACCAGCCCGCACACGGCGCGGTGTGTCGCGGCTCCACCGGCGCGTGGTGAAACGCAAGGCCGCGTCACGCGCCAGAAAACCCCCACGGAAGGAACCATCGGTGAAGAACCTCCAACGCCCCTCCAGATCCCGGCTCAACCGCAGTCTCTCGGTGCTCTCGGCGCTCGCCCTGGGCTCGGCGCTGGCCGTGGCGCTCACGCCGCAGTCCGCGTCTGCCGCCACCCGGGTCGACAACCCGTACGTGGGGGCGAAGGCGTACGTGAACCCGGAGTGGTCCGCGCACGCTGCCGCCGAGCCCGGTGGCAGCGCGGTCGCGAACACGCCCACCGCGGTGTGGCTCGACCGTATCGCCGCCATCAACGGCGTCAACGGCGGCATGGGTCTGCGCGACCACCTCGACAAGGCACTGTCCCAGGGCGCCAACCTGATCACGCTGGTGATCTACGACCTGCCCGGCCGGGACTGCGCCGCCCTCGCCTCCAACGGCGAGCTCGGACCGAACGACATCGACAAGTACAAGACGCAGTACATCGATCCGATCACGTCGATCCTGTCCGACGCGAAGTACGCGGACCTGCGGATCGCCACGGTCATCGAGCCCGACTCGCTTCCCAACCTGGTCACCAACGCCGGCGGCACCAACACCACCACCGACGCCTGCACGACCATGAAGGCCAACGGCAACTACGAGAAGGGCGTCAGCTACGCCCTCGCCAAGCTGGGCGCCCTCTCGAACGTCTACAACTACATCGACGCCGGCCACCACGGCTGGCTGGGCTGGGACACCAACCTCGACCCCTCCGTCCAGGAGTTCGCCAAGGTCGCCACGACCAACGGCGCGAGCGTGAGCGACGTGGCCGGCTTCATCGTCAACACGGCCAACTACTCGCCGACGGTGGAGCCGTACTTCAAGGTCACCGACACCGTCAACGGTCAGACGGTGCGCCAGGCGAAGTGGGTGGACTGGAACCAGTACGTGGACGAGCAGTCCTACGCCCAGGCGCTGCGCAGCAAGCTCGTCGCGGCCGGCTTCGACTCCGGGCTGGGCATGCTCATCGACACCTCCCGCAACGGCTGGGGCGGTACCGCCCGGCCGTCCGGTCCCGGCCCGCTGACGTCGGTGGACGACTACGTCAACGGCAGCCGTATCGACCGGCGCATCCACGTCGGCAACTGGTGCAACCAGAGCGGTGCCGGCCTCGGCGAGCGGCCGACCGCGGCGCCTGCCGCCGGGATCGACGCCTACGTGTGGGTCAAGCCGCCGGGGGAGTCGGACGGTGCCAGCCAGGCCATCGCCAACGACGAGGGCAAGGGCTTCGACCAGATGTGCGACCCCACGTACGGGGGCAACGCGCGCAACGGCAACAACCCCACGGGTGCGCTGCCCAACGCGCCGCTGGCCGGGCACTGGTTCTCCGCCCAGTTCCAGCAGTTGCTGCAGAACGCCTCCCCGCCCGTCTCGGGCGGTGGTGACGGCACCCCGGACACCACTGCTCCGAGTGCGCCGTCCGGTCTGACGGTCTCCGGCACCACGGACATGTCGGTGTCGCTGAGGTGGTCGGCGTCGACGGACAACGTGGGTGTCACCGGTTACGACGTCTACCGGGCGGGGACGAAGGTCGGGAGTACCACCTCGACGTCGTTCACGGACACCGGCCTGACCGCCTCCACCGTCTACACCTACACGGTCAAGGCGAAGGACGCCGCCGGGAACGTGTCGGCGGCTTCCGCCGCGGTGGCGGCCACCACGCAGTCCGGCGGTGGCGGCACCGGCACGGGAGCCGTCAAGGTGCAGTACAAGAACAACGACTCCGCCCCGGGTGACAACCAGATCAAGCCCGGTCTGCAGGTGGTCAACACCGGTACGACGTCGCTGGATCTGTCGAAGGTGACCTTGCGCTATTACTTCACCGGCGACGGCGGCGCGAGCACGTACAGCACGTCGGTGGACTACGCGGCTCTGGGGTCGTCGAACGTGACGCAGAAGGTGGTGGCGATGTCCAGCCCGAAGGCGGGTGCCGACCACTACCTGGAGGTCGGGTTCACCACCGGTGCCGGGTCCTTGGCCTCCGGCAAGTCGACGGGTGACATCCAGAGCCGGTTCAACAAGACGGACTGGTCGAACTTCAACGAGGCCGACGACTACAGCCGCGCCACGAACACGGCGTACGCCGACAACACCAAGATCGCCGTGTACGTCGACGGCACCCTCGTCGCGGGCATCGAGCCCTGACGGGGCCCCTCGGGTGCGGGAGCCACGCCTTCGCCCGCACCCGAGGCAGCCCACGAAGCAGCCCGGCCGCGCCTCTCCCGTCTCGCCCCGCTCCGGGGCGCGGCCGGGTCCCGGAGCACGGCGCCACCACCAGGGTGGCGCCGTGTCCGGATCCCCTCGCCTCCCCACCGGACGGCACGTCCGGAAGCCCCCCATTCCTTCCGAGGAGATGTCATGTCCACCCCAATGTCCCGCAGGCGGTTCGCGGTCGCGATCGGCGGAGCCGTTCTCGGGGCGGCCGTCACGCCCACACTCGCCAGAGCGGCCACCCCGCCCACGGCCACCCCGGCCGCCGCCGCGGCCGCGGCCGACGACCCCTACACCACGGCCTTCCTGACCCAGTACAAGAAGATCAAGGACCCGGCGAACGGCTACTTCAGCTCCGCGGGCATCCCGTTCCACTGCGCGGAGACGCTGATCGTCGAGGCTCCGGACCACGGCCACCAGACCACCTCGGAGGCGTTCAGCTTCTGGTTCTGGCTGGAGGCCACCTACGGCCGGGTGACCGCCGACTGGACGCCGTTCAACAACGCGTGGGCCACGGCCGAGAAGTACATCATCCCCACCCACGCGGACCAGCCGAGCAACGGCTCCTACAACCCCGGCGCCCCGGCCACGTACGCCCCGGAGTGGCCGGAGGTCAACAAGTACCCCTCCGCGCTGGACGGCACGGTGGCGGTCGGCCAGGACCCGCTCGCGAACGAGCTGAACTCGGCCTACGGTATGCCGGACGTCTACGGGATGCACTGGCTGCTGGACGTGGACAACGTCTACGGCTACGGGAACACGCCGGGCACCGGCGGGGAGAACGGCCCCACGGCCACCGGTCCGTCCTACATCAACAGCTACCAGCGTGGCGCGCAGGAATCGGTGTGGGAGACCATTCCGCAGCCGACCACCGACCTGTTCAAGTACGGCGGTACGAACGGTTACCTCGACCTGTTCGTCAAGGACAGCAGCTACGCCAAGCAGTGGAAGTACACCAACGCCCCCGACGCCGACGCCCGCGCGGTGCAGGCGGCGTACTGGGCCTACCGGTGGGCCTCGGCCCAGGGCAACGCGTCGGCGGTCTCCGCGTCCGTGGCCAAGGCCGCCAAGATGGGCGACTTCCTGCGGTACTCGCTGTTCGACAAGTACTTCAAGAAGGTCGGCAACTGCACCGACCCGCACTCCTGCTCGGCCGCCAGCGGGCGGGACTCCGCGCACTACCTGCTGTCGTGGTACTACGCCTGGGGCGGTGCGGAACCGGGAGGCGGCTGGGCCTGGCGGATCGGTGACAGCGCCGCGCAGCAGGGCTACCAGAACCCGCTCGCCGCCTGGGCGCTGTCCAGCGTGCCCAGCCTGACCCCGAAGTCGCCGACCGCCCAGAGCGACTGGTCGAAGAGCCTGCAGCGGCAGCTGGAGTTCTTCCAGTGGCTGCAGTCCGCGGAGGGCGCCATCGCGGGCGGCGCCACCAACAGCTGGGACGGGCAGTACGCCACCCCGCCGGCCGGTGACACCAGCTTCTACGGCATGGCCTACGACTGGCAGCCGGTCTTCCACGACCCGCCGAGCAACAACTGGTTCGGCTTCCAGTGCTGGTCGATGGAGCGGTTCGCGGAGTACTACTACGTGTCCGGGAACGCCACCGCCAAGGGCATCCTGGACAAGTGGGTGAAGTGGGCCGTCTCCCAGACCACGGTCACCGCCACCGACTTCAAGATTCCGTCCAACCTGAACTGGACCGGACAGCCGGTCACCTGGCTGAGCGGTTCGTCGGGCGGCAACACCAACCTGCATGTGACGGTCGTGGACTACAGCAACGACGTCGGGGTGGCCGCCGCGCTCATCAAGACGCTGACGTACTACGCGGCGAAGTCCGGCGACACCGCTTCCGCCGACCTCGCCAAGAAGCTCCTGGACGTGATGGCGACCTTCGCCGACGCCAAGGGCATCTCGACGCCGGAGACCCGGAAGGACTACAGCCGGTTCGCCGACCCGGTGTACGTGCCGTCCGGCTGGTCCGGCAAGATGCCCAACGGCGACCCGATCAACTCCAACTCCACCTTCATCTCCATCCGCTCCTGGTACAAGAACGACCCGGACTGGCCGAAGGTCCAGAAGTACCTGGACGGCGGGGCCGCGCCCACCTTCACCTACCACCGCTTCTGGGCGCAGGCCGACATCGCCATGGCCTACGCGGTCTACGCCGAACTCATCGTCGGCGGAGGCACGGGCACCGGCGACACCACACCGCCGACCGCCCCGACGAACCTGGCGGTCTCGGGAACCACGGACACGACTGTGTCCCTGACGTGGACGGCGTCGACCGACGACGTGGGCGTGGCCGGCTACGCCATCTACCGGGACGGAGCCCTGGCCGGCAGCTCGGCCACCACGTCCTTCACCGACTCCGGGCTCAAGGCGTCGACGACGTACACGTACACGGTCAAGGCCAAGGACGCCGCCGGCAACGTCTCGGCCGCCTCCGCCGCGGAGACCGCCACCACCCAGGCCGGCGGCGGCACCGGCACCGGGGCGTTCAAGGTGCAGTACAAGAACAACGACTCCGCCCCGGGTGACAACCAGATCAAGCCCGGCCTGCAGGTGGTCAACACCGGCACCGCCCCGCTGGACCTGTCGACGATGACCCTGCGCTACTACTTCACCGGCGACGGCGGCGCGAGCACCTACAGCACCAACTGCGACTACGCGGCCCTGGGCTCGTCGAACATCAAGATGAAGGTTGTGGCGATGCCCAGCCCGAAGGCCGGTGCCGACCACTACCTGGAGGTCGGCTTCACCACCGGTGCCGGATCCCTGGCAGCCGGCAAGTCGACCGGTGACATCCAGACCCGGCTGAACAAGACCGACTGGTCGAACTTCAACGAGAGCGACGACTACAGCCGCGGCACCAACACCGCCTACGCCGACACCACCAAGGTGACCGCGTACGTCAACGGCACCCTCGCGTGGGGCACCGAGCCCTGATTCCCCCGGCACGCCTCGGCGACGAGGCGTGAACGGCCCCTGATCGTCACACGACCTCCGGGCCGGAGCCTCGCCGGTCCGGAGGCGATGCCCGGTCACCTCCGGGGAGAAAGGACACCACACGCATGTATCCATCATGGAGACGTCTGCGCACGGCCGCATGGGCGGGCACGGCGGCCGCCCTGCTGCTCGGGTCACTCGCCGTCGGCACACCGTCGGCCTCCGCCGCCACGGCGACGGACTGCACCCAGTGGGGGACCACGTCCCTGCAGGGCGGGGAGTACATCTACCAGCAGAACGAATGGAATTCGACGCTCACGCAGTGCGCGAGCATCGACGACGCGACGGGGGCGTGGTCCGTCACTCAGGCGAATTTCAACACGGGCACCAACGGGGCGCCGGCCACCTACCCGTCGACCTACAAGGGCTGCCACTGGGGCGTGTGCACCACCGGCAGCAAACTGCCGATCCAGGTCGGTGAACTGGGCAGTGCGACCAGTTCCTGGTCCACCACGCAACCGGACGCGGGCGCCTACGACGTGGCCTACGACATCTGGTTCAACTCGACACCGACCACGGACGGGCAGCCGGACGGCACGGAGCTGATGATCTGGCTCAACCACCGCGGCAGCGTCCAGCCGTTCGGCGCCAAGACCGGCACGTCCGATGTCGCCGGCAAGTCCTGGGACGTATGGACCGGCAAGCAGACGTCCTGGAAGATCATCTCCTACGCCCTCCAGGGCGGCGGCACCTCCTTCACCGACCTGGATGTCAAGGCCCTGATAGACGACGCCGTGGCGCGCGGCTCCATCAACCCGGCGCACTACCTGATCGACGCCGAGGCCGGATTCGAGATCTGGCAGGGCGGCCAGGGGCTGGCCACGAACAGCTTCTCGTTCTCGGCGAGCCCCAAGGGACCCGGCACCCCGGACACCACTGCTCCGAGTGCGCCGTCCGGTCTGACGGTCTCCGGCACCACGGACACGTCGGTGTCGCTGAGGTGGTCGGCGTCGACGGACAACGTGGGTGTCACCGGCTACGACGTGTATCGGGCGGGGACGAAGGTCGGCAGCACCACCTCGACGTCGTTCACGGACACCGGCCTGACCGCCTCCACCGCCTACACCTACACGGTCAAGGCGAAGGACGCCGCCGGGAACGTGTCGGCGGCTTCCGCCGTGGTGGCGGCCACCACGCAGTCCGGCGGTGGCGGCACCGGCACGGGAGCCGTCAAGGTGCAGTACAAGAACAACGACTCCGCCCCGGGTGACAACCAGATCAAGCCCGGTCTGCAGGTGGTCAACACCGGTACGACGTCGCTGGATCTGTCGAAGGTGACCTTGCGCTATTACTTCACCGGCGACGGCGGCGCGAGCACGTACAGCACGTCGGTGGACTACGCGGCTCTGGGGTCGTCGAACGTGACGCAGAAGGTGGTGGCGATGTCCAGCCCGAAGGCGGGTGCCGACCACTACCTGGAGGTCGGTTTCACCAGCGGTGCCGGTTCCCTGGCCTCCGGCAAGTCGACGGGTGACATCCAGAGCCGGTTCAACAAGACGGACTGGTCGAACTTCAACGAGGCCGACGACTACAGCCGCGCCACGAACACGGCGTACGCCGACAACACCAAGATCGCCGTGTACGTCGACGGCACCCTCGTCGCCGGC
>NZ_WEGL01000002.1:1364922-1443902 GCF_009604455.1 Streptomyces sp. RB17
TCCAGAGCCGGTTCAACAAGACGGACTGGTCGAACTTCAACGAGGCCGACGACTACAGCCGCGCCACGAACACGGCGTACGCCGACAACACCAAGATCGCCGTGTACGTCGACGGCACCCTCGTCGCCGGCGTCGAGCCGTAACCCCCTGCACGTCCGGTGGCGGGAGGAGAAGGCCGCTCGCCGTGTCCCTCCCGCCACCGGGTCCCAGCACGCCGCCGACAGGCGCACGCGACGGCTGCCGCCGTACTGCCTCCGCCGTACCGCCTCCGGCGCACCTCGCCCACGCTGAGAAGGAGACCGCCATGCCCTTCCCCCTGCCTCGTGCACCACGACCACGGCCGTCCGCGTCCGCCGCCAGGAAGCCGGTCCGCTCCTCCCGCGGCAAGCGGCTCGTGTGCACGCTGGCCGCCGTCGTGACCGCCGCCTCCGGGCTGCTGGCCGTCGGTGCTGCCCCTCCTGCCCTCGCCGCGGGCAGCACCCTGGATCAGCTGGCGGAGGCTCAGGGCCGCTACTTCGGTTCGGCCACCGACAACCCGGAACTCACCGACACGCCCTACACCACCGTCCTGGGCAGCGAGTTCGGCATGATCACGCCCGGCAACTCCATGAAGTGGGACACCACGGAGCCGCAGCAGGGCCAGTTCGACTTCAGCGGCGGCGACAAGATCGTCGACTTCGCCCAGGCCCACAACCAACGCGTCCGCGGTCACACCCTGGTCTGGCACAGTCAGCTGCCCGGCTGGATGAGCAGCCTGCCTGCCGGCCAGGTCCAGGCGGCCATGGAGAGCCACATCACCAAGGAAGCCAGCCACTACAAGGGCAAGATCTACGCCTGGGACGTGGTCAACGAGCCGTTCAACGATGACGGCACCTTCCGGGCCGACCCGTTCTACAACGCCATGGGGGAGAAGTACATCGCGGACGCGCTGCGCACCGCGCACGCGGCCGACCCGGACGCCAAGCTGTACATCAACGACTACAACATCGAGGGCACCGGGGCCAAGGCCGACGCCATGTACCGGCTGGCCAGTGACCTGAAGAGCCAGGGCGTTCCGCTGGACGGCATCGGCTTCCAGGGACATCTGGCCATCCAGTACGGCTTCCCCACGAACATGCGCCAGAACCTGCAGCGCTTCGCCGACCTCGGGCTGGACGTCGCGATCACCGAGCTGGACGTGCGTATGCAGCTTCCCTCGGACGCCACCAAACTCGCGACCCAGGCCGACTACTACCGGCAGGTCACCAATGCCTGCCTCGCCGTGTCCCGCTGTGCCGGCATCACGGTGTGGGACTTCGACGACAAGTACTCGTGGGTTCCCAGCACCTTCTCGGGTCAGGGGGCCGCCTGCCTCTATGACGAGAATCTGCAACCCAAGCCCGCCTACACCGCCGTACGCGACTCCCTGGCGCCCGGCGTGTCCGACACGACGCCTCCGTCGGCGCCGACGGGCCTTGCGGTCTCCGGCGCCACGGACACCTCGGTGTCGCTGACGTGGTCGGCGTCGACGGACAACGTGGGCGTCAGCGGCTACGACGTCTACCGGGCGGGGACGAAGGTGAGCAGCACCACCTCCACGTCCTTCACGGACACCGGCCTCGCCGCCTCCACCGCCTACACCTACACCGTCAAGGCCAAGGACGCGGCAGGGAACGTGTCGGCGGCCTCCGCCGCGGTGACGGCCACCACGCAGTCCGGCGGCGGCACCGGCACCGGGGCGTTCAAGGTGCAGTACAAGAACAACGACAGCGCCCCCGGTGACAACCAGATCAAGCCGGGAATCCAGATCGTCAACACCGGTACGGCTCCGCTGGACTTGTCCAAGGTGACCCTGCGCTACTACTTCACCGGCGAGGGCGGCGCGAGCACCTACAGCACCTGGGTCGACTACGCGGCCCTGGGCGCGGCCAACGTCACCCAGAAGGTGGTGGCGATGTCGACCCCGAAGGCGGGTGCCGACCACTACCTGGAGGTCGGGTTCACGACCGGCGCCGGTTCCCTCGCGGCGGGCAAGTCGACCGGTGACATCCAGACCCGGCTGAACAAGACCGACTGGTCGAACTTCGACGAGAGCGACGACTACAGCCGCGGCACCAACACGGCCTACGCCGACACCACCAAGGTGACCGCGTACGTCAGCGGCACCCTCGTCACCGGCACCGAACCCTGATGGATCCCCGGTCTCCCGGACCGGGAACACCGGTGGCCAGGTCGTCGGCGAGCGGCCGCAGGACTCGGCGGGCCACGCGCGTACAGGGCGTGCGAGGCCCGCGCCAGCCGGGGGAGGGTCCAGCGTGCGGCCCAGGACCCCGCCCATGGTGGTCATCTGATGGGCCGTGAACGGCCTACCGATCCGCGTCCTGGCCTGTGGATCCGGTGGATCCCAGGTGGTGGCCTCCGCGGCGGGCGGGCTCCGCTCGTGATGCGCAGCCCGATGGGTCAGTCCTGCCAGTCCAACTGCGGTTCGGGGATACCTGTGGAGCGCGCGTAATCCTGCGCCTGCCGGCGGCCTTCCACTTGTCCGCGCGGGTAGCGGAAGACCTTGCCGGCGAAGACCACGAACGCCTCCGTGGCTGTGTTGTAGTTGACATACCAGCCCCCGGTCGGGGCCAGAGATGCAGCCAGTTGCTCGGCCAGACGCTCGGCGTCGGCCTCCCCGGCGGCGAAGTCCAGGAGAGTCCACTGCTGCGGCTGCTCGGCCGTCGCGCTGTTCACCTCCACTCTCGCGATCTTGGTGATGTGAAGCGGGACTCCGGTCAACTCGGCCCCGACCCTCAGACTTTCGGCGATCAGTACGCCCTCAAGCACCGATCCTCCTCGATCTCGACGTGGTGAGAGTAGCGAGGGGTGGTGACACCAGTGACCGTCGCGCGCTGGGACTTGCCCGGCGGATCCTTGCTACCGACGCAGGTTTACCTCTTGCCTGGGAGTCTCGGTCTTGAGGTAGAACGACGACATGGACGCCGCAGTACTCGAGCAGATGCTGGAAGAGACCTTTGATCACGCCGTCGTGCACCACGGGTACACCAACTACATGCGTGACTACGAGGTCGTCGTCTACATGACAGCGGCTCCGAGTACGGGGATCCAGCCGTCCTACCTGCAGTATCTCTTCCGGTACTGCGTCGAGGCTCGATGCGAGACGTCAGTACCGACCGAGACGTGGCAGCGTTCGTTGGATGACCGCCTCATCGACCATGAGACCGGTGTCGACCTCGACGGGTTCGTCTGGGGTGTGAAGTGGCATCCGATGTACCCGGGCGCAAAACTGCTTCCCCAGTCGGATGCGGCCCGCCGTTGGTCGCACACCCTTGGGATCGACTTCCACGACGTCGTCATCGAAACCAACGCTCACCGGCTGACCCTGCTCTTCTCCCACCTACAGGTCACAGAGGTCCCGGTCGGATACGCCCCATTCGTCGCGGACTGAAGGATCAGCGTTCGCCCGTTCATGTGACTGGCTCGTCCGTCGTTCGTTCCTCTGGGCATGGGCGGGGCGAGCTCGCCAGTGGTGGCGGCCAGGACGGTGGCGGGCGTGGTGGCCTTGGATGGCTCTGGAAGCGGTTCGAGCGTGGGCGGCCGTTGCGGCAACTGGCCTCGAATGCGTTGCTCTCGGCCTCGGGAGTGCAGGCCGCGGGTGCGCTGGGAGAGGCCGGTCGGCCGAGGGCCGGGCTGTGTTGCCCTGGCCCTCGCGGCTGGAGGATCGGCCTGTGCCTTCGCGGCCGGGTGGCGTCCGTCCTCGCAGGCGCCGGCAGGGCTGGATGCCCGGAACGTTGTCAGTGGATGACGTCGAAGACCTGCTTCTGCAGGCCGTTGCTGTAGGCCTCGTGCTCGATGAGCTTGAGCTTTTGGGTGTCCTTGTCCGTGGTGCTGAACAGGCGCTTGCCGGCGCCGAGCAGCAGCGGGTGGACGAGCAGGTGGTAGCGGTCGATCAGGCCGGCGTCGGAGAGGCTGTGGTTGAGGGAGGCGCTGCCGTGGACGATGATCGGGCCGCCCTCGGTCTTCTTCAGGGCGGCGACCTCGTCGAGGGAGCGCAGGATGGTGGTCTCGCCCCAGTTGGAGACCAGCTTGTCCTCGGTGAGGGTGGTGGAGACGACGTACTTGGGCATCGGCTTGTAGTGCGCGAACTCGGCCATGTCCGGCCAGACCGGGCTGAATGCCTCGTAGCTGACCCGGCCCATCAGGATCGCGGTGGATTCCTGCTGTTCCCGCTCCTTGATCTCGAATGCCTCGGGGACGAACTCCACCTCCTTGAAGGTCCAGCCGCTGTTGCGGTAGCCGGGTTCGCCGCCCGGCGCCTCGACGACGCCGTCGAGCGAGACGAAGGCGGTGCTGATCACAGTGCGCATGGGATTTTCCTTGATGGTGTAGCCGCGTGGGCAGGACGGACCGATACGTGTCGGGGCCGCCGTGTGCGGCGGGAGTGTCCTGAAGGGGGGGCACGGACCGCTGCGGGTGCTGATGAGCCGGTAGTGCCGGGCGCGGGGCATCAGGCGACGAGGCCGTCGGCCGCTCGATGCGTTCGTTGCCCGGCCAGGTCGGTTCGCCGTCCAGCGGTGGTAGTTGACCTTCTGCCGGGCATGGCCGCCGGCCGGCGTGGCGGCCGGCCCGGGCTCGGTCAGGGTGGCGAGGGTCCGGGACCGTATTGGGTCCGGGGCGCCTCGGTCGCGGCGGGTTCTTCGATCACAGTGACGTCCAGCACGACTTCAGCATCCGACCGACAAGTAAATTTGTCAAGGACGGAAAAGTTGTCGGAAGGCCTGGCCAGGGGGTGCGGTTGTGGCCCGGTGGTCGACCTGCCGACTGCGGCGGGGTGGCCGCAGTCGAGTGGGTCCCTCGGCCAGGTTGGCCGCGTGGCCTACCCGCGCCTGGAGGTCGGCCTGTATCCGGATGACCCGGTGCTGACATCGGTGGTCGGCGATCTGGCCGCCGGGAGCCCGGATTTCCGCAGCCTGTGGGCAGAACACCAAGTGCGGGACAAGACCGCGGGCACCAAGGCCTTCCACCACCCGATCGTCGGAGACCTCGAGCTCTCCTGCGAGACGCTGCGGCTGGCCGACGATCCCGCCCAGGCCCTCGTGGTCTACGCGCCCGAGTCCGGCAGCGCTTCCGCGGACTCGCTGCGACTGCTCCTGGACTGGACGGCCGACGCCCCGGCCGAAGGCATGGCCGGCGGGAACAGCTGGCGACCGCAGGGCCGTCAGCAGGTCCCGCCCCCCGTCCGGCTCCCGCCGTCCCCTGAGTCGCCTCCTCCTGAACACAGGTGACGGCAACCCGGCCGGCGCGGCGGGAAGGAAACACCTCGAAACGCTGTTGGACATCGCTGTCCAGAATGAACAGACCGGTCTACTCAAACTAAGGACAGCGGCATGCCGGAGCAGTGCACCTCGCAGGACCACGACGTGATCACCACGCTGACGGCCGATACCGGCCCGGCCGGAGAGGAGACCGGCGGCCCGGCCCCGCTCGCCTCTCCGGCCCGGCCCGCGCAGAGAAGGTCCTCCGCAGGTGTGCTGCCTGCGCGCGTGGCCTTCTACCTGCTGGCGTCGATCATCGTGTCGTTCCTGGCGGCCTCCAGCGCTCCCACCCCGCTGTACGCGGTGTACCAGGCGGAATGGGGCTTCAGCCCGGTGACGACCACGGTGGTGTTCGGCGTCTACGCGATCGCCGTCCTCGTCTCGCTGCTCACCCTGGGACGGCTGTCGGACCATCTGGGCCGCCGCCCGGTCCTGCTCGTGGCCCTTGCCGTGCAGGTGGCCGCGATGGTGGTCTTCACGACAGCCCACGGCGTGCCGGAACTGATGATCGGCCGGGTGATCCAGGGCCTGTCCACCGGTGCCGCACTGGGCGCGGTCGGGGCCGGCATGCTGGACATCGATCGCCCCCGCGGGACCGTCGCCAACTCCTTCGCTCCCGGACTCGGCACCGCCACCGGCTCCCTGGCATCGGCCTTCCTCGTGCAGTACCTGCCCGCGCCGACACACCTGGTCTACCTGGCGCTGGTGGCCGTGATGGCGGTGCAGGCGCTGGGTGTGGCCCTGATGCGGGAGACCCTCACGCCCACCCCGGGGGCGCTCGCCACGCTGGTCCCGGACATCAAGCTGCCCCGGACCGTACGGCGCGCTGTCCTCAACGCCGCACCGGTCCTGATCGCGGTCTGGGCACTCGCGGGCTTCTACGCCTCGCTGGGCCCGGCCCTGGTGCGGACCCTCACCCACTCCACGTCGGCCGTCTACGGCGGACTGGCCCTGTTCGTACTGGCCGGCGTGGCCGCCGCCGCAACGCTCGTGCTGCGCGCGGCGCCCCCGCGCGGCGTCATGCTCACCGGGATCGGCACCCTCGTCGCCGGCGTCGCCCTGACCCTGATCGCGGTCGAGAACGGTTCCTCCGCCCTGTTCTTCGCCGGTTCGGCCGTCGCCGGCATCGGCTTCGGCAGCGGCTTCCAGGGCGGCATCCGCACCGTGATACCGCTGACCGCCGCCCACGAACGTTCCGGCGTGCTGTCCCTGCTGTACGTGGTGTCCTATCTCGGCATGGGAGTGCCGTCGGTGATCGCCGGCTACCTCGTCGTCCACGCCGGCGGCCTGCTGGCCACCGCCCGGGAGTACGGCGCGGCCGTCATCGTCCTGGCACTGCTCGCCGTGCTCGGACTGCTGACGGAACGGCGCAGCAGCCGTTCGCGGCCCGGCATTGCCTAAAGTGACCGCGAGGGCCGGGCGATGGCACGAACCAGCAAGGAGGCGGCGATGGTTGCCGACGGCGCCAGGGCACACGACGCGCGCACCGGGGCCAAGCCTTCGGCGCGTGAGCGTCTGCTGTCCGCGGCAAACGAACTCTTCTACGCCGAGGGCGTGCAGACCGTCGGAATCGACCGGATCATCGAACGCGCCGGGGTGGCCAAGGCCTCCCTCTACAACACCTTCGGCAGCAAGGATGAGCTGGTCCACGCCTATCTCAAGGCCCGGCACGCCGCCACATCCGCCCGCATCCTCGCCGCCCTCGAGCGCTTCGAGAACCCCCGCGACCGGCTGCTCGGCGTCTTCGACGCGCTGTCGGAGTCGTTCAAGGGCCCCAGCTACCGCGGCTGCGCCTTCATCGCCGCGAGCGCGGAGGCAGGGCCGGGAAGCAGCACGGAACGAGCCTCCAACGACTACCGGGCCTGGGTACGGGGCCTGTTCACCGATCTGGCCCGGCAGGCCGGCGTCCCCGACGCGGAGAGCCTCGGGCGCCGCCTGCACCTGCTGTACGACGGGTGCGCGGTCTCGGTACGCATGGACGGCGACCCCGGCGCGGCGGCCGCGGCCCGGGCGACCGCCGAGGTCCTTCTGGACGCCGCCCTGGCGGCGCCGAAATCCGGCCACCTGGGCTGAGGTGCAGGCCCGCTCGGCGCAGGAACCCGGCGACGTCGAGCAGCGTGCGAGTGCTCCAGGCGCATGGCGCAGCACGACGCCACACGCGTGAAGGGCCGCAGCCGCTCGGGGGCAGCGGCCCTTCAGGCTCACCCCGGGCACCCGTACGGGCTCAGCCCAGGTCGAAGGTGTTGGGCAGCCCCAGCCGATGGCGTACCTCGTCGACCCGCTTCAGGGGCTCCAGCTCCGGCGGGCGGAACAGTTCCCAGACGCGACACCGATCGAGGTCCGAATTGTCCGCATCGAGCAGCGCGTTGACCGCTCGCCGTGCGGACTCGTTGGCGCCCTCCATCGTGGCCAGGTCCACGTCCGTACGGACGTAGTCGCCGGCGAGGAAGAAGTTCGGCACTCTGGTGCGGGCCGAGGGCCGGTTGTAGAGGGTGCCCGTGGGGTGGATGAGGAGCTGCTCGCGGTTGCGCGGGTCGGGGCCGCCGAGACCCGTCACGGCCGGGTCCATGAACCAGCCGAGTCGGTCCTCGTCGGTGAGGGTCGTCTTGCCCGAGTCGTTCAGCCCGTCCTTCAGCTGGGCCCAGAGTTCGGCGACGATCTCGTCCTTGGTGCACTCGCGGGCGGTCTTGCCGTACAGGATGCCGGGTTTGTCCCACTCGGAGATGATCGTGGACAGACATTCATGGGCCCGCCCGTCCCCATAGTCGCGCGAAAAGTCCCGTACGTCCCAGAACTGGGCCTGTCCGATGCCGGTCACCGCCCAGGGTGAGTCGAGGCAGTTGATGTGCCCGTGCACGACGGGGGTGGGCGTGCGCAGATAGAACATCACGCCGGTCATCCAGTCCGTCTTCAGCGCGTCGCACCGGCCGAGCTGCGGGTCGGCCGCGCGCAGGGCCCGGCCCCAGGTGGCGCGGGCGTGTTCGACGGGCATCGCCGAGACGTAGTGGTCGGCGGTGACCGTGCGTTCCGGGCCGCCGTCACGCGGCGCGACACGGACGCCGGTCACGCGGCCGCCCTCGTACAGCACCTCCCGGACCTCCGTGCCGAGCACGAACTCGACGCCGAGGGAGCGCAGACACCGCTCCCAGGGATCGATCCAGGCCTCGCTCGTCGGGGCGTTGAGCACCCGGTCGACGTCGGCGTCGCCGTCCACGCCCCGGCCGAGCAGGCCCCACAGGAGCAGGGCCTCGATGATGACGCGGCCGACCGTTCGCGTGGAGGCGATCTCGGCGCGGGTGGCGACCAGATTGCGGGTCTGGCCGATGCCGAGGAGCACCTGGTACTCGGCGCTCATCTCGCCGGCCCGGATGAAGTCCCACCACGCAGTCTTCTCCCACTGATCCTCACGGCGGGCGTCGCAGCTGGTGAGGTGGACGAGCACACGGTCGGCGAAGTAGGCGGCCTCATGGGCGGGCAGCCGGGTGCCGAGGTCGAGGACGGACAGGATCTGGTCGCGCAGCCAGGCCGGGGTGATGTCACCGGGTGCGGGCGGGGTGGTGACCCGGCGCAGGGGGAAGTGCAGGTCCGGGCGGCCTGAGCCGCGCGCGAACAACGCCTCGGTACCGCCTCGGAGGTTGTCGTGGACGCCGCCGGGATTGCCGGGGAAGGGGATGCGGCGCATGGTGTCCGGCAGGTTCCGGTAGAAGCCGGGGAAGAAGCGGAATCCGTGCTCCGCGGGAAGCGGTGCGCGACCGCCGGCGGCAGTGCCGGGGACGTCCATGGAGCGGGCCTTGCCGCCGAGGGCGTCGTAGTACTCGTAGACGGTGACGGCGTAGCCGCGTTCGGCGAGTTCATGGGCGGCGCTGAGGCCGGAGACGCCGCCGCCCAGAACGGCGACGCGCTTCTCGGACGGCGCGGCCGCGGCGCTGCCGGCGGGCCATAAGGCGGTGGCCGCGACCGATCCGCCGGCGACCGTCGCCCCGGCGGCGGCCAGGAAGCGCCTGCGGGAGTGTCCGGCGTTCTCCCGGGACTGCTGCGCGTGTTCTGTTGTCATGTGAACCGGAGCGTAGGGAGAGGCTCCTGACGCCGGAACCCTGTTCCCCCTCCACCCACAGCATCCTCACAATCACAAACGGGTCGAGTCGCCGGAGGGCGAGGAAGCTCGAGGCCTTGGCGCCATTCGCCTTGAGTGGCATCTTCTCGGCAACCATGAAGGCAGGCGCGCGAGTTATGACGTCATGGCGGAGATCCTGGTGGCCGTGAGCCGACCCTCCGTCCCAGGACGCACTATGGACGTCGGCTGTGCTGCGCCATGCGACAGCTGCTACCACCCTGCTACCATGCAGATGTGACTTTCACCAAGAAGCAGACGCAGGTCAGGCTGGAGGAGGACGTGCCGGAGGCCGGCAAGGCCGCCGCGCGCGCCCGCCGGCTGGACTTCAACAGGTACGTGGAGCGGCTGATCATCGAGGACACCACCGGCACTCGCGCCGCCGGCATGGCGGCTGCCCAGCGGCTCATCGATGAGCACGGCGAATTCCTTGATGATCTGGAGCAGCAGCTCGACGCCCCGTTCGAGCAGCGGCAGCCGGGCGCCGCCGCGTGATCCTGTACGTCGACGAGTCCTGGCTCCTGGAAGTGGCGGAACGGGCCGGGCACCGTGACCCGGCCGCCGACGACTACGGCGTGCCCATCGCTGCCGTCGCCCGTCACCGCGGCGAGCTCCTCGATACACCCGTCTACGATGGCGCCGTCGCCCGCGCCGCCGCCCTGGTGCACACCCTGGGCCGCTGCCGCTGGCTGGAGCGCTCCAACCTCACCGTCGCCTGCGCCGTCGCCGTCATGTATCTCGAGGCCAGCAATATCCCGGTCAGCCCCACTCGCGAGCAACTGACCGCGCTCGCTCAGGAGCTGAACAACCCGCGTTGCACCGCCGCCCGGATCGCCTCGTTCCTGCGCACCTGGAAGCCCTGATCCCGGACCGGGGCGCGGGGCCGAGTCCTGGCGCTGGAGCTTGATGTACTTCGGAGCGCGGCGCGCTCCGGGCACGGCGCCGTCGATGTCGTCGACCCTCAGGACTCCTGGCGAAATGAGCGGCAGCGGCCTTGGAATGACAGACCGCCAGTTGCTGTGACCCCTACATCTGATGGATCGGGGTGGGGCATGGGCACGGAGGCCGTGGGAGGTCGATGACGGGCTGTGGGAGCGGATCGCTCCGCGGCCGCCGGTGGTCGAGCGTCGGCGACGGTACCCGGGGCGCAGGCGGCTGGAGGACGGCGGGTGTCAACGGCATCCGTTTCGTGCTGTACACGGGGATCCCCTGGGAGTTCCTGCCCAAGGAGCTGGGGTACGGCTCGGTGGAGTACGCGCTGGTGCAGACTGCGGGACTGGCACCAGGCCGGGGTGTGGCAGGCCCTGCACGAGCTGCTACTCGCCGAGTTGCGGGCGGCCGACCTGCTGGACTTCTCCCGGGCCGTGGTCGACGGCTCGCACCTGCGGGCGATGAAGGGCGGTGCGAAGACCGGGCCCTCTCCGGTGGACCGAGGCAGGACCGGCAGCAAGCACCACGTGATCGTGGAAGCCCAGGGCATCCCACTCGCCGCCACGCTGACAGGCGGAAACCGCCACGACGTCACCCAGCTCATGCCCCTGGTCCACGCCATCCCGACGGTCAACGGCAAGCGCGGGCGTCCCCGTCGACGCCCCGAGCTGGTGTACGCCGACCGCGGCTACGACTACGACACCTACCGCTGTGACCTGCGTGGCCTGGGTAACCGCCTTCGCTCTACTGCTCTGGCGACGGCTGGAGACCTCCCTCTGACCCCAATCCATAGGGCTGGGCGTCGTTGTCGCTGCCGAAGTCGGGCACATCGGCGGACAGCAGATGTTCGGCGCCGCCTTCGAGGGCCTTGGCCGTCTCGGTGGAGCGGGGGAGCATGGTCTTCTCGTAGGTGCGGATGGCGTCGTCGACGGTGGCGGCGTTCGCGAGAGCGAGGGCGAGTTCGCTGGCGTCGAGCATGGCGAGGTTGACGCCGACGCCGAGCGGGGGCATGAGGTGGGCGGCGTCACCGAGCAGGGTCACCGTCGGGTTGTGTTCCCAGATATGCGGGACCGGGAGAGCGAAGATCGGGCGGTCGACGTAGGGGCCGTCGTTTTCGGTGATCATCTGGCGCATGCGGGGCGACCAGGCGGCGTATTCATTCAAGAGCAGGGCCCGGATGCCGTCGGTGTCCTCGACGGTCAGGCCGCTCGCGCTGATCCAGTCGACCGGGACTCGTTGGATGATGTAAACGCGGATGTGGTTTCCGCTGTTGCGCTGGGCGAACAGGCCGCGCTCGCCGTCGGCTGCGTGCGCGCTGCCCTGGCCCACCAGCTCGGCGATGTGCGGGTGCCGGTTCTCGATGTCGGTGAACCATGCCTCCAGAAAGCTCACCCCGGTGTACCTGGGGACGGCGGGGGACACGGCCGGGCGCACCCGGGAGGAGGCGCCGTCGGCGCCGATGACCAGATCGGTCTCGATGCTTGTGCCGTCGGCGAAGTGCAACCGCCGCGGCCCGTCGGCGGGTCCGCTGATCGTGTCGAGGGCGCGGCCCCAGTGCACGGTTCCCGGCTGTACGGAGTCGAGCAGCAGGTTGCGCAGCTGGCCGCGGTCGATTTCCGGCTTGAACAGCTCGTCGGCCTCCGGGACTTGATGGGACGTGATCGTGCCGCTCGGGTCCATCCGGCGCATTTCCTGGCCTTCGGGGCGGGCCAGTGTGAAGAACTCGTCGAGCAGGCCGGCTTCGCGCAGGGCGAACTGGCCGTTGTCGGCGTGCAGGTCGAGAGTGCCGCCCTGGTTGCGTGCGTCGGGGCCCGGGTCGCGGTCGTAGACGGTGACCGCTATACCGCGCTGCTGGAGGATGCGGGCGCAGGTCAGTCCGCCAGGTCCGGCACCGATGATGCTGATGCGGGCCCGGGCGGGCTCAGGGGACTTCATGGTTGTTCCTTTCAGTCGCGAAGAGAAGAGGGGGACGAGCAGGGCTGGGCGGCGTCGGCCCTCGAGACCGGACGTGCCACGCAGAGGAGCCGTGATGACCAGGCCGACGAGGACGCGCCGCTCACGTACTCGCAATGCCCATACAATCAGAGCAAGTAGAAAAGTACAACGACTCTACTTAGCGAGAGATTCTACTATCGGGTACGCTCTAGCCATGACCGTGCCCCCTGTCAGCCGCCGCGACCGCAAGAAGGCGGCCACCCGGCAGGCGATCGCCGACGCCGCGCTGCAACTCTTCCTGGAGCGCGGCTACGATCAAGTGAGCATCCGTGACATCGCCGACGCCGCCGACGTGTCGACCGCTACCGTGTTCAAGCACTTCAGCGGCAAAGAAGCGCTGGTCTTCGACCAGGACGAAGACCGAGAGTCTGAATTGATCGCCGCGGTGCGGCAGCGCCCCTCCGGGCAGAGCATCCTCGACGCCCTCCGACAGCACGTCCTGGACACCTGGCCATCGATCGAGGCGCATCCTCAGGCGGCCGAGTTCACCCACCTGGTGAACTCCACGCCGGTGCTGCGCGCCTACGCCGAACGCATGTGGACCCGGTACACCGACAGCCTCAGCGCAGCCGTCGCCGACGAGTTCGGCGTGGACCACGACAACCTCGCATGTATGGCTCTTGCCCGATTCGTACTCGACATCCCGGTCCTCGCTCGCGGCAGGCAGGACCGCCGGGCCGCCATCGAGGCAATCTTCGACATCCTCACCCACGGCTGGGAACCGCCAAGCAAGCCGGTCGCGCCGTAGCGCCTACACCGTTTCCTGAGCCCGTCCTCCACCAGCCCCGGCTGGTCCCACCACGCGTTTCTGCCGGACCCACCCCTGCCTGGCAACGAGAACTGACATCCCGTCATCCCGAGCAGTCAGCACCTCATTCTGGTCACAGTCCTCAGTCGGCGCTGGGCCTGTCGGGTGACGGCGGAGGATCCGTGCGCGGACCGGCGGCCGGTGTGTATTCGAGACACTGAAGTGGTCGGCGAGCGTGATCTGAGGTCAGTCGATCAGGCCCTCCACCTGGGTGGACGATGTAGCGGCACCCGCAGAGTCGGCGTTCACGTAACAGTCACCCGTGAGTCGGCAGGCGGGCAGGCGGGCAGGCGGAGCTTGACGATGTGCGAGGGCTCGCGGGGGCGAGGGCTGGTCGAGCGCTCCGCCGCCCGGCGGAAGGGATTCAGGTTCATATGCGTGGAGTGACCTGGCGTCAGCTGGCCGCGCTGCCCGAGACCCACTCGGTCCACGGCATGTTCCAGTCGCTGAGGCCGTTGTCCGGGGCCAACGTGGTCTTGTCCTCGGAGTTCTTGACGATGACGACGTCACCGATCATCGAGTTGTCGAAGAACCACGCGGCGGGCTGCTTGCCGTCGCCGCCGCCCTTGACGTCCTTCAGGCCCACGCAGCCGTGGCTGGTGTTGGCCTTGCCGAAGATCGAGTCGGCGCCCCAGTAGTTGCCGTGGATGAACGTGCCTGAGGCGGTCAGGCGCATGGCGTGCGGTACGGCGTCGATGTCGTACGCGGGCTTGCCGTCCTTCTTCGTGAGGCCGACGCTCGCACCGTTCATATGGATCTGCCTGTACTTCTCGGCGATGACCATCTGACCGTTGTACGTCGGGTGCTCGGGGCTGCCGGACGAGATCGGGATGGTCTTGATCGTCTTGCCGTCCCGTACGACGGTCATCTGCTTCGTCTTGGCGTCGACGGTGCTGATCTGGCTCCGGCCGATCTTGAACGTGACCGTCTTCTGGATGCCGTGGAGGGTGAGCTTGACGGTGACGGTGGAGCCGGGCTTCCAGTAGTTCTCGGGGCGGAAGTCCAGACGGCCGTCGTTGAACCAGTGACCGACGACACGCTGGCCGCTGCTGGAGCTGACCTGGATTTTCGACTCTACGGCGGCCTTGTCGCTGATCGCCTTGTCGAAGTTGACCGTCACCGGCATGCCCACGCCGACGGTCGAGCCGTCCTCGGGGGAGAGGTGCCCGATGAAGTCGTTGGCCGGGGAGACCGTGGTGATCGTGGCGTTCCCGGTGACGGAGCGGCCCTTGGCGTCCTCGGCCTCCGCGGCGACCTGATACTTGGTGGCCCGCTCCAGCCGGCCGTTCGGCTTCCAGGACGTGCCGTCCGCGGACAGGGTGCCCGAGATCTCGGCACCGGTCGCGACGGCGGTCATGGTCACCTTGGTGAGCCTGCCGTTGCTGACGGTGACCTTGACGGGGCCGTTGATCCCGACGTTGTAGGCACCTTGCCCAGGCGTGATCTTTATTCGGGCGTCGGAAGCGTCCTGAGCGCCGGCCTGATCTCCCCGCGCCGGCGATGTCGGATGGTTCGCAGTGTCGTTGCCGCTGGTGGCAGCGTTGCTGGTACCGCCGAGGGCCGTGAGTGCGAGTACGCCGCCGAGTGCGCCGGCCGTAGCCATCAGCCCGGTGCTTCGCTTACGTGCCGTGATCAAACGCTTCTCCCATGCCGCTGGTCGTTGAATCCATGGAGCTGCTTTACCTGAGTTGAATCCATGGAGCTGCTTACCCGAGGAGTGCAATCGGCTTTAAAGGACTACTTTTATTCATTCATCCTGTTTAAGGGAATAAATTGTGATGAAATCCACGCGCAGCGAGAACGCCGCCGAGACAGCGGCCCGGGCCTGCCCTTCATCGCGGCGCGCGTGCGGATCCGGGCGCGGGCGATCTTCCGCTGGGACAGCCATGCCGCGTTGTCATGGCATACGGCCCGCGGCCACTTCCGGCCGAGATGCAAGGCGCTCCAGGGCGTGGAGCTGGTGGACGTAGCCGAGCAGAACGCGGTCGCCAAGCGCGGCGAGCCGGGCCAGGGCATGGCGGAAGACCGGCATGCAGTCCTCGGGGAAGTCGGTGAACGCCATCGTCGTGTCGACCCGTACCTGGTTGTACCACGCGAGCGATCCGTTCGGGACCGGTGAGCTTGCCGGCCGCGGGTCCGGAGCCGCAGTGGATCACCACGGGAATCAGCGCCTCGGCCGGCAACCCCAGGCCGACTGGAGAAGTTCGTCGGCCGGGTCGTAGGCCCCACCTGTACATGCGCCTTGAACATACGCGCGCCCGCTTCGACGACCTCACGGACGTACGTCGCGACGCCCGGCTCGGGGTGGAGGGGCGCGGTGTAGAGACAGTCGGAGCTTGTGTGGGTAGGGCATCGCGGTACCGGCCGGTCGCCGAACTCCCGGAGCCGGGCTGTACGTTCCGACTCCCCCTCCGCTAGGAGACCGGCCACTCGATGCCCCGAGCAGTGGTCCGCCCGTGTCGAAGTAGTCCCAGACCTTGTACCGGACACGCTCGGGCATGAGGGGCGTGTGGACGTCGACCAGGCCGGGCAGACCGACCGGCCCCAGAAAGACGGACCTCATCGGTCTGTTCGGCGTGTGAAGTCGCGTCCTGACTCGTGGTTCCTGGCGAGCCCGGGGCTGCACTCGGCCTTGGTGATCCGGTACTGGATGCGGGGGCCGAGGGCGTGGCGGGGATCGGTGGAGGCGGCAGGGGCGAGGCGTCCTAACGGTGATCGTCCATGCCGCCCACCAGGCCGTCCGGGGCCGGACCGGGCCGGCTCGGCGTCGCCCTTGTCCCACGCGAGCCGGCCCCCGAAGCTCGCGGCCTCGCTGCCGACGGCGGCGAGCCTTGCCCGGTCGGCGTTTTCCGGTCGCGCTGCGGTTGATGGCTGGATCAGCCGGATATGCGCGTCGACCGCGTCCGCGAGGTCACGGGACGGGGTAGCGCCGTCGAGATGTCCGTAGGCGCTCGCGTCCACCCGGCCGGCGGCCACGATCGCCCGCCACACGGGCGTGGCCATTGCGACCGGTGTCCCCGGCGTCCACTGCACGCAGTACCCGCCCAGGCTGCTCCTTCCGGTCAGCCGTCAACTCCTGCCGTCCTGACACGAGATAGCAGGTGCTGCCGCACTGGTTGAGGTGGAAGTGGAACGGCGATGCGCGTCACGGCCTCATCAGGTCTCGGACCCGTGGGGCTACCTCGGCGCCGAAGAGTTCGATGTTGGTCATGAGTGCCTCGTGGGGGAGGCCGTTCATCCCGTACTTGAGGTCGAAGCGGCTGGCTCCGAGGTCCTGGAGGGTGGTGACGATCTTCTGGGCCACTGTTTCGGGTGATCCGACGAACTGCGCACCTCCGGGGCCGACATCGTGCATGAACTGCTCGAAGGTGGGAGGGCGGAATCCCCGTTGCCGGGCGACCTTGCGGATGGCCGTCTCGTAATGGGGCCAGAATTCGTCGATCGCCTGTTCGTCGGTCGCGGCGACATGCCCGGGGCTGTGCACGCCGACGGGCTGGTCGGGGTGGCCGTATTGCGTCAGTGCCTGCCGGAAGAGCTGTCCGAAGGGAGCAAAGCGTGCCGTGGGGCCGCCGATGATGGCGAGCATGAGCGGGAACCCGTAGCGTGCGGCGCGCACGACGGACTGGGGGCTTCCGCCGACGCCGATCCATGTCGGAATCGCTCCCGACTCGCTGTGCGGATACACGGGCTGGTCCTTGAGGGCCGGTCGGGTGCTTCCCGACCAGGAGACGGGCTCCTCTTTGCGCAGTTCGGCGAAGAGATTGACCTTCTCCTCGAAGAGGATGTCGTAGTCGGCGAGGTCGTAGCCGAACAGGGGGAAGGACTCGGTGCTGGAGCCTCTGCCGAGGATCAGCTCTGCGCGGCCGTTGGAGACGGCGTCGAGCGTGGCGTAGCGCTGGTAGACCCGGACGGGATCGTCGGAGCTGATGACGGTCACGCCGGATCCCAGCCGTATGCGGGAGGTGCGCGACGCGATCGCCGCGAGGACCACGTCCGCCGCGGAGAGGGGCATCCAGTCGGTGTGGTGTTCCCCGATGGCGAAGTGGTCGAGCCCGACCTGGTCGGCGAGGACGCCCTCGGCCACGAGATTGCGGAGGGACGCGCCGTGTGGCAGGGGCCGTCCCTGGGCATCGTGGGACACGTCCCCGAACGTGTCCAGGCCGAGAGTGATCGGGTGCCCAGCCGAAGTGGAGGGAGCTTGATGAGTCATGGACAGGCTTCTCACGTGCGGTAACGGCGGAAGGTGGGCACGGGCCGCCTCCCGCCCCGGCGTCGTGCACAGGGCGGGAGGACGGCGTCGGCTGGGCGGTTCGTCAGCTGGCGCGGAGCGGCGCCAGAGCCTTGCTCCAGGCGACCACCTGCTCCAGCGTGCCTGCGAGGGCATCGGCCTGGGTGTCGGCGGGCTTGAAGACGCTGAAGTTCTCGAAGTCGGTGAAGAGGGAGAGCGCCACCTGGGAGCGGACGTCCGCCATCTGCAGCTCGCCGGCGATCAGGCGCAGGTGCTCCACGGCCCGGGTGCCGCCGGTGGAGCCGTAGCTGACAAAGCCGACGGACTTGTTGGCCCACTCGGCCGCCAGGAAGTCGATGGCGTTCTTCAGCGCACCGGGCACCGAGTGGTTGTACTCAGGGGTGACGATCACGAAGCCGTCCAGAGAGGCGATCTTCGCGGCCCACTCGTGAGTGTGCGGCTGGCTGTACTGACCCATCGCCGCCGGGTAGGGCTCATCCAGCAGCGGCAGCTTGTAGTCCAGCAGGTCGACGAGCTCGTACTCGGCGTCGGTGCGGCGCCGGGCGTGCTCGAGCACCCAGTGGGTCACGGCCTCACCGTTACGCCCGGGCCGCGTACTGCCGAGGATGATGCCTATTTTCGTCATTTGCTCACCTTTGCAGGAAGAAGTGCTTGCCGAGTCAAGTAAATGCATGTGCAGATACTTGCCGCGTCAAGTAGATGGGAGATTTGATTGACGTGTCAAGGAGGTAGGGTGTGAGGCATGTCCCCTCGAGAGCAGACCCTGCACCCCTTGGACGCCGCCGAAGAAGCACTGGTGCGGGCGCTGGGCGACGTCATGACGGCGCTGCCGCGCGCCGTCGACGCGGACATGATCCGCGACGGAGGCCTGCGGCTTTCCGAGTACACCCCCCTCATGTTCCTGTCCGAGGCCCCTGACAGCCGGATGCGGATGAGTGAACTCGCCGCGGCCTGCAACCTCACGCTCAGCGGGATGACCCGTGTCGTCATCCGCCTTGAGAAACGGGGGGCCGTCCAGAGAGTCCGGTGCGACGAGGACCTGCGCGGCTGGAACGCGGTCCTCACCGAAGAGGGTCTCGCCCGCCTGCGGGAGGCGTGGCCCGTTCATTTGGCCAGCGTGCGGCGGCGCGTGCTCGACAATCTCGCCGGCCACGACCTCGCCCAACTCGCCACGGCACTGCGGCACATTGCGAAGGCCTGCTGAGATCTGGGCGATCCGTTACGGCGTGGAGTTGCCGTCATGGGATCAGAGGCTGCACTTCGGTGGAGGCGGCGTCCTGCCGCCCGTGGTCCGGACCCCACGACCGGAGTGCGGCGTGAGCCGCCCTGCTCCACTGCCTGCCGGAGACTGCGGCTGCCCACCATGCGAGCCCAGGGCGCCGACACCCTCGCGTGCAACGAACGCGCGGGAGTGTCCTGTGCGGGCTTTCTCGCCGAGCTGTTTATTGCGAATGCATAACCTCAAACGCCATGCTCGGAAAGGTCGAAGATGGGGAATGATCCAGTGGATGAGGAACTCTTGTCCCAACTGGACGACGCGGCTGAGGGATTCATCGGTCGCCTGCGCCTGAACGACGGCTTCGACGAGCCCGCGCTGGACGAGCTGTGCAGGCAGATCGACCGGCTCGGGCAGCAGTGGCGGACATCCGAGGTCATTCCGAAATCAGCTGCTCTCATCCTCTCGGAGCTGTACCCGGCGATCAGCGCCTGTGCCGACCTCTACTCGGGTGACGAGCACCAGAGAATGATCGAGGCTGCAGTGCGGGTCGGAGAAAGAGTCATCTTCGCCTTGGACCCCGCGGGCGAGCCCGAGATGTGAGGTCGCGCGCATCACCGGGATCGAACAGGTCATTTCGTTTGGGGAGTCTCCGGTAGCAGATCAGAGCGGCCGCGAGCGCGGTGAAGGCCCCGGTGGGTGGATTTCTCGATGCCGCGGCGAGCGATGCGACGGGTGATGCCGCGCGTGCGGCGCCATCGCCGCAGGCGGAAGTAGTCGTACGCCTTGTCCGCGTGCACCTTGGCCGGGCGTCGGCGTCGTGGCCCGCGGCGTGCACGGATCGGCGGGACGCCTTGCACAAGCGTCTGCAGGGCCTGACTGTCCTGGGGGTGTTCGCTGCGGATGTCCCCAGCGAGATGGGCAGGCCGCGGCGATCGACGATGAGGTGCGACCACTCGGGGAACCGGCGAAACGCCGTCACACCCCGATGGGCCAAATCCGGGCGGAAGCCGATTCCGTGTGCAGCCTGACGTGGCGACGAACACGACTGCCGCCGGGAACTCCCGGTCGCCGTGCCGTCTGCGACCGCCACCCTGCGGTCGCACCGGGGTCGGCGGCACCCGCTGAAACAGTTCCCACCAACCGTCCGGCACCAACCGCTCGGCCAACTCGCCCGACGCATTTCACGATGCCGGCGGACTCTGATCTCGACGCCCCGCCGGGTGGCGGCCTGGTCGACGGGGTTCGTGCCGGTGGCCGCCACCGGCACGGCTGAGCCCGGCGCGGCCTGCCGACGCCTGCCGGCCACCACGCCCAAGGCCGTGGATCAGTGGGGCCAGGAGATCGCTGTCCACCGCTTCGAGGGGACCTTCGGCGCCACCCACTGGCAACCGGCCGTCCGGCGATACCGGCGCCGAGGGTCAGGACGACTGCCGGTGTTTGCCGGCGCTGTCTGCGCGTGGGGCGGTGCCGGCGCCCGTATGCGAGGGCCAGGCCGTCTCGCGTACCGCGCAGGCCAACGCGTGCAGGCCCTCGTCGAGTTCGTCGCGGGTCACGGTGAGCGGCGGCAGGAGCTTGACCACCTCGCTGTCCGGGCCGGAGGTCTCGACCAGCAGGCCGAGTGCGAAGGCCCGTGCGGCGACGCGCGCCGCGCGATTCGTGTCGTGGAACTCCAGGCCCCACACCAGGCCCCGGCCCCGGAACTCCTTCGTCTCCTCGGGGTGTTCGGCACGAATCGAGGCCAGTGCCCGCTCGACCTGTTCGCCACGGGCCAGAGTCTGCTTCTCCAACTGGTCGTCGGTCCAGTAGGCGTTGAGCGCGGCGGTGGCAGTGACGAAGGCGGGGTTGTTGCCGCGGAAGGTTCCGTTGTGCTCGCCCGGCTCCCAGATGTCGAGTTCCGGCCTGAAGAGGCACAGCGCCATGGGTAGTCCGTAACCGCTGATGGACTTCGACACGGTGACGATGTCGGGGACGATGCCCGACTCTTCGAAGGAGAAGAAGGCGCCCGTGCGGCCGCAGCCCATCTGGATGTCGTCCACGATCAGGAGCATGTCGTGGCGCCGACACAGCTCGGCGAGTTCGCGCAGCCACCCGGGCCGGGCCACGTTGATGCCACCCTCGCCCTGTACGGTCTCGACGATCACGGCCGCGGGCCGGTTGAGTCCGGAGCCCTTGTCCGCCAGGAGCCGCTCGAACCAGGCGAAGGCAGGGGCGTCGTCGAGATAGCCGTCGTAGGGCATGGGGGTGCTGTGCACCAGCGGGACTCCCGCGCCCGCCCGTTTGAAGGTGTTGCCGGTGACGGCGAGCGAGCCGAGGGACATGCCGTGGAAGGCGTTCGTGAACGACACGACCGTCTCGCGGCCCTTGACCTTGCGGGCCAGCTTGAGCGCCGCCTCGACGGCGTTGGTGCCGGTCGGGCCCGGGAACATCACCTTGTACGGCAGTTCACGCGGGCGCAGGATCACGTCCTGGAAGGTCTCCAGGAACGCGCGCTTGGCCGCGGTCGACATGTCCAGGAACCCCACCCCGCCTACGACCGCATGGCCCTGTCCACCTATCTGGCCGGCCGCAGCCGGGACGAACTCACCCTCACCGACCCGGACTTCCTCAACGACCGCCGTGTGGAGCTGCGCCTGGCATCGCCCGTCGTCTCCGCCGACCGCACGGCACATACGGTCGTGACGGCGGACGACGACCGGATCCGCTACGACGCCCTGGTCCTGGCCACCGGCTCCCGCCCATTCGTCCCTCCGGTTCCCGGCCGGGACCTCACGCACTGCTTCGTCTACCGCACCTTCGAGGACCTGGACGCGATCCTCCGCACGGTACGCCCCGGCAGCCAGGGCGTGGTGGTCGGTGGCGGTCTGCTCGGCCTGGAGGCGGCCCACGCCCTGAGCCGACTGGGCGTGCGCCCGCACGTTGTGGAGACCGCACCCCACCTGATGCCCGCTCAACTCGACGCCGGAGCAGCCGAGGTGCTGCACCGGCATGCCGCCGGCCTCGGCCTCCGCCTGCACTGCGGCACCGCCGTCGCGGAGGTGCACGCCCGCTCCGACGGCACCGTGCGCGCGGTCACGCTTGGCGACGGTGCGACGCTGGACGCGGACCTGGTCGTCTTCGCCGCGGGGATCCGGCCCCGCGACGAGCTGGCCGGACCGCTGGACCTGGCGCGTGGTGAGCGCGGCGGCTTCCTCGTCGACGCGTACTGCCGTACCGCCGACCGGCACATCTGGGCCGTCGGCGAGTGCGCAGCCGTACAGGGCCGTTGCCACGGCCTGGTCGCCCCTGGGTACGCCATGGCTGAGTCCGTGGCGGCTCAGTTGACGGGCCGGGACGTGGAGCCCTTCAACCGGACCGACGGCTCCACGACGCTCAAGCTCCTCGGCGTGCACGTGGCCACCTTCGGAACGACGGTTCACCCGGGGGACCCCCGGCCGGTCGAGGTCGCCTTCGCCGATGGCATCGCCCGCTATGCCAAGGTCTTTCTGCGGCCGGACACCGGCAGTCTTCTCGGCGGCATCCTCGCGGGTGACACCGGGTCCCGCTCCCCGCTCGGCTCCTTCGTCGGCCGCCGGCCGCCGGCGGACCTGGAGCAACTGCTGCTGCCCTGACACGGCAGCTGTGAGGCCGGTGCCTTGGTGGCCGCAGTCGGCGACGACCGGGGCTCCGCGGCAGGCCGATGGCCACGACCAGGCGGCTGTTGGCGTCGATGACGACTTGAAGGTTGGTCGAGTACCTGTAGCTCTGCCGGAGACGGCGATGCTGCGATCGCGGGTGGACACCAGGGCGCCGTCGACGATGACCCGGTGTCCTTGCGCGGCCGGCGGGCCGGCGAGATGGCCGGCAGCGGTGCGAGGCCGTCGAGGATGCGGTCGGCCGCGGACTTCGAGTCTCCGAACAGCGGCGCCACCGGCCGCAACGTGAGGTTCGTGCGCCAGTACGCCGCCACCAGCAGCACCCGGACCGGTAGTGGCATCCGCCAGGGACGGCCGCGTTGAACATCGCCGCCACGACGCCGTGCCCACGCCCGCAGCCTGGCGAACTGCGCCTCGGACAGCCCGGAGAACCTCACCAGACACAGACCAAGGCCGGGCTCGACTTCCAACCCTAGATAGGTACGGCGCCCACTACCCGTGCTGACCCGTCGCCCGCGCCGCGCCCGGGGTGCGTCCCGGCGTGTGGCCGAAGGCGCGGCGGAAGACGTCGATGAACGCGCTCGCCGAGGACCAGCCGCACAGGTGCGCCACCACCGTCACCGGCGCGTCCTCGGCGAGCAGCACCAGGGCGTGGGAGAGCCGCAGTTGAGTGCGCCACTGCGGGAACGTCATGCCGAGGTCGGCCTTGAACAGGCGTGAGAGGGTGCGGTCGCTGGCGCCGACCTGTCTGCCCAGAGCCGCCAGGGTGCGGTTGTCGGCCGGGTCGGCGTGCAGGATCGCGCACAGCGCCTTGAGCTGCGGCGCGGTCGGCGTCGGCACGTGCAGCGGCTGCTGGGGCGAGACCCGCAGCTGGTCGCACAGGACGGCACGCAGGCGCCGTTGTTCCGGACTGTCGTCTGCCGGCTCGCGGGTGCAGACGAGGATCAGCTCCCGCAGCAGTGGGCTGACGGTCAGGACGGTGGGCTCGTCCAGGCCGAGCGGGTTGGTATCGGCGGGAAGGCCGATCAGGTGCAGCTCGAGCTCGCCGTGTGCCTGGTGGGAATGCACGGTTCCGGCCGGCACCCAGATCGCTCGGGTGGCCGGGGCCGTCCATGAACCCGCGCCGGTGGTGACGGCAAGCACGCCCCGGCCCGCGTAGACGATCTGGTGGTCGTCGTGCCGGTGGGCGTCGATGCCTGTGCCCGGGGCCAGCCAGCGGGCGGTGGTCGGCGCTACCGACTCATGGCGGATATCCCTCATTGATTGGCAGATTATCGGAAGTGCGACAGGGTGGCCACGGGCGACCATGGCGCCATGTCAAGGAACAAGTCGATCGTCCTGCTGTCGGTCGGACATGCCTGTGTGGACGTCTACCAGGGCGCCGTGGCGGCCCTGCTCCCATTCTTCGTCGCCGAACGTGCCTATACCTATGCCGCGGCCTCGGGCATCGTGCTAGCCGCCAGTCTGTTGTCCTCGGTGGCGCAGCCCTTCTTCGGCGCGCTCACCGACCGGCACCCGATCCCCTGGCTGCTGCCGGTGAGCACGGTGCTCGGCGGGCTCGGTGTGGCCCTGAGCGGGATCACCGGCTCGTACGCGCTCACGCTGCTGTTCATGGCGCTGTCCGGCATCGGGGTCGCCGCGTACCATCCGGAATCCGCGCGGGTCGCACGGGGTGTCAGCAAGGGCAGCCACAGCTCCATGGGGTGGTTCTCTCTGGGCGGCAACGTCGGCTTCGCGACGGCTCCTCTCCTGGTCACCCTCGTGATCACCGCCGGCGGCCTGCGGTTCTCCCCGCTGCTGATCCTGCCCGCGCTGGTGGGCAGCGTGCTGACGCTGCCGGTGCTGCGGGCGCTGGAGAAGGCACCGCGCACCGATGGCGGCAAGGGGGCCGCGGAGGGGCGAGACGACTGGGCATCGTTCGTGCGGCTGTCGCTGGCGGTGGTATGCCGGTCGATCGCCTTCGTCGGGCTGAGCACCTTCATCGCCTTCCACGTGCGAGAGCAGACGGGCGGCGGTACGGCGGCGGGGACGGCCGCGCTGCTGGTGCTCTATCTCGGTGGCGCCGTCGGCACGGTCGTCGGCAGCAATCTGGCCCACCGCTGGGACCGGGTCACGGTGGTGAGCATGTCGTACCTGATCACGGTGGCCGCGGTCGCCGGCGTGGTGTTCGTACCGGGCCCGGCGATCTACCTGTTCGTGGCGCTGACCTCGATCGGCCTGTACGTACCGTTCTCGCTGCAGGTCACGCTTGCCCAGGATTATCTGCCCACGCGTGTGGGAACGGCCAGCGGGATCACCCTCGGCCTCATGGTCAGCGTCGGCGGTCTGACCAGTCCCGTTATCGGCAGTATCGCCGACGCCACCTCGCTGCGTACGGCCCTGATGCCCCTGATTGCGATGCCCGCCTTGAGCTGGCTGCTGTTTCGCACCTTGCCCGAACCGGCCGTGCTCAAGGCGCTGCTGGGAGACCGCGGCGAGGAAGCCGCGCAGGAGACCGGGAGCCAGTCCACCGAGCACAGCCGTCTCTGACCGGCCCCCGTCCCTGACCAGCGGGCCGGCCGCAGAACCCGTCACGGAAGGACGACGAAGTGCGACGAGCAGTGAGCTGGTACGTGACGTCCCCTTCGACTGCATCGGTCCAGGAGGCCTGCCCGCTGGCCGCTCGGGGCTGCCGTACCGGGCTGCGACAGCCCGACTGGCAGCTGATGTCCAGCCACGCCACGTCAGGCGGCCGCGTCGAGTACTGCCGGTGCACTTGTGCGGCGCTGGTGATCCTCCACGAGGGGGAGGTGGCGGCCTTTGCGACACCCGACCCCGCCTAGTACTCCAGTCGCAGTTCGCTATCGCCGCTGGTCAGAGCTGCATTTCTGAGTCTACTCGACTGACGTGACGTCAGGTTGAGCAAGTTCGTGACCTTGGGTTCGGCGGCGGTAATGTCAGCGGCGGGCGGTGGCCTGTGGCGACGCCGCCAGCGGGACCAGTTCAGTGTGTGGTCGGTGCGCCGCAGGTGCGTCAACGAAGGACGGTCAGCTGCCAGGAGTCGCCGGATTTCCGCCACGGTGAGCGGTGCGAGAGTGTCGGAACCGTTTCTGCGGCCCCCTTTTCATTCCCTGTAGCGCCGGCCATCGCGGCGAGGAAGGCGTGGGCGAGCACGGCGAGCGTTATGTGCCGGTACCAGCCCGGGTAGCGGCGGACCTCGTACTGATCCAGACCGCACTCGTTCTTCGCGGCCTGGAACGCCTCCTCGATCGCCCAGCGGGTCCCGGCGATGCGCACCAGTTCAGCGACGGTGGTGCCGATGGGCGCATAGGCGAGGTAGTAGGCGAGCTCGTCCGGGCGGGCCACGCTGCGACGGGCCAGTACCCACCGGTCGCGGGTGGGCTGATCGCCGTCGAAGTCCGCGATGGCGGGCAGCTTTGCTGCGGCCCAGTCGTAGACGCGTGGCCCCTTCGGCCGGCTTGAGCATGACCAGCGGGACGGGGAGCTGGATGGCGGCCGGGCGATGGCCGGGACCACCGCAACGGGTGGCGATGTCGAGCAGGTCAGCGATCGCCCCACGGGAGTCTGCGGACTTGCCGGGGCTGCCACAGGCGGCCCCGGCCGCCTGTCCGCGGCCCGCCGGCGTGTGCCGAGGCGGCGCGGTTCTCCGCGCAGCCCGGCACACCGAGCCCGACGGGCGGGTGGGCCGGCCCGGCGCTGTGCGGTCTGTCAGCCCATGTCGGTCAGGAGGGCGGTCAGTTCCTTCTCCTGCTGCGCAGACGACATCGGCGGGTTCGAGTGATCGATGCCGAAGGTCTTGAGCATCTTGTCCATCTGGGCGTCGATGGAGGTCCAGCCGGTCTGGTCCAGCGGCTGCAGCGAGGCCTGGTCGGCATCCCACAGGTCACGCAGTGACTGGGCGGCCGCGTGGGCCCCGGCCGCGTCCCCCGAGCGTGCGTCCTTGAGCGAGGTGGACGCGAGGGTCCGCAGCGCGCCGACCTTCGCGGGCGGGAACTTCTTCACCGCCTGGCCGGGAGCCATCTGGACGGCGGAGGTGTTGTCTTCCTCCGGCGCCGGGCCGACGTGCGGCTGACCGTGGGCCCAGACCAGCAGGCCCGCGGTGGCGACGGCCAGCACTCCGAAGCCGGCAAGCGCGACGCGCTCCTTGCCCGGGTTGCTGGTGGCCGGTGCGGCGTGGGTCGCCTCGTGGGTCTCGGTCACGTCCGAGCGCGTCACGGTCAGGTAGACCACCGTCGCCAGGATCAGGCCGAGGAAGATCAGGCTGGTGGTGAACGTGCCCAGCGCGAGACCGGTCGGGTCGCCCGGGTTCTGGGCGACCTTGGGGGAGGCGAGCCAGTCGCCGATGTTCGCGCCCAGCGGGCGGGTCAGGATGTAGGCGAGCCAGAAGGACAGCACCGGGTTCGCGCCGAACCTCCACAGCGCCGTGATCGCCGCGATGAGGCCGAGCGGAAGCAACACCGAGACGCCCGGGCTCCAGCCGGTCAGCTCCAGAGTCCAGTCGCCGGTCGCGGTGCCGAGCGCGAAGGTGACCAGGACGGTCAGCCAGTAGAACGACTCCCGCGAGAATGTGGTGACCGAGTGGATCGACAGCGTGCGCTCACGCAGCCACCACATGCCGAAGACCACCGCGAGCAGCACCGAGAAGACCGCGGAACTGATCCACAGCGGCACGTTCAGCTGGTCGGTCAGGATGTCGGTGTACAAG
This sequence comes from Streptomyces sp. RB17, assembly GCF_009604455.1. Lineage (GTDB taxonomy): Bacteria > Actinomycetota > Actinomycetes > Streptomycetales > Streptomycetaceae > Streptomyces. The sequence goes on from NZ_WEGL01000002.1 coordinate 1,391,869, forward strand.
GTGCCCGTGACGCTGACAACGACGACGGTCAGCCAGTAGGGGAACGGGACGTACCGCTTCAGCCGCAGCTGGACGGCGAGGACCACCACGAAAACCGCGGTGAAGATCCAGGCCGTGTTCACCAGGCCGACGCCCAGCTTCATGTTGATCCAGTCGGCGAAACTCTCACCCACCGTCGTGCAAAGGATCTTGATCACCCAGAACCAGAGGGTGACCTCGGGAACCTTGTTGAGCATGAGGCGCCCGCGGCGCGTGGGTGCTTCCGTTGTCGTTGTCATGCACTGAGGTTTACGCGAGGAACCTGCACGTAACCTGACTACGTGGCCGCACGGGCGGCCGGGAGCGTCACCTCGACGTGGCCGCGGCCGTCCGCGATCGCGCGGACTTCCACACCGGCCGAGGCGGCGATGCGCCGGACCACCGGCAGCCCCAGCCCGTACCCGCCGCCGCTGGTCACACCCGCTTCAAAGACCCGGTCGACGTCCGCGGGATCGAACCCGGGGCCGTCGTCCAGGACATCGACCACGATTGCCTCATCCTGGATGCGCGCGGTGATCCACACACGTGACCGCGCATGCCGCAGGCCGTTCTCCAGCAGGGGCGACAGCAGCGACACGGCGACGTCGGCCGCCATGGCAACCTCGGTCTTCGCGGGAAAGGCGACCTCGACCGCGCGGCCGGCGATCGCCTGCAGCGCGGCGGAGCGCAGATCGCATCGGGTACCAGCGTCTGTCCGTGCGCGCGCGGCGCGCAGAATCGTCGTGATCGCCGTATCGAGGCGGTCGACCTCGTTCAGCACCGCCTCCGGCGGCACCGGCTCTCCGGACAGCTGCGCCAGCTGAGCCTCGGCCCGAAGGACCGTGAGCGGTGTCCGCAGCTCGTGGGCGATCTCATCGGTGAGCCGGCGCTCGTCCGCCAGAGCGTTGTCGACGCGCTCCAGCAGGCTGTCCAGGGTCCGCCCCAGTTCCCCGAACTCGTCGCGGGGGACTCCGAGGTTGAAGCGGCGCCCGGGTTCGTGATGGCCCCAGTCGTCGGCGAGGGCGGCCATCTCCTGCACGACCCGCAGCGCGCGGCGCACTGCGAGGTGTGCGACACCGCCGGCCAGGAGGATTGCGAGGCCGCCCAGGATCAGCGACAAGGCCAGGCTGCGCTGCGCGGATGTCTCGTAGGGCGTGAGGTCCACCCGGACGATCACCATGACGTGGTGGCCGTCGATCGGGACCTGCCGCGCGTACAGGAGGTAGTTGCCGACGGCGGCGGTCTGCGATCGCCCTGAGCCTGCCAGCGCCTCGACGCGCCCGACCACGCTTGCCGGTACGTTCCCGTCGATCAGGCGGCCGTCGGCATACACCCAGGCGACCTCGTCCAGCGCCTCGCTGCTGTTCTCCGTCAGTACGACACGGCCGCCCACTGCGGTGACGTTCGCCGCGACCGCCTCGGCGCGGGTACGCGCCAGATCGTGCGCGTCGGCGTCCGTCACCCCGCTCAGCATCACGTGCGAGACCACGACCAGTATCGCGACCACGGCGGTGGCGATCAGTACAGTGAGCGCGACGACCCTGCTGCGGAATCCCGTCACTGCCATCGGTAGCCCACGCCACGAACGGTCGCCAGACGCTCGGCCACACCCAGCGGACCGAGCTTGGTCCGCAGCCGGCGCACGAAGGAGTCGAGGGTGTTGTCGCTGACCTGCGCTCCGTGCGGCCAGCCGGCAGCGATGAGGGCGTGGCGGCGTACTGCATCGCCCTGCGAGGCGATCAGGCGGCCCAGGAGCCGGAACTCGGTCGGGGTAAGGCTCATGCTCACCGAATCGTAGGTCACCACGTGCTTCGCCGGATCCAGGACAACCTCGCGCGGTGCGGGCGCCACGGTGGCCCGGCGCAGCAGCGCCCGGACACGGACCAGCAGTTCCGGGACGTCGAAGGGCTTGGTCATGTAGTCGTCGGCGCCGGCTTCGAAGCCGTCCACCTTGTGATGCAGGCCGTCCAAGGCGGTGAGCATCAACACCGGCGCGTCGACGCCGCGAGCCCGGAGGGCCAGGCAGACGTCGCGGCCGTCGGCGTCCGGGAGCCCGAGATCCAGGACGACCAGATGGGGCGCCGGTGCGAGCTGCCGCAGCAGGCTGTCGGCCGTGGCGGCGACGGAGACGGTGTGGCCGTCATGCTCCAGGGCGCGCTTGAGGACGCCGCGGACCGCCGCGTCATCTTCGCACACCATGATGAAAGCCACGTGCTGACCATAGATACTCCCGTCCCAGTTCTCCATCTGCCCTGGTCAGCCGCATAATCCACGTCGCGATGATCGACCTCACAACCCGCAGGCCCACCCGCGAATCCACCCCGAACTGGCGCGACACCTGAACTTCGAACCAAACAACCTTACCGGGACAAAACGCTGTTTAAGCCGATATTTCAACTGGTGCCTGGACTCATTGGCGCAGGCGGTCCAGGAGTCCGTCGGGCACGGGGTAGGGAGGTTCATGAGGCCGAGTCGCAGCGCGCGCGGTAGGGAAGGGGCTGCAGATGCACATCGCGCTCGGGGTCCCATCGGACACGCGCCGAGGCCCGCTTCAGCTGCCGCTTCCACGTTGCTCGGTCGGAGCGCAGTCCGCGCTCGTGGTGGGACAGGCACGCGTGCCCCCGCGCCCCTTCGAACCCTTCACCCCCGTGTGCACTGTCCGGCCCCGCTTCGAAAGAGTTCGGTTTCTCGCGACGGACGCCGCCTGCCTCCTCGTAGAGCAGACGATGGCACCACCCGTACCGCTACGCACCACCACCCCTGGTCCGACTCGCGAACCTACGAGGTACCTGTGGCTTTCCTCTCGACACTCCGTCTTCACCGCCACCCGCGGTCGCGGGGGCGTCTCGCCGTCGCGTTGCTGGCACTCATCGCCGGAACCCTGCCGAGTGTGTCGGCCGACGCCGCCACCCCGCCCTCCGGATCGGTCAGCGACACTGCGCCCACGACCACGTGGAGCGCCGGTCCCTTCGCCGTCCCGAACGTCTCCGGCACTGCCGGGACGGTGAGCTGCGGGAATGCGCAACTCTGCGACGACTACACCCTGAAGGTGTCGGTGCCCGTGGGCTACGACGCCGGTCACAGCCTGCGCATCGATGTCAAGTGGCCGGACTCCGCCGCCGACTTCGACCTGTACGTCCTCGACGCGGACGGCCGAGAGGTTGCCGCCTCCGCCTCTTCCAGCGACCCGGAGACCGTGCTGCTTCCGGCGGTGACGGCCTCGTACACCGTGCGCGTGGTGCCGTACGCCCCGCTCGGCGACAGCTTCACCGGCACCGCGAGCCTGGTCGCCGATCCGGCCGATCCGACGCCGAGTACGGCGACCCCGCCGACGTACGCGAACTCCTCGGCGCCCGACAGCATCAAGGACGCGCACAACGCCGGAGAACCCTCGATCGGCGTCGACCGCGCAACCGGTGCCGCGATGTTCCAGGCGTACACCTCGACGCTGAAGGTCACCTACGACGGCGCCGGCGCCGCCACCTGGCAGGACAAGAGCGCCAACGCGGCCAACGGCTGTCCCCAGGGCAGCACCACCAGCCTCGACCCGATCCTGTTCACCGACCCGGCGACCCACCGCACCTTCGAGTCGCAGCTCGCCGGCAAGACCGCTCTGACCTGCTACACCGACGACGACGGCGAGACGTGGACGCCGACAGGCGGCTCGGGCATCAACTCCGGTGTGGACCACCAGACCATCGGTGGCGGCCCCTTCGCCACGGGCGCGCCGGGCGCCGTCACGGCGTACCCCGACGCCGTCTACTACTGCTCCCAGGACATCGCCGACGCCTCCTGCGCGGTCAGCCGGGACGGCGGTCTGACGTACGGGCCCGCCGTTGCGATGTACTCGCTGCTGGACTGCGGCGGCCTGCACGGGCATGTGAAGGTCGCCCCGGACGGCACGGTGTACGTGCCCAACAAGGGCTGCGGCGGCAACCAGGCCGTGGCCGTCTCCGAGGACAACGGGCTTACGTGGACCGTCCGCAAGAACCCGTCCAGTACCCCCGGTGACTCCGACCCGAGCGTCGGAATCGGCGCCGGCGGGACTGTGTACATGGGCTACCAGAACAGCGACGGCACCGCGCGGATCGCCGCCAGCCACGACAAGGGCAGGACGTGGCTGTACGACCAGAACGTGGGCGCGTCCCTCGGCATCAAGAACATCGTCTTCCCCGCCGTGACCGCGGGCGACGACAACCGCGCCGCCTTCACCTTCCTGGGCACCACCACCGGGGGCAACTACCAGGACACAGCCAACTTCAAGGGCGTCTGGCACCTGTACGTTGCAACCACGTACGACGGCGGCCAGTCCTGGGCCACCGTCGACGCCACCCCCACCGACCCGGTACAGAAGGGGTCCATCTGCACGGGCGGCACCACCTGCGGCCAGGACCGCAACCTCCTGGACTTCATCGACGTCACCCTCGACGCCCAGGGCCGCGTGCTCGCCGCCTACGCCGACGGCTGCACCGGCACCTGCGCCACCGGCGGCGCTCAAAACTACGACGCACTGGCTTCCATCGCCCGCCAGTCCTCCGGCAACACGCTGTACGGCGCGTACGACGCCGTGGTCGCCGGCGAGCACAAGAAATCCAAGGGAGGCCGCTAGGTGAAGCCGTTCGCCCCGGCTGCCGTGCTGGTCGGCGCCGTCCTCGGTCTGGCGGCCGTCACCGGATGCTCGCCCACGCCCCGGAACGCCGGGCCCTTGCGTGCGACGCCATACACGGCCGCGTCCGCGCCCGGCGGCTGCCCCACCGCCGCCTCACTGCCGATTCCCAAGGACTTCCCGGCGGATCTGCCGGTGCCCGAGGGCGCGGTCGTGACCTCGGTGCAGCACCGCACCGGCGGCCGGCTGATCGTCGCCACGGTCGTACGGAGCGGCTTCGACGCCACCCTGGCCTTTCTGCACGAGCAGCTCCCCAAGGCCGGATTCACCGCGAAGGACGGTGAGGTGGAGAAGGACGACGCAGAGACGAACTTCTCCTCCGCGACCGTCCGGGGCCGCTGGACGCTGCGGAAGATGCCCGACTGCGAGGGAGGGGTTTACGTGACGTACCTGACGTCCGCGGTCTCCTGAACTCGGCCCGGCCGAGGCCTCTTCCCGGCCGGTAGAACCGCGAGTGGCCACCTTTCGCGGCGAGCGGCACCGCGTGCGACGACGGCCGAAGGGTGGCCCCTCGGACTGGAAGACCGCTGGTGAACAGGTCCACCGCGAGCCTGACAGGCCGACCTGCCAAAGGACGGCGAGACGGTAGCCCTGGACCAACGATCAGATGACCCACGTCATCCGGTCTCGCTGCCAGGCGGCTGGGAAGCGACCCTCTCGGGCTGCTGGCAGGCCGAGCTCTGGCGCGTATGCCTGGTAGACGATGAGTGTGGAGTCGGTGCACGCCGTCGAATTACCTGGGCAAGGGGTTGCTGAGCCTGCGGTAGCAGATCAAGGCGGCGGCGATGCCGGCGAAAGCCGGGAAGTATTCCGCTTTGCGCTCGTAGCGACGGTGCAGTCATCGGCATCCCGACAGCCAGGGCGGCCCAGTCGACGAGAGTCCTCGACGCCTCGGCGGGCTATACGGGGCGTGATGTTGCGGGAGCGCAGCCACCGCCGCAGTTGGTCGAACTCGCATCCCTTGTCCGCACGGAGTTCGGCGGGCTTGCGTCGCCGCGGTCCCCGACGGGAGCGGACGGGCGGGATGCCGCGCACGAGAGGTTCGAGCCCTTGGCTGTCGTGGGTGTTCGCGGCGGAGATACCGATGGCTTGCCCCACACCCTGGCCCGGCTCCACTCGGTGAACCGCCGGTGGGCTGTCGCCCCAGACGGGCCGAAGCCCAGAGGGAGTTGTCGCCAGGTGCACCCGGTCGTCGCCACGAACACGATCGCAGCCAACACCTGCCGATCCCCTTACCAGGGCGGGGGCGACGCCGCGTCAGGTACCAGCCGCTCCACCATCGTCGTCACGGCCGTCAGCTCAGCGATCAAGCCAGTTGAGACGGTCTCCAAGCCTGCGCATTCGTGGGGACTGCCCATGCATGCCGGGCGTCAGCGGGGCGCCATGCGAAGGGCCCCGTCCAGCCGGACTGTTTCGCCGTTGAGCATGGGGTTGGTGAGGACGTGCTCCACCAGAGCGGCGTATTCGTCCGGGGCGCCGAGGCGGGCGGGGTGCGGGACCTGTGCGCCGAGTGCCGCCCGGGCCGCGTCCGGCAGACCCGCGAGCATGGGGGTCTCGAACAGGCCCGGCGCGATACTCACCACCCGTATCAGGCTCTCGGCGAGGTCACGGGCCAATGGAAGCGTCATTCCGCTGACGCCTGCCTTGGACGCGGCGTAGGCGGCCTGGCCGATCTGCCCGTCGAACGCGGCCACCGAAGCCGTCGTGACCATGACGCCGCGCTCGCCCGCGATCGGCTGCTGCGCGGCGATGCGCCGGGCGGCGAGCTGGACGACGTTGAAGGTTCCGGCCAGGTTGACCTCGAGCACGCTGCGGAAGGCGGCGAGGCCGGAGACCGGATCCCCCGCCGGCAGGCGGATTCCGCGGAGGATTCCGGCGCATGTGACGACGGCGCGCAGGGGTCCCAGTACCTCGGCCGCGTCCAGGGCGCGCGCCACCTGCTCCGCGCTGGTGACGTCGGCCGCGACGAAGCGCGCCTGGTCTCCCAGCTCTTCAGCGGCTCTTGCCCCGTCCGAGGCCGGGAGATCGACGAGTACGACCCTGCCTCCGGCCTCGACGAGCCGGTGCGCGGTCGCCAGGCCCAGGCCTGACCCGCCTCCGGTGATCAGTGCGACGTTTCCCGTGATGCGCAACGTGCTGCTCCTCAAGCTGTCAGGAGGGTCTGTGTGTAGGGGTGGGACGGGCGGGTGGTGAGCTGGTGGGCGGTGCCCTCCTCGACGAGGGTTCCGCGGCGCACAACGGCCGCGCGGTGCGCGATGTGGCGGATCACGTCGAGGTCGTGGGAGATGAAGAGGTACGCGACACCGAGGGTGTGTTGGAGTTCGACGAGCAGGTTGAGGACGTGCGCCTGCACGGACAGGTCCAGGGCGCTGGTCGGCTCGTCGCAGACGATCAGGTCGGGTTCGAGGACGATGGCGCGGGCGATGGCGATGCGCTGGCGCTGTCCCCCGGAGAAGGCGGCAGGGTATCGCTCGGCGGCGTCCGCGGTCAGACCGACCAGGTTCAGGGTGTCACTCACCCGTGCCGCGGCCTGGCTGCGGGTGTGCCGCCGCGTGACGTGCAAGGGCTCGCTCAAGGTCTGGCCGATGGTGCGTGAGGGGTTGAGCGAACCGTAGGGGTCCTGGAACACCACCTGGATGTGCCGGGCGAGCCGGCGGCGCCGCGCGGGCGGTGCGTGCGTGATGTCCTCGTCGTGGACGGCGCCGTGGAAGACGATGCGCCCTGCGGTGGGCCGCACCAGGCCCAGGATCGCGTTGCCGATCGTGGACTTACCGGAGCCCGACTCGCCCAGTAGGCCCAGGGTTTCCCCGCGGGAGAGGCGCAGGGTGACACCGTCGACGGCGGGGCGCAGTGGGCCCCGGATCCGGCCGCGCCGCCCGTAGGAGACGCTCAGGTCGTGCACCTCCAGCAGCGGCTCGGCCGCGGTGGGCGGTGGCCGCTCGGCCACATTGGCGTCAGGAGGGTACGGCGGTCGCTCGGTCACGGTCGTCTCCTTCGCCGAGTTCGGTGTGCCGCAGGCAGCGGGTGCCGCGGTCGGGCGCGGGTTCCAGCAGGGCAACGGTCGCCGCGGCGCAGGCGGGCGTCGCGAGCGCACAGCGGGCGGCGAAATGGCAGCCCTGCGGCCACTCGTGGGGAGCCGGAACCGTGCCGGGGATCGCCCGCAGTGGCTCGCGGGGAGCGGCGCGGCCGGGCGCCGAGGCGAGCAGCCCGGCCGTGTAGGGGTGCAGCGGGCGCGCGAGCAGATCGGCCGTCCGGCCCGACTCGACGACCTGGCCGGCGTACATCACGTACGTCCGCCGGCACATCCGGGAGACGACCTTCCAATCGTGGCTGATGAGCAGGACCGCCAGGGCGCGCTCGCGCTGCACCTGCCGGAGCAGGTCGAGAACTTCGGCACGTACGCTCGCGTCGAGTGCGGTGGTGGGCTCGTCGGCGATCAGGAGGTCCGGCTCCCCGGCCAGGGCCAGGGCGATGGCGACGCGCTGCGCCATCCCGCCGGAGAGCTCGTGGACATGGCGGGTGGCGACCTGTTCGGGCTCGGCGACGCGTACGGCACGCAGCAGCTCGACGGCCCTGGCACGGGCGGCCCGGCGCGTGCCGCCGTGATGGCGGCGTACCAGCTCCGCGATCTGTCTGCCCACCGGGATCACGGGGTCGAGGGACGTGAGCGGAGTCTGTGAGACCAGCGCGATACGCCTGCCCCGCAACGCGCGGACGGTCCGCGGGTCCGCGCCCACGAGCTCGATGCCGTCGAAGACGATGCTGCCCGCGGTGCACTCGCCCCGGCCGGGCAGGAGTCCCAGGACCGCCCGGCCGGTGATGGACTTGCCACAGCCCGACTCGCCGACCAGGCCCACGGTCTCACCGCGGCCGATGTCGAGGTCCAGGTCCTCGACGACGTTGGTCATGCCATGGGGCCCCGGGAGTGCGATGGTGGCGTCGCGGATCGACAGCAGGGCGGGGGAGGAGTCCGTGCCCGATCCGGGTACCGGCGTGTGCGAAGCGTTCCCGCCGGGCCTGGACTCCGGGTTCCGCGATGGCCGTGAGCGGGACGCGGCCGGGGTGGACCGGCCCGCACCGGCGTCCCGAACGGCGTCGCCGAGCACCCCGCACGCCAGGATCGCCAGACCGAGCACGACGCCGGGCGGTGCGAGGAGCCATGGCTGCCGGTCGGTCACGGCTGCCGCGTCGGCGATCATGTTGCCCCAGGTGGGCGTGGGCGGGTCGGCTCCGAAGCCCAGATAGCTCAGACCCGCGTCGATCATCAGGGCCCCGCCGGCGAACAGCGAGACCTGAATGACGACCGGCCCCGCCACGCGCGGCAGCACATGACGCACGAGCACATGACGCCGGGCCAGACCGCTCACTCGGGCCGCCGCGACGTACAACTCCTCTCGTACGGCCAGGGTGGCACCCCGCACCACCCGTGCGACGCCGGGGGCGACCAGCACCCCGAGCACGGTCATCGCCAGGACTTGGTGGTCGCCGACGACGGCGAGAACGACGAGCAGGGTGACCAGGACGGGGATCGCGAGCATGAGGTCCACCGCCCAGCAGAAGACCCGGTCGAACCAGCCGCCGAGGAAACCGGCCGTGACTCCGCAGCCGGCGCCGACGACGAGCACGGTCGAGGTGGCCACGGCGGCGTCCGTCAGGCTGGGACGGCCGCCGTACATGAGGCGGCTGAGCACGTCTCTGCCCAGGTTGTCGGTGCCCAGCGGATGCTGCGTGCTCGGACCGGTGAGGACGTGGTCCAGGTCGGTGGCGGTCGGGCCGTGCGGCGCGAGCCACGGAGCCGTGAGGGACGCCAGGACCAGCAGCGCGAGGTACGTCAGGCACACCAGGGCGGCTGGGCGTCGCAGGACGGTGCGCAGAACCGGTGCGGGCCGGCGGCGTCGTTCGGTGGAGGGCGGTTCGGTCATGGCACACGCACCTTGGGATTGAGCCAGGCGTAGGTGAGATCGACGGCCAGGTTCACGGCGACGACCACGAGTGTGAACACCACGACCACGCCTTGGATCACGGGGATGTCGTGCTGGGTCGTGGCCTGCGCGGCAAGACCGCCGAGACCGGGCATGGCGAAGACGGCCTCGACGAAGACGGTGCCGCTCAGCAGGCCGACGGAGGTGAGGCCGACCAGCGTCACCACGGGAATGGCCGCGTTGCGCAGCGCGTGCCGCAGGACGACCGAGGCGCGGGAGGCCCCGTTCGCGCGCAGCGTGGTGACGAAGTCCTGGGACAGGGCCTCGAGCATCGCGTCCCGTGTCTGTTTGGCGAACACCGCGATGCCGGGCAGCGCCAGGGTGACCACCGGCAGCACGAGACTGTGCGCCCACCCGCCGGGGGCGTCGGTGAAGGCCACGTACCCGGTCGCGGGAAACAGCGGCACGGCCACGGCGAACAGCGCGACCAGGACCAGTGCCAGCCAGAAGCCCGGCAACGCGTACCCGATGAGCGACGCCAGGTCCACGGCACGGCCGATACGCCCGCCGCGCACCGCGCTCAGCACACCCACTGCCACCCCGAGCACGGCCGTGACGGTGGTGGTGCACACGATCAGCGAGAGCGTCACCGGCAGACGGCCCGTGATCTCCGCACCGACGTCGAGTCCGCTGATCGGTGAGGAGCCCAGGTTGCCGCGCAGCGCCTGTCCCAGCCAATGCGTGTACTGAACCAACACCGGCTCGTCCAGGTGAAGTTGGTGGGTCAGGAGTCGGTGGGCCTCGGGGCTGTAGTGATCACCCAGGATCGTGCGGGCGGTGTCTCCGGGAGCCGCCGCCTGGAGCAGGAACGTCAGCAGTGAGACCAGGAGGACGAGCACGGCCGAGACGAGCAGCCGACGTGTGATCAACCGCAGCATGGGGTTCAGGCTCCCGGGTCCGCCGCCGGGCGCCAGTCGACGAGGCTCGGGAACGGCCTGTCCCGCGTCACCTCGATCCGCACGCTGTCGCGGTGGAAGAGGAACACCGGACTCAGGCACACCGGCAGGAACCAGGCCTGTTCCACCACCCGCCGGACGATGTCCCGGTCCAGCCCGGCGCGGGTCTTCTCGTCCGCGGCGGCCGCCTGCCGGTCCAGTCGCTCCAGCTCGGGATCGGAGCTGTGGAAGGGGTTCATGCCGACGGCGTCCCGCAGCCACAGCCCCCGGCCCATGAAGTAGACCGGCAGCGCACCCCAACCCATCGTCGACGCCGGATACTTGGTGATCTCCTGCGCCGCGCTGGTGGGTTCCTTCGCTGTGATCCGCATCCGGACGCCGACCTTCTCCAGGTCGGCGGCCATGGCCTGGGCGATCTCCCCGGGGAACGCGGGGGTCGACGGGATGACCACCGGCAGGGTGAAGCCGTCGGCGTGCCCGGCCGCGGTCAGAAGCTGCTTGGCCTTGAGCGGGTCGTGGGGGTAGAAGACGGTGTCGTTGTGGCCGTCCTGACCGGGAACCGCGGGCTGGTCGGTGGGTGTGCCGTACGCGCCGAGCAATGCCTTGGTGATCTTCTCTCGGTCCACGGCGTAGTTGAGGGCCTGCCGCACCCGGACGTCACGCAGCGGCGGGCTCAGCTTCCCGGTGCGGTCGTTGAGCTGGATGCCCATGACGATGTTGGGGCTGGAGGCGACCTTCAGGCCTGCGCGCGCCGCGCCGGCGGCGATCGCGTAGCTTCCGGAGATGACATCGACCTGGCCGGTCTTGAGCGCGGCGAGGGCGGTGTTCTCGTTGGGCAGGACCTTGATGACGATCTTGCCGTAGTGGCGGTCCCTGGCGTTCCAGTACCTCGGGTTGGGCACGTAGGTGTAGTGGTCGCCCATCACCGTCTCGGCGGGAGCCAGCATGTAGGGGCCCGCACCGCAGGTACGGCTCGCGAGTCTGCCCGGATCGGCGAGCGCTCGGGGGCTGATCAGGTTGCCTGCGAAGTAGTCCTGGGTGAAGAGTGCCGGCAGCAAGGGGTGCGGCTGGGAAAGGCCGAGGTGGACCGTGTGCTCGTCGAGTGCCTCCACCCTGGAGACGGGCGCGAGGAAGGCCGCCGCCTGGCCCGCCGCCTTCTTGAAGTACGCGATGTTCCGCTGGACCGCCTCGGCGTCGAGTGGCGCGCCGTCGCTGAAGGTCACGCCCGCACGGAGCTTGATCTCGAAGGCGGTGTTGCCCTTGCCGAGGTACCTCCACGAGGTCGCCAGGCGCGGTTGCAGGCTGCCGTCGGCGGCGCGGTGGATCAGCGGGTCGTAGGCAGGGTTGAGGTAGAACAGCGACTCGCCGCCGGCCTTGGCGGGGTCGAGACTGACGGGCGGCCAGAACTGTCCCATGCGCAGGGTGCTGTGCGAGGTCGGGGAGCCGGCGGAGCCGTCGCCGCCGCTGCAGGCGGTCAGCGTCAGCCCGGAGGCGAGCACGGTGGCCGTGGCCGCGAACCGCCGTCGCGAGAGGCCTGGCAGGCCCGGTGCCGGGTCTTCGGCGAGGCCGGCGGGGAGTGTCCCGCCGAGGGATGCGGTGCTCATCGTGTGCTCCTGTCGTGTGGGAGGGCGGGCGGGTCAGGCAGGTCGGCCGTCCACCGGCGGTCGAACAGCAGGTGACCGTCGAGCGTGATCCGGCCGCCGGCCCGCACACCGGAGGCCTGGGCGGTGATGTCGGCGTCGACGGTGATGCGGTGACCGGTGTCGGTGTGCACTTCGCCGGAGGCGCTGACGGTGACGGAGGCGGCCTCCGGCTGCACGCGGTGGGCCGTCGCGGTGATCTCCTGCCGGCCGCGCATGCGGTGGGCGCGGCCGTGAGTGTGCGGTACGGCCGGTCCGTCGTCGCTCAGGGCGATGCGTACGGAAACCGTGTTGCCGAGGTGGTCGTCGGCGATCTCCCAGACGGGTGGGTCGGGAGCGGACGCGGCGGCCGCGGGAGCGGGTGCCGTGCCCGTGCCCGTGGCCGGGGATTCGGAGACCGTGCCGGTGGGTACGGACAGCAACTCCAGGAGCGAACTCGGGTCCGGGGCCGGGAAGTCGAGCACGCCGGCGGCCTCGACGCGCTCCACGGGCAGGACGGGGAACACGAGCCCGGTCACCTCGGGCCACACCTCGCCGCGGCCCGGCTCTTGCGGCCAGACTCGGGGGAAGTCGCCCGGCGCGACCGCGATGCGCAGCCGGTGTCCGCGAGGCAGCTCGTACGTCGTCGGGCCGAGTGTGACGTCGACGGTGCCGCCATCGAGCGGCCCCCCGGCCCACAGACCCGCGCAGACCAGGGTGGAACGGCCCATCGGATCCACGTCCGTCAGCTTCACCGACAGGCGTGGCCAGGGCGCGGTGACGGTGACCACGGGACGCCCGCACAGCAGTTGCGGCTCGCGACACGGCGGCGATGTCAGGCACAGGCTGTGCGTGTCGTCGTCGTGCTGGTCGAGAGGGAGGCCGAAGGGCCCGGCCGGTACGGCCCACAGGCCGCTGAGGGCGCCGGTCGCCGGATCGGGCCGCACCGCCTCGGTGCGCGTCCAGCCGGCCGGATCCACCGGAACGGCGGTGTCGCCCGTGGGCCAGTCCTGCAGACCCAGCCAACGCGGTGCGCCGCCTCCCTCGACGTACACGCTGACGGGCGGAGCCTTGTCCGCGCCGTTCGGCTCGTCGCGCAGCCACCGGTCCCACCAGGCCAGCGCGAGCTCGAGGAAGTCGACGGGCACGTGCGGCGATTCGTGGGGCATGGTGTGCAGCCAGGGTCCGGCGATCAGCCGCTTCGGCCCGGTCATCTTCTCGTACGCGCGCAGCGTGCCCTCGCAGAACAGGTCGCGCCAGCCGGCGAAGCACAGCGCGGGGACGTCGATCGCCGCCGCGTCGATGCGTGCGCGGTCCCACACCGGGTCGCCGGGGCCCGAGCCGAAGAGGTCGAGCAGGTGCGGGCGCTCGCTGCGGCGAGAGCGCCAGCGCGCGCGCTCGGTCAGGTCCGCGTAGTCGTCGAGCGGCGGCAGCAGCTGACCGAGCAGCATGGTCATCGACCACAGGCCGAGGGGGCCGAGCGCGCCGCGTGTGCCACCGGGGTGGACGAAGTCGTGGCCCGGGTCGTCCGTGCTTTCGAGTACGACGATCGCCCGCAGTGCGGCGGGGCGCCGGGCCGCGGTGCGCATCGTCGTCATCCCGCCGTAGGAGCCGCCCCACATGCCGACCCTGCCGTCGCACCAGGGCTGCCGGCGGGCCCAGGCGATGGCGTCGAGTGCGTCGTCCGCCTCCTGCGGGTGGAACGGTGGCCTGCGAACGCCGTCGGAGGACCCGAGACCGCGCAGGTCCACCAGCAGCGAGGGGTAGCCGCGCGAGGCGAACCAGCGGAAGGCGGCGGAGCCGGACAGTGCGGCGACGTCGCGGCGGTAGGGGAGAAGCGTGAGGAGGAGCGGTGCGGGGGCGGCGCCCTCGGGCAGGAACAGGTCGCCGGAGAGCGTGACATCGGGATCGGCCGTGGGGATGCGGACGTCGCGGTGCACGATGACGTCGTAGCGGTGGCCCGGGCCTTCGAGGGGAGGTTCGGGTGCGTTCATGGTGGCCTCTCGCCACGAGCAGGGTGTGTCCTGTGCCTGCGTGGCCGTGGTCGTGTCGGTGTGTCGGTGTGCCTGCGTTTCTGTGTGTCGGTGTCGGGAAACGGATGGCGAGGCGTCGAGGCGGTTCCGCGTGCTCGTGTCAGGCCGGGCACGCGGAACCCCTCTTCACGGTCGGGTCCGCGTCAGGTCAGACGCCGGCCGCGTTCATCAGGAGCGGGAAGGACGCGTGCAACTCGCGCTCCCAGTAAGGCCAGTTGTGGATACCGGGGCCGTAGAGGTTGGCGGTGATGTTCGCGCCGACCTGGTGCAGGCGGTCGACGAACGCCTCGGTCATGATCTCGATCAGCGGTTCGATGTTGGGGTCGGCCGGTGTGCCCGGCGGCTCGAAGGGGCCGGGCTGGCCGTTGCCGCTGGAGACGTACAGCGGGATGTCCTTGAGCAGGTACGCGAGGTCGTACGGATTGTGCGCTGCCCACCGTCCCGGGTCGACGGCCGGGTCGCCCCACAGCGCGTCCGGGTCGAACCCCTCCACCTGGAGGGTGCCCCGCACGAGCGCGGGGCCGTCGAACGGGCTCGGGGCGTGCGGCCCGGTGTACGTGGTGTGGACGACACCGCTGTACGCGGCCGCGGCACGGAACATGCCGGGGTGGCGGGCCGCGTACGACATTGCGCCGAAGCCACCCATCGACAGACCGGCGATGACGCGCCGTGTGCCGGCGCCGTAGCCGCCTTCCAGGATGCGTACCAGCTCGACGAGGTGGAACGTCTCCCAGGCCGGAGCGCCGCCGAATCCGTGGTTCCACCAGTCGGAGTAGAAACCGGCGCGGCCACCGGTCGGCATGACCACGAGGACGCCGGTGTCCTGCGTCAGCGCGGCGACGTCGGTGGAGCGGGTCCAGGACGAGTAGTCGTCGCCCGCGCCGTGCAGCAGATACAGCACCGGCCAGGTGCGGGCCGGGTTCGGGGTCCAGCCCGGCGGCAGCAGCAGCCGCACCTTCACCGCCGGGTCGGCGAGAGCGGGGGAGTCGATGGTGAGGTCGAGGGTCCGGGGATCGACGTAGGTCTCGGCCACGACGCGGGCGTCGCCGAATGCGCCGGCCGTGCGCCGTGCCTTCTTGGCCGCGTGCCGGGCCGGCAGAGCCTCGGCCCGGGCGGGGCCGGCCGTCAACACGACCGCTGAAGCGGCTGCGGCGGCACTCGTGAGAAACCTGCGTCTGTCCATGTGGGGCATCGTCGCCTCCTGGGACGGTGGAAAAGGAACGGGAGGGAATGGGGGAAGGGGAAGGGACGCAAGGGAGGAGGGGTGGCAGGGCCCGGGGAGTCGGGCGCGGATCAGGACTGCTGGGAGCCGCCGCTCTCGCGGAGCAGATAGCGCTGGAGCTTGCCGCTGGGAGTCCGGGGCAGTTGGTTCACGAAACGGATCTCACGCGGGTAGGCATGTGCGGCGAGATGCGTCTTCACATGCTTTTGGAGCTCGTTCACCAGCGCGTCGCCCGGCTCGGCGCCCTGCCGCAGCACCACGTGGGCGACAACGATCTCGCCCCGCAGGTCGTCCGGGGCGCCGACGACAGCGGCCTCCGCCACGGCTTCGTGCCGCTCCAGCAGGCTCTCCACCTCGTACGGGCCGATGCGGTAACCGGCCATCAGGATCACGTCGTCGTCGCGTGAGGCGAAGGTGAGATAGCCGTCGTCGTCCTGGGCCGCCGCGTCGCCGGTGAGGTACCAGCGGCCATCGGCGGTGAAGCGTTCCGCGGTACGCGCAGGGGCATCGCGGTAGCCGGTGAACCACATCAGTGGGCTCGACTCCACGTCGACCGCGAGCCGGCCCGTCATACCGCGCGGCGCGGGTTCGTCCGCGTCCGGCCGCAGCACGTCGAGACGCCAGCCGGGTAGCGCACGGCCCATCGAACCGGGCCGCAGCGGCGCCGCGATCTCGGGATGCCAGGCGTTGGCCACGACCATGCCGAGCTCGGTCTGACCGTAGTGGTCGCGCACGGGCACCCCCAGCGTCCGCTCGGCCCAGGCGACGACGTCCGCGCCGAGCGGCTCACCGGCCGAGGAGCAGTGCCGTAGCGCGAGGGGCTCGGTCCGCGTGGTGGCGTGGTCGCGCAGCGCGCGGAACACCGTGGGTCCTGCGGTGAAGTTGGTGACGCGGTACCTCGCCAGGACGGACCAGGTCAGCTCCGGAGAGAACGTGCTGCGCAGCAGGTGTGTGGTCCGGCCGAGGGCGAGCGGGCCGATCAGCCCGTAGTACAGGCCGTACGCCCAGCCGGGGTCCGCCGCGTTCCAGAAGACGTCGTCGGGGCGGTGGTCGAGACCGTACTCCTGGTATATGAGGATCGCCGCCACGGCCCGCAGCGGAAGCGGTACGGCCTTCGGGGCGCCGGTCGTGCCCGAGGTGAACAGCTCGACGAGGATTCCGTCGTCCCCGACGGCCACGGGCTCCGGCCAGGGCTCCGCCGTGAGCAGGTCGTGCAGGGCGAGGTCGGTTCCGGTGGCGGCCCCGGTGGTGATGACCCGCCATTCGGGGGCGTCCGGTATGCCATCGCCCGGAGCGAGTTTGGGCCGCTGCGACGGATCGCAGAGCACCGCCTTGGTGCCGTTGCCGGTGATCCGCAAGGCGATCGCGGGCCGGGCGAAGGCGGTGAACAGCGGGACCTGCACCGCCCCGAGCCGCCAGATCGCCAGGGCCGCCACGACCAGGTCGGCCGACTTGGCCATCAGCGTGGCCACCCGGTCGCCCGCCTCGACGCCCAGCCCGGCCAACGCGGTTGCCAGCCGTGCCGAGCGGTCGTGCAGGTCGCCGTAGGTCAGGTCGGTGCTGGTGAGGTCCGGCTCGACCACCCGCACGGCGACGGCCTCCGGCGGATGGCGGTCGCACAGCAACTCGGCGGCGACGGCGTCCGGACCGGCGACCGCCGCCAGGGTCCCCGCGACGCGTTCGTGTGGCAAAGTCATTGCGACTCCCGGATCCATGGGGCACCTTGATGCCCGACTGTTAACCAGATGTTTCCGGCGCGGTGGCAGGGCCAGGTACCCCCGACTGAGGGGGAGGCCCCCGCCGACGCGGCTCATTCCAGGAGGCGGCGTGAACCGCTCTGTGGCAGCAGACGACCAGACCCGGATACAGCGCACACTCGCCCGGCTGCGGGATGCCACCGACCTGCCCCTCACCTTCGGCGGAGCGGTCAACAGCGACATGCAACTGCAGCTCACGCAGTTCGTCGGAGCCATCGCGGGGGCGCTGCGCGGGGCCGTCCTCGACCCCGGGCGCGGACTCGGCGGCAAGGTGGTGACACGGCGCCGACCGCAACTGGTCAACGACTACGTGGGCTCACCGGGCATCAGCCACCACTACGACCACATCATCCAGGCCGAATGCCTGCGCGCCCTGGTCGCCGTGCCCCTGGTGGTACGCGGCCGGGTGCGCGGTGTGCTGTACGGCGCCGTCCGCAGCGCCACACCGCTCGGGGACCGTACGGTCCACTCCGTCATGGAGATGGCCCGGGAGCTGGAGCAGGACCTGGCGGTCGACGACGAACTCGCGCGGCGACTGCGCTGGCTCGACGAGCGGGTGCCGGAGCCGAGGACGGCGGCGGGAACCCACGAGCCGGCCGGAACCCAGCGGGAACAGCTCCGCGAGGCCTACGCGGAGCTGCGGATCCTGGCCAAGAACACCGAGGACCCGACGCTGCGGGAGCGCATCGAGGCGGTGTGCCACAAGCTCTCCACGGCCGGCGGCGACGCCCGCCCAGCGGCCGGCACGGCAGTGCGACGCCAGACAGCACCGCTGTCGGACCGCGAGGTGGACGTGCTCGCCTGCGTCGCTCTGGGCTGGACGAACCCGCAGGTCGCCGCCGACCTCGGCATCACCGTCGAGACGGTGAAGAGCTATCTGCGCAGCGCCACACGCAAACTCCAGGCACGCTCCCGGCTGGAGGCAGTGGTCGCGGCACGGCGCCGCGGCCTGCTGCCCTGACAGGACCGGCTCCACGCACCCGGGCCTCGGCTCACCGTGGGCCCCCGGCCCGGCCCGGAGTTGACGTGACACCGGCCCGGTGCACTATCGTTCCCGGCCCAGTGGAACCGCCGTGTCAGGACGTCGGTCCGCCGCTCATCTCCCCGGCGCACAGCGCCGGTTCCCCCGTGCCCGTGGCACACCACGCACCACAGCCGCCCGCCCCGCGCGCCGAGCGGTCCTGCGTGCACACGCACCGGGCACTCGCACCCCAGGAGACGACGCCATGGACCGCACTGTGCC
Organism: Streptomyces sp. RB17; assembly: GCF_009604455.1. Classification (GTDB taxonomy): domain Bacteria; phylum Actinomycetota; class Actinomycetes; order Streptomycetales; family Streptomycetaceae; genus Streptomyces. Next base: position 1,410,305 of record NZ_WEGL01000002.1, read on the forward strand.
GAACGACGCCATCGGCCACGCCGCACCACACGCCGACGAGGACCAGGTCGCACCGCACGCCGGCAAGGACCAGGTCGCACAGCACGCCGGCAAGCACCACGCCGCCCCGTACGAGAGCGAGATCTGCGATCTGCTCGCGCGGATGACCCTCGACGAGAAACTGGGCCAGCTCCAGCAACTCGCCTGGACCGCCGACACCGGGCCCGGCGACGACCAGTCACACCTCGTGAGACATGCCGCGCGCGCCGGCCGGCTGGGGTCCGTACTGAACCTCCACGGTGCCCGCAGAACCAACGACCTCCAGCGCGTGGCCGTCGAGGAGAGCCGGCTCGGCATTCCGCTGGTCTTCGGCATGGACGTCGTCCACGGATTCCGGACCACCTTCCCCATCTCGCTGGCCCAGGCGGCGAGTTTCGACCCGGACATCGCCGAGCAGGAGGCCCGGATCTCCGCGCAGGAGGCGCGGTCGGCCGGAGTCCACTGGGCGTTCTCTCCCATGACGGACGTCACCGCCGAGCCGCGCTGGGGTCGGATCTCCGAGAGCTGCGGCGAGGATCCCTGCCTCACAGCAATCTTCGCGACCGCCAAGATCCGTGGATACCAAGGCGCCGGCGCCGGACGGATCGCACGGGACCGGATGGCCGCCTGCGCCAAGCACTTCGTCGGTTACGGCGCGGTCGAGGGCGGCCGCGAGTACAACACGGTGGACCTGTCCGAATCACGGTTGCGAAACCTCCACCTGCCACCGTTCCGGGCGGCCGTCGAGGCAGGTGTGGCCACGGTCATGGCCGCGTTCAACACCCTCAGCGGAGTACCGGCCCACGCCAACGCCCATACGCTCACCGACATCCTCAAGCGGGACTGGTGCTTCGCCGGCGTCGTGGTCAGCGACTGGACGGGCGTCGCGGAACTGGTGCCCCACGGCTTCGCCGCCGACCCCGCGCACGCCGCCCGGCTCGCCCTCGGCGCCGGTGTCGACATGGAGATGGTCAGCACCTGCTTCGCCGACCACGGTGCGAGACTGCTGGCGGGCGGCCACCTCACGGCCGGCCGTCTGGACGACGCGGTGGCACGGGTGCTGCGCCTGAAGTTCCGGCTCGGTCTCTTCGACCACCCCTACACGGACGAGCGTACAGAGATCCGTACCCCGTCCGCGCACGCTCGCCGCGCCGCGCGGGCAGCCGCCGCCCGCTCCATGGTGCTGCTCAAGAACGAGCGCAGCGCACTTCCCCTTCCGCGAGAGGTCGCCTCGATCGCGGTGGTCGGCCCGTTCGCCGAGTCGACCGACCTCAACGGCGCGTGGGCGGGGCCCGCCGCCGCCGCCTTCCCCGCCGTCACCGTGGCGGACGGCATCCGACAGGCCATGCCGGGAGCAAAGATCCGTTGCGCAAAGGGAGTCGACCCGCAGGGCCAGGACACGTCCGGAATCGCGGCCGCCGTCGCCGCGGCCGAGGCCTCCGACCTGACCGTTGTCGTGGCCGGCGAGCCGGCGGCCCTGAGCGGCGAAGGCGGCTCGCGCAGCGCCATCGGCCTGCCCGGCCAGCAAGACCGCCTCGTCGCCGCGATCGCCGGCACGGGCCGCCCCTGCGTCGTCGTACTGACCTGCGGCCGCCCCCTCGCCCTCGGCGACTGGCTCGACGTGGTGCCGGCGGTGCTGGTCGCCTGGCACCCGGGCCTCGAAGCCGGCCACGCCGTGGCCGACGTACTGTTCGGCGCCGTCAACCCGGGTGCCAAACTCCCGGTGTCCTTTCCCCGATCCACAGGCCAGATCCCCATCCACTACAACCACGAGAACACCGGCCGCCCGTGCGGCCCCGAACCCCAGCCCCCGCGCTACGGTTCGCGGTACCTCGACCTGGACCACGGACCGCGGTTCCCCTTCGGCCACGGCCTCAGCTACACCACGTTCGAGCTCGGCCGGCCCACCTTGGACACCATGGCCCTCAGCCCCCAGGCCCTCCTCGAAGGAGCCACCGTCACAGCCTCCGTGACGGTAAGCAACACCGGCGCCCGCGCCGGCGACGAGGTCGTGCAGCTCTACATCCACGACCCTGTGGCAAGCCTCGTCCAGCCCGTTCGTCGTCTGCGAGCCTTCCGCCGCATCCACCTTCCCGCAGGCCGAAGCGCCACAGTGACCTTTACCCTCGGCGCAGAGGACTTCGGCTACTGGACGAACGCCCCCGAGGGCGAGTTCCTCGTCGAATCCGGCGACATCCACATCCACCTGAGCAACAGCTCCCACACGACGACCACGGCCTGCACACTCACCATCAAGTGACCTCACCGTGTGACTGTCGCCCGCCCGTTCAGCGCAGGCCGAGACATGGGTGTCCCACGTGTGCTGGATCGACTGATTCAGCAGGCTATTGCGCAGGCCCTCGTGCCCGTCTTCGACCCTCATTTCTCCGGGGCGTCGTTCGGGTTCCGTACGGGACGCTCAGCCCACCAGGTCGTGAAGGTCGGAAAGCGGGCGGTCGAGGACGGGAACTGCTGGGCGGTGGACCTGGATCTGGACAAGTTCTTCGACCGTGTGAATCACGACGCGCTCATGGCGCGAGTGGCCCGCCGGGTGGAGGACAAGAAGGTCCTGAAGCTGATTCGCCGATACCTGGAGGCCGGCATCATGGCCGAGGGGTCGGTCGTGGCATCGGAGGAGGGGACGCCGCAAGGCTCCCCGCTTTCCCCGGTTGCTTTCCAACATCATGTTGGACGACCTTGACCGCGAACTCTTCAAGCGCAGCCTCCGCTTCGTACGTTACGCGGACGATGTCATGATCTTCGTCCGTTCGGAGCGGCCGGCCAGCCGCGTGCTCGCGTCGGTTACGACCTTCATCGAGATGCGGCTGAAGCTGAAAGTGAACCGGGAGAAATCCAAAGCGGCTCCAGCGTTCAAGGTCTCCCTCTTCGGGTTTGGCTACTACCGAGCCGGTGGGAAAGGGCCGGTGAGGATCCGGATTGACCGGAAGGCGGTCTACCGCCTGAAGAAGACGGTCCGGACGATCACTTCTAGGTCCTGGGGAGTGTCCATGGACCACCGACTGGAGAAGCTGCGGAGGTTCATGACTGGACGGGTTGCCTACTTCAAGGTTGCGGACTCCTCTTGGACGTTCAAGCAACTCGATGAGTGGACCCGCCGGAGGCTTCGCCAGGTGCGATGGATCGAAACCACCAACCGAGTCCGCATGGTGCGAAGGCTTGGCCAAGAGGTGCCCGATGACGTGCGGTTGGTCGCCGGACACCGGAAGTGGAAAGCATCTCTCTCCATTGAAATGAGCCGCGCCCTGGACAACGCCTACTGGGACGCTGAGGGCTACAAGTCCTTTGCCGCATTGTGGCAGCGTCTCAGGACCGCCTGAGATCAACTGAACGAACCGCCGGATGCGAGGCCCGCATGTCCGGTGGTGTGGGAGGGGGGGCCGGGAGAACCGGCCTCCCTACCCGATCTTCTCTGGATGGGGTGACCTGTTTGTTCGCACGGGTCTGCACTGTCGGCCTGAGGCGTTGTCAGTGCGGCACTGTAGGTTGCCGGTATGAAGATCGTGACGCAGGTGAAGCTGATGCCGGAGGCCGACCATGCCGCCGCGCTGCGCTCCACTCTGCGCACGGCCAACGACCTGGCGTGCTGGGTTTCCGAAGTCGCCTTCGTCAACGACGTTCCCCGTGAGTACGAGTTGCGCAAGCACACGTACGCCCACCTCAAAGCCTCCGGGCTGGGGGCGCAGGCCGCGCAGCACGTCATCAAGAAGGTGCGCGATGCCTACACCACGCTGCGCGCCAACATCCATGCCGGGAACCTCGGCAAGTCGACGTCGAAGCGCCGGATCAAGGCGCAGTCCAAGCCGATCATGTTCCGGCCCGATGCTGCGCAGCCGTATGACGACCGGTGTTTGAGCTGGCAGTACGACCAGCAAACGGTGTCCATCTGGACCATGCGGGGTCGGATCAAGAAGGTCCGGTTCGTGTGCTCGGCTGACGCGCTCAAGGTGCTCCAGCGGTACCGCAAGGGCGAGAGCGACCTGATCGAGCGTGACGGCGCCTTCTACCTGATCGCCACGTGCGAGATTCCCGAGGCCGCCCCGTACGAACCTGACCACTTCATCGGCGTGGACCTCGGGATCGTGAACATCGCCACCACGTCCACCGGCTACCAGGCCACCGGACGGCAACTCACCCGGTACCGCAAGCGTCAGCTCGCCCTGCGGGCCAAGCTCCAGAAGAAGCGCACCAAGAGCACCAAGCGCAGGCTCAAGGAGCGCTCCCGCCGCGAGCAGCGGCACGTGAAGAACACCAACCACATCATCGCCAAGACGATCGTGACCGAGGCTGCACGCACCTCCGCCGGAATCTGTCTGGAAGAACTCAAGGGAATCCGGCAGAGGGTACGGCTCCGCAAGCCCCAACGGGTCGCACTCCACTCCTGGGCCTTCGCCCAGCTTGGGGAGTTCATCGTCTACAAGGCACGCCGGGCCGGGGTGCCCGTGGTGTACGTCGATCCCGCCTACTCCTCCAAGGAGTGCGCCGACTGCGGCCACGTGGACCGGCTCAACCGAATCTCTCAAGCCACGTTCGTATGCCGGTCGTGCGGCGTCGTTGCGCACGCCGACCGGAACGCTTCCCGCGTCCTCGCCCGCAGGGGTGAGAACGTGTGGACTGCGGGGCGTGAGTCACGCGTCCCTGCCACCCCATAACGGGGTGTCTGGACGGAGGAGCCCACCCAGCAGCCAGTTGGGCGCCACCTCCAAGCCCGGTCCCTTTAGAGCCGGGTCAAGTTGACTCAGCAACTGTAGGGCCACAGGTCGGCCTTCATTCGCCGCGACTTCTGGTGTGCGCCCTTCATGTCCGGTGTCGGCCCCTCCGAAGCCGGGAACCGCTCCGGTACATGGAGGTGGGCACTTGACCACTCGGCCAGGCCGCATGGCACCCTCAGAGGACCTGACGGGCGGAATGAGAGCTGAGTCGTGACGTGATCCGTGTCTCACGAGGTGCTACCGGGTTCTGGGGGCATGGCGAAGCCACGTTGCCGCAGGTGGACGCCCTTGTCTTCAAGAGCGTCTGCCATGCGGTGGCCCGATCGATTCGGGGCACGGTCGACGAAGTGGCGCTGGCCGGAGTAACGCCGAACTTCCATACTGCTCTGATCGCCATCCCAGACAGTAAAACGACCGTCTTGTCCCACGAGGTACTCCCGGTCGTTGCCTTTGCGGCGAGTCCTCCGCAGCCCGGTGGGCCCCTGACGAACTTCATATCCCCACCGGCCTGGGCGGACGCATTCGAGCTGGGCGGCTTCCGGCTGCTGGACGTCGAAGAACTGAGCATGCCGTTGGCCGCTGCTGACACCAGCGAGCTCGCCGAGGCAGAGCTGGGGCAGGTGCGGTACTGGCGTCCCAGCACAGTCGGCGAGCTGATGTTCAACTGGTGGGAGTGATCCTGGTCATTCGATCGGCGGCTGGTGTTGATCAGCCGGTCCAAGAACCACGGGGGTGGAACTGCCACAGCGGGCCGCCTTCGTCGCCTGGAATGCATACGGCGGGCATATCGGTGAGTCTTCACGCCCAAGTACCGGCGCGGACCGTTCACCGACGAGATCCTTCGACACTGCGAAGAGATCACGCGCGCCGTGTGCGCCAACTTCGAAACCGAGCCGGTGGAGTTCAACGGCGAGCACGATCACGTCCGCCTACTGGTGCACTATTCGCCGAAGGTCGCCATCTCCAGGCTCGTCGGCAGCCTCAACGGCGTCTCGGCTCGACGCCTGCGGCAGGAGTTCCCCGGCCACGTACATACCTGTGGGGCGATCACTTCTGGTCTCCGTCATCCTTCGCCGCATCCTGCGACGGCGCACCGCTCGGGATCATCAAGGAATACATCGCATACCGGTCAGGACATCCGCCGCTGGGCCAAGAAGAACAAGGTCGAGCTGTGCTTCACCCCGAACTACGCCTCCTGGGCCAACCCGATCGAGGCCCACTTCGGCCCACTGCGACAGTTCACCCTGGCCAACTCCCACCACCGCAGCCGTCCCGCGCAGACCCAGGCCCTGCACCGCTACCTGCGCTGGCGTAACGCCAACGCCCGCCACCCCGACGTGCTCGCCGCTCAACGCAGGGAACGCGCCCGCGTCCGAAGCGAGGAGGGCATCCGCTGGGGCGGACGCCCTTCTCGCAGTCGCAGCCTGAACTCGAGGGGGCCTCGCGTCACTTTCGCCAGAACAGGTGGTGCGTCACACCGCTCGGGCTGGGCACGACCTCCAGGTGGAACCGGTCGAGCAGTTCATCGGGGGACTCCCAGAGCCGTAGTCCGGACCCGAGCTTTACCGGTGAGACCGCCACATGCATGGTGTCGACGAGGCCGGCATCGAGGAACTGCCGGATGGTGGTGACCCCGCCGCCGAGTCGGACGTCCTTGCCCTGCGCCGCTTCCCGCGCCCGTTCGAGGACCGTGGCGGGGTCTCCGTCGACGAAGTGGAACGTGGTATCGGAGAGCGTGAACGACGGACGCGTGTGGTGGGTCATGACGAACACCGGCGTGCGGAACGGGGGCTCCTCCCCCCACCAGCCGCGCCACTCATGGTCCTGCCAGGGCCCGCGCTGGGGACCGAACTTGTTGCGGCCCATGATCTCGGCACCGATGTCGCGTGCGAAGTCCCGCGTGAAGTAGTCGTCGAGACCCCGGCTCCCCCCGGGATCCGTGCGCATGGGCCAGCTCGCCGTGGCCCCGGCCCAGGCGAACAGCCGCTCGGGATGGTCGCAGCCGAACGGCCGCTCGAGACTCTGGTGCTCACCGGCACCGATTCCGTCACTCGAGACGTTGAAGTTCATGACTCTCAGCAGTTGATCCACGTCTGTCCTCGTCAGGTCCTGTCGTGTCATCGTGCGGCGAGGCGCCGCACATCATGACGTCGAACGGGATGTGGCCGGATCGACACGGCCCACAAATTTTCCAGGGCGTCCCAGGAAGCGGCCCCAGTAGCGATGTGACCGTCGTGGACGCGGAGGTCATCGAGGTGCCCGGGGCGGCCGCCGCGACCACTCACATGCGTCGCAATGGACGTCACCGCCCGTTCAACTGATCCAACCGATCCAACCGCTACCCCGGCGAACCTTGCCGGTCAGAGCACTGGATCATGCCGAAAGTGCTGCGGCTTTGGGCGTCAGCGCCGTGGCGTACCTCACGTCAAGGGGGGTCGTGGCCGCCTGCGGACTATGCGAAACCCCAGGTCGCATCGGCGTTTGGGGATTCCTTCGTGCCGCATTCACCGTCGCGATCTGTGACGTAGCCCACTCCAGAAAATCGACTTGTCGACTTAGATTCCCCCAGCACGTGAGCGTTACGAGCACGTTAACCGCCGAGGGGCCATCTGCCCGCCCGGGAGAGGAGCTGCTGTGGCAAGCATTCCTCCGCAGCGTCGCGAGTCCGCGCGGCTGCGTGCGATCCACAAGTCCTTCGCACGCCAGTACCAGGTCATCCACGGTCACCGCTGGGCCTTCCGCATGGCGGGCAAGGGTCCGGTCCTGCTGCTGATCCACGGCATCGGGGACTCCTCCGACACCTGGGCCGAACTGATCCCCGAGCTGGCCCGGCACCACACGGTCATCGCCCCGGACCTACTGGGCCACGGTTGCTCCGACAAGCCGCGCGGAGACTACTCGGTGCCCGCGTACGCCAACGGCATGCGGGACCTACTGGGAGTGCTGGACGTCGACCGGGCGACGCTGGTCGGACACTCCCTCGGCGGCGGTGTGGCCATGCAATTCGCGTACCAGTTCCCGGACCGGACCGAGCGGCTGGCACTGGTGAGCACGGGCGGGGTGGGACGCGGTGTCACTCCGGCGCTGCGCCTGGCCTCGCTTCCCGGGGCCCAGCTGGCTCTGGCCGCGTTGCGGCTTCCGACGGTACGGACGCAGACCGCCATCGCGATCCGGCTGCTGCAGCTGTTCGGCACGGGGCTCGGCGTGGACGCGCCGGATCTCTTGCGTGTGGTGGATGCCCTGCCCGATACGGCCTCCCGTGAGGCGTTCATTCGTACGCTGCGCGCTGTGGTCGACTGGCGCGGTCAAGTAGTGACCATGCTCGACCGCTGCCATCTCACCGCAGGTATGCCGACCCTGCTGGTGTGGGGCTCGCGCGACCAGGTCGTGCCCGCCCTGCACGCCGAGGTGGCCCATGCCGCCATGCCCGGCAGCCGTCTGGAGATCTTCGAGGGCTCGGGGCACTTCCCGTTCCACACAGATCCGCAACGCTTCCTTTCCGTTCTGGAGAACTTCATCGCGACGACGGAGCCGGCCAGCCGGCGCCCGGAGCAATGGCGAGAGCGGCTGCGTTCGCAGGGTTCGTGACACGCCGGATCACGTCGAGGCCGAGGCCGAGCTCGCGCAGTGGCCGGACGAGGGCCGGACGAGCGACGGCGTCCGGGCCGTAGCGGCGGTATCCGGCGGGGGTGCGATCGGCCTGCGTCACGCTGCCGCGGTCGGAACAGAACCGGATCCTTTTGACCGTCAGCCCGGTGCGCCGAGCCAGTTCACCGATCGAGTAAAGGGTGCCGCCGTCCATGACCCCACCTTCATGTGTCCCTCCGCAGGAGAGTCCAGTCCTTCTCCTCACCATGTGATCCGTGGATAGCATCGGGGTTCATGACGCTGACGCTGCGGTGGACTTCCCGTGTTCTCCTGGTGGACGGCGACGATCGTCTGCTCCTGCTGTGCGGCCGTGATCCGCGCAGTCCAGGGGCACGATGGTGGTTCACCGTCGGTGGTGCTGTCGAGGACGGCGAGAACTATCCTCAGGCTGCCGTGCGTGAAGTCTGGGAGGAGACGGCGCTGTCTCTTCCCGCTGGGCGTTTGAGCCCCGTTGTCTGGACCCGGCAGGCGATCTTCAGCGTCGACGGCCGTGTCTTCGACCAGTACGAGGAATACCGCCTTGCCCGCGTCACGGCCGATGAGGTCCGCGGTATGAACGTCCGGACGGAGGAGGCTCGTTACGGGCATCGTTGGTGGTCGGCAGCGGAACTCGCTGCCACTGCGGAGACCGTCCGGCCGAAGAGGATGGCTTCTCTCCTGCCCGATGCCCTGTCGGCCGTGGGCCTTGATCGAGCCCCTGTGCATTTGGGCAATGTCAACGAAGACACCGATCCGGAGTAGCGCATCGGTACGGCTTGAGCGGCCGAGCCATGTTTTTGTCGCGATACAACGCCTATGGCGGGCTGGGTAGTTGGTTGACTGGACGCATGACACCAGCTGCGTTCGAGACGGCCAAGCCCGATCCCGTCAGCTATCTCGACCGGCTCGCTGCAAGCGATCTCGGCCGCTCCTACAAGCGGCGGATGCTCGACGAACTCGACTTGCGTGCCGGACACAGGGTGCTCGACCTCGGCTGCGGCCCCGGTACGGACCTTCAGGCGCTCGCCCGGGCAGTCACCTCGACCGGCGCTGTCATCGGCTTCGACCACGACCAGAACATGGTCGACGCCGCGCGGACACGCACCGCCGGCCAGGCCATGGTGGACGTCCGGCACGCAGACATCCACGACCTGCCGGTGCCCGACCACACTGCCGACCGTGCCCGAACCGACCGGGTCCTGCAGCACGTCGCAGATCCCCTGACAGCGCTCGGTGAGATCCGCCGGGTCCTGCGGCCGGGCGGGCGGCTCGTCATGGGCGAGCCCGACTGGGAAACCCTGGCCGTCGACCATCCGGACAGCAACCTGACGCGTGTCTACACCCGCCATATTGCCGAACGGGTGGTCCGCAACGCGGGGATCGGCAGGCAGTTGGCGCGGCTGGCGGCCGAGAGCGGTTTCACGGTGCCCACGGTCATCCCTGTCACACCGCTCTTCCGGGATGTCCAGGTCGCGGACAGGATCCTCGGCCTGGAACGCACCACTCGGCGCGCCGTCGAAGCCGGCTACTTCAGCGACCGGGCGGCGGAAGCCTGGCTGAGCCATCTCACGCGTGGCCCCTTCTTCGCGGCGGTGACGTTCTACATCGTCGTGGCCGAGGTGTAGTTGCGCGTCGCATTGGCCGTCGTCGGCGCGGCGGTCTCCACCGTCTCGCCGACCGCGCAGGGAGCTGCGAAACTCGTCGCGGAGTTCGGGCATCGCGGGCGGAGCGGGTGTCATGCCGCGGGGTCCCGTCGGTGGAGCACGAGGACGGCGGCGCAGGTGGCCACGACGATCGCGGTGATCTGGACCACGATGCCGGTGCCGAGGTGGGCGGTCCCAGAGGGGTCGAACAGGTGGGTCCAGTCCCGCCAGTAGTGCATGGGCAGGACGATCTGCACGGCGTGCAGGGTGTGCGTGCCGTTGAGGATGCCGGCAGCGATCACCAAGGCCACGGCGGTGCCGAGGGCTTCGAGGCCGCGGGGCAGCAGGAGTCCCAGGACGAACGCGATCGTCGCGATGCTCAGCATGCACAGCAGGCAGTAGCCGGTCGCCGACAGGACCCGGGTGGCTGTCTCCCCGCCGGTGAGATTCGGAGCACCAACGATGTGGAACGGATGCCAGCCGTAGATGGCAACACCGGCAAGCAGGCCGGCCGCCAGCACACACAAGGTGGCGGTCGCAGTCCAGACGGCCAGAGCTCTGAGCTTGGCCGCCAGCAGGCGTGCTCGGCTCACGGGCGCAACGTACAGGTAGCGCAGGGTTCCCCACTCCCGGTCGGACGAGGCGATCGCGGCGGCCGGCAGAGCCACCATGATTGGGAGGAGCAGCGGTTCGATGAACGCCATGCTCGCCATGGAGTGGTTGAGCGCGGAGTAGGGGGAGGCGCCGAACAGGCCGGTCTGACGGCCGTTGCGATGCCCCGCCTGGGATGCGTACGAAAAGCCGGACAGCACGGGGACGGTGGCCAGACAGGCGAGCACGACGAGGGTGCGGATCCGCAGTAGTTGGGTGGTCAGTTCAACGCGCAGCATGCTCGCCGGCCCCTTCGGTCATGGTGAGGAACGCTTCTTCCAGGGACTTGCTCTCCTGCTGCACGGACGTGACGCCGATGCCCTCCGTGACCAGCGCGCGGACCAGGTCGCGGGAGAGCACACCGGGGGCGGTGACGACGATCTCGTCCCGCTGCGTCGTGGCCGTCGCGACGCCGGGCAGTGCGCGCAGTACGGCGGCCCCCTTCTCGGTGTCGTCCACCTGGAGGCGGTAGGTGCCGGCGGCGCCGAGCAACTCGTCCATCGGTCCTGCGGCGATCAGCCGGCCGTGGTTCATCACGACGACGTGGGTCGCCAGCTGCTGCACCTCGGCGAGCTGGTGGCTGGAGACGAGCACGGTGGCCCCTCGCCGGGCCAACTCCCCCAGGTACTCGCGCAGAGCCCGGACCTCGCCGGGGTCCAGTCCGTTGGCCGGCTCGTCCAGGATCAGCACGTCCGGCTTCCGCATCAGGGCCTGGGCCAGCATCAGCCGCTGCTTCATCCCCATCGAATAGCCCTTGACCTTGCGGTCGAGCGCCTCGCCCAGCCCGGCGAGGTCCAGCGCGTCGTCCAAAGCGGGGGGCGGCCATGCCTGTCGCGTCGCCGACCACAGGAGCCGCAGGTTGGCCCGGCCGGTGAGGTGCGGCACGAACGCCGGGCCGTCGATGAGAACGCCGACACCGCGCAGCACCTCCGCGCCCAGCCCGACCGGTTCACCCAGGATGCTCGCGCTGCCAGTGTCCGGGGACGACAGGCCGACCAGCATCCGCATCGTGGAGGTCTTGCCCGCCCCGTTCGGGCCGAGCAGTGCGCAGATCTGGCCGGCGTCAACGGCGAAGCCGAGCCCGCTGACGGCTTGCCTGCGTCCGTACTGTTTGGACAGCTCGCGGGCGCAGATCGTCGGTGTTGCCTGTTCCTGCGCTGTGGACGGTCCCATCGTCACGCCTTTCAGCGGTGCGTACCCGGTCGTCGAAGGTGGGTGGCGGCCGCGCCGAAGCGGCGGCGCAAGCGGGCGGCCTCGTACGGCGAGCACGCGAGCAGGAGAGCAGCCGTGACCAGGGACGTGACCAGACCGGCGCCGAGCGTGAGGGCGGCCAAGGCCGGTACGGACAGCGAGCCCGTCCCGAACACGGGCCACAGCGCGTCACGGAACGCCGTCGCGACACTGACCGCGACGCACCCGGCGACTGCCGATGCCTCGGCGATACGGCGGGGCCGGGTGCGCGGCGGCCGGGCGATGAAGCCCGCGACCGCGTTGCTGATCACGCAGAACGCGAGGTCGGAGGTCGCCACGACGACCAGAAACCAGGCGATCAGCAGCGGATCCGTCCAGCGTTCGCCGATGGCCTGCGCACCGGTGAGGGCCGCCGCGGCCAGCGTGCTCAGCGTGACGAACACCGTCATCGCGCGCTGGCGTACCCAGACCGCCGCGTCAGGACCGGCCCAGCGCCGCAGCACGGGAATCCGTCGGCAGAGGAAGACGGCGTCGCCGAGCCAGTCGCTCCGCGGGCCGTGGGCCAAACGGCGTCGGCGGCGACATCGCCCGAGCGACACCGCTGCGACCACGGTGAGTACGGAGTTGACGACCAGCCCGCCGATCAGCACCGATGCCCATGTCCCGGAGGGTGAGGCAGGCGCCCCGGCGATGACCGCGGCCCACTCGGACCCCACCGTGAGCCCGACCAGCGTGACCATCGCCCCCGCCGCACGCACCGTCTGCTGAACCCGGTCCGCGCCCCCTGGCACCCGCCACACGAGCAGCCGTAACGCGATCACCAGGGCGAGCATCGGCACCGCGAACTGAGCCAGGGACACCACCACGTCGTACGGGTCGTCCTGCCACGGGCTGGCCGCCCTGACCGTCTTGTCCTGGGTCTCCAGCACCGTCAGCGCCTCGAACACACCGGCCCCGCCGAGGCTCGTCCAGACCACTGCCGGGTAGGCCCGGCCGTTCTCCTTCACGTGTTCCATGGCCCGCCATAGTACGCGCCTCGTACTACGTGACAAGTAGTATCGCGGCTCGTACCATGTGGGCCGGAGGCAAGGAGGCCCATGCACAGCAACGACGCCCAGATGCTCGTGCTCACCGTCCTCGCGGACGGCCCGCTGCACGGATACGCCATCAACACCGCGATCGAAGAACTCACCGGCCGCAAACTCGGCCCCGGCAGCCTCTACGGAGCACTGTCCAGGCTGGAGGCGCGCGAGCTGATCCAGCCTGCGGACCAGGCGGCAGAAGCCCAGGAACGCCAGCGCACCATGCGGATCACCGACGCGGGCCGTGACCAACTGCGCGCCGAACTCCAGCAGATGGCCCGTATCTCCGCCGCCGGCCTGCGCGCACTCGGGATCACCCCGGCATGAACGCGGCCACGCTCCTGGCCCGGCTCTACCCGCCGGCCGTGTGCGAGCGATGGGGCGAGGACATCCGTCACGAGGTGTCCGCAGCGGGAGTCCGCTCCTGGCCCGACACCCTCGCGGGGGCGGTGCGGCTGTGGCTGCACCCCGGCGACTGGCCCGAGACGTCCACCGGCCAGACCCGCCGCGTCCTGACCGTCGCCCTGTTCGCGCTCGCGGCGGTCACCGGACTGCTGCTGCGCTCGGCCGAACCCTCCACCACCCTGACGGCCGACACCCACCACCCCGCCACCAGCCTGTGGATCGCCCCGCTCCTGCTCGGCATCGTCCTCGCAGCGCCGCTTCCCCGGCCGAGCGGCGCAGCACTCCGCACCCTGACGGCCTCGGCGGTCCGAACCCTGACCGCCCCGGCCGCCGCAGTCGGGGCCCTGTGCCTGACGGCCTGGAGCGGCATCGCCGAACACCTCACGGGCTTCGCCGACGCCGCCGTGGTCCTCTTCTACTGGCTCACGCTCGGATTCGCCGCACTCCGCCTGTGTATCTTCGTCACCCACCTCACCCGGACCGCCGCCCTTGCGACCACGCGCCGACTGTCCACGGCCCTTCTGCACATCGGGACGGGACTGGCCCTTGCAGCAAGCCAGAGCCTCCTCGCCATCGTCCGGACCGCTCCTCGCCCGGGCTCCCTCGTCGAAACGTTGACCCTGGGCCTCCTGGCCGTCACGGCCATCAGCGCCGGCCACGATCTACGGCAGAAGAGGGTGTAGGCCCCAGCCATTGGAGTGCGACCAGCGCTCCGCGAACGCCGAGTGCTGGCACCGCTGAACCGTTCCCGGCACCTGACCCAGGAGTTGCCGCACAAGGGCGGCCGCCCGGCTGTCACGGCAGCGAAGGCTGCCGCCGTGCGCGCCGCGTACCTGGGCGGCCAGTCCATCGCCGCCCTGGCCCGCGACCACCACGTCAGCCGCGGCGCCATCCGTACCGCCGTCGCCGACCTCATGCCCGAGCACACCGCCGCCGACCCGGACACCCCGGCCCCGGAAGTGCCGGTCGTCCTCGACATGCCGGGCAGGGTCGCCGACTTCCTCCGCACGACCGAACTGGAGCCCGCCGAGCGCGCCGCGCTCGACCAGGGCGTGACCGTGCGACGCGGCCAGGGCTACACCCTGCGGGTCAGCACCACGCCCGAGGTCCACGCCGGCACAGCGCAAGGCCCGCCGCGGGTACGCGAACCGGGTCACCGCTCTCGGAGCCCCGGCCTGACCATGATCACCGGCTTGGCGTTAACCGTTGTACCGATGTTCCCCGAGGCCGTTTACCGGCTGGTGCCCGCCGGGGTCAAGCCCAGGTCCCGGCGGCGTCCACCGGGTCGGGTCGGCCCGCTGGTGACGCGTCCGCGTCCGCGCTTGTCGGCCGTTGCCGGTGGGCCTGGACCACCTCGGCTCGCCGCTCGGGGTTCTGCGCGAGGTCGGCCGCAGTGCCGGCCAGGGTGAGGGCCGCGTCGAGGACGGCGCGGTCGGCGGCGGGGCCCGTCGTGGCGGCGGCGAAGCCTGATGTGTGGGGCAGGGCGGTGCTGCCGAGGCCGATGGTGGGGTGGATCGACGGCATCACATGGCTGATGTTGCCCATGTCGGTGGAGGCGCCGACGGATGCTGGGCGCCGGGGGGTGCGGCCGAGGAGGCGGGCGTGGTGGGCGTAGCGCTCGCTCAGCCAGGTGTCCTGGCGCAGGTCGGCGTAGGCGGGTGTGGGCTCGGTCAGGGTCAGCTCGCAGCCGGTGGCCAGGGCTCCGGCCGCGAAGCAGGCACGGACCCGCGGCCACAGCTCCTCCAGTTCGGCGTGGGTGCCGGAGCGGAACTGCCAGCTCATCCGGGCTCGTTCGGGGACGATGTTCGAGCGTGCGCCGCCCTCGGTGACGATGCCGTGGAGCCGGGTGCCGTCCGGCAGGTGCTGACGGAGCAGCCCGATCGCGGTCTGCGCGACCACGCAGGCGTCGGCCGCGTTGACGCCCTCGTGCGGGGCGACGGCGGCGTGCGCGGCGCGGCCGGTGTAGGTGACCCCGACGTGCCGGGAGGCGAGTGAGGTGGTGCCCACCTCGTCGTCTGTGCCGGGGTGGGTCATGAGGGCGCACGAGACGTCGTCGAAGGCTCCGGCCCGCAGCATGTGTATCTTGCCGCCGCCGCTTTCCTCGGCAGGTGTGCCGAGGGCCTTGACGCGTAGCCCGAGGTCGTCGGCGACGGCGGCGAGGGCAAGGGCGGCGCCCGCGCCGGCGGCGGCGATGATGTTGTGGCCGCAGGCGTGGCCGAGGCCGGGCAGCGCGTCGTACTCCAGACAGAAGCCGATGGTGAGGTCGGCGTCGTCTGGTCCGGCGGTCGCAGTGAACGCGGTCGGCAGGCCGGCGGTGCCGCGTTCGACGCGGAAGTCGGCGTTCTGGAACAGCTCGGCCAGGACGGCGGCCGAGCGGTGCTCTTCGAAGGCCGTTTCGGGATGGGCGTGCAGGTCCCGGGCCAGGGAGGTCAACTGTTCGGCCCGGGCCGCGACCTGGGCCCGCAGTGCGGTGTGGAGGGAGGTGTCGGGCAAGGTGGGCTCTCCCATCAGGGGAATGACGTCGGCGGGTGGTCGCGACGTCGGGGGTGGAGTCGTGACGTCGGGGGTGGAGTCGTGATGTTGGGGGTGGAGTCGTGATGTTGGGGGTGGGGTCGTGACGTTGGGGGTGGGCCATGACGCCGGGGGCGAGTGCGCGGCATCAGGGGGTGGGTTCGGGGCGTCGGTGGGGTCAGTCGCGGGAATGAGCGGCCGGCGTCGTGGCCAGCAGGGCGGCGCCGAGCAGGAGCAGCGCGGTGCAGATCAGCCAGATGGTGACGTAGGCCCCTGCGGAGGGACGGCCGGTGGCGCCGGCGGCGGGCAGGGCGGTCATCACGGCGGCGAACACCGCGCCCGCGGTGGAGCCGCCTACGTTGCGGGCGACCTGGTACACGCCGCTGGCGATGCCGGTGTCGGCGCGGTCGGCCGCGGCCACCACCATCACCGGCAGCCCGGCGATGACGGCGCCGACACCGATGCCGGCGATCACGGTGGCGAGCACGACCTGCCAGATGGCGGCGTGGCAGGCGGCGAGCAGGGCGTATCCGGCGGCGGCGAGCAGAAATGCCGCCGCGACCGCGCGGGCGGCGCCCAGGGAGCGGGCTGCCCTGGGGTGGAGCCATGCCCCGGCGAACTGGCTGATGCCGGTGGGCAGGGTGATCAGGGAGACACCGATGGTGCCCAGTCCGAAGCCGTAGCCGAGCCCGGGGTCGGCGGCGTTGAAGGTGGCCATCGCCGACTGGGTGCCGAACAGGGCCACACCGATGCCGAGTGCGGCCAGGTACAACGGCGCCACATCGCGGCGGCAGGTGAAGCGCAGATCGACCATGGGGGCTGTGCTGCGCAGCTCCACGGCCGCCCAGGTGCCGAGCAGTACGACGGCCAGGGCCATGAAGGCGGCGAAGGCGACGGAGGCCCAGCCGAGGTGGCTGCCCTGAGCGAGCCCTACGAGCAGCGCGGCCAGGCCGAGAGTCAGCAGCACGGCACCGGGCAGGTCCGGGCGGGCCGGCGCGGCCCGCCTGTCGGACTCCGGCACCCACCGCCACACCACGGGCACACACACGAGGGTGAGCACCGCGGGCAGTGCCAGCAGCACCCGCGGGTCGCTGCTCAGCCGGGCCAGCAGGCCGACGGCGAGAGTGCCGAGGGTGACGCCGAGTACGAGGCAGCCAGTGAGCCGGGCGATGGCAGGACCGGAGCGGTCGGCGGGCAGCCGGTCGCGCACGATGGCGAACTCCAGCGGCAGCCAGACCGATAGCGTGCCTTCCAGGACGCGGCCGACGAGCAGGACGGGGTACGTGGGCGCGAGCGCAACCAGGACCGTGCCGAGCGCGGTGAGTGTGACGGTGAGGCGCAACAGCCGTCGGTGGCCGTGCCGGTCGCCGAGCCGGGCGAGGACCGGCACGCACACCGCGGAGGACAGCAGCTGGCAGATGTTCACCCAGTTCAGACCGGCGGCGTCGACGCCGAGCCGCTCGCCGACCGCGGGCAGCACCGGGATGATGGAGCCCTGGATCACGCCGCTGCTGGTCTCGACGTAGGCGAGCAGGGCGAGGAGCAGGCCGGGGGTGACGACCGCACGGGACGCGGGGCGTGCGGGTGTGGACGCGACGGCTCGGGCCACGGAGCCTCCTTGGAGTCGTAACCAGGTGGCTCCCGCGCGGTGATCAGGCGGTCCTGTACCGGCGGGAGGTGACCGCATCCTGAGCCGCGGCGGCCCCGTTCCCCGTACCGTGCGGGATTCCTGCACGGCATGCCGCCGCACACCCGGATTCCGTCACCCGCGCCCCGTCTCCCGCCCCACCCCGTCCCGCGCGTCCTGTCCGTAATCCGTCACCGGGGCTCGTCCCGCCCCGCTTCCCAGGCCGGTGACCACACCTGGAGCGGCACCGTGCCAATGCTGCGCCCGTCCGGCCCGAGAAGGCGTCCCATCCGTTTGAGGTGGCGCAGTCCCAGGGAGCGATCGACGACGCGCAGCGACGGCACGCGCCGTACGATCTCGCTCTCCACCCGGCTGGTCTCCGCGACCGACCGCAGCCACAGCGCCAGCCGGAGATTGGCCGAGCCGCCGGTGAACGCCGCGCACAGCCGTACTCCGGGCAGCGCGCAGAGCGCGGACCCGGCTCGGTCGAGCTGGTCCGGCGGGACGCGCCCCCACAGGTTGAGGCTGACCGGGGCACCGGACCAGGGCTGGGCGATCTCGGCCCGCAGGACGAGCCGCCCGTCCGCGAGCAGCGAGCGCAGCCTGCGGTTCACCGTCGACTCGCTGACCCCCAGGCGGGCGGCGAGGTTCGCGACGGGCATCCGGCCGTCCTCGCTGAGCAGGACGGCCAGTTCGGTGTCGACCTCGGTGAGCGGCCGGGCGGCCCGGCTGGGCGGGCCGGGCACAGGGCGGTAGGGCTGGAGGATCTGCTGCTGGCCGGCGCTGAGGGCGTCCAGTTGCCAGTGGCTCGCCTCGTAGAACAGCCGGGTGGCGATGTTCGTGCGGGTTCCCGTCACCCCAGGCACATCGGCCAGGCCGCCCAGGAGGTAGTGCGACAGGTCGGTCAGCGTCGGCACGAGCACGGTCAGCAGCAGAGCGTGGTCGCCGCTGACGTGTTCCACGCTGGCGACGTGCGGGGCGCCGGCGAGCCTGCGTCCGGCAGCGTCGGCCGCGCCCGGCAGACAGGCGACGTCGATGTGGGCGCTGCCCATGTCCTCCAGGAGCCGGTCCGCCGGGTAGCAGGTGACCCAGGCGAGCCCGGCCTCGACGAGACGTGCCCAGCGGCGGGTGGCGGTGCTCGGGTCGATGCCGAGCGCCCGGCCCACAGCCGCCCACGGGGCTCGGGGCGCCGTCTGCAGGGCGTGCACCAGCGCGAGGTCGGTCTCGTCGACCAGGGACGGGTCGTGGCGGGGGTGCACGCCGGTTTCTCTCCTCGGGTCCTGCGGCCGCCGACGGGCGCCTCGGTGCGGATGTCGGGGCGCGGTACCCCCGCCCCGGTGGCTGCGCGTACGTACGCGGAGGGGTCCGGGTACCTCGCCCGAGGGGACAGTGTGCACCTCCGCGGGTACCGGACGGCAAGCCGTGGTGCTTGCCGTCGACTTCGATGACGTTCCGCACCCCGGGTGATCCGTGCGTACAAATTCCTCCTGCGGCCCACCGCAGGCCAGGCGGGCGCGCTTGCCGAGATGCTGCGGGATCACTGCTCGCTCTACAACGCAGCGTTGCAGGAGCGACGGGATGCCTACCGGCACGCCTCGAAGACGACGGTCCGCTACGGGCAGCAGTCCGCGCAGCTCAAGGAGATCCGGGCGTTCGACCCGGAGCGTCAGGGACGCTGGTCGTTCAGCTCACAGCAGGCGACCCTGTGGCGGCTGGACAGGGCGTTCGCCGCGTTCTTCCGCCGGGTGAAGGCCGGAGAGAAGCCGGGGTATCCGCGTTTTTAGGTCGGGCAAGCGGTTCGACACGGTGGAGTTCCACAAGGACGGCGACGGCTGCCGCCGGGATTCCACCCCGCACGACCCCGTCACCCGCGTGCGCCTCCAGGGCGTCGGACACGTCAAGGTGCACCGGCACCGGCCCGTCATCGGCACAGTCAAGACGATCTCGGTGAAGCGCGAAGGGCACCGCTGGTACGTCGTCCTGACTGCCGAGCAGCCCGCGCCTGAACCACTGCCCGCGACCGGCTGGTGGTCGGCGTCGACATGGGCATAGCCCACTTCCTCGCCGACTCGGACGGCGGGTTCGTGCCCAACCCCCGCCACGGCGCGAAAGCAGCCGCGATGCTCGAGGACGCACAGCAGGCGCTGAGCCGGTGCAAGCGGGGCAGCAAGCGCCGGCGCAAGGCCGTGCAGACCGTGGCCCGACTGCACCGCAAGGTCCGCCGCCGGCGCCTGAACCACGCGCACAAGACCGCGCTTGCCCTCGTGCGCGAACACGACTTCATCGCGCACGAGGACCTCAAGATCCGCAATATGAGCAAGGCCCCCGCGCCGAAGCCGGACCCCGAACAGCCGGGCAGCTTCCTGCCCAACGGGGCAGTGGCGAAGGCCGGGCTGAACCGTTCGATCGCTGATGCCGGATGGGGGGTGTTCCTCGCGATCCTGGCCGCCAAGGCGGAAGGAGCCGGACGGCAGGTGATGGCGGTGGACCCCCGCAACACCTCCCGGCGGTGCCCCGCATGCGGGCACACCGCCAAGGAGAACTGGCCCACCCAGGAAAAGTGCCACTGCGCCTCGTGCGGTCACACCGCGCACGCGGACACGGTGGGTGCCCTGAACGTCCTCCGGGCCGGGCTGGTCCATCGCAAAGCCGCATCGGCATAGTGAGAAGCCCCCTCATCTATGAAGGGGAGGAGTCACCGAGCCCACGGCCAGGCCGCCCGCGCGAACCGAAATGGGTGCAGATCCCCTCAGGGGATCTGCATTCTCGATCTTCACTGCGTTAGAGGTATCGACGCCTCTCTGGCGGACGCAATACCATGCGGCGCTCAATTCAAGCGCGATCAAGCAAGGGGGGCGCGGGATGCTACTGACGTGCCGGAAGTGTCGGCAGCGTGAAGTTGCTTTTGACGGGATCAAAGGACTGTGTCCGGTCTGTCAGCAGGAGAGCGACTTGTCGAAGCCGCCTCAACGTCGCGGGCGCAATGACAAGGCGGCGTTGCTGGTCCAGTCCAAGGTGAGTCCCGGGCGGGTCTCGCTGTCGGGCCCACTGATTCTGGTACTGGCTGCAGCCGCGGCAGCCATCGTCAGCGAGGCCGTGCGGTTCTCCGCCGAGCGCACGCGGGCCCACCAATGGGCCATGGCCGCCACTAACAATGGCTATGACCGGCAGGCTTTGCACAGCGCGCTCCAAACGATCAACACCACGAGCATGTTGCGCTTCGTGGTCTTCATGGCAGTGCTGTACGCCTACCAGCGGTGGGCGCGCGCCGGCCATGCGAACGCCATGTCGCGCACCGACATCGGGCTGGGATGGATCAGGGTCCTGCCAGGCGGCCGCGGAGTCGTCTGGACCTACGGCGCGTGGGTCCTGTCGGTTTTCGCCGCGGTCTACGTCTCGTTCGTGACCAATTCCAGCCTCCAAACGCCCGGCGACTACGAGACCGCAGCGAACGTCGACGCCGGCTACAGCCTGGTTCGAATGGCCCTGGCCGTCCTACTCAGCGTGTTCGTCGTGCAGTTGACCCTTGGGCTGAACAAGCTGCTGGCCACGCCGCAGACGATGGACGTGGCCGACCGGCCCGTCGAGCTGCAGACCATCGACGAGGAGTAACGTGCCATGCCTGGCCGCAGCGCCGGGGGAGCGCGACCTGCGAAGTTGACGACGACGCCCTGCCGGTGGGTGTTCCGGCGAGGCGGCCATCGGCAAGGTGTCGTTCTCCTCGGCAAGGTCCCGGTTGTTCACCCGCAGGCCAGCTCGTGAGACGCAAGGTGTCGGATCACTTGCCTTGCGCCTCCGCGACCGAACGCGGGAATCGAGTGGGGGCGAAGTTCATTGCTCCTGAGGGCACCATCCAGGGCAGCACCTTGATGGAATAGCGTCCTGCCTGAACGGCCGGGTCTGCCTGCTTGAGCTCCAGGGCCTGCTCAGGACCAACGCTGAGGATGGACAGGCCCCTGAAGGCTTCGTCCGCGCCGCCGAGTAGTGGGCCGGCTGCCAGCAGATGGCCGGCCTCGTGGAGTTCGGCAAGGTGGGTCATGTGGGCGTCCTGCAAAGCCGCGGACGCCTCCTCGTCCAGTTGAGGGGCATCCGGCTGGAGGACGAGGAGGGCGATGGTGAACGTGTCGAAGTCCATGCCCGGGATGCTAGGCCGTGACACCGACAACGGACCCCGTCCAAGGCAAGCCCACGGCACGGCCGACTACTCAGCCCCCGCCTTGTCATGCTGACAGCAGGAACAGGTGCTCAGTCGCCGACCACCTCGCTCAGGGACGCGCGGCCGGCGGCCTCGTCGACAAGGTTCGTGCCGGGCCCACGCGGTCGTTTCCGCTGGTAAGGACCAGGAGATGGGTTCACGCGTTCTTGCTGCGGTGCTCGGTCGGCACCCAACACCATCGGGCCCCGATCTGTTCGCACTGCTCCGCGAGGTCGGCGTGGACCGGCCCAACGACGGAAAGATCAAGGCGCGCTACAGGGAACGGTAAACGCATCCCCGGCTTCTCCGCTGCCCGCCTGCCTGCGGCAAGCCCTTGACGCCTACGCCGCCAGGGCGGCGGGCTCGTCGGCCGCTCCCGCGTGCAGCGGCGCAACGTGATGAAGGTCCTGATCTGCGCTTTCACGCCGTGCGCCTGACCGCGAAGGCTGCGTCGCACCGACCCTAGGGGGTCGCTGGGGCGCGTTCGGCCCGGGCGCGCCACAGCCAGGGCGCGGGTGGCGTCCGTCTCGCAGACATGTCTGGACTCTGTCCCGTCTTCGCTATTGCACCTGCCGCCAGATGGTGCGCCGCGCTCGCGGGCGAGTTCGGCCAGCGGGAGCTTTTCATCGTCCCGGGCCGCAAAGACCACGCACAGATCGCGCGGCTCGCCCGCCAGTCACTCATCCCGCCGGCGAGGGGCATCCGGATCGGTGTTGTCCACCGTTGCCCCGTACGTCATGGTGTGGACGTGGTGTGGGGTCGACCGGTTGAGTTCACCTCGGTCGGAGACTTGTATGACAACGCCCTCGCCGAGAACCTTTGGGTACTGGTCAAGACCGAGTGCATCCGCGGCCGCGTCTTTGCCACCAGGGCCGAGGCGAACCTCGCGTTCTTCGAGGACATCGACGGCTTCTACAAACCCCCGCCGCATCCAGGAACGGCTCGGCTAGCTCAGTCCGATCGAGTTCGAGGAGACGCACTACGCCGACCAGGCAGCGGCCGAACCAGTGAAACTGAAACCACGCCAACCCGCCCTGACCAGCTAGCCAGCCGCTCCCGCGCAGCGCGGAACCTCAACCCGACCCACGAGTCTGGCCCCAGCCATACCCGCTGTTGGAGCCGGGGTTATGTGCTCCATTCGGCGGAATTGCGGTGACGGACAGCGTGGTGGGGCGTTGAACGTGTATGAGCGGAAGTCACAGACGGAAGCGGTCACGGGCCCGAGCGTTCGAGCAGGTGCAAGCGCAGTTGGCTCGTGCGGCTGCTGCGATGGCCGCGGGGAAGAAGTCGCCGGGGCAGGGAGCGGAAGAAACGGTTCACCCGGCGAGTGCGAAGCCGGACAGTGGCCGTGGTGAGGCGGCGCCGGGCACGACGGATCCGGTTGCGGGCGGCGCCCCTCCAACGTGAACGCCTACGGCAGGCGGGGATGGTGCTCATGGCCCGCACGACGCCCAACTCTGCGGCCAGGAACCGAGCGCCGGTGGGCCGTCGAGGAGTGTTTCCAGGCGGCGAAGAACGAATGCGGCCTGGACCAGTACGAGGTCCGCCGATACGTCGGCTGGGTGCGGCACGTCACCTTGGCCGTGCTCGCCCATGCGCCGATTCGGCCCAGGTACGCCGGCATAGGTGATGACGGGCCGGCAGGCACGGTGTTCCGTCCCGGTGGACGCTACGACCTGATCGGCCGTTCTCTTGGCAGAGCGCGGACACGTCGGCCCCCCGGTCTCCCCTGACGGGTCACCTGTGACAGCTGAGGTCCCCTGGGGGATTGAAGCCGGTTACCTCCCGCCACTCTTCGGGTTGCAGATCTCTCCCGGCGAACCGGCAGGCGAGCTCGAGCCAGGACCGCTCGGTGGCTGCCCATCGGACAACTGATCCCGCCGGGCTTGCTGTCAGCAACTCGCCGGTCGAGCCTACTCCGGCGATGGCGGTGGCCTCCCATGGGGCCGTGGCCCACGTGCCTGAGGGGCCCGGCAGCTGCAGCGTTCCCAATATCGTCCCGGAGTCGATGTCGATCACGACTACCGTGCCGTCGTCACGGATCTGACCTATGAATGGCGTACCAGGTATCCAGCTCGACGGGCGGGCCATTGCGAAGCCGATGTGGATGGTTCGGATCAGGGTTCCGGAAGGCTCCCGGACGTCCAACGAGCTGTCAGGGTGTGAGACAAGCATTCGGTCACCGGCGAAGTCGACCGTCTTCGACACGCCCGGCACGGTTATGGTCCTGCGTTCCTTGCTGTCCGCCACGGTCAGCTGCCCTCCGCCGTGGTCCTGTCCGGCGATCCAGGCCGCGTATCGGCCGTCCTCGCTGATCGCGGCGAGGCCTACCGGGGCGGGGGAGAATTCTGTCAGTGGCTTGTCCAGACCGGGCGAGTCGTAGACGTACATCGCATCGCTCAGCCGGCGCACCGTCATTCCGCCGTATTCACTGACGCAGATCAGGTTCCGGCCGTCGGGGGTGAGCCGCGCCACGACGTTCGCCACGCCTTGGCCTTCCAGCAGGCTCTGGGTACCGGTGCCTCGGACTGCGTAAAGGCCGCAGCCGACCTTCCCGATCAATGCTGGGGTCCCGTCAGGCAGCCAGGCGGGAAAGACGTCCTTCTCGGGGCTCGTGATGGCCTTGCCCGCACCGGGGCTGCCGTTGAGGTCGTACAGCACCACGTCCCCGTTTCCACCGACCAGTAGGACACGCCGGCCATCGGGTGACACGGCCATCTGGGTCGGATTGCTGGACATGGGGGTGTCCGGGACTTTCAGACCGTCGGCGTTCAGCCGCAGCCTGGGGCGTTGGGTGGAATCCCACAGCGACAACGCGCTGCCTTTGGCCGTGACGAGCCGGTCCGAGCTGCCTATGAACGCCACGTGCTGGGCACCACCGGCGCCCAGCAGCTCTCTCTCTCCCTGCGGTTGCCATTGAGACCTTTGCTGACCTCGGACACCCACAACTGTCCGCCGCCGCCCGAGGCAACCCACTTGCCGTCTCGGCGGATCGCGAGGACGTCCGGGGTGTATGAACTATCGACGGCGGAGTAACCGCTTGGATCTGTCCGGTTGCTGGCCGTGTCGAAGACCGTCGCCCAGCCGGCCAAGAAGCCGGTGAAGGACCCGTCGTCCGAGGTTGCGGAGATCCCCCTGCTGGGTGGGGCGCTCTGTTCCTCCTGGCGAACCGTGACTGTCAGGTCGGCAATGCGGAGGCGCTGCCACCGGCCCGAGCCGCTGGTCACCGCGACCGTCTGCTCGTTGGGTATGCCGACTCCGTCCCCGTACTGGTTCGCGAGTCCGACGCTTCGGCGACGGGCACCAGTCGACGCGTCGAAGGTGGACAGGCGGGCATGAACACTGGGCGTTGGCACGGTCAGCACCGCGACCGTCGTGCCCTTCGGTGAGACCGCCAACCGTCCTGGCTGCTCGTCTTGAAGAGGGATCGGTGCCGTGCCCGGGTGCCAGATCACCGCGTGCCGGCCGTCAGTTGCCGCGGCCACCGCGCCGTCGTCGCTGATCGCCACCTTCGTCACTGGCAGGTCACCCAGACGCGTCGTGGCGCTGGTGTCGGTGGCCGGATCCCAGCGAATCAACCGGCCGTCGGTGGTGCCGGCGAGCGCGATTCCGCCGGCCGACGCCGCAAGGGAGCTGACCGGCGCGGCGAGCGTGTGCTGGCGGACCAGGTCGGGTTGTCGTTCACAGTTTGGAACAGCGCCGCCACGGTCTGCGGCTCGCGACGCAGGCGGTAGGCCTCGCCGGCCAACAACTGCGCGCGGGCCGCATCGTCCGGGGAGTCCTTGATTGCGGTCGCGGCCAGCAGTCGCGCGGTGGCGATGGTGGCGCGTTGCTGTGCCAGGTTCCTTTGCCTGATCGCCTCGTTGGCCTGCTGCCAGGCGATAAGACCGGCGGCGATCGCAGCGACAAGGAAGACGCAGAGGTCGGTGACCAGGGATCGCCGGATTCGGGCGGCCCTGCGCTGAAGGTGAAGGTCTTTACTGTCGAGCTCGTCTTTGCTCATGTCGTGCAGCGGCGCGGCGAGGGTGACCACGCGGTCCCGGAACGTGCTGCCGGGTGCCATCGAGTAGGCGGAGGTCTGCCGATTCTCCCGCAGGTCCACCCACAGGGGCTCCTCGGGGAAGGCGCCGCTCAGCTCGCTCGGAAGCGCAGTCGTCCGCTGCCAGTCGAAGTCTCCGCGCGCCGTGTCCCATTCGATGCGGCCATCGCTCAGAGCAATCAGAAACGCGTCCATGGAGTGGTGCTCACGCCAGTGCCTGATCTCCTCGCGCACCCAGCGGGACTCGGCAGCCGCGGGGGAAGCCAGGTAGATGAAAAAACGCGAGCTCACCAGCGCATCCTTGATGGCACCGCCGAGGTCGCTGCTGGCGGCAAGGCTCGTGGTGTCCCGGAATACCCGCGTCCCCGGGCGCAACCCCCACGCGGTGCGCGCCACACCGCGTAGCCCTTCCTCGAGCGCAGCGGCCAACTCAACGTCGCTCTTGTGGCTGTACGAAATGAAGACATCCCGGTCCAAGACCGCCCCCGCCTAGTCCTGTGCTTATACGCTTGGGATCAACTTGTAGCATTCCATGGGGAGTTCCGCTCCGCTGGAGGGCCGTGAGGCGTGGCGCTGAGGCAGTGGTTTGGGTGCAAGCATCGCCGCAGTGGAGGGCCGACGCCGACGGAGGTCACCGTCAATGTCGATACGGTTCGTTGGGGATGCCGGCGGAGTGTAGGCACCGGCGGAGCTCGAGATGAGACGCCGCCTGGGAACTCTACGTTGAAGGGCGCAGCGCCCATGCGTCCCGGACCGCTATCTGTGTCCCCGGGAACAGCGCATCGCGTTGATGCTATCCGAATGCCCCGTGGCCACACCGAGCTGCCTCGCTCTGCCGAGATGGGTGACGTCCCAGAGAACCAATGTCTGGTCGCGCGCCGTCGCCGGCACATGGCTGTCAGGGCTGAAGGACATCGCTGTGCTCACATGGCTCAGCCGAAGCATCGGCTGCGGTCGGGTCCGGTCACTGATGTCCCACAGCGTGGTGCCAGGAAAGTGTCCGGGGATCGTATGGGCGGTGATCGGCCCCGAGGGCAGCTCTATACCGTCCGTCGATGTCGGAAGACTACGCGCGTCCGGACTGAAGATCACCGTGGAGCTGTCGTACACCCCGGTGTGCGTGCTCAGTCGCCGAGGGTGCGCCAGGTCGTGGACGTCCCCCAGAGGGTTAAGGCGCCGTCGTCGCTGCGTGCATCGGAGGCCGGACCTACGGTGGCGAGGAGATGGCCGTCTGGGCTGAAGGCGACGCCGTCGGTCGTGCCCTTGCCGGTCAGGGAGTTCAGCTGCCTGGGGTGAGCGCGGTTGCCGATGTCATGCAGCGTCGTGCCGTACGAACCGACCGTGGCCACGGTGCGGCCGTCCGCGCCGAAATCGAGCCCGTTGACGTCCGTAGGGCCCAGGGTGCCCAAGCGCCTCCTTCGAGCCGGATCCGAGACGTCCCACAGCGTAACGGTTTGATGGGTTATTGACGCTGGGGTGGTAGCAAGGGTGCGGCGGTCACGACTGAACGCCGCCTGCCACCACTCGGTGCCCGGTCGAACACCCCCGTCCGAACTACCGGCGTATCGCGTCTGCATCAAGGTGGTGATCAGTCCCTTGCGAGCCTCCGGAGTGGGATTCACCCGAAGCGCCGCAAGGCTCATCCGGAGGGATTTCTGGGGCTGCGTGTTACGGAGGGTCTCCGCCTCGGCCTGAAGTGCTCGGCCAGTCGCCAACTCCCTTTGCTGCTCGGCCGTATGACGCTGCTCATCGGCCCTATGACGCTCCTCATCGGCCATATGACGCTGCTCGACCGCCGCCTGGCGCTGGCCGACCGCTTCCACCCCTCCTGGTGGCGGTCACGCCACACCTCGATCTCATGCCGTACCCAGCGCGAGGCAGCTGACTCCGGGGAGGCCAGCAGGATGAAATGTCCGCTGGTCCGGATCGCTGCGGCGATACTCAGACCGAGATCCGGGCCGGCCGCCAGGCTGGTCTGGTCACGGAAGACACGCAACGCCCGCATTCGATACCAGGGTCGTGCCAGATGATGCAGGGCGCGTTGTACGGCGATCGCCAGGGGCGCGTCCGGCGAAGTACTGTACGGCATCGTAACGCCTGTCCGCCTCGGACACTCCACCCCGCACGGGTCACTCTCCCTGCGTCGCGGCGTCCACCAACACCGTGGCGTTCTTGACGCCTGCCAGCCGTGCGAAACCAAGAGCGTAGCCCCTCAGGTTGGCCTGTACCAGGCGGAGCTCTGCCCGGCAGTCCGCACTCTGCGACCATTCCGATTCGGGCCGGTTGGGATTGTCCTGCTCGAATGCCTTCAGTCGAGGGTGCCAGGTGGACAGGAACGGCCTCAGCTCTCGGTTGAGCATGGTGATGGCGAGATACTCCACCGTCTGCTCGCCCGTGATCTGCACCGAGGGACGCGCGGACTTCAATGCCTCCCGGGCAGTACCGAACAGGCCATACAGCGAAGTGAGGGCTTCGCGCAGCAGCCCCTCGTCATCGGCCAGCGGCTGGGTCGACACCCGGGTGACGGTCTCGACGAACAGTCGCCAAGCCACCTGCTTGGCCTCGTTGTTCACCACGAAGGTCAACTCGCTTAGCTGCGGCACCGTGACACGGACCTCGGTGAGCCTGGCAGCACGCCCGTACACCTGAAAGGCCAGCACACTGACCGCGCCGGCGAATGCGCCGGTGACCACGAACAGATTCCGCCCGGACAGCCGGGTGACCCCGAAGACAACCAGCCCGGCCACAGCACCTATGAGCACTGAGATGCAGATCCGCGCGGCGGGAGTACGCAGAACCCGGGGCAGCCCACGCCACCGACTCATCGCGCCCACCCCCGAGTTGTCTCGTGTCCCAATGGATGGCCAATCTAGCGGATCTGCCAGTCAGTTGGACCTGTCTCGCGAAGGCTCTGCTCTGGCGTGCCCCCGGCTTGCGCCCTGTGCTGGACGCCGCGCACCTGCAGCTCGGTGGCCCCCCGTCGTTCTGGTGTGGGGACATCCTGGGCCCGCACGTCAGCCGCACCATGCGCGAGCTGATCGCCGCCCGATGCTGGCTGACCGTCTACCGTCTGCCGTCGTACGCTCCCGAGCTCAGCCGTGTCGAGGGAGCGCAGTCGCACCCGATGAGCTCGCTGACCAACCTCACCGAACACAGCCTCGACCTGCGCACCGCGTTGGTGAGGACGCGCCTGAAGCGGCTGCAGTAGCTGCTTGCGAGCAGCGTTTTCATCGTGGTGGCGTGCGCGAAGACGTCCGGTCCGCCGTCCTGGGCGATGAAACCAAAGCCCTTCTCGGCGTTGAACCACTTCACAGTACCGCTGGCCATGCTGCTGTCCTTCGTTTACGCCGGAAACCCCAGCTGGGTCAGATGGGGGCCTTCCAACGCCACTCGCAGCACGGGTTATCCGATCATTACCACCGGCCGGCGCCGAGGTCGCATACATCGCCGCTGAGTGCAGTTGCCCGTGCCCGTCGGTGCGGTCTACTGTCCGGCGCCTTCAGGCTTGAGGAGTTTCAGCGCTGGAGATGGCTCGCTGCAGCAGGTCCCGGAGCGTGTCGTGCTCCTGCCGGGTCAGACCCGTCCCAAGAGGTTCCTCGCACAGGAGCTTCAGCAGTCTTTCCCGGTACTCGGCGCCTGCGGGGGGAGGTGCAGCTGCTTGGCCCGGCGGTCGGTGGGGTGGGGACGACGTTCGATCAGCTGCTGCTTCTCGATTGTCGATCACGGCGTTTGCGTTCGACGGCTCGCAACTCATGCGCCCGGCCAGTTCGCTCAGGGTCATCGGACCGTCAGCTCGCGCAGCGCCGAGGCCTGCGGGGCGGTGAGACCGATCATGGCCGTTCGTTCACGCATACGTGCGTCGTTCTGTATGTCCAGGTCGTGCACCAGCTTGCCCAGCTCGCACCACTCTGCCGCAGCCTGTGAATCCGATGACGTCATGACCCCAGACTCGGAAGCTCCGGCTGGACTGCTCGTCGGCGACGGTGTGGCGGCTGCTGCACCGGCACGGCTGGTCCTGGCAGGGTCCCGCCCGCAGAGCCCTGGAACGCGACGAACAGGCGGTGGGCCTGTGGAAGAAGGACGTGTGGCTGCAGGCGGAATGACCGCGGCGGCGCTGGGCGCGTACATCGTCTTCGAGGACGAGGCCGGGTTCTCGATGACGCCGCCACGCGCCCGCACCTGGGGCCGGCGTGGACACACGCCGGTGGTGCGGGTGCGGGGCCGCTCCTGGCGCCGATGGTCGATCGCCGCCATGCGCTGCTACAGCCGGGCGAGTTCTCCCGGCTCATTTACCGGCCGCGCCGCCACCGCAAGCACAAGGGCAAAGGACGTGACACCGTCGCCTGGAGCGACTAACGCGACCGGATCCTCACCCCCCTGAACGCGCGGCTGCGTCAACCGCACTTCATTCAGTACACAACAAGGACATCAGCGCACCGACCGCGCGAGCATGCCGGGCGGAGTCCGTGATGGTGTCATGAGCCCACCCCCTGGCCAACGAATCCACTCCGCTGATCGACATCGTGGACCGTCCCGTTGCGCAAGGCGGCCCGCGGCACCCGCACAGCGATGTGCGCTCCGCACCCTCCACCGGTTCTCCCAACGCGCCCTGCTACTTTCCGTTGGAATAACTGAACGACTGTTGCCCCCAAGCCCTGCGATGCGGGATCCTGCTGCGCCGTGAGTGCCGCAGACGGCTTCCTGGGCCGGGGGGACTGGTGGAGCGAACAGACACGTATGACGCCTTCATCTCCTACGCCACATCGGTCGACGCCGAGTTGTCGGCGCGTCTGCAAAAAGGCCTACAGCATTTCAACCGGCGATTTCTCCAGCGCCGTGGCATGCGCATCTTCCGGGACTGGTCCAACCTTGCCCCCGGCCCCGACCTCGAGCGCCAACTCATAGGGCATCTGGAGCGATCCCGTTGGCTGATCCTTCTGGCCTCGCCCGAGTCCAGCGCTTCACCATGGGTCCAAAAGGAGGTGAGTTGGTGGATCGAGAACGGCCGGGAGAAGCGGATACTGATCGTCCGCACAGGAGGCCGGATGACCTGGGACCCAGCCAACCAACGATGGGGAGTGGGCACAGACAGCCTGTCCGCCTATCTCCAGAAGGCCCTGCACCGTGAACCCCTGTGGGTCGAGATGGACCGTACCGCGCCGTCCCAGCGTGCGCAGTGGAACAACAACCTGGCCAAGATCGCCGCGCCCATCGTCGGCCGTGACCAGGACACCCTCTACGGCTCTCATCTGCGCAAGCGGCGCCTCGAAGCGCTCACGTCGGCCGCCGTCACCATGGGGCTCCTCGTGTCGGCCGGCCTCGGCGGATGGTACTGGCGCCAGGACCGGCAGAGCCGGGCAGCCGAACAGGTTCAGCGACACATCTCGGAGGCCCGCAATCTCGCGAACCAGGCGGTGGGGCTCCTCGACACCCATCTGGAACAGGCACAACTCGTCGCGATGGCCGCGGTGCGCGAGGACGACAATCCCCAGACACGCAGCGCCTTGTTCCGCGCCGTGACGAGCAGTCCACGTCTGGTCCGGTTCCTCGACGCCGGAGCCCCTGTGCGTGACCTCGCCAGCTCCCGTGATGGCACCGTCCTCGTCGCCGCGACCGAGAATGACCGCCTCATACGCTGGGACCTGCGACACAACACCCGGAGCAGCCTGAAACTGTCCTCGCCGGAGGCAAGCCTCTCCCTGGACGATCACGGTCGGCACGTCCTGGTCGTCACCTCGTCCTCCGTCGAACTGTGGTCCGGATCCGACGGGACCGCTCCCCGTCGCCTCTCCAGCGACGACAACCAGGTGGCGGGCATCTCGCCCACGGGAGACCGGGTGGCCGTGGCCGACGGGGTCCCGCCTGAGGGTGGTATCCGGCCGGGCAGGCTCAGCGTGTTCGACACGGGGACCGGCCACCGCATCGCCTCCACGGGCCTGAGTCAGGGATGGACAACCGTCGGGTACACCAACTCCTCAACCCTCGTCCTGGCCGGCCTGAACGGAACGTGGGAGCGCCGGTCGCTGCCCGACCTCCACCTCGCGGGCGCTTCGCACGCCGACCTGGCACCCGTCAACAGCATCGTGACTGCTCTCTCACCCGACGCCCATTACTACTGCTTCTACGGCCCCGGTTACGGCGCGCGCATCTGGGACACCACGCGCGGCGAGCAGGCCTCGACCACCCCTGATCTTGTGGCCGGCGGGGCAGGAGACGCTCCTTCAGCCATGGCAATCAGCCCCGATGGTCTGCGCACGGCCGTCGCGGACTCCGGGACGCTGTATGTGAGCAGGACCGCACGCGCCGGCCGCGCCGATGCGCCGCAGACGGAGACATGGCGCGGCGGTACGGACGTCAGAGCCCTGACCTTCCTGGGCACCTCAGGCCGGTTGGCCTCCGCACCCCTGTCGGGAACCTCGGTCAGTCTGTGGGACACGAGACAGTCGGGCAGACTCGCGCGAAGCCTCCCAGTCAAGCTGCCCTTCTCGGCGCACGCCGACCCGGGGCCACTGATGGCCGCCAGCCCGAACGGGGCACGCCTAGCCGTGGCTTCCCCCGCGGGCGACGAGGCGTTCGTCGCTCCAGTCGACGGAGGCCCCCCCGTGCCACTCGTGCCCCTGAACCCGATCCCTTTCTCTCTTCCCATGTGGATCGACAATGAGCATCTGGTCCTGCTCGGGCCGGGGGCGGGCGGCAGCGTCTGGACGGTACACACGGGCCGGGCCGAGGTTACGGGGACATGGCAACCGCAAGGCGGAGGCTACCCCGCCGCGGCCCTTGCCTCGCCCCGCGACGGGCGTAGCGTCATCGTCGAATCCGACGGAACCGTTCAGGAACGGCGTACGTCGGACGGGCGCCTCATACGCTCACTCGCTGCCACCCACCGTCCCTACGACACTGAGGTGATGCCCGCTGCTGCCATCCGCGACGATCTGTCCGACGTCGCGGTGGCAGACCGGGACGGGGTGTCGCTGCTCCATCTGGCCAGCGGCCGCATAACGACGCTGCGCTCTCCGACTGCCAACGCCGAGGTGGCTGCCACCATGCAGTTCGCCGAGGGACAGCTGTTCGTCCAGTGGCCGACCGACGGACCTCTTGAGGTGTGGGACTCCCGGGGGACCCGGCGAATCCGCTCCCACTCGTTGAAGGACAGCCCCGCCGGCTTCGCCGTCACACCGGACGGCCAACTGATCGCGCGGTTGCAGCCTGACACAACCGTCACCCTCATCGACACCGCATCCGGTGAGACGCTCGGCACCTTCCCACTGCTACAGCAGCAACTCGCCCGGCAGACCACACTGCTGTTCACCCCCGGTGACCAACTCGTGGTCGCGCCGGCCGACAGCACCATGACGCGCTGGAACCTCCGGCCCTCCGACTGGGACGGCATCGCTTGCCGCACACTCGCCCGCGCACCCAGCCCGGATGAGGCCCGGACTTTGCACCTCCCGGCGAGCCTTGCCGCGACGCTGCGCCGATGCGCGACATCGACCCCGCCGACACCAGGTGCCTGAGGGGCGCCACCGCACGCGTACTGGTCACTCTCAGCCTCTGGCCTCGAGCGTTCACGAACTGCGCATGTCGGTAATCCAACGGCACGGGTCACCTGACAGGTGAACCTTCCCCTTGATCGTGGACACCTGGAGACTGGGACATGAGGTTCTTGAGGAAGTAGTGCCAGGTGGGAAGTAAGAGCAACCGCAGCAGGCGGTACACGGAGGAGTTGAAACGGGACGCGGTCGCACTCGTTCACTCCTCCGGGAAGACCGTCACCGAGGTGGCCCGTCAGATCGGGGTCAGCGCCGAGGGACTGCGGAACTGGGTCAAGCAGGATGCGATCGACCGTGGGCAGGGTGCGCCGGGAGAGCTGACGACGGCC
>NZ_WEGL01000020.1 GCF_009604455.1 Streptomyces sp. RB17
CCCACTGGGTGTTGCCGGCGCCCAGCAGCGCGTACCGCACATTCGACAGCGAGCCCTCGGGCAGCCCGGCGGCGAGCAGGTCGTCGAAGCGCTGGGCGTTGTCGGGAGCCTTGCCGTTGTAGCTGGCCGCCACCACGGCGAGCAGGCCCTCGGAGGGCAGGTTGTCACCCAGCTCGTCCAGGCTCACCAGCGTGGTGCCGAAGCCGGAACGCTCGCCGCGGTCGGCGATGGTACGCGCCAGGTCCTCACACGAACCCAGGCTGGAGCCGTAGGCGACGGTCAGGTTCACACCGACACCACTGACCGCTGCCTGCTCGTGGGCCTCGTCGCTGTCCAGGGCTGCGACGCTGAAGACGGTCCGCTCGTGCTCCTGACGCTGGCGCACCACCAGTTCGAAGTCGCCGGGCTTGCGCGTCAACGCCTCCCGCACGTCCATCTTGTAGTCGCTGGTGTCGGAGAACTTGAACTTCTGCAGCACCAGCGCCAGGGCCAGCTTGGCCTCGGTGAGCGCGAACTGCCGGCCGATGCAGGCACGCCGGCCGTTGCCGAACGGCTTGTAGGCGTGCTGGTGGTGCTGGGCGCGGTTCTCCGGCAGCCACCGGTCGATGTCGAACTCCTCGGGGCGGTCCCACGCCTTGGGGTGCGTGTGGAGCGGCCCCATCAGCAGGTTCACCTTCGTGCCCGCCTTGAGTTCGTACTGGCCGCCGATGACGGTGTCCTCGATCGGGGCCTTCATGATCTGCGGGATGGGAGCCCAGAGGCGCAGGGTCTCCTCCAGGATCCGCGGGATCACGTCCATCTTCATGATGGTGTCGTAGTCCGGCACCGTGTCGCCCGGCAGCATCCGGTCCACCTCGGCGTAGGCTTGGGCCAGCACGTGCGGGTTGCGCATCAGCGAGTAGGTGGCGAACGCCAGCAGACCGCTGGTGGTCTCGTGGCCGGCGATCAGGAAGGTCACGACCTGGTCGCGGACGTTGTCGTCGTCCAGCGGCTTGCCGGTCTCCGGGTCGGTGGCCTCCAGCATCAGGCCCAGCAGGTCGTCCTCACCGCTGGGCTTCCCCTGACGGCGCTCCTTGATCACATTTTCGACCAGGTCCCGCATCAGCTGGATGTTCTCGTGGTACCGCTTGTCGTCGTCCACCCGCAGCGCGGTCATCGACGGCAGCTCCTGCGTGCGCCGCATCGACTCGGTCAGCGCCTCGAGGATCGCGTTGAGGAAGGGGTGCAACTGCTCCTTGTCGAAGGAATCGAACCGGTAGCCGAACCCGGACAGGGCGATGGTGTCCAGGGTGAGCCGGGTGTAGTCGTCGGTGATCTTGACCGGCTGGCCCTCCTTGCGCTCCCACTTGCCGACCAGGTTCTGGGCGATCTCCAGCATCTGGCCGAAGTAGCCCTTCATGGCCCGCTGGCTGAACGCCGGCATGAGGATCCGGTGCGCCATGCCCCAGACCTCTTCGTCGTCGGCGGCCGTGAACAGGCCGGTGCCGGTGTAGTCCCGGACGTGAGTCAGCGGCGCGAAGATCGACTTCCCGAAACGGGTCTCGTCGGAGACCTCGGTGATCAGGTCCGGGTCGTAGACGAAGACGTTCTCCTGGCCGGCGAGGTCCACGCTGTAGATGCCCTCGGGGAACTGCTTGGCCTGCTCGGCGAAGTACGCCACCGGGTTGGTGTCGGGTATCTGCGGCTGGCCCAGGATCGGGATCCCGTGCGAGGACCGGATGGGGCGAAGGTCGTTCGCGGAGTGCGTGGTCATGTCTTGCTCCTCTGCGTGGAGGGGTGGGCAAGGGCGCGCTGCGCAGGTCGATGCCGTGGCGCCCTACAGAAACATACGCCGTATGGAATTGAAACCATACGCAGTACGGAAAGCGAGTAGCCGGCTCCTGCCACCCACACAGAGCAGTCAACCCGCGACCGCGGCACGGGATCTTGGTCCTCGGAACTAAAAATTCCGCTTGCTTTGGGCTCGCGCACCCATGTGAGCAGCGCCGGTCCGCAACCCGCGCTTCGAAACGAAATGGAGTAGCTCGCGCGCCACCCGTGTCGCGCGACGCCCTCTCTTTGTGCCGCAGGCACGATCAGAGGTTCGTGCCGGTGCTGCCCTCGCCCTTCGATGAGTTCCGCCGCGTGGTCTCGCCCTTGGCGGAGGCGCCCTTCCCAAGCTCCTCCAGCAGCTCCAGGAGCGCGGCGTCCGCCTTTCTCTCGACGGCTCCCCGCATGGCGGAGTGTTGCCGGCAGGGAGTGCGGTGCGGACCGCGTGGTGGGGTCGGGGGGCAGTCCCATGCAGCGTTGGAAAGGGGTTTCGGGCCCTGGCCGCCCCACCACGACCGGCCCTTGCGACAGGGAGACGACCATGCACAAGCTCGTGCAGCGCGCCGCCCCCGCGACCACCTCGGCCGCCATCACCGCGGCAGCCGTCCTCGGCGCCGGGGGCACCGCCTCCGCCGGGCGCGGGCGAGGTGGGCGCCGCAGACTGTGCAACGGAAGAGCATGGCGGTCGCCCGCTCGCCTAGGTGGGTCAAGAAGTGCTCAAGCTGGTTTTCGTCGTGCCAGCCGTCGAGACGCATGTCGGCCCGCAGCTGCTCGAGGGCTTCCGGATGCGCCACCAACTCGGTGTACCCGACTTCGCCCACGAAGGCGGCCGCGTCGTGGCAGTGGACGAGCCAGTGCGGATCCTGCCAGGCGTGGAATCCAGGGGTGCGACGGGTGACCTCATGCAAGACGTCCTCGCTGACACCGTCCAGCCCGTAGGAGTCTATGAATTCACCAGCGAAGCGTTCAGCCTGGATCCACCGCGTGAATTCTGATCTGCGGTCTCAGGCGGTTTCGGGGTGATCTTTCGGGGTGCGGGCAGCGTGGTGGGCCGGGTGGCCGTCCGGTGCCGGGTCTCCGAGGTCTCTCCGTGTGGTGGGCGGTCAGGTCGAGTGGGGTGGTTCAGGTGAGCATGCGCTGGCCGGTGGCTGTCCACAGGTCGGTGAAGTCGTCGGCCCAACGCAAGCGTTCTGGCAGGTGGAGGGTGAGGCGGCGGGCTCCGGTCGCGATCCGGGCCGGAAAATGGCCAGACGCTCGCAGCGTACGCACTGAGCTTGACGTTTAACGTCGCAGGTCACCCGACCTGCTGATCTGCGGCTCTTTCTGGGACAGCGGAGGCGGCCGTTCTCCACGCTTCGAGATGTCGTGTCACGAAGCACCAAGAGAACGGCCGCTGTGTATGAGTCTGTCTGTCGATGCGCCCGCAGGCGAGGCGTTGGACGTGTTGTCCCGCTTTCGGGTCGAGTTCTACGAATGCCTCTACGCTCGCGCGGATGCGCTCTTCGAGCTCACTGATGCGGTGCTGTGCGCGGACGGGCCGGTGAAGACGCTGGTCGAGCTGTCACTGGCGGTCGAGCACCGGCGCGGGCACGGAGCCCTGTACGCCGCGCTGGACCGCGGTTGGGTGGAGCCGACGCGCCTGCGCCGCACGCACATCTGGGGCGTCTTACTTCCGGGAGCCGCGGGCACCGTCCAGACGCCGTGCGTGGTGATCCGATGCTTCGCCACCGGGGATGTGCCTGGACCAGATGTTCTCGTAGGCGACGAGCGCCTCAGGGCTGCACAACGTGTAGACACGGAGCTGGTACTGGGACATGGACACTCGTTCCTTTTCTGTATGAGCGCGGATGGTCAGTGGTCAGCCTGGCGAGAGCAGGTACGCCAGTTCGGCGTCCCAGTCGATGCGTCCGGCTTCGGTGCCCCGTGGCACCAGAGCCTCCGTGCTCTCCAGGAATGCTTTGACGTCCTGTACGGGAACCTCGAGCAGGGCGGTGCCCGCGCGAGACCCGAGAGCGACCAACCACGTGGCGCAGCTGATCGCCCTGGCTGTGCTGTCAGCTCTGGTGGTCTTCGTCTGTTATGTGCGGGAGCGGCATGCCCGGGAGCTGAGCCGGTTGCGGTCGGTGGCTGAGACGGCGCAGCGGGTTCTGCTGCGGCCTCCACCTCGCCGGATCGGGCCGTTGCGGGTGGCCTGGCTGTATCTGGCCGCCGAGGACGAGGCCCAGATCGGGGGCGACCTGTTGGCGGTCGCCCGCGCTGATCACCCCTGCACCCGGGTACTCATCGGCGACGTACGAGGCCGTGGTCTTGCCTCCGTCGGCGAAGCATCGGTGGCGATGAGTGCGTTCCGTGAGGGCGCGCACCGGTACCCCTCCTTGCCCGAGCTCGCCACCGCCGTCGAAGAGAGCATCTGCCGGAACCTGGAGGAGGTCGCCGACACCGCGCACGATGCCGGCGAGCACTTCATCACCGCCATCATGATCGACATCTCCGATCAGGGCCCACAGGCTGAGATGCTCAATTGCGGCCATCCGCCGCCCCTGCTGATCCGCGGTGACCAGGTATCTGCTCTGAACTCCCGCCGTCCCGCACCCCCATTGGGCCTGCGTGCTCTGTGCGTACTCAACGACCGGACCGACTGGTTCGCATTGGAACCGGGCGACATGCTGCTGCTCTACACCGACGGCGTGATCGAAGCCCGCTCACCGACCGGAGCCTTCTACCCGCCCGCCGAACGAGTCGCCTCCTTCTCCGCCTCAAGCCCCGACGCCTTGCTGCACCACATTCACCGCGACCTGCTCGCGCACACCGGCGAGCAGCTCACCGACGACGCCGCTTTCCTGATCATCGAACGCACCCCGTCACACCATCTGCACCGGCCGCTCGTCGCGTCCCATGCCGACGGTCGCACTCGTCCACAGCCAGCTGGCCGTCACGGTCTGGCCGGCTGAACACGTTCCGCGCATTCCCTCACCCCGATGCGAGCGGGCGACCGCCATGCTCTTCCGTTGCACAGTCTGCGGCGCCCACCTCGCCCGCGCCCGGCGGAGGCGGTGCCCCCGGCGCCGAGGACGGCTGCCGCGGTGATGGCGGCCGAGGTGGTCGCGGGGGCGGCGCGCTGCACGAGCTTGTGCATGGTCGTCTCCCTGTCGCAAGGGCCGGTCGTGGTGGGGCGGCCAGGGCCCGAAACCCCTTTCCAACGCTGCATGGGACTGCCCCCCGACCCCACCACGCGGTCCGCACCGCACTCCCTGCCGGCAACACTCCGCCATGCGGGGAGCCGTCGAGAGAAAGGCGGACGCCGCGCTCCTGGAGCTGCTGGAGGAGCTTGGGAAGGGCGCCTCCGCCAAGGGCGAGACCACGCGGCGGAACTCATCGAAGGGCGAGGGCAGCACCGGCACGAACCTCTGATCGTGCCTGCGGCACAAAGAGAGGGCGTCGCGCGACACGGGTGGCGCGCGAGCTACTCCATTTCGTTTCGAAGCGCGGGTTGCGGACCGGCGCTGCTCACATGGGTGCGCGAGCCCAAAGCAAGCGGAATTTTTAGTTCCGAGGACCAAGATCCCGTGCCGCGGTCGCGGGTTGACTGCTCTGTGTGGGTGGCAGGAGCCGGCCACTCGGCCCGGCCGCCGGGCCGTCACCGTGGTGCTGTGACGATGTCTGCGCGGCCGAGCCGACGGAACTGAAGCACGGTGCGAGGCACACATGGACAGTTTGCTCGGAGCTTGGGTCCTTGAGGACTTCTCGCTGACACGACAGGGGACGGTCGTCCGTCCGCTCGGGGAGCGTCCCAGGGGGATGCTGCACTACGCCGCCGACGGCTGGATGAGCGCACTGCTGACAGCCCATCCCGATGACGCCCCGTTCGTATCCCCGTTCGAGGAGACAGCCACCGGGACCGTGGCGTACGCCGGACGCTGGGAGCGCGAGGCGGACGGGTCGGTCGTGCACCACGTTCAGACCAGTCACTACGCACCGTGGACGGGGACGGACCTGGTACGCGAGGTCCAGTTCGGCCCGGGACGGCTGGAGCTGACAGCTGCCGGGGCCGACGACTCCCAGGTGCGCATTGTCTGGCGACGGGCCGACGCCTGACGACGTAGGACGGGCCCAGTGTCCGCCACACAGCCGGAGCAGCGACAACGACCGTCCGACTGATCACCCGATCGTCCCGTTCCCCCTTCTCCTTTCTGAACATGGAGGTGCTGTGCCATGCGGACAGCCACGCTCAACAGCCGTCTCGTGCTCGTCTTCCCCGACGGCGCCGCAGATGTGGAGAAGGCCAGCGACGGCCTGTTCTCCTCGGACCCGCAGGCGGTCTTCGACCGCTGGGCCGAGTTCCGCGACTGGGCCCAGTCGGCGGCCGCGACCGGCCACGAGCGGATCGCCGTGGTGGAGCAGCAGCTGGGCGCGCCGGTGCCCCGCCCGCGGCAGGTCTTCGCGGTCGGGCTGAACTACGCCGACCACGTGGCGGAGTCGGGGGTCGCCGTACCGGAGCGTCCCGCTGTCTTCACCAAGTACGTCACGTCCCTGACCGGGCCCTACGCCACGGTCGAGCTGCCGAGTGCCCTGGTCGACTGGGAGGTCGAGCTGGTAGCGGTGATCGGTCGTGAGGCGCACCAGGTCGCCGCTTCGGACGCGTGGCAGTACGTGGCCGGCCTCACGCTCGGCCAGGACCTGTCCGAGCGCGGCATCCAGTTGTCGGGACCGGCGCCCCAGTTCTCCCTCGGCAAGTCGTTCCCCGGCTTCAGCCCGACCGGGCCGGTACTGGTCACCCCGGACGAGTTCGACAACCCCGACGACCTCGCGCTCGGCTGCGCGATCGACGGCGAGACCATGCAGGACTCCCGTACCTCCCAGATGATCTTCTCGGTGTCCCGGCAGATCGCCTGGATGTCGTCGATCTGCACGCTGCTGCCCGGCGACCTGATCTTCACCGGCACCCCGGCCGGCGTGGGTGGCGCCCGGAACCCGCGCCGGTTCCTCGCCCCCGGCGAGGAACTGCGCAGCTGGATCGGCGGCATCGGTGAGCTGCGCAACCCCCTGGTCGCCGGCCCCACCTACCCCGAAGGCACCCAGGCCGTCTGACGCGCGGCCACACACCTGTCTGCGTACACCACCCGCACACTGAAGCTCTTTGAGGAGACTGCCATGGCCCTGCACCGCATGGCGCACATCACGATCGGGGTGCCCAATGTGGCCGACACCTCGGCCTACTACGCCGATTTCGGACTGACCGACCTCGGCGACGGCCGATTCGCCACTGCCGACGGTGGCGAACAGCTCAAGATCGTTTACGCGGCGCGGCGCCGCCTGGAGGAACTCACCCTGAGCGCCGACGACCAGGACGACCTCGGGCGGATCGGCTCGGCCCTCGACCGGCTCGAGGTGCCGTTCGTCCGGGACACCCACCGCCTGCGCGCGGTCGACCCGGGCACCGAGGTGACGGTGACCGTCGAGGTGCAGCCGCGCATCGTGCAGCCCGCCGCCGCGCGGATGCCGTACAACGCTCCCGGGCGGAACGAGCGGACCGGCGAGCGCGCCCCCGGCGTGCTGCGTGAGGGTCCGGTGCGCGTCCGCCGCCTCGGACACGTCGTCCTGGGCTCCACCGACCAGGAAGCCTCCCAGCGCTTCTTCACCGAAGGGCTCGGCTTCAGGGTCAGCGACCTGGTACCGGGCGCGGCGTTCCTGCGGTGCTCCACCGACCACCACAACGTCCTCGTCCAGAAGGCCCCCATCTCCTTCCTGCACCACACCTCCTGGCAGGTGGACGACGTGGACGAGGTGGGACGCGGCGCCACCCGGATGCTGGAGGACCACCCCGAGCGCCACGTCTGGGGGCTGGGCCGCCACCAGCTGGGGTCGAACTTCTTCTGGTACCTCCGGGACCCGGCCGGCAACTTCTCCGAGTACTACTCCGACATGGACTGCATCGTCGACGACCAGCTGTGGACCCCCGGGACGTGGGAGGACGCCCGCCTCGCCCTGTACAACTGGGGCCCGCCTGTACCGCCCTCCTTCCTCCGCCCCGAGGACCTCGCCGCGATGATGACCGGCGCGCACGACGCCGGCTGAACAGACGAAAAGGAACGCAATCATGAGCACCTCGACCGAGGGTCTCGCCGCGGAGACCTACGACGTGCTGGTCGTCGGCGCCGGTCCGGTCGGGCTGGCCACGGCCATCCAGCTGGCAACCCGAGGCCGCCGCGTCGGCATCGTGGAACGCTGGCCGCAGCAGTACCCGCTGCCGCGCGCGGTCGTCTTCGACCATGAGGCCGGCCGCATCCTGGCGTCGCTGGGGTTGGACATGGCCGCTGTCAGTGAACCCGCCGTGGACTACGAGTGGCGCAACGGAGAGGATCAGCTACTCCTCCGTTACGACTTCTCGGACGACAACTACTCCGGCTGGCCCAACCTGAGCGCGTTCAACCAGCCCACCGTGGAAGCGGTCCTGAACGAGCGCGTCCACTCGCTGCCGGGGATCGACGTCCTGCGCGGCTGGGAAGCCGTGGCAGTCCAGGCGGGCCCCACGACGGTGGAAGTCACCGTGGCGGAGAGCACGGGAGACGAACCTCTGCTCCGTGACGGGGTGCGCGTGCAGCGTACCCTCCGGGCCGCGTACGTCGTCGGCTGCGACGGCGCCAACAGCCTCATCCGCTCGTGCATGCACACCTCGGTCACCGACCTCGGCTTCAAGTACGACTGGCTGGTCCTCGACGTCATGCCCCATGACCGGGACCGCGCATGGACGCCACGGAACCTGCAGGTCTGCGATCCGGCCCGGCCGACCACAGCGGTGGTCGGCGGCCCCGGCCGCCGTCGGTGGGAATTCATGCGCCTGCCCGACGAGTCCATCGCCGAGCTCCTCCAGGCCGAGACCGCCTGGAAGCTGCTCGAGCCGTGGGACCTGCACCCGGACAACGCCACCCTCGAGCGGCAAACCGTCTACACCTTCCAGGCACGCTGGGCGGACTCCTGGCGCGACGGCCGGCTGCTGCTGGCCGGGGACGCGGCCCACCAGATGCCGCCGTTCGCCGGGCAGGGACTGTGCTCGGGCCTCCGTGACGCCATCAACCTGAGTTGGAAGCTCGACCTGGTGCTGTCCGGAAAAGCCGACGACAGTCTGCTGGACACCTACACCACCGAGCGATGCCAGCATCTGCAGAATGCGATCGAGAAGTCCGTGATGCTGGGGAGGGTCATCTGCGAGCC
Organism: Streptomyces sp. RB17; assembly: GCF_009604455.1. GTDB lineage: Bacteria > Actinomycetota > Actinomycetes > Streptomycetales > Streptomycetaceae > Streptomyces. Next base: position 9,022 of record NZ_WEGL01000020.1, read on the forward strand.
GGACCCGGCCGCAGCCGCCGAGCGCGACGCCCGCATGATCGCCGACCAGCAGGCAGGCCGCGTACCCCAAGGAGATCAGTTCCTGGTGACCTTCACCGGCGGACTGCTGGACCGCGACTGCACCGGCGCCGCCGCGGAGCCGACCGGGCAGCTCAGCCGGCAGGGACGGGTGCGGTTCAGGGGCCGTACCGGCATGTTCGACGAAACCGTCGGCATCGGGCTCACCCTGCTCACCACCGGTGATCCGCGTGACGGGCTCGACGAGGACACCCTGGCCTGGTGTGAGCAGGTCGGGCTCCGCCTGCTGAGGATCACCGACGACCCGGCGGCGAACGGCCCCGACGACGTCGTCGATCTCGACCGCACCTACCTGTCCGACCTGGCCCGTACGGGCATCGAGGCCATGCTGGTGCGCCCCGACTTCTACGTCTTCGGCGGCGCCAAGAGTACGGCCGACCTCCCGCGTCTGGTCACTGCGCTGCGCGGCGGGCTCACGGCGGCCCCAAAACGGTGCTGACCGTGCAGGCCGGCGGCAGGACGCATCCTGCCGCCGGCCTGCACGGCGGCGCTCGTCGTCCTCAGCGGCGGGGTCCGCGGCTGCTCGACTCAGCAGGGAAGATATGGTTCTCTGACCTGGGTTGCAGCTGCGAGCGGCCCGCTCGCCCACCTTCCCCGCGACGGAGGGACGAGAAGCGTGAGGGGACAGTGGCTCCAGTGGTTGCGGCCGGACCCCGGCCGCCTGACCGAGCCCGTCCTGTCACCGGCGGAACTGGCCGCGGCACGCACGGAACTCGGCGCGGGCCCGGTCGAGTGGGCGCTCCAGAGCGCCGACGCCATCGCGGAGGAGGTCCTCAGGAAGGTGCCCGAGCACGGCGGCGGTCCCGCTGCCGCGACCACCCTGCGGCGTGTGACCCAGTCCGTGGTGCTGACGTTCCTGCACCTGATGGCGTCCGACATCGGCCGGCCCCTCCCCACCCTCACCGAGGATGCGCTGGAAGGATGCCGGGAGTTCGCGCGCCGCGGCATCCCGCTGGAGCTCGTCCTGCGGGGAGTGCGGCTCGGGCACGCGCAGCTGGCGCGCGGCCTGGCAGCAGCGGTCGAGGAGCACGTCCCGGCCGACCAGCGCCTGGCCGAGCTGCGCCGGATCGACGACCTGATGTTCACCTACGTCGACGCCCATTCGAGCGTGATGGCCGAGGAGTACATCGCCGAACGGGACCGCTGGCGCGGCAGTGACGAAGCCGCCCGCCGCGCCGTCATCGACGAACTGCTGGCCGCCCGCCCGGTCGACCAAAAAGCCGCCGCCCTGCGTCTGCGGTACGACCTGTCAGGCACGCACGTGGCCGCGGTGCTGTGGAGCGACGACACCGCCACCGCCGCGCCCGCCGCCCAACGGCTGCACCACGCGACCTCAACCATGGCCCGCGCCCTGGGAGCGGCCAGGACGCTCGTCATCCCGGCTCACGACAACCATGTGTGGGCATGGTTCGCCGTCAGCGGCAAGACCGACGAAGACCACGTCCGGCACCTGCGCAGCTCCCTGCCCGAGCCGGCAGGAGTGCGCGCGGCTCTCGGCCCGCCCGCACCAGGGCCCCACGGCATGCGCCGCAGCCATCTTGGGGCGTTGCAGGCACAACGGATGGCCTCGCACGCGTCGGGCTCCTGGCTCTGCGACTACCAGGACATCCGCCTGGCGGCCCTCGTCACGGCCGATCCCGAACACGCACGCTGGTTCGTGCAGGAGGTCCTCGGGCCGCTGGCCTCCGAGGGGGCCCGCCTGCGTGAGCTGCGCGAAACTCTGCGCGTCTACCTCGCCGAGGAACGCAGTCCCCGCGCCGCGGCCGAACACCTGCACGTAGCCCGCAACACCGTCACGTACCGCGTCAAACGCGCGGAGGAACTGCTGCCAGTCACCACCACGGGAATCAGCTCGCTGGAAGTGCGCGTGGCGCTCGAAATCGACGCCGCCTCGCCCCACGGCCCATCGGCCAGGAGCTGACCTCGAGTACAAGGTGCCGTGACGGACGGTCCGCCAGGCGGAGTCGAGGGCCGGAGCGGCTGCTTCCGCCGCAACCCTTCACCCCCGTGGTGTGACCGGACCGGTTGGCGAACCACGCCACGTGCCGCACGGACGGCGCATGCCTTGCCGCTGGTCGGCGCTTGCCCGTGTGGCTGGCACAATCGGGGCGACCCGGCAAAGCTGCCGGCACCGCACTCGCCTGCTTCACGCACTGGTCGGACTGAGTCAGAGAATCTGCTCGGCCCACACCGTCTTGCCGTCGGGGCGGTAGCGGACGCCCCAGTTCTGCGCGAGTTGGGCGACGATGAACAGGCCACGCCCGCCTTCATCGACCGTCTGCGCGTGGTGTAACCGCGGTGCGACGGGATTGCTGTCGTAGACCTTGCAGGTGAGGGTCCGGTCCTTGACGAGCTGCAGTCGCAGAGGCGGGCTGCCGTAGCGGACGGCATTGGTGACCAGTTCACTGACGATCATTTCGGTGATGTAGGCGGTTTCCTCAGGCACTCCCCAGCGGGCGAGTCGATGCTGGTTGTGGGCGCGTGGCGACAGCTGTGAGGTGGTAGTCGATGTCCCACGCGGCGAGCTGGTCGGCGGGGAAGGGGTGGGTACGGGCGAGGAGCAGGACGACGTCGCCGTCGCGGGTGTCGTTGTGCAGCCGGTAGAGCATGTCGTCGCACAGATCCTGCAGGGGCCGGTTTGGCTGGGCCGGCACCCGTTGCAGGGTGTCCGCGGGCGGGGAGGCGTGCAGGAGGGCCGCGGTGTAGAAAGGAGGACGCTGTCGGCGGCGACAGGGACCGTGGCAGCGGCGAACGGAGGTCCCTCGGCAGTGCCCAAAGGAGGTCCGCTCGGCAGGTCAGGGATCTCGGCGGACCCGTCGGGGCGGGCGAGGTTGATCCGCAGGACTCGCAGATCCGGGTCCAGGATCAGCAGGCCCGCAGGTATTTTATCGAACAGAATTTCGAGAACGGCAGCATCTTCATCGGGAGTGATTGCTTCGTCGTGCGCCACGGCAACTCACCTCCACCATCCAGCCTGTGCGCCGCCCGATCGATCCGCGAGACGGAGGCCACGGGCTGGGAACCGGTCGGGGCGTCGCGTCAATCCGCCCCTGGTGACCTGGGTGCCCACGTCGGCACGGCGCAGAAGGCCGGGATTCCAGTGGCGCCCGTGTCAAGGCGTTCGGCCCGGGCTGCCCGCTGGCGGAGACGACCCGCAGGTCACCCGGGCGTGGACCGCGTGCTCTGCCCGGATGAGCCGCAGCCCGCGCAGTCGGCGATCGGTCGAACAGCGCCCAGGTGTGACCTCGTCTGTCCAGTTGGGTGGTACGAGGGAAGGGCTGACAGGCTGGATGCCTACGCCTTGCGTGCCCGTCGCAGCCTGCCGTTCGGCCACGCCGGTCAGCTGCGGGATGAATCATGCACCGCGGGGTCGCGGTCGGCGAGGGGTGGAGGCTGTCGCGCCATGGCCCGCGTCCTCCTGCACGCCGCTCTCTCGGTGACCGTCCGGCCGACGACTCCCTGCGGGCCTCGCGGTGCCGGCCAGAACTTCGGCCGTAACGGCGTCGCAGACTCGCTCGGCAGCAGTGATCGTTGCCTCCCAGTTCGGCAGTCTGCGCTTCGGCGGGGTAGGTTCGGCGTGGGCCTGAGCTGCAGCGCGCCGCGCGTCGGCCAGGAGGCTGTAGGCCGCGCGGCGCAGTTGCTGACGCTGGGTGGTGGTGGCGCTCGGCGCCAGGTCGCGGTACCGGCGGACGGCGAGCAGCGCGGCGTCGGTCTGCGCCGCGGCCCAGTTCCCGGGGGAGTCCGGCCACACGAGGAAGTTCGCCACCAGTACGATCGCCGCGGCCAGGGTGGTGTCCAGGATGCGGGTGCCGTACAGCGTCCGGTGGTCTCCGAGCAGGTCGACGAGGACGAAGACGATCCCGGTCAGACCGGTGGTGGCGATGGCGTAGTGATGGCGGACGCCTACGGCCATGAGCGCGCCGAAGACCGCCAATGTCCCGATGAGTGCGTACGGGGTGTTGCCGGTCAGCAGGGCGACCGCGCCGATCGCGGCGACGCCGACGACCGTGCCGACGCAGCGGTTCACCGCCCGGCGCAGGACGGGACCGAAGTCCGGCTTGTAGATGAAGACCACGGTCATGGGCAACCAATAGCCTCGTGGACGATGCAGCAGCAAAGAGCTGATGTAGGCGACCAGGACACAGGCCGCGAGCAGAACGGCGTATCGCGAACGGTCGGTCCGACCTGGCCGTTGACGTGCAGGCACAGACAGGACCTCGTCCGCGTCGGCTTCCGCGTCGGCCGTCGCGCCCAGCCCGACGAGTGCTCGTACGGCGGGTGAGCGCAGGTCGTGCTCGGGTACGGCCTTCTCGGCCGGGACGGGAACCTGCTCGGTGGCGGTGCCCTTCCCTGCCGGAAGCAGTCGCTCGGCCATCGTCACGGGGAGATTGGCCACGCCGGGCGGGAGCGGGCGTCCCTCCGACACGAGCGCCGACACCACCTCGCCGAGGCGCACGGCCAGACTCAGGGCTTTGCGCAGCCGACGGGCGTCAGGATCTTCCTGCTTATGCCGGGTTGCCGCCGTCAGGTCGGGGGCCATGACGTCGTGCGCGTCGTTGAGCGCCAGCGTCATGGAGCGTCGTGCGGATTCGGCCTGCGGGGTGCCGACGGCCGTCAGCGCCTGTGCGGCGGTGCGGTACACGGCGCGCACGGAGTCGGACTCGATGCGGTGCCGCCGCCACAGCCACGGACTCGTGGACAAGAAGGTGACGAGGAGCACTCCGGACAGCAGTGCGAGCGGCGGCTGCCACCAAGGTCCGGACAGGGCGATACCGCTGCCGACGGTGGCTCCGAGGACCAGGTGCATGCCCGTCACGGAAAGGATGGGGCCACGCAGACTGATCAGGCCGCCGACCAGAGCAGTGGCGACCAGACAGCCCGCCACTGCGGCCCTGTACCCGCTGCGCAGCGCGAGTTCTCCGAGAAGCAGACCGAGGGCACTGGCCAGCCCCACGGCCAGCTGTCGGCGCATGCGCAACCGGTAGGGGGACGAACTGTCCTGCCCCACACCCCATAGGGCGCCGATGCCGGCGAACACGGCGGGACCCATGTGTCCTGTCCACAGTCCCACCAACAGGGGAAGAGCCAGCGCTACGACGCCGCGCAGCGCGGCGGCGAACGGGAAGCCCGCATGCGCTGTGCCCAGGGCCCGCCGCAGCCGTGTGGTCACGGCCGTCCGGGGACGGCGAGACCGCGAGGCTTCTGCTCTGGCTGTCATGGGAAGAGATCCCTCATCGCACAACCTCGCTTCGCGCCACCGGTACGCCGCCCTGCGGCCCGTCTTCCACTGACCTGGCCAGGATCTCGACAAGGTGCACGGGGCGCACGGTGTGGCCGTCCTTGGCGAGACGGCCGCGGATGTTCATCAGGCAGGAGTTGTCCACCGCCGCCGGGACGTGCGCCCCGGTCTCCAGCACGTGCCGGGCCTTCCCCACCGTTCATGGCACCGAAGACGGCGCCGTTCTTGATCGAGAAGGCGCCGCCGAAGCCGCAGCACTCCTCCTGCGCGGGTAGCTCGACGAAGTCGATGCCCAGTACCGCCCGTAGCAGCCGGTAGGGCCGCTCGCCGAGCTGCGAGGCACGCAGGTGGGGTGGTGGGTGACGCGGTGCGGAAAATAGGCACCCATTCCTTCCACGTCCAGGATGTCGGTGAGGAACCGCGTCACCTCGTACACCCGGGGCGTGATCGCGCCGACCTCCGCAAGCAGGTCGTCGTCCCCGACGGACTCGGCGGCCGCCGCGTATGCCTCCGAAGGCAGCCCGCCGCATGATGCCGAGGGCACGATGATCCGGTCGTAGGCGCCGAAAACCTCCACGAAGTGGCGGACCAGTTTCGCTGTTTCGGTTCGGTAGCCGGTGTTGTAGTGCATCTGGCCGCAACAGCTCTGAGTGGTGGGGAACCCCAGCTCGACCCCGAGCCGCCGCAGCAGCTTGACGGTAGCCTGGCCTGTCGCTGGGAACAGAGCGTCGTTTTGGAACGTGACGAACAGCGCGGTGCGCATGGCGTCCCTTTCTCATTCGAACAGATGTCGCCCGCTTCCAGTCTGAGTCGCGCAGGAATGGACTGCCATTGCGGTGGAAGGTTCGCCGCCGACACGTATTCAAGTTGAACGCAATCTTGTATACAAACAGTGCAAAGATCCAGGTCAACCTGCGTGCATGCGGCACAATGGCGTCCGTGAGCCGGAAGTATGCCTCCCGCTCACGGACCAGCTTCTTGCGTCCTTGGCCACCCTGTGCACCTTGCGGATCTCGAACTCCATCACACCCCGTGAGATGGGGTGTTGCGACGACTCCTAGGACCCCAAGCGCATGGGACGGGCCCGCCGTACTGGGCGGCGACCGCGCCACGGGCCCTCTTTTCGTCACGCCCGACCTCGACCCGCCACGGGCTCCCTACTCCTCGCCACCGCCGTCGCGCCGCCCCTCGCCGGGCTCCGTCAGTTCCTCGACGCGGCCCTCGCCCATGCCGTCGGCACCGGCGGCTGCTCATGTGGGCCCGCAAGCTGGGTACGGTGCGCCGTGCCGGTGTGGAGGGCACCGGCACCTTCGGCGCGGGCCTGTCCCGCTACCTGCTGGCCCAGCAGGTCGAGGTATACGAAGTGAACCGCCCCGACCGCTCGGCCCGCTGGCTGCTGGGGAAGTCGGACCCGCTCGACGCGCAGGCCGCCGCGCGGGCCGTGCTCAGTGGCCGCGCCCGGGCCCGGGCCAAGTCCGGCGACGGTCCGGTGCACAGCGCCCGGATCTTCAAGCTCGCCAAGGACTCCGCGGTCAAGGCCCGTACCCAGGCGATCAACCAGCTCAAAGCCGTCCTGGTCATCGCCGATCCCACACTGAGGGAACGACTGTCCAGACTGGGCAACCGCGAGCTGTTCCGCACCTGCGCACGCCTCGGGCCAGGCGTCGGCGAGGACGGCGAGTGCACGGTGGCGCAGGCCACCCACATGACCCTGAGAATGCTCGCCGAGCGCATCGAACAGCTCACCGGACAGATCAATGAGCTGAACCAGCGCCTGACCCGGCTCGTCGAACGTCACGCCCCACAGCTGCTCGTACCGGTGGGCATCGGTCCGGACAGCGCCGTCACTCTCCTGATCACCATGGGGGACAACCCCGAGCGGCTGAGCACCGAGGCGTCCTTTGCTGCCCTTTGCGGAGTCAGCCCCGTCGAGTACTCCTCCGGCCGACGGCGCACGCGCCGGCTCAACCATGGCGGCGACCGCCAGGCCAACGCCGCCCTGCACCGAATCGTGTTCACCCGCCTGCGCCACGACCCGCGTACCCAGGCGTACTACGAACGCCGCACCCAGGAGGGCAAGACCCGACGCGAGATCATCCGATGCCTCAAGCGATATGCCGCCCGAGAGGTCTTCAACCTGGTCAGGACGGTATCCAGCGTCCCCCTGTTATTGGGGCGTCCGTGAGACGTGAGAGGGTCTGGGGCGTGAGTGAGACACCCCCGAACACCCTGCAATACCGCTTTGACGGGCCAGAAGACGCTCCGGTCCTGATCTTGGGTCCCTCACTGGGTACCACATGGCACAGGTTGTAAATACCGTCCATGGGCGTCCGAGCAGTCCAAAACGGGCGCGTAATGCCAGGTCGGAGGCTCCCGGTCCGGGGGAGTCGATGCAGTTGGTGACAGGCGCGTGAGAGCGCCACTCGATGAGAAGCCCCGCGGGTGCGGCCAAGCGGGGCTTCCGAATCGGTGGGTTGCAACGCCGGCGCGGGCGCCGTAGCACTCGGTTGTCCTCTTGGGAGCCACCCGAAGCAAGGACACAGCGACGGCACGCGTTATACGGCCGATGCGCAACACACGACCCAGGGACTTGGTGCGATCAACCAGGACACACCGCTTGCTAGCGCAAAGTCGAGCGTCTCCTGACGCGGCTCACGAGGCCAGCCTGAAGTCGTCCTGCACAGGCTGGCCCTCGCTGCGGCAGGCGCAGGGGAAGCAGCGGATGACCACCCCGTTCTCCGGCTCCTCCGCAGCGGTTCGGGCGTCCCAGTTGCTGTCGGCGGGCGGTCGATGCGGCGGCAGCGAATTGGTCGATCGGGGCCTGGTCAGGCGGTTCCCGGGAGCGGTGCAGGAATCCTGCCCGAGCAGCCGCCCCCCCGCACGGCGGCACGCCCCGGTGCGAAATACTCTCCCGATGAGTTCACGCACTTCCCCGATCAGTCAGCCGATCACGATACGGAGGGCCGTCGCGCGGGATGCCAAACGGCTCACGCGGCTCGTGCGTGGCTCAGGCGCCTACGAGGGTAAGTACGCAGCCGCCGTCGCGGGCTACCGGGTCGGTCCTGATTACATTGAGGCCCACCGCGCCTTTGTGGCCGTCGGCGCCGACGAGCAGGCAGGCCGGGTCCTCGGGTTCTACTCGCTCGTCCTTGCTCCACCGGAGCTCGACCTGCTGTTAGTTGCCGACGAAGTGCAAGGACGGGGTATTGGACGGCTGCTCGTCGCGCACATGCAGTCCGAGGCTCGTGCCGCCGGGCTCGACCGTCTCAAGGTCGTGTCGCATCCTCCCGCCGAGGATTTCTACCACCGCGTCGGTGCAGTGCGGACCGGGACCGCGCTCGCGAACCCGCCCGCCGTGCAGTGGGACCGTCCCGAATTCGAGTTTCGCATTCCTTCGGAATGACGCGGTGTGCCGGTTGGCAGGGCACCGGCTTCGCCTGCATGGTGACCGGCATGCAGGAGCCGCTGGACGCCGCGCGCTCCGTGTGTGCCGTCGCCTCAATGACCCTCGATCCGGCCGAGAGGAATGGTTGGGGCCGGGCCGCCGGTGACGTTCCCCGCGGAGGGCGTCGTTGAACCCGAGTAACGGCAGGGGGCCGTGCGCCTCGCAGACGACGGTTCGGGCGATTCGCTACTGAGTACGTGTACCCGCGCCGTACGGCTGCAGCGCATCCGAGGCGGCAGGAAGCCGGGCCGTCGCCCATGGGTAGGCCGCCCATCCCTGGTCGAGGACCGGGTTGCGGTCGCCCTCGTGCCCGTTGAGGCACTCGTTGAGCGCCCATATGGAGCGCAGGGGGTCGGCCGCCCGTTCGAGGAGCAGCGCGCTGGGCGTGGTGTCGGTCAAGGTCACCAGGCGTTCGATCTCCTGGGCGCCGACGACCGTGGTGGGGATGTCGGCGGCGGGCAGGTCCACGTGGGGCAGGTTGGCGTTGGCGATCGGGAACGGCTCAAGCGTGACGATCAATGCCTGACGTGGACGGTCGGTCGGAACGCCGGCGAATGCCGGATTGCGCTGGTCGATCTGGGCCGAGGTGGAGTTGACCTGGCGGTAGGCGCGAGCCAGTTTGCTGTCGGTCTCTGCCACTCCGTCTTCCAGTCCGAGCCGGGCGTTCTCGGTCGGCATCATGGACTTGACCTCCACGAGCAATACCAGGTCATCCAGGACGACGATCCAGTCGACGCTGAGGAGTTCGTTGCGCTTGACCCGGTAGGTGATCTCACCGACGACGTCAGCATCCGGTATCAGGCGGAGCTGGCGGCCGATGTACTCCTCGAAGAGATAGCCGGTCTCCCGCAGGAAGCCTGTTCCGAAGTGCTCACGGCCCGTGTGATAGATGCCGGCCGGAGTCGCCTTGCGCCAGACCAGCTGTGGTGAGGGGCACAGCAGGCCGGGTCCGAAGCCGGTGACCGCCGGCCGGCCGAGCAGCGGGTTGTACGTGAAGCGCCGCAGCTGGGCCGCTTTGCCGCCAGCCACCCTCACCAGGCTTTCCACGGTCTGCTTCTCGGTTGCTTTGATGGAAGCCACGTCAGTGGCGAAATGCCGCTCGATGACGCTCAGGACCGTCTCTCGGCTGATCGCCCGGCTGAACTTCTCCCCGTCGGGGCTGTCGTAGATCGCGGGATCGAAACGCCCAACGTTGAACAGCGCGCATCCCCACAGCAGTTGCGCGGTGCCGACGTAGTCGGGCAGCGGACAGCCGAACAGCTCTGTGTCCCAGCCCGGGACCATGCAGCGGGGCTGGCGGTGTGCGGGGAATGGCGTGTGCAGGTACAGCGCCGCGGTACGGGCGAGACTGTTGAACTCCGGGGCCTGCCAGGCTCCCTGCTCGCCGCCCAGGCGCATCATGAAGTCCCGGAGGCGGACCGTGGGTTCGTCCGTGCCGTGCAGGGTGGGTTCCTTCAAACTGGAGTACGCCGTCAGGATCTCCAGCAGATCACGCTCGGTGGCTTCGGAACGCTGGTACTCGGTGCCGTAGGCCAGGCAGACGCGGGCCGCGTCAGCCAGAGCCCAGGGCGTGTACTTCATCAACGGGCTCTTCAGCCAAGGCTGTGGCCGCTCCGGGGTGCTGTAGCGTGCCGCCGCTGCGGCGATCAGCGGCAGCAGTGAGCTGGGGCGATGCCGCCGGATGCGCTGGCGGTATTCGTCCTCTGCCACCAGCCGGTCGTAGAGGTATGCAGCCATCCCGCCATGATCCTCGCCGCGAAGGGATTCTTCGAGGGGTTTGTGCTCAGTCGGTGCAGAGCGGGGTTATCCCACGACCCAGGTCACTTTGGAATGGATAATCGCGGGTCAGCCCGCGCGGGCGCGGACCCGGTCGAGACCGCCCAGCGGGCGGCGTGGAGGTTCTCCTGCCCCCGTGCGCGCAGTGTCGCTATGTCCGGCGCAGCGCAGCGTTCAGTACTGCTCGGTCTCCACGAAACCCGTGTCCACGTCGTCGGTGCCGAAGGCGTCCGCAGCGGAGGTCGGGTTGAATCCGGGCGGGCTGTCCTTGAGACCGAGGCCCATGCCGGCGAGCTTTTCCTTGACCTCGTCGATGGACTTCGCACCAAAGTTGCGAATGTCGAGGAGGTCGGCCTCGGAGCGGGCCACGAGCTCACCCACGGAGTGGACGCCCTCGCGCTTGAGGCAGTTGTACGAACGGACGGTGAGGTCGAGCTCCTCGATCGGCATCACCAGATCGGCGGCGAGGGCAGCGTCCACCGGGGAAGGGCCCATGTCGATGCCCTCGGCTTCGACATTGAGTTCGCGGGCCAGACCGAACAGCTCGACCAGTGTCTTACCGGCGGAGGCCATGGCGTCACGTGGACGCATGGCCTGCTTGGTCTCGACGTCGACGATCAGCTTGTCGAAGTCGGTGCGCTGCTCGACGCGCGTGGCCTCGACCTTGTAGGTGACCTTCAGCACGGGCGAGTAGATGGAGTCGACCGGGATACGGCCGATCTCCTGGCCCACCTGCTTGTTCTGCACGGCGGAGACATAGCCGCGGCCACGCTCGACCGTGAGCTCCATCTCCAGCTTGCCCTTGCCGTTGAGCGTGGCGAGGACGAGGTCGGGGTTGTGCACCTCGACACCGGCCGGGGGCGCGATGTCGGCGGCGGTGACCAGACCCGGGCCCTGCTTGCGCAGGTACATCACGACCGGCTCGTCATGCTCGCTGTTCACGACCAGCTGCTTGATGTTGAGGATCAGGTCGGTGACGTCCTCCTTGACGCCCGGCACGGTGGTGAACTCGTGCAGAACGCCGTCGATGCGGATGCTGGTGACAGCCGCGCCGGGGATGGAGGAGAGAAGGGTCCGGCGGAGGGAGTTGCCGAGGGTGTAGCCGAAGCCCGGCTCCAGCGGCTCGATCACGAACCGGGAGCGGAACTCGTCGACGACCTCTTCGGTCAGGGACGGACGCTGAGCAATGAGCACGGGGTGTTGCCTCCAGTGGTTTGGCGCCCGCTATGTGACGCCGTAGACAACACGAAGGGTACGGGGCGATACGGGCTCATCGGCCTACGAAGAGGCCCGACCGCCCGACTCCAACCCAGCGAGGAGATCTCGAGTCTCCCTTCCGCCAGCCGCCCCCACTGCCGTTTCTGCTTTGCCCGCGTCCGGATCCCGGGCGAGCAGGACGGCCAGACAGTCATGCCCGGCCACGGCCGTGTCACGTTACACGCGACCAACAGCGTCCGTTCTACGCTCCCGGCCTCCCGGCCTCCCGGCCAGGCCGTCGCCACCCGCTATGCCCACCGCATGCCGTCCGAGGAAGTGATCACGCAGGGGCGGCTCCACGCGAAGAAGGGGCAGCACCTGCGCATGCGGTGTGCTCTTGCAGCCGGTCAGTGCAGCAGCAGGCCGAGGACCCCAGCGGCGCCGACGACGTACGGTTCGGGGATCTTGAAGCGCCACAGCAAGGCGAGGGTGGTCAAGGCTATGGCGGCGGTGGGGATGTCGGTGACGGCCTGGCGGGTCAGGACGACCACCGCGCCGCACAGGGCGCCGCCCGCGGCGGCGGTGGCTCCGGTGACGAACGCCTGGAGCTGGGGGTTGTCGCGGTGGCGGACGAACCAGCGGCCGGGGACGACGACGCCGAGGTAGATGGGGATGAAGATGGCGGTGGCTGCGACCAGCGCACCGGTGGTGCCGCCGACGAGGTAGCCGATGAAGGCGGCGGTGATGACGACGGGGCCGGGGGTGATCAGTCCCATCGCCACGGCGTCGAGGAACTGTGCCTGGGTAAGCCAGTGGTGCTGGGCGACCACGCCGTCGCGCAGCAGCGGGACGATGGCCAGGCCGGAGCCGAAGACCAAGGCGCCGGTCTTGAGGAAGAACAGGCCGAGGGAGGCGAGCGTCCCGCCGGAGGCGAGGGTGCCGAGCGTGGTGGAGGCCAAGGGCCAGGCGGCGATGCCGTACGCGGACGTGCCCTTGCCGGGGCGGCGGCGCGGCAGCCGCAGGCGCGGCCGTGCGTCGAGGGCGATCATCAGCAGGCCGGCGCCGACGATGAGGTAGATCGGTTCCCGGCCGGTGACGGCGGTGACGGAGAAGACCACCGCGCTGATGGCCCAGGCTCGCCAGTCCTTGCCGTCGGTGAGACGGACCAGTTTGTACGCGGCTATGGTGATGATCGCCATGACGGCCGGCGCGATGCCGTAGAAGAGGGCCTGTACGACGCTCAGCCCCGCGTAGTGGGCGTAGACGGCGGCGACGCCGGTGACCATGAGGAACGACGGGGCGATGAACGCGAGCGCGGTCGCCGCCGCACCGAGCGCGCCCCGCCTGAGGTAGCCGACCCACATGGCGACCTGCGCGGCGAGCGGGCCGGGCATGGTCTGGCCGAGAGCGACACCGTTGAGGAACTCCTGCTTGGCGATCCAACCGCGCTTTTCCACCAGGTCGCGCTGCATGTAACCGACCACAGCGATGGGGCCGCCGAACCCCAGGGTGCCCAGGCGCAGGAAGTACCGCAGCACGGCGGCGAAGCCCGGATCGCCCGAAGCCGTTGCCGGGGCGCGCCTGGCTATCTCGCTGTCGCCTGCGCTGCCGGGCGTCGTCGTGTCCTCGGAGCTCATGAGGGAACTGTAACCACGGTTGCATTTTCTCTCAATGGGCTCAGCGGTCGGCCGGCGAAGACCCGGGCGGCCCACGGCAGCGCCGTGGGCCGCCCGGGTCGGCAGCGGCAGACCGAGGTCAGTGGGCGTCGGCGTGGTGGGCCAGGGCCGCGTGCGGGTCGCTGCCGTGGTCGGTGTGGTCGGTGTGGACGGTGGCGGCGGTCAGGCGGGGTACGGCGTGGATCAGGGCGTGCTCGGCGGCGACCGCGAGCGCGTGGGCCTGGACGACGGTCAGGTGGGGGTCGACGACGATGTCGGCCTCGGCCCGCAGGGCGTGGCCGATCCAGCGCATCCTCACCTGTCCGGTGCCGCGCACGCCCTCGACGTCGCGCAGGGCCATCTCGGCAGCGTCGACCAGATTCGGGTCGACGGAGTCCATGAGCCGCCGGTACACCTCGCGGGCGGCGTCTTTGAGGACCATCAGGATCGCGACCGTGATCAGCAGGCCGACCACCGGGTCGGCCCAGCGCCAGCCGATCGCGACGCCGCCGGCGCCCAGGAGGACCGCGAGGGAGGTGAAGCCGTCGGCGCGGGCGTGCAGGCCGTCGGCGACCAGCGCGGCGGAGCCGATCTTGCGGCCGGTCGCGATGCGGTAGCGGGCCACCCACTCGTTGCCGATGAAGCCGACCAGTGCGGCGATGGCCACCGCCCACAGGTGGGTGACGTCGCGCGGGTTCAGCAGCCGGTCGACGGCTTCGTAGGCGGCCAGCGCGGAGGATGCGGCGATGGTGACCACGATGGCGATGCCGGCCAGGTCTTCGGCGCGGCCGTAGCCGTAGGTGTAGCGGCGGTTCGCCGCCCGGCGGCCGAGGACGAACGCGATGCCGAGCGGGACGGCGGTCAGCGCGTCGGCGGCGTTGTGGATGGTGTCGCCCAACAGGGCGACCGATCCCGACACCGCCACGATCACCGCTTGGATGACGGTGGTCAGGCCGAGGATGCCCAGGGACAGCCACAGCGTGCGCATGCCCTCGCGGGAGGTCTCCATCGCCGAGTCGACCTTGTCCATCGCCTCGTGGCTGTGCGGGGTGACCATGTGCGCCAGCTGGTGCCGCAGCTTCGCCCACCGGCCGCTCCCGTGGTCATGACTGTGGTCGTGACCATGACCGTGATTACCGTGGCGATGGCCGTGATCGTGGTGGCCGCCGTCGCCCGTGTGGGGATGCGGGTGGCCGTGCTCGCCGTGGTCGTGGCGGTGCGGCTCGTGGGTGTGGGACTGCTCGGTCACGGTGGTCGCGCCTTTCGCGGGCGGCGGGCTGGGTCGGACTGGACTCGGCGTTGCTACTTCACCATTATGTGCGTATGAACGCACGCATGCATCTATCAGGTGCGCACAGCTCGCAACAGCCAGACGACAGCGAGCGTCTCGCCGTCGCCGTGGAGGTGCTCGGCCTGCTCGCCGACCGCACCCGCCTGGCCCTGCTGCGGCGGCTCGGCGAGAGCGAGGCCGACGTCACGACCCTGACCGAGGCGACCGCGGCGACGCGGACCTCGGTCAGCCAGCACCTGGCCCGACTGCGCCTGGCCGGGCTGGTGACCACCCGCAAGGAGGGCCGGCGCGTGGTGTATGCCCTGCGGCACGGGCATCTGCGCCGTTTGGTGGACGAGGCGCTGAACGTCGCCGACCACCAGATCGGCCACCTGCCGCCGCACGACTGAACTCCGCCGGGCTGCCCCCGGCCCCGGCGCACGATCTGACGCGGAAGTTCCTCAGACCCCCGGCTGACGGAGGGCACCGGGATCGTGAGTAGTCAGGGTCGGGGCTGCGCAGGGGTTGGCGCTGCCGGTGAGGAGCAGCAGGAGGAGTCCGTTGAGAGGCGTGGCCTTGCGCGACCTTCCCAACTGCTCGCGCTGTCAGATGGTGATGACGTTGACCGCCAGTGAGGCGAGGGTGGCAAGCGCCCGGGTCTGGGCGTAGCGGCGTGGATCAGCCGGGATGCGGACGTCGGCGTAGAGGCTGAGGAAGACGTACGTGAGGACGGGCGCGGCCCAGTCGTTGGCGGAGAATCCCGGCAGGCCGTCCTCGTTCAGCGGCGTCATGTTCGCCGAGGTCCGCCACAGATAGACGGAGGCCGCGGACAGCACCGCGACGGCGGCGATGTCGGGCCATGCGGATCGGGGAAGCCGCCAGATCGCGATGGCCAGGGCGAGGATGCCGGTGATGGCGGCGGTCAGCCCGATGTGGGCGGTGCTGAAGATCTCGGGTGACGAGGCGATGACGAGCGGCATGGCGTGCTCCGGGAGGACGTGGTCAGGAGGGCTCGCGCCCCAGCAGCATGCCCCGGTGGTGGTACTCGTACAGGCCGTCGAAGAGGGGGCCGGTCAGCTCCAAGATCTGTTCGTCGTCGCAGATCATGGACAGGCCGCGCAGAATGACGTCCACGCCGGGGGCTTCGGGGGCGTCGTAGCGTTCGTCGTCGAGGTCGGCCTCGTGGACGATCTCCGCGAGTTTCCACAGCACGGGGTCGGTCAGGTCGTAGTGGCGCAGGATGGTCTCGAAGGAGCAGTCGCCGCCGTGGTGGCCGAGTTCGGCGCCGCGCATGTCGAACGGGGTGGCGTCGTCCGGGACTTCGGCGGGGTCGGTGACGAAGACGAACTCCGCTTCCTTGTCGATGTGCCGGCGGATGAGCCAGGCGCAGGCGGCTCGGTCGATGTGGATGCTGGCGCGGGTGGCCCACTTCATGCGTTCCTCTTCCGGTGGCTTGCGGCCTTCGGCGCTGTGCGGGCTGTGCCGGCCGGTTCGTCGGCGAGGGCGCGGACGGCGGCGTGTGCGCGGTCGCGTTCGAGGGGCGGGAAGAAGTCGCGGCGGTTTATGCGACGCAGTTCGGCGCGCAGTCGGCGGGCGACGGATGCGGTGTTGGCCGCACCGGTGGCCCGGGCGGCCTCGGTGGCCTGGTCGATGACGGCTTGGTATTCGGCGGCGCGGGCGGCGGCCATGGAGGTGGCCAGTTCGCGTTCCTGGGCATGGGTGGCGGGCCGGGCGATCCAGATGGAGGCGGTGCCGCCGCCCTCGATCGCCTCGTCGGCGATCCACTCCAGCTGCTCGCGGGTGCGGGCGTCGGCGGGCAGGGCAACCAGGCCGTCGGAGAGCTGGGCGACTCCCAGGCGCTTGAGCTTGCGCCAGAGGGTGATGCGGGGCGTGGAAGGCTCGCGGGGCATCCGATAGGAGAGCAGGACCCACTCGCCCGGCTCGCGGGTCGGACCGTCAGCGGCCATGGCATGTACCGATCCCTGAAGCGGACGTTGTCCCGTCCATCGATGCCCCCCACGGCCTGGATCCTGACTAAACGTAACCATGGTTGCACGGCGCTCCGAGCCCATCAAGCCGACGTGGATGGCCGCTGCAGGGCCGGCAGGCAGACCCATACGACCGCTCCGCCGTCGGGGTGGTTGAAGGCGCCGTACTCGCCGTCGGCGGCGCGGGCGATGGCGGCGGTGATGGCCAGCCCGAGGCCGGTGCCGCTGGTGGCGCGGGAGCGGTCGGCCTGGGTGAAGCGGTCGAAGGCGTGCGGGAGGAAGTCGGGCGGGAAGCCGGGGCCGTGGTCGCGGACCTCGATGCGGATCTGCTTGTCGTGGGGGCGGGCGGTGACTTCGACGGGGCCGTGGCCGTGCTGCTGGGCGTTGTGGATCAGGTTGGTCACCGCCCGCTCCAGTCGGTCGCTGGGGACGGCGGCGGTCAGCCCGGCGGGGCAGTCGACGGTGATGGCCTTGTCGGGGGATCCGTTGCGCAGGCGGGCGGCCACCTGGTGCAGAAGCGGTGCCAGCTCGGGCACCGCCGATCCGGCCGGGGTGGTGTCGCGGCGGTCGGTTCGGGCCAGGAGCAGCAGGTCCTCGGCGAGCTGGACCAGCCGTTCGGTCTCCTCGTGCGCGGAGAGGAGGGCGGCGTGCAGTTCGGCAGCGTCGCGGGGGTGCCGGAGGGCGAGTTCGATCTCGGTGCGCAGCAGGCTGAGCGGGGTGCGCAGTTCGTGGCTGGCGTCGGCGACGAAGAGGCGTTCGTGGTCGAGGGCGGTCTGCAGGCGGGTGAGCATGTCGTTCAGGGTGGTGGCCAGGCGGGCGATCTCGTCGCGGCTGGGCGGTACGTCGAGGCGGTACTCGGGGGTGTCCTCAGTGACGGCGGCGGCCTGGGTGCGCATGCGTTCTACCGGGCGCAGGGCGGCTGCGGCGAGCAGGTAGGCGCCGATGGTGGCCAGGACGAAGACGATGGGCAGCGCGGTGAGCAGTTCGCGTACAAGGTCGTCGAGGGCTTCCTGCTGGGCCTGGTGGGCAATGCCGGTGGCGGCGCCGTATTCGGCCTGGGACTCGCGGAAGCGGCTGAGGGTGAGGTAGCCGGCGCCGGTAAGGACCAGGGCCATCACGGCGGCGAAGATCGCGGTGAGGCGGATGCGGAGCGGGATGCGGTTCATGACGTGCGGCTCGTGGGGGTACGGCCGCCGTCACGGCGGATCCGGTATCCGGCGCCGCGAATGGTCTCGACGGCCTGGGTGCCATAGGGGCGGTCGATCTTGTCACGCAGGGCCTTGATGTGGGCGTCGACCACGTTGGAGCCGGGGCTGGTGCCCAGGTCCCAGCAGTGCTCGACGAGCATGGCGCGGGTCAGGACGGTGCCGGGGCGGCGCAGCAGGGCTTCGAGGAGGGCGTACTCCTTGGCGGTCAGGTAGATCTCCTCGGTGCCGCGCCGCACGGTCCGGGTGGCCGGGTCCAGGGACAGGTCGCCAGCGCTGAGGACGGCCGGGCGCTCGAACGGGCCACGGCGGATCATCACCCGCAGCCGCGCGAAGAGTTCCTCCAGGCTGAACGGTTTGGTCAGGTAGTCATCCGCGCCGCCGTCCAGGCCGCGCACGCGGTCGGCGACGGCGTCCTTCGCGGTGAGCATCAGCACGGGCAGCCAGATGCGGCGTCTGCGGAGGGTGGCGCAGACCTCGAAGCCGCCCAGGCCGGGCAGCATCACGTCCAGCACCATCGCGTCGTAGGCGGCCACATCGGTCAGAGCGAGGGCCTGGGGGCCGTCGGGAGCCGTGTCGACGGCATAGCCCTCCTCGGTCAGGGCCCGGCGCAGCAGTCTCGCATCTTGGGCTCGTCCTCGACCACCAGGATCCGCATCGCACCTTCCCTCGTCCGCCGTCACCGTGAACCTCGTCGCGTGGTTCACGATCCTTGCCGCTCATGAAGGTGGCATGAAGTCACCCGTTTGGCCGGGTGGCTCTTCATGGCAACTTCATCCGGGGTGGCTTCGCTGACCACATAGGCACCTTCGACTTCGACAACGATCTCGACGAGGAGTGGTCATGTCACCCCGTTCGATCACCAAGCCGGCCGCAGGGGCGGCGGCCGCGCTCCTGCTGGTGACGGGCGCCGGCCTGCTGGCAGGCTGCGGCACCCAGACGAGAAGTGATGCCAGCGGTACGAGCGTGGTCGCGGCGCAGGCTGCCGTCCGGCCGGGCCGCCTTCAGCAGCCCGTGCAGACGACGGAGAAGGACTGGAAGCCGGTCGCCGAGGCCCTCGGCCGCACCGGAACGCTGATGAAGGGCACCGTGTACCACGTCGCGCTGCCCCGCAAGGACCTCAAGGTCACCACCCAGGGCGTCGCGATCAAGCCGGGCCTCTCCCTCGGCGGCTACGCGAACTTCGCCAAGTACCACGACGGCACCATGCTGATGGGCGACCTGGTCGTCACGGAGACCGAACTGCCCAAGGTCACCGACGCGCTCCAGGCCGCCGGTATCGAGCAGACCGCCCTGCACAAGCATCTGCTCCAGCAGTCCCCGCCGGTCTGGTGGACCCACGTGCACGCCATGGGCGACCCGGTGAAACTCGCCCAGGGTCTGAAGTCCGCGCTGGACGCCACGGCCATACCGCCGGCTTCGCCGCCCCCGCCCACCCAGCCGCCCATCGCGCTGGACACCGCCGGCATCGACAAGGCCCTCGGTCGCAAGGGCACTGCCGACGGCGGCATCTACAAGTTCACCGTCGCCCGCAAGCAGGCCGTCAATGACGGCACCCACGTGCTGCCCGCCGCTCTTGGCCTCACTACCGGCATCAACTTCCAGCCGCTGGGCGGCAACAAGGCGGCCATCAACGGCGACTTCGTCATGACCGCACCCGAGGTGCAGACGGTCATCCAGGCACTGCGAAAGGGGAACATCGACATCGTCGAACTGCACAACCACTCCCTGACCGACCAACCGCGCCTGTTCTATATGCACTTCTGGGCCACCGCCGACGGAGTCACCCTGGCCAAGGCCCTGCGCCCGGCCCTGGACGCGACCGACCCGACTCCCGCGTCATGATCAGCTGGGGTCAGATCGGCTACGGCGCGGCGCTGTCGGCCGTCCTCGCCGCCGTCCTCATCGTCATCGCCAGGGGCCGCCCCCGAGCGGCGGTGACCACGGGTGCGCTCGCCGCGGCCCTCGGGCCCCTTGCCTGGAACGCCATCCTCCGGGCCGCCCACGGGGACCAGTTCTTCACCGACGCACCCGTGATGGTCTTCCCGGTCAGCTGGCAAGACACCGGCTCCGGAGTCTTCACGCTGGCCGCCGCGTCCCTCGGCTACGGGCTGGGTCCGCTAGCCACCCAGCCAGCGCGCACCAGCGTCCGCTACTCGCTCCTGGCCGCTGTCGCAGCCCTGCTCGTCGACATCTACTTGTACTGAACGGCCCCGGTCGTCCCGCCACCCCGAACTCCTCCGGACGGTGGGACGGCCCTCGCCACCTCACCGCCGACCCCTGGAAAGCCGCCCATGACCCGTCGCCTTACTCCTCGTGCCCTGCTGGCCCTGGCCGCCGGCCTGGTCATCGCCGTCGCCGCCGCTGTGGCCGGCGTGACGCTCACCCGCGGCAGCAGCCAACCACCCAAGGAGGCGCTGCCACTCCGGCTGGTCAAGGAGATCGCCCTGCCGGGCGACAGCTCCCGCTTCGACTACGCCAGCCTCGACCCCGCCCGCGGCCTGCTGTTCATCGCCCACCTCGGCGCGAGCCAGGTCATCGAGGTGGACACCCACGCGGACGAGGCCGTACGGACCATCACCGACCTGCCCGGTGTCCACGGCGTCCTGGTCGTCCCCGCCCTGCACCGCGTGTACGCCACCGCCAGCGACGCAAACCAGGTCGCCGCCATCGACGAGACCACCGGCAAGGTCCTGTACCGCAGCCCCACCGGCGGCACCCCCGACGGCCTGGCCTACGACCCGTTGCACCACACGGTGTGGACCACCAACGAGTCCGGCGGCTCGGAGACCGTCGTCGACGCCAACAGCGGAGCGGTCCGCGGCACGGTGACCCTGGGGGGCGAGGCCGGCAATGTCGCCTACGACCCCACCACCCAGCAGATGCTCGTCGACGTCCAGACCCGCAACGAACTCGCCGTGATCGACCCCGCCACTCTCCACATCACCCGCCGTGTCCCGCTGCCCGGCTGCGATCACGACCACGGCCTCATCCTGGCCCCCGCCGACCGGCTGGCATTCGTCGCCTGCGACGGCAACGCCCGCTTGCTCACCCTGGACCTGACCACCTGGCACGTCACCGGCACCGACCAGGTCGGCCAGGACCCCGACGTCCTCGCCTACGACCCCGCGGCCCGCCACCTCTACGTCGCCGCTGAATCCGGCTGGGTCACCACTGCCGACAATCGCAGCCGGCACCTGACCGTCACCGGCCGCGCCCACCTGGCCGACGGCGCCCACGTTGTCGCTGTCGACTCCACCACCCATCGCAGCTACTACCCTGTCCCGCACGGCTCCGGCGGGCACCCGGCCCTCCTGGTCTATCAGCCGGCTCCGTGAGGCCGGTCGACGCTGCTGACACCGCCTACCAGGTTCGTGTAACCATGGTTGCATCAAGCTGTGGTCGGTGGAGGTGGCACCCGTGGAGACAAGCGCGTTCGCCCTGGAACAGGTCACCGTGCGACGCGGCGACGCGATCCTGCTGGAGGAGATCACCTGCGGCATCCCCGCATCGGCCTGCACCGCCCTGGTCGGAGCGAGCGGCGCGGGCAAGACCACCTTCCTGCGCCTCCTCAACCGCCTCGAAGAACCCACCACCGGAACCGTCACCTTCCAGGACCGTCCCCTGCCCGGCTGGAACGTCCTGACCCTGCGCCGCCACGTCACCCTCGTCGGCCAGCAGCCCGTTCTGCTCACCGACACCGTGTTGGACGACCTGCGGGTCGGCCGTCCTGACCTGGACCGGCGGGAAGCCGCGGCCCTACTGGACCGCGCTCACCTGTCCGCCGCCTACCTCGACCGCGCCACCACCAACCTCTCCGGCGGCGAGGCACAACGCGTCTGCCTGGCCCGGGCCCTGGCCGTCAGCCCGCAGGCACTGCTGCTGGACGAACCCACCTCCGCTCTCGATGCCGTCGGCACCACCGCCGTCGAGGGCGTCATACGCGAACTGGTCGCCGACGGCCTGACCGTGGTTCTGGTCAGCCACAACACCGCACAGGCCCGCCGCCTCTCCGACCACGTCCTCGTCCTCGACCACGGCCGCATCGCCGAACAGGGCGAAGCCCACCACGTCGACTACCTCAAGGAACCCGCGTGAACCCCGCCGTCCCCACCTGGGCGGGGGTCGCCGCCTCCGCCGCCCTGGTCCTCCTCACCATCGCCGTGGCCTGGCACGGCCGGCTCCGGCTGGCCCGCGACATCACCGTCGCAGCCATCCGAGCCGCACTCCAACTCGCAGCCGTCGGCGCCCTGCTGCTCCTGGTCTTCCGCCACACCGGGCTCACCGGAGCCATCGGCTGGCTCGCCCTCATGGTCCTCATCGCCGGCCGGGTCGCCGCCCGCCGCACCCCTGCCCTGCCCAAAACCCTGCTCACCGCCACTACCGCGATCACCACCGGTACGGCCGCGACCATGGGCACCCTGCTCGCCCTCGGCGTCATCGCCACCCAGGCCCGCGTCGTCATCCCCGTCGGCGGCATGGTCGTCTCCGCCGCCATGCAAGCCACCGCACTCGCCCTGACCCGTCTATCCGACGAGGCCCGCACCGCACGCCCCGCCATCGAGGCCCGCCTCAGTCTCGGCCTCTCCGCCACCGACGCCTTCGCCCCGCACCAGCGCACCATCGTCCGTACGGCCCTGATCCCCGCCCTCGACTCCACCAAGACCGTCGGCGTCATCAGCCTCCCCGGCGCCATGACCGGCCTCATCCTCGCCGGAGTCGACCCCCTCACCGCGATCCGCTACCAGATCGTCGTGATGTACATGCTGCTCGCCGCCGCAGCACTCGCCGCGCTCAGCGCCGTACGAATGGCCGAACGTGCCCTGTTCGACGACGCCCACCGCCTGCGCCCGCTTGCCGCACAGCCCACCGGCAGCTGACCCCACCATCGCATTTCACCTGCCAGTCCCTCCGATACGCCAGGCTGCAGGGATGTCGTCCCGAGGGCTGCCCTCGCCATCGAACACAGACTTATGGCGAACAGCTCATCCGCACGGTGTCGCAAGCGCCGGCGTTGACGAGACGGGTGCCAGCTTCCCTTCCGACCCAGGCACTGGCACGGTCGCCCGACACAGGTGTGAGCAATGGCCTGAATCTGTCGTGGATTCGAGGGCGGAGACCAGAGAAGCGTGGGCCGGTGGCGGCCTCGTGCGGGGGGTGTTGGTCGGGCCGTGTGCTTAGGCTCGCGGGCCGCAGGCAGGGACCACCGCGCACCTCACGCCTGTGCTGTGCCCTCCGGTGTAGGGCGGCAATAGCGGGGGAGCGTGCCATCGACGAAATCGAGCGTGGTCATGCCGACCGACAGTGCCACCCGGAACGGGCTCGGCCTCATGATCCCTTCGGAACTGGCGCAGTTCGACATCGACCTGAAGCCCGACACCGACGCCGCGGTCTACGCGGCCGCGCTCGGCAGGGCTCCGCGTCTGCCGGGCATCTGTTGCTCCCCTCTGAATTCAAGTTCAGCCCGACTCTCATCGCCATCGAAGCACTGGTGCCTGTTCACCCGGACGCTGGTCGCGGTGGCACCGTGGTATCGCTCGATGCGCAACCCCTTGTCTCGCGGCGGGAGCGGGAGGCGACGAAACCGGACCCGAAGAACCTCGTGCATGGTGCATGCCAGACCCGTTGCGGCCGGACGATCAGTGACCGGCGCGCGCCTATACCTCGATGTGCGAGCCCATGATGACCGTGCGGTCGCGGGGGAGGCCGAAGTACTCGGCGGCGTCGGCGGTGATGTAGGAGGTGGCGATGAACAGCCGCTTGCGCCAGGGAGCCATCGTTGGTGACTTGCCGCGCCGGAGGTCGATCTTCGACAGGAAGTAGGACGCCTGGTCGAGGTTCAACGGTCCTTCGGTCTGGGCCGGGGTGAGCATGGCCAGGGTGCCAGGCACGTCCGGTGTCTCCATGTAGCCGAACCGGGCGGTGACGTGGATGATCCCGTCGTCGCTGTAGCCGAGGTCATCGACGACGAGCCGCTGGTCGCCCGGGACGCGGGGCACGGGCTCGGTCTCCAGGGAGAGGATCACGACCTGGTCGTGGCGTACGTGGTTGTGCTCGACGTTGGCCCGCATGGCCAAGGGAGCAGTCTGCTTGCCCCGGTTGAGGAAGACGGCCGTGCCCGGGATCCGCAGCGTGGGCACCTTCTCTGAGCGGAGGTCGTCGATGAACTCGGGGAGCGGGCCTTCGAGTTGTGCCCGCTGGGCGGTGACGATCTCGCGGCCGCGTTGCCAGGTCGTCATGACGGTGAACGCGGTGACGCCGATCAGCAGCGGCAGCCACGCGCCGTGCACGAGCTTGGTCATGTTGGCCGCCACGAACAGCAGGTCCACGAAGAGCAGCACGGCGGCGCCGATGCCGATCAGCCACTTGGGCGTGCCCCATTTCTCGCGGGCGACGTAGAAGAACAGCAGGGTGGAGATGGTGATGGTGCCGGTGACCGCCATGCCGAACGCGAAGGCCAGGGCCGCGGAGCTGCGGAAGGCGAACACGAGCGTGAGGACCGAGACCATCAGCATCCAGTTGATCCAGGGCACGTAGATCTGGCCGATGGTGGATTCGGAGGTGTGCGCGATGCGAAGCCTCGGCAGGTAGCCGAGCTGGGCGGCCTGGGAAGTGACCGAGTACGCGCCGGTGATCACGGCCTGGGAGGCGATCACGGTGGCCGCCGTGGCCAGCACGACCATCGGCAGGCGTGCCCAGCCGGGTGTGAGCAGGAAGAACGGGCTGCTGATGTTGTGCGGACCGGCGAGGATCAGCGCGCCCTGCCCGAAATAGCTGAGGATGCAGGCGGGGAAGACGAGGAACACCCAGGCCCGGGTGATCGCCCGGCGGCCGAAGTGCCCCATGTCGGCATACAGCGCCTCGGCGCCGGTGACCGCGAGCACGACCGCGGCCAGGGCGAAGAATGCCGTGCCGAAATGGCCGAACAGAAAGCCCAGGGCGTACGTCGGTGACAGTGCCCCGAGGATGGCCGGATGGTCGGCGATGCCGGCGACACCGCAGGCGCCGATGGCGACGAACCAGGCGATCATGACGGGGCCGAACACCCGGCCCACCGCCGCTGTTCCCCTGCGCTGGACGAGGAACAGCAGCACGATGATGACTGCGGTGATGGGCACGACCGCGCTGTCCAGCGAGGGCTGGACGACCTTGAGTCCCTCGACCGCGGACAGCACCGAGATCGCCGGAGTGATCATGCTGTCGCCGAAGAACAGCGACGCGCCGAAGATGCCCAGCGCGGCCAGTACGGCAGCGGTCCGTCCGGCCGGCCGCGAGGTCCACCGCCGCACCAGGGTGATCAGAGCCATGATGCCGCCCTCGCCGTCATTGTCGGCGCGCATCGCCAGCAGCACATAGGTGACCAGCACGATGATCACGACCGACCAGAACACCAGCGACACCACCCCGTACACGTTCTGCGTGGTGACCGGGACGGGGTGCGGGTCGCCCGGGTTGAACACGGTCTGGAGGGTGTAGATCGGGCTGGTCCCGATGTCACCGAAGACCACCCCCAGGGCGCCGATCACCAGTGCGAGACGTGCCGTGTCGTGAGCGCTCGCACGACGAGCCTCAAGCGCCCCCGGGGGCGGCAATCCGTCGTCCGGCCCGTTCTCCAGCCGGCGATCCGCCATCGTGGTCCTCCTCCTTGCGGGTGCCTGTGCTGATGGCCCGGTGCGTCGGGTCGGACGATACCGATCATCAGCGCGGATACCGGTAGGTGGGGCCGGGCCGCTTCGACATAAGGGTGTCTGCGTCCTGCGGGCCTGCACGGCGGCCCGTGGTCGGGGGTTCCCCATCCCGATCCGCCTGATGCTCCTGGGCCCGACCGGTGCTCTGTCCTTCCGCTCCCGTGGTCGTCGCAACAGCCGGGCGTCCCGGTGCGTGGCCGGAATGCCCACGGCCGGCCGTGCCGACTCCTGCTGGCTGCCTGTCGGCACGGGTCTAACGCCCCACGGTCTGCGCCGGTCGTGCCGCACCCACATGGAGGACTTCGGCACCGAGAAGGTCCTCTCAGGGACGAGCGCGCGCAAGAGCAGTGCCCTCTCTGTCAAAGTGGTGTGAGGCGTCGCGCACGTGACTCTTGACGGTGGCGTGACCGGGCCGTGCGCTCGCGTGAGGTCAGGAAAGCCCCGACGCGCGGAGCACCGCCTGCACCGTCTCCTCGTCGATGTGGTGGCCGAGCCGTTCGAGGACCTCCGCTCCCTGGCGCAGCGTGCCACGCTCCAGCGAGCGGTGGACGCCCGTGTCGAGTTCGTGCCACAGCAGGGGGTTGGCGGTGAGGATGCGTGGGTCGAGTTCCAGGCGGTGGCCGTGGACGTCACGCAGGACGAGGTGCGAGGAGGGGCCGTCGTACTGACGTACGGCTGTCAGTGCGTCCGTCCGGACCAGGTGCCGGCGCCAGGGTGTGCGTACCGCAAGCCAGCCGGGCCCCGCGCTCACCCGGTGGGGAAGCAGGACGGTGGCCACCGCGGCCGAGAGGGTTGTCCAGAGCAGGGCGCGCAGGGGGGTCAGGCTTCCCGCGTCCCAGTCGACCAGAAGGCTCAGGGCGCAGAACAGCAGAGCGCAGCTCAGCGCGAGCCGGGCGCTGCCACGCCAGTGGCGGTCGCCGGCCGAGCCTGGCGGTCCGCTCCGTCGCATGACGCCGACGCTAGGCGGCCGTGCGGGGTGCGACGACCGCTGCTTACGGGTTCCTAGCGCCAAACGGGTGAATCCTGACGGGATCCTGACGCGGGCGCCGGGCGGGTCGGGTTCTCAGCCGGTGTGTACGCGGGGGCGTCGGGCGCGGTTCGGTTCCGCCTCGCGCAGGACCTCGCGGGTGACCGGGGCGACCTCGCCCTGGCCGAAGAGGAAGAAGCGTAGGAAGTTGGCGAAGGGGCCGCCCTCGGTCCATTCGAAGTAGATGTGCGGAGTGCAGCCCGTCATGTCCCGGGCGTGCAGGAGAAGGGCCGCCAGGGCGTTCGGGATGGACGCGGACTCCAGGGTCAGTACCCGGTAGCGGTCGTGCAGCACCTCGCCGCGCACGGTCAGGCCCGCCTCGAACTCGGAGGGGTCGGTGACGGTGACCTCGACGAAGACGAAGTCCTCCTGTTCCGGCATGTCGTTGTCGGCGCGGATCTGCTCGATCTTGTCGCGGTACTGGGCCTTGTCGCGGTGCCCGGGCTCGTTGGCGATGAACCGCATCTTGCGGCTGGCCATGTCCCGGACGAACCGTTCCGCCATCGGGTCGAGCGTCACGCTGGTCACGCGGAGTTCGAAGGCGCGGGCGAGGCGGGACAGCAGCGAGACGAGGATGATGCCCGCGATGAAGCAGGCACCGATCTTCACACCGTCCGGGCGCTCGATCACGTTCATGACCGTCGTGTACAGGAACACCGCGGAGATCACGGCGAACCCGATGGTCCACTTGCGCTGCCCGGCCTTGCGCGCGGCGATGGTGACCGCGATCGCGGCGGAGCTGATGAGCACCAGCACGCCGGTGGCGTAGGCGCCGCCCTGCGCGTCGACGTTGGCGTCGAAGATCCAGGTGACCAGGAAGGCGATGAGCGTGAAGACGATGACCATCGGGCGCACGGCGCGGGCCCAGTGCGGAGCCATGCCGTAGCGCGGCAGATAGCGCGGCATCAGGTTCAGCAGACCGGCCATGGCGGAGGCTCCGGCGAACCACAGGATGGCGATGGTCGAGACGTCGTAGACCGTGCCGAAGGCGCCGCCGAGGTACTCGTGCGCGAGGTACGCCAGCGCACGTCCGTTGGCCGGGCCGCCGGTCTTGAAGTCGTTCTCCGGGATGAGCAGCGTGGTGACGAAGCTGGACGTGATCAGGAAGGCGCTCATGATCAGCGCGGCCGTGGTCAGCAGCTTCTTCGTGTCCCGGATGCGGCCGGTCGGCTTCTCCTCTGTGTCCCCGGGATCGCCCTGCACGTGCGGCATGACCGCGACGCCGGTCTCGAAGCCGGACAGGCCGAGCGCGAGTTTGGGGAAGACGATCAGCGCCAGGCCGATCATGACGAAGATGTTGCCGTGCTGCGCGGTCAGTGCGCTGGACCAGTCGGTGATCACATGTGCGGCGGTGATCACGTGATAGAGGCCGACGGCCACGACGACGACGTTCAGCGCGAGGTAGACGCCGACCAGCGCGGTCGCGACGCCGATCGCTTCCAGGAAGCCCTTGAGGAACACCGCGCCGAGCAGCGCCACCAGGATCAGGGTGATCAGCATCTGCTGGCCATGAAGGGCGCCCGTCAGATGTGGGTTCTCGACCAGGTGGGTGGAGGCGTCAGCGGCCGACAGGGTGATGGTGATCAGGAAGTCGGTGGCAGCGAAGCCCAGCAGCGTGAGCACGAAGAGCTTGCCCTGCCAGAAGGACAGCAGCCGCTCCAGCATGGCGATCGAGCCCTCGCCGTGCGGGCTCTCCTCGGCGACCCGGCGGTACACCGGAAGCGCGCCGGCCAGGGTCACGATGACGAGGACGATGGTGGCGATCGGGCCCAGCAGTCCGGCCGCGAGCGCCGCGATGCCCGGCTGGTAGCCGAGGGTGGAGAAGTAGTCGACACCCGTCAGGCACATCACCCGCCACCACCGCTGCCCCTTGTGCGGGGGCTCCGGCTCGGCGTGGGGACCGGTGTGGCCGCCCGGCTTGCCCATGTCGGACAGGCCCTCCAGCATCCACGTCCGCAGGCGGCTGGTACTGGGAGGGTGTTCGGTGATGGCCATGGACGTGCTCCTGATGTGCGGCTCAGCGTGGGGTTTCCGGCCATCACACGGACGGCCGCACCAGCGTAAGCAGAGAGTGACACCTGAGCCCACGGATCATCTCGCCGGAGGGCGTCAATCTTCCGTTAAGACCGGTGGGGTGAACGCTGCCCTCACATCAAGGTCTGAGGCTGTCCCTTGCCCGGAGAGCGACTGCACCGTACAGGGAGAGTCGGCGCGTTACGCGCTGAGGCTGCGCCGGCTCATCCCTACCGGGCTGCCGACGGCGTAGTGGACGTATTCGCGGACCAGTCGGAAACCGGCGTTCCAGGCCAGGAGGCGGCTGGCGCGGTTGTGGAGGGAGCAGTTCCAGCCGGGTGTGTGGCCGCGGGCCGTGATATCCGCGCACAGGGCGGTGACGCAGGCCAGGGCGAGGTGGTGGCGTCTGCGGTCGGGAACGGTGTAGACGGCGACGTCCTCGTAGCCGGTGCCGCGGAAGTAGGTGCAGGCCACCGCGAGGATGCGGCCGTTGCGGCCCACCGCGGCCCAGGCGTGGCCGGAGGAGGCGAGGCCGTGCGGGCCGCCCCAGCTGGCCGGGAGCCAGGACGCGTCCGGGCCGAGGGCTTGCACGGCGTCGGCGTCCGCCAGTTCTAGGCGCCGTACGGTCACGGCGTGCGGGACGGTGAAGGGCTGAGGCGTGGCCTGGAGCGTCCAGATCATGCGCTCCCACGGAGTGAGCCGGTCGAAGGCGGCCCCGAGGGCGGGCAGGAAGCGGGCCGGGGCTTCGACGCGGTTGCCGGCCAGCGAGGCGAGGAGATCCGGAGTGAGCAGTTCCGCTAGGCATCCGCCAGCCTCGCCTCTTCCAGGTCCAGGGATCGCTGGAGCCGACGGCGGGTGGTGTCGCTGATGCGGTGCGTGTCGTAGAGGCGCTGCAGTTCCTCAGTCTCCACAGCGATCACGTCGCGGCGCAGCTGGCGGTAGACGAGGTCGGCGGACTCGGTGGCTGCGGCGGTGCCGTTGTGCTCGGCGAGGCGGTCGCGGGCGTCGTCGAGGCGGGCGTTCAGACCGCGGCGCAGCCGGTCCAGGACGACCTCCGGCACGACCTCCAGCTCCGCGAGCTCCTCCAGACGGGCGAGGCCGGCGTGGGCGAGGCGGGAGCGGGCCCGGGCCTCCTCGCGTTCGGTGTGGGCGGGCTCCAGGGCGATACGGGAGGCGCGGACGACCGGGGCGAGGGTGAACCCCTGGACGACCAGCGTCACGACCACCACGGACGTGGTCAGGACGAGGACCAGGGGCCGGTCCGCCAGAGCGGTGCCGTCCATGGCGGCCTCGGGTATGGACAGGGCCGCGGCCAGCGGCATCACCCCGCGCGTACCCGCCCAGGTCAGCACCACCGGCACCCGCCAGTTCATCCGGCCGATCCCGCCCTTGCGCTGCACGACCGCCGACAGGGGTGCCAGCCACAGCAGGCGTACGGCGATGAGGGTGGCGGCGACGACGAGGGCATACAGCGGCCAGGACCGGTCGCCGTCGGCCAGGGCCCGCACCTGCGCGGGCAGCGCCAGACCGATCAGTGAGAAGACCACGCTCTCCAGCAGGAACACCACCGTGCCGTATACGGCGTGCAGCTGGAGGCGTATGCGGGCGTTGGTGAGCCGGTCGCCGCGCCCGCCCAGGATCACTCCGGCGACTACGCAGGAGGTCACCCCGGAGGTGTGCGCGGCCTCTGCCAGCAGGTAGGCGGCGTACGGGGTGACCAGGGCGATCACCGTCTCCAGCACCGGTTCCTCGGTACGGCGCCGGATCAGTGCCACCACACCGGCCACGGCCGCCCCGATCACCGTGCCGCCACCGGCCAGCAGCAGGAACTCACCACCTGCCGCACCCCAGTTCGCCGCCGCCGATGCCACCGCGATGCCCGCCGCCACCCGGACCAGCACCAGGGAGGTCGCGTCGTTGAACAGGCTCTCCGCCTGGACCAGGACCTGCACCTTGGGCGGCAGGGCGAGGCGCCGGCCGAGCGCGGTCACGGCGACCGGGTCGGTGCTGGCCAGGATCGCGCCCAGCACGAACGCCATCTGCCACGACAGGGGAGTCACCAGCGCGGCCACCGCGCCGACGGCGGCTGCCGAGGCCAGCACGAGCCCTATCGCGAGGATCCCGACCGGTTTCCACACCGCGCGCAGCTCCCGCCAGGGCATGTCCTCCGCGCTCGCGTACAGCAGCGGGGGCAGCACGACCAGCCCGATGATCTCGGGGCTGATCTCGATCTGGGGGGTGCCCGGCAGCAGTGCCACGGCAAGGCCGGCGACCACCAGGAGCGAGGGGGCGGGCATCCGCCAGCGGCGCGCGAAGGTCGCCACCACGGTGGCCAGAATGACCAAGGCGAGAACCGTACCGACGCTCCGCATGCCGTCCCCCTGGGACTGAGAAGGGGAGCCACCCTGGCTCCCCTGCCGACCAGACTTCCCGGCACACCGCGGTCACCCTATCGGCCCAGGTCACGTCAAGACAGCGTCAATGTCCTCGGGACCGGCGCCAAGGATTCGCTAACACGCACCCCACCTGGCCCGCGGGAGGGCTTCCTTGGGAGCAGTCCCCCTCGACCACGGGGGAGTTGAGCCAGTGAGCGGAGCGCGTCGGCGGCGATGAGTGACGTACGGCCCGGACGACTGAAGGTCTACCTCGGGGCGGCCCCGGGGGTCGGCAAGACCTACCGGATGCTCGACGAGGGGCGGCGCCGTGCCTCGCGCGGGGCGGACGTGGTGGTGGGCTTCGTGGAGTGCCACGGGCGCCCGCACACGGAGGCCATGATCGACGGCCTTGAGGTTGTCCCGCGCACGTCCTGCACCTACCGCGGCGGGGGCTTCCAGGAGATGGACCTGGACGCGGTGCTGGCCCGGCGCCCGCAGGTGGCGATCGTGGACGAATTCGCCCACAGCAACGTCCCCGGTGACGGCCGCAACCCCAAGCGGTGGCAGGACATCGAGGAACTCCTCGCCGCGGGCATCGACGTCATCACCGCGGTGAACATCCAGCACCTCGAATCCCTCAACGACGTGGTCGAGAAGATCACCCAGGTCCCGCAGCACGAGACCGTGCCCGACGAGGTCGTACGCCGGGCCTGGCAGATCGAGCTGGTGGACATGCCGCCCGAGGGCCTGCGCCGCCGGATGGCGCACGGCAACATCTACGCCCCGGAGAAGATCGACGCGGCCCTCGCGAACTACTTCCGCCCCGGCAACCTGACCGCGCTGCGGCAGCTGGCCCTGCTGTGGGTGGCCGACCGGGTGGACGAGGCGCTGCAGGAGTACCGCTCGCAGCACGGCATCGGCGGGGTGTGGGAGACCCGGGAACGGGTCGTCGTCGCCCTGACCGGCGGCCCCGAGGGCGACACGCTCATCCGGCGGGCCGCCCGGATCGCCGCCCGGTCCGCCGGCGGCGACCTGCTCGCCGTGCACGTGGCCCGCAGCGACGGCTTGGCCGGCGGCGTCTCGGCCGCCTCCCTAGCCCGGCAGCGCCGGCTGGTGGAGGACCTTGGCGGCAGCTACCACTCCGTCGTCGGCGACGACGTGGCCGCCAGCCTGGTGGAGTTCGCCCGCGCCGAGAACGCCACCCAGCTCGTCCTCGGTACCAGCAGACGCGGCCGTCTGCAGCGTTTCCTGACCGGGCCCGGCACGGGGGAGACTGTGACCGAGCTGTCCGGCGACATCGACGTCCACCGCGTCACCCACGAACGGGCCGGACGCGGCACCCTCCTGCCGTCCCGGCGCCGCACGCTCTCCACGGCCCGGCTGATCGCCGGACCGGTGGCCGGGCTCGTCCTGCCGATGCTGCTCACCGCTGTGCTGGCCCAGGTGCGCGGAACGCTGGATCTGACCAGCGAGGCGCTGCTGTTCCTGCTCGCGGTCGTGGGCGTTGCTTGCATCGGCGGGGTCGCCTCGGCGGTGATCGCGTCGGTGACGGCGTCCCTGCTCCTGAACTACTGGTTCATCCCGCCCATCGGCTCCTTCACCCTGAACGACCCCAACGCCCTGCTGGCCCTCGCCGTGTTCGCGGTCGTCGCGGCCACCGTGGCCGGCGTCGTCGACCGCTCGCTCCGGCTGTCCAGACGCTCAGCCCGTGCCACCGCCGAAGCAGAGACCATGTCGTCCCTCGCCGGGACGATCGTGCGGGGCGAGGCGACGATTCCGGCTCTGCTGGAGCGGACGCGGGAGACCTTCGGCATGGAGTCGGCGGAACTGGCGGACGAGCCGCCGGACAGGGAGGGCACCGCATCGGTGCCGGCCGGTCCGGGCGCGTACCTGGTGCTGCGGGGCCGTACCCTCTCCTCCTCCGAGCGGCGGGTGCTGGCCGCGTTCGCCGCGCACGTCGGCTCGGCGGTGGAGCGGGCCCGGCTCGCGGAGGCGGCGGCGGAGGTGGAGCCGGTGAAGGCCGCCGACCGGCTGCGCACGGCCCTGCTGCGGGCCGTCGGCCACGATCTGCGCACCCCGCTGGCCGCCGGGTGGGCCGCCGTCACTTCCCTGCGCAGCCAAGACGTCGAGTTCACACCGGAAGACCGCGACGAACTCCTCGCCACCGCCGACGAGTCCATGGCCAAGCTCAACCGCCTCGTGGAAAACCTCCTCGACCTCAGCCGCCTGGAGGCCGGCGCCCTCACCCTCAACCTGCGCCCCACCTCCCTGGACGAGGTCCTGCCCATGGCGCTCGCCGACATCCCCGGGGTCGAGACGGTGGACGCGGAGGGGATCCCGGCGGTGCTCGCCGACCCGCCGCTGCTGGAGCGGGTGATCGCCAACCTCGCCTCCAACGCCGCCCGCCACACCCCGCCGGGACAGAAGGTACTGGTCACCGCCAGCGCCCTGGCGGGACGCGTGGAGCTGCGCGTGGTCGACCGGGGCCCCGGACTCCCGCAGACCGGCAGGGAACGGATCTTCGAACCGTTCCAGCGGCTCGGCGACACCGACAACACCACCGGACTCGGCCTCGGCCTGGCCCTCGCCCGGGGCCTGACCGAGGCGATGAACGGCACCCTCACCCCCGAGGACACCCCCGGCGGCGGCCTCACGATGGTCGCATCGCTGCCGCTCGCGGAGCAGACCGTGGCCGGACCCACCAAGCAGAGCGCAGGAGGCGCGCAATGAGCACGCACGCAGGCACCTGGAGACTGCACCGCACACACATCCCGGCCCACGCCTGGCCACTGCGGGACCGGATCGCCCTGACCGCGGGACTGGCTGCCCCGTTCGTGACGGCCCTCGTCCTGGTCCCGTTCCGTACGAGCCTGTCGCACACGAACGCGGCCCTCGTCCTCGTCGTGGTCGTGGTCGCGGTGTCCGCGTTGGGCAGCCGCGCGGCAGGCGTGGTCGCGGCCCTGTCGGCGGCGGCCTGGTTCGACTTCTTCCTCACCCGGCCGTACGAGACCTTTGACATCAACGCCACGGCGGACATCGAGACGGCGGTGCTGTTGCTGGTCGTCGGCGTCATCGTCGCCCAACTCGCGGCCCGCGCACGTCGGCTGGAGGTCATGACGGTGACGGAGGCCGCCCATCTGGCGCGCATCCACCGCACGGCCGACCTCGCTCAGTCCGCGAACTCGGCGGACACGGTCGTCGACCACGTCCGTACCGAGCTGACCGACCTGCTCGGACTGCGCGCCTGCCGCTTCGAGTACGGCAGCCTCATGGGACGGCCCCCGCGCCTGGAGAAGGACGGCAGCGTGTCGGTGGGCCGGCGCACGTGGAACCCGGACACGGAGGGCTGGCCCGAGGGTGAGATCGAACTGCGCGCCTACGGCAACGGCCACTACCTCGGCCGCTTCATGCTCACCCCCGGCCCCGGCGCCGTGCCCTCGCTCCAGACCCGGTTGGTCGCGGTGACGCTGGCCGACCAGACGGGGGCGGCCCTGGACACGTCAGGACCCGTGCGCGGGTGGTGAGGCCGCGCGTCGCGGGACTTCGACGGAGGCGGTGAGCAGGCACGGCGGATTCCCTCACCTTGAAATGTGATCTCGCCATGCCGGTGACTTACTGAAATTCGCTGTTTACCGGACACGGGCAGGGGCCGTCTGTGCCGCGGTCCCGGAACCGTCCGTGACGGTCACGCCACGCACGCCACGGCCGAGCAGGCAGCCCCTCGGCCGATGTCGTCCCCGACGGGATCGTCGACCGGTTGTGTCCGCACGTCCCGGCTTCCGCGCAGGTGGACAGGCCGCGCCGAAGTCAGCGACCCGGCCAGCTGTCTGCGGTGGCCACCCCGGCGGCGTCGAGGACGGGGTGCTCTCGTTGATGGCGTGGCTGGGTGGTTTGAGGATGTTGGTGCTCTGGGCTCGTCCGGTCTGCGCTCCCGGTTCCCTGGGCTTGGTCATCTACTCAGTGGTACCGTATAGCGGTACTCGGTGATACCGAGTACTAGGAGGGTCGAATAGGAGTCGAGCGTTCACCTGCGGTGACGCCCCGCGGGCGTGAAAATCGGTACAGGGGCTGTCCGCCGACGCCGCTTGATGTTTGGGCTGTGAGCCCGCATAGGAGTCTGGTGAGGGAGCCGTCCG
>NZ_WEGL01000021.1 GCF_009604455.1 Streptomyces sp. RB17
ACGGAGCCGCCCAGTCGCTCCAGATGGACCGCGACCCCGCCGTGGTGCGCGCCGCGCGTGACGCGGCGGCCGCCCTGCTCGACGCGGCGCTGTCACCCGTCGCACCGCACGCCTCGTAGCCACCACCATGGCTGTAGTTGTCCCTATCAGCACGATGTTGCCGCCGAGCTGCTGGTGGGCGGCGTCCAGCAAGGAAGCGAAGCCCTTCTCCCGAAAGCCCTTCTTCTCGCCCTTGCGGCCGTGGTGCACCAGCATCCGGAAGATGAGCCGGGTGCGGCGGCCGGACTTGCGGCAGACGAGGCCCGCCAGGGAGATCCGACCCGAGCCGGCTGCCCGGACCCTGACCAGGGGCGGACGGCCGCGACGGGACCAGGTGCCTGCCTTCGGCGGCCGGAGCACCTGGCCCGACTCATCCGCGAAGCACAGCCACGCGTCCTGGTCCCTCACCGTCTTTCCACCCGCGGCCAGGTCTCCTTGATCCACGTGGCCACCGCGTCCTCATCGCGCTCGGCGGCCCGCCGCACCGGGACCTGCACTGTGAAACCCATCTGGCGAAGGATGCGCCAGGTCTGCGCCGGACTGAAGCGGACATGGAAGCGCCGCGCGATCACGACGGACACGCGGGCCAGCGTCCACCGCTGGTCCTCCACCCAGCCGGGCTTCATCCGCGAGGGCCGCCCGGTCGGCCCCCTGGACCGCAGGGCCTCCACTCCGCCGTCCCGCCAGCGGGCACGCCAGGCATAGGCGGATTTCCGCGAAACCCGTAACCGCCGCGCGACCTGCGGCGGCGCCACCCCTTGCGTGAATGACTCGGCGGCCTCGAACCGAACTTGTTCCCTCTGAGCCCGCTGCTTCGCGGTCAGGCCGCCCCCATCGGGATACCGCATGACACCGGGATACACCCACCAGCGAGATCACCGTCACCCTAGGCCGAAAACCTCAGTAGCGGGGCCTGAGTCCGTCGACGACGAAGTCCAGCATGCGGTTCAGTTGGGGGCGCTGCTCGGGTGCGCCGGCTACGGAGAGCACTCCGGCGAGGATGCCGCCGACGTCGGTTGGGTCGATGTCGCGGCGCAGTTCTCCTGCTGCAGCCCCGGCCTTGAGCACCATCGCCAGGACCTGCTGGACCTCGTCGCAGACCGGTCCGGTGCCGAAGCGGCCGGAAGCGCTCATGGCGACCAGGGCCTCACAGATGCCGCGTCGTTCGCCGGCCCAGTCGGCGAATCGGAGCATCCACGCGTGGAGGGCCTGTGCGGGCGGTTCGGTAGCCAGCAAGGTGCGCGCGTCCTCGCGCAAGGGGCGGATCTGGTCCCGGTAGACCTCTTCGACCAGGTCCTCTCGGGTGGGGAAGTGCCGGTACAGGGTGGCGTTCCCCACTCCCGCGCGCTTGGCGATCGCGTCCAGCGAGATCGCGCGTCCGGATGCGAAGGCTTCGGCGGCCGTGGCGATCAACTGCTCGCGGTTGCGCTGCGCGTCGGCGCGCAGGGTGCTGCGTGGAGGTGTCATGTGACCTTCGCGATCGTGAGTATCGGATGAGGCTTGGGTGCGAATCGGGGATGTCCCCGATTCAGTGTACGGTGGAGTAATCGGGGAGGTCCCCGATTATGAATCGTCTCGACTGCTTCAGCGACGAAAGGTTTGCCATGCCTACAGCGCTCATCACCGGGGGGACGACCGGGATCGGCAGAGCAGCCGCCGAGCTGCTGCACGCCCGCGGATACCAGGTCGCTGTCACCGGACAGAATCCTGATTCCCTCGCACGGGCTCGGTCCGAGCTCCCCGACGACGTGCTCGTCCTCCGGTCCGATGCGCGCGTGCTCTCCGACACCGACGCTCTGATGTCAGCGGTTTCCGAACGTTTCGGGTCTCTCGACCTGCTGTTCCTCAACGCCGGGATCTTCCGTCCGGCACCGGTTGCCGATGTGACGGAGGAGTCGTTCGACGAACAGGTCGACGTCAACTTCAAAGGCCAGTTCTTCACCCTCCAGAAGGCCCTTCCGCTCGTGAACGACGGCGGATCGATCGTCTTCACCGTGGGCATCGGATCCCGTCGCGGCAGCCCTGGCGCCGCCCTGGGGGCGGCGACGCGGGGCGCCCTGCTGACGATGCTGCCCTCGCTCGCGCTCGAACTGGCTCCGCGCAGGATTCGCGTCAATGCGGTGAGCCCCGGGGCGACCGAGACCCCGCTGTTCGACAAGCTGGGAGTTCCCCACAGCGGCCGGGAGGCCATGCGCACGAAGATCCCGTTCGAGCGCTTCGGATCCAGCCGGGAGATCGCGGAAGTCGTCGCCTTCCTCGCCTCGGACGCCGCCAGCTACGTCACCGGGCAGGACGTCACCGTGGCCGGCGGCTACGGACTCGGCGTCTGAAAGCCGGGCGGGCCAGCCACCGGTCCGCACTCTCGACCACCACGAACCACATTTACAGGAGTACACGATGGCACTCACTCTCGACACCTACCGGCTGCTGGGCCGTTCCGGGCTGCGGGTCTCACCGCTGGCGCTGGGCGCGGCGACCTTCGGCACCGAATGGGGCTGGGGCGCCGAGCGCGAGGAGGCGCGCAAGCTGTTCGACCGCTACACCGAACTGGGCGGCAACTTCTTCGACACCGCCAGCACCTACACCAACGGCAGTTCCGAGCGGATGCTGGGCGAGTTCGCCCGCGGCGATCGCGAGCGCCTGGTGCTGGCGACGAAATACTCGACGCTGCGTAGCCCCGGTGACCCCAATTCCGGTGGCACTCACCGCAAGAGCATGCTGGCGTCGGTGGAAGCCAGCCTGCGGCAGCTCGGCACCGACTACATCGATCTGCTCTATCTGAACATCTGGGACTTCAGGACGCCGGTGGAGGAGATCCTGCGCGGCCTGGATGACCTGGTGAGGCAGGGCAAGGTCCTGTACGTGGCGGTCTCCAGCGCCCCGGCCTGGCAGGTGTCGCGCATGCAGACGATCGCCGACCTGCGCGGCTGGTCGCCGCTGGTCGCGCTGGAGATCGAGTACAGCCTGATCGAACGTACCGGGGAGCGCGACCTCATCCCCATGGCACGCGAGATGGGACTGGGCGTGGTCCCCTTCTCCCCGCTGGGCGGCGGAGTGCTCACCGGCAAGTACGGCCGGGACGACCTGAACCCGGCGGGCCCCGTCGCCGGCGAGACCGCCGGCAACCGCAGGAGCCTCAACGCCGCCCTGGGCATGGTCACCGAACGCACCCTCGCCATCGCCGACGTGGTGAAGGAGGTGGCCACAGAGCTGGGCCACACACCCGCCCAGGTCGCACTGGCCTG
The DNA here is from genome assembly GCF_009604455.1 of Streptomyces sp. RB17. Classification (GTDB taxonomy): domain Bacteria; phylum Actinomycetota; class Actinomycetes; order Streptomycetales; family Streptomycetaceae; genus Streptomyces. The sequence continues at coordinate 3,285 of NZ_WEGL01000021.1, forward strand.
GACCCTGAACGCCCCGGGCGTGGCGGCACCGATCATCGGCGCCCGCACCGTCGCGCAGCTCGAGGACAACCTGGGTGCCCTCCAGGTCGACCTCACCCCGACCCATCTGGCCCGCCTCGACGAGGTCAGCGCCATCGACCTCGGCAATCCGCACGCCCTGCTCGCCAGCGACCACATCCGCACGGTCACCGCAGGCGACATGAGCATCGAGACCCGCCGCTGATGCACCCCACGGACGGCGACATCCAGACGTGCCACCACATTTTCGGCGATGGAACGGAGCAATCTCGGCATGGGTAAGTACAGCGACAAGAATGTAGTGATCACGGGTGGCAGCAGCGGCATGGGGCTCGCGCTGGCGGAGCTGCTGGTACAAGGCGGAGCCCAGGTGGTGATAACCGGCCGGTCGCAGGCCAAGCTCGACGCGGCGCGCGAGCGGCTCGGCACGAATGCCGTGGCCGTCCGGGCCGATGTGGCCTCACTGGCCGACCTGGACACGCTCGCCGACCGGGTGAAGAGCGACCTCGGCTCGGTCGAGGCCCTCTTCGTCAACGCCGGCATCTCGCCCCTCACGCCCCTCGCCTCCACGACCGAGGAGATGTACGACGAACTGTTTGCGATCAACGTCAAAGGCACCTTCTTCTCCGTGCAGAAGCTCGCCCCGCTGCTGAGCGCGAACGCCGGCGTCGTCCTCACCACCTCGATCGCCAACATCATGGGCATGGTGGACACCAGCGTCTACGCGGCCGGCAAGGCGGCGCTGCGCTCGATGGCCCGCACCTTCTCCCGCGAGCTGCTTCCGCGAGGGATACGTGTCAACGCGATCAGCCCGGGTCCCATCGACTCGGGAATCCTGGAAACGATGGGCTTGTCCAAGGAGGCTGTCGACCAGTTCAGGGCGGAGCGGACCTCGAGCAATCCCATGAAGCGCTACGGCACCGTCGAGGAGTTCGCCAAGGCGGCCGCGTTCCTCGCCTTCGATGCCACGTACACCACCGGCATCGAACTGGCCGTGGACGGCGGTGAAACCCAGCTCTGAGAGGCCGCTGACGGCCGGCCGGCGTCTTCTCCCGCCGCCCAGCACGCCTGGTCCACTGTCCGGGCCACGACGTCTCAATGGGCGGTTCGACCCACCACGACGCGGCCTGGAGCTACCCGGACCCGTACCAGGCGTCGTTCGAGCGCTTCGGGCGCGATTACAGCGGCTATGTCGCTTTCGGCATAGCTCACGTGACGCTTGGCTGAGCCACCGCTTGCCAGCGTCGGCGGCCTCAGGGCCGGCACGAGAGCACCTCGCCGGCCTGGCCGGCGCCGAGCCGGACACCGGCCCGCGCCCGGGCCGTCCGCCGTCGTTCCCCGATTCGTCCGCGTACACCGAATGTTCGGGGATCGGTTCGGTCTGCTGTCTGCGGAACGACCCCCCTTGAAAGGTATTGACTGACCGCAATGAGTACCCTTAGCGCCTCCGCACCCGGGGGCACAGTCCCAGACCCGCGCCGCTTCCGAGCGCTTGCGGTGATCGTCCTCGCTCAACTCGTGATCGTGCTCGACGCCTCGATCGTGACCGTTGCTGTGCCCTCGGCGCAGGCCAGCCTTAACATCTCGGTAGCCGACCGCCAGTGGGTCTTCACCGCTTATACCCTGGCCTTCGGCGGCCTGCTGCTGCTCGGCGGCCGCATCGCCGACTTCGTGGGCCGTAAGCGAATCTTCGAGATCAGCCTGGTCGGCTTCGCTGCCGCCTCGGCCCTCGGCGGATTCGCCCAGAACGCAGCCACGCTGTTCGGGGCCCGCGCGCTCCAGGGTGGCTTCGCCGCCCTACTCGCCCCTGCCGCTCTCTCGCTGCTGACGGTCACCTTCACCAACCCCAAGGAGCAGGCCCGCGCCTTCGGGATATACGGCGCCGTCTCGGCCGGTGCGATCTCGATCGGCCTGATCGCGGGCGGAATGCTGACGCAGTGGGCGTCGTGGCGATGGACCATGCTGGTCAACGTGCCGATCGCGCTTGTCGCCCTGGTCGGCTCACGCTGGGCTGTGACCGAGAGCAAGGCCAAGGGCGAGGCACACTACGACCTGCTCGGCACAGTCACGGTGACGGCCGGCCTGGTCGCCCTGGTCTATGGCTTCACCAAGGCGGAGTCCGATGGCTGGACGTCAGGAGTCACGCTCTCGCTCCTGGCCGTCGGTGTGATCCTGCTTGCCCTCTTTGTGGCCGTCGAGGCCCGTATCAAGCATCCCCTGCTGCCGCTGCGGGTACTGGCGGACCGCACCCGAGGCGGCGCTTTTCTCGCCAACCTGCTGACCATCGCTGGCATGTTCGCGACGTTCCTGCTGCTGACCTACTATCTCCAGGGCATCCTCGGCTACTCGGCGCTGAAGACCGGCCTTGCCTACCTGCCGTACTCGGTCGGGACCTTCGTCGGAGCCACCGTGGCCGGCAAGTTGATGGCTCGGATCGGGGCGCGGAACCTGCTGGTCGGAAGCATGGTGCTGGGCGCCGTCGGCCTGGTGCTGTTCGCCCAGATCGGCACGCACACCGGCTTCGCCAGTCACGTCCTGCCGGCAGAGATCATCACCAGCCTGGGCCTCGGCCTGGCGATCGTGCCCCTCACCTCGCAGGCCCTGGTCGGGGTAGACCCGGCTGACGCCGGGGTGGCCAGCGCTCTGGTCAACACCACCCAACAGGTCGGCAACGCCCTCGGTGTAGCCCTGCTCAACACCATTGCCGCCACCGCGAGCGCCAACTACATCGCCGACCACGGCGCCTCCGCCGGCGCCCGCTCGGCTGGGCTGGTGCACGGATACAGCACGGCGTTCATCATCGGTGCCGCCTTCCTCGGTGTCAGCGCCCTGGTCTCGCTGATTCTGGTCCGGACTCGGCGGCAGGACATGACGCCCGGAGGCGGACCGGAGGTACTCACGGAACTTGCCGAGGTGATCTGATCCACAGTGATCCAGGCCATGCCCCGCGGCCGGGACTGGCCTGACGAGAGGCCGCCGGTCCCACGGACCGGCGGCCTCCACCACTTCATCGACGGCGCTGCGGCCCGTGGCGGGTCGCCCGGGCGGACCGCAGCGCGATCGTGTCGCCGGATCTTGTGGGCCGGGACTTCACGGCCGCCGAGCCGGGCACAAGGCTGGTCGGCGGCGTCACCTACCTGCCCACATTGGCCGGTTGGTGGTATCTGGCCACGGTGATCGATCTGGCTACCGTGAGGTTGTCGACTACGCGATGGCCGACCACTACCGGGCCGGCCTCGTCGTCGACGCTCTGTGGATGGCCGCCGGCCGGGGCGCCGTGAGGGAGGGCTGCATCATGCACTCGGACCGCGGAGCGGAAACCAGGTTCAACCAGTGGATGCAACACCGGCTTATTTGATCGATAGTAGATGGTCGTTGAGGGCTTCGGCGGGCGTCTTCCAACCGAGACTCTTGCGGGGGGCGACTGTTGAGCGTGGCTGCGATCGCCTCGATATCCTCCGCCGCCCATCGAGAAAGGTCGGTTCCCTTCGGGAAATATTGGCGCAGCAGGCCGTTCGTGTTCTCGTTCGTGCCGCGCTGCCAGGGGCTGTGCGGATCGGCGAAGTAGACCGGGACGCCGGTGTCGATCGTGAACTGGGCGTGCGCCGACAACTCCTTGCCCCGGTCCCAGGTGAGCGACCGCCATAGTTGCTCGGGCAGGGTGCCGATCGTCGCCGCAAGGGCATCTTTCATCGTCACCGCGCCGTAACCGGCCAGCGGCGGCGCGTTCTTGGTACGGGGAACGACGCCGTAGCCGTCCTGGCGGGGCAGGTGGACAAGCACCGTGAATCGGGTCGCGCGCTCGACCAGCGTGCCAATCGCCGATCGCTCAAGTCCGATCCGGACGTCGCCCTCCCAGTGTCCCGGTACGGCGCGCGGTCGTCGGCTTCGGCCGGCCGTTCGCTGATCAACACCTCGGGCGTGACGTGGGCCCACGCCTTCCGCTTGGACCGGGCACGAGGCACCCGCATTGCTCTGCCGGTGCGCAGGCAGGCAACGACCTCACGCTTGAGCGCTCCACGGCCTTCGATGAACAGGGCCTGGTAGATCGCCTCATGGCTGATCCGCATGGACTCATCATCGGGGAAGTCGACCTTCAGCCGGTTCGCGATCTGCTCCGGACTCCACGCCATGACCCATTGGCGGTCGCCGCGGTGCGGCTTGTTCCTCCCCTTCCACCGCGGGCCATCCGGCCCCAGTACCGTCCCGTCCGGGCGGCCGACCTGGCCGGGAAAGCCTTTCCTGCACGTAGTCCCGCAGCCGGTCGTTCGCGGCCAGCTCCGCTGTCTTCGGGCGCCGGGCCACGAGGTCGGCCTTCCACTGCGCGATCGAAGCCCGGTAGTCCAGTCGGCCGCCACGGGTCGCGGCGTTGCGCCGCAGCTCCCGGGATGCCGTCGATGGATCACGGCCGAGACGTCGCGCGGTCTCCCGGACTCCGATGCCCTGCGCTTTGAGGAGCGCGATCTCTTCACGCTCCTGAAAGGACAGGTACCGGCCGGACTGCGGAGCAAGATCCGGTGGCGGCATGCCGCCACCGTGACGGAACCACCTGCAACCCGCCGCCTGGGATACGCCGACCGCAGCTGCCGCCTCCTCGGCGAGCAACCCCTTCGCGATCTCCCGCCAGAACTGACGTTCCACTTCCCGCCGAAGCGCCGGCGCACCCGGGGACTTCATCGGCGAACGCCTGGTCAACGCCGCCATCCACCCTGCTGGCCTGCCCATCAACACCTCCGAGGACGAGGTGTTGCAACGACCGATTGAATCCGCCGAATACACCTCACGTGAATACCGCTCCGTCATAAAGGAGTCTGGTGTCTACTCCCCCGCCGACCGACCAGGCCCGTGGTTCTTCTCCAGGACCACTCGTGCGGAACCCGGTGCGTGACCGCCAAGGGAGCCGGGTCGGATCGTCGTCGTCGACCAACCGACAGCGAGGTTGGCCAGGTCGCACGCGCCTCGCGCCGTGTTGGTTCCGAATGGCTCGGTACTCAAGCCGTAGATCGTGGCGGTCGTGCTGGCGGGCGGCCGAGTCACACTGCCAGGCACGTCCTATCCGTGGGTCTCCCGTCTCTCCGAGCCACGGCATCAGGCCCCGCCGTGCGGCCTGCAGCACCTCATCCGGGGGCAGTTCGTCAGCTCGTTCGATCACAACGAGATCCCAGCCTTGCTGGCGGACTGCGCCAAGCGCCACTGCACGCTCACGCAGCAGGTACTTCACCGCTGAAGCCGCATCGGCCACTGGTGGGCTCACCTCGTAGCCGACGAGTTTCCCGACGTACCAGTCCAGCCAGCGCCCGCCTTCCCGCATCACGGCTCTGGCCAATGCGCGCTCCGCATTCCCATCGAGAAAGACCTTGACTTCTCCCCCAGCTGAGGCAGGGGGATTCTTCCCTCGCGGGTTGAGCTTTCTGCTTCTCAGACAGCAGCTGCCCCGAACTAACGGCAAGGGACGTGGGTACGCCCAGCAGTCTTACGCCAGCCCCACAGACCTGACATCCCGCCGGCCCGGCGGTAGGCCCGGGCCAGCTTGGTAATCGCCGGCCGGACGGCCTACAAACTACCCGTCTCCTGCCGGTCGTTGGCGGTAGACGCCGATCCGCCCTGGCGGCGAACCGGCTTTCCCTGCCCTGCTCCGCAGGAATCCGTTTCCTCCCCCGCCCGAAGGCGGGGGTATCCACGGAGGAATCCCGATGACTGGCCGGACCTGAGCGAGAACCTCGGTGAGGTCACTCATGAAGGCGTCGATCGCCTCCTCGCCGTGTCCCATGGCCAGCAGCGTCGGCACGAACGGCACCAGCGCGTCCGTGATCACCACGTCATCGCCGCTCGCCACCACCGCATCGACGAACTGCGCAGTCCCCGCGATGAGTGTCTGCAGCCGGACCCTTCCGGTCGCCTTGAACTCCTCGGCCACCGCGGTGAACTGCGGTCGGGTCAAGACCTCTTCCTCGCGAAAATGGTCCCCCCGCAGTCCCGCACCGGCCAGCCACCGGGACAACCCGTCACACAACGTCGACTTACCGACGCCCGGCGATGCTCCCCACACGCTGATCAGAACTGTCATGGCCTGCGAGCCTAGAAGCGACAGCCATGACTGCCAACTCCACGGATGGCCGAAGAGCCTCGGCCCGGCTCAGGGCTTCGTCGAGCGTCGCGGGTGGCTCCGTCCTGGACAGAGCCGCCGAGGCTGACTCGTTGACAGAGTCAGGACGCGCTCCATCCGCCGTCGAGGGTCAACTCGGTGCCGGTGATGGACATCGCCTCCGGTGAGCACAGGAAGCCCACCGCGCCGGCGACTTCGTCGGGCTCTATCAGGCGCTTGACCGCTGACCGGGCCAGCAGTACGTCCGAGATCACCTGGTCGGTGTTGAGTCCGTGAACCGCTGCCTGGTCTGCCAGTTGCTTCTCGACCAGCGGGGTCCGCACATAGCCGGGGCAGACACAGTTGCTGGTGACGCCTTTGGCCGCGCCCTCCAGTGCAATGACCTTCGAAAGTCCCAGGAGTCCGTGCTTGGCACTGACGTATGCGGACTTGTAAGCACTGGCTCGCTGACCGTGGATGCTGGATACGTGGATGATCCGCCCCCAGCCTCGCTCGTACATGCGGGGAAGCACGGCTCGGCTGAGGAGGAACGGCGCCTCCAGCATTAGCCGCAGCATGAACGCGAACTGCTCAGGCTTGAACTCGTCGACGGGCGCGATGTGTTGGACACCGGCATTGTTCACCAGGATGTCCGCGTCCAGCGTCCGCTCAGCCAGGTCGGCGGTCTGGCTCAGGTCGATCACCAGAGCCTCACCGCCGATGCGCTCGGCCGTGCGTGCCGCACCCTCGGCATCTATGTCGCACACGACGACGTGCGCGCCGAGTCCCGCCAGCCGGGTTGCCACAGCCTCGCCGATCCCGCTCGCCGCGCCGGTGACGACGGCACGGCGACCGGAGAGGTCAGGACCTCGAAGAGGGCTGGTCATGACTTCGACGAAGCGAACGGATTGGCGTTGGCGTGGTGGTGTCCCCACACGTCCGAGACACCGAAGTCGTGCGGCACCCAGTCGTCGCCCACTTCGATGCCGCCGTAGCCGATCTCGAGATGAAAACCGCTGGGGTTTCGCACGTAGAACGAGATCGCCTTGTCGTTCATGTGCCGGCCTAGGCTGATCGAGATCGGCGCGCCGTTGGCCTTGGCCCGGTCGTAGGACCGCCCGACGTCGTCGATCGAGCCGTGCTCGAACTCAAGATGGTGGATCGACGTCGCTTCTGCACTCGCGAGCGCAATGTTGTGGTGGGCCGTGCTGCAGCGGAAGAAGAACAGGCCGGGAGAACGGTAGTCGGTCAGCTTGAACTCGAGCACGGATTCGTAGAGTTCGCGAAGCTCGGCGAGCTTGGGGCTGGCCAGCACGAAGTGACCGAGACGGGTAGAACCGGGACCTGTCCCATCCGCCCGGCCGACACTCGTGCGCGCCTTGGCTTCACCAACCGCCAGCTCCACCCGGTATCCGACCGGGTCGGTGAACCAGCGAAGTTGGGTGGCTCCGCGCAGCTCCATCTCTTGCGCCGAGCCGTCCTTGACGATGAACCCTGCGTCAGTGAGCCGCTGGGAAAGCCTGTCCAGCTCGCGCGGTGTGTCGACGATCCAGCCCAGTTCCCGTGGGGTGTCCTCCGTGGACGGATGGAGAGCCATGCGGTACTTGAACTCGTCCAGTTCGACGAGCGCGACTTCCTCCGCGCCGAACTTCGCCGTGGTGACTCCGATCCCGAGCGTACGCCCGAGCAGATCGGTCCAAGCGTCGACATCGGTAACGTTCAGTCCGACGTAACCCAGTTTGCGGATACCCACAGTTTCACCCCTCCGCTATCGCGGCCGCGCCGCCCTGCAGAAACTCGCGGACAATGTGGTTGAACTCGGGGGCGCGCTCGTACTGCACCCAGTGCCGACAGTGGGGCAGCACACGGAGTTCCGCGTTGGGTATGCCCTCAAGGATCTTGGGCGCCCAGGTCAGCGGAACGGTTTGGTCCTCCCGGCCCCAGACGAGCAGCGTGGGGGCAGCGATGAGCGGCAGGTCGGGAGTCAGGTCGCCGAAGTTCGGGGGAATCGGCAGTTCGGGGTGGGCCCTCAGGCTCGACTCGTACCGTTCGTCGATGAGGGACTCGGTGGCCAGTGTCTCGTCGAACACCATCAGCCGCACGAACTCGGCCATTGCCTCACGTGAAGGCTTCTGGGCCGCCATGTAGCCGAAGAGGCGGTTAAGCCCGACCGGCCACGGCGGCGCATCCGTCGGGAGAACTCCGCCCGGGGCCATGAGAACCACCCGGTCCACGCGGTCGGGATGGCGCATCGCAATGCGCATCGCGACGGCTCCGCCGTAGGAGTTGCCCACCAGGTGGGCGCGCTCGATCCCGAGAGCTGTTATCGCGCGGCAGACACGTTCCGCCGCATGGAAGATCAGCGGTTCGTCGGTCGCGGGCCGAGGGGAGCCTCCCCAGCCGGGGAGGTCCACCACAATGTTCCGGTAGTCCTCGAAGGCTGCCAGGTTGCCACCGAAGTTGCTCATGCCCGTGGCTCCCGGCCCCGAGCCGTGCAGCCACACGACCGGGTCGCCCGAACCTACGTCGGTGTAGGCCAACTGTGTGTCCCCGACATCCACAGTGCTCGTCACTTCGACCCTCCCTTACCTGTATGTAACGCTCACTATACAAGAATGTTCGATGCTATCAAGGTTGCCTTCCATGCCGAAGGCCAACAGTTCTGCGTCATCGGGATTCCTCCGTGGATACCCCCGCCTTCAGGCGGGGGAGGAAACGGACTCCTGCGGAGCAGGGCAGGGAAAGCCGATTCGCCGCCAGGGCGGATCGGCGTCCACCGCCAACGACCCGCAGGAGACTGGTAGTTTGCAGGCCGTCCGGCCGGCGATAACCAAGCCGGCCGGGCCTACCGCCTAGCCGGCGGGATGTCAGGTCTGTGGAGCCGGCGTAAGACTGCTGGGCGTACCCACGTCCCTTGCCGTTAGTTCGGGGCAGCTGCTGTCTGAGAAGCAGAAAGCTCAACCCGCGAGGGAAGAGTCCCCCTGCTTCAGCTGGGGGAGAAGTCAATCGGTCCGCCGGACAGCGGCATCGAGGTGTGCCGGCCGCCAGTTTGCAGCGATCTCGAGGACCGGGTCCCCGGTAGAGACGTGCGCATGCAAAACCCCCTTGTCGGGGGGACGCCGGTGTCTCGTCCCGCCGTGGTCAGACGGGACGAGACACCGGCCGAAGGCGTCAGCGGCCGTAGGCTTCCAGCAGCCGCAGCCACACCTCACTGACGGTGGGAAAGGCCGGAACCGCGTGCCACAGCCGGTCCAGCGGCACCTCCCCGGCCACCGCGATCGTGGCCGCGTGCAGCAATTCCGCGACATCCGGGCCGGCGAGGGTGAATCCGACGATCACCTTCCGGTCCTCGTCGACGACCATCCGCGCGTGGCCCTTGTATCCCTCGGCCTGCAGGGAGGACCCGGCGGTGGCGGCCAGGTCGTAGTCGACAACCCGAATCCGCAGCCCGGCGGCCTCGGCAGCAGCCGCGGTCAGCCCCACCGACGCGATCTCCGGATCGGTGAAGACCACCTGCGGGACCGCGCGCAGGTCGGCGGTCGCCGCATGCCGCCCCCACGGGCCGTCTTCGACCGTTTCACCCTTCGCGCGGGCCACGATGACGTCGCCCACGGCACGTGCCTGGTACTTGCCGTTGTGGGTCAGCAGCACGCGCCGGTTGACGTCTCCGGCGGCGTAGAGCCACCCGCCACCGATCGGCGCGCCGTCCTCTCCGATGACACGCATGGTGTCGTCGACCAGGAGCCAGGCGCCGGGCGTCAGGCCGACGGTGTCCAGCCCGATGTCCTCGGTGTTCGGCGTGCGGCCGATCGCGACGAGCAGTTCGTCGGCTTCGACCTGCTCACCGCTGGTGAGGGTGATGGACACCGTTCCATCGTCGGCACGCTTCACGGCCGCGGCCTCGGCGCCGAGGCGCACGGACACGCCGGCCTCCCGCAGCGACTCCACGACGCGCTTGCCGGCGAACGGCTCCGCCAGCGGGAGCACTCCGTCGCGCGCCAGCACCGTCACCGAGGCGCCCAGACCGGCGAACGCGGTAGCCATCTCCGATGCCACCACCCCGCCGCCGATGATGGCGAGCCGACCCGGAACCGTGCTTGCGGCAACGGCTTCCCGGCTGGTCCACGGTGCTGCCTGGCGCAGGCCTTCCATGTCCGGGACCAGTGCGCCGCTTCCGGTCGCGACCACGACCGCGTGCCGCGCGGTCAGCGAGGTGACGGCGCCGTCCTTGCCGGTCACCTCGACGTTGCGGACAGAGCTGATCCGGCCGTGTCCGCGGTACAGCGGAACACCCACCTGCTCGAGCCAGGCTGCCTGCCCGTCGTCCTCCCAGTTCGAGGCGAAGGAATCGCGACGGCGGAGTACGGCCGCCACATCCAGATCGCCCGTCACCGCCTCACGCGCGCCGGGCACCTGCCGGGCCGCTCGAAGCGCCGCACCACTGCGCAGCAGGGCCTTGGTCGGCATGCAGGCCCAGTACGAGCACTCGCCTCCGACCAGGTCCCGCTCCACGATGGCCGCGCTCAGGCCGCCCTGCACCACACGGTCGACGATGTTCTCTCCGACCGGGCCCGCGCCAATGACGATGACGTCGTACGTAGTGGTCGCCATGTCAGTTCGCCTTGGGGGCGCGGCCGAGACGCAGGGCCGAGACGAGGAAGAAGATTCCACCGAGAACGGCGTAGCCGGCCACGTTGGTGAGCTTCGGATCCGACGCGGAGGCTCCCACGACGAAGTTCGCGCCGGCCAGCACGGAGATGCCGCCGCTGAGGATCATCGGCCACTGGCCACCCATCTTGCGGCGGCTGACACCCACGATCAGCTGGACGATTCCGGAGACGATCGCCCAGGCACCCCAGACACGCAGGACGGCCGGCACACCGGACGCACCGGCGATGCCCAGGCCGACAGCGGCGATAAGGCTGATCGCCATGTTCACCTGCAGACCACGAATCGATCCCGTGGCGTTGGCCGAGCGAGCGTCGACCACGGCTGCACCGACGTCGAACAGGGGATAGATGACGATGAGGGTGACGCCAAGCGCTCCGAGATCCGACTTGTTGGCGAACAGCAGGGCCGCCCAGACGATGGCGAAGCCGAACCGCACGAAGTACAGCTGGCGCAGTGCCGGGGCGATGCCGCCGGCGGCGGGAGAGTCAACGGTGGTCACGATGATCCTTTCAGGGCTGTGACGAGGGGGGAAGTGCGGTTCGGCAGATACCACGGTCGGTTTCCTCCTGGTGAAGGCGAGTACGGCAAGCCGCTGGACTCAATGGAGACCGAACGTTCTGTCTCAGATAGCATGGTCGCCCCGCGCTCGCCTGTCAAGACCGATCGTTCTACCTGATGGCATCTGCTTCGCCGCCCCCTCCAGTCGCAGGGGGCGGCGACGGTCAGCGGTAGATGGACTTGGTGTGCTGGTAGTTCAGAAGCGCCTCAGGTCCGAACTCCCGACCCAGTCCACTGGACTTGACCCCGCCGAACGGCGCCGCGGGGTCGACGGTGTAGTGGTTCAGCCCGACTGTTCCGGTGTGCATCCGGCGTGCGACGCGCATGCCGCGCTCGTCGTCGTTCGTCCACACGGTGCCGCCGAGGCCGTACTCCGAGTCGTTGGCGATGCGCACGGCATCGTCCTCGTCGGTGTAGGCGATGACGGACAGTACCGGACCGAAGATCTCCTCGCGGGCGATGACCTGTGCGTTGTCGACGTCGGCGAACACGGTCGGCGTGACGTAGAAGCCCTTTTCGAGATCCGCGGGGCGGGAGCCGCCCACGACCAGCCGGGCCCCCTCGGCCCTGCCCTTCTCGATGTACCCCTCGACCCGCGCACGCTGACGCGCAGTCGCCATCGGGCCGACCTGCGTCTTGGGGTCCAGGGGGTCTCCGACGGTCAGCCCACCGACCAAGGAGGCCACCGCGTCGACGATTTCGTCGTAACGGCTGCGCGGAGCCAGGATGCGGGTGCTGGCGAAACAGGCCTGACCGTTCGCCAGCAGCGTCGCCTGGATGAACGACTCGGACATCGCCGTGCCGAGGTCGACGTCGTCGAGGATGACGGCTGCCGACTTGCCCCCGAGCTCCAGCGTCACCGGGCGCAGGAGGGTGCCGCAGGCCGCGGCGATCTGCCGACCCGCCGCGGTGGAACCGGTGAAGGCCACCTTGTCGATGTCGGGATGGGAGACGAGGTACGCGCCGACCTCGCGGCCGGCCGGAACGACGTTGACGACGCCGGGCGGCAACCCCGCTTCCTCGACCGCCTCGGCGAAGAGAACCGAGTCGAGCACGGTCTCCGGGGACGGCTTCAGCACGAACGTGCACCCCGCGGCCAAGCCCGGCGCGTACTTCGTCGCGGACAGGAGCTGCGGAGCGTTCCAGGGCACGATCGCCGCCACCACGCCGAGGGGTTCCCGGCGGACGTGGACGGGCGCACCCAGCATGCCGTCACGAACGGCCTCGCCCGAGCCGTCGCGGATCAGGTCGGCGTAGTAGCGCAGCAGAATGCCCGGCAGGGCGCCCTCGACCTGTTCGGAGAGCCCGATCGTCATGCCGTTCTGGGCGCTGACGACACGCGTGATGTCCTCGACCCGCCGCTCAAGCGCCTCAGCCAGGCGGTAGAGGGCATCCGCCCGCCGCGCCGGCTCCCAGGCGGCCCAGCCGTCGGGATCGTCGAAGGCGGCGCGGGCAGCGGCCACGGCCGCGTCGATGTCCTTCTCGCTGCCGCTCGGGACGCTGCCAAGGACGTCCTCCATGCTCGCACGGAGGACGGTGATCCTCTCGTCGGACGCGGGCGCAACCCACCGGCCCCCGATGAAGAGTGAATCGTGGTGCGAAATCACTCGGTCTCCTTCGGCGGGTGATGTCACGCCCAGCCCCTGTAGTGGTCGACAGGCAGGGGATGGTCGACGGGCACGACGCGGGAGTTGACCGCGGTCAGGCAGCCTGGACAGAGCAACTGCCGGAAGACGATCTCCGCGTCGACGTACTCCGACGGGTCGTGCCAGATGTGGGGGCCGGCTTCGGTCGGTGCCGCATCGCGGAGAGCCAGCGCCTCCACGAACGCGCCCTCGGCCAGTGGTCCGATCTCGGTGCTGCAGTGGACGCACACCACCGTCCCGCCGTCGGCGGATTCCAGCACGGCGAGGTTGTCGTCGAGCCGGCGCGCCTCGCTCAGGTCGTGCGTGCCGACCGGCTCGAGCCGGGCGTCGGACCGTCCGGCACCGGAGGCGCGACGATGCCTCAGCTTCTCGCGGATCTCGTCGGTGGCGGTCACGTCCACTTCACCGTCCTCGCGCAGCACGACGCCGTAGACATCCCGGGCGGCATCTGCCGACACACGTACCTGCAGCACGTCCTCGCGAACGCTTTCGGCCGGGCGGAGCAGGGGGTCGCCGTATCCGCCGCCTGCCTGCCAGTGCAGGTAGAGCGCGTCACCGGAGCCGAGGTTCGACTCCCCCTCACAAGGCAACACCTCGATGACGCCGCCGAGTTCGTCCAGGTCGCCGGGAATCACCGTCGCCCTGGCGAGCTGGGGAACGTCGATACCGCGCACCACGAGGTCGAGTTGGGAGTTTCCGGGGTATCCCCCGGCCAGTCCGACGTTCTGGTTCGCGACCTTGCCGGTTCCCGAGACGACCAGGGACATCGTCCCCTTCTGGTCCGGGTGCTGGACGTAGCAGACCGAGCCGCTCATCCCGCCCCGCTGCCTGCCCGGACCGCCGGAGTCGGTCTGTTCCCGGCGCCACAGGGCGACGAGCGGGTAGAGGTACTCGGTCATCTCGACGTCAGGTGCCCGTGCGGAGGGAATGATGAGCCGGCCGCCGGTGTCGACGCCGTCGTGATGCACCTGGGCCCCGTAGCCGCCGGCCATGACGTCGAAGATGGGGGACACGAAGCCCTTGCTGCCGCCCCCGCGGACGTCGACGCCGGAGACCACGCACAGGTCGGTGGTGCCGTTGCAGATCGACTGCACATCGGTGCGGTGGTCGGGTTCGGCGTCCAGCATCTTGGCGATGACCTCGGCGACGAGGTTGCCCGAGCCCCAGGCCGGTCCGAAGGGCCCCTTGCCCACGGCCGCCGGGAACGACGCGTTGGTGATGGTGTCCTCGTCGGTGATGATCTCGAAGCAGCGCATCAGCCCGCCCGCCGCCCACGGGATGTCCCCGGCCAGCAAGGGCAGCATCGTGAAGACGATCCCGGCCCGCAGCCCCGGGTAGGGACAGTTGATGATGCCGGTCTGCTCGGCAGTTCCCCTGAAGTCGAAGACGAGCCGGTCGGCTTCCTTGGTCATTGCGACCTTGATGGCGTGCAGGCCGCGGTCGCCGGTCTGCGACTGCTCCTGGTAGCCGACCGCGGTCCACGTTCCGTCCGGAAGGGTCTCGAGCTTGGCCCGCAGCCGGCGTTCGGCGTCGTCCATCATCCGGCGCATCACGGCCTTGACGGTGTCGGCTCCGTACTTGGTGATCAGCCGGATGATCTGCTCGGCGGCGTTCTTGTTGGCGGCGATCTTGGCACGGAGATCGAGACCCACCAGGTGGGGAAGCCGCGACCTGCGGACCCAGGCGTCGGCGACGTCGCGCTGCAGCACCCCGCCCCGGACCACCTTCATCGGCGGAGTGGGCACCGCCTCACCGAACACGTCCTGGGCAGAGGGGCTGAACGAGCCGGGCCGCTGCCCGCCGAGGTCAACCTGGTGGGCGATGGCCGTGGTCCAGCCGAACAGCTTGCCGTCGTGGAAGATCGGGGCCAGGATCGCGGCGTCGTTCTGGTGCAGTCCGCCACCGATCCACGGGTCGTTGCAGAGGAACATGTCGCCCTCTTCGATGCCCGGATTATCACTGCGGTTGCGCAGTGTCCAGACGATGGCCAGGTCCATCGAGCCGATGAGGCCCACGTTGTAGGCACCGACCTGGACCTGCTCGCCGAGCTCGTCACAGATGGAGAAGTTGAAGTCGTTGGACTCGGTGACGACGTGCGAGCCCGACATCCGCCGCAGCGTCTCGCCCATCTCCTGGGTGATGGCCCACAGCCGGTGCCGCACCACCTCGTAGGTCAGGGCGTCGACCTGGTCGGCCGTGTCGTCGTCGATCTGGTGCAGCGGCAGGCTGGGCGAGATCTGCCGCAGCAGTTCCTCGCGTGGCAGGGGTCGGCTGGTGAACTCGTCCGCCCCGGGAATCTTAGATGTCATGGAAGCTGTCCTCACTGGTAGCGCAGCACGAGATTGCCGAGGTGGTCGACGCGGCCGGTGGCCCCGGCGGGGACCACGACCACGGTGGTCGGGACGTCGACGATCGCCGGCCCGACAAGCTCGTGACCTGCGCGCAGTCGCGCATAGTCGTAGACGGGGGTGGGCACGAAACCGGTCTGTGAGTCGAGGCAGACCTGGCGTTCTCCGAGCAGAGCCTCCGCCGGGTCAGGGCCATCGGCCTCAGGAACGGCAGGAAGCTTGACGGGAAAGCCCAGGCCGGCCTTGGCCCGTACGCGATAGGTGATCGCCTGCACGCCGGCTTCGCGGTAACCGGCGCCGCTGCCGTTGATGCGCTCGTACTGTTCCTCGAAACGTTCAAGGATCTCGTCACCGGTGTGCTCGGTGAACGCCGTGTCCGGGACGGCCGTCGAGAGTTCGGTGACCTGCATCGAGTAGCGCAGGTCGATCTCACGCTGCAGCGTCACCTCCTCGAACTTCACCTTCTGCCGGTCGAGTGCACGCTGCAGATCGGCTTCCAGGCGGGCGTAGTGGGATTCGAGCACCGTGTGATCGACCGGGAAGGAGGACGGGTCGGAGAGTTCGGCACTCATGATGATGTCCGAGGCCGCGAGTCCGTAGGCCGAGAAGGCGGAGGCGACGGGACCGAGCGGAACGACGACCTCTCCCACTCCCAGGTCCTGGCAGTACCCGGCGCAGTGGGCAGGTCCTGCGCCGCCGAAGGCGTAGACGACGAAGTCGCGGGGGTCGTAACCGGCCTGCACGACGGCCCGGCGCAGGAGGTCTCCCGCCTGCGCGTTCTGCACCTCGTAGATGGCGATGGCGGCTTCCTCGACGGTGAGGCCGAGCGGCTCGGCCACATGTTCGCGGATCGCTTGCCGCGCCAGGTCCATCCGGAGCGGCTTCCGGCCGCCGAGCAGTCCGTGTGGGCTGAGGATGCCGAGGACCAGGTTCGCGTCGGTGTTCGTGGGGCGGGTGCCGCCGTTGCCGTAGCAGGCGGGGCCGGGTACGGCCTCGGCGCTCTGCGGGCCCAGTCGCAGGTTGCCGCCGGCGTCCACGGAGGCGAGTGCGCCGCCGCCCGAGCCGATGGTGTGCACGCGGATGGTCGCCGCGTTGATCGGGAACTGGTTCACGACGGAGCCCGGCGCCATGACCGGCTCCCCGTCGACGATCAGTCCGGCCAGGAACGTCGTGCCGCCGACGTCTGTGGTGATGACATTGCGGTGTCTCAGTTGCTCGGCAAGACGCATCCCGCCGATGACGCCGCCGGACAGGACGGACCCGACCGTGGTGATGGCGTGTTCCGGTGCCCGGTCGGCGGTGATGGTGCCGCCCTCGCTCTGCATGACCAGCAGCGGCCCTTTGAGCCCGCCCTCCTCCAGCTGCTTCTGCAGAGGGAGGAGGTACGTGCGCAGCCGCGGGCCCACCTGGGCATTCATGATCGTGGTGGAGGTCCGCGCGAACTCGCGAATGCGCGGACTGACCTCCGAGGAGAGTGTGACGTACATGTCCGGGGCGATCTCGTGGATCAGCTCGCGGACGCGTTGCTCGTGGGCCCCGTTCTTGAACGACCACAGCAGGCAGACCGCGATCGCCTCGACGCCCTGGTCCACGAGGGCGCGTGCGACTCGGCGGACCTCGTCCTCGTCCAGCGGGACCAGTACCTTCCCCGCGTGGTCGATCCGCTCGGTGACCTCGAGTGCCCGGTACTTCGGGATCAACGGCGCGGGCTTGCGCTGCCGGAGGGTGTCCTGGATCTCATGGGCCGACCGGCCAAGCGTGCGGCCCTCGGCATTCATGATGTAGATCGCGTCCCGGTGGCCCTTCGTGGCGATGAGCCCGACATCGGCCACTTGGCCCTGGACCAGAGCGTTGATCGAGGCGGTCGTGCCGTGGGCGATGTAGTCGGTCTGGGTGAGCAGTTCACCGACACCGATACCCAGCTCGCTCGCGATGTCCTCGATCGCCCGCATGACACCGACCTCGCGGTGCGGCGGCGTGGTCGGCGTCTTGGCCGACACGATCTGGCCCGCACCGTCCGAGGCGACCGCGTCGGTAAACGTGCCGCCCACGTCGATGCCCAATGCGTATGACATGTGCCTTCTCCTGATGATCTCTACTGCTGGTGGGCGGCGACGCGCCCGGTGACTGTGTGGAGGAGCTCGTCGGGACGAGCGTCCGCCCCGCCCATCCAGGCGACGTGCTGGTCAGGACGCACGAGCACCAGCTCGGTGGGATAGCGGTCGGGCCAGCGTCCGGGCAGGTCGACCACGGCCAGGGGAATCCCGAGTTCATCAGCCGCCGAGGTCCAGGACGTCACGCCGACGCCTGTGTCCGTCCTCAGCAGGGTGAAGCCGGGGCCGAGCACGTCGAGCACGGATCGGTCGTCGTCGAGCCAGACATGGGGCAGTCGGAAACCGGGCTGCGCTCGTTCCAGGTAGTCACCCATGGTGATCGCGGTCTGGTCCTCGCCCCCGACCACCAGAGGTGAGCCCGCGTAGTGGTAGCCGAAGCTGAAGCCGTCGGGTGAATATCGATGCGGCTCCGAGACTGCCAGCCGGTCGGCGAACTCCGCGCGAGCCCGCTCGCCGTCCGGGCCGGGCAGATGGATGTCCGGCGAGAATTCCGCGAACGACTTGCGCGCCGCCGACCCCACCGCGCTGGCGAACTGCTCACCCACCGGCTTGCGCTCCAGCTCGTACGCATCCAGCAACGACGGTGGCGCCCAGCCGTGACGGACCGCCGCCAGCATCCAGCTCAGCGTCGCCGCGTCCTGGATTCCCGCGTTCATGCCGAATCCCCCAACGGGAATCCAGATGTGAGCGGCATCGCCGGCCAGGAACACCCGGCCCGTGCGGTACCGCTGGGCGACGAGTCGGCGTCCGGTCCAGCGCACCACACCGAGCACCTCATGCTCGACGGGTCCTCCCACCGCCTCCCGCAAAAGCTCTTCGGGGTCCTCACCCTCGGTGTCATGGTCGGGGGCGAAGGCAACGTGGTTAAGCCACAGCGAGTCACCGTCGATCGCGATCAGCGATGCGATCCGGCGGCCGTAGGTCCAATACGTCCACGCCCGATCCCGTGCGGCCAGCCGCCCGAGTTCGGGTGAGCGGACGAAGGTCGACACGAACTGCTGGATCGCGTCGACACCCTCGTAGCGGATGCCCAACTGGCGTCGCACGGTGCTGTGGGCGCCGTCGCAGCCCACCACGTATGCGCAGTGCAGTGTGCGACGCACCCCGGACGTCTCCACGACCGCTTCGACGTGGTCGTCGTACTGCCGGAATTCGACCAGCCGGGTGCCACGCTCGAGGGTCAGCCCGGGAAGTGTGCTCGCGTGCTGTTCCAGGATGGGCTCGAGGAACAGTTGCGAGATCCGGTGCTGCGGCTCCGGTGTGGGCCAGCCGCCCTTGCCGACACCGTCCAGCACGTCGCGAGACGCCGGCAGGTCGAGGCGGAAGATCTCCTCACCGCTCAGGGTCGTCCGGTACTGGATCGAGGTGGGATAGTCCTCAGGCAGTCCGGCCCGCCGGATGTCGTCCGCAAGTCCGAGCCGCCGGAAGATCTCCATCGACCGCGCGGATGTGGTGTTGCAGCGGGGATTGACGCCCCGTTCCTCGGTCGCCTCCACGACGTGACAGGCCACGCCCCGCCGGGCCAGGTCGATGGCGAGGGTCAGGCCAGCCGGGCCGGCTCCGACCACCAGGACCTCAACTCGGTCCTCACTGCTGCTCATTGGCTGTGTCATGCTCTCAGGAACTCTCCTACTAGGCTGCAGAATTCATCCGGCCGGTCGACGTGGATCCAGTGCCCGGCCCCCGCCACCACCTCGAGGCGGGCATTGGGCAGGTCTTCGACGAGGCGCTCGGAGACCTTGATCTGCGAGACGCGGTCGCACTCCCCGTGAAGGGCGAGGACCGGATTGACGATCTTCGTGAGATCGATGGGAGGGGGGCCGTCCACGACGTCGGCGAGCATGGACCGGAATGCCGATTCTGCTCCAGGACGCAGGGCTTGCCGCAGCCGGATGTCGGCGAGGTTGTCGAGGAGTTCTCCGTGGACGCTCTCGTCGGCGACCAGTCGGCTGAGGGTGGCCCGCATGGACGTCTTGGTCGGGTCGTCGTAGAAGGGGACAGCCGGAGGCAGCGGCCCGGTACCGGCTCCCCCCATGACGACCGCGCGCTCGATCCGGTCAGGCGCCACGGACATGAGGGCCAGGGCCGCAGCTCCGCCGGCGGCCGAGTTGCCGACGAGGTGCACGCGGTCCAGGCCGTGGCGATCGAGGATGCCCAAGACTTGCCGTGCCCGTGCCATGGCCCAGGCCCGCGGCCCGTCGATCCCGGCGGATCCGGCGACCTGCGTGCCGAACCCGAGAAGATCCGGGGCCAGACAGCGGAACTCGTCCGCGAACCGGGAGCGCACGCTCGCCCAGTTGCTCTCGGCGTCGACGCCCGGTCCACCTCCGTGCAGCAGAACGAGAGTGGGACTTGCGCCTGTACGGGCGACATCCTCTGAAATGGCCGACACCTACAGCCTCCTAAGTGGATCGTACGTCTGGTCTGTCTTCACGGCAGCCACGAGAGGAACTCGTCGGTGCCGACCAGCTGCGACGAGGTCAGGGACATCACCCTCAACGCGGCCAGGTGCATGTCTGCGGCGGACATCGGGCCGGCCCCGAGGTCCGGGTAGTCACAGGACGCGCAAGCGTCTGAGATCACCACGGAGCGGAACCCGCGCTCCAAGGCGCCGCGGGCCGTTCCGAGAACGCAGCACTCGGTCGTCATCCCGGTGAGGATCACCGTTTCCACGCCGAGCCCACGCAGGATGATCTCCAGGTCGGTGGCGTAGAACGAGTTGTAGCGGTGCTTCTTGATGACGGGTTCGCCGGGAAGCGGCGTGAGTTCGGGATGGATCTCCGCCCCCCCGCTCGGTGTCGACCAGGGCCTCCCCGGCCGCCACCGGCGGGTACAGATCGCGGTGGATTCCCATGTCCGCCCCGCCGGCACGATGGACGTGCGCGGCGTAGATGACCGCCATCTCACGGCTGCGGGCGGCATCGAGCAGTTTCTGGATGGCGGGAATCACTCGTCGCCCTTCCGGAAACTCCAGCGGCGCGCCCTCCTCCACGAAGTCGTTCTGCATGTCGATGACGAGCAGCGCGGTGCGGTCCACGTCGATCGGCGAACTACTCACATGAACCTCCCGGAGTCTGGATGGCTGGGTGGCGGACAGGAAAGATCATGCTTCCGCCACCACGCCTTCAACGGTTCTGGGTTCGGCCGAAGCACTCTGGATCGCGTGCCCGTAGCGAGCGAGGAGGATCGTCGCGAGCGCGCCGATCAGGCTCGGTATCGCGAAGACCCGGAACAGCGATCCGGGGGCCCAGCCGGCCTCCAGCAGGAAGCCCGCGAGGAGCGGGGCCAGAACGGCACCGAGTCTGCTCACGGCGACGGCCAAGCCGAGCGCCGTCGCCCGGGTCTCGGCCGGATAGAGGCTCGGAACGATGACGTTGATCCCGGAAATCGTGCCGTTCAGGAACAGCCCGACAAGCACCGCCACGACCAACGCGCTGGCCAGCATTCCGAGCGACATGGAGAAGACGACGAGCATGAGGGCGCCGACGACGAAGTAGGCCGCAGTGAGCCGCCGTGGGTCGACCCGGGACGCCAGGACCCCCAGGAGAACTGCACCTGTGACACCACCGAGGCTGAAGAGCAGTCCGCCACTGATGCCCTGCTGGTTGGACATACCCGCCTTCAACAGCAGACTGGGGGTCCACGAGCTCGCGAAGTAGAACACCAGCTGCGCTGCGGTGAACGCCACCCACACCAGCACTGTCCGAACGGCGTTGCTCCCACGGAACAGCGAATCGACTGCTGCCTTGCGCGACACCGACACCACCACGGGAAGCTCCCCGACGGGAGCCCGGCCCATCGAGGCGAGGATCCGGTTGAGCCGGTCCAGCGCCCGGCGCGGGCGACGTACGACGAGGTAGTCCATCGACTCGGGCAGGTAACGGAGCGCGCCCACGAGCATGACCGCCGTAGCGACGCATCCGAATACGAAGACCGACCGCCAGCCGAACGCACCCAGCAGAAACGTCGATGCGATGCCAGCGATGACCGCACCCAGACCGTAGCCCGTGGTGATCAGTGCGACGACCAGTCCCCTGCGCCGGTGGTTGGCGTACTCGGAGGCGAGCACCGGCAGGCTGGCGGCCATCGCTCCTACGGCCGCTCCCGTGACCAGCCTGGCAACGAGAAGCTGACCGAAGTTCTGCGAAACCGACGCGGCGAGCATGCCGAGCGACGCCAGGGCGAGACAGCCGAGGCTGAGTCGACGGCGCCCTATGCGGTCGGCGAGTGGAGCCAGGAACAGGGCGCCGATGGCCATGCCGGCCAGTCCACCGCTGAGCAGAGCCCCGACCCCTGACGGGGACAGATGCCACTCGCGAGCGATCGTCGGCCCGACAAAGGACGTGACCAGGAGGTCGAACCCGTCGATCAGGTTGATCACGAGACACAATGCGACGGCCCTGACCTGGACACGACTCAGCGGTGAGTTCTTGACCTGCTCTAGAACGTTCAAGGGAAACCTCGCTTCATTGCGACGTTCGATTGGCCCCCGTGAGAGGAACTACCACTGGAAGCGGCCCGGTTGCGTGACACTCGGATCTGTATGTAGCGTTCACTCTAGAGCTTTCGAGACAGGTTGGCTACATCCATGACATGGCGGCGTCTTCTTTGGCCCCGAGACTGGCGGGTTCCACGGCGAACGATCTAGAGTGCCCGGTTCGCCGAATGTCGGGCGGCGCGACGGCAATGCGTTCGGCCAGTCGTGGGCACCCCTCCTCGCAGAGGCGCCAACACGGCCTCGTACCGTGAGTCCCCGGCGAACGAGGAACCTCGGTCCGCGCCAAGTCACCGGCTGAATCCCGGTCGCCGCCCTTCGCCGACGGCAGGATCGATCACCTTGGCAAACACATGCGGACGCCGCCGAAGGAAGCACTCACAAGCCCGCACCCCCGAATGCCGGGGCCGGCGCAGGCCGAAAGACAAACGAGAACTGGTCATCTCCCATGAATGGTGCTGAAGCGCTCCTGCGCACCCTCCTCGATAACGATGTCAACACCTGCTTCGCCAACCCTGGTACTTCGGAAATGCAGTTCGTCGCGGCGCTCGACCGCCACACGGATATGCGGGGCGTACTCTGCCTGTTCGAAGGGGTGGCTACAGGTGCCGCCGACGGCTACGCCCGCATGACCGGGCGCCCGGCAGCGACACTGCTCCACCTGGGCCCCGGCCTCGCGAACGGCCTGGCCAACCTGCACAACGCTCGCCGGGCAGGTACGCCGGTCGTCAACGTCGTGGGTGACCACGCCCGCTCGCACAAATCGCTTGATTCACCCCTGGAATCCGACATCGACTCCGCCGCCGCGACCGTGTCCAGCTGGGTGCGCCGGCCCGCGGAACCGGCCGACGTCGGTCCCGACGCTGCAGCCGCGGTGGCCGCCGCACTCTCCGCCGGCGTTCCTGGTGACACCGATCCGTCACGCACGGGCACCTCGGGGGCAGTCTCCACGCTCATCGTGCCGGCGGACCTGTCCTGGTCGGAGGGTGGCCAGCCCGCGACACGGCTCGCGGCGCGATCACTGCGGTCCGTTGCCGACCGTGAGGTGGACACCATTGCCGCGCTGCTCACCGGGCCCGAGACGGTCGCGTTACTGATCGACGGTGCCGGACTCGGCGAGAGCGGCCTGCACGCAGCCGCCCGCATCCACAAGGCCACTGGCACGCCGCTCTTCTGCCCCACCTGGCCCGCCCGGCTCAGGCGCGGCGCGGGTGTGCCCGAGATCCAGCCACTGAGCTACCGGAGCGAGGCGGTCCATCAGCAACTCGGCGGTATCGAGCATCTCGTCCTGATCGGCGCGCGCGAGCCGGTGGCGTCGTTCGCATACCCGGGGCGTCCCGGCAGCTTCGTCCCGTCCGGCACGACCGTGCATCAGATGGTGCCCGAGGCCGGTTTCGACGTCGTCGGGGCGCTGACCCGGCTGGCCGACACGGTCGCGCCGGGCGGTGCCGCCCCGCTGCTGGAACCCGGTGCGCCGTCCTTGATCCCGGATGAGCCGTTGCGCACGCGGAACTGGGCCCAGGTGATCGGTACGGTGCTGCCGCAGGACGCAATCATCGTGGATGAGTCCATTACCGAGGGCATGAACACACTGGCCGCCGCCACCGCGAACGCTCCCGCACACGACGTGCTGGGCTTGAAAGGACTGGCCATCGGCCAAGGCCTGCCGGTGTCCGTCGGCGCTGCCATCGCCTGTCCCGAGCGCCCGGTGATATGTCTGCAGGCCGACGGCAGCGCTCTCTACACCATCTCCGCCCTGTGGACCCAGGCCCGCGAGGGGCTGAACGTGACCACCGTGATCCTCAACAACCGCTCCTACGCGATCCTGCGCGCCGAGCTGGACCGCGTGGGCGCGGGCCGGACCGGACAAGCCGCGGAGGCCCTGCTCGACCTGAGTCGCCCCGACATCGACTTCACAGCGATCGCCACCGGTCTTGGCGTCCCGGCCGGCCGCGCCCGCACCACGGCCGAACTCGCCGAACAGTTCGCGAAGGCGCAGGCGACACCCGGCCCGCACCTGATCGACGCGATTCTGCAGCCCGAAGACGCCGGGTAGATGGCGGACGTGCGCGCCTGGGCGGTCGAGGACGACCACAGCGAGGCCGCCAGGCTGCGCCCGCCCCACACCCCGTGCCGCTTGGCGCCAGCCAGGGCGCGGCCCGGCAGGATGCCGTAGCCGTCGGTCGTGCCCGCGGTGCCCGCGCGTTCTCAGGCCCCGTTCACCGCGGGCGACCGGGAACGCCCGGACACTTCGCCGCCGGGGGCCTTGGTGTACCAGCCGTCAATCGCGATGCGGTCCGGAACGAGGCCGACGATGATGTTCGGTCGCTGATGCGCCGACGATGACAACCCAGCGGATGGTCTGGGCGATGCCGTGGCCGGTTGGTGAGCATGGCCGCGAATCAGTCCCAGTGAAGTTCGGTCAGCCATGATGGCAGCACAGCACAGGGAAGTGAACCGTGTAGAGGCGAAGTTGGCGCTCGTCGTATCCAACATTCTCGTCTCGGTACCCGGCGTGGCGACCATCCCTTGGAAGACAGCCGCCATGGAATTTCCTATGTCACATGTTCCATCAGGAATTGATCTCAGCAACGGTCAGGGCCTCAAGACGCAACGCCGCATCGCGGCGATGTCGTCGCGACTTAGGCATCTCCGCCTGAGCCACAGCGTGGCCGCGTGCTTGATCGGAGCGGTCAGCAGCCACGATGAACACATGAACGCCGGAACTGCCTTCCGCGGTTTGCATCGGGATGCTGACAGACCAGTAGGGCATAACATCTCTCCTGCGGGACATGCCGCGAGCGAGGTGGCTGGGAGATTCATGGTTGCGGTGGCCAGCGATCCGGGGCCGCGTGGACGCGGCCTGCACGGTTCTTGGTCCCGCCAACACGTCGCGAGCCAGGGAATGTTCGTTTGGCAAGATCGGCGAGCTGCATCGTGGTGAGCGTTGCAGGCAAGCGGTGTAGTGCTTGAGACGGACGAAACGATCCGAAGCCGCGCACGAGACACCACGAGATCTTGTATATAGAGCGTTCACTACACAGCGCAGCCTAGCCGTATCACACCCGCCTGTCAAAACCGAACGTTCCGCCTTGACCAATAGGCGAATCACCCACCGTCACGTGGGTTCACCGAAACAGCGTCCGTCCGGCCCTGGACCCACGGGTGGGCGTAAGGCCGGGGACTTGCTCCGGCATGCCCCCATACGACGCATTGCACGCCATCGGCGACGTGACGATCTTCAGCAGACCGTGGCCGCCTTGTCCGCTTCTACTCCGCTGCGCCGCCGCGCTGAGCCGCCAGACCGCGGACCAGGGAAACGAACGGAGCGACCTGCGAGCTGTAGGTCACGTTGTCGAAGCTGTTTGTCACCGAAAAGCCGTCCGTCAACGCTCGCCCGAGGACCGCAAGCTCCTCGACTAGGGCCTTGCCGGCTTTGTCGCCGTTCGGCGCGAAGATCGGAGTGAGTGCTTCCACCCAGGACAGGCGGGCATAGTCCCGGATGCGACGCACGATCTGCCGAACCGCCTCGGCATCCTTCTGCGGGCCGACACTGATCGCGACCAAGAGGCGAAGATAGTCAGGCCTCCGGTCCAGCGAACTGCACGCCGCGGAGAACCACGCTTCGAGACGCTCAAGCGGTGCCAGGTCGTCGAACGAAGACGGATCGGGGAACAAAGCGTGCAACTCTTCGAAGGTGCGTTCGAGGAGCGCCGCCAGTACGCCGAACTTGTTCCCGAAGTGGTAGTAGATCGAACTGGGCGGAAGCCCGGACTGCGCGGACAGATCAGAGATGGCCATGCCGTCGTAGCCCTTTTCGCCGATGAGCGAGCGAGCCGCGTTCAAGATGACCTCACGGCTACTCAAGCCAACAGCAGCCGACGTCGAGCCGGAATCCCTCACCATGCCGCCATCATAGATCCCGGCACCTCTCCCCCACTGGGCGACCCGACGCTGGACGCTTCACCTCGCGGTCGAGCCCTCGGACAGCAGCTACGAGAACCAGAGTTCAAGCTCAGTAATGGTCGGCGAGTGGTACATAGAGCGCATTTCACCCCCGGCGGCCTCGGCGGAGAGTGGACTCATCATGTGCCTGCCCAGCCACACGATCGTCGATCTGCTGCCGTGCGTGTCCACGGGAATAGTCACCGGCAGCATGTACGACAAGATCCGGTACGAGCGTGGCGCCATCCAGCAGCGCATCACCGAGCTGACCGCGGCACGCGACAAGCTCGACAGCGTCATCGAGCACGTCCTACGCGTCGGGATCTACGAAGAACCGACACCACAAGCCGCCGGATGACGATCACGGCCTCGCTCAGTCCCCACCAGACCCGGAACGGTTCACTCGGATACATCCCACCCGCCGAACTCGAGGCCCGCCACAGCACAACAGCCGCCCCAGAACTCACCCTGAAAACCAACTTGATTGGGCCTTGACGCCGAATTCTGGTCACGGGTTATGCGGCTGGTGCCAGCGTAGTTGAGGTTGTTCCGGACGCTGTCTCGTATGCAGGGTCTTTGAGAAGTCTCGAGGTGGGCGGTTCGCCTGCCGAGCACGGTATGTGATGGGTTATCGGCTTCTGTGGGCAGTCACCCCTGGACGCAGAACAGGCATGGCCGCTGGTGATCATGTGGGTGTCGAGTCCGTATGAGCACCGAGCAAGTCCATGCCTGCGAGCCCATCTTCGCGTATGCCGTCGTGCCTGCAACAACTGGGTGGCCCCTTCGGCCCGGCCCCGCTGGAAACAATCGCTGACCTGCGGAAGTATCTGGTCGACGTGCCTGATCCACGCGCCCGTCGCGGCATCCGGCACCCGTGGACGGCCCTGCTTGCCGCCGCGGCCGCCGCCGTTCTGTCCGGAGCTGCATCGATCACAGCGATCGGCGAGTGGGTCACCGACGCACCACAGCGCGTCCTGGCCCTGCTCGGGTTCCGCCCCGACCCGCTGACCGGCCTGTTCCGACCACCCCATGCCACGACGATCCGCCTCGTCCTGGCCGCCGCGGACGGCGACGCCCTGGACCGGGCCATCGGACGCTACCTCCAGGAACGCCAGGCCACGGCCGGCGGCCGGCGGCTCATCGCCGTCGACGGCAAGACACTCCGCGGCTCCCGCACCGCCAGGCGGACCGCCACCGCCCTGATCGCCGCCATGATCTCGTCCGCCCGCGCTGCCGCCAGCTCGGCCAGCACCTCGGGCAAGGCTGGGTCGTCGATCGCGGTGAGGGGGGAAGACGGGCGGCTTCGCGCCTCGGCGGGCGGGTCCGAGCGGCGCCGGTTCGCCGGCGAGCATCCATCCCCATGTCGTCAGCGAGATCCGGTAGATGCGCGCGGAGGACTTCGCGATGCCCGCGCCGGTGAGGTACCGCTCGACCGCTGCGGTGTACGACGAGGGCGGGGCGGACAGAGGCATCACCCGGGTGCGCGACAGCCGGAGCGCGCCCCCGCTCCCGAGCTCGGTCACTGGTTCGATCGTCGCGTCCGTCCCGCCCTTCCGGTGCTGCCGCAGTAAATGCGTACACCTCGCCCCGGTGGCCGGAATCGTCCGTCGCAGGTCGCGATGATCACGGTAGGTGCTCTGCCGCAGTAAATCCGGTATTTACTGCGGCACCATCCTGGCGAGTCACCAGGCGCGCCGGAAGTCCGATAAGGCAACCTCGAAGCTGAATCGCTGCCACCGCCGATCGCTGTGCCGTCGACCCTCGCGCCCGCTCCAGCCCCGAGCCTCACCCTGCGCTACATGTCCGTTCGTCGTAGCTATACGAGAACAGGGCCGCATAGAGAGACCCACACCAAGATCACGATTCGCTACAAACTCGCGAGAGACGGACACGCGCTATAGTGAACGTTACATACAGGAGAGTGTCACGATGGCAACCGCGCTCGATGTCGGGGATCTCAAAGTGGCCTCCGGAGACTTTTCGACTCCGAGCCGCTCGGCCCCCTGGCTACACGCACCCCATACCCCCTTCCCCGACCTACGTGAGGACAACAGCTCGATGACCAGCACCAGCGGGGTAACACTCGTTAATCAAATCGGTAATCAATTGAATACGCGCGAGATATCCGAGTCGGCGGTCGCGATGTTCGACGAGCGTGGGACGGTGGTCGCATGGACGCAGGCCGCCGAGCGGCTTGTCGGGTACTCCGCCGGGGATGTGGTGGGCCGGTCCGTCGCACTCGTACTGCCATTTTCCGAGGGAACGTCGACGATATCGGCGTTCATCGAGAGGTGCCGTGCCCAGAATGGCTGGTGGGGCGTGATGCCGGTGCGCCGCCGGGAAGGTCGCATGATCGACATCAACCTGCGGATCTCGATGTTGTGGGGGCAGGACGGCACAGTCCGGTGGCTTTTGTCCGTGACCGACATCGGCACGGTCTCCGGGGACGCGATGAACGGATCGGTGCGGGAGGCGCTTCTCACCCGCGCGCCGATCGGCATCGTCGTTCGTGACCCGCAGTTGCATTGCCTATGGGTGAACGACACGATGGAGAGCCACGACGGCATCTCCCGTGACCGGCGGCTCGGTCGTCGCCTCACCGATTCACTGCCCGGCTCCGAGTCCGAAGCACTTGAAGCGGTGACGCGGCAGGCGCTGGCGAGCGGCGCCACCGCGGTCCAGGAGTACCGGTTGTGGCCGCCGGGGGATCCGCGCCGGGAGCACGCATTCTCGGCCTCGTTCTTCTGCCTCCAGGACGCGGACGGCAAGGCACTGGGGGTGTGCACCATGAGCGTGGATGTCACCGAGAGCCGACGGGCGCGCGAGCGCCTTGCCATCCTCAGTCAGGCCAGCACGCGCATCGGCAGCACCCTGGACGTCATGCAGACCGGGCAGGAACTGGCCGACCTCGCCGTGCCCGTGCTGGCCGACTATGCCGTCGTCGACCTGGCGGAGTCCATCCCGTGTGGCGAAGAGCCCTTGACCCGATTCGACACGATAGGCGGTCGCCCTCCCGCTTTCCGCCGCGCCGGTGTGGCCTCCATCCACCCAGGGATCCCAGAATCCCCGTGGGCGCGCACAGAGAAGGTCTCCTTCCCCCCGGCCTCGCCCTTCACCAGCGTCCTGCGCACGGGAAGGTCCCACCTGGAACCGGTACTGGACACCTCCCCTGGGACATGGCTCGCCCGCGACCCGGCGCGGGCCAACACGATCCATGAGAACGGGATGCACTCCCTGATGATCGTGCCCATCCGTGTACGGCATTTCGTCCTGGGTGTCGCGGTATTCATCCGCACCGAGGACCCCGTGCCGTTCCGGGAGGATGATCTGCTCCTCGCAGAGGAGCTCGTCACCCGGGCCGCACCGTCCTTGGACAACGCCCGCCAATACACTCGCCAACACACCACGGCCCTGGCACTCCAACGCAACCTGCTCCCACACCGTTTGAAGGGCGGCGCCGCGGTCGAGGCGGCCTCGCGCTATCTGCCCGCCGACATGGACGCCGGCGTCGGAGGCGACTGGTTCGACGTGATCCCGCTGTCCGGCGCCCGGGTGGCCCTCGTCGTCGGCGATGTCGTCGGACACGGCATCAACGCCGCCGCGACCATGGGCAGGCTCCGCACCGCCGTCCGCACCCTCGCCGACATCGATCTGCCCCCCGACGAACTGCTGACCCGCCTCGATGACACCTTCCAACGACTGGCCGAGGACGACGCCGACGCCCTGGATGAAACCCCCGCGGTTGTCGGCGCTACCTGTCTGTATGCCGTCTACGACCCGGCCACCCGCCGGTGCACCATGGCACGGGCCGGACACCCCCCGCCCGCGATCATCGACCCGCAGGGCCAGGTCACCTTTCCCGACCTTCCCTCCGGAAGCCCACTCGGCATCGGGCTGGGCGTCCCCTTCGAGGCCGTGGAGCTGGAACTGCCCGAAGGAAGCCTCCTCGCCCTGTACACCGACGGCCTGATCGAAACCCGCGACGACGACATCGACGTGGGAATGCAACGCCTTGGCACCGCCCTGACACAACCGGCACGCTCCCTGGAAGACCTCTGCACCCGCGCGACGGAGACCCTCCAGGGCCAGGCACCATCCGACGACATCACCCTGCTCCTGGCACGGACCCGCTCACTCAGCCCCACCCAGGTCGCCTCCTGGACACTCCCACACGACCACACCACTGTCCACAACGCCCGGCACATGGCAGCCCGCCAACTGACCGAATGGGGACTGGAAAGTCTCCAGGACCCCACGCAACTGATCGTCAGCGAACTGGTCACCAATGCCATCCTCCACAGCACAGGACCGATCGGCCTGCGCCTGATCCACCACCAAGTCCTGACCTGCGAAGTATTCGACACCAACGCCAACTCCCCGCGTCAGCGTCGCGCAAGCACCATCGACGAAAACGGACGCGGCCTCTTCCTGGTCGCCCAACTGTCCCGCAGATGGGGCTCCCGCACGGTATCCGGCGGCAAGGTCATCTGGGCCGAACAAGACCTGAACTCCGCCCCCTCACACGCACGAGCTGGCGCGGCTGCGTGAGCCGCGACGATATTGCGAGAGTGAACGTTTAGTCTCGCACCCTGTTGGCTCGCGTGATTCTCGTTGGATGGGTGCCAGGCACAGAGCGAAGGAAGCCGTCACCTAACCCCAATATGGCTTTTTCAATCACTAAAACGGCAGCATCGCCGATGTGCCGATGTTCTGCCGAAAATCTCTGACCCTCACGACGACACATGCACGTAGGGTCGCCGGAGGCACTGTGTTCGCCACATTCGCCCATGCGCTCAAGACGCCTGACCTGCGCCAGAAGCTACTCTTCACGCTCGGCATCATCGTGGTGTACCGGATAGGCACCCACGTCCCGATCCCAGGTGTCAACTACAAGGCAGTCCAGCAGTGCCTCGACCAGACGTCAGGCAGCCAGGGGCTGTTCGGGCTGGTCAACCTCTTCAGCGGAGGCGCCCTGCTGCAGATCACCATCTTCGCACTCGGCATCCTCCCCTACATCACCGCCGGCATCATCCTGCAGCTGCTGACCGTGGTCATCCCGCGCCTGGAAGCCCTGAAGAAGGAGGGTCAGGCCGGCACGACGAAGATCACGCAGTACACCCGCTACCTGACCGTGGCACTCGCCGTCCTCCAGGGCACCGGCCTGGTGGCCACAGCCCGCAGCGGCTCCCTCTTCTCCGGCTGCTCGGTCGCCTCCAGCATCGTCCCTGACCAAGCGATCTTCACCACCGTCACGATGATCATCTCCTTGGCCGCCGGCACCTGCCTGGTCATGTGGCTGGGCGAGCTGATCACCGACCGCGGCATCGGAAACGGCATGTCGATCCTGATGTTCATCTCAATCGCGGCCACGACCCCGTCCGCCCTGTGGGCGATCAAGAAGCAGGGGGCCCTGGCCGACGGCTGGATCGAGTTCGGCGGTGTCATCCTCGTCGCTCTGGCCATCATCGGCCTCGTGGTCTTCGTGGAACAGGCGCAGCGCCGCATCCCGGTGCAGTACGCCAAGCGCATGATCGGCCGTCGTTCCTACGGCGGTACATCCGCCTACATTCCACTGAAGCTGAATCAGGCGGGCGTCATCCCGGTCATCTTCGCGTCGTCACTTCTCTACATCCCGGCACTGATTGCGCAGTTCTCCGGCGGGGGCTCGGGGTGGAAGGCCTGGATCTCCCAGAATCTGACCAAGAGCGACCACCCGATCTACATCACTGCGTACTCCGTACTCATCATGTTCTTCGCGTTCTTCTACGTCGCGATCACCTTCAACCCGGACGAGGTCGCGGACAACATGAAGCAGTACGGAGGCTTCATCCCGGGGATCAGGGCCGGGCGGCCGACCGCCGAGTATCTGGGCTACGTACTCAACCGGATCACTTGGCCGGGCGCGCTGTATCTGGGGGTGATCGCCCTCATCCCCACCATCGCGCTGGCCACGACCGGGTCGAGCCAGAGTTTCCCGTTCGGCGGGACGAGCATCCTCATCATCGTGGGTGTGGGCCTGGAGACGGTGAAGCAGATCGAAAGCCAGCTCCAGCAGCGCCACTACGAGGGCTTCCTGCGCTGAGCGGCTGCCGCCAGCGAAGCCGCTTCCGGGCGCCTTTGCGAGTCCGCGCCCACGGTGGCCCAGGCATGTCGCCGCCTGGGCCAGGCGTGCACCTTTGGGGCCTCTCCCCAACGTGCTCCGTCGCCGCGAGGACGTCCGGCACTGTCAGGCACTCCACGCCGATGTCGCGTCGACGTGGTGAGGGGGCACCACAGCCGACCCGGGGATCTCGGCGTCGCTCGAATCCTGGTTCTGGCTCACTTTCCGTGCCAGCACCACGGACGGTCACCGAAACCACGATCATGAACGGCCATGGGTGACACGTTCCTTCGCGACCTCTGGTTCCACCGGGTCGACGGCGTCCAGGTCGAAAC
>NZ_WEGL01000022.1 GCF_009604455.1 Streptomyces sp. RB17
AAGTGGAACCCGGCGCCCATCCGACGCGAGAGCCGGACCCTCGCCCTGCCCCAACCCCGAAAAGACCGCACCACACAAACGCGGAGTCCCCATCAGCGAACCGACGAGGACTCATGAACGATCGAGGCTAACTGCCACTTCCTGGCTGACCGTGCAAAAGGTCGCAGGCGCCTTCCGACGGAGTTACGACCAGCCGGCGGACGCGGGGCCCTCACCCTCGCTCTGGCCCACGCGGCGGTGTGCAGTGTGCCGCGGATTTCACAGCCCATCGCGCGGTGTCACGTCCCTTGACGTCCGGCCCTCCTGGAGTTGGCACGGACGGCCCACCAACCGCCGATCGCGGTCGAAGGCGCATCCCTGCGGCGGCGCCGGTGAGGCGACTGGTGGCACGAAAGCGACGATTAGTGGCCCGCGCGGCCCTGGTCGGACACATGAGCAAGCGCAATGCTTTCCCTTAGAAGGAGTGATCAACAGCGATAGCCATCGATGCTTTCGCCAACGGGCCAACGCTTTGACTGTGCGACCCGGTCAATCGTTCACTCCTGGGTGGTTATGCACAGAACAGGGCCCACCCGATGACCCTCCATCCTCGCAGCTTCGCCACAGACCCCCCGTTACGGCACGAATGAGAGTTGGCACTGATGTCGAAAACCAAGCCGTTCACCCATAGCAAGCCCGAGATGGAGCTGGTCAAGGGGAAGACAGCCCTCCTTGTCACTGACCTCCAGAACGAGTTTTTCCGCGCGGAGGGGACGACCTACTACGAACTCATCGCGGAAACGCTGGAGAAGCGCAATGTGCCGGACCACATCGAGGACCTGCTGAAGGCGGCGAAAGAGAATGACATCTACGTCATCCACTCGCCGCACTTCTTCTATACGCCCGATGGCCAGTGGGTCGCTCCCGCCGGTGAGATCGGGGACTACCTCCTGAACTCGCCGAATCACTTCGTGTTCCGGCAGGACTCGATCGAGCTGGATGGGTTCGCTGGCTCCAGTGCGGACTTCCCGGAGCGGTACAAGCCTTATCTCAAGGACGGCAAGACGGCGAACACCTCGCCGCACAGGCTCTTCTCCACCCGACACAACGACGTCGAGCTGCAGCTGCGGATGCGGCGCATCGAGACCGTGATCATGGCAGGGCCGGCGGGGAACATGTGCCTCGAGGCCCACATGCGCGACGTCATCGAGATGGGTTTCCAGGTAGCCATGGTGCGTGACGCAACTGCCGGCGGCGTCAACGACGAGGGTGACGGCTACGAGGCGGCCATGGTCAACTGGCGGTACCTGGCGCACGGCCTGTGGACGACCGAAGACGCCGTCAAGCGGATGAACGCGCTGAGCCAGTAGTCCCACGCGCCAGAGTCGGGCGTCCGCGCGAGATCGCCGGCGCGAGAGTGACGCTGAAGCGGACGGCAGACTCCGCAACTGACGGGCGCAGCCCCCGCGGCAGGGGGGCGCTCCGCTCGGCGTCATCGCTCACTACCCGGCCGGGATCGACTTCGACCGGCGCGCGGACCCCATTCGAGTACACCGGTTTCACCGGCTCGGGTGCTACTGCCGAGAGCATCTGAAGAGATAGAACGTCCGCAGCCGCCGACTGGCTGGGCATTGCGAGGAAGGCATTGCAGTGAGTGATGAGCGCAAAGTAGTCGTGGTCACCGGAGCTTCTCAGGGGCTGGGCGAGGCGTTCGTGAAGGCGTACCGGGAACGGGGCTGGCGCGCCGTCGGCAACGGACGGTCCATCGCCGCCTCCGCCCACCCGGACTACATCACGGTGGCCGGCGACGTCGGCGACCCCGAGGTAGCCCGCCGGGTCATCGAGGTCGCGCTGACAGAGTTCGGCCGCGTCGACACCCTGATCAACAACGCCGGGATCTGGCGCCCGGGCCCGATCGCCGACATCCCGGAAGAGCAGTACCGGCGAGTGATGGCAACCAACGTCGACAGCGTCTTCTTCGCCACCCAAGCAGCAGTGCCCGCCATGCGCAGACAGGGCGGCGGCCACATCCTCCAGGTCAGCACCAGCCTGGTCGAGCACGCACTGCAGAACGTGCCCGCCGTCATAGCTTCCCTGTCCAAGGGCGCCGTCGTCTCCGCCACCCGCGGACTGGCGATGGAACTCGCCAAGGACAACATCCGGGTGAACGCCGTCTCGCTGGGCATCGTGCGCACCCCCTTGCACGAACCGGAAACCCTCGAGGACAAGAGGTCCTTCGCACCACTCAACCGCGTCGGCGAGATCGTCGACGTCGTCCGCGCAGTCAACTACCTCGAAGACGCGGACTTCGTCACCGGCGAGATCTCCTACATCGACGGCGGCCGCACCGCCGGCCACTGACCACCGAAACACCCTTGTCCGCATCCACACGAACACATGAATCACGAAAGCAGCGGTGTATCGCGGTGAAGGGTCCGAAGCTCACCGCCGAGGTCGTGGAGTTCGTCGACGTCCCCAACGTCGGCGCGCCGGGGCGTAACGAAGTCGTCATCGACATCGACGCCTCATCGGTCGAACCGACCGACCTTCACATCATCGCCGGGATCTACGGAGCCCTGCCTCCTCTGCCGCATCTGCTCGGTGCGCAAGGCGTCGGCCGCGTCTCGGCCGTCGGCAGCGACGCCAAGCACCTGAAGGTGGGCGAGCGTCGTCCGTCCCCCTGAACTCGTCGACGAGCTCACAGCGCTGGGCGGCGACGTCGTCCTGGTCGACGGACCCGGCCTCCCGCAGCGCATCGCGGATGCCACCGGCAACAGGATCTCGCCGAACTGATCGTCTTCGGGGCACTCTCATTCCCGGTCATCGGGGAATTCGCCCTGGAGTAGTTCCCGGAGGCGCTGACCCTCCCGGGGGTGTACCGCGGCAAGGTCATCTTCAAGCCGATGCACGTCAGTATCCGCGAGGCCGGACGGATCTCCGCGCCCGGGCCGAAAACGGCCGAGAAGTCGGACGATGAGGCACCTCGGGCGCCCCGCGTGTTCCGCGCAGGGGGCGCCCGAGATATGAGGGGCTGTCCTGCCCCCACAATCTCCGGGCACACGCCGCGCAGCTCGGAACGCTGCACGCAAGTTCGCAGAACTGCTCATTCCCCATTCTGATCAACACCGCCTTTTGGAGCACCATCGTGACCGACGAGGTACAGCCTCTTCCCGCCGCCCTGCAGATGCAGCATCTCCTGACCGGCTTCGAGGTCTCGCAGGCCCTCTACGTCGTCGCCGAGTTGGGAGTGGCGACGGCGCTGCTCGACGGCCCTCGCAGCATCGAAAGCCTGGCGGCCGACATACATGCCGACAGCGACGCGCTCGGGCGCATCATCCGGTTCCTGACCCCGCTGGGGGTCTTCCGATCCGTGGAAGGTGGCGTGGAAGTCACCGACCTCGGCCGCACGCTGGCCGACGGCCCGGCCGATTCCGTGCGAGGACTGGCCCGATACTGGATGGAAACGCACTACGGACCGTTCAGCGGTCTGCTCCATGCGGCCCGTACGGGCGAGCCCGGCGCCAAGAAGGTCCTCGGCAAGCCGTTCTTCGACTGGGTCGGCGAATCTCCGCGCCTGACCGCGCTGCAGAACTCCGCCATGGCCGGCGGCGGCCGCGCCCTGCGGGGCAACCTCCTGGACGTCTACCAGCTTCCGCACGGGCGGACGATCGCTGACATCGGCGGTGCGGACGGCACCCTTCTCGCCGAGTTGCTGACGAGGTTCCCTGAACTGCAGGGCACAGTCTTCGACCTTCCCGGCGTGGTCAGCAAGGCTGCCGATGTCTTGGCCGAGGCTGGTGTGGCCGATCGGGCGACCGTAGTCGCGGGCGACTTCTTCATCGACACTGTGCCGACCGCCGACATCTACGTGATGTCCGTCGTCCTGCACGACTGGGACGACGCTTCTGCCCTGACCATCCTGCGCAGCGTCGCCAAGGCGGCTGCAGCCGGTGCGCGGCTCGTCCTGGTGGAGACGGTCTTGCCCGAGGGTGACGGGCCCCACTACACGAAGATGCTCGACGTGACCATGCTGGCCATGCTCGGTGGTCGGGAGCGCACCGAGAAGCAGTGGCGGCGCCTTCTGGCCGAGGCAGGTTTCGTTATTGACCGCATCGTTCCCGGGTCTGGAATCGCATCGGCGATCGAGGCCACGCTGGCCTGACGGTACGGTCAGTCCCCGACGTAGCGAACGTCGCCGGCTCGGCCGCGCAAGCCAACCATCCCGTCCCGTGCAGGCGCCTTCACCCGTCGAGGCGGGTATAGCACGGGCACGGGTGGCTGCGCGGCGGGGCCGTGCTCGTTACGGAGTTTCATTGCACCGACTGGGCGGCGCACTGCAGGGGCTGTCCCCTGCAGCGGAGGCTCGATGAGCCCATGCCTGCGCCGCGCATCTGTTCGGTGCACCGCGGCGACCCCAGCGAACAGGTCGGCCGACTCGGTCCCGTAGGCGGTCAGCGAGCGGCAATTCAGGATGTTCACACTGCGCCGCATTTCGACGGTCCCCTGGCACAACAGCAGCGAGACCTGGCCCTCCTGTCCCTCGTGCTGACTTTCGCCACGAGCACATCTCCTACCACCAGGGGGGATCAGCGGCGCCGAACCGCGATCCCTCTGCTTCTTGACCGTTTCCGGCACCGGTGCCGCATCCGAAGGCGTCGTGCCGGAGCCCACTTCCAGATTCGCCCAGGCCGCTCGTCCAGAGCGTTCGCAAGACAGGTGGAAGCCCCGACGTGATGCCGAATTTCAGAGGTCCGACGCTCAGGGACTGGAGGGCGTTTTTCTCGTCCGTCCACCGCTTCTTTGCGGTACAAATCCGCAGAAAGAGCAGGATTTCGTCGCTCCCGCCGGACCAGCAGTAGACCATCCACCTCGACCCGACGACAAGCCTGGACGTGCCCGTCTTGCACGCCGCGCTCATCGCCCACGCGGCGTCCTCGCCTGCGCCCGCCCTGCTTGCCTGCCCGCTGGACCGTCCGCGACCCCTTCCCCGCCTGCGAATGATCGTCAGCACATGCGATCAACCTGACGGCCACCAGCTCACGTCAGGATCGGCGCCGCCGGTTCACATCGGCCGAGGGCGGCCGTCCACGTGCGGCCGCAGCAGCTGCAGCCGCACTCCCGCCCGGTCCTGCTAAGAGATCGTCTCAACTGGCTTGATCACTAGGCTGGCGGCCGTGATGGCGATGGTGGGGCGTCTGGTGCCGGACGGGTTGTGGGAGCTGTTCCAGCGGGTGGTCCCGGCTGCGCCGGTGCGTCCGCAGGGTGGCGGCCGACGCCGCTACGGTCATCGCGAAGTGCTGGCGGCGATCCTGTTCGTGGCCACGACGGGGTGTACCTGGCGGCAACTGCCGCCGGTCTTCGGCCCGTCCGGGCCGACCGCGCACCGGCGGTTCACCGAGTGGAGCCGGGCCCGGGTATGGGGCAAGCTGCACCGCCTGGTCCTGGACGAACTCGGCGCGCGTGGCGAGTTGGACTGGTCTCGGTGCGCCATCGACTCCGTGAACATGCGCGCGACGAAAGGGGGGACCTGACGGGTCCGAATCCCGTAGATCGCGGCAAGAAGGGATCAAAGATTCACTTGATCACCGAGCGGACCGGTCTGCCCCTCTCCATCGGGATCTCCGCCGCGAACACCCACGACAGCCAGGGGCTCGAACCCCTCGTGCGCGGCATCCCGCCCATCCGCTCCCGCCGCGGGCCGCGCCGACGACGGCCCACCAAGCTCCATGGTGACAAGGGGTACGACTACGACCACCTGCGCCGATGGCTACGCTCCCGGAACATCACCCCGCGCATCGCCCGCAAGGGCATCGAGTCCTCCCAGCGACTGGGCCGTCACC
This sequence comes from Streptomyces sp. RB17, assembly GCF_009604455.1. Lineage (GTDB taxonomy): Bacteria > Actinomycetota > Actinomycetes > Streptomycetales > Streptomycetaceae > Streptomyces. The sequence continues at coordinate 5,820 of NZ_WEGL01000022.1, forward strand.
GATGGACCGTGGAACGCACGGTGGCCTGGCTTGCCGGGTGCCGCCGTCTGCACCGCCGCTACGAGCGCAAGGCAGAACACTTCCTCGCCTTCGCCGGCATCGCCGCCGCGCTCATCTGCTACCGGCGTCTGGCTGCGTGAGCCGGTTCTACGACTCCGAGGAACCCCGGGTCGGCGCCGTCGAACTGCAGGCACGAGTCGCGGCTCAGCCCCAGGAGTTCCGCCATAGGCACCGTACGGCGACTGGTCGCCAGCAGGTCCTGGCGAGCCTCGGCCGACCACAACGGCGGGAAGAACGACAATCCCTGCCGGCCGGTCAGCACGGACACCTCGCTGCGCCAGCCGTCCCACCGCAGGCTCCCATAGAACTCATGGAGCCCTCCGGAAAGAATCCAGGACAGCCAGGCCGAGTGCCCGGCGCCCAGCGCCTCCCAGCCAAGGGAATCGGGGGCGAAGTAGATGATCTCGCCCGGCTCGCCGGGTCGACCGGCCGCACGCGGGTCGACCCCGTTGAGCGCGAACACCCCGCCCAGCACATCGTGCGCAACCACGAGTCCCGCCCCTGGCCGCCAGGTCGGATCGAACGCCGAGGGCATCACGTTGATCTCCGCCAGGCCCGGCAGCCTCTCGGTGTCGGCGTCACCTGCGCTTCCGAAGATCCGCAACCAGCCGCTGTCCACCAGCAGACCGCCGCTATTCAAGACGATCCCGCCCAGATTCGACCGGGCCGAGACCTGGAGCTGCAACAGCGAGGCACGGCCTGTCTCGGCATCGCCGGGCAACACCTCAACTGGTACGTCAGTGCCGGATAGCTCCTGGAGAAGGAGCGGCCAGGCTGGATCATCGACGTTGATCAGCTCATCGACCTCGCGCATCCCCGCATCGTCGCACCAGCGCTGAAGACGCAGTCCGCCGGGGCACCCGCACTTCAATCCACCAAACGAGACGATCTCTAACGAGTTGGTGCGTGATAGCGGGTGAAGCGTCCGTGCTGGTGGATGGCATGATCCATCTGTGACGATCATGGTCAACCGGGCGGTCCTGTCGCATCAGCTGTTCACAGGGATCTCCCGGCGTCATCTAAGCTGCCTGGCCCAGGAGTTGGCCCAACCGTGGCAGGCCGCCGTCGAAGGCCGCCGTCATGAAGTACGAGGCGGGGCGAGAAAGCGGGCCGCGGGTGCCGGCGCCCGCCACCAGCTCGTCTTCGTCGACCGGCTCGTGGCCACGCTCATCCACCTGCGGCATGACCTCCCACACGCCTTCCTCGGGCTGCTGTTCGGCGTCGACCGCTCCACCATCACCAGGGCAGTCCAAGAAATACGCACGCTCCTGGCCGAGCGGGGATGCGCGGTCCCCAACAGGCCTGGCCTTCGGTTGCGGACGTTGGCGGACGTGTTTGCCTATGCCCAGGCCGAGGGAATCGAGCTCCGCCTCGACGCCACCGAGATCCAGGTCCGCCGGCCTCTCGCCGGCCGCGGCGGACGGCGCGCGTTCGTCTCCGGCAAGAAGAAACAGAACACCATGAAGGCCACGGTCATCGCCGACTGGCGTGGCCGCACGTTATGGACCGATGCCCTGCGACCTGGCCGCATGCATGACGCCACGGCCGCCCGCAGCGAAGGCATCGCCGACTGCTTCCAGCACTTCCCCGACGTGGAAGTGCTCCTGGACGACGGCTACCTTGGCCTGAGACGTGATCACCCCGGCCAGGCCATGACACCACCGAGGAAGCCACGGCCCGGGGCACTGCCCGGGAGAGTCCAGCAGTGGGAACGTGACCGTCACGGGCACTCGTCCGACCGCATCACCGTCGAGCACGCCCTCGCCGATCACAAACGCTGGAAACAACTCATGCGCTGGACCCATCGTCGCGATCGCCTGCCCGAGACCTACCGAGCAATCGCCGGCCTCGTCTCCGACCGCACAGTCATGACCTGAAAAACGGCCCGTGAGCAGGGCGAACACGCTTCACCCGCTATCACGCACCAACTCGTAAGTCGGCGGATTCGTGGTGGCCGTGAGGTTTGCCCGACGAGAGGAAGGCATCCCTGGGGTGCTGCACCGAAGCCAGTGAGCCCTTTCCAACTGGCAGCAGCAACGGGCTGGTTGGGCTGACAACGCGGCGAAGCCCCTGGTAGATGGGTTTTCGACCAAGAGAACCGTCTCCACCAGAGGCTTCGCCTGCTTATCTACCCGTCGGGCGTCGACGTGTCCTGCTCTGCCCTGCGCTTCCTGTCCGCCCGTCTGCGGCAGCACCGTCGCGCGATCGGCTCCCGTTGGAGGCGTCTGAACCCCGGCCGCCAGGCCCTGCTCGCACTCGCCCAGCTGCGGATGGGACACACGTATGCCCAGCTCGCAGCCGGATTCGACATCGGAACCACCACCGCCTACCTATATGCAACCGAGGCTATCGAACTCCTGGCCGACCTCACGCCCACCCTGGCCGACGCGATTCGGGTCGCGTCGACGAAGGCGTTCGTGATCCTCGACGGCACACTCCTGCCGATCGACCGCATCGCCGCGGACCGGCCCTTCCACTCCGGGAAACACAAGAAGCACGGGATGAACCTGCAGGTCCTCACGGATCCCTTCGGCCGGCTGCTGTGGGCCTCGCCGGCCCTGCCCGGCGCCGTCCACGATGTCCGCGCAGCTCGCGAACACGGCATCTGGTGAAAGTGATGCGGCGTTCCCGGGGCAACGCGAGGGAACCAGGGTCGAGAGCGGTGAGTGCGGAGGGTGTGGGAAATAGTTGTGTAAGACCTCCTTCTGGATCGTCCACTGCTTCGCCGTGCGCGGCGACAAGGCGGTGTGTGTGCGCGGGCAGCGGTCTATACCTGCTGTCCCAGTACGATCAACCTGGCCAGCCGTGAACTACCGCCTCAACTGGCCAGCTCCATCACTCATAGAATTCTCTATTGCGTGCAATAAAGTCCTCCACGCCAAGCGGGTCCGCGCTTGTCAGTGTGCGTACGACTTCGTTAGTGCCGGAAAATATTCCATTTTGATAATCGATGGCGACATTAGTGAGGTGCTGGACCAAGTACGGGTTGAACCCTTTCTCTATCTGTTCAGTGCGGAACTGGTCGACTTCTATGGGTACGTAAGTAACTCGTCTACCCAAGACGCGAGTCATGGCGGCCGCAATCTCATAGTGATCCATCTCCATTTTACCGAATAGCTCGTAGGTCTTCCCGGCGTGCGCATTCGGGTCGATGAGAATCGCTGAAATAACTCGACCCAAATCTTCGGCGGCGATGGGGGCGTGGCGTGCACCAGAGAATGCCAGACGCAGCTCACTTCGTTCGCGATCCCAAAACCGCGTGAGCCACTCTGCGAACATTGTTGGGCGCAGGTGAACAACGCTTCCCGCAAAGTGATCGAGCGTGCGCTCACAGAGCCAATCTTTGCGAGAGGCATGGCTGCCAGCATCTCGCCGCGCGGATATCTGTGACATATTTACAATTGCTTCAATTTTATTCTCAGTAGCTACCTGAAGCATTACGGTCGCAGCCTCAAGCAGATTGGGAAGGATTGGGTAATTGAAATAGACAGCCCCAACATCACGGGTAGCTTTCGACATTGCGGAAAGGTCTGTGAGGTCACCGACTGCTATTTCAGCGCCCCTAACAGATAGCTTGTCAGCACGCTCGTCCAACCTGCGAACCAGCGCGCGGACAGAGCGCCCCTGCTCAAGGAGCCTCATAGTTGCTTGACTGCCAGTCCGACCTGCAGCGGCGGTGACCAGTATTTTGCGAGACACGATATTCCTCTTCTAATGCACGTCTACTCAATGAGCAATGTTCGACGGCAGCCCGATTAGTTATTTTCCCGAAAGGTCAAAAGGCAACCTTATTCATGCCTGCGGCTCAGTAGTTTCCGCTCTAGAGATTTCTGAAAACTTGCATTCAAGAGATTGGTCGATATCTGAGCGCAATGTCCGTCAATCTGCCGCAGCAAGCCTGTAGTGAGCTTCGTAATACAACACTACTCCATCGTGTCGATTCGAGCCACAGGAGTCTGAAGGCTAGGTCGCGTTCCTGCGCCCCGACCCTGCAATTGAATTTGAGCGGTGCCACCTGGACTGGTACGTATGATCGCCGTAACCAATCGTGCGAATAGTTTGTGTAGTACCTAAAAATTACGGCGCTATGGCAGGACCCGAATCCCGCTCGAACTGGGCAGCGCGGCATCTGCCAAGTCTGGGCGGCAGTGAGTCAGTAGCTTTGTTACACGCACCCCTGGGCCAACTTTTCCAGGCTGGATCAAGGCGGTGATCGGGTGCTGCACAGCCTAGAGTTTGATGTGTCGGTGGTCGTGGTGTTAGCTGCTGGCGCCGGCGCACGTCTCCAACTGGTGTTCGTCGAATGAGAGGCGCCTACGCCGATCCATCTGCGTCAGGTTTACGGAGTATCTTGAGGTTCGCGCCGCAGGTTCCGCGATGCTCACACTTCAATAACTACTCTCCCGAGCAGACCGGACTCGACAGCTTCGTGAGCTGCGACGACCTCGTCGAGTGCGAAGTTCGTAGTAGGTAGGGGACTCAGAGCACCATCACACAACGCGTCAGAAACCCCCTTTGCCGCGACGTCCAAAGTAGGGGCCCCAACAGTGAGGAGCTGGACAAAGGAAAGAGTGACATTTGCTGTCATGCAGGAACGAACGTGCAACTCCAGCGGGTTCGTGTTTGCGGCAGCATAAGTAATCACCGTTGTGCTCGGTCCGACCACCGCGAGGTCGAGATCCAGGTTCGCTGCAAGATCTACCTCGATGATCCGATCTACGTGCTCGACCGCTGCCTTGATCTGCTGAATCGCTCCAGAGTTACGATAATTGACGACAGTGTCGGCTCCTGCTTTACGCGCAAGTTCAGCTTTATCTGAATCACTGACCGTACTCACAACAGTGGCACCTGCCCACTTCGCCATCTCGACGGCATAGTGGCCGACGGCCCCGGCCCCTCCGGCCACCAGCACGGTGCGCCCGCTGATCGGGCCGTCCTTGAAAAGGCAGTGATGTGCTGTGATCGCCGGAATCCCGAGACATGCAGCAAAGTCGTGGGAGATACCCTCGGGTAGTGGCACCGCATTACGCTGGTCGACGACCGTCCACTCCGCTGCTGTGCCCCAAGGCAGCTTGACGGCACCGAACCACACCCAAACCTGCTGACCAACGCGTCCTGGCTCGACGCCGTATCCAACGGCGTCGATCTCTCCGCTCCCATCCAAGTGAGGAATTTGGTAGCCATCGATCGATTGCGGAACGTAGCCCGACCGCAGCTTCACATCGAGAGAGTTAAGGGCTGAGCGCCGGATTCGCACCCTAACCTGCCCGGGACCTGGCTCAGGGCGAGGGCGCTCGCCGACCCTGAGGACTTCACGAGCCGTGCCATGGGTTTCGTAGTAGGCGGCCTTCATAGAAGAAATGATAATGCCTTTTTTTGCGAAAGTCAGTACCCGGACCGCGCAGCATGCCGTGCGGCAGGGAAAGCGCCTGGCCAGGAACCTTGTCGCGACCCTACGCGGACGCACGGCGAAGAACTACGTTCACCACAGTCTCGGAGTGGTTGCCACCCTGGGAATCGGCCCCGGCATCTTCCAGTTCCGCGGCCTGGTCGTCAAAGGCCTGCCGACCTGGCTGACGCACCGCGGCTACCACGTTCTTGCCGTACCGACCTGGGAGCGGAAGATCCGGGTCCTCGCGATCTGGCTGACCGCCGCCCGCTCGGCCTCTCGGTGACCTCGGGGAGTATGTGGCCCGATGCCTCAACCAGGTGGAAACTCACGTCCCGGCGCGTGACCTCGGGATAGGTATTCGTGCCATGCGACGCAACGTCAGATTCGGACGAAGCCTCTCGGGGAGCCATCTGCGAGCACCTCGCGTCGCAGGCTGCCGGCCGTGAAGGACACAGCGGTTTCGCGAGGCACCGGGCAGCGCCGGGGTCGGTCGGCTCTGTCGCCGGCCCCGGGGCTACTCGCGTGCTTGCCAGATCCGGCAGCTGCCGGGTACCGGGCGGCGTTGAACGGGTGGTCTAGAGGTTGTCCCGTATGGGGTCTGAGTTATTGGGTGAGAGCCATGTTGTGGAGTCGGGCGATGCCGAGCATGGCCTGGTGAACGCCGTTGCCTTTGAGTCGGTAGTCCCGCAGGACCTTCCAGTTCTTCGGTCGGGACAGGGCGTGTTCCACTCGGGCTCTGGCGCGGCGGTGGACAGCGTTCTCTGCCTCCTGCTGTGGGCTGAGTTGCGTCTGACCGCGTCGTTTGCGGTGCGGGATGAGCAAGCCGGTGCCCTGGTAGCCGCCGTCGGCAATGGTCGGGGCTCCGCGACAGGCCCGCTCGACACCGGACTCCGTGAAAGCCCGGCAGTCGTTGCGACTGCCGGGCAGCGGCAGGCCGATGGCCACCACCAGGCGGCTATTGGCGTCGATGACGACTTGAAGGTTCGTCGAGTACCGGTAGTTCTTGCTGGACGCGGCGATACTGCGGTCGCGGGTGGGCACGAGGGTGCCGTCGACGATGTAGACGGTGTCCTTGCGCGGCCGACGGGCCGGCGAGATGGCCAGCAAGGGTGCCAGATGGTCCAGGATGCGGTCGGCCGCGGACTTCGAGACCCCGAACAAGGGCGCCACCTGCCGTAAAGTGAGGTTCGTGCGCCAGTAGGTGGCCACCAGCAACACGCGGTCCTCGAGCGCGCCATGGTCGGCCGCGCTGGACATCATCACCCCGACGCCGGACCAATGCCACCAGCCTGGCGAACTGCACCTCGGTCAGGCCCGAGAACGGTTCGATCCACTTCGGATCATCTGCTGAGATCACCCCACCCATGCCCAGCCAACGCACCAACCGATCCACGGGTTACGGGACAACCTCTAGCCGAACAGGGTGGCGTAGCGGGCCGCGCCGCTGGTCAGTGTGCCTTGGATCGTCTTGGTGAGGTCGTCTCCGAGGACCTCATCAGTGCCTGACTCGATGCCATCGAGCGCGGCGGTGACGATGTGGGCGGGGGTCGCCTTGTCGGGCAGCGGGAACTGCGCGCCCATGGTGGTGTCGACCGGGCCCATGAGCAGGCCGACAACGTGCGTGCCCTGCTCTTTCAGTTCGTGCCGGAGGCCGTCGGTGAGGCTCCACGCGGCGGCCTTCGACGCACTGTAGGAGGCGAAGCCGGGGAAGGAGAGCCAGGCCACGGCCGACAGCGCGTTGAGGATCGTCCCGCCGCCGTTCGCCTTCAGCGCCGGCGCGAACGCCGAGGCGACATCGAGGGTGCCGAAGAAGTTCGTCTCGAACTCGTTGCGGATCACTGAGATGTCGCCGCCGATGATCGGCTGCGGGACGGCGATGCCCGCGTTGTTGATGACGATCTGCACGTCAGAGGCCTGCCGTGCGGCGGCCTCGACCTCAGCGTGGTTGGTGACGTCCAACTGGATGGGCTCGACACGGTCGGCCGGCTTGACGGCGTGCGGGTCGCGGGCCGCGGCGTAGACCTTTGCGGCGCCGCGCTCCAGCAGCTGGCGGACGAACTCCGCGCCGATGCCGCGGTTAGCGCCGGTGACCAAGACGACGGATCCAGAGATTCCCATGACTGACCTCTCTCAACGGGCCTGCGCCGCGGCCATGCCAGATGGCGTGCCGGGTGCCAGACCACTCGGTTGTGACTTGCAAAATGGTGAAGAAGTTCCGGTTGTACGGACACGAGCTGGACTAACCGATCGCCGCCCCCTGGACCGCCAGCTGGCCCAGGCGGCGTCGTCGATGACGTGGCAGTCACCGCCGTGGAGCCGCTGGATGGCCTTGTCCGCCAGCCGCCGCGGCGGTAAGTACGCGGCCAGCGGACACGGCCGCACGCGGCGGGCCGATCAGTGCTTTCGCCGAGGCGTTGCCAGAGTCACCACAGTGGTGCAGGCAAGGCAGGCCACGATCATGAAGGCCCAGCCACGGTGGTATCCGGTCAGGCTGTTCGCGGGGATGCCGGACAGGAAGGTCACCAAGATGGCCACGCCGATGGCGCTGCCCACCTGCCGGGCCATGTTCAGGACTGCGCTGCCGGTGGTGGCGCGGTCGGCGGGGAGGGTGCCCGCGGCAGCGAACAGCGGGGCCTGTGTGAGTCCTGCTCCGGCGCCGCCGATGATGAGGCCGGGCAGGAAACCGGCCGCGTAGTCGGGGTGCAGGGTCGTGGCCAGGAGCCAGAACAGGGATGCTCCCGCGAACAGCAGGGTTCCGGCGATGGCGGGTGTCTTGCGGCCGAACCGTCCGGTGATGCGGCCGGCGTTGAGCGCGGTGGCTGCTGCGCTCAGGGGTCCGGGTGCGATGGCCAGTCCGGTGCGGATGACGCCGTAGTGCCATGTGTTCTGCAGGAACAGGACCGTGATCAGCAGCCACGCCGAGAAGGCGAGGAAGAACAGGAACAGGGCTGCCGATGCGGCGCTGAACTCGCGGCTGGCGCCGAAGAGGGAGGCTTCGACGACCGCGTGCGGGTGCCGGAAGGCCCGCCAGACCGTCACGGTTCCGGCTGCGACGGCTCCGGCCAGGAACAGCAAGGTCCCGGTGCCGGACCATCCCCAGGAGGTGCTCTGAACCATCGCGGATGTCAGCAGGGCGACCGCGACCAGGAGCGCGGCTCCGGAGATGGGGTCGGGCATGCGGGTACCCTGCTGGGCCCGCACCTCCGGGAGCACCCGCAGGCCGAAGAGGGTGGCGGCTACGCCGATCGGCACGTTGATCAGAAAGATCAGCCGCCAGTCGGCCGCAACGAGCAGCCCGCCGACGGTGGGGCCCAGGGACGCGGCGATGGCTGCGACGCCTGCCCACAGTCCCACGACCAGGGTGTGTTGCTCCCGCGGGAAGGCGGGAAACAGCAGGCCGAGCGAGGTGGGGATCACCATGGCTGCGCCGACCCCCTGCAGAACCCGGCCGATGATCATGAAGCTGAGGCTCGGCGCGACAGCACAAACGACCGATGCGACGGTGAACAGCACGACCCCGGCGAGCAGGAAGCGGCGTCGGCCGAAGTGATCGGCGAGTCGTCCGGATGGCACGAGTAGTGCGGCCAGGACGATCGAGTATGCGTTGAGGACCCACGACAGGCTGCTCAGGGTGGCGTTGTGGAAGCTGCCGGCCATGTCGGGCAGGGCGACATTGACGATGAATAGGTCCAGTTGCGCCATGAACGCGACGGCGGCGAGGACGGCGAAGACCGACCAGCGCGAAGCCGTCGCCTTCGGCGAAGCCAGGGGCGGTGTCGCCGTCGACGGGGTCGGCGGCTGGGCGCCAACGGTTGTCATGCGTGTCTCCCGAGGGGTCTCTGATGGCTCGTTGCGACCGTACACGGTTAGCACGCAACATAGCAACGCCAGGCCATCACACGGTTGTGACCGTTGACCAGACGGTCGCGTCGCGCAGTACGATCGGAGGATGGGTAGCGAGCAGGAGACGGCCAGCTGGAAGGATCCAGCTGACGTCGTCGTCGACTTCGTCAACACCCGGGCCGACGGCGCCGGGCACATCGAGCGCTTCGGAAGTGGTGCGGACCTGCTGCGGTGGGCCCGTGAACGGGACCTGCTGGACGACGGCGCGGCCGTGACGGACTTCGACGTTCTCGCGGCCCGTGAGTTGCGCGAAGCCCTGCGGACTGTGCTGCTCTCCCACACCGACGGCCAACAGACAGCGGCTCTCGCCGATGCGCACGAGCGGCTTCGCGCAGCCAGCGACCGTTACCCGGTCAGAGCGGTCGTCGCTGCGGGCCGAGTTCGGCTCGTGCCGGTTGCCGGCGGGGTGCCCGGACTGCTGGGGACCGTGCTGGCCGCGGCTGCGGAGACTGCGCACCGCGACGAGTGGGCCTGGGTCAAGGCGTGCTCCAGCCCGAAGTGCCTCTACGCCTTCCGCGACCGGACCCGCAACCACTCCGGCCGGTACTGCAGTCCGCGGTGCGGGTCGCGGATGTCCATGCAGGCACTACGGGAGCGGAACAAGGAAGACCGGGCCTGACCTGCCGGGGCGGCTCGCGCACGGGCCGCAGTCGCCGAGCAGGTGCGTGAAACGGCCCGTCATTGATTCGCCTTCATTTCGATTCGAGGCGCCTGGCGGCTTGCGGCGCGGGAGCGGTTCGGAGGAGTCGCGGCGGCACGATCGGGCAGGTGGGCGGCGACACGAAGCCGGGCGAATTCCGCCGCCAGAGCTACTGGGGGGTAGTGCGCGTTGCGCCCGCTGGGGTTGGGCAGCACCCACACCTGGGATTCGCCTAGCACCGCTGTTTGTGGCCCTACTCGCGCGTCCCGGACATCGAATGCCGTGTGGTATCCGGTTACCCCCAGAAACGCCAGCCACGTGGGCCGCAGGGCTTCCATACGCCGGAGGAGGTCCTCGCCCCCTTGGAGGTAGGCGTCGCGCGTGAGGTCGGACGCACGAACTGTTGGCGTACGGACGATGGTGGTGAGGCCGAGACCCAGGTGCAGAAGGTCGCGTTCCTGCTCGGGCCGCAGTCGAAACGGTGTGAAGCCTGAACGATGGAGCGCGGTCCACATTCTGTTGCCTGGAGTCGCAAAGCTGTGACCACGCATCGCCGATTGCAGGCCGGGGTTGATGCCGACGAAGATGACGTCCAGGCCCTCGTCGACGATGTCATCCAACAGTGGTGAATTCGTGGCATTCACGGTTGCCTCATGCTGCTGCGAGGGGGAGACACCGGCCGTGGGAAAACAGTTCACCAGTGCACTACACGGCCGCTGTTGCCCGTGCCGGCGCATCAGGGCGCCTTCGTGGGTGCACCGCTGTGCTCGGGCCGGGTTGAAGCGGCCTGAACCACTGGTGTGGGCCGGGTGCGCTGGGTCAGCGAGGCCGCGATCCCTACAGCGGCAAGGAGCGTGACGCTACCGGAGAAGATGAGCGCGACCTCGTGGGCGCTGATGTGTGCTTCGGCGATGCCGGCGATCACGATCGGGACCGAGAACATCAGGTAGGACACGATGTAGAGCACGGCGAGTGCGCCGGCTCGCTGCGCTGGTTGCGCGCCCTGGACGACGGCACGCACGTTGCCGAGGAATGCGAGGCCGAATCCGACGCCGGCGATGGCGCTGCCGGTGAGGAACAGGGCGATGTTTCCGGCGACGATCGCGATGAACGTCAGGCCCACTCCGGCGAACAGCGCAAGACAGCCGATGAACATGGCCTTGGGTGCTGCTGCCTGCCGGCCGAGGACGACGGCCGTGCCACCGCTGAAGCACATGCAGAACACGGCGAACCCTCCCCACAGGAGGTTCGGAGACCCTTCGATCGAAGCGGCCAGGCCCGGCCCGAGCGAGAGGTAGAAGCCGATCAGGGCCCACAGGGCGATCAGGCTCGGGAGGATCGCGACGAAGGTGGAGCGCGCTTCGGGCGGGATTCCGATGACGGGCTTGAGGGATGCCAGGGCGCCTGGGCGCCGTTCAACAGTCTCGCGCGTCGCGGCAACGGCTGCGGCTCCGACGACGAGGCCGGCGATGATCAGCCAGTAGACCAGCCGCAGGGGCACGGGCCCGTACACGAGGGCGGCGGATCCCAGGCCGCCGAGGGCGAGCCCGAAGGGCGGTGCGGAACTCACCACGACGGTCCCCAGGAGCGAGCCTTTGCTCTCCGAGAGTTCAGCCAGCGCCGCGGACAGTGCGCCGAGGGCGCAGCCGGTTGCCACTCCTTGTACCGTCCGTGCGACGCACAGCAGCGCGGTGGAGTTGGCCAGGATAAAGCAGATCATCGCGAGGATCTCGGCGGTGATCGACGCCAGGATGACGGGTCTGCGTCCGAGGTGGTCCGACAGCCGACCGGTCACCAGCAGGCCGATGAGAAGCCCGACTGCGTAGAGGGCGAAGACCGCTGTCAGTGTCAGCGCGGAGAAGTGCCAGCGCGCGGCGTAGACCCGGTAGAGAGGGGCGGGAGCGCTGGCCGCGAACATGAATACGCCCAGCGTGAACCCGACGCCCCAGAACGCCGCCATGTCGGGCAGCGCGGCCGGGCGGTGACGGTTCACACGAACTGAAGTCATGAGTTCTCTTTCTTGCAAATTGTGTGCTGGAGGTCATCGCTCGGGCGGGTGCGCCGGAGTCACGACCAGCACCGGTCGTGACGTGTGTGCGAGACTTCCCGGGACACCGAACCCAGCAGCGCGCCCTTGAGCGGGCTGCGGCCGCGTGAGCCGATGACGATCGATGCCGCGTCGACCTCGTCGGCGACCTTGAGGACGGCCTTCCAGACGAACTCGTCGGCTTCTTCGACGCGCGCCTGCGCGTGGCCACCGCCGGCATGCGCGATCGCGGCCCCGCGGGCCGCAGCGGCGCGGGCCTCTTCTTCCGCGGCCTGGTCGGCCGATTCGTGCGCCACGACCGCCATCGCACCCAGGCTTCCGGCTTCGGCGAGCCGATTTGCCACCGACTGCCAAACGGACAGGACGACGAGGTCGGTGGATGCCAGGAGTGTCTGCGCCACATCAAGGCCCCGCCTCGACGCGGTGGATCCGTCGAAGCAGACGAGCGTCACCGGCGGGGTCATGTGGCACCACCCGCCGCGTTGGCGCCCGATACCCGCCATGCGGCTGGGCCGCATGCCCGAGAGGCGTTTTCGGTCAAATACATCACGCTTCAAACGTGCCGGAGATACCGGCGACCGACGAGAGGCAGCGCGGCCAGCGCTCATCGAATTGCGGCCAGGGAACTTTCGGGCGGCCAGTGGTCCGGCACCTGCAACCACCAGGGCAGTGCCCGCATCAGCACAGATAGGTCCGGCGCCCAGCTATGGCGTGGCGCGGGTCTGTGTAGCGAACGGTGGAACTCGGTCGGTTTTCTTCAGCGTCGTCCGGCGGTGAGCCGGCCGTCAAAGGTGATGTCGAAGGTTTGGAGTGCGGCCTTCCAGCGCATGGTCCAGCGTTCGCGTTCGGGCCCGCTTTCGGGCTCGCGATCGGGCTTGTATTCGGGTTCGAGGAGCGCCTGAAAGATGCTCCGCCGACAGACCCACGTCATCCAGTGCGGGAGGATTTCGTGTTCGGGCTCTACGCCGAGGCCATCCGCCGTGCCCTGCCCGACACAGTGCAGGTCACCGACCGGTGGCAGTGCGCCATGCGGCGCCTTGTCGTATCCCCGACTCAGTCGGGAAGAATTTGGAAGGAGATTCTTGGGTCTGATGGCTTACCCAATCCGGAAACGGCGATGGGGACCAGAGCATGCCAGGAAACCGATGACCGATCTTAGGTATCAGAGACGGGGCATTGAGGGACCCGCGTGACACGGTGAAAGCTGGATTGCCTGAACCCTAACTCCCAGGAGACTGAAGGTCGAGTCCGCCGGAAAGGTACCTGAAACCGGCGCCGCGTTCTGCGACGGCACCCGACGTCACCGCAGCGTCATGCGACGGCCCCACGTCCGCACCGGCGAGACGAACCAGGGCAAACCACCGGATCACCCAACACGATCAGGCTGCGGAAGAATCGAGCTCAACAGAGTGAACCATCGGCGCGGCCTGGCCACCTGCTACGACAGGACTGCCATCATCTACCTTGCCAGACTCCACCTCGCGGCCCCTGATTTGGTCAACACGATGATCCAAATGAAACTGTTTAGCTGCAGATACTGCCTGTCGGGCGCAAGTGCACTTCAGTCCGATCGAACGGTGATGTCAGTTCAGGGACGTCACTCGCAGTCACGTTGTCGATTTCTGGCAATGTCACTGCCTCGACTCGAGTCACCTCATCACTTCTTCGCTTCGGCATTCGTGCCGTGATGTGCTCATCCATGTCGAACAGCAAACCGCGAACCGTTGGCCGAAAATGGGCGACGATTGGCCGCCCTTGTCAGTGTTTGCGAAAATCGTGTTTACTTGAATTCAAAAACATGACAGATCATTCCTCGAGTTCCGCTCTAACAGGTATCGGCCTGCTACTGTCAGGCCTCAGCCTGACACAGGAAAGGATAAAGAGAAAATATGACAGCACACAATCGACTGACGATTACGAAAGTCACACCGACGTACTGGACTGTATTGATCGACAACCCGCCGATCAATCTCTACGATCCGGAGATGTTTGCGGAATTGAATGTACTTCTGGACACGCTTGACAGCGATAAAGAGGTCAAAGTCGTCGTGCTCGAAAGCGCCAATCCGGATTATTTCGTCGCTCACTTTGACTTCGTTCGTGCGGATATCATCCCCGACCAGCCGGGCTCTGCTGAGTTCACGGCATGGCCTCGTATGATGACCCGATTCGCAGAATCACGAGTGATCAGCATCGCGAAGATTCGAGGCCGAGCTCGCGGCCAAGGATCGGAACTGGCCTTTGCTTGCGATATGCGTTTCGCATCCAAAGAAAAGGCCATCCTAGGTCAGCCTGAGGTTGGCGTTGGAGTGGTGCCGGGAGGTGGTGGTACCGAATGGGTTTCTCGGCTTGCCGGTCGGGCGCGAGCTATTGAGATTCTCTGTGGTGCTGATGATTTCGACGCTGACACCGCGGAAAAATATAACTGGATCAATCGCTCTATCCCTGATAGCGAACTCGATGAGTTTGTCGATCGACTCGCACGTCGAGTAGCTAGTTTCCTTCCTCGTCCGTTGGAGCTGGCCAAGAAGCTCATCAATACCCATGTCGGTTTTCCCTCAGAAGCTGAACTCTGGAACTCCAACCACGCTTTCCTTGGCGCGCGTGACTGGCCTGCAAGCCAAGCGAGGGTAAAAAGGCTTTTGGATCTTGGCTTCATGCAGTCCGGCGATATGGAGGAGAACATGGGCGAGCGCCTTGGTGAAACACGGCATTTCGTGGACCTTCCGCCGGAATAATCACCTCGCCATCGCACTACCGGTAGTTCGTTAGATTCGGCGGTGGCGTGGGTTGACGGCGAATCATGTTGGCCATAGGCCGGTGGTAGGAGTCAACTGGCTTGCTGGGGGCTGAAGATGACCGCTCGCCGTCCGTGTCCGCCCGCGCCGGGTCCGTTGGAGGAGTATGCGGCCCGGTTCGATGACCTCTTCTTCAGCCTGGCCCAGCGGCGGGGGTTTCGTGAGTACCTGACCGGGCTGCTGGCGCCGCGGGAGCGGAACAAGACGATCACCTGCCTGGCAGGGGCGGAACCGGTGGCCGGCGCGGGGATGCCGGGGGTGCAGCGGCTGCAGTTCTTCCTGTCCGAGTCCCGCTGGGAGGCGGAGCTGGTCAACGACCGGCGGCTTGAGCTGCTGCGCGAGGAGCCGGCGACGGCTCCGCACGACGGCGGGGTCATCGTGATCGACGATTCCGGGGACCGCAAGGACGGCACGGCGACCGCGCACGTGGACCGGCAATGGCTGGGCCGGCTGGGCAAGACGGACAACGGCATCGTCACGGTGACCACCGTGTGGACCGACGGACGCGTGTACCACCCGCTGCACGCACATCCCTATACCCCTGCCCACCACTTCGCCCGAGGCCGCTCCGATCCGGCCTTCCGTACGAAGCCGCAGCTGGCGGCACCCCTCGCGGCCCGTGGGAAGGAGGCGGGTTTCGGCTGCCGGGCGGTGGTCGCCGACTGCGCCTACTCCGTCAGCGACGACTGGTACCTGGCCTTGCGCGAGGCCGGCCTGGCCTACGTCGTCGCCCTCAAGCCGCACCGCGGCACCTGGGCCCGAGCCGACCAGCCGCACACCCCCATCGAAGCTGCCCACGCCCTGACCTGGCGCGATGCCAGGCGACCCGGGGAGTGGACGCCCGTGGAGCGTCACTTCCGTGACGGGCACACCGAGACCTGGTGGGCCGCCGACGCCCGCCTGGGCGGCTACGGCCCCACCTCACCCTGCCGCCTGGTCGTGGCCACCACCGACCCAGCCAGCCTGCCGGACAAGGCCACCTGGTACCTGGCCACCAACCTGCCCCACCCCGACGCACCCCACGCCGCGACCAGCCCACACCCGCCGGCCGACCTCGCGGAGATCGTCCGCCTCTACGGCCTGCGGCCGTGGATCGAGCAGAGCTACAAACAGATCAAGGACGAACTCGGCTGGGCCGACTTCCAAGTCCGCTCCGACCGCGCCATCCGCCGCCACCAGACACTGGTCAACTGCGCCTTCTCCTTCTGCTGGGACCAATGGTTCGCCCCACCCGGACCGCTGGACGCCACCGCGCCGGACCCCTGCCCCCGACGAGGGGCCAGAGAGGGGGCCTGGCCCCGTCCCACCGGCCCCAACAGCCTTGCTGGCCCAGGGCCTTACGCGCCATCCGTTCCTGGCTCACCCCCGCCATCACCCTCAACCGCTGGTGGCGAGCCTGGACGGACAAGGACCCACCCTCCGAACTCCAGGCCCTGATCGACGCGGTCACCACCGGACACGGCATCGACCTCAACACCGTTGCGTTAAGCCTGTGACCTGCGGTGCAACTCGGTTCAGCGGCGGGATCGGGAGGCGATTCCGTCTTCCATGATCTGGATCTCGGTGTGGACGGTGTAGTGCTGGGCCCGCTGGGGGTGCTTGCCGTAGTTCGGCTGGTATTTGCTGGTGGCGTTCTTCTTGCTGCGGGCCTTGGTGCGTCGGCGTCTGCGGGCGGGCCACAGTGCGGCGAGGGCGGCCCGGCCGATGCTTCCGACCAGGTCGGTGGGGCCGCTCGATGTGATGCCGCAGGCGCGGGTGACGGTGTCGGCGGCGGTCTGCAGCAGCACGGTGAAGCTGAGGCGGTCCATGTCCAGGCGGGGCTGGTCCGTGACGGCGTCGGCCGCGGCCCGTATCAATGCCTGGTAGGTGGTCAGCAGGGCCCAGACTTCCTGGTCGATGCCGTCGATGCTGTGCGAGCGCAGGACGCGGCCGTCCAGCAGCGAGGACTTGATCGAGAAGTAGGTGGTCTCCGCCTGCCACCTCTCGTGGTAGAGATCCACCAACTCCGCTGCGGGGTACCGCTTGTGGTCGAGCAGGCTGGTGATCAGCCGCCACTGCTCACGGCGCGCGGTGCCGTCCTCCAGCGTGATGGTGATCCAGGCCTCCACGACCCGGACCGGCAGCGACGGGTAGCCGTGTCCGGGCTGGTAGGGGCCCGGCAGGTAGGAGAGGTAGGAGCCGTCCGGCAGACGGTGCGCGATGGCCGGGCAGCGGCGTGCGCCCGAGCGCACCAGGAACTGCGCACCCGTGGCGAGGACCTGTTCCAGCAGGTCGCGGGAGTCGAAGGCGGCGTCGGCCAGGAGCAGCATTGAGGCGTCCAGGCAGTCCAGGAGCCGGGTGGCGTAGACGGTCTCGCCGTCGGCCTCGGGTCCGAAAGCGGCCGCGAGCAGGGCCCGGGTGCCGCACTCGACGACCACCAGGAGGCGCAGCAGCGGATAGCCGAACTCCTTCTTCTCTCCCACCCGCTTGGGATAGCGCCAGGTGATCTGTTCGTCCTCGGGAACGTGCAGGCTGGTGCCGTCCACCGCGACGGTCCGCAGGCCGCGGTAGTGAACGCCCGGCCGGCTCCGCTCGCCGACAGGGCCGGCCAGGGTCTGGAACAGCAGCTTGAGCGGTCGTGCACCCACGCGGCGACGGGCCCGGACAAGAGAGGAGACAGCCGGGCGGATGGGACCGCCGCGGGCAGGTGCCCGGTCAGCTTGCCCCACACCGCCCGGTACGAGCCGTGCTCGAACAGCGCCAGGGCGAGGAGGAAGTAGACGATGACGCGTGCGGGCAGCAGCCGCACCCGCTTCTCCCGCGCGCCGGTCTCGGCGAGTACCGCGTCCACCAGTGCGAGCGACGGCATCCTGCGGGGCGTTGCGCGCCCACTGGCCGATGGCCAGGTAGGAGCGGGCCCCGGCAGCACCGCGCCGGCCGCGGTCAGCAGCACCGACACCAGCGAGTGTCGACGGCCGCGGCGGTCACGCGGGTCCGACAGTGTCGCCAACCTCTCGGCGATGTCCGGCAGTTCACGCCGGCGCGGCGAGGGCGACTTGGTCAGGCAGACGGTGGCAGACTGGCGGCACATCGAGGCTCCGGTGGTGCAAGGCGACTGTCAGGTCATCCCCGTCAACCGGAGCCTCGTTTTCTTCGTGACGGACCACCGCCACCCGGTCACACCGTAACCAGCGACGCGTCAAGATCAACAGGACTTTGAATCAGCCCTGACGCCGTCTGCGGACCCGATCGGCCTGATATCAGCGGCTCGATCCGGTCCCGCATTGCATCGAGATCGAAGCCGGACAGACACATCCGGTCAAAGA
Organism: Streptomyces sp. RB17; assembly: GCF_009604455.1. Classification (GTDB taxonomy): domain Bacteria; phylum Actinomycetota; class Actinomycetes; order Streptomycetales; family Streptomycetaceae; genus Streptomyces. The sequence goes on from NZ_WEGL01000022.1 coordinate 23,965, forward strand.
GCTACGCTCCGGATGTCCTGTTGGCGGCAGGCGTTGCGCCTGGTGTGGGGCAGGGCACGGTGGGCTGCCCTCGGCGCCGTATGGACGTCTCAAGGATCAGCCTGCGGTAGGTCTTGTTCGGCCCAGACGAGCTTGCCGCCCGTTGCCAATCGGAATCCCCACCTGCGAGACAACTGAGCAACCAAGAACAGGCCCCGGCCATGTTCCTCTTTTGTACCGGAATGGCGAATATGCGGGTGCCACAGGCCGGCATCGTAGACTTCGCAGGTCAGTGCATGGTGTTGGATGAGCCGTAGCCGGAAAGGGCCGACGCTGTGGCGGACGGCGTTGGTGAGCAGTTCACTGACGATCAGCTCTGTGGTGGCCTCGAGATGCTCCAGTCCCCACTCGCTGAGCTGACGGTTAACCACATGTCGAGCGGTGCGGGCGATGGTGGGCTCGGTTGGCAAATCCCAGGAGGCAGTCTGGGCCGCGTTGAGTATGTGGGTCCGGGCAAGAAGCAAGGTGACATCGTCGGTTGGTGCCTGAGTGGGCACGGCTTCCATCACCGAAGAGCACAAATTTTCCAGTGACTGATCGGGTTGCGTCAGAGCGGCGCCTAGGCGCTGCATGCCGGCATCTATGTCGGCGTCACGGGACTCAACCAGGCCGTCGGTGTAGAAAGCGAGCAGACTTCCCTCCGGAAGGTCCATTTCCACGGCCTCGAAAGGAACCAGCCCGAGGCCGAGGCCGAGCGGAGCTCCACTGGGCAGGTCGGGGAAGGTTGCCTGCCCCCGCGGGTCGATGATCGCGGGCGGGGGGTGCCCGGCCCGCGCTAGCGTGCAGCGCCCGGTGGCCGGATCGTAGACGGCGTACAGACAGGTCGCGCCTACGACCGGCGGAACGCATCCCGGGGCACCGTCGCCTTCCTCAGCCAGCCGCCGAACGTTGTCATCGAGGTGGCGCAGCACTTCGTCGGGAGGCAGATCCAGGTCCGCAAGTGTGCGCACGGCGGTGCGCAGCTGGCCCATGGTTGCCGCGGCGCCGATGCCGTGTCCGATCACATCTCCGACGACGAGGCCCACCCGCGCACCGGACAGCTGGATCACGTCGAACCAGTCACCCCCGACGCCGGCTTCCGTGTCGGCGGGCAGGTAGCGCGAGGCCACATCGACCGCGACCCCGCCGCTCAAACCGTGTGGAAGCAGGTGGTGTTGGAGCGCCAGAGACTGGGCGTGCTCACGAGCGTATTGGCGGGCGTTGTCCAAGTACAGCGCGGCCCGAGTGACGAGCTCTTCAGCGATCAATAGATCATCCTCTTGGAATGGCACTGGGTCCTCGGTGCGGATGAACACAGCCACGCCCAGCACGGAACGCCGTGCACGAATGGGCACGATCATCAGGGAATGCATCCTGTTCTCACGGGTCGTGCGTGCCCGCTCCGGGTCGCGGTCGAGCCACGTTCCAGGAGAGGCGTCCAACACCTGTTCCAGGTGAGACTTCCCCGAGTGCAAGACGCTGGTGAACGGCGAGCTTGGAGGGATGAACACCGTCTCTCCGCGCGCCCACGGCGACTCTGGGATCCCCGGGTGGATCGAGGCCAGACCGGCACGACAGAGATCGGCGAGGTGATTAGACGTTGCGCCGATTCGGGCAGAGGGCTCTTCGCCAAATCGAAGCGACTCTGCCAAATCGACGACGGCGTAGTCGGCCAGCAAGGGCACGGCAACGTCGGCCAGTTCCTGCCCAGTCTGCCAGACATCCAAGGTGCTGCCGATGCGCGAGCTTGCCTGATTGAGAGCGGCACGGCGCGCGCACGTCCTCTCGCTGTTGGTGACATCCACGCTCATGAAGCATTCCCCCAGCGCCTGGTCGCGTGGGTCCTGGGCAGCCTCTGCATGGCGGGCACGGCTACCTGGGCACCGAAGAAGGCGCCGTCGAGGTTGGGTGCCATCACCCTCCAGTACAGGTCTTCCGGGATCTCAGCGATCAGCCCTGGACGCCACATACTTTCGTCGTTGATCAGCGCGTTGGCCTGGCCGAATCGTTCTAGCACAACCTCGACGGCGATCCGGCTCGCGACCTCGGGCTCACCAACGTCGCCGGCCACCGTGACGCAGCCGAGGTCGTCGGACGACTTGATGGAATGGCCGTTGCTGACAGCCCGCCGGACGCGCTCTCGGTCTGCCTTCGCGAACGCCTCGCCCAGCCCGTGGGCTGCGCCGGACACGACGACTACTTTTCGATCTTCACTCATGGAAGCACCCTTTCCGCGTGTTCAGTCTGCAAGAGGCGAGGTGCGAGTCACGCCCTACAGAGAGAGTCGCTCCTGAAGGGGCCATCGCCGAGAGGCATAAGGGTCATTTTTCCTCTTCTTCGTGCCATTTGGGGTGTCATCGTCGGGTCAGGTCTGAGGTGGAGTGGTGCGCCGTACGTGCAGCGGTCAGCTGCTGCCGTGGTCAGCGCCTGCAGGTGCTCGAGGAGGGCGTGGCTGAAGGCCGCACCGTCGATCCGGATCAGCAGCTTCGACCATATGGGCAGCGGTAGCTGGCGCAGAGCTGCGGCCAGGACGCTCTTGTGGTCGGCGACGTCGTTGGCGGCGGCGTTGCCACACCGCAGTAGCATCGCCGCGCACTCGCGGGTATTGGCCACCCACGCCCCCAGCGGATGATGCCCATAGCTGCCTTTGAACGTGCCGGCCGCCCCCTCCTTTCGGCTGCTGCAGGTCACGATGGTCGCGTCGAGATCCAGGACGTACCAGCCGGCCAGCTCCCGCCCGCACACCGAGATCCAGGGAAAGCCCCCGGGGCGCAGGGCGAGCATCGTCCACACCACGCGTCGTATCGCAGCGCGGACGCGCTCAACCCGCGCAGCCACCGGGCCGTCGATCGCCTCCAGGGCGCGGCGCAGGGTGCTGTCTGAGTTCGGGCGCGGGAACAATCGCCGCCAGTGGTGCTGGAGTTGCTCGGCCTCCAGGACGTTGGTGGCGCCGAGCATGATCGCGCAGGCGAGCATGACCAGGGCCTCGCCGCGGTCACGCCAGCCCGGCCCGGTTCCCTGAGGCAGGGCTCGGGCCAGGGCCGTGGTCAGTCCGGTCTTGTCAGCGATCCTGCGCAGGAGCACGACGCCGGCGTGCCCCACGAGGTTGCGGTCGTCGGCCTGCACGCCGAGCCGGTGGTCCCAGCGGGTACTCTTCACCTTCCGGGTGCCTCTTCCTCGCGACGTTCTTGATCTAGGCAATCCAGATCATCGCAGGTGAGAGGCACCCTTCTGCTGTCAGGGCGTCAGTTCCACTTCATAGCTGAATACATGAGGTTGGTGCCTGCCGCCTGGTACTGAGTCACCCTGAGGGCGGGAAGCTCCTGCTCGGACCCTGTGTGTTGCGTACAGGTTGCCGACTGGTCCTCGAAGGTCCTGCGACGGGGTCGCGGGCGACGTCGGCGCCGGCCGCTACCGCCAGTTCGGCATCGTTCACGGTGTGACGTCCGAGGCGCAGGGATGGCCGTTGCGGGGGTACGTGTACAGGCAGCTGGTGGGACCGTTGTTAGGGAGTGGGGTGTGCGGTGAGCCAGTCCTGGAGTTCTCGGTGGCGGAACTGGTAGGCCACGGCGGAGAGCCGCAGGAGTCCTGCCTCGTAAGCCCAGTTCAGGAAGGTCCCGAGATGCCAGGGCAGTCGGCCCCGGATACAGAGCAGGAAGACCAGGTAGCGGCGGCCAGCCCCAGCGAAAGTACAACCCGAGCATGAGCCCGACCGCAAGCCCGGCCACGAACCCGAACGCAAGCCCTGCCACGAGCACGAGCCCGAGCGCGAGCCCGGACACGGACCCGAACACGAGCCCCGGCGGATGGCCTCGGCGTAGGTCGCAGAGCCGTCCCTGCACACGACCTCGACCCCTGGATTCTCGCGCAGCCACGCTTCCAGCGTGTCGGCCGTGCGGTCTGGCAGCACGTCAATCCGCTCATGCGATTCTGCGTCGATCACAACGGGGAGGTGCACAACAGCCCGTGTGCGGGTCGAATGACCGGCACACGGGCTGTTGTGTTCAGACTTCATGTGCGGGTCATGAAGTCTTCTGGATGGCCTTCTGCTTGATCCGCAGCACGGCGGCTGCGCTGGCGAGGCAGGCCACGGTGATGAAGATCCAGCCCGGCCGGTAGAGGGACGCCTTATCCGGGTGCGCGACGCCGAGCAGGGTCACCAGGATCGCCACGCCGATCGTACTGCCGACCTGGCGGGCCATGTTCAGGACGGCACTACCTGTCGTCGCACGCTCGGGGGGAAGCATGCTGGCGACGCCGAACAGGGGTGCCTGGAGCAGGCCGGCGCCGCTGCCGCCGATGATGAATCCTGGCAGCATTCCCAGCAGGTAGTTGGGGTGCTGAGTTCCGCCGAACAGCCACAGTACTCCGGCCGTTGCGAACAGGAGTGCACCGGAGAAGGCAGCGGTGCGCCGACCGAAGCGGTTGATGATGCGCCCACTGTTGAGCGCGAAGGCGGCTGCGGCGAGGGGGCCGGGAACGATGGCCAGACCGGTACGCAGCGCGCTGTAGTGCCACACATCCTGCAGGAAGAGGCCGGTGATCAGCAGCCACGCAGAGAAGGCCAGGAAGAACAGGAACAGGCCGAGGGAGGCAGCGGAGAAGGCCCGTACCCGGAAGAGCGTTGATTCGATGAGCGCGTGAGGGTGCGAGATGCTCCGCCAGACCGACACGACTGCCGCGATCACGGTGAGCACCAGGAGAGCGAGCGTGCTGGCACCGGTCCACCCCCACTCGGAGCTCTGCACGGTGGCGAGTGTGAGCGCAGCGACGGCAATGAAGATCGCGGCGCCGGAGACGATGTCGGGCAGCTTCGATCCGCGAGGCGCACGGATTTCCGGCAGCACGATCCGTCCGGCGATCAGCGTTGCCACGCCAATGGGGACGTTGATCAGGAAGATCAGCCGCCAGTCCAGGTTGACGAGCAGGCCGCCGACCGTCGGACCGGAGGCGCCGGCGACTGCAGCGACGCCGGCCCAGATGCCGACAACCTTGCCGTGCTCGTGCTTGGGGAAGGAGGGGTAAAGCAGGCCGAGTGAGGTCGGCACGACCATCGCGGCGCCGATTCCTTGCAGGGCACGACCTGCGATGACGACGCCCAGATTGGGCGCGGCTGCGCACAGAGCTGAAGCGAGGGTGAAGATCACGACGCCGATGAGAAGGAAGCGCCGGCGGCCGAACTGGTCCGCGAGGCGACCTGCTGGGACGAGAAGCGCGGCGAAGACGATGGTGTAGGCGTTCAAGATCCAGGACATCGTGCCCAGGGCCGTGCCAGGGAAGCTGTGCCCTATCGCGGGGATGGCGATGTTGACGATGAACATGTCGAGCTGCGCCATGAAGGCCACGGCTCCGAGGACGGCCATGATGGCCCAACGCCGCGGCGACGGTGCCGCAACTCCTTCCGCAGGCTGCGCGGTAGATGTCACCGGCTTCTTTTCGATGGTCGTCTCGTCCATGCCACTTCCTCAATGAGTAACCTGTCTGGCGCGTCGGTAATAGTTACGAGGTTGCTGTAACTTGTCAAGCGCTTCTTGTGTGGTTACACTCTGGGCAGGAGGGTGTATGGAACTCGAACATCTGTTGTCACTCGGCGATCACCCTGCGCTGCACTTCCTGAACAGTTGCGCCGCCCCCGGCGGCAGGAAGATGGAGTGGATCACCGACGGCGAGGGCTACCTTCGCTGGCTGGTGCTCATCGGCCTGATCAGCGAGCCCGATCAGCAACAGGTGAGTGCACGCTTCGCGGCGGCAGAGCTGGACGCGGTCGCGACGGAAGCGCGCGGCCTCCGCAACCTTCTGCGGCCGGCCGTCGAATCGTGGGCATCGGAGAGCTCCGACACACCCGACAACGCCACCGTCGCCGCACTGGGCGATCTCCTCCCGATGGGCGAGCGGCGATCAGTGATGGTCCGCAAGGACGAGAAACTGATCCTCGAAGAGCAGCGCGTCTACAGGCACCCCCGCGCCCTCCTCGCCCCCGTGGCGGAAGCGGCCGCCTCACTGTTCGTCGACGGCGATCCCTCGCTGGTGCGCAACTGCGACAGCGCCCCATGCACCATCTGGTTCTACGACCGGACCCGTTCGCACCGCCGCCGCTGGTGCGCCATGTCGATCTGCGGAAACCGCGAGAAGGTCCGGGAGCACCGCGCCCGCCTCGCCCAGTCGAACTGAGGATCTGGCACCCTCTTGCGGTCAGCGGCTCAGCGTATCCCCACCACGAGTAAGGCGCTCACGCCACCGCGGGCTGACTGCACGCAGAGGACTGCCATGCGCACCACACGCACGAGCTGGCGAACCACATCAGCTGAAACAGGAGAGAGCGACCGCGATGTCGTCAAGCCACCGCCACGAACCACCCGTCAAGGCGACAACGCCTGACACCACGCCCGCCCCAGTGAATCCCGATGGGCTGTGGCTGGATGATCTTGTCGAGGGCCGGACTTTCCGTAGCCAAGACTACGAGGTGTCCGAAGCAGAAATCATCCGATTCGCCTCGCAATACGATCCGCAGAGATTCCATCTGAACGACGGCGAGGCACAGAACACCTTCTTCGGCGGACTGGCAGGCAGCGGTTGGCACACCGCTGCGATCACGATGAGACTGCTGGCCACGTCCGTCCCCATCGCTACAGGCATCGTGGGTAGCGACATTCACTTGAAGTGGCCCTCAGCCACCCGCCCCGGCGACATCCTCCACGTCGAAGCAACGATCAAAACTGCCACGGCATCAGCGAGCCGCCCCGAGCGGGGGAGCATCGTCCTGGAATACGACACCGTCAACCAACACGGCGACGTCCGGCAGAGAACCACTGGCCGCATCATCGTCTGGCGCCGGCCGGCCGACATGGCGTAACAGCTCCTGACGCGTGCTGCAGAAAGTCATGCGTCAGGCCGGGCAGAGTCGCTCTCGTGGTCGGTCTGCGCATGCGCAGGGAGCGACGTTGTGTACGGTGGGCGACGGCGTGATGCAGGCCGGTGTCGCCGTGTCACCACTTGCGGAGTGAGGGCGTACGCGGGCGTCGTGGTGGCGGCAGCGCGCCACCAGGGCGAAGATGTCGCTCGGCACGGACCGCGCTTTGTGGCGCTCGCCGCTGTCCTGTTCTTCACGAGGTAACAGGGTCCGCCGGCTTCTCGGATGTCCGTCAAAGCGGATCAAGCCCAGGGACGGTGAGGCCGATGTCGAAGCAGGCGCCGTCGCCCGATACATCGGCGGTCAGGGCAGGTTCTCGCCGTGCTTTCCCGTCCGCGGTGTCACCGAGGACCGGCCGGGTCGCAGCGATGGCCAGATTCGCGTCAGCGCCGATGATGACCTGCACGTCGCCGCGAGAACTGGTAGGTGCATGAGGAGGGTCGACCTTCCGGTCGCGGATCGGCAGCAGGTGCCGCCCATGGTCTCGGACTGCTCCACCGCGTCAGCCGGCTGTGAGGCCGGCTGACGCGGTGGCTGATCCGGCGCCCGGCGCACGGTCTCCCGCGGGGTGTCGACGAGGCCGTCTGACATCACCAGGGCAAGGGCAGTGGCCGGCGGTGCGTCCGCCGTCGATGTAGGAGATCTCTCCCGTGACCATGTTGGAGTCTTCGAGATAGAGGACAGCGCGCACCACGTCTTCGACCTTGCCGACGCGATTGAGCGGTGCGAAGGACTTCTTGCCTTCGAGCGACTCAGGCTCGTGCAACGGTGTGTCGATGATGCCGAGGGAAACTGCGTTGACGCGGATGTCATCGGCGGCGAGTTCCATCGCGAGACCGCGCGTCGCAGCGACGCAGGCGCCCTTCGACAGAGAGGCGAGCACTGCTGGGACCCCTTGCAGGGCATGCTCGACCAGGCTCGTGGTGACCTGGATGATGTGACCGCCGCCCTGACGCTGCATGGCAGGAACGGCGGCCTGGGTGGCGAAGAAGACGCTGTCGACGTTGGTGGCCATCACACGCCGATACAAATCTTCGGAGATGTCAGCGATGGGCCCGGGCCGCCAGATGCCTGCATTGTCCTCGATTCTTCCGCAGCCTGATCGTGTGGGGTGATCCGGTGGTTTGCCCTGGTTCGTCTCGCCGGTGCGGACGTGGGGCCGTCGCATGACGCTGCGGTGACGTCAGGTTCCACGGGCCCGAGGTGGTGCGGTCCTCTCCTCTCTGGTGTCGTCGGGATCGCGGCTGGCCGTGAGCATCGCGAACGTGGTGCGGACCTCGCTGAGCGGCACTTCCCCGAACTGGATGCCGACGCTGAAGTTGAACTCGTCGCGCTAGCGCATGGACTCGTCGGCGCCGTCGTGGGTGAGGTCGACGTCTGCGCAGGCGAGGATGTCATCCGGGTTGTAGCCGGCCTCGTCGGTGAGGGTTTTCCACACGGGCGTGCCCGGGTAGGGGCGGAACTCGAAGACGCTGGCGCGGACGTCGCCGGGGTGCTGGTCCGAGATGGCCCATAGGGCGCTGCTTCCTTCGCATGGACGCTGTCCCGCCGAGGCAGCACACGCTGTTTGCGCCTTGTGGTGCCGAGGATCTGTTTGGCAGTGGGAGGATTCCAGAGACCGGCGTGTTCGGGCATCCGGTGGGCAGCTGTGGCGGTGCTGCGACGTGGGCACGGTCGTGGGCGGGCAGCTGGTGCGGTTCTTCCTGGAGGGCGGGCCCCCTCCTGCGTGGCTGGAGAACCGGGGCCCTCGACCGTACTGAGGCCTGCCGCCCGCGTCGAGGCGTGTGCAGGATCTGCATACGGGACGAGCAATGTTGTGCGATGCATTCCCTGATGGGTAGGAGACAGCAGAGGCCCCGCGCGGTGTGTGCGCGCGGGGCCTCGGTCATGCGGTGGAACAGGTCAGGCGATGAAGGTGATGAACGCCTTCCACGCCTCGGGTCGTACGGCGAACGCCGGCCCGTTGTCCTGCTTCGAGTCGCACACGGCCACGTAGGTGCGCTCGGCAGCCGGACGGGCCACCTTGATGCAGTTGTTGCCGTTGCCGCTGTAGGAGGAAACGAAGTAGTCGCCGTCGGGGGCGAGGTCTCGGGCGTTGAGGGCCATGTCTCAAATCTCTCGGGCTAGTTGGTGCAGGAACCTCGGCGTATCTGCGAGCGGCAGAGCGCCATCCCGCAGGGCATCGAACCTGCGGGAGAACATCCAGACCTCAGTGTCCTTGTCGGTGAGGTTGGAAGCGCCGTCGTAGGTGTCCATCTGGACGACGGTCGGGATGGGGTCGGCGAACTCCAGCAGAGCGAAGTCGAAGTGCGCTCGGTAGGTGGGGCTGGAGAGCGGCAGGACGTGAATGGCCACGTTGGGCAGCGCGGCGCGTTCGAGCAGGTGCTCGATCTGGCCCCGCATGATCTCGCGGCTGCCCATCACCCTGCGAAGGACTGCCTCGTCCAGGATGGCCCGGATCTCCACCGGGTTCTCCCGCGTAAGGATCTCCTGGCGTTCCATGCGGAGAGCGATGCCGCGCTCAACGAACTCCGTGGTGCGTTCTTCGACTGGCTTGGCGGCCTCGAATACCGCTCGCGCGTAGTCCCTCGTCTGCAGAAGCCCGAAGACGACGTCGGGCTGCCATGCCTTTATGGCCTTGGCGCCGTCCTCCAAGCCGATGTACATGGCCATGCCGGACGGCATCGTGCGAGCGTACGTCGACCACCAACCGCGGCTCAGGCCGTCGCGATGGATACCGACCAGGAAGTCGATGTCCTCCTGGTTGTCGATGCCGTAGTGATTCAACAAAGCCTCCAGGTCGGAGGCGCGACGGAACGCCGACGTGCCTTTCTCGACCCGGTAGAGCTGAGAGGAGCTGATGCTGACCTTCAGGTCCTTGACCGCTTCCTTCTCGGTCTTGAAGCCGGCCTGTAGGCGTAGCCGTTCCAGCTCACGTCCGAGCTGCACGCGCCTGACTGTCGGTCCTGTCGGAGCCGCCACGTGCCTGCCTCCTGCGTCTGTGAGTCCAGTCGATCCTGCCCGCAGTGCTGCCGGCTCAGTCAGGAGCCCCCTCAACTCGGTGGAGAGTCCAGGGAATCTACCGAGAGTCCGGGCTGATCCGGCGCGAGTGCCGAGTCTTCCACCTTCAGTCTCACCTGCAAAGCCCGTTGCACTGCTGTCTGCATATGCCATTCCAAGTGAAGTCTTCACTTCATGTTGCACGGCAACTCTCACATGGGACAGCCTTGTTGTGCCACGGAAACGGCTCATCCGACTGCGGGCTGTGACCGGGGTTCGGGCGTGCCCTCTTGGTCCCGATGGGGCCGCCCGGTGAGCACCACTCCCCTCGAGCGGGCCGCCGTCGTACTGATCCATCCACCCTGGGCGGCGGCCCGCGTGTGCTTCCCCCAGCAGACCGGACGGAGACGGCCCCCATGTCACCGAGTACGGGACAGACGTCCTGGATGGGCCAGGACAACGAGGTAGAGGCGTGGATGCGTGGCCGCACGATGCGGCCGGTCACGAACCGCGGCCTGTACCTGAGGCGGAAACGCGAACAGAACAACGCTGTCGCCCTGGAGACCCCCGTCAAGCGGAAGCGACGCATCATCGCTTACGCGCTCACCGAGGCCGGCGGTCAGGTCAATCACACCATGGCTGCGGTGCGGCACCTCATCGCGGAGCAGGGCTACGACGTAGTGCACGAGCTGACCGACGTCCATGCCCCGCACACACCGCTCAGGCGCCCCGGCTGGGCGGAGGCCCGGCGACTCGTCGGCACCGGATTTGCCGACGGCATCGCGGCCTTGAACCGCGAGGCGGTCAGTCTTCGCGACGACGAGTACGAGGAAGAACTGCGCTGGCTCGGCGACCGTCCTGCGCTGCTGCTGCTCGTGATCCACGAGGCCGCTGCTTGAAGGAAGTTAGGCCGCTGGCTCGATGAACGGCAGATCGGGTGGAGGCAGATCCTCGCGCAGGTCCTGTTCGTCATGTCCGTCACCGCCAGCGTTGTCTCCGCCTTGTTGTACGCCGACCACGTTTGAGAGAGGAAGCACGATGAACGAGTTACCCGACCGTGAACCAGGTGCTGCGCTGCGCGCCATACACGAGGCCAGGCCCGTTCAGCCCGGTGGCGTCAACCTCTTCGATGTCCCGGCCGGCGAGGTCACGACCTCCAACCCGCTCCGCCTCGCCTACCTCCGCCTGGTGCGCGGCGGTGTGAATGACCCGGAGTTGGCGGCATGAGAATCCTGAATGTGGTGCACGAGCGGCAGACCCCGGAGTACTGGAACCGGCTCTACAAGGCCGGATATCGGGTGAAGGAGCCCGAGGCGTTCGAGCGGCAGATGTTCCGGAACTACACGACGGTGAAGTCCGGGATGCTGGCGGTCGACGTCGGCTGCGGCCGGGGCCAGATGTCCGCGCACATGTCCAAGTGGGGTTTGATGGTCCTCGCCTACGACTTTAGTGGCTGTTGTCGTTCCGATCTTGAGGGGTGGCCCTCGAACGGGAGTCTCGATCGGGTGATCGCCGTCGGCTGTGGGCATGAAGGCAGGGCCTCTTGGTAGCTCGGGGTTGCGAAGCCAACCGAGA
>NZ_WEGL01000023.1 GCF_009604455.1 Streptomyces sp. RB17
GTATCGCCACTCGGTACGACAAGACCCCGGACAGCTACCTCGCCGGCCTCCACCTGCGCGCCTCGATGCTCTGGCTCAAGGACCTCACGAGAACCGCCCCTTGATCAGAATTCGATACGCGCCCTAGGCGGCGCCAGCACGTCATGCCGGAGCCGAAGCCGAGTTCCTGCGGCAGATGTTCCCAGGCGATCCCAGTGTGCAAGACGAACAGGATGCCCTGAAAGACCAGACGGTCCGGATGCCGCTTGCGCCCGGGGTGACGAGTCCGCCGCTCGACCCTGGGCAGCAGCGGCTCGACCACCGCCCACAACTCGTCATCGACTTCCCACGGCTTCGGCCGAGCCACCTCGCACCCCCGGATCACCAGTCCTTGAGTGATCCAACCACCTTGAAGATCATTTCGTTAGGGGTTCTTAGGCCGCTGATCATGCTGAACACCGCCGTCGCATCAACCACAGCATTGAGTCTGCCTCGAAGACTGGGAACCGATAAGCCCCCCCAACGAACACCCACCGTGACCTTCTAAACCAGGGCGGTGGTACAGGGGGCGTGCGAAATGGTGCGCGGTTTCTGAACGCGCTTCGGCTCACGTGTAGCGATCCGGGAACAGTGCTTCCGTTTGAGGGAGGCGCGTTGCAACGCTGACCAGGCACGGACAGGGAGGGAATTGTGAAGATCAATTGACCTAGTCCTGGCCTGGCCGCGTCGATGGATCGCGGGCCATTCGGGGTCGTCGGGTGGCTTCAAGCTCCGCCTTCCCGTTGAGCTTGAACGCAAACAGCCCTGATCGCAGGCATGTTCGACGGATCGTTGGGATGGCTTGCAGGTCGCAGAGGTGGTTCATAGGTATCGAGTGAGTAAAGAGGGTTCCGCATCCGGAAGTCTTATTGAATCCTTAAGGTCCACAAACGGGGGGGAATTGTGAAGATCATCGTGCGGATCTGGCATCGGACATGAGGTCCTCAGACCCGCGATCGACGGTGGTGTCTCGAAACCAGTGACTGCTCGGCCCGACGGGGGCCGCGCACAGTCGCTGAGACACACCGGTTCGTGCAGTACCCGACGCCGCGGCTGCCTGCTTCAGGAACAGGCAGCCGCATTTCAGGGGCGCCGTTTTCCCGGCCTGGGCATGTCCGCAGGCCGGCTTAAGGGGAGGAATCACCATGCACATCTGCGTGCTCGGGCAGGGCTATGTCGGCCTGCCGTTAGCCTTCAGTGCGGCCCAAGCCGGACACATCGTGACCGGCTACGAACCCGACCACGAGCGTTGCGGCCGGCTGGCTGCCGGCGTGTCGTACGTCGAGGACATCTCATCCGCCCGCCTTCAGGACGTGCTGCGTTCGGGCGCCTACCGGCCCACCTCGGACCCTGAAGACCTCAAGGGCTTCGACGTCGCCGTCATCACCGTGCCGACACCACTGACCGACAGGGCCCCGGACCTCACCTGCGTGCGAGAGGCCGGGCGCACGCTGGCCGCCCGGCTGGAGCCCGGCGCCACCGTGGTGCTCGAGTCCACCACGCACCCCGGCACCACCCGCGACGTCCTCATACCCCTGCTGGAAGAAGGCTCGGGCCTGATCGCCGGGCGGGACTTCCATGTCGGGTTCAGTCCCGAGCGCATCGATCCGGGCAACGCCGACTGGCGGCTGGAGAACACACCGAAGATCGTTTCCGGTCTCACCGATGCATGCCTGCAGCGTGTGAAGACCTTCTACGACTCGGTCACCGACGTCACCGTGCCGGCCTCCGGACTGGAAGAAGCAGAGCTGGCCAAGGTCTTCGAGAACACCTACCGGCACGTCAACATCGCGCTGGTCAACGAGCTCGCCCGCATGGCTCACACACTCGGCGTGGACGTGTGGCAGACCCTGGAACTGGCCGCCACCAAGCCCTTCGGGTTCACCAGGTTCCAGCCCGGCCCGGGCGTGGGCGGACACTGTCTGCCCATCGACCCCGTCTACCTCAGCCATCACGTCAAGGCACGGCACGGGCAGACCTTCCGGCTCATCGAGCTGGCCCAGGAGATCAACGAGAGCCAGCCCGACTACGTGGTGCGTCGTTTGCAGGACGCGCTCAGCAGCCGCTTGCGTCGCAGCGTGCACGGGGCCCGCATTCTCGCCCTCGGCGCGGCCTACAAGCCGGGCACGGCCGACACCAGGCAGTCGCCCGCTGTCCAGGTCATCGACCGGCTGCGCGCCATGGGTGCCGATGTCGTCGTCGTCGATCCCTACCTGCCCGACGACAGCCGCCGGCACATTCCCTTCGCCGGAGCGGCGAGTGGCGAGAGCGTGGCCGACTTCGATGCCGTCGTCCTGCTCACACCCCACGCCGAGTTCGACCTCGCCCAGCTCGCCGACGAGGCCGCATACGTCCTCGACACCCGAGGCGTCATGGCCCCTGCACCGCACGTCGAGCGGCTCTGACGCACGCAAGCACAGCAGCTCGAGGCAGTGGAACTGACCAGTGAGACGGTGCCCGAGGCGTGCACAGTGCTGGATGCCGCCTGTGACCGTTTGCTGCGTCGGCCGCTTCTCTGATCTCTGAGATCACCACTGCCTCGGGCCCTGTGCTGCCCGGCTGGGCGATGACGTCGGTTCGTCCTCGCCTCTACCACCCTCACCACGACTTTGCTGGAGGTTGTCACATGAATGACTACGGCGGGCAATTGGCCAAGACCGGCCTGGGCGCCATCACCATCGGGGGTGTCACCTACGCCCTGGGCGGCTGGTTGATCGGCATAGCTGCCGCTCTCGTCGTCATCGGGGCCATCACGGTGCGTCTGGGCTTCCGCCGCAGCAAGGACGTCGCCGAGAAGTGACCCCGAACCGGCGGGATGCATCGGTGCTGGCTGCCCACCAGCACCGATCCGGCACCGTCTTCATGGGCATCGTGGTCCTCATCGGTGCCGCGGTCTGGGCCGCGCAGCACGCCCTGGCACTCTCGCAGGTCAAGGACCACACCGGCAGCCGCATGCTCGCCGTCTGGGTCTCCCTGTTCACGCTGCTGATGATCCAGACGTTCCTGTACCACCTCGAGCGCCCGAGGCGGTTGACTCCCCGGGCCGCCCGTCAACTCAAAGAGCTGCACGTCTCGATCTTGGTGCCGGTCTTCAACGAAGACCCCGGCTATCTGCGGCTCGGCCTGCAATCCTTCCTTCACCAGACCCGCCTGCCCGACTCCGTGCACGTCGTGGACGACGGTTCGACCAGCACCGACTACGCCGAACTGCGCGACTGGTGGTGCCTGGAAGCCCACCGGCTCGGGATCGAGACGACCTGGCAGCGCGTACCCAACGGCGGCAAACGCCACGCCCAGGCCAACGGCGTGAGGGTGAGCCCGTACGCCGACATCTACGTCACGGTGGACTCCGACTCCTGCCTGGCACCAAACGCCCTCGAACAGCTGATCACCCCTTTCACCCGCCGCAAGGTACAGGCAGTCGCCGGCATCGTGCTGGCCACCAACAACCGCGGCCCGCAGCGCCCGCAGCTGCGCCGGCCCGATGGTGCCCGGATGCCGTGGCCCTCGCGAGCTACCAAGCTGGCCGGCTGGCGAGGGCAGCAGTGCTTTGCCCGGGTCACGGACCTGTGGCTGGTCACCTCCCAGCTCGTGGACCGCTCAGGACAATCCGCGCTCGGCTCCGTGCTCGTCAACTCCGGCCCCCTGGCGGCCTATCGGGCCGACGTCGTACGCGACAACCTCGAGTCGTACCTCAACGAGACCTTCATGGGCCGGCCCGTCATGCTCTCCGACGACAGCATGCTGACGTTGTACGCAGCGCTGCGCGGGCCCACGGTGCAGCAACCCTCCGCAGTCGTCTTCACCGCGATGCCGGAGAAGTGGTCGCACTTCAGCCGCATGTACCTGCGATGGATGCGCGGCTCCACGATCCGATCGATCTGGCGCATGCGCTACCTGCCGCTCCACCGGCCCGCATACTGGCTGCACCTACTGCGCTGGTTCGAAATGATATTGGGCCAGCTGGTCCTCGCCTGGCTGCTGATCGTCGAACCGCTGCGCTACCACAACGCACCGACGCTGGCCATGCTCGCGATCCCCTTCCTCATCGGCTGGGCACAGGGCCTGCGCTACCTGGGCGTCATCCGCTCAGACGAGCGCATTCGCTCCCGCGCCGTGACCTGGCTGATGACGCCGATCGCGATCCTCATGGGCTGGACCGTGCTGCGCGTCCTGCACTGGTACGGCATGGCCACCTGTGCCAAAACCGGCTGGGGCACACGACAAAACGGCGCCGAAGTCTCCCTGGAACCGAGCAGCGCATGAACGATCCCTTGCCACACTCATTTACGGCCCGCGCATCGGCCCTTGGGGACGGAGGGATGAAAGGAGAGAGGCGGTAACCCGCATGGATCCCAACGCCCAGCGCACCGAGGCGGTCGTCGTGCGCGCCGGGACGTACACGGCACACGTCAGCCTCCCGGCCTGGCACAACGGCGCCGTTACCATCACCGCCCCCACCTCCGTCCTGTGCGAAGTCACCGGACGCACACGTGCGGAACTGCCCGGCGCATCCCTGACCGTTGCCGTGTGCCTGGACGCCGTACTGGACACTGACCTGCACCCCCATGACTGGGCAGGTCCCCGAGCTTTACCGCCGGAGGCGAGCGCGGCGGAACCGCCGCCGTTCTGATGGCCGTTACTACCACTTCAGAGGCAGCGAGTTCACGCATTGTCCGCAGATCAGCCGGACTTGGCATGCATCGCTCCGTTCGTCTGCAGGTGCCGGGGTGCTCCCGGGCGATCGTGCTGTGTGGTCGGCGGGGCGGTGATGCCGCCTGTGGGCGGTTGTCCGGGAGGAAGCCCTGGCAGGGGGCGTGCTCTTCCTGCATGGCCGCGCCGGGCGCTGTGGCAGGCCTCCTGGGGACGTGCCCGTGGCCCGTGCCGGTGCCCGGCTGGTTGTTACTCACTTTCGGGTGTCGGCTGGGTGGTGGGTTGGGGCCGTGGAGCGGCGTTCGTGGCGGTGGCGCGATCTGGAGGGGCGTTAAAGGGTGGATTTGGAATATTGATGGAGCATGCAGGTTACAGTCACGGAATTATGGGTGATCTGTAACATCGCTCGTGTATTGCGCGTGTTTGCCGTGTCGGCGGCGAGGGTGTGGTGCGCGGCCAGCCGGCCGCCACCGCCTTCGCGTAAGCCCTGCTCACGGCCTGTGGCTGCGGCAGGGCTGCGCCCACACCCTGCAGGGGGAGCCTGTGTGCGTTTCCGCTTTCGAGCCCGATGCCGGTAAAACACCGGGCGGGTGTACTGGCCTGCCAGAGGCAACGCGCCGGCGCGGTGAACCCTCGGTCACGGCGCTTGGCCGACGAACGCCGGCCACTGGGACCCGGCGTCGGTGACCGACGAGGCGAAGGGCCCGCAACGGGGTCGCCTCTGGAAGCGTCGGCTCGCCTGCATCGTTTCCTTCTGGCCACCTGGGTTCTTCGCTAGCCGGTCCACTTTTCGGCAGTCGCCGGCCGGCCGGCGCCTACCGCCTTGATGGCGATCGTCAGGAGGACCAGGTGGAAGCGGACTGTCCTTGGTGTCGAGCACTGCAACGGGCCGAAGAGACGGCTGCCGCGCCAGATGGCCAGGACTGGTAGCGAACCACGCACACAGCACACTCGGCCCCGGCGGCGCGAGGCGCGCGAACGGAGCATACGCAGAACGGAGCGAAATCATGCAGACCACCACCGCATCAACCGATCGAGCGTGGGACTATGCCCCAGCGGAGGACTTCCTGCTGGCGCCGCCCAATCCCGCAGAACGCATTGCCTGCCGCATCGATCCTCGCGACCTGCGGCGCCTGAACCTGTACGCAGCTCTGACCGCGGCTGGGATCGCTCCCTGGCCGGGAGACCGGGAAGCGATCGAGAAGCTCAGCGCACTGCCCGACAGCGTGCACGAAGCCCTGCACCACTGGCTCAGCTCCGGCAGGTGACGCGCCGGCCGCCGTCATGGCGGGTCCCGGGGGCCGGATACGGGGCAGGAAGGCCTGGTTCGATGCGCTGCGCGACTGCCCAGATCCGACGCCTGCGTAAGTCCTGCCGACGGCGGAGAACAGACCGTCACCTTTCAGCGCTGGCACTGGCACGACGACGGCGAGCCCTAGAACTTGGAGTACTTCCAACTCCTTCCAGCAGGCGGAGAGTGGCGCGTTCAGGTCCGCAGGACCACCTACTGGGCGCTCGGTCGGGACCGGCTGCGCTGGCCCCCGGCCCGTCCGGGGGCCAGCTCCCCGAGTAATTCAGCAGAGGGAGGGAACAGACCAATGCGGAGCGGAGCTGTTCAGAGTTTCACCGTTATCGGCCTGCGCTCGGACGCGGATAGAAGGAGCGTGCCGCAGCTATCCCGTGGCTCACGCGGGCATGGAGTGGAGTTCGCGTACCAACTGCGGGGTGAGCAGTTCCCCGCAGCGGTCGGCGAGGACGGCCATTTCATAGCCGACCAGGCCGACGTCACAGCCTTCGGAGGCCAGGACGCCGAGGCAGCTGCCGTCGCGGATGCGGCCGACCAGGAGGAAGCCCCCGAGCATTTCGATCATGACGAGCTTCATGCCGCGGAAGCCGTGCGCCGAGGCCGCGTTCTGGGCGAGGCTGGTGATGCCGGAGACGACGGCGGCAAGGTGGTCGGCGCGGTCTCGGCCGAGGGTGTCCGAGGCGGCCATCAGCAGGCCGTCGGAGGAGACGGCGACGGCGTCGGTGGCACCGTCGGCGGTGCGGACGAACTCTGAGATGAGCCAGCCAAAACTCTGGACGGCGGTGGTCACGATGACGCTCCTTGAGTGGCTTGAGTGGTTCGGGCCTCGCCACGGGCGACACCCGCTCGGAAGCCGTTGAGCAGGGCGGAGACAGCGGGTTTGGCGGGCGGAGGCGGGGTGGAGGAGGGGTCCTCGGCGGGGGCGAGCAGGCGACCGGGGAGGGCCAGGAGTGCTGACAGCCCGCCGCCGGTGGTGTCGAAGAGGTGGACCTGGGTGCCCTCGCCGAGGCGTTGGGCGAGCCGGCCGACGACCAGGTGACCGAGGAACCGGGTGGGCGTGGCGAGGAGGGCCTCCTCGCCGGAGTCGCAGAAGCGGGCGTTGGCCCGTTGCTTGTCGGCCTCGGACATGCCGACGCCGTGGTCGACGACGGCAAAGGAGTAGGTGTCGTCCTCGGCGTCGTACCAGCCGTGCACCTGGACCGGTTCGGTCGGCGGCGAGAAGTTCAGCCCGTTCTCGATGAGTTCGGCGAGGAGGTGGGCGACGTCGGCGACGGCGTGCCCGCGCACCCGCACCGGATCCACGGTCGCGATCATCACCCGCCGGTACTGCTCTACCTCGGCGACGGCGGACTGGACGACTTCCAGGGCGCCCACGGGTGCCGCCGTGGGCCGCGGCGGATTCTGCCCGGCCAGGACCAGCAGGCTTTCGGCGTTGCGCCGCATCCGGGTGGCGAGATGGTCGAGCTCGAAGAGCTCACCGAGGGCGTCCGGGTCGAGTTCCTGCCGTTCCAGACGGGTGATCAGGCCGAGCTGCCGCCGCACGAGGTTCTGGTTGCGGCGGCCGAGATTGGCGAACGACTCGGTGGTGTTACGGCGCAGACCGGCCTGCTGGGCGGCCAGGTGGACGGCCGTGCGTTCCACCTCGTGCAGGGAGTTGGCGACCGCGGCGATCTCCGCCGCCCCGCCCAGCAGCCGTTTGTCGGGGTCATCCGGGGCGGACTCCGGCGGGAGGAGCTCCGGATCGTCTGGCGGGGACTGCTGGATCCGGGCGACGGTGGCGGGCAGCCGGTGCGTCGCCACGTCGTGGGCGGCCTCGGCGAGCGTGTGGAGCGGGCGGGTGAGGGAGCGGGAGGCGAAGGCGGCCAGGCCCGCGACGAGCACGGCGATGAGTGTTGCCGCCCCGACATAGGCGACGAGCCCCAGCTCGGCGTTGTGGCTGAGCCGGTCGGCCCGGTGCCGTACGTCGTCGCCAACCGACTGCTGGACGGCGTACAGATCGTCGACGAGTACGGTCATCACGTCCCACCAGGTGCCGGCGTCGGCATGCAGCGCGGAGCCGTCGACGGCGCCTTCCGCCTGGTTCTCGTAGGCGGTGGCGCGTTGGGCGTCCGCGGTTGCGAAGGCCTTGTCCATGGCGGTGCGCTGGGGTGCGGTGGCGACCTGCCGGAAGCGGGCGAGGGCGGCGACGCGCTCGGCACGCACCTCGGTGAAGTCGATGTACGCGTGGCCGTGGAAGGCACCTTCGGCGAATACGCCGTTGAGGAGGCCGCGTTCGAGGGCGACGGACTCCGTGGCGGCGGCCAGTTCCCGCAACGCGGCCAGCCCGTTGGACAGTTGGGCGTCGGCGCGCGTCGCGGTGGCCGCCACCGGGTCGACGGTGTTCAGGGCGCCGATGGCGGTGGTGTAGAAGGTGAGCGTCTTCGCCGGGTCGGCGGTGCCCTTGTCGGCGGCGGCGCGGACGGCGGCAAGGTGCCGCATGTCTCGCTGGACGACGTCCTCGACCGCGCTTTGGCTGCGCAGTGCGCCGAGCGCCGTGTCGACGCGCTTGCGCGTGGCGGCGAGCGGTGGGCGGAACTCCTCCTCGCCGCCCAACAGGCCGTTGGTCAGGCCGCGTTCGCGTTGCAGCTGGTGTACCAGGGCCTGGATGCGCAGGCTGAGGCCGACCTCGGCGCGGGTTGTCCGGGCATCGTCGAGCGCCTCGGCCCGGCCGTGCACGGCGACCCCGGCCACGGCGAGCAGCAGGCAGATGGGAACCGTGATGACCACCGCCACCCGGCCCCGGATGCTGCGCCAGCCGGGCATCGGCCGACGGCCGGCGGTCGTTCGGCCACCGTGGAGGCGCCGTGAACTGCCTTTACCGATCCGGCCGAGTCGGCCGAGCGCCGACCGTACTGGCGTCCACACCCTCATGGCCACGACGCTAGTCCGACCGCCGCCGGGGCCGGTTTCCGACCTGTTAGGCCACGTGGGACATTCAGTTGCGCCGCCCTCACACCGCAGGCCAAGAGGCTGTGACCGCGGATGCAGGACAGGTTGTCGGTGCCATAGGCGGGTGGTGTCCGGCAGCCCGGACGCCGACGGCAGTCCCGACGGACTCGGCCGCACCCAGGCCCTCGCGCTGGTCGGCCTGTACCTGGACACGGCCACGGTCGGCCTCATGCCGTGCCCTCGGTCCTGACGCAGGTCACGCGCTGGCCTCCGGCCCACCGGGGGCCAGCACTCCGGGCAACTCAGCAGAGGGAGGGAACAGACCAATGCCAAGCGGAGCTGTTCAGACTTTCACCGTCATCGGCCTGCGCTCGGACGCCGACATGCGCGAGTTGTTCATCGCCGGAGTAATCCCCGGCTCGGTCTCGGAAGTATTCGCCGTTCTGGAAACCAGCGAAGGGGAATTCACCCGCTGGGCCATGGAATTCGACGCGCCGGACGCCGATGCCGCCGCGGCACACGCATACGTGCGGTGCCGCACCGGCGACGACGTGGAGGAGGACAGTGCCGGGGCGCTGCTGCAAGCCGTCCTCGCCGATGTGTCCGTCACCTCTCGACGGGGCGGTGACGTCTCCGCCGGAGCGGTGTGGATCTGGGTTCTGGCCGGTGCGGACGCGTTCGTGCGGATCTCCGGTACGGGCGACACGGAGAACGAAATCGACTACGCCCCGGCCGAACATCACGGCTGGTACGCGGTCTACGGCTCCGACGCGGCTGACGCTCCGGACCCGGTCGTCCTGCATGACGGGTCCGGCTGCCGCGACTTCCGAGCGGACACGGCCGCCGTCGTGGAGACGATCCGCCGCTTCCTCGCCGTCACCCGCCGCGGCCGTTAGCCCCAGGCGGGCACGGCCCGCCCGATCCTTTCGAAAGGACTGGATCCATGTACCTGGTGACCACTGACACCCAGCTCGGCGCCGTCGTCGTCGCCCCTCAGTGCCCCGACGACCTCACCGACACTGCCCGCGCCGCCATCGAGGACGCGGCCTTCACCTGGCGCCCCGACATCGAAGCCTTCACCCAGCCCGGCCAGGACCGACAGGCGGCCGCCCGCATCGCTCTGCGGATCGTCCAGCTCGGACATGACGTCCTGGCCTGCTGACCCAGCCCAGCACCACCCGGCGGCGGGGGAGTGGCCCCCCGCCGCCGGGACCGACCGAAGACACGACCGAAAGGCACACCAGGTCCAACGCCCTGATCCCCGGCGCATCCGACTACGACGGCATCAGCGAAGACGCCATGCGCTTCAGGCCCGGGGACCAGCACAGCCACGCCGACGCGCTGACCGAACTGTTCGGCGGCCGGGCCGACGTCATCCACACCTACACCCGCGCCCAGGCCATCGCCGACGGAGCCTGGTGGAGGTCCCGGCCGAACTGGCCCGCGAGGCGGGCTTCACGGTCCCGGTCTGCCTGAGCGCCGCTGTCTGGGCGGACTGCGTCGAGTGGAGCGAGGAGGACAGCCGCCGACAGACTCCCCAGGACGAGACCGGCCGCCTGTGGGACGTGTTGACCATGACTCGCTTCGCCATCCGGCGCAGCCGGGGCAGTGGGGAGTGCGTCACGGTCGAGCTGTACCGGATCCCGCGAGGCGGCAGGGCCCGCCAGCCCCGCCGCGTCCGGCTCGCTGCCTGCATCGGGCCGGGCGACAACGCTGAGCCGGTCATGACGATCATGCAGCTGGGCGAGGACTGACGCCCCCGGCCGGACGCGGGGCCCGTGTGGTGACCGGACAGTGCGGCTCGAGGCCCCGGGGCGCTTCGTTGCGCCCACGGCCGAGCTTCGGCCGGCGGCCGGGGCACTTTGGCTGCGCGGTCGGGCTGCACTCACCCGGGTCCCGTCAGGGGCCCGACCTGTGCCCCATCCGTAGCCCCCGGCAGGGGGTGCGCCATCGCCGGCCGACGGCCGGCCCCACGTTGGGGAGGGGGCCGCCGTTCGGCGCCGGTTGTGTTCCGGCCAGTTTTGCGGGCTGCTGTGTCTGGGCGTGTGGTCCGTGACAGGGTGACACTCGTTGACTGCTGTTTCGGAAGGGCGAATATGTGACGGCGCCGCTGCGGCTGGCTCGGATGCACCGTGTTCTGATCGGTGTGGTCGTGACCGGTGCCTTGATCATCGCCGGGATCGGCTTCGCCGGCTCGTATGCGGCTGTCCGGGCGCTGGCGTTCAAGAAGGGTTTCGGGAACTTCTCGTATGTGTTCCCGGTGGGCATCGACGCGGGCATCTGTGTCCTGTTGGCCCTGGACCTGCTTCTGACCTGGATCCGTATCCCCTTCCCGCTGCTGCGTCAGACGGCGTGGCTGTTGACGGCGGCGACGATCGCGTTCAACGGCGCGGCCGCCTGGCCGGACCCGCTGGGCGTCGGCATGCACGCGGTGATCCCGGTGCTGTTCGTGGTGGCGGTGGAGGCGGCCCGGCACGCGATCGGGCGGATCGCGGACATCACGGCGGACAAGCACATGGAGGGCGTCCGCCTGACCCGCTGGCTCCTCTCACCGATCCCCACCTTCCTCCTCTGGCGCCGTATGAAGCTGTGGGAGCTGCGTTCCTACGACCAGGTGATCAAGCTGGAGCAGGAACGTCTCGTCTACCAGGCCAGGCTCCGTTCCCGGTTCGGCCGCGCCTGGCGCCGCAGGGCCCCGGTGGAGTCGCTGATGCCGCTCCGCCTGGCCCGCTACGGCGTCCCTCTCGCCGAGACGGCCCCGGCCGGGCTGGCCGCAGCCGGCATCGACGAGCCGCCGGTCCAGTTCAGTGTCGAGCGGAGGCCGGTTCCGGCGCCGCGGCAGAGCCCGGAGCTTGAGGCCGGCCTCGGCCAGGAGAAGGAACGGGCGCAGGCGGGCGACGCCCGGCCGCAGCCGGGGGAGCGGACGCGTATCGCGCACCTGCCCTCGGCGCACGACCTTGGAGATGAGCAGAACGCCCAGCACCTCGCCGGCGCCTTTCAGGACTGGATGACCGCCTTCGGAACCGAGCCCACCAGTGCGCAGTTCGCTCTCTGGCTCCAGGACCGGTACGGCATTGCCACCGCGGCCGGCGGGCCGCTGTCCGACGAGCAACTCGCCCCACTGTTGCGGCTCCTCAAGCAGCGTCATGCGCCCTCAACTGGGAGCGGTACCAGCGGTAGCGAATCCCCGGTCCGTCACGATGGGGACGACGGGTGGGGTGACTACTTCTACAACGCCTGGCTCGCGTACGCGCAGGAGCACGGCGCCTACCCTGATGCCGCTGCCCTCGCCGCATACGTCTACGCACGCGACCGGATCACCGGCGTCAACGGCCGGCCCATCTCGGGCGAAGACCTGGAGGGGTTCGTTGCCGCCTTCTGGCAGCGCGAGTTCGCCGAGACGGGGCCGCCCGCCGACGAGGAAGCCACCGAGCCTGCCGCACAGGTGTCTTCAGACGACCTCCCGAACGAGGAGGAGCTCGAGGGCGTTTCGGCCGGCGCAGGTGCTCAGCCCGCCAAGGAGAGCCGCAGCCGCCAGGTGAGCGCCGCCGTCGAGGAGGTGTCGGGTGAGGACGACCCGATGGGGGAGTCCGCCGCGCTCACCACCGTCGACCGCTATTACCTCGCCTGGACGGAGTACGAGGGCGAGCACGGCGAGGAACCCAGAGCGGAGCAGCTCTCCGCCTACCTCGCATCCAAGAAGGGCATGACCGGCCGTGGCGGAAAGCCGGTCAGCCCGTCCACCCTGCGCCGCTACCTGCTGCCGTTCCGTGTCTACAACGTCTGGGCGCAACACCGCCAGCACAACGAAACCCCGTCGCTCGACGCCATTGCGCAGGAATGCGCATCCCACGGGATCACCGCGCAGCACAACAAGCCCCTCACCACCGCCTACATCGCCGAACAGGCCGTCGACTTCGAGCGGCGCTGGCAGGCACTGACCCGCCACCACGCACAGCAACAGTATTGAAGGCTCCCCTCCCTGAAGGGAGGGGGATTCGTAACCCTCCAGGGCTGAGCGGGGATTTACGGCTCAGGCCGCCACCGGAGCCAGCGGCTCGGGTGGTCTTACGCCCTCGACACCGTCCGGGTTCCAACCTGCCCGGACCAGCATCACGCGGGCGGAGTTCTTGTCCCTGGGGGACACGGCTCCACACGCGGTGCAGGCATACGTTCTCATCGAGAGAGGTAGTGCGTGCTTGGTTCTCGCTCCGCACTTGGCACAGTCCATCGTGGTGTGCGCCGGGTGCACGAGACGGACGTCCCG
Source organism: Streptomyces sp. RB17 (assembly GCF_009604455.1). GTDB lineage: Bacteria > Actinomycetota > Actinomycetes > Streptomycetales > Streptomycetaceae > Streptomyces. The sequence goes on from NZ_WEGL01000023.1 coordinate 13,173, forward strand.
CCCGTGCTTGCGGCCCATCTCGCACAGGGCACGCTTGGTCGCGGCGATGGCGGCATCGGCCGCCTTGCGGGCCATGGTGGTCTTCGCGAGGAACCTCGGCCTAAAGTCCTCCACCGCAACCCTGTCATGGCCGCGCATCACGGACTTGGCCCACTTGCGGCCGGTGTCCTCACGCTGCCTCGCGATCTTCTTGTGCAGCTTCGCCGCCTGCGCCTGCGCGGCCCGGTAGCCGGCGGATGCGGGCTGTCCCTTCGGACGCCGACGCCGGGCCATCATCCGCTGATACCTCGCCAGCCGCTGCGCGGCCCGCTGGCCGTGCTCGGCATGCGGGAGATCGTAGGCGTCGTCGGTGGTGGTGGCGGTCTCCTTCACACCCCAGTCCACCCCGAGCACGCGCCCCGTGGGGGCGAGCGGTTCGCTCTGCGCGGCAACGACGAAGGACACGTACCAATGTCCGAGCGTGTCTTGGTACACGCGCACACTCGACGGGTCGGCCGGAAGGGGCCGCGACCACACCACCCTCAGCACGATCTGGCCTGCAAGGTGCAGGCGGCCGTCCTTGAGGCGGAAACCGCGCTTGGTGTAGTTGAGGCTGCACCGCGCCTCCCGCTTCTTCTTGAAGCGGGGCATCTGGGCCCGGCGGTGCATCGGCAACCGGTCCTTGATGTCCTTCAGCGCTTTGGCACGGGACTTGGCAAAGTCGCGTATCACCTGCTGCTGCGGCACCGACGCGCCCTCAGCCAGCCATGGCGTCACCCCGCGGGCCTCGGTCAGCATCCTGTCCAACTGCCCCGGACCACAGGTCACCTTCTCGCCGGTCGCCCGGCTCTGCACGTGCGCCTGCTTGGACTTCGCGACGCACTCATTCCAGATCCACCGGCAGCGCGCCCACTCCGCTTCAAGTGCGCGCCGCGCAGCAGCCGACAGGCGCACACGGAAGGTGTACCGGGCATGCCCGGTGTCCTTCGTGGTCGCCTCCGCCGTCATGCATCCGAACCTACCTGAAGGGACTGACACTTGAGAGTTCTTGATCATTATGGGCGACATCACCGCCGTGCGGGGTGGACACCGGGATCGCCCTGCCGGCGACCCGGCTATCCCTGCCCTGGCGGCCGGTGAGGATCTTCAGGTCGACCGCGATCTCGCTGGTCTCCTGGAGCGGCTGGAGGTCGCGGCGCATGCGGGCCTGGTCGGCGATGACGAAGGCGTCCTTCGCGTCGCTCTTGCCGTCGCCCCGGTAGGAGCCGGAGGCGTGGTGCACAGTCCGGCCGGGGATGTAGAACAGCCGCTGGCCGTGGTTGACCAGCAGTGCGATCCACAGCGCGGCACCGCCCGCGTTGAGGTCGACTGCCCAGGTGACGGGAACGCCGTCCGCCAGGTCCAGGACGTCACCGAGCAGCTGCAGCAGTTCGTCCTCGTTGTTCGGCACACGGCGCGAGAGCACCTTCGTGCCGTTCGTGTCGATCACGGTGCAGTGGTGTTCGGCTTTGCCCGCGTCCGTCCCCGCCCACAGTTCGCGCACCGGCCCCTCCTTCGTCGTTCTCCTGCGCTGTCCCAGCAGACGACCTCGCCGTCACGTCCATACGAGCGATCCGGTTCGCGTATCCCAATCAGCAGTCGAGTCGTCGCGGGATGCCGGGCGGCCAATCCTCCTCAGCCACGAACGCGGCAATCACATGACAGCCACACCCGGCATCCCTGGGTGTCCCGATCTTACGAATGACCGCGATCAACCCACGAAGAAAGGTATGGAATCCCATGCACGCCCTGCGCATCGCCCCGGACACCACCGTCACGGAAATCGACCTTTCCGAGCCCGGTGCGCACTCCGCGATCCGGGATCACACTGGAACGACCGGACCGGTGGATCAAGGGCTCTACCACCGGCGGGCCCTGCTGCACATGCATGGCGACGGACGCGGGAGGGGACTCGCGCGGAACATCACCGCATGGGCTCTGGCGAGTACCTGGCGAGGCATCGCGCTGTACCCGATTCACGGGCCGGTCATCGTCACCGGACGCGCCCACGACGGGGGAATGACGGCCCTGGACGACGACCTGGCCCAGCACGCGCAGGCGGTTGCGCAGACCGTATGCGAAACACTGGGGGAGTGGCGCACGCGGCCGTCGCTGTCCGGCGAGGCGGCCCTGAGCGAACTGCTCGCCTACGCGGCTCGGGACGTTGTCCCCGGCCAGTAGAGTGCACTGTGCGCCCTGCGCACCGACGACTAGAGAGCTTTGCGCACCGCCGTGCCGGAGCTATTGAGGAGCTCGTTGATGAGCTGCGTGGTCTCCATCTCGAGCGCGCAGTCCAAATCCCGGTTTATCTGTTGCACGCGGGTGATGATGGTGTGCAGCCCTGAGCGGTTGCCGCGCGCAGCCTCAAGACGCATCCAATCCCGATAAAGGAGCTCTGCCGTGGGGTCGACGTCGAGACCGGTCGCGACGGCCTGGCGGGCGGCGCTGAGGTCGTGGTGGGGGCCTGCGGGGATGCGGTAGGTGGCCACGGTGTGTGCGACGTCGATGACCCGCGTGATCATTTCCTGAGTGTAGGGCTCCGCCCAGGGCAGCGGCCGGCCGCCGAACGGCTTGCCTCGAACCAACGTCAGCGCCTTCTCCAAGTCGGTCAGGCCGGACGGGCCCAGCGGCAGCGCGGGCTCGACGAGCTGGAGGAAACGGGTCCAGTCACAGCGCACACCGGGCGCGAGCCGATATGGGTCCTCGCCCGTTTTGCGGCGCGGTACGTAGAGGTTGCCGGACGAGTCGCCGCCCAGTGAGCTGCGCAGGCCCTGCATCCGTGCGTTGAGGGTGCTCGTCGACCACGGGCTGACGGGATCCATGTCGACACACAGCACATCCGCACTCCGCCCCGGACGGAAGTACAACAAGGCGGCGAGCTGGGCCATCCTGGGGCCGTGGCCGGTGCTGTTCACGCCCGTCACTTCGACCGGTCCCAGGACGCGGATCTCGGGGGCGTGCAGGTCGTGCGCCTCGCTCTCTTCCGCCTCCGACGCTGTGGGCTCCTCGGCTGCGGCCGTCGGGTCGTCGGTCTTCGGGGCCTGTGGCGTGTCGGTGGAGTAGGCGTCGGCCGGGCGTGCTGGGGCCGAAGGCGCGGCAGATGCGGCCGTTTCGGTGCCTGGGCCGGCTTCGTCGTCGAGGCGAGCCGACGATGGGGCGGGGGAGAGAAGACGGAGCCCGGACGGGTTGGTGCTGGCGGCGAGCAGGGCCGGGAAGGCTTCGCTGCTCACCTCCGTTGCCGCCGGTGACGGGATCGAGGTGGCGGTGGGCGTGATGGACTCCTGCGGCGATGCCTGCGCGTGTTGCTGCATGCCCTCCAGCTCGTCCGGGACGTCCTGCCACGGGCCTTCGGGTGGGTGGGACGGCTGCCCGGACACTTTCAACGCGGTGGTGATCTGGAGGTAGGCGGCGTGTTCGAGGCGTTGCACGGTGATGTGGGTGCCGGTGTGGTCGAGGTGTTGCGGGTCGCTGAGGGAGGCGTTGAGGATTTCCGCCTGTCCAGGAGCGGTGTTTCTGATCAGCATCTGGTGGTTCTACCTGGGCTTATCAGTTTGCTGTGTCAGGTGTGGTCAGGTGGCGCCGGCGTTTCTGCTGGGGCTGGCGTGTGGGTAGTGGTCTTGCTGCGTGGGGTCTGGGCTGCGGGTTTGTCAGATAGCGGACTGGGTGATCAGGTCGTGTCTACTTGCGGTGACCGGTGATCAGGCTGACTGGTTGTTGGTATGGGGCGCGGCCCTACGTCTGCTGGGTGGTGATGCGGCAGGCGGGGCATGCTTTGGGGCTTCGGGGGCCGTAGCGGTGGATGGGGGCGGCACACAGCATGCAGGGCCCGATCTCCCAGGGCGGGCACTTCAGTTCTGCGCCGATGACGAGACGCTCGCGGGGGGACAGGCGTAGAGCGATGGGTCTGGTGGGTTGAAGCAGGGTGTCGTCGGGTGCGTGGTCGAAGGTGTGCAGGCCGGTGGCGGAGGAGGTCTCGCGTCGCGGGCGTGGGCTGCTGGTGTGGGGGCCCTCTTCGCCGTAGCGGCAGGAGCTGTCGAGTTCTTGTTCGGTGTAAGTGACGGGTTCGTCGTCGGCTGGGCCGGCCTCGGGCGGGGTGTTGGTTTCGCCGGTGATCTCGTGCCAGCGCTTAACGTCGCGGGCCAGGGCCCACAGGTAGGAGGTGCGGTGTGGGTCGTGGCGGTTGCGGGAGCGTACGGGCAGGTGCTCGCCGTCTGCGCTGGTGACGATGAGTTCGTCGAGCGGGGTGGCGCGTTCCTGGGGGATGCACAGGGCGGGCAGGAACCAGCCGCTGTGCCACTTGCCGCAGGCGTTGCCGCTTTCGGGACAGGTCCGTTCGGCGGTGGGGGTGCACTTCCAGATCTGCAGGTGGCGGACGCCACCGCGGATGATCAGGGCGAGCGGGGAGATGATGCGCTGCCAGGGCACGTCGTCGACGCGGGTCCAGGGGGCGCGGTCTATCAGGGCGGAGGTGGCGTCTGCGGTTACCCACAGAGGCGCGATGTTGCGCTCGCGGGCTTTTGCGGATCTCCGGCGCACGGTGCTGGCGGTGATGGGGGAGTACTGGGCCTCCCATCCCACGCGTGTGCTGGCGCCGGTCACCAGCACGTCGGTGATGACCCGTCCGTCCTCGGACCGCGCTTCGGTCTGCACGTGAAGTCCGTGCCGTGATGCGGTGCGGGCGATCCGCTCTTTCATCGCCTTGTGCTTGTCGCTCTCCTGCGGTGTGGCGACGTGGGTGAGCGGCAGGTGCGCCGCTACCCACATGACCTTGCCGCCACGGCGCTGGCGCCGGACGAACATCCACGGCGTCTTGCCGTCGAGCGCGCACTGGCACTGCCCGCCCTCGTAGTCCGTCAGGCACTGCAGCAGGTCCCGGGGTCGTTGACCGACGGGCTGGGTGATCTCCTCCAGCAGTCCCTCGTAGTCCGGGTTGTCGAGGTCTTCGTGTGTCAGGTTGATCTTTATGCCGTACCTGGTGTGAAACACCCCGTTGGCCATGTAATTGACGGTAAGTGGCTGTGGGGGGCGTGGAAAGAGTGCCGATGTCATGCACCGCGGACGTGCTGGAGCCTCGGTCTCAGTCTGTGATGCGTATGGGGGTGAGGAGGTGTTGTTGGCGGGGGTGCAGGAGCGTCCAGCCGCGGCGCCGGGCTGAGTGCGGGCGTGGTGGTAGGCACGGTGCCAGCTGCTGTTCCCCTGATGCAGGTGAAGCCGACGCCAGGCCCTGGGCGGGCGAGGTCATCGGCTTCACGCGGGGCAGGTGCGCCAACACCCGCCCCAATTCCCTGTGTGCGCCGGTTGGAGCCAGTAGCAATCAGGGGCCGGCTACGTCCTGCTACGGCAGGTCGAGCTCGTACGAAGAGTGTGCCCGTTGAATCGAGACCGAGTGCTGTCCAAGCGGCGCAAAATTGAATCAACCCTGGTCAGGGCCCCTCTTGCTGTGCTCGGCAACGTGCCCGTAAGGGACCGAAATGCCATGACATCGGCCCCGAAGTTGTCTGGTGTACATGCTAGAGGCCGGTGCAGCGCGGTGACCTGTACGTTCGCTGCCGTCTTCAGGCCAGGAAGCGCTCGGCATAGACGCGAACGCCGCATGGATGGTGGGTCATGGGCTTTGAAGCGTTCATGAGCCAATGAACTGACCTGCTGTCACTCGTAGCGCAGGGGCTGGGAAGCTTGCCGCAGCAAGCCCATTCACGTGCTGGGAGCGCCAACTCCCGCTGCGCGCGCGTCTGGACAACCTGGTTGGAGCCAAGTAGCACCGTCCGGCGACCCCTGGTCGCCGGACGGCGGATAGGGGAACTCACATGAGTACCAAGCCTTCTTCCGCTGCGGCGGATACCGCGGCCGTCGAACCGGTGACGTCCGGCAGCGACACCACTTCCACGGGCGGCTACTTCGGTATGCCGCACGCATTCGTGATCGTCGTGTGCATCGTCACCGCGGCAATCCTCGCCCGGCTCGGCATGAGCCTGGGCGACGCCCTCCTTCTTCTCGCGGGCGCCGGCGGTGTAGGTGGCGCCGTCGTCGCCTCGGTGATCAGCGGAGGCCGCCAAGGCAGCTGGATCGGCCGCCTCGTCCGGACCTACCTCAACGCCGGGAACTGAGATAGCCATGGGACGACCCGACAAGCCTGTGGACTGCACTATCCCAGCGCGCGCGAAGCTCGCGGTCTTCCTGCGCGCCAGGAAGACCGCCGCTGGCCTGACGTACGACCAGATGGCCCACCTCGTGAGCGGCGCTCCGTCAAAGGCAACCTTCGAGCGTGCCGCTTCCGGTTCCTGTGTCCCGTCCTGGGAGACCGTCTACGTCTTCGTCATCGTGACCAAGACCGAAGAAGAGGAGTTCACCGGCCGCCTCGACTTCGCCATCGACAGCGCCATGGAACTGTGGCTCGACGCACGTCGGGCTACCCGGGCGCCGTACTACCTCCACGCGGCACCCGATCCGGACCTCATCGGGAGCCTCGCCGACCTGAGCCGAGGCCTACGAGACCTCCACGTATGGGTCGGCTACCCCACCCCTGGTGAAATGGAGCGGATGTGCGGCCCCGGTGAGCTGCCACGCAGCACAACCCGCCGCATCATCCAGGGGCGCACCCTGCCCGCCAGCCCTGAGCAGGCCATCGCCTTCCTGAACGCCTGCTACGTCGGGCCTATCGGCGTTGAACTCTGGCTCGCAGCAGCAGCCCGAGCCTTCAAGCATGACAGGCCCTATTACCCGGAGACTTATAGCTGGGTCAAAGCACATGCGAAAGCGCGCAATCAGAACCAGGAAGCCACCTCGGATCAGCCGTTCGATTCAGCGGCCTGATCGAGAGGCATCCGACCGAGTCGCCGTGAGACATCACCCGGCACTCCCCGTTCCGCGGCACGCCGTCCTGAGCGGTGCCGGCCGTCATGACCTGCGGCTTGGTCTGGTAGCGCGGGTGCAGGCGCTGCGCTCTATGGGTGGATGCCGATGTGGGTGAGGAGGCGTTGCTGGTCGGGGTGCAGGAGTGGCCAGTTGCGGTGCTGGGTTGTGAGCCATTGCCGGCTGGCGTGGGTGTGGGGGTGGGTGCGGGCACGCTGGTAGGCGCGTTGCCAGCGCAGGTTCCAGGGTGGGTTCCAGTAGGGGTCGATCGCGGTCAGAGCACCGGCTGCGGGGCATGAGGTACCGGTTTTGGTGCGGTGGCGTTGTTTGACGAGCCAGCGGCCGAGCGGGAAGCCGTCGTGGAGGGTGTGGTGGGGGGCGGCGAGGTGGCCGTGGTGGGCGGCGTAGGCGCGGGCGTGTGCGAGGGCGGTGTGCCAGTGCGGGGTGGTCTGGGCGCGGGCTGCGAGGGTCTCGGGGGTGATGGCGAGGTTGCTCAGGAGGTGTTGCTGGCCGGGGTGGAGGCGGTCGTAGTGGCGGCAGGCGCGGTCGATCCAACTACCGAGGGCCGTGTGGGAGTTGGGGATGCGGTGAACGGGGTCGAAGGGTTTGCTTGAGTGGATGTGGTGCAGGGCGCGGTAGTAGTTGCGCTGCCACTCGCTTTTCCAGGGTGGGTTCCACCAGGGGTCGAGGGCGGCGAGTTCGCTGGTCTGGGGGGAGGGCGGTAGGTTGCGGCGGGCTCGGGTGCTGGCTTGGTTGCGTTGTCTGGCCAGCCAGCGGCCCAGGGGGAAGCCGTTGTGTTGGGTGTTGCCCGGGACGGCGAGGTGGCCGTGCTGGGCGGCGTAGGTGCGGGCGTGGGCGAGGGCGGTATCGAAGCCGGCGCGTTGGTCGGGCCGGTGTCCTAGCAGGCTGCCGTTCTTGGCGCGGTGCCGGTTGCGTGCCGTAGCGGTGCGGGTGGTCAGGTGGCGGCGGGCTGTGTCGACGGTGTGGGGGGTGAGCCCGACAGCGGTGAGGAGCTTTCTCTGCTGGGGATGGAGCTGGTGGTAGTTACGGCATTGCCGGCGTAGCCAGTCGGCGACCTGGGCGTCAGGCAGGTCGTCGAAGCCGTTCGCGGGGTTCAGCGTGTGGCCGGCTGCCGTGTCGCGGGCGCGGTAGTAGTGGCGCTGCCAGTACAGGCTCCAGGGCGGGTTCCACCATGGGTCGAGGGCGTTGAGAGCCTGAACGCGGTCGGCGGGTACGGGGGGCCGGTCGTGGTGCCGGTTGCGGAGCAGGGCCAGCCAGTTGCCCAGCGGGAAGCCGTCGTGGACGGTGCGTTGGCCGACGGTGGCGAGCTGCCCGTGCTGCAAGGCGTAGGCGGCGGCGTGTGCAAGGCCCGTCTGGAAGCGTTCGCTGTAGCTGCGCCGCGGTGGCCGGGCTGCCCGGGCGGCGGCTGTGCCGATGCCGATGGAAGCCATCAGCCGTTGCTGCTCGGGGTGCAGATCGGGATAGCGGGCGCACTGCTCGTACAGCCACTGCGCGAGGTTGATACCGGTGTCGGGGAAGCCTGAGGCCGCGTTGAGGGGGCCACGGGTGCGGGTGTGCTGCGCGGCTTGGTGCCATTGCCGCCGCCACCGCGGGTCCCAGGGCGCGTTCCACCACGGGTCGAGGGCGGCCAGTGCCATGAAGTGGTGGTCGGGCATCCGCTGGTGTTCAGCACGCTGGTTGACGAGCCAGGTGCCCAGCGGGTAGCCGCCGAGCGTGGCTTCTTTGGGCACGGCCAGGTGCCCGTGCTGCTGGTGGAAGAGCCGGGCGTGCGCTATCCCCTGCTCGAAGGCGCGCTCGGCCTGAACGCTGTGGCCGCGCAGCCGCTTCACGGGCGGCGGCATCGGCCGGGTATCGCCGGCGGCAGGCGGGCGGGGGAGAAGCTCGCTCAGGGCGCGCGGCCGGTGAGCCGAGTGAACCCTCCACAGCCTGGAGGCTTCTCGGGCGCGCACACAGGAGTGGACCCAGGTGAACAGTGGCCCGTGGGTGTCGGCGGCGAGGTGGCGGGCGAGCCATGGCCGCCCGAGCCGGTCGGCGAGGTCGGTGAGCAACCGGGGCAGTTCGCCCAGCCGGTAGGGCACATGACCGCCCGATTCGATGACGGTGCGCTGTTGCAGAGATCGGTCGGCCAGCTGGCATGCCAGAGCGACGGTCTCGGGATAGGTGACCAGCTCGCGGGCCGCCACTTGCCACCAGCCGGGATCGGCGCCGGCAGGGCGCGTCGTTTCAAGGCGGTCCGGCCACAGCGCTTCCTCCACCGGCCAGGACCGCTGCCACCACGCTCCGGTGACGGCACGCGCGACCTCGAAAGCCTGCGCTCCGGCGGGGGAGCGGCGCAGCAGCCGGACGTGCTGCCGCTGGGCGGCGATCACTTCCGGGCACCGGCCGAGGAGCACGGGCAGGCCGCTGGTTCCGGGCAGGTACAGCAGCCAGTACCGGTGGCGGGCGCATACGCGCTCCTCGGGTGCCAGGTACCGGCGGGCGGGCACGAGGCGTCCGGTGCGGGCGCCGGTGCATCCGGGGCAGGCCGGGCCCCACGCGGCCACGGCCTGCTCACCGCGCATCAGCCGCCCGACCGGACCGTCCCCGTACTTGCCGCATGGTTCTTCCCGCGTCCAGGCGGGCAGGGCACGCTCGAGTACCTGCGGCTCGACCCGGCAGAGCGCGGCGATGCGGGCGCGGGCCTGGGCGTTGAGGTGGAGCTCGCTGTCCGGGTACAGCATTCCGGTGAGGTTTTGCAGGCCGCCGGTTTCGGTGACGGCGGCGAGCAGGTCGCGCGGGCTGAGGTGGTAGCGGGCGGCGAGTCTGGTCAGGAACGACAGCGTCAGCTCGCCTTGGAGCGGTGCCACGCGTCCGGCCGCTCCGCTGGCCAGGGCCGTGACGAGGATGCAGGACGCTGCCGGCCGTGCGCCGCTGGCAGCGGTGCTGCGGGTTCCCGTGCGGGGCGGCTTTTGATGTGTCATCCGGGCGCGTTCTAGGGCCGCCGAGGGCGGGCGGGACGACTCTGCGCTTCGGCGGCTGCGTCGAGCTCTACCTCGCTCAGCAGTTGTTTGGTGATGCGTTCGGTGCCTTCGGTGAGGGCGATCAGGGAGGCTTCGCGGATGAGGTGGGAGAGGCTGCCGATCCGCCCTGCGGTGCGGGTGTGCAGGTAGGCGGCGTGCGTGAGGAGGGTTCCGGGCCGGTGTGCGCGCAGCCGCAGGAGGTTTTCCACGGCGCGCACGAGGTCGTCCCAGACGGCGCGGTCCTGCGCGGTGGCATACGCCAGCGGGCGGTGGCGGAAGATCTTGAAGCGGCCGGCGATCTGTGCCCCGCGCACTCCGCTGAGCAGTGAGGAGGTCTCGATGTCGATGGCGGAGTAGACGAAGGTGGCGGGGATACGTTCGCCGAGGTATTTGAGCTGGTCGGAGGTTTCCGCGCCGGCGCGCCGCTGGGTGTCCAGGAGGTGGACGTCGTCGATGAGGACCAGCTGGGTGCCCAGCTCGCCGAGCAGGTCGCACACGGCGCCGGTGATCTGGGTCTGGTTGAGGCGTTCGGTGATGGGCATGCCGAGGAACCGGGCGAACTCGCTGACGAGCATCTTCGGGGTGGCGGCCGGCGGCACGCTGATGAAGAGCACGGGTCTGCGCTCGCCGCGGCCGGGGTGCTGGCGGGCGTCGGCCAACTGGAAGGAACGCCCCAGCGCCATCATGGTCGTGGTCTTACCCGTCGTGGCCGGGCCGGAGATGATCAGTCCGCGCCGGGCGCCGGCCTGCTGGCGGCGGTTGACCAGCAGCAGCCGGCGTACGGCGGTGAACACACTGTCCATGGCGGGGGTGCGCATGACGGCGAGTTCGGAGTGGTAGTCCTCGCGCTCCGTCTGGGACCAGGCGGGGTCGTCGGCGTCGCGTGCGGGTGCCGTGGGACGGTGGACGAAGGCGTCCCATCCTTGCCATACGGTCGGGGGAGCCAGCGGGGCGAACCCGACAGCATCGTTGGAGATCGGGCTCACCATCGCAGGGATTCCTCGAAGGGGTCGTAGACGGTGACCTTAGGGCGGCGCGGAGCAGGTACGCCGGCTTCCCGCACCGGGGCGGCTGGGGAGTCGCTCGCCTGTGCGCCTTCAGCCAGCCAGGTGCTCACGCAGCCGTCGTCGGGCAGGGGTTCCTCGACGTCCTCGCTGTCGTCGAAGACGTCCTCGTTGGCAGGCTCGCGCGTTTCGGTTTCCGGCTGCTGGCCGTACAGGATCCCCCACACCGCACCGCCCTGGTTCGCGGCGCCGGCGCGGGCCCGGGCGGTGACGACCTTCTCCCGGCGGCTGCCGTGTCCGGCGGCGGCGCGCTCGAGCAACTCGCGCAGGGCCAGTGCCAGGTCGTGTTCGTGCTGGGCGCGGCTGCCGCGTCGGGCGAGGGTGCGCCTAATGTGCTGCCAGGTGAAGTCGGTGAACGGGGCGGTGACCAGGGTGTGGTGGATCCACGGCACCGTCTCCCATCTCCACCCCTGCGCCTGGCCGGCGCCTGGCAGGCGTACCCAGATCTGGCCGGGCGCGTGCGGGTCGTAGTGGATCTCCCACAGTCCGTCCATCGCGGGTGAGCGTTCGCCGCGGTAGGGGTTGAGGGCTTTGTGGTCGTAGGTGCGGTAGTCGATGCGGATGCCGTAGTCGTTGATCTTCTGCCGCTTGATGGGCATCAGCTCGATGTAATCCTCGCGCCCCAGCGGCACCGGGACGTACCCGCACACGGCCACCAGAGTGGCCCACATCTCGTTGGGCGACAAAGCACGGCGGGGCATCATCGGGTGCCGCAGCCCGTCATGGGCGCGCTCCTGCCACCCGCAGATGATCCACTCATCGAGCATCTCGGCCAGCTGGGCAAGCGTCCACACCGCCTCGCCTTCGACGCCGTGCCCGCGCTCGCCAGTGTGTGCGCCCGTGTAGCCGGCGACGTGCTGCACGAACAGCGTCTTGATCGAGGAGAAGGTGCGCTCCACGTGCCCCTTGGCGGGCCCGTTGCCCGGCGGGGCGGGCTGTACGGAAATGCCCAAGGACTCGCACGCGGCGATGAACGACGACGAGACGAACACGTTGCCCTGGTCGACCACGATGGTCTGCGGTGTGATCACCGGCCGCGCCGCTGCGCCTTCCAGCCGGGCGTCCACGCTCAGCAGCCGCTCGTAGGGGATCACTGACGCTTGCATCGCCAGCGCCTCGGGCGAGGTGGGGCGCATCGGCGCCGGCACCGTCATCTGCGCCAGCAACTGCGCCGCATCCACACTGCGGGTCCCCTTCGGGCGCAGCACGGCCGCGCAGATACTGCGGGTCGCCACGTCCAGCGCGATGGTCAGCTCGGGCCGTTCCACCACTGCGTCGTCCAGCACCACGAAGGCATCCAGCAGGGTGCTGTCCATCATCACGAGCTCGCCCGGCGCCATCACCGTCGTCGGCACGAACGGCGGAACCGGCCGCGCGGAACGCCAGCGGCGCTGACGGGCGCTGCCCAGCAGCCCGTGCCCGTCAGCGAGAGCGTGCACCAGCCGGTTGAACGTCGCGTTCGAGGGCAGCGGCACGACCCCCTCCCCGTGCCGCTCGGCCAGCAGCCGCTCGGTGTACACCCGTAGCCGCCCCAGCGTCCCGCTGGAGCGCTCCCGTCCGGCCTCCAGCACCTCCTGCAGCGCCGTCACCACTCGCTCGTCCGCACGCCCCAGCGCCGTCCGCGGCCGTGTGGCCCGGTGGTCCACCAGCCCCCACAGCCCGCTCTGGCGGTAACGGGCCCGCATCCGCCGCACCGTGACCGCGCTGGTGGGCATCCCCGCCGCCGACAGCTCGGCCGCTTTCGCCTCCTCCCGCTGCGCCAACGTCCGCGTCTCCGGGTCGTACTCCGCCCGCGGCCCTCCCGCGCAGCCACCTTCATCCGGCCGCCCGGTCTCCACCTCCCGCACGTGCCGCTCCCAGGCCAGCGCCCGCTCTCGCACCGCCTCGGGCAGCGACTTCAGCAAGCCCAGCGGCGGCACCCTGGATCCCTCTGGCGCATCCAGGACCTCGAACCCTGTATCGGCGAACAGCAGCGACAGCAGCAGCGCCACTACCTTGCCGTTCTGTGCGACCAGCCGCACCTGACCGCCGGTGAGGGCGGCCACCGTCCAGATCCGTCCCTCGAACCGCACCCGGCATCCCAGCTCCACCACCGGCCCACCCGGCACCCCGCTGTGTGCCATCACTCTGCCGCCGGCGCCCATACCGGCATCCGCTCATGCATCGGCGTGCCCAGGTCCGCAGCGAGGCGTCCCGCCCACACGGCATGGAACAGCGCGGGAAGCACCAGCATCGGATCCCCGATCCTGCGTACCCCCTCCCACAGCGGCGCGGGCTCGGCGAACGTCTCCTGCAGGGCGGCGGCCAGCTGTCGTCCACCGTGATACCGCGGGTGCCGATACCCGGCCAGCCAGGTCACGTTGCGCCGGTAGACCGGGTCGACCGGCCCGAGCACCCAGTACCGCCAGCCCACCGCCGCGCAGATCTGCCCGACCGCCGAAGCCAGGGACCGCTGCCGCTGCGAAAGCTCCGGCCTGGTGGTGCAGTCCGCCAACACCCCCTGACCGCCGGCGAGTCGCAGCATCAGCTGCGGTGCATGCGCCCGCACACCTCCCGGCTCGCGCCATCGCAGCTCAAGCGGCCGGGCGGCCAGGCCACTGACACGTGGATCGCGGTCGAGCAGCATCACGTGCAGCCGCATCGCCGCGGACCCGTAGTGCACCAGCCGCCCGGTAGTCGACGACCACCACCATCCCGGCGCCAGCCGCCTCCCTTTGCGGACCGGGAACGGCCTCAGCGGCCGGCATTGCTCGAAGGCCACCTCACCAGCGGCCTCCGGCCACCGCAGGCACCCTGCTCCCTGCCCCGCCTCGCAGAACAGCACGTCAACCGGCCCCACCTCGGCGGGTGCCACCTTCGCCCCGTCAGGCTGCGCTTCCGTCCCCTGCACACTGACACAAACGGCATATCAACCCATCCGGTAATGGGCATAACGAAGCAGATCAGCAGGCGCCACAGCCCGCCGCCCACCGGCCTTCGAGCCAAACAGGCCGAGGCCCGCGAGCAGCTGGCGCTGCACCTCGGACAGTGATGCCCGCCGACTCCGCTGCGGGCCTTGTACTGCGTCAGGGCTGCGGTGCCCCGCTCGAAGGGTGCCAGGGCCGCCTTGGGCGGATTGGCGGGCGCTTTCTGCTCCGGCGGCAATGGGGTGACGCCGATCTGCTCCAGGAGCTCGCGCTGCCCCGTCCATCGGGGCCTGCCACCGGTCAGAGCACCAGGGCGCCGGGAATGGACAGGGAGTTGCCCCCTGGACGGGTGTGAGGATCGGTACATGGATGCAGCCCGTGATCCCGAGTACCTCAAGGCGACGGCTCAAGCGGTCACCGACTTCAAGACCGCGCTGGAGGAGTTCCTGTCCCTGCACGAGACCAACCACGTCGCCCGCGGAATCGCCCCGGCGATCCTCCCGCACGATGACGCAGACCCCGACGAAATCCATGACGCGCGCGCCAAGGCCGCTCGGGCAGCCGGCCGCGCCTACTACGCGCCGCGTCTGACAGGCTCCTACATCCACGTGGAGGGTCACGGAGCGGTGGATCCGATCGCCGCCTGGCACTCGATGGCCTCCCCGAAGCCGCTGCTGGAGCCCGACAATGTGCTGGAGATCTGCGACCAGATCCTGGGGCGGCTGGAGGCGATGGCGGCCAAGGCGGCGGCCGAGGCACCGTCCGTGACCGGAGTGGACCTGCTGCATCCTCTGGTGTGGGGCGCCGCTCGCCGTTTGTGGCTCAACGAGCACTACCGGGAGGCCGTCGCTTCGGCCGCCGAAGCTCTGGTCACCCACGTCCAGGCCCGTACTGGACGCCGGGACCTTTCCGCCACGAGCCTGTGGCAGCAGGTCTTCTCCGCGAGCGATCCCAAGGAGGGCCAACCCCGCCTGCGCTGGCCCGGCGATCCACAAGACCAGACCGTGCGCTCCATGAACGACGGGCTGCGCCAGTTCGCCCCGGGAGCGCAGATGACGATCCGCAACACCTCGGCCCACGGCACGGACGGCATGACCGCCCAGGACGCGCTGGAGCGCCTCGCCGTCCTCAGCCTGCTGGCCCGATGGGTCGACGCGTGCGACGACGTAACGGCCCAGCCCACCGACACACCGAAGCCGCAAGCCAGGGATAAGGAATGAGCTATAGACAGGGGGACCGCGAGGGTGCAGGACGCGCCGCTGTGACGCGGTCTGCGGCTTCTGATCTGAAAGGTCAGTAGTCGAGGTCGAGGTAGTCGATGTCGTTGAGGGTGACGTCGGTGAGTCCCATGGCGCGGTTTCCGCTGTCTTGGAAGTACACGTCTTTGAAGCCTTCGGCGATGATCTGGCGCAGCTCCTGATCGCTGGCCCCGGCCTCGCGGGCATCGAACAGCCGCTGCGCGTAGGTGGGGGGGAGGTGGACGGTGAGGCGGCGGAAGCGTCCGTCGTCGGTGGTGCCGATGGGTGCGGTGTACCCGAATCGGGCCCTTGTCTCCACCGTGATCCCGCGTGTGGTGGCGGCCTGTTTCTGCCGGCGTTTGCGGACTTGGGGCTGCCAGCGGGCCCGTACGGCGGCATCGATCCGGTCCGCGATCGCCTTGGGCGGGTGCTTGCGTTCGCCTTTGCGGTAGCGCTCCACCGACCGCTGGCTGACCCCGATCTCCGCCGCGACGGCTTTGGTCGTCTTGAGCCGCTTGAGCAGGAAGTTGATGCGGGCCTGCAGTGTCTTGGGCGGCTGGCGGGTGAACGCTTCCCGGTCGGCACGCTCGATGGCGTCGTCGATCTCTCCCACAGCGCCCTACTCGCCTTCGTCGAGGACGGCGTCGCCGCCCTTGATGTGGCGGGCCGGGTTGAGGCCCTTCTCCATCACGTCGACCGCCCACAGCATCGACTGGATGCCTTCGAGTTTGGCCAGGCCTGGGGTGGGTCCGAGGCGGAAGCCGCCGGGCTGGGGCTTGCCGGACGCGGCGTAGGGCAGGAAGTCGAGCGGGCTGTCACCGGGGCTGGGGTAGACGACGCAGTCGGAGAGCACGGCGAGCGGGTACAGACCCGTCATCGTGGCCATGTTGCGCATCTTGCGGTGCATGTTGACCCGGGCCTTGGAGATGACGGCGGCGCGGATGTCGGGCCGCCAGGTGGGGCGCTGGAGGGCCGGCCACCTCTCGCCCTCCTTGTAGCGCTTGCCCTGG
Source organism: Streptomyces sp. RB17 (assembly GCF_009604455.1). Classification (GTDB taxonomy): domain Bacteria; phylum Actinomycetota; class Actinomycetes; order Streptomycetales; family Streptomycetaceae; genus Streptomyces. Next base: position 29,281 of record NZ_WEGL01000023.1, read on the forward strand.
GGGCGCTCGCGCAGTTTGCCGATGCCGCCCTTGACGGTGGCCTTGATGGCGGCGAGGACGGCCGCCATCGCCGGGTCGACGTCCTTGTGCCGCTCCATCGCCGCGAGGAAGGCCCGGTCGTCCAGGTCCCGGGTGACGCCGAGGTCGGCGAGGGTGTCGACGTACGCGTTCTTCAGCCGGTCGTGCCACGGGTCCAGGTACGCGCCGGTCTCGCGGCGCAGGTACGCCTCGATGGGGGCGACGTTGTAGCCGAGTTCTTGGGCGTAGGCGACGGTGTGGGTCTGATACCAGGCAGGTCCCGTCGGCCGGGTGCCGTCCGGTGTGAACGGCGAGGGCAGGCGCGGGTCCACCTCGACGTGGGACAGGTCGACCAGCCAGGAGCCGGGGATCTTCGGGTTGAACGTCGGGGCGCGGAAGTGGTCGGGTGCGCTGAGGCCGACGACGAGGCGGGCGGCGGCGGCGAGGAAGGCGGTGTTGAGGTCGAGCCCGACCGCGTACGGCAGCGTGCACTCCTCGTCGCTCAGCAGGTCCACCGGTCGCACCCACTGGTAGGCCTCCTCGTTCAGGAACCCTCCGCTCCAGCCGGAGTCCACGACGACGGGGTGCTCGGGGGTGGCCTCCGGCGGCGCCGGGTCCATCGGCTCCGTCCCCAGCGAGCCCGGGTTGTGGCCGGACACCCAGTTGCCGGTCGTGGGGTCCTGCGTGGCGCGGGTGGGCGGGCGCAGCGCCGTCATCAGCTCCAGCCCGGAGACGGCCGTCGATCCGCGCGGGGTGATGACCCGGGTCGCGTACACGCCCAGGACGCGTGCGACGTCGGCCGGCTCCATCTCCGCAACCCCCGGCCACGCCCGCTCATCGAGGGCGTCCCAGGACAGAACCGCCAGCTGCACGCACTGCCGCTGGGTGCCGGTGGCCTTGCGGTAGATCCTTGCCCACGGACCGAACCCGCGCTGGGTGAGGCGCCACTTCGCTTTCACCACCTGCTTGACCACCGGGTGGTCCTCGGGCAGGCGCAGGGAGCGGCGCTGCTCGTGGCCTTCCAGGCGCTCCGGCAGCCCGAGCTTCACGGCGGCCGCGGCGGTGAGCACGATCAGTGGGTCGGCGTCCTTGCCGTAGCGGTGCAGGCGCGGCGCCCCGAGACCGGACTCGCGCAGCGCCCACTCCACGAGCTCCGGGATCGTGGTCGCGGGGCAGTCGAGCACGATGCCGCCCGTGCCGTACGCGCAGCCGTCACCGTCCAGGACCGCGAGGGGCCCGTGCGGGAAGCGCGGGTCGGCTGCGGGCTGCGCCGTCTTCTTCGTGGCCGGACGCCGCGACGTCGCGGCGGGCCGCAGGGCGGCTGGGCGCGCCGGCGCCGCAGCCGCAACGGCGGGAGCCTGCGGGGCGTCTGCCGTCTCCACCCTGGACGCGGCCGGTTCGGTAGGCGCCGCGGGCGCCGTTGCGGCAACCGAGGCTGTTGGAGCTGCGCCGGGGGCGGGGTACTTCGCCGCCCATCCGTTCAGCAGTCGCTGGTATGCGTCCAGACGCGGTGACTTCGGCTCGCTGCGGCCGTTCTCCCAGTTCTTCACCGACTGCGTCGTGGTCTTCAACGTGGTGGCCAGGCGGGCCTGGGTGATGCCGGCGGCCTCACGCAGCCGGGCACGCTCCGCCGGAGGCGGCAGGTGCGGCTCCTCGTTCAACAGAGCATCGACGGACGCGAACAGCTCTTCCTCAGATGCCATGACCCTGCACCCTTGCTCCAGACAATCCTTAACCACAAACTTATCCCATTCCTTAACCTTCCAGGGCCCATTCGAGTCCCAGGTCGGCGAGTGCGGCGAGTTTGTCGGGGGCGAGCTTGGCGCGGCGTCCTTTCTGGTTCATGATCCACACTCCGAGGCGGACTTCGGTGCCGTCCTCCAGCCGCTCTACGTGGGCCCTGGGGACCTTCACAGAGCCCGTGCGGGCCTTGTACTGCACCAGGGCCGCAACGCCCCGCTCAAAGGCGCTCACGGGCGCCCTGGCCGGCTTCAGGGCCTCCTCCGGCTCCGGGGCCAGCGGCACGATGCCGAGCTGCTCCAGGCGCTCGCGCTGCCCGTCCGTCAGGGCCTGCCAGACCTCGGGCTTGCGCTGCCGGGCCAGCCACTTGCCGATGTCCATCCCGTGGACTGTGAACCCGGGCAGGACCTCCGTCTGGCCCTCTTCGTCGGCCACCAGCTCGCGCAGTGCGGCGTAGTGGCGCTGCCACTCCGCCGGCCACGACGGGTTCCAATCCTCGTCCACGGCCTCCAGCGCCGTCTTCCACTCGGGGTGTCCGTCCAGGGCGCCGGGCCTTCGGAGGTTGGAGAGCCACTGCCCCACCGGCCGGTCCAGCATGGTCGCGGGCCGGGGCGCGCACAGCGTCCAGTGCTGGTCGTAGTAGGCCTTCGCGGCTTCCAGGTTCTCCTGGAACCGCTCATCCGCCAGGGACCACACCATGCCGAGCTTCTCCAGCCGTGCTGCGCGCTGGCCGGTCATCTGCCCGGCCCCGTACGCCCTTCGCTGTTCTGCCACCCACTGTCCGAGGGGCATCGCGCCCTCTCGGTGTCCGTAGGGGACTCGGGCGTGCCCGACGCGCTCAGTGAATTTCTTGAGGGCCGCCCAGCCGCGTGCCCAGTCCTGGCGTTCGGTGTCGATCACGTTGAAGGACACCCAGTCCGCGACCATGGCGGGGTCACGCGGCGCGGCAAAACGGAGCAGGAGACGTGATTCTTCCTCGCCTTCCTCTGGTGCCGGGCCGATGTTCACGGACGGCTGCGCGACGTCTTTCTGCGGTTCCTGCGGGATCGCGAGCAATTCGACGGCCTCTTCGTCGTGAGCGCGCAGACCCTCCAAAACCTTCACCAAAGGCCGATACGATCCCGAGGTGAACATGTCCTCCGGCTTTTCTCCCGGCTGGAGAAATACCGGCACGACCAAAGAGGCGAGCTTGCCCTCACCAGGCTTTTGACGGAGTGCCCGGCCGATGGCCTGGACGATGTCGTGCGGCGCCCCCTTGGGATCCAGCAGGGCCACGCTGTCCACCGCCCTGATGTCCACGCCCTCACCCAGGACACGACAGTTCGAAAGCACAGCCCGCCGCGCGGTAGTACCGAACCCAGCCAGGACCTCCCGCCGCCGCTCGGGGACATGCTCGCCGCACAGCCAGTCCACCCAGATCTTCGCCGGGTACTTCTCGGGCTGGTCGGCGTGCAGCTTCGCCGCCACCCGCGCCAGGCCCTCCGCGTAGGCCTGCGCCTCTATCGTCCGGTGGTGGAAGGTGATGCACGTCTGCAGGTTGTGCTGCGCCATCGTGTGCAGCAGCGCGGCCTGGAGCGCCCCAAGCCGCTGACCGCGCACTTCCTCGGTGTGCCGGTCCTCACCCATCAGCCGCTCGGGCGTGACGACCGGGTCCTTCAGCTCCAGCACGATGATCTGATACCGCGCCAGCAACCCGCGCGAGACAGCCGACGCGAGCGAAAGCTTGTACAGGACAGGCCCGAAGACCTTCTCGTCATCCATGGAGGCCGCCATCTCGCGAGGCAGCGGGTCACGCGCCCCCTCCGCGACCTCGCGGTTCAGCCGCTCCTCCCAGATCCGCGGCGTGGCCGTCAGGTACAGCCGGCGGTGCGACGGGATGACGCCCTGGTTGTGGACGTCGGCCCACGCCTTACCCATCGAGCCGGAAGTCCGGTGGGCCTCATCGACCACCGTGAGGTCCACCGGGGCCAACTGCTGCCCATAGGCGCCCTCGAAGGCCTCTGCCAGGACACCGAGGCTGGCGTACGTCCCGAAGATGGTGACGGGCCCCTGGCCATGCCACAGAGCCAGCTGCACAGGGTTCGTGGTGGAACGCACCTTGAGGTTCCACAGCTCCGGGTCGTCCTGGAGCGAGCACACCGCAACCGCCGGCCCCGTATGCCCGGCCCTGCGCCACGCCTGGACGGTCTGGGTCAGAAGGTCCAGCGTCGGCACCAGCACGAGAATGCGGCCCTTGGGGACAAGCCGCTTTGCCGATGCCGCCGCAATGATGGTTTTTCCCGTTCCACACGCGGCGTGTACCTGCCCGCGCAGCCCATTAACGGGAATGCCGCCCGGCGGGATATCGAGACCGCAGACAATGGCAGCAACGGCCTCGACCTGATGGTCACGCAGTTTCACGGCCATTCCCGTGTTCTCCTTTTTGCGGAATGTGGCGCGCAATTTGAAATGAAAGTCCGGCGCAGTGATGGGGGCCGGGGGGTGTGGTGTCTGGTACCAGACTCTACACAGTCAAGCACTGTGATGCATCACCGCGCGCCATGTTCCCGCCCCAGGATGATACATGGCTGAATCCCGCTCCAACTCGGCGGGTTGTGGTGTGTACGTTGGCGGGGTATTGGTGAACGTGTCGGGGCGGTTTCGAGGCTGGGGGAGGGGTTCGGGTGGAGCGCAGCGGAGCCCGCCACTGCCGTGGAGGCCGGCATCCCGTCAGGTCGACGGTCCGTCACTTCCGCTGTCAGACATGGTGGCTAGGATTCCCAAGCTCTACACAGGCGCGAGCGCGATGCACCTGCCCTTGCTGCCAGCCTCGGCACCCGCGCTTGCGCGGGTGCTCGCAATTCGCGCTTGCGCGAATTGACCCGCTTTCAGAATTCCGCTTGCGGAATTCAATTCCCGCGCTGGCGCGGGAATCTGGCGGAGCGTCAGCGGAGCCAGGCCGGAGCGCAGCGGAGGCCATCCTTCTGCGACGGCTTGCCGTCGCAGTTCCCGCTCCGCGGGAG
>NZ_WEGL01000024.1 GCF_009604455.1 Streptomyces sp. RB17
GGTCTGTACGGGCTTGGCGTATCGCCGCATCAGCGGCGGCGAGGGTCCGCTTGTCCTTCGGCATCATCTGCCACCAGGCGTGCAAACAGTTCCACATCGTGCGGGCCGCGTGCGCCTGGTCGTCCATGACCCGGACCTCGGCAGGGCTGAGTGCCAGTCGGGCACGGTGCCCGAACTGCCGCTTCACCACACCGAGTTCACTCACAGTGATCACTGTACTGCACGTGGTTCATGTCGCCACGCTGGAATCCGCATCCCGGTGTCAGAACCGGCCGCCACGTCGTCCACAACCTTCACGTCCACCTGGCGTTTGTCACCAAGTACCGGCGGAAGGCGTTCACCGACGAGATGCTGACGCGCCACGAAAAGACCACGCGGGAGGTCTGCGCGGACTTCGAGGCCGACCTGAAGCAGTTCAACGGCGACGCGGATCACCTGAGCGTCAGTCAGAGCACGAGTCAGACCTCCGGGCGATGCCACGATCAATTCTCACTGTCAGAGCAGTTCTGAGATGGCCTTCACCCCCAGCGTAACCGCCGGAGCACTGGCCAAGATCAAAGGTAGAGGAACGGCGGCTTCGCCGACGCGTTTGCGACCTCTTGGGCGGCCGGCTCGAGGATGGGCTTGGTCATGGTCGTCGCCTGCCTTCGTGTGCAGATCACACCCTCGCCCTACAAGCCCCCCGACCGGGCGGGCGCCTCACCACTCCAGCCTGACCCCCGCCCCGGGAACCCGCACGCCGCATCCAGCGCCATCGCCTGCCGGGCAGGGAGTCACGCCGTGGACCGCGCATCTTCCCGGTTGTGCGCTCACGCGTTGTCAGGCCTGGGCAGCTGGCGTAGCGCGGTGCGTCCGATCTGTAGGAGGGTCGCGGTGTCCATATGGGTCTTCGCGAGGAACTCGATGCCCTGCAGCGCGGCGAGCAGCAGTCGGCCCAGCTCCTGTGCGTCTGCGCCCGTCTCCAGGGCACCCGCTTGCTGTGCCTCCTGCACGCAGTCGACGAGAAGGTCCTCGACACGCTGGTACGTCGCCCGGGCCAGGGCGGCCACGTCGGGATCCTGCCCACGCAGCTCCGAGGTGCTGTTGACCATGAAACAGCCTCGGCGCTGTGTGTCTTGGCCGTAGTTGTGCGCGACGTCCTCGAACAGGCGCGCCAGGCGCTCCAGGGCGGTGCCGGGCCCGGCGAGTATCTGCCGGATGTGACTGATCTGCTCGGTGCAGTAGTTGTTCAGGAGGTTCAGGAAGAGCTGGCGCTTGTCGCCGAACGCGCCGTACAGGCTTCCCTTGCCAAGACCGGTGGCGGCGACCAGATCGCCCAGCGTCGTGGCGGCGTAGCCACGGTTCCAGAATTGCTCACGTGCCGAATTCAGCACGTTGCTTTCGTCGAAGCTCCGTGGACGCGCCATCCACGCAGCCTACCCGTTCTTGACTCATCGTTCCATATCGTCTGCCGTCCTGCGGGGCTGCTGCCCAAGGCCGCTCCGGCCTCGGCATCGTGCGGCAGCCCGGTCCCTGGATCACTCCGGGGATCACGGGCGCGCCGCCGACGGGGCACCTCATCAGTCCGTATGCCCTGCCGACGCCAGCCCTGCTGTCCCGTTGACGCGCAGGGGGGCGGACTGGCCCATGGGGCGAGGCACGGAACTGCCTGCTCGCACTCGCTGCAGCCCGCGGCGTCCCGGTCCGGTGGTCATGCCGCGGGGCTCGGGTGCAGTGGGGTGGTGTTCGGTTCGTGGCCGTGCGGGGCCGGCTTCTGCAGGATCGGGAATCTTTGCACGCGTGCGCGCGTGCGCGCCTGCGCGCGAGCGGTGGCGTGGTTGGGGGTGGTGGTGTGCCGCCGCTGTGTGAGGCTGTCGCCCGCTCTTCGTCCCGCACTTGCTTTCACCTATCGAATATCGATAGGTTTCCATCGTAGGTCGATGGAAGGGTGGGTTATGGGAAAGCTGACAGTGGGTACGCTGCGCGCCGTGCTCGTGGTGATGCTCGCCGGCACCGTGTTCGTACAGGCCGGGATGGTGTGGGCGTTGGTCAGCGGGAGCGATCCGGAGGACGGGTCGCTCCCGCTGACCCCGCTGCGCGTGATCACGATCCTGGGCATGGTGTCGGTCCAGGTCGCCGTGGTCTGCGTGTGGCGGCTGGTGTCGATGGTGCGACGCGGAACCGTGTTCTCCCACGCAGCCTTCCGGTACGTGGACATCGTGATCGGCGCGATCGTCGCGGCTGCCCTCGTATGGTTCGCGATCACGGCGCTCAATGCGCCGGGCCAGCGGGACGACCCGGGCGTCACCCTCATCATGGGCGGGGTCGGCGTGGCCATCCTGGGGGTCGCGCTCATCGTGCTCGTGCTGCGGATGCTGCTCGCCCAGGCCGTCGCGCGCGATGTCGAAGCCGCACGGATGCAGGCCGAGCTGGACGAGGTGATCTGATGCCGATCGCCGTCGACATCGACGTGATGCTGGCCAGGCGGAAGATGTCCGTGGGCGAACTCGCCGACCGCATAGGGATCACGCCCGCCAACCTGGCGGTCCTGAAGAACGGCCGTGCCAGGGCGGTGCGCTTCGCGACGCTCGCCGCGCTCTGCGAGGTGCTCGAGTGCCAGCCGGGCGACCTGCTGCGCTGGGAGGCCGAGGACACCGCGGGCGCATGAGTCGGCCGCGGTCGAGTCTGCTGCGAGCGGGGTCGGACATCATGTGCTGCCCTGTTCGCCCGGCATCGCCGGCCCCCTGTGAAGCCCCGCCGGTGGGATGCGTTCTGCCCGTGCGGCCGCGCCGGGGGGTGCGCCCCCCCCGCTGCCGGGGCCCGCTCGGAGCCGTCCCGGTGCCCGCGCCCGGGCACCCGGGCCCCTCCCGGGCTCGGCCCCTCGGCCGCGCACGAAGCCCCCGGCAGGGTGTTGCGATGCTTATGTCATTCGGCTGTGGGCGGGGGCGGCCGTCCCTTGAACGGGTGACGCAGAGCGTGCACAGGCCTGGGAGGTGGCAAGTCCCTCTTGCCCGTCCTCACGTCCCGTCCCGTGTCTTCTCCTCACCGAGAGGGAATCACCGTGCAGTCTGTCCGCCGCATCGTGACCGTTGCCGTAGCAAGCGTGCTGCTTTCCCTCGCAGCGACCGTCCCCGCCATGGCTGCCCGGGCACCGGACCCCGACGACATCACCGACGGTCTGCTCGAACGACCCGTCAGCACTCTCGTGGGCACTCCCCTCGGCCTCCCCATCGGCATCTGACACGCCGGCCGGCAGGGGCCTGGAACGCCCGTCCGCTGCCGATACCTGCTCATCAGCCCCGTCACCAGGTGCGACGGGGCTTCGCCGTGGCCGGTCCATGGCCGGCCCGACCGGGGGAGCCGGTGTCGTACGGGGTCGGGGGCGGCCGCCGCACCGTGGTGCCCGGCCTGCTGCGTCCCGGTCCCGGACGGGGCGGTCTGCTACGGGCCGGCGCCTGGCGTCTCGGGTGCTGCCGGGGGGAAAGGGGGCGGCTTTGGCGCCGTATGAAGCTCCGGCAGGAGCCAGCTCGCCTCCAGCCGGGCGTCCGGAGTCAGAAAGACGACCGAGGGCGGGTTCCCCCCTGGGCCGTGCCTTCACCGGTGGCCGGTGCTCCGGACGGACTTCACGGTGCCCATGACGATGGCCGACATCGCGGGGGCCGCGCCGGTGCCGGATGCCGCATACGCTTCGGAAACGGGCGCCTGCAACTGGCCAGCTCACCTCCGTCGCCGCCGGCACATCAGGTACATCAGGGGCTTCGTCCTATGGACCCGGGTGGCCGATGGGATCGAGCACCCGGATCCACCCTTTGTCGTCAGGGGTTGCGATCATTTCTGCTGACACTCAGTGGCCCCAGCCTCCACCGTTGTGGCCCCAGCCTCCACCGTTGTGGCCCCAGCCTCCACCGTTGTGGCCCCAGCCCCCACCGTTGTGGCCCCAGCCCCCACCGTTGTGGCCCCAGCCCCAGCCGTTGCCGTGGTGGTGTCCTCCACCCCAGCCCCAGCCCCAGCCGTTGCCGTGGTGGTGTCCTCCACCCCAGCCCCAGCCCCAGCCCCAGCCGTTGTCGTAGTGGAACGAGACGACGTGCTCGGGCGCGGCGGTGGCGGCTGCGTGGGCGGCTCCGGCTCCGGCGGCGATGGCCAGGAGCGGTGCCGACACAACCGCGATGGCCACTTTCTTGATACGTGTGTGCGCGCGCATGGTGAACCCCCTCTCTGAGGGTGTGCTTGATTTTCTGGCGGCCTCGACGGGCGGTTCCGCGCGCTGCAGAGCCTGCGTGTAGCGGCTCTGTGCGTTGCTCGCCGCCCGCGAAGCGCGTTCAGGCGACGGACCATCACCTCCGATATCGGCCGTGAACGTTTGCGAAATCTCTCGGTTGATGTTGTCGGAGAAGGTTTTGCTTGCGTGAATTGATACGGAAATGATGTCCAGCGGGATTGCTCCGCCGTCGAACTCACGATGCGACGCTTTCTGATTCCGTCGAGCAGTCTGCGGCGCGGAGGGGGGCGAGCGGGGTCCTGGGCCCGGAGGGGTCCTCACTCCCACCGCCATCGATGGGGAAGCTGGTGCCGTTGCCGACGGTGACCAGGAGTGTGGCGGCGGTCCACCGACTCCCGTGTCGGACTCGACCTGCAGCCGGCGGCGCCCGAGCGGCGAGCTGGTGTTCAGCCGCCACCGGGCCGTGCGGCACGTCCGCGTGATCCCGCCGGCGTTCTTGAGCTCGCCCGTGTCGTCGAGGCCGGGGACGGTGCCACCTTCGTGCAGGCGGACCTGGCCGAGGTCGGCGTAGCTGGGGGAGTGCAGCACGCCGTCACGGATCTGCCCGCCGTACAGCTCACTGGTTTCGGCCTCGGCGAGCAGGGGCTCGGCGAGGCCGGCCAGGTGCGCCTGCACGCCGCTGCCGGGGTACCGGCCGGGACGACGGGACGGGGCGGGGCAAAGAAGGTGCCCGGCCGCAAGCGGGGACTTGCCGTGGACGTGCTGGGCCTGGTGATCCCTGTGGTCGTGCTGGCCGCGTCCGTCCACGACAACGCGTTCGGCACCGCCCTGCTCGACAAGGTCGCCGCCAGTGCTGCTGGCACCGTTTCGTCTTGGCGATCACCGCTACGGACAGCTCCGGGATCAACGCGGCCTACTCCGACGTCTGGAGCAGGGCCACCGCCAGCGGCTTCGGTTACCACGACAATCTGGGCTGCAAGGCCGTCAACGCCACCACCGCCACCTGCTCGATGAGGTACGTCATGGACCCGGGCTATTACGGGAGGGGGCTGGAGAACGTGCAGGCGGGGGCCTGGCAGACGTACTTGGAGGTCAGCTCCAAGGACCACGACGTCGCGACGCGGAACAACCAGGGCCAGTTCTTCGTCAAGCGGTACGCCAAGCTCACGACCGACGCCTCGCCCGAACCGGTGCGTAGGGGCGCGAGACCCTGACCGTGACGGGCAAACTCAGTCAGGCCGACTGGGACGACAACGTGTATCACGGCTACTCCACCCAATCGGTGAAGCTGCAGTTCCGCAAGGTGGGTGCCAGCACCTACACCACGGTCAAGACCGTCACCACAAGCAGCACCGGCACCTTGAGGACCACCGTTACCGCTGCCTCAGACGGCTACTGGCGCCATGCCTTCGCGGGCACCACCACGACAGCGTCTGCCAACGCAGCCGGCGACTACGTCGACACCAAGTAGTCAGCGTCCACACCTGGATTGCTCGCTCGGGCTGCTCCGCGGAGAAGCCCAGCGCGTCAGCGCCGGTCGGCGAGCGTGGTGAGCGCGGTGGCGGTGCCTCCCTTGGAGCAGCCGAACGCGCCGATGCGTTGCGGGTCGAGGGCGCCGAGCAGGCCTTGGGGCAGCGCCTTGCCGTCGACGTCGGGGTTGCGGCCGACGGCGAGTCCCTCCACGCAGTCGAGCAGGAACCGCAGGTCCGCGGCGAAGTCCCTCGGATACATCGGGACGTCGTCCGGGGTGACCACCCGGCCGTCGGGGAACTCGGTGAACGTGTCGTGGGCGTGGTCGACGGTGACCACGGCGAAGCCATGGCTGGCGAGTTCTTGGACCATGATGGTGTGGTCGCTGCGGTGGCTGCCCGAGCCGTGCGAGTACACGATGATGGGCAGGCGACGGCCTGTATGGTGCACGGGTGCGTCCACGTGCCCGGCGGTGAGCGGGCCGAGGCGGGATCGAGGGGGAAGCCGACGTCCGCCAGGAACGCCCGTAACGCACCCTGGGTCATCCAGGGGGGCGCGCGGCAGGCCCTCCCCCTGAGGGCGGGGTACCAGACGCTGGCCATCAACTCGCGGTGATGCCCCGGTCCGGCCACGGGATCCGGGCGTGAGGTGTCGACGAGGTGGAGCGGCACCATGCCGACGAGGTGTGGCCCTGTGGGTGCGGGCAGGGTGAGCCGTACCGGGCCGGGCGCGGTCGGAGCCGCCCACGCCTGGCGCGCTGAGCTGATCGGTACGACGGCCCCGACCCCTGCGGCCAGCGCGGCTGTGAGCATGCGGCGGCGCGTCACGTCCGTGTTGGTGACCGGTGTGGTGGTCACGAGTCCTCCCCAGGTTTCTTGGACGGTGTTCGGTGCTGTACGGGTTCGCCGGACGCCGGCGGAGCCGCTCGCAGCGCACCGCTGTGTGCCGGAGTCCAGATCAGGACTCCGGGGCCGGCCTGCCTTGTTCGATCTGGTGGATGAGGCGCTTGAGGTGAGCGACCTCCTCGCGCAGGGCACACTCGCCTGCGGGAGTGAGGGAGAGCCAGGTGCGGGCACGCTTGCCCTCGTAGCCCTTCTCGATGTCGACCAGTCCGGCCTTCTCCAGGACGGTGAGATGTTGGCTGAGGTTTCCGGCGGTGAGGCCGAGTGCCGTGCGCAGGAAGCCGAACTCGACCCGGCGCGCCTGGTGGGCGACGGTGAGGATGCCGAGGCGGACGCGCTGGTGGACCACGTCGTCCAGACCGGTGATGGGGTGCTGTTCGGGTTGATCGGTGATGACGCGTTGCGCCTGCGGGGCAGCTCGGCCAGGCCAAAGCCGAGGGCCCCGAGCAGGAGGAGCATGCCGGGGACGGCGTAGCGGGGCAGGAAAAGCCAGGGCGAGGTGAAGGGGATCCCCGACCAACCGGTGGACGACGGCACCAATTCGATGGCCAGATACACCGCGGTGAGCAGCAGTAGGACGCGGCTGCGTTCCACCCAGGGCAGCACCAGCAGCGGCAGCCCGCCGGCCGTGGCGTTCCCCATGAGTCGCTCGAGGAGCCTCGTCATCTCGGAGCTGGGGTCGAGGTGCAGGCCCCAGAAGTCGAGTGGTTCACCGGGCTGCGGGATCCCATGGCGGGTGCTCCAGAAGGAGCTAATGGCCACCACACCGAGCAGAGCGATGCCGGTGAGGATGTAGGGCCGGACCGGGGTGCCGACGCCGCGGTTGCGGGAGCGGCGGATGTAGAAGAACGCCGTCGCCACGTAGGCGAAAGCGATCGCGATCGGCCGGTACAGCGGCGAGCCCTGCTTGACGAGGGTGCAGCGCGTGCCTAGGGCGGGGTCGGTCGCCGGACAGGAAACGGTCAGGACCTGGAACGTGAAGCGGCCGACCAGGATTCCGCCCAACCTGAGCACGCCGAGCAGCAGGAGAGGAAACCAGGTGCCGCGCTGAGCAGATCGGACCTTGCGGGTCAATTCACCCAGACCGGCCAGGATTTCGTGAGGAGTGCCCTGCGAGGGCGCCGAAGCGTCTGTCACACAGTCGCCTTTGCACCACAAACCAGTTATGGCAAGGAACTCTTGTGTAGCGCTTCGATCGGTGGTGCTAATCGTGAGCCCATGGGCACAGGTCACAGCCGGTCCGAGAAGGCGATGCCGATCGTGGCAGCCCACCTCGCAGAGACGAGCACGCGGCTGGCCGGGTCCGCGCCTCACATGCGGGACAGCCATTGGGAACGGTCCATCAGGCACCTGGCCGAAGCACTGCAAGACGAGGGCGCTCGACCTGTCATGCCACAGGCGTCGGGGCGTTGGCGCGCCAGATCCCTGGAGCAGTCACCCGGCCCTCCGGGCTGTGGGGCGAGTTTCCAACTGCGTGACAACGCCCGCGCACGGCCGCGGACGACCACGGACGCCCATGGACGGTCACGCGCAGGTGAGCAGCGGCCTGGTCCGAGGCATCGCGCCCGCCCAAGTCGCTTCGGGGCGAAGAGGTCGTGCCAGACACGTGCCAGATCGTACGGGGAACCGCGGGGAGCACCGGGAAATCAACGGACCGTCCACCAGACGTCGAGACGCCCGTTCCGTAAGCCAGATGCACAGCAAGCCCGGGATCACATCAGCTTCCCAAGCTCAGAGCTTCAGCGGGATGACCGGTGCGGCTGTCGCTCCTCGTCGTTCAAAGCATTGCTGAACTCCCGCAGGCGGCCCTCGGGCGGAGCGAAGGCATTGCGAGGCTTTCGGTACGAGTGCCCGCCGTCGTTGATCCAGACGCCGTCTGCCAACCGCCAGTGGGCAGGCTCCCATTGGCCCTGGTTCTCCAAGAGCATCCCGGCCACGTCGGCGGGCTCTTCGATCAAGGTGAGAGCGGCAAGCGAGGCAGCGAGGGGAACCGCCGCGTCGTCGGGGAGCCGGGCATCGCCGAGTGTCGGGAAGAGCAGTAGGAGGCGAGCGTCGGTATCACCAACGCCCTCGGTTGCCGGCTGCCGAGCAGTGGACAGCAGTTCCGGCCAGGCCGTGCCAGGCCCCACGAAGTGGCCGTCGTCCACTGCGAGGGTCTCGGCGGCGGGCCAAGCCGGGTGATGTATCAGGTAGTCCACCCCTCGGTCGCCGTCGAGGTTGCGGTAGACGACGTAGATGGTGTGGCCGGAGCGCAGGGGCACGCTGAACACCGGCCACCCATGGTCTGCGGAGAGGGCGCGGTACAGCTCCATGGCCGCGTCCCAGTCGGCACCGAACGCAGCTCGTTGCGCGTCCACACCGCGCAAACAGGTACCGAGGTGCACCGGCCAGAACAAGGGGTCGTCCAGATAGGCGCTCCCCGCGACCAGAGGGCCGCCTTCGTATCCCGGGATCTGCAGCACCCGACGATCATGGCACGAGATGCGGACACCGCATTCGAAAGGACGCGCATGCGGCACCGCACCATACGTGCACCAGAACAAGCGGGGAACAACGGGGAATCACGGTGAAAGCAACCGAGCCCGACGAGGCTGCATCACAGCCGTTCGCCCAAATCAGCCCCCAACCGGTCATAAATGCTCGCAGCTTCCCAAGCTGATGGCGCTCTTCCCTGGGCTGCACCGTCATCGGACTCATGTCCGAGGTCGCGTGGCCTCTGGAGTCCCGGCCACCTGAGGAAGTTCGTAAGTCTTGGCCCAAGACCGTGGCAGCTCTCCCCGCCGGCACCCACGTCACGGGGCGCGTCATCGGGCGACAGAGGTTCGGTGTCTTCGTCCCGATCGAGGGCCACGCCAACGCTGCCGGACTCGCCGAGGTCGGAGGGAACATGCCCCACCACATGGAGTTGCCTCGGCTGGGAGCTGAAGTCGGCGGGTGGGTCGTTGACCACGCAGACCACAATCACCAGGTCAAGATCAGACTTGATGAGTGGACGGGTGGTCCGGCGGGTTGCTAGGTGAGTGTCCAAATGCGTGACAACGCCGACGCACACGGGCGGTCGAGCACGGACGCCAGCGAACCAGCAGCGCAGGTGACGAGCACACCAGCCCAAGGCACATCCCCCACCCAAGTTGCTTCGGGACGAAGGGGTCGTGCCGCCAACTCCCGGTGACCCCGGCCGAGGCGGGCGATGTCAGAGCCCGATGAGAATGTCTCCATCATGGAGACACCCAGTGCCCCGGACAGCGGGGATGACGAGCACGCCGTAATTGCCCACTTCCGGCTTGCCGCTGACGGTCTCGGCGACGCCGACCAGCGCGAGCAGGTCTACGACGCTGAGGAGGTGATGGCAGCAGCGATCGATGAGGCCGGGGTCGGGGAGTTCGACGGCAACGAGTTCGGCGCGGGCGAGGCCGTTCTCTACGCCTACGGACCAGATGGAGACGCTCTCTTCAAGGTCATGGAGCCGACGCTGCGCGGTCTGCCGTTCCGGCCGGCACACGTCGTCGTCAGGCGGGGCGACAGTGCGTCCCGCATTGACCTATAAGCCCGCGAGACAGCTACGAAGACGGTCACGGTCCGGCGAAGCCTGGGCCGTCCCTGGGCCGTGCGAAGGCACGGTGAACTTCTTCGCCAGCCGCTCCTCCGCCCGGGCCTGGAGCGAGCAGCACCGCGAGGTGTCGGGGCAGGTCGTCGACCAGGTCCGCGCCGAGGAGATCGGGCGGCAGACTTTCGGGCCGCTGCTGGTCAGCACCTGAAAATCGGCTGGTCAGGCCAGGGCGGCTGCGCCTCCGGTCGGGTCCTCGGGCAGCGGCAGAGCGATCGCACCACCGACCGGGCAGGCCGATTACTGAGATTCACGGCGCGATGTCGCGAAGAGATGGACGCTGAACTGCGAGGACTCGTCTTCCTGCGTCGACAGCACGCCAAGATCACCAGTAGCTCTTCCGTGACCGGAGAGCCGTAATTAGGGTGTCGCGATGCCTACGGATCACTTCACTTGGTCGTCGATCGCCGCCGAGGGCTTCCCCTTTCCCGAAGGCGTTCCTGCATCCCGGCTCGGCGATGAGCTGTCAGCCATGCTGGTCTCCCCTGACCCCAAGGTCCGCGATGATCAGGCGTACACCGCCGCCGCGCGCTGGATAGGTGAAGGCCATCTCGATGAGGTCCTGGAGAACCTCGGAGACACGGCCGTGAATCGCTTCACGCATCCCGAGATCCAAGCGCGGACGTTCGCACCGCTCGTCCTGCGATGCGTGCTGGCGCGTGCAGTGGCCGCACCCGGCACCGTGCCGAAGGCCGCCGGTGAGCGTTGGTATGCCCCCTTCACCACCTGGTATCTGACTGAGAGCGACACCCGTGGCTGGGACGACTCGCTGGGCTGGCTACACGCCGTCGCCCATGGCGCCGACGCGGCCGCGGCGTTCGCGCAGGCGTTGCCGGGTCGCCGCGCGGAGCTGCTGGAGCTGTGTGCCCGCCGGATGACGGCTGTGGCCGACTACCGGTATGTCCAGCTGGAGGATGCCCGTCTGGCCCGTGCGATCGGCCGCATCCTGCTCGTGCCCGGTCTGTCGGCTGAGCAGGCCACGGGCTGGCTGAGCGTGGTTGCCAAAGCGCTGGAGAGCGGCGGTTACGGCCCGGTGCCGCCGTGGGCGTTCAACACGTTTGCGACCCTGCAGTCGCTGCATCTGCATCTGACCCGCGGCCTTGCCGAGGGGGGCGTACCTTCCCACGCTGCCGTCGTTGCCGCGGAAGTGGCCGCCATCCTCCGCCTGCCTTATCACTGGCTCGCGTGACAGGGACCGCAAACTTGTTGGGGCTCCCGGTGATCTCGGCATGCTGGCGCCGGAGGGAGACAAGTCCTCCCAGTTCGGGTCCATCTCGTGCGACATCACGACGCGAATTTCAAGAGAGGACCCGAGCCTGCTGGTGCTCGGCACGCAGAGTGTGCACGCGGCCGTGAACGTGCTGACCGCCACGACCGGGTGGGAAGCGGCCAGGAAAGTGCCCGGCCGCAAGGGGAGACTCGCGGTCGGGCCACCGCGAGGACGTAGCCGGTGCCGCGTTCCTCCAGGGTGGTGCGCAGTTTCGGGTTGCCGCCGTAGACCTCGTCGCCGGCCACCCACAGGGCGTGGTGGCCGGCGTCCAGGAACCGGGCGATCACGGGGGCGGCCAGTTCGGGCTTGGCCGCGAACGCGGTGTCCGGGTCCAATCCAGCCGCACGGCAGCGATCGGGCTGGTCGGTCCAGGAGCGCGGGATGTACAGCTCGCGGTCCACAGCGGCATGACGGCGCTGACCTGCGTAAACCAGGTAATCGGCGACCTGGGAGTTCTCGATCCTGCCCGCGGTGCCGGTGTACTGGCGTTGGACGCCGACGGTGCAGGCGCCCTTGTTCACGTCGCCGGTCTCATCGACCACGAGCACCGCGGCCTCGTCGTGCAAGTGCTCGACCACGTAGCCGCACAGGTCATCGCGGACGACGTCGGCGTGCCGCTTGGCCCGGTTCAGCAGCTGCTGCATCCCGTCCGGAGTCGCCTCCCCGGCCCACTCGGCGATGGTCCAGCAGTTCCTTCGGGGCAGGTCCGAAAGCAGCCCGAGCACCAACCGCCGTATCCGGCGGCGGGGTTCGAGCCGGGCGAACCGGCCTGAGAGCCGGCCCATCAGGCCCTCGAATGCCTCCTGCCACCGGGCAGGGTCTACGCTGTGCCCTGCGGCCACCGTGTGATCTTGAGTCTTCACACACCGATGATCGGCGGTGGCTTCACCCGTCTTTCTACCGGGTTGGAGTGGGGTGCGAAGTGTCGACATCGCCTGAGTTCCGTGGCTTCAATCTGGTACGGCGGGGCTATGACCGCCATCAGGTCGATCGCTATCTCAAGGCCCTGTCTGAAGCCGACTCGCCGGTCGGCCCGCCGCCGTTCCAGATTGTGGGGCGGGGCTATGACCGTCAACAGGTTGACGCACGCATCAGGGACCTCCTGGCGGACAGAGGCATCAGCGGCTAACTATCCACACCCCACCAGGCAGTGTTGTCTTCACCGTCCAGACCGGCAAGATCGCGACCTACGGCTGGAGTACCAGCTTGGCAGTTGCGGGGCGGATGCCCGAGGCGCTGACTTCGGTTGAGGAAGCCGTGGCGATCAGCCGGCGGCTCGCTACGGGTAATCCCGCCGCCTACGGACCCGAACTCGCTATGTCGCTGTCAATGCTCGCCGGGTGGCGGGCCGAGATGAAAACGGATCTTGCCGGGGCGCTGCAAGCAATTATGGAAGCTGTCACTATCTGCAGGCAATTGGACCAGGCCGTGCCCCATGACATGCCAGCAGACCTGGCAGGTATGGTCCACGGACCAGCTGTGAGCCTTGCCGAGACATTGGAGGAACTCAGCCGCACGCAGGAGGCAGTTGAGTTACGCCGTGGCCTCGGACACTCGATGCCTGCGTCACGAAGGTGTTTGCTTGTTCGAGATGCCGGTGTCGGCGACGTGAGCCCTGTGGGCGGTGCCATCACAGTTGGCATCCTTGTGGCTCGGGGGCAGAAGGTAAGGAGATGGTGTCCGGGGTGTCCGTTGAATCCATAGTTTGGCAACTGATCACGGAATTTCGGCGGAGCGGTTCGCTGAACGAAGGGGAGCGGCTCGTCGATCTGGATGACTCGTCAGCCATCGATGACCTGGAGTCGCCTGCAGTCACTGTGTTCGCGGCTGCTCAAGTGATGATCCGCGCCATCTGGGAGGAGGAGCATGGGGATGTCGACCGTGTCGTGGCGCGTGTCCCTGCTCGTGAGCTGAGCAGAGTGCAGAAGGTGCTGCTCATTCAGGCGTGTCTCGGTGACATTGAAGCGGTACGGAGTGCGCGTGACGAGCATGGTGTCCTGAATATCCGGACCCTCGTCACCTTGCTCTGCTCACTTTTGGACGGCGAAGGGGTGGCCGAGGCGGCGACGTATGAACTCCTGGCGCCTGCTGTGGGGTTCCAGGGCGAAGCGCTGCGAATGGTGCGTTCCGGGGACCGGGGAGGGCCGCGGGATGTGACGGCGACAGCGTCTCAGGTATTGCCCGCCGTTGATCTCGGCGGACTGAGAATCCCCGGGGGAACGGACTTCGTGCTGCACGCCGTGCGCAGTGAAGGCCGTGTATGTGGAGTCACTGTGGTCCGAGGCTCCACGGCTCTCCAACTACAGGCTTTCCATGCAATTCCCGGCCGGAACTGGGATGTGATCCGTGGCGAGCTGCACAGGAAGATGGTTCGAGGCGGTGGGTCCGCGAAAGAGTGGTCTGGCCCCGCTGGTGTGGAGGTCCGGGCGAATGTACCGACGACGCGACCTGATGGATCCACGAAGGTCATGCGGGTGAGATTCCTAGGACACGACGGCCCCGACTGGCTGCTACGCGGAGTTGTCACCGGCGCCGGCGCAGCCCCAGAGAGTGCCGACCAGTGGGCGTACAGGCTCTTCGCATCCACCGTTGTCGTACCGTCGTTCTCACCGAGGGAGAACGGGGTGGCGATCGCGTTGAACATTCCGGACGCCGCCAGCCGGTGAGCGGGCGCTCGTGGGCCGCGATGCGGGACATCGGCCGGCGCCGTCAGGCGGTCAGGGACTCCACGCGGTGCATCACCTCGCGGCAGAACGCGCCTACTCCGTTCGGGGCGTCGGTGAACTGCGAGGGCTTGACGCAGAAGGTGGTGAATCCTTGGGCCATCTGCTCGGGGATGGCCTCGAGGGCCTGTGCCAGGTCGGCGCGGGAGTTGTCGTCGGGTAACACGGCGCGGGTGCTGCCGATCATCTCCAGGTCGGCGATGTCGCGGCCTGCGGCGGCCATCGCGGTCTTCAGCGTCTGCATGTGCTCTTGCTTCACCTTGCCCAGCGGGTTGAAGGCGTGGCCGTACCGGACGATCCTGCGGACGATCGCGTCGTGCGTGCCCGCGCCACCGAAGCACAGTCGGGGGCCGTCCGGGCGGTATGCCTTGGGCTCGAAGTAGACGTCCTGGAAGGTGTAGTACTCGCTCGTTCTCGCGCCTCGGACCTTGCGGTGGCCAGCCACTTCGTCAGTCGCGCGACGCCGGCCCGGCGGATCGCGGACGGAGTCTGGTAACCCGTCAGCGGCTTGAGCGGGCCGGTGTTGGTCACGTCCAGGGCCCGTTCCAGGGCGGGGAACATGCTCAGCGGGGTGCCTCGCAGGCGGTTCACGACGCGGGTGCGGTCCCCGACCAGGTCGGCACGGCGTCCGGTCAGCAGCTTGAGCTCGATGGCCGTTTCGTCGCCGGGGTGGATGGGCCGCAGGTCGCGGCGCATTCTGGCCTGGTCGGCGATCACGTAGGCGTCGCGGGCATCGGTCTTGCCCTCGCCGCGGTAGCCGTCGGAGGCCCGGTTCACCAGGCGGCCGGGGATGTAGAGGACCTGCTGGCCGTGGCTGACCAGCAGTGCCAGTAGCAGCGCGGGTTCCCCGCCGGTCATGTCGACGGCCCAGGTGACCTCACGGCCGTCGGCCAGGCCCAGGACGTCGCCGATCATCTTCAGCAGCTCGGGCTCGGCGTTGGCGATCCGCCGCGAGAACAGCGTCTTGCCGTCGGCGTCCGGCACGAGGCCGTGATGGTGGCCCTTGCCAGTGTCGGTCCCCGCCCATATCCGGCTCATCGTGCCCCTGAGGTGCGTGTTCGTCCTGTTCGTACCACGGACGACCTCGCCGGCATTGCTCTGTACAGCGACTTGTTCGCACTTCCCGATCGGCGGCCGAGTCGTCGTGGGGCGCCGGGCGGCGAAGCGTTCGAAGCCACGAGACGGCAGCTCACTGAGAGCCACACCCGGTTCCCCTGTGCGCCCCCACCCTACGAACGGAGGACCAACCCGATCAGAAAGGTAGAGCTCGCTGAACGCACGGCCGCCTCAGTAGTCGGACGCCGGTGCACCCGCTGGAGGCACCGACCTCCGGTGGCGCCCCCGCTGCCATCCGCAGCAGCGCCCAAGGGTAGGTTCCGCTTGGGCTGCAGGCGATCGTGGACGCGATCACGGTCTTGGCGATCGTGCCCGCCGGTGGCCGGCGGTGCGGTGCTCACCGGCCGGGCGCCCCCGTGCGCAGGCCGTCCATGACGAGGTCGAGGAGCCTGGTGGCGCGGGGCCGCCAGTCGTCGCGGGGGTCGAGCTGCCACAGGCCCGCGATGGCGAGGAGGAAATCGTCCCCAGTGACGCCAGACCGGACGGTGCCGGCTTGCTCGTTGGCGCGGAGCAGCAGTTCCGCCGCGTCGATCACCGGCGTGGGGGCCGGTTTTGCCGGACTGCCTGGCGCGCTGGTGACCTGCCGGATCGCGTCGGCCAGGCCGGCCTTGGTCATCGCGAACTCCGAAAGCCGGTCCATCCAGGCGCGCAGGGCCTGCGCGGGCGGCCGGGTGCCGAGCAGGTGGGCGGCACTGTCGGCGACCTGCTGCATCTCATGCCGGTAGATCTCCAGGACGAGTGCCTCGCGGTTGGGGAAGTTGCGGTAGAAGGTGCCCTGGCCGACGCCGGCCTTCTTGGCGATCACGCTCAGCGGCGTGTCCGCACAGCGGGACAACTCGGCGAGTGCCACCTCCAGGATGCGCTCGCGGTTGCGCTGGGCGTCCGAGCGCCGGGGTGCGTCCTTCATCTGCGGCACTCGTCCTCCCTGAGGGTTCGTGGCCGAACCTCGCCCTTGCTAAGCGGACAGCTGTCCGTTACGTTTTCCAGTTAGCGGACAGCTGTCCGGTTGTCGTCCACGATAGCTGCGGACGCGTCCCTGCGGCAGTCCGCGGTCCCCTTCGGTTTCAGCACCACGCATCGCCGCCCCACCCCTGCGGCCCAGTGCCGCACCACACACCCTGCGCACCCGCCCGGTACCCCGGTTGCTGAAACGCCCCATCTGCCCTGGAATTGCGAAAGAAGCTGCTCATGGCCTCATCGACGTCCAGTGTCATCACCCTGAACATCAACGGCGAGAAGTACACACTGCCCGTCGACCACCGCACGACCCTGCTCGACGCACTGCGCGAGCGCCTCGCGCTGACCGGCTCAAAAAAGGGCTGTGACCAGGGACAGTGCGGCGCCTGTACGGTCCTGCTGGACGGCCGCCGGGCCGTGTCCTGCCTGCAACTGGCCGTGGCGGCCGAGGGCCGGGAGATCACCACCATCGAAGGCGTCGCCGAGGGCGATCAGCTGCATCCCGTGCAGCAGGCGTTCCTCGACCTGGACGGTTTCCAGTGCGGCTACTGCACTCCAGGACAGATCTGCTCGGCGATCGGGGTGATCCAGGAGCACGCGGCGGGCTGGCCCAGCGCCGTCACCGAGGACATCCGGCCCGAGGCCGGACCACCGCCGCTGACCGCCGAAGAGATCCGCGAGCGCATGAGCGGCAATCTGTGCCGGTGCAGCGCCTACGTCTCGATCGTCGAGGCCGTGGCCCAGGCGGCCGAGGCGCAGCCGGACGCGGGGCGCGCGGGTCTCGGGACGGAACCGAAGGAGGCCGTGGCATGAGGGAGTTCGACTATCGGCGGGCCTCCGACGTCGCCGGCGCCGTCGCGCTGCTCGGCGCCGATCCGGACACCCGCTTCCTTGGCGGCGGCACCAACCTCGTCGACCTCATGAAGGCCGGCGTCGAACGCCCCGCCCGGCTCGTCGACATCCGCGAACTCCCGCTGGATCAGATCGAGCCGACGCCGGAGGGCGGCCTGCGCATCGGCGCCACCGTCACCAACGGCGACCTGGCCGCGCACCCTGAGGTCCGCCGCCGCTACCCGGCGCTGGCCCAGGCGGTGCTGGCCGGCGCCTCCGGACAGCTGCGCAACATGGCCACGGTCGGCGGGAACCTGCTCCAGCGCACCCGCTGCGGCTACTTCACCGACGTCACCAAGCCCTGCAACAAGCGTGTCCCGGGCAGCGGTTGCCCGGCCGTCGAGGGCGAGCACCGCAACCACGCGATCCTGGGCGCATCGGAGAACTGCGTCGCCGTACACCCCTCCGACATGGCCGTCGCGCTCGCCGCCTTCGACGCGGTCGTCCACTTCGAGACCGCCGACGGGCCGGGCGAGACGCCCCTGGCGGACTTCTACCTGCCCGTCGGCGACACCCCGCACCGCGAGACCGCCCTGCCGCCGGGCGCCCTGATCACCGGCGTCGTCCTGCCGCCCGTCCCGCTCGCCGCCAACTCCCGCTACCGCAAGGTGCGCGAGCGCGCCTCGTACGCGTTCGCCATCGGCTCGCTCGCGGCCGCGCTCGACGTGAGAGACGGCTTCGTACGCGACGCGCGCCTAGCCTTCGGCGCAGTCGCCTCCCGGCCTTGGCGGGCCCTCGCCGCCGAACGCGTCCTGATCGGCGCTCCGGCCGACGCCGAGACCTACGCCGCCGCGGCGGACACCGAACTGGCGGCGGCACGGCCACTGCCCCACAACGGATACAAGGTGACCCTCATGCGCAACCTCGTCGTGGCCGAGCTCACCCGGCTGGCAGAGGAGGCCGCCCGATGACCACCGTCACCACCTCGACACACACGCAGGCGCCTTCCGTCGGCACCGCCCACACCCGCGTGGAGGGCAGGGACAAGGTCACCGGCGCGGCCCGTTACGCGGGTGAGATCCCCTTCGCCGACCTCGCGCACGGCTGGCTGGTGCTCTCCACGGTCGCCCGTGGCCGCATCCGCGCCATCGACAGCGACCCCGTCCTCGCCATGCCGGGCGTCCTCGCCGTCCTGGACCACCGCAACGCCCTGCGCGTGAACACCGACTACACCGGTCTGCTGGGCATGAAGCCGGACCCGACCTGTGCCGTCTTCCAGCACGACCGGGTGCCGCATCTGGGCTGGCCGGTGGCGCTGGTCGTGGCCGAGACGTCCGAGCAGGCCAGGGAGGCCGCCGAGGCGCTCGTGGTGCACTACGAACAGGAGCCCCACGACATCGACTTCACCGCGGGCCACCCGGGCGCCTACCCGGTGGACGGGCACATGCCGGCGGTGACGGAGAAGGGGGACCTGGACGCCGAACTGGCCGAGTCGGCCGTCGTCGTGGATGCCGAGTACCGCACCCCCGAAGAGCACCACAACCCGATGGAGCCGCATGCGGCGACCGCCCACTGGGACGGCGGCCGACTGGAGGTGGTCGACTCCAACCAGGGCGCCACCTGGGTCATCGGCGAACTCGCGAACCTCTTCTCGCTCGACCCGGCGTCGGTGCGGGTGCGCTCCGAGCACGTCGGCGGCGGCTTCGGCAGCAAGGGCGTACGGGCCCACCAGGTGGCCGCCGTGATGGCCGCGACCGTCCTGCAGCGCCCCGTCCGAGTCGTCCTGACCCGCCGTCAGATGTTCTCGCTGGCCGGCTACCGCAGCCCCACCACGCAGCGGGTCAGGCTCGGCGCCGACGCCGAGGGGCGGCTGCGCGCGCTGGAGCACAGCTCCCTCAGCCTCACCTCCACCGTGCACGAGTTCGTCGAGCCGAGCGCCGGGGTGGCACGGGTGATGTACGACGCCGACGCCCACCACACCGCCAACCGCGTGGTCCGGCTCGACGTGCCCACCCCGACGTTCATGCGGGCCCCGGGTGAGGCGCCGGGCTCCTTCGCGCTGGAGGCGGCGCTCGACGAACTCGCCGAGAAGGGCGGCATCGACCCGGTCGAACTGCGGCTGCGCAACGACCCCGAGCGGGGGCCGGTGTCCGGCCTGCCGTTCGCCGGCCGCAACGTCGCCGCCTGCTTCCGGGAAGGCGCCCGCAGGTTCGGCTGGGCGGACCGGGACCCGCGCCCCGGCCTGCGCCGGGACGGCCGCTGGCTGCTCGGCACCGGCACCGCGGCGGCGTCCTTCCCCGCGGGCGCGGCGCCCTCCACGGCGACCGTGACCGCGCACCCGGACGGCGGCTTCACCGTGCGGATCGCCGCGGCCGACATCGGCACCGGCGCCCGTACCGCGCTCACCCTGGTCGCCGCCGATGCGCTGGGCGTGCCCCCGGAGCGGGTCCGCGTCCGCATCGGTGACAGCGACTTCGGACCGGCGATGATCGCCGGCGGTTCCATGGGCACCCGCTCCTGGTCCTGGGCGGTCGCGGCCGCGGCCGAGGAACTGCGCGACAGGCTGGGCCTGGGCGCCGACATCCCCCCGGAGGGCATCACGGTGCGGTCGGACACCACCGAGGCCGTCGGCTCGCTCGCGCCCGCCGAGCGCCACTCCTTCGGGGCCCAGTTCGCCGAGGTGGCCGTGGACGTCACCACCGGCGAGGTGCGCGTGCGGCGCATGCTCGGGATCTTCGCGGCGGGCCGGATCGTCAACCCGCTCACCGCGCGCAGCCAGCTCGTGGGCGGCATGATCTGGGGCATCTCCATGGCGCTGCACGAGGAGGCCGTACGGGACCGCGCCTCGGGCGGCCACGTCGGCGCCGATCTCGCCGGCTACCACGTGGCCACCCACGCCGACGTCCCGCACGTCGAGGCCGACTGGATCGACGACACCGACCCGAACGACCCGGTCGGCATCAAGGGCATCGGCGAGGTCGGCATCGTGGGCGCCGCGGCGGCCGTCGCCAACGCGGTCTGGCACGCGACCGGCGTGCGCCACCGGGCCCTGCCCATCCGGCCGGACCGGGTCCTGACCGCGGCAGGGGGAGCGCTTGATGCTTGACCTGGCGGAGGAGCTGGACCGGTGGATCGAGGAGGGCCGGGAGTTCGCCGTCGCCACCGTGGTGTCCGTCGGCGGCAGCGCACCGCGCGGTCCCGGCGCTGCCCTCGCCGTGGACGGTGCGGGCACCGTCATCGGCTCGGTTTCCGGCGGCTGCGTCGAGGGCGCGGTGTACGAACTGTGCCTGGAGGCGCTGCGCACCGGGGAGAGCGTGGTCGAACGGTTCGGCTACAGCGACGAGGACGCCTTCGCCGTCGGACTGACCTGCGGCGGCACGATCGAGGTGCTGGTCACGCCGGTGTCCGGCCAGCCCGCCCGGACGATCCTCGCGGCGGCCGTGGCCGCCGCCGCCCAGGGCCGGCCGGCGGCCCTGGCCCGGGTCGCCCGCGGCCCGGCTGGACTCCTGGGCAGGGCCCTGCTGGTGCGGCACGACGGCACGCACGAGGGCGTACTCGGTAGCCACCCGGAGCTGGACCGTACGGCGGCGGCAGAGGCCCGCGCCCTGCTGGAGGCGGGTCGTACCGGCACGGTGGAGATCTCGCCGGACGGCTCGCACTGCCCCGGCGGCCTCACCCTGCTGGTCGAGTCGAACGTGCCGCCACCGCGCATGATCGTCTTCGGGGCGGTGGACTTCGCCTCCGCGCTGGCGCGGGCCGGCAAGTTCCTCGGCTACCACGTGACCGTGTGCGATGCCCGCCCGGTCTTCGCCACCCGGGCCCGCTTCCCCGACGCCGACGAGGTCGTCGTGGACTGGCCGCACCGCTACCTGCGGCGCACCGGGACCGACGCCCGCACAGTCCTGTGTGTCCTCACCCACGACGCGAAGTTCGACGTGCCCCTGCTCAAGCTGGCCCTCGGCATGCCGGTGGCGTTCGTGGGCGCGATGGGCTCGCGCCGCACCCACGAGGACCGCAACCGGCGTCTGCGGGCCGAAGGCGTGAGCGCGCGGGAGCTGGCCAAACTGCGCTCTCCGATCGGCCTCGACCTCGGTGCCCGTACGCCCGAGGAGACCGCCCTGTCGATCGCGGCGGAGATCGTCGCCGCCAGGCGGGGCGGCACCGGCGTACCGCTGACCGGCTCCCGGACACCGATCCACCGCGACCTTCAGACCGCCGGAGCGACGGGGGGATAAGCTTCATCGACAGATGAATCACTGCCCTCGCGAAGGCAGGACCACCAGGGAGAAGACCACGTGCTGCGTGGTGGGCGGCGGCCTCGCGGGCATGGTGCTCGCCCTGCTGCTGGCCCGGGCCAGCGTCGAGGTGACCGCACTGGAGAAACACGGCGACTTCCTGCGCGACTTCCGCGGCGCGACCGTCCATCCCTGTTGAGGCCCCTCGCTGATCCCCGGGGATGTGGCTGCTACCCGCGCTCCGGCAAGATGATCGAAGACGACGGCTTGGAGCGGCTCGATGTCCTTGGGGGAGCCCGAGGGCACGGTGCAGGCAGTGGTTCCAATCGAAGCCACGCCGACCTTGTGACAGTGTGTCAGCTAGCGGAACCCGGCCCGGCGTAGGACCTGTGATCGGAACCGCCGACGGGCACGACGGTGCGACCCCGCAACGAGGTCGGTGGCGGGCATCCGAAAGCTGATCAGGGAGGACGAGGCGATCAACTTCCGGGCCGTCGCCCGCAGGGCGGGTGTCAGCCTGGACTTCCTCTGTGCCCACACCGATCTGAGCAAACGCATCGAAGCCCTGCGCGGCCAGCAACGGACCGAGGACCGACCTGGCCCTCAGGCGCCCTCAGCCGACGACGGCACGGTCATCAATTCCCTTGGCGAAACCCTTCGTCGTGAGCGCACCACTCACCGCGAGCGCGTCCAAGGACTCGAACAGCGACTGGCCGCCGCACACGGCGAGATCCTGCGCTTGCAACGCTTGATCCAGTCATACGGCCCAGGGCTGTGTCAGCACCCTCCGGGCTGCAGAGCTTACGATCCAGAGCGCAATCCCAGAGCTGTGCTCCACCACACCCGGGGGAAGATCCTTCTTTCCCGAAGCCTTGGCAGTCAACTCAACAAGGCTGGCCCGGAGTGCGGCGGCGGGCTCACCAAGGACGATCGCGCTGATGATCAGCTCCATCATCAGACAGTGGTACTCGTCGCCCCTGCTCCGATAGCGCTCCCCATCGGCCTCGACCACAGCAGAGGCGATCCTCCTCCCACGACCAGTCCCGGGGGCAAAGGACACTTCATAGACGCCGTGACCGGTCCAACTCCGGTGCATCCCAGTCCTCGTCAGTCCAGACACGATCCGGCAGCAGAGACACCGGCCGGGGCGTGCTGATCGGGTGGAGACGCCGGAACGACTCTCGGGTGAGCGGGGCATTGCCAGTCATGACGCGATCCCACAGGGTGTTGAGGCCGGCGGCATCGAGACCTGGACGAGGCTGGCCTCGATGCCGCCGACGTGCGCAATGCCGTCGCGGCGGCACTCCGCCACCGCACCATCCACTGGCGCACCAGCGCCACCAACCAACCGGCCCTTGGCGCGGTTGTCCGCCGCGATGGACCTCTCCTACCCGCCGACGCCGAGGATCATCAGCAGCGGGGCCGCCAGCGCGTCTCGTGGTGAAACCGGACGCCGGGAACGTCCACAACGGTCAGGTGCACTCCTTGCCCGGCGCGACATCAGCCGCCTGTGGAGACCCGGGTATGGACTTGTGCGAGGAATGCCGCAACGTCCATCGGGACCGGAACGACTTGCCGCGACGGATGGTGAAGCGGCCCAGAACAACGTGGACGGCCACGAACACGACCTTCAGCAGGATGATCGCCACGACTGCGTTGACGGCCCAGCCGGTCCACGTCGACGCGGCCAGTACGGCTCCGCCCAGACCCAGGTGCACGGCGACGACCACGGCGCCGACCGCAATCAGTCCTATGGTCCTGCCGCGGCCCGGGCGCCTTGCAGTCCCGGTTTCGGGAGCGGAGGCTGGGCCGGCACCTTCGCCGGGTGGTCCTGGAGGCGTTGGCCACTGCTGCCAGGTCACCGTCAGCTGGTCACGCCGGCCGATCTTCTCAAGGCGTGCGGTGATGCCGTATTGGAGTCGCTGCAGAGTGTCCTCGTCGTCGGCATCGACGCGCAGCCTTAGCATGTCAGAGGTGGCCTGCAGGGTGAACTGGCCCTCATCGAAGCGAATCACGCCGCACGTGTCGGAGTAGTCGACATCCTGCACCGTCGGCGGCATGCCACCACCGCCGTGACGGGCGGGCGGCAGGTGACGCATTCGACTCATCTGGCCGAGATGACGGCAGAATTGCACGAGGTACCGGCTGGCACGCTCGGTGGGAATGCGGGCTTCGGCGGTCGGCATGACCTTCCTTTCTGAACCGCAGGGTGGCGCTGCGGGCGCGGGCATCGACGGGTGCCGCGCACGGGTGGGGCCCGCCCTGCGGAGGGTTTCAGTTCCTGGTGAGAGCGGTGCGCCAGCCGCGGATGCCGTCGGCGTAGGCAGGCAGGGCGCTGTCGATCGTGACGGGTTCGATGGCGTCGACCCGCCACCCGTCGGCGAACGCCGTGCGGATCTCATCTGGTGTCAGCCGGTGCACTCGACCGGACGGCGCCGGCGGCTCGTCGCGGAAGCAGAGCATGAAGCAGCGCCCGCCGGGTTTCGCCGCAGCGCTGAGGCTCTCGACGTAGACCGCACGCTCCGCACCGCGGAAGGCGTGGAAGACCAGGGAGTCCAGGACGACATCGAACCGCTTGCCGAGGTCGGCCAGGCGCCGGGCGTCGTGGCGCTGGAATCGCGCCCTCAGGTCGCGTTCTTGCGCCTTCTTCGCCGCAAGATCCAAGGCGTTGGTGGCGAGGTCGATGCCGGTGGACTCCAGGCCGAGCCGTGCGGCCATGAGCGTGTGCTCGCCGGTGCCGCAGCCCACATCCAGCACCCGGCCATGCAGGAGCCCCGCGTCGGCGAGGGCGAGGAAGGCGGGCTGGGGGCGGCCTGTGTCCCAGGGCGGCGGGCTCGCGTACAGCTCCTCGTGCCGGAAACCGGCGTCGGCCGCGCCCTGGTGGCCGGGAGCGCGGTGCGGGCCGGGCTGGCCAGCGTCGAAGTCGCGGAACCCGGGATCAGCGGTGGGCTCGTCAGCGGGCTGTGCCATGAGAAGCACTCCTCTCCGTCGCGTGGAAGGACGGATGGCCGCGACGCCCTCAGCTTTATCGAGACACTCTGTCTCTGTCAATCCAGAGTGTCTGAACATCGTCATCGCGTAGACTGCATAGGTGCCGAAGCTGTGGAATGAGACGATCGCCGAGCACCGCCGCACGGTCCGCGAAGCGACCTTGGAAACCACCGCGGCGCTGGTGGCCGAGCACGGGCTGGCGTCGGTGACGATGTCGCAGATCGCGAAAGAGACCGGCATCGGCCGGGCAACGCTCTACAAGTACTTCCCGGACGTCGAGTCGATCCTGGCCGCCTGGCACGAACGCCACGTGACCGCGCATCTCGAACACCTCGCCCGCATCCGCGACCAGGCTGGCGCCCCCGGCGAACAACTCGCAGCTGTACTCCACGCCTACGCGGACATCACCCACGAGCGCCCTCAGCACACCGAACTCGCGGCGCTGGTGCACCGAGGCGAGCACCTCGCGCACGCCGAGCAGCACCTGAATGCCCTCGTGGGCGATCTCATCACCCAAGCCGCGCAGGCCGGGGGCATCCGCGATGACATCGCCCCCGGCGAGCTCGCGACCTACTGCCTGCACGCCCTGGGCGCCGCCGGCACCCTGCCCTCCAAGGCTGCCGTCCACCGGCTGGTCGCGGTCACGCTGGCCGGCTTGCGCCCCTCGCCGCCGGTACCCGATGCCACCGGAGCCACCCAGCCTCTTCAACGCCTCGCCGCGGCGGGCGGCTCATCGTCCACCCCGACGCATGGCCCCGGGCGCCACACCGCCCACGCTGGTCAATCGACCGATACATGAGCAGAATCAAGACGCGATCCTGGCGGTGACCGCAGGCATACCTCGCTGCGGGAGGGGCCTGGCCGGGCTGCCGGCTCGTCCCTCAGGACTTCAAGGTCGTCCCATCGCCCTTTTGGCTGCCATCACCCCGCCAGGTCCTCGGCCGCGGACTCCATGCACGTGCTCGGCCGTCGTGTGCGTCGCCGTAGCCGGCGACAGGCGGGGCAGTTCGCGCCGCTGGGTGCGTTCAGATGCGGGGGGCCGGGCTTGTTGATACCCCGGCCATATCAGGCTGACCGAGTTGCGTGGCCAGGGTCTGCAGGAGCGCGGCGGCAGCCATCCGCGTCAGCGGGTGGCCGAGTCCTGCGCGGTCGACCGCTTACTGGTCGGTGGCCCGGAAGCGACGCAGACGCAGGCTGTTGCCGATGACGAAGACCGAGGAGAAGGCCATGGCCGCTCCCGCGATCATCGGGTTGAGCAGTCCGGCCGCGGCGAGCGGCAGGGCGGCGACGTTGTAGACGAAGGCCCAGAACAGGTTGGTCCTGATGGTGCCCAGCGTCTTGCGGGCGAGGCGTATCGCATCGGCGGCGACGCGGAGGTCCCCGCGCACGAGGGTCAGGTCGCCCGCTTCGATGGCGGCGTCCGTGCCGGTGCCCATCGCAAGACCGAGGTCGGCCTGGGCGAGGGCTGCTGCGTCGTTGACGCCGTCGCCGATCATGGCGACCGAACCGCCCTCGTTCTGTAGGCGCTTGACGACGTCGACCTTGTCCTGCGGCAGGACTTCGGCGATCACGTGCTCGGGGTCGATGCCCACCTCGGCGGCCACGGCTTCGGCGACGGCCCGGTTGTCACCGGTGAGGAGGATGGGGGTCAGCCCAAGGGCGCGCAGGCGGCGGATCGCTTCGGGGCTGGTTTCCTTGACGGCGTCGGCGACTTCGAGGACCGCGCGGGCCTCGCCGTCCCAGGCGACGGCTATGGCCGTACGTCCGGCAACCCCGGCCGCGTCCTTGGCTCGCTTCAGGCCGGCCGGCAGGGACATGGCCCATTCGGCGAGCAGCTGCTCGCGGCCGACGAGGACGGCGTGCCCGTCCACGATGCCCTGGACGCCGAGACCGGGGACGCCTGCGAAGTCCTCGGGCGCGGGGAGGGTGCCGACGCGGTCGGCGGCTCCGGCGGCGACGGCCTGGGCGATGGGGTGCTCGGAGGCGTGCTCCAGGGCACCGGCCAGCCGCAGGACGTCGCTCTCCTCGGCGCCTTCGGCGGTGTGTACGGCCAGCAGGGTCATGCGGCCGGTGGTGACGGTGCCGGTCTTGTCCAGGACGATGGTGTCCACCTTGCGGGTGCTCTCCAGGACCTCGGGGCCCTTGATGAGGATGCCGAGCTGGGCGCCGCGCCCGGTGCCGACCATCAGCGCGGTCGGGGTGGCCAGCCCGAGGGCGCAGGGGCAGGCGATGATCAGGACAGCGACCGCTGCGGTGAACGCGGCGCTCAGGCCGGCGCCGTTGCCGAGCCAGAACGCCAGCGTGCCCAGGGCCAGGGCGATCACGACGGGGACGAAGACTGCGGAGATCTTGTCGGCGAGGCGCTGGGCGGCGGCCTTGCCGTTCTGCGCGTCCTCCACCAGTTTGGCCATGCGGGCGAGCTGGGTGTCGGCGCCGACCCGGGTGGCCTCGACGACCAGACGTCCGCCGGCGTTCAGGGTGGCGCCAGTGACGCCGTCCCCGGCGCCCACCTCGACCGGGACGGACTCGCCGGTGAGCAGGGAGGCGTCCACGGCGGAGGAGCCCTCGACGACCGTACCGTCGGTGGCGATCTTCTCGCCGGGGCGGACCAGGAAACGGTCCCCGACCTTCAACGCGGCGACGGCGATGCGCGCTTCACCGCCATCGCGCAGCACGGTGACCTCTTTCGCGCCGAGCTCCAGCAGGGCCTTGAGCGCGGCACCCGCCTTGCGCCTGGAGCGGGCTTCGAAAAACCGGCCGGCCAGGATGAAGGCCGTGACGCCTGCCGCGGCCTCCAGGTAGATGTTCCCGGCGCCGTCACTGCGGGCGATGGTCAGCTCGAAGGGGTGGGTCATGCCGGGCATGCCGGCCGTGCCGAAGAACAGTGCCCACAGCGACCACAAGAACGCCGCTGACACGCCGACGGAGATCAGCGTGTCCATGGTGGCGGCGCCGTGCCGGGCATTGCTCCAGGCAGCCTTGTGGAAGGGCCAGGCGGCGTAGGTCACCACGGGTGCCGCCAGGGTCAGCGAAAGCCACTGCCAGTACTGGAACTGCAGCGCCGGAACCATCGCCATCGCGATCACCGGCACGGCCAGCACCACCGCGGTGGTCAGCCGCTGCCGCAGCGGTATCAGTTCTTCCCGCTCCTGGGCCGCCGGGCCGCTGCCGGGTTCCGGCTCGGTCCTGGTGGGTTGGGGCTCCTGCGCGCTGTAGCCGGTGGCCTCGACGGTGGCGATCAGGTCGGTGACGGTTATGTCCTCGCGGTAGGTGACCTTGGCCTTCTCGGTGGCGTAGTTGACGGTGGCCTCGACGCCGTCCATGCGATTGAGCTTCTTCTCGATGCGGGCGGCGCACGAGGCGCAGGTCATGCCGCCGATGGCCAGCTCGACCTGGCCGGTCAATTCCCGGTGCTGGGCCGGGGAGGGGGCCTGGGCCTTGGTGCTGGTGCTCGCACTCATCA
This sequence comes from Streptomyces sp. RB17, assembly GCF_009604455.1. Classification (GTDB taxonomy): domain Bacteria; phylum Actinomycetota; class Actinomycetes; order Streptomycetales; family Streptomycetaceae; genus Streptomyces. Next base: position 27,764 of record NZ_WEGL01000024.1, read on the forward strand.
CGGTTCCTTCGACAAGGGGAGGTGAGGGATTGCCGGCCGGAAGAGCTTGTTCATGCCGGCGGGCCCCGCCGGGGCGGGCGTGGGCGCCTCGCCCCGGAGCCGGGCAGTCAGTGGCAGGTGCCGCAGCAGCCGCCCGAGGACTGCTGCGGGGCTGCGGTCACCTCGTAGCCGGCCTCCTGGACCGCGGCGGTCACCGCGGCGTCGTCGAGCGGGCCCTGGGAGCTGACGGACACCGTCCCGGCGGCCAGATCGACCTCGACACCCGTGACACCGGGCACCTTGGTGATCTCCTCGGTGACCGCGCTGACGCAGTGTGCGCAGGTCATACCCGTAACGGTGTAGACGGACGGGGAGCTGGACGTGGTTGTTGCCATGACGGAAGCCTCCTGGTGTGGACGTGTCAGCCGGCCGGATGGCCGGTGGGCCACTCCCAAGATACCCCCAGGGGGTATGCAGTCAAGTTTGCTGAACACCTCGACGAGGCCGCAGGGGCCAGGAGTGCGCCAGCCGCGCGATCGCATCACCGGCTTCTGCCCAGGTCCTGCGGGCGCGGAGCCCGGCCTCCCCGGGCGGCCGGGCTCCCGGCCAACTGCCCCGCCGATTAGCCTCCGGTGCGGGGACCGGCGGGTGCCGGCCCATACGCAAGCCGTCTTCATGGGGGGCGCACTTCGGCCCAGCTCGCGCAGTCGATACCCTGCCGGGGTATGGTCGTACGGCGAGACGGAACGAAAGGGAAGGGGCATGGCCGTGGACAGCGCACAGGCAGGCAGGCGGGGCGTCGCCCGGCTGCTGGCGGTGTGCGCGGTGCTGTTCGGGCTTTTCCTCATGCACGGAGCCCCGGCCACGGCCGCGGAGGGCTGCCACGGCGCCATGCCCGCGGCCTCGCCGATGTCCAGCGGCCACGACGCTGCTGCACTGCTCATGGCCCACGCGCCGACCGGGCACGGTCCCGGCCCCGCGGTCCGGGCCGCGGACGTCTCCGGGATGCCCGGAGTGCTGTGCGTGTCGACGCCCGCCCACGAGCGGACCCCCCTGCCTGCGCCCGGCCTGCTCGCCGTGGCAGGTGCCGCCGTGCTCGTGCCATGGACGCTGACCCGACTGCGGGCAGCGGCCGGCGAGAGCGGGCGGCGCGGGCCGCCGGACGGCGGACGAGATCTCCTGCTTCAGGTGTGTATCGCGCGGACGTGACAGGTGCGCGCCGGACCCGGCCCCCAGGCCGGAAACCGGCCCCGTGTCCTGCTCGTTTCCGCGCACCACCGGTGTGGTGCGCCCACCCGGAAAGATTCCACTTCGATGGTCACCTCCTACCGTTCGATCGCGCGCCGCCGTGGCCTCGCAGCGGCCGGCGCCGCAGCCGCTCTCGCGCTGACGCTGGCCGCCTGCGGCTCCTCCTCCAGCGACTCCTCGTCCATGCCCGGCATGGATCACGGCAGCAAGCCCTCCGCGTCCTCCTCGCCCAGCGCGTCGCAAGCCATGGGTGACATGCCCGGCATGGATCACATGGCCTCCGGCAACGGCCTGTCCGACACCCAGGACGGCTACCGCCTCACCTCCAAGGACGCGACCCTGCCGTCCGGCAAGCAGACCGCCTACCGGTTCACGGTCACGGGCCCGGACGGCAAGCCGGTCACCGGCTTCGCCCTCGACCAGACCAAGCGGATGCACTTCTACGCCATCCGCTCCGACCTGACCGGCTTCCAGCACATCCACCCCACCATGGCCGCCGACGGCACCTGGACCGCTGGCCTGGCCTCCCTCACACCGGGCTCCTGGCGCCTGTTCGCCTCCTTCACCCCCGATGCCGGGGCCGGCAAGGGCAAGGACTTCGTGCTCTCGCACACCGTCACCGTGCCCGGAAACGCCACCAAGACCCCGCTGCCCGCCCCCGCCTCTAGCACGCAGGCCGACGGGTACACCGTCACCGTCAAGGGCGAGCCCATGGCCGGCATGGCGCACCCGCTGACCGTCTCCGTCGCCAAGGACGGCAAGCCGGTCACCGACGTACAGCCCTACCTGGACACCTATGCCCACCTGACCGCCTTCCACGAAGGCGACGCCGCGTTCGCCCACCTCCACCCGACCACCAAGGTGACCGGCGACCACGGCGGCCCGGACTTGAACTTCCACGCCGAGCTGCCCACCTCCGGCAACTGGCGGCTGTTCCTGCAGTTCCAGACCGGCGGCAAGCTCCACACCGCCGCCCTGACTCTGCGCGTCGGCTGAACCCCGGCGGGGCGCCGCCCACACGGCGGCTGGTGCGCTTCTGGCGCACCGGCGGGCTGTCCATGCTCCGGATGATGGGCGGCTCACCCGACGCCGGCCACGATCACACCGGCCACCTGCAGCACGGGCACCCAGCAGGGGAAACGCACGGCGGGCACCACCGCTGAAGCCTGCCCTCCACCCGTGGGTGGAGGGCCGGTTCTGCCCACGGGCCGATCCGCGAACCGCCGTCGACATGCTGGAGTAGTGCTGTGACTGCGACCATGCCGCGCGTCCTGCCCAGCCCGGACGGCAAACCGGTTCCGCCGACCGGCACCGCCGACGCCTTCCGGGCCTTCGCCCGTGACCTGGCTGCCGGCCGGCGGCCCTGGACGGCCGCGACCGCTCAGTTCATCGCCGCGCAGTTCGACCAGCTCGCCACCGACTGGGACACCACCCGCGCCACCGGCCGCGACGACCCCCTGCGCGACGCCCTCACCCGCGGCGGACCACTGCCCGCGGGCCCCTGCCTTGAACTCGGCTCCGGCACCGGCCTGTTCACCCCCCTGCTGGGCACCGTCTTCCCACAGGTGATCAGCGTGGACCTGTCGCTGCGCATGCTGCAGCAGGCACACGGCCGCTCACCAGTGCGCGTCCAGGCCGACGCAAGCACGCTGCCACTGCCCGACTCCTCCGTCGCCGCCATCGCCGCGATCGACATGCTGCTGTTCCCCACCGAGACCGCCCGCGTCCTGGCGCACGACGGAGTGCTGCTGTGGATCAACCAGCTCGGCAGCGACGGCCCGCTGCACCTACCCGCCACTGCCGTCGCTGCAGCCCTGCCCGGCACCTGGCACGCGACCGAGTCCGAAGCCGGCTGGGGCACCTGGGCCGTCCTACGCCGCACCCGCTGACACGCGTCCGCCCCGGCAGCGAGCCACAGCCGGGCGCAGGGCCCCGCTCAGGGACTGCACTGCACCGTGACCGTTGGTGCCATACTTCTCTGGATCCGGTCCTCCACCTCGCCGGAGAGTCTCTAGCCCTCCACCAACGCCGCCACCAGGCGCGTCATGGTCGGCTGTGGGTCCGGTGTGCCCGGCCAACTGGTCATCAGGAGATGGTGGGCGGTGCCGACGATGGCGAGGGCCACGGTGTCCGGATCGATCGTCTCGGCCACCCGGCCGAGCTTCTGTTCGTCCTCCAGATAGCCGGTGACGGCCTCCTGGATCGCGGTGAAGCCCGGCGCCCCGCCTTCCAGGGCCGTGCGGATGCGCTGCGCGGCCGCGGTGCGGCTCAGGGCGAGGCCCGACAAGGCAGGGCCGCCGGAGTCGAACAGCGCGAGGACGACGGCGTCGAGATTCCGCGCCACCGTACCCTGCCCGGCGACGTCGGACAGCGCCTGCGCCTTCGCCGCCGTCCGCGCGAACCGGTCGAGGCAGAGCTCGGCCACGAACTCGTCGAACCCCGCGAAGTGCGCGTGCAACAGTCCCTTGCTGCAGCCCGCCTCGGCGGTGACCGACCGGCTGGTGAGTGCGCCGGGCCCGTCCCTCTCCACGACGCGCTCGGCGGCCGCGAACAGCCGCTCGCGTACGTCCGGCGTCGCCACTCCGCGCGGTGACATGGCTCGCTCTCCCGTTCTGCCTCGAGGGCCGTAACTCCCCGGATGGTAGCGGGGATTGCCAGTTTGGGCACATGCCCATACTATTTGGGCACACGCCCATTCTCCGTCATCCACCGCAGGAGGCACCCGTGCCGGACGTCGTCAACACCGACCAGGCAAAGGCGTGGAACGGCCCCGAAGGTGCCCACTGGGCCCGCAACCAGGACCGCTGGAACGCCGTGAACGAAGGCTTCAACGAGCCGCTGCTAGACGCCGCCGGAATCACCCCGGACCACCGGATCCTCGACCTGGGCTGCGGCTCCGGGCAGACCACGCGGCTCGCCGCCCGCCGCGCACCCCGAGGGCAGGCGCTGGGCCTCGACCTCTCCGCTCCCATGCTGGCCAAGGCGCGGTCCCGCGCGGAGCGGGAGGGCATCACCAACGCCTCCTTCACTCAGGGCGACGCGCAGGTGCACCCCTTCGAGGCGGGCGCGTTCGACGCGGCGATCAGCCGCTACGGGGTGATGTTCTTCGCCGACCCCGTGGCGGCCTTCGGCAACGTCGGCCGGGCGCTGCGGCCCGGCGGGCGCCTGGCGTTCGTCTGCCCGGCCGATGCCGGGCTCAACGGCTGGGTGGCGGCGATGGAGTCGCTCCGCGACTTCCTGCCGGTCGGCGACTTCGGAAGGCCGGGGCTGCCCGGCATGTTCTCCCTTGCCGCTCCAGACCGCATCCGTGACATCCTCACCGCGGCCGGATTCACCGACATCGCCATCAACCGGGTGCAAGCCGAAGGGACATGGGGAAACGGAGCTGAGGACGCGGCGGAGTTCCTGCTGGGAACGGGCCCCGGTCGCCACCTGATGAAACAGGCCGACGCGACTGCGCGGGCCCGCGCCCACCGCACCCTGACGGCCCATCTGCGAAACCAGGTGGCAGCGGACGGCACAGTGCGGTTGCGCAGTACGTCGTGGCTGATCACAGCGGACCGCCCGACCAACCCATCGGACAGGTCCTAAGATCCGACAACCTCAGTTCCGACAATCGGGTTGCCTGGTGAACGGTCCACAAGTCCCCAGCCAGAAGACGGGGCTCACGGATCTCGTCGAGGACCTCGCGGTGATCGGCAGCAAGGTCAGCGACCTTGCGCACGTCTGCGGCGCCCAGACCCGAGGCGCTCAGGTCATCCGCGATGCCGTGCAGGGAGGCGACCACGGCCGCACTCGAAGTGGGAAACCCTGGACCGGCGACCGCGCCGAAGTGCGCGCCGCTGATGGAGTGCACCCGGAGCTGGTGATCTCGCCGAGCTGGGAGAAGAAGCCCCATCGCATGCGGCAGCACCGCCAGCGCCTCAACAATCCCGGACGCCGCAGGCGGCAGCTCCGGAAGATCGAACACCGTCAGCCCCGAGTGCTCGCACAACCGCAGACCCGTACGGCCCATCGAGTCCGCGCGCGTTCCGCGCCGCCCACCTCCCGCGGAACCCGCGCCTTGGCATCTCCGTCGAGTCGAAGCCGCACAGTCCGACATCGCGCCACAACGGAAACGACCTCGGTGGCAGACCCTTCACCTCCCGCCGTGGCCCCGTGTGCGATGTCTCGGCGGGCACCTGCCGCACCATGTCTCTGCCAGCTCCACCCCGCCAGGGCGACCACACAGCGGCCGCGCGCTGACGGATGGGATTGGCCCGGACGAGATCCCGCTCGATCGCCCAAAGGTAGAACTGGTTGACCGTGGACACCTCCCGACCCCAGCTGGTGTCTTCCAAGCGAGGTCCATGGTCGTCGCGACGACGCCACGACTCGTACGCCGCCCGGTCATCCACGGTCGCGTTGCGCCAGTCACGCCGGCCTCGTGCGAACCACAGGAAGCCGAAGTACGTACGCAGGTCCCGGGCATGGGCGGCTCGGGTGTTCCACGGTGAAGACGCGAGCCGGACCGAGAAGTACCGGTTCAGCGCCATGTCGAACCCGCCCACCGGACTGATCAGGAACGGCTGCCCCTCAGGTATACCCCGGTCGTCCGACCCTCATTGAGACCGGCGAACACGGCGCTGAACTCCCGTAAGAACGGGGTTTCTTCGCGCGGCCACGCCTGGTCTCGGCGAGTGAAGTGCACCCGCCACCGCGTGATCGACATGGCGCCGGACTCTGTCCCGCGGACAGTTCAACAGCGCATAACCGAAGTGGGACGGTTCTCCAGACACGTCAACTACTCGGCCATGAACGACCGAGCTTGCTGACTCGGATCGTGACGGCTCCGTTTATGCTCCCGACTGCCCCCTACGACAGGGCGGTCACGGGTCACATCTGCCTCTCCCCGCTAGGCGGGGA
>NZ_WEGL01000025.1 GCF_009604455.1 Streptomyces sp. RB17
GTCCTGTGGGTCCACGCTCCGCGCCGGCTGTGCACCCCCTGCCACCTGGCCCTGGGGTGGGCTCCGGTGCGTTACCTGCCCGACTTCCTGCACACCGGCGGTGCGGCCGTAGTCACCCTGACAGTGACCGGCGGTCTCCTCCACAGCGTGGGCGCGGTGGTCTACGCCGTCCAGCGTCCCGCCCCCTCGCCCCGCTGGTTCGGTTTCCACGAGGTGTTCCACGCCCTGACGGGCCGGCCACGCATCTGCACTTCCACGTCGCTCGGATCCTGCAGGCTGCGGTGGGGATCCCGGAGACGGGCGGGATGTACCGCGTCGCGATCGAGGACGTCAGTGCCTGGACCGTGGGCGACTTCGGCTACTCCGACCACTGACCCACCGAGACACGGCACACGGTGAGGCCCGACCGGTGTGTGCCGGTCGGGCCTGACTGCTCTGTAGGCTCACACCTGTCCGTACGTCAGGCGGATCGGTGGAGTGCCGAGCATTGCGGAAGCCCGCTGGTACGGGCTGGCCATGGGCGCAGATGCGGCGGTAGGGCGGGTGCGGCAGGTGAAGCCGAGTTGGGTCATGGCCCGCAGGACTTCGCCGGCGGTGAAATCGCGGCGGTCCTGGCGGGTGATGACCTGGCCGACCTGCTTGGCCGGGTAGTGGTGCCGTCCGATGATGACGAACTCACTGGTGACCGGCTCGGGTCTGACGCCCTTCATCGATTCCACCACGCCGCTCTTGGTCAGGTCGAACGGGAAGCGGGCGATGACACAGCGCATGATGCCTCCAGGGAGAAGAGAAGACGGGGCCGGGTGGGGTGAGGGCGGTTCAGCCAGTGAGGGCGAGGATGCCCAGAGCGTTGCGGTGTCCGTCGTCCACGGGCGGGGCCCCGAGCCGGCGGCAGCGCATCGCGCGCTCGGCTTCGGCCCTCGTGGTCAGCGGCGAGGCGAAGGGCCCGATGACGTCGGCGATGTCACGCAGGCGGATCCGGTCCGTGTATCCGGAGCCGTCACGAACGGCCGTGAGCCTGGCCCGGGTGACCAGGCCGGTGTACATACCGTCCTCGTCGCAGACGACCAGATGACCTGTACGGGCGGCGGTCATCACGGACAGTGCCACCTCCACGGTCATGTCCTCCCAGACCTGCGGTCCGGCCGCGTCCATGCTGTCGGCCGCCGTGCCGTGCGCGGGCTGGGCGCTCGCCGGGCGGAACTGCGTCTGGTCCAGCGTCAAAGGGTGCCTCCTGTGGAGTTGGGCCGACTTCCTGATCACGAAGGTTCTATGCCGCCGCACCGGCGGTGGACTGCCGTACGGGCGCGCGGCGGGCCGCCGAGGCGGGGCGGCGTCGGCCGCGTGAGGTGGCGCCGCGCTTCTTGGGGCGTTCGACCACCGGTGCGGTGATGACGACCGGGATGCCGGAGGGGGCCTGGGCGCCGGTGATGCGGTGCAGGGCCTCTTCGCCGGCGCGGACCTGGGTGGTCTGCGGGACGATGCCGGCCGCTGCCATGAGGCGGGTCATGCTGCGGCGCTGGTTCGGGGTGACCAGGGTGACGACGCTGCCGGACTCTCCTGCGCGGGCGGTACGGCCGCCGCGGTGGAGGTAGTCCTTGTGGTCGGTCGGCGGGTCGACGTTGACGACGAGGTCGAGGCTGTCGACGTGGATGCCGCGCGCCGCGACGTTAGTCGCCACCAGCACGTTGACGTGCCCGGTCTTGAACTGCGCCAGCGTGCGGGTGCGCTGTGGCTGCGACTTCCCGCCGTGCAGGGCGGCGGCCCGTACCCCGCTGTTCAGGAGGTGCTCGGTGAGGCCGTCGACGGCGTGCTTGGTGTCGAGGAACATGATGACGCGGCCGTCGCGTGCGGCGATCTGGGTGGTTGCCGTGTGCTTGTCGGCGCCGTGAACGTGGAGCACGTGGTGCTCCATCGTCGTGACCGCGCCGGCCGAGGGGTCGACGGAGTGCACGACGGGGTCGCTGAGGTAGCGGCGCACGAGCAGGTCGACGTTGCGGTCGAGAGTGGCGGAGAACAGCATGCGCTGGCCTTCGGGGCGGACCTGGTCGAGAAGGGCGGTGACCTGCGGCATGAAGCCCATGTCGGCCATCTGGTCGGCCTCGTCGAGGACGCTGATGGAAACCTGGTTCAGTCGGCAGTCGCCGCGGTCGATGAGGTCTTTGAGGCGTCCCGGTGTGGCGACGACGACCTCGGCGCCACCGCGCAGCGCGCTCGCCTGCCGGCCGATCGGCATCCCGCCCACCACCGTGGCCAGCCGCAGCTTCACGGAGCGGGCGTACGGGGCGAGCGCGTCGGTGACCTGCTGCGCCAGCTCACGCGTCGGTACGAGGATCAGCCCCAGCGGCTGCCTGGCCTCGGCGCGCTGCCCGGCCGTACGGGCCAGCAGCGCCAGCCCGAAGGCGAGGGTCTTACCGGAGCCGGTGCGCCCCCGGCCCAGTACGTCCCGGCCGGCGAGGGAGTTGGGCAGGGTCGCGGCCTGGATGGGGAACGGCACGGCCACGCCTTGCGAGCCGAGCGCGGCCAGCAGTGCCCCGGGCATGTCGAGATCGGCGAAGCCCTCCACGGCGGGAAGCGCGGGGGTGATCGTCTTGGGGAGGGCGAACTCCCCCTGGATTGCGGCGGGTCGGCGGCTGTAACCACCCGAACGGCTCGTGGCCGACGAACCGAATCGGCTGCCGCCCCTGCCGGAGTCGGTACTGCCGTTACGCGTGCGGGCGAAGCGGTCGTTCGTGCGTGTGCGGTTCATGCGGAACCTTCCTCGATGCGGCACATATCAAGGAATTCCCGCAGCGATGAGCGGCACGGAGAATTGCAAGAATTGGCCGGTGGAACGCAACAGCGAATCTGGCCGGCGGAAAATCCGTGCGGGCGCAGGCGCTGAAACGAGTGGCGCGATGTGGACGCAATATTCGGGGCGTCCGCTGCGATGTAGCTATGAGGGGATGCGTCTGCAGCCCTGAAGGATGCTCCGTATATGCGGTGAGCCTACGGGTTTCCTGGTTGTCGTCCACAGGTGAAACCACTGCGGGAAATGCGAGTAGCTGGGGCCCGCTACCCCGAAGGATGCGGGCCCCAGCTACAAAGTGCGCGTGAGCGTCAGGCGAGAACGATGTTCTCGGCCGTCGGGCCCTTCTGGCCCTGCGCGATGTCGAAGGTCACCTTCTGACCTTCGAGCAGCTCGCGGAAGCCCTGGGCGGCAATGTTCGAGTAGTGGGCGAACACGTCAGCGCCGCCACCCTCCTGCTCGATGAAGCCGAAGCCCTTTTCCGCATTGAACCACTTCACGGTACCAGCAGCCATGTTATTTCTCCTTTGGGGCAGTGCCTCGGCGTCCGCACTTCGCGGACCCCGTGTCGCCGCGATGATCACCCCACCCGGAAAAAGACCGGATATAAAAAAGCGCTTCCAGCGACACAGGAGCCGCCCGGAGAGCACTTGAAGTTTCGGGAACCACAACTGCAACTGAGATCGACAGTAGCACGCCGCAGTGACCTGTGTGCGGTGAAGAGTCCCACTCCACTTATTGCGGCAGAGAATCTGTCTGCATGTTCCGTTGAAATCTCATCCCGCGGGCACAGATATTGATCCAGCCGGAGCGCAACGTTTCGGGGAGCATGGACGCGCCTCAAACGGCAGGCCAGGTCTCCCGAATCGCCGCCGGCCGGCCCGGCCGTTCCGACGGCGGCGCCGTTCTCCGGCGCCGCAAGTTGAAAGTAGGGCAAGATCGTGACCGTTCCCCGTCTGCTGACGGATCAGGAGCTGAGCCAGGCACTCGCCAGCGTGCCCATGACCCCGAACGGCGCGTCCGATCTGTCCGACATCTACACGACACGCGCGGCGGTTCGCTCGCTCGCCGAGTCGATCGCCGGCAGCCTGCTCGACGCCCCGTCGGCTGGGGCGTCGAGCAGGCTGAACGCAGCATCGGCCTGGGCCGACGGCGACCGCCTTGGAATCAGGCGATGCCAGGCCGGCGCTGGGTGTCGCCGCGGCCGATGGGGAACCACAGCAGGCTCCCGAGGAAGGAAGCCATCACTCACGGATCCGGCTTGACCCTCACGTTGCGTGAGGCTGGAGGGTGGGGTGCGTGAGTGACTACTACGACGCGTTTGAGATGAGTCCCGTGCCCGCTCCCGGCCCGGATGCGGTTGCGCCCGAGCCGTTCCGTGGCATCTATGGAATGCCGGCGTTCGTGACGATCCCGACCAGCGATCTGGCAGCGTCGGTGGACTACTGGATTCGTGGGCTCGGGTTCTTCGAGCTGTTCAGCATCCCCGGCAGGCTTGTGCATCTGCGCCGGTGGGCGTTCCAGGACGTACTCATCGTCTCGGCGGCGAGCCTTCCGGAGCAGCCGCCGGCGATGAGCTTCAGTTTCGCGTGCCTGCTCAGCCAGGTCGATTCCCTTGTCGAGGCTTGTCGTGCAGTGCGCGAGGACTCGGTCGACGGTCCACAGGACACGCCCTGGAACACCCGCGATGTGGAGGTGCTCACCCCCGAGAACGCCCGGATCGTTTTCACTGCGGCGAAGCCCTTCGATCCGGCCGGTCAGGAGGCGCGGAACCTTGCAGCCATCGGGATCGCCCCACCGGGCGACGGTCACGGCGACGATGGGGAGCATGCCTGATGCCACTCACGCCGGTGGCCTGACCTCGGTCAGGTCTCGACGCGACTGTACGTGGCAGTCCGCACGCTGCACGCCGCCGCGCCCTCGGGGGCAAGTCGCTGGTCAGCCGACTGCAACCAACCTGATGACCGGGTACACCTAGGATTGCTGGGGTGACGGCAACAACCAGTGACATCGAGAAGGCGGCCGAGGTGCTGCGTGCCGGAGGGCTGGTGGCCCTCCCGACCGAGACCGTCTACGGTCTGGGCGCCAACGCCGAGGACCCCGCCGCCGTCTCGCGCATCTTCCAGGTCAAGGGACGCCCGCCCTCCCACCCACTGATCGTCCACATCGGCGGCGCGGAGCAACTGGACGACTGGGTCCAGGACGTGCCCGCGGCGGCGCGCCTGCTGGCCGAACACTTCTGGCCGGGGCCCCTCACGCTGGTCCTGCGGCGCGGTGCCCGCGTTCCCCTCGAAGCGACGGGTGGCTTGGAGACGGTGGCCGTGCGCGTGCCCGACCACCCCGTCGCACTCGCGCTGCTGTCGGCCTTCGGCGGCGGTGTCACGGCCCCGTCCGCCAACCGCTTCGGCCAGGTCAGCCCCACCGCGGCGGACCATGTCCGTGCGGAGCTCGGTGACGCCGTGGACTTCGTGCTGGACGGCGGACGGTGCGAGGTCGGCGTGGAGTCGACCATCGTCGACGTCACGGGCGAGATCCCGAGCATCCTTCGGCCCGGCGGGGTGACCCGCGAGGACCTCGAAGCGGTGCTGGGGTGCCCGCTTGCGGTCCCCTCGACCAGCCACGTTCGGGTGCCGGGCCAGCATCCGTCCCACTACGCGCCGCGTGCGCGGGTCGTCCTCGTCGAACCGGAGAAGGTCGTCGCCGAAGCGGAGCTCGCCCAGGAACTGGGGCACCGGGTGGGCGTCTTTCTTCCCCCCTCCTTCGCCGACGCCCCGGTGAAGGCGCACGCCGTGGTGACGGTCCCCGGTTCGGTGGCCGCCTACGCGCGCGGGCTGTACGGGTTCCTGCGCGAACTCGACCAGCGGGGCTGCGACCTCATCGTCGCCTCCTTGCCGGTGGAGGAGGGGCTGGGACTGGCGATCGCCAACCGGCTCCGCCGCGCCGCGGGGCCCCGGCCCACCGTGTGACCGGCACCGACGCCGTGTCCTGAAGAAGCTGTTTCTCAACTGCGGGTCGCGGTGGTGACGGCTGGAGCGGGCGCCGCCTTCATGCCCGCGCGCCCGGCGATGCGCCCTTGGGGGCTGATCGTGCGCGGGTGGAGGCTCTGCGATCACCGCTGGCCTCCAAACGGGGGTGATGAGGTCGTGTGGGAGTGGTGAAGTGGTTCGATTCTGAGCGGGGTGTGGGCCGCGTCGTGCAGGACGGCGGAGGGCCCGATGCCGTCGCGTGCCGGTCAGCGGTTCAGGGGCTCGGGGAGGGAGCGTTGCTCGCGGGCGAGCCGGTGGAGTTCGACCTCATCGTCGACGCCGCGGGCGTCCGCGCGGACAATATCTGCCGCCTTCGCCTCTGCCAGGGCAACGTCCGCCGGGTCGTGCCCCCGGCTGGCTGACCCCGCTTTGAGTGATCATCTCGGCCTCGGCAAAGCGGCCTTCGCCTTCTTGCGGCCCCTGACCCGACGCCGGTGCACAATCAGGGGCCGCCGACACGCGTACGCCGTGTCGCATCCTTCAACGTCACCACGACAGGCAGGACACGCCGACGTCAACCGCGACCGTTTACCGCTGCTGTGGCAGCGCCGGGGCGGGTCAGGACGCGGCGGGCACCGCCGCATCGAGGCCGCGAGAGGCGACGAGCTGCGCGCTGCCGTCGGCCAGGCGGTAGCACAGGCCCACCACAGCGGCCTGCCCGGCAGCAACCTTCTCGGCGAGCACCCGGGAGCGGTCCAGCAGCAGGTCGACGGTGTGCCTTATGTGCTCGGCGAGGATCTCCTGCGGCTCCACGTGTCCGGCGGCCCGCGCCGCCAGCACGCTCGGGGTCACCCGCTCCACGACGTCCCGGATGTAGCCGGCCGGTGCCATGCCGTCCTCGAGCGCGGCGCATGCTGCGCCAACCGCGCCGCACGAGTCGTGGCCGAGGATCACGACCAGCGGGCAGCCCAGGATGTCCACGCCGTACTCGATGCTGCCGAGCACCTCCGGGCCCATGACGTGGCCTGCGGTGCGCACCACGAACAGATCGCCCAGGCCGCGGTCGAAGATGATCTCGGCGGCCAGCCGGGAGTCGGAACAGCCGAACAGCACCGCGAAGGGCTGCTGGGACGGTGCGATCTCGGTGCGGCGGGTGGCGTCCTGGTTCGGGTGCTCGGGGGTGCCCGCGATGAAGCGCTGGTTACCGGCCAGCAGCAGCTCGAAAGCGTCGCGGGGCGTCGGAGTCTGGATCTCGCTCATGGCCGCAGCCTAGATGATCGATTCCAAGGGGTTTACTGGTCGTAGGCGGTCAGTGCGCGCATGACCGGCTGGCCGGTGTGGTCGTTGTGCCAAATGGCGGCGGTGAGCGCGAGGATGCGCTGCAGGACGCGGACGGCCACGCCTGCGGGTGTGTGGCCGCGGTGGCGTTCGAGGTCGAGTTGTCCCTTGAAGGTCTCGTTGATCGACTCGATGACCTGCCGCAGCGGCTTGAACAGCTGTCATCCGGCCCGCTCAGCTTCGCCCTTGCGGGCCGGTCGCAGCAGCCGGATGTCCAGCTCTGCCAGTTGCTGCTCGAACTCGCAGCCGAAGTAGTTCTTGTCACCGATCAGCGTCTGGCCGGGGCACTCGTCGATGAGCTGTGGCTCGACGGCGAGCAGGTCCAGCAGGGTCTCGCGCTCGTCGGCCTTGGCTCCGGTCAGGGCGAAGGCGACGGGCAGTCCGTACAGGGTGCACACCAGATGCAGGCGCAGCCCCCAAAGAACCGGCTGTGGCTGGCGCAGTAGCCGTACTGGGCCCAACCGGCAAGGTCGGACCGCTTGACGGTCTCGCGGGAGAGACCGCACTCGACCGGTGTGCAATCCACGACCCACACATCGTCGGTCCCCACAGTGGTGTCGACCGCCAGCGTGCGGGTGATGCGACGAATCAGCTCGGCGGCCTTGCGCAGCCGCTTGTTGTAGCCGGGCTGCAGGGGCAGGTAGGGGAACAGGTGCCGCAGATGGGCACGGGCGTGCCGCAGCCACCGGGCCTCGGAGGTGAAGCCCAGCATCGCCTGCATCATCGCCAAGGTCACCAGCTCGGCGTCGCTCAACAGCGGCGCGATGCCCACCGCCGGCCGCCAGGGGACGAGCTGCGGCGAATCCTTCAGCAGGTCGTCGGCCTTCACATAGAGTGCGGTCGCGAGGGAGTCCAACTCAGCCTCCACACACCGACGTTGGACTCTCCCGGCAGACCTGGGCGCCACTTCCGCGCGACCTTCTGGGCCAGCTGGAGCCGTCGGCGCCCACAATTGCCGACGACGGCCGCCTCCCAGGGCTGACACGATGTCCGCATGGACAGAGCGGTGACGGCAAAGGAAGACCTCGCGTCACGCCGTCGGAATGCGGCGCTCCAACGGCAGTCCTTCGATGGTGATGATCTCGCGTCGGTGTGCCTGCAGCAGTTGTGGTTCACCCGGTGCTCGTTTCGCGGGACCGATCTGCGTCACGCCACCCTCGACGGCTGCCACTTCAAGCTGTGCGATCTTCGCGGGGCCAACCTCCGCGGCGCCTCCCTGCGAGGAATCTCCCTGGCGGGCTGCGATCTGACCGGCGCCGACCTCCGAGAGGCGGACCTGACCGGCGCACGATTCGGTCAGGTCCGCACTGGCATCCCGCCTCACGGGCTGACCAACGCCACCGGCGTCAAGCTGGACAACGCCGTCTTCCGCGACCTTGAACTCGACCAGGTCATTGGCTGGCCCATCACCAAGTGATCGGCCGATGGCCCAGGCGCGTGAACCTGCCTCCACTCATCAGGCCCCCCTTGGAATCGTTCATCTAGGACCCGGCACCAGCCGTCGCACCGCCTGGTCCTTCCGGGGCGGGCGGGCTACCAGTTGTGGCGTCGGCCTCCGACGGCGTGGCCGACGGCGCCCAGGAGCCACAGGACGGCGCCGATGACGAGCAGGATCATGCCGATCGTCCACAAGATCGAGATGCCGAGTACGAAGCCGGCGATCAGGCAGATGATCCCTAGGACGATCACGGCGGCCTCCGTGTGCGAGTGAATGCCTTGGCCCAGCAGATCAGGTAGCGAGCAGGCGGTTGAAGAACGAGCGGTAGTCGCGAATGGCCAACCGCAGCTCTTCGGTGTCCGCGTTCCCGCTCCGGTCCCACTGTCCCTCCAGCTCCTGCCTGTGCTCGGCGAAGGTGGAGGCCAGCTGCTGCATGACATCGGCCACGAGGGCGTCCGCATCGTGTACAGCGTCGCGCGGGTCGTCTACGAACTCGTTCTGCACCTCCTGCCAGCGAGCCCGGAAGCCTTCCGCGTCCTTTGCCGCCAGGAGATGCGGAGCTTCCTCCTCTGCTTGGCCACCCGCTTTCGAGGCCGGGGTCTCAGCCGTCCCCCGCGGTTCTGAGGTGCTCTCGCCGGGGAAGGCAGGAGCCTCGGTCGGCCCCTCTGGTGCTTGCTTCGACCGGCTGGGCTGGGCGAGATCCTCGGTGGTCAGGTCGGCTTCGCCGGTCTCACGGGGGTCGGTCTTGTCGTTGCGCTGCATGGTTGCCTCCGTCCCTGGTGCCTTCGGCGTCTCGGGTCGGGATCTTTGGGCCGTTATCAGGCCCGGGCATGACGGGCTTGGCCGCCATCGGTGAGCAGCTCGTCGAAGAGAGCCCGGTAATGGACCATGGCTCCTCGCAGTTGCTCGGTGGTCGCCTTGTGCTGGGTGCTGAGCGTGTCGACCTGGTGGGCGGCCCGGTAGTGCTCCAGGGTGCGGCCGTGTTCCACCGAGAGGTCCTTGAGCCGTTGCTCAAAGCCCTCGGTGGGGTAGCCGCGCTCGTGCATCAAGGAAGTCACCAACCCGTCGGCGTCATGCACGGCGTCCTCCGGTCGGTCCACGAACTCTTCCTGGACGCTCGACCAGTCACGGGCATACCGGTCCCGCACGGCGCTCGGCAGCGGCTTGATCTCCAGCTCATCGTGACGCTTTTCGCGCTGCCTGAGCTCACGCTCGCCTGCCACATGGCCCCCGGCGGCCTCGACCGTTCGTTCGTACTCCGGGCCGAAGCGCTCGCGTAGATGATGGCGGCGCGTGACCAGGAAGACCGCCGCTGCGACCAGAGCCAGCACCACAACGATGGGAATGACGATGGCCAGAATTGTCCCTGTTGACATGGGGTGCAACCCCCTCACATCGGCCAGTTACTAGGCATCGAGTGCCCGCAGGATCTCCACCGAAACGAGGTCCGCTCGCGTCGTGTGGTCTCGTTCGCTACGAGCCCGGCCCGTAGAGCGTCGGCGATACGCCCGGTCCCTTCGTAAGGTGTGGAGGCAGTGGGATCACGCTCCGGTGGGACTGCTGCAGGGTTGGGTGACACCTGGCCAGGCTTGCTGAGAAGCGGCCTGGAAGGATGATGCAGTGCCAAGCCGTATCCGAAGGAGTTCCGCGAGGACGTCGTTGTCCGACTTCCGGGCCGAGGTATCAGCCCTTGAGCTTCTCCGAGTCGATGACCTCGCCGGGCGGCTGGCTGCGTCCGCTCTCGGGCAGCAGCCCGATGTCGGAGTAGTAGCGGATGGTCTTCACCGGCAGCCCGGTGCGCGCGGCCAGATCGCCGATGCCCACCGTGCCCTCTCCTTGTATGCCGTGCGTCACAGCTAGTTGAACCTCCACCGCGCAGGAGCCGTTAGCGTCCACGACGACCGCCGCCTTCTGACGCGCCCGGGGCGGCACTCGCCGAGGAGGATCATCACATGCGGATTCTGATCGTCACCGCCGGTTCACGCGGGGACGTCGCACCGTTCACGGGCCTGGGGCAGCGTCTGCTGGATGCCGGGCACCAGGTCGCCGTGGCCGCGCACCTGCCCTTCTCTGGACTCGTCGCCGGGTGCGGCCTCGACCACCGGCCTCTGCCAGGGGATCCGCAGGAGTTGATCCGAGCACGCGCTCTGGCGACGTCACCGGAGGAAGCCCGGGCGGTGGCCTCGGCGTTCTTGGACCGGCTGGCAGACGGGGTGGTGGAGGCCGTGGCGGACGGCACCGACCTGGTGCTCACCGCGTTCGGCCCCGCATCACTCAGCCAGACAGCTGGGGAGGCGTTCGCCGTGCCCGTCATCGGTACCTACCTGGCGCCGGCCTTCGCCACGAGGGAATTCCCGCTGCCCGGCGTGCCGGGCGCCGACGACCTAGGACCGGACGGCAACCTCGCTGCGGGCCGGGCGCTGCTGGCGCGGGCCGGAACGCTCCAGGAAGGGGGCCTGACGCGGCTGCGCACCCGGCTCAGGCTGCCCGCCGCCGTGGGACCGGTGCAGACAGGAAAGATCAGGCCGGTCTTCCACGGCTTCAGTCCCCGGGTGGTACCGCGCCCGGCGGACTGGCCGCCCGATGTCGAGGTGACGGGTTACTGGTGGCCGGCCTGCCCGCGAGATTGGCGGCCCCCGGCCGAGCTGATCGACTTCCTCCAGGCCGGTCCGCCCCCGGTGTTCATCGGATTCGGCAGCATGGCACCGAGCCAGGGGGATCGCTTGGGCGAACTGGCGGCGGCGGCCGTGGCTCGGGCGGGGGTGCGCGCGGTGGTGCAGGCGGGGTGGGCCGGCCTGAGCGCGGTCGGCGATGACGTCCTGGCGATTGGTGACCTGCCGCACGACTGGCTGTTCCCTCGCACGGCCGCCGTCGTTCACCACGCCGGGGCGGGCACCACCGCGGCCGGACTGCGCGCTGGGGTGCCCGCCGTGCCGGTACCTGTCATGGCCGACCAGCCGTTCTGGGCAGCCCGGCTGCACCGGCTCGGAGTCGCCCCGCGGCCGCTGCCGTTCCA
The DNA here is from genome assembly GCF_009604455.1 of Streptomyces sp. RB17. GTDB lineage: Bacteria > Actinomycetota > Actinomycetes > Streptomycetales > Streptomycetaceae > Streptomyces. The sequence continues at coordinate 11,547 of NZ_WEGL01000025.1, forward strand.
CGAGCTCACCGCTGAAGCCCTCGCCGAGGCGATCACCGCCTGCATGGCCGATCCGGCCCACCGGCAGCGAGCGGTCGAACTCGCCCGCCGCATCGCCACAGAGGACGGCACCGCCGCGGTACTCGCCCGCATCGGCGTTGCGTCCGACGGATAAAACTCGCTGTCCTGGCGGCGCTGGAGCAGCGGACAGCCCTGCGTTACACGATGCCGGGCATGACCTCGAAGGAGACGACCAGCTACGTCGCCCACCACCTGAAGATTCCCAGACGCCCGGACCAGCTGTTCACCGAGGACGCCCTCACCCTGATCCACACGACCTCGCGCGGCCACCCCCGGGCGGTCAAAAACCTCTCCCTGCAGGCCCTGGCCGCCGCGTTCGCCACCGGCAAGCTGAAGCTGTGCCAGAACCCTTCAAGCAGCAGCGTTTGTTCGCCGGTTTGGGCAGCAGTTGACGATCTTCGGACTCGCGGATAGTCACGAGAAATAGCAGCAATGCATGGGGCTCTGCGGCCAAGTGGGAAGAACGCGCGCGACGTGGACGGGCTGCAGGGGCGCGCCGGGGCGGAGATGGGTGTCACATGCGTGGGCCGGGCGGTGTCTCCATGCCGAACAGCCTCAAAGGGACGCACACAAGGAGAGAGAGCATGACACTACGCCTTCCGAAGGCCGAGCTCCCCGCTGAGCTCAAGGAGAGCATGATCAAGCAACTGGGCGTCGTGCCCGAGAACGTTGAGGTGCTGTGGCACAGCCCCCGGGTGACGCAGGACAACCTGGAGTTCGGTGTCAGGGTGGGGGCGTGGGGCGCGGTCGACCCAGGCCTGAAGTCGTTCGCGCACATGGCCGTCGCGTCGCAGGTCGGCTGCAGTTGGTGCCTGGATGTCGGCTATTTCCAAGCGCAGAACGAGAACCTGGACCTGGCCAAGGCGAGCCAGGTGCCGCGCTGGCGGGAGGCAGACGTGTTCACGCCGCTGGAGCGCGATGTCATGGGGTACGCCGAGGCGATGACGAACACGCCGCCGACCGTCACCGACGAGCAGTACGCCGCCCTTCTGGAGCGGCTCGAGACGGAGGCGATGGTGGAGCTCACTGCGTTCATTGCCTACGTCAACCTGGCGACCAGGGCGAATGTGGCGAACGGGGTCACCTCGCAAGGCTTCTCCGACGCCTGCGAGGTCCCGCTGGCCAAGCGCCCGGCGACGTCCCGCACAGGGTCTACGGCGTGACCGAGGATCGATTCAGCGCCCACCGCAGCCTGCTGTTCACCGTCGCCTACGAGATGCTCGGCTCCGCGGCCGATGCGGAGGACGTGCTGCAGGAGACCTGGCTGCGGTGGGCCGGCGTCGACCGGTCACAGGTCCACGACCCGCGGGCGTACCTCGTCCGGGCCGTCACCCGCCAGGCACTCAACCGCATCCGCACACTCTCACGCCGGCGCGAGGACTACGTGGGCGAGTGGCTGCCCGAACCTCTGTTGACCCATCCCGATGTGGCCGACGACGTCGAACTTGCGGAAAGCGTCTCTATCGCGATGCTGACCGTCCTGGAGACGCTCGGACCGGTGGAACGCGCGGTGTTCGTGCTCCGCGAGGTTTTCGACATGCCGTACGACGAGATCGCCGAGGCCGTGGGCAAGACCCCCGCCACGGTTCGGCAGGTCGCCCGGCGGGCCCGGGGCCACGTCGCCGCTCGACAGCCACGCGTCAGGGTGACCCGGTTGGAGCACAAGACCGTGATGGACCGTTTCGTCGCCGCGCTGCACACCGGGCGCATCCAGGACCTCCTGGACATGATGGCACCGGACGTGGTCCTCATCGCCGACGGCGGAGGTATCACCGCCGCCGCTCTGGCCCCCATCCACGGCGCCGAACTCGTGGCAACGATGCTCGCCGGCACCGATCGGGCCGCCTTCGAGACCACGGCGGTATGGCTCAACGGCGCCCCCGCGATCCGGATCGAATCCGGCAGTGGAGGGGCCGCGGTCAGCCTCGTGATCGAGAACGGTCGCATCACCCGGATCTACGCGACATCCAACCCGCAGAAGCTGACACGACTCGAAAAACCGGCCGATCTCACCAGATAATCCGCGGGCGCGGGTGTCCCGAGCATGCCACAGCTGGAACACCCGCGCTCGATCTCCCGCATCACCATGCCGTCACGGTGGTCACGCCACAAAAACTGAAGGCGTGGCGCGGCATCGCCGCCCGCTACGGCAAGACCCCGAGAGATACCTCGCAGCACTCCACCTGCGCGGCGCGATCACCTGGCCCCGCAGTCTCCGCCCACCGGCACCAGTGACTGGCGCCGGACGCTAAAGAGCGAGCTTGAACCCATCGTGACTGCGCGCGAAGCCCAGCCCGTCATAGAAGCGGTGCGCGTCCTCGCGCCGCTTGTTGCTGGTCAGCTGGACAAGCGCGCAGCCACGCGTGCGGGCCCGCTCGATCGTACGCTCCATCAAGATCCGTCCGAGCCCGCCGCCGCGACGGTCTGCGCGGACCCGCACCGCCTCGATCAGGGCCCGCTCGGCCCCGCCCTTGCCCAGCCCCGGGATGTACGTCACCTGCAGACAACCAACGACCCTGCCGTCATCACCCTGGTCGTCGACGCCTTCGACCAAGACCAAAATTTCGTTACGCGGGTCCGCGTCGATCGCAGCGAAAGCCTGCTCGTACGCCTCATCGACCACGAGCGTCGCCGGATCCACCACCCTCTCCTCGTCAGCGAGCAGAGCGAGCACCGTGGGCAGGTCAGTGCGTGTCGCGGGGCGCAGCTTGAGAGCAGTCACGTGGACGGATTCAGGGGCAGCTGGCATAGCACCGACCATAACCCGCCCCTCACCGGGACCTTCCGCCCTGCCCCTGATCACGACTCCGCACAGGCCATAGCAAGTGCTGTTCCCATATAGGTTCGCCGGCTTGGCGGTCGTGGCGAGTTGGATGGGCGGTGACGTCCGTTCCGATCGCTGGAGGTGTGGTGGCCGACCCTGTGCGGGTGCGCCGACTGACCGACCAGGAAGGGCAGAAGCTGCAGCAGATCGTGCGCCGGGGCAGTACCAGCTCGGTACGTTATTGCCGGGCGATGACGCTGCTGGCGTCCGCCGGAGGGAACCGGGTCCCTGCGATCGCCCAGCTGATGCAGGCCGACGAGGACACGGTGCGGGAGGTGATCCACCGGTTCAACGAGACCGGTCTGGCCTGTCTGGACCCTCGACGGGCGGGAGGCCGTCCCCGCCTGCTCAAGCCTGACGACGAGGACTTGGTCGTCCAGACGGCCACCACCCGCCCCACCAAGCTCGGCCAGCCCTTCACCCTCTGGTCGATCCGCAAGCTCGCCGCCTACCTGCGCCGCCTGCCCGGACGTATCATCCGCATCGGCCGGGAAGCCTTACGGTGCCTGCTCCGGCGCCGCGGCATCACCTTCCAGCGCACCAAGACCTGGAAGGAGTCACCCGACCCCGACCGCGACTCCAAGCTCGACCGGATCGAGCACGTGCTGGAACGCTTCCCGGACCGGGTATTCGCCTTCGATGAGTTCCGGCCGCTGGGGATCCGGTCGACCGCAGGCTCGTGCTGGGCGAAGCCGGGCAAGCCCGACCGGCTGCCGGCAACCTATCGCCGCACGCACGGTGTCACCTACTTCCATGGCTGCTACTCCGTCGGTGACGACCATCTGGGGGGCGTCAACCGCCGCCGCAAGGGCACCGCCAACAGCCTGGCCGCGCTGAAGTCGATCCGCGCCGCCTGGCCCGACGGCGCCCCGATCTACATCGTCTTGGACAACCTCTCCGCCAACACCGGCGCCGACATCCGCCGCTGGGCGAAGAAGAACAAGGTCGAGCTGTGCTTCACCCCGACCTACGCCTCCTGGGCCAACCCGATCGAGGCCCACTTCGGCCCGCTGCGGCAGTTCACGCTGGCCAACTCCCACCACCGCAGCCACCCCGCGCAGACCCGGGCCCTGCACCGCTACCTACGCTGGCGCAACGCCAACGCCCAACACCCCGAAGTGCTCGCCGCCCAGCGTAAGGAACGTGCCCGCATCCGCAGTGAGAAGGGCATCCGCTGGGGTGCACGCCCCCGCGCAGCCGCGGCTCGACAACAGGCGAGCCCCATGCGGTCACAGCATTAGTTGGGCGTGGGAAGGCGTGCGGGGGCGGTGTTGCTCACCTGCTGAAAAATGACCGAGGTGCGGAAGCCGGTGATTTCACCGCGCTTGCTGAGCCGGTCGGTCAGGAAGGCGTGCAGGTGGTCGAGATCCTGCACCGCGACGTGAAGGAGGAAGTCGTCGCCTCCGGAGAGCACGAACACGTGGAGGACTTCCGCTAGGCCGCTGGCGAAGCCCTTGAAGGCGTCGATGACAACGCGGCTGAGGGGACGTACCTGAACTGACACGAGCGCCTGAACGCTGCGATTGAGGGCCGCGGGGTCGATGTCGGCGTGGTAGCCGCGGATGACGCCCCGTCGGTGGAGTGCCCGAACCCGCTCCAGGCAGGTCGAGGGGGCGATGCCGAGTTGCCGGGCGAGTTCCCGGTTGGACTGCCGTGCATCTGTCTGGAGAAGCCGGACAATCTCCGAATCAAGTTCGTCCATGGCCGACAACCTTATCCCATTTTCACTCAATCGTTCGGCCGTGGCCCCGTTCAATGAGTCGTTCGTGCAGCATGACGCTACCAGGCCGAATAAATGAAGGGACGGGTGGGTTTATGCTCGATCATGAGCAGGTCGCGATCCACACCGGTCGGCGCTCGCGGCTTCCGGTGATCGTGGCTGTTCACTCCACGGCACTCGGTCCGGCAGCCGGCGGCCTCCGGCTCTGGCACTACCCCGACTGGCGGGACGGCCTCACCGACGCCCTTCGCCTGTCGGCCGCGATGACCTCCAAATTCGCCGTGGCCGGGCTGCCCAGCGGCGGCGGGAAGGCCGTCGTGGTCCTGCCGGAGGGGATGAAACTCGATGCCGGCCGACGTCGCGACGTGATGCGTGACGTGGCAGACGTCATCGACTCGCTTGGCGGGGCGTACGCCACTGGACCGGATGTCGGGACCGGCCCCGACGACATGGCACTGATCGGGGAAACCACCCCCCATGTGTTCTGCCGGCCGGCGCATCTGGGCGGCAGCGACGACTCGTCCCCGCACACCGCGCAGGGGACGCTCGCCGCGCTGCGCGCCGTCAGCCGACGGTTGTACGGCACCGCGAGTCTAGACGGCCGCAGTCTCGCCGTGGTCGGTCTGGGCCGCGTCGGCGCCGACCTCGCCCGCCTCCTCGCCGCAGAGGGCGCCGCCCTGACGGTCACCGACATCGACCCGGACAAGCGCAGCACCGCCGACGAGCTCGACGCTGTCTGGCGATCGCCCGACGAGATCCTCGCCGCGAACGTGGACATCCTGGTCCCCGCGGCTCTCGGCTCCGTCCTGACCAGGCAGACAGTGGCGGAGCTGCACTGCCGCGCCGTAGTCGGACCGGCCAACAACCAGCTCGCCACGCCCGATGTCGCAGACCTGCTGCACCACCGCGACATCATCTGGGTGCCGGACTATGTCGCGAGCGCAGGAGGAGTCATCAACGCCATCAGCACCGAGCTCCACCACGTCAGTGCCGATGACGCCCACGCACGCGTCCGCGCCATCGAGGACACCGTCGACGACCTGCTGGACACCGCGCAGCGCCGCGGCCAGACCCCGGCGCAGGCGGCCGGCGAGCTGGCCATGCGCCGCCTGCGCGCCGCCTCGGCCCCGGCCAACTCACCCACGCCATCTACGGCTGCGGGCAGCGGGGCCCGGCGACGCCGAGAACATGGCGCTGCTGCACGCCGAAAGCTGGCGTCGGCACTACCGCGGCGCCTACTCCGACGCGTTCCTGGACGGTGACGTGGTGGCCGACCGGCGGTCTGTCTGGTCCTCGCGTCTTTCCGCCTCGAATGGTGGCGGCGCGACGGTCTTGGCCGAGGACGACACCGGACTTGCGGGGTTCGTCCACGTCGTCTTCGACGAGGACAGCCGCTGAGGCAGCCTCGTCGACAACCTGCACGTCGCCCAACACCGCCGACGAACGGGCCTTGGCACCGCGCTGCTCTCCCACGCTGCGCAGGCCGTTGTCGAACGCGCGACGGGCAACGCCGTGTACCTGTGGGTGCTCGACCAGAACACAGCGGCCCAGGAGTTCTATCGAACCCTGGGCGGCATCTGTGTCGAAAAGGCGCCGGTGTCACCCCTCGGCGGCGTACCGTCCCGACTCGCCGACTCACCCACCAAGCTCCGCTTCACCTGGCCCGACGCCTCGCTGCTCGCGCAGACCGACGCACGACGAGGCGCACAGACAACCCCGAGGAACACGCCATGACCACCGATACGGGTACCGCCGTCGACCACTACGACCGGCTGCTCGCCGAGCACTACACCTGGATGCTGGGCGGCGACGTCCACGAAGTCGCGGACCGGCAGGCCACGCTGCTCTCAGAACTCGGCCTGGCGGGGGTCGAAGACGGCGGGACGGCCATTGATCTGGGCTGCGGCTCCGGTGCGCAGACGCTGGCCCTGGTCCGCCTCGGCTTCTCCCCCGTGATCGCCATGGACACCAGCAGCCGCCTGCTCGACGAGCTTGTCGCGCATGCCCAGGGCACCGGGGCGGTGCGGCCCGTGCACGGCGACATCCGCACCGTGCTGCCCGAGACGGCCGAGCCGGGCACGGTCGCGGCCGTCGTCTGCATGGGTGACACGCTTCCCCACCTCACGTCCAAGACAGACGTCCCCGTGCTGCTCGGCCACATCGGCCGTGCCCTCGCCTCCGGTGGCCACCTCGTCGTCACCTACCGCGACCTCACAGCGGAGCTGCGTGGCTCCGACCGCTTCATCCCGGTACGCAGCAGCGACGACCGGCTGCTCACCTGCTTCCTCGAATACCGCGACGAGGACACGGTGGTCGTGCACGACCTGCTCCACACCCGGACGAACGGCTCTTCGGCGGGGTGCCTTCCCGGTGAACACCAGGTGCCCCGGTGCCGACCAGACGTGAGGTGGCGTAAACGGTCTTCTGGCCCTGGTTCTGGCACGGATTCCGTGAACCCGGCAAGAGGCCGTCACGGTCCGTGGTCGGTCCGAGCCGGACGACTGTGCTGGTCGGCTCGCGGTGGTAGAGAATGCTCGGCATGACGACTTGAAGAGCACCGGCCGGGCGGCAACTCGCCGAGCACGCCAAGCGCGAGGCGTACCCCGAAGCCGTCGAAGCCGCGCACGCCGACTTCGCCGCCCTGAAGGCCGCCGACGACATCCCCCGGCCCCGCCCGGCCCGCGTCCTCACCCCCGAGGATGCCGTGTAAACCCCATAAACGTGCTGGTCAAAGCCATGACAGCGGGGGCATGATGGGCCCGTTTCCGCATGTGTACGACGAGAGGACCACCCCTCATGGCTCTGCCGCCCTTGACCCCGGAACAGCGCCGGGCCGCGCTGGAGAAGGCCGCCGCCGCGCGCAAGGAGCGGGCCGAGGTGAGGGACGCCCTCAAGCACGGCAGGCTCTCCCTCGCCGAGGTGCTGGCCTGCGACTCCGAGGCCATCCGCAAGATGCCCGTGCGCACCCTGCTCGCCTCCCTCCCCGACATCGGCAAGGTCCGGGCCCAGAAGCTGCTGGATGAGATGGAGATCGCCGACAGCCGCCGCATCCAGGGTCTGGGCATCGCCCAGCGCGAACGTCTCCTTCAGCGGTTCCCGCGCAAGCGCTGACCCCCGTCACCGACTCTCCCGGTTCACCCCGGCCGGTCCGCATGGTGCCGAACGAGCGTCTCGTAGGCGGCGATCAGCCGCTCGGTCCGGTCGGCGACCAGGTCGAGCGTCGCCTCTGCGAGCTGCCGACTAACCAGGGCAAGGCGTAGTTCGATGAGGGCGCCGGTGGCTTCGATGGCGGCCCAGGCCCCGGCCGCGTGGGCCTCGACCTGCTCGATCCCGCCGTCTTCGTCCTGGTCCGCGTCCGGGTCGTCCATGGTGACCGCGCCCTCGGTGTGCTGGTCCTCCAGGAGCAGCGCCAGGCGGTCGGCGGGGAAGGCCAGCTCGATCCGGGCAACTCTCCAGTGGTCCTCCGGGACCGGCCAGCCGTGCGGGAAGGCCGCCGCCGCGCGATGCGCGGCCTCACCCAGGCCCGGGGCGGCGTTGACCAGGTTGTGGGTGGGCCCGGGTGGCGGCACTGAGAAGATGGGCGGCCAGAGCGGCCGTCCGCTCCCCATCGTCCACGGCCTCGATCTCCTGCGGGACGGGCAGGCTCAGCGCGGTCAGGGCGGCACGCAACTGGGCCTCGCCCGGGGCGAACTCGTCGTACACGAACGGCATCATCCCGCACCCCGTTGCGCTGCGGAGCGAACTCGATGAGCGGGCCCCGGGTGCCGGGCCTGGGATCCGGGGCCCGCCCGCACGAGTGCCGTGGCGGACGTGCAGGTGTCTTACGGAGAACGAGCCCACCGGCAGGAAAGTCACTCCGATAGCGCGCAAACACCAGACTGTCCCGGTCAAGGCGGTGAACGCATCTGCGCGGCCACCAGCGGTGTCATCGGGGAATGCGGACGTGGATGGTCTTGCCTCGCCCGGGGACCGGGGTGATGGTCACCTTGCCAGCCAGGCGGCGGACCATGGGCCATCCGAACCCGCCGGCGCCACCGTTGAGGCCGGGATCGCGTTCCCACGGGGGCGCGGGGTTGGGGTCGCTCACGGCGATGGTCACCGCGTCGGCGGTGGCGCCGAGCCGGAGGGTGTACCGGCCGGCCGCCGCCGTGCCGCAAGGCGTTGGTGGCCAGTTCGGAGACCACCAGGGCGAGTGTCTGAACCCTCTCCGGGGCCACGGCCGGGGCCAGACCTTCAGCGAAGGCGCGGGCGACGTCCCGGGCGCGGGCGACGTTGGCGGGGCTGTCGCCCTCGACCACGGCGGGGGCGCTGGGGGCCGCCGTGCGCGTCTCCGTGTCGCTCATGCGCTACCACCCCGCCCCGGATCGGTTGTGCCGCCAGGTTCAGCGTGTGCCCGCCGACCCGGGCTTCAACCCGGGACAGCACTCTTCCGGGTGTACCCGCGAAAGAAGTACAGACATCACCTGTAGAGAAAACATGTCATGGTGACAGTAGACATTGGCGCATCGCGGGGTTACTGTCTTCGTCGTACCCAGGAAGTCGAAGTGGGCACGGCAGACACGAACTGCCGTGCTGGCAGGTCAAGCAGGACACGACCCAAGAGGGCCGTGAGCAGTACCCGCGGTATCCAGCAGTACAACCGAGTAACCGAAGGTAAGGAGCGAAACGCCATCAGGATCGCCCGGGCGAGGAAGCAGTCCGCCCGGGTACCGCAGGCCCCGGATTGGAAGGTGGTCCCCGGTCACGCATCCGCGATCCCCGCAGCCCCGCCCTCCCAGGCGGAACCTGCGGACACGGAAACCCGGCGCAGTTCGCCGGTAGATGGTGTTGAAAGCTCGGGGCCCGGGCGCCGGTACGGCACCCGGGCCCCCCGACGCGTCCGCTGAAAGAAGAGGTCTATGCCCCCTGGCAGTTCTCGCGCCGTCACCCCTCTCGATGACGACGACTACCCCGCCTACACCATGGGCCGGGCCGCCGAGATGCTCGGCACCACCCCCGCCTTCCTCCGCGCCCTCGGCGAACACCGCCTGATCACCCCCCTGCGCTCTGAAGGCGGCCACCGCCGCTACTCCCGCTACCAGCTGCGCATCGCCGCCCGCGCCCGCGAACTCGTCGACCAGGGCACCCCCATCGATGCCGCCTGCCGCATCGTCATCCTCGAAGACCAGCTCGAAGAAGCCCAGCGCATCAACGAAGAACTGCGCGCACAAGGCCGCGAGCAGCCGAAGACCTCAGCCTGAACAAGGAGACACCGACTGCCGGCGGGGCATTGAGCCCCGCCCTTCGCATTTACGTCGTCAGCGGTACTCCTCCGGCATCGGGCACACCCCCGAGATCTATGACCACTGCGTCACGTTCAGTTACTTGTCGGGGGGCGGCAGCTATACGAGATCAGGGCCATCTACCGGCCACTCGCCGAGCACGAGAAGCGGCAGGCGTACCCCGAAGCCGTCGAGCAGGCGCACGCCGACTTCGCCGCCCTCCAAAGCGGCAGGAGCATTCCGGGCCAGACGGCGGGGAGCATCAGCGCATGATCTACGGACCCCACCGCGCCAAGGGCGCGCCCGCCCTGGGCGTCCTGCCCGGGCAGGACGGCCCCTTCGGCCCGCGGCCCGCACCGGGCGAAGACGAAGCCGGCGTGGACGCCGACGAGTTGGCCGCCATGGTGCCCGCACCCAGAGATGGGAGCCAGCGGTGACGCTCTGGCGGCAGGTCCCGGCCGCGCTCACCGACGACACCCTCGACGACGCCGAGCGGACACGGATCGTGGCCCGCGGCGCCGCCCAGCTCGCCACCCGCCGCGCACCCGAGGGCCGGCGGGCCACACCCGACGACGTCATGGACGCCGCCTTCCACGAGTTCGACTTGCTGCTCGACACCGACCAGGCCCGCACCGCCCTCCGCTGTGATTGAGCGAGCCAGTTGGCCGTTGAGCACGCTTGTTGGCCACTCTGAGCATCCCGGTTGGCCGTCGGCGCGTGTGGCCCAGACGAGACAGCCAGACACCATGGGAGCGGGGCTGAGGGAACGCCCTTGAAGGCAGGGCGATGAGTTCTCGGCGCACGTCAGGTCTACACGTCCCGAGTAGCCCTGAAACTAGGATGGGAGCAGCATGAGCACACGTGGATCCAACGGCGAGTCCAGTGCCTCGGAGCCGCAGCTTGTGAATCTGGACCCGGCGACGACAGCCGTAGTCCGTAGCGTCGTCGCGATGGCTGACCTGCGGAACTTCTTCGATGCTTCCTTCGGTGCCCTGGCTCGGACCATCGAGGCACAGCGGATCACAATGCTGAGTCCAGCCTTCGGCCTCTACCACGGGTCGCCCGGAGACACCCTGGACCTGGAGGTCGGGTTCGTCACGGATCGGCCGGTGCGGCCGGAGGGCGGGGTCGTGGTCAGTGCCCTTCCCGGAGGCCGGGTCGCGCGGCTGACGCACTTCGGGTCGTTCGACAATCTCGGGTCCTCCTGGGAACGGCTGCGCTCCTGGATGCAGGCGCAGGTACTGCCAGCCGGAGAGGATAGGTGGGAGACCTACGTCACGCAGCCCTCCCCGGACATGGACCCGCGTGACCTGCGTACCGAACTCAACTGGCCAGTGACGGACTGACAGACCTGCCGCATGGGGCGAAGGCCCGGTGCATCGTTACCCTGCGGCCAACCGTGATGCTCAAGTGGCCAACTGGCGTGCTCAGCCACATCCGCGAAGTCGGCACCGCCCATGGGTGACCCCGACGGCCCAGACCGCGTTGAACCCGCCGTGACCACGACGATGCGGCTCACCCCCACCATCGGCGGCCAGCGCCGCACAAACGAAACGGGTCCCCGCCCCGCGCTGGAGCCGATCTTCACCGCGCTCGCCCGGCAGTAGGAGACAGACGGCCGCCTCGTCCCCGGCCGGCCGGACGAGGCATGGACGATCCTCGCCCGCCGCTACCCCTGGCCCAGACACTGACCGCACGGTGCGGACACGGCCCCCACCACCCCCGCACCGCACCCCCAGGGGAGCCCGCAGACGCCCCCAGCGCCGCGCTCCCAGGCTGCCGGACCGGTACACCGTGGTTGGGCCCACCGGTCCGGCAGCCCCACCAGTCGTGGTGCTCGGTCACGACTCGTGCGGTGCGGTCGGCGCAGCATGCGCCGCGCTGGAGGACGGCATGGCACCAGCCGGCTACATCCGGGACGTCGTCGAGCGCGTCACTCCCAGCGTGCTGGCAGCGCGGGCCGCCGGACACGTTGAGCCCGAGGAGATCCTCGCCGAGCACATAAGGCACACCGTCGACCTGCTGCTGGACCGCTCCCGGGTGCTCGCCGAGAAGGTTGCTGCCGGGCAGGCCGCTGTGGTGGGCCTGTGCTACCGCCTGGCCGACGGCAGCGCGCAGCTCGTCGCGGCCCGCGGCCTCGATGTGGCGGTGCCCGCCGCGTCCTGACCGCCACGGCCGTGGCTGCTCGGGCACGCCGCCCATCCGATGCTGGTCACTCGGAAGGCCGGGGCCCCGCGGCGCGGCGGAGCCGGTTGGCGATCGCCAGTCCCAGACCCTCCTCCATCGGCAGGGAGGCGACGATGAGGTCGCACCCCTGCTGGTCGAGCTCGCGCAGGAACCCGTACAGCCCGCGTGCGTAGGCGGCCACCGAACCGGGAACCGTCACCACGGCGTGCGCCTTCACCGGAGCGTCGGCGTCGGTGAAGGCGGGGGGCAGGAAGACGCCCACCTGGTGCCCCAGCTCGTGCGCGAGCTCTGCTTCGGCGATGACCTTCACGGGCTCGACGAGGACGACCCGTGCCCGCGGCGCGTAGTGGGACGGATGCTGGCCCGGCACCCGGACGCGGCTCATCGAGGGCACCGCGAGCGGGCGTCCCAGCACCGTTTCGAGGTCCTCGCGTGTCACCCCGCCGGGCCGAAGGATGCTGGGGATCTCGCCCGTGACGTCGACGATGGTCGACTCGACGCCGATCTCGCAGGGACCGCCGTCCAGCAAGTCCAGCAGGCCCGCAACGAGATCCACCTCGCGACCGCCTTCCTCGATCACCTCGCAGAGCGTGGACGGTCTCTCGCCGACTGCACGCAGGCCGATGTCGATGCTTGATACGCCGGCGGCTACACCGCCCGGCGCCTCACCCACGCCTTCCTGCGGTGGGCGATGCGGTCCAAACACATGCCGAAGGCCGCTGTCCCGCACCGCTCCACAAGCAATCCCGCCCCGCTCGCCCAGCACCAGCGGCTCGCGCTGCTGCGACAACTCGTCAACCACGACGACGTGCCGCTCCAGGACCGCGTCGCCGCCCTGCTCGTCCTTCTCTACGCACAGCCGCTCACCCGGATCGCCCAGCTCGGCACCGACGACGTCCTGCACAAGGACGGCGAGGTCCTGGTCCGGCTCGGCAACCCGCCGTCGCCCGTTCCGGCCCCCTTCGCCGGGATGCTGCTGGACTACCTGGGGCAGCGGCCGAACGCCATGACCGCGACCAATCCGGACGCCCGATGGCTCTTCCCCGGCCGCCGGGCGGGACAGCCCATGACCCCGGAAACTCTGGAACTCCGGCTCCGTCGCTTGGCCTTCCCTACCCAGCGGGGACGCACCGCGGCGATCCGCCACCTCGTCCTCCAGGCCCCTGCTCCGGTAGTCGCCCGGATGCTCGGCTACCACGACGACACCACCGCCCAACTCGCCGCCGAGGCCGGAGGAACCTGGCGTCACTACGCCCCCGGCGACCACTCACGGTCACCATGAGCACTGGACAGCTGAGGAATACGTGACTCCCGATTACGCGAGGTCGCCCGTTCGACACCCCAGGGTGGTGCCACCATGACCGACTCGACCTCCGATGCCCGCGAGTACGGTATCCACTCCGAGCTGGGGCGGCTGTGAAAGGTGCTGGTGTGAGCGCCGGGCCTGGCCCACCGCCGACTGACCCCGACCAACTCCGACGACTTGCTCTTCGACGACGTGATGTGGGTCGAGAACGCCCAGCGCGACCACGCGGACTTCGTCAACAAGCTGCGCAGCCGCGGCATCGACGTCGTCGAACTTCATGACGGGCTGGCCCAGACGGTGGCGATCCCCGAGGCACGAGACTGGCTGCTGGACCGCAAGATCGTTCCCAATCAGATGGGGCTCGGACTGGTGGAGGGAACCCGGGCATACCTGGAGACGCTGCCGCCACGGCAGGTGGCGGAGTTCCTGATCGGCGACCTGGCCACCTCGGACCTGCCCGAGGGCTTCCGCTCGGGCTACCTCGCACTGGTCCGCGAGGCCACCGGCGCGCGCGAGTACCTGATGCCGCCGCTGCCCAACACCCTCTACACCCGTGACACCACCTGCTGGCTGTACATCGTCCGGCCTGCTTCGCCCGCCGGGCCTTCTCGCCGGCCGGCCGCGCGTAGAAGGAGGAGCGGGCCACCTTCAGCAGCCGGTACAACAGAGCAACGTCATGGGTGGTCTTCTCCGCCTCGATGAACGCGTATACCTCGCTCATCGATCGCTCTCCTTCGCGAAGAAGACCGCCGCTTTTCGCAGCACCTCAATCGTCTCCGCCTGCTCGGCGGCCAGCCTCCGCAGCCGGCGCAGCTCCTCGCGCTCGGCCGTCGTCAGCTCTCCCGGCGCACCCTGCCCACGGTCGATCGCATCCTGCTTGACCCAGTTCCGCAGTCCCTCGGCGCTGACCCCGATCTGACGGGCCACCTCGGTGACGGTCTTCCCGGAGGAGCGAACGAGTGCGACCGCGTCCCGTTTCAACTCCTCCGTGTACCGCCTGCTGCGGTTGCTCTTACTTCCCACCTGGCACTACTTCCTCTAGAACCTCAAGTCCCAGTCTCCAGGTGTCCACCATCAAGGGGAAGGTTCATGAGGAGTTGTCGGACGGCCTGCGACCTCATGTGGCCTATTCGTAGATGCGGGTTGCCAGGAGCTGTTCGGCCATGCTCGCCCATGTGACCGGTTCGATGTTGCTCGCTGTTGGGGGCGTGTGCAGTTTCGCTATCTCGTGTGCAGCGTCATCGGCGCATTCCGGCGGGTGTGGGGGTTTCGGACGCTGTGCCCACAGGTTTGTTCGCGTTGTCGGGTGCGTCAGTACAGATCGTGCCGACCCTTGGAAGACGCCCCTCGAGCAGGTAGTGGTCGACGGCGTTGTCGATGCAGGCGCTCCCTTGTCCGTAGGCGGTGTGACCATCACCGTCCCAGGTGAGTAGTCGGCCGGACTGGAGTTGGCGGGCGAGTGCTTGTGCGTTGTTGTACGGGGTTGCGGGGTCGCGCGTGGTGCCCACGACCAGAATCGGTGCGGCACCGGGCGCGGTGATGGGATGCGCGGTCTGGTTGGCCGGGACGGGCCATGAGGTGCACGACGAGAGATTCGAGACCCAGGATTTCCCGAACTGAGGCGCCACCCGGACGAATTCGGCAAGAGTTACCTTTGTCCGGTCGGCGGTGTAGCGGCCGTCGAAGGTGGAGCTCAGGCAGTGGACCGCCGTCTCCGACTGGTCCCCCAGGTTGCCGGGAAGTACAGCGACGAGGACTTTCAGCAGCGTGGTGGTGTCACCGGCCAGCACCTCCCGAAGCATTTGGCGGAGCGCCGGCCAGTGGGGATACCTGAGCAGGACAGCGGTCATGGTGAGCACCAATTGCCCAGTGACGATGACGTCCTTGCCTTGATGCAGGGGGGAGCGATCCAGCCGGGCGACCAGGGAGTCAAGGGTGTGGCCGGCCTCCTTGACGGAGTGCCCCACCGGGCAGTCGTCACGGGCGGCACAGTCGGCCGCGAACGCCTCCCAGGCGACCTGGTAACCCCGCGCCTGGTTCAGGTAGAAGCCGGCGGCGTTGCGTGAGGGGTCGACCGCTCCGTCGAACACCATGCGCCCCACCCGGGAGGGGAAGAGTTCGGCATAGCTCGCCCCCAGGTAAGTGCCGTAGGACCAGCCGATGTAGTGCAGCTGTTCGTCACCGAGGAGTGCGCGCATCAGGTCCATGTCCCGAGCCGCGTCCAGGGTGCCGACGTGGGGCAACAGCCGCCCGGCGTGACGGGCGCATGCGGCGGCGATCTTCGCCCAGAGTGCGACATCCTGATCGATGTCCGCGTCCGTTGACGTGCTGCTCATGCCCGTTTCGCCGGTGGCCGTGGACGTGTCGGTGCCGCAGTCGACCAGGGTGCTGTGGCCGACACCGCGGGGGTCAAGGGCGACCAGGTCGTAGGCCGCGTTCAGGGAGGCGTACCTATCGGGGGTGGCGGTGAGGGCATCGATGGCCGATACACCGGGGCCGCCGAAGTTGAACAGGAGCGAACCGATCCTCGTGGCGCCGGTCCTGGTGGCCTTCTTGCGGGCGGCTGCGAGGTTGATGTCGCCCGCGTCCGGGTGGGCGTAGTCCAGGGGTGCTTTCACGGTCGTGCACTGGAATGCGGGCGCACCGGGGCAGGTCTTCCAGCGCAGTTCCTGCCCGTAGTAGCGCTGCAGCCCCGGCGGCACCGGGACCGTGGAGGCAGCGTTGGCCGCTCCCTGCGGAGTGTGTACCGGGCTCAGCCGTGCGCTTGTCTGTTCCGGACCGATGGTCGCACAGGCGGTGAACAGTAAACCGCACGTGGTCAGCACCGCGACGGTGCCGTGCAGAGCGCGTGCCGGTATTCGGCCGGATTGCCGGACAGGGTTCATCGCCACGTCCTTCTGTTTGCGCCGATTGAATCCAGGGCGTCGGACCACGGAGTCGGGTGATCTCGGATCTGGTTCCGGGCGCCCCGTCGAGTACGGCCTGGGCCCTCTCGGAGCGAAATGAACACACTCCGTCACTATATTATTACTTTCTGTGCTCCAAGAGTCAGATCCTGGAGGCCGAACGGGTGACGAAGGCGTGGTCTAGTCGAGCCGATCTCGACCGTGCGTGAGATACCGTCAGTGCGGTGCCGGCAGCGGCCGAGGCAGCCGGACATTACGACCTACGCCGGTATCTCCTCGCGGGCGCTTTCCTCGGTTGGCGGACGGCTCGGCCGCTCTCGCCGCACGTGCGGCGGCGGGGCACCGACCTCAGAATGTGGAGAGTCAAGCCACCTGAATCTGTAGAATTGGGGTCGAAATCTGGGACGGTACACGAGCCCGGCGGTTGCTCTGCGCCTGATCTCTGAGAAGGAGGGACCCCGGGGGTGGTGGCGTTCTCGGTGGCCGCGGTAACCGCCCGCGGCTCCAGCCCCCGTCGACACCGCCTGCCGCCACGTCCTGGGCACCCGTCGGCGGCGTCTCCATGGCACCCATCGGCATCGACCGGGAGGTCACCTTCCCCGTCGGCAGCGGCCCCACCGACGGCCGCGTCGGCACTCTCAAAGACCTTGCCGACCTCCTGGCCACCTGGGGCATCGCCTCGCTGCACCACGATGACGGCGGTCATGACAAGCTCCCCATAGGCGGCCTTCTACCGCCGCACTGATGGCCACAGGATTCCCCACGTACGGCCAGATATCTCCCCGCTCGCATTGGACGCATCCCGCTCGGCGAGGCTCGGGCGGGTGAACCTTCCCCTTGATGGTGGACACCTGGAGACTGGGACTTGAGGTTCTTGAGGAAGTAGTGCCAGGTGGGAAGTAAGAGCAACCGCAGCAGGCGGTACACGGAGGAGTTGAAACGGGACGCGGTCGCACTCGTTCGCTCCTCCGGGAAGACCGTCACCGAGGTGGCCCGTCAGATCGGGGTCAGCGCCGAGGGACTGCGGAACTGGGTCAAGCAGGATGCGATCGACCGTGGGCAGGGTGCGCCGGGAGAGCTGACGACGGCC
>NZ_WEGL01000026.1 GCF_009604455.1 Streptomyces sp. RB17
ACGGAGCCGCCCAGTCGCTCCAGATGGACCGCGACCCCGCCGTGGTGCGCGCCGCGCGTGACGCGGCGGCCGCCCTGCTCGACGCGGCGCTGTCACCCGTCGCACCGCACGCCTCGTAGCCACCACCGCGGCATCTTTGCCCACCTTGATATCGACCAGGAGTCACCCAGTGAACAGCAGCAGCTCCACCCACCAGACTCTCGGCCTCGGCGCCGACGAGGTCCTCACCACCACGCGCGCGGTGCGCAAGCGCCTCGATCTGACCCGGCCCGTTCCCCGGGAGTTGATCCAGGAAGCCGTGAAGATCGCCACCCAGGCACCGACCGGCCGCAACCAGCAGCAGTGGGACTTCATCTTCATCGACGACCCGGAGACGAAGGCGAAGGCAGCCGACATCTGGCGCGCCGGGCTCGTGGCAGGCGCTCCCGACGAGCACAGCTCCGCCCCGATGCCGACCCGGATGAGCTTCGCCTCCTCGGAGTGGGCACGGATCCGGGGCAGCCTCGGCCATCTGGTCCAGCATCTGCACGAGGTGCCGGTGCTGATGATCCCGGTGGTGCGGGTCGCGCGCCGCGCGGAGTTCAACTCGACCCGCGGACAGGCGCACAACTGGGGCTCGGTCATCCCCGCGACCTGGAGCTTCATGCTCGCCGCACGGGAACGCGGCCTGGGAACCGCGTGGACCGTCGCCCACCTCACCTACGAGCGCGAGATGGCCGACCTGCTCGGCATCCCGTTCAACAACACCGTCCAGGTCGCGCTGACCCCTATCGCCTACACCATCGGCACCGACTTCAAGCCGGCCCCGCGAGCCGACGACAGGAGTTTCAGCCACTGGAACCACTGGTAGCCGTTGGACGCCCTGAACGGCGGACATCCCCGGTGCAGCGGAAGCCGTCAAGGCCAACGACCACGCGCCGTCTCCCGCGACACCATTCCCTTCAGCCTCGCCGCGCCGCGACCAGCCCGGCCTGCCCGGCACCGTGGGAAATACCCGTTCGTCCAGCAGTCCGTACGCGGTAAGCGTCTTCGTCATCCGGTCCGCGTCGTAGGCGTTGCCGCCGTTGCGTACGGCGTGCCAGCCGGCGACGGCTTGGCGCAAGGGGTCGGGGGCCGCCGAGTTGGTGCCCACGACGATCCAGGCGCCCGGCTTCAGAGCCTTGATCAGCCGCGGCAGGGCGTGGGCCAGGGCAGCCTCCGCCAGGAAGGGTGTGGGCAGCCAGTCCATGTCGTAGGCGCCCTGCTCCGCCAGGTCCACCACGTCGGCGTGGCGCAGGGTGACGCGGTCGGCGGCCTCGGTGCCGACCGCGGCCAGTTCCTCGCGCGCCAGTCGCAGCACACGCTCCATGACGTCGATACCGACGACCTCGGTGTGAGGGAACGCCTCCGCCAGGGTCAGCGCCAGAGCGGCGATGCCGGTGCCGACGTCCAGAATGCGGCTGCCCGGTCCGTCCAGCCGCTCAGCGAGACCGGACAGGGCGGGGGACCACCGTGCCCGCGATGGCGCGGCCGGTGCCCGCGGACGCGCGGCCCTGGTTGCGCAGCACCTCGTCGTCCTGGTCCGCCCAGCCGCCGGTCTCGCCCCGCTCCCCGACACCAGGGCATCCGGTCGGCTCTCTCCGAAAGTGCTGGCGGCAGCACGTTCAGTGGGTGCTGTCCTCGCCACGGACGGCAGAGGTGCGGTGACTCAATGGAGCGCCGGTGCCAAGGCGCTGTGGGGATGGTCCCGGCAGGAAGCCGTCGGTCTGGAACTGGCGGATCTGTACACGGCCGACGGAGTACCTCGGCACAAAGACGGCCACACCTTCGACGCGCCGACGCAGATCACTGCGCTGACGGTAGAGGATCAGCGCGTTGGGTTCCTGGTGATGGCCGATGACGGGGCGGAGGAGCAGGCGCTGGACAACGCGCTGATGTCCTGGCTGTTCGATCAGTTCCCGCTCGCGATTTCGATTAATGACGGTGAGGCCCGTGTTCTGAGGTACAACGAAGCGATGTGCCGTCTCACGGGGCTGAGCGAGGAAAACGTCCGTGCACGGCTCCCGACTGAGGCGGTGCCGGGGGTTGCTGCCGCCGAAGATGTCCGGCGTGTGCGCCGCGTCGCCGCGACGGGCGAACCGGAGACGGCAGAGAGGTTCGTGAAAGTCCCGGGTGAGACGAAGGCCCATGCATGGGCCGCGGACTTCTTCCCGCTGCGGGACTCCGCCCGCCGAGTGCGCGCGGTGGGCTGTGCGGCATACGACTACTCACAGCAATACGGTTCGAGGGAGCGCCTGGCGCTGATGAGCGAGGCGCGAACCCGGATCGGTGAGAGCCTGGACGTCACGGGAACCACCCAGGAAGTGATCAAGGTTGCCGTACCACGCTTCGCGGACGCCGTCAGCATCCATCTGTGCGAGGTCATATTCCACGGAGATCTGCCCGCCCCCATCCTGTCCGGCCCCGTGGTGCTGCGCCGTGCGGACCCTCCTCCGGAGCAGGCCGGCGGGAAACCAGCCGCACCCGTCGAGACGGTGCATCCCGAGTCCTCACGCATCGCCCGGAGTCTGGCCGCTGACCGCGCCGAACTCCTCCGTGTCAAAGCCTCGGAGATTGACCGCTGGTTCGGTGACGCCTCTGGACCGGCGGCCGGCCTGCCCCGGGACGAGTCCCACTCGCTGATCGCCGTACCGATCCGTGCGCGCGGTCTCACCCTGGGCCTGGCCCTGTTCCTCCGCTACGCGCCGGCGCACGAGCCCTTTTCCGCCGACGATCTCACGGTCACCGAGGACCTGATCGCCCGTGCGGCGATCTGTCTGGACAACGCCCGCCGGTTCACCCGTGAGCACGGCATCGCAGAGGCGCTGCAGCGCACCCTTTTGCCGCATGGTTCGACCTCGCATTCGGCCGTGGAAACCACGGCGCGTTATCTGCCCGCGGGGGCCGGAGCGGAGGTAGGAGGGGATTGGTTCGACGTGATCCCCCTTCCTGGTGCCCGGGTCGGACTGGTCGTCGGCGACGTGGTGGGCCACGGCATCACCGCCTCCGCCGCCATGGGGCAGTTGCGTACGGCCGTGCGCCACGCTCGCCGACATCGAGCTCCCGCCGGATGAACTGCTCACCCACCTCGATGACGTGGTGACCCACGCGACGAATGAGACCTGCACCGATGAGCTGCCGGGCGCCGTCGGAGCCACGTGCCTTTATGTCGTGTACGACCCGGCCGCCCGGGTGTGCTCGATGGCCGCTGCCGGACACCCGCCTCCGGTCCTCGTGCGCCCCGGCGGCAAGGCCGAAGTGGTCGATCTCGCTGTCGGCCCACCCCTCGGTCTGGGAAGCCTGCCGTTCGAGGCGACCGAAGTCGCCGTCCCCGAGGGGAGCGTCCTCGCGCTCTTCACCGACGGGCTGATCGAATCCCGCGACCAGGACGTGGATGCGCGTCTTGATGAGCTCAAAGCGGTGCTGGGGCGCCCCGGCGCTTCGCTCGAGAGCATGTGTGACGCCGTGCTGGATACGCTTCACTCCCGCCCCACCAGCGATGACGTCGCTCTCCTCATGGCGCGCACCAGGGGCTTGGACGACGGCCAAGTCGCCGAATGGGAGCTGAACAGCGACCCCGCTGTCGTGGCAGTCACGCGGCGCCAGGTTGATGACCAGCTCAGTGCGTGGGGGCTGGAGGAGGCCACGTTCACGACGGAGCTGGTCGTGAGCGAACTGGTCACGAACGCGATCCGGTACGGCTCCGGCCCGATCCGACTGCGCTTGGTTAAGGACCGTTCGCTGATCTGTGAGGTCTCGGACGGCAGCACCACGGCCCCGCACCTGCGCCGCGCCCGGCTGCACGACGAGGGCGGCCGTGGACTGTTCCTGGTCGCCCGGCTGACCGAGCGATGGGGCACGCGGTACACGCCGACGGGCAAGATCATCTGGGCCGAACAGTCACTGGGCGCGTGAGATGGCATGGGAGTAACAGCTGCCGGGTCCGCCTCCGGACCGTACGAGTAAGCGCTTCCGACACTGGCAGGGACAGCAATCGCCGACCAGGCCAGCTCATACTGAAACCCATGTTTTAAGAGCCCGATCCCGCTGTGGACGTCGGTGTGGCCCTGGAGTGCGTTGCCGAGCTGAGCGAATTCCTGCGCGGCCGCCGTGCCCGACTCAAACCCAGTGACGTGGGGTGTGTCGACCACGGCCGCTATCGGCGGGTGCCCGGCCTGCGCCGTGAGGAGCTGGCCCAGCTGGTCGGCGTGTCTGTGGCCTACTACACGCGCCTGGAACAGGGATGTGTGATCCGCTCGGCGATGGCCGGCGTCGGCATTCTCGGCCACTGTTCACTGGCCCGGGATCTGGGGCTCGAAGGCGTCGGCCACCCGTCCACGCCGGGCCCGGTCGTACTTCGGTGGCCGGTCTGGGTTCAACGCGGCCCGCACTGTGTTCCGGGCCGCCCCCGGCTGCCGTGGGATCTCCTTGATGGGCACGTCCTCTGCCGATGCAGCCGACGTATCCCCGCCCCGTCCTTCGCCTTCTGCACCCTCTTGTATTGAGCAGGCAATCCCAATCCGGGAGCCACGTGATCAGCGAGTTCGAGAGCCGCCTCGCGAAATTCAACGGAGCTCCCGGATGTTGCGGTGGGTGTACGGTCCGGCCATAGGCCAACTGCTCCGGCTGGCCGAGCCTCCGTGCCACCGAGGGCAGCCACGAGTCCCGTCGCAGGATCGCCGACTCGGTGGGCCGGCCACGGCTTCAGGCTTGAACTGCCGCAGTCGGCTCCGGGAAGGTGACGCCGGTCAGCTCTTCGGAGACGGTCCACAGACGGCGGGCGGTGGCCGGGTCGCTGGCCGCTGCCGAACGGCCGACGAGGGTCGGGGCGCCGCGGGTCTCGAACATGCCGTCGGGGCCGATGTAACTCGCGCCGGGAAGGTCCTGGACGGCGGCGTAGAGGGTGGGGAGTGCGCCGGCCTCGCCGTCCTGGGCGATCAGTTTGTTGACGAGACGGTAGAAGAGGGTTCGCAGGAGGCTGGCGTCGTGGCTCTGGAGGTTGGTGGCGGCCAGGCCGGGGTGCGCGGCGAGGGCGCGGACGGGCGAGCCGGCGGCGCTGAGTCGTCGCTGGAGTTCCAGGGTGAAGAGCAGGGTGGCGAGCTTGGACTGGCTGTAGGCGGTCAGCGGGTTGTACTCGCCGCTCAGGTTGAGGTTGTCGAAGTGGATGCGGGGGCTGCCCGGGGCCTTGTGCGCTCCCGACGACAGGGATACCACGCGGTCGGTGATGTGCGGCAGCAACAGGTTGGTCAGGGCGAAGTGGCCCAGGTGGTTGGTGCCGAACTGGGTCTCGAAGCCGTCCTTGGTGCGGCCCTCGGGGACGTTCATGATGCCGGCGTTGTTGATGAGCAGGTCCAGGTCGCCGTGCCAGGCGGCGGCGAACTCGTGTACGGAGGCGAGGTCGGACAGGTCGAGCCGGCGGACCTCCACGCTGCCGTTCACCGTCGCGGCTGCGGCTTCGCCGCGCTTGGTGTCGCGTACGGCGAAGACGACGTGGGCGCCCGCGGCGGCCAGGGCCGTGGCGGTGGCGAGGCCGAGGCCGCTGTTGGCGCCGGTGACGACGGCGGTGCGGCCCCTCTGGTCGGGGATGTCGGTGGTGTTCCAGGACTGGGTGTGCGTGTTCTTTGCCATGACCCCAATGTAAGCACCGATCACAATGTAGTCAACATTTACAATGTGTGCTTCGCCTACATTCGGCTAGGCTGAGGGTATGACGAACCGCCCCTACCACCATGGAGACCTCCCCGCCGCGCTGCTCACGCGAGCCGAGACGACACTGCGCGAGCGGGGGGCATCCGCGCTGTCCCTGCGCGAACTGGCCCGCGAGATCGGGGTGAGCCCCGCCGCGCCCAGTCGCCACTTCAAGTCCAAGCAGGCACTGCTGGACGCCCTGGCGCTGACCGGCTTCGAGCGGTTCGCCGAGGCCATCGCAGCCTCGCAGGAAGGCGCTGCTGAGACGTTCGCCGACCGCCTGGACAGCGCGGCCCGCGCCTACGTGGGCTTCGCCGTGGACAACGCCGCACTGCTCGACCTGATGTTCTCGGTCAAGCACAGCCCGGAGGCGTCAGAGGCACTCGGGGCGACGGCTCACCGATGGTCCGATCAACTCCTGGACCTGATCGGCTACGGGCAGAGCCGGGGTGAAGTGCGCGAGGGACCACTCGAACGGATTGCCCTGCCGGTTTTCGCGGCGCTGCACGGCTACGCGGGCCTGGCGGTGAGCGGCGTCCTGCCGCCGGAGGCGACTGAGCACGGCTTGGACGACCTGATCGCGTCCGTCCTGCGCGGCTGCGCGCCGCAGTAGAGCCGCGCAGGAGGACCAGAGGGGTCAACATTCAAGAAGGGCGAGCGCTGCGGGCGTTGCCGTGACAAGGGGAACCAGGAGTGGAGAGGTGAGCGTCAGGGGGAAACGCCGTTGCTGGAAGCGGCCGCGTTTTTGCGGGGGATGCGCGGCATGAGAGACCGGGGTGAGCGGCTGTGCAGCGCTCCCACCCAGAGGCCGGCGCCGTATGCCAGGTTGTCGAGCTGACGGGCGAGCAGCCAGGACGGCGGGATCGGCCGGCGGAGTTCGCAAGCCTGCACGGCGACATCGACCAGGAGTCCGGCCAGCACGGCACGCCGCACCGGCTTGCTCACCAGTGCGAGCGCGGCGGCCGCCGGCCAGCTGTGGCGGACCAGCAACGCCGACTCCTGCCGCACCGCCCAGCCGAGGCCGCGGGCAGCGAGCCGGGTGGCCAGGCCAGCACGGCCCGGGATGTCCGGAAGGACGTGCTTCAGGCGCACTTGGCTGAAGATGAGGCAGGCCGCGGCGACGGGCCAGGACCACCGACGGTGCAGGAGTACCGCCGCCGCGCCCACCGCGGCCACCGGTGGGATGACGGCCGGCGCGACGGCGGTGCCGTGGCGGGCCGCCAGGCCGGCACTGCCGGTGCCGTAGACGAACTTGCGCCCGAGCCACGACCCTATCGTCGGCCGGGCGTCGTGGTGGGCGGTCTCCTGGGGTTCGTAGCGGACGACGTGCCCGCGGGCGACCAGCCGCCACACCAGGTCGACGTCTTCACCGACCCGCATGGCCGGGTCGAAACCCGCGCCGAGGTGCGCGACCCGGCCGACGACGCAGGCGCTCGGCAGCCAGCCGACCGCGGCTCCCGGGCGTACCGAGCACGGTGTGGTGCCGAGCGCGAGCGAGGAGGCCTGCTCGTCGTACCGCTCGAACCAGCGCGGACGCGACGACCGCGCCCGGCTCTGCACCAGCGGGCCGGCCAGGGCGACCGCGGGATCGGCGAAGTGCCTTGCGAGGCGGCCCAGTGTGGCGGCGTCGACGCGGACATCGGAGTCGACGAACGCGACGAACTGCGTGTGCACATGCCGCAGGCCTGCGTTGCGCGCGCCGGCGGGACCGACGTTCTCCACGAGGGTGACCAGCCGGGCGCCGTGCCGAGCGGCGACGGCCGCGACCGGAGCGGGGTCGCGAGAGGCGTCGTCGACGACGATGCAGGGCAGCGGGTGCACCGCTGCCAGCGCGTGGTCGAGCTGGTCCGGTCGGTCACGGACCGGTATGACCACCGTGATGTCCGCCGGCCCGGGTCCGGCGAGGTCGGGATCGGCGAGATTCGTGTCCAACAACCGTTCGGCGACGGCGCGTCCGGTCGCGTTCTTCACTTCGAGTCGATCGCCCTCGAAGAGTTCCCAGGCGCGGGCGCTGAGCCGGACGACGCGCAGCGGGGAACCACCGACCAGCACTCCCTTCTCCCCGCGGCGTTCGACGTCGGCCCTGATGCGGATCGTGAACCCGTCCGGCAGCCGGCGGCCTCGGGGCGTCACGACGGGTACCCGCCGTCGGCGTGGACGACGCTTCCGTTGAGCACGGCACCAGCCGGTGAGCAGCAGAACGCGATGCATGCGGCCATCTCTTCCGGTGTGATCGCGCGACGGATGCCTTGGTGTGCCACGAGGTCTGCCGTGTCGGCGTCGTCGTAGAGATCCGCGGTGCGGCGCAGCATGGCGGTGTCCGTCGCTCCCGGTGCGACGGCGACGGCGGTGACGCCGGAGCCCACCAGGTCCGCCGCCAGCCCGCGCACCGTGCCGACGACCGCGTGCTTGACCGCGTTGTACGCCGCCAGGTGGAACATGCCGTGCCGGCCGGCCGCCGAGGCGATCGCGACGAACCGGCACCCCGAAGGCTCCGGACCGCAGAGCATCGCCGGAACGGTGGCAGCGGCGGTGTTCCAGACGCCCACCGCGTCGATCTCCCAAAGCAGCGCGAGTTCGTCGGCCGGCGTTTCCCACAGCGGGAGCCCGCCGGCTACGACAGCGGCCGCGGCCACGGCCACGTCGAGTCGGCCCCAGCGAGCGGTGGCTGTGGCGACGGCGCCTGTCATCGCCTCGCGGTCGCGGACGTCGGCCACGTATGCCTCGACGTCCGGATACGGTGCGGCGACCGCGTCGAGCTCGGCCCGCTCGGGCATCGGGTACGGCGCCGCCGCGGGCCCGGCGCACCAGTCGACGGCGAGGACCGCGTAACCGTCTTCGGCGAGGTGGCGGACGGTGGCCGCGCCGATCCCGCGGGCGGCTCCCGTGACCAGGGCGACCCTCACGTGGACGTCCCGAGCGCCGCTGCCACCTTGCCTGCCATGTGTTCCAGCATGTGTTTCCCCTCTGCGGCGGAGGCGCCCGAAGGGTCACCGAGGACCCCGTTGGCCGACACCGCGCCGACGCCACCGGCTCGCAGCTGCGGCATCAGTTCGCGCAAAGAAGCCGTGTTGCCGGCCTCAGCTCGTTCGAGCCGGACTCCTTCCGGGCGCAGGTGCAGCATCAGGGACGTCTCGGTGCGGCCCGCGTGGAGATCCGGCCGATCGGCCGCGCAGGCGACCCACGCGACGTCGTGCCCCTCGGCTGTGAGCTGCCCGACCGCGGCCTCGAGTGCCTGCAGGTTGCCTCCGTGACCGTTCACGTAGACCACGCGGGCCGCCCAGGTGCGCACCGAGCGCGTGAGCTCGACCAGGACCGTGCGGAGCGCGTCGGTACCGATCGAGCTGGTGCCGGTGAACGTCTGGTGTTCACCGCTCGCGCCGTAGGAGATCGGCGGCGCGACCACGACCTCGGCGCGATCGGCCAGTTCCGCGGCCCGGCGGGCGACCGCGTCGGCGATGACGGTGTCGGTGTCCAGCGGCAGGTGCGGGCCGTGCTGCTCGACGGAGCCCACGGGCACCAGCACCACCGCGGCCGGCGGCACCGTGGCCGTGGTGCCGTCCGCGAGCACGTGGCTCATCGCGCGCCGAGTGCGCGGTCGAACCCCTCGCGCACCAAGAGCAGTTCGGGGTTGAGCTCGTCGATCGACGAGACACCCATGCCCAGCAACGTGGAGTCGATCCCGCTGCGCAGGACGTCGAGGACGTTTTCCACGCCGGCCTGGCCGTTCGCGGCGAGACCCCACAGGTAGGCCCGGCCGATCATCACCGCGCGCGCCCCCAGGGCCAGGGCCTTGACGACGTCCGAGCCGCGCCGGATCCCGCCGTCCATGACGACCTCGATCTGGCTGCCGACCGCTTCGGCGATCGGGCGGACCATGCGGATCGCGGCGGGTGTCCCGTCGAGGTTGTTTCCACCGTGGTTGGACACCGAGATCGCGGCGACACCGGCGTCCACCGCGCGACGGGCGTCGTCGATCCGGCTGACGCCCTTGAGCATGAAGGGCTGCCCGCTGAGCTGCTGCCAGGTCTCCCGCATCCAGGCGACGTCGGCCCAGCTGGGTGGCGGGGTCGTCATCCACTCGTAGTAGGCGCCGAAGAACGTCGGGGCGTCACCGTCCGGCGGAGCGAGGTTCGGCGCGGTGAGGTCCGGGAGCTGACCGGTGCGGGCGAACTGCCACAGCCAGCGCGGCTTCGTGGCGACCTTCGGAGCCAGCCGGACCATGGTCTTGAGGTCGACCTTCTCGGGGATCTCCGGGCTGCCCCAGTCGCGCCCCACGGAGAACGACCAGTCGAGGGTGGCGATCAGGCCGAGGGCGCCCGCGTCCGCCGCGCGCTGCATGCGCTGAACCATGACGTCGCGGTCGCCCGTCCAGTACATCTGGAAGAAGGTGGGGGCGCCGGTGGCGGTGACCTCTTCGACCGAGCGGCTGGCGAAGTTCGACAGCCCCATCACCGTGCCCCGCGCGGCGGCGGCCCGGGCCACGGCGACTTCGCCGTCGGGGTGGACGGCCTGGACGCCGGTCGGGCTGATCAGCACCGGCAGAGAGACGTCCTGGCCCATGACCGACGTTTGCATCGACCGCTTCGCGTGCTGGCCGGCGACGACCGGGGACAGCCCGATTTCGGCGAACGCGGCCTGGTTGTCCGCCACGCTCTGCCCGCGTTCGGAGCCCGCGACCAGGGCGCCGTACACCGGCGCAGGCAGCCGCTTGCGGGCCCGCTGCTGGGCGACCGCGACCGACTCGAACCAGGGGTTCTGCTTCCACGGGTTTTCGATCTTCATCGGCTTTCCTGTTCGCGAGCCGGGTCGAAACCGGCGAGCGGGCTTTCGGCGCAGGCCGACACCGGGGGCCGGGTGAGCAGCTTCAGCATCACCGGCTGGTTCCTGGTCGGGTTCGCCTTGGAGTGGTTCTGGCTGGGCGACGGAACCGTGCGATCGCCCGCAAGAGCGGATTGCCCGTAGCCCTGGACGCATTCCGGATCCGGGCCGTCGAGCGGCAGTCCGGTGAAGAACTTCGCGGCCATGCAGCCGCCGCGGCAGGAGTCGAAGAACTGGCATTTCGCGCAGGCGCCGCCGGTCTGGGGGGAGCGAAGGTCGGCGAAGAGCTCGGATTCGCGCCACACGCGCTGGAACCCGCCCTCGTCAAGGAGGTTGCCCGCGAGGAACTCGTCGTGGATGGCGAAGGGGCACGCGTAGACGTCGCCGACGGGGTCGATCAGGCAGACGACGCGACCGGCCCCGCACAGGTTCAGGCCCGGCAGGGCCTGCCCGAATGCCGCGAGGTGGAAGAACGAATCGCCGGTCAGCACGTCCTCGCCGTGGGCCAGCAGCCAGTCGTACAGCTCGCGTTGCTGCTCCGGCAACGGGTGCAGTTCGTCCCATACGTCCGCTCCCCGGCCCGACGGGCGCAGCCGGGTCAGGCGCAGTGTCGCGCCGAAGCGGTCGGCCAGGGCCTTGAACTCGTCGAGCTGCCCGATGTTCTGCCGCGTGCAGACGACGGAGATCTTGGCGTCGCGAAACCCCGCGTCCTTGAGGTTCTGCAGTGCCGTCAGTGCTGTGTCGTACGAACCCGGGCCACGGACGTAGTCGTTCACCTCGGCGGTTGCACCATCCAGGGAGATCTGGACGTCCACGTAGTCCGTCGAGGCGAGGAACCGTGCCCGGTCCGGGGTGATCCGGACCCCGTTGGTGGAGAACTTCACGCCCACCTGGTGATCCACGGCGTACTCCAGCAGATGCCAGAAGTCCGGCCGGATCGTCGGCTCGCCGCCGCCGATGTTCACGTAGAAGACCTGCATCCGCTGCAACTCGTCGATCACGGCCTCGCACTGCTCGGTCGTCAGCTCCCGCGGATCACGCCGACCGCTGCTGGACAAGCAGTGCGCGCACTCCAGGTTGCAGGCGTAGGTCAGCTCCCAGGTCAGGCAGATCGGCGCGTCCAGGCCGTACTCGAACTGCTGGACCAGCGAACCGACGGGCGCACGCTCGATGGTGGTCATACCGATTCCTTCCTGGGCCGGATCATGTCGCTCGCCGCCAGGCCCCGCAGGGCGGCGGCGTAAGCCGCGTGCTGGGAAGCCGGGACACCCGCGGCGTCGAGCGCCGAACGGACGTCCGGCTGGTCGCCGAGCGCCCGCACGACCGCGACCAGCTCGGGCCGCTTGAGGAACGTCAGTTTGCGGTTGCCGAAGTGGTACGCGAGCGCGCCGAAGCGCTCGGGTCGCAGGGCGACCGACGGCGAGAGCGTCCACGGCTCTCCCAGCAGCGGGTCCATCAGTACACGCCGCACATGCCGTCGATCGAGACCTCCTCGATGAGCTCGTCCACGACCGGCTCTTCCTGGTGCTGGTCCTCGGATTCCACTTCCATGGCTCCTCCTTGTTCTCGGTTTCGAGTTCACATTGGGGGTCAGCAAGAACGGGTCCGCCCCCGTAACGCTGGGGCGCGCCGGCCTGAACGCCGCGGCGATGTGCGGCCCACGGCCGTGATGCCGTCAGAAGTTGACGACGCCCCGGATGATGCGGCCCTCGCGCATGTCACGGTAGGCCTCGTTGATCTGCTCGATCGTGTAGCGCTTGGTCACCAGCTCATCGAGTTTCAGGATGCCGTCGGCGTACAGGTCCAGCAGCGCCGGAATGGTCTTGCGGGGCGAGGTCATGCCGTACAGGACGCCTTGGATGCGCTTTTGGAACATCGACAGCTCGAACAGGTTGATCGGGACCCCCGTCTCGGTCAGCGAGCCCTGGGCGGTGACCGCGACGATGCCGGCCTTGCGGATGGCGCCGAAGGCCTCGTTGATGCGGTCACCGTGGATGAGGCTGGTCGTCACGATGGCGGAGTCCGCGCCCTGGCCCTGCGTGATGCTGCGAGCGAAGTCGGCCGCCTCCTCGATGGTGGCGAAGGCCTCGGTGGCGCCGAACTCCAGCGCGGAGGTGCGCTTGAACTCGACCGGATCCACCGCGATGACGTGAGAAGCGCCTATGTTGGCCGCCCCCTGCACGGCGTTCATGCCCACGCCGCCCACGCCCATGACGATGACTACGTGGCCGGGTCGGACCTCGGCTGCGTTGACGGCCGAACCCCAGCCGGTGGGTACGCCGCAGGCCACCAGGCAGGCCACGTCGAGGGGGATGTCCTTGCGTACCTTGACCAGCGACATCTGGTCGTAGACCTGCCACTCGGAGAACGTGCCGAGCATGGCCATGGTGCCGATGTCCTTGCCATCGAGATGCATCCGGTACGTGCCGTCCATCTGGCCGCCGTTCATGATGTACATGCCGTTGTCGCACAGCTGCTGCAGGTTGCCGGCGCACCACTTGCACTTGCCGCACGACGGGACGAACGACGTGACCACGTGGTCTCCGACTTCGAAGCCGTAGACGCCGGGACCGACCTCCTCGACGACCCCCGCGCCCTCGTGGCCCCCGCACACCGGGAAGGCGCCGAACGTGGAGTCCCCGGTGGCCAGGTGGTCGTCGGAGTGGCAGAGCCCGGTGGCCGTCATCTTGACCAGGATCTCGCCGGCTCCGGGGGCGTCCACGTCCACTGTGGAGACCTTCCACTCACCGGGCTGCTCCCAGAGCAGTGCCGCCTTGGACTTCTTCATTGAAACTCCTTGGTTTGGTGGTCCCGGTCATCAGCGGGAGAGGATGAACCCGGTCGTGAAGTCGGTTTCCGCGATCTCCCGCAGCAGGGTGTTGAACTCCGGCAGCGGTATGCTCGCGGCGAGGAACTGCCGTTTGTGCCCCGCCACGTTCGTCCCGTAGGCGTAGCTGCTCACCTCGGAGCGGGCACCGACCCCCGTCCGGCCGTCCTGTTCGATCCGGCGGCCCCACTCCTGCGCGGCCACCGGATCGGCCTCGAGACGGGCGTAGCCGCCCTCGACGAGCCGCTGCGTGGTGTCGGCGATCCACTCGCCGGCGACCTCGAAGGCGATGGGACAGTTGCCGCTCGCGGCACGCCCGTTCGGGCCGCCCACGAGGAACAGGTTCGGGAAACCGGGGGCCATCAGGCCGAGGTAGGTGACGACCTTGTCGTCCCACACCTCCTTGAGCTTCACGCCGCCCGCACCGATGATGTCGATCCGCTTGAAGGCTCCGGTGTGGACCTCGAAGCCGGTCGCGTAGACGATGACGTCGACGTCGAGCCGGCCGTCCCGCAACCGGATCCCCGTCGGCGTGATCGCCTCGATGGGGTTGTCCTGGACGAAGAACGCATCCACGTTGTCCTGGTTGAAGACCTCGTAGTAGTTGTCCATGTCGTAGTCGGCGGGCTTGGCCATCACCGCGTGCTTCGGCATGAGTTTCTCCGCCAGCTCCGCGTCGTGGATCCGCGGCCGGGACTTCTCGAGGATGAAGTCCGCGTACGTCTTGTTGGGCCCGTCCTCCAGCAGGATGTCGTGGGGCAGCCCGAAGACCTTGGCCCAGCCCGGCTCCTGCCACCGCTTCTCGTAGTGGGCCCGCAGTTCCTCGGGGGTGTAGTCGGTGGTCGGCTTCGGTTCGGGGGACCAGGTGAAACCCAGCACGGTGGAGGAGATGCGGTCGTGGATCTCGTTCGCGCGGGCGCGCAGGTCCGCCGACTCCGCCGCGTCGAGGGGGCGGTTGCGCAGGGGCAGAACGTAGTTGGGGGTACGGATCAGGACCGACAGGTGCGCGGCGTCCTTGGCGATCTGCGGGATGACCTGCACACCGCTGGCTCCCGTCCCGATCACCGCCACCCTCTTGCCGCGGAAGTCGACGCCCTCGTGCGGCCAGCGGGAGGTGTGGTGGGCCTCCCCCTCGAACGAGTCCAGACCCGGCACATCGGGGTAGATCGGGGCCGAGAGCATTCCGACGGTCGCGACGACGACCCGGGCGCGGACGGTGTCCCCCTGGTCGGTTCGCACCTGCCACTCGTCGGCGGACTCGTCGAAGGTCAGCGCCTCCACCCGCGTGTCGAAGAGGATGTCCTTGCGGAGGTCGTACTTGTCGGCGACGTGGTTGTAGTACCGCTCCAGCTCCGGCTGCCCGGCGAACACCTCACTCCACTGCCACTCCTCGAGCAGCTCCTCGGACCAGAAGTACTGGTAGGTGTAGGACTCGGAGTGCAGCCGGCAGCCTGGGTACCGGTTCCAGTACCAGGTACCACCGACTCCGCCCCCCGCCTCGATGGCCAGGACGCGCAGCCCCTTCTCGCGGAGAAGGTGCAGCTCGTACAGCCCGGACGGGCCGGCGCCGATGACGACGGCGTCGTAGCGGTCGATCCCCTGGTGCAGCGGGTTCGTCTTCGCGGTCAGTGCTGAGACCATGTTCTCTCCTGTGGCATCGGTTCGCGCGACGGTGCGCGCCGGCTCTAGCGGGTGAGGTGGGCGAAGAAGCGGCGGACGTCTGCGACGAGTGCGCCGGGCTGTTCCAGGGCAGCGAAGTGGCCGCCGTGTTCGAAGTGCGTGAGCTGCCTGATGTCGAAGCGCGCCTGGTACCAGGAGTCCGGGGCGAGCGCGATGGTCGCCATCTCGGCGGGGAACCGGGCGAAGGCCACCGGCACGGTCACGGGGTTGACCACGTCGGGGTCGGCCAGGCCGAAGTTCTCGTAGTAGAACGAGGCGGCGCTGGCGGCGCTGTTGGGCGCCCAGTAGAACATCAGGTTCGTGATGAGGTCGTCGAGCGGGTAGGCGTCGAGGACCGACTTGGTCCCCAGGTCGGACCAGGCGTGGAACTTCTCCAGGATCCAGGCGGCCAGGCCGGCCGGGGAGTCGGTCTGGCCGACGGCCAGGCTCATCGGCCGGGAGGACTGGACCGAGCCGTAGGCACCCTCCCACTTCTGGAACTCCTGGGCCGCGGCACCCCACTGTTCTACGTCGGCGGGGTCGGCGTCGGCCGGCGGCATGACGAGGGCCAGGTTCAGGTGCAGTCCGACGACGTGCTCGGGGTGGCGGACTCCCAGGGCCGTGGCGATGAGCCCGCCCCAGTCCCCGCCCTGGGCGCCGTAGGTGGAGTAGCCGAGCTCCTCGGTCATGAGGTGGTCGAACGCGTCGGCCACCCGGTCGGTGTTCCACCCCTCTTCGGCGGGCTTGCCCCCGAACCCGTAGCCGGGGATGGACGGGATGACCACGTCGAAGGACGGCGCCTCGGGAGCACCGTGGGCGGCCGGGTCCGTGAGCGCGCCGACGAGCCCCAGGAACTCGACCGGGGAGCCGGGCCACCCGTGCACGAGCAGCAGCGGGGTGGGGTCCGGGCCGGTGCCGCGGATGTGGAAGAAGTGAATGTCCACCCCGTCGACCTCTGCCAGGAACTGCGGGAACCCGTTCAGGCGTCGCTCCTGGGCCCGCCAGTCGTACCCGTCACGCCAGTGGTCCAGCACCGTCCGCAGGGTGCCCAGGTCGACCCCGCGCGACCACGGCGCTCCGGGCAGAGGGGCTGGGAGCCGCGTTCGGGCCAGCCGGTCGCGGAGGTCGTTCAGCACGTCATCGCTGACGGAGATCGTGTAGGGGGTGCTCATGGCTGACTCCTTTGTCGGTCATGGTCGGGGGCGGCACCCGCCCGGGCCCGGCCCGGGTCGGGGTGCCGAGGACGCGTCCGGCAGGTCAGCCGGCGGCCACGCTCCAGCTGATGGACTTGGTCTCCAGGTAGCCGTCCAGGCCGGCGTCGCCGTTCTCCTTGCCGAGGCCGCTGTTCTTGTAGCCGCCGTAGGGCATCCGCAGCGTGGCGGCACCGCCGCCGCCGTTGATGGACACGTTGCCGGTGCGCAGACGCCGGGCGATGCTCAGCGCGCGGGCCGGGTCCTTGGCCCGGACGGCGCCGCCCAGACCGAAGTCGGAGTCGTTGGCGATGCGGACGGCGTCGTCGTCGGTGTCGAAGGGGATCACGACGTTGACCGGGCCGAAGAACTCGTTCTGGGCAATGGTCATGGAGTTGTCCACGTCGACGAAGACGGCGGGCTGGACGAAGAATCCGCGGTCGCTGCCTGCGGGCCGTCCGCCGCCGACGGCGATGGTGGCGCCCTCGTCCAGGCCGGTCTGGATGAGCGACTCCACCCGCTCGCGCTGCTGGGCGGAGATGAGCGGCCCCATGGTGCTGCGGGGGTCGCGTGGGTCCCCGGTGACGACTTCCTCCATCCGGGCCTTGAGCAGCTTGACCAGCTCCTGCAGGCGCGAGCGGTGCACCAGCGTGCGGGTGAGGAAGACACAGCCCTGGCCGGCGTGGGTAGTGGTGTGGAACAGGATGTCCTCGACAGCCGGCGCGAGGTCGGCGTCGTCGCAGATGATGTGGGCGGACTTGCCGCCGAGCTCGAGGACGACCCGCTTCAGGGACCGCGCCGCCTGCTCGTAGACGGCCTTGCCGACCGGGACGGAGCCGGTGAAGCTGACCATGTCGACGCCGGGATGAGTGGTCAGTTCCTCGGAGATCTCCCGGTCGCCGGTGACGACGTTCACCACACCCGCGGGCAGGCCCGCCTCCTCGGCGATCTCGGCCCAGACCAGACCCTGCAGCGGGGTGGTCGGCGCGGGCTTGAGGACGACGGTGCACCCGGCCGCCAGCGCCGGGGCGAGCTTCTGCGCAGCGATGAAGAGCGGGAAGTTGTAGGCGGTGATCAGGCTGGCCACGCCGATCGGCTCACGGACAATGATCCCCTGCCCCACCCCGTGGCCTGCCACGGCCGCGGCCGGGCGTTCCCAGGCGAAGGTGGGCATGATCCGCTCGACCATGTCGCGCCACAACTCGAGGGCGAGGCCGACCTGCATGTCCGAGGCGGTGGAGGGGATGGAGCCGGTCTCCTGGATGTTCAGCTCGACGAGCTCGGCGAACCGGCGCTGCATGATCTCGTACATCCGGACGAGGTGGGCACGACGTTCCTCGACCGACAGACGGGGCCACGGCCCGTTGTCGAAGGCGCGCCGCGCGGCCTGGACGGCCTGGTCGGCGTCCTCACGGGAGCCTTCCGGGACCAGTGCGAGCTTCTCTTCCGTCGCCGGGTTGATCGACCACATCGTGGTCGTCGACCGTGAGCTCACCCAGGACCCGTCGATGTAGAGCTTCTTGACCCCGCTGGCGGTGGTGGTGTCGGTCTGTGTCACGAAGTGCCTCCTTGCACTGTTCGAGGTCCGGTGCTCCGCAAAGGGCGGGGGTGACCGCGTCGCCTGTGGCCGGTGCCGGCGCTGCTCGTGCAAGCTTCCGGCGATGGCCGTCGATACGTCCAATGCATGTTCATCTCGTCTGGTTGCATCGGGCGCATCACGACGTTCAGCGGGCCACCCTGCGTGGTGATCGGGTTTGTGCAGGTCAGGCGGCTAAATGCGCCGCATTCGGCTAGGTGTGAGCCAGGACCGTTGCCTTCAACGGCGTCCCGGGATCCGCCGCGAGCTCGGTGTCGAGCCGCTCTCGCGCGCCGATGGCCCGCTTGGCGGCCGCGAAGTCCGCGGGCGTGTTGACACAGTCAGCGGCGAGGAGCCGGCCCCGAACGAGGTAGAGCACCGAGAACCGGCCGCTGTCCGGTTTCCCGCGGGTGACGACCTCGTCGTGGCCGGCGAGCAGACCGGCGGTCTGCAGCTTGACGTCGTACTGGTTCGACCAGAACCACGGCACCGCAGGGGCCGGCGGCGGCGCGCCGACAAGGTGTGCGGCAGTCACCTTGGCCTGGTGGTTGGCGTTCGGTACCGACTCCAGGCGGACCGGGGCCGCCGAGGTGCTGAACGGATTGACCTGCAGGGCGCAGTCCCCGATGGCATGGACGTCGGGCAGGGTGGTACGGCAGAGGTCGTCGACGAGCAGCCCGCCGTCGCCCGCGGCGCCCGCATCCTGAAGCACCTCGACGGCCGGGACCGCGCCCACGCCGACGATTACGACGTCGGCAGGCAGGAACTCGCCACTGCCCAGGTGCACCCCCTGGGCGCGGCCGGCGCGGGTCGCGATCTCGGCGACGGTCGCGCCGAGAACGAGGCGGACGCCGTGGCGCTCGTGCAGCTGCTGGTAGAAACGGGAGACGACCGGTCCGGTGACCCGGGCGAGCACCCGGTCCACGGCCTCCACCACGGTCACCTGGTGCCCCAGCCCGGTCAGGACAGCGGCCGTCTCGAGACCGATGTAACCCCCGCCGATGATGACCGCCCGCCCGCGGGCGGGCAGAGCACGGCGGAGCCGGTCGACGTCGGCCAGCCTGCGGATGCTGTGCAGGTTGTCGGCGGTCGCGCCCGGCACGCGCAGAGCGCGCGCGTCGGCCCCGGTGGCCCACACCAGCTTCCGGTAGCCGAGGGTGCGACCGTCGGCGACGTGGACCAGCTTCGCCGCCGGGTCCACCTTGGTCACCCGGGCACCGAGCTCGAGCTGGACACTGCCGGTGGACCAGAAGGCCTCGGCGCGGAGCAGCGGCGCGGCACCGCCGTCGGTCAGGTACTCCTTGGACAGCGGCGGGCGCTCGTAGGGCAGGACGGGCTCGTCGCCGAGGACGGCGACGCTCCCGGCGAAGCCGGCCTTGGCCAGGGCGCTCACCACCGCGACCCCCGCGTGCCCGGCGCCGACGACCACCACGTCGTGCGTTGTGGTCATGATCCCTCACCCGCGACGACGACCACCATGCCGTCCATGGAGCCGGCGAGCCGGACCTGGCAGCCGAGCCTGCTCCCGGACCGTCGGTCGTCGACGACCTCGAGCATCTCCAGCTCGTCGGCCGAGGGCGGCGGGACCAGGGCAGCCAGGGACTCCGGCAGATAGACATGGCACGTCGCACAGCTGAGCTCGCCGCCGCACTCGCCGTCGATGCCGGCGACGTTGTTGTTGACCGCTGCGGTCATCACCGACTCCCCGGGGGAGAAGTCGGCGGGCCGCTCGGCCTGCCCGCTGTCGATGAAGGTGATGCGACCCACGACGGATCCTTCCGCTCGTCCGCGTCGGTGATCGGATGTCACCGACATCACGCACGGTACGAAGCAGACGCTGATCCGGCCATTGCAACTTGACTATGAAACTGATGCGTACCATGCATCAGCGGGGGTCACTGCGGAGCGTCGATGCGGTCGGACACGGGCTGCATGAAGAGGTCCGCGCGGGACCGGAGCAGCTCGACGGCCGCCGTGGCCGCCGGGGACAGACTGCGGTTGGGCAGGGTGAAGATTCCCGCCTCCAGCTTGAGCAGTGGTGTCGCCAGGAAGTTTCCCTTGACCCGCAGCGGGACGAGACCGCCGCTCTCGGGCACGCTGGAGGAGACCATGACCAGGTCCGAGCGGTGAGTGACCGCCACCATCACCGACAGCTCGTCCAGCACCACCCGGGCCCGCATCAGATCCCGCTCGCGGCGGTGGGGCAGGGCATCGATCATGGCGTTCCACTCCGTGGTGGCCAACAACCGGTAGTCGGCCAACGCCCTCAGTGGCACGGGCTCCTCGGCAATCAGGGGGTGTCCGGGCCGGACGAAGAGCGCCGGGCTCCCCCGACCGATGACCTCCACCTCGCTGGCGTCCTGCGGGGACCAGTTGGCGGCACGGCTGAGGAAGAACTCGTCGGCAGCGGCGGCGAGCCGGTTCGCCAGGGTCTCGTAACTGCCCACAGTCACCGACACCTGCAGCTTGGGGAAAGTCGGCAGCAGCTCGGCGAGCACCTCGGGGACCAACGTTCCCGAGGCCCCCCCACCGATCCCGAAGGACAGGGTCCCCACCACACCACGGGCGATGGCCTCGATCTCCAACCCCAGGGACTCGGCGTTGGCAAGCAGGTCGAGCGCCTTGGGCAGCAGCAGGCGCCCGGCCGAGGTCAACGCCACACCACTGCGGTCACGGTCCAGCAGCCGCACCGAGTAGGTCCGCTCCAGGGACTGGATGCTGCGACTCAGGGCCGGTTGCGAGATGTGCAGCTGCTCAGCCGCGCGCGCGAAGCTCGCCAGCTGGGCCACGGCGACGAAGTGCCGAATCTTGACCAGATCCACCGGGTGGTGGCCCAGCATGGCGGTCTGCACATGTCCTCCTGATAACTCAAACGCATTCATACGCCCTGCAGAATGCATTTCCCATCATCGTCGCTCTCTCCTAACGTCCTGTCCATGCACCGGACGGCGCGCAGGAGACGGAAAGTGGTGGGTCGATCGTGAGCAGCTTCAAGCCGTCGGGGTCCGTGGTGGTCGTCACCGGGGCCGGGGGTGGCATCGGTCGGGGCATCGCCGCCGCTTTTGCCCGGCGTGGCGCGTCCGTCGTGGTCACCGATGTGGAGGGTGAGGCGGCCGAGCAGGTGGCGGACGAGCTACGCGCGGACGGCGGGTCGGCCCGGGCGGCGCAGGTCGACGTCACCGACGCCCGGGCTGTGCAGTCGTTGGCCGACGATGTCTACGCCGAGGAAGGACGCGTCGACGTCCTGGTCAACAACGCCGGGGTGACCATGCGACCGATGCGGGCGCTGTGGCACGGGTCCGAGGAGGACTTCCGCTGGATGATGGAGGTCAACTACTTCGGCGTCGTCAACGGTCTGCGCGCGTTCCTGCCCCGCATGCTCGAGCAGACCGGCCGGCGGCACGTCGTCAACACCGCCTCCACCGCCGCCCTGAACGACGTCAAGGGCCACTCCATGTACACCGGGTCCAAGTACGCGCTGGAGGGCATTTCCAACGTCCTGCGCGCCGAACTGGCCGACCAGGGTCACGACATCGGCGTCACGGTCGTCTTCCCGGGTGCCGTCGCCACCCGCATAGCCACCAGCGAGCGACTTCGGCCCGAGACGGACCGTTCGTCGGCGCGGACTGTCACCCCTTGGGTCTCCGCGGTCGACGCACACCTGGACCAGAGCGTCGCCGACCCGGGCGAGGTCGGCGAGCGCGTCTTCCAGGCCGTGCTGGCCGACGACCGCTACTGCCTGACCCAGCCCGTGCCAGCCCGGTGGCAGGAACAACGGCTGGCCGACCTGGCCGACGGTTTCCGCGACATCCCAAGCACCGAAACAGCGAGCTGAGAGGACACCGATGTCCACGACATGGGACGACATCGACGAGGGTCTCGCCGACCCGAACTGGTACCGCGACGGTGAGCCTCGAGCGGCGTTCAAGCGGCTCCGGGATGAGGACCCCGTTCACTGGACGCCAGCGGTGACCTACGGCCACGGCTTCTGGGCGCTGTCCCGGTACGACGAGTGCAAGCAGCTGTTCGCCGACCAGGTGAACTACAGCATCTCCCGCGACATGCGGCTTCCCAGGAGTGTCCAGCGGCTGACGTCGCAGCAGTACGCCGACCTCGGGCTGCACGCGAGCCTGGCGCTGATGGACCCGCCGCGGCACACCCTGTTCCGGGCCCCGGTCAACAAGTTCTTCTCCGTCCCACAGATCGGCCGGATGCGGCAGAACGTCGAGTCGATCGTCGACCACCTCATCGACCGCATCGCGGCCAAGGGCGAGACGGAGTTCGTGCAGGAGCTGGCGGGCGACGTCCCGATGTTCGTGGTGCTCGGCTTCCTCGGCGTGCCACCCGAGCACTGGGAACGCGTCAGGCTCCTGGTCTGGCGCAGCTTCGCCCCCGCCGATCCGCACTTCGCCGTCGAGGGCCAGACGCCCGAGGAGACCT
Organism: Streptomyces sp. RB17; assembly: GCF_009604455.1. Taxonomy (GTDB): domain Bacteria; phylum Actinomycetota; class Actinomycetes; order Streptomycetales; family Streptomycetaceae; genus Streptomyces. The sequence goes on from NZ_WEGL01000026.1 coordinate 22,220, forward strand.
CGCTGCAGGCCCGGCACGAACTCATCGCCTTCGCCCGGGAGATGACCGCCCAGCGGCGCGCCGAGCCCACGGACGACTTCATCTCGGTGCTGGCCGGACTCAAGGTGGAAGGGGTGCCCCTCGACGACTCCGAGATATCCGCGTGGGTGAACACGATCATCGTGGGTGGCCTGGAGACCACTCGCAACGCCGCCGCTGTCGGCCTGTGGCTGTTCCACCAGAACCGTGACCAGCTCGCCCTGCTGCAGCGAGACCCGAGCCTCATGGGGTCGGCGGTCGACGAGGTCCTGCGGTGGGTCACCCCGGCACGCTCGCGGATGCGGGTGGCTCGCGCGGACCACCAGCTCGGCGGGAAGACCATCAAGGCCGGGGACTGGGTCGTGCCGTTCATCTCCTCGGCCAACCGGGACGAAGCGGTGTTCCACGACCCCGACGCCTTCGACATCACCCGCAACCCCAATCCGTACCTGTCCTTCGGCGACGGCATCCACCGCTGCCTCGGCCGGCACCTGGCCCGACTGGAGCTCATGGTCATGTTCGAGAAGTTCTTCGCGGCCTTCCCCGACTTCCACGTCGTCGACGCCGACAAGCCCGACTGGATCGTCGACCACGTCATCAACGGGGTGTCCTCCCTGCAGGTGCAGCTGGGCCCCCGCGCCACCACGGAGCACGCAGCGTGAGCGCGCCGAAGGCCACCACCCGGCTGCGCGAGCTCTTCGAGCGGCCCACCACCACCGTCCTGCCCATGGGCACGGTGCCCCTGCACGCCCAGATGGCGCAGGCCGCCGGGTACGAGGCATTCTGGATCTCCGGTGGGTTCAGCGCCTGGTGGGACGGTTTCACCGACGTGGGGGTGCTCACCCAGACCGAGGTGCTCGCCCACGCCGCCAAGTTCGTGCGTGCGACCGACCTGCCGATCTTCTGCGACGCGGACACCGGCTACGGCAGCGCGATCAACGTGCAGCGCACCATCGAGGAGTTCATCCGGCTGGGCGTGGCCGGGGTGCACCTGGAGGACCAGGCCGAGCCGAAGAAGGCCGGCGGCACCAAGGGCATCCGGCTCGCCGACGACGAGGAGGCCATCGGCCGGCTCCGCGCGGCGTGCGAGGTGCGCGACGCGCTGGACCCCGACTTCGTCATCGTGGCCCGCACCGACGGGTACGGCGCCGCGGGCGGCAGTCTCGAGGAGGCCGTCCGGCGCGGCAACCTCTACCTCGCCGAGACCGGCGCCGACGTCATCTTCTACGAGGGCCTGCAGTCCTGGGACCAGGCCCGGCAAGCGCTGAGGGAGACCAACGGCCGGGCGTTCGTGCTGACCAGCCCGTCCGCGCGGCCCGCACCCACCATCGAGCAGATGTCCGCGATGGGGCAGGCCATCACGGTCTTCCCCTTCATCCAGCCGGGCGTGCACGAGGTATGGCGCGCGCTGCTCGACGGCAAGGAGCGTGGCGAGCCGGCCTGGATGGACGAGTACAACGAGCGCATCGAGGCGTTGAAGGGGACGCGGTACCACCTGGCCTTCGGCGAGCTCGCCCGTCCGTCCTACGCGACGATCCGGCACGTCGAGGAGACCTTCCTGCCTCCCCACCAGCGGCCGGACTACGAAGGCTCGCTGCACTCCGACCAGTGAGAGGCGCCAGGCACCCCGTGCCGCCGGGCGGGGAGCCTGGCTGTCCTCGGCCGCAGGAGGGACGCCCCGAAACTGTCGCCGAACCCGCGGACCTTCGACTGGTCGACCGACGATCCCGCTCTGCACGCCCGATTCGGCCGCCTCCTGCAGCGACATCGTGACCGTCCGGCCCGCCGGATCCTCTTCGGCCGACGCGGCGGGACCACCACGAGGGCGAGGCCATGGAGGAACAGCTCGCCGACGGACGGCCACCGGCCTTCGGCACTTCACAACACTGAAGCCTCAGCGGTATCCGGCACCAGCGGACGGGCCGGAGGGTCAGCGCTCCTCGTCGAGTGGCGCCTGGGCCGCAGGGAAGAGGCGTTGGACGGCCGCTACGACGGCTGCGCGCCGGGACGACAGATACGCCGCCAGCTCCTGCGGGGGGATCCCGGCGGTGAGGTCGGGCTGGTTGGCCCAGGAGGTGGCGATCTGGTTGACGAGAACGAGGACGTCGACCGGATCCCAGTCGGGGGCGAGTTGCCCGGCTTCCTGTGCGGCGCGCAGTTGCTCGGTCTTGTGGGCCATGGCCCGGCGGATGGGGTCGTCGTCCGGGGTGTCGTCCGGGCCGAGTTCCAGCTGGCCCCAGGCCATCAGCCGGTGCTGTTCGGGGTGGGCGGTGAAGTAGTCGTGGATGCGGCCCGCGTAGCCGGGCAGGTCCGCGGGGTCCATGCGGGTGGCCTCCGCGATCGCGGTGAGTTCACGGCCGGAGGCGAAGCGGTAGAGCTCCTCCTTGCCGCGGAAGTAGGCGTAGACGCGCTCCTTGCTGGTCTGCGCGGCCTTGGCGATGCGCTCGATGCGGGCGCCGGCGATTCCGTGCCGGGCGAACTCGGCCGTGGCCGCGGCGACGATTCGGTCGCGGGTGGAGTCGGCGCCGGTGGAGGAGATCATGCCTTAAGCGTACCAAACCGTTTGGTTTGACTCGATGCCGAGCCTGGCCTACGGTCGAACCAGACAGTTTGGTTTGGAAATGAGGAGTGCGTCATGCGGTACAGGACACTCGGTAACCAGGGCCTTGAGGTCTCAGCGGTCGGCTACGGCGCCATGGGCCTGACCATGGCCTACGGCCCCACCGACGAGCAGGCGGGCGTCGCCGCCATCCAGCGCGCCCACGACCTGGGCGTCACCTTCTTCGACACCGCCGAGGCCTACGGCATGGGCACCGGCTCCAACGAGATCCTGCTCGGCCAGGCGGTCAAGGCCTTCCGTGACGAGGTGGTGCTGTCCACCAAGTTCGGCATCGACATGACCTCCTCCAGCGGCGCCCTCGACAGCCGCCCCGACACCATCCGCAAGGTCGCCGACAACAGCCTGCGCTACCTCGGTACCGACCGCATCGACGTCTTCTTCCAGCACCGCGTCGACCCGGATGTACCGATCGAGGACGTCGCCGGGGCCGTCAAGGAGCTGATCGACGCGGGCAAGGTGAAGTACTTCGGCCTGAGCGAGGCGGGACCGCAGACCATCCGCCGCGCACACGCCGTGCAGCCCGTCTCCGTCCTGCAGACCGAGTACAGCCTCTTCTCCCGCGAGGTCGAGGAGCTCTTCCCGGTCCTGGACGAACTCGGCATCGGCTTGGCCGCCTACTCGCCGCTCGGCCGCGGCTTCCTCACCGACAGCGCCAAGCCCGCCGGCGAGTACGACCCGACCGACTACCGCCACCACGACCCGCGCTGGCTGCCCGGCAACTTCGAGAAGAACGTCGAGGCCGTGAGCCGGCTCGGTGAGCTCGCCAAGGCGAAGGGCATCGCCGTCTCGCAGCTGGCCCTGGCCTGGCTGCTCGCCCAGGGCGAGCACATCGTGCCCATCCCCGGCACCCGCAGCGCTGCCCGCATCGAGGAGAACGCCAAAGCGGCCGACGTCACTCTCACCGAGGCCGACCTCGCGCAGATCCGGGAGATCCTGCCCCACGGCGGCTTCGGCGCCCGCTACGCGGACCAGTCCATGCCCACCTGGATCTGACCCGCCCCGCACGCCAGGACACCGATCCCACCGGCCGGGACCTCCACCGTGCGGCCCCGGCCTGCAGCCGAAGCACGCCTGACACCGTTAGGTGAAGCTGGAAAGGAGCAGTCATGCCCCCCACATCCCCCCTCCCCACGTTCGACCTCACCCGCCCCAAGGACGCACCGCTGGATTCCCCGCCGCTTTATGCGCGGCTGCGCGAGAAGGGTCCCGTCACCCGGGTCCAGCTGCGGGAGGGCCTCAGCGCGTGGCTGGTCACACGCTGGGAGGACGCCCGAGCGGTGCTCGGCAGCCCGGCGTTCAGCGTCGACCCGACCCACCCCGGCGCTCCCACCGACAGGGCGGACCAGCAGCAGCTTTCGCCCGGGTTCTTCGTCAACCACGACGACCCGGTCCACGCTCTGATGCGGCGCACCGTGACCCGTGAGTTCATGGTCAAACGTGTGGAGGCGCTGCGACCGGCCGTCGCCCGCCTGACCGGGGAACTCCTCGACGACTTCACCCGGCGCGAGGGCCCCGTCGACCTGGTGGAGCACTTCTCGCTGCCGTTGCCGTCCCTGGTCATCTGTGAACTGCTGGGCGTGCCCTACGAGGATCACGCGTACTTCCAGGAGCAGACGAAGCAGCTCGCCGACCGAAGGGCCACGGCCCAGGAGTTCCAGCAGGCATTCGCGAATCTCTCCGAGTTCCTGCTGGGACTCGTCCACACCAAGCGCGCGACCCCCGGCGACGACGTGGTCACACGGCTCGCCGCGCAGGTGGACGAGGGTGTCGTCACCGATCAGGACGCCGCCGACATCGGCGCCATGCTGCTGATCGCCGGGCACGAGACGACCGCGAACATGATCGCGCTGAGCACCATCACCCTGCTCCAGCACCCCGACCAGATCCCGCGCCTGTTCGGCGGACCGGACCAGGTCGCCCAGGCGGTGGAAGAACTCCTGCGCTACCTCGCGGTCGTGCACGTCGGGCTGCGCCGCACCGCCCTGGAGGACTTCACCGTCGGCGGCGTCACCATCCGCGCCGGCGAGGGCGTGATCGTCTCTGTCAACGTCGCCAACCGCGACCCGGAGTTCTTCACCGACCCCGACGACCTCGACCTGGCCCGCGCGGACGCCCGCAAACACCTGGCCTTCGGCTACGGCATCCACCAGTGCATCGGCCAGCCGCTGGCCCGTGCCGAACTGCAGATCGTCCTGCCCGAACTCTTCCGCCGGCTGCCCGGCCTGAAACTCGCCCTGCCGCTGGAGGAGATCGCCTTCAAGCAGTACGCCGCCGTCTACGGCGTCGACGAACTGCCCGTCACCTGGTGATCTGGCCTGCCTGAACTTCCACCCCCATAGAAACGATCAAGAGGGAAGAACCGTCATGCGTGTAGAAGTCGATATCCCCAAGTGCGTTGCCTCGGGCCAGTGCGTGGAGCTCGCCCCCGACGTCTTCGACCAGCGGGAAGAGGACGGCATGGTCGTCCTCCTCGATGACGCCCCGCCCGCCGAACTGCACGACGCCGTCCGCGAGTCCGCCACCGTGTGCCCCGCCGCCGCCATCCGCCTGGCCATGTCATGAGCGCACCCACGACCGCCGGCGCACCCGACCGCGTCGTCATCGTCGGCGCCTCCGCAGCCGGCCTCGCCGCCGCCGAGACCCTGCGCCGAGAGGGCCACACCGGCACCATCACCCTCATCGGCGACGAACCCACCGCCCCCTACGACCGGCCGCCCCTGTCCAAGGAGATCCTCTCCGGAGCCTGGAGCCCCGACCGGCTGCCCCTGCGCACCCAGACCGACCTCGACGCCCTCGGCCTGGACGCCCGCTACGGAAGCGAGGCGATCGGCGTGGACGCGGCCGACCGCACCGTCCTGCTCTCCGACGGCTCCCTGGTGCCGTACGACGGGCTGATCGTGGCGACCGGAGTACGACCCCGGCAGCTGCCCGGCATCCCTGCCCACACCCTGCGCACCCTCGACGACGCCCTCGCCCTCAAGAACCGTCTCGGCCCCGGCCGCACACTGGCCGTGGTCGGCGCCGGATTCCTGGGCGCCGAGGCCGCCGCAGTCGCGGCTTCCTTGGGCACCCGGGTGATCCTCCTGGAACCCGCCCCGGTCCCGCTGGCCCACGCGGTCGGCGAGGACATCGGCCGCATCCTCGCCCAGGCCCACATCGACCGCGGCGTGGACCTGCGCACCGCAACCACCGTCAGCGAGGTCGTCACCGGCGGCATACGGCTGGACGACGGCAGCCTGGTCGAGGCCGACGCCGTCCTGGTAGCCATCGGCTCCCGCCCCAACACCGAATGGCTGATCGGCAGCGGCCTGCCCGTCAGCGACGGGCTGAACTGCGACATGTACTGTTCCGCCGCCAGCGGGGTGTACGGCGCGGGCGACGCGGCCCGCTGGCACAACCCCCTCTTCGACACCTCGATGCGCATCGAGCACCGCACCAACGCAGCCGAGCAGGGAATGGCCGCCGCCCGCAACCTCCTCGGCGCACGGCGGCCGTTCGCCCCCGTACCGTACTTCTGGTCCGACCAGTACGACATGAAGATCCGCGCCTACGGCTACCTGCGCGGCCACGACGAGGTGCACATCACCGAAGGAAGCCTCGAGGAACGGAAGTTCACCGCCATCTACCGCACCGGCGACCACCTCACCGGAGTCCTGTCCATCGGCATGCCACCCAAGAGCATCCGCCCCTGGCAGCAGGCCATCGCCGCCCGCACACCCTGGACGCTCACACGAGAAGCGGCAGCATGAGCGGCACCGCCTGCTAGGGCGCGTATCGAGTCGTGATCAAACTGCCTGCTGCATAAGCCGGTTGAGGCGGCCTGCGTCGACTCGCGTGAGATCATCCGTCCATGAGCAGCGATCTGGAAGTAAGTGCTCTGGCGATCAAT
>NZ_WEGL01000027.1 GCF_009604455.1 Streptomyces sp. RB17
CAGATGTTCGGCCGCGCCAACTTCGACCTCCTCCGCAAACGACTTCTCCTCGAAGCGGCGGCCGGCCGTTCATGATCGTGGTTTCGGTGACCGTCCGTGGTGCTGGCACGGAAAGTGAGCCAGAACCTGAACCGTGACCCTCTGACGGCGGATCAAAACGGACTCACTTCGTGGCATCCATACCAACCTGATCTTGATGGGAGATCGGGAGGAAAGGGTGATCCAAGTGGAGGACTGGGCAGAGATCCGCAGGCTGCACCGGGCCGAGCAGATGCCGATCAGGGCGATCGCCCGGCATCTGGGCATCTCAAAGAACACGGTGAAGCGCGCGCTGTCCACCGACCGGCCGCCGGTGTACTCGAGGCCGCTGAAGGGCTCGGCGGTCGACATGGTCGAGCCACAGATTCGTGAGCTGCTGAAACAGACCCCGACCATGCCCACAACGGTGATCGCGGAGCGGATCGGCTGGGAGCGAGGGATGACGATCCTCAAAGACCGCGTCCGCGAGCTGCGGCCCGCCTACCTTCCCGTCGATCCGGTCTCCCGCACGACATACCGGCCCGGCGAGCTGGCCCAGTGCGACCTGTGGTTCCCGCCGGTCGACATCCCGCTCGGATACGGGCAGCAAGGCCGACCGCCCGTGCTCGTGATGGTCTCGGGCTACTCGCGGATCATCACCGCGCGGATGCTGCCGACCCGGATGACGGGCGACCTGATCGACGGTCACTGGCAGTTGCTCAAGCAGTGGGGTGCGGTGCCGCGGATGCTGGTGTGGGACAACGAGGCCGGTATCGGCCAGGGCAAGGTCACAGCCGACTTCGCCGCGTTCGCCGGGATGCTCGCGACCAGGGTCCTCCTCTGCCGCCCCCGGGATCCAGAAGCGAAAGGGCTGGTCGAGCGGGCCAATGGGTATCTCGAGACGAGCTTCCTGCCCGGCCGCACCTTCAGCGGACCCACTGATTTCAACACCCAGCTGGCCACCTGGCTGACCACCGCCAACCGGCGGATCCACCGCACCCTGGGCTCCCGCCCGACCGACCGGTGGGAGGCCGACCTGGCCAGCATGCTCACGCTGCCGCCCGTCGATCCGCCCCGCTGGTTCCGCTTCCACACCCGACTGGGCCGCGACCACTACATCCGCGTCGACACCGTCGACTACTCCGTCCATCCCCTGGCCATCGGCAAGCGGATCCAGGTCAGCACCGACGCCGACGAGGTCATCGCCGTACTTCCTCCCGGCGGAGCCGTCGTGGCCCGCCATCCGCGCTGCTGGGCCAAGCACCAGACGATCACCGATCCCGATCACGCCCGCACCGCGAAGGCCCTGCGCGGCGATTTCCGCCACCACCTCGCCTCCCAGGCCCGCCAGGCGGCCACCACCGGTGACCTCATCGAGGTCGAACAGCGCCAACTGGACACCTACGACCAGGTGTTCACCTCACGCGAGGACAGCACCGGTGGCGACGAGAGCGAAGGTGAGGTGTTCTGACATGGCCCGCACCACCACGACGGCATCCATGTCGGCCAGGGAGAAGAACGGCAGCGGCCGGACCGGTGAGCAGACCGCTTCCGACCTGGCCTTCTACTCCCGTGCGATGAAAGCCCCGGCCCTGCTGGACGCCGCCGAACGCCTCGCCGGGCGCGCCCGGAGCGAATCCTGGACTCACGCCGAGTTCCTGGTCGCCTGCCTGCAGCGCGAGGTCGCCGCCCGCGAGTCCCACGGCGGCGAGGCCCGCGTCCGCTCAGCCCGCTTCCCCGCGATCAAGACGATCGAGGAACTGGACGTCACCCATCTGCGCGGCATGACGCGCGAACAGCTCGCGCATCTGGGAACGTTGGACTTCATCGTCGGCAAAGAGAACGCGATTTTCCTGGGCCCGCCGGGCACGGGCAAGACGCACCTGGCGATCGGGCTCGCGGTCCGTGCCTGCCAGGCCGGCCACCGCGTCGCGTTCGCGACCGCCGCCGAGTGGGTCGACCGACTGGCCACCGCCCACCACACCGGCCGCCTCCAAACCAGGGCTTGATCAAGTTCCGTGAGTGTCCTGGTCGTTGGTGGTGCCCAGGATGGGGAGTGCTCGTTCTGGCTTGACTCGGATTGCCCGGGTGGTCTTGGCGATGTTGTCGGCCCCGAGGATTTTCAGGGCGCCGATGGCGAGGTTGCGGAGGGCTGCCATGGCCCGTGGTGCGGTCCCGACGTGAACGGTCGAGGCGTCCTCGGCGAACGTGACATCCCGGATGTAGTGGGAGGAATTTTCCACTCCCCAGTGCCCGCGGATCGCGGCGGCCAGATCGGCGGGGCAGGTCTGATGGGCGTCGAGGCTGGTGACGGCGTAGACGCTCTCCCGGGTCTCGCGTCCGCCGGTGGGCTTTCGGCGGCGGTGGACACGGATGGCCAGGGCCGCGTGGGGGAAGGCGATCCCGCCGAGCCCGTCCGCTATGGAGCAGGTCTTGATCGAGCGGGACTCGCGGCGGCCGTGTCCGGTGTCGGAGGTGGTGTGCTGGACGGCGATGTCCCGCCACGGCAACGCCGAGAGCTGGCTGTACGCGGTCGGCTGGTTGGTCTTGATCACGGCGATGTAATGCGCCTTCTTCGTCTCGACCAGCCAGGTGATGTTCGCCTTCACCGAGTGCAGGGCGTCGAAGGTCAGCAGAGCGCCGGCCAGGTCCAGCGACGCGAGCAGCGGCTTGAAGTGCGTGGTCTCGTTCGTCTTCGCACCGACCTCTGTTTGGGCAAGGGTTACGACCGGATGGTGGGTGACCGCTGAGAGCAGATGACGGCGGGCCGTGTCCAGGCGGGCGGAGCCCTTGAGTGCCTTGCCGTCCACGGCGATGACGCGACGCGACGCCAGGGCGTCGGCCTCGACGGCACTGCGGTGCCGGTCCGCGAGGTAGGCGCCCACCGCCTCGTCCAGGGCGTCACCGTCCACCGCCCCCAGCACTCGCCCGATCGTGGCCGACGAGGGAGCGCGCCGCCATCTGAGCAGATGACGACGGACACCGAGGATCATCAGGAGCCTGCTGGAGGCATTCACGCCCCACTCGGCCAGCTCATCGATGCTTCTCGCGCCCGAAACGACCGCACAGGCGCAGACCAGCAGGATCGCTGTCAGCGAGTACCACCGGCCCCGCCGCGAGCGGGGGTCGGGCACTGACTCGAAGTAGGGACGCAGGTCAGCGACCTGGTCCGGGTCCAGCGGACCCAGCTTCAGCAGGACAGCGGGGATGGGAGAAGATACAGCGGCAGGCACGGGCCACCTCGTGATCAACGGGCTTAAGACACCTCGATGATCACGAAGCCCGTGCCTGCACCGTTATCCACCCCAGCCCACCGCTACCCGAACTCACCACACGAGCACGGAACTTGCAGCCGCCCTGGCTCAAGGCGCCGCGACAGCACTCGCCTCGTTGTTGTTACGGCTTGCTGCCGTTCATGATGTTGGCGATCGGTCCGATGAGGAACCATGTGCCGTCGACGCCCTGACCCTTGATCTGGTTGGGAGCGGTGTCACCCTTGTAGTAGTACAGCGGGTGGCCTCCGTAGGCGACTTGCTTCGTGCCGTCGGTCCGGGTAATGGTGCCCACGTTGCTCGGCACGGTGTACTTGCCGGTCACGGTCACCGTCTTGGTCGTCGTGAGCGGCGGCCACTCCTTGGCGCACGTGTCATAGCAGTTGGACTTCTTCTTGTCCTTGGTGTTCAGATACAGCGTGCGTCCAGCCGGGTCGGTGAGCCAGATGCCCGCGCTGCCCTTCGCGGTCTTCAACACCAACGAATCGGTGCCGGCCGAGTTCGGCGTCGCTGAGGCCGTCGTCGAACCCAAGCCGGCCGAACTCGGCGCCGCTGAAGCCGTCTTCGTATCAGCGGCCGCCGAGTCATTGGAAGAGCTGTCGCATGCCGCGGCGAACGTCGCCAAGGCGGCGAGGGAGAGGCCGAAGCCAAGTGTTCGCAGTGAAGTCGTACGAAGCATGACCATCCTTACTTACTGTAATTGCGATGCAGACCGACTCGCTGATTTGCGTATGTAGCGTTCAGTACACGTGTGAATCTAGCGCGCCCCCGCGCGACAGTCAAGACAGAACATTCTATCTCCCACGCCGGGAGGCCAGCCGTCCGATCGCTGGGCCTTTCGATCTTGTCTGCTCGGCGCCACAGTCGCCCGCTCCTGAGCCTGGGCCCCGGGCCGCTGCCGTGATGGCGCCGCTGAAGCGCGGGCGGTCGAGAAACTGCTGTGCGCAGCTGACGAGTCACCCTGCGGCGGATCCCGGTGACATCACACGCCGGCCGCGCGGCCGGTCAGGAAACCGTGACGGTGATGGTGTGGTAGCCCGTGGCGCCGTTCGGCACTACGTCCTGGACAACCGAAGTCTGCACGGCACCGGTGCCGTCCGTCGCGCGCACCCTGACCTTGTGCGAGCCCTTGGGCGCGTTCGCCCACTCATACGACCATTGCCGCCAGGTGTCCGGGGTGTCCGACGATGCCAGCGTCGCCTCCCGCCAGTCCCCGTTGTCGATCTGCACTTCTACCGCGGCCAGGCCACGGTGGGTGGCCCAGGCCGTGCCGGCGAGCACCACGGTCCCGGCCGGTACCGTCGCCCCGGTCTTCGGCACGTCGATCCGGGACGCGGTCTTGACCGGGGCTTGCGGCGAATAGCCGCGCGGCGTCCAGTACGCGTCGGAGGAGGCGAATGTGGTGAGGTTCAGATCAGTCAACCACTTGGTGGCCGACACGTATCCGTACAGGCCGGGGATGAGCATCCGGCACGGGAAGCCATGCTTTTCCGGCAGCGCCTCACCGTTCATCGCGACCGCCAGCATCGCCTGCCGACCGTCGAGCACCGCTTCGACCGGCGAACCGATCGTCATCCCGTCGACCGACTTAGACAAGATCATGTCCGCCCCGCGGCGGACGCCGGCGCGGCGCAGCAGCGGCGCCAAGGGCGTGCCGAGCCAGCGCGCGTTGCCGACGTACGGTCCGCCCACCGGGTTCGACACGCAGGTCAAGGTCAGGTCGTGTTCCTCGAACCTGTAGGAGAGCAGCTCGTCGAAGGTGATCTCAAACGGGCGGTCCACCATGCCGTGAATCTTCAGCTTCCAGTCCCTCGGGTCCACCCGAGGGACGGTGAGCGCCGTGTCCACCCGGTAGAACTGAGAGGTCGGAGTGAAGAACGGCCCCAGCCCGCGCACGCCCGGGTGCACCGAGGCGGGCGGTTCGGGCAGCACCTTCGCCGGGGTCGGCAGCACCACCTTCGCGCGCGCGTCCGAAACGTTGTAGCGCTTTTTGATCCACGCGTTGCCGCCGTATCCGGCCACCAGCGCGCCCGCGGCCGTACCCAGCGTGCCGAGCACGAAGCGGCGCCTCGCGCTCGGCTCGGCGGAAGGCTCCGCTTCCTTCCGTGACAAGATCGTCAGCCAGCGCAGCACCAACGCCGCGGCGAGTCCAGCGATCAGCGAGGGAAGCAGCCAACTCGTGTGCGCAGCCGGTCGGGTGACCGCGGCGATCGCGCCGACCACGCCGAACACCGCCGCCAGAATGCTCGCAGTGTTCAGCCGCCTTCGGGCAAGCACCCCAACGACCGCCGCTCCCACCGCCACCGTCACATAGACGCCGGTCAGCAGCACCGTCTTGTCGTTGCTGCCGAAGTTGCGAATCGCGAACTGCTCAAGCCACGTCGGCGTGATGCTGATCGCCCAGGTCCCAGCTGCCGCCACCGGCGCAGATGCCTCGCCCGTAGCCACCGCGACCAGTTCACCGACCGCCAGCCCCGCGCCGCCGGCCACCAGCCCGACGAGCGCCCCGCGCGCGACCCGCCCACCGCGAGCGGCCCAGCGCGTCTTGGCTGGGGCGGAACCCGGCTCCTGCTGCGCGTCCTCTCCTCCCGGATCCGGCGCCGACCTGTCTGCGGCCCTGTCCTGGCCGCCGCCAGGCTGTTGCTCGCTCATGCATCCTCCGTGAAGGTGGTAACCCGGCCCGGGAGGGCCGGGCTCCCTGATGCGGAGACGACGTCGTACGACGTGCCGCCCACGTCAATCCGCCTGGTTGACGCGGCCGAGACGCAGCGCCGAGACGAGGAAGAAGATCCCGCCGAGAATGGCGTAGCCGCCCACATTAGTCAGCTTCGGATCCGAGGCGGAGGCCCCAATGATGAACTGCGCCCCGGCCAGTACGGAAATGCCACCGCTGAGCATCATCGGCCACTGGCCACCCAGCTGGCGCTTGCGGCGGCTGAGACCCACGATCAGCTGGACAGCCCCGGAAACGATCGCCCAGGCACCCCACGCGCGCAGGACTGCCGGGACTCCCGAGGCGCCGGCGACGGCCAGGCCGATAGCGGCGATCGTACTGATCGCGATGTTCGTCTGCAGACCGCGGACCGGTCCGGCGGCGCCGGACGAGCGGGCGTCGATGACGGCCGCGGCGACGTCGAACAGGGGGTAAATAACGAGCAGGGTGATGCCAAGGGCCCCGAGGTGGGACTTGTTGACGAACAGCAAGGCCGCCCAGACGATGGCGAACCCGAACCGCACGAGGTACAGCCGGCGCAGAGCCGACGCAAAGCCGCCGGCGGCCGCAGGTGAGTCAACGGCGGGCGAGTCAACGGTGGTCACGATGATCCTTTCGGACTGCGATGAAGAGGGACAGTGCGATTAAGCAGGCGGCGCCACAATCGGCTTCCTCCGCATGCCGGCGAGCGACAGGAGCCGCTAGGCCTCCGGTTAAGACTGAACGTTCTATCTTGGTCCAGCATCACGGCTTCACCAACGCATGTCAAGAAAGAACGTTCTCTCTCTTATTTCTATTATTTCAGGCGCTCCCCGGAGCAGCGCCCGACGACAGGGCCGTCGCGCCGTGACATCAGTGGGCGTGCGGAACCTGGCTGTTGGGGACCGAATCGTGCAGCCGTGCTCGGCCCAGAGGGCCTGAACTTGGTGGACGGCCCTGGTGAGCGTGCTGCCCTCGACGCCGAAGAGCCGGGCGAGCAGGCCTCGGGGGCCGCGATTCCGCAGGTAGAGCACGGTGGCCAGGGCTCTGTCGTTTGATGAGTTCGTCCAGTGCAGGTTCGCGCCTCCCGATCGGACGGGGGACCACGAACTCTATGATCCACGCCGAGCTGTCGGACCGGCAGGACGGCTGGCGCGAGCAGCTGTGGACCCGCCAGGTCGCCGAGGAGGGTCGAGGTGGCCTGTCCGCCCCTGACCTACGGAATCTGCTACCGAGACGTGGTGACCATCGACAGCCTGGCCAGGGTCGTGCACAAGTCCGGCCACCGGGCCCTTCGCGTCGCACTCGTGGTGGAACACGCAGACCAAGACCAAGTACACGAGCTCCTGCACGGCAAGGCCGTCGACACCGGCCTGCCACTTGAGTGGCTACAGGGCGCCTATCTTGCCGTTGACTTCCCGCCTGGCTCGGGTGAGACACCCTTCGTCGAAGTACTGGAACCCTTTGCCCAGGCCGACGCCCTCTACTGGGAGATCGACTCCTGACCCGAAAGATCATTCCGTTAGCCTCCGTCTTTCGGGTCGTGGGCGATCAAGGGTTCACATACTGACCTTTCCGTTGGGTTATCGGTCGGGTGACATCGCTGGATCCCTGCGGTATGCCGTGGCCATGAGGTATGCGCAGGGCCGTGTGGACACTCTCTCCCGGGTGAGCAGGACGCGACGCGTATCCGGGTACGCATGACACACTCACCCGAGGAGAACGTTCGGTCTTCTACATTAGAAGCGCTCCCCCACTTCGCAGTCAAGACCGAACGTTCTACCTCAGTTGCTGCTAGCCTGATGGGACGAGCCCAACTCAGGAAGACGGTGCCCCTCCATCGACCTGCCGGGGCACCCCGGCGATATGCCCGCCGCCTCAGCCGCCCCACGACCACGAGCCAAGATCCGGCTCGCACAACCATATAGTTGCCTGAAGCAATGACCTTGGAGACACCTGTGGCCACGAATGCTTTGCATGAGGAGCTGACACACCAGCTGAGCGCCATAGGAGCCGTACGGCGAGAACTGGGCCGGATCGTTCCGCCCGGTTGCTCCGCCGGATGCGCCACGGTGCTGACACTGCTCAGCCGACACGGCACGCTGAGCATCGGCCAGCTCACCGAAATGCTCGGAATCAACATTTCGGTCACCAGCCGCTATGTCGCCCACCTCACCATGCTGGGCTGGGCCGACCGCAGGCCCGACCCGGCCGACCGACGCTCACGCATCGTGCGCCTCACCTCCAAGGGCCGCGCCCGGTTCGCCGAACTGTCCGACTGCCGCTCCAAAGAACTCGCCGCACGGCTGGGCGACTGGAGCGACGAGGACGTCCACCAGCTCGTCACACTGCTGTCCCGGCTCCGCGCCGCCTTCGACGATCCGTGGGACGGACAGTGCGCCTACGCAGAACGGTCCGCGGATGCCTACGGCGCCGACAGCCCCGCCGCTTGACACCCACCACATCCGGTAGAAGGAACCGCACTCCTTGACTTCTCCCCCAGCTGAAGCAGGGGGATTCTTCCCTCGCGGGTTGAGCTTTCTGCTTCTCAGACAGCAGCTGCCCCGAACTAACGGCAAGGGACGTGGGTACGCCCAGGAGTCTTACGCCAGCTCCACAGACCTGACACCCCGCCAGCTAGGCGGTAGGCCCGGCCGGCTTGGTTATCGCCGGCCGGACGGCCTACAAACTACCCGTCTCCTGCGGGTCGTTGGCGGTGGACGCCGATCCGCCCTGGCGGCGAACCGGCTTGCCCTGCCCTGCTCCGCAGGAGTCCGTTTCCTCCCCCGCCTGAAGGCGGGGGTATCCACGGAGGAATCCCGATGGCAAGCACTCCCAGCCCAGGTGCGCAGTCGTCCGCCCTCAACACGGATGGAGGCGCCGACGGAACGATGACCCACGCGCAGATCATGCGCGCCCTGTCGGGACTGCTGCTCGGCCTGTTCTGCGCCATCCTGTCCTCGACCGTCGTCACCAACGCGCTGCCGCGGATCATCAGCGATCTCGGCGGCGGCCAGAGCGCCTACACCTGGGTCGTCACCTCGTCGCTCCTCGCGGTAACCGCCTCGACCCCCCTGTGGGGCAAGCTCGCCGACCTGTTCAGCAAGAAGATCCTGATTCAGTCGTCGCTGATGATCTACGTCATCGGCTCCCTGGTCGCGGGTTTCGCACACAACCCCGCCACGCTGATCACCGCCCGCGTCATCCAGGGCCTGGGCGGCGGCGGTCTGTCCGCCCTGTCACAGGTGGTACTGGCCGCGATGATCTCTCCTCGCGAACGCGGCCGCTACTCCGGCTACCTCGGCGCCACGTTCGCCGTCGCCACCGTCGGCGGCCCGCTGCTCGGCGGCGTCATCACCGACACGGGTTGGCTCGGCTGGCGCTGGTGCCTGTTCGTCGGAGTCCCCTTCGCCGCCATCGCGCTGGTCGTGCTGCAGCGCACACTGAACCTGCCGGTGACCAAACGGCAGGTCAAGGTCGACTGGGCCGGCGCCTTCTTCGTGACCGCAGCCGTCTCCACCCTGCTGGTCTGGGTCACCTTCGCCGACGACAAGTACAACTGGCTGTCCTGGCAGACGTACACGTCGGTCGGAGCGTCGATCGTGCTGACTCTGGTCTTCCTGTTCGTCGAGACGAAGGCCAGCGAACCGATCATCCCGCTGCGGCTGTTCCGTAACCGGACCATCACCCTCGCCTCCCTCGCCTCCTTGTTCGTCGGCATCGGCTTGTTCGCGGGCACCGTCTTCTTCAGCCAGTACTTCCAGGTGGCGCGGGGTGAGTCCCCCACCATGTCGGGAGTCATGACGATTCCGTTCATCGCCGGCCTGTTCGTCTCCTCCACCGTCTCCGGCCGGATCATCACCCGCACCGGCAAGTGGAAGGGTTGGCTCCTGACGGGCGGCGTCCTGCTGACGGCGGGCCTGGCTCTGCTCGGCGCGCTCCGCTACGACACCCCGTACGCGTACGTAGCCAACTGCATGGCGCTGATGGGGCTCGGCGTCGGGATGACCCTGCAAAACCTCGTGCTGTGCACGCAGAACCAGGTGTCCTCCGGCGACCTCGGTGCCGCTTCCTCCACCGTGACCTTCTTCCGCTCACTCGGCGGCGCGGTGGGCGTCTCGGTGCTCGGCTCGATCCTCAGCACCCGGATCGGCCACCACGCCCTCGCGACGATCACCCGGCTCAGCCCGCAGGACCAGGCCACGGCCGAGAAGGCGTCCGGCAGCGGCCAACTGCCCGACCTTGCGACGCTGCCCGCCCCCGTCCGCACCTGGCTTGAGAGCGCCTACGGCCACGGCATCGGCGACACCTTCCTGTACGTCGCCCCGGTCGCCCTGATCGCCTTCCTGGTCACCCTGTTCATCAAGGAGGTCCCGCTGCGCGTGTCCAGCGGTCTGGCCCAGACCGCAGAGGCAGACCGTACGTCCTGACCGCCAGGGGGTCTTTGAGGCGTCAGCCGGGGCTCGGCCCGGAGCCGGGGGGAGTAGAACGTTCGATCTTGACACTGCACGGCAAAGTTGCGATGGTGTGCGGGGCAGAACGTTCGTTCCTCTGGGTCAAGCCCCGATGAAACGCGTCTCCCGCATAGCCGCCCCGCCGGCCGGGCTCGCTCGACCGGACCGACCACGTCGCCCAGCGGTAGCTGACAAGAGTCAGCTGCTTCAGTGTCAGATCAGATACCCGAGAAAGAAGGAGCCATGCACCCGCCCACCCACCAGCAAATCGCCCGCCTCTCCGACACCCTGCGACGGACCGTACGGGCGGGAGAGGTGGTCACCACCGGGCCTGACTACGACGCCGGCCGAAACATCTGGAACGGTGCCGTCTCCACCCGTCCCGGCATCATCGTCCGGTGCGCCGACCCGAGTGACGCCCGAGCCGCTGTACTAGCCGCGCAGGAGAACGGGGTGCCTCTGACAGTGCGCGGCGGCGGCCACGACTGGGCCGGCAGGTCACTGAGCGACGGCGGCCTGACCATCGACCTCTCCGGCACGCGCCAGGTGACGGTGGACCCCGTGGCCGAGGTGGCCGAAGTGTCAGGAGGGGCCACGGCCGCCGATGTCGCCGCCGCTGCCCAGCTCTTCGGCCTTACCGTCGCGGCAGGCTCCGCAGGCGCCGTGGGAATGACGGGCCTGACCCTCGGCGGCGGCTACGGACCGCTCAGCGGCCGCTTCGGCCTCGCTCTGGACAACCTGGTGTCCGCAGAAGTAGTGCTCGCCGACGGCTCGGTCGTCACCGCCGACTCCGAACGGGAACCGGACCTGTTCTGGGCGCTGCGCGGCGGCGGCGGCAACTTCGGTGTTGTCACCTCGGTGCGCGTGCGCCTGCACCGTGTGCCCACGCTGCTGTCCGGCTTGGTGCTGTTCCCATGGGAGCAGGCGGACACCGTACTGGCCGGGCTGTCGAATGTTCTGCTCGAGAGCCCCGACGAACTGACCGTGCAGTCCGGTGTCCTGGCCGGCCCCGACGGCAAGCCCGTAGTGTTCCTCTCGCCCACCTGGAGCGGCGACGACACCGCGGCGGGAGAACGCGCGCTGGCACGGCTCGACTCCCTCGGCACACCCCTCGTGTCCCAGATCGCCCCCACCAGCACGCCCGAGATGCTCGCGGGTATCGACGCGCAGTTCCCCTTCGGCCGGCACGTCAAGATCCGACCTCGTTCAGTTCCGTCACTCACCTCAGGCGTGCGTGACACGCTGATCCTCGCAGGCTCCACGCTGACCTCGCCCCTGTCGGCCGTATCCATGCACAGCCTGCACGGAGCCGCAGCGCGCGTCCCCGTAACGGACACGGCGTTCGGCAACCGCACCCCGCACCTCATGATCGAGATCATCGCCCAGTGGGACCCCAACGACACCTCCCGTGCGGCGGAGCACCGTGCCTGGGCCGACAAGGTGGCCGGTGCCCTTGAGTCCGACGCGCTGCCGGGCGGCTACCCCAACCTGCTCGGACCGGACGAGGTCGCACAGATCGCCCACGCTTACGGTCCGAACACCGAGCGGCTGCTCGCAGTCAAACGGCGCTTCGACCCGGATCACGTCTTCCGCGCGATCCCCCTTCCGGACCCGTCGTAAAGCTCACGCAACTCACCCCCTTCATAGATCCAGAACGAGGCAGAGAATTGAACCTGCGAAATCGGACGACTCACGGCGCGGCAACCGTCGGCCTGCTGCTGGCGGCCACAGTGCTTGCTGCTCCGCAGGCCATGGCCGCAGGTACGGGCACGAATGCCGAGCCCGCGACCAGCACGACGGCAGAGCCTCTTGGCAAGCTCGGCCCTCTGACGGGCCTTGTCATCGAGCGCATCCGCGTGAGTGATGACGTGGCAGCGTCCAAGTTCGGCACCGCCTCGCCCATCGAGGACCCGGTGCGCGAGGCGCAAGTGCTGGAGCAGGTCCGCCAGCAGGCCGACGCCGCTGGAGTGAACTCGGATGCGGCAGTGGCGTTCTTCCAGGACCAGATCACCGCGAGCAAGGACGTGCAGCGCGGACTGTTCGCCCGCTGGACCGCTCACCCCGAAGAAGCCCCCACGACACGCCCCGACCTCGGTCAGGTCCGCACCCGGCTCGACCAGCTGACCACGTCCCTGCTTGCAGAACTTAAGAACACGGAGCACCTGCGCGACAAGCCCGTCGCCTGTTCGGTGCAGCTCACGCTGGCCGATGTGACGGGAGCAGCGCTGGAGCACCTGGACACGCTCCACCGCCAGGCGCTTAGGACAGCAACAGACTCCGTGTGCTACCCCAGTGAGCCGACCGGACAGCAAGGCTGAGCATTCCTCACACACAGCACATCGTGGACGAGCCACGCTGCGGAGCGGCCCGCAGCGTGGCTCGTCCATGATGTGCCGCCAGTTGACTTCTCCCCCAGCTGAAGCAGGGGGATTCTTCCCTCGCGGGTTGAGCTTTCTGCTTCTCAGACAGCAGCTGCCCCGAACTAACGGCAAGGGACGTGGGTACGCCCAGCAGTCTTACGCCGGCTCCACAGACCTGACATCCCGCCAGCTAGGCGGTAGGCCCGGCCGGCTTGGTTACCGTCGGCCGGACGGCCTGCAAACTACCCGTTTCCTGCGGGTCGTTGGCGGTGGACGCCGATCCGCCCTGGCGGCGAACCGGCTTTCCCTGCCCTGCTCCGCAGGAGTCCGTTTCCTCCCCCGCCCGAAGGCGGGGCTATCCACGGAGGAATCCCGATGACCAGCGCCGAAGCACTCGCGGTCTTGCGGCGTGCCAACCCGAAGCCGCGGCTCGAATGGACCGACCGGGCTGTGTTCGCGGCGTTGTCCAGGATGCTGCCGAAAGCGTTGAGGCTGCACCGGATCGTCACCCCAAGCACGCTGCTGCGGTGGCACCGCCGCATGGTCGCCAAGAAGTGGACCCAGCCTCGGTCACCGGGACGTCCACCGCTCGACGACGAACTCGTACAGCTGATCGTCCGCCTCGCCACCGAGAATCGGACCTGGGGCGTGGTCCGGATCCAGGGCGAGCTGCGCCGCCTGGGGCATCGCCTCGGGGCGGGCACGATCCGAAGAATCCTGCGCGGTCGCCGAATCCCGCCGCCGATCCGCACGCGACGACCGGTGGCTCACGTTTCTTCAGGCCCACTCCGAGTCGATCCTGGTGATGGACTTCTTCCACGTGGACTGCGCGCTCTTCCTGACTCGGCTGTACGTGGCGTTCGTCATCGAGCACCGCACCCGCCGGGTCCACCTGCTGGGCGTGACCCGGTACCCGACCTGCGCCTGGGCCACGCAGCTGGCCCGGGACTTCACCGCCGATCCGAGCAGACCCGGCACCGGTTCCGCCGTCTGATCCGGGACCGTGACGCCAAGTTCGCCGAGGCCTTCGACGCCGTACTCGCCGCGAGCGGGATCGACGTGCTGCTCACGGCTCCCCAAGCACCGCGGATGAACACGATCGCCGAGCGGTTCGTGCGCACCGTCCGCGCCGAGTGCCGCCTGCGCACGGTCCTTGACCACTACGTCGCTCATTACAACGGCGGGCGCAGCCATCAAGGCGCCGGACTGAGCCTGCGCGTCCCCGTCGACGACCCGAACGTGATCCCGTTCCCGGTCTGGGCGGGGCGCACCCGCCGGATACCCGTTCTCGGTGGGCTGATCAACGAGTACGAAGCCGCAGCGTGAACCACCAGGTGGGACCTGGTGACTGAGTTTCGGAAGTAGTACAGGCCAGGGCCAGGACGTACGACAGCGGGTGGCGCCGGCCCCTCAGCCGGCGGGGGTCGGGCATGCGGCGCGGCCGGCCCAGCAGGTCAGGCAGTTCATCGGGGCGGGCCGGATCGGATCTGGGGAGTTCGCCCAGTCCGGCGGGGATGGGCGATGTTGACGCGGCAGGCACGGTCTTCTGTTGTGGTGATCAGCGAACTCGACCGACACTCCGTGATCATCGGGAGCCGTGCCTGCGCGTCTACCTGCCGATCCATCACCATCACGGCCGAGTTGGGGTATCAGGCCCATACCGGCTCTGTCGGGTCGACCGCGAGAACGGCGGAGTCCTGGGGCGGCAGTCACGACGAAGGACAGGTTCCACCGTGGCTGTCCGGCGCCCCCATCAGTGCCCTACCGTGCTCTCCCGCACCACTAGTTGGTGCGGGGCCCACAGCTCGACCGGCGGGTCCTCGAGCGCGTCGTCGAGCCGCCTGGTGATGCGCTCCACGGCGAGTTGGGCGATCTGGGTCTTGTCCGGGGAGATCGTGGTCAGGGTCGGGGTGTTGTAGCGGCCCGCCTCGATGTCGTCGAAGCCGACGACGGCCACGTCCTCGGGCACGCGCAGGCCGCGGGTGAGCAGGGTGCGGATGGCGCCGAGGGCGAGCAGGTCGTTGTAGCAGAACACGGCCTCCGGCGGCCCGTCGGTGTGGTCGAGCAGTGCGGCCATGGCCTCGGCGCCGTCGGAGAGGTGGAAGCGGTGGGTGGCCACGATCAGGGACTCGTCGACGGGTACGCCGCGGGCCGCGTGCGCGTCGCGGTAGCCGCGGGTGCGCAGTTGGGCGGTCTCCCCTGTGTCGTAGGGTTGGTCGCCCACCGCGGCGATCCTGGTCCGGCCGAGGTCGAACAGGTGCTCGGTCGCGCTGAAGGCGGCTGCGACGTTGTCGATGGCCACATGGTCGTACGGGCTCTCGGCGATCCGCTCACCGAGCAGCACCAGCGGGTCGGAGCCGACCCGCTGGGCGAGGTCGGCCTGCGACAGGGAGAGCGGGCTGAGGATCACTCCGTCGAAGCGGGCGGCGCTCGCGCCGCCCATGATCAGTTCCCGCTCCCGGTCCGGCTCGCCATCCGTCTGGTCGATCACCACGGTGTAGCCGTACTGCCGGGCCTCGGCGATCACCGCGCGTGCCAGCTCCGAGAAGTAGGGCACGTCCAGCTCGGGCACGACCAGCGCGAGCATCCCGGTCCGGCCGCGCTTGAGGTTGCGGGCCAGCAGGTTGGGCCGGTACCCGAGTTCGGCCACCGCCTTCTCCACCCGCTGCCGGGTCTCCGCGGCCACGTGCGCGTATCCGTTCACGACGTTGGACACCGTACGGATCGACACCCCCGCGCGTTCGGCGACATCACGCAGTCGTGCGGTAGCCATGGCGGGTCCCTTCGGGCGGGGTGCGGCGAACGATGGCGGGGGGAGGACTTGGGGGCGATATTGTAGTGAGCTTATTGCAACGATGCAGCTTCGATGGGTGAACGGGGAAGCGGATGCGTCCGTTCCGGGGTGGCGGCGCCGCGGCTGGCTCTCGGTCCGCGGCGCCGCTTTTCTCACCGGACGGCCACGTCCACGCACGTGCTGCCAAGCACCTGGCCGCGAGAGGCACTCAGGGCCAGGAGGTGCAGACGTGACGCGACGGCGCCGTCTGGGAGGCTTTCGCAGATACGCACCGGCTCGCTCAGCCGGTATGGCTCTACGGTGAGGGAGCCCTGCTCGGGAGCCGTTGCCAGGCCCTCGGCGGGGCCTAGGGCCGGACCCCACACGGCGGCGACCACGATCTGCTCCGGGGCCGGGCCGTGGTGGGAGATCCTGACGTCGAAGGCGACTTTGCGGTCGTCGTCGGTCAGGAGATCGCGGCCGGGGGCGAGCGGTTCGAGCTCCACCACCAGTACGGTGTCGGCGTGGGCGGCAGCGGCCGGGCTGACTCCGCTGTCCTTGAGCGTGCGGTCGAAGGCGTAGATGCCGGCGAACTCGTGCTCGACGTCGTACAGCTCGGTCCACACATAGCCGGACAGCACGTCGTGGCGACGCAGTTCCTGGGTTTGCCAGCGCTGGTTCCAGCCGCGCTCGACGCTGGTCTTGCCGCCGCCGTACTCGCTGTTGAGGTTGGGGACGGCCGGGACGGGCCCGCCGTCGGCCATGACCAGCTTGCGCACGACGTTCCCGCCTCCGAGGCCGACTGGGAAGCCGGTGGCCTGCTCGGCGAGCAGCGGACGGACCTTTGCGGACCACCCGGCCGGGGTCTCGTCGTAGATGTGCCAGTCCACCAGGTCGGTGGCGACGTGGGTCCAGCCGGAGTTGTCCACCACGGGCCGGGTCGCGTCCAGGCCCTTCAGCAGATCGTACGCACGGCGGACCGCCTCCTGCTTGGCGGGGTCCCCGGGCACGTCCCAGTCCAGTCCCCACTCCTCGTTGTACAGGCCCCAGATGACGACGCTGGGGTGGTTGCCGTCGCGCGCGACCATGGGTGCGATCTGCGCCTCGAAGCGGGACGCCGCCGCGGCCGTGAACGTGCCGGTGGAGGCGGGCTCGGCCCACACCAGCATTCCCAGCCGGTCAGCGTGATGCAGGAACCTGGGGTCCTCCAGCTTCAGGTGCTTGCGTACCAGGTTGAAGCCGGACTCCCTGGCGAGTTCCAGATCGGTGACGAACGCCTGGTCATGGGGCGCGGTCAGCCCGGTGTGCGGCCAGTAGCCCTGGTCGAGCACCCCGCGGACGTACAGCCGCTCCCCGTTGAGGAGCAGTTGGTCGCCGCGGGTCTCGATCCGGCGCAGGCCGGTGGAGCCACGGACCTGGTCGGTGCCGTTCGCGGAGTCCAGGGTCACGGTGACCTCGTACAGGTGCGGTTCGGCCGGCGACCACAGGCGCGGCGCGGTGACCGGCAGGGTGACGCGTACCAGGCCGTCCGTCGTCACGGCCGTCCTGACGGGTTCGCCGCCGGTCGCCTGGACGGTCAGCCGCGCCTGCCCGGCGTGGGGGCCGGTGACGCCGATGTCCGCGACGATGGTGTCGAGGCTCTCGCCGGGGGCCAGGGCGAACGCCGACACATAGGTGGCGGGCCTGGCCTCCAGCGACACCGGCTGCCAGATGCCGCTGGTCGGGGTGAAAGCGCAGTCGTCGTAGTCGTCGCGGGGGATGCTGCGCTGCTTGCCGTGGACGATCTCGCGCTTGTTGAGGGGCGCCCGCACCCGAACCAGGACGGTGGCCTCGGTGCGGCCGGCCAGGACGTCGGTGATGTCGAACTCGAAGGGGGTGTAACCGCCTTCGTGTTCACCGACCTCCACGCCGTCCACCCACACCCGGGCGCGGTGGTGGACGGCGCCGAAGTGCAGCACCACACGCAGTCCCCGCCATCCGGGAGGGACGGTGAGGGTGCGCCGGTACCAGCCGTACTCCAGCCAGTGCGCGGCCACCCCGGACGCCTCGGTCTCCCAGGCGAAGGGCACGGTGACCGTCTGCGGCCACAGCTCCCGCGCCGCCATGTCCGGCGCGGTCGCGGTCCCGTTCGGGTCGGCGGCGAAGTCCCAACTGCCGTTGAGGGTCAGCCAGGCATGTGAGCGGTCGAAATGGGGGCGGGGGTATTCGGGACGGACCGAGGACACTCTTCTTCTCCAAAGGGGGTGGTGCTGCGGTGAGGCGCCGGGGGTGCGGGCGGGCGATTCAGCCGGTGGTGCTGCCTTGGAGCGCGCCGCCCCTGAAGTACTTCTCCAGGAACAGGAACAGCACGATCAGCGGCAGGATCGTCACCAGGCCGCCCGCGATGAGCACGGGCACCAGTTCCGCCTTCGAGCCGGTCTCGGCGGCGTGGGACAGGGAGGACAGGCCGACGGTGAGCGGGTAGAACCGGTTGCGGCTGAAGATGATCAGCGGGAGGAAGTAGTTGTTCCAGACCGCCACGACCGTGAGCAGCAGCACCGTGACCAGACCCGGAACGGTCAGCGGCAGCACGATGCGCACGAAGATCCGCAGTTCGCCTGCGCCGTCCATGCGCGCGGCGTCGATCAGGTCACGGGGCACGGAGGCGTCGATGTAGGTCCGCATCAGGTAGATGCCGACCGGCGAGACCATGCTCGGCAGGATCATGCCCCACACCGAGTTCACCAGACCCACCTTGGCGTACACCAGGAACAGCGGTAGCGCGACCGAGGTGATGGGCACCAGCAGCGTCGACATGACCAGGTAGAACAGGGCGTTGGCGGCGCGGAAGCGGAAGCGCGCGAATCCGTAGCCGGCCAGGGCCGACAGGATCGTCGCGCCGACGGCGGCGCTGCCCGCGTAGAACATGGTGTTGCCCAGCCACTGCAGGTAGACGCCCGCGCCGCTGACGTTGCGGCCGAGCGCGGACAAGTTCTGGACCAGGTGGAAGGGACGGGCGAACCAGAAGCCGGACGTGCCGTAGACATTGGCCTGCGTCTTGGTCGCGTTGATCGCCAGCCAGGCCACCGGAGCCAGGATGAACAGCGCGAACGCGGCGCAGACCAGGGTCAGTACGGAGACGGTGCCGCGGCGCAGACCGTAGAGGTGGATCGGCACGGCGTCGGTCCTGTGTGGCCGGTGCGCGGCGCGGGTGCGGCGGCTCATGCGAACTCCTCCCCGCGCTTGCGTACCGCGAACGCGGCCAGCGACAGGGCGCCGATGATCAGGGCGAGCACGACGGCAGCGGCGGCGCCGAGGTTGTAGTCGCCGCTGCCGACCGCGGTGTTGTAGACGTACAGGCTGGGGGTGAAGCCGTACGACACGGCCTGCGGCTGGAAGGCGGCGAGGATGGAGGGTTCGGTGAACAGCTGCAACGCGCCGACGGTGTTGAGGAAGAACAGCATGACGATGGTCGGGCGGACCATGGGCAGCTTCAGCCTGAGGCTGATCGTGCTCAGCTTCGCGCCGTCGAGGATGGCGGCCTCGGTGACGTGCTGCGGTATGGACTTGAGCGAGGTGTAGAGGATGGTCACGTTGTAGCCGGTCCACTCCCAGATCACGATGACGACGATCGTCGGCAGGATCAGACGGGAGGAGAAGAAGTCCACGTGCCCGAAGCCGAGGCCGTGCATCACCTTGGTGTAGGGGCCGAAGTCCGGCAGCAGCAGGAAGGACCACATCACGGCCGCCACGACTCCCGGTACGGCGAAGGGCATGAAGAACACCGTGCGGAAGAAGCGGCCGTACCTGACCACCCCGGCGTCGAAGACCGCGGCGAAGAAGAACGCCAGCGCGATGGTCAGCGGTACCTGGATCGCGGTGAAGACCAGGACGCGGCGGACGCCGTCCCAGAACTCCGGGGAGTGCAGCACCGTACGGTAGTTGGCGAAGCCGGAGTAGTGGGTGCCGCCGATGAGGCGGGTGGTGCGCATGCTGTCGTAGACCGCGTACACCGTCGGCACCAGCATGAACATGGCCAGGGCCAGCATGTGAGGGGTGATGAACACCGCGCCGGGCCACTCGCGGCGGCGCCGGGCGCGCCGCGGCGGGGCGGCCGCGGGTCCGGTGCCGGGACGGTCCTCGGTGAGAGTGGCGGCCGCGGCGGTGCTGCCGCTGTCCGGCGTGCCGGGCGGTGAAGTGCGGTGCGCACTGGTGTGGTTCACGTAGCTCTACCTCTCGTGCCTCGCGCTCTCAGCCCTCGGTGACCGTGAAGCCCTGGGCCTTGGCGTACGAGACCATCTGCCGCTGGAAGGTCCTGAACGCCTCGGGCAGGGTCTCGGTGCCCTTGGTGACCCCGGCGAAGGTGGAGGTCCACTGAGTGAGCGCCGCGGTCATGATCGGCGGCCACTGGATGGGCCGGAGGTTCTGAGCTGCCTTGGCGAAGACCTTGTTGGGCTGGCTGGTGCCGGAGATCGGCAGCGTCTTGCCCTGGAAGGCTGGCGAGTTCAGCAGCGGCAGGTAGCCGGGGAACGCGCCGGCGACATCGCCGCTGAGGATCTGCCAGGCGTCGGCCGAACCGCCGAACCACTTCGCGAACTCCGCGGCCTCCTTGGCGTGCGCCGTGCCCTTGACCACGGCGAGCGTGGAGCCGCCCCAGTTGCCGTCGGCGCCCTGGCCCGCCTGCTGCGGTACGGGGGCCGCCTGCCACGAGCCGATGGTCTTCTTGATGCTGCCCTGCATGCCGACCGGGCCCCAGGCCGGGCTGATCCGGGCCGCATTGGCGCCGCTGTCGAGGTTCGCCCACTGCGCGGGCGAGAAGTCGGCCGCGGTGGTGACCTCCTTCTTGTCGATCAAGCCCTGCCAGAAGGTGGCGAAGGCGGTCTGCGCGGCCCCGGTGAAGTTGATGCCGAGCGTGTCGCCACCGCTGTACGTAAACGGGAAAGCGCCGTACTGCTGCATCATCGCGAGCACCGGCTGAGCGTCGACCGGGTCGAAGTTGGTGATCGCGGCCTTGGGGTCGGCCGCGTGCAGGGTGTCGGCCGCGACGGCGAACTGGCTCCAGGTGGCCGGCACCGCGATCTTGTGCCGGGTGAAGACGGCGGAGTCGTAGTAGAGCGCCAGCGGGCCGAGGTCGACCGGCATCGCGTACTGCGCCGAGCCCTGGGTGACCGCGGACCAGGCGGCTGGGGTCTCGTTCTGCTTCGCGTCGCCGACGCCGTAGGGGGTCAGGTCCACCAGGCTCTTGGTGATCTCGAACGACGGCAGTTCGAAATACTCGACCTGGGCGATGTCGGGGGTACCGGAGTGCGCCTTGAGTGCGTCGCTGAGCTTGACGTAGTCGTCGTTGGCGGCGCCGGCGTTCTCCAGCTTGACGCAGATGTCCGGGTGGGTCTGGTTGAACTTCCTGACCACCAGGTCGTAGCCGGCCGACCAGCCCCAGAAAGTGAGGGAGGTCGCGCCCGACCGGCAGCCCGCGCCGCCGGATCCGCCTGACGTGCTGCTGGTCACACCCGGTGTCGCGGTGTCGCTGCTGCCGCACGCTGCGAGAAGGGCGGTCGTCAGGGCGGCCGCGCCTGTCGCCACCGCCCACCGGCGGGATCTGCTACGGAAGCGGTCTCTGTTCGTGGAGTACTCGGACATCGATCGTGTCACCTGAGCCCTTCATCGCACGTGATGCAACGTTGCAAGACAGTAACCAGCGCGTTTGCAACGTTGCAAGAGGTCGTGTATCACGGTTGGGTCGCGGCCCGGGGGTCCGGACGGGTCAAGACAGCCCGGACCGCGACGGTGTGCATACGGGGACGGATGCGGGGACGCCGCTATGCGGCCGTCACCGCGGGAACCGCAGGAGCCGTAGCGGCTGCGGGAGTTACGGCAGGTGCCACACCTGGGTCGACAGGCCGTTGCAGTCGTAGATCTGCAACTGCGTCCCGTTCGCGGTGTTCGCCTGCGGATCATCCAGGCAACGCCCGGACTGCGGATTCAGCAGCGAGCCGTTCGGCTGCGGGAACCACTGCTGGCCGCCGACGCCGTTGCAGTCCCACAGTTCGGTCTTGGCGGAGTTCGCTGTCCCGTTGGCCACGATGTCCAGGCACTTCCCGAACGAGCGGACCGTGCCGTCACTCATCCGCGTCCACTGCTGCCCCTGCACCCCGCTGCCGCAGTCCCACAACTGCACCTTGTTGCCGTTCGTCGGGGTGTTGGTGTCGACATCGACGCACTTGTTCGTGGTGCCCGGCCCGGTGATGGCGCCGGTCGGCCCCTGGTTGGAGCCGGTCAGGTGCCACACCTGCGTGGACAGCCCGTTGCAGTCGTAGATCTGGAGCTGGGTGCCGTTCGCGGTGTTCGCCTGCGGATCGTCGAGGCAGCGGCCGGACTGCGGGTTGAGCAGCGAGCCGTTGGCCTGCGGGACCCATTGCTGGCCGCCTGCGTTGTCGCAGTCCCACAGCTCGACCTTGGCGGAGTTCGCCGTCCCGTTGGCCACGATGTCCAGGCACTTGCCGAAGGCGCGGATCGTGCCGTCACTCATGCGCGCCCACTGCTGACCGGGTACCCCGCTGCAGTCCCACAGCTGCACCTTGTTGCCGTTCGTCGGGGTGTTGGTGTCCACGTCCAGGCACTTGTTCGTGGTGTCCGGCCCGGTGATGGCACCGGTCGGTCCGGGTGTCACCTCGGTGCCGAAGCTGACCTGGCACTTGCCGTTGCTCAGGTGCGTGCCAGCCATGTAGAGGACGCTGGAGCCGTCGGCCGACGGCAGGATCGGCGAGCTGTACCCGGGGCAGGCCGTCTCGCCCGCGTCGTAACCGCCGGTCGGGTTGACCACCACGGGCGCGGTGGTCTCGGTCCAGGTGCCGTTGCCCAGGTTGGTGTTGGCCAGCAGCACCGCTCCGGATTCCTGCTCCACCGTGATCGGGCCGCCGTCAGCGCCGTAGACCACACGCTGGCCGGACAGCAGCAGGGTGCCGTTTGTGCCGCCGGCCGGGCTCCAGGCCAGTTGCGGGGTGTGCAGGAAGTGCCGGCCGTCCATGGTCTGGGCGATGTTGCCGAGGTTGCCGGGATTCCAGCTCAGCCCGTCCGGCGAGGTCTTGACGTAGACCGCACAGGCGCTGTCCGGGTCGTAGCCCGCCTTGCAGTCCTCGTAGGACATGGCATATGAGCCGTTCGGCAGCTTGACGACGCTGGCCATGCCGGGGCGCTGGACGTTGTCCTGCACGGCCACGTCGTAGACCTCACTGCCCCAGGTGGCGCCGCCGTCGGTGCTGGTGACGTGGGCCAGGACCTGGGGGTAGCCGTTCGACGACGGCCGCTCGTCGGAGAAGTAGCAGGCGAGGCTTCCGTTGCCGGCCACCGTGAACTCGGGCTCCCAAATGCCGTGGCCCTGGCTGTTCGCCATCCCCGACTCTGAGGTGCACGCGCTGCGGTACGACCAAGTGGTGCCGTGGTCGGTGCTGATGAAGACCTCGACGGTCTGCTGGGTGTAGTCGTTGCGGTTCCATGCGGTGCCCGACGCGAGGAGCGTGCCGGCTGGCAACGATCCCTCGGCCTGCGGCAGTTCGTACAGCGTCGGGCCGTCCAGGTCCCAGCCGTGCACGGTGTCGGTGACGGTGCCGATGGGCGACGCGGACCAGTTCGCGCCCCCGTCGGTCGAGCGGTAGATCGGGAAGCTCGCCTTCTGACCGGTCACCCCGGAGTGCGAGAAAGTAGCGAGGAGTGTGCCGTTGGAGGCGCCGCTGTGCTCCAGCCGGATCACCCGGGGGTAGCTGGCGTCCTCACTGGGGTTCGCGGTGGTGTTCGGCGTGTACAACACGCCGATGGTCGGTGTCGCCGAGGCGGGGCTGCCGGCGAGCGTCATCCCGGAGACGGCCAGCGAGAGCGCGGTGAGGACAGCGCCGGACCGTGACAGCCACTTGGGCGTCCGACTCCGTCTGTCTGTCGCACGCGTCCCGTCCGGCCTGCTTCTCCTGTGCATCGAGCGCTCCTTCGCGATCGAGAGGGGATAGGGGGAGGACATGCTGGGATCGCCTGCAACGTTGCAGAAGCGGAACCGAGTTGGCAGTTTGCAACGTTGCAAGGGATTTCGCGGAGGTTACCCCCGTACGTCGTCCGTCCACAACAGGCGCGCGCGAATCCGGCGGACTCCCTTGTGGGAACACACCCCGCACAGGCCCGCGGAGACAGAGCTTGATCGAGTTCCGTAGGTGTCCGGATCGTTGGTGATGCCCAGGATGGGGAGTGCTCGTTGGAGCTCGTCGCGGATCGCGCGGGTGGTCTTGGCGATGTTGTCGGCTCCCAGGGTCTTCAGCACGCCGATGGCGAGGTTGCGGAGGGTCGCCATGGACCGTGGTGCAGTCCCGGCGTGGACAGTGGAGGCGTCCTCGGCGAAAGTGACATCTCTGATGTGGTGCGAGGAGTTCTCCACTCCCCAGTGCCCACGAATCGCGGCGGCCAGATCGGCGGGCCCGGCTTGGTGGGCGTCGAGGCTGGTGACGGCGTAGACACTCTCGCGGGTCTCACGTTCGCCGGTGGGCTTGCGGCGGCGGTGGACGCGGATGGCCAGGCGGGCGTGGTGAAAGGCGATTCCGCCGAGTTCGTCGGCGATCCCGCAGGTCTTGATCGAGCGGGACTCTCGGCGTCCGTGTCCGGCCCCGGAAGCGGTGTGCTGGACTGCGATGGACTGCCAGGGCAGAGCGGCGAGTTGGGTGTAGGCGTGCGTTGGTTGGTCTTGATCACGGCGATGTAGTGGGCCTTCTTTGTTTCGAGCAGCCAGGAGATGTTCGCCTTGACCGAGTGCAGGGCGTCGAAGGTGACGAGGGTGCCGGTCAGGTCCAGCGGTGCCAGCAGCGGTTGGAAGTGTGTGGTTTCGTTCGTCTTCGCGCCGACCTCCACCTGGGCGAGGGTCACGACGGTGCCGTGAGTGACCGCGGAGAGCAGATGCCGGCGCGTCGCGGTGAGACGGGCCGATCCCTTGAGTGCTTTGCCGTCGACAGCGAACGCGCGACCGCCCGGACGCGGAGGGCGGCGGCGCCTGGGAGGGGTCGGTGACGGCGCGGCGCCGGTCGGCCAGGTAGGCGCCGACCGCCCGGTCCAGGGCGTCACCGTCAACAGCCCCCAGCACACGGCCGATCGTGACCGACGCCGGAGAGCGCCGCCATCTGAGCAGGTGGCGGCGGATCCCGATCACCGTCAGGAGTGCGGTCGGGGCACGCTGGCCCCACTCGGCGAGTTCGTCGATGCTCCTCGCTCCCGAGACGACCGCGCACGCCTCACCAGCAGGAGTGTGTATCGAAGTCGGCGGTAGCCGGGGTCGTTCGGGTCTCCCACGGACAACTGCCGGAGCTGTTTCCGTAGTTGCTTGACGACATCCCGGCGTCCGCACTTTCGCGCATAAGCCATCCGGGCCAGGTAGGAGCCGTCGCCCAGGTGCAGGAAGGAGGTGGGGATGCGGCGGGCGGAGGAGCGCACCAGGAACTGGGCGCCGGTGGCCTGGACGTCCCGGGCGAACTCGTTCGCGTCGAAGCCGGCATCAGCCAGCAGAAGCATCGTGCGGTCCAGCCCGCTCAATAGGCGGCCTGCGTAAGTGAGTTCGCCGTCACTCTCCGGGCCGAACGCGGCAGCCAGCACGGCACGGGTGCCGCACTCGACCAGGACCACGAGTCGCAGCAGCGGGTAGCCGAACTCTACGCTCTCGCCGCTCGCTTGGGGTAGCGCCAGGTGAACGCCTCCTCATCGGGCACGTGCAGGTGCCGTCCACGGCCACGGTCCGAAGCCCTCGAGAGAACGAACCGGCCTGCCCGAGGCCGGCGACGGGCCCGGCGAGGATCTCGAACAGTCGCCGCAGCGGTGCCGCTCCTATTCGCCGTCGGGCCCTGGACAGCGAAGAGACCGCACGACGCACCAACGGCAGTCCCTCCAGTCCCGCCGTCAGCTTGCCCCACACGCCCCGGTAGAAACAGTCCTCGAACGGGGCCAGCGCGAGGACGAAGGAGGCCACGACCCGGCACGGCAGCAGCCGCAGCCGCTTCTCACGCGACCCGGTCTCCTTGATCACCGTGTCCACCAGCATGAAGTCCACGATCTGGGTCAACTCGCCCAGGTGACCGGGCGCGTACACGCCCCCGGCCGCCTCGACCGTGCGCGTGATGACAGGCTTCTCCTGCAACGGGACTCCCGACGATCTTCTTGCTCCACACAAGTTGATCTATCAGGACGTCCCGTCGCGTCATTCATCAGGGCTTGACCTGCGACTCAAGACTCAAACGCAACGGTGTTGCGGTTGTCATGCAGCAGTGGCCAGCGTAGTTGATCGTTACTCGAAGGCGATCAGGCTGATCTGGCCAAGGCGGGAATGCCTTCGCCGGGTGTTGTAGCGGGTCGCTCAGCGGAAGACCGCGAGCCGGGCCTCGCGCGCCCCGGTCCGGCAAGCGGTCGGTTTGACGAGTCGCAACGGCGCACCCCAAAGCCACGTCGTTGCGGCCGGTCAAACCGACCGTGCCGGCCTGCGGCCACATCAGTGCTGGTCCGCAGACCACGCGACCTGGTCCAGGTACCAGCGCTCGGCACTGACGCGGTACGTCGTCACCTCGTCCCATCGGTACCCGTCCCAGACGTACGCGTGGCTACCGTTCCAGCGCTCTTCCCCGTAGTGGCCCTGGCGGTCGTCGTTCGTGCGCCAGCCGCGGGCCGCGCCCCAGCCGTCGTCCTGTGCGCCGTGGTGAGCGCTCTGGTATCCGTCCGCGCGGTCACCGCCGGCGGTGACCGCAGACTGCGTGTGCTCCCCGGGCGCCGAGGCCGTCGCCGCTGACGCCGTGCCGCTGACTCCGAGAAGGGCTCCGCCTGCCAGCGCCGTAGAAGCGACAGCGGTCGAGACGCGCTTGATCCACTTGTTCATGGTCATCTCCTTGTGATGTGCCGCGACTCCGTTGACCGGGCAGCCGTCCTGTCCGTGATCCGGGGAATCCGGATCAGAAACACGTGCGATAGAAACTACATAGAACGTTCGTTACACATGGATCGTAGGCACGCCAGCTCCGCACTGTCAAGACCGAACGTTCTCTCTTCGAGGGGCGAGTTGAGAGTTCGGAGAAGCCGCCTCTCTCGTCGCGACGTGTTCAGCCGTCACGCATTGGCAGGCGGCGTCGTGGCGGGCTGGGCCTTGAGCCGAGGACGGACACGGCATCGTCTGTCAGCATTGATGCCACTCAGTGGCAGTCATGGCTGGTGTGCCGACCGTGCAACTCCCGCACAGGACAAGGAATGCGACCACGGTTCCCGCCTCGCCGGCGAGGTCACCACCAGCCATCTGGGACGGCGACCGGCGCCCCGG
This sequence comes from Streptomyces sp. RB17, assembly GCF_009604455.1. Lineage (GTDB taxonomy): Bacteria > Actinomycetota > Actinomycetes > Streptomycetales > Streptomycetaceae > Streptomyces. The sequence continues at coordinate 26,872 of NZ_WEGL01000027.1, forward strand.
TGGAGGTGAGGAGCCGGCTGGATGCTGGAGCCGTCCGGGGAGACCTCCAGCACGAAGTGGCCGGAGGCGAGGCCGTCATCCATGGCCGCCTGGACCGGGCCGCCCTGTGCTGGCCGGGTGCGGGTACCGGGGATTCACCGTCGATCGTGGCCGGCCCTCGTCGGCGATGAGCACCTCGTAGCGGGCCATGACTGTCCTCCTCATGAGGTCGTGACGGGTGGGGACGCCGACGGGCGGTAAGCCTGACGCCGGTGGGGGCGCGCGACGTCAGGACGGCGGCCGTCACGCGGCCGGCGAGCCGGGCGGGAGGCGCTGTCTGTGGTGCGGCGCCGCACGTGTTCATGGGTGTCCACCTGTTTCCCCCTCGCTGCCGGGTCTGCTCGGCGGCCCCGCTCACCCCCCTCTAGACAGACCAGTCTGCCCGTTGCTATTTTTCAGACAGACTGGTCTGCCTGGAGGAGAGGTAGTGACATTCCGCAGCGTCGGCTCGGCCACGTCGCTTGAGTTCGCCGCGCCCCGCCGGGGAGGACAGCACGCCTCCGGTGGCACCGGCACGCTCGTGCTCGCGAGTTCCGTCGTCGTGCTCTTCCTCGCGAGCGCGAACGCGCCGAGCCCGCTGTACACCGTCGTCAGCCTGGTCCTGACGATTGCGGGCCTCGGCGTGACGGTCGCGGCGCTCGCGCTGAGCTCGGCCGGTCTCTATCTGGCGGCCAGCGTGGTTGCGGGCATGGGGTACGGCGCCGGCTTCCAGGGCCCCGT
>NZ_WEGL01000028.1 GCF_009604455.1 Streptomyces sp. RB17
GCTTCGAACCCGACTTCCCCAGATTCCCAGCACGGATGTTCGCGTGCAGCGTGGTGTACGCGTCGCGCACCTTCTTGATCACGTGCTGCGCCGCCTGCGCCCCCAGCCCCTGTTCCTTGAGATGAGCATAGGTGTGCTTGCGCAGCTCGTACTCACGCGGCACATCGTTGGCGAACGCCACCTCGGAGACCCAGCACGCCAGGTCGTTGACCGTGCGCACAGTCGCCGACAACGCGGCGGCCTGCTCGGCCTCCGGTATCAGCTTCACCTGCACGACTATCTTCACGGGTGTGATCATATCGTTGATCTGTGTCACCTCGATGAAAGGCCAAACCCCAATATCCGTACGGGTCGTACGGTCGTTCACACTCTCCATGCTCTCTTGGTCTTCACGCCCAAGTACCGGCGCGGACCATTCACCGACGAGATCCTTCGACGCTGCGAAGAGATCACGCGCGCCGTGTGCGCCGACTTCGAAACCGAGCCGGTGGAGTTCAACGGCGAGCACGATCACGTCCACCTACTGGTGCACTATTCGCCGAAGGTCACCACCTCCAGACTCGTCGGCAGCCTCAACGGCGTCTCGGCTCGACGCCTACGGCAGGAGTTCCCCGGCCACATCCGCAAATGCCTGTGGGGCGATCACTTCGTCAACAGTGCAGACCCGTGCGCCTGTGCAGGTCACCCCCATCTTGAGAAGCGATTCCTCCCGGCCGTGAACGACTCCGTTGGTGAATACGCAAAACGCCCTGATGGCCGGGTCATGCGGCGAGAGTGAGACGGGCAAGGTGGGAGGCGCGGGTCGTGCCGAGTGGGGTGCCGTTCAGCCAGGCGTCGGCGCGGATGATGTTGAGGGCGGTGGCGGACAGCACGTTGGCAAGATGGGTCTTGTCCTGCCCTCGGTAAGGGGTGCGCCGCAGGCGGGTGCGGCGGACGGCCTGGGAGATGGTGCCCTCCACGCCGGCGCGAGCGTCGTAGCGTTCTTTCCACGCGTCGGTCCGCTGCTCGGCACGTCGTTGTTCCAGGATCTGCTGCTGGTCCTGGGGCAGCAGGGTGAGACTGCGGCCCCACTTGCCGTTGGCCGCCTTGGTGCAGCGGGCCTTCAGCGGGCACGGATCGCAGTCGGCGAGGGCGAAGTGGACCCGGACAAGCGGAGTGCCGCTGGCCTTGCGCTGCTGGGACCAGCTGATGCTGGTCGCGCCCTGAGGGCAGGTGACCTTCTTGGCTTCCCAGTCCGTGGTGAAAGCGGCCTGAGTCAGGTCTGGAGCCTGTGGGTCGCGTCCGCCGTGGTGGGTGTCCAGCCCGACCGGTCCGATCAGGTCGATGTCGTGGTCCTGTCGGGCGGCGAGGATATGGGCGGCGGTGATGTATCCGCTGTCCACCACGTGTTCATCCGGTGCCAGCTCCCGCACCGCCATTCGCTGGTGGACCGTCGCGGTGACCTCGGTGTCGTTGACGGTGGCGTTGGTGGTTTCCACGTTCGTGATCAGATGCGGGGCCTCGGGCTCGCAGGTCTCGCTGAGGTGAACCTTGTAGCCGCACCAGCCCGACCCGCACTGGATGCCGTAGTGGGCATCGATGTCAAATGGCGAGGACAGCCGCTCTCTGGCTGGCGGGAGGTCCTTGCCCTCCCGCCAGCGCACCCCCTCCGCGTCCCGGTGGTACTGCTCGGACCAGGCCCGGCGCAGGATCCCCACCGAGGGGATCTCGCGCCCCCAGGCCGGAGCGAACGCGTCATCGATGGCATCCAGGAGCGCGAACCCGTCCCGGCCCACCTGCTCGGCCCACTCCAGGCGGGCGTTGTCTCCCTTCGGGAAACGGTAGTTGTCGACCTTGGCCCCGTAGCGGTCCACCCACGACGCGTCGATCAGCGGGGTCAGCCAGTCCGGGGCGGCCGCGGCCAGCGCTTCCAGTGCCGCCCGCAGCGTCTCGCCGACGAACTCCATGCGGTTCAGCGTGCGCACCGCGGCCAGCACCTGTGTGGAATCGGTCCGCTGCCGGCCCCCGGCCCGCAGCAGTCCCGCGTCGGACAGCCGGGACAGAACCACGTCCAGAACCCGTTCCTCCAGCCCATGCGCGAGAAGCCGGGTCCGGAAGTCTCCCAGGACGGTGAAGTCGAACCCAGGATCATCCAACTCCAGGCCCAGCAAGAACTTCCAGTCCATACGGGCCCGTACCTGGTCAGCGGCCTGCCGGTCGGAAAGACCCTCCGCATACTGCAACACCGACACCAGGGCCACAGCACCCGGCGAGATCGCGGGCCGTCCCTGCCGGGGGAAGGCCACCGCGAAGTCATCGTCCCTGAACACCGGACCGAGCACTTCCCGGACCCGGATGGCCAAAGTCCCCTTCGGGAACGCGGCCCGCACCACCCGAGCCGTCAGCTCAGGCACCCCGTCATCCGACCGCGACTCCAGCGACATCCCGATCCCCCCAACCCGCCACCGACCATAGCCATCAGAAAGACGAACGACACAGCCCCGCTCGAATCACGACTTTCCCAACGGAGTCGTGAACGGCCGGGGTTCCTCGCTAGATCATGCTGAAGCCATAATCCACGTGCGATGATCGACCTCATAACCGCCGCCTCACTCGTGAATCCACCCCGAACTGGCGCGGCACCTGAATCTGGAACCAAACGTGACCGGCGGGACAAAACGCTCCTTTACTGCCGGCTTTGGTTCCGACGTTCCTCAACCCCCGTGTCTAGCGTAAGGGTTTGCTGGTGGTGGGTGAGCATCTGATAGCCGACCAGAACCGCCAGTACGGCAAGCAGAGCGGCGGAGGTGATGGTGGTTCCCACGCCGAGTCCACCCTGGGCTACGGGCTTCTCGACTGCGTTCTCCGCGACCGCCCCGAGCGGGCGGGTGAGTACGTAGGCCGTCCAGAACAGCACGGTGCCCGAGATCGGTGTCAGATAGTGGGCGGCGAGGATCAGTAGCATCGCTGTGGACAGCACCAGAACGCTGCCCCGGAAGCCCAGGCCGACGCTGTGGGACAGGAAATCGCCGCTGGAGGTTCCCAGCGTGTTGGACAGCAGTGTCGCGGTCCAGTACAGGATCTCGGCCTTGGTGGTGGCGATCCGTTCCACGTCCATGGTCTGACCAGTCGCCCGCCAGCCGATCAGTACCATCACCAGGAGGCTGGTCAGCACGGCCGCGCCGCCGGTATAGCCCAGCCCGACCGTGCGGTTCATAAAGTCCGAAGTTGCCGTGCCGACAATGCTGGTCATCAGGATCACCGACCAGAACACCGCCGGGCGAAACCGGTCGGCTCTCAGCTGCATCATCAGCGTGAGCGCGAATGCCGCCAAGAAAATGATCACGGCAGCGGCATAACCGAGCTTCATCGGAGTGATCGCCACGAAGTTCGATACCGACTCACCGAGCGTGGTTGCCACGATCTTGATCGCCCAGAACAATGCGCCAACCCTGGGCAACTTGCTCACAGGAATCCTGCTCATCAGCTTCTCCCATCCCTGCCTCCACGAACTCGATCAGAGACAGTCTCGGGACATCGTGGATCGATCCCGCGAAGCAAACGATCTTATGCTGGCCGTGTCGCCCGTGGCCTGGGTGTCGACGGCCACGCAATTGGTTCCGGCCGCGATTCCGTGAATCCCAGGTCGTCGCGCGACTACGGGAACGTTTCTTGTGGGGATTACTGACATCGGCGCTTCAAGGTGATGGTGGTGGGAGGTCGAGCACCCCGCAGGTCCCCGCCGCGCCCGGGCCTCCTGCTATGACTCCTGCAGTGCTGTGGGCGAGGCGATGATGCGGGTCACGGTGACGGTCACGGTGACGGGTTCCACCAGACTGCGTTCCGTGAGATGGGCCAGGACGGCGCTCCGGACTCCGGAACGGACGGAGCGAGCGACATCCAGCGCTCGGTGGCCTTCCGACAGGAGGCAGCGCACCTCTATGTGCCATCCGGAGCCGCCTGCTGCGTGCTCGGCGCGGACGCCCGTTTCGGGCGGAGAAGGCCTGCCAGTGGTTTCCGTCCAGGCGTGTGCGAGGCGGTGAGCCAGGCCGGAGTGCAGGCCCGCCACGCCGGGGGTCGTGAGAGCCGCGCCTGCCACGGCCTTGCGGAGGGCGGGGATGTCGGGCGAGGTCATCGGGCACCGCCGGGCTCGGTGGGCAGGACGTCGATCACCGTGACGTCGACGTCCGTGACAGCCATGCCGATCGCCATGTCTGCTGCGTCGATGACCGATCGGCGGACCACGTCGGCCGTGGCGGGCAGCGGTTGGTCGAGGGTTGCGGCCAGGGTCATGGCCACGTGCACGCCGGGGGCCTGGTCCTGGGGGGTGAGACGGCAGCTCACGGCCTTTGCCCACGGCACCGCGTCGGCGGCTCGGCGCAGCACTTTGGCGGCAGCGCTCTCGGCGATCTGCAGATCCAGGGCGGGGTCGTTCAGCGGGAGCATGCGTCCGAGCCGGACTTCGGACCGGACGATGGCCATGACGCGGTCGGCGACGGCGCTCATCCCGGTTGGCTGCTGTTCGCGCAGCACTTGTGTGGCCGCGCCGAGTGCGGCCAGCCCTTGGGCGGCCTCGCGGCAGTGTGGACAGGAAGTGGTATGCGGATCCGTCTCCGCCGCAGCGTCCCGAGCCTGCTCCCAGGCGTGACTGAGAAGTCGGCCGCAGGGCAGGACCTCGTCACCCGTGAGCGAGGCCAGGGCAGGCACGCGGGTGGAGGGGGTTTGCGGATGCTGGTCCTCTAGCGCCATGGCGCCATCGCCTCCTTCAGGGACCGGCGTGCTCGGAAAAGTCTGCCGCGCACGGCCTCCTCACTCGCGCCCGTCATATGTGCGATCTCGGTGTACGAGAAGCCGTGTACCTCCCGCAGGACCCAGCACACTCGTTGATCGGCTTTGAGCCCGCCGAGCGCGGTGGCCAGGGCGGCCAGGGCGGCATCCTCTTCGGCGGTCCGGCTGGGCGAGCTGCGCGCTTCGTGTGCGGCAGGTTCGGCCACCTCGTCCAGCGGCAGCGGAGGCCGTCGGCGACGCCGGGCATTCAGGCACCGGTTGACGGTGATCCGGTAGATCCACGTGGTGAACGCCGCACCGTGGCGGAATTCCGGCAGCCGTCGCCAGGCACTGACGAAGGCGTCCTGAACGGCCTCTTCAGCATCCTGCGGATTGCCCAGGATGTGGGTGGCCAGGAGGAGAAGACTGCGACTGTGGCGCCGCACAAGGAGGGCGAAGGCGTCCTCGTCGCCCTCTGAGGCACGTATCGCCAGCAGCGCGTCTGAAAGCCAAGGGGCCGGCGGGGCTGGCCCGGCCTGTGCTGTCATCATCCGCTCCCAGCGGAGTCACTCTCCCCATGCTATGTGACGCCGGTCACAAAGGAAGTGTGAGAGCGGGGCGGCGATGGTGTCTAAACCGTTGAGAGGTATCACTTCGACGCCTCAAGAGCCGATCGAGGCGAGGGCCATGACGGACATCACCCATCGGAACAGTGTCGGCCAAGAGGACCTGCCCGGCGTGGCCGGTGCGACGTTGCAGGGACGCCGAGGCGCGGATGTCCCTGCAGAAATCCGCGGGAAGACCACCATCTCCGACAGTGTGGTGGCAAAGATCGTCGGCATGTCCGCCCGCGAAGTACCGGGCATCTACAACCTCGGCGCGGGCATGTCCCGAGCTTTCGGTGCCGTCCGCGAACGCGTCCCGGGCGGCGGCACCTCAGTGACCCGTGGCGTCAAGGTCGAGGTTGGGGAGCGCCAGACGGCTGCGGACCTGGACGTGGTCGTCGAATACGGCGTCTCCATCGTCGATGTCGCCGGCGACGTCCGTAGCAACGTCATCTCCGCCGTCGAAAGGATGACGGGGCTCGAGGTGGTCGAGGTCAACATCACCGTTGACGACGTGCACCTGCCCGAGGAGGAGGAAGCGCCGGAAGAGGGCCGGGTGCGTTGAGTGCCGGCGGTGGCGGCCCGCTCCGGCGACGGCGCGGGCCAGGACAGAGCGTGCGAGACGGGTGAGTGAGCATGGACGCAGCGATCGCCGGCCTGGCAGCCGGAATGGCACTGGGCTTCGCCGGCTACTTCGGTGGCTTCTGGGCGTTTCTCCTGGTCGCCGTCCTCGGGGCAGTGGGGCTGTTGATCGGCCTCGTAGTGAAGGGCGACATCGACCTGCGACGGCAGCGGTGAACACACCCGCCGACGGCACCCGCCGAACCGAGTCCGAACCGCCGACGCAGGCCGAGCGGCTGCCAACGCCCCGTGAACGGGGAGCGACCATCATTGCCGACCGGGTGGTGGCCCGCATCGCCGCCCACGTGGCCCGAACGGCTCAGGAGCACCGGGCGGCCCTGCCGTCGGGCCATCCTGCCACCCCGCCCTCCGCGTCAGCGATCACGCGCGGAGGGTCAGTGCGCCTGGGACTGGGCCTGGACCTGCCCTACCCAGCCGACCTCGCGAGTGTCTGCGAGGGCATCCAGCATGACGTCGCCGAGCGGGTGACCCAACTGACCGGCCTGGACGTCGACGAGGTCACGCTGACCATCCGGCGGCTGGTGCCCGAAGGCGGATTGCGCAGAGGACGTGTCCAGTGACCTGCTCACTCGAAGGGGAACCGCAATGACCGCAGACGCCGAGCCTTCCGCCACTCGAGCCCGCCCCGCCTACGACACGATGCCTGCCGCGCGGCGCGGCGACCGCGGCCACCGACCCCATCGGCCGTGGTCCGAACGGCGCATCCCAGCAGCCGTGGCCGCCGTGCTGCTCCTGGCCGCCGCGGGCAGCACACTGTACGACGTCCTCGCGGTACGGGCAGGCCGTCGCGCGGCGGTCTGGCGCAGGCAATTGGCAAACGAGCTCTCCTCGCGTCACGTCGACGACGTATGGATGCTCACCGGAGCCGCCGTTGTCATCGCCATCGGCCTGTGGCTGCTGATCCTGGCCTTCACCCCCGGCCCGCGAAACCTCCTGCCCCTCCGGCCGCCCAACAACAGCCCGCCGCACCTGCAGGCCACCCTGGACCGTCACAGCGCCGCCCTCCTGCTGCGCGACGCAGCGATGATGGTTCCTGGCGTGGGCAAGGTACGCGTTCAGGTACGGCGTGGCCGCATAAAGGCCACCGCGGACGTTCACTTCCGTGATCCACACCAGGTCCGCGACGACCTCACCGCCGCCCTCCAAAAGGAATGCGACGAGCTTGCCCTGACTCACCCCCCTCGGCTGGCCGTACACGTGCGCAGACGCACCGCCTGACCATGGACGACGCCGCCACGGGAGCAGAAGGGAGAAGCGATGACTGCGCGATCCGCTCTCAACCGCATCCTGCTGGCCATCAGTGGCCTGGTGCTGCTCGTCGGGGGCCTGCTGGTCCTCTTCGCCGGACTGGACCTCTACCGGCGATGGAACCTCCGGCCGCCCGCCGGCTGGCCCCTCACCTCGCCAGCTGATGTCCTGCTCACAGCCAGGGACCGGACCCGTTGGAGTGGCGAGGACTGGTGGTGGCCGGCAGTCATCGCGGCCCTGGTGATCGTCATCGCCCTCGCCCTGTGGTGGTTGATCGCACAACTGGGCCGCCCGCACCCCGGCGGCCTGCCCGTCGGAGGCCCCCACCATTTGCAGGGGGTGGAACTGCGCGAACACGCCCTCCGCGACGCGCTTGCCGAAGACACGCGCCACCTCCCGGACGTCCACAAGGCACAAGCCCGTATCACCGGCACGTCACAACATCCGAGAAGCTCCATCGGCATCACCCTCACCCCGCACGGCGTACCGGGCCGCACTCTCCACGAGTTGAGCGCGGGCCCGCTGCACAACGCCAGCCGCTCTACTAGCGCGGACTGGCCCACCGAGGTACGCCTGCACGTCGCCCGACACAAGCCGCATCGCGCGCAGTGAGCCCGCTGAGCCGGGTATGCGGGCCCACGGGTACATCGCCAGCGCCCCTGGGTCATGGCACGCTTGCGCGTCCCACGACGGCGAAGTCGGCCCCGTACCAGGCCCGAGGTCGTCCTGGCCGACAAGGCGTACTCCTCCCGCGCGATCCGCCAGCACCTGAGCGGGCGCGGCATCCGCGCGGTGATCCCCGTCCCGGCGGATCAACAGGGCCACCGGCAGCGAAGGGGCAGCCGAGGCGGCAGGCCACCAGCCTTCGATCGTGATGCCTACAAGCAGCGCAATACCGTCGAGCGGTGCATCAACCGCTTGAAGCAGTGGCGGGGTATTGCCACTCGATACGAGAAGACCGCCACCATCTATCTCGCCGGACTCCACATCGCAGGCATCTTCCTCTGGTCCGCCCGGTGATCCAGTGGGGACTACGATCTGGCGATCTCTTGCCGGAGCTGGTGGGTGAAGCGACGCAGGAGGTCCAACGTCTCTCGGAACTCGGCCCGGCGGTCGTCCCTGCCGTCGGTGGGCCGGGTGCTCCAGACCCGACGCGCGAGGGCATCGGCGAGATCGACGGTGTCGTCGGAGCAGAGCAGGTAGAGGGCTGAGCGTGCTTCCTGCAGCCGGTTCGCCAACTCGTTGGCTCCCGGACCGTCGTCACTCAGCTGTGTTTCCTTCAGGTAGTCCAGTAGCTGAACTACGGCCGTGTTGAAGCCGATCCCGGCTTTTAGCTTCTGTTCGCGGAGCCACATGCGGTCCTGTCGGCGCGCGGTGAACCACGACCCGAACACCACCCCTATGAGGCCGATAGCGGCCCCGATGGCCACGGGCAGTATGTTCTCCACGGTCAGCTCCCCCCGACGTACAGCGACGCCAGGCTACAGAGGCCGTCGGAGGCGCCGCACTCGATGAGCGCGCTCGCATGCCAAGGGTTCGGTGATCCGAACGAAACGGCCTAGCTAGGGCACTCGGCATATCGTGCCAGGCCGCTCGTGGATCCGTCGGCGCGGCTCCAGGAGCGGGCGTTGGCCGCACGACCGGAACCGCCATGAGGACCCCGTTTGAGCGGTACGGTCGCGACGCGGCCGCTCGCGTCCGGCCCGTCGCTCCCCCGCGGCGACGGCAAGCGCCTGTTCCTGCCGACGCACCCTTGGCAGCGGCCCTACTTGCCACAGAGTGCGTAACTCTAGGTTACGGAAGTGCCGCTTCGGGTAACAGACCGTGCATGCCGTGCCCTGCAAACGATCAACGGGCACCTGGATGAAGGGCAACAGCCATGCCGAGTCTGCTGACCGATCACTCCACGGCCCTGTCCTTGGCCCGACATACGCCGGGGCCGACCACAGCCCCTGACACCGCCCCGCCGCCACCGGCGGCAGACAACCTGACCTCAACGGACCTGACCGCCATCGCGCCGGCCGATGCCCGGGCCCTGTCCAAGACTCTGTTCGTCCGTCTGGACGCCCTGGAGGAGGGCACCGCCGAGTACTCCTACGTCCGCAACACGCTGGTCGAACTGAACCTGGCCCTTGTTCACTTCGCAGCCCGGCAGTTCCACTCACGGGCCGAGTCGGCCGAAGACGTGCTACAGGTGGGCACGATCGGACTGATCAAAGCGATCAACCGGTTCGATCCCTCGCACGGGGTCGAATTCGTCACGTTCGCGCTGCCGACCATCTTCGGCGAGATCAAGCGGTTCTTCCGCGACACCACCTGGGCCCTGCGGGTTCCGCGCAGGCTGAAGGAGTTGCGCCTGACGCTGGAGAAGGCGACTGCGGACCTGGAGCAGTGCCTCGGCCGGCCACCAACCGTCGCCGAACTGGCCGCGCACCTGCACCTGGACGCCGAAGAGGTGCTTGAAGGGGTGGGAGCCGCCAATAGCTACAACACCCTCTCCCTGGACGCCCCCTTCGAAGGGACCGAACCCGAGGACGCTCTTGCCGACCATGTCGGCTTCGAGGATCACGACCTGGAAGTGGTCGAGGAGCTGACCGCTCTGCAGCCGGTGATCGCAGCACTGCCGGAGCGCGATCGGAAGATCCTCGCCATAAGGTTCGGCCACGAGATGACCCAGCGCGAGATCGCTGCCGAACTCGGCGTCTCCCAGATGCACGTCTCTCGCCTCCTCGCACGCATCCTGGCCAAACTCCGATCGCACTTGATCTCAGAGTGACAGGCTGGTGTCTGCACAAGCGAGCACCTCTGCCAGACAATCCGACAGGCCGGTCGTGCGCCACGGATCACCGCGCGCGGCCGACCACTAGTGTCCGCGAGTACACCGGGCGGCGGTCGGACGAGTGGACTGCCAGATTCAGCAGGGCTGAATCGATCCGGCTGACGGTGCCCGGGCCCTGCGACGCCGCGACCGGGCCACATCCGAGACGAACGCATCCAGCCCACCCGGTACCAGCAACGGGCACCCCGTCTTCGGAGCCGGCCGAGCGAGGTAGGCCCGGAAGAGTGATGCGGCGTCTGGCCTTCTGCGCCGGGGGCACACGGACGGCAGGCCGTGTTGGTTCGGAAAGCAGCCAGGCGGCCACGTGGGCCCTCGCGGGGGCGCGCGGGCGTCGGGCCGCTGTCCGCGGGGTGACATCACTGGCGCTGGCCTCGGCCACGGTGAACACCGTCGGCAAACGCTCCATCGGCCGCGCCAGGCCGATACTGGACGCCGTGCCGATCGTCCGGCATCTGCCCCGCCAGACCTTCACCAGTTCATTCCCCTCCGGGCACGCCGCCTCGGCTGCTCGCTTGCTGCGCCCATGGACACAGGCCGGTGACGCCAACACTCCAACGTCCCATAAGCCGTTGAGGTATCGGCGTACACCGTCGTGGAGACTGCCCGATTGAGACGGAAGAGATCCGCCCGCCTCAATCGGACTGGCAGACGAAGCTCGCTACGCGCGGCACACCGTCTCCGCGGCTCGACTACCCTGCCTGCGCAGTCCGAGCTCTTCGTCAGCGGAGGGCTGCAGGAGACTGTCGGCCACTTCGAGGAGCGACAGGCCATCACGCGCACTGACCGCTTGTAGCCAGGCCAACGCCTCCGCCGTGGAGCAGTCTTCGCATGCCGCGACGCACCCGGCGGCCCGGTGGATGCGGTGCCAACGTGCCGCGCGGGTATCCGACTTCCACACCGGGCGCTGGCAGTCTGAGCTCGCGTGCACGCGTCGCCAGCGCAGCAGCGCGTCCAAAGCAACGCCGGCGGCACGTTGCGCCCGGGCGAGCTGCGGAACCGTCACCTGCGTCGGCCGCGTGTAGTAGAGGGACATGACGCCGATCGGCGTGCGGCGCTCGTTCAGCGGAAGCGCCAGCACCTGCTCGACATCGGGCACCTCGTCAGCCAGGTGCGATCCGGCACTGGAATGGCGGTTCTGCAGGCCGGACACCAGGACTGGCCGCATCTCCAGCGCCGCATTGATCGACGGGCCATCAGCGAGCGTGAACTGCACGGCCTCGCCCAGCAGGGCGGACTCGTCGGTGGCATGCAGCAGTTGCCAGTGATCCAGGCTGGGCAGCAACGACAGAGCCGCCCGCTGTGCACCCATGCCCTCTGTGAACGCAATGCAGAGTCGGCGGGGCAGCGTGCCTCGCCCCACTGCTGCTGCCACCGACACGTCATGCACGATCGAAGGTGTTTCCGATGTTTCTGACGTTTCCTCCAGCATGGTCATCATTCCCTCATTCGCGCACTGTTTGCGCGTCGGGAGCGCCCTCGGAGCGGTACGGATGGCCGTGCCCGGGCGCCCCAGTCATGAGAGTGCGTTTACCACCCGACGGTCCATCTCATGTGTCGCGCATCGACCTCAGATGCTTTGGCGGCCAAACGGGGTGCTACGGCGGTCCAGCCGCATCTCCCTGGTCACATGGGCATCGGCAACAGCTGTTCGGGTGACCGAGGCGTCATGCCGAGCGCCGAGGGTAGGCGCATCAATACAGCCCAGGAACACGCCACGCTGGGACGACCCAGCGAACCAGGGATGTCACAGGGGCCAGGGCAGCGGCGCGCGATCTCCGTGAGCTGGGCCTTCACGTGGCTGACCGGACGGGAAAGAGACGATGGACAATCTCGCACGACTGATCCAGCAGACGATGCGGCGCCGCCATTTGACGGCCCAGGCCGTCGCCGAGCAGACCGGTATTCGCACCCCTCGGGTCAAGGCATTCGCAGAAGACGGTGCCAACGGTCCCATCCATCCCACCGAGGACGAACTGAGGGAACTCGCCCGCACCCTCTCACTGCCGCTGTCGGCTGTTCTAGGCGTCGCACATCCCTCGGTCAAGTCGAAGGCGGCTTCCGAAGCGCGAAGGCTGCGACAGCACGCCAGTGGTCGTAGGACACCAGCCCGGAGGTCTCACTAGCATGACCCGTTTCCGATCTTGCGTGATGCCTCATGCCGTAGTTCCGAAGAGCGGACCTCCCCCGCGGGCGGATTGGTACGGATGGAACGTGATGACTTCCGAAGACAACGGCGACAGCGAAGCCCCACACGTAGGCGTACGCCTCTGTGTCGACGTCGAGACCCTGCTCGATGACCTGACAAGCGGCCATGGTGCGGGCTCACCGCAGTTTCAAGCGGGAGAAGTGGCAGCATTCGAGTGGGCACTGGGACGTTCCGAGAGTTCCCCCGTCACGGGCCGGGGGGTTCCTTGCGCGCCGGACCTGGCAGTACTGACCGCCGAACTGGACGCAGCGACAGTCCAGTTGGAGAACCCCAGCGGCTCGCCCGGCAGCAGCGACTACCTGCGAGGAATCCACGCGGCGCTCAACTGGGTGTGCGGGTACGACACCGGGCTGCTCTGACACCTGATGGCTGCACTGCTGATGTAGTGCAGCCATCAGGGGGTCGTGTGCGCTAGCCGGACAATCGACAGATGGCCATCGCCTAGGACGCCTGCCCGAGATGGCGATCTTGGCGAGTGGAGGGCACGAACTCAGTGGCATTGTGGACGGCCCGTTCCGGTTGGGCGGATGCCTCCGCGGACGTGGCATGGCCACGCCGCAGGCCGACCGAGAGGGTCAACCGAGGGCAGGCCGCTGACCCAAGAGATGCCCGCGAACGGCGAGAATCGGCCAGACAGAGGGCGCCGTGACATGGAACCCCTAGCGCGTGCGGTGGCCTGTCGTGTCGGCCATGCGCCCTCGACTCACATGCGGCGACGTCCCTTGAGAACGGTCGGCTCCATTTTCATAGTGAGCGCGGGGCGATGCGGTGAACCGCCAAGTCCCAGAGCAAAGCCCGCCCGCAGCCACGACCCACTCCGTTCTACGGGCCGTGGGCGGATGCTTCCGAGTCCTCTCCTCCCTGCCGCCGCTTCTTGGCTCCCCCGAAGTGGACTGGGTTCCCCGCGCCGATCCTTTCGCCGCCCGCCCACGACGGCGTGCCCAGGCGGTCTTCCCATCCTCCCCGATCCTGTGTCCCTCAAGCCCTACCCGTGCGTCCGTGGCAGTCCGTCGAAGTGCCGGCAGACGGAGACTCCTGAGAGTTCTTCAGCGTCTGCGTCCGCGGACAGTCCAGCCGCCTCCCACACCTGCGAGGTGCAGGGCCAGAACCGTGAGACCAAGGAGCATGACGTTGGTTGAGGTGAAGGTGTGGTTGGTCGAGATCTCCGCCGCGTTGATCAAAAAGGCGATGAAGAACAGGGCAGCAGAAACAATGGCCAGCATGGTTTTCGGTCTCCTCGTCAGATGACGTCTGGGTTGCACTGCACTCCGAATTCCCGCCGCCTGGCAACCCACACCAGGCGGCATCGCACAAGTCCGCCGAGTCTCGTCGGCGCTGTGGCGGTTGGGCGGGGACATTTAGGGCAGGCGGAACTTCACGGTGCGACCTGCGTGCCGTGGAGAATGGCGGGGAGGACGTCTGGATGTCCAGTGTTCCTTCGGTCGCGCAGACCCATGGCTGCCGCTGTCTGGCGGCTGCCTTCAATGGCGACATGGATTACCTGAATGGGCCGATGTTTCGAACCGAGTTGCTGAAGCTCGTCGATTCCGGCGAACGGTTCATCGTCCTGGTCCTCGCCCTTCTGGCCGCCCGTCGGCGCGCACATGAGACCGGTGCGAGGTTGGCGCCGGCCAGGGTGCAGGGGCAGCTACGACAGCTACTGACGCTCACCGGCGTCGATAGGATTCTTGACGTCTACGACGCCACGGAAGATGCCGTGACGAACCTTGCAAGCCACCGCGGTGACAATTCGCGGAATGGGAGAAATATCGGTCCCCAGACAAGGACCGTGTCACCCAGATGACCGACCAATTCTACATATTATTGACCTTCCGCCCCAGCTCATAGCATTTTCGAACACGTAGGCGGGGCTGACGGTCCTTCGGTCGGGTAAGCGCGTACTCAACGGCATCGAGGAAAGGGGAAGCCATGTCAGTGGAACCCGAACGTGCCGAAGCGAGTCCTGCTGCGCAACACGTTGCCGAAGCGTTGATCAAGTTGTGGCAGCAGGCCCATGAGGACGTCGCGCCCACGGTTTCCGAGGAGCAGATGCGCGTTCTGCTCGCCCTGGGCAGCGAGCCAACCGATCCTGACCGAATCGCCGGAGACCTCTGTGTCAGCGCCTCGTGGGCGAACCGGTTGCTCGACTGCTTGGAGCAGCGCACGCTGGTACGGCGCCTCCCATCCGGCGGGTTCTCCCTCACTGGCGCCGGGAAGGGTGTGCTCGAAGCGACACGTCAGCGCCGTCGGCAACTTCTGGAATCGACACTGGTGACCGCCGCACCACCAGACCGCGCGGTATTGCGGGACACATTCAACCAGCTGTACGGCGTTGTGAGCCCTTTGGCGCGGGTGCCTCGTAGCCGCTCGCCGCTCTGATCGTGGATCTTGTCCCTCGGGCTGCCCCGGAGAGCTTGCGGGCGGCAGCCCGAGCGCACTGAAACAGCTGCTGCCCGCAGATACCACTCTTGCGCCGGAAAGCAAACCCCGCTACTCAGGCGCGCCCCTTGGACGTACGCCATGCTCAGCCCCGGCCTGTTGGTAGGGCCGACGAGCTGCTGCGACCTCATGACCCGTCACCCGCCCCTGGCCGTGCGGGGCAGGCCTGCGCGCATGCTCAGCGTCTGTGCAGCTCGTCGGTGCGGTTCCGCATGCGTAAACCGCCGCTCGGCCGGAGCCCGGCGGCGGATTGCCGGGCTCCGGCCGAGCGATGTCATGCGCCGCAGGCGGCCACGAAGCCGTCGAAGAGGCGCAGGCGGTGGTCGGCGGAGCCGTCCGGGTCCTCCGGATGCCACTGCACTCCCACCACCCACCGCTCGGGGTGCTCGACCGCCTCGATCACGCCGTCGTCGGCGTGCGCGACCGCCACGAGTCCGTCGCCGACCGCGGCCACCGCCTGGTGGTGGCCCGAGCGCACGGTCAGCCGGCCGGTGCCGGTGAGGGCGGCCAGACGCGAGTCCTGCGCCACCGACACCTTCTCGTCGAGGAACAGGGGCTGGCCCGGGCCGCCGCGGTGCAGCCGGTAGTCCTCCAGATCGGGGACGAGGGTCCCGCCGAAGGCGATGTTGATCAGCTGCGAGCCGCGGCAGATGCCGAACACCGGCCGCTGCGCGGCGGCCACCGCCCGGATGGCGGCGATGCTGTGGTCGTCCGCCCGGCGGTCCACGCCGTAGGAGTTGGGCACCGGTCCGCCGAACCCGTACAACTCCCCGTCCACGTCGCCGCCGCCGAGCAGCAGCAGTCCGTCGTAAGCGGCGGACGCCGCCGGGTCGCCGAGCCCGTCGGCGGAGGTGTCCACCAGTTCGTACCGGGCGCCCACGGCGTGAAGGGTGCTCAGCGCGGTGCGGGTGAATCGCCGTACGAGGTCGGCGACCGGCTCGGTCAGATCCGGGAAGTTGAGCGAGACCAGGACCGCGATCCGCGGACCGCCGGCGGGGGGCGCGCCATCCGGCTCGACCTCCCGCCGATGCACCACCGGAGCGCTCACAGTTTGATCCAGGTGGTCTTGAGCTGGGTGTACTTCTCCAGCGCGTGCAGCGACTTGTCACGGCCGAAGCCGGACTGGGCGTAACCACCGAACGGCACCGTGATGTCGCTGTCGTCGAAGCAGTTGACCCAGACCGTGCCGGCCCTGACCGCCCTCGACATCCGGTGCGCCGTGGAGAGGTCCCGGGTCCACACCGCGGCGGCCAGGCCGTAGTCGGTGCCGTTGGCGATTCTCACGGCCTCCTCGGCGTCTTCGAACTCGATGACCGCGAGAACCGGGCCGAACACCTCCTGCTGGGCGATGCGCATCCCGGGGCCGACCCGGTCGAAGACGGTCGGCCCCACATAGCAGCCGCCGGTCTCGGTCAGTACCCGGTTGCCGCCGAGCACCGCCTGCGCGCCGTCCTCCACTGCCCCCCTGACATGGCCGAGGACCCGTTCCAGATGTTTCTCCTCCACCAGGGCACCGAGCTCGGTCCGCGGGTCGAGCGGGTCGCCCACCACGGTCCGGCCCGCCTCCCGCACCACCAGGTCGAGCAGCTCGTCCTTGACGGAACGGTGCACCAGCAGGCGCGAGCCGGCGGAGCACACCTCGCCCTGGTTGAAGAAGATGCCCCCGGCGACCGCCTTGGCGACCACCGTCAGGTCGGGTGCGTCGGGGAGCACGATCTGCGGCGACTTCCCGCCGAGCTCCAGCGAGACCTGCTTGAGGTTGGACTCGGCCGCGTACTGCATGAACAGCCGCCCGACCTCACCGGAACCGGTGAAGGTGATCGCGTCCACGCGCGGGTGGCGGCCGAGCGCGGCACCGGCCGTCGGCCCGAAACCGGTCACCACGTTGAGGATCCCGTCCGGCACGCCGGCCTCGGTGGCCAGTTCGGCGAAGCGCAGCGCGGTGAGCGGGGACTGCTCGGCCGGTTTGAGGACCACCGCATTGCCCACCGCGAGGGCGGGCGCGATCTTCCACACGGCCATCATCAGCGGGAAGTTCCACGGGACCACGGCGCCGACGACCCCGAGCGGTTCCCGGGTCACGGTGGCAAGGACGTCCCGCCCCGTGGGCGCCACCTCGTCGTACTGCTTGTCGACTGCCTCGGCGTAGAAGTCCAGCGTCTGCACCGTCACCCGCAGGTCCACCGCGAGGGCGTGTGTGAAGGGCTTGCCCATGTCGACGCTCTCCAGCAGGGCCAGCTCCTCGGCGTGCCCCTCGACCAGCCGTGCCAGCCGCTGCAGCACCGCCCGTCGCTGCCTGGGGTGCAGGTCCGACCACACGCCGCTGTCGAAGGCACGGCGGGCGTCGGTCACGGCACGGTCGACGTCCTCGGCGCCGCCCTCCGCGACCTGGGCGATCACACGCCCGTCGCGCGGCGAGACCCGCTCGAAGGTCGCGCCGTCGAGGGCGTCCACGTGCTGTCCGCCGATGTACAGCCGGGTCGCCGGGGACAGGCCGGCGAACCGCTTCTCCAGTTCCTCACGCCGGGCCAGGGCCGCGGTGGTGTCCAGGGTCGCGGTCATGCGGCGACCTCCTTTCGGTTTCGGGCACGGTCGATCAGGTCGGCGAAGAGGGCGGCGTCCTGCCGGGACGTGGCCGCCAGGTCCTCCGGGTGCCACTGAACGGCGAGCAGGTCGGCGCTGGTGTGCTCCAACGCCTCCACGCAGCCGTCTGCGGCCCGGGCCGTCACGCGCAGTCCTCGGCCGACCCGGTCCACCGCCTGGTGGTGGTACGAGGAGACCGTGAACGGCTGCGGGCCCACCACCGCCGCCAGCCGGGAGCCCGCCACGGCCGTCACCTCGTGCAGCGCGTCCAGGTGCTCGACCGGGCCCGGAGGGATGTGCTGGATCAGGGTGCCGCCGCAGACGGCGTTGACCACCTGCAGGCCGCGGCAGATCGCCAGCGTCGGAAGGCCCACCTCCAGCACCGCCCGGGCGACGGCCAGGTCGAGCGCGTCCTGCTCGTCGTGGTCGGGTGTGGTCTTCGGGTGGCGGTCCTGGCCGTAGTGGGCCGGATCCAGGTCGGAACCGCCCGGCAGGACCACGCCCGCGAAGCCGGACAACCGCTGGGACAGGTCGGGGAGTTGACCGCGGTCGGCGCCGTGCAGCACAAGGGGTTCGCCGCCGTCGGCGAAGACCGCCTCGCAGACCGCCTCGGCAGCGACGGTGGCGCTGAACCGCAACCCGGAGACGGTGGTGGCACGGCGGCCGACGACGAGGATCAGCGGCCGCACGCTCACCTTTCCCCCTCGCCGTCGAAGGGATACTCCAGCGACGGCAGCCACCGCGCCCAGGCCTTGGCCAGCCGTCCGTCCGCGATGATCCGGCCGAGTGCGCCGTCCAGCTGTGCCCGCAACTCGGGCCGGTCCTTGGCGGTGCCGACGGCCCAGCGGTTGCCGGTGCGCACGGTGAAGGCGAGGTCGAAGTCCGGGTGGTCGCCCAGCGGGACGAACACCACGTCGTCGTCGACGACCGCGTCCACCTCTGCGGTGCGCAGCGCCTGCAGCATGTCGCCGAAGACGTCGTCCGAGCCTCCGCCGAAGGCCACGGTGACCGCTCCCTCGAAGGTCTCGGCCAGCGCCATGTTGGTGGAGCCCTCGATCGCGGCGACCCGGCGGCCGCTCAGGTCGGACACAGCGCGCACCGGATCCCCTCGGCGGACCAGGACCGACTCGTGGAAGACCGCGTAGGGGCGGGTGAAGTCCACCAGCGCGGCGCGTGCCTCGGTGACGCCCTGTCCGCACAGCACGGCGTCCGCCTCGCCGCGCCGCACGGCGGGGAGCATCTCGGCCCAGGGCAGGTAGACCCACTCCAGCGAGCGCCCCAGCTCGGTGGCGATGAGTTCACCGACCGCCGGTTCGTAGCCGCGCCGCCCGGCCACCGGGTCGGTGAGGTGGAACAGCGGCGGGGCCTCGGAGTCGATGCAGGCCAGGCGCAGCGGCGCGGTCACGGGGCCTCCTCCGCGTACATCATGTGCTCCCAGTCGGTGACGACACCGCAGAACCGGGCCCACTCGTCGCGCTTCAACTCGCTGTACAGATCCACTAGTTCAGAGCCGAGTGCGGCCTTGACGACCTCGTCGGCGGCGAACGCGTCCAGCGCCTCCCCGAGAGTCAGCGGCAGCTTGGCGAAGGTGACCTCACCGGAGTAGCTGGAGCCGTGTTGGGCCGGTCCCGGGTCGATCCGGTTGTCCAGGCCGTCCTCGATGGCGGCCAGCAGCACGGCGTGCGACAGATACGGGTTGACCATGGCGTCCGGCAGCTTGAACTCCAGTCGACCGTTGGCCGACAGGCGCACGGTGCAGGTCTTGTTGTCCATGCCCCAGTTGATCTGGGACGGCGCGAACTGGCCGGAATCCCAGTACCGCTTGTAGGAGTTGACGGTGGGGCCCATCACGGCCATCGAACCTGCGGCGTGGGTGAGGATGCCGCCGAGGGCGTGCCGTCCGGTCTCGGTGAGGTGCAGCTCCTGCACGCCCGGCTCGGCGAGCACGTTCTCCTCGTCGCGCCACAGGCTGAGGTTGTGGTGGCAGCCGTTGCCCATCATGCCGGTGGCGGGCTTGGGCATGAAGCTCGCCGTCACGCCGAGCTCGCGGGCCACCTGCCGGCAGATCTGCCGGTACACGATCAGCCGGTCGGCGGTCAGGTCGGCGTGGTCGTACATCCAGTTGAGTTCGAGCTGGCCGGGGTCCTCGTAGTCGCCCTCGATCATGTCCAGGCCCAGGGCCTGGGCGTAGGCGATGACCTTCTGGTAGATCGGCCGGTACCGCTCCAGGTGGTCCACGTGGTACGCCGGGCTGGAGCCGGGACGGAACCGGGCGTCCAGGCCGGGGCCGCTCCAGGTCATCTCGGGCTCGCAGCCGGTGCGCAGCTGAAGTCCGGTGCGCTCGGTGAAGCCGGCGTGCAGCCGCAGCAGGTTGCCGCGCGCGTCGGTGGCGAGCGGCTGCCCGCCGACGCCGGGCCGGTGGCCGGGCTCGTAGAGCCGGCAGAAGAAGCGGCCGACGCTGTTGTCCCACGGCAGTACGGCGAAGGTGTCCAGGTCGGGTACGGCGGTGAACTCGGCCGCCTCGACGCCGCCGCCCAGCAGGGTGCCGGTCCGGTCGACCTGGAGGTCGCAGACCGCGGTGCGGTGGAGCTGGACGCCCTTCTCGGCGTTGCGCACCAGGTGGCCGGCGGGGACGACCTTGCCGACCACGCGGCCGGTGACGGTGACGGCCTGGTAGTAGAGGTACTGCACGCCGGCCTCGGCGATGCGGGCCTGGATCTCCGCGATCGCGGCCCGGTCGGTGTTGCGCTCGCGGTGCCTGTCCAGCGCGGTCGCGCCGGGGATGACGGTCGATGTCATGGGGTTCCTCGCGGGTGAGGGTCAGGCGGCGGGGACGAGGGCGGTGAAGGCCTCTCGCAGCTCGCGCTGACGGGCAGGGGGGAGGTTGATCGCGACGGTGCCCACATGCGCGGACCGCCGGTGGTAGGTGGCCAGCACGCCGCCGGCGAGGTGGTCCGGATCGCCCTCGTGCAGCCGGACCTCGTCGGCGAGAGCGGGCGAGCCGAAGCTCTGGAACCGCAGGTCGAGCTGATCGCTCCAGAAGGAGGGGACCGGCGTGAAGGGGGTGGGGTCGGGCTGCCGGCCGGCCAGTCGGGCGGTCAGGGTGGCCGCCGCGCGCTTGGCGGTGTCGGCGGGGATGGACCAGTGCTCGACGCGGCGCGGCAGGTCGTCGAAGAGGGGGTTGGGGAAGCGGGCGATGTCACCGACGGCGACCACCCGGTCGGCGCCGGCGGCCCGGAGCAGGTTGTCGCAGAGGACGCCGTCGTTCAGGTCGAGTCCGGGGTTGTCGGCCAACCACTCGGTGTTCGGCAGGGAGCCCACGGCTTCGATCACGACGTCGGCCCCCAGAGTGGTGCCGTCGTCGAGGTCGACCCCCGAGACCCGTTCCCGGCCGAGGATGCCGGCGACACAGCGCCCGGTGTGGAAGCGGATGCCGGCGGCCTCGTGGTGCCGCTGCACGGCCTGCGCCAGTTCCGCCCCGATGACCCGGTTCATCGGTGCCCCGGCGGGCTCCACGATGCTGACCCGGCAGCCCAGCCGGAGCGCGGTCGCGGCGACCTCGCAGCCGACGAACCCGGCACCGACCACGACCACTCGCGCCTCGGGCCGCAGTGCGCCGCGCAGCGCGGCACAGTCCTCCAGGGTGCGCAGGACGTGCCGGCCGGCCGTCGGGCCGGGCAGCGGGAGCCGGCGTGGGCGCAGGCCGGTGGCCGCGACCAGGCCGTCGAAGCCGAGTTCGGTGCCGTCGGACAGGGTCAGCCGGCGCTGCGCCAGGTCGGCGGCGGTGACGGCCCGGCCGAGCCGGAAGTCCACGTCGTCCACCAAGGCCCGGCGCCGGAAGGCCACCGACGCGTGCAGCTGCTCGGTGGAGGGGTCGCCGCTCGCGGCGAGCGTCTCCTTGGACAGCGGGGGGCGATTGTAGGGGAGGTGGGGTTCGTCGCCGAGGACGGTGATCGGTCCGGTGTGTCCGGCCGCCCTGAGCTGCTCGGCCGTGCGCAGGCCGGCCAGGGAGGCGCCGACGACGGCGATGCGGGCGGGCATCTCAGTCCTTGACGAGGATGGCCTGGACGGGGCAGACGTCCGCCGCCTCCTCGACGTCGAGGCGCTGCGAGTCGTCCGGATTGCCGTCCCAGACGAGCTTGCCCTCCTCGTCCATCTGGAAGACGACGGGCGCGGCGATCGCGCACTGGCCGTGGTCCTGGCACTTGGCCAGGTCGACGATGACCTGCATGGCAGGGCTCCTCTCGGGGTGGGCCGCTCAGGTGGCCGGGGTGAAGGTGAGGGGCAGACGGATCGGGCCGGTGTTGCCGGAGTCCGGCAACCATTCGTCACCGCCGGTCGGGCGCGGGTCGCGCATCCGCCGGGCGAGCAGGGGCAGCGCCTCGCTCATGTCGCTGCGGGCGACGAAGTGACCCAGGCAGTGGTGCGCGCCGCCACCGAAGCCGAAGTGCGGCTTGCGCTCGGCGGCGATGTCGAAGGAGTACGCGCCGAAGACCCGGGGGTCGGTGCCGGCGGACTCGCTGAAGAGGTGGACGGTGGTGCCCGCCGCGATGTCCAGGTCCTGGAAGGTGAAGTCCTCCTGGGCCTCACGGCTGACCCAGGTGACGGTGGGGTTGACCCGCATGACCTCCTCGACCGCCTTGCCGCCCAGCTCCGGCCGCTCGGCGAGCAGTCGCCACTGATCGGGGTGGCGCATGAAGGTCTGCAGGGCCAGTCCGAGCTGGTTGCGGGTGGTGTCGAAGCCGCCGAAGATCAGCAGCAGCAGTCCGTCGCGCAGCTCGGTGTCGCTGAGGCTGTCGGAGTCACGGTGGGCGCGGACCAGTGCGGAGACGAAGTCGTCCCGCTCGTTCGCCCGGCGGTCGGCGATCAGTTCGTCCGCGTAGGCGTAGAGGTTCGACAGCGCTGCCTCGATCTTCGGCATGTCCTGGCGAATCGTCACGCCCATGGCGAGGCCGATGGTGGCGGACTCGCGGGCGATGACCGGCCACTCGGACTCGGAAATGCCCAGCATGATGGCGATCACCCGGGCCGCGTACGGCTCGGCGAACTCGGAGACGAACTCGCACCGGCCGGGCTCCTGGAAGCCGTCGATCAGCTCGGCGGCGAGCGCCTGGAACCGGGGCACCAGTCCGCCGATCAGCTTGGGCGAGAAGGCGGGGTTCATCAGCCGACGCAGCCGGTGGTGCTCCTCGCCCTCCTTGTTGAGCACCCAGCTGGCCCACCAGTCGGCGAACGGGCCCTCGGTGATGCCGTTGTGCGCGGGCCAGGCGGCGCTGCCCTGGCGCAGCTTGGGGTGCTTGAGCAGCCGGCTGACCTCGTCGTAACGGAGGACGGCGAGGCCGTAGTTCGTCCGCGCGTACCAGCTGCGTTCGCGTGCCTCGCGCACGGCGGCGGACTTGATCGAGAAGCTGGGATCGGTGACGTCGAAGTACGGCGCTGCGTCCACTGCGGCGGTGCCCGTCACAGGGCCTCCAACTGATGGTCGGGGCGGGGTGAGTGAGCCAAATACTCTAAAGCTAGAGTTTGGATGTCAAGGGTCGGCGAAAAAGAAGACCGCCGCGGCCTTTCGGCTGCGGCGGTCAAGGGCGTTCCGCGAGGCGCGCTGCGGGAACCGCGTGCTACTCGGGTCCGGCCAGGCCCAGCACCCAGCCGCTGTCCAGCCCGACCTCGCCCGTGGCGAGGAACTCGCCGTCCCGCGCCTGCGGCACCCGCGGCAGCCGGGAGCCCACCAGCCAGCGGGAGGTGTTCGCGGCCACCACCCGGCGCTCGGCGCCGACCAGCACAGCGTCGTGGCCGGCCCGGCGCAGCAGCCCCAGCAGCCGGGGCTCCAGCTCGCTCATCCGCAGATCCGTCCCGGCCACGCCCAGGAAGTCGGCGCCGTCGACCACGGGAACGGTGAAGGTGCAGATGTAGCTTTCCGCGGCGGAGTAGTCCACATAGGGACCGAACACCGCACGCGCGGAGTGGTCTCGGGCGGCCGCGTACCAGTCCATCTCGAAGTAGTCGTAGACGTCCACGCAGGTCGGATCGAGATTGAGCCGCATCGGGACGAAGCCGGCGGCGCTCCGCTGCCACCACTGGATGTGCCGCTCGCGGTCCGGCAGCAGCCCCGGCGCCGCCAGGAAGCCCAGCCCGTCCGCCTCCGGGTGCCCGGTCAGCCACCGCACGACGGCCGGTTTGATGCCCGCCAGGTCGGCCGGCCCGAAGACAGCTCCCGCCGCCTGCACCGCGCGACGTCGGCGGACAACCTCGCCGGCGACCTCCTGAGGACCGGCGAAGACCGTCTCGAGCAGGTCCCGCACCTGCTGCAGCAGTGTGTCCAGCACCGTGTCGGCGCTGCGGTGCGGCGCACCGGACTCAGATGTCATCGGGCACCTCCACAGATTCCTGCTCGACCATCCGGAGATGCAGTTCGATGAGCCGGCGCAGGTTGCGCTGCACATGGCGTTCGGCCAGGGTGCGGGCCCGCTCCCCGTCCTCCTCCGCGATCGCGGTGGCGATGGCGTGGTGCTCGGCGACCACCTCGTCCAGCTCGGCCTCCGACTCGTACGAGAGCCAGAGTAGGCCCGCCGTCGAGGACTGCAGGTCCACCTCCAGCCGGGTCAGCCGCTCCGACTGGGAGGCGATCGCCACCTCGATGTGGAACCGGCTGTCGGCACGGATCCGGGCGCCGAGCCCGTCGGCCTTGGGTAGCTGCCCGACCAGGTTCAGCAGCCGCCGCAGGCCGGCAGCCGAGGCCCGCTCGGCCGCCAGCCGGGCCGAGGCGCCCGAGACGGCGAACTGCTCGTCGGCGAGATCGCGCAGCTGGGACACGGTCGTGGAGCGGATCCGCTCCAGCAGTGGCCTGAGCGGAGGGTTGGCCGGGCGGCGCACGAAGGTGCCGCCGGTACGGCCGCGGCGGGTCTCCACCAGCCCCTGCTCGCGCAGGACCGCCAAGGCCTCCCGCAGGGTCATCGGCGACACTCCGAGCTGGTGGGCGAACTCCACCTCGGTCGGCAGCTGCTCGCCGTCCACCACCAGTCCGAGGTGGATGGCCTCGGTTATCCGCTGCACGACCTCGTCGGTGCGGCCGGCCGCCCTGAGCGGGGAGATCAGCGAAGCACGCATCACGGGTGCGCCCTGTGCCGCCATGTCCCCTCCTCCGGTCAATCCGTCACGGGAAACCCTTGTGCGATAACCCATGCGCTTGTAGCTTTTCGCAACACGTCGCGCCGAGTCCCCGCATCATAGCCAGCCCCGGTCGATGAGTCGGCATCTCATTGCCGCCCCAGGACTCGCGCCCCATCTCTGGACTGCCGCCCCATCCTCTGGCACGAGAAAACGGGAGCCAGCATGAGCCCCATCACCCCACCGGACCCCGTCGACAGCGACGCCGCGCATCTGGCCTCGCTCGGGTACGAGTCCGAGTTCAAGCGGGACATGAGCCCCTGGGCCAACTTCTCGCTCGGATTCACCTACCTGTCCCCGGTCGTCGGGGTGTACTCGCTCTTCGCCTACGCGCTGGCGAGCGGCGGCCCGCCGATGATCTGGAGCTTCGTGATCGTCGGCCTCGGCCAGCTGCTCGTCGCCCTGGTGTTCAGCGAGGTCGTGGCGCAGTACCCGGTGGCGGGCGGCGTCTACCCGTGGGCGCGCCGGCTGTGGGGGCGCCGGTGGGCCTGGATGACGGGATGGGTCTATCTGATCGCGCTGATGTGCACCATCGCCAGCGTGGTGTACGGCGCGGGCCCCTACATCGCCGCCACCTTCGCTTTCACCCCGACGGTCAACACCACGATCATCTGCTCCCTGGCGATCCTCGCGCTGGCCACCCTGATCAACTTCATGGGCACCCGGGTGCTCGCCGCGGCGGCCGTGATCGGCTTCTCCGCCGAGATCATCGGAGCCCTGGCGGTCGGCGGCTGGCTGCTCATCTCGCACCGGCACCACAACCTCGGAGTGCTCTTCGACGCCTTCGGCTCGCAGGGCAGCCACAGCTACCTCTGGGCGTTCGCGGCGGCCGGACTGATCGGCATCTACCAGTACTACGGCTTCGAGGCCTGCGGCGACGTCGCCGAGGAGGTGCCGGACCCGGGCCGCCTCATCCCCAAGGCCATGCGCCGGACCATCTACATCGGCGGCGCCGCGGCCACCTTCGTGTGCCTGGCCCTGGTGCTCTCGGTGGCCGACATCCCGGCGGTCATCGCGGGCAAGGACGTCGACCCGGTGACCACTCTGCTGGACAGCGCCTTCGGCTCGGTCGGCTCCAAGATCGTGCTCGGCGTGGTGCTGCTGTCCTTCCTCTCCTGCGCCATGAGCCTGCAGGCCGCGGCCAGCCGGCTGGCCTTCAGCTACGGCCGGGACGACATGATCATGGGAAGCCGTCTGCTGCGGAAGTTCTCCGAGGCCCGGCACGTCCCGCCGTACGCCCTGCTGCTCTCGGCGGTCCTCCCGGCGCTGATCGTCGTCGGGTCCAAGGTCTCCACCGACGCCCTGGCCAAGGTCATCAGCTTCGCCGCGGTGGGCATCTACCTGGGCTTCCAGATGGTGGTGCTCGCCGCGCTGCGGGCCCGGCTCAAGGGCTGGCAGCCCAGTGGCAAGTACCGCCTGGGCAAGTGGGGCCTGCCGGTGAACATCGCCGCCCTGGCCTACGGCGTCCTGGCCATCGTCAACATGTGCTGGCCGCGCACCCCCGACGCACCCTGGTACGACGACTACATCGTGCCGCTGTCCGCGGTGGTCGTCGTCGGCGCGGGCCTGCTGTACATGGCCGTCCACCGCAGCTACGGCCGCAGCGACGCCCCGTACGACGACGCGATCCCCAAGCCCGCCCCGGTCCAGGACGCCACCGAGCCGGAACCGTCCAAGGCGTCAACTTGACCCGGCCCTGAAGGGGACCGGGTTTGGAGGTAGTGCCCAACTGGCTGCTGGGTGGGCTCCTCCGTCCAGACACCCCGTTATGGGGTGGCAGGGACGCGTGACTCACGCCCCGCAGTCCACACGTCCTCGCCCCTGCGGGC
>NZ_WEGL01000029.1 GCF_009604455.1 Streptomyces sp. RB17
TCCTCCTCCACCCACTGATCGCCTGGCTCCCTCTCATCGAGTAATCCGATCGCCTGACGGCGACTCCCCAAAGATCGTGCTGGCCAAATGCGGGGATCAGGCGGCGAGGGTGAGGTCGAGGCGGGCGAGGTGGCTGGTGCGGGTGTGGTCGAGGGGCTGGCCGTTCCACCAGGCATCGAGGCGGATCAGGTTGAGGGCGACGGCGGAGTAGACGTGTTCGAGGTGGGTCGTCGCGAGGCCCCGATAGCGGGCGCGGCGGCTGCCGGTGACCGCTATGGCCTGGCGGATCGTGCCCTCGACGCCGATGGTGTCCCGCCAAGTGGTGTAGGAATCCGGACCACCTCGCTCCGGGCGACCCCTTCTTCGGCAAGCACCGTCGAGATCCCTCGGGTGGTGTCGATGCTGTTCCCGGCCGCCGGAGCGGCCTCTGCTCGGGCGTCGGCCCTGTCGGTGCTTGTGACCTGCGGAGTCGTGAACTCCATATCGCTGCACCACTTCGCGGGACGCGACCTCGACGCCCGCTCGCAGGGCGTACTTCGCCTGCCACGCCTGGTCTTGCTGGGCGGTGTGGTTGGCGTGGATGAGTTCGTGCAGTGCCCGTGGCCGCAGGGTGAGTTGGCGGCCCCAGCGGGTGGCGTTGGTGCAGATGGCTCTGACCGGGCTGGGGCCGCAGTCGGCCTGGTCGAAACGGACCACGACTACGTCGCGGCCCTTCTGCCTGGCCGGGCTCCAGAACCGGCTGGTGGCGCCCTGGGGGCAGGTGGCCTGGCGGGCGTCCCAGTCGATGGCGAAGGCTTCGCGCTGGTAGTCGGCGTTCTCCCGGTACTGACGGGACGTGCCCGTCAGCAGAGGTGTGACCAGGGTGATGCCGAAGGCGGCCCGGGCCCCGACGATGAGTTCGGCGCTCGCGCAGCCGGAGTCCGGGTAATGCTCGTCGGGCAGCAGGTCCCGGCCGGCCAGGGCCTGGTGGACGGGCTCGACGAGTTTCACGTCAGGCACGGTCGCATCCGTGGTCGCGACATGCGTGATCACGTTCGGGATGGGAGGACGTGCCCGGCCACCGGGCCGCGGAGCCCCGTCGTCAGGCCGGGGCGGCTGGCAGACCTCGCTGAGGGCTGTCCCGCAACGGCTGATCTTCCCGGCCGACCCTTCGGCATGCCCGGCACGGGTCGGGCATGCCGAAGGGTCGCTCACCTACCAATCACTGCTGGTGCTGCTGTCGCTGTCCCAACTGCTGCTTCCGCCGTGGCCGTTGTCGCTGTCCGTGCTGCTGTCGGGCGTTGACCACGCACTCCAGTCCGGTTCGTGGCGGGATTCGTCCTGTGCCGCACGTTCCCGTGATCTCCTGCTCTCCCGTTCCAGGTCGCCCTCGCCCCATCTTTGGAAGTGGTCGTCGTCCGTTCGCTGCGACCAGATTCCGGGCTGGTGGCTGTCCGCGACGTGCGCGCCCGATCCCCGAGCCCACTGCCCTTGACGGGCGTACGTCGTGGCTTTCCGCCGGCCGGTACGCGACCTTCTCCAGACCGCGGCCAGGACGCGAACAACGACCACGGTCAGAATGACCACGATGGTCTGCAGCACGGTCATGTCCCACACCCCGCCTCGTTGAAGCCGCCCAAACCGCGCCCTTCGCAGACCAACACGCCCTCGCCACGGCCGAGGGAGGACCCTCCGGAAAGCTCTACGCCGTAGCCCAGGGCCCCGTGCCCCACATCGCCGCGAGCCAGGCCCTTCGGCCTGGAGGGGCCCGGTAGTCCCTTCTCTTCTTGCCCCGGCCACCTCCGCCCGAAGCCGGGGTGGCCCGGGTCTTCTGCGAGGTAGAACGCCTGGGCAGTCGCTGGTACGTTCGGCTCGTCGTGGCGTCGGAGATCAGACCCAGTGCGCGGCAGCGGTACACCAGGGAGTGCACGGACACGCCCCAGGTCCGGCGCAGACCCGCAGATACCCCAGGTCCATCCGGCGCGGCAGCCGGGGCAGGATGCTCGCCTGCGGGGTGAGGAACTCCCCGGCGAACGCGTCCGCCTCGCGCTCCTGCCTACTGTCGCCCGTGGCGTCGCCGTGCAGCCTCAGGTGGCAGCCAGGGCGCCAGCCGGCCAGGTCATCGCACCCTCGGTCGTTGAGGATTTGCTGAAGCGCTGGAGGTGGAGGCCGTCGCCCCTCACAAGGGCGCGAAACCTGCCGGACTGCACAATGAGCGAGGCTGCCGGTCTGCGGCCTGGGCGGGGCCGGTGCGTGGCGGGGTGGCCGGAGGCAGTAGAAGGCCCCGCCCGTCCACCACGGGGGAGGCAGACAGGCGGGGCCGCACCGGGAGGGTCTACCAGCGGATGGTCTGTCCTTCGGGGATGATGTGGATGGTGCACTGCTCCACCGTCGGCGCACCACTGGCGTGCCAGCGGCCGAGTTGGTCCTCGACGGCGTCCCACAGCAGATCTGGGCCGTCCTGGCGGACGGTCCAGCGGCCATGGTGTTCGTGCATGGCCGCCCAGGAGCCGGAGTCGACGTCGACCAGGACGTGCTGCTCTCGTCCGTCCTGCGTGAGCGTCAGACGCTGCGCGGCCGGTACGGCGGCCTGCGCGACGAACCGTGTCGTCCAGTCGTCCAGCACGTCGGCGCCGATGATGGCTTCCCGCTCCACACCCGCGCTGAGATCGGGCAGGAGACCGAGCGGGGGCGGCAGCTGCGGGCGGGCGAGCATGAAACTGACCTGCCCGCCCAGCAGCGGGCCTGAGGCCGTGCCGTCGTCGTGGACCGTCAGCCGCGCCAGCTCGGATGCTGCGAGCCAGCCGCCGACGGTCGCCAGGATGATGCCGCCGGGCCGGGTCTGCTCGATCCACGCTGCGGGCAGCGTGCGCACCCCGCACGTGGCGATCACCCTGTCGTACGGTGCACTCTCCTCGTAGCCGAGCAGGCCGTCACCGGTGACGAGCGTGGGATACATGCCGAGCCGGGCGAGGGCGGCGCCTGGCCGCGCGGCCACGTCCTGGTCGTACTCGATGGAGGTGACACGCTCATCCCCGAGGCGCGCACAGCAGCCCGGTGGAGTAGCCGGTGCCGGTGCCGATCTCCAGCACCCGCGCATCCGGCTCGACTTGGAGGGCTTCCAGCATCCGCAGGACGAGGGAGGGCAGGGTGCTGGAGCTCGTCGGCTGGCGCATGATCTGGCCCCGGATGTCCGCGGGTGCGATCGTTCCGGCGATCTGGGTCACCAGTGACTCATCCATGTAGCAGGCCTTGAGCCATCCCGCGTCGTCGTCCAGGACCGGCGCCCACGCTGCCGGCACGGCGCCCGCGACGCGGCGGAAGAACCCGCCGCGCAAGAACTCGTGCCGAGGGACCGTCTCGGCCGCGCGTTTCCACGGCTCGGTGCGCAGGCTGCCATGGGCAGTCAGTGTGTCGATGAGCCGCTTGTGCAGCAGGTCCTGATCGGTCACGTCGTCCTCTCCCACAGGTCTGCCAGGGCGGCGAGCATCGACAGGCCGGTCTCGGTTTCCAGCCAGTACCACTGGCCGGAGGGGTTGCACTGCAGTTTTCCGACCGCCGAGGTTCCCGAGAGGGCTGTGACCAGCGTTAGAACATGGCGTGCATGTCCGTGACGTGGTGGTGATGTTGGGTCGGCCGCTCTGCTGCTTCTCTTCGATGATCTTGCGGATGCCGGTTCGCAGGAGTGGCTGGAGGGACCTGATGGTGAACTCTTCGAACGACCACTCAACTGGGCCCGGATGTGTGCCTGCTTCCTGAAGCGACTCCAGCGCGAGGAGCGCACGATCGGGGGTGGCGTGGCCACGGCCGGGGCAGCCGGCTCGCTGCGGGCCGTCGCCGTCGCCGTCACGCTCGGCGGATCGCCGAGCGTGAGGGCGGTTGACCGGGCTTGATCCGCCGCACGCCGCCAGGGTCGCGGACGCCCGCGAGCCTGTCGTGAGTGCCGGCTGCACACAGAGATCGGGTGCGAGCCGGTCCGGCATGCGTGGCCGAGGCGGAGCCGTGGGGCGGTGGTGGCGCCGGAAACGTCGTGGAAATGGGGGGTTGAGGTGGGATGCCCGTTCTAGCGTTCGTTCCGCCAGTTTCTTAAGTAACTAAAGAAAGAATGCGAATGAACAGGTTGGCGGGTGAGGATCTCTCCAGTACGGCTGTGCTGGCCCTGCTGGGCCGGGCCGGGCCTATGTCGCGGGCCGCGCTGGCCCGCGAGCTGGGGATGAGTCCGGCGACGCTGACCCAGGTGACCCGGCGCCTGCTGGCGCAAGGAGTGATCGAGGAGCTCGACCGTCAAGAGCCCTCCCGCGGGGGCCGGCGCGCTCGGCTGGTCGGCTTGGTCGGCGATGCCGGCCGGGCCCTGGGTGTCAAGGTGGCCGCCGACCATGTCGCGCTGGTCGACATGCGCTTGGACGGGCAGGTCACCGACACCGTGACGATCCCCTTCGACGCCACGGCGCTCGAGGCGGTGCCCGCGATCGTGGAGTTGCTGCGCCCGTTCACCAAGCCCCGCGAGGATCTGCCTGCCCTGCTGGGGATCGGGGTGGGGGTCCCCGGCAGCGTCGACCGTCCGGACAGCGGGGTCGTGGACGCCGCGATGCTGAACTGGCGGCACGTGCCGCTGGGCACCATGCTCGGCGCGGCTTTGGGGCTCGCCGTTTTGGTGGAGAACGATGTCAACGCGTTGGGCAGCGGGGAGCGCCTGTACGGGCGGGGCCGCACCCTGAATGACTTTTTGGTGGTCACCATCGGCCGGGGCGTCGGCTTGGCCATCGTCGCTCAGCCAGCCTCTGAGTGAGATCACGGCCCGGCGGCGGCTCAGTGAGCCGAGGACGGGCGCTCTTGCCGCCATCGCCGAACCACCCACCATCCGTAAGTCGTTCCGACCTACACAAGATAGAACGTTCCGTATTGACAACTGGTGCATCAGGCGCCTTTAATGTGTGAGACCGAACGTTCTCCCTCGCCCTGGATGTGCCCCATGACGCTTTATCCCGAGACCGTTTTCTCGGGAGTGGCCCATGCCTGCCCAGCAGGCGTCGCCCTGCTGGCTGCCGTGCCCCAACCGGCCCCGGCTCCCAAGGACAGCGCAGCTGGGGAAGCCCTCCGGTGGCGAGCTGACCGAGCCGGTCCCCCATCTCACGTCCTGACGTTATTCAGCAGCTCCGGCTGAGGTGACCGTTGTCAGCCGCCCATCCTTGGCGCGGACTGACTGCTGTGAACAAGTTCCCAAGCGGCATCCCTCGTCATATGGCGCGCTGAACAGCCCGCCGCCATGGCGCAGTCAGGTGCCGCCCCACACACCTTGATGCCCCAACTCGCACCAAGCGCGGATCAGCCGATCCGGTGCGCTCTCCGCCTTGTCGAAGCGCCCCAGACCAACAGCGCTGCCCGTCTGACCCATCTCCTTGCCAACCAGAAGGACACATCATGAGAATCCGCATCCCTCGTCGCGTCGCACTCACCGCCGGAGCCCTCGCTCTGCTGGGTGCCGCTGCGGTCCCGACCGTGGCGGCGGCCACCGATCAAGGTTCCGATACCTCGCCGAAGCCGACCGTGGTCCTCGTCCACGGCGCGTGGACGGACTCCTCCACCTGGGCGGGAACGATGGAGCAACTGCGCCGCGACGGCTATCCCGTGCGAGCCATCGCCAACCCGCTGCAGGGCCTCACCAGCGACACCGCCTACCTCTCTAGCTACCTGAAGACCATCGACGGCCCCGTGGTCCTGGTCGGCCACTCCTACGGCGGCGCGGTGATCACCAATGCCGCTGCCTCGGACCCCAACGTCAAGGCCCTCGTCTACATCGCCGGCTTCATCCCGGTGAAGGGTGAGACGGTGGGCGCTCTGGCCAATCAGTCCTCCACGCCCATCCCGCTGATCACGACCCCCGTTCCGGGCGGTGCGGAAGTCTCCATCGACCCGGACCACTTCCGGGACGTCTTCGCCGGCGATGTCGACCGGACCACCGCCGCCGACATGGCAATAGAGCAGCGGCCCGCGAACACCACGGCCGTCACCGACGCCAGTGTCTCGGAGGGCTTCCGCAGCATTCCCTCCTGGAGCCTGATCACCACGCAGGACCACGCGATCCCTCCCACCCTTCAGGGCTTCATGTCCCAGCGGGCCGGTGCGCACATCGAGAAGGTCAGCTCCTCCCACGCCGTGATGGTCAGCCACCCCGACGCAGTCACGCACGTGATCGAGGATGCTGACCACGGCACAAACTGAAACGCATCCCGGCAGGACATGACACCTGGCCGACCAGGCGCCGCCCTGCCCGGCACCGCTCCGCCTTTGTAACCGGATCAACTCCGCACGACATGGAGATGAGCACGATGTGTACGCGGGATCCTGTTGAGCGCCTCATGGACGCGATCAACTCGCATGACCCTCAGAAGGTCGCGGACTGCTTCACCACGGACTACCAAGCCGAGGTGCCGCACCGCCCCGCGGAGGCATTCACCGGTAACGAACACGTGCTCACCAACTGGACGGCGATCTTCAGCCGCCTCCCCGACATACGGGGCCGGGTGCTGCGCCGTGCCACCGCGGGCCCGGAAATCTGGGCGGAGTTCGAGTATGTGGGCACCGGACCTGACGGCTCGACCACTGTGCTGGGCGGACCCGCCATCATGTGGGCCCGGGACGGACTGATCGCCCGGTCACGGTTCTACCTGGCTCCGGTCCCGGCTCCGGAGCCCGCGCCGACGGAAGGCTGACCGCGCCGACGCGGCGTGCCGGACCCGCGTCGTCAGGTGCTCGCCGTGCTCACGGCGGGCTGACCAACGACGCCGGGAGGGCGGCGACGAACCGCCGTTCGTCGACCGTCACGCCGGTCGCGACCCGGGGGCGGTCAGCTCGCCGACCAGCAACGGCACCGCCACCTGGTCGCGCTGACGCACTCCGGGCAGCAGCGGTTGAGCGAGGAGGATTCCGCACGCGGCGAAGGCGTCTGGTCGGACGCACCTTTGCTGGGCCAGCAACACGTTGGCCCAGCAAAGGTGCACAGCGGGCAACTGAGCCCGCCTGCCCCCGCTTCCCCGCACTGTCGCTCAACTGCGCATTGGTCACCATGATTGCGCGTCATCGGGATTCCTCCGTGGATAGCCCCGCCTTCAGGCGGGGGAGGAAACGGACTCCTGCGGAGCAGGGCAGGGAAAGCCGGTTCGCCGCCAGGGCGGATCGGCGCCCACCGCCAACGACCCGTAGGAGACGGGTAGTTTGTAGGCCGTCCGGTCGGCGATAGCCAAGCCGGCCGGGCCTACCGCCGGGCCGGCGGGATGTCAGGTCTGTGGAGCCGGCGTAAGACTGCCGGGCGTACCCACGTCCCTTGCCGTTAGTTCGGGGCAGCCGCTGTCCGAGAAGCAGAAAGCTCAACCCGCGAGGGGAGAACCCCCCTGCTTCAGCTGGGGGAGAAGTCAACAAGGCGCTCGTCGCCGCCCCGGCACGCGGCTGACCAATTGGCGATCCGCCCCCGGATCGAGTGAGAACCCTTACAACGGAGCAACAACCATGACTGACCTGCTCGCAGGCAAGACCATACTCATCACCGGCGCCTCGTCCGGTATCGGCAGGTCCGCCGCGCTTCTGTTCGCCCGCGAAAGCGCGAACGTCGTCATCACCGCCCGCCGCAAACCTGAACTCGAGCGTGTCGCTAGGGACATCACCGCCGACGGAGGCAACGTCCTCGCCATTCAGGCCGACACCACCAACGCCGAAGAGATACAGCGAGCCGTCGCGGCCGCGATCGAGGAGTGGGGGCGCCTCGATGGCGCTCTGAACAACGCCGGCCGCAGCCAGGGCGGCGGCCGCCTCGCCGAGGTCACCGACGAGACCTTCGACTCCGTCCTCGAGACCAACTTCAAGGGCGTATGGCTGGCGATGCGCGCCGAACTGCAGGCGATGACCGCGCAGGGGACCGCTGGTGGCTCAATCGTCAACATCAGCAGCATCGGTGGCACCTTCGGCGCCGCCGGGCAGAGCGTGTACGGGGCGACGAAAGCTGCCGTCATCGCCATGAGCCGAGCCGCCGCCGCCGAATACGGCCGCGACGGCGTCCGTGTCAACGCGATCGCGCCCGGCGCCACGATGACCGAGATGATGATCGCTTGGCAGCAGCGCGACCCGGGCATTGTCGAGCACCTCAGCTCCCTCGCCGCCCTCGGCCGCCCTGGCCAGCCGGACGAGATCGCCGAAGCCGCCGCCTGGCTCCTCAGCGACCGCGCGAGCTACGTCACCGGCATGGCCCTCGGCGTCGACGGCGGCACCGCCCCCTGGCCGCACTGAGCTGAGTCATACTGAGCCGCGCCGCCACCCCATTCGAGCCGTGCGGCACACGCAAGTGTGGCGGCCGGTCGCTGATGCGTCGGCGGTGACAGCCAAGTGGATGGTCAGGGTGGTACTCCGGCCGCTCGGGCAGCAGGCCCTCGAATTGGCCCCAGAGTGATTCAGTCAGCCATGACGGCAGCACGGGCACAGATCTCTCCTTTGATCACAGAGCGTCGCAACTCCATGATTACCGAGACGTGTGCCCGTTCTGTTGCCGGTATCCCCCAACCGCGCCTATCCGCGCGACCTCTTAGCGCACGATCTGACACGGATGTCTCAACCCACTCATCGCGGTCCGGCATGCGATCGTCCACACCGCAAATGAGCGAGGAGACTTGAATGGGCAGGCAGGCGTCCGACGAGCTCGGATTGTTCGCAGCCAAGCGGCGTGCGCCGCACAAGCGGCACGCGATGGTCGGCAACTACGAGCTGCACCGCGAGGTGCACGTCCTCGACCGCCGGGAGCAGGAGATGGTCGACGCGATCGCCATCGACGCGGGGCCTGCCGCTCCCCGTCGTCGCCGCGATCGAACCTGAGACACTGGCTGCCAGCACGGTCGGCAACACGCTTGCGATGCTCGTCAACGGCGGCCGCCTCCAGGACGAGGTGGTCCGCCGCTCCCACCAGGCAGCGGTCCCGGTCCTCGGGTCGTCAGCGAACCTCACCGGCACCGGCACCAAGTTCCGCGTCGCAGACATCCAGCAGCCGATCCTCGACGCCGTAGACCTGGTGATCAACTACGGGCTGCGCAAGTACCACCTTTACGGGCGCTCCTCGACCATCATCGACTTCACCACGATGGAGGTCGTCCGCATTGGGACGTGCTACGAGCTCATCAGCGACATCATGGCCACGCAGTTCGGCATCACGCTGCCCGCCGACCTGGGGCGCGACGTCCTGCCGTCCGGCCATCTCCGTGAGCAGGCCTCCGCTGGTGCGGTGGACCGTACTGGTGCCGGAGCGTCATGATCTGACCCTGGCACGACGCGGCGGAGGGCCGTGGGGCCCGGTGTCGTCCGCCAGCCAAGGCCGCCATCCCGCCTCGGAGGGGCCGATTCTGATGGAGAACGTTCTTTATTGTAAAATCGAAAGAATTGGTGGAGCACTGCTGAAACCGAACGTTCTCCCCGTTTGGTAGCCTGGAGAACATGAGCGTGGAGAACATGAGTCGGAGTACAGATGGCGCCAACCTCTCTGAGGCGCGAACGCGGCTGCTCAGCACGGCAACCAGGATCTTCTACAGCGAGGGGATCCACTCGGTCGGCATCGACCGGATCGTTGCTGAGGCACAGGTGACCCGGGCGACGCTGTACCGCCATTTCTCCGGCAAGGAGGACCTCGTCCTCGCGTACCTCGACCTGGCCGACAAGGGCATCCGCGGGCAGGTCGCCGCCGCGGTGGCAAGCAGCGAGTCGGCACCTGACCAGATCCGGGCCGTCGCCAAGTCGATTACCGATGGCATCCAGTCCACGGGATTCCGCGGATGCGCCTTCCTGAACGCAGCGGCCGAATACTTCGACCCTGCTCACCCGATCCACCAGGCCGTTCTGGCCCACCGGGAATGGTTCCTGAACACCGTCACGGAGCTGCTGGAGCAGGTGGGCGACGCACCCGCCGACGCCGACGGCCGACACCTCGTGATGCTCCGGGACGGGGCCATGGCAGGCGGCTGCCTCTTCGACCCAACGCTGATCTCCGACACCTTCCTCCACGGCGTCGAAGGAATCCTGCAGGCACGTGCCGCCTGAGCATCCGAGCCGGGGGCCGTCAGGCTCCTCGCCCGATGTCCAGAGCGCACGAGTCGGCCCCGGCGCCGTCCCACGGGGGAAGGGCGGCGCCGGGGCCGTTCGGGCGGACAGCCTAGCGTTGTTCGTGTCCCCGGCGGTGAGAGGCATTCTTCCTCTCAATGTCGACACCAGGGGGCGCTGTTTCAGGCAGTCGGACAGCCGGTTAGATGGCTTCGAGTACCTGGATGACCTGCGGCGAGCGGGTC
Source organism: Streptomyces sp. RB17 (assembly GCF_009604455.1). Classification (GTDB taxonomy): domain Bacteria; phylum Actinomycetota; class Actinomycetes; order Streptomycetales; family Streptomycetaceae; genus Streptomyces. The sequence continues at coordinate 10,296 of NZ_WEGL01000029.1, forward strand.
GGCTTGGTGGCGACCCTCCTCCAGCCGCTCTTTGCGTACAGGGCGTCGAACTCGTCGAAGTCCCGTTCCTGTCCGTCTGAGCCAACCAGCATGTTCATGTCCAGGAGCGCTCCGTAGTTCGGCTCGCCTGTCTTGCCCACGACGCAGTCGAAGACAGCGGCGCGCGCGCCAGGTTTCGCCGAAGCACGGCAGTTACGCAGGATCGTCAGGCACTCAGCATCGTTCCAGTCATGGATGATCATCTTGAGCAGGTAGAGGTCAGCCGCCGGCACCTCCTTGAAGAAGTCTCCTGAAACCGCGCTGAAGCGGTCCAGGACACCGGCTTTGCTCGCTGCCTCCACGGCGCTGTCCACCACGTGCGGCATCTCCAGGACCACACCCGTGAGACCCTGGCTCTTCTTCAGCAGCTCCTGTACCAGGGCGCCGGTGGACCCGCCGACATCTACGGCCACCGAGACGCCGTCCAGGTCGAGTGCCGCGGTCACGTCGTGGATGACCATGTCGGTGGCGTTGGACATGGAAGAGGCGAACAATGCGCCTTCCTCCGGGTTCTGACCCCTGTAGTCGAATTGGGTCAAGCCCTCGGCCAGCCCGGGACCGCGTGCATCTGCGTGCTGCCCTTCCGCACAGCGTCCGGAAGCATCCCCCACGACTGCCAGTGGAAGGGCGACCGGTGGTTTCCCGCATCAACGAAAAGGCCGATGGACGAGGCAGCGCGAAGTAGTCGGTACGTCGTCGCCGGATCGCTACCCTCGCGCTCCGCGATCTTCTCGGCTGTCGTGGCACCCGCTGCCACGTGGTCCGCGAGAGAGAGATCTGCGGTGGCACGCAGAATCTGCGTCACCCAGTACCCGGTGATCATCTCCAGCATCTTACATTCGCAGCCTGCGCAGCCTCGGCCTCGCTGCTGAAGCCTGCTGTCTCTTCAGCCATGACTGACTCCCACTCCTCAATTCCGGTACAGATTGACTTCTCCCCCAGCTGAAGCGGGGGGATTCTTCCCTCGCGGGTTGAGCTTTCTGCTTCTCAGACAGCAGCTGCCCCGAACTAACCTCGATCTTTCGTGACGGTCCGTCGGTTCCTTCGGCGGGCCGTTTCGGTTGTTCGGGTCGGTGGTGGGCACACCGATGGCCCGGCTGTCGCGTCGGGTGGGCGCCGGTTTCCACGGGTCCGGCGGGGACGGTGCTGCTCGCAGGGACGGGAACGTGCTGGTCAGCCAGGGTTCGGGAGGGCTTCGAGCCGTGCCAGGGCGTGTGTGATCACGTCGGTCCAGGGCCAGTGGCGTGCGAACCTCAGGTGCCGGCGGCGGGCGGTGGTGAGGATCTGGGCGGCGGCGGAGAAGAGGCGGAGCCGGAGGCGGCGGGGCTCCCACCTGCGGATTTCGCCGGTCAGAGTGAGCATGGGCATCCAGGCCAGGAGGTCGAGGGCGATCTGGACGATCTCCAGCCAGATTTGGTTCTGCGCGGTGTCGTGCAGGGGCAGGTTGCGCAGGCCGGTGGCGCGGGCAGCACGGATGCGGTCCTCGGCCCTCGCGCGCTGGCGGTGCCGCAGTTCGAGTGCGGCGATCGGGACGCCGGTGGTGTTGGTGGGCTCCGGGATGAGGTCGTTCCTTACGGACGATCAGCCGCATTCCCTTCGGCCAGCCCTTCACGCAGTCGCCGGACAGTTCGGCGACCCAGGCGCCGTCGCGGATCTCGCCGCCCGGCTCGACGGCCACCGTCCATGCGGCGGTCGGGACCTTGAGAACGGCCTGGTGGATGGCATCGGTGATGGTCATGCCGACCGAGTACGACAGCCACCGCCCTCGCTGGGCGAGCCAGGCGACGAACTCGTGGGTGCCGCCGCCGGAGTCGGTGCGGATCAGCGTCTGGCGCCCTTGCCGGTACTTCTTCGGCAGCTGGGCCAGGGCGAGTTGAGCCGTGGTGATGTGGTCGGCGGCGGTATTGCTGCCTGCGTTGCCCGGCCTGAGCAGGCCGGCCACCGGCTCACCGCTGCCACCTCTTCTGTGGTCGACGAACCCCATCAGAGGATGGTGTCCGAAGGTCTTCTTCCAGGTCGCGGTGGCGTCCTGCTTCTCGGAGTGGGCCAGCACGAGCACCCCGTCCAGGTCCACGATCACCTGCCCCGCAACATCCGGAGCCGCGGTCTTGGCTACGTTCCAGACACGCTCGCGGGCTTCGGCCCGCGCGGCCCGTATCGCGGCCAGGGCCTTCGGCCCCGCGGCGGCGAGGGTGTCGATCAGGCGGGAGACCGTCGGGTCGGAGGCCACTGGTCCGAACACGGCCGGCTCGGCCCGCAGCGTCCCGACATCCGCGAGGCAGTCCCCGCCCATGGCGACCGCGAGGGCCAGGTCCAGCAGGATCTTCCCCGGATCGTGCACCGCCCGCGGACGTCGCCATGGCATCAGTGCCGTCGATATCGCCTGGTCCAGCCCAGCCTTGCGGACAGTCTCGACCAGCAGCACGGTCCCGGCCTGGGACACCACCCCGTGGCCACCGCCCTCAACGCGGACACGTGGATAGGACCCGATACGCTTCTTCACCTGGGAAGTGCCTCCGACGGTGGCAGGAACAAGGACCTCGACAATCCTCATTCTTGCTGGTCAGAGGCACTTTTCGCTTGCCTGACCATCCGTCGGACAACCCGCTTCATGAAAGCGCGAGGCTAACGGCAAGGGACGTGGGTACGCCCAGCAGTCTTACGCCGGCTCCGCAGACCTGACATCCCGCCGGCCCGGCGGTAGGCCCGGCCGGCTTGGTTATCGCTGGCCGGACGGCCTGCAAACTACCCGTCTCCTGCGGGTCGTTGGCGGTGGACGCCGATCCGCCCTGGCGGCGAATCGGCTTTCCCTGCCCTGCTCCGCAGGAATCCGTTTCCTCCCCCGCCTGAAGACGGGGGTATCCACGGAGGAATCCCGATGTTGGGTCGGGGCGAGCGGCCGTCGTTCGCTTCGCCCCGACCTGTCCTGCTAAGCCACTGTGGTGTCGAGTACGACCGGAATGTTGCCGCGGGTCGCGTTGGAGTACGGGCACATCGCATGGGCTGCCTCGACCAGCTGGTCTGCCACCGTCTGCTCGAGGCCGGACAGTTCGACATGCAGTGCGGCGCTAAGGGTGATCCCGCCTGCCGGTGTCGGTTGCATCGCTATCTCGACCACGACCGCGGAATCGGCAATGTCGGTCTTCTGCTTGGCTGCTACGGCCTTGAGTGCTGAGTGAAAGCAGGAGGCCCAGCCCGCCGCGAACAGCTGCTCGGGATTGGTGGCCCCGCCGGGGCCGCCCATCTCCTTCGGGATGGCGAGTTCAATGTCGAGCAGGCCATCGTTGGTTCGGGCCCGGCCTCCCGCTCTGCCGTCGCCGGTGGACGTGGCGATGCCGGTATAGATGGTGTCTGCCATGGTTGTGCCCTTCTCATGCAACAGGTGAGTTCGTAGGACCGCGTTCGACTTGATGGTCGCCGCAACGATCAGCGGGAGAGAACGTTCGGTCCACTCAAAGTCTGGCCATCGGGGCGAGCGCTGTCAAGACCGAACGTTCTACATCCTCGTCTCCGTTGCCTGCGTGATGGGTGCACCTGGCGTGGAAGGAGTCCACACGCCAAGCTGGACCGGATCGAGTACGACCAACGCGTCCTGGGCCAACCCGGTCGCGGCACACCTCCGGCCGCTGCGGCAGTTCACCCTCGCCCACTCCAGCCACCCCAACCACAGTTCAGACCCGCGCGCTGCATCACCACGTGCACTGGCGCAACCAGATCGCACGCCGTCCAGGCGTCCTGGCCGGGCAGCGCCGGAAACGCGCCCGTGTCCGCAGTGAGAACGGCTTGCGCTGCGGTGTCCGCCCTCTCAACTCAGCGGTCTGACTGCCCGCCTCGTGATCGTCGGCGGTACAGCCGAGCGGTCTCACCCTGGGAACCCCGGCAGGGCGTTTCGGGCTTGCGGGCCAGGAGGCAGGCGTGCGGTCTGTTCACACGTCCGCCGGGCTCCTGTTCCAGTCTCGCGGTGACGATGAGCCCGGCCTGGTCCAACAGGTCGACCATGCGGTCCAGGGGCAGGAGGTACGACTCGTAGGACACCGGACGGCCGTAGCCGTGGGTCGGCTGCAGCCGCTCGTTGCCGACATAGTCTCCCCAGAGCAGGTAGCCGCCGGGCGCGAGCGTGCGGTGGAACTCGGAGAACACATCCGGCAGCCACTGCGGAGGCGTGTGATGGGTGGAGTACCAGGCCAGGATGCCGCCGAGCTCGTCGTCCCTCATCTCGAGCGCGGTCATCGAACCCTCGGCGAACCGCAGGTTCGGATAGGCGTGCCGGGCCAGCCTGACCATCTTCGGCGAAAGATCGACGCCGAAGACGGACACCCCCAGCCCGGCCAGGTACGCCGTCACCCGTCCGGGGCCGCACCCCAGGTCCGCGACCGGCCCCGGGAGGCCGTCCGCACCAGTTCGGCGAACCCCGCCAGCATCGCGCCTGACAGCGGGTCCATCTCGGTCGGAGGCGGGACGCGTTCGACGTAATCGGCGGCGACCGTGTCCGGTGCCCGCCGGGCGGCGCCGCGCAGCAGCGATCCGACGGTGTCGTCCAGCAGTTCCTCGTTGCCGGGCTCGCCCGGCCAGTACGACGTCGCCACCATGTCAGCCCCCGGGAAGTCCGGTGTACCGCGGCCGGTTTGAAATCTTGCCCCAGCAGGACGATGCCGTCAGGCCGTGCTGCCGATGTGCGAGCGCTTGACGGTGAACAGCACCGGCGTGCCAGAGCGGCACCATGGTCACCGCCGTGTCGGCGAAGGTCCATAACAGCGACTGACGCCGCCGCTACGGCAACCATCGACTGACCTCAAGCCGCGTCCCGGCGCGAGCCTGCAGAAGGAGAACGCACCAGCCGGAGCGGTTGCGACCATTCCACGGTGCAGACTCGAGTTCGGCTTCCGGCCGGCGCGGTTCGAGCTATGTGACCTGCCTTCGCAGGAGTCCTTCGACTCCGCGCAGGAAGGTTTCGCAGACCACTACAGGGTCGAAGAGGCACCCGGCGGACGTGGCGCCATCGCGCATCATCACGAAGTGATGGGCGGCGGCTTCGGCGGGCGTTTCCCGGATCTTGGCCAGCAGTTGCGTGACGGTGTCGAGGAACCATTGGCGGTGGGCGAGTACGGCCAAGTGCACCGGGTGATCAGAGGCGGGGTACTCGGCGACAGCATTAAGGAACGCGCACCCTCGATAGTTCGGGGACTGGATGCCCTGAGTGATGGATCTGCTGAGCGATCGAATGGTGTCGGCCGCGGGCACCCCGGCAGCGACAGCCTTGTCCGCTTGGCTGCGCTCTGCTCGGTGCATCTCATCCAGGTAGGCGAGGACAAGATCCTCTTTGCTGGGGAAGTGCCGATAGAAGGTTGCCCGCGTCACCTGTGCTTCCGTGACGATGCGGTCGACACCGACGGAGTGGATGCCTTCCTCGTAGAAGATCCGGCATGCCGTTTTGAGTAGCCGAGACCGCGCGTCAGAGGGTCGGTCGTTGGGTTCGCTGCGCACCATGCACCCATCCTATCAGATAGAACGTTCGGTCTTGATGGTTTGCGATAATAGTATGCATGGTGGTGCAGTAGAACGTTCTATCTGAATGAAGTGACGTCCCAGCGGTTCGTCAAGTGGACGGCTGCCGTGACGGGTCCTCTGTGCGGCATCACGCGTCCGCAATCGACCAACAGGGGACAACCCATGGGATCTGATTCAGCGAGTGGGCACGAGCACGGTGGCATGAAGTCGTTGCGTCTGCCCGACGGCCGTGTTCTCGAGTTCACAGTGCAAGGTCCCAAGGACGGGCCGCTCGTGCTCTTCCACCACGGCATGCCCGGCTCCGCGGTTCCTATGGCCACCGTCCTCGACTCTGTCACGGATCGGGGATACCGCGTCGTCACGTACTCACGCGCCGGCTACGGTGCGTCGACTCCGATGCCGGGATGGACGGTCGCCGACACCGCCGAGGATTGCCGCGCCCTGATGGACCACCTGGGCGCCCACCAATATGTGGTGGCGGGGTGGTCTACGGGCGGGCCCCACGCGTTGGCCACCGGAGCGGCAGATCCGCAGCGTGTGTCGGGCGTGCTGGTGATCGCCTCGTTCGCACCGTACGACGCCGAGGGCCTTGAGTTCACCGCCGGCATGGGCCTGTAAAGCGTCATTCAGTTCAGGACCGCGGTTCAAGGGGGGAGGTCTGGATCCTCCGGACCGTACGACACCCCATCCGACCCATCAACAACGTAGGACCACCCCCCAGGTCATGCCTTCGACAGGGGGAACAGTCATACCGGGCCCGGAGGCCAGCGGCCCTCTTACGGGACCGCGAAAAAGATAACAGGGGAGGCGCAGCGTGCGGTCGTGTCACAGATGGCCGCTGCCGTCCGGGACAGCGATCCTGCGGACACCGTGGCTGCAATGGCGAGTCTGCTCCCGGTGGTGGACGCTGCGGAGTTCACCGGCGCCCACAGCGCAGACCAGTGCGAACATGAACCATGGGCTCGCGATGGGGGACGCCGGATGGCCCGAGGACCTCCACGCGCTGACGACACCGTGGGGGTTCGATCCAGGTAGCGTCACCGTCCCCGTTGAGCTGTGGCACGGTGCCCTCGATCACATGGTGCCGATGGCGCACGGTCAGTGACTGGCCAAACATCTGCCGACCCTCCATGCCAACTTCGAGGACGACCATGGACACATATCGATCGTCGTCGGAACCCTGGGAGACAAGCTCGACCGGCTCGTGACGAGGACTTCCTGACCAGGGCGCATGCCAGAGAGAACGTCGGAGGAGGGCCTGGAACGGCTCACTGGCTCAGCTGCCGAAGCTCGCCGCCACGGCTCCTCCGGGACCCTGTATGCGCCGATCGGCCCGCATCCCACGCCACCGAAGCGGCGGCGGTGCGCCATGCGAGCCAGGCAACCTGGCTTCGGCGCTGCCGCCCGCCTTCGAGGCGTTCTACGCCCTCAACCGTGACACCTACCTCGACCACGCCCACCTACCGCACATACAGGACCACCGCCTGATCTGCAGCCTGTTCGGCGAACTCGCGGCCGGCTGGCTGCACATCGTCGGCGACCTCAACCCGTCGGCACGGGCCTGGACGCTGCTGCACACCCGGGTCCGGGCCGCGGCCTCCGCCCCGGTATCGCTGGAGACTTGTCCTGCGGAGCAGTACGACGCGCTGGTCCTGCACTGTCGGCTCGGCTACGGCATCGCAGCTGTAGCCGCCGCGATGGGCCTGGACGCGAGTAAGGTCCACTACCTGGTTCTGTCGGCAACATCCAACCGGCGACAGGCTGTACAGCACCTGCATCCGCAGGCCGCATCTGCTCGGTCGGTCTGACGCGACTCGTTCCGACCGGTGACCGCCTCGTCGCTGCGCGTGCGGGACAGGTGTCCTGCCCGGCTGCAGTGTCGTTCCTGGTGATCCAACGGGGCCTGGCCTACGAGGAATTGGGCCAGTGGCTGCAGTGCCGGCTACTCCTGAGTGGCAGGCTCGGCGTTTTGCGGGACGGTGTAGAACACAGACGAACCCTGCTTGGCGCGGTGGGCCTGGTTCCTGGCCACGAGCCCCTCAAGGGTGGTGCGTACGACGGTGGTCTTGATGTTGCGCTCGGGGTGCTGCTGTTCCAGGGCAGTGGTGACTTCGGCCGCGGATCGGGGCTCGGTCTGCGCCGCCAGGTGATCGCGCACGAGGTTGACCAGCGTGGGTGCTGTGGGCGCAGCGGACGATGCGACCGGTGCCTTGGTGGCACGCTTCACACCGGCCCGCTTCCGTGTCGCGGTGGCGGGCTTCTCGTCCTGCTTCCCGCGCGGAGCAGGTGCAGCCGCGACGGGTTCGGGCGCGGCGGGGATACCGAGGGCCTGCTGGATGTTCACCAGAACGGTGTGGTCATGGCGCAGGGCAGCCAACTGTGCCTGAAGTGCTTCGATCTCCGCGCTGAGGCGGTCCTGCTCCTTGAGGTTGCGCTCGAGGTCGCCGGTCACCTGTGTGGCGTACTGCGAGGTCAGCTCTGTGGTTTCGGCGATGGTTTCGGACATATTCTCAAACCTCTTCCAGGTGTCACGACTTGCGAGAAGCCTGTCCATGTCGTGCGCGAAACCTTAAGGCATGTGCCGTGGTGCGCGGTAGCAGTTACTGCTGTGCAGGAGTTTCCATAGCACTACCGAAGACATGAGCATTGCTGTCTGCCGCATAGGCAGCCCTACAAAGGCAACCACACCTCACCAGGGAAAGAAAAGTGACCGACTGCGTGCAGGGCTCAGGGTGACGACCGCATAAGCCACGTTAAGCCTGGTTGCCTTCGCTGCGGACCCGACCGGCGCCCGGTGTTTGAGCCCAAGGAGCGGCCCCGTGAGCTGCGTTTACGGTCGGCCCTGCGGGCGTCACGCAAGCATCATCAGCAACATCCGTCGCCGCTTCGTAGCGCGAAGAGACTCGAGCTAATCCAGTTGGTTTACTCCGTCAACGCGAGGGCCGTGAACCAAGCAGACCGAGCGCGCCAGCCCCAGGAGTCGAATGCCGCCGCCGAAAGGGTCACCTTCAGCAGGGTCGACAGGGCCAGCGCGAGGAGGAGGCCGACGCTCGCCGTGCTCTGCAGGACGCTGGTGATCATTCCGCGCTTTGTGCGGGGCGAGTGCTCCACCAGGTATACGACGGCCGAGGCGTACTCGCCGCCGAGTGCGACACCTTGGACGATTCTCAGTGTGAGCAGTGCCACCGGCGCCCACACACCGATCGTGGTGTACGTGATCAGGGGCGGTGCAGGCCGGTGAGGAGCAGGTCGAGGTAGCGCAGGCCGAGCGTGGCTCGTTCGGTCGGGTCGAGGGCACTTTGGATGTTCGCGGCGTAGGCGATGCCGCACATCAGAGGGGTCATGTCCGACTCGGTGACGCCGGAATCGATGACTCCCGCCGCGTGCGCGCGTGCCAGCAGCTCAGCGAAGGCTGTGGCGAGCCTTCGTTTGAGGTCGCCGGTGTGCTCCAGGGTGTCAGTGGCTGCGGCGAACACTGGAGGGACCGCCGGGTCGGTCAGCAGGACTTCGATCACCGCGGCGAGGAACTCACGCAACGCCATCCACGGGTCATCCTCGGCCAATGCATGCTCGGCTCGCCGCAGCAGCTTCTCGATGGTAGGCAGCGCGACTGTCTCCAGCAGTGCTTCCGGCGTTGGAAAGTGCCGGTAGACGGTCGCCACGCCGATGGATGCGGTCCGCGCCACATCGTTGAGCTGCAGAGATTTGCCGTCATCGACATACTGCCGGGCGATCTCGACGATGTGGCGCCAGTTCCGGGCGGCGTCCTTGCGCAACGGCGGGGTGCTCATACCCACAGCATAACCAGATACCGTATCCGGTTGTGCTACGTTGAAGTGGATGACTCATCCACTTATGGTTGGGTCCGGTACGAGGAGACACCGATGCCTTTCACCACAGACGCCGTCCCACACCTTCCCGCCGGATTCGGCGAGACCTTCGCCAGCCGCACTGTTGACGTCAGCGGCGTCGAACTGCACGCCGTGGTCGGCGGGTCCGGCCCGGCGCTGCTGCTGCTGCCGGCGTGGCCGCAGTTCTGGTACGGCTGGCGGCTGGTGATGCCTGCTCTCGCCAAGCACTTCACGGTCGTGGCCGCCGACATGCGCGGCATGGGTGCCAGCAGCAAGCCTGCCAGCGGGTACGACGCGGTCACGCTGGCCGATGACATGGCCGGCCTGATGACCTCCCTGGGCCACGACAGTTTCCACGTCGCGGGCTACGACATGGGGATGATGGTCGGCTACGTGCTCGCCGCTCGCCATCGCGACCGGGTGAGCAAGCTCGTGCTGGCCGAAGCCGTCCTCGCCGGCTTCACCCCGATGCCCCCGCTGCTCATGCCTCCCGAGGTCAACGAGCTGGCCTGGCACTTCGTCTTCAACCGTCTGGCCGAGATCAACGAGCGCATGGTATCCGGCCGCGAGGAGATCTACTTCGGTTACCAGTTCGCCACCAAAGCCGCATCTCCCGAGGCCATCCCTCAAGCTGCGGTCGACGTCTACGTCGATGCCCTGCGCGACCCCGCCGCCTTGCACGCGAGCTTCGAGTTCTACCGCGCGGGAGAGTCTGGGGACCAGGTGGTCGCGCTGGCTGCCGAGGGGCCGCTGGACATTCCGGTTTTGGCCATCGGGGGCGAACACGGCATGGGCAATGGCGTTGAGCAGGCGGTGCGGCAGGTTGCCTCGAACACCAGCGGCGCTGTCGCACCAGGTGCGGCGCATTTCCTGCCTGAGGAAGCGCCCGAATGGATGACCCGCACCTTGATCGACTTCTTCGCCTGAACCGAGGAAAACACCATGTCCAGCCTCCTCAAAGCTACCCGCGGCAGTGTGACCGTCGCCGGGGCCGCCCGCACCTTCACCCTTGTTGGCACCACAGCGCCGGGTGAGGCCCGGCCACTGATTCTTGTGTTCCACGGTTCCGGCCAGACCGGTGACAAGCACCGTGCTTTCACTGGCGGCGTCTTCGACGCGCTCGCCGCCCGCGGCGCGCTGGTCGCCTACCTCGATGGCTATCGCGGCAACTGGAACGACGCCCGCCGCGAAAGCCGCTTTCCGGCCCGCCAAGCCGACATCGACGACGTCGGCTTCGCGCGTGCGGTCATCGCCACGTTCGCGGCGGACCGGCGCATCGACCCCAGCCGTGTCTACGCCGTCGGGTACTCCAACGGTGGCCAGATGGTCATCCGCCTCGCTCACGAAACCCCTGGCTTGCTGGCGGGGGCGACGGTGATCGCCGCCACCATGCCCGCACCGGAGAATTTCCTCGCCGGGCAGACACCTCCGGGGTCGTTGCCGGTCGTGTTGATCCACGGCACCAAGGACCCCATCGTCTCCTACCAGGGCGGCACCATGAACTGGGCCCTGCGCAGAATCTTCAAAGCAGGCGGCCCGACCTGGTCGGCCGACCGCACGGCTCGCTACTTCGCCGAGCGCAACGGGATCACCACCGAGCCCACGACCACCCGCCTGCCGAAGAAGACCACGGTCGACCCCACCGAAGTCGAGCGGACAACTTACGAGGCAAGCGGTGTCCCCTCGGTGGTCCTTTACACCATCCACGGCGGCGGCCACACCGTTCCCGGTCCCTCCTCCTCCGCCCCGATACTCATCGGCAAGACCAGCCATCAACTCGACACGGCAGATCTCATCACTCAGTTCTTCGACCTCTGAGGACGTCTGCGGTAATTACAAGGGCGGCCAACACCGGCCGACCAGCGGTCCACCGACGGAAGCCGGGCACGTGCTCCGTTGATCACGGCGTGAGCCTGGTTCGGTTCGCAGGGCGAGCAGGGCCTGTGGTTCCAGGCCGAGCCGGGTCACCGGAACTTCGACCGGTGCGCACAGGTTGAGCGCGAGACCGTCCATCCTGCAGATGGTGCTGGTGATGCACGGCGCGAAATTCGTTATCCCGTCGGCATCGACGGGATGACGCTCGGCGGCGATCCACTTGGACCGCGCTGGTCATGACCAGCGCGGTTACGGCAGCTGTCGATAGTTGCTGCGGCGCTTTCTGATCATGGTGTGGTGTCGGCGTATGCGTGCCAATGGTGGTGGCAGAGGCGGGCGCGGTGTTGGTGGCGGCGGCGCCAGGTGGACCACCACAGCAGGTGCTCGGGGTCTCGTCGTGCCCGTGGAAGGATCAGGGCCCGTAGCAGGCGGAGGAGTTCGTGGCTGCTGAGGGGGACGAGGTCGGCCTCCGCGGGGTCGTTCCGGTCGGTCTGGGTGGCGCGTTCGAGGGCGGCGGTGACGGCCAGGAAGGCGTAGGCGACCAGGGCGATTACGCTCCAGCGGTGCCAGGAGTTCCAGCAGGTGACCTGGCCTTTGTCGAGGTGGCAGGTTTCCTTGGCGTCCTGGAAGTCGTCTTCCACCCGCCACCTGCGGCACACCAGTGACACCAGTCTCGCCAGTGTCACCGGCCCGGGAGCGAAGCAGCGGTAGGAGGACACGGTGCGGGTGTAGCGGTGCCGGCGGACCAGCAGGACGGACGTCCCCGCGTCGCCGTCGTATCCGTCAGGGGTGTCGTCGGCGGTGACCTCGATCATCGCCCAGTCGTAGTCGCGTACGCCCTTCTGCCCCTCACCGGTGCGCATCCGCTGCCAGGTCCGCTTCGGCAGCCGGGCGGCGACCTGGGCCACGCTCAGCTTCGCCGCCGGGGTGGTGACCTGGTGATTGGAGCGCACTCCCACGACGTAGCCCAGGCCCAGCTCGCGGCAGGCGGTGCGCAGCTGGCGCCCTCCGTAGACCTCATCACCCAGGAAGAACGAGGCGGATATGCCCTGCCGATGGGCGGCACGGAGCATGTGGGCCGCGAGGTGCGGCTTGGTCGCGAAGCACAGCTCGTCGGGGACGCCGGTCAGCTCGCGACGCTCCTCGTCGCCGGCCCACTCCTTGGTGAAGTACAGACGCCGGTCGATCAGGCAGTGCCCGGCGGCCGCGGCGAAGGTGAGGTGCACGGCGACCTGGCACAGATCGACTCCGCCGATGGAGCCGGAGTATTGGCGGGCTGCGGCCACCGCGTCGGTCGAGGACTTCGCGTCCCCCTCGTCCGCGATCAGGATCCCGTCGCCGTCGTCGAGCAGGTCCACGGCCCAGGACGCCGTCCGCCCCAGCACCGCTTCCCCGTCCCACACCGCACGGGACAGCAGATGGTGCAGCCGGTGCGGGCCCCGCTCACCGATCGCTTCGGCCAGGCTCCAACAGTTGACGTCCTCGAGCTCCATCAGCATGCCCCGGGTCATCCGCGCGAACGTCTCCCGCTCTCGGAGCGGGCGAAGCAGTCGGACAGCGAGGCCAGCAACGTCGTAACGCGATCACGGGTGGGTTTTCGTGAGGCGTCTCCAGCAGATGAGGCTGCATGCCAACGAGCCGAAGGCGTCGTGGAGTTGGGCCCGGTGGTGATGACCTTGAACGGGATACCGCGTCCGTCGTGGATCAGGTGGGAGGAGCCTCGGCGTCGACGGCCTCACAACCAGCGATGTCGCGGTCACGCGGTGGTCGCGCGCCAGCGGGTCGGGGTCGTGCCGACGGCGCGGCGGAACGACGCCGCGAAGTGCGACGGGGTGGCGAACCCGCACCGGTAGCCGATCTCGGTCACCGGAAGGGCGGTGGTGGCCAGGAGCCGTTTGGCCTCGGTGATGCGCAAGGAGATGAGGTGGTTCCATGGCGACTGCCCGGTGGCCTCCCGGACGACCTGCGCCAGGCGGGCTTCGCCGACACCGGCCAGAGCGGCGAGTTCCCGCAGCGACGTGTTCCTCCCGACCCCGTCGCCGAACACGGTGAGCACGCGCGGGGTCAGTTCGTCCGCGGCGACGGACGCCGCGGAATACCGAGTGAGCACGTGCATGGCCAGGAACGCGGCGGCCGAATGAACGTAGGCATCGGCGGCATGGGTGCGCCCCGCATCCAGCAGCGCGTGGGTGGTGGCGGCGATGGGGGCGTCGGACAGGTACGGGGTGTCGCGGAGCGTCATCGCGCGGTGGTCGAGGCCGAGTTCTCTTGCGGCCGTGCGTATCACGTCGTGCGGGAGCAGTATGTGGGCTGTCGTCAGCGGGTCGGGGCCCAGCACACGCCAGCGATACCGGGGGGCACGCCCTGGCGAGATGAGCGCCATGGTGCCGGGCCGGTACTCCGCGCCGGACCACCCCTGCCCCTCCCAGGACTCGAGGAACGCCTCTCCACCGGTCACCACCCCGACACAGTACGCATCGACACCTCACCAGGGAAAGAAAAGTGACCGACTGCGTGCAGGGCTCAGGGTGACGACCGCATAAGCCACGTTAAGCCTGGTTGCCTTCGCTGCGGACCCGACCGGCGCCCGGTGTTTGAGCCCAAGGAGCGGCCCCGTGAGCTGCGTTTACGGTCGGCCCTGCGGGCGTCACGCAAGCATCATCAGCAACGTCCGTCGCCGCTTCGTAGCGCGAAGAGACTCGAGCTAATCCAGTTGGTTTACTCCGTCAACGCGAGGGCCGTGAACCAAGCAGACCGAGCGCTACATACATTTTCCTAGAGTGAGCGCTACGTACATTTCAACAGAGCGAGCGCTACATACTCAATAGTGTCAGGCGAGCGTCCGACACATAGCTGGAGACGGTTCCGAGTGGCGCATCCAGAGAGAACGTGGCGGTGTTCTCATCGCACCTGATCGACGTCTAAATCGGACACAGCCCGCTGAACGCGAACGTCGCGTTGGCCACGACGGCCACACGCCGATGTAACTCAGCAACATCCCGTGCAGTCCAATTTTGTGCACCACGAGAGATTTACTGTGTGAGCGCTGGGGGTAGAACGTTTGGTCTTGATGTGTGTCTAGGTGAGTGACTACGCCCCCTACTGTACTGAACGTTACATACATAGCTAGTCCGTGGTGCCTCCTGCTCGGCTCCGGCCTGCTCCGCCCGCCTCGAGGCCATGTCCATCGACCGGAACAGGAGCAAGATTCGTGACTCAGTCCGTCATCTCTCTCTTCGAGGAACTCGTCCGCGTCGCTCCGCTCGATGACGCGCCTGTGCTCTTCGACACGGCGTGCGTGATCGGCGGCAGTATCGCGGGACTCATGGCGGCGCGGGTGCTCTCCGACCACGCGCGCCGGGTCGTCATCATCGAGCCCGACGACATCGCGGCGGATATGGCCTCGCGTCCGGGCGTGCCCCACGGCCGACACGTGCACACGTTGCAGCCCGCAGGTCACGAGTGGGTGGAGCGGTGGCTCCCGGGGATCACGAGGGAAGCGCAGGAGCGCGGTGCGATCTTGGCAGGATCCGACAAGGTGGTCATCACCTTCAATGGCGTCCGGCGGGTGCCCAATGACGCGGGCCACCACCTCCTCGTCCTCGGGCGCCCCCTGCTGGAAAACCTGATACGGAACCGGGTCATCTCCCTTCCCAACGTGCCCGTCCTGCGCGGACGGGGGACCTGTCTGCACTACCGTGACGGCGCCGTCAGCGCCGTCACTTATGTCGCCACCCATGCCGAGGACCAGGGCGGCGACAGGGAGCGAGCAGGCCGAGAGCCGACGGCGCCACGTCACCGAAGTGAAGCACTTCCCCGCGCGCCTGGTGAGTGTCGGAGACGCCGTGGCATCGTTCAATCCTGCCCATGGCCAGGGCATGAGCTCTGCCGCTCTGCACGCCTCCTGTCTGTCCTCCTACCTCACGGGCAAGCCCGATCTGGGCTCCGCCGCCCGGAAGTTCTTCCGCCTGCAGGAGGTCGTCGTGGACGCCGCCTGGACAATCTCCGCCGAAGGCGACGCCGCCCGGCTCGACGCGGAGAACGGTACCGAGGTGCCGGACGAGGTACGGCGCAAGCGGTGGGCCACGCAGCAGATCACGGCTGCCGGTCTCGTCGACCAGGAGATCGCCGCGATCACCGTCGCCGGCATCGTCGGCGTCTCCCGCAGCAGCTCGCGGATCTGCACCTCGACCGCGTCCACGGCCGAGCCCTTCGCCGGACGCTCGTACTTCGGGGGCCGGTCATGCGCGAGCGCGCGTTTCACCGTGTTCTTCGAGATGCCCAGGTGCCGGGCGATCGCCCGGATCGGCATCTGCTCGGCCCGGTGCAGCCGGCGGATCTCTGCCCAGTCCTCCACGTGGATCACCTCTTCCCTCCTGACCTTGATCACCAAGGCCAGGGTCAGATGAAGATCACCAAGTGGGTCAGATTTGATACGCCGTCAGAGGGTCAGGATTCGGGTTCTGGCTCACTTTCCGTGCCAGCACCACGGACGGTCACCGAAACCACGATCATGAACGGCCGGCCGCCGCTTCGAGGAGAAGTCGTTTGCGGAGGAGGTCGAAGTTGGCGCGGCCGAACATCTG